>CAWDOB010000001.1:0-25634 GCA_963803815.1 uncultured Planctomycetaceae bacterium
CACCACCGAAATCTCCGGCGCCCGCTGCACGTTCGAAGCCCCGGCGGCGAAATCGCCGTGGACAATCCCGGCATCGCCCATCACCTCTACCGCATGGCCCAAGGCCGTCAACAACGCAATCCGGCACGGTCAGGCCCAGCACGGTCACGATCGCCCTGGCGAACGACGGCCCCGACCGCGCCCTGCTGATCGTCGCCGACGACGGCCGCGGCTTCGATCCCCAACAGATCGAAACCGATGGCGACGCGGGCATGGGCCTCTCCGCCATGCGGTTCCGCGCCAAGGCGATGCACGGCAAGCTGCGATTCGAGACCCCCGCGGACGGCGGCACCCGCATGGTCTGCGTCTTCCCCCACGGCGGCGGCCTCGGCTCCCGGGAAGAGGAATAACGCCCGCCGCGGCCCCGCCGCGTCGTGCGGCAAAGCGCGGGCGGTTACGTTGCGGGCAGTTACGTTGCGGGCGGTTACTGGTGCAAGGAGCCCGGCTGTTGTCCGTGGCTGTTCAGCGGCTACTTGGCCGCTGCTTGGCGGATGGTCCGTGAAAGGTTCGCTGGTGGCTCCGGTCTTCCTCCTCGCGACCGCCCTCGTCGCAGCTTGACCAGCCCCGCCGACGGATCGCCCGGTTCCGGTCATCTTCGACACGGACATGGACACCGACTGCGACGACATTCGCCGCCCTGGCGATCCTGCATGCCCTCGCGGACGCGGACGAAGCGGAGATCCTCGCCACGCCGGTCAGTTCGCGCTATCCCTACTCGGCCCCCTGCACCGCCGCGATCAACACCTGTACGGTAGGAGCTGCCGATCGGCGTGCCGAAGGGCACCCGGGTCGACGTGAACCGCGGCTCCCGTTACGCCAAACAGATCGCCCAGGCCGACCCCACGCGGTTCAAAACGAACGCCGACGCCCCGGACGCGGTGCGGGTGTACCGACAGGTTCTCGCCGCCCGCCCGGACGTCGCCGACGACCCCGCCGGCGGCGTGGTGGTGACGACGGTCGGCTATCTGACGAACCTTCGCGATTTATTGGCCAGCGGCCCGGACGACCTGGGCCCGCTCTCCGGCCCCGATTTAATCCGAGCGAAGGTCCGGTTGTGGGTCTGCATGGGCGGCCGCTATCCGGAACATCGCGACCCCGCGGTCTACGGCAACTTCAAACCGGACCCGACGGCCGCCGTCGTCGCCGCCCGCGACTGGCCCACGCCGGTGGTCTTCTGCGGGCTCGGCGAGCACGTGAAGACCGGCGGCACGCTGTCCGAAACGCCGGAGAACAACCCCGTTCGCCGGGCCTATCAACTCTATCTGGGCAACACGCCGGCCCGGCCGAGTTGGGACCCCATCGCCGTGCTCTATGCCGTCCGCCCCGGCCTTCCTGTCTGGCAGGTGCGGGAGGACGGCTTCAACGAGATCTTCCCCAACGGCACGAACGCTGGCGAACCGTTCAACGACCCCCCGCCACCGGTTATTAGTCTGGGCGCATGGCACGGATCTGGACGCGGTGCGGGACGTGCTCAACGACTTGATGACCCGCCCGCCGGCGGTCCCGGGCGGAGGGGGAACCGGCCCCCGCCGCGACCGCCGCAGACTGACCGCGGACCAGACGGCCGCCGGCAGGAACAGATACCACAGGCTGATCGCGACCGCGACGCGGCCTCGTCCCCAGACCGCGTCGCGTGGGGGCTCCGGGCCGCTTGAGATCAGCATGCTGATGTCGATCCGGGCTCGTTCCGCGGTCACGCCCCGGCGTCGACCGCCCCACAGCGGGATGGCGGGGGATTTTTCAGTGAACCTGAAGGTCGATTCGTCCCACGCGACCCACAACGCCCGCGGATGCCGCCAGACGTGCGGGTCCCGGCGGACTTCGGCCTTCAGGGGGAGATTCGCGTCCATGGGAACGGCGAGGCGCGGCCCGCCCAGAGCGAGGCCAGCGTGAGGAGCCACGGCCGCAGCGCCCACCTCCACCGCCCGGCCCCGTCGTCGCCGTCGTCGTCGTCGGTCGCGGCGAGGCTCGCGAACCGCCCGGTCCGCCACGCCCAGACCCACCAGATCGGCGAGAGCCCCGCCGCCCAGAGCGCCCACCAACCGACGCCGATCGTCGCAAAGCTCCCGGCCCACTCGTCGTTCCACCAGCGTTCAAACTCAATGCGGCGGCCGGGTTCGATTCCACCCCGGCCGATCGGCCTCCGCCGGATCGACGGGCACGAGGCGTTGAATGAAGACGACTCGCGGGTGAAACGGGGAGGCGTCTTCCGGGTTGTGCCTCGATCGCGACGTCGCTTCCAAACTTCAGTCCGAGCCAGTCGGAGGCCAATCGCCGGTCGTCCTCCTCCTCGAACGCGAACGGCGGCGCCGGCGCAAACTCCGCCCCCAGCCCCGCCAGCACGAGCAGCGTCGGCAGGGCCAGCGTCCCCAGCGTGCGGCCGAGGCGACGCAGAGCGTAGAGCGGCGGGAGCCTTGGGACCTTCATCCCTCGACGCCGCCGCCGCTCGGGCCGACCGCCACAGGCTGGTGGCGACCCACAGCGCCGCCGGCAGGGCGATCCACCACAGGCTGATCGCGACCGCCCAGCGACGGCGGCCGTAGCTGGCCTGGTTGTCGGTCTCGCAGAAGAAAGAGGCCGCTGCGCTCGCCATGCGTTCGATCCGCAGGCCGAGCCCCGCGTTCCCCACAGCAGCCTCGCGGCGTGCCGGGGTTGACGTCGGACGAGGGCGCGGGTTCGTCCCACGCCGCCCACAGCGCCCTTGGATGCAGCGGCGTGAAGGGATCGCGGCATCTCCGCCAGCGCCGCCCGATCCGCCGGCAAAGGCAGCAGCGCCAGCCCGGCGCGAGCTGCACCGACGACCACGAGCCGCCGCCCACGGCCGGCCGGCCCAGGGCCAGGCGGGCGAAGCAAGTCGGCAATTCTTCGTCACGCCCGCCGAACCGTCCCGTTCGCCACGCCCAAGCCCACCACGCAACCGCCAGCGCCGCGATCCACGCGGCCCACCAGCCCACGCCGATCGAAGCCGACCAGGTCTGCCACTCCCCCGGCGGGGGCTGAGCGAAACGAAAGGCCCGCGATCGGACGGGAGTTCGCCGGCTCCGGGGCGGTCGCCTGCGACCCCGCCCGCATTCGCAGCGTGCCGCGCAGGATCCGCGGGTGAAACCGGCCTGTCCGGATCGACGACGGAGCCGATCGACAGGAACCTCTCCCCGCCGAATTGAGCCGCCCCCGAGGCGCCCCTGCCGCCGGTGGCATCCCAGAATCGCCCCCCCGGCGCCAAGCGCGAACGCCGCCCCCAGCCCCGCCAGCCCGAGCGTCGCGGGCAGCAGGAGCGTCCACAGCGTCTCGCCGAGGCGGCGAGCGATCGCAATGCGGCGGACATGGCGGCGTCTGGATGGACCGACGGGGGCCGCACTGTACGGGGAGAACCGTCGCGGCGCGGATCCAACTCCGCGTCCCGTCGCGGCCGGCCCGTTGACGGGTCCCCGGGCGAGCCGGCACACTGGCGGTTTGATCCTGACGCCGCCGCCCGCGGCCCCGCCCGCTCCCATGTTCACCGGCCTCGTCGAAGCCAAAACCGTCGTTCATCGGCTCGACCGGCGCGGCTCCGACGTGAGATTGACCCTCGCGGTCCCGGCGCTCAACGGCCGCGGCGAACCCCTCGCCGGGATGTGAAACTCGGCGACAGCGTCGCCCTGAACGGCTGCTGCCTGACCGTCGTGGCGATCGAAGACGGCGAGCGCCCGGGAAGCCTCTGGAGCTTCGAAGCCGGCGCCGAAACGCTGTCCCGCACGAACCTCGGCGCCCTGCAACCCGGCAGCGGCGTGAACGTCGAACGCGCCCTGCGGGCCGGCGACCGCCTCGGCGGCCACCTCGTGCAGGGCCACGTCGACGCCGTCGGCACGGTGGCCAAGCTCGACCGCGACGGCGAGTGGCTCAACATGCACTTTCACCGCCCCCGCCAACGTGGCCGACCTGCTGGTCGATAAAGGCAGCGTCTGCGTGGACGGCGTGAGCCTCACCGTCTGCGAACCGCACGCCGGCGCCGGCGGAAACGGGGGCTTTTCGTCGCCCTCATCCCTCACACCCTCGGCGAGACGACCCTCGGCGACCGTTCCGTCGGCGACCGGGTGAACTTCGAGGCGGATATTCTGGGCAAATACGTGCAAAAGATGCTCGCTCCGCACCTGCCCGCCTCTCGCTCGGCCGGCTGACGCCCGCCGCTCGCCACGCCGTCACTTCCGCCTTACGCCTCGCCCCTTTCCCCTTCGCTTGCCAGACGACCGCCGCCAGACCCGCACGCATCTTATGTCGCTGTTCAAGCGACACGGGCTGCATCCGGCGCACCGATCTGGGTCAGAACTTCCTGATCGACCTCAATATCCTCGACTTCGTCGTCGGGAGGCGCACCTCGAAAAGGATCGGGACGTGGTGCTGGAAGTCGGCGCCGGGACCGCGGGGATGACGGCGTTCCTGTCCGACGGGGCCGCGGCGGTGATCAGCGTGGAGGTCGATAAAACGATGCACGCGATGGCCTCCGACGTGTTGGCCGGGCGGGAGAACGTCACCCTGCTGCAAACGGACGCCCTCAAGAATAAGAACAACAGGATCGCCCCCGCCGTCCTGGACGCCGTGCGGGCGGAATTAGCCAAACTGGCCGCCGCGAACCCGGACCCGGAGCGGCCGCCGCGGCTCAAACTCGTGGCGAACCTGCCGTATAACATCGCCACGCCCATTATCTCCAACCTCGCCGGCAGCGATCTGCCGTGGAGCCGGATGGTGGCGATGATTCAATATGAACTCGCCCAACGCATGGCCGCCCGCCCCGGCGAGGCCGGCGACGCGGGCGGCGGCGGCGGTTCGTACGGCGCCCTCTCGGCCTGGGTGCAGAACCTCGCCGGGGTGAAGATCCTCAAGAAGATCCCGCCCAGCGTGTTCTGGCCGCGGCCGGGCGTGGATTCGGCCGTCATCCGCCTGAACCCCAACCCCCGGGCCCGGGAGCAGATCGCCGATCTGCGGTTCTTCCAGGACTTTCTACGGCGGCTGTTCCATCACCGCCGCAAATTGATGCGGGGCGTGCTGTGCGGCATGTACCGCAAGGAGCTGGAAAAGGGCGAGTCGACGCCGTCCTCGCCGCCGACTCGAGGCCCGGCCGAGCTCGATCCGACGCAGCTCGTGGCTGGCGAAGGCGTTCTGTACGCCGACGAGGCGAGTCCGCCTCGCCGTCACATCTCCCGCCGGGGAACGCCTGATATTCACGGCGCCCTCCTGCTCACGATCGCCGTCCCGGAGCCGACGCTACCGCTCGAAACCGGTACTAAAGTCGATCGATTCGCTCGTGGAGTTGATCTCCGACGGCGAGCACGGCGCGACCACCGGCGCCGCGGCCCCGTCCGACCCGGTGTATTCGTCCCGCGAGGAGTTTCCGTCCCCCGACGAGGAAGAATGACGTCTCCCGCCGCGCGTGACGGCTGATCGTCCGTCTGCGCCGCGCCCGCCGTCCGCTCGTCCGGACGCTCGATCGTTCCCCGGACTCGGGCGCCGCCTAACCGGCGACGGCGGAACCGACCCCTCCCCGTGTTGTCTCCTTTCCCCCTTCATCCTGCCACCTTCCCACCCGATGCAAGACCGGATCGCCGCCGAGGGGCTCACGTTCGACGACCTGTTATTAGAACCCGCCTACAGCGAGGTGATGCCGGCCGATTGCGACGTGAGTTCTCCCCTCACCCGTCGCATCACGCTCAACGTGCCGGTGCTGTCCAGCCCGATGGACACCGTCACCGAAAGCGAAATGGCCGTCGGCATGGCCCAGGAGGGGGGCATCGGCATTATCCATAAGAACCTGACCACGGACCGGCGGCGCTGGAAGTCGACCGGGTGAAACGCAGCGAGCACGGCGTCATCGTCGACCCCGTTACGCTGCCGCCCGAAGCCACCGTGGCCGACGCCAAAAAGCTCATGATGCGAGCGGAAGATCGGCGGCGTGCCGATCGTCGACGCCGACCCGAACGGCGGCCCCGGCAAGCTGCGGGGCATTCTCACCTCCCGCGACCTGCGGTTCCTCGACACCGCCGACGTCCGCATTTCCGAGGTGATGACGAAGGACAACCTCGTCACCGCCCCGCCGGAGACGGACCTGCGGCAAGCGCAGCAGATCCTGCTTCGCGAGCAAGGTCGAAAAGCTCCTGCTGGTGGACGACCAGTTCCGGCTGCGGGGTCTCATCACCATCAAGGACGTCGATAAAAACCGCCGGTATCCCCGGGCCTGCAAGGACGATCGCGGGCGGTTGCGGGTCGGCGCCGCGGTGGGGGTGCACGACTACGAACGGGCCGCGGAGTTGATCCGTCGCGGCGCCGACGTGCTGGTCGTGGACAGCGCCACGGGCATTCGAAGAACGTGATGGACACCGTGCGCGAACTGAAAAAGCGGCACGACATCGAGATTATCGCCGGGAACGTGGCGACCGAAGCGGGGGCGAAGGACCTCGTCAAAGCCGGGGCGGACGCGGTCAAGGTGGGCATCGGCCCGGGGAGCATCTGCACCACGCGGATTATTTCCGGGGTCGGGCGTGCCGCAGCTCACGGCGATCGCCGGGGCCGTGCGGGGGGTGGCGGGCACGGGCGTGCCGCTGATCGCCGACGGCGGGATCCGGTACAGCGGCGACGCGGTGAAGGCGCTGGCGGCGGGGGCGAGCACGGTGATGCTGGGCGGGTTATTGGCCGGTCTGGACGAATCGCCGGGCGAGCGGATTCTCTATCAGGGCCGCAGTTTCAAGCGTTACCGGGGGATGGGCAGTTTGGGCGCGATGGAGCAGGGCAGCGCCGACCGCTATAGGCAGGGGCCGGGTTCGACCGATAAGTCCGGAGACGACGGTTCCGCCGGAGGCACGCGCAAGCTGGTCCCGGAGGGCGTCGAAGGCCGGGTGCCGTACCGCGGACCGCTGGCGCCCCTCCTCTTATCAGATGGTGGGGGGCCTGCGGGCGGGGATGGGGTACCTGGGCTGCGCCACGGTCGACGAACTACGGACGAAGCCACGATTCCTGCGGGTCTCGGCGGCGAGCGTTCGGGAAAACCATCCGCATGACATCGCCATCACCCAGGAAGCGCCCAATTACTCCGCGGAGTATTCCGGCGCCGAACCGGTCTGAGTCCCGCCGCCTCGGCGTGCTGCTGCCCTTCGCCGTGCGACGATGCTCGTCGCCGCGGAGCCGGGCCGGGCCGTCGGGCCGCCCGTCTGGACGCCCCCGTCGAGGAGCCGCCCGTCATCGACGCGGACCGCGGGGCGGGAGTGTTGAACCGCCTGCGTCAACGCGATCCGACGCCGCCCTCCAACGCTATTCCGGCCGCTGGAAGAAGGCGGATCGCACCGACGCGGCCCGTTCCGACGCGGCCCGTTCCGCGCGGCCCGCCCCGGGGCGGTCGTGCCGGAATTGATCCCGCACGCTCCGGCCCGCCTGCGGACGCCGCCCCCGCCGTGCCCGTCTTCCATCGGCAACAGCGGGACGACGCCGCGCCGGCAGGAATGTCGAGGACGACGGCTTGAACCTCGACGCGGAACTCAGCGAAGAGCTGAACGACGCTCTCAACGAGTCCCTGGACGGATTGGGGCTGCCGGAAGACCTGCGGCTCGGCGCCGACGCCGACGCCTTTCCGGACGCGGACAACGGGTCCGCCGAGGAGATGAACCGGCCCAGCCCCTCCGAACTGGACCGGCCGATCCGCGAGGTCCGCGACCTCAAAAGCATCGGTTCGATCCTGCCGTTCGGCGACTACGACCCGTACCCGGATCCGAACGATCCCTGCCGGAACCTCTGCCCCCGTCCCGCCGGCTGCCCGCCGGCGAGGGAGAGGGGTCGCCCTCTGCCCGGAGGTCACGCCGCTGTCCACGGAAGCCTACGCCCCGCGGCCGGTCCTGCCGGTGCAGTATCGCTGGGCGGCGTCGAACATCACCTATAACCCGCTCTATTTTCAGGACGTGAGCCTGGAACGGTACGGCCACAATCACGGGGTGTTCCAGCCGGTGGTTTCCGTGGCGAAGTTCGGCACGCAGGTGATCGGGTTGCCGTATCAGATGGCGCTGGACCCGCCCTGTTCATGCGAAACGCCGCTGGGCTATTATCGCCCCGGCGACTGCGCCCCGAAGCTGCATTATCAGATTCCCCTGAACGCCCGGGCCGCCCTGGTGCAGGCCGCCGCCGTCTCCGGCGTGGCGCTGATCCTGCCGTGGGTTAATTCTCCCGGTTCCCCGCCGACCCGGTTCCGCGACCCGGACGCTGCGAAGCGTCCGGGTTGCGTCGTTTCCGGCGGGTGACCACTCTTCGGGAGAGAGCTACCTCGACGGACGCCGATCAATCCGGCGCCGGCGTTCGATTCGCACCGAGAACTCGCCCATGACCGTCGTCCTCTCCTCGCTGCTCGCCGCGACCCTATTGAGCGGCGTCGCCTCAGCCGCGGCCGTACCGCAGGCCAGGCCGAATCTGATCGTCGTGATGGTCGACGACATGGGCTACGAGGGCCTGAGCTGCTTCGGCAATCCGTACTTCAAAACGCCGGAACTGGACCGCCTCGCCGCCGAGGGAATGCGGCTGACGGACTTTCATTCTTCCGGAACCGTCTGCTCCCCGACGCGGACCGGCCGTTGACCGGCCGCTATCAACAACGGGCCGGCATCGAAGCCGTCATTCATCCCCGCGACGACCACCCGGAGCACCGCAAAGGCCTGCAACCCGCGGAGTTCACCTTCGCCGAGGCGCTGCGGCAGGCCGGCTACGTCACCGGGATCGTCGGCAAATGGCACCAGGGTTATCCGCACCACTCGGAGACGTATCACCCTCAGAATCACGGCTTCGACGAGTTCGTCGGCTATCACAGCGGCAATATCGATTTCGTCAGCCACGTCGGCGACCACTTCCGACACGACTGGTGGCACGGCCGCACCGAAACGCCGGAGGCAGGGTATTCCACGCACCTCATCAACGACGCTACGACGGATTTCGTCGCCCGGCACGCCGGGGGCGAGCGGCCGTTCTGCCTGTATGTCGCCCACGAGGCGATTCATAACCCGGTGCAGGTTCCCGGCGACCCGGTTCGCCGCACGGAGACGAGTTACGATCACTGGGACCCGCAGGCGGTTTCCGAGGAGGAACGCCTCGCCAAATATCGCGGCATGACCTTGCCGATCGACGAGGGCATGGGCCGGCTCCGGCGACAATTGGTCGACCTCGGCGTCGCGGAGAACACGCTGGTGTTGTTCTTCTCGGACAACGGCCCGGCGAGCGATTTTCCCAGCGGCAGCCGAACCTGCGGGGGGCGAAGGGCAGCGTGTTTGAAGGCGGTCACAAAGTGCCCGCGATCGCCTGGCGGCCGGGGACGATTGAAGCGGGTTCTGGTCTGCGACGTGCCGCTGATCACGCTCGATGTGATGCCCACCCTGCTGGCGCTGGCCGGCGCCGCGACGCCGGACAGGCCGCTCGACGGCGTCGATTTCTCCCCGATCTTATCGGGCACGGGCACGATCGAACCGCGGCCGTTGTATTGGGCGTCGCTGTCCAACAGCGGCGGACGGTCCGAGGCGCTGCGGGAGGGGGAATGGAAGCTCGTCGTGCAGCATCCCGGGGCGAAGCCCGGCACGTTTCAGAACGAAACCGTCTCGCTCTATCGCCTCAGCGAAGACCCCGGCGAACGCAGAAGACCTGGCCGCCGCTCACCCGGAGCGGACGGCGAAGATGCTCGCCCAGCTCAAAGCCTGGTACGCCGACACCCAAGCCTCCGCCACCCCGCAACCGGGCGGCTGGCCGAGGGAGTGAGCGCCGACTCCCCCACCGCCAACCCGAAGCGTCAGCGAGGGCGTAGGCCCTCTCGTCGGAAGTCGGTTCCGCCGACCGCTCCGTCTTCAACGCCTCCTTAAACCACAGGGTGCGTTGCGGGAAGGGAATTTCGATCTCCGCGGCGTCAGGGCGGCTTCACGGCGGCGACGACCTGATCGCGACTTTTCCGTTCGCCCAGCGGGGTCGGGTCGGCCCACCAACTGATTTTGAAGTTCACGCTGCTGTCGGCGAATTCGTCGGCGAAGATCTCGATCGGCTTGCGGGTCTCCACGCTGTCGCAGCCCTGCACGGCTCGCTCGATCACGCCGCGGGCGTCGTCGACGTTCTCTCCGTAGGCCACGCCGCAGGTGATCGTCACACGGCGGGCCTTCCAACTGGGCGAGCACGTCCACCGGATTCTTGAAGAGCCTGGGCGTTCGGACAGACGACAGCACCCCGTCCGGCTCGCGGACCAGCGTGTTGCGGATGGTGATCTGTTGAATCTTCCCGCGGACGCCTTCGCATTCGATAAAGTCGCCGCGGTCGAAGGGGAATTTCCAGAGGATAAAGATGCCGGCGAGGAAGTTTTCGAACACGTCTTTAAAGGCGAAGCCGATCGCCACGCCGCCCAGCCCCAGGGTGGCGATCAGGCTGCCGGGGGTGACGCCGGGAAAGGCGACCGTCGCGGCGATCAGGACGCCCAGCACCCACACGCCGACGGTGATAGATTGTTCGTTCAGGTCCTGCGAACTGCCCCGCAGCCGGCCGTAACCGGGGGTGCGGCTGAACGCGAACCGGGCGATCTTGGCCACGATCGCGGTCAGCGCCACGATCGCCAGGGCGACCAATAACAGCGGGGATTGTTCGAGGAAGTCGTCCGCAGAGGGTCCGCACGCTGCCGCGGACCTGCGCCGAGGCGCGCTGGGCATTGAAGGAGCGGTCGACGACGATGTCGGTTTGCACGCCCAGCACGCCCTCGACCCGCTTCGCCCATTCCCGGGCCCGCTCCTTGTGGTCGGTGGAGTCGGTGGTGCCCGTGAGTTTAACGAAGCCGTTCTCGGACGTGACGCCCGGGTTATGAACGTAGTCGTACGCCGTGAGCAGCCCGGAAATGCGGGCTACGATTTTCTCGTCGGGGATCGCCTGCTCGACGGGGATCGTGTCGGCGATCTCCAGATCCGGCTCTAATAAGTCCGGCTTCGACGTCGGCGACCGCTTCGGCGCCGTCCGCTTTGACGGAGGCTTCCTCCTGAAACAACCGGGCCGGGGCCGCGGCGAGCGTCGCCAACAAACACAGGGCGAACGCGGCCCGCAGCGCATCCGCCACCCCGGGGGGAGCGGCGACGCGGGGGACAGGCGCGGCGACGCGGAGGAGCGGGGGGCGGGAGGGCGTCAACGGGGGCTCTTGATCGGCGGGGCGGCGTCGGATTCGGACAGCAGATCGCGGGGTTCGTCCGGGTCGCGGCTGCGGCGGGCCTGATCGTTTAATTCATCCGTCTCGCTGGACAGGTTCCCCTCGCCGGCGCTGACCATCGGCTCGGCGGGCGTGACGATCGGGACGACGCCGGCGTCGCGGGGGGCGGCCTCGCGGGGGGCGGCCTCGCGGGGCGTGTGGGGCGTGCCGTCGGCCTCGGGCGTGCCGTCGGCCTCTTCATGCGGAGCCGAAGGGCGGTCGGGGGGCAGGACGGGCAGGCCCGGGAAGTCGCCCCGCAGGGGAACGCCCTGGGAAGTGGCTTCGCGGGCTTCGTCCGCTTCGCATCGTCAGGCCGGCGTCCTCCACGGCCCGTTTGACCAGACGAATCACGCTGCTGCGAACCTTCAACTTGCTGTTCGCCACGCCGTCGCACCAGAAATAGACCTTCAAATTCACCGTGCTGGCGCCCAGTTCGTCCAGGAGGACCATCGGCTCCGGATCGCGGAGCACCGCGGGGTGGCTGAGGGCGTCGAGGACTCGCTGTCGGCCGCGGCGACGCCGTAGCCGTAGTCCAGCACGGTGGAACTTCAGTCGCATGTTCGGGTTCGCCGTGAGGTTGCGAATCACCGACGTATAAACCGTCCCGTTGGGGATCTGAATATGATTGCCCTCGAAGCTCATCAACAAGGTGCCGCGGGTCGTGACTTTTTGCACGACGCCGGTCTCCTCGCCGATCTGCACCACGTCCCCGGCCCGAAACGGCTGCGACATGCTGAGCAAAATGCTGGCGAGGAAGTTCTCCGCGATGTTGCGAAACGCGAAGCCGACCACCAGCCCGCCCAATCCCGCCCCCGCCCAGCAGGCCCGCGGCGAGGCCCGTCAGCCACCACCTCGAGCACTGAATCAACGCCGATCAACCCCACCAGAAACGCCACCGCCCGCACCGCGACGGTTTCCAGCAGGGGGTTCTCGATCCGCGGCCCCCAGGACGATCCGCGCCAACCGCCGGGCCAGCCCCGCGGCGAGGACCGTCAGGGCCAACACGACCACGGCGAATATCAGATAGGGCACCGCCGCGATCGCGTCCGTCAGCCAGGTCCGCAGCGTGGCGGTGATCCGGGAGAGGTCGAACGGGTGGGGCGGCTCCGGCGGGGGGACCTCCATCGCATTGATGACGACCGCCACGCCCTCCACGCTGCGGGCCAGTTCGCCGATGAGCTTCCGCCGCTCCGGACTTTGGGCGGTCCCCGCAGCGTCACGATGCCGTCGCCCACGCGGACCGTCGGCTCGGCGACCAGGCCGGCGTCCTCCAACCGCGAGAGCAACAATTCCGACTTGGCGGCGATCGCCCCGTCGTCGTTGACGGGGGCGATCTCGATGGTTTGCCCGGAGGAGGCTCTCGTCCGGTCCCGCGTCCGGTTCGGCGGAGTCGGGGGTCTGGTCGTTTCGCCCGGGGCGGCGGGCGGCTCTCTGGGAGAAAGCGACCGCCGGCCCGATCAGGCACGCCGCAGCCAACCCGCCCACGCCCCCGCCCGATTGCAGCGGGAAGGGCCGCAGCGGGAAGACACACGGCCGGAAAGAACGGGGCGGGGGCGAAGCGGCGGGGCACAGGCGAACGGTGGCCGGGCGGGCGGCGGCGTTCAACCCCGGCGACGCGAGCGGATCGTCACACCGGGGCGTTCCCCCCGCGGCGTACGGGGTTCCCCCGCCCGGCATCTGCCCCCGGGAACGGCTTAGGCTGGGACGTTCCATCCGCTCCTGTCATGCGACGCTTCCCGTGGCCGACGACGCCGCCCCCGCCGGTTCTCCCCTGCCCGGTTCCTCCGAATACGGCGACGCCGGCGAGGTTCAGCACCTCACCTATCAAGATGCCCCACTGCGGGGCGAAATCGAGCGTCGCCGAAGTGCTGATGGGGGAGCATTGAAGCCCGGAAATCCCCATAGCCCTTTGAACTCGGCGTGCCCGTCGCCCAACCGCTGCGGGACGACCCGGCGTCGAAACCCGATTACGTCGTGGACGCCGGCGGCGGGATCGGCGGAGAAGGTGCTCGTCGTCCCACCGGCCGCGTACCGCAATCGGCCGGGTCGAACGCTGCTGGCCCTGTTGGGCGTCGCGCTCGGCGCCGCGCTCATTTTCGGGGGGCTCGTCGGCGGATTGGGGCTCGGGCTGATCGAACCGATTTCCGCGGCGATCGGCGGGACCGTGGTGGCGGGCGTCGGCGGGGCGCTGGTTCTCGTCTCCCTGATCGCCCTGGGCATCTGGTGGCTGCGGAGCCGGTTTGAAACCCTCACGATCACCGGTCAGCGGACCACCTTCCCGCTACGGGGTCGTCTCCCGCGACACCACCATTCAGCACGAAGACATCCGCAATTTCCAGGTGAGCCAATCCGGCTTCGACCGCCTGTTCGGCGTGGGCGACCTGTTTCTGTCCAGCAGCGGACAGGACGGTCTGGAGATTCGGGCGTACGGGATTCCCAAGCCCGAACATGTGGCGGACGTGGTCCGCGACCTGCAATGAATCGTTCTCAAAAGGACGTTGAAACCCCGGGCCCCCCCGCCCCCGACCGCACCTTCGCCCCGCACGCCAAGGACGGCCTGAACGCCGAGGACGGCCCGCACGCCGAGGACGGCCTGAACGCCGGCGACGCCCCGTCCGGTTTGGCGGACGCGCCGGACGAAGTGCTGGACGCCCTGGAAGAAACGCACGACGACGAGGCGTTCACCGAAGAGTTATTCGAGGACCGCCCGGACCCGGTCCGCCGCCCGGTGGCGGATTCCTCGCATACCGCGGAGATCGCCGACCTCAAGCTGCCCCCCGCGGTGGCGCTGCGGGTGAGCGCCTTCAGCCTGCTCACCCTGACGCGTGATCGCCCTGGGGGGGGTGATGTTCCTGGCCCGCGGCGTCTTCCTGCCGATCGCCGCGGCGGCGGTGCTCAATTTATTGCTCTCCCCGCTGGTGCGGACGTTAAAGCGGTGGCGCATCCCGGAGCCGCTGGGCGCCCTGATCGTGCTGGGCGCCGTGGGGGCGGCGCTGATCGCGTTGGGCGCCGCGGTGTTGCCGGCCGTGCAGAATCAATTGGCGAACGCGCCGGAGGTTATGCCGGAAGGCGCAACGCCGCTACGCGCCGGCATTGGAGGCGGTCCGCAAACTGACCGCCTCCGCGGAGAAGACCGAGAAGACGGCCGACGCCGTCGTCGATCCCGCCCAAAACGCCCGCGATCTCGTCGAACGGGATCCGGAGGCGATTCTGGAAGAGGAATCGTCGGACGACCTGGACGACGTCTCCGTGGACGTGACCAGTTCGCTGACGGGGGAGATTCTGGGGGACGACGTCTTCAACGCCGCCCGCAATTTATTGACGCTGGTCTTCGCCACCGGCGTGCTGCTGTATTTCCTGCTGGCCAGCGGGGACGTGTTCACGCGAAAGTGCATCGAACTCACGCCGCACTTTCGCGATAAACGGGCGGTGCGGGTATTGATCGGCGACGCGCAGGCGGCGATCGGCAATTATCTGCTCACGGTGACGGTCATCAACGTGGGGCTGGGGGTCGTGGTGGGGTCGGTGATGTGGCTGATCGGCATGCCCAGCCCGATTTTATGGGGCGTGCTGGCCTGCCTGTTGAATTTCATCCCCTACGTGGGAGCGGTGTTCGGGGCGGCCGTGGTACGCGGGCTGGCGTCGCGTTCGGTCATTTCGAGGGCGCCCGGGTGTTCCTTCCCCCCGTCTTGTATCTGTGCTGCACGACGCTGGAGGGAAACTTCATCACCCCGGGGATTCTCGGCGGGCGCTTGAACCTGAACGCCCCGGTCATTTTCGCCTGGCTGCTGTTATTGGGCTGGGTGTGGGGCGTCCCCGGCGCCTGCTGGCGGTGCCGATGCTGGCGGCGATCAAGATCCTCTGCGACCATGTCGAAGCCCTCGGCCCGCTGGGCAAGTTTCTGGTGGGCGATTAAAGATCCGCCGGCCGCAAGGCATGCGGCCAGCGGGCTCCGCCGGGCGGGTTCGAGGGGGCGTATTCGAAATGAATCACCCGCCGGCGGGCGTTCGTCGTTTCGGAGAAGTCCGCCCAGCCGGAGGCGTGCAGGATCGCCGGGCACATCGCCACCGCTCCGCCGGCCGGCACGTCGCAGCGTCGCTCCAGGCCGCCGGGGCCGCGGTGCGAGCCCGGCAACACCCGCAACGGGCCGGCGTCGGGGCCGCAGTCGTCCAGATGCACGCGGACGGCGACCATCTTCAAGAGAAAGTCCCGCGGCGGCCGGGCCGTCCAACGGCCGTCCGCCCGTTTCCAATCCTCCCACGGCGGATCGTCCACCGGGCCGGCGAGTTCCACCCGCTCGTCCCGGTGCCACGGCACGCCCCAGTTGGCCTCCGCGGATTTATCGAACAGCGTGGCCCGCACCGCGACGGCGTCCGACCCGATCAATTCCGCCGCCAGCCCAGACCTCCGGCCGAACCGCCAGCGCCCGCACCGCCGCCGCCCCGGGGAACCGCCGCGGATCGAGCAACCCCCGCACCCCGGCCCGGCGGCCTTCCTGATGGTCGAGCGGCGCCACAAACGTCGCCCGCAAAGGAGCCAGCGCCTCCGCGGAGACCAGCGCCGGCACGCACAATACGCCCTCCCGCGCAAACGCCGCCGCACGGTTCAGCGGATCGGCGGCAAGCGGGTCGGCGGCAGTCGGGTTCACGGCAGACAAGTTCGGGCGAGCGGGTCGGCGGGGCGAGGCGTCCTGCGGCACGGAGCCTACCGGACTCGCTTTCGACCGTCAGGAACCGCTCCGGCGGCGGCTCGCCGCGTCATCCGGCCGGCGTTGAACGGCGTGGCGGGGGCCGGTTCAATTCGTCCCCCCGATCACAATCGGCTTTCCCCAGAGCCCCGCCGTGCCCCGTCCGCTCTGCCCGGTTTGCGGGTTCGCCAACGCCCCGGGGGCGAAGACCTGCGGCCCCGCCTGCGGCGAACCGCGGCCGGTCTCCGAGCGATACGCCGCGGACGAAGACGACGACCTCTTTGAAGAGGACGATCTCGCCTTTGACGACGGGGACGACGAGGGCGACGCCACCGGCGGGATCATCCCGTATAAAAACCCGCAGGCGCTGTTCGCCTATTATCTCGGGTTGCTCAGCGGGCTGCCGCTCGTCGGCCTGCCGCTGGGCGTCGCGGCGTTCGTGCTGGGCATCCTGGGACTGAAGAAACGCCGGGAGAATCCGGTCGTCAAAGGTTCCGCCCACGCCTGGATCGGCATCGGCTGCGGCGGGTTCTTCGCCCTGTTCTGGAGCGCCCTGATCCTGTTCGGCCTCATCGGCGCGTTTCGTCGGGTAACGGTCGCGGTTCGTCGATAAAAAACGCTTGCGGCCTCGCGGAGCCCGATTTCTGGCGCCCGCGAAACCGCAAGCGACGGCTGTTCGCTGATGACTTCGAAGCGAATCGGTTTAGAAGCAGTATTCCAACCGCACGTCGCCGGCGTGGAACGTGGATTCGCTGCTGACGCCGGCCCGGTAGAAGGCGCCGACGGTCAGCGGACCGTCGCCGAACGTCAGGCCGGGGCCGAACGTAAGCCCGGTCGGCGCCGAAGTCGTGCCGGTCGTGAACGCGGCGCCGGGGGCGGCGGCGAAGCGGGACTCGACGTCGCCGACGGAGCCGGCGGTGAAGTCGCGGCTATAAAAGGCCTCCAGCGTGCCGGTCACCGGGACGGCGAACACGGCGCTCTGCAAACCGGCGCGGGCGCCGAAGCGGAACCGGGTTTCGTTCAGGGCGGCGTCTTCCACCGTCAACGCGGTCGGGCCGCCGCTTTCCGTGAAGCCTTCCTGGGAGGCCCGGGCGAACCGCAGGCCGACCGCCGGCATCACGAAGGCCGTGGGGCCGCCGACCAGCAGGCCGAACTCCGAATCCCAGGCGAACAGCGCCCCGTTGAAGTCCGCGGAGACCGGATCGACCAGCGGGAACAAGGGGTTCCCGGAGACGAAGGTCCGCTGGGATTCGGTGTTCGTGAAGCCGCCGAAGGCGGTCACGCGGCCGAACAGCCGGCCGAGGAGGACCGGCACGGAGCCGCCGACCCGGTGGGCGGAGGTGTCGGCCTGGGCGTGGGCGCCGGGGACGGCGGTGTCGACGGATTCGTACCCGTAGAAGCCGCTCAGGCTGACGCAGGCGGCCTCGTTGCCGAAGCTCTGCGACAGGCCGACGGTCGTACCGACGGAGCCGATCTCCGCCCGGCGGGCGTTCCCGTCCCCGCCGACCCGGCCGCTGGCGCCGAAGGTGTCCCACCAGCCCTGCAGGCCCCGTTCGCCGGCCCCGGTCCCCCCGCAGGCGCCGCAGGCCAGCGGGTACACGGCGTCCCGCGCGGCGAGGGCGTCGAGGAACTGCAACGTGCTCCGGTTCAACGTGCCCAGATGCGTGCCGTACAATTCGCCGGAGAGGTCGTCGAGGGCCTCGGCGACGGCGGCGTCGGAGGGCAGCGTGTCGATGGCGTCCCGCAGGGGCATCAGGCCGGCTGAGGTCCGCACCGAATCCAGCCCGGCGCCGACGCCCTCCCGGTTCACCGTTGACCCGAACGTCCCGCGGTAGGAGACGTCCCGGGCGGCGATCAGGCCGAAGGAGGTCGGGCGGATCAGTTGGGCGAAGCGGGTGTCGGCGATGGAATCGTTCACCGTGACCGGGGCCGCGACCGTGAGGCCGCCGGTCGCGGTGACGACGTCGTACCGCGTGCCGATCGCGTAGGGCACGTTGGCGCCGAAGCGGGTCACGTTCACCGTGCTGCCGTTGAGCGTGACGGCGCCGTTGACGGCGAAGCGGTCGTAGTCGACGCCGGCGACGGGCAGGGCGCCCGGGGCGGTGGCGACCAGTTCGATGCCGAGCACGCCGGTCGGGGCGACGTTGGTGGTCCCGATCACGTTCAGGACGCCGGGGCTGTTGCCGGGGTTGATCGTTCCGTGGACGTTGAAGGCGTCGTTCGGGCCGGAGCCGGTGACGACCAGCGTGCGGGAGCCGCCCAGCGTGCCGCCCTGCTGGAGGAGGAAGGATTTCCCCAGAAACGTGCCGTTGAGGGTGACGTCGGCGCCGTCGGTGAAGGTCACCGCGTTGACGTTGGTGACGGTGGTGCCGGCCTCGACGTCGCAGTTTCGCCCCGGTGGCGATGTTGATGTGGGTGGAGTCCAGCGTGCCGCCGTCCGCCAGTTTCAGATCGCTGGACGCGTCCAGGTTGAAGGTCGTGGCGGTGAGCGTGGTGCCGGCGGCGATCTTCACCTCGGAGCTGTTCGAGGCGTCCAGCGTGTCCGTGGCGTAGGTGGCGCCGGCGGTCCGCAGGCACAGGACGCCGTTGTCCAGCGTGGTGTCGCCGACGACGGCGACGGCGGCGTCCACGTTCACCGTCCCGCCGGCGGTGACGTTCACCGTGCCGGCGCTGAGGGCGCCGCCGGTCACGTCCAGTCGGGAATCGGTCCCGCTGACGTTCACGGCGCCGGCGACGTCGACGTCCACGTCGGTGACGACGGCGCCGCCGGCGGCGACGCTCAGGCGAGGCGGCGTCCAGATCCCCGTCGGTCACGGAGAGGGTCGAGCCGGCGCCGGTCACCAGGACGGCGTCCGTCACGTCGACGTCTCCGGCGGAGCTCATCGTGCCGCCGTTCTGCACGGTGAGGTCGGCGGCCGCGAGGGCGCCGGTCCCCTGCACCGTCAGGCCGGCGCCGGCGCCGTTCACGTCGACGGCGTTCGTCGTCGACAGGCTGCCGGAGACGGTCGTCGTGCCGCCGGCGCCGACGCCGAGCGAATCGGCGGAGAAGGTCCCGCCTTCGTCCACGGTCAACTGGCCGCTGGCGCTGACGGTCGTCGCCCCGGTGAAGGTGGCGACGGCGTTCTCGGCGACCGTCATCTGGGCGCCGTTGCTCAGGCCGAGCGTGGTCCCGTCGACGGTTCCGCCGTCCACGTCCAGCCTGCCGCCGTTCTCGAGGGTCGTGGCGCCGGTCAGGTTCACGTCGGCGTCGGTCGTCACGTGGCCGCCCAGGCTGACGGTCAGGCCGCCGGCGTCGAACGTCCCGCCGGTGACGTTCACCGAGGAGGCGGAACTGACGGTCGCCAACCCGGCGACGGTCACGTCGCCGTTGAAGGTTCCCGTGGTGGTCGAGGCGAACAGCAGGCTGGCGGCGTCGAACGTGCCGCCGGTCATGGTGAACGTGCCGGTCCCGGTGACCGACAGGCCGCCGGTGAGGTTCACGTCGCCGGCGGTCGTCACCTCGCCGGGAGCGGAGAGGGAGAGGTTGACGGCGTTGAGCGTGCCGAGGGCGTCGATCGTCAGCGCCGCCCCCGCCCCGCTGACCGTCAGGTCGCCGGTGAGGGCGGCGAGGCCGGCGATCGTCGCGGAGCCCTCGCCGGTCAGGGCGAGGCTGGCGGCGTCGAAGGTGCCGGCGGACAGCGTGAGGACGGAGCCGGCCCCGTCGACGGTCGCGGCGCCGGTGAGGTTCACGTCGCCGGAGGTCGTCGCGGCCCCGCCGGCGGTCAGGGCGAGGCTGGCGGCGTCGAGGCTGCCGGTCTCGCTGACGGTCAGCAGGGAGCCGGCGCCGTCGACGGTCGCGGCGCCGGTGAGGGTCGCGGCGGCGTCGATCGTCGCGGTCCCGCCCTGGCTGAGGGAGAGGGAACCGGCCTCCAGCGTGCCGCCGGTCACGTTCAGGGCGGCGGAGGTTTGCACGTCGACGGCGCCGGTGACGGTCACGTCGGCGTCGGTCGTCACGACGCCGCTGGTGGCGGCGGAGAGGGAGGCCGTCTCGAAGGAGCCGCCGGTCACGTCCAGCGTGCCGCCCAGGGTGACGTTCGTGGCGCCGGTGACGGTCACCTCGCCGGCGGTCGTCATGGCGCCGTTGGCGACATTGAGGCTGCCGGCGTCCAGCGTGCCGCCGGTGACGTTCAGGACGCCGGAGTTCTCCACGTCGACGGCCCCGGTGACGTTCACGTCGGCGTCGGCGGTGACGACGCCGTTGTACCGGGCGGCGAGGGAGGCGGCGTCGAAGGTGCCGCCGGTCACGTTCAGCGCGGAATTGTATTCGACGGCGGCGCCGCCGGTGAGGTTCACGTCGCCGGCGGAGCCGAACGTGCCGCCGGTCAGGCCGAGGCTTGTGCCGTTGAGCGTGCCGGCGGCGTCGACGGTCGTCGTGCCGGCGGTCTGGGTGAAGGCTCCGGCGGCGGTCAGCGTGCCGCCGGCGCCGACGGAGAGCGTGCCGGCGTTGGCGATCGTCCCGGCGGAGACCGTGCCGTCGGCGTTCAGCGTGCCGTCGGCGAGAACGGTGGCGGCGCCGAGGTTCGCAGCGCCGGCGACGGTCAGCGTGCCGCCGTTCGTGCCGTCGCCGACCGTGGTGGACGTGGCGGCGGTGAGGGTCGCCCCGGCGTCGACCGTCGCAGAGCCGGCGCCGGTCACGGCGAGGGTGGCGGCGTCGAACGTGCCGCCGGTCACGGCGAGCGTGCTGCCGAGGCCGTCGACGGTGGCGGCGCCGGTGAGGTTCACGTCGCCGGCACTGGTCGCGGCGCCGCCGCCGGTCAGACCGAGCGTCGTGCCGTTCAACACGCCGCCGGCGCCGACGGTCAGCAGGGAATCGGCGCCGTCGACGGTGGCGGCGCCGGCGAGGGTCGTCGTCCCGCCGGCGAAGTTCGCGGCGGCGCCGCCGGTCAGGGCGAGGCCCGCGGCGCCGAGGGTTCCGCCGCTGACGGTCAGCAGGGAGTCGGCCCCGTCGACGGTGGCGGCGCCGGTGAAGACGGCGGCCCCGCCGAGAAGGTTGGCGGCGGCGCCGGTCGTCAGACCGAGGGTCGTGCCGTCGTAGGTGCCGTCGGTCACGTTCCAGACGCTGCCCGCCCCGGAGACGGTCGTGCCGCCGGTGAGGTTCACGTCGCCGGCGCTGGAGACGGTCCCGCCGGTCACGTTGACGGTCGCGGCGGTGAGCACGCCGCCGGCGGCGTTCACGTCGAAGGTCCCGTCGGCGACGTCCACACTGTCGAACAGCGCCGTGCCGCCGAGGGTGGTGACGCCGCCGTTCTGGGTGAAGGCGGCGGCGGAGAGGGCGCCGCCGGCGTTGACGGTCAGCGTGCCGCCGCCGTTCGTGCCGTCGACCGTCAGGGCGTGCCGAACGGAGTTGTGGTCGTCCGTGGTCGCCGTGCCGTTGACGACGAGTGAGCCGCCGTTGTCGATCGTCGTGGCGCCGAGGTTCGAGGAGCCGTTCACCGTCAGCGTGCCGCCGGCGGTGGCGGCGTCGCCGATCGTGGTGACATTGGAGTGCAGGAGGCCCTGGCTCGTGCCGTCGGTGAGGGCGTCCACGGTGAGCGTGCCGGTTCCGAAGACTTCGACCAGGGCGGCGTCGACGGCGCCGTCCTGCTCGACGGTCACGGCGGCGTCGGCGACGGTGAGCGCTCCGGTGAGGTTCGCGTCCCCGCCGAGAGTCGCCTGTCCGCCGTCTTCGACCTGCAAATTGGCGGCGTTCAGCGTGCCGGAGGCGTTGAGGTCCAACGGCCGGCGGTCGAGACGGCGACGTCGCCGGTGGCGGCGAGGACGCCGTCGACGGTCAGCGTGCCGCCGGTGACGTTGGCGCCGGCGAGGTTCAGCGTGCCGTCGGTCCCGGCGTTCTCGGCGACGGTGACCGTGCCGCCGGACTGCTCCAGGGAGGCGGCGAGGAGCGTCCCGCCGGCGTTCACGGTGACGGCGCCGCCGGTGACGGTGAGGTCCTGCCTCGCGTCGAGGCCGTCGTCGGTGTCGACGGTTCCGCCGACGGTCAGGGCGCCGCCGGAGACGGTCGTGGCGCCGAGGGTCGCGGTCCCGTTCAGGGTCGTCGTGCCGCCGGAGACGGTCGTGCCGTCGGCGATCAGCAGGCCGCCGGCGTCGAGGGTCGTGGTGCCGGCGGTGGCGAGCGTGCCGGTCGTCAGATCGCCGGCGGCGCCGACGCTCAGCGTGCCGTCGCTCTGAACGGTCGTGTCGCCGATGGAGGCGAGGCCGTCGATCGTCAGCGTGCCGCCCGCGGCGGCGCCGTCGCCAATCGTGGTGGAGTCGTTCACGATCAGCGAACCGGGGTTCGTCCCGCTGCCGACGGGCCTGACGGCGACGGAGCCGGTTTCGATCCGCAGCGTGTCGGTCGTGAGGGAGCCGTCTTCGGCCACGACCAGCGTGGTATCGGTTCCGGTGACGGCGGTCTCGCCGGTCACCTCGGTCATCCCGCCGACCACGACGCTCGCCATCTGGGAGACGGTGAAGACGTTCGAGTCCGTCGCCGCTCCGCCGCTGTTGAGGGTGACGGTCCCGCCCAGATAGCCCTGCGTGTCGTTCCCGCCGGCGCCGGAGAGGGCGAGGCCGTCCGCGGCGAACGTGCCGGTGGGGTTCACCGTGAAGAACGTCGTGGTGTACGAGCTGTCGACGGTCGCGGCGCCGGCGAGCGTGACCGTGCCGTCGACCTGCAGCGTGCCGCCGGTCTGGGCGATGGCGGCGGCGGTGACGGAGCCGCCGGCGTCGACGATCACGCCGCCGAGGGAGAGACTCAGCGTGCCGGCGGCGTCGCCGACGGGCGGCGTTTCGCCGGTTCCGCCGACCAGCGGCGTGGCGGCGCCGACGTGCAGTTCGCCGGCGACCGTGGTGATTCCGCCGAGGACGGCGTAGTCGCCGTTCCCGGTGAACGGGGGGGTCGTCGAACCGCCGGCCTGGGTGGTAGCAGCCCGCCGGCGTCGATCGTGACGTCCTCATAGGTGACGAAGTCCGCCGCCTTCAACCACCCGCCGTTCTCCACGACAACCGGCCCGCCCACCAGGATTTCATGATCGTCCGGCGGGGCGGCCTGCTCCGTGGAGACGGTCGTCGGCGTGGTGATCGTCACCTGCGCGGCGGCGACGGTGGGGATGACCGCGAACGCGGCGGCGGGCAGCCAGGGCAGCGCGCGACGCAGCCAACTGCGGCGCGTGTGACGAGCACGCGCGACCAGGCCGCAACGGAGGGACAGGGAACGAGGCGCGTGAGAACGGCGCATCCGTGCGGCAGGCGAGAGGAGTGTGGGAGGAACTCCCCGGCGCCGGTCGTGATGTGGTTCCCCCGGCCCGGGGATATTGCCGCGGGACCCGATGCTTCGGCTCCCACTGGCTTTTCTCCAATCGGCCCAACCATCCCGGGCGGGTGAGGAAATCCCGCCTCCCGGGCAGAATTCCGCAATTTGCCTCAAGCCGGACGCCGCGTCCGAGGTCGGGATTGACAGGGCGTTTCCCGAGGCGCCCCGCCGCTCCCCGAGTGGGGCGAACGCGGCCGGACTCGCCGCAGTGCGTCTGGCGGTCCTGCGTCGAATGTTTGTGTGAGCCAGCGAAGAAGAAGCCGAGGCCGGGCGACGTCTTCCACGTCGTCCGGCCTCGGCTGGCGCCTCGGGTGACCGCTTCCGCGGGGCCTCGTTACAGCAGCCCGTAGTCGCGGAGCGCCTTTTCGAGGCGGGGCATCGCGGCGCTTTCCAGTTCGACCAACGGGAGGCGGACCTCGCCGGTGTCCTTCCCGAGGAGGGCCATGGCGGCCTTCAGCGGGATCGGGTTGCTGGACAGACCCAGCAGGGCGCGGCAGAGGGGGAACAGCTTGGCGTGCCGCTTCAGGGCGTCGGCGGGGTCGCCGTTGCGGTACGCGGCGATCATGGCGGCGACGTCGGCGGGGACGATGTTCCCCGCCACGCTGACGGCGCCGGACCCGCCGACGGCCATGATGGGCAACGTCAGGCTGTCGTCGCCGGAGAGGATCGTCAGATCGCTGCCGGCGGCGATGGCGCTGGCCTGATCGAGGTCGCCGGTGGACTCTTTGACGGCGACGATGGTGGTCACCTCGGCGAGCCGGCAGATCGTGTCCGGCTCCATATTCTTCCCGGTGCGGCCGGGGATGTTGTAGAGGACGATCGGCAGATCGCAGGCGTCGGCGACGGCGGCGAAGTGCCGGTAGAAGCCTTCCTGCGTGGGCTTGTTGTAGTACGGCGCGACCATCAACGCCGCGTCCGCCCCGCTCCGCTGGGCGCTTTTGGTGAGGCGAACGGCCTCCGCGGTGCTGTTGGACCCGGTGCCGGCGATCACCTTCACCCGGCCGGCGGCACGGGTGCAGACGATCTCGATGACGCGCTCGTGCTCGGCGTGCGAGAGCGTCGGCGATTCGCCGGTCGTGCCGCAGGGGGCCACGCCGGCGGCGCCCTGCTCCGCCTGCCAGTCGACGTTGGCTTTCAAGCGGCCCTCGTCCACCGCCCCGTCGCGGAACGGGGTGACCAAAGCGACCGTCAGGCCGGCGAAATCCTCGCCTTTACGGGACATGAGCGACTGTGACACGAAGGAACGCGGGCGGGAGCGGGAGCGTATCGCACGTCCCCGCCGGACGCATGCGTCCGGCCGGGGGAACGGCTGGGGAAAAGAACGACCGTCAGGTCGCCGGGAGCAGCGCCCGGAGGTCTTCGGCGGTGAGGTCTTCGAGCGACTCGACGACGCGGTCGGCCTCGTCCAGTTCGCTGCGCGTCGTGACCGGTGGAGAGCAGGCCGAGGCAGCCCATGCCGGCGGCCTTCGCGGCGGCGACGCCGAAGCGGCTGTCTTCGATCACCACGCAGCGGGTCGGCTTCACGTTGCAGTTCTTGGCGGCCTTCAGGAAGATTTCCGGATCCGGCTTGCCTTTGGCGACGTCGGTGCCGCTGACCACGGCGCTGAGGAACGGCTGAAGCTTCATCAACCGCACCGCGAGCATCAGGTTCGCCGCGGGGCCGCTGGTGGCCAGGGCGATCTTGAAGTCCGCGTCCTTCAGGGCCTGAATGAGCGCCCGGGCGCCGGGCATGGCGGGGAACTCCTCGGCGACGCTTTCGCGGTAGAGGGCTTCCTTTTCGCCCTCGATCTCCGCGATCTGATCGTCGGACATGCTGGCGCCGAAGTTCTCCTTGAGGTGCTCCCGGCTGGTTTTGCCGAAGCCGCTTTGGAAGTCTTCCTCGGTGTAGGAGACGCCGAGCTTCTCGGCGGTCTGCTGCCAGGATTTGAGGTGGGGCGTGTAGCTGTCGACCAGCACGCCGTCCACGTCCCAGATGACGCAGACCGGGTCGGCGTCCGGGGGGTTGTAGACGACGGTGGCGGGGCTGGGGTTGTCGTCCGGTTCCCCTTCGATCGAGCCCGCAACGGTGGAGGCGGCGCCGGCGGGGGAAGAGGACGGGGGCTCCGGCGCCGGCACGTTGCCGGAGCGGGGGCGCACGGTGCTGACGGCGAGCTGACCGGTGGTGTCGGCGGGGGGAGTTGCCGGGGGATTAGCCATGGGGGGCCTCCGTGAGGTGGGGCCGCGAGGGTCGAAATTCGGCGGCGGACGAGCAGGGGCGAGGAGTCAGGACCGGAGCGCCGGCCTGTCATGGGGCCGAACCCGACCGTTCCGTCGATCGTCGGGAATCCCTGCGATCCGAACGCCGACCGCGAACCTCCACAACGGCGACCGGGTCG
>CAWDOB010000002.1:0-13922 GCA_963803815.1 uncultured Planctomycetaceae bacterium
GCGGCGGGCGGGTCCGGACTCTCGCGGGACCGAGCCCCAGGCAGTCGGTTCTCTTTCAGCAAGACGAGGTCGCGGGTTCGAATCCCGTCGCCGGGCCTTTGCATGCTCGGCGTAGCTCAGCGGTAGAGCGCGAACGCCGATCGCCGTCCTGTCGTTCGGTCCCGCTTCGTTCACTCACGCTCTCACGGGACCGTGCCGCCTGTCGGCGACGGCGAATCGGGGGGCGGTGAGAGCGGTTCATTCGTCATCCGTCGGCAGGGGAGAGCCCCGTCGGCGGGTCTCGGGGCCGAGCCCCGCCACGCTGACGAACAGCACTCTGGCTGGCTGCGTGTGCGACTTGCTGGTGATGTGCAGCGTGTCCTAAGCGGATCGCTCGCAGAGCATCACACACAGCGAGACACGCATCGACGCCGAACGCCGGACCGACGCCGGTCCCGGGGGCACGGGGCACCGCCTGTTCGGAAATGCCGGTTCAGCGACTCATGACGGCTTCAGGCGAAAGTAGGCCGTCGTGCCTAGACTACCGGCGCATGTACAGTACACTTACGTTGGACAGCCGTTCTAACGGCAGTTGGGCGGGGCGGTTCGGGCTTCGGCCCGTCCGCCTCGTTTTTCGTTTTCTCCAGCGTGAAGCTGAGTAGCTTCCGCCCCCGCCCAGCGACGGTTCCGTTCTGACGACAGGCGTAGCGGCTCCAACTTTTCAGCGATGCGCCGCCGGACAGGGCACCTCTCCCGCCGTTTTACCCCCGCTTCGATCAGGGTTGACGACTTGGCGTGTACGGCAGCGATGTCCGCTAACTGCAAGCCGGGGATATCGTCGTCCTTCCCGAAAAACTGGACAGCCTCTTGGGGGAAGACGGAGAACATTCGCTGCGGCGAGATGTAATGGGTCCCCAGAAGGAGACCCGCCGGTATTCCGCCTCCAGGAGTTCGTCTTCTAAGTGCCCGCGAGACTCAACCTCGACCCTCATTGACACGCGGGGGATCGAACAAAGTTCCATGGACACCCGCTCCATGATAATGGAGAGCAGGTAGTGGTACGGGTGCCAGGCGTTCTCGCCGTACCGCACGCTGTGCCCCTTCTTGTCGATGGTGGCAGAAAGGTGAACCGTCTCGCCGATCATCGTCGTGACAGCTTTATGGAACGCAAGCCGACGTGCCTGACACTTGAGGATCGTGTAGGGAGAGGCGCCCTCGGCCGCTTTCCACCGCTCGGCTTCCATCCAATGGATCGGCTGCGGGGCGTCGGGCTGTTCGCGGAGATGGTCCCGGCGGATCGACCACACGCGGTCTTGCAGCGAGCCGATGTGAACCGGACGCATCAGCACGGCGGCGACGGTCAGATATCGGTCCGATTCGTCGGACCTCCACCCGTGACTGCCGGATTCGTCGATGGAAAGTACGAACTGAGGACATTCTGGGGTTGGCACCGGAACCGCATCCGTTCGGACAGACGCGCCGGTTGCCGTCGTCTACCGCCCCGGTAGAATGACGAACCACGGCCCGCCCGTGACCGCCTTCGGGTGCCGCTCCCGCGAAGAAGAGCACCCGTTGGCTAGGAAATAGGGAAGCCCCGTGACCCGTAAGGGTTGCGGAGCTTCTTTTTGAGGCGCGGCAAGGCGAGGCGGCAACTAGCCGCATCCCCCTAGATGTGGCACCTCCCTTGGCGTAACTCCCGAGCGATCCGTCGCCGACCCCCAAGATGTAGGGGGAAGTGCGTCAGATTGTCGCGGGCGGCTTCCTGTTCGGGACTGCCTCGGACGGAGCGACGCCGGAGACGGAGAAGGGGAGGGTCAAAGTAGATTCCGCTGGACGTGTCCGGTTCGATGGGTTCCCCCTTGTCCGGCACGCCGCTGAGCTGCCGGGAGGCGGCGGCGGCGCTGGCGCTGGTGACCGCGGCGACGGAGCGGCGGTGCCACGTGATCGGCTTCACCGGGGAGGGTTCGAGCCGGTGGAAGATGGGTCCGGCGGCGGTGTCGCCCCTGCCGGCGCTGCACGCCGGGGCGAGCGTCGCCGAAGCGGTGCAGGCGGTGTCGGACCTGCCGTTCGGTCCGACCGACTGCGCCCTGCCGATGCTGTACGCCCTCGAACAGCGGTTGGCCGTCGACGTGTTCGTGGTCCTCACGGACAACGAAACGTGGTGCGGCGACGTGCACCCGGCCGAGGCGCTGCGGCGGTACCGGTCGGCGACCGGTCTCGACGCGAAGTTGGCGGTGGTCGGTTTCGACCTCCACCGGCTTCAGCGTCGCCGACCCGCAGGACGCGGGGATGCTGGACGTGGTCGGTTTCGACACGGCCACGCCGACGGTCCTGTCCCGGTTCGCCGCCGGGGCGTTTTAGCAGCGGGGCTTTGGAGGTGAGGTAAATAAGGTGACGTCGACGAGGAGAGCGAACGACCCGGTCGCAGGACGCGCCTGGGTCGTTTTGTGGGCGTCGGCGGCGGGGTATTTCGCGGTCCGGGACTGCGGATAGGATCAGGCGATGAGCGACGCCCCCGCCCCGAACCTCGTTCTGCCAGAAATGACTCAGTCGCCCGCCAGCGTGCCGCGGCGACCGAGGGGAGCCGGGTGCGGTCGGCGGTGCGATTGTGGCGGGGCGTGCGACGCCGAATGCGGGCCGGACTGCGGGCGGAGTTTCCCGGCGACTCTCCCGCCGAGACCGACCGCCGGCTCGCTGATCGCCTCCGAGCGAACTCGCGCCTTTCGGGAACGGCACATCTACCGGCCGGCCCCGCCGGACGACGAGTGGCTCGCCTTCTGCCGCGAGCGGGAGTGGAAGTATGACCCCCGCGGACTCGGACGGGAGCGATTCCGAAGCGCCGGGCGACGGCCCCGACCCGTTCGACGCCACGCTTCGGCTCGTCGCCGCACTGGAGGAAGCGGGCGTGGATTACATGGTCGTCGGATCGTTCTCCTCCAACCTGTACGGCGTCGACCGCTCGACTGCGGACGCCGATTTTCTGGTGTCTGCCCGGGTGGCGGACCTGACGGCGGCGGCCCGCTCATTAGGGCCGGAGTTCGTGCCGGACCCGCAGATCGGGTTTGAGAGCGTGACCGGGCTGCGGCGAATCCGCGTCGGGTTGAAGGGCTCCGGATTTGAGTTCGAATTTTTCCTGATGGGCGACGATCCGCACGACAAATCGCGGTTCGCCCGTCGTGTGCGCAAAGACCTCGGCGACGGTCGCGAAGCGTGGGCCGCCACTGCGGAGGACCTGATTATCGCGAAGCTGCGGTGGGCAAAAGAGACCCGGCGTCATAAGGACCGGGAAGACCTCGAAATCGTTTTATTCGCCCAGCGGAACAAACTCGACCTCCCCTATATCGAACGCTGGGCCGCGGAGCACGGGACGCTGGCCCTCTTCCGCGAGATCGCCGCCACCATCCCCCCGCTGGACTGAACGTCCCGCTGGACTGAACGCCCCCTGGCCGGGGCGCGCCGGCAGGATCGAGCGCCCCGCAGGGTTGAACCGCCGCAGGATCACGCCCCCCGGCGGGATTGGGGGCCGGGTCGGTTATCGGTGCGTCGCCCGGCGTACAGTGGGCGGCTTCGCCGGCGGCAGGGACGGCCCCGGTCTGCCCCGGTCTGCCGGTTTGAGCCCGTTGTCCCTGCGGTGTGCACGCCGCGGCGGTCGCCGGTTCCCTCGGCCGGTTCCTTACACACTGTGTCTGCGGAGTCCCCCCCTCGATCAGCGCCGGCAGTCCCCTCGCCGATCTTCAGCCCGCCCAGACCCCCAGCGGGGTTACCACCGGGGAGTACACCGCGGCCGGCATGACCGCCCCGCCGCCCCAGATGTCGCGGCGGTCGCGGCGGCCGCGGCGCCGCCTTCCTGCCGGCGGCGGGACCAGCGCCGAACAGGCCGACCAGGTGGACGTCGCCGGCGTCCTCCGCGGCGACGGGCCCTTCGGCGCCGAGCAGGTCAAACTGCTGGAAAAAGCCGTCGCCGGCACCCAGCCCGCCGAAGTCCGCCAGCATCTTCAGGAACTCGAAAACGAGATCGGCGAGGAAGGCTCCCCCCGCCAGAACGCCGCCGCCGGCGTCACCCATTATCTGCTGGGCCAGCACGAACAGGCCGCCGAACGCCTGAACGAAGTCGACGGCGACTCCCTCGCCGACTACTACCTCGCCCAGGCCCTGATGAGCCTGAAGGACTGGGACGGCGCCATCGACGCCCTCCAGACCGCCGCCGACAACGGCTACGACCCGGTCCAGTGCGAACTGGAAAAGGCCGGCGTCGTCCGTCAGTCCGGCGACACGGACCGGGCCGACCAACTGCTCTCCGCCGTCTCCCGCAAAGCCGCGACCCGGGCCGAATACAGCTATCAAAAAGGCTGCGTCATGGCCGACCGGGGCGACACCCTCGGCGCGATGGAGTACTTCGAGCGGGCCGTCGACATGGACCCCCGCCACAGCAAGGCGATGTTCCGCCTCGCCGGCCTGATGGACCTCCTGGGCGAAGACCGCGAAGCGATTCGCCTCTACGAACAAAGCCTCAGCAAGCCCCCGCTGTTCATGGGGGCCCTGATGAACCTCGGCCTGCTGTACGAAGACGCGGAGAACTACCCCGCCGCCGCGTACTGCTTCCGCCGGGTGTTGCAGGTCTACCCGAACCATGAACGGGCCCTGCTGTTCCTCAAGGACGTGGCCGCCGCCACGAGCATGTATTACGACGAGGAGGCGATGCGCCGCCAACGCGAGTTGGAACAGCAGATGCGCATCCCCATCACCGACTTCGAACTGACCGCCCGCAGCCGCAACGGCCTCGAGCGGGCCGGCATCGCCACCCTCGGCGACCTCTGCCGTACCAGCGAAGCGGAATTGCTGGCCGCCAAGAACTTCGGCGACACCTCGCTCAACGAAATCCGCGAGATCCTCGAGGGTCGCGGCCTCCGGATCGGCCAGCTGGTCGAACAGGACGCCGCGGAAGCCGGCGGCTACGGGTACAGCCCCGGCTACGGCGGCGCCCCCAGCGGTTACGGCGCCAGCGCCGGCCTGCCGGCTCCGCCCAAGCCCGGTCAGCCCTCCCCGCTGGCCGCGATCTCGCCGACCGGCGGGCACGGCGGCGGCCCCGGCACGCCGAAGCTCTCCCCGTTCGTCTCCGACGACATCTCCCCGCCAAGCACACCAAGCTGGAGCGCCCGGTGTCCGACCTGAACCTGTCCGTCCGGGCCCGCAAGTGCCTGACGCGACTGGGCATCGTCACCATGGGCGAACTCGTCAGCCGGACCCCCGACGACCTGATGAGCGTCCGCAACTTCGGCGTCACCAGCCTGAACGAAATCCGTCAGAAACTGGTCGACTTCGAACTGAAGCTGCGGCGCCAGGGGCTCCGCTGGCGCGTCGAAGTTCCAAGGGACAAGAAATCAAGAACCAAAAGGACGGTTCGCCGGATCGAAATTGGTTCTTGATTTCTTCGAACGTGATTTCTGAAGAAGCCCCGCCCCCACGACGCCGACCGACCGTTCTCGCTGGCGGTGGACGACTATTTCGAGCGCGACTGGCTCTCCGGCCACCGGTTGGCCCTGTACGACGTGATCTTCGAAAGTCACACCCGCCTGGGCAAGGCCTTCGACGTGGCGCTGATTGGCGGTGATCCTCGCCAGCGTGAGCGCCGTGATGGCCGAGAGCGTGGAGTGGATCGCCGTCGATTATTTCGAGACGCTGCGGCTGGCGGAGTGGGTCTTCACCGGGCTGTTCACGGTCGAATACTTGCTGCGGCTGTATTGCGTCGGTCGGCCGCGGCGCTACGCGACCAGTTTTTTCGGCGTGGTGGACTTGCTGGCGTTGCTGCCCAGTTACCTCAGTCTGCTGTTCGCCGGGGCCCAATATCTATTGGTGATCCGGCTGCTGCGCGTGCTGCGGGTGTTCCGCGTGCTCAAGTTGGCGGCGTATATCTCGGAGACGACGGAACTGTCCCGCGCTGCGGGCCAGCCGGCGGAAAATCGAGGTGTTCACCGTCTGCGTGCTGACGCTGGTGGTGATCCTGGGCAGCCTGATGTACCTGATCGAGGGCCGGGCGGAGGGCAGCGGGTTCATAGCATCCCTCGCAGCATCTACTGGGCGATCGTGACGCTGACGACGGTGGGCTACGGCGACATCAGCCCGCAGACGACGCTGGGGCAGACAGTCGCCGCGGCGATCATGTTGATGGGGTACGCGATCTTGGCGGTGCCCACGGGCATCGTGTCGGCCGAGATGAACCGCGGGCACCCAAGCGACCCGCACCCAAGCGACCCGCAGCCCGAAGCGCCGACGGGCCGCCGGCTTCTCCCGCGGCCGCCGCCGATCCGCCGCCGAACTACTGCAAACACTGCGGCGGAAAGCTGTAGCCGCCCGCGTCGCGGTCGACGCCGGACCTGCGGTATAAACCGGCTTCGATCCGCCCGCCCCGCCGACCCGCCGCCCCGATGACGAGCCGCCGCACCTTCCTTCAGTCTCTCGCCGCCGCCCTCGCCGCCGCGCAGGTCGCCCGCGGCGCCGGACTCGGCCGCCCCGCATCCTGCTGCGGTCCTCCTGGCAGGTGGTCAATATCGGCGACATCGCCCACACGCCCGGCGTTTTGGCGCTGATTGAAAAGCATATTCCCGGGGCGGAGGTCGCCCTGTGGGCCTCCGGCGATCTGTCCGAGGAAGTCGCGGCGATGGAACACGCCCGCTTCCCCAATCTGACCATCGTGAAGGGACGGATCACCTCGAAGGGCGCCGCCTCCAACGAAGCCCTCGGCGAGCAAATTGAACGGGCCGACTTCCTGCTGCACGGCTCCGGCCCCTCGCTGGTCGCCGCCAACGACGTCGCCGCCTGGGCGGAGCACGTCGGCAAACCGTACGGCGTGTACGGCATCACCTACGGTTCCTTTTATAGCCAGGACCGCAAAGACCTGCTGAGCGGGGCGCAATTCGTCTATTTCCGCGACTCCGTCTCCCTCGGCTTCGCCCAGGGACAGGGCGTGGACTGCCCGATCATGGAGTTCAGCCCCGACGGCGCCTTCGCCTGCGACCTCCGCGACGACGCCAAAGCGGAAGCGTTCTTAAAAGAGCGCAACCTGGAGCCGGGCGGGTTCCTCTGCTGTCTGTCCCGGCTGCGTTATACGCCGTACTGGACGATCCCGTCGAAAAACCGCCCGGTCGACGAAGAACGGGCGGCTTCTATAACGACAAGATGAAGGAGCAGGACCACGCCGCCCTGCGGGAAGCGATCGTGCAGGTGGTCCGGCGGACGTCTTTAAAGGTGCTGCTCTGCCCGGAGGACATGACGCAGATGGCCGTCGGCAAGGAGATGTTCCTCGACAAACTGCCCGCGGACGTGTTGGACCGGGTCGTCTGGCGGGAGAACTTCTGGCTGACGGACGAGGCCCTCAGCACCTACGTCCGCAGCGCCGGGCTGTTCGGCAGCAAGATGCACTCGCCCATCATGGCGGTGGGCAACGGCGTCCCGGCGATCGTCTGCCCGTTGCAAGGAACAGACCGGCAAGGGTTATATGTGGCGGGACGTCGGCCTGGGCGAATGGCTGTTCGACCTGGACCGCCCCGCCGACCGCGACCGCATCGTCCCCGCGGTCGGCGGGGCGGTCGAGGTCGAACAGCCATTCGCCGAGTCCGATGTCCCGCCACATGAAGCCCTTGCTGGTCTGTTCTTCGAAACGACCCACGATCGCCGGGACTCCGTTCCCGACGCACATGATGGGCGAGTGCATTTCGATGCCGAAGAGTCCGGCGCTGCGGACGTAGGTGCTGAGGGCCTCGTCGGTCAGCCAGAAGTTCTCGCGCCAGACAACGCGCTTGAGAATGTCGGCGGGAAGTTTGTCGATGATCCACCGTCCTTTCCCACGGCCATCTGGGTCATGTCTTCGGGGCAGAGGAGGACCTTGAAATCCGAGTGTTCGGACAATGGCCGTGATGGTTTCGCGAAGTGGCGCCAGATCGTGTTCGGCCATTTCCTCGTTGCGGGCGTTTTTGATCTCGTCGAAAGGACGGTTCTTGACGGGATCGTCCCAATACGGGGTGTGACGAAGGCGGGGGATGCAGCAGACAAATTTGCCGATCTCGAGATCGGCTTTTCCTTAAGAAAGGTCTCGGCTTCGGGTCATCGCGGACATCGCAGGCAAAGGCTCCATCGGGACCGAATTCCATGACGGGGCAGATTCACTCCGTCGGCTTTTGCTTTGGCGAGCGAAACGGATCCGGGAAGAAATCGAAGCTGGCGCTGCCGAGAAGGGCTTTGAGTTCGGGAGTGATGGTGGGGAGGGTGATTCCGTAGACGCCAAACGGTTTTCCGGTCTCCTCGCGCCAGCGTTTGACATCGCGCTCGGCGACGAGAAAAGGACCGGAACCGTGGAGAAGAAAATCGGGCCGTTCAATTCTCGCGGAAGGATTCGTTGGAGGCGGCTCCACTTCGAGGCGTCCTTGCTCCGGACGAGCCGGAGATCGGGAAAGCGGCTTTTTGCAACATTTCCAAAACTCCCCGACCGATCATCCATGGGCCAGAGGCGAACTTCCGCTTCCGGGAGTATGCTTTTCAAGCAAGGCCAGGACGCCGGGCGTGTGGGCGATGTCGCCGATATTGACGGTCTGCCACGAGGAGCGCAAAAGGATGCGGGGCGGCCGGTTCTCGGCGCCGCGGGCGACCTGCGCGGCGGCGAGGGCGGCGGCAGGAGGCATCGAAGGAAGGTGCGGCGGCTCGTCATCGGGGCGGCGGGTCGGCGGGGCGGGCGGATCAGAACCAGTTATACCCAGTCCCGGCGTCGACCGCGACGCGGCGGCTACAGCTTTCCGCCGCAGTGTTTGCAGTAGTTCGGCGGCGGATCGGCGGCGGCCGCGGGAGCCGGCGGCGTGGGCGCTTCGGGCTGCGGGTCGCTTGGGTGCGGGTCGCTTGGGTGCGGGCGGGACATCTCCGCGCTGACGATGCCGGTGGGCACCGCGAGGATCGCGTAACCCATCAACATAATGGCCGCGGCGAGGAACTGGCCGAGGTTCGTCCGCGGGGAGATGTCCCCGTAGCCGACCGTGGTGAGCGTCACGATCGCCCAGTACACGCTCCGCGGAATGCTCGTGAAGCCGTTCTCCTCCCCCTCGACCAGATACATCAACGACCCCAGGATCACCACGAGGGTCAGCACGCAGACGGTGAAGACTTCGATCTTCCGCCGGCTGGCGATGACTCGCACAGGTCAACTCATTCGTTTCCGTCATATAGACGGCGAGCTTCAACACCCGGAAGACGCGCAGCACCCGCAACAAGCGGACGACGGTGAGGTACCGCGAGCACCCCGGAAAGAGCAGGGCGGCGTACCCGGGCAGCACGGCCAGGAGGTCGACCACGCCGAAAAAGCTGCGGGCGTAGCGTCCCGGGTATCCGACGCAGTACGGCCCGGAGCAGATGTTTCGAGCGTGAACAGGCCGGTGAAGACCCACTCGGCGATTTGCAGCTCTGCGCCGGTAGCGGGCCTGAATCGGCCGCACGCTTTCGGCCATCACGACGCCGACGCTGGCGAGGATCACCGCCATCAACCCGACGTCGAAGGCTTTGCCCGCCGGGGTGTCGCTCTCGAAGATGATCTCATACAGCCGCAACCGCAGGCCGCCCAGCCGCGATTTGCCGAAGTAGTCGTCCACCGCGAGGGAGAACGGTCGGTCGGCGTCGTGGGGGCGGGGCTTCTTCAAAATCCAAGTTCCAAGAAATCAAGAACCAATTTCGATCCGGCGAACCGTCCTTTGGTTCTTGATTTCTGCTCTTGGAACTTCAGGCGCAGCGAGCCCTTCCAGTCGTTCCGCAGCTTCAGTTCGAAGTCGACCAGTTTCTGACGGATTTCGTCGCTGGTGACGCCGAAGTTGCGGACGCTCATCAGGTCGTCGGGGGTCCGGCTGACGAGTTCGCCCATGGTGACGATGCCCAGTCGCGTCAGGCACTTGCGGGCCCGGACGGACAGGTTCAGGTCGGACACCGGGCGCTCCAGCTTGGCGCTCGGCGGGGGAGATGTCGTCGGAGACGAACGGGGAGAGCTTGGGCGTGCCGGGGCCGCCGCCGTGTCCGCCGGCCGGCGAGAGCGTGGCCAGCGGGGAGGGCTGACCGGGCTTGGGCGGGGCCGGCAGCCCGGCGCTGGCGCCGTAGCCGCTGGGGACTGCGCCGTACCCGGGGCTGTAGCCGTGGCCCGCCGGATTCCGCGGCGTCCTGTTCGACCAGTTGGCCGATCCGCCAGCCGCGGCCTTCGAGGATCTCGCGGATTCGTTGAGCGAGGTCTCGCCGAAGTTCTTGGCGGCCAGCAGTTCCGCTTCGCTGGTGCGGCAGAGGTCGCCGAGGGTGGCGATGCCGGCCCGTTCCAGGCCGTTGCGGCTGCGGGCGGTCAGTTCGAAGTCGGTGATGGGAATGTCGTATTTGCTGTTCCAACTCGCGTTGGCGGCGCATCGCCTCCTCGTCATAGTACATGCTCGTGGCGGCGGCCACGTCCTTGAGGAACAGCAGGGCCCGTTCATGGTTCAGGGTCACCTCGCGACACCCAGGCGGAAGCGCAGTTCGCGGCGGCGGGGTATTTGGGCGCGCGTAGAGCAGGCCGAGGTTCATCAGCGCCCCGAGGAACAGCGGGGGCTTGCTGAGGCTTTGTTCGTAGAGGCGATCAGCTCGCCGGTCTTCGCCCAGCAGGTCCATCAGGCCGGCGAGGCGGAACATCGCCTTGCTGTGGCGGGGGTCCATGTCGACGGCCCGCTCGAAGTACTCCATCGCGCCGAGGGTGTCCCCCCGGTCGGCCATGACGCAGCCTTTTTGGTAGCTGTATTCGGCCCGGGTGGCGGCTTTGCGGGAGACGGCGGTGAGCAGTTGGTCGGCCCGGTCCGTGTCGCCGGACTGACGGACGACGCCGGCCTTTTCCAACTCGCACTGGACCGGGTCGTAGCCGTTGTCGGCGGCGGTCTGGAGGGCGTCGATGGCGCCGTCCCAGTCCTTCGGCTCATCAGGGCCTGGGCGAGGTAGTAGTCGGCGAGGGAATCGCCGTCGACTTCGTTCAGGCGTTCGGCGGCCTGTTCGTGCTGGCCGAGCAGATAATGGGTGACGCCGGCGGCGGCGTTCTGGCGGGGGGAGCCCTCCTCGCCGATTTCGTTTTCGAGTTCCTGCAGGTGCTGGCGGACCTCGGCGGGCTGGGTGCCGGCGACGGCTTTCTCGGCGATTTCGTCTGCTGGCGCCGAAGGGCCCGTCGCCGCGGAGGACGCCGGCGACGTCGCCTGGTCGGCCTGTTCGGCGCTGGTCCCGCCGCCGGGCAGGAAGGCGGCGCCGCGACCGCCGCGGCCGCCCCGCATGTTGGGCGGCGGGGCGGTCATGCCGGCCGCGGTGTACTCCCCGGTGGTGACCCCGTCGGGGGTCTGGGCGGGCTGAAGATCGGCGAGGGGACTGCCGGGCGCTATTGAGGGGGGACTCCGCAGACACAGTGTGTAAGGAACCGGCCGAGGGAACTCGGCGACCGACGCGGCGTGCACACCGCGGGGGCGACCGCACCGCAGGGGGCGACGGGGTCAAACCGGCAGACCGGGGCAGACCGGGGCCGTCCCTGCCGCCGGTGCAAGCCGCCCACTGTACGCCAGGCGACGCACGGATCAACCGACCCGGCGCCCAATCCCCCGGGGCGCCCGTTCCCGCCGGCGGTTCCGTCCGGCCGGCGGTTCCGTCCGGCGGGGGGACGGCGGGGGACGGCGGGGGCGATCTCACGAACAGATCCGGCGTCCCTGTCGTTCGCTCTCCCCGTTCAGGTCGCCGTCAAAGCGCCGTGAAAACGCCCCGGTGGCGAATTGCGACAGGATGGTGGGGGTGGCGGTGTCGAAGCCGACGAGGTCCAACATCCCCGTCCTGGGTCGGCGATGCTGAAGCCGGTGGAGGTCAGCCCGATCACCGCCAGCTTCGCGTCGATGCCGGTCTGCTTGCGGTACCGCCGCAACGCCTCGGCCGGAGTGTCACCTCTCGGCACCAGGTTTCGTTGTCGGTGAGGACGACGAACACGTCCTGATGGCCGTTCGCCGAGGGCGTACAGCATTCAGCGCGCAGTCGGTCGGGCCGAACGGGAGGTTGGAGACGGCGTCGACCGCCTCGGCGACGCTCGCTTGGCGTGGAGCGCCGGCAGCGGCGACACCGCCGGCGAGCCGAGCCTCCACCGGGTCGAACCTTGGCCGGTGAAGCCGACGACGTGGCACCGCGGCTCCGTCGCCGCCGTCACCAGGGCCAGCGCCGCGGCCGCCTCCCGGCAACTCAGCGGCGTGCCGGACAAGGGCGACCCCATCGAACCGGACACGTCCAGCCCGATCAGGAACCGCTGGCCGGTCGGCTCGACCGACCGCCGCGAACGCCGTGCGGAACGCGGCGTCCAACGCGGCGGAGACGCGTACCGCTCGGCTGCCACGACCCCGCCCCGCACGCCCCGCCCGGACCGATACACGGCCTGAGCCAACAGCACGGACAACGGATGCACCCGGGCCCGCTTCAACGCCGCGGCGTCGGAGAGCCGTTCTCGATCATCGGCGTCTCTCCGCCGCCGACAGCGGCGCCAGCGCCCCGACGCGGGTCATATTGCCGAGGTTCCGCAGCATGCGCCGTGGCTCCCCAGATGCGGCGTCATCGCCCGCCAGACGGCGGGGTCGGCGTTCGCCCAAGTGGGCAGCACCTCCCAGGGCAGCCGGTGGGTTTCAATCAGCGCCGCCAGGCTCTTGCGGGGCGAGGCGGCCATCGCTTCCAGGTGCGCCCGGACGATCGCCGGCAGGGCGGCTTCATCCGGAACGGACCCGTTCGCCAGCCAGCGGTACAGGACGTTGCGGGCCTCGTTCGCCCCCCGGATCGGGGTGGGAGAGCCGCATCAGCCGGGGGTGTGGCTGAAGTCGTACCGGGAGCCGGTACTTCACCCCCTGAAGGGCCAGCGCCTCGACGGACTTCGCCGCGTACCAGGCGGCGACGGCCCGCTTCAGGCCCCGACCCCAACCCCGGCCCAGCCCGGTGGCGGCGTTCACGAAGGCGAACAGGTGCGACGCCGTCCGGCAGACCCGCGGCACGACCGCCAGCGCCGCGGCGCGGGCCGGCGGGTCGGGGTGATTCGCCCCCACGGCGAGGGCGAACAGGGCCGGATCGTTCTTCGGCGCCCGGCCGGCTTCGCTGACCGCGGCGATCGTCTCCGCGGTGCGGGTCGGGTTCAGATGGAAGCAGGCGTCGAGGTTCTCGCGGTTCTCCTTCGTCAGATCCCGGGCGGTGGCGTAATAGGTGGGGGCGTCGGACCCGAGGATCAGGAACCGGTTCAGCCGGGCCCAGCGGTCCAGGGCGTAGACGATCAGCCGCCGGCGGCGTTCTTCACCTGCCGGGCGTTCGCCGGGGCGGACTGCGGGGCGTTCCGGGGGTTCGTGAGGAACGGATACTTCATCGGGGGCTCCTCCCTTTCGAGGAACGAACAGGAACACAGGCGTCACGCGGAGGCCCCGCGGGGCCTCCGCGTGACGCGGGAGAGAGAGATCAGAGAAGACGGGGCCGAACGAACGGGGCGGGAGTCGATCAACCCAAAGCTCTAACCAATTGAGCCACGCCCCCGATCGGCGAACCGACCGGCGACGGCGGGACTCTGAACCCGCAACCGTTGGATCCGGATAATCGACGCCCTGGGGCTCGGCCCCTGAGACCCGCCGACGGAGCTCTCCCCCGCCGACGGATGACGAATGACGGATGACGAATGAATCGCTCTCTGACGCCCCCCGCTTCGCCGTCGCCGCCAGGCGGCGCAGCGTCTCGGGAGGGCATGCCTGAAGAGCGGGCGTGAACGAAGCGGGACCGAACGAACGGGCGGCGATCGGGTTTGGCCGCTCCGCCACTGAGCTACGCCGGGCCTTTCGACCCGACGGCGGGATTCGAACCCGCGACCTCGTCGGTGGTATCGAGAACCGACCGCCAAGGGCTCGGTCCCGCACAGCGTC
>CAWDOB010000003.1:0-1862500 GCA_963803815.1 uncultured Planctomycetaceae bacterium
AAGAATAGTTAGTGTCCGCGTTGCCCGTGACCGTGGCGCCGTCGGTCGGGCAGAGCAGGCTGTTCATCTGCGTTCGCCACGGCCGATATTCGTCCTCAAACGGCACCGGCCCATATGCCGGCCACGACCCGCTGCCCGTGTCCTTCTTCAGCGGGCGGGAGATCTCGTTCCAAAGGGCGCCGCCGTCCATATAAGATGTCAGTACGGCCGTCCAGCCTAAGCGGCCGTTGTTCGAATTCGAATTTCCGCCCACCTCGGTCCCCGCTCGGCCGGCGGGGAATGTGTTGTAGGTGGCGTGATAGTTGTGCATCGCCAGCCCCAGTTGCTTGAGGTTGTTCTGACACTGACTTTTGCGGGCGGCTTCCCGAGCCTGCTGCACCGCGGGGAGCAACAGGGAAACCAGGATCGCAATGATCGCGATGACCACCAACAGTTCGATGAGCGTGAAGCCGGTTCGTTGAGAGGAAGTCCGACTAAAATGCCGTGGCGACATGAGAGAGCCCGTTGTGAAGCAGGGGGTGCGGGGAAGAGTGGTGCAGGCTCGCGACGCGATCCCGCCAAGCTCCCCTGAACAGGGGAGCGAGCTTCTATTCTAGCAGGTTCTGATGCGTCCGCACGCCCAAAATGCTGCGGAGCTGTCCATCCGCCCCCTCCAGCTACCAAAGGTCCTTCGCCGAGACCGTCCGCCGGACCCGAGCGTGATTCCGCCGGGACGCGGACCATCGTTTCAGCCCGAAAGCGGTTCCCAAAGACGCGAAAAAGCGGTGTCTATCCGAACTGGCCGTGAAAGGTCGTTCGATCGAGCGTCGACCGCACCGGCAGAGCCGGTGACGCTGAAAGAAGACTGGAAGGGTTGCGACCTGCGACCGATACGACCCGTCGGTCTCCTCAAGTCAGACGGCGGTGTGGCCGGGGTCGGCCGCGGAACGGCTGCGAAGAGCCGCTCGACACGAATCGGCCGCTCCCGGGAAGGTGACGCCCGACCTCCCGTGACCGGTCCTCACCGGTTCCGGGGGCGGCCCGGCGACGCGATCTCCAGGCTCCAAGCCGACAGCGGGCCGACCCCGGCCACCCGTACGGAAAGGATTGATCAGGGTGGCCGGGGTCGGCCGGCGGAACGCCCGAGGTCGCTCATCGGCGACGATCGGCCGCCCCCGGGAGAGTGACGCGGAACGCAGAGTGAGCGGACGTCACAGGTCCCGGGGGCGGCCCGGCCACGCGGATGAGCGAATCGAGAGCCGCCAGCGGGCCGACCCCGGCCACCCCGCCCGTACGGAAACCTACCCTCGACCAGCACTCTTACGTTTCCACTTCGCAAAGGAGTAGGTGATGTATTGGTTTGGGGCAGCCAACTTCTCTACTGAATTAGTACTGACCAACTTGTCGCGAAGATCATTCAACTCGAATTCGTTTTGAATTTGAGCTTCACGATTGTGGATCGTCAGCAAGCCGCGTCCGATAGTCCAGCGCCATTCGTTCCCATTCCTTCCAACGCCAATTGCTCCGTCGGAGATGAAGGAGATTGGCTTCGACATGCCTTCGTCCGGGCGAAAGTGCAGCACGAACCCGCGATCGGCACCCACCAGTCTCGCGAGCGCCTTGTTGTGCGACCACCACATCAACGGGTTCTTCCTACTGGTGAGCCAACCCAGCAGCGCGAACCCTTCGAACTTGACGGACAACGGTGTCACTCTCGTTTAGTGATCTGACTATTCTATCAGGAGAATATCGCTACGCCGCCTTTTGAAACACCCCCGCGAACCGCGGGTCGCTGGTCAGTTTGCCCTCCGCTTGGGGGGTGTCGGCGACGAGCCGCTCGACGACTTTGTCCGTCGTGACGCCGTCGGATTCGGCGGCGAAGTTGCAGACGATCCGGTGGCGCAGGACGGGGGCGGCGAGGGCGGCGATATCCTCGGTGCTGACGTGCGTGCGGCCGGCGAGTAGGGCCTTCGCTTTGCCGCCGAGCAACAACATCTGCACGGCGCGCGGGCCGGCGCCCCAGCTGAGTTGTTCCTTGGCGAAGTCCGGGGCGCCGGGTTCGCCGATCCGCGTTTGCCGGACCAGGGCGAGGGCGTATTCGATCACGTGGTCGCTGGCCGGCACCTGCCGAACGAGCTTTTGCAGCTCGACGATCTCCGGACCGGACAGCACCGGGTCGATGTCGTCCACGCGGGTGCCGGTGGTGGCGCGGGCGATCTGCTTTTCCTCTTCGAAGCTCGGGTAGCCGACGTACACCTTGAACATGAACCGGTCCTGCTGGGCCTCCGGCAGCAGGTAGGTGCCCTCCTGTTCGATCGGGTTCTGGGTCGCCAGCACGAAGAACGGGTCCGGCAGGGCATGCCGCTTTTGGCCGACGGAGACCTGCCGTTCCTGCATCGCTTCGAGCAGCGCCGCCTGCGTTTTGGGCGGGGTCCGGTTGATCTCGTCCGCGAGCACCACGTTGTGGAACAGCGGCCCGTTCAGAAAGCGGAACTCCCGGTCGCCGGTGTCCCGGTTCTGCTGGAGCACGTCCGTGCCGGTGATGTCCGCCGGCATCAGGTCCGGGGTGAACTGGATGCGGGAGAAGCTCATGGAGAGCGTCCGCGCCAGTGTGGAGATCATCAGCGTCTTCGCCAGCCCCGGCACGCCTTCCAGCAGGCAGTGGCCCCGGCTGAACAGGGCGATGAGGAGCTGGTCGATCACGTCGTCCTGCCCGACGATCACCCGGGCGACTTGGGCTTTGATGTCCCGGTAGGCGGCGCCGACCCGCTCGACGGCAAGCTCGGGGTTCTCTTCCAGGGTTACGTCCGGGGCGGTCATCGGGGGCGACTCGTGGAGACGGGGCGTGTTGTAGGGGCACAGCATCCGCGGCGGCGGGTCGATTCGCCAGTCCCCGCGGCCCGCCGCCGCGTCGCACGGGATCGCACCGGGCCGGGCGCCCATGCAAAAAGCCGCCCCGCAGCGTGCGGAGCGGCTTGATAGCCCACTGTTCGGCCGCGGCCGCGGTCAGTCCGCGATCGGCGAGAGCAGCACGGCGTCCGCGACGGTGTAGCCCTTGCGGCCGGCTTCCAGTCGGACGGTGACGGTCGAACCGGGCTTCACCGTCACGCCCTCCAGCGTGCCGCCAAGCCCCTTCGCCGCCGGCGGCGCTCTGGTCGATCGCCGTGCCGGCGGTCTCCCCTTCGACGCCGTCGTCGACCGTCAGAAAGGCGGATTGGGTGCGGTTGTCGTGCGGGGCGGAAGCGACCTTCAATTCGTATCGTCCCTCGGCGGGGACCTTCAGGGTGAAGGTCGCGGAGGGCGGATCGCCGGCGCCGTCCCAAGTCGTGACTCGGTAGCCGCGGTCGATGAAGGGGCGGGTGGCCGTACTACGCACCCATTCGCCGGTGAACTTCGCGGCTTCGTCGTCGACCGCCACGCCCTTCAACGACGCGGAGCGAATGCGATTCCCGCCCCCGCCGGTCCATTCGAGCGCCTGGGCGTCCGCCAGCAGCCGTTCCCGCAGGGCGGGGTAGGGCACGTCCTGCACGGCGGTGCCGCCGTCGATCGCCAGCGCCGCGGCGGTCGCGGCGCTTTGACCCAGCACCATAAACACCGGCTCCATGCGGATCGAACCGTACGCGATGTGCGAAGCGCCCATCGCCACCGGGACCAGCAGGTTCGAGACCTCCGCCCGCTTCGGCACGATGCTGCGGTAGCTGATCGGATACGGCGGGAAGCCGCCCTGCTGCACGTCGCCCTCGTTCTGCACGTGGCCCTCCTCGGTCACGTAGCGCCAGACGTTGTGGGAATCCATCGTATATGCGGCGAGGCCGACCGCGTCCTCGACCTCCACGTCGCCCAAGCAGTCCGCCTGCGTCATCACATAGTCGGAGATCATCCGCCGGGCTTCGCGAATATATAGCTGCGGCGGCCACCCGCCGGTCGATTCGAACTCGTCCGCGGCCAAGCCCCAGGAGCTGTAGTAGTTCCGCAGCGAGTCCGGCACGCGGGGGTGGTTGGCGAGGGACCACATCAGGCCCTTCTGGTAGTGCTCATGGGCGGCGACGATCGCGGCCCGCTCCTCGTCCGTGGCCTCTGGATAAGCGTGGTTCTGGCCGATCCAGTCGGTGGAGACGGCGTAGTTATTGTTCGAATCGGTCTTGCGGTTCGGCATCGCCACCGGGTTCCACGGCTTGCGGAGGTCGCCCGATTCGACGGTGCGGAACAGCAGTTCGTACAGGCTCTCGTCGTATCCGTCCGGTTTCGGCCAGGGGGTGCGGTTCGAGGCGACGTTGGTGGCGCACAGGCGGAAGCAGTACGCCTGCACGCCGTCGTCGCCGGAGCCCTCCGGCGGCAGCGGTTCGGATCGAATCTGGGGAAGGACGCCCGAAGACGGGTCGCCCGGCACGACGTACGGGTCGACCTCCGTAACGAAGCGGTGGTGCTTGCGATTCAACACCGTCGCCACGCCGTTGTAGCTCTCCCCGTAAACGGCGCTGGCTTCACGACCGACGTGGTAGCTCACGCCCGCGGCGGCCATTAAGTCGCCCTCATAGGTGGCGTCAATAAAGGCTTTTCCGCGGAACTCGCGGCCGTCTTTCAGCCGGAACGATACGATCTTGCCGTCCTTCACGGTGACGCCGCCCGCGGTACGATCCAGCGGGGCGTTCATCAACGGCTTGACGCCGACTTCTTTCAGCATCGCTTTGTAGATGTTCATCGCGACGTGCGGCTCGAACGTCCAGAACGGCTGCGGGTTCTCCGGATCGAGCGCGGGGGCGGCGCCGCGTTTATTGCGGTAGGCCGCGGCCTTCTCCTGAACCCAACTGGCCGGGTCGGCGTAATGGGCGCCGACGCGGGTGTAGAACTCCCGCGAGATCCCGCCGACCGCCGCTTTATTGCCGATGTCGGTGGCTCCCAAACCGCCGGTCGTTAGACCGCCAAGGTGCGACGACGGTTCGATCAACAGAACCGTCTTCCCCATCCGGCGGGCCTGGATCGCCGCGGCGATTCCCCCGCTGGTGCCGCCGTAGATAATCACGTCCGCCGTTTGAGCGGCGACGGCCGGTTCGTGCTCAGGCGGCTCCGCCGGGGCGGCGAGGGCGGCGAGCAACAGGGCGGGGGCAAGCATCGGCGTTCTCCGAGGTGAATGACGCCTGAATCATGCCGACCGCGGCGTCCCGTCGCCAGGGTTGCCGTTTCCCCGCCGGCCGGCACACTTGCCGGCATGTGGGACGCCCGCCCGGAACGACTCAAAGCCGCACTGGACCGGCCGCGCGGTGGCCGTGCGGACCGCTGCGGCGGTCGGATCGCTGGCCCGGTTCCGCGGGCTACGGGGCCGAGTGCGGACCGTCAACATGAACGGCCGAGCGTTGGTGCAGTTCGACGGGGCCGACGAAACCTGGTTCGACCTCGACCCCGCGGCGCTGGAGGAGGTCGAGCCGACGCCGGAAACCCCCCCGCCGGTCCGGCCGGCGGTGGGCGAGGAGCCGGGAGCGAAACCGGCTCCCAACGCCCCCGCGGAACCGCCAGCGACGGGCGGGAAGCCGCTCTCGGTGTTGGAGATGGCCCGGCGGCAGGGGGCTGCGAAAGCCGCCGGTTAGCCGCGACCGCAGGGAGCGCTCCCCGCGGTCGCGGCTGACGTCATGCGATCCCGCTTCTCACAAGTCGCTAAAATAGTTCTTCACCGCGACGGCGAACGCCTCCGCGGTGGCGACCGGCGGGAGTCCTTCGAAGTCCGCCCGGCGCTTCACCTGAAGGAGCAGATCCCGCGGGTGGCAGAACCGCATCGGCCGGTCGATGTCCAGGAAGTGGTCCGCCACCAACGCTTCGGCCGCCCCGGGGTCGATCGTCAGCCCCATCGGCGGGGCGAGGGCGTGCAGGATCGCCCGGAACTCCCGGGGCGAGGGGTCGCCGGCCCGAATCTTGAACGGGATGCGGCGGAGAAACGCCTCGTCCACCAGATCGGCGGGGCGCAGATTCGTGGCGAACACGGTCAGCAGGTCGAACGGGACCTTCACCTTCTTCCCGCCGGGCGTGTTGAGGAAGTCGTAGCCGCGCTCCAGCGGCACGATCCAGCGGTTCAGCAGCGCGTCCGGGTGCATCCGCTGACGGCCGAAGTCGTCGACCACCAGCGTGCCGCCGTTGGCCTTCATTTGGACCGGCGCCTCCATCACCCCGCTGACGGGATTGAACGACAGTTCGAGGTGATCCAGCGTCAGTTCGCCGCCCACCACGACCGTCGGCCGGCGGACACGCACCCAGCGGTCGTCGTGCGGGGCGGCCGCCGCGTCCCGCGGCAGTTCCCTGTGCACCGCGGCGTCGTACAGGCGGACCGTTTCGCCGCCCAGTCGCACCGCCCGCGGGATCCACAACGCTTCACCGTAGGCCCGGGTGAGGCGTTCCGCGATCGTGGTCTTCCCATTGCCGGGGTCGCCGTAGAGGAACATCGCCCCCACGCTGCCCAGCGCCGTGCCGAGTTGGCTGAACGTCTCCGGCGACACTTGAAGATCCGCCAGCGCCGCCCGCAGTCCGTCACGGGTGATCGTTTGGTTCCGCAGTGTTTGGGCGGCGACGCTGGCGACGTATTCCTCCGCCGTCACCGGGCGCAACCGTCGTACCGGCAGCGATCGTGGGCGCGGGAGGCCCGTTCCAGGCCCACGTCCGTCAGTTCGTGCAGGTAATCGTCCGGGCCGGCGTTCCGGCGATAGGTGACGACGTTCTCCCGCTTCAGGTCCCGCAGGAACCCGGCAAGCCAGCCGGCCGGCAGCCGGATGCGGCGGGCCACGTCCCTCCCGCTGGTCGGTCCGCCGTTGAGCAGAATCTTCAGAACCAGACCTTCGATCTCCGTCGCCGGCAGCCCTGTCGCCGCCAGACTCCCAGGGCGAGCCGGGAAGAAGTCGCTCAGGGAGTCAGCTGACTCCCGTGGAGAGTCGACTGACTCTTTGAGCGAGCAGGACGACAGGGCGGGGGCGGCGGGCACGGGCGTGTTCCTGTGGGAGGAACACGAACCTAGGTCCTGATCCGGCCCCGCGCTTGCGGTTTCGTGGCGTCGCATCACCCTTTGCGTCCCGCCGATCTGAAACACGCCGCTCATGAAACTCGCTCATCTGGACACCCCCACCGGCATCGCCGGCGATATGACGCTCGCGGCGTTGCTGGACGCCGGCGTCGACGAGGCCGCGGTGCGGGCGGCGATTGATTCGCTGGGTTTGGAGGGCGTCGAACTGCGGTGCGAGGAGATCGTGAAGTTCGGCTTTCGGGCGAAAACGGTGCACGTCGTCCACCCGCCGCAGCACGCCCACCGGCATCTGTCGGACATCGCGGCGATCCTCGATCGCGGCGACCTCACCCCGTCGGCCCGGGACCTCGCCGACCGGCTGTTCCACGCCGTCGCCGTCGCGGAGGCCCGCGTGCACGGCAGCACGCCGGAGGCGATCCACTTTCACGAGGTGGGGGCGGTCGATTCGATCGTGGATATCGTCGGCTGTGCGGTGGGGTTCGATCTGCTGGGGGCGGACCGCATCACCTGCTCCCCGGTGCCCACGGGGCGGGGGCGGGTGAAGATCGCCCACGGCGTGTGCCCCGTCCCGGCGCCGGCGACGGCGGAACTGCTGAAGGGCGTGCCGTTGGACGCGGTGCCGGTCGATGCGGAGCTGACCACCCCCACCGGCGCCGCGATCGTGTCCGTGGTGGTCGACGGGTTCGGCGACCTGCCGTCGATGACGGTCGCGGAGGTCGGCCTGGGGGCGGGCGATCTGGACCTGCCGGACCGGGCGAATCTGCTGCGGTTGTTCGTCGGGACTGCGGAGGACGCGCCCCGCGGGTTCGGGCAGGATCGGGTGTTCCTGTTGGAGACAAACCTGGACGACGAGACGCCGGAGACCGTCGCCCACGCCTCCGCCAAGCTGTTTGATGCCGGGGCGGTGGACGTGTTCGCCCTGCCGGCGGCGATGAAGAAGGGCCGCAGCGGCGTCGTGCTGAGCGTGCTGTGCCCGCCGCACAAGCGGGCGGCGTGCGAGACCGTGCTGTTCGCGGAGACGGCGACCTTCGGCGTGCGGCGCCGGCTGCTGGATCGCACGACGCGGCCGCGGCGGGAGGCGATCGTGGAGACCGCCTTCGGGCCGGTGCTGGGCAAGGTGGGGGCGAAGCCGGGCGGGGGGGAACTGTTCTCGCCGGAGTTCGACGCCTGTGCGAAGATCGCCGCGGACCGGAGCGCGCCGCTCCGCGACGTGTACCGCGCGGCGGAAGCGGCGTTCCTCTCCGCCCCGCCGGCTCCGCCCGCGGAGCCTCCGGCGTCCGCCCCCGGGCACGACCACGACCACGACCACGACCACGACCACGACCACGGTCAGGGCGGTCACCGCCATGACGGCGGCGGCGGTCACGACCACGACCATTCCCACGGCTGAACCCACCAATGCTCCTGCCTGCCTCGCTGCCCCCGCTGGCGATCGATCCGGCGGGCTGGCTGGCCCCGCTGGGCGTCGCGGTGCTGACCTTCACGCTGTTGCGGCGATATCGGGTCCGGATGGGGGGGCGACGGAAGGCCGCGCGGAAGCCAGCCGCACTGGTGGATCCCGCGGCGGCGGTGCGGACCGCGGTGGGCGAGTCCGCCGGAGCCTGGGAACTGCGTCTGCACGACGCCGGTCGGGCGGCGGAGGCGTCGTTGGAGACGCGGGTCGCCACGCTGGACGCCCTCGCCGAACGAGCCGACGCCGCCGCCGATCGCCTCCGCAATCTCTCCCCAAGCGAGGGCCCGCAGACGATTCCGCTGCCGCACGCGTCTCTCCCCGACGGGGACGAACGCACGCGGCGTCATCTTCGTCAGGCCGGGTACGACGACCGCCAGATCGACGTGATCCTCGCCCGGGACGGCGACGGGGAGCGGCGGCGGGCGGCGTGAGGCGGACGGGCCGGTCCGGACCAAGCGACCTGGGGACCATCACTCCTGAAAGGGGGACTATCGCTCCTGAAAGGCGGCGCCGCGGTTGCGGGTCGGGGTGACGATCACCCGGGCCTCCTCGCCCAACAGTTTGCGAACGTGGCGGGCTTCGGCTTCGGCGAGGTCGCTGTCGCCGAACACCGTGCAGGCGACCGGTCCCCAGCTTGATTGGGCCGGGGGGGCAGGCGCCGGTCCTTTCGGTCGGCCGCCCACTCCCGCACCGCGGGGGAGGCGAAGACGCCGCCTTGGAGCGGGGCGAAGTGCCGACCGACCCGGGCGCCGTAGTCGCCGAGGATGCGGGCGAACAACCGGGCGCTGGCGGGCTTCTCCCCCAAGCCGGCGGCGAGCGGCAGGCTTTGCAGGATCATCCGCCGCAGCCCGCCGCTGAACGGCCGGGTCATGTCCGGCAGGCGTTTGAGGGCGGAGGCTTCCTCCGCGCCGGTGATCCCGCCGCCGCGGTGCGGCACGACGATCATCCAGCGCCACTCCGGCGGCAGCGGGACGCTGCGCACGCCGGTCCCTTTCGCTTCGGCCAGCTTGCCGGTCGGGTCCAACAGCAATCCGCCGCTGCGAAACCCCGCCGCCCCCAGCCGGCTGCGATTTGCCCGGCCCAGCGACTCGAACAGCGGCCCCGCCAATGGGTCCGGCTGACCGAACAGGCGGGCGGTCGCGGTCGCGGTCGCCAAGGCGATCTGCGTGCCGGAGCCCAACCCGGCGTGGGCGGGCGGCGCGGAGAGCAGTTCCGCCCGCACCGGCCGATCGAGCGCCACCGCGGCGGCGGCGGCTTGCAGGCGGCTTCGTTCATCCGGCGGAGCGAGAAACTCCGCGGCGCCGTTTGTTACGGAGACCGCGACCCGCGTCGCCGGCTCTTCCACGGTCACCCCGGCGCCGCCCCACTCCGGATCCAGCGTGCACAGGCCGAAGTGGAGCCGCGCCCCGGCGGTGACGGTCACGGATCGGAGGGCGGGCGCGGTCATGCGGTGGTGGGGAGGCGCTCGTCGGCGAGGCGTTCATCGGCGGCGGGGCGGCGGGCGATCTCGGCGACCAGATCGGCCCAGGCGGCGGCGTCGCGGGCGGTCCCGGTCTTCTCCACCAGCGGAGCCAGACGCGACAGCGACCCGTCAAGTTCCGCCCGCGTCGTCAGAAATGTGCGGGTCGCCAGGATCGCCCCCTCAACGAGCGCGAAGCCTGCCCGGTTCAAGCCCCGGCCGTCCCGCACCCGGCCCCGTTCCCGCACCGTGCAGGCGAGGCGATGGCACCCGCGGGCGTCCGGCCCGTCCGTGGCGACCACGTCGAAGGCGGCCCACCGGCAGCAGTCCGCCAGTCGCACCCCGCGGCCGTCGGGCAGCGGGACCGTCTCCGCGTCCGTCTCGCCCAACACCGCCCGGACGATCAGCACGGCGTCGTCGGTGACGTGCCACACGCCCCGGCGGGTCGCCAAGAGGTTCGCGCAGGTCGTCGACCCGGCAAACGGCCGCAGCACGAATTGATCTTCGCAGCGGTCGTCCCCGCCGTCCGGCCAGAGCGCCCCGAGCGGCGCCAGGTTCACCCGCCCGGCGTCGTCGCAGGTCGTCGCCAGTCCTTCGAGGATCACATCGGAAAGCGTGCCCGCGAACTCGCCGCTTGCCAAGGGAGGGCGGAGCGGATTCCTCCCGCCCCGCCCTCCGGCTCGTTCCATAGCAGAAGCCCCACCGTCAGCGGGTGACGCCGATGTTGAAGCTGAACAACTGCTCGTCGTCGAAGCCGGGACCGGCGACGGGGATGGCGAAGTCGAACGCCAACGGGGCCGGGCCGAACGCCTGCGGCAGGCTGATTCGCAAGCCGGCGCCGACGGACGCCCGGAAATCATCGAGGCTGACGCTGTCGTTCACCGTACCGAAGTCGCTGAAGACCACGCCCTGCAGGGCGTCGTTGACGAGGATCGGGAAGCGATATTGCACGCTGCCGAACGTGCTGAACCGTCCGCCGACCCGCACGCCGTTCTGCAGCGGGCTGACGCCGCGGAAGTCGAAGCCCCGCAGCGTTTGGTAGCCGCCGAGGTAGTAGCTTTCGAAGATCGGCAGGTCGTCGCCGGCGATGCCGAGGCTGCCGTTGACGCTCAGGACGTGCTGGCCGGTGCCGTCGGGGCGTTCGAGCAGCGTCCAGTACTTGGCCGCTTCCGCGTCGAAGCGGGGATACACGAAGTCGCCCAGCCCCTGCGAATAGCCGAACTCCGCGAACGTGCCCTCGCTGGGCAGGATCGCCCGGTCGCGGCTGTCGTACTTGAGGCTCGCCCCCAGCACGAACAGCGTGTTGTTGCCGACCGCCTCCGCCAGCTTCGGCGGGGTGGGGAAGGTGGGATTGAAGATCTTCACGTCTTCTAATCGCGTGCTGCCGACGATGCTCCAGAACGGCGTGAGCTGCCGACCGACGGTCAGGCGCCCGCCCAGCCGCTGTTCGCTGAACTCGTCGTAGAACCGGCTGTAATAGAAGCCGCTCACGCCGACGCTGTACAGGCTGTCCAGGAAGTACGGATCTGTCAGGCTGACGAGATACCGGCTGACCTCGGCGCCCGGGACCGCTTCGATGCGTAACCGCTGACCGCGACCGCGGAAGGCGGTGCCGTCGACGACCTCCTGGAAGTTCCGCGGCACCCGCCAGATGTCGAAGTTGTCTTCCTGGAGCGTGACCTGACCGACGAGGCCGCTCGAACTGTTCACCGCGGCGCCGACCATGAACCGGCCGGTGCGTTCCTCACGGGCGCGGCACGTCGATGTCGACGAACCCGGGCGGCTCCTCGAACGGCGGCGGCTCTCGGAAGGTGCCTTGGAACGGCCCGCCGTTGGGGCTTTGGGGGAGCAGCGGATTCGCCGTGCCCTGGCCGACGTCGAAGCCGCTCTGGCGGACGGTTTGGAACGGGTTGAACTCCCCGTCGGCGGTGACGACCGGGCTGGGGGCGACGGAGGTGACCACGGGCTGCGAATCCCAACCGTCCGCGGAACCCTCACCCGGGCGGGGCGCCGGGCTTTGGCCGCGGTAGATCGGCTTCTCGAACCCGAGATCCTTCGGGCTGCTTAGCGCCGGGGTGATCTGGGCGATGGGCGTTTCGGCGACGCCGTCAAACGTCGGCTCGCTCAGTTCCCACGCCGGGGGCAGCAGGGTGGCATCGAGGAGCGGCGCGTGCGGGTTGCGGTCCAGGTCGAAGAGGTTTTGCGCAACCCAGCCGGCCGGATCGTTCTCCGGCGTCGGCAGATCGTACGGCGACCGCAGCGGGGACACGCCGGCCGACCGCGTCGCCGTCGACGGTCGCGTCGGCGTCGCGGAGGTGGCGGACCGGAAGGCCGCGGGAGCCGTCAGCTCGCCCAGCGGGGCCGGCCGCGGCGGGTAGCTTGTGCGGTGGCTCGGCGCGGCGGCCGAGGTTTGGCCCACCCGACGCACCGGCCGCGACGGCGCCGCAGCCGAACGAATGACTCCCGAGCGTCTGCCGTACGTACTGCTCAGGGGCGGGAGGGGGAACGCGGGCGGACCGGGTCCGGGCTCTGACCGCGGAAGGCGCCCGGCGCCGGGACCGGTTCTTCCTCGACCGGCGTCAATTTGAAGCCGACGTCCCGGCTGAACACCGGAGACCCCTTGATGCGTTCCTGTCCGGTTCGCAGCATGTCCGGATCCGCCCGATCGCCCGGAGCCAGGGAGATCAGGTTGTGGATCAACGAGGTCTGCGTGTGCGGGTGATCGCCCTCGATACTGGCGTGGATGTGCCGGATATAGCGGACCTTGTCTTCGTCAATCCGGTACACCAGATCAATATATCCCAGCTTCGCCAGGAACTCCGGCGCCGGCGAGATTTTGGTGAATAACCGGCCCTCTTTGCCGTATAACTTCTCCATCGCCGATCGGTCCTTGCGCAGAAAGCGGGCGTTGTAGAAGTCGCCGGGGCGGAGCTTCGGATCGACCATCAACACCTCGTCCGGCAGCTTCTCGTTCCCTTCGAGCCGGATGTTGCGGATGCGGTACCGCTTGCCTTCTTCGATAGTAAAGGTGACGAAGATCTCCGCGCGATCGTCGCTTTCCGAGACCTCCGCGGCGACCTTCACGTCGAAGTAGCCGAGGTCGCGGTAGTAGTCGGTCAGCGCCGCTTCGTCGCGGGGGACCGTCGTCGGATCAAACAGCCCGAACAGCGGTACGAGCCCCAGGAGTTTCGTTTTCGTCTCCAGGTCCCGCTTGAGGATCGCGGCGGAGAAGTCGCGGTTCCCCTCGAACGACACCTTCCCGACCCGCACCTTCGGACCTTCGACAATCTGGAAGACCACGTCCCGGTCCTCCGGCGATTCGCCGCGGGAGAGCGTCACCTTCGCGTGCCGGAAACCCTCGTCGACGTAGTACCGGCGGAGCTGCTGGGCGGCGTCCCGGTTGAACATCACCCGGTACGGGCTGCCCGCTTCGAGCCCGGTGACTTTCGCCAACTGGGCGTCGGATTTTTTGTCGTTGCCCCGGTACTGAACGGAGGCCACCTGGGGCAGTTCCTTGACGGAGAACACCACCACGGGGCCGGCGGCGGTCTGACGAACTTCCCGCTTCACCCGGCTGAACCACTTCGTCTCGTACAGGCTGCGGACGTCGTCCAGCATCTCCCGATCGGTGACGACGCGGCCGCTTTTGACGGTGGTGTGCTGCAGGATGACCGCGGCGGGGATGGTTTCGTTCCCCTCCACGATCACGCGGACGATCGGCCGATCCGGGGCCGCCGCTTGCGCTTGGAGCAGGCCGACCGGCAGCACTGCGCACGCCGCCGCAAGGCAGAGTAACAATACGACCGGGACGCGTCGGCGGAGCGGTGGCGACATGAACGGCGTCCTGGAGCGGCGGAACGACCCGACGAATCGGGCGCCGGCGCGACCCCCCCGCAACGGCGGGGGGCGACCGGAAAGCGGGGCATAGCAGCCCCCCACGCCCCGCACCAAGGTGAACCGCGGCGGAGATTACTTCGCGCGCCGCAGACCTTCGCCGATCGCCAGTGCTTCCGTCGGTCCGAGGACGCGGTCGTTCGCCTCAAACAGCGCTGCGACCGCCGCTCTATGAATCTTCATCTTCAACCCCCCCACCGCCAAGGCGCCGTAACAGCGGACGCCGCCGCGGACTTCGCCGTCGTCGTGCGGTTCGATCCCGCGCACGCCCGCCGGCGGGACGGCGTTCAAATCGACCGCCGTGCCCACACCCGCAGTGCACAGCGACTCCACGGACGACAGTTCCGTCCCCGCCGGCCCGCAGGCGAACAGAACCGCAGCGCCGTCGATCGCCTCCTCCACCGAAGACGCGCCGCCGCGATCCGGATGCGGGTCGAAGGTTCGTGTCACGATCCCGCGGCTGTTCAGCAGCGTGACGACGCGGGCGCCCACCGGCCCGAGCCCCAGCACCGCAGCCGTTCCCTTGATCGCACCGGCGGACAGCGCCGCGGCGGCGGCGGTGGTGTTCGCCCCGTTCGGATCGCACAGCACGCTGACCCGCAGCGGGCCGAAGAACGCGTCGACGACCGCGTCGCGGATCGCCTCCGCCCGCGTCGCATCTGACCCGCCGACGAAGATCGCCGTGTGCTTCAAATCCTGCGGTCCGCGGGTGAAGATCGCCCCGTGCGTGAGCGCGACGGCGTTCTGCGGCGTGACGCCGCCGTAGGAAAGCACCTCGTCCGCCCCGGCGTCGTGGGCGACGATGCGGTCAAACGCGGACGGGCGCTCGTCCGCATCGAGGTGAAGGAGGATGCGCTTCATCAAGCGGGCTCACACGTTGGCGAACGGGTGCTTGGCGGTGTCCTTCTTGGCGACCACTTCGGCGACCTTCGGCTCCTGCTTCATGGCCCGCTGAATGCTGAGCTTGGTGGCCGCGTAGTTGTATTCGAAGATCTTGGCGTCGTCCTCCGCTTCCCAATGGATGAACACGCCGCAGACGATGCACAGCGTTTCGGCCTGATCCTCGGGGATGCACGCCGTCGGCGACGCAATCGGCGACCGCTTTGGCGACGCCGTACTGGGCCGGGCCGAACATCTGAACCGCCTGCTTGGCCCCTTTGATGGTCACCTTGGTGACCATCACGGTGTCCGGTTTGACCGCGAGGTTCGGCTCCAGCACGGCCAGCAGATTGCTGTGCCCCTGCGACTGCGTGGCGAGGGCGTCGGCGAAGGCGATGCCGACGGGGCCGGTTTTCTCGCCGATCATCAGGTCGATGTGGGCGACTTCGTTGCCTTCGCCCACCAGGGCTTCGCCGACGTGCAGGGACATGCTTCGTTCTCGCAGAATGAATGGACGGGGCGGGGATGATACGGTGACTTGCCTCCCGATTCATGCGACTTGCCGATGGCTTCCCCGGACCTGCTGATCGTCGGCGGCAGCGTGCGGGCCGCGGCATGGTGCGCAGTGCGGGCCGGCTTCAAGGTCGCGGCGCTGGACCGGTTCAACGACCTCGACCTGCTGGCCGTGGCGGATCCCTGCTTCCTGTGGGACGGCAGTCCGGAGCAGGTCGAACGGGTGGTCGGCGACCTCGGCCTGCCGTGGATGTACTGCGGTCCGCTGGAGAACGAGCCGGACCTCGTGGATCGCTGCGCCGCCCTCGCCCCGCTGCGGGGCAACGACGGGGACGTTTTGAGAGCCGTCCGGGATCCGGTGCGGTTGCAGGCGGCGTTCGCCGCGGCCGGTTTGCCGACGCTCGCCGTGCGGGAGGAGCACGATCCGCCGCCGGCGGACGGAACTTGGCTGCATCAAACCCCGCGCCTCCTGCGGCGGGCATTGGATCGCCGTTTGGAACGCCGCCGCCCGGGACTATCCCACACAGTGGGGGCCGCACTACTTCCAGGAGTTCGTCCACGCGGGGCCGCGGCAGGTTTGGGAATCGATCCCGTTCGACGCGGGGGCGGGGGCGGGCGACGCGGGGAAGGACGGGGCGGCCGTGCGGCTGCTCGGCGGGTTCGGCGGCGCGGCGCCCGTGACCGACGGCTTCGTCTATACGGCGACGCGGGGACCGAGGCGGCAATCGGACCGGCGGGGCTCCGAGGACGAGCCGCCTCGCCTCGCCCGGGAATGGACGGCCGCCGCGGCGGGGGCGTTCGGTCTGCGGGGACTCGGCGGGGTGGATCTCGCCCGAGGATGGAAGGACGGCCACTTCGCCGCCGCGGTGGAGATCAACCCGCGGTTCACCTCTTCAATGGAGCTGTGCGAGCCGGGAACCGGCCCCTTTGACGCGGGCGACGCTTCTGACGAACCGCCGCGATTCGAGCGGGCGAAGCGGGTGATCTACGCCGACCGGGCGGTGCGGGTCGGCCGGCTGCCGGTGTTCGGGCCGCATGATTTCGGCCCCGGGGGCGGCGGGTGGATCGCCGACGTGCCGGCCCCCGGCTCCGTGATGCCGCCCCGCAGTCCGATCTGCACCGTCTTCGCCGTCGAGCCGCGTCCTGATCACGGGCTCGAAGACTGCGACCCGCTCGCCCGCGGCGACCGGTTGCAGGCGGAACTGAACCGGCGGGAGGCCGAGGTGCGGGCGCTGCTTGAGCCGGCTCCCTGACGGTCGTTGAGCCGGCTCCCTGACGGTCGTTGAGCCGGCTCCCTGACGGTCGCGGTTCGATGCTTTACCATGCCCCGTATGAGCAACCCCCACGACGTCCGCGTCGTCGCCTGCGAGGTGACGTTCGAGCCGGTCCCGTTTCGCGCGCCGCTGAAGTTCGGCGGCCGCGTCGTCGACCGCACGGACCTCATCAACGCCGCGGTGACTGTCGAACGCCGCGACGGCAAAACCGCGACCGGCCACGGCTCGATGCCGGTGGGCAACGTCTGGGCCTGGCCAGGTGAGGTTCCCCCTGACCAGGCGGAAGCGGCCATGAAAGCCCTCGCGGAAACGCCGGTCGAAGAGTTCCCCGACCCGGACGGGTTCGCGGACTTCGGCGACGTGCTTCAGCAAGGGTCGAAGTTGCTGGAGATTGGAGACGGCGAAGCGTCTTTCGCGGCGAGCATGTTCTGCGAAGACGAGGAGATGCCCGCTCTGGCCGCTCTCGTCGCGATCTCACCAGTCGACGCCGCCCTGCACGACGCCGTCGGCCGCGTGCATGGCCGGTCCTCTTTCGACGTGCTGGGGCCGGAGTTCTGCAACGCGGACCTCTCCGCCTACCTCGACGATCGCTTCGCAGGCGAGTACCTCGACCGCTACACGCTGCGGGCGCCCAAGCCGACGATGCCGCTGTATCACCTCGTTGGTGCCCTCGACCCGCTGACCGGTGCAGATATCGAAAAGCGAATCGACGACGGCCTGCCCGAGACGTTGCCGGAGTGGATCGCCGCGGACGGGCTCACGCACTTCAAAATCAAGCTGGCCGGCGACGATCTCGATTGGGACGTGAACCGCGTGCTGAGCGTCGAAGCCGTCGTCAGGGGGGCGAAGGGGGAGGGCGAACCATGGTGGTACTCCTGCGACTTCAACGAGAAGTGCCGGGACGCCGCCTATGTCGTCGAGTTCCTCCACCGGGTGAAGGACGGCAGCCCCGCGGCGTTTGACCGCATCCAGTACCTCGAACAGCCCACACACCGCGACCAGGAGACGCACCCGATCCCCATCCACGAGGCGGCGCAGATCAAGCCGGTGGTGATCGACGAATCGCTCACCGGCTACGATTCGCTGCTGCGGGCGGTGGACCTCGGTTACAGCGGCGTCGCACTGAAGGCGTGCAAGGGGCAGACGGAAAGCCTGCTGATGGGGGCGGCCGCTCAGAAGCTGGGGCTGTTCCTCTGCGTGCAGGACCTGACCTGCCCGGGGGCGTCGTTCCTGCACTCCGCCAGCTTGGCGGCCCGCATCCCGACGGTCGCGGCGATCGAGGGGAACGGCCGCCAGTACTGTCCCGCCCCCAACGCGGAGTGGGCGCCGCGGTATCCGGGCCTGTTCAACGTGACGGACGGCACCGTACGGACGGGCGAGTTGAACGGCCTCGGGCTCGGTTTCGCCTGACCGTCCGCCGACTTGGACCCGCGGCCACTTTCGCGGGAACTCTTCGCCGCTACGATGCGTCCGCCAGATGAACGGCCCGTGAAGGCCGGCGGCCGCCACCCCCGTCCGAAACGCCGATGCCCCCGCCGCCCGTCACCGCGGACACCGCCGTTCCGACGCCCCCGGCCGACTCGGCAGCCGCCCCGGCCGCGAAATCGCCGCCGTCCTACGCCCCCCCCGGCGATCGCCCGCTGCGGTCGGAACTCGGCGGGTTGCTCTCGGCGGTGCGGTCGCGATTGCGGCGGTACGTGCTGCTCCGCGGGTTGGCGGTCCTCGTGCTGACGGCGATCGGCGTCTTTTGGGCCGCCCTTTGGCTGGACGATCTGTGGTTCTTCGTTACCCGGCTCGAACTGCCGGAGTGGTTCCGGATCGGGTTCGACGGCGCGGCGGCGATGCTGTTGCTCGGGGTGGCGGCGGTGTGGGTGGTCGGGCGCCTGGTGGTGTCCGCCACGCCCCGCGATCTCGCCCTCGCCGCGGAACGTCGGTTCCCCGACCTGCGGGGCCGCCTCGTGCTGGCTGTGGAGCGGTCCGAGAACCCGGCTCTCGCCCGGGAAGAATCGCCGTTCACCGCCGCCCTCGCCGATCAGGCCGCCGCCGGCGCCGCGGAGCGGGTGCGGTCGCTCCCGCCCGGGGAACTGTTCGACCCGGCGCCGCTGCGACGCACCGCCGCCCTCGCCGGCGTGCTGCTGGCGGGCACCGTCGCCTTCGGCTTCTGGCAGACCGGCACCGTTCAGCGGCTTTCGGACGCCTATCTGGAACTCGCGGAGGTCTACCGCGTCCGCACCACCTCCCTCACCGTGGCGACGCTCCTGCCGCCGGGGGATGAGGTGAAGTTGCTGGTCCCCGGCGAGCCGCACCGTCATCCGCGGGGGGCGGATCTGGTCCTCCTCATCAGCACGCCCGACGGTGAACGCCCCGGCGGCGGCCCGTGGCGGACGCCGGAGAAGGTCACCGTCACCCGCGAAACCGACCGCGGGTCCACCGGCAGCAGTTGGGCCCTTCGGGACGGCCCCGGGAAGTTCCGCTTCGCCCTGGACGAGGTCCGCGACGGGATGACGATCTGGCTCTCCGGCGGCGACTTCGTCACCCGGGTTCCGTATCGGATCGACGCCGTCGAGCCGCCCCGACCCCGCAGCGTGACCCTCTCCGCGGTCTACCCGGCTTACACCGGCCGCAACGCGACCGGCGCCGACGGCGAATCGCTCCCGGAGATCCGCCCGGTCCGCGGCGCCAAGGCGACCGTGCCGGTGGGGACGCAGTTCGAACTGGTGTTCGGCGGCGAACAAGCCGCTCGCCGCCGCCCGCGTGACGATCGACGGCGACGCCGTCCCGACCGCGATGGAATCCGCCGCGGGGGAGACCGCCGTTCGCGTCCCCCTCACCATGCTCCCGCCGGAGCCGACCGATCCGGCGGCCGCGGGCGAGGAGCCGTTCGCCGCCGCCGCGGGCACCGTCGGCGTGCGTCCGGGGCGCGGGTCACCGTCGAGTTGGAAGACGCCGACGGCATCCGCAGTCAGGCCCCGGTCCGGCTGGTGCTGGCCGGCGTCACCGACGACCCGCCCGCCGTGCGAGCGGAGCCGACGGGGGTCTCCGACGCCCTCACCCGCACCGCGACGGTGCCGTTCGTCGGCATGATCGAAGACGATTACGGCGTCAGCCGGTCCGGTTCCTCTACAAACTCACGGACGAACGCGGCGAGCCCGTGGGCGACGGCGACTCCGCCGGAGAGTGGCGGGAACGCCGCTTCCGCGTGCGGCCCCGCGGCCTGCCGGAGCGATTCGAAGTCGGCGACGCCGACCCGGACGCCGGCGTCAACCGCGTCGCCGAACGGTTCGTGGTCGCCGGGCTCGATCCGGTCGTGGGTCAGACGTTGACGCTCGTGGTCGCCGCCGCCGACGCCAACGATCTGACCGGCCCCGGCGAGGGCCGCGGCCCGGAGCGGCGGTTCCGCATCGTCACCGAGGACGAACTGCGAGCCCGCCTGTTCGACCGGGAGGTGAACCTCCGCCGCATCTTCGAACGTAGCTTGGAAGAAGTCGCCGCCGCCGCCGACGACCTCGCCGGAGTCGACGCCGGCGACAAAGCCGCGGCGGTCCGCCGCACCGCCGGGCTGGCCGGCGGGGAACTCGCCCAGAACGCCGGACAGGCGGAGGCGGTCGAGAGCGGGTTCCGCGAGATCTTGGCGGAACTCGTCAACAACGGCGTGCAAACCTCCTCGCAAACCGCCCGCATCGAGGACGCCATCCTGCGACCGCTCGGCGAGATCACCGGAACCCTCTTCCCCGAGGCGGACCGGGCCGCCGGCGCCCTGCGGGCCGTCGCCGAGGATCAACTCGCCGGCGCCCCGGACCCGAAGATCGTGCCCGCGGGTGCGGACGCCGCCGCCGCCGCGGAGATCGCCGCCGCCGCCGCCGACAAGCTCGCCGCCGCGATGGCATCGCTCTTGCAGGAGATGGAGGACCTCGCCGAGTACCACGAGGCGTTGCGAACCTACAGGCAGATTCTCGCGGATCAGGAGGATCTGCTGAAGCGTACGGAGGAGGAAGAGAAGGCTGACCTCATCAAAGGATTTTTCGAATGACGAACGTCCCCCCCACCGCCGCCCGCACCCGACTGCCGTGGGTCCTCGCCCTGCTGCTTGTCGCGGCGGCACCGCCGCTCGCGTGGGCGGCGGACGACGAGCCGCCGAAGCTCTCGCTCGAAGAGGAGCAGTTGGCCGTCGCAGCCCGGTACGGCCGCCTCGAGGACACGCTCCTCAAGATGGCCCGCTACCTTCGCAAGACGGAGCCGGAGCGGTCCGAACTGCTGGTTCGGGCTCTCCAGCAGGCTCGGGAGGAACGCATCGAGGTGCGGATGAAGTCAGTCTCGGACCTGCTGCGCAGCGACGTGGGCGCCGGACTGGTGCCGGATTTCGGCAGCGCCAAGGACGAACAGGCCGCCGTGATCGACGGGATGCGTCGGGTGCTCGGTCTGCTGAACAGCGAGAATCGGATGGACGAGCTCGATGCAGAGACGGATCGCATCGCAGCGCTGATTAAAGCGATTGACGTTCTTTCCACTGACATCAAGGCGGCGGCGAACGCGAATCGCCGCGGCGACTCCACCGAGCGGGTGCAGGGGCGTACGTCGGACGTGAACGATCGCACCGGCGAGCTGCTGGACGAGATCGGCCGCCAAGACGCGAAAAAGGCGGCCGGCGACGATGAGTCCAGCGATTCCTCCGGCGATCCGCGGGAGCCCGGCGAACCCGGCGAACCGAACGACGGTTCGCCCGAGAGCGGAGAACCCGCCGAGGGCTCCGAGCCGAAGCCCGGCGCCGGCGAACCTTTCGAGGGCGGCGAGCCTTCCGAGGGCGGCGAACCCAAACTGGGGGAGGGCGGCGAGCCCAGCGAAGGCGGAAAGCCCGGCGAGGGCGAGCCGAAGGACGGCGAGCCCAAAGAGGACGACCCCAAGAGCGGCGATCCGAAAGATCCCTCGGACAAGGAGCCGGGCGACCAGGAGGCCAACCCGCCGGGCGAGCCGTCCGAGGGGGGCGAGCCGTCGGAGGGGGGAGAGCCGGGCGAGCCGTCGGATTCCGAACCAAAACCCGGTTCGTCGGGCCAGCCCGGGCAGCCCGGCAAGCCCGGCGAGAGCGGCGAGTCCTCCCCCTCCGACAGCCCGCCGCCGGAGCAAACGCCCGGCACGCAGGAGTTGGAGGAGGCCAAGCAGGCGATGGAGGACGCCCTGAAGGAACTCGAAGCCGCGGAGCGTGACGGGGCGCTCGAGGACCAGCAGAAGGCGATCGAAAAGCTCGCCGCCGCCAAGGAGAAGCTCGAACAGATCCTCCGCCAGCTTCGCGAGGAAGAGGCGGAGTTGGTGCTGCGGGCGTTGGAGGTGCGCTTCCAGAAGATGCTCGCCATGCAGCAGGCCGTCCTCTCGGACACCCTCGCATTGGACGCCGTCGGCGAGATTACCGACCTGGAACGGGCGAAGGCCCGGGAGCTCTCCCGTCGCGAACTGGCGATTAACCTGGAAGGGGCGAAAGCCCTCCAACTGCTTCAAGAGGACGGGTCGAGCGTCGCGTTCCCGGAAGCGCTGCAACAGATCGCCGCGGACGTGGAGTTCACCGCCGCCCTGCTGCAAAAGGACCCGCCCCGGTTCGACGAACTCACCCAGCAGGTCGAACGGGATATCATCGAGTCGCTGGAAGAGTTGATCGACGCCCTTCAACAGGAGCTCGAAAAGCTTCAGGAGAAGAAGTCCGAGCCCCAAGAGAGCAAGCCGCAGGAGCCCGGGGAGCAGGCCCTGATCGACAAGATTTCTGAACTGAAGATGCTGCGGACGCTTCAGAAGGGGATCAACCGGCGGACCCGATTGCTCGGGCTGGAGATCCCGGCTCCGGGCGATCCCGGCGACGTGGACGTCGCCGCTCGTCTGAAAGATCTCTCCGGTCGTCAATCGCGGATTGAATCTGCGACGTACGACCTCGCAATCGGCAAGACGAACTAGTTCGCCCGCTCCCCCGTCCCCTCCTTCACGCCCCGAACCGCCGTGCCGATCGTCGAATTGCTGCTGGTCCTGGTCGCCGCACAGGCCGCCCCGCCGGACGCCGAACCGCCGCCGCCGCCGGAATCCGTGGAGCCCGACTCCGCCGAAGCCGCTCCGGCGGAGCCGGATGCGTCCGCGGAGTCGTTCACCCCGCCGCCCTTGGACGAGGTGCGGGCGGCCGTGACCGCCTATCTGGACGGCCGCGCAGAGGTGCGGGGGGAGCCGCTAGAGAACCGCGACGCTTTGATCGCGTCTTGGGCCGAGTTGACGGAGTTGGCGCCGCCGGCGGACCGGCTCGATCTGCTGGCTCGCACGCTGCGGGCCGCGGATCCGGCGATCGAGGCGCTGCTGGCGACGCTTGACCCCCTCGGAACGCCGCCGGAGGAGGCGCCGGAAGTGGACTTCGCCGTGGATTCGTCTGATGAGTTCGCTCGGGACCATCTCCGGTTGATCGTCGGCCGGACGCTGGTGCGGTTGGGCATGTACGACGAGGCGTTGTACGAACTGGAAGGGCTTGATCCGGCCCGGCTGATCGACCCGGCGACGGCCCTGTATTGTCGGGCCGTCTGCGAACACCAATTATTAATGCGGGACGAAGCGTTGGTCAGCCTGGAATCGTTATTGGAGCGAACCGCCCGGGTGCCCGAGCCGGTCGCCGCCCTCGCCGGGTTGATGAAGGGCGAACTGGGGGAGACGAAGCCCGATTCGCTACGGGAGGTCGCGGGGATGATGCGGGACGTGGAACGCCGTCTGGTTCTCGGCCGATCCGGTCCGAAGGTGCGTAAGCGTGAGGACGAGATTGTCGCCCGCCTCGACGCGATTATCGAAAAGCTGGAGGCCCAGGCCGGCGGCGGCGGGGGCGGGGGAGGCGGCGGCAATAGCCCGTCGAACTCCAATCAGCCGTCCGGCCCGGGGACGGATTCCGTGTTGAAAGGCGGTCCGTCGGCCGGCGACGCGGACGAGAAGCCCGCCGACGGCGCCGGCGGCTGGGGCGAACTGCCGCCGGGCATTCAGGCCGGGGCGCGCCAGCGGCTGGATCGCGACTACCCCGGCCACTACCGCCGCGTCGTCGAAGAGTATTTTCGTAAGTCCGCGGAGGAGAACTGATGCCCGTCCCCACAGCGTTCACTCCTTGGCTGGCTGTTGCATCGTGGCTGACGGCAGGCGCCTGTCTGCTGCCCGCCGCGGGGGCGGCCCCGGCGGAGTTCTCTGTCGAGGCGGCGCCTCTCGACGGCGAAACGACGGCCGGCACGCTACTCGGTCTCGTGGGGGAACAGGTTCGCATCAACGGGGAGCAGGGGGAGGTCCACGTGGCCTTCGCCGATCTCGCCGAACTGCGGTTTCCGGCGCCCGCCGCTCCGCCCGAAACGCCGGATTCCGCGGCGCTTCTCAGGGGCGGCAGCGAATTGCCGGTCTCCACGGTGACGTTGGAGGACGGCTCCTTCATCGCCGCCGTTCCCGGACTCGGCGCCGTCTCGCTTCCCGGTCGTGCGGTGCGAGCGATCCGATTCCGTCCGCTGGCCGGTGCGGACGCGGAGCGGTGGGAGGAACTGGCGGCGTCCGAGCCGGAGGGCGACCTCGTCGTCGTGCGACGCGGGGCGCGGCTGGACAAGCTGGTCGGCAGCGTCGGCGGCGTCGGTGAGGAGGTCGTGACCTTCCTGCTGAACGGCTCCGAGGTGCCGCTGCCGAGGGGACGGACGAACTTCATCGGCGTGGTATTCGGCGGCGCCCCGGTGGCGACGAAGCCGGTCGCGATCGTCCGACCGCACGTCGGCGGGGCGCTGCGGGCGGCGACGTTGGCAAGCGACGCCGACGGTGGATTGGCGATCACGCTGGTGGACGGCGCCTCGCTGACGGTCCCGCTCTCGGGCGTGGCTTCGATCGACTTCGCGGCGGGCTCGGTCACCCCGTTGGCGGACCTGCCGACCCGGGGCAATTCGGACGTGACCGCCGGCTGGGCGGACGAGCCGTGGCCGGTCGGTCGAAACCGCAATCTGGAGGGCGGCCCGATCCGCCTCGCCGGCCGGACGTTCGATCGGGGCCTCACGCTGCACGCCCCGGCGACGCTGCAATGGCGCTTGCCAAAGGGGATCGGACGGCTGCGGGCCACCGTCGGCATCGAAGACGCCCGCCGGTCGCTCGGCGTGGGCGAGGTCGACCTGACGGTGTCCGGCGACGGGCGGGAACTGTTCAAGCAACGATTGACTCACGCGGACCCGCCGGTGGAAATGAACCTCGACCTCACCGGCGTCCGCACGTTGATCATCGCCGTGGGCGTCGGCGACGACCCCTTCGCCGGCGACCACCTCGCTCTCGGAAATGCTCGGGTGACCCGATGACCGTACGCTCCACAAGGTTTTCCCCTCTTCAGGCCGCCGCGTTCGCGTTCGCGGCGATCGGCCCCGCGGTCGCTCCCGGGTTGGGCGGCGGCGCCTTCGCGGGCGACGTGCCGTTGACGGTCGATCCGGCCGTGCTGGAGGCGCAAGCCGCTCGGGCAGCGGTGGTCGAGCGGGTCGCCCCCTCGGTCGTGGCGATCTTCGGGCCGGGCGGCGGCGGCGGCGGGTCGGGCGTGCTGATCTCCGCGGACGGATACGCGGTGACCAACTTCCACGTCACCGACGGCTGCGGCGACGCGATGAAGTGCGGTCTGAACGACGGTCGGGTGTACGACGCGGTGATCGTCGGCACCGACCCGGTCGGCGACGTGGCTCTCATTAAGCTGCTCGGCCGGGATGATTTCCCGGCCGCCACGTTCGGCGACAGCGACACCGTCCGCCCGGGCGACTGGTGCCTCGCGATGGGCAACCCGTTTTTGCTCGCGAAGTCCGACTTCAAGCCGACGGTGACGCTCGGCCTCGTCAGCGGCACGCATCGTTATCAGGAGCCGGCCGGCACCTTCCTGGAGTACACCGACTGCCTACAGATTGACGCCAGCGTGAACCCCGGCAACTCCGGCGGCCCGCTGTTCCGGGCGGACGGGCCGGGGGCCGGAGAACTGATCGGGATCAACGGGCGGATCAGCATCAAGCGGGGCCGGGTGAACAGCGGCGCCGCCTACGCGATTAGTTCGAATCAGGTCCGGTACTTCCTCGGGCACCTGCGCAGCGGGCGCGCGTTGGATCACGGGACGCTCAACGCCACCGTCCGCACCAACTACGACGGGGACGTCCTGTTCGACCGCGTGTTGCCGGGGTCGTCGGCACAGGTCCGGGGCGTGCGGGAGGGGGACGAACTGGTCGCGTTTGCCGGCCGACCGATCCGTAGCGTGAACCAATTCAAGAACGTGCTGGGCGTGTACCCGGCGGGGTGGCCGCTCCCGCTGACCGTGCGGCGGGGCTCTGAAACGCTGGACCTGATGGTTCGCACCCGCGGTCTCAATCAGCGGACCGATCTGCTGAAGACCGTCGCCCCCAAGCCGGGTCCGCCGCCGAGCGACGCGGTCAAACCGCTGCTCGTCAAACGCCCCGGCTACGCCAACGCGCACTTCAACGATGTCGAAACGAAACGGGTCGTCGATTCCCTCGGCTCCGCCGCCCCGCCGACCGCCTGGCAGATCGCCGGGGAGGACGCCGACGGGGTGGCCGCGAGATTCACCCTCAGCGACCGCGGCGTCGGGCTCACTCTGGGAGCGAACAACTTTCTCCAGTCGTTGGAGGGCGACGCCGACGTGGTCGACGAACCGCCCGGCACCGGCGGGCTGCTGTTCGCCCTCCGCCAGTGGCAATTGCTCCACAGCGGCCGCACCGAGGAGTTTGCCGTGCTGCACTACGTCGGCACGGAGCCGTTGGATTGGGACGGCCCGACGGTCGACGTGCTCGCCGCGGAGGACCGGGGCGTGACGACGCACTTCTACATCGAACCCGGCGACGACGGCCGCGGCGTCCTGCGTGGGCTCGACTCCTGGCAAAGCGTTCGCGGCGCCGCAACGGAGATTCGATTCGAAGGCGATCCCCTGGACGGTCCCGTCGGGGCGCCGTCGCGGATGCGGGTGTCGTCCGCCGGCGTGCCGTATCGCACTTTCAACTTCTCTGCCGCGACGGCGGCCCCCGCGGCGGATTCGACCGGAGATGACGCATGATTTTCACCATCACGCTGCTCGCCTGCGGATTCGCTCCGCAGCAGGCCGAGGGGACGGAAGATCCGTCGTCGGCCCGTTCGGTGACGGAGGAGACGCTGCCGAAAGTCGTGAAGATCTTCGGCGCCGGCGGCTTACGCGGACTGCCGGCCTACGGGACCGGGTTTCTGATCTCGCCCCGCGGCCACGTGGCGACGGCTTGGAACCACGTTCTGGACGCTGATCCGAACATCCTCGTCGTCCTTGACGACGGCCGTCGTTTGACCTGCAAGCTGCTGGCCGCCGACCCGGCTCGCGGACTCGCCGTCTTGGAACCGGGACGGGAAAGCCTCAACCTGCCGCACTTCGATCCCGCATCGTTCGCCCCCGCGGAATCGGGAGATCGTGTGCTGGCGTTCTCGAAATGCCTACAAGGTGGCCGGCGGCGACGAGCCGGTCGCGGTTCAGCGTGCGGTGATCAGTGCGATCGCTGAACTGGACGCCCGCCGCGGACGGAACGCCGCGGGCTTGGTCGGGCCGGTGCTGATTCTCGACGCCCCCACGAACAACCCCGGTTCCGCCGGCGGTCCGGTCGTCAATCGGGACGGCGACTTGGTCGGCGTGCTGGGACGGGAACTGAAGAACGACGCGACCAACGTCTTCGTCAATTACGCGTTGCCCGCCGCGGAACTCGGCCCAACGCTCGCGGCGATGATGGAGGGGGACTACAACGCCGCCGCGGTCGCGCCCGTCGTGATGACGGGCGGGCCGCAGCCGGCGGATCTGGGCGCGTTGCTGGTCCCGGACGTGGTCCGCCGCACGCCGGCGTACCTCGATCTGGTGGAAGCCGGCTCCCCCGCGGAAGACGCGGGGCTGCGGCCCGGCGATTTGATCGTGCTGATCGGCGGGGACCTCATCCCGTCGGTCCGGGCCTTCCGGGCGAGGCTGTCGACCGCTGAGCCGGGCGAACCGCTGGACCTCGTCGTCCGCCGCGCCGGCGAGTTGATCCCGCTCACCGTGGAGGTGCCGGTGGCCGAAGACCTCCGCGACCCGCCCGCCGAACTCTCCCGCGACCGACGCCGATGACGCTCTGCCCGCTGTTTGTTTCGCTCGCCGGGGCCGTCCTCTGCGTCGGTCAAGCCGGCGACGGCCCCGCCCGTTCCGTCGTGGCGAAGGAGGAGGCGGCATTCAAAGCCGTCGCCGCCGCCGTGGCTCCCAGCGTGGTGCGCATCGAGACGCTCGGCGGCGTCGACACCGCCGACGGCCGTCTGCTCGGCTCCGGCCCCACGACCGGAACGGTGGTGCGGGAGGACGGGCTGATCCTCACCAGCAGCGAAGCCTTCGCGGGGGAACCCACGTCAATTCTCGTCCGCCTGCCGGACGGTCGCCGGGTCGCCGCGGAGCGGCTGGGCGAAGACGAGGCCCGGCAACTGACCCTGTTGCGGATCGAACTGCCCGAGGACGACGGCGGCGTGGTTCCGGCCGTCCCCGCGGCCGTCGACGCGCTGCGGGTGGGCGACTGGGCGATCGCCGTGGGGCGGACGTTCTCTGCGGAGAACGTGAACGTCTCCGTCGGCGTCGTCAGCGCCAAGGACCGGATCCTCGGACGGGCCGTGCAGTCCGACGCCAAGATCAGCCCGGCCAACTACGGCGGACCGTTGGTCGATCTGGCCGGTCGCACGATCGGGATCCTCTCCCCGCTCTCCGCCGACGGCGGATCCGGGGGCGTGGAATGGTACGACAGCGGTATCGGGTTCGCCGTCCCGTTGGCAGACATGCTGCCGGTCCTCGACCGCCTCGCCAAGGGCGACACATTGCGACCGGGTCAACTGGGCGTCACGTTCAAGGGGGCGGGGTTGGACGCGGAACCGGTCGTCGATTCGGTCCGCCCGCTCTCCCCGGCGGACGAAGCAGGCGTCAAGCCGGGGGACCGGCTGGTGACGGTCGCGGGTCGATCGGTCTCAAGACCCGACGAAGCGAAGCTGGCGCTCGGGCCGCTGTACGCCGGTGACGAGGCGACGCTGGTCGTCAATCGAGACGGCGACACGGTCGAATTGACCGCGACGCTCGCCGCGGACCTGCCGGCGTGGCGTCCGGGGGATCTCGGCGTGCTGCCCGCCGACCCGGCGGAGCCAGCGGAGGATGACGACGGGCTGCCAGTCGAAGCGGGGGTGCAGATCGCCCATTTTTTCTCGAACTCCGCGGCGGACGGAACGCTGTCGGTCGACGACGTCGTCACCGCGGTGGGTGGGGAAGCGGTGGCGACGGCGGAGGATCTTCGCCGCATCGTCACCCGCCGGCTGCCGGGGACGGAGGTGATGCTGACCCTCGCCGGGGGTGAATCTGTTGCGGTCACGATCGGCGAGCCGCCGACCGCCCCGCCGGGGGAACTGCCGGAAACGGTCGACCCGGCCGCCGACCCGCTGCCGGCGGATGAGAGCGGGCGATTGAAGTTGGAGGTGCCCGGCTTCGACAATCACGGCGGAGCGCTGCTGGTGCCGGCCCGAGCGGGACGTGGCGGGTTCGCCCTGCTGGTCTGTCCGCCCGCGGCGGGACTGACGGCGCCGGACGAGCTATTCAAGCAGCTCGGCCCGTTTGCGGAGCGGCATGGGGTGATCCTGATGTTCCCGAGGCCGGCGGCGGCCGCTGGATTCCAGCCGGGGGACCTGCCATTCGTCGCCGCCGCCGTCGAGCAGGTCCGGGAGCAATACGCGGTGGAGGCGTCCCGCACGGCGTTGTTCGGCCGCGGCAAAGCGGGCCGGACGGTTTGGCAGATCGCGACGGCGGACGCCGGCGTGTATCGCGGGATCGCGACCGACGCCGTGCCGGGCAGACTACCGGAGAATAACCCGGACAACGCCTTGGTCCCGCTGCTGCTCGGCGAGGCGCCGGAGAATGTGCGGGCCGTGATGAGCAACGCCGGCTACCCGCTCGCGGTGCTGGAAGGAGTCGAGGAAGACGCGGAGACGCCGCTCTCCCAAGAGGCGGCGGGAGCGATCGTGCGGTGGGTGACGACCTTGGATCGCATCTGACGCCGGTTCCCGCGAATCCGATCTAACCGCGGCGGCGCGGCGTCCGTCACAACCTAGTGTGACAGGCCCGCCGCCTTCGAAGGTCCGCCGTGTCGTCGCTGTCGCAGTACCTTGAAGCCTCATCGCTGGGGGCGTTGCAGGGGGTCGCGGAGTTCCTGCCGATCTCTTCCAGCGGTCATCTCGTCATCGCGAGAGCTGTGGTCGATGCGGCGACGGGGCGGGAGATCGATCCGGAGGCGAACCGCCTGCTCGTCGTCGTGCTCCATCTTGGAACGCTGGCGTCCATCCTGTGGGCGTACCGCCGCGACCTGTGGGCGGTGGCGACGGACTGGCGTTACGTGGCCGCCGTCGCGATTGCGACGCTGCCGTTGGTGGTGATCGCGGGGACGCCGTTAAAGGACCGGCTCGATCAGTCGTTCGATCGGCCGGACGTGGCCGGATTGTGCCTGCTCTTCACCGCGGCCCTGCTGCTCGCTGGACAGTGGCTGGCCGGTCGCCGTGGGCGTACAGAACCCGTGAAGGAACAACCGCTGGGGCCGGACCGGGTGACGCTACCAACCGCGGCGGCGATCGGGTTGTTTCAGTGCTTCGCCCTGCTGCCGGGGGTGTCGCGGAGCGGCAGCACGATCGCCGCGGGCTTGGCGTGCGGGGTGAGTCGGGCGGAAGCGGTGCGGTTCAGTCTGATGATCGGCGTGCCCGCGATCGCGGGGGCCGGGGTGTTGGAGGCGAAGTCGGTCGCGGAGGCCGGCGTGCCGCTGGCGACCCTGCCGGTCGGCCCGCTGCTGGCCGGGGCCGCGGTGTCGTTCGCAGTCGGCGTGGCGGCGATCTCGCTGCTCCGCAAAGCGGTTTCAAACGATCGCCTGCACTGGTTCGCGGCGTACTGCGCGGCGGCGGGGGCGGCCACACTCGTGTGGCAATGGACGTGATGCGAGGGTCGGCGTCAGCCGTCCGAGTCCATACGTCAACCGTGACACGGAGGGCTGACGCCCACCGCTCGCCTAGGCCTCGGACAAATCCGCCGCGAGCGCGTCCGCCAATGCCGCGGAGGAGCAGGCCATCAGATCCGGCTCGGCGATGCGGAACGGGCCGTTGTCGATCGTTCGCATCACGCCGCCGGCGGCCTCCACCAGCACGGCCCCGCCAGCCTGATCCCAGGGCTTCAGGCTCGTGCTCCAGTACCCGTCGACGCGGCCGCAGGCGACGTAGGCGAGGTTCAACGCCGCCGAGCCGCTCCGCTGCACGGTCTCGCAGCGGTTCAGCATGTGCGTGAACCGCCGGACCGCGGGGGCGTCGGACGGGCTGTCGCGGGGGATGCTGCTCATCAGGAACGCCCGCGGCAGCGTGGTGCAGGCGGACGTTTTCATCGGCCGATCGTTCAACGTCGCCGTGCCGACGGCGGTTCCCGTTCCGGCTGCATCCTGCGTCGCGAGGAACATCTCGTCGCGACTCGGGTCGAACACCGCCCCCACCACGGGCGCCGGTCCGTCGTCCGTCAGCCGCTCCACGCCGATCGAGACGGCGTAGAAGGGGAACCCGTGCACGTAGTTGCCGGTGCCGTCCAGCGGATCGACGGTCCAGCGGTACTCCCCGCCGCGTTCTTCCCGCAGCCCTTCCTCGCCGAACAGATCGTGCCCAGGAAAGGCGGCGGCGATCGCTTTGACGACGGCGTCCTGGGCGGCGAGATCGGCGTCTGTGACAAGATCCTGCGGGCCCTTCTCCTCCACCTCGAACCGGCCGCGAAACGCTTGCAACACCGCCCCGGCGGAACGGGCGGCGGCGGCGGCGGTGTGGGCGATGCGGGCGAGGTCGGTCACGGGCGCGGCGGCGTGAGAGTGAGCGTCCCGGACGCTTCAAGCGTCCGGGACGCTGCGTCGCGGTGAAGATACAGCCGGATCAGCCGGCCGGGTGAGGCAGCGGGGCGTCGCGGAGGCCCGCGAGCACGTTCTCCGCCGCCATCAGGGCCATCCCCTCGCGGGCGTGGACGGTGGCGCTGCCGAGGTGCGGCAGGACCACGCAGTTCGGCAGATCGAGCAGCGGCGAATCAGTCGGCAGCGGCTCCGGCGTGGTGACGTCGAGACCGGCGGCGAAAATCTGCCCCTCGACAAGAGCCGCATGCAAAGCCTCTTGGTCGATCACGTCCCCGCGGGCGGTGTTCACGAGTACGGCGGTCGGCTTCATCTGGTGGAGGGCCGCGGCGTCGATCAGATGCGTCGTCGCCTCCGTCAGCGGGCAGTGGAGGGAGACGAAATCGCTTTCCGACAGCAGTTCCGGCAGCTCGACGCGGCGGGCGCCGAGGTCGCGATCGGCGTCCGGTTTGGGCGAGTTCGCGGTGTACAGCACGTGCATTCCCCACCCGCCGCGGCAGCGATCGGCGAAGGCCCGCCCGATGCGACCGAGCCCCACCACGCCGACGGTTTTGCCGGCGAGTTCCATTCCCAAGTGGTCCATCGGCGCCCAGGTTTTCCAACCGCCGTCGCGGACGCTGGCGGCGGCGGGCGTGAAGCAGCGGGCCGCCGCCAGCATCAACAGGACGGCGGCGTCCGCCGTGGCGTCCGTCAGCACGTCCGGCGTATTGCCCACCGCCACGCCCTTCGCCCGGCAGGCGGCGACGTCGATGTTGTTAAAGCCGACGGCGTAGTTCGCCACGACCTTCAGGTCGTCGCCCGCGGCGTTGAGCGCCGTCTCGTCGATCTTGTCGGACAGCATCGTCAACAAGCCGGCGCAGCCGCGGATTTTATCGAGGAGGATATCCCGTCGCGGCGGCAGCGGTTTAGGCCAGACCTCCACCTCGCAGGTCTCCCGCAGCCGGTCGAGGCCGGGTTCGGGGATCTGACGGGTGACGAAGACGCGGGGTTGGTCGGACATGGTTCGTTCAGTATCCGGCGAAGGTGGATTGCCACGCGGCCTTGAGAGCAGCGAGCGGGGCGTCGATCAGGGGCGTGCCGTCGGAGCCGCGGATGATGAGACGGTCGGAGCGGGTCACGGTTCCGATCTGACAGTGCGGGACGCCGGCCATCTTCGTGTCGAACGAGGCGGGATGTTCGACCTCCACGAGGAAGCGGGTGTTGGACTCGCTGAACGCCAACGCGGCGTCTGAGACGTCCAGCTCCAAGCAGGGGACGGATCCGAGATCGAGCTCCGCCCCGAACCCGCCCGCGAAGGCCATCTCCGCGGCGGCGACGGCAAGCCCGCCTTCGCTCAGGTCATGACAGGCCCGCACGTGCCCCGCGGCGATCGCGGCATGAAGGGCGGCAAAGAGGGGCGGGGCCGCCTCCGCATCCACCGTCGGCGCCGTGCCGCCGTGCAGCCCGAGCACGTGATGCAGGTGCGATCCCCCCAGTTCGTACTTCGTCTCCCCGACGAGGTACAGCGCGTTTCCCGGTTCCTTCAGATCCATCGTCACCGCCCGGCCGCAGTCCGGCACCTGACCCATCGCGGTGACGAGCAGCGTCGGCGGGATCGCAACGGTCCGTCGTTCGCCGCCATGTTCTCTTGAAGACGGGTCGGTGTAGGCGAACTCGTTGTACAGGCTGTCCTTGCCGCTGACGAACGGGGCGCCGAGGGCGACGGCGTACTCCTTCAGGGCGATCGCGGATCGCACCAGCGAACCGAGCGTCTCCGGCCGTTCCGTGTTTCCCCAACAAAAGTTGTCCAGCACGGCGATCCGGGCCGGATCGGCGCCGACGGCGACGACGTTGCGAATCGCTTCGTCCAGTGCCGATTCCGCCATGCGAGCGGTGTCGAGATCGCCGTACCGCGGGTTGATCCCGCAGCCGACGGCCAATCCGCGGGGCGATGCGGGTAGGGGGCGAATCACCGCGGCGTCGCCGGGGCCGTCTTCGTCCTCGCCGACCAGCGGCTTGACGACGCTGTGAGCCTGCACTTCCTGGTCGTACTGCCGAACGATGAACTCTTTGGAGGCGACGTTCGGGGCCGCGAGAATCGCCAGCAACTCGGCGGTCCAGTCGGTTTTCTCCGGCAGTTCGACCCGCGAAACCGCACGCGGTTGATAGGTCGCGTCCCGCACGATGTGGGGGCGACCGTCGTGCAGGAAGCTCATTGCCACGTCGGCGACGACGTTCCCCCCGTACTTCAGCACGAGGCGGCCGGTGCCGGTGAACTCGCCGAGGTCCGCCACGCCCACGCCCTCGCTCTCGGCCAGCGCCACGAACTCAGCGACGTGACCCGCGGGCACGGCGAAGACCATGCGTTCCTGGGCCTCGCTGATCCAGATTTCCATCGGCGACAGGCCGGGGTACTTCAGCGGCGCCCGGTCGAGATGCACCTCGGCCCCGGTCTGCTCGCCCATTTCCCCGACCGCCGAGGAGAACCCGCCGGCGCCGCAGTCGGTGACGGCGGAGTACAACCCGCGGTCCCGGGCGGCCAGCAGCACGTCGGCGACCATCTTCTCGGTGACGGCGTCGCCGATCTGCACGGCCCCGCCGCTGACCGATTCGCTCTCCTCGTGCAGATCGACGGACGAGAAGGTCGCCCCGTGGATGCCGTCGCGGCCGGTGGCCCCGCCGAGGGCGACGATTCGGTCGCCCGGCGACACCTTCTTATCCACCTTGTCGGCGGGGATCAGCGCCACGTTCCCGCAGAACACCAGCGGGTTGCCGAGGTAGCGATCGTCGAAGCACACCGCTCCGTTCACCGTGGGGATCCCCATCCGGTTGCCGTAGTCCCGCACGCCGGCGACGACCCCGGCCATCACGGTCGCGGGATGGATGACGCCCGGCGGGAGCGATTCGACCGGCGTGGTGGGCGACGCGAAACAGAAGACGTCCGTGCTGCACAGCGGCTTGGCGCCCAGCCCGGTGCCCAACGGATCGCGGATGACGCCGCCGAGGCCGGTGTTCGCCCCGCCGTAGGGCTCGATGGCGCTGGGGTGGTTGTGGGTCTCCACCTTGATGCAGACGCACTGTTCGTCCGCCCCGTCGCCGTCGAAGTGCACCACGCCGGCGTTGTCCGCGAACACGCTGCGGCACCAATCGTCCGCCCCGAGGTTCGCCCGGATCGCGACCGTCGCGGCGAAGATCGTCTCCTTCAACATGTTGTCGAAGGTGACGACGCCGTCCGGTCCGTCGTACCGGATCGGCCCGGCGAGCGTCTTGTGGGAGCAGTGTTCGCTCCAGGTCTGGGCGACGCTTTCGAGTTCGCAGTCCGTCGGATCGCGGCCGAGATCGGCGAAGTGCGCCTGCGACCGTGCGCATCTCCGCCAGCGATAGGCTGAGTTGGCCCTCCTTGGAGAGCCGCTGCATCGCCGCGTCGTCCATCGCCCGCAGCGGCACGTCGATTCGCGCGAAGCGATACGGCTTGCCGAGGGCGAGCGTTTCCAGCTTGAGCGGGCCGCGGAGAACGTGCTCGATGCTGTCGTTCGCCAGCACCCGCTTGGCGAGCCGATCGAGCGTCTCCGGGGCGGCGTCCGACGCGACGCGGTACTTGCGAACGCTGCTGACGTTCGTGGCGGGCACGCCGAGCCGCTTCAGCGCTTCGTGGGCGCTGCGGGCGACGTTGTCGGTCACGCCGGGGAGGAACAGGACGTTCAACACCTCCCCGCCGCCAGCAGGATTGCCGCCGCCAGCAGGATCGCCGCCGCCGATAGGAGCGTCGCCGTCGCTGATCGCGGTCGGTCGGCCGTCGCAGGCGGAGACGGCCGCCGTTTCCACGACCGGGTCGCAGAGCAGGGGGACCGCGTCCCGTTCGATCTGCTCCCGGGTGAGGTCGCCTTCGATCAGGAACGAACGGGCGGAGGCGATCGGACCGGCGGGCAGACCGAGCCCACGGGCGAGTTCGGCGGCCCGTTCGGCCTCCGCGTCGCGTCGTCCGCGGGCGGGGCGAATCTCCACATCCCACAACATCAAGCGGTTCCTCGGTTCATGCTGGCCCCATTCAGGCTGGCGGCGATGAGATCGCCTCGGCGGTCGGCTGCTTCCGCGAGCCAGGATTCGAGCCCGTCCCGGTCGCGGGCGGTCAGGGCGGTTCGAAGATCGCCCAACCGGTCGGATAGCCGATCGACGGCGTCCCGGACGGCGGGGGCGTTGGCTTGAAAGATGTCCGCCCACAGCGCCGGATCTCCGGCGGCGACGCGGGTGGTATCCGCGAACCCGGTGCTGGTCAGGCGTCCGTCGCCGTGAGCGGGGCGTGCGTCGGCGTCCGCGGCAAGGCAGAGCGCCGCCGCCAGCGCGTGCGGCAGATGCGATGTGCGGGCGAGCCGGGCGTCGTGCTCCCGGGCGGACATGGTCGCCAACCGCATCCCCAGAGCATCCCAGAAACCGGCGACCGTACCGGTCGTCTGCCGGTCCGGCCCGGGGCAGAGCACGCAGGTGCGATCGGTGAAGAGGTCGGCGTCCGCGTGTTCCCAGCCGCCCTTTTCCGAGCCCGCCAGCGGGTGGGCGCCGACGTAACGGCCGGACGCGTGCAGGTCGCACAGATCGTGCTCGATCGACTGCTTCACGCTCCCGGCGTCGGTGACGAGCGGCGTGCGGCCGAGGTGCGGCAGAAACCGCCGCACGTCCTCCGCAATGCGGCCGACCGGCGTGCAGACGACCAGCAGATCGACCGACGACGCCTCCGCCGGATCGACGGCGGTCCGCGTCAGCAGGCCCGCCTGCCGGGCGGCTTCGAGGCGGCCGCGATCGCGGCCGAAGCCGATCACCTCCTTTGCGACGCCCCGTTTGAGCGCCGCGGCCCCGATCGACCCACCGATCAAGCCGACGCCCACGATTCCCAGCGTGCGGATCACGGGGCCGCCGTCTGCGGGGCCGCCGTCTGCGGAGCCGTCATCGGCGGGCCGCGGGTCCGGCGAAGCGGTCGGCGGCGGGGCGGGGGCGGGCATCGGCGCGGAGTCTACGGCCCCCCGTCCGCCCTTCCTACCCTCGCCCGCGGTCGCCGCGCACAAGGCTGCCGGCGTCGGAACGACCGACGCATCCCCGCACCCCGTCCCGGCCCGCTGATCGCCGCGGAGCGGGCGCGGGTTGAAAAGCTGGCGGCCCCTGCGCTAATGCCCGGGTGACGAATCCCGCCCCGACCGCCGACCGCGTTCACTCCTCGCCGAACCCGCCGGTCCCGTCCGTCGTGGACGGCTGCGACCGCGTTCTGGGCGTGCTGAACTTCTCCTCCGGGGGGAACGACGGCCCGCTGGCGGTGGGGTTCTGCGAGCTGTCAGCGGCGCTGACCGCCGAGGGCGCCGGCCCCGTGCCGGGCTACCCGCGGGCGCTGGCGGCGCTGTCGGACCGGCTCGACACGCTGTCCGCGGAGCGATCCGCCTTCGCCGACGCCGCCCAGGCCCGGGCGGTGTTGGCGGGGCTGGGCGATCTGCCCGCGGATTACCGCAAGTATCACCGCGATCTGCTGCCGGATCTCTCGGAGGCGGACCTGTCGGCCCCGCTGTTCCTCGCCGCCGCCGCGGACGCCCTGCTGCAAGTCGGCGCCGGAGCCGACGACGCGGGGGCCGGCGCCCGACGCGGCCCCGGAGCGGTGCGGGCGGCGGTGTTGCGGCTGAACGATTACGTCGGCCATCGCCCGATCCCGGTGCTGGAGGGCGGGGGCCGCAGCGAGGTGCACCCGCACGAGCGACACCGCCCGGTCCCGTTATGGCGGCCGGAAGTCGGCAGCGCCCCGGGCCCCGCGGCGGCGCTGCTGGACGCCACCCTCGAACTGCTCCGCCAAACCCCCGCGGACATGCTGGACGAGGCGGAGTACCACCCGGATCAGATGGTGGAACTCGCCGTCGACCTGCGCACCTACGACGACCGGCACCCCGTCTTCAAACGGACGAACTACCTGTTCGGCGAGTGGGATCCGGAGAGTCACCACGCCGGCGGCCTCTCCCGGCTCGACGACGCCGGCGACGACGACTCCGCGGGGGACTACACCCGCTTCGTCCTTCGCCGGCCGGTGCTGGCGGCGATCCTGCGGTGGGTGGAACAGGACGGCGACGGTTCGCCGGCGGAGCGGTTGTTCGACGGTTCCGCAGCCCTCGCCGGCACGGTGCTGATGGCGGCGGCGGTCTCCGGACGCGACCCGCACGCCCACGACTCCGCGTCCTCCCTGATGACGCTGCTCCCCCGCATCGCGGCGCTGCGGGATCGCTTCTACGACTGGCTGATCGAATCGCAGTCCGGCGTTCGGGCCGATCGCCTCGCCGCGATTACGAAACGCACCCGGCAGCCGTTCGGACACGTTCGACAGTACCTCAACCTCAGCCTGTCGGACCTGACGGCTCGGCAGGCGCAGGGCGCACGCTCGCCACGCAGTACGCCCGGCTGGATCAGCCGGACGCCGCCCGGGAGGAAGCGGCGAACAACCCCAGCGCCGCCGGCCGGTTGGAAGCGGGGATTGAATGCGCCCTCGCCGAAGGGTTCGCCGCGGCGACCGATCCGGCCGGTCGATTACGGGACGCCGCCGATCGCTGGGACGCCGCCGCCGGGCTGATCCGCCGCGGCGTCGACTGCGGGCTGCTGCCGGACCCGTGGACGGTGATCGGCTATCAGGGCCAGTACCCGTTGTTCCGGGCGCGGGAGGACAGCCTGCCGGACCCGCGGCTTGAAACGCTGATCGAACTGGTGGGCGAGACGCTCCGGTTGGGCGGGGAGGTGCGGATCGAATCCGCCGCCCGGGGCGTCTCCGCGGACGACCCGGCTCCGGACGCCGGGCAGGCGGGCGAAGCGGGCGCCGGAGTCGGCTTCGCCTCCCGGCTGGAGCGGTTCGCGGACTGGTGGGATCGCTTCGCGACCGCCACGGTGGACGGCTTGCCCGCGGTGCAGGGGGCGTCCGCGGTGGAGAGCGCCGCGCGTGTCGCGGGGGTGCTGGGCGAATGGCACGACGCTGGCGGGGCGGACGCCGGGCTTGGATTCTGGGCGAAGCGGTTGGACGAACTGGACCGCGGCGCCTCGCTGGCCCGGGCGGCGGACCTGTTGCTCCGCACGAACGAACCCGCCGCCGCCGCCGGCCTGCTGTACTACTGGGTCGGCGAGACGGAGCGCTTTGGCGCCGGACCGGACGGCAACACGGTCTTCCACCTGCTCCGCCGCAGCCTGCTGGGGCAGATCGCCGGGGGGCGGGATGGTCACCAGATTGGGGAGGAGGACGAGGGCGACGGCGTCGCCGAGGCCGTGGCGAAGTTCTTCGAGCGATTAGAACCGAACGTCGATCACCTCGCCCTCGAACTGCCCGATGCCGACGTCGTCCCGCCCCGCAAGCGCGGCGGCGGTGCGTTGCTGATGGGCGGCGACGGCGACCCGGACGATGACGATGGGGACGACGGCGAATTTGCCGCCGCCTACGAGGGCGTGACCTTCGAGGACAGCGCCGACGACGGCGTCGAAGGCGATCTGCTGGACGGCCCCGGCCCCCCGGCCGATCTGGACGAACTGCTGCCGGAGTTGGTCCGCGGATGGAACGTCCCGATTCGCTACCGCGAAGCGGTCGCCGCGTTGTGGCGGGATGCGATCGCCGCCGTGCCCGCCGCGGCGAGGCCGTTGGGGAGCGGGCGGGCGCTCTCCAGGCCGGAGCCGGAGACGGGGCGGTTCGTCGAGGTTCTGACGCACTGGACGGACGAACTGGCCCGCTTGCAGGACGAATCGACCGCCGCCGCCGCGGTGATCCACGAGCGCCCCGTGGGCGCCGCAACCGGCGACGAAATCGAGAACATGCTGCGGGACGACCGCCTGCAAGTGCGTCACCGGCTGGTCCACCGCCTGATCGGGGCGGCGGCGGATCTGTCGCTGACCGCTCGCCTCGCGCGGGCGAGGTTGGGGATCGAGCAGGAGGACGCTTCCGAGTTCGACGCCGCCGCGTACCGGCTGTTGGTCGCGGTGCAACGCCGTGACCGAGCCGCGGCCCGCCGCACGTTTGCCGCCTTCGCGGCCAAGCTCCGCCGGCGAAAACTGCTGTACGTCCCGCCGGACCGGGGCGGGGATCCGGTCGCCGCCGCCCGCAGCCGCGGGGACTGGCGCTTGCTGGATCACCTCGCCGTGGAACTGCCGCGACTCGGGCTGATCTCCCAGACGCACCGGCTGCTCGCCGCGGTGCTGCACGCCGAGCGCGGCAGTCGGGTCGGCGGGCCGGTGGTGACGGAGTTCGACCGCCTGTTCCGCCGGGCGCTCTCCGCCGCCACCGCCGCGACGGTGCGGGCCACCGCCCCGCCGGATCGCCCCGTCGCCCCGAACTTCGCCCGCATCTCGCCCGATCCGCGAGAGACCGGCCGCCGCAGCCTGTTCGAGAGCCCGCTCGAAGGCCGCGTGCGGACCTTCTCGCGCCTGCTGCGCCCGTTCCGCGCGCTGTGGATCGGGCACAGTCGCACGTTGCGGCTCAGCGTCGCGGAGAACCTCCGCGATCCCGGTTTGCGGAAGGATCTGAAGGACTTCATCACCCGCTACGGCGGCCAATTGCTGCACGCCCGCAACCTCACGCTCGGGCATGTCCGGATGGTGCTGCACACCGGCGTCGGCCCCTATCTCGACGCGCTGGTCCAGAACCCGGACCCGCTGAAGTCGAACCAACTGGTCGACGATCTGCTGGAGAACCGCATCGAGCGGCCGAAGGCGGAGAAACTGCTCACCCTGATTCTGCAAATCGTCGTGGAAAAGGTGGATCGCTGGATCGAATACAACTCGCTGACGACCCGCAGCGATTACGGGGAGCGGTTCTACTGCCTGCTCGATTTCCTGCGCGTCGAGGTGGACTACGACCGGGACGAGTGGCACCGGGCGCCGCGGGCGGTGATCTTCCGGGCGCTGGCTCGGACGGGGGAACTGGATCTTGCGGACCGCTGGCTGCGGATGATGCGTCGCGACACCCGCCGGCGGGCGGAGATGCACCTCGTGCGATTGGCGGACCGGGAAGAGCACTACGGCGTGCGTTTGCCCGGGGTCCGGGACAAGCTGGAGGAACGGCTGGTCGGCCCGCTGATCCGCGAACGGCTGTACGCCCTGGTGAAGCCCAGCTTGGCGGGCGGTCACGGGCGTCCCGCGCGGGCTTGGTTCGCGGAGTTGCGGGGCGTGGTCGATCGCCTGCGGGAACGCAGCCGGCCGAGCGGACCGGAGCCGCCGGAGTGGCTGGACGGGCTGGTCGACGAGGTCGGTCGTCAGCTTCGCGCCACCGCCGAGCCGGTCCGGCAACCGCCGGCGACGCTGGAGTACGGCGATCTCGTCGGCCAGTTGCGCCGTTTGAATCGCCGGTGAGTGAATCGCCGGTGAGCGGCGCCTGTCAGAACGGCACCGGCGTGAACAGGCCCGGCTGATGCAGGGCCGCGGCGGGGCCGGCGGCGCTGGTGAACTGCGTGAGGAACAGCATCCCCGCGTACAGCAGGCCGACCCCCCAGCCGACCGCCAACCACCCGCACGTCCACCACCACCGCGGCCGCGCGTCGTTCGGCCCCGCCCCGTTCAGTCCAGGAGCGCTCCGCGCGATTCCGCGGCGGGTCCACCCGGCGAGCAGCCGGCTCGGGAGCACGCCGGCGATGCAGACGGGGGTCAGCAGCCATCGTGCGTCCGCGGGGACTTCCACCACCGCCAGCGAATACAGCGGCAGCGAGCCAACCACCACCGCCGCCAGCACGCCGACCCACCGGGCCGGTCGCGTTCGCCAGATCCGCCACGCCGCCAGCGGGTTGAGGCCGGCCTTCAAACTCGACCACGTCCCGGCGTGGCGGGCGACGGTCAGATTCGCCTGCGCCGCCGGCACGAGGGGCAGGATCGCCGCCAGCCACACCGCCCCGATCACCCGCAGGGCGGCACGGCCCGCGCCGTCGCCCTGGGCGATCAGCAACGCCGTCGGCGGCACGACCCACGCGGCAGCCACCAACAGCCCCCGCAGGCCCAGCCAGATCGCCGACAGCGGCGCCAGTTCCGCCCACAGCCGCCCGCACTTCGCTCCCAGGCGGTCCGCGGCGCCGCCGGGATCGCGAAGGACCCGCCGCAGATTGCGGAGCGGGCGGAACCACCCCGTCCGCCCGCCCGCGAAAAGCCAGAGAGTGAGGTGCGCGGCGACCGCGAGCGCCAGTGCCAGCGTCGCCGCCCGCCAACCGCGGGCCGCCGCCGAGCCGGGGGCGATGACCGCCGCGTCCGCCGCCAACCCGGCCGCGAATCGCACCGGCTGAACCGCCACCCCAATTACCGCCGCCGCCCCGGCCAGCATGGCCGACGCCCGCAACAACCGCCCCAGCGGCGGACGCCGTCCCGCGTCGCCCGTTTCCGCAGACGCTCTTGGCAGAGCGCCGTTCGCCGCCCGGCCCTCCGCTTCCAAGATCCATCCGAGGGCCAACAGCGGCCCGCCCGGCGCCGCCGCGACCGCCGCCGCCAACCCGCCGAAGCTCGCCACGCCCACCCCCGCCCGCAAAGCGCCGCTCACCCATCGCCGCACACGCTTCGGCCGGCTGGAGCGAGCGACCGGCGCCGGCTCCGTCTCATCCGCCGAAACCTCCGTCGACAGGTCCGGCGGGGCGGGGGCGACCGGCATGGTCATGGGGGCGGGAGGGAATGTGTCGTCGGGCGATACCCGCCGCGGCGTCGGGGCGTTCCAGCAATCGACGGAAACCCCGACGCCCGCGGCGGAGTACCATCAGGCGACCGTCCCCAAGATCGCCACCGTCCCCAAGATCGCCGGAGACGCCGTGAGGTTCGCCCGTCCCTCCCGCCGCTGGTTCGGGCTGATCGCGGCGGGGACGGTCTTCGCGGTGACGCTCGGCGCCGCGGCTTGGGATCGCCCCCCGACCCGCCCGCCGCCGGCCCGTCCGGCAGACGCCTCCGCGGTCGACGCTTACTTCATGGCTCGATGGGAGGCGGACGGGGTTGAGCCGGCGCCGGCGGCGGCGGACTTGCTGGTGCTCCGCCGGCTCTCGCTGGCGCTGCACGGCACGATCCCGTCGCTGGAAGAGGTCCGAGCGTTCGAGGCGGACGCCGCTCCGGACAGACTCGCCCGGTGGACGGACCGGCTCCTCGCCGACCGCCGGTTCGCCGACTACTGGGCGGAGCGACTCGCCCGGTCGCTGGTGGGCGTGCACGAGGGGAACCTCGTGCTGTTCCGCCGCGATCGGTTCAAGGCATGGCTCGCGAACCGTTTGCACCGCGACCTTCCATGGGACGAGACGGTTCGACGGATGATCGCCGGCGACGGGATGTGGACCGCGAAACCGGAGGTGAACTTCGTCACCGCGGAGGTCGAGAACGACGTGCTGGACCGCAACGCCCTCGCCGGTCGCACGGTGCGGGCCTTCCTGGGACAGCGGATCGATTGTGCCCAGTGTCACGACCACCCGTTCGCCGATTGGTCGCAGGGCGATTTCGAAGGGCTCGCCGCGTTCTACGGTCGCACGGACTACAGCCTGACCGGCGTCCGGGACCGGCGGACGCTCGACGGGCGACCGCGGGAGTTCGTCGTGCAGGATTTCAAGACGCTCGAAGATCGCGTCGTCGCCCCCGCGGTCCCCTTCGCCGCAGACCGATTGCCGCCGGACTACGAGCCAGATTCGACCCGCCGCCGAACCGCATTGGCTGCTTGGGTGACGCATCCGGAAAACCGACGGTTCAGCCGGGCGACCGCCAACCGGGTCTGGGGCCTGCTGTTCGGCCGGGCCTGGCACGAACCGGTGGACGACCTGCCGGACCCCGCGCCGCTCGCGGACGGTGAGCCAGGGGACCTGCTGGACCGACTCGCCGCCTCCTTTGCCGGGCCGGGCGAGTACCGGTTGAAGCCCCTCATCCGGGTGATTGCTCGATCGCGGGCGTTCCGGCTGTCGTCGTCGGTCCCGGGGGCGAGCGAAGAGGAGTACGCCGCTCTCGCCCGAGCGAACGCGGCGTTCCCGCTAACCCGTCTGCGGCCGGAGCAGATGATCGGGGCGATGACCCAGGCCGGCAGCGTCCGCACGCTGGATGCGGACAGCCCGCTGTTCGTCCGTGCGGTGCGGCTCCTTCGCTCCGTCGACTTCGTCCGCGACTACGGTGATCCGGGCGAGGAAGAGCTGATCCGCGAGCCGGGCACCGTCCCGCAGGCGTTGCTGCGAATGAACGGCGATCTGCAACGCGAACTCTCGCAGGCTCAACCGTTCGGGGCGCCGGCCCGCGTGACCTGGTTCGCCGGTTCGCCGCCGCGGCAGATCGAAGCGGCGTTCCTCTGCGTCCTCTCCCGTCGACCGACGGAAGCAGAAACCGCCGCCCTCGCCCGCTACTACGATCCGCCCGCCGACGGCGAAGCGCGGTATCCGATCGAGGACGTGTACTGGACCCTGTTCAACGCGCCGGAGTTCTCATGGAACCATTAGCCGCATCGCCCGGGGCCGCCGTGTCGTCTCGTCTGGATCGCCGGACGGCGTTCGCGGCGGCGGCGGGGTTGGGGGTCTCGTTCGCCCTGCCGCCGCTGTCTGCTCAGGCGGCCCGCCGGCGGGGGGAGGAGCGGGCGAAGAGTCTTCTCGTGCTCTGGATGCAGGGGGGGATGAGTCAGTTGGAGACCTTCGATCCGCACCCCGGTTCGCCCACCGGCGGGCCGACGAAGGGGGTGCGGACGGCTCTGAAGGGCGTGCAATTCGCCGACGGCCTCGCCCGCACCGCGGAGCACGCGGACAAGCTGAACGTCGTGCGGTCGCTGGTCAGCGCCGAGGGAGACCACGAGCGGGCGACGTACTTCCTGAAGACCGGCTTCCGCCCCGATCCGACGGTGCAGCATCCGGCCGTGGGGGCGGTGGCCGCGGCGGCGCATCCGCCGACCGGGCTGGCAATCCCGGCGCACGTCGCCTTGAACCCGGGCCGGTGGCCGCCGCGGGGCGGGTATCTGGGGGCTCGGTTCGACGCCTTTCAGGTGCACAACCCGGGCGGGCCGCCGGCGAATCTGCGCGACGTCGCCGCCCCCGGGCGACGGGCGCGACGGCTGGCGGGGCTCGACGTGCTGTCGCGGTCGTTCGAAATGGGCCGGCCCGGTCAGTTGGCTCGTACCCGTCACGCGGAGGCCACCGCGGAGGCGCTGGCGATGATGGACTCCCCGCAGGTCGGCGCCTTCGAGATCGCCGAAGAACCCGCCGCCGTCCGCGGCGCCTACGGCGACACCCGTTTCGGCCGCGGCTGTTTGGTGGCCCGGCGTCTGATTGAAACCGGCGTGCGGGCCGTCGAGGTGACGCTGGACGGATTCGACACCCACGCGGATAACTTCGGCGGCATGGCCACGCAGACGGCGGCTCTCGACCCGGCCCTCGCCGCCCTGCTGGACGATCTCACGAGCCGCGATCTGCTACGCAGCACGATCGTGCTGGTGATGACGGAGTTCGGCCGCACGCCGCGGATCAACGCCCTCGACGGTCGGGACCACTGGCCGAAGGGATTCTCGTGCCTCGTGGGCGGCGGCGGGCTGGCGTCCGGCCGCGTGCTCGGCGGCACCGATCCGGCGGGGGAGGCGGACCCGACCGATCCCGTGAGCGTGCAGGACCTGTTCGCCACGGTGTTCGATACGCTGGGCGTCGATCCGGCGGTGGAGGAGATGACGCCCATCGGTCGCCCGTTGATGCGCTCGGAGGGAACCCCGCTGGCGGCGCTGCGGGCCTGAGCCGTGGGCCGTGCCCAGCTGTGAATCGGCGAGACCGGGATGGACCGCGGGCGGGGGCCGGCGCTAGGACCCGCCGGCCGCCCGGGGTCTCCGGCGCCGGCAATCGCTCCCGGCCTGAGGCGTGTGCGTTGCTGAAACTCCTGACCTCCCCCGCGGCCGTCGCGGCGGCGCTGACCGCGCTCTTCCTCGTCGCCTGCGGCGACGGCGGACCGCTGGCGCACCCGCTGATCTCGCGGTACGCCCTCGGGCACCCGCTGGCGATCGCCACGGTGGCGCTCTTCTTCGCCGGGGCCGCGGCCGTGGCGGTGCGTGCGGTCGGCCATCGGTCGGAGCGAAACGCCGTCGCCGCGCTGGAGAACTGCCGCTTCGAATCTCGGGAGCACGCCCTCACCTGGGCCGGCTCCTCGCCTCTCGCCGCCCCCGCCCGCATCCGCGGCCTGCTGTCCGATCCGCCCCCCGCGGACCGGGCCGAAGCCCGCCTCGCCACCCTGCACGAGACCGCCGCCGACCGGTTGCACGACGCCTACGGGCTGGTGCGCACGATCACCTGGGCGGTGCCGATCCTCGGATTCCTCGGCACGGTGGTCGGCATCACGCTGGCGATTGCGGGCATCGATCCGAGCGGGCTGGGCGAATCGCTGGGCGAGGTCACTGGCGGGCTGGCGGTGGCGTTCGACACGACGGCGCTGGCCCTGGGGCTGTCGCTCGTGCTGGTGTTCGGCACGCACACGGTGCAGGGGGCGGAACTGAAGTCATTGGAGCGCCTGCGGGACGTGGCGTTCAGCGGCCTGTTGCCGCTCTGCCCCGCGTCCGATGAAGATCCGGTGCGGGCCGCCGCCGCGGACGTGGCGGATCAGATGCGTCGCCGGGCGGGCGATCTCGCCGAGGTGCACGCCGCCGCATGGCGGAGCAGTCTGGAGGAGATGCGGGCCGCGTGGTCGGACACCCTCGCGGAGAGCCGTTCCGCCTTCGCGGCGGGCGTGCGGGCGGAAACCGAACATGCCGCGGAAGTCGCGGAGCGTCGCCAACGAGCGGCCGGCGAAGAGTTCCTCGCCGCCGTCCGGGCCTCCGCCGAAGCGATGACCGGGGCGGTCTCCCGGTGGAGCGACGGCTTCGAATCCGCCGCCGCCGCCGACGCCGACCGGTCGGACCATCTGCGGGATCTGGCGGAGTCCCTCACCCTCATCGCGGAGCGGACGGAGGCGCAATCCGCGATCGCCGGGCGGATCGACGCTGGATTGGCGAGCGTCAATGAGGCGGGCCACTTCGAAGAAGCCGTGCAATCGCTGACGGCCGCCGCCCATCTGTTGACGGTGCGTCTGGGGGCGGCGTCGCACACCGCGCCGGCAGCCGTTCCCGCACGCGGCGTCCCCACGCAAGCTGTCCCGTTGAAACGCGCCGCCTAACGGCGACGGCGAACCGAGCCCGTGCGACGCGCCAGCGGACCGACCGTCACCCTGTTCCCGTTCCTGACGGTGCTGTTATGCGCCAGCGGGACGCTGATCGTGTTGCTGATCGCCCTTTCGCAGCACGTCCGGGACAACCCCGCGGTCGCCCCCACCGCGGCGGAGGCGCCGGCGGCTGATCCCGTCGACGCACCGGCCAATCCGCCGGTCGTCGCGACGGTCGCTCCGGTCGAAGAGCCGCCGCCGCTCCCGGCGCCGCCGGCGTTACCGGCCCCGCCGCCGGACGTGCCGCAGGTTCCGCTCGGCCCGCCCCGGATCGCCCGGCTGCCGTACCGCGGACCGGACCCGACCGAGCCGCTCCGCCAACGGCTGTCCGCCGCCCAACGGATCGCCGACGAAGCGACCGCTGCGCTTGCCGCGACCTCGGATCGTCGAGCGACCGCCGAAGCCCGCACCGTTGCCGCCAGGATGGCGGTGTTCGAAGCGACCGCCGCGACGCAGTCGACCCGCACCCGGCTCGCTTCGCTGGAACGATCGCGCAACGCCGCCGCCGCCGCCGCGGAGCGGGCTGCCGCGGAGATCGTGGCGTTCCGCCAGAAGATCGAGGCGGCGCAGGCGGACGACTCGCCCCGCTCCCTGCTGCCCGTGGTCCGGACCCCCGACGGCGTGACGGCGGACCGGCCGATCCTGATCGAGTGCGTCGCCGCGGGCGCGACGCTGCATCCTTATGGCGTCACCGTGCCGGGGCCGTTTCTCGGTTCGTCGCCGGACGCCCCCTCCCCGGTGGTGGCCGGGGTGCGGGCCGCGGCCGCGGCGACGGGCGAGGGGTACGTCCTCCTGATCGTGCGGCCCGCCGGGCTGCCGGCGTTCTATCAAACCGCCGACGCCCTCTCCTCCGCCGGCATCCGGTTCGGCTACGAATTGCTGGATGCGGACGCGAAGATCGCCTGGGGCGACGCACGTCCGCAAGACGCCGCCCAGGTCGACGCCGCGGTGCGTGAGGCATTGCGGCGGGCGGTCCCGATCACGGACGACGGCTTCGAGCGCGGCCCGGCCGGCCCCGGCGGCCGCCCCACCGGAGCGGGCGGAGCCGGCGGCGACGGCCCAGGCGACAGCCGATTCGGCGGCAGGTCACGGGGCACAGGCGACGATCGGATGATCGCGGCCGGCGATGAGCCGGGCCGGTTCGGAACCGGCCCCTCCGGCGGCGGTGCAGACGGTCGCTTCGACGGCGGCACAGGGCGGGAGGGATCGAATCCCCCGTCCGCGATGGCTGGCAACGCGCGTCCGGTCCGGGATCTGTCCGGGAGCTTCCCCAGCGGATCGCCCGCGGATCGACTCGTCGTGGGCGATCCGGTGCCGGCGCGGGCGAACGCCTCCACGCCCGCCGCTCCGCTGCCCGCCGCATCGGGCGCTATACGGCCCGGGGAACGCTCGCCCGGGGCGACGCCCATGCGAGGCGCCGCGGGAGGCGCGTCCGGCGGCGGCGGCCCGGCCGAGGGGCGTTCGTCCGCAGACGGATCGCCCTCTTCGCCAAACGACTCTCGCAGCGAGACGCGAGAATCGGGCTCCGGCGGCCGGACCGACAGCCAATCCGACAGCCAATCGGATCGTCGGTCCGACAGCCAGTCGAACCGTCAGTCCGACAGTCAATCGAATCGCCAATCCGGCGGGGCGGCGGGCGGGGCGTCCGGTTCCTCGCGAAGCGGTTCGCGGGATCCTTCGACCGGCGGCGGGGGCGGCGGGAACGGCCGCGGCGGAGCGGCCGGACGGGACAAGCGTATTCGATTTACCGTGCGGACGCCGGCCACGTTGGCGGCGTCGCACCTGTGGATCGGCGGGCGGTGGGTCGCCCTGCCGTCTGACGACGAACAACTGATTGCCACGCTGCGGACAGAGTTCGACCGCAAGCTCGCCGACCGCGGCGATCCGCCGCCCGGGTTCCGCTGGAGCCCGGAGTTGCGCCTCCGCGTGCGGGCGGACGGCCGCGGGCAGGTCGCCCGGCTGACGGACGCGGCGGAGCAAGCCGGCGGCGCCGTGAAACTTGACCGAGGAACCCGATGAGCCGCCGTCGTCACGAACAGTCCGACGAGGGGAGCGACAGCTTCCTGGACGTCCTGGCGAATCTCGTCGGGATCCTGGTGGTCCTGGTGGTGATGACCGCCCTGCAAGCGGCCGTCGTCCCGCCGCGTCCGGTCGAGCCGTTGGCCGATGCACCAGCGTTGATCGAGCCGGTCGCCGACGTGGCCGCCGCGGCGATCGTCGCCCCCCCCACGCCGCCGGAGCCGGAGCCGGAGCCCGTGGTCAAAGTGGCTCGGGCGCCGCTGATGGCGCCGAAGCCGAACGTCGTCTACCTGCCGACGCCCCCGCCGGCGATTCCGTACTCGCTGGAGCGTGATGTGGCGGCGGCGGAAGCGAACGCGGCGGCGCTGCGTCGGCGGTGGGCGCAGGAGACCGACGCGGCGTCAACGGCCCGCGGGGCGGCGGAGGCGGCCCGGTCGCGGGCCGCGGCGGCGGTCGCAGAGTTTCGCAGGAGCCGGTCCGCCCTCTCCGAAGCGGAAGCCGCGGGGGAGGATGCCGATCGAACCGCGGACGCCGCCCGGCTGGACCGCGATCTGTGGGCTGCAAAGGCCGCCGCGGTGGGCGATAAGCCGCCGGAGCGCCTGGAACATTCGGCCCTGCCGGTCGGGCGTCGCGTCAGCGGCGACGAGTTGCACTTCCGTCTGGTCGGCGATCCAAACGATCCGAAAGGCGGCGTCGTCCGCACGGCGCCGATCGACGCCCTCACCGCCCGCCTCGAACGCGACGTGCAGCGGAACCGTCAACGGGTGATCGACCGCGGCGGGTATGAGGGCGTCGTCGGACCGGCGGCCGGTTACCTGATGCGCTACCGTATCCAGCAGGAGGGAGCCGACGTGGTGAATCGCATCCGCACCTCCGCGCCGAACGTCGTACGGTTCCGCTTGGTGGGGTGGACCCTGGAGGACGCCGGGGAAGATCCGTCCGTTCCCGTCGCCGCGGCGCTCGCCGAGGGGTCGGATTTCCGCTTCGCCCTGGCGACGGCCGGGCCGGGCGCGACCGCGACGTTCTGGGTGGCGCCGGAGGCGTTCGGCGGGTTCCGCACCCTCCGCGAAGCCGTCCGGCAAGCCGGGCTGTCAATCGCCGCCCGCCCGCTGCCGGCGGACGTGCCGATCACCGGCAGCCCGAACGGCTCGCAGTCGTTCGCCCAGTAGCGCCCGTCGCCCGCCGCGACGACTCGTCGCCTCAGAGGTGGCTGAAAAGCTGTTTCAGGACCGAGAACGCACCAACCCGAAGCGTCAGCGAAGGCCGTCCGCGGGGTTCTCTCGGCGTTCGGGGCTGCGGGCTGCGCCCCTCGCTGACGCTTCGGGTTGGTATGGGAAACAGGTTCTAAAGCAAGCCGCGGAGCTCCGTAGCGGCGGCTTCCAGCCGCCGCTACAGATCAGCAGGGCCTGCTTTAAAAAGTGATGTCGAGCGTGCGGGCGGGCGGCTGCGCGACGGCCGCGACCCGTTTCACCGTGACGTAGTAGGCGCCGCGGGTCTTGCCGCCCTCGGTGGTCGTGGCGGTCAGGCGGTAGGAGCCGGGCTGCAATCCCAGTTCGAATTGCGGCGGCGTCGTGAACCTTGCCGTGCGGGACGCTGCATACTGCCTCATCGCGGAGGCGCCAGGGTCCGTCATGATCGAAACGTCCGCCGTGCCGGCCCAGTCGGAATCTTCATTCGCAGCGGCGGGTCGATCACGCAATGTGATCTGGTAGGTCCCCGGCTCCGTCACCTCGATCGCCCACCAGCCAGTCGTCACGGGGTCTCGTAAGACGGCACTTTGACTCCACGGCACAGGGCGGTTCTCCGGCTGGTGCCAATCGTGGGCGCAGAGTTCCGTCTCCCCGGGACCGATCGCGATGCGGACCAGGTCCTTCGACATGGCCTCGTCGAAGGCCGGTTCCAAACTCTCCCACCAAGCCTCGTACGCATTGCGGAGCCGGGCGACGATCTCCGGGTGCTCAGCGGCGACGTTCTCGGACTGTCCCGGATCGGCGTCCAGATCGAACAGCTCGTCCCGGCCGACCAACCGCCAGCGGTCGGTCATCACTGCGGACATGCGCCACTTCACCGGCACCTTGATCCGTTGGGAATGCACGGCGAGCACGCGATCCGGCCACTCCCGTTCCTCGCCGCGGAGCAGGGGGGTGAGGTTCTGTCCGTCGATCGGCGGGCCGGCCTTCCCCCCGTCCTCCGAACCGCCGACGCCGCAGAGGTTCAACAGGGTCGGCAGCACGTCGATGTGAGCGGTCAGTCGGTCCACGTCCCGCCCCTCGTCAAACCCGCCGGCGGGCCAGTGCAGGAAGAACGGGACGCGGTGGCCGCCGTCGTAATTGCTGCCCTTCGCGCCTCGCATCCCTGCGTTGAAGCCGCCGTCGCGATGGCCGGCGGCGGTGCCGTTATCCGTGGTGAAGATGAAGATGGTGTTCTCCGCCAGCCCCAGCGTCTCCAACCGCTCCCGCAGGACGCCGAGACGGGCGTCGATATTGGCGATCATCCCGTAGAAGTTCGCCCGGTCCCCGGTCACCCCGGCGTCGCGGTACGGCCGGGACCATTTCTCCGGCACGCGGTAGGGACCGTGCGGGGCGTTGGTGGCCAGCGTCAGGAAGAACGGCCGCCCCGTCTCCTCCGGCCGGTTGCGATCGACGAAGCGGTCCGCGGCGTCGAACCACTCGTCCGTGCAATATCCGTCGACGGTGACTCGCTCCTCGGATCCGTCGGGGTCCTCGCTTCCGTCATGTTTCTCCGGGGAGCGGGAGAAGCGGGTGTAGGTGTCGCCGAAGTAGTCGTTCCCCCAGATGTCCGGAGCCTGTCCGACGCCGCCGCCGCCGTGGGTGAAGGCGAAGTCGTAGCCCTGATCGCCGGCCCGCAGCGGGGCGTTGTCGCCCAGGTGCCACTTCCCGATGATCCCCGTGCGGTAGCCGGCGTCGCGGAGCCGTTCGGCCAGCGTCACCTCGTTCGGGTTCAGCAGGGACCGGCCCTGGATCGTGTGCCAGACGCCGGTGCGGGCGCTGTACCGGCCGGTGTATAGGGCGGCCCGCGTCGGTGAGCAGGTCGGATCGACGTGGTAGTTCGTCAGCCGCACGGACTCGCCATGCAGGCGGTCGGTGTGCGGCGTCTTCAGCACCGGATTGCCGTGGCAGGACAGGTCGCCGTAGCCCTGATCGTCCGTCAGCACGAGGATCACGTTCGGCCGGGCGTCCGGCTCCGCAGCGAGGCCGCGGCCGCACACAGCGACGAGGAACAGCAGGGCGGGCGCGGAACGGATCATTCGGGAGCCTGTTCGGAAGAGTCGGCGGGCGTGTCGTCGGCGGTCGGCGTGTCGGCGGCGGTCGGCTTGTCGGCGGCGGGCGGCCCGTCGGTGGGCGGAGCCACGGCGGGGGCGTCTGCCGGGGCGGTCGCGGGCTCCACAGCCGGCGCCGGTTCTGCCACGTTAAGATCGGGCGCCGCCTCCGGCTTGGGGGCCGCTTCGGGCTTGGGGGTCACTTCCGGCTTGGGGGCCGTGACGGGCGACTGCGGGGCGGGGGGCAGATCGACGCCGACGATTCTTACGTTCGGCAATGCGTCCCGCAGGGCGAGGGCGCCGGCGGTCGTGACGGCGGTGTCCCAGAGGTAGATCGACCGCAGGTTCGTGAGCCCGTGCAGGCTCGGCAGGCCGGCGTCGGTGACGGCGGCGCCGTAGAGGTTCAGATATTCAAGCCGCCCCAGCGTCCCCACTTCGGCCAGCGCCGCATCGGTGATCTGCGTGCGTTCCAAATGCAGGCGACGCAGGTTCGGCTGATCTCGCAGCACGCGGCTCAACGGGCGGCTCATCGCGTCGTCAAAGGCGGTGCCGCGGAGGTTTAGCACGTGCAGACGATTCGCGAGGGGGGCGAGCGCCGTCAGGTGCTCTTCCGTCAGCACGACGCCGCCGAGGTGAAAGGCGACGTCCAAGCGGGCGTCGTTCTTCGCCAGCGGCACGACCTGCCCGCCGAGCGCTTCAACGGCGGCGACGGCGGCCCGGTCGGCCTCCGTCAGCGGGGGGACGGGCGGCGCCTCGTCCTCCCCCGGCCCGTCCTCCCCCGGCCCGTCCTCCCCCGGCCCGTCCTCCCCCGGCCCGTCCAGTGCGGTCGGGACGAGCAGGGCGGCGACGAAGAGGGCGGCGGCGGACATGCGGGGGCTCTTCGGGGGCGGGCCGACCCACGGTAACCGCGGCGGCCAATCCGCGGCAGTGATCGCGGTTCGCCCCCCGCGACGGTTCTGCTACAGACACGAGCGTGTCCGCCGGATCGCCCGCCGCCGCCCCATCGCCCCTCGCCGTTCCGGCGGCGGACGCTTCGCCCGGCCCCATCGCCCGGCTCGGGGCGACGGTGATCGGCGCGGTGCGGCAGACCGGCGATCTGACGCTGTTCGCGGCGTCGGTGCTCGGATCGCTGATTCGGGTGCGGCCCTCGCAGCGGATCATGCTGCCCAGCCTGTATGAAGTGGGCGTCCGCAGCATCCCGGTGGTGCTGGTGACCGGCGGGTTCATCGGCATGGTGCTGGCCGTTCAAAGTTACGACCAACTGCATATGATGCACCTGGAGAACCGGCTGGGGGCGGTGGTGAACGTCTCCCTGGTCAAGGAACTCGGCCCGGTGCTGGCCGCGGTGATGCTCGCCGGGCGGGTGGGCAGCCGGACCGCGGCGGAACTGGGCACGATGCGGGTCACGGAGCAGATCGACGCGGTCAAAGCCCTCGGCGCCGACCCGGTGGGGCGCCTCGTCGTGCCGCGGGTGGTCGCCTGCGTGACGCTGATCCCCCTGCTGACGGTGCTCGCGGACGCCTGCGGGATGTTCGGCGGGTGGCTGTTCGGAGTGAAGCTGCTGGGGATCTCCAACTTCCACTACTGGCATCACACGCTGGAGTTCATCACCGCCTACGACTTCGCCAGCGGGCTCGTGAAGAGCCTCGCGTTCGGCGCGGCGATCGGCGTGATCGCCTGCCACCGCGGCTTCCACTGCGGGGCCGGGGCGGAGGGCGTGGGGACCGCGGCGACGGAAAGCTTCGTGCTGTCCTTCATGGCGATCCTGTGCCTCGATTTCCTGCTCGGCGTGGTGCTCGGCCGGCTGTACTGGATCCTGTGGCCGGCCCCGATGACGCTGATGTGAGGCGTCGTTTGCACGCTCCGGCTGGAACCGCGACCGTGAGAGAGCGGCTCGTTCCGGCCCCGATCCCTCTGAGCCGACTCCCTGACGGTCGCGGTTCCATGGCTGCCCACCCCAAGCTCGAACTGCGGACCGTCACCAAGCGGTTCGGGACGAATACGATCGTGCACCGGCTGGATCTGTCGGTCGCCGTCGGGGAAACGCTGTGCCTGATCGGCGAGAGCGGGTGCGGCAAGAGCGTGTCGATGAAACTCGCCGCGGCGCTGCTCCCGGCGTCCGCGGGCGAGGTGCGGTGGGACGGCACGCCGGTGCACGCGCTGCCGGCGCCGGAGTTTCGCCGTCGACGGATGAAGTTCGGCTATCTGTTCCAGGGGGCCGCGCTGTTCGACAGCCTGACGGTCTTCGAGAACGTCGCCTTCGGCCCCCGCCAGTTGCACGCGGCGGACGGGCCGGAACTTGCCGCGTTGGTGGCCGCCCGGATCCGTGAGGTGGGATTGCCGGAGCACGTCACGCACCGCAAACCGGCCGGGTTGTCCGGCGGTCAGCGGAAGCGAGTCGGGCTCGCCCGGGCGCTGGCGCTGGACCCGGACGTGATGCTGTACGACGAACCCACCACCGGCCTCGACCCGGTGATGAGCGACGTGATCAACGAATTGATCCTCCGCGTCGCCGCTTCCCGCGACGGAGGGCCATCTTCGCCGCCAAGCCAGGATCGCCCGCCGGTGACCTCCGTCGTGGTCACGCACGACATGCACACCGTCCGCCGGGTGGCGGACCGGGTGGTGATGCTGCGTCCCGCCGCGACGCTGGGGCCGCACGATTCGCAGGTGCTGTACGACGGCCCGGTCGCCGGGCTGTTCGAAAGCGACGACCCCGCCGTCGGCCCGTTCGTGCGGGGCGAAGCGGGGGCGAAGCTGGCCGAACTGGCGGCGTGACCGGGCGCTGGTCGTCACGTGTCTCGGACGCTCCAAGCCTCCGGGACGCCGCGTTCACCCTCCCGCGACCTTCACCCTCCCGCGGCCGTCTCCGCCACCGCGGACGGCGACTCCGTCGGCGGGCCGGCCGGTTCAAGCTCCTTCAACATGCCCAACAGATCGCTGTCGGTGGTGAGGATCAGCCGGGTGTCGCCTTTCAAGGCGGTCCGGTACAGGTCCAGTTTCTTTTGGAAGCTGTAGAAGTCGCCGGTTTCCGTGATCGCCGCGGCGAAGACCTTGATGTTGCGGGCGTCCACTTTGCCGCGAATCTCCTTGCTCTTGCGTTCGCCGTCGCCCTCGATCCGCTCCACCTCCGCATTGGTGGCGTTGAGGATCTCCTGCTTGCGAAGCTCGCCGGCGGTGCGAAAGGCGATCGCGTAGCTTTCGAGTTCCGTGCGGAATCGGGCGAAGGACGCTTCCCTCACCGCGGGCACGAACTCGATGTTGCTGATCCCCACGTCCACGATCTCCACCCCCAAATCGCCGCCCTCCTGGGCGGCGAGGTTCTCCCGCAGTCGCTGCCGGATCGTAGCGATGATCTGCTCCCGGCCCTTCGAAATGTCCGTCACCTCGCCCAGCGCGGCAGTCCCTTCTTCGCCCGGCACGGGGCCGGCTTCGGCGTCGCTCCGGCCGCCGAAGGTGTAGGCGAGTTCTCGATTGGTGCTCCGCACGACCTCCGCGAGGTCAACGCCGGTGACCACGTCCCGGATCTCGCTTTTCACGCGGGCTCGCACGATGCGTTCCTCGGCGGCCTCCACGGTCCGCAGATTCTTCACGAACCCCAACGGGTCGGTGATCTTCCAGACCGCGAACGCGGAGACGTCGATCTTCAGCCCGTCAGCGGTCGGCAGGTCTTCCAGCTTGTCGCCGGGGCCGGTGCGATAGAACTGCAACGTCGAGGGCAGCCGGCGGACCTCCTGGATGAACGGCGTCTTCCAATACAGCCCCGGCTCCGTGCGGCCGACGATCGGCTCCCCAAACTCCACCACCACCACCACTTCCCGCTCGTCGACCGCGTACAGCGACGACGACAGGGTCAGCAGCGCGATTGCGACGACCACCGCCATCGCGATCCACATCGCGGGGGCGAACAACGGATTGGAACGACTCATCGGGAAGCCTCCGGGTTGATCGGGAGAAGCGGGAGCAGTCGCTCCAGGTCCGCGTCGAGAATCGTTTTGCCGGAGACGCCCGCGAGCACCTCCTGCATGGCTTCGAGGTACAGCCGTTGGCGGGTCACGTCCGGGGCGGCCCGGTACGCCTCATACTTGGCGCGGAGGGCGGCGATTTCGCCGTCCACCTCCGCCTCCTGACGGTCCGCGTAACCCTGGGCCTGCTGGACGAGCTTGTCCCGCTCCGCTTCGCTCTCGTTGAGCAACCGGGCACGGTCCTTGTTCGCTTCGCTCTCGAGGCGTTCCTGGTCCTGGTCCGCGGCGACGACGTCGTCGAACGCCCGCTTCACCTCCGCCGGGGCGGTGACCCTTTGGAGTTGCAGGGCGGTGATCGTCACGCCGCAATCGTACTCCGTGAGCACCGCCTGCGTGGCGTCGCGGGCCTCGGCGGCGATCTCGCCGCGCTTCGCGGTCAGCACCTCGTCGATGCTGTAATCGCCCACCAATCGGTTCATCACGCTGCGGGAGACGGTCGCGATGATCCGGCTGAACTCCTCCGGCGAACCGGCCCGATCGAACGCGAACAGGTAGCGCTTCGGGTCCGTGACCCGCCACTGCACGGTCCATTCGACGTTCGCCGCATACAGCTCCCCGGTGAGCATCAGCGATTCCTCGCCCGGCGCCCCCATGCGGTCGGCCCCCATCGTCTCCTGCGGCAACCGCAGGCTGTGCACCTCGACGGAGACCGTTTCCACCGTGTCCGCAAACGGGATGCGGAAGTGCAGGCCGGGATCAGCGATCTGCCGGAACTCCCCGAACCGCAGCACGACGGCTCGTTCGTTCGGCTCGACGGTGAACACGCACCGCACCGCCAACAGCAGGGTGAACAGCGCGACCAGACCCAGCAACGTCGGTTTGACGAACCGGGACAGATCGATCTCGTCGGGCGGCCGGCGCCGCTGCGGGCGGCCGAACGGGTCGGTGGGCATGGCGGGCTCTGCGAGGGGCGAACGACTGCGCGAATAACGGTCCGAACGACGCGGCGGACCGCGCGGTTCAGAAGTTCAGTCTAGGTCGCGGACGTCGGCGGGGCGGCGGTACTCCGCCAGCAGTGCGTCGAAGTCGCCCGGCGGGCACCGCACCGTCAGCGGGCAGCCGGTGATCGGGTGACGAAACGACAGCGACGCCGCGTGCAACGCGTGCCGCCGAGTCGGGTTCGGGCACTCGCCGGGCGGCCACTTCAACCCGCCGTCCGCCGCATAGAAGGCGTCGCCGATTACCGGGTGCCCCAGCGCCGCGAGGTGCACGCGGATCTGGTGATTGCGGCCGGTGTGCAGATCGCACCGCAGCAGGGTGACGTCGCCCAGCCGCAGGAGGACCTGCCAATCCGTGCGGGAGGTTTTCGAGCCGCGGGCGCGGGGGTCGCAGGTCATCAGGGCGGAGTCCGGGCGTCTGCCGATGGGCGCGTCGCAGCGGCCCGCGTCCGGCCGCACGGTTCCTTCGACGAGAGCCAAGTACGCTTTGCGGGTCCGCCGCGACTCGAACTGCCAGCAGACGCCGGCGTGGGCGTCGTTGGTTTTGCAGGTGAGCAGCACGCCGGTCGTCGCTCCGTCCAAACGGTGGACGATGCCGGGGCTGAGCAGGCCACGCGGCGCCTGCCGATCGAGGTGCGCCTGAATCCGGTTCAGCAGCGTGCCGCCGGTCGTGGCGCCGGTCGGGTGACAGATCACGCCCGCCGGCTTGCAAACCGCCAGCAGCCACGGGTCTTCGTACAGCACGTCCAGCGGGGTCGGGTCCGGCTCCTCGTCCCAGTCCGGCGGATCGAGGAGCCGGACCAGCAGCACGTCCCCCTCCGTCACCCTCCGCCGGGGTCCGACGGGGGCGCCGTCGATCAGCGTCACCCCGCCCGTCGTCGCCGCCCGCGACAGCCGGGCCGGCGAATGGTTGCGGAAGTGCTTGTGCAGAAACGTGTCCACCCGCACGCCGTGCGAAGCGGCCGGCACCGTCAGGCGAACCGGCCGCGGGTGGAGGGGCGGGGGGTCAATCACCCGGGGCGGAGCTTGCGATCTGCTCCAACCGGGCTCGGTCCGGAGCGAACTCCGTCCACACGTCGCCGGCCCGGGTGGCCGCGCCGGCGTCGTACTGGGCGAGGGCGCGGCGGGCGTCCTCCGCCGCTTGAGCCCGGTTGCCGACGGCGAATCGGGCGAGGGCCCGGCCGCCGAGATCCGCGGGATCGGGCGGCTCCTCGAACCCGACAAGCTCTTCCACCTTGAGGGACTGCGGGGGCGGACCGTCCGCCAACGCCTGATTGAACAGCCGCTCCGCCGCCGTGAGGTCGCCGTTCCTCCGCTTCACCTCCGCGGCCCAACCGACGACCGCCCGTCGCACGATGCCGGTGGAGAGGCTTTCGTCAAACGCTTCCTCGGCGACGCGCCACTCCGCAAGTTCCTGCTTCTGGATGTCGACCACGGCGTCCGCGTCCCCCCCGTCGTTGTTCCTGTCGATCTCCTGACGGAGAATCACGATTCGCTCCAAGGCGCCGAGACCGTCCGTGTAGCGACGCTTCGCCTTGTTCTGCCGATCCGGACTGCCCTTCACAGCTTTGACCGCGGTGAATCCTGCGGTGATCAGCAGCGAACCGATCACCACGACGAACACCACCCACCTCCCGGAGAACCCGGCCGGCTTCGGCGGGCCGACGTACGGCTCCTCGATGCCGCCGGAGGTTGATGCGGCGGGCGATGCGGCGGGCGTTGCGGCGGGCAGAGTCTCGGCGGCGGGGGCGTGCAGGTCAGGCATGAGAGAATGGTAGACGGCGTCGGTCAGGCCGGCAGCCCGCCGGTCTGCCGCACGGCCTCGTAGACGGCCGCGGTGACTGTGCTGGCGAGGTTCAGGCTGCGAACCTCCAAACGCATCGGCAGGGTGAGGTTGCGGTCCGGATCGCGGGTCATCAGGTCGTCCGGCAGCCCGCTCGATTCGCTGCCGAACAGCAGCGTGTCGCCGGGGGCGAAGGTCGCGTCCCACACCGGGCGGGTCGCGTGCTTGGTGAAGGTCCAGATCGTCCCGCTGGGTTGCCGCTCGCGGTACGTCGCCCAGTCGTCCACCGCCTCCCAATCGAGCAGCGGCCAGTAGTCCATTCCGGCTCGCTTCAGGTGTTTTTCATCAAGACGAAACCCCAGCGGACGGACGAGCCACAGCTTCGCCCCGACCGCCAGGCAGGTCCGGCCGACGTTCCCCGTGTTCGGCGGGATCTCCGGTTGGTGCAGGACGACGTGAAACCGCGGCTCACTCATCGCCCGCCGCTCCGGTGGGTTGTTGCGATGCTGAGTGCAGCGACGTGAGCAGGGCGACCGCCGCGTCGCCCAACGCCTCGCCGGCGCCGGGGGCGAAGGGGGTGTTGACCACTTCGTAGGCCCCCTGCGGATAGGCCCGGCGGTCCGGCACGTAGGCGTCCACACTGCCTGCGAGGGTCACGATCAGCGTGTGCGGGAATGGGCTGCGGGCCTTGATGTCCAAGCCGATCTCCACGAACACCTCGTACGGCAGGGCGACGACGGCGGCGTTCTCCCCCAGACGAACGACCCGCACCTCCGCCGGCATGGCGTCGCCGTAACGTTCTCCCAGCGTCTGCCGGAGTCGCACGCTGTAGGCGTCCACCAGTTCCAAAAACGGCGGCGTCTCTTTCGATCCGAGCCGCGCCAGCCGGTCGTCCGCCCGGGCGGCGTCGGCCTCCGTCACCGCACGCAGCGTCAACGGCACCACCCGCTTTGCCGCGACAACCGGGGCGGCGGGCGCCGGCTCCGCGGACGGCCGGGCCGCGATCAGGGCCGCGGCGAGTCGCTCCCCGACGATGCGGCTGTAGTCGGCGCTGTCCATCCCCAACCCCGGCTTGGAGACGTCGATGTGGTTCGTGTTCCCGCTGGTCCCCTGGCCGTGCACAAAGCCGAAGCCGTCGCCGTACTCCGCCCGCAGCGCCGTGTGCATGACGCCGGGAAAATCCGCCCCCAGCCGGTTTCTGGTGAAGACGGCGGTGTGCATCGGCCAACTCGTCAGGCAGCCGCCGGCGCCCCCGTCGGCGCCCCCGTCGGAACCCTCGTCGGCATCGTCGTTCAGCGGCTCCAACCACAGGGCCGTCAGGGTGTCGTCCACCGGGCCTGCGGGACGAACGACGTTCGGGTTCTGGTAGCCGGGATTGAATCGCACCGAGCCGTCCTCCATGAAGAACCGCCGGTTGAAGGTGAGGTCCGGCACGACCGTCTCCGTGGCAAAGAGCGTCACCGGGGATGCGGTCGCCGCGGCCTCACGAGCGGCTTGCAGGCAGCGGTCAGCGAGGAACCGGGGGAAGTCGATCGGCTCGGCGGCATCCTTTCCCTCCGCCTCCATCGCCCGCTCGTGGAACAGCTCGCGGAACGGACCGTCGTACAGCACGGCCCCGTGCGTGTGCGTCGCGGCGACGACGACCGCGGCGTCCGGCACGCCGAGGGTTCGCCCCACCTCCGCCCGCACCCGATCGGCGACCTCGGAGGAGAGGCTCGTCAAATCGCAGAGCAACAGGCACGCCTTCCCGCCGGCCCCGTCGTCGAAGTAGGCGCCGCGCACGTGCAGCGGGTCGTGCACCTCTCTGGCGAACTGTTCGTAGTAGCTGTTCGCCCGCCGCATCCCGAGCGGCGGGGTGATCTCGACCATCGCAAAGCCCGCCCGCAGCGTCGGCGGCGGCTCGGGCGCCAAGTCGGGGAGCGATCCGCCGCCCGCCGGGGCGACGGCCAGCGTGGCGGCGAGCAGCAGGACGGCGGGCATCGGCTTCTCCGGGAGGGGCGTGGCTCAGCCTACTAACAGGCCGCCGCCGGGTCGCCCGCGGCGGGCGGGTGCGATTCGACCCGTGACTGCGGCGCCTCGGCGAACGCTCCCCGCATCGTCCACGCGGCAAACAGCCCGGCCAGCAGATTGCCCGCCGCCACGCCCCACAGAAAGCCGACGTACCCGTGCAGTTCGGCCCCCGCCCACGCCAGCGGCACGCACAGGACGAACAGCCGGACGGAAATCACCAGCACGCTGCGGCCGGGACGTTTGAGGGCGTTGTAGACCCCGCTGACCAGCGCCGTCGCCGCGAATCCCGCGTAGCCCACAGGCACGATCGCGAAGAACAAAGCGGCGGCGGCGGCGGTGTCCGTGGCGTCCGGACCCTCGTTCACAAACGCCGCGGCGAGCGGGCGACGGACCAGGAACAGCACGGCCCACACCGCCAGCCCGTACAGCAGGGCGAACCGCATCACCAACGTCGCCGCCCGTCGTACGCGATCGCAGCGGCCGGCGCCCCAATTCTGCCCGACGAAGATGGAGTTCACCCCGCCCAGCGCCATCACGCCCGCCAACGCCAACGACTGCACCCGTCCGCCGACGCCGAACGCCGCCACCTCCGCCGTCCCGAACCCCGCCGCCAGCCGGGTGAGAATCGCGCTGCTGGCCGGCACCAGCAGGTTCGTGCCCATCGCCGGCAGGCCGATGATCAGCACCTCCGCCCAACTCTCCCGCCACCCGCCGCCCAGCGCGGCGGCCCGGCTGATCAGCCCGCGGCGGTGGAGCAGAACCAGCGAGGCGACCAGCGTGACGCTCCAACTCAGCACCGTCGCCCACGCCGCCCCGGCGAGTTCCAGCCGCGGGAACGGGCCGAGGCCGAAGATCAGGCACGGATCGAGCGCCGCGTTGATCCCCCCGGCGACCAGCATCACGACGGTGGGGCTGACGGTGTCGCCCACCCCCCGCAACGCCCCGTTGCCGACCATCGGGACCACCAACAGCATCACCCCGCCCAACCAAACCCGCATGTAGGGCTCGGCGAGAGCCGCCAATTCTGCGTCCGCCCCCATCGCCCGCAACGCCGGGTCGAGGGCGAACCACCCGGCACCGACCAGCGCCGCCACCGCGAGCAGCGCCAACCCCAAGCTGTGCGTCCCCAGTCGGCAGGCGGTGCCGTCGTCCTTGCCCACCGCCCGCGCCACCGCGGTGCTGGTCCCCACCGACAGTCCCATCGCCGCCCCGCTGACCAGAAAGGTCAGCGGAAACGTGAACGCGACCGCGGCCAGCTCCTCCTCGCCCAATTGCCCGATGAAGTAAGCGTCCACCAAGCTGAAGGTCAGCACCGCCCCGATGCCGACCACCATCGGACCCGCCAACCGGGCGAGCACCGGCACGATCGGGCCGTCGAGGATCTCGTCGCGGGTGGGCCGGGGCATGTGCGATGTTAGCCGCGACCGCGGGGAGCGCTCCCCGCGGTCGCGGCTAACCGGCGTCAGTCGGCTGACAGACCGGGCACCACCAGGCGGTGCGGGCGTCCGCCCCCAGCTTTTCCTTCTTCAGGTCGACGCCGCACACTTCGCAGCGCTTCCGCTTGTGCACGCGGCGGGGCGGGTGGGCGTGGTCGCCACGCTCGGCGACGGCGTCGTAGAACGCCTCCGCCACCCGCCGCACGCCCGCCGACAAGGCGTCACGCTCCGTTCGCGAGAGCGAACCGGCGGCTCGCTCCGGGTGCACGCCGGCGTCGAACAACGCCTCGACCCGGATCACGTTGCCAAGCCCGGGGAACCACGTTTGATCGAGCAGCACGTCGCCGATCGCTCGATCCGGCGTCGCCTCGGCGACTTCCGCGAGCGTCGCGGCGGGGTCGGCGTGCGGGTGCATCACGTCACGGGTCGTGGGCACCTTCGCGAACTCCGCGGCGGGCACGACCTTCGCCGCCCCGAGGTACAGGTCCACCCGGTCCCGCTTGCCAGATTCGCCCTCCGCGGAATCGAACCAGAGCCGCAGGGTGAGCCGCTTCTCCCGGTCCCGATTCAGCCGCACGTCGCCGAACATCAGGCAGTGCAACGTGAGACGTTCGTCGTCTTGCCCGTCGAACCGCAACCACAGGCGCTTGCCCAGCGGGGCGACCTCGCGGAGGGCGCTGCCGACGAGGTGCGACACGCGGTCCGCCCGTTCGCCCTCCGCATCGACCAACGTGCGGTCGATCAGCCCCGGGAACAGCGTGCGGGCGTAGAGGTGGATCTGCGGACCTTCCATGGCCGCATCGTAGCCGCGGGATCGGGGAGCATTGTTCCCGATGCGGAGACGCTTCCTCCGGTCGCGTCTAACGGACGGCCTTTTCGCCGTCGCTGCCGAGGAGGGCGCCGCGGACGCCGATCAGCTCGGGGTTGCGGGCGATCTTGTCGCTGAACACCCGCAGGTCGCGCATCACGGGGCCGAGGTTCGCCAGCAGCAGGTTGAGGTTCTCCGCGCTGGCGTCGAGGTTGCGGTACAGCGAGGGGTCGGAGGCGAGCCGGCCAAGGCTGCCGTCCTTCTTTTTGAGCAGCGCGGTGAGGGTGGCGAGGTCCGCGGAGACCGTTTCGAAGTTCGCCAGCGTGCCGTCGAGACGGTTCGCCACGCTGACCCCTTTTTCCGCGAGCGGACGGGTGAACCCTTCGACGTTCGCGAGCGTGGCGTCTGCCCGTAGCACCGCGGAGCGGGTCGCGGCGATGGTGCGGCGGGTCTCGTCGACCAGCGGCGGCAGCGCCGCCATCGTGCGGCCCAGGTCCCGCTGGAGCTTCGGATCGCCCACGAGCCGGGCGGCGCTGTCGGCGGTCATCCGCAGGGCCTTCATCGAGGCGGCGGTCTCCGCCAGCGCCTCGGAGGCGCGGGCGATGGCGAGGTTCAGATCCTCCCGGTTATCGCCCAGCACGCCGTTGACGTTCTCGCCGACGGCGGACCACTGCACCGCGGCGGCGTCAAAGCCGGCGAGGGTGCGATCCAGCCGGCCGCCGAGATCCGCCACCAGCTTCATCGGGTCGACCGGGGCGACGCCTTCCAGCCGGGCGCCGGGGGACATCCAGCCCTCGGCTGTGCCGGGGACGAACTCGATGTTGCTGTCGCCCAGCAGGCTGCGGGCGAGGTGCGGGGTCGCGTCGGCCCGCAGGCGGTACGCCGGTTCGATGGAGAGGGCGACCAGCACGCCGCCGCGTTCGCGATCGAACTTCACGCCGGCGACTTCGCCGATCACGATGCCGTTCTTGGAGACCGGCGTGCCGGTGTACACGCCGGGGGCGTGGTCGAAGTGCACCGCCAACGGGTAGCGTTCTTCGAGCAGCGTGGCAAGATCTCCGAACTTGACCGCCATCACCGCGGCGAGGGCGAAGGCGACGATCGCCATCAGCCCCACGCGGAACTGCATCTGCTGTTCGGACATGCGGGCGCCGGGCGGGGGGAAGGGAAGCGCCGTCCTAGTAGAACCCGGCGCCCTTCGGATACCCCGGGCCGGGCGACCCTGCGGGCGGGGGGCGACGGACTGCGGCGGCGGGCGGTCGCGGGCCGAAGCGGAAGGGGTGACGGAACACGCCGCCCGCCGCTGCGCACTCGTTCTGCTGTTGGCGGCGGGGGCGTGCGTGCCCGCGTTCGGCCTGCTGGCCGCGGGGCTGCCGGTGCATAACGATCCGGAAACCTGGCTACCCGCCGCGGGGCCGGACCGCACCGCCTACGACGAGTTCCGCCGCACGTTCGGCACGGAGGAGACGATCCTCGTCGCCGTTCCGGCCGACGCCGCCGCCGCGACCGTCGAGGCGCTGCGGGTTCGGTTGGAGATGTCGCCGCACGTGCGTCACGCCTGCTCCCCGGGTTCCATCGGAGCCGTGATGGCGGAGATGAACCTGCCGGCGGACGACGCCGAAGAGCGCTTGCGGGGCCTGTTGATCTCCGCGGACGGCTCTTGGATCGCGGTGGCGGCGGGGCTGTCCGCGGGCGGGGCGGCGGATCGACCGGCGGCGGTGCGGGACGTGCGAACCGCGGTCGCCGCGTCGCGGCTGACGGGCGTCGCCAAGGTGGCCGGCGTGCCGGTGGTGGTCAGCGAACTGGACCGACTCAGCCGCCCGGAGGCGGTGGCGCCGTATCTCGCCGGGATGTTCGCCCTCGGGCTGCTCGTATTGCGGTGCGTGTGCGGGCGGTGGGGGCTGGCCTGCGTGCTGGGCGGCGTGGTCTGTTGGACGGTGCTCGGCACCTTGGCGGGGGTGCGGCTGGCGGGCGGGGAGATGAACCTGATCCTCGCTGCGTTGCCGGCCCTCGTGCTGGCGTTCGCCCTCACCGCGAGCGTCCACTTCCTCCACTATCACGCCGCGGCGAACGGGATCGGGTGGCGGAAGGTGCGGGCGGCGATGGGGGCGGCCGCCAAGCCGACGGCCTGGGCGACGGCCACCACCGGCGCCGGCCTGTTGAGCCTCGGCCTCAGCGACGTGCGGCCCGTCGCCTGGTTCGGCCCGGCGGGGGCGTTGGGGGCGCTGCTCGCGGCGATCGGCGGGTTGGCCCTCACCCCCGCGGCGACGCTGCTGTGCGGCGGATTGGAGCGGCGGGCGATGTCCTCGACGCCGCGGCGTGGGCGGTTCGAGCGAAGCGGATTCGGGGCGAACTGGGCGGACCTCGTGGTGCGTCATCGGCGGGCGGCGCTGGCGCTCGCCGCGGCGGCGGTCGCCGCGTGTGCGGTCGGGCTGCCGGGGCTGTCAGCGAAGGTGGACGCCGCTGATCTGCTGCCGCCGGCCGATCGCGTGGCCCGGGATCACCGGTTCGTGCAGCAGTTCATCACGCCGTCGGAATCGTTGGAGGTCGTCCTGCGGCCGGCGCCGGGGGCGTCGTTTGGCGAGACGCTGGCCCGGGTCCGCCGGATCGCGGACGAACTGCGGGACCGCCCGGCGGTGCGTCACGTCGCCAGCGCCGCGATGTTCCTCGGCGACGCCGACGGCATGGCCGCGGCGGGGCGGCTTTCAAGCGCCCGCACGCGGCCCGAAGCCGCGGCGTTCGTCACTGACGACGGCTCCGCGTGGCGGCTGAGCGTCCGGGCCGACAGCCCGCCCGGCCGGCGGGCGGCGGTGGTGGACGACCTGCGGGCCGTCTGCCATCGACACGCTTCGTCCGACGAAATCGCCGTGACCGGCCTCGCCCCGCTGTTGGAGACCGCCGAGCAGGCGATTCACGACGGCTTCCGCGACAGCCTGCTGGCTGCGACGGTGCTGATTGCCTTGGCCGTCGTGCTGGCGACGGGCGATTGGCGGGTCTGGCTGATGTCCGGCGTGGCGAACCTCGTGCCGCTGGCGGCGGTGTTCGGGCTGCTGGGGTGGGCCGGCCAGTCGGTCGACGTGGGCATGATGATGACGGCGTCGGTGGCGCTGGGCCTGGCGGTGGACGGCACGTTCCACCTGCTCGTCCGGCATCGGGCCGAGGTGCGACGCGACGGCGATCGCGGGGCGCCGTGGTGCGCCGCGGCGGCGGCTCGGGCGGCCGGCCCGGCAGTCGTGCAGGCGGCGGTGATCGCCGGGGCGGGGGCGCTGGCGCTCACCGCCTCCCCGTTCCCGCCGACGGCCCGCTTCGGCTGGCTCACCGCCGCCCTGATCGCCGCGGCGGTGCTCGCCGACCTGCTGATTCTGCCCGCCCTGCTGGCCGGGCTGCCGGTGCGGAGCGACGCAAAGTGGGCGGAACGGGCCGCAGTGCCCTTCGCCCCCCCCCAGCCGCATACGGAGCCCGTCCAACGCACGCTACGGCGGGCGGCCTGACGGACTATTGCAACAGGCTGCGGGTCAGCACCTCTTTCGCCTTGTCAAAGTAGTCCTGCCAGGCGATCTCCGGCGTGCCGTCGCGGAGGCAGTCGCGGGTCTTTTGCAGCGTGTTGCGAGCCATGTGCGGGCACCGGTTGCAGGCGCAGGTCTCGCCGCTGTCGGTCAGAATGCCGGGCACGGGGACGAACGTGTGCCGCGGCGCCGCCTTCTCCAGCGGGTGAATCATCGCCGCCTCGGTCGCGACGAGGAACGTCCGCGGCTCCTCCACGCTCATGACGTATCGCCGCAGCTTCTCCGTGCCGCCGATGAAGTCGCTTTCGGCGAGGATGTTCTGCGGGCACTCCGGGTGGGCGATCACCTCGCTGCCGGGGTTGTTCTTCTTGGCCCGCCGCATGTCGGTCAGGCTGAAGATCTCGTGCACCATGCACGAGCCCGGCCACAGGATCATCTCCCGCCCCGTCACCTCCACCAGATACCGCCCGAGGTGCCGGTCGGGGACGAACAGGATCTCCCTGTCCTTCGGCACCCGCTCCTCGATCACCTCGCGGGCGTTGCCGCTGGTGACGATCCAGTCGCACAGGCTTTTCACCGCGGCGCTGGTGTTGATGTAGGCGACCGTCACCACGTCCCGCCCCTGGGCTCGCAGTTCTTCCTGCCGGGCTTTGAGAGCGGGGTAGGTGCAGCTTTCCGCGAGCGAACAGCCGGCCAGCAGGTCCGGCAACAACACCCGTTTCTCCGGGTTGAGGATCTTCGCGCTCTCCGCCATGAAGTGCACGCCGCAGAAGACGATCGTGCCCGTCGTCACCCGGGTGGCGTCGCGCGCCAGTTGCAGGCTGTCGCCGGCGAAATCGGCCACGTCCTGGATCTCCCCATCGACGTAGTAGTGAGCCAAGATCGTGGCGTCCTTCTCCTTCTTCAGACGATCGATTTCGTCCATCAGGTCCAGCGGATCCTCCGGCTCTCCCAGCACGGCGGCTCGCTCGTCCGCGCGGAACGACCGCGGGTCCATCACGGGGAGCGGGGGGGCGAGGGTGGCGGTGGCCATGGGAGCGTGCGGAACGAAACGAGATACGGGTGCGACATCATACCGGACCGCCGGCCGACGCGTCCGCGAGCCTACACTGCGCGGTCCTTCCCCCGAGAACGCCGCCGCCGTGCTTCCGGTCCCTCTCGCCCTGCTGGTTCTCGCCTTCGGCCCCGCGGACGGCGCCCCACAGTCGCCCGATCGCCCCGGCGATCCCGCCCGCGGCTACGCGGTCCTGCGAAACAAGCCGCTGCTTCCCCCGGATTTCGACCGGGAGACGCTGCTCAAGCTCGGCGTGACCTGGCCCGCCGATCTGCGGGCGCAGGCGAAAGCGGCGGACGAGACCGGCCGGCTGGCGCTGGCGTTCTCCCGCTACGGATTCGTCGCGCCCCGCCGGGGGATCCGATCGGCGGGTCGGTGTTGAACTACGTGGAGACGCCGGACGGGTGGGTGATGAACTGCTTCGCCTGTCACGGCGGCAAGGTCGCGGGGCGGACGATCCCCGGCCTGCCCAACACCCACTACGGCCTCGAAACGCTGACGGAGGAGGCCCGGGCCACCAAACTGCTAACTGGCAAACCGCTGAGCCATCAGGACTACGGGCAGATGCGGATCCCGCTGGGCGGATCGCACGGCACCACCAACGCGGTGGTGTTCGGCATCGTGCTGGACGCCTTTCGCAAACCGGACATGTCCGTCGACACCGCCCGCGACCCCGGCCCGCTGCTTCATCATGACATGGACGCCCCGCCGTGGTGGCACGTCAAGAAGAAGTCACGTCTTTACATCGACGGATTCAGCCCGAAGAACCATCGCGTGCTGATGCAATTCATGCTCCTCCCCTCGACCGGCCGCGACGAGGTGCTGTCTTGGGAGAACGATTTCCGCGACGTGCTGGCTTACATCGAGAGCGTCGAAGCCCCGGCGTATCCGTTCCCGATCGACGCCGGTTTGGCCGCCCGCGGTCGTGAAGCGTTCGCCGCGAACTGCGTCGAATGCCACGGCACCTACGCGGACGATCCGGCGTTGGAGACGTACCCGGAGCGGACGGTGCCGATCGGCGTGATCGGGACCGACCGGGTGCGGCTGGACGCCCTCTCCGTGCCGCACCGCCGTCACCTGGGAACGACGTGGATGAGCCGGTACGGGGCCGATCCCGTCGTCGAAGATCCCGGCGGCTACGTCGCCCCGCCGTTGGACGGGATCTGGGCGAGCGCCCCGTACTTCCACAACGGCAGCGTGCCCACGCTGGCCGGCGTGCTGTCGCCGGAGGAACGCCCGACGATCTGGCGTCGCACCGAGGACGGCTACGACCGAGCACGCGTCGGCTTGGAGGCGACGTCGGTGGAGGAGGTGCCCGCGACCGACGCCCGCTTCGTCTTCGACACCCGTCAGGCAGCCACCGGCAAGACGAACGGCGGGCACACCTTCGCCGCGGACCTGTCGCCCGACACGAAGCGGGCGCTGCTGGAATACCTGAAGACGCTGTAGGCGAGCGGTGGGCGTCAGCCCTCCGTGTCATCGGGGCCGTGCGATCACAGGGAGGGAGAACGCCCACCGCTCGCCCGTTCGCAGATCGCCGTCGCCTCGGCCGCCAGCGCCTCGGAGACGTCCGCGGTCGGCGCCTCCGCGATGACGCGGGCGATCGGCTCCGTGTTGCTGGCGCGGACCTGCACCCAGCGGTCCGGCCAGTCCAGCCGCAACCCGTCGCCGCGCTTCGCCGTGGCGTCGGGATAGGCGGCGGCGAGGGCGTCGCAGGCGGCGTTCACGCTGTCCGGCGAGGGCACCGCGAACTTCCGCTTGACGATTGCGTACCGCGGCAGCGAGTCCGCCCAGGCCCCCACGGCGCCCCCGCGGCGGGCGAGCCCGTCCAGCACGTAGGCCATCGACACCAGCGAATCCCGCACCGGCCCGACCCGCGGCTCGATCACCCCGCCGTTCCCCTCGCCGCCGAGAACCGCCCCCACGCGGTTCATCTCCCCCACCACGTTCGCCTCGCCGACGGCGCTGCGGTGGAACGCGCAGCCGTGCCGCTCCGCCACGTCGGCGTTCACCCGGCTCGTGGATCCATTCACCACCAACGGCCCCTGGCGATCCGCGAGCACATGGTCGGCACAGAGCGCCAACGTCAATTCCTCGCCGAGGTAGCGTCCTGTTTCGTCGACCACGGCCAGCCGGTCGGCGTCCGGATCCTGGGCGAAGCCGACGTCCGCCCCGGCGTCCCGCACCGCGGCGCACAGGCCGGTCAGGTTCGCTTCGGTCGGTTCGGGGGTGTGCTCGAACAGCCCGTCCGGCACGTCGCCCAGCGTCGTCACCTCGCACCCCAGTTCGTCCCGCAGAAACGCCGGCGTGGCCGCCGCCCCGCTGCCCCGATTGCAGTCCAGCACCACCTTGAACCGCTTCGCCCGAATCGCGTCGCGGTCGATCAGTTTGAGGACCCGGGCCAGATGCGGCCCGTGCGGATCGACCAGCGTCTCGACGGTTCCGACCTCGTCCCAAGCCGCCCGGGCGAAGTCGCCGGACTCCATCAGGGCCACCAACCGGGCGCCCTGTTCCGCGTTCAGCACCCCGCCGGCGGGGGCGAACGGCTTCAGTCCGTTCCACTCCAGCGGATTGTGCGAGGCGGTGATCTGCAACCCCGCCGCCGCCCCGTGATGTTGCACGAGCACGCCGCAGGTGGGCGTCATCGCGACGCCGCCGTCCAGCACGCGGCACCCCGCCGCGAGCAACCCGCCCAGCACGCAGTGCCGGACCATCGGCCCCGTCGGCCGGCCGTCGCGGGTCAAAACGACCAGCCCCGGCTGCACGCCCCCGTCCTTCGCCTGCCGCACCGCGAGGGTGCCGACGGCTTGCCCAAATCGCGTGAGGTAGTCCGGATCGAGCCCGTCCCCCACGACGCCGCGGAGACCGGAAACGGACAGGATGCGGGGCACGGGCGAACTCTGGAGTACGTGGATCTTTGGTGATGGAGCGGAGGGTTTATCCCCCGCGGCCGACGGCGTCCACGTCCGGCGGATCGTCCGGCGGGTCCGCCTCACCGTCGCGCCATCGCACCGCGGACGCATGGGCGTCCGCGATCCGTGCGGCGACGAGCGACAGGATCCCCGTCGTCCCGCCCGCCGCGGCGATCTCCGCCGGCTCGATCGGCGTCCCGAACACCACCCGCACCCGCCCCGGCCCGGGGATCGGCAGCCGCCGGGACCGCGGCAGACATTCAAACGCCCCCGCGATCCCCACGGGGTAGACCGGCAGCTTCCCCCGCCGGGCGAGCGTCACGAACCCGGGCTTGAGATCCCCCACCCCCCCATTCCGCGTTCTGGTCCCTTCGGGGAACAGACCGACTAACTCGCCGCGTCCCATCGCCGCCAAGGCGTCCCGCATGACGGCCGTCGCCGGGGCGTCCCGCGCAATTGGCAACGTCTTCATCGCGCAGGTACCGGCCGAACCCCGGCACGCGGAACAGGCTGTCCCGCGCGAGGAACGTGACCGATCGGTCCAGCGGCAGCCCGAGCACGATCGGGTCCAGAAAGCTCTGGTGGTTGGCGAGCAGCAACCCGCCGACGCCAGCCCGCACATGTTCGATCCCACGAGCCTTCACGCCCAGATACGGCGCCGCCGTGCAGGACAGCACGCCCCGGCTGACAGCCCACGCCGCCCCCTGCGGAGCGGGCTCGGCAGCGTCGATGCCTAGGGAAGGGGCGCCTGCGGGAGGGCCGTTCGCGGGAGGGCCGCCGATGGGAGGGCCGCCGATGGAAGGGCCGTCTGTGGGCGTTGTTTCGATCACGCCGACAGAATGACGGCCCGGCCGCGAAGTCGCGACCGCAGCGAACCGACCAAGTTGCAGCGGTGTCCGGAGGCGGTACACTGCCCGACCGGCCCGCGACCGTGCAAGTCACGTCGCCCCGGAGAGTCGCCCCTGTAGCTCAATCGGTAGAGCAACTGACTCTTAATCAGTAGGTTGAAGGTTCGATTCCTTCCGGGGGCAATATATAGTGCGGCGGATCAGGGCGGGAAGCGGCGGGCGACGGCGGATGAGGCTGGCCCGGTAGCGTTTTCTCGTTCGGCCGCCGCTCGTCGCCGTTTCCCGCCGACGCCCGCAACGTCGGATTTTGCGTCACCCGTGCGTCGGATTCTGCGTCACTTTCGGTCGGGCCGTTAGTGGCATCCGGTTCACTAACGGGCGGTCTAAGACCGGTCGCCCCTGTGACCGGCCCGGCCCCGGCCCGGGTGAAGTCCGCGTCGGTCACCTGCAGGTAGTGCTCGGCCGCCACGTCGCGGCTGTTGCCCATCCAGGCACACACGACGTGCGACGGGTGACGGCAGGCCAGTTCCGTCTGCCGGGTGCTGCGGAGGTTCTGGAACAGCTTGGGCCAGGGCGTCACCCCGGCCCGCTTGATGATCCGCACCATGTGCGTGTGCGGGTTCGTGCCCGAGGCGAGGCGGGGGACGCACGGGGCGTCGGGTTCGGCTCCGGTCTCCTCCGCGGCGGCGTGCAGGTGGGGGAGCAGCTCCGGGAACAGCGGGATCGTGCGTTCGCCCCCGCCGGCGTGGTGGGCGGTCTTCGGCGAGGTGATCCGGATCCAGCCGGCCCGGTCGCGGGGGGCGGGGGCGGCGGGGTTCGGCCAATGGACGTCGGCCCACGTCAGCGGCGCCAGTTCCGAGGGGCAGCGGAGCCCGCCGAACCGGGCGAGGGCGAAGATCAGCCGCCATTCCCAGTCGGGGCAGGCGTCCAGCACCCGGGCCGCGTTCACGGCGGAGACGAACGCCATCCGGGACGGGTTGCCCCGCACCGCGACCCTCTGGCCCTCGAACGGGTTGGCGTCGATCAGCCCCTTCCGGTGGGCGTGGCGGAAGAACTGCCCGGCCCGACCCATCCAGCGGTTGACGGTGTTTGGACCGCGGCCCCGTTTGCCGCCGGCGGCGAGGTGTCGACGGAACTCGTCGGCGTCCCCCGCGGTCACCTTCCGCAGCGGCTGGCGTTCGCCGAAGAACCCCCGCAGGTGCCCGGCGGCGTCGTTCAGGTGCCGCAGCGTGTTCGGCTTCGCGTCGGCCCGGTCGGCGAGGTACGCGGCGAGGAACGGCCCCAGCGTGTCCGCGTCCGGCTGGCGGCGGGGCGGAAACAGGCCCGCGGCGGCGAGCTTGGCGTGCGTCGCGTCCGGCAGGGCGGCCACCCGGCGGGAATCCCCGTCGGCCGGGGCGGTGCCGGTGAGGGCGGCGGCGATCAGCCGTTCGACCAGCCCGGCGATCTCCTCGGCCCCCCGCTTGGAGAGCTTCCCGAGGCGAAGCGTGCGGCGGCGATCGTCGGGGCCGGTGAACTGGACGCGGCGGGTGCCGCGGGGATCGGTGCTGACGCTGGCCATCGAACGGGGCGGGGCGGAACGGGACGGACGGGAGCGGACAGCGTCAGCGGGGCCGGGCGGACGCGCCAGCGGTCACCCGGTTGGCGTGGGCGAAGGCTTCCAGATCGGCGGGGCGATACCGCGTCAGACGGCCCAGCCGGACCGGCGGGATGGCCCCGTGCGGCGCCGACCACTCCCGCAGCGTGCGGACGGAGATCCCTAAGGTGGCGGCGGCCTCCTTCGGCGTCAGCAAGACCGGGGCGACGGACGAGGCGGGGGCGGCGGACGGGGCGGCGATCGGCTGGGGCACGGCGGCGGACTCCGGCGGGGGGATGCGGAACGGGACGGGGACAGTCATGGCGACCGGCGGGCGACGCGGCCAGTGCGATCGGCCGGGGGTGCTGCCGCACCGAGGGAGGGATGACCGGTGGAGAACCCCGTTATACTGATAACGGGGTTCGGCCATTCGCCGGGGGATTGGGGTGCCGGGGGCGGCGTTCGCCCTACCTATCAGGGCCAGAAATAGCGAACCCGCGGCGGCGGCCCGCCGCGGGCTGTGCGAAGCGTCTGCGGGCCGGCCGGGGCCGGGGGCGTCGTGGGTTGGCTGACCGGTCGGGACCCCGGGATCGTCGGGCGTCGGGTGCGGCAATTTAGCCGGTTTTCTGACCCCCACCGAGCCCGCCGGACCGCCGCGGGAGGGGGCGGCGACGATCCGGCGGGGGGCGGGACCGAGCATTGTCGGCCGGTTGCGTCTCACTCTTGAGGGTCGAACAGGGCACGCGGCGGCGTTGGCGTCAGGTCGGGGACGGGCGTCGGTCGCGGCCCGCCCGCTAGGCGGGCGGGCGGTCCGCTCCCGCCGCCCGTCACGGCAGGACGCACCAGCGGCGGCGGGTGCGAGGTGATAGCCCCGAAGATCGTCGGCTGAGGCCGGGGCTCCGGATCGAGTCCACGGGGGCGGGGGCGGGGGCGTTGAGACAGCGGCATCCGTGCGACTGGGTTGGGGAAGGGCGGAAGCGGGGAACGGACGACGGGGGTTCCTCGCTCGGGAGCAACAGCGGGGGTTGCCGCTCCCCCGCCGCCGCCCCTGTCGCGTCGTCCCGCAGGGGGTGAGGGCCAACGCGACAGGGGCGACGGCGGGGGAGCTACCCGGACTCCTGAACGGGGGACGGCAGGGCGGCGACCATCGCCAGCATCCCGGCCTTCACCGGCCCCGGCAGCGTCGGCCACGCGGCAACGATCCGGGCGAGATCGGGCGGGAGCCTGACGGCGGATGCGTCGGATTCTGCGTCGCCCGCGTCGCGGCGTTCGCACTTCAGCCTACGTTTCCCGATGTTCCCGCCGTCGGGTGATGCCCCTTCCGGGGGCGCTTTGTTGATCGGCGGGTCGCGGGGTTGATGCTTTGTCGGGAGAGGATCGGCGGGGTTTCCGCCGTGGGATTCTCCGAGCCGTCTGATGGGTCGTATCCTGGGCTGATCTTAAACCGGGCGCCTTCTCTTGCGGCCTGCCGAGCACTTCCTGGCTCCGCTTTGACGAAGCGGGTCTGGAGCCGGCGGAATGGGTGCCTGGCGCGTGGTGGAGGGAACGCCGCGCCGGTCGCGACTTTGATGGCGTGCTGACGTGACGTTCAATAAACTCCTGCCGATGTTGATGCGGCCGTTCCGTGCCCTGCGGGCGATCCGCTTCTCGAACTCCGGAACGACGGTCCATGTTCGCCTTCGCAAAGACGCTCCTCGCCCTCACTTTCCTCTCGGCTGCACAGGCGCTTCCGGCGGACGCCGGCGTGGAGCGTGAGGCCGTTCGCTCCGGGGGTTGGTCGGCCGCGACGACGTGGCGCGACGGACGTATTCCGTCGGCGGGGGAGGACGTGCGAATCCCGGACGGCGTCGTCGTCGTATTGGATCAGCCGGAAAGGCCGGCGGTTCGGCAGGTTCGAGTCGAGGGCGAACTGCGATTTCCGGCGGAGACTGCGGCTGAACTGCAACTTTCGGGGAACCTTTTGGTGGAGGGGCGGTTGACCCTGCGGCCCGCGTCGGCGGGGGTGAGGCATGTTGTGACGTTCGTCCACGTGGACGAAGCGGCCTTCGTCGGCGGGGGAATGCGGCCGCTCGACAGCGACGTCGGCCTGTGGGTGACGGGGGACGGCGTGGTCGAGGCGGTCGGGACCGCGAAGACGCCTTGGACAAGGCTCGCCGGGGCCGCGGAAGTCGGCGCCGCCGCCCTTGAGGTTGTCGACGCGACCGGCTGGCGACCCGGGGACGAACTGGTCGTGGTCCCGACCGCGGCGCCCACTGTCGGCCGCGAGAGTTGGGAGGGCTACGACACGCGACGGGTGGAGAGCGTGGACGGTCGAACGGTCACGCTGGACGGCCCGCTGCAGTTCTCGCACCCGGTCGTCGCCGGGAAATGGACGGCGGAGGTTCTCAACCTCACCCGCAACGTGCGGATCCGCGGGACGGCGGAGGGCCGCGCCCACACCCTCTTCATGACGGACCGCCCCCAAACCCTCAGCCATGTCGAACTGCGGCATATGGGGCCTCGGACCGTCGGTGGGGACGACCCGACGAACGGCGTGCTGGGACGATACCCGCTGCACTTCCACCACTGCGGGGACGGGTCTCGGGGCACGGTGGTGGAGAACGTCGTCGTCCACGAGTGCGGCAACCGTGCGTTCGTCCCGCACGCCAGTCACGGGATCACGTTGCGGGGCTGCGTGAGCCACGACACCTGGGAGGACGCCTACTGGTGGGATCCCGGCGACGGCAACCAAACCCACGACTCCTTATGGGAAGGGTGCGTGGCGTCCCACGTGCGGGACGACCCGCCGTTCCGCGGCTACCGGCTGACCGGGTTCAATCTCCGTCACGGCGAACGGAACGTGATCGTCGGCTGCGTCGCCGTCGGCGTGCAGGGCAACACCGACGCCAGCGGGTTCCTGTGGCCGGAGAAGTCGGGGTCGGTTTGGGAGTTTCGCGACAACCTCGCCCACAACAACAAGCGGGACGGGCTGTTCATCTGGCAGAACAGCCGTCAGCGGCATGAAGTCGGCCCGTTCACCTCCTATCACAACGCTGACAACGGCTTGGAGCACGGGGCCTACACCAACGCCTACGCCTTTCGCGACGGCGTGCTGTACGGCAACGGACGTGCCGGCGTGCAGGTCCACGCCGCCTCTCGCGGCGACGGGCAGTTGAAGTTCGAACGGCTGGAGATCGACGGCGGCGGCGTCTCGCAATACGGGATGGAGTTCGTCAAACACACCCTGCCGCCAGGTCAGCCGCACTGGGTGGAGCAGTGTGTGTTCCGCGGATCGACCGACGCCGCCGTCGCCTTCACCTATGACGGCCGGCCGGACAAGACGCACCCGGAATGGGCGGAGTTCGTCGCCTGCCGATTTGAAGGCGACGCCCCGGCCTTCCACCTCAGCGACGGCATCCTGAAGGAGTCGCTGATCACGGTGGAGCCGGAAGACGCGGCGCCGTTCCAATTGCGTCGGGCGGATCGTCCGGGCGAACCGGCGCCGGAGTGGAACGCAGCCCGCACGGCGCTGCCGAACCCGTCGGAACCGGTCGGCACAGTGGCGCTCGCCGAGCCGATTGAGGAGCGGTTCGAAGAAGCGGTCGAGGGCGCTTGGGGCGGTGGCTGGACGGTGGACGAGGTGAGCGGGACGCCACCGCGAATCTATGCGGAGAAGGGCGGAGCGGTGGTTCGCTCCGCCGGATCCTCGGGCACGGTGGCGTTGTCGCCCACGGCGGAACCGGCGGGGAATGTGGACCAGCGGGTCACCTTTCGCATCAATACGAACCTCCCCCGGGCCGGCCTGTTCGCCCGCTACGACGCGGACGCGGGGACCGGGCTGGGCGTGCGGGTCGGCACGGGCAGCTCACGACCGCTGGAACTCTTCCGTCTGGCCGGGGGCCGCGACCATCGGATCGCAGAATCTTCGAACGTGCTGGGCGTCGCGCCCGATCGGGATTACCGCTTGCGTCTCGTGGTGCGCGACCGCGGGCGGGGCGTCGAGCTGAAGGCCAAGCTGTGGCGGGCGGACGAGGACGAGCCGGAGGATTGGACGCTGTCCGCCGACGGCGTCACCGACCGGGCCCTCCGCGGCACGGCCGGTCGGTTCGGCGTGTGGGTCGATCAGCGGGGCAGCAAAAGCCGCATCGTCCGGTTCGACGACTACGAAGCCGCGGCGCCATGACCGGAGCTTTGAATCTCGCCTAGGCCGCGTGGCGGAACGGCAGAAGGACCGGCAGGTCCCCCGTCGTTTCCGCGGCGGCCGGGCGGAGCAACTGGTTCTTCTCCAGACACCGCCGCGTCGCTTCCCAGACGGCGTCGACCTGCACATCCTCCAGGCAGGCGCACCGGCCGGTGCCGGGGATCGGGCAGGTTTTTTTGTAACTGCCGGCGCAGGCGACGGCGGTTTGGACGAACTCATGCTGATCGCCGGGGGGGCCGCTGCGGATCGGGTCCGTGCAGGTGAACACCCCGACGATCGGCGTGCCCACCGCCGCGGCGAGGTGCATCGGCCCGGTGTCGTTCGAGACGGCCAGATCACACTCCGACAGCACCGCCGCGAGTTGCCGCAGCGTCGTGCGTCCGGCGAGGTTCACGATGTCGCAGTCCGGCGACAGTCGCCGGACGTGTTCCGTGACCGCGTCGGTCAGGTCCTTCTCATCCGGCGCCCCCACCACGATCGGCACCGCCCCCGTCGTCCTGAAGGCCCGCACCGCCAGCCGGGCGAACTTCTCCGGCGGCCAGCGTTTCGTGACCCATTTGCGCCCGGCACGAGGGCCAGCGTCAACCGGTCGCCGGGCAACCCACCGTCGGGCAGCAGGTTGCGGGCGAAGTCGATGTCCGCGTCTGAAAATGCGACCGGCGTCGAGCGATCGCCGTCGCTGCAGCCCAGTTCCTCAGCGACCCGCCAGTAACGGGCGTGGGCCGGCATCATCCGCCCGGTGTCCGGCAGCGTGTGGTGAACCGAGAGCGACGAGCCCTCACGAGCCGTCTCCAGCCCGACCCGCACCGGAGCCCGCGTCGCGGCGGTCATCAGGCCGGTCCGGGCGAGTCCTTGCAGATCGAACACAAGGTCGAACCGGGCCGCTCGCAGGTCCCGCAGCAGGTCGAGCCAGTGCCGCCAGCCGCCGCGACGGTCGAACCGCAGCACGTGATCGACCAGCGGGTGCGGGTCGACCAATGCGGAGAGGCCGGACGCGATCACCCACGTCACCTCCGCCTCCGGGAACCGGTGCCGCAGCGCCGGGAGCAGCGGCATCGCCTGAACCACGTCTCCTAAAGCGCTGGGCTTGATGATGCAGATCCGCTGTGCGGACAGTCCGTCGAGCGGCGACATGGCGGAACCCGAGGCGGCGGCGGGCGCGGGCGTGGCGGCGGGCGCGGGCGTGGCGGCGGGGAACGGCGTGGCGGTCATTCGGCGTCAGCGTAAACGCGCACCGGCTCCGATCGCGTGGCCGGTTCGGTCAGGTGGTCGGCGGAGACGCTCAGTTCAATCGCCCCGCCGCCGGCGCTCACGCCCTCAATCAACACTTCGCCGGTGATCGTTTCGCCGGGGGCGAGCGGCTTGGTGGGGGTCAGTCGCACGCCGCGGTCGGTGTCCACCGCGTCCAGCCCCCCGCCGGCGTACAGCAGGGCGCGGACGGAGGGGGGCAGGTTGACGTCGGCGTGCAGCCCGGCGGCGACATCGGTGCCCGTGTTTTGCAGCGTGACCAGGATGGCGACCCGTTCGCCGACAGCCAGCGGACCGTTCAGCCCGCCGATCCGCGGTGCGACGGCGGTGTATCCCCGCAGGGCGGTGGCGGAAACGAGTTCCGCCTCCGCGTGGCCGTCGCTTTCCAAAACGACCACGCTCTCCGCCTGACCGGCGGCCTCGGCTTTCAGCTCGACCTCCAGCGTGGCGGACCGGCCGGGGGCTAGGGCGGGGACATCCCAGAGGACCACGCGGGCGTCGGCGTCGTACCGTCCGCCGGCGGTGGCGGAGGCAAACGAGAAGCCGTCCGGCACCGATTCGATCACGCGAACCGCCGGGGCGGGGGCGTCGGAGGCGTTCGTGACGACGTTCTTATAGGCGCCGGTGCGGCCGACGAACCGGGTGCGGGGGCCGTTGCGGGTGAGCGTCAACTGGCGGCGGCCAACGTCGACGACCGTCGCCGCGGCGGCCTGGGCGGCGCCGACCCCGGTCAGTTCGCACTGGAATCGGGCCGGGCCGGGAGCGTCCGCGGAGACCGTCAGCGTCACCTCGCGACGCTGGCCCGACTTCATCGTGCCCAGGTCGTACACGAGGTCCCGCTCGCCGCTGGCGTGCTCCACGCCGGGCGGGAGGAGCGTGCGGACGGCGGCGTTCGGGGCGTCGGCGGTGCCGACGTTCTCCACGAGCAACCGCAGATCAAACGGCCGCCCGGCCCGGGGCGAGCCGATCGCCCCTGCGACGACCGACAGCCGCGGGGCCAGCACCGCGGTCCGCGTCGCGGCGGACAGATCGCACCGGACGGACGTGACGCTGCCGACGGCGCCCGCGGCGGTGGGCACGACTTTCACGCTCAGTTGCCGCTCGCCGCCCGGCGGCAGATCGCCCAGCGACCAGCGGAGCGTGCGGCCGTCGAGATCGGCCCGCGGATCAGTCCCTTCCAGCCGCACCCCGGCCGGGACGGGCTCCTCCACCGTCACCCCCCGCGCGGCCGTTCCGCCGGCGTTGGCGACGACGATCGTATAGACGAACGATTCGCCCGGGCGGGCCTCCGCCGGAGCCGCTTTCCGCACCCGCAATTGCACCGCGGCGGCGGCGGGGCGGCGGTCGTCGAACTCGACGAGATCCGGCAGCGCCGCGGGCTCCGGTTCCGCCACACGGGCGGCGGGGGGCACGGGACGCGACGGTTCCGCAGTCGGTGGGTCCGCCGACGAGTTGAAGTCGAAGTCGTGCGACGCAGGCGAGGCGGCCGCCCCCGGGGCCGGGTCGAATTCGATCCGCCGCGGCTGCTCGGGCGGCTGGGCCGCCGCTGGTTCGTGACGCAGCGGAGCGTCGTCGAATGTCGGAAGCGGGTCGTCCCCACCCGCCCCGTCCAGGAAGGGAGCCGGCGGTTCTGTGGCCGGGGCGGGGGCTGCCTCGGGCAGGTCAAACCAACTGGCGTCGGCCCCGGGGTCGCCTCCGGGGCCGTCGAGGTTCTCCCCGAAGTCGTCCAGACCGTCGTCAGGCGTTCGCAGAACGGCGGCGGCGGCGAGGGAGCCTTCGACCGCCGTATTGGCCTGGAACAGCGCGAACGCTCCCCCGACCAACACCGTGGCCATGCCGCCCGCTTTGAGAATCGCCGTGCCCATGGTGTGCCTGTCCGCCGGACTGGGAAGAGTCTTCGCACCCCAATAACACGCGGCCCCCGCTGGCGGGAAGACGGCTTCCCATGGCCGGGGCAAGCCCGGCGGCGTCAATCCGAGGGCGGCTCGGTGTGCAGTTCGCTCCACCGCAGGCCGCGGTCGACGGGTTCAATTCGCAGGACGACCCGGCCGTTTTGGAAGACCCGCACGGTGCCGGTCGATTCGCTTACGGCAACGAGGATCGCATCCGTCACCTTGGACATCGCCGCCGCCGCCCAGTGACGCGAACCGAGGCCCTTGGACAGCGTCAGTCCTTCGGCCGGGGCGTTGAGATTCCGGCCGGCCCCGTGGACCAGCCCGTCGGCCCCGATCACGAACGCCCCGTCCATCTGGGCGATCTCTTTAACAGACTCCTGCACCCGCGGATTGCGGATCAGGCAGTCTTTGCGGGCGTAGCCGCGGAATGGGTCGTGAACCTGCTCGTGGCTGAGGTTCATCACCTGCTCATGATCGCCGACGGCGAACAACGCGCCGACTTTCTTTCCCTCGCGGCCCTCGCGGCCGATCTCCACGGCGAGGTCCACCACCATCCGCAGCGTTTCGAGCGGCACCTGCGTCTCGATCCGCCGCAGATCGCGTGAGGTGAGCTTCGCGAGATGCTCCGCCAGACTCACGACTGACAGCGAATCGACGCCCTGCTTTTCGAACAGCGAATACAAGCAGACGACGCTGTCCCCGCTGGCCAGCAGGTCGTCCGCAATCGCTTCGAGCAACGCCTGCGAAAGCTGGGTTTGCCGCGTTTGCGGCTCGTGTTGCAGGGCGACGACCGGCAACCCCGCCGCCCGGGCACTTTCCTGGACCGCCAATCGATCGGACGCCACGATCAGCCGGGTTCGTTTCAGCAGGTCCGTCCACGCCGCAAAGTCCGGCGCGACGTCCATCAGAGCCAGCACCGCGGCCCCGCCGGCGTCCCGCGCGGCCCGCTTGGCGGCCGTCAGCAGACTTAGATTACGATCCGGCTGGGGGACGAGCGGCATGGAGCGAGGGAACGAAACGACGTGGCGGGCGGACCCCTACTCTACGTCACTTCGGCCCCTCTGCAAGCGGCGTGCCGTTCGGCCGGCGAGCGAGCCGGCGGAGCGTTTAGCGGAGGGGGGACGAAGACGCCGCGGCGGTTCTGGCAGTCCGCAGCCTCTCGGTGGGGCCGCTTTCCACGAGGCGCTGCACGTGGGAACTGGTCAGCTTCAGCATCCCGCCCGGCCCGCGAAAGCCGATGATCTCCGCGTCGACGGTCGCCCGCAGGGTGAGGATGCGGCCGGCGGCGACGTCGAACTCCACTTCGCCGGCGGGGCACTTCATCGCGAGCTGCTCCTGGAACGCCGGGTCGACCGGCGGGGGCAGCGGCGTGATCTTCACCGCGATCGTGGCCACGCCGTTCTCCACGCTCACCAGCGTCGAGCGGCGACGCAGCTTCCAAGGCTTCAACAGCGTGTTCTCCTGCACGCGGACCGTCAGTGTTTCGTCCCACGTCGCCCCGACGGCGATCGCCTCGGCGGGCATCCGCGGGTACAGGTCGCGGTAGAGGGCGGTCGCTTTGTCCGAGTCCAGATCCTTCATCCCCGGCAGCAGGCTGGCGGCGTGCGTGACCTCGCCCAGTTTAGATACCGTCAGCTCGCCCAGCGGAGCTTTGGCGACCGCGGCGACGGCCTGATAGCCGTCCGGCACGGGATCGGCGGAGTCGCTGTCGTAGGTGGTCGGGCGCTGGGCGTCGAACTGGGCGGACAGTTGCACCCGTTCGCTGTGGACCCGCAGCACGCCGGCGGTGTCCGGCGACGCGTCGGCGGGGCGGGGCAGCACGTCGACCCGTTGGATCGTGGTCCCGCTGTTTCGCACGACTTGCGCCTGACCCTGCATCCGGCTGTCGATCATCACCGCGGTGGTGATTTCGTGCCGCAGGCTTTCGCCGGGGGTGAACTGATAGCGGAGCAGGTGGGTTCCGCCTTCGGCCTCACTCGGAGCGGGCCCGGCTGGGGCGAGGCAGGCGGCGACGAGTAACAGCGAGGTCACGGGAGACTCCGGGCGCGAAGGATGATCGTACGCGGGGCGTAGCACAGGGCCGCACCTCGGGAGAAGACCGCTTCATCCGGCAACCTCACCCGGGAACCGGCGTCGTCACCGGCGGTAGCGGGGCTGACCGCCCCAGCCGAGCTTGTTGTGCAGGGCCGCGTAGAAGCTCGCCCCGGGCAGTTTGACCAGCGGGCAGGTCACCTCCGCGGCGGACAGTTCCAGCACGTCGCCGCAGGTCATCGGCAAGCGGGTGCGGCCGTCGATCGTGGCGGTGGCGCCGTCGCATTCGTTTTGCAGCGCCAGCGCGTAGGTCGCGTCCGCCACGTCCACCAACGGCCGGACCGTCAGGGTGTGCGGGCAGATCGGCGTGACCACGAACGCCCGCAGGTCCTGCCGCAGGATCGGTCCGCCGGCGGAGAGGTTGTGAGCCGTACTGCCCACCGGCGTGCTGACGATCAGCCCGTCGCCGTTGTAGGTGGTGACCGGCACGCCGCCGATCTCCAGCCGAACCTCGATCATGTGCAGCGTTCGGCTGGTCACGGCGAGTTCGTTGAGCCCGAGAAACCCGTCGGCGCCGCTCGTGCCGTCGTCCGCGTCCACATATCCGCCGCCCCGTCGCAGGCGTACGCGAAACATCAGGTGCTCGCGGATCTCGTAGGATCGCGCGGCGAGTTCGTCGAAGCGTTCGAAAAACTCCTCCGGCGACAGATCCGCGAGGAAGCCGAGCCGACCGAGGTTCACCCCCAACAACGGGACCTGCCGGGTGCCGAACATCCGGCAGGCCCGCAGAATCGCCCCGTCGCCGCCCAGCACCACGGCCAGATCCGTCCCCGGCGGGGCGGCGGGCAGATCCTCGTCCAGCGCCGCGGCGAGCAGTTCGACGTCGTCCCGAGCGTCCAGAAACGTGCGCACCTCCCGCCAGGCGCCGCGGACGCGAACGCTGTCGTCGCGGGCCAGCACGACCAGCCGGAGGGGAGCGGCGGGGGACACGGGCGGGGCGCGGTGGGGGACGAACAGTCCGGCTGATGGACCGGCTAGCTGTGGACCGGCCGATTGTGGACCGGAGGGGGCGAACCCTCAACAATAGGCCACCGCCTCCCCCGCCGGTTCGCCCGCCCTGAACTTTCTCGCGCACGCCGTCCCGCTGTTGGGCGGGTCCGACGATCTGGTCCCGCTGCGGGTGATCGGGGCGGGGTGCCCGGATCTGCTGAGCGTCGCCGACCGCCGCGTGCGACTGCGGGAACGGATGTTGCCGGCGGCCGGCTCGGTGGAGGAACCGGGGAGCGACCCGCGGCTCGCGGCGTTTGCGGAGGGCGTCCGTCGTCACCTGCACGACGACGGCTGGTTTCACGGCACCCGCGGCTTCGCGGAGGTCACCGCCCACCTGGGCGTCACCCTGCGGGAAACCTTCGGCCCCGGCGACGGCTTTCGCAGCGGCTTTCTCGGCCACATCGGCACGGAGATGCTGCTGGACGACGTGCTGCGGGAGCGCATCCCCGGTTGCCTGCCGGCGTACTACGCAGCGGTGGACGCCGTCGATCCCGCGGAGATCGAAGGCTTCGTCAATCGCCTCCACCCGACGGGGACGGACCGGCTGGCGAAGGTCGTGCGGGGGTTCCGGGAGAGCCGGTTCCTGGAAGATTACGCGGACCCGGATCGCCTGCTGTTCCGGATGAATCAGGTGTGCAAACGGGTGAAGCTCACGCCGCTGCCCGAGGCCGCGGCGGACGTGTTGGCGACGGCACGGGCGATGGTGGATGATCGGCGATTCGATCTGCTCCCCCCGGCCCGCTACGCCTGGCCGCCGGTCGCGTCGCCGCCGCCCCCCGATCTCGCTGTTTCCCGATGAAATACGGCCTGAACCTGCTCCTCTGGACGCCGGAGGTGACCGCCGAGCACGCCTCGCTGCTGGCCGATATCAAGCGTTGGGGCTACGACGGCGCGGAGCTGCCGATGTTCGCCGGCGACGAAGCGACCGGGACGGCATTGGGTCGACTGTGCGACGACGCCGGCCTCGCCCGCACGGCGGTAACGGTCTGCACGGCGGAGGCCGACCCCATTTCGCCCGACGCCGCGGTGCGGGCCGCGGCGGTCGATCATCTGAAGTCCGTGCTGGATTGCTGCGCCGCGGCGGGCGTGGAAACGCTGTGCGGCCCGGTGCACTCCGCCCTCGGCAAGTTCAGCGGGGCGGGGCGGACGGACGCGGAGTGGGCGCGGGCCGTGGAGACGTTGCAGACCGTCGCGGATCACGCCAACAGCGTGGGCGTGACCATCGCGGTGGAAGCGATCAACCGATTCGAGTGCTACTTCCTGAACGCTTCAGACGGACGCCGCCGACTTCGCCGCGGCCGTCGATCGGCCCGCCCTCGGCTGCATGTACGACACGTTTCACGCGAACCTCGAAGAGAAGAACGTGCCCGCCGCGGTCCGGCACGTGAAGGATCAACTCCGGCACGTGCACATCTCCGAGAACGACCGCAGCACCCCCGGCGAGGGGCAGGTGCACTGGGAGGAGACGTTCGCCGCCCTCAAAGAGATCGGCTACGACGGCTGGATGGTGATCGAAGCGTTCGGCCTGGCGATGAAGGAACTGGCGGAGCCGACGAAGATCTGGCGCCGGATGTATCCCTCCGAAGAACATCTCGCCGTCAACGGCTTGGCGTTCATGAAGCGGCACGCGGGCTGACGCTTCCCTATGATCCGGCCCCGCGACGGCGAGCCGTCGGCTTGGGGGGAGTACGCACTTCAACAGATCGCACGTCACGCATGGCCCGCCCCCCCGCTCGCGAACTGCCCCCGCCCACCATCCGCACCACGGACGGTTGGCACTGCCTGCACGCCTATTTTCAAGCGCAACCGGGTTCGCACGAGATCGACCGGGATCGGCTGCTGGCCGCCCTCGATCCGGACCGGGAACACGCCCCCCAGCGGTTGCAGACCTTCGCGGTGACCGGCCACCGGGCGGACTTGGGGGTGATGGCGATGGACCCGGACCCGCTCCGGCTCGACGCGGTCTTGCAGGAGATTCGCGCCGCCGCCGGGCACGCCCTGCGGCCGAGCTATTCGTTCGTGTCGATCTCCGAGGTCAGCGAGTACGTCCCCAGCGTGGAGCAGTTCTCGGAACGCCTGCGACGCGAGGGGATGGGCGAGGACAGCCCGGGGTTCGCGGCCCGCGTCGCCGGTTACGAAAAGCGCCTGCCGGCGATGAACGTGCAACGGCTGACCCCGGTGATTCCGGAGATGCCGGTGCACTGCTTCTATCCGATGAACAAGATCCGCGAGCCCGGAGCGAACTGGTACACGCTGCCGTTCTCCCAGCGAAGCGCGCTGATGGCGGAGCACGCGACCAGCGGCATCAAGTTCGCCGGGCGGGTCTCGCAGCTCATCACCGCCAGCACCGGCTTCGACGATTGGGAATGGGGCGTCACGCTGTGGGCCGCAGCCCGGAGGACGTGAAGGAGATCGTCTACACGATGCGATTTGACGCCGCGAGCGCGAACTATGCAGCGTTCGGGCCGTTCTACGTCGGGTATGTGATGCCTGCGGAACAATGCCTCAAACACCTGCGGATCTGAACGGCGAATCGTCGTGTCGTCCGCAGGCCGCTCGGTTGTCGGCATTCACTTCACGCGAAAGCCGGTGAGCGCGGTCAGGTCGCTGACATCGTGCGTTTTGTCGTAACGCTTAAAGTCGACCGCGGTGTAGCTGTACCGCCCGATGAGCGTGCGGGCGTCGACCTGGGCAGGCGGCACGTCGGGCGTCGGCCAGCCGTAGACTTCCAGGCGGACCGGCAGGTTCCACTCGCGGTCGATCAGGGCGACGGAGCGGCGGAACTCGCCGCCGGCGCCCGGCGTGCGGTACTCCAACACGTTCTTCCACACCGGCCGGCCGTCGTGCGTGTGGCCGTCGGAGAGCGTGCAGGTCACCTCGCCCGCGGAGGCCAGTTCCGCACGTCGGTAGTCGAGCAGCTTGGTCGCGAGGCGCCGGAGACCGAGGTTCGTGACCGGGTGCCGCGCCTCCCGCTTGGCGAGCGTGCCCTCCGGATCCAGCCGGACGGTGCCGGTCAGTCGACCGCGCCACCCGCCGGGGTTCACCAGCATCTGTCCGTCGTTGCGGCCGGTCTCGTAGAGCAGCGTGCGGCCGCGTTGTCCTTCCACCCACGCCAGATGAACGCCGAACGGCTCGTGCCGGAGCGTCATCTCCATCCGCTGCGGATCGAGCAGCACGCCGTCGACGGCCTCCCGCTTCTCAAACGCCGCGGTGTAGGCCGGCACCGTGTCGAGCCGCTTCAATCCGTCGCTCAGCAGATCGACCGTGCGACGCAGCGCCCGGGCGGACGGCGTCGCGACGGCCGGGCTGCGGATTGAAGACGAGTCCGCGGAGGCGACGCGGACCAGCCTTTCGGCGCCCTTGTCTTCTGGGTGGCTGGCCTCGGCGCCCGCGGTTTCGGCGGCGACGCCTTCCCGGCCGTTCGGGGCGGCCGGGGCGTCGGCCGCCGCCCCGGAGATCACCGCTGCGGCGCCGCACATCAGCAGGCAGGAACCGACCACGGGCAGGGGGCTGACATGGGCGAACCGGGAAAGGCGTCGAATGAACCGCCCGCGGAGAGACGCACGGGCTTCCTCAACACATCGACCGTTGAGATTCCGCACTTCATCCTGCGGAATCCGGCCCGCCTCATCTTGAGAATCGGCCGGGCGACCCAGCTTGCCCCACCGGCCTGTCCCCCTGCATCGCACCGTCCCGCTTCACCGGGCGTCGGGGTTCACCGAACGTCCCGCTTCACCGGGCGTCGGGCGCCGCGGCCTTCGGAGCGGTCTCCTGCTCGGATGCCACGGGCGAAGCGGCGGCCGGCGCCACCGGCGGCGGGCGGCGGGTGAAGACGAGCTGCACCTCCGTCCCCTTGGGCGGGATCAGTTCGGTCGCGGCTTCGTAGAGCACGTTTTCGCCGTCGGCGCTGCTGCGCTCCGCCACGTCGATCGTCGCGGCGGGGAAGTTCGCCACGCACACCACCTCGCCGCCCTCCGCGGCGTAGGTGCGAACGGTTTTGAGCACCTCGCCGTCCGCGTCGTACTGCACCGGTTTGTCGTAGAAGAAGCTTCCCGCGAAGACGAAGTCCGCGGTGAACGGCTTCGGCTGGCTCTCTTCATACATCGACCGAACCTGCTTCCGGAACGTTTCGTCCGCGGACAGCCCCAACGCCCGGTCGCGGTCCGCTTCGCTCATCCGGCCGTACCACAGCAGGTCCTTATTCCCGTCGTCGTACCGCAGTTCGAGGTCCTCCGGCAGCGACAGGCCGGCCGGCAGCGCCGCGAGTTCCCGGTCGTACCAGCGGTCCGTGCTGGTCCGCAGCCACTCGCGGGCCGGGGCCGTGTGACGTACGCCCTCCGCGTCCGTCCAGTACAGGGTCAGGTCGAGCGCCGTCCCCTTCGGCGGGACGAACTTCGGGTCGAACTGCACCGGCTCGCCCGCTGCGAACCCGGCTCGCAGCAGCGCCGCATGCAGCGTCGCGCGCGTCGCCCTCGAACGTCAGGATCGACTCGTGCTCCTTGGTCTGCGGGAGACAGAGCAACATCTCCAAGATGGCGTCCCGCCGGACGACCTCCGTCGTCACCACGACCCGCTTGCCGGACGCGTCGACCAGCACCGTGCCCGCTTCGTTCAGCGGGACCGTCCCCTTCAGCACCTCCGCCGCGGACGGCACTGGGGGGGCGGCCGGCGCAACGACCGGCGGGGCGAGCAGGACGGCGAGCAGCAGCGTGGGCATCGATTTTCCCGGGGAACCGGAGCGGGCGGAGACGACCAGTCTAACGCGGGACCGGCGGCGACAGGCGGTTCAGCCAATCGAGCAGTCCGTCGAAGATCGTGTTTCGGTCCGGCTCGAACTCCAGCGTGTGCCGGGCGCCGGGCAGGATGCGAACCGTCACGTCGTCCGACCCGCATCCGCCCAGCAGGCGACGGGTCGCCGGGTTGTCGACGATCGCGTCCCCCCCCGCGAGCAGCGTGAGGACCGGCACGCGAAGCCGCGGGACCGCCCGGTCCGCCCGTCGGTCCAAGTCCAGCGAGGCGGCGGTGAACCGCAGCGACACCGCGTCCAGCGCCAGCGGGTCGCATTCGATGAACCGCACGAACGGCTCCTCCCCCGTGAACAGCCGGGCGTTCGCCAACGGCACCCGCACCGGCGCGGCGCCTCGTCCCGATGCGACCGCCGCCCGCACCAGCGCCGCCCGCACCGGGCCCACGCCGATCTGCGCCCGCAGTCCGGGCGTGAGCAACACGAGCCCGTCGCACATCTCCGGCTCCGCCGCGAGCGTCGCCGCCAGCTTGCCGCCCCAACTGATCCCGCACAGGGCCAGCGGGACCGACGGATCACGCCGCCGTGCGAGGCGGACGATCTGCCGCACATCTGTCAGCAGGCGGTCGGCGTGACGCACGTCGCCGCGCGGTCCGCCGTTCCGTCCGGTCCCGCGGCGATCCGCGAACCAGACCCGCCACCCGGCGTCTGCAAGCCGTCGAGCGCTCCACCCGTACCACCCCGAATGGCTCCGCACGCCCGGGCAGCAGACCAGCGACCCCCGGATCGCCGTGCCCGCGGGCGGATCGAACCGTCGGCAGAACAGACCCGCGCCGTCCGACGCCGTCACCCACAGCGCCTCCCCGGTCGCGAGGGCTGCGTGACTGGCGGCGACGGCGGGCGGTTCGTCGTTGTGAACCGGGTACACAGGTGAGGCTGGGAAGGCGACGCGCGGCGGGGTCGGGGCGACGGGGCGAATCGGGTACGCTCCCCGCACCCTACGTCCCGCCGGTGGGTGGGCCGTCCGATTTCCGTGCCCCCGCGGGAGCGCCCGCCGGACCGCGAGAGAAGAACCGCCCGAACCGTGCCGCGCGTCCTGTCGGTCATCGCCACCCTCGACGGCAGCGGCGCCGAGAAGCAGTTCGCGTTGCTCAACGCCGGGTTGCAGGCCCGCGGCTGGGACGTGCACGCCGTCGCCCTCACCCGCGGCGGTCCGCAGGAAGCGGCGCTGGAGGCGGCCGGCGTGCCGCTGACCGTCCTGCACAAGGGGTTGAAATTCGACCCAGTCTGCCTCGCCCGGCTGCGGCGGATCGTCGCAAAACTCAAGCCGGACCTCATTCATAGCTGGATGTTCACCGCGAACGCCTACGCCCGCCTCGCGAGCCGCGGCCGGCCGGTGATCGTGGGGGAGCGGTGCGTCGATCGGTGGAAGGGCGGCTGGCAGCACGCGGTCGATCGGCGGTTGCTGGGACGCACGGCGAAGGTCGTGGGCAACAGCCGGGCGGTGGCCGATTTCGCGGCCGAACGGGGCGTGCCGGAGGCGCTGCTCGACGTGATCCCCAACGGCGTCGAGCCCCTGGAGCCGGACCCGGCGTTCCGCGCGGATCTGCTGCGATCCCTGGCATTGCCCGCCGACGCGCAGCCGGTGGTCCTCGCCGGCCGGCTCGCCCCGCAAAAGCGACCGGAGGATCTCATCTGGTCCTTCAACTTTCTCCAACAGGTCAACCCGCACGCGGTGCACCTCGTCGTCGGCGACGGCCCGCTGCGGGCGAAGTGCGAACGGCTGGCGGAGCACTTCGGCCACACGCCGCGGGCCCGATTCCTCGGCCGCCGCACGGACGCCGCCCAGATTGTCGCCGCCGCGGACTTGCTTTGGCTCGGCAGTGACTATGAGGGACAATCCAATGTCGTCATGGAAGCCATGAGCGCCGGCGTGGCTCCGATCGTCTCCGACATCCCGTCCAACCGAGAGTTGGTGACGAACGGCGAGACCGGCTTCGTGGTGAAGGTGACGATCCGATGGGGTTCTGCCAGTACGCCGACCGGCTGCTCAGCGACGATACGCTGCGGTCTCGCCTGGGCGTCGCGGCCCGGCGGCGGATGCGGACGGAGTTCTCCGTCGACGCGATGATCGACCGCTACGAGACCCTGTACCGGCACACGCTGGACCCGCAGACCCGCGTCGACGGGGGGGACGCCTGATGTGCGGCATCGCGGGAGCCGTCTGGGAGGCGGGGGCGACGCCGGTCAGCGCGGCGGAACTCCGCGCGGATGACCGACGCGCTCACCCATCGCGGCCCGGACGATTCAGACGTGTGGATCGGCGAGACCGCCTCCGGCGGCGGCGTCGCGTTGGGACACCGGCGGCTGTCGATCCTCGACCCGACCCCGCACGGCCGCCAGCCGATGCACGACCCGGCCACCGGCTGCCGAATCGCCTTCAACGGGGAAATCTACAACTACCGCGAGCTGAGCGACCGGTTCGCCGATGGTCGCCCCTACGACACCGGCACGGACACCGAAGTCCTGCTGCGGGCGTTCGCGGATGTCGGCGACGACTGCGTCGGCCCGCTGCGGGGGATGTTCGCGTTCGGGGCGTGGGATCCGCGAACGGGCACGCTGCTGCTCGCCCGGGACCGGCTCGGTCAGAAGCCGTTGTTCCTCCGCCGCGAACCGGGTCGGTTGCTGTTCGCCAGCGAACTGAAGGCGCTACTCCAAGTGAACGGGGCGCCGCGGGAGGTGGATCCGGCGGCGGTCGACCGTTTCCTCGCCTATCAGTACGTCCCGGACCCGCACTGCATCCTCAAGGGCTACGAAAAGCTGCCGCCGGGGCATGCGCTGTCTTGGGCGAGCGGAGGGGGGAAGGTGGAGCCGTACTGGCGACCGCCGTACGCCGCGGGAACGCGGGAGGCGCCGGTGGAGGAGTGGACGCACAATCTGCGGGAGACGCTGACCGACGCCGTCCGCCTGCGGCTCCGCAGCGACGTGCCGCTCGGGGCGTTCCTCTCCGGCGGGGTCGATAGCACAGTGATCTGCGCGGTCGCGCAGCGAGCGCTCCGGGAGCAGGGTGCCGGGCCGCTGAAGACCTTCAGCATCGGCTTCGCGGAGAAACGCTTCGACGAGACGGCCTACGCCCGGATCGCTGCAAACACGCTCGGCACGGAGCACCGGGAGTTCCGCGTCACGCCGGACGCCGTCGCCGCACTGCCCCGGTTGGCGTGGCACTTCGACGAGCCGTTCGGCGACTCGTCCGCGATCCCGACGCTCGCGTTGTCGGAGCACACGCGGGAACACGTCACCGTGGCGCTATCCGGCGACGGCGGGGATGAACTGTTCTGCGGCTATGAGCGGTACGACGCCGTCCGCCTCGCCGCCCGACTGGACCGGCTGGGGCCGCTCAAGTCGCTGATCGCCGCGAAGCTCTGGCAACGCCTCCCCGCTGGCGTGGAGCAGAAGAGTTTCATGCGAAGGGCGAAGCGGTTCGCCGCGGAGTTGGGTAAGCCGCCGCACGAACGCTACCTGCGGTGGGTCGGCATCTTCGACCGGGAGACGCGGGACGCCCTGTACACGCCGGAGTTTCACCGGGCGACGGCGGAGGACGACGCGGCTGGGGACTTGCTCCGGGCCTTCGCCGAGTGCGGCGACGGCGGCTCGCCCGACGCCTCCCCGGGCGCCTCCCCGGGTGCCTCTCCGGAGGGGCAGGTGCGGGCGTCGACGTTCGCCGACCTCCTCACCTATCTGCCCGGCGACATCCTCACGAAGGTGGACCGGGCGAGCATGGCGGTGGGGCTGGAGGCCCGCTCGCCGCTGCTCGATCATCGTGTCGCCGAGTTGGCCGCGGCAATGCCGCAGGCGGTCAAGGTGCGGGGCGGATCGGCAAAGTGGCCGCTCAAGGCGGTGCGGTGGTCCGACGACTTCGCCCGGCTGCCGGACGGGTTCCTGGAGCGGAAGAAGACCGGCTTCGGGGTGCCGTTGGGGCCGTGGTTCCGCGGAGAACTGCGGCCGCTGCTCGACCGTGTGCTGCTGAGCGACCGGGCCGCCGCCCGCGGCTGGTTCCGCCCGGACGTCGTCCGCCGGTTGATCGGGGAGCACGCCGCCGGCCGCTGGGATCACTCCGCCCGGCTGTGGTGCTTGCTGATGCTGGAGATCTGGTGCCGCACCTGGATCGACCCGCCGACCGCGCCCACGGCGGCCCCCCGCTCGCTGGACGACATTTGCTAGCCGCGACCGGAGGGAGCGCTCCCTCCGTTCGCGGCTACCAGGACGCTCCTTCTTTAGTGCAGCCTGTTAGTACAGCGACAGCCGCATCCCCGCCCCCTGCCAAACGGGCTGCGGGGTGGTCCGCGACTTGCCGAACACGCGGCACCGCTCGGCCCGCCCCCACACCGACGGCACCCGCGGCAGGGCAGCCCCGCCGGTCGGGTTGAAGGAGCGCCAACCGGCGAAGATCGTCTCCCACGCCTCCCGCCGGCGACCGCTGCGGATATGGATCGGGTCGAAGCCGTACCACTCCGCCGGCGGCTCCAACGGGTCGATCGACCGGCCCCGCGCCAGGGCGCCGAGCCGGTCGTGCAGGTCGTCCGCCCGCGCCTTCATGTCTGACCAGGGCAGCGGATTCATGCTGGGGAACAACGCCCCCCGGGCCACGTGGTACTGCCACGCCGGCAACGCGGCGGCCCGCCGGCTCGGCGGCAACGTCAGCGTCACCTCGGCTCCGCTGCCCTGTGAACGGGCAACTTGCGAGCCGTCGCTCCGCGGCCCGACGGCGATGCGGTCGAGGCAGGTCGCCACCCAGCCGACCAATGTCGCGGGGGGGGTGTCGTACAGCAGGTCGTTGCCGACGTCCGTGAAGCAAACCAGCGGCGGCGGCCCCGGCGGTCGCTCGGCCAGCGCCGTCCAGGCCCCGCACCGCAGCAGCCCGGGGAGGCTCCGGCCGAACGTGACCGTGCGGTCCGCGTAGCTGCGACCGTGCCCGGCGGCGATCAGCACGTTCAGCTCCCCCTCCAGCCCGCCCCGCAGGCTTCGCAGGATCGTGCGCAGGCCGAGCGACACGTTGCTCGCCCCGAGGATCAGGACGGTGCGAACCGGCACGTCGGGCGGGGCGACCGGCGGGATGCGCGGGGGGATCTGCGAGGGCATCCCCTAGCGGACTGCGGTTTGCACGGCGGTGCAAGCCGGCGATGCGGAGAATCCGTTGGATCGCCGCCCTCATCGACCCCGCAAGGCGCTTCCGGGGCCGGCTCCGTTTGCGGCGGGCCGTCCGGGGGGGCTTCAATCCGCCGTGCCGACTCCCGTCCCCGCCGCCTCCCGGGCCGAACCCCGCCGCCCGGCGGTGGCGATCGCCGCGGCGCTGGCGGTCGGCGTGTGCATGGATCGGGGCCTCGCCCCGCCGGTGGGGTGGACCTGTGCGGCGGGCGTGCTGTTCGCGGCGCTCGCCGGGACGGCGTCGGTCGGGCGAAGGACCGCGGTCCTGCTGTCGCTCGTCGCGGTGGGATCGGCGCTGCACCACGTTCAATGGCGGGCGGTGCCGGCGACGGACGTGTCGCGGCGGGTCGGGAGCGAAGCGATCCTGGTGCGACTCACCGGCGTGCTGACGGCCGACCCCCGAGAGTACGAGGACCCCGATCGGCCCGTGTGGGAAGACCCGCGACGGTCGATCGCGGAGGTCCGCTGCGAGTCCCTCGCGGGGGAGGACGGGCGGGTGGCGTGCACGGGGCTGGTGCGGGTGTACGTGGAGGGCTCCCTGAAGGAGTACGGCGCCGGCGATCGGGTGCGAGTACTCGGCTGGCTGGGGCCGGTTCGCGGTCCCACCAACCCGGGGCAGTGGGACCGCCGGTCGACTCTCCGGCGGCAGGGGATTCGCTGCGAGATGTCCGCGGCGGCCGGCACCGTGGAGCGGCTGTCGGAAGGGTGGAACCTGTCCGCACCGCTGGACCGCTTGCGGGCGCGGTGTGCGAAGCGGCTGGAGGGCATGATGCCGGAGCGTTCCGCCGCCGCCGCCAAAGCGCTGCTGCTGGGCGATCGCACCGGCCTGACCCGCGACGATCGGCGTCAATTCGTCGCCAGCGGGACCATGCACCTGCTGGCGATCAGCGGGCTGCACGTCGGTCTGCTGGCGGCGTTTGCGGCGGTGCTCTGCCGGCTCGTCGGCGCCGGGCCGGCGGTCACCGCGGTCGCCTGTCTGGCGGCGGTGGGAGGGTTCGCCGTCGTGGCGGAGTTCCGTCCGCCGGTCTTGCGGGCGGTGCTGTTCGTGGCCGCCGCCGCCACGGCGTGGGTGACGCGACGGACGCTGGATCTGTTCAATACGCTGTGCGTCGCCGCGGTCGTCGTGCTGCTGGTCACGCCGGCGGCGCTGTTCGAGCCCGGCACGCAACTCTCCTTCGTCGCCGTCGCCGGCTTGGAATGGGGACGCCGCGTCCTGCCGACCCGCCCCCGCCGCTGGCCGGTGGGGCCGGGAAAGCTGGGTGAACGAATCTGGGACGGCCTGCGGCTCACCGCCGGCATCGTGATCTGGACCGGCCCGCTGGTGGCGGCAAACTTCGGACTGGTCACGCCGATCGGCTACGCGCTGAACGTCCTGCTCCTCCCGGTGTTCGGACTGCTGCTGGCCTGCGGGTTCGTGACGCTGGGCCTGCTGATCTTCGCCCCGCCGCTGGCCGCGGGGCCGGGGATCACGTTCGGGGTCGGGCTGACGGCGCTGCTGTGGATCGTGGACGCCGCGGCGGCCGTTCCCGGCGGGCACGCGGCCGTTCCGCCGCCGCCGGGGTGGTGGCTGTGCGGGTGGTACGTGGGGTTGTTCGCCACGATGTTCGTGCCGATCGCCCGGGTCCGCACGGCGCCGGGCCGGTGGGCGATTGCGGCGGGGCTCTTCGGGTGGGCGCTTGCGGGGGCGCTGACGCCGACGGGCTTGCCGCTCGGCGATCTTCGGGTGACGGCGCTGGACGTCGGCCACGGGTCGGCCACGTTGATCGAACTGCCGGACGGGCACACGCTGCTGTACGACTGCGGGAGCCTGTCCGGCGGCGACCGAGCCGCGGACGCCGTCGCCGGCGCCCTCCGCGCCCGCGGCAAGACGCGGCTGGACGAGGTGATCGTCTCGCACGCCGACATGGACCACTTCAACGGCCTGCCGGACCTGCTGGCCGGCGCCGCCTCGGGCGGGGTGAGCGTCGGCGGGATCTCCATCGGCCCGCACTTCGAAGCGTCCGAACAGGCGGACGCGGTCGCCGCGCTGGACGCCGCTGAGGATCTGCCGCTCGCTCGCCTCCGCGCGGGGCTGATCCGCACCGCCGGCGGGGCGACGCTCTCCGTGCTGCACCCCTTCGCCGAATTGAACGCGGCGGAATCGGACAACGCCCGCAGCGTGGTCCTGCTGATCGAACACGCCGGCCGCCGCGTGCTACTGACCGGCGACGTGGAGGGCGCCCCCCAGCGGGCGCTGGCGGAACGGTACGTCGAACGGTACGGCCCCGGAATCGATCTGCTGCTCGCCCCGCACCACGGCGGAAAGCGAGCGAACCCGGCGTCGCTGGCGGCGGCGCTGCGGCCGCGGGTGGTCGTCGTCAGCGGCGCCCAGCACGCGGACCCGGTCTTCCTCCGGGGCGTTTATCCATCGAGCGACCTGTTCCTCACCTCCGAAGTCGGCGCTGTGACGGTGACAGTCACCGCGGGGGGAGCGGTGCGGACGGAGCCGTTTCCGACGCCGACGCCCTGACGGGGGCGTCGCGTTATCCCTCTGCCATCACTGATGCGGAGGAGACGGAGGAGGGTCGATCGTCCGGCACGGGATCGTCTTTCGCCGCGGCGGCCGGGAGCTTCGGCGCCCGGATCAATTCTTCGTGGGCCCTCACGCGAACCGCCTCCAGCCGGTACGCCGCCGATGTCGCGTCCGCCTGTTCCGTGGCCCGTTCAAAAGCCTCAAAGGCATCGGCCACCGTGACGCCGGTGGAGCCGGCGATCGCGTGATCCAGCTTCGCCAGCGCCCCGGGCAGGTCGACCTTCAACTGTTCCGACCAAGCGGCGGAGGCCGATTCCAGATCGGTCGTCAGCTTGGCGAGTTGGGCGCGATCCTTCGCCCGTCGGGTGGGGGAGAGGGACGGATAGCGACACATCTTCCCGCCCGCGGTCGGTCCGGCGCCGCCGGGTGCGGGCGGCGGAGCGAACCGGCCCAGCGAAGTCATCGACGCCTTCTTCGCCGCGGCGTCCGCTTCGGCCCGTCGCATCCCGGCGGCGGCTTTGGGAAAGTCCGGACGGATCCGCAACGCTGCGCGAAACGCGGCGGCGGCGGCTTGGGACCGTCCGAGATCCAGCAGCGTGTTGCCGAGGTTCTGGTGGGCTTCCGCAAACGACGGGTCGAGCCGGATCGCCTCCCGGTAGGCGTCCGCCGCCAGCTTGTTGCGGTTCAACTTCCGACGGGCGATGCCGAGGTTGTAGAACCCTTCGGCGACGTGGTGGTTCAGGGTGATCGCTTTTAGCAACACCCGTTCCGCCTGCTTGTGGGCGCCGGTTCGGTTGTGGATCGCGCCGATGTTGATCAGCGCCCGCTCGTGGGCGGGGGTGAGCCGGATGACGCGCTCGAACAGCTCCACGGCCCGCTCGAACCGTCCGGCGGCGAACGCCGCCCCGCCGGCGGCCATGTGCAGATCCACGTCCGCCGGAGCGGCCGCGGCAGCGCTCTCGTACGCATCCGCCGCTTCGTCTCGACGCCCCGCCGCGGCGTGGGCTTTCGCGACGGCCGGGAGATCGGAAGCGGGCGAAGCGGACACGGCAGCATCCCGATGTGAAGAACCGACGAAGATGCAGCCTAGACAGGCCGCCGCTTCCGCGAAAGCGGCGCCGCGGTTCCCACAGATGCTATCGCGGCCGATCGGGCGGCAGGATGAGTTCGGGCGTTCCCGGGGAATTGAACTCCGGCGCCGGCTCCAAGGCGGGGGCCGCCACCGCCCGGACCGCCCGCCGGCTGAGGGCTTCCAACTCCGTGCGCCGCTCCTCGATCTCCTGATCGAGCCCCTGATAGAACAGCAGGTAGGTCACGCCGGCTTCGCGGAACGCCCGCACGCGGGCGGCGGCGGTGCTGTCCAGGCAGAAGAACGCCGCGTCCAGCCCCGTTTCCCCCTCCGCCAGCGGGCCGCCCGCCAGCGGTTCGCTTTCCAAGTCCTCGTATTCCGCCCGCAAACCGGCGACGGCGCTGTCCACCGCGTCCGCCGGGTCCGGCCCGCCGGGGATTGCGGTGAAGGTCCAGAAGCAGGTGTCCGGGCTGCTGAGCGTGAGGGTTCCCCCGTCCCGCTCCGCCGTCCAACCGTCCGGCACGGGGACCGGCGGGGCGGGGGAAGCGTCCGGCGGGACGTCGTCGGGGTTCATCACGGGACGAAGCGGTCGAAGTCAGGGGGAGCCGTCGGGGCTGACGCAGTTTAGCGACCGCTCGTCGCGGCGGCCGGTCGTTGCGGACCAGCCTGTTCTAAGCGAGCGGCGAGGACGCGGCCGGTGGGGGTGTCGCCGGCGGCGATCTCCCGCGGCGTCCCCTCCGCGATCAAGTCGCCCCCCGCCGGACCGGCGCCGGGGCCGAGTTCGACGACCCGGTCGCATCGGACGATCAGGTCCAGGTCGTGCTCCACGCACAGCGCCGTGTGCCCGCGGGCGGTCAGCCGGACCAGCAGATCGCCAATTTCGCCACGTCCAACGGGTGCAGCCCGGCGGTCGGTTCGTCCAGCACGAACAGCGTCGGCGCGGCGCCCGGATCCGCGAGGGCCGCGGCGAGGCGGACCCGCTGCGACTCCCCGCCCGACAGCGTGTCCGCCGGCTGACCGAGCGGGAGGTAACCCAACCCGACCTCCACGAAGGTGTCCAGCACCCGCGCGATCGGCGTCACGTCCGCGAATAGGGCCGCCGCTTCGCCCGCCCGCATCGCCAGCAGATCGGCCGCCGTCCGTCCCTTCCACCGCACCGCCAGCGTTTGCGGATTGAACCGCGCCCCGCAAGCAGACGCCGCAGGTGGCCGGCGATGCTGGGAGCAGGTCCATCTTCACCGCGCGAAACCCGCGACCGCGGCAGGCGGGGCACTGTCCGACCCGATTCGCCGGGCTGAACCGGCTGGCGGTGAAGCCGAGTCGGCGAGCGTCGCGGGTGCGGGCGAGCAGCTTGCGAATCTCCGTCCACACGCCGCTCGCGGTCGCCGGGCAACTGCGGGACGACCCGCCCAGTCGCGATTGATCGACGCTCCGCCAGTCGGAGGATCGGCTCCCACCCCGTCAGTTCGCCGTAGAACGCGGTCGGCGGCGGCGAGGCGGACGGAGACAGCGCCGCCCGCACCGCCGGCACGAGCAACCCCGTCACCAGCGACGATTTCCCAGACCCGCTGACCCCCGTCACCGCCGTCAGCCGCCCGAGCGGCACCCGCAGCGTAACGCTCTGTCAGCGAGTTCAGGCGGGCGTCCGTGAGAGTTAGCACGCCGTCTAGACTCTTCATTGACTCCCAGGCGGGAGTCACGGGGGAAGCGGCGATCGCTTTGGCGGTGGGCGACGTGCCGCGGGCGAAGACTTCGTCCGGCCGTCCGGCGTCGCACACCGTCGCCGCCGTCGGCGCCGGCGCCGGGGCCGAGGTCGATCAGACGATCGCACCGGCGGATCAGGTCCGGGTCGTGCTCGACCAGCAGCACCGTGTTCCCGGCGTCTCGGAGATCGACCAGCAGGTCCCACAGGCGGTCGGCGTCGGCGGGGTGCAGGCCGACGGTGGGTTCGTCCAGCACAAAGCAGGCGCCGGTGACGCGATCGCCGATCGCCCCCGCCAACCGCGACCGGCGGTACTCGCCGCCGGACAGACGTCCCGACCCGCCGGTCCAGCGTGAGGTAGCCCAGCCCGACCCGCCGCAGGCTGTTCAACAGGCCTGACACGTCCGGCAGCAGGCGCCCCGCAACCGCCGCCCCGCCGGCGGAGAGCGCCGCGTCCCCCGCTGCGATCCGTTCGCCGAGTCGATCGAACCGCACGGCGGCGTCGTCCACGGACAGCCGTCCCGCCTCGCCGATCGACAGCCCGTCCACCCGCACCGCGAGCGATTCCGGGTTCAACCGCTCGCCCGCCGCAGGCGGGGCAGGGGAGAGTGGTCGCCGCCCGGCGGGGCGGGTGTCGGGGTCGGCCAGGCCGGCGCCGCCGCAGGCCGGGCAGGCGCCGCGGGGGGCGTGGAAGCTGAAGGACTGCGGGGCGGGCGGGCGCCGTTCGCCGCCGGTGGAAGGGTCGAGCAAGCGGGTGCGATAGGCTTCGGTCCGCCACCCGCCGGGGGCCTCGGCGTCGGCGAACCGCAGCGTCACGGCGCCGCCGGAGCGGGTGGCGGCGAGGTCGACGCTTTCCCGCACCCGGTCCTCCGCCCCCGGCTTGACGACCGCCCGGTCGATCACCACGCCGATCGGCCCCGTCGGGGAGGCGTCGCCCGCCGCCAGTTCGGCCGTCTCGAACGAGTTCGCCGCTCACGTCGCAGCGGACGAATCCGTCCTTCAGCGCCGCCTCGTACGTCGGAAGGTCCGCCGCGCAACCCGTCGCCGTCGCCGGCGGGAGCGAGCGACCATCAGCTTTGTCCGCTCCGGCAGGGCGAAGATGCGGTCGACGATCTGTCGCACCGTGTGCCGCACGAGCGGGTTCGCCGCTGTCCGGATCGTGCGGCACGCCGGCGCCGGCCCAGAGCAGGCGGAACAGATCGTGCAGGCCCGACCAGCGTGGCGAGCGTCGACCGCGGTCCGGCGGTCGGGATCGGCCTGGCCGACGGCGATGACCGGCGGGAGATTCTCGACCGCGTCCACGTCCGGCCGATCGAGCTTCGCAATCGCTGCCCGAGCCTTGGGGGAAGCGGTCGCGAGAAACCGCCGCTGTCCTTCGGCGTGCACCACGTCGAAGGCGAGCGAACTCTTCCCGCTGCCGCTCACCCCGGACAGGACGGTGATCTCCCCGGCGGGCAATCTCGACCGACACGTCCTTCAGGTTGTGGACCCGCGCCCCTTTGACGCGAATCGGCGGACGGGCGTTCATCAAATTGCAGCGCCGACGGGGACGGACGGGCGATCGGCGGTACGATACCCGCATGTCCGCCGCCGTCCCCGATCGTGCCGCCCTGTCGTCCAGCGCCTCCTCGAACGCTTCGTCGGGGGCGGACCGTCCCGTGCCGGCGGCGTTCCTGTGTCGCTTCGAGACTGGACCTCCCGCGGGTGGGCGACGGGCATGCTCGAACCGCCCTTCGACCTGCCCGGCGCGGCGGACGCTGCCGCACTTCGGCCAATTGGACGAGCGCACCGCAGTTCGCGGAGATCCGCATCGGCTGGACGCCCGCGGGGCTGGCGGTGGTCGTGCGGGTCGACGGGAAGAGCCGTCGGCCGGAGGCCTCCGCGAAGAAGGTCGGCGACGGCGACGGCTTGCACCTGTGGATCGACACCCGTCCCACCGGCACGTCGCACCGGGCCGGGCGATACTGCCGGCGATTCGCCCTGCTGCCACGGGTCGGGCGGATCGAAGCAAGCCGGGCGTCTACGAGGTGCCGATCATGAAAGCGGGCGAGGCGACGGTCGCTGAACCGCTGCCGGTCCCGCTGCGGGCGACCGTGCGGCAAGACCGACTACGAGGTGTCGGCGTTCCTGCCCGCGGAGCGCCTGCCCGGCTTCGACCCCTCCCGCAGCGCCGCGATCGCGGTGCACACGGTCGTGACCGACGGCGAATTGGCGTACGCAGCCGCTGACGGTGGCGGGGCGTTTCCCACCGGCCCACGACCCCAGCCTGCGCGTGGCCGCGGGCGAGGGGGCGGTGCGAAGATTAGACGTTTCGCTGTCACCCCCCTTCACGCCGGATACTGCGGGCTCACTCGCGTCACGGCAGGGCGCGCTGCGTACAGCGTCATCACGGCTCCCAGCGATGTCGCCGCAAACGGAACCCACAGCGGCGGGGCGAACCAGAGCACGTCGTCCCGTCGACGGCGGTGAAGGGCAACATCTCCGGCCAGATCGTGGTCCAGCCGGAGGGCGCACCGCTCCACCGCCGAGAGCGACAGTCCGCCCAGCAGCACCCACAACCCGACGGCGAACAGACTGGCGCGAAGCACGGCGGCGGCTTTCTTCGGGACGGGGGCGGCGGACGCGGCGGGCGCCCGCGGTGGACATCGGCGTCCCGCGGCTTCACTCTTCGCCCCCGAACCGCCCGCCGCTCTCACCGGCGCCGTCCGCACGTTCGGCCCCGTCCGTCTCGCCGCCCCGTCCGTTTCACCGCCGCCCACTCCCGATGCACGCCCGAATCGCCCTGCTCCCCGGTGACGGCATCGGCCCGGAGATCGTCGCCCAGGCCGTCCGCGTGTCGTCCGCGGTCGCGGAGCGGTTCGACCATACGTTCGAGATGACCGAACGCCCGATCGGCGGAGTCGCGATTGATCGCTCCGGCGACCCGCTCCCGCCGGCCACGCTCGCCGTCTGCCGGGACGCCGACGCGATCCTGCTGGGCGCCGTCGGCGGGCCGAAGTGGGACGACCCGAACGCCGCGGTCCGTCCGGAGCAGGGGCTTCTGCGGATTCGTAAGGAGCTGGGACTGTTCGCGAACCTGCGGCCGATCAAGCCGTTGGACGCCCTCGTCGACGCCTCGCCGTTGAAGACCGAGATCGTCCGCGGGACCGACATCCTGTTCGTCCGCGAGCTGACCGGCGGGGTGTACTTCGGCGACAGCGGCCGCCGCGACGGCGGCAAAACGGCGTATCAGGAGATGGTCTACACGGAGGCGGAGGTCGAACGAATCGTCCGCTTCGCCGCCCGCCTCGCCCAGGGCCGCGGTCCGGCCGGCTGACCAGCGTGGACAAGGCGAACGTGCTGGAACCGTCGCGGCTGTGGCGGCAGCGTGACGACCCGCGTGATCGAGCGAGGAGTTCCCGGACGTGACCTTGGAGCACGTCCTGGTGGACGCGATGGCGATGCACCTGTTGGTTCGCCCGCGGGACTTTCGACGTGGTGGTGACGGGCAACCTGTTCGGCGACATCCTGACCGACGAAGCCAGCATGTTGCCCGGTTCGCTGGGCCTGCTCCCCAGCGCCTCGCTGGGCGTTCCCAAAGCGACGGCGGCGGGCCGGGATTGTTCGAACCGATTCACGGCTCCGCCCCGGACATCGCCGGCACGGGGAAAGCCAATCCGCTGGCGACGATCCTGTGCGCCGCGATGCTGCTGCGGGACGGGTTGGGCCTGCAAGGCGAGGCCGAAGCGGTGGAGCGGGCGGTGCACGACGCCGTCGGCGCCGGCGTGCGGACCGCGGACATCGCCGCCGGCGGCCCGTCCGTCACCACCGTCGCCGCGACCGACGCCGTGCTGGCCCGCATCTGATCGACCCGGCGAGCGGTGGGCGTCAGCCCTCCGTGTCCGTCACAGCGTCCGTCCGACATGGGCCAGAACGAAAAAGCGACCCGGACGCACGGAGCGTCCGGGTCGCATCAACATGGTTCGCGGCCGGGGCAGCACACGGAGGGCTCACGCCGACCGCTCGCCGGGGGGGCCGTGTCAGTCGTCCGACATGATGCTCAGCAGGCGGACCACGTAGAAGAACAGCGTGGCGACGCTGGCGAACAGGGCCAGGCTGGCCGCGACGTGCTGGTGGGTCTGGTAGTGGTGCAGGATGTTGGACGTGTCGTAGAGGATGTAGCCGCTCAGCAGCACGATCATCCCGACGCTAAACCAGATCCCCAGGCTGAACCCGAACAGCATCCCGGCAAACACCAGCCCGATCGCCCCGAACATGGCGATCGACAACGCCCCCCGCAGGAATGAAAAGTCGGCCCCGGAGACGAACACCGTGGCGGTCAGTCCGCCGAAGATCACCGCGGTGATCAGTCCGGCCATCGGGATGATGTTGCCGTCGATCATGCTGGCGTAGGTCAGCAGGGGGACGAAGATGATCGCCTGGGCGATCACGTAGAGTCCCAATCCCAGGTACTGCTTGCCGACGGAGGAGCTTTCGGAATGCGCCCATTTCTGGGCGATCCAGGAGGCGCCCATGAACAGGATCAAAGCGATCCACCAGTTCTGACCCACCAGCGCCAGCAACGGATTGCGAATGGCGTCGACCGTCAGGAACAGCCCTTCGATCCCGCAAAAGATCAGGATCGCCGTCAGCAGGTGGGCGTAGGTTCTGCGGATGAACCCGGCCCGCTCGGAGGCCACGGCGTCCGCCGCGAAGCCGTAGCCGGAGGAGAGTTCGTATTGGTCTGCGGAGCCGCCGAAGCTCATGGGAGGGATCTCGAGTCGAACAGGGGGGGGCGGTGAACGGTCGTCCGTACGGGGAAGTGTCCGCCGCGGAGGGCTCGCGGTCCAGCGGGAAACGCCCCGGCCTCGTCCCGGGCCGGTTGGGGAGGACGCCGCGGACCGGTAGGGTGGGCGGAACGACATCCACTTCCGCCCTTCGATTCCCCTCCGCTCCGCCCCGTGGCCAAGAATTACACCGCCGAAGTCGAGAAGCACACCGCCGACTTCGACCCCGCCAAGCAGTACCGCGTGACGTTGACCACCAGCGCCGGCCCCATCCGGCTCGACCTGCGGACCGACAAGGCCCCCGGCCACTGCAAGAACATGGTGGGGCTGGCGAAGGCCGGGTTCTACGACGGTTGCATCTTTCACCGCGTGATCGACGGCTTCATGATCCAGGGCGGCGATCCGACCGGCACCGGCACCGGCGGCCCCGGCTACCAGATCGACGCGGAGTTCAACGACCTGCCGCACGAAGCCGGCGTCCTCAGCATGGCCCGCAGCCAAGACCCGAACAGCGCCGGCAGCCAGTTCTTCGTCTGCCTGCCGGGCAACACCGGTTTCCTCGACGGCCAATACACCGCCTTCGGCAAGGTCGCCGACGAAGACAGCCTGGCGACCGTCCTGAAGATCGGTTCCGTCGAGACCAACCCCGGCGATCGCCCGCTGGACGAGCAGAAGATCGAGAAAGCGACCGCGGAAGTCGTCGGCTGACGCGGGCAAAACTTCAAGACCAAGAACTCAAGAACCAAACGGCGACGACCCGCAAACTTGGTTCTTGAGTTCTTGGTCTTGAGATTTCAAAGGGACTGTCCGTCCCGATACCGCTCCGCGTTCCACCCCCGACCGACGCCGGCCAGCGTCGCCAGCGTCGCCGGGTCGTTGGCGGTGGCGACGACGCCGGGCAGGCGGAGCATGTCCGCCCGCTCGTCCATCCACAGGTCGCGGTAGTGCACCGGCGCCCCGGTGTGGCACCACACGCTGCCGCCCCCGAAGGCGCCGGCGATCTGGGCGGCCGCGGGATAGTCGTAGACGTTTGGTGAGTGAATCAACGATCCGACAAACTCCCCGGACGCCATCAAGTCATAGATGCTGCCCGGCGTATCGTCGGCGATCACGCCTTCCAGCCCCGCAGCCGTGATCGCCGCCGCGGCGGCCGGGTCGCGGTGTTGGAAGCCGATCACGTAGACCCGCTTGGAGCCCGACGGCGGAGCCGTCGGCTTGGGGGCCGGATCGAACGAGGCCAGAACCGCGCCCGCGGGCCGCGTCGGATCGTCGTCGCCGCACCGCACCTTCGCACCGGGACCGGCGCCGACGCACTCCACCCAGCGGCCGTGCGGACCGGCGTCCGGGACGTAGGTCAGCGAATAGTGCACCGCGTCGTCCGTTCGCAGGTTCAGCATCACCGCCCAGCCGTCGCCCCCCTCGCCTAAGACGTGATCGCGGTACTGCTTCGTCCCGTCGATCGGATCCAGGCAGAGCGTCAGCGGAGACTCCGCGGCGAAGGCGTCCAGCGGGCCGGTCTCCTCTTCCGCTTCGATCCGGCAGGCGGTGAAACGGGGGTCGAGATCCCGCAATGCGGTGACGACCAACTCCTGCACCGTGAGGTCGGCGAGGGTGAGGGCGTCCGTGTTGGACGACCCGCTGGTCTTGCCGGTGACGGCAATGTCGAACGAGCGCATCCTGGAGGCGACCCGCCCGGCCCAGCGAAACACCGCCGGCAGGTGGGCGTGCAGAGCCGCGGCCACTTCCGCCGGTTCCGGGACGTGGGCGGGGTTGAATTCGGTCACGCAGCCGGTCCAAAGAAGGAGCGTTCAAGCAGATCTTCCCGCAAATCGCCCGCGGCGACCGCGGAGCCGTCGTGCATCCCGATCAGCGTGACCTGGGCCGGACTGAACAGCAGCGGGTCGAGGTCGTAGAAGTTCCCGCCGGCCTCGGCCAGCAGCTCCGCGAACGGCCGCCCGTGTTGGCCGCTGGCGCTTGAGGGAACCTTCGGGGCCAATGCGGCCAGTTCGTCCCGGCCCGCTTCGATCCACAGCGTGACCCGGCCGCCGTAGAGAATCGAATCGTTCGTCCGGCCCAGCGCCGGCCCGTCCTGGCCGCCGGCCGGCGCCAGCGGGGCGGCGCCGGCGCCGGCCCGCACGCGCTTCACGTCAAACCCGACCGCGTCGAGCTTGTGTAGGGCGGTCTCCACGCTGCGGGCGGCGATCTGCACCGTGCCGGCGAGACTGGCGGTGGGGGCCATCGCCAGCACCAGCTTGTCCGGGGCGACCCGCGACAGGTCCGCCAGATGTGCGGCGACGCTCGGCGGCGGCACGCGGCGGGTTTCCAGCACGCCGACCACCCGTCGCGCCTGCTCGGATCCGCCGAGCTTGCGGATCAACTCCTCGTCCTCGCAGGCGGCTCGCAGGGGGCCGGAGGCCATGGCGAAGTACTCGCCGCCGTCGGGCTCCGCAAGCTGCACCTTGCGGCCGGCGTACTGGCACCGCAGACAAGCGGAGACAGGGTCGTCCGTCCGCACGCTGACCATCGGCCACGCCCGCCCGGCGAGCGTTCCCGTCTCGATGGCGACGGCCAGCAGGTCCGCCGCCGACAGCCGCGCCAGCACGCAGCCAGCTTCCAGCCCGCCGGCGGCTTGGGCGCCGAAATCAAGCACCGTCGTCCCCGAGGAGAGCCGGAGCAGATCGACGCCGAGGTCGTCCAGCCGCTTCATCGTGAAGTCGGCCAGTCGCGCCGCCCGCCGATTGAGCAGTCCGCCGGCCGGGCGTCCGCCGGCGCCGGCCGCGGGCCGCGGCGTCGCGGCCTTGCGGCCGGAGGAGCCGGGCGGTTTCTTGCGTCTGACCAAGGGGGCGCCGCCGTTCGTTCGTCGTAACTGGATTTTGAAGTGCCGCAGACCGTACCCGAACTGCTCGCGTCGATCCCGCAGGTCGGGCGGTTGAACTGGATCGGTCTGTCGCCCGGGCGTCGGATGACGCTGGTCGAACCGGAGGAAGCGATCTGCCGGGTCGGGTTCGGACTCGACGGCGACCACCACAGCGCCCGCGGGACCGGGAAGCGTCAGGTCACGCTGATTCAGGCGGAACACCTGCCCGCGATCCAGGCGATGCTCACCCCGACCGCCGCGGGCGAGGTGCGAACGGTGACGCCGGCCAAGCTCCGGCGGAACCTGTGCGTCGCCGGGTTTCCGCTGCTCGCCGTGAAGGATCGCCGCTTCCGCATCGGCGAGGTCCTGCTGGAGGGCACCGGGCTGTGTCATCCGTGCAGCCGGATGGAGGAGTACTTCGGCCCGGGCGGCTACAACGCGGTTCGCGGTCACGGCGGCATCACCGCCCGCGTGCTGGAGGGCGGTCCGCTCCGGCTGGGCGACGCGGTGACGGCAGTGTTCGGCTCGGGTTAGCCGCGACCGGAGAGAGCGTCCCGGGCGGGGGGAGGGCTCCCTCCGGTCGCCGCTAAAAGCTCGTCAGGCCGTGCCGGTGCAGATTCGCGCCCATTCCACGAGACTGCGGCCGACGATCAGCGGGAGCGTCACGCCGTCGGAGTCACGGAGCTTCCCCCGCTTGCTGAGCCGCTTGACGACCGAGCGGAGCGGGTTGTCCGAGACCTCGACGGTCCGCGGGATCATCCGCAACTCCACGGCCTGCTCCATGCCGCAGGTTTGGGCCGTCGCCGCGAGGGCCTGCAACATCAGGCCGAAGCGTTCCTCATGCAGCAGACCGGCCATCGCCGCGATCTCCGCCGGGCCCGCTTCGATCAACTCGCCGACGGCAGTGCGGAAATCGGGGCAGTCGCGGCAGTTTCGCACCAACAGCTCACGACAGTTTCGGAGGCTCTCCGTCGAGACCGGCAGGGCCACCAGACGATCTGCCGACCAACCGACCTGATGATCGCCCGGTTGCGCATCCCCCCATTCCGCGGCGGTGAAATGCACGTCGGGCGTCGGGGGAGGGAGAGTCGGGACGAGCACCGCGGGGTCCTCCAAACGGAGTAAATAAGGGGCGTGAGTGTGCCTCGGGTATTCCCCGAGGGTCAACCATAGCCCCCAGGCGGGATGCGTGCCGCCGGCCAATCTCCATGGATCGTCACGATCGCAACGGCGGGACCATTGAATCTCCCTTCGCGAACGAACCCTTACAGATTCGCACGTCACGGTTTGCCGGAGAAGAACGACCCGAGCCGAACAGCCGGAGCCGTACGCCCCCCATCGACGTGCGGGAGCGACAGGATCGGCCCCGTCCCGAACAGCAGGTCAGGCGGCGTCCGCGGCCAATTGGCGGAGCACGTAGTGCAGGATGCCGCCGTGGCGGTGGTACTGGACCTCCACCGGGGTGTCGATCCGGCAGACGACGGTGAACATCGTTTCCTCGCCGCCGTTTGCTCCTGGACTGTCTTCGGGAGCCGGGCGGGCGATCACCTCCACCGGCTGGCCCGGCTTCAGTTCCGCCTCGAGGTGAATGTCGAAGGTTTCGCGGCCGGTGAGGCCCAGCGCCTCGGCGGATTCGCCCTCGCGGTATTGCAGCGGCAACACGCCCATCCCGACGAGGTTGCTGCGGTGGATGCGCTCGTAGCTCTCCGCGATCACCGCCCGCACGCCCAGCAGGTTCGTGCCCTTCGCCGCCCAGTCGCGGGAGGATCCGGTGCCGTACTCCTTGCCGGCCAGCACGATCAGCGGCGTGCCGGCCTCGCATGTACCGACGGGAGGCCTCGTAGATGCTGGTTTGCTCCGCGGTCGGCAGGTGGGTGGTGACGGAGCCCTCGGTCCCGGGCGCCATCTGGTTGCGGAGCCGGATGTTGGCGAAGGTGCCGCGGGTCATCACCCGATCGTTGCCGCGGCGGGAGCCGTAGGAGTTGAACTCCGCCACCGAAACGCCGTGTTCCTGAAGATACTCGCCGGCCGGGCTGCTGGGCTTGATGGCGCCGGCGGGGGAGATATGGTCCGTCGTCACGCTGTCGCCGACCTTCACCAAGCAGCGGGCGCCGGCGATGGGGGCGGTGTCGCTGGGCTCGACCGGCATGTCCACGAAGAAGGGCGGCTCCTGGATGTAGGTGCTGTCGTCGCTCCAGTCGTAGATCTGCCCGTCGGGGCTCTGGATGCTCCGCCACTCCTCCGGCCCCTCGGACGCTTTGGCGTACTGATCCCGGTAGTCGTCGGGGGAGGAACTTGCGGCGATGGTGTCCTTGATCTCCTGGGCGTCGGGCCAGAGGTCCGACAGGTAGACCGGGTTCCCGTCTGGTCGTCGTCGCCCAGCGGCTGGGCCGTGAGGTCGATGTCCGTGGTGCCGGCGAGGGCGTAGGCGACCACCAGCGGCGGGGACGGCGAGGTAGTTCGCCTTCACGTCCGGGCTGATGCGGCCCTCGAAGTTCCGGTTGCCCGACAGCACGACGGTGGCGACGAGATCGTGCTTGTTGATCGCCTCGCTGATCGGCGCCGGCAGCGGGCCGGAGTTGCCGATGCAGGTCGTGCACCCGTAGCCGACCGTCTGGAAGCCGAGGGCGTCCAGGTCTTCGCTCAGGCCGCTCTTGTCCAGGTAGTCGGTGACGACGCGGCTGCCCGGCGCCAGCGACGTCTTCACCCACGGCTTGCGGGTGAGGCCGCGTTGCCGGGCCTTGCGGGCGAGCAGCCCGGCGCCGACCATCACCGACGGGTTCGAGGTGTTCGTGCAGGAGGTGATCGCCGCGATCACGACGCTGCCGTGCTTCAGTTGGAAGGTTCCTCGTCCAACGTCACCTCCACGCCGTCGAAGCCCGGATCGACGACGGCGTCCCGCACCGCCGTACCGGCGGGGGCCGCGACGGCTTCCAGGGTCGCGCGCCGGCCGCCGGCAAAGCGGACGATCCGGCGCCGTCGTTGCCGCTGGGGTGGTTGCCGACCTGACCGGCCGGCTGGCCGCCCTCCTCCGCCCAGCCGCCGACGGGGTTGTCCTCGATGGTGGTGGTGGACTTGGCGAAGGTCTCCTTCAGCGCGGTCGCCCAGGTGTCCTTCATGGCGGTCAGCGGGATGCGGTCCTGCGGCCGCTTCGGACCGGCGAGGCAGGGGACGACCGTGCCGACGTCCAGCGACAGGGCGCTGGAGTAGGTCGGCGTCGGGCTGTTCGGAATCGAGGAACAGGCCGTTCGCCTTGGTGTACCGCTCGACCGTATCCACCAGATCGGCCGGTCGGCCGGTGCGGCGGAGGTAATCCAGCGTCTCCGCGTCGACCGGGAAGAAGCCCATCGTGGCGCCGTATTCGGGGGCCATGTTGGCGATCGTCGCCCGATCGGCGAGGCTCATCCCGGCCAGCGCGGGGCCGTGGAACTCGACGAACTTCCCGACCACGCCGTGCTCGCGGAGCATCTGCACGACCGTCAACACGAGGTCCGTCGCGGTGGCTCCCTCGGGCATCGTGCCCTTCAGTTCGAAGCCGACGACCTCGGGGGTGAGCATGTAGATCGGCTGGCCGAGCATCACCGCTTCGGCTTCGATCCCGCCCACGCCCCAGCCGACGACGCCGAGGCCGTTGATCATGGTGGTGTGCGAATCGGTGCCGACGAGGCTGTCCGGGAAGGCGACGCCGTCCTTCGTCATCACCACGCTGGCGAGGTACTCCAGGTTCACCTGGTGGACGATGCCGGTGGCCGGCGGGACGACGCGGAAGTTGTCGAACGCTTTCTGGGCCCAGTGGAGCAGTTCGTAGCGTTCGTTGTTCCGCTCGAACTCCCGTTCGACGTTGGTGGCGAGGGCGAACTCGGGTGGCGAAGGCGTCCACCTGCACGCTGTGGTCCACCACGAGGTCGCAGGGCACCAGCGGGTTGATCTTCGCCGGGTCGCCGCCCATGCGGACCATCGCGCTGCGGAGGGCCGCGAGGTCCACCACCGCCGGCACGCCGGTGAAGTCCTGCAACACGACGCGACCCGGCTTGAAGGGCAGTTCGGTCCGGTGCACGTTCGCGGCGTCGTACTTCGCCAGACCGGCGACGTCCTCTTCCGTCACGACGAACCCGTCCACGTTGCGGAGCAGGCTTTCGAGCAGCACCCGGACGCTGTACGGGATCGAGTCGAGGTCGCACAGCCCCGGCGTCGGCGAGCTTCGGCAGGCTGTAGTAGTCCAGCGGAGCCGCCGGCGGCGGTGAAGGATCTGGCGGGTGCCGAAGGGGCTGTGCGGCTGGGGACATGGGGGCGGGTCGCGGCGCGAATCAGATGTACGGTTGCCGATTCTAACCGCCGCTGCGGATGATCGACACCGCCCCGCCCCTCGGCTCCCCGCGCGGCTCCCGCTCATGTTCTCCGCCCTGCTGATCGTCGTGGCCGCCGCGGCAGCCGCGGTCGTCTCGCCGGGGACGAGCCGGAGCCCGCCCGGCGGCCCAGCCGTGACGCGGCCCCCGTCCGGTGGAACGGTTCACCCCGGGCGAGTGGCCGATGTTCCGCGGCCCCAACGGGACCGGCGATCGGGGCCGACCCGCTGCCGGCTGACCTGATCCGTCGACGGAGAACCTGCGGTGGAGCGTCGACGTGCCCGGCCGCGGCTGGGGCAGCCCGGTCGTCGCCGACGGGCCGGGGGGCCGACGGTGTACGTCCCCACCGCCACCGCCGGACGGCACGGCGCAGATGGACGTGCTCGCCTACGACCTCGCCACGGGAGAGCGGCGTTGGTACGAAAGCTGTTCCGGGTCGCGGAGCCGGACTTCTGTCACCCCACCAACACCTACGCCAGTTGCACGCCGGTCGCGACGAAGGAAGCCGTCTTCGCCCACTTCGGCAAGTACGGCACCGCCCGGCTCGACCCCGAAGAACGGCCACCTCGTCTGGGAGACGCCGCGACTTCACATGCGACCACTTCCGCGGTCCGGCCTCCTCCCCGCTGCTCGTGCAGGTTGAAGGCCTGAGCCCGCGGTTGATGTGCCGTTCGACGGGGTGGGCGAAAACGATCAGTACGTCGTCGCCCTCGACGCCGCGACCGGCGAAACGCTGTGGCGGTACGACCGCGAACTCCCCCCCGGGACGATCCCCGACAAGCGGAAAGCGTACGGCACGCCTGTCTTGGCAGAAATTAGGGGCCGGATGGTCGTGGTAACGACCGGGGCCGATGCCACGGTCGGCCTTGATCCGGCAACGGGTAAACAGCTTTGGCGGGTGGCCCATGGCGGGATGAACAGCGGCAGCGTGCCTCAACTCCTCCGAGTGTCCAAATTCAATCTGGCGAACCACGCCGAACCGGTTCTAGGAGGGCCGAACCCACAACATCTCCAAGCAGTCAATCTCGACTTCCAGTGCCCGATCCTCGTGACGACGGGCAACGCGCCCACATCCATCGTGATGCTGTGGTCTGGCTTCACTGTGAAAATGGGCAGCGGTGGAGCAGTGTCGTTCCCGCCCAGTGTCTTATGGAGTTCAAATCGTTCTGCCCCCAAGCGTACCAGTCCGCTCATGGTTCCATCTGCACATGCTCTGACAGTTGATGACGACGGTATCGCCGCATTGATCAACCTTGGCACGACGAAGCGGGAAGAAGGCGGTGATGTGGATGCCCGCGTGCGACTGGGAGACTCGTACTGGTCCTCCCCCGTCTTGGCAGGCTCCACAATCTTCACCTTCGGTAAAGAGGGCGCCGCGACGGCCATGGAGACCGCCGACGAGGTGGACGGGCCGGCCTCGCTGGAGATCGCCGACCGACAGGAACTCGACGAAGGCGTCTGGGCCACGCCCGCCCTTGCCGGCGGGGGGCTTGTGCTGCGGACGGAACACACGCTGCGGTTCTACCACCCCGACGGGACGAACGAATGACCCTCCGCACCCACGCCCGCACCGCCGCCGGCTGCCTGCTCGCCGCTGGGCTGCCGGTTCTCGCCTTCGCGCAGCAAACCGCCCCGCCGGCCGTCCCGCCGACGTTCCCGGAGGTGCCGGCGGACGTGTTCTTCCCGGACCCGTTCGCGGTGTTCGGCGACGACACGCCCGTGCCCGGGGCGGCCCCGGTCGCCGCCGTTGCGACTGCGGCGCCCTTCACCCCCGCCGCGAGTCCCACGCCGACCCCATCCGCCCCCGCGGCGCCGGAGGTCACGGCAACCGATTGGGCCTCGCTCCTGCCCGCCGCGGACTTGGATCAACAGGTGCGGGCGGTGATGGCGGAGCTCGCCGAAAACTCCCGCGACGTGCAAACCTATAACAACTCCTACCTCTCCATCCCCCCCGTGGCGACGGAGTTGGCGGCGCTGTTCGCGGTCGGCGCCCGCTACGAGGAGGGCGTCCCCTGGTCGGACAGTGCGGCGGCGCTGGCCCAGAAGGCGCAACAGATCGTCGCCACGGACCTGCGTCGCGGCGCCGGCGGGCAGAAGCAGGTCGCCGACCCCCTCGGCACGCTCGACTCGCTGCTCAACGGCGGCGGGCGCGGCAGCGGCGGAACGGTCGAATTCTCGAAAGCGACCGATTTCTCACTGCTGATGAAGCGGTTTGAGAGGGGCAAGGAGTCGCTCAAGTCCCTCGCCTCCTCCGAGCCGCTGCTGGAAAGCAACCGGGAGGCCGTCCAGCGGGAGGCCCGCGTGCTGGCGATCCTCAGCGAGATCAGCGCCGACGAATCGCTTGAATGGGGAAGCGATCAGGACTTCGCCGCGTTGTCTCGCAGGATGACGACCGCGGCGTCCGCGACCGCGGAGGCCGCCGGCAAAGACTTTGACACGTTTGACGCCGCCCGTCGTCAACTCTCGCAGACCTGCTTAAACTGCCACGGCGAGTACCGCGACTGAAGATCGGCTGCGGCTGGGCGACCGCTCGCCGCCCTACCGCGGCCGGCGGGAGAACGATTCGTCCGCGAGTCGCTCGCATTCCACGATGATCCCGCCGAACTTCAACGCCTTGTGCACCGGGCTGAGGTGGTGGCGGCGAACCCACGGCAGGCCGGCGTCGGCACAGGCCGCGGCGAGTTCCTCCGGGCTGTAGGTCCGACACTTCCAGGTCCGGCTGTTCCACTGACCGGTGACGTTGTCCGCCGTGCAGAGCAGCAACAACCGGCCGCCGGGGCGAAGGACCCGGGCCATCTCCGACAGCCCCGGCGCCGGGTCCGGCAGGTGTTCCAGCACCCAGCCGGCGGTGACGCAGTCGAACGCCCCGTCCGCGAACGGCATCCGCAGCATGTCGCCGGCGACGTAGCCGGGATGACAACCGTGACGACTCTCCCGCGGTTCCATCCGCTTCCGCGAGCGCCGCAGCATCTGTTTTGACAGGTCGAACGCCATCAGCCGGGCGTCGGGGGCGGCCTCGCGGATCAGATGTCCCAGGATCTGGCCGGCGCCGCTGCCCACGTCCAGCACGTTCTGAAATTGGGAGACGTCGAACCGCGGGCGCCGGTCCTCGGAGCGCCCGTCCGTGTTCGCTCTGAGCAGTTGGCCGATCAACGGCTCGTGCAAGCTCATGGCGCTGGCGAAGGCCAGCACGGCTCCCGCGGGGCCGTCGTACAGACGACGGGTGAGGTCGCGGTTCTGCCCCTCGGTGCGGTCGACGACCGGGGCGAGCCCGGCCCGACGGTCGCGGATCGCCAGTCGACGCCGGGCCGCCAGGCGCCGCGGCAAGCGTCGGAGCCGCTTCACCACCCGGTCGGCGGGGCTGAGGCCCGGGTTGCCGATCGTCCCCGCGGAGTCGGGGCCGGACTCGACCCCCGGCGCCCGGCGTGCGACCATGATGGACGAATCTGTCAAGGGAGAGGCGGGGAGCGGGGGGCGGAGCACGGCGAACCTCGACCGACGGGACCGCCCCGTTATGACGCTCCGACAGGGCCGAGGCAACGTAAGCCGCGTCCGCAACGGCGGTTGGGGCCGTTCCGGGTGCGGTCCGGAAGATGGCGCAAGGTTGATGCGGAGCGTCGACTGAAGGATACTCGCCCGATCCTCCACCGCGGTCCGGCGGCCTTGATGAACTCCCCCGCAACGCCCGACCGCAACCCCGGCGCCCACGTTCCCGGCGCCGGTACCCACGCCGAAGAGCCCGCCGTGGATCGGGATCGCGTGCACGAGCAAGTCCGCACCCTCGCCGCCGGCGGAGCCGCGGAGATCGAAACCGCCGGCGGCCCGGTGCGAGTCGTCTCGCTGCTCTCCCGACCGCAGATCGCCGACACTGGGGAGACACGAGCCAGCGGGGCGGGCGAAGCCGGCGTGCCGGTCTTACTGCTGCGTGATCCGGCGGAGTTTCCGGATTATTTCCCCGCCCTCACCGCGGCGGCGTCCCGCACCACGGCCCGCTGGTGGCCGGGCCCGGTGACGGTCGAAGTTGACGGCGGACCCGCGGGTTTGGCCGGGTCGCTGAGCCGCGGCGCGGGTGGAGTCGGCGATGCGACGCGTGATGGGCCCGCGACCGCCGCCACCCGGGTGCGCTGCCCGACCGATGCGGCGATTGCGGCAGTGTTGGAACTGTGTCCCGCCCCGTTGGTGCAGGTTGGTGAGATGGCTGCGGAGACGCTCGTGCGCCTCGACGCGGACGGGCGCTGGTCCGTCACCGCGCCCGGCCCGCTGAGCGAGGCGGAACTGACCGAGCAGACGGGCGAGACGATCGTGCTGGTCTGCACCGGCAACACCTGCCGCAGCCCGTTGGCCGAGGCGCTGCTCCGCCACCGACTGGCGGGAATCGCCGGTCCGGCGGTTCGGGTAACGTCCGCCGGGCTGTCCGCTGGGTATGGAGCCGCGGCGAGCCCGGAGTCCGTCGATCTCGCCCAGCGGGCGGGGGCGGATCTGTCGTCGCACCAATCACAACCGCTCACGCAGGACCTGCTTGACGAGGCGGACCGTGTCCTCTGCATGACTGCCGGCCATCGGGCCGCCATCCTGCGGCATCGACCGGACGTGCGGGATCGCGTCTCCCTGTTGGACCCGACGGGCGGCGATATTCCCGATCCGATCGGCGGCGGCATGGCCGACTACGAAGCCTGCCGCGAAGCGATCGACCGGGGACTCGATTCGCTGATGAGCCAGCTCGGCTTCGCCCCGCCGCCGGAACGGCCGTCATACGGCCCCCCCTGACGGCGCCGCCGGCCTTCCCCACGACATTCCCCCACGGACCGGGACCGACCGATGCCCGCCTCTTCTGAACTCGACGCGTCCGCCGCCTCCGGCGACCTATCGGATTCTCCCACGACGCTCCGTCCCCTCCCGCGGGGCCACGAGCCCGGGCACGTCGGCCCGTGGCGGATCGCCGTCGCCAGCGACCACCGCGGCCAGCAGGTGCGCGGCCGCATCCTGGAGCGGGTCCGTGAACTGGGCCACACCGCGGAGGACTTCGGGCCCGGCGACGAACGCAGCGTCGACTATCCCGACTTTGCGGCCCGCGTCGCGGAGGCGGTCGGCGGCGGTGATTTCGACCGCGGCATCCTCGTCTGCGGGTCCGGGCTGGGCATGTGCATCGTCGCCAACAAGTTCCCCGGCGTGCGAGCCGTTCCCTGCCACGACGACCTCAGCGCCGAAGTCTCCCGTCTGCACAACGACGCCAACGTCCTGTGCCTGTCGGCCGATCTGCTGGGCGAACGCCTGATCGACCGGATGCTGGAACTGTGGCTTTCCACCGGATTCGAGGGCGGGCGGCACGCGCGGCGCCTGGAGAAGATCGCCGCGCTGGAGCGAAAGGTCTGCGGCCAATGACGCCGTCAGCGGGGCAGTCGCCATCGGATCGCCCGCCGGGCCGCGGACGGAGCCAACCGGTCCTGCAACGAGGCGGTACGGTCGTCGGGCGGCGTCGACGGAGCTATCGTCCCGACACGTCCCGCCTTCCGCTTCGCGAACACGCCGATGTCCCCCGCCGATCTGCACTATCTCGAAAGCCACGAATGGGTCGGTCGCGACGGCGACGCGGCGGTCGTGGGCATTAGCGCCTTCGCGGTCGGTCAGCTCACGGATTTGGTGTACGTCGATCTGCCGAAGGTGGGCGACACCGTCACCCGCGGGGAGACGTTCGGCGAAGTGGAAAGCGTGAAGGCGGTCTCCGACCTCTACTCCCCGGTCACCGGCGAGGTGTTGGAGGTGAACGGCGACTTGGAAGACGACATGTCGCCGCTGTCCGACGACCCGTTCGGACGCGGGTGGCTGATCAAGGTGAAGCCCGCCGAAGAGGGAACCGAGGGACTCTTAAACGCCGCAGCGTACAAGGAGTTCTGCCAGACGACGGATCACTGAACCGCGTGATCTGTTCGGTCGGCTGCCCGCCCACGGCGTGCTCGGCGGCGAACCCGGCGACCGCGGCGGTCTGACGCTCCGCGTTCGTCGGGGCGGCGGGTAAACTCGGTCCGCCTCGCTCTGTCGTCCCGCCCCGCTTTCCCCCGCAACGCTTTGGCGTACCTGTTTGATTCCGCCGAGGACGTCGCCGCCATGTTGGCGGAGGTCGGCGCGGAGACGGTTGAAGATCTGCTCGCCCAGATTCCCGACAGCGTCCGCTTGGACCGCCCGCTGGACCTGCCGCCGGGGATGTGCGAGTCCGAGTTGGAGCAGCACGTCGCAGCCCTCGCGGCTCGCAACCGCCCGGGGGACGCGGCGAACTTCGTGCACGGCGGGAACGACCGCGTCTGCTTTCTCGGCGGCGGGGTGTACGACCACTTCGTGCCGGCCGCGGTGGATGAAATCGCCGGTCGCGGAGAGTTCTACACCGCCTACACCCCGTATCAGGCGGAGGCGTCGCAGGGCTCGCTGCAGGCGTTCTTCGAGTTTCAGACGCTGGTCTGCCGGCTGACCGGCTTTACCGTCGCCAACGCCAGCCTGTACGAGGGCGCCACCGCGGCCGCGGAGGCCGCCCTGCTGGCGATCCGCGAGACCAAGCGGGAAGGGCGGGTCGTCGTGCTGGGATCGGTCCATCCGGAGTATCGGGAGACGCTCGCCACCCTTTTGGAGAACCTTCCTGCGGAGGTGGTGACGGTCGATTGCGAGGGCGGCGTCGCGGAGATCGCCGCGGTGGAGGCGGCGCTGACGGACGACACCGCCGCCCTGATCGTGCAGCACCCGAACTTCTTCGGGAACCTGGAAGACGCCGAACGCCTATTCGCCGCGGCGAAGGCCAAGGGGGCGGTCAGCGTGCAGATCTTCGACCCGATCTCGCTGGGCCTGTTGAAGAACCCGGCGGCGTTGGGAGCCGACATCGCCGTGGGCGAGGGTCAGAGCTTGGGCGTCCCCATGCAGTACGGCGGGCCGTACCTCGGGCTGTTCGCCTGCCGGCAGGAGTTTCTGCGCAAAACGCCCGGCCGGTTGATCGGCCGCACCGAGGACGCCGACGGCCGCGACTGTTACGTGCTCGCCCTGCAAACTCGCGAACAACACATCCGCCGCGGCAAGGCGACCAGCAATATCTGTTCGAACCAGGGCTTGTTGGCCCTGCGGGCGACGGTGCATCTGTCGTTGCTCGGTCCGCAGGGGTTGCGGGAGGTCGCGGACCTCAGCGTCCGCAAGACGCATTATCTGGCGGATCGGCTGTGCGAAGTCGACGGCGTGTCGCGGGCGTTCGCGGCGCCGTTCGTGCGGGACGTCTGCCTGCGGGTCGAGGGCGGGGCGGGGCGGCTGTTGGGCGCCGCCCGGTCTGCCGGCTTCGACCTGGGGCCGGCGCTGTCGAGGTTCCCGGCGAAGCTCTTCCCGGCGGCGCTGCGGGCGGACGAACTACTGCTCGTCTCCGCGACGGAGCGGCGGACCCGCGAGGAGATCGACCAGTTGACCGCCGCCCTCCAGCCGCACCCTGTTTCCGTGCCCACGGCGACCGGCGAGCCCATGCTGATCGCTTGAACCGGCGGACGTGAGCCCGACGCGCAAGCGAGGTCGGAACGCTCATTTCCGGCCGGACACGCTCCGGCCTCGCTTGCGCCTCGGGCTCACCAGCGTCCCCACCTCCCTCTCCCATGCGTAACGCCCACGCCACCCGCCTCCTCACGGAGCTGTCCCGTCCCGGCTACCGGGCCGCTCGGTTCCCGGCGCCGGACGTGCCGGATCGTGCGCCGTCGGACGTGCTGCCGGCGTCGGCGCTCGCGGACGCCCCGCCGGAGTTGCCGGAACTGACGGAGCCGGACGTGATCCGGCACTTCACGAATCTGTCGACGCTCAACATGAGCGTCGACACGCACTTCTACCCGCTGGGGAGTTGTACGATGAAGTACAACCCCAAGCGGCACGAACGCCTCGCCGGGCTGCCGGGCATCGGCGACCCGCACCCGTACCGGGACGAGGCGGACCTTCAGGGAATGCTCCAGATCCTGCACGAGATGCAGGGGATGCTCGCGGAGATCAGCGGGCTGCCGGCGGTCTCCCTTCAGCCGGCCGCCGGGCGCAGGGGGAACTGACGGCGCTGCTGACCGCCGCCGCCTACTTCCGCGATCGCGGCGAGGCCGGCCGGCGCCGCAAGGTGATCTATCCCAGCAGCGCCCACGGTACAAATCCGGCGAGCGCCGCGTTGGCCGGGTTCGACACCGTGCAGCTCAAGCCGACGAAGACGGGGCTGACGGATCTTGTCGAACTGGCGGCGAAGGTCGGCGACGATACCGCCGTCTTCATGGTCACGAACCCGAACACGCTGGGGCTGTTTGAAAAAGAGATTGAAGCCGTGACCGCCTGCGTGCACGACGCCGGCGGCCTTGTCTATATCGACGGGGCGAACATGAACGCGATCCTCGGCCTGACCCGGCCGGGCGATTTCGGCGGGGACATGATGCACTTCAACGTGCACAAGACGTTCACCGGCCCCCACGGCGGCGGCGGGCCGGGGGCGGGACCGATCGCGGTGCGGGACTTCCTCGGGCCGTTCCTGCCCGGGCCGGTGGTCAAAAAGGTCGGCGGCACCCCGCAACGGCCGGAGTTCGCTCTGCACACGCCCTCCAAGAGCATCGGCCGGGTGCGGAGCCACTTTGGCAACGTCGGCATCCTGCTCCGCGGCTACTTCTATCTGCGCACCCTCGGGGCGGCGGGGCTGCGGGAGGTCTCGGAGCGGGCCGTGCTGAACGCCAACTACCTGCGGAGCAAATTGAAGGACGTGCTGGACATCCCGCACCCGGCGCCCTGTATGCACGAGTTCGTCGCCAGCGCCTCCCGCAGCAAAAAGAACCGGCAGATCAGCGCCATGGACGTCGCCAAGCGGTTGCTCGACCACGGCGTGCACGCCCCCACGGTCTACTTCCCGCTGGACGTGCCGGAGGCGCTGATGATCGAACCGACGGAAACTGAATCGAAAGCGACGCTGGATCGCTTCGCGGAGATCGTCCACGCCGTGCTCAACGACGAAGACGCGGAAACGGTTCGCACCGCCCCGCACACGACGCCGGTGCGTCGGCCGGACGAAGTGCGGGCCGCTCGCCAGCCGGTGCTCTGCGGCATCGCCAAAGGTTGCGGATCCGTCCCGGTGGAAGACGTGGCGGTCTCCGCGTGATCCCGGTTCCCATTGAACCGAATCCTCGCGACGGGGCGGCGAACATGGCGACGGACGCCGCACTGCTGGACGCCGCGGTCGCGGGGGCGGTCGGCGGTCGGTGGTATCGCTGGGCGGAACCGACGCTCTCGCTGGGCCACTTCCAGAAGGGGCGTGCGTTTGATGAAGCAACGGCTGACGCGGCGACGGTGCCGGACCTGCCGCGCGTCCGACGACTCTCCGGCGGCGGGGCGATCGTGCATCATCACGAATGGACGTACGCGCTGGCCGTGCCCCGCGGTCACGCCCTCGCCGCCACGCCGGAGCGCTTCTACGAAGCGGTTCACCGGGAATTGATCGCGGCGCTCGCGGCGGCGGGCGTAACGGCCCGGCTGCGGGGGGAAGACGGCTCCGACGGGCCGGAGCCGACACTCTGCTTTCTCCGGTCCGATCCCCGTGACGTGGTGGTGAGGGACGCCGCGGGCGTGGTGCGAAAGGTGGTCGGCAGCGCTCAACGGCGCCGGAAGGGGGCCGTGTTGCAGCACGGCTCGCTGCTGGCGGCCACGTCCCCCTTCGCCCCGGAGGCGCCGGGACTGTCCGAGTTGGTCGGGCTGACGCCCGAAGCGGCGGCGAGGGTCGTGCGGGATGCGGCGGTCCGCTTCGGCCGGTTATTGGCGGGAGACCTGGGCCGGGAGCCGGATCGGCCCGCCCGTCATGTTGACGCCTTCCGGCATCGACCATAGATTCCGGGCGTGCCGGCGACGCCCGACGGGCGGGCTCCCGGACGTGGGCTCATGAGTCTCCATCACCAGACAGATCGCACATGCTGTCCGCCCAACTTGTCGTTCGCGGGGGCAAGCACGAGGGCAAACGGATCAAGCTCGACCGCGGTCGATTCCTGATCGGTCGGGAGCAGGACTGTAATCTGCGTCCGGCGAGCGACCTGGTCAGCCGACACCACTGCGTGTTTCACGTCGACGACTTCACCGTGCGTCTGCGCGATCTCGGCAGCACGAACGGCACGGTGGTGAACGGGGAGCGACTTAGCGGCGAACGGACCCTCGAAGCCGGCGATCGGGTCTCCGTGGGGAAGCTCACTTTTGAGGTGGATCTCAAAGAGGTGGCCGACGCCCAGGCCCACGCTGCGGAGGGGCCTTCCGCGGAGATGTCGCTGCCCGCCGACGGCGCGGACACCTCATACGAATTGCCCGTGACCCCGGCCAGGTCGGACGGACGGACGATCAACCCGGCGGACGTGCCGATCCCCGGGCCGAACCCGAACGACACCGCAATGATCCCAACGGCCCAGCCGGGCGCTCCGCCGCCGGGCTATGCGTACCCGCCGCAATACCCGCCGGGCTACAACCCGTACGCGCAGCCGGGCGCCCCGCCGCAGTACCCCAATTACCCGCCCCAGTACACGCAGTATCCGCCGCAGGAGGCGCCGCCCGCTCCCCAGGGCGCCGGCGATTCGAAGATCGCCGCTCCACCGGTGAGGCTTCCGCCCCCGCCCAAGCGGGACTGAACGGCGGGCGGCGGTGGGATCGGTTTCCACGCCGAACGATTTGTGACGGGTCCTCGGCGTCCGCATACTCGCGGCGTCCCGCTCACGTTCCGCCCGCCCCCTGCCGCCCCCATGGCCGATCCCGCCGCCAGCCCCGTCAAAGCCGCCGGGGGCAACCCGGACGAGTTGAAGCGGCGCTACCGCGAGTTCCTCGACCTGCTCCCGCTCACGCTGTCGCTCGCCGGTCTGCCGCGGAGCGAGTCCGGGCGGTATTACACGGAGGAGCAGATCGAGAGTCGGGCGTTCACCGTCAAAGCCGCGTGGCGACTCGCCCGGCAGACGGCCCGCGAGTGCATGCAGAAGTAACGCCGGTGCGGCCGGCGGGTGAAACAGCGTGCGGCGGGCGCTCCGCCAAGATTTTTCGGGCGGCGGCGAAACCCCGTCCGGGTCGGGGCGGTATCTCCCCCCGACCGGCTTCGGTTCGGCCTTCCAAGCACCCCCCCATGAGCGACGACTCGGACGCCGCCCTCGCCCGTCGCGTCGCCCTCGGCGACGACGCCGCGGCTGCGGTACTGGTACGGCGGTATCAGCGGGGCGTGTTCGGCGTCTGCCTGCGGATGCTTGGCCGCCGGGAGGACGCCGAGGACGTGGCTCAGGAGGTGTTCCTGCGCCTGTTCCGTCACCTTGACCGGTGGGATCCCACCCGCCCGCTGCGGCCCTGGCTGATGACCATCACCGTCAACCGCTGCCGCACCGCCCTCGCCCGCCGGGCCCGCAAACAGGCTCTGCTGCCGGGCGATCTGGACCCGGCGGACACCTCCCCGCCGCTGACCGACGCCGCCCTCGCCGAGGAATTGCAGCGGGCCTTGGACCGCCTGCGGGACGACCACCGGGCCGCCTTCGTGCTCTTCCACTATGAGGAGCTGACCCTGCAAGAGGTGGGCGCCGCCCTCGGGCGGCCCGACGGCACGATCAAGACCTGGCTGCACCGCGCTCGGAAGCAGCTTGCCGAAACGCTCTCGCGGCGGGGCGTTCGACCGGAACAGAGTCGCCGCACCACTCCGTCCCCCCCGACCCCGGCCCGGGAGCCCGCCCGTGTCTGATTCGCCTGTCCTTCACCAATACGCATCACTCGATCTGCCGCCGTCGCTCGCGCTCGACGCTGCCGGCGTGGCGGGAGGACGACGAGATCCCGGATCTCGCCCCCGCCGTGGTTCGCCGGCTGCAGGTCGAACGGCCGGCGGAACCCGCTCCCCGCCGCTGGTCGCACGCCGGTTGGGCGACCCTCGCGGCCGGACTGCTGATCGCGGTGCCGCTGCTCGCCGTCGACCGGTCTCAGCCCGCCGTGGAGGTGACGGAGACGAACGCCGAAGAACCAGCAGCGAGCGGGGCAGGGCGTGACGCGAACCCGCCTCCGCCGCCGGTCGAACCCCCGGACACGCCGCGGATCGCTGCGGACGGGGCGATCGTCTTGCCGCCGGGCCCCGACCCGTCGCTCGACGTGGGGCCGGGGATCATGGGGTCGGGGGACGTCGCGGCGAGGGAAGGGCGTGTTCTCCAGCGATCAACTTGCTGCGGCCTGGGCGGCGCTGCCCGATCCGGATCGGACTTGGCGGGACGAGGTGCGGGACGGCGTGCAACCCTTCCGCGACGGCGCCCGCACCGTGGTGACGCTGTTCTCCGGAGTGTTACCCCCCCCGCGCACCTCGCTGTCGCGCAGGGGCCGTTGCGAGCGGGGCGACCGCCGCAATCATTCCAAGCCGCAGGCAGAACCGGACCGGCCGTCGCGATCGGACCGCGCCGCTTCGCGAGCCGGAAGTTCTTGCCCGAACGGTCAGGTCGACGGTGGTTCGGAACCGATGAGGTTGGTGCGGCGGGAACGCCGCGGCCGGATGGACTCGGCCTCCCCCAACGTCCCCACGAGTCGTGCCGATGCCCGCCACCCTCTCCGCCCCCGCCACCACGTCCCGCAAGCGTGCGAGCAGCCATGTGAACCGCTTGGCGACCGTCGAACGCCGTGCCCGCGCCCGCCGTCAGGCGCTCGCCGAAGACGCCCCGCCGCCGGTCGAACGCCGCACCGTCGAACGCCGCAAGCAGATTGACCCGACCACCTGCGAACGGGACTACAGCGGCGACGAAGTGGATTTCATGCGGGCGATGGACGAGTACAAACGGCTCGCCGGCCGCCAGTTTCCGACCTGGAGCGAAGTGCTCGAAGTGGTTCGGGCGATCGGCTACGAGCGGGTGAACAACCCGGTCCAGATCGCCTCGATCCTCGAAGACGACTGATCCCAGCTGGGGTCCGCAGGTTCAATTCGCCACGTCGGGGGACCACGGTCCTCCGGCGTGGCGTGCGTTGACAGCGTGCGTTTACGGCGTGCGTCGACAGTGCGGAGGATAAGCTAGGCAATGCCCGCTGAGTTCGATCTGATCCGCAGCCTCGCCGCCGCCGCCGGGACGGACCCGCGGGTCCCGGTGGGGATCGGGGACGACGCCGCCGTGCTGGACCTGCCGGGGCGATCGGTGGTCTGCTGCGATCTGATCGCCGAGGGCACACACTTCGCCGCCGACACGCCCGCTGAACTGGTCGGTCGCAAAGCGTTGGCGGTGAACCTGTCCGACTGCGCCGCGATGGCGGCGACGCCGGTCGCAGCGTTCGTCGGCCTGCTGGCGGACCGTCGGCGAGGCTACGACTACGCGGCGGGGGTGATGGACGGGCTGACGCAGCTTGCGGCGGAGTACCGCGTGACGCTGGCGGGCGGCGATACGGCCACGCACGACGGGCCGACCAGCGTTTGCGTGACGGTCGTCGGCGCCTGCACGAACCCGCCGCTCCGCTGCGGAGCGGAAGTCGGCGACGTGCTCCTCGTCACCGGCGCCCTCGGCGGCAGCTTGTCCTCCGGACGGCACCTCACGTTCCCCCCCGCGTCGCGGAGGCGCGGGCGCTGGCCGAGGCCGCCGAACTGCACGCGATGATCGATCTGTCCGACGGGCTGCTGGTCGACTGCGGCCGGTTGTGCGACGCCTCCGGCGTCTCGGCCACGTTGGACGCCGCCGCGGTGCCCATCGCCCCCGCGGCAACCGGGCTGACGGCGGCCGTCACGGACGGCGAGGATTTTGAATTGCTGTTCGCCGTCTCCGAAGCGGACGCCGCCCGGTTGCTCGCCGACCCGCCAGTCGCCTGCGGGCTGACTCGCATCGGCCGCGTCGGTGGGGGGCGCGGCGTGGTTGTGCGAGACGCGGACGGGACGGAACTTCGCTTCGCCGAACGCGGCTACGAACACGGGTTCGCCAGCGTCCCGGATGCTTGAAGCGTCCGGGACGCTGCGACCGCTCCGGTCAAACGCACGTCAGTCAAACATACGTCGGTCAAACGCGGGCCGCGTCGAAGCCGCGGGCGAGTTCGTCGTCCCACTCTTCCAACAGCGGCCAATCCACCGCGCAGGTGCCGAAGTCGGACAGGTGTAGATAGCCCTTGAGCCGGTCGATCGCCGCCTTGGAGCACCGCCGGGTCTTTGCGGAAGATCGGGCCGTGACTGGGGAGCAGCCACTTGGCGTCGCAGTCGCGGAGGCGTTCGAGACTGCGGATGAACGCCGGCAGTTCGCTGCCGTGGTGGGCGTCGATGTTGCCCACGCCGCCGTCGCGGTAAATGTTGTCGCCGCTAAAGCACAGGTCGTTCAGACGAAAGGCGAGTTGCCCATCGGTGTGTCCGGGGGTGCTCCAAACGGTCAACGTTTGGGAGCCGACGGTGAGCGTGTCGCCCTCGTCGATCGTCCGATCGAACGTCACCGCCGGCATCGGTTCGTCGATCCCCTGGGCCGGGATGAGGGCGTAACTGGTGATGCGGTCGTCCGCGTCCAGCACCGCCTTGGTGCGGGGGTGGCCGACGACCTCCGCGTTCGGCAGCAGCGCCTTCGCCGCGGCGAGACCCTGCACATGATCGGCGTCCGCATGGGTCGCGACGAGATACCGGCAGTTCGCCAGCGGCAGGTCCACGCCCCGCACAATGTCGATCACCTCCGCGACGGTGTCCTCGTAGCCCACGTCGATCATCAGCCAGTCCGGCCCGTCGTGCACCACGTAGACCGCACAGCCCAAGCGTCGGCCGGCTTGGTTGTTCAGTTCCAGAACGTGGGGGAAAACGTCGCGGCGGGGCTGCATCGGGAGGCGAACGGGGCGAACGACGACGGGACGGACGGCAGGCGTCCGCACGGGAAGACGGGCGGACCGACGTTCCAGTCTAGGACGATCGGCCCGGCGGCCGACCGCTCCCCGGGCGGACGGCCCCAGCCCGCCGCGGATTGACACCCGATCCCAAGCCGCGGCGACGGATGACGGGACCATGGTCGGGTCGGGGGAAGGCCGGGTCCGATTGCGAAACCGGCGGCGGGGCGGCACTCTGCCGGGCCGTTTCATCTCTGCGTCCGTCGTTCCGCTCACACGCCCGCGGCCGATCGCCCGTCCCGCCCCGATCGAGTTCGCCTGCCCGCACTGCCGGGCGATCCTGCGCGCCCCGCACGACGCCGCCGGCGGTCTGGGCGACTGCCCGCACTGCGAGAAGGAAGCCCGCATCCCCGGCGGGGCCACGCCGGAGGGGGCCGACCCGCTGGCGTTCATCCCGGTCGGCGAGGCGCTGGATGCGGAGGCGGTCGAAGCCGCCGTGGAAGCGGCGGTCGAACACTCCGCCCCCGCCCGCACGATCGCCGTGCCGGCCGCGCCGGTCGATCCCGCGCCGCCGGTCGCACCGCCGGCGGCGGGCGGGGTGGTGTTCGAATCCACCGGCGAATCCGTCGCCCCCGCGGCGGTCACGTTCGAGTCCGCCGACGGCGCGACCGCCGATGCCGGCAGCGGGGAGGGAACCGGCCCGGCCCCGGCGGCGACGCCCGCTCCGGCGTCGGCCCGGCGGTCGCGTCGTCGCAAGAAGCGGGGCAGCCCGGTGCTGGCCGGCGTGGTGCTGCTCCTGTTGGTTTCCGGCATCGGGGCGGCGGCGTGGGTGGCCTACGACCGCTACGCGGGCTCGGCGGCGACGCCGATCGTCGCCACGGCGATCGCCGACGACGCCGCTCCCGTCGCCTCGTTCCAGCCGCCCGGCGGCGTGAGCGAAGAGGCGTTGCGGGGGGTGGAAGCCGGCGTGCCGTTCCTCACCACCGTCTTGGAGGTGCGGCTGTCCGGCTCGCGATCGGCCGCCCCGTCCGGCGGCGGCGCCCGGACGCCGCCGCCGGACGCCGGCGGGATGACCGACCGAGGCGGGATGACCGACCGAGGCGGGATGACCGACGAAGCCCCGCCGGACATGGGCGACGAGCCGGAACAAGCGGACGGTGACGACGGCGAAGCCCCGGCGCCACCGGCGCCGCGGGCGACAATCGTGCCGGAAGGGGCGATCCTGGTCGCTGTCCGCCCCGGCGACGGCGGCCAACTGGTGCGGGTGGCGCTGAACGAGCGGCCCGAGGTCGCCGCTTGGCAGAAGAAGCGGACCGACCTGATCGGCAAGAAGCGGTTGGCGTTTGTGAAGGCCCGCGACGCATTCTTCGCGGAGGTCGCCGCCGGCGATCCGTCGGCCCTGGCGCCGTATCAGAACTCCGTCGCGTTGTCGGCGGCGACGGAGGTGCTGGGCTGGAGCGTCGAGGCGGTCGCCGACGGCCGCGTGCTGCCCTGCTGCGCGGAGCGCGGCACCGGCGATCTGCTGTTCTGCATCCCCCGCAGCGCCGCCGCTTTCACGATCCGCGGCCGCGACCTGCCGGGGCTGGGCCGCGAGTTCCCGTTCACCTTCGTCGCCACGGTCGAACGCTAGCCGAAACGATCAACGGCTGAATCTTCCGCGGACCCCAGTCGGTAGACCGGGTAGATCTCCCCCACGCACCAGCCGCCGCCGATGGAAGCCGTCACCCCCTTCCTCACCGACGCCGCGGTCCTGCTGCCGTGGTTTGCCTGGCTGGCCTGGCGGGCGAAGCCGCCGAGCTTCAGCTGGTCGCTCGTGGCGCTGCTGGTCGCGGTCCCGCTGTTCTGCGGCGGGTTGCTCACAAAGAACGCCCTGTTGCTCTCGCTGTGCGGCACGCCGGCGGTGTGGACGGCCCGCCGGTGTGAGATGCCGCGTCGAATCTGCGGACCGCTGACGCTGGCCGCGGCGGGGCTGTTCATCGTCGGCGACGCGCTGCACTTTCGCTACAGGGATTACCTGCCATGGGTCGCGGCGGTGCGGGAGGCTCAGGAACAGTACCCGCCGATTCCGCGGTCCACTGTGCTGCCGGAGCCGGCGTCCGCAATTGTCCAGGACACGCCGCACCCGCCGCCAAACACTTGGAACGAAGCGTTTCCAGTCACCGACCGCATCCCCTGGCGGCCGCAGGGCGAGGGGGAGAGCCACCGCTTCGCCCTGTCCCGGCTGCACGGTCTGCACGAGGAGTTCCGCTACCGCTTCGCCACGCGGCTCGGTTTCGGGCCGATCCGGATGCCCAGGAGTCACTTCAATCCGTTGCCCCTCTTGCGGGAGGAGGACCGCATCCCCGTGTTCTCCCAGCCGCGGGAGGGCGAGATGTGGGAGGACGATTGGCTCACCACGGAGCCCCCGCCGCCGGAGGCGACGGCGGAGCAATTGGCGGCGTGGCACAGCGAACGCGGGATCGACTTCGCCAACGCGGCCGGCTTCGGCGTGCTTGCCCGCGGCGACGAGGATCAAGACAACGTGGCCCTCCCCGCCGACATCGATCCTGCGGACGCGCCGTTCCTCATCGGCTTCCGACCCCACGCCGCACAGACGCCGGCGGATCAACCGCTCGCCCCGGCTTGGCGGTTGGAGCGGATCGAACTGATCGGCTTCCTCCTGCACGATGAACCGACGGCCTACGCCTCCGAATCGCTGCCCCGCATGGGCGAGACCGCGACGCACGTCACCCGCCCGCTGACGACCTTTGAGCAAGCGGCGTTGCCGAAACTGGCGGCGGGCGAATGGGTCGTCGCCGCCGCGGATCGCTACCGGCTGCGGGCGGTCGGGGCGCTCCCGGCGGCGAAAGCCTGTGCGACCTGCCACGCGGTGGAGGAGGGCACGCTGCTGGGCGCCCTGAGCTACGACTTCATCCGCGACGCCGCGGCGTTGTCTGGCATGTGATGGATCAGCGGGGCGGAGGCTGTTGTGGATTGAGCACGCGGCTTATCCTGCCGGCCGCCCCACGCATCAACGGCCGCAGCGATGACCATGTTCCGCCTCCTGCTCGCTTCGCCCCTGCTCGCTTGTTCTCTGCTGATGGGGGCCGCGTCGCTGACCGCGGGGGACCTGCCGTACGCCGGGCTGCCGGCGGAGCGGGCGGCGGAGGTGATGCGGTTGCCGGAGGGGTTCCGCGTCGTGCCGTTCGCCGCCGAACCGGACGTGACGCAGCCGATCGCGATGGCGATCGACCACCGCGGCCGGCTGTGGGTCGCGGAGGGGCACAGCTATCCGGTCAAGCGGCCCGGCGGGGGAGGGGCAGGACCGCATCCTGATCTTTGAGGACACCGACGGCGACGGCCGGCACGACGTGCGAACGGTGTTCGCGGAGGGGTTGAACCTCGTCAGCGGATTGGAAGTCGGCTTCGGCGGCGTGTTCGTCGGGCAGGCCCCGGAACTGTTGTTCATCCCGGACGCCGACGGCGACGACGTGCCGGACGGTCCGCCGGAGGTGTTGCTCGACGGCTGGCACTTCGAGGACACGCACGAAACGCTGAACTCCTTCATCTGGGGCCCCGACGGCTGGCTGTACGGCTGCCACGGGGTGTTCACGCACTCGAAGGTCGGCCCGCCGGGTACGCCGGAGGATCAGCGGGTGCCCATCAACGCGGGCATCTGGCGGTATCACCCGACCAGCCGGGCGTTCGAGGTCTTCGCCCACGGCACCAGCAACCCCTGGGGCGTGGACTTTGATCAGCACGGCCAGAGCTTCCTGACCTGCTGCGTGATCCCGCACCTCTTCCATGTGATCCCCGGCGCCCGCTACTTCCGTCAGGCCGGCCGGCACTTCGATCGGCATGTCTATGAGGACATCCCCACGATCGCCAAGCACCGGCACTTCGTCGGGCACCAATGGACCAGCGCCGACAAGCAGGCGAGCCTCGACTACGGCGGCGGCCACGCCCATGCCGGGGCGATGATCTACCAAGGCGACGCCTGGCCGGCGGAGTTCCGCGGGCAACTGCTGATGAACAACATCCATGGCGCCCGGTTGAACGCCGATTCGCTGACGCCCGCCGGCAGCGGCTACGTGGGCGATCGCCTGCCGGACTTCTGCCTGACGGACGACCTCGCCAGCCAGATGCTGTACCTGCGGAGCGGGCCGGACGGCAATGTGTTCGTGATTGATTGGTACGACACCAGCCAGTGTCACCACCGCGACGTCGACAACCACAACCGCACGAACGGCCGCATCTGGAAGATCGTTTACGACGGACATGGTTCGCCGTCGCCGTTAGACGGCGCGGCCCTTGACGTGGCGAAGCTGGGGACGGCTGAACTTGTCGCTCTGCTGACGCATGACAATATCTGGCACCGCCGCCACGCCCGACGGGCGTTGCAGGAGCGGAACGATCCGGCGACCGCGGGACTGCTCGCCCCGTTGCTGACGAGCGACGACCCGCTGATCCGCCTCCGCGGACTGTGGACGACCGCGGCGACCGGCACGCTGACGGGGGGCCAACTGGACGCCGCACTCGCCGACGCCGACCCGCACGTCCGGGGTTGGGCGGTGCGGCTGCTTTCACAATCGCGGCCCGGGCTGCCGATGAGCGGCGGCGTCCCCCGGGCGATCGGCGCCCTCCCCCCGCTGCCGGCGTTCGACGACCGTCTGCCGCGGCTCGTCGCCCTGGCGGAGGACGAACCGGCGGCGTCGGTGCGGTTGGAACTGGCGTCGCTCGTTCAACGGTTGCCGATTGCGGAGCGGTGGGACCTCCTCGCCGCCCTGCTGACGCACGCGGAGGACGCCGACGACCACAACCTGCCGTTGATGCTCTGGTATGCCTGCGAACCGCTGGTGCCGGCCGATCCGGAGCGGGCCCTGAGCGTGGCGTTGGCCGGGAAGATCCCGACCGTGCGTCGGCTCGCGCTGCGGCGGGTGGGCGACCTGGGCACGGCGGCCTCCCGGGAGGCGCTGGTGGACGTGGCGGCGAACTTCGCCGCCGCGGGAGCGGTACGCCGCGGCGCTCGACGCCCTGGGCGGACTGACCGCGGCGACAGCCGGACGGCAGGTTCCGCAGCCGACGAACTGGGGTCGGGTACGCCCGGAGCCGGGCGGCGAGCGTGTCGATCCCGCTTCCTCCCCCGCAGCGGCCTACAACGGGGCCGCGGCGAACCTCTCCGCCCGCTTTGGCGACGCGGCATGGCAGACCGAACTCCGCTCCAAGATCGCCGACCCCCGGCGATCGCCGGCCTCCCGCGGGGCTTCGCTGGACGCCTTGATCGCGGCCCGCGACCCGAACCTGCCGGCGGTCCTGCGACACTCCGTCGCCGCTGCCGCCGGGGCGGCCCGCATTGATCCATTCGCGGCGAACGCAATCCGCGGGCTCGCCGCGTTCGACGACCCGGCCACCCCGCCGTTCCTCCGGGAGATCTACCCGCGGCTGGTCCCGGAAGCGAAGCGGGCGGCGCTGTCGACGCTCTCCTCCCGCCCGGCCGGCGCCGCGGCGTTGCTGGATGCGATGCACGCCGGGGAGATCGCGACCGTCGATCTCACCGCGGATCTCGCCCGTCAGATTCGGAACCTCGGCGACGCCCGCCTTTCCGCCCGCCTCGCCGAAGTCTGGGGCACGGTCGCCGAGACCGACGTCGATCGTCAGAACGCGATCCGGGCCTCGGGCGCGGAAGCTGGACCCGCGGGACAATGGGGCCGACGTCGCCCCGGATCGCACGGCCGGCAAAGCGTTATTCACCAAGACCTGCGGACAGTGCCACGAACTGTTCGGCGAGGGCGGGAAGATCGGTCCCGGCCTGACCGGCTCCAACCGTCGGGACCTGGATTACCTGCTCTCCAACGTCCTCGCCCCCTCCGCGGTGATGGCGAAGGATTACCGCCCGACGGTGCTGCTGACCGCCGACGGCCGCGTGCTGACCGGCCTGATCCGAGCCGAGACCGACGCGGCGATCACGCTGGCGACCGCGGACGGCGACGCCGTCGTCCCGCTCGCGGAGGTGCTGGAACGGGCCGAGAGCGACACCTCGATGATGCCGGACGGTCTGCTCAACCCGCTCTCGACGGAGCAGGTCCGCGACCTGTTCGCCTACCTCCGCGGCGACGGCTCGGCGGAGTGACGGACCAGAGGCGTCACGGCGGCTAGAGCGAACCAGCGTATGGCGTAGCGGGTTCGGCGACGGCAGAATGCGGTCGTTCATCCCGCTCACGGAGGCGAAACGGTGCGTGCCTACTCGAAGGACCTGAGGGAACGCGTGCTCGCCGCCCGCGACGCGGGCGAGCCCACCAAGGCCGTCGCCGACCGCTTCGCCGTCAGCCCCGCGTGGGTGCGGCGACTGGTCCAGCGGCGACGCGAAAGCGGCACGCGCGACGTGCCCGCCGCCCGGACCGCCCCGGGCAGGACGCGGGTTCTGGCCGGCCGGGAGGCGGAGATCGTCGCGTCCGTCGCCGCCGAGCCCGACCGCACCGTCCGCCAGCGGAAGGCCGATCTGAAGCTCACCTGCTCGGAGGAGGCTCTGCGTCGGGAACTGCACCGGCTGGGCTTCCGCCCCAAAAAAAGACGCTGATCGCCTGCGAACGGACCCGCCCCCGGTCTTGGCTGACGACGGGGGGCGGAGGCCCGGCGGAGCTGGAAGCACGCCCGCGGCGCCGCGTTCCCCGACGAAGCCGCGGGCCGGGCGGCTGGTGTTTCTCGACGAGACTTGGGCGAAGACGAACATGACCCTGACCCGCGGCTGGGCTTTGCGGGGGTCGGCGGCTGCTCGCCTCGGTCCCGCACGGCCACTGGCACACCACGACGTTTCTGTGCGGGCTGCGGGCCGACGGCCCGATCGCCCCGCTGGTGGTTTCCGGCGCGATCAACGGGCGGATCTTTCTGGCGTGTATCCGGCAACACCTGTGTCCGGTCCTGCGGCGGGGCGACGCGGTGGTGATGGACAACCTCTCCGCCCACAAATTGGCCGGCGTGGCGGAGGCGATCGCCGCGGTCGGGGCGAAGGTGCGGTACCTGCCACCCTACAGCCCGGACCTCAACCCCATCGAGATGATGTTCTCGAAGCTCAAACACCTGATCCGGCAGGCCGGCGAGCGGACCGTCGGGGCACTGTGGAACCGAATCGGCGAACTGCTGGACCGCTTCCCCCCGGAGCAGTGCCGGAACTACCTCCGCCACTGCGGCTATACACGCTACGCCTGACCGCGGTTCGCTCTAGTCGACGATCTTGCCGTCGCGGATGTTGAATACGAGATCGCCGTCCGTCACCAGCCCGCGGTCGTGGGTGACGACGACCACGGTCGTCCCGCCGGCGGCGTGCAGGCGGCGGAGTTCGGCGAAGATCTCCGCGCCGGTCTCGCTGTCCAGTTCGCCGGTGGGTTCGTCCGCCAGCACGATTTGCGGGTCCTTGAGTAACGCCCGAGCGATGGCGACCCGCTGCTGTTCGCCGCCGGAGAGTTGGTTCGGCCGATGATCCAGCCGATCGCCGAGACCCACCTGTTCCAGCAGCGCCACGGCTCGCTCCCGCAGCCCCGCCGGCACGCCCCGCGGGAGGAACGGCACGAGCACGTTGTCCACGGCGTCGAGGTTCCCCAGCAGGTTGAACGCCTGGAAGATGAACCCGACCCGCTCCCGGCGGAAGGCGTCCCGCTCCTCGTTCGAGAAGCCGCTGAGCGGACGGCCGTCCACGGCGATCTCGCCCCCGGACACCTCGTCCAACCCGCCCATCAGATAGAGCAGCGAACTCTTCCCGCTGCCGGACGGACCGAGCAGGAACGCGAACGAGCCCGCGGGGATCTCCGCGGTCACGCCCCGTAGCGCGTGCACGTCCGTCTGCCCCCGGCGGTGCGTTTTCGTCACCTCCCGCAGGGCGATCGCGCAGGGGCCGGCGGTGGTCGCGGCGTCGGTGCGGGCGGGAGCGTTATCCACGGCGGATGGCGTCCATCGGCTGCATTCGCATCGCCCACAGGGCCGGGTACAGCCCGCCCAGCGTGCCGACAACCGTGCTGAACACGACCGCGAAGCTCAACAGCCCGGGTCCGGCGTACAGGTTCAGCCGGTCCGGGAACGCCGCGTTCAGCGCCTGACAAACCGCCCACCCCACGACCGCCCCCGAAAGGCCGCCGAGCGCCCCGAGGATCAGGCTTTCTGAGCAGATGAGCCGCAGCACGTCGCCCCGCGACCAGCCGTTCGCCTTGAGGATGCCGAACTCGATGATGCGTTCGGAGACGCTCATCAGCATCGTGTTCACGATTCCGAACACGGCGATCAGCACGCCGGTCGCCCCGAGGATCGTCAGGAATAGGTCGAGGTCCGCGGTGAAGTTGTCGAACTGTTCCAGCCACTCGTCCATCGTCCGCAGTTCCAGCGGGGGTTTTTCATCCGCGTCGGCGCCCGTCGCGTCGGCGGCGGTCGTCGGCAAAGGGACCGGCGTGGCGGGCGGTTCCTCGACCGGGGCGGGGGCCGGCTCGCCGCGGAGCGCCGTGTCGAGGGCGTTGAAGAGGCCTTGGATCGGCGACTCCCCCGTGCTCAGCAGCGCCGCGGCCGACGGTCGCCACTGCGACGCGTTCTCCCCCACGAACGACGCGAGTATGCGGTCCTTCAGCTCCTGCGGGTCCTGCCCGGGAACGCCCTCGATATAGAAGTTGCAGACGGTGCCGGGGTCGAATCGCGTCACCCGCCGCATCGTGCCGAGATCCATCAGAATGGTCGAATCCAGGAACAGCGACCGCACCTCGTAGCTGCCGACCACGAGGCAGTCGACGCCGTCGATGTTCAGCGTGTCGCCGACCTGTTTCTTTCGCTCCACGAGGATCGGGGCGGCGACGTAGACGTGGGTGGTGCCGACGTCCGAGGCGTTGAGGAACCGACCGGCGACCTTGGCCTCTCGGTAAACGCCGCTGCGGAGCGCCGCCCGCTCCGGGATGCTGGTGCCCATCAGCAGGCGCGGCGGAGAGACGACCATCTCCCCGTCGAGGAGGTTGACGCGGTTCCACACGTCCGTCACGACGGTCTCGACGCCCTCCACGGCGGAGATTCGGTCGCCCCAGGCGGCGGGCAGGCGGGAGACGAACGGCACCGGAGCCCCCGGCTGGAGGGCGGTCAGGCCGTCGATCCGCCCGAACGCGTCGGACGCCGACTGCTCCAACCCGCCCTTCACCCCGAACAGCCCGACCATCCCCGCGATCGCCACGGTCAGCCCCGCCAGCGCCAGCGCGGAGCGGGCCGGTCGACTCAGCAGATTGCGGAACGCGAAGCCGAACACGCGGGCGGGGTTGCTGCTTGAAGGACGGGAGCGAAGGGTAGCCGCAGAGCCCGTAAAGGCGAGCGGCGGGCGTCAGCCCCCCGTGCTTGAACGGGCCGCGTCGCTCCGCACGCGGGGCGGACGCCCCCCGCTCGCCTTGCCTCACAGAATCACGCTCGACTTCGCTCCCGCGGCGTCGGTCATGAACTTCTCCGCCCGCGCCGCAAGTTCCGTGGGGTCGGGGACCATGCCGCTCATCAGCAGGGCGTTATCGAACAGTTGCCGGCCGCAGGACTTGATGAAGTCGCCGTTCTGCGTGTTGACGGACAGATCCGCCAGCCGCCGGACCAGCGGGTGCCGGGGGTTCACTTCGAGGATCCGCTTGGGCGCCTTGAAGTTCCGGTCGTTGGCTCCCAGCACGCTTTGAAGCTGCGGGGACAGGCCGCCGCCGGGGGTGACGAGGCGACACGGACTGCCGGTGAGCTTGTCCGTTTGGCGGACCTCCTCGGTCTCGTCGCCGAGCGCCTCGCGGAACAGACCGAGCACCGCTTCGAGCCCCGCGGGGGCGGCCGGTTCGGGGCGGTCCGGCTCGTCGTCGCTCTCCGGCAGCGGGGGTAGCTCGGCTTCGGCGCTCTCCACGGAGACGAACGTCTTGCCGTCGTATTCGCCGAGCGTGCTCAACACGATCTCGTCGACCGGATCCGTGAGGAGCAGGACGTTCAGCCCGCGGGCGGTGAACGCTTCGAGCGTCGGCCGCCGTTTGACCGCCGCCGCGTCCCGCCCGCCGACGTGGAAGATCTGCGTTTGCCCCTCCTTCATGCCGTCGACGTACGCCTGTAAACCGGTCATGTCCTCCGGGGCGTCGATGGTGCGGAACCGCAGCAGGTCCGCGATCTTCGCTCGGTTGGGGGTGTCCGTCGCCACGCCCTCCCGCAGCGTCGTGCCGAATTGCTCGTAGAACTCCTGGTAGGTCTCCGCTTCGCTCTCCGCGAGCTTCGCCAGGCGGCCCAGCACTTTGCCGGTCAGCACTTTGCGGATCTTGAGGAACACGGTGTCGTCCTGCAGGGCCTGCCGGGAGACGTTCAGCGGCAGATCGCTGCTGTCGACAAGGCCGTACAGGAACCGCAGGTATTCCGGCAGCAGGTCGTCGCAGTCGCTTTGCACGAGCACGCGGCGGGCGCACAGGTGCAAGCCGTGCTCCGCCCGCCCGAGGCCCATCAACTCCGGATTCCCCGGCGGGCAGTACAGGATCGCTTTGATCTCCAGCGGCGAATCCAACGACAGATGCAGATTCCACAGCGGGTTCGCCCCGACCTGCCCGCTGAGATACCCGAAGAACCGCCGGTGCTGCTCCGCGGAGACGCTCCCCTTCGGCTCGACCCAGACCGGCGGCTGATCGTTGACGTGCAGCGTCTCCCCGTCGTCACCCGCGTCGCCGGCGCCGGCGCCTGCCAGTCGGATCGGGTGCGGGACGAAACTGCTGTACTTCTTGAGGACGTATTCGATGCGCACCGGGTCCGCGAAGTCCTCCGCATCGTCGCGGAGATGCAGGATCACCTGCGTGCCGTGCTCCGGCATCGACCCGTCGCCCGCGGCCGGCAGTTCCTCGATCTCGAACGAGCCGGTCCCGGCGCTGGTCCACTTCCAGCCGCCCTCTTCGTCGCGGTCTCCCGAGGAGTAGGGCCGCGTCCGCACCTCGACGGTGTCGGCGAGCATGAAGGCGGCGTAGAAGCCCACGCCGAACTGCCCGATGAGGGAATCCGCGTCCTTCTCCTCCAACCCCTGGGAAAACCCCTCCGTTCCGCTGCGGGCGATGGTGCCGAGGTTCTCGATCAGTTCTTCATGCGTCATCCCGACGCCGTTGTCGGCGATCGTCAGCGTCTTCGCCGCGGGATTTGGCGTGACCATGATCTGGAGATCGTCCGCCGCCGGGACGCTCTCTTCCCGCAGGCTCAGCAGGCGGTACTTGTCGAGGGCGTCGTTGGCGTTCGACACCAACTCCCGCACCGCGACCTCGCGATTCTGGTACAGACTCTGCGACAGCAAGCGCAGCAGTTTGGCGATGTCGGACTGGAACTCGTGCGTTTCGGCCATGGTCGATCGTTCGTGGCGAGCGAGGGGGCGTCAGCCCCCCGTGCGTGAGCAGGCGTCGTCGAGGGCACGGGGGGCTGACGCCCCCGCGCTCGCCCCGGAGTGATAAAGCTCTTTGTCCGCAATGTAAGCGATCACCGCCGCGGGCGTGCGGTATCGCAGGCTCGCTCCATCCGCGGCCCGGCGCCGCAGTTCGGTGGCGGAGAAATCGCACGCCGGCATCCGCACGAATCGCACGCGGGGGTCGTAAAACGCTTCGTGCACATCGGCCCCGACGCCGCCGCGGGTGACGACCGCGAGTCGTGGCCAGCTCGCGGATGCGGTCCGCCGCCCGCCAGCGGCCGCGGTGGAAGTCGTTGAACGCGTCGGTCCCCATCAGCAGGAACAGTTCCGCGGCGGGGTTTTCCGCGGCGATTTCCTCCAGCGTGTCGACGGTGAAGCTGGCCCCGGACCGCTTCACCTCCCGCCGGTCCAGCTTGAAGTGCGGGTGCCCGCTGATGGCGAACTGCACCATCTCGCATCGGGCCTTGCCGTCCGCCGACCGGGCCGTTCGCTTTCAGCGGGTTCGATGCAGCGGGCAGGAACCGGACCTCGTCCAGGCCCAGTTCCTCCCGGCATCGCTCCGCAAGCAACAGATGCCCGAGATGAACCGGGTCGAACGTCCCGCCGAACAGACCGATCTTCATAGGATGACACGTCAGGCGAGCGGTGGGCGTCAGCCCTCCGTGTCAGAGCACGCGGGGACGGAGCGGCGGGGAAGCGGAAATCCTGCCGTCCCCGTCGCTTCCGTCAAGGCCGGCGGGATGGGGAGGAAGTCGGGTTGCCGGCGTGGTGTCGTTGTGTACACTGTCTCCGTGCTGTCCGTCAACCCTGAACGCACGGGGGGCTGACGCCCCTCCGCCCCCCTTGGTGTTCCGCATGGTCGCCCGCACCGCCACGTTTCCGGCCGCCGCCGCGGACGCCAAGATGGATCGCATGGACCCGTCCCCGCCGTACCCACCCGCGGCTGACGCCCCCGGCTCGCCTCCCGAGAGCGTCGGCAAGGCAGCAGGGGGCGCTGTTCGATCCGCCGGAGCCGACGGCCGAGGATATCGCCGCCGGCGCCGCGATGGCGTGGGAGATCGCCGCGGCGGAGGATCGCGTCGTGGCGGACGTGGTGCTCAACAAGCCGCTGATGGACGCCTACACGTACCTCGTGCCGGAGAACCTGCGGGACGAGATCGCTCCCGGTCGCCGCGTGCGGGTGCCGTTCGGCCGCGGGCCGCGCGGCGGGCGCAGCGAAACCGGCTTTGTCGTGGCGGTGCGTCCGGTCGGAGAATACGCCCGGGAACGCGGGGCGAAGCCGGAGCGGCTCAAGACGATCGACCGCATGCTGGACGAGGCGCCGCTGGTCGACGCGAAGATGTTGGAACTGTCCCGCTGGATCGCGGAGTACTATCTCTGCGGCTGGGGACAGGTGCTGTCGTCAGTCGTGCCCGCGGGGGTGAAGCGGAACGCCGGCACCCGCGAGCTTGTCTTCTACCGCCCCACCGCCACCGGTCGGGCCGCGTTGGAAGCGGGCAGCCTCACCAAAAAGCAGCGGGCCGCGATGGCCGCGATCATCGACGCCGCCGAGCCGGTCCGGGCGGATTACGTCGCCGGCAGGCGCCGACTGCGGCGTGGGCGTCGTCACCGGGTTGAAGCACAAGGGCTTCGCGGAGCAGGTCCGTCAACGCAAGGACGTGACGGAACTCGATCGAGGTGGCGATCGAACCGTGGACCGACCTGATCGCCACCGACGAACAGCAGGCGGCTCTCGATACCATCCTCGCCACCCTGCGGGCGCAGGAGTACGCCACGTTCCTCCTGCACGGCGTGACGGGCAGCGGGAAGACGGAGGTCTACATCCGGGCCATCAAGGAGGTGGTGGAGTACGGCCGACAGGCGATCGTGCTGGTGCCGGAGATCGCGCTCACCCCGCAGACGATCCGCCGGTTCCGGCAGCGGTTCGAGCGGGTCGCGGTGCTGCATTCGCACCTGTCCGACGCCGAACGCAGCAAGCATTGGCGGGACATCGCCGCGGGAAACGTCGAGGTGGTGGTCGGGGCGCGGTCCGCGATCTTCGCCCCCTGTCCGCACCTGGGGCTGGTGATCATCGACGAGGAGCACGAATCGACCTTCAAGCAGGACAGCGTCCCCCGCTACCACGCCCGCGAGGTGGCGGAGAAGCGGTGTCGGGAGGCCGGCGTCCCGCTGGTGCTCGGCTCCGCGACGCCCACGCTGGAAAGCTGGCACGCGGCCCAGGAGGGGCGGTACCGGTTGCTCGAGTTGCTCCGCCGCGTCGGCAAGCTGCCGTTGCCGCCGGTGGTGACGGTCGACGTGCGGAACGATCCGCAGGTGCGCAAGGGGCGTGCGATCGGGCGGCAGCTGACCAATGCGGTCAAGGCGGCGATCGAGGACGGCGGGCAGGTGATTCTGTTCCTGAACCTCCGCGGGTTCAGCCCCGCGGTCTGGTGCCGGGCCTGCGGGACGAGCCTGAAGTGCCCGGACTGCGACGTCTCCCTCACCTGGCATCGCGACAAGGGGCGGGCCGTGTGCCACAGCTGCGACCACGAGCAGACCGTCCCCCGGGCCTGCCCCGGCTGCGGCGCCCACGAGTTGAAGTACGTCGGCGTCGGCACGCAAAAGCTGGAGGAGGAGGTCCGCCAGGTGTTTCCCGACGCGGAGATCGCCCGGATGGACAGCGATTCGATGCGGCAAACCCGGCAGTCACGACGAAGTGCTGACCCGCTTCCGGGCCGGCGAAATCGATATTCTGCTGGGTACGCAGATGATCGCGAAGGGGCTCGACTTCCCGAACGTCACGCTGGTGGGCGTGGTCGACGCGGACACTCAACTCCACCAGCCCGACCCGCGGGCCGGGGAACGGACCTTCCAACTGATCGCCCAGGTCGCCGGCCGCACCGGCCGTAGCTCGCGGGGCGGACGGGTCTACGTGCAAAGCTCGAACCCGGCCGAACCGGCGATTCGTCGGGCCGCGGGGCACGATTACCTCGGCTTTGTGGCGGACGAACTCCGCGACCGCTGGGACATGAGCTACCCGCCCTACCGCCGACTTTGCCGCGTGATCCTCCGCGGACCGGACGAAGCCGCGGTGAAGCGTCGGGCGAACGAGATGGCCACGGCCCTCGCCGCCGCCGCGAAGAGCCGCGGCCTGCCCGTGCAGATCCTCGGCCCGGCCCCCTGCGCCGTCGCACGGTTGCAGAAGAATTGGCGCTTCCACTTTCAACTCAGCGCCGAGAGCCCGGCCGACGTTCGCACCCTGTGGCGTGCGGTCGAGCCGGAGTTTCCCACCGTCGGCGACGTGGACTACGTGATCGACATGGACCCGCTCAACATGCGTTAGCCGCGGTCGGCATCGCCCGCATTCACGCGGCTTTGCGAAGCTCTTGCTTTGGGGCGTAGCGGCCGACTTCGTTGATTCGCCCGTGCAGGTCGTCCAACACCCAGTGGAACAGTTGGAGGTGCAGGCATTCCACGATTCCCATATCGTCGCAGGGAACATGCACGCCGCTCTGGGCCATCACCCGCAGCTTGCCGCCGGTGAAGCCGGTCACGCCGCAGGTTTCCATTCCCTGCCGGTTCGCCCACTCCACGGCGTTAAGGATGTTCGGGCTGTTGCCGGACCCGCTGATGGCGATCAGGAGGTCGCCGGGGGAGGCGAGGTTCTTCAACTGCTCGACGAAGATCCGGTCGAACCCCTCGTCGTTGCCCCAGGCGAGGATGTACGGGGTGTTGTCGGTCAGGCTGAGCACCTTGAGCCGCTTGACGGAGTCGTCCGTGAACTTGTCTCGGGTCAGGCTGCTTTTGCCGAGGTCTTCGCACAGGTGGCTGGCGTTCGAGCCGGAGCCGCCGTTGCCGCAGATGAAGACGAACTTCCCGTTCTCGTAAGCCCGGTGAACGGCGTCGGCGAGGGCCTGCGGTTTCGGCAAGATCCAACGCGTCCTGCACCTCGGAGATCCGGGTGAGGTAGTCGCGCGGGGAGACATGGGCGCCGAACATCATCGCGCGGTCCTGCGGGCGGGGGCCGGGGAAGGGAACAGAACGCGTTGTCGCACAGACCCGCCGAGCAGCGAAAGGGGGCTTCCCGGCGCCGACGGGACGTTCTCCGGCCCGCTCGCGACCGGGGCTCCTCCAACGGACCGGCCGGTGGACGTTGCGGGCGGAACGGGTGTACGATCGGCCACGATGACTCACTTCATCCACAATCGCCACTCCCGTCGCCGTGCCGCCTGGACCTTGGGGTGGCTCGGCGTCTGCCTTCCCGGGTGCGGGGGCGAATCCACGACGACGGTCGTCGCCCCCACGGTGAGTCACGCCGCGAACGGTCACTCTGCGGCGCACGCGGATCCCGCGGGCTCGGCCGCGTCCGGGTCGGGTTCGAGTGGCTCGCGGAGCCCGACGCCGAAACGGGCCGCTCCGCTGCGGGCGCTCCCGGAAGGAGCGGCCCGCTACTCGATCGTCCCGTCCCCGCCGGGGCCCGGCGGCGGCCCGGCGGCGCGGGCGAACTTTCGCGCGACCGGCGCCGTCCGCGGCCCGCTCGATGCGGTGCGGGTCCCCGTGACGGGCAACGCGGTTGGGCCAGACGGACGCTTCGCCGTCGCCTCCACGCCCCCGCCGCCCGGCGGAGCGCCGGATGGGGCGGCGCCGGAAGGGTTCGAAATCTTGTCCGCCGGCGGCGTCGGCCCGGGCGGACTCCCGCAGCGGATGCGGTCGAAGCTCGACGGGATGACGGTCTGCTTAGTGCCTGCGGGGGAGGTGCGTTTAGGTCCGATCGACGGTGGGAAGGAGCGGCCGCGGGCGTTTGTCAGCACGTTCTATATGGACGAACACGAGGTGACGGTCGGGCAATTCCGCTCATTTCTGGAGCAGTCCGGCGAGCGAACCGATTCGCCGACGAATATGGACGCCGGCGACGACCTGCCGGCCGTCGGGCTACCGTGGCGGAGCGCCTTCCTGTACGCCAGATGGGCCGGCCGGTCTCTCCCCACGGAGGCGGAGTGGGAACGAGCCGCCCGCGGCGACGACGACTTCCGCTATCCCTGGGGATACGGACAGCCGGTGTTTGGGACGCCTCGCCAGTCCGGACAGATTGACCCCGTCAAGAGTTTTCGCGCCGACCGCAGTCCGTTCGGCGTCTACGACCTCGCGGGCAACGCCGGCGAGTGGACGCTTCAAACCTTCGTTGAGAACCTCCTTCGAGGCGAACGAGCGGGCGCCTCGGGGCTGTACCGCAATCCGGATCGCGGCAGCGGGGCGGGGGGTGCCAAGACCGTCAGGGGGCTCGGGGAGGGTTGGACGCCGGACCGCCGGGTCGGCCGAGACGGCGTGAGCGATACGGAGCCGATCGGCTTTCGCTGCGTATGGCGGCTGACCGTCGACGGCACGCCCGGCGGCGATCCGTTGCCCGCCGTCGCCGGAACGGCCGGCACATGACCGGTCCCGCGGCATTCGGCACGATGGACGGGCCGGAGCAGGACGTCCTGATCGCGTACCCGGGCGTGGCGGCGACCGCCGCGGGGCGGCTCATCGGCCGTTTGCTGAATAGCGTGCCGTTACCGCTGGGGCCGGCGACGCTGTCGCAGTGGGTGTTCGGCCTGCCGCTCGCGCCGCTCGGGGCGGCGGTCTACCTGTGGCAGAAGGCGTTTGGGGTGCGTTACCGACTGACGAACCGGCGACTCGTGACGGAGACGCCGCTGTCCCGCAAGGAGATGGAGGCCGCGGAGCTGACGGACGTCGCGCAGGCGGACGTGTCGTATCCGTCCGTCGGCCGCTGGTTTCGAGCCGGCGACCTGACGCTGCGGGACGGGACGGGAACCCGATTGCTGGTCGCCCGCGGCGTGCCGCAAGTGGAGAACTTCGCCGCGCGACTCGCGGAGGTGAAAGGAGCCCGGGCGGCCGTCCAATCGGCCGCGGCCCAGATCGCGGCCCGCCCGCTCAAGACTTGAGCAGAAGGCCGGGCTGAGGATGTCCTCAGGCGGCGGGCGGGGCGTCCGTTGCTTCGGCGGACGCCTGCGCGGGTCGCTTCGCATCCGGCAATAGGCGGTCGAGCAGGCCGTTCACGAACTGGGGGCTGTTCTTGTCGCCAAAGGTGCGGGCCAGTTCGATCGCCTCGTTCAGCACGATCTTCGGCGGCAGGTCGGTGTGGAGCAATTCGAACAGCCCGAGCCGCAAAGCGTTCCGATCCGTTGCCGCCATCCGGCGCAGGGACCAGTTCCGGGCCACGCCGGAAAGCCGCGCGTCGAGATCGTCCCTCACCTCCATCACCCGGCCGTACAGGCGCCACGCACGACGGCGGAGGTCAGGGTCCTCCGTCCGCTCTTCCAGCGCCGCCTTCGCGTGCAGCGGGTCGAGAGTCGGGTTGAGATCGGCTTCGAACAGAAGTTGAAGCGCGATCTCGCGGGCGGCGCGGCCGACGCCCGCGGGGGCGGAACGACCTTGGGAACGGCGGCGGGGCATGGGAGAGGGCGTCCGTCACGGCGGACGACGGCGGAGACCGCCGCGGGAGAAGACGGGGATCCGTCCGAACGACCTGCGTCTCGAACGGCTGCGTCACACACGTTCGCGTCCCGGAGACGCGGCGCGGCGGGGACCTGGACCGCGGCTCAGCCCGCCCCAACCCGGATGCTACGCATCAGCCCAGCCGTTTCAACGGCGGCGGCGGCGGTCTCCGACCCCTTGTTGCCGTGCTTGCCGCCGGCTCGGCTCAGGGCCTGCTCAAAGTCGTTCGTCGTCACCACGCCGAACAGCACCGGCGTTCCCGTCTCCCGACTGCTCGCCTGGAAGCTCGCGGCCACGGACGAATTGATGAAGCGGTCGTGCTCCGTCTCCCCCTTCACCACGCAGCCGAGCCCCAGCACGGCGTCGAACCGCCCGCTTTTTGCGAGCTCATGACACACCGCCCCCAGCTCAAAGGTCCCCGGCACACGCGCCACCGTCAGCGCTTCCTCGTCGGCCCCCAGGCGCCGCAGGGTTCCGAGCGCCCCTTCGAGCAATCGGTCCGTGATCAGCGGGTTCCAGCGGGCGCACGCCACGGCATACCGGCCGCCGGGGAGGGTGGGGTGGGCGTCGTGTTCGATCATTCGTCGGGCGGGGCCGGGGCGGCGGCGGGGGGGAAATCCGGCGGGAGGGGGAGGCCGGCGTTGGTGAGGACCGAGGCCGCCCAGGCGGCGTCCGCGGCCGCCAGCGGCGGTTCAGGCGGGCGGGCGTAGATGCGAGGGACGTACGCGGACGCCTCGAACACCCGGTCCGTCACGGCCCGCAGGTCCAGCGGCACGATCCCGCCGTTCCGCAGGGGGATCGGCAAGACCGGGAGCCGATCGCGGAGGGAAAAGGCAAACAGTTCCACCGTCGGGCGCCGCTCCGCCACGCTGACGGTCACCAGGAAATCGCTGTCCGGCTCGTCCTCGACCGGGAGCCGGCGCCCGGCCCGCAGCAGGTCGATCTCCACCAGATGGGCGGGCGAGTCCAGCAGCGCCGCCCGCTTGAGCAGGTACGCGTCGCGGTGCCGAATCTTGTTCGTCGGGCTGAGCAGTTCCAGCACGGCGACCACTTCCTCCCCATCCGTGGTGCGGATCGTCACCCGCCGCGTCCGCTCCTCGACGACCCCGGGGAGCAGACCCAGGCTCGTCGGCGCGGCCACAGCCGATCCCGTCGCCGACGCCGCCGAAGCGCCCGCCGCGTCTGTCGACGTAGATCGCGGCGTCGCCCTCCGCCACCTTCCGGCGACGGCCGATCTCACGCTCCTCCGCGGACAGCTCGTGGATATAGACATCCGTCTCCACCTCCGCAAACAGATCGCTCGGCAGCAGGGGGTTGAGTGCCCCCTTCACGTAGGTGCTGAAAGCACCGTGGTAGTCGGACCAACGCCGTTCGAGGAACGGGTCCATGCCGGGGAAGGGGCTGTGCATCGCGTCGTCGGGAACGGGGTGCGGGGGAGGCAGTTTACAGGGACATCCCGTCGAGGAACTCCGCGTTGGTCTGCGTCTTCTCCAGCCGGCTGACCAGCAGGTCCATCGCGTCCACGGGGCTCATGCCGGAGAGGGTGCGGCGGAGGCGGTCGGTTTGGCGCTGCTCCCGGGGTCGCGGAGCAGTTCTTCGCGGCGGGTGCCGGAGCTGTTCACGTCGATCGCCGGCCAGATGCGTTTCTCGACCAGCTTGCGGTCCAGGTGCAGCTCCGTGTTGCCGGTGCCCTTGAACTCTTCGAAGATCACCTCGTCCATCTTGGAGCCGGTGTCGATCAGCGCCGTGGCGAGGATCGTCAGGCTGCCGCCCTCCTCCACGTTGCGGGCGGCGCCGAAGAACCGCTTGGGGTGTTGCAGCGCCCCGGCGTCGACGCCGCCGGTGAGCACCTTGCCGCTGTGAGGGCGTCTCCGTGTTCCAGGCCCGCGCCAAGTCGGGTGATGGAGTCGAGGAAGATCACCACGTCCTGCCCGAACTCCACCAGCCGCTTGGCCTTCTCGATCACCATCTCGGACGACCTGAATGTGCCGGCTGGGCGGCTCGTCGAAGGTGCTGGACACCACTTCGCAGTTCCGCCCCTTCACGTGGCGTTCCATCTCCGTGACCTCCTCGGGCCGCTCGTCGATCAGCAGGACGATCACGTAGGCGTCCGGGTGCCCGGCGAGCGTCGCCTGGGCCAGTTGTTGAAGCAGAACCGTTTTGCCGGCCCGCGGCGGGCTGACGATCAAACCCCGCTGCCCTAAGCCGATCGGGGCGACGAGATCCACGACCCGCGTGCTGAGCTGCCCGGGCTCGCCGGAGAGCCGCAGGCGCTGGTCGGGGTGCAGGGGCGTGAGGTCGTCGAACGGGACCATCCCGTGCACCGCGGCCGGGTCTTTGCCGCCGACGGCTTCGACCCGCAGCAGGGCGAAGTACCGCTCGTTCTCCTTCGGCGGGCGGATCTGCCCGGCGACGGTGGCGCCGGTCTTCAGGCCGAACCGGCGGATCTGGCTCGGCGAGACGTAGATGTCGTCCGGGCAGGGCAGGTAGTGGTAGTCCGGGACTGCGCAGGAAGCCGAAGCCGTCCGGCAGGATTTCCAGCGTGCCCTCGCCGAACATCAAGCCCGGACGAGCTTCGTGCGGTCCTTCAGGATCTTGAAGATCAGGTCCTGCTTTTTGAGCCCGCCGTACTCCTCCAAGTCCGCCTCCGCGGCCATGGCGAGCAGCTCGCGCATGCTCATCCGTTGGAGTTCGGAGATGTGAATCTCCTCCGCCGGCCGCGGGCCGAGTTCCGGCGGGTCGTCGTCTTCGGTCAGCATCGACAACGTCCGCGGCGTCTCTGGGACGGGCGAACGCCTCGCCGCGGGTGGGGCGGGCGGGGCGCGAAGTCTGGCTGATCGGCGGGCTCGTTTTCGACGGACACGGGCACCTCCGACGGAGCGGTGCCGCTGGACGGGTTCAGCTTCGCCTGGGTTTTCGCCATCCGGTCGCGGACGCTCGCCCGTTTCTTCTTCGACGGGTTGGTGGAAGTCGGCATCGCGGTCGTGGGGAGTGGGCGGGAGAGGGGACGCACGTCAGAACGACGATGCGGCGGAGGGAGAGCACGCGGCGGGAGCGAACAGATCGGGACGGTCTCGACGGACCGGGGCTTCGGGCGCCGGTTCGACGCCCCAGTTGGCAAGGAGGTGGTCAAACGCCCGGACGGCGACCGCCAACCGGCCGCCGTTGTCGACCGACGGCGTCGGCGGCGGCCCGCTTGCGGTCCAGCGACCATTGGCTGCGCTTCGCGGCGGTCCAGTTCCGCCTCGTCCCACCCGCGGCCGGCGACCCGGCGGAGGCGTTCCGCTGGGGCACGTCCACGAAGACGACGGCGCTCGCAATCGTCATGCCAGCCGGTCTCCAGCAGCACCGCGGCGTCCAGCAGGATCGCCGCGGCTCCGGAGTGGAACAGGTCGTTCGCCGCGGCGAGCAGCCCCCGCCGGATGACCGGGTGGACGATCGCTTCGAGATCCCGCAGGGCCTGCTCGTTGCCCGATCCGAACACGCGGGCCGCAAGCTTCTCCGGTCGATCACCTCGGGGGCCGTCGGCCGCCGCGGAAGACGCCCGCCCGAAGCGGTCGTGCAGGCGCGTTCTTGACCGCCGGCTCGCGCAGCGCGGCATGGCCGGCGGCGTCGCCGTCGAGCACGGCCAGACCCCACCGCTCCGCGACCGCGGCACAGAGGGCGCTTTTGCCGGAACCGACGCCGCCGACGACCCCGATCACGGGATCTGGGGCAGAACTAGGCACTGCGGGTGACGGGGGAGGGGACGGCCGCGGGCTGCGGCGGGGAGGGAACCCGAATCGGGCGGGGCTATCGTCCGGCTGTCCGTCGGACCTGTCAACGGAGAAATGCGATGCGATCGCCGCTGTCTCCCCGCCGGTCGCGAGCGACCGAAGCCACCGTCACTTCGCGTCCAACCAGTTCTCCCCGACGTTCACGTCGACCCGCAACGGGCACGTCCAGCGACATCGCCGCGGTCATCTCCTCCGTCACCAGCGCTGACAGGTCCTCGACGCGATCGCCGGGCGTCTCGAACAGCAGTTCGTCGTGGATTTGCAACAACAGCCGGGCCGGGTGGTCCTCCCGCTGCAGGCGGTCGGAGACGGCGATCATCGCCAGCTTGATGAGGTCCGCCGCGGATCCTTGGATCACCGCGTTGAACGCCGTACGTTCGGCGAGGTTCATCTGCCCGTGGTAACGGGGCGGATGACCGGTCACCTCCCGCCGCCGGCCGAGGATCGTGTAGGCGTAGCCGCTGTTCCGGACGTTGGAGAGCGTCTTCTCGATCAACGTGCGGACCCCGGGATAGGTGTGCGAGGTAGGCGTCGATGAACGCCTGCGCCTCGTTCTGCGGGATGCCCAGCGTGGCGGACAGGCCGTAGCTGCTCTGGCCGTAGATCACGCCGAAGTTCGTCGTTTTGGCGATCCGCCGCTGGTCGCGGTCACCTCGTCCAGCGGGACGCCGAAGATTTCCGCGGCGACGGCGGCGTGCACGTCGCGGTCTTCGCGGAAGGCGCTGCCAGCAGGGCTTCGTCGCCGCTGTAATGGGCGAGGAACCGCAGTTCGATCTGCGAGTAGTCCGCCGCCAGCAGCTTCCAGCCCGGCTCGCCGGGGACGAACGCCTTGCGGACCCGGCGGCCCTCCTCGGTGCGGATGGGGATGTTCTGCAGGTTCGGATCGGAACTGCTCAGCCGGCCGGTCGCGGTGACGACCTGGTTGAAAGAGCAGTGAATGCGGCCGGTGTCCGGGTGCACGAGCTTCGGCAGGGCGTCGACGTAGGTGCCCTGCAACTTGTTCAGTCCGCGGTGCTCCTGCACCGAGCGCGGGCAGCGGGTGTTTGGGGGCGAGCTTTTCGAGCACCTCCGCATCCGTGCTGGGGCCGGTTTTCGTGCGTTTGACGATCGGCAGAGCTCGAGCTCTTCGAACAGCACTTCCTGAAGCTGCTTGTTGCTGCGGACGTTGAACTCCCGACCGGCGAGGTCCTGGATCTCCGCTTCCAGTTCGCCCAGTCGCTGCGTGATCTCCGCGGATTGCCGCTCCAACTCCGGCACGTCCAGCGCGATGCCGGTGTGCTCCATGCGGGCGAGGATCGGGATCAGCGGCCGCTCCGACCGATTCGTACAGCTCCCACAGGTGCTCCTCTTCCAGCTTGGTGTCGCATCAGCTTGGCGAGCTGCCAGGCCACGTCGGCGTCCTCGGCGGCGTAGGCGGTCACCTCTTCGACCTCCACCTCGAACATCAGCTTCTGGTCCTTGCCCTTGCCGATCAGGTCGGAGATCGGCGTGGTGCGGCGGTCCAGGTGGCGGCGGGCGAGAGCGTCCAGGCTGTGGCTCCGCTCGCCCGCGGCGAGCAGATAATCCGCCACCATCGGGTCCACGCCGACCGTCGCCACGTCCGCCCCGGCCCGCAGCAGCACGGTGAGATCGTATTTGAGGTTCTGATTGTGAACTGTCTTCGCCGGGTCCGCCAGCATCGGCCGCATCGCTTCGAGCACCGCGGCCGGGTCCAGCGCCGGCGTGCCCTCGGGGGCGTTGACGGGGATGTAGTACGCCTTGTGATCCTCCCAGCAGACGGCCCAGCCGACGATCTCCGCGCGGGTGGCGTCGGTGCTGGTCGTTTCGAGGTCCACGCAGAACGCGGGCTGCTCGCGGAGGTCGTCCAGGAACGCGTCGAACGCTTCCGGCGTGTCCACCGTGATCGCGTTCAGCTTCGCCCCGTCGTCCTGCTCGCCCCGCTTGCGGCGGACGTACCCGCCGGCGCCGGTGATTCGCTTGGGAGCGTCCGACGAATTGTCCCGCGCCTCCTCCGACAGCCGTTTGAAGCCGAGGTCCGTGTAAAGCGTCAGCAGGCGATCGTGGTCCGGTTCGCAGATCGCCGCGTCCTCCCATGTCATCGGCAGATCGAGATCCGTCCGCAACGTCGCCAGTTCCTTCGACAGCACGGCGTTCTTGCGGTGTTCCGGGTCGGCGAGGTTCGCCCGCACCGTCTTGTTCAGCACGCGGCTCTTGGGGATCGCCTCCGGCCCCGGCTCCGCCGCGGCCAGCACCCCTTCGAGGGTTTCGTACTTCGTCAGCAGCTCCGTGGCGGCTTTCGGGCCGACCTTGGGCACGCCGGGGATGTTGTCGGAGGTGTCGCCGACGAGTCCTTGAAAATCCGTCACCTGATCCGGTCGCACGCCCCAGTCCTCCATCAGCTCCGCGGGGCCGAGCGTCTTGCCGCTCCGGCAATTGTAAAGCCGAATCGATTCGGACACGACCTGCCGGGCGTCCTTGTCCGTGGTGACGATGCGAACCTCGAAGCCGTCCTTCGCCCCGCGGACGGCCAGCGTCGCCATCACGTCGTCCGCCTCCTGACCGGCGAACGACACGCAGGGCACCCCGTGCCCGGCGGCCATCTCCAGGATCAGCGGAACCTGCGATTCGAGGTCCGGCGGGGTCTCCTTGCGGGTCGCTTTGTAGTCCGCGAACTGCTCGCTGCGTTCCGTCTTGCCGCCCTCCAGGCACATCACGAGGTGCGACGGTTTACGGTCCAGCAGCGCCCGCAAATCGCGGGTGAAGCCGAACACGGCGTTCGTCGGCTGGCCTTTCGGGCCGGTCATCGACGGGATGCCGTGGAAGTTCTGGAACACCAGCGAATAGGTGTCGATCAGATACAGGAGCTTGCGGTCGGGCTCGGCCATCAGGTCCGATTCGGGCGGCGTACGGGGGACGGGCGGCAGGGACGGCAGACCGCGGCGGGGCACGGTATGGCGTCGCTCGTCTTCCCCCAAGCCGGCGGCCCCGCCGTCTGGTCGCGGAGCGTGCATCGAACGCCACGCCAGCCGAAACTGGTCGCGCCGTCCCACCCGGCAGAACCCCGCCGAACGCCTGCGGGATGACGCCGCTGCGCGTCTGTCTCCGCACAACGTCTTGACGGGCGTCCCTGACGGTCGAAGATCGTGAGTCCGGCCGCTCCGCCGGGTCTCGCCCCCGTCCTGCATTCCCCCGCACCCGTCCCATGGCAGCACAAGGCAAATCTACCGGCTTGCAGATCGGGCTGATCCTCGCCGTGGTGGTCGCGTTGATCGCCTCGGTCGCCGCGTTCATTATCTACCGGGACGCCGACGAGCGGCAGGTCGAGTATCAGCAGGCCCAGACCGAGAAGGAGAACGTCACCCGCGCCAACGCCACGCTGCGGGAGGAGATCGAGGCGCTGAAAACCAAGGTGGGCTCCACCGCCAGCGAGATGGGGATCGCCGATCCGGACAACCCCGCCACCGTGCTGGGGGACGTGAGCGGGAAGATCGACGCCTACAACACGAACGTCGGCGAGACGACCCTCATTCAGGTCGCGGAAAACCTGGACGGCGCCCTCGACCGGGAGCGCACCACGACGGCCGAGCAGCGGAACTCGATCCAGGGCCTGCAAAACCAGCTCAACGACCTGCAAAGCCGTTATGCCAAGGAGAGCCAGCAGTACGCCGACGCCCGCACCGAAGCCGTGAAGGATCGGGCGGACGTGCAAACCGCCACCGAAGAACGCATCCGGGCGGAGCAATCCCGGCGGCAGGAGATCGAAGACCAACTCGCCACCACCAAGGCGGAGCTCGAAGAGGTCAAGGAGCAGATGGCCAACCGCATCGCGGAACTGCGGGACGAGTTGGACGACACCCGCCAAGCGCTCCTTCGAGCGAATCGTAAGCTTGATCAAGCAGAGACGAAGAGTTTCGCCAAGCCCGACGGCTTCATCGTCAACCTGCAACGCAGCACCGGCACCGTGTATCTTGACATCGGCAGCCGCCAGAGCCTGCGGCCCGGCGTGACCTTCAGCGTGTACGACAAGGATAAGGTCGGCGTCAGCGGCGGCGACGCCAGCGCCTTGAAGGGGTCGCTGGAAGTCATCAGCGTGGACGAAAACATCTCCGAAGCCCGCATCACCAACGTCGCCACCTTGGAGCCGCTGTCCGTCGGCGATCCGATCTTCAGCCCCGCCTGGGCGCCCGGCCGGAAAAGTAAGTTCGCCTTCGTGGGGATGATCGACCTCGACGGCGACGGCAACACCATGGGCGAGCGAAACCGGCTCCGCCGGATTCTCTCCGACGCCGATGCGGAAATCACGGTCTACATCGACGACGACGGGAACTGGGTCGACGGCGACGGCGACCCGGATACCAACCAGCCGCTGGACGTGAATACGGAGATGCTGGTGCTCGCCAACATCCCCGACCCCTCGGAGGTCTCCGACCCGGCTCGGAAGCAGGCGTACACGCGGATGCGGGAACACCTCACCGTGATTCGGGAGCAGGCGGAGCGGAACGGCATCAGGGTGAAGAATCTCAAGATCTTCCTCGACGAAATCGGTTACGTGCCGAGTTCACGTACGTTTGTGCCTGGCCAGACCACGGAATATCGCGGTCAGAACGAACGTGGCCGGCGGGTCGACCCGAACCCGGGCCAGCAAAACAGCGGCCTGTACAGCCCGAATCGCGGGCGCCGCGGCAGCCAGATCGATCCGCAGCCCGGCGGTAATCGCTTCAATCCCTAGTCGACGGGCTGACGGCAGCCAACGGGCCGACGGCCGGTTCGCTCGACCGTACGACCGCCACGCACGCCCCGGTCGCCTCAGGCGGCCGGGGCGTTTCCGTTGGATTGCGGGCCGGCGGTTCGTTTCGCTCCGGCTCCGGCGACCGCCGTCCCGGCGAGGCGATCACGGACTTGCGCGGCCTCCTCGGAGAGGCGATGCAATCGGTCGCCGCCCGCCGCCGCCCGTGAGACCGCAGCGTTCAGCTTCGGGAACAAGCCGGCGGCCCCGGCCCCGCGGGCGGTTCGTCCGGCGGAGACGCTGCGGGCCAATTCGTTCACCTCCCGGTCCAGCCCGCGGCGGAGGCGGCGGCTGAACAACATCACCAGCAGCCCCGCCCACAGCCCAGCGAATACCGCCCCGGCGAGCCAGTAGTCCCCGCCGTACAGCGTGCTGCCGACGACGCCCGTCTCCACCTCGCCGAAGAACAGCGGGCGGAGGAACGTGTCCCAGAAGAAGTTCTTCGCCGCCCGCAACAGGATCACCGCCGGCAGGCTCATCAACAGGACTTCGTACCAGATTCGCACCGCCGTCCGGCTGTTCTTCGCCGCCAGCGTTTTGATCAGCGCGTCCACCCGCCCGCGGACGCCTTCGAGGAACCGTCCCTCCGCGAGCGCCCCCTGATCGCGGATCTGTTCGTCTGTCAGCGTGAGCAGTTCGCCGGGCAATCCGGCGTCCGCGGTGAAGCCCTGCAAGCGGAAGCGGGCGTCGCGCAGCAGGCCGTCGTCCTGCCCGAACGCGCCAAGCTGATCCAGCCCGGCGTCCGCGGCGCTGCCGGCGTGATAATCCCGCAGCTTCTGGCCGGCCATCGTCGCCCCGACAAGGGCCACCGCGGCGGCGTTGCGGGCGCGGAACAGGCTGGACGAGGTGATGTACCCGCCGATGCCGTTGTAAAACCGCAGGGCGATGCTGAAGGGACTCACCCCCCAGGCGGTCGCGACGGCGTCAGCCAGACGCCGCTCCCACACGCCCGGGTTGCCGAGCAATTCCTCCCGCAGACGATCCGTCATCGCGGCGGTGAGGGCGTCCCGCTCCTGGGCGAGCTGCTGGCCCACGGCGTCCAGCGTCGGCCGACGCTCCCGGACGTTGGCGTCCGCCCGCTCCAGCGCCCCGTGCAACAGGTCGAGCAGATTCGCCCGACGGACCGCCACCCGGGCGTGTTCCGACAACTCCGTCCGCAGCGTCTCCAAGAGCCGGGCGAACTCACCCGTCGGGAGGCGACCGGCGTCCCGTTCGCTCTGGGCCCTGACGGAGTCCACGAAATAGAGGTCGTCGGGAGACAGCTCGAACCGTTCGCCCAGCACGCGGCGCCAGTCTTCACGGATGTCGCCGTCGTCCGCGGCGTGCGTTTGCACGAACAGCAGCCGGCAGCCGCGGGCGGCGTGGGCCAGTTCGTCGGCGACGCGGGCGTTGCGGTATTTCTGCTGCGTGCTGACGACCAACAGCACGTCGCAGTGCGGCAACAATTCGCGGAGCCGGCCGAGGTTGGTCGACGCCCCCTCGCCCTCGGCCTGCACCTCCGTGGTGTCCGGGTCCGGGCAATCGACCAGCACAAACTCCCGGAGGAACCCGGCGTCCGCCCGCTTCACCCGCAAGCGATCCAGCGGCAAACCGAGCGGGGCGAGATCCGCGTCCGGGTGGGCGACGAGCGTCGGCGTCGTGGTGGTCGGCCGCTGCTTGCCGGGCACGGCGACCTCTTCGCCGACCAACGCGTTCACCAACGTGCTCTTCCCGGTGCCCGTCCCGCCGAAGGTGGCGACCACCAGCGGGGCTTCCAAACGCACCCGCACCGCTTCCGCCCGGCCCAGCACCCGGCGGAGGAGACCCCGGGCGTCCGCCAACGGCTCCCACGCATCGGCGACCCGCGGCTCGTCCGACGGATCGGTCGGTTCCTCCGCCCACTCACGCACGCGGCGGATCAGCCCGTCGATACGGGCCAGCTGGTCGAGGCGGTCGAGGTCGGGAGTCATGGCAACCTACGTGGGCGAGCGGCGGGGCGTCAGCCCCCCGTGCGTTCGACGGGATCGGAGGACACGGAAGGCGAAGGCTCGCCGCTCGCCTGCTTGAGTTCGTGCAGCGCGTCACCCACCGCGGTGAACGCTTTCGAAGAGGGCAAACCCGCGGCGTCGGCCACGTCGGTGACCAGCGGGCCGAGCAGCGCGTCGCGCACCCAGCGTTCCAGCCACGCCCGGCGGGAGTCGGCGAAGCGGCGTTCGATGCGGGCGATCTTCGCGTTCACCCGCATCGCCAGGGTGCCGGCCCCCGCGCCGGCGGCCTCGCCCGCGGCGGCGGCGGCCCCGCCGACCAGCGTATCGGCGACCACCGTCACCCCCGCGGCGGCCATCTCCGTGCCGATCACGCCGGTCCCCAGCAGGCCGACCGTCAGCGCCGGCCGGCCCATCACCGCGGCGACGTCCAGCGCCCGCAACCAGCGACCCGCCCGCGGATTGTTCACCAGCATCGCGTCCATCTCCGTCCGCACCAACGCGGCGAGATCCTCGTGCAGGTCGCAGGCCGCGTGATCGGTCCGCAGGCGCTCCAACAGTTCCGACCGCGGCGCCCCGCCCAGCGCCGCGGACAGGCGGGGGGCGAGCACCGGGTCGGTCTCCCGGAGCCGTTCCAGCTGCCCGAACAACCGCTCCACCGCCCGGCGGAACAGGGCGAACTCCTCTTTCTCGTAGACGGCGAGCGGCGGCGGCGTCGGCCCCCGCATCGCCCGGAACGGGGTCGCGATCAGGCCGCCGAGGGTGGCGTACACGTCGGCCACCCGCTTCGTCGCCCCGGTGCGGCGGGCGCGCCACCAGTCGCGGACCTCCTCCACCATCGCCGACGCCGGCACCGGCGGCCATCGGGCGTGGCTGTCGGTCAGTTCGCCCATCAGATGCTCGCCCGCCGCGGCGAACCGGCTGGCGGCTTCGCGCACCTCGGCCAGCCAAGCCGGCACGCCGTCCGACGGACTGGCCAATCGGTCGACCGCCCCGGCGAGCGTCCGCAATTTCACCTCCGCGAAGTGCAACTCCGACAGCGCGTGCCGCAGGCTTTCACCCCCCCCGACCGCGGCAGACCGCGGCTTCACCGGCTCGTCGTCCGGCGGCCACGGGCGTTCGAGGAAGGGGAGCCGCAGTTCCTTCGCCGCTTCGCGGTCGTGCGGGGCGAGGAACAACAGGTCCGGGGTGATGCCGGTGCGTTCGGAGAACGTGCCGACCCACTTCGGCCAGTAGGCCTCGTCCTCCGGCAGGTCGACCTGATTGAAGACGACCGCCACCGCCGCGTCCGCCCCGTGGACCGCGGCGCCGCCGGCTTCGCGAAAGAACCGCACCACGGCGGCGTCGTTGTACTTTTGCTGCGTGAGCACGGTCAGCAGCACGTCCGCGGCGGTGCGCACCTTGGCGGCCCGCTCCCAGTTCACCGGGGCGTCGCTATCCACGTCCGGGGTGTCGAGGAGGAGCAGGTTCGGCGGGACGGCGTCGCTTTCCGCCCAGAACAGCAGATCCCGATCGTCGGCTCGCAACGCGGCTTCGGGGTCGTCCGCGTCCAGCCGCACCGGCGTGAACCCGGGGAAGACCTCTTCGAGGCGGTGCGTCTGGCTGAACCCCGTGGGGGCGAGGCAGGTGGGGTGCTTGGTGCCGCTGGCGAACTTGCTGCTCAAACTGGCTTCGTAGCCGGCGAGGTGATTGAAGATCAGCGACTTGCCGAGGTTCGTGCCGCCGACGACCGCCACCACCAGAAACGCCCCGCCGCCGCCCGGACCGGGAAGCTGGGGGAGGAGCTTGCCGTGCAACGTCTCGTGCCAGGGCCGCTGCGCGGCGGGGGGCACGTCCAACACGCCGGCCCGGTGATCGAGGACGGCGACTGCGTCCCCGAGGCGACGGGCCGCGGCGGCGAACTCCGCGAGATCGGCCATGCGGATGTGGGAACGGGGATCGGGGAGTTTGAACGGACCGCCCGCCGACCGTCCGCCGGGGGCGGAGTTCGTTCGGCGGGCGGGGAAGGTGCGTTGCCCACCCCCGAACCGCAAGCCGAACCCCGCCACGGCGCCCGCTCCACCCGACATCCCCCATCCGACGTCCCGCTCACGCCCACTGCCGCTTCAACTCATCCAGTTCCTCGCTGCGACCGGCCGCCTCCAGCAACGGCATCACCCGGTGGTACGCCGGCGCATAGTTCGCGCAGTCCGCGAGGCTGGCGAGGAAGGCGTCCGCGGCCCGGTCGCCGTCTCCGTCCCCGGCGAGGGCCATGCCGAGGTTGTACTTCACCCCGGCGCCGGCCCCGAGCCGTTCGAGGATCGCCCGGTACTTCACGATCGCGGCGTCGAACTTGCCCGCCCGGGCCGCTTTGTTGCCGGCGTCCAGCCCCGCGTACGGCCCGCCCGTCAATCCGCTGCCGTACGTGCGGGCAAGCTGCGTGAGGGCCACCGGCACGCCCAGCACGAAGGGCGTATTGAGGACCAGCATCTTCCAGGCGTCGCCCCGCATACACGCCGGGCAGCGCCACGTCGTGCGGGTGCGCCAACCGTACACGACCAGCAGGAAGTAAAAATAAAAGACCGTGAACTTCCGCGGCGCCGAGAAATATCCGCACTCGTCGCAGACCTTGTGGGCCTTCTCCCAACCCGGCGGATCGTCCGCGGTGCGTTCGGTCCACAGCGTGTCGCAGAACGAGCAGAACACCTGCGGCGTCTTCGGCATGTCCGACAGCACCACCGTCGCGGCGCAGTGCGGGCAGGCGGCGGTGCGGTAGTCGGCGCCGCGTCCCTCCTTTTCCAACCCCTCCCGGTGGCTGTTCGCCCAGACGCCGCTGCGGGCGACGTCCACCGCCGCCTTCAAGCTCTCCGCGGTCGCCCCGCCGGAGACCGCCAGCCCCATCGTCGCCACCTGAAAGTCGCCCTCGGCTGCCTCACCCTCCTGCGGCTCCTCCGCGGGGCTCGGCACGGCGAGGAACAAACGCTTCTCCCGGGCCTGCACGTCCAATAGTGCGACGGCCGGCAACTCCGCATCGTCCAGCGTCAGCGTCTCCCCGTCCCACGCCCCCTTCTTGCGGAACAGGCCGGTCGGCTGCCCGTTCTCGTCGAGGTATTGAAACTTGAACCGGAGCGGTTCTGCGGAAGAGGGCACGGCGGCGGGGCGGGTCTGGCGGAACGAACGAGGCGGCGGGGAAGGGGCGATCGCACGGGGGAGAGGTCAACCCATCGGATCGGCGGGGCGGGCCGGCGGGGGCTCCCGGTCGCCGTTCACCTTGACGTTCTTCCGCCACGCCCGCCGGATCTTCGTTTCGAAGTCGCTCCTATCCGCGGCGGTCCAGTGCGGGATCACATAGCGGAGGTGCTCCGCGAGCCGCTCGGCAACGCCGGGGCGGTTGCCCGCGAACAGGAACAGATTTTCCCCGGCGGCCTCCGCCGCGGCGGCCCGGAGGGCAAGGAGCCGAAGCCGGCGAGCGTCCGGCAATTGGGCGGGGGAGGGGCGGTCGTCCAGCAGCCGGGCGATCTCCGCCGCGACCGCCGTGGACGCCGCGACCGCCGGTCGGTCGGCTGGCCGACGCGTCTCCGGGACCGGCGGCACGCCCATCTCCTCACCCCACATGTATCGCGGCGTTTGGCCGGCGATCGGCTTCCGCCACGGCGGGGCGTCTTCGTCCGCCCGCGGGCCGTCGGTCAGACGGTCCAGCATCACGGCGTTCACCTCGACGTTGAAGCTGTCGTTCCGGCACATTCGCAGCAGGTAGCGACCCGGCCCGCGGACTGCGAACCGCTGATGCACGCCGCCCCAGAAGTGTTTCACGCGGCAGGTCGCCAGCACCTCCGTTTCCTCGAACACCGCGTCCGGCAATCGGCGGACCATCCGGCGGACGTCCCGTTCGTCCTGATAATAGGTGCCCTCAAACGGCGTCCGCAGCTCCACGAGGTAATCTCGCGTGCGATTGACGCCGCGGTGGCCGTCCTTGTTGAAATAGTAACAGGTGACGCGGTGCAGCCCCTCGGGCACCTCGACGCTCACCCACAGGTCCGGCCCCTCATGGTGGATCGGGTATGAATGCCCGCTGTTGTTCCAACTTGACTGGCGGCGGTGCCCGCGCATCGGGTTGTACAGCACCCGCGGATCGTCCCAGTGAAGTTCGTGCAGCCAGTGCCGCACGCCGTCGTTCTCCCGAGCCTCCGGCCCCAGCGCCTTGTCGACGCGGTAGCCGTTGAGAAAACCGATCGTATCGTCCAGCGGCGATCCGGCCGCGCACATCACCGCCGCCTCACGCCCGTAGCGGCCGACCCAGTCGCCCTTCGTTTGCCAGTCCCCGCCGAGGTGGCAGCCCCAGATCGCCGGCCACTCCTCCTCCGGCGTGATTTGAGCCTGATACAGCGCGAGGAGGTCGCGGAGATGCTCCTCCGTCGGCGGCGCCGCGGGCGTCGGGTGCGGGGCGGGTCGCTGAGCGTCCTGCCCGAACGCCGCGGGGGGCGCTCGATCCCGGGCCGGGCGGAGCTTTTCGGGAGCCGTTCCGCGAGGTCCAGCCGCACCAACCCGCCGCCCCAGGTGCCGATGAACGCCTCGCCGTGCGGCCGGGGCAGGATCGAGGTGACGAAGCTCTCCGGTAATTCCGTGCCCTCGCCCCCGGCGACGTGCAGCCGGGCGCCGGTCTCCGGATTGACCACCAGCAGGCCCGCTGCCCGAAAGCCGATCCACAAGCGGCCGGCGTCGTCCTCGGCGAGGCAGGTGACGTAGTCGGCCGGCAGGAGAGCGTCGAGGGCGGCGCCGGTCGGAGGTTCCCAATCCTCCGGCGGCCCGCCGTGCAGGCCCTCGACCTTCTTCACAAAGTCTCGACCGCGGGTGTAGCGCCACGTCCCGAAACGGTTGCGGGCGGCGAGACCCCGCATCGTCGCGGCGTAGACCGTGCCGGAGGAATGCACCAACAGGTCGTTGATCTGGGCGGAGGGCAGGCCGGGGCCGGTCGGTTCCAGTTCGACTCGCGGCCGCTCCGGCGGATCGGTGTGCGTCCAGGCGGTGTAGCCGTCGTCGGGCGAAGCGACCGCCACGCCGTGGCAGGCGGTCCCGGCGAACAACCGGCCGTCCGGGTGGAAAGCGAGGGCGAAGATCTGCCGCGACGGCAAGCCCTCCGCGGCGTGCAGGTCCGGGACGTGGGAGTTCCAGTCGTCGTTCGCCTGCGAATAGCGGGTGAGGCCGGCGTCCGTCGCCATCCAGACGTCGCCGGTGGTCGGGTGGATCGCGATGTCGAACACCCGCGCGCCCATCGGCCCCTCCAGCGGTCCGTAGCTGCGCCACGTGGCGCCGTCGAACACCGCCACCCCGTGGCTCTGCTGAGCGGCCCACACCCGACCCCGGGGATCGACTGCGAGGGCGTACGCGTTCGGGTCGCCCAGAGCGTGCGGCAAGCTGAACCGGCGCCACGTCCGGTCCGCATCCCCCGCGGACGGGGCGCTGCGGAGGATCCCCCGGTCCTCGCTGCCCACCCAGACGGTTCCGTCGGTTCCCTCGCACAGCGACATCACCACCGGCCCAGCATCCGCCGTCGTCGCCGGCAGGCCGGGGCGCGGCGCCGGCCGCGGGGCGAGCAGCGGATCCCCGGCGCTCGCCGCCGGGAGCGAACAACATCCCGCCAGAACCGGCAGGAGGAGGCGAACGAACGACACGTGCGACACGGAGCGATCCTGCGGCGGGCGAGACGGGCGCCGGACAGATTACCGGCGGATCCCCGCAGGATCGACGCACCCCGGACCGCTCGGTCCCGTCGTCAACCCCGTCGTCAACCCCGTCGTCAACGATCGTCGCCGGAACTGTAAGGCGTCAGAGCAGATCGCTGGCCAGTTCGGCCAGTTCGCTGCGTTCGCCCTTCTCCAGCGTGACGTGGGCGTAGAGCGGCTGGCCGGTCATGCGGTGGATCAGGTGCGACAGTCCGTTGGACAGGCCGTCGAGGTACGGGTGGTCGATCTGCTTCACGTCGCCGGTGAGCACGATTTTCGTGCCCTCGCCGGCCCGGGTGACGATCGTCTTCACCTCGTGCGGCGTGAGGTTCTGGGCCTCGTCGATGATGAAATAGATCCGCGGCAGGCTGCGACCGCGAATATAGGCCAGCGGGCTGATCTCCAGCTTGCCGGTTTCGAGCATCAGGGGGATGCGTTTGGCGTCTTCGCTCTCGTCGCCGAGGGCGTGGCGGATGACGGAGAGGTTGTCGTGCAGCGGTTGCATGTAGGGGTCGAGCTTCGCCCCGATATCGCCCGGTAGGAAACCCGAGGTCCCGGTTCGACAGCGGCACCACCGGGCGGGCTAGCAGGATCTGTCGGTACTTCGGTCCGCTGGGCGAGCGCCGCGGCGAGGGCCAGCAGCGTCTTGCCGCTGCCCGCTTTGCCGGTGAGGGTGACCAGCCGCACGTCGTCGTCCAGCAGGGCCCGCAGGGCGAACGACTGCTCCGCGTTGCGGGGGGTGATGCCGAAGGCGGACGTCTTCTCCACCCGGCGAAACTCCCGCGGGCCGGGCAGATAGGTGGCGAGGGCGGACTTCGACCCGTTCCGGAGGATGAAGTTCTCGTTGGGGATCGGGTCCGTCGACCTCCGGCAGCTTCGTCGATCGGCACGCTGCCGGCGCCGGCGTAGAACCGGTCGACCGTCGCCGACGGCATGTCGCTGGACGATGCGTTTGCCGGTGTAGAGGGCCTCGTGGCTCTCCACCTTGTCGTTCTCCCAGTCCTGGGCGATCAGGCCCAGCGCCTTCGCCTTCATCCGCAGGTTGGTGTCCTTGGTGACGAGCACCACGATCCGCTTGCTGCCCTCGCCGCGGTGCACCGCCATCGCGGCGGCGAGGATGCGGTGGTCCGGCGTGTCCTCCGCGAACACGTCCCGAATCGCCGGGTCGTCCCGGCGCCCCATCACCACCCGGACCCGGCCCAGGTTCGAGCCGTCGCCGGTCTCGCCGAGGCCGATGCCGGCGGTCGACAGCAGTTCGCCGGTCAGCCCGTCCAGTTCCCGCAGGAATCGGCGGGCGTGGAAGTGCTTCTCCTCCGCTCCCTTCTTGAACCGATCCAGCTCTTCCAAGACCGTCATCGGCACCGCCACGTCGTGCTCGGCGAAGCTCCGCAGACACTGCGAATCGTGCAGGATGACGTTGGTGTCCAGCACGAACGTCTTCGGCACCGGACCGGTGTCCGGCGTGCGAACCTCGCCGTGTCGCTCCTCATCCTCCCCGACCGCCCCGGGCCGGAACCATGGCTCCGGCGGTCGTCTTCGACGACTCAGCCACCTCCAGACCCGCGCCGAACTCCGTCCCCGGCGATCCGGCCGCCGGCGGTTCGGCCGCCGACGATCCGGCCGCCGACGAGGCGGCCGTTGGTGACGACGGGCAGCAGGGCGGCCGGTGCGGACATGGGCGGTTTCCGGGGAACGGACGGACGGGACTCGAGCCGGCGGCGGGTCCGCCGCGGCGGAGGCGCACGATAGTTCGTCCGTCCGCGGGCACCGACCCCGGTCGGTCCGGCGGAGCGGTGAGGAACGGGTGAAGGCGATCCGCCCCCGCGTCGCAGAATCCGCACGAACGCTCCGCCCGCACGTTGCGGAACGGCATCACGCTCCCCGCGTCCGGCGCCGCCGTCCCGATCCAACGGCATGACCTAGGTTCGCGGACCGGCCCTCCCGTCCGCCGGACGACCGCGCCGCCCGGTTCTTCTCCCCGCTCCCGCGCCGCCATGCCCGCCGCCCGCACCGCTTCGTCCCGCCCGGGCGCCCGCCCCTCGACCGGCCGTCCCGGGGAGCAGATGGACTTCGAGGACCTCAAACGGCTGATCCACGGCAAGCTGGTCGACAAGCTGGACCTCTCCCGGCTCGGCGACCTGGAGGGGGACACGCTCCGCCGGGAGATCCGCCTCGTCGTCGAACACCTCTGCGACACCGAGAACCCGCTGCTGAACCGCGGCGAGCGGGAACGGCTGGTCGAAGAGGTGCTGGACGAAACCTTCGGCTTCGGCCCGCTCGAGATTCTCCTCAAGGAGGAGGGAATCGCGGACATCATGATTAACGGCCCGAAGTGTATCTTATATCGAGAAGGAAGGCCGGATCATCAAGAGCCCGGTGACGTTCCGGGACAACGATCACCTGCTGCAGATCCTCGACCGGATCGTCTCCAAGGTCGGCCGGCGGATCGACGAAACCAGCCCGATGTGCGACGCCCGGTTGCCGGACGGCTCCCGTGTCAACGCGATCATCGCCCCGCTGGCGCTGGACGGGGCGGCGATCACGATTCGGCGGTTCGGCTCGAGCCCGCTGACGCTCGAAGACCTGCTGAACTTCGGGGCCTTCACCCCGGAGATGGTCATGCTGCTGGAAGGCGCCATGAAGGCCCGGCTCAACGTCGTCGTCTCCGGCGGGACCGGCTCCGGGAAGACGACGCTGCTGAACACGCTGTCCAGCTTCATCCAGCCGGACCAGCGAATCATCACCATCGAAGACGCGGCCGAACTCCAACTCCAGCAGCCGCACACCCTCCGTTTGGAGACCCGCCCGCCGAATATCGAGGGCAAGGGCGCCGTGACCGCGACCGACCTCGTCAAGAACGCCCTGCGGATGCGACCGGACCGGATCATCATCGGCGAGTGTCGCGGTCCGGAGGCCTTGGACATGCTCCAGGCGATGAACACCGGCCACGAGGGCTCGCTGACGACGATCCACGCCAATACCCCGCGGGACGCCGTAAGTCGGTTGGAGACGATGATCTCCATGGGCGGCGTCGAATTGCCGATTCGGGCGCTGCGGAATCAGTTCGCCAGCGCCGTGGACCTCATCATCCAATCGAACCGCCTGCAAGGGCGGGCCGCGGAAGGTCACTGACATCACTGAAGTCGTTGGGATGGAAGGGGATACGATCGTGATGCAGAAGATCTTCGAGTTCGTGCAAGACGGCATCGGCGAAGACGGAAAAGCCTTCGGCCATTTCGAAAGCACCGGCGTCCGCCCGACTCGTTCATGGACCGCCTCGAATCCGCCGGGGTGAAGCTGCCCCACAACCTGTTCGCCGCCCGGCGCCTGGGGTGACGGGAATAACAGCGGTCGGCTGGCGACTCCCGGACCGATTCGACCGGCCGCCCCCGCGTCCGACTTCCCCCGTCACATCCCACATCCCGTATCCCACGTCCCCCATCCAGCCATGTTTACCTCCCCGCTGGTCATCTCGCTGTTCGCGTTCGGATTTGTCGGCCTGCTGGCGCTCGGGGCGCTCGCGACGTGGCGGAACAGCGCTTCGACCGATGTGGAGGACCGGCTGTCCTCGCTCGTCGGCGGGAAAAAGGCCGCGCCGAGACTGAAGACCAGCGAACTGCTGGCGGAAGCGTCCGACGGCATGACGGGCTTCGCCGGACGGGTGGGCGGGTCGCTCGACGAAACTGGGGGTGATCCTGGAGCAGGCCGATAATCCGATGTCGCCGCACACGTTCTTCGTGGCGATGGGCGGCTGTGCCGTGGGCGGGTTCGCGGCGGCGGTGCTGGCCGGCGCGCCGGCGCCGCTGTATCCGGTCGCCGCCATGACTTGCGCCGGCGGACCGTTCGCCTACGTGCTGTTCGTCCGCCGCCAACGGCAAAAGCGATTCGCCGCCCAGATGCCGGACGCGCTCGAATTAATCGCCCGCGCCCTACGCAGCGGGCATAGCCTCGCCAGCGGCCTGCACGTGGTGGTCGAGGAGATGCCCCAGCCGGTGAGTAAGGAGTTCAGCCTCGCCTATGAAGAACAGAATCTGGGTCTGCCGCTCGAACTGGCGTTGAAGAACATGCTGAAGCGGGTGCCGAACATGGACCTGAAGTTCTTCGTCACCGCCGTCGCGATCCAGCGGGCGGCCGGCGGAGATATGGCGGAAATCCTCGACAAGCTCAGCCATTTGATCCGCGAGCGGTTCCAAGATCATGGGCCAGGTCCAGGCCCTGACCGGCGAGGGCCGCATCAGCGGGTTGGTGCTGATGGCCCTGCCGGTGGCGACCTTTATCGCCATCTATTACATCAATCCGGGCTATATCGAACCGCTGTTCGAGGATCCACGCGGCAGGACGATGATCGGCGTGGCCACCGTGTTGCAGGTGGTGGGGGCGGTGGTGATCAAAAAGATCGTCAACATCAAGATCTAGTCGCCGTTCCGTACCGACCGGTCGCAATCCATATCCTCACGCACGCCTGATCCCGATGTCGCTCGTCAACCTGCTGCCCTACGCCGCCGGCGGGGCGATTCTGCTGGCCGCCCTCGGCCTCGCCTCGCTGCTCTCCGGGCAGTCGCAACGCCGCGGAGGACCGTCTCGACCGGCTCCGAGACCCCCGCAAACGGCGGGACGCGGAGGGTCGATCCCGCGGCTCGGGCCTGAAAGACGCTGCCCGCAAGGCGGCGCCGGCGTTATCCAAGGCCCTCACGCCGAAGACGGACAAGGAGGTGTCCGCGCTGCGATTGCGGCTCGTGAACGCCGGCTTCCACAACCCCGCGGCGCCGCAGATCTACTTGGCGATCAAGACCGCCGTCGTCGCTCGGCGGCTTGGCGGCGGGCCTGGTCTACGGGATCGCGAATTACGGAATGACGCTCAATACCGCGTTCTCCACGATCATCGTGGGCGGGCTGTCGTTCTATCTGCCGGAGATCGTCCTGCACCTCAAAGGGCAAGAGCCGCAAGGAGCAGATCTTCCTCGGACTGCCGGACGTGCTGGACCTGATGGTGGTGTGCGTCGAGGCCGGCCTTGGACTAGACGCCGGGATGCGTCGTGTCGCGGAGGAACTCGAAGACACGCACCAGGCCGTCTGCGAAGAGATTAATATCTGCAACAAGCAGCTCAACCTCGGCTCGCCCCGTCGACAGGTGTTGCACGACCTCGGCGTGCGAACCGGCGTGGACGATATGCGGGCCCTCGCGGCGGTGCTGATTCAGGCCGATAAGTTCGGCAGCAGCATCGGCGACGCGCTGCGGACGCAAAGCGACTCCATGAGAACTAAACGCCGTCAGCTCGCCGAGGAGCGCGCCCAGCAGACCGCCGTGAAATTAATCTTCCCGCTGGTCCTGTTTATTTTCCCGGGGATTTTTGCGGTGTTAGTCGGTCCGGCGGCGTTGATGATTATCGACGGCGTGCTCGTTTGACGCCCCGACCGACAAGGCGGGGGCGGCGGGAACGAGACGTGGTACGCTGACGCCTCTCGTCCTCCGGAGCGCCCCGTGGCCCGCTATTTCAAGTATAAGACCGCCGCGGACCTGGCTGCGGACGCCGCCGAGCGGGGCGTCCCGCTGGAACTGTCCGACGATCTCGGCCCGCTGTTCGAACCGCTCGAGCGTGCCGACGCCCGGCGGCCCCGCCCGCATGATCGGGAATCGGCTCGCCGTGCAGCCGATGGAGGGCTGCGACGGCACCGCGGACGGACGACCCGACGAACTGACATATCGCCGCTACCGGCGGTTCGGGGCCGGCGGGGCGAAGCTGATCTGGGGCGAAGCGACCGCGGTCTGCGGACGACGGGCGGATGAACCCGCGGCAGCTCTGGCTCGGCGGATCATTCGGCCTCGCGAAATCGCGGACATGCTGGCCGGCTGCCGCGACGAACACCGCACGGCGTGCGGCGACGACGGCGATTTGCTAGTCGGGCTGCAACTGACGCATTCCGGGCGGTACAGCTTTCAAGGCCCGTTGATCCCGGTCCGCGACCCGTTGCTGGACCCGCGGACAATTCATAAAGCGACCGGCGAGCCGAATCGGCGCCGACTTCCCGATTCTCTCCGACGCCGATCTGCGACGCATTCAGGATCAATTCGTCGCCGCCGCGAAGCTCGCGCACGAGGTCGGGTGCGACTTCGTGGACATCAAACAGTGCCATAAATATCTGCTCTGCGAGTTACTCGCCGCGACGAACCGCCCCGGCCAGGTTCCGGGGACGATCTACGGGGGCAGCTACGAGAACCGGACGCGCTTCATCCGCGAACTCATCGGCCGGATTCGGGATGAGGCGCCGGATCTGCTGATCGCCTCCCGGTTCAACGCCTACGACGGCATCCCGTTTCACAAGGGAGCCGACGACGTCGGCGAACCGGACGAGCACGCCACGCCGTTGACGAACAGCTTCGGCACGGATCCGCTGGACCATTCCAGGATCGACCTGACGGAACCGACACGGCTGGCGGCGGATCTCGCGGCTTGGGGGGTGAGCCTGCTGAACGTTTCCAGCGGTAACCCGTACGCCTGCCCGCACCTGGTTCGTCCTGCGGAGAACCCGCCCACCGACGGTTACCATCAGCCGGAACACCCGCTGGTCGGCATCGATCGCCACTTCGCCCTCACCGCCGCGATGCAGGCAGCGGCGATCACGCCGGACGGGGTGCGGGTGCCGGTCGTCGGCAGCGGGTACAGTTGGTTGCAGGACTTCGCCTTCTCCGCCGCCGCGGCGAACGTCGCCGCCGGGCGCTGCGACGTCGTCGGCTACGGCCGCGGCTCTCTCTCCCATCCCGACTTCGCCCATAGTCTGAAGGAGTCCGGCAAGCTGAACCGCAAACAGGTCTGCCGGACCTTTAGTTACTGCACGAACATCATGCGGACCAAGGACCACCCCCTCGGCCAATACCCCACCGGCTGCCCGCCGTTCGATCGGGAGGTGTACGACCCAATCTACAAAGAGGTGAAGGCAAAGATCGCCGCCGCAACGGGGTGAGCCGCGGCGACAGGGTCCGCGAGCTTGATTCCCCCAGATCCGGCGGCGGTGCCGGCGCTGGCGGCCGCGAGCGGCGGGTGATCGGGGGCCGTGGCGGCCCCGACGGGAATGCGGACTGTTCAGTCCGGCCGTGGGGCGGGTGCGGCGGGCTGTGCGGGCGGATGTGGCCGGAGGAAGGCGGATCGGCCGAAAAACAGTTGCACCGGCGCCCCCGCGCCGTCAGGGTGAGGGATCGGACCGCGACGCCGCGCCCCCCGTCGCCCCGCCTCGACCCCCTCAACCAAGCCGGCCCCATGGCCTCAGCCCTGCTGTTCACCGCCCTGTTCGCCGGCCCCGGTGAGGTGGTTCCCTGCAACCCGGCTACGGACCCGGGCTGCGACGGCCGCACCGTGGCGGTTGTGCCCTGCGACCCGCAGACGGACCCGAACTGCGACGGCCGCACCGTGGCCGGTCCGCTGACGCCGGAGCCGGACCCGGCGTTCGCCGCCGGCGGGTCGGTGGAGGCCGCCGCGGTCGCGCCCTGCGACCCGAAGAGGGACCCGGGCTGCGACGGCCGCGTCGCCGGCTGATCGGCCGCACGCCCCGCCGACCGGCTCTCCCGGCCGCCCTGGACGCCCCGGCGTTTCTCGGCGGCCGGTTCTCTTTGCGCCCCGCCGGTCGGGACCGGGGTTGCGCCCAACCGGGAGGTGACGCGGCCTGCCGCACCTTCCCACGAAGATCGGTTTCAGTACCAACCCGAAGCGTCAGCGAGGGCCTCCGCAAAGCGGAATCGCGGCCAGTCGGGCGGCGCCCGACGCCCTCGCTGACGCTTCGGGTTGGTGTTGACGGAGGTTCTGATCCAGCGTCCGAACCCGCCCGCCGACGATTCTCGACAACCTCCCCAGTGGGCGGTGGGGGACTCGAACCCCCGACCTCCTGCGTGTAAAGCAGGCGCTCTAACCAGCTGAGCTAACCGCCCGCGGCGGAGTGTAGCGAGTCGTCCGGTCGGCGGGCGCGGGTCGTTCACGCGGTCGCTTCGGACAGTGCCGCCCGATCCCGGATCTGCGGGATCGGGGGGACGGTTCGCGGTTCTCGCACGGCCTCGGCGATCCCTTCAAATCGCAGGCGGAGCGCGACCGCCGCACAGCGTTCCTGAAACTGGGCGCCGGTGTCGCCGGCGCCGGCGCCGACCACGTCCGCCCACCGATCCGGGTGATCGGCGAGGATGCGGCGGGCGAGGTGGAAGCGGCCGTCTTCGTCCAGCGGGGGCAATTCGACCACGCGGTCGATCCGGCCCGGCCGGGTGGCGGCGGGGTCCGGGCTGCCCAACGCGGGGTCGAGCCGTTCCGGATGGTTGGTGGTGACGACGATCAGCAGCCCGTCCGCCCGCTGCACGCCGTCGAGGCAGTTCAGCAGGCAGTCGAACGTCAGCCCGCCCTCCTTCACCGCCATGTTCTCACGGCCGTGGAACACGGCGTCCACATCTTCGAGCAGGGCGAGGCAGGGGGCTTCGGTGAGCATCTCCGCCCAGCGCTCCCGCAGTTCGTCGTTCTTCAGGCTCGCCAGGTCGTAAGCGTAAACGGGCAGGTCGAGGTCCTCCGCGACTGCCCGAATCAACGCCGTCTTGCCGGTGCCGGGGCGGCCGTGCAACAGCCAGCCGCGGCGCCAGGGGAGGCCGCGATCCCGGTACCACTGCTCGCCGGCCTTCCAGTCACGGGCTTCGGCAATCAAGCCACGGGCCTCCGCGTTCAGGGCGAGCGGGGCGTAGGGGTTGCCGCCGCTGGTTTCGCCGCCGAGTTCGTCGAACCCTCGGCCCAGCGGGCGGTGGGCGAGGCAGGGGCGGAGATCCGTGTGCCCCGTGCCGCCGCGGGGCCGGCGGAGTTCCTTCATGCCGTTCCCGCTGCGGTCGCCGGCGGTGCCGTGGACGAAGCGAACGGTGTGCCGCCGGCCCTCCGCGGCTTGGTGACGGGTTTCGAAGGCGTTGAACCGGTGGGCGGCCCGCTCCATCAGGGCGTCGGGATCGAGAGTGCCGCGGAGAAACAGCAGGGTGAGGGGCTTTTCTTCCCAGTCCCGGCAGGTTAGTCCGTCGTGCATCTCCTCATCCTTGGATTCGCCCCGCCGCACCCAGACCGCGGCCCGCTTCAACCCACGGCCCCGCCACCAGAGCCGGCCCGCCGACGGCGTGACCTCCATCGGCACGAGTTGCACCCGACGGGTCGGGCGGACGTGCAGCATCCAGCCGAGATAGCTCCGCGGCCCCCACTTCGAGGTGCGAAAGGAACTGCGAAGCTCCAGCAACACCGCCTCCGCCTGATAGCCGCGGACCGTCACGCTGACGATCGCGATCCGGGTCAGGTGCTCGAAGAACGCCCGGATCTTGCCGAACGTCGCCGCGATCAGCGTCAGCGCGGCCGCTCCGCCGGCGTACTGCCAGCCTTCGAGACCGGCGGCGAGCGGGGGGAGGGAGGGGGAGAGTTCATGCATCGCCCCGCGGACCCGCGGGAGCGGCGGGAGGTTCACGGGGCGCCGGCAGAGCGACGGCCCCGACGGATCATCCCGCGGTTACTGCACGCTGGGCAGGCCCCAGTAGCGGGCGGCCCAGTAGGCGTGCAGGTAGTCGATGCCGGCGGCCCAGCGGTTCATCGGCGGGCCGGTGAGGCGGTGCGTCATGTCCGGGTCGGCCTTCCAGACATAAGCGTCCCAGGGGTTCTCCTCCGCCGGCCAGACGCCCTCGCGCCGGCCGGCCTGTTCGTGGACGGTGGTGCGACGCGACAGCGGGAACCGGCGGAGGTGCTCCACGCCCTCGTCGATCTCCTGCCGGGCGATGGCGAACTCCGCCTCCCGCTCCCGGGCGTCCGGCAGCATCGCGGCGGCCCTGCGGCCGTCCATCAGCAGACCGCCCCACAGAAAGGCGAGCAGACTGTTTCGATCGCCCCGCACGCCCCGCATCGCGTACAGCGGGGTGCGGCCCATCTCGTAGAGGAACTGCCCGTCCGCGGCGGCGTTCGCCTGCCGCGCCAATTCCCATTCCAGCAGCAACGCCGCATAGCCGGCGACGAACACGTGCTGGCGGTCGTTCATGCCCTTCACGATCGGGCTCATCCCCACGCGCTGCGGGCGAACGAGTTGCGTCGGCGCCTCGTAGTACACGTGGTGCTTGACCCTGAGTTCTTCGAACGCCTCTCGCACCCGGCCGACTGCCGCGGGATCGGCGTTGGGGGCCTGCACCCCGAGCCCGGCCCCGGCGGCGACGATCAGGTACGATACCTGGGCATTGAACGGGACGGACTGCGGCCCGATCCGCGGCATGAGGTTCCCATATTCCGTCCGCTTGCCGTCGGCCTCGGTGAGGTTGTAGTCATGCCGAACCACGTGGTCCGCCAGCGCCAACGTGAGGGCCGCGGCCCGCCCGCGGTCGGCGGGGCCGAGGTCGTTCCCGCACAGCAGCTGACAGACGACCAGCCCCATCGCGATCTGATTGACGGTGCCCTTAGCCGCGTCGGACCGGAAGTGGATCGTCGGTCCATTGGGCGGATCGTAGCGGCGGGTGAGGTCGTGCACCGGCTCCGGCGACTGCGTGTACACGCGGGCCGGCAGGCCCCACTGGCCGGTGACCGTCATGCCCAATTCCAGCCCGCCCAGCAGCGTGCGGACCCACTCCAGCGCCGCCGGGTCGCGGGTGGCGGCCCAGCGATAGCTCATCGCCGCGAGCAGGGCGCCGTTCCAGGTGAGCGAATCCGGCCCGTAGTTGAACCGACCCGGCTCGCCCGGATTCTCCGGCAGCCACGCGGCGTCGTGCACGATGCCGACCGGGGCGCCGGCGGGCGTGGCGGGAAAGAGTTCGAGGTGGTGCCGCTGGACGACCCACTCGTAGAAGGCCGCCTTCTGGGCCAACGGCACCTCTCGCGTGCCGCCGTAATAGGCGGTGAGGGCGGTCTCATAGTTGACCAACGCCGCGGCGGTGCGGTCGGTGGTGGGGGGCGCCGGCGGACCGGGGGCCTGCGTCGGCAGGGCGGCGAGCAACAGGCAACTGAGCGATCCGTTCATGCCCCCTTTTACACGCCGGCGCCCGCCGCGGGAAACCCCCGGCCATGCACCGGCCCCGTCCCGCCGTCGCTCATCCCTCGCCCGCCGCCTCCGCCATCAGGCGGCGTTTGAGGTTCAAGCGGGCGGCCCGCATGTGCTTGGCGAGCGCCCGATCGGGCTCCAGCTTCGACTGTTCCAGCAACCGTTCCGCCGACTTCTCCGTCCCGATCTCCGCCAGCAGGTCGGCGATATCGGCCCGGGTTCCCGGCTTCGGGTCCGTCAGCCGGGCGAGAACGGCGTCCTCGGCGACCGGTCCGAGGTCGCGAATCACCTTCAAAGCGTCTTTGCCCATCCACGTCTCATTGGCGACGGCCACGGCGGCGGCGGCGGCGGCTTTCTGAGCGGCGGGATCGCCGCTGTCCGCCAGGCTGCGCAGCAGCTTTTGCTTTTCCCGGTGCCAAGCGTCAGAGCCCTCGATCCGCTCGCGGATCAACTCCGCGTAGCCCTCGGGCTGCCAGTCGATCATCAGGTCGGCCAATTGCTCGCCCTCCCGCATCTCGGGGGCTCGCATGGCGAACGTGAGAGCTTCGCGAACGACCGATCGCTCCTGCTCCGTGGCGTCCTCCGGCAGCGTTTGGACGAGGTGCTTGATCGCGTCTTTGCGAGCCCAGAAGTCGTCGCTGCTTTTGAGCACGCGGGCGGCCCAGATCGTGCGGGCTTCGCCGTCGGCGGGTTCGCGATCGGAGCGACCGCCGACGGTCGAGCGGGCCGCCTTCTTCTTCTCCGCGTTCATCTGGGCGAGGTCGACCGGGATCTTGGCGACGACCCGGATCAGGCGGCCGTCGTCGCTGGCGGCGGTCACGTCGCCAAAGGTGATCTTCGCTCGATACGCCGCCGCGTCGTCCACCGGGGCCACGGACAGCGTCAGTTCGCCCCGCGTCGAGAGCCACCGGTGCTTGGCGTCGCTGAGCAACCGGTCCCCCTCCGGCGTCATCTCCGGGGCGGTCGCCTGCTGGCGGATCCAGGCTTCGCGATCGCGATCCTCCATGAACTCGGAATCGTATCGAATTACCAACCGAACCTGGCGGTCCTCCGGGTAGAGGTTGCGGAGCTTGTCCGGCTCCCCGTCCGGGAGCGGGTCCGGCAGATCGGACCGGAGGGTGACGGTGCGAGTCGCCGGGGCCGAACTGACCTGCCGGAGCCCGTACGCCGCCTCGCCGATCCGGTCCAAATCGCTGACCGGGAACAGGTAGTAGACGCGCTCGTCGCCGTTCACGGGGCCGGCCTTCACCCGGGAGCGGCCGATCTCCGCATCGGCCAGTTCATAGTTGTACCAGACGGGACCGAAAGACTGCCCGCTGTTGCGCACGGCGGCCGCGGCGGCCCGCTTCTTGTTTGCTTCGGTCTGGCGCGGGAGCCGGCGGTCTCTTCGCTGTAGAACTGGCTGGCCGCTTTGCGAAGCTGCTCGTACAGGAAGGCGGAGGTCCCCGCGGCCTCGCCGACGCCGGTCACCACCACGGTCGCGGCGAGTCGTTTTTCGTCCGGTTTGAGGTTCCCCTCGAAGGCCGCGCGGCCTAACTCGATTGCCTTCCCATGCGGCATCGCCGGGGCGGGAGCGGTGTTGCGGACGGGCCTCGGCGCCGGGGAGGACCCGTTGCGGTCGGGGAGGGCTCCGTTCCCCGCCGGCGCCGGTTGCTCCGTTGCGCCCGATTCGCCGACCGCGGCGCCCTCGACCAACCCCTCGCTGCCGCCGCATCCGAGCGTGGTCGTCGCCAGCAAGGCGACGGCGGACGTCGTCGTCCATCCGAATCGCTTTATAGAGCACGCGACGACGTTCAGACGCACGCGGGCGTTGGGCAGGCGGAACACGGCGGTCTCCGAAGTGCTGGACGATCCGGCGCCAATGTACGACCGTGCGGCGCCGGCACAACCGCCGACCGACGCCGGACTCTCCCGGCGGGTCCGATCGGATGGTTGTCCCGTCAGTCCGCAGTCCGCCGATCCGCAGTCCGCCGATCCGCCGTGACGGCCGGCGACCGACGGCGGTTCGGTCGGTTAGACTGCCCGCGTGACCGGTCCGCCCCCGCGGCCCCGCCGTTCGTCCCCGCCCCGCCCGACGCTCCGATGCACATCCTCCTCGCCAACCCGCGCGGCTTCTGCGCCGGGGTGAACATGGCGGTGGACGCCCTTGATCTGACGCTCGAAAAGTTCGGCGACGGCGGGCCGAACGCCGGGGCGGGCATCTACGTCTACCACGAGATCGTCCACAACAAGGCGGTCGTGGAGCGGTTCACGGACGTCGGCGTGACCTTCGTGGAGACGGTCGAGGAAGCCCCGGAGGGCAGCGTGCTGATGTACTCCGCCCACGGCGTCAGCCCCGCGGTCCGCGAGGCGGCGAAGGCCCGCAAACTGTTCACCATCGACGCGACCTGTCCGCTGGTCACCAAGGTGCACATCGAGGCAATCCGATATGCAAAGGACGGGTTCCATATCGTCTTGATCGGCCACGAGGGGCACGACGAGGTGATCGGTACGATGGGCGAAGCCCCCGAAAGCATCACGCTGGTCGACAGTCCGGAAGAGGTGGACGCCTTGGCGTTCCCGCCGCGACCCGATGGCTCGCCCGCGCCGCTGGCGGTGCTCACGCAGACGACACTGTCCGTCGAGGAGGCCGGCCGCGTGATGCGACGTTTGCGGGAGCGATTCCCGCACCTTGAAACGCCCCGCAAGGAAGACATCTGCTACGCCACGACGAACCGCCAAGAGGCGGTTCGCATGCTCGCCGAACGCAGCGATCTGCTGTTGGTGCTCGGCAGTCGGAACTCTTCGAACAGTCTGCGCCTGGTAGAGATCGGCTCGGAGTGCGGCATCCCCGGCCACCTGTTGGACGGCCCCGAGGAACTGCGGGACGAGTGGTTCACCCAAGCCGACGGCTCCGCCGTCGGAACGGTGTTGGTCACCGCCGGCGCCAGCGCCCCGGAGCGGGTGGTGAAGGGCGTGGTCGACGCGTTGAGAAGCCGGTACGACGCCACCGTCACCGAAGAAACGCTTCGCACTGAACACATCCGGTTCCCCCTGCCCAAGGAACTCCGCCCGGAGGTTCCCGGCAAGACGGTCGTCACGCTTCAAGCGTAACCGGTCATCCGGTCATGTCGAGATGCTTGGACAGCACGGGTGGACAGCGCGGGTGGACAGCACGGGGTGCGGGGACGGAATCGAAGACGCCCCCGTGTCGCACGGCGAGGCGAAGGAACGAACGCCGCGAACTTGCGGCGGGCGTGGGTGTCCGTAGGATGCCGGCCCGCCGCCCGCATTTTTGCGGCGCGGCGGGAGACCGGAGAGTTGCCGGAGTGGTCGATCGGGCAGGATTGCTAATCCGCCCGATTCCAGTCCGGCAGTGCGACGGTCGACGTGAAGTCCCGCACCACCCGCACCGCCGGTATCATCCCGGCATGACCGCCATGTCTGCCAGCGATCTGCATCAGGTCTTCTGCCGCTCGGTTCGGGAGCGGCGAATTGAGCTAGGAATGAGGCAGAAGGAACTCGCAGAGCGGACCGGCATGAGCCGCCCGCAGGTGAGTCAGATCGAGTCTGGTCTCTACAAGCCATCTCTTGAAACGCTGGTTCGGCTGGCCGAGGTTCTGCAGATGGAGCCGCACGATCTGTTGAACCCGGCTCGCTTCGAACTCGCCGTCGCTGCCTAAAATGTCTGCCAGCGATCTGCATCAGGTCTTCTGCCGCTCGGTTCGGGAGCGGCGAATCGAGCTCGGGATGAAGCAAAAGGAGCTCGCGGCGAAGGTCGGGATGGTCCCGCCGCAGCTTAGTCAGATTGAGTCAGGGCGCCGCACGCCATCGCTCGAGACGATCGCCAGACTCGCCGAGGCTTTGGATTTGGAGCCGCACGATCTGCTCAAGCCGGCCCAGGTTGAACTCGCCGTCGCAGCCTGACCATGGCGGCGACGGCGAACGAAGGCCGCTAGGACCGCTCCGCGGCGACCGCGATCCGCCCCAGCAGCGTCACGATCACGCCGAGGCCGCAAAACAGGCTGCCGGTCGTCAGCCCGCCGACGGCGAACGACAGGACGAACTCGATCGCTCCGCCGTTTGCGGAGGCCAACGCGGCGAGGATCAGGCCGCCGGCGAGGGCGAGGCCCCCGATCGCCCTCAACAACAGGGCCGCGGCCGTGACGTCGACGCCGGGTCCGGCCGACCGACTCGCGGGACGGTCGGCTTTCGGCCGGCGGCGGGCGGGACGTTCGCGGCGGACGGGGGGAGGGAGTTCGTTCATGCTCCCTGGATCGGCGCCGGCCCGCTCACGCCATGACCTCCGCCCCGGCAGCGGCCTTGAGCAGCTTGATCGGGACCGCCTTCGCCGGCGAATCCGCGGAGCACAGCCGATCCCGAAGCTCCTGGTCGTCGTCGGCCTCGATCGACAAGCCAAGTTCCTGGCAGACGGCCAACAAGGGCTCCCCGGCGTACAGCGCCGCGAACTCCGCGTCCGGCCCCCAGTGCGTGCCGACGATCACGCCGTACCTTTCGGCCAGTTCCGCCGCCTCCGCCGCTTCGAAGTCCGACCACCGCTCGCCGGCGACATGGTCCAGCAGGTCGGCGACGGCCGCGACCAAGACGTCGACCACCGCCTCGTCCCCGCCCGCCACGAACTTGAAGGCGGCGGCGGCGGCCCGATCGGCGTCCCACGGCTCCTCGAACGTCTCGCCCATCGCTTCCGAGACAAATCGGTTGAACTCGCACTGACGGTCCCGCACCAGGACGAACAGCGTCAGGCCCAGGGCGCGGCCGTGACGGTCGCCGCCCTCGCTCGCACGCAGACCGGCGGCCACCCGTCGCAACCGCCACCCGCGGAGGTACTCCGCAAGGTGGTCGGCGCTGGGCTCGCGGTCCGTCTTCGCGGCGCCCTTGGTCGGCATAGGTCCGGAGGCGACCGCGGCCCGCGGGGCCGTCGGTTTCTCCTTCGCGGCCTCCTCGCTCTCCGCCCGATGCCGGTCGAGCCGGGCGTCGACCGCCGCGGCGATCGCCTCGCCGTCGGCTTCCGGGAACGCCTGCCAGCCCCGCCAGGTGCCGATGTCGAACGCTCCGGCCGCCAGCAAGGCTTTCCGATCGTCGTCGGTGAGGGCGCCGGTCGCCTGCGGGCTGAAGTAGCCGTTCGCGGCGCTGGGGTGCGGGAACACCGCCTCGGCGCCGCCGGCCGCAACCCGCACGAACTCTTCCGCGACGGCGACGGCCGGCGGTCCGACCGATCGCACGCGGTCGGCGACGGCCGCCAGCAGGCCGGGCGGGTCGGCCCACTTCAAAAGCGTCCGGGCGAGCGTCTTGCTGACGACGCCCTCCCGGCAGAGGTCCTGCACTTCGGCCGGCAGCTTGAGCAGGCGGAGGGTGTTCGACGCCTCCTCCCGGCTGTTCAGCCCGGCCAACTTGGCGAGGTCCGCGTTCTTCGGGTAGGCGTCGTGCGTCTGCCGGTACTCCTCGCGCAGGGCGTCGAGCTGCTCCGCCTCGGTCAGCGGATCGAGGTCGCTCCGCTTGTGGTTCTCCTCCCAGGTGAGCACGGCGGCGTCGAGATCGTCCATCCCCCGGACGATCACCGGGACCGCGTCCAGTCCGGCGGCGACCGCGGCCGCCCGCCGCCGGTGCCCAAAGACGAGGGTGAACCGGCCGGGCTCGCGGTCGGACGGGCGGGCCATCAGCGGTTGCAGCACGCCGCTGCGGGCGATCGAGGCGAAGAACTCGGGGCTGTCCTCCGGGGTCGGATCGGGGCGGCGTTGGTGGGGCGAGCGATCCAGCAGGGCGGGCGAAATCGCCCGCAGTTCGCCGCCGCCCACGGCGTCGGGCAGGGCCGCGGCGGGCGCCGCCTTGGCCGCCGCGGCGGCGGCTTTCTGCTCGGCCTGCCGGGCGCGGCGACGGGGCTTCGGCGGGTCGGCGTCGGGGCTCGGCTTCGCGGACTTCGCCGGCGGTTGCTTGGCGGCGGACTTCGCCGCGGAGCGGGGACGGGGGGGGGAGGCGACGGTGGGCATGGTCGTTTCGCGAGAAACAGGGGGAGGGGGACGAACGTGCGGCGGTCGCCGCGTCAGCGGGACGGGGCCTGCGGCTTGAGCGAGTCGGAACGGGTCGTCGCGTAGGCCCGCAGCGCCGACCGGGCGGCGGCGGAGCCGGGCGGGGTGGTCAGGTAGCGGGCGAACGCCGCGGCGGCCGGATCGAGCCGCGGCCTGTGCAGCCGGACGGCGGCGGGGGCCCCGTCCCGCTTGCGGGCGTGAGCCTCGGCCGGCGGAACGCGGCGGATGCGGGCGACGGGCGGGACGGACATCGGCGGCGGCGGCGGGGAACGGGGTGGACCCGGTTGGGTTGCGGAAGATATAGATTGCTGTAACTATCCGCCACCGACCCGCCCGCCGGTGCGCCCGAGGATGCCCGATCCTGCCGATCGCAGTCCTCCGGGCGCCTTCGCCGCACCCCCTCGCCCGCCCCGCCCGATGGCCGCCGCCGCAATTCGCTCGTCCGCCGACTTCAAAGCCGCCGACTTCAAGGGCGACGACCCCGACCCCGACGCCGGGAGCTGGGACCGCGCGGCCCGCACGAAGTTCGCCGCCCTCGATCGCGACGACCCGCAGTATGCGGCGGCCCGCTCGCTGTGGGCGCTGGTCCGCGACGTGCGGGAGCTCGGTCTGGCGCCGGCGGAGCGTGCGGCCCGGATGGACTGGATCGCCGGGCGGTATTTCCCGGCCGCCGGGGCGGTCCACGCGGGGGAGATCGCCCGGACCTTCCACGCGTGGGAGGGATCGGCCGCGGACGTCGCGGCCCTCGCGCTGTCGCTGTTCCGCGACGCCGAGCCGCGGGGGGCGTCCGCGACTGCCGCTGCGGCGGGGGATCCCGCCGCCTTCCGCGACCTGTGGTTCGCCACCGTCCGGCTGCTGTCCGCGCTGGACGGGGACGACGCCTCGCGGGTGACCGCCCGCGTCGCCGCCGCCCACGCCGCGGCCAAGGCCGCCCGCCTCGTCCTGCTGCCCGCCGACGACTGACCGCCCCGGCCGTCCCGACACGCTCGTTCCCCTCCCCGTCCTCCGCCGCCCGAGCCGCCCCGATGCCCGCCCCCGACGCTCCGCCCCGCGTCCCTCCGCAGGTCCCCATGACCGACGCCGAGGCGGCGGAACTGTTCTCGCCCGCCTGTATCGCCCAGGCGGCCGCGAGGCTGGGGTGGTGGACCTGGATCTGCGAGGCCGGCGATCCGCAGGCCCTGGAGATGCTCGGCCGGGTTGCGGCCAGCCTCTTCCCCCGGACGCCGGAGGGCGCCGGCTACACCTATCTCAACGGGGCGGGGGACGGGGCGGCGTTCTTCGCGGCCCCGCCGGACGCCTTCCGCCCCCCCGAGATCGCCTCTGCGATGACGCGGGCCCTGGGGAAGTTTGGGGCGGCTCCGGCGCCGGGCTTTTTCTCCGGCCTCCACTTGAAGGGTCGCAACGTCTTCCCGCTGGTCACGTCGCCCGCCCCGGAGTCGCGGGCGCGGGTTCTGGCGCTCGCCGAACGGTTCCTCGCCGTCTCCGCCGTCGACGGCGGAGACGGTTTCGCCCCGTTCGACCCCGCCCGGAACTGACGGCTCGCCCCGCACCTCACGCCCGTTCACCGCCTCCCGCCGCCCCGCCCGATGCGTTCCGCCGCCCCGCCCGTCCGCCGCCGCCCGACCGCGTCCGGATCGCGTCGCTCCACGCTGCGTCGCGGCGTCCTGACGCGGGCCCGCATCCTCGACGCCCTCGACGCGCGGGGGCGGGCGGGGGTGAGCGGCGAGTCGCTGGCCCGCGCGCTGGGGTTGGCGGCCGGGGGCGTGCGGGCCCACCTGCGGCGGATGCAGCGGGAGGGCGACGTCCTCGCCCGCGGGCGGACCAGCCGCCGCCGCTGGCTGTCGGCCGACCCGCCCGATCCCGACGACCCGCCGTGACCGCCCGACCGTCCCCGCAGGTTTGCCCGTCCCCGTCCAACGCGTCCCGACCCCACGAGTTTCCCGATGCCAGTCTCGACCGCCGCCGCCGTTTCGCGAGAAACGACCGCCCGGCGCCCGCACCGCGGCCGCGGTCCCTTTTCCCCACCCCCGATCCGGGTCGGCGCCGGGCCGGCGGCAGGATTCGCCGCCGCAGGGCCCGGAGTCCACGAGGAGGAACGCCATGACGGCCGTCCCCACCCCGTTCCCCGCCGACGCCGCCCCGTTCCCCGCCGCCCCGTCCCCCCCCGACGGGCCGCCGACGGTCCGGCTGTACGCGCCGCCGGGCGGGTCCGCGGCGCCCGCGGCGCCGCAGCCGGCGTTCGGGGCGCCGCCCCCGGCCGCGGCCGCCCCCGCCCCCGACCCCACCGCCGCGGCGGTCCCGCCCGCGGCGGACGGCCCCACGCTGGCGGCGGTCTACCGCGACTACGTCCTGCCCGACCTGACCGCCCGCGGGCGGTCGCCGGCGACGCTGTCGGACCAGCGGTCGCACCTGCGGCGGTGGTCGGCGGCCTGGGCGGAATTGGGCGAGCCGGAGCCGTCGGTCGCCGCCGTGCGGCTGGCGGACCTGCAGCGGTTCCGGGCCCACCTGCTGGGCACGCTCCGCGGGTCGGGGGGCGGGCCGGCCGGCCCGCGGACGGTGAACAAGTATCTCGGAACCGTCCAACAGATCGGCCGGGCGGCGGTCCGGCACGAGCTGACGCGGGGGTTCCCGGTGCTGGACCAGCTGCCGGCGGCCCCGCCGGCCAAACGATACCTGTCGGTCGAGGAGGTCGGCCGGCTGTACGCGGCGGCCGGGGCGGCGACCTGGCCGGCCAGCAGCCCGGCCGCCCGGCCGCGGCGGCCGGACCCGGCCGCGGAGTGGCGGCTGCTGTTGGTGCTGGCCTGGAACTACGGCTTCCGAACCTCGGAGGTCTGGCGGTGCGGCTCGCACGCCCGGCCGCTGACCTGGGCCCAGATCTGCTGGGGGACCGAGACGCCCGACGCCGAGGGACAGGCGACCTGCCCTTGGGGGTGGCTGTGGTACACCCCCGAAAAGCAGAAGCGGTTCAAACCGAAGCCGCTCGTCCTGCCCATGAATCACGCGGTCCGCAGCCATCTCGCCGCCAGGTGGGCGGCGACGCGGCCGCCGGCGGACGCCCCGGTCGTCGACTGGCCGGCCAGCCCCAAGAGCTTCGCCCGGCAGCTGGCCGCCCTGTGCGACGCCGCCGGCGTCCGCCCGCGGCGGGTCGCCGGGGACCTGACCGACCCGCCGCCGTACACGTTCAAGAACCTCCGCAAGACCTGTGCGACCTACCACAACCTGCACCGCAAGGGGGCGGGGAAGCTGGTCCTGGGGCACGCCGCCCGCGGGGTGCACGAGGTGCACTACGACAGCCCCGAGTGGTGGCTCGTCGAAGCCCTGACGACGTTCCCGCAGCCGGCGGAGTTCACCGCCGCGGGGTCGCCCGCGGCGATCGCCCCGGCCGCGGCCTGACCGGCCCGGCGGGCGGGCGGGGGCGCTCCGATGAGCGTTCCCCGCTTCTTTCCCCCGGCTCCGGCCGGCGACCGCGACGACGGCCGCGACGCAGTTCGCGTGCGGTTGGACGCCGTCCTGTCCGACCTGCGTCGGGCGGCGGTGCGTTGGCCCCCGCAGGCCCTGGATCGGCCGGGCCGCGGCCTGACCGGCGTCCGCGTCGCGCTGCGGCTGTCGCGGGAGCTGCCGATCTCGCTCGACCCGGACGATCCGTCGACGGACGGACCCTCGCTGCTGCTGGCTCTCCGCCTGGCCGAGACCGCCGCGGAGTACCTCGACGGGGCCGCGGACGGCCACGGTCTGCCCCGTTTCACCCGCCCCAGTCACGGCGGCGGCTGACCCCGGCCGCCGCCGCGTTTTTCCGTCCCCGCCCCCCTCCCCGAAGTCCCCCGTGGCACAAATCGAAGAAGTCCCGCTCGACCTGGCGGGCCTGTCCGAACTCGACGGCGGCAAGATCGACAAGGTGTTCCGCCGCCTCATGCAGCAGGCGGCGTACGACTGCGAGAACCGGCCGGACGACGACCGGACCCGCGAGGTCGTCTTCGCCCTGAAGCTGAAGCCGGAGATGGACGCCGACACCCGCGAGCTGCGGCAGGTCCACGTGGCGGTGCACGGCAAGCTCAAGGTGCCGCCGCACGTGACCAGCGTCTACCAGATGAAGGCCGACCGGACGGGCCTTCGCTTCAACCGGGACTTCCCGGACAGCCCGGACCAGACCCCCCTCCCCCTCACCGATCGCACCGAGGTTCGCAATGTCGACTGAAACTCCGCCGGCCGAAGCCGGCCGCTCCCCCGTCCCCGGCCTGCCGATCGCGTACGGGCGGGAGCCCGGCCCCTCCGACGGCCAGCTCATCCACGTGTTGGCGAGCCAGGCCCTGTCGGCCGGTCGGCGGGCGGCGGTCATGGCGCTGCCCGAGCCGCACCGGTACGCGCTGGTCACCGACGACCGCGTGGAGGTCCGTGATCTGCCGCCGTCGCCCCGGAACCAACGGCTGGGCACGATCGCGGAGCTGCCCGCCTATCTCGCCGACGCCCTGCGGCGGGGGTTCGTCCCGTCGGTCTGGGTGGCCGCCGACGCCGTGCGGGTCGTCCTGGACGACGACGCCGGCGACCGCCGGGAGGAGCGTTGCCGGGCCGACCTGCGGCCGACGCCGGAGTGGGCCCTGCTGACGATGTGGAGCGTCGACGCCTTTGAAGGGGCGTCCCGCGACCTGTGCAAGACGCTCCGGACCGTGCTGGCCGACGCGGTCCCCGAGCGGGGCGGGAGCAGATTCAGGCGATCGCCGCCCTGCGGGGCCGCAGCGACGTGCAGACCCGGGCGGTGACCGGCCTCGGGAAGGAGTCCCTCGGCCGGGATATCGACCGGGAGGTCGTCAGCGATGCGGGGGAACTCCCCGAGCAGTTGACGCTCGCGGTGCGGCCGTTCGCCGACGCGGCCCTCGACAGTCGGTTCCAGGTGCGCGTCCACCTGGACGTCGACGCCGACACCCTCCGCTGGACCGCCGTCGCCAACGCGGCCGATCTCGCCGAGGCGGAGGCGGCCCAGTTGGAGGGGATCCGCCACCGGGTGACCAGCTCGGACGACGCGGCGGACGTGCCCGCCTTCCTCGGTCGGCCCGACGCCGGCCGGTGAACAGCGCCGCCCAGGCCGCCTGAACAGTTCCTTCCCCCAAGCCTCGCCCCCGATGACGCCCCCCGCCGTTCGTCCCTCCGATCCGCCCGCGCCCGCGGGCCGCGGCAGCGCCGCCGCCCACCTGGCGCCCCCCGGCGGCGACCGTCCCGGCCGGCTCACGGAGGAGAGAAAAGTCGCGATGCGCGAGGAGGCGGCGTATTGGCTGGGCCGGGCGGAGCAGCGGGACGCGGAGACCGCGACCCGCGAGGCCGCCCAGCGCCGGGCGGGGCGGTGGAAGTGGCTGGCCAAACTCGCCGGCTGTCGGCGCCGGACCCTGCGGCGGACGTGAGCGAGGCGGTCGAGGGGCTTTGAACGACGCGGAGGCGGGCGCCAGGAGGCGGACGCGAGAGACCAATCGGCGGCCGCGGCCGCCGGCGGACGGAGCCGTTCCCGGACAATCCCCCAGGGAGCGGAAGCGTGCTGGTATTACAGCGGAAGCGGCAACAGCGGATCGTCGTGGACGATCCGATCACCGGCGAGGTCCTCGTGGAGATCGTGGTGATCGGTTGCGGCTCCGGCAGCGTCAAACTCGGCGTCGACGCCCCGCGGTCGCTGCGGGTCGATCGCGCCGAGGTTCGGGAACGTCGCCGGGCCGAGGCCGCCGCGGCGGAGGGGCCGGCGTGACCGACGCGACCCGCCAACGATTTCTGCCGACCGCCGGGTCGGATCCCGCCACGGCGACGGCCGCCGTCTTCGCCCGGGTAGATTTGCCCGGCGGCTGCCGCGACCTGCTGCGGGCCGTCGCCGGCCTGCAGGCCGGCGGTCCCGCGTGGACCGGCCCGCGGCGGGAGCTGGCCGCGGCGACAGGCTGCGCCGTGGATACCGTGACCCGCCGGACGAAGAGCTGCGTCGACGCCGGGTATCTCGACTACGAAGCCCGCCCCGGCCGACCGGGAACCTGGGCGGTGCGGGCCGCCGAGGTGATCGACCGTCCCCACGCGCCCGATCGACCGCCGTCACGGGCGCCGCGGGGCGGCGCCGCCGCCCCGGCGCCGGCCACGACGGCGGCGCCGGCGGCGCCGCCGACCCGCGGCGCCCGCCGCACGCAGCTGCGGGAGGGGTGGGCGTCCGTCCGCCGCGGCGTCGTCCTGATCGTCGCGGCCCTGCTGTGGCCGCGTCCGGCCGCCGCTGTCGCGGGGGCGCCGCGGGCCGGGGAGCGGCGGGGCGACGCCTTCCAGTCGTTCCTCTTCGCCGACCCCCCGGCGACGCCGGCGCCGGCGCTTCCAACCCCCGGCGCCGCCGGCGCCGGCGCCGCGGCGTCCCGACCGTCGGGCACGGCTGCGGCGCCGACCGCGCCGGCGCCGCCGTCGGCGCGTCCCGAGCCTGTGGGAATAGGGGCGAACGCACTGCCGACGCCGGCTGGGCGCCGTGCCGTCGACACCCCCGGCGCCGGCGCCGGGGGGGCGGCGCCGGCGGCGCCCCCCATGGGACCCATCCCATCCCATGAACCCACCCCTCCACATCCGTCTCCACCCATCGCACCCATGGGGGGGGCGGGATCTGACGAAGTCTCGGAGGGTAGGAAACGGGCGTTCACGTTTTCCCGGTCGCTGACCCGGGCGGACCTCGCCGATCCGGCGGCCGCCGACCGGCTGTACCTCGAGGCGGCCGCTTCGCCGCTGACGGCGGTGCGTCCCGACGATCCCGGCCACCGCGAGCGGTTCGTGGCCTGCTGCCTGTCGATCGCCGGCAGCGATTGCCGGCGGCCCGCGGGCGTCCTGCTGGCCTCGCTGCGGGGCGGGCGGAGCCGGTACGCGGCGACCTGGCTGACCCGGGGCGGGGCGGAGGACCTCGAGCGGGCCCGGCGAACCCTCGCCGATCTGGACGGGCCGCGGGCGGCGGCCCCCGGGGCGACCGCGGCGGCCGTCGGCCTGTCGCTGCCGGACCTGACGCCGCGCAGCGGGACCGACGCCGCCGAGCGGGACCGCCAGCTGACGGCGTTCCGAACCGAACTCCTGGCGGGGGTCCCGCGGTGAACGCCCGCCCCTGGCAGCCGCACGAGGATCACTTTCTCCGGTTCGAGGCCCCGGGCCGGTCCACGGCCTGGACGGCCGACTGGCTGGACCGCACGCGGAGCGCCGTCAAGCAGCGGGCTCGGAAGCTGGGGGTCAGCGTCGGGACCCGCCGGGCGATCTCCGCTGCGGAGAGGCGGGCGGTCCGCGAACGCTACGGGCGGGAGCCGGCGGCCGCGATCGCCGCGGATCTCGGCCGCACGCTCCGCGCCGTCTATCGACTGGCGAAGATCCTCGGGGTCGCCGACCCGAAAGACGTCGCCCGCACCGAGCGGATGCGACGGTCGCTGCCGCGGTTGGCGGCGGCGGGACTGACCGACACGGCGATCGCCCGGGTCGTCGGCTTCTCCCGCACGCAGGTTTCGGCCGAGCGGCGACGGCAGCGGCTCGCCGCGGCCCCCTGGACCCCGGAGCGTCGCGCGGCCGTCGGCCGGGCGATGCGGGCGACGTGTCGGGCGAAGGGCGTGGCGAACCTGGCGGAAATCCGCAGCGAGATCCATCGCGCCTACGCCCGGGCCGAAGGCTGGCCGGAGGATCTGCGGCCGATGTCGGTCGCGGTTCTGTCGGCCCTGTGGGAACTGGGGCCGATGACCCGGCGGGAGATCTGCGAGGCGATCGGCGACCCGTGGAAAGGGCCCTCCCGCTCGCTGGTTTCGAACGACGCCGAAGGCACCCCGCTCGCACACCTCGCCGCCCGCGGCCTGGTCGTTCGCGTCCTCTGCGCCGGGCCCAAGTACCGCCCCGACGCCGGCCGCAACGCCGATCTCTACCTGCCCGCGCTCGACCTCCAGCGCGGGCCGGTCGCTCCCCCCGACCCGGCCGACGACGGCCGACCCCGCCACAGGAACCGCCCCCGATGACCGAACTCTCCCACGCCGACCCCGCCGGCCTGCCGCCCTGGATGCACCGGGTCCGCGACGCCGCGGCCGGCGCCCTCACCGCCGAGCGGTTCGCCAGGATCGTGGAGGCCCAGGCCGCCAAAGCCGAGGCCGGCGACGCGAAGGCCGCCAAGTTCTGCGTCGACCTGATGGGCAAGCTCACGCCGCCGAAGGTCGAGTTCCATCAGCACTATCACGAGGACGGCCCGCCGACCGGGGCCGCTCCGGCGGCGCTGCCGGCCCCGCCGCCGCCGACGGCCCCGGCGGCACGCCGACCGGATCCGCCGACCGGGTCGCTCGCCGGCCGCATCCACGCCCGGCTGCGGGAGTACGGGGCGGCCAGCGACGGGCAGTTGGCCGCGACCCTGGGCGTCCCGCCGGACGACGTGCTGGCCGCGCTCGAGGCGGATCCGGACTGCGAGCCGGTGGACGGACGCGGCGCGAAGATCCGCCGGTGGGTCCTCCGCCCGCCCGCGCTCGACTGAGGCCGGCCGGGCCGTTTCGTGCGAAACGCCCCGCATCCCGCTCCCGCCCCGCATCCCCTCGCCCCTCCGCCGCCCCCGTGCACCTCTCCGCCCCCCTCGCCCCGTTCGCCGCCGCCTTCGAGGCCGCCGCCCTCGCCGCCCCCGCCCGGTCTGATTCACCGACGGTCGAGCGCCTGCTGGTCGCCGCCCGCAGCGACGGCGACGCCGACCTCACCGGGACCGACGGCGAGGTCCGGGCTTGGGTCCCGCTGCCGTGCACGGTCGCCGCGCCCGGGACGGCCCTCCTGCCGGTCGCCCCCTTGCGGGCCCTGCTGGCCCAGTTGCGGGGCCTCCCCGGTCGGCTGGAGATCTCCGCCGCCCGCCCCCGCCCGGTCGCCGACGACCCCGGCCGGCTGGAACTGCGGTGCGGGCGGGACCGCTTCCGCCTGCCCTGGGAGAATCCGGAGGCGTTCCGCCCGGGGCTCGATTTCGAAGTCCCGGCACGGTACGCCCTGGCCCCGCGGGCCCTGCGGGACGCCGGTCGCCGGACGCTCTACGCGACCGACGCCGAGAGCCGCCGGTACGCGCTCGGCGGGGTCGCGTTGGAGGGCGGGGGCGAGCGGGGTCTCACCCTGGTCGCGACCGACACCCGGCGGCTCGTCGTCCTGGACGTGCCGGTCGGGCCCGGCGCCCCGGAGGTTCCGCGGGACGCCGGCGGCGGGACGCCCGTTCTCCCCTCGCGGTTGCTGACGCTGGCCGGCGCGCTCTCGCCGATCCTGGACGGCCGGCGGATCGACGCTCGCCCTGGGGTCGGAGGGGGCGCGGATTCTGGCGGGCGGGGCGGAGCTGTCGGCACGGTACGTCGACGGCCGGTTTCCCAGCTGGCGGTCCGTGCTGCCGGGACCCCGCCGGGCCGTGGTCGAGGTCGACCCGTATCGGCTCTCGCACGCCCTCCGCTGTGCGGAGCCGTTCCTGCACTTCGACCACGCCCTGAAACTGACGATCGGACCCGACGGGCTCACGATCGAGACGCGGGAGCCCGGGGCGCCGCGGGCCGTCGTCCGCAGCGCCGCCGGTCGGTGCGAGGCGGAGGTCTCCGCGGCGTTCGACCCGCGATACCTGCTGGACTTCCTCGACGCGACCGGCGGCCCCGGCGTGAACGGCCCCGTCACGCTCGAACTGAACGGCCCCGACGAAGCCGCCGTCCTGCGGGCCGGCGACCGTTACCAGTGCGTCCTGATGCCTGTCTACGCCGACTGACGGCGACCGCCGCAACTTTCCCGCCCCTGACCAATCCCACCGTCCCATGTTCGACGCCGAACCGTTCGCGGCCCTGGAACCCTCCCGCTACGCGCTCACGCTGACCCGCGGGCAGGCCTTCGCCCTCCGCACGGCCCTCGAGGGCTTCGCCCGGGTCGGGTTCGGCGACTTTGGACAGGTCGCCCAGTGGGTCCCGGCCCGCACCGATCCGCGGGCGTACGGCGAGGTCGCCGACGCCCTCGCCGCGATCCAGCCGACCGCTAACACGCTGGGGACCTGCGGCAACCTCGCCCCGGGTCACTCCAAGGTGAGCCGGACGGTCAAGGAGGTCTGGGACCTCTGCCAGACGATCCGCCGCAGGCTCGCCCTCGACGGGCTGGCGAGCGGCCGGATCGCCGACCGGCTGGCGGCGGACTTCGACGCCTTCCGCCCGGCCTCGGGGGAGCCGCAGGCGTTCATGGAGGGGCGGCGGCCGCTGACGGCCGCCGAGATGACCGAGATGCGGCGCCGGCAGGAAGAGTCCGACGCGGCGGGCGGCCCGCCCCCGTGGGAGCGGGTGCAGGTGATGGCCGCGTGCGTGGACGACGTCAGGTCGGTCCACCTGTTGGCCAACGACTGCGGGCGGGTGGTGGGATACGCCACGATCAACCCTCACGAGGTCGCCAGCAAAGAGAGCGGCGAGGAGCGGCGGTGGGACGTGCTGGGGTCGGTTTACGTCCGCCCGCAGTCCCGCCGGCGGGGGTGGGCGACGCGGTTGGTCGCCGCGGCCTGCCGCTGGGCCGACGAGGCCGACCTGCCGCTGTACCTGCAGGTCCGGCACGACAACCCGGCCCTCGCGATCTACGAGGCGGCGGGGTTCGAGCGGTACGCCGACCGCGACGAGCGGTCGGCGTGGTACGTCCGCGATCCGCGCCCCCGCGGGTGATTCCTGATCTTCCGTCCGCTGTCAAAAACTGCCCGTTTTGTCCCTGGGGATCTACAACGGAGGGGCGAGCGAATGACCGCCGACCAAGCGGCGACCGCCGCCCGCCAGCACAGCGCCCTCGGCGTGCGGGAGCTGCCGGATGGCCGGGTCCTGTATCTGGTGCCGATGCTGTTCGGCTGGCGACTCTGCGTCGCGGCCGACGCGGACGCTTGGGGGTACGAAGACGGGTACTGCTATCACGATCTCGACGCGGGGCGGCAGGCGCTTCGCTCCTGGGACGGGGCCGGCGACCCGTTCGGGTGGGTCAAGCACCTCGGGACCGGCCGACGGCGACCTGACGGGTGATCACGAATCACCCGCCCAGCCGGATCCTCGGCTCGCGTTCGGCGACGCCGAACGTCCCGAGTTCGCCGGCGAACTGCGGCAGGCCCGGCGGCACGCGGCGGGCCGCACGCACCCGCACCTCCCCGAACGGCCGGCCCGTGGTCAGCGGCACGAACGTCTCGCCGCCGGCCCGCCAGAACCGACGCCGGCCCTCCCAGGCGATCGTTCCCCCGCCCCAGTTTTCCAGCAGCAGGATCGCCCAGTCCGGCCCCCGCGACTGGAGGAACTTGAAGCTCCAGCGGATCCCTGACGCCCAGGGGGTGCGTCGCCAGGGTCAGCCGCCCCGGGCGGTGCTGCGGCCCGGCGGTTTGCGGCTCGCCGGCGGCGGCGAACGGAGCGGGATCCCAGGTCGGCGGCACGTAGCAGGCGGGCCGGCCGCCGCCGGCTGTCGGACCGGACCACACGACCGAGCGGTACGCCCGCGGCGGGTCCGGGGCGGCGCCGGCCGCCAGCGCGAGCGGATCCTCGCGGGCGAGCCCCCACAGCCCCGCCACCGCCGCCGGGGGGCCGCCGTCGTCGCCGGGGATCTCCGGTTCGGACACTTCCGCCCACAGAAACGGCGGGAATCGGGCCGGCCACAGTCCGCCCAGCGGCGAGCGTCGCAGACGGCCGTTGGAGCCGGGCGTCGCCGCGGCGGCTGCGGCGGTCCCCGGAAACGGCGAGCCGGTGCGGCGGGCGACGCTCACAACTCGCTCCCGCCGGCGTCGACCTCGACGCCTGCCAGCGTCCAGGGGACGCCGGGGCGGAAGTGGTACGGGTTGAACGTCGCGGCGGCGGCGCTCCCGCCGGTCGTCAGGGTCGGGGCGGCGCCGGCGTATTCGTGCGGGTCGAACGCCGTGGCGACCCAGCCGCCCGGCCCGCGTTCCAGGATCGCCTCGGTGCCGGCGGTGATCGCCGGCAGCCCCGGCGGCGCCGTCAGCGGGGCGTGCACGTACCGGATGCGGCCGGTCGGCCGCAGGGCGGTCGGCACGAGCTCCACCGCGGGCGTCGGCCCCGGCGGCCCCAGCCGCTGAACCTCGATCCGCAGGTCCTCGATCAGGGCCGGCTCGCCCGGGCTGGGCGGCGAGGCGTCGGCGGCCCGGAAGGCCGGACCCTCGGAGGTCAGCAGCCAGCGACCCGGGTCGTATTCCCAACCCTCATGAGCCCAACCGGGGCCGAAGTGCACCTCGCAGTCGACCCCCAGATCTTCGAGCCCCGCGGCGATCGCCTCCGGATCCGAGTCGCGGCCGAACTCGAAGCTCCCCCGCCCGCGTACCGTGGCCGTCAGCGAGAGCGGCGCCCCGCCGACGTCGCCGACCAGGTTGATCCACGCCGCCCCGCGGCGGTCGCGGGTCAGGACCGCCGCGGGGGCGAGCGTGACCGCCCGCCGTCGGTCCGGGGCGGCCGGCTCGGGAAAGCTCGTCAGTTCGGCCACGATCAGGGCGACCTCCGCGCCCGCCGACCGCCGCGGTCGCCGCAGGTCGGGAGCCGTCGCGGCGGGTACGAGCCCCTCCACGTAACCCACCGCCCGGGCGGTCCGACGGGCGAAATCCTGCGAGACGTAGCCGCGGTCGGCCATGGGTTCACTTTCGGTAGACGATCGGCAGGGACGCGCGGCGCCCTCCATGGTCCAGTCGGTGCCGTCGAGTTCGAGCGGGCCGTTCGCCGCGGCGCCGATCAGCAGCTTTCCCCCGACCGCGGTCAGCGAGGCGAACGTCGCCGGCCGACCGTCGGTGCCCACGCCCAGGTCGGCGGGGCCGCTCAAGATCAGCGTGGCCGCCGAGCCGCTCCAGTTCAGGGCGGGCCGCCGGGAGTCCCGGCGGGATCCCCCGCGGCGGAACGTGCAGTGCGAGGGCGCCGGACCGGTGTCCAGTTCCAGGGCCCCGGCGGCCTGCCCCGGCCCGTCGCCCCACAGGACGACGTCGGGCCCCAGCGTCAGCACGCGGTTCAGGTGTTCCAGCCGATCGCCGTCCCGCTTTTCGGGCAGACCGACGGCCCCGCCGTGCACGCCTCGCTTGACCAGCTTGGCGGGCCGCACCCCGACCCAAACCGGGCCGCCGCCAGCGGTCGTCGGGGCGACCGGGCCGCCGCCGGCGGCGGTCGCCAGGGCCAGCGTGCCGGCGTCCGGGTCGCTCTCGACCACGTGATACACGGCCGACCCCGACAGGCCGCCGGGCAGGGCGGCCGCCCCGGGGGCGAAGACGCTGACCTTCTGGCCCAGGCGGAAGTCGTGGAACCCCCGGCCTGCCGGGTCCGCGGTCGCCCGCAGGAGGGGATCGCCCGCGGTCGCGGCGAACTCGGCCCACTGCCGCAGCCCGTAGTGGTACGGATTCGACCCGTCTTCCAGCACGACCTCGTCGCCGGATTCCGGGAGCGCGTCGGAGCCCTCCGCGGCGACCGTCCAGTTCAGGGGGTCGTTCCAATGGGCGGGGCCGGAAGCGTGCTGCAGGGTGACCGCCCGCACCGACTGCGTCCCGGAGCCGGACAGCAGGGCGGTCGTCACGGGCTCGAGCGGGCCGAGCGGGGCGCCGGCGAGCGGCCCGCCGAACGTGACCGTCCACGGTCCGCCGGGGTCGCCGGCGAACCCGACCGCCCCGTCGCCCAGGGCGGCGTTCACCGCGGCGGCGTGGGCGGCGGCGGTCGCGGTCAGGGCGTCCACGGCGACCGATGCCGCCGCCTCCCGCCGCCACGCGATCCGCCCGCCGGTCACGTCGCCGGCGAGCGTGTGCCGGTGCACCGCGTCGATCGGCGAAAGGCCCTCGGCCAGGGCGGCGACCGTCCCGGACCCGCCCCCGAACAGGGCCGCGTCGTCGGCGGCCGGCCGCCCGACGCGAAGCGTGTCGGTCGTCAGCGCCCACGGATCGGCGGCCGTGCCGACTCCGGACACGCACTGCAGCGGCCAATCGCCGGCGGCGTCGATCGCCGCGTCCACGACCGCCGCGGAGTCGCCGACCGCGACCGTCACGGGCGAACCGTCGCCGACGGTTCCGTCCGCCCCGTTCGGGCCCGGCGGGTACCAGACCGAGGTTCCGCCGTCGGCGCCCACCCGGGCCTCCACCAATCCGGCCAGACCGGCCCGACCGGTCGCCACGGCCGTCACGTGAGCCCGCAGGGCCGGGTCCGGGGCGAGCGGGTCGGCGTCCGGATCGGCCCCCCATTCGATGTCCGCCGAGGCGGTTTCCTGCAGCAGCCGGATCGGGCCGGTCTCGGCCCTGCGCGGGAAGACGGCCTCGCCGGCCCCCCAGTAGGGCCGGACGTGCAGCACGAACCCCGGCCCCGCCACGCGGCCGGCGTGGTTCGTGGTCGTGACGAGCCCGGGGTTGTCCTCGGCCCACCGGTCCGGATCGGGGGGGTAGCCGTCGTGGTCGTAGTAGGTCGTCGTTCCCAGCGGGGCGTTCGCGGCTCCGATCGACGTGACCGCCCAGTCCACGCCGCCCGCCACGGATCGGTCCCCGATCACGTTCTTGATCCGCTTCTCAAGTTCCGTCAGCGGCGTGTTCGTCTCGAACGGTTCGGTCACGCCCCACGGGGTGTGGAGGCGATACCCCGCGTGCACGACGGGGTTCCGCGTGCTGGAGATCACGTCTCGCTCGCCGGCGGCCATCCCGCGGTGGTGGCGGTCGTGCACCTGGTACGGCCCCGGCAGGCGGACCAGGTAGACGTTCTTGCGGTCCAGCGGCGGGTCGGCCGTCTGCCCGTCGCCGGCCGCCAGCGCCGTGAACGGGAGCGCCACACGCGTAACGAACCCCTGCTGCGTGAACTCGACCGTCGGCGAGGCGGACGCCGCCCGGCCCGGAAACCAGACGGCAAGCGCCCCCGGCGCGGCGAAGGCGCTGCCCGGAACCCCGCCGGCGTCCCGGAGGTGCTCCACGCCCACGGCGACGTCCGGACCGACCAGGCCGCGAACGGTCCGACCCCAGTCGTGGGTCGCGGGATCGACCACCCGAAACGTTCCGCCGGGGGTAGCCCCCCCCCCGGATACGGTCACGGTCACCGCCTCGCCCGGGTTCACGAACCGCACCAGCACGCCGCCGGTCGGGGCCGGCACGCCGGAGTCGACCACGGCGAATCTGGTCAGGTCCGAGGCCCCCAGCAGGTTCAGGGCGTCCAGCTCCCACGCCGGGACGGGCGTCGCCGCGAGCTGGCCGCCGAACGTCGCGGTCACGCCGCCGGGGAGCGCCCCCGCGAACGCACAGGCGTCGGCCGCCACGCCGACCGCCCGCACGGCGGCCACGGCCGCCGACACGTCGGCCGCCGCGGCGTTCCACGGGATCGCCGCGGTCCAGGTCCCGCCGGTGATCGTCGCGTGCCGCAGCCGGACCGTCCCCGCGACCGCGTCCAGCCGGATCGTCTGGACCGCGTCGACGGCCGCACGGCCGGCCTGCAACGTCTCGGTCGCGACCAGGTCGGTCGAACTCTCCCCGGTCTCCGCGTCGAGGAACCAGTCTTCACCGGGGGGGCCCGACACGGTCAGCACGCCGCCGGCGGCCTCGGCCGTGAGCACGGCCAGGCCCGGCCGACGATCGGCGGTGATCGCGTCGGCCAGGGCGGCGCAGACTTCGGCGGCCGACCCGGCGGCGGTCACGCGGGCCGCCCCGCCGCGGAGGGTCAGCGAGTCGCCGGCCCCCCAGTCGACCGGGGCGAACGTGCGGATCTTCGGGACCGCGGGAGCGGCGTGACGGTTGCGAACGACGCGGGCGGTCATGGCGGGGGTTTCGGCGGGGGCGGTTGCTGGGGGCGGCGGACGGAGGCGTCAGCCGAACGTGCGGGGGATCACGCTGAAGTCGGCCTCCCGCTCGACCTCCTCCTCGAGGATCGTGCGGGCGAACTGCTCCTCCGTGAGCGACCGGGCCAACGGCCGGGACAGGTCGTCGTTGGGCTCGACGTCGGCGGCGTCCAGCGGGTCGGACTGGCGCCACGCCCGGCCCTTGTCGTCCAGCGGGTGCGGCTCCTCGATCTCGCCGGACTCGTCCTCGATCCGGTAGACGACCGGCGGGAGCTGGCGGCCGACCCTGTCCAGTTGTCCGGTCCGCATGTCCAAGGCTTTGAAGCCGCGGTGCACGATGCGTCGAACGAACCCCTCGGCCTGATGATGCAGTTCGAATTGGGCGACGAAGTAGCTCTCGTCGCCGCGGGTTTGCCACTCGCCCCAGGTCTTCGGCACGAACTGCACGGTGCGGGCTTCCAGGGCTCGGCCCCGCACCCGCACCGGCGCGGAGTTGATTTTGCCGGCGAGTTCGTCGAACCAGTTCGGTTCCGCGGCGAGGTTCAGCGAGACCGGGTAGACGCTGCGGACGCGGCGGGCGGTGATCCCGGGGATCCACTCGCCGGCGAGCGTGCGGGCGGGGCGGCCGTCGGCCCACTGGTTGACCGCGGCCTCGTACAGTTCGTCCCGGCGGGTGACCACGGCCCGCTCCGCCAACGGCCCCGGCGGCGGCTCGCCGGAGCGGAAGACCGGGCAGCGGACGTTCCAGACCCGGGGGGCGATCTGCTTGGCGCTGCGGCCTTCGCCGTAGTAGAGGCCGGGTTCTCCCAGCACGGCCGTGAAGATCCGCGGGATCAGGACGCTGCCGAGGACCGACAGCCGGGGTTCGTCGGAGCGATCGCAGACCGCCGTCAGCAGGTCGATCCCGCGGCCGTCGCCGTCCTCGCTGTAGTCGGCCCCGACCGGTCGGGTCACGCGGATCACGCTCATCAGGCGACCCCCGCGGCGAGTTCGTAGGTCGGCACGTCCAGCAGCAGCTCCGTTCGCTCGCCGATCGCGTTCCCGGCCTTCTGGACCTCGAGAATCGCTTCGGTGGCGTCGGCCGTGCGGTTCATCGGTCCGCCGCCGCCGCCGTTCAGCAGCGTGGCCGCCAGCCGTTGCCCTTCGGCGCTGCTCACGTCCAGGGCCGAGGCGGCGGAGGCCGAGCGGGCGGTCGCGCCGACGTCGGCGGCGTCGAGTTCGAAGTCGCCGGGGTCGAACTCAAACTTGAGGTCGTCGTTCTTGCCGGCCCGCTGCAGGGCGGCCTGCTCTTCGAGGTCGCCGAAGTACCCGGCCCGCTCCTTGGCGGCGGCGGCTTCCGCCCGGGCGGCCACAGCCGACGGGTCCGCCGACGCGTCTTCCGCCGCCCGCTCCGATTGGGCGGCCGCCCGCTGGGCGATCTTGGTCAGCTCCGCGACGTACGCCTTCCGCGACGCCAGGAGCCCCTCCCGCTCCGCGACCTCCTGTTCGTCCAGGGCGAGCATCTTGTTCCCCGTCAAACGCGCGAACGATCCGTACGACTCCACGTTCTTGCGGGCGTCCCGCAGGTTCCTCTCCTCGCCGGCGAGCTCGAGCTGCTGGTACTCCAATTCCTCCCTGACGGCGGCGGCCCGGTCCTCGGGATCGTCCACGGCTTGCAGCTCGTCCAGCCGTTCCCGCTGCGCGGCACTGGTCACGATCGCCATCTCCCCGGTCAGCCGGTTCCGCCGCTCGAGCTGCTCGTTGTACGCCTGAACCGCCGCGCTCGCGTTGTAGGTCTCCTTGGCGATCAGCGCGATACCGATCGCCGCGGCCGCGAAGCCGACGGCCGCGAGGTTGCCGCTCATCAGGCTCAAGGCTCCGGCGAACAGCCCGACCGCCGAGCCGGCCGCAGAGATCACCGAGCCGAACGCGACCAACGCCGCCCCGATCGCGGCGAACGCCGCCCCCCACTTCAGCAGCTTCTTGATCAATTCCTGATTCTTGCCGATCCACTCGGTCAGCTGACCGACATGGGCGCCGATCCAGCCGGCCGCGGCGGTGAGGGTGGGGGCGAGGGCTTCGCCCAGGGCGATCGCCGCCCCCTCGACGGCGCTCGTCAGTCGCCGCCACGCCCCGCCGGCGCCGGCGTCCATTTCCTCGGCGACGGTCCCGGCGTAACCGTCGGCCTGCTGGAGTACTTCGAGCAGCTCGCGGGCGTCGGACACGTTGCCGGCGATCGCGGAGGCGCCCGTGATCCCGAGGATCCCGAACGCGTCCTTGAACTTGGCGGCCCGCTCGGCGGTGCCGAGGTCGGCGGTCGCCTGCTGGACCTCGCCCAGCACGTCGACCAGAGGCCGGGCGTCACCGGCCGCGTCCTGGAACGCGACGCCGAAGATCTCCTCGAGCCGGGCGGCGTCGGCGCCGGTCAGCGTGAGCAGCCGACGCAGGGCGGTGCCCGAGTTGGAGCCCTGCACGCCGACGTTGCCCAGGACGCCGACCAACGCCGCCGTCTCCTCGAGCGACATATTGAAATCCGCGGCCACGGGGCCGGCGTATTCCATGGCCTGGGCGATCGACTCGAGCGTGTTGTTGCTCTTGTTGGCCGTCGCCGCCAACACGTCGGCGACGTAGCTGGTTTCGGAGGTTTCCATCCGGAACTGCCGCAGCGTCTGGCCGGCGTATCTCGCGGCTTCGGCCAGGTCGGTTCCGGTCGCTCGGGCGAGGGCCAGCACGTGGGGCGTCGCCTCGATGATCTCGTCCGGACTGAAGCCGGCCCGGCCAAGTTCGGTTTGCAGGCCCGCGACCTCGCTGGCGGTGAAGCTGGTCGTGCGACCCAGTTCCAGCGCCGACGCCTTGAGCCGGTCGAACTGCGCCGCGGTCGCTCCGCTGACCGCGCCCACCTGCCGGATCGCGTCGTCGAACTCGACGTACTTTCGCACGGCCGCCCCGATCGGGATCGCGACCGCGGCCGCCGCTCCCAGCATCGAGCGACCGGCCCCGGCGACGTTCGCCCCGAACCGCTTCAGCCGTCGGCTCGCCCGCCCCAACCCACGATGCAACGCGGAATCTTCGAGGAAGACTTTGACGTAGGCCAGACCGGCTTGAATGCCTTTGGGATCCATGGGTTCAGTCCCGGCAGAAAACGGCGGCGAGGGTGGAGATCTCGTCCGGACCGATCTTAGCGGCGTTGCGGGCGGCGCCGGCTTCGGCCAGCACGCCGGTCGGGTCGAGATCGGCGGCGTCGGCGACGACGCCGGCGGCGGCCCAGCCGGCGGCTTCGACGCGGGCGGTGCGGGGCCAGTCGTGACGGCGGCGGCCCTCGGCGAGCCCGCACAGCTCGCCGAACGTCAGCGGCCGCGGATCGACCCCGCAGACGCCCGCCAGCCGCCAGATCTCCCGCCACAGCTCCGCCGCCGCCGGCGCGGGCTCCGCCGTCGCGGCCGGAACCGGCGGACCGGGCCGGGCGAAGAAGGCGTTGCACGCGGCGATCAGGACGTTCCGGTAGGGGCAGACCCGTGGGGTCCGGAAGGCGATCAGCGGCGCCAGCCGGCGGCCGAACGCCCGGGGCGTCACGCCGCCCGCGAGCAGTTGCGGCAGGACGGCCGCGGCGAGGGCGTCGACGCAGCGGACCGGGTCGGCGGCGGCGGCGGACAGGTCGGCCCCGCCGTCGCCGGCGGCGGCCATCAGGTCCACCCCCGCGAGGTCGCGGAGCCGCAGGGCGGCGGCCACGTCGATCCGGACCGGATAAATCCGGCCGCGGCGGTCGCGGAGCAGGTGCACGGCGAGTCAGGCCCCGCCGGCGAGGCGGCGGGCGATCGAGTTGCGATCCAGCGGCTGGATCACGACCGGCTGCTTCGAGCCGTCGGCCCGCAGCACCTGCATCTTCAGCGGCTTGGCGGCGGGGGCGACCGGTGCGGCGGGGGTCGCGGCGGGAGCTGGCGGCGTGGTCGGGGCGGGCATGGGATCGGTGCGGCGAGGAGGGGGGACGGCGGCGACGGGGATCAGGCGGCGAAGGGGATCAGGCGGCGACGGGGATCAGGCGGCGACGGTGTCGCCCCACGTCGGTTCGAAGGCGCTGTTGCCGTCGAGGGCGAGGCCGACGGACGTGGTCAGGCTGTCGCCCAGCGGCTCGGAGAGGGGGAAGTCGAAGACGAGGAAGTCCCCGATGAACACCTCGTGACCCGCGACGTCGATCGGGCCGCTGGCCTGGGCGTAGCCGATCGTGGTGTCCAGCAGGAAGGCGCTGCGGAGCGCCAGATACAGCGCGTTCGACGGGTCGCGGGTGATCTCCAGCGTCAGCGGAGCGTCCTTCATCCCGGCGACGTATCGCTTGAAGTCGCTGCGGCGGTCGCTGTTCTCCGCCTTGTCCTTCGCGAGCTGGAGCTGCGGGTTGCGGACGATCGTCAGCTCCTGCCAGGCGTCCTGGCCGGCTCCGGCGAGGTCGAGATAGCACTTGCACTTGCGGCCGGTCTTGTTCATCGGGTTCCTTCGGCGTGCGGGGGATTAACGGGGGCGGCCGGGGCCGGGCTCACAGCCCGGCGGCGGCCCGCCAGTCGCGGAGGCGGCGGGCGTTTTTGGCGGCGGCGGGCCGCATGAACGGGCGGGCCTTCACCCGGACGGTCAGCTCGCGGCCGCCCTTCGCGGGGCCGCGACCGGCGAACTGGCCCCGGGCGTTGCGTCGGCCTTTCCCGCGGGAGGCGCCGACGCGGATCACGCTGGTCCCGCCGTACTCCAAGGCCGCCGGAGCCCGGCCGCCGCTGACGGTGTCGCCGACGCGGGCCGGACCCACGACGGCGGAGAGAGCCAGATAGTCGACGTGGTACAGGATCCGCCGCGAGAGCAGGCTGGACCGGCGGCGGACGTTGGGGGCTTCGCCGGGCCGGGAGACCGCCCGGTCGACCTCCAGCGTCGCCTGGGCGTCCTTCCGCGTTTCCCACGCCCACTTGGACAGCACGCGGCGGCCCGCGCGGCGGAACTCCTTGGCGACCTTCCGGGGGTGGAACGACAGCCGATCGACGGCGACGAGCAGCTTCACGGCCGGCCCTCCGGGAGCGGGCGGGAGATCCGCACGACCAGGTCGATCCAGGTCAAGAACGTCTGCCGTTTGGCGAGCGCGTCCGGATCGTGGGTCAGATCCTGTTGGGGGAACTCGCAGTCCAGGCCGAAGGCGTCGTCGAGCGGCAGCGCCGCCAGCGCGTCGCCGACGGCGAGGGCGAGGCCGTCCGCCCCGTCGAACGCGGCGAGGTCGTCGGCCGGGCAGCGGGCCGCGAGCCCGACCGTGATCGTTTGCAGCACGTCGACCGACCCCCGATCGCCGTCTCCCCAGCGACGTTCGGCGGGGGCGGCGACCAGCAGCGGCCCGGCGGACAGCCGCTTGAGCGGGAAATACGGCCGCACGGCCGCCTCGCACACGACCCGCTCCGGCAGCGGAAACCGTCCGATCGCCTCGGCGACCAGCCGGGCGACGGCGAGGCCGCCGAGGGGCGACAGGGCGGCGGGGGCGGGCGGGGCGGACACGGGCGGGGCCGGACGGTCGAAACGGACGGGGGACGGGGCGGCGTCAGAGCGGGCCGGATTCGCGGCCGTGCAGTCGGATCAGCCGGCGGCCGGCGTCCTCGTACCGCCAGGGCGGGGCGTCGTTGCGGGGGGCGAGGGCGTAGAACACGCCGTCGACCTCGAGCCCGTCGCCGTCGCACGGCTCGGGGTCGGGATCGCCGCCGGCGGCCAGGGCCGCCGCCAGCTCCGTGGTGCGGACGAGGAAGTCCGCCAGGGAATCGTCGAGGTCCAGCGTCCCGCCGCCGGTTTCCTCCCGGTCCCGGTCGGGCCGGGTCTGCACGACCGTCAGCGGGATCGGATCGCCGAATCCGCCCCGGCGAAAGACCGCCGGCACGCCGGCCCGCAGGACCAGGCGGGTCCCGAGACGATCGGCGGCGACGCGGAGGCGGGACATGCGGGAGCGGGCGGGCGAAGGAGGACGGGTCGGGCGTTTCGTGCGAAACGCCCGGGGCCGGGATCAGGCGGAGGGACCCGTGCCGTTGAGCTCGACGCGGAGGGTGGTCGCCCCGTTGGCCTTGGCGGCGACGGCCCGGCCGAGCGGGTCGTTGCCGCTGGCGCTGCCGGTGGCCTGCGCGCCCGTCCAGTAGACGAGGGCGCCGGCGGCGATCGCCGTCGAGACCGCCGTCACGTCGAACTGACCGCGGGTCGCGGCGGCGACCTTCTCGCCGGCGACGTGGCCGGTGAGCCCGCGAATCACGCCGGCGCGGCCGTCGGGAACCTTGACGATCTCGCCGCTGGCGACGGTGGTCGGGGTGACGTACTGCACCTCCCCGGCGGGGAGGCGGTAGACGGCTTGGGACATGACGGCGGGCGGATTGGGAGGGGCGGGGAGCGGCCGGGGCCGCGGGGCTTACGAGACGACGCGGGGCGTCACTTCGCGGTTTTGGACGCGGGCTTGCCGCCCTTCGCCGCGGGTTTGGCGGCGGCGGCTTTCGCGGCCTCCGCTTTCTCCGCCGCGGCTTTCTCCGCCGCGGCGGCCTCCTGGGCGGCGATGCGGTCGGCGGCGGTCGGGGCCGGCGCCGGAATCGCCTGCCCGACCCGCCGCATCGCGGCGAGCTGGCCGGGCCGAACGCCGTCCAGCGGCTCGCCGGCGGCGTACTGGCGTCCGCCGGCGGCGACGGGGCGGGCGGCGATCAGGGCTGGTTCGGCGTGCACGGTCGGCCTCGGGGTTGAGAGTGGGAAGGTGAGAAGCGGCGGTTCTCACCGCCGCTTCCGGTGTCCAGGCGGCCGGGGTCAGCCGGCGCTACGGGCCAGCCCGCGGAAGTCCGTCGCGGCGACGCCCACGTCGAGCTTCACGTCCCACTTCCACCCGAAGGATCCGATGGGCAGCGGGGCGCGGCGGGTCTTCGGCGCCTTGCCGGAGCCGCGGAGGTAGGCGACGAGGATCGTTTCCGCCCGGCTGCTGGCGAGGTACCAGGTGGCCGGGTCGCCGGCGTACTCCGTGCCGGTGTCCGGGTCGGTGACGCCGTTTTCCAAGCGGGACTCGCAGACGACGTTCCGCAGGCGGTTCCGCAGCACGTTTGCGGTCCCGTTGGCGGCGTCGTCGCCGCGAACCTCCATGCTGCTGAGCAGTTGGAGGATCGAGAACTCGAGGTCCGGCGGACCGATGATGTAGTCCGGCCGCAGGTTCAGGTTCACGCCGTTCTCCCGCTGCAGCTTGAAGGCGGTCAGGGCCGTCTTCAGGTTCGCGGCGTTCAGGGGGAGGGCGTGATCGTTGCCGTGGCCGGCGGCGAACACGGCGACGCCGTCCTGCCGCAGCGTCGGGTTGCGGAGCAGCTCCGAGTAGACCAGGTCCGGCCGCACGCGGCGGGCCGCCTTCCCGAACTCCATCTGAACGTCGCCCAGCAGGCTGCGGTCGTCGTCGATCATGTCCTGCTCGTCGATCGACCAGGTCTTGGCGTAGCGGTGGATCTTGAACCGCTCGCCCTTGTCTTCGCGGTCCGCGCTCTCGGCGGTGCCGCCGCGGGGCAGCTTCGCCAGGTCGGTCCCGCCGGCCTTCATGCCGTTTCGCTCGTTCTCCTTGAAGTTCGAGACCTCCACCTCGCGGGTCCAGCCGACCGTCGTGTCTTCGACCTCCTCGTAACCGCGGAGGAAGCCGACCTGCTGGCCCGTGGTGAACACATTCGCCAGCGTGCCGGACCCGGTCGCGGCGGCGAGGATCTCGGACCGGCCGACCGGCACGTCCCGGCCGTCGGCCCGCAGGGCGGCGGCGGCGATGTCGACCATCGACAGGTCGCTGAGCCGGTGGCCGGCCTCCATCGCACGCTGCCGATTGTCGGAGTTCAACGACGCCAGCAACACGGCCGGCAGGCCCATCGCCCGGGCGGTCCGGCCGCCGAGGAAGCCGGCGTCAAGGTCGGCGCCGGCGTTCAGGACCGCGGCGCAGTGGAGGGCGTCGACCGTCAGGTTCGGGCCGCCGCTGTGCACGGCCGGAGCGGGCGGGCGGGAGGCCCGCAGCACGGCCAGATCCGTGGCGTCGGCGGTCCAGTTGTCGGCGATCGCCGTGGCGAGGATCGAGACGTCCGCGGTCGCCCCCTCGGGGCGGTGCTTCGGGTCGCCGGCGCCGGCGCAGATCTCCCGCAGCCGGTCGCAGCGGGAGATCTCCGCGGCGAGGGCCTTGCGGTGATCGGCGGCGGGATCGTTCGCGGGGCCGGAGGCCTCGACGATCGCGGGAACGGCGGGGACGGTCGCCGCCGGCGCGGCCGGGACCGCGGGGGGCGTCGGCGCGGGATCGGCGTCGCGCGGGAGGCGTCGAAGGCCGCCCGCAACGGGACCAGTTGGGTCTCGGTCACGGCGGCGGGGTCGAACCCGGCGGCGGCGAGGTAGGCTTCGAGTTTGGGGTCCATCACGCGTCCTTGCGTCGGGGTTGGGGCGGGCGCGTCGCCCGGGGGGGGAAGGGGGTCGCCCGCGGTCATGCGGGCGGAGGCGCCGCCGCGGTCGGCGCCGAGGGCGACGAAGCTCACCTCGTGCAGCACGGCCTTGCGGGCGACGTAGAGCGGGCCTTTGAAGCTGCGGCCGTTGACCGACACGGTCTTGCCCTCGCCGACGAACTCCAGTCGCCCCTTGGCGCCGATGGAGGCCTGCCAGGGGAAGCCGTTGTCGGCGGTGTCCGCGACCTCGCGGGCGTACTCTCCGACGCCGCTCAGCAACCCCTTGACGTCGAGCTTGCGACCGTCGTTGGCGATCTCGCTGCTGTGACCGACGATCCGGTCCGGCCGGTGATCGCGGAGGATCGGTCGGCTGCCCTTCGCGGCGGTCAGTTCCGACAGATCCACGACGACCGGCAGGCTGTACGGGTACAGGTCCAGCGGGCCGCCGGTGTAGGCCTCGATCTCGAAGGTGCGCAGCGCCGACTCGTCGGTCGGGTCGGCCGCGGCGTGGAACGTCGCATGACCGCCGGCGGCGGCGTCGAGGATCGTGAACTCGGTCAGCTCCGGCGGCGGCGGAACCGGCAGGCCGACGGCCGTGCGGGCTCTGGCCAACAACGAGGCGAGGGGGCGGGCGTCAGGCATCGTCGTCCTCCTCGTCGTCGGGCTCGTCGTCAGGTGCGTCGTCCGCGGCCTCGTCGTCAGCGGCGACCGGCGCCGGCGGGATCTTGAACGTCTTGCGGAACAGGGCCTGACGGTACTCCCTGACGGTGACGCCGAACTCCGCGGCGGCCTGCTGGTCCTCGGCGTCGACGTCGAGACCCGCGGCGGCGTACAGCAGCCCGCGGCGGCTGTTGCCCGTGGCGATCGCCTCGGTGCCGGCCCGCTGTTCCTTGGCCGGGTCGGTCGGGATAAACCCGTCCCGCTGCCAATCGACCAGCTCGCAGTGCAGCCCGCGGGCGGCGGCGCCGGCGGGGAGCTTGCCGGCGGCCTTCGCCTCGGCCCAGAACCGGCGGAGGATCTTCCACATGACGGGCCGTTCGGCCCGCGACCAGTAGTAGCCGACGGCCGAGCGGTAGCCGCCGTCGTCCATCCGCACGCTGGCGTAGTTGTAGCCCGAGCTGTCGCCGGTGGCCCGGCCCCGGCTGGTCCGCAGCGGGCGCCCGGCGCGGGTCAGCACGTTGGCGCTGAACTCCCCGTGCGTGGTCGTCGGCTGCTCGGCCCGCACCTGGGCGAACTTGTGTCCGTGCGGCAGCACGCCGACTTGGCCGCGTTCGATCGGCAGACCCTCGCCCAGCCCGATGTTGTCGACGTCCTCGGGATTAATCGCCGGCCCGTCCGTATACATAAAGCCGGCCAGGCTGGCGGCGATTTCCGCGGTGGCCAGCACGGCGAGACCGTACCGCCGCAGCTGGGCGAACAGCGGCAAGCTGGCGAGGATCCGCGGGACGCCGCGACGCTGCCGGGCGCGGCGGGCCTTGAAGAAGTGGACCAGGTCCGCGGCCGGCACTTCGTCGACCTCGTCGGAGCCGCCGCCGATCCCGCCGGGGTGATCTTTCAGTACGTGGTACGTCTGGGGGTTGCCGTAGCGGTCGAACACGATCCCGTCGACGGCGGTGCGTTCGCTCTCGGCGTTGTAGCGGGGCTCGTTAGCAGATCGCACTTGATCGGGCAGAAGTCGAGTGTGAGGCCCGTCTCCTCCTCGAGCGCCGGGTTGTCGGTCAGCAGCGCCACGCCCTCGCCGTCGCCGATCTCCGCGGCGAAGTAGGTGGCGAGTTTGGCGGCCAGGTCGACCCCGAACGCCCACCGTCGCCACAGCAGTTCGACCGCCTTGTTCTCACCGGGATCGGGGCCGCGGAACTGCAGCCGAGGCCCCGTGCCGACGACGTCCTCGGCGAAGTCCCAGACGATCGCCCCGGCGTCCGGGTTGTTGTCGATCTCGTAGCGGGCCCGCTCCCGCAGCGTCTTGCGGATCTCCGGACTGTTCGCGGCGGCGGCGGAGAGGCCGTCGGCCCAGCGCCAGTGGGCGGCGTTCTCCGGGGTGGTTTGAGCCGCGTCGTAGGCGGCCTGCACGTTGGCCCCGAGGTCCCGCAGCGGGATCGTCGACCGCTCCGCCGCGTACGTGCGCGCCGCGGCCGTGGGCAGGGGAGCCCCGCGGTGATCCAGGAGTGGGCGGGCGACTGGCATGGTGCCGGCGTCCGTGCCGGCGATCCTCTCGGGCGGAGCGTCCTGCTCCGGGGCGGGGGGGGACGTTTCGCGAGAAACGCCGCGGCGGGGCCGTCAGACGGCCCCGCCGGGGACGAACTTCGTGAACAGGACGCCGCCGCCGGGGCGGCGGGCGGCGCCCTTGGCGGCGAGGTAGCGGTCGGCTTCGATCACGTCCCGCAGCGGGTACTCCTGGGCGCTCTCGGCGCCCACCTGAATCCGCTGCGGATTGGCGGCGGCGTCGGCGATCACATCGGTGAGGTCCGCGGGGGGCGTGGGGGAATCGAGCATGGGACCGCCGATCTTGGCCAGGCGGCCGGCGGCGGGAAGAGCGATCGCGGCCGATTCGCCGCCGCCGGCCGATCCAGGTGCCACATCTGGCCGGCCGCCGTCAGCCGACCCGCCGTTCGGACGTGCTGATCGCGTGGTCGCAGTGGTCGCAGACCCGCCGCCGGCGGATGAATCCCTCCTGCGGCCGGGTGTGCGTGACCCGCCATTCGGGGCAACCGCACTTCGGGCAGGCGATCCCCGCGGGCGTCGCGGCCCGGGCGGCGATCTCCGACAGCGAGACCGGGGTCCGGCGGCCCGGCGGGGGCCGCTCCGCGGGCGACGGGTCGGCGGGTCGGCGGTCGACGGCCCGGTCGGCGTCGACGGGGCCGTAGGCGTCGGCGAACGGGTCGAAACTCATCGGCGGCGTTTCAGTTCGGACAGGGAGACGGGTTGGCGGCGGTCGCCGCGGGCCGGCGGGGCCGCCGAGTCGGGGATCCGCAGGCCCCGCCAGACCGCCGCCCCGCAGGACAGCGCCGCGGCGTCCAGATAGTGGTTGGCGTGACGGCCGGGGGTCTTTTCCCAGACCCGGACGATCCCGACGCCCGGCACCGTCTTCTCGACCTGCGTTTCCGCGGTCAGGTGGATCGCCAGCGTGCGATGTTCGGCGGCCTGGGCGCCGCCGTAGATCACCAGCGAGCCCGGCAGGCCCGGGGCGCAGGCGAGCCGCTCGTGGAGCCAGCCCTTGAAGTGGTCGGCGTCAAGGTTCGCGATCGGGCAGACGTCGGTGCGGCGGCGGGCGACGTGGTAGCCGACGCCGACGTGTCGGATCTCCGGCGTCTGCCGGCCGGGTTTGACGTAGGTCGAGTTTTTGCCGCCGGGCCGCTGCCCGAAGCCCCAGCCCAGCGTCGGCAGCCACGGACCGCCCGCCGCCCCTTCCGCGTCGGCTCGCTCCCGCACCCAGCCCCGCACCGGCTGCGGTTGGTAGCGGCTGTCCACCCACCCCCCGGCCAGCGGCAGCGGGGCGCCCCCGCCGGCCCGCGGCACGGGCGTGGTGACCCGGTCGGCGAGGGCCCGCAGCCCGGTCAGGATGCCCCGCTCCACGCCCGACTCCGCGGCGGTGGTTTCCGCGATCCCGTAGTCCACCACCACCCCGACGGCCTGCGGGTTCCAGGCGGTCAGGACCCAGTGCAGGGCGAACTTCCCGACGTCCACGCCGCAGGTCAGCAGGGTCGCGTCCTCGGGGGCCACGCCCCGCGGGGTCGCCCCGGTGCGGGCTGCAGATCCCCGCGATCGAAAGATCGTTCACCGCCTTCCGCGGCGGGGCGTACGGCTTCACCCAGACGAACTGCTTCTGCTCCTTTTCGGCGTTGTCCCGATCCTCGGCCTTCGAGGCGACCCACTCGTCGTGACCGAGGTCGCCCGCGGTCACGAACAGGTTGTTCACCCCGCTCCACCGGAAGCCGAGCGTTTCGGTCTCCGGGGCGTCGCCGGTCGCCTCGCCGGCGGCGTTCACCTCCTGCCCGCGGTGGGCCAGCGCCGCCCGTTCGTTCGCGGTCCGGCGCTCCGCCTCGGTCCAGGCCCGGTCGCACGCCGGGCAGTGGAACGCCGCGCCTTCGCGGGCCGCCCGGGGGGTGGCGGCCCCCTGCCAGCCCTTCAGGTGTTCGCGTTCGGGGGTGACGTACGCTCCGCAGTGCGGGCAGGGCAGACACAACCGGCTGGCGGTGCCGGCGGAGAACTCCCGCCAGCTGCGGCCGTCGGGGGTGGTCACGGTGCACTCGGCCACGACCTTCTTGCGCGAGCCGAACGCCCGCGTCCGGCCCTCCATCTGCGTGAACTTGTCGGCCTCCTTCGACGCGTCGCCGGCGACGTCGAGGCCGTCGGTCTCGGTCACGACCAGCACCCGCGAAGTGAACGCCGCCCGCTGCTTGTCCCCGCCGCCGCCGCCCATGAACTTCAACGTGACGCCGTTGCCGAACTGGATCGCCCCGGGGTTGCCGCCGTCCTTGGACCCCGGCCCGCGGCGGGGGAGCAGCTCGCGATAGCGGCTGGCCTCGATCGCCGGCCGCAGGTCCTGCCGCCACTTGTCCCCCGCCATGTCCATCTCCGGCAGACCGCAGATGGTCGTCTCGCAGAGTTCGAACAGGTGGTAGAGGATCAGCACGACGAAGGCGCTGAACGTTTTGCCGCTCTGCGTCGGACCGACGACGAACGCCCGGTTGTAGCGGGGGTCGTCCAACGCCTCCCAGAGGACGCGGGTGTACGGCTGTCGGTCGGCGTCGACCCGGCGGCCCGCGAACGGGCCGTCGGGGATCCGCAGCTCGGCTTCGGCGAACTCGCGGATCCCGCGGACCGCCGGCGTGCGGCAGCCGTCGAAGAACGCCCGGGCGGCCGCCAGCGTCGCGGCCCGCACCCGGTCGCTCTCACTCGTCCAGGCCGGGGCCGTCGGGGTCGGCCGGCGCCGCGACGGCCGCTTCGACCTCGCCGATCGCGTCGTCGAGGGCTTCTTCGAGAATCCCCGCCGCTTCGTTGCCGAACCGCCGGCGGAGCGCCCCGCCGGCTTCCCGGACGCGGCCCGCCGCGGCGGCGAGCAGCTCGCCCAGCGCCGCCCGGTCGACGGTCCGGCGTTCGCGGTCGTGGCGTTCCATCTGCAGCAGCTTCGCCCGTTCCTCCCGCGTCTTTTCGAGCCACGGCGAATCCGCCCCGCCGTCGCCGCCGTCCGCGGCCTTCCACACGTTCGCCCGCGCCCATTCGACCGCGTCGGGGATCGGGTAGGAGCCGCGTTCACCGGGGCAGCCTTTCTTGAGCCAGTCGAGATACGTGCGGCGGTTCACCCCGACGGCCATCGCCGCCAGGTCGATGGTTCGGGCGACGACCCGGCCGTCCTCGATGCGGTAGTCGGGCACGCGGCGGGCGGCGGGCGGGGGGGCGATTCAGGCGGGGGGCGGGCCGAGCGCCGGGACGACGCGAAGCGTCCCCCGGCACACTTCACGGGCGCCGCCGGCGACGGAAACGGCGAGCAGTTCCCACGACCACAGTCCGGGGGGGACGTTCAGCGTGGCGGCGGCGAGCGGGACCACGATCGAACGGGCCGCGACGCCCTCCAACGTCCCGGCGCCCAGGAACGACGCCGGCGGCTCGCCGTGGCGACCGACCCGCGAAGCGTTGAAGATCAGGGCCGTGTCGCCGAGCGGCGGGAACGGTCCCCACTCCGCCTCCGCGAAGACGAGCGGCCGACCGGAGGCGACGGTGCGGTCGGCGCCGGCCCGGATCTCCTCCAGACTTCCCGCCCGAACCGACTGCGGCAGGCCCGAGGCCGGTTCCTCGGCCAGCGTCACGGACAGCAGTTCGATCACGCCGTCGCCGACCTCGCCCGTCATGTAGGGTCGACCGCCGCGGAGGACCTGGTACGGGGCGCCCACGGCGACGCCCGTGGGCATCGACCAGCGGTAACCCAGTAGCGCGTCGCTGCCGTGGGACGCCGGCGGCGAGGAGAGGGCCGCCCCGCCCTGGATCGCTCGCAACGTGAGCGAGCCCCGGTCGGGCAGGTTGCCGGTGAGGACGGAATCAAACGCCATCGGGATCCTCCGGGGCCGGGGTGAGCGTCAGCCGTCCGGTGATCGCCCCGTCGACGACTTCCGGAATGATCGTCCAGCCGTCCGGCCGCGTCTTCAGGAGCGGGGCCGCGGCCGGGAAGATCGCAACCAGGGCCTCCGCGACGGCCGCGTGACGGGCGAACACGCCGGCCGCGTCGGTCCCGAGAGCGGTCACGACCTCGGCGGGAGTCAGGCCGTCGGGACGCGCCCACACCCGATCCAGACCGAGGTTCATATGGCCGATGAACCCGCGAAGGCCGTCGACGCTGATCTGTTTGACCTCCGCGGCGGCGGCGGCGGCGAGCTCCGCCCGGGACGGCGGCGGCGGTCCGCCGTCGCCGGCGGCGAGCGCGTCGGAGAGGAAATCGGTCATCGTCAGGCGATCCGGTTGGCGGAGAAGTGACCCGCGGCGGGCTCGCCCGCGGCGCCCATTGTGATCGCGGCGCTGGAGATCCCGTACAGGGCGAGCTGGTCGCCGGCGAGCAGCTCGACCATCGCCGAGCCGGAGAGCGTGGCGTTGCCGGCCCGCGGGTTGATCCGGCCGAACGTCTGAATCAGGCTGCCGTTCTTGCGCAGGTCGAGGATCACGACCTGCGCGTCCGGGACGTTGACGAACGTGGTCGCGCCGGAAATCAGGTAACGGCCGGCCGCGGGGGCGGTGAACGTCCCCGCGGCGAACGCCGCGTCGTCGTCGAACTCCGCGGCGGCGTAGTAGTTGATGGCCGTCGCCACGCCGGCGGGCAGCGACTGCGGACCGCCGCAACGGGCGGAGAACCCGCGGAACGCCGCCGGACCGGCCGGCGTCCAGTCGGTCCCGTCAAACGTCAGCCGGTCGCCGGCGACCGCTCCGGCGGCGTCCACGTCTGACAGCGAGCCGATCGGTCCCGTCGGGCCCTCCGGCCCGGTCGGACCCTGCGGACCCGCGGGGCCGGCGCTTCCCTGCGGGCCGGGGTCGCCGGGGTCGCCCTTCGGACCGGCCGGGCCCGCAGCGCCCTGCGGGCCCGCGGCCCCGTCGACGCCGTCAGCCCCCGCATCGCCGGTCAGCCCCTGCGGACCGGCGGCGCCGTCAGCCCCGTCGTCGCCCGGGTCGCCCTTCGGCCCGGCCGGCCCGATCTCGCCGTCTTCGCCCGCGGATCCGGCGGGCCCCTGCGGACCGGCGACGCCCTGCGGCCCGTCGGCCCCCTGCGGTCCGGCGGCGCCGTCGTCTCCCGGATCGCCCTTCGGCCCTGTCGGACCGGCGTCGCCCTTCGCGCCCGCGGATCCGGTCAGCCCCTGCGGACCGGCGGCGCCGTCAGCCCCGTCGTCGCCCGGGTCGCCCTTGGGGCCGGCCGGTCCCGCGGGTCCATCGGCGCCCGCGGGCCCGTCGGCGCCCTGCGGCCCGTCGGCGCCCTGCGGCCCGTCGGCGCCCTGCGGCCCGTCGACCCCCTGCGGACCGGCGGCGCCGTCGTCGCCCGGGTCGCCCTTCGGCCCGGCCGAGCCCGCCAGCCCTTGCGGGCCGGCCGGTCCCTGCGGACCGATCCCGCCGTCAGCCCCGTCGTCGCCCGGGTCGCCCTTGGGGCCGGCCGGTCCCGCGGGTCCATCGGCGCCCGCGGGCCCGTCGGCGCCCTGCGGCCCGTCGACCCCCTGCGGACCGTCAGCCCCGTCGTCGCCCGGGTCGCCCTTCGGCCCGGCCGGGCCCGCCAGCCCTTGCGGGCCGGCCGGTCCCTGCGGACCCGCGTCCCCGGGATCGCCTTTCGCCCCCGCGGCGCCGTCCTGTCCGGAGGCTCCGGTGAGTCCGACGGGCCCCCGCGGGCCGGCGACGCCCGCGGGCCCCTGCGGCCCGACCGCTCCGTCGTCGCCGTCCGTTCCCGGATCGCCCTTCGCACCGGCGGGCCCCTGCGGCCCGACCGCTCCGTCTTCGCCGTCCGTTCCCGGATCGCCCTTCGCACCGGCCGGCCCCGGTGCGCCTGATCGCCTTTGGGACCGGTCGCTCCGTCGACCCCGGCGGCGCCGGCCGGACCTTGCGGTCCGGCGACGCCCCGCGTTCCCTCCGGCCCGTCGGCTCCGTCGACGCCGTTCGATCCCGCGGGACCGACCGGCCCCCGCGGCCCGACCGGTCCGATCGGTCCGACGGCGCCCGTGATCCCCTGCGGGCCGGCGGAACCCTGCGGCCCGACAGGGCCGCGATCCCCTCGAAGACCGGCGATCTCGGGATCGAGCGCCCGAACCTCGACCACTCCGCCGGCCGCCGAGGTGACGCCCAGGACCTGTCCTGTCGAGGCGGTGAGCCCGAACGCTTCGAGGGCGCCGGGGACGACGCCCTCGACGACGGCGGGATGTGCGACCGCCACGTTCAGCGAGCCCCGCCGTCGACCGCGACGCCCAGGACGCGGAGCAGCTTGTCGCGAGACTGCGGCCCCACGACCGATCGACCGCGGGCCAGCGGCGCCCAGGTCGGCGTGATCTCGCTTCCGAGCGGCACCTTCCAGCGGAGGACGACGACGCCGGACCGCTCAAGCTCGCGGGCGACCGACTCGGCGGCCACGCACGGCGGACAGCCGTCGGAGGAGATCAGCACCACCGCGGCGTCGGTGCGAGCCGGCGCCGCCGGCGCGGGGGCGGCCGCCGCGACGGGTTTCGGGGCCGTCGGGCAGATCGGCATGCAGGGGGCGGCGTGGCAGATCGGGCAAACCGACGGGGGCGGATCGCCGGCGGTCGCAGCGAGGCCGCAACAGAACGCCAGCACGGCGCCTGCCAGAACGTACAGGGCGACCCGGGCGGCTCGCCGAAGGTCGGGGGGCGGGAGAGCGGTCAAAGAATGACTCCGGACGGTGACGGGACGGTGGCGGGAAGGGGGACGCGACGCGGGATCAGTCGACGCCGCCGGGGAGGAGCAGCCCGGCGGGGCCGGGCGAGCGTGTCCAGCCCCGCAGCGGGGCGATCGCGAAGGCGTCGCCCTGCTGATACGCCTCGACGGCGTCTTCGAAGCGGACCATGAACAGCCCGGCCGGCAGGATCACCCGACGCCCGGACGCCGTGGTGAACACGTTGTTCAGATCGCTGAGATAGTCGCCCCAGCTGTTTTGCTTGGGCACGTAGAGGTTGCCGTCCTCGCCCCGGGCGATCCCGCGGTCCTCCATCAGGTGCATCCAGCGGCCCCGGCGGCGGCAGACGCCGTTGGCGCCGCGGCGACGCTCGTAGCCCTGGTCGCTGCCCATCGCGATCGGCGAAAGATTTGCGAGCAGCGGGATCGCCGCGGCGCCGGTGCGGACCTGCGTGACCTCGGGCACCGCGTTGCGGCGGGCGTGCGGTTCCAGCGAGTCCGGGCACCCGGCCCCGCGGCGACCCCAGGCGCGAGCCCGGCGACCGTCGTAGGTGGTCAGGTCCACGTCGCCGTAACGCTTGCGGAGCAGCACGCCGTAGTCGGTGAGGAACTTGCACGCCCACGAGCAGAGCGTGCCGTCGCCGGCGATCCGGCCGCCGCCGATCTCGACGCGGCTGCCGGCGTACAGCGGTTCGGTGGCGACTTCGTGCGTCTCCGGCGGATTGAGGCCGCCGGACATGCAGAGGTCCACGATCAAGTTGTCCTGCGCCGCCCGACCGGTCCCCATCGACCCGCAGTCGCCGATCGTCTGCAGGTAGCTGGCGAGCGCCCGCCCGAAAACCGCCTCTTCGTACTCATGCAGGAACACGCCGTGATCGAGCTTGGCGTCCAGCTCCGGATCGTCGCCCAGCCCCTGCTCGCGGACGACGGCCTCGGCGTCCAGCCGCGGGATCGCGTCGAGAGCGGCGTCCGTGACCTGATTGACCTCCCGCGAACGGCCGCCGGGCGGAATCCAGCCGCAGACCGCCAGCGGTTCCTCGGAGTCGCAGGCGCTGAGGTAACGATCGACGAGCGAAGAGAGCGACATGGGCGGCGGGCCGAAGGGGGAGGCGGGGACGAACAGGGGGGGCGAGGCGGCCGTCTGGATCAGCCGTCGAGGACGGCGACGGCGATCCGCAGCACGTCGGCCCGCCCCTCGAGCTGCGGAGCGGCGTTCAGTTCCGTCGCGAGCGCCCGCAGGAACGGGCCGTACAGCCGGCCGGAGGTTCCGAGAGCCGCCCGGGCCGCCGCGATGAACTCGCTTTCGAACGTGCGGGCGTCGCGGATCGTGCCCGCGGCGACCTGGGCGGCGAGCCCTTCGTAGTTCCGGGCCAACGCCGCCGAGCGGGCGGCCTTGCCGGGTTCGTCGATCGTCGCCAACGCGGCGGCCAGCCGGCTGGTCGCTCCGTCCGGCGGCGGTTCAGGATCCGGCGTCGGTCCCGGCCCGGGCGCCGGCCCCGGCTTAGGATCGGGCCCGGGCGGCGCGGGCGGCGGGTCGCCGATCACCACGCGGGCGCGGGCCGAACCGAGTCGCCCCTCCGAGAGGTACGTGACCAGCACGCTGTAGGTTCCCGGCGGTCCGGTAAACGCGAAGCTCCGCCCCCCCTCCGACTCCACGCCGTCGGCCTGATCGAACGGGAACACCGCCCAGGTCGCCGAGTCGCCATCGGGAAGGCCCTCCAGGGCGAGGCGGGCGAGCGTGTACGGCGGCGCCCGGTCTGGGCCGGCGATCTCCACGCCGCCGACCGCCGCAGCGGTCAGGGTGAGGAACAGCAAAAGCGAGGCGGGGAAACGCACGGGGTCGGCTCCGGAGAGGGGGCGGGGCGGGGGCGGGGCGGACGAGAACCGGGCGTCAGCCGGCGATCTGGTCGAGGAACCGGTTGAGCGTCCGGCGGGCGGCCTCGATCAGCAGGGCGACCAGGAACGGGGGCAAACCGGTCACGGGGGCGGGCTGCCCGTCGGGGCCGACGGCGCCCACGACGGTCGGGCCGCACGCGGCCGCCTCGGCCGTGAACCGATCGGCCAGTTGGTCGTCGGTCAGTTCGCGGAGGTCTTCGGGGCAGGCGGCGCCGAAGACGGTCGGACCATCGTCGGAGTCGGCGCCGGGCAGGAACTGGCCCGCACAGCAGCCGGCGATCCCGGCGGCGAGTTGGGCGGTGCGGACGTCGACGACGTCGCCGCCCTTCAGGCGGCCGAATAACTCGACGCCGGATTCGACGGGGAGGACGGCGTCGAAGTGAAAGGGGTCGGACATGGGTCGCTTTCGCGCAGGGTGGAACGAGGCGGCCGGGGCCGCCGGGAACGGGAGGGGAATCACGCCGGCCCGGGATCCGGGCGGTGCGGTCGGGGGGGCTGACGCACGGCGTCGTGGATCTCTTTCTGACCGTCGAGCAGCTCCCGCTGGCCGTTGCGGAGCGAGTCGTGGCCGACCTTCAGGGATCCGATCCCTTCGGCCGCCTTCTCGAGGGCCTCGGCGCTCCGCAGGGTGGCGGTGGCGCGGGCGGCGCTCTCGGCCGTCTCGTTGTTGGTGCGGGCGACCTCGCGCGGCACGACGACCGCGGTGTGATGCTTGTCCCACGCCTTCCAGGCGAAGAAGCCGAACGCGGCCGCCACGATCACCCCGCCGCCCGCGTCCTTGAGGCTGTCGAGCCATTCCATCAGGCCGTCCCCTCGCGAACCGTGTCGTCGATCCGCCGCATCGCGGCGTTCAGCCGCAGTTCCCCGACGGCCGCCTCCAGGTTCTGGGCGGTGGCGACGCGGCCGGTCCGCTGAAGCTCTCGCACCGCGTCGGGGGCGGCGTCGCGGACCGCCGCCGCCGCCGCCGCGGTCGGCCGCGCCGGCACCTTGCGGGCGACGACGGCGTAGTAGACGGCGTAAGCGATCCAGGCGATCGAGACCGGCCAGGCCATCGCCGCCGCCGCAAAGCCCACGGACGTGAGCCCCATCAGCAGCACGAAGAACCGGGTCGCCCAGCGTTGGTCGAGCACGCCGCGGCCGTACCGGTGGCCGTACCAGACCAGCACCCCGCCCATCAGGGCCGGGCCGGCGGCGAGCGCCAGCGCGGCCGGGGTGATTTCGATCGGGCCGGGGACGACGGCCGGGGCGGGCGCGGCGGGGCGGGGTAGGATCACGATCCGGCCTCCCTGCCGGCGACGCGGGATACGGGACCGGAACTAGGCGAACTCGACGGCGACCTTCGTGGTCGCGGGCGCCGCCTCTTGCAGCTCCGCGGCCTTCAGCGGCCCGCATTCCCCGACGAACGCGTCCTTCCAGCTGACGCGGCCGGCGCTCTCCAGGATGCGAACGACGGCGCCGGCCTTCTTCAGCTCGGTCTTGCCGGCCGCCTCGAGCGCCGCCCGGAAGTGCTGCTCGAGCGCCCCCGTCTTCTTGCCGATGGCCCGGGCTTCACGCTCGAGCCGAGTCTTCTTCGCCTTCGCCTCGCGGTACTCCGCGAGTTGCTCGGCGGTCACGCGAGGGGCAGGCAACGGCTTGACCGCGGGAGGCTTGGGGTTGACGGTTGTGCAGCCTCCGGGTTACGGGCCGGAGTCGTCCGTGACCGCCCGGCCCGTCCTTGAGCCGCCGGACCCGTCCCCGTGGGGCTGACACTTAACGGGGGCTTTTGTTGCGAAGGATCGCAAGTCCCGTCCCACGCGGCACATCCGGCGACGCATAGATCGATGATGACCCCCGAAGGCTCCGCCCGTTCCGCCCCCGCACCGCGGCCGGGGCTGTTCGCCGTCGTCGAACGGGAGTTCGCCCAGATCCCCGACGGCCGCACCCGCCGAGCCCGCGAACGGGGCCTGTCCGCCCTCATCCTGCGGAGCGCCGGGCTGAGCTTTACGGCGATCGCCCGGCAGCTTCAGTACCGCCACGCCTCCGCGGCCCGGAACGCCGTCATGGCCACCACCGGCGAGGCGATGGTCCGCTTGGCAAAATACCAGTGGGACGGCGAGTTGCCGGAATTGCGGCCCGACCTGATGGACTGAGGTCCGTCGGCCGTGTCCGCCCGCCATGGACGCCCCGCAACCGATCTCCGCCCTCCTGCCCCGCGTGCACGCCCGCCTCGGCCTCCCGCCGCCCGGATCGGGACCGACTGCACCGGCGATTTCGCTCCGGCCCTACGCCGGCAGGGAAATCCGGAAAGATGGTGGTGGTGTCGGAATCGACCCCGCGCGCGTCCGAAAACCGGTCGCCGGGGGGAATCACCCACGCACCTCCCCCCCCTCGGAAGAACCTATTGTTTTTTGTAGAGACACGCGGGCCCGGGCCGCCGCGGAGGGAGGAGCCGGCCGCGACGGCGTCGGACGGGAGACGCCGCACGTCGGGCCTGTCAGCCGGCCAGCAGGCCCGCGATCCGGCAAGACGCCTCGATCGCCGCGGCGACTCCGGCGATCGCCAGCGCGACCAGCCAGGCGAGACGATGGGCGGGGCGATCGAGCACGGGTTCAGCCTACTGGTACGCCGCCGCGAATCTCGATCGCATCGACGGACCCGTCCGCCGTTTCGTACGAAACGGTCGACGGACGGCCGGCCTCGACCCGTTCGCACACGAAGGGGGAGGACCGCGGGCTCCCCCCGGGGGGAGCTTGTCGTCCCGCCGGCTTGCACGTCGGGGGGGCGGCCCTAGAATCTCCGTCGCGGCCACCGGGGTCGCGGGTCCTCACGGGCCGACCGGAGAGTTGCCGGAGTGGTCGATCGGGCAGGATTGCTAATCCTGTGTACCTTTCGGGGTACCGGGGGTTCGAATCCCCCACTCTCCGCTTAAACTTCGTAGGGATTGTGGCGCAGCCGGACCGCGGCGTCTCCGATTGCGGAGCCGCGGGAGCGATCGCAAAGCTGGGGCTTCGCCCCAGATGGTCTCCCCGCGGCGGCGGGGTACAACAACGGGCTCCCGAGGCTCCCCCTCCCGGACCGGTCCATGCCGCCCGACGCCGCTTCACAATCCGCCCCGTCCGGTCGTCACCCGGATCTCCCGCCGTGCAGCGACGGGGACGGATCGTTCGCCGCGGAACCGGCGTCCAGCGTGTCGCGTCGCACATTTCTCGGGGCGGGCCCCGCGGGCGCCGCATTAGCCGGCGTCGCGGGCGCTGCCTCTCACGCCGCGACGGCGATCGGTTCAGAGGGAACAGCCGCGCCGGGCGAGGTCTCTCTCAACCTGACGATCAACGGCGAGGAACGGACGGAACGGTTCGACCCGCGGGTCACGCTGGTCGACCTGCTCCGTGAACGACTGGGGCTGACCGGCACCAAGAAGGGTTGCGATCACGGGGCCTGCGGCTCCTGCACGGTGCATATCGAGCGGCCCGGCGACGCGGCGCCCACCCGTCAGCTGTCCTGTCTGACGTTTGCGGCGACGCTGGAGGGCGCCCGCGTCACCACGATCGAAGGACTGCCGGCGAGCGTCGGCAAGGGCGGGGAGGAACTTCACCCGTTGCAGGAGGCGTTCCTTCGCTGCGACGCCTACCAATGCGGCTACTGCACGCCGGGGCAGATCATGAGCGCCGCCGCATTGCTGTCGGAAGATCCCGCCGGCGGCGGGCACGCCGGCGATCGGGAACAGGTCCGCGAATGGATGAGCGGGAACCTCTGCCGTTGCGGGGCCTATCCGAACATCGTGGCCGCGGTCCGTCAGACGGCCGGCGAGGAGCCGCCCGCCGACCCCTCGGATGGGGTCGTCACGCTCGCCGCCGCCGACGTTCAAGGGGAGGGCTGACCAATGGTCCCGTTCACGCTCGCCCCGCCCGCCCGCATCCCCGCCGACATAGCTCCTGGTCGACAGGCCCCCGCCGAAGCCGCCGCTCGCGTCGCGGCTGATCCCGCCGCCGCGTTCCTCGCCGGCGGGACGACGATGGCGGATCTGATGAAGCTCAACGTGCTCACCCCCGGTCGGATCGAATACGTCCGGCCGGCGCTCTCCGCGAAGGTCGAGGAACGAGCCGACGATCTGCGAATCGGCGCCGCCTGCACGATAGCGGCGCTCGCCGATCACCCGGCGGTGCGATCGCAGTTCCCCGCGGTACGGCACACGCTGATCCTCGCGGCCTCACCGCAGATCCGCAACATGGCGACCGTCGCCGGCAACCTGCTCCAGCGGAGCCGCTGCCCGTACTACCGCCATCCTGATTGGGACGACAACCCGATCGCCCCCGATCCCACCGCGGACGGTGCGGATCGCTCAATGGCCGCGGTGCTCGGCGTCACCGCTCCGACTGCTGAAAGGGGCTACACGCCGAAGTACCCCGGCGATATGGCCGCGGCGATGGCCGCCTTCGACGCCTCGGTGGAGACTGTTCATCCCGACGGCGGTCGGACGATCGCCGTCCGCGATCTGCACGTGAAAGACGCTCCGGCCCCGCATGCGTCGACCGTGCTGCGGCAGGGCGAACTCATCACGCACCTCGTCCTGCCGAAGTCCGCGGCGGCGGTGAACAGCTGGTACTTCAAGGTCCGTGAGCGCAGCAGCTACGCCTTCGCCCTCGCCAGCGCCGCCGTCGGCTTGGAACTCGACGGGAGCGGCCCCACGGCGACGGTGAAGGATGTGAAGATCGGCCTCGGCGGCGTCGCCAGCCGTCCCTGGCACGCGGCGGAGGCGGAAGCCGCGCTCGTCGGACGACCGGCGACCGACGCGAACTTCGCCGCCGCCGCCACAGCCGCGTTTGCCTCCGCACGGGTTCGTCCCGACAGGGCGCCGGCGGGGCAGGAATGGAAGGTCACGCTGGGCGAACGCACCCTCGCCCACGCCCTCACGTACCTCCGCGACCACGGTCCGCCGGACGACGCGACCCTCTTCGCCATGCAGCACGGACGGGAAGCCTGATGAGCACTCGAATTAACGCCGCCGTGGCGTCCGAACACGGCGAACCGGCCGACGTGCTGCGGATCGAATCGGTGGCCGCCCCGCAGCCGGCGGCGGGTGAGGTGACGGTGTGCGTGGCCTACGCCAGCGTGAACCCGGTGGATTGGAAGTTCCTCACCGGGGCGATGCGGGGAATGATCGACGTCGGCTTTCCGTTTCGGCCCGGCTGCGATGGGGCGGGCACGGTGGAATCTGTCGGCGCCGGCGTGGCCGGGCTGAAATACGGCGATCGCGTCGCGTTCAACTCCCCGCTGCCGCGGTGCAGTGCGTTTGCGGAACTCGTCGCCGTGCCCGCGAGCATGTGCGCCAGGATCCCGGACGAACTGGAATACTCCCACGCCGCCGCCTTACCGGTCGTGGCGGAGACGGCTCGGCAAGCGATCGACGCCGCCGGCGGGCTGAGCGCCGGCGAGACCGTCCTGATCCACGGGGCGAGCGGCGCCGTCGGCTGTTGCGCGTTGCAACTGGCGAAGCGAGCGGGGGCCGCCGTGCTGGCGACGGCCAGCGGGACCAACGCCGATTTTGTCCGCCTGCTGGGGGCGGATACGTTCATCGACTACCGCACGCAGCGGTTCGAGGACCGCGTCGCGCAGATCAGCCCTGGCGGCGTGGATCTGGTGATCGACACCGCCGGCGGCGAGACGACGGATCGCTCCTTCGCCGTTTTGAAGCGAGGCGGCCGATTGATCAGCGTCGCCGGACAGCCGGACGAATCGCGAGCCGCCGACGCCGACGTGCACGCGGAGATGGTCTTCCTCAAACCGGACGGCAAGCGGCTGGCGTCGCTGCTCGAACTGGCGGGGAAGGGGCGGCTGTCCGTGGAGGTTGCGGAGACGTTCCCGCTCGCCCGCGTCGCCGAGGCTTTGGAGAAGCAAAGAGCCGGCGGCTTCCGCGGGAAGTTGCTGATCGACTGCCGCGACGCCTGACGCCGCCTGATCGCCTCGCTGTGAGTCCCCGTCCCGCGCACGCCTTCGCTCGCCCGTTCGTTCCCCGACCGACCCCGCCCGATGTTGTTCGACACGCCTTTCAAAGGGTTTGATCCGCTGCCCCGGATCGCGGGCGACGCCGGCGCGGTCGGCCGCCCGAAGACCCGCCGCACCGGCCGGGCGAAGGTCACCGGGACCGCCGCGTACACGGCGGAACGCGACGGTCGGCACAGCCCGGACGCCTTTGCCGGTCTGCTGCACGCGGTCGCCGTGCCGGCGACGATCGCGAAGGGCCGGGTGACGAGCATTGACGCGTCCGCCGCCGAGGCGATGGCCGGCGTGCGGCATGTCCTCACCCCCGCCAACAGCCCGCGGATCAAGGTGCCCGGCGGTCCGATGGGGCTGTCGTTCCAGAGCATGGAACCGGCCGGACCGGCGGGGGCGGACGCTTCGAAAGGGACCGGACAGGAGATCGTGCACGCCGGGCAGTACGTCGCCGCGGTAATCGCGGACACGTTCGAAGCCGCCCGCGACGCGGCGCTCGCGGTGCGGGTGACGTACGAGGAGGACGAGAACCCGCTGATCGCCGTCGAAGCCGTCAACGGCAGCCAGGAACGCCCGAAGTCGCTGATGGGCGATCCGCCGGTCATGGAAGAAGGCGACGCGGAGTCCGCCGTGCGGGAGGCGGCGCTGTCCGTCGATCTAACGTTCAAGACGGAGACGAACCACCACAACCCGATCGAACCACACGCCACGGTCGCGGCGTTCGGCACGGACGAGGAGGGGGCGGAGACGCTCACCGTTCGGGATTCCACGCAAAACCTGTACGGCACCCGTAGCGCCCTCGCCGAAGCGTTTGGCTTGAAGCCGGAACGGGTCGAGGTGGTCTGCGACTACGTGGGCGGGGCGTTCGGGGCCAAGGGGGCGATGTGGCCGCAGGCGCTGCTCGCCTGCAAGTGCGCCAAACTGGCGGGCGCCCCGGTGAAGCTGGTCGTCACCCGGCGTCAGATGTACGGCGGGACCGGGCATCGCTCCCCCACCATGCAGCGGGTCGCGTTGGGCGCGAAAGCGGACGGCACGCTCACCGGGATCGTGCACGAGGGGCTGACGACCACCAGCGTCCGCGACGAGTACGCGGACGCCGTCGTGATGGCGACGAAGATTCTGTACGCGGCTCCGAACCGTCGGCTCGCCCAACGGCAGGGCCGGCTCAACACGCAGTTACCCACCTTTATGCGGGCGCCGGCGGAGGCGCCGGGGATGTTCCCGCTGGAGTGCGCCATGGACGAACTGGCGGAGGCCGCCGGGCTTGATCCCATCGCACTACGACTGAAGAACGAACCGCCGAAGGACCCGCACAGCGACAAGCCCTTCTCCGGCCGGCACTTTGTGGAATGCCTGCGTGCGGGCGCCGATCGTTTCGGCTGGGCAGACCGCCCGCTCGCCCCGCGGGCTCGTCGGGATGGTAGATGGCTGATCGGCTCCGGCGTCGCCGCGGCGACCTACCCGGCGTTCGGCTTCCCGACCGAGGTGGCGCTGACGCTCCGCGCCGACGGCACCGTGCGGGCCGTTTGTGCAACGCACGAACTCGGCACCGGCACCGCGACGGTGCAGGCCCAACTGACCGCCGACCTGCTCGCGGTGCCCGCGGGGCGGGTGACGTTCGAATTGGGCTCGACCGCCTTTCCGAAGGGCGGAGTCTCCGGCGGTAGCGCCACGACGTTGTCCGTCGGCTCGGCTCTCAGGGACGCCGCCGAGAAGCTGAAAGCCGCTCTTCTGCAACTCGCCCCCGCCGGTTCGGCGCTGGCCGGGGTGAAGCCGGAGGCGGTGTCGTTCGCCGACGGCAAGCTCGTCGCCCCCTCCGGCAGCGGGGAGCGGTTGGAAGACCTCCTCGAAGCGGGCGACAAGGCGACGTTAGAAGTGAACGGCAGCTACGCCCCCGGCCTCAGCGACTACTCGAAACACAGCTTCGGAGCCCAGTTTGTCGAGGTGGGCGTGGACGAGGAGTTCGGCTTGGTGCGGGTCCGGCGGATGCTCGGGTGCTTCGCCTGCGGGACGATCCTGAACCGCAAGCTGGCCCGCAGCCAGTTCCTCGGGGGGATGGTGATGGGGATCGGCTCCGGCTTGCTGGAGGCCACCCACCACGACGCCCGCCTCGGCCGCTGGACGAACGATAACCTCGCCGAGTATCACGTCCCCGTGAACGCCGACGTGCCGAATCTGGACGTGATGTGGATCGACGATCCGGATTTCAACGCCTCCCCGATCGGGGCGAAGGGCGTGGGCGAGATCGGCATCACGGGCGTCAACGCCGCGTTGGCGAATGCGATTTGGCACGCCACCGGACGCCGGCACCACACGATCCCGATCACCCCCGAAGCGGTGATCGCTTGACGCATCCGTCCGTCATCGTCCGCCCGCCCAAGGCCGCGCCTGCTCGGGCGATCGCCCTGCCGGTGCTCCCGTCGCTGAGCTTGGAAGATCGGCACGCCCGCACGTTCCGCAGCCTGCGGGTCTCCCTCACGCCGGCGTGCAACTTCGCCTGCGTGTACTGCCGGCCGGCGGACCACAAGACCTTCGAACACGGCTCCGATCTGCTGAGCCTCGGCGAGATCGCCCGGACGGTGCGTGTCGCCGCGGGGTTCGGGATTCCGGAAGGTGCGACTGACCGGCGGCGAACCGCTCGTCCGGCCGCACGTGCCGGATCTCGTCACAGACCTCAAGGCGATCCCCGGCATCCGGCAGGTGGCCCTGACGACCAACGGGTCGCTGCTCCCCCGGCACGCGAGGCGGTTGAAGTCGGCGGGACTGGATCGGGCGAACGTCTCGCTGGATTCGCTGGATCGCGACGCCGCCGCGAAGCTCGCCGGGCGAGACGTCCTGGACGAGGTGCTCGCCGGGCTGGACGCGGCCGCGGCGGCCGGGCTGGCGGTGAAGCTCAACGTCGTGCCGGTTCGCGGGGTGAACGATCATGAGGCGACGGCGCTGGTGGAGTTCGGGGCGAGCCGCGGTTGGGAGGTGCGGTTCATCGAATACATGCCGATGGGCCGCGTCGCCCGCACCCTGCCGAACGCCACCGTTCCGACCGCCGAGCTGCGGGATCGTCTATCCGAACGCTTCGACCTTCGCCCGGATCCCGCCGTGCCCGCCAGCGACCCGGCCCGCGGGTGGGTCTGCCAGGCCACCGGAGCCCGCGTCGGCTTCATTTCGAGCCTCACCGAGCACTTCTGCGCCGCCTGCGACCGGATGCGGCTGACGGCGGAAGGCCAGCTTCGCCCCTGCCTGCATCAGGATGCGGGCGTCGATCTCCGCGACCCGCTGCGGGCTGGAGCGAGCGATGCGGAACTCGCGGATCTGTTCCGACAGGCCGCCGGCAAGAAGTGGGTCGGCCATGAGATGACCGCCGAAACGCCCCGGTTCGTCAACCGCGACATGATCTCGCTGGGGGGCTGACGCCGTGCGGTCGCTCCGGGAGGTGCTGGCGTTTGCAGACCGGTTGGAGCCGGGGGAAACCGCCGCGGTCTGCACGGTGGTGCGGGTGACCGGCAGCGCCTACGGGCGTCCGGGAGCCCGGCTGATCCTCACCCCCGACGGACGCCGGGCGGGCTACGTCTCCGGCGGCTGCCTGGAGAAAGAATTGGCCCGCCGAGTCTGGGAGGCGACCGCGGACGGCCCGCGGACGCTGGCGTTCGACACCCGCGGCAACCCCCGCGACCCCGCCGGCGCCTACAACGCCGGCTGCGACGGGATTATCGAGGTGCTGTGCGAACGACTCACCGAACATTCCGTCGAGACCGGCGACGATCCCGGCGGGTTACGAGCCGTCCGGCGGGCGGTGCGATCCGGGGAGCCGGTCGAGCGAACCGTCGGCGACTTCCACGAGACGATCGAACCGCCCCGTCCGCTGACGATCTTCGGCGCCGGCGACGACGCCCGCCCGCTCTGCGAACTGGCCGGCGTGATGGGCTGGGCGGTCACGGTCGTCGCCAGGCAGCCGGACTTGGCGGTCCCGGCCCGCTTCCCAGACGCGGACCGGGTGATCTGTGCGGAGCCCGCCGCCGCGTCTTGACCGCCTCGCTCTCCGCCCGCACGCCGCCGCGGTCGGGCTGACGCACGATTATGCCGGCGACCTCCGGCTGCTCCCAGATTTGCTGAACAGCGAGATCGGCTACGTCGGGCTGCTCGGACCGAAGCGGCGGGCCGGCCGTTTGATGACGGACCTGCACGCTGCCGGGTCGCTGCCCCCGGCCGACCGGCTGTCGAAGCTCCGCACGCCGGTGGGGTTGGACCTCGGAGCGAGGACGCCGGAGGAGATCGCCGCGGCGGTGGTCGCGGAGATCGTCGCCCATTTCCGCGGCCGCGGCGGGGGGTTTCTGTCCGACCGCGACGCCCCGATTCACGCCCCCCGTTGAATGCACTGCCGTCCCGCCCGGTGGGGAAACTGTTTCAGAACCGGTGTCACACCAATCCGAAGCGTCAGCAAGGGCCGTCCATGCCGCGGACGCGGGCGGCGCCCGCTGCCCTCGCTGACGCTTCGGATTGGTGTGGAAAACAACTCGTGAGCCGGCTGCCGGTCGCTGTGCAAACGCGGCCGGGAGCCCACAATACCCACATGCCCCGCCCCGGTCCGCCGCAGAAGCTCGACCCGGTGGACGACTGCGCCGCCCTCATCCTCGCCGCGGGGGCGTCGAGCCGGTTCGGTTCGCCGAAGCCGTTGGCGCCGTGGGACGGCGAAACGCTGGTGACGCACGCCGTGGCGACCGCGGAGGCCGCTGGATGCTGGCCGATCGTGGTGGTGGTCGGGTGCGAGGCGGCGGCGGTGTCACGTGCGACGCCGGCGACCGCGGCGGTGGTGATTAACCCCCGCTGGGCGGACGGGCAGGGGACAAGCCTCGCCGCGGGCGTCGAGGCCCTGACCGGCGGAGCCGAACCTGGCCGGATCGTCGTCCTGCCCGTCGATCTGCCCCGCGTAACCGTCGACGACCTCGCCCGCGTCATCGAAGCGAGCAAATCCAGTATCGCCGCCGCCGCGAGCTTTCCGGACGGAACGGGCGGTGAAGCGTTCGGCCCGCCGGTCTGCGTCACGCCCCCGCTCTACGCGGCGCTGCGGAACTGCACCGCGGACGGGGGCGCGAAGCCGATCCTCGCCGCCCTCGGCGACGGACTCGCCCGCGTGAAGATCCCGGCGGCCGCCGAGGATGTGGACACGCCGAACGACCTCGCGGCGGCGGCACGGTGACCGCTCCGGCTCCCCCACGCAGGATCGAAGTGCGGCTGTTCGGCCCGCAGGCGCAGCTCGCCGACGCCGCCTGCGTCGCCGTGACGGTCCCCGCCGCCGCGACTGTGCGGGACGTGCGACAGGCGATGGAAGTTGACTGCGAAGCGCTGCGGCCGTCGCTGGCGAGCAGCCGACTCGCGATTGATTTTTCCTACGCCGCGGACGACGATCTCATCCCAGACGGCGCCGAAGTCGCGTTGATCGGCTTGGTCAGCGGCGGATGACGGCCCCGACGTCTCCTATCGTGCTCCACGACGGTCCGTTGCCGCCCGCTGTCCTGTGGTCGCCGGCGGGGTGCGGAGCCATGCTCAATTTTGAGGGCGTCGTGCGGCCGGGGGAGCCGGACGGCGGGGACCTTCGTCCGCTCGCGGCGTTGCTGTACGAAGCGTACGAGCCGATGACGACTCGCGAACTCGCTCGCCTGGCAGCCGCCTGCGAAGCGGAGTTCGGAGCCGTTTTACTGGTGGAACACAGCGTCGGGCGGGTGCCGGTCGGGGCGTGCAGCTTTCGCTTGCGGGTGGCCACGCCGCATCGGGCGGCGGCGCTGGCGTGCTGTGCCGCGTTCGTCGATCGAATGAAGCGGGACGTGCCGCTGTGGAAGATCCCGGTGTGGGCGTGACGCCCGCCCCACCGGCGAAGACCGCGGACGATCCGGACGCCCTGAGATTCGGAATGGCGGAGTGGTCGGGCGGATTGGGCGATCTTGGCACCTTCCTCCCGGTGACGGTTTCCCTGTGCCTCGTCTGCGAGTTAAACCTCGCCGCGGCGCTGATCTGGGCGGGGCTGTTGAACGCCGCGACCGGATGGCTGTTCCGCCAGCCGATCCCGGTGCAGCCGATGAAGGCGGTGGCCGCCCTCGCGGTGGCCGGCGGGCTGGGGGCGGGGGCCGTGCGAGCGGCTGGGATTGGAATGGGTGCGGTCGTGTTCCTGCTCGGTGCGCTGGGCGTCGCTGATCGGATCGGCCGCTGGACGCCGCCGGCGATCGTCCGGGGTCTTCAACTCGGGGTGGGGGCGGCGCTGGCAATCCGCGGGGGTCGCTGGCTGCTGGAGGATTCGGAGGGGTGGGGGTTGGCGGCCCCGGTCGCCGCGGCCGTGCTGCTCGCCCCACGTTGGCCCAAGGTTCCGCTGCTGATCGGCGTGGTCGCCGTCGGCCTGCTCATCGGCGCGGCGGCCGATGCAAACCTGATGCCGACCCCGCCCGTCACCGCGTTGCCCACCGCGGCGGAGTGGCGGGACGGGCTGTTCGAACTCGCCCCGGCCCAGCTTCCGCTCACGCTGCTCAACAGCGTCGTCGCGGTGTGCGTGCTGTCCGCCGACTACTTCCCCGGGCGGGGCGTGCCGCCGGGGCGGATGGCCGTGTCCGTCGGAGCGATGAACCTGCTGTCGGTGCCGCTCGGCGGGATGCCGGTCTGCCACGGGGCGGGCGGCCTCGCGGCGCAACATCACTTCGGCGCCCGCACGGGGGGAGCCGTCGTCATCCTCGGCGGACTCAAGATCGCCGCCGGATTGGCCCTGATCGCGGCCCCCGCGGGGGCGATCACCGCCTTCCCGCGGTCGATTCTGGCCGTGCTGCTGATCGCTGCCGGTTGGAGACTCGCCTCGGCAGCCAAGGCCGCTTCCGCGGGGAAAGAGATCGCCGTGGCGGTGGCCACGGCAGCGGGGGTCGTCTTCGCCGGCACGCTCTGGGGCGTCGGAGCGGGAGCCGTACTGTGGGCCGGGCTCACCGCTGCGAATCGCTTTCCTCGCCGCCGCGCATCGCGGAGCGACTAACCGTCGCCCGCCGTTCGACCGACGCTCACCAACTGGCCTTGGTCATACCGGGGATCAGGCCGTCGAGGGCCATGTCCCGCAGCATAATCCGGGAGATCTGGAACTTCCGATAGGTGCCCCGCATCCGGCCCGTCAGCTTGCAGTAGCGACGATAGCGGGTCGGGCTGCTGTTCCGGGGCAGGGCGGCCAAGCCGTCGTAATCGCCGGCGGCTTTCAGACGGGCGCGCTTGGCCGCGTACCGTTCGATCAAGCGGGCGTTCCGCTTCATCTTTTCGACTTTGCCCTTGGAGGCCATAACGCTGTGTCCCGCGGTGCGGGAGTTCTACGGGGGAATCAACGAACAGCGGACGGACCGGCCGCGGTACGGACATCATAGGGACGCCGCCGCGGACCGCAACCGCGGTCGGCTGTGTCGGGGGGTGCGAAGTCGACAGGCCGGAAGTCGCCTTCAAGTCGTCCCCCGCAGCCGCTTCGCCTCCTTGCGGCACGCTGCGGAGCAGTGGCGGACCTGCTCCCAATCGCGTTCCCATTTCTTCCGCCACACAAACGGACGACCGCATGTGACGCAGAGTTTGCTCGGCAGGTCGCGCTTGGCGGGGGAGCGGGGCACAGAGGTCGTCGGGGCGGGCGGTCGTCGGCGGAGGGGCCGGCGTGATTGACCGGACGCGGCTCGAATCCTACCGTTCTCGATTCGCCCGGCGGCCGGATCGCCGCCCCGTATCTCTGGACAGATCGACGGATGAAGCCCGAAGAGCGGCAAGCCCTCCAGCAGAACGAACTGGAGCAGGAGTACGTCGGCCACCTCAAGCCGTTCCTCGAAAAGTACGGCCGGTTGGTCGCGCTGGTCGGGGTCGCGCTCGTGCTGCTGTTCGTCGCCGTGAACGTCTACATCGGGTATGCGTGGTCCGGTCGGGAAGCCGGTTGGGCGGCGCTGGCCGAAGCTCGCGCCGCGGGCGACGCCGGGGCGTACGAAAACGTCGCCGAACTGGAGGCCGGATCGAACGCCGAGGTTTGGGCGCATATCGGCGCCGGCAAGGAGTTCCTCGCCGGAGCGTCCGGATCGCGATTCACCGACCGGGCCTCCGCGGACGCGGGGCTGGCCTCCGCACGGAAGCACTTCGAAGCGGCCCTCGCCATGGACGGAGCGCCGCCCGCCGCCCGTGCCCAGGCTCTGTTCGGATTGGCGAACGTGGAAGAGGCGGATTCAAAAGGGGAGATCGCCGCGGCGAAGACACGGTACGAGCAACTGAAGACGGAGTTTCCGACCTCGGCGCTGATCCCCGCGGCGGAGTTGCGGTTGGAGGTTCTCGAGCGCTCCACCACCGGACCGTTCCTCGCATGGCTCGACACGCAGAGCCCGGAGCAGACCGACTTGGCGCGTCCGCTGGACGGCGCCCCGTCGGGTTTGGACGCGGACGCCCCCATCCCCGGATTCGACGCCCCGGCGGTGGCGCCGTCGAGTAACCCGCCGGCCGCCCTCGTTCCGGACGTGCCGGCTCCGGAGGCGCCGATGACGGAGGGCGAAACGCCCCCCGCCGACCCGGTGCCCGCTGACGCAGAAACTGGCGACGCCCCAGCGGAGGCGGCCCCGGCCGCCGAACCTACGGAAATTGCACCCGTGGAAGCGGCGACTGGCGCATCTTCCGATCCCGCGATGCCGGCTGACACGGCCCCGGACGACACCGTTCCGGACGACGCCGCTCCGGCGGATGAGACGACCCCGCCGGCCGACGGCGGTGAGTGACGGGGAGCGGAAGACGCTGACCGTCGGTCCCGACGATGTCGGCGAGCGTGTGGACGTGGTTCTGGGAAAGCTGTTTTCGGAGCACAGCCGGTCCGCTTTGCAAAAGGTCGTCAGGTCCGGCGAGGTGTCGCTGAACGACGGTCCGGTCAAGAACGGCTACCGGCTGCGGGCGGGGGACGTGCTGACGGCGAGCGCGCCGACTCCGGCCGCGCCGACGGTGCCGGCGGAGAACCTGCCGATCGACGTGCTGCACGAAGACGACTGGCTGGTGGTCGTCAATAAGGCGGCGGGGATGATCGTCCATCCGGGGCGCGGCAACCCTTCGGGAACGCTCGCCGCGGCGCTTCAGCATCGCTTCGACACGCTGTCCGACGCTGGCGGCCAGTTGCGACCGGGCATCGTGCACCGGCTCGATCGGGAGACCAGCGGGGTCCTCGTGGTGGCGAAAGACAACATCACGCACGCCGCCCTCAGCGCACAGTTCGCGGCCCGCACCGTGAAGAAGGAGTACGCCGCAATCGCACGCGGGATCCCGGGGTTCGACTCGGACTGGATCGAGACGCACGTCCGCGTGGACCCGCGAATTCGCGAGCGGATGCAGGTGTGCGAACCGGGCGGGAACTCACGGTCCGCCCGCACGTTCTACGAGGTGGCGGAGCGGTTCCTTCCGAAGGACGACCGCGGCACGGGCTACACGCTGTTCCGCCTGTTCCCGCACACCGGGCGGACTCATCAATTGCGAATTCATCTCCGCTACCTCGGCCATCCGATCGTGGCGGACAACCCCTACGGCGGCGGACGGGCGCTGACCGACGACGAGGCCCGCGGCGACGACGACCCCCGGCGGACTGACGCTGATCCGACGCCAAGCCCTGCACGCGCGGCGGCTGGAGTTCGACCACCCGCACAGCGGCGAACGGGTGGCGTACGAGGCGCCGCTGCCGACGGACATGTCGCGGGTGCTCGACGCTCTCCGCGACGGCCGCTAGCCTGCCGATCATGCACCTCGCCCGCTTCGCTCGTCCTGACGACGACCAACCCGCCGATCCCACGCCGCGACGTCGGCCTGCTGGACGGGGAGGGCGGGCTGTTCGACCTCGGCGGGGCGGGGGAGGGGGTGACGCTGTCGAGTCTGCTGCACGCGGACGATCCGTCGCGGGAGGTTCGCCAACGGGACGGCGGGGAACGGCTTTCATTGGAGTCCGTCCGGCTGCTCGTCCCGGTCGAGCGACAGGAGGTCTGGGCCGCGGGGGTGACCTACAAGCGGTCGCAGGTCGCGCGGATGAGCGAGTCGGAAGCTGCCGCGGACCACTACGACCGGGTCTACACCGCGGACCGGCCGGAGTTGTTCTTCAAATCGACGCCCGGCCGCGTGGTCGCGGAGGGGGAGCCGATCCGCGTACGCTCCGACAGCGAATGGACGGTGCCGGAGCCGGAGCTGACGCTGATGGTCTCCCCGGCCGGTCGGGTCGTCGGGTACGTGGTGGGCGACGACGTGTCCGCCCGGGATATCGAGGGCGAGAACCCGCTGTATCTCCCGCAGGCCAAGACGTACGATGGCTCCTGCGCCCTCGGATCAACGGTTTTGCTGGCCGAGGAGCCGTTGGACGGAGCCGGGACGACAATCGAGTTGCTGATCGAACGCCGCGGCGCCGAGGCGTTCCGCGACGCCACGGATCTGTCGCAGATGAAGCGATCGCTGCCGGAGTTGGTGGACTGGCTGACTCGCGAATACGCGCTGCCCGACGGGGCGGCGCTGATGACCGGCACCGGGATCGTGCCGCCCGATCAGTTCACGCTGGAGGCCGGCGACGTGGTCACGATCACCATCGCCGGCGTCGGTCGCTTGCGGAACCCCGTCGCGCGGGGATGAAGGCCACGCGGGGATGAAGCCGGCTTCGAGACCGGCGACGCGGCTACTGCTGGTTTTGGGACGGCTGGTGACTGTAACTGATGCCCTCCGTCATCACGACGTCGAGGTCGAAGTCGATCGTGGTGTCCGCTTGCCCGCTGAATCCGCCGGAGATCGGCATACAGAACTGCGGGTCCGCGGAGGCAGACACGGTGACGTGCCGATCCGCGACCGCCAATCCGCGGGTCGGATCGAAGGCCCGCCATCCGCCGCCGGGCAGGAACACCTCGGCCCAGGCGTGCAGTTCCGGTTCGCCCCCTTCCTCCGGCGGGCTGGTGTACCCGCTGACGAACCGGCAGGCGAGGTTCTGGGTGCGGGCCGCGTCGATGAACAGCACGGCGAGGTCCCGGCAGGCGCCGCCGCCCTCCAGCACCTCGGCGGGGGTGAACGGCTCGCCGGTCTCGCGGTAGCGGACCGGCACGCGACGGTGAATCTCGTCGTTCAACGCGGTCAAGAACTGCATCGGCTCCGGGTATCGCTCCGCCAGACCGGCGGCGAGCGTCGCCACGGGGTCGCCGGGGGGAATCTTGCCGGGCACGCGGGCCATCGAAGGAATCAGCAGCGGACCGAAGTCGCCGTAATCGATCGGCAGGGTGTGGGCTTCGACGAGGAAGTCGAACGGGTTCTCCCGAACGATCTCCACGGTCAGCAGGGCGGTGATCCGCAGACGGTCGGTGAGCCCGTCGAACCAGACGACCTCCGTCGCATTCCCCTCGGCGTCGAGATCTTCCGTGCGGCCGGTGGGTTGCGGATCGATCGACAGCGTGTGCGCGACGCACCGCTGGCCGGCCCCGTCCCGCGGGCGAAACCGCAGCGTCTGGGGGCCGAGGGAGATCGGTTTGCTGTACTTGTACCGAGTCGTATGACGAACGTTAAAACGCACCAAAGACTTTCAAAGCGAGAGAGGCTGCGGCGGAATACGACCGCAGTCCCGGGACGGGATCAATTGCTATTCTATCAGCAAGAGCCCGCGAAGCCGTGGTGAGGGAGAACCCCCGTGTGCCCGTCAGGCGCCGTACCTGGCAGGCACGGTTCCTGCTAGGTTCCGTAGCGGTCCGGGCGTCGGGCTTCCAGCACGTCCCCCCACTCCGGCGGCACCGCGTCCCGGAGCGGGTCGAGCCAGCCGGTGGGGATCGACAGGATGCTGTTCCTCAACCGGTCCTGCCACCAGTCGGTGATCTCCGTCAGGTCCGCCTGGGTGAAGCGGCGCTCGACGGTGCGGAAGCCGTTCTTCTTGTACAGCACGATGTCCACCGGCGGACCGACGTCCGCGGCGCTGATGCGGGTGGAATCGAACGCCAGACACCCCACCTTCAACGCGAATCGCATCGGATCGCCGAACTTCAGCGTGCGATCCAGCACCGGCTTGCCGTACCCGCCGGCCCCGATGATCTGGTACGGCGTGTCCCGCTCCACGCTGACCCAGTTTCCCTCGGGGTAGACGAGAAACAGGCGATGCTCGTCGTCGCCGTACATCTGCCCGCCGATCAGGGCGTGAATATTCAGGTCCAGCCCGGCTGCTCGCAGCGCCTCGCCGTCCTCCTTCGCCACCCGGCGGATCTGGGCCGCGAGCAGGTTGGCCACCTTGAACAGGCGGTCCTCGGGAACGCGATCCGGGCGAGCCAGTTCGTTCTCGAAGTAGATGAGGGCTTTGTCCGCGGGCGCTGCGGAGCCCGCTGGTCATCACGAAGCAGGAACCCGCGGGCCGGGCGCCGTGCGAACCGGGATCCTTGCCTTCGAGGGGGGCGCGTCCTCCGCGAGCGGCGGGAAGTCGTAGACCGTCACCTTCTTCGCGGAGATCACCTCGCTGCCGGTGGTCACGCGGGTGTCGGAGAGGCCGACGATGCCGTCCTCCACTCTCATCGCCAGGCAGAACGTCATGGGCGGGGCTACGGCACGCGACGGGGAACCGCCGCCGAGGGGGAACGATCGGAGGAAACGCGGAGTGTACCGCAACCAAGCGGCGCCGCGTTCAACCGGGCTGCGGGGCGAAGAACGTTTGGTGGACGGCCGAACCGGTTTTGTTCAACTGGGACTGCGTGGCGTCGAGGAACTCGTGCATCCCGTCGGCGACGATTTCGTCCGGCCGGGTGAACGCCAACCGGGCGTGGAGCTTACCGAGGCGCTGCTCCGCGGGACTGGCGAAGGTGCCCGGCGGCGTGCCGGTGATCGCATGTAGCGCCGCGTTCGCCCGCGCCAGACAATGCAGCACGCTGCGGGGGAAGTTCAGGTCCAGCACGAGGAAGTCCACGACGTCCCGCGGGGTGATCCGGCCATGCTTCTGGCGATACATCTGGAGCGCCCCGGCGCTGCGGAGCAACGCCGCCCACTGGAGCGAATCAAACGGCGTGCCGACGTCCTCCGGCTCCGGGAGCAGGAGATAGTATTTCACGTCGAGGATCCGCGTCGTTTTATCAGCCCGCTCGATGCTGCGTCCGAGGCGGCAGAACTGCCACGCCTCGCCGTGCGACATCGTCGCGTCCGTCACGCCGAGGAATTGCTGACCGGCCTGGCGGACCTTCTCGAAGAACTCATGCGGTTCGTTGACCGGCCCTTCGCCGCGGCGGGCTTCGCAGGCCTCGGAGACCATCAGGTGAAACTGATTCAGGTGCTCCCACATCTCCTCCGAGATGCACTCCCGCACCGTGCGGGCGTTCTCGCGGGCGGTCGCGAGGCAACTGCGGACGCTGTTCGGGTTCTCGTCGTCCAGTGCGAGAAAGCGGATGACGTTCCGCCGGGTCGGCTCGCCGTACAGTTCCGAAAACGCCGCCTCGTCGCCGCTGGTGACCACCAGCGGACGCCATTGCTCGCCCTCCCCGCCGCGGTCCGGCAGGTCCAGCGAGAGGTTCAGGTTCACGCCGATGAAGCGGGCGACGTTCTCCGCCCGCTCCACGAGGCGGCTCATCCAATAGACCGATTCTGCGACGCGGGAGAGCATTATTTGGGGAGTGGGGGGAGGCGAGCGCGGGGGCGTCAGCCCCCCGAGCACCGGAAGCGGGGTCGTAGCGGGCCGCACGGGGGGCTGACGCCCCCCCGCTCGCCTGTCAACTTAACACCCAGGTGTCCTTCGACCCGCCGCCCTTGCTGCTGTTCACCACCAGCGAGCCCGGCGTGAGGGCCACCCGCGTCAGACCGCCGGGCAGCACGTAAGTCTCCGGCCCGCGGACGATGAACGGCCGCAGGTCGACGTGCCGGCCGGCGAGATTCAGCCCGCCGTCGGCCAGCGGCTCGCACAGGACCGGCACCCGGGAGAGGGCCAACGTGGGTTGGGCGATGTAGTCCCGCGGGTCGTCTTTGATCTTCGCGGTGAACTCTTCCCGCTCCGCGGCGGTGCTGGCCGGGCCGATCAGCATCCCGGCCCCGCCGCTCTCGTTCGCCGGCTTGACCACCATCTTTTCCAGGTTCGCCAGCACGTGCTTGAGGCTGTCTTCGTCCCCGCAGCGATGGGTGGGAACGTTGGGGAGGATCGGGTCCTCGTTCAGGTAATACCGGATCATGTCCGGGACGTAGGTGTAGATCACCTTGTCGTCCGCCACGCCGGTGCCGGGGGCGTTGGCGAGGGCGACGCGACCGGCTCGGTACGCCTCCATCAGGCCGGGCACGCCCAACATGCTGTCTTTGCGGAACGCGGCGGGGTCCAGGAACTCGTCGTCGACCCGGCGGTACAACACGTCGACCCGCTGGGGACCGCGGGTCGTCCGCATGTGGACGAAGCCGTCCCGGACGACCAGGTCCCGCCCTTCGACCAGCGGGATGCCCATCTGCTGGGCGAGGAAGCTGTGCTCGAAGTAGGCGCTGTTATAGATGCCGGGCGTGAGCACCGCCGCGATCGGGTTTTCAACCCGCTCCCCGCAAAGCCATTGCAGGCATTCCAGCAAACGCCACGGGTAGTCGTCGACGGGACGGATGTCGTTCCCGTTGAACAGCCCCGGGAACGTTTGCTTCAGGAGTTGCCGGTTTTGGAGGACGTAGGAGACGCCGCTGGGCACCCGCAGGTTGTCTTCCAGCACGAACAAGGTGCCGTCGCCGTCGCGGACGAGGTCCGTGCCGGTGATGTGACACCACACGTCGCGGGGCGGCTTGAGGCCCATGCAGGCCTTCTTGAGGCCCTCGCCGCTTTCCACGGCGGAGCGGGGGACGACGCCGTCGTTCAGGATTTTCTGATCGCCGTACACGTCGCCGATAAAGCGGTCCAGCGCCTCGATCCGCTGCTTCAACCCACGCTCGACCGTCGTCCATTCCTCCGCGGTGATGACCCGGGGGAGGATGTCGAACGGAATGATCCGCTCTTTGCCGCGGGCGTCGCCGTACACGCTGAACGTGATGCCGAGGCGCCGCATCGCCGTCTCCGCGGCGGCCTGGCGGCGGGCGAGATCACCGGGGGCGAGTTCCGCCACCCGCCGGCAGAGTCGTTCGCTCGCCGGGCGGGGGGAGCGGTCCTCCGAGACGGTCTCGTCGTAGAACCCGCCAAGGTCATACTCGGCGAACAGGCCGGCGGCGTTCGGCGGGAGAGCGCCCGGGGCGCCGGCGGACTGCGATTGAGTCTGAAACATCGGGAGCATGGCGATGCCGACGCGGGGTGAGCGGCCCCGAAGAGTCGGTCGAACGGCGCAGCAGTGTAGCAACTGCGTCCGTCGATCCCCACACTGACCGACCCCGCCCGTCGTTCCGTCCGCCTGGCATCAGATGCGTTCCGCCGACTCCACGATGTCCGCGCCGGCCACGTTCGACGCCACGCCGGACGTGTCCGCCGAGGCCCGCGATCTTCGCTTCCGGCCGGCCGTGGCGGACGCGGCGACCGCCCTGTCCGCCGATCAGATCGCCGCCTTCAACGAACACGGTTACGTCGCCCCGCTGCCGGCGTTCGAGCCGGCGGAGGCGGATCGCGTCCGGGCGTATTTCGACGGACTGCTCGAAGCGGCGTTGGCGGCGGGGAAGGACAGCTATTCGCTGTCCACGGCCCACCTCACGCACGGCGGCGTCTACGACCTGCTGACGCATCCCACGCTGATTGGCTACGCCGCGGACTGCCTCGCGGAGGCGGGGGCGCCGGGCGAGGGCGTGATCGGTTGGGGCTCGCACTTCTTCTGCAAGCTGCCGGGCGACGGCACCGCGGTCGGCTGGCACCAGGACGCCAGCTTCTGGCCGCTCTCGCCCAGTCATGCCGTGACCGTCTGGCTGGCGATCGACGACGCGGACGAAGGCAACGGCTGCATGCGGTTCCTCGCCGGGTCGCAGCACAGCGGGCACCTCACCTATCGGGAGAGCACGCCGGAGGATCATTCCGCCCTGAATCAAGTCGTCCCGGACGCGGAAAGTTTCGGCACGGAGGTTCTGGACGAACTGACGGCCGGCACGTGCAGCGTGCACAGCGACCTGCTGCTCCACGGCAGCGAGGCGAACCCCGGCCCCCGGCGCCGCTGCGGACTGACGCTGCGGTATTGCAGCGCGGACGTGCGGGCTCGGCAGGGCTGGAACGCCAAGGGCGTCGTCGTGCGGGGCGTCGACCCGAGCGGCCACTGGGCGAACCCGCCCCGGCCGGCGGGTCCCGGGTGGTGATCGACGCCGCGGCTGTCGGCTATCGCTCCGTCTACGTGCACGTCCCGTTCTGCCGACACCGCTGCGGGTACTGTGATTTTACGCTGGTCGCCGGCCGCGACGATCTGGCGGACCGCTACCTCGCCGCTCTCGATCGAGAATTGGACCGCATCGCTCCGCCGACGCCCGGCGGTCGGGTGGAACTAGACACGCTGTTCTTCGGCGGCGGCACCCCCACCCGACTGACCGGGCCGCAGTGGGACCGGTTGTTCGCCTCGCTCTTCCGATGCCTTCGTCTGGCAGACGATGCGGAGGTGACGGTCGAGGCGAACCCGGCGGACGTGACGCCCGATCTGGTGGATCGCCTCGCGGATGCGGGCGTGAACCGCGTCAGCCTCGGCGTGCAATCGTTCGATGCGGCGGCGTTGAAGACGCTTGAACGGGACCACACCCCCGAGGACGTCCCCCGCGTGCTGGATAGGGTGCGACGGCGGATCGGGAACGTCTCGCTGGACCTGATCTACGCCGTGCCCGGGCAGGATCTGGCGGGGTGGGAGGCGACGCTGGACGCCGCCCTCGCCCTGCGGCCGACGCACCTGTCGACCTACGGCCTGACGTTTGAGAAGGGGACGGCGTTCTGGTCCCGCCGCCGCCGCGGCGAACTGGTCACGCCGCCGGAGGAGGCGGAGCGGGCGATGTACGCCGCCGCGATGGATCGCCCCGCCGCCGCCGGATTCGCCCAGTACGAACTGAGCAGTCACGCCCGCGACGGGTTCGCCTGTCGCCACAATCAGGCGTATTGGTGCGGCGACCACTTCGAAGCATTCGGACCGGGCGCCGCGAACCTGACCGAAGGCGTTCGCCGCACGAATCACCGGGGCGTGCTCGGCTGGCTCCGCCGGATCGAAGCGGGCGCGCCGCCTTGGGCGGACGAAGAACGGCTCGCCCCGGATGACCGCGCCCGTGAGTTGGTGATGCTGAACCTGCGTCGTGCCGCAGGCGTCGAGCGGGAGGACTTTCAGCGACGCACCGGGCGGACGATCGACGCTCTGCTGGGCGACGACCTTTTGGAACAGCGCCGGCTCGGACTGGTGGAGGTTGATGAGCGGGGCGTGCGGCTCACGCGGGAGGGGCGGTTCGTCGCGGACGGCGTCATGGCCGCGTTCCTCTGACGTGGTTCTGCCTCTGACGTGGTTCTGAAGATCACGACGGGCGCCGCTCTCGCAGCGTGCCGAACGCTTGGAGCGTCCGGGACGCAGGTGCGACGGGTGTCGGTTCGTCCGGTCGGGGAATGAAATCCGGACCCGCACGGACTGAATCGTCCCTTGACGGGCCGGACCGGGCGGACCCGGGTTGGGGCGGCGGTCGCGGGCGAGCATAATCGGGCACACCCTCGACCGCCGGCCCCGCCGACGCAGTTCGCCCCGCCCGCTGCCCCACGGACGTCCCTTGCCGGCTCTCCACAAGAACGCGAAGTCCGATGAGGCCCCGGCCCGCCCGCGCCCGGCTGTGCCCCGCGCCTCCTGGGCGCTCGCGGCGTTCTGCGTGACCGTCCCGGCAATCGTGTGGGGACTGTCGCAGATCCATCTGGAGAACGACGTCGAGAGCTGGCTGCCCGAGGGCGATCCTCACGCCGCCCGACTGGCGTGGTTCAAAGACCACTTTCCCAGTGCCGACACGCTGGTCGTCAGTTGGGACGGGGTGCGGGCGGACGACCCGCGGCTGGAAGCGTTCGCCGCCAAGCTGCGGCGGACGCCGGATGCGGAGGGCGTCCCCCGGGACGGCAGCCGCCTGATCGACCGCGTCGTCACGCCCTGCGCAATTAGCCGGCCGCATGGTGGACGCCGGGGTGACCCCGGAGGAGGCGGTCGATCGGGTGACCGGGCTGCTCGCCGGCGGCGGGCCGCTGCGCATCGTGCTGACCGAAACCGGCCGCGCCGACGCCGCGACCGCCTCGCAGCAGATCGCCGCCGCGGTGCGGGTCGCCGCGGGCGTCGACCCGGAGGTCGCCGTGCATACGGAGCGGGAAGAGTTTGCCGCCGCCCCGTCGCCCGCGGGGATTGTCGACTCGAACGCTGAATCGAACGCCGAGCCGCCGTTCTCATTCCCCCCCGTCGGCCCCCACGATTTGACGGTTCGTTGGCCGCACATGGACGCCTCCCCGGACGCGATCGCCGCCGCCACGGCGGCCGCCGAAGCGGCGAAGGATGCGGAGGGACGCAGCTACGCCAGCGCCGTGTTCCGCGTGCCGGGGCAGCCGGCGGGGGTGTCGGTGACCCTGTCCGAAGCGGGCGTGGCCGATCAAAAAGCGACCGTCGCGGAGCTGCACGCCGCCGCGGAGGCGGTCGGCGTGCCGGCGGCGGACCTGCACATCGGCGGACGCACCGTCACCGCGCTGGCGTTGAATCGGGCGCTGAAACGCACCGCCGTCGATCGCGACGCGCCCGTCTGGAAGATCTGGGAGCGCAGCCCGGTGCTCACCTCGTTCCTGGTCTCGGCGGGACTCGCGTTCTGGCTGCTGGGCGGGGTGCGGATCTCGATGTGCGTGCTGGGGGCCACATTATTTACCGTGTTCGCCTCGCTGAGCGTCGTGCCGATCACCGGCGGCGGGATGAACATGGTGCTCGTGGTCATGCCCTCCCTGCTGCTGGTCCTGAGCCTCAGCGCGGGCGTCCACCTCGTGAACTATTACCGACACGCCGCGGCGAACGGGGAGCCGAACGCCGTGGGCCGTGCGCTGGCCGTCGCCCGCACGCCGACGGTGCTCGCGGCGTGCACAACCGCGGTCGGGCTGGCGTCGCTGGCCGTCAGCCCGCTGGTGCCGGTGCGGGAGTTCGGGATCTACTCGTCGATCGGCTGCGCGATCATGCTCGCGGTCGTGCTGTTCGGCCTGCCGGCCCTGTTGGAACACCTCGCCCCGCCGCCGAGCCGTCGCGGATCCCAATCCTCCGTCTGGCCGGCCTTCGCCGCCGGGCTGGTGCGATGGCGCCGGCCGGTGATCGCCGGCTGCCTGGTGGTCGCCGCGGCCTGCTCCCTGGGCCTGACGCGGTTCCGTACCGAAACAAAGGTCATCAAATACTTCCCCGCCTCCGCGAAGGTGGTGCAGGACTACGCCTATTTTGAAGATCGCATCACCGGCGTGATTCCCGTGGAGATCATCGTGCGGTTTGACAGGGACAGCACCGAGGCCGCCACGCTGTTCACCGACCGTCTTGAGCGGGTGCGGGCCGTCGCGGATCGGATCGAACAGCACCCGGAAATTAGCGGCGCCCTGTCGCTCGCCAGCTTCCTGCCGACGACGGCTCCGCTCGCTGACGACGCCTCCTGGTTGGAGCACCGGAACTACCGGAACCGGGCGTTCACGATGCAGACGCGGGTGGGGGAAAGTCACGCCTCCTCGGGCTTCCTCACGACCGCTCACTCCGCGATGCCGAGCGACGAGGAAGACCGCGCAATCGCCGCGACCGGGGACGAACTGTGGCGCATCAGCGCCCAGGCGAACATCCTCACCGACGTGGATTATCGGCAACTCACGGACGATCTCAGCGCCGCGACCGCGGACGTGCTGAAGGACGAACCGGCCGCCGCCTACGCGGTCACCGGATTGGTGCCGCTGTTCCTTCGCACCCAGGAGGCGGTGTTGGAGGGCTTGATCGAGAGCTTCGCGCTGGCGTTCGCCGTCATCGCGGTGGTGATGAGCGTGGTGCTGGGCTCCGTGCGGGCCGGCCTGACCGCGATGCTGCCGAACATTCTGCCGGTGACGGCGGTGTTCGGGCTGGTCAGTTGGTGCGCGGTGCCGGTGGACATCGGCACGATGATCTCCGCCAGCGTGGCGCTGGGGATCGCGGTGGACGGCACGCTGCATCTGGTGGCCGCGTTCCGTCACGCTCCCCCGAACCTGGGACGGGAGGACGCGGCCGCTTACGCCCTGAACGAATGCGGCCCGGCCCTCTGGCAGACGAGTTTGATCGTCGGGCTCGGCCTGCTGATGCTCGCCCCCGCGGAATTGCTGCTGGTCAGCCGGTTCGGCTGGTTGATGTCGGCCCTCATCGCCGCCGCCCTGATCGCAGACGTGGTCCTGCTCCCGGCCCTGCTGGCGGGGCCGATGGGTTCGCTGATTCGCCGCCGCCCGGCGGCGGAGGCGTCGTCCCCCGACGAACCGACGGCGCCGGCCGAAGGGCTGTTGCCCGTCGATCAGCCGCTACCGGCCGGCGAAAGGGAGGCCCGCCCGCAGTTGGCGGCTTTCACCCGCCCGGCCCGGACCGCGAGCTGACCAAATCCTTTCGACGCCGCCGGGCGGCGCCGTAGGATGAGCGACCACGCCGCACCCAATCGCCCGGGGCCGATGCCGAACGAGTATGTCGAACCCGTCGGAAACCGCATTCTGGTGCGAAAGGACGAGAGCCGCGGTCAGACCCGCGGCGGCATCGTTCTCCCCAGCGATGCGGAGATCCCGACGATCACCGGCCGCGTCGTCGAGATCAGCGCGATGGTCGAACGGGACGCGGACTTTCCCGTCCGCAAGTACGACAAGGTCCTCTACCACCCGAAGCGGTCGATCCCGGTCGACCTGGAGGCGGACAACCGGCTGTTCGTGGTGCCGATCGCCGACGTGTGCGCCGTCTTCCGCCGCAGCGCCGAGCCGGTCGGCAGCGGGGAGGCGGAGATCGCCTCGGAGCAGGAGGAACCGCCCCCGCCCCGCCGCGATCCCCGCGGCGGCGAGGCGGCCGGCGCGGCTTAAAGCGGCTCGATCCTTCCGCTCCGCTTCACCAAACATTGACCGCGAGGTACGCGAACGTGCCGGTCAACATCATCGCCTTCATGTTGAGCGCCATGAACACGGCGGTGGCTACGCGGAGGGTGCGGCCCGTCGCCTCAGGGACGACTTCGAGCACGATCAAGGTCAGCGGCGCCATCACCCCCACGCCCGCCAGCACCCCGCCGGCGACGATCAGCAGCTCGCTGCCGCCCACCAGATAAAGCGTGAATCGACCGGCTAAGAACGCCATGAACGCCAGTAGGGGGACGCCCAACCCGAGCGTCGCGGCCCCACCGATCAGTTCGCCCGGCGCCAGCGGTTCACGGAGCTTCCGCCGACGCAACTTGCCGTTGCGGGTGCGTTCAGGGGTGCGGGCCTTACCGGCCCGGCGCCGCAGGATGCGGTCGAAGATTGCCAACAAACCATAGTTGATCGGCAGGAGTTGGAGCGGGGCGAGCAGGGCGAATGCGATCACCAGCGAGGTCGGCGGCATCAGCGTCGCCACCGCCCACGCCTTTTCGGCTTGCTTCCGCGACGCGGCGCGGCGCGACGGGCGGGGGCGTCGGCGATCAGGTCCGCGCTTTCCTTCGCATGCCGCGCCTCCCGCTCGGCATACTACGCGGCGAGGCGGTCGTACAGAATCGCGGGCACGTCCGCCAACACCCGCCGAGGGATCTCCAGGTGTTGAGGCTGGCGAGCCGCATCCCAGGCGGCGACTCGCGTCTCGACCCACACCGGCCGGCCGGTCGGCCGGCGTCCGGTTCGAGCTTGGAACTCCGCCGCCCGCTTCGCCCGGTCCGGCCGCCGCACTTCGACCTCGATGGCTTTGAGGAGGTACTCCGGCGGATCGTCCACATCGACCGGCCATTGCACCGCCCGCTCGCCGTTCCTCTGCACCCGAGGTGCACCGAAGTCGGTCGCCCGGCCGGGAAAGTGGTGCACGAGGTAGGGCGCCTCCCCGCCGGTCAACGGCGGGTCGGGAAAGCCGTCGTCGCCCGCCTCCGCCACATCGGGCCACGCCCGCACGTCCGGCCCCGTGTCCAATCGCAGCGGCGCCGGTCGCCCGTCTCTCAGGATCGAGGCCGCTTCGTCTGCGGTGAACTCGACGAACACGCTGCGATCGACGGATGCCGATCGCCGGTCCGCCCCGGTGAGGATGATCCGGTGGGGGAGCTTGATCCGCCTCCCGCCGCCGTCCGCCAAAGGCTCCGCCTGCATCACCCAGAACTTGATCGACCGCGTCGAGTGAATGGACAGCGGGGCCTTCCGAGAGACCACCTTTGGGCGAAGGAAGATCTCCGGGCCGTAATGATAGGTGACCGCGTACGGCGTCTTCCCGTTGACCACGACGCAGAACGCGTTCGGACCGGCGATCAGCTCCTCCGCAGTAGGCAGCGGGTCTCCCGCGGCAATCACGATCCTCGCCTCCGGATCTGCTTCCAGCCGCATCTCCGCAGCTGCGTTTGGCTCCTCCGCTTCGATCCCGCCGCTCGAGGCGCGGTCAACACGGCGGCCAGCAAACTTGCGGCGAAGGTCATTCGAGGAGGATAGGGCTTCCTCGGAAAGCGTGCGAAGGTCACCGGACCGGCGGGCGCCACAGCACCGGCGGGCGGCGGAGCAGTCCCGTCGCCCGCGAGCCGCTCAGACTGCGGCTTCGCCGGCCGGTTCCGCCACTTCTTCCAGTCCCGGCACATTCACGCCGGTCACCTGCACCGTCGTGTACTTTTGGCGGTGACCGGTGTGCCGGCGGGAGTTCTTCCGGCGGCGGATCTTCTGGATCTCCAGTTTCTGACCCTTGTCCAACGCCCGCAGCACCTCCGCGGTGACGGTGGCGCCGTCGATCAGCGGGGCGCCGACGGCGCTGACCCCGCCGCCGTTGGCGAGCAGCACGCGGTCAAACGTGATCGTGCCGCCGTCTTCGGCGTCGCGACGGTAGTCGATGGAGAGCTTCTCGCCCGGCTGCACGCGGTACTGCCGGCTGCCGTCTTCGATGATCGCAAACATGATGATTCAGTTCTCGTTCCGGCCAGGATAAATCCGGGCGCGGCGTCGGGGTTGGTAAAGACGTCAAGCCGAGGGACCGCGGTCCCTCGGCTTGACGGGAGCGGACAGTCTACGCGGTCACTTCCCGCCCCGCGAGGGCAGGGGGGGCAGGTTCTTGACGGCGCGGCCGTTATCGTCGGTCGCGGCGAGGGCGAGGAACTCCGGGTGGGTGTCCGCCTTGGCGCTGATCGCGATCCGCACGCCGCAGTCCTCTTCCAACGTCATCACCTCCCGTCGCTTGCGGTTGTTCAGGTCGTCGGCGACGGACTCGTGGACGGTGACCGTCAATTCGGACACGTTCTTCACGCCCGCGGCGGCCATCAGCACGCGCATCACCTCGATCGACATGCTCTCCGGCGTCTTGACCTGCCCTGTGCCGCTACAGCACGGGCAGTCGTTGAACAGCGCCCGACCCAGCGACGGACGGATCCGCTGCCGGGTCATCTCGACCAGCCCGAAGGCGCTGGGGCGGGAGACCTTCGTCCGAGCCCGGTCGCGTTCGAGGTGCTGCTCGAAGGCCCGGAGCAGCCCCTTGCGATGCCGTTCGGCCCGCATGTCAATGAAGTCGTTGACGATCACCCCGCCGAGGTCGCGGAGCCGCAACTGACGGGCGATCTCCGCGGCGGCGGCGAGGTTCACCTTGTAGGCGCTCTCCTCGGCGTCCTTCGTGCCGCGGGCGGAGCCGCTGTTCACGTCGATCGCCACCAGCGCTTCGGTCTGGTCGATGACGATCTGAACCGCCGCCCTTCAGCGGGACTTGGCGCTGCTGAATGTTGGCGATCTCGTCTTCGATGCCGTGCGTCTGGAACAGCGGACTGCTGCCCTCGTGCAGTTTCAGGCGCGAGGACATCTTGGGCATCATCGTGTCCATGAAGTCCTTGGCCCGGTCGAAGGCGTCCGGCTCGTCGATGTGGACCGCGTCGATGTCCGCGTTGAAGGTGTCGCGGATGGTGCGGATCATGATGTCCGTCTCCTCGTAGACGGTGCACACGCCGGAGGAGTCCTCGACCTTCTCCGCGATGCTCTGCCAGAGCTTCGTCAGGTAGGTCAGGTCGTTTTTCAGGTCGCTCTGGCTGCGGCCCAGCGCGGCGGTGCGGACGATGAATCCCACGCCCTTCGGCGGGTTCATATCGCGCAGCATCCGTCGCAGTTCGCGACGCTCGTCCTCGTCCTCAATCTTGCGGGAGACGCCCACGCGACCGAGGTTCGGCATCAGCACCAGGTAGCGACCGGGCACGCTGATTTTGGTGGAGAGCGTCGGCCCTTTGTTGCCGAGGCCCTCCTTGATGACCTGAATCAGCACCTCGCTGCCGCGACGGAGGATCTCCTGAATCTGCGGCTTGCCCTCCCGCTTCCGATCTCCGCCGCCGCTCCCGCCGCGTCCGCCCCGACCGCGGGGGCCGTCGAATTCGTCGTCCGGATCGCCGTCCGGGCGAAGGTGTTTGAAGTACTGGTACTCCACGTCGGAGACGTGCAGGAAGCCGTTGCGGCCCTCGCCGAAGTCCACGAAGCACGCCTGAATCGACGGCTCGACGTTGACCACCTTTCCTTTATAGATGTTCCCGACGAGGTTTTCGCCGCTGGATCGCTCCAGATAGAGCTCCTCCAGCCGGCCGTCCTCGACGATGGCGATGCGGGTCTCCTCCGGTTGGAGGACGTTGACGAGCATCTCTTTCTTCACGGGGCACGCACCTTTCGAATCGAATGGAAAGATGACGGCCCAGCCCCATCGTCCGGTCCGGCTCACGCGGCGAACCCGGGGACGAGCCGCACGCGGCGCCGTCTGGGTTGTGCGGGGCGGGCGGACGTCCCCGACGCACGGCGATCGGCCGGCGGCGGGGTGAAATACGGGGTCGGACCGTCGGGAAGACGGGCGGGACGACGCGGGCCGGGTTCGGTCCGGACGACGCCCCGAAACATGACGGATGCAGTGGTACGACAGGCGCCCCGCGAACCGGGCGAAGCCGGTGCGGGCGGCGGGGGAGGTGTGCGGGGCGGATCGGCGTGCGACAAGCCAACGTGGGGCTCGACGGTGCAGGGGTCATCGTGCGGCCCCCGCCCAGTGATCCCGACGGCCGGAGACGCGGGGGCGGACCAGCGCGACCCGGTCGTCCGCCTCCGGACGGCCGGACCGGATCCGTTCGACCTCGTCCCGCAGAAAGTTCTCCACGTCGCGGGCGAGTTCGAGCCCGTCCGCGTGCGCGGCGACGGCGTCGCAGCTGCCCAGATCCAGCCGCCCGACGAGGTCTTTCAACTCCGGGATGACGTGCGGCGTGACGCTGATCTGGCGGATGCCCAGGCCCAGCAGGAGGGGGAGAAACTTGGGGTCGCTGCTCATCTGTCCGCAGACGGTGACCGGCACGTCGTGCCGGGCGGCCGCTTCGACGACCAGCCGGATCAGGCGCAGCACCGACGGGTCCGCGGCGGAATACAGCGCCGCCAGCGCCGGGTCGGACCGGTCCGCGGCGAGCGTGTACTGGATCAGGTCGTTCGTCCCGATGCTGAAAAAGTCGCACCTCACGGGCGAAGTCGTCCGCCCGCAGCGCGGCGCTGGGCACCTCGACCATCATGCCGATCGGGATGTCGCGACGGAACTCGACCCCCTCTTCCTCCAGATCTTCCATCACGTCGGCGAGCACCATCTTGGCCTGCCGAAGTTCCAGCAGCGTGCTGACCAGCGGGAACATCACCCGCACGTCGCCGCAGGCGCTCGCCCGCAGGATCGCGCGCAGCTGCGTCTTGAACAACGGCAGATTTTGCAGGCTCAGCCGGATGCTCCGCAGCCCCAAGGCGCTGTCGAGGTGGCCGGCGACGCCGCGGCGCATGCTGTCGGACACTTTGTCCGCCCCCAGATCCATCGTGCGGATCACCACCGGCCGGCCGGCCATCGCCGTGACGACCTTGCAGTACGCTTCGAAGTGTTCCTCCTCGGTCGGTTCGCGCGTCGCCCTGCAGGTAGAGGAACTCCGTGCGATACAGGCCGACGCCGTCGCTGCCGCGGTCGGTGCAGTGGCCGACCTCTTCGGGGAACTCGATGTTCCCCATGATGAAGACCCGCTCCCCGTCGCGGGTGCGGGGCTGCACGTCCCGGTAGGTCTGGAGCCGGATGGATTCCGTGCGGCGGGCCTCCGCCCGGCGGCGGTAGTCGGCGAGGGTCTCCTCGTCCGGGTCGATCAGCAGTTCGCCCCGCTGACCGTCGACGATGACGGTCTCGCCGCCGGCCACGTCCGAGAGGAACCGGCCGCACGCCCACCACCGCCGGCAGTTCCAACGCTCCGGCGAGGATCGCGGTGTGGCTGGTCCGTCCGCCGCCCTCGGTGACGAACGCGAGGATCTTCGACCGATCCAGCGACGCCGTCTCGCTGGGGGTGAGGTTCTTCGCCAGCAGGACGACCGGGTCGGTCAGGTTCTTCAGTTCGTCGCGCCCCTGCCCGAGCAGTTCGCGCAGCACCCGCTTTTCGAGGTCGAACAGGTCCGCGGCCCGTTCCGCCATCTGCGGGTTGCCCATCTCCTGCAGGGCCTTGGCGTACTTGCGAATCACCCGGCTGGCGGCGAACTCCGGCGAGTAGTTCTTCCGCCGGATGTAGCGACCGCACCTCGTCGCGAAAGCTGGCGTCCCGGGCGAGTTGCCCATGGGCGGCGAAGATCGCCCCGTACTGCACTCCCGAGGGCGTCGGCGGCGAGCTGCTCGTTCTCGCCGATCTCCACCGACGACCCGCTCCAAGGCCGGTCCAGGCGGTCCAGTTCGGTTTCGACGGCGTCGACGCGCACGTACTGGCTGGGGATGCGGAACGTCTCCACCCCCAACACCACAGCCGGCCCGACGGCGACGCCCGGGGAGACGGCGATCCCTCGCTTCAGCAGCATGATCGGGGTGATGGAGGATGGGTGGCGTTCGGCCGCAGAACGAGGCGTCGCGTGGCGGCAGTGTACCGCCGTTCCGGCGGGGGCGTCAGTCCACGGAGCGGTGAGCCGAGAAGCGATGAGCCGAGAAGCGATGAGCCGCTCCGCCGCGCGTCCGACCCGACGGCAGCGACGGGTCAGTCGGGAGAAGGCGACGCGATGAGGGCGGCGACGTCGTCCACCGCCTCGTCGGCGCCGGGCCCTCGGCCTCGATCGTCAGCTCGTCGCCGCAGGCCGCGGCGAGCGTCATCAGCTGGATCATCGCTTTCGCGTCCGGCGACGGCTTCGCCCTTCCGAGATCGTCACCGCGCAGCGTACGCGGCGGCCCGCTGCGTCACGATCGTGATCGGCCGCAGGTGCAAACCGTCCGGGTTCCCGACCGTGACGGTTCGCGTCACGGCGGCGTCGGCGCCGGGGCGGGGTTCCTCTCGTCAGACATCGTCTCGGGGGTGGGGGCCGGCTGTCATCGGAACCGCCGGCTTGACGGGTGAGATCCGCCACCCGGGCACCCGACGGAATGTGGGCGACGAGTTCTTGCGGCGGAGGAACGGGCCACGGCGGCGATCGCGGACGAGTCGGCGAGCGGGCCGTCGCCGATCAGCTGATGTGGCCTTCGTCCGCCTCGCGGAGCAGTTCGACGACCTCTTCGGCCGTCTTCGCCTGCTTCAGGAAATTGCAGAACGTGTCGTTCTTCAGGTGACGGGAGACCGTCTCCAGCGCCCGCAGATGATCGCGGGTGTTCTCCGGCGGGCTGACCAGCAGGATCATGATGTAGACCGGCTCGCCGTCGAGGCTGGCGAAGTCGATGCCCGTCGTGCACCAGCCCAACGGTGGCGGTGAGGCGATCGACGGCCGGGTGCTTGGTGTGCGGGAACGGCGACGCCGTTGCCGATGCCGGTGGAGCCCAGTTCCTCCCGCTTCAGCACGGCGGAGACGATCGCCGGCTCCTCGTCGCCCGGCAGCTTGCCGGAGTTCTTGAGGGAGGCGACCAGCTGCGGGATCGCGTCCTCCTTACCGGCCGGTTTCAGGTCGGGAAGGATCGCGTCGGTGCAGACGAAATCGAGCAGATTCATGGCGACGGGGTGCGGATCGGGGCCGCCGGGGAGACGCCCGGGGCGGGCGGTCGGGCGACGGGAGAGCGAGAGAAACAGAGCGGCTTCAGGCCGGGGTCGGCGGCTTGGCGACGCCGCCCGGGGTGCCGGACAGGTCCGCCGGGGCGGCCGGGGGCAGCCCGACGTCCAAGTCGTCTTCGTCGTCCGCGGAGGGGTCCTCCGCGAACGGGTCGCCGGCGACGTCACGGGCGGCGGGGTCGCCGTGGTGCTCCTGGATCCGCTTTTTGTAGCGGCGGAGCTGGCGTTCCATCTTGTGCAGGCTGGCCTCGAACGTGTGGACACGATCTCGGCCCCCTCGGCGTGCGAGCGCGAAGTCGTGCTTGTGCTCAGCGTCGACGAGCAGTTCCACGCGGACGCGATCGCCGGCGTGTTCGAACTCCACGGTGGTGACGATCTCCGTCACCCGTTCGAACAGGTGCACCAATTTCTCGCACTTGCCCGCGATGAACGCACGGGTTTCGTCGTTGAGCTGGCCGTGACGGACGGCGATTTTGGTTTGCACCGGGGCGGGCTTTCCTCGGCCGGTCGAACCGGTCCGCCGCCCGCGACGACGCGGCCGGAGCGGCCGCCGCGGGACTGTCAGGCGACGTGAGCGGCAGCGCGGCCGACGACCGTCGGGCGGTCCGGGAGGGGCACGGAGTCTACCGCCGCCCTGCGGGGACGCAACGCCGCCGCCCGACCGGGCCGCCTGAGACGCTTCAGCAGACGCTTCGCCAGTCCGCGTTCAAGCCGATCAAAACGCCGCGACGGATCCGCTGTCGTCCGCCTCGTCCCACGCGTGGCGGGATGACTGGGGCAAGCGAACCGGGTCCGCGCCAACTCCGGCAGCTCGCGCCAGTGGGCGACAAGGTTCACCTCGTCCGTCTCCGAACTCCGCCCGTCGGCTGTGTCCGCCGCCTCGGAGAGATGCGGCTTCGCCAGCGGAGCGTCGGGAAGTCCGCCCCCGCCGACGGACCGGCACCCGCTAAGCGGGCCCGCGACCGCTAACCACACCGCCGCCATGGCCGCAGGGCCGGCAGAGAGGCGGCGGCGGGCGGGGGACGACATGCGAGCGGAACCCTGGCGAGTGCGAAGCGGAGCGCGTTCCGTCATATCGACCGCCGCCGACGGCTCGCCCAACCCACACGGCCCCTTCGCCCCCGAACAACCTGTCGTCCGTCCGGTCGGATCGATCGAAGTCGGCGTGACGGCCGTACCGTTTTCGCACGTCATGGCGTTCGTCACGCCAGAGGCCGAATCGCGGCGACCCAGGTGCCCGCGGTGTAGAAGGCACGGAAAAAGAAGCCGGAGCGGACCTGTAAGCCGGGTCCTGTGCCACGTCTGCCGTGGGCGAACCCACGGCGAACGCGGCGGCGGTCATTTCTCTGGGGGCCGCGTTGCCGCGACCCTCGAGCGGCCCACCCGGGCGTCGAGCGGTCCGGACCGGACCGCGTAAACTCCTCGCCCGCCTCGCGATCCCCTCGGGGCTCCCGCGACGGGTTCGGCTTTGACTTCGCCCTGTTCGGCCTTGCTCCGGGTGGGGTTGACCGTGCGACCGACGTCGCCGCCGGCCCGGTGCGCTCTTACCGCACCCTTTCACCCTTACCACGCACGTGCCCGGAGGCACGCCGTTCGGCGGTTTGCTTTCTGTGGCACTAGCCCGGAGCTTCCAGCGTTCATCCTCCGAAGAGGGTGAAAGCCGTCGCCCGGTGGGCGTTACCCACCACCCTGTCCTGTGGAGCCCGGACTTTCCTCGACGGATCCGTCGCTTCCGAAGAAACGTCGCCCCGCCGCGACCGCCCGGTCCGCTCCGGCGAGATCAGGATATCCGATCGCTCCGGCCGACGCATCCCCCGATGGGGCTCCGCCCCCGTGACGCCGGGCGGCCCGGCCCCTATCGTTTGGGGAACCGTTCCCTCCGCCGCTTTCCTTTCGAGCCGCCCATGCCCGCCGCACCGCCGGGAGACGCTCTGTCGGGAGACGCTCTGTCCGGAGAGCTCGTCCCCACCGGCGGCGGAGATCCGATCCCGCTGCGGCGGTCGCCATTGGTGATCGGCCGCCGGTCGCGGTGTGACATCGTGCTGCCCTTCGACAACATCTCCGGCCAGCACTGCCAGCTTGAACTGAAGGACGGCTACTGGCACGTCGCGGATCTCGGCAGCTCCAACGGCATTCGGGTGGACGGCAACCGGTGCATGGAAAGCCCCCTGCCGCCCGGGTCCACGCTGCGGATTGCGAAGCACGAGTACCAGATCGTCTACAAACCCTCCGGCAGCGGGCCGGCCCCGGAGGTGATGGGCGGGAAGGGGTTCGGCGGCAGTCTGATGCAGCTCGCCGGCTTGGAGAAGCCGGAGCGTCCCCCGACCGCACGACCTGCGAAACCGGCCACCCTCGCCCCGCGCGATCTTCCTTCAGGCGATGACGAAGAGGACGACGCCCTCCGCTTCCTGCTGGGTGACGGCAATGAATGAAGCGCCGTCCGACATGACCTCGCCCGTCGCTCCCCCGCGGGCCGGCCGCTGATGGCGCGTCGACTGCCCAGGAAGAAGGGGTCCGGCAACAAGGTGCGGGTCGACTTCCGCAGAGAACCGCGGGAACCGCACCCGGGTGAACGACCTGACGCGGGACGCGGCGCCCGCGTCAGTCATCGGCGGCGACGGCGAGGAGGATCTGGACGAACTGACCGGCGGCGAACGGCTCTCCGGCAAGGGCGATCTCTCCCGCCGCCGCACCGTCGTGGCGGAGGAGCGGGACGGCCAACTCATTCGCAACGTCGATGTGGCGGGCTGCGTCGCGGGACGGGTCGTTTCCGCCATCGGCCTGCACTGCCTCGTCGAAAGAGACATGCCGACCGCGGCGGTCCCGGAGGAGCCCGACCGATACGAATGCACCGTGCGGCGAGTGCTGCGTACGCTGGCCCGCGACGGCCGCAACGCCGTCGTCACCGGCGATCGCGTGCTGATCCGCCCGCTGGACGCCGACGGCGTGCGGGACGACCCGGACGGGCCGGAGAAGAAGATGGCCGTGGTGGAGCGGGTCGAGCCGCGGCACGGCGTGCTCTCCCGGGAGCACAAGAACCGGGAGCACGTGTTGGTCGCGAACGTGGATCAGATCGTGATCGTCGCCAGCGCCGCGGACCCGCCGCTGAAGCCGGCTCTGATTGACCGGATGCTCGTCAGCGCCGAGAAGGGGGGGGTGCGGGCGGCGATCGTCATCAACAAATGCGATCTGCCGGAGGTGGACCGCGATCGGCTGGACGAGGTCGCGGCGTTGTACGAATCCCTCGGCTATCCGACGGCCTTGGTCAGCGCCCACACCGGCGCCGGGCTGGACCGCGTGCGGACGCTGTTGGCCGGCGCCCAGAGCGTCGTCGCCGGGCAGAGCGGCGTGGGCAAGAGTTCGCTGCTGAACGTCGTGGAACCCGGTTGGAGCCTGCGGGTCGGCGAGGTCAGCGGCTGGACCGGCAAAGGTCGCCACACGACGCGCCGGGCGATCCTGCTCCGCCTCACCGCCGCGATTAATCGGGACGGGGCCGATCAGGACGCGGGGGACGACCCGGCTCCTCCCGGCTGGGTCGCGGACACGCCCGGCGTGCGACAGTTCGCCCTGTGGGACGTGGCGGATTGGGAAGTCGAAGCGTACTTCCGCGAGTTCCAGCCCCACATCCCGCACTGCAAGTACCCGGACTGCACCCACACCCACGAGGACGGCTGTGCGGTGAAGGCCGCGGTGCTCGACGGGGCGATCAGCCGCGTCCGGTATGACAGCTACGTCCGCATCATCAGCGGCTCCGAATGACTGCGACGCGCGGGTACAATCCGGCTGCCCGCATCCCTTTTGAGCACGACGATGCCCTCCCCGTTCCCAGGAATGGACCCGTACCTGGAGGGGCCGGAATGGCTGACGTTTCACGGGGCGTTCAACTTCCAGATGGCGGACGTGCTGACCGCTGCTCAGTCCGCCGCCACACAGTAGAGGCGGTCCTGCCGGTTCATACCGCTGCCGCTCGCGGAGCGGATCAGCAACGTGTCGCCGATCACCGCGGGGCTGGCATAGCACTCTTCCCCCAGTTGGTTTTCCGCCAGCTTGCGGAACCCCTCGCCGGTCGCGGCGTAGACCGTTGTGAGTCCCAAGCTGCTGGACTGAATCACCCGCACGTCGTCGCCCGTTCCCACCGCGACCGGCGACGCCCGAAACTGCGGCTTCGGCAACCGCGCTTGCCACAGGCGGTCGCCGGTGGCGGCGTCGTAGCAGCGGGTCGCTCCGTCGTCGTGCGTCAGGAACGCCAACCCGTTGACCAGCAGCGGGCTGGGCACGTACGCCTTCTTGTTGTTCCGCCAGGCGACGGTCGCGTTCGTTTCGCCCGCCGCGGGGGGGAAGACCGCCAGCGTCTCCGACCCGGGGTAGCCGCCGGAAACCAGCGCCAGCGTGCGTTCCGTTCCGTCAATCGTCACCACGCCGCAGGTCGCGGAACCGGAGATCGTTTCCGTCAGCCCCGGCACGGACCAGATCAGCGATCCGTCCGTCGGGTCATAGGCGTCCAGCTTGCCGTTGCCGGCGACGATCAGGGTGTCGCGACCGTTCAGCGTGGCGAGCAACGGGGTGTTGAACGAAATCTGGGCGTCACGCGGCGTCCGCCACCGCACGGCGCCGCTCTCCCGGTCCAGCGCGACGAGGAACCCGGGGCCCTTGTTGTCCGCGGAGACGATCACCACCGAGCCGTAGAGCACGGGGCTGGCGCCGTAGCCGAATTGCGGCACGAACGCCCCGAGTTTCACCTCGCCCCACAGCTTGTCCCCATCGACCGACCACGCGGACGCCCACACCGCCCCGTCGTGCAGGTTCGTCACGAACACCGCCCCGCCGCCGATCGCCGGGGTGGGCGTGGCGTGCGTGTTCTCCCCGTGCATCCCGCCGGTCGGCAGCCGGCCGGAGGCGGTGGTGCGTTCCCACAGCAGGGAGCCGTCGGCGAGGTTATAAGCGAGCAACGACTGCGTGTTCTTCGCCTCGTCGGCGGTGGTGAGGAACACGCGGTCCCCCGCGACCGCCGGCGAGGAGTACCCGCGGCCGGGCACGTCGGCGGCCCAGCGGACGTTCTTTGTTTCGCTCCACTCCGTCGGCGGGTTCGTGCCGAGGGCGACGCCGGTGCGGTTCGGACCGCGAAACTGCGGCCAACCAATCTGTGCGGTGGGGATCACCGGCGCCGCCGGATCGAACGCGGTCAACGCCGGCCCCGCCGCCGTTCCGTCTGACGATCCCGCCGCCGGGGCGATGGGTCCGCCAGTGTCCGCCGCGGCGATCGGGGCGACCGGCTCGCCGCCCGGCCCGCACCCGATGCACGCCGTCAGGCCGAACGCCGTCAGCACGCAGGCGGCGGCGGAGAAGGGGAAATGGGAGCGAAGAAGCGTCGGCACGCGGCACCGGGGCGGGGGGAAGCGGCAGAGTCTGATCGTAGGGGGCGGCACCAGTCGTGCGAAACTGCGGCGGGATCGACCTGGCAGCACGCTGGTTCGCCCCGGCCGCTTGCCGCCGCGGGCCGCAAGCGTCACGGTCCCGCCCCGCACCCCCGACCCCGCCCCGCACCCCCGACGGAGCCGCCCCCGATGGACGCCGAAGAGTCGTTCCCCCCGCTCAAGTCGCTCACCCGGCCGCAACGGCGGGTCGTGGGTACGCTGATCGAAAAAGGACTGACCACGCCCGGTTCGTACCCCCTCACGCTGAAAGCGGTGATGACCGGGTGCAACCAGAGTTCGAACCGCGACCCCGTCACGAACTACACCGAGGGGGCCGCGTTGGAGACGCTGGACGATCTGGCCGAACTGGGTCTCGCCGCGGAGGTGCATACCGCCGGCGGGCGGGCGGCGAAGTACCGGCACCTCGTCCGGAAGCGTCTGACGGTGACGGAGCCGCAAATCGCGGTGCTGGCTGAACTGATGCTCCGCGGTCGGCAATCGCTGGGCGAACTGCGGGCGCGGGCGTCGCGAATGGTGCCGATCACTTCACTGGACGAACTGCGTGAGGCGCTGGACGGGCTGACCGCGATGGGCTTCGTCTCCGCCGACGGTCCGCTGGAACGACGCGGCGCCACCGTCGATCACGCCCTCTATCCTCCGAGCGAAGCGCCGCCCGCACCTCTGGCGGCCGCCGCACCCGGCTCCGCCGCGAAATCGGCCGCGGCTCCCGCCGCCGTCGCCGGAGTGGCCGCCGATGAACTCGCCGCGCTGCGGGAGTCGAACGAGACGCTCCGCAGCAATCTGTCCGACCTGACGGACCGTGTCGCGCGGCTGTCCGAATCGCTGGACGATCTGCGCCGCGACTTGGGCGTGAGCTGACCGACGGCGAGCGGACGATCGGAGTCGGCTGAAACCCCGTGCCAGCGAACGGCGGGATCCCGGCGTAGGATGGGAGAGTCCCGCCTCCGTAGACATCCCACATGCCCCGCTTCCCCCCTTCAACGTTCCGCTCCGCGACTCTCGCGGCCTTGGTGGCGATCGCCGTCGCGGGGTGCGGCGCGGACTCGGGCGAACCGGCTGCCGACGGTGGAGCCGACGGTGGAGCCGCGGCGACCGCGGCCACGCCGACCGCCGCGGTCGGTCCGCAGGCCGACGCGAAACCCATCTCTCCCGTCGGTGCCTTCCGCCTGCTGATCCCCAGTCGGGACCGTGTGCTGAATTACGGATCGCTGGCGATCGTGGAGAACGGCGGCGCACGCACCATCGCGAAATTCACCCCGACCGACCGGATCAAAGGCGCCGCGCCGACCGCCACGCTGGGCGAGGCGACGGACGCATCCGTCCGCTTCGTGCTGCGGGGTGCGAAAGAAGGGGACCTGTCCCTGACATTTGAAGGCCGGCCGACCACGGGGGCGATCCTCGGATCATTCCACAATGACTCCGGCGCCGTCGTGCTGCCGGCGGTGCTCGCCCCGCTGCCGGACGGCGAACTGGACCCCGGGGCGGAGTCCTATGAGATCCCCGGCGTCCGGGCGATCGAGGCGGCGATGCGATCCGCCGGCGGCGAAGCCGCGGCGTTGTCGGCGATCTCCCAGCGGATGCCGTCCCATCCCGTATTCTTCGGGCTCTACCCGGCGGCGCTGCAACTTGAAACGCGGGCCGGCAAGCCGTTGGCAGGCGTCAAGCAAATCGCCGCGGACTACGCCGCATTTGCCAAAGAGTGGGGCCCATGGGTCGAAGCGGACGCCCGCCGTGCCGCCGGTCGAGTCTTCGTCGGCAGCCCCCGCTATCGGGAACTGGCGGACGCGGAGTTCACTGCGGCGCTCGCAGCCCTGCCCGACACCGCCCCCGACGGCACGGCGGAACGTTGGAAAGCCAATTTCGCGGAGCTGAACGTCGCCGCCGATGAACGCGCGGTGCAACTCGCACTCGCGAAACGCCTGCGGGAGGCCTTCGATCTCGCCGCGACCGACGCCGACGCGGGTTTGGGCGCCCTGCGAACGATCTACGAGGAACAGCCGGACGAACCCGGGCCGCTGTACATGCTGGCAATCGGCTTATTCCGTCACGGCGGCGACGCGGCGGGGGACGACACGGCGGGGGACGACACCGCGGGAGACGACGCGGCGGGGGAGGAGCTCCGGGCACTGCACGAGGCCCAACCGCTGACGGCCCTTCCGGCGTACCTGCTGGCGGAAATTGAGCGGGCCGCCGGGCGCACAGACGCCTCCCGGTCGCTGTACGCCGAGGTCGCAGCGATCCCGGGCGGGGTGGCGCTGATCAAGCAGTTTCGCACGCAAAAGCTGTTGGACGGCGACCTGAAGCACCCGTTGACCTACCTCAAAGAGGAACTGGACCCCGCTGCGGCGGAGCATTTGGTGACGGAGACGTACCGTCGACTCGCCCGGGAGATCGCCGGCGAGCCGCGTTCGGCGGACGATCGCGACCGCACCGTGCTGGTCGAACTGTTCACCGGGTCGCAGTGCGCACCGTGCGCCGCGGCGGATATGACAGTCACGGCCCTGGATGCCGAGTTCCCCCGCGACGATCTGGTCGTGCTTCAGTATCACAACCACGGGGCGGGCGCCGACCCGCTGGCGAATGCGGACAGCGTTGCCCGGGGAGAGACTCTTGAGGTGCCGTACACGCCGTTCCTCCGACTGGACGGCCGGCAACCCGACGTCGCGGCCAGCGGCCCGGCCCGCTTCGCCCCGAAAGGGTTCGCCGACATGGCGACCGCCATCGAAGAGCGGCTGGAAGCGCCCGCCGACGCGGCCGTTGCGATCGACGCAACCGCGGACGGCGAGCGATTCACGATCTCCGTCGCGGCCGAACGCCCGGGCGGGTTCTCCAAGAATCAACGGCTGATGGTCGCCGTGGCCGAAGACAGCGTGGACTACGCCGCCCCCAACGGGGTGCGAACCCGGGAGATGGTGGTGCGATCGCTGCCGGCCGGCGTCACCGGCGTCGCCCCTGATGCGGAGGGCCGGTTGCGGTTCGAAACGGAGGCGACAGTCGTCGGTCTGCGAGACCGGCTGTCCGCCTACCTGACGGGGTACGAAGAATCGAACGAGGGTGGGCGATTTCCGGCGCGACCGCTGGACCTGACCCGGCTCAGCGTTGTGGCCTGGGTGGAGGACGCGGCCAGCGGCGAGGTGTTGCAAACCACGATCGCGTCCCTCGGCGAGTTCTCGCCGCCGGCCGTTGAGGACGCGGCGGCGGCGGCCGACGCCCCGCCCGCGGAGGACGAGGAAGCCGATGCTTCACCCGGGAAGGAAGCTGACGAGACGCCCGTGACCGGCGACGCCGAGCCTGTTGCGGGGGCCGATGCGGCAGGCGACGCGGCGGCCCCGCTTGACGACGACGCAGAGGGCGCCGCCGTCGAGTAGCGCTCCCGACGGATGATCACCGATCGGGGCGGAAGCCCGGTCGTTGCGGGTTCGGGCCGGGTTCTGGTCTCGGCCCCGGGCGATCTGAGGGGTGCCGATCCGGGCCGCGGCGATCGCCCCCGCGGCGGCCGAAGCGGCGGGCGCCGGACGCGACTTCCCGCAGCCGGTTCGACAGATCGAGCGCCCGGACCGCATCCCGCCGGACTGCCTCCGTCAGCCCCAAGTCCTCGGCCGACACGTCGTCGGACCGGACCACCCGCTCCGCCAGATCCTGACGAGCGCCTCGGCCGGCCGGTCGGGCGGCCTCCCGATCGGGCAGTTGGACCAGGTGATCCAGCAGCCGCTCCCCGTCGGACCCGCCGATCCGTTCGGTCCACGCGTCCCGCAGCGCGTCAGCGAGAATGTCGACGAGTTGCCCGCGGGCGATCCGCGTCGCAATCTCCCGGGGCTCCCCCTCGCTCGCCAGCCACGTGGACAATCCAGGGAACTCGCGCTCGACGAGCCGGGCGTCCAACTCGGTCAGCAGGTCGTCGGGCAGCCAATCCTCCGGCGAACGCGGTCGCAGCGAGCCGCGGGAGGTCGCGGCGGCCTCCAAGATGCGGAGCAACCGATCCGGTCGCTCCAGCGTGAGCGGATCTTCATCGTTCAACCGCAGTAAGCTGGTGCGGTCGGCGAGCAGGGCGACCAGTTCCTCTTCAATCAGATCCACCCGCGGCCAGTCGAGGGGGGATCGTTGCCCGGGAGCGAGATCGGACCGGTCGCCTGTGCGTTCGGGCGGCGGCGGGATGGAGCGATAACCATCGATTACGCGGCGGAGCAGGACGACCCGCTCCGACGGATTGCGGGCGGATTCCACCGCCGCCCGCTCCGACGGGGTCAGCCGTTCCAGCACGTCACGCAGCCGGTCGAGCGTGCGGTTCAGCGCCCCCGTGGGGCCGTCCGCGGCGAGCGTGCCGTGCAGGGCCCGGAGCCGGTCCCGTTCCGCCGCGGGCAGCGCCAGAAACGCTTCGTGTCGGTCCAGCAATGCGGCCCGCTCCTCCCCCGTGAGCTGTTCGATCCGACCGCGGCTGGCGGCGTCCGCATCGGCCGCGGCAGAGTCTTGAGCGAAGGCGGGCGCGACCGACGCGAGAGCGAAAGAGGCCGCCGCGGCGAAGCGGCGCGAGAGCGGTCGAGCGATCATTCCGGCAGCTCCGCGGGGGCGTCGGTGGGGCGGGGCGCCGCCTGCGGGCGGGGCGGGTCGGGATCGAGGTCCGGCGGGAGATTGAACAACGTGCCGGCCCCTTCCAATTCTCGGAGAAACGCTTCGCTGTGGGCGTCGCGGAGCCGCGGGAGGTCCCGGAGGATCGGCTCGTCGCGGACGATCTCGTCGGATTGTCCCGGCGCCCACTCCGCCGTGGCGAGGTAACCGACGGCCCCCGCCGCCGCGAGCCCGGCCGCCCAGATCAGAATCGTGCCGGCTCCCTTCGCCGCCCGAACCGCGACGTGCTCGGAGAGCGGGACGACGTCGGCCAGTTTCTTCGCCGCTTCGAGCGTCCGCTCCGTGAACGTCGGGTCGGGCGTGGCGGTGGGCAGCAGATCCAGCAGATCCCAGGTGCGGGTCAGCATCTCGACCTCGTGCCGCGCCACCGGGCTGCTGGAGAGGGCTGATTCAATGCGTCCGCCGGCTTCGCCTTCCAATTCGCCGTCGAGATACGCAACGAGATCGTCGCGGTCTTCGGCGGTGAGGCGGGCGATTTGCGGCATGGCGGGGGGCGGTCCTGCGTCGACGGGCCGGCCGGGGAGCGTCCCGGGCGGGCGAACGGGCGGGGCCGGCTACTTCACGTACGGTTCGAGTTTGGATCGGAGGTTTTCCCGCGCCCGGGCCAGCAGGCTTTTGACGGCGGCGGGGCTCAACTCCATCGTCTCGGCGATATCCGCGTACGGCATCCCCTCGAACCGGTGGAGCAGCACGGCGAGTTTCTGTCGGTCCGACAACGACTCCAGCGCCTCGCGGACCTTCTCGCGCAGTTCATCCTTGGCGAACAGTCGACTGGGCATCAGGCCGCTTTTCTCCACGGCCATCTGCTCGTGCGTGCCGGTCGCGGAGCCCTCCTTTGGCGCCACCCGCACCTCCTTCTTCCGCCCGAGCCCGCGGCGGGCGTTGCTGGCGAGATTGTGGGCGATGCGGTACAGCCAGGTGCTGAACTTCGCCGTCGGCACATAGCCGGTGCGAGCCCGGTAGACACGGAGGAACGCCTCCTGCGAGAGATCCTCCGCGAGGCTGCGGTCGCCGACCAGATGCGTGAAGACCGTCACCAACCGAGCCTGGAACTTCTCGACCAGCTCCGCGAACGCCGCTTCGTCGCCGTCGCGGACCTGCAACATCAGTTGCACGTTCGGGTCCCGCAGCGCCGTTGGGCTGGCAAGCTCGCCGGAGACCGGCATCGACACCGTCTTATCCCGGGCCGCTTTCCGCCGTGAGGCGGAGGAGAGTCGAGCGGCGGTCGGGGCGACGTCCGGCACGCGGCGGGGGGGCAGGCGGGGCGAAGCGGGAAGTCGAGGTCGACGGGCGGCGTCCCCGCGACTGGACCAGGGAGCCGGATCGGGCCGCGGGAGGAGCCGGCGGGGCGGGCAGTGTACCGGCCGGCCCACGGGAACCGATACCATCCGGACCCGCCGCCCGTTTCGGCGTTCCCGGTACGGTTCCGCCGCCTCGCCCGCCGCTCCCCCCCGCTGCCCGCCCGTCGCCCGTGACGCTGCCCTCCCTGCCCCTCTGCTATTGCACGAACGTGCACCCGGGGCGTGATCTCCCGGAGGTGTTGGGCGGCTTGGAGAGCTTCGCGATCCCGGTTCGCGATCGCTTGGCCGCGGCGGGCGGCGGGCCGCTGGCGGTGGGGCTCTGGTTCGCCGATCCGGTCGCCCGGGCGATGGAGGCGGACCGCGTGAATGCGGATCGACTCGCGGAGTTCCTCCGGAAGAACGAGCTGACCTGCTACACCCTGAACGCCTTCCCCTTCGGAGACTTCCATCGGGACGCGGTGAAGGCGGACGTCTATCAACCGGACTGGGCGGACGAGCGCCGGCTCGATTACACCCGGCGCTGCGCGACGCTGCTCGCGGACCTGCTGCCGGACGGGCGTGAGGGCAGCGTCTCGACGCTCCCGCTGGGCAGCGACCTCACCGGCGAACTGCCGGCGGATTTTGAATCGCGGTGCATCGAAAACCTCCTGTCGCTGGCCCGCGATCTGGACGAATTGCACGACCGCACCGGCCGGGTGGTGCGGCTGGCGATCGAGCCGGAGCCGTTTTGCCTGTTGGAGACGACGGCGGGCACGGTCGCGTTCTTCGATCGCCTGCGGGACGCCGCCGATGCGGCCGGATGCGGGGCGGCGGTGCGCACGCACCTCGGCGTGTGCTATGACGTGTGCCATCAGGCCGTCGAGTTCGAACCGGCGGGGGAGGTCGTCGCGGCCCTCGAAGCGGCGGGCGTGCGCATCAATAAGGTGCAGATGTCCTGCGCCGTCGAACTGCCCGACCCGACGCACGCCGGCGCCCGCGAAGAGCTCGCCCGCTATGCAGAGGCCCGCTACCTGCACCAAACCTTCGCCGCCAACCGCCTCGTTGAAGGCCGAGGCGACGGTCGAGGCGACGGCTGGAGTGTGACGGGGCGGGAAGCGGACGTCACCTCGTCCTTCTGCAAGGCCCCGCCGCCGGCGTTCGCCGCCGCGGACGTGTGGCGGACCCACTTCCACGTCCCGATCAGTCGCACCGACCTTGGCCCGTTGAACACGACCCGGCCCGAACTCGCCGCGGCTCTCGCCGCCGTCGCTCGCCTGCCGTACGCCCCGCACCTGGAGGTCGAAACGTACACCTGGCCGGTGCTGCCGGGGACGACGCCGTCGCGGGAGGAGCAGATCGCCGGCATCGCCGCGGAACTGCTGGCGGCGGCGGATCTCGTCCACAATGCGGTCGCCGGCGCCTTCCTCGCGGCGTCGCAAACCGGGTGACCGAGCCCGCGTCCCCCGCCGATCCGGTCGCCTCGCAGGCTCGCGACTCCGTTTCGCCGCCGCTGACGTGGCGGGCGACGGCGCTGTGCGTCGCCATGTCCATCATCTGGGGCGGCACACCGGCGAGTATTCGCGTGGCCGGGGACTGCGTGCCGCCGCTGACCGGGGCGGCGATTCGGTTCTGGCTCGCCGGGCTGTTCATGCTGGTCTGGTGCGTGGGGCGGGGCGAACGGCTGCGGCCCCGAACCGGCGAGTGGCCGCCCTGCGTGTGGCTGGGGGCCTTCCTGTGCGTGCAGATCGCGACCTATCACATCGGGGTGTCGCGGACGAACGCTTCGCACGCGGCGCTGTTCATCAACACGTTCCTGTTCTGGGTCGCGTTGGTGGAGCACTTCGTCACGAAGGGCGACCGGATCGTCGGGCTCCGCTGGCTGGGCTTCGCCTGTGCGGCCTCCGGCGTCTGCCTCGTGCTGTTCACCGCCCGCAGCGCCGCGGCGGGGGAAGGCACCCCGTCCACGCTGTCGGGCGATCTCATCACCGCCTTCTCCGGCTTTCTGCTGGGGGTGAAGATCGTGGTGACGAAGCGGGCGACCCGCCGGGTCTCCCCCGGCACGCTGATTCTGTGGCACGACCTGATCGGCGCCGCCCTGCTGACGGCGCTCGCCGCCGCGACGGAGACGCCGGACTTCAGCGGGCTCACCGCAAACGCCGTGCTGGCGCTGCTCTATCAGGGATTGCTGGTGGGCGGATTCTGCTTCGGAGCACAGACGGCGCTGTTGGAACGCTACTCCGCGAGCCGGGTGACGGCCTTCAACGCCGCCACGCCGGTGTGGGGCGTGGGGATCGCGATCGTGCTGTTGGGCGACCCGCTGTCGCCGTGGCTGTTCGCCGCGGCGGGGGCGGTCGCGGTGGGATTGGTGCTGATCAACCGCCGGCCGGCCGTTCGGAAGAGCGCCGTTCGGAAGAGCGCCGTTCGGACGGACGGTACGCGGGCGGGCGGGGCGGGGGGACGCACCCCGGCGGGCGACGGCTAACGCTGCGGGCGATTGAGGCGTACACTCCGCACGACCCTCACGGACGGACCCGGCGGAGCGAACGGCGTGCAGATCAGTTGGCAGCCGGAACCGTTCAGCGCGTTCGGCCCGAATCCGTTTGCCGCTCCCGGGGCGCCGGCGCCGCTGCATGTCGTCGAGGCGAAGCAGAAGGCGCACGCTGAAGGACCGAATGCGGGCCGCCTGTCCCCGCCGCCCGGGCGTGTACGGGATGGTCGACGCCGCGGGCCGGCTGATCTACGTCGGCAAATCGAAGGCCCTCCGCACCCGCCTGCTGAGCTACTTCGGTAAGAGCGCGGAGGGGGAGAAAGCTGCGAAAATCATCCGCGAGACCCGCACGCTGGTGTGGGAGGAGACCGGCACGGACTTCGCCAGCCTGCTCCGCGAACTTCAACTCATCCGCACCTGGCGGCCCCGCTGGAACGTCAAGGACCAACCCCGCAGCCGCCGGCCGAGGTATCTTTGCGTCGGTCGCGGGCCGGCCCGCTGCGTGTTCGTGACGACGGCCCCGCCGAAGGACGCGATCGCGTTCGGCCCGTTCCGCGGGCGCCGGCTGTTGGGCGACGCCGCGGAGGCGTTGAACCTCCACTTCGGCCTGCGGGACTGCACCGGCAAGGTCACGCTGCACTGGGCCGATCAGGCGGAGCTGTTCCCCACGGACAAACGCCCCGGCTGTTTGCGGATTGATCTGGGCACCTGCCTCGGCCCCTGTGCCGGAGCGTGCACGCGGTCGGCGTATGCGGCCAAGGAGGACGCCTGCCTGCGGTGGCTGCGGGGCCTGAGCGTGCCCGCCGACGGCCCCGCCCCCGCGGAGACGCTGGCCGAACGCATGACCCGGGCCGCCCGGGAGATGCGGTTCGAGACCGCCGCCAAACTGCGGGACGCCGCCGCCGCGGTCGAATGGTTGTCCGAGCGATTAGACGCCCTGCGAACCGTGCGGGACACCTTTCACTTCGTCTATCCCACCGTCGTGGGCGGATCGGCGGGCGGCGAGTCAGGCGATGCGGGTAAGAACCGGGACGCCGGCGGCCCGGAGGACGGCCGGCGGTTGTGGTATCTCATCGAACGCGGGCATGTCGCCGCGGTGGTGCACGATCCGGTGGCGGATCGCCGCCGCCGCAAGCCGGCGGAACGGCTGCTGTCCGCCTGGGTGGACGACGGCCGCCTGCTGCCCCGCCACCACATCCCGCCGCATCCGACGGTGAACCTCACCGGCCACTGGTTCCGCACCAAGCCGGAGGAACTGGCCGGCGTGATGACCCCGGCCGAAGCGTTGGAAGCCTGTCGCACCGGCCTGTCGATCCCGCGGCGGGCGCCGGACGCGAAAACCGATGCGGTCGCCGCCTGACCGCTTGCGACGCCGCGGGGGCGTTCGTCACAGTGGGTCCGCCCCCCTCGCCCGGACCTTGACGCCATGCTCGCCCCGCTGCTGCTCGCCGCCCTCGCCGCGGACCACACGCCCACCGACGTCGCGACCGCCCCGCCGCTCGTCCGCGAAGCGCCGCCGGCCGAAGCGATGCTCGGCCACGACCGCGTGTTCTTCGCCGACTTCGAAGCCGCGGACGCCACCCCGTTCACCCCCACAGACAAGAACGCCTGGAAGGTGAAGGGGCAGGGCACGAACCACGTGTTCGCCCTGACGGTCCGCAAAAGCGACTATCAGCCGCCGGTTCGCAGCCCGCACAACATCGCCCTGGTGGACAACGTGGACCTCGCGGAGACGATCCTCGACGTCGACTTCCAAAGCACGATGACGGACTACAACCACCGGTCGCTCTGCCTGTTCTTCAACTATCAGGACCCGTCGCACTTTTATTACGTGCACTTCGGCAAGAAGGCGGACCCGCACGCCAACCAGATCTTCCTGGTGAACGGCACGCCGCGGAAGGCGATCTCCAAGACCACCACCGACGGCACCCCCTGGACCGACGAGTGGCATCACGCCCGCGTCGTGCGGCTGCCGAAAACCGGCGAGATCCGCGTCTACTTCGACGATATGGAGACGCCCGCGATGACGGCCGTCGACAAAACCTTCACCCACGGCAAGGTGGGCATCGGCTCTTTTGACGACGCCGGGGCGTTTGACAACCTCGCGATCTACGGCAAGCCGGCCCCGAAGGCGAAAGAGGCCGCATCGGCCGAAGCGGCGTCGGAGTGAGCTGTTCCGTCGGAGCGAACCTCGGTGACTGACGCGGATTTGAAGGCGTTCCGGTCCGCGTTGGTCGCGTGGTACGCCGCCCACGCCCGCGATCTGCCGTGGCGGCGGACCCGCGACCCGTACCCGATTTGGGTCAGCGAGGTGATGCTCCAACAAACGACCGTCGCGGCGGTGGTTCCGTATTGGGAGCGGTTCCTGCACGCCTTCCCGACGGTCGAGGCATTGGCCGCAGCCCCCGAGTCGGCGGTGCTTCGGCTCTGGGAAGGGCTCGGCTACTACAGCCGGGCCCGCAATCTGCACGCCGCGGCGAAGACGGTTGCGGAGCGGGGCGCATGGCCGACGACGGCCGACGGCCTGCGGGCGTTGCCCGGCGTCGGTCGCTACACCGCCGGGGCCGTCGCCAGTTTCGCGTTCAACCGAGCCGCCCCGATCGTGGAGGCGAACACCCTCCGGCTGTACGCCCGGTTGATCACGTACCCCAACGATCCCCGCTCCACGGCGGGTCAGGCGGCGCTGTGGGGATTCGCGGAGCGGCTCGTCACGCCGGATGCCGCCGGTCACAGCCCGGCGACGCTCAATCAAGCGGTGATGGAGTTGGGCGGAACCGTTTGCACGCCCAAGGAGCCGCGGTGCGGCGACTGCCCCGCGAGCCGCTGGTGCGGGGCCTTCGCCGCGGGTTTGCAGACGTCGATCCCGCCGCCGAAGGTTCGACCGAAGATCACTGAGGTGACCGAGGCGACGGTCGCCGTCCACCGGGCGGACGGGGCCGTGCTGATCCGGCAACGGTCGGACGACGAGCGATGGGCCGGGCTGTGGGACTTCCCGAGATACGAGCCGCCCGCCGAACTCACCGCCATGATCCCGCCGATCTTCGGTTCGCAAAGAACAGCAGACCGCCGACAGCGGGCCTTGCCGCTAGACGATGCGGCCGGCCCGCTGAAGGACTGGCTGGCGAATGCCGTGCATCAGCAGACCGGCGTTCGCTGCACGCTGGGCGACGGGGCGATGGAGATCCGCCACGGGGTGACGCGGTTTCGCATTCGGCTGCTGTGCTACACGGCGGCCCGCACCGGCGGACGGCTGCGATCCGGCGCGCCGCAGCGGTGGGCGCCGCCGGGGGCTTTAACGGACGTGCCGCTGTCGAAGACGGGCCGCCAGTTCGCGGACCGGCTCGCCGATCTGTCGGGAACGGGCCGCACCCCGTAGACTGCGACCCTCCGCCCGCCTCCCCCGGGATTCCTGATGTCCGACGCCCCGCCGATTCGCCCCGCCGAATCGCCCGGCCTGCCGGACGCTCCTTCGCCCGGCGCTCCCGTGGCGAACGGCGGCTTGCCGGACGCCTCCGACGCGGTGCCGGCGGCCCCACGTTCGTGGTGGGCGGCGAGTCTGGCGCTGTTCGGCCTTGGCACGGCTGAGGGAACCGGGGGGCTGGGGGTCTCGCTGGCGGTGCACGGGGTGTTGCTGTTCGCGATGGCGTTGTGGGCGGTCGATTCGCAGGTGGACGCCGGCGGGTTGATGCTGTCCGCCTTTCAGGGGGCGGAGGAGACGAGCGAACTGGCCGTGATCGACGCGCTCTCCGATCCCGCCGGCGGCAGCGCGATCCGCATGGCGCCGGTCCCTTCCGAGTTCGCCTCGAACGACGGCCCCGGGATCTCCGTCGAAGTGCTGACCGCCGCGACCGGGGGCGTCGCCGAGGGCGCCGGCGCCGGCACGGAAGAGGGCGACGGGGACGGCGACGGGGCCAACGCGGAGACGATCATCCTGCCCGGCGGCGGCAAAGGCATCCGCAAAGGGAGCTTCACCGTCTGGACGATCCCGCCCGATCCCCGACCGATGCAGAAGTACGCGATCGTCATCGAGGTCGATCTGCCGGAGGAACTTCGCCTGCGTCGCTACCCGAAGCGGGATCTGTACGGCGAGGTGAAGGGCTCCGACAGCTTCCGCCAGGTGATCCCGGGCAACGGGGCCGACGCCCGCCGGGGTTACCTCCCGATCCGCAATGGCAAGGTGCAGTTTGTGCTCGGCATCCCGGGGGCGGAGAGCCTCGTCAGGGATCGCATCAAGGTCGGCAGCAAACTGCTGAAGGAATCGCAAACGCTGGAACTCGTGTTCTGAACCTTTCCCCCCGTCGGAGCTCGCTGTGAAGGTCATCGAAGAGGACGCGGAACGCTTTGACTTCCGAGAGGAAGAACCAGACGACGCCCGCCCGGACGTGGACGCGGTGCTGGAACATCTGCGGGATACGCTCTCCGAGGCGGCGTCCCGCACCGGCTATCGTTCGTTTCACGGCCGGGAGGGAACCGACGAAGAGATCTGGGAGTTCCAGGAGGAACTGATCGCCGAGGCGTACAACGCCGGCGTCGCCGACTGGGACGATCCGGGAGCCGGCGAGGTGATCGATTGGGACTGACCGCCGACGACGGCACCTCGACGCTGTACGTCGCCAACTTCGATTTTGACGACCGCCTCGCCAAACCGGCGATGACGACGCTGCCAAAGAGGCTGCGTGTGATCAACGCCCGCCTCGCGCCGCTGTTGGAACCGCTGCTGCGCCCCGGGGACGCCCTCGTACAGCCCGGCGACCCCGTCCCCAACGCCGGCCGCTTCGAGCGGATTGAACCGTGGGGCGTGGAGCCGACCGTGCTGAAGTGGCTCCGCAGGATCGGCGCGCGACCGGACGTGCTGGAGCGTCTACCGGACCCGGCGGCGGTTCGGACGGCGAACTCACGGCGGTTCCAGTTCGAAGCGGAGCGGGCGCTAAGCGTGCTGCCGGCGGGGGCGGACCTCTGCGACTCTCCCCGCGACCTCTACAGTGCCGCCGACCGCCTCCCCGGCGGGTGGGTGATGAAGGGCGAGTACGGCGGCAGCGGGCGGGCGATCCTGTTCGGCGCGGGTCGCCCCAGCGACCGCATGAACGCCTGGATCGCCACGCAAACGCTCCGCGGGTGCGTCACGATCGAGCCGCGGGACGAAAGCTACCGGGAGTACAGCGCCCACTTCACCGTCACCGACCGCGGCGTGACCTTCGACGGCGTCTGCTGGCTGCACAGCACGCCGACCGGCCGGTTCCGCAGCGTCGAACCGCTGCCCCGCACCGATGCGGTGCTGGCGGAGTGCGAACCAGTCTGGACCGCGGTCGCGGAGCGGGCCCGCGCTCGCGGGCATCGCGGCTTTCTCGGGATTGACGCGGCGGCGGGGTTCTCGCAGGTCAATCGCCCCGTCCGCGACGTGAACGCCCGGTGGACGATGGGGCGGGTCGCGTTGACGCTCGGCCGGCGCGTGTCCAACCCGTAACGCCGAGGCTCCGCGGAGCCTCGGCGTTACGGATCGCTCACGCCGCCATCCGCAGGGGGCCGTCGAGCGTTTCCTTGCCGGGCACTTGCAGGTCGAACAGTTGGAAGATGTCCTTGGCCTGCCACCCGAGGTTTTCACGCTCGCTGTCCGCCTCGCCGAGGACGGCTTTGAAGATGTCCCGCTTCTCTTCGAGCACCTTGTCGATCCGCTCCTCGACGGTGTCGGTGCAGATGTACTTGGTGACGACCACCTTGTTCTTCACGCCCACCCGGTGGGCGCGGTTGATCGCCTGATCCTCGATCGCCGGGTTCCACCAGCGGTCGTAGAGGAAGACGTAGCCGGCGAATTGCAGGTTCAGGCCGACGGCGCCGGTGCCGTAGCTCATCAGGATGATGTGCCGGTCCGGGTCATCCTTGAACTCCGCGAGGATCGGCTCCCGCTGTTTGTGCGGGATGCCGCCGTGGTAGATCAGCGGGTTGGACTGCGGGACGCGGGACTTGAGGTGCCCGTCGATCCAGTCGATGGTCTTCGTCCACTGGCTGAACAGGATCGCCTTGCCGCCGCTGGCGCTGATCTCCTCCAGGTCGCTGCACAGCGCGTCCAGCTTGCAGGACTGGTCGGTCAGCGGGTCGAAGTTGGCGATCTGCTTGAGCCGCATGACCAGTTCCATCGCTCCGCTGACGGTCACGTCTTCGCCCATCTCTTTGAGCCGGACGACGCCGTCCTTCTCCGCGGTGTGATAGGCGGTCTGCTGGGCGGGGGCGAGTTCGAGGTACTCCGTGCGGTCCAGCCGTGGCGGCATGTCCGGATGCACGAGGTCCTTGGAGCGTCGGAGGATATGATTGTCCGAGATGATCCGCAGGCGGTTCAGATCCGCGTCCTCGTCCTTCTCCAGCGGCCCGAGGAAGCGGTACAGGCTGACCAGTTCGTCCGGCCGGTTCTCGATCGGCGTGCCGGTCAGCGCCCAGGATCGAGCCCGTTTGACGCTGCCGATGACCTTGTTGGTGACGGAGTCCCCGTTCTTGATCCGCTGGGCTTCGTCCAGCACCACGAGGTCGAACCGCGGGCGATCGCCTTCCTCCTCCGAGGGGGAGCCGTCGCGGTTGGGGGGCGGGCCGAGGTCGATCCAGTCGCGCGGTGATCTTTTCGTAGTTCGTCAGCAGAACGGGCACGCCCGGCTGGGTCCAGGCGGCCTTGCGCTTCTCCCAGTTGCCGTCGATCGTGTGAACGGGGATCTCTTCGGCCCAGAAGGCGAACTCCCGCTGCCAGTTGGGGATCAACGGCTTCGGGCAGATCAGCAGCACCCGGCGGACCTGCCCGCTGCGGAGCAGCAGCCGGATCGCGGTGATGGTCTGCATGGTCTTGCCGAGCCCCATCTCGTCCGCCAGCAGCGCCGAATCGTGGCTGAACAGCCAGGCGATGCCTTGGTATTGATACGGGAACGGCTCGAACGGCATCGCGAGGTCCTGCCCGGCGAGCAGTTCCTCCAACGGCGGTTGGAGCATGTAGAACAGCCGGTCCGACAGCGCCAGCGTTTGGCTCGGCGGACGCAGCCGGGTGCGTTTGCCCGGCTTGCGGACCGGGGCGTCCGGCTTGGGAACCTTCGGCGTTGGCGGGTCGAGCAGCGGCACGCCCTCCGGGAAGGTCAGCTTGACCGTCATCACCCGCGGGGCCTTCGGCCGCCACCGGGGATGCAGTTCCGCGGCCGGAGACAGCGACGCCGTCCGGGTCTCGAATCGCGGCGCCCGCCCCAGCGACGGGTTCATGCCCGAGGGGTGCACGCTCGCGGTCAGCGGGGCGAACGGCGAACGCACCTCCGGCGGCGCGATCGGCTCGGGCGTCTCGTCGGCAGCGAACTGGGTCATCAAGCGGCCACCGACTTACAGGTTTCAGACAGCGCTTCGCGGACGCGCTCGAACGGCTCGCTGAGGTCCGCGTGATCTGGGATCCGGTCACGGACGCTGCCCACGAACTCCCGGTCCGCCCCGTGGGCCGGGTGGAAGTGCAGCGTGCGGCAGCCGACCGACAACGCGGACCCGCCGCTGGGACCGGCCCCGTGCCCCTCCGGCGGCGCGTCCGCCTCGTCCCCTTCCACGCGGGCGACGGGTCGGTCGGTGTGCGGGCGCAGCGACAGCATGGCGGCGCTGTCGCAGAGGATCAGCCCCGGCTTCACGCCCGCCTTCTTGACCAGCGTCCCGCCGATCACCTCTCCCAGCAGGTACGGGACGAGCGTCGGCCCGTACAGGATCTGCTGGGTGCGGTCCGGGCGCACCGGCGTGGTGCATTGGAACTCCAACGGCCGGCCGAGACGGTCCGTCATCAGCAGCCCGCCGACGTGCCCGCCGCCGGGCAGATCGACCGCCGTGAGAAAGCCGAGTGTCAGCGTCTGTTCCGCCTTCGCCATCGCGGGTCTCCGTTCCGGTATCGATCGTGCGGCCGATCCGTGGCCGCGAGGGTGGGATCGTCGGGGCGGGGGGGCCGGCTTGAGCGTGTTCGTTCGCGCACGCACACACTCCGGGTTCGCCCGATGCGGCCGAGTCGGGCAGAATCAGGCCCGCACCGCCCGGTCCGTCTCATCGCCCATGTCCCACGACCGCTTCCCGACCCGCGACGAGATCGACCGGGAGCAAGCCGCGAAGCTGCGCGTCCTGTTGACCGACAGCGTGCCGCACAGCCCGTTCTGGTCCGCCAAGCTGGCCGGGGTCGATCTGTCCGCGGTGCGATCCGCCGCGGATCTGGGTCGGTTGCCGCTCTGTACGAAGCAGGAATTGGTCGACGATCAAGCGGCGCACCCGCCGTTCGGCACGGCGCTGACGAAGCCCGCCGCGGCGTTCAACCGGGTCCACCAAACGAGCGGCACCACCGGCGAACCGCTGCGGTGGCTGGACGACGCCGACGGCTGGGCCTGGTTCGGTCGGTGCTGGGAGGAGATCTACCGGCTCGCCGGGCTGACGGCGGACGACCGGCTGTTCTTCCCGTTCAGCTTCGGCCCGTTCATCGGATTTTGGGCGGCGTTCGACGCCGCGGCTCGGGCCGGCCGGTTCACGATCGCCGGCGGGGGGATGAGCAGCGAGGGCCGGTTGCGGCTCATCTCCACCGTCACGCCCTCGGTCGTGTGCTGCACGCCGACGTACGCGCTGCGGCTGGCGGAGGTGGCGGAGGCCACCGGCTTCGACCTGCCGGGGTGCAGCGTGACGAAGCTGTTCGTCGCCGGGGAACCGGGCGGGGCGGTGCCGGAGGTGCGGGACCGCATTGAAGAGGCGTGGGGCGCGACGGTGTTCGATCAATGGGGGATGACGGAATTGGGCTCCGTCACCGCCGTCGCCGCCGGCGACCGGGAGGCGATCTATGTGCTGGACCGGGAGTTCGTCGCCGAAGTTCTCGATCCGGAGACGCACGAACCGGTCGCCGCCGGCGAAACCGGCGGACTGGTCGTCACAAACCTCGGCCGGCTCTCCTCCCCGCTGATCCGGTATCGCACCGGCGATCTGGTGCGGCTCTCCGCCGAGCCGTCGCCCATTGGTCTGCCGTACACCCGGTTGGAGGGGGGGATCCTGTCTCGACTGGACGACATGGTGACGATCCGCGGGAACAACGTGTTTCCCTCCGCCGTGGACGCGGTGCTGCGTACGGTCCCCGGCGTGGCGGAGTACCGGGTCACGATCACCACCGCCCGGGCGATGCCGCACCTCCGCGTGCAGATCGAGCCCGCGGACGGCGTCGCCGCGGCGGACCTGCTCCCGCGGGTGCACAAGGCGATTAAGGAACGACTGAACTTCACCGCCGAAATCGTCCCCGCCGCGACCGATGAACTGCCCCGGTTCGAAATGAAAGGCCGCCGCTGGGTGCGGGCGTGAGGGTGGCGGGGCAGGGAGCGCCCGGCGGTGTTCTGGATCCAACACGCCAGCCCGCCGGGCGAACCGCACCCGCTCGCCCGGTTGCGACTGCTGGACTTCGGCGCCCGGCCGGTGCTCGTCACGGAGGGTTTGATCCCACGATCGAACCTCACGAAGGCCCATTTCGCGGACATCTGTTCGATTCTCAACTTGGCGACGCTGCGGCTCTCCAAGCTGAAGAACGTGACAGCGGATTGGATGGAGCCGCTACGCAACCATCCCACGCTGATCGACCTCCAACTGCATCGGATGCCGTTGCCGGGCTCCGTCTGCGAAGCGATCGCGACCATCCCGAACCTGGAGGGCGTCAACTTTAATGACACCACCATCGGCGACGAGGGGGTGCGGGCGCTGGCCGCCTCGCCCACCATTCATGCGTTCGGACTGGCGCGGGTCGGCGTGACGGACGATGGCCTCGCGGCGTTGGCGAATCGAGAACGGATCTCACGCATCACGCTGCGGGGCAATCCGATCACCGACGCCGCGTTCACCCTGCTGCCGTTGGAGAACGTGGACGGACTGAATCTCTCGGAGACCCGGTGCGGGGACGGGTCTTTGGCCCATCTGCGCGGCCGATGGGCGACGCCGGGCGAGGGGACCGCCAGTGTGTTCGGCTTCAAGATCGAGCTGCAAGACTCCGCGGTCACCGACGCCGGGCTCGCCCACCTGACGGAGGTGCCGAAGATTCGAGACCTCGATCTGTCCGGCACCGCCGTCACCGGTCACGGATTTGCGGCGTTCAAGGAGGCGGGGCGTCCGCTGCCGGAGGATATCGATCTGAACCGCACCGCGTTCAACGACGCCGGCTGTGCGTTTCTGGCGGACCTGTATCAAAACGCCCCCCTGCGGCTGGGCTGCTACAAAAGCGCAGTGACGGACGCGGGATTCGCCCACCTCAGCAAACTCTCCGGTTTGAAGAGTATTCGGATGGGGGGGCCGAAGGTAACCGACGCGGGCGTCGCGGCGTTGGCCCCGCCGGCGTCCGCGCAACGAAAAACCGCCCGCCGGTCAGAGACCGGCGGGCGGGCGAACTTCGGTCGGCGGATGCCGGCAGCAGACTACATCACGTTGTCGACGGGGAAGTCGGCGGCGGCCAGCGCCTGCATGGCGGCGGCGACGTCGACGTCCTTGGTGACGTTGAACTTCACGGTGCGAGCTTCCACGTCCGGCTCGATGTCCGACACGCCTTCGATGGCGGCCAGCGTGCTCTTCACGGCCGGGGCGCAGGAGAACGGGCAATCCATGGTCGGCACGCTAAAGGTCACGGGGCCTTCGTAGGAGACGAACTTCGCCGCCATGTCGCTGCCGACGGACACGCTGCTGCTACTTTCGACGGCCTTGGCGCCCTCGGCGTCCACGTCCACGTCCACGTCTCCGCCGGCTTCCATGTCGGTGTCCGGCGCCACCGGCGCCGTGGGATCGACGGGCGCGACGGGATCGGTGGTCGTCGCCGGGGCGTCGGCCTCGTCGCAGCCGATCGCGAGGGGCAGGCAGAGCAGGGCGGCGAGGGGGAGCAGACGTGACATGATGGAGCGGGTTGAACGATGGGGCGGGAAGGCCGACGGGCGGACGCCGTGCCGGCGGTCAGGAGCCCATTGTACCGGCGCAGCGACCGGTGCACAGCGGTTCGCCGGTCGACACGCGATTCTCGCGGCGGATCAGTCCGCGACCGGCATGACGACCGGCTCCCCCCGCAGACTTTCCAACTCCGTCCAACGCTCGGCCGCCCGCTTCAACTGACCGGCGGCGGTGCGGTGCGTCATCACGACGACCGGCACGACCGGCGCCTCCGCATCGGCCCCGGTCTCGGCCCCGATCGCATCAGCGCCGTCCTCCTCCGGCCCCGCATGTTGAATGATGCTGGCGAGGCTGATGCCGCAGGAGCCGAGGATATCCGCCAGATCGGCGAACACGTGCGCCCGATCCGCCACGTGAAACCGCAGATAGAACCGGCTGACCAGATCGTCCACCGGCACCGGACGCAGCGATCCGGCGACGACTGCCGAGGCGAACGGCGGTCGTCCGGCGGCGACGGCCAGCAGATCCGCCAGCACCGCGGAGGCGGTCGGCTCCCGCCCGGCGCCCGGCCCGGCGAACCACGCCTCGCCGATGAGGTCCCCCGCCACCGCCACCACGTTCATCGGGCCGCCGATGCCCGCGATTGTGTCCGAGCGTCGCACCAGCGTCGGCCGCACGGAGAGTTCCAAACCCCGACCGGTCCGCTTCGCCACCGCCAACAGCTTCACCGCGTAGCCCAGTTCGTCGGCGAACCGCAGGTCCTCAGCGTCGAGCCCGTCGATGCCGCCTCGGGACACGTCGTCGAACGAGACTTCCGCCCCGAACGCCAGCCGCGCGAGGATCACCAGCTTTTGAGCGGCGTCGGTGCCGTCCACGTCCATCGACGGATCGGCCTCCGCGTACCCGCGCTCCTGGGCTTCGGCGAGCGCGGCGTGGTAGCCGGCGCCGGTGTCCGCCATGCGGGAGAGCAGGAAATTACTCGTGCCGTTCAGGATCGCCCGCATCCCGGTGATCCGGTTGGCGGCGAGCGATTCCGTCAATCCGGCGACGATCGGCACGCCGCCGGCGACGGCCGCTTCGAATCGGATCGTGCGGCCCTGCTCCGCGGCGAGGGCGAACAGCTCCGGCCCCCGTTCGCAGATCAACGCTTTGTTCGCCGTGACGACGTGCTTGCCGGCCCGCAGCAGATCGCGGCAGAGGGCGAACGCCGCCGGGATCCCGCCGATCAGTTCGACGCCCACGCCCACCGCCGGGTCCTCCACCGCCTTCATGATATCGTCGTGCAGGACGCCGGCGGGCAGTGCGACGCCGCGGTCCTTCGCCACGTCTCGCACCACGACGTGCCGGAGCGTCAGCGGGCGGCCGGCGGACAGCGTCTCCGGATGACGGAGGAGCCGTTCGGCGACGCCGCCGCCCACCGTGCCCATTCCAAACAGGGCGACGCCCAGCGGCCCGGCGTCGATCGGCGAGGTGGCGGGCGAGGCGGCGTCCGAGGTCGGCACGGGGCGGGGGGGCGTCGGAACGCGGGGCGGGGTGAACGGGCAGGCGAACGGGCGGTTTCTCCCCTACGTTCCCGGCTTCCACAAGTCCGCCCCGGTCACGCCCCGCCGCCCCGCGCTTCCCGCCCCCGCCTCCCCAGCCGTGTCCATGCCCGCCCCCGCCGCTGAGCCGTCGCCCGGCCCGCGGGTGGGCGGCGTGATCTATCTGAACAGCCGCCCGCTGATCGAGGGGCTGCGGACCGAGTTGGATCGGCACGGCTCCCTCACGCTGGATCATCCCAGCCGACTCGCCGACGGCCTGCGGGCCGGCGGGTACGACGCGGCGCTGGTCCCGAGCGTCGCCGCCTTGAGCGTGCCGGGAGCGACGATCCTGTCCGACGCCTGCGTCGCGGCCCGCGGGCCGGTCCGCAGCGTGAAGCTGTTCTTCCGGACGCCTCCGTGCGACGGTGCGGTCGCTGGCATTGGACGAAGGATCGCGCACCAGCGCCGCCCTCGCCCGGGTCCTGTTGGCGGAGCGATTCGGGATCCGCCCGGCCCTCCGCACGCTGCCGGTCGGCCCGGCGACCGGGCCGGCCGCCGGTCGGGATGCGGCCGCCGATTCTGTCGCACAGACGGACGCGGACGCCGTGCTGCTGATCGGCGACCGCGCCATGACGGACCCGCCCGACCGCCGCACCGGACGGCCCTTCGCCGCGGTGTGGGACTTGGGCGAAGTCTGGAACGACTGGACCGGGCTGCCGTTCGTGTTCGCCGTGTGGGCCTCTCGCCCGGGATTGGATGCGACCTGCGGGGACGACCTTGCTCAGCAATTCGCGGCGAGTCGGGACGCCGGCGTGTCTGACCTCGCCGCGTTGGCCGCCGCGGGCGGGCCGCCGCTGGGGCTGTCGGCCGCGGACGCCGAAGACTACCTGCGTCGCAATCTGCACTTCTCCCTGGGGCCGGCGGAGCGGGCCGGGCTGGCGCTGTTCTGCGAACTCTGCGTCCGCAACGACCTGCTGCCGACGGGCACGAGGCCCGTTTATGCTCCGGCCACGCTGCGGCGATCGCTCGTGAGGCTTGTTGATTCTCCACCGTCGGCGGCCCGCTCGGCCGTCCCCGACCCATTGCACGTGACCTGATGCAGACCGTCGCCCTCACGGCTCCCCCGTCGCTGCGTTCCGATAGAAAGGTGCGTCACGAACGTACGCACGACGAGATCCTCGCCGCCACGGTCGCCGGGGAACGGCTGTCCGACGCCGACGCCCTCGCCCTGCTGCGATCGCACGATTTGACGGCGCTGGGCGCCGCCGCGGACGCCGTCTGCCGTCGCCTGAACCCGGGGCCGTTCCGCACGTTCAACATCGACCGGAACATCAATTACACGAACGCCTGCACGGCGGTCTGCCACTTCTGCGCGTTCTATCGGAACCCGAAGAGTGACGAGGTCTACGTGCTCCCCCGGGCGAAACTGCTGGAGAAGATCGGCGAGACGGTCGCCCTCGGCGGAGAGCAGATCCTGCTTGCAGGGCGGTCTGCACCCGAAGTTCAAGCTCGACTGGTACGAGGAGATGCTGCGGGACATCAAGTCGGCGTTCCCGCAGGTGAACGTGCACGGCTTCAGTCCGCCGGAGATTCACCACTTCACCAAGGTGAATAAACTGCCGCTCCATACGGTGCTGGAGCGATTGCAGGCCGCGGGTCTGGGCTCGCTGCCGGGCGGGGGGGCGGAGATCCTGGTGGACCGCGTGCGGAACGAACTGACCCGCGGCAAGGTGATGACCGACGATTGGCTGAACGTCTGCCGCGTCTGGCATCAGTTGGGCGGCGTCGGCAGCGCGACGATGATGTTCGGTCATGTGGAGACGCTCGCGGAGCGGATCGAGCATCTCCGCCGCTTGCGCGAGCTTCAGGACGAGACGAGCGGGTTCCCCGCGTTCATCTGCTGGACGTTCCAGCCGGATCACACCGACCTGTCGCAAGTCCCGCCGGCGGGGGCGTTTGAATATCTCAAAACCCAGGCCGTCGCCCGGCTGTACCTCGACAATGTCCCGCACATCCAATCCAGCTGGGTGACGCAGGGCGAAAAGACCGGCGGCATGGCCCTGTGGTTCGGGGCGGACGACATGGGCAGCCTGATGATCGAGGAGAACGTCGTCGCCGAGGCCGGCACGGTCCACCACCTCACGTTGGAGCAGATGAAGCGGGCGATCCTCGAGCGGGGCTTCGTGCCGCGGCAACGCAACGTGCGGTACGAGCTGATCGACGAGTGGCAGGAGGGCTGGCCGGAAGGCCGCAGCACGCTGAAGGCGCCGCAACCGGCGCCGCCCGCCGGCCCCGTCGCTCCGACGGCGCTGCCGGTGCTAAACTGAAATGGTTCCGCACCCGTTCCGCCTGATGTGACGATGCCCGGCCCGTTCCCCGGTTTCGACCCATTCCTCGAAGGGGAGTGGGAGGACGTCCATGCCTCCTTGGTGGGCTCCGTTCGGGATCAACTCAACGTGCGCCTCCCGCCCGATCTTGTGTGTCGGGCGGAGAAGCAGGTCATGCTCCGCAGCGGCGGCGGGGACGATCTGCTCCGGAGGGTCAAGCCAGACGGCTACATCGCGACCGGCGGCGGCGGGAGCGGAGCCGCATTGGCCTCATCCGCGGTGTTGGACAGAGCCGAAACGTTCGAGTTCGAACCAGAGACGTACGTGGCGAAGTGGCTGGAGATCCGTGACCGACGGGACCGCGAAGTGGTCACGACGGTGGAGGTGCTCAGCCCGATCAACAAGACCGGGGAGCGGGAGGCTTTCCGCCGCAAGCAGCGGGAGTTGACGGAAGGGGGCGTGTCGCTGGTGGAAATCGACCTGCTCCGCCGGGGGCGGTGGGCGCTGTACCCGCCGGAGGAGGCCGTCCCGGAAGCGTTCCGCGAGCCGTACCGTTTGGCGAGCACCGCCGTCCGCGACGGCGTTCCGAAGTCGCGGTTCACCCGTGTTCGCCTGCGGGAGCCGCTCCCGGGGATCCCGATTCCGCTGCGGCCGGACGATCCACCGGTCACGTTGGAGTTGCAACCGCTGGTGGAGCACGCTTGGACGGCCGGTCGCTACGGGGACCACTACGACGCTCCGCCGCCGCCGTTCCCCCCCGAGGACGCGGCGTGGATTGCGGAGCGGGTGCGGGAGTGGACCGAACGAACCGGTTCCGCGGTTCCGTCGCCCGCGAGGGACGGGCAACCGCCGGGGCTCGCTCCGCCGCCGCCGACCGGGTCGCCGGACGCGGGGTAGGGTGACGGATCGCCCGCGGTTCGTTCGCCCCGCGATCTGCTCCTCTCGAAAGCCGTTCCCGCCGCATGATTCGCATCCGCGAGCTGTCGAAGACCTTCGAGGACCTGCAACGCGGTCCCGTGACCGCGTTGGACGCCGTCAGTTTCGAGGTGCGACCCGGCGAAATCTTCGGGCTGCTCGGCCCGAACGGGGCGGGGAAATCGACCTGTCTGCGGATCCTCTCCACCGTGCTGCGACCGACGGGCGGGTCCGCGGAGGTGGCGGGGTACGACGTACTCCGCGATCCGGCGGAGGTGCGGCGGTCAATCGGGTTCCTGTCGAATAACACCGGCCTGTACGACCGGATGACGGCTTGGGAACTGGTCGAGCATTTCGGCCGCCTGTACGGGCTCGACGGCTCCCGCTTGGACCGCCGCATGCACGAGGTGTTCGACACGCTGCGGATGAGCGATTTTCGCGACTCCCTCTGCTCCAAAATGAGCACCGGCCAACGGCAGAAGGTGTCGATCGCCCGGGCGCTGGTGCACGACCCGCCGGTGCTGATCTTCGACGAACCGACCGCCGGTTTGGACGTGCTGGTCGCCCGGGCGGTGCTGCAAACGGTGGCCGCTCTGCGGGACGCCGGGAAGTGCGTGATCTTTTCCACGCACATCATGCGGGAGGTGGAAAAGCTGTGCGATCGCGTGGCCGTGATCCACCGCGGCCGCATTCTGGATCAGGGCACGCTGCCGGAACTCGCCGATCGGTACGACGAGCCGGACACCGAAGAACTGTTCTTCAAACTGATTGAAGCGGACGACGCCGCGTGGGCCGATCGAGTCGCCTCGGCGACGCCCGCCGTTCCCCCGCCGCTCGCCGCCTGAAACGAATCGATTCATGACTTGGCGAAATACGAAACTGCTGTTCCTCCGAGAGGTGAGGGACCAACTGCGCGACAAACGCACCCTATTTATGGTGGCCGTGCTGCCGGTCCTGCTCTACCCGGCGTTGGGACTGGGCGTGGTGCAGATGACCCTGTTGTTCCGAGAGACGCCGCAGACGGTCGTGGTGCTCGGGGCGGAGGCGTTGCCGGGGCCGGGATTGATCGAGGGGGAGCGGTTCGCCACGGAGTGGTTCGAAACCCCCGCGGAGGCGGACAAGTTGCGGGTCCTGACCGCCGCGGACCCGTTGGCCGAGCGGAGCGGCGATCCGGCGCGGCGTCTGACTCGGCGGCGCTGCTGGACGCCGCGGAGGAGGTTCGTTCGGCGCACGAGCGGGTCGAAGCGATCTCCGCCGATCTGCAAACGGCCCTCGCCGCCGGCGATGAGCGGGCGGCCGGACCGCTGCGGGACCGCCTGCGGGCCGCGGAGCTGCGGCGGGCGAAACGCTTCGCCGAAAGCGGCATTCAAGCCCTGATGCTCGTGCCGGAGACGCTGACGGAGGAACTGGCGGAGTTCGGTCGTCGGCTCGAAGAGCGGGGCGGCACCGTCGACGCCGCGCCGCCCCCGCCGCGGCCGTTGGTGCTGTTCGAGGATGCGAACCCGAAAAGCCTGTTGGCGTACGGGCGAGTCGCGGACGTGCTGCGCGTCTGGGAACAAGCCGTGCTGCGGGACAAGCTGGCCGCGGCCGGGCTGCCGGCGAATCTGCCGGCCCCGGTCGCCCCGCGGGGGCAATCGCTGAGCCTGCCGTCAGAGCGAGCCGCGGGCGTCTGGAGCAAGCTGTTCCCGGCCCTGGTGGTGCTGATGACGATCAGCGGAGCGTTCTACCCGGCGGTGGACATGGCCGCCGGCGAGAAGGAGCGGGGCACGATGGAAACCTTGCTGATCTGCCCCGCGAGCCGCGGGGAAATCGTCTGCGGGAAGTTCCTCGCCGTGCTGACGTTCAGTCTGTGCACCGCCGGCTTGAACCTGTTCAGCGCCGGCCTGACGGGGGGTTATGTCGCCTCGCTGGCCGGCTCCGGCCCGGCGGCGAATCTGGGCGGGCTGGCTCCCCCGGGCCCGGCGTCGCTGGCTTGGGTGGCGCTGTTGATGGTCCCGCTGGCCGCATTCTATTCCGCCCTCTGCCTGGCGCTGGCGACGTTCGCCAAGTCCAACAAGGAGGGGCAGTACTACCTCTATCCGATCCTGATGGTGTCCATCGGGCTGACGGTCTTTTGCCTGAGCCCGCTGGTCGAACTCACGCCGCTGTACGCGGTGTTGCCGGTGGTGAATGTGTCGCTGCTACTCAAATCGTTGCTGGCGTCCGGCGGGGCGGGCGGGGCGTTGCCGTACGTGCCGGTGGTATTGTTATCCAGCGTCGGCTACGCGGGGGCGGCCCTGTGGTGGGCCGTGGAGCAGTTCAAGCGAGAGGACGTGCTGTTCCGTGAAGCGGAGCGGTTCAGCGTCAAAAGCTGGTTCAAGCATCTGCTCCGGGAGAAAGAGGCCACGCCCACGTTCGGCGAGGCGGGGTTCGCGTTCGTCACGATCCTGCTCTTGCAGTTCGCCATGATGGGACCGATGCGGCGGGCGCTCGAAGCGGCCCCCGCGGGTGCGCAGGGCGTGACGGCGTTCCGGCTCGTGGTGATCCAACAGTTGGTGACCGTCGCGTTCCCGGTGCTGGCGATGGGGTTGCTGCTGACCGCCAACGTCCGTCGCACCTTTCGGTTCCGCCTGCCGGACTGGAAGCTGCTGGCGTTCGCCGTCGGATTGGCGTTCTGCTTGCGGCCGGTCCTCAGCGTCGTCACCCACTGGTTAACGGGCCGACTGTTCCCCGAATTGCCCGGCGGATTCGCGGAGTTCACCGAGTCCATGGCCGCCGCCCCGCTGCCGTTGGCCCTGCTGGCGGTGGCCGTCGCCCCCGCCGTTTGTGAAGAACTGGCGTTCCGCGGGTTCCTGCTCAGCGGCTTCGCCCGCGCCCGCCGACCGTGGCTCGCGATCGCGCTGAGCGCCGTGACCTTCGGAGTGGTTCATCTCATCCCCCAGCAGGTGTTTACGGCGACGCTGGCTGGATTGATCCTGGGCACGCTGGCTTGGAAGGGACGCAGCCTGTGGCCCTGCGTGCTATTCCATGTGCTGTTCAACGGGCAGCAGGTCTTGATGGGGCGGGCGGAGGCGGGCGACCTCGGCCCGGTCGGCGACGGCTGGCACCGACTGATGTTCGACGACGCCGGATATCGACCGATCACGCTGGCCCTCTGCACCGCGGGCGTCGCCGGGTTGCTGGTGTGGCTCGCCCGCTACCGGGGCGAAGGTTCGCCGATCGTCACCCGTTCGCTCGGCCCAGACCGCCCCGCGCCGCTCACGCCCGCCGCCCACCTCGTGGCATGAACGGTCCCGGGGTGAACGGTCGCGGCAGCATTAGGGACGAGCCGGCCGCTCCGCCCGCGCTGACGGCGCGGTGGGTGATCCCGATGGACGGGCCGCCGATCCGCGGCGGGACTGTGGAACTCGCCGCGGACGGCACGGTCGCCGCGGTGCTTGACCGAGCGGACGCCCGCTCCGGCGCCGTGGACCTTGGTGACTGCACGCTGCTACCGGGCTTCGTCAACTGCCACACGCACCTGGAGTTCAGCGACTTCACCGCCCCCCTGCCGGCGGACGGTTCCTTCGCCGATTGGATCGCCGCCACCGTCGCCGCCCGCCGCGACCGGCCGGGGGATCGGATGGACCGGGTGAACCGCGGATTGGCCGAGAGCCTTGCGGCGGGCGTGACGACCGTGGCAGAGATCGCCACCGGTTCGCCGGACGCCGGCGGCTGGGATGCGGCTCGGCTACCCCCGCCGCTTGAACGGCCGTCGTTGGTGGCCTTTGGAGAACTGATCGCCCCCCGCGATCCGCCGGCCGCTGTCATTACGGCCCGCCGGTTCCTCGCGGTTCAGGACGACCCGCCGGATCTGGTGCGCGGTCTCAGCCCGCACGCCCCGTACTCCGTGCACCCGGCCGTCCCGACGCTGCTCGCCCGACATGCCGACACCGCCGCGGTCCCGTGGGCGACGCACCTGCTGGAGACCGCCGAAGAGACGGATCTGATGGCTCGGGGAACCGGTCCGCTCGCCGGCGCCATGGCTCGGTTGAACGCGACGCGGGGCGACTTCGGCGGCGACCGCCTGCGGGCCGACTATCTCGAACCGCTGGGTCGGGCGTCTCGCGGACTTCTCGTCCACGGCAATCGGCTGACGCGGGGGGATGTCGCATGGCTCGCCGATGCGTCCCGGCGTCACCTCAGCGTGATCTACTGCCCCCGCACGCACGCCCACTTCCGTCACCCGCCCCACCCATGGCTCGCCCTGCGGGACGCGGGCGTGCGGGTCGCGATCGGCACCGACGGCCGCGGATCGAACCCTGATCTGTCGATCCTAAACGAATTACGTTTTCTGCACACGCATTTCCCGCTCATCCCGCCGCACGATCTGCTGCGTTTGGGAACAGCGGAGGGGGCCGACGCCCTGGGCATCCCGGTCGGGCGCATCCGGGTCGGCGCCGCGGCGGATCTCTGCGCCGTACGAACGCCCGCGGACACCGGCGACCCGGCCGCGGACGTACTTGCGGCGGGGACAATGGTCGAGGGCGTTTGGCGACGCGGTCAGCGAGCGAGTGCGGCGTGACGTTCCCGAATGACGGCGGCGGCCTGCAACACGAACTTGCCCGACTCCTCCGCGGAGGGCGGGGGATCGACCGCCGCCGAGGCCGCCTCGTCGACGGGCGGCGAAGAGACCGGCGACATCCCCACGACCTGCGTCGGCTCGTCGTCGGCCACCGGCCCCGAGGACGGCGGCGGCACCAGCCAGGTGACGACCTCGCTCTCGCTGGCCGCATCCGGATCCGGCAGGAGGAACTGGATCGGTCCGATGCGAAGGGTGTCGCCGGCGGACAGGGTCGCACGGACGCGAATCGCCCGCCCGTTGATGTACGTGCCGTTGCGGCTCCCAAGATCCTCCGCCGTCACCACCTCCGCCCCCCCGCTGGACCGCACGGTCAGCCGGCAGTGCTTCCGGCTGACGTCCGCAGTCGCCAAGCGAATCTCGCACCCCTTCTCCCGCCCGATCAGCGTCGTCCCCTCTGCAAGCTTCAATCGACGGCCGCGGTGCTTGCCGGAATCGACCAGGAGGTCCGCCATCAGAGTGTTGCAGGGTGGGGGACATGGGGCGGAAACCCTGCGGAGACAGGGGCAGAACCGGCCTGAGCAGGCCGACTCTGCGGAAAGCACTGTATTTACAGTCTCGCCGGGAGGCAAACGGGGCCGGGACCCCTATTTTGTAGACTCTGCCGCTTGACCCCGCGGGGGAAGGGGGGTTCACTGCGTGGGAACTTCCCGCGTGGCCCGATCGGGCGACGTTTCGTGCTCACCCGCTCGTGCGTGTCCGGCCTCCGCCGGCCCGCCCCCCGAAAGATCGACCGATGGCCAAGAAAGCTCCTAAAAAGACGCCGGCGAAGAAGGCCGCTCCCGCCAAGCCGATGACGAAGGCGGAAGTGCTGGCCGCCCTCGCGGAGCGGACCGGCCTGCAGAAGACGGAAGTCTCCGCCTTCTTCACCGAACTCGAGAGCCTGCTGGGCGAAGAACTTGGCAAGAAAGGCCCCGGCTCCTTCAACATTCCCGGCCTGATGAAGGTCGTGGTCCAGCGGAAGGACGCCACGCCGGAGACCACCAAGAAGAACCCGTTCAAACCGGGCGAGATGATGACCGTCAAAGCCAAGCCGGCGCGGAACATCGTCAAGATCCGCCCGCTGAAGGGCCTCAAGGACCTCGTCTGAGATCGCGCAGGCTCGGTTCGAGGGGGAATGAACGTTCTTCCGCCTCGGACCGAACGCCGGTCGTGGTCGCGGTGTCCGCAGCGTGATCGGTCGACCTTCGACAATGAGGGACGCGGTCTTCGAATCGCCTTGACCGCCCGCGGAGGTTCGATATCCTCTCGTCCCGGAACGCCCGCCCCGCGAGCGTTTCAAACGGCCCCATCGTCTAGTCAGGTCCAGGACACCGGGTTTTCATTCCGGCAACAGGGGTTCAAATCCCCTTGGGGTCATCGTCTGGGAGACGCGCCGTACGTCTCCGAAGCACACGCGACCCGCACCGGCGACGGTGCGGGTCGTTTTCGTTATGCCGTTCGCACGTCTCGCAGAGGCTCCGCTCTAATGTCGCAGACGGCCCCGCCGAAGCCTTCCCGGGGCGACTACTGGCGACATCTGTTCGCCCACTGGCCGACCGATCTGAAAAAGATCGGCGGGGTCGTCACGGAGTTGAATGAATCGGTGCGATTTGTCGACTTCGCCGTCTCCGGCGGTCTCCTGCTTCTCCAGCGTGAGCGGCCGGACACCACCGGCGCCCGCAAGGTGTTTCTCAGCTACGACGCGATCAGCAGTCTGAAGCTGGACGACCCGGGTGATCTGGACGGCTACCGCGGGATGGGCTTTCAGCCGCCGGTCGGTTCGGCGACCGTTCCCGCGGCGCCCGCTCCCGGAGCGGCGGCGCCCGCATCGGCGGGCTGAGCGGCGGGGGCGTCGTCGTCCGGCTCACGCGGCGGGTACAGCGATTGGGCTGCCAACATCACGGCCCCGGTCACCAGGAACACGTCGGCGAAGTTGAACACCGGCCAACCCCAGCCATTGAAGCGGAACAGCAGGAAGTCCCGCACCGCCAGCCGGGTGCCCCCGCCGAGTTCCAACGGATACTGGCAGCCGTGCAGGCCGAGCCGGTCGTACAGATTGCCCAGCGCCCCGCCGGTGACCAGTGCCAACGCGACCGTCAGCCAGAGGCTCCGGGCCGCCCCGGCGACGAACAGCCACCAGATCACGCCCAGCGCCGCGGCGACGCTCAGCAGGGCGAACAGCCAGCTCAAACCCTGCCCGATGCCCCACAGGGCGCCGCCGTTGAAGCTCGTCAGCAGTTCGAACCGCACGGCGCCGTCGAACCATTCCTTGTGCCAGTCGCTGTAGACCCCCTCGTACCCGAGCGTATCGAACACCCGCTGTTTCGAGTACAGATCCACCCCGCAGCACAGGACCGTCAGGAGGCCGAAGAGCAGCGGGCGGGACGCCGGGACGTGTCGCATTATCAGCGGGTCTGGAGCGTCCGACCGGTGGGGGCGGCGCGGCGATCCGCCGGCCGGCCGCATCCTAGGACGACCGCGGCCGATCCGGCAAGATGGCCCCATGACCGACGCCCCCGCCGCCGCTTCGCCCATCGATCCATCATCCGCCCCGCCCGCCGTCGGCGACCCCGCCCCGGACGTGACGCTGATCGCCACGCCCGGCGGGGAACCGCTGACGCTGTCCGACCTGTGGGCGGACGGCCCGGTGGCGCTGTACTTCTATCCGAAGGACGCCACGCCCGGCTGCACGACCGAAGCGTGCGACTTCCGTGACCGGCACGACGCATTGGTCACGGCCGGCGCCGCGGCGGTCGGCGTCAGCCCGGACCCGCCGGCGTCCCACGAGAAGTTCATCGCCAAGCAATCGCTGCCGTTCCGGCTGCTCAGCGATGAAGAGCACGTCGCGGCGTTGGCCTACGGCGTGTGGGTCGAGAAATCGATGTACGGCCGCAAATACATGGGCGTGCAGCGGTCGACGTTTCTGATCGGCACGGACGGCCTGATTGCCGCCGCGTGGCCGAAGGTGAAGGTCAAAGGACACGCCGACGCGGTTCTGGCCGCGATCGCTGAGCTGTCCAACGCCTGAATCGTCCGCCTCAGGCCGCTTTGCGGAGCGGGGCCGCGGCTCGCTTGGAACTGGCGGCGATCTCTTCCAGCACCCACTCCGCCAGTTCGAGGGCGGCGACGGCGGTGGCGCCGTCGACGCGGGGCGTGCCGCCGGTTCGGCAGCAGCTCGCCCAGTCGGACAGTTCCGCCGTCAGGGCGTCGCGGCCGCTGACGGGCACCTCGTTCGTTTTGATCCACCGACCGAACACGCTGTCCCGCAGCGCGCCGCGGTCGGCGGTCGGATCGTCTAGAGCGGACAGCACCGGCGGACCGTGCGTCAGCGCCGGCGTGGCGGAGTAATGCAGCACGCGGCGGGTGGTGAGGTCCGCGGCGACCACCCCGTCGGCCCCAAACGCCTGCACGGTGCGGGCGGCGGTCGGGTTGACGCGGTTCACGGTGAGGTCGGCGACGCCGCCGCCTTCAAAGGTGAGGCGCGCGGTGGCGGCGTCTTCGCGATCCGTGAGGATCGACGCACCGAGGGCCTGCACGGCAACCACCTCCGCCCCGCCGAACAGGTGCCGGGCGAGTTCGAGGTCGTGAATCATCAGGTCGTGCACCGCCCCCACGTCGACGCTGCGGAACGCGAACGGACTCACCCGTTCAAACCGTGCGTACCGCGGTCGTGGGCAGAGCGACGCGACCTCCTCATAGGCCGGGTTGAACCGCTCCACATGCCCGACCGCCAGCACGACCCCGGCCGCGTTCGCGGCGGCCGCCATCGTTTCCGCCTCCCCCACGTCGGCGGAGAGCGGCTTCTCGACCAACACATGCTTGCCGGCGGCCAGGCAGGCGCCGGCGACCTCCGCGTGGGTGAAGGTCGGCGTGGCGACGCTGACGGCGTCCACCTCGTCCAGGACCTCACGGATGTCCGCGACGGCCCGGCAGCCGTGATCGGCGGCGATCTTCCCGGCGGCGGCGAGATCCCGGTCGGCGACCGCGACGAGGTTCACCCCGTCCAGCCCGGCGAGAATGCGGGCGTGGTGGCGGCCGAGGGCGCCGACCCCGGCGACGGCGACGTTGAGCGGAGACATCCGTGCGGCTCGGTCAGTGATGAAAGTAAAGGGGCGTTTGCCGTCAGGCCGCCCGCCGCACCGGCGCCGCAACTGCGGGCTGGTACGGGATCGGCTTGCCGTCGCGACCGCGTCCGTTGCGGCCGCCGCTCTGGTTTTCCACGAAGGCGAGCACTCGCTCGACGGCCGGCGGGGCGGTCCCGCCGAACTTCGCTTCAAGTTCCGCCCGGATGCCCGCGATCGGCTTCTTCATCCGGTAGAGCAGGCGATGCGCGAGCTTCACGCCGCGGATCTCCGCCTCCGGGATGCCGGCCCGTCGCATCCCGACGAGATTGATCGTGCGAACGGTCGGATTATCCGCCCCGGCCGAGAGCATGTACGGCGGCAGGTCGCGGACAAGTTTGCCGCCGCCGGAGACGAACGCCAGCGTGCCCACGGTTGCGAAGTGATGCACGACGCTGTTGCCGGAGACGATCGCCCCGTCGTGCAGATGCACGTGGCCGCCCAGCAGCACGCCGTTCACCAACATGCAGTCGTCGCCGACGACGCTGTTATGGGCGACGTGGGCGTTGCTCATCAGCAGGCACCGGTTGCCGATGCGGGTGAGTCCGTCCTCTTTCTCCGCCCCGCGATGCACGGTGACGCCTTCGCGGAACTGATTGTCGTTCCCGAGAATCGTGCCGGTGGGGGCGTCGGTCCAGCCTTTGTCCTGCGGCTCCCCGCCGATCACGCAGCCGGGCCAGAAGCGATTGCGGGCTCCGATCATGCACGGCCCGGTGAGGGCGACGTGGCTGTCGAGCGTGTTGTCCACCCCGAGCGTCACATCCGGGCCGATCACACAGAACGGCCCCACCGTCGTGCCGGCGCCGATGACGGCTCGCGGGTGGACGTCGGACAGCGGATGAATCGAGACAGTCCCCGGCCGCGCGGCGGGCCGGGCGGCCCGCAGTTCAGACATATCGAAGAGGGCCGGCTTGGGCGTGGGATCGATCGGGGAGCTCACGAGACGGCCTCCTGCCGCGGGCGTGGGGGGGGGCGTGCGTTCTACGGCGCCGTCCGGGTTGACGGAACCCCGTTTTCCTGCGTGACCGCCCCGTCCTCGCTCACCAGCGCCGCCTGTAACGCCGCGGCAGAGGGCGCGGTTCGTCGCGTGCCCGCCTCTCTCCGACAGGATCGAGGCGTGCAGGTCGCATCCCAGCAGGGCGAAATCGCCCATCATGTCGAGCAGTTTGTGCCGGGCCGGTTCGTTGGGGAAGCGGGCTGCCTGCCCGCGGACGGAGCCGTCCGCCTCGAAGACCAATAGGTCCGTCGCGACGACCCGTTCCCCGTAGCCGGCGGTCCGGAGGGCGGGGATCTCCGCCGCCGTGATGAACGTGCGGGCCGCACCGATCTCGGCTTCAAACAGCCGCGGCGTCAGGGGCGAAGCGAACGCGTGCGGCGCCACCGGGTGCGACGGGCCGCAGTCCAAGCGGTACTCGAAATACGTCGCGGCGTCGCAGTCGGTCGCCTGCTCGACCGGCGGCGGGGAGGCGGTGAGGGCGGCGTCGCCCGCGGTGACCGTCACCGGCCGATGCACTCGCAGCGCCGCTCGCTCCGCGTCCAGTTTCACGGTCCCCACCGACCGCAGCGCACGGACGAAGCCGGCCGCGGAGCCGTCCAGCCCCGGCAGCTCCGGACCGTCGATTTCGACCCGACAGTTGTCGACCCGCAGCCCAGCCAACGCCGCGAGAACGTGTTCGGTCAGTTGGACTTCCGCCTCCCCCCGCCGCACGCCGGTGCGGCGGGGCAGTTCGAGGGCGTATTCAATCGTCGCCGGCACCGTCGGGGCGCCGGGCAGATCGGTGCGAACGAACAGCACGCCGGTTCCGGCCGGCGCCGGTCGGAACGTCACCGTCACGTCGCCCCCGGTGAAGAAAGCCACGCCGGCGACGGTTGCGTCGCCGGCGAGGGTCGTCTGCGGACGGGGCATGAGCGGGTCCGCTTGAGGGGCTGTGATACAGAAAGAAGCCGGCGGACCCGAAGGTCCGCCGGCTCATGACAGTCTATCGACCGTTGACCGTACCGCGTCAGTTCGGGCCCGGGCCGCCGGCGGCCGCGGTCCGCGGGGCGGCGTACGGCGAGACGTAGTTCGGATCGCCCTGGTCACGGGCCGCTTTGCCGCTCTTGCTGGCGTAGGAGCGGTCTAGGGCGTAGATGATGGTGTCGGTGATGTCGTCCTGCGGCGTGTGATACACGACCAAGCGGTTCATCCCCTGAAGGATGTCGCCGGTCGCTTTGGCTGCGTCGACGCCGTCCCGCTTGTAGCGGATGACGAGGGAGTAGCCCTTCCGGTCGCACCACATTTTGACCATGCCGGTCACGTCGCTGTAGATCTCTTTGTACAGCTCCGCTTCCTTCTTCATGAAGCGCTGGCTGATGCGCATCTGTTCGGCTTGAAGCTGGGTCTGGGCGTTCTTCAGCTCGACGGCTTTGTCCAGGTACCCCGGGGTGTCCTGCGGGTACTTGCCGGACTGCAGTTCGGCCTGGAGAGCCTGCACGGCTTTCGCGAGGGCTTCGGCCTTGGCGCCTTCGGCCTTGATCTCGGTTTTGAGGGATTCGCGGACGTCCTCGAACTTATCGTAGTTCGCGAACACTTCCGCCATGTCGATCACGGCGACGGGGCCGGTCTTCGCGGCCGGCGCCTGGGCGGAGGCGGGCAGGGCGGTGAGGGTGAGGGCGGCCGCCGCGGCGGCCGGAATGAGAAAGCGGGGGGCGGTCACGGCCAGGCGTCCTTGCCAGAAGTGCGTGTTCGGGAGGCCGTGTCGCAGGTGCGGCGGCCGATGTCCAACGGGGTCTAAGACGGTTCGACGGCCGGCGTCAACCCGTGTCGTCAACCCGTGTCGTCAACCCGTGTCGTCAACCCGCGTCGGGCGCCTCCGCGGGCCGGCCGGCGGCTAACCGGCGGAGGAACGGCCGGGTCGCCCGCCACGCCGCCTCCGGCTCGACCTCTTCCCAGGCGCCGAATCGCCGCAACGCGTCCGTCCGATACCAGTGCGCCACGCGGAGTTGAGCGACCGTGAACGCCGACAGCGGCGGTTCCCCCGGCCGCCGCAGGACCCGCCAAGCCGCGGTCGCCGACCGACCCGCCGCCGCCGCGAGCGGCCCCGGCAGCGAGCGGAGCCGCGGCGGAGACAGTCCCGCCTCCTCCGCGACCCGCCGCACGAATGCGTGCAGACGAACGGCGGGCAGATCGTTCAGGAAATACGCCCGCCCGGCCAGCTCCGGGCGCCGCGGTAGTTCGCGGAGGACGTGGACAATCGCCGCGGCGGCGTTCTCGACATACGTCGGGGCGACCAGCGGATCCGCCCCGCCGACCGCGGGCACGCGTCCCGATCGCGCCGCGGCGATCAGCGCCGGCAGCACGTGCCGGTCGCCCGGCCCCCAGATCAGATGGGGCCGGATCGAAACGGTCCGCAGGCCCCGCGTGCGATCGGCCCGCAGGACGTCGCGTTCGGCCAGCAGCTTCGAATGGGGATAGCTCGCCAGCCCGCGGATCGGCAGCGGGAGCCGTTCGTCCGCCCCGTCGTGCGGCGTTCCGTCGAACACGACGCTCGGCGAGGAGACATGCACCAGCGTCGTCGCCCGATGGGCGAGGCACCCGTCGACGACGTGCCGGGCTCCGGCGACGTTCGGGCCGAGGAACTCCCGCAACGGGGCGTCGATCCCCGGCCGGGCGCCCGCGTGGACCACGCTCCGAATGCCGGCGCACGCGGCGACGACAGACGCCCGGTCCTCAAGATCGCCTTGGACCACCACCGCCCCCAACGCCGCCAACTCCGGCAACGGTCGCCGGGAGAGGACCCGCACCGCCGCGCCGCCAGCCAGCAGGCGCCGGACGACGGCCCCGCCCAGCAGGCCGCCCCCGCCGGTGACCAGCGTCAGCCCGAGATCCTCCGGAGCAGCGTTCACGCGCCGGACCAGCCGCCGGCGGAGCGGCGACGCCAGCAGTTTGGTCGCCCACTTGCTGCAGCGCGGCGCGGTCGATCTTCGTGTTGTGCCGCACGTCGGTGGGAAGCGACCGACGAAACAGGACCGCGGCGACCGGACCGGTCACCGGCGACGCCGCCGCCTGTTCACACAGGTCGCCCGCGAGGGCGGCCGTCCGCCCCCCCGGCTCACATTCCACGACCACCGCCGGCCGCTGCGAGCCGACTTCGCCGATGCGCACCGCCGGCCCGATGCCGACGATCGCGGTGCGGCGAACGCCCGGGTGTTCGTTCAGCAGGGCTTCGCCCCGGACCGGATAGACCGGGCCGTCCGCCGTCCGCACCACGTGAGCTTGCCGGCCGCAAAACCAGAGGCGGCCGCGGTCGTCGAGGTATCCGACGTCGCCCATGCGATGCCAAACGCCGGTGGGGGCGTCGGCGTCGACGATCTTCGCCCGCCGGGTCTGCTCCGGCCGACCGACATACGACCGCGTGACCGCCGGACCGGAGACGATCACCTCGCCGATCTCCCCGATCGGCAGGTCCCGCACCTGACCGATGCGTGCGATCGGGCCGTCATGCTCCGCGATGATTCGCAGCGACACCCCGGGGAACGGCCGCCCCACGCAGGTGCCGGCGCCGGCCCGCGTTCGCTCCGCGGTTTCGCCCAGCACCTCGTCGGTGCCCGTGGTGCAGACCGGCAGCGCCTCGGTGGCCCCGTAAGGCGTGTGAAGCTGGGCGCCGGCGGGCAGCACGGCCCGCGCCCACTCGTGCGTTCGCGGCGCGATCGGGGCGCCGGCGCTGAGCAACGCGGCGACCGACGGCAGCGTCTCGCCCCGCTCCGCGGCGTCTCGCAGCACGTGATTCCAGAGGGCCGGGGAGCCGAAGGCGCGGGCCGCCGATCGCTCCCGGATCGGGCCGAGGATCTCTTCCGGCAAGACCGCCGCGGGGCGGGAGGGGTGCATCCGCGGCACGATCATCGTGGCGGACAATCCCACGTCGAACAGTGCAAACAGCGGAAACGCCGGCACGTCCGCTTCCCCCGGCGGGAGGTCGTAGCCGGACCGCAGATGTTCGATCTGAGCCAGAAAGAGGCCGTGCTCGTACGCCACCCCCTTCGCCGGCCCGGTGCTTCCGGAGGTGAAGATCACCGCCGCCGCGTCGTCGCGGCTCACGGTGGGCGGCTCGAACCGGTCCGCTCCCGAAGCGAGAAACGCCTCCCACCCGACCGCCCCCGGAACCGCGGCGCCGGCGGACACCCAGACTTTCACCCCGTCCAGTTGACCGACCAGCCGCGCCGCGACGATCGCAACCGATTCACCCACAAACCCGCACGGGGAAACCTCTCGCAAGCAGCGAAGTACCGCCCGCACACCCAGGCCGGGGTCGATCAGCACCGCCGCCGCCCCGGCCCGGAGCGTGCCGAAGACCGCGATCGCAAACCGTCCGCCGGGTCGCACCATCAGCGCCACCCGGTCCCCCCGCCGCACGCCCGCCGCGGCGAGCCCGGCCGCAAACCGATCCGCGGCGGCGTCCAACTGTCCGAACGTCAGCGTGTCGTATTCACGAACGGCGTCGCCCGCCCGCCCCTTCGGCGTGAGTACCGCCGCAACGTTCGGTCGCTCCGCCGCGGCCCGCCGCAGCAGATCCGCCACGGAGGTGACGGGGCAGTCCGCCACATCCGGTGCGTCGAAACCGCGGGCCTTCGGTCCGGCGGCCGGTCGCTCGGGAGCCGACGGGGGAAACGTCATCCGGCGAGCTTCTCACGCTCGGAAATCTCCGCGATGAACCGGCCGATCAACGTCAGCAGACAGCGGGGGGCCAACGCCCGCCCGCGAACGATGCCGCCCTCGTCCTTCCGCAAACTGCCGGAGATCCGTCCGCTGCACCCGGCCAGCACGTCGAGGGCGATCTTCCGGAAGGCATCGTACTCGGCGGTGTCGTCGGTCATTTCGAACTTCGCCAGCAGGTCCACGGCGGCCGACGGGGCCGCGGTGATCTTCAGAAACTCCGGGTCGGCCTCGCCGCCCGCGGCGGCGGCTTCGATCTGCGACTGCAACTTCTCCTTCGCTCCCGGACCGGCGGCGTACCAGAAGGCGTCGGGTGAAGCTCCGACCCACACCTCGCGGACGTCGATCAGGCCGTCCACGGCGTCGACGAACGTCGGGTCGAGCGTGAGGCGGTGCAGCGGGACCTCGACCGCCTCGCCCGCGTCCCACTCGATCGCGTGTCCGTCACGGGAGGCGACGAACGCCTCCAAAAGCGGCCGCAGATCCGTCTCCGGCGGGATCCCCACGGCGCCCACCACCCGCCGCCCTTCGTCCGTCGATTCCGCATCGACGATCAATTCGACCAGTCCGTCCGCGACCACGCCGTCCGCGATCGCAAACAGGCGGTTGAAGGCGTCCATCCGGGCCTCCCGCTGTGCGTCCGGCAGCTCAGCGGCTTTCACCCGAGCAGCCAGCAACGTCAGCGCCCGCTCGTGCAAACCTTTGAGCTGAACCTGCTGGCGTGGCGTGAGCGGGAACGACAGACGACCGCAGTAGTCGCCTTTGTCGTTGAACGGCACCCCCGCGAACCGCCCGGGGGTCTCGCCGATCCGCTTCAGCGCCTCGGCCGATTCGGTGTCCGGGAGGGGTTGGAAGAGGACGGTGCCCACCGCCCCGATCGCTCCGTCCGGCACGCTCGCCCCGGCGTAGATCACCTGCGATTCGGCGTAGAACCGGCCGCCCGAAGTGATCTGGGACGCGGCCCCCCACTTCCGCAGTTCGAACTCCTCCGGCGTCTCCCCGGGCTTGATCTGAAGCGTGGCGAGCAGGTCCTTTTCCGCCTCCGCGACCCGCTTCCAACGACGCTCCACGGCGGCGGCGTCCGCGGCGGCGTTCCTCAACAGCAGGGCGGCGTCCTGATCGGCCTGAAGCAATCCGCCGATCTTCGAGACCCGCTTTGGCAGGTCCGCTTTCTGCTCCGTAATGACGGCGTACTCCGGACCGCCCTCGGTGGGGTAGTACCGCATGTACCCGTCAAACGCCGCGTTGCGCACCATGCCGAGTTGGAATGTATCCTTCTCCCCGGCCAGCTCCCGGACCGGGATGCCGCTGGCGAAATCGAGGTTGTCCCGTTGCCACTTCCGCCGATCGGCGACCGGCATGAAGACCCGGTAGCGGGTGGGATTCGACTCCGTGATCGGTTCCAGTCGGATCGGGGCGTTCGGGTCGAGCCCGACCAGGAAGCCGTCCAACAGGGCGAGCAACCCCCGTTTCTGCCGAGCGCCCTGCGGACCGGCCAGGTCCAACATCTGGGTGAAGTCGTCCAGAATCCGTTTTCCGCCGGCCGATTCGATCAGCACGCTCGGCGGTTGCAGAGCGGCCGCCGGGGCCGGGTCTTCCTGAGCGGAACCGGCCGGCGTGAAGGGCGGCGCGAAACACAGGAGCAGCGCGGCGACGGCCGGACAGAGGGCCATGGCCAGACGGAAACGGAGCGTGCGGAGGGGGCGGGACATGCGCGACCGGTGCGAGGGAGCGAACCGACGATCGTACCGGCGGCCGATCACATCATTCCACCCCGGCGACCGTCAGAACCCGAACGAACTCGCAGCCGACGGTCCACGAGCAGCCGCGTGAACCGACGGGGGCGAACGGCGGGTTGCGATTCAATTTGAGCGGGCCCGGTGCGCCGCCTAGACTACCGGCCGGTTCCACTTCCTACCTCCCGGTCGGCCTGCCGATGGGGCTTCACGACGGTTTGCTCCGCTGGACGATCCCCGCTGGTCGGTGGGGCGGGACGACGGTGCGGGCGTCCGCCCTGATCCCGCTGGTGGGCGTGGCGGCGGCGGTGCGAGCGGCGGATCTGGCCGTGGGGGCGGCGGCGCTGGCGGGACTGACAGTGACGGCGATCGCTGCCGAGGCCGCGCGGTGCGTCGCAGCGGCGAGACTCGGGGCGCCGGTGCGACGGTTACTGATCTGGCCGCTCGGCGGGCTTGAACCGGCCGAAGACACGCCCGCGCGGGCGGCGTGGGTGCATCTGCTCGTTCCGGCGGCGGCGCTCCTGGTTTGCACCGCCTTCTGGGGGGTGGTGCGGGTCGCGGAGTGGCCGATCTCCTTTGGGCCGGACCCGACGCCGGCGGGAGCGCTGCTGATCGCCGCGTCGTTCGTGGCGATCGCGAATCTGCTGCCGGCATGGCCGTTGGCGACCGGCCGGGCGCTGCGGGACCATTGGGCGGGGCGGTCCGGGCCGACCGTCGCCGACGCCGCGGTCGCTGGGCTGACGCACCTGTTCGGCGTGATCTGGCTGTTTCTGGCGGTCGCGGCGGGCTCCGCCTGGATCGCGGCGGCGGCGGCGGCGGTGATGCTTGCAAGCCGTGAGCGGCGCCCCCGTCCGCGGCGGACGCCGCCGCGGGACGCCGACGAAACATTCCTCGGCTACGACTTCTCCGCCGGCTACACCAGCTTGGAACGAGCCGAACGAGATGCCGACGGTTCCCCCGACGACGGTTCCCCCGACGACGGCTCCCCCGATGACGGGCCGTTCGGTGATGAGGCGGACGCGGAGCCCGGGGGACAGGAGGAACGGACCGACTCCGAAGGCGGGTCGCTGTCGGAGCGGCGTCGGCGGCGAGACGCGGCGCGGCGGCGGCGGGAGCGTGAGGAACGCCGGCGGGACGATCTGGAGGTGGACCGGCTGTTGCGAAAAATCTCCGCCGAGGGGGAATCAGCCCTGACCGCCGGGGACCGGCGGACGCTCAAACGAGCCGCCGCTCGACTGCGGCAGGCCCCGCCGGACGACTGTCCGCCTTCGGACTAACGTGGACTGAAGTGCAATCGCTTGGGAGGCGTCGAAACTCACACTCCGGCTCGCCGGACCGGGCGGAACGGCAGCACCGCCCGACGATCGACGTTTGAGACGCCTTTCGTGAGCGAACTGTTCCGCCCTCCGCCCGTTCGCGTGACACGGTGAAGGGTCCCGCTCCCGCCGTCCACCACGCTCCCATGCCGGTCCTCGACCCCGCTCCGCCGTCGATCCGCCGGCCCCGACTCGCCTCGCCGGACGTTGTCGCGGCGTTGTCGGCCCACGGGGAGCGAACCGGTTTGAACCTTTCGCACCACCTGATCGCCCCGGGGGTTCCGCGTTCGCTGGCTGTCCGCGAAGTGGCCCCGGGGATGCTGGGCGTCAACCTGCCGTTGCCGGAGGCCGGGCCGGACGCCGCCGTCGCCGGCCTGCTGCCCATCGACTTCGATCAGCCGGGCGGTCCGGCGGAGACGATCTCTCGTTTGCTCCGTCTCAGCAGTTCGCACGCGGCGGCGGAGCGGCGGGTGACCGATCAGGAGAACAGCCTCGAAGACGTCACGGAGCAGCTCAGCCAGTGCTACGAAGAGTTGGCGCTGTATCACCGGCTGACCGGGCTGATGCAGGTCACCCGCGACCCGTCCGCGTTCGCGGAGGAGTGTGCGTCGCAGGCCCGCAGTTCCACCGGGGTCGACGCGGCGGCGGTGGCGCTGGGATCCGACGGCGGCAATGCGCTGCTCTCGGCCGGCATCCCGCTGTTCAACGAGGTGCGGATCGAACGTCTGATCCGCGCCGCCGAGCGGCACGACTGGGCGCAGCCACTGGTGTTGAACGGCGGGGCGTTGACGCTCCGCGGGGCGTCCTCCGTCGCGGTCGCCGCGGTCCGGCAGGGGGGCACGCACTTCGGCTGGATCGCCTGCGGGAACGCGGACGGCGGAAATGAACTCGGCTCCGTCGAGGGCAGCTTGCTGCAAGTGGTCGCCGCCGTGCTCGCGACGCACCTGCGGAACCAGTCGTTGTTCCGCGATAAGGAACAGATGCTGTTGGAGTTCGTGCTCGGATTGGTGCAGACCCTGGATGCGCGGGACCAGTACACCCGCGGCCACAGCGAACGGGTCGCCGTCGTCGCCCATCGCCTCGCCAGCGAATTGGGGAAGAAGCCCGCGGACCTGGACAACATCTACCTGTCCGGCCTGCTGCACGACATCGGCAAAGTGGGGATCGACGACGGCGTGCTTCGCAAGCCGGGCAAGCTGACCGAGGAGGAATTCGACCAGATCAAGCTGCACCCGGTGATCGGTCACGACATCCTCGCCGGCATCAGCGGATTGAACGAGATCCTCCCCGGCGTCCGCAGCCATCATGAGAACTTCGACGGGACCGGATATCCCGACCGGCTGGCCGAAGCGGACATCCCGGAGATGGCCCGCATCATGGCGGTCGCGGACGCCTACGACGCGATGGGCAGCGACCGGCCCTACCGCAACGGGATGCCGGTGGAGAAGATCGAAAAAATCTTCGAGGAGGGCCGCGGCACGCAGTGGGATCCGGAGGTGCTGGACGCATACTTTGCCTGCTCGGACAACGTGCGAACGTTGTGGAGCAGCCCGAACGACTCCGCCGCCCGGCTCGCCGCCCGGGCGAAGCGACGGATCTCCGGCGAGCCGTCCGGCAAATAGCGGTTCAGCGTTTGAGGTGTGTCAGCGCTTGAGGAACGGCCGCCGCCCGATCGCCCCGTCGCAGTGCCACCGCCGCGACCGTGCCGCCGAAGCCCAGGGAGACCTTTGCCGCCGTCGCCAGCGGCGCCGGCCGGGCGGCCGCCGACAGGTTCAAGCCGCACGCCGGATCCTGGCGCCGCAGGTTGAGCGTCGGCGGCACGACGCCGTCCCTCAGGGCCAGCAGCGTGAAGGCCAATTCGACCGCTCCGGCCGCCCCCAGTAGGTGCCCGGTGGCCCCCTTGCTGCCGAACGCCGGGACCGCGTGCCCGTGCGGGAACGCCGCCCGCACGCCGGCGGCCTCCGCGGGGTCGTTGGCTCGGGTGGCGGTGCCGTGCAGGCTCAGCAGGTCCGGGGCGACGCCGCCGGTGCAGTCTCGAAGAACCCGCCGCACCGGGTCGCCCGTGGCGTCGACATCCGTCAGCTTTGTCGCCGCGGAGGCGAGTCCCATGCCGGTGACGGTCGCGTAGCAGGCACCGGGCGCCGCGAGATCGGCCCGCTCCAGCACGAACGCCGCGGCCCCCTCGCCGACCGCAAAGCCGCTGCGGTCGGCATCGAACGGCCGCACGCAGGCCGCCGGGTCGTCCCCCGGATCCGCCAGCACGCCGAGTCGGTAGAAAGAGGTGAGGATCAGGGAGTCCAGCGAGCCGTCCGCCGCCCCGCAGATCACTCTGTCGCAAATCCCCTGTCGGATCAGATCCGCCCCCCGCGCCACGGCCACCACCCCCGTCGCGCACGCCGCGACCGGCGTGAGGCGGGGGCCGGTGACCTTCAGCCCGGTCCCGCGGAGCAGCCGGTCGCACAGCACGTGCGAACCGTCCGGCTCGACCCACGGCCACGGCACCCGGCCCGGCGGAGACCAGTGCTGCGGGTCAGACTTGCTGGCGCCGAACACCCACCCGGTGCGGGCGCCGCCCAGGTCGAGTCGGCGGGCGAGGCGCCTTCGCTGCACGTCCCCCGAAGCGTCCCGCAGCGCCGCGGCGGTCGCGGCGTGGAGGAACGTCGCTGGGGAAGAGAGGAACCGCGTCGTTCCCGCCGGTACGAACGCCCCGGCCAGCCGTGGCGGGTATTCGTGTCGGTCCGACACCGGCAGTTCCCGCACCGCCCCGGCGGTGCCGCTCCGCAAAGCGGCCCACGCGGACTCCCCCGCCCCCAGCGGGCAGACCAGCCCCACCCCCGTCACCGCGACGGCGGGTTCGCTCCCACGCGCTCCCTCACCCCCGACGACTGGCACGGCCCACCGCGAACAGGGACGCCCCCATCATCGCCGCCACCACGACCCAGCCGAAGTAATCGGGGCCGCCCACCTGGGCGAGCGACGGGAGAGGAGCGAGCATCGGCACGACGGCATCGGCGGAACCGGGACGGGCGGGGCGACGGCAGTCTACAGCAACTCGGCGAACGGCACCCGCAGACGATCGAAATCGGCCCGGCGAAGATTCACCGTCGCCCAGGATTCGCTCCGGCAGGTCATCGCGGTCGCATAATCGGCCACCTTCACCGCGAAGAAGGCGTACCGCCGCCCGTTCCAAGGGAACGGGTCGTCGCACCCCGCGGACTCGCCCTCCGCGAGATCGTAGGCGAAGGCGAACGCCGCCCGGCTGCCGGGGCCGAATACGGTCTCCCACTTCAGCAGGCATTCCACGTCTTCGGCCGTCACCCAGTTCTCCCACCGCCCGCCGCCGGTCCCGTTGGTCGGGAACCGTCGACCCTTCACATCCACCAACCACGACCCGCCGACGGCCTCGCCGGCGCCCCCGTGACCTGTACCGAATCGGGTGCGGGAGACGATGAAATCAAACGATTTGAGCGAGGCGTCCGCCGCCAGCGCCCGCCGCTGTTCGTCGACCGCCACGTACGGCACCCGGCGCGCCCGGAGGTACTGCTCGAAGGCGGCGTCGTAGTGGTTGGAGCGGATCGCCACGGCAATCTCCGGGGTGCGGGGGGGAGGTGCGGGGGGAGGACGCCGGTCGCGGATCAGGCGGTGAGGTTCCGCCACTCGGCTAATTTCCGGGCCGCTCCGCGGCGGGGCACGCTCCACTGCTCGCGGGCGGCGAGGTCTTTAAAGGTGACCGTTCCGGCCGCCGCTTCGTCGTCTCCGAGGATCGCCGCGACCCCGAAGCCCCGGCCGGCCGCCCATTTCAGATGCTTGCCGAGACTGCGTGTGTCCGGCGCCACGGTCACACGGAACCCCTCGCCCCGCAGATCGCGGGCCAACGTGAAGACCTCCGGCAGACGATCGTCGCTCAACAGCGGGACGAACGCCGCGTTCACGTCCCCGGGCCGTTCGCCCGTCGCGCCGGCCTTCTCCTCCAAGTGCGCGAGCAACCGGTCCACGCCGAGACTCGCCCCCACGCCGGGCAGCGATTGCTTCGTGTACAGCCCGGCGAGGTCGTCGTACCGCCCGCCGCTGCACACGCTGCCGAGGCCGGGATCGTCGGTCAGAAACGTCTCGAAGATCACGCCGGTGTAGTAGTCGAGTCCGCGGGCGATGGAGAGGTCCGCCACCAACCGCGACGACTCGCATCCGCCGGCGACCGCCAGTTGCACGACCTCCGCCAGCCGATCGAGCGCCGCCAGCCCGGCTGCACTGCCGGCCAGCAGCGGGCGGGCGGCGGCGAACGTCTCCGCGGCGTCACCGGAGAGTCCCGCGAAGTCCAGCAGACTCTTTGCGGACTCTTCTGAAGAGTCCGGCAGCGCAATCAACTCGTTCCGAACCGCGTCCGCCCCGACCTTCGGCAGCTTATCGAGCGCCCGCAGCACGTCGGTGGCGTGCAGACGTAGGCCCAGCGTGTCCAGCAGGCCGTTCAGAACGCCGCGGTGGTTCAGCCGGATCGTGAACTCGCCGCAGGAGGGGGAGACGCCCCCCGAAATCACCGACATCAGGTGATGAATCACGCAGACCGTTTCCGCATCCGCGGCGACGCCGGTGGTTCCGATCGTGTCAAAGTCGCACTGCACGAACTCGCGGTAGCGTCCCTTCTGGGGGCGCTCCCCCCGCCAAACCGGGGCGATGTGGTAACGCTTGAACGGCGTTCCCAGCGTGCCGACGTGCTGGGCGGCGAACCGTGCGAACGGCACCGTCAGATCGAAGCGCAGGGCGACGTCGCGACCGCCGTTGTCGATAAAACGGAAGGTCTGCTTGTCGGTTTCGTCGCCGCCCTTGCCGAGCAGGATCTCCGCGTACTCCAGCGCCGGGGTGTCGATCGGCCCGAAGCCGTAGGACTGGAACACGTTCTGGGCGACGCTGACGAGGGATTCCCGCAACGCCGCGGCGTCGGGGAGCAGGTCGCGGAAGCCACGGAGCGTCCGCGGTTCGATCAGGTCGCGTGACAGGGGAGGGAGGCTTGCTGCGAGGATCGCCGGGGCCTTCAGGCCGCGGACGGGGACGGGTTCAGGACCGGCAATAGCGCCGGCGGGTTCGGAGCGGGCGTCGCGTGACGTTCGAGGGGAAGGATCGCCTCGGCGTATTCGGCAATCTGCTCCGCACATTCGAACAGCCGATCGTGGCGGCCGTCGCCGTCGTACTCGCAGGTTTCGTTCGAGTAGCCCCGGCAGATCTCGGGGCGGGTCTCGTAGATCCCGCAGCGGTGATCCGGGAGGAGGTGCTCGCAGTCGCCGTGCACGGTGAGGAACCAGGTGTCGTCCTCCACGAAGATCGAGCAGTTCCCGTGCAGCAGATACCACCGCACGAAGTCGAACTGCCGGGGGGTCTTGGGGATCTCGATCGGCAGGGCGAAATACCGGCAGCACCGCCCCGTGCAGTGATCGCACGCCTCAGTCCCGGTGGGGAACTGCGATCGAGGCAGCGGCGGGACGGGCGGGCGGGGCAACGGGCGGGCGGGGCGCCGGGGAGGCCGGGGGCCGAGTCAGGGGGCGACGGCGGGGCCGGGTGGAACGACCGGGTGGAACGATCGTGACGGGAGCGGGCGACGGGCGGCGACGGTTCTGGCGATCGGCGGCGGTCGAACGCGACGCGGACGGCTGCCGGGGCCGATTCTGTTTGACCGCCGCGCGCGCCGCAACTTAGCCTAAGCGGTTCCGCGTCCCCGTCGCCCCCGCGGCCGACCCGCCGCCCCCCGTTCCCGGACCTCCGCCGCCGTGAAGATCTACCGCATCATCGTCAGCAGCCTGCTGGTGATCGGCGGGCTGGCCGCATTCTATTTTTCGATGAGGACGCTGGCCACGCAGGCCTCCTGGAGTCGCGCCGCCAACGCCGCGGAACTCGCCGCGGAGCAAGCCGCCGACGGCCTGCCGGAGCTGAAAACCAGCGAACTCGCGGTCCGGAATGACCTGCGGGCCGCCAACGCCGGCTTCGGACAGATCCTCAGCGCCCCGACGCCCACCTACGACCCGCAGGGCAACGTGTCGATCGAATTGGGGACGCAGGACGGGCTGACGGCCGCCGCAAACGGCGGGGCCGCCCCGCTGGTGCACCTGTTCGCTCCCACCGGCGAGGGCGACGAGAGCGTCTACATCGGCATGTTCGCGGTTCAGCAGGCCACGGAGCGGCAGGCGCAACTCACCCCCGCTTTCGTCGTGCAGCCGGGCGAACCGCAGGCCTGGCCGGCGAATCGGGGCGACTGGCGATTGCGGTTCGACGTGCCCCCATCCCGCACCGCCCGCTACATCGACCTGGAATCCGACCTCGTCAATCGACGGGAAGCGAAGAGCAAGGCGCTGACCTCGCTGGAAACCCGCCGCGAGTCCGTCGCGGAGGCGCAGTCGGCGCTCGCGTCTCGCGAGGAAGCGCTGCTGGGCGACCCGGACGGCCCGGAGATTTCCGACGCCCCGGAACTGAAGACCGGCCTGATCGCCCAGACGACCGTCGAGGATCGGGAGCGGGCCGTGGACCTCGCCGAACTGGACCGCCTGCGGCGGGCGGTGAAGAATGCGAGCGATCGACTGCGGGCGGCGCTGGCGGAGAACGTCGACCTCGCCGGCCGTCTGCCCACCGCCGCCCCGCCGCGGACCGCCTCCGGCGAGTAACCCGTCGCGACGCTTCGCCGTGCGAAGGGACGCGGCCCCGACGCCCCTCTTCCACGCCGCACCCATGGGATTCGGAGACCGCGACTACGCCTGGGACAGCCCGTCCCGCCGGGCGTTCCTGGGCGGGGGGGGTAGGGCGGTCAAGGTGATCGTCGGCCTCTGCGTTGCGGCGCTCGTCCTGCAACTTCTTTCGCTGCGGTTCCCGCCCGTGTACGGGGAGCCGCCGATGAACGGACTGTTCGGCCTCGACCCCCTGCTACTGGGAGTCGGCCAGGTTTGGCGACTGATCACCTACGGGTTTCTGCACGCCGGGTTCTGGCACATCTTCTTCAACATGCTCTGGCTGTACTGGCTGGGGATGCTGGTGGAGGACCGGCTGGGCACGCGGGAGTTCGTGCTGTTTCACCTCGCTTCGCTGATCGCCGGCGGCGTGGTCTTTGCGGCGCTCGAATTGATCCCCGGAGTCGGGCCGGGGACGGGCCGCGTCTCGACCTGCGTCGGGGCCAGCGGGGCGGTGATGGGGGTGCTCATGCTGTGCGCCCTGTGGGATCCGCACCGGCAGGTCAGCCTGATCTTCTTCACCTTGCCGCTGTGGGCGATCGCGGGGTTCTATGCGGCCTGGGAGACCTACCACGTGTTGCTCCAGATCGGCGCCGGCGCCGACGCGACGAAATCGCTCACGGGCGCCCGTACCGCGCACGGCGCCCACCTCGGCGGGCTGCTCATCGGCTGGCTGTACTACCGTTTCGACTGGTCCTTCGGCAGCACGCTGGATCGCCTCACCTCCCGCCTGCCGCGGTTCCGGTTCTCCAGCGGGGCGGGGCGGAACGCGAACGTGCGGCTGCACCGCCCGGAGCCGCAGGACGGCGGCGAGGACGATCTCGAACGGGCCGCCGACGCCGCCCTCGCCAAAATCTACGCCTCCGGCGAGGCGAGTCTCACCCGCAAGGAGCGGAAGACCCTCAAGCTCTACAGCGAACGGGCGAAGGCGAAGCGGCGGTAAACGCTGCGGCGTACCGCGGAATCGCTACGGGGTGCCGGAGCGAACCGGGACCTTCACGTCGTCCGCGGCGTCTTCGGTCAGCGTGTTCGGACCGGAGGCGTGCTTCGTCAGCTTGAAGCCGTCGTACAGGGCGCCGACGGCGGTGTAGGCTTCGTACCGCAGCGTGTCCCCGTCGATTTTGACGATCTGGTAGAGCTGCGTGCCGTCGCCGGTGCGGCGGAACAGCGGGCGGTCGCCCAATTCGTACATCTTCGGGCCGCTCACGCTGACGACGTACACCGTGCCGGCGTCGGACACGCCGCTGACGCCCGCGGCGACGTTCTTCACCTCCAACGGCTGGCTGCGAACCTCTCCCTTTTCACTGGCGGAGGCGTTCTCCTCCAACGCATTGTCCGCGGCGGTGACCAGCTTGCTGCGGGCGTAGGTGTGGTCGTGCCCCTGCAACACGAGATCCACGCCGAACTCGTCAAACACCGGCTGCCAGGCGTCCCGCAGCCCCGGATTGTCGCGGCCGGACTTCGAACTGTACAGCGGGTGATGAAAGGTGACGACGACCCACCGGTGCGGGTTGGACTCGAGCGTTTCCCGGAGCCAGGGCACCTGCTCATTGGTCAATTCATTGGAGTTCAGGCTGATGAACCGGACGCCCTGATAGTCCAAATACCAGACGGTCTCCTTCAGCCTCGCCATGTCCGGGCCGTTCTCCGGAAAGGCGAACGTCGGCCGCCAATGGTTGGAGACGACGCCCTTGCCGTTGTTGTATTCATGGTTCCCCGGCGTGGCGAGCACCGGCGTGCCGCGGTTGATGAACCCGCCCGCCTCGAACCAGCCGCCCCATTCGCCGTCCGCCTCGGCCTTGTTGATGAGGTCGCCGGCGTGCAGCGTGAACGCCGCTTTGGGGGCGTCCGAGTACGCCTGACGAATCACGCGGCTCCACAGACTGAGCACCTCGTTCTGGGCGTCGCCGACATAGATGAACGAAAACGGCGCCGGCTTGTCCGCGGCGGTGGTGAAGTGGCTCCACTCGCTCCAGTTCGTGCCGTCGCCCACGCGGTAGACGTACTTCGTGGAGGGCGTGAGGCCGGTGAACTCCGCCGTGTGGTAGTTCGCCTTCGACAGGTCGGTGCGATACGCCGTGGTGACCGCCGGCACGACGGCGACCAGGTCGCCGTTCGCCCTCATCCGGTTCCGGGAATCGACGAACTGCGGACCCCGCGTGGCCAGCGCGAACTGAGCAAATGCGGTTGTCGTCTTCTCATGGGTCCGCCAGGTGACGGCCTGCGTCGTCGCCGGATCGTGGGCGAAGGTCAGCACCACCCGGTCCGGGACGGCGGTCGGTCGGAATGTGTCCGCCTCCGCCTGCGACTTCGGCCGCGGCAGGTCCTCCAGATGCACATGCGCCCCGCCCCCCGGCGGGTGTGCGAAGGCCAGGGCGGGGAAGGCCAGGACGGCCGTGAGGGCGAGCGGGATTCGAGTCTGCATGGCGGCGATTGTCCGGCCGCACCGGCCGTTCGCCACTGTGCGGGGGCTCGTACGGGCGCCGCCCTGGCAGGTTCGCCCGATTTTCACGCCGGCGTCACGCCTCCGCCCACGGATCGCCGGCCGCCGGTTGTGTCCATGGAACGCCGTCCGTACGATCCGCGAACCGTCGGCGAAGAGGTTGCGCCCACGGTCCGCGGCTCGTCGGTTCGACCGGCGTCGCTTTGGTGGATCGACCTCCTGCTTTCTCCTCAGCTTTCTTCCTCAACAAGCGAGACGTTTCGTGGCGGTTAAAGTCGGCATCAATGGGTTCGGGCGGATCGGCCGCATCTCCTTCCGGGCCATGGCCGCCCGTCCCGAGGAGTTCGAGATCGTCGGGATCAACGACCTCGCCGATAATAAGGCGTTGGCGATCCTGTTGAAGTACGACAGCGTCCACGGTCGTTTTCCCGGCACGGTCGAGGCGGACGACGAGGGCCTGATCGTCAACGGCAAGAAGATCCCCGTCTTCAGCGAGCGCAACCCCGCCGACCTGCCTTGGGATAAAGTCGGCTGCGAGGTCGCCCTGGAATCGACCGGGATCTTCGCCACCAAGAAAACCGCCTCGAAACCCGGCTACGACAGCCACCTCGACGCCGGCGCCAAGAAGGTCGTCCTCAGCCAGCCGGCCAAGGACGACATTGACCGGACGATCGTGATGGGGGTGAACGACAGCGAATTGCAGGCGAGCGATCTTTGCATCTCCAACGCGAGTTGCACGACGAACTGCCTCGCCCCGATGGTCAAGGTGCTGGAAGAGGAATTCGGTCTCGAATACGGCCTGATGACCACCATCCACGCCTACACCAACGACCAGAACGTCGCGGACCAGATCCACAAGGACCTGCACCGCGCCCGGGCCGCCGCGCTCAACATCATTCCGACCACCACCGGCGCCGCGAAGGCCGTGGGTAAGGTGATCCCGTCCGTCGCCGGCAAACTGACCGGCTTCGCCCTCCGCGTGCCCGTTCCCTGCGGCAGCGTGACCGACCTGACGGCCACGCTGAAGAAGACGGCCAGCGCGGACGACGTCAACGCCGCGATGAAGGCTGCCAGCGAAGGCTCCTTGAAGGGCATCATGGCTTACACCGAAGACCCGATCGTTTCCTCGGACATCGTCGGCGACCCGCACTCCTGCATCTTCGACGGCGAGTTCACCCTCGCCATCGGCCCGTCGATGGTGAAGGTCATGGGCTGGTACGACAACGAGTTCGGTTACTCGAACCGCACCGCCGATATCATCGCCAAGATCGCTTCGCTGTAGTCTGAGTTCGCCGGGTGACGCCGGGGCCCGATCGGGCCTCGGCGTCGTTCGTTCCCACACATGACGAGCGATATGACACGGCGAGAACGAGCGTTGAGCGTGCTGCGGGAGTCCGCCCCCGTCATCGCTCCGTCCATGTTAAAGTGCGATTTCGCCCGACTCGCGGACGAGGTCGACCTGCTCGACGCCGCCGGCGCCAAGGCGCTGCATTGGGACGTGATGGACGGCCGCTTCGTGCCGAACCTCTCCTACGGCGCCATGGTGATCGCTCCGCTGCGGGAGCGGTCCGAGGCGATCTTCGACGTGCACCTGATGGTCAGCGAGCCCGCCAAGTACGTTGATGAATACCTGAAGGCCGGCTGCGACGTGGTGACCGTGCACGTCGAGGCGGATGATTTCTCGCCCGAATTGCTCGATCGTATCCGCGACGCCGGCGCCGCGGCGGGCGTCTGCCTGAATCCCGAGACGCCTGCCGAACGGCTGGCGGAACTGGACGGGCGGTACGACCTCTGCCTCGTGATGAGCGTGAACCCCGGCTTCGGCGGGCAGAGTTACCTGCCCGGCTCCAACGAAAAGCTCGCGGCGGTCGCTTCGCGGGCCGGGGACGCGATCGTCGGCGTCGACGGCGGCGTCGGCTTGGAGACGATCGGCGCCGCATCGGCGGCCGGGGCGTCGTACTTCGTCTGCGGATCCAGCATTTTCGGACGGGAGGACTACGCCGCCGCCGTCCGAGATCTGTCCGGCGCCGCGGGCGCCGCTGCGCAGGGGGCGAACCGATGACCGAGGTCGCCGTCATTCGCCCCGGCTGCACGGACTACGATGCGCAAAGCCGCATCGCCGGTCGGCTCGACCTGCCGCTCAACGCGATGGGGGAAGCACAGAACGCGGACCTCGTCGAGGCTCTCCGTGGCCTGCACCTCTCCTACCTGCTCCATGGAGCAGGGGGAAACGTCGCCGCGACGGCCGAACGCATCGGCGAACGGCTGGACCTGACTGTCAAAACGACCGACGCGCTCTGCAATCTCGATCAGGGATTATGGGAGGGGCTCACCGTCGAAGATGTGCGGCGGCGCTATCCCAAGCTCGCCCGGAAGTGGCATGACGAACCGGAAAGCGTCTGCCCGCCGGACGGCGAGAGCGTCGGCGAAGCGCTGGATCGCGTCCGCCGCGCCCTCGCCAAGCCGTTGAAGAAGGGGCGGGCGTTTGGCGTGATCGCCGCCGACCCGCTCGCGACGCTGATCGAAAGCGTCGTCTTGGGGGAAGTGGTGGAGTTTGACGGCCCGCTCGGCCAGCCGCGTCGTTGCGGGAGCGTCACCGTCGTCAGCACCGAGGGTTCGGTGCGTGAGGAAACCAGCGTGCAAAGCCTGAGCAGCGAGGACGTGGCGACGGTGAACGACGATTCGGGCGGCTTCCCGCCCGGTTCTCAAACCGGCGCCACGGTGAGCGAACCGCGATGACCGAAGACCGCCCCCCCACCGACCCGGTCCCCCCGCACGGCGCCGGCGCCCCCCGCACCGGCAACGACCCGCCGAAGAAGCGCGGCGTGCCGGAGGGCGTCTGGATTCGCTGCCCCGGCTGTGGGCAGACGGTGTTCCGGAAGCTGGTCGACGATCGCCAGGGCCTGTGCCCGGAGTGCGATCACCACTTCTACATCTCCGCCCGTGACCGCATCGCCCGCTTGCTCGACGCGGACAGCTTCGAAGAATGGGACGCGAACCTGCGTCCCCTGGACCCGCTTGGCTTTTCCGACCGCAAACCGTACTCCGAACGCCTCGTCTCGGAACAAAAGCGGACCGGGATGCCCGAGGCGTGCGTCTCCGGACGCGGCTATCTCCGCGGGCGTCCGCTGGCGCTCGCAATCACGGATTCCGCGTTCATCATGGGGTCGATGGGTTCGGTCGTGGGCGAGATGCTCACCCGGGCCATCGAACGGGCGACCGAACAAAAGCTCCCGCTGGCGATCGTCAGCGGGTCCGGCGGCGGCGCCCGGATGCACGAGGGCATCTTCAGTTTGATGCAGATGGGTAAGACTTGCGCGGCTCTGGGACGGTTCCACGAAGCCGGCGGGCTGTTCCTGTCGGTCCTGACCAACCCGACCATGGGCGGCGTCGCAGCCAGTTTCGCGAGCCTCGGCGACGTGGTTCTCGCCGAACCGAAGGCCCTGATCGGCTTCGCCGGCCCGCGGGTCGTGGAGGCGACCGTCAAGCAGAAGCTCCCGGACGGCTTCCAGACCAGCGAGTTCCTTCTCGAACACGGGTTCGTCGACCGCATCGTCAGCCGCCTGGATCTCCGCGGCGAGATGGCCCGTCTGATCGACTACTGCGCGCGGTAGGATGAACTCCCGTCGGCGAGCGGTGGGCGTCAGCCCCCCGTGCCTTCCACGTCGCAATTGCACGGGGGGCTGACGCCCCTCCGCTCGCCACGAACAGGAATCTGCTTGAGCCTCGAAGGACTGAACCCGCCGCAGCGGGAAGCCGTGCGGCATCGCGAGGGGCCGCTCTTGGTGCTCGCCGGGGCGGGGACCGGCAAGACGCGGGTGGTCACGCAGCGTCTCGCGGAGCTGGTCCGCGGCGGCACGCCGGCGGATCGCACGCTGTCCGTGACCTTCACCAACAAGGCGGCGAAGGAGATGCGGGAGCGGGCCGCCGCAATTTTATACCCCGAACGCAAGCGACGCCGCGGCGAAGCGGCCCCGGTCATCAGCACCTTTCACGCCCTCTGCCTGCGGATTCTGCGGCAGGAGACGGCGAACGTCGGCCTGCCGGAGAAGTTCGCGATCTTCGATCGCGGAGACCAGGAAAGCGCCGCCCGCGGGGTGCTGCGGGAAGTCAAACTCGCGGACGGGGCGTTGAAGCCGGGGGACCTGCTCGCCCGCATCAGCAAATGGAAGTCGGCCGGCTTGAGTCCCGCCGAGGCGGTCGGAGCGATTGAAGACGACCGCGACTTCCTCGCGGCCCTCGCCTATCGCAAGTACGCCGACAAGCTGCGGGCCGAGGGCGGCGTCGACTTCGACGATCTCCTCCTGTTGGTCCTCCGCCTGTTCACGGACCGGCCGGACCGGCTGGCGTACCACGCGGGGCGGTTTGACTTCGTGCAGGTGGACGAATATCAGGACACCAACGGCGTGCAGTTCGGCGTGCTGCAAGCACTGGTGGCGTCGCACAACAACCTGTGCGTGGTCGGCGACGACGATCAATCGATCTACGGCTGGCGCGGCGCCGACGTGGAGCACATCCTGCACTTCAGTTCCCACTTCCCCGGGGCGAAGGTGATCCGGCTGGAGGAGAACTACCGCTGCTCCGCTCCGGTGATCGAATGGTCGAACCGGCTCGTCACGTTCAATAAGTCCCGGCACGACAAGACGCTCACGCCCGCCCGTCGGGTGACGAACCCGGTGAAGGTCTCCCCCTATCAGGACGCCGACGTCGAGGCGGAACAGACCGTGCTGGAGATCGACTTCCTCACCAAGCAGCGGGGCGTGAATCCGGGCGACATCGCCGTCCTGCACCGCACCGCGGATCAGACGCGGCCGTTCGAGGAACACCTCCGCAAACGGCAGATCCCGTACGAGGTCGTCGGCGGGCAAAGCTTTTTCGACCGAAAGGAGGTGAAAGACGTGCTCGCGTTGCTGCGGGCCGTGGACAGCGAGCGGGACGACCGGGCGCTGCTGCGGATCGTGAACGTGCCGCCGCGGGGAATCGGCCAGACGACGGTGAAGGACACGCTGGAAGAGGCCGTTCGCACCGGCGCCTCGTTCTGGGACGCCGCCGAGGGACGCATCGAACGCGGGGCGATCAATCCGAAAACCGCCGCGGCGCTGCGGGCGTTTCGCTCCCTGCTGGCGGAGTTCCGTCGCAAGCTGGCGACCGCCCGGGACCTCTCCGCCGTCGCCGCGACGCTGTTGGACCGCGTGGACTACGAATCCGAGATCGACCGCCGGTACGACAATCCGCAGGAACGCATCGCCCGCAGCGGCGGCGTTGACGCGGTCTTGGATTCCCTTCGCAACTACAGCGCCGAGGCGAAGAGCCCGTCGCTCGCTGGATACCTCCAGGAGACCACCCTGGGCGAGCGGGGGATTGACGACAAGAAGCCGGACGGCCCCGGCAAAGCGGTGGTGCTGATGACGTTGCACTCCGCGAAGGGGCTGGAGTTCCCGCGGGTTTACCTGGTGGGGATGGAGGAGGGCGTGTTGCCGCACAAGCGCAGCGTGGAGCTGGGCACGCGGGCGGCGATGGAGGAGGAGCGCCGGCTCTGCTACGTCGGGCTGACCCGGGCGCGGGACTACCTCACGCTGTCCTACTGCCTCGGCCGGCGGAGCCGCGGACGGTTGAAGCCCTGTCACCCCAGCCGGTTCCTCGGCGAGATGAGCGGCAAGCAGTGGCCCGGCCCGCCGAAGGAAGAACACAAACCGAAGGTCTTCATCCCCCGCCGCTCCAAAGGCGCCGGCCGGTCGGTCAAAGCGACGCACACCCGGAACCGGCGATGACCGGCTTCACGCCCGCGGCGCCCGGTCCCGAGCCGGTCCTAGCGATCGATACGTCAAACCGCGTCGGCTCGCTCTGCCTGCGGACCGCCGACGGGGCGACGACGATGCGGCGGCTCGATCCCGCCGGCCGCCGCAATGCGAAAACGCTGATCGTCGAAGCGGCGGCGCTCTGCGAGTCCGTCGGCGTCTCGCTGGCGGACGTGCGGCTGGTCTGCGTCGCCACCGGCCCCGGCAGCTTTACCGGATTGCGGGTGGGCGTGACGTTCGCAAAAACGGTGGCTTTTGCGGTGGGGGAACTTGGCGCCCGCTGCGACGCGGTGGGGGTGCCGACGCACGCCGCCGTCGCCCGCTTCGCCCATGAGGCCTCACCCTCTGGGACGCCGCTGCTCGTCGTCTCGGATGCGCTGAGGGATCACCTGTACGTCACCCGATTCGTGTGGCAGCGGACGGACGAACCGCCCGACGCCGGACCGACTCGGATCGTCGCGGTCGCCGATTTCATGCCCGACGCCCCGGTTCTGTGCGGCGACGCAGGGTTGCGGGAGCGGATTCCGGGGCTCCCTGATGAACGAAGTGAAGACGCAGTCGTCGATGCGGAGACCGTACTCGCGGCCGGTTTGAAGCGCTGGCGGGCGGGCACGCGGGACGATCCGTACGCCCTCGTGCCGTTGTACGTTCGCCGGAGTAGCGCGGAAGAAACGGCGGACGCGGCGGGAACTTGAACCCCGCCGACGGTCGCCCGCTTGGGCGGGGGTCGGGGCGGGGTTACATTCTGTCGCATCCCGCTCACCCCCAGTCGGCGTTCCCGATGGCTCTGTACGAAATCGAGACCTCCGCCCACATCATGATCTCCGAGGCGGAGACGCAGGACGACGCTCTTGAAGTCGCCCGGGAGCACTACCCGGAAGAGGAGGTGCTGCGGGTGGCCCGCCGGCCGCGCGACGTGTGGGTGATCTCGAAAGGGCTGCTCGGCATCCGCGGGTCCGCCGCCCCGGACAGCAACGCCCGCGAGTGCCTCGCCCGCGCCAGCGGCGACAAGCTGCACGCGATCCGGCTGTACATGCTCGACACCGGCACCGACCTGCACGAAGCCCAACGGGCCATCGAAACGAATATGAGCCTGGGGTGGTGACGGGGAAGACGTTCCAAGACGCAAGAACTCAAGAACCAAACGGGTCCGACGCAGAAATCTTTGGTTCTTGATCTCTTGAAGCTTCCCGCCTCAGCGGGTCGCGTCTCGCACCAGATCCGCGTCGAAGTAGTTCACGCCCATGCCGCCGTCGATCGTGACGTGCTGGGCGTTGATGCCGCTGGAGCGGGGGCTCAGCAGGAACGCCACCGCGTTCGCCACCTCCGGCGTGCTCACCGCTTCGCCCCGCAGCGTGGCTCGCTCGGCGAACAGGTAGCTGTCCAGGTAGCCGGGGATGCCGGCGGAGCTTTGCGTCTTCAACAACCCCGGCCCCACGGCGTTGAACCGCACCTTGCTGAACTTGCTAAAACTCTTGGCGAGAAAGCAGACGGAGGAGTCCAGCGCCGCCTTCACGGGCGCCATGTAGCCGTAGTTCTCCGCAGCCATCCGCGTGGTGCTGATGGAGATCGTCACCACGCTGCCGGTCTCCGGATCAAGCTGATCCGACAGCGCGTTGGACAGCGCCGTCAGCGAGAAGCAGGAGATATCGACCGCTTGCAGGAACGCCGCCCGGGGGGTTTCGTGGAAGGGGAGCCAGCCGGCGGAGTAGTCCGCATAGGCCACGCTGTGCACCAGTCCGGCCAGCGGCGTCCCCCCTAAATCGTCGGCCAGATCCGCGGCGAGGCGGTCGATTGACGGCTGATCCGCCACGTCGCAGAGGTACACGGGCAAGTCGCCGCTGAACCTGCGCACCTTCTCCCGGCGCTCCGCGGTGTGGACGGCGAGCTTCACCTCCGCCCCGGCCTCCGCGAGCAACGTGGCGGTGTGCCAGGCGACGCTTTTTTTGTTCGCCACGCCGGTGACGAGCACCGGCTTCCCCTTCAACCGGAGAAAATCAAACGGCGGCGCGGCGGCCGGGTCGGCGAGGTCTGAGGACGGCATGGGCGGCTTTGGGAACGGCATGGGCGGATTGTGCGTCCGGCGGCGTTACCATGCGACCGATGTTCGCCCGCCGATTGCCGCTCGCCCCGCTCGCCCGGCTGTGCCGTTCGCTGGCCACGCTGACGGACAGCGGCGTCAGCCTGTTGAGAAGCCTGTCCGTCGCCGGCGGTAAATCAGGCGATCCGCGGGTCACGCGGCATCTGGACGAGGTCGTGCTGAACGTGAAGCGGGGCGAAGAGTTGCACGCGGCGTTCGACCGAACCGGCGCCTTTCCCCGGCTGTTCGTGGAACTGGTGCAGGTTGCGGAGGGGACCGGTCATCTCCCCGAAGTGCTGCGGGCCCTCGCGGATCACTATGACAATCTGCTCCGCCTGAAGAAGACGTTCCTCTCGCAGATCGCCTGGCCGGTCGCCCAACTGGTGATCTCGGTCCTGGTGATCGGCCTGCTGATCTGGGTGCTCGGGCTGATCGGCGGGGAAAACGTCGGCGGGGAGCAGGACGGCGGGTTCGACCCGTTGGGGCTGGGCCTGCGGGGCGGTCGGGGGGCGATGATCTGGTTTGGCGCCGCAGCGGCGGTCGGGACGGCGGGGTTCGTGCTGTTCCACATCGTGCGGGGCTCGCTGCGCTGGCGGCGACTGCTTGATCCGGCGTTGCTGGGGATCCCCGTGCTCGGGGAGTGTCTGCGGAACTTCGCCCTCGCCCGGTTCAGCTGGGCGTTCTCGCTCACGCAGAACGCCGGGATGGACCTGCGAAACGCCCTCACCGCGAGCCTCAACGCGACGGAGAACGGCGCCTTCGCCGCCGCCGCGGAGCCGATCTGGGCGGACGTGCGGAGCGGTTCGGAACTCTCCCCCGCGTTGCGGGCCACCGGCCTGTTCCCGGTTGAGTATCTGGAAATGGTCGAAGTCGCCGAGGCGTCCGGCAGCGTGCCGGAGATGCTGGATCGCATCGGCCCGGATCTCGAAGCGGACGCCCAACGAAGCCTGTCCGCCCTCGCCGCGGCGGCCGGGTGGCTCGTGTGGGCGGTGGTGGCCGGGTTCATCATCTGGGTGATCTTCAGCCTGTTCACGCAGTACGTGGCGATGCTGAACCCGGCCGCCTGGGAGATGTGAGCCCGTCGATGGCCGATGAACCGTATTCGTTCTCCCTGACCGCGACCGACGGCGCCGCCCGGGCCGGGGTGTGGCGGACGCCGCACGGGGCGGTGCAGACGCCCGCGTTTATGCCGGTCGGCACCGCCGGCTCGGTGAAGGGGGTGATGCCGGAGCAGTTAGCGGCCGTCGGCTCCTCGCAGATCCTGGCGAACACCTATCACCTCGCGTTGCGGCCGGGGGCGGACGTCGTCGCGGACCTCGGCGGTTTGCACACGCTCATGGCGTGGGACGGGCCGATCCTGACGGACAGCGGCGGGTTTCAGGTCTTCAGCCTCGCCGCGCTGGCGGCGCTGTCCGAGGAGGGCGTGCGGTTCACCTCCCACATCGACGGGTCGAAGCTATTCCTCCGCCCGGAGGACAGCGTCGACGTGCAGGCGAAGCTCGGGGCGGACGTGATGATGTGCCTGGACGAATGCCCCCCGCTGCCCTGCGACGCGGACCGGATGGAGGCCGCCGTCGATCGCACGACCCGCTGGGCGCAGCGGTGCCGCGACCGCTGGGACGAACTCGACCGCCGCACCGCCGGCGGCGATCCGCAGGCGCTATTCGGGATCGCCCAGGGCGGGACGGACCCGGCGATGCGCGAACGCAGCGTGCGTGGGCTCCTCCCGTTGGACTTCCCCGGCTACGCGATCGGCGGATTGTCCGTCGGCGAGGCGCCGGCGGAGATGTACCGCACCCTGGAGGCCACCACCCCTTTCCTGCCGACGGACAAGCCCCGTTACCTGATGGGCGTCGGCACGCCGGCGGATCTGGTGAACGCCGTGCTGCGGGGCGTGGACCTGTTCGATTGCGTGATGCCGACCCGTAACGGTCGCAACGGCACGGTGTTCACCTCGGGCGGCGTGCTGAAGATCAAGAACGCCGCGCACGCCCGGGACCCGGCGCCGATCGACGCGGCTTGCGACTGCCCCGCCTGCAAGCGGGGCGGGGCGGGAGCGTTCAGCCGCGGCACGCTGCGGCATCTGTTCAAGGCGGGGGAGATGCTCGCGCCGATCCTGCTCTCCCTGCACAACCTGCGGTTCTACCATCGCCTGTTGGCGGATCTGAGGGCGGCGATCCAGCGGGGCGAAGCGGCGTCGTTCGCGGCGACGGAATTGTCAAAGTGGGCCGATCGGGCGAACGTGGCGGCCACCAACCCGCCGCCGGGCGACCCGACGGGGCGGTGACGGCGCCGGTTCGACCCGGAAATCGCGGGCGGGTTGTTCGGTTCGGACCGGAAAACTAGAGTGCGCGGCCCGCCGGCCGGGCGCCCGTCGCCCGTGCTGATCGACGCCCGTGCCGATCGACGCCGCGGCCCACCCCGACCATCTTCGCTGCCAGAACGGGACCGACCGGCAATTGCCGGCCGTTCCCCCGCCCGCGGGCGGCTCAGGACGAGACCGAACCGACATGACGCCTCCGACGTTGCTTCCCGTGCGCCTTTCCCGCTCGGTCCGGCCGCCCGTCGCGGTCCCGGCCCTCGCCGCCGCCCTCGCGCTCCTGCTGGGCCTGTTGACGGCGACGACCTCGCTGGCTCAGGAGGACCTGCTGTCCGCTCCCGGACCGGCTCCGGACCCGGCCCCCGCACTGACGGACGGCACGGTCTTCTCGCAGAACGGCGGCTTGGACGAGGGGCTCGACGGCGATCCCTCGACCGTCGACGGGGTCGGCTTCGGCGGCGGCGACGGCGACCGCTCCTCCGTCACCAAAAAGGGCACGATCGGCGCTGAACTTGAGAAATGCGCGTTGCCCGCGTGGGTCACAATCGTCGTGATCGCCGGCGTGTTTATCGTGCCGTTCACGATCAGTTGGTTAATCGGGCGGGCGTGGCGGATGAAGGACGTGCCGTTCCGGCTGGGGCTTGTGCTGTTCCTCGGAGCATTGGGCGTCACGCCGTTCCTGTTCAACGGGATGACCGCGGCGAACTGCGGCAATCCGTTCATGGACGGGGTGCGGGAGAGCCTGAAGCTCGGCATCGATCTCGCCGGCGGAACGAATATGGTTTTCCAGGTGGACAAATCGAAGTTCGCCAGCGAGGAAGAGGCCGACGAGAAGGTCAATCCGGAGGTGATGGATCGGATGGTCGGGGCGATCGGCAAGCGCATCAATCCGTCCGGAACGGAGGAGGTGACCGTCCGCCGCGTCGGGCAGGACCGCATCGAGTTGATCGTGCCCGGCGCCGACCCGGAGAAGGTGGAACGCCTCCGCCGCGCCGCGACGACCCTGGGGAACTTGGAGTTTCTCATCCTGGCGAACACGACGGAGCATCGCCGTGCGGTCGAGCGAGCCCAAGCCCTGTCGGGCAACGAACGGGTCGTGCGCATCGGCACGGTGGAGAAAATCGCCGTGGCGGCTTGGAAGGACGTCGGCCGGAACAACGACGGCACGCTCGCATTGGAGGACGCTTCGTCCGCCGGGCGGGTGAACGTCTTCCGCTTCGTGGACGAGGATGGGCAAAAGCTGGACGCCCCGCCGCCCGGGCTGGACGCCGGCCCGGTGGACGGCGTTCGCGCCCAGGTGCTGACGATCCTGCCCCGCCCTGGACAAGAGGTGGACGGCAGCTTCCTGGTTCGCGCCCGCAACTCTCGCAACCCGGACGACGGCACCCCGCAGGTGACGTTCAACTTCAACACCCGCGGCGCCTTCCGCTTCCAAGAACTGACGTCCGCGAACCTCTCCACCGACGGGCTGCGTAAGCGGTTGGCGGTTGTGCTGGATGAAGAGGTCCGCAGCGCCCCCGGCATCAACGGGGTGATCTCCAGCAGCGGCGTCATCACCGGCGATTTTACCGAGAAAGAAGTCGACGAAATTGTCGACGTGCTAAACGCCGGCGCCTTGGAGGTCCCGCTGGACCCCACGCCGGTCAGCGAGTTCACCGTCTCCCCGCTGCTGGGCGAAGATACCGTCAGAAAAGCCGTCTACAGCATTCTCGGCGCCGGCATCGTCGTGCTGCTGTTCATGGCTGGCTACTACCTGGTGCTCGGGTTGGTCGCGGACCTCTGTTTGGTCCTCAACCTCGTGCTCGTGCTGGGGGTGATGAGCCTGATCGAAGCCACCTTCACCCTGCCGGGGCTCGCGGGGATCGTGCTGACGATCGGCATGGCGGTGGACGCCAACGTGCTGATCTTCGAGCGGATTCGGGAGGAACAGGCCCGCGGCAGTTCGCTGCGGATGAGCATCCAAAACGGTTTTGCGAAGGCGTTCACGACGATTGTCGACGCCAATGTGACGACGCTGATCACGGCGCTGATCCTGTTCCTGATCGGCACCGACCAGGTTCGCGGGTTCGCGGTGACGCTGTTTATCGGCATCGTCACCTCAATGTTCACCGCCCTGTACTTCGGGCGGTTGCTCTGCGACGTGATGGAGCGGAAGCGTTGGATCAAGAAGTTCAACATGTTCAGCGTCGTCGGCGCCACGGCGGTCGATTTCGTGAGCAAGTCGAAGCTCGCCCTGGTCGTCTCCGCGGTGTTGCTCGCCCTTGGTATCGGGTTGATCGCGTCCCGCGGGGCGGACCTGCTGGATATCGACTTTCGCGGCGGCACGATGGTGACCTTCCAACTCAACAAGGCGGAGAGCGCCGCCGAAGTGAAGGACGATCTCGAAGGCCTGCCGGCGTTCCGAGGGAACGTCTCCGTGGAGCGGCTGGAACTCGACAGCGACACCCCCGGGGAAGCCGGCCGGCGCTTCCGGATTCGCACCACGCTGCGAGATCGTGAAGTGCAGGAGAACCCGGACCGGTTCGACGGCGCCGCAGACGTTGCCGCATTGGTGGCGAAAGCGTTCGCGGAGACCGGTACGGTCGACGTGCGCAAGGTGACGATGGAGCAGGGCCCGGTCGAACCGCTGCGGGGAGGCGTCGGCCGCGTGGTCGAGTTGACCTTCTCCGAGCCGGTCGGGACCGGCACCGTGCTGCGAGAACTGGGCGACGCGACCGCCGCCGTCGCCGCGGCCGCCGGACAGCCCCTGGACGACCCGACCGGCGCCTACACCGTGACCGGCAAAGGCGAGGCGTCCGGCGGGGTGGGCGAGGCCGGCAGCTACGGGGCCGTCCGCGTGGTCGCCACGGGGGCCGTCTCGGGCGACCGATTTGAAGCGGCGCTACTGAAGATGACGGCGAACCTGGCCTCCCAGCCGGTGTTCGACGAGGTCAACAGCTTCGACAGCGCCGTCGCCGACGAGATGCAGACCTCCGCGATCTTGGCGATCCTCGCCAGCCTCGTCGCGATCGTGGCGTACATCTGGTTGCGGTTCCAACGGGTCGACTTCGGCCTCGCCGCGGTCGCGGCGCTGGTGCACGACGTGCTGTTCGTCCTCGGAGCCGTCGCGCTGGCGAACTGGCTGGTCGGCGGGCTGGACGCCGGCGCCGCGGTGGGGTGGCTCGGGCTGGAAGAGTTCAAGATCAACCTGCCGATGATCGCCGCCCTGTTGACGGTCATCGGGTACAGCCTGAACGACACGATCGTGGTGTTCGACCGGATCCGCGAAGTCCGCGGCAAGAACCCGGGCCTCACGACGGACATCGTCAACCGCAGCCTCAACCAGACGCTGTCCCGCACGCTGCTGACGTCGGTGACCACGTTGATCGTGGTCGGCATCCTGTACGCCTTCGGCGGCGAGGGGATCCACGGGTTCGCGTACTGCCTGGTCGTCGGCATTCTCGTCGGCACGTATTCCTCGCTGTTCGTGGCGAGCCCGGTGCTGCTCTGGTTGATGAACCGGAACGTCGCCCGACCCGCGGCCGCCGCTCCGGCAACCGCCGAACCGCCCCGGGCGAAGGTGGCGTGAGCGATTGAAAGTCCAAGACCAAGAAATCAAGAACCAACCTGCCTAAGATGGCAGCGCGTCTGGCGGGCCGGTCTCGCCTTTGGTTCTTGATCTCTTGGTCTTGGAGCTTCCCCACCCGTGTCAGAGTTCCTGTACGACCGCCCGCGGCCGGACCTGTTGGAGACATTTGAGAACCCGTACCCGACCCGGGATTACGAGATCACGCATGTGGCTCCGGAGTTCACCAGCGTGTGTCCGAAAACGGGCCATCCGGACTTTGGCACGCTCACGCTGACGTACGTGCCGTCGGATCGGTGCGTCGAACTGAAAAGTTTCAAGCTGTTCCTGCAAAGCTTTCGCAACCACGGAGCCTTCTACGAGCAGGTCACCAACGAGATCGCGGACGCCTTGATCGAGTTGATGGAGCCCCGCGAGTTAGAACTGACAGCCGAGTGGACCCCCCGCGGCGGACTGCACAGTTCGATCGTGGTGCGGTTGGCGCGGGCGGAGTGACGCCTGCGTCGCCGGCTCGTTGCGGATCGCGACGAACCGTTTGACGAACCGTGGTGTCGGGTTAGAGTGTGGCCGTCCTGAGCGACTGGCAAATCGTGGTTACCCACGGCTTCCGGTTCAGCTCAACGCAGGCTCCGTTCGTCTAGCCCGGCCCAGGACACCGCCCTCTCACGGCGGAGACACGGGTTCAAATCCCGTACGGAGTAATGCACCGCGCCCGCGGCTCTTCCCGAAGAGCCGCGGGCGTTTTTCGTGGGACGACGGCGTGCGTCCGACGCCCTGGCTGACGCATCGGTTCGCGGGGACACAGCTTCTACGCCTTCCGGCCGAAGGTCATAATGGTGATGTCGTCGTTCTGCTCCCGCCCGGCGGCGTGGGTGCGAACCTCTTTCAACAACGCCTTGCCTAGCTCCGCGGCGTCGGCGGGACCGTTCATCAGGAAGTCCTTCACCCGCTTTTTCGTGAACAATTCGCCGGCGGGGTTCATCGCTTCGTCGACCCCGTCGGTAATGATCAACGCGGTCTCGCCTCGTTCCAGCGTGCGGGTGACCGACTCGAACGGGTAACCGTCGACGATGCCGACCGGGAGGCCGACGGTGTCGTCGGGGAACTCGAAAAAGCTGCCGTCGGCGCTGCGGAATAAAGGGCTCATGTGCCCGCCGTTGACGACGTCGATCCGCCCGGTCTCCGGGTCGAGCAGCACGAGCACGAAGGTGACGAACCGGCCCTCGGCCATGTTGCGGCACATATGCGAATTGATTTGCATCGAAGGCGGCGCCGGCTTCCTGCACGTTGGCGAGCACGCTTTGCACGCAGGCGCTCATCCGGCCCATCAGCAGGGCGCCGGGCACCCCCTTGCCGGCGACGTCGCCGAAGGCCAACGCGATCTTGCCGTCGGCGAGGGTGAAGGCGTCGTAATAGTCGCCGCCGACCGCCTGTGCGGCGTCGTAGCTGGCGAAGAAACTGTATCCCTCGTGCTGGGGGAGTTCGTCCGGCAGCAGGGTTTCCTGCACCCGCTTGGCGATCTGCATCTCGCTGTCCTGCTTCCGCTTTTGCAGCGCGGCGACCAGCAGCCGGTGACTCTCGTAGCTCATCGCGGCCTGCCCGGCGACGGCCTGCAGCAGGTCGAGATCGCCTGTCTTAAATTGCGTGATCGGGTTTTGGGTGTCGAGATGGATCACCCCGGTCACGTCGCCGTCGAGCGACAGCATCGGGACGCTCATCATCGACCGGATCGCCAAGCTGGAGATGCTTTCGCTGGCGTCGAAGGCGCTGTCGCTGCTGGCGTCGGCGGAGAGGTAGCCGGACTTCTCTTCCACGACCTTCCGCAGGATCGTGCGGCTCATCTTAACGGTGGAGTCGTCCCCCGCCTGCCGTTGCTTTTGAGCCGCGGGATAGAACCCGGCGCTCAGATCGCCCTCTTTGCGAAGGAGGATGACGCCGCGATCGGCGCCCGGGAAGATGTTGAACAGGGTGTCGAGGATCTGGGGGAGCAAGCTCTCGACGTCGTTCGCAGCGGAGGCGGCGGCGAGGTCACGGGCGATGCCGATGACCGCTTCGAGCTTTTGCTGGGGCCGCACGTCCAGCAGCCCGTACCCGCTGCCGGCCGAGGCGCTGCCGGTCACCGTCGCCCCCTCCGGCCCCTCGTCGGAGAGGGTGAAGTTAAAGGCGGTTTCCAGGTTCGGAGTCGGCCGCGGCGGGGCGGATTCATCTTCAAACCGAGCGAGCACCGGGCCGAACTTCAGCCGATCGCCGGTTTTCAGTTCCAGCGGCGCGGCGACCCGTTTGCCGTTGAGGAAGGTGCCGTTGCCGCTGTCAAGGTCTTCCACATTCCACCCGCCCCCGTCTGGCTTGGGAAACAGCCGGGCGTGCCGGCGGGAGACCATGTTGCTGTCGATCTGCACGTCGACCTCCGGATGCCGACCGACGACCGCTTCGGAGTCGCCAAGTTTGCGGGAGTCGGGGGTCTCCCCCTGCAAAAGAACGAGTTTGGGCATCGGCGGGGCGGGGGCGGGGCGAAGGGGCCGCGGCGGGACCCGCACGATACCGCCCGCCGAACCGCGAAGCACCCCGTCCCCGACCGACCCGGCATGAACCGCCGCGGCGGTCACCCGCCGAAATGCCGCTCCGAGTTCCCTCGCAACACCTTCAACCCCAATTCGACGGTGCGTTCTTCGCTCCACCCGCGGCCTTCGCAGAACTCGCTCGCCAGTTCCTTCGCCAGAATGCGGCGGTACATGGCGAACTTCGGGAGGACGAACTCCAGCTTGTAGGCGTCGGAGTAGTACCCGATCTGCTTGTCCCCCGGCACCGCCTGCAAGCGGGCCCGCAGATCGTTGGCGATGTGGGCGGGGATGTTGGAATACCACCAGTGCCCGCTGGTGACGACGTTCGGGAAGATCCAGGCGTAGCTGACCAGTTCCTGATTCATCGTCGGCGCCAGCACGCTGACGGGAAACGTCACCTCCGGGAAGGCGTTGAATAGATCGGCGTACTGCTTCAGCGAGCACCGGCTGTCGTACAGGTCCCGCCCCTGGTGCACGCCGTCCGGGTAGACGTTCCGGTTCACGCCGATCATCAGGTCGAACGGGAGCCCAAACTCCCGACAGTGCTCGGCGAGGGTCCAGAAGACGACATCCGGCACATGGTCACGAGCGGCGATCGCACCGGAAGTTCGCTCCTCCCCGTTTGCGAAGCTCAAATCGCCGTACTTGATTGCGTCTGGAATTGCTGAAGCGGGTGTTTCGCCGCTTGATCCAGGGTGGAACGTCGGCGGCAGCGAAATCGCACACGCCCGCGCCCCCTTGCTCGTGAAGTGCTCGAACAGCTTCCGGATCGCCGCCCGCAGGCTGTCGGCGTCGCCGACCTCCACCCCCGTCGCCTTCGCCAGCCGCTGGCGGACCTCCGGCGTGTGCAGTTTGAAGACGAGGTCGTCCGTCCGCAGGCAGGGGACGTAGAAGTTGGTGTCGAACCCCGTCAGCGGGTCGTCGAAATCGTTGGTGAGGAAGACCTTTTCGAGGTTCGTCTGCTTGATGATGCGGTCGGTGTAGTCCGGGGCGGCCATCTGCTTGGCGGACTCGTCGTACAGCGCCTCCCAGTTGTCGCGCGTCAGGCGGTCGTGCTCCCAGCCGAAGAAGGTCTGAGCCAGTTCCGTGAACCAGCTCACCTGCACAGTGTTGTCCAGCCGCTCCAACGTGGGCACGAGGTTGGCGACCAGTTCTTTCGGATCGAGCGGCCCGGCCGCCGGTTCGATCTGCTCCTTGGCTAAGCCGGCGGAGCGGGCGAGTTCGGTGTAGTAGTGGTAGCCGAGGATGTCCGCGAGCGTCTTGCTGGTCGGCGCGTGCGGGTCGATGTGGGAGTGCGGATCAAAGATCGGGGCGGCTTCGAGGCCCTGGAGGATGCGGTCGGCGGCGGTTTCGGTCGGCATGGGCGGATGGTGACGTTCCCCCGCCGGCGTCGCCAGCGGGTAGGATGGCGGCATGGTCGCCACCAGCCTTTCCCACCTCCCCCCCGGCCCGCTCGTCCAGGACCCGCTCGTTGCCGTCCCGCTGCTGGAAGAGCGGCGTCGGAGCGGGCTCGACCGCAATGACGAAGTGTGGGACGGAACGTACATCTTCATGCCGCTCGCCGGTCCTCAACACCAACAGTACGTCAACCGCATTGCGTATCAGCTGACGCGATTCTTAGACGACAGCGGGCGTCCCGGCGTGGTGGAGCCCGGCACCAACGTCACGGACCGGCGTGACGACTGGACCAAGAACTACCGCTGTCCCGATGTGGTTCTGTTCCTGCCGGGGAATCCTGCAGAGCAGCGGTCCAGTCACTGGCTCGGCGGGCCGGACCTCGCGGTGGAGGTGCTGTCGGAGGGCGACCTCGCAATGGAGAAACTGCCGTTTTATGCGAGCGTCGGCGTGCGGGAGCTTTGGGTTCTGGACCGGGATCCGTGGCGGCTGTCCCGCTTCCGCCTGACGGACGGAGCCCTGGTCGAGGACGGCGTCGCGGAGCCGGGCGGGCCGCCGGTGCGGAGCGTTGTGTTGCCGCTGGACTGGGCGTTGACGACGGCGGACGGGCCTGCCGTGCAGATCGAAGCCGCGGAGTGAACGCGGGCCGGCGGGACGGTCCGCGCGGCGGCCCCTACGATGCCGGCATGAGCGAGTCCGCCACCCCCGCCCGCCGCGATTCGATCGAGGACGCCCTCGCTGCGCTGAAGGCCGGTCGGCCCGTCATCGTCGTGGACGCACATGAGCGGGAGAACGAAGGCGATTACGTCGCCGCCGCGTCCACGATCACCGCGGAGACCGTCGACTTCATGCTGCGGCACGGCCGCGGCGTGCTGTGCGCGCCGGTGACCAAGGATACCGCCCGCCGGCTCGATCTGCGGCCGATTGTGGAGGACAGCGCCAACACGGCCCCGCACCGCACGCCGTTTCTGGTGCAGGTCGACCACGTCGCCGCGGGGACCGGCGTCTCCCCGGAGGCCCGCGCCGGCACGCTGCGGGAAATGGCGAACCCGCACAGCGTCGCCTCGGACTTCGTCAAACCCGGCCACATCTTCCCGCTGCTGGCCCAGCCCGGCGGCGTGCTACGGCGGGCCGGGCATACCGAGGCGGTCACGGACCTGATGGCGCTCGCGGGTCTGCCGCCGGTCGGCTGCTCTGATCGAGATCGTCTCCGCCGACGGCCGCGGCATGGCCCGGGGGGACGAGTTGCAGGCGCTGGCCGCGGAGCACGGCACGCCGGTCGTCAGCATCGAGGATCTCATCAAGTACCGCACCTCCCGCGAACGACTCGTCACGCGTGAGGCGGAAGTGCCCCTGCCGACGGCCAAGTACGGCACCCCGACGGTGATCGCCTACGCGGTCGAGCATCAAGCCCAGGAACCGGTGGCGCTGGTGTGGGGTGATCTGACGGCGGAGGGCGAGCCGCCGCTGGTGCGGATGCATTCCTCCTGCTTTACGGGGGATCTGCTGGATTCGCTGCGTTGCGACTGCGGGGATCAACTGCACCTCGCGATGAGCCGCTGCCACGCGGCGGGGCGGGGGGCGGTCGTGTACCTCCCGCAGGAGGGTCGCGGCATCGGCCTCACCGCCAAGCTCAAGGCGTACGAACTGCAGGATCGCGGGGCGGACACCGTCGAAGCGAATCACGCCCTCGGCTTCAAGGCGGACCAGCGGGACTACATGGTCGGCCTGCAAATCCTCAAGGACCTCGGCCTCTCCCGCATCCGCCTGCTGACCAACAACCCCAAGAAGCGGGAGTCCTTCGTCAGTTCCGCGATGGGTCTGGAGGTCGTCGAGCAGGTCCCGATCATCGCCCCCCCGGAGCCCACCCGCGAGAAATACCTCGCGACGAAACGGGAGAAGATGGGCCACGCGCTGCCCTAAAACCTGAATGCCGTAACGCCGAGGCCCCGCGGGGCCTCGGCGTTACGGAACCCAAGATAAAAACTTTCTCTCTTCTCTGCACGCTGTCGGGGGCCAGCTTCTTGATGGCCGCGGACGCCGGGCAGATCACTCACGCTCAACTCCTCCCACTCAACTCCTCCCACTCAAGTCTCAACCCAAGAAGACGTTCCGCACTCCGTCTTGGAGCGGGCGGATGTCTTAGGGGTCGTTACCGAGCCGAGCCGGGGGTTTGAGCCATCGTGGCGGCGGTGCGGCCGGCGGCGGCGGCGAGGGCGGCGAGCACGTCGGCGTCGCGGTCCAGCGGCAGGATCTCGCGGTCCTCGGTCACGGTGACGTCCGGAGCCACGCCTTGGTCAGCCATCTGACGGCCGTTCGGGCTGTAGAAGAAGGCGGTCGTCAGCTTGAGGTCGCCGCTGACGGTGCGAACCGGGAAGTGCGTTTGCACAGTGCCTTTGCCGTACGAGTTCCGGCCGACGATCACGCCGCGGGCGTTGTCCTGGATGGCGGCGGCGAAGATTTCGCTGGCGCTGGCCGAGCCGTCGTCGACGATCACCGCCAGGGGCACCTTCCAGGTGCGGGCTTTCTGGGCAGCCGAGGAGGTGTTGTCGTCACGGTTCGGGCCTTTGGTGCTGACGATCGTGCCGCTGGGCAGGAAGGTGTCGCTGATCGAAATCGCTTGGTCCAGCAGGCCGCCGGGGTTGCCGCGGAGGTCCATCACCAACCCGGTCATCCCGCCGCGGTACAGGCTCCACAGGGCTTCGTCGAGTTCCTTCTGGCTGGTCGAGGCGAACCGATCGAGCTTCAGATAGCCGATCTTCGGCGCCGTCCGGGGCGGTCATCATCTCCACCACGCTGACGGTCTTCAGTTCGACGCGGGCCCGGCGAAGGTTAAAGGTGCCGAACCGCTCGCCCCGCATCACCCGCAGCTTCACCGGGGCGCCTTCACGGCCGACGATCAGGTCGGCGGCTCCGTTCAGCCCGCGGCCGGCCAGCTTCGTGCCGTCCACTTCGACGATCACGTCGCCCCGCTTCAGCCCGGCCTTCGCGGCGGGGCCGCCGGCCAGCGGCTTCACGATCACCACGCCGCGGTCGTGCTCCTTCAACTCCACGCCCAGCCCGACGACGCTGGTGTCCAAGCCGCCGGCGGTCTTCGTCGCGGCGAGGTTCTCGGCATACACGGCCGGGACAATGGTCAGGTCCGCTCCGTAGCCGGTGCGGGTCTCGCTCGGCAGGAAGCCGCTGTACTTGTCGAGCGATTCGACGGCCCCGAAGAGGAACTCCGCGGCGACGGCGTCGCCGCTCAGGCCCAGTTCGTTCTGAGCCAGTTGGGCCGTTTGCCGCATCACCTCGACGGCGCCGTTCAGGTCCCGCACCGGACGGGCGTCCAACCCGGCGAGGCGCTGACGGAAGCTCCGCACCGCCCCGGCGTCCGCGGTCACTCGATGAGCCCGGCGAAACGACTCGTTGCCAGCCGCTTCGGACAGGTTCTCCAGCGCCTGGGCGACGCGGTTCGCATAGGTGTTGGGGCTGCGATGGCGGCCGTCGATCAGGCGGCTGCTTTCGACGTACAGGTTGACCAGCCGGGTCCAGCCGGTGCCGGTGGCGAACCGCACGACCTTCGGGTCGTCGTAGCGGTAGGCGAGGCGATCCGCGACGCTCGGCTGCGGCTTGGGCGTGGCCCGCGGGGCGGTCCGGCGGGCGGGCTCGGGACGGCGGTCGTCCCAACGCGGGTCGCGAGCCGGGGCCGGTTCGTACAGGCCGCGATCGAGCCCGCCGTTGGAGTCGTAGCGGGCGGTCGGGTCCGGGCCGAAGTCGTAGGCGGTCCGTTCCTGACCGCTGGCGACGGCCGGCACGAGCAGGGCGAGGCCCAGGGCGGCCAGTTCGATCAGCGAGCCGAAGGTGAAGCCGATCTTCGCTTTGGGGCGAACGACCGGAGCGGTGCGGAGGTGAGAGGCGTTCATCGCGTCAGAGTCCTTGCTGAAGCGGGCCGTGCGGCCCGGGAAGATGAGGGGGGAAGAAGCGGGCGGGCGTTTAGACGAGGGCCGGCAGTTCGACGTAGCCGCCATAGGCGACGCTCTGCGGGAGGGCGAACTCGTCGTCGCTGTCCACGTCGAGTTCCATCACGAACGGGCGATCCTCGTCATCGTCGGCGTCCGCGGCGACCGGCTCGGTCTCCGCGTCAATCAGTTCGCCGCGGAGGATGCGGACGTCGCCGGGCGCTTCGATCCCCAGCTTCACGGTCCCCTTGCCGGTGCGGATCACTTTGATGACGACATCGTTGCCGATGCGGATCGACTCGTCGGCTTTACGGGTGAGAACGAGCATCGTGCTGTCTTTCGTGGGGCGGGGTGAGTCGGACGACCCGGGCCGCGGCAGTGGGGGACGGCTCGCGGCGTGGCGGGCTGTCGGGAACGGATAAGCTATTACGCAGGGGGCGTGCCACTCGCGCCGAACCCGAGTGGAAAATGGGTTGATTCGACGTAAGTCACTGATACAGAACAGATTGTTGCCATGGGGAAGAACCCTTAGCATCCGAAGATTCCCCCCGGCTTCTCCCGAGCGACCGCGGAGAACCTGCAATCCCGCTCTTGCAACTCCCGGATGTTGCACAAATGACACCACACCAAAGGCGCTGAACTCACAAAATGAACACACTCGCGGCCCGCTTGCACGCCGGACGACTCCGCAGGACACTCGGCAGATGTCCCAGCCCGCAGTAAACCCGCAGATCTCCCGCGATGACGTCGCCCGGGCGGCTCGACTGTCGCGGCTGGAAGTGAAGCCCGGGGAGCTGGACGCGTTTACCGCTCAGTTGCGGGCGATCTTGGGGTACGTGCACCTTCTGGACGAAGTGGACACGGCCGACGTGGAGCCGATGGCGCACGCGATCGAGTTACGCGACGTGCTCCGCGAGGACGTGCCGACGCCGATGCTCCCGCGGGAGGCGGCGCTGTCGAACGCTCCCGCCACCGACGGCGAGTTCTTCCTCGTCCCCCAGATCCTCGGCGGGTCCGACTCGCCGGCCGGAAAGTGACGACGCCGGTGCCGCCCGATCCCGCCCGCCCGTACCCGACCGCCGCGTCGCTGTCTGCTTCGATCCGCTCGGGGAGCCGATCCGCCGTCGATGTCGCCGCGGCTTCGCATGACCGGATCGCCGCCGTGGACGGCACGGTGCGGGCCTTTCTGCACACGGACGCCGCCCGCTCCGCCGTCTGGGCCGCGGACGCCGACCGCCTGATTGCCGGCGGCAGTCAGTCCGATCTCGCCGGCGTGCCGGTCGCGCTGAAGGACAACCTGTGCGTGGAGGGCGATCCGTGCACCTGCGCCAGCCGCATGTTGGCGGACTTTCGGCCGCCCTACACGGCGACGGCCGTCCGCCGGCTGCTGGACGCCGGGGCGGTGCCGGTGGGCCGCACAAACCTGGACGAGTTCGCAATGGGTTCCAGCACGGAGAACTCCGTCGCCGGCCCCACCCGCAATCCCTGGGACCGGATGCGGGCGCCCGGCGGGTCGAGCGGCGGCAGCGCGGCCGCCGTCGCCGCGGGGATGGCCCCGGTCGCGCTGGGCAGCGATACGGGCGGCAGCATTCGTCAGCCGGCGGCGTTCTGCGGCGTCGTCGGCCTCAAGCCAACCTACGGGCGGGTCTCGCGGTATGGCCTCGTCGCGTTCGCCAGTTCGCTCGATCAGATCGGGCCGTTCGCCAAGACGGTGCGGGACGCGGCGTCGGTGTTGCAGACGATCGCCGGTCACGACCCGCTGGACAGCACCAGCCTGCCGGACCCGGTGCCGGATTACCTGACGGACCTGGACGAGCCGCTGGCCGGGCTGCGGGTGGGCGTCGTGGCAGACCACTTTGACGTCGGGCTGGATAAAGAGGTTTCCGACGCGGTGAAAGGGGCGATCGAGTTGTACCGTTCGCTCGGCGCCGAGGTGGTGGACGTGACGCTGCCGCACAGCAAGTACAGCGTGGCCACCTATTACCTCATCGCCCCGTCGGAGGCGTCCAGCAATCTCGCCCGCTACGACGGCGTGCACTACGGCCACCGGGCGTCGCAGTTTGATTCGCTGGAGGAGATGTACGAGCGCAGCCGCGGCGAGGGCTTCGGCGACGAGGTGAAGCGCCGCATCATGCTGGGCACCTACGCCCTGTCCAGCGGCTACTACGACGCCTTCTACAAGAAGGCGATGCAGGTCCGCCGCCTGATTCAGCAGGATTACGTTGCCGCGTTCGAGCGGTGCGACGTGATCGCCTCGCCCGTTACCCCGACCACCGCCTTCGGGATCGGGGAACTCGCGGACGATCCGCTGGCGATGTACCTCTCGGACGTCTACACCATTAGCGCGAACCTCGCCGGCATCCCGGCGCTGTCGTTGCCGTGCGGGTTCTCGAGGGGGTTGCCGATCGGCCTGCAATTGCTCGGGCCGGCGCTGTCGGAACCCCGTCTGCTGCGGGCCGCCCGCATGTACGAGACCGCCACCGACTGGCACACCCGCGTGCCGCCGCTCCAGGATCAGACGGGGGTGAATTGATGAGTGTTGAACGAGACGTTGCAGACCAAAGCGTTGCAGATCAGGATGTCGAAGCCGTCATCGGGTTGGAGGTGCACGTGCAACTCGCCACCCGCACCAAACTGTTCAGCGGGTGCGCGGCGGATTTCGCCCCGGACGAGCCGAATACCCGCACCGATCCACTGGTGCTGGGCCTGCCCGGCTCGCTGCCGGTCCTGAACGCCGCCGCCTTTCGCATGGCGGTGAAGGTGGGGCTCGCGTTGAACTGCGAGATCAGCCGGTTCTGCAAATGGGACCGGAAGCAGTATTACTACCCGGACCTCCCCAAGGGCTACCAGATCAGCCAGTTCGACCTGCCGGTCTGCGGCGAGGGTTATCTGGACATCGACACCGACGCCGGCGCCAAACGAATTGGCGTGACCCGCGCCCACTTGGAAGAGGACGCCGGCAAGAACATGCACGCCGGCGGCGTCAGCAAGATCGATCTCAATCGTGCCGGCACGCCGCTGGTGGAGATCGTCTCCGACCCCGACATGAGCAGCGCCGCGGAGGCCCGGTCGTATCTGGAACGACTCAAACTGCTGCTGACCTACCTCGGCGTCTCCGACTGCAACATGCAGGAAGGCAGCCTGCGGTGCGACGTGAACGTCAACTTCAAGATCCCCACCGCCGACGGCCGGAAGGCCACGCCGATCGCGGAGGTGAAGAACCTGAACTCGTTCCGCGGGGTCGAGGCGGCGATCGCCTTCGAACGCACCCGTCAGTTGGAGGAGTTCGCCCGCACCGGCGAGACCCTCACCGACGGCAACAAGACGACGCGCGGCTGGGATCCGGATCGGCAGATCACGGTGCCGCAGCGCACCAAAGAGGAAGCCGCGGATTATCGCTTCTTCCCGGACCCGGACCTCGTCCCCGTCACGCTGACGGAGGAGGCGATCGAAGCGCTGCGTGCGGAACTCGGCGAATTTCCCGCCGACCGCCGCGTGCGAATCGGCGACGTTTGGAACCTGAGCGACTACGACGCCGGCGTCATCATCGAACGCGGCAAGCCCTTCGCCGATTATTTCGAGGAGGTGGCCCAAGGCGCTGACGACGGCAAGCGGGCCGCCAACTGGTGCACGCAGGACGTGCTGCGGGATCTGTCGGAGCGCGACTGCGAGATCGACGCTTTCCCGATCCCCGCCGCCACGCTGGGCCACCTGTTGAAGCGGGTGTCAGGCGGCGAACTCAACACGAAAGCCGCCCGCGACGTGTACGCGGCGCTGCTGACCGAGCCGCGCGAGCGGAACACGCCGGAGGCGGCGGACGCGATCGTCGCCGATCGCGGTCTGATCGCCGTGACCGGCGGGGCGGAACTGGACGCCGCCGTCGACGCCGCCCTCGCCGACCCAAAGAACGCGATCGCGGTGCAAAGCGTCCGCGACGGCAAACAGCAGGCGGTGGGCCCGCTGATGGGCCAGGTTCTAAAAGCCGTTTCCGGCGCCGACCCAAAGGCGGTTCGGGCGATGCTGTTAAAGCGGGTCGCCGAGACCGCTTAGAAACCGCTTCAGAGCAGACGGCATTGGTCCGTAGCGGCGGCATCCTGCCGCCGCCTGCAAGAGGAGTGTTCGGGGGACGCTCAGTAGGCTTATGATGGGAGGCGGCGATGTCGCTTTCAGACCGTTCCAGCCGCCCCACGTCAGGCGGCGGGCGGGGCGTTTGCCGCTCGGCTGGCGTCGTTTTGCATGTCCATCTCCCCGTTCTTATAGCTGGTCCAGTACGCGACGAGATCTCGCTTCACCCCTGGCGAGAGCAGCACGACGCCGATGATGTTCGGCACCGCCATGCAGAGGATCGCCAAGTCGCCGAGGTCCAGCACGTTCTTGGCAGAGATGATCGACCCGAGGAACACGAAGGCCAGAAATAGCAGCCGGTAAACGATCGAAGTTTTGTCGCCGAACAGGAAGCACCAACAGCGTTCGCCGTAGTAACTCCAACTGATGATCGTGCTGAACGCAAACAGCACCGTAGCGACGCTGAGCACGATCGGGAACCAACTGATCTCCTCGCCCATCGCGGCGCTCGTGAGGGCGGCTCCTTCCTTGGCTTTCACGAGGTCTTCGTATTCCGCGGCATTGTAAGCCCCGGTGATCACGATCACTAACGCGGTCATCGTGCAGACGACCACCGTGTCGATGAATGGCTCCAGCAGTGCGACGATGCCTTCGCGGACCGGATATTCGCTCTTCGCGGCGCTGTGGGCGATTGCCGCGGAGCCGACGCCGGCCTCGTTGCTAAACGCGGCGCGCTGGAATCCGAGGATCAGCACGCCTATAAATCCGCCGTAAAGTGCGTCAGGCGCGAACGCTTGGGAGAAGATCGCCCCGAACGCCGCGGGAACCTCAGAATAGTTCTTGATCAGGATGAACAGGCAGGCGGCGACATAGATCCCGCACATCGCCGGCACGATCTTCGAGGCCGTGGCCGCAATCCGAGTGATTCCGCCGAGGATCACCAGCCCCACGGCGACCGTCATGACCAGTCCATAGACCCAGGGGTAACCAGTCTCGGGATTGATAAACTCGATTTGTCCGCCCACGACGCCCAACGACTGCTTCACTTGAAAGGCGTTCCCGCCCATCGTGCTGGCCCACACGCACAGCAGGGCGAACAGCCCCGCGAGAAAGGTTCCGAAGGGGCCGAGGTTCAGTTCCGCAAGCCCGTCCTTCAGGTAGTACATCGGACCCCCCATGATCTTCCCGTCCGGTCGCACCTTGCGGTACTTCTGCCCGAGCGTGCACTCCATAAACTTAGCGCTCATCCCCAGCAGGCCGGCAAAGATCATCCACAACACCGCTCCCGGTCCGCCGAGGCCGACCGCGACCGCCACGCCGGCGATATTGCCCAACCCCACCGTCGCGGAGAGCGCCGCTGTGAGCGCCTGGAAGTGGCTCACCTCGCCCTGGTCGTCGGGATCGTCGTACTTTCCTGCGGTCACGAGGATCGCGTGCTTAAACGCCCGGATATTAATAAACCCCATATAGACCGTGAAGAAGATCGAGGCCGTCACCAGCATCACCACGACCACGGCGAGCCCGACGCCCTTCTCGCCCTCTTTCATGAAGGGTTCCGACAGGTCGTAGAACATCACGTCCCCGACCGCCTTCGACACCTTGCCGGCGCCGTCGTCGATTGACTGCATCCAGCCTTTCTCCGCGGCCGCGTCTCGCTTCGGTTGATCGGACGGCTGCTCGATCTCGTTTTCGACTGCATCCTCGGCGCCGAGGTCAGCGGCGTCTTCCGGCGCCGTTTGCTCGACGACCGCGGGGTTGGCCGCCGGCGAATTTGACTTCGTCTCGTCGTCTTGGGCGCTTGCGGAACCACTCGCAGCCCACAAGGCTACGCACAAGGTGAACGAGACGGCTCGGAACGCGGGCGACATGAGCCGGGCGGGTGGAGTGATCAAAAGGTGAGCTGCCGGGGAGCCGCCGGCGGAATCTGCTTATCATGCCCACCCCCACTCCGCTCCGGTAGGCAAGCCGAGCGACAACTGTTCCGCAGGCTCCCTACGATGGGATTGCATCTCAATGACGGCAATGTTCCACGGTTTCTCGCACCCTTCGTTGTTGAAACCTTCGACCCCTCTACCATGACCGCGTGACTGACGCCGTCTCCGCCGCCGACCGAACGTTGCTGGTCCGCCTGAACCGGCGGACGCGGGCGGGCGTTGAGGAGCTGTGCGAAGATCTGTCCGTCACTCCCACCGCGGTCCGCCAGCGACTGTCGCGGCTGTCCGAAGCGGGGCTGGTGGACCGCCAGGCGGTGAATGTCGGCCGCGGGCGCCCCAGGCACCTGTACGGGCTGACGGCGGATGGGCGGCGGGCGCTGGGCTCGAACTACCAGGAGCTTGCCGACGCCATGTGGTCGGCGCTGGCGGACGTGGAAGACGAGGGGGTGCGGTCCTTCCTTTTCGGCCGCCTGCAAGACACGCTCGTTTCCCGCTACGGCGGCGACGCCGTGGGGGACGGGGAACTCCATGATCGGCTCGCCGGACTGCGTGACGCACTGGAAGTGCACGGGTTCACCGTCGAATTGGACGAGTCCGGCCCGCTGCCGATCCTGCGGGAGCACCATTGCCCGTACCTCGATATCTCCGAAGACGATCCGCAGATCTGCGAGTTGGAACAAAAGGTGTTCGAGCGGGTGCTGGGCACCGGCGTGACGCTGACTCAGTGCTGCCGGGACGGCGACGCCTGCTGCGAGTTCACCCCCAATGGGGCCGGCTTTGTCCCGTTGACGGCCGGCGCATCGACTCCGGAAGCGGGGGCGTCCCGATGAACATCGCTTCCGTTCCCGCCGCCGCGTTCGCGGGCGATCCTGGCGTGCCGTTCGATTCACAGCCGCCCACCTCCCAGCCCGCCGACGGCGGGTGGTTGGAGGGGCGATTCGAAGAGAACGTGGCGCTGACGACCCTGTCCCAGGCGTTGAACTGGGGGCAGGCGAATGCCATCTGGCCGATGACCTTCGGGATCGCCTGTTGCGCCATCGAGATGATGGCGATCGGCGGGCCGCGGGTCGATCTGGAGCGCTTCGGCTGCGGGGCGTTCCGGGCGTCGCCGCGGCAGGCCGACTTGATGATCGTCGCCGGCACCGTGACCCACAAGATGGCGTCGCGGCTCCGTCGCCTCTACGAGCAGATGCCGGAGCCGAAGTACGTGCTGGCGATGGGCGCCTGCACGGTCGGCGGCGGGCCGTATTTCAAGCACGGCTACCACGTCGTCAAAGGCGTCGACCTGGTGGTCCCGGTGGACGTGTACGTGCCCGGCTGTCCGCCGCGGCCGGAGGCTTTGTTAGAAGGGATTCTGCGGCTCCAGGATCGGATCCAGGCTCGCACGCTGTCGAAGCGAGGCGGAGCGCAGCAGGCGAGCGATCCCGTCGATCGTCTGCCCGTCCCGCATCATTCCGGTCGTGTCGCCCTGCCGGTGTTGGCCGGGGACGCCGTTACGGTCCGGCCGCTGGCCGTCTGACGCGACCGCTTGGTTTTTCACACCCCTAGAGTTCCGACCGGGCCGCTCGGCTCGATCTCCGGCAAGTTTTCGAGCGCGATGAGCACCCTCCAGATTACCGACCTGCATGTCTCCGTCGGCGAGACGCCGATCCTTCGGGGCGTCAACCTCACCCTGAACAGCGGGGAGGTGCACGCTCTGATGGGGCCCAACGGCAGCGGCAAAAGCACGCTCGCCTACGCCCTCGCCGGGCATCCGGGTTATGCGGTGACCTCCGGCAGCGTAACGCTGGACGGGGAGGAGATCGTCGACCTCGAAGCCGATCAGCGCGCCCGCAAAGGGTTGTACCTCGCCTTCCAGTACCCGGTGACGATTCCCGGCGTGAAGGTCGCAGACTTCCTGCGTCACGCAGTGTCCAACGTGCGCAACCCGGACCGCAAGGAGGGCGGGCGAATTGATGCCGATGCGTGAGTACCGCCGCGAGTTGTACGAGCGGCTGGACGAATTGAGCGTCGACCGCGCCTTCGCCCGCCGCTACCTGAACGACGGGTTCAGCGGCGGCGAGAAGAAGCGGATGGAGATCGTCCAGATGGCGATGCTCCGCCCGCGATTCGCCTTCCTCGACGAAACCGACAGCGGCCTCGACACCGACGCGGTGAACGTCGTCTCCGAAGGCGTCGCGAAGCTCGCCGCGGAGCAGAAGATGGGCGTCCTCATCATCACCCACCACGACCGCCTGCTGCACTACAATACGCCGGACCAGACGCACGTCATGCTGGGCGGCAAGATTGTGGAAAGCGGCGGCGCGGAACTCGCTGCGGAGTTGTACACCGACGGCTACGCTGGCGTTCGCGAGCGGCACCCCGAAGTCGCCGCCGAGGCGGACGCACGTAAAGAGGCTGCCGAAGGTCAATTGGCGGGGGCGGCGTAATGGTCGTTCGACAAACCACAACCGAGCCAATCGCGGCGCCGACTCGTCCGCTGGACATCAACGAGATTCGACGACGGGGAATCGACGTGGGCGAAGTGCGAGTCTCGGTCGAGATGCGGAATGGTTCGGACGCACTGCGTTTCGACGCTGGGGAGATTCCGCGGGAGAGCGTTCGCACCGTGACGGAATCAGCCGTGGTGGACACCGGGTCCGTCAGTATGGTGGTTCCCCAGCGGGTCGCGGACGCGCTCGGACTGCCGGCTCGCCGTCGCCGGCAGGTTCGACTCGCGGACGGCGTCAGTCGATCGGTGGACGTGGTCGGCCCGATCACCTTCGCGATCGAGGGGCGTGAAGCGGAGTACTCGGCGCTCGTCATCGGGGACGAGGTATTGGTCGGCCAAATTGCCTTGGAGGAGGCCGACCTGCTGGTGGATTGCACGAACCAACGCCTCGTTTCCAACCCGGCCCATCCCGACGGGCCGGTCGTCCGCCTCTGATCGGCCATGACGGCCGGTTCGCCGTGACGGCCCCGGCCGCCCCACGGTTAGTCACTGATATCACCTCCTTCCGCCCCGATCGCACATCCCGATGCCGACCACCCTCGACGCCCCGCCCCTCGCCGATGCGCCGGCCCGTGACTTCGATTCCCCCATCGAAGACCGGCCGGACGTGGACCTGGGCGATTATCGCTTCGGCTTCCACGACCAAACAGACACCTACGAGTTCAAATCCCGGAAGGGCCTGGACCGGGAGATCGTCGCGCAGATCTCGGAGATGAAGAACGAGCCGGCCTGGATGCGGGACTACCGGCTGGACAGCCTCGCCCTGTTCGAAAAGCGGCCCACCCCGGATTGGGGCGGCGAGCTGGCGAACATGAACTATCAGGACATTTTCTACTATATGAAGGCCAGCAGCGGTCAGGAGCGCAGCTGGGACGACGTGCCGGAGGACATCCGCAAGACCTACGAGAAACTCGGTATCCCCGAGGCCGAACAGAAGTACCTGTCCGGCGTGAAGGCGCAGTACGAGAGCGAGGTCGTCTACGGCTCTCTCCAACAGGATCTGGTCGATCAGGGAGTGATTTTCACCGACACCGACAGCGCCCTGCGGGATCACGAAGAGTTGTTCCGCGAGTACTGGGCCACGGTCATTCCCGCGGACGACAACAAGTTCAGCGCGCTGAACACCGCCGTCTGGAGCGGCGGGAGCTTTATCTACGTGCCGCCCGGCGTGCAGATCAAGTTTCCGCTGCAGGCCTATTTCCGCATCAATAGCGAGAACATGGGCCAGTTCGAGCGGACGCTGATCATCGTCGACGAGGGGGCGAACATTCACTACGTCGAGGGCTGCACCGCCCCGACGTACAGTTCGAACTCCCTGCACAGCGCCGTGGTGGAGATCGTGGTGAAGAAGGAAGGTCGGTGTCGTTATTCGACGATTCAGAACTGGTCGAACAACGTCTACAACCTCGTCACGAAGCGGGCGTTCGTGTACCGCGACGCGACGATGGAGTGGGTCGACGGGAACCTCGGTTCCCGGTTGACGATGAAGTACCCGGCCTGCCACCTGCTGGAGGAGGGAGCCCGCGGGGAGACGCTGTCCATCGCGTTCGCCGGTCCCGGCCAGCACCAAGACGCCGGGGCCAAGATGGTGCACGCGGCCCCGAACACCTCGTCGCGGATCATCTCCAAGTCCCTGAGCAAGGACGGCGGTCGCACCTCCTACCGGGGCTGGTCAAGGTGATGGACGGGGCGACCGGCTCCAAGAGCAACGTCGTCTGCGACGCCCTGATCCTCGACTCCGCAGAGTAAGTCCGACACTTACCCGTACATCGAGTGCGAAGAGGCGGACGTGAGCCTCGAACACGAGGCCAGCGTCTCGAAAATCGCCGAGGACCAATTGTTCTACCTGATGAGCCGCGGCCTGTCCGAGGCCGAGGCCAGCGGCATGATCGTCACCGGCTTCATCGAACCGCTCGTCAAGGAGCTGCCGATGGAGTACGCCGTCGAGATGAACCGCCTGATCGAACTTCAAATGGAAGGCAGCGTGGGCTGACCCGATGAGCAGCGTTCCCGATCGGCTTTACACGCCCGAGGAGTACCTCGAGTTCGAGTGCGATTCCCGCACCCGCCACGAGTATCTCAACGGCCGCATCTTCGCGATGACCGGGGCGAGCGAGCCGCACATCGTGATCTCCGGCAATGTACTGTCGGAACTTCGAACGCGGCTGCAAAGGAGCGGCGGGGGGCGGTGCAACGTGTATGGACCCGACATGCGGGTGCTGTGCGGCAGCGGGTTGCACACCTACCCGGACGTTTCCATCTGCTGCGGCGAGCCGGACGTGTTCACGCTGTTCGGGACGGCGACGCTGCGGAATCCGGAGGCGATCGTCGAGGTGCTGTCCCCCTCCACGGAGCGGTACGATCGGGGGGCGAAGTTCGACAATTATAAGACGATCCCGTCGCTCGTGGAGTACCTGCTCGTTTCGTCCGACCGTCAGCGGGCCGAGCGGTTCGTCCGGGAAGCCGACGGCCGGTGGGTCCAGTCCGTGTTCCGCCCGCCGGTGAACTCCGATCCGCCGGGCGACGCGGACGAGTTCCCGCTGCTGACGGCCTGCGTCCCGTTCTCTGAAGCCTATGACCTCGTCCGCCTGCCGGACGTGCCCCCCGATCCGTTTCGCCTTGTCGCCGCCACGCCCGAAGAGCAGGCCGCCGACGTCTATCCACCGGCCGACCCCGCCGACCAATGAAAAGCACGTTGTCCACCGCCGTTCCCGTCGTCGGCCGCCCCCGTCACCTTCAACGCCGATGCGTTCGAGAGGTTCCTGGCGACACGCACCGAACCCGACTGGGTGACGCAGCGTCGGCGGGAGGCGTTTGCGGAGTACCTCACGCACCTCGCCAAACCCGATCCGGCGGAGGAGTACCGCCGTGTCGAACTGCGGTTCCTACGGCCGGAGAAGTTCTCGATCGTGGATGCCGGGGCCGAGCCGGAGGCGTTCACCGGCGGTTTAAGCGACGACGCCGGCTTCGGCGGGCAGGCCGTGCATGCGGACGGGGCGTCCGCGCGGGTTGAACTCTCTGACGAGTTGAAGAACGCCGGCGTCGTGTTTGGCTGCTTATCGGACCTCGTGAACAGCCACGGGGATCTGCTCGAACCGTACCTGATGACCAAGGCGGTGCTCCCGAATGCGGATCGCTTCGCGGCTTGGCACGGGGCGTTCTGGACCGGCGGGACGGTGTTGTACGTCCCGCGGAACGTGTCGCTCGATAAGCCGCTGCACAGCCTGATCGGCTTGAGCGGAACCGGCCATTGCGATCTGTCCCACACGCTGGTCGTGCTGGAGGACGGGGCGAGCGCCGTCGCTGTTGGAAGAGACCGTCAGCCTCGGCGACGGCGCCGGGCTGCATGTGGGGGCGGTGGAATTGTTCGTCGGCGACGAGTCGAACCTGCGGTACGCCCAACTTCAGAACTGGAACACGAACACGCTGCACTTCGCCCACCAGTGCGGTCGGGTGGGACGGGACGGATTGATTCAGTGGACGGTCGGGGGACTCGGCGCGAAGCTCGCTCACGTCCATCAAGACGTGATGCTCGACGGCCGCGGCGCCCGGGCTGAGGTGAACGGCGTGACCTTCTCCACGGGTCGCCAGAACCTTTCGTACTACACCCAACAGGCGCATAACGCTCCGGACACCGACAGCGACCTGCTGTATAAGACTGTGCTGCGGGACAAATCGAAGGTCGTCTGGCGGGGCATGATCAAGGTGGAGGAGATCGCCCAGCGGACGGACGGTTACCAGCGGTGCGATTCGCTGATGCTCTCCGCCGACGCCCGCAGCGACAGCATCCCCGGCTTGGAAATCGAGGCGGACGACGTGCGTTGCACCCACGGGGCGACCACCGGCCGCGTCGACGCCGATCAGCTCTTCTATTGCCGCAGTCGTGGGCTGATGGAGTCCGAAGCGATGCACCTCATCGTGGTCGGCTTCTTCGAAAAGGTGTTGGACCGGGTGAACGTGGAGCCGGTCCGGGCCGCCCTCGCCGCGGCCGCCGAGCGTAAGCTCGGCATCGGCGATTAGCCTGCACAGGTCGCCTGCTTCAGCCGGCACCGCCGGCCGACCCTTCTATCTTCGTCTCTCACTCCCGCTGCCGGCTTCGAACCCCATGCCTGCTGAATCTGAATTGATCGACGCTCTCAAGGAGGTGATCGATCCGGAGTTGATGGTGAACATCGTGGATCTCGGGCTCGTGTACGACGTGATCCCGCCGGCAGGAAGAGGGCGGGGAGGCGAAGGTGTCGATGACGTTGACCAGCCCCGCATGTCCCGCCGGGCCGCAGATCATGCAGAACGCCAAGTCGGCGGTGGAACGGGTGGAGGGCGTCGGCGCCTGCGAAGTCACGCTGACGATGGACCCGCCCTGGTCGCCGGAGCGGATGACCGAGGACGCTCGCGATCAACTCGGCATCTTTTGATCTGAAACAGCCGTTGGGCCGCCCGTGCGAGTGATGACGACACCTTCGTCCCAACGGTGATGCAATCTCGCGACGGGAGCCGTCCGGACCCGCGACAGGCCCCTCCTGGTCCGGCGTTCACCCTCGAAATTGGTTCTCGTCGCGGCGGTTCGTCGGATCTTCACCCACGGGCGACTTGGGGGTTCGGCATGACGATCGCTCCGTCCCGCGGGAGCCTCACGATCGGAAAAATCGTCCCGGCGGGCGCTGTCTCCGACGAGCCGTCGTCGGTAATGCTGCCCCTCGCCGGGCAGTGCTCGCCCCGCTCCCGCCCTCGTCTCCGCAGTTGACGTCGCCGTGCCGCAAGCTCTCGAGCCCCGCCCCGTTCATGAGTCCGCCGTTGGGACTGATTCTGCTCAAGACCCCCGGCTCTCCGGGCTCATGTTGGTGCCGGAGGAACCGTCGGCGCCGCCCACGCGGCCACGTCTCTCCCTCGGGCAGCCCACGACGCGACGCTGGAGCTTCGGCGAGGACCTGAACGCGGTCGGTGACTACGGGTTTGATGCGATCGGTTTGTGGAACGGCAAGTTCCGCTCGCGGCTGCGGCGGGAAATCGTTCGAGAGGTTCGCCAGTCCGGCGTCGCCGTCAGCAGTCTGTCTTGGGTGGGCGGGTTCACGCAGCGGGGAGGAATTCGATCGCCGCCAGTCGTGGTTCGAGGCCTCCGAGGCGATCAAACTCGCCGGCGGAGGTCGGGGCGAAGTGCGTGTGCGTGGCGACGGGCGGGACCGGCAGCTTCACGGAACGGCACGCGGTCCGGAACCTGATCCCGGGGACGCTGCAGAAGCTCGCCGCAATCGCCGCGGAGTTCGACGTGTCCATCGCCGTCCAACCGCTCCCGGGCCGGCAGTCGAAGAACAGCGTGGTGAAATCCGTGTTCGACACGCTCCGGCTGCTTGAACGGACCGGTCGGTCGAATGTCGGGATGGCGTTCCCCACGCTGCTGATGGCCCGCGATCCGTCGCTGATCAACCGCGTGCACGAGTTCGCCCAGGCCGTGAAGCTGGTCAAACTGTCCGACTGCCGCGTCAGTGGGGAGCGGGGGGAGCGCCGCAGCGCCGGTCAGTATCCGGGCCTCGGTTCGCTGCCGCTGGCGACGCTCGTGCGGCGCCTCGCGGAGTGCGGGTACGCCGGCGACTACGAACTGGACGTTTGGAATCGCCGGGCCTGGGAGCGGCAGGACCACGCGGAGGGTCTGCGGCGGACGGCGGCCTGGTTCGCCGATCTGCACGGGCCGGATCGCTTCGATGATGAGTCGATAAACGACCGCGGGTGACGCGACGGCTGGGCGGTCGGTAAGGTGCGGTGCGCGTCGCGCTTCCACATCGCTCCTCCCGCTCCGCCGCCCCCGTTGACTGCCGAACTGCCGCAACCGTTGGACGTGATCGCCGTCGGGGCGCACCCGGACGACGTCGAGATTGGCTGCGGCGGCACGCTCGCCGGCTCGTGGAGCAAGGTTACCGCGTCGGGCTGGTCGACCTGACGGACGGCGAGCCGACCCCCGGCAGTAGCGGCCCCGCGGAGCGGGTGGCGGAGGCGGACGCCGCCGCGGAGGCTCTCGGGCTGCACCACCGGCAAATCCTCGACTTGCCGAACCGGCGTCTCTTCGATTCGTTCGAAGCCCGCTGCGAACTCGCCAAGGTCTTTCGGAAGTTCGGCCGAAGGTGGTGCTGGGGATCGCGGCGAAGACGCCGATGGCCTCGCCGGACCACTGGCAAGCGACGCAGATCACCGACGCCGCGGTGTTCTACAGCCGCCTGTGCAAATGGGACGAGCACTTCACGGATCCCGAACTCGGCCCGCTGCCGGTTCATCGGATCGACAAGCAGGTGTGGTATCCGCTGGGTTTCAGCACGACCGCGCTGCCCCCGCACGGCGGGTCGTTCGTGGCGGACGTCACGTCCAGCTACGAGAAGAAGCTCGCCGCGGTGCGGTGCTACAAGTCGCAGTTCCCGCCGGAGAAGAAGCGGGTGTGGGACATCCTCGAAGGGGCCAGCCGATTCCACGGGGCGGCTGCGGGGTTTGAACGGGGGGAGTTGTTTCTGTCCTTGACCACGACTGGGCTCCACCGATTTTCTCCAAACGGTTCTCCCTGCGGTCACGCCGGTCCCCGCCTGAAAACTGCCGTGGTTCGATTCGATTTCGGCCGTGCGGGAAAGGCAGGGCACCGGTCATGTGCCTCCCGCGGCCTCCGGCCGTAGACTCTCCCCCGTACCTTTCGCACCGCTTCGGCCCTCACCCCCTCGCCCGCCGTGCTGTTCATGGGCCGCTCGTCCGTCATCCAAGCCGATCAAGCTGCGGCACGGCGTGCGTGAGCATCACGGGGAACTTTCGGAAGAACAACGAGGACAGCGCCTTCGTCGACTCCGGCGGCCGGTTCTTCATCGTCGCCGACGGCATGGGCGGGCAGGCCGCCGGCGAGAAGGCCAGCGCGATGGCCGTCGAGATGATCCCGGAGGCGCTGGACGCGAGGCTGGACTTCAAACGGGCCGGCAAAGAAGCGGTCGCCGCCGCTGCTGGACCGGGCCGTCGCCGACGCGAACGCGGAGATCATGGCCGCCGGCGCCCTGCGACCCGGAGCAGAACCAGATGGGCACGACCGTGGTGTTTCTCGTCGCCGCCGGCGGGTTGCTGCACATCGGCGGGGTGGGAGACAGCCGCGTCTACCGCCTGCGCGAGGGGCGGCTGAAGCAGCTCACGACCGATCACAGTCTCGTGCAGGCGCTGGTCGAAGCCGGCACGATCAAGCCGGAAGAGGCGGCGACGCACCGCTACAAAAACGTGCTGTACCGCTATCTCGGCAGCAAAGAGGGCGGGCAGGGGCGCCTGCGTGCAAGGCGGTCGAGCCGAAGCCGGGCGACCGCTTCCTGCTGTGCAGCGACGGAGTGACGGACGGGTTGGACGGCGACCCGCTCCGCGACCTGCTCGCCGCCGGACGACCGACGCCGCAGGCCACGGCGGAGGCTCGTGGCGGCCGGGAGCCCAGCAGGGCGGTTCGAAGGACAACATCACCTGCCTGATCGTGGACGTGCTCTAAGCCGGCGGATCTCGTTCGAGACGACGGTCGTGCGGCGAGTGCGTCCTGTGACGGCGGCCGGTCAGTCTCCCGTCCCCGGGATCCGTCGCGGCGATGCCGCGCCCGCGGCAAGTCGGATCAGAACCTGCCGCACAGTTCGAGGCGGCGAACCCCCGCCCACTTGCCCAGGTCCGCCGGTCGCGAAGAATGAGCCGACACTGACGGCCCCGCCCGGACCGCGTTTGGCGTCCGGCCCGTCAGGTCCTCGGCTGCGTGTCGTTTCGGCCGCGGCTCTCCCATCACCGATCCCCGGTCCCGCCCCCGATGCGACTTCGATCTCGATCCGCGCCTGTCCGCTCGCGCTGGCGACGCTGACGCTCCTCTCCGCCCCCTCGGCCGGCATGGCGCGGGCGGAGGATAAGAAGGACGATTTCCCCGAGCACGCCAAGGTGCTCGAAGGGTACGACAAGGTCGCCAGCCCGACCAAGGCCGACGGCACCGCGGAGAAGCCGCTTTGGACGCTCTACACGCGGACCAAAGACGGTCAGATGTTCGCGGAGTTGCCCAGCGGATTCGCGTCGCAGGATTACTTCGTCGCCCTCACCGTCGCCAGCGGCGACGATGTTCGCCGGACTTCAGGCCGGCGAGTTGTACGTGAAGTTCAAGCGGTACGACAAAGTGCTGGCGGTGATCGCCCCGAACGTCGACGTGCGGACACCAAGAGAAAGAGGCGAAGGCCTCCGTCGAGCGGCTGTTCACAGACCGCGTGCTGATGGAGATCCCGATCGTCACGATCGGCCCCGGCGGCGGACCGGTGATCGATATGGACGCGCTGTGCGTCGGGCAGGCCGGGCAATTCTTTCGCGGCCTGTCGGTCAATCGCAGTACGCCGCGGGTGTTCAGCATCGAGCAGGCCAAGGCGTTCACGCGAGAACGTCGAGATCGCCTACGAGATCCCCGGCGCCGGCGGCCAGCTCAAGACGCTGCATTACAGCTTCAGCGTTTTGAAGCCCAGCGACGGGTTCAAGCCGCGGAAAGCGGACCAGCGGGTCGGCTATTTCACCACAGCGTACAGCGACTTCGGCAAGTATCAGGACGACGAAACCCGCGTCCGCTATATCACCCGCTGGCACCTGGAAAAGGCGGACGCCAAGCTGAAGCTCAGCCCGCCGAAGGAGCCGATCGTCTTCTACATCGAGCACACGACCCCGGTCCGCTATCGACGTTGGGTGAAGGAAGGCGTGCTCGCCTGGAACGAAGCGTTCGAGAAGATCGGGATCGAGGACGCGATCCAGGTCGAATATCAGGACGCCGAGCACGGGTCGTCATATGGACAAGGACCCGGAGGACGTGCGGTATAACTTCGTCCGCTGGCTCAATAACGACATCGGCACCGCGATCGGCCCGTCCCGCATCAACCCGGAGACCGGCGAGATCCTCGACGCCGACATCATCCTCACCGACGGCTGGATCCGGCACTTCCGGATGCAGTTCGACGAAGGTGATGCCCGAGGTCGCGATGCAGGGCATGGGGCCGGAAACGCTCGCCTGGCTTGCCGAACGGCCCACTTGGGATCCGCGGGTGCGGTTCGCCGAGCCCGGCGATCGGGCCATGGTGGCCGCGACCGATCGCCCGTCAGGCGTTCGCCCCGCTCGCCGGTCACGCCGCCGGCAGCGTGAACGCCGACATGATCGGCGACGACCAGTTCGACGGGCTGATCGGCACCGGCGTGCAGAAGAACGGCTTCTGTCTCGCCGCCGAGCGGCAAGGCCGCCGAACTCGCCGCGCTCCGCATGGAACTGGCGATCCGCCGATTCGACGACAAGGAGTCGGAGAAGGCCGCCGAGAAGAAGGCTGAAGAGGAAGACGAAAGCCGAGGCGGAGGCGAAGAAAGAGGCCGCCGACGGCGAAGCCCCGAGAAGAAAAAGGACGACGACCCCGCCGAGGACGGCGAGGAAGAGCCGGACGAGGAAGCCGAGGCGGAGGAGACTGACGACGAGGACGGGGCCGACGAGAAGAATCCGACGGCCAATACTCGACGGCATGCCGGAGAGCTTTATCGGCCCGCAACTCTCCCACCTCGTGGCGCACGAGGTCGGCCATACGCTCGGCCTGCGGCACAACTTCAAAGGCGACCGCCGTTTCCAGCTTCGACGGAGATCAACGGCGGAACCGGCCTGATCGCGCACGACGCGTGATGGACTATACGCCCATCAACATCCGCTTCGCCGCCGGCGAAAAGCAGGGCGATTACGCGATGGAAGGCATCGGCCCGTACGACGTGTGGGCGATCGAATACGGCTACACGCACGACGCGAAGGAGCTGCCCAAACTGCTGGAACGCAGTAGCGCGAGCCGGAGCACGCCTACGGCACCGACGAAGACACCAGCGGCCCCGACCCGTTCGCCCGCCGGTACGACTTCGGCTCCGACCCGCTGACGTACGCCAAGGATCAGATGGAACTGATCGACGACCGTCGCGCGAAGCTGCTCGACGCTTTCGTCGAAGAGGGCGACGGCTGGTTCAAGGCCCGCGAAGGCTACGAACTGACGCTCTCCATGCAGATGCGGCAGCTTTCGATGATGGCGAACTGGGTCGGCGGCGTGTTCGTCCGCCGCGACGTGAAGGGGCAGACGCCCGACACGTCCGCCGCTGAAGGTCGTCGACGCCAAGGATCAGCGCGAGGCGCTGGACTTCGTCATCGAGAACAGTTTCCGTGACGACGCCTACGACCTCACGCCCAAGCTGCTCGCCCACCTCACGACGGCGAAGTGGATGGACGGCGACGGCTGGCGCGCGGCGATGCAGCGACAGCACCTTCCCGGTCCACGACCGGATCGAAGGGGTGCAGGCGTCGGTGATGACGATGCTCCTCAACCCGACCGTGCTGCGGCGGGTTTACGACAACGAATTGCAGGTCCCTGCCGGCGACGACGCCTTCACCCTGCCGGAGTTGCTGGAGACCGTCCGGGCCGCCGCCTGGACGGAGCTTGACGACGTGCCGGACGGCGAAGTTCAGCCCCCGCAAGCCGATGATCTCCAGCCTCCGCCGCAACTTGCAGCGGGAGCACCTGACCCGGCTGATCGACCTGAGCCTGCCCGGTGCCGGCAACGGGGCGGCGTTCAAGCCGATCTCGAACCTCGCGACGATGCAGCTCAAGGAGATGGCCGACAAGATCGCCGGTTTCCTCGAAGAAGCACGGCGGCCGGGCCGACGCGTATACGAAGGCGCACCTGATGGAAGCCGAATCGATGATCCGTAAGGCTCTCGCCGCGGAGTACATCTACAACGCGGACGACATCGGCGGCAGTTCCGGACGAGGGTCGTTCTTCTTCGGCCAGGACACCGGCGGCACGAGCCGTCGCTGAACCGCTGCGAACGCGCGAGAGTCTGACGTGATGTCCCGACCGCCCCGCCGGCACTGCCGGCGGGGCGGTTTTGCGTGCGCGACCGGCGAACCTGCCCCCATCCCCCACGACCGCCGATGGGGAAGAGATGAAGCTTCCCCTCGCCGCCGCCTGCCTCGTCGCTTGCGGACCAATGATTTGCGGTGTGATCGGCTGCGCGGAGAAACCTGTTCCGCGGGTGCTATCAGTTCGCGTGGAGGCGTTTGCGTCGCTGCCGGAGCGGGACGTGACGGACTTTCTGCGGCTCGCGGAGCGCTAGGGCCGGGTCGGTTGAGCTCGCTCGCGGACGCTCGCCCGGAGGTCTCCGACTGGCCGGCGGATTCGACCCGCACCGTGGCCGGGCTCGCCGCCCGGGAGCAACGGGCGGTTCAGGAGCGGATGACCGGGGCCGGGTTCGCCGCGACGCTCACGGGGACGCGGCCGGCGTCCAGCCTGCTCGAAGAACTAGGCTGGTCGGCTCGTCGGTTCTCCTCGGTCGGGGCCGCGTTGGGATTTGCCGCGGCGGCGAACGACCTGCCGGACGAGCGGGAACTGCGGCGACTGCAACGGGAAGCGGCCCGCCAACTGGCGCCGCTCGCGGACGATCATCGGGTGTTCATCACGCTCACGGCGGCGGACGCCGCGGCGGTCCGGCGGCGGGCAGCATGGATCCCGCGGTCCGGCCTGTTGGACGCCCTGCTGAACGTGCCGATCGAGAACCGTCGGTTCGCCCGCGTTCATGCGGACAAGCTCGCCGCGGTCCTGCCGGCGGGGTTTGATCGCACGGCGCTCGACCGCCTGCTGAGCGACCGGGAACGGTCCGCCGTACCCTTCCACGAGCCGGTTCCCGACCGGGACGACGCGCTGCTACGCTGGAACGGCGCCGCGGTGATCGTCGCCGAAGAGGGCGGCACGAAACGGCGCCTGCCGGCGCCGTGAGCTGCGGGCTCCCTTGCCGTCCGCGGCGGAGCGACCACCATTCGCCGCTCCCCCCATCTGACCGGCTGCCGTGTCCGACGCCCCTGCTTTCGACGTACCGCCCGCCGCCGTCCCCGCCGAGCGACAGGTTCACGATCCGCCGGGGCGTCGCGGTTGGCGATCGGTCGGGGCGTGGGTGATCGGGCTGGCGCTCCTGTCACCGCTGGTGGCTTGGCTCGTGGTCGACAAGATCACGGATGGGGATCGAACGGTGAAGGGAATGGTGTCTTTCGGCGTCTGGTCCGCGGCCATATTGGCGTCCATCTGTTGGCTCTGGGGCTACTCCGGCTGGTCGCGGCGGACGCGGGCGTGGGTGACGGGCGGGGCGATCGCGGCGGCGGCCGCGCTTCTGTTCCTGTTCCCGCCGCGGTGGAACGGGGCGATGGGCATCTCCGGGTTCCGCTATCGCTTCGCCCCCACCGCACAGCAGCGGGCGGACGAGTTCCGCGCCGCGAATCCGCCGCCGGCCGTCGATCAAGCCGCGGCGGCGGCTCCCCCCCTCCTCGCCGGGTCCGGCGACTGGCCCGGACTGCTCGGTCCGCAACGGGACGGCAAAGCCCTCGACGCCTCCATTCGCAGCGACTGGGCCTCGTCCCCGCCGAGTACGATCTGGCGGCACCCGGTCGGTCCGGGGTGGGGCGGGTTCAGCGTGGTCGGCGACCGCTGCTTCACCTTGGAGCAACTCGGCGACGGCGAGACCGTCGCCTGTTACGACGCGAACACCGGCGATCCGCTCTGGAGCCACACGGAGCCCGTGCGGTTTGATTTTATCGAACCCAACGGCGGCGACGGCCCCCGCAGCACCCCGCTGTTCCACGAGGGAGCGATCTACAGCATGGGAGCGACCGGCCTGGTCACCTGCCTCGACGCCCGCACCGGCGATCTCCGGTGGAAGCGGGCGCTGATCGACGACCCTTCGAAAAGCATCACCTGGGGCCTGTCGTGCAGCCCGCTGGCGGTCGACGGGGCGATCGTCGTGCTGCCCGGCGTGGCCGCCGGTCCGGGCTCCGCGGCGGTCGGGCTCGACCCGGCGACCGGCGACACGCTCTGGGCCAGCGGGGAGAGCCGCGCGAGTTACAGTTCCCCCGTCGCCGCCCGCATCGGCGGGGTGGAGCAGATCCTCGCCTTCGAAGCCGTCGGGCTCCGCGGGCTTTCCGTCGACGGCGAGACGCTCTGGTCGATCCCCTGGACGAACCAGCCGGAGGTCAACGCGGCCGTACCGATCGTCGTCGGCGACCGAGTCCTGGTCTCCAGCGGCTACAACACCGGGGCCGGCCTCTACGACATCCAGCAATCCGACGGCGGGTGGACGGCTAAGGAGGCGTGGCGAACGCCGAACCGCTTCAAATTGAAGTTCAATGACGCCGTCCTGCACGACGGCCACTTCTACGGGTTGAGCGAAGGCATCCTCGCCTGCATCGACGCCGCGACCGGCGAACGCCGGTGGAAGCGGGGTCGGTACGGCTTCGGTCAGGTGTTGCTGTTGGGAACCGAGAACGGCTCGCTCGTGCTGCTGATCACCTGCGAAGACGGCGATCTCGCGTTAGTCGCCCCGTCGCCGGAGCGATTCGAAGAGCTGGCCCGGTACAGCGACGCCACGGGCGAGACGTTACTGACGGGCGTCTGCTGGAACCATGCGGCGTACTCCCGCGGACGGCTGTTCTGGCGCAACGGGGAGGAAGCGGTCTGCATCCAGCTCGCCGACGATCCAAGGCCGGAACCGGCGACGGACGCTCCCGCGGAGGTCGCCGCTCGCTGAGCGACGGATGTTTCCGTCAGCAGAACCTGTTTCCTTCAGCAGAACTCGCCGCTCGACAGAACTAGGAGACTGCCTGCACCGCCTGGGTCTTCTGGCTCTCCTCGCCGGTGCCGAAGTCGGTGCCCGGACCGAGCTTCACGCGGAACTTCACACCGCCGACGCCCAATTCGTCGTCCGGCAGCAGCGCCCCGCGGGTGATCCGCTGCCCGTTCACGGTGGTGCCGTTAGTGCTGCCGAGGTCCCGCACGAACAGCAATCCGTCCGTCTTGACCAGCAGGCAGTGCAGGGCGGAGACGCTTTCCCGCTCGATGATGAGGTCGCAGACGTCGCGTTTGCGGCCGATGACCGTCAGGTCGCGTTTCAACCGCACCGCCGGACCGACGGGGGGGAGCAGTTCGGCTCGCATCAGGGCGACGAGGGGGAGAGGACGGCAGCGGCGGGGACGCCCCATCCTACCACCCCCCGCGGCGGGACGGGCCGGTTGCGGGTCGAACCCGCCCCCGATACGGTTCCGCCCCGCCGGCCGCGACCGCCGCCCCCGGTCTAATCAGACCTTCACCCCGTCTGATCCGGGCCGCGTTCGCAGCACGGCGTTCGCAACACAATCGCACTCGCAGCAGTCTCCCCGCGCCAGATGGCCCAGCAGCACGTTTATTCCTTCGGCGGTCGGTTGGCCGACGGCGATCGCACCATGAAGAACACCCTGGGCGGGAAGGGCGCCAACCTCGCGGAGATGGCCAAAGAACGGCTTGCCCGTCCCCGCCGGGTTCACCATCACCACCGACGTCTGCGTCCATTACTCCAAGCACGAACGGGGAGTACCCCGCCGGCGTGAAGGAAGAGGTCGAGAAGGCCCTCGGCAAGATCGAGGAGACGATGGGCGCCAAGTTCGGCTGCGACACGAACCCGCTGCTGCTCTCCTGCCGCTCCGGCGCCCGCGAGTCCATGCCGGGCATGATGGACACCGTCCTGAACATCGGCCTGAACGAGAAGACCGTCGCCGCCCTCATCAAGCCGAGTCCGGCGACGAGCGCTTCGCCTGGGACAGCTATCGCCGCTTCGTGCAGATGTACGGCGACGTCGTGCTGGGCGTCGACCGCGACGAGCAGAACGAAGACCCGTTCGAAACCATCATCGACGAAGCCCGCGAGGCCGCCGGCGTCGAGTACGACTACGAACTGTCCGCCGATCAGCTCAAGGAGATCGTCGCCAAGTTCAAGGCGGTCGTGAAGGAGCAGAAGGGTCGCGAGTTCCCGGACGACCCGATGGATCAGCTCTGGGGCGCCATCGGGGCCGTGTTCGACAGCTGGGACAACGACCGGGCCGTCGTCTACCGCCGACAGTACGGCATTCCCGCACGAGTGGGGCACGGCCACCAACGTGCAGGCGATGGTCTTCGGCAACCTCGGCGACGACTGCGCCACCGGCGTCGGCCTGACCCGCGACGGCGCCGACGGCAAACCCGGCTTCAACGGCGACTACCTCATCAACGCCCAGGGCGAAGACGTCGTCGCCGGCATCCGCACCCCCAAGCGGATCGAGGAGACGTTCGAGAAGGACATGCCCGAAGGCGTTCCACGAGCTCACCGCGATCGGCGAGCGGCTGGAGGCCCACTACAAGGACATCCAGGACATCGAGTTCACCGTCCAGAAGGGCAAGGTCTGGATGCTCCAGACCCGCAACGCCAAGCGGACCGGCTTCGCCGCCGTGCGGATCGCCCACGACCTCGTCGAGGAGGGCGTGATCGACAGCAAGGAAGCCCTGAACCCCCGCCGCATCCCCGCGGACGACCTGAACCAGCTGCTCCAGCCGATCTTCGACCCGGCGGAGAAGAAGGCCGCCGCGGACCGGCACCTGACCACCGGCATCAACGCCGGCCCCGGCGCCGCCAGCGGCAAGGTCGTGCTGACCGCCGAGGCCGCCGAAGCTCAGTTCAACAAGGACGAGAACGTCTCGCTGATCCTCGTTCGCAAGGAGACCAGCCCGGAAGACCTCCGCGGAATGCGGGTCGCCAAGGGCATTCTCACCGCCCAGGGCGGGGCCAGCAGCCACGCGGCTCTCGTCTCCCGGCAGATGGGCAAGGCGTGCATCGTCGGCGCCCAGGCCTTGCAGATCGATTACGCGAAGAAGACTGTCTCCGTCGGCGACCACACGCTGAAGGAGGGCGACGACATCACGATCGACGGCTTCACCGGCGAAGTCTTCGCCGGGCTGGTAACCACCTCCCCCAGCGAGGTGATGCAGGTGCTCTCCGGCGAGATGGAGCCCGCCGCCAGCGAAACCTACCGTCGCTACTCCAAGATCATGGAGTGGGCCGACGAGCACCGCACGCTGAACGTGCGGGCCAACGCCGAGAGCGAAGACGCCGCGGAAGCCGTCGCCTTCGGCGCCGAGGGCATCGGTCTCTGCCGCACGGAGCACATGTTCTTCGGTCACCTCGACGAGATCCGCGAGATGATCCTCGCGGAGACGCCGGAGACCCGGCAGAAGGCGGTCGATCAGCTCCTCCCGTTCCAGAAGGCGGACTTCACGGAGCTGTTCACCACGCTGGCCGGCAAGCCGGTGACGATTCGCCTGCTCGACCCGCCGCTGCACGAGTTCCTCTCCGACCGGCACCTCGAAGAGGAGCCGGGGCTGGACGCGAAGCTGGCCAAGATCGCCGGCGTCACCACCGCGGACGTGCACCGCCGCGTCGGCGAACTGCACGAGTTGAACCCGATGCTCGGCCACCGCGGCTGTCGGCTGGGGGTCGTGTACCCCGAGGTGACCCGCATGCAGGCGACCGCGATCTTCGAAGCCGCCGTCGCCACCAAGCAGGCGGGGCACGAGGTGTTCCCCGAGGTGATGATCCCGCTGGTCGGCTTCAAAACGGAGTTCGAGAATCAGGCCGCCGTCGTTCGTGAAGCCGCCGCCGCGGTCTTCGACAAAGCCGGCACGGAGATTCCGTACACCGTCGGCACGATGATCGAGATCCCCCGGGCCGCCTTGCGGGCCGACGAGATCGCCGAGGGCGCCGAGTTCTTCAGCTTCGGCACGAACGACCTGACGCAGACGACGCTGGGCATCTCCCGCGACGACTACGGCAGCTTCATGCCGCAGTACCGCGAGTTAGACATCGTGCCCGCCGACCCGTTCCAGACGATCGATCAGCCGGGCGTCGGTCGGTTGATGAAGATCGGCATCGAGGGCGGCCGCAAGACCCGGCCGGACCTGAAGATCGGCATCTGCGGCGAGCACGGCGGCGACCCCAAGTCCGTCATGTTCTGCCACGACGCCGGCTTGAACTACGTCTCGTGCAGCCCGCGTCGCATCCCGATCGCCCGCCTCGCCGCCGCCCAGGCGGCGATCGCGGCGGGGTAGAGGCAATTCTCTTTGACGTCGCTGACGTAACGCCGAGGCCCCGCGGGGCCTCGGCGTTACGCTTGCGCGGGTTCTTCACAAACTGCCCTTTTCGGGCGCGAAGCATTTGCTATCATGCGGCCGTCGCAACCGGGACCACGCGCGGACGGACCGCGCCGCCCGCGCCGTGCGACCCGCAGCCTCCGGACCCATGAAGACACCTCACTGACTGCCGTGGACCTCGCCCCACGCGCCGTTCTCTCCTGAGACCGAGCCGCGTGTTCTTTCGGTTCCGGCCCAGTGAGTGACGCCCGCCGACGATGCGGGCGTCAGGGTTCTGTCATCAATCGAGTGGGCGAGCGCCCGCTCCAGGCGTTCCCCCTCCCGCCCAAGCTGACGACTCCGTCGTCACGCCTTCTTTTCGAGCGACACCATGTCCGACGGCCTGATCAACCTCAAAAAACACCGCAACATTGGGATCTCCGCCCATATCGACAGCGGCAAGACCACGCTGACCGAGCGGATCCTCTTTTACTCCGGCAAGACCCATAAAATTGGGGACGTAAAGAAGGAGGGGGCCGTGATGGACAGCATGGAGCTCGAAAAAGAGAAGGGCATCACGATCGCCTCCGCGGCGACCTCGGTCGCGTGGAAGGACTTCACGGTTAATATCATCGACACCCCGGGGCACGTCGACTTCACGGTCGAGGTGGAGCGCTCCCTCCGCGTGCTGGACGGGGCGATCCTCGTGCTGTGCAGCGTCGGCGGCGTGCAGAGCCAAAGCCTGACGGTCGATCGTCAGATGAAGCGGTATCAGATCCCCCGGATCGCGTTTATCAATAAATGCGACCGCACCGGCGCCGATCCGTTCGGCGTCGCGGAGCAGATGGCCGCCAAGCTGCACGTCACCCCCGTGCCGCTGCAAATTCCGATCGGCCTCGAAGACGACCATGAAGGCGTGGTCGACCTGATCGAGATGAAGGCGTACTACTTCGACGGTGAAAAAGGCGAGATCGTCCGCACCGAGGAGGTCCCCGCTGAATTGCTCGCTCAGGCCAAGGAGAAGCGCGGGGAGATGCTGGAGGCCCTCAGCCTTTACAATGATACGCTGATGGAAAAGCTGCTCGAAGAGGCGGACGTGGACGCCAAGCTGATCCACGACATCGTCCGCGAGACCACGCTGAGCCACCAGATCGTCCCGGTGATGATGGGCTCCGCCTACAAGAACAAGGCCGTCCAGCCCCTGCTGGATGCGGTCAACCGCTACCTGCCCAGTCCGTTGGAGCGGGACATCTCCGCGATGGACTTGGACGACGAAGATGAGGACGGCAAGCCGAAGCGGGTCGAGCTGAAGCCGGAGCCGGACCTGCCCACCGTGGCCATGGCGTTTAAAATCGTTCAGGAACAGTTCGGCCAGCTCACCTACACCCGGATTTATCAGGGCACGATCAAAAAGGGCGACTCGTATATCAACACCCGGACCGGCCAGAAGACCCGCTTCGGTCGGCTGGTGCGGATGCACGCCAACGACCGGGCCGACGTGGACGAAGCGGGCCCCGGCGACATCATCGCGGTGGTCGGCATGGACTGCGCCTCCGGCGATACGTTCTGCGGCGGCGACGTGAACTACTCGCTGGAAAATATCTTCGTCGCCGACGCCGTCATCACCCGCTCGCTGGTCCCGCTGAAGCGGGACGGGGCGGACAAACTGGGCAAGGCGCTGGAGCGTTTCCGCCGCGAAGACCCGACGTTTCGCGTGTTCAGCGACGAGGAGACCGGCGAAACCCTGATCGCCGGCATGGGTCAGTTGCACCTCGATATTTATGTCGAGCGTATCAAGCGGGAGTACAAGGTCGAGTGCGAGGTCGGTCCGCCGCGCGTCGCCTACAAGGAACGGCCGACCAAGACGTACGTCTACGACTACAAGCACAAAAAGCAGACCGGCGGCTCCGGCCAGTACGCCCACGTCAAAGGCACCCTGGAGCCGATGACCGAAGAGGAGATGAACGAGGAGACCTTCGAGTTCGTCAACGAGGTCACGCAGGGCCGCATCCCGCGGGAATATATCCCCGCCGTGGAAAAGGGCTTTCGCCGCGGCATCGTCAAGGGGCCGCTGGGCGAGTTCGAGGTCGTGGGGGTGCGGATGATCCTGAACGACGGCTCGTACCACGATGTCGACAGTTCCGAAATGGCCTTCAACACCGCCGGCTTCGCCTGCATGAGGGAGGCGCTGCAACGGTCGCAGATCAAGCTCCAAGAGCCGATCATGAAGCTGGAAATCGAGTGCCCCGAGGAGTTCCAGGGTCCGGTCACCGGCCACGTGAGCAGCAAGCGGGGCATGATCGTGGACTCCACCACCAAGCACGGCACTGCGATCGTCGAGGCCGAGGTCCCGCTGGCGGAGATGTTCGATTACGCCAACGAACTGCGCTCGATGACGCAGGGCAAAGGCAACTTCAGCATGGAGTTCGCCAAATACGCCCAGGTTCCCGGCAACATCCAGGAAGACGTCCTGAAGGCACGCGTCGAGCAACAGGAAGCCAAAGCGGCGATGAAGTAGTCGCGGTTTGGGTCAAACCAACAGGAACCCCGCTTGCGGTTTCGCGAGCGGGGTTCTTTGCTGCGCGAACCATGGACCTCCCCACCCTCGTCCGCCGTGCCTGCCTGACCGAATGCACCGCCCGCAAGCCGGGGAACGTCTACCCGGGGGCGGACTTCAACGACCTCACCCACGCCCATTTCGTCGCCGCCGCGGACGTCGCCGCGGACACGCTGCCGACCGCGGGCGAGATCGGCGTCGGCCCGGCCGTGTTGGACTGCGTGCGGGCGACGGTGCGGGGGTGCGGGACGAACGTGAACCTCGGCATCGCGTTGCTGCTCGGTCCGCTGTGTGCGGTCCCGGACGGCGTGCCGCTGGGGGAGGGGATCGGCGCCGTTCTCGCCGCGACCACCGTGGCAGATGCGGCCGCCGTCTACGAAGCGATTCGGCTGGCGAATCCGGGCGGGCTGGGCGACGCGGCGGAGCAGGACGTGCGGGACGGGCCGACGACGACGCTGACGGAGGCGATGCGGCTCGCCGCCGACCGGGACGCAATCGCCGAGCAGTACGCCTTGAGCTTCGGCGGAGTCGAGCAGATGGCCGGCAATTTGAGGCTCGCCGCCCGGTGCCGTGACGTTCGATGGGAGGACTTCACGCTGCACGCCTATCTCGACCGATTATGCTCTCACGCTGATACCCACATCGCTCGCCGCTGCGGAATGCTGGAGGCGGAACGGGTCCGCGAGCGGGCTGAGGGGCTCCTGCGGCACATCCGGTGTTTCCCGCTGGCTGGGCAGGCTGCAGTGCGGGCGCTGGACACGTTCCTCCGCGACGGCTCGCCCCGCCGCAACCCGGGCACGACCGCGGACCTCACCTGCGCCGCCCTGTTCTGGGCGGCGCGGGAAGGGATGATCGAACTGCCGGACGAAGCGGCTCTCGCTGCGCACGCGGCGCGTCTCGTCCGGCCACGCAGCCGCGGGTAACATCGCACGGTCCCGACCTGCCCCGGAGCGACCCCGTGCGAATCTCCCCGCTGCTTGCCGCCGCCCTGCTGATCGCCGGAGGTCTCACGTCGGTTCGGACCGCGGCCGCCCAGGTGCAGGGCGGCGTGTTGATCGACCCCGCCGGCGCCCTCACCACCCGGTACGACAAAACGCTCGGCACGAAGGCGGAGCGGGAACGTATCGCCGCATTCGCCGCGCAGAACCTGCCGAACGATCTGAACGCGGCCAGCGAAGCCCGCAAGGTGTCGTTGGTGAAACTTGAAGCGGCGCTGGGGGCGAAACGGGCGGCGGGGGAGGAGCCGGACGAGGCGATGCGGCGGCTCGCCGGCCTCACGCGGGTGGACGCGGTGTTGGTTCGACCGGCGGCGGCGGGCGAGATGGGCGACGTGGTGCTGGTCGGCCCCGCCGGCGGGTTCGGGCCGGATGCGCTGGGGCGGATCGTCACCACCGCCGAGGGCGCCCACGCCGGCCGTCCGGTGTTGCACCTCGACGATCTGCTCGCCGCCCTGCGCGGCGGCGATCCGCGGCAGGGCGGGGCGATCGGCTGTTCCATCGATCCGGTCCCGGAGCGGCAGGCCGCCATGGCCCGGGCGGCCGCCGGCCTGGGGGCGGTCCGCAGCGTCGCCCAGGCGGCCGGGCTGTATCGCCGGCTCGCGGGGATTCTCGGCGATCAGAACATTCGCATCTACGGCGTCCCCGCCGGGTCGCATTACGGCGTCACGCTCGCGGAGGCGGATTACCGCATGAAGCTGATGGCGCTGGGACTCGAACCCTCCGGCGTCCGGGGGTTGCCGTCGCACCTCGCCCTGATCGGTCCGGGGGCGGACAGCGCCCAGCGATTTTACATTACCGCGAATTACGAGCCGGTCGCGGTCAACGCGGACCGCACGGCGTTCGCCCTCAGCGGCCCCCGCCTGCGGATGCTGACGGAGGACGAGATCATCGCCGCCGACGGCACCAAGCGGGACGCCGGCCGCCGCGGCGCCTCCAACGTCGCTTGGGCGAACCGCTTTACGGAGCAGGCGCCCGCGTTGTGCGCCGCTCGGCCGACGTTCGCTGCGCTACAGAACCTGTACGACGTGGCGGTGGTCGCGGAATTGCTGCGTTCCGAGGGGCTGGCTGCGAAGGCCGGGTGGACGCCCTCGCTGCTGTTGGACGCCGCCGCGTTGCCGGTGCCGGTCGGGCCGGCGCCGAAAACGGTGCCGACGGCCTTCAATACCAAACGGGCCGGACGTTCGGTGGTGGGGCTGATCAGCGGCGGGGTCTCGATCAGCGGGTCCGAGGCGCTGCAATCCGCCGGGCAGGCGTCGGACGCCAGCGGCGACCTCGAAACTGCCCGAAACGAAGCGTTAGCCGCGGCGGCCGATGGGTGGTGGTGGGATTGAGTCGGGGACGGCAGACTGACGCCATGTCCGCAGACGCCGCCCCGCCCGCCCCGCCGTTCACCGCCGACGTGACCGCCCCGCCGTTCACCGCCGACGTGACCGCGGCGACCTTTGAAGAGGCGGTGCTCCGTAGCCCCGTGCCGGTGCTGGTGGATTTCTGGGCGCCGTGGTGCGGGCCGTGTCGCACGCTCGGCCCGCTGTTGGAGGGCCTCGCGGCGGAGGCGAACGGGGCGTGGACGCTGGCGAAGGTGGACATCGACGCCGAACAGCAACTCGCCGCGGCCTTCAAGGTGAGTTCGATTCCGCACGTGATCGCGTTCGTCGCGGGGCAGCCGGTGGATCAGTTCGTCGGCCTGAAGACCGAGGCGGAACTGCGGGGTTGGTTGAGCAGCTTGGGGCCGGACGAGGCGGACGATCGGCTCGCCGAAGCCGCCGCGTTGGAGCCGGACAGTCCCGCCGCCGCCGCGATCCGCTATGGGCTCGCCTTGGACCTGCGGCCCGGCTTTCCCGAAGCGACGCTGGGGCTCGCTCGCTGCGGCGTTCGCACCGGTGAGTACGACGAAGCCGCCGCGGCGCTGGCGGCTCTCGAAAAGCGCGGCCCGCTCCCGCCGGAAGCGGCCAAGCTCAAAGCAGAAATCACGCTGCGGCAGTCCGGCGGGGGAGGGGACTTGGAGGCGACCCGTGCCGCGGCGGAGGCGGCTCCGGACGACCCGCCCGCGCAGCTCGCCCTGGCCGACGCCCTCGCCGCGGCGGGGGAGTACGAACCGGCGCTGCAAACCGCCCTCGCGGTGGTCGAACGCTTCCCCGGCGAACACCGCGACGCTGGCAAAGCGACGATGCTGCGGGTGTTTGACGCCCTCGGCGACGATCCGCTGGTCGGCGAATACCGCCGGCAGTTGGCCTCCGCGCTGTACTGATGCGACCGCTAAGCGGCCGCTTTCAGCGACAGTTCTTCGGCATTCAAACTGACGACCGCGATGCCGAGGCGGTCGGCGAGTTGCATCACCGGGTCGCGGTCCAGCACGATCGTCTTGCCGCTTTCGACCGCCAGCACGCGGCCGCCGGCGGCGTGCATCGTGCGGAGGGTGCCCTCGCCCACCGTCGGCACGTCGAACCGACGGTCCTGCTGCGGTTTGGCGACCTTCACGACGGTGAACCCGCCCCGCCGGCACAGTTCCCCGGCCCGTTCGATGCACAGATCCGTGCCCTCGATCGCTTCCACGGCCATCACGGCTTTGTCCATCACGCAGACGCTCTGGCCGACGTCCAAGCGGCCCATCTCCTTCGCCATCGTCCAGCCGAAGCGGATGTCCTCCCACTGGCGAGCGGTCGGTTGCCGGTTTGTGAGGAAGCCGTGCGGCACGAGAAGCTCCGGGGCGTAGTCGAGGGCGGACCCGAAGGTCAGGCCGCCGCGGGCGAACTCCGAGATCACCGCCAACAGCAGGGTGTCGTCCTTCTTATCCCGCCGGGCGTGGCGGAACCAGATGGACAGCGCCCGCCAGTCGGGCATCAGCTTGAAGACCCGCCACGGCTCGAAGAACACGGTCTTCGTGACCTTGCCGGCCATCACCACCTCCCGCACGCCCGCTCTGCGAAACTTGCGGATCATGCTGCCGGCTTTGCAGATCGGCACCTCGCGGTAGCTGTCGCACAGTTCCGCGAGGGCCGGATCGCACATGCCCTGCACGCCGAGCGCGACCACCTCGTGCCCGCCCCGCTTCGCCGCCTCGGCGAAGCGAAAGGGGAACTGGCCGGCGCCGGCCAGCAGCCCCACCCGTCCCGGCGGGGGCGACCGCAGGGGGCGGTCGAGCGTCTGATCTTCGGAGTCCGGCATCAGGCGGTCCGAGGTGTCGCCGGTCAGGCTGTGCGCCGCCAACCGGACGGGCTGCGGGCCGGCGGCGGGATCGGTCGCGGCGTCCATGCCGGCGGGGAGCCTGTCGGTGGTCACGGGAGAACGGGGCGGGACGGGCTCAGGCCACGTCGCGGCGAGCCCGTCCGGCGGAGGCGGGAACGGCGGCGGGGGCGGCGTCCTTCGCCTCCAACTGTTCGAGCTTCTTCTCAAGCTGGGCAACCTGCTTTTGCAGGTCCTTGAGAGCCTGACGCATCTCCGGCAGGCGACGGCTCGCCATGAACCGCTTCGCCTCCAGGTCCGCGGGCTGGGCGGGGGAGCCGAGGTAGGTGCCGCCGGCCGGCAGGTCCCGGTGGGCGCCGGACCGACTGCCGAGCACGACCCCGTCGCCCACCGTCACGTGGTCCGCGATGCCGGCTTGACCGGCGGCGATCACAAACGCCCCGGTCTTGGCGGAGCCGGCGATGCCGACCTGACTGCAGAACAGGTTGTGCGGGCCGATGTCGCAGTTATGAGCGATCACGACCTGGGCGTCGATCACGGTGCCGTGACCGACGAGGGTGTCGGAGATCATGCCGCGGGCGACGGTGCTGTTCGCCCCGACCAGCACGCCGGGGCCGATCTGCACGCCGCCGTGGTGGGGCAGTTGGGTGTGGCCGTTCGGTCCGCTGTCGAATCCGAATCCGTCCTGCCCCAGCACGGCGCCCGCTTGCACGGTCACGCCGTCGGCGAGGTGCACGCCGTCGTGCAGCACGACGTTGGGGTGCAGCGTGACCCGCTTGCCCAGCGTGGAGCCGGGGCCGACATAGACGCCGGGGTACACGATCGATTGTTCGCCGACGACAGCATATTCGGAGATCGTCGCTCCGGCGTGCACCACCGCCCCGTCGGCGACGGTCGCGGACGGGTGCACGAAGGCGGCTTTCGAGATGCCTCGCACGTGCCCGGGTCGCCGGGGGGCGAGCTTCGGCATCAGGGCGAGGAACACGCCGCGGGCGCCCTTGGTCGACACGACGGCGCCGGGGAAGGCGGCGACCTTCTCTTCCAGACCCGGCTCGACCAGCACCGCGGCGGCGGGGCAGTCCGCCGGCAGCGGCTTGGACTTCGGGTCCGACAGGAACAGCAGATCGCCCGGCCGGCAGCGGGCGACCGTGCCGACGCCGGTAACCTTCACCTCCGCCGCGGCGGGCGGGCAGTGGGTGATGAGGTCGCGAAGCAGAGGCATCGTCGCGAGCCTGCGGGGGGAGGAAGAACGGGGGGGACGACGCCCGGCGTCGAGCCGGACGGTTAGTAAAAGCCTACCAGATGTTCCAGAAGGGGTGGAAGGCCGAACCCGGTCCGGCGCGATACGCTGGCGCGTCCCTCTTCCCCCGACCGTTAGAACCGAGCTCCCACCCATGATCCGCGGCATTCGTGGCGCCACCAGCGTCGAAACCGACGACCGCGACGCCGTGCTGGATGCGACGGCGGAACTGCTCCGAGAAGTGCTGGACCGCAATGCCGTGACCGACCTGGAGCGCGTCAGCAGCGCCTTTTTCACCACGACGCCGGATCTTGTGAGCTGCTTCCCGGCGGAGGCCGCCCGCGGGGTGGGCTTCGGAGCCGTGCCCCTCCTCTGCGCATCCGAAATCGACGTCGCCGGCGCCCTCCCGCAACTCATCCGGGTCCTGCTGCACGTCGACACCGACCTCGCCCAGCACGACGTGCAGCACGTCTACCTCCGCCGCGCGAAGGCCCTGCGGCCGGATCTCGGCGAGGCGCAGTGAACCCCGGATCAAGCGGCGGCGTTCACGGCAGGAACCGCGATCGCTCCTCCGGCGTCGGCATCCGGCAGATCTCCTTCTTCCCCCAGACCAGATACCGGACCCTCGTGACCGCGTGATAGCCGACGTCCCGCAGCGGGGCGGGGACGACCCACAGCAGCCATGCCGCGACCGCCCAGCGACCGCCCAGGTGGTCGAGCGCCCCGATCACCGCCGCGGTGCGGATGCGGCGGCCGGAGTCGTCCAGCAACACCAGATACTTCGGCTGATCCGTGTCCCCCGCCGGCAGCGACGCCGCGGCCGTCTCCCCTTGCAGCGGGGCGAATCGCAACACGCCGGCGGGGTCGCGGGCGATCAGCCAATCCACCGCGACGTTGCACAGCCCGCACACGCCGTCGAAGAACAGCACGGGGCGGTCCACGACCGCGGCGGGTCGGACGGCGGGAACCTCTGCGGGCGGGGCGGCGGGAGCGCTCATGTTCTGGAAACCGTCGACGGTGGACCGGGTGAACGGCGACGGGCTCCAGCGGAGCGGTCCGGACCGTCCTTCCCGGAAGCGCCCGCCCCCGCCGTGATGGGACCGGACCCGGAACCGCTTTACCCTGCCGCGGCCCCCCGCCGCCAGCCGACCCGCCCCCGATGCCCGAAGCGCCGATCTCCTCCCCCCCCACGGATGCGCCGGCGGCGATCCTTCCGCCGCTGGGCCTGCTCGCCCGGTGCAAGGCGGACGCCGGCCGGCTGAAGATCGCCGACGCCCTCGGCACGGAACTGACCGGCAAGCGGTTGCTGATCGGCACGCTGCTGTTCCGCGGCCTGCTGCGAAAGCACGTCCTCGCCGCGGACGAAACGCACGTCGGCATCCTGCTGCCGCCCAGCGTCGGGGCGACGTTGGCGAACACCGCCCTCGCCGTCGACGGTCGCGTGGCCGTGAACGTCAACTACACGCTGTCGGTCGACGTGGCGAACCACTGTCTGCGAGAGGCGGGCGTCCGGCACGTCCTCACCAGCCGGGCCTTTCTGAAGAAGCGGCCGATGGAGTTGGACACCGAGTTCGTCTACCTCGAAGACCTGAAGGAGCGGGCGGGGGCGCTGGACAAGCTGAAGGCCGCAGCTCATGCGTCGCTGCCGCTCGGCCTGCTGACGAAGTCGCTGGGGCTGGATCGGCTCGACCCGGACGCCACGCTGACGGTGGTGTTCACCTCCGGCAGCACGGGGGAGCCGAAAGGCGTGGAGCTCACGCACAAGAGCGTCGGCAGCGTGCTGGCGGCGATCGAGCCGCTGGCCCATCCGGTGGAGGAGGACGTCACGCTGGGGGTCCTGCCGTTCTTCCACAGCTTCGGCTACACGGCGACGATGTGGTGGCCGCTGGTGCACCCCGGGGCCGGCGTTTACGGCCCGAATCCGCTGGACAGCCGCACCGTCGGCAAGCTGGGGGAGAAGTACCGCCCGACCATCACCTTCGCCACGCCCACCTTTCTGCGGGGCTATCTGAAGCGCTGCACGCCGGAGCAACTGGGCACGCTGAACTTGTGCGTCGTCGGCGGGGAGCAGTTGCCCGTCGACCTGCGGGAAGCGTGGGAGGAGAAGTTCGGCATCGCCCCCACCGAAGGCTACGGGACGACAGAACTGAGCCCGGTGGTCGCCTGCAACGTCCCGCCGGTGCGTCAGCGGCCCGGCGACGTGCCCGGGCTCAAGCACGGCACCATCGGTCGACCGCTGCCGGGGGTGAAGGTGCGGATCGTCTCCTCGGAGACCGGCGAGCCGCTGCCGGTCGGCGAATCCGGCGTGCTGCACGTCGGCGGGGCCACCGTGATGAAGGGCTACCTGAACGACCCGGAGAAGACCGCCAAGGCCGTGGTCGACGGCTGGTACGACACCGGCGACATGGCGAAACTGGACGGCGACGGCTTCATCCACATCACCGGTCGCCTGAGCCGGTTCAGCAAGATCGGCGGGGAGATGGTCCCGCACCTGAAGATCGAGGAGGCCCTGCTGAAAGCCTGCGCCTGCGGCCCCGATGGGGACGATCCCTCTGCCGGAGATGCGGAGCCGGACGACGCCGGTCCCGCGTTGGCCGTCAGCGCCGTGCCGGACGCCCGCAAGGGGGAGCGGGTCGTGGTGCTGTACCGAGACCTGCCGCTGCCGGTCGCAGAATTGCGGGCGAAGCTCAGCGACAGTGGCCTGCCGAACCTTTGGCTACCGTCGGCGGACGCCTTCTACAAAGTCGGATCGATCCCCGTGCTGGGCACCGGCAAGCTCGATCTGAAGGCCCTCAAAACGCTCGCCGCGGAGCGGGCTGCGGACGCCTCCGCGGACTGAGCCGTCCACCGGAAACGAGGCCGCCGACCAGAAATGCGATCGTCGGTCAGAATCGCCGTCGTTCGGGTTGACGCGGCGGGGCGGGTTCTCCTATCGTTTCAGACCGCGACGGATTTCCGTGAACCCGCCGCGGGGCGGCCGTGTCTGACGGTTGCTTGGCGGCGAAAGCCGTCTATCACGGGGGATTAGCTCAGATGGGAGAGCGCCTGCATGGCATGCAGGAGGTCAGGGGTTCGAGTCCCCTATCCTCCACTCGATCGGTTCCTCCGGGATCGCATCAGCCGCCGGACCTTCGGGTCCGGCGGCTTCTTTTGTGCGGCGACGACTCGGCGGGCAACGCGGGGCGGATGAGTCCGGAGCGGGGCGACCGCCGATCGGAGCGACGAAAATTGGCGGGGGGGTGCTTGACAGCCTGACCGCCCGGGCCTAATTCGGAGCCTCCCCGGCGGGTGGTCCGTCGGGACGCCACCCTGTCGACGCTCCTGCCGCGATGCTCACGGTTTCCAGAGTCTTCCGTCCCGTTCCGTCCGTTGCCCGGAACGTGCATCCCCGGCGATCCGACGCTCCGCGGTGGATCACGCGGGCGGTGATCGAGGACGACGAAGACGAGATCGAGGAGCTGGACGACGAGGACGACGAGTTCGAGGACGAGCTCGACGACGAGGAGGACGAGTTTGACGACGACGAGCTGGACGACGAGGACGAGGAGCTGGACGACGAAGACGATCTGGAGGACGAAGACGACTTCGACGACGACGAGGACGAAGACGACTTTTTAGATGATGACGAGGACGACGACCTCTAAGCTGCGTCCCCTTCTAGGCAGCGTCCCCGCCGTCTCCCCAAGCCCGTCCGGCCGCGATGCACGACCCCAGTCAGACGATCCCGCTGAGCCGGAAGATCCAGGAGGCCGCGGCCGCCGTGCGGGATCGCTGCGGTCGCGTGCCGCGGGTCGCGGTGGTGACCGGCACGGGGTTGGGCGGGCTGGCGGAGGCCGTGGAGGTGGAAGCGGAGGTTCCGTACGCGGAGATCCCCCATTTCCCCGCGTCCACCGCTCCCAGCCACCGCGGCCGGCTGTTGCTGGGAAGCCTGAACGGGACGAGCGTCGCGGTGCTGGACGGGCGGTTCCACTCCTACGAAGGCTACACGCTCGCGGAATGCACCTTCCCGATCCGGGTGATGCGGGCGCTGGGGGCGGAGACGCTCGTGCTGACGAACGCCGCCGGCGGGCTGAACCCGGCGTTCGAACTGGCGGACGTGATGCTGATCGAAGACCACATCGACCTGCTGTCCGGCAATCCGCTGACCGGCCCGAACGATGATTCGCTCGGCCCGCGGTTCCCGGACATGTTTGAGCCCTACGACCGCGGGCTGATGGCAATTGCGCGGGAGGAGGCCGCCGCGTCCGGCGTGACGCTGCGGGAAGGGGTGTTCGTCGCCGTCGCCGGCCCGAATCTTGAAACCCGGGCGGAGTACCGGATGCTGCGGGCCTTCGGCGCCGACGTCGTCGGCATGAGCACCGTGCCGGAGTGCATCACGGCGAAGCACTGCGGCCTCAAGACGCTGGCGTTCAGCATTGTGACCGATCTGTGCGATCCGGAGCGGGTCGAGCCGGTGGACATCGACAAGATCATCGCCACCGCCGGCCGCGGCGGCGCGACGCTGTCGGGACTGTTGGAGCGAGTCATCCCGCGGCTGTAGCGAACCCGCCGCTCGCCTGGGTGTGGATGGGTCCGTACCATCCCGCCCCGCCGCTCCCTGATTCGCCGTCCGCTCGCCGCCGTGCCCTCCCCGTTCCCCAAGCTCGCCGGCCCCGATTTTCTCGCCGGGGAGCACGACACGCTGCGGTTCTGGGAAGAACAGGGCACCTTCGATCGTCTCCGCGAGCAGACTGCCGACGGGGAGCCGTGGACGTTCCTCGACGGCCCGATGACCGCCAATAACCCCATGGGCGTGCATCATGCCTGGGGTCGCACCTATAAGGACGCCTTCCGCCGCTTTCACGCGATGAACGGCCGGAAGTGCTGGTGGCAGAACGGGTTCGACTGTCAGGGGTTGTGGGTCGAGGTCGAGGTTCAGAAGGAGTTCGGGCTGAAATCGAAGGCGGACATCGAGACCTTCGGCGTCGATCGCTTCGTCACGGAGTGCAAGAAGCGGGTGCTGCGATTCGCCGCCCGGCAGACGGAGCAGTCGATCCGGCTGGGTTACTGGATGGACTGGGACCGGCCCGACGAACTCCGCCGGCTGGCCGATGCGCTGGGCGAAACGCGGGAGGTCTCCTATCAGACCGCCTCCGGCGAGGTCGTCACCGGGGAGCCGTCGGAGATCGTCGCCCGGCTCGGCTCGCCCCGCGACGGCCGCGGCGACGACGGCACGTCCTGGGGCGGGAGTTACTTCACGTTCTCCACGGAGAACAACGAGACGATCTGGCAGTTCCTCAAGACCTGCCACGAACGCGGCAAGGTCTACCGCGGCAACGACGTGATGCCCTGGGGCGGCACCGCCGGCAGCGCCTATTCGCAGATGGAGGTCGCCGACGGCCGCAAGCTGACGACCCACCGCAGCGTGTTCGTCCGCTTCCCGATCCGCGAGCGGCAGAACGAATACCTGCTCGCCTGGACGACCACGCCCTGGACGCTCACCAGCAACGTCGCCTGCGCCGTCTCCGCGGATCTCGACTACGCCCGGGTGAAGATGAAGCGTGACGGCGCGGTCTTGCACGTCGCCGCGGAGGCCCTCAATAATCAGCGCCTCGCCAAGGAGTTTAAAGAGGGCTTTGGCAGTGACGGCCCCTGGCCGGAGGGCGTGCCGAAGCTGAAGACGCTCGCCCAAATCTTCAAGGAGCAGGGCGGGTACGAGATCGTCGGCACCGTGCCCGGCTCGGATCTGATCGGGCTGACCTACGACAGCCCGTTCGATCCGCTGCCCGCCCAGCAGTCACCCGGCGGCTTCCCCGTGGAGCCGGGGACGACCGCCGAATCGTCCTCCGCACAGGCCCACCGCGTCATCGACGGCGGCCGGGACAGCCGCGGCAGTTCCGTCGTCACCGCCGCGGAGGGCACCGGCATCGTGCACACCGCCCCCGGCTGCGGGGATATCGACCACAAGCTCGGGGCCGAACACGGCCTGCCGACCGTCGCCCCATTGGATGAAGCCGGCCGGTTCGTCGACGGCTTTGGCGAGTTCACCGGCATGGCCGCCTATGAACCGGAGGCCGCGGCATTGGTGCTCGAACGGCTCAAGGAGTACGGCTTCCACGTCGCCGACGAACGCTACCCGCACGTCTACCCGCACTGCTGGCGGACCGGCGAAGAATTGATCTTCCGATTGGTCGACGAATGGCTGATCCGCATGGATTGGCGGGACGAGATCAAGGAGGTCGTCAAGTCGATCGACTGGCGGCCGGAGAGCATGGACGGCGAACGCCGGGAGCTGGAATGGCTTGACAATATGCGGGACTGGATGGTCTCCAAAAAGCGTTTCTGGGGCTTGGCCCTGCCGATCTGGGCGGATCCGGAGAGCGGCGATTTCGAGGTGATCGGCTCGCTCGCTGAACTGAAGGAACGGGCCGTCGAGGGCTGGGACGGCTTCGAGGGACGCACGCCGCACAAGCCCTGGATCGACGGGGTGAAGATCCGATCCTCCACCACCGGCAAGCTGCTGACCCGCGTGCCGGACGTGGGCAACCCCTGGTTGGACGCCGGCGTCACCCCGTTTAGCACGACCGGCTACAACGTCGACCGCGGCGCCTGGGAGAGCCGGTATCCGGTCGATCTGGTCAGCGAATCGTTCCCGGGGCAGTTCCGGAACTGGTTCTATTCGATGCTCGCCCTCGGCACGATGCTGCGGCACGAGCAGAGCGATCCCGCGGAGAAACGGCCGTTCAAGACGCTGTTCGGCTACAAGCTGGTCCTCGACGAGACCGGCACGGCGATGCACAAAAGCGACGGCACCGCGATCTGGTTTGAGGAGGCCGCCGAACAATTGGGCGTGGACACGATGCGGTGGATGTATCTCGCCCAAGATCCCACGAAGGACCTACGGTTCGGCACTCGCCACCCGGACCGCCCGGTCCCGCTGACGACGCCCGACGGGGAGATCGAGCAGACGCTCGAAGGCTTCCCGACCTGCACGGTCACCAGCAGCCCCGCGGACGAAACCCGGCGCCGGATGCTGATCCCGCTGTGGAACTGCCTGACGTTCTTCACGGAATACGCCCGGGCCGACGGGTACGATCCGACGGCCGCCGCCGTGCCGGTCGCGGAGCGGCCGGAGATCGACCGTTGGCTGCTCGCCCGGTTGCAGGACACGATCGAAGCGGTGGCCGCCGGTTGGACAGACTATCGCCCCGCCGACGGCTGTGCGGCCGCCGAGACGTTCCTGGACGATCTGTCGAACTGGTACATCCGCCGAAACCGCCGCCGCTTCTGGCGAACCGCCGGCTCCACGCAGGGCGGCGGCGACCGGGATAAACTGGCCGCGTATCAAACGCTCCACACGGTGCTGACGACGCTGTCGAAGCTGCTCGCCCCGGCGCTGCCGTTCCTTTGCGAACGGATGCACGCGGCGCTGGTCATTGGGTGGGACGGCGACGCCCCCCGCAGCGTGCATCTCTGCCCGTTCCCGACGCCGGACGAAAGCCTGCGGGACGCCGATCTCGCCGCCCGCACCGCCGCCGCCCAGGTGGCCGTGCGGCTCGGCCACCGGCTGCGGGAGGAGACGGGGCATCGCGTCCGCCAACCGCTGCCGGATTTGCGGGTCTCCGCCGACGATCCCGCTCTCGCCGCGGCGGTCGAGAGCCTCGCCGACGTTATCGCCGACGAACTTAACGTGAAGGCGGTGACGACCGCGGAGTCGCTGGACGACTTGGTGAAGTACACGTTCAAGCCGAACCTGAAGACGCTCGGCCCGCGGTGCGGCAAGCGGCTGGGGGCGATCCGCAAGGAGTTTCCGGGGCTCTCCGAAGAACTCGCCCCCCTGCGGCGGGGGGAAGATGTGACGGTCACCATCGGCGGGGAACCGCTGGACCTATCGCCGGAGGATGTGCTGGTCACGACGGAGCAGTCCGGCGACTGGGCCAGCGCCAGCGAGACATTGCCCAGCGGCGCCGGCCTGACGGTCGCTCTATTGATGGCCCTCACGCCGGAACTGGAGGTCGAGGGCCGGGCCCGCGATTTCGTGCGAGTCGTCCAGGAAGCCCGCAAAGCCGCGGGGCTGGAACTCAGCGATCGGATCGCCGTCACCTTCGATCCCTCGGACGCCCCGCGGACCGCCGCGGTGGAGATCTGGGCCGACTACATCCGCGGCGAAACGCTGGCGGACAGCCTGACCCCCGGCGAAACCGGCGGCGACGCGGTCACGGTTCGCAAGGCGTGAACCTTCACGGGACCGACCGTCGTGGCGAAACCCGGCGGCGCCCGCCGCGGTAGCATCGGGCGTCCCCGTGTCCCTCGCCCCGCCGCCATGCGCCCCGCCGCCATGCGACCCGCCGCCATGCGTCGCTTCCTGCCGCTCGCCCCGCTGCTCTGCCTCGCGCTCGCCCTGCCTACAGCGGGGCAGGATGGGGCCGCCCCGCCCGACGGACCGGCCGAGACCGCGCCCGAAGAGGTCCTGCAGCCGGTCGGCATCCTGAACTTCGCCGGCGTCGATCGGGCGATGTCGGACGTCGGCTTTCTGTTCGACACCGTGGACCGCGGGGACATGCTCGAAGTGGTGGACGGCTACCTGGAGTTCGTGAACGGGCTGCAGGGCGTCGACCGCGGCAAGCCGTTCGGGGTGATGGTGTTCCTCAAGCCCGGCTTCGTGCCGATCCCCACGCCGGTGCTGTACCTGCCGATCGAAGATCTGTCGGAACTGCAAAAGTCCCTGTCGTTCGGCGAAAACTTCACCATCGAACCGGTGGAGGACGGCCTGTATCAGATCCGCGCGGCCGGTGCGATCCTCTTCCTCAAGCTCGTCGGCGGGTACGGACTGGTGACGAACGAGCGGGCGTTCCTCGAAGAGCGAACCCTCGCCGACCCGCTGAGCATCGCCGGGCCGCTGTCGACGCGCTACGACCTCGCCGTGCAGGCGTTGCCTCGCAATATCCCCCCGGGGATGCGGACGCTGTTCCAAAACCTGCTCCGGCAGAACACGCAAACCCAGATGCAGCAACGGGACGAGGAGCCCGAAGCCGCGTTCCGCCTCCGCAAGAGTCAGGCGAAGCGGAATCTGGAAAGCTTGGAAGCGCTGCTGACCGGCTCCGAGGAGATCACGTTCGGCATCGACGCCTCCGCCGAACGTCGGACGATCGAGATGGACTTCACGTTCGAAGCCGTCCCCGGCACCGCGTGGGCGGAGGAGCTCGCCGCGGTGCGTCCCGCGCCACCCCCTTCGATGGACTGCACGAGGAGACCGCCCCGCTCAGCCTCGTCGCCGGACTGACCCTCAGCCAGTGGGACCGCGACGCGTTGGCGACGCAACTCGGCGTCGCCCGCGACGAACTGGGCGCGGCCCTCGCGGGGCTCCGTCCGCTGGAAGGCTCGGACGAATCTGAGCGGCAGGCCGAACTGGACGCCGCCCGCGAAGCCGGCCGCAGCGATTACGACCTCGTCGACCCGGCGACGAAGCGGCTGGCGGACGACGTGATCGAACCGCTGATCGTCACCGCCGAAAGCGGGGAGGTGGATTTCTTTCTCCAGTTCCGCCGCGAACGGCCGGGCGGCGTGACGATTCTCGCCGCCTCCTCGATCGCCCAGGGGGATCGCTTCAGCCAGGCCGTCCCGCGGGTCCTGCAGCGCGTGTTGGACAAACTGCCGGTCGAGAACCCGCTTGTGCAGGGACTCACGCTGAACGTCGCCGCGGAGGACGGCGTCACGTGGCACCGCTTCGATCCGGTTGTCCTGGACGCGCAGCAGAGGGCCGACCAGCTGGCCGTCTTGGAAGCAAACACGGAGTTGAGCGACGAGGTTCGCAATCGCCGCCTCGCCCGCATCCAGCGCGGCGGCAACGGGGCGGACTTCTTCGGCGGACCGCCGGTGTTTCACGTCGGCCTCGGGCGGAAGCACGTCTGGGCGGTGGTCGGGGCGGAGGGCTCGCTCGTTGAGGGGCAGGCGGCGGTCACGGCCGTCGCGGCGAACGCCGGACGGCTCGGCCCGGTCCCGGACACGCCGATCCGCGGGGCACTGAACGTCTCCGGCTGGTTCCCGGACGCCTCGGACGATATGAACGACGACATGCTCCGGGCGAAGAACGCCTTTCTCGACGGTACGGACCGGCTGACGATGACGCTGGCCCGGACGCCGACCGGCGGCGTCCGGCTGCGGTTCGTCTTCGGCGAGGGCTTCGTGCGGTTCCTCGCCCTGTCGATCACGGATCGCTTCGACGAAGCGCAGTTGTAAGCCGGCCGCCGCGCCCGACGGTCAGTCGTCAAGCGTCTTGGCGTAGGTCGTCACGAAAGCCTCGAGATCTAGTTCCGAAGCGAGGTCCGCCCCGGCGGCCTCGAACTTCGGCTTGAGGCGGACGCTGCGCTCCCACTCCCGCAAGCTGATCCGGCCGCTGCGGTCGCGATCCAGCAGGCGGAAGGACCGTTCGGCCGTGGCTCGATCGCTGGGGGACATTTCGCTTGCTGGCGCTTGGGCCGGCACCTGTTCGCCGGCGCCGGCAGGCGGCGCGGACGCCACGGCGGAACTCGCCGGCGGAGCGATCGACAACCCGGCCGATTCGCCGCGGACGTACAGCTTCGCATCCGCCCCCGCGAGTTCGCGGGGCGTGAGGTAGCCGTCCCGGTCCTGGTCGAGCGTGAGGAACTCCGTCAGTAGCACGCGGTTCCACTGGCGCCATTCGTACAGGCCGATCTGCCCGTCGCGGTCGACGTCGAACTCCCCGAACGCCTCCGGCAGCGCCACCGTGATCCGAACCGGCCGTCCTTTGGCATCCTTGACGCCCCCGCGAACGTAGCTGGGCCCGCCGGACCGATCCGACCGGCCTTCGTCCCGCGACTCGCCGCCCCCGCCGCCGCGTCGGGCGCGGCGTTCTTCGTCCCCTTTGGCCTCCGCCTCGGCGTACTTTTTCTCGTCATAGGCGTCGGCGCCGCGATTCCATTCGTCGCGGCTGTAGGCCTTCTTTGGGTCGAGCCCACGGTCAGACATAAACCGCTTCAAGCGGTCGCTGGTCATCTCGTCCCTGGTGATCCGGCCGTCTTTGTTCTTGTCGACCTTGGCCCAGACGTAGTCGAACACCTTGCGGTCGTCGGTCCGCTCGTCCATGCCGTTGTCTTTCGTGCCGGCCTGTCGATCGGCTCCGCGCTCGGCTCCGCGGTCGGAACGCGGCCCCCGCTCGCCCCCGCCTCGCGGGCCGCGCTGCGCAGAGGCGACGTTCGCCGAGAGCAGCAGGGCGGCGGCGACCGCCGGGACGAGCCAAACGGGCGGGCGGCGGGCGGCGGGCAAGATCATCGGAACCTCAGCGGGACGGGCGGGGTTGACCTAGTGTAACCAACCCCGCCGCCTCCCGAACGGACCGGGTCGCCTGCCGACATACCCTCTGGTGGCTCGTTTCCGTTTCGCCCCGCCCCCCGTCGGCCGTTCGAATCAGCGCCGCCGGCGCCGCCTCTTGCGCCACGACCGCTCGACTCAGCGCCGCCCGTCGACCACACCCGCCGCGGCCCGTAGCATCAGTTCCCGCCACCGCCCCGGCCCTCCGCGTCGGCCCCCGCCTGTTTCGCCCGCCCGCCGCATGTCCCGCCTGACACTCCTGTCTTCCCCGGCTCGGCCGGCTCGCTCGCTCGTGCGGCGGCCGGAGGTTCGCGTCGCCTTCACGGCCCTGTTGGTCGCGTCGTTCGCCGCCTCCGCCGAGGCTCAACGCGGTCGCGGCCCCGGCGGCGGTCCCGGCCGGGGGCCGGAGATTTTCGAGGTTGAAGGATTCCAGGAGGAGGTCGGCCTCAGCGAGGAGCAGGTCGCGAAGCTCCGGGAACTGCGTGAGGCCTCCCGCGGGGGGATGGATCGGGAGTCCATCGGCGAGCGGTTCCGCAACGCCTCGACCGACGAGGAGCGCCAGCAGGTCCGTGACGAGATCGGCGAGGAGATGCGGGCCTCCCGCGAGCAGTTCGAGGAGCAGTCCGCGAAGGTGTTCACCGACGATCAGCGGGAACGGTACGAGCAGCTCCGCCTGCGGTCCCGCGGCGTCTCCGGCCTGCTCGACAGTGACGAGCGGGCGAAAGAACTCGGCCTGACGGACGCGCAACGGGACGCGATGCGCGAGGCCCGCGAGCAGGAGGTCGAGAAGATCCGAGCCGCCGGCGACTGGGGCAAGTTCCGGGATCCGGAGTTCCGCAAACAGTTGGAAGAGACCATGCTCGCGGAGCTGTCCCCCGAGCAGCGGGCGAGCTACCAGAAGAAGCTCGGCCCGGAGCCGTCCTACGACGTGTCCGGCCGCGACGGCCGGCGTGACGGGCGACGTGACGGCGGCGGCGGGGCCGACCTGGTCACCGGGCAGCAGGTCGGGGCGTACCGCGAGTTCGACACGGCGCTGCCGGAAGGCTCCGCTGCCACGATCGACTTCGGCCGCAAGTCGCCGGCCGCAACCGACGCGCTCGACGAGATGGCCGCCGCGACGCCGGAGAACCCGGCGTCGGACAACCCGGCACCAGACGCCGTGGCGCAGGAGACCGTGGCGCAGGAGAGCGAGCCGGACACGATGAGCTTCAACTTTCGCTTCGCCCCCTGGGAGCCGGTGCTGCGGGAGTTTGCGGAGTTCGCCGGGCTGACGCTGGACCCCGGTCCGGTTCCGCCGGGCACCTTCAATTACTTTGACGACGGCGAGTACACCGCGACGCAGGCGCTGGACATCCTGAACGGCTACCTGCTGCAACGCGGATACGTGCTGGTCCGCCGCAACCGGTTCCTGATCGTCGCCAATATCGACGAGGGCGTCCCGCCGAACCTCGTCCCGGACGTGCCGCTGGCCGAACTGGGCGAACGGGGCGAGAACGAACTGGTCCGCGTGGTCCTGCCGTTGGAGCGGGGCGAGGCGAAGGAGGCGGTCGGCGAGGTCGGCCCGCTGCTCGGCCCGCAGGGGGAGGCGGCGGCGTTGTCCGCCACCAACAGCGTCGTCATCCGCGACACCGGCGGGAACGTGCCGCCGCATCGTGGCCCTGCTGGAGAACCTGGGGGCGGAAGTGCTGTTCGAACAAATCCCCCTGAAGCACCTCGACGCCTACGACGCCGCCCAGACGGTGCGCACGCAACTCGGCCTGCCGCCGCTGGTGGCGAACGTCTCCGTGGGCGGGGAAGAGCGACGCCGCGGCCGAGACGACGCGTCGTCCGAGACCTCCGTCACGCCGGACGATCGCACCAACACGCTGTTGGTCACCGCGGACCCGGTGCAGATGCGGGTCGTCAAAAGCATCGTGCAAGCGATCGACGTGGACGAGGACTCCGCCGGCAACACGCTGGCCCGCGGCTCCAGCCGGCCGGTGTTCGACAGCTACAAGCTGGACACCGCCGACGCCGGCGAAGTGGCGAAGACGGTCGAGGCGATGTTCCCCGGCACGGTGGTCAACGAGGACCGCCGGGCGAAGACGATCCAGATTTACGCCCCCCCCGCCCAGCAGACGAAGATCGGGGCGATGATCCGGTCGATCGACGGCAGCGGCACGGCGACCAGCGTCTCCACCGTGATCCCGCTGTCCCGCTTGGACCCGCTGAGCGTCACCCTGACGCTGAACAACATGTTCGTCGCCGAAGGCGACAACGCCCCGGTCGTGGAGCCGGACCCGCTGGGCCGGCGCCTGTTGGTGCGGGCCTCGCCGGACCAGGTGACGGAGATCAAGGCGCTGCTCGCCCAACTCGGCGAGGACGGCACCGGGCGACGCGAAGGCGGCGGGACGCTGCGGACGCTGTCGCTGGGCGGTCGCGATCCGGACCGGATGGTCCCGCTGCTCCGCCAGATGTGGGAGGTCCGCGGCGCCGGTCCGATTCGCATCGTCACGCCGTCCGCCCCCCCCGCCGTCGAACGTCGCGGCGCTCCGGGAGCGAGCAGCGAGCCGCGGGCGGACGGCGCCGGCGCCGGCGCCTCCGATGCGCTCCCCGCCCTCGGCGCCGGCGCCTTCTCCTTCCCCGTGCAGGAGGAGACCGCCGTCCCGGACGAAAACGAGCCGACGGACGTTGTGCCGGACGATCAGAAGTCGCCCGTCGTCCCGCCCACAGACCCGCCCACAGCCGCGGACGCCCCGGTGACGATGACGGTGCTCGACGGGCAACTTGTGGTCTATTCGGAGGACGAACAGACGCTGAACGATCTGGAAGACCTCGTCGCCCGCCTCGGGGCGCTGGTCCCGCCGGACGACGGGTGGAACGTGTTCTATCTGGTGAATGCGGACGCGACCCTCACCGCGGAAACGCTCGATAAGCTGATTCCGTCCGCCTCGGTCGCCGGCACCGGCGCCGACGGCACGATGCTGGGCACCATGGCCTCCGGCCTGTCCGAGTTCGGCGGTAGCTTGATGGACGTCGCGGGCATCAGCGCCATGGGCGGCCCGACGACGTTGAAGATCGTGCCGGACGTGCGGTCGAACGCGCTCTATGTGCAGGGCCCGCGGGCGGGGGTGCGGCAGGTCGAACAGCTACTCACCGTGCTGGACGCCGACAGCCGCCCGGACAACGCTCGCGAACGCCTGCCCCGCACGATCCCGGTGCTGCACGCGGACGTGAACGAGGTGGCGGACATTGTCCGCGAAGTCTTCAAGGAGCAGACCGCCGACGGACTCGCCGCGCAAGCGGCCTCCCGCGGTCGCGGCGGGAAGGGGGGCGGGGGCGGGGGCGGGGACAATCCGCTGGCGATGCTGATGGGCGGGATGGGCGGGGGAGGAGACGCCGCCGCGGTGCAACTGACGATCGGCGTGGACGCCCGCACCAGCCGACTGATCGTGGCGGCGCCGGAGAGCCTGTTCGAGCAGGTCGAAGCCCTCGTCTCCGATCTGGACACCGCCGCGAGGGACGCGGAGCGCAGCGTGCAATTTATGACCCTGCGGGACGCCGACGCCGGCAGCGTGACGGCCGCCCTCAGTTCGATGATGCCCCGGGTCAGCGGCGGCGGGTCCATCGTGCGGTCGCCGCGGTCCACCGGCTCCTCCACGCCGACGCCGTCCGCCGCCCAGTCCAGCGACGACGGCGGTCGCGGCGCCGTTCAGGCGATGCTGCTCCAACAGATGATGCGTAATCGCGGCGGCGATCGTGCCGGCGGCGGCGAGGGCGGCGGTCGCGGCGGCGACTCGACAGGCGGCCGCCCCGCGGGTCGCGGCGGTCGCGGGGGACGCTGAGATGGACCTCGGCGCCATGCTGGCCCGTCGCGGGCTGCTGACCGATGTGCAACTGACCGACGCTCGCGCCCGCCGCAACGGGCGCCGCGTCGATCAGGCGGCGGTCGATCTCGGCATGCTCTCCGAGCAGGCCGCGTTGGCCGCAATCGGCGATGAACTCGGGTTCCCGTACGTCGATTTGAAGGATTTCGAGATCGAGCCGGGCCTGCTGGCGAAGTTCCCCGCCGCTCCGATCTTCCGTCACACCCTTCTCCCGCTGCATGAACGGAACGGCCGGGTCGTGGTGGCGACCAGTGATCCGTTTGATCTGGAAGGGCTGGACGAACTCGGTTCCCTGTCCGGCCTCAGCCTGATCCCGGCCCTGTCCCGGCGGGACGACATCGCCGGGCTGATCAAGGCGCACCTCGGGGTGGGCGGGGACACCGTCTGCGCGCTGGTCGCCCGGCGGGAGGAGGAGGGGGTCGAACTGCTGGACGAACTCCCCGACGATCTGGGCGAGGAGGCGGAGCAGGCCCAGGCCGCCAGCGTCATCAAACTGGTGAACGAACTGTTGGTCGAGGCGTTGGACAAGGGAGCGTCCGATATTCACGTCGAGCCCGCCGAGCGCGGACTGACGATCCGCTTCCGCGTCGACGGCGTGCTGCGGATCCAGCCGATGCCGCCGGAGATCGTGCACTTTCAAAGCGCGATGATCACGCGGCTGAAGATCATGTCGCGGCTCAACATCGCGGAGAAACGCCGCCCGCAGGACGGCCGCATCCAACTGCGGGTGAAGGGTCGGGAGATCGACGTGCGGGTCAGCATCATCCCCATGATCCACGGCGAGGGGATCGTGATGCGGCTGCTGGACAAGTCGCGGATGACGTTCGACCTGAAGAACGTGGGGATGCCGCCGCACGTCATCGAGCCCTTCCGCAGAGCCTGCACGGAACCGAACGGCATCATCCTGGTCACCGGCCCGACCGGCTCGGGGAAAAGCTCGACGCTGTATTCGGCCCTCAACGAGATCAAATCGCCGGAGGTGAAGATCATCACCGTGGAGGACCCGGTCGAATATCAGTCCGAGGGCATCAGCCAGATCCAGGTGCATTCGAAGGTCGGACTGACGTTCGCGGCCGGCCTGCGAAGCATCCTGCGGCACGATCCGGACGTGGTGCTGATCGGCGAGATCCGCGACGGCGAAACCGCCCAGGCGGCGATCCAGGCGAGCCTGACCGGGCACCTCGTGTTCAGCACGCTGCACACCAACGACGCCCCCGGCTCGTTCACCCGTCTGATCGACATGGGCGTGGAAAGCTACCTCGTCGCCAGCACGGTCGAGGCGGTACTGGCCCAGCGCCTGGTTCGCAAGCTGTGCGTGGACTGCAAGCGGGAGTACGACCTCGACCCACGCGACTTGCCGCCGGGGATCAAGGGGGAAGTCGCCGGGGTCGCTGTGGAAGGCGGTCGGCTGCCGGGCCTGCGGGGACACCGGCTACCGCGGGCGGACGGGCATCTTCGAACTGCTGCTCACCGACGACGGGCTCCGCCAGTTGGTCGCGGAGAACGCCCCGTCCGACGCCATCCGCCGCCACGGCCGCGCCAACGGCATGACCACCCTCCGCGACAGCGGCTGGCAGCGCTGTCTCGACGGGGAGACCAGCTTGGAAGAGGTCGTCCGGGTCACCAAGGGAGACATGGCGTGAGAAGCGTCAGCAATTCCAGGGGATCAAGACCCAAATGCACAGATCCGACACCTGTTTGGTTCTTGAGATCCTGGTCCTTGATGCTTCCCCGAAGGACCCTCATGCCTGACTACGCCTACACCGCCCGGGACGCCGCCGGGGCGGCGCTCGCCGGGACCGATGACCGCCGCCGGGGAGCGGGATGCGTTGACCGCACTCGCGGGCCGCGGGCTGTTCCCGCTCGTCGGTCGCGCTGAACGACGCGGCGAAGTCCAAGGCGAAAGCCGGGGCGAAGCGGGTCGGGGCGAAGCACCTCGCCGCGTTCTATTCGCAACTCTCGGACCTGCTGAAGAGCGGCGTGCCGCTGCTGCGCAGCCTCGAACTGCTGGAGCGAAAGAGCGCCGCCCCGGCGTTGCAGGCGGTGTTGGAAGACGTGCGGGCGGAGGTCGTCCGAGGGCAACCGCCTCGCCGAGGCGATGCAGCGGCACCCGCGGGCGTTCAGCGAATTGGCGGTCAGCATGATCACCGCCGGGGAGGAGGGGGGGTTCCTCGAAGACGTGCTCAAGCGGATCGCGGCGTTCACGGAGCATCAACAGGAACTCCGCGGGCGGGTCACCGGGGCGCTGGTCTATCCGGCCTTCCTGCTGGTCATGGGAGCGGGGATCGTCGGCGTGATGATGATCTTTTTCGTGCCGAAGTTCGCCCCGATCTTCGAACGCATGGCCTCCGCCGGCGAACTGCCCGCGGCCACCAGCCTGCTGATGAGCGCCAGCGACGCCTTCCGCAGCTACGGCGTGTTGATCGTGGCCGCGGCGGTCGGCGGGGGATTCCTGCTCGTGCGGTACGTCCGCGAGACGGAGGCGGGCCGACTGCGGTGGGACCGGGTACGGTTGTTCGGGGTGAAAGTCGGGCGGAAGGAGTTCGGGTTCGGGCCTATCGCCCGCAGCCTGGCGATCGCCCGGTTCTGTCGGATCCTCGGCACCCTGCTGCACAACGGCGTGCCCATCTTGCAAAGCCTGCGAATCGCCAAGGACGCCACCGGCAACCGCGTGCTGGCCGGGGCGATCGAAACCGCCGCCGAAAGCATCACCGCCGGCCGCAGCATCGCCGGCCCGCTGGCCGCCAGCGGCCAGTTCCCGGAGGAGGTCACGGAGATGATCGCCGTCGGCGAGGAGGCCAATAATCTCGAACAGGTGCTCGTCGACATCGCCGACGCCACCGAACGTCAACACCGCCCGACAGTTGGACCTGTTCGTCCGGATGCTCGAACCAGTGATGCTGACGGTGATGGCCGGGGCGATTTTGTTCCTGTGCGTCGCGCTGATGTTGCCCATCCTAAAGAGCAGCGGGATCGCCTAGCAGCCGCATCGTGACCAACCCGAAGCGTGAGCGAGGGATCCGGCGTGCGCAGCACGCCGACCTGCGGCCGACAGCCTCGCTGACGCGTCGGGTTAGGATTGGAACCGCTTCGCGGCGCCCCGCCCGCGAAACCTTTCGCCCCCCGCCGGGGTTTCATCCTTGAAGCCCCGCCCCCTTCCCGCCGAGCCCGCCCCCATGCGTCGTCCGTCCCCCGCTCCCGCCGCCCGTCCATCCGCTCGCCCCGCGGGTTTTACGCTCGTGGAGGTCCTGTTGGTGCTGGCGATCCTGGGGGTGATCGCCGCGATGGTCGTGCCGAACCTGCTGGGCTCGCAGGAGCGGGCGAACGTCAACATCACCCGCACCGGGATCAGCGACTACGAGGGCGTGATTCGGAAGTACGCCATCGACCACAACGGCCGCCCGCCGCAGGGTTCGGCGGAGCAGGTTAATCAGCTATTGATGAACCCGGAGCCGGTCGACGGCCGAACGATCCAGCCGTACATCGACAAACAACCCCGCGACGGTTGGGGCGAGGTCCTGTTCTATCAGTTCCCCCCGAAGCACCAGACGATCAACACCAACGCGGACATCTGGAGCGCCGGCCCGAACGGCCAGAACGAAGACGGCTCCGGCGACGATATCAACAACTGGGCCGACCTCGGCACGTGAGCGCCGCCCCGAACGACTGCCGACCCGCTGATTCATCACGCCGGCCTCGCCGACGCGGCGGGTTCACGCTGGTCGAGATGTTGCTGGTCCTGACCGTGCTGGCGACGCTGGCGGGAGTGATGGCGCCGGCGGCTCTGAGCATGTTCGATGGCTACGGCCTGCGGCGGAGCGCGGAGGCGGTTCGATCGGACTGCACCCGCGCCCGCCTCAGCGCCGTGCAGCAAGGCGTGCCGTACGAGTTCCGGGCGGAGGTCGGCGGGACCCGCTGGGTGATCGTGCCGGCGGAGCGGGAAGCGACCGGCCCCGCGGACGCCCCCCCCGACGACCTGTCGAACTGGACGCCGGTGCGGAGCGGGACGCTCGCCGACGGCGTGACGTTCCCCTCCGGCGGCGCCCTCACCACCGCCGCGAACCGTCCCCCGGCAGAGTACTTCGAAGGCCTGCCGGACGCCGCGTCGCTGAGTCAGGCGGCGTGGTCGGCGCCGGTGCGGTTCCTGCCGGACGGCACCGCCGTCCCAGCCGCGGTTGTGCTCGCCGATGAAGGCGGCGTGGTGCGGGTGGTCGTCCGCGGCCTCACCGGAACCGCGTCCATCGAAGCGGGACCCGGCCCCTCGCCGGGGGCGCAGACGGGGGCGCTGACCCGATGATCCGTTCACCCCGCTGCCGGGCGACGAATTGTCTTGGCGCCCGTCCCCGCCGCCGGGACGGACTGACGTTTTACGAGGTGTTCCTCGCCCTGGTGCTGCTCGCGGGGTCGCTGGCCGTGTTGGGTCAGCACGTCGCATTGGGCGTGCGTTCCTCCGAAGAATCGCGGCTGCGGACGCGGGCGGAGGAGTCCGCCACCTCTAAACTCAACGAAGCCCTCGCCGGCGTGGAGCCGCTGGAAACCGTCGCCGGGGCGCCGCTGCCGGGGGACGACGGGCTGTGGTCCTACTCGCTGACGGTGAACGCCGGCCCGCGGGACGGGCTGTTGGATCTGGAAGTCAACGTGACGCACGAGGGACTGGACGGTTCGCCGGACGAAGCGTTCGCCTTGCGGCAGTGGATTCGCGACCCGGCCGTGCTGCTGGACGCGGAGATGGCGGGGGGGACGCCGTGACCGCTCTCCCCCTGGAACATTGGTCCAGCCGCCGGAGCATTCGTCGAGCGGGCTACACCCTCGTTGAAATTCTGCTGGCGATGGGCCTGCTGGTCGTCGTGCTGACCGGCGTGGTCGCGGGGCTGGAGACGTTCCGCCAGGTGACGACGATGGGCCGCGACGCGGCGACGGAACGGCAACTGGCCCGGGCGATCCGCACCCGTTTGCTGACGGACCTTCGCAGCGTTCGCTTCGCCCCGCCCGTCGCCGCCCCGGACGACACGCCCGCGGACGACTCGGCCGATGATGCAGCGGAAGCGATCCTCGCCTCGACCCGCTCCGACGCTGCCGCGGAGTCGGAGGAGGACGCCGAGCTGATCGCCGTGCCGCAGGTCGGCTTGGTGGGGGACGCCGAATCGCTGACGCTGTACGTCGCCCTGCCGCCGCGGGACGCCGACGGCTCCGCCCGCACCGGCGATCTGCGGACGGTCTCCTGGTTCCTCGCGGGGCGGGGCGGGGCCGTCGCCGCGGCGGTCGCGGAGCGGGACGGGCCGGGGTTGGTGCGGTCCGAGGGGGACACCGCCGCGCTCGCCGCGGCGGAGGCGATCAATGATCTGCCCACGCTGCTCGCCGCGGCGAACTCGCTCGCCCCGGAGGTGACGGACGTGGCGTTCCGCTATTTCGACGGGGCGGAGTGGGTCGGTTCATGGGATTCCTCCCTCAACGGCGCCCTCCCGCGGGCGGTTGAGGCGACGGTGCAACTGGACCTCGACGGCCCCCCCAGCGCCTACGCCGCGGCGGGGACGGAGGAGAACCGCGGCCCGATCGTCGTCCGGCTGCTCGTGTGCCCCCCGCTCAGCGAACCCAGCACGGAGGCGACGCTATGAAGCTTCGCCGACCCCGCCCCGCGGCAGTGGTGCGGCCCACGGTGGCGTCCCGCACCGGCTCGGTGCTGCTGGCGGTCCTGGTGCTCGTGCTCCTGCTAACCTTCGGGGTGTACGGCTTCACGGAGCGGATGCTCGCGGAAAAGGCCGCCGCGGCCGCCCACGGATCCGCGGCCCGCAGCCGGGCCTGTGCGGACAGCGGCGTCGCCCTCGCCTTGGCGCTGGTGGACGAGGGAATCGCCAATCCGTCCGCCCCGCCGGCGGTTTATCACGAGCCGGACTCGCTGCGGGGCGTCCTGGTCGTGCAGTCGACCGATCCGCTCGGCAACGGCCGGGTCACGCTGTTCGCCCCGGCGGAGGGCGATCCGACCGGCTCGCTGCTGCGGTTTGGGCTGATTGACGAATCCGGCAAGCTGGACGTGAACGGACTGCTCGCGATTAAGGTCCGCGGCGAGGACCTGACGGAACTCGAACAGCGGGATCTCCTGCTGGGCCTGCCGGGAATGACGGAGGAACTGGCCGACGCGATCTTCGACTATGTGGACGTCGACGACGATCCCCGGCCGTACGGAGCCGAGACCGAGACCTACGCCGCCCTCGATCCGCCGCGGACGGCGCGGAACGGGCCGCTGACCACGCTGGACGAACTGCTGCTCGTGAACGGCGTCACCCCGGCGCTGCTGTACGGTGAAGACGCCAACCGCAACGGGTTGCTCGATCCGGGCGAGAACGACGGCGACGCGACCTTCCCCCCCGACAACGCCGACGGCCTGCTGGACCTCGGCTGGGCGGCGTACCTGACGGTGTACGGCGGAGAGCCGAATCGGGACTCCGAGGGGGAGGAGAAGATCGATCTGAACGACGGCGTGCTCACGGATCTCTTCGACGCTCTGGAAGAGGCTTACGACACGGAGACCGCCCAGTTCATCGTCGCCTACCGCCTCGCCGGGCCGGTCGATCCGGAGAATAGTTCCGACAGCCTCGATCCGAACGCGGAACTGGACCTGCTGGGCGAGGACGGCTCTGTAGACGGCGAACTCGGCGAGGACGGCGCTCCTTCCGGCCCCACCCAAAGCGAACAGGAACAGGTCGATGCACTCGCCGGCAGCCTCGCCAAACTCATCGGCGGGGCGGACGAGCAGGCCACCGTCACCCGGGCCGGGCTCGACCTGTCCGGCGGGGCGACGACGGACCTCGGCAGCTTCTACGATCTGGTCGATCGGCAGGTGGACATCGTGGTCGAAGGCGAGCCCACCACCCTCGACAGCCCCTTCCAGACCGGCGGGATGATCGACGCGTTGCCCGCACTGCTGGACACCGTCACGGTGTTCGACACCGCCGTGATCCGCGGGCGGGTCAACGTCAATCAGGCCCGCGTCGGGGCGCTGTTAGGGGTGCCGGGCATGACGGGGGCGTTGGCGGAGTCGATCGACGGCGCCCGGATGATCGGCGCCGGCGGGGAGGCGACGCCGGACCTGCACGCCCGCCGGCTGACGCCGTTCTGGCTGGTCGCCGAAGGACTGTGCGACCTGCCGACGCTCCGCCGGTTGGACCCGTTCGTCACCTGCCGGGGCGGCGTGTTCCGGGTGCGGTCGATCGGTTTTGTGGAGGGCGGGGGGCCGGCGGTGCGGGTGGAGGCGGTCATCGACGGCACCTCCGCCCCAGCTCGGGTGGTGGAGATGCGCGACCTGTCCGACCTCGGTCGGGGCGTACCCCGTTCGCTGCTGTTCGGTCCCTGATCCGACCCACGCCCCCTTGCCGACGCCCCGGACCGGCCGCACAGTTTGTCTGATCGTTCATCCCGGCGTTCTCCCACGACCGCGACTCGTTCCCGCCCCGCATGGCCGACACCCTCGCCCTCCTCTGGCCCCGCACGGCGGACGGCCCGCTGCGCGGCGCAGCGGTGAGCGGCGCCGGGGCGGTGGGGCCGACGTTTGAAGCGCCCGGCCCTGTTACGGGGGAGGGTCTGAAGGCGGCGTTGGCCGCGGCGGGGGTGACGGCGAAGCGCACGGTCGTCGCGCTGCCGCGGCCCCGGGCGACGGTGCGTCGGCTGGACCTGCCGGCGGTGGGGGACGACGAACTGCCGGCCCTCGTCCGGATGCAGGCCGCCACCAAGAGCGCCGCCCCGCTGGACCAGTTGGCCCTCGACTTCCTCCCGCTCCCGGCGACTGACGGCGGCGAAGGTCCCGCGGGCCGATCCGCTTTGCTGGCGACGGTCCCCGCGGCGCTGCTGACCGAGGTGCAAACCGTCGTCGCGGCGGCGGGTTTGAACCTCGCGTCCGTCGGACTGACCCCGGTCGGCGCCGCCCGGCTGGTCGCGGGCCGGGCGCCGGGGGAGGGGACGACGCTGATCGTCAGCCGGGACGGGGCGTTTGCGGAACTGACGCTGCTCGCCGTCGGTCCGGACGGGCCGCGACTGATTCATTCCCACGCCGCCCACCCCGCCGACGACGGCGGCAACCTGGGAGAGTGGGAGCGCTCTCTCCTCTCGGAATGCAGCCGGGTGCTGATCGCGCACGGCGGGTCCGGCGACTTGGCTGGCGTGTGGGCGCTCGGGGAGGGGGCGGACGCGATCGCCCCGCGGCTCGCCGACCTCTTCGGCGGGACTCCGCACGCAGCGTCGACCTGGGACGCCCTCGGCCTCACCGGCGAGACCGCGGGCTCCGGCCCGGGCGTGTTGGGCGGGGCGGTGGGGCTGGCAGTCGGACCGGCCGCCGGAGCCGCCGGCACGCCCTCCCTGGACTTCCTCGCCCCCCGCCGCCCGCCGGTTCCCCAGGATCATCGTCTGCGGAACGGCCTGCTGGCTGCGGCGGCGTTGACCGTTCTCATCGGCGGGGGCTGGTTCCTGCTAGACCGGCAACGGTCGACGCTCCAAGCGTCGATCGACCGCGTGAACGGCCGGATCAAATCCGACGAAGCGTTCGTGAAAGAGCACGAACCGCTGCTCGTGGAGGACAACGCCCTGAGCGGGTGGGCCGCCGAGACGGTCCACCCGCACGACGAACTCGCCCGTTTGGACGCGTTGCTGCCCGGCACCGACCGGCTGTTCCTCGAAACCTTTCAGCTGATCCCGCCGACGACCCGCGGCCGGGCGGCGGTGCTGGCGGACGGTTTCGCCGCCGATGGCGAGCTGGTCCGGCAGATGGAACGTGACCTCGCCGCCGCCGGGTACGTGGTGCTGCCGACAAAGACCGCCCGCGTCACCGGACGGCCGGGCTATCCGGTCCGGTTCTCCCTCTCCGCTGAACTCCCCCCTGACCAGCGTCCCCCTGACCAGCGTCCCCCTGACCAGCGTCCCACTGACGGGGGGTCGTCGTCACGGGCTGACGGGGCCGCCGTATGAACCGCAACGAAAAGATCCTCGCCGGCCTGCTGGGGCTGTTCTTCGTCGGCTATTTGCTGCGCGGCCCGATTGTGGCGGCGACGACGGGGCCGTTAGACGAACTGCGGACGTCGCTGTCCGGCCGGACGGAGCAGGCGGAAGCACTGTCGGATCAAGCCGCATCCATCACCGCCGCGGCCGGCCGCGTGAACGCCGCCCGGCGCCGCAGCCTGCCGGCGGACGTCAGCTACGCCGAACGTCTCTATCCCCAGTGGTTGCAGGATCTGGCGATCGCGAGCGGTTGGACCGAGGTGACGACCACTCTGCAATCCGTCCAGTCGCGGCGGGGCGAGCAGTTCCGGCCGGTGCGGGTCGAACTGCGGGGCTCCGCCACGTTGGCGGAATACGAGCGGTTCCTGGACCGCTTCCGCCGCACCGATCTCCTGCACCGGATCACCAAGACCTTGGTCTCCAGCGAGTCCGAGGTGGAGGACGTGAAGCTGGACGTGACGCTTCAGGTCGAGGGTCTGTCGCTCCCGACCGCGGCGGAGCGAGACGAGATCTTCCCCGTCGCCCGCCTCGCCGCGGACCTGGCGGAGAACGCAGCGGAGGTCGTGACGTTTGTTCCGGAAGGGCTCGCGGGGCGTTCCCCGTCGAGCCCGGCTTCGTCGTGCGGGCGGGGAACGAATTCCTGACGGTGGTCGCGGCCGGGCCTGCGGGAACAGACGACGGGACCGATGGGGAAACGGCTGTCCGGTGGACGCTTGAGCGGGGGGGCGAAGGCAGCCTGCCGCAGGTCCACCCCGCCGGCACGCTCCTGCAACTCTGGCCGCAGGCGCCGGAGCCGGCGGAACGGACGGCGCTCAGCGAGACCGGCCCGTTCCGTCAACCGCGGAGCTACGAGCCACGGTTGAACCTCGACGGTCCGATGCGGCTGGTCCGCGGCGATTCGCTGGTCCTCACCGCCTCCGCGGTCGACGCCGATCCCCGCGGCGGTCCGGCGCAGTTCTCCGCGGATGGGTTGCCCGCCGGGGCGACGTTCGACGCGGCGACCGGCCGCCTCACCTGGTCTCCGCCGGACGATCTTCCCGCCGGGGACTACGACGCGACGGTCACCGCGATGGTCCCGCAGCCGTCGGCGACGCTCGCAAGAACGTTCACGCTCACCCTCGCGGACCGCAACACGCCGCCGACGGTGGCGAGCGTCGAGCCGCAGTCCGTCAACGCCGGCGACGCGCTGCTGTTCGAAGCGGACGCGACCGACGCCGAGGACGGCGACGACGTTGCCTTCAGCTTGGTCGATCCGCCGGAGGGCGCAGTGGTCGACGAGGCGTTCGGTCTTGTGCGGTGGGACGTGCCGGCGGAGTTCGCCCTCGGCGAGACCACCCTGACGCTGCGGGCGACCGACCGCGGTTCGCCCCCGCTGACGCAGTACCGCGACGGTGCGGGTGACCGTCACCGAAGACCTGCGCCCGTTCGTGAAGTTCGTCGGCCGCACGACCCGCGGCGGGGACTCCGCCGCCACGTTCTTCAATCAGGCGGAGAATCGCATCACGAAACTTCGCGTCGGCGAGCCGTTCTCGCTGGCGGGGGTGTCCGGCGAGGTGCTGGAGATCGGGCGGGACACGCTGGAGTTCGCCCGCGACGGTCGCCGCTACCGGCTGGCGATCGGGCAATCGCTGGCGGATGCAGTAGACCTGGGCGAGCAGACCGCAGCGGTCGCCGCCGAAGCAGAGCCGGAGGCTGAGGAGCCGGAGGGATCGGGGCCGGCGGCGCCCAGGCCGGGCGCGGGAGACGAAGAAACCTTCGCCCCCGCCGGATCCGACTGATCGGGCGTGTCAAACTTTGCCGATAGCGCCGGTGCGGTCATGTACGTCGACCGTCCGGGGAATTGGTGCGATTGTCGCAGATCACCCGGTCCGCCCCGCCCAACGTGGACGTTCGCCGATGGACCGCTACTGGTCACTGTTCCGCTCGCACGCGCTCACGGCGGGGATCACGGCGCTCCTCACGGCGGGCGCCGCGTTCGGCGCCGACCCCATTGCCGATCCCGTCGCCGACCGGTCGGCGGAGATCGCGGAGAACGGCGTGAAGATGCGGTTCTTCAACGCCCCCTGGCCGACGGTCCTGCAAACGCTGGCGGACCAGAGCGGGTCGCGGCTGGTGATGAAGGACGTCCCGCCGGGCCGGTTCAGCCGGTTTGACCGGGCCGCCTACACCCGCGGCGAGGCGGTCAAACTGCTGAACCAACGGCTCGAAGAGGACGGGTTCCGAATCCTGGAGCAGGGGGCGAACCTGATTGTGCTCAGCGATCGCAGCGTGCGGCAGAACTACCGTCGCCCGATCGCCCCGGACGCCGCCGGCCGCCCGCTGTACGCGGAGAGCACGACCCTCAGCCCGCTGCCGGAGCCGGCGGTTCGGCGTCGGCAGTTCGGCTCGGTGCTGCCGCAGCGGGACGCCTCCGGGCGCTCCGCTCCCCGCACCGCCCGTGACGCCGCCGCCGGCTACGCGGCCGATCGCGCCGCCGCCCTCGCCGCCGCTGACGCCTCCCCCCGCTTCCCGACCGGCGCCGTGCGAACCGCCGATCTCTCGGCTTCGACCGCAGCCGGGGCGACGCCCGTCTTTGACTTGGCCTCGGGAGAGGTGACCGCCCCCGCCGCCGACGCGCCGCCCGAGACGGTCGTCGTTCGTACCGGCCGGGGGACCGCGAAAACCGTCGCCCGGACGTTGATGCTCGCCGCCGGCGGCCGCACGAAACTGATCGACCGCGGCCCCGGCGGATTCCCCGCCTTCGCCGCCTACCGGCCCGGCCCCGGCGGAAAACCGGCGTTCGCCGAACCGCCGATGTACAGCGTCGGCGTGGATGAAACGCGAGACGAGCTGGTGGTCTCCGCCCCCGGCCAACGGGCGACCCATGTCGCGGAGGCCCTGCGGGCCATCGACCAGGGGCCGGAGAAGGGGCGGGGGATGCAGGTGGTCGCCGGCGGCCCCGCGACCGCGGGGGTGAGTCGCCAACTGAAGCCCGTCTTCGCCACGCTCGCCCGCTTCCGCCGGCAAGTCGGCGCCCCCGCCGCCCAACCGCCCGCCCCGCCCGCCGCGGCCCGTCCGACGGTCGCGCAACCGCCCGCGGGGCCGGCGCAGGCGGGGCAAACTCCGCCCGCAGCGCCGGCGCCCGGTCAGGCCCCCCCGGCACTGGCCCCGCCCGCACCGGCGCTCCCCGATCCCGCGGAGCTTCAGCGGATCCTGGAAAACATCCGCAGCGACGTGCAGGTCGAAGAGTTCGGCGACAGCGGCGTGCTGATCATCCGCGGCAACCGGGACGACGTCGCCGCGGTGGCGCAGGTCATCAACCAGACTCGAACAACTGTCCGCGGGGCTCCAGCCGCAGATCCAACTTCTCCTGCTCAAGCATGTCGACAGCGTGCCGCTGGCCGCGTTACTGACGGAGGTCTACGGCGAACTGGCCCGCGCTGCGGAACCGCGGCGAGCAGGCGCCCAGCCGCGTGACGATCCTGCCGGTCGGCAAGCCGAACGCGGTGGTCGTGGTCGCCTTCGGATGCGGATCTCGCCGCCGTCGAGGCGCTCGCCACGCAGCTCGATCAGCCGGTGCCGCCGGGCACGCAGCTTGAGGTGTTCCGCCTGTCCAGCGCCCTCGCCCCGCAGGTTGCGGAGGCGATCGAAGCGTTCTACGAAGACCGCGAAGGCCTGTTCCCGCAGATCCGCGTGTTCGCGGACGTGCGGACGAACAGCCTCGTGGTCAACGCCGCTCCGAACGGGCTGGCGGAGGTGCGGAAGCTCGTCCGCGGACCTCGATCGCGGGGAAAGCGGGCTCGTCAGCCGGATGGAGGTGGTCGCGTTCGAGTTCGCCACCGCCGAAGACGCTGGCGGACACCATCAACCAAGCGATCCGGGCCGATCCTCAACCCGGCCCAGCAGGGCGGCGCCGGCGGGGGCGGCGGTCTGGGCGGCGCCGGGGGCGAGGACGCGCAGGCGTTGCAGGCGGCCCGCAGCGTGATCGTCGAGTACGTCACCGCGACCGGCGAAGTCGGCCGCAGCGGTCTGCTGGCGGACGTCTCCGTCGCCCCGGACGTCACCGGCAACCGCCTGATTCTGACGGCCCCCGAGAAGACGATGCCGTTGCTCGTGGCGTTGGTCGCCGCATTGGACGCCCCCAGCGGAGCCCGGGCGGACGTGAAGGTGTTCACGCTTGCAGAACGCCGACGCGGAGACCGCCGTCGAGGTGCTTCGCGAATTGTTCGACACGGGTTCCGCCACGGGCGCCGCCGGCACGGGCGCCCCCGCGGGCGTGACGCTCGAAGGCACCGCCGACGCCGGCTCCGCCCTCGTGCCGCTGCGGTTCAGCGCGGACAACCGGACACAGTCGGTGCTGGCCGTCGGCGGGACGGACGCATTGGCGATCGTGGAAGCGGTCCTGCTGCGGTTGGACGACCAGAACCGCAACCGCCAGCGGTTCTTCAGCATCAAATTGCAGAACACCCCGGCGGTGAACGTCGCACAGGCGCTGTCCGACCTGATCGTCGGTCGACGGACGCTGCTCACCCAGGTGCCGGGCTTTCTGGCGCAGGGCGAACTGATCGAGCGGGACACCGTCATCATCCCGGAGGTCTCCTCCAATCGCCTGCTGATCTTCGCCGTCCGACCGCAGCCGCGAGGAGGTGATCCGACTGATTCAGGAGATCGACGAAGCCCCGCCGCAGGTGGCGATCCAGGTCTTGTTGGTCGAGGTGGACCTGACGAACACCGATGAGTTCGGCGTCGAACTGGGCTTTCAGGACAGCGTGCTGTTCGACCGCGGCGTCACCGCCGCCCAGGACCTGCTGACGATCGCCCAGACCGCGACCGCGCCCAACGGCGTGCAAACGACGACGGAGCAGATCATCTCCCAGAGCGCCACGCCGGGCTTCAACTTCAACAACACGGCCGTTCCGTTGGGGAACAACGTGGCGTCGAGCCCGGCGAGCACGGGGATCCAGGGCTTGAACAACTTCGGCTTCGGCCGGGCGAACGCGGAGCTTGGCTTCGGCGGGTTCGTGCTCTAGCGCCAGCAGCGCGAACGTCTCCGTGTTGCTGCGGGCGTTGGCGGCCAAGCGCACGGTCCACGTGCTGTCCCGCCCGCAGGTGACGGTGCTCGATCAGCAACTCGCCCGCATCCAGGTCGGGCAGGAAGTGCCGGTGGTGGACGGGGTGAACATCACCCAGAACTCCACGATCCCCAACGTCGTGCGGGACAGCAGCGGGCTGATCCTGCAGGTCACCCCCCGCATCAGCCCGGACGGCACCGTGTTCATGCAGGTCGGGGCGGAGCGAAGCAGCTTCGACCTCGCCAACGGCGTGCCGATCTTCACGGACACCGCGACCGGGGCGGTGATCACCTCGCCGATCAAGAACATCACCATCACGGACACGTTTATCTCCGTGCCGAACGGCCAAACGGTGGTCATCGGCGGGATCATCACGGACGCCGAAGCTGTGGAGGAACGCAAGGTGCCTTACTTCGGGGACATCCCGCTGCTCGGCCAACTGTTCCGAACCGACAGCACGGTGACGACCCGCAGCGAGCTGCTGATCTTCCTGACGCCGCGGATCATCTACACCGACGCCGACTTCGAACTGCACAAGCAGGTCGAGAGCGACCGGTTGCACTACATCGAGCACGAAGCCGAGGCGGTGCACGGGCCGCTGTTCGGCGTCGCGCCGGCGGGGCGTCGGACCGGGCCGCTGTCCGATCTGTTCGGCTCGCCGATGCACATCCCGCCCGGCGCCGCGTTCGAGGCCGGCCGCGTGATCCCGCCGCAGTCGGCGACCGGTGGGCCGACCGGCGGGCCGACCGGCGGGCCGACCGGCGGGCCAGTCCGGGGGCCGTTCAGTCCTCCTTCCGCCCAGCAACCGACGTTCGGGGCGCCGGCGGACTCCCTGCGGGCGGCCCCGCCGGAGAGCGACTACCCGTTCGTCCCCTAAACCTGCTGTTCGTCTGGGCGGGAACGTCGCTGAACCCTGCCTGCTGCGTCCCCCCGCTTCCTGCTCCCGAGGAACGAGTCGCCCCGTGTTTCGCCCCCGCCGTCTGCCGATCGTCGTTCTGCTCGGGCTCCTGCCGGCGAGCCTGCTGGGGGGGTGCGCGACCTTCACCGCTCCGGTCGCCGGCATTCTGCCGGACTGGCTGCCCGGCGAGGCGGATCGCGGGCCGAGGTACGCCTCGACGGAGATGCCGGTGACCCAGGTGGCCGGCTTCTGGCGGGCGGCGGAGGACACCGGCCCCAACGGTCGCCCGGTCCGCGGGTTCGCGGGCAAAATCCTGCTGTTCCCCGCCAAGTCTCGCGGCGACGAACCGATCGCCGGCCGTGGCACGGTCCGCGTGAGTCTGTTCGATCAGAACGGCGACGCGGACGTGCTCGTTCATCAGTACGACCTCCCGCCGGAGGCGTGGGCGACGCACCTGTCGCGGTCGAACCTCGGCGTGGGGTACGAGGTGTTCCTGCCCTACATGAACAGCGACCCGCGTCGGGTGCGGTGCGGGCTCCGCGTACGGTTCGTGCCGGAGTACGAGGACGGTAACCCGGGCCGGCCGGTGTTCTCCGCAGTCGAAAGCTGCACGCTGGACGCCGCCGGCCCGCTGCAGGCGGCAAACCGGGGCGCCGGTGGAGTTGCACGCCGCCCGGCAGGGCCTCCGGACAGAGACTATCCGCCCCGTCCCGGTCGAGCGCCACGTCCGCGAACCCCTCCGCGAACCTCTCCGCGAACCCCTTCAAGATGCGGGCGTCGTTCCCGCCTCCGCCGAACGACCGGCCGCCCGGGAGCCGCAGCGGGCCATGTCGCCCGCGGCGGACGGGCTCGACCCGGAGATGCGGGCGCGAATCGCAGCGGCCCTCGCCAAGCGGCGACGCCGGACCACGCCCTCGGCGCCGGCCCGGACCGCCAGCGAGCCGGTCGCCGCGTCCCCCAGCCGCCGCTTCACCCTCACCCCGGCAGGAGCGGACGCATCGGCGCCGGAGAGCCCGGACGAACCGACGGGGCACCCGCTCCTGTCGCGATGAACCGGCCGCCGGCGGATCGCATCACGACGCGACCGTCGAACGGCGGGTAGGATGGGGGACGCTTCCCCCACCAGCAGGCCGCCCGCCGTGATTCGTTCCGTCGCCTGTCTGACCTCCTTCGTTCTGCTGGCCGGGTCCGCGGCGGGACAGGTTCGCGGGCTTAGCGGGTCGACGCAGTCGGCGGCGGGCTTTGGATCGTCCGCCGGCGGGACCGGGTTCGGAGCGGGGTCGCTCGCGGGGCCGGGATCGTTGGCGGCGGGGGGAAACGGAGCGGGCGCCGCCCTCAGCGCCGGCGGCTTCGAAGGGCAGAGCGGGGCGACCCCCGGCTTCGGCGAGGGGCTTCAAGCTCAAAATCCCGGCACGTTCCTCGGCAGCGGGGCGGGGCAGAACGCCTTCATCGGCGGGGCGGGCGGTCAGCAGGCGCTGAACGCCGTCGGCGGGGCGGTTCGCTCGTTCGCGGGCGGCGGCGCCGGAGCCGCCGGACCGACCCGACGCGGCGGGACGCGGGGCGCCGGGAACGACCCGCGGCTCCGCATCGCGGTCCCGTTACGGCTCGGCGTGCCGCGGCCGGCGGTGTCGGCGGACGCTCGAGCCAATCGCTCGCCCGGCGGGCGGCGGTGCTGTCGACCGCGACGCGATTTGCCAGCCGGCCCGGCTTCGCGGCGCTGCGGGCGACCGCCGACGACGCCGGCGACGTCACCCTCTCCGGCGACCTACCCGCAGGCGACCGCCGCCTCGCCGCCGCCCTCGCCCGGCTCGAACCGGGCGTGCGGTCCGTTCGGGAGGCGTACCCTGACCTCGCCGCCGCTCCCACGCCGGCGCCCGCCCCCCCCGCCGCAAACGCTCCGGCGTTGTTCCGCACCGGCGTCGTCGTGCCTCTGCGGGTCTTGACCCCGTGAGCCTGAACCCGTGAGCCTGAACCCGTGAAGCTGAACCCGTGAAGCTGAACCCGTGAAGCTGAAATTGTGAAAACATTCGTCGCGGCCACGCTGCTCGCCCTCGCCGCCGGATGCGGCGAAGGGGAACCCTCGACATCGCCCGCGGCGGGAGACGCGCCGCGGGCGTGGACGACGCAACTCGCCGAGGTTTCCCGCGGCGAGCGTACCTCCGTCGATCTGGACGGCAGCGGGTTGCGGGCGGTCGACCTGTGGACGCTCGCGGACGGCGGCGGCACGCTCGAACGGGTGACGATCGTCAACTTCCCCGCAGACGCCGAACGGACATCAGTCGATGCAGCTTGGGCGGCGGCCCTGTCGAAGCATGGGGAACTGCGGCGGATCGCTTTCGACGGGCCGGTCTCCGCCGCCGTCTTCGCGGAGCCGGGCGGGCCGCCGCTGACTCATCTGAATCTCGCCGCGGCGGCCGCGGACGGAGATGACCTGCGGGCGCTGGCGGAACGGCGGCCGTCACTCGAATTGCTCCGGCTGCACGCCCCGTCGATGACGGATGGGGACGCCGCCGTGCTGGCGGAGTTCCCGGAGCTGAGGTTCCTCCACCTCCTCGACGCCCCGCTGACGGACGCCGCGGCGCCGCATCTCGCCGCCTGTGCGACGCTCGAATCCGTCTACCTGGATCGGGCGAAGCTGACGAATGCCGGATGGGAGGAATTGCACCGGCTCCGGCCGGACCTGCACCTTCACGCCGATCTGACCCATCCGGTCGGCGGGCATTGATGCGACCGGTTCGGTAGTCTGGGGTGCCGCCGCCCCCTGTCCGAAGCCCCGTCCCATGAGCCGATCCGTGAGCCGAATTGCGAGCCGAGTTGCGAGCCCCTCCGCACTGAATCGTCGTCCGCTGGTCGTGGTCTTTGCCGCCGCGGTGGCTGGATTTGCGGCCTGGTCCGGGGGCGTGGGGGCGCAGGACCAACGTCCGGCTTCCCCCGCAATCGCCGCGGACGCCTTTCTGGGCACGCTGGATGCCGAGGAGGTGAAGACGACGGTGAAGGACGCCGCGGACGCCTCCCGCAAAGACTGGCACTTCATCCCCAAGCCGACCCGCAAAGGGTTGGCGTTGAAGGCGATGACGCGAGCCGCAACGGGTCGCCGCCCGTCGGTTGCTGGCCTCGCTGATCTCCGCCGCCGGCTACGAGCGGGCGGAGCAGGTGATCGCGTTGGAACGGGTCGTCGCGTTGCTGGAGGACGACTCCGTCAAGCGGGACCCGCTGAAGTACTACTTCACGCTGTTCGGTCGCCCGAACGGCGACGGGAAACCGTGGGCGGTCAGCGTGGAGGGCCACCACCTCTCGCTCAACTTCCTGATGAAGGGGGATGAAGTGATCGCGTCCACGCCGCTGTTCTACGGGGCCAACCCGGCGACGGTTCCGAAGACGCTGCCCGCCGGGGCGATCCCGGGCGTGGAGGCCGGGGACCGGGTGCTGTCGGACGCGGAGGACGCCGGGTTCGCGCTGCTGGGCGCCCTCACGGAGGCTCAGCGGGCGATCGCACATGTCGACGCCAAGCCGCCGCGCGAGATCCGGGGCGCCGGCGACGGCTCCTGGACGCCGCCGGCCGTCGGACCGGCCGACGGGCTGCGGGGGGTCAAGATGACGCCGCCGCAGCGTGAGATGCTGGAGAAGATCGTGCTGTGGCACTTCGCCCCGCTGCCGGACGCGGAGCGGGCGGAGAAGCTCGCCGCGATGAGGGACGCCGGCGGCCTGCGGGCGTTGCAGTTCGCCTGGTTGGGGGCGACGGAACCGGGCGTCGGGCACGGCTACCGCGTCCGCGGGCCGAGCCTGCTGATCGAGTTCGTCAACAGCCAGCCGGACAGCTTCGGCAACCCCGCGAACCACGCCCACGCCGTCGTGCACGACCCGGCCGGCGACTTCGGCGATGGATAGCCCCGGCGGGAAGCGACCCGCCGCGTCGGCTCGTACCGCGGGCGCCGCCGTCGGGAACCGCGTCAGGAGCGAATCTCCGTGGTGAAGGTCATCGTGCGGTCGGCCCGCTGGCGAAGGTCGTCGAATAGCGGGCCGACCTGCGGGGTGAGGAAGCCGGAATGGATGCGGCTGCCGTTGAGTCGCACGTCGACCTCCTGTCCGTAGTCGATGAGTTCAGGGCAGAGGCAGACCGTCATCGGCCTTGCCCCGCGGCGGATCATCACGAGGTTGTCCGTCGCGGATCTCGGCGTCGACCGTCACGGTGCTGACGCGACCGCGGCCGGGATTGCGGCCGGCGGCCAGCACCGCGTCCGGCAGTCGCCCGGCCTCCACCCACCACTTGCGAGCCTCGACGGACGCAGCACGCGGGCGTCGATCTGCTTCGGGAACGGCGTGCGGCGATGTCGGGCGAACCAGTCGAGGATCCGCGGCACCTCCTCCGCGTACAGTTCGCGACCGCGGCCGAAGTATTCGACGTAGGTCACGTCGTGGCCCGCCTTCATGAACGTGCGCAGGCGTTCCGCGTCGCTGCCGTTGCGGACGGGGCCGCGGGGGTCGAGTTGGCCGCCGACGAGATACAGCGGGCAATACGCCGCGTTCGGTTCAAGCAGCCCGGCGAACTTCTTCAGCCGCCCGCCCACCGCCGCGACCGCCGCGAACAGGTCCGGCCGGGCGAGCCCCACGTCGATCGCCGCGTCCGCTCCGGTCCAGTGGCCGGCGAGGTAGCTGCGGTCCGGATCGAGGGCGAACCGGCGGCGGGCGTCTTCCAGCACCGCTTCCACCGCCCGCAGTTGTTCGTCGCCGTACGGGTGACCGCCGCGGGAGCCAGCGGGCCGTCCGGTGGTCGCTTCAAGATCCAGCGAGAGCACCACAAACCCACGGGTCGTCGCCGGGCCGGGGGACACGCCGCGGTCGTCCCGCTTCGCCCCCCAGAACGCCGCCCCGCCGCCGGCGCCGGTCGCGTACGGACCGAGCACCGTCAGCGTCGGGTACAGCCGGTCCGGGTGGTAGCCCGGCGGCAGCGCGACCGCATAGCTCGGCGGTCCGCCGGGCAGCACACCGTTCCCGTAGCGATCGTCGCAGGTCACCTCGAACGGGCCGGTCAGCCCGCTGGGGTGCGGCTCCGGCACGGCTGTTTCCAGCCACGGACGCAGCCGCGGGATCACGAGAGCGCACCCCGAGGGCGTCGACCTCTTCCAGCGTCGACAGCCGCTCCCGGAGGGCGTCCGCCCGCAGGCCGTCGGTGGCGGCGAGCCCGTCCCGCAGCAGTCGGCGGGCCTCCCAGAGGCCGGCGGCGCGGCGGGGGTCGGTGTCCGCTCCGCCCGGACCGGCCGCCCAGCCGGAGTACGCCAGCGCCAGCCGGTCGGCGGCGGACACGCCCTCGTCCGCGGCGAACTGCAGGAACGGGTCCAGCCGATCGAGCGTATCCGGGCCGATCGCCGCGGCGAGCTCCTGCCGGTACGGGCGGAATCGCGTCGCGTCCTCCGGCGACAGCTCGCCGTGCAGCATGTCGAACCGCACGCGGGCCAGGGCGATGCGGCGGTCCGTCTCCTCATACTCCGCCCGCAGATCCTCCACCCGACGGGCGACGGCGGGCGGCACCCGGTCCTCCGGGAACCCCGCCAGCGCCCTGCGAACCAAGTCGTGCTGCCCCCCGGCTCGTCGAACCAGCAGGTCGCTCAGCAGCGACGCCCCCAGCGCCCCCCGGAGCCCTTCGGCCGCTTCCTGGACGGCCCGGGAGAGCTCCGGGAAGTCCCGCTCCACCGTATCCAACTCCGCCCCCGCCCGGCTCAGCAGACCCGCTTCGGTATAGAATCGCACCACCGCGAGCCGGTCGGCGGAGTTCCGCACATCGATGTTCGTGGCGATCATCGCCGCCAGGCGCTCCGGCGGCACCGCGGACACATCGAGACCCGTCCGCCAGAGGTGCGACGAACTCGCCAGATCCAGCCCTTCCGCGGAGATCCCGCGGACGAACTGAATCACTTCAATGTCGCCCCGCGGCGTGGAGAGCGTCACCATCCGCCGGCCGTGGTCGCTGAACGGCGTGGCGTGGACCACGCTGCCGATCGTCGTCAGCTCCCGGACCGGCTCGGGCACGCGATCGTCCAGGATGAACTCCACCCGACTGCCGCGGAGGTCCTCGGCCGGATCGGCGTCCGCGAGATTCTTCCGGCCGACGAACGTGCGTCGGGTCAGGGTGTCGATCAGTTGGAGCGGCAGATAGGCGTTCGGCTTGTCGGGATCGACGCCGAGCGGCGGAACCTGTTGGTCGTCCGTCAGCCCGCGGACCGGTTGGATCCGGCCGACGTGGACGGTTCCGTCCCTCATCGTCACCGACCCGCCCCACGCCGCCCCGGCGAGACCCAGCAATCCGAACAGGCCGGCGAGGGCGAGGGGAACGGCGACCGGGCGGGGCATGGGGGCGTACTCCGGAGCGGGGGCGGCTCCCCAGTGTCGGCCGGCGCCGGGTCCCGGTCCATCCCCGTCCGCCGAACCCGCGCCACCCGTCCGCGTCTCCGGCCCGTGGAATGCCACGATTTCGCTCAGGCGAGCACCTGCGCCGGTTCGAATTGCCGGCCGAGCGTCGCCACGTCGTCCACGCCCATCCAGTTCTTCAGCAGCGCCGCATAGACGGTCCGAAAATCGACCGTCCATTTGAGATCGCCGGCGTCGAGGTCCGTCAGCGACGGGGTGAAGCCGATTAACCCGCTCTTGACCTTCGGCCCCGCGAGGAACAGCGGGCCGGCGACGCCGTGGTCAGTGCCGCCGCTGCCGTTCTCGGCGACGCGGCGACCAAACTCGCTGAAGCTCGTGAGCACGACCCGGTCCGCCTGCCCGCGGGCCGTCAGATCCTGGAAGAACGCGGCAGTCGCGTCGCCCAATTCTTCCAGCAGGGCCGGGTGCGTCGCCGGCTGGACGGCGTGCGTGTCGAACCCGCCGAGCTCCGTGTAGTACACCCGCTCCGGCAGGTCCGCGTCGATCAGACGGGCGATCAGTTTGAGCCGCTCCGCAAGCCCCGTGGCAGGGTAGCGAACGGCGCCGGCGTCCCGCTCGAACGCTCTGCCGACGCGGTCTGAACTCGCCGCGGCCTCGGCGGTCGCGTCCTGGACGAGCCCCAGCAACCCGCCACCGCCCGCGGCGCCGACCTCTCCCTGCAGTGGCCGACGGGGCGGCGCCCCGCAGGCGGTAGGACGCAGCGTCTCGCAGCGACGGCGCCGGTCCCGCGATGCCCAGCAGCGCTGCCGGAGGCTCGCCGGCGCCGACGTGCAACATCGACCCGCTCCCGCCCAGCAGCGGCGCCGCCCGCCCCAACCAGCCGAGCTTCGAGCGGCGCCTGTCCGGCGCCACGTCCCCCGTCGGGGCGACGCCGCGGTGCCACACGGCCATGCTCTCGAAGTGCGACCGGTCCGGGTTCGGATAGCCGACACCCTGCACCACGCCCAGCGAGCCCGCCTCCAGCAGATCGGCGAACCCGCGTAGCTGCGGGTGAAAGCCGGCGTCCCCGTCGATGCGAAGAGCGTCGCCCCGCGGCACCGCGAGCGTCGGCCGGGCCGCCTGGTAAGCCGGGTCGCGGAGCGGGACGACCGTGTTCAACCCATCGTTTCCGCCGGACAGCTGCACGACCACCAACACCGTCTGCCGCGCTCCAGGCCGGTCCGCCGGCGGGGCGGATAGCGCCGCCCGCCCCAGCAGTCCGGGCGCCGCGGCGCCGCACAACACGCCGGCGGTTCGGGCGAGAAAGGATCGGCGGGCGTGCGGCACGGTCGGGGGCGAGCAGGGGGAATGCGGACGGGGGATCAGGCGAGTTGATATTCGGGCAGCCGAGCCGCCGTCTCCGCCGCCCGGCGGGCGAGGCGAGCCGCGGTCAGCCGCGGCGGCGTGAACCGATCGGCCTCCGCGGCGAGGCGGTTCAGAGCGTCGATCAGCGGACCCGCCGCGGCATGGTCCGGCTCCTGCAGGAAATGGTCGAGAAAGAACCGGGCGATCGCCGCCGGTTCGTTCAGGCCGCGTTCCTCGGCGAGCCGGGCCGGGTCGAGGCGAGCGGTGCGGCCGGTTCCGGAGGCGGCGTCGACGATCAGGTTCTGACGGTCGATCAGGGCCGCGCTGGTCGAACCACGCCGCCCCGCCAGCCCAGCCGGACACGTCCGGCGGGAAGAACAGTCGTTGCCCCATCGCCGCCGCGGCCCCTGCCACGTGCTTCGTGCCGACTCCGCCGCCCAGCCCGCGAGCGAGCCCGACGCAGAACTCCATGGGCGACTTGACCCGCTGCCGCACGGCCGCGGTGGAGTGAAACGCCCACGATCCCAGCATCGCCGACAGCAACCACCGCAGATCGTAATTCCGCAGTCGCCACCCCTCCGCCAACGGCGCCAGGACCGCGCGTCCGACGGCTCGGCCGTTTCGGAGATGAAGAACCGGAACAGCTTGCGGACCAGGAACAGCCCGCAGGCCGGGTGCGACAGGGTGAGTCGCACCACCTCCCCCATGCCGAATCGCCCGGTCACGCCGAAGATCGTTTTATTCCCGCCGTCGTGCCGACTCGGATCGAACACGGCCCGTCGCCCGTCCGTCGCGTCGGTCACCGTCCAGCCGGTCAGGGCGCGAGCCGCCTCTTTGACGTCCGCCTCCGAGTAGTTCCCGGGGCCGAGGGCGAACAGTTCAAACAGCTCCCGGGCAAGATTTTCATTGGCGGCGCCGGCTCTGTTCCGGTCCCCGTCCAACCACAGCAGCATCGCCGGATCGGTCGCCGTCGCGGCCAGCAGATCGCCGAATCGCCCCAGCGCGTGCCGGCGGAACAGCGTGATTTGATCGGCCATCAGCCGGGCGTCCGTCACTTTCGCCCCGCTCGTGGCGAAGTGACCGTGCCAGAACAGCGTCATCTTCTCCCGCAGCGGGTCTGGCGACCGCAGCATCCGGTACGTCCACGCGGCGGCGAGGGCGTCGAATCGACCCGTGGCGGATGCGGCGGCGTCCAATTCGTCCGCCGCCGCGTTGAATCGCACGACGGCGTCCGCGTCCGGCGCGAGCAGCGAACCCAGCGCGTCCCTCGGTCCAAGCGCCACCAACCGGTCCAGATCGCCCGGAGCGTGCCCAAACCCCGACCGACGCAATAGATGAGCCGCGGCGGCTCGATCCCACGCCGCTTCGCCGGAGGGAAACCACGTTCCCCAGGCAGCGTCCGGTCGGAAGCGGTCCAACGTCTCCTGCGGCGATCGTTCGGGACGGGTCATGGGCGAACCTCCGGGGCGGTCAAGGCGACTTCGATGAGCAACCCGCGGTCGGTGCGGGTCGTCACCGTCACCGGCCCGAGCGAACGCAACGCCGCCGCGACGGCGGCGAGCAGTCCGTCCGCCTCCGCCGCATCGAACCCGCCGTCCGAGGTCATTCCGAGACGAATCGAGGGCCCCGCGGACTCCAGCAGGGTCGCGAGCGCGGCCGGATTGAGCCGTTGTGACTCCGTGACCCCCGGCGGCAGCGGCCGGGGGTCGGCCGCTTCGTCGTCCAGTGCCGTCAGCAGCGCCCGGGCGAGCGGGCGGGTCGACGCGATCACGAAGTGCTCCCGGTGCACCGCCCACGTGGGGGCGACGTTGAACCGGGCGAGATCGCCGGTGCGGTCGGCCCCCGGACCGTCGGCAAACCGCAGGCCGGACAGCGCCGGCCGGTCGTCGGTCGACCGCTCCTGGAACGGTTGCATCTTCGCCCCGCCAAAGGCGGCCACCAGCCGCACGCCCCGCAGCGCCGGTGCGGCTAACGCCTCAAATCGCTCCGCGTCACGCAGGCTCACCACAATTCCAACCCCGGGCAGCGCCGGGATCGGCTCCACCGCGTAATCCGGCGCCCCGCCGGCGACGACCGCCCTCCACGACGATCCGAGCTGCGAAATCAGTTCGCTGGGCAGTACATCCGCCCCCAGCGCCTTCAGGCTCTGCCGGATCATGTCGTCCTGCGCCTCCAATCCCTCCGCCCGCTCCGGCGATAGCAGTTCGTTCCGCCGGTCCCACAACGCCCGGTACTCGCGATACCACGCCGCGGCGTAGATCGCACCTTCGACTCGCAACAGCCCCGGAACCGCCCCCTCCGGCGGGGCGAAGAACCCTTCGACCTGCGGCCGACCAGACAGACTAAGAGACAGGGTGAGTCCTTCGACTCCTAGCAGGAGTCCGCCTGGGAGTCCGCGAGAGTCACCAGAAGAGTCTCCGACTCTCCGAAGGCGTCCAGGTACCCGCCGAAGAGTGCGGCGGGTGCGGTCTCCTCCCACGGCGAGCCGCTCGACCTTGGCAGCCGGCCGCTCGTGCGGAGCGCGTTCAGGCCGAGTCGAAGATGCACCCGCTCCACGGCCGCCGCCGCCGGGGCGAACGCCGCTCCCTCCGCTGCAAGCCGCAGGACGGCGCCGTCGATCCGGTAGCGCAGCGTGCCGACGGCCCACTCCTGCCCGTCTTTCAGGTTGGGCGGGAGCACGATCAGGGCCGTGAGCGGGTCGGTGACCTCCGTCAGCCACCGTCGCAGCGCGGGGATCAGGTCCGTCCAGACCTGCGGGGAGGACGCGGTGACGGTCAACGCGGCGGGACCGCCCTCGATCCCGTTCCATTCAAACCGGACGCCGCCGGCCGTCAGGTCCGCGAGCAGCGTCGGCACGTCTCGGCCGGATCGGGCGGCGACGAACCGCAGCGGGTTCAGGACGGCGTCCCACTCTGGCCGGGCGAACCCGTCGCGAAGCACAGGGTCGTCGCGGAGTTCCGCCCAAACGTTGACGAGCCGCGGGTGGGCCAGCAGCGCCGCCGGATCGCGGATCTCCAGGGACACCGCCGCCGGCGTCGGCCCGTCTGCCAGAGCGAACGCGGCGAGCAGCAGGGCGGCGGCCATCGCGAAGGGTCGGTGCGGGGTCGGGACGTCTCGTACTACCCGACGAACCGGCGACGGTTTCGGCCGTCCGTTCGACCACTCCGTCGATCGCCGGTCATGCCTCCGGAGCGGCGGCCGCGGGGGCGTCGCGACCGGTCAGCAGGCGATGGGCGGCGCGGTACTTCTCGGCGGTGCGGGCGGCGATCTCCGCGGGCAGGGCGGGCGGGGGGCTCTCGCGATCCCAGCCGCTGTCCAGCAGCCAATCGCGGACGAACTGTTTGTCGAAGCTCGGTTGCGGGCCGCCGGGGGCGTAGCCGTCGGTGGGCCAGTAGCGGGAGCTGTCCGGCGTCAGAGCTTCGTCGCACAGCGCCAGCGCCGGCCCGGACTGATCGCTCGCCAAGTCGCCGCTCGACTCGCCCTCGTTCACCCCATCCGGCAGGAGGCCGAACTCAAATTTGGTGTCGGCCAGAATGAGGCCGCACTCCTCCGCGTGGGCGGCGGCCCGCTCGTACAGGTCGAGGGTGAGCGTGCGCAATTGGCCGGCGACCTCCGGCCCCACGGCTTCCACGACTTGATCGAACGCGATGTTTTGGTCGTGTCCCTCCGTCGCCTTGGCGGCCGGGGTGAAGATCGGCGTGGGCAGCCGGGCGGACTCCGTCAGCCCCGGCGGCAGCAGGACGCCGCACACGGACCGGTCCGCTCTATATTCGTTCCACCCGCTCCCGGACAGGTAGCCGCGGGCGACGCACTCCACCGGCAGCATCTCGCAGCGGCGGACCACCACCGACCGCGCCGCCAGTTCCCGCCGGTCCTCTGCCGTCAACTCCCAGTCCGACAGCGGGAGGTCGGCGACGGACCGATCCGTGCGGTGGTCCGGCACGTTCAGAAAGTCGAACCACCAATTCGACAGGCTCGTCAGCACCCGCCCCTTGCCGGGAATGCCGGTCGGCAGCACATGGTCGAATGCGCTGAGCCGGTCGGTCGCACAGACCAGCAGCGTCCCGCCCCACGCCGGATCGTGGCGGGCCAGGGGCGTCAAATCGAACAGGTCCCGCACCTTGCCGCGGGTGACTGGCAGCCCCGGCAGTTCGACCCGGAGGACGGCTCCGGCGGCGTCGCGGGTCAGCGCCGGGCGGGACATCGGCGTTGGGCGAGCATGAACAGCGGGGCCGTCTGCGGAGCGGCGGGCGGAGCGGCGGGACGATCGGGTGGCGCGGACCGTAGCGGCGGCGCCCGGCCCCGGCAACGGGTCGGACGCCGCACGCATTGCGTCGAACGCGGCCGTCCCGCAAACTTTGCCCCTGCGGACACCTTCCTCCGCGGCCGCGTCGTCGGCCGAGATCCCGCCCTCCCTCTCGAACTCCCGCATGGGGCAGATGCGGTTTACCGTCGCCCCGCCCGAGCGGCTCCGCACTCCCGCGGAGCTGGCGGCGGTGCACGTGGTGGGCCCGGGGGAACGCGTGGAGCCGGCGACCGTCACCCGCACGGGGGACCTGTTGATCGTGGAGCGGCCCGGCTCCGGCAGCGCCCGGCTGCGGTGCCCCTGGCCGGTGCCGGGGTTCGGCACCCCGGTGGTGGCGACGTGCAGCCTGTCCGAACACGTCGTCGACGCGGAGCCCCACCGCCTCGCGGTGGAATTGGCCCGCGGGTTGGTCGGCGTGGCCCGGGAGCAGGTCGCGGCGGCCCGGCGGGCGCAGGTGGCGTTGCCCCCGGTGATTCTCGAAACGCTGGAACGAGCCTGGGGGGCGTTCGTCCGCGGGGCGTGCGGGGAAGCCCAAGCAGCGGGGCACGGAACCATGGACGCCGCGGGCGCCGACGCCGCGGAGCGGTCGATCGCCGCGGCCTGCTATGTCGCGGACGCGGTCGCCGCCGCTCGGGCAGATCGGCGGCTCACGCTGTTACGGCGCCAGTCGTCGCACCCGCCCGCGTCGTTGGCGGTCCGCGCCGGTCGCGTCGCCGACGCCCGCGTCCGGTTGCCAGCGGCGCTGTTCGGGCCGTTCCGGACCGCGGCGATCCCGGCGGGGTGGGCGTCGATCGAGCCGGTCCGCGGGCGGCGGGACTGGTCCGCGGTCGACGCGGCGCTGGAGCGCTGCGAAGCGGTCGGGGCGGTTCCCGCCGTCGGCCCGCTGCTCGATTTCAGCCCCGGCGGCCTGCCGGATTGGCTGGCGGAGTACCGCGGCTCGCCCGGGAATCTCGAAAGCCTGTGCGCGGACTTCGTGGAGACCGCCATCGGCCGCATCACCGGTCGGGTGCGGACGATCGAGGTCTGCGGGGCGGCGAACATCGGCGGGGCTCTGGAGTTGGACGAACCGACCCGGCTGGGGCTCGTCGCCCGCACCGTGCAGGTCGCCCGCGGCGTGGACGAGGAGAACCGCCTGTACCTGCGGATCACCCGCCCGTTCGGCGATTACCTCGCCCGGGGCGAGCACCGCCTCGCCCCCCTTCAATTCGCCGACGCCCTCTCCCGCGCCGGCGTCGGGTTGGACGGCGTCACCTTGGAACTGGCCGTTGGGTTCCCGCACGAGGGCACGCCGCCGCGGACGCTCGCGGGGTACGAGCGCCTGCTCGCGGGGTGGAGCAAGCTCGGCGTGCCGCTGCGGATCTCGTTGGCGACGCCGGCCTCGCCGCCGGCCTCGGGGATCGTGTCCGACGACTGGCGGTCCGGGGGCAGCCCGGAGAAACAGGCGGAGTGGATTCGCCATCATCTGCCGTTGTTCTTCGCGACGGATCCGGTGGTGGAGGTCGAGTGGGCGCTGGCGAGAGATTCGCCGCCCGGCACCGAGCCGGAGCGACTGGACGGGGGCGGACTGCTCTCCGCCGACGGCGCCCGGCGCCCGGCGTTGGAACTGTTCGCGGACTTCGCCCGGCAGTTCGCCGTCGATCCGGACGCCGGAACGCACCTCGACATGCCGGTCGTCGACGACGACCCGGAGGAATCCGACGAACCGCCCACCTGGGCCGGCGACGCCTACCAGGGGTGATGGTTCGAAACGGTCGATCCGTCCCTTGAAGACCTTGGTTGAAGACCGTGGTGTTGGATCGGGACGACGGACGGCGGGGCAGGCTGGACGGGAACAGGCCGGACCGGGGGGCGGGCGCCGGGTATGCTGCCGCCCCGCATCCTCCACGCCCGCCGCGATGCCCCGCCGCCGCACGTCTCCCCGCGGTCCCGCCCTTGGCCGCGGTTCCGTTCTCCTCGCCGCCGTATCGCTCGCCGCCGTGGCGTTTCTCGGGCCGGGGCTGCGATCGCCCGGAGCGGCCTCCCTCGCGCAACCGCCGGGCCCGGCAGCGGCGTTGCTCCAAGACCGTCCGAACGCCGCGGAGGCGCTGTTCTTCTCCGACCGCATCGCGGCCCGGCAGCTTGAACTGGGGCGCCGGTCGCTGGCCGCGGACCGCATCGACGACGCGGTCGATTTCGCCGTGCTGGCGGCCGGGGCGGGGGCGGATTCCGTGCTGCCGGACGGCACGTCCGTGCGAGCCGCCGCTGCGAACCTGCTCGAACAGGCCGCGGCCGCGGACCGGAGGACGGTCGAACTGCGGCTGGGCGGGCGGGCGGCCGAGGCGCTCGCGCAGGCCGAACCGGGCGACGTGCAGGCGTTGGCGGAGGCTGCGGTTCGCTTTCCAGGCACGGCGGCCGGCGGGCGGGCGGCGGCCCGGGCGGCGGACCTGCAACTCGATCTCGGCCGATATCACGCCGCGGCGCGGCTGTTCGATCGGCTGGCGGCCCGTCCGTCAGCGTCCGTCGAGGAGCGCGGCCGGTGGGGCATGAAAGCCGCCGCCGCCCACCTTCGGGCCGGCGATCGCACGTCGGCGTTGGAACGGGTCACCGGCGTCGCCGCTCCGCAGCGTCTCGCGTTTCTGCGCAACCTGTTCCCGCAAAGCGCGATTGTGGCGAACGATCCGTCCGCGGCGCTCGCTGCACTGGGGGAAGGCACAGAGAAGCGGGACGCGGAGCCGCTCGCCTGGGAGTGGGTCGGGCGGCTGCCGGGGCGGGCGCTGGTGCGTCCCGACGCCCCCGCCCCGGCCGCGGTCAACGCGGTGGGGGGCGCGGCGTGGTCGGCCAACCTTGTCGACGTGCTCCCGACGACGGGAGCCGACGGACCGGGACCGGAGATCGCCTCCACAGTTCGCCGAGCCCGCGCGCAGAACGGGGAGTCCCTGTGGCCCGCCGCCCGCCCGCTGGCGCTCCGGTTCGATCCGGAACGCCCGGAGTCGGGGGAGCCAGGGCTGGGCGAGCCGGAGTCAAAGGACGCGGCGCCGTGGACGATTGTCTACAGCACGCCCGCCGGCGTCACGGCCGCGGACGCGGCGACGGGGGCGGTCCACTGGGAGAGCGGCCTGATGCCCGATTCGGAGTTCTACCGCATCACCCGGGCCGAGGAGGATCCGATCGTCACCGATCGCGGCGCGGGCGCGGCTCGGTGACGGCGGCCCGCAACCTGCACGAGGAACGCGGCTACCGCGACGCGACCTCCGGCGCCCTCGCCGCCGACGCCCGGCACGTCTACGCCGTCCGCAACCAAGACCTGCCCAAGCTGATCCTGCGGCCCGGCTTTGACGGACGCATCATCGGCGGCGTGAATCACTCCCGCCGGTCCCGGGTGAACCGGCTCGTTGCGTACGACCGTCGAACCGGCCGCACCGTGTGGTCCGCCGGCGGGCGAGATTTCCTGCAAGCCGTCGCGGCCGGGACGGATCCGCAGACCGCCGACACCTTCTTCTGCGGCCCCCCGCTGCCCACGCCTCATGGATTGGCCGTGATCGCGGAGACCGGCGGTCTGTTGCGGCTCCTCATTCTTGATCCGGACGACGGCACGCTGCGGCGGTCGATGCCGATCGCGGTCCCGCCGTTGCCGCTGTACGAGCCGCCCCGCTGGCGGGTGGGCGGGCTGGGGGTCTCCGCGGCGGCGGGGCTGTGGATCGTGCCCACCGCCGCCGGCGGCGTGGCGGCGATCGATCCCCTCACCGGCAGTTTTGATTGGACGTACCGATACACGCCGTCGGTGCGGGTGGAGGACGGCCCGCTGGTGCCGCGCCGGGCGCCGCTGTCCGCCTCCGAGGACGACCAAACGGGCTGGGCGGACATCCCGCCCCAGATCGTCGCCGGCCGCGTGCTGCTCACGCCGCGGGATTCCGAACAGCTTCACTGCCTCGATCTGCACACCGGGCAGCCCCTGTGGGTGCGTCCGCGGGGCGCCGGACGGCAGATCGCCGGCGTGGCGGCGGGCGACGGGTCGGCGGGCGACGGGTGGGCGGGCGACGGGGCGAATCCGGCGGCGGCGACGGCGCTGCTGGTGGGCGACGACGGCGTCCGCGGGCTGTCGCTGGCGGACGGCACCGAACGCTGGTTCACCCCGCTACCGCCGGCGTCCGGCGATGCGACCTACGCCGGCGGCACGCTGATGGTGCCGCTCTCCGACGACACCCTCGCCACGTTGCGGCCGGAGGACGGCGAACTGCTGAACCGCCTGCCTGCGGGCGGCCGCATCGGCAACCTGATCGCCGCGGGCGGTCGTCTCATCAGCCAGACGCCCGCCGACGTGACGGCGTTCCGCACCCGCACCGAGACCGCCGCGTCCATCGAAGCCGCGTTCGTGGAGGGTGCGGACGCGGCGACCGTTTCCGCGGCGCTGCTGTTGCGGGCCGGCTTCGCCCTCCAAGAAGGAAGGGACGCGGACGCCGTCGCCGACCTGATCGTCGCCGCCGCCCCGCCCGCGGCGGTCGGCGGGAGCGGCGTGGCCGCCCGGGCCGCCGCCGGGGAAGCCCTCGATCGGCTCTCGGAAGTGTTGGCCGAGGGGTTGCGGCGGGACTTCGGCACGTTCGCCCCCCTCCTGAAGAATGCGAAGGGAGTGCTGGGCGATCCGCCCTCCGGGGAGGTGGCCCGCGCGTTCGCGGACGGACTGGCCGCCGCGGGGCGGCGACGGGAGGCATTCCGGGTCCTCGCCGGGGCGGAGGATGATCTGTCAGGCCCGGCCGTCACCGCCGCGGCGTGGGCGCGGGGTCGGCTGGGACCGCTGTTTGCCGAGGCGAACGCCGACGACCGCATCGCGATGGCCGCCGAGGTGAGGGAACGGCACGCCGCCGCGGGGGCGGACGGGGCGGCGTTGGAGGCGTTCGCCCAGCGGTTCGGCCGATTGTGCGCCTCGGCGGCGTGGCGGTCCGCGAACCCGCCCCCCGACGGCGCCGTCGATCTGGCGGACGAGGCGCTCCGGCGGGCCGCGACGCGCGCGGCGGACGGGTTGCGGGGTTCGCCGCTCGCGAAGGCCCGGCTGCTGCGGTGGGCGGCGGGGCGGCCGGGGGCGGCTCCCGTGGACGCCGCCCTCGCGGCCCTGTACGAGGCCGCGGGCGATCCGGTCGCCGCGGCTCATCACCGGAACGAGCCGCCCACTGACCCCGCCGCCGGCCGCGGCGTGTCGGTCGCCGAAGCCCTCGACCGGGGCCGCGTCCCGCCGACGCAGCGGCTCCCCGTCGGGTCCACGCCGCCCTGGGCCCGCGGCGGTCGGCTGACGTGGGACAACGACGGCCCGCACCTCCATTGGCAAGCCGACGACGGCCGCGTGCGGTTCTCCCACGTCTTCGCGGGCGCCACGCCGCGACGCGGGGCCCGCGGGCTGTGGGACGGCCACCTGCTGGTCGTCGGACTGGGTAATCGGGCGCTCGCCCTGGACACACTTGCCGCGTCCCAGCGACGCCACGCCGCTGTGGCGGGCGGCGCTGACGGAGGGCTTCGACGCCTCGTCCGATCCGATCGAACCGGACTTCGACGCCGCCATGGCCCGCGGGTCGGAGTTCGACGGCCCGGTGGCGCTCTCGCCCCGTCAACTTGTGCTGCGGAGCGGCTCCACGCTGCTCGCCAAGCACCCGCTGACCGCCGCCCCGCTGTGGCGACGGGACGGCGTGCCGCCGCAGGCCCGGGTGATCGGGGACGACCGGGTCGTCCTCCTGCTGCCGCCGTTCGGCGGGACCGCAACCGTGCTGTCGGCCGACGACGGAGCGGAACTGGGCGTCGTCGAAGCCCCCCCCGCCCGCAGCCGCTGGTTGGAGCGGGGGACTAGCGTCTGGACCCGCGTCGCGGCCGAACGACCCGCACGCGGCCTGACCGTTGCCTGCACCGACCTCGCCCCCTCGTCCGCCGCCGTCACTGGAGAAGGTCGCACAGATCTGGCGCCGCCGCGGATTCTCTGGTCGCGGACGTTCCCGCAGGGCACGGTCTTCCGGCCGAACGACGCCGCGACGCACCTGCTGGCCGTCACTCCGGATCGGCGGGCGGTCGTGTTGGATCTGGAGACAGGCGAAGAGGCGGAGGCCGCCGATCTCGGCCGCGGGCCGGCGCCGGTGTCGCTCTGGGTCGGCGGGAATCCGACCGGGTGGACGGTGATCGCTTCGACCGAGTCCGGCAACAGGGCCGGTCGATTGCGTTGGTTCGACGCCCAACCCGACCCGGGGGGGCCGACGACCTTCGCCTACGGCTTGCGGGCCGGGAGCGTGGTCTGGTCGCGGCCGGTCGCGGGACTGCCGGACGACGTCTGGCAGCCGCCGGGTCTGCCGACGCTGGCGCTGCCGGGGACCGCCGCGGGCGGGGAGGGGCGGGCGTCGGTGCGGCGGCGCTTCACGCTGGGCGTCTACGACGCTCGGAACGGGGCGGAGTTGATCCTCTCGGAGAACCTGGCGCCGCTCACGCCGGTGCACTGGGAGGTCGACCCGGCCGGGCCTTGGGCCGCGGCGGGCGGTCGTCCGTCCACGGTGCACCTCCGCACGCGGGGGCCGGACCTGACGCTGACCCTGTCAGACGAGCCGCCCGCGGCCCCGCTCAAGTCGGCGCCGGCCTCCCCGGCGGACGCGACCGGCGGGGGTTCCTGACGCGGTCTGCCGTCCCGCGGTTCGTTGACGACGCGGCGGGCCGGCTTTAGCGTGCCGGACCGCTCGCCCGTCCTCTTCGTCAGGTTCTCCCGATGGCCCGCCCCGTCACGCTGTTCACCGGTCAGTGGGCGGACATGAAGCTGGAGGAGATCTGCAAGGTCGCCGGGCAGGGGTCCTCCGGCACCGGCGAAGACGGCTTCGGTTACGACGGGCTCGAACTGGCCTGCTGGGGCGATCACTTCGAGGTGGACAAGGCGCTGTCCGACGACACCTATTGCGCCCGCAAGCGGGACCTGCTGAGCCGGTACGACCTGCAACTGTTCTCCATCAGCGCCCACCTCGTCGGACAGGCGGTCTGCGACCGGATCGACGAGCGGCACAAAGGCATTCTGCCGGACTACGTCTGGGGCGACGGCGACCCGGCCGGGGTGAACGAGCGGGCCGCCGAAGAGATGAAGAACACCGCCCGCGCCGCCGCGAAGCTCGGCGTGGAGGTGGTCAACGGATTCACCGGCAGTTCGATCTGGCACCTCTTCTACGACTTCCCGCCCGCCCCCGCGGGGATGATCGACCGCGGGTTCGAGCACTTCGCGGAAAAGTGGAACCCGATCTTGGACGTGTTCCAAGAGTGCGGCGTTCGCTTCGCCCTGGAGGTGCATCCCACGGAGATCGCCTTCGACATCGCGTCCGCCCACAAGGCGCTGGCGGCGATCGATCGGCGGGAGGAGTTCGGCTTCAACTTTGATCCCAGCCACCTGATCTGGCAGGGGATGGAGCCGGCGGAGTTCATCCGCGAGTTCCCGGACCGCATCTACCACGTGCATATGAAGGACGCTTCGGTCACGCTGAACGGCCGCAGCGGCATCCTCAGTTCGCACCTCCCCTTCGGCGACCACCGCCGCGGCTGGGATTTCCGCAGCGTCGGTCGTGGGGGTGTGCGGTTCGAGGAGATCATCCGCGCCCTCAACGACATCGGCTATTCCGGCCCGCTGAGCGTCGAATGGGAAGACAGCGGCATGGACCGCATGCACGGCGCCAAGGAGGCGGCGCAGTTCTGCCGCAACGTCGACTTCGAACCCAGCGGCCGCAAGTTCGACAGCGCCTTCGATAAGGCGGAACAGTAAGGCCGACCAGTTCCCGCCGCACGACGGAACGGCGACTAGAACGGACCCTGATGATCCGTAGCGGCGGCTTCCAGCCGCCGTCCGCGAGCGCAGCGAACGGGGGTCGTCTCCTTCGGCCGCGCCGAGAGTCGGCGGCTGGAAGCCGCCGCTACGACATTCCGCGGCCTGCTCTAGAACTCCGCGTCCCACCGACGCTGCTGTTCACGTAGATGACGCTGTTCGTCGAGCCGCAGTCTCCGCCGATGCGCCGCGGCGAGCGGCTCGGAGATCGGCAGTTGCAGTTCAGACCAGTCCGATTCACCGCCGGCGGAGTATCGCAGGTCGCCAAGGCGCAGGTGAGGCGACGGTTTCTCCTCGAATGTCGCAACGGGGAAGCGAGCGAAGGCACGCCACGCCCGCACTTGGTTGCTCGCAGTCACATCTGGATCGTCGAACAGGACGCTAAGGTTCTCCGGCACGAAACTACGGCCGGGGAACCCCCTCCGCTGGACCGACCAGGGCTCCCGCGGACGGGTTCGCCACGCCTCCCGGCGTGGGATATCGGACCGCTGAAGCAACGGGTGCATGAAACGTGACATTCCAATCGCCTCGCGTTCCCACGGCACGCCCGCAACGGGTAAAGCCGCGAGTGCAGTCTGTTCACGTTGCCAACTGACGCCGATTGTGATGTACGGCCCCCTCGTAGGAGCGGTCGTGCCGCGGATGGAGGCGGTGACCCAGGCCGCGAACAGCAGGTACGCGGCGAGCATCCCCCCGCCGACCAGCGGCGCTGCCCGCCACCGCCCCCACCACCACCGCAGCAGGGCGATTTCGATCGCGCCGGTGCACCAGCCGGCCAGTACCCACCAGGGGCACTGCTCCTGCCAGCAGGCGCCGGCGACCACGGCCGTCGCGGCGCCGGTGAGGGCGTACCACCACCACTTCGTCCGGCCGAACCGCCGCGTGCCGCAGACCAGTGCCCCGCCGAGCATCAGCCAGACCCACGGGTCGACGATGAACACGAGGTCGCCGTAGTACCACGTCTTGTCCCACGGGTAAAACAGCCGCACGCCGTAGCTGTTCCACCAATCGAGGAACAGGTGCGAGTACGCCCCCAGCACCGCGACCGCCAAGCCGCGGGTCGGGGTGAAGCCCGCGAACCAGCCGGCGGTCCGTCGCCAGCGGGCCAGCAGCCAGAGGAGACCGGTGAACGCGACGACCTCCGCGGCGATCCCCACGAGGCTGTGGCTCCACCCGCGGTGGTGCATCAGGTACGCCGCCTTGTCCCCCAGCGGCGGCGGCCAGAGAACCAGCACCTCGAAGTCCGGCAGGTTCGCGGCGATAATTGAAGCCAGCATCACCCAGCGGCCGGGGCGGCGGGCATCCGGGTCGAGCGGTTCCGCCAGTTCGCCGGTCCAGCGGGCAGGGAGGGTGCGGGCGATCAGGGCGCCGGTGAGGGCGTGCGTCAGGTTGTCCATCGCTCGTCAGTGTGAGCGGGAACGCTGCCTGACGGAACCGCGTCCGCCCCGGGTCGTCTTCACCAAGCCCGGCGGCGGCTCTACCATCCGGTCCCGCCGCCGCCCCGGAGTCCGCCGTGCCGCCCGTTCGATCCGTTCTCTGCCCGGCGATCCTGTGGCTGGCGATCCTGTGGCCGACGCTGTCGGAGCCGGCGTCGGCCGGGATCCTGGACGACGCGCGGGCCGAAGCGGGATCGCTGCGGGAGGCGTATCGGGCGAAGCTGGCGGCGTTCGCCACCGAGGCGGACGCCGCGGGACTGGCGGATCTCGCCGCCGATCTGGGAGCCCGGGCTGAACCGCCGGACGGCTCCACGCTGTCGTTCACGCCGCCGCCGCGGGCCGCCCAGCCGGACCTGCCGGCGGCCGATCGGTCCGCTGAAGATGGTCCTGCGGCGGGCGATCCGCCGCACGTCGGAGCAGCACGCGCTGGCGCTGTTTCCGCTCGCCAAGCAGGTCGGCACCCGCGGGGCGGAGGAGCCGTTCGCGGCGGATACGGCGATGGGGCTGGTCTTCGATACGCTGGCCGCCGATCCGGAACACGTCTTCGCCCGCCGGGCGCTGGGACAGCGACGCACCCGCGACGGCTGGTTCACCCCGTGGGAACGCACGCAGGACCTGCGGGGCCGGGTCGATCACCCCACGTTCGGCTGGACGCCGCAGTCGCATGTGGACGAGTTGGAGGCCGGTCAGCGGATGCTCGACGGCCGGTGGGTGGACGCCGATCGCGAGGCGCTGGTCCGCTCCGACTTCGCCGCCGGCTGGATCTGCGAGACCGAGCACTTCCGCGTCCGGACGAACGTCAGCCTCGAACGCGGCGTGGAGGTCGCCCGGCAACTCGAACGGTTTCATTCGTTCTTCCGAGCGACGTTCCCCGGCTTCGGCCTCGGCCCGGAGGACCTGCGCAAGCGGTTCGTCTCGGTCGGCGCGATGCCGACCTACCCCCACGTCGGCGGAGCGGACGGGAAGTACGACGTGCACCTTTATCGGAACAAAACGCAGTACGTGGACGCATTGAAGGCGGACACGCCGTACATCGCGCTCAGTAACGGCTACCACGATCCCCGAACCCGGGTGGCGTCGTTCTTCGACTACGAGGACGGGCAGCCGTCCGACCGCCGAACGCTGTTCCACGAGGCGACGCACCAGATCTTCTACGAGAGCACGGCCCGCGATTGGCTGGTGGGGGAATCCGCCCACTACTGGGCGGCGGAGGGGATCGGCTGTTACATGGAGAGCTTCCGCGACGACGGCGTGACGATGACGGCGGGCTCGCCGCGATACCAACGCTTCTCCGACGCCCGCGCCCGCTGGATCGATCAGGATTTCCTCGTGCCGCTGGGCGAGTTCGCCGCCCGCGGCCGGGTCGCCTTCCAGACCGCCCCGGAGGTTCGCGGGTGCTACAGTCAAGCCAGCGGACTGACGCACTTCTTCATGCACGCCGGGGACGGGGCGTTGCGGCCGGCGCTGAAGGTGCATCTCTCCGACCTGTACCACCCCGGCGTCGCCCCCGAGCGGATTCGCACGCTCGACCGCATGTGCGGCCTGCCCTGGTCGAAGTTGGAGGAGCACTACAAAGAGTACCTCGCGCGGCAGGACGCAATCGTCCGTCGTGACGAGGCCGGGGCGACGGACGCTTCTCAACCGATCGCCCCCTAATCGAGCGACGCGGCTGCGGCTCGTTGGTACCACACCTCGCCCGCGGTGTCTCCGGGATCGCGGGTTGCTGTGACGAGGAGGTCCGTCCCCACGGGTTCGGCCCGCAGGTGGGCGAAGATCGCGGCGTCGCGGATCGTCGGGAAGCCTCGTCCAGCGAAGGGGCTTTGAGCGGCGCCGCCGCCGAGCAGCTTGGGGCAGAGGAACGCCCGCACCTCGTCGATCTGCCCCTGATCAAGCCACGCCCCGGCGGTCGCCCCGCCGCCTTCGAGGAACACGCGGTACACGCCCCGCTCCGCCAGCGCGTCCAACAGGGCAAGCACGTCCACCCGCGTCGGATCGCCGGGACTCGCCGGCAGCATGAGCCGCGTCGCGTGGTCCGGCAGGGGCGAATCGACCGCGCCCTCCAATGCGGTGACCAGGACCGGGCCGTCCTCCGGCGTGGTCGCCAAGCGACAATCCGCCGGGAGCACGCCGGTCGAACCGACGACCACCCGCAGCGGGACGCGGGCGGCCGGGGGAAGATCGAACTCCACGGTGCGGGGGGCGAGGTGCGGGTCGTCCGCCCGCAGCGTGCCGGCTCCGACTACGACGGCGCCGCTTTCGCCCCGCCACCGGTGGACCAGCCGGCGGCTCTCGCGGGAGCTGATCCACTTCGAATCGCCGGTGCGGGAGGCGGTTTTGCCGTCGAGCGTCATGGCCCACTTCGCCACGATCCAGGGTCGCCGCACCGCGAGCCACTTGAAGAACGGCGCCGCCAACGCCCGGCACTCCTCCGGCAATACGCCGATGTCCACCTCGATCCCCGCCGCCCGCAGCTTGGCGATCCCGCCGCCGGCGACGTGCGGGGCGGGATCCCGCGTGCCGATGACCACCCGCTTCACCCCCGCAGCGATCACCGCGTCCGCGCAGGGCGGCGTCTGACCGCGGTGCGAACAGGGTTCGAGCGTGACGAACAGCGTGGCCCCGCGCGCCCGCCCGCCCGCGGCTCGCAGTGCGTGCGCCTCCGCGTGCGGGCCGCCGAACTGCTGGTGCCAACCCTCCGCGATCGGTTCGAGAGCGGCGGTGGTGAGCGCCGCGCCGACGCAGGGGTTCGGCTCGACCGCCCCCCGCCCCCGTTCCGCGAGCGCCACGGCGTGAGCCATCGCGGCCTGGGCGGAGGGGAAGGGGGCGGCGGTCAGCTTCCCGGCGTCCACAGCGTTTTCGAGTCGCCCACCGCGGCGGGAGCGTCGGGCGTCCAGGCGCCGCCGGTCGATTCAGCCGCGACGGCCGGCGCCGGGGGAGCGTCGTTCGCGGCGACCGAAGCCGGCGGCGTCACATCGTGGGCGGCGAGGATCTGCATCAGATACGGCCGAAACTGCGGTAGCTTCGGCCCGTAATACCGGTCGAGGCGCTCGATCAGCGGGACGAGTTCCGGGTCGTCCGGTGTTTCGAGCCGCAGGGCCAGTTCTCGGGTGTCCCAGCGGAAGACGGCTTCAAAGCCGTTCTCGGCCTCCTTCGCCTCCGCCCGGCCCTTCTCCAGCCAGTCGAACGCCTCCGCGTAGTCGTAGCGATCGCGGGCCAGTTCGCCGAGCGTGTGATAGGCCCGCTGCCGATCGAACTGCTCCGCCAGCGTGTCCCGGTTCAAGGCTTCCGCGAGCGTCGCCCGCAGGAACCGGGCGGGGTGCACCAACAACACCCGGTTCAGCGCCGTGAGCAATTGGCGATCGTCCAGCTTGGTCAGGTCGACCCGCTGGAGGGCGAGGATCGACAGGCCGTTGAGGGCCGCGTCGGCGGGAGCCTCGGTCGGTACGACGCGGGGCAGCTCGAACCGCTCACGCAGACCGTTCAGATCGAGTTCGTACCGGCCGCGGTCGCAGACGGCGTCCAGCACGTACAGGGCGCCGGCGAGCCGTTCGGCGAGGGCGCCGTCGCCCGCGGCGGCGTTGGGCGTTTGGCCGTCGAGGGCGGCGAGGGGCGTCTCCGGCCAGACTTCCGTGATCCGGCGGTCCCACTCTGTCGCTCTCCAGTTCGCGGCGTCGGCGGAGCGGCACGCCGTCGGGGAACGCCCACCGCCAGCGAAGACCCCACAGTTCCCGCGGCAATCCGTAGCGACCGTCCTCCCCCTCCGGCGGTTGCTCGTCGCCGGATGCTTCAGGCAAACCGATCTCCGCGATCAACCCCGCGGCAGTGTCCCATTCCTCACCCAGGAATGCGGAGAGCACCGCCCGCGGGCCGTGGGAACCGTCTTCGCCGGAGCCGCCCGACACACCGGATCCCGACTGGTTGAAGATCGTCAATTCGCCCACGACGTTCGGCACGGCGTCGCCGGTGAGGCCTTCGGCGGACTCCGGGAGCGGGCGGTCCAGCAGTTCGTAGACGGCGTCCGGCGGGGCGGGGCCGTCGGGCTCCGGGTCGGTCGGCAGACGGTGGAAGCGGGGACGGTCGTCGAGATCGCCCAGCAGTTTCGCCACGCTGTCCGGCGCGAAGACCCGCTCTTTCAGATCGACGCTGCCGCCCTCCTCGGTCAACGCGAGCAGTTGGGCGAGGGCTTCGTACTCGGCGGCGAGTTCGAACTCGGACTCCGCCTCCGCCGCTTTGCGGAGCGCCCCGGCGGCGGCTTTGTGGTCCCCGTCGAAGGCCCGGCAGAGGCCGACGTTCGCCCGAACCGCGGCGTTGCCGGGCAGCGAAGCGGCGGCGGCGGCGTACTTCTCCGCGGCGGCGCCGTAGCAGCCGCTTTCCGCAATCCGGCGGGCCTTGGCGGCGGTCTGCTGCGCCGTCCCCCTCGCCGGGAACCTCCGCCAGCGGGTGCACGCTCCGCAGGGGGTAGGGGACCTCCGCGTTGCCGTCGAACTCCATCAGCCGCATGAACAGTTCCTGCTTGCGGTCCGGGGCGGCGAACCGCAGGGCGCAGGCGAGGTGTTCACGAGCCGCCGGGTAGCGGCGCCGGTTGTACAGTTCCCCGGCCGCCGCCGCGGCGACGCCGCTGACGAGATCCGGGTAGTGCGGGGCGCTCTTGCGAAACGCCCGCCACAGCGGCTGGCGGCTGCCCTCGAAGCCTTTCACCGCCAAGCTGGCGGCGGCGTGCAGGGCGAGGACGCTTTTGTTGTCCGGCTCCGCGGCGAGCACCCCTTCCAACACCTCCAGCGCCTCCTCCGCCCGACCGGTGTTCAACAGCAGGCTGGCCCGCGTCGCCTGGTTCCACGGGGTCGTCGGGTTCTTCTCGGCCAGCTTTTCGAGCGTCGACAACGCCGCCTTCGCGTTGCCGCGCTGCCTTGGCACGGGCGACCTTCGCCATCTCCGGCTCGATCGCCAGACAGCAGAACTTCTTCTTCTTGTCGGTCCCCGTGCAGTAGGGGCAGGGGGAATAGGCGTCGGCGGCCATCGGCGGTCGCGGGGGGGCGTGGGCGTGTTACGGCGGGCGCCGGGCACGGTACGCGGTTCGGCCCGAAGATGCATCGCGGGCCACGCGATCGCCCACCGCACCGCCGCCGCGGTGTCGCCTCAGCCGGTCGCCGCGCGGAGATCGTGCGACCATCGCCCGGGCCGCCGCGGCGCTCGCGGCTTGCCAGCGGGTCGGGCCGAACTCCGCGGCGTAGGCATCGGACGAGAAGGCGAAGTTGATCGCCCGACTACTGTTCACGACGGCCCCCAAACCGTCGCCGTCGAAGGCGCCCGCCACGTCCGCGGCGGTCCCGCCCTGGCTGCCGTACCCCGGCACGAGCAGCGGGGCCGACGGCATCGCGGCCCGCAGCTCGCCCAGGTCCGCGGCGTAGGTCGCGCCGACCACCGCACCGACGCAGCCGTATCCGCATTCGCCACGCGTCGCGTCGGCGAGTCGCTCGATCTCCTCGGCGACCCGCTGCGTCACGCTGCGACCGTCCTGCGTCACCCCCTGGAAGGCGCCGCTGCCGGGATTCGACGTCTTGCACAGCACGTACAGGCCGGCGCCGCGTTCCTTCGCCACCGTGACGAACGGATCCAGCGTGTCCGGGCCGAGGAACGGGTTCACCGTGAGGGCGTCCGCCATGTCGGGGCGGGGCCCACCGTCGGAGGAAGGCCGGGCGCCGCCGAGCAGCCCGCGGGCGTAGGCTTCGGCGGTGCTGCCGATGTCGCCGCGTTTGGCGTCCAGGATCACGATCAACCCCGCCGCCCGGGCGTGGGCGATGATCCGGGAGAGGGCCGTCATCCCGGGCACGCCCAGTTCCTCGAAGAAGGCGCTTTGCGGCTTCACCGCGGGCACGAGATCGGCGACGGCGTCGATCAAGCCTTTGCCGAATCGCTCGAAGGCGTCGGCGGCACGGTCCAGTTCCGTCGGCCCGGTCGCGGCGTCCAAGACCGGGGCCGGCAGCGACTTCAACCGCGGGTCGATCCCGACGAGGGCGGGGGAGCCCTTCGCCCGGATCGCGGCGTGCAAGCGGTCGGCGTAATGATAATTCGTGACCATGTCCCAAGATAGCGTTCCCGACATCACGAGCGACCGCCGGGCGAGCGGTTAGACTCCCGCGATGCCGCTGATCGAACTGCCGAACCGCCCGACGCCGCTCTTCGCCCGGGACGCCGGACACGGGCCGCCCGTCCTGCTGATCCATGGGTGGCCGCACGACCGCCGGGTCTGGGACGGGCTGGCGGACGCGCTCAGCGATGCACACCGCGTGATCGTGCCGGACCTGCCCGGGTTCGGCTACAGCCCGCCGCGATTCGACGGGGAGCCGGCGACGCGCCGCCACTGACGATGGACGAACTGGCCGACGATCTGGCGGCCCTGTTGCAGGCGTTGGGCGTCGCGGGGCCGGTCGCGGTCGGGGGGCTGTCGATGGGCGGCTACGCGGCGCTGGCGTTCGCGGAGCGGTTCGGCGACCGACTGTCCGCCCTGATGCTGTTCGACACCAAGGCGACCGCCGACAGCGACGCCGCCCGCGAAAAACGTACGGCGATCGCGGATCGGGTGATCGCCGAAGGCACCTCGTTTCTGACCGAGGACTGCCCCGGCCAGCAGCTTTCCCAGCAGTCGTTGAACGAGCGGCCGGAGGTCGTGGAGGCGCTGCGGGCCATGACCGGCGTCGCGACGCCGGCGGGGGTGATCGGGGCGCAGCGGGGGATGGCGGCGCGGCCGGACCGGGTCGGGTTGTGCGGGCGGATCGAAGCGCCGACGCTGGTCGTCGGCGGGGCGGAGGACACGTTCACCTCCCCGGCCGACCTGCGGGCGCTGGCGGACGCCTTCCCCCACGGCCGCTACGTCGAGGTCGCCCGACTGCGGTCATCTCCCGCCGCTGGAGGACCCGGTCGCCACGGCCGATGCGGTCCTCGCCTTCCTCGCCGCTTCCTCCCCCGCCGCTTCCCCCGACCTCCCGCCCTCCCCGCCGGCCCCGTGAGCGACCCCGCCCCCCACCAAAACCGCCCGTCCACCGATCTCGGCCTGCTGATCCTGCGGGCCGCGGTGGGGCTGGATCTCGCCTACCACGGCGCCCAGAAGCTGTTCGGCCAGCCGAACGGCGGGTGGTGGACCACCGATCCGGCGACCGGCGAGATCCCGCTCGAGCGCGAAGCTCGCAGCGACGCAGGAGGCGCGGATCGGCGACTTCGCGAAGTTTCTGGGCGAGGGTTTCGGCCCGGACAAGCCGGGCCTTGGCCTGCCGTACCCGGAAGTGATGGCCTGGACGGCGGCGATCACGGAGTTCGCCGGCGGATTGCTGGTCGCGCTCGGACTGCTGTGCCGCTTCGGGGCGTTGGGGCTCGCCGTCGCGATGGGCGTCGCCGCGTTTCTCGTGCACCGGGGGGCGTGGGACGCCCGGTCCGGCGGGATGGAGTTCCCCGCGATCCTGATGTGCGCCGCCCTCGCCCTGGTCTTCACCGGGCCGGGCCGATTCAGCATCGACGGAATGCTGTTCGGCCGTAAGAAGACGGAAGACTGACCCTCTCGCTCGGCTCCACGCCCCCCGATGCTCACGCTCCGCAAAGCCGGTGACCGCGGTCATTTCGACCACGGCTGGCTCGATACGCACCACACCTTCAGCTTCTCGGACTATCAGAATCCGCAGTGGACGCGGTTCCGCAGCCTGCGGGTGTTGAACGAAGACCGCGTCCAGCCGGACCACGGCTTCGGCACGCATGGACACAGCGAGATGGAGATCGTCACCCTGGTCGTCTCCGGGACGCTGGCTCATCAGGACAGCGTCGGCGGGCAGGGCGAACTGTCCCGCGGCGGCGTGCAGGCGATGAGCGCCGGCTCCGGACTGACCCACAGCGAGTTCAACCCGTCCGGCGACGAACCGGTCCACTTCCTCCAGATCTGGCTGCTGCCCGACGAGAAGGGCGGAACCCCGACCTACGCCGACGGACAGGTGAAGGACGAGGACCGCACCGGCACGCTGTGCCCGATCGTCACCGGCGCCGGCCTCACGCGCGAAGTTCGAGGGGCACGGGCCGGGCCTGAAGATCGGCGCCGACGCCGCGATCATGAGCGGCCTGCTGCCGAAAGGCTGCGAAGTCGTCCACTATTTCATGACGGAGCACGGCGGCCCGCGACACGGCTGGGTGCAGGTGATCTCCGGCGACGTGACGGTCAACGGCGCCCACCTCACCGCCGGCGACGGCGTCGGTTTGACCGACGAAGCCGTGATCCACCTCACCGCGACCGCGGATGCCGAAGTGTTGGCGTTCGATCTCGCCTGACGCCTGACCGCCCGCCACGCTCCCGCCCGCCACGCTCCCGCCCGCCATGGCTGACAAACAGCACGCCCCCCGGTTCGTCTCGATCTGCGAAGCGGCGTCCGCCCGCGTCCCGCACACCACCGCGGAGGCGGTGCAGGCGCGTTCGGACGCCGGCGAGACAGTCCCGCTGATCGACGTGCGGGAGGAGAGCGAGTTCGCCGCCGGCCGTCTGCCGGGGGCGACGCACCTATCCAAGGGGGTGATCGAACGGGACATCGAATCGAAGTTCCCGGACCCCGCCGCGGAGCTGATCCTGTACTGCGGCGGCGGCTACCGCAGCGCCCTGGCGGCGGACAACCTGCGGGTCATGGGGTACACGAACGCCGTCAGCCTCGACGGCGGCTGGCGCGGTTGGACCGACGCCGGCCTGCGGACCGAGCGGTAACGGAGCGGGACCGACCCGGGTCAGGCCGCCCGTCACCCGGCGACCGGCTCGTTCACCACGAGTTGGTCGACGGATTCCGCGTCGGCCCGTGTGCGGTCCGCGGGGAACGTCTGTCCGGAAGGGCGTCGAACGCCGTTCTCGGACTGCGTGAAGCGATCGCTGGCGACGTGATACTGCGGGTCCTCGCTGACGTTGACCTCCACCAGCGAACCGGCCCGGTCCAGCAGCGTGCGGCATTCCGGCGAGAGGTGCGTGAGGTGCAACCGCTTGCCCAGCGCGGTGTATTTTTCCGCCAGCGAGTTGATCGCCTCCAGCCCCGACTGGTCGTAGACCCGGGTGTAGTAGAAGTCGATCACCACGTCGTCCGGGTCCTCCCGCGGACTGAACAGTTCCTTGAACGAACTGACGCTGGCGAAGAACAGCGGCCCGTGGAGCTGGTAGATCTTGCTGCCGTGCTCGTTCATTTTGACGTCGGCGTTGAGGTGCGTGGCGTGCTGCCAGGCGAACGCCAGGGCGCTGACGATCACGCCGAGGATCACCGCGCTCGCCAGATCGTGCATCACCACGGTGTAGCCGGCGACCAGCAGCATCACGGCGACGTCCATCTTCGGCATTCGGCGGAACATCTTCAGGCTGGCCCACTCGAACGTCCCGATCACGACCATGAACATCACGCCCACCAGCGCGGCCATCGGGATCATCTGAATCCACGGGGCGAGGAAGAGCACGAAGCTCAGCAGGGCGAGGGCCGCGACGATCCCGCTGAGCCGCCCCCGACCGCCGGAGTTCACGTTGATCAGCGACTGCCCGATCATCGCGCACCCGCCCATCCCGCCGAAGAACCCGCAGATCACGTTCGCGGCCCCCTGCCCGAGGCACTCGCGGTTGCTGTGCCCGCGGGTCTCGGTGATCTCGTCGATCAGGGCCAGCGTCATCAGGGACTCGATCAGCCCCACGCCCGCCAGCGTCAGGGCGAACGGAGCGATGATCCACAGCGTCCCCCAAGTCAGCGGCGGGAGCTTCCAATCGAGGAAGAACGGCCGCGGGAGGTCCCCCTCGATGCTCCGGCTGGACGGATCCGCGTCCACCGCCGACAGGGCCGACGCCACCGCGACCTGCACCAGCGCCGGGTCCAGTTCGGTCGTCGGCTCCCCGTCGCGGATCGCTTCGTGATCGGCCAGGACTCTATCCCGGGCCTTCTTCGCCTCAGCCGACTTGATGTTCGTCGCCAGCATGTCGCCGACGGTGGGCACGACGTTCGATTGCCCCTCCGCGATCCAGCCCGAGTCCGCTCCCGCATTCACGCCTGCGGCCAGCAGGGACACCGCCAGGATCGCCGCCAGCGACGAGGGCACCGCCCGCGTGAGCTTCGGCAGCCCCCAGATGATCGCCATCGTCAGCCCGATCAGCCCCAGCATGATCCACAACGCCGGACCCGACAGCGGGACGAGGTTCCCCGCGGCGTTCACCGTTTGAAAGCTGCCGAACTGCGCAATCAGGATCACGATCGCCAGCCCGTTCACGAACCCCAGCATCACGGAGTGCGGCACGATCCGGATCAACACCCCCAACCGAGCCGAACCGACCGCGATCTGAAGCAAACCGCATAGGATCACCGTCGGGAACAGATATTCGACCCCGTGAATCTGCACGAGGCCGATGACGACCACCGCCATCGCCCCGGTCGCCCCGGAGATCATCCCCGGTCGCCCGCCCAACACCGCCGCCCCGAGGCACAGGAAGAACGCGGAGTACAGCGCGATCGTGGGATCGACGCCGGCCACGAACCCGAACGCGACCGCTTCCGGAACCAGCGCCAAGGCGACGGTCAAGCCGGACAGCGTGTCGTTCTTGAAGCTACGTTGACGCTGACGAAAGAACTGGAGCATGTGCGAATCAGGACCCGGGCGGCTCCCACAGTGGGCGGCCGCGCCGGAGGGCGGGAACGAGGGGCGACGGCGCGGCCCCACGGAGCGCGGGGGTCGGGCGGAACGATCGGCGGACGACCGGACAGGACGGGCCGGTTCCGGCGAGCGACGGGCCGGAAGGCCGGTCGACCGACCGGCGCAACTGATGTGCCAGCGTAGCACAGACCACGCTCTCCCCAAGCCGCCATTCCGCCGCCCCGGACGGCCCGTCGCCGGACCGACCGTCAGGAGGCCGGCGGACCGTCGGATCCCGGCCCTCACATCAACTCCCATGCCCGCCGTGCCCGCCGCTGCTTGGCAGGATCGTCGCGGGGGGTATCGTGGCCTCCCACAGCAATGAGCCGCGATCCTCCGCGGACCCCTTTTCCGCTCTGACAAGCCGGTGATGAAAGCGATCGGCTACACGCACGCCGGGCCGGTCTCCGACGACGCCCTCATCGCGTTCGAGACGGAACGACCCCGGCCCGGCCCGCGGGATTTGCTCGTGAAGGTCCGCGGCGTCTCCGTCAACCCGGTCGACGTGAAGGTGCGGGGGCGGTCGGAACCGGTCGACGGCCCGAAGATCCTCGGCTTCGACGCCGCGGGGATCATCTCCGCGGTCGGCGAGGCGGTGACCTGGTTCCGGCCCGGCGATCCGGTGTACTACGCCGGCGACATCACACGGCCCGGGACGAACGCGGAGTATCATCTCGTCGACGAACGCATCGTCGGCCGTAAGCCGTCCTCGATGCGGTTCGCCGAGGCCGCCGGGATGCCGCTGACCAGCATCACCGCGTGGGAACTGCTGTTCGACAGCCTGGGCGTCCCCGAGGGCGGGGGGAAGGGCGAGGCGCTGCTGATCGTCGGCGGGGCCGGCGGCGTCGGGTCCATCCTGATTCAACTCGCCAAGCGGCTCACCAAGCTGACGGTGATCGCCACGGCCTCGCGGCCGGACACCGTGGCCTGGGTCGAGACCATGGGGGCCGACCACATCGTCGACCATCGGAAACCGCTGGACCGGGAGATGGGGCGCTCGGGATCGCCCCTCGCTACGTCGCCTCGCTAACGCACACCGATCAGCACCTCGGAGCCGTGGTCGAATTGATCGCCCCCCGCGGCCGCATCGCGGTGATCGACGACTCGGAATCGCTTGATCTGAAGCCGATGAAGCGAAAGTCGCTGTCGGTCAGTTGGGAGTTCATGTTCGCCCGGCCGATGTTTCAAACCGACGATATGGACGCCCAGTCGTTGCTACTGAACCGCGTCGCCGACCTGTTGGACGACGGCACGCTGCTCCCCACCGTGAACCACCACGGCGGCGACTTGACCGTCGCGAATCTTCAAGCCGCCCACGAATTTCAAGCCAGCGGACAAGCGATCGGCAAAACAGTGCTGAACGGACTCGGACGCTAGGCAGTTTGGACAGAGTTGAGAAAGCGGCAACGATGTGCGGCCCGCTCCCGCCGCCGCGACGCCCGCCGAAGGTCCCGCTCTCCGCGATCTCTCCGACGCCCAGTGGGCGGCGGTCGCCCCGCTGCTGCCGGCCGAGACGAAGCCCCGCGGCCCGCGGGCGGACGACCGGCTGTTCCTCTCGGCGGCGCTGTGGGTTCGGCGGCGCTGTGGGTTCGGCGGCGCTGTGGGTCGCCCGGACCGGAGCCCCGTGGCGGGCGTTTTCGGAGCGGTTCGGGAACTGGAACAGCGTCTGGCGCAGGTTCGACCGGTGGTGCGAGGCGGGCGTGCGGCCGCGACTGGCCGCCGCCTTGGGCGAGCCGGACCTCTCGGAGCTGCACCTCGACGGCGCCAGCGTCCGACGCGGCGGCTGATCGTCGAGGCCGGGGCGGTCGCGTGCGTGCCCTCGCCCAAATCGCGGGCGGCGCCGTTCCCCTGCGACGCCGAACTGGACAAACGGCGAAATCTCGTGGAGCGGTTCTTCGGCCGGCTCAAACAGTTCCGCCGCGTCGCCGCCAGCGACGAGAAGAAAGCGGCGAACTTCCTCGGGTTCGAGTGGCTCGCAGCAGTCGTCGGCTGCTTATAACTGTCCACACTGCCAAGGCGGTACGGTCATCTCCCGCTGGCGGGGGGCTGACGATAAACTCAAGGATTAACTCAAGAAGGACCGACTCGGACGGCGGGGCGCTTTCCCCAAAGAATGCGACGCCTGTTCACTTCTGCGGGGCAGACACGAATGCGACGCCTAAATGGACCGCCGCACCTGAATGCTGCTCAAAGGCGACTGCATCGTCCCCTTGATTTGTGCGGTCGCTCCCGTACGGGGTCTCCCGTCGCTGGTCCGCCTCGTTCTGGCAGGTGCCGGGTCAGCATTGCAGTATGAACCGCGGCGGCATGGGGTGCGTTTCAATCTGAGACCGCCCCCTCGCCACGATGTGCCGAAGTGCTTCCGCCGTCCCGCCGACTGATCGTGCCACTCGCCGCGGCGCTGCTGCTTGCCGCGGGGATCCAATCCCTGGCGTTTCCGCAGTTAGGCGGCAGGGACGCCCCCGCGACCGGGCCGGACCTGACGGTCACGACGTTGACGCTGGACGAAGTCTCCGCGGAGCGGATCGACGACCGAGACGTCATCCGTCACGTGGGGACCGAACCGCCGCCGGTCGATCAGCGGAGGGATATCACGGCGTACTTCTCGCCTGATAACACCGTCGGCCCACGGGCGCGGCGGGCCGGCGGTCGATTGGCCCCCGCCGCATCGAACCCCGCCCCCGGCCGAGACTACGCCGATCGTTTTCACGTGACGCGGAAGCCGGGCGACGGGCGGTTTTTGGTGGTGACGGTCCGCGTCGCCGGCGACGTCAATCCGTCCAACGACGCGTTCGCCCTGGCGCTCCGGGAAGCGTCCGCGGTCCCGGACGTTTCCCCCCCCGCTCCAGCCAGATCGCCTGACGACCCGTCCGCGCCGGGGGGGGCGTCGGGCGTGGGGGCCGGCGTCGCGTTGGAGATCGAGTCGCTGGCCCTCATTGAACGCTCCGCGGAGCGGATTCGGTACCGCTGCGTGATCCGCAACGTGGGGACGGCGCCGACGAACGAACGAACTTCGGTGCTCGTGCAGGCGTACCTCGCCGCCGACAGGCAGGGGACGGAACGCAAAACCGGGGCCGGCGGGCGGCCGGTGCTCGCGTGCGGCGATCTGGCGCCCGGGGCCGCCTGCGAGGGCGTGTACGACGCGAGCGTGCGGGAGGCGGAGTCTCGGGGGCAGCGGTTCCTCGTCGTGCACGTCCGCCACACCGGAGCGGCCGACGCCGTGGCCGCCGTCGCCCTCGACGCCCCGCTGGCCGACCTCCCCTCGCCCGGTTCGCGGCTCGGCGTCCCGAACCCGCCGCCGACGGGGTGGGAGATCCCGGATTGGTTCGGCTGGCTGTGGTTCGGCCTGATCGGATCGCTGTTGCTGGGCGGGTTTGCGTTGGTCGGTTGGGCGATCATCTCCGGGATCGGAGCCGGAGAGCGACGTGAGAAGCGGTTCCCCCCACGGTTCCGGCCGGCGCCCACGCCCTTCGCCGATGCGGACGCCGACCCGAACTTCGACGAAGCCGCCGAGGCGCCCCCCGACGCCGACCGTCCGCGGCGGCAGGCCGTCGCGGACCGGATCGGGTTCGAGCTGCTCGAACGGGCGCCCAACGAGGCCCGTATGGCGTTGAAGGCCGACGCCGTCGCCGCTGTGATGCGGAAACGCACGAAGCGGGGCGAGTACCTGCTGTGCGACGCCCGCAAGGAGCAGCGGCAAACGAGTTCCACGGGCGAAAGCGAGCAGCGGTCGACCCGCTCCTGGACGACAATTTCCCACCAGACGGCGCTGATCTTCGTCGCGGTGCCCGGGGTGCGGTTCCCGTCGTTCGGCGCCTCCCCGAACCTGCTGTCCGGGCCGGTGGCGTGGATGTATCGACGCCGCTACGGGCTGACGTTCCCGGACGACCCGGAGTTCTCCCGGTTGGTGACCTGCGGGGCGAAGGACCGCGACGCGGCCCGCCCGCTGCTGACGCCGGAACTGCGAGCCGTCCTCATGAAACACGCCGACCTAACCGTGCAGGCGGACGGCGACACTGTGACCGTGTCCGCCGACGTGCCGGTCGACCGCCCGCGGTGGGGACTTTCAACCGGGCGGGACGGCGACCGCGTGCTGCAAAGCCGGGCAGTTCACCTCGACGATCGGCCCGCGTTCTTCAAGGCGGCGGCGGAGGTGGTGAAAGCGATGTGCAACGCCGAGGCCGCCACCCGCGCGACCCGGGCGACGACGGCGGAGAACGCCGAGCCGACGGCATCGACCAACATCCTGACCGCCACGCCCGGCGCCGGGACGGTGTCGCGGGACAAACTGGACCGCTTCCTCCGCGAACCGGCCCCCCGCCGGGTTCCGCGGGCGGCCCGGTGGGCGACGCGGCGCCTGGCGAACGCCTGGAAGGTGTTCGCCGGGCTGATCATGCTGCTGATCGCCTCCGGACTGACGGTCGTGATTCAGGTCGTGCCGGAGGAGGAGGTGGGCGATCTCGGTCGGGTCGGCGCGACGCTGATGCTGGTCACGTTCCTCCTACTGCCGGGGGCGGGGATGGTCCTGTGGGGAACCGTGACGGGGTGGAGGGCCCGCCGGTTGCTGCGGCTCGGCCGGGTGACGACCGCCCAGATCGCCGCGGTGGAGGCGACGGGGAGCTATTTCACCAGCGGCAACGTGAAATATCACGAGTACCTCGCCGCGTTCGCCTATCTGGCCGACGGCGAACGCCGCGAGGTCGCGTTGCCGTTCTACGGGCGGCACGCCGAGCGAGCCCAGCGCCGGTTCCAAGCGGGCGGGCCGACCCGGGTGCTGGTTCACCCGACCGCTCCGACTCGCCTGACGTGGATCGACGCCCTGCTGCCGGACGCCGAACATGTCGTCGCCCCCGCCGTCGCCGCGACGGACGGGCCGCCGCCCGAACCGCCGGAGGGCGGCCCGCCGCCGGCCGATTGGACGGACGACCCGCGGGCGGAACGGTATTTCGGCCGACTGGTGCACGCGGCGTCGTGCATCGGGTGGGCATCCTTGTTGAGCGTCGCCGGCGCCGTCGTATTGAATTCGCTGTTCGGCCCGACCGGCCGTGCGTGGGGCTGGGGCGCCGGGCTGCTGTTCGGTTTGGTCGGCTACCCTCTGGGCTGGTTGAAGCCGGCGATGACCGAGGACAAGAACTGGCGTAACCGCGAACCGGCGCGGCGCAAACGTCATTCCGTGGAAGCCGCGGAGAGCGGCGGGATGTTCGCTGCCGCCATCGTCGCCGTGATCGTCGGCGTCATCCTACTGATCACCGGCCTGTGCGTGACCGGCAGCGTGCTGCTCAGCCCGTTCAGCCCGGAGTCGTGGCGCGACGCCCTGCAATCGAGAATCGGCAACGGATCCTGAGAACCGCCGGCCCTTTCGGAAGAAGGCCGAACGCAAGGCGGTCCGCCGCGGGGACCGTACCGATGGTCCGGGGCGGTCGATAGACTCAAAATCGCTTCCTCCCAGCCCCGACGTCCGATGTCCATCCTGCCTCGACGTCCCTCCGACGGAAGCGATGCGGAGGCGACTGCGGCGGACCGAGATGCCACGTGCGTTGACCCCGGATCCCGCGATGGGCCCGCCGCAAAGCGGGCCGATGCGAAGGCCGCCGATGCCATTGTCGATCCGGAGGCCACGGTCGTCGGCGCCGAGGCCACGGTCGTCGGCCCAGACAGCTAGGCGACGTCCGAGGAAGGTCACGCCGCCGGAGCGGGTCCTGAGTCGGGCCGAGTCATGTTCGGACGCTATCGCGTCCTGCGAGAGCTGGGGCGGGGGGCCATGGGGGCGGTCTTTCTCGCTCGGGACCTACAACTGGACCGGGACGTGGCCCTCAAGGTGCCGTCCACCGCTGCCGGCGCCGACGCGGACCTCGCCGAGCGGTTTCTCCGCGAGGCACGCGCCGCCGCGACGCTGCGGCACCCGCACCTTTGTCCGGTGTACGACGCCGGCGAGGAACCCGGCCCGGACGGCGCCCGGCGGCTGTACCTCACCATGGCCTACCTCCCCGGCAAGAGCCTGCGGGACGCGGTCACCGGCCCCCAGCCGGTGCGGGCCGCCGTGCGACTGGTCGGGCGACTTGCCGACGCGATGGCGCACGCCCACGACCGCGGCGTGATCCACCGGGATCTGAAGCCCGCCAATGTGATGCTGGACGAACGTGGACGGCCGCACGTGACCGACTTCGGCCTCGCCCGCCGTGAAGCCGGGACCGACGCCGGCGTCCGCATGACCCACGACGGGGCGATCATCGGCACGCCGGCCTACATGAGCCCGGAGCAAATCACCGGCGACCCCGAGGCGGTCGGCCCGCAGACCGACGTCTACGCCCTCGGGGTGATGCTGTACGAACTGCTCACCGGCAGGCTGCCGTTCGACGGGTCCGTCACCGCGGTGCTGGGTAAGGCGTTGACCGAGGACCCCGTCCCGCCCAGCGATCTCCGGCCGGACGTGGACCCGGCGTTGGAGGGGATCTGGAAAGGCATGTCCGCCCGCGATCCGGCAGAGCGCTTCGAGAGTATGGACGCCGTCCGGGGCGCGTTGGCGGAGTACCTCAAGAAGGGCTCCAGCGCCCGACTCAACCTTCCCGCCGTCGTTCCGGCAACGCGAAACGACTCGAAGGAACGGTCCCCCGAGGCCGCCCCGCTTCCCCCCCGGCGGTCGTCGCGCTCCTCGGCCCGGGGGAAGTCCGACAGCGGTTCCCCGCGGTGGTTATGGCCGGCCGGGCTGGCGGCGATCGGCCTACTGACGGTGGTCCTGTGCGTCGGCGGCGTAACGGCCGTTTTGAACGGTCTCGAGCGGCTGGGCGAAGACGTCGTCGCGGAGATGCAGTCTCTCGAACCGACCCGCGTCGGCAGCGATTCGGAGGATGGAGCCGGGCCGGCGGACGACGGAAACGAGGCGGCCACGCGGTCTGACGCCGGTACGCCCGACCCCGGAGCGCCCGACGGAGCGCCCGACGTCGACCCGTGGCTCACCCCCGGCGCCGTCGTGGACGCCGCCCCGGACGCCCCTGACTGGGTCGATCTATTCAACGGTCGGGATTTGACCGGATGGACGGGAGACACGGAAGATTGGTCAGTGGAGGACGGGGCACTGGTTGGCGTCTTCCCCGCGGGGAGGGGAGGCAACGGGGCAGCGATCCGATCCGAGGGTCAATTCGGCGATCAGGAGGCGCGGCTCGTACATCGGCGAACGACCGCCGGCTTGGGCGGCGTTTTTCTCCGACATAGTTGGTGGGACGACGGAAAGATTCGGGTGGTCGCCTCTGTCGTCCCTGGCGAGGGCGGCACGACTTGTCGGTCGGTCCACGTGAGCGGCCTGGGTCGCAGTGGAAAACTCTTCTCAGCCGACGAGGCGATTCTCGCCCGGGCCGCCGCCGCCGCCGCGACGAACGGCGAGTTGCCCGGGTGGGACGTCGTCGCGATCCGATCGGTCGGTGCGGAATACGCCGTCGCCGTCAACGGCATCGTGATCGTCGCCGCTCAAATCTCCGGTCTGGCTGAGGCCGGCCCGATAGCGGTCGATGTGGGAGGCCTGAAGGATCAGGCGTCCCGTTTGGAGTATCGATCGATCCGCGTGCGTCCCCTGAATCCCGCCGGCGAGCCGATCACCCCGCCGGAACCGGACGCCGACGGTTGGGTCGACCTCTTCGACGGGCAAACGCTGGACGGTTGGACCGGCGACCGGGAACGCTGGACGGTCCGCGACGGTCTGATGATTGGCGATCTCCCGCCGACCGACGAACGCACCTCCTACAAGTTGTTCGCTCCCCGCGCGTTCCTGCGAGACGCCGAGGTCGCCGGGGGCGAATGGGAAGCCCGGCTCGCAATCCGCACGGAGGGGCCGTTCGTTTCCAGTCTGCGGATTCGGAACGAGGCCGGCGACGGGAAACTGGAAGCGGGGGCTCGGTTCACGGACAGGGACGATCAAGGTGATCGAACGGAGCTGGGGGGGATCTACTCGGCGGGCCACAACCGCGGGACCGGGGTGGTCGGCGTGCCGGCGGAAAGTGCTGCCCAAGCCGCCGACGCGCGTGAAACCAATGGCGAGCCGCCCGGCTGGGACGTCGTCACGATGCAGGTGCGGGGGGACCGGTTGACGGTGGCGGTCAACGGCGTGACCACCTCCGAGAAGACGCTCCCCGACCTCGCCCCCGCCGGCGCGTTGCACTTGGACATGGGCCAGTGGGCGGCCCGCGATCAGCCGGGGCGGATCGAAATTCGCTCGTTCCGGCTCCGTCGGTTGTCGAACGCCGACGAAGCCGTCGACGAGAACGTGGAAACGCCTAAGCCCGATCACGCTCACTGATTGCTGGAAAGGCCTGCTCACCGAGTTGCCTATCGCGGAACGGGGACGCGATCTGGCGTTGGGACGCGACTGGGCGTCTGCGGCGTCCGCTCGGGGTTGCCCCGGTCGTCCACGTCGCGGGGCGGGTTCCGCGGGCCGGACGTGGACGGACCGGAGGGCGAGCCGGCGCCGCCGGTGCCCACCGCACCCGCTCCCACCGCCTTCTGAGGGACGCCCCCGGCGAGGGTGAAGCGGTCCTCCGGATAGACGTAATCCGTCGGCAGCGTCGCTCCGCTCCCCCCGCGGGCCGTCCGCAGACGGGCCATCAGGTCGGCGAAGTTATCGTGGGCGAGGCCGCGGACCAACGCCTCCCCGTTCGGCTGCCGGACGAGCACGTCGAACAGCGGGCCGTATTTGTTGATCTCCGCGGCGTACCCGTCGAACTTCGCCACGATGTCCGAGCCGATCACGAAGTTCTCCGGGTAGTCCGCGATCAACGCCGCCCACTCCGCCCGCTGATCCACCGCCAGCGGGTTCCGGGCGCTCGCTTCACTGTAGATATAGTTTTCGTAGACGACCCACGATAGATCGATCTTCACATGCTCCGCCCGTCCGGGTTCCGATAGCATCCCCCGCAGTAGCCCCGGCAAGTCTCGCACGACGACGCGGCGGCTGATCCCCGCGTGACACCAGATGAACTGCGTGTCCGGGTGGGCGTCGAACAGGCTTTCAATCTCCCGCAGATACAGAGGATCGCGGAACTGTCCGCCGGGCGAGACCGGGGCGACGTTGTGATGCACGCTGACCGGCAGGTGCATCTCGCCGGCGAAATCGCACACGCGGTGCAGGGCCGGATGGTCGCCGCTGGGCCGTTCGCCGGTGGTGAGGTTCGTCAGGTCGTCGTGCCGGCTCATCACTTCGCCGATTCCCTCCCGTAAGCCGGGAAACTCTTTGATCCGCTTGACGATCATGTCCACCCCGCCGAGGTCGGTGGAATCAAACCCGCAGACAAACGGATACAGCCGCGCCCGGTTCTCTTGAACGTTCGGGGCGCCGGAGTCCAGATAATCCTCCACGGCGAGGGCGACGGTATAATCGGTGTCGCGGGCGCGGACCACGCGGGCGCCGCTGTCCAGATAATACTTGGAACGTACCGGATCGCTCCGGGACCACTTCTTGACGAACGGCATTCCAGAGATCATCGCCACCCGCACGTCGGCGGCGTCCATGCGGCGCAGAACCGATTCGATGCGAGCGCCGCGGTCGCCTTGGGCCAGCGCGGCGCCGGGCGAGGGCGGGACGAACTGTCCGTCAAACCCGCCGGGGCCGTCCGGGTCGCTCCAGAACTCACCGTTCTGCAGAAAGTCGACCAGATGCACATGGCAGTCCGCCTTCGGCAGCGTCGTCCAATCGCGCGTTCCCACGATGGCGGCATCGCCCGCGGACAGAGGCTCCTCCACCGCGGGATCGTTCGCATCCTGTGCGGCGGCGGGCAGGGCGGCGAGCAGACAGGCGACCGCAGCGAGGCGGCGGGGCGGGGCGGCGGACATTGGACGGGGGGGCAAAGGCGAAGCGGGCGGCGCGGGGCCGAGCATGACACCGGAGCCCGCTGTTGCGAGCCCGGACCGCGTCTCGGACGATTCGCCGCCCCGCCCCTCTTCGTCACCCCGCCGCTTCGCTCCTCCCCCCGCCGAGGTCCGTAAGTAGAGCGTGCCGAATCCGATCGGCTCGACGGACGCTTCACGCATATTCTCTGAAAAAACTCTGCGGCCTTATTCCGGCGTCCCGGTACTGACGGCGGATTCCCATGTGCTGCCGTCGAGGAACCGGACGGCCGTCACGGCGACGTTCACCGATGCGGCGTCGTCCGGAAAGTGGAAGAGAGTCTGCTCCGCCTCGGTCTGCTCCCCGGCTTTCACAAGCGTGGCCTGCGGGGTGAAGTCGAAGCCGTCGCTGCGGAGCGTCGCCCGCTCGTCCTTGAGAGATTCTCCGTCCGCGTCGAGGTAGTTTATCACGATCGTCGCCACGTGAACGCCTTTGTTGGACCGGTTCGAGATTCGAAGGCGGGCCTGATAAAACACCTGTCCCTTCTCCACGCCCAGCGATTCCACCGTGAGCGGGGCGTCGTGCCCGGGGAACTGCAGTTCTGCTAATTTCTCGGGCTGGCGGTCGCTGTGCGAGAGGGGCAGGTCTTTGAAGACGACGTCTCGCTGGAACGCTTCGCGACCGGTGATCAACGCAACCGCCAGCCGCTTCGGCTCTCCCTGCACGCTGAACGACGCCTCGCCCGTGCCCTCCGTCCCGTCATAGCTGAAGCTACGACTGGCCAAGCTCATGCCGGGCTTTTCGAGCAGAACCCCAGCGGCGTCGAAGGCGTAAGCCTGCATGCCGTACAACGCGTCGGCCCCGCGGACGGAGTACCGAATTCGCGTCTCCCCGTCGGAACGTCTCGTCACGCGGTCCAAGACGACCGTGGCGTTCCCCTCGGTCGCCGCCCCATCCGTTTGAACGTCGTCAAACCAAACCGTCGTTACCGCCGTGGGCACGGGTAGTTCCACGCGACCATGAATGACGTCCACGGCTTGTACGTCACGGAGCAGACCCCGGAGATCGGAGGTCGTCGAAATGTAATGCAGGCCAAACGTCTCTTCGGGGTCGGTCCGCCAGCCCGTCGCGGACGGCGGTCCCTCGCTCAGCACACTGCGGCCCCCCGCGGTTGCATCAGTCAATTCGAAGGGGGAGCCGCCGGACCGCGCGGAGGGCGATCGGCGCGACGTCTCCGCGATCGGCGGGGGCAGCTTCGGCCAACAGATCCCCAGCGTGAACTGACCGGTCCCGTGGGGCGGGTACTGCTCGAACTTTTCCACGAACACGGCGACCGGCCCGGCGAACCGCGCCCACTCCGCCGCCCCGGCCGCGTCGGCGGACAGGCCCTCCGGCACGCGCGGCCCGGGGTGCAGTTCGATGCTCTTGTATTGGTCGGACACTCCGAGCTCGTAACGGGGATGAACGTCCGCGGCGGCGCAGGCCCGTTCGATCGCCTCCAAAACCGACACGTCGTTGAGGGCCAGCGTGATCCGCCTGTCCAGCGTCGCGTCCGGCGCGCCGTCCGCGACCTCCACCTTCACGTTCAAGTCGGGAACCCGATCGATCAAGTCTTCGAGGACCTCGCCCAGCGGCCGATCACTCACGTTGAGATCGGTCCGCCACCACTCGTGGAACTCCGCGAGGGTCATCGCGATCAGCGGCACCTCCAAATCGACCGCCGGGGGGGCGGGCGCTGCGCCCTGTGAGGACGGTTCATTGGAAGAGGACGGTTCATTGGAAGAGGACGCAGTCGGGAGCGACGGTGCCGGCTCGTCGCTCCCGCATCCGGCCGAAAGGCCGAGGACTGCGGAGCACAGGCAAACCGACGCCAAACCGGAGGGGTGGACGGAACCGTTCATGGACGAGCTTCCCGCAATCGTTCCAGGGGCAACCCCGATCAAAGAGCGCTGATCGGTCGTCACGTTTTCATGCCGGGCGGCGCACGTGTCAATCGCCGCCGTCGCCGCCGAGCGGAACCCGATCTCGCACCGGTCGCACCGAGAGGTGCTGGCGGTATTGTCCTACGTGTTGCCGTGTCAGCATCGAGTGCCGTTCTGGTTTCGACTCGCGGGGACCGCTGCGGGATTGCCCGCCCGGCAGAGTTGTCACCGAGTCGGCGGCGTACCCGGAGCGTTCTCGGACAGCGGGCGTCACGCCTTGCTAAGGGACCGGCCGGCCTCTGGCGCCGCTCCCACGTGCTAAACAAAAAGCCGTCCCGCCCGAATCCCGGGCGGGACGGGTTGAACGGCGGTCTCACGGTTCAGGTTCCAGCCCGCTCCTTGAAGCGGTCGATCGCCTCGCTCGCCTGCCTGCGGGAGAGTTCCTCGGCGGTGGTGACGCCGAGCCGCCGCAGTTCGGCGGCGAGTTCGACGCCGGCCCGGCGGCTGAAGGCGCGCAGGGCGCGGACTTGCTTCTCCGTGCAGGGTAGACCGTCGCGGCCGTTGGCGGCGTAGCCGTTGCCGTTCGTGGAGTGGCCGTTGGTGCCGCACGTCGGTCGTAGGCCGCCAGCGGTCCTCCTGCGGATCGCCGCCGCCGTTCTGGCCGGGCCTCACGCCCTGTTCCTCGTCCACGGCGGCCCGCAGCGTCTCGAAGCAGCCGCGGACCTGCCGTTTGAGCTTGTCCGGGTCCTTCAGCACGTCGGCGGGCAGTTCGATCTCGACGTTCACCATCGCCCCGCGGCTGCCGTAGTCCGGCTGGCCGATCTTGCGGGAGAGGCCCGCGTTCAACTTCAGCCTCGCTGCTCCTGTTCGTGGTGTACGGGGATGTGGTCAGGCGACCAGCGAGCCGAGTCGTTTCAGACCGGCGAGCGCGCCGGTGACGGCTCGGTTCCGCCTCTTCAGCTTGCGGAGGTCCGTCGCCAGCGAACGGGCCTCGCCCGCGGCTTCGGACAGGGTCGTGCCGAGCGCGGACACCCGTTCCAAGAGGACGTCGTGGTCCGGGGCGGCGTCCGGCCGGTCGTCGCCGCGGACGGTGTGGCCATTGCTGCCGCCGTTCGTGCGGTAGCCGTTGGCGGGTTCTGTGATGCGGTTGCGGGGCATGGCGGGGGCGATTCTCGTTCGGGATGCGAAATGGGAAGCGCGGCCCTCGCGGGTCGCCGGGAAAGCGTCAGGGGTGGTTAGTATGTTCGTCACGACGGTCTGCGCGTCGGCAGTGAGTCGCACCGCGTCCTTCGGGAGGACCGGGCCGCCCGCCAGCGTGGCGAATACCACCGTGGTCACCGCCGGCGACGGGCTGAGTACGCCCGCCGGCGTCCGGCAGCGGACCGGTTCCTCGGGGCCGTTCAGCGCAAAGTTGGAGCAGCCGCACGCGAGGGCGCGGGCAAGGAACCGGCGGTCGGCGACGCAGACGGCTTTGCCGCGGACGCGCGAGTCGCTCGTCGCCAACTCCACCGGCGTGCCGCCGTCGTCCGCGGCCCGGATCAGGAATGAGCCGTCTTTCGCCTCTAGCGTGACGGGTCTGCGTTCGTCGCCGGCCCCGGGCCAGGTTGGCGATGCGGTCGATGAAGAACGCGGCGTCAGTCTCGGACAGCGTCACGGACGCCAAGCCGGCCCCGCCCGGGGTCACCCGGTCGAGGTCCGGGAACCGGGCGCCGCGGACCTCCGGCGCCCAGACCGTCCAGTTCCCGCACGACAGCACGATGAGGCCGGGCGATTTGCCGCCGGGGAGGAAGCCGACCCGCACGTCCTCGTTCCGCGGCGGGGCGGCGGAGAGCGCGTGCGGGGCCGGCAGCAGCACGGGCTTCTCGAAGCCGAACCTGAGCCCGCGGGCGATCAGCAGGTGATGCGAGTCCGTGGCTTCGACTCGGCCCCCGTGTGGATCCAGCCGCACGCAACCGAAGGCGTACCGACTGCTGTCGGCGTCGGCGACCTCGCAGGCGGCTCTCAACGCGTCGCCGAAGCCTTCGCCGGGGTCGTGCCACTCGGGAACCGCCGGCGGCTCGAAATTCGCGGCCCGGTCCCGGTCCCTCTTCTCCAGAGAGACGCCTGCGCTGCGGGGCACGCCCTGTTCGTCCCAGTTGGCGACGACGGCCAAGCCGCCGTCCGCTTCGGAGAGTCGTACGTCGCCGCTCTTGGCGGCTCCGGCTTCGTTCAGCAGCCGATTGGGCACGACCAACCCGGCGGGCGCACGATCGCCGGCGATATGCAGGCTGACGCCATGGCTGTCGGAGCCGACGGCGGTGAGCCGAGTTCCACCTTCGGCTCCGGCGTCGATGCGGACGCTGGGGCCGTCGTCGCGGGCTTTCAGTCCGAAGTGTTTCTTCAGCACGGTGCGGAAGCTGTGCAGCGTCCGCCGGGGCAGGATGATCGGGGGCGGCATCGGGTCGATGCTCCAGTGGGAAATACGGGATGTGAGAACGAAGGCCGGCGACGGGATCGCTCCCGCCGCCGGTCGAGAAAGTGCCGGTCGTGATTCAGTGGAAGGCGACGCGGCCCTTGCCGCAGCGGTGCGGGTTCACCCGCGTCAACGCCTGCCGCTCATCCCAGTTCGTGCTGGGGCATGGGGTGCTCCTGTTCTTGGAGGTGAGGAATGAAAGAACGGCGGGCCGGCGCGAATGCCGAACCGCCGCTCGGGGGGTGAAGGTGGAAGTGACGCCGGACGGTCAGCCCGGCGGGTTCAGCCGGTTGCGGGTCAGCCAGTCGGCCTCCGCGGCGAGGGCTTCGCTCCGCAGCGGGAACGGACCGCGAACCGGCCCGCCGCTGGGGGCGAGATCAGCCATCCATCCGCCGTGCGGGTGCGGCTCCACATGGCTGGCGCGGGCGATCGAGCAGGTCCCGATCGCATCCGCATTCACCAGTTCGCCGTACAGCCCACGCGCGGTCCCGTCCGGCGTGACGAACAGTTCTTGTGTTGCGCGAAACACGCTCATCGCGGGGTCCGCAGCACACGGCGGCGGGGGACGTCGGTCAGCTGCGGGTCGAGGGCGTCGGCCACGCCGGCCAGCCCCTCGCGGACGCGATTCTGGAGCCATGACACGCCGGTGTTCGCCCGCAAGTCGGCGGGCTCAACACCCCGCATCAGGCCCTCGGCCTCGGCGACGACCGCGTTCAGCTCTTCGTTGCGGCCGACCGACAGCCGGCGGAACCGCTCGAAGAACTCGGTCAGGTCTTCGACGGCGCTGTCGCGGAACACCCGCGGCCCGCCGTTCTCGCCGCCGGTGAGGCGTTCGCGGAGGTGTTCGACCAGACTCGCCAGTTCCGCGGCGAACGCCTGCTCGGCGAGTTGCACCGCTTGCTCGAACCGCTGCCGCACCCGTTCGCACTCCTGCTCGTACAGGGGGGGCGAGAGCCGACGCAGGTAGTCAGGGGGTTCCACCGCGGGCAGGTCCCACGACAGGCCGAACAACGGCGCCAGCGAGGGCGGGTAATCGGCCGGGTCGAACAGATCGCCCAGCCGCCGACGGGCGCGGGACACCAGTTCGTCGCGGTGCCGGTCCACGTCGGCTGCCGCGTCGGCCAGTTCCGCCTGTAGCTCGCTCATCCGCCGCTCGAAGGCCGGCAGATCGGTGCGGGGCAGCAGACGGACGCCGTTCTCCGGGTACGGCAGGCTCGCTGACTTCCAGTGGCTCACTGCCGCGTGCCGGACTTTGGAGGCCGTTCGCAGCGCCGGGTGCCTGGTGTCCAGCAGCTTCTTGCTGGCGGACAGCGACCCGCTCTCCGCGTCGAAGGGGCTGGCGGCGTCCTCCTTCTGCTCGGCGGACAGCGTCCGCCGCAGGCCGGGCCAGCTGACGTGCAGCCGGACCGCCGCGGCGTCCTGCGGCAACCGGGTCGCAGGGTTCTCGCGGTCGCGTTCCTCCTCCTCGATCAGCGTCACCTCCGCGGCGCCGAAATCGGCCTCGGCGTTCGGCAGGTCTTCGTCTTCGTGGTGGGTTCGCCCGCGCCGAGGCGGGCCGATCAGCAGCGTCATGGCGGCTCCAGTGGGTGTGAAATGAGAAACGCCCCGGCGGAGTGCCGGGGCGTGTGAAGCGGAAGGCGGTCGGGTCGCGTCAGTTCAGCGAGAAGTTCCCGCCCGGCGGGCGGGTCCGCTGGGTGCGGCGGCGGGGGCGGTCGCCGCCGTCGCCGTCGTTCTTCTGCCGGTCGCGGGGCCGGTAGACCCCGCCGGTCTCCGCGTCGAGACAGCGGCCGGACGCCCTTCGCCTCGGCGGCGTGGGAGCCGTTCGTCAGGGCGGTCCGGCAGAAGGTCTCGGGGGCGCTCGTGCCGCCGAGGGCGTCGAAGCCCGCCCCGCCGCGGTGCAGCGTCAGCGGCCCGCCGCCCATCGTTTGACAGGCCTTGATCTCCCACAACGGCCCGGGGTCGAGCTTGCCGTGGCGAACCAGCGAGAGGGCGAAAGCGTTCTCCGCCTCGCCCCGCGTGAGCCCGGCCGCGGCGTCCAGCACCGGGTGCAGTTCCTCGGGCAGTTCGCCCGGTTTGGTGGCGACGCCCCGGGCGACGGCGTCCAGTTCCTCCCGCGACGGCAGCGGATGGGTGATCGTCATGAAGTCCCGCCGTAGTTCGGCGGGCAGCTCGCCGGTCGGCTGGACCAGCACGAGATGCGTGCGGCGGGTCTTGCCCGCCGCCAGTGTGGTTCTCATCGCCGCCAACAGTTCGGCGGACTGTAAGAACCGGTGGACGTGCACCATCGCCTGCACGCTGGGCGTCTCGCCGTCGCCGGATTGCGGCAGGGCCTTCACGGCCGCGAGCGGGTCGGCGGGGCCGTCCTGCGCTGCACCGCCGTCGTCGGCAGTCCATGTGGCAAGATTCCAGTTCCGTTCGCCGCAAAGGCGGGCAAGGTCACGGGGTACTTCTTCCGGCTCGTCGCTGGTCACCAGCACGCCGGGGAAGGCGGCGGCGATCAGCTCGGCGAGCTTGCCGGTGAGGGTCTCGGGAACCGGGTTCGGCGTCGCAACGTCGCGGGCGTCGCAACTGCCGGGAGCTTCTTGGGATCGGGTGGTGGGACAGGATCGGTCGGACGAACCGCCTGACCTGCGGGACGACCGGCGGGGTCCGGGGTTGGACCGGCGCATGCGTCGACTGCGACGTTGCGATGCCCGCCGCGGTCGCCCGCGGGGGCTGTGGGAGTGCGGCATCCGCACCTCCTTCCTTGTGGATGGGGATGAGAAAGAACGGATGCAGGAAAAGTCCCGCGTCAGGCCCGCTGCTCGGCGGGCTGGGCGACCTGTTCGGTCGCGTGGTACTCCGGCGTCAGCCGCTCTGCGGTTTTGACGCCGAGGGCGTCCTCGTAAGGCCTCGACGCCGCCCTGCAGGCGGGGCCGGCGAAGCCCTTCGTATCGACATGCGTGCCGCCGTCGGCGGCGACGGTGATCTCGATGCGGGGGTTCATCAGGCGGCCCCCTCATACACGTTCGCGGCGGCGCCGAAGCCGGCGACCCCGGCGGTCACGGTCAGCTTCACGCCGCCGTCGGGCAGCGGGGTCTCGCTGATGCGGTGTCCGCGATGTTTCGCTTGCAGCTTCGCCGCTTGACGGCGCACGCCTGCTTCAGCCGACCGAGGAAGGCGTCGTCGCCCAGCGGCCCCCGTAGGTGTCGCAGCGAACGTTGCCGTCCTCTTGGACCAGCACCGGGGAGCCGAACCCCGGCGGGCGAGTGGCCAGCCCGGCGTGTTCGCTGCCGTCGAAGAACTTGATGGTCTCCTGTTGCGGCTCCGACAGCTTCAGCCGGACGCAGGCGGCGGACAGGGCCACGGGGTCTTTCAACTTGGTCTCGATCGTGACGACGTGGCTCACGGGCGAGCCCTCTTTCGAGTACGGGGGTGGAGAACTAAACCGCTACGGCAGCCGCATCGGGCGGCGGAGCGGGTCCGGGGGCGGATCGCGGTAGTTCGCAGTGCCGGTGAATTCGCCGGACGGGCGGCGGTCGCGGCGGGGTCGACGAGATCGCTTGGGACCGCGTCCGGCGTTCGGACCGCCATGCGGCGGCCTCGGCGGGGGCTTCAAGATCCACGCACCCAGCGCGACCAACGCCGCCCCGAAGGCGAGCAGCGGGGCCGCGGGGAGCGGCGGCGGGTCGGGCATGAGGTCTTCCGACTGGGGTGAGGGGGCCGGCGGGTATTCCGCGGCGTCACCTCACGGTGCGGCGAACCGCAGCCCCGTTGAGATCCCGATCGCTGCGCTTCGACGCTGCCTAGCGTACTTCCTCGTAAATCGGACTCGACAACAGTGGGACGGCGACGCCGCGGAAGTCTTGGTCTTCCAGCATCCGGGCGATCAGCGATGCATTCTGGTCTTGGCGGTCCGCAGCCCCCCGTCGAGCTTCGTCTCGACGCCGAGCGGGAACTTCTCCTTCGAATCGGGGCGAGCCGGGTCCATCATGTCCTCATCGGCGGCGACGCCGGTGAACGACGCTTCGTCACCAGTCGTCAGGCCGGTTCCAAAAAATCCCGTCCGAAATCTGCGCCAGTTCCGAAAGAGTCTCCCGCTACTCCTCCGGTGAGCGGCCGGCGCCCGCGTCCGCGGGAGACTTCAAGCCCGGTGCGTGTAGGTCGCCGCACGGCCTGCCTTGTCTCGAAGCGACCGACCTCGTGCAGGCGGACAAGAATTCCATCTCCGGGATAGGGCGGACAGCACTATCATCCGTGCATCCGTGGTAACGCCATGACCCGGCCGGACGACCGGGTCATAACCGGAGACAGGCCGCCCGGTGCGGGTGCGTTTGTCGGCTCGCCCAGCCGGCAGACCGGCTGCCTTGCCCTAATGCGTGAGGACCTGCGAGCGGTGCTCCGGTCGACGACCGGGCTCCCGACGGTTCTGTCGCGGGAGGTTGAGTTGTCGAAAAACGGAACCAGCGGCCGCCACTTAGGAACGGGGCCCCGGCAAACGCCGATCCGACGCCGTCACCTCGTGGAAGACTTGGTGAGTTCGCCCAGCTGTCTCGGTGGGTCGCCAGACGCGACAAGGATTGGAATCGGGATGTTTTGAACATGTGCACGTCCGCCGCTGTCGTGACCGCATGCAGGCTTCCTGTATCAGTTCTTACATGCAGGCTTCCTGTATCAGTTCTGAGAAGCGTCGTCGCTGGGATTGCACCTCCTGCGCTCTCAATATGGGGCTGCGTTCCCGATATGGGGCTGCGTTCTCGATGTGGGGGCAGTCCGCGGCGTCCGGTCAGGCGACGCTGCAGGACGAGCCGGCGACCGGTTTCGGACCGGGGGGCGTTTCACTCCGGCCGCTGGCGGAAGGCGCCGGGGGGTTGGCCGGATTCACGCTTGAAAAAGCGGCTGAACGTCTCCGTGTGGTGGTAGCCGGTGCGGGCGGCGACCTCGGCGATCGTCATGCCGGACTCGCCCAGCAGGTGCCGGGCGAGCGACAGCTTCGACCGCCGGATCTCCCTGGCCGGGCTGGACCCCAACGCCTGCTTGAATCGACGCTCCAGGGTGGCCCGGCTGAGGCCGACGGCCCGGGCGGCGGCGGCGGCGTCGATCGGCTCGCCAAGGTTCGCCCGGATCCACGCGATCGCCCGCCGCACGTCCGGGTCGTCCTGCAGCAGGGCGTCGACGCTCAGCCGCTCGGCGACGCGGCGGGGCGGGATCAGCACGGGCCGCTCCGGCGGCGGGGCCCCCCTCATCATCTCGTCCAGCAGTTCGGCGGCCCGCCGGCCGACCTGCCGGGGCGACTGGTCGATGTACGCCAGCGGGATCGGGGCGAGGGCCGACAGCAGTGGGTCGAACTCGATCGCCAGCACCGCCACGCGGTCCGGCACGCGGAGGTCCGCAGCCGCAGCGGACCCGCGGGCCGCGAGACGGTCGACGTCGCGGCAGAGGCAGACGATCTCGTGGGCGATGTTGGTGGTCCACGCCACCAGCGCGACCGGCTTGGGCAGCCCCGACAGCCAGTCGAGGAACCGGTTCCGCTCCGTACCGAGGTGCAGCCGGTCCGAGGCCGGCGGGTGCGGAAACGTTGAGCAGGTCCGCCCGCCGCCGCCGGGTTCCCCGATGCCAAGGCCGTCGCGGAAGCCGCGTTCGACGGCGTCGGTGTAGTCCTGGCCGGGCGGGGGGCCGACGAACGCGAAATGTACGAACCCGCGGTCGAGGAAGAACTCGGCCGCGAGCCGGCCGCACGCCGCCTCGTCGGAAATGACCTGCGGGCAGTCCGGGGAGTGGCCGCCGGCCCAGCTGACGTTCACCGCCGGCACGCCGGCACGCCCGACGTCCGCCCGCACCCCGTCGCTGGACATCCGACAGATCACGCCGTCGCCGCCCCAGTCCCGCGGCAGGGTCGGGTCCTCGTAGAAGCCGCGGGGTTCGATCCAGAGGTCCCACCCGCCAGAGGCCGCGGCGAACTCCGCGACGCCGAACAGCACCTGCCGGGTCCACTCGCTGGAGGTGTGCACCAGCGCCGCGACGCGGCGCTGCCGGCGGAGGACGGGCGGGGGTAAGTCCATGCCGAATCGTGGCCCGCCCCGGCCCGCCGCCGCAACGCCGGCCGGAGCTCCGCGGGATCCCGCCGGGGGCTGCCGGGGGCTGCCGGGGGCTGCCGGGGCACCCGGATGAGGGTCGGGGTGCCTGAAAGACGGGCAGCGCCGCCGCGCCGGCGGACTGCTGCCGCTCCTTTGTGAAGGCGTCGTCAAGGCACACGGAAAACACTCACCCGGTTTGACGCAAAACGTCATCGCGTGCTGACATCTCATCGAAGATCATCACCCCGGTGCTGCGGGTTCGCCCGATGCCGTCAGTCCGTTCCACCACCGTAGACCGCCCGCATGACCCGCCGAGACGCCCCCGCCGGCTCCCCACCGGCGTCCGCCGCCCGCCGGTCCCTGCTGACGTGCGGGGCAGTGCTGGCCGCGGGGCTGCTGCTGGGGTGCGGGGGCGGGCAGACGTTCGAGGAGGCGGAGTCGCTGTCCGGCAAACTGACCGAGGACGGGCAGCCGCGGAGCGGCGTCCGCCTAAACTTTTGGAAGGCGGAGGGGCCGGTCGCCGGCATCTCCGCCAGCGTCGTGACCGCCGCGGACGGGACGTTCTCCCTGCCGGGCGGGCCGGACGTGGCCCCCGGCCTGGGGCTGCCCGGCGGGCAATACAAGGTGACCGTCGAGCGGTTCGGCACCCCGCTCCCCGCGGACGCTGACCCGGACGTCAAGCGGAACGAGGGGGCCGCGGCCCCCCGCAACCTGGCGCCGCAGAAATTTCAAGACCGCACCACCACGCCGCTCACCGTCACCGTCCCCGGCGAAGGCGTGACGCTGGACCTGTCTGCCTGACTGGCCCGCCCGGCTCTTCTGACGTGTCGGGCCATCGTCGCCCGTTCTTCTTCTCTCCACTCTCCACGAGGACTTCTGATGACCGTTCATCGAACGGCCCCCGCCCGAGCCGGCTTCACGCTGATCGAACTGTTGGTCGTGATCGCGATCATTGCGATCCTGGTGTCGCTGCTCCTGCCGGCCGTGCAGCAGGCCCGCGAGGCTGCCCGCCGCAGCCAGTGCAAGAACAACCTGAAGCAACTCGGGTTGGCTGTCCACAACTACCACGACACCTACCGGCAGTTCCCGCCGGCGGTGTTCGAGCACGGGGCGACGCCGAACGACGGGACGACCTGGTCCGCCCGGATCCTGCCGCAGCTGGACCAAGGGGCGGCGTACGAGCGGATGTCCCCGTGGGCCGAGTCGCACAACTGGGGTAACCCCGCCGGGAACTCGACGCAGGACCGGGTGCTGATGTGCGAAACCGTGTTCCCCGTCTTCCGCTGCCCGTCCGCCTCGATGCCGGAGCACATGTTCGACCGCTCCAGCGACAACTGGGCGATGGCCCGCCGCGTGCCGGCCAACTACATCGGCGTGTCGTCCGGCACCCTGGAGACCGACCTGGACCTGCAGTCCGGCGCCTCCGCCGCGGCCAAGCTGATGTGGGACGGCATGTTTTTCCCGAGCGGCAACATGGCCTTCCGCGACGTCAAAGACGGCACCGTCGGCACCCTGCTGCTGGGTGAGGCCGTGCCGAACACCGACCTCGACTTCAGCGTGCTCGAAGACCGCGACACCGTGAACATGCGCAAGGATCACTGGTATTTCGGCGGGGACGACACTGACGTGAACCGCGACATCTCCGAGTGCGTCGGCTCCACCGGCGTGGGCATCAACGAGCTGGTCGCCGGCGCCTCCGCCGCCGACCCGGATTACATCCACGAGATGGCCTTCTCCAGCGAACACTCCGGCGGCGCCCAGATGCTGCTGGTGGACGGCAGCGTCCAGTTCTTTAGCGAGACCATCGACGACGTGACCTGGAGCGCCCTCGGCACCCGGGCCGGCGGCGAAGTCGTCGACGACGCCTTCTGACCGTACAGAGTGTCCCCGGGCGGGCCGCCCCGGGGGAGTGAGAGTGAAGACGCGGACCCGGACGGCGACCCACAGGCGGTCGAGTCCGGGCCGCCCCGCCGCCCGTCGCGGACGCCGCGTGCGTCCGCGGCGGGCTCGCGGCGGTGACGCCCCCGCCCCCAGACCGACCGGCCGTTGAACGCCGCCCGCCCCGTCCGCCGACGCCCCCGCCCCGGCCGCCGGCCGGGGCACGGGGTGGGCGGCGTCCGCGGCGGCCGCCGCAGCCGGGTTCGTGGCGTACTTCGCCATGTACGGGTTTCGGAAGCCGTTCGCGGCGGCGGAGTACGCTGGCGAGTCGTTCTTCGACAGCGGCGTGGAGTTGAAAACCGCGTTCGCCGTCAGTCAGATCGTCGGGTACGCCCTGTCGAAGTACCTCGGCGTGCTGGTGTGCGGTCGCATCCCGGACCGCTGGCGGGGCTTGGCGCTGGTCGGGCTGATCGCGGTCGCGGAGGGCGCTCTGCTGCTGTTCGGGGCCCTGCCGGCGGACTGGAAGGCCGCCGCGTTGTTCCTCAACGGCCTGCCGCTGGGCATGGTGTGGGGGCTGGTGGTGCGATACTTGGAGGGGCGAACGAGTTCCGACGTGCTGCTGTCGGCGTTGTGCTGCTCCTTCATCCTGTCCAGCGGGGTGGTGAAGGACGCCGGCCGGGCCTGGCTGGCGGCGGGGGTGGACCCGTACTGGATGCCGGCCGTCACCGGGGCCTGCTTCCTGCCGGTCTTCCTGCTGGCCGTGTGGGGGCTGTCGAAGCTGCCGGCGCCCACGGCGACCGACCGGGCGGACCGGCGTGCCCGCGGGGCCGCCGACTGGCCGACCGAGCGCCGGTTCCTCCGCGACAACGCCTTCGCCCTCGTCCCGCTGCTGGTCTTTTACATCGGGCTGACGAGCTTCCGGGAGTTCCGCGACATCTTCGCGGTGGAGGTGCTGGCGGCCTTGGGGGCGGCCGACGGGCCAGCGGTGTTCACGAAAATCGAGACGCCGGTCGGGCTCGCCGTGACCGGGGCGCTGGCCCTGCTGGTGATGATCGGGGACCACCGGCGGGCCTTGGGGGTGATCGTCGCGGCGATGGCCGCCGGCGTGGCGATCGTGGGGGCGGCGACGCTGGCCCTGCGGGCCGGGGCCGCGGGGCCGCTGCTGTGGATGACGCTGATCGGTCTGGGGGCGTACTTGGCCTACGTCCCGATGAACGCCGTGTTCTTCGAGCGGCTGGTCGCGTTGCGGGGCGGGGGGACGGCGGTGTTCGGCATCTATCTGGCGGACTCGCTGGGGTACACCGGGGCCGTCGCCGTGCAACTCAGCAAGGACGTGCTGTTCGCCCACGCCGACCGGGCGGAGTTCCTGCAAACGCTCTCCCTGATCCTCGCCGGCGGCGGGCTGCTCTGCCTGGCCGCCGCCGCCGGACCGCTGCTCCGCCGCCCCGGTTACGCCCCGCCCGCCGCGGTTCCCGTCTGACGTTCCTCCCCCGACTGTACTCCGCGCCGCCGGCAGTCCGCCGCACCGCACGCCCCGAACCTTATCCCGGATCGACTCATGAACGCTCCCCCCCCCCGCCGGCCGGCCGGCCGGCCGGCCCGACGCGGCCCCTACCCGCTCGAGGTATGACGTCGCCGTGGTCGGCGGCGGAATCGCGGGCATGGGGGCGGCGCTGGCGGCGTCCCGGCTCGGGCTGTCCGTGGTGGTGTTCGAGCGATCGCCGAAGGCCCGCGGGGCCAGCGTGCGGAACTTCGGCATGATCTGGCCGGTCGGCCAACGGGCCGGCCGCGCCGCGCCCTGGCCCTGCGGAGCCGGGCGATCTGGCGGGAATTGGCCGACGCCCAGGGGTTCGCCTGCAACCCCTGCGGGTCGCTGTTCGTCGCCTACCGGGAGGACGAGGCGGCTGTGATGAAGGAGTTCCTCGACGGCGACGCCGCCGACGGGCTGGGGGCGGAGTGGCTTTCCCCCGAAGAGGCGCTGGTCCGGTCCCCGCGGGCGAACCCGAACGGACTGCTGGGCGGTCTGTGGAGTGCGACCGAGTGCGGCGTGCATCCCCCGTCGGCGATCGCTGGGGTGCGGGCGGCCCTGGAGTGGGCGCACGGGGTGACGTTCCGCGAGGGCGCCCCGGTGGTCGCCGTGGAGCCCGGCGCCGTGACAGTCGCCGGCGGGGAGACGGTCGCCGCGGACCGCATCGTCGTCGCCGGCGGGGCAGAGGCGGCGGCCCTGTTCCCCAACGAGCACGCGGAGGAACGCATGGTGAAGTGCAAACTGCAGATGCTCGAAACCGCCCCGCTGACCGGCGGCGGCCCCGGCGGGGCGACGCCGTTCGGCCCGCACCTCGCCGGCGGACTGACCCTGCGGCACTACAAGAGCTTCGCCGCCTGCCCCACGCAGTCGGCGCTGGCCGACCGCGTCGCCGCCGAGGCCCCGGAGCTGGACGAGTTCGGCGTCCATGTGATGGCCGCGGAGACCCCGACCGGCAGCCTGATCCTGGGCGACTCCCACGAGTACGGCGACGACGTCAGCCCGTTCGACAGCGACCGGATCGACGAGCTGATCCTGCGGGAACTCCGCCCGATGCTGTCGCTGCCGAGCTGGAAGGTCGCCCGCCGCTGGCACGGCGTGTACCTGAAACACCCGACCGAACTGTTCATCGCCAAGCCGGTGGCGGATGGCGTGACGCTGTTCAACGGGTTCGGCGGCAACGGCATGACCCTCGCCCTCGGCGCCGCCGAGACGCTGTTCGACCCCCCCGCGGACGAGGCCGCCCGGGAGGCCGCGGGCGACCCGACGGAGACCCCGACGGAGACCCCGACGGAGACCCCGACGGAGGAGTTCCCCGTCCCCGCCGGTTCGCCGCCCGCCCCACCCGCCCCCCGCCGCCCCGCCGTCGCGACCGGAGCCCTCCGATGAGCCAGTTCCCTTCAAACCCCGCCGCCGCGGCGTTGCCCGACAGCGTCGCCGCGGAGTTGTCCGCCGTGGTGTTCGATTGGGCCGGATCGATGATCGACTTCGGCAGCCGGGCCCCGGTGGAGGTGTTCCGCTCGGTGTTCGAGTCGTCCGGCGTGCCCGTCACCGAGGCCCAGGCCCGCGGGCCGATGGGCTCCGCGAAGCGGGACCACATCAAGGCCCTGCTGATCGGTTTGGACGACGTGCGCGACCCGCTGGGCCGAACGGCACGGGGCCGAACCGACGGAGGCAGACGTGGACCGGCTGTACGAGCAGTTCCTGCCCCTGCAAAAAGAGGTGCTGGGCCGGCACTGCACGCCGATCCCCGGCGTCGTCGACCTGTTGGCCGCGCTGGCCGCGGCGGGCGTGCCGGTGGGCTCCACCACCGGTTACACCCGAGACTTGATGAGCGTCGTGCTGCCGTTGGCGAAGGAGGCAGGCGTGGCCCCCGCGGCGGCGGTGTGCAGCGACGACGTGCCGGTCGGCCGGCCGCGGCCGTGGATGCTGCTGGAGGCCCTGAAGCGGCTCGACGCCGCCCCGGTCTGGCGGGCGGTGAAGTTCGACGACACGCCGATGGGCGTGACCGCCGCCCGCAACGCGGGCTGCTGGGCGTCGCCTCGCCGCCAGCGGCAACGCCCTGGGCGTGACCGCCGAGGAGTGGGCCGCCACGCCGGAGGCCGACCGCCCCGCCAGGCTCGCCCCGATCGAGGCGACGTTCCGCGACGCCGGAGCCCATTACGTCATCCCGACCGCCGCCGACGCCCCGGCGGCGCTGTCCGAGATCGCCGCCCGCCTTGCCGCCGGAGACCGCCCGTGCTGACCCGCCCCGCCGCCGCCCCCCTCGTCCTGCTGTGCGTCATGGCCGCGGCCGCCGCGTCCCCGGCGTCCGCCCATGACGGGCCGGACCCGCTGGTGTATTACCGCCTGAACGCCTCCGCGGTGGAGGGGGACGTGCTGAAGGCCCGGCTCGGCCCGCCGGCGACATTGACGCCGCGGCCGAACCCGCCGACGACGGGGCCGCGCTGCGGTTCTCGGGCGGCAAAGGCGGCGCCGTGATCGCCCCCACCGTCGCCGCCGCCGGCGACCTGCTGCCGACCGAGGCTCTCACCGCCGCGGTGACGGTGTCCGTCGACCGCCCGCAGCAGTGGGGCGGCCTCGTCGGGGCCCTGACGGACGATGGGGCGGACGAACACGGCTGGCTGCTGGGGTACGACGGGCGGGTGTTCAACTTCGCCCTCGCCGGCGCGGACGGCGCCACGCTGACCTACCTGAAGGGCAAGACGCCGTACGAGCGGGGCAAGCTGTACCGCGTGGTCGCGGTCTATGACGGCACGACGATGCAGCTGTGGGTCAACGGCAACCTGGACGCGGAGTCCGCGGAGCAGTCCGGCCCGATCCGGTACGACGCGAAGAGCCCGTTCGTGCTCGGGGCGTATCAAGACTCCAACGAACACTTCGGCCTCACCGGCCGGCTGTACGGGGTCAGCGTGTACGGTCTCGCGGCGAAGAAAAAGTGGGTCGAGCACGACGCCGCCGAGGCCGCCAAACTGACCGCCGCGGCGGCGGACCTGTCCGGCGTCCCGCTGACCCTGACGGTGCAGCCGTACCTGCAGTACGGCACGCAGACCGGCATGACGGTGATGTGGCGGTCCGCGGTTCCCGCCGCCGGCGCCCTGCTGTGGGGCGAAACGGCCGAGTGCGCGAACCGCGTAGCGGGCGCCGCCGATAAAGAGATCCACGAGATCCGCCTGACCGATCTGAAACCGGAAACGCAGTATTTCTATAAGACGGAAACGACCGGCCCCGACGGCGGCAACGTCGTCTCCGACCTCGCCACGTTCCAGACCGCGGTGGCGGAGGACACGCCGTTCGCCTTTGCCGTCATCAGCGACACGCAGGGCAACCCGCAGGTGTCCAAGCGGATTTCCGACGCCGCCTGGGGACACCGGCCGAGCTTCGTGCTGCACCCCGGGGACCTCGTCAACACCGGCGGCGTGGACGATCAGTGGACGGACCAGTTCTTCCCCGGCATGCAGCCGCTGATCCGCCACGTGCCGTTCTATTCAGTGCTCGGCAACCACGAGCAGAACGCCCGGAACTACTACGACTACACCAGCCTGCCGGCGCCGGAGTGGTTTTATACCTTCACCTACGGGAACACGGAGTTTTTCATGGTGGACTCCAACCGCAACGTCGGGCCGGGTTCGGAGCAGTACCCGATGCTGGAGGCCGCGCTGAAGAAGTCCACGTCCCGGTGGAAGATCGTCTGCCACCACCACCCGCCGTACTCGTCGGACGAGAACGACTATGGCGACCTGTGGAAGACGAACCGGTCGACCCGCGGCGACACCCGCGTGCGGGCCCTCACACCGCTGTACGAAAAGTACGGGGTGGACCTTGTTTGGAACGGCCACATTCACAGCTACGAACGCACCTGGCCGATCAAGGCCGGCAAGCCGGTGGAGGAGGGGGGGATCGTTTACATGGTGACCGGCGGCGGCGGCGGCCCGCTGGAGACCCCCGGCCCGATCCGCCCGGCGTTTCAGAACACCGTCCGCCGCGGCCACCACTTCTGCATGGTGCGGGTGAACGGCGGCACCCTGGAGTTCACCGCCTACGCCCTCGACGGCGTCCCCTTCGACCGCCTCGTCATCCGAAAGAATCGCTGACAGGCGTGTTGACGAATCCGCGGCCGCGGCGAGCGTCGTCCGCGTCGCCCGCCGGGGCTGTTCGACTCAGCTCAAAAAGCCCACTGGTCCGCGAGGACGACTCCTTCGTGGTCAGCGATTTCTGACTGCGGGGACTGCGGGGGTCAAGCTTCATCGTCGCGCGTTGTCCAAGACGCTGCAGACACGGGCGACCTTCACAGACCGACCGAAATCCACGCCGCATAGAGCGGTCGTCGCGGGCTTCATCCGACCCGGTTTGTCGCTGACCGGTCGCGGAGTCGCGGCGCTCCGCGAACGGCCGGATGGACGCGGGGGCCTCGTCGTCCGCCGACGGCCGAGCTCAAAAGAAGGGCCCGCCGCCCTTAAGTCGACGCAGTCGACGCAACCTCCGGCACACTATCGGCCCCCCTTCGCTCACCCCACCTCCCGCATCACCCGCTCGGCGGCGGCGAGATCGCGTTCGGCGTAGTTTTCGCTGGTGCCGATGTCGCTGTGCCCCAGGACGGTGCGGGTCAGCTCGATCCCATATGTCGCACGCAGTAGCGTGGCCCGGGTGTGGCGGAGTTGGTTCGGGGACCAGAGATGCTTCTCGCGGTGCTTCTATACGGCGGCTTTCACGGCGGAGCGTTCCGCGTTCGGCAGCGACTGGATGGAGGTGTGTTTCGCTGCGAGCTCCGCGGGCAAGGGGACGGCCTTCTCCGCGGCTCGCTGCACGCACCGGCGGTAGCTAGTCGTGGGGTACCGGTCGTCGGCTGGGCGGGCGGGGTTCATCTTGCGGTTCGTGCCGACGCGGTTGCCGCAGGAATCAGGCGTCTTGCGAGCGGCGGTCGCCGTGGCACGGCGAGCGGCTTCGGCTTCCTTCGGACTGAAGCAGAACGCGTCGGCTGGGCGATCAGCCAAGTACTGCGTCAGGATGGCTTGGCTTCGGTCCCGATGAAGATCGTCCGGGCCTTTCTATGGCGCTGCGTCTTGTGCAAAGCGGGCCGGTACGCCCAAACCTCGCCGGTGCGGTCCACGTCAACGGGGCGGACGGAGCAGACCTCGCCGGGCCGCATCCCGGTCAGCAGTTGGAGCCGCACCATGTCGGCCACGATCGGCGGCAGGTGCGGCAGCGTGGCCTCGACGACCTCGGGATCGACCGGCTCCACCGGGTCCGGCTCCCATGCCGTCGTGCGCCCGGCTTGCAGTCCGGTGACGGTGGCGAGGGCTTGATACACGGCCGGAGTGACCAACTCCTCGCTCACCGCCCACTTGAACACTCGCTTCACCCGCTCGACCCGCTCGTTGACGCCGGGGCGGGAGAGCCCGTCGCGGACCAACTGCTCGCGGTAGGCCTTCAGCTTCAGCGGACCGAACTCCTCCGCCGGGGTGGAGCCGTACAGCTGCCGGAGCGTTCGCAGGGTGACCTTCAGCACGCCGATCTCGCTGGTCGGCTCACCGTCCTTGAGGTAGTGACCCTCGGCCCACGTCCAGTACGCGAGGATGATCTCGTCGATCGTCCGTCCGGTCGCCGGCGCGGCCGGCGCCGCGGCTCGCAGGGCGACCTCGGCGGGAACGGCATCGGTTCGGAGGAACTCCGCGACGATCCGCCGGTACTTCTCATCGGCCTCGGGGGTGCCGTGCTTGCCGAGGTAGACGTGCCGGCCCTTCAGCAGGACGCGGGCTTGGCCGGTGGGCTTGTGCAGGCAGAGCTTGGGGACGCGGGGGCGACGGGGCATGGGTGCGGGGTCCGGAAAGGCGGTCCCGCGGAAAGTGGTAGTACTACCACTTTCCGCGGCTCGCTCCGGCCGCACCCGAGACCGTCCCGGGGCATGCGATGGGTTCGCGTTCGGCTCTGGCTGGCTAGATGAAAACACCTCGCCGCATGTTGCGGCGAGGTGATTCGGGATGACAGGATTCGAACCTGCGACCTCTTGACCCCCAGGGAGGCCAAAACGGCGCCCGCCAAGACCGCCCACGAACCTGTCGAAACAGGATTCGGGCTGCGATGGTAGTGCTTGAGCGTCGTCTCGTCCAGTCGCACCGGTGGGCGTTCGGCGCCGTGCCGGCGTGTCAGTCGGGCCGGTTTTTGTCAGTATTTGTCATCGGTCGTCGCCCGGTCGGGCTGACGCCGAAGCTGCACGCCGCCACTTAGAACTGTCCAGTCCTGCCCCGCCGCAGTGCCCCGCGAGCCTCCGCACGCACCTCTCCACCACGGCCGATGCCGGACCACACATCATCGATAACGACCGCCACCCCAGCGGCGGCGGCGTTCGAAGTCGGACGCCTTACGGCGTTGCTGCGGGCTGTCGTCGGCCTCAGGGGATTGGGAGGCTCCTGGGAAGCGCTGTCGGGCGTGAAGAACGAGACGAAGACGTTCATCCCGCGGCTCACGTCGTGGTTCGAGACCGCCCTCGACGGGGATCGGCTCGTCGCCGCCGAACGGAGACTGACCGATCTCGGAACTTGGGACGATCTCGGGCCGCGTGAGGACAACCGCGAGGAATGGCAGCGGGCCGCCTACCCGCGAGACGCCGGGGAGGCGGACCTGGAATGGGAGGCTGCCGGGACGCCGCAGGGCGGTCCCGACCGCCAACTCCCGTCGCCGGCTTGGCGGGAGGAAGTGTCCGCCGAGTTGCTGGAACATCTGGCCGTCCTGCAGGTCGAGCCGGTGCGGGCGTTCGCCCAAGACGTTCGGCTCCTGTTCCGGGAGGGTCCGCCGGAGGGGTTCGCCGCTTTCGAAGTTGGCCGGCTGCTCGCGGAAGTGGAACTTCCGCCTTTCGCCTATGAAGCGATCCTCTCACACGAGCCCGGCTGGCGGTGGCCGCTCGACCGCGACGAGTTGCGGTCGCCGACACGCCGAGCCGCTTTCCTGAACAACCCGTTTCCGGCTCCGCGTTTCGCAAGTCGAACAGCGGAAATCCAGGCGGCCAACGCTTTATACAAAATTGCCGTCGACGATTACCGATCGGCCCGCTGTCGGTGGCAGCGGTCACGACGGCAACGCGGTACTGAGCCCACCACTCGCCGCGATCCATTTTCGGTTCCGTTTGTCGAGCTTCCCGGCCGCCCGCTGATCGGCGTCGGTCCGTATGAACTCCACCCCGGTGACAGCACTTTGGCGGCCGTTGCGGCGGGCGCCGCCGCAGTGGGCATCGAAGCGAACGACTTTCCGCCCGTGCCGCACCTCCTGCACGCAAGGCGGCTCGACGGCTGGCATTACCACCGCCTAGAACGTACGGGTGTTGAGGGTCTTCGAGAGTTCGTTCTCGAGGCGTACGCGGTGGCGAGGAAGTACCTCGCCCCGGAATCGAAGATCGTGGAGGGGCCGGACGGAATCGCGTTCCACCCGGAGACCGGCGTCGCGAGTTGGAAAGGTCGGACGGCTACGCTGACGCGAGCGCAGCACAAGAGGCTTTTCCAAGCCCTCTGCGAGTACGGCGGGAGGATCAGTTCCAATCTGATCGACCGTGACCCGCCGCGATTCGGGTTCAGAGGAAAACGGATTGCTCGGGCCGGCGACACCGCCGCGGAATCAACCCAGGGTTGGGAGCCCACCTCGGAGGGGCAGCGACGGAACGCAGCCTCCAACCTCAGCGAGAAGATCGCGGATATCAACCTCTCCGCGACGCACCGGCAGGACGGCGAAATCGGTTACATCGAGTTGGAGCGAGGATAAGCCGGCGACGGTTCCGGCCGTTCGCGGCGAAGAGTCACAACGTTCGGGCCGGCCTGTGACTCGATGTGACTGAGGGGGGCGGAGCGTATGGGTACTCCCCAACGCACCTGAGCTCTCATGCACACCCCGAAGACCCGCGAGTTCGTCAAGAACGAACTGGTCCCCGCCCTCAGCTGGGTGCCGGACCACCTGCCGAAGAAGAACGGCAAGAAGGTTCACCGATCCAGTGTGGCACGCTGGCTGACCAAAGGCTGTGACGGCGTCCGCCTGCGGGGCTGGAAGGCCGGCCGCACGTGGATGACCACGCCGGCGGCGGTGGAGGAGTTCACCGCCGAGCTGGCCGCCAAAGCTGCCGGCCCCGCCCCCCGCGTGAGCGTGGCGGAGGCCCCGGCCCGTCGTAGCGCCGAAGCAGCTATCGCCGCCGCCGAACTCGACGCGGCCGGCCTCTAAATCGGCTTCTTCAAAACGCACCCCCCGCCCGGTTGGCACGCCGGGCGGCGGGGGTGCGTCGCTCCCTGCCAGGAACACCCTAATGGTACACCCGAACACCGACAGCGCAATCCCGCCCCATGGCGACGCGGAGAACTCCGCCCCCGTCCCCCCGCACACCGCGGCGCCGAACCTCGACGACTGCGTGGAAGGGGCGCGGGTCTGGATGACCCCCGGATCGCTTTACCAGTTCACGGGCATCCGCACGAACCCGGACGGACCGCCGGACCTGTACGCCGGCCTGTTCGCCGCCCCCGAGACTGCCGGGGCGTATATTTATGACGCTGGTCTCGCCGGCGTCGACGCCTACTTGACCATCAACTCCCCGCGGGCCGGCGCGGGGGCGGGGCTGCCAGTCAACGACGTGACGTTCGCCGGGCGGGGACAGTGCGTCGGCGACGACGACTTCGACATCATCGAGAAGATCCTGCTGGACCTCGACACGGTCCGGCCGAGCAAAACCGCCGCGACTGATGACGAGCGGGCTGCCAGGATCCTTCGGGCGTTCGAGATCCGCGCCTACCTCGCCGGGCTCGGCTTCCCTGCGCCGATCACCCAAGCGACGCCCAACGGGGCGGCGCTGCTGTACCGCGTGAACTTGCCGGCGTCGGCGGCCGTCACGATCCGCCGGTTGCTGGGATCGCTCGCCGCCCGCTTCGACGACCATCGGGTGAAGGTCGATCAAGTTGTTTATAACCCCGCCCGGCTCGGCCGGCCCGCCGGATCCATTGGGCACAAGGGGGTCGCATCCGCGGAGCGTCCGCACCGGGCCTGCGAACTGCTATGCCCCGGCGACGCCGCCGTCACGCCGCGGAACCTGATCGAGCGGGTCGCCGCCGAGGCCCCGGCCGCCGCCCGGAGCGGGGCGAGCGGCGCCAATCAATATAAACCAGCCGGCCCGGCCCGCGGTGGCGGACGTTTCGTGACCCGGCAGGCCCTCGACCTGTTCCTCGCCGAACGGCTGCCGGAACTGGACGGACCGCACGACTACCGCGGCAGACGGATCTGGCGGTTCGACGTCTGCCCGTTCAATGCCGCCCACGACAAGCCCGGAGACGCTGCGGTCATCCAGCAGGCAAACGGCTGGGTCCAGTTCAAGTGCTTCCACGACGGCTGCAAAGGTCGCGGGTTCCGCGATCTCATCGTCGCCGTCGCCCCGCCGCTGCCGGCGGGCGTTCCCATCTGCATCGCCGCCGCGAAGGCCCGCCGGGCTCAACGCGGTGGCCCCCGAACGCGCCGCTAACGCGGCCGTACCCCCCGCCGGAGGGCTTCGTCCGGCACCAGCCCCAACGCTCTCTTCAAGAGAAACTTTCATGTCTGCTTATGTCCCCCCCGTCCCCACCCTCGCGCCGGACACCGGCGGGCTAACCAAAGCGGTCGCCTCGGCCTTACCAATTGGCGCCGAAGCCGTGCCCGACGGGCCCGGCACGTTCACGGTGACGATCACCGCTGAAACCGAGTCCGGCGGTTCCGCCGAACTCATCACGAAGAAGGAGGTCGGAATTAATTCGATCACCATCAACAACCAGTTGGCGAAGGAAGCGGTCCGTCTGTACAGCGATCAGTACGGCGAGCCCGAGATCCTGAGCGAGGCGGTCGGCAGCGTGCTGGCCGCGATCAACGAGTCGCTGCGGTTGGCGAGCCCGCCGGTCACGGACGATCCGTTCGGACTGGAGGAGCACGCCGCGACCGACGGTGACGTGGGCGTACATCACGACGACGCGAGTGATGTGACCCTTGCCGACGCAGCTGACGACCTGGACGGCGCTGCGCAGTCGGCGGACCACGCGGTGAATGGAATGAGCGAGGGTCCGGCGATCGCTTTGACGCAGCCGAACGCGTCGCCGGCCCAGCCCAACCCGAGCGTGATCGACGTGCCGATCACGCCCGACGGCTCGAAGATCCTCGTCGGGTGCAAGACGGTCGGGTTCGCCCAGGGCAGGGAGTACGAAGCGCACCTGGAACGTCCTGACGGGAGCCGCCGTTATCTCAACCGCCAGAAGGACGTCAGTCGTTCCCCCAAGTCGCGGAACAACCTGACCGAGAAGTTGGCGAAGGCGACGGTGAAACGCTACGAGAAGACTGAGGGGAAGCCGGAAAACCGGGCGAAGGCGATCAGGGAGGTGCAGGCCGGCCTGCTGCAAGCTGGCGCCATGGCGGAGGAGTTTCGGGAGAAACGCCCCGTCGCGGCGCCGCCTTCCGCCGAGAGCGTCAGCGAGGTGCAGGGGGCCGGGATCGGCATCGTGGAACCGCCCGACGCGTCCAGCGGAGAAAATGTGCAGCTGGCGACCGCGGTCGCTGATGAGAGCGATTTCGCCACCACTGACTTGCTGATCGGCACCGACACCGACCCGGCCCGCGTGCCGGTGCTCGGCGGGACGGTGGTAATGCGGTGCGGCTCCCGAGACGGCCGCGACCAGCGGGTCGTGACGGCCCACATCGTCGCCGACGGATCGCCAACGGAGGACATCGGCGAAGAGCTGGTGCGGGACCAGGGGAACACCACACGCGTCCAGTTCCGCAAGAGGATCGGGGCGGCGGCGACCCAAGCCTTAAACGCATTGGCTTATCTGCCGTGCGGCGAGGGAACGCTCCCGCACGACATCGGGCGGCAGCTGGACCGTGCCTTGCGGGCCGCCGCCGACGAAGCCGACGCGGATCAGGCGGCGGTGACCGGGCTGGAGGAGGTCGCGGACGAAGGCCGGCTGAACGGCGACGGGATCGCTGCCCTCGCCATGTCCCGCTGCGAACTGTTCCACACGCCCGAGGAGAAGGAGCCGTTCGCGGCGGTGGACGTCCCCGTCAACAACGACTGGCTGGGCGACGGCGAAACGGTAACCAAGTTCCTGCCGGTCCGCGGCGGGGAGTTCAAGATGTTCCTCCGCGCATTAGCGTTCGCCCGCACCGGCCGCGGTGTACCCCGGGAGGCCCTTGAGGAAGCCGCCGAGACCTGTGCGGCGCGGGCGGTCTTCGCCGGTGATAGCAGGCCGGTCGGCGTCCGCGTGATGGTCCACGAGGAGGACGGCGAGGGGCTGATCGTCTACGACCTCGCCCGCGGTACTGGCGAAGTCGTCGTCGTCGGCCCCGGCTGGTGGGAGATCCGGACGAAGTCGCCGGCGGCGTTCCGCAATCCGCAGGGGCAGTTGCCCATGCCGCTGCCGGCGCCACCCGGGACGGGTGACCTGATCCCCCTCCGCGACCTTCTGAACGTTCGTGACGAAGACTGGCCGCTCGCCGTCGGCGGTGTCTTCGGGGCCATGTTCCCGGTCGGCCCTTACCCGTGCGTGTTCAACCGCGGAGAGCAGGGCACGGCGAAATCGATGTCCACCAAACTGTTGTGCCGCTTGGTCGACCCCCAGAAGGTCAGCGTCCGGCAGCCGCCGCGGAACTCGGACGACCTCGTCACCGCGGCCCGCAACGCCCGGGTGATCGCGCTGGACAACCTCCGCAAGCTGCCGCCGTGGCTGAGCGACCTGCTCTGCCGGCTGGCGACGGGGGCGGGGTTCAGCAAGCGGAAGAACTACACCGACGCCGACGAGGTGCTCTTCGACTTCTGCAACCCGGTGTTCCTGAACGGCATCGGGGACTTCGTGGACGCCCCGGACCTGCTGGACCGGTCGCTTCCCATTGCCGGGGATCCGATCCCGGAAGACCAGCGGCGGACCGAGGGGGAGATCGAGGCGGCGTTCGTCGATGCGTGGCCGCCCGCCCTCTCCCGGCTGTTCGACGGCATGGCGGCGGCCCTCAAGGCCGAGGCCGAGGGCGTGAAGCCGGTGGAACGGCTGCCGCGCATGGCGGACTGGGCCGCCCGCGTGGCCGCCGCCGAGCCGGCCCTCGGCTTTTCTCCGGGGACAATCCTCGGCCGGCTCGCAGGTGCGGTCGACGAGGCCGAGGGGGCGGCACTGGAGGCGCTGCCGGCGGTGCAGGCCTGCGTGGAGCAGTTCCGCAAACGGCTCAAGAACGCGCGGCAGAACCCCCATCGTCCGGACCGCCTCGACCCCCACGTCGTAGCCGACCGTGCCGCCGTACGAATGAAGGCGAGCGAATGGTTGGCCGCCGTCAAACTCGCCAACGTGGGGTTCCCGCATTCGGCCTTGCCGAAGAACGGCCAGGTGCTGTCGATGCAGTTGACCCGCGCCGCCCAGACGCTGCGGCGGCGGGGCGTCGAGGTCGAGATCTCGAAGGGGAAGGCCCGCTGGATCGAACTGCGGGAGATCGCCGACCCGGCGGTCCCCCCTGTGGATGAATAGCGGCCGGCACACTGCCCAGGAAACGCCCCCGCGACCGGCGACGGTTTCGGGGGCGTTTTCATGCAGACCGAACGGCGACGGCAGGCCGGTGATGTGGCGGTGCCGCGGCGGGTACGTCTCCTCTCGTGAAGAACTCCACGCTCTTCCTCCGGCGGTTTCTCCGCGAAACGTTCCCGGCGGACGCGGCGCCCGCGTCGGTGCGGCGCCTCCGATTCATTCCGGCATCCGCCCCGACCCCTGGCGCCAAACGGTAACAGCATTTTTTGGGTGCGCCGCTAGGCGACGCGGCGACGCGGGCGACGCGTTTTCCGGCTCAAGTTCTGAGAACGACGCTGGCCGACCGCGACCGGAAGTTCGGTTGCCGCGGTGCCAGATTCGCGTGCCGCCAACCCGACTACTCTCGCCAAGGCGACCACGACGGTTGCCGTCACCGCTCCCTGCTTGAACCAGATCACGATGATCGCCCCCACAACGCTCAACCACATCACCCCCGCCGAGATCGCCGCGGTCGCGGACGCGGCCGACCCCGACACGCACGCCCACCTGGACGACGGTTGGAACCCGCCGCCGATCGGTAAGCTGGACCACTTCGTTTTGGTCCCCGACCCCGCCGTGCATGCCCCGTCGGAGGGCGCCCGGCTCGACGCCTTGATCACGCTGCTCAAGGGCATGGGCCGCCCCAAACGCCAGGAGCTGTCTGCGGTGATGGCGAACGGGATGCTGGGCGGCTCGACCGAGACCATGGCCGCGACGGTGCGGGCGTTTCGCGACGGGAGGTCGGGGTGCGCCGAGGTGGACTACCTCGTCGGCAAAGTCCCGTTGTCGGAATACCTGCGGCGGGGGCTGACGGCGATGGGGCTGGTGTGACCCGCGACGACGACGCGGCGACGCACGCGACGCACTTGCCGGAATCTCCGGGGGGGGAGTCAGCTGTCGAGATGTACTTCGTGCTCACATTGCTCCCCTTGCCGCCCAGCGTGCTGATGCTGGACGAGATCACCTTCGTGATGCTCACCTCGACCGTCGCGACCGAAGCCGTTGCGGCCGAGGTGGATGAGCCTGCCGACCGGCGCCGAACACGTCGTCGTCAGTGCCGCCAGCAACTTCAACCCGAACGAGGGCACTCAGTTCAGCGGCCTCGAGGGGACGATCGTCTACCGCTTACCCGCTGGCGAACGCGGCGACCTGGATGGCATGGCGGACGTCGGGGGGGCCGCGGCTTCCTTACTACGGACGTGCCCGCCTTGGGCCTCGTGGTCGCCGTCACGCACCTGAAGTCGTCCGGTGGGGCCGAGGGCCATAGGGACCGCGACAACGCCCGCAAGCGGGAGATCGTCGCCGCCGCGATGGCACCCGGCACGTCGCCGAGCGGCTGAGTGCCGATCCGAATCTGACGGCCGTGGTCGGCGGAGACTTCAACGTCGGGGAGACGGACGGCACGAAGGGCGGGACCAACCCGACCGACGACCTTGCCGACGGCTACGACGACACGCACGCCCTGATGACGCTCGGGCTAGTGGACGGCCTGCGGCTGCGGAGCCTCACCCGGGTGATGGGCAACACCTTCGACGACACCCCCAGTGACGGCGTGTTCCCGTACCCGGGCGTGGGGGGGCATCGACTTGCTGTACGTCGGCGGACTAGGTGCCGAGCGGTTCGGGGAGGCGAGCCAGGGCCGCGACACGTTCGGCAGCGATCACTACCCCGGTCGCCGCTACGCTGACGCCATGAGCGACCGGGCGAGCGAGCCGATGACCACCGGCCGCCGGACACGGCGGCTGATCGGCGTCCTCGCCCTGCCGTGGTCGTCTGCGGCGGGCTGCTGTGGGTGCCGGTGGAAGCGATGCCGCCCTGAAAAATCAGTGCTTCCGAGGACCTGCTCGAACTGTAGCAAGGGAACAAGCTCGGAGCCGTCGCCGCCCTTCGGTTCCACAGGGTGGATATGTCGCGTGACGTCCCAAAGCATCCAACTCGCGTGCCGATCAGGTCGTGAAACCTGCGGCGGTTTGTGAACGGAGACGTCCCCCTCGTTTCTCTGTACCGTCGGCTGCCTTAGGAATGTCCCAGTCCAGGCCTGTCGCCTGCTGATTGGCGGGATGACTCCCGCACCGCTGCCCCTACGTCCGGCACCATCGACTGTGCCGAGCAACAGAAGTGGCGGGAACCTTCGCTGATCGCGATGCAAAGTGAAGAAGACAGGTAGAATGAGCTTGTCCCAATCCAGTAAGCCGGCAATGACTGCAACGCAGAAGATCCCAGCGAAGGATGAAGCTTCACCCGGCACTTCGAAATCGGGGAAGATCAATATTGAGCTGAGCACCCGGTTCCTGGAGCTGTTCAGCGAGCAACTTTACTCCTCACCGCAGAAGGCCTTCGAGGAGCTGATCTCGAACGGGTGGGACGCCGGAGCAACATTTGTGGACGTCGAAGTCGCGGAGGATCTGCTCGCCAAAGACGCGACATTGTCCGTACTCGACAATGGTACCTCGATGAACGCGAAGGGACTGCAACAGCTGTGGAAAATCGCTTGGTCGCCAAAGAAAGGGAAAGAGGAAATCGGCGGCCGCCCGGTAATCGGAAAGTTTGGAATCGGGAAACTCGCGACGTATGTGCTCGGGAACAGACTTACGTACTACTGCAAAGCGTCGGACGGCGTGATTCGCAGGGTCACAATGAACTATCAGAGCATTGACGAGGAAAAGGACAAGCTTCTGACAGAAGTCACGCTCGATATCTTTCAGGTCGAGGAGGCGACGGTCCTTGGTGAAATCAAGAAATACTCGGGCGGTGAACGACTGTCGTCCATCCTAGCTGGCGGAGCCGTGGCCATTCCGTCTCAAACTGAGGCGGAAATGGAGAAAGAGGACCGGGAATTCGGCGGGCCGCCTGCTAAACGGCAAAAGGCTGAATCCAATACATGGACTCTCGCGGTCCTTTCGGAGCTCAAACCGACGGGCCGAGCGCTTCAGATCGGCCATCTCCGCAGAATGCTGGCGGCTGCACTGCCGATCACGACCGAGATGAGAATCGACCTAAACGGCACCGCATTGCGGTCGTCGAAGATCAATACTCCTGTTGAGCGGCGGTGGATCATTGGGCCCGAGGTTGGCTTTAACGAATTCGAAGTGGAAGAGCCCGACGGAAGCGGCAAGCAAACAATCACTCTTCATAAGCAAGCGATGCCGTACCCTGCAGTAATTCTGCCAGACATTGGGCCGGTAACCGGCGAATTTAAGCTCTACGAAAAGAAGATCAGCGGCGGCAAAGCGGAAGAGCGAGGCGCTTCAAACGGTTTTTTTGTCAACGTGAAGGGGCGGGTGGTCAACCTGGCTGACAATACGTTTCAGGAGGAGAACCTGAGTCACGCTGCCTGGGCCTCTTTCCGAATGACTGTGCGGGCAGACGGATTGAATAAGTTACTTACAGTGCATCGTGAGAAGTTCCGAGAGCGATTCGAGCTGCGGGTCTTTAGGGCTTTCCTGCGAAAGGCGTTTAACTTGTCGAGGAAGTCTTTCGACGCGGAGGAGACCGGTATGCCGGACGGCGGTGATGAACTCGTCAAATCTGTGGGTGTGGTTTCGCTCCGCCCTCTCCGCTCGCTAGTCACTGAAGCGCTGTCCGGCCATAAGATGCTTCCTGGCATGTTCGACTTCGACGGCGTCGACGATCAGAGCCACCGCTTAGCAGAATGGGAGCGGGCGGCCAGCGAGAACATCGGAAACACCCTCAACGAGGTACGGATCGGGAAGCCCGTCGACCGGCAACATGACTTCGTGGTATACCGGCTGGCCGACAACTCGGTAGTAATAAACAAAGAGCATCCGTTCGTCGCTGAGCACTCCCGTTCAAGAGCAGAGAAGCGACTGCTTCAGCAGTTCGGCCTCGTGACACTACTCTCGGACATGTACGCTTATGACTCCGGAGTTCCCCTCGAGATGCTGGAGGGGATCCGCTCCTACCGCGACCGTGTCATGAAGTTTCAAGCACTAAAAAGAAGGACCTCTGGACCGCTCCTCGCACAACTGCTTCGATCGGCGGAGCGGCGGAGCGATTCCCCAAAGCGGCTTGAAGTCCTCGTAGGGCAGGCCCTAGGTTATCTGGGGTTTGATGTTGAACCCATGGCAAAGACGGGGCAGCCCGAGGGGGTGGCTAGGGCCATCCATTCGATCGCTTTGCAGCCCGGCGACGCTGCCCCAGATGGCGCAATTTACAGCTTCACCTACGAAGCGAAGACGACCGGATCGGGAGGCGTTCCAGCTGATAAGGTTGGGGCCTCGGCACTGGTTCGCCACCGCAAAGACAATCGTGCAGACTACACGCTGGTAGTCGCTCCGCAATTTCAATCCGGCGCCTTGGAAAAGGAATGCGAGGAGCACGGGATAACGCCCATGGTCGCCGCCGACTTGAGTAGACTGCTAGAAATATCGGCGGAACATGGTGCCATTCCCCTTAACAAACTCAGGGAGCTCTTCGACTTTAACAGTCCCGCCCAGGTGGGCGAGTGGGTCGATAAGCTTGATGAGTGGATTGTCGAGAAGCGTCCATTAAACCTCTCCACGCTTCTACGAGCGTTAGACATTGTGAGAACGACTACGCCGGACGCCGTTGACGTTGGCACAATCGTTCACATCTGTCGAACAAGCTTGAACGTACGTAATGTAGTCAAGGCGGACGTTTCGAACTTTGTTAAGGGGTTAGAAATTACCGTCCCCGACCTGATCGGGCTTGACGGAGATCAGATTGTTGTATTTGCGCAGGCGGCACAGATCGCGGAAGCGGTTCAAACGCAACTCGAGAAGCTGCGGACGTCGCTGGAATTCGGCAGCCATAAATGACCGACCGTCCCATCCACCCGTTCCCGGCTCGAATGGGCCCGGATTTGGCGATTGCTGAACTCCGTCGTCTGCGTGGCCCAGGCACCGTGTTGGACCCAATGGCGGGCTCAGGAACTGTGCTTCGTCACGCGGCTGCGGCGGGGCACCGCACGATTGGGCGGGACGTTGATCCGCTGGCGGTGTTGATGACGCGCGTTTCGACCTCGCCAGTCGACCCGGCGGAAGTTTCTTCGGCCGCAGCGTCGTTAATCGACATCGCTTCGAAGTTCAGTGATCGAGTGGTACTCCCTTGGATGGACGATGACGATGAGATGCTGGAGTTCACACGGTTCTGGTTTGCAAGCCCGCAGCGGAAAACATTGCGTCGACTGGCTGCTGCCTTGCAGCACCTCTCGCAAACCGACGTGTATTCCGCATCGACCCTCGATGTGCTCCGCTTAGCTATCAGCCGTACGATCATAACAAAGGACGCGGGTGCGTCGCTGGCGAGAGACGTGTCGCACAGTCGACCGCACCGCGTAGCGACATCTAACAAGTACAACGTTCAGCGGGGTTTTCTCCAAGCTATTCGTACGATCCTTCGGCGGATCAGACCGCTGCCCAAAGGCACGGAAGCCTCGATCGAGATAGGCGATTCTCGGTGTCTAGACCTGCCGGACGCGTCGGTTGATCTGGTCCTGACATCTCCGCCGTATCTGAATGCAATTGACTACCTACGAGGTCACCGTATGGCACTAATCTGGCTCGGACATCGTTTGGTCGACCTTCGTAGCATCCGGGGGACTAGTGTCGGCACGGAACGAGGCCTGCGTGAGGAGCTACCGGAGGCGGTCGAGCGGGCAACGTTTCATCGGGCACGGGGTATGCGGCATTTACCGCCTCGAAAGCGACACATGGTGAGGAGGTTCGCAGGAGACCTGTTTGAAGTCTTGTCGGAGGTTCGCCGAGTGCTCCGGCCGGGTGGGAGGGCCTGCTTCGTAGTAGCGTCCTCGCAGATTAGCGGAGTAAAAGTTAACAACGCAAGGCTGATGGAGCGACTCGGAGCGGTCGCTGAACTGAAGCTGACCTCGAAGCGTATTCGAACATTGCCGGTTCGCCACCGTTATTTGCCGACTCCCTCGAATGGAGAAAACGCACTCGCACTCCGGATGAAGGAAGAGACGGTCTTAAGATTTCGACGTTGCTGCGATGCCTAGAGCGAACCGTGGTCATCTGTAGCGTGTATAGCCGCAGTGGCGGAGATAATTCCGGCACTGCTCGGGCGGGAAGCGGTCCAGCAGTTCGCCGATCCGGCGCCACAACGCTTCGACCGTCCGCTCCCCGGCCTGCCGGATCAGGTGTTTGAGCTTGCTGAAGAACATCTCGATCGGGTTCAGGTCCGGGCGCATGCGGCGGCAGGTAGCGGACCTTCGCCCCCGCCGCCCGGATCGCTTCCCGTACGCCGGCTACCTTGTGGGCGGACAGGTTGTCCATCACGACCACGTCGTCGGGCCGCAGGACCGGACAGAGGTGTTGCCGGACCCACGCCAGAAAGATGCGGCCGTTGATCGCCCCGCTCACCACCAGCGGGGCGATCGGGCCGTCGGCCCGCAGCCCGCACAAAAACGTCGTGGTGTGCCAGTGGCCGTGCGGCACGGACGCCAACAGTCGCCGGCCCCGCAACGCCCAGCCGCGGGTCGGCGTCATGTTCGTCTTCGCCCAGGTCTCGTCCAGAAACACCAACCGCCCGGCCCGCGGCTTCGTCGGGGAACGCGGCGCCGCGGGCGTGCTTCCAACTCCGGCGGGCGGCGGCGACGTCGGGCCGGGACTGCTCGCAGGCGATCAGCGTCTTTTTTTGGGGCGGAAGCCCAGCCGGTGCAGTTCCCGCCGCAACGCCTCCTCCGAGCAGGCCAAGCCCAGATCGGCCTTCCGCTGACGAACGGTGCGGTCGGGCGCGGCCGTCGCCGCCGCGACGATCTCCGCTTCCCGACCGGCCAGAACGCGCGTCCGGCCCGGGGCCGTTCGGGCGGCGGGCACGTCGCTCGTGCCGCTTTCTCGTCGACGCTGGACCAGCCGCCGCACCCACGCGGGGCTGACGGCGAAGCGGTCGGCGACGACCTTCGTCGGCTCGCCGGCGTCGCGGGCGGCCAGCACGCGTTCCCTCAGATCCTTCGAATAGGCACGCACCACTTCGCCTCCGTGAGCGGGATGAATCTGCGCATTCTGCCGCAGCCGAACCCGCTACGCCATACGCTGGTTCGCTCTAGCCGCTCGTTGCGACGGGTGCAACGTGATCGGTCCCGGCGACGCGGTCGCCCGTACCCACGCCCGGCTTGAGGAACGCGACGCGAGTCTCGCCTTGGTCTGCTGTACCCGCGGTACGACCCTTCACACGTCCGCCGGGTCGACCGATGAGACCAGTCTGGAGCCAAGCGTCACGTTCACCCTCGGCGACGTGCAGTTCGAGGGCGGAGCAGCTCCGGCAAGTCGCAAACGGGCTATCGAGGCGATGGGAAAGGTCCGCTGCCCTTCCTCTGGGGCAGCGGCGGACGGCGCAGACGTGCTTGGGGAGCCACCGATCTGGGGCCTCCTCGAGCGGTTTAGAAGACCGCCTGGTGCCTCTTTCGTTCCGGCCGGCCGGTCGTGGCAGGAGGCTCCGCAGGTCCGCTACTTGTGGAACCACACGGGGATGCCTGGTCTGTCGAGTTGAACGCCGCGGCGGCCTGCTATGCCTTTCCTTCCGCGTCGCCAGGGCTGGGTCGCCGTCAATCGCCCATTTCAAGCCGAACCCTCGCGGCGATCTCACCTTCGACGTCCGGTGAATTGCCGCCGTCGCCCGCGGCTGGCCTGACTATCACACGGACCCCGGCACGACCCGCCTGTCGCGGCGGGTCGTTCTTCACGCTTTCACGCCGCGGCCCCGCCCACGTGAGACAGGTGTGAAGCGGTTCCTCCAAGCCGGATAGGCAGAAGTCGTGTTCTTCACACTTTCACACCATTTCTGATTTGAAGAAGAGTAAGAGATGGGTTCTCTCTTGTGCTCGTGTGACCGTGAAGCTGTGAAACCGCCCGCCGCCCGCCGTGGGAACTCGGCGGACGTCGGGTCTCTCTTCTGGTACGGCGGGCGCCCCCGCCCGATCCCCGGGTTCCACATGCCGCGACCGCTGCCGGCTAAAAACAAAAGCACCCGTCCCGCCCGATCCCCCGGGCGGGGCGGGTCTTCTCCGACAGGTCAGATCAGTCTCCAACCCGGCTCTTGAGCCGGTCGATCGCCTCGCTCGCCTGCCGCTTGGTGAGGACGTCGGCGGTCACGACGCCGAACCGTTCCCGCAGTTCGTCGGCGAGTCCCACGCCCGCCCGGCGGGCGAACGCGTGCAACGCCCGGACCTGCTTCTCCGTCGCAGGCGGCCCACCGCGGCCGTTCGCGGCGTAGCCGCCGGCGCCGTTGGAGACGTGGCCGTTGCCACCGCCGTTTCGCCGCACGTTCTCGATCGGCCGCCAGCGTTCCTCCTGCGGGTCGCCGCCGTTCGTGCCGGGCGTCACGCCCAACTCTTCGTCGACGGCGGCCCGCAGCGTCTCGAAGCAGCCGCGGACCTGTCGCTTCAGCTTCTCGGGGTCGCGGAGCACGTCGGCGGGCAGCTCAATCTCCACGTTCACCATCGCTCCGCGGCTGCCGTAGTTCGGCAGGCCGATCTTGCGGGACAGGCCCGCGTTCAGTTTCAGCATCTGCGGCTCCGTTCTGTTTCGTAAAACAAAGGATCAGGCGACGAGCGAGCCGAGCCGTTTCAGCCCGGCGAGCGCGCCGGTGACGGCCCTGTTCCGCTTCTTGAGTTTCCGGATGTCCGTGGCGAGGCTGCGGGCTTCGCCGGCGGCCTCCGACAGCGTGCTGCCGAGGGCGGACACCCGTTCCAGCAGTTCATCGTGGTCCGGAGCTGCATTCGGCTCGTCGTCGCCGCGAACGGCGTGGCCGTTGGCGTCGCCGTTCGTGCGGTAGCCGTTGGCGGGTTCTGTGATGCGGTTGCGGGGCATCGTGGGGGTGGTCCTCGTTGGGGATGCGGAATGGGAAGTGCGGTCCTCGCGGGCCGCGGGGGAAGTGTCAGGGGTGTCAGGGGCAGTTCGCCGGTTCCTCACTGCGGTTTGACCGACTGCGCGTCAGCCGCACCGCGTCTTTCGCAGGGACCGGATCGCCCGCCAACGTGGCGAACACCAGCGTTGTCACATTCGGCGACGGGCCGAGTTCGCCCGCCGGGGTCCGGCAGCGGACCGGTTCCTCGGGGCCGTTCAGCGCGATGTCGGTGCAGCCGCACGCGAGGGCTCGTGCTACGAACCGGCGGTCGGCGACACAGACGGCTTCGCCGCGAACGTGTGAGTCGCTCGTCGCCAACTCCACCGGCGTGCCGCCCTCGTCCGCGGCCCGGATCAGAAACGAGCCGTCCTTCGCCTCCAACGTGACGGGTCTGCGTTCGTCGCTGGTACCGGGCAGACTTGTGAGACGGTCGGCGAGGAACGCGGCGTCAGTCTCGGACAGCGTCGCGGACGCCGAGCCGGCCCCGCCCGGGGTCACCCGGTCGAGGTCCGGGAACCGGGCGCCGCGGACCTCCGGCGCCCAGACCGTCCAGTTCCCGCACGACAGCACGATGAGGCCGGGCGATTTGCCGCCGGGGAGGAAGCCGACCCGCACGTCCTCGTTCCGCGGCGGGGCGGCGGAGAGCGCGTGCGGGGCCGGCAGCAGCACGGGCTTCTCGAAGCCGAACCTGAGCCCGCGGGCGATCAGCAGGTGATGCGAGTCCGTGGCTTCGACTCGGCCCCCGTGTGGATCCAGCCGCACGCAACCGAAGGCGTACCGACTGCTGTCGGCGTCGGCGACCTCGCAGGCGGCTCTCAACGCGTCGCCGAAGCCTTCGCCGGGGTCGTGCCACTCGGGAACCGCCGGCGGCTCGAAATTCGCGGCCCGGTCCCGGTCCCTCTTCTCCAGAGAGACGCCTGCGCTGCGGGGCACGCCCTGTTCGTCCCAGTTGGCGACGACGGCCAAGCCGCCGTCCGCTTCGGAGAGTCGTACGTCGCCGCTCTTGGCGGCTCCGGCTTCGTTCAGCAGCCGATTGGGCACGACCAACCCGGCGGGCGGCACGATCGCCGGCGATATGCAGGCTGACGCCATGGCTGTCGGAGCCGACGGCGGTGAGCCGAGTTCCACCTTCGGCTCCGGCGTCGATGCGGACGCTGGGGCCGTCGTCGCGGGCTTTCAGTCCGAAGTGTTTCTTCAGCACGGTGCGGAAGCTGTGCAGCGTCCGCCGGGGCAGGATGATCGGGGGCGGCATCGGGTCGATGCTCCAGTGGGAAATACGGGATGTGAGAACGAAGGCCGGCGACGGGATCGCTCCCGCCGCCGGTCGAGAAAGTGCCGGTCGTGATTCAGTGGAAGGCGACGCGGCCCTTGCCGCAGCGGTGCGGGTTCACCCGCGTCAACGCCTGCCGTTCGTCCCAGTCGATGGGGCCGAGGTCGTCGTCGAGATGGGTAAACGACGGCGGGCCGTCGATCTGGAAGCCCATGCGGGCGATGTCGGAGACGCTCTCGCCAGTGACGGCCGCGATCCGGCGGTTCAGTTCGTGCTGGGGCATGGGAAGCTCCTGTTCGTGAAGTGTTGAAGTGGGGAAAGGAAGAACGGCGGGCCGGCGCTGAGGCCGACCCGCCGCTCGGGGGGTGAAGGTGAAAGTGACGCCGGGCGGTCAGTCCGGCGGGTTCAGCCGGTGGCGGGTGAGCCAGTCGGCCTCCGCGGCCAATGCGGTGCTGCGGAGCGGGAACGGTCCGAGGACAGGCCCGCCGCTCGGCGACAGGTCCGCGGTCCACCCGCCGTCCCGGTGAGGTTCGACGTGCGACGCCCGAGCGACGGACGCGGCGCCGATCGCCGCAGCGTCGATCAGTTCGCCGTACAGCCCGCGGACGGTTCCGTCCGGGCCGACGAACAACTCCTGAGTGATCCCGCTCATCGCGGGTTCCGCAGCACGCGGCGGCGGGGCGCATCGGTCAGTAACTCGTCAAGTGCCCCTGACACCCCTGACAGACCCTCCCGCACGCGGTCCTGCAACCAGCCGACGCCGGTGTTGGCCCGCAGGTCCGCGGGTTCGACGCCCCGCATCAGCCCCTCCGCCTCGGCGACGACGGCGGACAGCTCCGCGTTGCCGCCGACCGACAGCCGGCGAAAGCGGGTGAAGAACTCGGTGAGGTTCTCGATGGCGGAATCCCGAAACACTCTGGGGCCGCCGTTCTCGCCGCCGGTGAGGCGTTCGCGGAGGTGCTCGACCAACTGGGCCAGCTCCGCGGCGAACGCCTGTTCGGCCAGTTCGACGGCCCGCTCGAACCGCTGCCGCACCCGATCGCACTCCTGCTGGTACAGCCGAGGGCTGAGCCGCCGCAGGTAATCCGGCGGCTCGACGGCGGGCAGATCCCACGACAGGCCGAACAGCGGGGCCAGACTCGGCGGGTAGTCCGCCGGGTCGAACAGGTCGCCCAACCGGCGGCGGGCGCGGGACACCAGTTCGTCCCGGTGCCGGTCCACGTCCGCGGCGGCATCCGACAGTTCGGTCTGCAACTCCGCCATCCGCCGCTCGAAGGCCGGCAGATCGGTGCGGGGCAGCAGACGGACGCCGTTCTCCGGGTAGGGCAGCGACGCCGACTTCCAATGCGACACCGCGGCGTGCCGGACCTTCGAGGCCGTTCGCAGGGCGGGATGCTTGGTGTCGAGTAGCTTCTTGCTGGCGGACAGCGACCCGCTCTCCGCATCGAAGGGGGATGCGGCGTCCTCTTTCTGTTCGGCGGACAGCGTCCGCCGCAGACCGGGCCACGAGACGTGCAGTCGCACGGCGGCGGCGTCCTGCCGGAGCCTCACGGCGGGGTCCTCGCGGTCCCGCTGCTCTTCCTCGATCAACGTGATTTCCGCGGCCCCGAAGTCGGTGTCCGCGTCGGGCAGGTCATCTTCTTCGTGGTCCGTTCGCCCGCGTCGCGGCGGGCCGATCAGCAGCGTCATGGCGGCTCCTGTTCAGGAGGTGGGGTGGGAATGAGAAACGCCCCGGCGAAGTGCCGGGGCGTGTGGAAGGAAGTGGGCGGGCGGACCCGCCTCAGTTCAGCGAGAAGTTCCCGCCGGCCGGGCGGGTCCGCTGCGTCCTGCGGCGGGGTCGGTCGCCGCCGTCGCCGTGCTGTCGGTCGCGGGGGCGGTAGACGCCGCCGGTCTCGGCGTCGAGGCAGCGGCCGGACGCCCAGCGGCGGAGCCGCGACAGCGATTCCCTGCCGGACTCCGACACCGGGACGACGTACGTCGCGGCTTCGGACAGCGGGACGCCCAGCAGGGCCGACAGCCGGCAGCAGCTTTCGATCTCCGCCCCCGTCCAGCCGTCGTCGGCGGCGGGGAGGTCGTCGCGGTCGACGCCGTACCGGTCGCGGTACGTCCCCCAGATGCCCGCCCGCTGTTCCGAGCCGGGCAGGTCGAGGAAGAACGTCGCGTCGAACCGCCCGCTGCGGGTCAGCTCCGGGGGGAGCTTGGAAGCGTCGTTGGCGGTGCAGACGACGAACACGCCCGCCGGCCGGTCCGCCAGCCAGGTCAGCAGCGTGCCCAGCAGCCGGGCGGAGACGCCGGAGTCCTGAGCGGCACCGGACGTGCCGGCCAACGCCCGCTCGACCTCGTCCACGAACAGCACGCAGGGCGTCATCGCCTCGACGGTGGCCAACGCCCTGCGGGTGTTCTCCTCGGTGGCGCCGACCAGCCCACCCATCAGTGCCCCCACGTCGAGGGTGAGGGTCGGGCGGCCGACCTCGGCCCCGAGGGCACGGGCGAAGCTCGATTTTCCCACGCCGCCCGGTCCTAGAAGTAAAGCACGCCCTTCGCCTCCGCGGCGGGAGTGCCGTTCGTCAGGGCGGTGCGGCAGAAGGTCTTCAGGGCGGCCATGCCGCCGAGGGCGTCGAACCCGGGTCCGCCGCGGTGCAGCGCCAGCGGGCCGCCGGCGGCGAGTTGCTTCGCCTTCATCTCCCACAGCGGCCCGGGGTCCAGCCGGCCGTGCCGGACCAGCGACAGGGCGAAGGCGTTCTCCGCCTCGGAGCGGGTCAGCCCCGCGGCGGCATCTAGCACCGGCGTCAGCGGATCGGGCAGTTCGCCGTTTTCGGTGGCGACGCCCTTCGCCACCGCCTCCAGTTCCGCTCGCGACGGCAGCGGGTGCGTGACCGTCACGAAGTCCCGCCGCAGTTCGGTGGGCAACTCGCCGGTCGGCTGGATCAGCACGAGGTGCGTCCGGCGGGTCTTGCCGGCGGCCAGCGTGGTCCTGATCGCCGCCAGCAGTTCGGCGGACTGGAAGAACCGGTGAGCGTGGACCATCGCCAGCACGCTCGGCGTCTCGCCGTCGCCGCTCGGCGGGCAACGCCTTCACCGCCGCGAGCGGGTCGGCGGGGCCGTCCTCGCCGCCGTCGGCGGTCCAGGTCGCGAGGTTCCAGTTCCGCTCGCCGCACAGCCGGGCGAGATCGCGGAGGACTTCCTCGGGTTCGTCAGAGGTCACGAGCACGCCGGGGAAGGCGGCGGCGATCAGCTCAGTCAGTCTGTCGGTGAGGCCGTGGGGTGTGTCGGGCCGGTCCGTGGGCGACGCATCGACGCGGGCGACGCACTCGCCGGGGCTTTCTCGGGAACGGGAGCGGGAACGACCGCGACCGGACGTGGTTCCCGATTTGCGGGACGAACGGCGGGGGCCAAAGTTCGGCCGATCATTGCGTCGCCTGCGTCGCTGCGACGCCCGCCGCGGTCGCCCGCGGGGGCATGGGAGTGCGGCATCCGCACCTCCTTCGTTGTGGGTGGGGATGAGAAAGAACGAACGCCGAACGCTCGGCGTCAGGCCCGCTGTTCAGCGGGCTGGGCGACCGTGGCGTTCGCGTGGTACTCCGGCGTCAGTCGCTCGGTGGACTTGGCGCCGAGGGCGACCTCGTACGGCTTCGACGCCGCCTTGCAGGCGGGGCCGGCGAAGCCGCGGGTCTCGACGCTCGTCTCGCCCTCGGGCGTGACGGTGATCTCGATGCGGGGGTTCATCAGGCGAGTCCCCCGTAGCTGTTGCCGGTGCCGAAGCCGGCGGCCCCGGCGGTGACGGTCAGCTTCACGCCGCCGTCCGGCAGCGGGGCCTCGGTGATGCGATGTCCTCGCTGCTTGGCTTGCAGCTTGGCGGCCTCGACGGCGTAGGCCTGCTTCAGCCGGCCGAGGAAGGCGTCGTCGCCCCAGCGGCCGTTGTAGGTGTCGCTCAGCGTGGCGCCGTCGGGCTGGACGACGACGGGGTAGACGAACCCCGGCGGCCTCACGGCCAGCCCGGCATGTTCGGACCGGTCGAAGAACTTGACGGTCTCCCGCTTCGGCTCGGGGAGCTTGAGTCTGGTGCAGGCGGCGGACAGGGCCGCGGGGTCTTTCAGCTTCGTCTCGATCGCGACGACGTGCGACATCGCCACCTCCTTTCGGGGTGTGGGTAGTGGGGTGAGAAAGAACGCCTGCCGAACTCGCTACGGCAGCCGCAGCGGGCGGCGGATCGGGTCGGGAGGGGGGCTGGTTCGCGTTGCCGGGCTGCTCGGCGGGGAACCGCGAAACCGGCCACGACTGTCGCGGCGGGGACCGCGGTTCCGTTTACGGTCGCCGCGGGGGCGACGCTCGTTGTGCCGGGGCGGTGGGGGTTGGACGATCCAAGCCCCCAAGGCGACCAACGCCGCCCCGAGGGCCAGCAGCAGGACGGCGGGGAACAGGTCGTTCGCCCACGGGCCGGAGACCGGCTGAGCGGGCTCGGCGAAAGCGAGCAGGGCCGCTGGGTGCGGCGGGTCGGGCATCGGGGCCTCCGACTGAGGGAAGGAATGCCGGCGGCGATTGCCGGTGGCTCACCTGACAGTGCGGCAGATCCGGTTCGCGTTTAGGCTTCCGCCCCGCTTGCTCGTCTGCGACTGACGATCGATCTCTGCGGGACCCCCGACGGTGCCCCACGTCCCGTCCGCAATCCGACGCAGCCGTTCCCGTAGGACACCTCGAATGAACGCCGTTGAAATCGAGGAGGCCGTCGCGGCGTTGGTCGCGGAGCCGTTCGAGCCGGAGGAGTTCCCCTACGACTTCCTCGCCGCGTTCGGGAACAAGAAGACCGCGATCAAGCGGCTGCGGAAGGGGACCAGCAACAAGACGGACGTGGACGGCGCCGTCCTGTACCGCAACAACGTCCACCTGAAGACCTGCGCCGAAGGGGAGGCGACGGAGACGCTCGCCGCCCTCGCCGCCAGCCCCGCGGCGAAGAAGCAGAAGGCGAAGTACGCCCTCGCCACCGACGGCGTCACCGTCGAGGCCCAGCGGCTCGGCGGCGGCGCCGTGCTGGCCTGCGACTACGACACGCTGCACCACGAGTTCACGTTCTTCCTGCCGCTGGCCGGCATCACGACCGTCCAGCAGATCCCCGAGAGCGAGGTCGACGTCAAGGCGACCGTGCAGCTCAACAAGCTGTACGTGGAACTGCTGCGAGAGAACCCAGACTGGGACGCCGCCGACCGCCGGGAAGAACTGAACCACTTCATGGCCCGGCTGATCTTCTGCCTGTTCGCGGAGGACACCGGCATCTTCCTCGGCGACGACCTGTTCACCGCCACCGTCACGCAGATGACGGCCTACGACGGGTCGGACACGCACGCGGTGCTCGCCGAGCTGTTCCGGGCGATGAACGTCAAGCCGAAGGACCGCGAGGCGGCGGGCGTGAAGAGCTGGGCCCAGTCCTTCCCCTACGTCAACGGCGGCCTGTTCTCCGGCGACCCCGCGGCCCCGCGGTTCAGCAAGGTGGCCCGCAGCTACCTGATCCACGTCGGCCGGCTGAACTGGACGAAGATCAACCCGGACATCTTCGGGTCGATGATTCAGGCGGTCGCTGACGACGAGGAGCGTGGGGCTCTCGGCATGCACTACACCAGTGTGCCGAACATCCGCAAAGTCCTCGACCCGCTGTTCCTCGACGAACTATGGGCGAAGCTGGATGAGGCCGGCGACGGGTCGGACGCCGGCAGCAAGCGGAAGCTTTACAATTTGCGGGAGCGTATCAAACGCATCCGGGTGTTCGACCCGGCCTGCGGCAGCGGGAACTTCCTCGTGATCGCCTATAAGCAGATGCGGGCGATCGAGGCGAAGATCAACGCCCGCCGCGGCGAGCGGGGCTCGACCAGCATCATCCCCCTGACGAATTTCCGCGGCATCGAACTCCGGCATTTTAGTTGCGAGATCGCCCGGCTGGCGCTGGTGATCGCGGAGTACCAGTGCGACGTGCTGCACCGCGGCGAAAAGCTGGCCCTGGCGGAGTTTTTGCCGCTGGACGCGAAGAACTGGATCACCTGCGACAATGCGTTGCGGCTGAACTGGGTCGCGTTGATGGATGAAGACAGCCGCGGGGTACGGCTCGCCGGCGATAGGTTATTCGACGGCGACCCGGATCAGGCGAAGATCGGATTCGAGAACGACGGCGGCGAGACGTACATCTGCGGAAATCCGCCTTACAAGGGCAGCAAGTCGCAGACTGCGGAACAAAAGGCGGATCTTGAAGCCGTCTTCGGCGCGAGCACGAACTGGCGGTCTCTCGATTACGTCACCGGATGGTTCCTCAAGGCGGCGAAATACGCCCGTCACGCCAACTCCGCCGCCGCGTTCGTGGCGACGAACTCGATCTGTCAGGGCATTCAAGTCCCGACGCTCTGGCCGCTGATTATCGGCGACGGCTATCGCGTCATATTTGCCCACACTTCCTTCAAGTGGGCGAACCTTGCAAGCCACAACGCTGGCGTGACGGTGGTGGTCGTCGGAATGGGCCGACGCACGGGCAAGGTTCAACTGATGGAGTACGACGGGGCACACCAAATTCCCGCGAGGCGAGTCGACAACATCAACGGTTACCTCGTGTCGGGGCCAGACGTATATCTGAAGCCAGCGAAGGAGTCTGTTGCCGGCAGTTCCTACATGGACCTAGGGAACATGCCGAAGGACGGGGGCAATCTTCTCCTGTCGGAGGCGGAGGCGGAGGCGGCGGTCAGAGCAGACCCATCCGTGTCGCACTTCCTTCACGATTTCATCGGGTCGCAGGAGTTCGTCAGGGGAACCCGGAGAAAATGCCTCTGGATCGAGGACGACGAGGTCGAACTCGCTCTTGAAAGCCCGCTTATCAAGCAGCGGTTGGAGGGGGTTCGTCAAATGCGCTCTTCCAGTAGAGCGGCATCGACACGGGCCTACGCCGATCGCCCGCACCGTTTCAAACAAATTCAAGGTGTGGCCGCTAAGTCCACGATCATCGTTCCCGGTGTTAGTTCCGCTCGTCGTGCCTTTCTCCAAGTAGGACTGCTGCCGCCTAAAACGATCGTGAGCAATCTGGCGTTCGCCATTTATGACGCCCCCCTCTGGAACGTGGCCCTGATCGCCTCGCGACTTCATTTAGTCTGGATTGCGACCGTTTGTGGCAGACTCAAGACCGACTACCGCTACGGTAACAAGCTCGGCTGGAACACGTTCCCCGTCCCGCCGCTGACCGAGCGGAACAAGGCCGATTTGACCCGCTGCGCCGAGGAGATCGTGCTGGCCCGGGAGGCCCACTGGCCGGCGACGATCGCCGACCTCTACGACCCCGACGCGATGCCCGAGGACCTGCGGGCCGCCCACGACCGCAACGACGAAACGCTCGAACGCATCTACATCGGTCGCCGCTTCAAGAACGACACCGAACGGCTGGAAACGCTGTTCGACCTCTACGCCAAGATGACCGCCGAAAAGGACGCCGCGTGACCGACCTCATCCTTTACGATACCGAAGACGGTAAAACGCGACTACAGCTGCGTGCCGAGGACGGCGCCGTCTGGGCGACGCAGCTTCAGATCGCCGAACTGTTTCAGACCACCAAGCAGAACGTCTCGCTGCACGCGAAGAACATCTTGGAAGAGGGGGAGCTGACCGCCGATTCAGTTGTCAAGGATTCCTTGACAACTGCCGCCGACGGCAAGCAGTACCGCACGAAGCTCTACAACCTCGATCTGGTCCTCGCGATCGGCTACCGGGTGCGGTCTCCGCGAGGGACGCAGTTCCGGCAGTGGGCGACGACGCACCTGCGGGAGTACCTCGTCAAGGGGTTCGTCATGGACGACGAACGCTTAAAGGACCCCGGCGGATGGGACCACTTCGACGAACTGCTGGCACGCATTCGGGACATCCGGGCGTCGGAGAAGCGGTTCTACCAGAAGGTCCGCGACCTGTTCGCACTCAGCGACGACTATCGCGGCGACGACCGTGAAACCGGGCTGTTCTTTGCGGAGGTGCAGAACAAGCTGCTGTTCGCCGCGACCGGCCACACGGCCGCGGAACTGATCGTGGGCCGTGCGGACGCCGCCGAACCCAACATGGCCCTGACGAACTGGAAGGGCTCGCGGGTCCGCAAGGCGGACGTCATCGTCGCGAAGAACTACCTCACTCAGGACGAGATCGACACGCTCAACCGGCTGGTCGTGATCTTCCTCGAACTGGCCGAGTTGCGGGTCAAGAACAAGGGAACACTCACGCTCGACTTCTGGCGGAAGAACGTGGACCGGATGCTGGAGTTCAACGACCAGCCCGTGCTGGACGGGGCCGGTAGCGTCAGTCGGGCGGAGATGAAACGAATTGCCGAGGAGCGGTACGACCGCTTCGACGAGAACCGCCGAACCGCTGAAGCTAAAGCGGCGGACGCAGAAGACCTCGCGGAGCTTGAGCGGCTACAAAAGAAGCTGGAACAGAAGCCGGGCCAGTCCTGATTGCCAAATATGACCGTCACGCGCACCACCGCCGTGCCCTCCGTCTCCGTCGCCCTGCCGCACACCGGGGCGTCGGCGAAGTCGAACGAACTCGGCATGCGGCCGATGCAGGAGCAGGTTTACCAGAAGCGGGGCGAACAGTACCTGCTCATCAAGAGCCCGCCGGCGTCCGGCAAGAGCCGGGCGTTGATGTTCGTGGCCCTCGACAAACTTCACCATCAGGGTCTGAAGCAGGCGATCGTGGTCGTGCCGGAGCGGGCCATCGGGGCCAGTTTTCGGAGCGAACCGCTGTCGCAGTACGGCTTCTTCGCCAACTGGCACGTCGAACCCCGCTGGAACCTGTGCGACGCCCCCGGCACGGACGACGGCGGCGGCAAGGTGGACGCGGTGAAAGCGTTTCTGGAGTCCGACGACGCGGCGCTGGTCTGCACTCACGCCACCTTCCGCTTCGCGGTCGATCGGTTCGGAGTGGAGGCGTTCGACGACCGACTGATCGCCGTGGACGAATTTCACCACGTCTCCTCCCACCCGGACAACAAGCTCGGCGAGCACGTCCGCCAGTTCATTGAGCGGGACCGCGTCCACATCGTGGCGATGACCGGCTCCTACTTCCGCGGCGACGCCGCCGCGGTGCTGGCCTCGGAGGACGAGCGGCGGTTCGAGCCGGTCACCTACACCTACTACGACCAGCTCGCCGGTTACGAGCACCTCAAGCGGCTGGACATCGGGTACTTCTTTTATAGCGGCCGATACGCCGACGAAATTGCCGCCGTGCTGGACCCGGCGGAGAAGACGATCGTTCACATCCCCAGCGTGAACAGCCGGGAGAGCACCAAGGACAAGACCCGCGAAGCCAACGAGGTGATGGACGCCCTCGGCGAGTGGACCGGGACCGACCCGGCGACAGGGTTTCAGTTAATCGAAACCGAATCGGGCCGGATCATCAAAGTCGCGGACCTCGTGGACGACGACCCGAGCAAGCGGGAGGTCGTCGCCGCGGCGCTGCGGAGCCCGGCGATGGCGGAGAAGGAGTTCGTGGACGTGATCGTCGCCCTCGGCATGGCGAAGGAGGGGTTCGACTGGGTCTGGTGCGAGCACGCCCTCACCGTGGGCTACCGCAACAGCCTGACGGAGGTCGTGCAGATCATCGGCCGGGCCACCCGCGACGCCCCGGGCAAGCCGGCCGCGAAGTTCACGAACCTGATCGCCGAGCCGGACGCGACGGAGCAGACCGTCGCCGAGGCCGTCAACGACACCCTCAAAGCGATCGCCGCCAGCCTGCTGATGGAGCAGGTCCTCGCCCCGCGGTTCGAGTTCCGCCCCAAGAACCCGAACGCGGGCCCCACCGACGGGTTCGACTACGGGGAGGGCGGGTACAACGAGAACCGCTGCAACGTCGGCATGAACGAGGCGACCGGGGCCTGCGAGGTGGAGATCAAGGGGCTGGCGGAGCCGAAGGGCAAGGAGGCGCAGCGGATCTGCCGGGAGGACATCACCGACCTCGTCACCAGCTTCGTGCAGGACAAGACGGCCGTGGAGCGGGGGATGTTCGACGACGACGTCATCCCGGAGGAGCTGACGGTCCAGAAGATGGGTAAGATCGTGCAGGAGAAGTACCCCGATCTAGACGACGAGGACCGCGAGGCGGTTCGCCAGCGGGCCGTCGCCGCCGTGAACCTCATCCAGAAGGGCAAGCAGGAACTGCTGGCCTTGGGCGGCGGGTCCGCCGGCGGGGACGACGATGAACCGCGGGCGAACACGGCCCTGATCGACGGGGTGCGCCGGTTCGTGGAGGTCCGCGACCTCGACATCGACCTGATTGATAGCATCAACCCCTTCAGCGGGGCGTACGCGATCATGGCCAAGGCGATGAGCGAGTCGAGCTTGCGGCAGGTGGCGGCGGTCATCGGGGCGAAGAAGGTGCGGATGGACCCCGAGGAAGCCCGGGCGCTGGCGAAACGGGCGCTGACCTTCAAAAAGGAGCACGGCCGGCTGCCGTCGATCACCTCCCCAAACGCGTGGGAGAAACGCATGGCCGAGGGCGTGGCGTTCTTGCAGAAGCTGAAGAAGGAGGCCGCCGATGGCTAACCGCCTGACCGACGAGGACGAAGCCCTGCTGGCCGAGCTAGGCGTCGAGGCAGAGGCGAAACATATAAAGGCCCGCACGCCGCGGGAGGAGCGGATCGTTGCCGGATTCGAGGAGATCCAGCGGTTCGCTCAAGAGCACGGCCGCCCCCCACAGCACGGCGAAGGCCGGGACATCTTCGAGCGGCTCTACGCCGTCCGCCTCGACCGCATTCAGTCCAGCGGCGAGTGCTTGGAGTTGCTGCACGAGATGGACGAGCAAGGCTTGCTGATTGCCGAGCCGGATGAGCCCGGCGTGGAGACGGACGACGAACTGCTGGCGGCGTTGGGCGTCGACGCGGCCGCGGACGAGGATGTCACCGTGATGAAGCACGTCCGCCCGAACGCGGTCCGAAACCCGCCCGAGGACGTTGCCCAGCGGAAGCCATGCGAGGATTTCGATGTGACGTTCCGTCCCCAGTTTGAGGAGGTCCAGCGGCAGATCGCCTCCGGCGAGCGAACCACCGAACGGTTCAACAAGCGGGAACTCCGGCGGCAGATTCGCGAGGGCGATTGGTTCGTCCTCGACGGTCAAAAGGCGCTGGTCGCCGAGGCGAAGCCCTGGTTCATCCCCGAGCACGGCGAACGGGACCGGAAGCTCCGGGTCGTGTTCGACAACGGGACCGAATCCGACCTCCTGCTGCGGTCGCTCCGCCGGGCTCTAAATAAAGACGAAACCAGCCGCCGTATCCTCCCGCCGGAGCCGACCGACGACGCGGAGTTGGGCCCCCTGTTCGCGGACGCCGACGAGGACGACGACGACGCCGGCGACGGCGGCTACGTATACGTGGCCCGCAGCCTGTCCGACCACCCGTTCGTCGCGGACAACCGCGACGTGCTTCACAAGATCGGCAGCACAGGCGGAGAGCCCGCCGCCCGAGTCGTCGGGGCCGCGAAGGACCCGACGTTCCTGCTGGCCGCCGCCGAGATTGTGGCCAGCTACCGCCTGACCGGCGTGAGCCGGAAAAAGCTGGAGCGGCTTCTGCAGCGGTACTTCGCGGATGTTAGAACAGATGTGGCCCTCCGCGATCGCTTCGGCACCGCGGTAAAGCCCGCGGAATGGTTCCTCGCCCCCCTACCGGCGATCGACGAAGCCGTCGAACTGGTACGGTCCGGCGAGATCACCCGTCGGCGGTACGACCCGACGGCGGGGAGGAGCAACGTCGACACTTCCAGGGCATCGATTCACTGACCGTTCGTCGGCGTCCACCGGCAACAATTCACCTATTAGCAGTACCGGCTCCTTATCAGCCGGGGACCCCATATGCGACTCACTTCAGTCACAGTCGAAGGTTTCAGGTCCGTCCGAGACCGACAGAGTATCCCGTTCGATGATCGGGTCACTGTCATCTTGGGGCCCAACGATCACGGGAAGAGCAACATCCTGTTGGCCCTTACTCGCCTGAATGATGATGGCGAATTTCAACAGGACGATGATCTGAACTGGGACCGGGTAGGCGGCCACGATGACCTACCCTTCGTTGCTGGCACATTCTTGTTGGACAGTGGGGATCTAGAAGAAATTCGTGCGGTGGTGAACGCCCATCGCACCGCGGCCAATCGACAGCGTCGGGAGCAGGCCGCGGCCCATCCCGACAATTCGGAAGCCGGGGGCGAACCAGACGCGAAACCCACACCGGATGAGCTCCCGCTCGAGATCAAGGACCTGCAGGAGGCGGTAACACTCAGCCGCCGAGGGCTCGACGGCGGATTACAGTGCGGGTACCCCGACTACGGTGCCGGAACCGCGGTTGAGGAAATCATCCTCGACAAGCTGGCGCCCCGTTTTGAGCTGCTCGCCCCGTGGGCGCAAATTGAGGACGAAGCCACCGCCAACGGGATCAAGCAGGGCCAGAACGACTTTATGCGTGGAATCCTTTACTACGCTGGGCTTGACCCCGACGACGCCGGACTATTTACAATGTCGGACCGTACGTCGAAAAAGCTGCGGGACGCTACCGACGTCCTGAACCGGGATCTCCGCGAGCACTGGTCGCAGGGGCGGGAATTAAAGTTTCAACTCGCTCACGACTCGAAGAATAATTCCATCACCCTTCGCATTGAGGACCCGAACGTCGAGGACCGCTACGTCCGCGCCTCACGCCGGAGTGCCGGATTCACACAGTACTTCTCCCTCAAGACGGTTCTACACGCCCGGGCCGAAGACGCTCGCCGGGCAAGCTTCTTCTGGCTGTTCGACGAGCCGGGGACATTCCTGCACCCGTCCGCCCAGCACGATCTGCTCCGGGTGCTTGAAGTGCTTGCGGACCAGAACCAACTGGCGTACTCGACGTATTCGCTGTTCATGCTCAACAAAAACTTTCCCCAGCGGCACCGAATGATTGCCAAGCGGGGCGGGGGCACTGCGATCGACTGCAAGCCATACCGCAACAGATGGAGGACGGCGCTGGAGACACTGGGGATGGGACTCGGAGGGACTATCCTGTTCGCTAAGAACGTCCTCCTCGTAGAGGGAGAAGCCGACGCGATTTACGTTAGCGGAGTGCTGCAGAAGCTGGTGGCCACGGGCGGGTCGACGATCGACCTCAACCAACTCGCCGTCATTCCGGTGGGCAGCAGCCACCAAGACCTGAGGGCAACCGTCCGGCTGCTCACGCAGACCGAGGTGCAACCGAAGTTTCTTATGCTGCTTGACGGCGACGAGGGCGGGCGTGACCACAAGAAGGCCCTGAAGCCGTTCTTGGACAAGTATCCGATTGATATCCTCGACCTCCCGAAGGGGACGGAAATTGAGGATTGCCTGCCGCTCCAACGCGAGTTACTTCCCCAGGCGGTCGCGACCGTACTCGTCCAACGCGCTGATGACCTCGGAAATGCGAAGCCGGACGCGACGGATCTGGCGTCGCAACTTTCCACGAGGTTTGACAACCAGTTTCCCGAGAAGAAGGAGCCGGCGAAGGTCTGGGGCTGGGTAGTGCGGGAGTGGCAGTCGGCCGGCGCGGAAGGCAAACCGGCAAAAATCGCGGTCGCCAGGGAGTACGTGCGACTCCTGCTGGACCTCCCCGCGGGCGAGTTCTCCCTACGAAATTCAGGCAGACTCAAGAGGTTCTTGTCGTGGTTAGAGGGGGTAGATGAGTTAGTCCGCGTCCGGGCTGCGGGTGAAGTCCTGCGGCAACCCGACGACGGCTGACCCGATAAGTCTCCGACGATAGAGGCGGGTTCTCGCGTCGCCGCGTCGCCGCGTCGACAATCAGCACGTTGAGCGACGCACCGACGCAGGCGACGCACCAGCCGGGCAAAGTTTGAGACGGCGTGGTGCACTTATCGACGATCGCCGTGGCACGGGCGTGCCGCAGAGCCGCGGGAGTAATCGTCCGCTCCCAACTTCCGGCCGATCCTTGCGTCGACTGCGTCGCCGCGTCGACGACCAAACCGCCGGGCGTCGCAACGACTCACTCGACGCAACATCCGGCAGACTCTCGGAGCCCCCGCCGCTACCCGACCTCCCGCATCACCCGCTCGGCGGCGTCCAGGTCGCTTTCGGCGTCGATCTTGCCGGCGCCGATGTCGCTGCAATCGATCGGAGCGCCGGTCAGCACGAAGACGCGGCTTCGTCGACGGAGCCGGAGACGTGCGAACCGGGGATACGGAGAGGACGGCCCCGTGACTCCCACCTCCGCCTCCGAACTTTTGCCGGATCACCCGTCGAACGCGACGAACGCGTCGTACCTCCCCCCGTCGCCGTCGCGTTCGACGCGTTCGACGCGTGTTTCCGAAACTTCTCCGATCCGCGCGGGGGCCGACGGGCTGATCCGCCGCTACCCGACCTCCCGCATCACCCGTTCGGCGGCGGCGAGGGCGGTCCGCAGGTCGAGCATCCATGGTCTCTGAAGCTACTACGGGGGGCTACACCGACTGTCGGTACTTCACCGGACGGTGAAGCCGATCGCCCTATGCCTTCGACCGATCCTTCGCAGTCACGGCGTTTCGTCGATTACCGACTCGATGCGCCTGACGCTCCGATGCAGAGGGCGGAACTCTGCGGCGGAGTGACCGCGAGCAACAAGTGTTCGTCTGGACACATCGCAACCATACGGTACGCTCACAGGCGTACACAACATGTTGTCCCTCCACGACCCCGCCGCCACCACCTGTGCCCCCGCCGGGGAGCCCCGGCAGCGGGCGTCGCGGGCCGTCGTGCTCGGACTCGCTGCATCGTTGGAGGGCGTGGCGACGTGCGGCGCCCACAACCTGCGGGAGTCGTCCGAAGGAGATGCGGGGACGATCGTGTCGCGGTTGTTCGGCGGGGGCGAGGCATTGGCCGAACTGGTCCCGCCCGCCGGGGGATCGGCGCCGTGGGCCTTCGCTGTGACCACGCTGGCTCAACAGATCGCGGGCGGCGGAACGCTGGCGGCGATCGACGCCGGGGGATTGCCGTCGGCATGGCCAGCGCTCGGGGCGGGGCGCGTCCTGCTGATCCGCCCGGGGTCCGACCGCGACCGGCTGTGGGCGATCGAACGCTGTCTGCGCTGTCCGGGTTTGGCGGCGACGGTGGCGTTCCTACCGGCGAACGTCGATCCGGTCGCGGCCCGCCGGTTGAAGCTGGCCGTGGACGCCGGCGGCGGGGTCGGCGTGCTGATCCGACCGGCGGCGGCGAGACGGGAACCTTGCTGGGCCGACGTACGGCTGGAAGTGTCGCCCGCCGCCGGACCGGGCGTGCGAGAGCAGGACACGCTGCGTCTCCGTTGGCACGTCCGGGCGCTGCGGACGCGGGGCCGCATCTCCGACGAACTCACCCGTGGCGTGACCTTCGAGCTAACCGACGATGCGTGTCTTATGCCTGTGGCTGCCGGACTGGCCCGTGCAGCGAGTTCGCCGCGAAGAAGCGTTGGACGCAGCGCTCAGCGAAGCGTCGCGCGGCGACGGTCCCCCAGACGGGAGTTCGCCCGTGCTGGCTGATCGCGTCGCGGCGTTCCCGCCGCTCGTACTGCATCGGCCGGGGCGACGTGGGAAGGAAGTCGCGGCCTGCTGTCGCCTCGCTCGGAGCGCCGGCGTGCGGGTCGGCATGCCGCTGGCGGAGGTTCCGATTCACGCATCGGACGCCGAGGCCGCCGAGCATGATCCCGACGCCGACCGGGCGGCGTTGGAGGACTTCGCCGTGCTCTGCTCCCGCCGGCTGTCGCCGAGGGTGGGGATTGTCGACGCCGGGGAGGGCGTCGAATCCTGCGGCCTCGCCGCGGACGTGACCGGCTGCGGCCACCTCTTCGGCGGCGAGCAGGCACTGGTTCGGTTCGCCGTTCGGTTCGCTCAGTCCGAGGGGTTCGCCGCCCGGGCGTCGATTGCGGGCTGCGTCGGATCGGCGTGGGGCCTGGCACGGTTCGGACCGAAGCGAGCTGTCGCATTCGACGAGAACGGCGGCGACGTTCCGCTTGAACGCCTGCCCGCCGCGGCGCTGCGGTTGCCGACGAAGTTGCTCCTCACGCTGCGAGAGCTAGGGGTGACTACCGTGGGCGGCGTCCGCGACCTACCGCGAGCGTCGCTGCCCAGCCGGTTCGGACCTGTGGTCGCGGAGCGGCTCGATCAGTTCTTCGGAGCGGCGCCCGAGCCGATCGAGGCGATCCGTCCCTCGGCGCCGATCGTCGCGGTCTGGGAGGGCGAGTTCTCGTTGGACGGCCGCGAGGAGATCCGCCGGGTATGTGACGGGTTAATCGCGGAGGCGTTGAACCGTCTGCCTTCGGGGCGGGGCGTACGGGAAGCTGCGTTCATCTTCACGTCAGAGGACGGCGGCGGCGATCGGTCGCTGCCGCTGGCGACGGCTCGACCGACGCGAGACGTGGAGCGGTTGTCGAAACTGCTGGCGTTGAAGCTGGAGCGGCTCAAGCTCTCGCCGTCGCGGAAGGTCGTGTTGACCGTCGCGGTGCATGAGCGACTGCGGGTCGCCCGCGGAACGCTCTTTGCCGACGGCGGCGAGGAAGAGCGGGAACTCGCAGACCTGATCGAAACGTTGTCGGGCCGGTTGGGGGCGGACCGCGTGTGCAAGGCGGAACCGACGGGCGACCCGTTGCCGGAGCGATCGTTCCGGCTCATGCCCGCGTTGAACGCGGCGTCCACGGAGTACCCGGCGCCCGACGGCTGGTTGCCGGGTTCGCGGCCGGCGACGTTGCTGGACCCGCCGGAGCCGGTGCGGGTCTTATCGCTGGTTCCCGACGGCCCGCCGTTCCGGCTGACCCGGCGGCGTCACGGCACGGTCGAGATTCCCGCGGCGTGGGGACCAGAACGAATCGCGTCCGGCTGGACCGCCGGGCCGCGGGTCGAGCGGGACTACTGGCGGGCGGAGACGGCAAGCGGCGAGCGTGTCTGGTTGTTCCGCGACGGGCGGACCGGGCGGTGGTTTCTGCACGGCCTATTCACCTAGCGGGAAGCTCTCATGCCGGACGAACCGCATCCGCCGTCGCGGCCTCCGAAGCCGCGGGCAAGGGGAACGATCGCGTTCACGAAAGCGGGGCTGACGCCGCCGTCAGGGACGCTCTACCCGGCAGGCGTCCCGTGAGCAGGGGGATGCGCTGCCTAGCAGCGTAGGCGAAGCGGGCGGCGTCGAGCGGGCGAACTACGCGGAACTGCACTGCCGGTCGAACTTCACATTCCTCGAAGGGGCGAGTCACCCGGACGAGCTGGTCGAGACGGCCGCGGTCCTTGGGTATGCGGCCCTCGCCGTCACCGACGTGAACACGCTGGCCGGCGTGGTGCGGGCCCACGTCGCGGCGAAGAAGGTCGGGCTGAAACTGCTGGTCGGGGCGGAGGTCGTCTGCCGCGACGCCCCGCCGTGCGTGCTGCTGGCGGAGGACCGGGCCGGGTACGCCAACCTCTCGAAGCTGCTGACGGTGGGACGCCGGCGGTCGCCGAAGGGGGAGTGCGATGTGCGGTTCGCCGACATGGCAGATCACGCCGACGGACTGACCTGCGGGGCGCTGCTCGCCGGAGCGAAGGCCGATCAACTCGCGGCGATCCGCGAAGCGTTCGCCGATTGCTGCTGGGGTCTGATCGAACTGGCTCGCGGACCGGAGGACCGCCGATCGTTGTCGCTGCAACTCGCCGCCGCTAAGGCCGCACGAGTGTCGCCGGTCGCATCGGGGGGCGTGCTGTATCACACGCCGGACCGACAGTTCCTGCACGACGTGCTGACGGCGACCCGGTTGGGGCGACCGGTCTCCGAACTGCTCGCCGAACTAACCCCGAACGCGGAGCGTCACCTCAAAGCCCGCGGCGATCTGCTCCGTACCTTTCATGGCCGGGTCGATCTGCTGGACCGCACGGTCGAAGTCGCCGAACGCTGCCGGTTCTCGCTGGACGAACTGCGGTACGAGTACCCGGAGGAGATCGTCCCGCCGGGCGAGACGCCGATCGGCTACCTGACCCGCATGACGTGGGCCGGGGCGGCGAAACGCTATCCGCCCGACCGCTGTCCGAAGGGCGTGCCGGATGCCGTGAAGACGGCGCTCGGCCACGAACTCTGGTTGATCGAAAAGCTCCGCTACGCCCCGTATTTCCTCACGGTGTTCGACCTCGTCCGCTTCGCCCGCCGGCGGGGGATTCTCTGTCAGGGGCGGGGCAGCGCCGCGAACAGCGCCGTCTGCTACTGCCTCGGCGTCACGTCCGTCGATCCCGCGGAGCATCACCTGTTCTTCGAGCGATTCCTCTCTGAAGAGCGGAACGAGCCGCCGGACATCGACGTCGACTTCGAGCACGAACGCCGCGAGGAGGTGATCCAGTACCTCTACCAAAAATACGGCCGGGATCGGGCCGGTATCGCGGCCACCGTCATCACCTACCGTCCTCGCTCGGCGATCCGCGACGTGGGCAAGGCGCTGGGGCTGTCGCTGGACCGCGTGGACGCTCTCGCGAAGAGCATCGGCCGGTACGGCGAGGAGGGCACCGGCGACAAGCTGCGGGAGCGGTTCCGAGAGGCAGCGTTCGACCCCGACACCCGGCTCGCCAAGCAGCTGATCGTCCTCGTTCGGCAGCTATTGGGCTTCCCCCGGCACCTGTCCCAGCACAGCGGGGGCATGGTGATGACCCGCGGCCGGCTGGACGAACTGGTCCCGGTCGAGAACGCCAGCATGGCCGACCGCACCGTGGTGCAGTGGGACAAGGACGATCTCGAAGCGTTGGGCCTGTTGAAGGTCGACGTGCTGGCCCTCGGAATGCTGACGGCGATCCAAAAGTGCTTTCGGATGCTGGACGTGCACCGGCTCGCCCCGGAACTGCGACGGTCTGCGACGGACAGAGTCCGCGGGGACCGCTGTCTTGATCTCGCCGACATCCCCGCCGACGACCCAGCGACCTACCGCATGATCCGCCGGGCGGAGACGGCGGGCGTCTTCCAGATCGAAAGCCGTGCCCAGCGGGCCACGCTGCCGCGGACTCGGCCAGAGCAAGTACTACGACCTCGTGATCGAGGTCGCGTTGATCCGCCCCGGGCCGATTCAGGGCGGGATGGTGCACCCGTTCATCCGTCGGCGTCGCGGCGAGGAGGAGGTGACGTATCCCGACGAGCGGGTGAAAGCCGTGCTGGAACGCACCCTCGGCGTGCCGATCTTCCAGGAGCAGTGCATGAAGCTGGCGGAGGTCGCCGCCGGGTTCACCCCCGGCGAGGCGGACCAGCTCCGCCGGGCGCTGGCCGGGTGGCGGAAGAGCGGTCGGGACGTCGGCGACTTCGAACGCAAGCTGAAGGACGGTCTGCGGGCGAACGGGTACGAGCAGGAGTTCGCGGACAGTCTGTTCGCCCAGATCCAAGGCTTCGGCGAGTACGGCTTCCCGGAGAGCCACGCGGCGAGCTTCGCCTGTCTGGTGATCGTCAGCTGCTATCTGAAATGCCGGCACCCGGCGGCGTTCTTCGCGTCGATCCTGAACAGCCAGCCGATGGGTTTTTACCAGCCGGCCCAATTGGTGAAGGAGGCGAAGCGACAGGGCGTGATCGTCCGGCCGGTCTGCGTGAACGCCTCGGACTGGGACTGCACCCTCGAAGCCCGCGACCGCGAGGGGCACGCCGGATCGTCCACGTTGCCGGAACGTCCGGCGCTGCGGCTGGGCCTGCGGCAGATCGCCGGACTGCGGGAGGTGCATGCGGACGCCGTCTCCGAAGGCGAGAACCGCGGGCGGGGCGTTCGCGTCGGTCGCGGACTGCACCCGTCGGGCGGGGCTGCCGCGAGACGGCGTGCGATCTACTGGCCGGGGCGGGGGCGTTCGCCTCGCTGGGACCTCGACCGTCGCCAAGCCCGCTGGCACGCCCTGCCGGACCGCAGACCCGCCCCGCTGCCCGACGCTGCCGCGGGGACCGCCGAGCCGAGCGATCCCACGCCGTCACTGCGGGCTTCACCCCCCAGCAGATCGTCGGCGAGGACTACGCCCGCACGGGCCTGTAGCCTGAACGGCCACCCGCTCGCCGCGGTCCGCGACCGGCTCCGCGACCTCGGCGTGCTCCCCTGCCGCCGGTTGCCGGGATTGAAGGACGGTACGACTGCGACCGTCGCCGGTTTGGTGCTCATGCGGCAACGACCGGGTTCGGCCAAGGGCGTGACGTTCATCACGCTCGAAGACGAAACCGCCGAGACGAACCTCGTCCTCTGGCCGACCGTCTGGGAGAAATATCATCGCCCCGCCCGCACCGCCGGGGCACTGCTGGTCACAGGCAAGGTTCAGCGGGACGACAGCCGCAAAACGCTGCATCTCGTCGCCTCGCGGTTACTCGATCTGCGGACCGCCCTCGCCGCCGCGCCGGATGGTGGTCGGCTACGTAGCCGGGACTTCCATTGAGCGTACCGGATTTCTGGCACCGAGCCGGGAATGCTGCACTGGCGAAACTGGCACTCGATCATCGTCACCCATGGCACGCTGACCGTTCGCGACGAGACGGTCCACGAGCGAGACCGCCGTTGCGTAGGGCACATTCGGATCGGAGCCTCCCCATTATCACCGGACATTGCGTCGACTGCGTCGACGCGACGACACCACCGCCCCGTGGACGACGCAACGACGCGGTCGACGCAACCGCCGGGGCTTTCTCTGCCCGGCGGTCGGTGCGACCTTCAACGTGTCACCCCACCTCCCGCATCACCCGCTCGGCGGCGGCGAGATCGCGTTCGGCGTAGATTTCGCTGGTGCCGATGTCGCTGTGCCCCAGCACGGTGCGGGTCAGCTCGATGCCCGTACTGTCGCCCGCAGTAGCGTGGCCCGGGTGTGGCGGAGTTGGTTCGGGGACCAGCGATGCTGTCTCGCGGTGCTTCTTCACGGCCGCTTTCACGGCGGAGCGTTCCGCGTTCGGCAACGTCTGGATGGCGGCGTGATTCGCCGCGAGGTCCGCGGGGAGGGGGACGGCCTTCTCCGCGGCTCGCTGCACGCACCGGCGGTAGCTGGTCGTGGTGTACCGGTCGCCGGCTGGGCGGGCGGGGTTCGTCTTGCGGTTCGTGCCGACGCGGTTGCCGCAGGACTGTAGGCGTCTTGCGAGCGGCGGTCGCCGTGGCCCGGCGGGCGGCCTCGGCCTCCTTCGGGCTGAAGCAGAAGGAGTCGGCCCGGCGGTCTCGAGGTACGGGGCGAGAATCGCTTGGGCCTCCGGTCCCGATGAAGATCGTCCGGGTCTTGCCGTGGTGCTGCGTCTTGTGCGAGGCGGGGCGGTACGCCCACACCTCCTTCGAACAATCCACGTCGGTCGGCCGCAAGCTGCAGACCTCGCCCGGCCGCATCCCGGTGAGCAGTTGCAGGCGGACCATGTCGGCCACGATCGGCGGCAGGTGCGGCAGCGTGGCGTCGACGACAGCGGGATCGACCGGCTCGACCGGGTCCGGCTCCCACGCGGTCGTGCGGCCGGACTGCAGGCCGGTGACGGTGGCGAGGGCTTGGTAGACGATCGCGCCGATCAGCTCCTCCGAGCACCGCCCACTTGAACATCCGCTTCACCCGCTCGACCCGCTCGTTGACGCCGGGGCGGGAGAGGCCGTCGCGGACGAGTTGTTCGCGGATACGACTTCAGCTTCAGCGGGCCGAACTCCTCGGCCGGGGTGGAGCCGTACAGCTGCCGGAGCGTTCGCAGGGTGACCTTCAGCACGCCGATCTCGCTGGTCGGCTCGCCGTCCTTGACGTAGTGGCCCTGGGCCCACTTCCAGTAGGCGAGGATCAGTTCGTCGATCGTTCGGGAGCTGCGCCACCGTCGCTCGGCGGCCACGTGCGGTGCCAGCGACTTTCGCCGGGGCAGAGCGAGCCTCCGCGGGCACCTCGCCGGTGCGGACGTACTCGGCGATCAGCCGGTGGTACTTCTCGGTCGCCTCGGGGCTGCCGTGCTTGCCGAGGTACACCTGCCGGCCGCCGAGCCGCACACGGGCCTGACCGGAGGTGCTGTGGAACGTGAGCTTCGGGACGCGGGGCGTGGCAGGCATTGGGCGGGACCGGAGGGTGACACGCCCGTTTTTGTCAGTCGTGACAAAAACGGGCGGCTGTTCCGGCCGCACCCGGGAACGTCCCGGGGTACGCGAGGGTTCACGTTCGGCTCTGGCGGGATAGATGAAAACACCTCGCCGCACGTCGCGGCGGGGCGATTCGGGATGACAGGATTCGAACCTGCGACCTCTTGACCCCCAGTCAAGCGCGCTACCAGGCTGCGCCACATCCCGGATCAGTCCGCGCCACCAGAGGCGAATCCCGCAACGGGGTGGGATCATCGCGTCGGATTCCCGCTTCGACAAGCCCGACCGCCGGACACGCACGCAACTCCGCCTGGTTCGCCCGCCGGACCGTAAGCCGGGCGACGTGGCGACGGGGCGACGGGGCGACGGCGCACGGCTCGCTTCGGCGGCGGCCTTGCCGGTGAGGCGGTACACGAACGCCATCACCTCCACCAGCGCCCCGTACAGGTCCGGGGGCACCGTCTGGCCGACCTTCACGTCCCGCCAGCAGCCGGCGGGCGAGAGCCGGGCCGTTCCAGGATCGGCACGCCGTGCTCCGCGGCCAGTCTCGCGGATGCGGAAGGCGACCTCGTCCGCCCCCTTCGCCACGACCTGCGGGGCGGGCATGGTGTCCGGGTCGTACTTCAGGGCGACGGAGAAGTGCGTCGGGTTCGTCAGGACCACGTCGGCGTCGGCGACGGCGGACAGGTCGCGGGCGGCGGCCAGCTTGCGATGCGCCTCCCGGCGGCGGCCCTTCATCTGCGGGTCGCCGTCCTGGTTCTTCATCTCGTCGCGGACCTGCTGCTTGGTCATCTTCAGGTCCCGTTCGTGCTGCCAGCGTTGGAAGAGGTAGTCGCGTCGCCGCCAACAGGATCAAGCGCTCCCGCCAGCCACGCCGGCCAGCACCGGCGATCGCCGCGTGCATGCCGCCGAGCAGACGCCGCCGGGCCGGCGGCGACCATGCCGATCAGGTCCGGCATCCAGGCGCTCGACGACCAATCCGGCCACGCCGACCAGCACGCAGCACCTTCGCCAGTCCCGCCGCCCAACCGAGCGACCGCCCGCATCGAGAAGAGCCGGCCCGAATCCGCTGATCGGGTTCACCCGCGACCACTTCGGCGCCAGCGCCTGCGGGGAGAGCAGCAACGCCGAATTGCCCCAGCAGACCCGCCGCCGCCGCCACCGCCAGCGCCATCAGACCCGGGAGCAGCGTTTGACGGTCAGCACGCCGAGTCGCGAATCGCCGCGGCCCGTTCGCTGGCGTCGGCGGCGGAGAAGGCGTGGGACACGCTGCGAAACGCGAGGTCGATCAGCCCGCCCAGCGTTCTCCGCCAGACCGATCCCGCCGACCCACAGCAGGGCCGCGGCGGCGCCGAGCACGGCGGCGGCGGTCACGTCGGCGCTTTTCGCGATCTGGCCCTGCTCCCGAGCCTCCGCGGAGCTTTTGCTCCGTCGGGTCCTCCGTCTTCTCCTGATCGTCTCCCATCGCGGCCTCCTCTGTTGATGACGGTCAGGAACGACGGGCGAAGACGACGCTGGACGACGACGGGGAAGCGACGGGGGCCGACGGGGGAGCTGAATCAGGCGCGGGTCGGGCAGGCCGACCAGCGTTTCGTGCAGGGCGGTCAGCGACGCGGAGAGCAGGTTCGCCAGCACGTCGGTCGCCGGCGACAGCGTGAGGGCGAGCACGAACATGCCCGCCGCCGCCCGCATCGGAAAGCCGACCGACATCACGTTGATCTGCGGGACGGTGCGGCCGAGGAAGCCGACCGTCACGCTCATCAGGGACATCACCGCCAGCGTCGGGGCCGCCACCCGCAGGCCGAGACCCACGCCGGCCCCGGCCAGTTCCGCCAACGTCCGCCACGCTTCGCCGGAGACCCACCCGGCCCCCGGCGGCAACATCCGAAAGGTGTCCAGCAGCGTGCCGAACAACCGCAGGTGCCCGTTCACCCCCGGCAGGGTGATCAGTACGGCGGTGCCCAACAGGCCCAACAACTGTCCGGAGGTCGCCGCGGAACCGCCCAGCATCGGGTTGAACACCTCGCCCAACGCGGTGCCGATTTGCTGATCGATCAGTTCCCCCGCCAATCGCAGACCGGCCAGCACGGCCAGCACGCCCAAACCGAGGGCGAATCCGACGGAAAACTCCCCCAGCGACAACCGAGCCAGCCCCGCGGGCGTTCGCGGCAGCGGCGCCGGGGCGGTGAACTCCGCGGCGCTCATTCCCTCCGGCGCCAGCACGCCGCGTCCCGCGCGGCCAGCGAATCGAGGACGGCCCCCGGCAGTTCCTCCGCGACCAGCCGGCCGTCGCCGTTGCGGTCCAACGAGGCGAACGTCTCCGCCGACCGCCCGGAAATCGCGGGCGTGACCACCGCCGCGGCGGCGAGGGCCAGCAGCACTCGGACGTTGGGCGGCACCACCGGCGTGCCGAACACCGGCCCCACCGTCATCAGCCCCGCCAATCGGCAGAACACCAGCAGGAACGTGACGAACCGGGCCGTGCCCCAGGCGATCAGCGGGTGCGTGAAGTCCACGGGTCCCAGGTCAAGGCCGGGCGGGACGACGGCGGCGAGGTCAGGCGGCACGAGAAACGGGCGGCACGAGAAACAGGCGGCACGAGGGCGGGCGGCGCCACAGCGGAGGCCAGCCGGAGCTAGTTCCCGAGCGTCGGGGCGATGTTCTGAAACAGGTCCGTCGTGTAGTCGCACGCCAACTGGATCATCCAAGGCAGCGCGAGCAGCGTGACGCCCGCCATCGCCGCGATCTTCGGCACGAAGGACAGCGTTTGATCCTGAAGCTGCGTGACCGCCTGCGAACAGACTGACCAGCAGCCCGATCCCCGCCGCCGCCCCCAGCACCGGCGTGGCGAGAAGAAGCGAAACAAGCAACGCCTCGCGGGCGAGATCAGCGGCGACGTCCGGCGTCATTGAAAATCCGGGATTACAGATGGGAGATGGGGGATGTAGTTCAGAAACGTCCCCTCGCACATCCCACTTCCGCCATCCCGCATCCCGTATTCCACACCCTCACAACGGTCGCACGCCTTCCATCAACATGCCGACGGTGAGGAACCAGCCGTCGACCAGCACGAACAGGAGCAGTTTGAACGGCAGGCTGATCAGCACCGGGGGCAGCATCATCATGCCCATGCTGATCAGCACCGCGGACACCACGAGGTCGATCACCAGAAAGGGCAGGTAGATCTGGAACCCGATCACGAACGCCGTCTTGAGCTCGCTGAGCATATATGCCGGGATCAGCACGCCCAGCGGGACTTCGTCGTATGTCTTGGGATCGCCTTCCCCCGGCGCGGCGCCGGGCGGTCGCCGGTAGTCGAGGAACAGACGCACCGCGCTGCCGTTGCCGGTGCGCTCGATCTGGTCGGCCATGAATGCCCGCAGCGGGGCGGCGGTGCGTTCGAACGCCTCGTCCAGCGTCGGCGCGATTTCGCCGGGGGCCGGGTCGGTGTAGGGGCGAATGCCTTCGTCATAGCAGCGGCCCCAGACCGGTCCCATCACCGCGACCGTCAGGAACAGGCAGAGCGACACGACCACCTGGTTCGGCGGCATCTGCTGGGTGCCGAGCGCCTGTTTGAGCAGCCCGATCACGATGACGAACCGCACGAAGCAGGTGGTCATCAGCAGGATCGACGGGGCGAGGCTCAGCACCGTGAGCAAGCCCAGGATCTTCAGCGTGTTCGTCAGCCCGCCGGGGGACAGGGCCGTCTCCGGATTGAGCGCCTCCGGAACGGTCAGCCCGGCGCCCGGGGCGCGACATTGGCGACGGTCGGGGCGACCGCGGGGGATTCGGCGAACAGCGGCCCGGGGCCGGCGTCGGCCCACGCCGCGGCGGGCACGACGGACGGGGGGAACCCGGCGGTCTGCGGATTGGAGAACGGCAGCCCCGGCGGGATCGGAGCGAACACCGCCCGCGGGTCGGCGGCCTCGGCGTTCTGACGCACCACCCCCTGCGCGCACGCCGGTCCGGCGAGCGTCGCGAGGCTTCCGATCAAGATCAGACGCAGCATCCAGAGGCGACCGCTCATCGCATCGCCCCCGCCGGACGGAGACGGGCGGCGAGGCGGCGTTCCGCGTCGGACCGATCCGGCTCCCGCGGCTCGGGAGAGGCAGAGTCGACCGGCGCCGCCGGCTGGGCGGCCGCACGACCGAACAGCGTCCGGAACGAATCCCGTCCGAGCGCCGGCGTCGCAGCGCTCCGTCGCAGCCCGCCGGTGCGTTCCGCCCGGCAGGCGGCGGCGAGGGCGTCAGCTTCGGCCGGATCGTCGATTTCGCCCAGCGCCGTCAGACCGTCCGCGGCGCTGCCCACGAGGATCACCCGGCCGCCGATTCGCACCACGTGCATCGACGCCCGCGGTTCGAGTTTCACCCGGGCCAGCACCTCGCATGTCCCCCCGCCGACCGCTCCGCCGGCCGCACGGGTCTTGCCGAACCACTTCGCCGCCGCGGCGATGAGCCCCAACACCAGCGCCAGCGCCCCCGCGGTCCGCCACATGCTTGAGCCCGTCGACGCGGGCGCCGCGTTGTCTGTCGGTTCGCCCAGGCGGTCCCCGCCGCCGCCGATCTTCAACGAGCCCCGCTCCCTCGCCGGCTTGAGATCAGCCGGCGTGAGATCAGCCGGGGGCAGATCGGCCGGGGGCAGATCGGCCGGGGGCAGATCGGCTTGAACGAACGGCCGAGCCGCAGCGGACCCGGCTGCCGGCAGAGCGGGCGGAGCCTGCTGCGCAACCGCCGATCCGGCGACGAGCGACAGCAGGACGGCGGCGAGCGGCAGGCGAAACACGGGAACGGCGGGAGCAGAGCGGGGCGGTGAGGGGAAACGGGCCGGCAGGTCAGCGGTCCGGGGCGAGGATCTCCGCGACGCGGACGCAGAAATTGTCGTTCAGCACGAGTACCTCGCCGCGGGCGACCAGCCGGCCGTTGACGAGAATGTCCACCGGGTCGCCGGCCAGCTTGTCGAGCGTCACCACGGAGCCGTCCCGCAGCCCGACGACCTCCTCCAGCGTCATTTCCGCCCGGCCCAGTTCGATGCGCAGGTCGAGTTCGACGTCGTCCAGCGACCCGAGCCCGTTTGACGAGCCGTCGCCGGACGTGCCGCCGACGGCGGCTTCGGAGAACGCTTCGAGTTCCAGCGGACTCGTCCGCCCCAGTGCGTCCGGCGGATCCTCGCCGGCGCCGAGAACGGATCGTCGCCCCCGGCGAACCTCTGCCTCGACCTCTTCGAGCAGCTTTTCGACCTGGCCCGCCCACGGGGATCGAGGTCTGCGGAGCAGGGCGGGGCGTCGCCGCGTCGACGGCTTCGGCGGCCGACCCGGGGGCGGACGAGCGCAGGTCGGGAGCGCCGCCCGCGGCGGGGGGCGTACCGTCCGCCTCGGCGTCCGCCGGCGGCTCGTCCGCGAGTGCGAAGTGCTTGTTCGGCTCTTGGTCCGCGGGGCGGGCGGGGGAGCCGTCGTCCGGTTCCGGGTCGGTGCCCTCGTCGTCCTCCGGCGGCATCTGCACGGAGCCCGCGGCGGCCGCGGCGAGCAGCGCCTCGATATCGTCGGACGGCAGCATCTCCCCGGTCACGCCCTGCCCCTCGTCCTCCGCCGGAGCGGGGGCGGCGCTGTTGCTGGCGCCAGCGTCAGCGGGCGGGGCGTCGGCGGGGGAGGCGTCGGGGGCGGCCACGGGGATCAGGGGCCGGCGCGGGGGCCGGCGCGTTCGTTTAGGCTACTGTTCGAGAGCTTTATATTCGCTCACCACGGCGGTTCGGACGACGTCCTCCCGCAGCACGGTGTTCACGGCGTCGGCAAGGTCCGACTTGAAGCCCCGCAGTTGCGGGTCGTCGAGATCGTCGCTGTCGGCGGCGCGAGCCACCTCCAACACGGCCTGCCGGATGCGAGCCTTGAAGGCCCCGCCGATCGAATCCCTCACGTCGCCGGAGCGATTGTTCGGGACCACCGCCGTCAGGCGGAAGTCAGATGCACCAACCGTCCGGGGATCGCCCGGGCGTTCGTGGTGGAGAACGAATCGACCTCCACCTCGGCGAGTTCTTCCGTCGCGGCGTCCGGCAGTTGCTCGACGGCGACGGCCTCCGCCGGAGCGAGCAGCACGTACAGCACGCCGGCCTCGATCAGCATCACGGTGAGCACCAGCCCCGCGAGTTTCGCGGGGCCGCCGAGCTTATTCGGCGCCTTCTCGGGCGCGGCGTCGGGCGACGGATCGTCGGGGGCGTCCGCCATTCGGTCCTCCCGACCGGGGCGTGGGGGCGGGCCGAGGACGTGGAAAGCCGGCGGCTCCCCGCGTCGTCAGCCCCGCCGCCTCGTGCGGCGGGTGCTCGGACGCTAGTTCTCTCCCACCAGCACGTCAACACGATCCCACGCGCGCGGCGAACTGCTCGGTCGGTCGATCCGCGGCGGATCGGTGGCCCCGGCCGCCTCCAGGCGGATCCGTCGGCGGTCGACGCCCCGCTGCACCAACGCCGCGGCGACCGCCTCCGCCCGCGCCCGGGACAGTTCCCAGGCGTCGGCGAACGCCGCGTCGTCCGGCGCCGGCTTGCGGGAGGCGTGTCCCCGGACGATCACCTCCCCGCTGGCCCGCTGCACGGCGGCGGCGAGGGCGTCAATCGTGCGTCCCATCGTCGGCCCCAAAGTGGCGTCGAACGCTCCGAACGCCGCCGGCCCGGCCAGCGCCGGCGGGGACGATCGGGGCGGGAATCCGCGGCCCCGTTGAACGGGCCGGCCTGATCCCGGCCGTCGCGCGGTTTCGGTGTCGATTCCCAGCGGGCGCTGCCGACCCGCCGCGGCGGCCGTTTTCTGATCGTTCCGGTCCATCGGCGAGTCGCCCGGCGACGCCGCAAGCGAATCCGACGGACCGAACCGCTGCTGAAAGACTTCAAGAATCGCCCGCACCTTGCCCTCCTCTTTTAATTCGCTCATGCTCACCAGCATGATAAAAAAGGTTAGCAGGAGGCTCATCATATCGCCGTAGGTGACGACCCATTCCGGCACGCCGGGCGGGGCGTCGTCGTCGCCGTCCATCGCGGGAGCCTTTAAAAAATGGGAATCGGGAACCGCAGGGGCGACGCTCACGCCGCGAGAACGCGATCCTGCGTGGGCAACATCGTGGTTAATTTCTGTTCGAGCACCCTCGGATTATCGCCTTCCTGGATGCTCAGGATTCCCCGGACGACGGCTTCGCGGACCTCCAGTTCCCGCTTGCTATAGAACCCCAGTTTATCGGCGAACGGCAGGCAGAACAGGTTGCTGACGATCGGCGCCGTAGAGCGTCGTGATCAGCGCCACGGCCATACCCGGACCGATCGCCTCCGGGTCGTCCATGTTGCCCAGCATGATAATCAGACCCATCAGCGTGCCGATCATGCCGAACGCCGGCGCGTAGCGGCCCAGCGTTTCCATCAATCCTTTGCCCGTGGAGTGACGCGCTTTCACCGCTTGGATCTCGCCCCGCAGCACGGCCTCGATCAGTTCCGCGTCGGTGCCGTCGACCGCCATTTGAATCCCCATCTTAATGAACGGGTCTTCGACCTCTTCCAGCTTATTTTCCAGCGCCAGGATCCCGTCCCGCCGGGCGACCTCCGCAAAGCCGACGAGTTGGGCGACGGTCCCTTTAAGATCGGGGATCTTCGGGAAGAACAGCTTCATCGTCACGCCCGGCGTTCGGGCCAGCGTGCCGAAGGGAAAAGCGATCGCACAGGCGGCGATCGCCCCGCCGACCACCACCAACCCGCTGGGCACGTCCACGAACGCCGCGAGGCTGGAGCCCGGCGCGATCAGGATCGAAATCAACAGCAGCGCGGATCCGAGCAACAGGCCGACGGCGGTGGCGAGATCCATGGGGGCGGGACGGAGAGAAGGCGGGGGTCGCGGTGACGTGGTCGCGGTAAGCCGGGCGGAGCGTGAGCAGGATGCGAGCGATCAGCAGCCTGCAGGCGATTAGCAGACGGCCGCCCGGCGCCAGCCGAGGACGCGACCGGCGACCTGCTCCGGCGCCTCGCGGACCACCAGTCGTTCGCCGGTGGTGAGGGTCAGAAACGTGTCCGGCCGGCTCTCCACGGTGCGGATCAGCTCCGCATTTAAGAGGAAACGTTCGCCGGATAGCCGGGTGAGGGGGATCATGGGCGAGACGCCTTCTTAATGTTCGGACCGGCGGGTTGGGCCGGCGGATGAGCGGCTGGGATCACCGACCGAGCCGCAGCAGTTCGTCGGTCAGTTCCTGCGTGCTGGAAATGATCCGAGCGTTCCCCCGGTAGTTCGTGCTGGCGATGATCAGGTCCACAAGGTTCTTGCCGATGTCCGTATTGGACAGCTCGATCGCCCCGGCCCGCAGCAGGCCGGCGCCGAAGGCGCCCGGCGGGGTGACGCGGGCGGGGCCGCTGTTGGGCCCTTCGCGGTAGGTGCCCCCGCCGCCTTCCACGAGGCCGTTCACGTTGGCGAACTGGGCGACGACCACACGGCCCAGCGGGCGGAGCAGGCCGTTGTCGAACACCCCGCTGATCCCGCCGCTCTCCCCGATGGCGAAGTCCACCAGCGTGCCCGGGGGGGCACCGTCCTGCTCCTCCATGATGAAATTGCTGCCCTGGGCGGCGCTGGAGATGCCGGACAGCTGGGTGAAGTCCAGGTTGAGCGTCAGCGGGGACAGGGCCGCGGTGTCGTCCTGCTGAACCGTGATGAGTCCCGCGCCGCCGGTGACTAAATCGCCGACGCCGTCGAATTCGATCTTGCCGGTGCCGATGTCCAGCGAGGTGCCGCTGTCGTCAGTGCTGTCGGCGTACCAGCGGAATCCGGTGCGGGTGGACGAGCGGTCCTCCAGCACCGAGGTGAGTCGCACGTTCACCTCCTGCCCCAGGCTGTCGTAGACGATGATGTCCCGCACCGCGGCCTCGCCGACGGCTTCGGCGACCGTCTGGAACGGGGTCAGCACCACCGCCATCTCGCCCGGATCGCCGGTGCGGAGATCGCCCGGCACGATCTGCAGGGCGTTCGCGGTGCCGCGGTTCCCGGTGATCCGCAGCTTGCCGTCATGAACGTCCACGCCGGGCTGTTCCCCGGTGAAGCCGTCGGGCTTGATCAGCGGTTCCGCCGGCGCCACCGCGACGCGGTCGTTCTGGATCCCCAGCACCCGTTCCATCAGGGCCGCCAGGTCACCCACCGTGGTCGGATCCGGGTCCGTGACGGCGACCTTGTTGCCGTACACCGGGATGGTCTGCGCCTCGACGTCCCGGTCCCCCTTGCGACCGCCGAATTCGATGAACTTGTCCGCGGAGAACAGGGCGGTCGTCCCGCTCCGCACGTCGATCAAGTTCGTGTTGAGATCGATTGGGTTTCCCGTGACGCTGTCCGTCAATTCCAGCGTTTCCAGGACGGTGCCGTTGGTGGCCAGTTCCCCCCCGCTGTAAAACGCCCCGGTGAAGGTCGCGGTGTTCGTCGCCTCGGCGATATATAGCTTGCCCAGGGGGATTTCAATGTCCGTGGGGGCGGCGGTTTGCAGGTTATAGTTCCCGTCGATCCCGTAGCCCTGCACCCGTCCGCCGGCGGGGTTCACCAGCTTGCCCTCCGGGTTCAGGGTGAACGACCCGTCGCGGGTGTATTGCGTGCCGAGGCCGTTGGAGATGACGAAGAACCCCTCGCCCTCGATCGCCATATCCGTCGGGGAGTTGCTAGTGGTGACGCTCCCCTGCGAGAAGTCCTTGCGGATCGTGCTGACCGCTCCGCCCAGCCCGATCTGCCGGGGATTCGTCCCGCCGTTGGCCCCCGTCGGCCCGTCGCCGCTGGACAGGGTCCGCACTAATTGCGTGGTGAACAGGGCCTCGCTGCTTTTATAGCCCCGTGTCCCCGCGTTGGCGACGTTGTTGCCGAGCACGTCGATGGACGTCTCGTTCAACCGCATCCCATTGAGCGCGGTGGTCGTGGCGGAGGCCAGGCCCATGAGGAAGGTCCGGTGTGCGGGTGAGGAAGGAAACGGGGCGGGAGCGGCGACGCAACTCACCGACGCCGACTGAACGGGGACCGGCGGGAACCGGGCGGGTCAGGACACTTCGGAGATCGAATGCAGCGGCAACCGGGAGCCGCCGACGTCCACGAACGCGTCGCCCCCGGCGAGGTACGCCCGGGTGACGGTCCCGGTGACCTCGGATGCGCCGACGAACCCGCGCACCTCTTTGCCGAGGAACGACGCCGCGGTGGACAGATCCGCGGCTCCGGCCTGACCCTCCAGCGTGGCCTCCAGTTCCACGTCTGCTTGCAAAGCTCGCATCGTGGCGACCTGATCCAGCAGCGTTTCGTTGGAGACGGGTTCGGAGGGATCCTGGTTCTGAAGTTGGGCGATCAGCAGGGTCATAAAATCGTCCGCCGACAGGTTCGACAGACCCGAGGTGTTCTCCGCCGCCGGGGCGGCGGCGGCCGGCGAGGGACCGGCGAGCGGAAAGGTGAGTTCGTTCATGGGATCCATCCCGGCGGGGCGTGCGGCGGGAGTGGCTTAGGCGGCCACGTCCAGCGATCCGGCAATGGATCGCTCGGGCGTGACGGGCTGGAAGGAATCCACTCGCGGGCGGCTCCAATCGGCGCCGACCGACGTTGCATCGGCGGGGGCGGGGGCGGGCGGATCAGCGACTGCGTTCGCGTCCGCAGAGTCGGCGCCACCGGACCCTTCGGGAGCGGGCGGTTCGTCCCCCGACGGTTCTTGTCGCTCACGCTCCCCCTGCGAATCGTCGCTGGAACGACCGTTGGATCCACGTTCAGAGGGTTCTCGCCGCCCGCCGGACTCGCCGTCCCGCCGTTCCGCCTCACGTCGGTCGGCGTCGCGGCCGCTCTCCCGCCCGCCGTCCGCCCGTTCCGGCCGGGTGGCGGAGTCCAGGTCGATCGAATCCAGGGAGAGCCCCGCCGCCACGAGCGATTCCCGCAGCCGGGGCAACGCCTCGTGCAGGACGGCCCGTCCGGCCGGCTCCGCCGCGGTCAATCGAACGCGGACCGCGCCCGCATCGTCGCCGCGACCGGCGGAGACCTCCACGCGCACGGTCCCCAACTCCGGCGGGTCGAGTCGCACCCGGATCGGGCGGTTCTGCTCGATCGCCCGCCCCACCGCGTCCGCGACGATCTCCGCGGATGCGCCCGCCGCGGCGGTCGGCGCCGCCGCGGGAGCGGCGGTCGCTTCGCGTCGCGTCGCGACCAGCGGCGAGAACGCCCCGCGGTCCAGCGAAGAGGTCGCCGCCCGGACGTTCGTCGGCCGCTCCGGCGCCTCGGGACGTCCCCGGAACGGGGATGCCGGCGGCGGCGCCGATGGCGTTGCGACGGATGGCGTCACCGGTTCGATCGGCTCCGCCGTCGGCGTCGGCAACAGACTCGGCGGGGGAGGGGGAAGGGCGTCGGGCTGAGCCTCCACGGGGACCGCCCGCGTTCCAATCGGCGACTGCTTCCCCTTAGGAGGAGAAGCGTGTCGCTCATCCGAAACCGGCGTCCGCAGCGCCTCGGGCGGAGCGGGGGCGACCGCGACCGCATTGACTTCGGCCCTTGAAGGAGCCGGGGCGGGGGCCGCGGCGCCAGACTTCGCAACCAGCTCCGGCGGCACGGGCCGTTCGTCCGGGACGGCGAGGGGCGTGGGGTGAGGGGCCGGTTCTGTCGCAGGAAGCGCCGGCGTGGTCGCTCCCTCGCCGAGGGTCCGCGGGGCCGGCGACTTCGGTCCGACCGACGAACCAGTCGGCAGCGTCGTCGCCGCAACCGTTTGCGATTGCAGCGATGCGGGCGGCGCCTGCGCCACGGGAGCGGGCAGCGTGCCTGCGGCGCTTTGAGGCGAAGCCGGCGAGCCGAACGCCGTCACCGGGGAAACGGGGCCGGCGGCGGGCGGGCGGGCGGGAAATTGCCCCCCGGCCTCAATGGCGTTCGGGATCGACGGCGCCGGGTCGAGCAGCCCGGCGAAGAACGATTGGCTCGCCCCTGCCGACGACGCGGCTCCACCGTCGCCCGGCGTTAGAAGGCCATCGGCGGCCGGCGATTGCGGCCCGACGGCTTGAGGGACCGGCAACGGGACCAGTCCCGCCAACAGCACGGCGAACTTCCCGGCGTCCGGCTCAGCCGACTCCCCCAGTTCCGCGCCGGGAGTGCGACCGGCCCCTGAGTCGCTGTCGTCGCACCGGCCCGCGGCGACGTACCGGCCCGCGGCGACACGATCGATGCCGGCACGCCGGCGATCGGCGGGGGCGCAGAACCCTGTGCGGCGGCGAGCGGGGACAGCGACACGAGGCGGCGGGGCGGGGGGAAAGGCTACCCGCCGGGCGCTCCGGGCGGGGGGGACGCGGCGGCCCCCGCCGCGGCGTTGAACGCCGCGGCTTCGGGTTGACCGGAGTGCAGGGCGGCGAACACCGCCGTCCCCTTCGTTCTCTCCTGTTCGGTTCCCGCCGCAAACTCCGCCAACACTTTCGACGCCGTCCGGGCGTCCAGTCCCTTCACCAACGTCACCACCGACAGGTCCGGCAGGGTCATTAAATACCCCACGCTTTTCTTCGGTCCCATGCCCTTCAACAGACCCCGCGCCTGCTCCGTCGCTTCCGCGTTCAGTTGTTCGCGAGCCTTCGCCAATTGCACGGCGAACGCCGCCCGGTCCGCCGCGAGCGCCGCCCGATCCGCCGCGACCGCGTCCACCTCCGCCGCGACCGCCCGGGCGGCGGATCGGAGTTGCTCCGTCCGGTCCGCCAAGCCGAGCGCAGCCGTCGCCCGCCGCTCCAACACCTCTTCATACGTCGGCATCCGTTCATCCGTCGGCATCCGGGTCGCGGGCGGAGACGCTTCAGGGGCGCCGACGCCACCCGACGCCACGGCCTCCGCCTCCGCCTCCGCCATTGCCGACGAACCGGCGGAGCCGTCCAACGCGGCCACCACCTCCCCGCACGCATCAGGCGTCAGCCGGCCATGCCACCAGAGGACGCCGCCGGCGATCGCCTGCGTGACGACCGTCGCCACGCACACGGCGCCGATCAACGTGGAGAGAACGCGTCCCATGAGGGAGCCGGGGGCAGCGGGTCAGTGAGCGGGGGAGGCGCCACGCCGCGTCGCGGCGGAGGCGGCGGTGAACAGGTCTTCAGCGGTCCGCTGCTCCGCGGCGAGCGCCGCGGTGCGATGGCCGAGGCGGTCGCGGTCGCGGAGCGTTTCGAGGGCGGCGACGTCCCGGTCCGCGGCGACGAGCGAGGTGCGGGCCGTCGCGACGGCGGTCGCGGCGTCCGCGACGGCGGCGTCCGCGGTTTGCCGTTGAACCGTCAGCGACGAACCGTGCCGGAGACGGGCGATCCAATCCGCGGCGTCGGCCCGGCCGCCGGCGGTCGCCGCGGCGAGGGCACGTTCGCTGCTGTTCGATCTCCGTTTGTACCGCCCGCTGCGCCGCCGCGGCGTCCGCCGCGTTCCGCAGCGCCTCCGCCAGCGTCGCCCGGGCCGCGTCGCGGGTGCGTTCCCGGGCCTTCAGCACGACGGCAAAGCGAAACCGGAACCGGCTCATCCGTGCCCCCCGTCGGGCGTGGGCGGGGCTTCGGCCGCCGCGGCGAGGGCCGCCAGCGCGGCGACGGTCCGGGGGGCGTCGGTCGTTTCGTCCGGCCGTTGCCGCAGGAAGGCGTCGATCGCGGGCTTCATCCGCACCGCCGCGTCCACCTCCGGGCTGCTGCCCGGTTTGATACGCCCCGATGCGGATCAGGTCCTCCGCCTCCCGATACGCCGCCAGCAGCGACCGAACACGCCCCGCCGCCGCGGCGTGATCGGGCGACGGCCAGTTGCGCCATCAATCGGCTCAGACTGCCCGGCACGTCGACCGCGGGGAAATGGTTCGCCTCCGCCAGCGCCCGCGACAGCCAGACGTGCCCGTCCAACGTGCCGCGGACGGCGTCGGCGATCGGCTCGTTCGGATCGTCGCCGTCCACCAGCGTCGTGTAGAACGCCGTGATCGATCCGCCGGCGCCGTTCGGTGGAACCGCCCGGCCCGCTGCGTTCGAGCAACCGCGGGAGCAGGGCGAACACGCTGGGCGGATAGCCGCGGGTGGCGGGCGGTTCGCCGGCCGCCAACCCGATTTCCCGCTGGGCCTGGGCGAGCCGGGTGACGCTGTCGAGCATCAACAGGACGGACCGTCCGGCGTCGCGGAAGTATTCGGCGATCGCGGTGCCGGTGAGGGCCGCACGCAGGCGAACCGCGGCCGGCTCGTCGCCGGTGGCCACCACGACCACGCTGCGTTTCAAGCCCGTCGGGGCCGAGGTCGTGATCGAGGAACTCGCGCACCTCCCGGCCCCGTTCCCCGACCAGCACCAGCACGGAGACGTCCGCCTCGGACCCGCGGGCGAGTTGGGCCAGCAGCGTGCTCTTGCCCACGCCGCTGCCGGCGAACAGGCCGATCCGCTGCCCGCGGCCGACCGTCAGCAGGCCGTCGACAACCCGGACGCCGGTGTCGAACGTCTGCCGGATCGGCGCCCGGCCCAGCGCCGGCGGGGGGGCGGCGTGCGGGTCGGCGGCGTGCGGGCGGGGCGGGGCGGAGCGCCCGTCGATCACCCGTCCGCGGCCGTCCAACACCCGGCCGATCAGCCCGTCGCCCACCGCCAGATCGCCCGTTCCGCGGACCAGCCGCACGCGATCCCCGCGACGCACGCCGGCCAGATCGGCGAACGGCATCACGAACGTTTCCCCGTCCTGGAAGCCGGTGACGACGCCCTCCACCGCCGGCCCCGCGGTGGGGGCGAACCGCACCTCCGCCCCGACCGGCGCCGGCAGCCCCGCGACCGCCGCGCCGGCGCCCGTCAGCCGGGCGACCGAACCGGTCAACGCCACGGAGACCGTGCGGCCCAACCGGGCCTCGTAGCGTGAGCCGACGCCGTTCATCAGCCGCCCCGCCGGCGGGTCCGTCAGCATTCTCGTCCGCCGGGGGCAGCAGTTCGGCGGCGATGCGGTCCAGGCGGACCGCCAGCCGACCGTCGATCTCGCCCTCGGTGGTGCGGATGACGCAGTCCCCGCGGGCGAGCGAGGGGTCGCCGGTCAGCGTCGACCCGGGGCCGAGGGACGCGAGCAGATCCGTGGCAAACGGTTCGCCCAGCGCCGCGAGGGCGTCCGGGTGCATCGTGACGGCGGGCGTGCGGAGCGCCGCGGCGGCGGTCAACGCTTCGGCGGCGAGATCCGCGGCGGCGGCGGGGCGGGCGTCCAGTTCACGGCCCAGCAACCGCCCCGCGATCGCGCAGGCGAGCCCGACGGCGTCCCGCTCCCACCCGGTTCGCCAACGGTCTTGCTCCGTGCGATAAGCGGTCGTCAGCATGTTCAACGGGCCCAGAGCAACCGAGAGCCGGGCGCCGGCGAGCCGGTCCGCCTCCGCGGCGGCGGCCTCGGCAATCCGGTCTTCCGCGTCTGCGAGCCCCGCGGCCCGACCGGCGGCGAGGCCCGTCGCGTGAGCCTTCGCTTTGATTTCGTCCGCCTCCGCGACGGCCTCCGACAGCAGCGTCCGACAGCGGTCCCGGACGGCGTCGAGGTGTTCGTCGCAGTCCGATTCGAAGTCGGACAGATTCCAACCCCGCGGCCGACGCTCCGTCGCCGCCGGAGCGGGCACGTGCGGCCGGTCCAGTTTGAGCACGCGGGCGGGGGGGGCGGCGACGGACACGGCGAACCGTTAGCAGACACCGCGCCCTCCCCGCTGCGCCGGTTCCCCTGCCGTCAGACTCATCCGCCAGTCTCATCCGGCAGCCCCGCAGGCGAGCCCCCCGCAGGCGAGCCCGCCGCAGGCGGGGGTTCAGCTGACGTACTGCTCGACCTCGCCGCCGGAGCCGACGGTGATCTCGCCGGTGTCCTCCAAACGACGGACGGTGTCCACCACCGCGCCCTGGGCGCTCTCCACCTCGGACAGTTTGACGGGGCCAAGGTACTCCATCTCCTCCCGCAACATCTCCGCGGCCCGCTGCGACAGGTTGCCGAGCACCTTCGTCGTCAACTCCTCGCCGGCGCCCTTCAGAGCGACCGCCCAGCGACTGTTGTCGACCTCCTTGAGCAACGCTTGAATCGCCTTGTTGTCGAGTTTGAGCAGGTCGTCGAACACGAACATCAGGCGGCGAATCTGATCGGCGAGGTCCGCGTCGTCCCGGTCGAGGCTTTCGAGGATGCCCTTTGTTCGTCATGCGGTCGGTGACGTTGAGGATCTCCGCGACCCGCGGGGCGCCGCCGGCCTTCTCCAATGTTTGATCGAACGTGCTGGTCATTCGGCGGCGGAGGCTCGCCTCGACCTCCTCCACCACGTCCGGACTGGTCTGCTCCATCCCGGCGACGCGGCGGATGACCTCGATTTGCTTATCCGCGGCGAGTCCGCTGATGACCTCCGCGGCCAATCCGGCGGGCAGGTGGGAGAGGATCAGCGCGATCGTCTGCGGGTGCTCGTCCGCGACGAAGGTCAGCAGATTGTCCGCCCCCGCTTTCTGCAGGAACGAGAACGGCACGCTGTCGAGATTCTGCCGGAGGTTCTCCACCACTTCCCGGGCCGCCTCCTCGCCGAGGCTGCCGGCGAGCAGTTCTTCCGCCCCCCGCAAGCCGCCGCGTTCCATCTGCACGCGGGCGGCGTGGCGGGTTTCGAAGTCCGCCAGCACCGCGGCCTGCTGCTCCGCGGAGACCTCCTCGATTCGCACGATCTCTGCGCTGACCGCTTCGACGGCTCGCTTCGGCAACAGCGCGAGCACCTTCTGGGCCTCCGCCCGCTCCAGGGAGAGCAGCAGGATCGCGGCTTTGCGGGCGTCGTTGAACGGGCGGGCCATGACAGCCGGGGCGAGACGGGGAGTTGAACCGGGAGTCAAACGAGAGTCTGTGTCTCCGCGGACGGGAGACCCGCAGGAGACAAACGGGAGTCAGGCCGCGTCACGCAGCCAAGAGTTGAGGACGGCCGCGATCGCTTCCGGATCGTCCGCGGCCAGTTTGCTGACGCGTTGCTGCGGCGTGTCCGGCTTGTCGTCGGCCTCTTCGACGACGCCGCCGGGGCCGATGCGGCCGGCGACGCCGGCGCGGTTCGCCGGCTCCTCCGCGGCGGGGGCCGGGGCGGGCTCCGGGAGGGCCATCCCGCGACGCAGCACGAACAACCCGCAGACCGCCACCACGCAGAGGGCACGCCGTCGACCCCCACCGGGAGAGCGCTTCTCCGATCGTCGAGCTCCACGGCACGACCGCGACCGGCACGTCCGGGGTGATCGGCGTGACGGTGGTGACGTGCACCGCGGTGGCGGGCGAGCCGGCGGGGATCAGCGTGGCGACGCGCTCCCGCACCTTCTCCTCCTCCGCGACCCGGATCGCATCGACCGCCTGCACGTACGCCGCCTTCGCCGCGTCGTCCTCGCCGGGGCTCAACCCGCGGCCGGCGGCGACGGCGTCGTGATAGCTTTCGGGGATCGACACCGCGACGCGAACCGCCTCCGGCATCGCCGCCCGCAGTTCCCGCTCGCTGGTGGTCCAGCTGGGTACGACCCGCACGTTTGAGCCGGTCTGCTCCTCGCGCGTCTGCGTCAGCGGACTGGCCGCGGCGGCGACGCTGGCCGGCTGATTGCTGGCCACGCCGGGCTCCCCCTGCGGAGGCGTCTGGTTGGAAGAGAGGGTGCGATTCGTCTCCGAGGCGTTCACCGTGACCGTCTGTTTCGAGTCGACGGAGTGGCGGCGCTCCACCTCCCGACGGACGGCGTCGAGGTCGACCGAAACGTTCACCAACGCCCCGGGGATGTAGGCGAGGGCCTGCGAGATCGTGTCCCGGTAGCGCTTCGTGTGGGCGGCGAGCGCGGATTGGGTGCGGTCGTCCAGCGGACCGTCGGCCTCGTGGGAGTGGGCGGCGCCGGTGGACTGATCAAAGACCGTCACGTCTTCCTCCGACAGATCGGGCACCATGTTGGCGACGGCCCGGCGGATGCTCGCCACCCGCTCCGGCGGCAGGGGGGAGCCGCGGCGGGGCATCAGGCTGACGGTCGCGGCCGTCTTCTTCTCCCGGCGGGGCCACTCGCCGGACTGCTTGACGCTCCACAGCACGTCGGCCGATTCGATGTCCGGCACCGCGGCGAGCGTTTTGCGGACCTCTTTCCGCAGCGCGATGTTCCGCAGTTCGGCCAGTTGTTCGCGGGAGGTGAACAGGCCGGCTTTGTCGAACTGGCGTTCGAACTCGCTGAGGGAATCGCCCGGCAGCCGGCCGTCGACCATCAGCGCCGCGTTGTAGGCGTCCACCTCCGCGGCAGGGACGAAGATGCGTTGCCCGTGGGTGCGAAAGTCCGTCAGACCGGCTTCGATCAGGGCTTGTTCCGCGCTCCGCAGTTCGTTGGAGGCGAACACCTTGCCCCAGCTGACCGGCGCCTCGTCCCGCGAGCCGACGCCGTCGGTCAACAGCAGCGCGAACCCCGCGATCAACGCCAGCGGCACCCCCACCAGCGTCCAGCGTCCGCTGGGCGGCAGGTCCGCGACGAAGGCTTTGGCCTTTTCAAAGCTATCCGACAGGCTGTTCACGCGGTCGTCGGCCCTTCAGCGGCACGGGGGAGGGGAGCGGGTTCGTAGTTCAAACCCGCGCGCGGGGGAACGTCAGACCGGCCGCGCCGCTCTCCACGCCGGTGCGGCCGCCGAAGCGGTGCGACGGCTGAAGCGAGCCGCCGTCACACCGGCATCGATTGCAGTTCCTTCCAGCCTTCCAGCAGCTTGTTGCGGACGGAGATTAGCATCCGCAGCGACAGATCCGCTTTCTTCACGGCGCTGAACACCTCGGCCTGCGTCACGTCCTCGCCGAGGAGGGCGCGGGTGGAGGCGGCGTCCGCGGCGTGGGCGTTGGCGTTCACGCCGTTGACGGCGTCCGCCAGCAACGACGCAAAGTCCGGCCCGGCGGACGGGCGCCGCGGGCGAGCCAATCGACAGCCCCGCGGGCAGCGCCGTCGGCGACAGCGGCGGGGAGAGGGTGAGGGGGGCGGTCAACCGAGGATCCTCAAGCTTTGTTCCGCGACCTGTTTGCTCAGTTCCACCGCGGTCACGTTCGCCTCGTAGGCCCGGGCGGCCCCGACGGCGTTGACGAATTCCGTGGTGATGTCCACGTTCGGCAGCATCAACATGCCGTCGGGGCCGGCGTCCGGGTGGCCGGGGGCGTGCACCGCCCGCAGCGGCGTGGCCTCGTCGGTCTTGATCTCGAACTGCACGCCCGGCGCCGACCGCGGTCCGGTCCCCGGCACGCCCTGACCGCCGCCCGCCGAACCAAGTTCCGCCGCGGCGAACTGCACGAACCGGCGCCGGAACGGGACCGCCCGGCCGCTCTCGTCGCGGGTCGAATTGGCATTCGCCACGTTCCCCGCAATTGTGTCCAGCCGCGCCCGCTGCGCGACGAGGGCGGAGGTGGAGACGTCAAAGGCTTGAAACATGGTGGAGGTCAGATTGCGGAGATCGGATTGGGGACGGACGAGGGACGGGAAGTGCAGGTCGGGGACGGTCGCTTACGCGTCACATCCCGCTTCCCGGATCTCCACTCCGACATCCCGTCACGCCCGCTCGGTGATGGCGGCTTGGAGCATCGACATCTGGGCGCCCATCAGTTGGATCGCGGCCTGCCGCTGCATCGCGTTGCGGGTGAGGGTGAGGACTTCCCGCTCCACGCTGCGGGCGGCGCCGTCGTGGAACGTCAGGTCTCCGCCGGGGCGATCCGTGGCGGTCAGCAGTGCGTCCGGGACGCCGCCGGCGAGCGGGTCCGCGGGCGGGTCGTAGGGGCTCGCGGCACCGGTCGCCCCCGCCGTGCGGGAGGCGGCGCTGCGACGGAGGGCCTCTTGAAACGCCTGCGGGTCCAGGTCGCGGGGGCGAAACCCGGGGGTGTCGATGTTCGCCAGGTTCCCCGCGAGCACGTTGTGCCGGACCTCCCCCCACACCGCCTGCCGTTCAAGCAGCGGCAGCGAACCGGCGGACAGCAGCGAGTCGAACACGGCGGGTTCCTGAAGAGGTTGAAGGGGCGGTCGTCGGGACGATCAGCTAGCCGGCGATGTTGAGACGGCTCCGCCCCGGCGGCGGGGCGGCGGCGGCCCCGTAGGCGCCACGGGCCGCGGTCGCGGAGCCCAACGAGGACAGTTCGCCCGCCAGTTCGTCCCGTCGGGCGGTCGCGGCGATCAACGATTCGCCGTCTGCTGTCAGCAAGGCCTCGACCCGCGTCGTCAGCCCGGCGGCCCGCGACGGACCCGCGGCTCGCACCAACGTCGGCAGGTCGGCGGCGTCCAGGACGTCCTGCTTCTCCGCGAGGACGGCGAGCAGCCGGTCGTCGTCGCCGGCGGCCAACGCCGCGGCCTGTGCGGCGGAGAGGCGCTCCAAACGGTCGAGGACGCGATCAGCGGCGTCGGCGGGCGCCATGTCAGAGGGGGAGGCGATCACGGGGCGGCGTCTCGGGCGGGGGCGGATTTCGGAGCGGCCACGGCGTCGCCCGCAGCCGGGGGATCGTCCGACGAGCGGCGGGCGAGGAGGAACAAGCGATCCCATTCCGCCCGGCTACAGCGGGGATCCGGCGCCGGCGAGGGCGGCGTCGGGAAGGCGGGCGACGGTGAGCCGCCCCTGCTCGGCGGCGAGCCGTCCGCCCGCGTCGTCCCCCGCGGCCCGGCGGGCGGCGGCGAGGTCCAGCAGGGCCGCGGCGCTGCGGACGCTCAGCGGGTCGCGATCCACCGCCGCGGCGACCGCGACCGCCCCCGCTTCGCCTCGCCCGAGCCGCGTGAGGCACTCTGCGGCCCCGAGCCGCGCGAGCCGCAACCGCATCGCTTCAGCATCTGTGAGAGCGGCGTCCGCAGCGCCGGTCCGCAGGTCGTCTTCCACGCTGCGGAAGTCAGCGAGGGCCGCGGTGAGGTCGATGCCCGCACGCTCTCGCCTCCGCTGACGGTTTAACGCATCGGCGGGCGGGGCGGCGGCGTCGAGACGCTGCCGGCGGGCGAGCCGACACCGAGCCCGCGACAGACGTGCGGCGGGGGCGGAGACGTCCTCCGGGTAGCGGGCGAGGCATTCGCCCAACAGGTCGGCCGCGGAGACGAGGGCGACGTCGGCGGCGTCGCCCTCCGCGGCGCCCGGGGCGGCCACCGCCGGCACCTGCGCCAACGCCCGGTTCGCCGCGAGTTCTGCTCGCGCGAGAAGGCAGGTGCGCCACTCCGCGGCGGCGGGGGTCAGTTCGGAATCGGTCAGCACCGCCGTCCACGCGGCGGCGGCGGCGTCTGGATCGCCGGCTTCCAGCGCCGCCCGACCGATCAGCACGCGGGCCCCGGGCGCCGCCGGATCGGACGGTCGATCCTGCACCAGCGCTTCCGCAGCGGTGCGAGCGGCGACGGCGTCGCCCAGATCGAGCAACAGTTCCGCCCGCTCCCTCCGCAAGCCGCCGGGATCCGGGTCGCCCGTCAGGGGGAGTTGATCGAGTTGAGCCAACGCGGCGGCCGGATCGCCCCCGCGTCGCAGATGGTCGGCCGCGGCGAGCCGGGCGTCCCGCCGTCGTTCCCGGTCGGGCTCGACGGCGGCCCAGGCGGCGTACGCCCGCCCGGCCGCCACGGCCCGAAACGCCTCGTCCGTCGCGGCGGCTCCCAGCACGTGGGCCTTCAACCGGCGGCTCAATGGAGCCCCCAGCGACGGCTCCACCGCATCGCACAGCGCGACGCAGTGATCGGTCGCACGCGGCGCCGAGGACGCCGTCTTCACCGCCGCCTCGCAGGTTCGGCGAAGTTCCGAACGAAGGTCGTCGTGCGGTCCCCCCGCGAGACCACGGGCGCCTTCGGCGCCTCTCACGGCGGCGGCCAGCGCGGCGGCGGCCTCTTCGAATCGACCGGCGTTCGTCAGCAGCCGAGCCTCGGCGAGCCGAGCGGCCAGGCCGTCCTCGGAGGTCGGGACGAGTCGAGCAGCGGCGTGGTAATGCGCGTAACGCGGCGATCGGATCGCCGGCGGCCTCCTCCACCCGCCCGTGCAGACGCAGGACCGCTCCGTCGTCGGGGAGCGGGAACCGGGGAACGGGCGGCAACGCGGCCCGTGCCGCGGCCACGTCGCCCACCGACAGCGCCAGTCGCGCTTCCAGTCGGCCGTCACGAACCCCGATGCGTTGGAGCCCGGCCAGCGCCGCGTTTGCGGCGTCACGATCCCCCCGCTCCACCGCGATGCCTCCCCGCGCCCGGTACAGCACGGCGGCGTCGGCGGGACGGGCGGGCGCGGGACTGCCGCGAGCGTCTTGGCGGCTTCGTCCAACACCTCTGATCGACCGTCCGCGGCCGCGGCCGCGGCCAGCGCCGTCCAGAGGGCCGCGTCGCCGTCGGACGCCTCGCCGGACGCAGTCGCCGCGTCGGCGAGGCGGGCGAACGCCAGCGACGGCCGGCCCGCCCGCAGCAGACTGATCCCGGATGCCAGCCTCGAGCGTCCGGCGGCGGGGCGGCGGAACGCCTTCCCGCTCGGCTCGCACCAGCAGCGCCGCGGCGGTCGCGAATTCCGCTTGCCCGCCGCGTGCCCGACCGAAAGCTTCGAGCCCGACGACGTACGCCGCGGCCCCGGGGATCTCCGCGAGAATCGGCGGAGCGCCGCTCCGGACGCCTCTCCGCTCCGTGCCGAGCAACGGCATCGCCAAGCGGGCGGCGCGGGCGCGGGCGGCGGCCCGTGCGGTGGTGTCGGTGAACCCGTCGTCGAAGGGCGGAAGGTGTTCGTCCAGCAGCGCCAACGCCTCTTCCAACCGCTCCGCCGGCGGACGAGAGGTCGGCAGCGCCGCCATCAAGCCGTACGTCCCGCCCCCGATCGCCCCCGCGAGGACGAGCAGCTTGGCCGCCGCGGCGACGCTCGGCGGACGCAGGGGGAACGGGAACAGCGGGCGGGCTCGGCGAATGGACGGGGAGCCGGCCCGGGTGCGAACGAGGCGCAGGCGGACGAGGCGCAGATCGGCTCGGTGCTAGTCCTTCACAGGCGGAGCCGTCAACGCGGAGCTGCCCGGAGGGGCGATCCGATCGCTGAACGACGGCCGGATGAGGCCGTTTCAGGATGAGGCAGTGTCAAACGCAACGCGGCCCCGCCTCCCGTGAGGGATGCGGGGCCGCGAAGGCATAGGTGTCGGCGGGCGGGCGGAACCCGTCCCTCAGGGGCCGACGTTCAGTTCATGCCGTACAGGTTGCCGGCCGGCCGGCGAACCGGGCGGCTGGTCTGACGACGGAAGCGGCTGGGGAAGTAGGCTTCCGGATCGGTCGGCGGGGCCGGCTCGGCTTCGTAAGACTTCTCAGCCCGGGGAGCCTGCGGAGCGGCGTCGGCGGGGGCCGACGGGGCCGGGGCCGGGGCGGCGGCCGGGGCGGCCGTCGGGACCGGAGCCATCGGGGCGGCCGGGGCCGGGGCGACGACGGCACGGCCGACGGCCGGGGCCGGGGCGACGCCGTAGTTCATCTGCGCGGCGACGGAGCCGCACGCCGGGGCACAGCCGACGGGGGCGCCGCAGCCGGGATCGCAGCAGGTGGTGTCACAGCTGGTTTTGCAGCCGAACAGCTTGCCCAGCAGGCCGCCGTTGCGGCCCAATTGCGGCAGGCAGGAGCCGTTGTCGCAGCCGTTGTCGCAGCCGTTGGCGGCACACGGGGCGGCACAGCTGGTCTCGCAGCAGTCGCGGCCGCAGCCGTCGAACAGGCCCAGCGGATCCAGGTTCAAACGGGGCAGCAGGCCGCCGGGACGACGCCCGAAGCAGCACCCGTTGTCGCAGGAGCCGGCGCCGCACGGGGCGGCACAGGTGTTGCCGCAGCCATCGGTGACGCAGCCGTTCCCGCAGCTATCGCCGCACGGGGCGGCACAGCCGGGATCGGCGACGCAGCCGTTCCCGCAGCTATCGCCGCAGGGGGCGGCACAGCTTGGGTCGGTCACGCAGCCGGTTTCGCAACCCGCGCCGCAGGGAGCGGCACAGGTGCTGTCGGCGACGCAGCCGGTTCCACAGCCGTCGCCCAGGCCGGCGCCGCAGGGGGCGGCGCAGGTGCTGTCGGCGACGCAGCCGTTTCCACAGCCGTCGCCGTAGGTCGTGTCGCAGGGGGCGGCACAGGTGGACGCGGCGACGCACCCGCTGGGGGCACAGCAGCTTGCCGGAGCGCAGGAGGAGTCACAGCAGGCCGGCTTGGAGCCGAGTCGCAGCCGTAGGAGCCGAGGGCTGCGTCGCAGGCGGGCGGCCGACGGCGGGGGCGCAACATTCGGGCTGACAGGCGGCGGTGCAGTCGCAGCTCTTTTCGCAGCCGAAGCTGTCGAAGAGCCCGGCGTTGGCCGTACCGGCCATACCGAGGACGAGCGCCGCACCGAAACAACGGAGCAGATTCATCAGAAGGGTCCTTCCCTGGGAAATTGATCCCGCTCCGTCTCCGTCCCCGGCCCGACGAACCGCCCCGACCGCCCGCGTTCTGCGGGACAGAATGCGGGAGGACGCGGTCGGCCGGCGAAACCCCGGGTCGAGTTCCGCCGGCCCGACCGGCGACCGCGCCCCGGGTGGGGGCGATCGCATCGGCGGGTTCGGCTTCACCCGGTGGGCCGGGGGGGGAGGTGGTGGTGCGAGAGTGGTGGGTGATGCGGGCGATCCGATCGCCCCGCCCCCCGGATGCGGGTCCGGGGTGACGGATGCATCGGCCGCGCCGCTCGCCCCGCTTGAAGCGGTCCGTACAGTCCGAAGCCGGATCGACCGAAAGCGACGGCTGCGTCGCCCCCGAACCGTTCGCGACCCCCGGCGGCCCGACCTGTCAACACCACATCACCAAGCGCAACGTCCCGGACGCATTGAGCGCCCGGGCGCCGCGGTCGCTCACTTCTTCCGCAGCGTCGTCAGGAACTCGACGAGGTCCACCAGTTCTTGCTCGAGCATCAGCTTCTGGATGTCCGCCGGCATCAGGGAGACGTCCTGGACGCCATGCTCCAGCAGCGCGTCCTTTGGAAGGTGCGTTCGATGCCCTCCTGATCCTTAATCCGCAGTTCCTCGTCGGTCTCGCTGATCAGCAGCCCGTTGAAGACGGCGCCTTCGTCCGTCAGCACGGTGTGCGTCTCGTAGTTGTGACTGACGCCGGCGGAGGGGTAGAGGATCGAGGCGATACAGCGCCTGCCGGCCGAGCTTGTCGCCGATCTCCGTGAGGTCCGGGCCGACGTTCCGGCCGACGCCCTTGATGACGTGGCATTTCGCAGCAGGTGCCGGTCGTCATGTACACCAGCTTGCCCGCTTGGCACGTCGCCGCGGGCCGCCGACAGTTCACGTCGAGGCTCGGCAGCGGCTTCTCGCGGCCCGGCGGCGGGGGGAAGGCGGCGTCGACTCGCGTCTGAGGCCGCTGTACGTCGCCGCGTGCAGGGCGGCGGCGGCGGTTTGACGAAGCTCCGGTCGGCAGTTCGCCGTTCTCCACGCGGGTCAGCAACAGTTCCGCGCCCCGGCCGGATCTGGGCGAGGGCCGCGACGGCGGCTTTCGCGACGGGCGGCATCGAGATTCTTCGTCATCCAGCATGGCGGTGAGGAATCGATCGGCGTCCGCCGGTCGCCGGTGCGGCCGACCGCGGCGATCACCGCCTCCGCCGCCTTCCCGGTCCGCGCCCCATGCGGCTCTGCCGAGATCGTCCCACTTGCCGCGCGTCCATCAGAACTGGGCCGCCGCGACGCCGGCGCTTTCGTCCGGCTTCGCCCGGCCAGGTCCAGCAGGTCGTCGACGCGGTCGTTCGCCTTGAACTGCCGGACCAGCGCGACGAACTGCTCCGTCCCCTTCGCCTCGTCCAGCACCTTCGCAACCGCGGCCGTCGCGACCTCCGGGTCGTCTCCCGCCGGCGTCTTTGAGCCGGGCGAGCGCCTCCAACCGCACCAACGCCGCCCGGTCCTCCGGCAGATCGTCGGCGAAGGCGAGCCGCCGCAGGGCGGCCGTCTTCACGTCCGAGGTCAGCTTGAAAATCGAACGCCCGCAGGTACCGCGGCGACCTCGTCCGCGGGCACGTGCGGGGTCGAGGATCAGGTCCGCCAGCAGCGTCGGCGTGTGCTTCGCGCGACTCCGCCAGACGATGTCGCGGGCCTGCCGGCGCCTCGAAGGCCGTTCACTCCCCGCAGGTCGGAGGTAGGCGTCCAGGCAGGCGTCCCACTTCCCGTCGGCGGCGAGGCCCGAGCGTTTCGAGCATCCACCGGTCGCCGGAGTCGTAGCGAGTCAGCGAGCACGGCCCACGCCGTCCGCGGCAGTTCCGGTCGACGGCCCACGTATCGGCCGGCACGTCCCGCAGCGTGACCGCCGCCTCCCGCAGCTGCACTGACGGAGGTCGAAGCGTCCGAGCAGGACCCATCGTCCCGTCCTGCGACACGGGTCCGAGACCGGCGCAGTTTCCGGGCCGCGGCGCCTTCGGCGGTGCGGGGGTCGGTGACTCGCCGCAGCAGATGTCCAGCCGGCAGTGCGAATCGCGTCGGAGTCGATCGTCCAGGCCGCGTACCCACGACGGCCCCGGTCGCCGATGCAGTTCGCAGAGCACCCACAGCGCCCGCGCCCGCAGGTGGGCGCGGCAGCGTTCAGCGTCCTCGAACTGCTGTCCACGCACCGCCGTGCTCCGCCTCCCCGCCCATCGCGACGCAGCGCTTGATAGCCGCGATAGCGGGCGTCGAGATTCGGGCTGTTCAGCGCCGCGAGCGCCCCCTGCGGGCGTGGTGAGGTCGAGCGTCCGGCGCGACGTAGTCCTTCGTCGAACCCTCCGGCCGGATACGGAACAGCCGGCCGCGGGTGACGTCTTCCATGCGGTGGCCGCCGACGCCGGGGTCGTACCAGTCGGCGACGATCAGGCTGCCGTCCGGGGCGACGCGTCACGTCGGAGGGGCGGAACCAGCGGTCGTTCTCGCCGGTGAGAATGTCCTTCTGCTCCGCCTTGAAGCCGGCGCCGTCCGGCTCGAGGAAGTACGCCCGCACCGCGTTCGGGCCGGGATCGCAGTGCAGCAGGGCGCCGCGGTACTTCTCGGGCAGCAGATCGCCCTCGTAGACCGCGATGCCGGTGGGACTGCCGGCGCCGGTCTGGATACAGGTTCGGCATCACGCCGGGGTCGTTCAGGTGCCAGTGCCGCAGGGGAATCTCGTCCGCCATCCCGACCCGCTCGCTCCCGCCAGCCGGCGCCGGTGAACTCGTCGCGGTAGCCGTAGTTGCCGTAGGGGATGACGAAGTTCAACCGGGTGCCGCGGTTGCCGTCGTCGTCGTTGTCCGACTGCCAGATGCGACCGAAGCTGTCGACCGCCAGTTCCCAGTTGTTGCGGAAGTTCCAAGCCGAGCGTCTCCACGTTCGAGCCGTCGAGATCGCAGCGGAAGACCATGCCCTGCTGGTAGGGCCGCACGCCCGCCTTGACCTCGTTGCCGGCGAGATCGATCACCGGGGAGCCGTCCGGCGTGCTCAAGCTGGCCGCCCTCGTTGCCGAAGTTGAAGTACAGCTTGCCGTCCGGCCCGAACAGGACGCTGTGGATGCCGTGGTCGTGCTGCACGCCGCTGATGCCGGTGAACAATACTTTCCTGCTGCCCTCGTCCGCGACGAGGTCGCCGTCGGCGTCGGTGAACGTCAGCACGTTCTCGCCGGCGGAGACGATCACCGTGTCGCCCAACACGCAGACGCCGTGGGGCGAATCGATCTCCGGCGACTGATAGAAGACCGTCTTCTCGTCCAGCGCGCCGTCGCCGTCGGTGTCCTCCAGCACGAGGATGCGGTCGCCCTCCTCGCGGACGGGGATGTTCTTGTTGCGGAACTGGCGGTAGTTGACGATCTCGCAGACCCAGACGCGGCCGTGGGCGTCCACGTCGATGTTGCTGGGCGAGAGCAGCATCGGCTCGGCGGCGAACAGATCGACCGGCGAGGCCGTCCGCGACGGTGAGGTTCTTCAGTTCCGTCCGCGGAGCGCGCGCCGTCCGATTCGCGGGGTCGGCGGCGGGTCGGCGACCGGACCGTACGCCGGTCCCGCAACGGAACGCCCCCACCGCAAACAGGAGACCGGCCGGCAGGAGGGCAGCCGGCAGGAGGGCGACGAGCGGTCGGAACCGACGGGAGATCGCGGAACGGGGCATGGCGGATCAACGGGACCGGGAGCGGGCCGGCATTCTAAGCGACCGCCGCCGATGTCGCCTGACCCATCGGATCGCCGGATCAGATGTCTCTCTGCGAACAGATTCACCCGCCCCGCGGCCGGTCGGCGACTCGCGGCGCCAGGCCGCCATCGCAGCGACGTACAGCGGCACGCCCACCACCGTGACCGCCGCCGCGTAGCCCCAGGCCACGCCCGCCGCCCCGTAGCGCGGGCCGAGCGTCCACGTCGCCAGCGCCGACCGCCGCCCACATGCACGACCGCCGGCCCGACGAACGCCTCCGCCCGCCACGCCCGCAGCGTACGCCGCGAGGCTCAGCGGCACGTGCAGCAAGCGCGTGCCCGCCGACCAGCGCCGCGAACGGCGCCGGGCGGCAGGAGGCGGTCCGCGAGCGGCACGTCCCAGCCGGTTCAGACCCCACACCACCGCCGTCGCCGACCACCGCCCCCCCGCGACCGCCGCCCCGCTGGCGAGGAACGTCCGGGCGAACAGCCGATCGAACCCGGCCCGATCGCCCGTTGCCGCCAACGCCCCCAGCCGCGGGGCCCGCGTGCCGAGCCACGCGGCCCCGGCAAACTGCAGGGCGAGCGCCGCGGACCAACTCATCCCCAGTCGGCCCGCCTCGCCGGCGCCGAGCGTCGTCGCGGTGGCGGAACAGCACGAGCGTGAGCCCGGCCGCCGCCGTCGCCGCCGCGGCGCTCTGCACCGCCGCCCGCCACTGCATCGGCCAGACGTCCCGGCCCAGCGGAACAGTTCGCCGCGTCGCCGGCCGTCAGCCCGCGCAGGAAGGGCCGATGAGCGGAGCGATCAAGCCCACCTCGACCACAACCGGCCGCGCACAGGCCGCGGCGACCGCCCACAGCGACCCGCCGGACAGCATCGTCGCCCACGCCGCCGAGGTTGCCCGCCACCGCCGCGACCGTCTGGTTGCGACTGACCGGGCCGACCCGCCCGCACCCCGTCAGCACGGCGAGGCCGGGGGCGATCGCGACCGACCCCGCGGTGCACGCCGCCGCCGCCCACCACGGACCCCACCACGCGCCCCGGCGCACAGCCGGCCCGCGTCGCCCGCCGTGTCCGCCGGTGCTCCGCGAGCGATCGGCGGACGAGAGCTCCACGCCCCGAACGTCCCCACGCCGAGCGGCGAACGCCGCCCCGCTCAGCGCCGCCCACCGACCCGCGAACCGCACCAGCCCCGCAAGCTGCCGGCGGGCGGCGTCGTCGCCGGCGGTTCCCGCGTCCCCCCGGCCTCCGAGCGCCGTAGGCGTGAGCAGTGAGGGCCACCAGCACTTCGCTCAGGCCGAGCCGGCAGAGCGCGTCGAGCCCCAACAGACCGGCGACGGTGTAGAAGTAGTCCTGCTCCGTCTCCGAGAACCGGGCGCGATCAGCAGGGCGGTCACCGGACCGGCGATGACCTGCCAGAACCGCATCCCCAACGCCCAGGCGACGGCGGCGTCGAACTCCGCCCGGGCGGCGAGACGGGCGGCGAAGCGGGCGGGGGAGGGCGGCATCGCGTGCAGCGTCCCCTGAATCGGGTTGTCGGAACAGGACGGCGCCGCGAACAGGGCGGAGCCGGCCGCGGTTCCGCTCTGGACCTGCGGCCCGGAGCGGTGGGAGAACCGCAGCGTGCCCGCCCCGCCGCCCCCCCGGCCGCTCCCAGCCGGATCGCCGCCCCGCCCGCCGCCCCGGCGCCGGGGCTGAAGAGTGATCGGGTGCACGGGATGACTCTGCGAGCGCGGTCGGTCATGACCGTCCGTCCCACCTCTTCTATCGCTTCACCCCGCCGGCGGCGGATCGCGGCCCCGCTCGCGGTGGTGGGTCTGGTTGCGGTCTTGTACGGCGTGAACCTCGGCGGGTGGCGGACGTTGGGGGCGCACGAAGCCCTCGCCGCGGTGCCGGCCCGGGCGATGGCGGACGGCAACGGCGGGTTGAACGGCGGGTGGCTGGTGCCGGACTTCGGCGGCATCCCCCGCGTGAAGAAACCGCCGCTGGGGTACTGGCTGATCGCCGCCGCCGAACCGACTGACCGGCCGGGCCGACGCCTTCGCCGCCCGGCTGCCCTCCGCCCTGTCGGCGGCGCTGCTGTGCGGATTGGTGGGCTGGTGGGGCGACGCGGTGGTACGGCCGCCGGCGGGCCTCGCCGCGGCGGTCGTGCAGGCGACGAGCCTGTGGGCCCTCACTTACGGCCGAAAAGCGGAGGTCGACGTGACGCTCTCCCTGCTGACCGCCGCCGGCGCTGGCCACGCATCCTGACCGCCCCGTCAGGTGCAATCTCGCCCGTCCGCCGACGCCGGCGCTGGGCGGCGGTGTGGACGCTCGCGGGAGTCGGCGTGGCTCGGCAAGTTTCACTTCGTCCCGGTCCTGATCTTCGCCCCGCTGGCGGCTCGACTCGCTGCTCACCCGGCGCTGGGGCGAACTGCGACACGCCGCCTCGCCGGTCGGGCGTCGCCGCGTTCGTCGGCCCTCGCGCGCCGTGGACGGCGCTGATGCTGACGACGCGTGCCGGCGGCGGCGGAGGCGTGGTTCGTCCAGACCGCCGGCCGCGTCGGCGGGGCGTTCGGCGGTGCGGTCGCTGGGGTTCTATCCTCTTCAACTGCTCGCCCTGACGGCGCCGTGGTCGCTCTGCTGGGTCTGGATCGGCGGGCGAAGTGCCTGCGACGGCACGGGCGACTCGCGTCGGCGGGTGGGCGGGCGCGGCCGGCGACCGGTTGCCGTCCGCAGGGCCCGGGCGGCGTGGCGCGCGGTCGCCGGGCGGACGGAGGCGGCGCGGCGTCGGGCGGACCGGGATCTGTTCCCGCTCGTCTGGCTCGGGGTGACGGTCGTCGTGCTGTCGTCAGTCGTCGGCCGGAACCGGCATTACTCTACTGCCGGCCCTGCCGGCGTGCTCGCTGCTGGCGGGGCGGGCGGTCGCCGTCGCGGTGACGCTCGCCCGCCGGGGCCGGACCTTCGGCGGCCGGTTGCGGGGACGCCGAACGGCTGCGATCGCCTGGGCGTCTGCCAGCCGCCGGGGCGGCGGCGTTCGCCGCGACCGTCTGCCTGGCGGCCCCGTCCGTCGACGACCGGGCCGCCCGGGCCGCGTTCGTCCGCTCGCTGCCGGAACGTCTCCCGGCGGGCGAACCGATTCTCGTCCTGGGGATGGGGGAAAGTTCGGCGCTGTGGCACCTCCCGCCGACGGCCCGCCGCAGCGAAGGACGCCGCGGGCTTGGCGGACGCTCTGCGTCGCCGCGGGCGGAGTCGCGGTGCTGGTGGACGAGCGCTCCGCCTGGCTGATCGGACGAGTGCGCGCCGGCCTGGCGGGAAGCCGGCGGGACGCTCTGCCCTGCGGTGGGTCGGCGGTCGAGGACGCGCTGGACCGGCCGGCGGGTGCGAACGCGTTCGAATCGCTCCGCGGGCCTGCGGCTGGCAATCGTCGAGACCACCCCGCCGACCGCCCCGGTCACGCTCCGGACCGCGCCGCGGGCGGGGTGATCGTTCACTATTGGTCGGCCGTCCGGGCGGCCGGGCCGTGACGGGTGGAACGGGTGGGGCGGACGGAACGGGCGAGGCACGGCGGGGTGCGGCGGAAGACCGCCGGGGCGGCCGCGGCGGTTGAACGCGGACGGACTCAGCTCGTAGGCTTCCCGCCGCCGGCAGCTATACTGCGCAGGGCGGCGACATAACTCGACGCCGATCGTTCCCCGCCCCACTGCGAGTCAATTCGCTCCGCCGTGCTCATCCGAGAGGCCGAAATCTTCCGTGAGGTCGCCTCCCGGCGGAGCTTCTCCCGGGCGGCGGAGGTCGTTGAGCATGTCGCAACCGGCCGTCTCCCAGACCGTGGGCAATCTCGAACGGCGCCTCGGCGTCAAGCTGCTGGACCGCTCCACGCGGCCCTGCCACCTCACGGAGCCCGGTCGCGTGCTGCTGGACGGCTGCCGCGATCTGCTGGACGGGTTCCGGGAGCTGGAAGACCGGGTGAAGGGGGTCGCCGGCCGCGTGAGCGGACGGTTGTGCGTGTCGAGCATCTACTCCGTCGGGCTGCTGCAGGCACCGACGGTGGAGGAGTTCGCCCGGCAGTACCCGGACGTGGCGTTGCGGCTGGAGTACGGCCACCCGGACGACGTGTACGACGCCGTCGGCAGCGACGAGGCGGAGTTGGGCCTCGTCTCGTTTCCCGCGGGACGGCGGCGCCTTCGCAGAATCTGCCGTGGCAGCGGGAGCCGATCGTGCTGGCGACCCGCGCCGGCCACCCGCTGTCGCGGACCGGCTCGGTCCGGCCGTCGCGGTTGGCTGGGCGAACCGCTGGTCGCCCTGCAGACGCGGCTGAAGCTGCGTCGGCAGTCGGATCGCTGGTTGAAGAGCGTCGGCGTGGACCCGGAGATCAGCTACGAGTTCGACAACCTCGAAACCGTCAAGCGGGCGGTCGAAGCCGGCGCCGGCGTGGCGCTGGTGCCGGAGCCGACCGTTCGCCGTGAAGTCGGCCTGGGCACGCTGTCGGTCGCGACGCTGGAGGGGGTCGACTGGATCCGCCCGCTGGGCATCGTGCATCGACGCCGCCGGCCGCTGCAGCGCCGCGGCCAAGGTCTTCTGCGATCTGCTGCTGGAGACCGCCGCCGCAGATGCCCGCGGCGCCTGCCGAACCGGCGGGTCCGTCGGCCGGCGTCCCGTCGAAACGCTCGGCGGATCGCGACGCGCGACGTCGCGGTCGCCGCGATCGACGACCGCCCCGCTCGCCGCCCGGCAGTCGCCCGCCGGCCGAGGCCGACGTCGCACGGGCCGCCCCCCGACATCTCCGATCACGCTCGTCCCCGGGTCTCCGCCATGACCGCCGCCCCGCCCTGCAGCTTCCCCGCCCGCCACCACGAAGGTCGCTTCCCGGAGCGCGCGGGCTGTACGATCCGTCGCTGGAGCACGACAGCTGCGGCGTCGGGCTTCGTCGCGCACATCAAGGGGAAGCGGTCGCACGGCATCGTGACCGACGCCGACCGCATTCTGCGTCACATGACGCACCGCGGGGCCTGCGGCTGCGAGGCGAACACCGGCGACGGGGCGGGGATGCTCACCGCGTTGCCGCACGAGTTCCTGCGCGCGCGTCGCCGGGGACGACGGGGATCACGCTGCCGGAACCGGGCCGCTACGCGGCCGGCAACGTGTTCCTGCCCGCGCGACGCCCGCCAGTACCACCGGGCGAAGGGCGCGCTGGAGGAGCGCGTCAAGGAGTACGGGCAGACGCTGCTCGGGCTGGCGTGAGGTGCCGACCGACGCGGACGGCGCCGACGTCGGCCCCTCCGCCCGTGGCCTGTCATGCCGCGGATCGAGCAGGTGTTCGTCGGGCGCCGGCGGACGGAAGGACGAGCACGACGAGGCGGCGTTCGACCGGGCCCTCTTCCTCGCTCCGCAAAAGCGCCTCCCGCATCGTGCGGGAGGAAAGCCGGATGCCGGAGGCGCTGCTGTTCTACGTGTGCAGCCTGAACGCCCGCACGATCGTCTACAAGGGGATGCTCACCCCCGACCAGGTGATGCCGTTCTACCCGGACCTGTCCGCCGGCGATTACACGACGCACCTGGCGATGGTGCACAGCCGGTTCAGCACGAACACGTTCCCGAGCTGGGACCGCGCCCAGCCGCTGCGGAACATCGCCCACAACGGCGAGATCAACACGCTCCGCGGGAACCGCAACTGGATGGCGGCCCGGCAGGGGCAGCTCCGCAGCGAGCACTTCGACGGGCGAGCTGTCGGACGCCTTCCCGATCTGCGAGCCGCACCTCTCGGACAGCGGGAACTTCGACAACTGCCTCGAACTACTGCTTCGCAGCGGTCGGCAGCCCGCAGGAGGCGATCATGCTGATGATCCCCGAGGCGTGGCAGAACCACGAGCAGATGCCCGAGGAGAAGCGGGCCTTCTACGAGTACCACAGCGCCCTGATGGAGCCGTGGGACGGCCCGGCGAGCGTGTCGTTCACCGACGGCCACGTCATCGGCGCCGTCCTCGACCGCAACGGCCTGCGGCCCAGCCGTTACTACGTCACCCACGACGACCGCGTGGTGATGGCGTCGGAGGTCGGCGTGCTGGACATCGCCCCGGAGAACGTCAAGGAGAAGGGTCGACTGAAGCCGGGTCGGATGTTCCTGGTCAACTTCGACGAGGGCCGCATCGTCCCGGATCAGGAACTGAAAATCGCCGCCGCCGGCCGGCGACCGTACGGCGAGTGGCTTCGCGAGCAACGGCTCGAGCTGGGCGACCTGCCCAAGGGCGAAGTGGTCGAAGAAGTCCCTCCGTCACGACGGGGACGACCTGCTCAAGCATCTCCGCAGCTTCGGCTACAGCGAGGAAACGCTGCGGTTCATGCTGCTCCCGTTGATCCGGGCGAAGAAGGACCCGATCGGCTCCATGGGCGACGACGCCGCCTTGGCCTGTCTGTCCGAGCAGCCGCGCGTGGTGCCGGACTACTTCAAGCAGCTGTTCGCCCAGGTGACCAACCCGGCGATCGACTCCATCCGGGAGGAGATCGTGATGAGCCTGGAGTGCTTCGTCGGGCCGGAGGGGAACCTGCTGAACACCGACCCGGAGCAGTGCCATCGCCTGCGGTTGCCGCACCCGGTGCTGACGGACCGGAGATCGCCTCGCTGAAGCGACTCGCCGACAAGCCGCACCGCGGCTGGTCGTCCCGGGTGGCGGACTTCACCTTCGCCAAGCCGGACGACCCCGCGGATGCGGAGCGTCTGTTGATCGACACGCTCGATCTGTTGTGCGAGGAGGCGGACGCCGCGATCGAGGCGGGGCAGGCGCTGCTGATCCTCTCCGACCGCACCGCCGGGCCGGATCGAATCGCCGTGCCGGCCCTGATGGCCGCGGGGGCGGTGCATCAGCATCTGATCCGCACCGAAAGCCGCACCAAGCTCGGCCTGATCCTGGAGAGCGGGGAGACCCGCGAGGTGCATCACTTCTGCACGCTGGTCGGCTACGGCGCCGACGCGGTGAACCCGTATCTCGCCTTCGCCGCGATCCGTCACGCCCGCGACGCGGGGACGCTCCAGACTGCACGAAAAGAGCGGCAAGCCCTGGACCGACGACGAGATCGTCACCGCCTACCGCAAGGGCGTGGGCAAGGGGATGCTGAAGGTCTTCGCGAAGATGGGCATCAGCACCCTGCAAAGCTACAAGGGCGCCCAGATCTTCGAGGCGCTGGGCCTCGGGCAGGAGGTGATCGACCGCTGCTTCACCGGGCACGCCGAGCCGCATCAAGGGGATCGGCTTCGACCGCCTCGCCGCGGACGCGGTGCAGCGGCACGACCTCGGCTACCCGCCGGAATCCTCCACCCGCGGGGACGATTACGAACCGGTCGACCTGCCCAACCCCGGCACCTACGCCTGGCGGGCGGAGGGCGAGAAGCACGCCTGGAGCCCCCAGACGATCGCCGCCGTCCAGAACGCCGCCCGCACCGGCGACAAAGACGCCTACAGGCAGTTCGCCACGATGGTGAACGAGCGGGTCGTCCGCGACTGCAACCTCCGCGGCATGGTCCGGTTCCGCACCGAGGAGCGCGATGTCGATCGACTTGGAATGGGTCGAGCCGGCCAGCGAGATCGTCAAGCGGTTCTGCACCGGCGCGATGAGCTACGGCAGCATCTCCGCCGAGGCCCACGAGACGCTCGCGGTCGCGATGAACCGCCTCGGCGGCAAATCCAACACCGGCGAGGGCGGCGAGAATCCGGAGCGGTTCAACCCGCTGCCCAACGGCGACACCGCCGCAGTCCGCCATCAAGCAGGTCGCCAGCGGCCGGTTCGGCGTGACCAGTTGGTATCTGACCAACGCCGACGAGATTCAGATCAAGATCTCGCAGGGCGCCAAGCCCGGCGAGGGCGGGGAACTGCCCGGTCACAAGGTGGACAAGATCATCGCCACCGTCCGGCACAGCACGCCGGGCGTGGGGCTGATCTCCCCGCCGCCGCACCACGATATCTACTCGATCGAGGACCTGTCGCCAGCTGATCTTCGACCTGAAGAACGCCAACCCGACGCGCCCGCGTCAGCGTGAAGCTGGTGTCGCGAAGTCGGCGTCGGCACGTCGCCGCGGGCGTCGCCAAGGGACACGCGGACAACATCCTCGATCTCCGGCTCCAGCGGCGGCACCGGCGCCAGCCCGCTGACCAGCATCAAGCACGCCGGGTTGCCGTGGGAACTGGGCATCGCCGAGACCCACCAAACCCTCGTGATGAACGACCTGCGCGTCCGGGTCCGGCTCCAGACGGACGGTCAGTTGAAGACCGGCCGCGACGTGGCCGTCGCCTGCCTGCTGGGGGCGGAGGAGTTCGGGTTCAGCACCGCCCCGCTGATCACGCTGGGCTGCATCATGATGCGGAAGTGCCACCTCAACACCTGCCCGGTCGGCATCGCCACGCAGGATCCGGCGCTGCGGAAGATGTTCCGCGGCCAGCCGGAGCACGTGGTCAACTACCTGTTCGCGGTCGCGGAGGAGTGCCGCGAGGTGATGGCGTCGCTGGGCCTCCGCACGATCGACGAGATGGTCGGCCGGGCGGACCTGCTCGCCGCGGATCTGCCGAAGAACCACCCCAAGGCAGGCCCACCTGGACCTCTCGCCGGTCCTCCGCCGGGCCAGCAGCGACTACGAGCGGGCCGGCACCTATCAGACCCGGCGAGCAGGACCACGACCTGGACCGGGTGAAGGACAATCGCCTGATCGTCGAAGCCGCACCCGCCCTGCGGGACGGCAAGCCGGTGGAGACTGGACTACGAGATCGAGAACATCGACCGCGCCTTCGGCACGATGCTGTCGCACGAGGTCTCCAAGGCCCACGGGGCGAAGGGCCTGCCGGACGACACGATCACGATCCGCTGCACCGGCTCCGCCGGCCAGAGCCTCGGGGCGTGGCTGGCGAAGGGGGTGACGATCGAGGTCACCGGCGACGCCAACGACTACGTCGGCAAGGGCCTGTCCGGCGGCCGGATCGTCATCAAGCCGCCCGCCGAAGTGCGGGTTCGAGCCGGCGGAGAACATGATCCTCGGCAACGTGGCGTTGTACGGGGCGACGCAGCGGCGAACTGTTCGCCCGCGGCGTCGCGGCGGAGCGGTTCTGCGTTCGCAACAGCGGCGCCAGCGCCGTGGTCGAGGGCTGCGGCGACCACGGCTGCGAGTACATGACCGGCGGCCGGGCGGTGATCCTCGGGCGAGACCGGCCGAAACTTCGCCGCCGGCATGAGCGGCGGCATCGCCTACGTCTACGACCCCGACGAGACGCTGCTGGCGAAGACGAACCTCGACACCGTCGAGCTCGAACCGGTCGAGGGCGCCGACGCCGACGAATTGAAGGCGCTGATCGAACGTCACCGCGAGCTCACCGGCAGCGAGCAGGCGACCCGCCTGCTGACGAACTGGAACGGCGAGCGGACGAACTTCCGCAAGGTGATGCCGGTCGATTACCGCCGGGCACTCGCCGAACTGGCCGGGGAAAGCGCCAAGGCCGGGATGGCCGCGGCGTCCGCGGCGAGACCGTCACCCCGGTCGTCGCCGCCTGATCCGACACCCGTCGCTCCGGAGCGCCCGCACGGCTTCCCGCGTCCGGCACGCTCGCTCACCCGCCCCCGCACACCTTTCTCCTCACGCTCCCTCATGGGCAACCCCACCGGCTTCAAGACCATCACCCGGGCCGTTCCCGCGGACCGCGATCCGCTGCTCCGCATCCTCGATTGGAACGAGTTCCACCAGCACATGTCGGAGGAGCGACCTGCAAGCAGCAGGGCGCCCGCTGCATGGACTGCGGCGTCCCGTTCTGCCACACCGGCGACGTCATGAACCGGATGGCCGCCGGCTGTCCGCTGCACAACCTCATCCCGGAGTGGAACGACCTCGTCTACCGCGGCCGCTGGAAGGAAGCCCTCGACCGGCTGCACAAGACGAACAACTTCCCGGAGTTCACCGGCCGCGTCTGCCCGGCGCCCTGCGAAGGGTGCTGCGTGCTGGGGATCACCTCCCCGCCGGTGACGATCAAGAACATCGAGGTCTCCATCGCCGACCGCGGCTGGGAGGAAGGCTGGGTCGAAGCCGATCCCCCGGAGACCCGCACCGGCAAGACCGTCGCCGTCGTCGGCAGCGGCCCGGCCGGCCTCGCCGCAGCCCAGCAGCTGAATAGCGTCGGGCCATACACGTCACGGTCTACGAGCGGGACGACCGCGTCGGCGGTCTGCTGACCTACGGCATCCCCAACATGAAGCTCGACAAGGGCATCGTCGACCGCCGCGTCGAATCAGCTGAAGGCCGAGGGCGTGGAGTTCGTCGTGAACTGCACGATCGGCAAGGACATCTCCGCCGACGAACTGAAGACGAAGCTTCGACGCCGTCGTGCTCTGCACCGGCGCCACCAAGCCGAACGACTTCTTCGCCAAAACGCCCGGACGCGACGCGGAGGGCATTCACTTCGCGATGGATTTCCTGCGGCCGAACACGCAAAAGGTGCTCGGCGGCGACCCGCCGAACTACATCTCCGCGAAGGGCAAGAAGGTGCTTGGTGATCGGCGGCGGCGACACCGGCACGGACTGCATCGGCACGAGTCTCCGGCAGGAGTGCGAGAGCGTCGTCACCTTCGAGATCGTCCGCACGCCCCCCGAGGAGCGCCCCGACGAACAACCCCTGGCCGCAGTGGCCGATGGTCTATCGCACCGACTACGGCCACGAGGAGGCCGCCGCCAAAGCTGGATTACGCCGACGACCCGCGGTTCAGCTTCAAGAAGAACGCCAACGATCCCCGCGAGTACGAGATCCAGACGCTGGAGTTTCTCGAAGGACGACGGCGGCCACGTCGCCGGCGTGCAAGCCTGCCGGGTGGACTGGTCGAAGCCGCAGCCGGGCGGGGCGCCGTTCAGCGTCGTGGAGGGCAGCGAGTTCACGATCGAGTGCGACCTCGTTCTGATGGCCCTCGGCTTCGGCGGCCCGGAACCGACGCCCGCGGAGCAGTTGGGCGTCGCCTTCGACCCCCGCGGCAACTTCGCCGCCGAGCACGGCAAGTACGCCACCAACGTCCCCGGCGTGTTCGCCTCCGGCGACTGCCGCCGTGGTCAAAGCCTCGTGGTCTGGGCGATCGCCGAAGGCCGCGAAGCCGCCCGCGAGTGCGACCGCCACCTGATGGGCAGCACCCGTCTGCCGTGAGGCGTCTCAGCCACCATCCGGATCGCCGCCCGCCGCGTCGGCGGCCGGCGGCTGGGGCGGCATGAATAATTCAACCAGCGACATCGCGAACCCCGGCAAGACGTCGCCGGCACTGAGGGCGTCGCCCGCGTCGGCGGAAAGCGTCTCGAACATTTCCACCGCGGTATAAACCCGCACCGTGCGGGTGCGAGGATAGACGTACCATACAAACGACGCCCCGCCGTTGAAATAAACAACCAGTTTTTGATCCATCTCCCGCCAAGTATGACTCGCGGAAATGACTTCGACGGCAATCGTCGGCGGCAGGTTCGGTACCGGGATCGTCGGATCGAAGCCGCCAGGCGCCTGCTTCCACGACACGAATGTCGCGTCGGGCATTCTCGACTGCTCCTCCGGCAGTTCGATGGGCCCGTCCGCACCCGCGACGATTCCGTGGTTGCCGGCGGCCGCTCGGCCCCTTAATTCAGAACTAATTCGAACGGCGAGCACGCTCTCCCAGAATCCCACAGTCTTCTCCAGCAGAATCCCGTCAACTAATTCACATAACTCGCCCCGATTCGCGCAGGCGATCGCGTCCTTGAAGGTCGCGGTGCCGGGAGGCGGCCAGCTACGAACCCGCCACGCCGGAACCGGTCCGAGGCGTTCGTGAATCTGATCGATCGTATAGCCGCCGAACGGTTCGGTGGAGATCGAAGGCGGCCACTCTTCCGTAAACGGAGACCGCCGAATTGCGGTGACCGCGGGCCGATCAGCCGGCGGGTCGAGCAGGCCGGGTTTCATACATCCAGCCCCCGCAGCCGCCCCGTGCTGTCACCGAACTCCTGGACGCCGCCGACGCCGGCCGCGTCGAGCATCGTCAGGAACAGGTTATTGAGCGGCGTGCCGTCGGCGAATCGGCGGTGCGAACCGGCCTTCACCGCTCCGCCGCCGCCGCCGGCGAGGATCAGCGGGAGGTCGGCGTGACTGTGTCGGTTGCCGTCGCGAATCGCCGATCCGTACAGGATCAAGCTATTGTCCAGCAGCGTGCCGTCGCCCTCGGGCGTCTCTTTCAGCGTCTTGACGAAGCGGGCGAATCGCTCCATCAGGAACCGGTCGATCCGGCCGATCTGCTCCAGTTTTCCGGCGTTCGACTGGTGGTGGGAGAGGTGATGATGGCCGTCGTTGACGTCCACCTCCGTATATTTCCGGTTGCTGCCGGCGCTGGCGAGCATGAACGTCGCAATCCGGGTCACGTCCGCCTTGAACGCCAGCGTTTGCAGGTCGTACATCAGCCGGATGTGTTCATCCAATTCCGCCGGCACGCCGGAGGGCAGGTCGATCGAGGGCGCCTGGATCACAGGCGCGGACAGCGTGCGTTCAATCCGCCGTTCCACGTCGCGGACGCTGGTGAAATACTCGTCCAGCTTCTGCCGGTCCGTCGAGCCGACCCGCTTCGTCAGGGAGGCGGCGTCGTCCGCAACGAGATCCAGCACGCTTTTGCGATCGGCGAGACGTCGTTCGACGGCGTCGCTGCCGTCGCCGGTCCCGAACAGCCGCTGAAACGCGAGCTTGGGATTAATCTCCTTCGCCGCCGGCTGGGACGGGCTCCGCCAACTAATATTGTTCGAATAGGCGCAGGAATAGCCGGAGTCGCAGTTCCCCGCGTTCCGCCCGCGATCAACCCCCAGTTCCAAGCTGGGCAGACGCGTGCGGGACCCGATGCGGTCGGCGGCGATTTGGTCGACGCTGCGGCCCACGCGGATCGTGGAACTCGACTTATAGGGGTGCGCCCCCGTCAGGTAGCTCGCCGCGTTGCGGGCGTGGTCCCCGCCGCCGTTGCCGAGGCTGTTGGCGTTATGTTGGTCCAGCCCGCTGAGCACCGTGACGTCGTCGCGGAGGTCCTTCAACGGCTCCAGGGACGGAGTCAACTCCCAGCCGGCGCCTTCCGTTTTGGGGAACCAGCGTTCGGTGTTGACGCCGTTCGGGAAGAAGGAGAACGCCAACCGGACCGGGCCCCTCACGGCCCCGTCCGCCGCTTTCGCCGTCCCGATTAGCCCCGGCAGAGGCATCGCGTCGAGCAGCGGCAGGGCCAGAGCCGCCCCGGCCCCGCGGAGCAACGTCCGCCGGGACAGGGACGATAGCGGAGCGTAGCGGTTCAAGGCGAACACGGCGGGGCCTGCGACGACGGGGAAGGGCGGGGGAATAGAACGGGCGACGGGAGCCGGCCGGGATCACGCGCGTACTGAGCGGCGAGTGCGGCCGCGGTGCGGCGGCGGAAGGGGTCGCTGAGGACCACCCCTTTGACGAGGTCACGGAACCGGTGCCCATCGAGGCGAGCGGATTCCACCACGCCGTCGACGCCGCAGCGGTCGAACCACTCCAGGCCGCGGCCTAAACCGTACGTCATCAGCTGCCGGGTGAAGTGGGTGACGAATTCGTCCGAGCGACCGGAAAGGATCTCGACCAATTCCGTCGCTCCCTCGAAGGTCTGCCCGCCCGGCAGTTCGCCGGAGGCGTCGACCTCAAACCGCCCGTCCTTTTCCCGCCAGCGGCCCACGAGGTCGAAGTGCTCGAAGGCGAAGCCCAGCGGGTCCATCACGGCATGACAACTCGCGCAGCCTGGATCCTCGCGGTGCTTCGCGAGGGCGTCACGGAGCGACAGATTCTTGTTCGCCTCCTGGGTCTCTTCCAACGCCGGCACGTTCGGCGGGGCGGGCGGGGGGGGAGCGCCGAGGACGTTGTCCAGAATCCACTTGCCCCGCTTCACCGGGCTCGTGCCGACCGGGTTGCTGGTCAACGATAGGATACTGCCATGCGTGAGCACGCCGCGTCGGGTCTCGGGCAGCGGAACCCGTTTGAAGACCTCCTCATCCCGAAACGGAAACTCGCGGCGGTCGCGGTGACGTTTGAGGTTGGCGGGTTTCTTGCGGATCACGTCCGGCAGCCCGCCGATGTAGTACTCCTGCATCGCATCGCCGCTCTTGCCGTTCCAAGGGAGGCCGTAAAACTCCGCCAATCGCGGATTGACGAAGGTGAAGTCAGCGTCGAGGAACGTGCGGACCGGCAGGTTCTCCCGCACAATTTCCCCGCAAAGCAACTCCGTCTCCCGCCGCATCGCCGCCTTGGTGGCGTTCGTCCAGAGCGGCCCGACGCGACGCGCGTTCGGGGAGAACTCGTCCAGCATCGCCAGGTTGAGCCATTGGGCGAAGAACCCGTCGATCAGCGACCCCGATTTTGGGTCGTCCATCATCCGCTCCACCTGGGCGGCGAGCGTTTCGTCGTCGCTCAACCGCCCCTGCTCCGCGAGCCGGAATAACTCTTCGTCCGGCATGGAGGACCAGAGGAAATAACTCAGCCGGCTGGCGAGTTCGTAGTCGGTCAATTGAGCCGACTCTCCGGGACCGGCGTCGGCCGGATCTCGCTCGATGCGGAAGAGGAAGTGCGGCGAGCAAAGCACGGCTTGAAGCCCCAACTGCACGCCCTGCTCGTAGGTGCGTCCGTCTTCGACGACGGCTTCGACGAACGACGCCAGCCGTTGCACTTCTAAATCCGTCGCCGGCCGGCGGTAGGCGCGGGAGACGAGCGGCCGGAACACCGCTTCGGCGGCATGTCGCACCCCGCCGTCCTCCTCCGGCGTGGCGACCACGATCGCCCGGTGCGTCTTCGGCAGGTTTTCCGGCCGCCGCCCCAGCGGACCGGTCACCTCGATCGCCCGGACGTACAGATTCCGATCCTGCTTCCCGCCGGGGGCGTCCGGCCGGTAGTAGTCGTTGAGGAACTGCACTTCCACGCGATGACTTCCGCCGTCGAGTTGCACCGTGCGCTCAAAGGTTTCCGGGGTCTGATGGGCCTCCACCGTCATCTCCGCCACCCGATCGTCCCCCACGCGAACGGCGAATCGGGCCTTCTCCGGACCGGCCTGATTCGCGAAAGCCGACACCCGAATCGTGTAACGACCGGTCCCCCGGAACTTGAACGTGCGTCCGATCCGGTCCACGGAGCTCTCCCCGTTGAACGTCTCGCGGGTCGTCAGCAGGGTCGATAGATCCCCGACCACTGCCTTCTCCGCGATGCGTTCCGCCGCGGCGAGGTACTTTTCTAACAGCAACGGGGGGAGCGACAGCACGTCCCCCTGATTGTCGAACCCGTTGCCGACGTCGTCCGCAGGGAAGTCGTCGCTAAGCGTGAGGTCCAAGCCCAGCAGATCGCGGACGGTGTTATCGTACTCCGTCCGGTTCAGCCGGCGGACCGTGACGCGGCCGGGGTCGGTGTCGACCTGGCAGTCCACATCGTGCAGTACGCGATCGATCCAGTCCACGGCCGCAGTGCGTTGCTCCATCGTCGGCTGGTCCATCTCCGCGGGGGGCATCGCCCCGACTTTGATGATCGCGAGGATCCGCTCCCACTTGTCACGGTCGGCCCGCAGGTCGTCCGCAGAGGCGACGGCCCCGAGATCCAGATCGGCCTCCGCCAGGTCCGGCCCATGACAGGCGGTGCAGTGCATTTCCAAGAACGTGCCCAGCCCGGTCGCAAACGCAGCGTCCGGCTCGATCATCGAGGCCAGCGCCAGCTTGGGTTCGGCGGGCGAATCCGGGTGCGGCGGATCGACCACGTCATCCACGGAAACGGGGCGGGCGGCGGTGCGTTGGCTGATTCCAACGGGCGGCGCCGCCGAGCCGCCTTCGGGCAGCAGGACAAAGACGCCGATCGCCAGCGCCAGCGCCGCAACCGATCCCGCCGCGAGCTTCTCCCAGAATCGTGAAGAGGCGCTCGTGGAAGTCGCCGCGGACCGTCGCGGCTTGGACCGCGAGTCCGGCATGGACTCGAACACCACCTTGGGGCGTCCGTCCGGGACGCGCAGCTTGCGACCGCAGTTCGGACCCGGACAGCGACCGACTTTCCCCGCGTGCCGCTCCGCAGCGGTGAACGCGACGCCGCAGTTCGGACAGAACACGCGGATCCGCATGGGCGGGACTCGACCGTTCAGGTTCGGGAGGACGCGGGGCGGGACGCCTCCCTGCGGAGGCGCGGGCGTCGGGGAGTGCATTCTACCCCATCCCGACGACCGCTTCCATGTGAAACGGCCGATGGACCGCTCCGCGTGCGGGTTGTCAGCCTCGCCCCTCGGACAACCCGCTGTGTCGCAGCAGAGCGTCCGGCCGGGGCGGTCGGCCGCGGAACGCTTCAAACACCGCCATCGGATCTTCGCCGCCGCCGCGGCTCAGCACGGTGTCGCGGAAGCGTCGGCCGGTCTCCGCCACCGCAGCCTCGTCCTCCAACCCGGCCTCTTCAAACGCGGCGAAGGCGTCGGCGCTCAGCACCTCGGCCCATTTGTAGCTGTAGTACCCGGCCGCGTATCCCCCGGCGAAGATATGCGAAAAGCTGCACAGCGTGCGGTCCTCCGCCAGCGGCGGCATCACGGCGGTTCGCGTCAGCGTGCGGCGGTGCAGGGCGAGGGCGGCGTCCGCGTCGCCAGCCACGGCGGGCGTGCTGTGCAGCGCCATGTCGGACGACCCGAATCCGATCTGCCGACACATCTGCGAGCCCGCCCGGAAGGTCCGCGCCCGCACGATCTTCTCAAACAGGTCCTCCGGCAGCGGCTCGCCCGTCTCGTGGTGCTTGGCGAAGCTCAGCAGCGTCGGGCGGTGGTAGCACCAGTTCTCCATGAACTGGCTCGGCAGTTCGACGGCGTCCCATTCGACGCCGCTGATGCCCGCCGCCCCGGGCTCCTCCACGGCGGTCAGCATATGTTGCAGGCCGTGGCCGAACTCGTGGAACAGCGTCTCGACCTCCCGGAAGCTCATCAGCGACGGCGTGTCGCCCGTGGGCGGGGTGCCGTTGCAGATCAGGTAGGCGACGGGCAACTGAAGCGAGCCGTCCGCGTTCCGGCGGCGGCCCAGGCAGTCGCCCATCCAGGCGCCGCCCCGCTTGTCCGCGGGCCGGCTGTACGGATCGAGGTAGAACCCGGCGACGGTCTCGCCCCCGTCGTCTCGCAGGCGGAAGAACCGCGCGTCGTCGTGCCAGACCGGCGCCTCGCCGTCCGCGGCCTCCACCGTCACCCCGAACAACCGGTGACACAGTTCGAACAGCCCGTCCAGCACGTTCGGCAGGGCGAAGTAGGGTCGGAGGTCTTCATCGGTGAACTCAAACCGTTCCTCCCGCAATCGCTCCGCGAGGAAGCCGACGTCCCAGTGCTTGATCTCCGGGATGTCGTGCCGCTTCGCAAGCGGCTCCAAGTCCGCCAGATCCGCCGCGGCGCCGTCCTTCGCGGCGCCCAGCAGATCGGCGTGCAACTTGTCCACCGCCTCGACCGACGGAGCCATCTTCTCCGCGAGGCTGACGGCGGCGAAGTGCGGGTAGCCGAGCAGTTCCGCCATCTCCTGCCGAACCGCCAACGTGCGGCCGATCAGGGGCGTATTATCATCTTCGGCAGGCGACGTGCCGGCTCCGCTGGCCTTCGTCACGTGGGCTCGGTAGAGCGTCTCCCGCAGGTCGCGGCGGGTGGCGTGTTTGAGGAACGGCATCAGCGACGGGGCGTCCAGCGTCACCCGCCAGGGGCCGTTCTTCGCGGTGGCCTTCCACTTGCTCCCGTCCCCCTCCCCATCCGCCCCCGCGGCGTGTGCATCGTGAGCCGCGGCGTACAAGCGGCGGGCGGTCTGCGGCAGCCCGTCCACCTCCGCCGGGTCCGTCAACGCCAAGGCGAACGCTTTCGTGGCGTCGAGCACGTGGTTCGAAAACTCCGTCGACAGCTTCGACGCTTCCTCCGAGAGCGTGTTGAACCGCTCCTTCGCCTCCCCCTCCAGCGCCACGCCCGCCAGTTCGGCGGACAGGATCTTCTGCGAGACGATCCGTCGCTGCACGCCGTCCAGCCCGTCCCAATCCGACCCGTCTCGCAAGGCGACGAGGGCGTCGTACAGCGGGCGGCTCTGGGAAGTCTTCAGTCCGAACCGCACCATCGCCGGCTGGGCCGCGGCGTGGGCCTCCCGCAGTTCCGGCGAGTTTTTCACGCCCATCAAGTGCCCCACCGGCCCCCACACCCGCTCGAACGGCTCGAACAGGCGGTCCGTCGCCCCCACGGTCGCCGTGTACGTCGGCTGAACCTCGGCTTCGATCGTCTCGAACCCCGCGGCGGCTTCTTCCAACAGGGCGTTGACGTCCCGTTCGATATGCGAGGTCTTGAAGCGGTCGAACCGCGGCAGATCCCAGGGCGTCTCCGCGTTGGGGTGGAAGGGCTCGGCGGGGGGGAGCGGTTCGGTCATGGCGGGATGGTCTCTGTCGGGACGCGGGATTGGAATAGAACCGCCGGCGCCGGACGTTGGAAACTGCCCCGCCGCGGTCCGCCCCCCGTTCAGACCCAGTGAACCCGCCGATGTTCGTTCCCCTGCTGAGCTGCGTCATGTCCCTCGCCCCGCCGGCGCCCGCCGAAGAGCCGCTGGATCCGCCTGCGGCGCCGGCGTTCGCCCCGCCCAACCTGCCGTTCCCCACGCTGGGGGGGATGCAGTTCTGGGGTGACGTGACCCACCGGGCCGGCTGGCGGATCCAGCGGCACGTCCTGACCGGCCATCACCGCCTCCTGGACGATTGGGACCTGCGGCGGGCGTGGGGCGATCGAGCGACCTGCGAAACGGCCCTCGCCGCGGAGGTCGCCGCCCGCGACCTGCCCCGGCCGGCGGGGGAGACCGTCGTGCTGCTCCACGGCATGATTCGCAGCGGGAAGTGCTTCGCCCAGCTGGCCGCCGACCTGCGGGCGGCCGGCTTCGCCACCGTCGCCGTCGACTACCCCAGCACCCGCCAATCTTTGCGGGCGTCCGCAGCGATGCTGGACGAGGTGACCGACCGGCTCATCCGCGATCAAGACCCTGCGGACCCGGTCACGCTGCACTTCGTTTGCCACAGCGCCGGCGGACTCGTGCTGCGGGCCTGGACCCAGCGGCAGGAAGATGCGGCGCCAATCGGCCGGACCGTGATGCTGGGGGTGCCGAACGGCGGGGCGTCGATGGCGGACGCGGTTCGCGAGATCCCGCTGGTGGGCGATTCGCTGGACCTGCTGTGGGGCGCCGCTGCGGCCGAGTTGTCCCGCGGGGCGACCGAGACGCTGCGCAGCCTGCCGGCGCCGCGGGGCACGTTCGGCACCGTCGCCGGTTGCCGGGGCGTCGAGGGGGGCTACAACCCGCTGATCGAAGGCGACGACGACGGCACCGTCGCTGTCTCCGAGACTCACCTGCCGGGCGAAGCGGAACACCTCAGCGTCCGCGGGGCGGGGCACTCGTTCCTGATGATGAACGCGCAGATCCGCGCCGCAACCGCCCGCTTCCTGCAAAGCGGCACGTTTCACCCGCCCGCCGCTCCTTAGTGCGTCCGATAAATAACTCTAGCGGTAGCCGCAGTGGCGGAGATAGTTCCGGCATTGCGCGGGCGGGAACAGGTCGAGCACCTGTCCGCAGAGTTCCCACAGCCGGTCGACGGTGCGGGCGGCCCCGTCTCGCAGCAGCTTCTTGAACTTGGAGAACGCCAGTTCGATTGGGTTGAAGTCCGGGCTGTAGGCCGGCAGGTACGCCACCGTCGCCCCGACCGCTTCGATCGCCTCCCGCACGCCCCGCACCTTGTGGGCCGACAGGTTGTCCATCACCACCACGTCGCCCGGCTTCAGCGTCCGGCACAGATGCTGCCGGACCCAGGCCAGAAACACCGGTCCGTTGATCGGCCCGTCCACGCACAGCGGAGCCACGAACCCGCTCGCCCGCATCGCCCCCAAGAACGTCGTGGTCGTCCATCGCCGGCAAGGGACGCCTTCGTACAGCCGCGTCCCCCGCGGGCAGCGGCCGTGCGTGCGGGTCATGTTGTCCTTGGCCCAGGTCTCGTCGAGGAACACGAGCCGGTCGGGATCGAGGGTCTTAAGCCAAGCCGCCCATCGCTCGCGGGCGTCGGCTACGTCGGGCCGCTCGCGTTCGGCGGCGATCAGCGTCTTTTTTTACGCGTGATCCCCAGCCCTTTGAGAGCTCGGGCGATCAGCCCCTCGCTGGCTTCGATCCCGCGTTCGGCCTTCAGTTCGGCTTTGAGTTCCCGCAGGTAGGCGTCGGGACGGTCGGCGCTCTTCGCCTTCAGCCAGCCGGCCCAAGCGTGCCAGGTCGGCGTGCGGTTGCGGGTCGTGGCCGGAGCCAGCTTGCCGGTCTCGCGGCGGTCCTGCTTGATCCGGCGGACCCAGCTCTCGGAGCAGTCGAACCGCAGCGCGACCGCCCGCGTGCCCTCTCCGGCGTCGCAGGCGACCAAGACGTCCCGGCGAAACTCTTTGGAATAGGCGACGGACACGGCGGCGGCTCGGCGGAGAAAGACGCCGCAAAGCCTACGCACCCCGCAACCGCCGCGCTAGAGATAGCCGCCGGACGCACTAGCCGCCGTTTCAGAACGGACTGGCACCAACCCGACGCGTCAGCGAGGGATCCGGCGTCCGCAGCACGGCGGCCGACGGCCGACGCCCTCGCTGACGCGACGGGTTAGTATTGAATCATGAGCGATGAACCGAAGGTCTTTGCCGCAGGAGGGGCAGACTGGGGCCGGGAGATAGCCGGGCCGGCGGGAGGACCGCCGGCAGTCGAAGCAAACCCAGTTCTTGTTGCTCATCGTCGGCTCTCCCCCAGCCGTTACGCCTTCGCCGAGGCGGGGATCTTGTCCTTCACCTCGTACGCGATGCCGGTCGCCTTCAGGGCCTTGATGACCCAGAAGGTCGGGTCGAGTTCGTACCACTTGTGGCCGGCCCGGGCGTTGGAGGGGTGGGCGTGGTGGTTGTTGTGCCAACCCTCGCCGTAGCTGACGATCGCGACCCACCAGAGGTTCCGGCTCTGGTCGCGGGTCTCATAGTTGCGGTAGCCCCACAGGTGCGTGGCCGAGTTGACGAACCAGGTGCTGTGATAGCCGTACGTCATCCGGGCGCACAAACCCCACAGCAGCATCGGCCAGCCGCCGAGGGCGAACAGGGCCACGCCGGGCAGCACCATCCAGAGACCGAAGGTCTTCTCGAAGAACTGGAGCATCGGTCGGTCTTTTAACTCCGGGACGTACTTGGCGTGCAGCAGTTCGGTGTCCCGCTTGCTGCGATCGATGAACAGCCAGTACAGGTGCGCCCACCAGCCGTCGTCGTGGTCGGTGTGGGGGGAGTGCGGATCCCCGGGCTGGTCGCTCTTCTGATGGTGCAGGCGGTGGGTGGCGGCCCACGTCAACGGGGAGCCTTCGCCGGACAGCACGCCGCAGACCAGCACGCCGAACTCCGCGGGCGTCCGCAGCTTCAAACTCTTATGGGAGAGGAAGCGGTGGTAGCCCAGGCAGATGCCGATTGACATCGTCGCCCAGTGCAACACGAGCGCGACGGCAATGGCCTGCCAGGTGATGAAGAAGAACGCCGCCACGGCGCCGACGTGCATCGCCGTGATCCAGATCAGCACCGGCCAGCTGATCCGATTCCATAGGTGCTTGCTGTTGAACGAATCGGACAGCCGTTCGCGGTCGGCCTCGGCCCGCTCCCGCTTGGCGGCGGCTTGCAGCTTCGCGTCGCCGTCGACCGGACGGGCGCCCGAACGAGGGGCCGAGCGGGCGCCGGACGGCACGGTGTCAGACGGCACGGTGTCGGACGGCACGGTGTCGGACGCGGGGGAGGGTTTCGGGGCGAGTGTGGCGGGCATGGCGGACTTCGTATCGATCGGCGGTGTTCCGGGACGGCGATCCATGCGCCCGCGGTCACTTCGGCAGATACCGTAGGCGAAGACCGCACCGTCGCCGTCAGCAACCCGTCACGCCTCCGTCACCCTTCCGTCACACCCCAAACCGCTCTCCAGCAGTGCTTTACGACGCGTCATCGGAGTCGCCGACCGGCTCGAACCGGTAGCCGGTCCCGCGGACGCTCACGAGGTGAGCCGGATTGGCGGGGTCCCGCTCCACCATCTTGCGGAGGCGGAGCACGAAGTTGTCGATCGTCCGGGGACCCACGTCGGCGTCCGGGGGCCAAACTCTTCGCAAAATCTCCGGCCGGGGCAGCACCCGGCCGGGGTTCTCGGCGAACAGCCGGAGCAGCGCCGCCTCCTGCGTCGTGAGGTCGTGCGTGCGCGGCTTCCCGCCGCGGGCGACGGTCAGTCGGAAGGCGTCAAAATCGACCGTCACGTCTCCGAACGCCCGCACCGGCTCCCGACTTGGCGGCTCCTCCGCGGGCGGCGCCGCATGCGGTCGCGCCAGCATCCTCCGCACCCGGGCCAACAGTTCGGGCAGGATGAACGGCTTGGTGACGTATTGATCGGCGCCCGCTTCGAAGCCGCCGATCTTGTCTTCGGTGAGTGTCCGGGCGGTGAGCATCAGGATCGGAACTGCGGGGTCGGTCCGGCGGATCGTCCGGCAGATCTCGTAGCCGCTCATCCCGGGCAGCATCAAGTCGAGGATGATCCCGTCGAACGGCCCGCCCGCGGCGCCCCGGGCGCCGTTCGAAGGGTTGGTTGCTTTCGCCGCCTCGAACGCCGCCAGACCGGTCGGACCGTCGCCGGCGACCGTCACCGCATACCCGTCCGCCTCGAAGTTGAACCGCAGCCCCTCGGCGATGGCTCGCTCGTCCTCGATCACCAGAAGCCGCGGCACGCGGTCGCCCGGCCCGAAGGCGCCGCGGGGCGGGGGGGTGAAGGAGAGGGGGCCGCGGGGCGAGAAAGCGGTCATTGGCGAATCCCCGGCAAGTCGACTTCAAACACGCTGCCGGGCCCGTCGGCGCGATCGAACACCCGCACCTTACCGTGGAGCAGCGTGACGAGCGTACGGACGATGTACAGCCCCAGACCGGTCCCACGGCGGGTCCGCTCCAGTTCGTTTCCGCCGCGATAGAACAGATCGAAAATCTTCGTGCGGAACTCCGCCGGCACGCCGGCCCCGTCGTCCGCGATGCGGGTGACGACCCGGCCGCGGCTCTCGGTCACCTGCACCGTCACCCGCGGCGGCTCGATCGTCCCGGCCGCCGTACTTGACCGCATTGTCGATCAGGTTGCCGAAGATCGTCTCCAAAATCATCCGCCGCGCCGGCACGATCACCGCGGGCAGGTCGGCGGTGAACACCGCCTCCGGGTCCTGCTTATGATGAGCCGCGGCGGCGGTCATCGCCCGCCGGAGCAGCGGGGCGAGATCCACGTCCTCCACCTCCACGCCCGTCCCCAGCCGCTCCAACCGGCCGACCTCCAGCAACTGCGTGATGAGGTCCTCCAGCCGGTTCAACTCCGCAGCCATGATCTCCAGGCACTCGGTTCGCTTCCGTTCCGGCATGTCGGGCCGCAACTGGAGCGTTTCCAGGTACAGCTTGGCGGCGGCCAGCGGCGTTTTCAGTTCGTGCGTGACGCTGTCGACGAAGTTCACCTGACGGGCGTGCAGCCGGACCGCCTTGATGCTCAGGACGAGGTACGCCGTCGAACCGACCAGCACCAATGCGAACAGCACCGTGCCCACCGTCAGCGCGGTGTACTGGAAGGTGCCGGACAGAATCACGATCCAGGCGACCATCAGCCCCACGTTGAGCGTCAGCAGGACCACGCTGAGCGTGACCGGCAGATGCAACGTGCGGCGGCGGCGAATCGGGGCGGCGATGTCGGCAGCGTACCCGCTCCGCCGGAGATGACACCGGCAGTTCCCCCGGTTCGCCCGTCCTGGATTCGCACGGGGCGAAACCCGATTCCAGCGCCAGCGCGCGGGGAGGGATTGCGATTCGCCGTCGTTGCCGGTGGGATGAGCCGGTGACCGCCGCCCCGCCCACGTTCACCGCCCAGGACGCCCGCGCCGCGGAAGCACTGGTCGCGCTGGCGCTGGACGAGGATCTGGGCCCGAACGGCGACGACCTCACCAGCCGGTTGCTCGTCCCGGCGGACGCGACCGGGGCGGTGGAACTGGTCGCCCGGGAATCGGGCGTGCTGGCCGGCTTGGCGATCGCGGAACGCGTCTGTGCCGAAACGGTCCGGCGAACCGGCGGCGCCCCGATCGAAGTGATCCCCGTCGAGCGGGACGGCGCCACGCTGCCAGCCGGCGCCGTGGCCGCCGTCTTCACCGGCCCGGTGCGGGCCTTGCTGACGGCGGAGCGGACGGTGCTGAACTTCCTCACGCACCTCTCCGGCGTCGCCACGCTGACGCGGCGGTTCGTCGATGCGGCGGCCGGCGCCGGGGAAGGCGTCGGCGCCGCGATCCTCGACACCCGCAAGACGCACCCCGGCCTCCGTCGGCTCGAAAAGTACGCCGTCCGCTGCGGCGGCGGGGCGAATCACCGGATGGGCCTGTACGACGCCTGCCTGGTGAAGGACAACCACCTCGCCGCTCAACCGCCCCAGGCCGACGGCTCCGCCGTCGCTCTTCAGAACCTGGTCCGCCGGGTGAAGGGCGAACTGCCGGCGGGGGCGCTGCTGATCGTGGAGGTGGACCGGCACGATCAGTTCGCCGCCGTGCTGCCCGCGGAACCGGACGTGATCCTGCTCGACAACCTTCCCCCGGACGCCCTGCGGCGAGCGGTCGCGGAGCGAAATGCCGCCGGCTCGCCGGTGAAGCTGGAAGCCAGCGGCGGGGTGACTCTCGACACCGTCCGGGCGATCGCGGAGACCGGCGTCGACCGCATCAGCGTGGGGGCGCTGACGCACTCCGCGGTGGCGCTGGACCTCGGCTTCGACTGGCGGAACACGGACCCGCCGCCGCTCCCGTGACCGCCGCTGCCGTGAACGGCGCCCCACTGGCGAGCGACTGGAAGCCTTGGGCCGCGGCGGCGTGGGTCCTTGCGGCGAGCCTGTGGTTTTTCACCCGCGACCTGCCCGGCGACGCTGGCACCCGAGCCGCGGTCGCGGGGAACATCCTGTTGGTCCCTGAGCAGTTGTGGGAGACGTCGGACGATCTGGCGACGGGGCGGGGCGGGGCGTTGCATCTGTGGCGATGGCGGGCGTGGGGGATGGCGGCGTGGGTTTGGACACTTGCGTTTTGGATCGGTCAAATCCCGCTGGCAGCGTCACGGTGCAAGGAGTTGACGCTTTGGGAGCGTGGGGTGATCGGCAGCGGCCTTGGCGCGGCGATGATCTTCACCGGCGTGGTGATCTCCGGCGTGTTCGGGTGGGTTGCCGTGTTGACGTATGTGCTTCCGGCACTCGCACTTCTGGGGACGGTTGTCCGACCGCGACCCAGACCACGCCGATCGCTCTTCAGGGATCCCCGACCGACGGCGACGACCTTTCCGTTCAGCCTCCCGCGAAACCGCAAGCGGTTCGCGGTTGCCGCCCTAGCCGCCGCCCCGTTCCTTGGGCTGATGGCCCTCGGCTCCTCCGTGCCGACGACGGAGTTCGACGCCCGCGAATATCACCTCCAGGGGCCGAAGGAATGGTTCGAAGCGGGCAGGATCGACCGCCTGCCGCACAATGTGTACACGCAGATGCCGGCGGGGACGGAGATGCTCACGCTGCTCTGTATGCACCTGTGCGGGGACTGGCGGGTCGGGGCGTTGGCGGGGCAGGCGACGCTCGCCGGGTTCGTCCCGCTGGCGGCGCTGGCGGCGGGGTGCGTGGCGCGACGGCTGTTCGGATCGGGGTGCGGGTGGTTCGCCGCGGCGGCGTTCCTCACCAGCCCGTGGGCCGTGCGGCTCGCCCTGCACCCGTACGCGGAGGGGGCGCTGTGTGCGTACGCCACCCTCACGCTGCTGGCGGCGACCATCGCACTCCGCCGCCGGCGACAGGCGACGTGGCGTCCGGCCCTGTTGGCGGGGCTGTTCGCGGGGGCGGCGTTCGGCTGCAAATACCCGGCCCTGCTACTGATCGCGGCGCCCGCCGGGCTCGCGCTGCTCTGGACCAAGCGGCGAGGGATCAACCTGACCGCCTACGCTTGCGGTTTCGCGGGTCTTTCCGCCCCCTGGCTCCTGAAGAACCTCGTTGAGACCGGCAACCCCGTCTTCCCGCTGCTGTGGAACCTTCTCGGCGGGAGCGGATGGGACGCGGCGACGAACGTTCGCTGGGTCGCCGCCCACGCCCCGCCGGACTGGTCGCCGACCCGCTTGCCGCACTGGCTCGGTCAGCCGCTGGGGTTGGACACATTTCACACGTCGCTGGTGATCGCATTCGCCCCGCTTGCCGGACTGATGGGTTCCGCGAGAACCGGTCCCCGGCGGGCGGCGTGGCTGGCGGCGACGCTGGGGGGGCTGGTGCTCGCGTGGTATCTGTTCACCCATCGGATCGACCGATTCTGGGTTCCCCTGCTGCCGGCCGGCTGCGGGCTGGCGGGGGCGGGACTGCACTCTGCGACGACCGGCGGCGATCGCACCACCCGGCTCGTGGCCTGGACCGCGGCGGGGGCCGGCGTGCTGTTCAACCTGATGCTGTGCGTCGGCGGAGCGGCGGGGGAGGTCCCAGCGCTCGCTGATCCGCGGGCGGCCGGCGCGGTGATCGAGCGGCGTTCCGCCCCGCTGATCGCCGCCCTCAACGAGCGGTTCGGACCGGACGACACCGTGATCCTGATCGGCGAGGCGCAGGTGTTCGGGGCAAAGTTCCGCCCGATCTACGCCACGGTGTGGAACACGCCGCCCCTCGCCGACCCGGGCGAGCCGCTGCCGGCGGGCGTCGCCGCGGTCGCGGTCAACTGGGCGGAGATCGCCCGCTACCAATCCAGCTACGGCTTTGACCCGCGGGTGACGCCGGGCTTCCTCGAAGCACGAATCGCCCGGGGGGAACTGGCCGCGGGCGAACAGCTTGTCGTCGACGACCGCATCGTCGGGGAGATGTACGTCGTCCGCCGTTAGCCGCGACCGGTGGGAGCGATCGGGCGCGCCTCGAAAACGCTCCCGTCCGTCGCGGCTAAGGGAGCGTCGTCGCGATCCCGCGTGCGTTCCTTGACGCTATAACTGTCCCGGTCCCGGGTCACGTAGCTGACCACCAGTTCGGCCAGCAGCCCCAGGCTCAACGCCTGCGCCCCGAGCAGCAGCGCCGCGATCGAATAGAGCAGCAACGGGCGGTCCGCCGATGGGTGCGACCTCGCCGATTCCCAACCGCATCAGCACCCAGGTGACGGCGAGGTACACCAGCCCGAGGAACCCGAACGCGAACGCCCCCAGCCCCACCGCGCCCAGCAGGTGTTGCGGGCGTTGTCCGTAGCCGGTGAGGAACGTGACCGTCAGCAGATCGAGCAATCCCCGCAGGAACCGGCGAATCGCCGTACTTGCTGTGGCCGTGGACCCGCTCCCGGTGGTTCACGCTCTGCTCCGCCACGGAGAATCCGCGGGCGTGGGCGAGCACCGCGATGAACCGGTGCAGTTCGCCGTAGATGCGGATCTCGCTGGCCACGTCCGCGGTGAAGAGTTTCAGCCCGCAATTGTGATCGTGCAGCTTAAGGCCGGTCAGCCAGGCCGACGAGGCCGTTGAACACCTTGCTGGGGAAGGTTTTCCCGAACGGATCGAGCCGGCGTTCCTTCCAGCCGTTGACCACGTCGTAGCCCTCCGCGTGCTTCGCCAGCAGGGCGGGGATCTCCGCGGGATCGTCTTGGAGATCGGCGTCCATCATGAGAAGCAGTCGACCGGAGGCCGCCCGCATGCCGGCCGTCAGGGCGGCCGCTTTGCCGAAGTTTCGGCGGAACCGCACGCCGCTGACGCGGTCGTCCGCGGCGGCTAATTGCTCGATGATCTCCCACGATCCGTCACGGGAGCCGTCGTCGATAAAGATCGTCTCGAAGGTCAGCCCGGCCGTCTCGCAGGCGCCGACGACCTGCCGGTGCAATTCGGCGAGGCTGTCCCGCTCATTATAAACCGGAACGAGGATCGAGAGCATCGGCGGCGGGCGGTTGTGGGGGCGAACTTTTCCGACCGTAGTACAGCAGCGCCGCCGCGCACAACTCGCCGGCAAGCCAGACCAGCCGCAACACGACGGCCGCGGCGACCGCCGACGCCCCCACGCCGGGCCGCGGCGACAGCGTTTCGACCAACACCGCTTCCCGCACCCCCACCCCGCCGGGAGCGAACACCGCGGCGAAGCCCAACGCCGTCGCCAGCCCCGCCGCGCCCACGCAGGCCGGCAGGTCCGCCGGCCCCACCGCTCCGCCGACGCCCCGCACGCAGCACCACAGACTCACCCCGTGCAACGCCCAGCCGACGCCGCACGCCGCCAGCCCCGCGGCCAGCACGCCGGGGGTGAATCGCACCGCATCCCGTGACCTCCTCCGGCGCCAATTCGGGCGGCAAGTCGGGTGAACAGCGTCGCCAGCACGGGCAGGGCGATTGCTGTGCAGCCCAGCACGATCACGCCGGCGGCGAGTGGCCGATTCAGCAGGAAGGACAGCCCGGGCAGGTGATTCAGTTTCTCGGCCGCGGCGGTTCCGGCGAGGCACCACGGCAGCAGGGCGACCCCGATCGCCAGCCCCGGCGCCCATGGAGATCAGCGTTTCCAGCCCCGCCGCCAGCACGCCCACCCCGAACGTCCCCCCCCGGCCGACGATCAATCGTCCGCGGATCACCAGCGCCAGCGCCTTGCCCGGCACGTACTTGCCGAGGTGCCCGCAGTAGTAGGCCCGCGTCGCGTCGAGCAGGCCGACCCGTTGCCCGGCTCGGCGGAGGAGCAATCGGAATACCCACACGCTTGGCGCCCACCCGGCCAGATACGCCAGCCCGGACAGCGCCAGCCACCCCGGCCGCGGATCGAGCGGGCGACGGGCCGCGTCCTCCCACAATCCGACCGCCCGCCAGCCGACGAAGGCCAGCGCCGCCGCCGTCAGTCCCCACTTCAACGGTCGCACCCACCGCCGACGGACCGACGGCGGCGCGGCTGTCGGTCGCTCGTCAGACTGATCGGGCGGGCCGTCGATTACTCGAACCGTGACTTGAGGTCGCCCTCGGTCACGACCGTCAGCCGACTGTTGCCGAGCACGTCCAACGCGAGATCCACGTCTTCCACATAGATCGCCAGCCCGCCGCGGGGCGTGTGCGGCAGGGCGATCGTATAGCACGTAATGCACGTCCAATTCGGCCCGCAGCAGCGTGCGGCAGGCTTCGGATACGGGGTGCTTCACGTCCGGGAGTTCGACGGCGACCACGTCCGTTTCAAAGACGTGGTATTCCGACAGGTCGAACCACTCATGAGCCCGCTCGTAATCGTCCACGATCAGCCGGGCGACGGCGGAGTCGGCGCTGTCCTGAATCGACAGGGCGACGATTCGTAGATCCGCCGCTTCCAGGGAGCGGGCGAGATCTGCCAGATTGCCGACGCGGTTTTCGAGGAACACACTGAACTGACGCAGGGCTGCCCAATCCCGGCCGCGGGCGGTCTGCGGCGGGGCGATCGTGCCGACGCCGCCGCCCTCCGACTCGACGCCGTCGCCGTCCGTCGGCGGGGGCAGCACGGCGGTCGAACCGCCGCCGGTCTCCGGCGTCGTCGTCGCGTTCGAGGCTCATGACGACCTTCCGGTCAGGAGTTGGCGGATTTCGTGAACTGCACGCCGCTGTACGCCACCGCGGCGACTTGAATCGCCTCCAGAATCGCCTCCGGCTCCAAGCCGAGCGCCCGGGCCTTCTTCACATGCCCGGCGACGCAGGGTTCGCAGGCGTTGAGGTCCGAGATCGCGGTGTTGATCAATTCAACCGTCTTCTCGTCGAACGCCGTCGCTTGAAAGGCGTGCGCCCGCAAGCCAACCGGCAGACCGTCGAACAGGTCCGTGCCGGACAGGGTGCGGAACTTGAAGAACGTGTTGTAGGTGGCGTTCGTGGCGACCAGCGCCGCCACGTCCGTCACCTCGGCGGCCGTCACGCCTTCCGCGGCGGCCAGTTCGGTGAAGCAGTCCGCCCACACGCCGTTCCCCTCTTTCAAAGCGACCGATAACGCGATCAGCAGCTTGGTGCGGCGGTCGAGCTTGCCGTCCTTCCACACGAACTTTTTGAAGTTCATATAGAAATCGCCCAGCAGGGCCGGGTGCGCGACCGAGGGTGAGAAACGCCGTCGGGGACCGCGTCCGCATCGAGCATCTCCTTGAGACGATCGTACGTTTGCGCAGCCTTCTCGGCGGCCTCGCTCTCCGGCAGGGGGGGGATACGCATCTGGCTGGAATGAACGCTGGTGAGGACCGACGTGGGAAACGTGAACCGGGGCGGAACCGCTAGTTCAGCGTGCCCTCGCCCGCCTTCCAGTTGCAGGGGCAGAGTTTATCGGTCTGCAAGGCGTCCAGGACCCGCAGCACTTCGTCGACGTTGCGGCCGACGGACAGATCGTGCACGGCCATCCACCGCACCACGCCCTGCGGGTCGATCAGATAAATCCCGCGGTTCGCCAGACCCGCGTCCTCGTCGAGGATGCCGAAGCTGCGGGCGATCTTCTGGTTCGTATCCGCCAGCATCGGGAACTTCAGCTTCCCGAGATCCTCGTGCGAATCGCACCAGCCCTTGTGGGTGAACTCGCTGTCGGTCGAGCCGGTCAGCACTTCGCATTCACGATCTTCGAACTCGTCCAGAGCCGTGTTAAAACTGACGATCTCCGTCGGGCAAACGAAGGTGAAATCCCGCGGGTAGAAGAACAGGCAGACCCACTTCCCGCGATAGTCGCTCAGCTTGATCGTCGGGAACTGTGCGTCCTCGTCGCCGTCTTTGCGGCGATCGTAGGCGGTCACCTCGAAGTCCGGGGCGGGCTTCCCCACGCGAACGAAGGCGGGGGCGTCGGACGGTTCGGCGACAGCGGGCATCGGGCGACGTGCGGGGGTTCGGTCAGGATGACGGCGGGCGGATGAGCCCGGGCCGGTCCATCGTAAGAGCGAACGTCCGGGACTTCCACGGCTGCATCCCCCCGCCGGGCAAACGAGTGCGTCCCGGTCCTGTTGGGAGGACCGGGACGCGACGGCTCCCCCAGCACGAGCGCCGACCGCTCCGAACGCTCGATGCCCCGCGCGACTCCGGCTCAGAGCCCGGCGTCGATCAGGTGCAGGGCGCCGGGGCTGAACTTGTCGCCGTCCGGGGTGGTCTTGCCCTCCACGCGGGTGCCGAGCGTGGTGAGGTACAATTTCCCGTCGGCGGAGAACGCGATCGCGGCCGGCTTGTCGAGGGCCAGGATCTTCTCGGCCTTCACCTTCTCATCCGCGAGCGTAACGCGGTACAGCCCGCCGCGGTCGGTGCTGAGGCCCATGTCGGTGACGTACAGGGCCTTCGTTTTGGGGCTGTAGGCCATGCCGCCGAACTCGCCGATCTCGGACTGATAGACGGCCCGCAGGTCGCCGGCGTCGCTGAAGACGGCGATCGCGTCGTCGCCGGGCATCGCGCCGCCCCACAGGCCGACGACGATGTTGCCCTCGGCGTCGAACGCCATCGGGCCGGGTCCGCCGACCTTTGCGGCGTCCGCGGTGGCGATAAACGGTTCGATCGGTTCGAACTCCCCCTTGTCGACGGGCACCTTCAGGATCCAGCCCTTGGGGGTCGTGCCGGAGGTGGAGACGTACACGCCCTTCGTGCCGACCAGCACGCCGGTGAAGTTCCCGGCGCCTTCTCCGCCGGCGGTGGAGGCGTCGACCGGGCCGGCGGTCTGCTTGGCGTCCGTGTCCTGGATCTGGGGGGCGTCGCCGCGGGGTTCGAGGCCGATCTCGAAGGTCTGAACGATCTCCTCGCCCTCCGGGGCGCTGCCGCCGCCGACGACCAATTCACTGTCGCCGTAGAAGTCGAGCGACAGCGGACCGATCTCCCATTCGCCGTCTTCGCCGATGGTGTCCGGCTCGTCGTAGCCCACGACCTCCATGAACACCGCGTGCGTCTGCGGGACGTAGCGATAGACGCCGAAGCGCGTGGCGACCATCACGTCGCCGCTCTGCGGAGCGATCGCCAAGCCGGCGGGGGTCTCCAGGTTCTCAACCAGCAACTCCGGCTTGATCTCGGCTTTCGCTTCGTCCTTCGGCGGATTCTCCGCCGGTTCGTTCTCCGGGGACTTGGTCGCGGGGGGCTGGTTCTCGGCAGCGCCGGCGGGCTTGTCTTTCGGCTTGGGTTCGGCCGGGTCGGCGTCCGCGGGCGGGGGATCGGCGGGGGGCTGCTCGTCGTCGGTCTTCTCGTCCGGGGTGACCTCCGGCTGGGTGGCGTCGGCCGCGGGGCTGCCGGCGGGGGCGTCCGGCTCCTCCTGGCCGAACGCCGGGAGAGCCGGGGCGCACGCCCACAGCAGGGCGAGGGTCAGGACGGTGAACGGCGTGCGGGTCATCGGCGGAAGCGGGAAGGGCGGGAACCGGCGGATCGCCCCGTTCTAATGCGGCCCGCGGGACCGAACAACCGACCGCCCGCTACACTCGTCGTCTCGACCGGGCGACCCCGCCGGCCGACACCATCGTCGCACCGCTCGCCGCACCATGTCTGATACGCCCGTCACCGTCAGCCCGCTCTCGCCGGGGCCGACCGTCGCCGCCCTGCTGGCGGACGCGCAGCCCGGGGACGCCGCAGCCGTCCGCGGCTGGGTCCGCACCCGCCGGGACAGCAAGGCGGGGCTGTCGTTCGTGGAACTGAACGACGGCAGCTGTCTGTCGAACCTGCAACTCGTCCTCCCGCACGACCTGCCGGACTTTGCGGAGCGGGCGACGGCGCTGACCACCGGGGCCAGCCTCGTCGCCCGGGGTGAAATGGTCGAATCGCAGGGCAAGAATCAGCGAGTCGAACTGCGGGTGGAAGACTTCGCCGTCGTCGGGGCCGCCGATCCGGACTGCTATCCGCTCCAGAAGAAGCGGCATTCGTTCGAGTACCTCCGCGAGATCGCCCACCTGCGTCCGCGGTCGAACACGTTCGGGGCGGTCGCCCGGGTGCGGAACCGGTTGAGCCACGCGATCCACGAGTTCTTCCAGAACCCGCGGGTACCTTTCGGCGCACACGCCGATCGTCACGACCAACGATTGCGAAGGCGCCGGCGAGGTGTTCACCGTCACAGCGTTGCACGCCGCCAAGCTGGCGGAGGCCGCCGCGGCGGGCGACTTTTCGAAAGATTTCTTCGGCAAGCAGGCGGGGCTGACGGTCAGCGGGCAGTTGGAAGCGGAGGTCTACGCCACCAGCCTCGGCCCGACCTACACCTTCGGGCCGACGTTCCGGGCGGAGAACAGCAACACGCCGCGGCACCTCGCGGAGTTCTGGATGGTCGAACCGGAGGTCCCCTTCTGCGATCTTGAAGGCGATATGGATCTCGCCGAGGCGTTTGTCAAAGCGACCGTCGCCGCCGTGCGACAGGACTGCGAAGAGGACATGGCCTTCTTCGCCCAGCGGATCGACAAGACCCTGCCGGAAACCTTGGACGCGATCGCGGACCATGCCTTCGTCCGCCTGCCGTACACGGAGGCGATCGACCTGCTGAAGGGCAGCGGGCAGTCGTTCGATTACCCGCCCGAGTGGGGCCAGGACCTGCAAACGGAGCACGAACGCTTCCTGACGGAAACGCACTTCAAGCGCCCGGTGATCGTGCACGACTACCCGGCGACCATCAAACCGTTTTACATGCGGGTCAACGACCCGGACGGCCCCCTCGCTGGACCGGACGGCCGGGAGACGGTGCGGGCGATGGACGTGCTGGTCCCGCGGGTGGGCGAACTGATCGGCGGCAGCCAGCGGGAAGAGCGTGAGGACAGGTTGGTCCGACGGATGAACGCCCAGGGGATCGATCCGGCGAGCCTGTGGTGGTACGTCGAACTGCGGACCTTCGGCAGCGTGCCGCACGCCGGGTTCGGGCTGGGGCTGGAGCGCCTGGTTCAACTCGTCACCGGGATGCAAAACGTCCGCGACGTGATCCCGTTCCCCCGCACCCCCGGCCACGCGGAGTTCTAACCGCCCCAGGCGTTCTCCAGCGCCGAACGCCGCTCCCGCCGCTCGTGTCCGCCGCCCCGTGTTCCTCTCCCTCGCCACCACCGCCCCGCAAGCGACCGATCTGGGGTTCCTGCTTCAAAAGCATCCGGAGCGGGTGTTTCGGCGGGAACTCTCCGTCGGCGTCGCCGCCGTCTTCTATCCGGAGGCGACGGCGGAGCGGTGCGAGGTCTGTTTGCTGCTCGAACCGGATCCGGTGAAGCTGGCCCGGGAGGCGATGAAGCACGGCGGGGGCGGGTATGCGGACGCGAAGCCGTACCTCGCCGGCAGCCTGCTGGCGGTGGCGATCGGACGGTGCTTCAACTCCGCCCTCGGCGGGCGAGCGAAGGAGAAGGCGGAACGACTCGCCGAAGCGTGGCCGATCACGCTCCGTCTTCCCACGCTCCCCTGCCGCGGCGGGGAAGACGCGGTCCGGGCGGCGTGGGAACCGCTCGGCTACGACTGCACGATCGTCCCCGCGCCGCTGGATCCGGACCGCCCCGCGTGGGGCGCCGCGAACCTCTTTCACGTCACCCTGACCGGCTCGCACCCGATCCCCGCCGTGCTGAGTCACCTCGCGGTGCTGCTCCCGGCGTTGGAGGGGGACCGGCACCACTTCATCGGGGCGGAGGAGGTCGACAAGCTGGTCCGCCGCGGCGGCGAATGGCTCGCCGACCACCCGCACCGCGACCGGCTGGTGGCGTTCAGTTTGAAGCGGCAACGCTCGCTGATCGACGACGCCCTCGAACGCCTGGACGGCCTCTCCTCCCCCGCATCGCCGTCGCCGACCGGCGATGCGGAGCCCGAAGACGCGCCGCCCGTCGGCGACGCCGATGCGAAGGGCGGAGCCAAAGGCCCCCGCCTGCATGACGTGCGGTTGGACGCCCTCTGCGACGTGCTCGCGGAGCCGGCCCGCGGGATCGCCTCCGTCGCCGACCTGGGCTGCGGGGAGGGGAAGCTGCTCCGCAAGCTGATGGCGGAGCCGCAGTTCACGCGGATCCTCGGGATGGACGTCTCCGCCCCCCAACTCGCCCGCACGGCGGATCGGTTGAAGCTCGACCGCAGCGATCGGCAGGACCGCGTCACGCTGATCCAAAGCTCCCTGACCCTGCGGGACGAGCGCCTGGAGGGCTTCGACGCGGCGGCGCTGTGCGAGGTGATCGAACACCTCGATCCGCACCGGCTGGACGCCGTGGCGGCGAGCGTGTTCGGCTGCGCCGCCCCGCGCCTCGTCCTGCTGACCACGCCGAACCGGGAGCACAACGCGGTTTGGGAGGCTCTGCCCGCGGGAGCGTTCCGCCACCGGGACCATCGCTTCGAATGGGACCGAGCGGAGTTCGCCGCGTGGACGGACGAGGTCGCCGACCGCTACGGCTATGCCGTCGAACGGCGGCCGGTCGGAGATGAACACCCGCAGTTCGGTCCGCCCTCGCAGATGGCGATTTTCACCCGCGGCGCCCGCGACAGCGGGGAGGCGAACTGATGCCGATCGAACTGCCCGACCTGTCGCTCGTCTGCCTCGTCGGCCCCACGGGAGCCGGCAAATCGACCTTCGCCGCGGCCCACTTCCGGCCGACCGAGGTCGCTGAGCAGCGACGCGTTCCGCGGCTGGGTCGCGGACGACGAAGCCGATCAGTCCGCCACGCCGGACGCCTTCGCCGCCCTGTATCACCTCGCCGGCGTCCGCTTGAAACGGGGCCGGTTGACGGTGATCGACGCCACCCACACCCGCCGTGAAGATCGCCAGCAAGGCGGTCGCGTTGGCCCGCGAACACCACGCGATCCCCGTCGCGATCGTGCTGCTCCCGCCGGTGGAAGTTTGTCTCGAAAGGCACGCCGGGCGAACCGATCGCAACTTCGCGCAACGGGTCGTTCGCCACCAGCACCGGGAGGTGAAACGCAGCTTGAAGTTCCTGCGGAAAGAGGGCTTCCGACACACCTTCGTGCTGCGGGAGCCGGAGCGGATCGACGCGGCGGAGTTCGTGCGGACGCCGCTGTACTCGCGTCGCCACCGCGACGACCGCGGGCCGTTCGACCTGATCGGCGACGTGCACGGCTGCCTGGACGAACTGACGGACCTGCTGAACGCGCTCGGCTACCGCCCCAGCGACGGCGGCGGGTTCACGCATCCGGCGGGCCGGCGGGCGATCTTCCTCGGCGACCTGTGCGACCGCGGGCCGGACAGCGTCGGCGTGATCCGCCTCGCCATGGCGATGTGCGAACACGGGCAGGCGTTCGCGGTCCCCGGCAACCACGACGTGAAGCTCGTGCGAGCCCTCCGTGGCAAGAGCGTGCGGCGGACGCACGGCCTGGATGAGACATTGACTCAAGTTGACTCCCTGGCCGACTCGCGGCGGGAGTCATTCCGAGAGTCAGCCGCCGCGTTCCTCGACGGCCTCGTCTCGCATCTTGTCTTGGATGAGGGGCGGTTGGTCGTCGCGCACGCCGGGCTGCCGGAGGCGATGCACGGTCGCGGAAGCGGGGCGGTGCGGGAGTTCTGCCTGTACGGACAGACGACCGGCCGGGTGACGGCGGAGGGGTTCCCCGAACGGCTTGATTGGGCCGCGGACTACGCCGGCGCCGCGGCGGTGGTGCACGGGCACGTCGCGGTGAATGCGGCGGTCTGGCGGAACAACGTGCTGAACCTGGACACCGGCTGCGTGTTCGGCGGGCGTCTGTCGGCGGTGCGCTGGCCGGAGCGGGAGATCGTCAGCGTGCCGGCCCGCCGCACGTACTGCGACCGCGGCGGACCGCTGCCGCCGGCGGTCCCCGGCGATCCGGCCGGCGGGGCGCTGCCGGACGCGGCGGATCTGCTGGGGGCGTCGTTCTCCGGCAAGGGGGGCGTGGAGACCGACTTGATGGGCCGCGTGGGCGTGCGGCCGGAGCAGTCTGCCGCGGCGTTGGAGGTGATGGCCCGCCACGGCGTCGACCCGCGGTGGCTGATTCATCTCCCGCCCACGATGAGCCCCTGCGCCGCCTCCCGCCGCGACGGGATCCTCGAACACCCGGAGGACGCGTTCGCCCACTTCGCCAAGGCCGGCGTGGGCGAGGTGGTCTGCGAGGAGAAGCACATGGGCAGCCGGGCGACGCTGGTGGTCTGCCGCGACGCGGCGACCGCGGCGGAGCGTTTCGGCGTCACGGACGGTTCCGTCGGCGAATGCTGGACCCGCACCGGGCGCCGGTTCTTCCACGACCCGGCGCTGCACGCCGCGTTTCTGGAACGGGTGCGAACCGCCGCGACCGCCGCGGGGCTGTGGGACGAACTGAACACCGGCTGGCTCTGCCTCGACGCCGAACTGTTGCCGTGGAACCTGAAGGCGGAGGCGTTGATCCGCGAGCAGTTCGCCCCCACCGCGGCCGCCGGACTCGCCGCGACGGGCGCTGCGGCGGAGGCGCTGGAGCGGGCGACGGACCGGGGCGTCGATCTCGCCGCGGACGCCGCGCCGCCTGCGGGATCGGCAGGCGGACCTGCTCCGCTACCGCGAGGCGCTGCGGCAATACGTGGGGGAGGTGGACGGTTTGGAAGGCGTACGACTGGCCCCGTTCCACCTGCTCGCCCACGAGGGCAGCGTGAACCACACCCGGCCGCACCGCTGGCACCTCGATCGGTTGGACCGGCTGTCCGAGGTCGGCGCCGACGCCGGCTGCGACCTGTTCCTGAAGACGGCCCGCCGGTTCCTCGATCCCGCGGACCCGGCGGCGGTCGCGGCGGCCACGGCCTGGTGGGAGGAGCGAACCGCCGCGGGCGGGGAGGGGATGGTGGTCAAACCGGCGGCGTTCACCGAGCGGCACGGTCGCACGTTGGTCCAACCCGGCGTGAAGGTGCGGGGGCCGGAGTACCTCCGGCTGATCTACGGCCCGCACTATCTGGCGCCGGAGAACCTGCGGCGCCTGCGGGAGCGCTCGCTGGGCCGCAAGCGGGGGTTGGCGCTGCGGGAGTTCGCCCTGGGCATCGAATCGTTGACGCGGTTCGTGAACCACGAGCCGCTCCGCCGGGTTCACCCGCCGGTCTTCGCCCTGCTGGCGCTGGAAAGCGAACCGGTCGACCCCCGCCTCTGAAAGCCGCCCGGTGCGTCCCGTCGTGCTCGATCCGCTGTTCGAACGGCAGATCCTGCGGGTGGTGATCGGCTCGCGGGCCTATGGATTGGCCGGAACGGACAGCGACACCGACGCCCGCGGCGTCTTCCTGCCGACCGCGGAGCGGCACTGGTCGCTGGCTGGCGTGCCGGACGTGCTGCGGGACGACACGATCGAGTTCATGGCTTGGGAACTGCAACGGTTCCTCGGCCTCGCGTTGAAGGCAAACCCGACGGTTCTCGAAGCGTTGTTTACCCCGCTGGTGACGCACGTCACGCCGTTGGGGCAGGAACTGCTCGACCTGCGGACGGCGTTTCTATCGACGAAGCTGCACGCCACCTGCGGCGGATATTCGGATCAGCAGTTCGCCAAGCTGCGGCGGCGAGCGGACGCCGGCAAACCGGTCAACTGGAAGCACGCCGCCCACTGCTTGCGACTGCTGGCGACGGGGGCGAGAGCGCTGGCGGGCGAAGGGTTCCCGGTGCACGTCGGACCGCACCGGGACGTGCTGCTGAGCGTCCGCCGGGGCGAGAAGACGTTGGAGGAGGTGAACGAATTGCGGGCGGCGTGGACGAACGGTCTGAACCTCGCCCTGCATCACAGCCCGCTGCCGACGGAGCCGGACGCGGCCGTCGTCGACGCCTTCCTCATTCGTGCCCGCCGTCTCGCCGCCCGCTCGACCGACCTGCCGTGACGCCGTTCCCCCACGATCCCAGCCATCTGCCCGCGGTGCAGGCCGCGGCGGCAAATCACCCGTACCGGCTGGCGTTCGCGACCGTCAGCGGAGCCCACCTGTACGGCTTTTCCTCCGCCGACAGCGACGTCGACCTCCGCGGCGTCCACCTGCTCCCGCCAGGCGAACGGGCGCCCCGCCGCCGCGGCAAGCCGCGGGAGACCGTCGACTCGACCCACGTGGTGGAGGGGCTGGAGATCGACCTCGTGACCCACGACGCCGCGAAGTTCTTCGCGATGCTGCTCCGGCCGAACGGCTATGTGCTCGAACAGGTTCTCTCCCCGCTGGTCGTCACCGACACCCCGGCGCTGGGGGAGCTGCGGTCGCTGGCGGCGGGCTGCGTGACCCGCGGGCACGCCCGGCATTACCTCGGCTTCGCCCGCACGCAGCGGGGCCTGCTGCTCAAGCGAGATCCGCCGCGACTCAAGCCGTTGCTCTACCTGTACCGGGTCCTGCTGACCGGCGTGCACCTGATGGAGACCGGCGCCGTCGAGGCGAATCTGCCGACGCTGCTCGTCGATCGCCCCCTGTCTGGCGTCGCCGACTTGATCGAGCGGAAACGGGCCGGGGCGGAGCATGAAACGCTGTCCGCCGCGGAGGTCGCCGTGCACCTCGAAGCGGCGGACCGACTGCGGGACGATCTGGAAACTGCCCGCGACCGCTCCGCCCTGCGTGAGGAGCCGATCGCCGCGGCGGGACTGGCAGACCTGCTCGACCGATTGCGGGCGGACGGCGCGTGAGGCGGTTCGGAGATTTTCGGGCGAACCACGCTTGTCGAACGGTGTCCGAACGGTATCATGACCCTCCGCAAACGATCGGCTCACACCGGTTCGCCGCGGCACCCAATGACGCGGGGTGGAGCAGCCAGGTAGCTCGCGAGGCTCATAACCTCGAGGTCGCAGGTTCGAATCCTGTCCCCGCCATCACGAAGCGGCTCCCGAGCAATCGGGAGCCGCTTTTTTCGTGAACCCCCGTAGTGAGCGTGGCGCTTGTTCGGGGGAGATGTCGGGCTGACGCCAACCGTTTGCCGACGGGCTGCTCGCTTCGCCGCGAACTTCCGTTCTTTGCGAGCGTGGCGCCCGTTCTTGATGACGCGGAGGGCTGACGCCCACCGCTCGCCGACGGGGCGCTCACTTCACCGTGAAGTTCAGTTCCGTCTCCGCGGTCGCGTTGCCGAGGGTGTCTTCCACCGTCAGCTTTAACACGTGCGGACCGAGGCCGATGCGGGCCGGGATCTTCAGTTCGTAGATCAGGAAGTAGTCCTGACGGTGGTTGTCGCAGAGGTCGACGGTGGTCGGCTTGTCCAGCGGGAGGGTTTCGACCAGCTGCGTGCCGCCGGCCCGGAAGATCTCCACTTTGCTGCGGAGCACCGTGCGGAACCGCCCTTCCAGCGTGCGTTCGCTGGTGAAGTTGTCGACCGCGGCGTAGATCAGCACCGGTTCGTTCGGCGTGAACTCGTCCCGATCGAACGTCTGCACGTTGCCGAAGCTGTCGACGCGGTGGCAGAAGTTCACGTCTTTCAGTGCGAGGTTCGCCCGCTCCGACAGCTTGACGGCCGCGGTGCGGAGCGCGGCGACGGCGTGCGTCGCCCGGTCGGCGGGGTCCGGGATGGACTGCGTGTCCATCTCCGTCGACAGCGCCCAGAACGTGTGCTGCCAGAACTCCTGCTCCGCCGGCGGCAGACCCGGCACCGCTTCAAGCGCCCGACCATGTTCGCCGGCGATCAGGTGCACGAGACGAAGCTGGATCTCCGCCTCCGCGTGTGCACGTTCCGCCGCGGCTTTCTCCTCCGGACCGACCGCGGCTCGCACGGCCGAGGCGGTTCGCTCCGCCCGCCGACGGGCGGCCAACTGCAAGGCGGCAACCCGACCGTCAAAATCATCCACGCCGGGGGCGTTCCCGCCGGAGGCGGGCGGGCCGAACCCGGTCGGGCCGGGGTCGTACAGCGGGTTCGCGGCGTTCACGTCGGGGACCGTCCCCCCGGGCGCCCGCAGCGCCGCCGGAGAGGGCGACGCCTCCGCGGTGCGGGTGGGATAGGACGGCGACCGCGTCGGCGGGGCGAGCAGCCCCGGCGTCGGCCGCGGCCCGGGCGGCTGCGGGTCGGCGTAGTAGGCGGCGGGGCGAACGTGCGGATCGTACATCGGCCCGGAGGCCGCGGGCGGCGGGGCCGTGGGGCGGGAGACCTCGATCGGGAACTGATCCGGTCCGGGCGGAATCACGCGGGCCGGCTGAGCCCCGGCGAAGGGGTCGGTCGCACCGGGACCGACCAGCGGCGAATTGATCTGGCGGGCCGCGGCCAGCGCCGCGGCGGGGGCGGTTTGGGCGTCCAGTTGCCGGACCATCCGGCGGATGCGGATCACCTGTTCGACCATCGCCTCGTCCAGTTTCGCCCACTCCCGGGCGAGTTCCGTCCGCTCCGCGACCGGCGCGAGCGCCAGTTCTTCCACGATCAACGCCTCCGTCGCCGCGCTCCGCACGACGGCCGGCGGCGGGGCCGGGGCAGAGATGGAGGCTGTTGGGGCGCCGCCCGCGTCCGCCAACGCTTCGGCGGGCGGTTCGGACGGCGGGGCGGGCGCGACCGCGCCTGTACCCGAGGCGCCCGTGCCCGGTTCCTCGTCCGCCACGGCGACAGGTCGCGTGGGCGGGGTGAGGGCGGACAGGGAGGACGGCAGCCCGGCACACCCGGTGGCCCAACCAATCAGCGACGCCCCCGCGAACAGCGGAGACCAGACGGGGAGGCGGGAACGAATCAGGTGGCGGCGCACGCGGCGGCCCTTCGCGTTGCGGGAGGTCCGCCGGTTCTAGACCATGTCCGGCGAACGCCACAAGACGGCCTCGCCGCCGCCCGCTTTTCCCCTCCGCCCGCCGCGGCCACGCGGCCTGTCATGGCTTCCTCCGCCCGCACCGCCGTTCTCGTCCTGGCCCTCCTCGGGACCGGTCTGACGGGCTGCGGGCGGAAAGAGCCGGCGCCGGCGCCTGTGATGGACAGGGGCGACGAGCCCGTCGAAGATCCGTCCCCGGTCGCCCCGCCGCCCGCCCCGCCGATCGTGCCTCCGCCGATCGCGGAGAACGCGGCCGCTCCCGCGGACGGCTACGCGGGAACGATTCGCACGCGGCTGCTCGCCGGGGATGCGACCGTCGTGCGGGGTTCGCTGCCGGCCGGGGCGATCGCGGCGGTGGGGGCCGTCCGGCGGGCGCTGGGGCGGGCGGACCCGGCGGAGCGAGCCGCGGCCCTGAAGGCGGTGGAGACGCTGGCCGATCTGCTCGAACGGCAGGCGACGTTTCTGTCCGCCACCGATGCCGTCCAGCAGGGCGCCGTGCAGGGGGTCAACCTTCCCGGTTGGGTCGCCCCCGTCCTGCGGGCTGTCGCCGCCGGCCCAGCGGCGTCCGCGGAGCTTGACTCGCTTTCGGACGCGAGCCTGATCGACGGCACCGTCTCCGTCCTATTGGAAGATCCCGCGTTCCGCCGCGGCTTGGAGCGTTGGCGGATCGCCGCCGACGTCCCGCGCATCCCCCCGCCCCCGGAGGACGGCACGCCGCCGGGTGAGGAACTCGTGGGAACGGTGGTTCTGGTGGATTCCGAAGCGGCGGCGGGGCGGGTCGAGTCGACGATTCTGCTGATCGCCTCCGAAGGGCGGTGGGTGCCGGTGGTGATCGAAGCGACGGCGCCGGTGTGGGCGGCGAAGGCGGATTCCGCCGGGGGAACGGGGGCGGCCGCGGTGTTCGCGGCGGCGGGGCCGCACCTCAAAGCGGCGTTGGCCGCGGAGACGCAGGGGGAGTTCGACGCCGCGCTGCGGGCCGCGACCGACGCCGCCCTCGCCACCGCCGCCGATCCGCCCGCCCCCGTGCCGGATGCGGACCGGGTGACGGTCGAACTGACCCGGCCGCTGACCGCTCGGCAGGCGGCCGATCTGCTGGGGCTGATGGAAGCCGCGACCGACGACCCCGCCCGGGCCGTCGCTCGGGCGGCCCCCCGGTCCGGCGGAGCGGGCTGGCGGGTGACCGTCGGGCCGGTGAAGGACGTGTCGGCATGGATCGCCCGTCTCCCGCTGCTCGCCGGAGCCACGATGGACGATCGAACGGTGACCGTCCCGTACGAACCGCCGCCGCGGGACGACGCCGAGCTTGAGCCGGGGGACGCGGGTGGGGCAGACTAACCGGTTCGCTTCGCCTTCCGCCTGAATCGCCCCGCCGCCGGTCCGTCTCGCCCGTGTCTCGTCCGTCCGTCGCCGATATCCTCGCCGCCGCCCGGGCGAATCGCTCGGCCAATGCGCCGGCCAACGCACCTCGCGAGCCGCAAAACACGACGCGAGACGAGCCGGAGACGCCGGACCGCTCCCCCGCCGCGTCAACGGGCGCCCGTCCGCCGTCCGCGAACGCGATGCTGACGGCGGTGCGGGGCACAGGCGGGAGCCGCGGGGACGCTTCGCCTCCGTCGGCCGTTGGGATGCTGGATGCGGTTCGCGGGGCCGGGGCCGCGGTGCGAACCGGCCCGCCGTCGATCGCAACGATGCTGGACGCCGTTCGCGGCAACAGCGGGACGGGTTCGCCGTCCTCCGTCACGCATATGCTGACCGCGGTGCGCGGCGGTGCGGCGGATCATTCGTCCCCGCCGTCGGTCGCCGCAATGCTCGCCGCGGTGGGGAAGCGACCGGCGACGAGCCGCCCAGCAGAGCGAAAGACGCCCGCCGCACCGGTTGGGGCGGGCGGAGCGCGGCCGTCGGTGGCGGCGATGCTCGCCGCGGCCCGGGCCGCGGACGGCCCCGGCGGAGCGACGGCTCCATCCGCTCCGCAGCCCGCCGCGGCGCCCGCCCCCCGGCCGAGCGCCCCCCGGCCGAGCGCGGCGGAGATCGTGGCCCGCGCCCGCGGCAAAGCGCCCGCCCCCGCCGAGGTGAAGGCCGCGTCGACCGCTGCGGTGGAGGGACCGCCGCCGGTTCCGCTGTCGGTCCCGGAGATGATCGCCGCCCTGCGGCGGCAGGACGGTCCCTCTCGTGTCGCTTCGACGGGATCGCCCCGCGGCGGCTGGTTTGCCCGGCTGTTCGGATCTCGGGTGTGAGCGCGGCCCGTCGCCGGTCGTGCCGATCGCGTGGCCGCCGGTCCGCGGGCCTTCAGATGCGGGTCAGGTGCGGCGTTCCGTCCGGGTTCCCGTCACGCATCCACGGATTATCATGTCGCACGTGCCCAATCTCCGGTTCGCCCCGATGCGTCGCCCCCGCCCAGTACTCGCTCGTTCCTTGGTCGCCGGTCGCCTCGTCGGGCTGACGGCGTTCGCGTCGCTGCTGTGCGCGGTCGGCTGCGAGCCGGCGCCGGACCCGGCGTTCGCTGATCCCGAGGGGTACGGCGACCTGATGGAAGAGGTGCGGACGGGGATGCACGCTGAGGTTGAGGACTACGACACCGGCGAGATGGTGGAGCGGGACCTGCCCGGCTTCGACGAGGGCCTTCGCGTGCGATTCGGCACGCCCGCGCAGCCGGCGGTCCTCACCTCGCTGCCGGTGCGATTCGGTTCGCGGGAAGTTGCGATTGTTGAAGCGACGGACGACGAAGCCGGCGAACAGACGGTTTTCAGCCTCGCCCCGATGTACGGGGCGGACGCGCTGCCGACGATCTCTGCCGGGGAGACGCTGCATTGGAACGACGAGTTCGGCAACCCGCATACGGCGGAGATCGTTTCGGCCGCAGGAAAGACGCTGACGGTTCCATTGGTGGCGCCGGAGCACGTTCCGATCGCGGTGCCCGAGGTCTTCGACGAAGAGACCGGCGACCCGGTCCCGCCGCGGGCGGTGATCGGCGCTCCGGATCTGCTGACGCACGGTCGTGAGCTCTACGTCGTGCACTGCCAGCACTGTCACGGGGCGACCGGAGCGGGCGACGGCCCGACCGCGAAATACCTCCACCCGCTGCCGCGGGACTACCGCAAGGGGATCTATAAGTTCACTTCGACGGGCTCCGGTCTCGCCAGTCGCACGGACCTCACGCGGGTCCTGCGGGAGGGGATCCCCGGCACGTATATGCCGTCGTTCCATCCGGCGCTGGACGAGGAACAGATGGCCGCCGTGGTCGAGTACGTGCGGTGGCTGTCGATGCGGGGTCAGTATGCGAAGCGGCTGGTTGACGAAACTCTCTTCCTGTATGCGGAAGCGGATCTCCAAACTCGGATGAAGGAGGAGGAATTGACCCGGCAGGAGATCCTGGACGAGGCGGCCGGCTTCTGGCAGGACGACGTCGCGGCCAAGCTGGGGCTCGCGGACGCTTACGGTCTGTCGCCCCTCGCCGAGAGTTGGACGCTGATCGAATCGGACGACGCCGTCGCCCCGCAGGAACCGCGGGCGGCGCTCAGCGGCCAAGCATTGGCGGATTCGGTCGCTCGCGGCCGAGATCTCTATCTTCAAGCGGGTAATAAATGCACGTCCTGCCACGGGACCCGCGGACTGGGAAACGGGTCCCAGACGGTCAGCGTGCAACAGAATGCCGAGGGAGAACCGAACGCCGTTCCCGGTCTGCACAACGTCTGGGGGCACGTCGTTCGCCCCCGCAACCTGACCCGCGGCATCTATCGGGGCGGACGGCGACCGATCGACCTGTACCGCCGCATCCATTCGGGCATCACCGCTTCCAATATGCCGGGCTTCGGCGATAACCTGTCCGACGGGCAGATCTGGGACCTGGTGAACTTCCTGCTCGCCCTGCCGCTCGATCCGTCTCTGCTGGAGGGAGCCGTCCCCGAAACCACCGCCCATGACGCAGTCGCCACGGCTGCCGAGGCTTCAAGTCCCCTCCTTGCGTCCCCCGACTCCACGCTAAAGGCCGACCGATCGTGAAGTGGGTCTGGGTGAGTCTGTTCGCGATCTGGCCGGTCGCCGCCGTCGGCTTGCTGGCGGCGGCGCCGTGGCTGGGGTGGTGGTTTCCGGAATCCCAGGCGAACGGCCCGGGCGCCGGCTCCCTGGAGAGCGTCAATCCGCTGGGGCGGGAGATCGATCACCTCTTCTACGTGATCCTCTGGATCTGCGGGGCCGTGTTCGTGCTCACGCAGGCGGGGCTCGCCTGGGTGCTGCTGGGCGGGGCGCGACGCCGCGTCGCCCGCTACTTTCACGGCAACCACGTGCTTGAGGTCGTATGGACGCTGATCCCCGCGGCGGCGCTGTTCTTTATCGCCTTCTATCAGATGGAAGTGTGGGCGAAGTTCCGGGTGGAGAGCTATTACCCCGCCGGCGTCACGCCTGTCGCGGAAGTGACGGGGCGAATGTACGAGTGGCGCATCCGCTATCCCGCCCCCGGCCAACCGCTGCGGGACACGCCGCAACCAAACGACATCTACGCCGTCAACGAATTGTTGATCCCGGCGGGAGAGCCGGTGCTGATTCAGTTACGCAGCGAGGACGTGCAGCACTCCTTCAGCCTGCCGCAGTTCCGCATCAAGCAGGACGCGTTGCCCGGGCAACGGATTCCGGTTTGGTTCCAAGCGGACGCGGAGGGCGATTACACGCTGCTCTGCCAAGAACTGTGCGGGTGGGGGCATTATAAAATGGGCGGCGTGGTGAGGGCGTCGGCGCCGTCGGTTCACGCCGCTGCAATGGCCGCGCTCGCCGCGGAGCAGGGCAGCGACGGCGTAGCCCCGGACGATCCCGAACCAGACAGGGACAAACTGGCGGATGTGAGCTCTGAAGTCGCCGCAACATTGGATGTGAATGGAGGACGGAACTGATGGCGACGCTGGCCCCCCCGGAGACGACCGCCTTCCCCGGCGGCGACCCGCATCCCCATGATGCCGCGCACAAACGCCCCGGCTTCCTGCGGCGGTATGTGTTCAGCACGGATCATAAAGTGATCGGGATGCAATTCCTGCTCACGACGCTGGTCATGCTGTTCGTCGGCGGAGCCTTCGCGCTGGCGATCCGCTGGCAACTCGCCTACCCGTGGAAGCCGGTCCCGCTGCTCGGCGGGACGCTGTTCCCGACGACCGGCGGCGTGATCACGCCGGAGTTTTATACAATGCTGTTCACCATGCACGGCACGGTGATGGTGTTCCTGGTCATCATCCCGATTTTGGCGGGGGCCTTCGGCAATTTCCTCATCCCGCTCCAGATCGGGGCGGAGGATATGGCGTTCCCGAGGCTGAACATGCTCAGCTATTGGATTTACTGGCCGGCGGTGATCTGCTTCGGGTACGCGTACGGGGTGGGCAGCGGGTGGACGGCGTATCCGCTGCTGTCCGCCCTGCCGGACGCCAATCCCGGCACGGGGCCGGCGCAAACCTGGTGGTTGTACGGCCTCACGCTGGTGGGGATCAGTTCGATGATGGGCTCGGTCAATTATTTGACCACCATTATTAACATGCGGGCGCCGGGGATGACGCTGTTCCGGATGCCGATGAGCATCTGGGGGTTCTTTATCACCGCGATCCTGCAAGCGTTCGCCCTGCCGGTGCTGACCGCGGCGAGCCTGATGCTGATCGCCGACCGCGAACTGGGGACTTGTTTTTTCATCCCCACCGGCCAACTGCTGCCGGGGGCGGAGGCGGCGACGGTCGGCGGGGGGCAGCCGTTATTATGGCAGCACCTGTTCTGGTTCTATTCGCACCCGGCGGTCTATATTATGCTGCTGCCGGCGATGGGGATGGTCAGCGACATGCTCGCCTGCCACAGCCGGAAGCCGTTGTTCGGCTATAAACCGATGATCTACAGCATGACCGCGATCGCCGGGCTGGGGTTCGTCGTGTGGGGGCACCACATGTTTACCTCCGGGATGAATCCGGCGTTGGGGATGACCTTCATGGTTAGTACCGTGTTGATCGCGTTGCCCAGCGGGATCAAGGTGTTCAATTGGATCGGCACGATCTGGGGCGGCAACGTGCGGTTTAATACGCCGATGCTGAACTGCGCGGCGTTCGTCAGCATGTTCATCACCGGCGGGTTGAGCGGCATTTTCATGGCTGCGGTGCCGGTGGACGTGTATTTTCACGACACCTACTTCATCGTCGCCCACTTCCACTACATCCTGTTCGGGGCGACGTTGTTCGGGGTCTTCGCGGCGATTCACCACTGGTTCCCCAAAATGACGGGGCGGACGATGAGCGACCGCCTCGGCCAACTGCACTTCGGCATCACCTTTCTGGCGTTCCACGGGGTGTTCTTCCCGATGCACCTGCTCGGAATGGCGGGGATGCCCCGGCGCTATGCGGACCCGTACGTGCACCCGCCGTTCGAGAATCTGCTGGGGATGAATCAGTTCATGACCTGGTCGGCGATCGTGATGGGCCTCGCCCAATTGCTATTGGTGGCGAATTTCTTCGGATCCTGGGCGTTCGGTCGGAAGGCCGGCCGGAATCCCTGGCTGGCGAACGGACTGGAGTGGAGCGCCCCCAGCCCGCCGCCGCACGGAAACTTCGATCTGCCGCCCGTCTGCTACCGCGGGCCGTACGAATACAGCAGTCCGGTCGTCACGCCGGACCGCGACTACCTGCCGCAGGATGAACCGCCGGAACTGCACGCGGTTCAGGGGGCATGATCGCGTCCCCGCCCCCCGCCGCGCCCGCCGGGCCGCGGAATCGCTCGCCATGGCCGCACCGGGTGGCGTGGCTGCTCGTGGCGTGCACGGTCGTCGGCACCGTCGGGCTCGGGGCCACGGTGACGACGCTGGGCGCCGGCATGGCGTTTCTCGACTGGCCGACCAGCGGGGGCGAGAACATGCTCGTCTATAACTTCTTCAACGACATCAAGATCGGACGTACCGACAAGGTGTTAGAGCACGTGCACCGGCTCGCCGGGGCGACGACGGGGCTGCTGGCGATCGCGCTGGCGGGTTCGTTGTGGCTGGTCGAACCGCGGCGGTGGGTGCGGTGGGCGGGCGTCGGCGTGTTGGCGATGGTGATCGTGCAGGGGCTGGCGGGGGGCTTGCGGGTGACGGAGATCAGCACGACGCTCGCCATGTCGCACGGGCATTTCGGGGCCTGCGTGGTCGCGGCGATGTTCGTGCTCGTGTTGGTCACCGGTCGTTCGTGGTCGACGGCGCCGCGGAGTCGGAAGATACAGGGGGTGCGGACGACGGGGTGGTTGACGGTCGTATCGCTGGCGGTTCTCGCGGTGCAGTACGGACTGGGCGGGGTGGTGCGACACTTCGGCGGGGCGTTGTTCGAACACCTCGGCGGCGCCGTGGCGGTTGGTCTGCTCGCCGCGGCGGCGGGCGGGGCGGCGCTGGCCACCGGGGAGCGGTTCCTGCGTTGGAACGCCGTCGCCGTGCTGGTCGTGCTCGGCAGCCAGATCGTCTTGGGAATGCTGGCCTGGGCGACGCGGTTCGGCGTGGCGGCGGTGGGAAGCGTCGCGGTGCAGCACAGCCCGCTCCAGATCGTCTCCCGCGGCGGGCACACGGTGTTCGCGATGTTGTTGCTGTCAGCCCTCGCCTGTCAGTTCCTCCGCGTCCGACGACTGGCGACGGGGGGCGAAGTCGGCGAAACTGAACCCGTTCCCGCCGCCCTGACCGCCCCCGAGTCCGTGCCTGTCAATCGTTTGTCCGAGCATCTGCCTGAGACCGTGGGGGCGTCACGATGAGCGTCGGTTCCGTGTCGCCCGCCGTGCCCGCCGCTCGGCCGCTCTCCGCGCGGCTCGCGGACTACCGCGCGCTGGCGAAGCCGAAGATCGCCGTGATGGCGCTGGTGACGGTGGCTCTCGGCTACCTCGCCGCCGGGGGGACGGATCTCCTCACGTTGCTGCACGCGTCGTTCGGCATCACGCTGGTCGCCGCGGCGAGCGGCGCGCTGAATCAATACGCGGAGCGCGACACCGACGCCCGCATGACCCGCACCAAGGCTCGCCCGTTGCCGGCTGGGCGAATGGGGGAGACGGAAGCGTTGGTGTTCGGCATCGTCTGCGGCGTCGCCGGGGCGGATTATCTGGCGATGACGGTCAACCCTTCAACGGCCCTGTTGGCGCTGCTCACACTGGCTTTATACGTCGGCGTGTACACTCCGCTGAAGCGGTCGACCGCCTGGAGCGTCGTCGTCGGCGCCGTTCCCGGGGCGTTGCCGCCGGCGCTGGGTTGGGCGGCGGCGGGCGGTGCGACCGCCCCCGGCACCTGGCTGACCGCCGCGGGGCTGTTCGGGATCCTGTTCCTCTGGCAGTTTCCGCATTTCATGGCGATCGCCTGGTTGAACCGCGAGCAATACGCGAACGCCGGGTTGCACATGCTGCCCGGTCAGATCCCCCGGACCGGATGGACGGGACAGGCCGCCGCGATCACCGCGGGCGCGCTGCTCCCGGTCGGGCTGATCCCGACGCTGGGCGGCGGGTTGGGGGTTGGGACCGCCGTCGTCGCGACGCTCGCGGGGGCGGTTTATCTCTATTACTCCGTCCGGTTCGCCCGGGCGGAGACGCGGCCGAACGCACGGGCGGTGCTGTTTGCCTCGCTTGGCTACCTGCCGGCGTTGCTGCTCGCCGCGGCGGTTGAGTTGATCGCGGGACTCTGATGAGCGAAGCCGTCGTTTCCGCCGACCGCCCGTCGCCCGCGGCGCGTCCCGTGCCTTCGGTGCCGCTGCGGATGGGACTGCCGATCCGCAACGGCAAGCTGGGCATCTGGCTGTTCCTCGGGACGGAGGTGATGTTCTTCACCGCGTTGATCGGCAGTCTGATCGTCCTCCGGGGCGGCTCCGCGGCGTGGCCCTCGCAGGAAACGATGCACGTCAAGCTGTGGGCCGGGGCGGTGAATACGCTCGTGCTGCTCACCAGCAGTTACTTTGTCGTCGTCGCCCTCAACAAACTGGGGGACGGGCAGGCAGCCGCGGCCCGCGGGTATCTCGCGCTCACCCTGACGTTGGCGTGCCTGTTCCTCGGCATCAAAGCGTACGAGTACAGCGGGAAGTTCGAGCACGACCTGCTCCCCGGACGGGTCTCCGAAACCGCGGAGACCGCCCGCCTCAAGGTCATCGCGGGCACGAATGCTGTGCTCGCAAATGTGCCCGCCAACGGCGAACCGGTCGCGGTGCGAACCGCCGCGGAGGCGCTCGCCACGGTCGTCCGCGAGACGGACCCGTCGATCGACGCGCTCGCCGCAAAGGTCGCATCCTTTCGCGAGGCGTTCCCCGATCACGCCGCCGCGGTCCCGGAGGTGCACGTGATCCCCGGGGCGAAGCTGTGGCTCTCCTGCTACTTTTTGATCACGGGGCTGCACGCGGTGCACGTGATCGTGGGGATCCTCCTGCTGGCGATCCCGTTGCTCGCCTGGAATCTGTCGCGGGCGTGGTACCCGTTCCTGGAGAACGTGGCCCTGTATTGGCATTTCGTCGATCTGGTGTGGATCTTCCTGTTCCCCACGGTCTATCTGATCTGATGGGAAATCCCAGCGAAGCGACCGTCGAATCGGCCGAGGCAGGCTCGTCCCCCAACGAACGCCCGCACGCGAATTACCTCGCTGTGTTCGGGGCGTTGTGCGGATTGACGTTGGTGTCGGTGGGGTTCGATCTGTTGCCGAACCCGTCGAAGCTGACGCTGGCTCTGCTCGTGTTCGGGGTCGCGACCGCGAAGGCGTACTGCGTGATGGCGTGGTTCATGCACCTCAAGTTCGAGGGCGCCTGGAAATACATCGTGCTCGTGCCGACGTCGCTGCTGGGGCTCGGGCTGGTCCTCGCCCTGCTGCCGGACATCGGCATCCACTATTATACGGTCGAGGCTCATCGGGCGATTGAAGCCGAGGGCATGGTCGAAGACGACCGGCCCATGAGCCCGGGGGTGCGAACCGACGCCGACACCGCCGCCCAACCTTCCCCCACCTCCGTCGGCGAAACGTCCGAATGACTGCCGCCGTCTCCGCCCGCTCGCTGACCTACCGGTATGGGGACCGGGTCGCGCTGGACGATCTGTCGTTTGAGGTCGCCGAGGGGGAGTTGTTCGGGCTGCTCGGGCCGAACGGCGGGGGGAAGACCACGCTGTTCCGCGTGCTCTCCACGCTGGTTCCGCCGCAGGACGGCGAAGCGGGCGTCGGCGGGCGGGACGTCCGGACCGATCCGGACGGCGTTCGCGGCGTGCTGGGGGTGACCTTCCAGTCGCCCAGCCTCGACGTGAAGTTGACGGTTCGCGAGAACCTCACGCACCACGGCCATCTGTACGGGTTGCGGGGCGCGGCGCTGCGGGACCGGCTGGCCGCGGTGGCGGAGCGGTTGGGGATCGCCGATCGGCTCAAGGATTACTGCGGCGGACTCAGCGGTGGATTGAAGCGCCGGGTGGAGATCGCGAAGGGCCTGTTGCACGATCCGCGGGTACTGTTGCTGGACGAGCCCAGCACAGGGCTCGACCCGACGGCCCGGTTCGCGTTGTGGGAGTTGCTCCGCGACCTGCAACGGGAGGACGGCGTGACCACGCTGGTCACCACGCACCTGATGGAAGAGGCCGAACGCTGCGATCGGCTGGCGATCTTGGATGCGGGCCGTTTGGTGGCGGAGGGATCGCCGGACGCGCTGCGGTCTGCCGTTGGCGGGGACGTGCTGACGCTCTCCACCGCGGACGCCGAAGCGCTGGCGAACGACGTCCGCGGCCGGTTTGACCTGTCGCCGACGGTTCTCGACGGCCGCGTGCGGATCGAAGCCCCCGCCGGTCAAGCAGCCCGCGCCTCCCATGCGGTGCTGGGGGACGTGATGGCGGCGTTCGGCGACGAGGTCACGCAGGTGACGCTCGGCAAGCCGACGCTGGGCGACGTGTTCACGGCCCGGACCGGCAGGAGTTTTACGGCGGATTCCTGAAGCAGTCTATAGGAACGGAGAGAGCGGGATCGTTCGGTCCCTCACTTGCTGTCGCAGAAGCGAATCACGGTTGCCGCCGTGCCGCGTGCAAATTCGGTCGCTCGTTGACGCCGCCCGTGTGCAGAGGCTAAAATCACGAGTGTGGGTCTCCGTGAGAGGACGTAGCGAGCACCGGCGTGCGTCGCTCGCAGGGATGATCACGCCGGCCTCCTCAAAAGACAGATCTGATGAAGACGATCCTCCGGGACCCCGAAGATGAACCGTCTGTCCCTGAGTATAATGTGATTAAGGCTCATCGGGTTTGCACCTACCCTGGGATCCAACAATGTTTTTCGATCACGGGGTGGAAGCAGGATGGGATGCTCTGCGCTCATGTGAGTCCGAGCGGCGGCAAAGAAGAACTTTATGAAGCGTTCAAGCACCTGCGAGACAGCGGCGGCGACAACGTGCTGCACTGGTACGTCGTCGGCCCGTTCGCCGCACACTTCAACGTCGGACAGGGGCACTGGAAATCGCCTGCTGACATCAAGAAGACGTTCAAGAAGAAGCTCGGGAATAAAGCCGCCCGCTATCTTGTTCTCGACTCGTCTGCTGAGAAGTCGAATCTTGCTGGACATCCCTGGGGGCTTGATATCCGTGCCCAAAAGACCACTTGGCTAGGCGTAATCTGGTTCGATTATAGGCCGTGGCCGGGGAAGCCGGGCTCGGAATGGCAAAGGTTCAACCCAGACAAGTTTACACGCCTCTAAACCTGTTCCGGCGTGGGTTCAGTTCGATCGTCGCTCCGCTTATCAGGTGTGAGGCAGGCTGTGGAAGCGGGTCCGCGATCGTTCAAGCGTAGAACACGCTTTGGCTGAGTTCGCGGTCGGCTGATTGCGGCGTTTGCTTTGCTTGTGGCTAACGGGGAGGCGGGGACCGCGGCTTCGTCTACACTCCTCCCATGAGTACCGCCCTCGCCACGCCTCCCGTTTCGTCAGCCGCCGCCGACTCCGCCGTTGCCTCTTCGTCGCGTCGCCTCCATGCGGCCTCCAAGCCATCGATCCTGCTTGCGGCGTTCAGTTTGGCGCAGCGGGAACTGGTGCGGTTCTTTCGGCAGCGGACGCGGGTGATCGGCGCCCTCGTCCAGCCGGCGCTGTTCTGGGTGGTGCTGGGGGCGGGGATGGACTCGACGTTTCAGGCCCCCGAGGATTGGGACGCCGCGGCGGCGGGGATGAGCTATCAGGCGTACTTCCTGCCCGGCGTGGCCGCGATGATCGTGCTGTTCACGGCAATCTTCGCCACGATCAGCGTGATCGAGGATCGCCGGGAAGGATTCTTGCAGGGGGTGTTGGTGGCGCCGGTGCCGCGGCTGGGCATCGTGCTGGGCAAGGTGCTCGGGGGGGCCGCGATCGCGTTTTTGCAGGCGGGGCTGTTCGTCGCCCTCGCCCCGCTGTTGCAGTATGTGGAGCTGGCGCCGGGGGTTGAGTTTCTGTTCGCACAGGGCGGGACGACCGTGGCCTCCGTGCTGCTGACCGTCGGCTGGATCGCGCTGCTGAGCGTCGGGCTGACGGCGCTGGGGTACTGCATGGCGTGGCCGCTGGACAGCACGCAGGGATTCCACGCCCTGATGAGCGTCGTGCTGCTGCCCATGTGGTTGCTGAGCGGGGCGGCGTTCCCGGCGGACGGCGGCTGGCTGAAGTGGCTCGTCGCCGCCAACCCGCTGACCTACGGCGTCTCCGGACTGCGGCGGGCGATGACGCCGGCGCTGGAGGCCGTGCCGGGACTCGTTGACGCTGCCGGACGCGGGCCTGTCGGCGGCGGTGTTCGGGACGTTCACGCTCGTCTGCCTCGTGGCGGCGGCGCTGCTGACCCGCCGTCGCCACCCCCGCGAGGCGCGGTGACGCAGCGGACTGATTCACCCCCGCAAATGCCGTCGCTTCCCCGTATCATCCGGTATGGCTGAACCGCTCTCCCCAAACGCCCGCCCGTCTCGCCGCCCGCTGTTGTGGGTCGGCGCCCTGCTGTGGACCACGGTGTTCACCGCCCTCGGTGCGATGTTCTTCCTCCGCGGGGATCGGTCCGAGCCGGCGACGAACCTGATCGCCGTGGGCGACGGCGGGGCGGGCGGGCGGGAGTTCGCCCCCGGCGGGGTCAAGCCGGTGCAAGAATCAATCTACGATCCGAAGGGCCTGCCAAAGTTCTCCCTGACCGAACGTCGCGGGGCGACGGTGACGAACGAGACGTTGAAGGGCTCGCCGTTTATCGCCGGCTTTGTGTTCACACGATGTGCGAGCAAGTGTCCCAAGGTGACCGCGGCCATGGGAGCGCTTCGCAAGCCGTTGAAGGGGACGGGTACGAAGCTCGTCACGTTCACCGTCGATCCGGAATACGACACGCCGCAGATCCTGACGAACTACGCGGACTTCTACGACGCGAAGGACGACAAGGATTGGCTGTTCCTCACCGGCGGGGAGGATGCGATCTACACGCTGATCGGCGACGGCTTCAAGCAGCCGGTGAGTCGCAACGAGGACGCCGCGGACCCGGGTTGGGCGGTCTTTCACACCTTCAACCTGATGCTGGTTGGACCCGACGGCGTGGTGCGGGGCAAGTACAACTCCCAGAACGCCACGCAGATGGCAAAACTGCGGCACGATGCGAAGAAGCTGGCCGCGGAGAACGCTTCAGAGCGGGACGAGAGCGTGGACGGCGGGGCCGACGCGTGACGCCGGAGGTCGCCGAGAAACTCGCGTTGCTGCCGGATTGGGCCGCGTGGCTGCCGTCCGTCGACGCCGTGCTGAACGCCGTCGCCGGCGTGCTGCTGGCGTTCGGGCTGTACTATCAGCGACTCGGGCGCCTCCGGCTGCACAAGCGGGCGATGCTGGCCGCGCTGGCGGTCTCCGCGGTGTTCCTCGCCTGCTACCTCGTTTATCACGCCGCCCTCACCAGTAGCACCGGACTGCGGGGACGACCGTTCGAGGGGCGGGGCGTGTGGCGGTGGGTGTATTACATCGTCCTGGGCACGCACGTGCCGCTGGCCGCGGTGGTGCCGGTGGCGGCGTTCGTCGCGATCTGGCGGGCGGCGAAGGGGCAGATCGACCGCCACACCGCCGTCACCCGCTGGCTCTGGCCGGTCTGGATGTACGTCTCCGTCACCGGCGTGGTGATCTACGGGATGCTCTACCACTGGCCGGCCGGGTAGACTGCGTTCATGCGAACCGCGTGCAAACACCTCCCGCCGCTGCGAACCGTGTTGGTCGCCGGCCTGCTGATCGCCGTGCTGCTGTGCGTCCCCGAAGCGGCGGAGGCCTGCCCGATGTGCAAGCGGGCGTCGGAGGCGGACGATCGGCTGCCCCAGGCGTTTTTCGCCTCGATCCTGTTCATGATGGGGATGCCCGCGGCGTTGTTCGCCGGCTTCGGCGTTGCGTTTTGGCGGCTCTCCAAGCGACCGCAAGACTGGCAGCCGGAAGACTACGCCGCGGTCGACGCCCCCGGTCACGGCTCCGAGGCATAGGCCCGTCGAGCGTGAGCTCGTATCGAATCGTTTAGAAACAAGCGAGCGGGTCCCGTTCCACGTGACTGGGCCGCACCGGGATGCTGGGGAGCCGTTCTTCAAGTTCCACGGCCAACTCTTCCATGCTGAATCGCTCGCTGGCGTAGTGGCCGATTAGCGCCAGCCCGACGCCGGCGGTGCGGGCTTCGAGTGCCGTGTGAAAGCGGGCCTCGCCGGTGACGAACAGGTCGCAGCCGGCGGCGATCGCGTCGGTCAGGTACTCCCCCGCGGCCCCGCAGGCGACGCCGACGGTGCGGATCGGCCGATCGGTGGGCGCCGCGTCCAGCCCGGATAGATTCAACGCCTCCTTCACCCGCTCCGCAAATGCGGCGAACGGCAGCGGGTCGTCCAGCACGCCAATCCGCCCGCTCCCGCGGGGGGCGTCGCCGGTGAGGTCGTTATTCACCCGCAACGGGCGGACCTCCGACAGCCCGAACCGTGCGGCGAGTCGATCGTTGATCCCGCCGTCCGCGTTGTCCCAGCGGGCGTGCGGCGAGAACACCGCCACGCCGGCTCGTGCCAACGCCAAGACCATCGCCCCCTGCGAATCGTCCGCCGTGATCCGCTGGACCGGCCGGAACAGGATGGGGTGGTGCGTGACGATCAACCCGTCGCCCCGCCGGATCGCCTCCGCGGCGACGTCCGGGGTCAGCGTCAAGCAGGTGGTGACGGACGTGACCGGCGCCGCCGGATCGCCCAGCAGCAGGCCGGTATTGTCCCAGGATTCGTGCAAATCCGGGGGAGCGATCCGATCCAGAACGGCGACGAGATCAGCGACGGTGAGAGACACGGCAACGGGCGCGAGACGGGCGGCGAACGGCTCCCCACGCTACCAGATCGCGTCCGGGATCGAGGAGTCGACAGACGGAGGCGCCGTGGGAGGCGCTGACGGCGGCGGCGGATCGCCGAGCGTCCAGCGGCGGTTCAGCACGCGGTCGCCGCCGATCTCGGAACATCGCAGCCACACCGCCTCCCCGGGGTTGATCCCGGCCGGCAGGCGGTGGGTCAGGCGGTGCGAGCCGGCGTCCAGCGAGTTTGTGCGGCGGCTGACCCGGGCCGCTCCGGGAACCAGCACGTCGCACTCGAACGCGGGGGAGGAACCGTCGCCCAGTTCGTTCGTCAACGTCTGGATCACCTCCCACCCGCCGCCCGGCAGACGCCGGTCCGTGACGTCCAGCCGCAGCCCGGCGAGCCGCACCCGGGCCGTCCGCGGGATCCGCAGCGTGTCGGCGTCGTCGCCGTTTGGCCGGTCGGCTCGTCGATCGTGCAACGTGAGGCGAACCGTCACCGGGTGCGGCCCCAGCGAGACGTTCGTCGGCAGGGTGAGGGCGAACGTTACCGCCCCGTCCCCCCCGCCGGGCAGGGTGAGGTCGGCCTGTTTGGGGGTGATCTCCCATCCGGCGGGCGCCTCGGGGGCGACGGTGAGGGTCGTCGCGGCTGCGTCCGGATTCCGCACCCGCACAGACAGCGTTTGCGGCTCGGACGTGCTCCGCAGCACGCCCCCGCGGTCCAGCGTCGTCCCCAACCGCACGCGGAGCAGCCGTTCGCTGAGGCCGGTGTAGAACCGCGGTTCGGCGGACCACTCGATCCGGTCTCGCCCCTCTTCGGCCGAAGCGGGCACGGAGGACGACCCGAGCGTATTCCGAAGGACCGGGGTTCCCCCCAGCCGCACGGTCGTCGATGCCACGGTCGTCGATGCCACGGTCGTCGATGCCACGGTCGATGTGGGCGCCGCTTCGATCGAGAAGCCGCGAACGGCCAGCACCGGGCCGACCGGCGTGCGAAACGCGAGGGCCTGCGGCTCCTCCCGACTGTCCACCCCCGGCAACCGCACGCGGCCCAGAAACTCGCTCTCGCCCAGCAGCGCCGCGGCGGTGCGGAACGGCAGGAACCGGCGGGTCGGGGAGCCGTTCGTGTCGAGGAGGCCGGCGTTGCCATCCGTGGCGTCCGCGGCGAACACCGGGCCGGCGCCGGCCGCGGCGGCTTCGATCAAACCCCAGAGAAACTCATGCGGGTCGTCCGCCGCGGGCGTGACGCGCCAGGCTGACGGAGGCCCGGTCTCGGTCCCGACCGACAGGCGCACGCCGGCTCCGGTGGAGGCCGGGCCGACGGTGACGACGCCCGGGGCGGCCGCCCGCAGCAGGCCGGCGGCAGTCGGGGCGAACGGCCCGCCGACCGCGAGCGGTTCCCGATCCACCCCGATCTGCCAGTGTCGCACGTGCACCGCGAGCGGCTTGGCGAGCCGGCCCAGTTCTCCCGCGGGGTCCGGCCAGGAGGCGAGGGCGTCCGCCGTCGCCGCGTCGTCCGGCCCGCCGAAGGTGGCCGCCGTCACCCGTACCGCGGGCCGCAATTGCTTGGCTCGAACCGCCGCGGCGAGCCGCTCGTCGGCGGCGGGATCGCCCGCGGTCCAGCGGACCCAGCCCGCCCCGGCGGCCGCGGCGGCGTCCGCCCACGCGTCGGCGCCAGATCCGGGCGCCGCCGCCAACGTCCAGCCGAACCGGCTCGTCCCCGCGGCGCCGCGGATGGGGAGGTCCCGCGGATCCGCCGATGCGATTCGCAGCGTGCGTGTGCGACTCGCCGCGGAGTCGCCCGCCGGTCCCGTCGCCACGGCGGCCGTCACCTCCCACAGCCCGCGGGGGAGCGGATCCAGTTCGACCTCCCCCGTCATCGCGGTGCCGAGCCGCACCACGTCCAGCGGCGCCGGGATCGCGGGGGCGGTCGGGTCGTCGGCGTTTCGCACCGCCACGGACAACGCCGGCGCCGCGGCGCCGGTCGGCACGCCGGAGAGCGTCACCCGCACCTTCGGCCGCCCGCCGGGTGTGACCATCGTCCCGCCGCCGACCCGCTCCAGCGAGAGGAACGGTTCCGACGTGATCGTCAGATCGTCGAACCACGCCTCCCCCCCACCGACGCCGCCGAGCCCGGCACGAGGTGACATCCCACCACCGCCCACACCGCGCCCTCGACCGGCGGAACCGGTCCGATCTCCACTTCAATCCCAGCGGTGGGCGAGGTGCCCGTGATCGGCGGGGTGAGGAACCGGGCCAGTCGCACGCGGTGCAGATCCAACAGCGACAGGCTCACCACGGCGGCGCAGTCGTCCAGCGCGGCAGTCCGCACCCGGGCGGTGAGACGCACGGCGGGGCGGCCGGAGAGCGGCGTCGGCGGCGAATACGCGGCGGCCGCCCCGCCGTTCGCCGCGACCCACAACGCGGCCCCCGTGGTGCCGGGGAAGGCGGTGCGGTCGATTTCCAGCGGCACGAAGTGCGGGAACGCCGCCCCGCGGCGACGCAGCCAGCCGTCCGGCCAGCGGTCGTAATCGCGATCCTCCTCCGCATCGAACCGCCACGTCGCCAGCGACGCCACGGTCGCATCCGTCCCGTCGCCGTTCGCACCCACGACCTCTGCCGAAGCGGGCGGAACGAGCAGGGCGGCGGCGGCGAGCAGCGGGCACATGTTCGGTTCATCGACCGGTCCCGGTCGGAACCGCGAGCGTCGGCGTTAGAATCGGCGCCCCCGCCCGAAGCCTCCGACCCCCGTGCCGCCCGCCTTGGTTCGCCTCGCCCTGCCGACGTTTTTGGCGCCCGCTCCGCTGCGGGCGTCGCTGGCCCTCGTGGCGGACGCTGGCGCCGACGGCGTCCGGCTGGACCTGCGAACCGAACTGCGGGCCGCGGATCTGTCGGCCACCGCGGTTCGTGAACTCCGCCGCCGCATCGCGGAGCACGGGCTGGCCGTCGGCCCCGCCGTCTTCCCCACCCGCGGGGCGCTGCACGAGGAGGACCGACTGGAGGAACGGGTCGCCGGCGTCACCGCAGCCTTGCGGCTCGCCGCGGACCTGGGCTGCGACACGCTGTCGCTCCGTCCGTTCCGCCTGCCCCGGCCGGCGGGAAGACCGGCGACGGCGCTGCCGCGATCACGCTGGTCGAGGTGCTGAACGACGTGGCCCGGGCCGGGTCGCACGTCGGCGTGATCCCCTGTCTGACGCCCGCCGGCGACGCGGCGCGCATCGCCGAAACGCTGGACGCCGTCACGGCCGGTCCGTTCGGCGTGAACCTCGACCCCGCCGCCGTGCTACTGGGCGGCGGGGAACGTGGCGGAGACGGTGCGGACGCTGCACGATCGCATCGCCACCGTCACCGCCCGCGACGCGATCGCCGACGGGGCGGGCGGCAAAGAGGCGCCCGTCGGCCGGGGCGAGGTGGATTGGGAGGAGACGCTCGCCTTGCTCGCCGAGACTGGGTTCGGCCGAGGCGCGCCGGCCGAAGCGGCGCCGGCTGGGCGACCTGCGATCGCACGACCGGCCCGGACCCGTTCGCCGATGCCACCCGGGCGATCGGCTACCTCCGCTCCGTGGCGGGACCGTGAGCGGCCGAGGGACGACCAGCGGCGACGGCGCACTCCCCGGGCCGCCCGTGCTCTCGGTAGCGGACCTCACCGGGGCGATCAAAGAGGCGCTGGAGACCGCCCTGCCCGACGGTGCGGGTCGCGGGGGAACTGTCGAACGTCGTGCAGGCCCGCAGCGGGCACCTGTACGCGACGCTGAAGGACGACGCCGCCCAGATCCGCGTGGTGATGTGGAAGGGAAAGGCGTCCCGCTTGCGGTTCGAACCGCGTGACGGGCTGGCGGTGGTCTGCGACGGGAACGTCGAGGTGTACGCCCCGCGGGGAGCGTATCAATTGATCCTGTCGGCGATGCAGCCGGAGGGCGTGGGGGCGTTGGAACTGGCGTTCCGACAGCTTCAGGAAAAGCTGTCCGCCGAGGGGCTGTTCGACCCGGACCGCAAACGCCCGCTGCCGCGCGTTCCCGAAGCGGCTGGCCCTCGTCACCAGCCCGACCGGCGCCGCGGTGCGGGACAGCCTGCAGGTGCTCGCCCGGCGTTGGCGCGGCACGGACGTGACGGTGGTCCCCACGGCGGTGCAGGGCGCCGGGGCCGCCGAGCAGATCGCCGCGGCCCTGCGAACCGCCGGCGCCCTGCCGGGCGTGGAGGTCGTGCTGCTGATCCGCGGCGGGGGCAGCTTGGAAGACCTGTGGGCGTTCAATGAGGAGCCGGTCGCCCGGGCGGTCGCCGCCTGCGGCGTGCCGGTGGTGTGCGGGGTGGGACATGAGATCGACGTGACGATCGCCGACCTCGTCGCCGACCGCCGGGCCCTCACCCCCTCCGAGGCGGCCGAATTAGCCGTGCCGGACGGGCGGGAGATCGACACGTTCATCGACGACGCCGCCGACCGCCTGCCGGAGGCGCTGCGGCGGCGGGTGACGACGGAGGCGCAGCGGCTGGACGAACTGTCCGCTCGCGTCTGCCGTCGCCGGCGGGCGGCGCGTCGAACGGGCCGCCGATGAACTCGACCGTCTCGGCGGCGGCTGCACGCGCTCTCCCCGCTGGCGGTGCTGGGACGCGGCTATTCGCTCGACCCGGCGGGGCGACGACGTGCTCACGGACGCGTCGGCGGTGTCGGCGGGGGACGAGGTGACCACCCGGCTCGCCCGCGGGTCGATCCGCTGCAGGGTGCTCGGCACGACGCACGGATCGTCAAACCAACAGGGACGGCTGACGATGACGACCCAATCCGACACCGAAACCCGATCCGACGCCGAACCGACCGGGGGCCGAACCATCCTTCGAGGCGGCGCTGGACGAACTCCGCGGAGGTGCGTGCCGATCTGGAGGGCGGGCGGCTGGGGCTGGAGGCGTCGCTGGCGCGGTTCGAGGCGGGCGTCGGCCTGCTGCGGCGGTGCCGGGCGACGCTGGACCGGGCGGAGCGGCGGGTCGAACTGCTGACCGGCGACCGACGCCGACGGCGAACCGATCACCGAACCCTTCGACGCCTCCGCGACCGCGGAGCAGGGCGGAGCCGGGCGGCGGGCCGCCTCGTCCGGCTCTTCTGCAAAGCCGCCGCGAAACCGCAAGCGGACGGCGGACGACGTCGGAGACCAGACGGGCTATTCTGAGTCGCTCCACATTCGCCCTCCGCCTTCGCCGCTCCCTCCGCCTTGGTCTCGCCCCGCCCCGCCGTCGCCGCTCTCGCCGCGTACGCCCCCGGGGAGCAGCCCCGCGGCGACGGCTGGGTGAAGCTGAACACGAACGAACTGCCGTTCCCCCCGCCGCCCGCCGCAGTCGCGGCGATCCGCGACGCTGCCGGCGACCGGCTCAACCGCTATCCCGACCCCACCGGGCTCGCGTTCCGCGAGGCCGCCGCCGCGGAGCGGCTCGGGCTCTGACGCCGGAGTGGATCCTGCCCGGCAACGGCAGCGACGAAATCCTCACCCTGCTGATCCGCACGTTCTGCAAGTCACGCGATATCGCCGGTCGCGCGGCGGCGATCTGATCGTCTCCCCGTACCCGACCTACACGCTGTACCGGACGCTGGCGGAGATTCAGAACTGCCGGTTCGAGCCGATCCCGCTGAACGCCGACTGGTCGTGGGATTGGGACCGCGTCGGAGCGACGTGCGGCGGCGGGCGAAGCTGTTCTTCGTCCCGGTGCCCAACTCCCCCAGCGGGACGGCTTGGGATCGCGAGACCGCTGGACCGGCTGATCCCCGAGCGACGGCCTGCTGGTCCTGGACGGGGCCTACACGGACTTCTGGGACGCCCGATTCGGCGTCGATCTGTTGAACAGCGACACTCGGCGACCGGGTCGTGCTGACGCGGACGCTGTCGAAAGGCTACGGCTTGGCGGGGCTGCGGATCGGCTACGCCGTCGGCCCGGCCGGAGATCATCGCGGCGCTGGCCAAGGTGAAGGACTCCTACAACTGCGACGCGTTGTCGCTGGCCGGCGGGACGGCCGCGTTGCGGGACGAGGCGTGGCTGACGGAGACGGTCGGCGACGGTCGCCGCCGAGCGGACCGGCTGCCGACGGGCTGACGGCCCTCGGGTTTCGCGTCGAGCCGAGCGGCGGGAACTTCGTCTTCGTCACCCACCCCGACGGCGACCACCGCGGACGGTTCGAGTTTCTGAAGGAGCGCCGGGTGCTGGTGCGGTACTTCACCTTCGATCCGCGACCGGCTGGAACGGCACGCCGGACGGCCTGCGAATCACCGTGGGGACGCCGGCGGAGACGGACGCGTTGCTCGACCGCCCTGAAGCAGTTCGCCGCCTGACCCGGACGCGGCCGGTTCGCCGGGGTAACCTGCCGCCATGCCCGCACCCCGCACCGCCACGATCGACCGCGAGACCGGCGAGACGACCGTCTCGCTGACGCTGAACCTCGACGGGACCGGCGCCCACGAGATCGCCACCGGCGTCGGGTTCCTCGACCACATGCTGGAACTGTTCGCCCGGCACGGGCTGGTTGATCTGACGGTGAAGGCGACCGGCGACACGCACGTCGATTTTCACCACACCACCGAGGACGTCGGCATCTGCCTGGGCCGGGCGCTGCGGGAGGCGGTCGGCGATAAGGCCGGAATCGTGCGGTACGGGTCGATCGCACTGCCGATGGAGGATGCGTTGGTGACGATCGCGCTGGACCTGTCCGGCCGACCGATGCTGGTGTGGGACGTGGCCTTTCCCACCGCGAAGGTCGGCGACTTCGATACGGAACTGGTGCGCGAGTTCTGGCAGGCGGTGACGAACGCGGCGGGACTGAACCTGCACTTGCGTGTTGCACCACGGCGTGAACTCGCACCACATCGCCGAGGCGACCTTCAAAGGCGTGCGCCCGCAGCCTGCGGGCGGCGGTGACGATCGACCCGCGGCAGACCGGCGTGCCGAGCAGCAAAGGCGTGCTGTAGTGAAGAGGCTGGCGGCTGGACGGGCTCGTCGGCTGGACGGGCTCGCGGCTGGACGGGCTCGCGTGAAAGCGGGTCGGTCGGCGGTCGCCTGCGGGGAGATCGCGGCGTAGACTGATTGGTTCGCCCCGCCGCCACGCCCGGCTCTGCACGGACCGACGGAACCGCCCCCATGACCGCCGCCGCGTCCGTTCGTCGCTCGTCACGCCGCGTCCTGCCGTTCGCGGCGGCGGCGCTGCTGTCGCGGCGTTCGCCCCCGCCGTCTCTGCCCGGCAATTCGGTCCGGACACGCCCCCGCCCGCCGCGGGCGACGCCGCCGTCGGAGACGCCGCCGCGGCCGATGCCGGCGCCGCAGGAGCGTCCGCCGCGCCCGCGGTCGATCCGAACGGGTTCCCGCCGCACCCCGGCGGCTTCTGGCGGGGGAACGGGCCGGGCCAGCAGGTCGGGTTCTACTTCGCGCTGCCGCTGCTCGCGTTGGTGTTGGGGGCGTTCTTCCTGTGGGTGGCGACGACCGGCATGGGCGGACGACGACGCCGCGAAGCTGAAGGTTCGGCCGGAGTTCTGGTCGACCCTGCTGGTGCTCGGCGGGATCGCGGGGCTGCGGCGCTGCTCTGCCTGCCGTCGCTGGCGATGGGCGTGCCGGCGTATCTGCTGCTCGCGCGGGGGGCCGCTGACGGCATACATCCTTGAACGAAACGCCCGCGTCCCGGACAGCGGCAAGGTGATGACCAACCGTCACCTCACGAAGGTGGCGAACCACTGGCTCAGCTAAAGTCGGCCTGGGCATCCCGACCGGCGGCGGCGAAGGCGGAGCCCGACTTTCGGCCCGCCGATCACGTTCCTCGGCAAAAGCTCCACCGGCAACAAATACTCCTCCGCCAGCGCCAAGAAGGTCGAGAGCAGCAAGGGCTACGTCGCCGCCAAGGAGCTGATCTACGACGCCATCCTCCGCCGCAGCACCGACGTGCACCTCGAACCGCAGGAGGAAGAGCTGAGCGTCCGCGTCCGGGTCGACGGGGCGATGTATCCGGCCGAGCCGTTCGACAAGCCGACCGGCGAGGGCATCGTCAACATTTTCAAGGTGCTGTGCGCCATGGACATCACGGAGAAGCGCCGTCCCGCAGGACGGCAGCTTCCGGGCGGATCTGGACGGCCGGCAGATCGACTTCCGCGTCGCCACGCACCGGCACGCGGCACGGCGAGAAGATGTCGCTCCGCATCCTCGACCAGTCCAACGCCGTCGCCAGTCTGCAGAAGCTCGGGCATGCGCAAGGGGCTGCGGGATCGGTTCGAGGAACTGATCAACGAGCCGCACGGCATGGTGTTGTGCAGCGGCCCGACCGGGGCCGGCAAAAGCACCACGCTGTACGCCAGCATGAACGCGCATCGACAAGCTCCAGCGGAACGTCATCACGATCGAGGACCCCGTCGAATATCAGATGGACGGGGTCAACCAGATCGAGATCAATACGAAGTCCGGCCAAACCTTCGCCGGTACGCTCCGCAGCGTGCTTCGGCAGGACCCGGACGTGGTGCTGCTGGGCGAGATCCGCGACAAGGAGACCGCGGAGATCGCCTGCCAGGCGGCGAACACCGGGCACATGGTGTTCAGCACGGTGCACGCCAACGACAGCATCACGGCCCTGTTCCGGCTGATCGAACTGGGCGTGGAGCCGTTCATGATCTCCAACAGCCTGACGGCGTTGGTCGGTCAGCGGCTGGTCCGCCGTCTCTGTTCGGACTGCAAGCAGGCGTACCAACCGAAGCCGGAACTGGTCAAGAAAGCCGGGTTGCCGGTGGACAAGATCGACGCCTTCTATCGCCCCCCGCGGGCCGAGAGCGGCACCTGCCCCAAGTGCGGCGGCCTCGGCTATATGGGCCGTGTCGGCGTCTATGAAGTGCTGGAGATCAACGACCGCATCCGCGACCTGATCCGCGACAAAGCCCCCGCCAGCCAGATTCGGGCGGAGGCCCGCAAGAACGGGATGCTCAATATGCGGGAGGAGGGCCTGCGGCTGGTCGTCCGCGGCGTCACCAGCATTGAAGAATTACTCAAGGTGGTGAAGTGATCGCCGCCCCGCCGGCCGTTCCCCTCGGCTCCGCCCCCGCCCTCCTAGCACACCCCGACCGTCGATGATCGACCTGATCCTGCTGGCCGTCTGGGGCGGCGTCACCTATTTCGTGGCCGTGGACGGGGCGCTGGGGGCGGTGACCACGTTCTTCTGCGTGGTGCTGGGCGGGGTGGTGGCGATGAACTTCTTCGAACCGCTCGCCGGGCTGCTGGATGGTCCTCGCTCGGCACGAAGGCCGACGTGATCGCCCTGCTGGGGCTGTTCGCCGCGACCGTAACTGGGATGCGACTGGCCTGCGAGCAGATCGCCCCGCGGATGCTGGAATTGCCGACGGCCGCTCTACCACGGCCTCCGCTGGGTGTTCGGCGGGGCCGACCGGATACGTGACGATGGCGATCCTGCTGGTGGCCGTGCACGTTTCGCCGTTGCCGCGGACGTTCGCCGGGTTCAAGCCGGAGCGAGGGTTCAGCCTGCCCGGCGGGAACCTGTTCGACGCCGACGCCCCGGACCGCCGCTGGCTGGCGTTCACGCGGTATCTGTCCATGAAGCCGCTGTCGAAAGGGAATCTGCTGGTGGATAGCAGCGGCCAACCGCTGAACGTCGCCAGCGGGTTCGACAACCGCACCGGCAACGAATGGGGGGCGAAGACCAGCGACCCCGGCAAGCCCGCGGCGACGCGGTCGATGCCGTCGTTCGTCATCCGATACGCGGACCGCCGCCAGTTCGGCGCCGGCGAAGCGGCCGTCGGCGCTCCCAGCGGCCCGCCGCCGGCTCGCCCGCGGGGTCCGGCGTTCTGACGCGGTTCTCAAGAGCAAATTGGGGTGCCGCTCGTCCAGCGTCCCGGACGCTCGGAGCGTCCGGGACGCTGACCCCTCGCAAGCTTGCGATTAGCGGACTGGCGTCGACGTCTTCGTCCACGAAAACGCCCCGCGTTCCCACTTGGGAACCCGGGGCGAGCGAATCAGTCGTTCTGTCAGCCTCGGTCAGCCGTCGGACGCGGCGTCCTCAGCGGCGGGCGGGGTGATGAGGTAGGTCGTCTCGCCGATCCGCACCAGGGCCGGCTCGGACTGGCTCAGCAGGGGGGCGAAGCGGGCGCCGGCCTCCTTGGCGAGGGCGAACCAGGCGTCGGTGAACTGCTCCACCGCGGTCGGGTTCTCCTTCTGCTTCGCGGTGAGGGCGCTGTCCTCCCATTGGCCGTTCTTGAAGAACAGCGTCTGCCCGGCGATTCGCTGGACCAGCGGGCCGCGGGGACGACCTTCGTCCCCGGCCGCGGCCTCGCCCAACTCGCGGGGGTAGCTCGGCGCCGCGTACGTCGGGAGGTTGGCAGATTCGGGGGCCGCAGCGTCCGCCGGCGCGTCGGCCGCGGGGGCTCCGCCAGAACCGCCGAAGAAGCCGCCGCCGCCGCCGGCGGACGATCCTGGACGGGCCGGACCCGCGGCAGCCCGCGGCGGCGCCGGGGTGCGGCTCCGGCCGTCGCTGAGGCCGATGTTGAACGAGAACAGCGCATCATCGAGATCGTCGGCGGCTTGGGATTGCTCCTGAAGTTGGCGGTTGAACGCCCGCTGATCGACGCCGAGGCGGCCGCCGGTTACCGCCAAGCCCGTCAAGGTTCCCCCGGACGACGCCGCGGTTCGCGGCGACGGCGTCCAACGCCACGTCTTCCTCCGCGAGGAACGCCGTGTAGGGGGTGAGGATGCCGTAGCGGGTGGAGAGGGCGACCAGTTCGTCGACCAATTCGTGGTTTTCGCCGTCGAGGTCGATCCGGTTCAGCAATTCGCCGATCCGCCGGGTCGCCCAGAGGGCCGGCAGGAACGCCGCGGCGTCGTCCGAATCCTTCGGCAAGGTGATCGGCAGTTTGAACGTCAGCGGCTCCCCGTCCCCGGCGGTCGAGGCGCCGGTGAGGGTGAACGTCCCCTTCAGATCTTTCTTGCCGGCGGCGTAGCGGCCGACGATCGTGAGTTGCTGACCGCTGAACAGGTCCGGCAGGTCGCCCGGCAGCACACGGTTCAAACGGGTCGTGGTCTCCTCTTTGCCGTCGCGGACGAACGAGAGCGCCAGGTCCGTCAGCACCGGGGCGCTGATCTTCGTGTACAGATCGGACACGCTCTCCTCGACGTCCTCCTCCGGGGCGACGTAGGCGCTGACGCCGCGTCCGCCGCCGGAGAGGCGGTCCAGCAGGCGGGCGTTCACGTCGTAGCCGACGCCGAAGGTGAAGACGCGGGCCTTCACATCTTTCGAGTCAGCTTTCTTTGAGGCCCGGTTCGCCTCGGCGACGTTGTCGGCGATCTGCTGTTCGTCGGTCACGCCGCTGGTGGGCTTGCCGTCGGTGAGGAACAGCACATAGGTGGGACGCTCGCCGCCCTTCGGGATCATCTCCAGCGCCTTGGTGAGGGCGGCGTTGATGTCCGTGCCGCCGCCGCTGCGGAGGTTCGCCACGAACGCCTGCCCGGCCTTGCGGCCGTCGGCGTCGCCCATTTCCAGCTCCGGGCGGAAGCTGGTCACCGTGCTGCTGTAGGCGATCACGTTGAAGGTGTCCCCCTCGCGCAACCGGCCGACGAGGAAGGAGGCGGCGTTACGGGCCTGTTCCATCTTCTCCCCGGCCATGCTGCCGGAGGTGTCGACGACCAGCACGATCGAGCGGGCCGGCGGGGCGGCGTCCGGCTTGGGCACCTCCGGCGCGGCCAGCAGCAGGAAAAATCCGTCGTCGTCTTTGACGGGCTTCGTCTCGCCGTCGTCGCCGTCACCGGCCGGCCGTGCGGCTTTGGCGGCGTCAGCGTCGCGGAAGGTCAGCACGTTCAGCCCGACGAGCCCGTCGGCGGTGCCGAACAGCAGCCGCACGTCCTCGCGGCCGGAGACGTTCTTCAACGTCAATTCGGCGGTGGCGGTGGTGTCCGTGGGACGTTCGAAGGTCACGTCGTGCGTGGGGCTGTACACGACCTTCAGCGGCGAATCGGTGGAGATGGCGGCGGTCACCTCGACCTTCTTCGCCCCCACGCCGTTGGACCCGGCGGAGCCCACCGGCAGGGTGAGGTCGACCAAGCCCTCCCGCACGCCCAACAATTGGGTGTACCGCAGTTGCACGGTGCGGCTGGCCCCCTTGGGAATCGGGAATACGCTGGTGCGATACAGGCCGTAGCCGGCGTATTCCAGCAGCGCCGGATCGCGGTTGCGGCGGACGATGGCCTCGTAGGTTTCGCGGGCCTCGTCGGCCTTTTGCAGGGTGCCGGTCAGTTCTTTCCCGTCGACCAACAGCGTGAGTTCCCGCACGGCGGCTTGCGGCGGGACGGGGAAGAGCAACCGCGCTTCGAGCGGCTGCGAACCGACGTTCTTGAACGTCTGCGACAGCCGCACGGAGGCGGATTGCCCCGTCACGTCCGCGTGGGCCGTCAGTTCCGTGACCTCCCAGGTCGAGGGGAAGCCGGGGCGGGGGGCGTCCGTCAGTTCCAGCAGGGCCTGGGCGGACGCGGCCGGCGCCAGCCAGCCCACGCAGGCGGCGGCGAGCAGCGCCGCGGGCGGACGGCGCCGGCAAGCCCGGCGCGGCGGGAGGTTCGGGCGGGGCGGGGGGCGAAACATCGGGGGGATCCGAGCGAGGGCGAGCGGGCGGGGAAGCGGACGGCGGCGGGCCACCGTACCGGCCCCGGACGCCCCGTCGGACCGAAAAGTTCCGCCCGATCCGCACGAACGTCGCGGTGCACGCTTTCCTCCGCCGGGCGGTGTCGCCACGGTGGTCGCGCACGTCCCGCGACCCGCACAGCTTCTCGCCCGATGCCCGCCGCCACCGAAGATCGCCCCGACGACTCCGACCGCCCGGAGGACGACGGTCCCGGCTCCGACCGTTCCAAGGGCCGAGGCCGCCGTGACGGCGCCGGTCGCGACGCCCGCCGCAAGGGGAAGAACGTGCTCGGCGGGCCGTTGGCCGACTGTTCGCACGACCCGCTCACCGGTTGGCACCGCGACGGGTGTTGTGCGACGGGCATGGGCGACGACGGCGTGCACGTGGTCTGTGCGGTGATGACGGACGGGTTCCTGAAGTTCAGCAAAGCCCGCGGGAACGACCTCTCCACCCCGATGCCGATGCACCGGTTCCCGGGTCTGAACGCCGGCGACCGCTGGTGCCTGTGCGCCCCCCGCTGGAAGGAAGCTTTCGACGCCGGACAGGCGCCGGGGGTCGTGCTGGAAGCGACCCACATGGCGGCGCTGGAGTACGCGTCGCTGGAAGAGCTCCAACGGCACGCCGCGGAGTGAACCGCCGGTGCGGAGCGGACGCGGCGGGACGGTTCACCTCCGACTCGGACCGCTTTGCAACGTTTCTGATGACCCGCTGCATGACCCGCGACCCCGCGGGATCAGTGCTGCCGCTTGAAGGGGCGGGAGGAGCCGGAACGCAGGGCGGCGCCTGGAACCCGAACCGGAGGCCCGTTGGCCGCTGCCCGGTTCGGCCTCCCACGCCGTTCCCTCCATCGTGGATCTTTCATCAGGCGTCGTCCTCCCACCGCGCTCCTCGCAACGCTGGCCGTGCTCGCCGCCCCGGCGGCGTTCGCCCAGGGACCGCCAAGCAACGACGTCCAACCGCCGGTCGGGTACTCGCCGCCGTTCAACCCGGGCGGCAACCCGGGCGCCACGCCGCCGCTGGTCCCGGTGAACCCCGTCCAGCGACTTCAGATCAGCTCTTGGAGCAGTTCCTACACGACCGTCGGCGGCGGCAGCGTGCAGGCGAACGTCCGGTTGAACGGTGCGTCCGGCAGCTACCTGAACGGGCAGGGGCAGCTCTACGGGATCACGTATCAGTCGACGCCGCAGAACCCCAACGGCCCCGCCCCGGGTCTGCCGCTGGGCACGATCCGCGGCCGCTGGTCGGTGAACGGACAAAGCGGGTCGTTCCAATGGACCGTTACCGAGAGCTTCGTTCGAACGCCCGGACCGAACCCCGCCCTCAAGCCCGGCCCGCCGAAGTTTAGCGGGAATTGGCAGTTCGACACCGGCGGCGGCGGCGTGTGGAACGGCAACCTGACCTCCAACATTCCTGCAACGGCTCACGCCGCAGCCCGTCCAGCCGGTCCCGGGCCCCAGACCATATTAGGATTCCGCACTCGAAGGGCGCTTCGGCGGCACGCCGCTTAGGATGCGGCGGTCCGTTCTCCGAAGGCGGCTGCGTGTCGCCTCGTCTCGCCCGCCACTCACCCCAGCAGCGGCCATGCCCCGGTCGGCCTTGTTCCGGTCAATCGTCTCGGCCGTGACCCTGCTGATGGCGTGCGAATGGGCGTCGGCCTCGCCGCCGGTCTCTGTGAGACCAACTGACACCGGGCCGGCTGCGGACTTGGCGACGCTGTCGCCGCGGGACCCCCGCAACATCGCGTTCGGCCGGGTGATCCCCTCGGAGGGGTACTGCGATCAGCCGTACGTGCTGGTCCTTCCGGACGGCACGTGGCTGTGCACGATGACCACGGGATCGGGAGGTGAAGGCCAATCGAGGCAGCACGTCGTCGCGGTGCGGAGCGCCGATTGCGGCCTCACCTGGGGGCCGTTGATCGACATCGAGCCGGCGGACGGCCCCGCGGCCTCCTGGGTCGTCCCGTTACTCGCGCCCCGGGCTCCGCGGCGCCGGGGCGGGTGTTTGTCTTCTACACCTACAACGCCGCACGCCTGACGGAGGCGATTGCCGACGGCGGCACGACCGCGCGGGTCGATACGCTCGGCGAATACGCCTGCCGGTACAGCGACGACGGCGGCCGGACGTGGTCCGAGCACTTCTTCCTCCCGGTCCAGGCCGGAGCGATTGACCGGGCGAACCCATACCGCGGAAGCGTGCGGTTCTTCTGGGGCGTGGCGAAGCCGGTGGTCCTGCCGCCCATTGCCACGGCGGGCAAGTCGAGCGTGCTGCTGCCGTTCGCGAAGGTTGGCCGGTTCGGCGAAGGCTTTATGGCGGAGACCGAAGCGTGGTTCCTCCGGAGCGACGATCTGCTTTCGGTGATGGAACCGCGAGACGCGGTCTGGACGACCCTGCCGGAGGGCGAAAGGGGCCTGACGGCACCGGACGGCCCGATCGCGGAGGAACCGAGCGTCGCCGTGCTCTCGGACGGCTCCCTGCTGTGTGTCTATCGCACGGTCGCCGGCCGCCCCGGCGTCGCCTACTCCCGGGACGGCGGCCGCCGTTGGACGCCCCCCGCGTATCTCACCCGCAGTTCAGGCGGTTCGCCCGTCCGCCATCCGAGAGCGGCCACGTTCGTTTGGAAGCTGACGACCGGCCCGCACGCGGGGCGGTTTCTCCACTGGCATCACAACCATCCCGGCCAAGGCTACCGCGGTCGCAACCCGGCCTACCTCGCTGGCGGCGTCGAACGCCCCGGCCCCGACGGCCCGATCGTCGTGTGGGGCGAACCGGAGGTCGTGCTGTTCTCCCCGGACCCGGAGATTCGCATCAGCTATCCGGATCTGGTCGAGGATCCCGCAAGCGGCTTGTGGATCACCGAGACGCAGAAATCCGTCGCCCGGGTGCACCGGCTCGACCCGACGTTGATCGACGGGCTGTTTCGATTCGCGGCCCCGAGCCCCGCCGCCACGGCGCCAACCCTCGCCCCGCGCCGTTGACAGGACCCCCGTCTAATGTGGCGCCGCCGTCCGATCTGACATCCCGTCGCTGGGTGGGCGTGGCGCTGCTGCTCGCGACCGCGACGCTGTGGAGTCTGGCGGGCGTGGCGGTGAAGGTCGCGGGGGTGGAGCCGTTGGGATTTACCGCGATCCGCAGTGCCGGGGCGGCATTGGCGATGCTCCCGCTGCTGGGAATCGGGGCGAAGCTCACGGGCGCCGCCCGTCCCGCGGGTCGGCTGATGTGGCCGACCGCGGTCTGCTACACGGTGATGGTCGGCGCGTTCATCGTGGCCTCCGCCGTCGGCACGGCGGCGGAGGCGATCCTGCTGCAATATTCCGCCCCCGCGTGGGCGGCGGTGATGGCCTGGGGACTGCTCGGTCGCCGCATCGCCCCCGCACAACTGGCGGCGCTGGCCTGCGCCGCGGCGGGCGTGGGCGTCCTGTTGTTCCATCTCTGGAGCGAGGACCGCCCCGCGGGACCGCTCGCCCCGGCGCTGGCGCTGCTGTCCGGCGTGGCCTACGCGGGAGTGATCGTCGGCTTGGAGGGCGTCGATCGCGACGCCCTCCGCCGGACCGGCGGACCCACGAACATTGTCGTGGTGGTCCTTTGTAACAATGCGGTCGCCGCGGCGATCTTGCTGCCGTGGGCGGCGTGGCGGGGCGATCTCTCGATCCCGCCGCTCCTCGCCGTCGGCCTGTTGGGATTGGGCGTCTTGCAGATGGCGCTGCCGTACGTCCTCTTCCAACTGGGCCTGAGGCGGACGGGGCCGGTGGCGGCGGGCCTCATTCTGCTCATCGAGCCGATCCTCAACCCGCTCTGGGCGTTCCTCGGGACCGGGGAACGGCCGCCGCCGGGGTCGTACGGCGGGGGGGCGCTGATCCTCGCCGCGGTCGCGATTTCTGTCCTCGCCGGGCGACGCCGACAAGCTCCCGAGGGCTCCGGCTAACCGCCTACGGCACGACGCCGTGCTTCTGCAATCGACTGTAGAACGTGCTTCGAGGCAGTCCCAGCCGGCGGGCGGCTCGTGATTTGTTCCCCCCGCACGCTTCGAGAGCCGACACCAGACGACGCTTCTCCCCGTCCGCAAGGGGCGGCGCTCCGGAGGCCGCGGGCTCCCGTTCAACCGATCCCACGGGGGCGGCTTCCACATTCCGCACAACCCGGGCCGGCCGCTCCACCAATCGTGCGGCAGGAACGGTCGGTGGGGGGAGGAGAGGCCGACCGGCGGTTCCGTCGGTCGCTCCGTCCATCAAAGAACGTGGGGGGAGCGGGTTGGGGGCCTGATCGGACAGGTTCGGCCGGCTCGGGCCGGGCACGTCGGCGTCGCGGAGCGGGATGAGTTCCGCGGGGAGGTCGGCGAGTGTGACGGTGTCCGTCTCCGCCAGCACCACCGCCCGCTCCATCGTGTTCCGCAGTTCGCGCACGTTGCCCGGCCAACGATGCCGCAGCAACACCGTTTCGGCGTCCGGGTGAATCCGGGTGACGCCGCGGTCCTGCTTGCGCGCCGCTTCATGCAGGAACGCGTCCGCCAGAGCCAGCAGGTCCTCCGGCCGGTCGCGTAACGGCGGCAGGTCGATCGGCAGCACGTTGAGTCGGTAGAACAGGTCTTCGCGGAACGTGCCCGCGGCGATCATCGCCGACAGGTCGCGGTGCGTTGCGGCGACGACCCGCACGTCCACGGAGACCGATCGGTCCCCGCCGACGCGTTCGAACGTGCGTTCCTGCAACGCCCGGAGCAGTTTGACCTGCGTCTCGGGCGGGACCTCGCCGATCTCGTCGAGGAACAGCGTGCCGCCGTGGGCTTGCTCGAACCGGCCGGTGCGGTCGCGATCGGCGCCGGTATACGCCCCTCTGACGTGCCCGAACAACTCGCTTTCCAACAGGGCGGGGGAGAGGGCCGCACAGTGGACGGCGACCAACGGGCCGCCCGCCCGCGGACCGTTGGCATGAATTGCCCGGGCGAGCAACTCTTTGCCGGTGCCGCTCTCCCCGCGAAGCAGCACCGTCACGTCGCTGCGGGCGGCCTTCGCCGCGGTGGCGATCACCCGCCGGAGGGTCGGACCGTCGCCCCGCAATCCGCACCGGTCGAAGCCGTCCACCGGCGGGGCTCCCGTCAGGCCGCCGAGGGTGCCCGCCAGCTCGGTCTCCAGCGCCGCGACCCGTCGTTCCAATCGGTCCCGGCGATCGTCACGGCGGCGGAGACGGCTGCGAAGTTGGTCCATCTCCTGCCGCACCCGGCCCTCCCGCAACGCGGCGGCGGCCGTCCGGCTGAGCGCTTCAAGAAAGGTGAGATCCTCCGCGGAGAACGCCGTGTGATCCTCCTTCGGGCCGAGCAGAATCCATCCCGCGGCGGCTCCCCCGCCGCCGCCTTCGTCGCTCTCCTCAATGGGTAGCGGGACCAGCGTTTCGGCCCCGGTCGCCGCCCGCACCGCGGCCGAGCGGACGGGTCCGGGGGCCGTGCGTCGCGGTGAGTCGTCGGCGTCCGCCGGGTCGTCCGGGGCCAACTCAGCGGCGGACAGGCGGTCCGGGAACGATTCCTCCGACGCGGCCGCCCGAATCAGTTCGTCCCCTTCGCCGTCCGGCAGATACACCGAAGCCCGCACGCAGCCGATCACTTCGCGGCAGGCGGCGACCACGTGCGTCGCCGCCTGCCGAGCCGGGTTCTCGCCCCCGCCGAAGGAGCGTAGCACCCGATCGAGCCGGTATTTCTCCCGGTAGAAGGTGCGGTCCAGCCGCCCCCGCAGCACATCGAAGATCAGGAACGCGAAACCCGCCGCCAGTACCGCCGCCCCCGCCCGCACGAGGCTGGACCCGGTCGGGGAAAGCGGCACCTCCATGATCCTGTCCACCCGGGCCGCCGCGGCGACGCATGCCCCAGCCGCCAGCACCAGCGCGCTGCGGACCAACAGCAATCGCGTCCCCCCGCGGACGACCTCGTGCACCCGCAGCAATCGGTAGCGGATCATCCCCGCGAGGTACGCCGCGGCGAACAGCAGGCTGACCCACAGCACCGGCAGAAAGCCCCAGGTGTGCAGGAACTTGGCTTGGTCGGTCGCCGCCAGATACAACAGGAACAGCCCCGCGGGCACGCTGCCCGCGGCCGCGGCGAGGATCAGCCGGAGTTGCCCGCGTTCCACCCGCAACGTCGACTGCCGCCAGTGCGCCCACAGCGCACAGAGCGACAGCACGAACCCGCCGGCCACCATGCACATGATCCCTGAGGCGGTCCAACCTAACGCCTCCAGCGCCCGATCCTTGAGGGCGACCGCCGCGGGCGAAGCATCGTCCGCCAGCGACGCGGCGGTCAGCACCCCCGCGATCGCCGCCGCCGCCGCCGCCGCCGCGGGCACGTACAGCACGAGGCGGACGGCGAGCCCGTGATCCCGCAGCGCCGGCAGCGTGCGGGGGTAGGAGAGAAAAAAGTGCAGCGTAACCGACGGCAGGAACGCCGCCGCGATCGTCAGCGGCATCAGCGCCCAGGCGGAGTGCGCCAGCGCCCACCACAGCGAGGCGTTCGACACCGCCACCACCGTCGTGGCGCTCATCAGGAAGAACAGCCGGGCCGAGCGATCGTACGGCCGCAGCCAGGAGGCCGCCCCGGCGACCACCGTCAGGCCGATCTGGAGGAGAAGCCAGACGACGAGCAGCCCGATGCGTCCCAACGGCACCCCCTGGACCCGCACATAAGAGGTGAGAGCGATGTCGCCCGGACCGTCCTTCGAGGGCCGGGAGTACCGCACCCGCATGTAGTGATTGCCGAACTTGTCCTTCACGAAAGCGTGATCAGCCAGCAGCCGGAACCGCATCGCGGGCTCGTAGCCGCGGCCGTCGAGGAAGTCGCCGTCCGACATCCGAAAGAGCGGATCGCAGGCGTCGTAAAAATCGATCGGCCCAGAGACGGCCCGCTCGCCCACCGAATGCAGCAGGTCGCCCGGCTTGGGCCGGTCCGCACCCGGCTCGCCCCAGACCGTCAACCCATCCGTGGCGACGACCGTCACGCCGTCCATCGCGGGATCGCTCGCCAAGACGATCCGTAAGCGGAGATCCGGCGAGACGGAGGCATACACGATCGCCCCCACGGCCGACAAAATTGCCGCCGCTCCGACGGCCGGGGCGGCACAGCGAATCAGGTTCGGCGAGAGGACGATCGGTGGGCGCCGAAGGGGTGTCGAAACTGTCGAACCAAGGTGTCGACAGTCAACACCACCCCCGTCGACACGTCAAGTTTCGACAGTCTCCGCAGCTCACGAAAGAGTTTTCAGACCGCCACAACCGATTTCCCGGCAGTAACTTATGAAACTGACGGAGAGCGCCGAACGGCCGCCGACGGGGTGTCGATGAATCGAGCGGTACAGGAATCGCAACTTTCGTCTGTCGCTCGGCTCCCGTAGCCGGACGCGGTGGGGACAGACTCACTGGGTGTGATCGCTTGGCTGGCAGCCTGACCAGTTCGCAGGCCACGATCGAACGCCAGAGTTTGTTCCCGTCCCACCCGCGCCGGTTCCGGGAGTCTTTTTCATGCGCTGCCGGTCTCACGTTGCGATTTGCTGAGCTGCTCCAGCCGTTCGGCCACGGCTTGCAGCAGAGCCGTCGCCGCCGCTTCTTGTCGGCGTAAGCGATCGGCAGGCGCATCTGGCAGGCGGATCTCTTCCTGATGAACCAGTGCGTCTGCAGTACGCACGGCGAGGAGCAGCCGGCCGTTCTGGCCCGGCGGAGCATCTGGTCCAAGGTGACCGGTGATCGCGGCGGACACCTCGGCGTGCGGCGTTCGTGCGGCGGCCCCGGCGGCCATGGCGGCGGCCGTCTCGGAGTTCACCGGCCCATGTCGTTCCAAAAGCGCCCGCGGCACGCCCAGCCAAGCGGCCTTGCTCTCCGTCTGGTACGTGACGAAGGAGCCGGCGAGCACCGCGGACGCCCCCGGCGCGCCGACCATTGCAGCCGCCGCGAGCCCGCCGGTGCAGCTCTCCGCCAAGACAAGCGTGTATCCCGTTCGCCGGAGTGCGTCTGACAGGGTGGCGGCAGCAGTCTGGAGCGGCGACATTCGAGATGACCAAGACGGGAGCAGCGAGTTTACCGACTGCGGGGTGGTTGCCGCCCGCGACGACAGTGACGAGCATTCCGGGAGTGAGGGCCGTACCGCCTGTGCCATGCCAGGAGGGTTGATGCCGGTTCGACGGGTGGAGCCGGTCGATCCTCCCCCGGCCGGGGCTCACCGCGGCAATCTCCCACTCCCCCCGCGAGTCGTCCGATGCCGCACCGCACTGCCCATCGCCGGTCCGGCGTTCCGCTCGTTCGTATGACGCTCGCCGCGGCCGCCGCCTGCGTCGCCGCGACGCCCGCCGCCGCGGGACCAGAGACCGGCGGCCGCGAGGCGGAGGCGCGAGCGAAAATCGTTACGGTGCAGTCGGGCAGCGGGACCAGTCGGGCTCGGCATCGGGCGGAGGCGGCGTTGCCGCTGGACGCCCTCGCCCCACTCGCCCGCAGCCGGGCCGCCCGCGTGTTAGAGGACCACACGCTGTTCCGCACGCTGCCGGTGTTGCGATTCCCGATCCACGAGGACGGGTTGCGGTACTTCGTGCAGCACCCGGACGTCGCGGTGGCCCTGTGGCGGCTCCTTGGCGTCAGCGAATGCGAGATGTGGCAGACCGGACCGAACACCTACGAGGGCGACGCCGGCGACGGCTCCGTCGGGGCGTTCGAGTTTCTCTTGCGGGGGGAGAAGGACCAGATTGTCCTAGTCGAGGGACAATTCAAATCGCCCGTTCTCAAGGATCCGATCCGGGCGACATGCCTGTTTCACCTCCACATGCAAACCGCGTACGACGCCGCCGGCACGCCGATCGCGGTGGGCAAGGCAAGCCTGTTCGTCTCGTTCCCGAGCCGAGCCGTCGGGACCGCGGCGAAGCTGATTTCACCGGTCACCAACGTGGTGTTGGACCGCAACTTCGAAGAGGTGTGCCTGTTCGCCCACCTGATGGATCGGTCGATGCAGACCCGGCCGGTGTGGGTGGAAGGGTTGGCCGTCCGGATGGACGGCGTGCTGCCGCGTCGGAAGGTTGAGTTGAGCCGGATCTCCGAGCGGGTCTACGCCGCCGGGCGGCGGCGGGCGAGCATGGCCCGGCCCGGACTGCCCCACGCCCCGCTGGCTCCCCCGCCGGCCCCGGTCCCGCTCTCGGACCGCTACGGCGCCGTCGGACGCTGACGGTTCAATCGACCTTTCGATCCGAAGTTTCAGTCGACCTCCGGCGGGATGATAGGCGGGACGGCCTTCAGCCACCGCCAGAACCACCACCCGGCCAACAGCGGCAAGCCAAGCTGCGGCGCTCGAACGGAGAGCGCCCCGCACAACGCCACGAATCCGACCGCTTTCCAATCCCAGGCGGCCCACGCCGCCGCTCGATCGCGGGACGGGAGGGCGAGCCACAGGGCTCCCATCACAAGCCCCACCCGCAGCGCTCCGGCTCTCCACAGCGCTTCCTCCGGACGAAGCACGTACAGACCGGCCGCCAGGACGAAGCAGCCCGCCGCCGCCAAGCCCACGCCCCAGCGACTCGGAAGTGCAGACGCCTGCGGCGGCGCCTTTTCGAGGGAGCCCCGGGGGGGACGGGGCAGTCCGTCGACCCCCCGGACGGGCGAGCGGTCCGGCATGTTTGAATCCGGGGAGGTCGCACCCGGGGAGGTCGTACCCGGGGAGGTCGCACCCGGGGAGGTCGCACCCGGGGAGGTGGAAGAGGTCGTCGGCACCCCGGCAGTCTACACCGGGGCGGGGGTTGCCCGCCGCAGCCCCCCGGGGTTTCCCCGATCGCTTCGTTGACGTATCCTCCGCGCCCCAGGGATCGGGGACGACGCGCGCAGCTGCCCAGCCGCGGACGACCGGCTGGTCCCGTCCCCCGGACGTCGACGGACCGACCCGCCCGCCATGCCGCCGAAAAAGGCCCGCCGCAGTCCTCGCAGCGCCCCCTCGGGCGCTTCCAAGACGGCCACGCTTGCAGGCGTCGTTCGTTTCGGTCCGCCGGCTGTGCTGTGCGCTGCCGAAGTCCGACTCGGCGGCTGCCTGGACGGGCTGCCGCCGCTTGCCGGGCCGGCCGCAGCGATCGCGGCGGAGGCGTCTCGACGGATGTGGGACTCTCTGCTCGAAGCGGCCACGGGCGCTGACGAAACGGGGCACGGGCCGGGGGTCGACGCCGTCGTCCTGACCGGCCGCCTGCTGGACCCGGCCGCCGATCTCCGCGCCGAAGGGGCGTTGCGGGCTGGCCTCGACCGGCTCGCAGCGGCGGACGTGGCGGTGTTCGCCGTCACGGACGAACCGCTGCCGAACGGGTTGCCGCTGATCCGGCTCGCCCCGGACGAACCGAGCGAGACCGAACTCACCCGTGGCGAACGGGCGATCGCGGCGCTTCGCGTGCTGGTCGGACGGGCGACCTTTCCCGTGCCGGACGGCCTGCCCGTGCTGGGGGTGACGGCCGATCCCGCCGCGGACGCCGACGGCTGCGACCTGCTGTTCGCCCAGACCGGTCCCGGATCCTCCCCCGGCACGCTGTTCCTGTTGCCCGAAGCGACGGGCGCCGGCGGGGGGCAGACGGAGCCGCGGGGGGAACGGGCCGTCGTGCGATTCACCCCCATCCTCGACCTGCTGGACGAACCCACGGATCTACCGGCTCGGCTGCGGGCGGCCGCCCCGCGGCGGGAGCCCGGCGAACGGCTGCGGGTTGTGGACTGGACGCTGCGAGTCGGCGCGTGGGGCGATTCGCTGATGGGCGGTGCACAAGGGGAAGACGGGGCCGACGCCCTCGCCGGCGCCCTCGCCCGGTCGGACGCCGTACACACCGTCACCGTAGTCCCGCACCCCGATCGCTTCGCGGACGACGAGCTTGAACCAGACGGTCGCGGAACCGACGGGCGCGGAACTGACGGACGTGGAACGGAGGGGGAGGAACCGGGCGAGGCGGCGGCGTTCCTCGAAGCCCTGTCGCACTTCGATCCGCTCGGCGACGGCCCGTCGGTTCTCGCCGGAAGCGCTCCGGATGCGGACCGGATTCGCGCCCTCGCGACCCGCTTCGCCGCCCCGCTGCTGACCGCGCGCTGACTACTTTGCATCGGGGCGCTCAAGGCCCCCGCGGCGAATTCACCCTGACGACTTCACCACGCACTCCCGTCCGCGGAAGGACCCGCCGTGCAGATTACCGACATTGAAATTGCCCGGTTCGGCGTGTGGCGGGATCTCACCCTGCCGCTGGCCGGGCCGGGATTGAACCTGCTCTACGGCCCCAACGAGGCGGGCAAGACGACGCTGATGCGCGTTCGTCCGCGGCGTGCTGTACGGGTACGAACCGTTCAGCACCCACGGATTCAAGCAGCGGGGCCAGTCCGGGAACGGGAACGGCCGGGGCTTCGATTCGACCGCGGGCTGGGACGGCACGATCCACGCGGAGATCGACGGGGTTCCGCACGTGCTCCGGCGATTCTGCGAGCCCGGCGCCGACCCCCGCGGCCGGCTGACCGTCACCGATTCCAGCGGCGACGTTCACGGCGAAGAGTGGCTGCACGACCGGCTCGGCGGACTGTCGGAGGCCCTCTACCGCAACGTCTATGCCTTGGGCATCTATGAATTGCAGGAACTCGCCACGCTGGAGCACGACGACGTCGCCGCCCATGTGCACGGCGTTTCGCTGGGGCCGGCGGGCCGGCGGTTCCTCACCGCGGCCGACGCCGCGGAGGAGTCCGCCGCCGGTCTGTTGACGCTCGATGCGCACGACGCCCCTGTCGGCGGACGGATTGCCGAACTCATGCGGCGCCGGGACCGGCTCGACGCGAAGCTCGCGGCGCTGCCCGACGGCCGCGCCGCCGCCGGCGAATTGCGGGCGGACCTCGACCGGCTCGACAAGACCTTCAAGCGGCTGGAACGCAAGAAGAAACGGCTGCGGAGCGACCTGCGGAGCCGGCGGTACGTCGGCAAGGTGCACGGTCCGTGGCGGCAGGTGCGCGACCTGCGGGCGGAGTGGGATCGGCTCGGGGGCTCGGCGGCGGTGCCGGCGGACGGGCTCACGCGGCTGATCGCCGCCGAGTCGAATCGCGACGCCGCCGCCGAACGCGCCGCCCGAGCGCGCCGCCGGGCGGACGAGGCGCGACGACACGCCGGCTCCGTGACGTTCGACGGCCGCCTTGTCGAACACGCCGGAGCGATCCGCGCGTTGGCCGGGCTGACGGACTGGGCCGCGGACGCCACCCGCCGCCGCGACGCCGCCGCCGAAACCGCCGCCGCCCTCACCCGTCGCGCCGACCGCACGGAGGAGCTGGTGGGTTCCGGCCAAGCAGACCATCCGGAAGAGATGACGGCGGAGGACGCCGAAGCGTTCGTCGCCCGCTTCGCCGCGGACGGCGGAATCGCAGACTCCACCCGCTTCGCCCGTCTCGCCGCCGCCGCGGGGGCCGACCCGGACCTCGCCGTCACGCAGCTCGACGACCGGGTCCGCGAGGAGAGCGGCAGCGCGGGCGACGGCGTGAACGGCCGGGACAGCGACCGGCCGGAGTCGACCGACTTCGATCTGACCCGCTCCCCCAACGGGGTCGACGTGTCGCCGGAGGCGGAGGAGATGCTGTCCGACGCCGCCGCCGCGTACCGGGCCGCGGGATTGAAGAGCCGTCGGCTCAAGCGCAGCTACAAGCGGAAGGACCGGCTGTTCCGCAAGCGGGAGGCCCGGCGGGCCGAATTGCTGGCGTCCGTCGGCGCCGACGATCCGTCCCAGGCGCTCGCCGCCGCGGACGAGCGGGCGGCGACGCTCACCCGTTTGTGCGACCTGACCCGCGACGAGAACGTGCTGTCCGGCGGTCGCACCGCCGGCGGGCTGCGGCCGGACGAGTGGGCCGCCCGGCTGGAGGTCCCGCCCTGGGTCAGCCTTTGCTTCGGGCTGTTCATGTTCGGCGGGGCGTCGTTCCTGCTGCTCGGTTTAATTCTTGGAAATCAGGTCGGCTGGATCGCCGGCTTGGTCTTCCTGCTGATCGGGATGTGCTGCTCCGGCTTCGCATGGCGGATGCGGGACCACATGGAGTCCGTGCTGACCGACGCCGCCGCAGACGCCGAAGCCCGCGTTCGCGCGTCCGAAGGCGAACTCGTCCAGACACGTGAACAGATCCGCACGCTGCTGACGACCGCCGGGCTGGAGCCGGCAAAGTTCCGCTCCCGTAAAGGCGGACCGGGCCGCGGCGAATGGAGCCCGCGGGCCGCCTCCGCCGCGCTGCTGGCCGTGGAGCGTCGCCGGACGAGCCTGGAAAGCCTCGCGAAAACCGCCGAGTTGCACGCCAAGCGGCGGCGGGCGCTGTCCGCATTGCGGGACCGCATCCGTCGTTCACAGGGCGATCTGACCGCGGGTCGACAGATGTGGTACGAGGCGTTGGACGCGGTCGGTCTGCCGGAGGGAATCAAGACCGCCGAAGCCCTGGGGGCATGGCGTGAGGAGCACCGCGAAGCGTTGAAGCTCGCCGCCGACGCCGCTGGCCGGCTGTCTCGCGACGGCGGCGGAGGCGTGACCCGCGTGGTGGAGAAACGGATCGCGGTGCCGGTCCCGGTGCCCGTGCCGACGGCGTCCGCGAAGCCCGGCGTGGGCGAGGCGCACGCCGTCCGTGACGCCGCCGCCCAGGCGGCGGCCCGGCAGGACGATCTCACCGCCGCCCTCGCCGCATTCGCCGCCCGGGTGTCGGAACTTGGCCGGACTCTCGACCGGCCGGTCAAAGGAACCGCCTTCGCCGCCCTGCGTGGTTGGGCGGAGGAGTTGGACGGCCTGAAGGAGCGACGGGCCGAACGCGACCGCCGCACCGCGGAGGCGGATCGCCTGCAAGCCGAGGCGGAGGCGCTGACCGCCGAAGCCAAGGCCGGCGACGCCGAGGCGAAGACACTGCTGAAGGCCGCCGGCGTGGCGGACCGAGCCGCGTACGAACGCCTCGCCGGCGGCTCTGCGAAGCGGCAGGAGGTCGCGGCGCTGCTGGAGATGGCCGACGCCGACCTCGCCGCCGCCGCGGAGGAATCGTCCGAGTTCGCCGTGCAGGAAGAGGAGCTCGCCGCCTTTGACGCGGCGGAAAACCGCACTGCGATCGCCCGCCTCGAAGCCGAATTAGAGGAGATCGAAACGGAGCTTCGCACCGCCCAGGAACGCCGCGGCGGCGTGGCCCGGGAGTTGGAGGGACTCACCGCCGACGACGCCCGCGACGCGGTGCGACTGGAACTGTCCACGGTGCGGCGGGACCTCAAAGACGCGACGGAACGCTGGCACGCCGCGAAGCTCGCGGGTCGGGCATTCGCCTCCATGCGGGCCGATGTCGAACGCACCCGCCAGCCGGCGGTGCTGGCGGCGGCGGGGCGGTACCTCGAACAGCTCACCGGCGGCCGCTACCGCCGGGTCTGGAGCCCGCTGGGGGAACGCACCCTGCTGGTCGAAGACCGCCACGGCGCCGCCCTCGCCCCGGACGCCCTCTCCGGCGGCACCCGCGAACAGTTGTACCTCGCGATCCGCTTGGGCCTGATGGATCACGTCGCCGAGGCGGACGAGACTCCAGGCGGCGACGAGATCGACGGCAACGGCCTGGATCTCCGTCCGCCGGTGGTGCTGGACGACGTGCTGGTGAACTTCGACCAACTGCGAACCGAGGCCGCCCTCGACACGCTCCGCACCTTCTGTGCGGAACGTCGGCGGGCCGACGGCCGGGTGCGGCCGGCCCGCCAGGTGCTGTTCTTCACCTGCCATCTGCACCTCGCGCATCTGTTCGAGGCGGGCGGGGTGGATCCGATCTGGCTACCGCGGAACGACGCCGCCGACCGATTCGAGCCGGTCCCGCAGGTACTCGAACCGCGGGCTCGCCTGCTGCGGGCGGCCTGAACCGGCAGGGCCGGAAACCGCGCCCACCGGGCGGGGGGCGGGGCGTAAGATGCGGCGACCGGCCGCACCGTCCCCGCCCGCAGAACCGTCCTATGCCGTCCCGTCTGTTCCTCGCCGCGGCGATCGCCGCGACCTCCGCGTCCGCCGTCCCCGCCGACGCGGCCCCGCCGTCGATTCATCGTCGGGCCGTCGACCGGTTGACCGTCACGTTGCCGGACGGCGGGGAGGCGGAGTTGATCGGCCTGTTTGCCGGCGCCGCCGAGGTCGCCGCGGGCGGGGAGGCTGTGAAGACGCCGCCGAACACGGTGCGATTCGCGGTCCGGCGGGGCGACGTCGACCTTGATCATCCCGGGCTCATCAAACGGTGGGAACACACGCCGACCGCGGTCCGAGACGCGCCGGAACCGCCGGCCGAAGCGCCGAAGTCCGGAGATCCGGTGAAGATCGCGGAGCAGTTGCGGGATCGGCTCGTCCCGTGGATGGAACGGCGGGCGGAGACGCCGTCGATTTCGCTTCACCTGGAACAGGAGTTCGAACGCGTCTCCGACCTGCTGGCCGATGTGGACGAAGGCGTGCCCGTCGGGGGAGCCGACGACGAGGGGCCTGTCGAACCGGAGACGACCGACGTGGTGGGCGAGCCGTCCGTCCGCCGGGAGGTCGGCCCGTGGGCGGTGTTGGCGGTGCCGCGGGAGGCCGTCCAGCGATCGCATCGCACGGCCCCGCACCGCCGCAAGCTCGCGATGCACGCTTGGAACGCCGGCTTGCGGGGGGTGGGATATCGCTCCGCGGACGACTTGGGGGACGATCTTCGCGACGCCGATATCGACACCCGCCTCGCCCCCGCCGCCCCGTGGTCGACCGCGGTCGCCCCGCCCGAGGAGCCGGCGGAGACGCCGTTCGTCGCGCAGCTTCAGTCCGACGATGAGTGGGCCGCCCGCGTGGCGATTGTGGAGAGCGCCCTGCTGGACGAGTTCTCCTTCCAAGGCACCGGCTCCACGCTGATCAAGACGCCCAAAGCCGGGCAGGCGGTGAACGGGCAGGCGCTGATGATGCAGATGGCCGGGGGGCAGTATCAGGACCTGATCGACGAGTTGACGCAGCCGAACGCCTTCTCCCGCCGCGCTGAGAATCAACGTCGGCTGACCCGTAACAAGACCGCGACCGACGCCGCGGACCGAGCCGGCCGCAGCGGGGTGCGGGTCACGCGGGTGGCGATGGACGCCGCGGCCCGCAAAGCGACGGTGGAAAGCGAGTTCCTCGTCAAATCGCCGGCCGGAACGTGGCTCACGGCGTGGAAGAGCAGCGAACTGCGGGGCTTCGACGACGCCGATCCGGAGACGCAGCGCCGCATTCGTGAGGATCCGCAGGTCAAGAACCTGTTGAACGGCGGCGGCGGAGCGCTCGGTGGATTGGGCGGACTCCTCGGCGGCGGCGCCCTCGGGGGCGGCGGCGGGGGCGGCTTGGTCGAGATGGCGGTGCAGGGCGGGGCGGCGTCGAAATCCGCCCTCGACTCTGTCAACGCCCGCTGGGAAGCGTTCCGCACCCCGTACCTCGACCGCCTCGACGGCCCCCCGCTGCCGACATCCGGTCGGTGATTGCGGTCCCGGGCGAGCGGGTTCTCAAAAGGACAGTTCGCCCCGCACCGTCGTCATCGCCAGCTTGGGGATTGCTGAACGGTCGCGGTCTCAGCCGTTCTGGCAGGCCTCGCACGCCGCTGTTTGTCGTGGGCCGGCTGCGGTCAACAGTTCGCCCACCGTCGTCTCGGCCAGGCAGGTGACGCCGTCGCAGGCTCCGTAGTAGACCCGCACCGCCGCGTCGTTCGGCAGCACGCCGTCGGGGCCGGGCGAGTCGTGCGTCAGCCCGTTCGCGAATACCACGTTCGGGAAGAAGCCGGTGCGTTCGTAGTCTGCCTCCGGCACGAGAATCGGCTCCTCGCTGCGGGCGAGCACGATGGACGGGTCCTCCCGATCCAGCAGGGCGACGAACAGGGCGTACGCCCCGGCTGCGTTCTTCCCGTGGTAGATCTGCACCCAGCCGGCGCCTGTCAGCAGGGAGGGCGGACCGCCGCCGATCTTCGTTTCTTCAAACGAGACGTTCGCCCGCGGTCGGAGCGTGCAGCGGTGGTCGCCCCAGTGGAACAGGTCCGGCGAGGAGGCGGTCCAGACGCTCGCCTTGCCGAAGCCGTCGTTGTTCGGCCGGTGTAACGCCCGCCACAGGCCCCCGCAGCGGGCGGGGAACAGGCTGACGTCTTTGTTGGACGGCGGGAAGATCACCCCGTGCCGCGTGACGGTGCGGAAATCGGTCGTGCTGGCGAGTGCGGTGCACCAGCCGTCGCCGGAGACGACCGTGTAATTGATCCAGTAGGTGTCCGCGATGCGGGTGATGCGGGCGTCCTCCACCCCGAACCGTTCCGTGGGGGAGGCGGGAAACAGGAACGGCGTGTCGTCCACTTGGAAGTTCACGCCGTCGACCGACCGCGCCAGCCGCAGATGGGACAGCGTGCTGAGGTACTCCACGCCGTTCACCCGCACGCCGCGGGTGTCGCGGACCAGCACGCCGGGGTCGGCGAGGTCCACGTCCAGCACCTCGGCGACGCCGTGCCCGTCCTCGAATCGCACCAGCGGAACCGCCAGCCGGCCGGGTTCGGCGGGTACGTCCTCCGCGACGCGGAGGAGCAACAGGGTTTCGCCGTCGAACGTCGTCGCAGCCGGGTTGAACGCCCCGCGCACCCGGTACGCCGGGTTGGACGGTCGCACGTCGGCGGGGAGGATCAGCGGGTTGGCGGGATGTCGACGCATCGAGCCGAGGAATGAACGGGCGACTGGAGGACCGGACGAACGCCGGTGAAGCTCATCTTCCCCTCCGCCGCCCGCCGCCGCACGCCCGCCCGCAACAGGCCGTCAACGGGGGCCCGCGACAGATGCCCAACGACGGATCAGGCGCGGTTCCGTTCGAGCGTTTCCAACAGGTCGTCCACAGGGACGGTGGCGAAGCCGCTGGCGTAGTCGCTCATGGCGTAGGGGATGACCAGTTCGTTGTCGAAGATCTGGCCGCCGCAGGAGTAGACGACGTTCGGCACGTAGCCTTCCCGCTCGTTACCGGCCGGGGTGAGGAGCGGTTCAGGCAGCCGACCAAGCACCTTGGCCGGATCGTCGCGGTCCAGCAGGAAGGCCCCGATGCAGTACTTCCGCATCGGTCCGACGCCATGGGAGAGCACCAGCCAACCGGCCTCGGTCTCGATGGGGGAGCCGCAGTTGCCCAGTTGGACGAACTCCCAGGGCTGTGTCGGGCGTTGCAGGATCTCTTTTTTGTACCAGAAGCTCGGATTATCGCTGAACATCAGATAGATGTTCTCGCCGTCCTGACGACCGACGCAGGCGTACTGCCCGCCGATCTTGCGGGGGAACAATCCGAGCCCCTTGTTGGCCACCGCGGGGCCGTTGAGCGTGTTGCTTTTGAACGCCAGAAAGTCAGGCGTTTCCAACAGTTGCGGGAACGCGGTGCGGCCGTCGTAGGCGGTGTACGTGGCGTAGTAGGTGATCTTGCCGTCGTCGTCGACGAACTCCACGAAGCGGGCGTCCTCGATCCCCTTCACCTCGCTGGGCGTGGAGGGAAAGATGATCCGCTCGCACAGCGGTTGGTCCCGGCTGAACTGGATCTCGTAGTTGCTCTCGGCCAGCCCGACCACGGCGTCGGCGGCCTCCTGGGCCTCCCGCGGGGCCAGGGGCTCGGTGCGGCGGGCCTCGTCCACCACGTCCCGCAGTTCGGAGAAGGTGAAGTGAGCCGCCAACCGCCCCATCACCGCCCGGGCGAAGGTGATCGGCACGCCCAGTTCCAACAGTTTCTTGCCGAACAGCGCCCGCTCGAAGGAGCGATCGAGCGTGCGCTCCGGCGTGGTCACGTACGGCGTGACCGGGTCCAGCGAGATCTTCGGCGTGCCGCCGCCCCGCGTTCCGCTCCCCGCCGACGCGCTGTCGGGGCCGATCACCCCGCTGCGGAACTGCAAACTGGAAATATGCCCCTCGCCGGTCGCCCGCAGGCTGAGGATGAACCGCTTTTGGCCCGGCTTCAACCCAGCCTGGTCCGGGTGCCAGATCATCGACGGATTGAACAGCGCCGCCGCTTCGAGACTGTATTCGTTGGTGAAGTACGCCCCGATCAGCAGTTCGCGTTCGCGGGTGAGCTTCACGTCCGTCAGGCGGAGATGGCTGACCTCGCCGAACCGGCGCTCAAAGAACTTGACGAGGTTCCGGTGTCGGTCGCCGAACTCCTCCATCACCCAGGCCAATTCCCGTTCGACCTCCTCGTCCGACAGCGTCATCAACCGGGCGATGATCGACCGGGCGCGTGAGGGGCCGCCGGGAAAGAACGGCCGGAACAACACCCGGCGGGGGTCCGGCGTGATTGAAACGCCGGGGACGCGACGGGCCTGCATCGGGCGGGGAGCGGGGGAGCGGGGACGGAACGGGGACAGCCGCCGCGAGCGACGGGCGGGCGGATTGTAACGACCCTGCGGAAACCCGCACCGGCCCGGTCCGACAGTCGACAGACTGACGGCGCCGCGGCCGTCGACCGCCGCGGCCCCGGGTCCTCTGACCTACGTTTGCAGGTCGGCCGCCGCGGCGGTCGCCGGAATCCCGCACTCCCCCCCCGCCTGATCGCTCCCATGTCCGCCGCTCCGCACGACGGCCCGCTGTTGGACCTGCCCGCCGACTACCGCACCCCGGACGCCTTCGAGAACGGGCTGTTCACCTCCACGCACGGCCTCGCGGAGACCGGCCTGTTCACCGAGGAGAACATCCTGCGGATGCTGGAAACGCACCCGCGGGAGTTGGCGAACGTCTCCCGCATGGGCCACGACCCGACGGTGCTGGAATGGAGCGAAGGTCTCACCGACGGCCTCTCGCCGGAAGAGATTCTCGCGGCCCTGAAGAAGGGTCGGCTGTGGCTCAACATGCGCAAGATCCTCGACCATCAACCCGAGGCCGCCGCCGCGATCAACCGGTTGTACGACGATCTCGAAGCCGCCTGCCCCGGCTTTACCGCGACCCGCCGCAGCGCGAACGTGCTGGTCAGCAGTCCGGGGGCGATGGTCTATTATCACATCGACGTCCCGCAGAACATCCTCTGGCACGTCAGCGGCGAAAAGCGGGTCTGGGCCTATCCGCAGCGACTGGCCGATACGCCGCACGAGGAACTGGAAGCCATTATCGCGGTGAAGAAAGCGGAGGACGCCGGGTACGAACCGGCGTGGGACGACGCGGCGTTCGCCGTCGATCTGCGGCCCGGCGAGTGGATCACCTGGCCGCAGCACACGCCGCACCGGGTCGAGAATCGGGTCGGTTTGAATATCTCCGTCAGCACGGAGCATTACAGCCCGCGGGCGTTCAAGTATGTCCGCGCCACCGCGCCAACCGCATGTTACGGGACCGCTTCGGCCTGCCGTTGAAGAGCACGGCGACCGCCGGCCTCGGCTACTCCGCCAAAGCCGCGGCGTACCTCGCCGGCCGGGCGGTGCAGGAGTACGTGACGAAGAACCGGTCGCTGTATCATTACCCCAAGACGTTTCGCGTGGATCCGACCGCCCCGCACGCGACGGTCGAACTGGACGGCCAGCCGACCCCGCCCGCGTTCCTGCCGCGGCGTGAGGCGCCGGCGCCGCGGGAGCAAGCGGTCCCGGAGCTGGCTGCCGCGTGATCCGGATGTGCCGGTCACCGCGGGACAGCCGATCGTCAGAAGTTGATGAAGATTGCCGGCTGGGGGAGGGCGGGGGATTGAGGTTGCGGCGTGACTCTTGCACCTTGGGGAGGAACTACGCGGTCCCCGCCCGACCCCACCTCCCCTCACGTTATGAACCGCCGTCTCTTTTCCGCCGCCGCTCTCGCCGGCTCGCTGGCGTTGCCGAGCGTCAGCCTCGCGGGCCTCGTCTTCGCCGCCCCGGGCACTCCCACGACCGTCACCTTCGAGGCCGGCTCCCCCGGCGTCAACGGCGGCGTGGCCTATGCAGGAGGCGGCTTCGAGGCGCCTCCGGGGAGCACGCCAGGCACGCTCGACTCCGACGCTTTTGCGGTGACGGGCATGAGCGACGGGGTCGGCGGCAACACGCTCTTCGGCGGGAGCGCCGCGGGGGGCGACTATGGACGAGGAACCGACGCCGACGGCGGCGTCAGCACCGGCGGGCTGTACGCGTTCACTCAGGCTGGGAACACGTTCCTCGGCGTGCAGCCGGGCGGCAGCGACTTCACGCCGGGCAGCATCTTCGCCCGCATTCAGAACACCACTGGGGCGGTCATCAACGACGTCAACGTCGCCTACGACCTGTTGTTCAACAACGATCAGGGACGGGCGAACTCGTTCAACTTCGGCTTCGCCACCGGCGGCGCCGTCGCGGATCCGAAGACGCTGAACCCCGCGCCCGTCTCTGCACTCAACTTTACCAGCCCCGAAGCGGCCGACGCCCTCGGCTTTCAGTCCGTTAATCGCTCCACCACCCTGTCCGGACTGGGATTGGCGGACGGCGATTACCTCTACCTGCAATTCGTCGGCGACGACGTCAGCGGCGTCGGGTCGCGTGACGAGTTCGGCATCGACAACCTCTCCTTCACCGCCAACATCGCGGCCGTGCCGGAGCCGACGACTTGGCTGTTGCTGGGCGTCGCCGGGTGCGGGTCGTTCTTCATGCGGCGGCGAAACGGCGGCGAACTGCCGGCCTGAACGGTATGCGGCGGGTTCGGTCCTGCGGGCGCGGGTCGCCCGGCTGAGAAACTTCGGCTTTAGGGAGGGTGAGATCGGTTGAGACGGAGCGGGGCCGTCGACAGGTTGGGCTTCGAACGCCTCGCCTGTCGCTCACCCCTTCGCCCGGTCGCCGCATGTTTCGTTCGATTTCGATTCTGATCTCCGGCGCCGTGTGGATGGCGGCGAGCCCCGCCGCCGCGGGGTTGATCGCCTCCACGAGCTTTGAGAACGAGGCGTCGCTCGTCCCCTACACGAACGCCGCCGCGACCGGGTCGCTGCCGGACGGCACGGTCGTCGATCTGCTGAACTCCGGCGGAACGGTGACGGATCCCAGCACGGTCGACTCGACCGCCTCCTCCATTGCCGCGGGCGATCTCGGCTTCGACGCCACCTGGGTCAGCCTCGGGAGCGGAACCGGACTGAGCGACGGGGACCCCGTCGGCGTCTCCGAGTTCCCGGGCGCTGCGTCCTCCTTTACCGACGGCGTGCAGGGTTACCAGATCGCCGATCCCGACGGCCTGTACCGCCTGACGTTTGATGCGGTGGATGTCTCGGCCTTCACGGACGTGGTGGCCTCGGTAGACTACTTTTTGCAGGGGACCACGTGGGAGGACGAGGACGTTCTCTATATCTTCGCGACGACAGATCGGGGAACCTTCACGCTGATTGATACCGCCGGCAGCGATATCAACGATCTGAATATCGAAGGACGCTTCAACACGGCCACGGCCATCATTCCGGACGCGGCGACCGTCGTGCAGTTGGTCGCGGAGTTCACCTCGAACTCCGGCACCGAGAACCTGTATCTGGACAACGTGCGGTTCGACGGAAACGCGGCTCCTGCGGCGGTGCCGGAGCCGATGACGGTCGTGCTGCTGGGCGTCGCGGGATGCGGGGGCCTCCTGATGCGGCGGCGGGGCGGACGGAATGGGGGTTCCGCCCGGGTGGAAAACGCCGGGTCCCGCTAACTTCGTCAGCATGACGAACGACGCGGAGCCTGCCGACGCACCGGCCACCGGCGAACTTGGCGACGGCGAACTGGATCTCGGTCCGGTGCAGCAAACTTTGCTCGTCCCGCTGTGGGCGCGGGCGGCGGAGACCCGCAGCCGGCTGTCGATTCTGTCCGACCCCCGGGCGGTGGAGATTGCGGACGCCCTCGGCGATCGGTTCGGGCACTTCAACAAGTTCGCCCTGCGTAGTCGCATCGGGATCGCGCTCCGCACGCTGCAATTTGACGACTGGCTGCGGGCGTTCCTCACGGAGAACCCCGGCGGCACGGTCGCGGACGTGGGCGTGGGTCTGAACACGCGGTTCGAACGCTGCGACGACGGCAAATCGCACTGGCTGGAGGTCGATCTGCCGGACAGCATGGCCGTCCGCCGCCGCTACTTCGCGGAGACCGACCGCCGGTCCATGATGGCGGGGTCGGTGCTGGAGCCGGACTGGATCGAGCGCCTGCTCGACCTGCCGGCGCCGTACTTCGTCTGCATTGAAGGGGTCTTGATGTATCTCCCGGAGGAGGGCGTGCGGCGGGTGATCGACATGCTGGGCGAACGGCTGCCGGGGGCGACGTTGACGTTCGACGCGCTCACGCCCGACGGCGTCGCCACGCAATCCACCCACGACACGCTCAAACACTTCGAAGCCCGCTTCGACTGGGGCGTGGAGGACGTGCGGTCGCTGGAAGACTGGCGGCCCGGCCTGACCTGCGAGGACGCGGTGACGCTCAAGGAGATCGCCGTCCGCAACGTCCATCGGATGCCGTGGATGCTGAAGTTGATCGGACTGGGGATGAGCACGGTCAAGCGACGGGCGGTGAAGGCGTATTGGCTGGCGAAGTTCCGCACCGGCTGACGGGTCCGCCGCACGGGTCCGCCGCACGGGTCTGTCGTACGGGTCCGCCGCACGGGCGTTCGGGCGGGACGACCCGCAGGATCGTTGCGTCCGGCGGGCGAAGCGTCGCGGTCGCGGCCGGATTGACGCGGCGGCGGGTGGCGTGACGTACGGTTGAGGACCGTCCCGCGTCCGGGCGGCGATTTCGATTCGCCAAGATGTTCACACGTTCCCGCACCGCCGACCTCCCCGAGCAGGCCGACCGGAAAGCGCTGCGCCGACGAACGGAGCGGCGGGTGGCGCTGCTGACCGCGCGGCTGGCGCGACGGATCGACCGGCCGTTTGCGACGCTGATGCCGCTGCAATGGCTGGCCTGCGTGGCGCTGGCGGTTTGGGTCGTCCCGCATCCCTATTCACACACGGCGGCGGAGATCGCCGCGGCGGGGCCGAACCCGCTGCTGTTTGCGGCGACGACGGGCGGCGGGCTGCTCGCGGTCGTGCCGATGCTGCTGATCGCCACGCGGCCCGGCACGCGGTTGACCCGGCATGTGATCGGCGCCGCCCAGGTGGGGTTCAGCATGTTGCTGATTTACCAGACCGGCGGGCGGATCGAGACGCACTTCCACATCTTCCTGTCGCTGGCGTTTCTGGCGGCTTATCGAGACTGGCGGGCGCTGGCCCTGCCGACGCTGTTAGTGCTGACCTACCACTACCTGGTGGGGCGGTGGTGGCCGGAAACGCTGTACGGCACGCCGACGCCCGGGCGGTGGCGGTGGGCGGAACATGCCTTCTGGCTGCTGTTCGCGGACGCGGTGCTGGTCATCGGCTGCCTGCGGGGCAGCGGGGAAATTCGCCGGATCGCCGCCGCCGTCGCTCGCGAAAAGACCGCCCTCCGCGCCGCCGCCGCCGAGCGTGACGCCGCCACCGCCGCCGACCGGGCGAAAAGCGCGTTCCTGGCGAACATGAGCCACGAGATCCGGACGCCGCTGAACGCAATCCTCGGCTTCACGGACGTGCTGAGGTCCGGCGACTGTCCGCCGGCGGAGCGGGACGACCACCTCGACACAATCCGCGGCAGCGGCGACCACCTCCTCGCCCTCATCAACGACATTCTCGATCTGTCCAAGGTGGAGAGCGGGCGGATGACGTTCGAGCGCGTCGCCTGCGATCCGAACGCGATCCTCGCGGGCGTGCTCAGCAACATGCGGGTCGTCGCCGCGGGGAAGGGGCTGTCGCTGGAATGTCAGTGGACCGGCCCGGTGCCGGACCACATCGTCTCCGACCCGGCCCGTGTGCGGCAGGTTCTGTTGAACCTCGTCGGGAACGCGATCAAGTTCACGTCGAAGGGCTCCGTCCGACTGCTCGCCGAAATCGTCGCCGCTCCGAACGGCGGTCATCAACTGGCGGTGGACGTCTTCGACACCGGCGAAGGCATCCCGCCGGAGAAGCTGGACAGCATCTTCGATCCGTTCACGCAGGCGGACGCGAGCGTCACCCGACGGCACGGCGGAACTGGACTGGGGCTGTCGATCAGCCGGCAGATTGCCGACCATCTGGGCGGCAGCATCACCGCGGCGAGCCGCCGCGGCTGGGGCAGTCTGTTCCGTTTCACCGTGGACGCCGGCGATCTCGCGGACGTGCGGTGGACCGATGCGATCCGGGGCGGCGCCCCCGCGGAAGCCGTCGCCTCCGACGACGCCCCGATCGCACCGACGGCACGTCCAATCCGATCGGACGCCCGGGTGCTGCTCGTGGACGACGGCGAAGTGAACCGGCGCCTCATCCGCGTCGTGCTGGGTCGCGCGGGCTTCACGCCGGACGAAGCGACGAACGGACGGGCCGCGGTGGAAACGGCCCTCGCCGCCCGACGGACCGGTCAAAGCTACGACGTCATCCTGATGGACATGCAGATGCCCGTCCTGGACGGGTACGCCGCGACCGCGGAACTGCGAGCGGCCGGTCTGCACGCGCCGATCGTCGCCCTGACCGCCCACGCCATGGCCGGCGATCGGGCGAAATGCCTCGCCGTGGGGTGCACGAAGTACCTGACCAAGCCGGTTCGCCCGGCCGACCTGCTGGCGCTGCTCGGAGAACTGGCGCCCGCGGACCCGGACGCCTCGCCGCCGCTCGTCGAGCCACCGCAGCCGCTTGATGATCCGCCGCCGTTCGCCGCAGCGATCCCGCCGGCTCCGCTCGAACTGCCCACGGATGAGCAGGGTGAGACGGCGCCGTACGGCTGCGAATTGCCGGAGGAGGACGCCGACCTGTGGCCCGTCGCCGCGGACTTTGCGAACTCGCTGCCGAATCGCCTCGCGGAGTGCCGCACGCTTTTGAGCAGCGGCGACGCCGCCGGCCTGTCAGACGCCGCCCACAAGCTGGCCGGCACCGCCGGCACGCTCGGCTATCCGATCTTCACCGCCCCGGCCGCCGCGCTCGAAGCCGCGGCCGAATCGGACTGGGACGAAGCGGCCCTGCTGGCCTTGGTGACGGAGCTGACCCACCTCACCCAATCACTCCGCCCGCCGACACCGACGACCCCGACGAAACCGACGACCCCGGCCGGATCGACGGCTCCGGCGGGCGTGTAGCACGTTCGTGGGAGGGCAGCGCGCCCGGGAGGATTCGAACCTCCGACCGCCGGATTAGAAGTCCGATGCACTCCGAGAAAAATACTAACGTAGTAGACTTTCCTCGAGGGCCGTGAGACACTTTCTACACTTTCTCCCCCCAAAAGTGTCTCATGCGGAGTCTCACGCCATGCCGACGACTCAGGCCCAAACGACGGCGAAATCGAACCGCAGCCGGAAGGCGCGGATGACGTGGCAGCCGACCGGTCGCGACGCCGCCGGCCGGTGGGTGAAGCGGTACAAAAAACGACGGTTCCAGTCGGCCGTCGTCCCCTGCCGCACGGACCGCCAGGCCGAGCGGGCCGCGTGGGAGGAGTTCGTCGCCTACCGCGCGACGGTCGACGCGGAGATCGCCGCCGCCGGAGAGGACGGCCCCCCGGACGGGTATCGCCTCGCGATCGCCTTGCAGGGCGGAATCGCCGAGTGGTGCGACACTGAACTGCGCCTGCTGGAGCGGACCGGGGAGGTCCCGCTGTTGGAACACGTCGGCCCGGACGGGGAGGAACGAACCCCGGAGGACTGGCGGGAGTACCTCGAACGGCACGGTCAGCGGTCGACCGCCGCCGCGACCGATCTTCGCCGGAAGGCCGCCTCGCGAAATCCTCCGGCTCTTCCCGCGGAGGTCGCGTTCCCGTTCTCGTCCGACCTCTCCGTCGAGTTGCCCGCGGACTGGGACGAGCAGGTCGCCGCCGGCCGCAACCCTACGCCGCCGCCGCGCCGCACCGACGCCGTCGCTCAAGACGCCCGCCGCTGGATGGATCGGCTCATGGCCGCGGCGGAGGCCGAGCGTCGGTCCGGCCCCGCCGCCCCCGCGGACCGCCGGGTCGGGGCGCAGATTGATCGGTATCAGGCCGGGCGGGAAGTCGAACCCAGCACGTTGAACCGCGACGCCCAGCGACTGGCCCACTTCGCGGCCTTCGCCGACGACCGGGACGTCGCCGGAATCGACGCTCAGACGTTGGAGGACTACCGGCGCCGGCTATTGGGCTTCTGCGAGCCGGAGGCCGACGGCGGTCGCGGGTGGTCGCGGGCGGAGGCGAAGCAGACTCTCAATGCCGCGAAGAGCTTCTTTCGGTGGCTCTATCGGACGGAAGCGCTGGACCGCGAGCCGCGTAACATGTCGTTCTGCAAGATCGAGGCCCCCCGGACGGAGCCGGAGACCATAGATCCCGCTCAGCTCCGCCGCGTCGTCGAGGCCTGCGGGGACGCCCCAGTCGGCCTGTGGATTCTGCTCGCGGCGAACATCGGCGCCTACGGCGCCGATCTGGGCGCGGCGCGACTGACGGAACTGGACCTGGAGACCGGGACGCTGACGCGGGGCCGGACGAAGACCGGCGTGGTCGGGCGGTGGTGTCTTTGGGACGAGACGTGGGCGCGCTTGAACGCCTCTCTGCGGACCCGGCCGACGCCGCGGGAGGCGGCCTTCGGCGACCTCCTGTTTCTCAACGCCCGCGGCGGACCCGTGTGGCAGGTCAGGGCGGGGAAGTCGAAGGTGGATAACACCCGTTCCGCGCTCGAGCGACTGCGGCGAAAGCTGAAAGCGGAACTCTCCGTGCCCTCGCTGCCGGTGTGGCGAAGGACCGGCGCGACGCTGCTGCGGAGCGGTCCGTTCGCCGACGTGCGGGGCGCTTGGCTGGCGCAGGCGCCGAACAACGTCGCCGATCGGTCCTATGCCGCCGTCCCCCTCGAGCGTGTCGTGCGGGCCTGCGGATGGCTCGGCGAGCGATACGGGTTTCGCACCGATCCGGAACGACTGGAGTCTGCGGCCAATTCCTGAAGCCGTACTTGCTGCCATCTGGCGTGGAGGCGGGGGAGGCATCTTCGAGAACCGCATTGTATGCTGGGAAAAGAGGGCCTTGAGCCTGTCGCTCAATCTTGAACCACCCGCTGTACCAATCGTGTCAGACGCGGAGATGCTTAGGATGTTTAGACAGTCTCCTGCCAGTCGATCCTGGCACCGAGAAGCATCCGGCGGAGTGTGCGGAGAGGCCGACAATTGGAGACGCGGTAGTGCGGACAGACCGGATTAAGGCGGCTCTACCAAGCTGAGGATCAGTAGCCGGTCATGGACGAACGCCATGGTGCTCGAGATCAACCTTCACACGGTGGAAGTCGCAGGTTCGAATCCCGCCGCGCCCAGTTGTCATAAGTCCCTGACACCGCCCTGTTTGCGGTCTCCGTCGAACCGGCGGGGAGCATCTCACGAGCGGGGTTTCTTGGTCAATCTGACCAGGAAACCCCGGCGCATTAAATGCTCCCGGCCATGCCCCGCCCCAAGAAGCGCCTTCTCACCCTCTCCCGCCACACGGCCTCCGGTCGGGCGCGGTGTCACTGGCGTGGGAAGGACCACTACTTTGGGCGGTACGGCACTCCGGAAGCGGAGGCCGCCTTCCGGAAGTTCGTCGCCGAGGTGATGTGTGCCGAGGGGACGGATCATCTCCCGTCGCCCATCACGCGGAGGCCCGCGGCCCCTCGCCCGGCCACCGGTCCCCTGACGGTGTCGGGGTTGGTGCTCCGGTACAAGGAGTGGGTCGAGAGCTGCTATGTGGACGAGCAGGGGAACCCGACCCGGACCGTCGACAACATCCGACTGAGTCTGCGGCCTTGGCGGCGACGGTACGGCTCCACTCCGGTGGCGGAGTTCGGACCGGTTCTGCTGGCGGAGCTTCGGGAGTCGATGATCGAGGATTCGCTCGTTCGCGATTTGATCAACGCCCGCATTGGCGAGGTGAAGCGGGCCGTGAAGTGGGCCGTCTCCCGCGAACTCGTGGACCCGACGGTCCTCGCCAAGCTGGAGGCTCTGGAGCCGCTCAAAAAGGGGCGGTCGGGTGCGAAGGAGTCCGACCCCGTCCTCCCCGTGCCGGACGAGGACGTGGAGGCGGTGCTGCCGTTCTTGCCGGACCCCGTGGCGGCGATGGTGCGACTGCAACGGTGGACCGCAGCCCGGCCGGGCGAGATCTGTCGGCTGACGCCGCGGGAGATCGACCGCGACGATCCGGAGGTCTGGCGGTACGTCCCGACGCGGCACAAGACCGCCCACCGCGGTAAGACGCGGGTCATCTGGTTCGGTCCCCGTTGTCGGGCGTTGCTGAAGCCGCTTCTGGAAGCGCACAACGCGTACGGACGAGGGGAGGACGCCCCGCTCTTTCAGCCGCGAGACGCCACCGCGGCGATGCTGGCGGCCAAACGGGCCGCTCGAAAGACGCCGGATTCGTGCGGGAACCGTCCCGGCACCAATCGGAAGGCGAACCCGAAGCGGGCGCCGGGCACCGCGTACAACGTCGGAAGCTATCGTCAGGCGATCCAGCGAGCCTGTGATAAAGCCAGCGTCGAGCGGTGGTCTCCGAATCGACTGCGTCACACCGCCGCCACGGAGGTCCGGGCGAAGTTCGGACTCTCCGCCGCCCGGGACGCCCTCGGTCACGCCGGGGGAAGCATCACGGAAATCTATGCTGAAGCCTCCGCCGACAATGCCGCCCGCGTCGCGACGGAGATCGGTTGAGTCGCTCTCGCGGCCCCTTCGCGAGCGGGAGGCTTCTATACAAAGAGCCGACCTGTCTCACCTAGAGCCGTTGGGTCACAGAGATGAGCTTGAACTCGTCCCGCTATCTACCGGCGGGGCTACTGTTCCATTGGGGGCCAGCGATTTTCCACATTGCATCTGGCGGCACAGGGGGTTGCCGTACCACGCCCCGGACAGGCGGTCCACAGCTCGCTGGTGTTCGCCAACCCGCTCGACCGCGACGCCGTTCGGGCGCAACTGCATTCGTACGGTCCCCGCACACGGGACGTCCCGGCTGTTTCCGGTAGCCGTCCACTTTGGAGCGTGGAGGGACTGACAGAAGTCGCCGGGGGGCGGATTCGATAAGCGGAACCGTTCGAGTTCCGGCTGACGGCAACACTGCTTCGTGATCTGAGTGCATAGGACCGTCACGCCGGCGTCCAATAGCGCGTCCACCATCTCGGGGCGGGGGTGCCCGTAGGCGTTCGAGGTGCCGACCGACAGGACCGCGAACCGCGGCCGGACACCTTCGGAGAACAGCCACTTTAACTCGCCCGCCGCGTCGTCCCCGGGGCGCCACACCTTGCCGCCGTGGTGGGGCACGAGCAGTACCTCGGCCGACAGCGGCACGCCCCCGCGTCGGTCGACGAGCGAGCGGAACTGCGACACAGGCGCATCGCCCGGGATGACGATCTGGTGCGGCCCCGAAGAGGGCGCCAGAATGCCGCTTGCGGCGTTCGGGTCTCCGTCTGCGGAGGCATTGTTCGCCTCGTAAGCCGTGGGGGAGAACAGCTTCAACTGGACGTCCTCCCGCCCTCTCGGCAGCGGTCGACTCGGCTCCGGAAGGAGCAGCCGGAGCGGCCCGTCTTCCTCCACCTCCAGCCGACTCAACAGCATCTTGTGCCGTTTCCTCTCCCGCAGATCACGGACGAGTGCATGGAATTTATTCTCTCTGGCAGGTCTGTCGCCGGCGTAGAGAACCCTATGGATTCGTTTGGCGTAGTCCGTCAGCACCCCAGCCGCGGCCCCGCGGTGGTCGGCGTCGTTGTGCGACACCGTCAGCAGGTCGATCTCTCGAACGTAGCGCGAGAGCAGAGGGCGAAGCGGGCTGAACCGACCGGCCGGGCCGCAGTCGAACACCGCAGCCCGGCCGTCTCCGAGTAGCAACACGCTCGCCGCGCCTTGGCCGACGTCGAGAGACCAGAAGTTCAAGTCGGGCGAGTCGTCGGAACGCTGTGGCGGGTCTGTCGGGTCGGGGGACGTCCGTCAGTCCCAACTCGTCGCGGGTAAGGCGGACGTGGATTCCCACGCCGCCTCGAAGTCCTCCCACTCCTCAGCGGTCGCCTTCAGCGGAGACTTCCGCAACGGCGTTACACCGGACCCGCCGAGCAGGCGGCCGTCCGCCGGGTGCCGCACGGTCGTCATCTCGAACCACTGACCGCTTTTCATGACGGCGAACTCCCCCGGCAGGTTCAACGAGACGTGGGAGGAGATCAACTCCGACGCTCCGCGGCCGACCCACTCCACTTTCCGGCGACCGGGTTCGTTGCTCGCCAGCAGTCCGATCTCTCGAGCTTCGAGCGGTTGCGTTCGCTGATACTTGGTCACGTCGACGATCCGGCACAGGCGCCGCCAGTTCACCTCTTGCTCCGCGGTCCGCTCGAAGCCGGGGGTGCGATAGAGCTGCTGGAACTGGGTGTGGAAGCGATCGAACCAGTTGTCCCACGCTTCAGCGGCGTTCGCCCCCCGGCCCAGGAAGTCGTCGCCGGGCAATTCGGGCACCCGCACCTCGGTCTGATCTGGACGGAGACTGTAGGCCGGCATCGCCGGGGCCGGCAAAAGTTCGCCGCGGATCGCCGGCTTGCGGAGCGGGTAGACGTGCTTCCCGATCGAGAGCGGCCCGTAAAGCACCCGGTGACGCAGAGAGGTCGCCCCCGTCTGATCGGTCCGGTCCGTGTCCGCTGCGACCACCGCCGCCGCCGCCGCCGGCGGCAGATCGAAGTAGAGCGGGGGGCGGAGCGAGAATCATTCGGCGTCGGCGTCTTCGGTGGGAGAAAAGCGGGCCCACATCGCGTCGGTGAACGCGGCCCGAAAGGCAGTATTGAGGTACGCATGTGCGGCGTCCAGCCGGGGCCGAACCGTCTCCGGTCCGGCAGATTCGTCGTTCCCGCCGGCCGACCCCTCCAGGTGCCACTCGAGACGAAACCTCGCTCCCGCGTCGGACGGGGCGTCCTGCGATTCAAACGAGAACGTCATACGGACGTCCTCCACCGGGGTCGTCATTTCACATCGCGCAGAGACGCGGAACGGGGAGGCCCCGAACCCTTCCGAAGGCACCCGAAGGTCGAAGCCAAACCAGGCCGAGAGATCGGACGAGCCGTCCGCGTCTCGGGGAAGGTCGACGACGTCGATATTGTGCAAGCCGAAGGCGCGAAGTCGCCGGCCGGAAGGGGGGACGTCGCCGAACTCCTCCATGTGCAGCCGAAGCACTTGCAACGCCCGGTCTCGCAGGGCGGAATATCCTGGGTAGTCCGCCCCGTCCGCCCTGACGAAGTGTGCGGATGCGAAGTCCGGCCCCATTTGGACCACTGACGTACCCGAAGAGTTCGCCGCCCTGACCGCAACGACGATCCGTCGTGGCACCGGCAGTTCGGACCGCTTCTCGGGACGCGGAGACCTGAACTCGAAGATGTCCTGCACGAGATGCTCCACCTCGGGCAGCTCGTCCCCGAAATGCTCCTGAAGCAGTTGCTCCGCCCTCATCGCACCGGTCGGGTCCGGCGGGGCGGGCGACGTCTCGAACCGGAAGTCGATCCACGCCTCCACCAGCGGGGGGTTGCGGAGCTTCACGGCGGGGACGGGGGTTGCGGAGGCAGGAAGCCGGTCGGGGCGACAACCGAGTGTATCGGCTGCGCCCCGCCGCTTCGCCGCTCCGACCGCCCGGGCCGCAGACGGATTCTCTGCGAACAAGCTTCCGGGAGATCATCGTCAGCCGAGAATCGACGGCCCCGGGCACCGCGTGAGCATCTCCCGCCGCACCTCCCAATCGGGGAGCACCAAGCGAATACGCCCGTTCACCCTCAGTCCGGCCGCGGCCGCTACGTCCACCGCGGAATCGTGCGGGACATCTGTCAGGGTAGCGTGAACCGGCGTTCGCACCAGTCCGCACCCGTTCGCACAACTTCGCGACCGTTCGTGTTGAATCAGGGTAGAACGGCCGATCTGAGGGGGTTTCGAGGTAGAAATTCGAACTGTTTCAATCCCGAGACAAAGCCGACTTCGAGACGGCATTTAATCGTGGGTTATTCGACGCCTTCCTTCTCTAGACTAGGGAGCGGGGTCAGCGACTTGAGAATCGTGACGGCTCCTCATCCGCTGTGCCGGAGATGCGGTAGAGGAATCCATCTCGAATCAACGGCGACAGAATACGTCGAGCGGCATCCGAAAGGCTCACGGCCTGAGCGACGTCTATCGACGGGCCAGGGCGGTACGGTGGGCGAATGCTGCTCGCCCCGCTTCTGTTCGCCCTCGCCTGCGGTTCGCCGCCGCTCGAACCGTCTGACGGCGCCCCGCCGACCGACGGGGAGGTGGACACGCTGCGCACGGCCGTGCGGTCCGGCGGTGCCGCGGCCCCCGCGGCGTTCGACACGCTGTTCGAACAGGCGAACGACTGGGGGGATCTGAAGACGCAGGACCGCTCACTCCCCGCCACGCGGGCCCTGCGAGCGGTCGCCGAAAGCGACTCCCCCCTCGCCGAGCGGGCCGCCGAGGTCCTTGTCGCCCGGCAGGGGGCGATCGTCGCCGACCTGCAACGCCGACGGGTTCGCGTGTACCTCAGCCCGGACCTCAATCCGCCCCGCATGCGGTTCAGCTCCTCCGACCTCGTCCTGGGTCCGGAGCCCGACCCGGACGCCGACCCTCCGGACCCCGTCGAACCGCTGCGAAACCGGCGGGTTTCGGTGCGATTTTTCACGCGGCACGCCGGCTCGGGGCCGCACCCGATCGTCCGGCTCAAGCTGCTGGACCTGTCGGCGGCGGAGGTGCGGATCACGCACGACACCTTCCAGCACAGGCCCAGGTTCCCGTCCGCGACCCGACCCACCGACGCCCCGCCCGGCCTGACCGCTGCGGGATTCGCGGAGCTCTGCTCGATCCCGAACCTCGTCGAACTAACGGTCCGGGGCGAGCCGGTGGAGGACGGCTGGCTCGAACCGCTCCGCGGCCACCCGACGCTGCGGAGCGCTGACCTGCGGGACTGCCCGATCGGGCTGGAGGGCTGCGTGACGCTGGCGACCGTCCCGCATTTGGAGGAGGTCCGACTGCACTCCGACCGCGTCGGCGACGCGGGGCTGACGGCGCTCGGGGCCACGATGTCGCTGCGAGTTCTCGATGTGGAACAGTGCGGGATCACCGACGCCGGGCTGACGGCCTTTGCCGCACAGTTCGATCGGACCGCCAAGCGACCGGCGTTGAACGAGGTGAAGCTGGCCGGGAACCCGGTCAGCGACGCCGGCTTTCGCCTCCTGCCGCTGCAAAAGGTTCCGGGGTTGGATCTGCGGGGCACCCGATGCGGGGATGGGGCGCTGGAACACCTCGTCGGCCGCTGGGCCACCACGGAGGAGCGAACTAAGAACCACTCTTACCCACTTCGCTACGTCCGGTTGCAGGGCACCGCGGTGACGGACGCGGGGCTGGCGGCTCTCGCGTCGGCGCCGGACCTCAGCTACCTGTACCTGTCGGACACGGCGGTGACGGGCACGGGCTTCGCCGCGTTCGCCGCTGCGGGACGGAAGGTGTCGGGGCGGCTGTATCTGGCCGACTCCGCCTTCGACGACGCCGGCTGCGCGGCTCTCGCCGGGTGCGAGTTGCAGACGACGCTGGAGTGTCAGAACACGGCGGTGACCGACGCGGGGCTCGCCCGGTTGGCGGACGCATCGGGGCTGGGGCACCTCGCCGTCGGCGGCGACGGCATCACGGACGCCGGGTTGGCGGCGCTGGCGGAGTGTTCCGATCTCACGGTGCTCGCCCTCCACCCTGGCGCCGCGACTGGCGTCGGGGTGACCGCCCTGCCGCGGTTACGGACGCTGATCCTGACGGGCGCCGCGGCGAACAACGAGAGCGTTGCCGCGGCGGCCATGCTGCCGCGGATGGACGATCTCACAATCCGCGACGGTCGTGTGACGACCGCGGCGTTCGCGGCGCTCGCCCGCAGCACGATCCTGCACCGCCTGACGATCTGGGACACGCCGGTCGACCGCGACACGCTGGCGCCCCTCGCTGATCGTTGGCCGAACATGACTACCGGGGACCCGCCGACCGCGTCGCTCCCGTTGCTGGTCGCCCTCCAGTGGCCGGTCTCCCGAGAGGCCGTGCTGGAGGCCCCGTGGTCGCTGGCCCGCGACGTGTCGGCGACGATGACGATCGTCGGCGCAACCGACCCGTGGCTGGGTGCGTTGGCCGCCGGTCTGCTGGTCCGCCGCACCGTGCCGACGCCGACCACTCCCGCGTTCTTCCTGACTCTGGACCACGTCGGCTTGACAGACGCCACGCTTTCCGACCTGCGGGAACTGCCGATCAACCGGCTCGTTCTGCGTCGAGACCCGATCACCGCCGACGCGGTCGTGCGGCTCGCCCGCTCCCTCCCGCGGCCCTTTCACGTCTCCGTTTGGGACTGCCCCGCCGCCGCGGGCGACGGCCCGGCCCGTATTCGGGCGGCCCTCGAAAACCGCTGACGCCGCGATTGGTTCCTCGCCTCCAACGCCTCCCTGAAAGTCCGCCGCCGTACCGCTCTTCGTCACGCTGCTCTTAACCGCCTGCGGTCCCGCCCCCGCTGATGCGCCCGCCGCGACGGCTCAGGCGGTGCTGGCGGAACTGCTCGATCCGCAGGCGGCACTCGTCTTCGGGAACGTGAGGGGTTCAACGGCCCGGGCGTGATCGGAGGGGACACCGCCTTCGTGGGATTCGTCTTTCCACAGGTCGTTCGCGTGCTCAACGCTCTTGGGCGTGATCGGAAGGGGCACAGTGGAAGGTCCGCATGAACTGCGGCTTGCGGGTCTCGTGCTCAACGCCCGTGGGCGTGATCGGAGGGGGCACTAGAGCAGGCCTAGGGGATCCGTAGCGGCGGCTTCCAGCCGCCGTCCGTGAGCGCAGCGAACGGGGGTCGTCTGCTTGGGCCACGCCGAGAGTCGGCGGCTGGAAGCCGCCGCTACGAAATTTCGCGGCTCGCTCTAGCAACGGCTCCCGCGACCGCGGCGCCGCGAAGATGTGCTCAACGCCCGTGGGCGTGATCGGAGGGGGCACGACGCGGGCCGGCGGGGCGAACGTCCGCGGGAATCGGTGCTCAACGCCCGTGGGCGTGATCGGAGGGGGCACGGTGAAGTGACCGCAACCTCCACGAACCCGGATGAGTGCTCAACGCCCGTGGGCGTGATCGGAGGGGGCACGTGACCGAGGCGGCCGTGCCGGGGTTTATCGAAGAGTGCTCAACGCCCGTGGGCGTGATCGGAGGGGGCACGCTGTCGATCGCCACGGAATACCGGGTGGAGTATTGTGCTCAACGCCCGTGGGCGTGATCGGAGGGGGCACAGGTGGACGGCGTGCCGTACGCCCTGGAGCGGGAGTGCTCAACGCCCGTGGGCGTGATCGGAGGGGGCACATTCCGGTGGAGGAACCGCTTCCGCGGTCGCTCAAGTGCTCAACGCCCGTGGGCGTGATCGGAGGGGGCACAAGTCTGCCCATGCTCGCCGCTCCGCCTTCCGATCGGTGCTCAACGCCCGTGGGCGTGATCGGAGGGGGCACCCATGGAGCTCCGCCTGAATGAGCTGCTCCAGCGAGTGCTCAACGCCCGTGGGCGTGATCGGAGGGGGCACTTCCCAGCCCGCGATCCGGCGGTTCGACCTGTGGGATGTGCTCAACGCCCGTGGGCGTGATCGGAGGGGGCACAGGACGGCGTGGCGGCGGACCTGCTGGAAATCGGGTGCTCAACGCCCGTGGGCGTGATCGGAGGGGGCACAGCCGTACTGGTGGCCCAATTCGCCCCGGTGGGCAGTGCTCAACGCCCGTGGGCGTGATCGGAGGGGGCACGACCACCCCGCCGCTCGGCAGATCCAGCCCAGCATGTGCTCAACGCCCGTGGGCGTGATCGGAGGGGGCACGCAGCGTGCTGGCCGCGAAGCGGCTGCTTGGCCAGTGCTCAACGCCCGTGGGCGTGATCGGAGGGGGCACGCCGTCCCGCAGACTCTTCCGCACCCCCTTGTTCGAGTGCTCAACGCCCGTGGGCGTGATCGGAGGGGGCACCCGACTGCGGGGACGACACCGCTTCGACCAACAAGTGCTCAACGCCCGTGGGCGTGATCGGAGGGGGCACACGCCGCGGCTCGCAGGTGACGCAACACGTCGGAGTGCTCAACGCCCGTGGGCGTGATCGGAGGGGGCACGCGGTGTAGCCGCTCGGCGCGGGCGGCGTGGTCGATGTGCTCAACGCCCGTGGGCGTGATCGGAGGGGGCACGGGCTTGCACCGGCCACCCGCAGCACGCTACCGTGTGCTCAACGCCCGTGGGCGTGATCGGAGGGGGCACACCGCGCGTAACTCGCTCCCACAGGATCCCGATGGAGTGCTCAACGCCCGTGGGCGTGATCGGAGGGGGCACTTTGCCCCCGCGGGGACGCCTGACCGCCACCGCTAGTGCTCAACGCCCGTGGGCGTGATCGGAGGGGGCACCGGGTGGTGCGGTGCACCGATGCCGCCGACGTCAATGTGCTCAACGCCCGTGGGCGTGATCGGAGGGGGCACGACCACCCCCGCCGCTCGCAGCCCTGCAAACTCATGTGCTCAACGCCCGTGGGCGTGATCGGAGGGGGCACTCGCCCAATTCGCCCCGCCAGGCACCCCTGATCGGGTGCTCAACGCCCGTGGGCGTGATCGGAGGGGGCACCTGCCCACGCACGCCGCCCCGCCAGCGGAGGCGGGTGCTCAACGCCCGTGGGCGTGATCGGAGGGGGCACCGGATCGACCCGCCGGACGCCGAGCCCACCCACAGGTGCTCAACGCCCGTGGGCGTGATCGGAGGGGGCACAGCGTACGCCCCAAACTCCTTGGCCGCAACGGGTTGCGGCCTCCCGTTTCACGCATCGTCCCAAACCGCCCGGGGACGTCGCCTGCCGCTCGGCGATCGGGGGCGCGCGATGGCGCCCCTGAGCCTGCGGACGCCGCTCCGACGGCCCGATCACGCACCTCTCGCCCGCCCCGTCGGCTCCAACCCGCTGCGGCGGAGAGATTTGCACCCGCGAGCGGCGCCGACGGGTCGGCCACCGCGGGTTGCGTGAACCATTCGGACCGTCCTCGGTCCCCCGGCTGCGGGCGACGGTCACAGCACCTCGAAGGTCGGCGGCGGGGCGGACCAGGCGCCGCCCTCGCCGCGGTTGCGGCCCCCGTCGGCGTCGTCGGCGGCCGGGGGCGTGCCGCTCCTCCTGCGTGTCGCTTACCTTCGCGGCGCAGGTTCCGCACAGGGGCACGATCAGGAGGTCGTCCTCCGGCTCCAGCACGGCGGCCAGCTCCCACCGCAGCTTCCGCCGCCCCAAGGCGTCCAGTCGGCAGCGGAACAGACTGTACTGTACTGCACCCGCTCGCCATAGCCTTCTAGCAGTTTCGCGCAGCGCCTGAGGCGCTTCGGGTCGCGGACGTCGTAGGCGACGAGGTGCCACATGGCGGAAGGGGGAAGGCGGAAGGGGCGACGAGAGGGATCGAGCTTGGCGGCGTTCGACTTCCGCCGTCCGCCCTCGCCCTTCTGCCCCTAAATCTTCACCGGATCCGCAGGCGGGCGAAGTGCCCCGGACTGCCGGTCCATTCCTTCTCCAGCAGGCGGGCCTCCAGTTCGACGATCCGGCCCCAAGCCAGGCTGCGGCCCGTGTGCGGGTCGACGGTAGCTCTCGTTCAGCCGCCGCTCGAACAGGCCGATCGCCTTCTTGCGTCCCTCCTCGCTCAGCCAGACGTGGCCGGGCCGCAGCTCGAAGTCGGTCGCCGCGTCCCAGGCGCCGCGGTTCAAACTGCCCACCAGCGGTACGTCCCACAGGCTCGTGCGGAACAACTCCTGGAGGTCCAGGACCAGCGGCGGGACCGCGCGGCGGGCGGTGTGGAAGAAGCCGAACGACGGCTCCAGCCCCACGGCGATCAGCGTGCGTTCGCACAGGGAGTGTAGCAGGGCGTAGCCGAAGGAGAGCAGGGCGTTGAACCGGTCCCGCGGCGGCCGGCGCGAGCGGCCCGAGAACCGCAGTTCCGCCGGCACGCCGCCGGTGAGCACGTTTCCCAACGCAGCGAAGTAGTGCCGGGCCGCCATCCCCTCCAAGCCGCGGAGGGCGTCGGGGGAGTCGGCCCGGTCGATCCGGCCCAGGCAGGCCCGGACGCGGGCGAGGTCCGTCGTCGCGGCGGCCCGCCGTTCGTCGTCGCCCCGGGTGCCGCGGAGCAGGTAGCGGAGCTGGTTCTCGACCTTGGCGTGGGCCAGCCGCCGGGCGAGCGAGAGCCGGAACCCTTCGTCGGCGAGGGCCGCGAACTGTCTGCGACGCTGCCGGACCCGACCGGGCGGGGCGAGCGTGCCGGCGGCCTTGCCGCCGGGGGTGAGCCACTGGACGGCGATCCCCTCGCGGACGCAGCCGAGGATCGCCTGGGTGGTTATCTGAGCGTGCCCGTGCAGGGCGATGGCGTCCACTTGGTGCATCGGGATCTTGGTCGTCGTCGCCTCCTCACCAAAGCCGGACGTGACGACCAAGCTCCGCCCGCTGCGGGAGACGCGGGCGTCGGGGCTGGCGACGTGGACGACCCGGCCGTCGCGGGCGGCGGGGAACAGCCCGCCGCGGCCGTCGGCGACGGCGTGTTCGGCCGGTTCCTCCAAAGCCGGCCCCTGCACGTCGCCGGAGCCGGGGACGGGCAGGCGGTCCTCCTCCGGCAGGCAGACGACGCGGAGGGAGCAGCGGGCGCACTTGCGGTCGTCGTCGGTGACGGGCGGGCGGTCGTCGGAGCGGCGCAGCTCCCGGGCGCGGGCGACAGCGACGGCGAGGTCGGCTCGAGCGGCGTCGTCCACCGGCACCCGCACGGTGACGCCGTCGGCGTGGTAGCGTACGCGGGCCTCCGTCACCGGCTCCCCGGCCTCCTCCTCCAGCAGCAGGGCGTAGGCGATCGCCTGCAACCGGTCGCTCGGCCAGGCCGTCGGCGTGCCTTTGCGGCCCTTCGCCCGCCCCTCGCGGCGGCAGCGGCCCCGCTTCAGTTCGTAGGCAACCCAGGAGCCCTTCTGCTCCCCGGGAGCCGGGCGTTTGCGAGCGGCGTCGACCTTGCCGAACAGGCCGAGGACGTCCGAAGAGAGTTCGAACGCCCGCAGCCCCGTCACGTCGTCGTCGTCCGGCAGCACGCGATCGTGCAGTTCCCGTCCGGCGTAGACCCGATCGTCGGCGACGAGCAGCTTTTCGACCTCCTCCAAGTAGAACAGCCGCTCGCAGTACTCGAGCGACCGCAGCGAAAAGACCCGCAGCGGGGGTTCGTCCAGGACCGTCTCGGTCGGCGGATCGGTCAAGTCTGGCATTCGTCCGGCTTCACGTCGGTGATCCGCGGGAGGCGATCGACCGGCGGCGGGTCGGCGGGGCTTCGCGGCTCGAACTCGCCGGTGACGTAGACGGTCCCGGCACTGCCGACGTGGTCGACCCACACCGGCAGCGTGCGGGTTCCGGTCGGGTGGAGCAGGAAGGCATGAGCCGCGTCCGGCAGGCGGCCGTCGTCCCGCGCCTTCTCCCAAGGCATCACCTCATCCACCAAGTGCGTGCTCTCGCCGAGGCAGAGCCCGCCTGACCGCACGACGGACGCGGGGTCCGCCAGTGCCGCCGTCACGCGCTCCTCCAACGTCGGCCCGCCGCCGGGTTCCTCCGACGAATCGAGCCAGACGATCAGGCGGGTGTGCGTGTGGAGTTGCTGGAAGTCTGGCCGGGTGTTGCCGGGGGAGCCGAGCGGTTTCTTCTTGACGCGCCAGACGGTCCGCAGCACGACGCTGGGCCGTGTGAGCAGGCCACGGTCGTCGTCCTCCAGCAGCGTGCAGCCCACGCGGGCGCCGCGGTGGCGGTCGCGGTCGAACTCGCCGACGAGGCTGAGCAGGAAGCCGTAGCAGGTCGCCGGCGGGGGGAGCGGGTCGGTTTCCAGATATTCCCGCGCCAACCCCTTGCGGAAGCAGGCGATCGGGGCGGTGACGAACAGGCCGCGCATTGTTTCAGGCCCCCTTCACGTCGGCATGGGAGGCGACCTTGTCGCAGGCCTCTTTCACGGCGGCTTTGGGGCCGTGGACCTGCTTCACGCCGGCCTCCCGCATCTGAGCGGCGAAAGGGCCGTCGACGTCGGTGACGCCGACGATTAGTTCGGCGGGGTCGACGTCTTCGCATTTGATCCGCTGCATCAACGCCGCGGCGCCGAAGGTGCGGCCATCGTCCGGAGTATCAAAGCAGTACAGCAGCCGCGGGGCCGGGTCTGGGGTGAGCCGCAGCACGAGGGCGTCCGGCGCGAAGTCGTACAGAAACCGGGCCTGATTGCCAGCGACGTTGGAGAGTTCGCCCAGCACCTCAAGGGCCTTCTTCGCGCGATCGGGCACGCGGAGTTTCGCCGGCGTCATCGCCAGCCCGAACTGATATCGGGTGGCGTGCACCTCCGCCATATACGGCACCGGGTTTGCCCCCTCGCCCTTGGCGGCCGAGGTCGTGGCGCCCGGGCTGGCGGCGTTGAAGACGACGTCGCCGCTCCACGGCGTCAGCGAGACCGCCCGCGTGATCTCCAACACCGCCCGGCGGACGTTCGCGGTCCCCTTGGATTCATCCTCCTTGGCGGCCTCCGCGGACATGAAGCCCAGCAGGTCGTCGTCGATAAAAGTCTTCGCCGCGTCCTCCTTGAACGCACCGGTTTTCTTATCCTTAATCCATGCGTCGAAGGCCGGCTTCTTCCACCTATTGACACGCAGGTCCTCGTCCCAAAAACGATTCGTGCCGCCGTCCTCCTTCGTCGCCAACAGCCGACGGAGAGCGAAGCGGATCGCCTCGGCGGAGACGGTGGTGTGCGGTCGGCCGTGCCAGATGAGTTTCTGGAGGGTCGTGGTGTTCCCCTCGGTCTCGCCCCGGTTATTGGAGGCGGTTCCGAAAGGGGTGAGAACGTTGGCGAAGACGTGCAGGGACATTTCGTGAGGGCGACAGGCGGGGGGGACGTGGTGGGGCGAGCGGGGGGCGTCAGCCCTCCGTAAGCGTGACTTCGGTGTCAACGGCGGCCTGAGCGACGGCTTTGAGGTCGTCGGACGAAGGATTTCGGTAGCAGGCGATTGCATAGAGGCCGAGATCCCGCACACGCTGCCAGGGAGTATGAAAGATCAATTCATGGACCTCTCGAGCGTCGTCGGCGGCTGAGAGGTCGGGGAGACTGTTGAACCGTCCAAGTTGCCGCACGACTGCCTCACGCGTTTGTTCCGGCGACTTCGCGTTCTGTAAGGCGTACCGAACCTTATTCATGTCGCTACGCCAGCGGTTCTCGAGCGAACTCGGGAACCGCCCGTCCGCCCGCTTGGCGGGCCGTCCGGCCTCGTCATATCGCTTGCCGCGTTGGAATGAGAGGGCGCGGTGAAACGCGGAGATGAACTTCCACTCATCATTCGGCGTCGGGGCGTGATCGGCGGTTCGCATGAGGTCTCGGGCAAGTCGGTGGAGATGGAGGCGTTCGTAGGAGATGCGTTCGTCGTTCGGCGTCTTGCCGTCGGTGCGTCCTTTCATGAGGTCTCCGAACCCCGCGTACCACCGCCGTCCGTCGGCGAGGTTGTCGGCGATCAGCGGGCGAACGAGGCTGTCGATGAAGTACGCCTCGGCTCGCACGGCTCTGCGGGCGTTCGCCCCGCGGCCCGCGGTCTCCGTCCTCAGGCTCACCCGCACCTTGCGGGGGAGGTGACGCAAGGCGCGATCGAACTTCGCTAACGCGTCGTCGGACCCGGGACCGGTGCCCGGCTCGAAGGTCGGGACGAACAGGGCGTCCACGCGGCTCTTCTGCTTCTCGTTCCACTGGGTCGGCCGCAGTCGCATCGCATGCACCCCGGCGAACCCCGCCGCTCGATCGCCGTCGGAGAGTTTGCGGCCCAAGCCCTTCGCCCGGATGCGCACGACCGCTTGCAGGGCGCCGTCGGCCGGGCCGGAGATGCGGCAGTCCACGGGAGCGGTCGGCGTCAGCCGGGGGCGGACTCGGGCGAACTGCTCTAGATCCGTCACGTCCGGAACCAGCAACACGCCCACGCCGTAGCTGACCGGCAGCGACAGACAGCCGACCGCGGAGAACGCCGTACAGAGCACCTCCCCCGCCGGCCGCTGAATCTTGCTGGCCGTCACTGCCTCGTGCCGCTGCACGGCACCGGGATTGAAGGCGCTGGGCGCGACCAGCGGCTTGACGCTCAGCACCGCTTTCGCGTCGATCAGCTTTTCGTGGAAATCTTGGTGTAGATAACCCGTGCACGGACGCGGATCGATCCGCAACGGGGCGGAGCCGTCGCCGGCTGGATCGATGAACTCCGCCCGCGCCGCGGCGAGTTTGCGGTGCGGACCGAATTGCAAAAAGGTCAGCGTCAGGCCGTGCTGCAACTCCGCCCGCGCCGCCCGGCTCTGAGCGTTGCGGTACGTCCCCGGGAGGTCGATCAGACCGTCCGTGATCTGGAAGGCAAAGGCGAACAGCCGCTTGAGATACTTGTCGGCGTTCGTCGGGTCGCCCCAATGCAGGGCGACGCTCGTCAGCTCCACCGACCAAGGCGGCTCGCCGTCCGTAGACCGCGGAATCTGCTCCTCCGAGACGCGACCCCGCTTGAGGCGGCGGTCCAATGCGTGCAGCGTCGCCGCCAATCCGCCGAGTCCGGCCCGGTGCATCGGCGTCATGCCCGGGGCGTGCAGGTTCAATGTCAAACCGGACGGCGCCGGCGGCTTCCTCGGCTTCGCCATCAGGACCGACCCCCTTTCCGAACGCTCGGTTTCTTCGCAGATCCGTCTGCCTCGTCGGCCCAAACGGCGCCGCGGGTCTTGCAATAGACGATCGCGTCCGCCGCGGCGACCGGTACGCCCTTCACGGTGCGGGGGCGCTTCGGGTCGCCGTCGACTTTCGCCTGCCAGAGGCCGGCTTCTGGGCGGACCGGCATCGGCAGCGAGAGCCGGGCTACGTCCACGTCCGGCTCGTCGTTGCCGGCGACGTCTTCTTCAAGCAGCACCGTCATGCTCGGCGAGCCCTCCCGCAGTTCCAACACGGGCGTGCTCGGGCCGCCGTCCAGCCAGGCGCAACTGCTGCGGGCTTCCGGCTTCGAGTCGTCCAGTGCCTGCCACGCCTCCGCCAACTGGCGCTGCGAGAGCGGACCGTTGCCGTGTTCCGCCCGCAACAGGGCGAGCCACGCTAGGGCCGCTTTCATCTCCTCCGGTTCGTACGGCAGGGGGGAGAATGTCCCGTCCCAGCTCTCCGGCTCGATCACCAGGAACCGGGCCGGCGACGCCGGGTTCGCGCCGCGGTTGAGGCGCCCGAGTCGCTGGATCAACGCCGGGACCGGGGCCAGTTCGGTGACCAACAGCGTCGCTGACAGATCAAGCGACATCTCCGCCACCTGCGTGCAGACGGCCAAGGCCGGAGCCTCTTTCTGTTGAAAGTCCGCGACGACCCTCTGATGCCGTTTCACGCGGTCCTCGTATTTGAACCGGCTGTGATAGAGCTCCGCGGAGAGGCCGGCCAACGGTCCCCCCGGCCCAGTCAGCTCCATCGCCCGACGCACCGTGTTCACCACGACCAGCGCCCGCCTGCCGCCGGCAAGTTCCTGCTTCACGGCGTCGAACGCCGCCTCCTTGGCGGCCTTCGCCTCCTTCTTTTGAGCCGGCAGATTCTCCGGGGGCGGCGGCGGGGGGCGATACCGCGGGGCCGTCTCGATCGTCTCCAAATCGCTCAGCGGTTCGTCGCCGGGGACCGTGAGGAACTCGTCCTCCGCGCTCGCCCCGCGAGCCGCGGCGGTCTTCCGCAGCACGGCTTTGATCGCCGCCAGCCGCCCAGTCGGCAGGCTGGCGGTCATCAGCAGGACCGGGACGCCGCGGACGTGTTCCAGGAAGTGCAGCAGGGCGTCGAACAGCTTGGCGTCGTAGGCGTGAATCTCGTCAAACACGAACGCCGCCTGCGCGAGGACCGGCCAGGAGAACAGCCCGCGGCGGTTGTTCTGGATCACGCCCAGCACGGCGTCGACGGTGCAGGCGACGACCGGCGTCCGCCACGTTTCGAGGCTTTCCAACCGGGCGACGGCGGTGTTGCGGTCCTCGGCGACGTTCTCCAGCAGTTCCAGGTCCGGGGCGAAGTCGGCCTCCCGACGGCTATGCACGAGGTTCGTCAACAACGGCGAGTCGGATTCCTTCGCGAGCCGGATCAACTCCGGGTCGGCGAGGTAATCGCGGAAGCCCTCGGTCCCGGTGCCGGTCGTGGGATAGCAGACGAACAACCGCATCCCGCGGCCGGCTCGTTCGCAGCGTCGCTCGGCCCAGCGGTAGGCGGCAAGCGTCTTGCCCGTCCCGCACCCGGCCTTCAGGAACGTGACCCGGGCCGGGCTCTCTGCGGTCCGCCGTTGGAAGTCGCGGAGCCGGTCGTCGATTGCCTTATCGGCCGGCGGGTCGGCCGCGGACGGCTTGAGGCGGTACCGGACGATCTCCCGGTACGCCGCGGCGCCCGGCAGGGCGTTCGGCGCCAAGACCTGATCGATCCAACCCAGCGGGTCCGCACCGTCGTGCCGGGCGAGGGCCGAGCCCGCCACGTCCGCGGCGACCAGCGTGTCCTTCACGGCTCCGACGAATCGTCGCCACTCCTCACCGTCTGGGGCGTCGTCCCACGCATCGAAGGCGTCCTCGTCCGCCCAGTGCGCCTCCTGGAGCGGATCCAGGTCGCCGCCGAACGGGTTCAGGTCGAACGCCAGATCGTCGACCGGCGGGAGCCCGTCGAGACCGAACGTCTCCGCGAGCCAACCGGCGATCGTCCGCAGGTCGCGGTGCGACAGCGGGAGCGTGAGGGTCGCCGGCCCCTCGCCGATCTCCGGCGGGGCGCCGCGGCCGTACTTGGGGTGATGGCCGGCGACGGCCCAGCGGACGACGCGCCACTCCTGCTCCGATTCCACCGCCGGCCGCAGCCAATCGCCCCAGCCGCCGACGCCGTGCAGGCCGTCGAGCGCCAACAGCGTCGCCCACTCGTGCCGCAGGGCCTGCGAATGTCGCTCCCAGGACGCGTGGATCATCCGCTGGAAGTGTTCGACGTTCGTCTTCCCGAGATCATGGATCGCCGCCGCCAGTCGCACGCAGCGCCGCAGCCGTCCCTCCCACGGGTCGTTCGGCAAACCGAGCGCGGCCAACTGAGCCGCGGCGGTGTGTTCGAGCGTTTTCTCCGCCGCGGTCAGCACGTCCCGCAGGTGACCGGCGACGGTTGCGGAGAACGGGACTTCCGCTTCCCCCTCCCGCTGCTCCGTGCCGACGGACTTCGCCAGCGGCAGCGACCTCACATAGGGAACCGTCTTCATCTCGCCTGCTCCGCGTTGAACGCCGTGAATACCCCGCAGCCCAGCGCGCGGCGGCCGCCGAGGCCCCAGGTCTGGACCTGCACGCTCTCCGCTGCCGTCAGGCCGGTCAGCCGCAGCTCGTAGCCGACGATCTCCCGGCCGCGGATGCGAAGGGTGCGACGGACGGGCTCGGTCGTGCGGTCGCCGTCCCGCTCTCTGGCCCGATCGGGGATCGTCGCGTCGACCTCCGCGGAGACGTCCAGTTCCGCCAACTGCCGGCGGGCCGCAGCTAAGAACGCCGCCGGGGAGGGCGGGCCGCCGCCGGTTGGCTTGATCGTGACCAGCCGGCTCCGCAGGGCCGGCGCCGGCGCCAGCGGCTCCACCCGCGGCGGGGCGAGGGAGAACGTCGTCCCGGCCACCTCCAGCGTTCGCCCGGCCAGCGGCAGGCACTCGCCGATCCGCCCGGCGGGGCAGCGAATCGTCAACGCGCTCCAGCCCATCAGCCGCACCGTCCGCCCGCCGATCTGCCGGCCGCGAATTGGATGGATCCCGATCCGCGGAGGATCGCCGGGCCGGTGCGTCCCGCCCTGATCGTGCACCGCCGGCACGACGGCGGCGACGGCCCCCAGCAGCGGATGCCCGTGATCGACCGGCAGACTCGTCCCTCCGGAGATTGGAAAGGCGAGGTCGACGCAGGGGTCCGGCCACGGCGGGGGCGGCAGCATCGAACCTCGGGCTTCGATAGGGATGTCAGGTTGCAGCGACATCGACTTTCCTGAGGAATGCGTAGAGTGAATCCGGTGCTTGGTGAGATGGCGCTTCAAGGTCGCCAGACCTCGACCAGCCCTTTGACGAATGGCCTCTCCGGTAACGCATTCTCTTGCCGCAAGGGCAGCCATGCTGCGGTCCCCGCCGACAGTTTCAAAGCGGGTGGCAAGTGCTTCCCGCTGTTCGACAGGAAGCAAGGCGAGCGCCATTTGCAACGCACTTTCCCGCTCCGACAACAGAAGTTGTTCCAGCGGGTTCGGAAAGCGGCTCTCACAGCCGCGGAAGTCGCTTGAGATCTCGCTCATGGTCACTTCTCCTCAATTGAGAACGGGTCTGACGCTTGGACGACGGCCCGCCGTCTAGACGCCTTCAACGCATTCCGAAGATGAAATCGAGCGTTTCCGAAAACCCATGCCCGAGCGTCACGAATTGTTCGCCCCTGACACTGCGTCCGCAGTCCGAAGTAGATATCGCTGAAATGTTCGGCGGGCTCCGAACGCCAGGAGCGGGCAAGTCGCCGTGCCGCTGGCGAGGCCACGAAATCAAACAGGGCGTGCATGGCCTCATCTGGAAGTTCGGGGGGGGGCTTCATCGCTACTCCTTTCACCGGTTAATCTCAATCGAGTAGAATGGCGTGACTTCGTCGACGCAAGGTCGAATGTCGATCGAACCGTTCACGCCCACGGGCGTTGAGCACAAAGGTGTAGCCATGACGGCGAACCTCTGGCCTCCCTTTCGCTGACGCCTACGGGCGATTCTCATTCCACGTATCTCCCTGCCGCGGCCTTTAGATCCCGGGCGATCCGCTCCCGCAGCTCGGCCGGCTCTAGGACCTCCGCCTGCGGGCCGAAGCTGAGGACCCAGGCTCCCACCTCCTCGAAGGCGCTCAGTTCGAGGCTAGCGTCAACGAGCCGTCCGGGAGGACATCAACCCTCTGGCTGTGGTGCCAGCGACCGGCGGCGACGTAGGGGGCGGCGCTGGGGCGAACCGCACCCGCACCGTCCGCGCTGGACCGTCCGACTGCCAGACGCCGAAGCTGCCGGCGTGGGCGGCGGCCAGGTCGAAGTCCGCCGGCGGGTCGAACCGCTCCTCGGTCGCCTCCGCGTCCTCGATCCGGTCGACGCGGAAGGTCCGCTGCTCGCCGTGCTTGCGGGAGTGGGCGTGCAGGTAGAGCCGGCCGCGGTGCCAGACCAGCCCCAGCGGCTCGACGGCGAACCGGTCGGCCTTTCCGGTCGAGCCGCTGCGATACGTGATCTCCGTCACCCGGCGCTCCTCCCGGCCGAGCATCACCGCGTCCAGGGCCGGGCCGCGGCCGGCGAGGTCCGCGGCCCCGGGGGCGGTCGCCATGAACCCGCCGCTCAGGCCGTCCAGGTATTCGAGGGCCCTCTCGCCGAGGTGGGCCCGCACCTTCGCCAGGGCCCGGTCCAGCGCCTCCCAGACGAACGTGCCGCGGAGGGAGGCGAGGAGCGGCCGGGCGAGGTGCAGGGCGGCCGCCTCGTCCCACGCGAAGGCCAGCGGGGGGAGCCCCTCGGGCGAGGCCAGCCGCCACGTCTTCTCGCCCCGGTAGCCGGCCTCGCAGCGGACCGGCAGCCCGGCCTTCTCCATCGCGTCGAGGTCCCGGCGGAGGGTCTTCTTGCCGACGCCCAACTCGCCGCAGAGGTCGTTGAGCGTGGCCCCGCCGTCGCGGGAGAGCAGCCGCCCGTAGAGGGCGAAGCGAGCGGCGGGGGCGGCGTCGGCCACGGGCGGCGTCGGGAGAGAAATGGTGTACGCCCGGTACGCTATCGGCGGGCCTATCCCGCCGCACGCCCACCCGGGACACCAAGCGGGAGAGATGGGAAGTGCAGGCGGCGGGGGATCAGCGACTAAGTAACGACCTCTCCCCTTGGAGCTAAACACGGCCCCGAACGGTGGCACTGTGAGGTGAGGCCGGCGATGCCGTCGGCCGTTCCTCAGTCTTTTCCCACCCGGAGGTGCCTCGTGCCCCGAGTCCCCCTCTCGCCGCGGCTGATCGCCGCCGCGGGACAACTCCTGCTCGGCCTGCTGGCCGATCTCGCCGCGATCGCTGCCGGCCGGGCCGTCTCGAAGGACGAGCCGCCGACCCGACACTGATCTCGCTCCCAGTCCCCATGCCCGAAAGGATCCCCCCGACATGAGCCACATCGTGACCGTCGCCGCGAAGGCGACAGACCCCGCCGCCCTCGCGGCGGCCTGCGTCCGGCTGAAACTGCCAACGCCTACAACTGAGACCGTCGCCTTCTTCGACCGGTCGGTGCAGACCGGCCTCGCCGTCCGCCCGCCGGGGTTCGTCTACCCGATCGTCTGCGATACGGAGACCGGCGACCTTTACCACGACACCTACGAGGGCCGGTGGGGCGACGAGTCCTTCATCGGTTGCCTGCTCCAAGCGTACGCTGTGGAGAAGACCAAGCTCCAAGCGAAAGCCCGCGGTCACCGATGCTGCGAGACGGCCCTGTCCGACGGGAGCGTCAAGCTGACCGTCACCGCCGGGGCCGCCGGCTTCGGCGCCGCCCCGCAGTACCTCTCTGCCGGGGAGGCCGCCTGAGATGCAACGCATCGAGATCACCGTCACCTCTGAAGGCGAGACCTCCGTTGAGACCAAGGGCTTTGCCGGCCCGAGTTGCGAAGCGGCGTCGCAGCCGTACGAGGATGCCCTCGGCACGAAGACCGCCCAGCGACGGACGCCGGAGTACCACGCGGTCGCCCCGGTCGCCCAACCCGTCGAACAGCGGGCCTGACGCCCGCCGCCCGGGCCCCGTTCTTTCACAACCCGTTCCCCCTCACGAAGGAGACGCCATGCCGCGTCCGCCGCGGAGCCACGCCCCGTCCGAACCCGACGACCGACCGACCCCCGAGGCGCCGCCCCCGGGGCTGTCCAAGAAACTGGCGGAACTGATCGCCGCCGCCTTTCCGGGCGTGCTGGCGGTCTCGCCGGAACCGGAGGAGGTTCTCCGCGACCTCGCCGCACTCTGCCGGGACCGAGGCTGGAACCTCGCCACTTGGACCGCCGACGGCGGCGAGGAGGGGCCGTCCGATCCGCTCGCTGCCGTGAAGGCGCTGCCGGCCTCCGGCGACGGCGAGACGCCCTCGCTGCTGGCGATGGTCCACCCGCAACGGTTCTTCAACAGCCCCGAACTGCTCGCGGCGATCCGCACCGCATTGGCGGCGGGCAAGACCCGCCGCACGCACCTGATCCTGGTTCAGCCGACGGCCGACCTCCCCCCGGAGTTATCCCGAGACTTCGCCGTGCTCGACTGTCCGCTCCCGTCCCGGGCGGAACTGGAGGCGGTCGCCCGCGGCGTGGCGACGGAGGAGGGCGAACTACCCGAGCCGCTCGACCCCGTGCTGGACGCCGCCGCGGGTCTGACACGCTCCGAGGCGGAGAACGCCTTCGCCCTGTCCCTGGTTCGGCACGGCAAGCTAGATCCCGGCCCGCTGTGGGAACTCAAGGCGAAGCAGCTTGCGAGCGGCGGTCCGCTCGCTCTTCATCGCGGCGGGCCGGGGTTCGACGCCCTCGGCGGGCTGGCCGCCTTGAAAGGCTTCTGCCGGACCGCCCTGACGCACGACTCGCCCTCGGCCGAGGCCCGGGGCGTGCTCTGCCTCGGCCCGCCGGGGACCGGCAAGAGCGCCTTCGCCCGGGCTCTGGGCTCCGAGATCGGCCGGCCGACGCTGTCGCTGGATGTGGGAGCCCTGATGGGTTCGCTGGTCGGACAAACCGAGCGGAATCTTCGAGGGGCGTTGGCGACGGTCGAAGCGGTCGCTCCCTGCGTGCTGTTCGTCGACGAGGTTGAAAAGGGCCTCGCCGGCACGGGTGGCGGGGCTCAGGACTCCGGCGTGTCGTCCCGATTGCTGGGGACGCTGCTGTCGTGGCTGGCGGACCGCCCCCGCGGGGTGTTCGTCGTCTGCACCGCGAACGACGCCTCGAAACTGCCGCCGGAGCTGACCCGCAGCGGGCGGTTCGACGCGACGTTCTTTCTGGATCTCCCCGGCCCCGCACAGCGGGCGGGGATCTGGGAGACGTACCGCGACCGCTACGACGTGGACGCCGGCGAGTCCACGCCCGCGGACGCCGGCTGGACCGGAGCGGAGATCGAAAGTTGTTGCCGCCTGTCCGCCCTGCTGGGCGTGAGCCTCGTCGACGCCGCGGCGCACGTCGTGCCGGTTTCCGTCTCCGCCGCCGAGTCGCTGGCGAAGTTGCGTCGTTGGGCGAGCGGCCGCTGCCTCGACGCCGAAGCCGGCGGCGTGTTCCGCCCCGGCGGCGACTCTCGGGCGACCGACGCCCCCCGCCGACGAACCGCCCGCCCCGCGAAGCAGAACTTCTCGCTGAACTGACCGCCGAGCAAGACCGGCGTCCCTCTCTCACCACGCCCCGGCATTCCGCCGGGGCGTTCTTCATGTCCCCACACGAGGAAACACCCATGACGCTGCTGATCGGCCCGCCCCCGCGGGCCAGAACGACCGACGAGGACGAACTGCCCGACGCCGAGACCGACCTCGGAGCCGCGGAGATTACTGTGCTGGAAGAAGAACGGGACCACGTAGAACGGGCCCCCGCCAACCAGCTTCGGCAGGACGCCGCGGCCGTGCGTCTGCACGTTTCGTGGCCCGGCCTGCGGCGAACGCTGTCCGCCGAGCAGAAGGAGGACGCCGCGTCGCCGTTCGACGCGGAATCCGGTTCGCTCTCCGCGAGCAAAAAACTCTTCGATACGAAACACCCGGCCCTGAGAGCCGCCGCCCGGGTGCGGCACGCGGCGGTGTCTCACTGGAAGAGCGCCAGCCTGCCGTACCCGGAGCCCGGCGTCCGCCTGCTGCCCCGGACCGACCTGCCGGCCTTCGAGCGGCGGATGGGCGACCTGCAGGCGGATCTGGCCGACGCCGCGGCCGAGGTCGACCGGTGCCGGGACGAACTGGTGAGCCGGGCCCGCCGCCGGCTCGGGGATCTGTTCGACCCCGCCGACTACCCGCCGAGTCTCGCCCCGCTGTTCGGCCTGTCGTGGGATCTGCCGGCTGTCGAGCCCCCCGACTACCTGCGGCGCCTCTCCCCGAGGCTGTACCAAGTCGAGTGCGACCGGGTCCGGCAGCGGTTCGAGCAAGCGATCGAACTGGCGGAGTCCGCCTTCGCCCAGGAACTGGCCTCGCTGGTCGAACACCTCCGCGAACGCCTCACCGGCGGCGAGAACGGCGGGCCGAGGGTGTTCCGCGACTCGGCGATCGAGAACCTCACGGAGTTCTTCACCCGGTTCCGCCAGCTGAACGTCAACAGCAGCCCAGACCTTGACGCCGTCGTGGCCGAGGCCGAAGGGCTGATGCGTGGCGTCGATCCCGCGGACCTGCGGGCCAGCACCGGGGTCGGTTGGCTTCAAGATCGTGTCCGTGAGGGTTTGGCCGGCGTGGCTGCGGCCCTCGATCCGCTCGTCGCCGACGCCCCGCGGCGCCGGGTTCTGCGGAACCCGCGATGAGCGGGGCCGTTCAAGAATTGTTCGTCACGCCCGACGGGACCGCCCGCGGCCTCTACGGCGAACTGATCGATGCCGACGCGATCGGCGCCGCCCGCACCGTGCGGGCCAGCCACGTCGAACCCGCCGCCCCCGGCGGCGGGTGGACCGCGGACCTGTCGCCGGTGGGCGGACCGATCCTCGGCCCGTTTCCGCTCCGCAGCGCCGCCCTCGCCGCAGAAGCCGCGTGGCTGACGTCCTGCCGGCTGCGTCCGCACGTCTGACACGACTTGTTGTCTCCCGCCGACTCCCGTCTGCGGAAGGCATGACTCCGGTCTGGGAGTCAGCGGGAGACTAGCCGGAGTCACGGCTCCGGCGGTTTGGTCGGATTCCCCCCCCTCTTCTTCCCCCGAGCGGCGGGTCGGCTTCGCGCCGGCCCGCCGCTCTTCCTTTGCCCCCTGCTGAAAGCACAGACCCATGCCCTGCCACGAACTGCACCGCCAACTCTCCCGGGCGACCGGCGAGAGCGCCTGCGAATTGAACCGCCGAGGCTTCCGCATCGACGGCGTCGGCGACGATCCGGCCGAACTGGAGCCGATCGACTGGGACGCCCTGGAGGCGGCCCGCCGCAGCGAACTCCACCGCAACGGCCGCCCCCGCGTCGCCTTCGGGTGACGGCGGAGCGGACTTCTCTCGCCCGGACGCCGGCGGCCCGATCGGCCGTCGGCGTTCCTTTCGTCAACGCCCCGTACTCACACCCCCGAACGAACATGCCGCCCCCGCTCTCGCTGCCCCGCCGGACGCTGTACGCGTTCCGGCTCGTCCTGAAGAAACATCTGAACCTGAAGGGCCGCGACGCCGGCCCGCCCGTCCGCATCCACGCCACAGAAGAGGGGGGAACGCGTCTGACCGCCGTCACCCCGGGCGGTCGAGGCCTGTCCCTGCGGATCCCCGGCGACCGCCCCCCGGCGGACCTCGTCCTGCCGTTCTCGCTGCTGACCGACGCGGGGGCCGCGAAGGTCGGCGACGTCGCCCTTGCCGAGAGCGACGCCGGAACCGCCGCCGTCGCGAACTGGGACGAGAAGGGCGTGCCCCGGTCGGCTCGCGGCGTGATCGAGAAGGTCGATCGCGACCGGGCGACGGCGTTCGCCCCGCCGGCGGTCGCTGAGTTCCACGACCCCGGCCCCGGCTTCGCGGACGCCCTGCGGCGGGCGTGCGAGACGACGGACGCCGACAGCGGCCGGTACGCCCTCGGCTGCGTCCGCCTGGACCCTCACGCCGGGCGGGTGGAGGCGACGGACAGTCACTGTCTGCTCGTCGCCCGCGGCTTCGCTTTCCCGTGGGAGGAGCCCGTCCTGTTGCCGGCCCCGCACGCCCTCCGTTGCTCACAGGTGAAGGGAGCCGATGTACGGATCGCGCGGGTGACGGACGGATCGAAGAACCCGCTGGTCGTTCTGTCTGCCAGCGATTGGACGCTGTGGGCGCCGGAGGCCCGCGACGCCCGGTTCCCGAACCTGGACCGGGTGATCCCCGGCGGGGAGGGGAGGGCGTCCGTGACGCTGTCCGACGCCGACGCGGCGTTCCTCGCCGACCGACTGGACCGCCTGCCGGGCGCCGGCGACGAGCGGCGTCCCGTCACCTTGGAGGTCCGGGACGGTGCGTTCCTCATCCGGGCCGCGGAGGAGGGCGGCGAGCCGGTCGAACTGGCGACGGCGTCGTCGGACGTGACGGGGGCGGCGGTCGCCGTGGCCGACCGGCGGTTCTTGGCCCGTGCCCTCTCCGCGCGGTGCTCGAAGGTGTCGCTGCACGGGCCGGAGGAGCCGGTTCGGTGCGACGCGCCGGGCGAGAACGGCACGACGGTCGTCTTCGCCACCCTCGCCGGCGACGCCGTTCCCGCCGAAGGGGCGGTGCGACTCGTCGCCGAGGTTCCGTCCCGATCCTCGGCGGTCGAACCCGAGTCCGCTCCCCCCACCGTCCCTTTCCGTTCCCCAAACCCAACCCCCGCCGTGACCCGCTCCCCTACCGAAGCCTCCGCCGCGCCCGCTCCCGAGGCGCTGCTCGAACGCACCGCCGCCCTGTCGGCGACGCTGTCGGACGCCGCCGCCCAGGCCCGTTCCCTCGCCGCGGACCTTCGCAAGCTGAAGAAGCGGGACCGCGAGGTGTCCGCCGCCCTCGGCAGCCTCAAACGACTCGGGAACCTCGCGGCGTAGTCGTCCTTTCGTCCCCTCTCCCTCAACCACAGGAGGTACTCCCGTGCTGAAGATGAACTGCGGCCTGAGCCGCAAGATCGGCCAGCCGGACTACGGCAGCCGCGGGGCGCAGGTCCACTTGGAGGTGGAACTGTCCGCGGAGTTGTTGAAAGACCCGGAGAAGCTGCGGCGACAGATCCGCGGCTGCTTCGGCGTGGTCCGCCGGGCCGTCGACGCCGAACTGGGCGTCGGCGAGCCCGGCGACGGCGGCCCCGCCCGCCTGCCGCAGGCGGCTCCGACCTCTCGCCCCACGTCCAACCCGCCAAGTACGCCGAAGCAGGTGCGGGCGTTGCACGCCTTCGCCCGCCGGGCGGGGGCGGACCTGGCCGCCGAACTGCGATCCCTCGGCGTGACCGACGCCGCTTCGCTCTCCCGACGCCAAGCCTCCGGCCTGATCGACGGGCTGAAGGGCCGGGGTGGCGACGGTCGCTGAAGCTCGCTCGGCATCTTGTTCCCCGAACCCCGTGGTCGTCCCGGCGGGGGCGACCGCGGTCTTTCCCCGTTCCCGCCGCGTCCTCGTTTCGCCTCCCCATCCAAAGGTCCCCCATGTCCCCGCTCGCTTCTCCCTCCCCTGATCGCCCCGCCACGGCCCTGCTGCTCGCCGTCCTCCGCCCGGCCGCGGGCGTGCTCTGTCGGTCCGTCGTCGCCCTGGCGGCGGTCGGCTTGGCCACGGGTCCGCTCGGGCGCGGTCTCCGTCGCGTCTCCGGCTCCGGCCGGTGACGCGGCACGGCTCCCCCTGCGCGGGGGGCCGTTTTTCTTAGCCCAGACCGGAACTCCGATCCGGCGGTCCGATCTTTCGGACCGGGTGTCCGAATATTCGGACAAACCCCCGGCGCTGTGCGGTGTGCGCTGCCGCGTCTGTCGCTGGAGGGACGCAGAAAGTGTGCGCCGATCCGGCCACTACGGCGCGCCCCCGCGGGGTCGTTCGGCGAAACCCCTGTCCCGCAGCGGTTTCGGCCGCGCGGCGGTCGGAGGCGGCGCTGTGCCCCCGACGCGGCGTCCCCTACTCTCGCACTTTTGGCGGCCGGGGACGCCGGTCGACTTCTCCCCCGAAGCCCGAGCGACCTGACGGCATGACGGACCCGCCGCCCGATCGACTCGCCCGCGAACTGGATCTCGCCTGCGAAAGAATCGCGTCACGGTTCGGACGCCGCGACCTGCGGGACCGGGCGTTCCGGTATCTGCGGGCCCTCGCCGGGCGGCGGGCGGTCGACATTGCGGGCCGCCGCGATCGCTTCAACGGGTCCGGCTTGGCCGTCGCGGCCGGGGACGCCGGCCCGCACAACGCCCGCCACTTCCTGTCCCGCGCGAAGTGGGACGCCGACGCGGTGCGGGACGATCTGCGGGCCTACGTCGTCGACCGACTGACGGACCCGGCCGATCCGGGGGCCGCCGCCTTGGTCGCCGGGACGGCGTGGTTCCCGAAGAAGGGGATCCGCTCCGCCGGGGCGGCCCGGGGCCGGTCGCCGAACACGGACCGGGCTGAGACGGGTCAGACGGCGGCGTTCCTGGCGTACCGGACGGCCCTCGGGTGCGTGCTGATCGACCGGCAACTCGTCCTGCCGCCGCACAGGGCAGGGGACGCGGCTCGGCGGACCGCGAAAGAAACGGCCCCCGGGCTGCGGACCGCGGGCCGGGCGGCGAGGGGGATGATTCGGCGGGCGGTGGACGCGGGCGTGCCGTGCAGTTGGGTCGCGGCCGATCGGGAGTGCGGGTTGGCGTTGGGGCGGGTTGAGTCCGGCGGCCGGCGGGCGCCGTCCGTGGTGCAGTACTCGCACGCGGATGAGCCCGCGGGAACGTCCCCGCGGCTCGACGAGCGGTTGGAAGACGCCCTGTGGGAGGGCCTGCCGTGCGGGGGACCGGCGGCGGAGCGGGGGCGGTGCGCGTGGGCGGCCCTGCCGGGCGTGGGACGTCAGGAGGACCGGACGTTGCTCATCCGCAACCGGCGCCGACGGCCGAGCGGGCGGGACGATCGCCGGACACTCTTTCTGTGCGACGCCCCGGACGGGACGCCGGTTCGGGATCTGGCGACCGTCGCCGGCCTGCTCGGGGAGCTGGCCGATGTGGCGGACGCGGCGAAGCGGGAGGTCGGGCTGGGCGACTACGAGGTCCGCGGGGCGGAGGCCTGGCGGCGCCACGTCACGCTGGCCTCGCTGGCGTACGCGGTGCGGATCGCGGCGGCCACGTCGGATGAAGCCTGAGCGTCAGGGCGTTCGTTCAGCTCCCTGTCCGAATATTCGGACAGGCCCGTGGCCGTCCCGATTCTGCCCACCTCGGCGACTCGTTCATTGAATCGACGCGACGAGACGATGGAGGCTACGAACGGCCGAGTTCGGGTCGGGCGACGTTCGAGATCGGACCGCAGCTGAGAACTCGCTGTATCTCGAACCCGATGTTCTGCTGGACCGGAAGGTGCGCCCTGATGGAGCGAGGAAGCGTCGCTGCCTGAATCGAGCCGGACCGGCCGGAGCGGGCCTGCGAGAACGGAACGCTTCAGGCCGCCTCTGCCTTCAACTGACTGAATGCGGCGTTGATCTGGCGGATGCGTCGCTCCGCGAACGCCCGCATCTCCTCGGGGATCTGTTGCCGGCGGATGCGGTCCGGATGGAACTCCGCCGCTTTCTTCCGGTAGGCCCGCCGGACCTCCTGCCACGACGCCGACGGGTTGAGGCCGAGGACGCGATAGGGGTTCCGCTCGTTCGCCGCCGCAGCCCGGTCACGCACATCGATCCGGCCGCCGCAGACAGTGTCGCTGACCGACTCGAGAACGCCCAGCTCCTCTTCCGACACGTCGTGGTCCGCCGCGGCGGTCGCGAATGCGGCTTCGAACACGAGGTCTTGGAGGTCGGCGTTCCCGCCGCAGTCCCGCCTCAGCGACTCGAGAACGGGCCGCAAGTCTCGGCCGTCGTCCTCCTTGCCCTGCTGGAAAGTCCAAATGGCCGTCTCCCGTTGCCGGTCCGTCAGGTCGAAGACGTCCGCAATGACCGTTTCCGCCTCCTTGATCTCGCTTTTGGTCACCCGCCCGTCCGCCTTCGCGAGATATCCGAGCAGCCGCATGAGGTCGTATTGGAATGCGGTGAGCTGAACTTCGGGAGGTGGCGGAGGGGACAATCCCGCCGAGGCTTCCGCGCCGTCAGTCTCGGAAGCCGTCGGTTGCGGCCGCGTCGCCGTCGCCCGGTTGAGATAGATGACGATCGCGATCAGCCGTGCGGCAAGGAGATAGCCGAACGCAAGGCAGGCCGCCGTCCCGATGCCGGACAGAATCCACCCAGTGCCGCTGCCGAGCATCAAAACCAGAGAACCGGCCGCGACGACGCAGGCGACGATCACGGACCAACCCGTCAGCTCGTTCTCGAACGGTTCGTTCGACTGCCGGGCGAGTCCCGTCTTCCGGCACCACCCGCCGAACAAATACGTCATCCAGCCGCCGAACAGGGTGAAGAACCAGGTCCAGATCGAGGCGGCCTCGTCTTCGTCTTCCGCCATGATCGCGTCTACCGGGTCGGCGACCTCGGCGGCTTCGTCATACGACCTCCGCACCGCAGCCCCTGTGTCAAAGGAGCCGTCTACGCGGGTATAGGGGGCTGGTTCAGCCGCTGCCACCGGATCTTCAGCCTGTCGCGCCGGGGCAGGCTCAAAGGAGTGCGGAGGATCGAAGGAGTACCGCCGCGGTCCGCCGGATCGTTCGAGAGCCTCCATCGCGCGGCGGGCCGCTGCCGAATCAAAATGAGGAGTGGACCTGACACCGCGGTACCGCCGGCCTGAGGCTCTCATCTTGGAAGCCCAAGCATCGGCCGTAAGCATTGATGCCAAGAGGACCACTACGGTCCAAAGGAGCGGGCGGCGTGGCGGCATCATGGTCGGCGGCGGGAGGAATAGAGTAAGGGCGGCGGCGCGGCTCACGCGGGAGGCGCTTCCTTCCACGCCCGGTAGTTGTGCAGGTCCTGCTCGACCATCATCAGGCAGACGCCGACGACCGCGGCGTCGTCGACCACGCCGATCACCGGGATGAAGTCCGGAATCAGGTCCACCGGATTGAGGACGTACAGCAGGGCGAACGCGACCGCGGCGATCGACAGGTACGGCATCTCGCGGTACTCGCCGGCCCAGTAGTCCTTCACCACCCCGACCAGCAGTTCCGCGTCCGTCTTGAACCGCCCCAACGGACCGTCCGCGGCGAACTTGCCGCGGATCTCGTCCGCCTTGTCCACCACCCTTTTGAAGTCGTCCTCACCCACCTTCGCGGCGTTGCGGCGGACGTACCCCTCGTCGATCTGCTCTTCGGCGGCACAGACGCGGGACTCGGCGGAGGGGGCGTCGGGCATCGGCTTCGTCGTGCGGTGCGGCCGGGAAGACCCCACCAGAACGACGACCGGCGGCGGGATCAACCGCATGCGGACCGCCCCGCATGAACCGCGGCACGTGCGAAGCGCAGGAACCGATGGTGAGGACGATCAGCCCGTGCTGACGGGTGTCTGTCCGACGTCCTGAAGTCCCCGCCGGGGGGATCGCTTCGATCGCCGAGGCGTCACAATTGGATTGAATATTAGATTGCCGCCGACGGCCTCCGCGGGTGGCAGAACGCGGAAGCATGGCGGACTCGTATCGCCATGCGGGGCTGGGGGCGTGCCACCGCCGACCGGAGCGGGAAATCAATCGCGGAGTGAGACGAGCACCACACGCAGGAGAACTTCTGGCTCGCCGACCTTTCATGCTCGACGATCGCGTCAGCACTTCGAGGGACGGCATGGTGGAGTAGCGAGTCAACGGGGGGGGCTAAGTAGGCGTGCTTGAGAACTACGACTGGTGCAAGAGGACACTATACCCCTATGAAAACAATGTGTGGAAGGTGTCCGTTCAGTGTTGGATTGCCAGTTGGAGGCCGTTGAGAGCGTTAGCGACGGAATCCTCCGGAGATGGCGATCTGACGCGGCCGGATCTCGCGTACCGTTCGGTCGTCGTTCGACGAGTGCGACTCGACCGCGAAAGCGAAGACCGGGCGATCCTCGGTCGACCTTAAGCACCAGGCGATGCCCACTGCTCTCCCGTCGCCGCCCCTCAATCCTCACCCCGGAACACCGACCAGTGACTGCCGCTGCCGCAAAGGTCAAATCCCTGAGCATCGCTAAAGACTTAGGGGCGGGACTTACCATCGAACCCCACGTCCTCTACCCGCTGCAAGAGTTCAAGCGGCGGGTCGGCTGGGGCCAGCACGCTCTCCGCACCGCGAAGGCGAACGGCTTGACCGTCCGCTACACGGCGAACCGCGGGTACGTGCACGGCAAAGACTTCATCGCGTACGTGGTCGGGGGGAACACCTCGCGAGACTCGGCCGAATCCGCCTTGGATTAGTGCGTCCGGCGGCTATCTCTAGCGCGGCGGTTGCGGGGTGCGTAGGCTTTGCGGCGTCTTTCTCCGCCGAGCCGCCGCCGTGTCCGTCGCCTATTCCAAAGAGTTTCGCCGGGACGTCTTGGTCGCCTGCGACGCCGGAGAGGGCACGCGGGCGGTCGCGCTGCGGTTCGACTGCTCCGAGAGCTGGGTCCGCCGGATCAAGCAGGACCGCCGCGAGACCGGCAAGCTGGCTCCGGCCACGACCCGCAACCGCACGCCGACCTGGCACGCTTGGGCCGGCTGGCTGAAGGCGAAGAGCGCCGACCGTCCCGACGCCTACCTGCGGGAACTCAAAGCCGAACTGAAGGCCGAACGCGGGATCGAAGCCAGCGAGGGGCTGATCGCCCGAGCTCTCAAAGGGCTGGGGATCACGCGTAAAAAAAGACGCTGATCGCCGCCGAACGCGAGCGGCCCGACGTAGCCGACGCCCGCGAGCGATGGGCGGCTTGGCTTAAGACCCTCGATCCCGACCGGCTCGTGTTCCTCGACGAGACCTGGGCCAAGGACAACATGACCCGCACGCACGGCCGCTGCCCGCGGGGGACGCGGCTGTACGAAGGCGTCCCTTGCCGGCGATGGACGACCACGACGTTCTTGGGGGCGATGCGGGCGAGCGGGTTCGTGGCTCCGCTGTGCGTGGACGGGCCGATCAACGGACCGGTGTTTCTGGCCTGGGTCCGGCAGCATCTGTGCCGGACGCTGAAGCCGGGCGACGTGGTGGTGATGGACAACCTGTCGGCCCACAAGGTGCGGGGCGTGCGGGAGGCGATCGAAGCGGTCGGGGCGACGGTGGCGTACCTGCCGGCCTACAGCCCGGACTTCAACCCAATCGAACTGGCGTTCTCCAAGTTCAAGAAGCTGCTGCGAGACGGGGCCGCCCGCACCGTCGACCGGCTGTGGGAACTCTGCGGACAGGTGCTCGACCTGTTCCCGCCCGCGCAATGCCGGAACTATCTCCGCCACTGCGGCTACCGCTAGAGTTATTTATCGGACGCACTAATAATTAACTCCGGCCCCGCCGGATGACCTGTTGGCCGGACCGCCATGGTCCGCCTCCCCACGCCTGAAAGACCGCTGCGGCGGTCGCCGCCCCCGGTCTGCGCCCGCGAAAGCGGCCCCGGGGGAGGCGCCCCGGGGCCGTCACGTTTTCGCCCGCCGGTGCAACGGCGGACTGCCTTTCACACACCTGTATTTTCACCGATGACGCACCCCCAGAACAGCCTCCTCCGGCCCGTTTCCGCCTCCGAGATCAAATCCGCCGCCCGCGGCCGGTGCGGCGAACTGATCCCGCAGCTCACGGGCATCCCGATCGATCGACTGGACGGCCGGCAACATCCCTGCCCGCGGTGCGACGGGAAGGACCGCTTCAACGCACCCGAGGACTTCCCCGAGACCGGCGGCGTGTTCTGCCGGGTCTGCTTCAAAGGGAAGGATGACGATAATGGCGGCACCGTGATCGATACGGTGATGTGGGCGAACGGCTGGGACTAACTGGCCGCCCGCGATGCGCTCGCGGAGGCGCTGGGGCTGAGGATCCCGGCCGATCCCGCCCGGCAAGACTCCGCTCCGGCGACTCCCAAGCCGGTCTGGGCCGTTGCCGGGGGACCGGCCGAAGCGGCATTCGACCGCCCCGCCGGGCAATTTGCCGACTTGTTCCACTTGGACGAGTCCGCCGAGGCTCATGGTGGAGCTGCGTCGGAAGTGCTTGACCGGTGGTGCGCCGCGAAGCCGCCCGTGACCGCCGAGGCCGCTCGCCGGGCGGGAGTCGTCACCGGCGCCCACAGGAACAGGAGTGAACCGTGCGTGGCGTTCCCCGCCCGTCCCTCGCCGGGGGCGGAGCCGGTCGGCTGGCTGACGATGCCGGCCAGCGGGGAGCCGTTCCCGTTCAAGAACCGGCCGAAGGACTTGGCATTGAAGGGCGGCAAGGACGGCTGGGCGTTCGTCTGCACTCCGGAGCAATGGGAGGCTGCGGAGACCGTCGTGCGGGTGGAGGGGATCGGCGACGCCCTCGCCCTTGCCCCGCTCCTGCCGGACGGGCGGGCGGTCGCGTCAAACATCGCCGGCGCCGGTTCGAAGCGCGTGCCGGTCGAGCCTTTCGAGGGTAAGAGCGTGCTCGTCATCGGGGACGCGGACGATCCTGGCGTGAAGGGGGCCGCGGCGTTCGCCGACCGGGTCTCGAAGGTGGCCGCCCGGGTCGCCGTGGTCGTGCTGCCGTACAAGGTGACGCCGACCGGCGGGAAGGACGTGCGGGACCTGCTGAACGACGCCGACGACCCGGCTGCGGCGGTCTCGGAACTGCTCGCTTCGGCGTCTTGGTCCGAGATCGCAGACCAACGCGGGCCGGAGTGCGGAGGCCGCGGCGGGGGCCGTCCGCCGTCGAACGGGACCCGCATGGTGGAGTTGACCGACGATGCCGACGCGGAACTCTTCCACGATTCGGAACGCGAGCCTCATATCACCTTCACCCAGGAGGGGCGTCGGGAGACGCACCGCCTCCGGACGCAGGCGGTGCGAGATTGGCTGTCCATGCGGCTGTACAGCTCAGAGGGGGTCGCTCCCGGGTCGGAGGCGACCGAGTCTGCGCTCAACGTCCTCGCTGCCCGCGCGAAGTTCGAGGGGGCGTGTCGTCCGGTCGCCGTCCGCGTCGCCCCACACCCGGAAGGCGTCGTTCTAGACTTGGGCGGGCCGGACTGGCGGGGGGTGCTCGTAACCGCCGACGGCTGGGAAACGGTTTCCCTCGCCGATTTCGGCGACGACTTCCCAACCCGGTTCGTCCGCCCGAAGGGACTGTTGCCGCTGCCGGAGCCGGAGCGAGGCGGGAGCCTCGCGGAACTCCGCCCCCTCGTGAACGTCGCGTCCGACGGCGACTTCGCCCTGCTGCTGGCGTGGCTGACCGCGACGCTGATGACCGACGGGCCGTTCCCGCTGTTGATTCTGAACGGTGAGCAGGGCAGCGCGAAGTCGACAACCGCGAAGGTGCTGCGACAAATCGTGGACCCGAATCGGGCCGATCTGCGGCGCCCGCCGAAGTGCACGACCGATCTCGTCATTGCGGCGACGAACGCGCACGTCGTCGCGTTGGAGAACCTCTCCGCGGTGAAGGCGGACATGTCCGACGACTTGTGCTGCCTCTCCACCGGAGCCGGGTTCAGCACGCGGAGCCTGTACACGAATGGCGAAGAGGCGTTGTACAGCTTCCGGCGGCCGGTCCTCCTCAACGGCATCCCCACACTCTCCGACCGGCCGGACCTGTTGGACCGGGCCGTGGTCCTGACGCTCCCCGTCATTGCCCCAGGAGATCGGAAGGCGGAGCGGGCTTTCTGGCCTGCCTTCGAGGCCGCCCGGCCCCGATTGCTGGGGGCGTTGCTCGACGCCGTCGCGACCGCCCTGCGGAACCTGCCGGACGTGCGGCTGGACGAGCCGCCCCGCATGGCGGACTTCGCAACCTTCGCGGTCGCCGCCGAACCGGCGTTCCCGGTCGCGCCTGGGACGTTCCTCACGGCGTACGCCGATGCCCGGGAGTCAGCGCACGAGGCCGCTCTGGAGGGGGAAGTAATCGCGGCCCCAGCTCGGGAGTTGGTGGAGCGTGGCGGGTGGGAGGGTACTGCTACGGCACTATTAGAGGTGCTTGGACGCCTCGCCGGGGACGCCGTCGTGAGGGGGCGGGAGTGGCCGAAGCTGCCGAATCAGCTGTCAGGGCGATTGCGGCGGATCACGCCTGACCTGCGTGCGGCGGGGGTGCGGGTCGAGTTCGTGGATGCGGCACGTCCCAAACAGATCAAACTTGGGCTGCACGAGAGCGTCTCCCGTGCCGGAACCCCCAACCCTGGAGCGGGCCGGCAAAGGACCGACGGCATCGACAGGACCGACGAGGCGGCCGCCGTCGTTCCGTTTCCCGTCGATCCGCCGTCGGCCCGTCGGCAGGATCGTCGGCGGATCGACGACGCGGATTGCCGCGAGTCCCGCGGCGTGGTCGATGCCGTCGATGCCGACGGTCCTTCGACGGACCTTTCCGGGGACGGGGACGAAACGGGCGAACCCGAAGCCGACGGTGGGGAGGATCGATCGTAATCGCTCTGATCACCCCCGACGTCCCGAGAGTTCGTCGCCGTTCTCTAGCCCAACGCCGCTCGGGTTGGCCCGCTGCTCGGATTCAAAGCCGACGGGATGGAAGGAGAGCGAATTGCGGTGCGGGGGCTGCGATCGTCGGAGCCGGTCATGCGTCGTCTCGCCGCCGCCCGCACCGTGGCGCTCGCCGATTTTAAGGGCTCGCGACCGCGGCGCAGACGACGACGTCGCCCGACACCGCCGCCGTCGGAACCGCCCGCCGATCCCTTGGCGCCCCTACGGCCGTCCGACAGTGTGCCGGGTCGCTACAGGCCGCACTAGATCTGCGAGATCTGTGATTCCCCAATTGGCCGGCCGGCAGTGTTAGAGGCTGCCTCCTGCATTCCGACCGTCTGCTGCCCGAGCCTCTCCTGACAGTTCCTGAATCATAATTTCTTCAACTTCCTTACCTAGGTCGTGTGGACAACTGGCAGGGGGGTGACGAGGACGGACGCCAGATGCACGAAGCCTAAATAGTTCATGTCCTTCCTGTCGTACCGCGTCGCGACCCGGCGGTCGTGCTTGAGCCGGCCGAAGAACCGCTCGATCACGTTTCGACGGGCGTACCGGACCTTGTTCGGCCGTCGTTTGACCTTCCGGTTCTTCGGGGAAGGGATGACGGCCCTGGCCTGCTGCCGGCGGAGCCGTTTGCGAAGTTCGGCCGAGTCGTAGGCCTTGTCGGCGATCACGTATCCGGGCTTCAGCCCCGCGATCAGGGCCGCGGCCTGCGTCACGTCGTGCCGCTGCCCGCCGGTCAGCAGAAACCGCACGGGGTCGGCGGCGCCGGTCACGGCGGCGTGCAGTTTCGTGCTGTACCCGCCGCGGCTGCGGCCGAGGGCGGCGTTGACCGGCGGCTCGCTTTTTTGGGGCGCCGCGCCCCGGCGGCGTGCTGATGCGCCCGCACGACGGTCGAATCGAGTTGCAACTCTTCCAGATCGGGATCGCCCAGCACCGCGTTCAGCCGCGCCCAGACGCCGGTTTTGCACCAGCGGTCGAACCGCCGCCAGACGGAGTTCCAGTTCCCGAATCGCTCCGGCAGATCCCGCCAGGGAGCGCCGGTCTTGGCGATCCAGATCACCGCCTCCACGAACGACCGGTTGTCGGCGGCGGTCGGGCCGGGAGCGCCTGGGCGGCCCGGCAACAACGGCTCGACGGCCGTCCACTTCTGGTCGGTCAAGGCATGTCGGCGCGGCATCGGACGCTGGCTGTCGGAGCGAAGTTTGCCGGATGTCGTACCGCGTCCAGTCGCTTCGCGCTACTCTGTCAGCACAAACGTCGACATTTGTTGTCCACACGACCTAGTGGAAAGTCATCGTTGAGACTGGGGATGGCGTCGGGGCGGCGACGGCGTCATCCTCTCGAGAACTCACTCCCACGGAGGGTTCCCCCGATGAAGAAGTCCTACGTCGTCCGCCTGTCCGAAGCCGAGCGAGCCGAGTGCCGCGAGACGATCCGAAAGCTCAGCGGCTCCTCGCAGAAGGTCCGCCGGGCGCAGATGATCCTGAAAGCCGATCAGGGCGAGCACGGTCCCGGCTGGATCGACGCCCGCGTCGCCGAGGCCTTCGACGCCCGCCGCCAAACCGTCGAGAACCTCCGCAAGCGGCTGGTGACCGAGGGCTTCGGGGTCGCCCTGCACGGCAAACCCCGCGTCAAGCCGCCCAATCCGCCGAAGCTCGACGGCCGGGCGGAGGCGCAGCTGATTGCCCTGCGGACCGGCGATCCGCCGTCCGGTTACGGGCAATGGACGCTGCGGCTGCTGGCAGAGCAGTTGGTGGAACTAGAGGTCGTGGACTCGATCAGCCACGAGACCGTGCGGCAGTGTCTGAAAAAAATCGGATGACCAAGCAGAAGGTCCAGTACTGGGCCGTGTTTCCCAGAGAAAAGGGCCGCCCGAGGCGAACGCCGAGTTCGCCGCCGGCATGGAGGAGGTTCTGAGCATCTACGAGCGCCCCTACGACCCGGCGAACCCGGTCCTGTGCATGGACGAGCAGCCGGTGCAGCTGACCAAGGAGACGCGGACGCCGATCCCGGCCACGCGGGACCGCCCCAAGCGGGTGGACTACGAGTACGAGCGGAACGGGACCGCCTGTCTCTTCATGTTCAACGAGGCTCTCGTCGGCTGGCGGCAGGTCACGGCCCGGCCGCGTCGGACGAAGATCGACTGGGCCGAAGAAGTCGCCGAACTGCTGCGGACCCGCTACGCCCGCTGCGAGACGGTCACGCTGGTCTGCGACAACCTCTCGACGCACACCCGCGGGGCGTTCTACGAGGCGTTCGCTCCGGCCGAGGCCCGCGGCTACGTCGAGAAGTTGCGGTTCTGCCACACGCCCAAGCACGGCTCGTGGCTGCGGGTTCGTCGGGGACGGGGGGCGGAGTGCGAACTGGCGGCCCTGACGAAGCAGTGCGTCGGCGGCCGGCGGATCGGGACGCTGGCGAAGCTGCGGTCCGAAGTCGCCGCGTGGTCGGCGGCGACCAACGCCCGCGGCCGGGACGTCGACTGGCAGTTCAAAATCGACGACGCCCGATCGAAGTTGAAGTCGCTCTATCCCAAATCACAACGCTGACCGCCCACTAGTCGGGTATCGAGTCTCTTGACAGTCTGTGGAGGACGGGGGGCGGCGAGGCCGGATCCAGCTTTGAAACGGTGCTCGTTCCCCGCGGCGCCCAGATCGGTCAATGCTACGGCGACAGCGTCGACCTAATCCCCGCTGCGGCGATCGCGGCCGCGAACACGATGGCCCGGAGAATGAACGCGAAGCCGGTGGAAAGCCGGCCGAGGTGGCTTGCCAACAGGTTGAAGAAGGGCGGCTGGATCTTAGCGTCTGAGGGCGACCGCAACACTAAACGGTTGTTCGACGGTAGCCGCACACTCCTGTCGATGTGGTGCATCCATAAGTTCCGTCTGTTCGAACAGCGCCTGGATTGGAGCGACTACGAATCGGCCTGCTACTTCTCAATGTGGCGATCGCAGCGGGAGCGGAGTCGACGGCAGGCCATGGAAAAGCGGCTGGCGGTTCATCGACGGTACGCTGCGGCCTACGGTTGGAGTACCTGCGTGATGGATCTTCCGGAGGACGACGCGCTGCCCGAGGAGGACATCGATCCGCTTGAGCTCATGCCGCGGCCGCCCGCAGTACCCCCCGCTGTCGAACCGCACGAGATCTTCTTCCCTAGGTCGCACGCGGGTTCGGCGGATATCCCGGGTTACGACAATCCCGCCGAGGGCACCGGGAACTTGGAGGATAGTATCGTGTGGCTCTAGCTGACGCAGGTCTCGCGCGGCTCCGGAGTTCTGCTTCTGGCCCGGGCGAGATCGAAAAGAATGTGGGAGAAATCTCCGGTAGGGAATATAGCAGATCCCACCGGCGATCTGCGTTCGACCCGCGTCGAAGACCCCTCGGTCGCCCCCGGTGCCGCCCCTCCCGGGCAGAGCGCGAGCCGCACGGCGTCGCCCCGATGTAGTATAAAAAAGCAGCAGAGAACCTGATCTAGAACAAGGAACGTAAAGAACAGAGAAGGGAAAGAGCATTGGAGAAGAATCTGATCTATAATCCAGCCCTGATTAACTGAACGTACTATATCTAATCCATCAAGTCGGGCGCCGACTTAACAGGCGCCGTTTCCCCACTTTGTACGCATCCGAAGGAACCCGATGATGTCCGCCGACGAGCCCCAGCCGCTCGCCCGCCCGGGACCCCGGACGAAACGGCATCGGCCGGACATGGAAGACCCGGCGAAGGCCGTTCGCCGTCGGGCGGGACGTTGGCTGGCGGTCCACAAGCCGCCCGTCCTCTACCTGAACCCGCAGGCGACCGTCGTCGCCGACCGGGCCGAAGCCGCCTTCTACCGAGAGGTGCGGGATCAGCAGGCCCGCTGGTGTCGCCGGTACGGGGGCACGCTGGGCCGAGCGTCCCGACGGACCGTCCGGAACTGGCGGAGCCCCTCGCTACCGGCAAACGCCACGAAGTTCGAGCGCTATCTCGACCGGGCGGCCGTCTGGACCGGCGTCCTGCTCGTCAACGGCCGCGTGTCGCCGCCGCACGAGTGGCCCGCCCCAGACCGGCGACGGCGTCGTCAGCGGCGAAGAGCGAGAAAGCCGACGGATGTTCCGGGCGCTGCCTCGCGGGCTGTCGATCGACATCCGGTTCCCGGGGGGGAGGTGACGAACTCCACTCCGCCGCCGGCCCCGCAACCGCCCTACCCGGTCGCCGCATGCCTGGGGCCGCCGAGGGCGTGGCGGACGCCGGAGGTCCACCCGCAGCCGCAGGCGGCGCCGGAAAAGCTCGAACCGGCCGAATCGAGTCTGAACTTCGCGGCGAAGTCTTCGGCGGGCGCCATCGTCAGTAAGCCTGCGGTCCTTCGAGTAGTCGGTCTGTTCCTGACCCTCCTTTCGCAAGGACAGACTGCGATGAGCCACGAGTTAGCGACGACCGCCGACGGTCGCCCCGCGATGATGTACGCCGGCACGCCCCCCTGGCACGGGCTCGGCACCGCGTTGGAGAACCCCGCCACCAGCGCCGAAGCTCTCGCCGCGGCGGGGTTGGACTTCACCGTCGAACTGTCCCCGCTGCAAACCGCGGAGGGCGTCCCGGTGCCCGCCAGGAACGCCGCCGTCCGGTCGGACACGGGAGCCGTTCTGGGGGTCGTCGGCGACCGCTACCGGCCGATCCAGAACCGCGACTGCTTCGCCTTCATGGACGGCCTGTCGGCCAGCGGGGAGGTCCGCTACCACACGGCCGGAGCCTTGGGCGGCGGGGAGCGGGTCTGGATGCTGGCGAAGCTGCCGGGTCGGATTCGCATCCTCGGCGGGGACGACGTGACGGAGAAGTACCTGCTCCTGTCCACCACGCACGACGGCACCGCGGCCCTGCGGGTCCACTACACCCCGGTGCGGGTCGTGTGTTCCAACACCCTGGCGATGGCCCACAGGGGGCGGTCGGGGCCGGAGGTGCGGGTCCGCCACACCGGCGATCCCGCCTCCAAGGTGGCGGAGGCCCGGCAGATCCTCGGCACCGCCGAGAAGTTCTACGAAGAACTGGCGGAGGGGCTGAACGCCCTGGCCCGGCACACCCCGAAGGCGGCGGAGTTGGAGGACTACTTCCAAGCCCTGTATCCCGACCCGAAGGAAGGTCGCAACCCGGCCCGCAGTCGCAACGTGCGGGAAGAGCTATTCCGGCTGTTCGAGCGGGGGATCGGGCAGGACCTGCCGGAAACGAGGCACACCAGCTGGGCGGCCCTGAACGCCGTCACCGAGTACGTTGATCATCACCGAACGGGCCGGGGCGAAAACGTCCTCCAGCGGCGGGAGAGCCGGCTGACCAGCGCGTGGTTCGGATCGGGAGCCCGACTGAAGGAGCGGGCCTACCGGCTGGCGTTGCAGATGGCGCTGTGAAAACTAAACCATCTTCAGCAGGAAATGACCTCACGCCGTCAGTACCCAATCCGATCGCTCGGTCGAATCAAGCTATAGAGTGACGATGCGGCAAGTGGGCGATCCATCTGAAGTGATTTGGAAGTGCTTCCTCAGCAGTGGAGAGCTGATCGCAATTTTTATTACAGCTTTGCCTTCTCCCTTCTCGAGCTCTGACAAGTGCTTTGGATAGACTATGACTGGTCGCCGGTCATGCAAGCCGCCCACCAGACGATTAAGTCTGTTTCCCGCAGCGAACAGACCCCCTCTCAGAATTGCCGCCCCATCCGATGAGCCATCGAACACGAGGAGAATCCTTTTTGGACTGGTAATGTACTTGCCGAGCTTCTGAGAGATCACCTCGTCCGACCAACCAAACCCTGCAACGACGACGACATCCGTCCGGAGAAGCATCTCCTCGAAGGCTCTCTGCAGGTCTGCGAAGATTCCATAGTGGTAGTCCGCAGCCTTCGACAGAGACCCCCTAAGCATCAATGGCGACTCAGGTGACAAGAAAGAAGCATAGGGGGGAGAACGAACCTTGATGTGGCGGCCATACGTCGGCCCCACGTTTAGCGGGCTAGACCCGACAACCGTAAGCCCAGAAGTCAAATCCTTGAGTAGATGCCAGTTGAGCGACCCGTGCAACTTGATTAGCATCGGACGCTCGGATGACTCTGAGGAAGTGAACGACTCAAAGGTTTTCCATCGGCGGCCATTGCAGTCATAGAGCGGGAGGGTCTCGTCGCCCCACGACAGCCCCTCCACGAAGCCGTCGCTGAAGCTGATCTTAGACGGATTGAAGACCCTTTCTATGTTGCAGTCGTAGTTGGTAGTCATTATATTCCAGGTGAGGCTGTGCTCGCTGAACCAATCGCAGAGTTCAACCAAGTTTTCGTATCCGACGAGTTGCGGCAACGTCTTGATGAGCGATGCGCTGACCCAGCCTACATAGTCCTCGATGACCCGCAGCCGCTCCACGAGCGGGTAGTCGTGGAAGCGGTGCCATACCGGGAAGCTCATGCCCTGCAACAGCTCTACAATCCGTCTGTCCTGAAGGAAAGCATTGGACAGCGGATCATTCTGGTCATGGACGCAGCTGCTGATGACGTTTCTCAGAACGCCTGATATGTCCTCGTAGTTCGGGGACCTACTCCACGGGAGAGATTTGCTCAGGTGTCGAATGAAATGCTGTACTGACTTTGCCGGTTCGCCTAGACGAGAACGAGCTTCCTTGTAGTTCTTGCTGCTGCCTTCAGCATCGAGGATCTCGCCGCCAATGCCCATCAGACCCATCGAAAGACCCATTGAATGTACACGTCTCAGATCGTTCGCAAAACCCCAACTTGGAAGCCGTCGATCACAACGCAGGATGAAATCGTGATGTGACGAGAGGGGCTCGGCAAGGTAAGTGACCCCTTCCTGTATTTCTGCGGTTATTTTTTGGACGGAAGGCTGGCCGGTCGGGAATGAGCAGCCGGAGCCTATTATTAGGGCTATGGTCGTGGCTTGGGGTTCAATGTTGGATCTCGGCGAAATGGGGCCAGCGGTTTCCGGCATCATCATCTAGTGTCCTGAGTTGGAAGTTCGCAGCGTCTCGGTGCAGACGTTTTTGACCCGTTCTAAAATCAGGTCCGCGGTCGCGGTCCATCGGAACGGCTTGGGGTTCTCGTTGTGCCCCGCGACGTATTCGTCGATCGCTTTCTCCAACTGCGGCAGGCTGCGAAAGACGCCCCGGCGGATCCGTTTGGCCGTGATCTCCGCGAAGAACCGTTCGACCTGATTGAGCCACGAGGCGCTCGTCGGCGTGAAGTGGACGTGATAGCGGGGCCGCCTGGCGAACCAGCGCTTCACGCGCTCCGTCTTGTGGGTGGCGTAGTTGTCCAGAATCACGTGCAGCTCCACGCCGTCCTCCGCGGGGATGGCCCGGTCCATCTCGTTCAGGAACCGCACGAACTCCGCCGAGCGGTGACGCCGCATGCATTTGCCGATCACCTCCCCGGTCGCCACGTTCAGGGCCGAGAACAAACTCGTCGTCCCGTGCCGCACGTAGTCGTGGGTTTGGGACTCCGGCCGACCGGGCCGCAGCGGCAAGACCGGCTGCGAGCGGTCCAACGCCTGACACTGCGACCTTTCGTCGACCGATAAGACGACCGCGTTTTGCGGGGGATTGACGTACAGGCCGACGACGTCGCGGACCTTCTCCACGAACTGCGGGTCTTTGGAGAGCTTGAAGGTCGTGGAGCGATGCGGCTGCAGACCGAACGACCGCCAGATGCGCGAGACCGCCGTCTGGGACATCCCGGTGGCCGCGGCCATGCCGCGGGTGCTCCAGTGCGTGGCGTTTTCGGGCGTGGTCTCCAGCGTCTTGGTCACGACCGCCTCGACCTGCTGATCGGTGATCGAGCGCGGCGCCCCGCAGCGGGGTTCGTCGAGCAGGCCGTCCAGCCGGCGTTCCACGAACCGTCGCCGCCATTTGCCGACGGTGTGCGCGTTGACGCGGAGTTCCTCCGCGACCGCCGCGTTCGTCTTGCCGGCGGCGCAGGCCAGCACGATGCGGCTGCGCAGAGCCGTCGCTTGGGCGGTTTTCCGCCGCCGCGTCCAGCGTTCAAGCGTCTGTCGCTCGTCGCCCGTGAGCGTCAATTTCGCGACCGGTCGTCCCATCAGTTCGTGACTTTCCCGTGAGGAAAACCGCACTCTACGATCGCCGCCGACGCCGCGCCAGCGCTTCTGTCACGAACTTCCAACTCAGGACACTAGCATTCGCTGGACTAGCAATTGTGTGATCGAACATCTGACGAGGTGCTTACCCAAGAGCCCTTGGGGCTACGTCCAGAATTTGATGTGTTGGCTGTCGCCGAGGAATGAAAGGTGATAGGCATATAGACTGCGAAGAAGCCGCTGCACCTTGGCCTTCTTAAGGTGCCTGCGACTGCCGAGGCGTTCTAAATCCTCGCCGAAACAGCGTTTTAGCTGAGTTACGGGGGTAGGCCGCATGTCCCGTTACCCATCTTAGGCAAATTCGTGCTCCGCGTCACCGTCGGTCTCTCCCGCAAGCTCTCCCACGATTTCAACCCGGTGGGCGTCTCCGTCAGCTTGGAGGGAGAGCTGTCCACCCCGCTGAACGACCCCGACAGTCTGCTGGAGGAGGTCCGCGTGCTGCACGACCTCGCCGAGGAGGCCGTGGCGGACCGCCTCGCCGCAATGGGCTACGACCTCGAGTCCGGCGGCCCCTCCGTCGGAGCCGACGAGCCGAACGCCCCGCCTCCCCCGCCCGTCGGAGCCGCCACCCGCCGGGGGGCGTCCAGAGCCCCCCACGTCGGCGGCCGGGACGCGGTCTCCCGAAATGGGCAAGGCAGCAACGGCCACGCCGGCAACGGGCGGTCGAGCGGTCGCGGGAACGGGTACGCGGCGAACGGCAAGGGAGCGGCCGCGAAGGCGTCCGCCAAAGACGCTTCCCGCGGGAACGACGCCGCCACAGACAAGCAGGTAAAGTTCCTGGTGAGCCTCGGCAAACGCTGCGGTCTGACCGGCCGCCGACTCGTCGGGCGGATCGGGGAGATCTGCGGTCGGGAGGCGAGTCCGTACGAACTCTCCAAAGCGGAAGCCGGGGCCGTCATCGACGAACTGAACGATCGGGAGTGATCGCCGGCGCCCGCGGGTAGGGGGATCAACTCCGTTCCCCCGCCCGCAGCACGTCGATGTCCCGACCGCACTGGAGCCACAGCTCCCTCAACCAGTTCCTCCGCTGCCCGCGGCAGTGGTACTTCCAGCGGGTGCTGAAGCTGCCCCGCAGGTCGATCCCCTCCGGCATGGTGCTGGGGTCCGCGGTGCACGCGGGGCTGGCGGAGTTCCACCGGGCGCTGCGGGACGAACTGAAGGCGGACGCCGGGCTGATGGCGGAGACGATCGCCGGGGCCTGGGACGCCGAGGAAGCGGACGGCCGCAAGGTCGTCTACAAGCGGGGGGAGACGAAGGAGGACCAACGGGAACTTGCCCTGAACCTGACGGGGTTGGCGATGAACTCCCCGCCGGAGGGAAAGATTCTCGACGTGGAACGCCGGCTGACGGTGCCGCTGTACGACTCCGCCGGGGAGCCGCTCGACCGGCCGCTGGTGGCGGTGATGGATCTGGTCACCTCCGAAACCCCGAAAAGTTCCGGGGAGGGGGAGACCGAGACGGACGTGACGGTGCACGAGATCAAGACCAGCGGGCGGTCATACTCCACGAGCGACGCCGAGACGAGCCTGCAACCGACCTGCTACGCCCACGCGGCGGCGGAGTGGTACGGGGGCGAGCCGCGGGTGGAATACCGGGTGCTGGTGAAGACGAAGACCCCGAAGCTGCAAACCCTCCCCGCCGGTCGGGACGCCGAGGATTTCGGGCGGCTGGGGGATCTGGCCCGGCAGGTGGAGAGGGCGGTCGCGGCGGAGGCGTTCTACCCAGTGGAGAGCCCGATGAACTGCTCGGGCTGCGCGTGGCGGAAAGAGTGCCGGGAGACGCCGGTCTCAGGCTCCCGTCTTACTTCTAAGAGTATCCATGATCCCAAGTGCGATGACTGCTTGGCCTAACGCTTCGAGGCGTATCTTCAACGCTTCCCGTTCCGGCGGCCCTTGCTGTTTCGCTTGATTCTGAAACACCGGAACATCTTCATCTGCGAACGGGGGGTGGCGAAGCTCAGACGGCTCTGCTTCGCGGCGAGGATCCACCACATAGGCGATCTTGATCGGCGGTCCGTCATAGCTCTCGGCGAGGCGAAAAGCGTGACCAATCCACCCGAAAAATGTGACTCGCCCCTCTACAATGCCGCCGCGAGAAAGGATGAGAATGGAGTGATCGACGAATCCAAGTTGTGGGTTGGCGAGCGCAAGCGTGTCACTCGGGAACCTGCAGAAGTCTGAGGAGTCTCCCCCACCGCCTCGGATGAAACACCTCGCAGCATCGAGACAAGGTTTCTGAGCAAGATCCGGGTGAGTCGCACCAAGCAAGTTGAAGCAGGACTTCAGCATCCCGCGGAAAAAGTCCTCCCCCCCGATACTGATTTCCAGTGGCACTTTCCAATCCGCACCAGTCACTCCAGGTTTGCGATCCGCAATCGCACGCTGGATGGCATCTTCGTCAAAAGTTGTATCCGGATACTGCTTCTTCAGGTTTACGATACCCCACTTTAGAGCGAACCAGCGTATGGCGTAGCGGGTTCGGCTGCGGCAGAATGCGCAGATTCATCCCGCTCACGGAGGCGAAGTGGTGCGTGCCTATTCGAAGGATCTGAGGGAACGCGTGCTGGCCGCCGGCGACGCCGGCGAGCCGACGAAGGTCGTCGCCGACCGCTTCGCCGTCAGCCCCGCGTGGGTGCGGCGGCTGGTCCAGCGTCGACGAGAAAGCGGCACGAGCGACGTGCCCGCCGCCCGAACGGCCCCGGGCCGGACGCGCGTTCTGGCCGGTCGGGAAGCGGAGATCGTCGCGGCGGCGACGGCCGCGCCCGACCGCACCGTTCGTCAGCGGAAGGCCGATCTGGGCTTGGCCTGCTCGGAGGAGGCGTTGCGGCGGGAACTGCACCGGCTGGGCTTCCGCCCCAAAAAAAGACGCTGATCGCCTGCGAGCAGTCCCGGCCCGACGTCGCCGCCGCCCGCCGGAGTTGGAAGCACGCCCGCGGCGCCGCGTTCCCCGACGAAGCCGCGGGCCGGGCGGTTGGTGTTTCTGGACGAGACCTGGGCGAAGACGAACATGACGCCGACCCGCGGCTGGGCGTTGCGGGGCCGGCGACTGTTGGCGTCCGTGCCGCACGGCCACTGGCACACCACGACGTTTTTGTGCGGGCTGCGGGCCGACGGCCCGATCGCCCCGCTGGTGGTGAGCGGGGCGATCAACGGCCGCATCTTTCTGGCGTGGGTCCGGCAACACCTCTGTCCGGTCCTGCGGCCCGACGACGTGGTCGTGATGGACAACCTGTCCGCCCACAAGGTAGCCGGCGTACGGGAAGCGATCCGGGCGGCGGGGGCGAAGGTCCGCTACCTGCCGCCGCATGCGCCCGGACCTGAACCCGATCGAGATGTTCTTCAGCAAGCTCAAACACCTGATCCGGCAGGCCGGGGAGCGGACGGTCGAAGCGTTGTGGCGCCGGATCGGCGAACTGCTGGACCGCTTCCCGCCCGAGCAGTGCCGGAATTATCTCCGCCACTGCGGCTATACACGCTACAGATGACCACGGTTCGCTCTAGTTGACTTAGATTGGACCCCGAGATTCTCGCAAGTTCTTCAGATGGCGACAGCTTGACAGTTCTGACAATCGGTTCCGACAGTTTGGCGCGAGCGCCGGGCTCAAGGTTGATCATGTCGCCGGTGTCCGTTTTTAACTCCTTCAACGCTGGTCCCTCGCCGCCCCGACCGCTACGGGTGCCGAGCAAGTTCCGAATTGGGCGCAAGCCTCGTTCTAGTTCGACGTCAATCCCGTGCCCAAACTCTTTCTGAAGTTCGTCGCAGACAATCGTATGACACGTCCATCTTGCTCCGAGGAAATTTTGGAGAACGTGTTCTCCAGAAGATGCTTCCTGATCTTTCTGGGTGTAAATGCAGCGAAACACGAGCTACTCGAGGCGAGGTGCTGAAAGGTTCAATCTTACTGGCGTGAGGCCGCGGGCGAAGCCGGAACCGTCCAAAGGGCAACATTCGCTATTGGGGTAAAAGGCTTCTCCAAAACTCCTTCGACACTAGTGTTCCGTCACCCGATCACCTTCGGGTAGAGCGATTTCGGTTTGACGCGGGCCTCGTCGGTCGTGAACTGTCAGTCGACGCCGGTCTGCGCGGCGTTGCGGGCCCTCGCCCACGCCCCGGCTTCGCGTTCGACCGTCTCCAATTCGGCGATCCGCCGGCTCAAGCATTGGCGGGTCAACACGCTCAGTTCGCACTCGGCCACGTTCAGCCACGAGCCGTGCTTGGGCGTGTGAATCAGCTCGATCTTCGACGCCAGCCGATGCGCCTCCGTCGGCGGGAACGCTTGATAGAACGACGCGGTCTTGTGCGTGTTCAACTGGTCGCAGACCAGCGTGATCCGCTCCACGTCGGCGTAGCGAGGATGATCGATCAGCGACCGCACCTGCCCGGCCCACTCGACCGCGGTTTTCTTCGTCGTGGCCCGTACGTCCCGCCAGCCGCCCAAAGGTTCGTTGAACATCCAGACGCAACCCATGCCGCGGCGAACGTATTCGCAGTCGATCTTCGCCGAAGACCCCGGCCGCGTGGAGAGCGGCATGCGGGTTTCGGCGATCAGTTGCTTGGGTTGCTCGTTCATACAGATCACCGGCCGGGCGGGGCCGTGCGGCCGGCGGTAGACGTCCAGAACCCGCTCCATGTCCGCGACGAACGAGGCGTCGCATTTGGGCGGAACGCACCACTGCTTTTTCAGCCACGGCTTGACCGAACTTTTTTGAGGACCCGCCGCACCGTCTCGTGCGAGACCGCCTCGACGACCTCCAATTCGACCAGCCGGCTCGCCAGCAGACGCAGGCTCCACCGCGCCCGGCCCTCCGGCGGCGTCGAGCAGGCCAGCTTGATCAGTTCCGCTTCCGCCTCGCCGTCCAGCAGCGGTTCGATCTTGCGGACGTGCGGCCGGGGATTCAGCGACTCCAACGGCCCGTCCTCGCAGGCACGCTTCCGCCAGCTTTCCAAGCTACGCGTGGTCATCCCAAGGGCTGCGGCCACGTCGGCGTCCTTCCATCCGGGGCCGTGCTCGCCCTGATCGCACAACAGAAACGCCCGGGCCCGCGCCAGCTTGCGGGCCGCGGCGGTTCCCTTACGGGTCGTCGCGTCCAGCGCCGCCCGCTCCTCGGCGGTCAGGCAGAGCACGTACTTCTCGGCCATCGATCGATCCTTCCAGGCGAAACTCCCCCACCGGGAAATATGCCCGAAGGACATGCGATGACACAGCACCAGGAGTTTTGATTCACGCCTCGTGACGAGGCGATCCGGCCGGGCTAAACTGGGGCAGAGCGGGTTCGATCGCCGAACCGTTTGCTCTTCAGCGAGTCCGCATCGCACAGTGCGGAGATCAGCATCCGCCCCACAAACGCCAGTCGGAAGGCGATCCGGGCTTTGCCCGCCGGCCGTCCCGCCGCGGGGTCAGCGGGAGAAGCCGATCTCGTCGAGCAGTCTGGCGCACGCCGCCTCGCACGCCGCCGCCTGCCGTCGGGCGGCGGAGAAGAACGCGGCTCGTTCGGTCCGGGGCGTCTCCCACGCCGCCGTGACGGCCGCGGTCAGGCGGCTGGGCAGGTCCGGCCCGGCGACCGGGAGCGGGACGCAGGCCCCGGGGCCGAACTGGTCGGCAAGTCCGCGAAACTTCTGGTCGTAGTAAGGCGACGCGACGAGTCCCACGACCGGCACGCCCCGGGACAGTGCGAACACGCCCGCGTGGTAGCTGCCCGTGACCACCGCCCGGCACCGCCCCGCCGCCGCGGCGACCGCCGCAGGGGTCTCGGCGACCTCTGTTCCCCCGGGCGCCAGTCGGCCGGCCGGGACGAGCGGGGCCGTCCGCTTGAGATCGCTTTCCTGCCCGACGAAGCTGACCGGAACCAGTTGCACCCGCGCCCGGACCGCGGCGACCGCGGCCGCGATCGCCCGCCGCAAGGCCGGTTCGACGTCCGGCCCGACCCCGGCGTATCCGGCCGCACGGACGTTCAGCCCCAAGACGTCGCCGCCCGTCGCGGACGAATCGGCAGGGCCGAGGGCGGCGGCCGGGCCGATCGCGTCGTCGCCGGTGATCAGCACGTTCCGCCCGTCCGCATTCAACTCGCGGAGCAACGGCCGTCCGGCGACGCCCTCCCGGAGCGTCGTGAGGACCGAACAGCGGACCTCCTCCGCGAGCCGCCCTCGGGTTCCGGGATCGTCCAGCGGTCCCAGCCCCTGCCCGAGCAACGCCGTCGGGCGGCACAAGCGGCGAGCCAGCCGCAGCGTGTCGAGGACGGCGAGGGCGTGGCCGCGAAACGGATCCGTGACATAACCGCCGCCGGCCGCCACTACCAAGTCGGCGCCCCGCACCCGATCGACGAATCGGGCCGCGGCACCCCCGTCCACCGGCCCGGCCGAACCTGGTTCCGCCTCCGCCCGCCGCCACGCGTCCCGCTCCGCAACCGGGACCGGCTCGACATCCCCGAAGGCGTCGCGGCACCGGGCGGGGGCGTCCGTCAGCGCCGCGATCCGGCAGTCGGGACGGCGTCTCCGCAGCCGATCCACCGCGGCCCCCAACATCGCCAGATCGCCGACGTTCCTCAGGTGATAGCTGCCGTTGTCGATCAGGACCGACGGGCCGCCGCAGGTTGCGGCGGCGGTTTGAGCGTGAGACCTGGACATCGCGATCGATCGGGGCAGAAGAGCGAGGAGAGAACGGACCGGAAGGCTGGAAGCGGGCGAGACGGCACGGCCGCTTGGGCGCCGATCTGCGCGGCGTGCGACGTCGGCGGTCGGGGGCGAGGCGCCGTCGGACGTTCACTCGGGCGCCGCTCCCGCGGCCCCGCCGTACCGCCCGCGGTTGGCGTGCGGGAACGGCCCCGCGGGCGCCGGTCGACCGAGAAACCCGCACAACTCCGGCCACCCGTGCCCCTTCGACCAGTCCACGACCAGCAGTGCGTCGGGGCGGCCCGCGAAGCGGGCGGTCACCGCCTCGTTGTGTTCGCGATATCGTTCGAGCAGCTGCTCGTCGGACACGTGCGGGAACGGCAAACCGTACAGCGTCCGCCGGGCCGCGTTCAGCGCTTCAGGGGCCGCCCGCAGGTCGCCGCCCATATTCCGGTAGCTCCGCAGCCACCCCGTCTCGTCTCGCACGGTCAGGACGAACTTGCTCCCGGGGAACCACTCGTCGAGTTCCTCGAAGAGCGCGATCCACGGCCAATCGTCGAACGACTGCTTCGCCGCCGCGAGCCGCCGGATCGGACTGAGGTCGCCGCTCCGCAGGTGACGGACGAGCGAGAGATCCTGACTCTGGTGATCGAACCCGAGCGCCCGCAGGCAGGCGGCCAGCGTCGTCGTCCCGGTCTTCGCCCACCCGACGCCGAAGACCCGGGCCGTCGGCTCCACCGCGGCCGAACGCGGCGTGCGACCGGACGCTTCGACGGAGGCGGCTTGGAAGGACGGGCCGAACGTCATCGGGAACTCCGGGCATCGAACGGGAGGAAGTGAAAAAACGGAGCGGAGCGTGAGCCGGACCCGACTCTGCGGTCAGGCGAAGCGGGCGAGCAGGTCGGCGTACAGGCTGCCGGGGATCGGGATCTCTTTGTCCAGATCCGCCCGACGCCACAGTTCGTTCCAGAGGTGCAGGCCGTGGCTGCGGGAGACGTCCGGGCGGGCCTCGGCGATTTCGCGGAAGCGCCACCACGGGACCGGCAGAAACGTCTCCGGCGGTTCGAGGAATTCGTCCAGGCCGAACCGCCTGACCGCGGCGGTGACGAGCCGCGGTCCCAACTCGCCCCATCGGGAGGCGCCCACGTCCCGGCCGGCGCACGCCTCTCGGCAGTACTCCATCGAGGGACTGCCGGCGGGGGCCTTCAACACGCAGTTGGCCACGATATCCGGGCCGCCGCCCAACGTCGCTTCCCTGGAAAAGACATGATCGGCGGCGAAGTCGAACGGCCGCAGGCAAAACTGGTCGGCGTCCGCCCACCAGTTCCCGCGGTCCAGCAGCAAGACGTATTGAAAGTAGTTCGCGAAGGCCGCATACGACCCCTTTCCGGGGCCGTCCTGATCGCTGACGATCTCCGACCGCGGCAGAACCGCCGCGGCGTCCTTCAAGACGACCCCGTCCGGGGCATTTTCGATCTCATCATAGATGTATAGGTGGAACTCATGACCGGAGGCGAGGTGCGACCGCATCGCCGCGGCCTCCATCCGCCCCAGCCGCGGCCCGATCCAGAGCGATTGCACGACGACAGACATGGGTTCCCGAGAAAGAAGACCGGCGGCGTGCGAGGAGCCGGTCAAAAGCTGCGACAGGCCGCTCACGCCCGGCGACCTCAGTCATGTTCACGTGAACACTAATCGGTCCGCGGGCCGGGGTCGAGACCAATTGTGGCCGAAGGCGACGCCCGGCCTCGAGTTTTCAAGAAGCCCCGGTGATACGCGGGGCAGGACTCAGTCCGCGGGCGGCGACCAGCCGATCCTCGGCGTCGTCGCCGGACGGTCCGGTGGTGTCGCCGTAGTCGCTCATGACCCCCGTGATCGTCTCCGCGGCGCGGCTTTTGTTGGCGTCGTAGACATAGCGTACGTCCCCACCCCCGGCGTCGCCGGAGGTTGCGGCGGGGGCGAAGGAGGAACGAAACCGCGGCCGGGGCTCCCGAAGGAACCCCGGCCGCGGGTCGCGGCGGGTCGTAGTGGCTCAACGTCGCAGGTTCCGGGGGCGGCCCGGCGACGCGGATCAGGCGATCCACGCCGCCGGCGGGCCGACCCCGGCCACCCACGGTGCTCGGTCAGCGGGCGGTCGAGTCACCCCGGCCACCCGCCGCCCTAGGGGTAGCCTCACGAGCGAGTAGTGCCAGCCACGAACCAATGAACAGTACGCCGGACCAGACGATTCCGGATTGCACCGTATGTATCTGCTCCAGTGCTTCCGCCTGCTGCTCAATGCACCCTAGGGGATTCTCACTCGCAGAAATAGTTGCCTTAGCGAGCGCAGTTATGTAAATGGCCTGCCAGTAGCAGCTAAAGGAGGCCAACAGCAGAACGCAGGAGAGGATCAACGCGACACGGCTACGCATGATCTGTTGCATCGACACAGGCGGCGGAAAGCGGTATGGCAGCTAAAGCTCACCAGAGTGGCGCGCCGATCTGCCTAGAAGCCCAATGCGTGCAATTGTCGGTAAGGGCGTTAAAGTGCTGCTTTTTGCCGACCATTGCCCTGATCTTGGCGATCTTCGCGGGGCATACAAGGTAAGTGTTCGTTCGAATATCGTCCCCCATCTTCACTCCAAAAAAAGTAATTGTGGCTGTGGCGCTGCCTATCCGCGTTCCAGAGTGGTGAACGCAGTCACCTAGTGGTCCACCGAAGCATAGCACTGCGTGCCGTGCGTTCAATCCGAAATAACTAAAGGGCGAGATCATGTCCCAGCCGCCGGCTATATCTTTGAGGTATTCGTTCCGGGTCAACGCAAACCTCGTGAGCCACACTCTCTCCCTAGGAACAATTTTTCCGCCTTCGCAACAGTGTTTGAAGCTGGTGTAAATTTTTCCGGCGCAGCAATGCTTTCGCCTCATCCTGCCGGCCTTATAGGTGTAGGGCTTTCCGCCGCAGCACCCCCGTACCTTGTGGCCCTGTAGCCCAGCCGGGTCAACTCTGTTTAGTGGCGAGGCTGACGCGTACTCGTATATCGACATGCTGCCGCTGTCATAGCCGACGGGGTCTCTTCCGACAAAAATGCCGCAAGCGGTCGAGTAACAGCGAGCGCGAAGGTAGCTAATTCCCGCGACTGCTTGCTGACATCGTCCCGTGAAGCCCCAGTCGTTCCCGACAGCAGAGGCGGCAAGAGTCGCCCCGGCGGCGTCCGCAACCAGCCGTTCCCCGTAGGCGTCGTACCCGTATCGTTCCGCCACGGCTCCGGCGTTGTCTGTCAACGCGACGATCGAGTACCGCCCGTCCCGGTGGTAGAAGAACCGATCCGTGCCGTCGTCCATCACCAGCGGTTCGTCGCAGTAGGCGCCGAAGGCGTAGCTCCGCTGCGGCGCGGCCGCGGCGGCGCCGGCGGCGTACTCGCAGAGCGTCTGACCGCCGGGGGTGTTCAGCGGGGGGATCGGCAGGGTCAGTTCGCTGAACACCGTCGTGCTGAACGTCCCGCCGCCCTCGTCGACGGTCTTGCTGACCCGCCGGCCGATGGCGTCGTAGGCGTAGCTGTGCGTGCCTTCCTCGCCGACGGTCGCCGTGGGGGAGACCGTGCAGGACACCAGCATGTTGTCGGCGTCCCAGACGAAGCTGCGGCCGAGGTGATCCGCCGTCAGGTTGCCCTTGGCGTCGTAGGTCAACGGAGTGCCGTCGATCGCCGTCAGTTCGTGCACGGCGTTGTGCGTGCGGCTCTGGGTGGTCGTCTCCTCGGTGAACTGGTCCCAGTCGCCGACCGCCGTCAGCAACCAGCTTTGGTCCTTCAGCCCGTCAGAACGATCCCACTCGATCAGCCGATCCTCGGCGTCGTAGCCGCTGGGGCCGGTGGTGTAGCCGTAGTCGCTCATGGGACCGGTGATCGCCTCGGCGGTGCGGTTCTTGTTCACGTCGTAGCTGTAAGCGTACGTGCCCACCCCCGGCGTCGCCAGACTCTGCAGCAGGTTCTCGTTGGGGACGTAGCTGGTGGTGGTGACGAGGCCGTTGCCGAAGGTGCGGCCGGTCTCCCGCCCGCCGTCGTCGTAGACGAAGCTGGCGACGAGGTTGCCGTCGTAGTCGACCTTCTCCAGCAGCCCGCGGGCGTCGTGGGGGCGATCGACGACGGTGCCGTCGGGGTAGGTCAGTTCGTCCAGATTCCCCGAGGCGTCGTAGCCCCGGCCGATGGTGTAGGTCTGGCCGTCGGTGGTGAGACTTTCGGAGACGATCCGCCCCGCGGCGTCGTAGACGTAGGCGATCGTGTTCGCGTACCGCCCCTTCGTCGCCGAGAGCAGCCGGCCGGCGGCGTCGTAGGTGAAGTCGTCCTGGTCGGCGATGGTTCCCGAGGGCGAGTCCGCCGCGGCGCGGTAGACCCGCGTGGTGCGGCGACCGGCGGCGTCGTAGAGGTGCGTGATCGTGTCGCCGAGTTGGTCGGTGCTACGGACGAGCCGGCCGAGGTCGTCGTGCTCGGTCGCGGTGATCCCGTAGCCGGCGTCGCCGGGCACGCTGGCGGGGACGTGGTCCGGCCAGGTGGTGGAGGCCGGGCGTCCGAGGCCGTCGAAGGCGTAGCTCGTCACGCCGCCCTCCGCGTCCGTCAGCGTGGTCTGACGATCGAGCGCGTCGTAGGCGAAGCTCGTCGTGTGGTTCAGACGATCCGTGGTCGCGGTCCGCCGGCCGAGGCCGTCGTGGGCGTGGGTCGTGTCTTTGCCCTTGGCGTCGGTCTCGGTGAGGAGGTCGCCGGCGCGGTTGTAGGCCTGCTGCGTGACGGCGCCGCCGGCGTCGGTGGTCTTCGTCAGGCGATCGCGATAGTCGTACTCATGGAGAGTCGTGTGACCGAGGGGGTCGGTGACGGAGACCTGATTGCCGTTGGCGTCATAGACGAAGCCGGTCGTCTGGCCGGCGGCGTCGGTCGCGGCGATCTGCCGGCCGGCGTCGTCGTACGCGGAGGTGGTCGAATCGCCCCGCGGGTCGGTGACGAGGTGCTGACGCCCGGCGTCGTCGTAGCCGAAGGTGGTCGCGTTGCCGAGCGGATCGGTCGACTTCGCCAACCGGCCGAGCGGGTCGTAGGCCCGGGCGGCGCTCTCGCCCTCGCGGTCGGTGGTGCCGACCGCGTGGCCGGCGTCGTCGTAGGCCGTGGCGGTCGTATGGCCCAGCGGATCGGTCGTGGAGACCTGGCGACCGAGGGAGTCGTAGGCGGACTCCATAAACTCCGCGGCGCCGGCGTGGGTCTGAGACAGCAGGTTGCCGGCCGCGTCGTACCGCATGCGGCGGTCGATCAGATCGCCGACCGCCCCCGTCTCGTAGTCCACTTCATATTGAACCTGACGAAACGTCTGCCCGCGGTCGTTGTAGAACGTGGCGGACTTGGCCAGCAGGCGGCCGGCGGCGTTGGCGAGGCGGCGTTCGGTCAGAACCGCGCGGCCGCGGTTGTCGTAGGCGGTCACGGAGCAGGCGTCCTCCTCGCCGATCGTGGCGACCTGTCGGTTCCGCCAGTCGTACTGGTACCGCGTGACGCGGGCGGTGGCGTCGTCGACGAAGGTCGTCGACCGGGTCAGGTTGCCGTCGCCGCCGGGCAGGCCGGTGTCGTACTGGTTCTCGCTGAGGAGGACCATGTCGTTGCCTGGCGCTCCGCCGCCGGTGGGGTCGGTCGCGGTCGCCCCCGTGTCGTCCGTGCCGACGTAGGAGGCGACGGCGCGGCCGAGGGTGTCGAACAGGCTGATCGAGATCGTCCCGCCGGGACTGACGGTGCGGTCGCGGCGATCGCGGAGGTCGTAGCCGAAGGTCGTCTCGTCGTAGTGCGTTCCCTCCACGCCCTCGCCGGAGGCGGGGATCGTGTGGTAGACGCGGGTGGAGGCCAGCTTGCAGCAGTCCGTGTGGGCGTGCGTCGTCCAGGCGACATAATCGCTTTGGGCGTAGCTGTCGCTGGCCTGCGGGGGGCCGCCGACGGTCGTGGTGGCGGTGATTTCCTCAAGGACGTTGCCGTTGCGGTCCCGCTTCGTGATCGAGACGGGATTGATCAACACGTCCGAGCCGTCCGACTCGCGGCGGTAGCCGGCCGCGGAGACGGTTTCGTCCTCGGCGTCCTTATAGACCGTCCAGGAGGCGGTGCGAACCTGAACCGGGGCGCCGCCGACGAGCGCCTCGTGCACGGGGCCGAGGGTCTGCGTGACGCGGCCGCGGTCGTCGTGCTGGTAGTCGGTGACGAGGTGCGCGCCTGCTCCGGCGGGCGTGGCCCAGCCGGCGGGGACGCCGGCGAGCAGGGCCGCGTCCACGTCCTCGATCATCTGAACCATCGCCCCGGCGGCCGGGTCGTAGGTGCGATGGGAGATCACGCCGCGGGCGTCCCGGCTCCAGACGGGGCGGCCGGCGAGGTCGAAGACCTCTTCCAGGGTGTCCGCCGCGCCGGTCCCGCCGCGGGCGGCGGTGACGATCGGCCGGTGCGTGACGCGGGCGGCGACCTGCACCGTGCCCGGGTGGAAGAGATAATCAAAGACCGTGGCGACGGCCCCGGAGCCGTGGTCGCCGACGTAGGTCGTCTCCTTCATCACCCGGGTCGCCGTTCGCCCGTCGGCCGTGTGGGCGAGGTACTCCCGCTCGGATTGGATCTGCGGAACGCCGGTGGTGCCGCGCTGGACGAACGTCCGCCGGGGCAGGCCCGCGGCGTCGCGGTCGGCGTCCTCCGTATAATATTCGGTGAGGGCGAGCAGGCCGTCGTCGGGCCGCAGGTGGAAGGCGTCGTCGGTCGCGGGGTGGTAGACGACCAGGTCCGCGGCGGCCTCCTCATAGCCGGATACCGCCGAGGGGTTCGCCGCCAGGACCCGCCGGCCGGCGGCGTCGAAGCGGTTGAACCAGATCCACTCGTCGGCCCCCGGCCCGGCCGCCTCCCGCTCCACGCGGAGCGTCGTCTGGCCGTTGGCGTTGGCGTACACCAACAACTGCGACCCGTCCGGCCGCGTCTGCGTCGTGCGGCGGAACCACCGGTTCGGGTCGACCGGCGAGAGGACGACGTAGTTCGGGTTGTCGTGATAGGCGAACGTCGTGGTGCGGCTGCCGCCGTCGACGGTCTCCTTGGACACCCGGCGGCCGTCGTACTCGAAGGCGTAGTCCGCGTACCCGGCCACGACCGCGTCCGCGGCGGACTGCGGATCGCCCACGGCCGCGGCGAGGCGGGCGTACGACTCCGGCTTCAGCGCGAACCGCAGCCCGTGCGTCAGTCCGACCCCGGCGTCCGAGGTCCAGTAGCGATGATAAGTCACGCCCCGCGAGACCCAGGCGGCGCCGTCGCGGTCGAACCGCTCGGCGGTTTTCAGGTCGTTCAACGAGCCGTGGGACTCCCCGGCTTCGTAGTAGTGATACTCCGCCCGCGCCAGCGGCTCCCAGGGGCCGCCGTCGATTTGGCGCCGCAGCGTGACGGCGGCGAGCTGCCCGAAGTTCGGGCCGGCGTCGGCGTGTTCGGACCGCAGCTCCTCGGTGGTGACGACGCCGTCGACCGCGGCGGAGCGGCGAACCGCCCGCACGTCCCGGCCGACCTCCTCGGTCACCTCCGTGACCTGCCCGCCGGGGTCGGTCGAGGCGAGAAAGCCGCCGGGCCGGTCGGCGTGGGCGAGGTCGCGAAACCGCACCCGCGCGCCGTCGGGCTCGTCGAGGACGTATTCCCCCGCGGCCGCGTCGTGCGTCAGCCGGTCCCGCCGGCCGTGCAGGGTCTCGAAGCCGCCGCCGCCGGCGGCCCGAAAGTAGACGGCCCGGCCGTGCCCGATCAGGGCGAGGTCGGACTGCTGGTAGGTGGAGGGGCGGATCTCCGGCCGCGCGTCGGCCTGCCAGTTCCACCCCTGGCCGTGGTCGAAGTCGCCGTCCTTGTCGTTGCGGTAGGACCGGGCGTGCCCGAAGGCCCCGCCGCCGGTGACGCCGGTCACGTCCCGCTCCCGCAGGACGATCTCCCCGTCGAAGTAGCGGACGGTGTTGCCGGTGTCCTCCACGAGCGTGTCGTTCGGACACCCGCCGAACGGGCACCCCTCGCCCTCCGACCCCCCGGAGCCGGAGGACGAGGTGCCGCTCGATGTGCCGGAGGAGGTCCCAGACGACGTGCCGGAGGAGGTGCCCGAAGAGGTCCCGGAGGAGGTGCCCGAAGAGGTCCCGGAGGAGGTGCCCGAAGAGGTGCCCGAAGAGGTGCCGGAGGACGTTCCGCTCGAGGTGCCGGAGGACGTGCCGGAGGACGTGCCGGAACTACTGTCCGGGCAGGCGACTTCCAGGCAGAGCGTCGCCGTCCAATCGGCGGGGTCCGAGGCAGTTTCGTCGTAGCACAGCGTCGCCTTGGTGTCGCAGCCCACGGGCTCGCAGTCGGACAGGCTCAGCGATTCCTCGTAGCAGAAGAGGTCGGGGCCGGTCTGGGAGCGATTCTCGTGGGCGAACGACACGGTCGTGACGCCGCCGTCGGCGCGGTCGAAGTCGGCCGTCGCGCCCCATTGATGATGACGGTCGGTGGCGCGGACCGCGGTCCAGGCGAAGTCCCCGAAGGCCCCGCCGGGGCCCTCGAAGCCCGCCGGCCCGCCCGAGGAGGAGCCGGAGCCCCCGCTCGGACGGACCAGATCGACGCACTGCCGATCGCACCCGCCAAGGCTGGAGCTGCTCGGGGGGCCGGAACTGCCGGGGCCGGAACTACTCTGCGGTCCGGAACTACTCGGCGGGCCGGAGCTACTCGGGGGTCCGGAGCTGCTCGGAGGTCCGGAACTGCTCGGAGGTCCGGAACTGCTCGGCGGGCCGGAACTGCTCGGCGGGCCGGAGCTGCTCGGCGGGCCGGAGCTGCTCGGCGGCAGCGAACTACTGGGGGCCGAACTGCTCGGGGGTGCCGAACTGCTCGGGAGATAATGGGAACTGGAAGACATCAATGGCAATCGGTTAGGTGTGAAACGACGACAAAGGCGAGACGGGAGCGGGCGCGGTCCGCCGCGGAATCACTTCCGGCGTCCGCGACGCGTTTAAAGAACGACCTCGATCTCAAGAACGACCTCGGGGGCCGGCCGACGCGGTCTTCAGGGGCGGCCGGCCCCTCGCTGATGATATGTCCCCGTGTACACTAATCTACGTCAATCCGTTCAAGCTTCGCTCTGCGGCGGGAAATGTTTACGAATGGCGAGGGCGGCCCGGAGGGCCAGCAGGGGCAGGGTTTCGCAGACCCGCTTCGGCGGGCTCAGCGGCAGGCCGAAGCTCGGGGCGAAGGCCGTCGGATCCAGCAACTCCGTGACCGGCCGGCCCTGCGCCGCCTCGCACAGCCGCGACGCCGACGCCCGGCTCAACCCGCACCCCCGCCCCTCCCAGCGCACCTCCGCCGCGACCCCGCCCTCGACCCGCACCGAAATCGAGACCTCGTCCCCGCACAGCGGGTTCCGGCGGGCGGCGGCGTACGTGGCTCCCGCCGCGACCCCGCGATTGCGCGGGTCCGATTCATGATCGAACAGCAGGTCTCGGGCGTCGTCGGGATTCTCGTGCGGATCGGTCATGGCGAACTTTCGAACAGGTGATAAAAGAGGCGGGAGCAAGCGCGGCCGGGCGGTCCGACCCGCGCACGACCAAGCCCCCCGTTCCGCGGGCGGACGGGGGGCCGGGGGCACGGCGTCCGTGCGGTTCTCGCTATTCGCCGGTCTCGCTATTCGCCGGGCGACCAGAATAGGGCGGCGTTGCGGCGGGGCATGTCCGCATCCCGCCGATAAAGCGTCGCGATCCGCCGTTTCTGCTCCGCGGTCGGCGTCGGACAGCGGTCGACGCCCTCCCGATCGCCGCTCGCGTTCCGCCGGGGAACCTGATCGATTTGGAATCGACTCCTCATAAAATCCGCGAGGTCACGCAATCGGACGACGACGTCGACGTCCCGCTCCGGGTCGTAAAAGTCGCGCTGCGGGCGGAGGTGCTGATCCATGTCGAGCGGATTTCGGCTTGGCCAACTCCGCTTCGACGAAGTTCAGAAAGTCGTCCCACGGGGCGCCGATCAGGCCGAGCTTCCGGTAGTAGGGGAGCGGCGTCCTCGGCCGGCCGATCTTCTCCCGATAGAGAGACATCAACCGTTCGACCGGGTCGCGCCACACGGCGAACTGAACGTATCCCGCCGGGTTCGGCGAGGGGACGCGGCGGAGGGGCTCGCCCTCGCCGGCCGCAAAGAACCCATGAAGGCCGCCGGCCGGGAGCGGTCGGTCTGGATAAAGATCGCGAAAAAGCACCTCCTTCAGCGACGAACTGCCGTTTTTCGCGATGCAAACCGCCCGGTAGCGACGGCGGTCGTTGACCTGGTAGAAGTTCTTATAGAATCCGAGCCGTCCGAGGTCCCGAATCGCGGCGGACCACTCCGCCGGCGACTTTGTCCGCCGCTTCGGCGCCGCGACCGGCCGCGGCCGCGGCGACCGGCCGGCCAGTTCGTCCCACGGACGAGCGAGCTTTGGCCGGAGGTCCCTCACCGGCTCGGCCGCGGCGGCGAGTTTCGCCATCTGCGGGGAGTCGTACCCGCCCGCGCCCATCGCGGAGAGGTGATAGCTGCCGGTGTCGGCCCAGCGATAAATATACGACGGGCGATCCCCCGGCCGCAGCGGGTCTCGCGGGCCGGTCCGCCCCCGCAGGCGTCGATAAAAACTCTGGTCGGCCCCGTTGTTCTCCGCCGGGAACCCGCCGACGGCGACGAACGCCTCCCGCGAGAACGCGGCGGACGCGGGGAACAACCCGCCGGTCGGCTTCCGCGACAGCGCCCCGTCGCCCCCTTCCACATAAACCGCGGACGGGTGCGACCAATCCGCCCCCTCGGCGATCAGGCGGGCGTGCGTTTCCAGATGCCAGGAGGCGTAGGCGTCGTCGTCGTCCCACAGGATTAACGCATCGGTGTCCCGATCGACGAGTCCGACGGCGGCGTTCACCTTCTCCCCGTAGGTGGTGAACCGGCGATCGATCGAGACGATCCGCCAGCCGGGTCCGGACGGCTGCGTCGGGTACTGGCCGGCGTCGTCGAGGACGATTAACTCGCGACGGTCCGCGGGGTAGCTCTGCCGCTCGAAGCAGGCGATTGCGTTCGCCAGCAGCGCGGGACGCAGATACGTCACGCACAAACAGCTAAAGTGTGGGCGTTTCGGGGATGTCATTAGTGAAACATGAAGGGGTTGGGGGAAACTCGGCGGACCGCCCGGACGGGTCAGGCGGCGGTCGGGCAGGCTGCGGCGGCCCTGCGAGAGACAGACTCGAACAGCCCCGCCCACGCCGCGGCGAGCACGTCGGGGGCGGCGAGTTCCTCGACCAGCCGTGCGCGGGCGGCGCGGGCGATCCGCAGCCGCAGGGGTTCGTCGTAGGCCAGCCGGGCGGCGTAGTGGGCGAGTTCCTCGTCGCAGCGGCCCAGGAAGCCGGTCGCGCCGTGCTCGATCATCTCCCGCCAGCCCCATTGGTCCTGGGCCACGATCGGCACGCCGGCGGCCGTCGCCTCCAGCCCGGCCCGCGGCCAGTTCTCGCGGGCTCCGCCGTTGACCGGCAGCAGGCAGTGCAGGTGGGCGAAGAACTGCTGCGCCGGCAGGGCCGCCGGCCGCAGCACGCTCGCCCACGGCGGGGCCGGGCCGAGTTTCTCCATGGTGCGCGGGGCGGCCCCCATCACCAGCGCCCGGCGGTTTTGATATTGAATCCGCTCGTAGATCTTCCAGGTGTTCGACGACCACTTATCGAGGTCCGGTCGGGCCAGGCGGCCCACGCAGAACGCCTCGTCCGCGGCGTGCGGCCGCGGCCGGAAGTCCCACTCCTCAAGGTCGAACGCCCCCCGGATGAGATGGCCGTTGGCGGGCGGGACGCCGCCGTTCAATTCCGTCAGCTGCGGTTCGATCCGGCCGCGCTGGAACTCCGACTGATACACCATCACGTCGGCGGGGCCGTGAGTTTTGAAGCAGGTCTTTTCGTGTTCGAACAGAAAGGTCATGCAGTTGACCCACACGATCGGGCACCCCAATTCCCGGAAGCGCCCGGCGTGGGCGAGGAACTCCCCGTTGCAAAAGCCCACGACCGGGGAGCCGGCCAGCCCCGGCACGCGGTCCAGCCCGCCCGGCCCGACTTCGTGCGTGACGCACCCCAATGCGTCGAGCCGCGCCCGCCACCGCCGATCGCCGCCCCAGGTGGGGATCAGGTGCACGTCGAACCCGGCCCGGCGCCACAATTGAATGGTGTGCCAGGCTTCGGTGTTCGCCCCGCCCAGGTCGCCGGGGTAGCCGATTAAGAAGACGCGCATGAGAAGACCTCGGGCGATCCCGGCCGAGAGGGCCGGGGGCGGGTGGGGGGGAAGAGAAGATGCGGAAAGACGTCGGAGGCCCCGCGGCGCTGCGGCCGGGCCTCCCCCGCCGTTTTACTGTACGCGTGTCGCCTGTCAACGGCGGTTCGGCCGATCTCCGCGGCCTTTTGAATTCGTAAACAGATGCGGACGGATCGGGCGCACCGCCCCCGCCCGCCCCTGCGGATTACTACCCCTGTGGATTATTACCCCTGCGGGTTATTAATTGGGATTCGGGCGGCGGGAGCTTCCATCGTCGTTGCGGGATTGAAAATCGTCGCGGACGGCCCGGTGCATCGCCGGTTTGTCGCCGGTCCACCGCCACAGGCCGCTCTCGTCCTCCGCTAAGTCGGTCCGCGGGTCGTATCGATGCTTCGTGAGACGGGCGACGCGACCGCCGTCGTCGCGGTTTCGCGGGTCCCCGTGGTACAGGTGCGCGACGTCCCCGGGCACGACGCCGATCCGCCCGCCGGTCGCTTGCGCCTGCCGTTCGGCCCAGGCGAGGTAGTCGGCCCACCAGCCGGGGGCGTCGCGTCGGGACGCTGTCAGAGCCGGGCGCCCCAGCCACGCGGCCGCCATCGCCCGGTCCCCGCCGCCAGCGCGGCGCCGAAGCTCGGGTACGACTGCGCCGACCGGCCGGCGGCGTTCGTCTCGTGGGCTCGTTCGAACAGCTGGCAGACGGCGACCTCCTCCAGTACGCGTTCGGTCTCCGCGGCCCGGTGCGGATTGAGGAACAGCAGGTCCGCGTCGATCCAGGCGACCTTGTCCGCCTCCGGGGGCAGCGACTCGATCGCGAGATTGAGCAACCGCTCCTTCTGCCAGAGCGTCTGCGTCGCCGGATCCCCTAGGAGGCGGATCGAACCGGGGATTTCGAACCGCCCGTTGAAGGACAATTCGACCGTCGTCAACGGCACGCCCAGGGCCGCGGCGAACCGTCGATGGTTGTCGATCACCGCAGGGATTCAATAAACAGGCGACCGCGTGCAGCATCGGGATCTCCGGGGAAAGGGGGGAGGCCGACGGACGCGACGCGCCTCCACCCCACCGGCGGGGGGGACGAGTTTCGTTCCGCGAACCGCCCAAACCGTTGCCGCGGGAGAGGATGTCGCCGCCGGGAACCCGACGAACTGCTCCTCGCAGCCCCCCGCCTGCCCGCCGCGATCGGCGCCCGCTCCGGCTCCCGGACGGTCGCCGCATCTGACGCCCTCGCGGCCGGCGGAGCGGCTCGTCGGGCCGCACCGGCGAAAGGCCGCCACGCCCTCGGTCCGATCCCGGCGATGCCGCTCGGCCGGACGGCGATCGATCAATCCGCCCAAGACGCCGGACTCGGCTGACGGCAGGTGCGGGACGCGGTTCTGCGGACGCTCGAGCGGCCGAGGCGGTCGAGGCCAGGGCGCTGCTGGAGGAGGCCCTCCACGCCGAAGCGGCGGCGTACTCCGGCCGGCCCGAGTTCACGCCGGCACCGAGAGATCAACCAACGCTTTACCGGCCGTTCCATGCGTGCCCAAGGTTTCTCGAAAGGACGCTTGTCAGCCATCGTCACCGGGTTGAGTCGTTAATGATTCGAGGGCGAGACGACGGACTCAGCGACTCCGTCGACCTGGGATCCGTCGACCTGGGATCCGTCGACCTAGGATCCGTCGACTTGGGAGAGGCGCTGACGGAGCTGACTGCGAAGTGCGGCGTCGGCGGGTGGTCAACGCTCGAACGAAGTGGCAGTTCAGTCGCTTCTTGATAGACATCCGGACCGCCGCCTTCCGGATCCTCACGGTTGGTCGACAGGCTTCCGGAGGCGGAACCGGAGGCGGAAGAGGCCAAGACGGGGCGGCGTGAGCGACAATACCCGCTCATGGTCGTCGCCCGCGGCCGCTCTGGAGTGCGATGAGTCGCCCTCCCTTCCGCACCTCCAAGCCGTACACCTCAAAGCCGTACACCTTTCAAAGTTCGCAGTATCGTCCCTTAATTCGTCTCGTACGAAGTCTTGTTGCGCCTCCGTCAGGATTCCCTTCGCGGACGCCCAACCCGACGCCGAATTCCGCTTGGGCGTCAGTTTACGGACTCTGGACATCGGAGTTCGCTTCGAAGGCGGCGATCCAAGCCATGCCAATGAACGTTGCCGCCTTCCTTCTCCAATTCCACCAGCCGCTCGGCCAACAGCTGCATCATCCAGCGGGCGCGGCACTCGGGGGCCGGTGAGCAGGCGACAGCGATCAGCCGGAACTCCTACGTTCCGTCGAGCTTGCGATACTGTCGGCCGGTGGCTCTTTGCGATGCAACGTCGCGTCCGTTCGCAATGCAACGTCGCGTCCAGCCCCTCGGCGGCGAACCGCTGACAGTCCCGCCGCACGGTCATCGCCGAGCAGCCGTGATCCCTCCCGGCTTGCGGGTCGGTCGCGGCGTCGGGAGCGTTCGCGTTATCCTTCAACTGGATGCGGGCTCGCGTCAGCATGCGGGCGGGGTGCGTGCCGGTGGCGTGGCCGAAGACGGTGGCGTTCGACCACTGCACTCTCTACTCATGCCGACCAGCCTTGCCGAACCTCGATTGCTGACGTGGCGTCGCGCCGGCTGTTCGGCGTGCTTTTCGAACGGGGCAGGAATACGCACGGCAGGCGGGACACTAGTGCGTCCGATAAATAACTCTAGCGGTAGCCGCAGTGGCGGAGGTAGTTCCGGCATTGCTGGGGCGGGAATAGGTCGAGGACTTGCCCGCACAGTTCCCACAGCCGGTCGGTCGTGCGGGCCGCCCCGTCCCGCAGCAGCTTCTTGAACTTGCTAAACGCCAACTCGATCGGGTTGAAGTCCGGGCTGTAGGCCGGCAGGTACGCCACCGTCGCCCCGACCGCTTCGATCGCCTCCCGCACGCCCCGCACCTTGTGGGCCGAGAGGTTGTCCATCACCACCACGTCGCCCGGCTTCAGCGTCCGGCAGAGATGCTGCCGGACCCAGGCCAGAAACACCGGCCCGTTGATCGGCCCGTCCACGCACAGCGGAGCCACGAACCCGCTCGCCCGCATCGCCCCCAAGAACGTCGTGCCCAAGAACGTCGTGGTCGTCCACCGCCGGCAGGGGACGCCCTCGTACAGCCGCGTCCCCCGCGGGCAGCGGCCGTGCGTGCGGGTCATGTCGTCCTTGGCCCAGGTCTCGTCGAGACAGACGATCCGGTCGGGATCGAGGGTCTTCAACCAAACCGCCCATCGCTCAAACCGCCCATCGCTCGCGGGCGTCGGCCACGTCGGGGCGGTCGCGTTCGGCGGCGATCAGCGCCCCGTCCCGGTAAACGCCGTCTGACGCGTGATTCCCAGCCCCTTCAGAGCCCGGGCGATCAGCCCCTCGCTGGCGTCGACGCCGCGTTCGGCCTTCAACTCGGCCTTGAGTTCCCGCAGGAAGGCGTCGGGCCGGTCGGCGACCTTCGCCTTCAACCAATCCGCCCAGGCGTGCCAAGTCGGCGTGCGGTTGCGGGTCGTGGCGGGAGCCAGCTTGCCGGTCTCGCGGCGGTCCTGCTTGATCCGGCGAACCCAGCTCTCGGAGCAGTCGAACCGCACCGCGACCGCCCGCGTGCCCTCCCCGGCGTCGCAGGCGGCCAAGACGTCCCGGCGAAACTCTTTGGAATAGGCGACGGACACGGCGGCGGCCCCGTTGGCGCGAACGGACACGGCGGAGAAAGACGCCGCAAAGCCTACGCACCCCGCACCCGCCGCGCTAGAGATAGCCGCCGGACGCACTAATACTACAGTTGCACGTCGGCAGCCGTGCGGCGACAGTTTGAGCGGCGGGGGAGTCGTTCGCAAGGAGTTCAGCGGTGTCCACGGTCGGAGTGCGGGAGGTGCGTCGGTGGGTCCGGGAGGTCGACGCCGCGGCGACGCGGATCGGGCCGCGGTTCGCCCGGCGACAGCTGCGGGGCCGAGCCGCGCAGTACCTGCGGGGCCTGATCAGCCGCGTGGAACGGAAGAACGGCTGGCAGCTCGCCGAGGAGGTCGGCGAAGCCAAGCCGACCAACCTGCAGCACTTCATCGCCCGGGCGAAGTGGGACGCCGACGCCGTCCGCGACGACCTGCGGGAGTACGTCGCCCTGCGGCTCGGCGATCCGAAGGTCGCGGACGAGTCCGTGCTGGACGAATCCGTGCTGATCGTGGACGAAACCGGCTTCCTGAAGAAGGGAACCAAGTCCGTCGGCGTGAAGCGGATGTACTCCGGCACCGCCGGCCGCGTCGAGAACTGCCAGATCGGCGTGTTTCTTGCCTGCCGCACGCCTCGCGGGCACGCCCTGATCGACCGGGCCCTGTATCTGCCGAAAGAGTGGGCCGAGGACGCCGATCGGCGGACCGCCGCCAAGGTGCCCGCGGAGATCGCGTTCGCGACCAAGCCGGCGCTGGCCCGCGACCTGATCGGCCGGGCGCTGGACGCCGGCGTCCCCTGCGGCTGGGTGACCGCCGACGAGGCCTACGGGAGCGACTCCCGGTTCCGGCGGCTGCTGGAGGACCGGGGCGTCGGCTTCGTGGTGGCCGTATCGAAGGCCCAGCGGCTGTGGGCGCCCGGCTTCCGGCAGCTCAAAGCCGAGGACTACGTCCGCGAGTTCGCCGGCGACTCCGACCGCGCACCCTGGGAGGAGTTGTCCTGCGGCGCCGGGACGAAGGGCGAGCGGCGGAGTCGCTGGGCCGCGCTGCGATTCGGAGCGGCTTTGGAACAGGACGACGGCCGCGTCTTTCGCAAGGCGCTCTTGGTCCGCGAGAGCCTGAGCGAATCGAAGACGGGCGTGCGGGAGCGGGCCTATGATCTCACCTGCTCGCCGGAGGGCACGACGCTGCGAAAGCTGGCGGAGATCGCCGGCGCCCGCTGGGCGATCGAGGAGTGCTTCGAGCAGGCCAAGCAGGAGACGGGCCTGGACGAGTACGAAGTCCGCAGCTGGGCCGGCTGGCATCGGCACGTGACGCTGTCGATGCTGGCCCACGCCACGCTGGCGGCGATCCGGGCCCAGGCCGCGGACGCGGCGACCAAGACGGAGGCCGCCCCCAAAAAGCGAACGCCGACGACGAAGCCGACGAAGACGGCGACGACCTGATCCCGCTGACGGTCCCCAAGTCCGTCGCGTCCTCGTGCGACTGCTCTTCGCCCGGCGACGCCGCGACGAGGCCGTGTTCGCGTGGTCGCGGTGGCGACGACGGCATCAATCCGCCGCCATGATGAGTCACGACAAAGCCCGCGGACACGACCCGCCCCAAGCTGCCGACGTGCAACTGTAGTACTAAGGCGCTGCTGCGAGACGCCGGATCCGCCGGGGCGCCGACCGGGCCAGGCGTCGACGGCTATTACCTCTTCTCGAAGGATCCGAAAGAGCGGGACGGCTCCGTCACCGGCTGGCGACCGTCGATGGGACGGGCCGACGGGGCCTTGGACCGGCTGAGGGGCCGCCGCCCGCAGGAACCGTGGCGGACTCGGCGGCATCTGGCCGTGCTGGCGGCGCCCGGTCGGGTGGCGATTTTTCAGGATGGGGAGTTCACCCACGTGTACGCCCCCGCGGAGGTGCAACCGGTCCGCCTTGGGATGCCGCAAACGGTCTCCCGATACGTCAGCCCGCAGCGGCTGAGGATCGATTCAATCCAGATCGCCCACCGCCCCGCCTTTCGCATCTTTCCCTGGCAGGACGCGGACGGCGTCCCTGACTCGATGCGGCCCGCACGCGAGACGGCGGATGACTGACCCGGCACTCAAGCTCCACGGGAAAGGTCGGACGGAGGAGGGGCCGTCGCGGCCTGCGCCGTTGGGGAGCGGCGCAGGCTCTTCTTCCCGAGCCGTTCGACAATGCACGCCTCGTCACCACAAAAACGAGTCAACGTAGTCCCGCCCGCCGACGCGGGTCCGCAGCAGCCAGACCGGCCGCGGGCCGTCGGTCGTTCTCCCTGGACCGGTAGCCGGTTCGATCCACAGCGACCAAGCGGCGGCCCGGTCGCCCAGCGCCGGGCGGAGCGTCTGGAGGTCCGACTCCCGCAGGCCGGCCGCGGCGAGGATCTCGCCCAGCGATCCGGCGCCCTCCCGGCGGGCGACGACGAGGGCGTCGGCGGCCGACCCGCTCGCCACGCCGCCGGCCTGCGTTCGCACCGCGTCGTCGGAGGCCCGGGCGAGGTTCAGCGGCACGTCCGCAACGGTCACATCTCCCAGAGCCCCCCGCAGCGACGTGGCGTCGCCGGGGCGGCGGCCGAGGTCGAACAACTGCCCCGGACTTTCGTAGGCCGGCACGTCCGCCGCGGCGCCGGGCAGCGGGCGGGGCCGCACCGACGGGGCGGCGGGTCCGGCGGAGGCCCGCACCGCCCGGGCGACCGCCGTCGAACCGCCCACGCGGTGCAGGGCGTTCACGTTCGCCTTCGCGGACTCGTCGGCGATCGTCAGCCGCAGCGACACGCCGTTCAATGAGACGGTCCGCTCGAGACTCGCCGGCTCCGGCCAGGATCCGCGACCGGCGACCGCGTCCCGGGCGGCCTCCGCGGCGAGCAGGAGTTCGGCCCGCGTCAGGACCGCCCGCTCCAGCGAGGCCCGTGTCCAGCGGGTTTGCAGGTCCTCCTCGGCGGCGGCGGCCTCCAGGGCGAGGTTCATGGACCGGGTCGCGGTCCCGGCCGCGACCAGCCCCGCGACCGTCAGCAGGGCGAGGACCAGGATCAGCACGAAGCCCCCCCGCCGACCTCGGGTCGGTCCGCGGCGAACGCCGCCAGCGATTCGGTTCCTCATCGCCCGCCCCCGACCGTGACGACGCGGACGGGCTCGCCGGCGGCGTCCATGAGGGTCAGCCGCAGGCCGGCCGGGACCGGGGCGGTGGCGGTCACGCCGCGGGGGGCGGTCAGGTCGGTGCCGTCGTCGGCCCGCTCGCACCGCAGGGCCGTCACGCCGGGGCGGAGCAGGCTGACGCGGACTCCGCCCCGCCGGTCGGCCGCGTCCAGCGGGCGGACCGACCGCACCAGCCAGGAGTCGCCGCCGGCCTCCACGACGGACAGCACGACCTCCGCCGGGCGGCCGTCCGGCAGCCCGGTCCGCGGGTTCCGCCCGCCGTAGCCGAGCAGCGTCACGCGGTCCGGGCGGGCGTGCAGCCGGCGGGCGGCACCGAGATCCGCCCGCAGCCGCCCGTCCAGCCGGCGGTCCGGGCCGCCCGTCCCCGCGGGCGGCAACGCGTCCCGATGCACCAACATCCCCCGCACGACGCCGGTCGTCGCGGCGGCCAGCAGGGCGGCCAGGGCGAGGGCGAGCGTCAGCTCCACGAGCGTCAGCCCGGTTCGCGGGGGGCGGTCCGTCGGGGGGCGGTCCGTCGGGGGGCGGTTCGTCGGGGGGCGGTTCCTCGGGAGAAAATTGCTCATCGCCGTCCCCGGACCTCGTCGGCGACGAGCAGTTCGACCGCGGCGAGCGGGCGGGGATCGGCCGACGCCGCCCGCTGGACTTCGATCCGCAGCACGACGCAGCCGAGCGCCGCCGCCCCCGGCCGCCGCAGCCGACGGGCCGTCCAGACGAGTCGCCCGTCGTCCGTCAACGCCCCCCCGGGGGCGGGCGGCAGGGCGGCGTCGGCGTCGGCCGTCCAGCCGGTCAGCAGGGCGTCGAGGGCGTCCACCGCCGCCAGCCGGTCGAGCGCCCGGTCGGCTTGCCGGCCCTGCTGGGCGTTCGCGACGAGCAAAGCGGCCAGCAGCGTGCCCAGCAACGTCAGCCCGGCGAGCACCTCCACGAGCGTGAACCCATAGCGGCGATCGTTCGTGAGCGCGCGCATCGCGGCGTCAGTTCCCCTCGACGGCGAGCAGGGCGTCGACCGCCGCGGCGTCGGCGAGCCGCACCGGCCGCCCCGTCCCGCCGGCGACCAGCAGCCAGGGGCGCTCGCCGACCCCGGTCAACCGGACCGCGTACGTCGGGGAGGAGCCGTCCGGACGGACCGTCAGCTCGATCGGCCCGGGGCCGGCTGGGGCGCCGGCCCGCCGCACCTCCGCCATCGGCGCCTCCGCCACGTCGGTCCCCCGACCGGCGGCCTCGCCCCGCAGAACCGCCCCGGCGACAGGATCGAAGGTCAAACGGACCGCCTCGCCCCGCCGCACCGCGAGCGTGCGGGCGGCGGCGTCGGCGGCCAGCAGGCGGTCGGCAGCCAATTCCGCCCGGGCTGCGGCGATCGGCTGTCGGACCGACCAGGCCGCGGCCGCCGCGGCGATCCCCAGCAGGGCGCAGACGACCATGAGTTCGACCAGCGTGAACCCGAACCGCCGCGTCAGGCCCTGCGGGGCGTCGTCGGTCACGGCCGGGCCTCGGGGCCGAGGTCGTCGCTGGAGAGGTCCGCGTCGCCGCCCTCGCCGCCCTCGCGGCCGTCGGCGCCGAGCGAGAGGATCTCGTAGGGACCGTTGCGGCCCGGGCGGCTGTACTGGTACGGCCGGCCCCAGGGGTCGCGGGGCACGCGGCTCAGAATCCCGTCGGGGAACTTCGAGGTCGGCTCCGCCAGCGCCTCCAAGCCCTCCTCGTTGGTCGGGTAGCGGTCGCTGACGGTGTAGTAGGTCTCCAGCGCCTGGGCGGCTTTGGAGATCTCCAGCCGGGCCACGTTCTGTTTGCCGCTGAGCAGGTAGCCCCGCACCCCGAACGTCACCGCCCCGGCCAGCAGACCGATGATCACGACCACGACCATCAACTCCACCAACGTGAAGCCCCGGCGGACGAGCGGACGGGCAGGGCGACGCACGGCGCCGGAACGGGCGGGGCGACAGGCGCCGCGGCGGGCGGGGAACGGGTCACACGACACGGCCGGCCTCCAGGATGGGTAGCACGGTGGCGAACAGGATGAACCCCACGACCGCCGACAGGGCCAGGATCAGGGCCGGCTCCAACACGGCGGTCAGCCGGGCGGCGGCGCTGGCGGCCTGCCGCTCGTAGTCGGCGGCGAGGCGTTCGAGCATCGCCTCCAGCGTACCGCTCTCCTGCCCCACCGCGAACACCCGCACGGCCACCGGCGGGAATACGCCGTCCGCCTCCAGAGCCGCGGCGATCCCCCGGCCGGTCGAGACGGCCTTGGCGCAGTCGGCCAAAGCGTCGCCCACGACCGGATTCTCGGCGGCGTCGGCGGCGGCCTCGGCCGCGGCGGTGAACTCGATCCCGCTTCGCATCAGCACGGCCAGCACCGCCGAGGAGCGGGCGACCGCCTGTTTGCGGGCCATGTCCCCCACGACCGGCAGCTTCCAGATCGTGCGGTGCCAGGCCCGCCGCCCCGCCTCGCCCCGCAGCCAGGCCGCCGCGACGACGCCCGCCGCCGCGCCCGCCAGACCGATCCACAGGCCGTACGCCAGCAATCCGTCGGAGAGCGCCTTCAACACCTTCGTCGGCCAGGGCAGCGGCCGGCCGGCGTCCAGCAGGCCTTCCAGGAGCGTCGGCACGACCGCGGTCATCAGGAACAGGCTCACGCCGATCGCGGCGACGAGCACGAACGCCGGGTACAGCAGCGCCGTCGTCACCCGGTCTTTCAGTTCCAGCCCGGCCTCGCGGAAGTCCGCCAGCCGGGCCAGCACGGCGTCCAGATGACCGGACTTCTCGCCGACTTCCGCCATCCTGACCGCCAGCGGATCGAACAGCCGGGGGCGTTCGGCGAACGCCTCCGCCAGCGACACGCCCGCCCCCACCCGGTCCCGCACCCCCAGCAGGGCGTCCCCCAGCCGGCCGGCGTGTCCGGCGGCGACCACGCCCAGAGCTTCGGCCAGCGGCACGCCCACGCCCAGCAGCGTGGACAATTCCCGCACCGCCGAGGCCGTCTGCCGCACCGACCCCCGCCCGCCCGGCAGCCGGTCGCGGACGGCGCCCAGATCGATCGAGATCTCGCCGGACCGTTCGACCGCGGCGGTTCGCTCGAACACTTCGACGGGGGTGAGCCCGCGGTCGCGCAGCAGGTCCCGAGCGTGCCGGGGAGAATCCGCCGCCAACACCCCCTTCACCGCCCGCCCGCCGCTCAAGTCCGTCGCACGGTAGGTGAACACGGACACGGGGAGGCGTGGGTCCGGGCGGGGGCGGTATACGGAACAGCCCGATCACCCTGATCGGCCGTCCCGCCCGCGGCAAGCGGGCCGGGACCGGCGGGGCCTGGTCGAATGACGATCCGCGGGAGCGGGAACCCGCCGCGCGGCGACGCCGGGAGTTTCCCGCGGCGAAACGACACGCTCTAATCTCCGCCTCCCGCCCCGGCGCCCCCGTCGGCCCGGGTTCCGTCGCCCGCCCCGCCTGCCGCGTACCCGCCGATGGCCTCCGCCGCCCCGCGTCGCCGCACCCCCCTCCTGCTCGCCGCCCTGTTGGGCGTCGGCCTCCTGATCGCCGGGGTCGTCTGGCTGGCCGGCGGGTTCGGCGGCGGGGCCGCCCCGGTCGTGCTCAACCCGCCGGTCGAGGGAGACGACCCGGGCGCCGACGACGCCGACCCGCGGGGGGAGGTCGAAGTCGGCGGCGTCCGCCGCCCTGCCTCCGACGTGCGGCGGCCGGAGCGGGTGGGCGAGGACGAGATCCGGCCGGGCTGGATGCCGGAGTTCGGCCGCCAAAAGCCGATCCCCGCCGACACGAACTCGAACACCCGCAGCGTGTACGAGGCGGCGACGACCGGCGAGCACCCCGAGCGGCTCTCCACGTTGATCCCCGCCAACGCCTTCGATGAGCAGACCTACAAGGCGAATCCGCAGCCCTATCTGGACGTGATCGAACCGGGCCGCGTTTGGCAGAGCCTGCAGCCGGGGCCGGACGTGCCGCGGCTGACGGGGTTGAGCGCTCCACGGACGACGATCGCGCAGGGGGAGACGACCGGGTTGCGGGTCAAGGCGCTGCCCGGGGCGCCGGTGACCTTCACCTCCTTCGACCTCGGGGCGTTTCAGAATCGCTTGACCAGCGTGACGGTCGCGGCCGACGCCGACGGGATCGCCGTCGGCCGATTTACCGGCACGTCGGGGACGCTGTTTGATGTGCATATCCTCGCCTCCTCGCCGATGACGAGCGGGCAGTTGGCGTTCACCGTCACCGTCGACCCGCCCCGGGCCAGCGGACTAAACGGGGCGGCCGTCCGCGACGGCGCCGCCGCCGGGGACGCCGCCGGGGACGGGACATGACCGCCGCCCGGCGACGTCGCGGCACGCTGACCGCGGGGGCACTGGCCGTCCCGCTCGCCGCGGGGACGATGGTCTGGTGGGCCGTGGCGGGCCTTCCGCCGCCGGTCGCCCCGCTCCGACGGGTCGTGGCCTCCGATCCTGCCGCGGCGGTCGCCGCCAGCGCGGTCGTCCCGCCGGAGGCGCCGTGGGAGCGAGCGCTGCGGGCCGAACTCTTTCCGGCTCCCCCGCCGCCGACCGCGGCCGCGCCCGCCTCGCCGCCGGCGCCGGTCGGTCCGCCGCCGGCGGTGACGCTGTTGGGGTTAATCGCGGACGGCGGCGATCCGCGGGCGGTACTGCGGGCGGGGAGCGGTCCGGGGGCGGGGGTGGAAATCCGGCGCCCCGGCGAAGAATTGGAGAATCTGCCGGGGGTGCGATTGGAGGCGATCGCGGCCCGTGGGCTCACGCTGCGTCGCGGCGTACAGACGTTTCGCCTGACCCTGCCCGCCGCCGCGGCGCCCTTCGCCAACGCCGCCGCCGACGTCGAGGAGTGAGGCCGGGCCGGGGGCGATCCGCGGGGGGTTGACGGGACCGGCGGCCTGGGGCAGTCTGACGTGCGTTCGCCCGCCGCACGGGCGCGGCCCCATGATTGAGGCCCCGGCATCGGGGTCGCCCCGGGAAACTGTCGAATGCGAGATTGTCAGATGCCCTGCGTAAAGTCCCGTTCCGCTCGCTCGCCGCGATCGAGCCGGCGACTCGTCGGCGTCGCAGTCGCGGCGACCCTGCTGGGTGTGCTTTCCGTCGCGCCGCGTTCGGCGCAGGGGGACGAATCCTACACCGTCAACGGGGCGCTGGCGACGATCACCGTCAAAGACATCGTGGATGAAAAGTCGGGGCGGGGGTGCTACAACAATATGGCGGCCGTCTCGCAGACCTTTAACTGGGACGTCGCCTGCCCGCCGTCGAACTGCGGCTCCAATGGCTGCAGCACCGGTACTTGCTCCTCCTCACCACCGCCGCCGCCGCGGAGCGCGTCCGGATCGGCCGCCACGATGGCGCAGGCGAAGAGCGCTGCCGCGTCCGAAGCGTCGGCATTGAAATGCGGGCAGTCCGCGATCGACCTGTTCACGTTCAACTACATCCACACCGCCGACGATCTGCTCCCCGCCGACGGGACTTGGCAGACGGTCGGCCTGCGGCGGATCCTGCGGACGCGGGACATGACCTTCCCGGGCAGCTTCGGGCCCGGCACGTTCAGCCAGTACGACTACCGGATCACTTTTGGATGGGCGGGCGGCGGCCGGACGCGGATGGACCTGGTCGACCCGAACCTGCTGAACCCCCGCCGGCTGGTCGCGATCGACGGTCGCCCCGGAGAGTTCCGCCCGACCACGACCAGCGACTTCGACGCCGACGGCTACGACAGCGACCCGAACGCCGTGACCTGGGTGAAGACGCGTAAGGCGGACGGCACGCTCACCAGCAACACTCATCACATCAAGACGATGGAAGTGCGGCCCCCGGGCGGGCTGACCGTTCGCTTCGAGAAGATTAATCTCGCCGCCCCCGGCGGATCCACCGACTGGGCCGGCCGCCCGGTGCGGGTCGAGGATGACAACGGGCTTGGGTTCTCGATCAATTACCGCACCTGGACGCAGGCGGAGCTCGACGCCGCCCCAGATCGGCAGTGGCAGATGGCTTCGGTTGCCGACGACCGAGGCGGGCAGATCGACTTCACCTACGCCGCGAATAAGGTCGGCGGCCGGTGGGCCATCGAATCCGCGACGACGGGCGCCGCGATGGTCTCTTACGCCTACGCGGATAACCGGTTGGCGACGATCACGGGGGCGGACGGCGCGGTCTCGACGCTCTCCGTCGCCCCCTCGCCGGACGGCAACTTCGACGTCATGTCCTTCTTCGACCCCGCCGCCGGCGGCACCCACCGCCGCAAAACGGTCTATCTCGGCCGGTCCGGCATGGGGTCGACGAATAAAGCGTACGCCTGGGTGATGAACGGCCCCTCGCAGCTGGTCCGCTCGGTCATCAACGGCGACGACGAGGTCGCGTTCTACGCTTGGGACGAGGACGTGCACGCCGGGCAGGAGGGCTCGCTGTCGACCCACATTTACGAGGGGCCGGGCCGGTTCAAGCGGATCGATCATCCCGGTCAGGTGTACGTCTACCCCGAAGGCTCGGAGCTGTGGCCGTCGGATCGTCCGGCGTGGCAAGACGGCATCGACGGCAAGAACGTCATGGTGGCCGATTCCAGCGGGACCCGGCTGACGCCGACCGCCGTGGAGTTGAGCGACTACGACCCGGCCGTGGCGGACAGCCCCGTCGCCCGTTACGACGAGTCCGGCCGCAGCCGGACCTTCGAGTACGACGCGGCCGAGATGGCCACCGCCGTCGGCTACGACGACGGCACCGCTGAAGCTTTCGCCTACGACGACCGGAACAACCTGCTCCGCTACAAGGACCGGATCGGCCGCGTGACCCGTCACACGTACGACGCGGACGACAACCGGCTCTCGACCGAGATCGGCTTGACGGCCTCCGCCGGGGATCTGGCGACCGCGACGCTGACGCCCACGGCCGAGAACGCGACGACCGCCTGGACCTACGACGCCAGCGGCGACCCGCTGACCGAGACCGACGCCCTGGGCCGGGTGACGAACTACGAGTACCTCGGCGGCCGGATCAGCAAGATCACCAGCCCCCCCGACGCCCCCGGCGGTCCGCGGGCGGAGACGAGCTTCGTCTATCACGCCGACGGCCGGCTGGACACGGTCTTCAACCCCGACGGCACGGGGATCAGCTACGACTACGACGCGTTGGGCCGGCGGGTGAAGACCACCTACTCCGACGGCACCAGCGAGGCGGTCGACTACGCCACCACCGGCCCGGACGCCGGGCTGGTCGTGAAGGAGGTCGACCGGGCCGGCGTGGTCACGGAGTTGAGCTACGACGGGGCCGGCCGGTTGGCGACCCGCACCGAGGCTGCCGCCGTCCGCGACGCCGGCGGGAACGAGACGCCCACCCCCGCCGGGGTCGCGCTGACGACCACCTACGAGTACGCCCCCGGCACCGAGGACGTGATCCGCACTGTCCGCAGCGGGTCCGAGACACTGTACGAGTACGACAGTCGCGGCCGGCTGGTCTCCTCGACCGTGCGGCCCGACGCCACGACCACGCTGACGACCGCCCGGGAGTACCGCGACGGGCAGTTGTTCAGGACGACCGACCCCTACGGCCGCAGCACCTACCACGCCTACGACGCCTGCTGCGGCCGGAAAATCCGCACGGTGGCCGGCGCCGTGCCCGCCTTCACGCTGGCCGACGAGGCCGCGGTGCTGACCCACACCCGCGACCCCGACGGCACCCCGAACAGCACGAGCCTCGTCAGCGACGTGGTCTACGACGCCGCCGGGCAGGTGACCAGCACCGTCGACCCGCGGGGGATCGCCGCCACCTACGCCCACGACAGCGTCGGCCGGCGGACGGTGGAGATCGCCGCGGCCGGCACGCCGGTGGAGAGCCGCACGGAAACCGACTACGACCTGGTCGGCAACGTGGTGGAGGTCCGCAGCCCGCGGTACTTCGACGCCGCCGACGCGGCCGGCCACCAGGCCGCCCGCACCACGATGACCTACACCGGCCGGGACCTGCTGGCCACCCGCACCGAGGCCCCCGGCACGCCCGTCGCGGCCACGGTCAGCTATGCGTACCGGATCGACGGGAACCTCGACACGAAGACGGACGAGCGAGGAAACGTCTGGACGAGCTACGAGGACGACTGCTGCGAGCGGCACACGGCGTCGTCGACCCCGCTGGACGAGGGGACGATCACCAACACCGACCCCCGCGGCCTGACCACCCACACCGCGGCGGTGGCGAACGTCAGCCAGCAGGCGGACTTCGAGGACCCGGCGGACGCGGACACGCTGAGCGAGACCACCACCCGCCACGACGCCCGCGGCCGGCCGGTGGCCCGCACCGTCTGGCTGGTCCCGCGGGGCCCGGTGGACCCGGCCGACCCGCCGATCGCCGCCAACCCCGCCGACGGGCTGACCAGCACGTGGGACTACGACGACGACCTGACCGACGGCGTCGGGCTGGACGCAACCTTTAGCCAGTACTTGGCCGGGCTGAACCTCGGGGCCGGGGCCGCCGGGTCCGGCACGCTAACGACCAACGCCGCCGGGGAGCGGACGCTGAGCCTGTCCGACGGCGCCGGCCGCACCGTGCGGACGGTGCAGTTGGCGTCCGACGACAGCGCCCTCACCCAGAGCACGCGGAGCTACGACGCGATCGTCACGGTCGCCGGGTACGGCGACGTGCTGGAGACGACCGGGACGAACCTCCGCGGCGACGCGAGCAAGAGCCGCAGCGACGCGGCGGGGCGGACGCTGGAGAGCGTGGACGCCCTCGGCAACGTTTCGACCTTCACGTACGACGCGGCCGGCAACGTGCTGGCCAGCCGCGACCCCAACGGCGTCGGCCGGGACTGCACCTACGACGCCCTCGGCCGGGACGTCTCCTGCACCGACACCGCCGGGGCCGTCACGGGGATGACCTACGACCTGGCCGGCAACGTGGTCGCCGAAACGGACGCGAAGGGGGCCGTGACGAACCACGCCTTCGACGCCCGCGGCCGCGAAACCGCCACGACCGACCGGCTGCAGAACGTCACCGCCTTCGACTACGACCTCGCCGGCAACCTGCTGAGCCTGACCGACGCCGAGGGCGGCGTGACCGCCTACGCCTACGACGACGCCGGCCGGAAGGTCAGCGAAACCTATCCGGACCACGTGCCGGCCAGTACGGTCGGGCAGGCCGGCTACGGGATCGTCGAGCTGGCCTACGACGCCGCGGGCCGGCTGCTGCGGCGGACGGATCAGTTGGGCGAGACGATCACGCACCTGTACGACCTCGCCGGCCGCCGCACGGTGCGGGAGTACCGCACCGCCGCCAACAGCCCCGCCGGCCCCGTCGCCGACCAAGATGATTTTGGTTATGACGACGCCGGCCGACTGCTCTCCGCGACGAAGGGGCGGTACGCCAACACGATCGGCTACGCCTACGACGACGGCGGGCGGATCGCCTCGGAGTACCTGACCGTCAGCGGCCAGACCTACACGATCGGCCGCGGGTACGACGACGCCGGGCACCTGGACGAGCTGACCTACCCGGACGGCACGGTCGTGGACCGCCTGCACGACGCCCGCGGGCTGCTGGCGGCGGTGGACTACGGCGGCTCCACGGTGGCCAGCTTCGGCTACGACGCCGGCGGCCGGGAGACGACCCGCACCTTCGGCAACGGGCTAGTCACGACCACCAGCTACGTGGCGGACGACAACCTGCTGGCCTCGCTGGCCACGCCGAACGTCGGCACGTACAGCTACTCCTACGACATCAACAAGAACCGCACGGCGGAGACGATCAACGGCGTGATGAGCGGGTACGGTTACGCCACCGGCCCGGCCGGGTACGACAACGAGGACCGGCTGGTGAACTGGGACCGCAGCGACGGCCAGTTGGACCAGGACTGGACGCTGTCGGCGGTGGGCGACTGGGACCGGTACACCGAGAACGCGACCGTCGAGAACCGCACGCACAACGCCGTGCACGAACTGACCGGGATCGACGGAACCGGCCTGACCTACGACCCCAAGGGCAACCTGACGAGCGACCACCTCGGCCGGAGCTTCGCGTGGGACGCCGACAACATGCTGCAAAGCTGCACCGTCGCCGCCGGGGCGTCCGTCGGGCAGGAAGGCACGCACTCCTACGCCTACGACGCGATCGGGCGAAGAGTCAGCAAGACCGTCGACAATGGGGACGGCACGTTCGACACCACGGTGTTCAGCCAGCTGACCCTGCCGATTCCGCCGCTGGGCACGCCCGGCGGGCAGGTCCTGGCGGAGTACGCCGCCGGGGTCGCCCCCGCCACGCCCGAACGGAGCTACGCCTTCGGGAGCTACGTCGATGAGCCGCTCGTTATGGACGATGGAGCGAGCACGCTTTACTACCACCGCGACGGGCGGTACTCCGTCGTCGCCCTGACCGACGCCACCGGGGTCGTGGAGGAACAGTACGGCTACGACGCTTATGGAGAGCGGCTGAGCGTCGAGAATACCGGGACGCCCGGCTTCGCCGCCGGTAGGCACTGGGGGTTTACCGGCAGGTGGCACGAGCTGAAGACTGGGCTGCAATATTTCCGGGCGCGGTACTACGTCGCGGAGGCAGGAAGATTTATGAGTCGAGATCCACTTAACTATGTCGGTGGCGAGATGGGCCTCTACTGCTTTCCCGGTGCGAATCCGCCTTCAACCCTCGATCCAGGCGGGCTGCAAGGGCACTTCAGCAAATGCAATGGCAAGAGGTATGCAATCAACACGAGCGTCTGCTGCGGAGGAAAGATATACTCCAAGGCATTGCTGCGCAGGTATATCTGCTGCGGCGGAAAGATGTACAGAAGGAGTCGCCTTGAAACACACGTCTGCGTTGGCGGTGAGCAGTGGGCAGTTCGGGATGTCCCGGAACCATCAAGGGATTTCTGCGACGCAAAGATTGATCAGTGCGTTGAGCGGTGCGCCGGCGACATGCCCAATACAATTCAAGGCAATATGATTAGAAGGAGGTGCCGGAGAGGCTGCTCCAGAAGGCTCCCAACCTGCCTGCACCGCAATAGAAACTTGAACAACCGGTGCCCAGCGAAGGAGCCGGTGCCGTCCGCGGGAGGCAACTGGATCGACCACACTGGTAAAGTGTGGGCCGCGGACAACCCTGCTGGCGAATATCTATTCCATAACTCAAGCTGGTTCGGGAAGGATTTCGATTGCTACCGTGCAGCACATTTTCAATGCTGCTACGACTCCAACTGTGCCTTGGTCACATCGGGAGGTAACCAAGGGACGTATGACTATGAGATTTATGATCCGGTGTCCGGAGAGGGTAAAGCTGCCCACACCAGTGCTGATGTGGATCCTCACTGGCTTGACGGCAACTACACTCCCAGGCAGACAACTGTTTACTAAGTGGCCCGAGCAATGAAATGGATACCGCTGCTCGTCGCGGTTGCTTGCACAACCGCGTTGAGCGTAATCAATCCGAGGCTCGCTGTTTTCTGTCTGGCAGGACCGTTCTCAGCTTTTCTGCAGCCAGCTACCGCTGCCACCGGTTTGGTTGCCCTGATTGCCTGCGCTGTGCTAGCTATCATCTGGTGGAGGCGTGATGACAAGTCCGATTCAGTTGCGTTGGTAAGCGGCTCCATCGCTATAGTGATCTGGTATTATACCGCCTTTGCCAGCCTGTCCCTGTTGATGTAGCTCCCGCGGCGGGTGGCATGTTCCCCCCTCCGACTGCCCCCTGATCCGGGTGGCATGCTCTCACCGCGGCGCCGGGCGACGCCCGACCGCTCTTCACCGCCGCCCGCCGCGGGGTGAGCATGGAGTGTGACGTCGGCCCGCTCTTGCCCGGGCGGGCGTCGCCCCGCATGCTCACCCGGCGGCCCTCCGCTCCGCTCCGGTCCGCCGTGAGAGCATGGCACCCCGAACCAGAAGCATGCCACCCGCCCGTACAGGTTCCGGCCTCAAGGTTGAGATGGCCGATGCCGGACCGCGGATCTCCCCTCATTTATTATATTCTGGATGGGCCGGTGAAGGGCCTTGCAGGCCAAAGACAACTGCGATGACCCTCCTACTCGTCATGTATTACATGCTGGCGGCACTCTTCGCCTTGAAGATCGCCGTGAACATGTTTTTGTCACTTCTGTTCATCATGGTGCTGGCCGGGCATGCAATCTCGCAACTCACACCGACGAGGAAGGCTATACCGCCGAAGCAGGAGGCTGGCAAAGGATTCTCGCTCGTGCCGCCGGTTGAGATTCCCTTATGGATTGTGTGCTTACTCCTCTCCTTCCAAATCGACTGGGATGGGTGGATGTACCGGCCGTTCGTAATCGGCTGGGGGGGGCTGGCCGCAATCGTGGTGTCCAATTCCGGATTCATCGTGCCCCTTGCTCTTGCGAGTATTTTAGAAGTTGGCGGTGGGCGGAATGGCCGGGGGAACTCAACCGATCGATGATCGAGGTACGGGCGACGGGTGGCCGGGGCGACCGACCGGCCCGCTGACGAGTGACCATGGGTGGCCGGGGTCGGCCCGGCAGGTGGCCTGCTTCTCCCGTCGACTGATCCCTGAAAGCGTGTGCCATGCTCTCACCGCGGCGTGTGCGGCGTCGATTCTTCGTTCGGCCCGTCCCGCCGCGGGGTGAGCATGGAGCGCGGCCTTGCGACCCCGGCGCCCGGCGGGTGGCATGTTTCTCCCGTCGACTGATCCCTCAAACTGTGTGCCATGCTCTCACCGCGGCGTGGGGGACGTGAATCATCCCGTCGGCCCGGCCCGCCGCGGGGTGAGCATGGAGTGCGACGCCCGACCGCGGACAGCGGGTCCGAGCCGCACGGCATGCTCACCCGCCTCCGCTCCGCTGGCGCTTCGCTCTGGCGTGAGAGCATGGCACACGTTCCAACCGGGCCGGTAGGCTGGGCGCATTCCTCTCCGGGACCCCCCGATGCCGCACCGCAAACGCCTGAAGCGGATCGACGAGCCCGGCCACGCCCTCACTTGCAGTTGCTGGCGCCGCCGCAAGTTTCTCGACCGCGACCGCTCCCGCACGTGGGTCGTCGAAGCGATCGACCGAGCCAGGGCAAAGCATCCGTTCGACGTGTGGGCGTACGTGCTGATGCCGGAACATCTGCATCTGCTCGTCTGCCCGACCCGGCCGGAGTACGACACCGCCGCGTTCTGCCGGAGCGTCAAAACCAGCGTCGCCCGCCGGGCCGTGCCGTGGGTGAAGGCGAACGTCCCTGAGTTCCTCCCGCAGATGCTGGACGAACAGCCCAGCGGCAAGCGGGCCTACCGCTTCTGGCAACGCGGCGGCGGGTACGATCGCAACCTCACCCACGCCGGGACCGTGTTGGCGGAGATTCAGTACATTCACGCCAACCCGGTCCGCCGGGGACTGTGCGAGCGGCCGGAGGACTGGGGGTGGAGCAGCGCCGCCGACTTCGCCGGGACGGGGACGGGACCGCTGACGCTCAACGTGGCCTCGCTGCCGGACTTTGGGGAGGCGGCGGCGTGATGGGGCGTCGCCCGCATGCTCACCCGGCTCCGTTCCGCTTCGCTGCCCTCCGCCGTAAGAGCATGGCACGCGAGATCGGTACATTCCTGTTCTGATGCCCAAGCCCCCCGCCCCCGCGCTGTTGGCGCCGTCGTGGTCGACCTGCCTGTGCGGGCCGGCGGCGGGGCCGGGGCGAAGAGCGAACCGGCAGGCGCTGCTGTTCGACCTGGAGGGCCGGTTGCCGGTCGCCGCGGAGGGGCTGGCGGCCGATTTTCTCCCCCTGCCGGAGACGCCGGGGGCGGCTTGGGGCGTGGCCGCCCCGGCCGAAGGGCTGGGGCCGGCGGTCGCGGCGCTGGAAGAGGGCGGCACGCCACCTGAGAATGGAGCGGAAACGGGGGCGACAGTCTCCCGCCACCCTGACCGACATGTCAGCCGGCGACACCTGCCCGACGCCGGAGGGGTTTCCGCAGAGCGGGGGGAGCGGGTTTAATCGCCCCGGCCCCCACCGCCGCCTGCCAACCTCGATCCCGATTCGTCCAGGTTCCCGCCCGTGCCCGCCGCGCCCCGCCGTCTCCCCCTCCTGTTGGCTGGTTTGGCGGCCGTCAGCCTGTTGATAGCGGGGGGCATCTGGTTTGCGGGCGGCTTCGGGGGCGGCGAGGCGCCGGCGGAGGTGGACCGGCCGGTAGTCGACGCCGATGGCGGCGACCCGCTCGCAAACCCGCGGGCGGAGATCACCGTCGGCGGCGTCCGCCGTCCCGCCAGCGACGTGCGGCGGGCCGTCCGAAACCCCGCGGCCGATGCCGACCGAATGCGGATGCCAGAGTACGGGCGGATCGAACCGGTGCCCGCGGACACAAACGCAAACACCCGCAGCGTGGCCGAGGCCCTGCGAACCGGCCAGAACCCGGAGCGGCTGTCAGCGATAATTTCCCCGGCCCCCTTCGACGAAGCGGCCTACCGGGCCGACCCGCAGGCCTACCTGAACGTGATCGAGCCAGGTCGCGGTTGGCAGAGCCGGCAGCCCGGCCCGGACGTGCCGCGGCTGGTCCGGCTGAGCCCGCCGACCGCCTCGATCGTTCAGGGGGAGACGACGGGGCTGCGGGTGAAGGCCGTGCCGGGGGCGCCGGACACGTTCACCTCCTTCAATTTGGGGGCCTTCCAGAACCGGCTGCTCTCGAGCACCGGGACTCCCTTAGAAGTAGCGACGGCAACTTCCTTAACGCCGGTGAGCCCCCCTCGGTAAAGGAGCAGGGCACTGTTCACGGCCCTGCGGAGTTTGACGGCCGGTCCGTCCGGAGGTCCAATACTTTTAGGCTCACTCCTCTTCCACAACTCGTAAACTTTAGCAACTTCTTGTCCAATTCTCTAAACGCCGCATCGACGTTCTGGTCAGAAAGGCGTCTTTGGCAGTGGGGCCTTGCAGCACTGATGGCGATTCACGCGGTCCAGCTGCTTCGCGACTCGACGCTTAACGGCCCTACTTGGGACGAGCCCGGGCACTTGGCGGCCGGCCTCGCCCAATGGGAAACCGGGCGGGCGGACCTGTACGCCGTCAACCCTCCGCTGGTGCGGACCGTTGCGGCACTGCCGGTCTGGCTCGCCGCCCGGCCCGCCTTGGATCCCGAGGCTCTGACGCCCGATGGGTTCGCCCCAGAGCCCCGGCGTCGGCGGGAGGTCGGTCTTGGCCGCCGGCTTGTGCGGGAGAACGGTAGAGTCTTCCTCGACTGGTTGCGGATGGCAAGGTACGTCTGTGTGCCGTTTTCGTTGGCCGGGCTGTTGGTGTGTGGACTCTGGGGAAAGGATCTTTACGGGACGGGAGGGGGGCTGACCGCGGCCGCCCTGTGGTGTTTCTCGCCGGTGATCCTTGGACACGGTTCGCTGATCACGCCCGATGTCCCTGCCGCCGCCCTCGGGGCTTGGTACCTTTATCTGCTGCGCGGCTGGCTGACGAAGCCGGGGTGGGCTGCCGCGGCGGGAATTGGACTGGCGGCCGGTCTGTCCCTGGCTTCCAAGGCGACCTGGTTGGTGGTCATCCCCCCCTTAACGCTTACGCTGTGGTTCCTCTGGCGGGCCGGTCGGGGATTCTGGTCGGGTCCGGCCGGCCGGAAAGTCTTCGGCCGGGAGGTGGCCCAACTCGCCATGGCCGGCTGTCTGTCGCTAATCGTGTTGCATGCATTCTACGGCTTCCGACACCCGCTGCCGCGGTTGGGCGAGCCGAACTTCGTCAGTCGCACCTTTGCGGGGGACGACCCTGACCGACGACCGCTGGAGACCGACAACCGTTTCCGGGGGACGTGGGCGGGCCGGATTCCCATCCCGCTGCCCAGAACGCTGCTGGCCGGGATCGACGTCCAGCGTTCGGACTTTGAGAAAGGAGCCGAGTCGCCGTTCTTCGCTGGATACCTGCTGGGCGAGTTCCGCAGCGAGGGGTGGTGGTACTTCTACATGGCGGCAATGGCGTTCAAAATGCCGTTCGGCGCGGCACTCATCGCCGCCGCCGCGGTCGCCGCCCGGGCAGGTCGCGGCCTGCGGTCGCCGCCCGGCGCAGTGGCCGCGAACGGGCCTGGGTGGCGGGAGGGGGCGACGCCAGTTATTGCCGCCGCGGCCGTGCTCACCCTCGTGTCGTCGCAGCAGGGGCTGAATCTACATCTGCGGTACGCCCTACCAGCGTACCCCTACCTCTTCATCTGGGTTGCGGGGGCGGCGAATGCGATCGCTCCGGCGGCGCGGGCCGCCGCCGGAGCCGGGGTGTTCTGGTTGGCGGCAGCGTCGCTATGGGCAGGCCCGCACCACCTCGGGTTCTTCAACCCCTTGGCGGAGCTCGTTGGCGGGAAGGGTGCCGTCCTGCTCGACAGCAATCTAGTGTCCTGAGTTGGAAGTTTCGTTGCGCATCTTACGAGGGCGGGTAGGCTGCGGTTTTACGCAATTCGGAGCCCCAGATGCCCGGGTCCAAGCCGAAAACCGAACTGGTCGTGACCGACGCGCAGCGGGCCGAACTCACCCGGCTGGCCCGCCGCCGCAAAACGCCCCGGGGCTTGGCCCTGCGGGCGGCGATCGTGTTGGCTTGCGCCGACGAACCGTCGATCGTGGCTGCGGCCCGCCGCCTCGGCGTCTCGCGGCCGACCGCCACGCGGTGGCGGGAGCGTTTCCTCGAACACGGGCTGGACGGACTGACCGACGAGCCCAGAAGCGGAGCCCCGCGGAGGATCGGCGACGACCGCGTCGAGGAGGTCGTCAGGACGACGCTGGAGGAAACCCCGCCGAACGCGACCCACTGGAGCACGCGGAGCTTGGCGAAGCGGCTGGGTCTCAGCCAGAGCGCCGTCTCCCGGATCTGGCGGGCCTTCGGGCTGCAGCCGCACCGCAGCGAGACCTTCAAGCTCTCGACCGACCCGTACTTCGTGGAGAAGGTGCGGGACGTGGTGGGCTTATACATGAGCCCGCCGGCGAACGCCGTGGTGTTCTGCGTGGACGAGAAGAGCCAGTGTCAGGCGCTCGACCGCTCCCAGCCCGTGCTGCCGATGACGCCCGGCCGGCCGGAGCGGCGGACGCACGATTATTTCCGGCACGGGACGACCAGCCTGTTCGCGGCGTTGAACGTGAAGACCGGGGAGGTGTTCGGCCGCTGTCGGCGGCGGCACCGGGCTCAGGACTTTCTCTCGTTCCTCCGGCAGCTCGACGCCGCGACCGAACGCGACCCCGGGACGGAGATCCACTTGGTGCTCGACAACTACGCCGCGCATAAAACCGCCGCCGTGAAACGGTGGTTCGCCCGACGCCCCGAGTACCGCCTGCATTTCACCCCGACGGGGGCGAGCTGGATGAATCAGGTCGAGCGGTTCTTCGCGGAACTGACGAATAAACGGCTGCGGCGGGGCGTGTTCCGCAGCGTGCCGCAATTGGAGCGGGCGATCCGGGACTACGTCGAGGGTCATAACGCCGACGCCAAACCGTTCGTCTGGACCGCCGACGCCGATCTGATCCTTCGGCGGGTCGAAGCCGTCTGCAACGAAACTTCCAACTCAGGACACTAGACTGGGGGCAGGATCTGCCGTTCCTGGAAGACTGGGCGGCCGAGCACCCGGAGGCGGCGGGACTGCGGCTGGCCTATTTCGGTGGCGTCGAGCCTGCGCATCTCGGTTGGACATACACACAGCCGCCTCGCCTCCCGCCCGATCACGCGGATCGGCCCGCCGCCTCCCGCCCGTTTCTTGGACCCGAACCGGGCTGGTACGCCGTCAGCGAAAGTCTGGTCCGCGGCCGTCCGGTTCCAGTTCCGGACGGGACCGGCCGGTTCGTGATGACCCCCGGCAGATCCTTCGCCTATTTTGCCCTCGTCGAGCCGATCGCCCGACCGGCTCCGTCAATTTCGGTGTACCACCTGACCGCTGAGTCCGCTGACTGCCTCCGTGAATCGTTGGGTCTGCCGCCGTGGGGCGGATCCATCCTCGGCGGGCCGGGACAGCCGTTCTCCCCGGCATCCCGCCGCCCCGCCATCTTGCCTCCATGACGCTTCCTTGGTACCGCCGCCCCCCGCTGCTCGCTACCCTTGCCGCAATCACGGCAGTCGTAGTCTTTGGGGCAGTCCTCGCGTTTCGCGCCGACGATCCGCCGCTGCGGGTCAACGCCCCCGTTGCGGGTCCGGGTCGTGCCGACCCCCGAGAGGAGATTCTCGTCGGCGGCGTTCGACGTCCCGCGTCCGACGTACGGCGGGGAGGTCGCAAGCCTCCCGAAAGTCGAGCCCCGGAGGCTCCGAACTACGGCGTCGCACAGCCGATTCCCGAGGACGCTAATCCGAACGTCGCGAGCGTCGCCGAGGCACTCAGGACGGGCAAATACCCTGAGCGGCTCTCGACGTTGATCCAACCCGCACCGTTTGACGAAGACGACTACGAAGCCGACCCGAAGACTTACCTGGACGTTGTCGAGCCCGGGCGAGTTTGGCAGAGTGCCCAGCCGGGTTCCGACATCCCTCGACTCCATCGACTCACGCCGCGGTTCGTGGAGATCGACCAGGGCGAAACGATTTCGCTGCGGGCGCGGGCCTTACCGGGAGCACCGGTGACGTTTACTAGCTTCGACATGGGGGCGTTCCAGAATCGACTGACGAGCGTCACGCTCCGGGCCGACGAAGACGGACTCGCCGTCGCGCGGTTCACAGGAACGCCCGGGACGCTGTTCGATGTCCACATCTTGGCCGCGTCCCCGGTCGCTAGCGGTCAATTGGGCTTTACGGTGACAGTCAATCCGGCCCGCGCCAGCGGGTTGGACGCAGCCGAGGAGGAACCGCCGGAACCGGGGGCGGGAAGTTGACTCCCCGGAGCGGCGGACGATTGCGCCGGCTTCGCCGGACGTTGGGCGCGGCGGCCGTGTTGTCGGTCGCAATTACGTCGGCGGCGGCCGGATGGTCGCTCCCCGCCGACGTGCCGCCGGTTCTCGATGGGGAACGTCCCCAACCGCGGGTCCACCTGATGACGCGGCTCGACGCCCGACCGTCGATCATCGCCCCTTAGGGCAGGCCAGTGAGGGCTAGGTTGAGCCCGCCGGCCCAGCCATCGTCGCGGCCGGTCGCTCCGACTCCTCCTTCCCCGCCGTCTGCGCCGCCGAATGTGAAGCTGATCGGAACGATGACCGGAGACGGGATGGTTCGGGCGGTGCTTCAGGTCGGCCCGCGGGGCACTACAGAAGTTCTGCGTCCAGGAGACAAACTGATCGGCCTCCCGTTCTACGAGGTCCGTTCCGTCTCCGCCGGTAGCGTGGAGCTGGCCGCCGGCGGCCGTGTTATCGTTCTGGAAACGCCCATCGTGCGGCAACCGTTCGCCGACAGCGAGCCATAAAGTGGAGCTTGCTCGACAAAGCCGACGGGAGCCGATCTGGGACTCCCGCGGCGAACAGTTGACGCGGACAAGATCGACTTCTAGGTTGGGCCAACGCTAAATCGGAGATCTTCAATGTTAATCGTTTTGCCACCTCTCCCCGTCTCCGACCACTCGTCGCGTCGTCGGGGGCTGCGGGTTTCGGCCCTTGTCAGCTTGAGTCTTCTTACATTCGTTATTACGCAGAAGGACGCAGAAGCACGCCTGCAATCGACTGATCACGGGACAACGTTGGACATTGGGGAAGGGCTGCCGAATGTCGACTCCGTTCATTTCTGGACGACCTGCATGAACCACCTGCCTTCGCAGATGCGGGTATCTGGAATAAATCCGTCGATCGCGAGTTCCTCGTGTCCAAGAATCAGTGAGCAAGGATGTTCGGCTGGAGCCTGCGGGGGCGGTTTTATTAACCCGAACGTCGGCAACTCGGGCTTTGCGGCTCTGGAGCCCTCGCGAGTCGGCGTTGAAACTCCGGACGCGCTGCTTGAGGAGGATTATTCGACCATCGACATGTTCTCTTTCAACTACATCCACTATGCCGACGATCTGCGGTCGGCCGACGGGACGTGGCGAACGGCAGGACTCCGGCGAATCCTGCGGACCCGCGATATGACGGTCCCCGGCAGCGCATTCGGCCCCGGTACGTTTAGTCAGTACGATTTTCGGCTGATGTTCTCGCTGTATCAAGGCGGCAGCTGCGAGGCTTTCGATCCCAACCTGCTTTACCCCCAGAAGCTCGCCAAAAGTACTGACGGCACCGTCGGCGAGTACGCCCCGAGCAATGCGAATTGGCGTTCCAGTGGGGACACAGCAGCGACCCAGACAACGGCCGGCCGGCCAGTTTGGCTGCGTTTACATGACGCGGCCGGGCAGCTAGCCGCTCCGTCGTCCGCCGTCGAGGCCATCTGGAAGGCACCTGGGGGGTTGACGGTTCGATTCGAGATTATCGACGTCGGCGACTTGCGACCGGTAGCTCGCAGAACCCCTCTGAATCGACTAGCTTTGAAGACTTTCCTGACTACGCCGGCCGACCTGTCCGCATTGAGGACGACGCCGGCCGCGGCGTAACGATCGACTATCATGATTGGACGACGGTGGAGATCGAAGAGGCTCCTGATCGTCAGTGGCAGATGGAGACGATTACCGACGACTTTGGCGGAACGATCTCGCTGACCTACGCAACCGCACAGGTCGGCGGGCGGTGGGTAGTTGAGTCCGCCACGCTGCCGGGTGGGGGGGCAGTTTCGTACGGGTACGGATCTGGAAGACTCGCTTCGGTGACCGGGGCTGACGGCGCGGTCTCGACGTTTAGTGTGGCTCCGGCGACGAACAGCAACACCGACGTCCTATCGATCGACGATCCTGCGGCCGGCGGAACCCACCGCCGGAAGGACGTGTACCTCGGGCGTTGCGGGTTGACGGACTATGAGTACGAACGTTTCGAGGTTTTCACCGGCTCGTCCCAACTTGTGCGGGCCATCGTCAGCGGGGCCGGCGAAGTGAGTTTTATGGCTTGGGATACTCCAATATATTCTAGCCGCACTTCATTGCTGATCACCACATATGAAGGCTCGGGCCGGGCTCGCACGTTCCTCTCGCCGGGCCTGGGTGGCACCTTCTCCGTCACGGAGTTCCCGGCCGACACGCATATTCATTCAGACTCCGGCGTCATCTCGTTGAAGACTCCCCAGGGGCACCGTCCGACCGGGAGTTCGACGGGAGTGCTCCAGCAAGCGTACATTGAATCCCACCCAGGGGGGAATCTGTTCGGGTGGGCGCCGGCTGCGACCTGGACTGACCCTGCCGGGCGGACTAAAACGTACCTCTACGACCCGGCCGGATGGGCGACACGTATCGTCTTCGACGACGATTCGTTCGAAGCGTATTGCTACGACGACGATCATAGAATCCTAAGGTACCGGGATCGGATTGGCCGGGTCGTCCGGAACGTCTATGACGCCGCCGGTAACCGCGTCACTCGGGAGACGGGGCTGACGGCGCCGGAACCGACCGGCGGCGATCCGTACGGCGGCGATCCGTACGGCGGCGATCCGTACGGCGGCGATCCGTACGGCGGCGATCCGTACGGCGGATCCTTCGACTTCTGCAGCGCTACCCTCACACAGACGACGGAGTACGCCGTCGAAACTTGGACGTACGACGGGAATGGGAACGTGCTCACCGCGGTCGATGCCCTAGGCCGGGTCACGAACTACGAATATACAAACGGTCGACTGACCAAGATCGCCAGCCCCCCCGATGCTTCCGGCGGGCCGCGGGCGGAGACGACTTACGTCTACCACGCGGACGGCCGGCTAGACACGGTCTTCAACTCCGACGGTTCGGGCGTCAGCTATGACTACGACGCCGTCGGTCGGCGGGTGAAAACGACCTACGCCGACGGCACGACCAAGGAGGTCGAGTACGCGACGATCGGCCCGGACGCCGGACTGGTCGTCAAACAGATCGACCGGGCTGGGGTGGTGACGGAGTTGAGCTACGACGCCTCCGGACGTCTGACGACCCGCACCGAGGCGGCCGCCGTCCGCGACGGAAGCGGGAACGACGCTCCCACGCCCGCCGGCACGGCACTTGTGACTTCCCACGAGTATCTCGACGGTACGAACGACATCATCCGCACCGTCCACGGCGGCAACGAGACGCTTTACGAATACGACGGGCAAGGTCGCATCGTCTCCTCAACCGTCAAGCCGAACGCAACCTCGACGCTGACGACCGCCCGGGAGTACCGCGACGGGCAGTTGTTCAAGACGATCGACCCCTACGGCCGCAGCACCTACCACGCCTACGACGCCTGCTGCGGCCGGAAGATCCGCACGGTGGCCGGCGCCGTGCCCGCCTTCACGCTGGCCGACGAGGCCGCGGTGCTGACCCACACCCGCGACCCCGACGGCACGCCGAACAGCACGAGCCTCGTCAGCGACGTGGTCTACGACGCCGCCGGGCAGGTGACCAGCACGGTCGACCCGCGGGGGATCGCCGCCACCTACGCCCACGACAGCGTCGGCCGGCGGACGGTGGAGATCGACGCGGCCGGCACGCCGGTGGAGAGCCGTACGGAGACCGACTACGACCTGGTCGGCAACGTGGTGGAGGTCCGCAGCCCCCGCTACTTCGACGCCGCCGACGCCGCCGGGCACCAGGCCGCCCGCACCACGATGACCTACACCGGCCGCGACCTGCTGGCGACGCAAACCGAGGCCCCCGGCACGGCGGAAGCCGCCACCGTCAGCTACACGTACACACTGGACGGGGATTTGGAGACGAAGACCGACGCACGGGGCAACGTCTGGACGACGACCTACGACGGCTGCTGCGATCGCTGGATGTCCTCGGCCAGTCCGCTGGACGACGGTTCGATCACCGGCCGCGACGCCCGCGGGCTGCTGGTCTACGCCGCCGGGGTGGACGACGTGTCGCAGCAGTCCCTGCTCCAAGACCCGGCCGCCGCCGACACCCTCAGCGAAACGACCACCCGCCGCGACGCTCGCGGCCGCCCGGTCGCCATGACCCGCTGGCTGGTCCCCCGCGGCAGCGTGGACGCGAACGACCCGCCGATCGCGACGAACCCCGCCGACGGCGTCACCTCCACCATGGAATACGACGACGACCTCACCGACGGCGTCGGGCTGGATCAGACGTTCAGTCAGCACGTCGCCGGGCTGAACCTCGGCGCCGGGGCGACGGGGGCCGCCGTGTTGTCCACCAGCGCCGCCGGGGATCGGACGCTGAAGCTCGTCGACGGCGCCGGCCGCACGCTGCGGACCGTGCAGCTGGCCGACGACGATTCCCCCCTCACCCAGAGCACGTACAGCTACGGCACGGTCGCGACGATCGCCGGCTACGGCGACGTGATCGAGACGACCGTCACGAACCTGCTGGGCGAGGTGACGCGGGTCCGCACCGACGCGGCCAGCCGCACGCTGGCGACGATCGACCCGCTCGGCAACGTCTCGACGCTCGTCTACGACGCCGGCGGGAACCTGCTGAGCGTCCGCGACCCCGAAGGCGTCGGCGCCGACTACGTCCCCGACGCCCGCGGCCGGGACGTGACCGTCACCGACACCGCCGGCGCCGTGACCACCACCGTCTACGACCTCGGCTCCAACGTCGTCTCCCACACCGACGCGGAGGGCGAGACCGCCACCGCCGCCTTCGACGTCCGCGGCCGGCGGACCTCGACTATTGACCGCCTCGGCCACGTGACCAGTTTCACCTACGACGCGGCGGGCGATCTGCTCACCCTCACCGACGCCGAGGGCGGCGTCACGACCTTCGCCTACGACGCGGCGGGCCGGGTCCTGTCGCTGACGGATCCGGTGGGAAACGTCACCGCGAACACCCTCGACGCCCTCGGCCGTGTGCTGACGGAGACGAACGAGGAGAACGCGACCCGCAGCGTGACCTACGACCTGCTGGGCGCCGTGGCGAGTTCCACCGACCGCGACGGCCGGCTGACCACCTACGACTACGACACGGCCCGCCGGCCGATCGCGGAGAATTGGATCGACGCGGACGGCACGACGGTGCTGGACGCGATCGTGCGCACCTACGACGACGCCTCCCGGCTGGAGACGATCGCCGACGGCGACAGTTCGCTGACGTACACCCGCGACGACGACGGCCGCATCGTCGCCGTCGCCGCCACCGCAACCGGCTCGCCGTCCGTGGCCCTGACGCAGGCGCTGGACGCCGCCGGGCGGCCGACGTCGCGGTCGGCCAGCGTGAACGGCGCCGGCGACTTCCTGACGAGCTGGCTGTACGACGACGCCGGCCGGGTGACGGAGGTCTCGCAGACGTCGCAGGCCGGCGGACACGCCGTGGCCGCCAAGCGGACGACGCTCTCCTACGATCTCGACGGCCGGCTGACGACGCTCTCGCGCTTCGAAAGTCTCGACGCCTCCGCCCCCGTGGCGGACACCGTCGCGGTCTTCGACGCCGCCGACCGGCTGACAAACCTGGACCACACCGCCCCCGGCGGTGCCGCCCTGGCGAGCTACGACTGGACCTACGACGCCGACGGCCGGCTGACGCGAACGGTCTCCGCCGACGGCACCGCCGACTTCGGCTACGATGCCACCGACCAGCTGCTGTCAACGGACAACACGACGCTGGCCGACGAAGCCTACAGCTACGACCTCGCCGGCAACCGCACGCTGCCCGGCTACGCCACGGCCGATGCCAACCGGCTGACCGCCGACGGCACCCACACCTACGAGCACGACCTCGAAGGGAACCGCACCAAGCGGACCACGACCGCCGGCGGGGACGTTCAAGAACTCTCCTGGGACCACGGCGGGCGCCTGACGGCGGTGGCGTTCCGCGACGCCGGCGGGGCGTTGCAGAAGTCCGTCGCCTACACCTACGACCCGTACGGCCGCCGCACCGGCAAGGCGGTGGACGCCGACGGCGACGGGGCGGTGGACCGCGGCGAACGCTACATCTGGGACGGCACCGGCGGGTTCGGGCACGTGAACGACGTGGTCCTGACCTACGACCTCGCCGGGACCCTCGTGCGGCGAACGCTGGTCGGCCCCGGGGCCGATCAACTGCTGGCGGTGGAGGACGGTTCGGGCGAGGTGACGTGGGCCCTGGGCGACCACCAGGGCAGCGTGCGGGACTGGGCGGAACTGGCAGGCGGTGGCACGAGCGTGGTGGATCACCTCGCCTTCGACAGCTACGGCGGGATCTTGAGCCAGAGCGACCCCACCCGCGGCCCGCCGGCCTACGCCTACACCGGGCGGGAGTGGGACGCGGACGCGGAACTGTATTACTACCGGGCCCGCTGGTACGACCCGGTCGCGGGGCGGTTTATCAGCGAAGACCCGCTGGGCTTCGGGGCGGGGGACGTCAACCTCAGTAGGTATGTCGGGAATGGGACGAAGTTCCGTCAAGATCCTAGCGGGATGTGGTGGTGGGATGGCGACTGGATTTCGCACGGCGTCGGCGGCGTGTGCGGGTTCCATGGAGGCGACGTGGCATACGCCGGATTGGAAGGCGCCGGGCATGGTGCCGCAATGGTCGGCAACGCCGCGACTCTTCAACAGATCGATAGCCTCAGTGGATACGTCGACGAGGTTGTCGAAGAGAACGGCGGGCTCTATGGCACTGCCAATAACGCTGCCCGTCTTGGAGTTGGTTCGGCGTATGCCGCCGGCGGACTTATTCTAGCAGCACCCTCTCTTCCTGCAGGCACTGGACTATTCAATCTAGCTGGTAGTCCCGTCGCAGCTGGAGTCGTCTCGGCGCATCAGGGCGCAGCAGCCGTCGCAGCCTCGCCCGGCGCGTTCTACGCCGCCGGGTATGCGGGAATGGGAGGCGGCGCGGCAACTTGGGTCTTCACCAGAGACGCTGAAGCCAGCTTGATAGTCGCGTCAGGGCCTTTCGCGATCCGCCAAGTTCTCGCTGCCGGCCGTTGTCCATGCCCCAACTCGAGACGCACATCAGCTAGTGCCAACCAGTTGACTGGTTCTGTACCCGCGGCGGGTCCACCCAGACGTCCCCTCGGCTTGCCCGGTCAAAATAGACCTACTTGGCAGCAGTCAGAAAAAGATGTTGCAGCCAGGTTGCCTGGCTGGCAATCCCAACCTTCGTATATACAGGGACGCCCAGCTCAATACGGGGCGAAAGGGTCAGTACGGCCGGACTTCGCCCATCCGACGAAGAACATGTACCTAGATGTCAAGAACTATGATTTGACGAGTTCTCGCAACAGATATGATTTGTACCGTAACCTCGCCGCGCAGGCCAGATTGAGGGCGAGCAACCTACCCGGAGGATCAATCCAGGGGGTAGTGTTGGATACGCGAGGTCAATGTATAGACCCCTCCGTGCTCCAGCGTGTGCCATCGAACGTTCAACAGTGTACTGGTGGATTAATCCAGGCCCAAGACGTGGTGCTCTTCCCGTGGTAAACGTCAGATGCGACCGAAATGAAAGCGACAATCCGCAAGCTGTTTGCCGATTTTTCCAACTATGGCTTTGCGCCCGCTGGCCGTTTCTGCATCAAGAGAAACATGCCGCACCTCGAGCAATTCCTGGAGGTCCAGCCAGGACGAGGATGGCTGAAGGGGAAGCACGCGATAAATCTGTGCTGGAAATTTACGACCGATGGTGCTGCCGAGACCGCTGTGTATGACTTCCGCGTCAACGCAGGCTGGCTAGGTGGGGGGGCGGAACTATGGCTCGGGGGAGGTGATGCGACCGAAGCAGGACCAAGTTACGAAGTGCTCCAAGTCATCCTCCTTGGAAAAGGGGTCGATTTTCTACAAGAAGTCGGAGACCTCGAACGAATGACTGCCTTGTATGAGAAGGCAGAAAGAACGGCCGGCGAGATAATAGCCCCCTTGGACGCAAGGCTCTTCTTTGGGGTCGATGAGGGATGGCGTCACTACAATCTCGCCTTCGCCTATCAAGCCCTAGGCCATCCTGAAAAGGCTTCGGTGCATTTTCACGCTGTAATAGAACGGTGTAGCGAGCAGCCGCATGAGTGGGTGATGCTACGTAGAGACAGGTGCACGGACGCGCTAAAAGAACTTTCGTAGACTGGTCACAGACTCGGCAAACGGGTAGCGAGGTCAGTAGGGAGGCGTCAGCCGACCAGACGCTGCAGAACGGACGGCTCCCGCGCCCTCTCCCCGAGCGGCCTTGCGACCCCGCCGTTCCCCCCGCACGCTGTGCGTCATGCTCCCCCGGCTCGCCGCCGCCGTCCTGTTCATCCCGATCTCGCTGACGGAGACGAACGAGGAGAACGCCACCCGCTCCGTCACCTACGACCTGCTGGGCGCCGTGGCGAGTTCCACCGACCGCGACGGCCGGCTGACCAGCTACGACTACGACGCGGCCCGCCGGCCGATCGCCGAGAACTGGATCGACGCCGACGGCACGACCGTGCTGGACACGATCGCCCGCACCTACGACGACGCCTCCCGGCTGGAGACGATCGCCGACGGCGACAGTTCGCTGACGTACACCCGCGACGACGACGGCCGCATCGTCGCCGTCGCCGCCACCGCAACCGGCTCGCCGTCCGTGGCCCTGACGCAGGCGCTGGACGCCGCCGGGCGGCCGACGTCGCGGTCGGCCAGCGTGAACGGCGCCGGCGACTTCCTGACGAGCTGGCTGTACGACGACGCCGGCCGGGTGACGGAGGTTTCGCAGACGTCGCAGGCCGGCGGGAACGGCGGGTGGCATGTTTCTCCGCCCGTCCGACTCGTAAATCTGGGTGCCATGCTTTCACCGCTGCGCGGGTGACGTCGATCTTCCCATCGGCCCGGCCCGCCGCGGGGTGAGCATGGAGGGCGACGTCCGACCTCGGACAGCGGGGCCGAGCAGCTCTCCATGCTCACCCGCCTCCGCTCCGCTGGCGCTTCGCTCCGGCGTGAGAGCATGGCACGCGTTGCTCGGGACTCTGTAGGCTGGGGGCGTTCGTTCTGTGAGTTCCTCATGCCGCACCGCAAACGCCTGAAGCGAATTGACGAGCCGGGACATGCCCACGCCCTGACTTGGAGTTGCTGGCGCCGCCGCAAGTTTCTCGACCGGCGGGTGGCATGTCCCCCCCTCCGACTGCCCCCTGATCCGGGTGGCATGCTCTCACCGCGGCGCCGGGCGACGCCCGACCGCTCTTCACCGCCGCCCGCCGCGGGGTGAGCATGGAGTGTGACGTCGGCCCGCTCTTGCACGGGCGTGGGTCGCCCCGCATGCTCACCCGTCGGCCCTCCGCTCCGCTCCGGTCCGCCGTGAGAGCATGGCGCCCCGAACCAGAAGCATGCCACCCGGCGGGTGGCATGTTTCTCCCGTCGACTGATCCCTTAATTCGTGTGCCATGCTCTCACCGCGGCGTGGGCGACGTGGCCCTGCCGATCGGCCCGGCCCGTCGCGGGGTGAGCATGGAGTGCGGCGTCCGACCTTGGTGAGCGGGTCCGAGTCGCCCTGCATGCTCACCCGCCTGCGTTCCGCTTCGCTGCACTTCGGCGTGAGAGCATGGCACACGTTGTTTTCAGGGACTGTAGGCTGAGGACCTTCTCTCCCGAGGAGTCCCCGATGCCGCACCGCAAACGCCTGAAGCGGATCGACGAGCCCGGCCACGCCCTCACTTGCAGTTGCTGGCGCCGCCGCAAGTTTCTCGACCGCGACCGCTCCCGCACGTGGGTCGTCGAAGCGATCGACCGAGCCAGGGCAAAGCATCCGTTCGACGTGTGGGCGTACGTGCTGATGCCGGAACATCTGCATCTGCTCGTCTGCCCGACCCGGCCGGAGTACGACACCGCCGCGTTCTGCCGGAGCGTCAAAACCAGCGTCGCCCGCCGGGCCGTGCCGTGGGTGAAGGCGAACGTCCCTGAGTTCCTCCCGCAGATGCTGGACGAACAGCCCAGCGGCAAGCGGGCCTACCGCTTCTGGCAACGCGGCGGCGGGTACGATCGCAACCTCACCCACGCCGGGACCGTGTTGGCGGAGATTCAGTACATTCACGCCAACCCGGTCCGCCGGGGACTGTGCGAGCGGCCGGAGGACTGGGGGTGGAGCAGCGCCGCCGACTTCGCCGGGACGGGGACGGGACCGCTGACGCTCAACGTGGCCTCGCTGCCGGACTTTGGGGAGGCGGCGGCGTGATGGGGCGTCGCCCGCATGCTCACCCGGCTCCGTTCCGCTTCGCTGCCCTCCGCCGTAAGAGCATGGCACGCGAGATCGGTACATTCCTGTTCTGATGCCCAAGCCCCCCGCCCCCGCGCTGTTGGCGCCGTCGTGGTCGACCTGCCTGTGCGGGCCGGCGGCGGGGCCGGGGCGAAGAGCGAACCGGCAGGCGCTGCTGTTCGACCTGGAGGGCCGGTTGCCGGTCGCCGCGGAGGGGCTGGCGGCCGATTTTCTCCCCCTGCCGGAGACGCCGGGGGCGGCTTGGGGCGTGGCCGCCCCGGCCGAAGGGCTGGGGCCGGCGGTCGCGGCTTTAGAGGAAGCTGGCACGCCGGTGGGTTCCGTCACGCCGTTCGCCCTGCTGGCGGGGCCGGGGGAGTCGCAGTCGAAGCGGAGCCCGCCGGCGGTGACGGTTTGGCAAACGGCGGACGGGTACGAACTGGTCGAGCACGCCGGGGGCCGGCCGCGGGGCTGGACCCGCACCGCGCCCGACCCCGCCGCCGCGGCCCGGGCGTTGCGGGCGTTGGCACTAAGCCGCCCGGCCCCGCCGCGGGTCGTGCTGCGGGTTCCTGACGCCGCCCTCGCCGCCGAGCTGCGGGAACGTCTTCATGACGAGTTTGAGCTGACCGAACCGGCTGGGCCGAGCTTTGAGGAAGCCGCCGCGGCCGGGGCGGCGAGGATCCTCGCCGGGAAGGCAGACGCGCCGGCGGAACTGCGGACCGGGCCGCTGGCGGACTCGGACCCGCTGCGGGCGGTGCGGGGTCCGCTGCGGGCGCTGGGTGTCTCGCTCGCCGTGTCGCTGCTGGCCGTGACGGCGGCGCTGCTGTGGCGGGCGGACCGGCTGGAGACCGTCGCCGCGGACCGGCAGATCGCCGCCCAGCAGACGTTTCGGGACCTGTTCCCGGGGCAGCGGGTTCCGGCGGCGGTGCGGCGGCGGTTGGAAAGCGAACGGGCCGCCGCGGCGGGGCTGCGGGGGGCGGCCGGGGCGGCGCCGGCGTCGCCCGATGCGGTCGCCACGCTGGCCGCCGTGCTCGCCGCCCTCCCCACGGCCGACGAAGTCATCCTGCGGCTGGACGACCTGCGGATCGAGGGCCGGCGGGCGGACCTGTCGGGGGCGGTGAAGGAACTGGGCGACGTGGCGACGGTCGCCGCGGCGCTGCGGGCCGCGGGGCTCGCCGTCCCGCCCCCGCGGAGCGGTCGCAGCGGTCGGGAGGTGACGTTCAGTCTGGCCGCCGAGCAACCGCTTCAAACCGAGGGGAAGGACGAATGACCGGACCGGCGAAGACCCGGCTGGCGGCCGGGACGTTGGGCGTGCTGGCGGTCGCGGTCGTCTGGGCGGGGCTGCGGGCGTCGCAGGCCGCGGCGGGGGCGGACGCCGCCGGGGAGACGCTGGCGGACTGCCGGCGGCTGGCGGCGGAGATCCGGGCTCTGCGGACGGACGCCCCCACCGCCGCCCCGGAGACGGCGGCGGGGGAGGCGGTCACGGAACGGATCGACGGGGCCGTCCGATCCGCGGGGCTGCCGGCGGACGCGGTGCGGGACGTGGACCCGCGGCCGGCTCGGCGGTCCGGGCGGACGGCCTACCGCACGCGAGCCACGGGGCTGTCGCTGGCCCCGCTGACCCTGCCGGAACTGCGGCGGTTCGCAGACGCCCTGGTCCGCGACGAGCCGGGTCTGACGGTCACGAGTCTGCGGCTCAGCCCGCCGCGGGAGACCCGCGGGGCGGGGGCCGCACCGGGCGGGCCGGAGCGATGGGCGGCGGACCTCGTCTTGACCCGATTGATCTACGATCCGACAACCGCGGACCCGTAGCCGCCCGTCCCCCCCGCCCGAAGCCGCCGCCGTGCCCCGACCCCGGCGGACCGCGAGGCGACTGGCGGCGCTGATCCTGTGTGGGGTCGGCGGGTGCGCGTCGCTGCTGGACCGCCCCGGCCGGGACGGGCTGCCCTACGAGACGGTGCGGGCCGACCCCGGCGCCGACACGTCCGCGGCCCGGCAGGCCAATGCGGAGGCGCTGGAGGAGATCGCCTGCGGGGATCTGGAGGGGGCCGAGACGACGTTGAAGGCGGCGCTGGCGGCGGACGTGCGGTTCGGGCCGGCTCACAACAACCTGGGGCACCTGCACTACGTGGCCGGGCGGCTGTACGAGGCGGCCTGGGAGTTCGAGTACGCCGCCCGGCTGATGCCCGGCGACCCGGCCCCGCACAACAACCTCGGGCTGGTGATGGAGGCGGCCGGCCGGCTGCCGGAGGCGATTCAGGCTTACTCCACGGCGGTGGAGATGCGGCCGGACCAGGCGGAGTTCGTCGCGAACTTCGCCCGAGCCCGCGACGCCGCCTTCGACCCGGACCCCGAGACCGCCGCCCTGCTGCGGGAACTGGTCCTGCTCGACTCCCGGCCGCGGTGGCGGTCGTGGGCGGAGGAGTTGCTGGCGACGCGGTATCAGGAGTTCGCCGTCGGCCCCCCGCCGATCGGCGGGGGGCCGTTCGGGGCGGAGCGGTTCCTCGGCCCGCCGCCGGTCGACGCATCCCACCCGGCGCTGAACGCCCCGCCGTTCCCTGCCGAAGCGTCGGGCGACGGGACGGCCCCGCGGCTGCCGGCGCCGCCGGTTCCGGCACCGTCCGTCCCGGCGTTGCCCGCCCCGGACCCGCTGCCGCTGCCGTCGCTCTCCGGCGGGGGGACGGGGCGGGGACGAGCGAACGTTCGCCCTCCGAGCCCCGACCGCTCCCGCCGGCCCCGCCGTTTGATCCGGCCCCGCCGTTTGATCCGGCCCCGCCGTTTGATCCGGCCCCGCTGTCGGAGCCCGCCCCGCCGGCCGGCGTGATTGATCCGTTCGCCGACCTCACGCTCCCCCCGTCCTCCCCCCCGACTGCGCCGCCCGAATGACGTTCCCCCCCGGCCGGCGCCTCGCCCCCGCCCTGTCGCTCGCGGTCCTCCTGTCGCTCGCGGTGTCCGCCGCGGCCCAGCCTCCGGCGCCCCCCGCTGCGGCCCCCGGCCCGGCCGCGGCGGACGCCGGGCCGGCCCCGGGATTCGTGCGGCTGACCTTCCCCGGGGCGGTGGAGCTGCCCGTGCTGGTGGATTACGTGAGCGAGCGGCTGGGGATCCGCATCCTGCACGACGCGGCCCTGGCCGGGCAGTCGATCACGCTGCGGGCGCCGGGCGACGTGCCGGTCGCCGGCCTGGAGGAACTGCTGCGGGGGGCGTTGCGGATCAAGGGGTTCGTGCTGGCGGATGCGCCGGTCGCCGGGTGGAAGACGATCCGCCCGGCCGCCGACCTTCCGCGGGCCGCCGGGCCGGGCAGCGACGCCGTCACGCGGGTGTTCTCCCTGGACCACGCCGATCCCGCGGGCCTCACCACGCTGCTGGGTCCGTTCCTGTCTGGTCCGGGGGCGACGGCGACGGCGGTGGAGGGGACGCGGCTGCTGATCGTCACCGACTTCGCGAACAACCTCGCTCGGGTGGAGGGGCTGATCGAGGCGGTCGACCGCCCGCGGGTCCGGGCCGAAACGCGGTTCCTAGACGTGGAGAACGCGGCGGCCGAGGACCTTGCGGCCCGGCTGACGGAGCTGCTCGCCGCCGCCGCCCCGCCGGCCGCGGGCGGGGCGGAAGCGGGCGGGGCGTCGGTCTCCGCCGCGGCCGACGCCCGCACGAACCGACTGATCCTGGTCGGCCCGCCGGAGGCCCTGGACCGGGCAGCGGCGTTGGCGGAGACGCTCGACGCCCCGCTGGGCCTGTCGACGCGGGTGTTCGACCTCACGACGGTGCCGGCGGAGCGGTTGGATCGGCTGGCGAAGGGGATCCTGGGCGAGCGGGACGCCGGGCGACTGTACCGCAGCGTGACGGACGAGGAGTCGAACGTGCTGATCGTGACCGCCCCGGACGCGGTGCTGGAGCGGGTCGCGGAACTGGCCGAGCGGCTGGACGCCCCCGGGGCGGCCGCGGCGGGCGGGCGGGTGCGGTTCCACAAGCTGAAATACGCCACCGCCGAGGAGGTCCTGGAAACCCTGCTGGCGGTCGGCGGCGGCGGCGGTCTGCCGGCCGTCCCGCCGGGCGGCCTGCCGCGGACGGACGGGCGGTTCCGCCTGCTGGGCGACCGCCTGCTGCCGGGGGCGAACCGGGCCGACCTGCTGCCCCAGCGGAACCTCGGCGAACTGCCGATCCCGCCGGCCTTCAACCAGCCGTTTGATAACGCCGGCGGCTTCAACGCCGGGGCTCCGGCCGGAGCCGTGCCGGGGCTGGGGGCCCCGCCGGCGGTCGACGGGCTGCCGGCCGGCGCCGACCCGGCCGGGCGAAACCCGGCGGCGGGGATCGGCGGGGCGGGGATCGGCGGCTTCGGGGCGGGCGGCGCCGGGCTGGCCGCGGCCGGCGGGCTCGACGGCGGGGGGTTCGGATCGACGCCGGCGCAGGTGACGGCGGACCCGCGGACGAACACCGTGATCGTCGTCGCCGACCCCGTCACCCAGGGCGTCTACGCGGAGCTGATCGCCAAGCTGGACCGGCCCCGCCCGCAGGTGCTCATCGAGGCCAAAATCGTCGTGCTGGACGTCAGCGACGAGTTCAGCCTCGGCGTGGAGATCGGCGGCGGGGACGCGGAGGGGCCGGGCCGGCTGTTCGCGTTCAGCTCCTTCGGGCTGTCGGAGGTCAACCCGCTGACCGGGGCGCTCCAGCTGATCCCCGGGCTGGGGTTCAACGGCACGCTGGTGGATCCCAGCGTCGCCGACGTGGTCCTGCGGGCGTTCACCCGGCACCGCCGCAGCCGTGTGGTCAGCAGCCCCCGGGTGCTGGTCAACGACAACGCCACCGGCCTGCTGACCAGCGTGACGGAGGTGCCGTTCACCAGCGTGAACGCTTCGCAGGTCGTGGCCACGACGAGCTTCGCGGGGTTCGCCGACGCCGGCACCACGATCACCGTCACCCCCCGCATCACCGACGACGACCGGCTGCGGCTGGAGTACCGGATCACCCTCAACGAGTTCCAGGGGACCGGCGTGGACGGCTCGCCGCCGCCGCGGATCACCAACGAGATCGAGAGCGAGGTGACCGTCCCCGACGGCCACACGCTGATCGTGGGCGGGCTGAACCGCAGCGGGTACACGCACAGCACGGACTCGCTCCCGTACATCGAAGCCATCCCGTTCCTGCGGCACCTGGCGAGCGCCTACGGGGAGACCGTCAACGACACCGCCCTGTTCATCTTCCTGAAGCCCGTGATCCTGCGGGACGACAAGTTCAAGGACTTGAAGTACCTGTCGGGGCGGGACCTGCGGGCGGCGACGCTGGCCCCCGACGCCCCGGCCAGCCTGCCGGTCCTGCTGCCCTGCACCCCGGCGGCGCGGGGCCGCTGCTCGGTCACGGTCCCCCACCCGGTCCGGCCGTTCACCGTCCTCGCCCCGGCGCCCTGAGGCGGCCACACTGGACGTCGTGCCCCACGCCCCGCCCGCCGCCGCCGCTAACGCCGATGCCGGGGGACCGGGCGGACGATCCCCCGGCGCCCGCTGGGCGGGGTTGCTGCGGGACCGCGGGCTGCTACCGGCGGACGCCCCCGACCCGCCGCCGGGCGTCGCCCCGCTGGCGTGGTCGCGGGAACTGGAACTGACCGGCGACGCCGAGGTCCGGGCGTTCGCCGCGTACCTGGACGTTCCTTACGCGGAAGCTGCCCCGGACAGCCCGGCCCTGCCGGCGTTCCTAGACCGGGTGCCGATCGCCTTCGCCCGCCGGCACGGCGTGGCCGTGCTCGGCGAGCCGTGGGAGGAGGAGGTCCCGCCCCCGTCCGCGGCGACCCTCTTCGCCGCGGACGGTACGAGGCGGTCGGTCGCGGCGGACGGGAGTTTCGAACCGGAGCTGGCCGCCGCCGTCCGACCGGCGCCGGCGACGCTCCTGTTGGGCTCCGTCGACGCCTGGGAGGTCGCGGACTCGCTCGGGCGGTTTCTCGGGCGGGACCTGACCCCGCTGTTCCTCCCCGCGGAGATCGTGCGGGCGACGATCGACGCCGCCTACGAAGCCCGCGGGGTCGCCGGGGCGGCCGCGGCGGAACTGGCCGCCGACGAACCCGACCTGGCCGAGGCGGTCCGCGGGCTGGCCCACGACACGCGGGAGGATCTCCTGGACGGGGCGGACCGAGCCCCGGTCGTGAAGCTCGTCAACGCCGTGCTGCTGGACGCCGCCCGGACCGGCGTCAGCGACGTGCACTTCCAGCCGATTGAGGGCGGCGACGGGGAAGACGGCGGCGGGGCCGACGGCGGCCCGCTGGCGGTCCGGCTGCGGGTGGACGGCGTGCTGCACGACGCCCTGACCGTCCCGGCCCGGCAGCGGGAGGAGGTGACCGGCCGGGTCAAGGTGCTCGGCCGGCTGGACGTCGCCGAAAAACGCCTGCCCCAGGACGGCCGGGCGACGGTGCGGGTCGGCGGGCGGTCGATCGATCTGCGGATCGCCAGCATGCCCACCAGCCGCGGCGAAAGGGTCGTCGTCCGCCTGCTGGATCGCGGGACCGGCGTGCTGAGTCTGGAGGAACTGGGCTTTCCGCCGGCGGTGCTGGCGACGTTCCGGGGGCTGGTGAACCGCCAGCACGGGATGGTCTTGGTCACCGGCCCGACCGGCTCGGGCAAGAGCACCACGCTGTACGCCGCCCTCTCCGGCCTGGACCTGGACGAGCGAAACGTGCTCACCCTGGAGGACCCGGTGGAGCACCGCCTGCCGGGGGTGAGCCAGACGCAGGTGAACGCGAAAAAGGGGATGACGTTCGCCTCGGGATTGCGGAGCGTGCTGCGGCAGGATCCGGACGTGGTGATGGTCGGCGAGATCCGCGACGGCGAGACGGCCTCGATGGCCGTGCAGAGCAGTCTCACGGGGCACTTGGTGTTCAGCACGCTGCACACCAACGACGCCCCCGGCGCCGTCGCCCGCCTGCTGGATTTAGGCGTGGAGCCGTATCTGGCGGCCGGCTGTCTGGCCGGCGTCCTCGCCCAGCGGCTGGTGCGAAAAGTCTGCGACGGCTGCGCGGCGGAGGCGCCGTTCACGGACGCCGACCGGCGGGCGCTGGGCGTGCCGGCGACCGCCGTCCCGCCCGGGGCGACGCTGCGGCGGGGGGCGGGGTGCGACGCCTGCCGGGGGACCGGCTACCGGGGTCGATTCGCCGTCTGCGAACTGCTGACCGTCACCGAGGAGGTCGCCGGCCTGATCCAGCGCCGAGCCCCGGCCGCGGAGCTGCGGGTCGCGGCGATCGCCGCCGGCTACGCCCCCATGCGGGCCGACGGACTCCGGCGGGTCCTGGCCGGGGAGACCACCCCGAAGGAGGTCGCCCGCGTCACCGCGGCGGGGTGACGGCCCCCCCGACGACGGCTCCCCTCCTCAACCGGACGAGAGACTCCTGAGAGTCAACCAGACTCCGACGTTCACGCCGACCAGAACCAGGATCTCCCGCAGAAAGAACCCGATCCGTCCGCTCTCCGCCTCCCGGACGGCGGCGTCTAGCACTACAGTTATACGTCTGAGCTTCGTCGGCGACAGTTTGATCGGCGGGGAGCTTGGTCGCAAGGAGTTCAGGGATGGCCGCAGTTCGCGTACGGGAGGTCCGTCGGTAGGCCCGCGACCGCGGCGAGGCGGATCGGGCCGCGGTTCCGACGGCCCGAACAGCGGGGGCGAGCCGGCCAGTACCTGCGGGGCTTGATCAGCCGCATGGAGCGGAAGAACGGCTGGCAACTCGCCGAGGAGGTCGGCGAGGCCAGGCCGACCAACCTGCAGCATTTCATGGCCCGGTCCCGGTGGGACGCAGGCCAAGCAGGATACCGGATTCGACGAATACGAGGTGAGAAGCTGGGACGGCTGGCATCGGCATGTGACGCTGTCGATGCTCGCCCACGCGACCCTGGCGGCGATCCGGGCTCAAGCCGCGGACCGGGCCGCCGCCCCCAAAAAGAGGGCGAAACAGATGTCGAAGCCGACGGCTACCTGATCCCGCTGACGGTCCCCCAAGGTCCGCCGCGTTTTACCGCGGCTGATCTGCGTTCGCCGCCGCTGCGACACGGCCGTTCTGGCCTGGTCCCACTGGCGACGGCGACATCAATTCAGGGCCATGCTCAGCCACTACAAAGCTCGAGGCCACACCCCGCCTCAGACCATCGACGTACAACTGTAGTACTACCAGGCTGCTGCAAATGTAGTACTACCAGGTTGCTGCAAATGTAGTACTACTGTCCTGAGTTGGAAGTTTCGTTGCAGACGGCTTCGACCCGCCGAAGGATCAGATCGGCGTCGGCGGTCCAGACGAACGGTTTGGCGTCGGCGTTATGACCCTCGACGTAGTCCCGGATCGCCCGCTCCAATTGCGGCACGCTGCGGAACACGCCCCGCCGCAGCCGTTTATTCGTCAGTTCCGCGAAGAACCGCTCGACCTGATTCATCCAGCTCGCCCCCGTCGGGGTGAAATGCAGGCGGTACTCGGGGCGTCGGGCGAACCACCGTTTCACGGCGGCGGTTTTATGCGCGGCGTAGTTGTCGAGCACCAAGTGGATCTCCGTCCCGGGGTCGCGTTCGGTCGCGGCGTCGAGCTGCCGGAGGAACGAGAGAAAGTCCTAGCCCGGTGCCGCCGCCGACAGCGGCCGAACACCTCCCCGGTCTTCACGTTCAACGCCGCGAACAGGCTGGTCGTCCCGTGCCGGAAATAATCGTGCGTCCGCCGCTCCGGCCGGCCGGGCGTCATCGGCAGCACGGGCTGGGAGCGGTCGAGCGCCTGACACTGGCTCTTCTCGTCCACGCAGAACACCACGGCGTTCGCCGGCGGGCTCATGTATAAGCCCACCACGTCCCGCACCTTCTCCACGAAGTACGGGTCGGTCGAGAGCTTGAAGGTCTCGCTGCGGTGCGGCTGCAGCCCGAAGGCCCGCCAGATCCGGGAGACGGCGCTCTGGCTGAGACCCAGCCGCTTCGCCAAGCTCCGCGTGCTCCAGTGGGTCGCGTTCGGCGGGGTTTCCTCCAGCGTCGTCCTGACGACCTCCTCGACGCGGTCGTCGCCGATCCTCCGCGGGGCTCCGCTTCTGGGCTCGTCGGTCAGTCCGTCCAGCCCGTGTTCGAGGAAACGCTCCCGCCACCGCGTGGCGGTCGGCCGCGAGACGCCGAGGCGGCGGGCCGCAGCCACGATCGACGGTTCGTCGGCGCAAGCCAACACGATCGCCGCCCGCAGGGCCAAGCCCCGGGGCGTTTTGCGGCGGCGGGCCAGCCGGGTGAGTTCGGCCCGCTGCGCGTCGGTCACGACCAGTTCGGTTTTCGGCTTGGACCCGGGCATCTGGGGCTCCGAATTGCGTAAAACCGCAGCCTACCCGCCCTCGTAAGATGCGCAACGAAACTTCCAACTCAGGACACTACCAGGTTGCTGCAAAACCGGGCTTGTGGGACGGCGGTTCTGTGGATGGGGTGCGGGTCGTGAGGTTCGTGGCGGCGGCGGGCGTTTCCGGGGCGAGCGATCGGCGGCGGAGCCGCCGGCCGCTCGATCCCGCTCAGGCGGGCAGCAGCTTTCGCAGGCGGATCAGATTGAGCGCCGCGGCCGCCGTCTCCATCTGCTGCTTGAGCTTCCGCCGCCCTTGCGAATCGGCCGCGGGCCAAACCGCCAATCGTTTTCATCCAGCCGAACGGCTCCTCCACATCCTTATAGACCCGCCGGCTGATCGCGTAGGCCTCGCTCCCCATCCGCGCCAGCATTCGCTGCCGCGCCGCACGTCGCCGCCCGCCGGCCAGGGCGGACCGTCTCCGGGTTGCGTGTGGTTTGTTTCGTGGCCACGTGCGGCTCGATCCCGCTGGATTCCAGTTCCAGGCAGAACGGGCCGCTGTCGTAGCCCTTGTCGGCCCCCAGCGTGCCGGAGCGCATGCCGCGGGCATTTCCGCGGGAGCGCCCTCCGATCCGGGCGCGGTCGAGCATCGCCAAAGCGGCCTCGCGCTCGGCCGTGCCGTTGGCCTCGGTGACTTCCACCGCGATCACCAGCCCATGAAGATTCTCGTAGGGGGAACGGCCCAGGTGGGCCAGCTTCGTCTCCTGCCCGGCGGCTTTGCGGTCCAGCCGGGCTTCGGGATCGGTCGCGCTGCGGTGCGTCGTGTCGGAACGCTTCCGGCCGCGAAAGTCGACCAGCGGGTTGCGAGCTTTGAAGCTGTCGCCGTCGGGCCTGTCGCCGTCGGAATCCTCCTGCCGTTCGCCGATCGGCCGCAGGCTTTTGATTGAGGCGCAGCTTGCGATCAGCGTGCCGTCGACGCTGAAGTGTTCGTCGCTGACCAGTCCGGCGTCGACGGCCAGTTCCACCACCGCCTCGAAGAAGGCGGCGGTCAGACCACGCTCGTTCAGTCGGCTGCGGTGGTGCGTGCAGGCCGTGGCCTCGAAGACCTCTTCGGCGGGGTCCATCTCGAGGAACCAGCGGAACAGCAGATCGGTGTCGATCCGCTCGACCAGTTGGCGTTCGCTCCGGACCGAATGGCTCGCCATGAGCAGCAGGGCTTTGAGCAACCGTTCAGGCGGCACGCCCGGCCGCCCGGTCCGGCTGCAGGCCGCGGCGAAGCGGTCGCTGAGTCCGGCCAGAATGCGGTCCACGACCCACCCCAGGGGCCGCAGCGGGTGATCGGACCGGATGCAGCCCTCCAGATCGATCGAGACAAACATCTTCGGCTGGCGGTCGGCTCGTCCACGCATCGCAGCGTCTCGGCTCGGGAGACGAAGCCCCCAAAGCTAGGCCGCGTTGACGGGAGTTGGGGCGTTCGGGTCAGGCGAGCATGATGTTGATGGAGGCCAGCCAGACGAATCCGAGGAAGTTGGCGGCTTTCTTTTCGTACCGCGTCGCGATGCGGCGGGACTGTTTCAGCTTGCCGAAGAAGCACGTTCACAACGTGCCGCTCCTGATACAGATGCCGGTCGTAGTCGATCGACTGCTTGCGGTTCTTGCGGGGCGGGATCACCGGCTCGGCGCCCAACTGGCGAATCGTCCTGCGGTTTCGGTCGGAGTCGTAGGCCTTGTCGCAGACGACCGCCGTGGTCGTCTGGCCGTCGATCAACGTGGCAGGTGCGGACTGTCGTTGGCTTGGGCGCCGGTCAGAACGAACGCCCGAGGGTGTCCCAGCGGACTCACGACCGCGTGCCCTTTATTCATGGGAACAGGGTGCTGCCGAACCCGCCGCGACCGCGGCCAAAGCCCTGTTCCTTCTGCCCGCCCGTGCCGTCCGCTTTTTTTGGCGCCGACCGCCGCGGGGGCGGCGCGGACGCAGGTGCTGTCCGCCAGCAGCCATCCGTTGTCCTCGTCGCCCAACGCCGCGGCGATGCGTTCCCATACCCCGGCCTTGCACCAGCGGTTGTACCGCTGCCAGACGCTGTTGAAATTCCCGTAGCAGTAACGCAAATCGCGCCAGGCGACGCCGGTCTTGCAGAGGTAGCGGATCGCATCGACGAACAGGCGGTTGTCGGCGACCACGCCGCCGTGCCCGCCGGGTCGCCCCGGCAGCAGGGCTTCGATGCGGTTCCAGTCCTCGTCGCGGATGTCGTGTCGGCTGTGCATCGGAGAGTTCCTCCTGAAACCTCGTAGCCGACAGCGTGTCCAGACACCCAACTCCCGTCCACACTGCCTAGCCGGGGGAGCGACTCAAGTTGGGCGGCAACACTGTCGGCACGAGGGTGAAATGTGATGGCGAGCATCATCCGTCGTCGGCCCGCTCCAATTGTAAAGGGCTAATCTGTCGGTGATCGCGTCGGTCAATCTGCAGGCAGAGAGTGAGGCCGTGCGTCCGGACGAACCAGCGAGCCCGCTTCCAACCGCGGTTCCGATCGATCGTTGCTGAAGATGAGTCTCTCTCCAGAGGACCTTCGTATCTCCCATCTCGATGGCGGCGAGAGCAGCTTCTTCAATCTGCTTGAACCCCGGAAGGAGGCCGGTGCGGCGTCCTTGAGGGTGTTGCCGGCGGCGACTATCTACGCCCCGGCGGCTTCGGCGGCCCCGGCGACAAAACTGTGCTGGGCCGGTTCAGAAACCCCGCCACCCCGCCGGGGTTCTCCACGACCGCCTCCAAGCCCTCGCCCAGTACCTGCGGGGGCAGGGCGATCAGTTCGTGGGTGTGACGCCCCAGGGTGAGCGCAGCATCGCCGGAAGCCTCACGCGAGATTGTCAATCAGCCCTCGCCCATTACCTCGGCCAGTCGGGATGCCAGCCCGCCGCGGCGGGCCGCGGCGGAGAGCATCTTCGGCCCGTGCCGGCGGTTCAGCGGGGTCAGGCGATCGGTGCCCCGCAGCAGCGCCGCGACATCCTGCTCGGAGAAATCCCGCGGCAGGGCGTCGAGGGCCGGCAGCAGAACCTTTGAACTGCGGGATGCCGCCCGCAACACCGCCGTGCCGCGGTCGCGGGCGACCTTCACCGCTTTCTGCTGCGTATCCTCGCGGGAGGCACAGTCCGACGCCGACTCCAGCCTCTCGCTGCCGCCCAAATCGGACCGGTCCGCAGCGCCCTCGCGGCCGAACCTCGTCGCCAACTCCTTCGTCAGAGCGCTGTCGGGCAGCGTCAGCAGCCTGGCCAGGGCCGCCGTAGGGACAAACGAGTGGTTGTACGTCGGCGTGGCCGAGGCCGACCGGTTCGAGGCGGTGGCCCGCGGCAGCGAACGGTTCGGCAGGAATCACTACACGTTGCGGGCTCTCCCGCCCCTGCTGACCGCATCGCTGACGCTGCGGGGGGACCCGATCGCCGAGAACGCGATCGTGAAGTTTTGTGACTCCCAGTAGTACCTCCGGCAGGTGAACGGCTGTGACTGTCGCGTCGGCCCGCCCAACGGCCGAGTCCGCACCGCCGCGGCAGTAACGCATCACGGACCGGCACCGACTCTCGCCGCCCCTGCACATTGGTCCTCGCAGCATTTCAGAACCGAACCTTCCGCGCAGCGGCGCGTCGGTCGGGGAGTCGGGGCGAGGAGTAGCGCTCGAGCGGGCCGCACCCAGCGTTGGGGGAACGCGAGACCGACGCGGCCATCAGCAAGAAACGTCTCACAAAGAGTCTCACGGCCGGCGGCGTCTCACGCCCGGTGCCGTAATGTCCTACGATACAAGCGCGCCCGGGAGGATTCGAACCTCCGACCGCCGGATTAGAAGTCCGATGCTCTATCCAACTGAGCTACGGGCGCTTGGCGGGGCACTGTAACCGGCGCCGCGAGTTCAGACACGGACATGTCGAGAACCAGAATGGTTCGCCGGATGTCGTCCGTTGCGTACGGGAGCCCCCAGACCGGCACCGGGAATTGTCGGATGCGGCTGCAAGATGTTCCACCAGGGTTCCTCCCAGGCGCCCCCGGCGGTGTGACACGATTGTACTTGAGCCCGCATCCCGTTCTACAATGGACACTTACGTCGGAAAACCGCGGTCGTGCCGTGTACCGGCACGGCAACTGCGTGGGGGTGGTTTGGGCGACAGGACGTTGCCCGCACGACTCCCGACCGCCTGATCGAGACCCCTGGCATGGACGCCTGGATCCGCCCCGCGCTGCTGTGCGCGACGTTGCTGTCGGTCTCCGCAGCGCCGGACCCCGATACTCAAGCGGCCTCGTCCCTCGGGACGGTCGCCCCGCTGAAGACGGCCGCTCCGTCGGCTCCCGTCGCGACGCCGGTCGCCGCCGAGCCGGACCTCTCGGAGGCACGCACCGCCGGGTTCGACGGGTCGCTCCGGACGAACGCTCGCCAACCCGCCGAATCAGCCAAACGCACCGCCGCCCGGGCCGGGCAGGCTCGGCACCGGACGAAAAACTTCCTCTGCTATGCCCGCGACGCCCGGCTCGCCCGGGAGGTTTGCATGGAGGCCGAACGGCAGCGGGAAGTGCTGGCGATCAAGTGGCTCGGCAAGCAGATCCCGGACTGGCCGGAGCCCTGTCCGATCACCGTGACCGCGTGCTTCCCCGGGAAAGGGGCGGGCGGGGCGACGACCTTCGGGTTCCACACCGTTCGCCGCAACGGCCGGGACGAGCCGGCCGTCGGCGGGTTTCGGATGCAGGTCGAAGGGAGCCGCGAACGACTGCTCGACTCCGTCATCCCCCATGAGGTGAACCACACGATCTTCGCCTCGCACTTCCGACGCCCGCTGCCCCGCTGGGCCGACGAAGGCGCCGCGACGCTGACCGAGTTCAAAAGCGAACGGATGCGGCAGCGGCTCACGCTGGTTCGCCAGTGGAAGACGCATCGCTACCGCCTCTCCCACCTCATCACGCAGACAGAATACCCCGGCAACCCCCGCAATCCCGCCCCCGGCGACGCCGACAAGGTGATGCAGGTCTACGCACAAGGCTATTCGCTGGCAGACTTCCTCGTGCAGCGGGGCGGCAAACAGGCGTTTCTGAAGGCGCTGGCGGACGCTTCCAAGCCGCTGCCCGGCGGGGGACGGGGCGGGATTGATTGGGAATACCCGCTCGATCGCTGGAACGCAGCCCTCGAAAAGCACTTCGACCTGTCGGTGAAGGGATTGGAAGAGGAATGGCACGGCTGGGTGATGGCCGGGTGCCAACCGCTGAGCCTGCCGGACGGGGTGCAACTCGCCGCGAACCGGCGGGTTCCCCAGCCGGTCAGAACGGCGGCGGCTAGTCGGTCGGCCGATGACGGCGCCGCTGTTCGTGGTCAGAACCCGGACGCCCCCCGCAGCCGACGCCCGCGTGAGGAACGCCCGCGGGTCGCCGCCGCCGCGGCCGGATCCTTCGCCGACTCCCGCCCGCCCGCCGCCGGCCCCGCCGCCCGCCCGGCCCCGCTGGCCTCCTTCGTCCCGTACCGTCAGACCGTCGAAGGTCACGACTGACGCGGACCGCGCCGTCGGCCTGGGGACTGAGAGGACGGGCGATCCGGCGGGCGGGCGACGTTGCCCGCGGGCGGCGGGGGTTTACCATGCCCCGGTTCCCCTCCTGCGGACTTGCGATCGATGGACCCCGGCCACTACGCCTTGCTGTTATTGGCGGTCGGGCTGGCGGTGATGGTGGTCGAGGTCTTCGTCCCCAGCGGCGGATTGCTGGCGGTCCTGTCGCTGGGCTGCCTGGGCGCCAGCGTCGCGTTCGCGGCCTGGGAATGGTGGGGCTCGAACATGCTCGCCTTCTGGGCGTACGTCGGCTGCGTCGTCGTGCTGATCCCCGCGACGCTGGGCGGGTCGTTCTTCATGCTCCCCCGGACGGAGTTCGGCCGACGGTTGCTCCAGGAAGCGCCCACGCCGGAGGAGACGGCGTCGTTCACGGAAGAGCGGGCCGTCCTGGCCGCGACCGTCGGCCGACGCGGCGCCGCCGTGACGCTGCACAATCCCGGCGGGATGGTGGAGGTGAACGGAGCCCGCTTCCACGCGGAGGCCCGCGGGCTTATGCTCGATCCCGGGGAACCGATTGACGTGATCGGCGTTCGCGGGAACCGCCTGTTGGTTCGCCGGGCGGATGCGGCGGTCCCCGCGGCGCTGTCCCCCGACGAGGGTTTGGGTGACGGCGGGCCGGCGCCCGCGGAACAGGATGAACCCGCGGAACTGGATGAGACGGTCATCCTCGACGATGGCGAAGACACGCCCGTCGCCCCGGTGGTCGTGCCGGCCCCCAACCGCCCCGGCGGTCGTTTGTCGCCGGAGGCGCCGGTCGGCTACGCGAACCAGTCGCCTCCGCCAAACCCGCCGCCGACCGACCTGTCCGGCGTCGCCTCCCCAGCCATCGCAACCGCGGACGACGGGGCGGTGGCCGACCCGTTCGCCGCGGACGCGGAACGGGACGAGGTCCAACGGGACGGAGCCCGGTGAACGGCGTGCGTCGTGATCCGCTGATCCCGCGGCGTCGTTCCCGCAGTCGCCCGATCGCCCGACTCCGTGCCGACCGGCCCAGTGCCGACCGGCCCATCCTGATGGGTCGCGGGGACCGGATGGATTGCCGCGGCTTCTGCGCCGCGACTACGCTGCCCCGCACGCGGTAGACTCCGCACCCCGTCGATCCGCCGCGTTCCGGCGCCCGCCGCCCGTCTCCTTTCGCCGCTCCCGATGACCGCACCCGCGTACCCCGCCGTGTCCGTGTCCCCCGCCGCCGTGTCCGCGTCCGCCGCTCCCATGTCAGCCACGCTCCCGGCATTCTTGCTGCCGCCGCTTGCGCAGGACGGGGAGGGTTGGCACCTGCTGGTGATCGGCGGCCTGTTGGTCCTGCTGTTGGTGGGGCTCGTCGCGTTCGCGATCCTGGCCCGGTACATCGGGTTGTGGGTCCAGTGCAAGCTGACCGGCACCCGCATCGGCCTGTGGGACCTGGTGATGATGAGCGTGCGGAAGGTGAACCCGACGGTCATCACCCGCTCCCTCATCATGGCCACGCAAGCGGGGCTGCTGAAGGATTACAGCCTGACCCGCAAGCAACTCGAAGCCCACTACCTCGCGAACGGCAACGTGCCGAACGTCATCAAGAGTTTAATCGCCGCCCAGCGGGCGAATCTGTCGATGGACTGGAACATCGCCGCGGCGATCGACCTTGCCGGCCGCGACGTGCTGGACGCCGTGCGTACCAGCGTCTATCCGAAGGTGATCGACTGCCCGGACCCGAAGAAGAAGGCCGGGACCCTCGACGCCGTGGCCGCCGACGGTATTCAGCTCAAGGCGCGGGCCCGCGTGACGGTCCGCACGAATATCTCCCAGCTCATCGGCGGGGCGACGGAGGAGACGATCATCGCCCGCGTCGGGCAGGGCATCGTGCAGGCGATCGGTTCCAGCCCGTCCTATGAAGACGTGCTGGAGAACCCGGACGGCATCAGCCGGATCGTGCTGAACCAGGGGCTCGAAGCGAATACGGCGTACGAAATCGTCTCGATTGATATCGCGGATATCGACGTGGGCGAGAACATCGGCGCCCGTCTCGCCGCCGACCAGGCCGAGGCCGACATGCAGGTCGCCCAGGCGAAGGCCGAAGAGAAGCGGGCGGAAGCCGGCGCCGTGGAGCAGGAGCACGTCGCCAGCGTGCAGGAGAACCGGGCGAAGGTGGTGCTCGCCGAGGCCGAGGTGCCGAAGGCGATCAGCGAGGCGTTCCGCGGCGGACGGCTGGGGCTGATGGACTACTATGAACTGAAAAACGTGCAGGCCGACACGAAGATGCGGGCCGCGATCGCCGGCGAGGGCGCCAAGCCGAACGCCGTGATGCAGCAATAGTCGTCCGAGCCGACCCCACGTTTCGCCTCTGATCCCCCGCCGATCGCCGACCCCCGCTGATGACCGTCTCCCTGCCCGACGCCGTCCTGCCGCCGCTCGGCGCCGTCGGGGTGGAGACGTTGATTTCGATCGCGGTGCTGCTGATGGGCGTCGTCGGTTGGATCGTGCAGATGGCCCAGCAGGGCAAGGCACAGCAGGCCGCCCGCCGCCCAAACGCCGGGAACCAGAACGCGGGCGGCGGGGACGAAAAACTGCGGGACGAGATCGATTCGTTCCTCCAAGACGTGGCTGGCCGGCGGAAAAAGGACCGCCCCGCAGTTGCGGGGAACGATCGCCCCCAACCCGCCGCCAAGCGGCGCGGCCCGGTCGATCCGTTCGAGGAACCGCCCCGTCGCCGCAAGCCGGCCGGCGGGCAGTCCGACGACGCGAACGTGCCGGACTTCCTCCGTCCCGCGGCCCGTCGGCCCGTGGAGTCGGAGCGTCGCCCTATCGACCGCCCCACGCCCCCGCCGAAGCCCGAGCCGGTCGTCAAGCGGCAGGACCTCCGCGATCGCAAACTCGGTCGGCTGGGCAAGAAGAACCTCGGCGGCAAGCTGCGGGATCACGTCGCGAAGTACATGGCCGTCGACCAGAGCGATCTGGCTCACGAACACGTGCAGGTTAAGGTGCGTCTGTCGGCCGCGGAGCGGGAATTGAAGCTCCTGAAAAGCCGGTTGGCCGATTCGAACGACCCCACCCGTCTCGCCGCCCCCGGCGCCAGGCCGACGGCGGACGGACTCGCCCCGCTGGATCCCGCACGGCTGCGGGCGCTGCTGGCCGACCCCGGCGGCGTGCGGGATGCGATCGTGGTCAACGAACTCCTTTCCAAGCCGCTCGCGCTGCGGACCGGCGCGGCGGCGGGACGACGGGTCGATCCAGCCGCGGCCGGCTCTGCCGGGGATGTGCCCCACGGCGCCATCTGATCGTGCCCGGCCGTTCGAACCCGCGTGTCCTGCTGCTGGCCGGCCGGCTGGAGGTCCGAGCCCGGAGCGCCTACACCGTGCGGCTGGCCCGGGCGCTGCCTGCGGCGGGGTTCGACCCGCACGTCGTCGCGTCCCGACGCCTCCCGCCTGTCGACGGAGGTGCGAACGGAACTGGGCGTGCCGGGTCTACCGGGAACTCGATCGGCCCGCTTGGGGGCTCGTGGTGCGGGCCGGTCTGCTCCGCGATCTGCGGGAGGCCCCGCCGGATCTTGTGCACGTGCAAAGTCCGGAGATGCTCGGGTGCGGCACGTTCCTCGCCCGGAGGTTGGGCGGTGCCGACGGTGGTCACCTTCCCGTCGGCCCCCTTCGGCATCGACCGGTTCGCACGGCCGGACCCGGTGGTGTTGCGGGCGATCGCCATCTCCGAGAGCGTGGCGGCCGACCTGCTCGGCGTGAGCCGGTTTCCCGCGGATCGCCTGCGGGTGGTCTACAGCGGCGTGGACGCCGTGGACGTCAGCGATCAACGCCTGCACGTCCTCCCCCCCGGTCGCGTGCCGGTGGTGGGGTGCGCCGGTCCGCTGGAGGTCCCGAAAGGACTGCCCTATTTTCTCGGGGCGGCGGCCCGGGTGAAGCGGCGGTTTCCGGAATGCCGGTTCCTGCTGTCCGGCTCCGGCCCGGAGGAGGGCAACCTGCGTCGCCTGTCACGGGAATTGGAGCTCGAACGCGCTGTCACCTTCGCCCCGAACCTGTCGATTTTTCCGCGGGGATCGCCGCCACGGATATCTTCTGCCTGCCAAGTCTGACGCAGGGGTTGGGGGCGACGATGTTGGAGGCGATGGCCCACGGCCGGCCGGTGGTGGCCAGCGGCGTGGGCGGGGTCGACAGCGTGATCGAGGACGGCGTGACCGGCCTGATCGTCCCGCCGGCCAACGGGGCGGCGCTGGCGGAACAGGTGTGCGGCCTGCTGGCCGATCCGGACGCCGCCCGCCGCATCGGCGAGGCCGGCCGCAGCCGTGGTGGACGAGCGGTTCGGCGTCGCCCGCATGGTCGAGGAGACCGCGGCCCTCTACCGTGACACGCTCGCGGAGTGGGCCGGCGACGACGCCCCCGCCGCCTGACGCCTCGCCGCACGCCTCCCCCGCCCGATCCCCCGGCCCCCCGGCTCGCCCCTGATGCACGCGGAGATTTTCGCCCTCGGTTCAGAACTGACGACCGGAGCGAAGCTCGACACGAACAGCCAGTGGCTCAGCGTCGAATTGGCCGCGCTGGGAATCGAAACCCGCTTCCACCACACCGTCGCTGACGAGTTGCCGGCGATGCTGGAGTGCGCTGCGGGCCGCGGCCCGCCGCAGCGAACTGGTCGTGCTGACCGGCGGCCTGGGACCGACCGCGGACGACCTCACCCGTGACGTGCTGGCGCAATTGGCCGGCGTGCCGTTGGAAGAGGACGCCGCGAGCCTGCGGCACGTCGAGGGCCTGCTACCGCCGGTTCGGACGCTCCGATGCCCGCCGCGAACCGCGTGCAGGCGTTGCTGCCCCGGCGGGGGCGGAGGTCGTGCCGAACCCCCGCGGCACCGCCCCGGGGCTGTGGCTGACGCGTCCCCAAGCAATCTCGACGCCCCTGAAAGTCCCGGCGGCGACGGCGGCTGCACGCTGGTCGCCCTGCCGGGCGTGCCGGCGGAGATGAAGCCGATGTTCCGGGAGTCCGTCGCCCCGCGGTTGCCGCGGGGGGAGAACCTGATCCGCGTCGCCCGGGTGAACCTGTTCGGGGCGGGGGAGAGCGCCGTGGAGGAACGACTGGGCGATCTCACCGCCCGCGGTCGCACGCCGGAGGTCGGCATCACCGCCCACGAGGCGACGATCACCCTCCGCATCGTCGCCCGCGGCGGGACCGAGGCGGAGGTCCAACGGCAGTTCGCGGAGGCGAAGCGGGTTGTGCAGGACCGCATCGGCGACCTGATCTTCGGCGAGGAGGACGACACGCTGGCCGGCTGCGTGCTGGCGGACTCTGCGGGCACGTCAGGCGAGACGCTGGCGGTCGTCGGAACTGGCACCGGCGGGCGGCTGGCGGACTGGCTGTCGGCGGAAGACGATCCGGCGGTTCCCGCGTTCGCCGGCGGCATGACGTTCGGCGGCGCCTCCCCGGAGGAGCCGGACGCGGCCGTCGAGGAGACCCGCCGCGGGTTCGGGGCGACGTTCGCGCTGTTCACCCCCCCGCTGCGCGAGCCGGAGGGCGATCTCACGCTGTTGCTCGCAGCGCCGGGCGGGCGCCTGATTCGGGAGCCCTACCGACACGCCGGCGCCTCCGCGATCGCCCGCAGCCGATTGGCAAAGGCGGCGTTAGACCTGCTTCGCCGACATCTCTCCGGCCGCTCCATCTGACCGCGCAGCGGTCAGATGCGGGGGCGGGAAGGTGCGGGTCGAGCGACCAGTTCGGCGCCCGCCGCTCCGATCGGCGTCGCCTGCGACAAAACCACCGCCGCGGCGCGGGGGTTGCTGTACCCGGATTCGGCCGGGCGATGCTCGCTCGGCGCCAGAATCCTCTCACGAAACAACCCTGCCATGCTCAAGCTCGCCCTCATCCTGTTCGTCGTCGCGATCGTGGCCGCCCTCGTGGGCTTTGGCGGTTTGGCCGACTTCGCTTACTGGGCCGCCGGCGTGGCCGCGATCATCGGCGTGGTGCTGTTGATCATTCACTTGGTGACCGGCCGCACCCCCGCTGTATAACGTGCGGCCGCTCAGCCGTCTCCCGCCCCGCCTTGCGTAATTGATCCCCTCCCATGAAAGCCCTCGCCGCCGCGTTCGTGGTGCTGCTCGTCCTCGCCCTGCTGGGCTGGTACACACTGTTCCGCGACGGGGATGAGTTTGGCGTGGACGTCAATCCTGACGTGGTCAAGGAAGACGTCTCCGACGCCGCCGGGGCGCTGAAGAAGGGCGCGGAGAAGGTCGAGGAGGAAGCGGAGAAGGTTTCCATCGACGTCAAGGTCGACCGCGACTGACGGGCGCCGCGGGCGGCAATCACAGCCGCCGCCCGGCACGCGACTTGGCCGCGCCGAACACATCGTCGGCGGTCGCGGTCGGGGCGGTGCGGATCTCCGTCGGAGCGGCCCGCGGCGGCCCCGGCGGCTCCGCGGTCGTCGCCACGGCACGGCGGTCCCGCACGCGGGTGGAGGCGGAGGCGGCTATCTCCCGATCTGCTCGCCACGGCAGCGCCCAATGCCAGCGTCGGCCCGCAATTTCGGTGAGTAGTAGCGCCACGCCTGCTGCGGCAAACCATGACCACAGCGGCGCCGGAGCCGGGCGGGGCGGGGGATCGTCGAAGATCGTCGCGATGTCCGGCCGCCGCACCCCGCCCGAGAGCGCCGCGAGTTCCTCCAACGCCGCGGCCCCCGGCGGTCGATCGGCTCGGGGAAGAAACTCCGGCGAGTACGGCAGGCTCACGGCCGGTCCCCGCGTCACGGTTCCGCCCGGCCGTCGGAGCAGCGTGCGGTACGTGCCCACCGCCTCCAGATCGAACCGCCCCGTCAGCGTTTCCGGGCCGTCCCACCGCAGGTCCGCGGCGAACGGGGCGGCGGCGGAGCCGGCGTCGAGATCATCGGCGGGGGGAACGATCAGCAGTTCGAGCCCGTCCTCCTCCCCCGCCCGCAGTCGATCCGGATCGAGTTCTACGGTCACGGTCGCCGTTCGCCCGTCCCGCACCACAGTGAGGTACGCGTCGCCGCCGTCCGCCCCGCCCAGTAGCCAGCGGGCGTGCGTCGCGAAGAAGGCGTTCCGCTCCGCCCAGCCGCCCATCGGATCAACGTCCGCCCCCGCCACCGGGAACGTGACCGCGGCGACCCGCCCCAACCCCCGATACCAGGCCGCGGCGAGCGGGGCGGCGTACTGATCGCGGGTCCGTGCGGTCAGGGAGCCGCCGTCTCGCAGTTCCGTCAGGTTGTAGCCGCCGACCGCGGGAAACGCCCCGCCGCCTAACTCACCGACGAGCGCCGCCCCCGGGGAGAACTCGCCGGGGATGCCGAGGGGCGTCTCCGCGGTGACGAACGTGTTGGAAACGACCGCCAATGCGTCCTGTGCGAACAGCCGGGGCAGCTCGCGGGGGTCGTCGGTGAACAGCACGTTCCCCCCGCCGGCCGCGGCGACCGCCTCCAGGAGGGGGGCGTCGGAGTCGAGCCGCGACCCCAACCCGATCACGCTGACGGTCGCCCCGAGCGCCCGCAGGCGGTCCAGCGGGACGACGTAGTCCGTGGGACTTTCGGCGTCCGCGGCGTCGGCGAAGATCATCACGTGCTTCGTCGAGGCGGCGGGCGCCTTCATCAATTCGTCCGCCGCGGCGTCGAGCGCGGCGTCGACGTAGATCCCTCCGCCGGTCGAGACGATCCCCCGGGCCGCGGCGGCGATCCGTCCGGCTCCGTCGCCGACGGTGCGGCCGATTTCCGTCAGCGGCACGACCGCTTCGGACCGGGTGTCCACCGCCAACACCGCGGCCCGGTCGCCGCGGGACAGCACCCCGACCGCCGCCGCCGCCCCCTCGTTCGCGAGGTCCATCTTCTTCAATCCCCCGCCCGCGGCGCCGCCGGCTTCGCCCACCGGCGCCGCCATACTGCCGCTGCGGTCCAAGGCCACCACAATCGCGGAACGTTCCTTTTCCGCGTCCTCCCGCAGGTCCATCGTCACCGGTAACAGCGGGTCGAGTGGGCTGCCGTAGAACCCCCCGGCCGCATAGCTGTCCCGCCCGCCGGTCATCAGCAGGCCGCCGCCGAGTTCTTCGACGAACCGCACCAGTCGCACCATCTTCCGCCGTCCCAAGGCGGAGGCAGGGACGTTCTCCAAGATCACCGCCCCGTACGGATCCAGTGCATCCTGCGTGAGCGACAGCGCCTCCGGCAACATAACGTCAATCAACAGCCCGTTCGCCGCGAGCGCCACGGCGAGAAACGAGGATCTCGCAGCAGGATCCGTCGCGGCGGCTGCCCGCAGAAGCAGCACGCGGCGGGGGGCGTCGATTCGCAGCCCGGCTTCGCCGCGGTCGTTCTCCGGGCGGGGGTCGTCCGGCGTCTCCAGCGTGGCGGCGTACAGATGGAAGCCGTCGGCGGGGGCGACATCTCGGAACCGCACCCGACCACGGCCGGCCGGCAAATCCACCGTCCGAGAGGCAAGGAGCGTCGGCGCCCCCCCGGGCTCGCGTCGGGTGAGAGAGACGCGGCCGCGGGTTGCTTTGGCGCCGACAAACTCCACCCCCACCGCAACCGGCTCGCCCGGGGCGGCCGACGACGGCAGCGTGAGGGCCGTCACCGCCGCATCGCCGACGCGGGTCACCGGGAACGCCCGCACGTCGACCGGTACGCCGGCGGCCCGGGCGCGGCGGGCGGCGTCACGCGGGTCCGGGCCGTTCGCCTCGCCGTCGGAGAGCGCCAGCACCCGGGCGGGCCGGCGGGGGTCAGTCAGGTCCAGGGCGAGGTGCAGGGCGGCGTCGAGGTCCGACCCGTCCACATCGACCGGGTACAGGAACCCCCCGCCGGACGCCGCGGATGAGAGCGGCCGCTCCGCCGCCGGCCGGCCGCCGAAGGTCACCACCCCCACGCGGTCCCCCGGGCCGCGGGCGGCCTCGACGGTTCGCACCAGTTCCAACAGCGACGCGTCCGTGGCCGGCATCGACCGGCTCCGATCCAGCACGAGGATCACGTCCGTGCCCTCGCCGCTCAGATCCGCCACCGGCCCGGCGGCCGCGGCGATCAGCAGAGCCGCCAACACCGCCCGCAGCGTGTCCGTCCGTCGGTCACCGGTTCGCCCAAACCGCCACCACGCCCAGCCCACCGGCAGGGCCAAGAGCAGCAGGGCGGGGCGGACGAATGGAAGCACGCGGGAAGGATAACCGGACCGGCCGCGCGTTCCGCGACGCGACGCCCCGCCGGGCCATTCGGAGGTTAGGCGGGAGGTCGGACAGGCCGAAGCACGAACCAGTCGCTTACGACGGCGGCCAGCGCCGCGATCGCCAGCAGGGCGACGGGCCAGGGGGCGGGGTCGTCGACCGCCGTGCCCTCCGCGGCGTTTTCATCCGGCTCCACGAGGCCGGGGCTTAGACCGGTCAGGTCCGCCTCTCGCGGGTCCGCCAGGCGCACCGAGAACCGCCCCAACTCCGCCCCCCCGGCTCCATCCAACACGACCCACAACCCGGCGGCCGGCGGGGCGATCGCCGCCTCCGCCTCCCGGGGCAGTTCAATCGCCGCGTCCCCAGTGGATTCTGCGGAGAGCGGCCGGAGGATCAGCGGGCCGGTCGCCGCCTGTTGAGCGGCCGTCAATCTCAGTCGGGCCGCCTCCCCGAGCCGCAGGTTCGCCCGGTCCGGCCCCGGCAGGGCGGCCCGGCGGGCCTCGACGAGATTCGAGATGAGGATGGGCCAGTCCGGCGTCGCCGCGAGCGTGCCGCGGGCGGCGTCGACGTTCAGTATGAACGCCCCGGCGTCGCCCGTCCCGACAGTGCCGACGACCCGCCCCAGCAGCGCCCGGTCCCCCGCCGCGATCACCGGCGAGACGACGACGCCCCCTTCTTCACCAGGCTCGCCGGGTCCGGGCTCGCCGGGTCCGGCCCCGCCCCAGATCGTCCCCGCCAGCGAGACGCCGGCCGCGAGCGGGTCCGCCCGATCAATGAGGAACGGCCCGGCCCTGTCCGACGCCTCTCCCCCCGGCACAGAACCGACGGCCACGACCCACGTTCCATCGCCCGCTGCTCCGAGCGAGCCGGGGGGCGTGAAACGAAGATCAGCGACGGCGGGATCGCCCCGCCGCACGTCCGGCAGGGAATCGACCGCCCGTTCCAAAGCCGAGGCGGTCGGGCCGTCCGGCAGCGTGATCGCCACCCGCACCGGGCGAACCGGCTCGGGGAGGAGAGTCGCCTTCGAGTCGGCCGTCAACGCATCATCTGTTGCGATCAGCCGCACCTTCACCCGTCGCCCGGCCGCTGTCGGCGGGAGCGGCAGCGTGAGCGTCGCGGCGCCCACCGGCGACAGTGCGAGGGGCCGCTCGATTCGCGTCCCACCCGCTCCGCCGCCGTCGTCCGTGCTCGCGACCTCCACCACCGCGGTCACCGGCCCGGTCGGGCCGTACGCCTTCGCTCGGAGGAACAGTTCTTCCCCCGCGTCCGAGGGGCGGCGGTCCACCGCAAGCAACGCGACGTTCGCCCGCGGCGCCCCGACGGAGATGGCCGTCGCCCCCTCCGGCAACGCCAGCGATCGCGGGTTGCGGTCAGTGAGCATCAACACCTGTCCGCCGTCGGCGGCGAGCCGGGCGGCGAGATCCAACGCGGGGGCGAACTCGTGTCGCGGCCGAGTCGGGGCGGGACGGTCTGCAAGGTCCGCCAGCACGTCCCGCCATTGTCCCCGCGGTCCGCCGACGACGCGGGGCCGACTGCCCGTCTCGATCACGGTCAGCCGCGTGCTGGATCCCAACGCCGCCGCCCGTTCGCCCAGTTCCACGACGGCGGCGTCCCGGAAGGTCGCGGCCGGCTTGACTGGCTCGCCTGCCGTCGCCTTCTCGACCTTCGACTGAACGGCCGTCGCAGTCATCGAGGCGGACCCGTCCAGCACCGCGACGAGGTGCGGGGCCGTCGTTTCCCAACTGACCCGCGGCCCCCCCAGCAACAGACCCAACGCCGCCGCGGCGAGCAGTTCGAGCCACAGGCTCGGCGTCGACCGCAAGCGGTCCCGCGTGCGACCGCCGGCGGGGCGGCGGATGGAGTCGTCCCACAGGAACAGCCCCCCAATCGCCAGCGGCGCGAACCGCACGCGGTACAGATGGAGCCACAGCACAGCCGGCACGGCGGCAAGCCCCAGCAGACCCCACGGGTTCGCGAACGAAATCACCGCCGCACCCCCAAAGCCCCGGCGGGGACGAGTACGGAGCGGCACAGATCCGCCAGCGGCGGCCCGGCGACCACGGTGGCGAACGTCGCCCCGGACGACCGGCTGGCCCGGGCGAGGCCGTCGGTCAGCGCCCGCAGCCGGCCCCGGTAGCCGGCGACGGCGCCGCGATCCAGCGTCACCTCCGCGGCCTCATTGGCCTCCGGATCAGTGAGGCGACGGCCGCCCAACTCCGGGGGATTCGCCTCGAAGCCGCTGAGAACCTGAATCAGCGTCGCGGCATCGGTCCCGCGGGACAGCCGTCGAACCAAGGCGTCCGGATCGTGCGGGAACAGGAAATCGCTGATTACCAGCCGCACGCCCCGTCCGGTCGCCGGCAGTCCGCCGCGAGACGCCAGTTCCGTGAGAGACGCCCGCCCGTCGAACAGCGGCCCGTCCAAGACTTCGGGCGGCACGCCTCGCGGGTCGGGCCGGTGGATCTCGTGGAGGATGTGGAGCGTCGGCCGATCGCCTTCGCCGGCGGCGCTCCGCCAGCAGGCGGCCGCCAGCGATCGGGCCAGTCGCTGCTTGTCCGGGTCGCAGCCCATCGACGCCGACCCGTCCAGCCAGATCGCCGTCTGCCGGGCCACCTCTTCTCGAAAGACCTGCACGACAGGCAGGTCGGTCCGGGCGAACGCCGCCCAGTCGAGGTGACGCACGTCGTCGCCGGGGAGGTAGCGGCGGTGCTCGCGGAACTCCAACCCGCTGCCGGCGGTGCGGCCGACCCGCTCGCCCGGCCGCCCCGGTACTGCGGGGCGGGGGACCGGCGAGGGTGTACCGCGCCGCGACCGCGAGCACGGCCGGATCGGTGGAGACCGATTCTGCGGAGGGATCGACCGTGGCGGCGCCGTCCGTCACGCCGCCGGACCGGCTGTCGGGAGACCCGGTTGACCGTGCGGCAGAGCGCCTGTGAGTTCCGCCTCGGCCGGGGTGCGGGGGCGGAGCAGATCGCGCAGTTGCAGGACGACGAACGGCAGGTTCCCCAACACCGCCGCGATCGCCAGCCCGCCCAGCAACGAGAGCTGCGCCCGTGGCGCCGCGGGTGGTCAAGGTGGGGCCCAGCAGCATCGGGGTGAGGACGTCGAGGGCGGACGGTTCGTCCCGGCCGACGAACTTCAGCATTCGAGCGGCGGTCGGCGGAATCAGCCCCATCGGAGCGAGGATCAACACCATCAGCCGGGCGGCCGTCGGCGGGAAGCTCCGCAGCAACGCCGAACCCAGCCGCATCGCCAGCCCGCACAGGCCGACGTAGATCAGCACGTAGCACAGCCCGCAGAACAAGATCTGCGTCCAAGGGTCGCCGGCCAGCAGGGCGTTCGGCAGGTCCGACAGGGCGTTCACCTCGGTCCCCGGCCGCGCGACGCGGGGGGCCAGCGCCGGCGCCCGCGCCACCCGTGCCCACGCCGCCAGCCCCGCCGTCACGGCGATGTGTCCCCAGGCCAGCAGCACGCCCCGCGACCCGCCCGGCAACCACGGGGCCGCCAAGAATGCGCAGAACGCGGAACCGCGGCACGCCGCGGCGGACCCGGCGACTCAGTTCGTCCCGTTCCGCGGCGAAGACCACGCCCCAGAACGTCCATTGGGCTAGCGCCAGCCCGGCCGCGGCGCCCAGCGCCGGCGCCCGCAGCAGATCCGGCCGGGCGAAGTAGACCCCCGCCACCGCGGCGACCAGCAGCCAGAATTGCACCGTCACGGTGATCCGCACCGCGGTGGAGCGGTTGTCCGCCTCGAACGTCAGCCCCGCCGCCGCGGCGTTCACGAACAGCACGACGTAACTGCCGCTGATCACCGCCGTGGCGAACACCGTCCACTGGAACCACGGCTCCCCAAACGGGAGCGGTCGCAGCAGAGCGCCCGTGAACGCGCTGCCGACGTAAACCCACACCCCCGCGAACAACGCCGACCCCAGCGCCCCCGCGAGCAGCCCCTGCCAGACCTTCTGCCGGACCACCGACGCCAGCATCACCGCGAAGCTGCTGGCGACGATCCCGCCCCATGCCGTCGCCGCCAGGAAGAACGCCGCGGTCCGCGGGTCGAACCCCTGAAGCAGCGCGCAAAACGCCACGAACGGCGCCACCGCGCTGTAATACAGCAGCGTCTGCATCGCCGCGCAGGCGATCTTCCCCAGCACGATCTGCCGCGGCGACAACGCGGTGATGCTCAGCGACTTCCCAGGTGTTCTCCGACCCGCTCGTTCAACACGCTGCGGTACGCCCCGTAGGGGACCAGCAACAGCACGGCGAACGCCAGGACACTGTAGAACAAGGTGAAGAACGCCCCGCCGACCGCCCCGAACTCGACCGCATCGCCGGCGAACAGCAGCCCGCAGGTGCCGATCAGCCAGCAGATCCCCAGCAGCGCCCAGAACGATCCCGAGAAACTGCTTCGACTTGAAGCTCTGCCGAATCTCCTTGATGAGGATCGGGTTGAGCAGGTCGCCGCCCCGGTCGAGTCCCTCGCTCCACCGTCCCGCTTCGCCGTCGCCGACAGGCGGCGCGTTCGGGACGCGGTCCTCGGAAGGGGGGGCCGACGGCGGCGGCGATCGCGGCGGTTCGCGGCGCTCATTGCGTGATCCCTTCGGTGAGCGCCATGAACGCGTCTTCGAGGCTTTCGGTCTCCGCGGCGAACTCCGTCACGTCGAACCCCGCCGCGAGCATGTTCCGCAGCAGCGACGGCCCGGTCCGTCGTCCTCGCCGGCGAAGGTGAAGTCCGCCGCCCGGCCGGCCTCCGCGGCGCCGGTCACGCCGGGCTGTTCGAGCAGCCAACGCACCGCCGCCGCCGGGTCGCCCAGCGTGCGGACCGCCAACGCCGCCCCGCCCGAGCCGCCGCCGGCGCCCGCCGCCTTGCGGCCTCGCCCGGCGGGCCGCGCGGATCTCCTCCACCGTGCCGGAGGCGAGGATCCGCCCCGCTTCGATGATCGCCGCCGCGTCGCAGATCTCCCCCAATTCCGTGAGGATGTGCGAGGAGATCAGCACCGTCTTGTTCAGGTCGCGGGCCAGCAGGGCGATCAGTTCCCGCAGTTCGACCCGGGCCCGCGGGTCCAGCCCGGCGGCCGGTTCGTCGAGGATCAGCACCTCCGGATCGTGCACCAGCGTGCGGCCCAGCCCCAGCCGCTGCCCCATGCCCTTGCTCAGTTCGGTGACGCTCTTGTGGGCGATGCGGCGGAGTTCCGTGAACACCAGCACCCGCTCGACCGCGTCCCGCCGGCGCGGCGCCGGTCAGGCCGTAGGCCCGGGCGAAGAAGTCCAGATACTCCACGACCGACATGTTCGGGTACTTGCCGAACCCGTCCGGCATGAAGCCGAGCTTCGCGCCGGACGGCGTCGGCGTCGTCGATCACGCTGTGTCCGCAGACGAAGGCGTCGCCTTCGGTGGGCGTGTCCAGCGTGGCGAGGATCCGCATCGTCGTCGTCTTGCCGGCTCCGTTGGGACCGATGAAGCCGATCACCTGCCCCGGCCGGGCGACGAAACTCACGCTCGTCCACCGCCTTCAGCTTGCCGAACCGCCGCGTCAGCGAGCGAACCTCCAACGACGCCCCGTTCGTCGGCCCCACGCGGGGCGCGCCCGGTTTCGTCGCCTCCGGATTGATCGCTCCTGCGCTCATCGCCCGCCCCCCGGGCGCCGCACGGACAGGGTTCCGACTCCCGTCGTATCCGCCGCCGCCGTCGACCCCGAGACGACGGGCGACCGATCAGCAGGTGCGCTCCGCCGCGAGCGTCGACCGGCAATCCGCCGAACTCCGTCACCGCCGGCTCCGCGAGCAGCGCGGCGAAGCGGACCCGCGGGTCCGCCGCCAGCGGGGCCAGCTTGAACGCTTTGATCGGCTCGGCGTGTTCGTTCATTCCGCGAGAAGCCGCAGCGGTCAGGAACGGGCAGCGAAACACGAAAGCTCGCATTCGATGTCCGACGCGGAGTGGAGCATCGGGAACACGTGGAGCGGCCCGGAGCGCTCCTCCTCGGACGCCAGCGGCGGCTGCGGGCAAGCGTTCGTCGAGCCGTTCCCGCCACAGGAATAAGTCATCGCCGGTGATCGGTTGCAGGGTCGCGGCGCCGCCGGCGGGGACATTGACGCCGTGGAAGACGCGGCCGGCTTCGTCCGCCAGAACCAACAGCTCGAAGTCGCTGCCGTACCCGTTGACCACGCTGGCGGCGCCGTCGATCCACTCCACGGTCAGCCGCCCCCGTTCCGGGCGGGGGGCGACGGTCACGAATTGCGTCCGGGTGCGGCCGTTGAAGGCGTCGCCGGACCAGACCTGCCCGGCGGTCCAGTCGATCCGCCCGCCGCCGCTGTGCGGCCCGGGCGGGGCGAGCGGGAACACCGCGGTCGTCCGCGGGGAACGTCAGCCCCGCGTCCGGCGTTCGCGGGGCGAACACCGCGGTCCGCGCCCACTCCACGGCCCGGTCGGGCTCCGGGTCGTGCACCGTGACCGCCAACTGCCGAACCTGCGTCCCGAACCCGTGCATCACCGTCGAATACGCCAGCAGCGTCGCGGCGGTCGCGGCGGCGATCAACGGGATGGTCAGCGCCAGCCGGCCGATCTGATGACGGCGCCGGAGAATCAGGTAGTTCACCGGCCCAATGGCGACCACGAACAGCGTGATCAGGACGACCAACGCCGCGACCGGCACGCCGCGGACGCCGGGGATCAGAAACTCGAAGAACTCCGCGTTCGGCCCACGTCCGCCGACGCCGACCCGGTCCGCGAGGATCAGCCGGTCCGGCCCGAGATCGCGCAAGCAGTGAGAACCAATCCGCCGGCCCCGCCGCCGTCTGGGGAGAAGGCGTAGATCCGCCCGCCGCCCACCGCGAGCCGCCGCGGCGCCAGCCAGCGACGGGCAATCGACGCACGACGCCGGAACCGCCCGAGGCCCCGTTCGAGTTCCTCCCTCGGGAACTCGGCTGCCGGGGACTCGTCGACCGGAAACCCGGCTGTCAGTCGCTCTGCCTCCAGTCGCTCTGCCTCTAGCCGCTCTGCCTCCGACCGCTCGGTCTCTGCGAACGCTGTGTCTGCGAACTCCTCTTCGAACCGCCGCCCCCCCCGACGCCGGAACGTCGGGAGATCGTTCATCATTGATCGAGCCGGTTCGTCCCGCGAACCGTCCTCCGCCACGGCGACCCAGTCGTCTCCGGAGTGCGGGCCGAGGCCGAGCACGCGTCGGGTCGCGGCCGGAAGCGGCGCCGCGGCGTCGGTCAGCACATCCGCCACCGCCAGCGTCCCGCCCGCGGCGAGCCAGTCCCGCACCGCTTGGCGAACCCCCTGCGGCAACTCCGCCAGCGTCCGCGGGTCTGCCACGAGCACGTCCACCGTGGCGAACGCGGCCAGGGTCTCCGGCAGCGCCTCGCTCGGCAGCACGAGCACGTCCTCCCGGTGGCCCCCGGACGTCCCCCGGCCCGACGACCGACGCACATACGACCGCTCGTCCGACAGCATGGCCGAGGCCGCAAACGAGAAGCCCCGCCGATCAAACGCCGCCCCTTCCAACACCAGCACGGACGGGGAGCGAATCGCATTCGAATCCGCCGTGGGCGGGGACGCCTCATGGACGAACTCCGGGATCGCCGCGGCCAGCAGCGTGCGGGCGTCGCGTTCGTCGGCGACCACGGCCCCGTCCGCCGATAGCGGGTCCGCGACCACCACCACCCGCCCGTCCGACCGCACCGAAGTGAGCGGCACCGGCAGCGTGAATCGCGTCGACGCCCCGGCCGGCAGGGCCACCGTGCGGGTCACCAGCGGCGGCCGCCCGCCGCGTCGGAATTCGTACGGGACGAACGCGACCGTCACCGCCCGGGACGCCCCGCAGATTCTTCAAATCGATCCGCACCGGCCAGTAGCCGCCCCGCTGCCCGCCAACCCAGCGATCGTCGATCGCACACCGGAGATCGTCCGCGGTCGCCCCCTGCAACTCCCCGCCCTGTTGGGCGAGCGCCGCCCCGGCGCCGCACCAAGCCAGCCAGGCGACCGCGAGCAGGACGGGGCGGGACCGAGAGCGGGACCGATGGCGGGACACCGGCCGCGACAGGGGGATGGGCAGGGTCATCGGCTCTTTCCCGGGTCGATCTCTGGAACGTCGCTCCAGCGCCGCGGCGGCCAGTTTCGGGCCGTCCCAGCCGTCCAGACGGGCGGCGTACTCCGGCAGGATGCGGTGACCCAGCACCGCCGGGGCGACCGTCCGGACCTCGTCGAAGCCCACGTTCGGCTTGCCCGCCAACAGGGCCGCGGCGCGGGCGGCGTCGGCGAGCCCCAATGCCGCCCGCGGACTCGCCCCGAACCGCACGTGCGTCCGCACCGGCTCCGGCGCCCGCGGGTCGGTCGGATGCGTCGCGGCGACCACCCGGCTGAGGTACGACAGCACCGCCGACGGCAGATGGACCCGGTCCGCGGCGGCGAACAAGCGGTTCAGTTCGTCCGACTCCAGACACCCGCGACGGCGCCGGCGCCGGATCGGCGGACCGGGCGGTCACGATCCGTTCGAGCACCTCCGGCCCGACGCCGCCGACGTCGATCTTGAACAGGAACCGGTCCAGTTGCGCCTCGGGCAACGGGTAGGTGCCTTCCAGTTCGATCGGGTTCTGCGTGGCCAGCACGAAGAACGGGGCCGGCAGCGGGCGGGTCTCGCCCGCGGCGGTCACGCGGCGTTCCTGCATCGCTTCGAGCAACGCGGACTGCGTCTTCGGCGTCGCCCGGTTGATCTCGTCGGCCAGCAACAGATTGGTGAACACCGGACCGGGGCGGAACTCCAGCCGCCGGCCGCGTCCGTCGGCGTCTTCCTGCAGAATCGACGGATCCCACGATGTCGCCCGGCAGCAGGTCCGGCGTGAACTGCACCCGGCGATGGTCCAGGCCCAGCAGCGCCGCGAGCGCCTTCACCAGTTCCGTCTTCCCCAGCCCCGGCAGGCCTTCCAGCAACAGATGACCGCGGGCGACCAGCCCCACCGTCACCAGATCCAGCAACGCCTCCTGACCGAAGATGCACGCTCGCCAACCCGTCCCGCACGCGGAGCATCGCCGACCGGGCGGCGTCCACCTCCGCGGGCGTCAGCAGCGCGGCCCCGGCAGACGCGACGGCGGGGGCGACGACGGACACGGGCGGGCGTTCTCGAAATGAATAGGTGTCGCAGCCCGCTGACCAGCTAATTCCGGGACGGCAGGTCGAGGGGCGGCGGGGCGGGAGTGTCGCCGGAAAAGTAGCGTCGCACCACTCCCCGCAACCGCGGCGGCACAGGCCGACCGGCGCGCAATCGTCGCGTCGGGGCGGGGGGGCCGGCGAGGCGCGGCGGCGGGGCGGGGCGAACCGCCGGCGCGTTCCGGCCCGGGCACGCCCGCCGCCCCCGGGCCAAAACCCGCCGAGGAGATCCGCCGTCGCCGCAAGCCCCGGGGCGAACGCCCGCACCGCGGCTCCGCCGATCTCGGTCGCGCCGTCCGGGATCGACAGATTCGATGGGACTCGGTCCGCGAGCGGCCCCGCGGGCGATCCGGGGGACGACGACGGTCGCGACAGTTCCGTGGGCAAATCGACCCCTTCCGGCAGCGAGAAGCCCGGCGGCAGCGTGGCGAGCAGATCCGTCGGGTCGTCCCCCGCGGCGAACCGGGCTCCGGCGGCGACGAGGGCGTCCCGCTGTTCGTCCGTCAGGCTGGCGGCGAATTGTTCGATCGCCTCCCGGTTCTCCCCGGCCGCGGCCAGCAACTCACCCAGCGCCGCCGGATCGCTCACGCCCGCAGCCGCCGCGGCGTCCCGCACCATGTCTGTCTCCAACAGGCCGGACCCGGCGAGGAGATCAGCCCCCGTGGCTAATGTGTCGGCGAGTCGCCCCACGTTCGCGCCGTCCGTCCCGCCGGCCACGGCGCCCAGCATTCGATTGCGGAGGGCGTCGGCGGCCTCCAGTTGCGAGGCGGTCGGGCCGTTCTCCCCGATGGCGCCGGCGAGCCGTCGCAGGTCTTCTTCGGCCCGAGCGAGGGCGGCCGGGTCGGCGGCGTCGCCGGCGGCAAGCGCCGCGAGCGTTTGCGCCAATTCCCCCGTCAGCCGATCGCCGGCGACCGTGCGATCCGGCGCCTCCATTCGCTCCGCGTCCGTCTCCACCGGCAGCGCCCACGCCAGGCACAGGAACGTGAGCGGCATCGCGACCCGTTTCGCCAGCCGCCCCCACGGCCGCGGCGGACGGGCGTCCCGCCACCGATCGCGGCGCGGTTCGAGCCTTGCCAGCCAATCCGCCGGTCGATGCGGCGGCGGGCAGGTCCGCCAGCGTCATCAATAATCCGCCACTGCGGAGGGCGGTGTCGACCGCGGCGGCGGCGTCTCGCCGGTTCGGCCGTTGGCCGCGGGCGCCCCAGGCGGCGAACCCGCAGGCAATCGCGCCGCCGCCGCAGAGCAGCGCCCACAGCGCCGATCTCCGGCTCCGCACCGCGCAATCGCAGCACGAGGGCGACCCCGCCAGCGACCAGCAGGGCGAGCGCCAGCGGCGTCGCCAAGCGGTCGAGGAACCGAGTGAACGCGACGGCCCGGCGGTGGGCGTCGAGACGGCGATCCACCTCCCCCGCGGCGAGCCCGCCGGATGGTTCGCTTCCCGTGGAATCGGCGGCGGGGAGCGGGACGGGCACGACAGCACGGTAGGCGGCTGCCGGGTTCACCGCCACGGGATCGGCTGCCGCGGGATCGGCTGCCGCGGGTTCACCGCGCGAGCCGGTCGACGGGTCGTTGCCTCGGGCGGGCCGCGGGCGGAGGATGGGGCGGTTCGCTCCCGCCCGTTCGCTCCGCCCACCGATCGCACGCCGCCGCCCAATGGACGCCGCCACCTTCGCCGCGACCCGGGCGGACCTGCCGGACGGCGGCCGCTGGACAGAACTGATCGCCGGGGAGCCGGTGATGTTCGCCCCGCCGGAGCCGCTGCACGGCACGTTCGTGCTGAACCTCTCGAAGCGATTCGCGGACGCCGCGGGGCGGGGCATCGCGGCGGGCCGCCTCGGCGCCGGGGCGGTGTTCGAGACCGGCCTGCAAACCGCCGCCGGGCCGGACACCGTTCGCTTTCCCGCCGCCTGCCTGTTCGATCGCGGGGTGTTTGAGCAGATGGACCGCGAGATCATCGCAGACGCCGTCCCCGCGGTGGTGATCGAGGTGCCCGGCACCCCGGACCGGCGGCGGGAGGTCGGCCGGCGGATCGAGGAGTACCACGCCGCCGGCGTCCGGGAGGTGTGGGTGGCGGACTTGGAAGAGATGACGATCCTGCTCGCCCCGCCGCACACATCGCCGACGGTGCTGGGTGGCGACGACTGTCTGACGACGGACGTGCTCCCCGGTTCGCCCCGACCGTCACCGAGTTGTTCACCCTGCCGAAGTGGTGGACCGACGGCGTGCGGAAGAAGTCTTGAAGGCGAGCGGGGGGGCGTCAGCCCGCCGTGTGTTCTTGCACGCTTGTTCGACCCGAGCGCTCCGGTGGCTCAAACCGCGGAAAGAACACGGAGGGCTGACGCCCACCGCTCGCCTACGGCATCCACACTCGCGGCTCGGCGATTCCGGGGCTGCAGCCGTCGGGCCTTGATCCGCACGTACGGCGGGAGGAACCGGGCACGGTGGCCGGCGGCGCCGACCGGGGCGCGGGCATCGGCGTGGTTCGGTTCGGTCAGATCCTCGATCACGAAGCCGGCGGCGCACAGATCGCCGATCAACTGGCGCCAGCCGTGCAGATATTCGGCACAACCGGCTTCCCGCAGGCCGGCGGCACGGGTGTGGGGGTCCGGGTCGGGCAGTCGGCGGTTCTCAGGGCCGTCGCCGCGCGTGTATTCCGCCCCGAGCCGGTAGCCGCCGTCCGGCAGCGGGCCGAAGCATTGCAAACTCGCCGGCTGTTTGTGCTGCACGATGTACAGCCCGCCCGGCCGCAGCAGACGGGCCACGCCGGCGTAGACCGCCGACAGGTCCGGCACGTAGCAGGCGCTGACCGGTTGGTGCACGAGATCGAACGGCGCCCCCGGCAGGTCCGGCAGGGCGGCCATGTCCGCCCGCACGGGGGTGACGAACGAACCGAATCCCCGGCGGGCCGCCTCTCGGCGGTCGAGGTCCAGCATCGCCTCCGACAGATCGACCACCGTCACCCGGCAGCCGAGCGCCGCGTACAGCACGCTCTGCCAACCCCCGCCGGCGCCGAGGCAAAGCACCCGTTTCCCCCCCAGTTCCGTCGGCAGCCAGCCGCGGGCGTCGAGTGCGGCGCCGGGGGTCGGCGATCTCCTCGTCGGTGGCGACCCGTGCGAACCCGCTGCCGCCCCGGGCGAGCCGATCCCAGGCGGCGGCGTTGCGGGGCAGGTGCGTCACCCGGCGGTTGCGGGAACGACCGTCGCGCTGCTCGACTTTGTTCCCAGACAGAGCCAACGCCGCGGCGTATCGCACCGGGTCGTCGGCCGCTTTGGCGGCGTCCGCGAGCGCCTCCAATCGCCCGACCTCACGGCACAGTTCCGCGAAGGAGAACGTGCCGTCCTCCCGGTCCCGCAGTTCCTTCGCGGCGAGCTCCACCGCCCGGTCCGTCTCTCCGCACCGCCGGAGCAGCGCGACCAATTCGATCGCGGCGAGCGGCCGGTCGTGGTCGTCCGCCGCCGTCATGCGTCCCTCGAAGTAGCGGAACGCCTCCTCTCGCCCCCGGCCGGTCAACGCGGCGAGATAGCGGAGGTGAGCCGGATAGAACTCCGTGAACGGCGACCGGCCGGGGTACTGGAGCGTCGCGTCCAGCTTCGCCCCGTACTCCGCCAGTTCCACGACCTTCTCGAAGGACGGGTGCTCCGGCGGCAAATCGCGGCCGTTCCGCACGACCGCTTGCAGGTGGGACACGTCGGTGTGATATCCGCAGTCGGCCATCAGCCAGGGCCGGCCGGCCAACAACGGGCGCAGCGATCCGCCGTCCTCCGGAGCCTCCCCGCCGGAGGGATGGGCGACGATCTCCGCGGCGACGTTCGCCCGCAATTCGTCGTGCAGATGGTTCGCGAGAACCGCGGCGACGGCGGCCCGCTCGGCCGGTTTGAACCGTGCCCACAGCGTGTCGACCAACGTAACCGTGTTGCACGTCCCGCGGCCGGCGAGCATCAGTCGTACGCCCAGCTCCGGGTGCACGCCCTCCTGGAGGGCGACGGCGGTCAGCAGTTCAAGGCGTTCCTCGTCGGCGTCCGGCCCCACGAACGACTGCACGTCCACCTTATCGAGGTACGGGCGCAGCAGCGCCGGCTCCCCGATCGTGCGGGCGTAGTCGAAGGCGCGGTCCAGCCGATCGGCGTCCGCGTGACGCCCGATCACCTCGCGGGCGGCGTGGAGGTAGGCCTGCTCGAACGCCTCGGCTTGCTCCTCCGGCACGCCGTCAAAGGTCGCCGGGCGGACCGCGGCGACGCCCAGGTCCGCCTTCGCCTTCAATAACAACGCATCGAACAGCCGGTCCGGCTCGTCGGCGGCGCGGAGTCTGTCCACAAGTTCGTCCAGCGCCCGCTCGGGCGGAACGTCGGCGAGGGCGGCGAAGAGGGCGTCGTGATCAGACATGCGGCGATTCTAACCATCGGCCCGCCCGCTCGCCCCGGGCAGCGATCCCGCGGCGGAGCGGCCCCGCCTTCAAACCGACAGCAGCGGGGTGACCTCGCCTTTGCGGGAGAACTTCGCGATCAGCGTTTCCTTGTCGAAGTGATGCCCCAGCGCCGCCCGCGGGGCGGGGGAGCCGTCGGTTCGACGGTAGATGAAGAGGTGCTGGTCCCGGCCGATCCGCAGCCGGTGGGCGCCGGCGTGGGCGCTGGTCAGCCGACGGCGATCTTCCGTGACGGTCAGCGTCCGCCACTCCGCGAGGTCCTCTTCACGCCAGCGGTTCCAATCGAACACGACCGGCGAGACGAGCCCCCCGTGAGCCGCATGGCGAACCGTCAGAGTCTCCCCCGCAATGGTCGCCGCACTGCTGCCGGAGACGCCGTCGCCCAGTCCGCCGGGGCGCTGCGGCACCGCGAGCGGAAAGATTCTCGCCCGCTGCCAGTTCTTTTTCCCGCCGAACAACCGGGCCTCCCGGGTCTCCGGGGCGACGCCGCCGGACACGCCGGCGGCGATCGGCAGCGTCATCACATGTTCAATCGGGACCGATTCGTCCCGGTCGAGCCCGGTCAGCCGGACGGCGTCCGACAGCGCCGCGAACCCGCTCTCCCGCGCGAGGAACGCCTGCCGTTCGACTCGCACCGGCCCGGCAACGCTCTCCCCGCTCCACTGCAATTCGAGGAACCCGCCCGTCTCGTCGGCGTGATGACAGACGCAGGACCAGTCCGCCGACAGGTCCAAATGCTCCCCGCCGACGGCGACCGTCACCCCCCACGCCCCGCTGAGCAATCGCCGCCCCTTCGCCCGCAGTTCGATTTGCGTGGCCGTCTCGTCGGCCGCTCTCTCGCTGACAAGTCGGTCCGGCCACGTGAGGGCGAGGGCGTCCGCGGTGCGTCGCCAGCCCGTTCGCAGCAGGGCGACGGCGGCGGGGTCGGAGAGGAAACCGGGGGCCGCGTCCGGCGACCACGGGGGGAAGGAGAGGCCGCGGACGCGGTTCGGCGGGAGCGAATCGAGCAACCGGCGGACGGGCGACGCGGCGTCCGGGATCGAGCCGCTCGCCAAGCGACGGAGCGACGGGACGATGCGGCTCTCCCGTCCGGGCGGGGCGAACGCGGGGACGCCGCGGCGGTCGCAGAGGGCCGCCAACCGGGCGATCATCGCGGGGAGCCGATCGTCGGCTTCACCCTGCGAGACCGTGGGGAGCCAACGCGGGGCGTCCGCCAGTCGGGCGGCGAGCGGGGTGCCGTCCGGGGCGAGGTCGCGGTCCAGGTCGAACGGAGGATCGTCCGCGGTTGCGATGTGCAGATCGGCCACAGAGAGATCGGCCACAGAGAGATCGGCGGCGGGGAGATCGGCGGCGGGTCGACTCGTGGCGGCTCCCATGGTCCGGGATCGTACCGACGGGCGTCGGCGTTAGAATGCCGGTTCGTTCCTCCCCCACGCTTCTTTCCAGCGTCCCGCTCGTCAGCCATGCGGATCGTCGCCGGGAAATTTCGCCGCCGCACCCTGCTGCCGCCCGCGGGGGAGCAGACCCGGCCCATCACCGATCGGGCGAAGGAACAGTTGTTCGAGAACCTCGGCGGCGAACTGCCCGGCCGCAACGTGCTGGACGCCTTCGCCGGAACCGGCACGATCGGGCTGGAAGCGCTGTCCCGGGGAGCCGCCGGGTGCGTGTTCCTCGAAGCGGACAAACGCACGCACGGGCTGCTGGGCGAGAACGTCGCAACGCCTCGGGGTGGGCGACGTCAGCGTCGTGTGGCGGGTGGACGTCCTGCGAACCAGCTTCCGCCCCCGCCGGGAGCCCGGCGATCCGTTCGATCCGCTGCCGTACGATCTGCTGTTCTTCGACCCGCCCTACAAGATGGCGGAGGGGATCGTGTCGGGCCGGCCGCTTTACAAGAGTCTGCAGCGGGTCGCCCGCCCGGGCCTGTGCGCCGCGGACGCGGAGTTGATCCTGCGCATCCCCACGGAGTTGGACATCGACCCCCCGCCGGAGTGGACGCTGTATCGCGAGACTCCGCGTCGGCGGCATGAAGTTCCTGATGTGCGACCGGGCCGACGGCAGCGAGGACGACCCCGACCAGAACGATGGAGACGCCGACGACGCCACGCCCGGCGCCTCGGTCGAGCCCGCTCCTGACGAAGCGGAGTGACCAGCGGGTGGGGTCGTGCGGACGGCGCCGGGGATCGTTGGGCGTCGGCGTCGCGGGATGGTTCACTCGACGCGGGCGGGGGGTGGGGGAGAATGGTAGTGTGCCGCGTCCGTTCCGGCGTTTGCGGGCGGGCGTCTCGCTTGGCGTCCCGCTGTCTCGCGTCCCTGCCTCTCGCATCCTTCCGTCCCCCCGCCCGTTATGCCGGTCCCGGTCGTTTGTCCGGAGTGCGCGAAGAAGCTGAAGGCTCCCGACAAAGCCCGCGGCAAGGCGCTGAAGTGCCCGAGCTGCGGGGGCCGCGTGCCGGTTCCAGCGGGAGACGACGTGTCGGCGGAGGCGGCTTCGTCTCGCCCGGCTCGCAAAAAGACTCGTCGCCGCGAGCCGGTCGCCGCGACCGCCGGCGGGGGCACCGGAGAGTTCATCGCCGGCTTGGATCTCTCCCGAGCCGAGGATCGGGAGACGGAGGTCTGCCCCCGGTGCGGCGCCGTCGTGCCGGAAGACGAAGAGGGCGTGTCCCCCGCGGACTGCCCCCAGTGCGGGGCGGACCTGCTGACCGGCGGGAAGGGGGCCACGCTGCTCCGCAAGACAACGCTTCAAAGATCGCGGCGCCGACCCCCGCGAGTTCTACTCGACCGCTCCGGGCGACGCTTGGACCTTCCTCAAGAAGAACACGGATGTCGCCGTCCGGTTGGGGATCCTCACGCTGATCTCCGCCGCGGTTGCGGCGACTTGCTGGACCATCGTCCGCTACTGCGCGTTCCTGCCGCCCAAGTTGTTCTGGGGCCTGCCGGCGGTGGTCGGCACGCTGTTTATCCCGGGTTGCCTGTGGGTCTTGCAGGAAGCCGTCACCGGACTGACGTTTGAAAAAAAGCAGAAGTTCAAGCGGTTCCGATTCGATATGCTGGACTGCGTGTCCAAGGCCCCGCGGATCGTCGCGTGGGCGGCGGTGGCGGTGTTCCCGATGACGGTCGTCGACCTCGTCGCGTTTGCGCTGTACGCGGCGGCGGGCTTTTCGATCTACCTCTTCCTCGGGGCGCTGGCCCTGCACGCGGCACTGGCGTTCCTCTGCTGGCCGGCCGGACTAGGACATATGGCGATGCCGGTCTCCGGACCGGGCTGGAACTTCAAGGTCGTCGCCTCCGGCACGGCGAAGAATCTCGGCCCGGTGCTATTTTGGACGGCCCTGACGTTCGCCGCCTTCCTACCGTTCCTGCTGGTGGCCGGCGGGGCGGCGGCGCTGTCCGGCGAACAGGTCGTCGATGTACTGGGCGTGATGGAGACAAACGGACAGGCGTTGCGCGAGGGTGAAGCGGCCGCGGCGGAGTCCAAAGAAGAGTTCAAAGCCGAGGATGTGGAGGTCGCGACGATCGACTGGAACGCGTTCCTCATCCCCGGCGTGGCGTTGATCCCGCTGGCGTTCCTGTTCGGGTTCGGGGCGGTCTACGCCGCCCGTCCGGCGGGGCTGCTGGCCCGGATGTTCCGTCCGAGCCTCGGCCTGATCACGTTGGCGAGCGAGAAGAAGTACGTCCCCAAGACCAAACGGCGGAGCGAGCTGGAAGAGCTCGACGCCGCCGAGGAGGAGGGGCTGACCTGGGGCGGCGTCGGCCTGGCCGTCGGCTTGGCGGCGGTCGTCGGCGCGGTGGGAGGCTTCTCCTGGTCCATGGTCCAGGGGGAACCAATGACGATGACGATCGGACTCGGCGTGCTCTTCAGCGCCGGACTGCTGGGGAGCGGGGCCCAACTGGGAATCCTCGCCACGGCCTTCAAAGAGGACACGAAGCTGGGGCTGCTCATGTTCGTTCCCGGGGCGCTGCTGTGGTACGTGGCGACCCGTTGGCACCAGACGAAACACCACTTCGTGATGTCGATGGGCGGCAGCCTGCTGGCAATCGTCGGGCTGATTGTCGCGATCGTCGGCGGGTTCCTCGCCGCCGCCCCGCCGCCCGCTTGATCACGCCGCGCCCCGTCGGTTCGTGCTGAACACCCCGCCCCCGCCCCCCGCCTGATCCCATGGCCGTCCCCGATCTGTTTGCCGACAGCACGATGTCCTTCGGGGAGCACCTCGAAGCGTTGCGGTCGCACCTCGCCCGGTGCGTGGTGTACCTGCTGGTCGCCGCCGTGCCCGCGGCGTATCTCGCGGAGGACGTGATCGACCTCGCCACCGCGCCCATCAACTCGGCGCTGGCGGATTACATCCCCACCGAGGAAAAGCTCCCCAGCGGCGCGGAGATCACCAAAGAGGGGTTCCTGGAAAACCTCAAGAACGTCTGGAGTCGTTGGTGGGAGAAGCCGGATCCCTCCGCCCCTCCCGAAGCCACACCCGAGCCGCCCCCCGCCGAACTGCTGGAAGTGACGATCACCCGAGCGGAACTGCGGGCGGCCTTGGAAGGGCCTGACGACGGACTCGTCACGCTCCGTTTCTTGGCGCCGCGGATTCGGGAGCTTGCCGAGCACTCGAACCTCTCGAACTCCCTTGTCTCCAACGACCTGATGGGGCCGTTCCTGATCTACATCAAAGCGATCCTGGTCACGGCGTTCGTGTTCGCCAGCCCGCTGATCTTCTGGGAGCTGTGGATGTTCGTCGGCGCGGGCCTGTACCCGCACGAGCGGAAATACGTCTATCTGTATCTGCCGATCAGCCTGGGGCTGTTCTTCGCCGGGGCGGCGTTCTGCTTCACGGTGGTGTTCCAGTTCGTGTTGCCGTTCCTGCTGAGCTTCAACTCGCTGGTGGAGACCGTCCCGCTGATCGACGCCAACAAGTGGTTCGGCTTTGCCCTGATGCTGCCGGCGATGTTCGGGCTGAGCTTCCAACTCCCGTTGGTGATGCTCGCGCTGAACCGGCTGGGGATCGTGGAGACGGAGTTCTTTCGGAACAACATCCGCATGGCGATCCTCGTCATCAGCGGGGCGAGCGTGCTGATGACGCCGTCCGATCCCGGCTCCATGGTCGCGATGATGATCCCGCTGGTCGGCCTGTACTTCGTGGGCATCTGGATGTGCGAACACTTCCCCAGCCCCGGCGTCGAGAGCCCGTTCGGCGAAGACGCGGAGAAGCCGGCAAAGATCGAGGCGTACGCGCCCCGGTTCGCCGCTCAGGTGACCGAGGCGACCCGCTTCAGCAGCGCCGCGGGGGCGAGCAGGGCCGCGGTCGCCAGCGTGAGCGCGGCGTTCCCGGTCGCGGCCATCACCGTGAGGGCCCCGAGGGTGATGATCGACAGCACCGCGACGCCCACCGCCGGGCCGACCGTCTCCGGAAGCGGGTGCTTCGACCCCGTGCACCAGCCGTCGATCCACGGACACCACCACCGCCGCCAGCGCGGCGACCGGCAGCAGGGCGTCGGTCCGCACCCAGCCCTGCGTGAAGTAGGCGTAGGCGAGCGTGGCGAAGCCGAGATTCACCGCCACGACGCCGTTCGTCAACAGATGTTTGTCGCTGGCGGACGCCTCCCGGCGGGCGAACAGCGTGACGCCGCCGACGTAACAGCCCATCGCGACCGCGACCGTCCAGACGCCGCGGTGATCGAGGAACGGCATCGCGCTCGCGCCGAGCATCAGGTTGGACGCCCGACAGGCCCCCATCGCGGGGCAGGCCAACAGGGTCGTCTTGAGCGGCCCGTTGTACAGCAGAACGAATGCCGGCGACGGCGAGGGCCACCAACCCGCTCCGCAACGCGTCCCCCGCGAGCGCCCCGCCGAGAAATCCGAGGGCCACGCCCGCGATGAGCAGCCCGAAGCCGAGCATCGCCGCGGCCCGGGGAGCGATCTCCCCGGCGGGCAGCGGGCGCTCGGCCCGTTCCGCGGCGTCGCGGGTGCGGTCGAACCAGTCGTTCAGCACCATCCCGCCGGCGTACAGGCAGACGCCGGCGGCGACGAGCGCCACCAACGGCTCCCACGGCGTCCAACTGTGATGCACGATGGCGAACCCGGCCAGCACGTCCGCCGGCGCGGTGAACAGGGCCGGCAGTCGGACCAACCGCAGCCAGGGCCGCAGCGTCGACGGGGAACCCGCCGAGGCCTTAGGCGCCGGGGGAGCGCCCTTGGGGGAACCCGTCGCGGCGGCTTTGGGAGCACGCTTCGCCACTAGGAGATCTCGCCCAGCTTCGCGGCAACCCAAGCGGACAGGTCGCGTTGAACGGCCGCCAACGTGGCGTCCGTCGACGCTTTGACGCCGGGCAGGGCCTCGGCCTCGGCCACGGGGGCGACGGCGAACGTGTAGAACTTCATCTTCGGCTCCGTCCCGCTGGGCCGCACGGCGACCCGCACGGCGGCGCCGGCGCCGCCCGCGTGGGAAGACCGGCTCTCGAAGATCATCAGGTTCCCGTCCGGCTCCGGCAGCGCCTCGATGCGATCGTTGCCCGGCAGGGCTCGCACCTCGTGCTCCTCGTAGTCAGAGACCTTCGACAACGCGATTCCGCCCAACGTCGTCGGCGGATCGCTGCGGAAGGCGGCCATCAGCTTCGCGGTGATCTCCCGTCCGCCGCTGCCGGGCAGTTTCTCGCTGACCTGCCCCTCGGCGTGATAGCCGTGCTCGACGAACAATTCGTCCAGCCGGTCGTGCAACGTTTTGTCGGAACCCTTCAGACTCGCGGCGAGTTCCATGATGTACAGCGCTGCGATCGCCGCGTCTTTGTCCCGGCAGTACTGCCCGGCGAGGTAGCCCAACGACTCCTCGGAGCCGAACAGGAAGGCGTCCGGACCTTCGCGGTCCATCGTCTGACCGATGTACTTGAACCCGACCAGCAGGTCGTCGATCACCCGCACGTCCGCCGCTTTGGCGATCTCGCCGATCAACCGCGTGGTCACCAGCGTTTCAATCACGTAGCCGTTCCCCGGCAGCGTGCCCTGCTGGTGGCGTTTGCGAAGGACATGATCGCAGATCAGCGCCCCGACCCGGTTCCCGCTGACGTGCCGGTACTCGCCGCGTGCGTCACGGGCGCAGACGCCGAGGCGGTCGCTGTCCGGATCGGTGGCCAGGACGAGGTCGGCGTCGATCTCCCGGGCCCGCTCGATCGCGGGGCCGTAGACCTCGATGCGTTCTGGGTTCGGGAAGTTGGCGTCGACGGTGGGGAACCCGCCGTCCGGATCCCGCTGGGATTGCAGCAGTTCGACGCCGCGGAAGCCCGCCCGGTCCAGCACGGCGAAGACGTTCGTTTCGCCCACGCCGTGCAGGGAGGAGTACACGGCGGTGACGTCCCGGTTGCTCGACAGGCTGAGGTCCGCGACCGCCGAGATGTACGCTTCGTCGATCTCCTCGCCGATCACCTCGATCAGCCCGTCGTCGACGGCTTCGTCGAAGTCGACCGTCGGGATTTTCGTGCTGTTGTACACCGCGTCGATGATCCCGCGGTCGTGCGGGGGGAGGACCTGCCCGCCGGTGTTCCAGTAGGCTTTGAAGCCGTTGTCCGAGGGCGGGTTGTGGCTGGCGGAGATCACCACGCCGCCGTCGCAGTCCAGGTGGCGGACGGCGAAGGACAGTTCCGGGGTGCTGCGGAACCCGCGAAACATGAAGGTCCGCACGCCGCGGGCGGCGAGCGTGGTGGCGGTCAGCCGGGCGAACTCTTCGCTGCGGTGGCGGGTGTCGTGGGCGACGGCGGCCTTCAACCCGCCCCGCTTGGCGGCTTTGTCCGGGAACTGCTCCGCCATGTACCGGGCCAGCCCGTCGGCGCTTTCGGCGACGGTGCGGGGGTTCATGGTCGCGGTGCCGTGCTCGCTCATCCGCCCGCGGCGCCCGCCGGTGCCGAACGGGATCACCTCGAAATACAGCGCGTCCAGTTCCTGCCAATCGCCGGCGTCGATCAACGATTGGATCGCGGCGTGGCTGCCGGCCCGGTACGGGTCGACCAGAGCCCGGGCGAGGTTGTCCGCGGCTCCGGAGGAAAGATCCCCGCGGTCGACGGCGGCGGACAGCTCGGCGGGAACGGCGGGCGGCGGAGCGGCGTCGGGCACGGATCGAAACCTTGAATGGGGCGGCGCGGCGGAGAGTGTATCGAAGGGCTTGCTCCCCTGTTAGCCGCGACCGCAGGGAGCGTGGCCGGCGCCCGCGACGCTCCTTCCGGTCGCGGTTAACCTGTCCCGGCCCGCACCGCAGGAACCCGTCGATGACACGCCCGTTCGCCCTCGCCCTGCTCCTCGCCGCCGCACCGGTGTTGGCCGGAGATCCGGCCCCCGCGGAGAAGCGCCCCAACGTCCTGCTGATCCTCACGGACGATCAGGGTTGGGGCGACATCCATTCCCACGGCAACGCCAAGCTCGACACGCCCAACCTGGACCGCCTCGCGGAGCAGGGGGCCCGGTTCGACCGGTTCTTCGTCAGCCCGGTCTGCGCCCCCACGCGGGCGGCGATGCTGACCGGCCGCTACAGCCTGCGGTGCGGCGTCCACGGCGTGACCCGCGGCCACGAAACGATGCGCAGCGAAGAGGTGACGATCGCGGAATTGCTGAAGGACGCCGGCTACCGCACCGGCTGTTTCGGGAAGTGGCACAACGGTGCACACGCCGGGACTGATCCGCAGGGGCAGGGGTTTGATCAATTCGCCGGCTTCACCGCCGGACACTGGAACAACTACTTCGACCCGCTGCTGCCGCATCCGCCGAAATTCGCCCCGACCCGCGTCGAACCCGCCGCTCCGGACGGCCCGCTGCGGGTCGAAGGCTACATCGCGGACGTCTTCACCGACGCCGCGGTCCGTTTCATCGGGGAGCGCTCCGAGCAGCCTTGGTTTTGCTACGTCCCTTACAACACGCCGCACTGGCCGCCGCAGGTCGCCGACGATCTGTTCGAGAAGTACATGGCCCGTGGCCTCGACGCGAAAACTGCTGCGGCCCTCGCGATGGTGGAGAACGTCGACCGCAATGTCGGCCGGCTTTTGGCCGCCGTCGATCAATGGGGGATGGCGGAGGAGACGATCGTCCTGTTCCTCACGGACAACGGCCCCAATAACGCCCGCTTCAACGGCGGGATGCGGGGGACGAAAGGGTCTGCCCACGAAGGCGGCGTGCGGGTGCCGCTGTTCGTCCGCTGGCCGGGTCGGATTGAAGCCGGCGCGGTCGTCGAACGGAACGCGGCCCACATCGACCTGCTGCCCACGCTGTGCGACTTCGTGGGGATCGCTCCGCCGGCCGACCGTCCGCTGGACGGCGTCAGCTTGCGACCGCTGTTGGAAAGAGGAATGGACGCCGACTGGCCGGACCGCGCCCTGTTCACCTTCAAAGACTGGCGGGGCACGCCGACCGGCAAGCAGGGCGCCGTGCGAACGGATCGTTGGCGGTGCGTCCGGGAGGGGCGGGACTGGCAATTGTTCGACATGCCGGCCGACCCCGATCAATCCGAGGACGTGGGCGCCGCCTTCCCGCAGGTCCGAGACGAACTCTCGAAAGCCTTTGCCGCGAAGTGGGCGGAGGTGACCGCGGACGGCTTTGATCCGGTCCCGACGCGCTTCACCGGCCGGAACGCCGTCGAGCTGCCCGCCCATGAGGCGGAACTGCGACCGGCGAAGGGGCAGGGCATCCGCTACACCGGCCCGAACGGGTGGGCGAACGACTGGATCGTCGGCTGGACCGACGCCGACGCTTTTGCGGAGTGGCCAATGGTGATCGAGGGGAAGGTGCAGCCGTACTTCGTCGAAGCGCTGTTCACGGCGACGCCGGAGCAAGTCGGCTCGACCTTCGCCGTAGAGATCGGAGCCGCGAACATCCTTCGGGCCACGGTGGAGCAGGCGTTCGATCCGCCGTTCTACCCCTCGCCAGACCGCTTTGAACGTCCTGAGGCCTACGAGAAGCCGGCGGCGAGATTGAGATTCGGAACCGTGATGCTTCGACCGGGAGCAACGACGCTGCGGCTTCGTACGATCAAGAGGCCGGGGCAGACGATGCCCGAGGTGAAGGCGGTGCGGCTGACGCCGGCGCCGACGTATTAGGACCTTCGCTCCCGCCGCCCCGATCGGGTGACGGGGAAAGACCCCGGGCACGGCGGCGTGCGCAGCGGGTACACTCTCTGAACGGCCGAACACGCGACCCGCCGCCGGGGTCGGCCGTGACCGACCGGGAACGAACGCTTCGTCCCCCGGCCTCACAAAACACGGCGGGTCCGGACAGCATCGACCCGATGAGAATTGGCTTCCTCTCCACCTACCCGCCAGCCGAGTGCGGGATCGCCACCTATACCCAGTACCTCCGCGAGGCGCTTGACCCGGCCGCGCACGAATCCTTCGTCATCTGTCAGGCCGGCGGCGCCGGCGAGGGGGTGTTCCCCCTGTGGCATCCCGGCCAGCGGTTCAGCGAGAACGTCTTCGGCACCGCCACCCGGATGACGCCGGACCTCGTCCATGTGCAGCATGAATACGGCCTGTTCGGCTCGCAGCACGGGGTCGAGATCGTCGATCTCCTCCTCCGGCTTCGGCTGGCCGAGGTGCCCGCGGTCGTGACGCTGCACACCGTCTATGAGACGATCACCGACGCCCAGCGGATGGTGCTGCGGCACATCCTCGAAGACGCCGCCGCGGTGATCGTGCACGAGGAGTACCAGAAGGCGACGCTGGATCGAGAGTTCGGCCGCCCGGAGAAGGTGCACGTGATCGAACACGGCATCCGCGAGGTGCGGCCCGTGCCGGATGCGAAACGGCGGCTCGGTCTGGACGGGAAGAAGGTCGTGCTGATGTGTGGCTACTTTCGGAACTCCAAGGGGTTTGACGAGGCTCTGCGGTTCTTCCCCGAGGTGGCGGAAGACTGCGACGACGCCGTGCTGGTGATGGCCGGCAAAATCCGCGGGACGGAGGCGAAGGACGTGCAGGCCAAGCTGTACGCCGACTTGGACGAGATGCCGTTCGCGGACCGCGTGCGGTACTTCCGCGGTCAGTTCCCGCAGTACACGCTGGACGCGCTGCTGAGCGCCGCGGACTGCGTCGTCCTGCCGTACCGAGCCGGCGCCCAGAGCGGGATGCTCAGTCAATGTCTCGCGTTCGGCGCCCCCGTGGTCGCCAGCGGGCTGAAGGCGTTCCGCGACGTGCTGGAGCGTACCGGCGGCGGCTTGATCTGTGATACCCCCAGAGAATACGGCTCCGCGATCACCCGCGTCCTGACGGAGCCGGATCTCGCGGACGACCTGCGGCGCAACGCGAAGCAGTACATCCGCCGCACCGGCGGGTGGAGCCGAATCGCAGAGCGGCACTTGGAAGTCTACGAACCCCTCGTGAGTCCATCCGGCTCCCGCGGATCGTACGCCTTCATCCCGGAGCCCGCTGTGACGCAGGCGGCGAAACCGGCCCCTTCGGCTCGCCCCTCGCGACTACCGACAGCGGAGCGGGGGACGTTCCGTAACCGGGACGGCCACACCGCCGTCGTGACTGCTCGGTAGGAGCCGACCAGGACGGCCCCGAAGCGGGCGTGTGGAGTCGTCCGCCAACCTCTCGCGGGAAGCTGAAGCTCGACGCGGGGCCGCTTGCTGCAACGTGCTGGCGATCGAATGGGCGCCGGGGCGTTCGAACGATGGGCGGCGGCCGCGATGGGCCGCGATGGTCCGTCAGCAGTTGTTCAAACTGCGCTCGCCGCGGAGCACGCGAATGAGTTCCTCCGGCGGGCCGCCTTTCGGCACATAAGCCTCGGCGCCGGCTTGGCACATGGCTTCGGCCATGTCGTCGCGGTCGTGCATCGACAACCCGACGACCCGGACCTGCGGGTTCAGTTCCCGCACCCGCCGCGTCGCCTCGATGCCGTCCATCCGGGGCATCGTCACGTCCATCACCACGGTGTCCGGCTTGAGTTCGGCCACGAGGTTGATCGCTTCGATGCCGTCCGCGGCTTCGCCGACCACTTCGATGCCGTCCGTGCTGGCGAGCAACCCCACCAACGCGGAGCGGACGATGCGATGGTCGTCGACGATCATCACACGCACCACGACGGAGGAAGGGGCTGTCGCGGGTGCGGACACAGTCATCGGCTCGGACGCGTGTAGCTGGGGGCGGAGGGGCACGGACAGCGTGGCGGTAAAGGTGCCCGTTGTGCGACTCAACGTCAGACGTCCTCCGACAAGAGCGGCTTGTTCGCGGAGGCTAAAGAGTCCGAACCCTTCGTCGCCGTCGTCAGACAGCGGCGTGGACGGATCGGCCGCTTGGACTGACGTCGCGGCGTCGGCGGAATCCGAGTCACAGGACAGCGGATTCGAAACGACCAGGCGGAGCAGCCCGTTCTCGATCTTGCCCAATGCGACTCGCACGGGACGTTGCGGCGCGTGCTTCGACGCGTTGAAAAGCAGTTCCCGCGCCGCTTGGAAGACCAGCGGCCCGTTGGTCGCGGAACGACCAAATAGGTCGGACGGCGGCGGGCCGTCGCCGTGGAGGCCGGTGAACGTGACGGCGTGCTGGAATCGGTCTGCGCTGCGCCGGCAAAGCGTCGCGAGGGCCGGCACGAGTCCGCGGTCGTACAGCACCGTGGGCACGAGTTCTTGGGTCAGCGAGCGGGCCCGGTTCATCGCTTCGTCCAGCAGCGCAACGGTCGCGGCGGCCGGACCGGGCGGGCCGGGATCGCCCGCGGCTCGCTCGCCCGCCAGCAGGCCGGACGCCGACATCTTCGCGGCGGCGAGCACCTGTTGGAGATCGTCATGGACCACGTGCGCCAGTCGGCGCCGCTCGCGGTTTTCCGCCTCGGCGAGGCCCTTGGCGAGCCGTTCGAGCTTCTCCTTCTGGCGGCGGATCTGCTGCGTCCGCGAGGCGACCTGCAATTCGAGCGTCGCGTTCAGTTCGACCAGTTCCTCTTCGGCCCGCACCTTCTCGGAGATGTCCTCGACCACGGAAATCGCGTACTCCCCCTCCCCCGTCAGCGTCCGCTGCAACGCGACAGTCAGGTGGATCCAGATGATTTCGCCTGACTTGCGAAAGTAACGCTTCCGCATCGAGTACGACGGAATCAAGCCGCCCAGCAGTTGCCCGAACAGTTCGAGGTCGTTCGTGAGGTCTTCGGGGTGGGTGATATCTTGAAAGGTGAGGGCGCGGAGTTCCTCCTCCGGGTAGCCGACGATCTCGCAGAGCCGCCGGTTGACCCGCAGCCAAGCGCCGTCGAGGCCGACGTGGGCCACGCCGACGCCGACGTTCTCAAACGTGCCGCGAAAGCGGAACTCGTTACGCTTCAGATCCTGCGTGAGGCGGGCGGCGCGGGCGTCCGCGGCGGCCCGTTCGATCACCACCGCCGCCGTCTGCACCAGCGGATCGATCACGGCGAAGTCCCCGGCGGTCGGGGAGCGGACGATCTCGTGGTAGACCGCAAAGGAGCCCAATCGCGTGCCGTCGGCAGCGTTGATCGGGGTGGACCACACGGCCCGCAGCCCGTGGGCGGCTTTCACCTCGGCGAGGTCGGGATTCAACGGGGCGACGGCGAGATCGGGAATGACCACCCGCTCGTTCCGCTGCGCCGCCGCCCCGCAGGCGCCGCCTGAGACATTTGCCGGCACGCCGTCCAAGGCGGATCGGAGCGACGTCGACAAGCTGGGGGCAGCGACCACGCGCAGCCGTTCCTCGGCACCGGACTCTCCCGCGCATGCCAACGGCGGCAACAGGTTCTCCCCCGCGCCCTCCCGCAGCATGATGCAGACGTGGTTGGGGTCGGACAGGAACTCCTCGGAGGCTTGGGCCAAGACCTTGAGCACGTCTGCCAGCGGATCGCCGGCGGCGAGTTTCGACAGCGCCTCCCGCCGCGCGGTTCCGATCCCCTCGGACCGAACCTGCCCGGTCACGTCCCGGCAGATCACGGAATAGTGCGTCAGCGTTCCGTGCGCACGTCCCGGTGGGAGGTCACGCTCTGCAAGACCGGGACCGTCTCCCCGTCCAAACGTTGCAACGTCGTTCGACCGGCCCAGTGACCGTCGCGGGCGGCTGCCGGCAGGGCTTCGTCCCGGATCCGCCGGTATTCCTCCGGCGGGTGAAAGTCAGCGATCGGACGGCCGGCCCCGTCCCCGTCCCCGTCCGTCATCTTCACCATCTGGCGGCCGGCCCGGTTGACGAACTCCACGATCCCGGTCGCCGACGCCACGCTGATGAAGTCCTCGGTACGTTCCAACACCTCCGCGAGCAGCGCGGTGAACCGGGCGGCGGCGACCTCCGCGGTCACGTCCCGCACCGTCGCGATCATCCCGTCCGGCGGGCCGGAGCGGTCTCCGGAATCCCAGAGCGGTCGCCCCGCAAGCCGAACCACCCGGCTCGTGCCGTCGCCGTCGGCAGCGCCGTCGGGGACGTCGAGGCGAAATTGACAGTCGCACCATCCGCCGTCCCGGCCTCGCTCCCACGCGCGGGCCAGGTCATCGCGGTCGCTCTGCTGAACGGCGTCGAGCAACGCGTTCAACGGCTTCGGTGCCTCGCTCCCGTTCAAGTGCAGGATTTCGGACGCCCGGGCGTCCGGGACAAACGTCTCTCCAGCAAAGTGGATCTGACAGGTTCCGATCGCGTCGGCGTCAAACGCGAGTCGGCGCTGCTCAGGAGCGCGTCCCGCTCCCGCCGCAATGCGTGCTGTTCAGACAGGTCCAGCACGAACGCGACGCCGCCGTCCTCGTCCACTGCCGCGGCGCCCACGAGCACCGGCAGCCGCGACCCGTCGCGAAGGATGTATTCCTTCTCGTACGGCTCGCAGGTGCCGGCGGTTTGGACTTCGGCCACTTTCGCGGCGTCCAGGGCCATCATCTCCGGGGGGGTCATCGCCGCCCAGTCGATGCGGCCCTGCTCCAGGTCGAGCCGGGAGTGGCCGACCATGCGGAGGAACGCCTCGTTCGCCTCGGTGATGCCGCCGTCGTAGCGATAGAAGATGATGCCGAGCAGATCCGTTTCGAACAGTCGGCGCAGACGTTGGGCGACTTCCGTCTCCCGGAGGGCCGACGTCGGTTGGGGCCGGTCGATCACTCGGCCGCCTTCGCCGCGTCCCCCGGTTCGACGGCGGCGTCGGCGGCGGTCAGTTCGACCGGGTGCACCGCGATCCGCAGGTTCCGCCAGGCCACCGGCGCCCCGTGCCCCAGGAAGCCGAAGGCGCCGGTTTTTCGCAGCAGGCCCGGATGGGCGTTGCCGTCGATGGTCCCGTCCTTCGACGCCTCGCGGATGTCCGCGTCGACGATGACCTTCCCGTTCAACGTGACGCGGACGCGGTCGCCCTTCGCCATGATCTCCTCCCGGTTCCAGTGGCCGGTCGGGGCGAGATACCCCCGCAGCGCCGGCACGACGCCGTAGATGGAGCCGTGCGGCTGGTACGGTTGGATGTTGCGATACATCGGGGCGGGGTTGTCGAGAATCTGCGACTCCATCCCGCTGTAAGCGGCGTTTTCGCCTTTGACGAACCGCAGGCCGACGCCGTTGTTTCCGCCCGGCGGCAGGCGGAACTCGAACCGCACGGTGAAGTCCGCGAGTTCTTCTTTCAGGTAGACGTTTCCGCCGCCCCGACACTCCATTACGCCGTCCTCGACCGGGTAGCCGGCGAGATCGCCTTCCCAACCGGGCAGGCCCGGCTCCAGCGGGAGCGGGGCGAAGCCGGCCTCGCTCGCCGGTGCGACGCGTTCGTCCGCGGCCCGGACGAAGGCGACGGTCGCGTCCGGACCGCTGACGGCGAGCGGGATCCCGGCGGTCTGCGGCCCCGGCGCGTCGACCGCGGTGAGGATCGGCGTGCCGTTCAAATAGGTCGTGACGCAGCCGTCCGCGGCCCGCACGTAGGCACGGTTCACGGCGGCCGGGTCGAACGCCGCCGCGGCGGCTTCGCGGTCCAGCAGGAACCCCGGAATCGGCCCGGCGCCCTCCAACCCGCCCGAATCCTTGAGGGCGTACGCGGCGACCGCCGCCAGCGGGTTCCGCACCGTCACGGCGCCGTCCGCGGCGAACGCCAAGTTCACCACCGGCCCCGGCGTCCCCGTGCGTGTGCCGATCGTCAGTCCCGCGGAGTCCTCGCCGGTCACCGGTCCGAACGCGGCGTGGGCGTCGACCCCGACCGACGCCTTCCGCTTGCCGTACGCCGCCCAGCTCTCGCCGGACGGCTGCCCGTCCTTCAGAAGGTGGCCGCTCTCCGGCATCGCCCGGGAGATTTCCCGCACCGACAGGTTCCGCCACCGGGTCTCGCCGCCGTGGGTTTGCAGGATGATCGGCCCCGCGGGGAACAGCGGCAGGGAGCGGTCCCAGTAGTTCTCCAGGGTCGCTTCGTTGACGATCCGCACGCCGTTCAGATGCACGGTGACGGTCGATCCGACCACGCGGATCTTGAACGTGTTCCACTCGCCCATCGGTTTGTCGGCCCGCTGGGACGGATCTTTGCCGCGGTGATTCGGGCCGGCTTTCGGGTTGTTCCACAGTCCGCCGGAGCCCTTCGCGTTGCCGTTGCCGTTCGGATCGTTTCCGTCCGGATCCCAGATCTGCACCTGGGGACAGCCGCGGAGGTACACGCCGCTGTCGGTGCCGGCGGTGATTTTCCAGTCCAGCGTCAGCTCGAAATTTGCATAGTCGCGGGCCGTCCAAAGGTACGGGCCCTGACCGTCGTTGACGATCTCCGGCCCGCCGTCGCCCGGTTCGATTCGCCAATGGGCGCGGCCGGATTCGTCATGGGTCTTGAGGAACTTCGCCCGCTCGCCCGGGGCCATCGCCGCGATCTTGCGGGGGTCGGTGTGGGGGGCGAAGAACCAACCGTCGAAGGTCTTGCCGTCGAACAGCGGCGCCGGCGGGGCGGCCTCGGCAGGCGCCGCAGCCGGGTCGGCGGCGAACGCCGGCCCCGTCAGCAGGAGGGCGGCGAACAACGAGCGGGGGAGCGACAGCATGGCGGCCTCGGCGACGGATGGACGGCCGAGTCTCCCCGACCGGCCCGCGCCGCACAATCGGACCGCGTTCGAGGCGTGGCAGAACGTCGGTATTCGCCGGTCGCCGTCAGATCGTTCGGGTCGTGCGACGCACCGCCGCGGCTTCGATCGCGTCCCCCCGCACCGTCGCGGGGGGGTAGGTCGCCCCCTGTGACACCCCGGCGACGCCGCCGCGGCCGAAGGTCCAATCCTCTTCCGTCAGCGGATCGGCGACCAGGTGCCGGCCGAACCCGCCCTCCAGCCGCGTCCAGTTCGCCCGCCCGGCCAGCCAGCGGCCGGCGGCGCTCAACGGGCCCGCCTCGCCCACCATGCAGCCCAACTGACAGCCGATCCCCCGATCCGCAGCAAACCGGGCCACGTCCCACAACCGCAACAGACCGCCGTTTTTGCTGAGCCGCAGGTTGAACCGACAGGTCGGGTCGAGGGCGAACAGACGCTTCGCATCGGCGGGGCAGAGGACCGATTCGTCCCAATTGACTGGCAGGGCGAGGCCGGGCGGCAGTTCGTGCTCCCGGCCGCGGGGGACGGGTTGTTCGACGCTCTCAAACCCGAGGGCGGCGAGCATCTCGCACTTCGCCGCCACCTCGGACGGCGCCCACGCTTCGTTCGCGTCGGCTCGCAATGCGATGTGCGGGCCGAACCACCGCCGGGCCTGTGTCGCCGCGGCCTCGTCGTCACCCACGCCGAGCTTCAATTTCGCATCCCGGAACCCCCACAGGCGGTAGGCCAACGCCGCGGCCCGCCGCTTCCACGCCTTGCCGGTGGTGAGGACGACGCCGTAGCGGACCTGTGGTGCGGGCGTCGAGTGAAGCCGGAAACTCGCCTCCGGCTTCGGCAATTTGAGGAAGGGGAGGGGATCGACCCCGAACGCGGACAGGACGGCGGTCTCCACCGCACATCGAACCGTGTTGCCGTCGCCGTCGTGCCCGCTGGGGGCCGGCAGGAACGGGCCGTGCAGCCACCGCACGACCGCGGCGGCGTCCGCCAGCGGCGGGGGCGATTCGATCCGGGAGAGTTGTGCAAAACAGCCGTCGATCGTCTCGCCCGTCACGTACTCCCGCGGGAGCCCCTCGCCCCAGCCGACGCGGCCGTCGTCGGTTTCCGCCCGCACGAACAGCGTGTCGTTCGCGGTACGGGTGTGCGAAGCGTGCGACACCCGCCGTCGCAGCGGGACGCGGACGTGAAAGAACGTCAGTTGCGCGAGACGCGGCACGCGGTCAGCCCGCGGTCGTCGGAGGTTCGTTCGCCAGCGCCCAGCGGACCGCCTCGGGCATCACCTCGTGGAACAGAGCCTCGCCAGTATAGGAGAGGTCGTCCTTGGCTCGGTCGATGCAGAAATCGAGGTTCAGTCCCAGGAACTTGACCCGGGCCGAAGAGAGCAGCGGGGCGTGATCCTTCCCCAAGAGGCGGTAGGCGGTCTCCAGCGTCGCGGCGAATGCCCTGGCGACCGGCAGCGGGACCGAGCGGGTCGGCACGGGCAGGTCGGCCGCTTCGCAGATGACGCGAACGAACTCCCGCCGCGTGACCAGGCGGCCGTCCGTCAGGTTGTACGCCCTGCCGACCGCCGCCGGAGCGGCGAGGGCGGCGACGACGGCGTCCGCGACGTTCGCCGCGGCGACGTTATTCAACAACTGCTCCCCGTCCCCGAGGAACGCGAACCCGCCGCCCTTCAGCTTGGTCAACAGCCTCGGCAACACGGTGCGGTCCCGGACGCCGTAGACGAATCCCGGCCGCACGACCGCCGCCGGCACGCGTGCGGCCTGCACGGGGTTCGCCGACACCGCGGCCGCCGGAGAGGCGACCGCCCGGTCCATCACCAGCCGTTCGCTCTCCGCTTTGGTGAGGGTGTAGCCGTCGATCCCGGTGGCGCTGGGGGCGACGGATTCATCCGTCCCGTGGTGATCCCGGGCCTCATACACCCCCAGCGACGAGACATGCACGAGCCGTCGGGCGGCGGGATCCGCGTCCGGCCCCCACTCCGCGACGAGGGCGTCCAGCAGCGCCCGGGTGCCGTCGACGTTCACCGCCCGGTACGCCTCCACCGGTCCCCAATCGCCGACCTTCGCGGCGCAGTGCACCGCGTGGGTGACGCCGGCCGCGGCCGCCGCGAGGGACGCCGCGTCCGACAGATCCCCCGCCACGATTTCGCAGCCGAGATCATTCAGAAAGCCGGCGTCGCCGGGCGATCGGCAGAGCGCCCGCACCGCGACGCCGTCCGCCCGCAACCGCTCCGCCACATGACTGCCCACCAACCCCGTGCCCCCGGTCAGCAGCACGCGGGCGTCCGGCGGGAGGGGCGGAATCGACTGGGGAACGGAGGGGGGGAGACGCTCACCGCCGGATCGTATCGTCTGCGAAGCCACGTTCACCCGACCGCCGCGTCCGGTCCGACGTTTGGCCGGATGCGGGGCGTCTTGTCCGGCGCCACTCTCGCCACAGGACGCGGGGGAAGTGGATCAGGTCGTTGGCGTATCGCCCGGCGAGCCGGCGGGGCTCCAGCGCCATGCGGAAGATCCATTCCAGCCCGAACCGGCCGACCCACCGCGGGGCGCGGGACACGTTGCCCGCGAGGAAATCAATCGTCGCCCCCACGCACAACGCCGTGCCGCAGGCGAGGCGGTCGCGGTGGGCGTGCACCCATTTCTCCTGCTTTGGAAAGCCGAGGCCCACCACTAATACGTCCGGCCGCGCCGCGTCCAGCAGGGCGAGGATGCGGGCGCTTTCGGCTGGATCGTGTTCAAACCCCAGCGGAGGACAGTCTACGCCCACGACCGTCGCGTGCGGGATGTCCCGGGCGAGGTTCGCCGCGGCCGCATCGCCCACCCCGGGGCCGGCGCCCAGCAGGAAGACGGTCAGCGGACGATCTTCGGTCGCGGACGCCAGCAGGGCCGGCACGAGGTCCGAACCGGGCACGCGTTCCGGCACGGGCCGCCCGAACCAGCGGGACGCCGCGACGACCGGCGTGCCGTCCGCCAGCGTCAGGTCCGCCGCCCCGTATGCGGCGGTGACCGCGGGATCCGCGGTGCGGTGCAGTTTAACGAGGTGATCCACGTTCGGCGTGACCACCATCCTGGTCGCCCCCGCGGGACGACCGGCGGTCCGCCAATCGTCGACCCAGCCCCGCAATCGGGCGACGGCGCCGGAGAGCGTCACCGGGTCCAGCTTCAAGCCGAACAACGGCACCGCGTCGCGGCCCGAGGGGCCGGCGATCGGTGCGGAGGCGGTCGACGCAGCGATATTCTCAGCACTGACCGGCACGGGGGGGGAGGCGAGGGCGTTCATCGGGAGACGCTTTCGGCGGCGCGTTCGGTGCGGACCCACTCGGTCTCAGCCCGGTTGGTGAGGAAGCGGCTGTAAATTGGGAGCTTGCGGAGGACGAACTTCGGCACGGAGGCCAGCGCCGCGACCGGCACCCGATCGCGGCCGAACACCGCCCAGCCGATCAGCACCGCCGCGGCCACGCACGCCCCGCCGATCAGGTGCACCGCAAACGCTGCGACGAACCCGGTCCACCACGCCACGCCCGCCAGCACGGCGGCGATCGCAAACCAGCCCACCACCAGCAGACTGAACGGCGGCACGGCCAAGTCCGCGGCGAGGCCTAGCGACTGGAGCCGGTCGGAGGTCACCCCGTGCCCCAGCAGCCGGGGGACGCCGCGGGTGAGGGTTTGCAGGTGCCCCTGTTCCCAGCGGGTGCGTTGGCCGTCGAACCCGCGGAGGCTCGTCGGCAGCGGACTGAGCACACGCACGTCGCCCAGGAACAGCGGGGGGGTTCCGGCGATCGTGGCGTCCACGCCCATCTGCATGTCCTCGGCCAGATCGCCGCCGAACACGCTCCCGCCGGCGTTCTCGGCTCGCTTCGCGTCCAACAGCGGGCCGGGCAGGGCCATCCCGGTGCCCATCAGTTGGCAGGGGAATCCGAGTCGGGCGCCGCCGCGGGGGCGGATGTGGTTCTTGAACAGCAATCCGAGTTCCGAGACCGCCATCAGCCCCGCGGCGTCGGCGTCGGTGCGGGCGTCCACCTCGCACAACGTGCGAGCCTGTACCGGCCGGCCGGTCGCCGCACAGGTGCGGAGCAGCCGGTCCACCCCGCCCGCGGAGACCCGGCAGTCCGCGTCGAGGATCAATACGGCCGCCGGCAGCCGCCCGTTCGCGTCGCTGCTCGCGGCGATGTGGTCGAGGGCATAGTCCAGCGCATACCCCTTCCCACGGCGGTCCGGATCACGGCGTTCGAGCAGGGTGAACCGCGGGTCGACGGACCCGCCCGGGGGCGTGGCCCCGCGGACGGCGGCGGCGGCGGTGTCGTCGGTGCAGTTGTCCGCGACCACGAGCAACCGATCGGCCGCCCCCATCTGCGGGATCAACGCGGCGACCACGTCCGCCACCGGGGCGCCCTCGTTGTGGGCCGGCACGAGGATCACCCCGCCGCGCCGTTCGCCATCGTCACTAACCCCGCGGACCGGACGCCGGGCCGGCAGCAGCGCGGCGAGCACCTCCAAGACGAACACCGCCGCCGGCGCCAGCCAGAGCAGCAGGAGTCCGAGCGCCAGAAAGCGGAGCGGCAGTTCGAGCACGGTGATGAGCGGACGGGGGGGAAAGATGCGGGGGAGGGGGCGACGCACGGCGGGTGCGACGTACGAAAAGAGGTCATCGCAGAGAAAGCCGTTCCCGCAGCGGGCGGACCCAGGCGGCGGCAAGCCGGGCCGGTGCGCCGGCCGGGTGCGCCTTGAGCGTGTCGCGGACGCGGCGGCCGGCGGCGACAAGGCGTGTGGCCGGTCCGGGGGCCTCCGCGACGCCGCGGAGCAGGGGGAACTGATCAGTGGCATAGTCGGCTTTGTATGCTTCGTCGCCGGCGCCCAGATCCACCGCCGTCACCCCCCGGGCCGCGGCGGCCCGCAACAGTTCCATCATCAGCACGTTCCCCGGGCTCAGGGATCGGGCCTCAACGTCATAGGCGGGGAACCACGCGTGCAGCCGCGGGCCGCTGCGGAGAATCAGGTGGGCCGCGACCACCTCCCCGCCCGCCCGCAAGGTGCAGAGGGCCCCCGCGAAGTCGTCCCCGTCGGCGGCGGCGTGGGAGGCTTCGGCTGCGCCGGTCTCTGGTCGTGCGTCGCGGCAACGGGTCAGCAGGTCCAGCGCCCAGGGGGCCGCCAGCACGTCGCAGGCGCCGGTCGCGGCGTACTGGGCGCGTTTCCAACGGATCAGCCGCTCCCACGCCTCCGGGTCCGGATCGTGCCAGGTGAAGGTCGCGTCGCCCCGCTCCCGGATCATGCGGCGGTGAAACTGAACGATTTTCCGGTGCCGCTTCGAGCCGGCCGTTTCCCGACGCCGCACGAAGGCGTCGAACCCGCCGTCGAGATTCACCCGCACGCCGGTGCGGGCTTCGTCCGTCTCGCTCCGCCCCGCCGCCCGGGACCACGTCGGCTGGCCGGGGGGGAGCATGTGGAAGGCGTATGATCGCAGCCCGCAGGGCGTCAGCAGGTCCGCCGCGTTCAGCGGACCGACGTGCGCTCGCTCGGCGGGCGCAGCGATCAGTCCGTGAAAGTCGCACAGCCGTCCGCCCGGCGGCGTCGCCCGGCCCCACCGGCCGCGTTGGAACGGGAAGAAGCCGGCCGAGTCCCGCAGCACACCCACCCGCACGTCGTCCCGCCCGTGAGCCGCCCGGGCTTCCGCGACGAGCCGCACGAAGGTCGGGTGAAAGTACGGGCTCGCCAGTTCCGGGCGACTGCGGTGCAGGTGCGTCCACGTGGCGACCTCGTCCGTCGTCAGCTCCGCGGTTCGCACGACCCGCACCGTCTCGCCCGCCGCCCCCGCGGGCGACGCCGGAGCGGTTTGCGGCGGGCGTGGGGGCGAGAACATGCGGGGTGCGGTCGGGTACGGGGGGATGCAGGACGGAGCGGCGGCGGCGTTCAGAACGTCCGGGTGCCGGCGGCGAAGCGTTTGACGCGGCGGACGACCCGGCGGAGCGGCTCGGCGGCCGGCCCGTTCGCCGCGGTCGCTTTCGCCCCGCGGTACGCCCGCCGGAACGTGCGGGCCAGCGGGGCGACGGTCCGGAAGTCCGCGGCGCCTTCGCCGACCGGCACCGAATCGCTCGCCAGGCTGCGCTTGTAGTCTTCCGGCCCCTTGCCCAGTTCCATCCGGGTCACGCCGTCCGCCGCCGCCGCCGCCGCCGTTCGCAGCGAGCAGATGTGCCCCGGCCCATGCTCGCGGTGGGCGTCGTCGTACGCCGCGTACCAACTGTGCAACACGGACCCACACCGCATCCCCAGGTCCCCCGCGACCGGCTCTCCGGCCCGGAACAGCACGGAGAACCGCCCCGTCAGCCGGGGCGAGTCCGCTGATAGCAAATCGACCAGCAAGTCCCGCGGCCACCCCAGCGTGAACATGTCGAACACCCCCGTCGCCGCGTACTGCGCCCGTTTCCAGGCAATCAACTGATCCAACACGGCGACGTCCGTCACCTGCGGTTCGAACGACAGCGGGCCGTCCTCCCTGTCGAACTTCCGGTCCATCCGGGCGATCTGTTTGACCTTCCGGGAGCCGGCGGCTCGGCGGGCCTTGTAATAGGCGTCGTATCCGTCGGAGAGATCCAGGAACGCGCTCGGGTCGCTCTGTTCGACGAACGAGTCGAACGCGGGGTGGGGCAGGAGGTGGTCGAACTTCCAGACGCGAAGATCGCACGCCGCCAGCAGACTCCGCACGTCGACCGGCAGGTCCGCGGGGGCGAGCAGCCCGTGAAAATCGTTCAGCCCGCCGCCGACCGGCAGTCCGACCCCGCCGCCGTCGGTTTGAAACGGGAAGAACCCCCGCGGCGGATCGTCGCCCGGCACGGCCCCGGGGCTGTACAGCAGGGCGACGTGCACGCCGCCCCGGCGACGCTCGACGAGATCTGCGAACTCCGGGGTCAGGTACGGGGTGGGCACCGCGGCGTCGTGGACGGCGTTCTCCCAAGCGGCCCGCTCGGCGGGGGCGAGGGCGCCGGGAGTGCGGACTGCGATCAGGCCGAACAGATCGTTCCCCCCGTGGCCTCCGGTGTGGGGCTCCATGGGGGAGGCGGGGCCGGCGGCGGTCGCGACGTCGATCACGGTGACTGGAAGGGTTCGATGCTCGTGGACCTTCGAACCTAGGTCACGCCGGCGCCGCGTGTGGCCGTTTCGCCACGACCCGCGGGCGATTCGGCAACGCCGGCCGGTCCGGACCGCGACCGGCCCGCACCGCGGTCGGCCTGGACCGCGACCGGCTCAGGCCGGCGGGACCACCGGCAGCCCGACGACGTAGCGGGCGCCGTCCGCCAGATAGCGCCGCGCGACCCGGAGACGGCACCGCCGGCCGCGTTCGACTTCCACATCGCCCCGCAGCTTCGCCCACGCCCAGCGGGGCAGCAGCGCCAGCGCCGCCTGGCCGAGCCGGGCCGTCCACACCGCCGGCAGCGCCGCCCGACCGAACCGATCCCGGTCCCGCTCCGCGGTGCCGTTGCCGATCACGTCGCACAGCCGGTAGAGGTACGCGTCGTTCATCCGATCCGCGGGGATGCAATGGTGCACGATCGCCTCCGGGGTGTACCACACGTCGTAGCCGGCCCCCACGGCTCGTACGAAGAAGTCCGTGTCCTCCCCGCGGTCCAGCGTGGCGTCGAAGGCCCCGACCCGCTCGAACACCTCCCGGTGGGCCATCATATTCCCGGCCCCGGGCGTCGTCTTCAGATCGTACGGGCGGACGTGGGGCATCTGCACGCTCGCCCCCAGCAGCATCCGCGTGAACGGGGCGAGGTCGCGGTCGGCGTACACCGCCGGCAGGTCCAGCACGACCCGGCCGCCGACGAACTTCGTCTCCTTCTCCCGAGCCAACGCGAACAGCTTGCGCAGCCATTCGGGCTCCGCGAGTTGATCGTCGTCAAAGCTGGCGATCCAGTCGCCGCGGCTCTCGATCACCCCTCTCTGCCGGGCGGCGCCGACGCCGGGCGTGGATTCGAACACATGGCTCACCGGGATGGGCGAGGCGGCGGCGACCTCCGCCACCACGGTTGCGGTGTGATCGGTGCTGCCGTTGTCGACCACGAGCACGTCCACCTCTAAACCTTCGACATCCAGCTTCGTCAGACTTTCCAGCGCCCTCCGCAGCCCCTCCGCTCGGTTTCGGGTGCAGACGACCACCGTCACCGACGCGGTCATCGGCATATTGACCGAAGGGCCGGGCGAGGGCGGAGTCGTACGTGCCGGCGGTTCCGAAAGCGGTTCCGCCACGGGGGCCGCAGGTCGGCCCGCCATGCGTCCGCCCGGCTCCTGAGGGACCGATTTCCGAGAGACTGGTTCCCGACGATCCAGCGACGGTTCCTCCCGGACCCGGCGGGCGGTCGACGGGGCGACAGCGGGATCGGCGGCGGAGCGGAGGGCGATCATGCGTGTCGGGCGTTCTGGGGAGGGTCGGGCGCTCCGTCACCACCACCGTAGTTCGTGGAGCGGGGGGCGGGAGAGGGTTCAACCGGCGAAGTTCGGGGCGGCGTCGCCCCCCGGCCCGTGCGACCCGACCTGCGGCGGGCCGTCGCGCGGCGCCGGGACCGGCCGCGGTTCGGCATGCGTTTCCAGGCCGCCGAACGGCGAGACCGTTTCCTGCGGGTAGACGAAGAGCTTCGCCAGCCCGCAGCAGATCAGGAACGGGGTGAACAGCACCATGCCCATCGCGGACTCCGTGAAGGCGTTGAGCAGCCCGACGGCCAGCAATCCGGCGACGTAGCCGGCGAGCACGTCGCCTTCGCCGCACCCCGGTCCGCCCGCGCGTGCTTGTGCCGTGGATGTGTGGTTGGTGTAAGCATCGGCGTGACGTTCGCCCCGGGCGTATCGCAGCGCCGCCGCGGCCCAGGCCCAGACCAACGCGGGGACCAGTAGACAGAGGCCGACCTTGCCGACGCTCAGCAGCACGTCGCGGTAGGAACTGTGGGCCTCCCGCAGGCCCCAGCCGCAGTTCTCGCTGACGATCGCGACGTGCTCCGGCGTCCAGAAGGTGTCGTAGCCGAACCCGGCGAGCGGCCGGCGGTCCATGAACCGGCCGATCTCCGCCCAGATCTCGTGGCGGCCGGTGAGGGAGGAGATCTGTTCCGAACGCCCCATCGTCGCCGCGTCCAACGCCCCGCCCAGCGGGTCGGCACCGATCGACAGGGCGAGCATCAGCGCGGCCCCGCCGAACGTCCCGCCGCCGACCGCCGCCGCCAAGCGCCACCGGGCCGGAACAGTGATCGCCGTCAGCACGCCCAGGCAGACGACGGCGCCCGCGGCGCTAGTGCGGCTTTTCGTGAGCAGGGTGAACAGCACACCGGCGGCGATCAGCCCCGGCAGCCAGCGGCCGCCGCGGAGCGGCCGTGCGTCGCTCGACCCGCTGCCGTCCGCGGCTCGACGATCGGATCGCCACAGGACGAACGCCCCGGCGATCATGCTGGCGAGCGTGAGCCCCTGCGTGTTCGGGTGCATCGTCCCGGCGAAGCGATAGCTCCCGCCCCACGGTCGGAACGTGCCCAGCGACAGTTCCGCCAGCACGCCGATCGCCAGATACCCCGCCGGCAACAGCACGCCCAACCAGACGATTCGCCGCGGGCTGAGCACCCGCGCCACGCCCAGACTGCCCGCCGTCCAACAGCCCAGGACCACCAACTTCCGCACCGTCTGCCCGGGCGCATGGCTCCACGTCACGCTGGCGAAGCACCACGCCAGATACAAAGCCAGCGCCCAGGCGACCGGGTGCGAACGCCGGACGACGCCGGCCCACTCGCACAGCAAGCTGGCCGTTTTCCCGCCCGGCCAATACGGCGACCACCATGCCGGCAGCGGCCGGGCGCGGCGGCGCCGGTCGCGGGCCAGGCACCAGACGCCGCACCCGCCGAGCGTCAGGAACGCGATCTGCCGCAGGGCATTGCCGCCGGAGGCGTGGGCCTCCATCTCGTCGGCGGTCTCCGTGAAGGCTTCCGCGGCGCTGGTACTCCAGGACTGGCCCGCGAGGTAGAACGGCACGCCCACCAGTACCACCGTGGCCAGAAACAGCCGCTTCCCCCCCGGCAGCCGCCCCCGCCAAGATGCGCCCGCGGCCCGCGGCGCCCGCGTGCTCGCCGACGCCTGTGCGGCAGACTCCCAGCCGGCGGCCAGCGGCGCATCGAGCGTCTAGGACTGGCGACGCTCATGCGGGGGGGGGCAGACGCGGGGCGAAACGGGACCGAATCGGCTCCCGTACCACCGGAAGCCGTCGCTCAACCGTGCGTCGCGGTCACCGCCGCGGCGGCCGGTTCCGCCCGCGGAAGGGCGATCCCCGCGATTTCGTCCCTCGCCGCCGTCACAGGCCGTTCATGCTCCGGCGATTGGGGATCCGGCGGGCGATCGCGGAGGAACGTCAGCTTCCAGAGGCCGCAGTACAGCAGGAAGGGGAACAGCCGCGTATCGACCACGAGGTGTTCCAACAGACTGTTCACAAACGTGCAGATCAGCAGCCCGAACAGGAACGCGGGGAGCGGCCCGCGGCGGGCGAGGAACTCCCGCCCGCTGCGGAGCAATCCGAACGCCAGCGTCATCCCGAACAGCGTCGCCCCCACCACGCCGCCCTCCAGCGCCGCCTCGTACCAGGAGGAGTGGGCGCCGGAGAACGTGAAGCCCACGTCCGTCACCAAAGCGTCGATGTGCTTCTTCGACCAAAAGGCGCTGTACCCCCAGCCGGTCCACCACCGCTGCGCCACGTACGGGTCCAGCGCTTCCCAGATCGGCACGCGGCCGGACAGGCTGGTCTGCTGTTCGCCGCGGCCCATCATCGCGGCGTCCTCCATCTCCTGGGTCGGGTCGAATCCGCCGAACAACAGCGTCATCGCCCCCAGCGAGCCGGCCATGGCGAGCGGGATCACGAGGCCCCGTTTCCAATTCGGAGGGACGCACAGACAGAGCACGCCGACCACCGCGAGCAGCGCCCCGCCGGTCGACGTGCGGCTTTTCGTCAGGATCAGGAACAGGCCGAGCGCCGTGGTCACGGCCGCCCACCGCAGCCGGCGTCCCCAGGTCCCGCCGAACGCCGCGAGACTCGCCGCCGCCACGCACGCCGCGGACAACTGCAACGCCTGCATATTCGGGTGGATCGTCCCGGAGAAGCGGTATCCGGACGCCCACGGCCGCAACGCCCCGTAGCCGACTTCCGCCAGCACCCCGACCGCAAGCTGCAAGCCCACGCACAGGGCCGCGAACTGCACCACCTCCCGAGCCGTCAGCAGCTTGCCCACCGCCGTCGCACTGGCCTGAAACAGCGCCAGCACGATCAATCGGCGGAAGGTCGTCCGCGGGTCGGAACTCCAAAGGAAACTCAGGGACAGCCACGCCATCCAGACGGCCGGCGTCCACCCCGCCAGCCCGCCGGCGCCGGCGCTGAATCGACCCGCCGTCCCCTTCCACCAGCCCCAGCCGGTCAGCCCGAGCAACGCCAGCAGGGCGACGCGGCGGCCGGGGTCGGCGGTGGTGTTCGCCCCCTCCATGCTCTCTTGGGAGGGGGCGTAGTCCTCGGAGACGCTGGCGGCGGGAAAGTGTTCCATCCCGAAGAACGCCGCCGCGACAATCGCCGCCGCCACCCACACCGGAGCGAGCCGCGGGAAGTTGATCCGAGCCGCTGACTCCTGCGACGGCAGCGGCGACGGCGAATGGGGCGGAGGGAGGTCAGAGACCATCGCCCGCCTCAGGGCGAACGGCGGGCGGGAGATGCGGCGACGACGGCCGCGGGAACGCCGGCGCCGCGTCCGGGAAGAACGTGACCTTCACCAGTCCGCAGATCATCAGGAACGGGGTGAGCCGCACGTCCGCAATGATGGCTTCCAGCAGCGAGTTCAGCGCCGCCAGCGCCAGCACGCCGAACAGAAACGCCGGCAGCGGGGAGCCGATCGTACCCCGCGTCCGCTGCTCCGTACCCTCCGCGATCGCCGCCCGCACCATGCCGCCGAACAGCACGACGCCCAGCAGCATCACCCCCGGCGCCCCGAGCCCCAGCGCCGTCTCGTACCAGGCGGAGTGGGCGCCGGAGAACTTGAAGTCGACCTCCGCGTGCAATGCGTACAGGTGCCGCTCGGACCAGAACGTGAGGTAGCCGTACCCCAGCAGCGGGCGCTCCGCGACGTACCCGTCCAGCGCCTCCCAGATCTGCACGCGTCCGGACAGTGAACCGCTGTCCTCCGCCCGACCCATCAGGGCGGCGTCGCGGATGTCGTCGGTCGGATCCAGGCCCGTCAGCATCAACCCGATCAGCGCCGTGGCGGCGAGCCAGACGCCGCCGACCGCCAGCAGATTTTTCGTCGGGGCGGAGGAGAGGAACACCGCGACCGCGGCGACCGCGGCGACGAGCCCGCCGGCGCTGGTGCGGCTTTTCGTCAGCAGACAGAACAGCGCCAGCGTGATCCCCAGGGCGATCAGCAGCGGTCCCCGGATCGCCGCCCAGCGGGAGGTGCCTCGACCCCCGACGGAAAAGCTCCCGTCAGTTCCGGGGCGAAGCAGCAGGGCCGTGCACGCCACCGCCCCCACGCACAGTTGCAGGGCTTGCATGTTGGGATGGATGGTCCCGGCGAATCGATAGTTCCCGGCCCAGGGCCGGAACGTCCCGAGGACCAGTTCCGTCAGCACGCCGAAGCCGAACTGGGCCACGACCGCGATCAGCGCCGCCCACACCAGTTGCCGCCCGGACAACAGCTTCGCCACCCCCGCCGCCGCCCACAGCGAGAGCGCGAACGTGATCGTCTTACGCAGCGTGATCAGGGGAGTTTCGCTCCACAGCACGCTGACGAACGGCCACGCCGCCCACAGGATCAACGCCCCCCCGAGCAGCCCGCCGGCGGATCGCCGACCCGCCGTCCCCAACCACACACCTGCGGCCCCCAAACCCGCGAGGCCCAGAATGCCGACGCGGCGGAGCATATCGCCCTGTTCGTGGGCCTGAGCCATCGTCTCCGCGTCCGGGGCGTAGTCCGGGCGGATGGAGGCGTCTGGCAGGTGCTCGATCCCGAAGAACGCGCACGCCACCGCGATCGCCACCAGCAGCGTCGTACCCGGGCCGCTCCGCCAACCGCTGCGGAAAACGCTCATCGGCCGGCCCCCATGCTCGAAGTGGTCTGCGACGGGGCGAGCTTTTTGAGCACGCCCCGCAGCGCGAAGTAGCGGGCAAACACATCGACCCACCCGCCGATCGCCATGGCGATCGCCGCGCCCACCACACCGTACGTGCCGATCAGCGCCGCGGTGCAGATCGCCACGACGGTCAGGCTCAGCACGTCTGCGGTGAAGTTCGCGTCCGGCCGTTCGACCGCCCACAGCCCGTTGCCGCAGGTGATGGACAGGGCGTTCGCCCACATGTTGATCGCCAGCACGGTCAGCACCAGACCGGCCCCGGCGAATTCGTCCGAGAAGATCAGCGTGGACATCTGGTCCCCGAACAGCCAGCAGACTGCCGCGAACGGCGCCAGCACAGCGGTGAACACCACCGTCGCGCCCCGCAACACCCGCTGCAAACCGACGACGCCCGTTTCATGGAACGCTTCGGCAGCCTTGGGACAGATGTAATGCGCCAACCCGAGCACGAACATGTTGGCGATGCCGACCATCGTGGAGCCCGCCGCGAAGATCCCGGTGGCGGCCTCGCCGTCGACCAGCGCCACGACCCACGGCATCAGATAGTGGCTGGCGCCGTGGAGCAGATGCGTGGCCAGCGCCCAGCGACCGAACTTCCAGTTGCGGCGCCAATCGTTCGTCACCGCCCTCGCCCGGAACCGCACCCCCTTGGCAAATCGCACGCACCAGGGCAGACAGACCAGCAGGCAGGCGGCCCCCATCACCCCGAACGCCGCGGGGACGTCCAGCGCCCCCATCCAGTACAGGAGCCCCAGCCCGGCGATTTGCAGCAGAGCCACGCCCACGTCCAGCAGCACCGCGGTGCCGCTGCGGAAGTGCCCGAACGCGATGTGCCGGGCGAACTCGCGGAACAGGATCAGCGGCACCGCCGGGATCAGCACCCAGCTCGACGCCCGCAACCCGGACGGTTCCCCGCCGAGGTTCAGGTAAGCCGCTAAACCCAGCAGCCCGATCGCCGTCGCCAGCAGCCAGAGTCCTTCGTGCGTCAACACGCTCCCGGCATAGCGGGCCAGCCGCGATCCTTTCCGCTTGTGACAGAACACGAGGTACGGCCCGTACACGATCTGTTCCTGCACGCCCCGCACGAACAGGATCAGGCTGACCGCCAGCAGATAAACGCCCAGCGCCTCCTTGCCCGCGGCCCGGCCGATCAGCACCGACGTGACGAAGTTCGTCCCACTGACGATCGCTTGGTCGCCGATTGAGAGAGCCGCCCGGCTGCGCTCCCGGCCGACGAACCGGGCGCAGAACGCGACCAACCAATCTTCCCGCTCCGCCTGCGGCGGGGGCAGGGCGCAATCGGACGGATCGTCGTCCGCTCTGTTCCTAGGCGACGGTTCGGAAGACGACGCCTGCGGTTCGCACGGGTCGCGGTCGAGCGCACACGGATCGACGGCCGGAAGGGCGCCGAGATCCGGAGCGTCACGCGACGCCGGGTCGAGCTTCGTGGAAGTGCGGTTGAGCGCCGGGACAGCAGGGGCGGTAACGCTCATGAGCGCCCCCCGCAGGACGGCTGCGCGGCACTGCGGGGCTCAGGGGCGGGCGCCCCCTGTCGGTGCAACGCCCGCTTGAGAGCCCCGAACCGACCGTCCAACTTTGCGGCGAGCGTTGCGGCGGTATCCGTCGCCGTCGCGGTGAACCGGCCGAGATCGAAGCGGTCCGAGCCGGCGCGGATGCGCTCGTCCGCGGTCGTGAGTGCGCAACTGACGGGGGTCCGTTCGGCGGCGGCTTTCAAGGCGCCCCCGCTGAAGCCCCGCTCGCGGGTGCCGTACGGGAAGGCGAACGCCGGTCGCTCCACGCCGAACGTCATCCGCAACGCATGGCAGCTTTCTGTCAGATCGGCGGCGAACGCCGCCGGACGCCCGCGGAAGTCCTGGTGGGTGTGGGTGTGCACGCCGAGGGAGACCAACTCGCTGTCGGCGAACCGTCGCAGCTCAGACTTGTTCATCGCCGCCCAACTATCGCGCGGGGCGTGCGGGTGGCCTTTGCCGGCCCAATCGTCGAACGGGTACGGGCAGGGGGTTCCCACGAACGCCGTCGCGACGAACAACGTGACCGGCACCCGCAGTTCCTCAAAGATCGGTAGCCCGCACGTCAGGTTGTTCAGGTAACCGTCATCGATCGTCACGACGAACTCCTTTGAGTCCGCCGCTCCCCCCGAGACAACGCGGTCCAGCAAATCGTTCAAGCGGACCGCCCGATACCCGCGACTCAGCAGACCGGACAGTTGCGCGTGCAGCTGGGCGGGCGGGACGTTCCAGGTGGGCTCCGGCAGGCCGGGGACCGGCTCGGCGAAGCGGTGGTACATCAGTACGCCGGAGCCGGCGGTGCGGTTCGCCAGCGGGCCCATCGGCAGGGCGAGCCGCGGGATCGCCCAGTTGCGCAGCCCCGCGGCCCGGGGCGGGGGCGGGTTGTCCGTCGGGAACCGCAGCGCCGCCACATCCGGCGGGGCGCTGAGCCGGGAAGACTTCGAGTGATCCCGGGACGGCGCCGGCCGGTCCGGCTCGCCCGCGGTCGCCATGGGTTCGGCGACTGCGGGCCCGGGCGGCGAATCGTCGAGGGGAACGGCGGCGACCATGACGAACTCGGAGGATGCGGGGCGAAGCGGCGAATCAGCGATTTGAAGCGGCGTCACACGCTGCGTCAGTGCGAACCACGGTGCAGGACGATGTTGCCCGCCGTCCGCAGGATCAGGCCGAGATCCCCCGCGAACGTCCGGTCGCTCATGTACCGGATGTCCATTCGCATCCATTCCTTGAAGGTGACCTGACTTTTGCCGTCCACCTGCCAGATGCAGGTCAGCCCCGGCGTGACCAGCAGACGGCGGCGCTCCCACCACCCGGTGCGGGCCATCTCTTTGCTGTCCAGCGGACGCGGCCCCACCAGCGACATATCGCCCGCCAGCACGTTCCACAATTGGGGCAGTTCGTCCACGCAGGTCTTCCGCATCCACCGTCCCAACGACGTGATGCGGGGATCGTGCTCCATCTTGAACGCGGGGCCGTCCTGCTCGCTGTCCTGACGGAGCGACGCCTTGAGCGCCTCCGCATTCGCGACCATCGTGCGAAACTTGTTGATCTTGAACTGTCGACCGCCCAGCCCGTCCCGCATCTGACGGAACAACACCGGTCCGGGACTCGTCAGCTTGATCGCCGCCGCGGTCGCCAGCAGCAGCGGGGACAGCGCGACCAGCCCGACCGTCGCCCCGACCACGTCCACCGCCCGCTTCCAGCGGGGCAACGGGCACAGCAGAATCTCCTCCAGCGGAAGGACCGGCACCGGCGGCGGATCGCCGGGGTCGTCGTTTTCTGACTCAACCTCTGCGGGGTCGGCGCCTTGTTCCGCAGCCACCTCCGCCGCGACGGAGAGGGCCGTGATCGGCGGGGCCGCGCTCCGCTCTCCGGCGACCGCCCCCCGGCAGGCGGGGCCGGCGCCGCCGGGGGAGATCGCCTCGGCGAAGCCCTGCGGGAGCGTCGCGGAGCGGCGGGCCGGCGTCGGCGGCGCGCCGATCGGGCGGTCGCTGGGGTAGGCGTAGATCACCGCCTGCGGGCTGCGGGCGGCGACCCAGCCGGTTCGCATCTTGTCCACGAACCGGGCGGCGCCGGCTTCGTCCGTGTCCCACAGAATCACGCCCAAGCGGCCGGCGCCCAGCAGCCCGGCGTAGTCCGTCGCCCGCAGTCGACCGGCAAGGTAGTCGGCGAACCGATCAGCCCGCTCGTCGCCCGCGGAGGTCCAGTCCTCAAGATCGAACACCGCCAAGCAGAACCGGCTGCGGCCGCGATCGGCTCGCATCAGCTCGACCCGCAGGCTTTGGCCGAACGACTCCGGTCCCGGCAGCCCGTGGGCCGAGGGCGGGGCGGGGCGGCGTAGCAGGGACGGCAGTCTCATGGGTGGGCGGCCGGTTCGGGCGCAGAAGACGAGGGAAGAAGCGGGCCGGCTGCCGTGCCGACCGTCAGAGAAGCAGCGAGGAACGTCCGGGCGGATCTCCTCAGCGGGGCGTCGCGGCGACCAGCGGCTCCGCGGCGTGGCCGTTCGATCCGCCGGACCCAACCGCCGCGGGCTCCGGGCGGTAGCCGTTCGTCGCCGGTTCCGCCCAGCCGTTCGCGGCGTACCCGCCGTCCCCGGCGTGAGCGGGAGCGGCGTGGCCGTCCTGCGGGAAGAAGATGCTTTTGTATTCCAGCGCCAGACAGATCCCCAACGCTCCGAAGCCGGCGAACACCAGTCCGGCCATCGCAATCAGCCGCTTCTTCGGGGCGACCGGTTTGGCGTTGAAGCTCGGCTGCTGGAACACCTTCACGCTGGAGATGCTCTGGGCGCCCATCTCGTCGGCGACCTTCGCCTGCTCCCGCAGTTCGAAGTACCGGCCCAGCCCCTTCTCCAGTTCGTCCCGCTCCGCCCGCAAGGCGAGGATGCCGCTCTCCTTGCTGTTCAGCGACGCGACGGACCGCCGCGCCTCGTCGAGTTGCGACCGAATCGCGACAAGTTCCGCCCGCAATCCCTCCGCCCGCGCCGCGGCGGTCAGTTCCGACTTGACCAGATCCTGCCAAACCGGGTTGGACACGGTGGCCGTTTGCGTGCTCTCGTCGGACAACGGTTGCAGCCGGGTGCGGGCGTCGGCGATTTCGCGGGCGAGCCGCACGGCCCCGGGAGCCTTTTCGCTGGTCTCCTGCACGATCCGTTCGCGGCGGGCCTCCAGTTCCGCGATGCGGCTTCGCAGCTGGTCCGGGGCGCCGGTCGCCTGGTTCTTGGTCTCGCCGGCGTCGATCTTCTCCGGCGTGTTCGCCAGCACCCGGCGATAACCGGCGACCTCCGCGAGCGTGCCCTCCAGCAACCTGCGCCGGTCCATCTCCTCCGCGCTGAGCCGCGACAGTTCTTCTTGAAGCTGCTGTCGGCGGCCGTCCACCGAGGAGATGTTCAATGCATTCAGCTCCGTCGCCAGCAGGGTCGCCGCGGCGTCGAGATTCGCTTTCGCCTCGTCCGCCTTCTGGGCGAAGAAGGCGCTCCCGCCTTCGGTTTCGCTGGCGTCGATGTACTTCTGCCGGAAGCCGGCGACGATCTCCGCACAGATCCGCTGGGCCAGCCCCGGCTTTTCCGCCTCTACGGAGACGCTGATGACGTCCGACTTCTTGTTGGAGTTCACGGTGACGATCTGGCCCAGTGTTTGCACGGCCTTCTCGAACCGACTGACCGGATCGGACAGCCCCATGCGGGCCAGCGGGCCGGCGTCCACCTGCTGGGCCGTCTCCGGATCGAGGATCCCGCCGGCGTCGTCGCCGACTTCGCCGGCGGCGGGCACGAACCCCTGAAGGATCGCCTCCGGACCGATCCGGCTGACGGCGTACTCCAGCACCGCTCGGCTTTCCAGCACGTCCACGGCGGTGTTGAGATCCTGCTCACGGTTCGACTGCGACGCGACCACGTCGCCGGAGGCTCGGGCGGTGGTGTCCACCACGCTGTTCTCCCGACCCACGTTCACCCGCAGCATCGCTTCGGATTCGTAGGTTCGCGGGCAGATCATGATCCCGCCCAGCACGGCGGCGTTCGCCAACACGAAAAACAGCGACGCGATCCGCCAGTGACTGCGCACCGCCCGCCACACGTCCGCGGCGAGTCGCAGGGCCTGCGGCTGATCGCGGGGGTCGACCCGGGCGCCGGGGACGCGGTCCGAAGCGGGAGCGTCCGCCGGGGAAGGCGAATCGTGTGAGGCGGGCGAGGGGCTGGCGGGCTGCATGGCGGGGCGGTTGTGGGGCGAACCGGCGGAAGCGGGCCGGCCCAAAAAGCGTTCGCTCCGCGGGGCCGTCTTGGCGCCGCGGGCAGGGACCGACCCTCAAACGTAGCTCACGTCTGCGACCGTTCCGGTCGCGGAAGCTATTTCTGTTCGGGAAAGGCTACGGGCATCCGGGAACGCCCGTGAGACCCGATCCCGCCGCCGCCGCCGCACGGGGCGATCCCCTGAACCCCCCGCCGTCACAACCCGACCTTGCAGCGCCCGGCAGCCGGAAAACCCGCACAACCGGCCGCACCGTGACACGCACGGCCGCATGCACGGCCACGCGTACGGCCACGCGTACGGTCGCACCGCGACGCGGCGATCTGGACGAGAGATTCGCCCCCTCGCCGGTCAGTTCCCGAACGCCACCGCCGCGGAGATGCCCTGCACGATCGGTTCGATGAAGAAGCGCTCGAACCCGGCAAGGACCGCTTCGCCGCTGCGGTACTGCAAGATCAGGTAATCCTGCGGCCGCACGAACACCCGCTGGCGGGGGTCGACGACGGCGTCCCGCAGGTCGACCTCGATCCGCAGCCGGGTGCCGTCCGGGCGCTCGCGGAGGATGATCAGGCTGCTGGCGCCGGCGGTGACGTCGCGGGAGAGCACGCTGTTGCCGGTCAGGGCGCGGGTCGTGCCCACGCTCTGTCGCTGGCCCTGCACGACCGCGAGGGCTTGGAGGATGTCCAGGTCGCTGTCCCGCGGGAGCCGGAAGCTGCCCGGTCCCAGCAAGCCGCCGGTGTAGAATACGTCCTGGGTTCGGCTGCCGACGTAGACGGCGTCGCCGTCGCGAAGGATCACGTCGGAGTGGCAGAAGCCCGGGGCCTGCCCGGGGAGCAGCCGGAGAGGAATCTTGACCACCTGCGGCCCGTCCACTGTGGGCGGCGCCGTGATCACCGGGCGGCCGGCCCCGCCGATGCTATGCCCGCCGATCGGTCCCGGCGGCAGACCCGCCGGAGCCCCGCCCATCATCCCCGCCGGGCGGCACCCGTTCGGCCCGCAGCCGGTCAAACGCAGTCCGCCCGCCCGGGCGACGGTGACGACGGTGTCCCCCTCCAGGCTGGGCGTGCCGCCGGTCGCGGCGAGGGCGTGCAGCACGTCGTTCTGGTACGCGGGCAGTTCGACGATCTCGCCGGAGGGCGCGTCGAACCGTTCTCCGCCGATCCCGGGCACGTTGTTGTCCACGGCCCCGTCCGGCCCCAGTTCATTGCGGAACACGACCACGGAGACCGTCCGCTCCTTGAGGACGCTCAGCAGGACGACCGGATCCTCCTTCGCCGCGTCGATCTCGAATTGATTGCGGATCAACGCGGTGATCCGGCTGCGGGCCTCCTCCATCGTCATCCCGCGAACCAGCACGGGGCCGAGGAACGGCATGTGCACGGCTCCGTCGCGGCCCACCTGATGCGGGAAGCCCTGGCCCGGGATCAGGTTCAGCGTGGTCTCCGCGACCACCTGCGGCGGGGTGCCCAGACCGCCGTCGCCGTACAGCGTCGGGGCGAAGATTCCGACCACGTCGCCGGTGTCCAGCCGATAAACGCCGGGCCGCGGCTGGCCGAGGAGCGACGGGTCGATCGGCCGGCGCGGCGTCCGGACGGGCGTGCGGAAGGAGTCCGCCAGCATCTCCGCGGGCACCCCCTCCAAGGGGTGCAACGCCGTGCAGCCCGCTCCCGCGACCAACGCCGTCGTCAGCGCAGCCGCCCACAGGACACGCCCCTCCGCAGACGCCGGGCGGGCGGAACCGCGGCCGATCGAGAACGCGGGGCGGGTCGTCATAACGGGTCCGTCAATGGGCACGGGGCGGGGTGCGGCGGCAGAACCGTCCCCGTCGTTCTCTTCGGGCGAACCGGCCAAACCGCTTGAACCCGTTGTCTTCGCCCCCGAACCCCCGCGGCCTTGCGAGGCCGTTGCCGCCCGCGTTCGATGCCGCTCCGATGTCGAAGCTGATCTCCCGCCGCCCCGCCCAGCGACGCCCCCCGCAGCAGAGCAGCGAGGAGGCGACGAATTGGGCCGCCGGCGTGAGCGTCTGCGTCCCCGTCGGCCCCGGCGAGGAGGCGTGGCGGAACCTGCTGACGGACCTCGCCCCGTTGCGGGACGCCGGCGGCGAGGTGACGCTCTGCGGCGTGGGCGACTCGCCGCGGGGGCTGCCGGAGGACGTACGCTGGACGCCGGCCGACCGGGCGAACCGGGCGGCCCAGTTGAACGCCCTCGCCCGCGCCGCCGACGGCCCGTCGCTGTGGTTCCTGCACGCCGACAGTCGCCTCGCCCCCGCCGACGTGCGAGCCGCGGTCGCACGCGGCCGGCAGTTGAAACGAGCGATGGGGTTCCTGCGGCTCGCGTTCGCTCCGGACGGCCCGCCGCTGACCAGCCTGAATGCGTGGGCTGCGAACGTTCGCAGCCGCCGGCTCGGGATGCCGTTCGGCGATCAAGGACTGTTCCTCCCGCGGGCGGTGTGGGAGGAACTGGGCGGCTTCGACGAATCCGCCCCCTACGGCGAAGGCCACCTGCTGGCGTGGGCGGCCCGGCGGGCGGGCGTGCCGCTGATCGAACTGCCGGCCGCGATCACCACCAGCGCCCGCAAGTACCGGCGCCGCGGTTGGGGCCGGACCACAGCCGTGCACCTCTGGCTGACAGCCCGTCAGGCGGCGCCGCAGTGGTGGGCGTGGGTGCGGGGGAAATGACGATGTCCGATCGCGTCGCCCTCGCCGTGTTCGCCAAGACCCCCGGCCGCACCCCGTCGAAGACGCGGCTCGCCGCGGGCGTGGGGACAGACGCGGCGGAGGCGTTCTATCTGGCGAGCCTCGCCGCGACCGCGGCGGTCGCGGACGCCGCCGCGGCCCGCGGCCCGGTGGACGTAATCTGGGCGACTGCCGAACCGGACGCCCACGTCGACCCCGTCTGGGCTAACCGGCGAACGGCGGGGCAGGGAACCGGCGGGCTGGGCGAACGGCTGCACACCGTGGCGTCCCGGCTGATGGCGGACTACCGGGCGGCGCTGCTGATCGGCTGCGATTCGCCCGCATCACACGCCGGAGCAGTTCCTCCGCCCCGCAGCCGCGTCTGCTGAACGACGCCGACCCGGCCGATTTTCGCCTCGGCCGGTGCACGGACGGCGGGTACTGGCTGCTGGGGATGCGTCGACCCGTCCGGCGGGCGGCGTTTCTGTCCGTCGATTACAGCGTCGCCACGACCGCGGATCGAACCGCAGCGGCGCTCGCCCCGCTGGGCGCCGTCGCGGAGGAACCGGTCTCGTTCGATGTGGACACGGTCGCCGATCTGCCTCGCCTGCGGACCGCGTTGGCGGCGTTGCCGGACCCGCTGGACGCCCAGCGGAACCTCCTCCGCCAGCTCTCGGACGCACGTTCGCCCCTGGCCGCGGCGGCCCGGTAGCTCCGCCGGTTCGCCCTCGGAAGCTTCCCATGCCGTCGCCCGATCCCCCACCAGACGATCCCCCGCAGTTCCCAGAGGGAGCGAGCGGCAGCCAGGATCGCGAGCCGACGGCCGATCCGCCCGCCACGGTGCGGGAGTTCGCCGCGACGCTGGCCGGCGTGGCGCTGTTCGATCTGCTGATCTACCGCCACGCCGGGTACGCGACGACGGGGGTGTTCCTGCTCGGGCTGGTCCCGCTGTTCGGGTTCGGGTCGCCGTTCCGCCGAGCGAACTGGCGGGGGTTCGCTTTCGTCGCCGGCCTGCTGGCGCTCGCGGCGGCCCGGCTGGCGTGGCTGGGCTGGGGCGGGGCGGTCGTCGCGGGCGTGGCGTTGCTCACGGCCCTCACTCTCGCCCGCACCGGGCGGCGGGCCTGGGTGACGGATCTTCCGCTCCACATGATGCAGGCGTTGCCCTCGGCCGGTGCGGCGCTGGTCACCGGACGAGATCTGTTCCACCGGGGGAGCCGCTCCCACCACGTCGCTCCACCCCTTTCGGGCGAGAACGAACACGGACGCGGGGAGCCGGCGGCGGGCGCCGGCAGTCCGCTGAGCGTCCTGCTGCCGCTCGCCGCCGGCACGGTGTTCGCCGGCCTGTTCCTGCTGGCGAACCCGGACCTGAAGGAGACGGTCGGGGCGTGGCTGGGGACGCTGTCGGCCCGGTTCGGCGACGCGATCCGTTGGCTCGTGCCCGGCCCGGGCCAGATGTTCCTGTGGGCGATCGTGGGAGGGCTGTTGCTGGGGGCGCTGCGGCCGCTGATCCGCACGTCGCTGCTCGACCCGCTGGCGCTACGGGAGGAAGAGGATGCGGTCCGCCGGCGAGCGACGGCGCCGTCGGAGTCCGTTGCCTACTCCGCCGTGCGAAACACGCTGTTGGTCGTGGTGGGGGTGTTCGCCGCATATCTGCCCTTCGAGTTCCTCACGCTGTGGCGCCGCGACTTCCCGGAGGGATTCTACTACGCCGGCTACGCCCATGAGGGGGCGGCGTGGCTGACGGTCGCACTGGCGGCGGCGACGGCGCTGCTGTCGGCGCTGTTCCGCGGCTCGATGACGACCGATCCACGAGTCGCCCGTGTCCGCCGGCTGGCCTGGATCTGGAGCGGGCTGAACTTCCTGCTGGTCGCCGCGGTCCTCAATCGACTGCTGATCTACGTCGAGTTCAACGGCCTGTCGCGGCTGCGGGTGGTCGGATTTCTGGGCATCGCCGCTGTCGCCGCGGGGTTCGCCCTGGTCGTGGCGAAGATTGCCCGGAACCGCGGGTTCACCTGGCTGGTGCGGGGTCAGGCACGAGCCGCGGCGTTGGTGATTCTGCTGGGTGTGCTGGCTCCGGTGGACTGGCTCGCGCACCGGTACAACGCCGCTCGGGTGGTCGCGGGCGACCCGGCTCCGCTGGCGCTGATCGGTAATCACGACATCGACCTCGGCGGGCTGTTGGCGTTGGAGCCGCTGCTGACCGGCGACGACCCGATCGCCGCCCGCGGCGTCGCCGGCCGGCTCGCCCTCGCCGCCGCCGACCTCGATCGTCCCCCGGTCCTGCGAACTCGCGGCGCCCGCACCCGTGAGGTCGTCGAGCCGCAGGCTCCGCAGCGATCGGAACCGCAGCGATCGGGACCGCTCGACCGGCTGGAGCGTTACCAACTGGCACGGGGGCAGTTCCGACGGATGATCGCCCGGAACCGCGCCCGTATCGACGCCCTGCTGGCCGGGGATCCGCCGGAGCAGGCCGCCGAAGAACTCGCCGCATACGGAATGCGGTGGTGGTAAGCGCCGGACCGCCGGGGCGTCGCCCCGGCGGAGGACACGGAGGCGGGGTTCCCCGAGACGCTGGCGGCCCGGGCGCCGGTCGACCCGTTCCGCTTGCCGACCTGCCCGTGCGGGGCTCGGAGATGGTGATCGACGTGTGGCTCGACCGCGATCTTCCCGCCGTGGACAGCGCCGGACTGCTGGGCGTGACGCGGCGCCGGACTGACGGGCGCCGCGGACCGCTCGACGGGATGCGGCGGCGGTGCGGGCGCGGGCCGGCGGATCGGCCCGTCGAACGTCGCCCCGGGCGTCGACCGGTCGCCGCGGGCGGGGCGGCACGGTACGGTCGCCGCCGTTCCCACCGCCCCTCGCAGGCGACGCCATGACCCCCGCGGCCCCCCGTGCCCCTCTGGCCCTCGTCCTGCTGTGCCTCACCCCGCTACTCGCGGGCGGGTGCGGGTCGAACGCCCCGCCCGCGGGAGCCGCGGCGTCGCCCGTGGATCCCCCGGACGCCGGCATCGACCAGGGAGGCGGCCCGGGGGCGGACGACGGGGCGGACGGCCGGGCGGCCGCGGCGCCCGTCCCGGCGGTCCCCGCCGGTCCGACGCTGGGCGACGTGCACGTCCGCTGGCAGGACCGGCTGGCGGACGCCGACGCCCGGTTCGCCCGCTGGATCGCCGCCGATCCCCGCGATCCAGTCGACACCGCCGCTGCGCCGCCGGGGGCGGGCGTCCCGCTGACGCCGGGTCGGTTGTACCCGGCGCTCCTCCCGCCGCCGGGGGAAGGGTTGCACACCTCCGCGGACAGCGACCGGGAGTTTGGCGCCTATCTCACCGCCCAGGTCGCGGCGTGGGCCGACGAGCGGGCGCTGTCGCCCGACGAACGCGCCTTCCTGGAGGAGGCGACGCGGATGACGCTGGCGAGGATCGGCAGGCCCACCCCGGCACTGTCCGCCCTGGCGGAGCGGGTGCGGACGGCGGGCGTCGACGATCCGTTGGTTCGGGCGCAGCTCCTCTGGGAGTCGGCCCACCGGACGGAGAACCTCGGGGAAATCGCGGGGGAGTATCAGCGAACGCTCCGCGACCTGACCGACGCCGGCGGGCCGCCGTATTTCCTCCACCGGGTCGCCCTGTGGCGGCTGAAGATCGCCGTGGAGCTCCAGGCCGACGAGGAAGCGGCGCTGGACGACGCGGCCGCCGGGCTGGAGGCGTTCGCCCGGTCGCTGACGCCGGGCTCGGCGACGCTGGCGGCCCACCCGCGGGCCCCGGATTTCCTGCTGACCAAGGCGTGGGACGTGGCCGAGCTGTACCCGGACCGTCCCGCGGGACAACCGGGGGAGCGGGCCGTCGATCGCCTCGACCTGCACCCGGCTCGGGTGCGGGCGCTGGACGCGCTGTCGAAGGCGGCGGAGGCGGGGGCGGATCCTTATGCGTTCCACTGCTTCGCCGGCGATCTGTACGTCAACGCCGCCTGGGACGCTCGCGGCGGCGGGATGGCGGACTCCGTCGCGGACGGGGCGTGGGAGGTGTTCGAGCGGCGCCTCGCCGCCGCCGCCCGCCACCTGCACGCCGCCTACCTGCACCGGCCGGATCTGCCGTGGGCGCCCACCGCCCTCATCACCGTGGCCAAGGGGGGGGCCGCCACGCTGTCGCCGACCGCCTGGTTCCGCCGGGCGGTCGCGGCCCAGGTGGATTACTGGACCGCCTACGTCACCGTCGCCGAGGCCCTGCACCCGAAGTGGGGCGGCTCGCTGGACCGGCTGGTGGCGCTGGCGGACGAGACGCTCCGGGAGGACCTCGTCGACACGAAGGCCCCGATCGCCGGCTTGGAGATCGTCCAGCGGGTCGCCGACGCCGCCGATCAGTGGGGGATCCCCGCCCCCGGCCCCTGGCGGGATGTGTTGAAGAGGCACGCGGAGCGATATGTCGCGAGCGTCGCCGGCAACGCCCCGGGCTGGACCCTGAATGCGGACTACCCCCCGCGGCTGGCAGCCCTGCACCGCTGGCTGGCTCGGTTCGGCATGACGACGGAGCGAACCGCCCTGCTGCGGGCCTGGCCGAACGATGCGACCGACCTGCGGCCCCACCTCGACGGGTATCGCCGGTCCTGGGCGCTCGGTCCGCTGCTCGCCCGGCAGGGGCCGGCGGCGGACGCGGCGGAGCGGTTGTCGGAGGCGCTCGGCGATCCGTTTCCCATCGGGGGAGGCGACGCCTCCCCGGCTCCGATCGACCCGGACCGGATCGACGCCCTGCGGGAGGATCGCGCGGCGGTGGCGAGGGCCTCCGCCTCCCTCTCCCGAGAGGACGGCGCCGTCGTGCGGGAGTGGGCGTCGGAGGTGGCCACGCTGCTCGGCTGGGTCCGCTCCTACCACCGCGGCCGGATCGTCGCTCTGCGGATCGAACCAAACCTGCGGGGCTTCCGCTGCGGCGGGACGGCGGCGACGGTGGAGGACGGCGTCGCGACGCTGTCAGGCACGGCTCGGAACCGGCCCCACCTCAGCCCCTTGGTCGCGTTCCCGGCCCCGGCGCTGACCAGCGCCTGGATCGGCGTGCAGACGATCGAGAACACGCCGCACTACGACCTCGGCATCGCCGTCGGCCCGGGGGCCTGGGATCCGGGGCCCCGCGGGGACGGCCCCATCACCGGCGGTTCGCTCTACGTATACCGCTACGACGAGGAGGGGAAGGACCTGATCGGCTGGCTCCCGCAGCCGTTCGACCGCTGGCCGGATCGGGCGACGGTCTTGAACGTGACGCTGGAGTGGGCGCCCCTCCAACTGCTGGTCCGACCGGACGACGTGGTCGTCTGCCACAACTTCCGTTTTCTCGACCGGATCCGGGACCGGGGGCCGTCGGAGATCGGCCCGCTGCGGTTCGGGGCGACGGCGGGCGTGGGCGTCGTCCAGCGCGTCCGCCTCAAGGAGCTGAGGGTGTTGCACCGCCCCGACTTCACCCTCACGTCGCAGTTCCGCAACGTGCCGGAGGAGCTGCGGGGCGACCGGTCCGCGGAGTGAACCCCTACCGCTGCGTCGGTTCTTCTTGCGCGGAGTCGGGGGCGTGCGGGTCCGGGACGGCATCCGGCAGGAGAAGACAGGCCACGGGAACGACGGCCCCCGCCAGCCCCGCCAGAGCCCCGATTTTGCTTTTGCGGGCGGGTCATCGGCGGCTCCGGGACGGGGGACTTGCAGCCTACGCGATCACCTCGTGCACCACCCGGCCGTGCACGTCCGTCAGGCGGAAGTCGCGGCCGGCGTGGCGGTAGGTGAGGCGCTCGTGGTCCAGCCCGAGCAGGTGCAACATCGTGGCGTGCAGATCGTGCATGTGCGTGCGGCCGGTCACCGCGTAGGCGCCGTAGTCGTCGGTGGCTCCGTGGCTGTGGCCGCCCTTCGCCCCGCCGCCGGCCATCCAGACGGTGAACCCGCCGGGGTTGTGGTCGCGGCCGTCTTTGCCCTGGGCCGTCGAGGTCCGGCCGAACTCCCCGCCCCACACGACCAGCGTGTCCTCCAACAGCCCCCGACGCTTCAGGTCCGTCAGCAGGCCGGCGATCGGGCGGTCCACCTTGGCGGCGTTCGCCGCATGGCCCTTCTTCAACCCCCCGTGCTGGTCCCAGGCGTAGCCGGTGGAGACCTGCACGTAGCGCACGCCGGCCTCGCACAGCCGGCGGGCCAGCAGGCACTTCCGGCCGAACTCGTCCGTCGGCTTTTCGCCCACGCCGTATAGGGCCTGCGTCTCCTTCGTTTCCTGGGAGAGATCCAGCGCCTCCGGGGCCACGCCGGCCATCCGGTGGGCCAGTTCGAATCCGCGGACCGCTCCCTCGACCGCGGCGTCGGCGGCCCCCGCGGCCTCGGCAATGCGGCCGGAGTAATCCGCGTTGAAGTCCGCGAGCAGATCCAGTTGCGCCGCCCGCCGGTCCGCGGACAGCGCCTTCGGCCGGGCGAGGTGCTTGACGGTCCCGGCGCCCAGCCGGCCGCTACGACCGATCGCGGTCGCCTGATGCTCCGCCGGGAGGAACGCCGGGCCGTAGTTTCGCGGCCCGCCGTGCCCGCCCGGGGGGGCCAGCGAGATGAAGGAGGGCAGGTCCCGGTTTTCCGTACCCAGCCCGTAGCTCACCCAGGCGCCCACGCTGGGGCGGGGCAGGTTGTCGCTGCCGGTGTGCAACATGCAGACCGCCTGCCCGTGACTCTGCCCGCGGCTGTGCATCCCGTGCAGAAAGGCGAGATCGTCCACGTGCTGCCCGACGTGCGGGAACAACTGGCTGACCGCCTTCCCGCACTGTCCGTACCGTTGGAAGCTCCAGGGGCTGGCGAGCAGCCGGGTGGTGGCGTCGTTTGAAGCGAACCGGGCGATGCTTTCGGGCAGCGTCTTCCCGTCGTCCCGCGTGCAGCAGGGGCTTCTCCTCGAAGGTGTCCATCTGGGCGGGACCGCCGTGCATGAACAGGAAGATCACCCGCTTGGCCCGTGCCGGGTGGTGCGTCCGCGACCCCGGCGCCACCGGCCCGCCGCTGGCCGCCGCCTCCGCGGCGGTGAGGTCCGCGCACATCCCCCCAGCGCCAGCGAGCCGAAGCCCGCCCCCATCGTTTGCAGCGCCGCCCGCCGGGTGGGGGCGGGGACGAAATCGTGGCAGGCGTGCGGGTCGCGGGCGGGCGTCATGATCGGGGCCTGGGGAAGCGGCGGACGGCTGGGCGGATCGCGGACGGCTGAATGGCTGTCTCAATACCAACTCGAAGCGTCAGCGGGGGAGGCGGGCGCAGCCCGCATACGCTGCGTGGATCGACCTCGCTGACGCTTCGGGTGACGTGCGGGCAGTTCTGAGACAGCTTCTATTCGAGGAACCGGAACTCGGCGGAGCAGAACAGCACGTGCGTCAAGTCGGTCCACGCCTTGGCTTCGCCGTTGCGAGCCGTGACCTCTTCGAGGAAACGGACGGCCCGATCGCGTTCGGCCGGCCGGGGGTCGCGTGAGAACGCCGCCCGGTACAGCCCCGCCACCCGTTCTTCCAAGGTTCCGGGACGGGAACGATATCGCTCCGCGGCCGCCGCGGCCCGGTCACGCACCTGCGGGGCGTTGAGCAGGAACAGACTTTGCGCCGGACCGTTCGTCCGCGGCCGCACGCCGGTGACGGCTTCCGGGTCCGCGAAATCGAACGCCGTCAGCGCGTCCGGCAGTTCGTTGCGGATCAACGGCAGATACACGCTGCGGACCGTCAGCGACGCCACTTCTGCCGGCCCCGTCGGCACGCCGGTCTGCACGTTGACTGCGAGGCGAGCGAACCCGGCGACCGGGGAGACTCCCGGCGGCGTCTCGTCCAGTCGTCCGGCGAGGTGCAACGTCGTATCCCGCAGCGCTTCCGCGGTGAGGCGACGGCGGTCCGCACGCGCGAACAGATCGTTGTCGGCGTCCGCGGCGGCGGCGTCCGGGTTCACCGAGGAGAGCCGATACGTGCGGCTCATCACGAGCCGGCGGACCAGCGGCTTGGTCTGCCAGCCGTCGGCCACGAAATCCGCCGCGAGCCGATCCAGCAGTTCCGGGTGCGTCGGCGGGGCGCCGAGGGCCCCGAAGTTGTCGGCGGTCCGCACGATCCCGTGACCGAACAGGTGCCCCCAGACGCGGTTGACGAACACGCGGGCCGTCAACGGGTGGTCCGGCCGGGTGACCCACCGGGCGAGTTCCAGACGCCCGCTGCCGGCGCTGATCTCCGCCGGGCCGCCGCCGCAGACCGACAGGAAGCCCCGCGGCACGACCTCGCCCTCCTGCCGAGCTTCGCCGCGGACGCGGATCGCCGTGTCCCCGACCCGAGCGTCCGCAAAATCCATCACGCCGAACGCCGTGGGCGCCGGCGGCGGGGCGTTCGCCGTCAGGGCCTTCAGCGTCGCGGTCGCGTCGGCCAATGCCGCATTCGCGGCGGCGGTCTCCGCGGGATCGGTCTGCTCAACGTCCGTGACCGGGGCGAACACGACCGCGTCCGCCAGCACGTACCCGTCGGAGTCGTCGGTTCGCACGACGACCGAGACCTTCGCCCCGGCGACCGACGCGTCGAACTGGCCGACGATCGTCGACGGCCCGGTCTCCGCGCCCGTCTCCCGTTGGTTCACCGTCGTCTCGGTCGATCCGTCCGGCGAGCGGAACGTCACCGGTACGTTTGACGCCCGGTTCTTGTTCGCGGAATACAGCAGCCGGGCCTCCCACAAACCGGCGGTCGGCAGTGTCGCGGCGAAGGTGGCCGACTTCGTCCCCTTGCCGGCGTCGTCGTCGGACAGATACCCCCGCCCGTGGAACGGCTTCGAGTACGAGTTCCGTTTCCAAGCCCCGACGAGGGTCGCATCGCGGTCGTCCACCACCATCGCCCCGTTGGCGAACAGGCCGGTGGCCTTCACGACGGCCTCCGCGTCCGCAACCGCGAGTTTCGCGGCGGCCAACGCCGCCGCGTGCGTCGCACGGGCGGCGGTTGCGGCGGGATCCTCCGGCAGCGGAACGCGGGCGAAGTCGGACACGTACTTCTGCATCTCCCCGTCCAGCGTCTTCGTGGAGGCGAAGATGCCGGCGAGGGCGTAGTAGTCGCGGGTCGGAATCGGGTCGAACTTGTGGTCGTGACAGCGGGCGCAGCCCAGCGTCAGCCCCATCGCGGCCGGCCGACGGTGTCGATCTGGTCGTCGGCCACGTCCATCGTCAGCTTCGCCTTGTCCCGCTCCGACAGCATCTTCGTGCCCAGCGCGAGGAAACCGGTCGCGACCGTTTGACGGGTGCGTTCGGCGTCCGAGTCCGCCGGCAGCAGGTCCCCGGCGATCTGCTCCGTGAGGAACCGATCGAACGGCAGGTCGTCGTTGAACGAATCCACCACGTAGTCGCGGTAGCGCCAGGCGTCCGGCCAGGTCGCGTTGAAATCGCTGCCGTTGGAGTCCGCGTAGCGGGCCACGTCCAGCCAGTGGCGCCCCCAGGTCTGCCCGAACCGCGGCGACGCCAGCAACCGGTCCACCGTCTCCGCCCATTGTGCGTCGCTGGGGTCCGCGAGAAACGCGGCGAGATCGGCGGGCTCCGGCGGCAGGCCGGTCAGGTCGAAATGCAACCGGCGGAACGCCGTCGCGGGGGCGGCGTCCGCGGCGGGGCTCAGCCCGGCCTCTTCCACCTTTGCCAGGATGAACCGGTCCGCCGGCGTGCGAGGCCACGCGGAGATCGCGGACGGCGGGAGCCGGTTCGGCGAGGGGAGTTTGATACGCCCAGCCGTCGGCCTCGGGATGCACAAGCGGGGCGGCGTCCGGGGCGTCCAACGTGCCGCCGCGGGGATCGGCGGCCCCGCCGGCGATCCAGGTTTCAAAGTCCTTGATGACATGTGCGGGCAGCTTCTCGTCCGGCGGCATCTCGTACGATTCGTACCGCAACGCCTCCATCAGCACGCTGCCCGCCGCGTCGCCGGGGGTGATCGCCGGGCCGCTGTCGCCGCCGACCATCCAGCCGGCCTTCAGGTCGAGCCGCAGGTTGCCGTCCGGCGGGTCGCTCTCCGCCCCGTGGCATTCGATGCACCGGGCGACCAGCACCGGCCGGATGTTCGTCTCGAAGAACGCGTCCTCCGCCGGCCCCCGCGACCACGCCGGCGTCGCCCACCACCCCGACGCGACGACCGCCAATCCGGCCGCGATCTCAAGCGTGAGCGGGCGGTGGAGCATCGGAGCGCAGTCCGTTTGGCGGGAACGGGGCGAGGCGGGAACGCATCGGCGGGCACGCAAGTGTAACACGCCCGGGACGAGATGGGGACCTGCCGTCAACAGAGCCTTCCCCCTTCGTCACCGCGAGCTGATCCCACTCCATTCGCCGGGGCGACGGCGGCGCCTCCGGCCCAGTTTGACGAAGCGGTTCTCAAAGCTTCGATCCGCAGGTCGCAGCCCAGCGGTTCCCCTCGGACTGCATGCTCCGCCCGCCGGTTCGGTCAGAGATTCAATGCGACGGCGGTGCTGTCGCCGAAGCGGTCCCGCTCGACGCCGGCGGTGTGCAGCATCCGAAGCAGCACGTTGCACAGCGGCGTGTCCTTCTCGAACCGCACCCGCCGCCCCGGTCGGTAGGCGCCGTTCCCCCCGCCGGCGAGCAGGATCGGCAGGTCGTGCTCGTCGTGGGCGTTGCCGTCCTTGATCGTGCAGCCGAACAGGATCTGCGAGTGGTCCAGCAGCGTGCCGTCCGCCTCCTTCAAGCCTTTCATCTTCTCCAACAGGTAGGCGAGTTGGACGGTGTGCCAGTTGTTGATCCGGACGTAGACCTGGATCTTCTTGGCGTCGTTGGAGTGATGCGACAGCGAGTGGTACGAGCCGCTGACGCCGTCGATGAATGAGAAGTTGCGGCCGGTCTGGGCGTTGCCGAACATGTAGGTGGCGACGCGGGTGGTGTCCGTCCAGAAGGCGAGCACGAGGATGTCCAGCATCAGCCGGGTGTGTTCAGTGAAGTCCTCCGGAATGCCGGGGCCGGGGCGGGGGACGTCGAACCGGCCCTCGTTGATCCAGCGTTTCTGAGGCTTCAAGGCGTTCGCGATGCGGGTCTCCACGCTCCGCACGCTGGCGAGGTACTCGTCCAGCTTGGCCCGATCCTCCACGCCGACGGTCCGGCGGAGGTCCTTGGCGTCCTCTAACACCAGGTCCAGCACGGAGGTGTCGTCGGCGGCGAGGCTGTCCGTCACCGCCGCCTGCCGCGTGGTGAATCCGCTGACCACCGGGGCCTGCGGACCGGTCCGGAACAGCCGATCGAACGCCAACCGCGGGATGATCTCCTTCGGCACCGGCGTGTGGCGGTCGCGCCAGGCGATGTGCGACCCATAGATGCGGGTGAAGCCGCCGCCGACGTTGTCCACGCCGCTGTAGGCTTCGTCCACGCCCAGTTCGAGACTCGGCAGCGGGGTGCGGTCGCCGAGTTCCTGCGCGAGCGCCTGGTCCACGGTTTGCCCGCCGATGTCCAGATCCCGCCCGCTGGTCCGCACGACGTACCCGCCGGACAGATACGCGGGGATCTTCGGCCAGTGGCCGTTCCGACCGACGGATTGCTCGTTCCAAAGGTTCTCCAGCACGGAGAACTGATCCTTCACCGCCGCCAGCGGACGAAGCAGCGTGGTGAGCCTGTACTGCTCCCCGTCGCCCTTGGGGGTCCACTGGTCCGGCCGCATCCCGTTCGGTTTGAACAGGAACGCGCTCCGCAGCGGGGGCGTCGCCAGCCGATCCTCCGCCGACCCCCGATACCCGCCCAGCGACGGGCTCATCGCCCCCAGCCACGGCAGGGCCAGGGCGGCGCCGGCGCCTTTGAGCAATGTGCGACGCGGGAGCGGGGCGGCCATGCGGAGCGGTCCGGCGGGGGGCGACGGCGGGTGGGGGCGACCGCGGGGACGCGGTCGGGCAGGAGTCACATCATAGCAGACGCGGGGGGATCGTCGGATGGGTGCGTGTTTCCGCCGGCCGCCTCCCCCATCTGTTCGCACAACCCCGCCGTCGCACGCCCCGGATCGTCCGCCCCGCAGATCGCCCCGCAAACCGCGACCCGACCCGCCCCGGCGGCGACCGCCGCCCCCACGGTCGTCTGGATCAATCCCCCCGATGGCGAACCACGGGGCCGTCACCCGCGACGCCGCCCACCGCAGGTACTCCGTGCCGGCGAAGGACTCGAAGGTCTTCGTTCCCGAGGGAAAGCAGGGGCCGACGCCAAGGTGATCCGCCCCCGCGGCGAGGGCGGCGGTCGCGTCCTCCGGGCGATGGGTCGAGGCGCCGATGAGGGCTCGCTCGCCCAGCAGCGCCCGCACCGGTTCGATCGGCAGGTCGTCCGTGCCAAGGTGCACGCCGTCCGCGTCGCACAACTGTGCGAGGTCCGGCCGGTCGTTGACGATCAGCGGCACGCCCGCCGCGGCGGTGATCTCCCGCACCGCCCGCAGGTGGGCCAGCAGGTCGCGGTCGGAAAGTCCCTTCTCCCGGACCTGAACCGGCCCGGCGCCGGCGTCGCAGGCGGCGGTGAGCACGTCCGCCCACGGCCGTCGGCAGGCGGAGCGGGTCAACAACAGGTAGACCCGCAGCGGTCGCCCGTTCGGACCGACCAGCGACGGCCGCGCGGTGGCCGCGGACAGCCGCTTCTCCAGGGTGTAGACGCGATAGCGGAGCGACTCGCACGCCGCCGCCCGCTGCGGGTCGTCCGTCTTGGACCACTCCTCCAGGCTCCGCAACGCTTCCTGCACCCGGGCCGCGTTCGCGGCCAGCACGGCGGGGGCGTCCGCCCGGCTGCGTTCGGTGGGTTCGCGAGGGTGGCGCCGACGTCGCCCGCGGTTTCGCGGGCCTCGCAGCGGGCCGCACGCCCCATCGGCATCGCGGTCGCGAGCGCATGTCGCAGCGCCTTGCATTCCCCCGTCAGCCCCGCGTCGTCCAGCACGAACCGGGCGTGATCTTCCAACACGCGCAGCCCCTCCCGCGCGCGGTTCTCCGCGGCGTCGAGCAACCGGAGCGCGGCGGCGGACGGCGGGACGGCTTGAAGGGGAGGGGGCACGCGGATCAGTCCGGCAGCGGGGGGGTGCGGGGCGGGGCGGTGGCCCGCAGCAGGGCGGCGTCCGCGGGGGTCAGGCCGAAGGCGTCGTGGACGGCGGCGGCGACGGTTTGTTCCAGCGCCGCGGCTTCGGCTCGGCGGCGTCGATCGGGGGCGGCGACCTCCTCGAATCCCTCCCGCAAGGCCGCCAGCGCCGCGGGGGTGGTGCGGGCGCCCTTCGGCCGACGTTTCTTCACCTCGGCGAGGAACGCGTCCGCCGCCAGCCCCGGCCCGTCCGCGAGCTTCCGCCCCGCCTTCGCCACGCCCCATTCGACCCGCAGCCAATCCAGCAGGTTTCGCCGCGCCGTCTGCCCGTCGGCGGCCAGTGCGATCAACCGCGCAACCGCCGGTTCGACCACGTCCCGCTGCCCGGCGGTGGGTTCTGGCGATGGGAACGCGTTCTTCATGAGGCAGCGTTTTCAGCCGCGAACGCCTCGTCTTTCCCATGTACAACGCGACTCCGCCACATCCACCACCAGATCGATCGGACGAGTTCGAGCGATCGCCATCACCCACAGATCGTTCCGTTGGAATGAAGAACGCGTAGATCGTTCGTCAGCGCACCGCCCGTGTCATAGGCGTAGCTCGAGTGACCAAGCGATGTCCGGATACATGACTTTCGGCTTCGATCAAACTCCTGCCAGTAATCGACGGCGTCCTGGAGTTCGAACCAGGCGTAGGCGCCGCCTTTGCGGCCGGGCCACTTCCGGCCCTTCGGCCAATCGGCCGGCTTCGGCTCCAAGCGATCTCGGAATCTCTTCCAGATAGCCGCGCACCGCCGGGTGAGCGTCGATGTCGATGCCGCGGCGGGCGAAGATCATGTACTGACCGTCCCAGTCCGCGGACCAGCGGTTCACGTCTTGGCCGCGTAGGAACGGACGGATGATCGCTTCGCTCGTCGGGTGTTCCAGGATCAGGCGGTCCCGCGTCGCCGCGTCGATGACGAAGGCGGCGTTGCACCCGGTGACGACGCCGCGATACGGCTGACGACCGACGTACTCCCCCAGCGGCGTCCCCGCGGCTTCGAGCTTGGCCAGCAGCGCCTGCGCCGCGGGGGGTTCCAACGACCAGGCGTCGCGGCCGAGGTCGCCGCGGGGCAGATCGAAGCCTTCCTCCTCCAACTGCCGGTCCAGGTCGTCCACCCGCAGTTGATCCCGCGGGAGGACGCAGACCCGCACCCGCGGCGGCGGGGCCGCGTCCGTCGGTTTGCGGGCGAACAGCAGGGAGGGGAACACGTCGGCGTCCGGGAAGACCTGCTTGGCGTGCCCGAGGTCCACGACGCCCTCCACCCACGCCGCCGCCGGGTCGGTCAGCAGGCCGCGGAGGTTCGCGGCATAGCCGGCCCGCAGCCATTTATTCGTGACCACGTACCCCATCCGCCCGCCGGGCCGCAGGAGATTCAGCGCCCGCTCGAAGAAGTAGACGTACAGATCGGCGGCGCCGTCGTAGCTGGCGTAGCGGGCCTTCAGGGCGGGCTTCTGATCGGTGATCCACTCCTGCCGGACGTAGGGCGGATTGCCCAGCACCACGTCGAACCCCGGCGGCCGCCCGCCGCGTTCGTCCGGGTCGCGTTCATCCGAGCCGCGTTCATCCAAGCCGCGTTCATCCGCACCAGGTTCGTCCGGGTTGAAGACCGTCGGGAACGTCCCTTCCCAATCAAACGCGGTAAGGCTGTCCCCGGCGCAGACGCGATCCGCGAGCGTGGTGAGCGGCTTGCCGCGCTCCGCCGTCTTGATCCACAGCGACAGGCGGCAGACCTTCGACCGCTTCGCCGTTGAGGTCCACGCCGTACAGATTGCGGCGCAGCACCTCGCGGTCGACGTCGAACCCCAACCGCGGCGGGCCGTCCGACAGCGCCCGCAACTGCCGATCGCACTCCCGGTACGCCGCGGCCAGCCGATCAAAGGCGGCGATGAGGAACGCCCCGCTGCCGCAGGCGGGGTCCACGACCTTCAACGTCGTCAGATCGCGTTCCCACGCCTCCCAGAACGACGCCGCATCCGCCCGCTGCTTGGGCGCAACGTCGCCGGCTCCGCCGCCCGCGGATCCGCCAGCGCGGTGCGGGAGGGCGACCCGGCTGGCAGCGCGTGAATCCGGGCGTCGCGGAGGGCGTCGAAGCGTTCCCGCAGCGTCACGCCCAACGTCCGATCGATGATCGCGGCGGTGACGAAGGCCGGCGTGTAGAACGCCCCCTCGCTGCGGCGCCGGGTCTTCCGCTTGCCCGGCGGATCGGCGGCGACGGCGGACGGATCCTCCCGCACCTGGCGCCGCAGGTCTTCGAGATCGTCCAGGCTCTGTTCGAAGACATGCCCGAGGATCTCCACGTCCACCAGCTCCACCGGCCCGTCGTCCGGCGGCCCGTCGTCCGAGGAATCCTCCGGCGAGTCGTCCGACGAGCGTCGCGAGGCGGCGTTGACGGCGGCGGGTTCGGCGTCCTCGGGGCGGGGCGGGCGGTATTCGTAGCGGCCGAGGATTTCGAACCGACGGCAGACGTCGTCCGGGACCGTCAGTTCGTCCAGCGCCGGGTCCGGGGCGAACAGCCCGCCGTTGTAGCGGGGGATGTCGAGGGCGGCGTTGCCCCCGTCGATCGCCCGGAACAGCCCGCGGAAGTTGTCCCAGATCGTCCGGGAGGCGTCGTAGGGGTTCTGGTGTTCGAAGGCGCGCTTGAGGCTGTCGGCGGGCAGCAGGCCGCGGTCCTCGCAGAACGCGACGAACAACGCCCGGTCCAGCAGCGTTTGCGTGACGCTCGAGCAGGGCCGCGGGATCGCGATCCGGGTTGGCGTCCCGCAGATCAGCGAAGACGGCCCGGCGGGCGCCGGCGAAGTGCCGGTAGAACTCCGCCGTCACCCGCTGACCGACCGCGTCGGAAGCCGTCAGCAGATCGTCCAACCCGTTGCCGGCGGCGTCGCAGATCCGCGGGGCGTTCAGCAGGAATCGCAACCGCCGCAGCGCCCGCGGATCCGCCGCGAGCGCCACCGTCTCCCAGCGTTCCAACAGCCCCCGCCCGCGGCCGACATGATACAGCCGCGTTTCCGTCACGTTGGTGACCACGAACCAGTCGCACCGCAGATCGAACGCGTAGCCCAGCGCCTGATCGATCGCCGATTGCTTCCGCCCGCCGTGCGGCCGATCCAACGGATCCGTCGGCCCCTTGCCCTCCAACGCCACCCGGTGCGGGTTCGCCGCCCCGCCAGTCTCGCTCCCCCCGCCCGTCCCGCTCGGCCCGCCCGGATCGCCCCCGCCGCCGTAGCGCCCGAGCGAGCCGTCCGCTCGGGCCGCCCGGGCGCCGACGTGCACCTCGTACCGCAGTTGGTAGCCCCCGTCCGCTGCGCCCCCCGCTTCGTCCTGCGGCCGGCGGTAGCCCAGCAGGCGGCGGAACAGCAGGTCGAGCCAATCCCGCAGGATCTCCTGTTCCCCCAACGCCCGGATGCGGCGGGAGGCGATCAGATCCGCCCAGCGGCGCAGTTCGTCCGCGTCGGCGGGATCGACCGCCGGCGGATCAAACGCGGCCAGCGGCTTGCGGATCGCGTCCGGCCGGAACAGCGGGGTGACGGGATCGAGCACCGGCGACGGGGGGCGACGGGGGGGCGACGGGGCGGGGCGACGGGGCGGCGGACCTGCGGGAGCCGGCGGAGCCTATCCCCACGCCCCGGCGGAATCCCCCGAGGGCAGGTTCCGCCCCGAATCGCGGTCGGCGAAGACCGATCCGGTTGTGACGGTCGCGCAGGCGTCTTAGGGTGGACGCGGCCCCGCCCGCCGCCCGCCGGGCCGGACGTTCCGCGGCTTTCCGTCCGCCCCGTTCGGCCCTCGCGCCTACACTTCGCGGTCCGCCCGACCCGGTTCCCCGCCGGCGTCGCCAGGACGTATCGCACCGCACGACAGACCCTGCCCCGACATGTACGAACGCTTCACGGACCGTGCCCGCAAGGTGATGCAGCTGGCCAACCAGGAGGCCCAGCGGTTCAACCACGAGTACATCGGCACCGAGCACATCCTCCTCGGCTTGGTCAAGGAGGGCTCCGGCGTCGCCGCGAACGTCCTGAAGAACCTCGACGTCGATCTCCGCGGCATTCGGCTGGAGGTCGAAAAGATCGTGCAGTCCGGCCCGGACATGGTCACGATGGGCAAGCTCCCGCAGACGCCGCGGGCCAAGAAGGTGATCGAGTACGCGATGGAGGAGGCCCGCAACCTCAACCACAACTACGTCGGCACCGAACACCTGCTCCTCGGCCTGCTCCGCGAGCAGGAAGGCGTCGCCGCCCAGGTCCTGATGAACCTCGGGCTGAAGCTCGAAGACGTGCGCGAAGAGGTGCTCAACCTGCTCGGCCACGGCCTCGAAGGCGGCGAGGACGAGGAGGAGAGCGGCGGCCGCGGCGGCCGGTCCGGGTCTTCGTCGAAGGGCGATCGCGGCAAGCGGAGCGGCAAAAGCAAAACGCCGGCCCTCGACAGCTTCGGCCGCGACCTCACCGAACTCGCCAAGCAGGGCAAGCTCGATCCGGTCATCGGCCGCGAAAGCGAGATCGAACGGATCACGCAGGTGCTCTGCCGGCGTCAGAAGAACAACCCGGTGCTGCTGGGCGAGGCGGGCGTCGGCAAGACGGCCATCGTGGAGGGCTTCGCCCAGATGGTCGTGGACAGCAACGTTCCGGACCTGCTGCGGGAGCGCCGGATCGTCGTGCTGGACCTCGCCATGATGGTCGCCGGCACGAAGTACCGCGGCCAGTTCGAGGAACGCATCAAGGCGGTGATGAACGAGGTCCGCCGGGCCAAGAACATCATCCTGTTCATCGACGAACTGCACACCCTCGTCGGCGCCGGCGGGGCGGAGGGAGCGATCGACGCCAGCAACGTGCTCAAGCCGGCGCTCTCCCGCGGCGAACTTCAGTGCATCGGCGCGACCACGCTGGATGAATACCGGAAGTACATCGAGAAGGACTCGGCCCTCGAACGCCGGTTCCAGAAGGTGAACGTCGAGCCGCCCAGCCCGGAGCAGGCCGTGGAGATCCTCAAGGGGCTCCGCGAACGCTACGAGCAGCACCACCGCGTCGAGATCACCGACGCCGCCCTCTCCGCCGCCGTGGAGTTCAGCACCCGCTACATCAGCGAGCGCGCCCTACCGGACAAGGCGATTGACGTGATCGACGAAGCCGGCGCCCGCATCCGGCTCAAGTCGATGGTACGCCCGCCGGACCTGAAGGATCTCGATGTCGAAATCGAGCGCCTGAACGCGGCGAAGGAGGACGCCGTCGCCAACCAGGACTTCGAGAAGGCGGCCTCGCTGCGTGACGAGGCGGACCAGGTCAAGCAGAAGAAGGAGACCGCCACCGAGGAGTGGAAGGAGCAGTCCCAGCAGACCGACGGGACCGTCGACGAGGACGTGATCGCGGAGGTCGTCGCCAAGATGACCGGCATCCCGCTGACCCGGCTGTCCAGCGAGGACGCGGTTCGCTTGCTCGCGATGGAGGACGAACTGCACGAAACGGTCGTCTCCCAGAAGGAGGCCGTCAAACAGGTCTCCAAGGCGATCCGGCGGTCGCGCAGCGGCTTGAAGGACCCGAAGCGTCCCACGGGCATCTTCCTGTTCGCCGGCCCCACCGGCGTCGGCAAAACCCTGCTGGCGAAGACGTTAGCGGGGTTCCTGTTCGGCGAGGACGACGCGCTGATTCAAATCGACATGTCGGAATACATGGAGAAGCACAACGTCTCCCGCCTGATCGGCGCCCCCCCGGGGTACGTCGGCTATGAGGAGGGCGGCCAGCTCACCGAGAAGATCCGCCGCCGCCCCTACGCCGTCGTGCTGCTGGACGAGATCGAAAAGGCCCACCCGGACGTGTTCAACATGCTCCTCCAGATCATGGAGGAGGGACACCTCACCGACAGCTTCGGCCGGAAGATCGACTTCAAGAACGTGGTCCTCATTATGACCACGAACGTCGGGGCCAAATCGATCGCCAGCGGGGCCGGCTTCGGCTTCACCAAGCAGGGGGACGAGGACGCCTCCTACGACAAGATGAAGGAGCGGCTCCTGCACGACGTCGAAGCGGCCTTCAAGCCGGAGTTCATCGGCCGGCTGGACGACGTGATTGTCTTCCGCGAACTGAACCGGGACAACCTGAAGCACATCGTCGACATCGAACTGAGCAAGGTGCGGGTCCGCCTCGCAGAGCGCGGCCTCGCGTTGGAGATGACCGACACCGCCCGGGAGTTCGTCATTGACAAGGGCTCGAACACGGAATACGGGGCTCGCCCGCTGCGTCGCAGCGTCGAGCAGTTCATCGAGGACCCGCTAAGCGAAGAACTGCTCCGCGGCGCTTTCGAAGGACATAACTCGATCCTCGTGGACGCGGTGCCGATGGCCGGCGAAGACGCGGACTCGAAGGACGCCAAGCAACGGCTCGACTTCACCGGTCGCAACGTCGCGAAACCGGATCTGCCGGGTCAGGACGCGGACGAGACGCCGGAGGAAGAGGAGCCCGCGCTGGTCGGCGCCGCGGTCGCCGACGGCGACGACTTCACGCTTGAGGAAGAGACCGAGTCGGACGACTGACCTTCGTCCCACCGCCGACGCCCTCGCCGCCCGACACGCCCCGCGTGTCGGGCGGCGTGCCACCTGTGAGATCAACGTGCTCACCCGAGCCTCGACAAGCCATGCGGCGCTTTAGCCGGTCGTCGCCGTGCGGAGCAGGGCGGCGAGGGTGAGGGCGGCGTCGGCGGACGGGCCGTGGGGGGTGCGGAAGATCGCTCGCCCATTCGTCCCGGCTGCGAATACGCAGCCGCTCTCCACGGCATCCCACAGAGCCGCACACGGCGCCGCGGGATCGTCTTCCACCTCACGCAGGCGCCCGCCCGCGGCGGCGATCTTCAGTCGCACCCCGTCCGCCAAGTCCGAGACGACGGCGACGGTCGGGGCGTCCGGCCGTTTCGGCGATCGCTGCACCGCGTCCGTCGCCAGCGTCCGCACCGTCTCCGCCCATGAGATCGGCTCCCCGTCGCTGCGGAACGCGGTGCAGGCGGAGCAGGAAGCGTCCACATGGAGACAAATGTCTCCGCGGGACTCCGCCATTGTCTCCCAGACCGCCTCGTTCGATGCGTCTCGACGCACAGGGACCGAGCAGAGATCGTCCGGCAGCGAGGCGAAGAGACGCTCGAACCGCGCTCGGACGGCCGCGGATGGACTCGCCAGGGTGATTCGTACTGCGGACAGTGTGCGAAACGCCGGCCACAGCGTCGTCTCATACTCCTCCGCGGCCTCGCAGACGCGGTCTTGACCAACGATGCGATCGGTCCGGGGGGGCGTGTTGAGCAGCGTCGCGGTCGCTTCCAGCGTCAGCGGGCGTCCGCCGGAACCGATCGGGATGACACCGCCGTGCCCGTCCGGACGGTCCGGGGCCGCGATCCAGAGGCCGCCCGCCGCCCCGGCGGAGCGGACGGCGAATCGAACCTCCGGTTCAAGCGCGGCGCCGACGTGCAGCACGTCGCACCCCGCGTTGCGCAACGCCGCGGCGACGGGCGCCAGGAACGGGAGGTGCGTGGCCCGTTCGTCCCGGGCCAGCACGACGGCGCTGCGTCGGGGCAGCGTGGCGGCGAATCGGGCGGCGAGGTTTGCAGCGTGGGCGGGCGTGAAGTCGCCCCCGGCGACGCCGCCGAACGGATCCGGCCGGTCGCGGTGCGCGGCCCGCTCCAAACGGCGACGCAACGCGGGGGCGGCCCCGGCCAGATCAGCGGCGTGGGGGCAGCGGGCGCAGTCGGTCCACCCGGACGCCAGCCGGGCCAGGTGCGTGCCGCGGGAAACCGGAGCGGCGGCGGTCGGGCAGCGGAGCATTCGGGCGGCCGGAGACGGCAATCAAGCGGGGGGTTGCACGCAGGTCGCGAGATAGCACACGCGGCTCCGGCGCCGATACTGCGAGCGACGCGAACCCGTGTTCGCGACGCTCAGGGGCTGACGCCCCCCGCTCGCCTTCAGTGATCCCGCCATGCACGCCGCCGAGTTCCTCAAGCAACTGCCGGGGCAGTCGTTGCAGGGCCAGGTCCCGCCGGTGGTGGCGGTGCATGGGGAGCAACGCCTGCTCGCCCGCAGGTGCGTGAACGCGATTGCCGCCAAGGTGTTGGGAGACGCGGACGAACCGAAGCGGGTCGACGGGGAGACCGCGGACCTCGCCGCGGTGCTGGACGAACTGCGGACGGTCTCGATGTTCGCCTCCGGCCGGGTGGTGGTGGTGGGGGACGCGGACGGGTTCGTCACGAACAACCGGGCCGGGCTGGAGCGCTATGTCGCCGCCCCGGCGCCCGGCGGGGTGCTGGTCCTCGAAGTGGCGAAGTGGCCGAAGACGACCCGGCTGGCGAAGGCCGTGGCGAAGAGCGGCCTCACGCTGGAATGCACGGAACTGAAGGGGGCGAAGGCGGCGGCCTACCTCGTGGGCGTGGCGAAGTCGGAGCATGACACGGCGCTTGCGAAGGACGCCGCGGAGTTGATGGTGACGCTCGCCGGAACGGATTTGGGTCTGTTGGAACAGGAACTGGGCAAGCTGTGCGCGTTCGCCGCGGACCGCGACCCGCGGGCGGTGACGGCGGAGGACGTGGCGGCGTTGGTGATGGACGGCTCGGTGCGGAATACGTTTGAGATGCTCGCGGAGGTTCGCCGCGGGAACGTCGGCGGTGCGTTGGCGGAACTGGATAAACTGCTGCTCGCGGGGGAGGCGCCGTTCAAGATCCTCGGCGGGATCGGGTTCGTCCTGCGGAAGAGCGCCGCGGCGGTGGACCTGTCCGCGGGCGGCGGCAACCTGGGGCGAGCGCTGGCCACGGCGGGGGTGTTCCCGAAAGAGCGGGGCGAGACGGAGCAATACCTCCGCCGGCTCGGCCGCAAGCGGGCGGAGGGGTTTCGCGGCTTGCTGTTGGAAGCGGACGGAGCGCTGCGGGGCGGCTCCGCGTTGCCGGACCGCACGGTGTTGGAACGGCTCCTCGTGCAGTTGGCCCCGTAGATCCCGCGTGCCGCACCCGGCGGCGTGGGGCCCGCGTCGGCCGGGCGGGAGCGCGGCTTGAGCCGTTTTTCGCGTTCGGATCGAAAAGCCGTTGACCGGCCGCGGGCGGCTGATCTACCACCCGTCCCCGACGCGGCACGCCTCGCGTCCGTTGCGTCTCCGGCGGCGCCAAGCCCGCGGGGAGCGACGGACGGGGCAGGGGATCTCTCCACCCCGCCGCTCGACATGCCCGCGTATCCCGCCCTCCAGCGGGACCGCAACTCCCTCGCGACAACCCATTCGTCCGCGCCGCCGATCGGTCCCCCGGGATCGCTCGCCACGCCGGATCTCCTCTCGGAACAGGTGCGATGATTTCGCGTCCGATCCCGCGGTTCCGCCGCGCCTCCGCCCCCGCCCCGGTTCGTTCCTCGAACAGCGCCCGTCGCCTCGGCGCCCGTCGCCTCGGCGCCCGTCGCCTGGGCGCCCGTCGCCTCGGCATCGGACTGCTGTCCGCAGCGGCGGTCGCGGCCCTCGCCCCTTCCGCCCCCGCCCAGTTTTACGACAGCGGCTACGGGTACGGCGGCGGGGGCTCGTCCTGCGGGTGCTCCACCGCAACCGCCTCGCCGTCGTACACCAGCGCCTACTCGACCGGGTTCTCCACCGCGTCCTACGGGGGGGGAAGCTACAGCACGGTGAGCGGGTGCACGCCGATTCAAAGCGTCGCCTACGCTCCGCCGGTGTACCAAACCGCCGCGGTGGAGTGCACGCCGGTCCAACAGGTGCAGACCGTGGCGGTCTGCGAGCCGCCGAGGATGGTCGCCGTGCCGCGGCAGGTCACCGATCGCGTGCCGGTCACGAAGTACGTCTCCGTCGCGGAGACCGTCAAACGCCCCCGCACCGTCACGCGGTACGAAGAGCGGGAGTTCACCGAGATGATCCCGCAAACCGAGACCCGCACCGCGATGGCCCAGCAGGTGAATTACCGGCCGGTCCAAAGCACGCGGCAGGTGATTAAAGACGCCGGCCACTGGCAGACCCGCCGGATCGCCAATCCCCGCGTCAGCCCCTGCGTGTACGACCCGCGGCCCGGGTTCGCCGGTTCGATGAACCGCTTCGGATACAACGTCCGCAGCATGTTCACGCCGCGGTTCACCACGCAGCGGCAGTATGTTCCGCAGCAGATGGCCTGCAACGTGACCACCACCAATCAGGTCGCGGAAGTCACGAACGTGCCCCGCACCTACCAGGTGACGACGATGGTCCCGACCGTCAAAAAGCGGCAGGTCGCCGTGCAGGAAGTGGTTTGGGAGGACCAGCAGGTCACCGCGATGAAGCCGGTGACGGAGTACCGGGAGGTCTCCCGCACCGTCTACAACTACCTGCCCAGCACGGACCCGGTGGCGGTGGCGTACCTGTCCGGCCGCGGCACGACGACGGCCCTGCGGCCGGAAGCGTACGGTACGAATCGCACCGCCGAAGGCTTCAACTCCGTGCCGACCCGCTCCGCGAGAGCCAATGACGAACCCTACAAGCGGACCGAAGCGGACGCTGATCCGGACTCCGCGACCTCCTTCCACGCCCCCCGCCGCGGGTCTCGGCGGGTGAGCCGGCCGGTCGATCCGGCGCCGAAGGTGCGGAAACTGACGGACGCCGACCGACAGCGCCTCGCCGCGTTGAAACTCGCCGCCCGGAGCCGCGGCCCGATCTCCGGCAACGGCGGCGAGCGGCTGGCCGCCCGGCCGACGATCGCCGCCCCGCCCGCCGCGGTGCGGACGCCGACCCGCCGGCCGGCCGCCCCGTCGCCGGCCGAGGATGCCCCCGCCGCCCCCGTGCTCGTCGGCGCCGCCGGCCGGGTGCCCCGGGTGGGCGCCGCCCGCCGGTGGGACGCCGCGGACTCCGGTCCGGCGTTGCCGATGGTCGCCCTGACGGCCCGCACCCGGTAACGGCCGCGGCCCCTGTGGGGGAGCCGATCGGAGAGGGAACAGGGTGGAGAGAACGACGGCGGCGGGTCTTCCCGCCGCCGTTTGTTGCTGCGCGGTGACGGATGTACTCGTCGCGTCAGACCCGTCCGAACAACTCCCGCAGCAATCCGCGTTCGTGCAGAACGCCGAGGACGCGGGCGCCGCCGTCCGAGCCTTCGGGGCCGTCCGCACCTTGGCGAGGAGAGCGAGCGACCAGCAGACCGACTGCGTCGCCCTCCCGCCGCAACTCGGCCAACGCTTCCAATCGGGTCGCCCCCTCCGGCACGCGGGGCAGCGGGCGGAGCCAGACCCGCGGCGGACGATCGCCGGCGGCGACGTCGGCCGCCTTCACATAGCCGGCGATCCGGCTCGCCTCGGCGCCGTCGGCGCCGGCGGTGAGCAACACCTCCCGCACGCCCAGCGACGCGACCTTCGCCAGCAGCGTGGTCCGCGAGCAGTGCAGGGGCAGCGTCACGGCCCGTTCCAGCGGCACGGCCCGATCGCGGGCGCGGCCGGGGGCGGCGTGCAGCACGTTCTCCGTCAGCCGGTCCTGCACATCGGTCAGCAGGCCGGCGCGGTGGCCCTCGTCCAAGACCTCGATCAGTCGCCCCCGTCCCAGCACGCCGCCGACGCGGCGGGCTTCGCTTTCGCCCCCCTGCTCAAGCAACCGCGCCAACCATGCCAGCGGGATCGCAACCGGAGCGGCCAGCACGAAGATCGCCAGGAGAAACGAACTTTGCCGGCCGAGGAAGTGCGACGGGGCGAGGTAGCACAGCCGCTTGGGCAGCAATTCTCCGCAGACGAACACCACCGGGCTGATCAGCCAGGTGGCGATCACCTCCGGCGCCCCGCCGCCGCCGTGGGCGATGACCGCCCCGACCGCCACGCCGATCGCCGCGGTCGTGACATAATTCGCCACATTGTTGCCGACCAGCAAGGTGGCGACGAATCGCGCCGGGTCCTGCGCGAATTGCAGCAAGCGGGTGGACCGCCGCTTGCCCGCGGCGGCGTGAAAGCCGAGCCGCAGCGTCGAGATCCGGTAGAACGCCGTCTCCGCTCCGCTGAACAACGCGGACAGGTACACGCCCGCCGCGAACAGCCCGGCGGCGGTCAGGAGCGTGGGAATCATTCCTCCTCCTTCGCGTGCGGCGTGCGATCTGACGAACGGCGGCCCGTCTGGTCGGCCGTCAGGTCGTCGCCTTGGTGCGGGACGAGCCGCTCGATCCGCACCCGCCGCACGTCGGCGCCGGCGGCGTCTTCGACCGTCAGGCGCAAGCCATGCCAGTCGCACCCGTCGCCGGGCTCGGGGAGGTGTTCCAACTCTTCCAACAGCAGGCCGGTGACGGTGACCGGATCGGTCTCCGTCAGGTCGTCCGTCTGATCAAGCTTTTTGAGAAGGTAGCGGAGCGTGGTGAGCCCGGCGACCTCCCAACTCGGCGGCTCGCCGGGCGCTCGGGGGCGGGGGCGAACGGGTTCGCTCCGCAGCAGGCGGCGGGCGCGGCTGGCGTCCGGCCGCAGCACGGCGTCGACCACGTCGTCGAAGGTGACCACGCCCACCGTCTCGCCGTATTCGTTGATCACGCCCGCGGCCGGCCGGCCGGTCTCCGCGAGCAGCGCCCAGGCCGACGCCGCCGTCGCACACCAGGGGAGGAAGGGGAGCGGCACCGCCTTGCCGTCCAACCGCGGATCGGCCTCGTCCGGGTCGGATCCCAGCACGGCCGCGGCGGAGTCCAACATCAGCACGCGGTCCGCGTTCGCCGCGGAAAGGTTCTGCGGGGCGACCCCGTCCGCCGCCGGGGCCGTTTGATCGACCACCGCGACGAACCCGCCCGCCGGCACCCGCCCGCCGAGATCCGAGCGAAACACCGGGCTCGGCAGCGTCCGGTAGGAGCCTCGCGGCCGCATGATTTCCTCGGCCGTCACGTCCGACAGGTCCAGCACGTTGCGGAGCACCTGACGCTCCGGCCCGGCGAGTTCTCGCGTCGCGGTGGCGGCTTCGACGGCGAGTTCGAGATCGCCGGCGTTGAGGTACTCTTCCGGCACCAGCTTGGGCCAGAACGTGCGGGTCAGGGCCCGGGTGAGGGCGTCGAGCCGCGGCGAGAGCGGATCCACCGCCCGCACCGCGAACGCCAACGGCCACGCTACGAGCCCGGCGACCGTCTTCGGCGCCGCCACCGCAACGCTCTTGGGCAACACTTCGCCCAGCAGAATGATGCTCGCCAAACCGCCCAGACCGAACGCCCCGGCGGTCGCGGGGTACTTCGCGGCGAGCAGTTGCTCCGCGACCACGACGCTCACCACGAAGTAGGTGAGGTTCGTCAGCAGGTTCCAGAACAGCACCGCGGCGAGCAGCCGGTCCGGTTCGTCGAGCAGTCGCGCCGCCGCCCGCCGCCCCGCCGATCCGCGGGACAGATCGCGTTGATCGTCCGGGGAAAGGAAGAACAGGGCGGTCTCGCTGCCGGAGAAGAACCCGCTGACCATGGTGAGGGCCAACATCGTCAACCCGCCGGGCAGCCACAGGGACGCGGGGGGGAACTCCGGCACGATCAGCGGCCCGGCGACGGCAGGGGCGCGGGGACGCGGGGTAAGTCGCACGCAACGGCGCGCCAGGTCGGCGGCGGGTCACTCTTTCCCCCCGCCCAGGGTGACGCCGAACTCGCTGACGGCCGGCACCAACATCGCCGCCGCCGCGAAACCGTAGGCCGCCCCCACCGCCAGCAGACAGCCCAGCGGTTCGTTCAGCAGGTAGGCCGTGATCGCGTAAAACGTCATGAACGGCAACGCGAACGCCGCGGCGGACAGCGCGTTGCTGGGCTGACTCCAATTGAAGCTGACCAGCAACAGCACCGATCCAAACCCGATGAACAACAGGAACCCGGTGAACTGCTGAAAGAAGTTGCCGCGCGCCTCGATCAACAGCAGCCAGAACACCGTCAGCCCCAAACTCAGGAAGAAGACCGTGCCGAGGCTGTGGGCGATCGCCCGCCGACTGCTCGAATGGCCGGCCGCCGCGTGCAGCCCGAGCACCGCACAGAACACCGCCAGCACCGCATATCCCAGCACGAGGTACACGAATCCTTCGCCGCCCAGCCCGCCGTTCCACAGCAGCACGGTCGCGGGGATCAGCGGGGCGAGGAGCACCTCCTTCGTATTCCACAGCACGCCGGCGAGCTTGCCGAGGGTGAACTCACGGGCGGATAGATCCGTGGTGAGCAGCAATTCGAGCGTATTGCCGTCGCGCTCGGTGGTGAGGGCCGTCACCGCCTGGGCGTTGACCAGGATCAGCCCCAACAGCCCCAGCCCCGTCAATGTGGCCGCCGCACGCACGCCGCCGCCGCCCGCGTTCGTCGATAAGGCGAACGCCGCCGCCACGCAGAGGGCCACGAAGGCCAACTTGATGAGGATCGCCTTGCGACCGTAGGCCCGGGTGCGGATCTCCCGCCAGAGGATCGGGTTCGCCCAGACCGGCCGCTGCGAACGGCGCTCTTCCGCGGCCGCCCCGGTCTCCGGACTGGCCGCGGGCGAATCTGCCGCATTTCGATTCGCCGCGGCGATCGGTTCAGCCGCCGGGACGTGCACGTTGCGGGTCGGGTTCCAGGCCCGCAGTCGCCAGATCGTCACGCCGGCCAGCAGGCACGCCAGCCCCGACAGCGCCGCCACCGACCCGAGAGCCGACACCGCCGCCGGGCCGCTCGCCGCTTGCGAGGTCCCGCCCCACGCCGCCCCGGGACTGACCAGTTCGGCCAACGCCCGGAACGGGTTCAGCATCGCCCCGGCTCGCCCGATCGGCGACTCCGCCCCCGCAATCATCACCGCCGCCTCCGTCGCCCCGAGCCAGCCGACCATTCCCAGCACGCCCAGCGCGAGGCTCTGGAAGGTCTTGTCTCGCCAGAAGGCGCACAGGCTGCCCCATGTTCCCGCCGCCAGCGACGCCGCGGCGCAGAGGGCCAGCGACCAGACGATTTGCTCGACGCTCACCCCGCCCGCGAGCCGCAGCAGGAAGAACACCGGGGCTCCGCAGGCGATCAGCACCGCGACGCTCAACAGGCTCGCCGACAGCTTGCCGAGCACCAGTTCCGAACTGCGGAGGTCCGTCATCAAGAGCAGGATGAGGGTCCGCCGGTCCTTCTCCTGGGCGACGTTCCCTGCGCCGAACAGCAGCGCGAAGAACAGGCAGAGGGTTAGCTGCACGACCGCCAGAAGCTGGAACGCCAACGCCCCGAACCGCGCCCGACCAGCGGCGGAGAGGTCGCCGGTGAGTCCGACGAGAGCCTTCTCCGCCGTGTAGAGCAGCACGAACAGGGCCAGCACGTACCCGGCCCGGAGCACGAAATGGCGGACCGACCGCGGTGCGGTGCGGGCCTCCCGGGTGAAGATCGGGCCGGTGAGCAACGGAGGCGGGGCGGCGGCGCGGGTGAGCGGCGAACGGGCGACGGGCGGTCGCCGCGAGTGTAGGACGGCGGACCGCGAATCGAAACGATGCGGCGGACGGGCCGTGCGTCAGTCGGCTGCGTCGCCGGACGCCCCGGCCGTCTCGGCATTCGCCCCAGCGGCATTCGCCCCAGCGGCATCCGGCGCTTCGGCATCCGGTGCGTCGGCATCCGGCGCGTCGGCGTCCGGCGCGTCGGCGTCCGGCGCGTTGGCGTCCGGCGCCGCCGCTTTGAATTGAAGGTGCGGCGGGAGGCTCTTTATCGCTTGACCCGGCGGGAGGGTGAACCCCGGCCGATGCGTCACCGCCACCGGCCCGACCAGGAAGCGGGCCGGGCCGAAGAAGGTCTTCGTGGTCCCGAGCCGCACCGGCTGGAGGTCCTCCGGGAACTCATCGGTCACCTCGTGGTGAAACTCTTCGCCGAGGAACGTCGCCACGCGGCCCCCCTCCACGAGCGCCCCGAGTTGCAGACGGCGTTCCTTCGACGGCAGGCGCCTCAGATCGTGCGACCGCTCCATCTTCCCCTCGTGCTGCCAGGGGAGGGGGAGGAGCCCCACGAGGTTCTTCCCGTTCCGGTTCGGATCGTCCCAGAGGTACATCACCGCCCCGGTCGCCCCCCGCCACTCGCGGGCCGCGGCGTCGTCAAACTTCGTCCAGGCGCCCTCGCCCAAACCGATCCCGAGCATCACCCCGGTCTCGCCCGAGATCGGCACCGCCTCGAACTGCGCGGAGAGCAGGAACGGTTCCGGCAGCCGGCCGATGGGGCTGACGTAGGCGGTGGTCCGTCGCGTGTTGCCGTACAGCCTGAGCACGGCGTACTCCCCGTCCGACCCGCCGATCGGCTGTCTGAGTCCGTACCGCAGCGTCGAGCAACGCCAGCCCGGCAGCCCGGGCCGGAACGTGAACGGCTGGGGAGCCCCACCGGCCAGTCCCTCCACCCGGCCGAGGATCACGTCCACGTCTTCCAACCATCCCAGTTGCACCGGATCGTCGCCCGCGGCGGCCCGGACCGCGTCGGCGGCGGCTCGCAGCTTGGGCAGGTCCGCGGCCCCGATCGCGGGGGCGACCGGGGAGAGGGCGGACACCAGCGTGAAGGCGTCCGCCGCCGCGTCGCCCGCCCCGGCGGCGATCGGCCCGGCGACGTAGTCGCGGCGGTAGCCGTTGAGCATCGCCCGCAGTTGCAGGGGCTCCTTGTCCCGGTGCGGCCAGAGTCGCAACACGGCCAGCATCTCGTCCGCCATCCCCTCGCCCGCCAAACTCTCGGCGAGCAGTCCCAGGTGAAACGACCACCCCATATTCGACGGCGAGGCGATCATCGCCGCCTCCTCGGGGGGAAACTCCACGAGGTGAGCCGCGTACGCGGCCAACGCGTCCCGCCACGGCCCCTCCGGCGGCGGGCCGTCGGAGAACCGGCCGCCCACGCGGACGTTGTCCAGGATCTCGAACCCCCGCCACAGCACGTCCGCCTCCCGCAGGTCCTCCCGCAGGGCGCTGCGGGCCAAGAGCAACCGCGCCTCCTGCGAGCCGCCCCACCTCGGCGCCAGCGACCGGGAGGTCGTGATCCACGCCGCCTTCACGTCGAGCTGGGCCTTCATCGTCTCCGCAAACCATTCCGGCTCGCTCAGCAGGTCGCCCCCGCCCATCGTCACGACGATCATCAACGTGGGGGCCTGCGGGAGATGCGGGTGCAACGTCCAGGCGGCGTGCCCGTGCTCGGCGGCGGCCTCCAGACGTTCGTGGAAGATCTCCCAGCCCTCGTCGGTCACCGAGGACGCCATCCCGGTCCCGCGGGCCTTCCACCCGCTGTCTTTGAGGAACGTCGTCATCAAGACGTGGAAGGCGTAGGCGTCCCCGCCCGCCTCCGCGGCTTTCGACAAGCCTCCCAGCAGCACGAGGCGGTGAGGCGCCTCCTCCGGCTTCGCCGGATCGAACAGTTCAAACGTCTCCAGCGCCAATTCGTACGCCAGCCGGGGCAACTGCGGCCGGGCGGCGGCGGCCTCCGGCGTGATCGACCGGGACAGCGCCCCGAGCTGCTCCGCGGCGATCTTCACCCGGAGGGGCACCGACAGCGGGTCGTCTTCCGACGCCTGATCGCCGCCTCCCGCACGCTGCTTGGCCTGCCGCACCGCGTAGAACGCCAGCCGCGCCCGGAACAGCGGCGGGGCGTCGGCGGCGATCGCGGCGTCCACAGCGACCGCCAGCGTCTTCGCATCCGCGACCTTGCCGGCTCGGGAGAAGTTCGACCGGATCGTCTCCCGGGCCAGGAACGCCTTCACCACGGGGTCCGTCACCTCCGTCCCCAGCAGGCGGAGCGCGGAACGTTTGAGCCGCCGGTCCCAGTCCGTCTCGTCACCCCGCTTGGCGTCCGCAAAGCCGTGGAGCAGGCCGATCGCGTCCTCCGACAGCGACCGCCCCGCGGCGTACGCCGCAATCTCCTCCCGCCAAATCCCCGCCTTCCGCCGGGCGTAGCGTGCGTCGTGCGAGGCGATCGTCATCGGCTTGCTGCCCTCGTCCTCCTCCGACAACAGCTTCGGCAGTTCGAACGGGTTCGACGTGCCGAGCTGGGGCAGGCCCAACCGCTGCTTGCGGGCGGCGGCGGCCCGGCGCTCCGTGACGAGTTCCTCGAACTCCGCCTCGGTGTCCTCCAAGAGCCCCGTCCAGCGCTCATGGACTTCCAACAGCCCCAGCGGGCCGTCCTCCGCCGCCGCGGACGGCTCGAATCCCGCGATCGTCAGTGCGGCGCCGAGGAGCGGGAACAACAGGCGGGAGCGACGACGCACGGCGGGGATCCCCGGGCCGGAGAGGCGTGAACGGCAGCGAACCGGTCCAGCCTACCGCCGCTCCACCGCCCGAACCACACGCCACGCCGTCCTCCGCGGTTCCGTCACCACCCCCACGTCCCCGGCCCGCCCTTGAACGGGCCGACGATCTCCGCGGTGATCCACCCGCCGTAAAAGTCGCCCTCCTGCGAAGCGACCACCTCCCCGCCGACGGTGCATTCGGCCATCCGCGACGGGTACACGGCGACGTGGTCCTTCAACTCCGCAAAGGCGGGAACCGGGTCGCGGTACGTCCAGGCGGCCTTCGCGGCGACCTGTTCCTCCGGCGTCCCGGCGTGGGCGACGACGTCCAGGTAGCTCGCGACGCCTTTCCATTCGCACAGGCTGCGGCCGTCCGCGGGGCGGAGCATCGCCAGATTCACGTCTCCCGGGGGGAGATAGAACGTGGGCGGGTGAGACGTTTCCAGCACGCGAACCGCGGCGACGGTGTCCGCCAGCCGTTCGCCCCCGAAGGTGACCACGACCCGTTTGTCGCACCGCTCCCAACGCGGCGGACGAGGATAGTCCCAGACGGATTCAGACATGGGCGGAGGGCGGGGCGGGGGTGCGGGTCGGGCGAGACGGGGGGAGCGGAGCGGGCGCTTCACCGATCAAAAACGCTTCGCCCCCGACAGGACCGCGGGAGTTTGGCGGTCGCAACGTTCGCGCCGGCGGGGTGCGGCGGGGGCGGGTCCTGCGGACACGGCCGCCGATGACGACGGTGCGGTCTCGTCCGGACAATCGGGCGGCGCCGCACTCTCGGATTGGACCTCATCGCACGGGCGAACGGATGACACGGCCCCAGCCCACCGCCTTCATGTTCACCGCCCCGTCGACGCATGGGGCCGTCGCCGGCCGCGGGTCGGGCGCCGCACGTTGGCGCAGGGCCCTGGGAGCCGGCTGCTTCGCGGCGCTCGCGGCCCTGCCTGGTTGTGCTGGCATGAGGGGCCGCCCGCAGGCGGAACCGCAGGTCTCCTACCTCGGCGACGCCCGGCCGGCGGCGCACATCGAGACCGCCGCGAAAATCTCCTACGCCCACGGCGTGGAGAACGACGTGCGTCCGTTGCTGAACGGCGCCGCCCCCCGGACCGTCGCGGACGCCGCCCACGCGGAGATCTGGGACCTCGATCTGGACGCCGCGGTCAAGATTGCGTTGGAACACAGTGAGATCCTGCGGACCGTCGCCCCCCGCGGGAACGTCACGGGGACCGGCTTCCAGACGACCGCGCTGGCCAACCCGCAAGGCACGCCGAGCCTGTTCGACCCCGCGATCGCCCAGACCGGCGTGCTGTTCGGCAACCGCAGCGTGGAAGCGGCGCTGGCGGATTTCGACGCCAACTTCACCTCTTCACTGCTGTTCAGCCGGGACGAATCGCTCAACGGCGGCTTCGGAGCCGGCGGAATCGGCGGCGGCGGAATCGGCGGTGGACGGGGCGGAGTGACCGGCGCCGGCGGGGGCACGGGGACCGGCGGGCTGCCGGGCGTCGGCGGAACCGGCGTCGGCGTGGGCGGCGGCGTGGGCGGCGGCGGGGCATTGACGCCGGGGCAGGCGACGACGAATAGCGGGACCTACTCCAGCAGTCTGAACAAAACGCTGGCCACCGGCGGAACCGTCTCCGCTTTCGGGAACGTGAACTACCTGGACAGCGATCCGGCGTTCGGTCTGTTCCCGAATAACTACACCAACAACATCGGTTTGCGGTTCACGCAACCGCTGCTCGCGGGCAGCGGCGTCGAGTACACCCGCATCGCCGGGCCGCGGAACCCGAACTTCAGCGCCATCACCGGCGTGAATCAGGGCGTGATCATCGCCCGCATCAATGAAGACATTAACCTGCTCGACTTCGAGCGGAACGTCCGCGACCTCGTCAAGAGCGTCGAGGACGCCTACTGGAACCTCTACAACGCCTACCGGCAGTACGACACCCGCCTGACCGCCCGCAACAGCGCCCTCCGCACGTGGCGGGATCTGCGGAATCGGTTGGACGTGGAAGACCTCCGCAGCGAAGACCTCGCCGCCGCCGCGGCCGGTGATGGAACCGGCGAAGCCGGCGTGCGGCAGGTGGCGTTCCAGGCCCAACCGAGCGACGGGAACACCACCCCGGCGCAGCTCGCCCAAGCGGAGAACCAGTATTTCCAGCAGAAATCGCTGGCGACGCAGGCCCTGAACCAGGTGTACTCCGCCGAGGCGGAACTGCGGCGGGTGATGGTGTTGCCGGTCAACGACGGCCGGGTGCTTCGCCCGGCGACCGAACCGGTGACCGCGGAGTTCATCCCGGATTGGCACGCCAGCCTCGCCGAGGCCCTCTGCCACCGGCCGGAACTTCGCCAACAGAAGTTCCGGGTCAAGTCGCTGGAACTGCAACTCAAAGCGGCCCGCAGCCTGACCCGGCCGACGCTGAACTTCACCTCGCAGGCCCAGGTCAACGGGTTCGGCGACGATCTGATCGCCGACGAGGGGCAGTCCAGCGCGGTCGGCACGCTGTCGGACTTCAACCAGACCGGCTGGCAGCTGGGGCTCGAATACAGCGCCCCGATCGGCTTCCGGCAGGCTCGACTGCAGGTGCGGAACATCGAATACCAGCTCACCAAAGCCCGCAAAGTGCTGGCCGCGCAGGAGCTGGACGTCTCCCATCAGCTCGCCGACTCCTTCCAACAGGTGGCGCTGCGACACGCGACGGCGACGAACTTTTTCAATCAGATCGGCGCCGCCCAGGAGCGGGTTCGCATCCTCGACGCCCAGCGGAGCGAAGGGGCGTTGCGGACGGACTTCCTGCTGCGAGCCCAGACGGACCTCGCCGCCGCGGAAGGGGCGTACTTCCAGGAGATCGTCGCTTACAACCAGGCCCAGGCGCTGCTCCAGTTGGCGAAGGGCACGCTGTTGGACGCCAACGGCGTGCAGTTGTCCGAGGGGCGGTGGACGCCGGTCGCCTACCAGCAGGCGATGCGGCGGGCGTGGGAACGCAGCCACGCGATGCCGGCCGAAGGGCTGCAAACGAGCCCGGCGCCGTTCACCACGCCGGAGGACGAACGGGCCTGCCCGCAGTTCCTGACGAACGGCCTGCCGCCCGGTCCGGCGTTCGTGCCGCGGCAGGCGCCGACGAACTTTGTTCCCGGCCCGCTGCCCCCGCCGGTCGAGGTGCCGGAGCCCTCGCCGGAGGAGGACGCCGCCCGCCTCGCGTCCCCGCCGATCGGCACGCCCGCCGCCCCGAATCCGCGCCGGCGCCGCTGCCGGTCGAGAAGGAGGACGCCGCTCCGGCGCCGCGGGTTCCGCCGACGGCTCCGAGCCCGGCGGCGCCCCCGGAGCGCTCGCCCGGCGACGACCGGACGGATGAGCCGGAGGAACGGCTCTCGCCCGAGGACCTCGTCCCCGGTTTGGAGGGGCTGTCGCCCGGCGATCTGGATGTGGACGCGATCCTGCGGGGGCTCGATCTCGATCCGCCGCAGGAGACCGGCCCCGCGGGGGAGCCGATGTCCGCCGCGGAATCGCTCCGCCGCACGCGGCGGTCACGGATGATGCAGGGCGCCGGCTGGCGGGCGCCGCGATCGGCCGAACGGGTGACGCCGGTCTCCGCCGCCGCCCCGCGGCCCGTCATTGTGGTCCCGGACCCGTTCGCCCCGGCGGCGTCCGCCGCGTCGTCGGTCGATCCGGCCGCGTCAAAGTGGCGGAAGCCGCGGAAGGGCCAGGCGGCGGTTTCGTTCCCGACGACCCCGCCGGCAACCGCCCTCGTGCCGCAGTTCCTCCCCCCGCGGGCCGTCGCCCCGCCGGTTGTGGAGAGAACAGAAGAGCCACCCGTGAGCCTCGGCGAATGGGTGGGCGGAGCGGAGTGAGCCGGGCGAGCGGGACGGACGCCGCCGCGGCTTACCGGTGCGTCCACGCCGCGAGCCGGGCCAGCACGCCCGTCGCGGCGCCGGCGTCCAACGCCGCCGCGACGCGTTCGGCGGCGGCCCGCGGTTCGCGTTCCGCCCCCACCGCGAGCAGCCCCGCGGCGGCGTTGGCGATCACCACGTCCCGCGCCGGCCCGGGCGTGCCGGTCAGCAAACCACGGATGATCGCGGCGCTGTCCGCCGGTCCGTCCGCGTGCAGATCGGCTGCGGAGCATTCCGGCAGGCCGAGCGTCGAGGCGGTCCACGTCTCCCGCGTCACCCCGGCGGGCGTGACGACGAACACGGCGATCTCGCCCCACAGGCTGACCTCGTCCAGTTCGTCGTTCCCGCAGACGACCAGAGACCGCGTCGTGCCGAGGGCGTGCAGGGCGTCCGCCAGCAGACCCGCGTGAGCCGTGGACGCCGCCCCGAGCAACTGATGACCGGCCCCCGCCGGATTCGTCAGCGGGCCCAGCAGGTTGAACAGCGTTCGCACCCCCAACCCCTTCCGCACCGGCGCCGCGTGTCGCATCGCCCCGTGAGAGGCCGGGGCGTACGCGAAGCCGAGGCCCACCTCTTCAATGCACTGTCCAACCCGCTCCGGCGTCAGCGAGACGTTCACCCCCAGCGCTTCCAACACGTCCGCGGACCCGCTGTTGGAACTCACGGAGCGGTTCCCGTGCTTCGCCACCCGCACCCCGCAGGCCGCGGTCGCGAGGGCCGCTGCGGTGGAAATGTTGAACGTGCTCAACCCGTCGCCGCCGGTCCCGCAGGTGTCCAGCAGGGGCGCCGCGGCCCGAGACGGGGACCGCGGTCATCCGCTCCCGCATCGCAGCGGCGGCGCCGACGAGTTCGTCCGCCGCTTCCCCCTTCATCCGCAACGCGACCAGCAATCCGGCCAACGCGTGCGGGTCCGCGGCCCCGTCCATCACCGCCCCGACGGCGGCGTGCATCGTCTCACGCGGCACGTCGCGTCGGTCGAGGGCGAGCGCGAGGGCGGCGTGGACGGGGTCGTTCATGGGTTGGATAGGAAGGGCTCAAGACGTCGCCGCGACCGGGGGGCGATCGACCCGCACCGTGGCCCGCACCGTGGATCGGGCGCTGCGAAACCGCAAGCGACGGACCGCGACCCCGCCGGTAAGATGCGGCCGCTCGCCCCTTCCGCCCGCGGCCGCCGCCCGCCCGATGCCCCGCAAGCTCATCATTGACGCCGATCCCGGGATCGGGGACGCCGCTGGCGATCACGCTCGCCGTGCTGGACCCGGAGGTCGACCTGCTGGCCGTCACCGCGACCGCCGGCTGCGTCGACGGGCCGACGGCGACCCGCAACCTCACCGCGATCCTCACCCTGCTGGACCCGGACAAACGGCCGAAGGTGGGAGCTTGCGAAAGCGGCGACGCCGGCGTCGGTCCCGGCTTCGGGGGGGAAGAGGTGGACTGGGCGGAGGTCAACGGCCCGGACGGCCTCGGGGCCTGGGAACTGCCGGACGTGGAACTGTACGCCCCCCGCGATTCTCCCCGCCTGCTGTGCGAGTTGATTCGCGAGCATGAGGGCGAGGTCACCCTGTTGACGCTCGGTCCGCTGACGAACGTGAAGCTCGCCGCGGAACGCTGGGGCGGGTTCTACGAAGCGTTGGCCGGACTGGTGATCGCTGCAGGATCGGTGGAGCAGGGCGGGGACGCGACCGCCGCGGCGGAGTTCAACATCGCCGCCGACCCGCTCTCCGCCCGCAGCGTGCTCACCGGCCGGGCGACGAAGACGTTGGTCCCGCTGGACGTGACCCGTCAGCCGGCGCTCGAGCCCGTCGGCCTACGAGGAGATCAGAGGGGCGATCGCCGGCGGGGCGCGGGACGCTGCTGGGTCGCATGTTGCCGTGGGCGCTGCGGGCCAATCACCAGCACTTCGGCGTGGAGGGGATCAGCTTGCAGGAACCGACCGCGTTGGCCGCCGCCGTCCGACCGGACCTGTTCGAGCGGGAGGAGATGGCGGTCGACGTGGAGACCGGCGGCGACCTGACCCGCGGCATGACGGTGTTCGACCGCCGCGGCGTCCGCCGCTGGCAAACGAACGTGGAGGTCGTCCGCGAGGTCGACGCCGAAGGCGTGCAGGCGTACGTCGCCGAGACCCTGACCGGGGCGACGCGATGAACGAATGGTTTCGCAACCTCACGACGGCGGTGGTCACCGTCGCCCAGGGGATGGGCGTGACGTTGAAAGCGGCGCTCCGCACCTACCGCCGCAAGACTTATACGGAGGCGTACGAATACCCGGAGAAGCCTTTAGCCGTCGCCGCCCGCTACCGCGGCTTTCATCGGTTCGATCTGACGGCGTGCATCGGCTGCGACAAGTGCGCGGTCGCCTGCCCGGTGGATTGCATCTACATCGACAAAACGATGGACGAAGGCCCCGACGGCAAGAAAGGGTTCCGCGTCGACGGCTTCACCATCGACTATACGAAGTGCATGTTCTGCGCATTGTGCGTCGATCCCTGCCCGGTCGACTGCATCTTCATGGGTTCGACCCACGACCTAAGCTGCTACACCCGGGACGGGTGCAGCGTGGACTTCGCCAAGCTCCCGCTCGAAGCGGCGTGGGGTCGGGCGACGCTGAACCCGACGGTGGTGGCGGAGAGTAAATCGCTGGCCGCCCCGGTCTGGGTGAAGGGCGAGCCGGGGATGCCGGCCCCGGTCGGCGCGGCCGTGCTGCCGATCATTCAACCCGAACCGCCCGTTCGAGTTTAACGACGGCGCCGCCGGCGCCGGGTGGGTTTGGCTTTCCGACGACGGAACGGAAAGATGGTCGCCTGCCGGGTTGCGCCACGCGGCCGTCCCCATTGCGATCGCCCGCGACCGTTCCGGTTCCCGCCCGCCGCCTGCCGCTCATGTCCCGTCCCCCCGTCCCCGTCCCCTCGGGCAACCGGCCGCCGAACGCACGACCGGACGCCGGCCCGCCGCGGCGGTCGATCGCCCGGCCGTCGGCCCTGTTCTCCGCGGAGCGAGCCACCGCGACGCTGCCGCTGGTTCGCCGGATCGTCGGCGACGCCGTACCGTTGGCCCTCGACGTGGCGGAACGCCGCGCCCGCCTCGCCTGGGTCCGCCGCACGCCGGGGGCGAAGCGGCGCCACGTCGGCCCGCACGCGGAGGAGTTGGACGAGATCGAAGCCGGCCTCGCCCGGGATGCGGACCGGCTCAGCGAGTACGTCACGGAGATCCGCCGGCTCGGGCGCCGTGCTGCGAGACGCCGCGGCCGGACTGGTGGAGTTCCCCGGCCCCCGCCTCGCCGCGGACGGCGACGCCCGCGACGGTTACTACAGTTGGCGGCCGGGCGAAGACGCGGTGACGCACTGGCGCCCCGCCGCCGCCGACCCCGCGGACCGCGTCCCGCTGCGGTCGCTCGTCACGTCGGCCCTTTCCACGTCTCCCCCTTCCACGTCTCCCGTGTCTCCGTCCGCCGAGCCCGCGACAGACCCGCCGGTCGTCGGGCAGACCGCCGTCGGGCAGACCGCCGTCGGGCAGACCGCCGTCGGGCAGACCGGCGTCGGGCAGACCGCCTCGTCCCTCCCAGACTGAACGGCCCCTCGGGATGGACCTCGCCGGCCACCTGCTGATCTTCACCGGTGCCGCGATTGCGGCGTTGGCGCTCCCGCTGACGCTCGGCCGGTTGATCCGGCCGAAGAACCGCACGCCGGACAAGGCAGCGATCTACGACTGCGGCGAGGAGGCGATCGGCAGCAGTTATTTGCAAGTTCGACCTGCGGTTCTACGTCGTCGCGCTGCTGTTCATCGTGTTCGACGTGGAACTGGCGTTTCTGTTCCCCTGGGCCGCCGTGTACGGCTCCGCGATCGCCCTGACGGACCCGGCGCTGACCGACCCGGCCCGGCTGATGCTGACCGAACGCCTCGGCGGGCACGCCCCCGGCACGCTACCGGCCGACGCCATGCTGACCGCCGGCGACGCGACCCGCATCGCCGTCGCCGGGGCCTTCGATCTGGCGGCGTTCTTCGGGGTGCTGCTGGTCGGCTTCGCCTACGTCTGGCGGCGCGGCGACCTGGACTGGGTGAAGACCGTCGCCGGTCAGGCCCGGCAGGACGCGGGGCGGTGAACGGCTGGTGGGAACTCGGCGCGGCCGTCGTCGGCCTGAGTCTGTTCGCCTACTTCCACGTCGCGGCGGCGATGGAGACGTGGTGTCTGGCCCGCGGACTGTGGGAGCTCCGCCGACCGCGGGCGGAGCGCGCTCACGCGAAGACCGGCATGCTTTGGCTGTTCGCGGTCCGGGCGCCGTTCTGCTGGGCGATGCTCGGCGGCATCTGGTGGTCGGTTCTGCGGGGGCGAGCGGGCGCGTAGAGTAGAACTTCCAACTCGTATCTCCCGCTCCGCGTGCCCCATGTTGAAGCCTGACCAGATGGAACCGCTGTCCGCAGCGGGGTTGGACGCGCAGACGTTAAAGAACCGGCCGGATCCCGCGGCATTCGTGACTGAATCCGGTGAGCCGGTGGGAGTGTTTCTCCCGCTGGAGTTCTACGCACGTTACCGACAGTTGTTAAAGGCCGACGAGATTCCAGAGGAGCTTCTCGACCCCATCCCGATGGATGCGGCGGGCCGGCCGGTGGGGCTAACGACGGCGCAACTTACACGCCAACTTGAGACGTTGGCCGCGGGGCGGGTTGGCGGGGACGGGGCGGCGGGAGGAACTTGACGTACCGCATCCTCTGGGGGGCCAAAGCCTCCGCCGCCGCAACAGATGCCATGACCGCCGCAAACTTGCGGGGCGAGAGCATCGGCGGGGTCGTGTCACAAATCGTGGCGATGGATCGCGAACTCGCGACCGACCCAACCGCCCTCGGCGAGTCTCGTGAGGCGAACGTGCGAGTTCATACGGCCGACGGCCTCACGGTGTTCTTCGAGGCGATCCCCCGCGTAGGCTCCGTATTTGTGCGGCGTGCGGTGTTCTTTAAATCGAAAAGTGAATCGTGACGCCCGCAGACTTTCACGCCGCCCTCCGCGACCGCTTCGGGGACGCGGTCCGAGAGTTGCACGCGGCGACCGATCCTTGGATCGAGATCGCGGCCGACGCTCTGCCCGCGGCGCTGACCTTCCTGCGAGACGAGCACGGCCTGCGGCATCTCAACGATCTGTCCGCCGCGGACCTTGCCCCCAGGCCGGGGGAGGAGGCGAAATTCGTCGGCGAGCCGCGTTTGGAAGTCATCTACCGCCTCTCTGACTTCCCGCTGACGACCTCGCTGACCCTCAAAGTGATCCTGCCCCGCGGCTCGAACGACGATCTGCCGGAGGTTCCCACCGCGTCCGGCGTGTTCCCCATCGCGGAGTGGCACGAGCGGGAGGCGTTCGACCTGCTGGGCGTGCGGTTCACGGGACACCCGAACCTCACCCGCATCCTCACCTCGGACGATTGGATCGGGCACCCGCTGCGGAAGGACTACGAGATGCCTGAAGAATACGGCGGGATTCGCTGCCGATGAGACATCGTAACGTCGAGGCCCCGCGGGGCCTCGGCGTTACGATGTCTCCATGACGATGCTGACCGAAGCCCCCGCCGACCCGCGGACGATCGAGTTCGACGTCCGCACCGACGAGATGCTCGTCAACATGGGGCCGCAGCACCCCAGCACGCACGGGGTGTTGCGATTGCTCCTCCGCACCGACGGGGAGATCGTCCGCGAATGCACCCCGCATATCGGTTACCTGCACCGCTGCGCGGAGAAGATCGGCGAGAACCTCACCCCGGCCCAGTTCATCCCGTACACGGATCGAACGGACTACATCGCCGCGATGAGCATGAATCTCGGCTGGTCCTGCACCGTCGAGAAACTGTTGAAAATCGACGTGCCGGAGACGCGGCCGGCACCTGCGAGTCGCGATCGTGGAACTGGGCCGAATCGCTTCGCACCTGCTGGGCATGGGGGCGTACGGGCTGGATCTCGGATCGTTCAGCCCGTTCCTGTACGCCTTCCGCGAGCGGGAGATGATCCTCGACCTCTTCGAACATGCCTGCGGAGCGAGGCTGACCTACAGCTACCTCACCCCCGGCGGGGCCACGCATGATCTGCCGGAGGCGATCCCGCTCCCGCCCGGGCTCGCCCAGGTAACCGGCACGCCCGAGGGAACCGAGGTGAGTTGGTGCGACGCCGTCCGCCACTTCCTCGATTGGTTCGAGCCGCGTATCCCCGAGTACCACACGCTGCTGACCCGCAACGGCATCTTCATCAAACGGACGGCCGGCCTCGGGGCGTTGTCCGCGGAGATGGCGATCGGTCACGGCTGCACCGGCCCGGTGCTGCGGGGCAGCGGCGTGGATCACGACCTGCGGCGGGACGGCGATCCGATCTACAAGCGGCACTACGACGGCTATCAATTCGAAGTTCCCGTCGGTCCCTTCCCGGAGGCCCCGCCCGAGGCGGTTCTAGGAGACAACTGGACGCGGTTCTATTGCCGGATGATGGAGGTCGTGCAAAGCGTGGGGCTCGTCCGGCAGGCACTGGATCGCTACGAGGCGGCGGACGGTCCGTTCCGCGTCCCCCACCGCTGGAACCAGAAGCTGCCGAAGGACGAGTGCTACCTGGAGACGGAATGCCCCCGCGGCCAGATGGGGTTCGGCCTCGTCGGCGACGGCACGGCGATCCCGGTGCGGACCCGCGTGAAAAGCAGTTCGTTCTGCAATCTGTCGGTGATCGGCCCGCTGAGCGTCGGCTGCTTTATCGCGGACGTGCCTTCGATCCTGGGCAGCCTCGATTTCATGATGGGCGAAATCGACCGCTGAGCGGCGGGGGGGCCGGATCCTGTCCTGAATGGGTCGAAGAAGACGCGAATCGGTCCGAACCGACGAGTGCCGCCCGCGGTCTTTACGGCGGGGGCGGACGGAACTACGATCCCGCCCCGGTCCCCTGCAGGCGAACGCCTGCGACACCGCCGTGCCGACGTAGCTCAGCTGGTAGAGCGACGCTCTCGTAAAGCGTAGGTCGTGGGTTCGAATCCCACCGTCGGCTTTGAAGGACAGGGGCCTCACTGCCCGGCCGGATGAACTTCTGGCCGGTTGTCGCCAACGTTGTCACCCCATCGTCGGCAGGGTCGTCCTGTTTTGGGGCGTCGCAGCGTACGCGAGGTCCGCGGCGGGTGTTGATCGCTCCGTTCGCAACGGTCCTTGACTGTAGGACGGCCCCCGATGCACTCGGGTGGAGAAGCCCCCTGAAGACCGCTAGTCTGCCGCGGCCGGCGGGTCCAATCGTCCGCCGCCCGTACGGCCCTGACGTACGGCCTCCGCTCCCGACCACGTGCCGATCTGCCGCCCGATGACGATCTCCCTCAACAAGGTTCTGGAGGTTGAAGACTTCGAGGCGCTCGCCGCGGACATCCGGGAGGTGCTTCCCCATGAAGCAGACAAGTATGGGGCCGGCTGGCCGGACAAGACTGGGTACCGGAAGTATTGGGAGGTGGTGATGGCGGTGCGGGCGCTGCGTGAGGGCGGCGTGCTGCGGCCCGACGCCGAAGTCCTCGGCGTCGGCGCCGGCAACGAACCCACCACCTTCTACCTGACCAACCACGTCCGCAGGGTGTTCTGCACCGACCTCTACATCCCCCCCTCCGCTTCACCCGTCCAAAGACACCAAGCCGCCAAAGACGCCGCACAACAAGCCGAACAACGGCGACAGGCCCGTGCCGAGCGCGAGGCCGCGTTGCAGGGTCGGTCGCTGTTCCGACGGACCGGCGCGGCCGCCAAGCAGGCGGTGAAGGGCGCCGGCGTCGCCGCTCGCACCGCGTTTGACGGGACGCTCCCCCCGGTGGACGCCGGGGATTCGTTGCCGGTCCGCGAGAACTGGGCGGAGTCCGCAAACGTCGGCATGTTCCTGCACCCCGACCGTTACTGGCCCAGCCCCTGGAACCCGCGACGGCTGGTCGTCCAGCACATGAACGGCTGCGATCTGCAATACGAAGACGACAGCTTCGACGGTATTTACTCCTCCGGGTCGATTGAACATTTCGGCAGTCACGAGAACGTGCGACAGGCGGCGTCGGAGATGGCCCGGGTGCTGAAGCCGGGCGGGGTCGCGTCGGTCTCCACCGAGTTCCGTCTGGAAGGTCCCACGCCGGGGGTGCCGGGCACGTTGATGTTCGACGAGGACGAACTGCGGGAATTGATCTTCGATGCGGGCGATTGGGAGATGGTGGACGGGCCGTTCGAAACCCGCTGCTCCGACGCCACGCGGGCGACGGTCGACGAGTTCGACAATCAGTTGAAGCATATGTACGACCACGTCGATAAATACGCCGAGATCCTCTACCACGTGGAAGCTTGGCACGAGCGTATGTCGCAGGTGCTGCGGATCGACGAGCGCGTCTGGACGAGTTGCCACTTCGCCCTCCGCAAACGGGGCTGAGCCGGGAGTCCGACGCCTCCGCCCCTGGCTTCTTTCGCCGGATATTAACGCGAGAAGCGGGACGGGGTGGAGCGTGTGCCGTCCTTTCCGCGTCGAGCGACGCGACGCTGGCCCGGTGACGCTTCAGGTCTGCGTCAGAGTCCGGCGCCGCGGCGTGCATGGATGCGAGATCAATCCTCCCCCTGTCGGACCCCGATCCCGATGTCCCTGCCGCATAACAAAGTCTTGGAAGTGGAGGACTTCGGCTCTCTGACCGAAGAGTTCCGGGAGGTGTTCCCGCATGAGATCGACAGACAGTCGCCGGAGTGGCCGCGGCCCTACGGAAACCGGAAGTATTGGGAGGTGGTGATGGCGGTGCGGGCGCTGCGTGAGGGCGGCGTGCTGCGGCCCGACGCCGAAGTCCTCGGCGTCGGCGCCGGCAACGAACCCACCACCTTCTACCTGACCAACCACGTCCGCAGGGTGTTCTGCACCGACCTCTACATCCCCCCCTCCGCTTCACCCGTCCAAAGACACCAAGCCGCCAAAGACGCCGCACAACAAGCCGAACAACAGGCGGAAGCCCAAGCCGAAGCCGCCCGGCAGTGGGCCGCCCGGGCGGCGGCGGACGCGGCGATCGTGCCGCCGCGGCGGTCGCTGTTTCGCAAAGTCGGATCCGCGGTGAAGCAGGCGGCCCGCGGGGCTCGGGCCGGATTCCGCGGCCCCGCGGCGACCCCGACGCCGGCCGCTCCGGAGTCCCCGCCCGCGCCGCCGTCGCCCTCGACGACAGGTCCGACCAGCGCTTGGGAAGAGGTTGCCAACGCCGGGATGTTCCTGCACCCGGGGCGGTACTGGCCCAGTTCCTGGCAGTCCCGCCGGCTGGTCGTCCAACATATGAACGGGCTGGATCTTCAGTACGAGGACGCCTCGATGGACGGTCTCTACTCCTGCGGATCGATTGAACATTTCGGGACGCACGAGGACGTCCGGCAGGCGGCGTCGGAGATGGCCCGGGTGCTCAAACCCGGCGGAGTCGCGTCGATCGCCACGGAGTTTCGGCTCGACGGGCCCTCGCCCGGCGTCCCCGGCACGCTGATGTTCGATGAAGACGAACTCCGGACGTTCATCTTCGACGCCGGCGATTGGGAATTGGTCGGCGGTTCGCTCCGCACCGAATGCTCGGAGACGACGCGGGCGCTGGTCGAACCGTTCGAAAAGCAGGCGGAATATGTGTACGCCGAGTTCGCCAAACATGGCGACTCCCTGTTCCATGAGATCGAACCGGGGTTCGCCCTGAAGCCGGTGGTCAGCTTGCAGGGCCGCACCTTCACGAGCGTTCACTTCGCCCTTCGCAAGCGGAGCTGAGCGGCACGGGACGCAGACGGCGTTGCTCGGCGCTTGCGGTGGGGTGGCCGACCGGTGATCTTGGCGTTGGTTGATGGATGACGGCCTCAAGCACCCCAGACGCACCCGCGCATGACGACGACGCCCCAAAGCAGTCCCGCTCTGGCGGGGGGCAAGACCGCTCCGGCCGCCGTGGGGGTCCCGCAACTCGCCAATGAGCCGGACGGGCTGACGACCTACCTGGAGGACGTTCGTCGCGGCGACCCGGAGGCCGTCGGCGAGGTGGCGCGTCGGCTCCTGCCGCGCGTGATTCGGGTGTTGGAACGAAAGCTCCGCGGGCTCCGGGCGGCGGACGCGGAGGTCGTCGCGGACAGCGTGTTCCTGGCTCTCTGGAACCATGCCGGCGACGGGCGGTTCGGCGCCGGCACATTGACGGACTCGGACGATCTGTGGCGCTGGCTGATGACGGTCACGGACCGCAAGGCAGTGGACTACGCGCGGCAGGAGCGCGGCGAAACGGGGGTCCGGCCGGACGCGCGGCGAGCGGGATCTCTGGCCGGAAGGCGGTTCCTCCGCCGGTCTGGACGGGGCCGTCTCAGCCGATCTGTCCCCGCACGAACTGGCCGCGTTCGCCGATATCTTCGAACGTCTGATGTCCGCGTTGCCCAACGATCTCACCCGCGAGGTGGTCGTGGGGCGGCTTGAAGCGCGGACCAGCGTGGAGATCGCGAACGCCGTGGGGGTGTCTCCGAAGACGGTCAAACGCAAGCTCGCAGGCGTGCGGGACCTGATCCGCTCCGGCGCCGTCGAGGCTCTACACGCCCCCGGCGAGCCGCCGGTGACGCTCCGGCACGCGGACGCCTCCTAACGACCATCCTGCCAAGAGGGAACGATCGAGAAGCGACCGCGGCCGACGCAACGGTCAAACGAGGTTGCGCCAGCGGCGGCGGCGGGCCCACCCGCGGCGGAGGAACAACGCCTGAAGCTCCCCGCGGCTCGACACGTTGAAGTGCCGGTAGATCCGGTGCACCTGCTTGTGCACCGTGCCGTCGGAGACCTCCAGCACGCCGGCGACCTCCTTCTCCAAAAGCCCGTCGAGCCAGTGGTGCAGTACCGTCCGGGCGCGAGGCGTCAGGGCGTCCGGCGAAGCGTCGCCCGGGTGGCTCAGCCGACGGCCGGCGGCCGCCAATTCGCGAGCGGCGACCTTCGACAGGCGTCCGCCCGTGGCGATGATTTGCTCCGCCGCAGCCTGTTCCGCAGCCGTTCGCTCTGCATCGGCCCGGGTGGGGAGAGCGGCGCCCACCAGGAGAACCGCGACCCGCCCGCGAAGGTCCCGCCACGCCATCGTCAGGCTGACCCGCGCGTCGCCGGCCGGCCCGGCCCGCAGGGTCGGAGGCGGAACGGCCGGTAAGTCTGTACCGGACAGCACCGCCGTCACGCTCACGGCACGGGGCTTGGAACCGTTCAGGGACGGCAGCGTCTCTGCCGTGGCCTGGGCCGTCTCAAGCAGGGAGCAGCGGGCGATTCGCAATCCTCGGGCGGAGTTCTTCGGCCGCAGCGCGGCCCAGAGTCCGTCGCCCAGCAATGTGTCGCTCGCCGGGAAGACGACCGCGGCTCGATCCGCCCCGGTCCAGGTTCGGACCCCGGCCAGCAGCTCGGCCGTCCAACAAGTCGGGTTCTCCCCGCACTCCAGACAGATCCGGGCCGTTCGGCAGGCAGCGGCGACCTCGCCGACGGTCAGTCGGCGTGCATTCCCCTCCGAACCCGCTGGAGCCGTCCCCCGCTTCACAGAACCCATTGACGAAAGATCGGGAGACGTGTCCGGAGAACTTGGCATGAAGGTACCGTGGGTGAGGCAGACGTGAACGCGGGGGCTCCCGGATGGGGCCCCGATCAGTCCGCCCTCCTGAGCGGAAACGGTCGCCGCCGGGGGTCGCCCGTCGCTCAGTTCCCGCTCGATCAGTCGGTCCCGGTCCCATTTCTCATACGATGAGTCGTCGGACCGTCGTCGTGACGCGCGGTCAATTGAACTTCGCGAGAGGCGGGTGGGATGTGTTCATTCGTTGAAACGGGTATTCACTGTGAAACGGGTATTCACTGTGCCCGCCGCGCCGTGTGCACTCCGCGGCTGTCGCGCCGCGGCTGTCGCCGCGGGCGCCTGTTTCGATCGTCCTCCTCCGCCCTTGCCGGCCTCGCATGTCTTCGCCCCGGCTGCCTTCATTTCCTGCCCGCCGACACGCCGGTGCGGACCGTCGCCCGCTGCTGCGAGTCGCCTTGCTGATCGGGCTGACGGTTTCCGGGTGCGAGGGGGAGGAGGGGCCGCCGCCCCCGCCGCCGCCGGAAGTCGTTGCGGCCGTGCCCCTGGTGCGTGAGGTGGTGGAATGGGACGACTACACCGCGCGACTGCGGGCGGTGGACACTGTGGAGATCCGCCCCCGCGTGGGCGGCTACCTTCAGGAGGTGCACTTTGCGGACGGCGAAGTGGTGGCGGCGAACGCTCTGCTGTTCACCATCGATCCCCGCCCGTTCGACGCGGCCCTCGCCGAGGCCCGCGGTCGGCTCGCGGGGGCGGACGCTTCTCTCCAGGAAGCCGAGGCGCTGAAGACCTCCGCCGTCGCCGCGAACGTGCAGGCCGAAGCGGCGCTCGAACTGCGGGACACGCAACTCGCCCGCATGAAAAAGCTGATCGCCCGCGGGGCGGAGACGCAGGAGAGCTACGACATCGAAGTCTCCCAGCGGAAGCAGGCCGCCGCGGACGTCGCCGCCGCCCGGGCTCAGATCAAGAGCGCCGAGGCCGCGATGGCGACCGCCGAGGCCGGCATCGCCACCGCGACCGCCGCCGTCACCGCCGCGGAGCTGAGCGTGTCCTTCACCGAGGTCCGCAGCCCGATCGCCGGCCGGACCTCCCGGCATCTCGTGGACGTGGGCAACCTGGTGGTCGGCGAGGGCGGGGGGAACGCCACGTTGCTGACGACGGTCGTATCGCAGAACCCGATCCACGCCTTCGTCAGCGCCCCGGAACGGGCGTTCCTGAAGTACTCCCGGCAGGCCGCGAGCGGCGAACGTCCCAGCAGCCGAGACGTGCAGAACCCCGCTGTCCTTCAGCTCGCCGACGAAGACGGCTACCCGCACGTGGGGGCGATTGATTTCGTGGACAACACGCTGGACGCCGGCACCGACACGATGACCGGCCGGTTGCAGTTCCCGAACCCCAGCGGGCTGCTGACCCCGGGGCTGTTCGCCAAGGTGAAGATCCTCGGCAGCGGCATCTACGAGGCGACGCTGATCCCCGACGCCGCGGTCGCCCTGCGGCAGAACAACCCGACGGTGCTGGTCGTCGTCCCGCTCTCGCAGGCGGACGGCGCCGACGAGCCGGGGCAGGGCGGCGCTCCCGACGGCGGCGGCCCCGGGACCACCGTCGAGCAGCGGCTCGTGTCGCTCGGCCCGCTGATCGGAGGGCTGCGGGTGATCCGGAGCGGGCTGGCGAGAACGGACCGGGTCGTGATCCGCGGCGTTCAGAAGGCCCGGCCGGGCTCCCCCGTGCGGGTGGTGGAAACGCCGATCGAACTGGACGAGGAGGCGTTTGAACGGGACGCCCGCCTCGAATTGGCCCGTGCCGTGCGGGCGGAGCGGAACGAAAGCGGCGATTATGAAGCCGTTCCCGACGAAGCCGTTCCTGACGAAGCCGTTCCTGACGAGCCGACACCCGAGGTGATCGCCCCGGCCGAACTGTCCGGGGATGCGGAGGTCGTCGCCGAGGCGGAAGCGAACGCAGACGAGCCGGTCGCGGGGGGTGCGGAATGAACTTCTCGAACTTCTTCATCGACCGGCCGATCTTCGCCGGCGTGCTGTCCGTGGTGATCCTGCTGGGCGGGGGGATCGCCTACACGGCCCTGCCTGTCGCTCAATACCCGGAGGTCGCCCCGCCGACGGTGATCGTCCGGGCCACCTTCCCCGGGGCCACGCCGGAGGTGATCGCGGACACCGTCGCCACCCCGATCGAGCAGCAGGTCAACGGCGTCGAGGGGATGCTGTACATGGAAAGCCAGTCGGCCAACGACGGCTCCATGTCGCTGACGGTCACGTTCGAACTGGGCACCGACCTGGACATCGCCCAGGTCCAGGTCCAGAACCGCGTGGCGGCCGCGGAGTCCGGCCTGCCGGAGGTCGTTCGGCGGATCGGCGTGGTCACCAGCAAGGAGAGCGCCAACCTGCTGTTGGTCGTCCACATGCTCTCCCCGGACGGCTCGCTGGAGCCAATTGGACATCGCGAACTACGCGCTGCAAAACGTCCGCGATCGGCTCAGCCGGATCAAGGGGGTCGGCAACGTGCGGATCTTCGGCGCCGGCGATTATTCCATGCGGATTTGGTTGGACGGCGACAAGCTGGCCGCGCTCGAGCATGACCGCCGGCGACGTGGTCGCGGCGCTGCGCGAGCAGAACGTGCAGGTCGCCGCCGGGGTGATCGGGCAGGAGCCGACCGAGGGCGCCAACGCCTTCCAGATCCCCGTGACCACGTTGGGCCGGCTGACGACCGCGGAGGAGTTCGGCGCCGTGGTCGTCCGCAGCGGGGAGGGGAACCGGCTGGTCCGCGTGCGGGACGTGGCCCGCGTGGAACTGGGCGCCCGGGACTACTCCGTCGCCAGCTATCTCGATGAAGACCCGGCCGTCGCGATGCTGATCAATCAGCGGCCCGGCACCAACGCCCTCGAAACTGCCCGCGAGGTGCGCGAGGCGATGGACGAGATGGCCGATTCGCTCCCGTTCCCCCCGGGTCTGGAACATCGGATCGTCTACGACCCGACGAAATACTTCATCGAGCAGAGCATCGACGAAGTGTTCGTCACGCTGTATCAGGCCGTCGGATTGGTGGTTCTGGTCGTATTTATTTTCCTGGGAAGCTGGCGGGCGACGCTCATCCCCGCCGCGGCGATCCCCGTGTCGCTGGTGGGGACGTTCGGGGCGATGCTGGCATTGGGTTTCAGTCTGAACAGCCTGAGTCTGTTCGGATTGGTGTTGGCGATCGGGATCGTGGTCGACGACGCGATCGTCGTGGTGGAGAACGTGGAGCGAAAGCTCGCCGAGGGACTCTCCCCCCGCGACGCCACGCGGTCCACGATGGCGGAGGTCGGCAGCGCCCTGATCGCGACCTCGCTGGTGCTGATCGCGGTCTTCGTACCGACCGCGTTTCTGGGCGGGATCAGCGGGCAATTCTACCGTCAGTTCGCACTGACGATCGCGTTCAGCACCGCGGTCAGCACGTTCGTCTCGCTGACGCTCAGCCCGGCGCTGGCGACGCTGCTGTTGCGAAAGAAGGGGGAGCACACCGGCTGGATCGACCGCGGGTTCGACTTCACCCTCGGCTGGCTCTTCCGCGGCTTCGACCGCCTGCTGGAGTCCGTCACCGGGGTCTATTCCTCGCTGGTCAAGCGGGCGGTCCGGTTCAGCGTGCTCACACTGGGAGTGTACGCCGTGCTGTTGGGGCTGACGTATCAGGCGTTTCAGACGGTGCCGTCGGGCTTCATCCCGGCTCAGGATCAGGGGTACGTGATCGTCGCGCTCCAACTGCCCGACGGGGCGAGCCTGGACCGGACCGATGCGGTCACAAAAGCGGCCGTGCAGGCGGCGCTTGAGGTGGAAGGCGTGACGGGGGTGGTGAGCTTCGCCGGCTTCAGCGGGGCGACGCGGGTGAACGCCAGCAACGCCGCGGCGATGTTCCCGGTGCTGGCGCCGTTCGCGGAGCGGGCGGAGGCTGGACTGACGTTCGACGGCATCGTCGGTGAGATGCGACGGAAGATGGCCGCGATCCCCGACGCCGGCATCGTGGTGATCCCCCCGCCGCCGGTCCGCGGGTTGGGCAACGGGGGCGGCTATAAATATCAGATCCAGGCTCGCCGAGACTCCATCACCCCCGCCGAACTGGAGGCGGCGGTCGGGGAGATCGCCGCCGCCGCGAACGCCGACCCGGACCTCGTGCAGGTCTTCAGCACCTTCCGGGCCAGCACCCCGCAGTATTATGTCGATCTGGACCGCGAACGAGCCCGCATCCTGGGGGTGCCGGTCGATCAGGTGTTCGAGACGTTGCAGGTCTACCTGGGCAGTCTGTTCGTCAACGACTTCAATCTTGGCGGACGCACCTACCAGGTGAACGTGCAGGCCGAGCAGGAATACCGCGACGATCCCTCGGACATCGGCCGCCTGCGCACCCGCAACGCCGCCGGCGAATCAGTCCCGCTGGGCTCGCTGGCGGACATCGAACTCCGCACCGGCCCGGACCGCGTGGTGCGATACAACCTCTATCCCGCCGCGGACCTGAACGGCGACAGCGCCCCCGGGGTGTCCAGCGGGGAGGCGTTGCGGGAGGTCGAAGCGATCGCCGACGACCTGCTGCCGGCGGGGTTCAGCTACGAGGCGACTGACATCGCCTACCAGCAGAAACAGGTCACGGTCACGCAGCAGATCGCCGTCTTCGCGGCGTGCGTGCTGTTCGTGTACCTGGCGCTGGCGGCCCAGTTCGAAAGCCTGATCCTGCCGCTGGCGATCGTGATGATCGTGCCGATGAGCCTGCTGGCGGCGCTGGCCGGCGTGTGGTTCCGCGGGCTGGACAACAACATCCTCACCCAGATCGGACTGGTCGTACTGGTCGGGCTGGCCTGCAAGAACGCGATCCTGATCGTAGAGTTCGCCGCCCAACTCGAAGGGCGGGGCCGCAGCCGCGTCGACGCCGCGATCGAGGCGTGTCGGCTGCGGTTCCGGGCGATCCTGATGACCGCCTTCAGCTTCGTGCTGGGCGTGCTTCCGCTGGTCCTGGCGACGGGCGCCGGGGCGGAGATGCGGGTGGCGCTGGGCACCGCGGTCTTCGCGGGGATGATCGGCGTGACCCTGTTCGGCCTCGTGCTCACGCCGGTCTTCTACACGACGCTCCGCAAGTTCGGCGGATCCCCGCAGACGCTGGACGACGGGGATCCCGAGGACGGCTCAGGTTCCGACAGTTCGCCGCCCCAGCGACCCGCCCCTGCCGATCCGCCGCCCCGGATCCCCGGCCCCGCGTTGCAGGGTCCGCCGCGGCCGAGCCCGGCCCTTACATGACGGGGGCATGACGGGGTCTTGCGTCGGACGGGCTACGCCCGCTGGCCCGTTGCCGGTTGGGCCAGCAGGATGCCGTCCGCGTCGACCACCGCGATCCGATCGCGACCGGCCTCCTTGGCGGCGAAGAGCGCCCCGTCCGCCCGTCGGATCAACCGGTCCGCCGCGACGCCGGAGCCGCCGTGGCCGAGGGTGTCGACCGGGTCGGCCGCCGCCACGCCAAAGCTGGCCGTCATCGGCAGCGTGCGGCCGTCGTCGGTCACCCCGCGGGCGCGGATGGCGGCGGCGACCTTCTCCGCGTGCGCCGCGGCTTCCGCGGCGGAGTGATCGGGCAATGCGGCGAGGAACTCTTCCCCGCCGTAGCGACACAGGCGACCGCCCGGCGGCAGCAGGTCCCGCCACACCGCCGCCGCCTGCCGGATCGCGGCGTCGCCGGCGGGGTGGCCGTGAGCGTCGTTGAACGCCTTAAAGTGATCCAGGTCGCCGATGACAACCGCCACGCTGTGCCCCCGCCGCTGCGTGTGGCCCGGTTCCAGCATCAGGCTGAGGTCTTCCAACAGCGGATCGCGTCGGAGCAATCCCGTCAGATCGTCCCGGCGGGCGATCCCCTGCACGCGGTCGAACCGACGGGCGTTCTCCAAGGCCGTCGCCGCGAACCGGGCGAGCGCCGACAGCACCGCGGAGAACTGCGGATCGAATCCCTGCGGCTGATCCACGATCAGCAACCCGTGCAGCGTCTCGCCGTCTTCACCGTCCTCGCTGGACGTTAGCAGCGGGGCGATGCCGGCGGGCGGGGCGGGGTCGGAGGCCAGCGCCTCGGACAGCGATCGGTCCCGCGAGATCCACATGCCCAGCATCCGCCGGGTCATCGGCCGTCGGTGCCGGAGCACCCACCCCGCGAGCCCGGACCGCGGGTCAGGGACTGCGGTCCGCACGTTCCCCCCGCTCGGCGGCCCCGCTTCCCGCAAGCGTTCGCCGTCCCACAGCCAGACGGAGGCATGCTCGCATCGCAGGCACCCCCGGGCCGTCGCTCGCACCGACCGAACGACTCCGTCCAGCGGGCGAGCCGAACCCGGCAGGTCGCAGGCCAACTCGTCCTGTCCTTGCAGGCTGAGCAGCGACGCCGCCTGTTCCAGCATGCCCGCGTTCGGGAACCGGCGGGGGTTGACCGGCTGCGGATCGAGGGTCAACTCCGCCGGCCGATCCCGCAGCGCCCGGTAGACCAACCCGATCAGCAGCAGGGCGGCCAGCGGGGCGAACAGTCGGTCGTCCGCCGGGCCGGGCAGGGTGAGATCGCCCCAGTGGGCGACCCGTCTCACCACGCGGAGCAGCGTGGCCTCCGTGGTGCAGCACAGGGCGGCGAACGCCGCGAACAGCCCCGCCAAGGGGGTCGACAGCCGCAGGCCGACCCACACCGCCGGCACCGCCAGCAACAGCGTCGCCCCCGCCCCCGGCGGCCAGGACAGCGCCGCCCCCGCCAACGCCCCCGCCGGCCACAGCAAGAACACGCCCCACACCGCCAGGTCCGGCCGTCCCCCGACCAGACGGCTCGGCTTCCACCCCGGTTCCGCGACGACGGCGGTCACCGATTCGCCCGGCGGGGGCACAGCAACGGCGACGGGCGGAGCGACGGGGCGGTGGACGGCGGCGGGCGACACGGGCGAAGCAAGATCCCGGCGGAACAGGAGGGGACGGCCGGACAGTCCGGCCGCGGCGGACGATCCGGAGAGTCTACGGAACCGGCCCTCCCTCCCGGCAGCCCCTAATCCCCGTCTCCGGCTGATTCGTCCGCCGCCAGTCCGATTCGTGTCGGTCAAACCGGACGCACCGCCGCCGAAGCCGCGGGCCAAGGAATGTTAGTTCGCCGACGCCGCGGTCAGTTCCGCGACCGTCTCCAGCAATTCCCGCGGACTGAATGGTTTGGGGAACAGGCGCACCGGCCCCATCTCCCGCTGCATCTCCGCGTCGTCCAATTCAAAGCCCTTTCCTGTCAGCATGATCGTCGGAACCGCCGTCGTCCGCGGCTCCCGACGCACGTTCCGGATCAAGTCCAAGCCGCTCATCCGCGGCATCTGGCAGTCCGTCACGATCAGCGCCGGCGGGTTCGCCGCGACGCTCTCCCAAGCAGACTGCCCGTCCGGATGCGTCTCCACTTCGAAGCCCGCTTTTCGCAACTTCAGCGACACCGCCAGCGTGATGTGCGGTTCGTCGTCACAGACCACCACCCGAACGGAGGGGCGGTCATCCCCGGCGGACGATGCGTGGGCGGGCGGGAGCAGTGCGGAGCGTTCCATGGGATCGGCGGTTCGAAGGAGCGGGATGTAGGACGTGGTGCGGCGAAGCACGGGGGCGGGGGACGCATCAGGCGGCAGTCGCAGGGACGCGGCGATCATGCGGCAACGGGAACCCGCTGTGCGGCGGAAGAGGCGACAACAGATCGGTGTTTGGGCACGGTCGGCGTCACCTGCTCAGGCTGAACTCCGGGCGACGCCGCGGACCTTGATGAGCGGTGGCCGAACGGCAGCGACAGCGTGAACCGGCTGCCGCGTCCGGCGACCCGGTGCACCGACAGCACGCCGTCGTGCGGCATCGGACCGAGTGAGGAGGGGTCGCGCCACGCTTCGGCGCAGCCGGAGTCTGTTTCGACCGTGCGGAACCGCCCGAATGCGTCCGGCAGGTTCACGTCGGGTCGTCCCGGTCCCGCGTCCCGCACCTCCGCGACCGCCCGGTCCCCCGCGAGTTTCCCCAGCGCCTGCACCGTCGAACCGGCCGGCGAGACCGCTATCGCGTGTGCCAGTAGCGAATCGATCGCTCGTTCCAGCAGGTTCGCGTCCGCGTGGATCGCGAGGTACAGCTCCGACGGTTCCGCCCGCAGCATGACGCCGCGGGCGATCGCGGCCGGACGTGCGGCGGCGACGCAGCGGTCCAGCAGCCCGTTCAATTCGAGGTCGCGGGGACCGTCCTCCGGCCGGACCGCGGTCCGTCCGAGTCTCTCTAATTCGGCCTGAGCCTGTCGAAGCCGCTCCGCCAGATCGACGGCGGTCGCCTCGGCGGCGCCGGCTTGGTCCTCCAACGCCACGGCGAGGGCGAGGGCCGTCGTCAAACTGGCGGCAAACACCAGCGGCGCCGCCATGAACTGACCGGTCAACGCCCACGCCAGACTGCCCAACAGCAGCCCGACCGCACCGGTGACGGTCAACACCGGTCGTTCCAGCGGCGACCGTCGATCCGAACGAAACGGGCCGTGCTCAAACGCATCGGTCGCGGCGGGCGACGGGAGGGGCATGTGGGGGACCGACGGCGGGAGCGAATCGAACAGCGGTCGCGGACGCGGCACGCTGTTCCGAACCTAGGTCGCCCCCACGACCACGCCGGCCAATCCAACCCGCAACCGCGACCTGATCGTCTGCGGAGGCGGACCCTGCCGAACGTACCGGTTCGGGCGATCGTCGACCCCGCGGCGAGATTTGGAAACAGCGCACGAAAAAACCCGCCGCCGTGAGGCGACGGGTCAGTTTGAACCGCACCAGTTGCGGAACAACCCTTCGTTGAAATCGGATTAGACGTCGTCGTCGTCCATCTGGTCCAAGGTCTCTTCCTTCTCGTCCATGACATCGTCGGCCTCGTCCGCGATGTCGTCCGCTTCCTCGGCGGTCCGGATGCCGTCGGCATCGGCCTCGGCGACTTCGGCATTGAGTTCCGCCTGCTCCTCGGCGGTTTCGTTCATTTCTTCACCGACGCTGTCGCAGCCGACGGAGATGAGTCCGAGGGCACAGAACAGGGCCAGGGGGGTCAGTTTACGCATCAGTGGGCTCGGAGAGCGGGGGAAACGGGGGCCGGTCGCCGGCCTCGTGAAGCTGTTGAACATACCGAGAGCGAACTTCCACCACACGGGTGTAATCCCGATACGGCCTGCCAAGCGGGACGTGGAGCCGCGACCGGCGGTACACTCTTCGTCTTTCGTACGACTGACACGAATCTTGCCGCGTATTCAAATTCGAAGAGGACCCGCCGTGCTCTTGACCGTTCTACTCGCCCCGCTGCTCGCGTTCGCGGGTCCGCTTCCAGCAGACGACGGCCCGCTTGCGGGCGCCCCGGCGATGGAAAGCCCCGCAAAAGTCGTGTTCCTGGTGGGGGACGAGGAGTACCGCAGCGAGGGATCCATGCCGATGCTCGCCGCGTTGCTGAAGCGGGATCACGGAATCGAGCCGACCGTGCTGTTCACGCAGTCCGCCGACGGCAAGGTGGATCCGATGCGGCTGGATCACCTCCCCGGCCTGGAGGCGCTGGAGGACGCGGATCTGATGGTGCTGTTCACTCGTTGGCGGGACCTGCCGGCCGATCAGATGGCGAAGATCGTGGCGTACATCGAGAGCGGCCGGCCGGTGGTCGGCTTTCGCACCGGCACGCACGCCTTCAAGTTCCCCGCCGACAGCCCGTATGCGGCGTGGAATGAAGAGAAGATCGCCGCCCTCGTCGGCCAACGCTGGATCTCGCATCACGGCCATTTCAGCGACGGCGACGCCCCGCTGACGAGGGTGACGACCGCTGAGAAGGCCGCCTCGCCGATCTTGAATGGCGTGGCGACGCCGTTCGACGCTTACAGTTGGCTGTACCACGTCACCGGCGGCGGGGACGGGCTGGCGCCGGGGTGCACGCCGCTGCTGACCGGCGTCACGCTCCGCAGCAAGCCGCTGTCGCAGGGGCGGGGCGACCGGTTCCCGCCGGTGCAGCCGGTCGCTTGGACGAAGTCGAACCCGTTCTCGCCGCGGGGCGTCACGCCGGGACGGGTGTTCTTCACCACGCTCGGCCACCCGTACGACTTCAAGCGGCCCGCGGTCCGGCGGCTCGCGGTGCAGGGCGTCCTGTGGGCGCTGGGCCGTGATGCCGAGATCCCCGCCGGGGGCGTGAACACCGAGTGCGTCGCCCCGTACGCGCCGACGAACAGCGGGTTCGGGACGGCCCAGAAGGGTCGCACTCCGGCCGAAACGCGGGCGGACGCCGGACTTGAGTAGCGGCCGACCGGCGTGCCCGGGGAACGCCCCGGTGGGGAAGGGACGGCGGACTGGGTAAGTTACGAAGCCTGTTTGCCCCTCCGCTCGTTGAAGGTGCCGTCGTGCCCGCCTCCCTGTTTGTCGCTGCGTCCCTGCTGTTCATCGCCACGCAGCCGCCGGACGACGGCGGCTCCTCGCTCTTCCCCGGTCAGGATCCGCCAGCGGACGCGGCGCCGATCGCCCCGTTCGGCGACCTGTCCGACCCGGCCCCGCCGGCGACCGATGCACCGGCGATAAATCCGGGCGAAGACCTGTTCGCCGATCCTCCGGCCCCCGCCCCGGCGCCTCCGCCGCTCATCAAGGACCCGTTCGCGACGCCCGAGGCCCCGCCGGTCGTGCCCGGCGGCGCGCCGGGCGAACCGTCGGTCGGTCTGCCGATGCAGGATGTGGACGACGGCCCGGGCGTGCTGGTGGAGCCGGACGACGTGCCGCTGAACGATCCCGCTTTTCCGGTCAACCCGCTTCTCGAATCCCCCGAGGCCCCGCTGCCGCTCGATCCCACGCGGCCGGACGTGGTGGTGATCGACGATCCCGCCGTCACCGTGATCACCCAGCCGAACCCGTTGGCGGAGTTGATCCGCAATCCGTACGACATCTACGATCTGCGGGAGCACGTCGCGACGCCCGCCGACTGCCTGCTGGCCCGGCAGGCGTGTCTGCCGCAGACGATCTGCGTCACGACCTGCGGCCCTTGCGGCGGGACGACCTCGTCTCTGCCGGTCCCCGGGGTCAACCCGTTCGCCGCGGAGCAGATCGCCCAGATCCTGCTGGCCCGCACCCCCGCCGATCCGCGACTCAACTATCTGATGTTCGTTCTCCGCAACCGCGAGGGCCGGTACGAGGAAGCGCATGATTTCCTCGAAAGAGCCGTGCGGCTGGAGATCGCGAACCCGGACGCCTTCCGGGACTACGGCGAGTTCATGACGCCGATCCAGGGCCGCTCCCGCGTGTATCTGGAGCGCGTCCGCCGGCTCGCTGGTCTGGGCGTCATCTGACCGGGGCAGGCCCGATCCGAGCGTCCCACGGACGACGCCGGATCGGTTGGGCCGCTGGTTCAGCCGACCGCCTTTTCGAAGTACGCCATCACGGTGTCCAGCGGCACGCCCCAAAGGTCCGAGAGCACCAGCGGCCCGCCGAGGCCGAGCTTCGTGAGGGCCGCGGCGGGGGTGTCCAGCGCCACGGCCAACTGCCGGCGCCAGTCGTCCGGCCAGCCTTCGAACTGACGACGCTGACGGGGATCGCTAAGCCGGCGGCCGTGACCGGCGGTGATCGCTTCCAACGCGGCGAACCGGCTCTCCTCCGTGATCGCCCCGCGGTCCAGGTCGACCCGCAGGAAGAACGTCATCACCGGGTTGAGGTTGCTCGTCGATCAGGACGGAGACGAGCTTCAGCTCCGTCCCGAGCATCACGTCGAGATCGCCGGCGTCCGCCTCGCCGACCCAGACCGCCTCGGCGGCGGCGGTCGGGCACCCGTCGGAGTTGGCCGTCCACGTCGACCACGAAGTACCGCAGGTTCATCGTCTGGCCCAGTCGCTAAGAGGTCGAATCACTTGAGGAGGCGATCGTAGGATACGTCTGTTCGCGGGCGGCGACCATCGGGCCGGACCTGAGCCGCGGGCTTTGAACAGGGGCTTTGAAGACGTGGGCGAGAGAGCGGCGGGCGTGGGAGGACGTTGTTACCGTGCGGACGTGTCGCCGCCCGAGCCGCCCGCCGATCTGGAGCCCGCCGATCTGGAGCCCGGACGACCGCGGCCCGGCGACCGCGGCCCGGGCAGCCGCAGACTGGGCGACCCGGGGACGGCGACGCCGCGGTGGAGACGACGGAGCTGTCGAAGACCTACAGCGACGGCTTCTTCGGTCGAAAGAAGGTGCACGCCCTGCGGGGCGTGAGCTTTCGGCGTGGAGCGGGGCGAAATCTTCGGCCTGCTCGGTCCGAACGGGGCGGGGAAGACGACGCTGATCAAGGTGCTGCTGGGCATCTGTCGCAAGACCGGCGGGTCGGCGACGGTGCTCGGCCGGCCGGCCGGGGCGCGGGAGGCGCGGCGGCGGATCGGGTATCTGCCGGAGGGCCACCGGCTGCCCCGCCATCTGACGGCGAACACCGCCCTCGACTACTACGGCGGGCTGTCCGGCCTGTCCCCCGCGGAGGTGAAGCGGCGACGCGGCGAACTGCTGACGCTCGTCGGCCTCGCCAAATGGGGCGACACGAACGTCCGCAAGTTCTCCAAGGGCATGCAACAGCGGCTCGGGCTGGCCCAGGCGATGCTGCACGACCCGGACCTGCTGATCCTCGACGAACCGACCGACGGCGTCGACCCGGTCGGCCGGGCGGATATCCGCCGCGTGCTCGGGCGAGCTGAAGGAGCGTGGGAAGACGGTGTTCCTCAATTCGCACCTGCTCCAGGAACTGGAACTGGTCTGCGACCGGGCGGCGATCCTGCGGGACGGCGAGGTTCGCGGACTGGGCGATTTGGACGAGCTCCGCGGCGGGGGGGAGCGATCACGCTCCGGCTGCTGGGGGCGGAAGCCGACCTGCGGGCCGCGTTGGTCGGAGCGAAGCTGGGCGAGGCGCCGCTGCGGCCCGCGGGGGCGGACGAGGAGGGGCGGGGGCGATTCGCCGTCGAGCTGGGCGAGGCGGATCAGTCGCGGGTCGACGCCGCGGTGGACGCGGTGCGGGCGGCGGGGGTCAGCGTGCACTCGCTGGTCCGCACGAAACCGTCGCTGGAAGACGCCTTCCTCCGGGTCGTCGCGGAGGACGAACGACTCCCCGCCGGCGCCGGCGACGCCGTCGGGAGTCGGCAAGCCGGCGGCGTGACAGAATAACCCGACACACGACGGTCCGACACACGGCGGTCCGACACACGACGATCCGACACGCTCCCCCCGGTCGCGGCGAACCCGGCTCCCCATCAGGCAACGCTCTCCATGCGGCCCTACCTGGCGATCCTGAAGGACAGCGTGCGGGAGGCGGTTCGCAGCCGGACCCTGCCGTTCCTGCTGGGGTTCTTCACCCTCGTGCTGGCGGCGGTGACGCCGCTGGGACTACGCGACGAGACCGCGTGGCGCCTCGGCGATCAGGACGTGGCGGACCTCACACTGTTCGGCGTCCAGCTCCGCCGCGACCGAGACCGCGACGGCGTCCAATTCGGCGATCGCGTCGCCGACCGACTGCCCGGCGACGTGCGGGCGGCTGTTCTGATCCCACGGGAACCACCAAGCCGGACCCGCCCAACAACTTCGTCGATCCGCAGGCCCTCACCGCGGACGAGCCTGACACGACGTGGTGCTGCCGGTGCCCTGAACGACTTCGTGCTGTCCGACCGCACGCTGTTCGATCCGGCTCGGCGCTGGATCCGGAGCAGGACCGTTTGCGCTGCGAGAACGAAGCCCGCGAACCGGCGAGTCGGGCCGCCGACGGAACCCTGCCGGACGGCAGCTGCGGCCGCGGCTGAACCGGCTGGCGCTGGAAGCGGCGTTTCCCTTCGCCATTCGTCCGGCCGCCCGCGGAAGGCATCGCCGTCACCTACGCCGGCTACGACAGCCGGAGTGGTTGACCGGGCGTTCACCGGCGCGACCGGGCTGCGCTGACGCGGAGCGAACGTCGAGTTCGTCGCGCGAACCTGCTACCGCTTCCTCGCCGCACGATCGCCGGGCACCGGTCGGCGTGCTGATCGGCCTGCTGGTCACCGCCGGCCTGATCCCGCAGACGTTCGAGGCCGGGGCGATCGACCTGCTGCTCTCCAAACCGGTCAACCGGTCGCTGACGTTCCTGACGAAGTTCGTCGGCGGGTGCATCTTCGTGGGGCTGGCGGCGGCGTACCTTGCACGGCGGCCTCTTGCTGATCGCGCGGTCTGCGGCTGGGCGTGTGGGACGGCGGGCTGGTGGCCTCGGCGGCGGTTCTGGTCGTGCAGTTCGCGGTGATTTACAGCGTCAGCGCCGCCGTGGGCGTGCTCTGGCGGAACCCGATCGTCTGCGTGCTCGCGGCCGGCGGCGGTCTGGGGGCGTCGAGCGGCTTCCAGCTCGGCTACCGGTTCATGTCGGCCTGCGGGACGACGCCGTCCGCGAGCGGTCGCCGCGGTGGGAGGCGAAGTCTTCGAGGCGGACCGCGACGGCGGCGTCGCCGTCTGGGCCGCCGGCGGCGGGGACGGCGGCGGCGACTGGCCCCGACCTTATATCAGCCGACGCTCGGCCCGATCCCGCTCCGGCATGTCGTCTACCGGCTCGACGGGCCCGGCCGTTCACGCCGAGACGGACGGCTGCTGGCGGTCGAGGAATCCGCACGGCCCGACGGCGGCCCGCGGGCCGGCGAAAGTCGCCGGCAGCCGGCGGTTCTTCGGCGACCGCGGCGAACAATTGGCCGGCCGAACCGACAGCCATCGCTCCCGCTCGGTACCGCCAGGCTTGCTGCTCGCGGCGGACGGTTCGCCGCGCTTCGCCGGGCGTCGGCGGCGTCTTCCGCGCTGAGGGACGATGGAGAAGAGGCCGAGACTCGGCAGAGCGGCGACGGCGTCCGACGGCGGGGCTGACGGCTGGGCGGTCGGCGAAGCGTTGCGGTGGGCGGGCCGACCGGCCCGAGCAGGGCGCCATCGCCGTTCGTCCCCGTCGCCGGACCCGACGACGGCCGTCGCGTGGCCCCGCCCCTTCGCCGCCGGCGACGATCCGAGCTCGGACGAGGTCGCGGTGTACCACCGGGCGCGACATCCTCCGCGATCTGGCGCCCCCGCCGTCGCCGAGCCGACCCGGGAATGACGGACGGCATGAGCAGGGCGCCGGCCGCGGACCGGCGAACGCGACGACGCCCCGCCCGCGCTGCTCGCGAGGGCCGGGGGCCGGACGTGGTGTCGTACCGCTGACGGCACCGGCAAACGCGTCGCGGCGGATGGCACCGTCGGACTTCGCCGGCGGCGGGATCGACGCCCGGCGGCATGGAAACCTTCCGCGACGGCAAACCGTTCGCCCTGCTGACGCACGACGGGACCGTGTGCGGTCGATGCGACAAACCGGCGCGGCGGATCGCGCACCGGCGACGTGACCGGCGCCGGCGTTCGACGGCGACGGCGACCTCCTGGTCGGGGCCGGCGCGGACCGGGTGACGCTGCTCGCACGCGGACACGCTGGAGGAAACCGCCTCCTTCGCCCCGCAGCCCGGCTGGTACGTGCACGTCTACAGACTGGATCCTCACCCCGATCCACTATCTGCTGCCGGACACCCTCGGCGCTCGGCGACGTGATGGTCGCCTGTTCGAGTCCGAGGGGGCGACGGAGACGGACGCCGAAGACCTCCGCCGGGACGCCCGCACCCCGGATCTTCGGCCCGCTGATCCACAACCTCGCCTTCATGGCCGCGATCCTGGCGCTGACCTGCTGGCACGTGTCGCGGACGGATTTTTGAGCAGACTCGATCGCGATCCGCTCCACCGGGGTCATTCCGCGTCGGCCGATCGCAGCGTCAGGCGGGTGATCTCCGGCCGAGGCCCCGTAGCGGATCGGTTGCTTGCCGGACGAGGCCGCGGGAGACGTGCATCGTCACTCCGCCTTCCCGATAGGTGCCCCCGCGTGCCGGACGCCGTGGCAGGCTGGGGGCGTAGATCGGCGCCGATCAGCGGCAGGCGTGATCTGCCCGCCGTGGTTGTGGCCGGCGAGCATCAGGTCCACGTCGTCCGCCGCAGCGTCGCGATAGCGGTCCGGCGTGTGGGCGAGCAGCAGGCTTGAAGCGTCGGCCGGGGCCGTCGACCAATCCGGCGGCCGTTCAGCCAGGGCGATTCGTCCCCGCCGATCGCCAGCGGATCGCCGCCGCGGTGCAGGACGTTCGACCCGGCCCGACAGCGTCCGCCAGCCGGCCGCCGCCATCGACGCCCGCAGCGGGGCGATCGGCGTAGTGCCAGTCGTGGTTCGCCGAGGATGAAGTGACAGCCGTGCGGCGGGTTCGTCTCCGCGAGTCGGCCGAACGTCGGCGCGATCCAGTCGACGCGGGCCGGTTTGTCGAGCAGGTCGCCGGTGAAGACGTAGAGGTCGCAGTCTCCAGGACGCGGCCAGTCCGCGAAGGCACGCTCGAAGAACGGCAGCGCGACCTCGCCTTGAAAGTGCGTGTCGGAGACGTGCCCGATCGTCGCCCCGTCCCACCCGGCCGGCAGATCGGGCAGCGTCGAGCGTGCAGATCGACGACCTCCAGCGTGAACTGCTCATTTCCCGGCAGCCGCCTGCCTGCGCCGCGGGCCGTCGCCGATCGGCTTCGCAGGCCGAGTTCGGCCGCCACGTCGATCCGTCGGCTCGGTCTTCGTCACGCCCGCCGGCAGCGGGCGGAACAGGTTCCGGGCCGTGCAGACCAGCAGCGAGACGACGCCCGCCGCCGCACAGCACGAAGTACGCCCGCCACCCCCACGGCACCGCCGCCCACGTCCCGCCCCGCAGCAGGCGGTAGCCGAACAGCCCGAATCCGAACAGCAGCCCCGGGGCCGCCGCCAAGACGCAGCAGGTCGTGCGACCGCCCGCACCTTCGCGTAGCACGCGGTGCTTCAACTTCAGACCGTGGACCCGATTGCACCAGCACGCGGCCATCAGCTCGCAGTGTCCCGCGAAGACCGCGAACAGCAGGGCGGCGTTCAGCCAATTCACGGTTCGTGCCGGTACAAAGCGAGGTCGGGGTGAAAGGCGGCGGGGCGGGCCGGTGAGTCTCAGTCCTCGGGCACGCCTCCCCCGTGCACCAGACGCCCGGCCGTGCACAAGACGCTCCGCCACGCCCTCGACGATCTCGACCGGCACGACCGGCTGCTGAGGATCGCCGAACCGATCGACCCGCATCTCGAAGCGGCGGAGATCCAACGGCGGGTCTACGCCGCCGGCGGACCGGCGGTGCTGTTCGAGAACGTCGTCGGTTGTCGGTTCCCGATGTGCTCCAACCTGTTCGGCACGCTGGAGCGAGCGAAGTTCCTGTTCCGTCACACGCTGCGGCGGGTCGAGCATCTGGTCGAACTGAAGGTCGACCCGACGGAGGCGTTGAAGGCCCCGTGGCGGTACTTCGACGTGCCGCTCGCGGCCCTCACCACGCTGCCGCGGCAGGACGCGCACCGGCCCGGCTGCTGAAGAATCGGTGTCGCGGCTCGACCTGCCGCTAGTTGGTCAGTTGGCCGGACGACGGCGGGCCGTTCGTCACGCTGCCGCAGGTGTATACGGAGGACCCCGGCGGACGGGAAGCGGCCGGGGGTGATGAACTCGAACCTCGGCATGTACCGGGTGCAGCTCGGCGGGAACGACTACGCGACCGGGCGGCGCGAGGGGGCCCACGAGGAGATCGGCCTGCACTACCAGTTGCACCGCAGCATCGGCGTGCATCACGCCGGCGGCGCTCGACGCGGGGGGAGCCGTTGCGGGTGAACGTGTTCGTCGGCGGCGCGCCGGCGATGACGCGTCGCCGCGGTGATGCCGCTGCCGGAGGGCTTCAGCGAACTGATCTTCGCCGGCGCCCTCGCCGGGCGACGCATCCCGATGGCGAAGCACCCGCTGGGGAAGGGCTGGCCGCGGGTCTACGGCGAGGCGGATTTCTGCTCACCGGCACGGATCGTCGGCGAGAAGCCGGAGGGGCCGTTCGGGGACCACCTCGGCTACTACGCGAAGGTCCACGACTTCCCCGTGCGTGCAGGTGGAGGCGGTCTACCACCGCGACGAGGCGGTTTGGCCGTTCACCGTCGTCGGCCGGCCGCCGCAGGAGGACACGTCGTTCGGCGAGTTGATCCACGAGATCACCGGCCCCGCGCTGCCGACGGTGTTGCCGGGGGTGAAGGGGGTGCACGCCGTCGACGCGGCCGGGCGTGCACCCGTTGCTGCTGGCGGTGGGGACGCGAGCGCTACACGCCTTACACGCACGCGACCGGCCGGCGGAACTGCTCACGCAGGCGAACGCGATCCTCGGGCAGGGCCAGTTGAGTCTGGCGAAGTATCTGTTCATCGCGGACGCCGCGGACGATCCGCCGGCCGATGCACGACGTGCCGGCGTTCCTGTCGCACTGCTCTGGCACGGTTCGACCCGACGCGGGACCTGCACTTCCAAACCCGCACCACGATGCGACACGCTGGACTACAGCGGGTCCGGCTTCAACGAGGGCAGCAAGCTGATCCTCGCCGCCCGCGGCCCGGCGATGCGGGAGACTGCCGGAGTTCCTGCGCAGTCCGGCTGGCGTCTGCCGGACGGGTTCGACCACGCCGCCGATCGCCTTCCCCGGCGTCGCCTGCGTGAGCGGCCCGCCGTGCACCGGACGCGACGGGGCGGCGGATCGATTGGCCGCGGCGATCAACGCGGAACACCCGCTGCGGGCGTTCCCGTTGATCGTGCTGTGCGACGACGCCGCGTTCAGCGCCCGCACCGCGAACAACCTGCTCTGGACGGCGTTCACCCGCTCCGACCCCGCCGCCGACCTGCACGGCGTGGACAGCTCCACCGAGCATAAGCACTGGGGCTGCCGCGGGCCGTTGATCGTCGACGCCCGCGTCAAACCGCATCACGCCCCGCCGCTGATCGAAGACCCGGCAGTCACGGCGAAGGTCGACCGGCTCGCCGAGCGGGGCGGCCCGCTGCACGGGGTGATTTGACGGGGAAGGGGGAGGGACGGCGACGGCGGGCATGCTAACGTTGCCCCTTCCGCATTCCGCCGGCCGCCCTCCACTTTGCTCCTCCAAGCGACCGCCGCGTTCGGGCTCGAAGCGGTTGTCGGCCGCGAATTGAAGGCTCTCGGACTGCCGCCGTCGGCGACGGAAGACGGTCGCGTGCGGTTCAACGGAGAGCCGGCCGATCTGGTGCGGGCGAACCTCTGGCTGCGGGCGGCGGACCGGGTGCAGGTGGTCGCCGATGAATTTGACTGCGACGACCATCGACCTGTTCTTCGAGCGGCTGCGGGCGTTCGATTGGACGCGGTGGATCGCCTACGACGCAGCGTTCCCCGTCACCGCCCGCAGCGTGCGGAGCGAATTGTCAGCCACGTCCCGACGCTCCAATCAATGGCGAAGCGGGCGATCGCCGATGCCTGTGCGAAGCCCGCGGCGACGCCCCCGGCTCGCCCGGTGCCCGAACACGGCCCGCCGGTCCCGATCGAAGTGAACGTCCGGAAAGACAGCGTTTCGCTGCTGCTGGACACGCACCGGCCCCGGCCTGCACAAACGCGGGTATCGCGACCTGACCGGCTCCGCCCCGATGAAGGAAACGCTTGCCGCGGGGATCGTGCTGCTGAGCGTCTGGGATCGCGACCGACCGCTGCTCGACCCCTGCTGCGGGTCCGGCACGCTGCCGATCGAGGCGGCGCTGATCGGTCGGAACATGGCTCCCGGGCAGCGCCGGGCGTTCGTCGCGGAGGGCTGGCCGCTCGTCCCGCCGGAGCTGTGGGAAGAACAGCGGACCGCCGCCGCCGCCGCGGTTCTCCCGCCGTTGGAAAAGCCGCTGCAGGGGGGCGACGTGGACCGGAACGCCGTCTCCGCCGCCCGCCGTCATGCGGAGCGAGCCGGGGTGGGCGAGGACGTGCACTTCCAACGACGGCCGATCGCGGAGGCCGGTTCCAAAGGAGCGCACGGCGTGCTGCTGGCGAATCCGCCCTACGGCGAACGTCTCGGCGACGCGGACGCGGTGCACGCGGATCTCGCCGCGTTGTTGGCTCGGTTGGGCGATTGGAGCGCCGCGGTTCTCACCCCGCACCCGGCGTTCGCGTCGATGGTCGGACGGAAGGCGAACCGCCGGCGGAAGCTGTACAACGGCACGCTGGCCTGCACGCTGCACCAGTATCTCGGTCCGAAACCGCCGTCGTTGACGGCTCCGGTCGCCTAGGATGCCGTCGCGTTTACAGATCCTCCAGCGATGCCGGTTCCCCGATGCCCCGTGTGCTCAACGTCGGCCAGTGCGTGCCCGACCACATGTCGATCACCTCGTACCTGCGTCGCGCCTTCGATGCGGAGGTGGTGAAGGTCGATTCCGAGGAGGACGCGCTCGCCGCGGTCGCCGCGGGCAATGTGGACCTCGTGCTCGTGAACCGGCTGTACGATGCGGACGGAGCCTCCGGGCTCGACACGGTGCAGGCGATCGCCGCCGGCGACGGGGCGCCGCCGGTGATGCTCGTCTCCAACTTTGACGACGCCCAGCAGCAAGCCGTCAAAGCGGGGGCCCTGCCGGGGTTCGGCAAAGGCGAACTGGGCTCGCCGGCGACCACGGAAAAGCTCACGCCGCACCTCGGGGCGTGACGGATTCTCCGTGGTCGCCTGCCGTTCAAGCCAGCGGGCGGTCCGGCAACTCGACCCAACTTCGGCATCCGCCGAAGTTTGGATCGTCCGGGATTTCAATCGCTCGCGGCGGTGCCCAAACCCGCACCGTGATCGCCCACAGCCCCGGCTCCCTGTAGCGGAACCGGGTGAGGGCGGTTTCGTCCGACAGGGCATGTCGGCCTCGGACCGAGGCGAGTTCGGCCTCGCTCGTCAGATGCCGCACGTCTGTCACTTCGCACCACCCCGGCAACCGGACGACGCCCTCCGGCGGCGGCTCCGGCAGGCGATCGCGGAGGGGCGGGGCGAGGTCCGCGGCGTCCTGATGGAACCGGGTCGCCATCAGCCAGAACTGGTCGTGCTCCGGCCGGAACTGCCCCCGCTGCTCGTGGATGCCGCCCTTGCGAAGGATCAGATCCACCGATCCCGCGCACAGTGCGTCGCACACGGCGGCCCACTCCTTGAACGCCACGCGGCACTCCGCGGCGGCGGCGGGCGTCTCATGCGGCCGGGAAGCGCTCACCAACCGACCCCCAGCACGCCTTCGCCTTCCGGCCGCGGGCCGTCGCCCAGGGCGGCCCGGTTGCGGGCGTCCACCTGCTCGTTCAGCGTGAACAGGTCCCAGGCCCAGCCGAACCCGAACAGCCCGACCGTCACCAGCCAGAGGATCCCGCTGATCCACTTGCCGAGGTAGAACCGATGGACGCCGAACACGCCCAGCAGGGGCAGGGCGTTCAGAATCCAAGCGATGTTGTAGTCGTACGGACCGTCGACGTAGCGGCGATCGGCGTGCGCTTCCAGCTTGGGCATCAGGAAGAAGTCCACGATCCAGCCGATGCCGAACACGCCGAACGTGAGGGTCCACAGCAAGCCCGTCCATTTCTTGCCGTAGTAGAAGCGGTGCATCCCCGCTCCGACCAGCGCCGACAGCGGAGCGAGGATCCACAGCAGATACCCCGCGGTCAGCGAGTGCGTGCCGCCGTCCGGGGTGAGCCGCCGCAGGGCCTCCGGCGTGGCGAACAGCGGACCGGCCGCGGCGTCGCCGTAGCGGCTGTCGGACGGCGCGGGCCGTCCTGCCGCCGGAACCGGGGCGGGGGCCGTGGCGGAAGACGGGTCGGAACCGGTGACGGGCACGTTGGCCATCGCGGGGCGGGCCGGGTGGGGGGAGCGGGGAATGTTCGCCGGTCGTTCGCCGGCGGATCGGCGATCTTAGCGACGTCCCGTTCGTCCCCGGCCCGGTGCGTCCCCGATGTTCGCCTTCTACAGCAACAAACTCGGCTGCGCCGGTTCCCTGCTGATCTCCGCCGGCCTGTCGGCGGTGCTCTTCCTCCTGCTCCGTGGCTGCGGGTGAGAACCCACACCGGCGGCGGGCGACACCGGGCACGCCCCACGGCGCCGCTGGCGAAGCGTCGGAGTCGCCGACGCGGGCCGCCGGTTACCCTCACTGTGCACATCCACTCTTCCACTCCCTCCAAACCACGGAGCGCACCGATGGGACTTTTCAGCGGCACGACGTACAGCGACATGGGCGACCTGTACCTCGCCCAACTTCAGGATATGTATGACGCGGAGCAGCGGATCGGCAGCATCCTGCCGAAGATGCAGGAGAAGGCGACGTCCGCTCAACTCAAGCAGTCGATCGGCAACCAGATCACGGAGTCGAAGGCCCAGATCGCCCGTTTGGAGAAGGCGTTCAGCCTGCTCGGCAAGCCTGCCAAGGGGCACGCCTGCGAGGCGACGAAGGGACTCGTCAAAGAGGTCGAGGAGACGCTGGACGCCAGCGGCGACGAGCACGTCATCGACGCGGCGTTGATCGCGAACGCCCAACGCATCCAGCACTACGGCATCGCCGGCTACGGCTGCCTGACGAACTTCGCCAAGCGGTGCGGCCAACAGGAAGCGTCCGCCCTGTACGCCGAATGCGCCGACGAAGCCGGCGCCGCCGATCAGCGGATGACGCAGATCGCCGAGAGCAGCGTCAACGCCCAGGCCGCGGCGGCATAAGTGTCGTCTGCGAGCGGTGGGCGTCAGCCCTTCGTGTCCTCGTCGACGTCTCGATCAGGGTGGAGCCGCGAGCAATCTTCAGAGATTGCTCGCGGCTCTCCGTTGTCTGGGCGTCCCTGCACACGGAGGGCTGACGCCCACCGCTCGCCTACTCCGCGAGGAGTTCGCGCACCCGGGGGACGACCGCGTCCGGGGCGAGCAGTTCGGCGTCTTTGTCCGTGCGTCGCTTCACCTCGACCACGCCGTCTTTCAGGCCCCGTTTGCCGATGGTGATGCGGGTCGGCAGGCCGATCAGGTCGGCGTCGGCGAACTTCACGCCGGGGCGTTCTTTGCGGTCGTCCAGCAGACAGTCCACGCCGGCCGCTTCCAGTTCGTCATGGAAGCGTTGAGCTAAGCCCATTACCTCCTCGTCCTTGATATCCAGCGGGATGACGTGGCATTGGTACGGGGCGATGCCGGCCGGCCAGATGATGCCGCGGTCGTCGTGGCTGGTCTCGATCGCCCCGGCGACAATGCGGTTGATGCCGATCCCGTAGCAGCCCATCACGACGCTGCGACGTTTCTGATCCTCGCCCAGGTATTCAGCCCCCAGCGCGTCGGAGTACTTCGTGCCGAGCTTGAACACGTGACCGACCTCGATGCCGCGGACGATCGACAGCGGGCCGCCGCCCTTCGGGATCCGGGTCGCCGGCACGGGCGTCGCGGAGGTCGTGGGACGTCTCCACCGTCCAGTCGCGACCGCAGACGACGTTCGTGCGGTGCGTGTCGACGGCGTTCGCCCCGACGACGGCCGGTTGTACGACCACGGCGTCGTGATCGGCCAGCAGGGTGACGCCCTCTAGACCCACCGGCCCGGCGAAGCCGATCGGCGCGCCCGTGACCTGCCGCACGGTCTCCTCGTCCGCTAGGGTCAGCGTCGCGGCGCCGACGGTGCGGCGAATCTTGCCCTCGTTCGCCTCGTGATCACCGCGAACGACCGCGACGACGGTGCGTTCGTCGTCCGTGCCGGCGTCGGCGGTGTAAAGCAGCGTCTTGAGCGTCTGCTCCGGCGTGACGCCGAGCGGTTCGCAGACCGCATCGATGGTTGAAACGCCGGGGGTGTCGACGGCGTCCATCGCGCGGAACGCCCTCGGGCGCCGTGATCTGCGGCGGCTGGCGGCCGGTCTCGGCCCGTTCGAGGTTGGCGGCGTACCCGCTGGCCTCGCAGTGGACGACGGCGTCCTCGCCGGTTTCGGCGGGGATCATGAACTCGTGGGAGGCGTCCCCGCCGATCGGGCCGCTTTCGGCCTCCACCGCCAGATAGGGCACGCCGCAGCGGTCGAAGATGCGGCAGTACGCGGCGTACATCGCGTCGTAGGAGGCGTTCAGCTGTTCGACGTCCGTGCCGAAGCTGTAGGCGTCCTTCATCAGAAACTCGCTGGTCCGCAGCACGCCGAACCGGGGGCGCTCCTCGTTGCGGAACTTCGTCTGAATCTGGAACAGCGTGAGCGGAAGCTGCTTGTAGCTGGAGATCGCTCGTTTGATCAGTTCGGTGATCGGCTCCTCGTGGGTCGGACCGAGGGCGACGTGCACTTTCCGGTCGCCGCGGGGGAAGCTGAAGTTCAGCAGCACGTCCCCGAACGCCTCCCGCCGGCCGCTGCGTTCCCACAGTTCGATCGGGCCCATCGCGGGGAAGTGCAGTTCGGCGGCGCCGGCGGCCTCCATCTCTTCGCGCACGATCGCGGCGGCCTTCCGCACCGCCCGCCAGCCGAGCGGCAGGTAGGTGTACGCCCCGGCCATCACCTGCCGGACGAGCCCGGCCCGCAGCATGAGGCGGTGCGACGGCACCTCCGCGTCGGCGGGGACCTCTTTGAGGGTGGGGATGAGGGTGTGCGACCAGCGCATAGGTCCGTCCGTGCGGGGAGGGAGGCGCCGAGGGACGCGGGGCGGGAAGGATGGGTTCGCGGCGGTCGTTCGTAAAGCGGCGGCCCATCTTCGACCCCTTCTTCGCTTGCAATCCGGTCGCCGCGAGCCACGATAGGCACAGATGATCGACGAGAAGACGCCCGAGGCGCGCACCCCCGTTGACGCCCTGCGCGACGGGGAAACCATTGACCAGCCGTTTCTGCTGGCGGAGAAGAGTCTGCGGACCAATCGGAACGGGCAACTCTATCTGCTCGCTCAATTGCGGGACCGGAGCGGACAGATCTCCGCCTTGATGTGGAACGTCGCCGAAAGCGACTTCGACGCGATCCCCGCCGGCAGCGGCGTGCAGGTCAAGGGCCGGGTGCAGACGCATCAGGGCGGCTTGCAAGTCATCGCTCACAAGATGAAGCCCGTCGGCGACGACTTCGACGCCGACGCCTTCCGCCCCGCCGCCAGCGAAACGACGGACCAGGCCTTCGCGGCGCTGTCCGATCTGCTGCAATCCATGCCGGACGTGGATTTGCGCGAGGTGACGGCGACGTTCCTCGCGGACGAGCCGCTGATGGAGGCGTTCCGCACCGTGCCCGCCGGGATTAAGGCGCACCACGCCCACCGGGGCGGATTGTGCGAACACACCGCGGCGATGGCGCTGGCCTGGACCCGCCTGGCGGACCTGTACCCGGAGGTCGATTCGCTCGATGGTGCTCGCCGGCTGCTTCCTGCACGACCTCGGCAAGACGCGTGAACTCGACGCCGAGACCTTCACCTACACCACGCAGGGCCAACTGCTGGGCCACATGCAGATCGTGTGCGACCTGCTGTCGGAGAAGATCGCCGCGACCGAAGCCCGCACCGGCCGACCGATTCCCGAGGCGAAGCGGTGGCACCTCACCCACCTCATCCTTTCGCACCACGGCACCGCGGACAAAGGCAGCGTCAAGGAGCCGATGAGCCCTGAAGCCGTCGCCCTGCACGTGATCGATACGCTGGACGCCAAGATCAACGAATTTCTGAAGATCCTGCACGAGGATCCCAACCCGGGATCCGACCTCACCCCCTTCCACCCCCGCCTGGGCCGACGGTTGTTCCGCGGCCCCAAACACGACGCTTAGCGACCGCGACGTTCGCGAGTCGCTCCCACTTCCAACCACGCCGCTCCCAGACCGAACTGACGGTCGCGGCTCCCGTGGGCTCCGCTCCGGTTTTGGCACCAACGAAACGACTGAATGCCCACCGCCAAACGCCGCGGCCCCGAAAAAACGGGCCGCCAAATCAAAGAACTCCGACACCGCCGCTTCGACCTCACGACCGCTCGGAAGGCGACATGGCCGAGAACCGCGTCCTCGATGAATTGACTCATCCGGAGTACGAACCGGTCAAAGCGGCCACCCTGCTGAAAGACCTCGGCGGTTCAGCCGCAAGACGAAGCCGACCATCGCGACGCCCTCGAAGTCCTCGTCGCCAGCGGCAAGGTGGTCGCGGATCGCGGCGGCCCGTTTGCGGGCTCGCCACCGGACCGGCGTCAGCATCGGCCGCATCAAAGACGACCCGCAGCGGCGACGCCTGGGTCGGGATGAACGATCCCCGCGGCCGCAACTACGACGTGTACGTGCGCCGGTCCGACATGGCCGACGCCCACGACGGCGACGAGGTCGAGGTCCGCGTCACCAACCGCAAGGGCGGTCGCGACGGCTGCCGCATCACCGGCGAAATCGTCGCGGTGATCGAGCGACATGACGACCCGGTTCGTCGGCACCTACGACGAGACCGGACGGGACGCCTTCGTCCGCGTCGACGGCGACGCCTTCCTCGAACCCGCTGCCGATCGGCGACCCGGGCGCCCACCCCGCCGAGCCGGGGGAGAAGGTCGTCGTCGACGTGCTGACGTTCCCCAGCCCCGGCCGATCGGGCGAGGCGGTGGTGATCGAGGTCCTCGGCCGCCGCGGCGACGCGGGCGTGGACGAACTCGGCGTGATCCGCGAGTTCGACCTGCCGGAGGAGTTCCCCGACGAGGTGCTCGCCGCCGCCAGCGAGGAGGCCAGGCGGTTCGAGCGAGGACAGACCTCGGCGACCGGCTCGACCTCACCAAAGAGACGGTCGTCACCATCGACCCGGCGACGGCCCGGGACTTTGACGACGCGATCAGCCTGAAGCGGATCAAGAACGGGCACTGGGTGCTCGGCGTGCACATCGCGGACGTGGCCCACTTCGTCAAACCCGGCTCCGCGCTCGACAAGGAGGCGAAGGACCGGGCGACCAGCGTCTACCTGCCGGGCAAGGTGATCCCGATGCTGCCGGAGGTGATCTCCAACGGCCTCGCCAGCTTGCAGCAGGGCAAGGTCCGGTACGTGAAGACCTGCTTCGTCGAGTTCGACCCCGAGCGGCATCCCGGTCAAGACGCGGTTCGCCAACGCGGCGATCAAGGTGACCAAGCGGTTCGCCTACGAGCAGGTGATGCCGATCATCGAAGATCCGGACGCCTTCGCCCGCAAGGTGCGCAAGACGGTGCGGCATCTGTTGCTCGACATGTACTCCCTCGCCATGACGCTCCGCAAACGGCGGTTCGCCGCCGGGGCGTTGGAGATGCACATGCCGGAGGTCACGCTCGACCTCGAACAAGAAAGGCGAGGTGATCGGCGCCAGCGAGGCCCACCACGACGCCAGCCACGAGATCATCGAAGAGTTCGCGCTCGCCGCGAACGTCGCGGTCGCTCAGGCGCTGGAAGCCGGCGGGCTGCCGTTCATCCGCCGGGTGCACGACGATCCGGACGAGGCGAAGCTGAAGAAGTTCGCGGAGTTCGTCGGCACCCTCGGCTTCAAGCTCAAGCAGTACCAGAGCCGGCCGCACCTCCAGGCGCTGCTCGAACGAGGTGAAGCACGAACCGGAATCGGCCTGGCGGTGAACTACGCGCTGCTCCGCAGCATGAAGCAGGCGGAGTACAGCCCCGGCGACGGCGGCCATTACGCGCTGGCGTTCCCCTGCTACGCCCACTTTACCTCGCCGATCCGCCGCTACCCGGACCTCACCGTCCATCGGCTGATGGACGCGTTGTGCCGCGGGAAGAAGCCGAAGACGCAGTCCGTCGCGGACCTGACCGTACTGGCGAACCACTGCTCCGACCGCTCCCGCCGGGCGGACAAGGCGGAGCGGGAACTGATCCGCGTCAAGCTGCTCGAATACCTGGAGGACCGCGTCGGCGAGGAGATGGACGCGGTCGTGACCGGCGTGATGCAATTCGGCGTGTTCGTCCGCGGCACGGAGTTGCCCGGCCGAGGGGATGCTGCCCAAGGACGCGCTCGGCGGCGGGTGGTTCGATCACGACGCCACCGCCCACACGCTCACCGGCCGCGACGGCGTCACCTACCGGCTGGGCATGCCGCTGAAGGTGAAGGTCGCGGAGGTGGACGTGGAAGGCCGCAACCTGACCTTCGAACTGGCGGAGGCTCCCAAGTCCAACGGCGGCGGAGGCGGGCGCTCGTCCGGTCGGGGCCGCGGATCGTCCGGCGGGCGCGGCTCCGCCGGCGATCGCGGCTCGAAGGGCGAGGGCCGCGGGAAAGGGCGGGGCGGGGGAGGTTCTCGGTCCGGCGGCGACTCGTCTGGAAACTCGTCTGGAAAGAAGCCGGCAGCGGACAAGCCGGCCGGCGAAAAGCCGAAGCGGAAGCGGTCGCGGCGGCGGTAACCCGAGACCCGCCGGCGCCGCGTCACCCCGTCCCGGTGTGTGATCTGCGGGCCGGCGGTTAGACTGTGCGTCCGCACATCGTTTCCCCTCCGACCCGAGCGACCGACCCCGTGGGCCCCCTCCGCCGACTGCTGATGAGTTCCATCGGCAAGAAGTACGTCATGGGCCTGTCCGGCCTGTTACTGATGGGGTTCGTGGCCACGCACCTCGCCGGCAACCTGCTGATCTTCAAAGGCAGCGTCGCGTACAACGACTTACGCGGCGAAGCTGCACGACCTCGGCGCGTTGCTCTGGGTGGCGGAGGTCGGCCTGCTGACCCTGTTCGTCGTGCACGTGCTGTACGCCTACTGGCTGGTGATGGAAAACCGGGCCAGTCGGGGGAAGGAGGGGTACGAGATCGGCTACCGCTCCAAACAGCGGACCACCTTTCTGAATCTCGCCCCCCGCAGTTGGATGGCGATCAGCGGCACGGTGGTGCTGGGGTTCCTGATCTGGCACCTGATCGACATGCGATTCGGCCTGCGGGACGCGGTGGACCCGACCTTCGGGGAGTACGTGGACGACGGCCTGGAGGACGAATCAGGTCGGCCGCTGCTGCTTGCGATACGAACGGACGATCCAGATCCTGACCACGCCGATTTCGTTCGCGCTGTACACGGTCGGCTCGCTGCTGCTCGGCTTTCACCTGGCCCACGGGGCGAGTAGTTGGTTCCGGTCCGTCGGGCTGGAGGTGTACGGGCTGGGCGGTCCGCTGAAGAAGCTCGGCGTCGCGATCGCGGTCGTGATCGCGCTGGGCTTCGCCGAGCATCCCCATCTACGTGTGGGTCGCCGGACGTGGACGTGGGCGATTTAGACGCGGCGGAGGCCCGCGAGCGCGCCCGCCACGTCAGTGAAGAGGCCCTCGGCAAACCGGTTGAAGAGATCCCCGGCGAGGACGTCGCCTCCCCGTCCGCCCCGGATCCCGGCGCCGGCGACTGACGCCCGGCGTGATCCCGCGTCCGCTGTTTCCCCCCCACGTTTTCCGCAGACCGCTGCCCATGGTCGCCCCGCCCCCGCCCTCGACGAACGCCGCGCCGACGTGCGCACCGACACGCTCGAAAGCCGCGTGCCGGACGGTCCGATCGAACAGAAGTGGGACCGCTGCATCCGCGAGATGAAGCTGGTCAACCCGGCGAACAAGCGGAAGTACGAGGTCCTCGTGGTCGGCACCGGCTGGCCGGCGGCAGCGCCGCGGCGTCGCTGGCGGAGCTGGGCTACCACGTCAAATCGTTCTGCGTGCAGGACAGCCCCCGCCGGGCGCACAGCATCGCCGCCCAGGGCGGCATCAACGCCGCGAAGAACTACCAGAACGACGGCGACAGCGTCTGGCGGCTGTTCTACGACACGGTGAAGGGCGGCGATTACCGCTCGCGCGAGGCGAACGTCTACCGCCTCGCCCAGATCAGCAACAAGATCATCGACCACTGCGCCGCGCTCGGCGTGCCCTTCGCCCGGGAGTACGGCGGCACGCTGGCGAACCGCAGCTTCGGCGGCGCCCAGGTCTCCCGCACCTTCTACGCCCGCGGCCAGACCGGGCAGCAATTGCTCCTGGGCGCCTACTCCGCGATGAACCGGCAGGTCTACGCCGGGCGGATCAAGGTCTACGCCAAGCGGGAGATGCTGGACCTGATCGTGGTCGACGGCGTCGCCCGCGGCATCGTCACCCGGAACCTCAACAGCGGGAAGTTCGAGGTGCACCTCGGCGACGCGGTCGTGCTCGCCAGCGGCGGGTACGGCAACGTCTATTACCTGTCCACGAACGCCAAAAGCTGCAACGTCACCGCCGCGTGGCGCTGCCACCGAGCGGGGCGCGTACTACGCGAACCCCTGCTTCACGCAGATTCACCCCACCTGCATCCCGGCCAGCGGCGACTATCAGAGCAAGCTCACGCTGATGAGCGAAAGCCTGCGGAACGACGGCCGCGTCTGGGTGCCGAAGAAGAAGGACGACAATCGTGCCCCGGAGCAGATCCCCGACGGCGAACGCGATTACTACCTCGAACGTCGTTACCCCGCCTTCGGCAACCTCGTCCCCCGCGACGTCGCCAGCCGGGCCGCCAAGGAACGGTGCGATTCCGGCTACGGCGTCGGTAAGACCGGCAACGCTGTCTTTCTCGACTTCCGCGACGCCATCCGTCGCGACGGCCGCAAGACGATCGCCGGCAAGTACGGCAACCTCTTCCAGATGTACGAGGAGATCGCCGACGAGGACCCGTACAAGACGCCGATGCGGATCTACCCCGCCGTCCATTACACGATGGGCGGGCTGTGGGTCGACTACCACCTGCAGAGCACGATCCCCGGCCTGTTCGTGCTGGGCGAGGCGAACTTCTCCGATCACGGGGCCAACCGGCTCGGGGCCGTCCGCGCTGATGCAGGGTCTCGCCGACGGCTACTTCGTGATCCCGTACACGATCGGCGACCACCTCGGCGAAGATGAAGCGGACCGAGATCACCGAGGATCACCCGGCCTGCAAGGAGGCCCTCGTCGAAAGCCGCAACCGGATCGAGGCGCTGCTGGCGGTGCGAGGGACGCGCAGCGTCGAACAGCTTCCACAAGGAGCTGGGCGGAATTATGTGGGAGCACGTCGGGATGGAGCGCGCCGCGGACGGGCTCGAGACGGCCATCGACAAGATCCAGAACCTGCGGGACGAGTTTTGGCAGCGACGTGAAGGTCGTCGGGACCAACGGCAGCTTCAACCAGGGGCTGGAGCACGCCGGCCGGGTGGCGGACTTCCTGGAGTTCGCCGAGACCCAGACGCGCGACGCGCCTCGTCCGCGACGAAAGCTGCGGCGGGCACTTCCGCACCGAGCACCAGACCCCCGAGGGCGAGGCGAAACGCGACGACGAGAACTTCGGCCACGTCGCCGCTTGGCAGTACGCCGGCGAAGGCGCGGCGCCCGTCGAGCACCGCGAACCGCTGAAGTTCGACGAAGTCTCCCTCACCAAGCGTAACTACAAGTAGTCCCAACGCCGTGCGGCCCAGGCCGCCCGGCGTTGTTCATCCCCGCGAACCGCGGTTGAACTGACGCCATGATCGATCTTGCCCACTCCGACGGCGGCCACCTTTCGTTGACGCTGAAGGTCTGGCGGCAGGACGACGCCGACAGTTCCGGCGCCTTCGAAACCTACAAGGTGGAGGACATCAACCCGGAGATGTCCTTCCTGGAGATGCTCGACTGCCTCAACGAGCAGTTGATCCAGGAGGACCGGGAGCCGGTCGCATTCGATCACGACTGCCGCGAAGGGATCTGCGGGACCTGCGGGGTCATGATCAACGGCATGGCCCACGGTCCGCTGCCGAATACGACCACCTGCCAGCTCCGGATGCGGCAGTTCAAGAACGGGGACACCCTGATCCTGGAGCCGTGGCGGGCCAAGGGCTTCCCGATCGTCCGCGACCTCGTGTGCGATCGCAGCGCCTTCGACCGGATTCAGCAGACCGGCGGGTACGTCTCGGTCGGCGTGGGCAGCGCCCCGGACGCCAACAGCGTCGCGGTGCCGAAGAAGATCGCGGACGCGGCGATGAACTCCGCCGCCTGCATCGGCTGCGGCGCCTGCGTCGCGAGTTGCAAGAACGCCGCCGCCCACCTGTTCACCGCCGCGAAGGTGTCGCACCTCTCCCTCCTCCCGCAGGGGTCGGCGGAGCGGAAGGACCGGGTGCGTCGGATGGTCGCACAGATGGACGAGGAAGGCTTCGGCGCCTGCTCGAACACCAACGAATGCCAAGCCGCCTGCCCGGCGAATATCAAGGTCACGGACATCGCCCGCCTGAACCGTGAATACGCCTTCGCCTCGCTCGGCACCAGCGACTGACAGTCCCCGAACCGCCCCGCGTCGCCAATGGGGGACGTGCTTCCACGAGAATCCCGAAATGCTGCCGCCCGATCTCGCCGCCGATCTCGCCGCATTTCAGCGTGAGTTCACCAAAGAGCTGTCGGCTCTGCTTGCGGAACTGCGGGCGGACCCGGACGTGTATGGGTTTGCGGTCGAATTGCCCGAAGATTTCAGCAATTTGGCAATGGGTGCGACGGTTGGGCGGGAAACGCTGCTGGTCGGGGAGCAAGCCGGTTCGGCAGCTTGGCTGGACCGCCGCTACAGCCCCGTCGAGTGGGACTACCTGACGGCCGCTCCCTGGGAGCGGACGCAGGACGCGTTGGCGGCCATCGAGGCGAAGGCGGAAGGGCTGCTGTTCGACGAGGAGGAGTATGAGGACACGCCGATCGGCGAAGAGTTTCGTGAGGCTCTCTATCGCACGATGCTGGACGTGATGCTGGCGGCGGACGCGGCCGGAGAGTTCGGGACGGTCTGGTACAAAATGCTGTTCTTCAGCGACAACGACGACCCGATCGTCGCCGAGGCTTTTCGCCGCCTGAACAGCGGCCGGGCCCTGCGGGAGGCGGCGGCGATCTGGGACGCCGGCTAAACTGCTCGGATGAGCGACGATCTCCTCCGCACCCCGCTGCACGCCGCCCACCTCGCCGCAGGGGGGCAGATGGTCGACTTCGCCGGGTACGACATGCCGGTGCGGTACGGCACGATCGTCGCGGAGCACGCCGCGGTCCGCACGGCCGCGGGGCTGTTCGACATCTCGCATATGGGTCGCGTGCGGTTCTCCGGACCGGACGCGGGTTCGTTCCTCGACAAGCTGCTGACGAACCGCGTGCCCACGGAGCCCGGCCGGGTGAAGTACGGGCTGCTCTGCCGGGAAGACGGCGGCATCCTCGACGACGTGCTGACGACGAAGCTCGCGGAGGATTGGCTGATGGTGGTCAACGCCGCCAACCGGCCGGCCTGCCTCGACTGGTTCCGCCGCCAAGCCGACGGCTTCGCCGTCGAGATCGACGACCGCACCGCCGACACCGCCATGATCGCGGTGCAGGGGCCGGGATCCGCCGCAATCGTCTCGCACGTGGTCGAGATGCCGCTGCTGGAAACGCTCGGCTACTACCGAGCCAGCCCGGCGGTCTGGGAGCGGCCGGGGGATTCGCCGGTCGAGATCACCGTCAGCCGCACCGGCTACACGGGGGAAGACGGATTTGAACTGATCGTTCCTTCCGAAACCGCCGCGGCGATGTGGGAGGAACTCGGCCGCGTCGGCGCACCGCACGGCCTCGTCCCCTGCGGGCTCGGCTGTCGGGACACGCTGCGGCTCGAAGCGGGGATGCCGCTGTACGGGCACGAATTGAACGTCGACACCGACCCGCTGACCGCCGGCCTCGGCTTCGCGGTCGCTTTGAAGAAAGACGACTTCCTCGGCCGCGACGCGATCTTGGCGGTGAAGGAGAAGGGTCCGTCGAAGGTCCGGGTGGGCTTGGAAATGCGGGGGCGCCGCGTCGGACGGGAGGGCGCCGCGGTGCTGCGGGGCGGGGAACCCATCGGCGAGGTCACCAGCGGCACGCACTCCCCGACGCTCGGCAAAGCGATCGGCATGGCCTACGTCACGCCGGACGCCGCCGCGGTCGGGACGGAGTTGGAGGTCGACGTCCGCGGCCGCGCCGAACCGGCGGTCGTTACGGCGTTGCCGTTCTACAAGCGACAAACCATGCCGGCGAATCACCCGTGAACCGAACTTCCGGCGCCCCGCGGAGAAAGACCAAGGTGCGGGCGGCGGTCGGTCGATAGGCTGTGCGCCGCCCTTTCCGACAGAACGAACTCATGGCCGATCGCGATTTCTCGCCGCACCAACAGAAGGCGATCAAACGGTACTACGACAATCGACCGGCGATCGACCGGACGAAGCTGTCGGAACTGGTCACGAACCTCTATCTCGCCGCCCCGGGCAAGGCGGAGAAGATGTGGGAGCGGGCCGAAGACCTGATGACGCGGCTCGAAGTTCCGCCCGCCCGCGTGAAGCACGTGATGGGCAGCCGCGACGTGACGGCGCTCGCGAAGGTGGTCGAAGAGCTTCAGTAGGGCGGCGCCGGGCCGAAGACGAGCCGCCTCATTGCAGCGACGGCCTCACTTGGGGTTCGGTTCCTCTTCCCCGGGGATGACCAGTTCGGTGTCGAAGTCCGGCTCGTCGTCGGTCTTTTCGGCTTCGAGGTCGGCCTTTTCCTTCGCGACCTGACGGAGGGAATCGTCGACGGCATCCTCGGCGCTCTCCCGCTCGGCAATCTTCTCTTTGAGCTTCTCGCGGGCCTCGGCGACATCCTCGTTCGCGTCTTCGAGATCGTCCGCAGCGTCACGTGCGTCCTCCTTGGCCTCGGCAACGTCCTCCTGCTCCTCAGCGATCTGGGCCTGCTCCGGGTCCTTCGGCACCGCTTCCTCGTCACCGTTCCCGCAGCCGATCAGCGGCAGGGCACACAGGAGGGCGGCGGGCAGCAGGCGGACGGGCAGCATCGGGAGCTTCCGGGGGGGTGGGGAGGGAATCGTAGCGTCAGCCTAACCGGACGCGGGCGTCGGACCCCGGGGAACGTCCCGATCTCTCACCCCTTCAGACACCGGTCGATCTGGCGGACGGCCTGCCGGAGGCGCTGTTCGTTCTCCACGATCGCCAGCCGGAGGAAGCCTTCGCCCTCCTCGCCGAATCCGCGGCCGGGGCTGACCGCCACGTCGCCCTCGGCCAGCAGTTTGAGGGCAAAATCAATGCTTCCGGTGTCACGGTACTGCTCCGGGATCGGCGCCCAGACAAACATCCCTGCTTTCGGCTTCGGCACGTTCCAGCCGATGCGGTTCAGCCCTTCGACGAGCGCGTCCCGGCGTTTGGCGTACTCCTCCACCACCGCGGCGACGGCTGGGTCGGCGTGCCGCATGGCAATAATCGCGGCGATCTGCACGGCTTGAAAGATCCCGTAATCGTAGTAGCCCTTGATGGTTGCGAGGGCCCGCACCATCTGCGCGATTGCCGGCGCAGAACCCGATCCGCCAGCCGGCCATGCTGTAGCCCTTGGACATCGTGGTGAACTCCACCCCCACGTCCTTCGCTCCCTCGCTGGCGAGAAAGCTGGGCGGTTGGTAGCCGTCGAATCCGATGTCCGCGTAGGCGAAGTCGGACAGCACCAGGAATCCGAACCGCTTTGCCAACCGCACCAACTCGTCGAAGAAGTCCTGCTCGACGGTGGTGCCGGTGGGGTTGTGGGGGAAGTTCGCGACCACCACCTTCGGCTTCGGGAACAGGTGTTCGCAGGTGTAGGCGATGCGGTCCAGGTACGCCGCCGGGTCGCGGACGTCGAGCTGGATCACGTTCCCGCCGGCCAGCATGACGGCGTAGGAATGGATCGGGAACGTCGGCGCCGGGACGATCGCGGTGTCGCTCGGGCCCATCAGTGCTAAGCAGGAATGACTGAAGCCTTCTTTGGAACCGAGGCAGGCGAGCACTTCGCTGTCCGCATTGAGCTTCACCCCGTACTTACGGTCGTACCGCTTGGCGACCTCTCTGCGGAGGTTCTCGATCCCGTTGGAGACGCTGTAGCGGTGGTTCTTCGGATCGAGCAGCGCCTCCTTGAGCTTCTCGGAGATCTGGGCGTCCGGCGGATCGGTCGGGTTGCCCATGCCGAGGTCGATCACGTCCGCCCCGGCCCGGCGCCGTTCCAACTTCAGCTTGTTGATCTTGCCGAACAGGTACGGCGGGAGCCGGCGGACCCGGTCGGCGACCGGGATGTCGAAGGGGGCGTCCTCGAAGGAAACGTCGGTGTCGGATTCGCTGCGCACGGCGGGCGACGGCTGGGTTCTGGCGACGGCGGGGGGAGCCGCATGGTAACGGTCCGCCGGTCGGACCCCACCGCCGGGGCGCCGTTCGCTGGGCCGGTCATCAGAAAACGGCGTACGCAAACCGCCCCGGCCGCGTGAGGCGACCGGGGCGGTGCGATTCATTCGGCTCAAACGACGTGCCGGAGCACGTCGTCCGTCGCCGGGGTTCAGCGGGTCGCCGGACGCGACGCGGCGGCGGTCCGCGGGTCCGTCTTCTCGCCGGTGAGGTAGTTCTGAATGACCGTACGATCGCGGATCTCCGTGAACACCTTCGCGACGCTGGACTGCACCTTTTGCTCCTGAAGTTCCGCCTCGATGTAGGGGCGGACTTCATCCAGCTGGGTTGCGGCGGCTTCGGTCAGCCCCTTCCGTTTGAGGATGACGTACCGCTTCATGCCGGGGAACGGCAGTTGAATGATCCCGCTGATCTCCCCGTCCTTGAGGCGAAACGCCTGGCTTTCCAACTCGGCTGTTTCCGGAGAGCCGTACATGCTGATCGGCGGGATGACGCCGTCGAGGGCCTTGCTGCCCTCGTCGATGCTATGTTCGCGGGCCAGCCGGCCGAACTCCGCCGGGTTGGTCATCGCCTGCTGATAGACTTCCTGGGCACGGCGGACGTTATCCAGCATGATCATCTCCGCCTTCACCTTCGGCCCGTAGGTGCGGATGAAGGCGTGCCTCACGTCTTCCGGGGTGACTTCAACCTGCGTGCCGGCCAGCTTTTCGAGGGCCAGCTTCGGCCAGATCACGTCCATCTTGTACTGACTGGGCGTGACGCCCCGCTCCTGCTCCAGGGCCAGGAGCCACTGGTCGCGGGGCATCTCATACTTCTTGGCCGCGGCGGTGATCTCCGCTTCCACCTCGTGCTCGGAGACGGACACGCCGCGGCCGTCACAGGCCAGTTTGACGGTCGCCCGGTTGATCATGGACTCCAGCACGTCCTCGCCGTGGCGGGCGAACGCCTCGGCTTCGACCTGCGCCCGGGTGATCTTGAAGACGCTCTTGCCGTCGTTCAGGCTCGCGAGCACGTCGGACCTGTCCGCGACGGGACGGCCGTGTTCCGGAGCGACCGCGGCGTTCGGTGCGGCCTTTGCCGGCTCCGAATCAATCAGTTGCACCGCCCCCACGCCGGCGGCGGCGAGGGCGAACGTGCCGCCCAGCAGCAGTCCCCAAGGCTTCTTCTTCGGCATCTGACCCGGCGGCATCTGACCCGGCGGCGTGTCGGCCGGATCGAACGGCGCGGCGAAGGAGCGGCCGGCGGAGGCGTCGGCCGAGGAGGAAGCAGGGGTGTGGAGCCCGTCGGCCATCGTGGCGCGTCCGTGCGGGGGTGCGGGAGTCAGTCCAGCCGACCCGCCCACAAAGGCTCCGCGGGGGAGACTCCGGGCGGTGCGGCGAACGGGTGGTAGACCGTCGCGCACGAACCGGTCAAGGGGGCTCCCCCGTCCCGAACCAAACCGCAGAACCCCGGCCGTCGTCCGTCACCGCGTCATCTCACCCTCGGCCGGCCCGATGCGACAGGAACCGCACCAGCGCCGCGGGCAGCGGTTCGTCGGTGGTGACGGCGGTGAACGGCGTGCCGGCCCGGCCGCAGGCGGCGGAGAGTTCCGCGGCGTGCGCGGCGAACGCGGCTCGGTAGCCGTCCCGGCCGGTCGTCCCGCCGCCGGAGGCCGTCGGCCCTCCCGTCAGCGGCCGGAACCGTCGCGGCGTGGCAAAAGGGAAGGAGACTTCCGCCGGGGCGAGCGTTCGCAACACCGCCGGTTCGTGCCCCCGCCGACGCAGTTCCGTCAGCCCCGCGAACAACCGGTCCGGCTCCGTGAGTAGGTCGGACAGGAGCACGACGACGCCACGCCGCCCCCACCGGGCGGCGGTCGCGGCGAGGGCTTCCGCCAGATCCGCAGCGCCGGCGGGGACGGCGTTCGTCAGCGCCTCGCAGACCGCCGCGGCGTGGGCGGGCGCCGCGGAGACCGGCAGCGCCGCCCCGCCCAGCGCCGCCCCGCCCAATACAGACAGTGAAACCCCGTCCCGCCGTCGCAACACCGCCTCCGCCAGCGTCGCCGCCGCCGTCGCCGCGAACCGCCACTTGGACGGGTGCCGCCCGGGTTCCCCGTCGGCGGCGGGTCCGAGGTACGCCATGCCGGCGGAGGCGTCCACGACAAGGTGCACCGCCAGCCCGCTTTCCGCCTCGAATTGTTTGACGAGCCACCCGTCGTCGTCGGGTCGTCCGGGCGCCGCGGGACGACGTTTCCGCCAGTCGATCCGCCGCGGGTCGTCGCCCGGCTGGAACGGTCGGCGCCCGGCGAACTCCACGCTGAATCCGCCCCGCCCGCCGCGGTGCATCCCCGCCAACACGCCGTCCGCCAACCCCTGCCGACCGAGCGGCAACCGGGCGATCGCCGCGAGCGCAGCCGGATCGGCGGTCACCGGCCGACTCTTTGCAGATCGGCCCTCTGCGGTACGGGTCTCTGCGATACGGGTTTCTGCGGTGCGGGTCTCTGCGGTGCGAGCCGGAGCGGGACGGGGCGACGCGTTCATCGCCCCCAGCTTATCGCCCCGTCACCCGCGGGCGCTGCCCCTCCAGGCGCTGCTTCTACAGGCGCTGCTCTCATGGGCGCTGCGACGGACGGCAATCACCCGCCGGAGGGGAACGGCCAGGGCGGAGGCACGTCCGGGTCGGCGGCGGGGGCGTAAGTTGCCGGAGAGTACGCCGCGGGCGGAGCGACGGGGGCCGCGGGGCGGGCCGTCGACCAAGCGGCGGGCGCCGGCCGTGTCGTGGCGGCCGGGGCGTAGGCGGCGGGCGGAACGTAAGCGGCGGGGGAGACGGCCGGCGCCGAGGTGAGGCTGGAGGCCGGCCGCACGCGATCGGTGGCCGACGGGGACGCCGCGAACGCTGCCGGGCGTCGCCCGTAAGGCGACGGGTTCCCGTCGAATGGATCCACCGTCGGCCGGTCCGCCGTCGGCCGGGTCACCGTCGGCCGGGCCGCCGCGAGCCGCAGCCCGTCGGTCGGCCGGGCGGGGACCGCTGCGGGCGGCTGGACCGTGGGGGAGGCGTTCGGGGTCGGGGCGGTCGCTTCAAGCGCGGCGATCATCGCGTCGACCTGGGCCAAATGCGGGTTCTGGCCGTCGTTCCGGGCGGCGGCGAGGCGGAACTCGCGAATCGCTGCGGAACGGTCGCCGTCGCGGCGGTACAACTCGCCCATGTTGAAGTGCGCGCTCGCCTCGCCCACGGACGCGATAAAGTGCGGGCGGCTCCCCTCGATGTCCCCCAGCGTGGACATGGCCACTGCCAGTCCATATTCCGCAGTGCGGCGCTGGGTGGTGTCGGCGGCGAGCGACACCGCCCGGCCGTAGGTCGCGGCGCTGTCCTCCCACCGCTTTCGGACGGCTTGGAACCGCCCGAGGGCCAACAGCGGGCGAGCGTCAGCGGGGGCGGCCTCGGCGGCGCGGCGGTAGGCGTCCTCGGCGGCGTCCAGTTCGCCCGGTCGGTCGCCGGCGGCGATCTCCTTCGAGTGGGCGACGCCGATCAGCGCCTCCACGTGCTTCGGGTCGTCCTTCAACACCCGGGCGTACGCCGCCTCAGCCTCGTCGCGGCTGCCCGCGGTCGCCTGACTGCCGCTCCGCAGGTTGGCGTAGGCGAGGTCCAAAGCAGCGGCGTCGTTCAAGTCGCCGCGGGTCGAGGGGATCGGATCGGCGACCAGCCCCGGCGGGGTCAGCGAGGTCGCCCGGACCAGCGCCGCGGGCGGAGACCACCACGATTTCGCCCCGCCGTCGGTCTCCGCGAGGTTCGCCCCCGTCGCCCCGCACCCGGCCAGCCCCGCCGCCCCGCAGGCCCCGGCCAACGCCGCGGCACGGCTGAGCCGACGGGCGACGCCGCCCCGCCGCAGGGTGACGTCGGGGATCCTCACAGCGGCGGACATCACGCGGGCGGACATCGGAGGAACCGGGGCGGGGGGAGACGAAGGAAGCGATCGAACCGTCCGAACCGGATCGACCGGCCGGACCGACAAACTTGAGGGACCGCCGGTGTCACTGCCCGACCGGTCCGGCGCCGACGGTCGCCACCGGGATGCGGGGCTGCGGCGTGGACTGCAACTCGTCGCGGCGGAGGCGGTCGATCTCTTCGGCCGGGCGGCCGAAGGCGGAGTGCAGGCCCAGCGAGATCGACGACACCATCTGCGGGGCGCCCATCGCGATCACCGTGCTCCGCACCGTGGCGAGGCGGGCGGCGCCCACGTCCGGCGTCTCGCCGCCGGAGACCACGATCGGGGCGACGCGGCCGGCGGACGCCGCGGCCAGCACCTCGGTTCGCAGGTGATCCCGACCGGCGGCGGTCAGGCCATGGGTTTCCGGGTCGAAGTGGAACCCGTGCAGCGCCGCGTGCTCAGCCCGGCCGGCGGCGATCTGCCGGGCGGTCAGCGCCCGCACGTACGCCCGGTCCGCGCAACTGTAGGGCAGGGGCCAGTAGTGGGCGTGGTGGAACTGCGTTTTGACGGACGCCTTCGGGGCGGTCGAACGGGGGTACGGCGGCCACAGCAATCCGCCGCTTTCCTTCTGCCGCCCGCCGGGCGGAGACAGGGGGACGGGCGTCACGCCGGTGTGGTCCGGCGCCAGCCCGCCGGCCGGTACGACGTGCGGCGCCGACTGCACGAAATGAACCGGCGGGGCGACGTGCCCGGCCGTCACGACGCCCGCGTGCGGCACGACGCCGGGGTCCGGGCGAAGCTGCAACCAACTCACCAGCGAACCGGAGCGGGCACGGTGGCCGGGCGCTCCCCCGCCGTCCGGATGCAGGCCGAAGAACTGCGCCTTCGCGGCGGGGGCGGCGATCCCCAGCGCCGCGGCGGCGAGCAGCGGGGCGGCGACGCGACGGAGCGCCCCACGACGGGCGGTCGAGCGGGACGACGGGCGACGGGCTCGACGCATGGGGTCTCTCCGGAAGGGATCTGGGCGAAAGCGGCCGAAAGTTCCTATCGACCGACCCGTCCGTCACGTCCCAGCCGATCGCGTTCGCCGGCAAACTCCCCCGGACCGGTCTCGTCGTCCGGTGCATCGGTCACGGAATCGGTCAGGGAGCCGCTCCGGCCGTCACGTCGCCTCCGGCAGTTCGACCCAGACGGCGCCTTCTTCGACGACCGTCGGGAACGACTCGTGCCGGATCTGGGGCGTCAGGGTGTGGGTTCCGTCGGTCACGTCAAATTGCCAGCCGTGCCACGGACAGGTGACGACGCACCCCGTTAGCGCCCCGCCCCCAACGGTCCGCCGGCGTGCGGGCACAGGCCGTCCAACGCGAACCACTCGCGGCCGTCCCGCACCTCGGCCAGCCGGAACAACGCGACGAGCCGGTCGCCGATCGGGAACTCTCCCGCGGCGCCCGGCTTCACATCGTCCACGGCGCAGAGGCGGGTGAGGGGCATCGCGTCATCCTAAACGAGACGGGCTAAGCGAGACGAGCGCCGCTTTCAGCGGGCGGCCGCGGGAACGCCGGAGCAACGCCCCGCTCACGCGGCGGCGGCCCGCGGGGGGACCGTCTCCGCTGCGGCTAACGCCGCGGCCCGTTCGCGGGCCTTGCGGCCACGGGGCTTCGGCACGCTCTTCCAGCGGCGATGCACCCAGAAATACTGCTCCGGGCTCATGCGGACGAGTCGTTCCAGCGCCTCCGTGTACGCCACGGTGATGTCCCGCAGGGCGGACTCGTTATCGAAGTCTCGCGGGTCGAGCACCGTTTCGGAACCGATCTCGAACCGCGTCCAACGATTGCGTTGAAAGTCGTCCGGCAGGCGCCGGGCGTACCCGACGCAGATCGAGCGCGTCGAATTGCTTGGCCAGCAGGGCGATCGATTTGAACGTGCTGGCGTCCTTGCCGAAGAACGGCACGAACTGGCCGCGGAGCCGGCGTCTTGATCGCCCAGCAGGCCGACCACGCCGCCCGCTTCGAGCACCTCCGTCACCTCTTCTCCGCCGCCCTTTTTCGAGATCAGACGGCCGCCGCTGGCCCGTCGGCGATCGGCGAACCACCGATGCACGAGCGGGTTGTCGAAGTCCCGGGCGACCAGCGACACCGGCACGCCGAACGTCCCGAACGACGCCGCGGCGACCTCCCAGTTCCCATAATGTCCGCCGAGCATGATCAGCGGCCGGCCGCTGTTGAGCGCCCGCGTGGTCTCGTCCCGGTTCCGAAACTCAGTACGTCCGCGATGTTGCCCCGCCGCAACTTGCGGTCGAACACGACGATTTCGGAGACCAGCCGGAACAGGTGCGTCCACATGGCCCGCACCCGCTCGTCGGCCGCCCGGGGAGAGAGTTCCGGGAAGGCGACGGCGAGGTTCTGCCGGGCGACGTCGCCGCGGGTCCACTTGCGGGGCAGGGCGCACACCGCCGCCGCCAACCCACGGCACAGAGCCGCGGCGGCGGGGGCGGGCAGGGCGGCGAGCAGCGACGCGACGCACCGGAAGGCGACGTACTCGCGCGCTGCGAGACAGTCGCGGTCATCGGCGAGAGACGCAGTCGGGAGCCGTGTCGGCCGGGCTCGAATCGACGGGAAACCGCAACCGCAGGTCACGGGCTCCCCCGTCAGGCTAGTTCCGGCTGGTGCCGTTGTACTTCGGATCGTTCGCGGAGACCCGCCGGGCCGGCATGCGGGGCGGCGCGGCGGCGGTGCCGGCCGGGGCGGGCACCTTCTGGATCCAGCCCTCGGTGCTCCACACGCCGTACTCCGCCCGCACGCTGCGGCCCAGATCGATCAGCAGCCCGCGGACCTTGGCGTTGGACATGTCGGTGTTCGCCACGACCCGCTGCAACACGAACCGGCGATTCGCCGGGATGTAGGCGAAGAACTTGCCGTTCCCCATCCGGTCGTTCGCGGCGAGCATCTTCAGCAGGGCGCTCCGCGGGACCGCGGCGGCGCTTTTGGGCAGTTCGTCCAGCCAGGCCATCACCCACAGGCTCTGCCCGTTGCGGGACAGCACCGCGGACATGGTGAAGTCCCACTGCTCCCCTTCGAGCGTGGTCTTGAACTGGAAGTCGAAGCGGCTCTTCTCCTTGGACGGCTTCAGGCCGATCGCCGACAGCAGCGCCCCCAGCGAGTCTTCCGTCAGCCCGCCGGGCGGGAGCGGCTCGGCGGCCGGCTCCTCCGCGGGGGCGGCGGCCTCCTGGGCGAGCAGCGGCCCGGAGGCGGCGAAGCTCGCCGCTCCCGCGAGGGCGGCGCCGAACACGCGGCGGCTCAACCCACGGGATCCGCGGGATTCGGACTGCGGCGGGGGGGTCAGATCCGAGGCCGGCATCAGGGACGGTCCTTCGTCACAGGCGGGGGAACTCCGGCGTCTTGCCGGGCGAGGTGTTGTAGCACGAGCGCCGGATCGGGAAAACCCCTTGACGGGTTCGCCCCGCCCGTCCGCCGGACGCCGCGTCAAACGCGGGGCGGGAACAGGGCGTCGAGCGCGATCCGGGTCCACGATTCCAGCCCCGCCGGGTCTGCCAGCAGGGCCGCGGGGTCGTGGAACCCCACGTCGATCATCGACGCTTCGCGCGGCGTCACTTGCGGCAAACTGTGCGGGTCGTGCGAATTGTCGGTGCCCGGCGGGATCGAGGTCGAGCCGATGAACGACGCCCAGGTGCACCCGGCCGACCTCCGTCTCGTCGTCGTTGATCAGCCCGACGATCCGTTCGGCGTAGCCGCCGGGGATCGACACCTCCTCCTCCAACTCCCGCCGCATCCCCGCCTCATAGGTATCTCCCGCGGCATCTCGGTCGAGGGTCGAGATGTGCCCGCCCACCCCGCAGGAGACCTTGGCCGCCAGCCGCGTCTCCCCCCGCCGGCGCCGCGGCGGTAGGCGAACACCCGCTCGCCCGCCGCCGTCGTCGCGCGACGAGCAGGCAATACGGGATGAGCTGCTTGAACGAGGGGTCCTCCTCCGCCTCCGGCCGGGGCAGGTAGAGGGTGTTCGCCGGATCGAGCAGATCGGCGAGGGCCGCGGTGTCCGCTCGGAACCCTTGGAAGTCGCCCGAGTTCGTGGAACCGGGCGGTGGAAACGCAGAGGACGTGTTCGACGGGCATGAGAGCGCTCTGGGGTAAGCCGCGACCGGAGAGAAAGCATGTCGGTTTGATCGCCGCGTCGTCGCCGACACTCGCGGGCGGTTACGGCGAGCCGATCAGTTCGCGCACCTTCGCCGCCGGGTCCTGCGCCCGCATCAGCGTCTCGCCGATCAACACCGCCCCGACGCCGGCAGCGGCCAGTCGGTCGACCTCCTCACGCGTCCGGATGCCGCTTTCCGAAACAAAGGTCGCCCCGGACGGGCAGTCCGCCACGAGGCGCAGCGAGTGACCGAGGTCAACGGTGAAGCGTCCGCAGGTCCCGGTTGTTCACGCCGACGCAGGTTCGATCCGGGGCCGCCGCGGCGAGGGCGGCGACGCGCGGCATGTTCTCCGGCTCGTACAGTTCGATCAGCGTGTGCAGGCCGTACGCCCCCGCGGCGACGTGCAGCACGGCAAGTTCGTCGCCCGGCAGACACTCCGCGATCAGCAACACCGCGTCCGCCCCCGCGGCTCGGGCCTCGGCGAGTTGGTAGCGGGAGACGATGAAATCTTTCCGCAACACCGGCAGGGCGATCGCGGCCCGCACCGCCCGCAGGTCGTCCAGCGACCCGCCGAAGAAGCGGGCCGTCCGTCAGCACGCTCACGCAGTGGGCGCCGGCCGCCTCGTAGGTTCTCGCCACGCCGACGGGGTCCGCCCCCTCCGCAATCGGGCCGGCGGACGGACTGGCCCGCTTCACCTCCGCGATCAACGCCAGCGGGGTGCGATCCGCGCAGGGCGCCGGTGAAGTCCCGAACCGGCGGGGCCGCGCCGATGGTCGCCTCCAAGACTGTCAGCGGCACGGCCGCTTCCCGCACCGCGAGATCGGTTCGGGTGCGGGTCAGAATCTTGTCGAGGATCGTCGCCATGCCCGCACGATACAGTGGCGGCGTGAATCTTCCCCCGCCCGGCACGCTGCTTGTCCTCTGGGCCGTCTCCTGCGGCGTCGGCATGTGGGGCGTCGTCGCGTATCGCTGGCGACGGGAGGAGAACGTGCTGCCGGCCGGGCCGCCGACGCCGGTCGCCCATTGGGGCACGGCGGCGGGGGTGGCGGTGTGGCTGTCGGCGACGTTTGCGGCGGGAGTCGTGCCCGGCGACGTGATGTCGCCGCTGGTGCGGTCGGTGATTCGGGCAGGTCTGATCGCGGCCGGGGCGGCGGGGGTGTGGTTCGTCGCCGCCGAGGGCTTCGGTCCGCGGCGGCGTCCGCGGCGGCGTGACGCCCGCGACGGGTTCGTCACCCTGTTGTTGGCTCTCCCCCCGACGGCGGCGGCGTTCTTGGCCACCGCCTCGTTCCGGACTGTCGAAGGCTCGAACGAAATGCTCCTCCAACTGTTGGGCGGCGAGGGGAGGACATGGGCGTTGGTGATTCTGAGCACCGTGTACTTCGCCCCCGTCGGCGAGGAACTGCTGTTCCGCGGCCTGCTCCTCGGATCGCTGCGGTCCGCCGGGCTGCGGTCGGCGCCGGCGGTGATCGCGGCGGCGGGGCTGTTCGCCCTGCTTCATCCGCCGCAGGATTGGGCGTCGCTGTTCGTGCTCGCCTGCGTGTTGGGGTGGAGCTGCGAACGCACCGGGCGGGTCGTGGCCCGCGATCGTCGCCCACGGACTATTCAACGCGCTGATGCTCGCCTGGGTGCTGCTGGACGGCGTGACCGCGGCGGCGTGACCGCGGCGGCGTGACCGCGGCGGCTTGAACTGACCGGCGTTCGCGGCGACTCTGCCGAGGCGTCCCCGTCCCCCGTCAGCACCGCCCCCGCCCGTGTCGTTCGCCCCCGTCGACGAGCAGCTTGAACTGCTCACCCGGGGCGTCGAGAAGATCGTGCCGGAGGACTGATCTGCGGGCCAAGCTGGAGCAGAGCCGCACGACCGGCACGCCGCTGCGGGTCAAGTACGGCATCGACCCGACCGGAATCGACCTGCACCTCGGCCACACGGTGCCGCTCCGCAAACTGCGGCAGTTTCAGGAGTTGGGGCACACCGCCGTCCTCATCATCGGCGACGCCACCGCCCGCGTCGGCGATCCCTCCGGCCGGGACGAAGCCCGCAGCAAAAAGCTTTCCAAAGAAGAGGTCGACGCCAACGCGGCGGACTACCTCGACCCAATGCGGCAAGGTGATCGACCTGCCCGGCGCGGAGGTCTACCGCAACGGTGACTGGTTTGATCCGATGGGCTTCGGCGAACTGCTCGGCTTGTGCGGGCAGGTGACCGTCGCCCAACTGCTGACCCGCGACGACTTCGCCAAGCGGTACGCGGACGGAGAAGCCGATCTTCCTGCACGAATGCCTGTACCCCGTGATGCAGGCGTGGGACAGCGTGCAGGTGCGGGCCGATGTGGAACTGGGCGGCACCGAGCAGCTTTACACCTTCATGCTGGCCCGCGACTACCAAGCGAACGCCGGCCAGCCGGGGCAGGTCGGCGTGATGAGCCCGATCCTCGTCGGCACCGACGGCGTCAAGCGGATGGGCAAATCGCTGGGCAACTACATCGGCATCGCGGAGGACCCGTACGAGCAGATGAAGAAGTTCATGCGGGTCTCCGACGAGAACCTGCGGGACTACCTCACCCTGCTGACGGACCAGTCCGCGGACGAGATCGACGCGCTACTCGCCGGGCACCCCAAGGAGGCGAAGGTGACGCTCGCGAAGACACGTCATCGGCGGCTACCACAGCCCCGCCGCAGGCCGACGCCGCCGCGGCTCGCTGGCAGAGCGAAATCGGCGGCGGCGGCCTGCCCGCGGAGATTCCCGATCGCCCGCTGCCGGCGCCCGCCGACGGGCTGATGGTCGCGGTGGAATTGCTTGCCGCGCCTCGAACTGGTGAACAGCAAGAGCGAGGCCCGCCGCCTCATCCAGCAGGGCGGCATGAAGCTGGGCGAGGACAAATCACCCGTCCTCACCCACGACGAACAGATCGCCGTCGCCGACGGCTTGCTCGTCTGGGCGGGGAAGAAGAAGTTCTGCCGCGTGGCCCTCACGTAGAGACAGGCGAGGCGGGGGCGTCAGCCCTCCGTGCTCTCAAGCGTTGCTCCCACCCATCAAGCACGGAGGGCTGACGCCCGCCGCTCGCCTTTCACCTTCAGGAGAAGAACATGCACGGCTTCGGCATCGTCGGCACGGGGATGATCTCCGACTTTCACGCCCGGCGATCGCGGAGATCGACGGCGCGGAACTCGTCGGCTGCTACAATCGCACGCCGGAGAAAGCCGCCACGTTCGTCGCGGAGCACGGCGGGGAGACGTTCGACTCCCTCGAAGCGATGCTGGCGGACGACCGCGAATCACCGTCGTCTGCATCAACACCCCCAGCGGCGCCCGGCGGGACATCGCCGTCGCCGCCGCGCGAGGCCGGCAAGCACGTCGTCGTCGAGAAGCCGCTGGAGGTGACGCTCGCCCGCTGCGACGCGATCATCGACGCCTGCGACGCGCCGGGGTGAAGCTCTGCACGATCATGCAGAGCCGCTTCAGCCGCGCGAACGTCGCGTCTAAAGCACGCCGTCGACGCCGGGCGGTTCGGCAGGCTGACCCTCGGCGACACCTACGTCAAGTGGTGGCGGACGCCAGGAGTACTACGACTCCGGCGGCTGGCGGGGCACCTACGACCTCGACGGCGGCGGCGCCTTCATGAATCAGGCGATCCACAACGTCGACCTGCTGCTCTGGTTCATGGGCGACGTGGCGGAGGTCTCCGCCGTCACCGCCACGCTGGCCCACGAACGGATCGAGGTCGAGGACGCCGCCGTCGCCGCCGTGCGGTTCAAGAACGGGGCGCTCGGCACGTTGGAAGCCACCACCGCCGCCTGGCCGGGGCTGCTCAAGAAGACCGAACTGCACGGCACGACCGGTTCGGCGATCGTGGAGCAGGACAGCGTGCTGCTCTGGAAGTTCGCCGAGGAGACCGACGCCGACGCGGACATTCGCGCGCGAAGTTCGCCGCCCCGGACGACCATCGGCGGCGGGGCCGCGGACCCCAAAGCGATCTCCCACGCCGGCCACCGCGACCAACTGCGGGACTTCCTGCACGCCATCGACACCGGCGGCGCCCCGCTGGTCGACGGCCGCGAGGGCCGCAAAAGCGTCGAACTGATCCTCGCCATCTACGAAAGCCAACGGACCGGCCGCCGGATCGCACTGCCGCTAAGGCAGGACCCGCCCCGGCCGAACGCTTAGTCGGATCTTCATCCGGCGAGCCGGACGCGTTCGTCCGGCTTGGGTAACGTGGGGAGATGCACCGACTCACCCCCGCCCTGCTGTCCGCCGCCGTTCTCGCCGTCGCCCCCGCGGCCTCCGGGCATCCGCCCGGCGAAGACGGCGTGCACGTCCACCCGCCGGGCGAAATCTTCACCACCCGTCCGAACGACGGGCAGCAGGTCGTCCCCCCCAAAGAGGAGGGGATGTTTCAGTTCGTGGTTTACGGCGACCGCACCGGCGGGCCGCCGGAGGGGATCGAGGTGCTCAAGCAGGCGGTGAAGGACACCAATCTGCTCGACCCGGACCTCGTGATGACGGTCGGGGACCTCATTCAGGGCTACAACCAGACGCCCCAGTGGATGCGTCCAGATGCGAGGAGTTCCGCGGCGTGATGGCCGACTGAACATGCCGTGGTTCCCCGTCGCGGGTAATCACGACGTCTACTGGCGCGGCCCCGGACCGAAGCCGCAGGGCGAACACGAACCGCAGTACGAGAAGCACTTCGGCCCGCTGTGGTACAGCTTCGAGCACAAGGGCTGCGGTTTCCTGGTGCTCTACTCGGACGAAGGCGACCCGACCACCGGGGAGAAGACGTTTAGCAAAGGGGCCGCCCAAACGATGAGCGACCAGCAACTCGCCTTCGTCCGGCAGGCGTTGGGCCAACTGAAGGACAGCAAGCACGTCTTCGTCTTCCTGCACCACCCCCGCTGGATCGGCGGCGGGTACGCCGACGGCAACTGGGACGCCGTCCACAAGACCCTCGCCGACGCCGGCAACGTGCGGGCGGTGTTCGCGGGGCACATCCACCGCGTGCGGTACGACGGGGTGAAGGACGGCATCGCCTATCACACCCTCGCGACCACCGGCGGGGCGATGCCCGGCACGATGCCGACCCTGGGCTACGTGCATCACATGCACGTGGTGACGGTTCGTGATCCGAATGTGAAGGCGACCCCGCAGAATCACGCCGGCATGACCGTCGCGATGCTGCCGGTGGGCGCCGTCGCCGACCCGCGGCAGTACACGCCCGAACGGCTGGCGATGCTGGACAAGGTCCGCCGCGTGGCGCTCAAACGGAGTTCCGACCCCGTCACCCTGGGCGACGGGCCGACCAGCGGGGAGTACGTCGCCACCTTCACGAATCCGACGGAAAGCGCGATCGACCTCGAACTGACCCCCACCGGCGCCGAGGACGGCTGGCGGTTCACGCCGGACCACCGTCACGCCACGATCGAACCCGGCGCGACCGCGGAGTTCGCCTTCGCCTACGCCCTCCGCGGCGATCGACTGCCGGACGTCGTGCCGCAGTTCACGCTGGACCTGGACCTGATCGACGGCGACGCCCGCGTGGCCCTGCCGACCCGCACCCTCCCGCTGGACGTGCGGCTGGGCGGGCTGTCGGAGACGTTCTTCACCGCCGCGAAGGATCGCGGCGTGCGGCTGGACGGCCGCTCCGCGGTGCGGGTGGATCACGACGCCTTCAAGCTGCCCGCGAACAGCCCCTTCACGCTGGAATGCACCCTCACCCCGGACGCCGCGTCGCTGGACGGCACCCGCGGGATCGTCGCCAAGACGCAGAATAGCGAGTACGCGTTGTTCATGACGAACGGCGTTCCGCAGTTCGACGTGCACCTCACCGCCCCGGGGGCCGGGGCGGGGCGTTACGTGACCGCGGTCAGCCCGCTGACCCTGCAAGCCGGAACGACGTACCGGCTCGCCGGGGTCTGGGACGGCTCGGAGGTCCGGCTGTACCTGGACGGAATGCCCGTGGCCGCCGTGCCCGGCAGCGGCGCCCGCACCGTCAACGCCCTGCCGCTGTATCTCGGCGCCGACCCGGGCAGCGACGGCAACCCAACCCGCCCTGTGTCCGGCGTGCTGAACGACGTGCGGCTGTCGAAGGTCGCCCGCTACACCAAGCAGTTTGAGCCGACCGCAATGCTCGCGACGGACGAGAACACCGTGTTGCTGTTCCCGCTCGACCGCCGCGTCGGCCCGTTCTTCCCGGGGCAGGGGACCGACGGCGTCGTCGGCCGGGCGGTGGGCGACGTCGAACTGGCGGAGTGATCGGGCCGGCCGGGCGCCGACCGAACCGCGGCACGAATCGACCGCGGTTCACGCCGTCGGTTCGCGGTCGATCGCGCTCCATCTCGTCAAGGATCACGGGGTGCCAGTCAGGGTAGCGGGCGCCGGCGTTGCAGTGATGCTGCCGCGCCCAGGTGCGCAGCTTCATCTCCGTCACGAAATCCACCTCCCCAAAGGCCCCGTGATCCGAGGGATGCTCCCCCGAAAGGGCGGCGAAGCCGGCGGTCGCGGGGCGGGGGGCGAGGGCGGCGTGCATCGGGGGCGGGAGCCTGCGTCGGAGCGCCCGGCCGCGGCGGGCCGGCGTGGAAGGTTGGGAAAGAACGCCTCGGCAGACGACCCGCGGGTCGCCGCGACCTCGGCGGTCGGGCAGCATAGAACATCCCCGCCCGTCCCTCACGCGCCGCCGCGAGTTTCCCGTGAACCCCGCACCGCCCCCGCCCGCGGCGCCCGCAGAACCGCACTCCTTCGCCGCGCTCGTCGCCGCCCGACGGGCATGGATTGACGAGACCCTGCGGCCGTGGTGCCGGTCCGCGACGCTGCGCGACCTGCGGATGGCGGAAGCGGCGTGGGCCGATCTCGCCGGCGACGTGGGCGCCCGGGAGACTCTCTGGGCGTGGGCGTGGGAGCGGTTCCCCGCGCTGTGCGAGCCGGGGCTCGTGCCGCCGGCGGAGAGCCGCGCGGTGCGGGTGACGCTGATCGACGGCCGGGTCTTGGTGGGCGCCCCGGACGGGCGTCGATCGTTGCGCGGCGTCCTGTGGCTCGTCTCCGACGGCGACGCCGGCTGGGAGGACCACGGCCCGTTCCCCCTCGACGAGCTTCTTTCCGTAGAACGAGACGGAGACGCGACAGCCAGCGGTAAGAACCCGCCGCCGCGTCCGATCACCATGCCGCACTGATGCAGAGGAGGGACCGACGAAACGCCGTCTTCAGTCGACCGGCCGCACCTCGCACACCGACCGCTCCGGCAGGTCCGGCCAGAGCGGGCCGGTGGGTAGGACGCGCACCGTCGCCAGCCCGTCGCCGGCCTCCGGCGAGACGGAGACGACCCGCCCAGTGTACCCGCCGCGGCGGTCGCCCTCGCCAAAGTCCAAGGTCACGGCGGCTCCGCTGACGAACCGCGACAGTCGGCCGGTCGGCACCCGGGCGACCACGAACGGCCGGGCGTCGTCCCGCACCGCGGTCAACGGATCGCCCGCGGCGGCGGTCTCTCCGGAGAGGGCGAGCGGCCGACCGACGCGGCCGTACCCGGAGGAGGGGACGGTGACGGTCGCCGGGGCGGCGGCCGCGGCGACCCGTTCCGCGGTCGCCGCGGCGAGCGAGGCTTCGGCGGCCGGCTCGCCGGAGGCGGCGGACACCGCCTGCGGCAGGGCGTTCAGCAAGTCGATGAGTTCCTGCTCCCGCAAATCGCACAGGGCGATTCGGGCGTCCAGCACATCCACCGCGTTCGCGGCGGCGGCGGCCGTTGCGGCGGCGGCGGCCGTTGCGGTGGCGGCGGCCGTTGCGGCGGCGGTCGTTGCGGCGGCGGTCGTGGCGGCGGTGCGACTCCGCAGGCTGACGGTTCGCGCCGGCACCCCGCCGCGGGACGGTTCAGTTCGCTCGGAAGCCGCTTGGAGGGAGACGTCGAATCGATCGCGGAGCAATTCCGCCGCCTCGGCCCGCACGGCGTGCAAGTCGCGACGCACCTCGGATCGACGCCACGCCAAGTCGAGCGCCGCGGAACGTCGAACCGCTTGGAGGTTCGTCGTCGCGACGGCGACGGCCTGTTCCGCAGCCGCGAGTTCCGCCGCCCGATCCGTGTCGTCCAGTTCGACCAGCGGCGTCCCCGGCCGCACGACGGCGCCCGGCTCGGCGAGCCACCGCGCCACCCGACCGCCGCGCGGGCGCGAATCAGCGCCTCGGCGGCGTGCAGCGTGCCGGCCACCGGGGTCGGCGGATTGGGCGCCAACAGCACGACCGCGGCGGTTCCCGACAGTAACGCGGCGCCGCACAGGGCGAGGGTCACGGCCGGGCGGGGGCGGGGGGGGGAGTTCATCCCCGGTCCCATCGGTCCCCGCTGCGCGGCGATCGCACCGCCGCGACCGGAGCCGGAGCGATCCGCACGCCCCGCACAGGTCTCAACGAACCGGGCCTCCGCCACACCGGGCCTCCGCCACACCGGGCCTCATCCCGCACCGGGCACGCGGTAACCGCCCGTTTTCGCCTCGCCGGTGTAGGCCTCACCGGTGTTCGCCCCGCCGGCTGTCGCTCCGGATCCTTTCGCGCCGGATCCTTTCGCACCGGACGGCTTCGCCCCGGCGACTCGGGCATGGCCCGCTTTCGCACGGGGATTGGTCGGCCGGTACGACCGCTGCGGTCCTGCGGCCCCGTCCTCCTCCTTGCCGCGGGGGCGGAAGTACAGGCGAATCGGGATCTCCGGGTACGGCAGGTGATCCCGCAGTTGGGTGAGGAGGTAACGCTTCCAGTCGTCGCCCAGCAGCCCGGGCTCGTTGCACTTCAGCACAATCGTCGGCGGCGTGACGGCGACCTGGGTGGCGAAGAACACCTTCGGGCGCCGGTTCTTCTTCATCGGCGGCGGGTTCTTCTCCATCGCCGCCCGCACCACGGAGTTCAGCTTGCCCGTGCCGACCCGCTCCCGGGCCTGCTTGAACAGGCTTTGCGCCAGATCGACCACCGGCCGCACGTTTCGCCCCACCTGCGACGTGAGGAACGCCACCGGCACGAACCGCATGTTGGCGAACGTCGTCTCCAGGTATTCCGCCCAGCGTTCGCTGGTCATGCCCTGCTCAAGGGCCAGGTCCCACTTGTTCACCACGAAGATGCAGGGCTTGTGCGCCTCGACGATGTCCGCGACGAGTTGCTTGTCCACCTTGGAGATCGTGCGGGTCCCGTCGAAGGTCATCAGCACCACGTCCGCCCGGCGGATGCTCTGCTGAGCCCGCACCGTGCCGTAGTACTCCACGTCGTTCGCGAGGCTCTTCTTGCGGCGGACGCCGGGCGTGTCGATGGCGACCAGCGTGCGGCCGTCCACATCAAATCGCAGGTCGATGCTGTCCCGCGTGGTGCCGGCGACCTCGGAGACGATCACCCGTTCCTCGCCGGCCAGGGCATTCAGGAACGTGCTTTTGCCGACGTTCCGGCGGCCCACGACCGCCAGCTTCATCACCGGATCGGCGGCCAGTTCGGCGCCGCCGCTGGCCTCGCCCGCCGCCGGCGGGGGAGGGCGTCCAACAGCGCGGCCAGCAACTCCGGCCGGCCGCGGTTGCCCTTCACAGTCGTGGCGACCAGCGGGGCGTCAAACAGTTCCAGGAACTCCGCGGCGTCCGCCTCCATCTTGGGGCTGTCGCACTTGTTGGCGGCGATCACCACCGGCTTGCCCAGCGGGTGCAAACGGCCGGCCACCTCCCGGTCCAGCGGCAGGACGCCGGTTTGGGCGTCGCCGACGAACAGCAACACGTCGGCCATCTCCAAGCCCACGCGGATCTGCCCTTCGATCTCCTCCTCCAGCGCGTCGGAATCCACGATCCCGATCCCGCCGGTGTCGATCAGTTCGAAATACCGCTCCCCCTCGTGCATCAGGTGCGTGAGTCGATCGCGGGTCACCCCGGCGGTCGGGTCGACGATCGAGAGCCGTTCCCCGGCCAGCCAGTTGAACAGGCTGCTCTTGCCCACGTTGGGACGGCCGACGATCGCGACCCGGGGAATCGACCATGCCGCAACCGCAGTCGGCTCCGCGGCGTCAGCCGGGGACGCGTCAGTCGCCGGCGGGTCGTCGATCGAAGTCGCGGGAGCCGGGGCAGCGGGGGACGCCGGGAGCGGGGGGGAAGGGTCGGACACGGCGGGGAGTCTGCGGGAAGCCCGACGCGCCAGCGAGGGGAGGGGCGAGCGGTGAAGGGGCATCCTTCGCCCGGGCGGCGGGGCCGGCAAGACGACCGCGCAACCGCGGGTTATAACGGAAGGTCGTGCCCGTGACCGCCGCCGCCGCCGATCTTCCCGCCCACCTGGAAGGATGGACGCCGGAACGAGTCGCCCGCGAAGCCCGCCAGCGAACGCCAAGCCGCGGAGCACGTCCGCCGGCTGGCGACCGGGCGCTACGAAAACTTCCCGGTCGCCTCCGTCGTGCTGCCGGCCGCATTGCGACCGCATTTCCACGCCGTCTACGCCTTCTGCCGGTGGGCGGACGATCTGGGCGACGAGATCGCGGGAGCGGACGCGTCCCTGGCGCTGCTCGCTTGGTGGCGGGAGGAGACACGCGCGATGTTCGCCGGCGAGCCGCCGCGGCACCCGGTGTTCGTCGCTCTCAAGCCGACGGCCCAGCGATTCTCCCTCACGCCGGAACCGTTTCTGGATTTGATCTCCGCCTTCGTGCAGGACCAGACGGTCACGTCCTATGAGACGTACGCCGATCTCCGCGACTACTGCCGCCGCAGCGCCGACCCGGTCGGGCGGATCGTGCTCCGCCTGCTGGGGGGGTATGAAAAGGTGAACGTCCGGCTCAGCGACGACGTGTGCACCGGCTTGCAGCTCATCAACTTCTGGCAGGATGTCGCCCGCGACGCGGACATCGGCCGCCGCTACCTGCCGGCGGAGGATCTGGTGCGTTTCGGGTACTCGCCGAACGACTACGCCGCCCGCCGCACGACGCCGGAGTTTCGAGAGCTGATGCGATTTGAGGTGGATCGAGCCGCGAACCTGCTGGCGAACGGGCGCCCGCTGGCGAACCGGCTGGGCGGACGGTTCGGGGCGGCCGTCGACCTGTTCGCGGGCGGGGGACTGGCGATCTGCCGGAAGGTGCGGGCGATTGATTACGACGTGTGGGAGACGCGGCCGACGGTCGGCAAACGGGACGCCGCGGCGCTACTGGCCGGCGCCGTGGGCCGCGGCGTGACGCGATCCGTGACGCGCTGCGTGACGCGGATGCTCCAGCGATGAGCGCCGCCTCCCCCCCGTCGGCGGCCCTTGACGCCGCCTTCGCCCATTGCACGCGGCTCGCCCGGCGGACGGGGAAGAACTTCTACTGGTCGTTCCTCACGCTGCCGGCCGATCAGCGGCGGGACATGGGGGCGTTGTACGCCTTCATGCGGGTGACGGACGATCTGGGCGACGACGCGGCCGTGCCGCTCGATCAGCGACGATTGGCCGTGGCGGATTGGCGGGAGCGCGCCGCCGCCGCCGCCCTGCACGGGGAGCCGGGCGCTGAGGCGGCCGATCACGCGGCGATCCTGATCGCCTTCGCCGACGTGGCCCGCCGACGCAGCATTCCAGCGGGCCTGCCGCTGGACGTCGTCGACGGGGTCGCGGCGGACCTCGCCGGGCCGCCGCCGGAGGTCGGCCAACCGCGGGCGTACTTCGACACCGCCGCCCAGCGGGACGACTACTGCTACCAGGTGGCCGGAGCCGTCGGCCTGTGCTGCCTGCATGTCTGGGGCTGCGAGCAGTTGGACGACGATGCGAGAGAACCGGCGCTCGCCTGCGGGCGGGCTTTCCAGCGTACGAACATGCTGCGGGACCTCGCCGAGGACGCTCGTGAGGGCCGCGTGTATCTACCGGCGGCGCGGCTCGCCCAGTTCGGGATCCAGCCGGCGGACCTGCTGGGCGATGAAGCGGAGCGAACCCGCGACGGCGAACCGATCCGCCGTCGCCTGGAACGTCTGCTGCGGTGCGAAGCGGACGAGGTGCGGGCCGAATACGCCGCCGCCGAACCGCTGTTCGAGTTCGCCAGCCCGCAGGGCCGCCGCGTGTTGCACGCGATGTTCGGCATCTACGGATCGCTGTTCCGCCGCGTGGAAGCGGCCGGCGCCGGCGTGCTGGACCGCCGCGTCCGGGTGCCGACGTGGCGAAAAGCGGCGGCGGTCGCGGGGGGACTCTCCGCCCGGTTCATCCCGTCCCGGCCGTCCCCCCGTGCGACCGAACTACGGGTGCGGTAACGTGACGCTCCGCCGTCCGCCCTGCCCGGAGCCGCTCATGTCTTCCGAACGCCCCTTTGTCGACCGCACCAATCCCGGTCGATACGCAGGCTGCCTGTCCCGCCGCAATCTGATCGCCGGCCTCACCGCGCTCGGCGCCGGCGGCGCCTTCGCCGGCCGCGCCTCACCCATTGAACACGTCCCGACCGGCGACGACGTTCAGAAGGGAACGCTTGTGGTGCGGATGTTCGTGCAGCGCACCGAAGTCGCCGCGGGGGAACCCCTCGGCGTCGTCCTGGAGATCCGCAACGGCACGGACGGGGTCCTGCTGCTCCCCCCCGTCGCCTCGCTTTCTCGGGAGCCGAAAGACGCGGGCGGGGCGAAGCGGGCGCAAGCGGCGGAGAGTCCCGAACCCCCGCACGATCCGAGGCTGATGGAATTAGTGATCAACTCCGAAGTTCATGAGGGGTCCGGCGACATGATGCGTCTCCGACTCGTCCGGCTGCGGGTTCCCGATCAGGATGAACTCGCCCCGGGCGGAACCGCGTTCCTGGCGCTGGACTTGCCAGCCGAGATGTTCGCCCCCGGCGACTGTGCGCTCTCGGCCAAGCTCGATCTGAAGGGGGACGTGGTCGCGGAGACGGCCCCGGTGACGATCCGGTGCGTCGGGCGCGACGAGCCGAAACTTTCGGCCGAGTAGGCTAGAGAACCTGCACGACCTTTGTGCGCCCTCGGAACAGCGACTTTCAGGCCAACCGATGAGAACCTCTCTGATCCACTCCGTCCTGTTTGCAGTCGCCAGCCTCAGCCCGCCCGAAACATTGACGGCGGATGATCCTGAAGGCGCCGCCCGAACAAGCGAACTGGTGGTTCGGCTCTACGTCGACGATTCGAAACTCTCCGACGGGCAGAACCTCGGGGCCGTCGTTGAGGTTCACAACGGGACGGAGGAGGCGTTCCCGCTGTCCCCGCTCGTCGAGTTGTCCCGGGAACCGAAGGAGCGGACGCTGCCGGACGGGATCGCCCGGGCGGAAGAGCTTCCCGATCCCCCCGCCCCCCCGGTCGATCCGCGTCTGCTGTGGCTGACCATCGTCTCCAGCGTCCATGAAGGTTCCACCGAAACGTCTAGCGACCAGCGAGTTCGAGGGCGGCGTGTAAACAAGACCATCGCACCGGGGGAAACCGTTTTCCTGGCGCTGGAGTTGCCCGGCTACCTGTTCGCTCCCGGCAACTGCGCCCTCTCCGCCAAGCTGGAACGGCAGGACGCGACGGTCGCGGAGGCGGGGCCGATCGTGATTCGATGCGTCGGGTGTAAAGAGGCGCAGTTGATCGTGGAGTAGGCGGGAGCCTCTCCGCGGCGTCTAATCCTGCCGGCGGCGAAGCGGACGGAACCCGGCCCGACCCCCTCTTTCAGGAACGACTGGGAACGACTGGTGACGACGCCACTGATCCTTGTTCTGCTCTGCACGGCCTCCGGCCCCGGCCCCCCGGGTGCCGCGTCGCCACATAACCCGCCGGAGACGGTTCCCGAGGCGGTTGCGCTGCGCATGTACGTTGAGGGGACGACTGTTACCGACGGGGAGAACCTGAGCGTGGTTCTGCAAATCCACAACGGCACGGACGGAGCGTTGCGGCTTCCCCTCGGCCCCTCGCTCACTCGGGAGCCGAGGGCGCCAAAAGGATTGAAGCGTGAAGAAGCAAGTGTCATCAGGGCGATTCCGGATAGTCCGAAGCAGTTGACTTTAGAATTCGTCTCCGAAGTTCATGAGCAGGCCCCTCTAGGCTTCAATTTCGTTGAGCAGGCTCGCGTGCGAGTCCCGGACAGGGACGAGATCGCGCCGGGTGAGACGGCGTTTCTGGCGCTGGAGGTGCCGCACTCCGCGTTCGCGCCCGGCGACTGTGCGCTCTCGGTCAAGCTGGAACTCAAGGGAATCGTGGTCGCGAAGACGGCCCCGGTGACGATCCGCTGCGTCGGGTGCGACGAGCCGTCGCGAAAGGCTTTGGCCGAGTAGGTCGGAACACGTGCACGATTTCCGCGCGTCCCCTGAACAACGATTTTCAAGCCAGCCGATGAGAACGTATCTGATCCTCTCCGCCCTCTTTGCGGCCGCGTTTCTCAGCCCGACGGGCCCCGCGACGGAGCGCGTCCCGGGGCTCGACGAAGATGTCGTCGAGAAGGGAACGCTCGTGGTGCGGATGTTCGTGCAGCGCACCGAAGTCGCCGCGGGGGAACCCCTCGGCGTCGTCCTGGAGATCCGCAACGGCACGGACGGGGTCCTGCTGCTCCCCCCCGGCGGCGATTCGGTGCGGGAGACGAGGGCGCCGGAGGGGGTGCAGGTTGCCGAACTGGCGGCGGAAACGGTCGGTGACCCGGGGGACCCGACGCAGTTGTGGCTCGAAATCGCATCGGAAGTGGACGAGGTCGCGGGCGAGTCCGCCCACTGGATAGATTTCGTTCACCTTCGGAGGCGCGCCCCCGACAAGGACGAACTCGCGCCGGGCGAAGTCGCGTTTCTGGCGACGGCGGTGCGGCCGTCGATGTTCCTGCCCGGCGACTGCACGCTGACGGCGAAGGTGGGGCTGGGGGAGCGGACACTCGCGGAGGCGGGCCCCGTCACGGTGCGATGCCGGGCGACGCCGGCGGAGGAGTAGGGCGGGCGGCCGCGGTTCGTTTCCCGAAGCCTTTGGAGCGCCAGGCGTTCCGGCATCACAGGTCCCGGTTCCGCCTAGGGTGAGGGGCCGACCGTTCCGCCGCCCGCATCGAGGCGGGCGGGGATCGGCCCCTCGCGGGGCGGGGGAGCGGCCGACGTTGGTGACGGACGCCGCTCCCCCCGCCCCCGCGTCGGTCGGGTCGCGACCGACCGACGCGACCCGCCCCCCGCCCGGCGGCACGGACGCCGCCCCCGTCACGCGGTCGTTCCGGGAGAGCCAATGAGCCTGATTTGCAAGAATCAGGCTCGTCCGGCCCCGGGCGCCGCGGGCGGGCACGACCCCGCGGCCCGGCCGCGTCTCCCACAAACGACAGGCCGAGAGCCCGTATCCGCCTTTCTCACCCCCAACCCCGGCGCACACCCGCCGGGCCCGGCGCCGGTTCCTCCGGCGACACCCGGGCGGGGCGGCGAACAACCCGCGTGCTGCAGAACCCACGGCGACAACCCGACCCGGCGGCCCGGCCGCGGACCGAACGGTCCGCGGTCGGGTCCGCCGCTGCGCGCCGCTCAACCCGCGTCCCGCAGCTCCTCGAACGCCTCCACGTCCAACAGCACCTCCCGAGCCTGAGAGCCGTTATGACCCGACAGGAAGCCGTCTTCGGCCATATGGTCGATCATCCGGGCGGCCCGGCCGTAGCCGACGCCCAACGCCCGTTGCAGCAGGCTCGTGCTGCCGCGGCCTTCGCGAACCACGCACTCCACGGCCTGGACGTACATGTCGTCGCGGGCGCTGCCGTGCAGGCCGCCGCCCTCGCCGCCGCCGCCGGGGCCGCCGGCGGTGGTGGCCTGTTCGATGGTCTCGTCGTACTCCGGTTCGCAGTCGCCGAAGTAGTCGATCACGCGGTCGATCTCCGCCCCGCCGACGAAGGCGCCCTGCGAACGCACCAGCGAACTGGTGCCGGGGGTCAGGTACAGCATGTCGCCATTGCCCAGCAACCGTTCGGCGCCGGACTCGTCCAGCACCACGCGGCTGTCGGATTTCGAAGCCACCTGGAAGCTGATCCGGGCCGGCAGGTTCGACTTGATCAGGCCGGTGATCACGTCCACCGTCGGCTTCTGCGTGGCGAGCACGAGGTGAATCCCCACCGCCCGGCTCTTCTGGGCGAGGCGGATGATGTGCGACTCGACCTCCTTGCCGTTGGTCATCATCAGGTCCGCCATCTCGTCGGCGACGATCACGATGTACGGCATGTTCTGGGTGAGGACGTCGGCCTCCTCGTGCAACTCCGACAGGTTCAGCTTATCCAGCTTCTCCTTGCGGGAGAGGGCGTTGAAATCGGTCAGGTGGCGGACGCCGCAACGGGCCAGCAGGTCGTAGCGCTCCTCCATCTTGTCGACGGCCCAAGCGAGCACCGCCTCCGCCTTCTTCATGTCCGTGATGACCGGATGCATGAGGTGGGGAAGGGTTTTGTAGGGCGACAGTTCGACCATTTTCGGATCGATCATCAGCATCTTGACCTCCTCCGGCGTGCGGCTGAGCAGCATCGAGAGGATCAGCGTGTTCAGGCAAACCGATTTCCCGGTGCCCGTCCGCCCGGCGATCAGCAGGTGGGGCATCTTGGCGAGGTCCACCACCAGCGGACCGCCGGACACGTCTTTGCCGAGGAAGATCGGGATCGCCATCTCGTCGGCGCCGGTGGCGGTCTCCACGATCTCACGCAGGCGGACCATCACGCGGGTGTCGTTGGGGACCTCCACGCCGACGGTGTTCTTGCCGGGGATCGGATTGACGATTCGCACCGCCGGCACCCGCAGGGCGACGGCGAGATCGTCCGCCAGCGCGGCGACCTTGTTCACCCGCAGCCCCTTTTCGAGATCCAGTTCGAACTGCGTGACGACCGGGCCGGTGTCGATTTCGGAGACCGTGACGTTCAGGCCGAAGTCGGAGAACGTTTGCTCCAGCGTTTCCGCAGCGATCTGGGCCTTCTCGGCCAGCTCCTCGAAGGGGAAGGGCTCCGGCGGTTCGAGCAGTTCCGTCGGCGGCAGCGTGTGCGGTCGCGTGGTCGCGGCCGGCGGCCGGCCGGTGGGGAGGTTCACACGGAAAGATTTTTTCCCGGGCCCTTTCGCGTCCGGTTTTTCTTCAACATCCAAGAGCGTCGCTTGCGGTTTCGCAGCGTCCGATTGATCGAGAACCTCCGAGGAGGCCGCGACGGCCGCCGTGGTCTTGCGAGCCGCTTTCTCCGCCCGCGCCGTCTCCCGTTCGCGTGCCCGTTCCTCGGCGGCGGCCCTGCGATCGGCCTGCCAACGGCTCACGCCGGCACGGGTTTGTTCAAATGCCCGGCCGGCGGCGGTGAAGGGCGCCGCAGCGGCCCCGCCGGCGGTCGCCGCGACGGCGCCCATCGCGCCGAGATCGCCGGCCAGCAGCAGCCCGGCCGCGACGATCGCGGCGAGCAGCACGCCCGTTCCCGCGGCGGAAAAGTTGTCGTTCAGCACCGCCGTGCAGCCCGCGCCCAACAACCCGCCCCCGCCGGTCGGCACGCCGACGTTCGCCCCCGGCAGCAGCGCCGCCAACCCGGCGCACACCCCCAACAGCGTCAACCCCCACCCGACCAGCTTCAACACCGGCTCCGCGGTCGCCTCCCGGGCGAACAGTCGCAGATCCACCCAGGCCAACCGGACCCACAGCAACCACGCCCCCAACCCCAGCAGATTCCGCAGGTGCCACGCCGCCCGAGCGCCGGCGGGACCGCACAGGTTCGCCGGCTCGTCGTGCACGGGCCACACCGTCCCCCCGGCAAGATCCGCAGGATCGAAGCTGAACAGGGCCAGCCCCAGGAACGCCGTGATCGCCAGCAGGGCCAGCGCGGCAAGGTCTTGGCCGAGGCGTTTGACGTCGATCACGGGTGCGGCGGGGCGGTGGGGAATCGGCGGGCGACGCCGCCTCCCACTCACACCGGGGAAACCGCGTTCCGAAACGTAGCCCCCGGAATGATCGTATGCGGACCGTTCGCCCCGAACCGGCGCGACCACACCCCACAACCCGCCGCCCCGTCCGGTCCGGTAAACCTTGCGGGCGCCCCGAGCCGGTTATGGGGACCGATCGGCCGCGACCCAGGCGTCGATCCACCCGACGAGACTCTCCGCGACCGACGGCTTCGTCCCCTCCCAACGGGTCACCACCTCGCCGCGTGGTCCGATCAGTTCCGCAGCCGTGTGGTCCCCGCCGATGCTCGCCGGACCGTTCAGCACGACCCGGTCGCACTGCTTCGCCCGCAGCTTTTGCAGGGCGTTCTCCCGTGGGTTCGCAGCCTCCAATGCGAAGCCGATCACCCATCGGGGCACGGTGCGGCCCAAATGTTTCCGCCCGCCGAGGGCCGCGAGCACGTCGTCCGTTTGGATCAGTTCGACCGACACCGGCGCCCCGTCCTTCTTGATCTTCCCGGCCACGCGAACCGCGGGACGGTAATCGCACACCGCCGCCGCGGCGATGACGCCGTCGCACCGGGCGAACGCCTCCTCGGACGCCGCCCGCATCTCCGCCGTCGTCTCAACCGCCAGAAATTCGCACCCGGCCGGCGGGGCGAGCGCGACGGGGCCGGACACCAGCACGCACTGATGCCCCGCCGCGACCAGCGCCGACGCGACGGCGTACCCCATCTTCCCGCTGCTGGCATTGGACAGATATCGCACGTCGTCCAAATACTCCCGCGTCGGCCCGGCGGTGACGACGACCTTCATCGCTCGCCCGCCCGCGTCCGCAGCAAACCCGCGGCGGCGGCGAAGATCGCCGCCGGCTCCGCCATTCGGCCGGCGCCGATCCGGCCGCAACTCAGCCAGCCCTCGCCCGGGCCGACGAGACCATGACCGTCAGACCGCAGCGTTTCGACGTTCCGCTGGACCGCCGGTTTCTCCCACATCGCCGTGTTCATGGCGGGGGCGAACAGCGTGAGGCATTCGCAGGTCAGCACGAGCGTGCTGAGCAGATCGTCCGCGAGACCCAGCGCCGCCCTGGCGAGAAAATGAGCCGTCGCGGGGGCGACGATGAACAGATCGGCCCGCTCCGCCAGCCCGATGTGCTCGCCGCGGGGGTGCTCCCTGGGGAGGTACATCTCCGTCTGGACCGGCCGGCCCGTCAGCGCCTCGAACGTGGTGGCGCCGATGAAACTGCCGGCCCCGCGGGTGGCAACCACGGTGACGCCGGCGCCGGCTTGCACCAACTTGCTGCAAAGATCCGCCGACTTGTACGCCGCGACGCCGCCGCACACGCCCAGCAGGACCTCGCGATCCCGGAGCGCATCGGCGGCGGCGTCAGCAGACATTGCGGCGCTCCCGACCGGGCCGGCTCACAGGTCGTCCAGCGACGGACCGAGGTCCGCAGCGCCCGGTCCGCCGTCGCCGGCGGCCGGTTCCCGGACCTGCACCTTCTGGGAGGCGTCCAGATAGATTTTGTCGGTCATGATCTCCTGAACCACGATCGCCATCGTGTCCTTCGTCTGCATCTCGACCAGCGGGCGGGCGCCGCGGTTGAGGGCCACCATCCGCTTTTGGATCAGCGTGGACAGTTTGAACCGCCCGCCGACCTTGTCCACGATCGCTTCCTGTTTGAACGCTTCGAGCATCGCGGGGAGGGGGCCTGTCGGCGGGGTCTAAGAGTGGGAGTCGAGAATCTCGCACAGCCGCGTCACCGCGGCGGGCAGATCGTCATTGTACACGCGATAGCGGTAGCCGTCCGCCTCGGCGAGTTCCGCCCGGGCGGTTTCGATGCGGCGGCGGATCTCCTCCTCGCCCTCCGTGCCGCGAGACCGCAGGCGCCGCTCGAATTCCGCCTCCGTGGACGTGCTGAGGAAGACGGTGACGGCTGCGGGGTAGCGGGTCAACACCGTGCGGGCGCCGGCGACGTCGATTTCCAACAACGCCCACGCCCCGTCGTTCGAAGCGGCGTCGATTTCCGACCACAGCGTGCCGTACCAGTACCCGCGGCCGTGCACCTCGGCAGTTTCGAGGAACTCGCCGGCGTCGCGTCGGCGGTGGAACTCCGCGTCCTTCAGAAAGTGGTAGTCCCGCCCGTCGACCTCCCCGGTCCGCGGCGGGCGGGTCGTGGCGGACACGCAGGAGCGCACCGGCTCCGGGCACTCCCCCGCCAACGCCCGCACCACGGTGCTCTTCCCGCTCCCGCTGGGGCCGGAAAGAATCAGGAGCCGGGCGGCGTGCGCCGCGGGATCGGCGGCGGAATCAGGCACGGCGGACGGGGGACCGGAGAGCGACGAGACGGGGGGAGGAGCGAGGCGGCCGACGGCGCCGCCTCACTCCAGATTCTGCAAGATTTCCCGCAACTTTTCGACCGCTCCCTTCATCCCGACCACCGCGCCGGCCAAATCCGCGTCGTTCGCCTTCGAGCCGACGGTGTTGATCTCGCGGTTGATCTCCTGGACCAGGAAGTCCAGCGTGCGACCGGGGGCGTCGTCGTCGGACAACGCGGCGTCGAAGGCGTCCAGGTGCGTCCGCAGCCGAACGATCTCCTCCGTCACGTCGGCTTTGTCCGCGTAGACAATGACTTCGCGGGTGAGATCCGCGGGGCTCACCGTCGCCCCGACATCTGTGAGCACAACGCTCACCCGCGCGTGCAGCTTGGTTCGGAACTCCTCCGCCAGCGCCGGCGCGCGCTCCTCCACGGCCGTGAGGTGCGTGCGGAGGGTCGCCAGTTGCGACCGCAGTTCCTCCGCCATCGCCGCCCCTTCACGGGTGCGAAAGGCGTCCAGCGCGTCCAACGCTTCGGCGATGGCCCGCAGCAGCAGATCGGCGTCCGCCGCCGGATCGCCGGGGGCGGCGGCCTCCTCCCGCACCACGCCGGGCAGCCGGAGATAGGCGGACAGGTTCGACGGGGCGGCGAGTCCCGAGGCCAGCGCGTAGGCCTCCGCGTCCGCCCGGTAACCGTCCAGCACGTCGGCGGCGAGCGCTCGCCGACCGGCCCGGCCGGGCGTCTCCACCCGCACGCTCACCGTCACGGCTCCGCGATTCAGACGGCCGCGCACGGCCGCTTCGATCCGCGACTCGACCGCCGCGAAACCATCCGGCAGCCGGGTTTGGAGCTTGAGAAAGCGGTTGTTGACGCTCCGCACCTCTGCGGCGGCGGCCGTCCCGTCGGCGGACGCGGCGCCGGCGCCGAACCCCGTCATGCTCCGCGGCACCGGGCTACTCGACCGCGGCGGGCGGGGCGGGGGCGTCGTCGGAGGCGGCCTCCGCAACCGGTTCGGCTTCGGCCGGAGCCTCAACCGCGGCGTCATCACCCGTTGATTCGCCGGCAGCAGGCATCCTCACCGAATCGCCAGCTTCCGCCTCGAAGCCGTCCGCCGGATTCGCATCGGCGGCGGCTTCCTGATCCCCCGGCTGCAACGTGAGCGTCGAGGTGGACCCAGCGTTCGGTGCCGCTTTCGGCGCCTCAGAACCCGGATCTACCACAGAGTCGGCAGGCGCCGGGGTGACCGCGGGGACGGTCGCGGCGCCGGCGCCGCGAACCTCTTCGAACCGTTCGGTCGCCGCCTTCAGGACGTAGATGTTGATACAGGACAGGACGATCCAGCCGATCGCCAGGCCGATCGTGATCTTGGTGAACACGTCGCCGGCCCGGGTGCCGAGCGCGCTCTGACCGCCGGCCCCGCCGAAGGCACCGGCGAGCCCGCCGCCGCGCCCACGTTGGAGCAGGATGATGAGGATCAGCACGATGCTCAGCCCGGCGAGGGCGAACATCATCAGGGCGGCGTAGGGGATATCCATGGCCCCGAGGGCTTTCAGTCAGTCGAACAGGGTCGTGGTGAAACGCGGACGCCGCCCGCCCGGATCAAACCTGGGCGAAGGCGGCTTCGACGATCGGGAGAAAGTTCTCCGCGGTCAGGCTCGCCCCGCCGACCAACGCCCCGTCGATGTCGGGGCAGGCCAGCAGGTCGGCGGCGTTCGCCGGCTTGACGCTCCCACCGTATTGAATGCGGGTCGCTTCGGCTAGGTCGTCGCCCCACCCGGCGGCCAGCTTCGAGCGCAGAAAGGCGTGCGCCTCCTGGGCCATCTCCGGCGTCGCCGTCTTGCCCGTGCCGATCGCCCAGACCGGCTCGTACGCCAGCACGAGATCCGCGTTGCCGCCCGGGCCGGCGGAGAATTGCTCCGCGGTCAGCCCCGCGAGCCCGCCGTTGAGTTGTTCGGCCAGCACCTTCTGCGTGTCCCCGGCCTCACGCTGCTCCAGCGTTTCGCCGACGCAGAGGATCACGCCCAGCCCCGCGGCGAGCGCGGCGGCGACCTTCTGGTTCACGACCGCGTCCGTCTCGCCCAGCACGTGGCGCCGCTCCGAGTGGCCGAGGATGACGTAGTCCACGTCCAGATCGACCAGCATCTGCGGGCTCACCTCGCCGGTGAAGGCGCCCTCCGCTTCGTGGTAGCAGTTCTGGGCGCCGAGCATCACGGCGGACTTCGCCAGTTCGTCGTCCACGCAGTCCAGGTAGGGCAGGGGCGGGGCGACGAGCACGTCCACGGCGTCCCGGGCGGTCGGCACGGCCTCCGCGATCTGCCGGGCCAGCGCACAGCCGGACGCGGCGAGCGTGTTCATCTTCCAGTTGCCGGCGACGAAAGGGCGACGCATGGGGGGCTCCTCAACAGATCACGAAAACGGCGGGCGGGGAGTATGGCGATCACGCTGTGAACTGAAAGGCCCCGCCGTTCCCAAGTCGTACGCGTGCGTCCGGCTGGGGCCGCGGGAACCCGTCTTCATCCCCGCTCCCGCGGGTAGCTGCCCAACACCGTGACCGACTTCGCCACCCGCCCGAGCGAACGCAGGCAGGCGGCGATCGCCGGGTCGTCGGCGTGGCCGTCGCAGTCCAGGAAGAACTGGTAGCCCGGCTTCCTCGACACGGGATCGCCGCCGGGCAGGGGGAAGGATTCGATCAGCGACAGGTTCACTTCGTGCCGGGCGAAGACGGCTAGGGCGTCCGCCAGCGAGCCGGGTTCATGTGGGATGCGGAGCAGCAGGGCGGTGCGGTCGTCCCCGGTGGACGCCGTCGGCTCGGTTCCGAGGACGGCGAAGCGGGTCACGTTGCGGGGGTCGTCCTCGATGTCGGAGGCGAGCACCGTCAGCCCGTGTTCGATCGCCAATCGGTCCCCGCCGACGGCGGCCGCGCCCGGCTCGCTTTTCGCACGGGCGGCGGCGGCGGCGGTGCTGGATTCGGGCAGCGCCTCCGCGTCCGGCAGGTGGGCCGCCAGCCAGCCGCGGCACTGCGAGAGCGCCTGCGGCTTCGAATAGACCCGCCGCACCGCTGACCGCGGGCCGGCGCTCATGAGGTGGAGATGGATCGGGAGCGGCACCTCCCCGCAGACGGTCAGCGGGCGGCGGCCGGGCGGCGCTGCGGCCGGGTCGGCGGCGCGTGCGAAGGCGGCGAGGGTGTCGACCACGCGGCCGTCGGTGCTGTTCTCAACCGGCACCAGCCCAAACGCCGCATCCCCGCGGGCGACGGCGTCGAACACGGCGCCGATCGCCGCGACGGAGCAGAGGTCCGCCGTCTCCCCGAACCGCCGCACGGCGGCCTGATGGGAAAAACTGTGTTCCGGCCCGAGATACGCCACCCGCACCGGGGCCGTCAGATTCCGCCGGGCCGCGAACAACTCCCGTCCGATTCCCGCCAGCACCTCGTCCGGCAGCGGGCCGGGATTCGCGGCGACCAACGCGGCGACCGCGGCGTCGTCCGCGCCGGCGGACCAATCGTTCAAACAGCGGGCCAGGTCGCGGGGGGAAGAGACGTGCGGGTCCATCCCCCAAGTGTCCCGCCGCGGCGGGCGCCGCTCAACGTCGCGGCCTGCCAATCCGGCACACGGCCACGTCGCAGGACTCGTCCAAAGGGCTTCGGGGCGTTTGGCGCCGCGGTTGCTGTGGAGGATCCGGCGACCGATCGGCCCGCCGGCCGGCCGCGTATCTCATCACAAAATCATCAAGCGAAAGTTTCCTATGGCCGTTTCCGGCGAAAAGATTATCGGCATCGACCTCGGCACGACGAACTCCGTCGTCGCCGTGATGGAGGGCGGCGAGGCCAAGGTCATCGAGAACCAGGAGGGCGCCCGCACCACCCCCTCCGTCGTCGCCTTCACCGACAAGGGCGAGACCTACGTCGGCGAGCCCGCCAAACGGCAGGCCGTCACGAACCCCAAGTCCACCATCTACTCCGTCAAGCGGTTCATGGGCCGCCGCCACGACGAGGTGAAGAGCGAGGAGAAGACCGTCTCCTACGAGGTCGTGGGGGAGGGGAACGACTACGTGAAGATCAAGGCCGGCGGGAAGGAGATGACCCCGCCGGAGGTCTCCGCCGTGGTTCTGCGAAAGCTGAAGGAAGCGGCCCAGAACTATCTCGGCCACAAGGTGAACAAGGCGGTCATCACCGTCCCCGCGTACTTCAACGACGCCCAGCGGCAGGCCACCAAGGACGCCGGGCAACTGGCCGGGCTGGAAGTGGCCCGGATCATCAACGAGCCCACCGCCGCCGCCCTGGCCTACGGCCTCGACAAGAAAGCGGACGAGAAAATCGTGGTGTTCGACCTGGGCGGCGGCACGTTCGACGTGTCGGTGCTGGAGGTCGGCGACGACGTGGTCGAAGTGCTCGCCACCAACGGCGACACGCACCTCGGCGGCGACGACTTCGACGAACTGCTGATCGGCCACATCGCCGGCGACGTTCCAGAAGAACGAAGGGATCGACCTTCGCAAGGATGCGATGGCCCTCCAACGCCTCCGTGAAGCGGCGGAGAAGGCCAAGAAGGAGCTGTCCAGCGCCTCCTCGACCGACATCAACCTGCCGTTCATCACGGCGGACGCCAGCGGCGCCAAGCACCTCCAACAGACGATCTCCCGCGCGGACTTCGAGCGCCTGATCGATCCGATGCTGGACCGGCTCAAGACGCCCGTGCAGAACGCGCTGAAGGACGCCGGGCTGTCCAAGGACGACATCGACGAAGTGGTTCTCGTCGGCGGTTCGACCCGCGTCCCGGCCGTCGCGGCGCTGGTCAAAGACCTGTTCGGCAAGGAGCCGAACAAGGGCGTCAACCCGGACGAGGTGGTCGCGTTGGGCGCCGCCACGCAGGGCGGCATCCTCACCGGCGACGTGGAGAGCGTCACGCTGCTGGACGTGACCCCGCTGTCGCTGGGGATCGAAACGGAGGGCGGCGTGATGACGGTGCTCGTGGAGCGGAACACCACCATCCCGGCGACCAAAAAGGAGACATTTTCCACCGCCGCCGACAATCAGCCGGCCGTGACCGTGCGGGTCTTCCAAGGCGAACGGCCGATGGCGGAGGACAACCGGCTGCTCGATCAGTTCACCCTCGACGGCATCCCGCCGGCGCCCCGCGGGATGCCGCAGGTGGAGGTCACCTTCGACCTCGATGTGAACGGCATCCTCAGCGTGTCCGCCAAGGACAAGGCGAGCGGCAAGGAGCAGAACGTCAAGATCGAGCAGTCCGGCGGCCTGTCCGAGGACGAGATCAAGGCGAAGCTGAAGGAAGCCGAGGCCAACGCCGACGCCGACAAGACCCGCCGCAAGCTCGCCGAGGTGAAGAATCAGGCGAACACCGTCGCGTTCCAGGCCGAGAAGATGCTTTCGGAGCAGGGCGAATCACTGGACGACGCGACCAAAACCGCGTTGCAGGCCCCGATTGATAAGGTGAAAGCCGCCGCCGAGGGCGAGGACGCCGCGGCGATCGAGTCCGCCGTCAGCGACCTGAATACCGCGATGCAGGCGTTCGCCTCGCAGTTGAACAGCGCCCCCGACGACCGAGGCCCCCGAACCCGCGACCGACCCGGCCGCCGCCGCCGACGAGGACGTGATCGACGCGGAGTTCGAGACGAAAAGCTGATAGGACGCCGTCCGGGGGGCGCTGGCCCCCGGATGCCACGGCGATAAAAAATCGACCCGGCTGCTCGCGAGCAGCCGGGTCGATTCGTTTTCAGACTGACTGTTGCGGTCTCGATCGACCGCAATCGGGAGACTAGGCGCTCACACGCACGAACGGTTCGTCGAACGTCTCACGCGGGACGAACGGGCTGATGCGGCGGGCTTTGGCGAAGACGGCGTCCTTCTCCTCCGCGGTGCCGGCGGCGGTGTATTTGACGCGAAGCTTTTTGAGCTTGATCTTGCGACGCCGACGGCGGGCCAGCTCTTTTTGCCGCTCGGGCTTGGGCATAACGGGGGTTCGACTCTTGCGGGGGACGACTAAGAGGTGCGACGCGGGGCCGCGGGGAATGCGGGGGTCCACGCACGGACGCGGGTCGGGCAGGGTAGCCGCCGATCCGCCCCGCGGCAACGGCCCGCCGCCCCGACCGCCCGGTTCTCGGCTTGACCGGGGGAGCGGAGCCGGTCTACGTCCACCCGATGCCGCACGCCCCCCTCGCCGCCGCGCTCTTTGCCGCCGCCCTCACCTCCGCGGGCGAGTCGTGCGACGGAGCCGATCTGACCACCGAACAATTGCACGCCGCCAGCCCGCTCGCCGCGGCGTTGAACGCCCGGGTGCGGCCGCCCGCTCCGGCCGATTGCACAGACTCCGCGGAACCGGCGTGGCTGAAGATGCTCACGCCGCGGTCGGCCTCAGGGCAGGTGACCGAGGTGGCGGGCGGCGATTTCTCCAGCACGGAACTGGCGGTGCAGAGCACCCACGGGCTCCGCGGCGTCCCGCCCTTCGTGACGATCACGCCGGCGCTCTCGCTGCTCACCACTGACGGCCCGACCACCGAGGCGTTCTCGCCCCCGGCGCCGGTTCCCCCGGCCCTGATCTGCCGGGTCAACTCTGGGGATTCAGCGCCGGGCTGACCGCGATCATGCCGCTCTCGGAACGATGGACGGTGCAGGCGGGCGTGTCGCCGGGAATCTTCTCCGACCTGGACAACACCTCCGGCGACGCCTTCCGAATGCCCGCCCGTCTGTTCGGGATCTACAAATATTCTGAACGCACGCAATTCACCGTCGGGGCGGTGTACCTCGACCGGGAGGACGTGTCGCTCCTCCCGGCCCTCGGGGTGATCCACCGGCCGACCGATCGCACCACGCTGGAACTCATCCTGCCCCGACCGCGGGTCGTGCAGCAGTTTTGGGGCGCCGACGCGAACGGCGGCGGGTTCGGCTACGTCGCCGGAGAACTAGGCGGGGGAGTTGGGCCGTCGAGCGGAACCTCGGCGGCGGCCAACAGTTGGACGACGTGGCGACGGTGTCCGACCTCCGCCTGCTCGCCGGTTTAGAGGTGAAACGACCGGGCGGGGTCGGCTGGCTCGCCGAGACCGGCTGGGTGTTCAACCGAAACGTGGAATATCTCAAGCGGCATCGGCGATGCGGACTTCGACGATGCGTGGCTGTTTCGCGTCGGTTTGCAAAAGTAGCGTCCGCGGAGTCGCCGCCGCTTGTCGAGGCCGTGGCTCACACCTTCACCCAGCCGGCCCCGTCGCTGCTGGCGAGGACGGCGTCGGCGATCTGCTGGGCCCGCACCCCGTGGTGGAAGTCGGGCAGCGCCGGCCGGCCCTGCTCGATGGCGCTGGCGAACTCCGTCACGAGATCGTAGCGAAAGACGGTGCTCGGTTTGCCGGCGCGGGGATCGCGGGGGCTGTCGGGGTGCTTCAGAAACTCCTCGGGCACCGGGAGCGTCTCCAGGTCGTCGCCCCCGGTCCCCACGCGCACGACGGACGGGTCCGTCAGTTGGTACACGGCCGATCCAGACGAGCCGTTCACCTCGGCCCATTCGAAGCCGACGCCCTCGTTGTGGTGGCCCTTCATCAACACGCTGCCCTCCCAGACGCCGGTGCCGCCGTCGGCGAAGCGGCCGATGAGGGAGCTCCAATCATCGACGTCGCTGGGCGGGACCGCGGAACCGTCGGGGCCGACGGTTCGCTCCTTGAACCGCGCCACCGCCCCGCAGACCGAGGACAGCGGCCCCATCAGATCTTCGCCGAGGTCCAAGCGGTGGATCGTCATGTCGTACAGATCGCCGGCGCCGGCTGTTTTCTTGTACTGACGCCAGCCCCAACTGCGTTCGCCCCAGTCCAGCCAACGCTGGCTGCGGAAGTGGTACGGCGTGCCCAACGCCCCCGTCTCGGTCAGGTGCTTGACGTACCGCAAACTCGGGGCGAAGCGGTAGGTGAAGGCCGTCATGTGCACCACGCCGGCGGCGTCCGCGGCGGCGGCCATCGCGATGGCGTCATCCGCGGTGACGGCGAGCGGCTTTTCGCACATCACGTGCTTGCCCGCTGCAGCACAGCGCCTCCGTGATCTCCCGGTGGGTGAAGTTCGGCGTCGCCACGATCGCCGCGTCCACATCCGAGTCGTCGCAGACGGCTTGGTAGTCCGTGACGTAGCTGCGCGTCGCCCCACTCGCTCCGCCGCTTGTCCAGCAGGGCGGCGTCGGGATCGCAGACCGCGGCGAGCGCGCAGCGGGGATCGAGATCGATCGCCGGTTTGTGATGGAAGCCGGAGACCTGGCCGGCCCCGATCAGGGCGATGCGGATTGTCGAGGACATGCGCGGAGACTACCGGAGGAACTTCAGTGCGTCCTCCGTCGTACGCACCGCCCCGTCGAGTTGGGCGTCGTAGCTTCGATCCAACATCTGCTTGAACTCCGGCCCCGGCTTCAGCCCGGCGGCGATCAGGTCCGCCCCGGTCAGCAGCGGGACGGGGGCGAGTTCCTCCGGCGGCATGTCCCGCAGGAACGCCGCGGCGGCGTCCGCGTCGGCGGTCGGTTCTCCGTCGGCCCGCCGCACCGCGGCGGTCAGGGCGATCAGATCGGCGGCATGATCGCGGGCCAGCAATCGCTTTTTGCGGTGCAACGGCAGCGAGACGAACGCTCGCGGGGCGTCGGCGTCCGCCAGCAGATCGCCGACCCGCCGGGCCTCCGCGTTCGACAACCGCCATCCCTTCACCGCTTCCGCGGCGTCGCCGACGTGTCGGTAAAACGCCGCGAGGGCCAGCGGGAAGGGGACCGAGCCCCGGTCCCAGTTCGGTCAGGACCCGCTCCGTCTGGGTTCGACGATCCTCCGTCAGCGCCGCAACGGCCGGAGCGACCGACGGGAGCAGGCCGACCTGCCCAAGTAGCCGCACGCCGTGCGCCCGACTCGGGTCGGAGAGGACCCGCCGCATTTCCGCTCCGATCCGCTCCCCGCTGACGGACGACAGGGTCGACGCCTGGCCCCGCACCGCGTCGGCCGTCGCCGGATCGAGGGCGAACCCCAGCGTCGCCGCGAATCGCACCGCCCGCAGCAGGCGCAGTTTGTCCTCCGCCATCCGCTCCGCCGGGTCGCCGATCGCCCGCAGCACGCCGGCTTCCAGGTCGGCCCGGCCGCCGACGTAGTCGATCACCTCCCCCGTCGCCGGGTCTTCGAACAACCCGTTGATCGTGAAGTCGCGGCGCTGCGCGTCCGCCTCGGGCGTGCTGAACCGCACCGCGTCCGGACGGCGGCCGTCGGCGTAGCCGCTCTCCTCGCGAAAGGTGGCGACCTCGACCTGCTGGGCCTCCGGAAAGCGTTTGCGATCCGGCAGCACGACGATGACCCCGAAGCTCTCGCCGACCGCGAGCGTGCGCTTCCGCCCGAACACCTGCCGCACCGTGGCGGGCGCCGCGTCGGTGGCGACGTCGAAATCCTTCGGCGTCGTACCGAGCAGCCGGTCCCGCACGCAACCGCCGGCGAAGAGGGCGACGTGTCCCGCACGGGACAGCTCCGCCGCGACGTGGGCGGCGAAGGTGCGGTTCGGGTCGGCGTCGCTCACTCCGGTAGCGGACCGCGGTCGCGGGTCGACGCAATCCTCGGGGCGCGACGGTTCCGCGGGCGGGCGGGTCTGCTCCGCGCGCTAAGGTTCCCGCGACCTCCCGACGCACGTCCGAGATCCTCCGGCGCGAAGGTTCCGCAGACGTTTGAACCTCCGCCCCCCACGGTTCCCCATCCAAGGTCCTCCGCCAACAACCGCCGCCGCCGAAGGTTCCTCTCGTGGATCCGTCGCACGCGAACGATCCACGAGTGCGGCGGTGACGGTAATGACGGGCAGGGAAACTGAAACCGTCGCGCGCGGAGGATTCATCGACAATCAGTTCGCTCCGCAAACATCCGTGCCCGCACCGTCGGACGGGCGATCGTCTGTCTCCGCAGGTTCCACACCGTCGTCAGATCGATCGGACGACACCCGTCCGGCAGATGTCGCGGGGACCGAGCGTCGCAATTTGGCGACACTCGCGGCGTACACGGTTGCGCTACGGGTCAGCTGGATCTTCAAGACGGAAAGCGTGGTGATGCCGGCCCTGCTGGACACGCTGACGGCGCCACTTGTCGGAGCGACCGGCGGGGCGGCCGGCGGGGCGGGATGGGTGCAGGGGTTTCTGCCGCTGTTGAACCGTGCGGGGCAGAGCGTGCCGCCCCTGCTGTACGCCGACAGCCTCCGCGATCGCCCGGTGAAGAAGTGGAGCGTCTGGGCGACGACGCTGTGCATGGCGGCCCCGTTCGCCCTGCTGGCCGGGCTTCTGGCGACCCTGGGGGAGCGGTTCGTCGGCATGGGCGCCGTCGTCGGTTTCCTGGCGCTGTACACGCTGTTCTTCGCAGCGACGGGGCTGAACCAACTGGGGTTGAGCACGTTGCAGGCCAAGCTGATCCCGCCGCACCGGCGGGGCCGGCTGATCGCCGCCGGCGGGGTGCTGGGATCGCTGGCGGCGGTGACGGTCGCGTACGGGTTCCTCGCCGAGTGGCGGGCGACCGGGCCGAGCAGCTTCGCGGCCCCGTTCGCCGCGACCGCCGCGGGGATGCTGCTCAGTTCGACGCTCGTGCTGCTCGTCCGGGAAACGCCGGACGATCCGATCGCAGGAGACAGCCCGGCCACGCCGGACGGTGCGGCTTCGCAAGAGGGGCAGGGGGGAAACCGTGGGGGCCGACGGTTCTCCGTCCGCGGCCAGGTGCGGGACGCTTTCGCCGTGCTGCGATCGGACGGGGACTTTCGCAAGATCGCCGCGGTCGCCTGCCTGTTCGTGACGGCGCAGCTTGTGTTCCCGCACTACATCGTGCTGGCCCGGGAGACGCACGGGGCGGGGAACCTCCCGCTGATCCTGTACGTGGCCGCCCAGAACGTCGGGGCGGGGCTATTCAGCGTGGCGGTCGGCTGGGTCGCCGACCGCCGCGGGAACCGGTTGGCAGTGCGGGGATGCCTGATCGGGCTGACGACCCTGCCGCCGCTGGCGCTGGTCCTGACGCGGTGGCCGGACCCGCGGTCCGCCGCGGTCCTGTTCTTCCTGCTGGGACTGACCCCGGTGACGTTCAAAGCGGTGACGAACTGGACGCTGGAACTGACCGCTCCGCAGAACCACCCGCGGTATGTCAGCACGCTCAAGCTGTGCATGGCGGTCCCGTTCCTGCTGGCGGTACCGGCCGGGGCGCTGATCGACTTCGCCGGTCAGGAGCCCGTCTTCTGGGGGGTGGCGACGCTGGTGGCGACGGGGGCGGCGCTCACCTTCGCGGCCCCGGAGCCGCGGCGGTCGCGGTCGCCCGCGGAGTCCTGACGCCGGCGCCGTTGCCGCTCGCAATCCCGAATGCGGTTGAACCGGGACGGAACGGGGGCGAAGATGGAGTCCGTTCCCTCGTCGGGGCCGTCCGGACGCCGGGGCACGGGCCGCCTCCCGCCGCCGCCGCATGACCGCCCCGACACCGCCCGCCGAACTGCCCCGCACGGTCGACGCCCCGTCCGACGACGCCCGGTCCAGTGGCCCCCCGTCGGGGAGCGACGGCCGCCCCGACCTCGGCGTCACGCGGGAGGCCCCCGTGATCCCGCGGCCGTCGGATCAGACGGTCGTTCCCACCGGCGCCGCAGCGATCACGGCGGAGGGCACGGGGGAGATCCCGAATGCGGGCGAGACCTCTTCGAAGGTTCGGCGACTCGGCCCGTTCACGATGGGCCGACGGTTGGGGGTCGGGGGGATGGGGGTGGTGTATGCGGCTCAATATCGGGAGGGGAAGGGGCCGGCCGCCGGCCGCACGGTCGCGGTGAAGGTGCTGACGCCGTCGCTGGCGGCGGATCCGAAGGTTCGCAAGCGGTTCAGCCGCGAGATGGAGATCTTCAAGAAGCTCCGTCACCCGCACATCGTCCGCTACTTTGGCGGCGGGCAGACCGGCGGCAAACTGTTCTACGCCATGGAACTGCTGCCCGGCGGCAGCTTGGAAGATCAGCTCCGGGAGGGCGGCCCGGTCGATTGGCGGCGGGCCGTCGACTTCGCCGCCCAAACCGCCGACGCGCTCCAACATGCGCATTCCTGCGGGGTGATTCACCGCGACCTCAAGCCGGCGAACCTGTTCGTCGACGCCGCGGGCAACCTCAAACTGGGCGACTTCGGCATCGCCCGGGACGCCAACGCGACCGCCCTCACCGCCGCCGGCCGCACCGTGGGCACCTACGCCTACATGGCACCGGAGCAGATCAGTTCGGCACTGGAGGTCGGTCCGAAAACCGATCTGTACGCGCTCGGCTGCGTGCTGCACGAGATGCTGGTCGGGTCGCCGCCCTTCGCCGCCCAAAACCCGGCGAAGCTGTTGCACGCTCACATGACGGAACCGCCGCCCCGGGTTCGCAGTTCGGACTGCCCCCGCTGGCTGGCGGATCTGGTCGATTCGATGCTCGCCAAAGACCCCGGGGACCGGCCGTTCGACGCCCTCGCCGTGCGGGAACTGCTGCGGGAACGGGCCGAACAGGAAGCGACCCGCAGCGTGATCGGCCGGACCGCCGCCGCCCGGACCGCGGCCGCCGGCTCCACCGCCGCCGACGCCCGCACGCAGCGGGACGTGGCCCGGAAGCTCCTGGGCCGCAAGAAGAAGCGGAGGAAGGGCCGCGCCGTCCCGGTCTACGAGCGGGCGTGGTTTCTCGCCGCAATCCTGCTGGTCATGGCGGCCGGCGTCACGTGGGCGGCGTGGCCGCCGGGCGAGGAGGAGCTTTACACAAACGCCGCGGCCCTGATGGCCTCGGAGGACGTCTACGCCTGGCAGGCCGCCCGCGAGGACTACATCGCCCCGCTGCTGGACCGGTTCCCCGACTCCGAGCACGCCCCGGAGGCCCAAGGGTGGGTGGACCGGATCGAGGTGAACATCCTCCGCCGGCAACTCCAGACGAAGGCGTCCAGCGTGTTCCGGGCGCCGGAGAACGAATTGGAGCGGCGGTACCTCGAGGTGGACCGGCTGGTCGACTTCGGCGACCTGTGGGCGGCCTCGGAGCAGGTGGACGTCCTCCGCGAACTACTCAAGGACAACGCCTACCTGGAGCGGGAGGAGATTGCCCCGACGCGGGCGCGGTACTACGGCCTGCTGCTCGACCAGCGGGCGGTGGAACTGGACGCCGACCTACGGGAAGTGGCCGTCGACCGGCGGGCGTTCGTGGCGGACACGCTACGCGCCGCCGAGGTCGCGCAGGCCGCCGGCAACGTCGCCGACGCCCGCGATAAATGGGAGGGCGTGAGGGAGTTCTACACGGGCGTGCCGGAACTCGCCCCGCACGTGAAATTTGCCAAGGCCCGGCTCGACGGCGATACGTCCCCCCCGCCGGCGTTCCTTGCGGAGCCGCCCCCGGCGGAGCCCCCGCCGACCGACCCGGCGGACGTCCCGACAGTCGAGCCCGGCCCGGAGTGAACCGCGGGTGCACAGCCGGCGTTCAGGTCTGGATGACCAGCGTTCGCCTGACCCGCACCCTGCTGGCCGCCGTTTGGCGGCGAATCGACGCCCTCACCCCCCGCCGCGGCCGGTGCTGCGTCGCGGCCGCGGTGCTGTCAGTGGCCCTCGCTCACGCCCCGGAGTCGCCCGCCGGCACCCGGGAGGTGCGTCTGTCCGCCGCGGACGCGGCGACGCTACGGGACGTGCTCGCCGACGTCGCCGCCCGCCGCGACGGGACCGCCGCCCGCCTCGCCAAAGCCGCCGCCCGCCGCCTCCCCCGCGAGTCCTGAGAACCGGCGAAACCCTCGCGCCCGCAGTCTCAACGACTCGTGATGACGAGGTGGAAGATCAGCCAGAACAAATAACAGCCCCCCGCGGTGGCGACACCGCGGGGGGCTGCGGAGAGGTGGTGGGCGGATTCGAACCGCCGAATGATGGATTTGCAATCCATTGCCTTAGACCACTTGGCTACACCACCGCTTGGTCTGTCGTTGCCGGACGGTCCGGCGGTGCCACATGTGTCGGCGTGGCGGGTGCGAACGCTTGAGCGGAAACGTCGGTCGACTCGACCACCGGACCCGCTGCCGCGTCTCGCGGTTCGGGATCCTAAAATGGAAGAGCGTGACGGTCAAGACGATCGGGCGGGTGACGCGACGTCAGGTCGGTGTTCCGGCCGCGGGCGGTCACGATCTAGGGTCTCGGCACGGTCCCCGGGACGGGCGGCCGCACCGCAGAGTTCACCGCCGCAGGACGCCCCCGTGACCGCTACCGCCACCGCTGTCCTCGATCCGACCGCCGCCGGTTCTGCCGCCGACGGGTCGCCCGAGACTGAATCGCAACTGGTCGAGACGGCGCAGATCGCCGTCAGCCGGTGCAATTGGGTGGTCGGACGCTGCGCCGCGGAGTGGACCACGCGATACGCCCGCGGCCGGACCGATGCGGACTTCGCCGCCCTCGTCGGGCTGTCGGCGGATCAGGTGTACCAGCGTCGGCGGGTCTGGGAAACGTTTGCGGACGTGCGGGAGCAGTACGAAGCCGAATCAACCGCGGGCCGGCCGAAGCGGGGACCGCGGTGGTCCCATTTCTACGTCGCCCTCACCTGGGACGACGCCCCCGAGTGCTTGGAGTGGGCCGCCGAGAACGAAGCCACCGTCGCGGAGATGAAGGCGTACCGCCGTGCGTTGCACGGCGAGGACCTCTCCGCCCCCGCGGCCCGCGGCCCGGCGGACGACTTCGCCGGCGATCCCTCGGTCATCCGCCTGCCGACCGACCCCGTGCCGGTTCGCGACCCGGACCAGTTCGCCACCCCGTCCGGCGAGCGACCGCCCTGGGACGAAGACGGCGGCGATGCGGCACGTCCGCCGGCAGCGCTCGCGGCGCTGCGTGAAACGGGCCCGGGCGGGGGCGATTCAGAAGACGGCGAAAGCGGGGGGGACGCCTACGCCCCGTTCTCCGCCGGGGCCGTGACGCCGCCGGGGGGCTCCGACGGCGCCGACGCCGAGGACAAAACGGACAGTAACGCCGCCCGACTCACCAAGACTCTCCAACGAGTCGATGCAACGCTCACGGAGGCGGTCGTTGACTCTTTTCGACACCTTGCTGACTCCCGTCGCGGAGACTTGGCGGAGTCCGCACGGGCGGTACTGGGTAAGTTACAGATCCTGGCGAGCCTCGACGAGGTTTGACGCGGCCGCGGCGCCGGCAGGTTCCGGGAGTGGACACTCTGGGCACGGGGCGGTTCGCGGGCACAATGGCGAACCCGCCCCCGGTCCCGCCGCCCTTGATGTCCGAGTTCGACGCCGCCCGGCCGCCCGCCGCCCAGATGCCGACCGCCGATCGGACCGCGGCGGGGGACTTGCTCGTCCGCGACGACCGCTCGGGGGTGGATCGCGTCGTTGAGGTGACGCGGCACCCGGATCAGGGACGGGCGGCGGAACGCTTTGTGGAGCAGGCGTCGGAGAGTTCCGGAGCGACGTCGCCCCGCCGCCGGACGGGGCGGGGGGTCTCCCCCTGGCTGGTCTTCGTGCTGCTGGTGATCATAGCCGGGCTGCTGTTCCGACTCGGACTGCTCAGCGGAGCGGGCGTGTTCGATGCGGACGCCGCCCCGCGGGCCGTCACGCCGCGGGGGGAGCTGGCCCCCGCGGAACGCACGGTGACGGAGATCTACGAGAAGGTGTCGCCCAGCGTGGTCCATCTCGTCGGGCGGGTGCCGGAGTACGGCGTCGACTGCAGCCGGACGGCGGACGCTCCTGCGGGAACGGCAGGTGTCCGGCAGCGGGTTCGTCTGGAACGGGGACGGTCACGTCGTCACCAACGCCCACGTCGTCGCCGGGGCGGAGAATCTCCAGGTGACGCTCGCCGACGGGGCCACCTACAACGCCCGCCCGGTCGGGGCGCTGCCGGGGCGGGACATCGCGGTGATCAAGATCGACCCCCCGCCGGTGGCCCTGGTCCCCATCCCGATCGGGGAGAGCGGCGACCTGCGGGTCGGGCAGGCGGCGTTCGCCATCGGCAGCCCGTTCGGTTTGGACCAGACGCTGACGACCGGCGTGGTCAGCGGGCTGGACCGGGCCATTCCTTCCGGAACGCCCGGCGACTCGCCCGTCGTGGGGCCGCCGCAGCGAATCACCGGCGCCATTCAGACCGACGCCGCGATCAACGTGGGCAATTCGGGCGGTCCGCTGCTGGACTCCGCCGGCCGGTTGATCGGCATGAACACCGCCATCTTCACCGACCGCGGTCGCAGCGGGGGAATCGGCTTCGCGGTGCCGGTGGACGACCTGAACCGGTTCGTCCCGGAGTTGATCCGCACCGGGGAGGTGCGTCAGGTGGGGATCGGCGTGCAGTTGGAGGGGGACGCCGCAATGCGGCGGGACGTTCGGGCGGGCCGGATCCCGCGGGAGGGCGCGTTCGTCGGCCGGGTGCTGCCCGGCAGCGCCGCCGACCGGGCGGGCGTTCTGGGTACGCGATTGGGTGAAAGAGGCACGCTCCCGGGCGACCTGATCGTCGCGGTCGACGGCCGGGACGTCGGCAGCGGATCGGACCTTCAAGACGTGCTCACCCGCCGGAAGACGGGGGAGACCGTCACCCTCACGATCGAGCGGGCCGGCGAAGCAGATCTTCTCTCGCTCGACGTGACCTTGCAGGAACTGCCGCCCCTGCCGTGACGGACGGCGGATGACTCGACAGCGACCGACCGTCAGCACACGTGCCGGTCAGCGGGCGACGGCGGCGAAGCGGGAGGCGCTTTCCCCGGAGGCGTCGGCGGCGTCGACCCGGAGGTGCACCTCCCCATCTGCGATCTCGATCACGGTGCAGACCACGTCGCCGACCTGCACGCTGTCGCCAGCCGCAAGTTCCACGTCCGCGACGCCGGTCAAATCGACCCCGGCCGAGTCGACACCGGTGCGGGGGAGGCGGGCGTTTTTCGGGGCGGCGTGGAACATGCGGTCGCGTCGCGGGTGGGGGGAGCGGCCGGGGGCCGTGTGGGTGGCTACATAGGGGTTCACCCGAGGGGAGAAAACCCGGGTTCTCACGATCGTTTCGCTCCGGCACGCCCGCGGCGGTGACGTTCCTCACCCCGTTCGGCAGAATCACGGCCCCGTCCGAATCACCGGAAAGACGCCTGCATGGCCGACGCGATCACTGCCGCCCCGCTGCCCGACGGCGCCGCTGACGCGTCCGTCGACGGCGCGTCTGTTGACGGCGCATCGATTGCCGGTCCGCTGGAGCCGGCGCCGATCCTCAAGCGGATACGGTGGGGGGGTGTGAAGCTCGGCACGTTGTTGGGGAAGACGCTGGGCGGGGGAACGGATTGGGCCGAGAGTTGGGAGGTCGCCGACCACGGCGACGACCAATCGATCGTCACCGCGGGTCGGTACGCCGGGTGGCCGCTGGGGCGACTCGTCGCGGAACGGCCGGGGGCGCTGTTCGGCCGGCACGCGATCAAGCCGGACGGCACGCCGCGGACGCAGTTTCCGCTGCTCATCAAGTTCCTCGACGCCGCGGACACGCTGAGCGTGCAGGTTCATCCGGACGATGCGCAGGCGGCGACGTACGACCCGTCGGAGAACGGCAAGACGGAGGCCTGGGTGATCGTCGATGCGGAGCCCGGCGCCGTGCTGTACGCCGGCCTGAAGCCGGGCACGGACGCCGACGCCCTCCGCACCGCCAGCGAGGCGGGCACGGTGGCGGACCTGCTCCACCAGTTCGAAGTGCGGGCGGGAGACTGCGTATTCATCCCCGCGGGCACGGTGCACGCAATCGGGGCGGGGGTCGTGCTGGCGGAGATCCAGCAGTCCAGCGACCTGACCTTTCGCCTGTATGACTGGGGCTACCGCGACCCGCGGGGAAACCCGCGACAGATCCATCTGGACGAATCAATCGCCTGCACGGACTTCGCACGCGGCCCGGTCGATCCGGTGATCCCCCGCCCGCTGCCCGGCCCCGCCGAGACGAGCGAACGACTGGTGGACGGGGACTACTTTGTGATCGACCGGCACCGAAGCGCCGCCCCGTTCGCCCTGCCGAGCGACGACCGCTTCCGCGTCCTGATGACGCTGACCGGCTCCGCGGCGCTGAGCGGCGGGCCGGACCCGATCGCCTTGACGGCGGGCAAGACCGTGCTGATCCCCGCCGACTGCGGCCCGCTGACCGTCGAACCGGGGCCGGAGGGCGTCACGATCTTGGACAGCTATCTGCCGGACTAGCCATCGGGCGGCGGTCATGCGTCGTCGCGTCGTTCGTCCCTCTCAAGGGCCCGCACGCGGTCCAGCAGCGCCTCGCGGATGGCGTCCAGCCGGGCCGGGTCGATAATCTTCGCCCCGTCCTGTGTGACGTAAAACACGTCCACGACCTGATCGAGGTGGGTGCTGATTTTGGCGAGCCGCACGGTCAGGCCGAGTTCGGCGATCTCGGAGGCGAGGGCGAACATCAGTCCGGGGCTGTCCGTGGCGAAGACGTCCAGCACCGTGCAGGTGTCGCTGGAATCCACGTCGGCGGTGACGTGGGCCCGTTCGCCGGTCACCTCCGGCGGGAGCGGGGCCGCAGCGCCGAACGGGCGGGAGGCGGCGATGGCGGCGGGCACCTTCGCCCGGGACGCCGCGGCGGCATCGTCGTCCGGGCCGAGTTCCGAGGTGGCGGCGTCCCGCAGCGCGGCGGCGACCTGCTCCACCCGCCAGTCCGGCACCGCCGTCGGGGCCTGCGTGATCGGAACGGAGGCGAGCCCGGGCGGGGGCGTCGGCGCCGGCGGCAAGAAATCTCGGTCGAGCACGCGGAACAGGTCCAGCACGGTGCCGTCCTCCAGACTCTCCACCACCGCGTCCACGACCTCCAACCGGCGGGCCGCCAGCACGCCGGCCAAGCGGGCGAACAGCCCCTCGGACGCCGACGAGGCGATGAGTCGGTACTCCGTGGTGCCGGTTTGCGAATCGAACCGGCCGTCGGCGGCGGCCCCGCCGTCCGGCAGATCGTGCAGCACGCGGAGATCGTCCGTCAGTCGGCCCGGCTCCCGCAGGCCGATCAGGTGCGGGGAGAACTGCCGCAGCTTGTATTCCGCCCACGCCCGCAGCGAAGCCCGCTCCGTGTCCGACCCAGCCGGCGCCGGAGCTTTCCGGCGGGCCATGCGGTCAGCGAACCGGTCCGCGGCGGCGTGCAGTCGTCGCTCCGCGTGCTCCCGGGAGGCCGGCCGCCCGCCGTCGAGCACCCGCCGGGCGTCCTCGTAGAAGCTCGCCAGCAGATCGCCTTTCCAAGCGGTCCAAGCGTCCGGGCCGACGCCCCGCAGATCCGCGGCGCTGAGTACGTAGAGCATTCGCAGCCGCGGTAAATCGCCGACCTCCCGGGCGAATCGAAACACCACCGCCGGGTCGGCGGTGTCCCGTCGCAACACGAGGTGCGTCATCTTCAGGTGATGCGCCACCAGCCAGACCAGCAGGTCGCGGCGCTCCGGACTCAGCTCCAGCCGCAGGGCCACATCCCAAACCCGTTCGGCCCCGACGACGGAGTGGTCCCGCCCGGTGCCTTTCCCGCAGTCGTGCAGCAACACCGCGAGCGTCATCAGCGCCGCGTCGCCCACCGCCCGTCGCGACGACGCGACCTGTTCGTCGCACCCGCCCCAGGGGGCCAACCCGCCGTTCGCGGCCGGATCAGGCGAGCCGAGGGCCCCGTCCCCGTCCGGGTCGATCAACATCCCGCACGCCGCTTCGACGCACCGCAGGCTGTGCTCGTCGACGGTGTAGCTGTGATACTGATTGAATTGCGTCAGGCAACGGACCTGCTCCATCGGCGGGAGCAGCCAGCCGAGAACGCCGTGGCGGTGCAGGCTGCGGACCGCCGCCGCGGTGTGCGGGCCGGCGGCGAGGAGCGCATCGAACTCCGCGGCGACCGCCCCGGGAACTTCCGCCGGCCAAAGCGGGACCGCTTTGCGAATCGCGTCGGCCAGTTCGGGGGAGGGCAGGGCGCCGGTCTGGGCGGCGATCCCGAACACCGACATCGTGCGTCGGGAGTCCGCGGCGACCGCGGCCTGCCGGTCGGCGGGCAGATCCAGCGTGTTCGGACCCGCGGTGAGCTGGTCGTCGGCCCCCCGCAGCGGCCGGCGGATCGCCCGCTTCAGCCGCGTTTGCCAACGTCGCGGACGGTGACGGGAGACGAACCGGTCGGTCAGTTCCGCCAGGCGTCCCGTCTGCGAGAGGAATCGCCGCATAAAGTCTTCGACCGCCCGACGGGCGTCCGCCCCCCGTTCGTCCGGTCCGGGGATCAGGTCGAGTTGATCGTTGCGTGTGAAGACGTCGCGCCCGCGACTGGACGCGAGGTGCAGTCCGCATCGCACGTCCAGCAGCGAGTCCACGGCGGCGCGCAGGTCGTCCCGGTCCGCGGAGGTGAGGGCGCCCAGCCGCACGAGCGCCTCCGGATCGGCCGTGCCGCACGCCGCGGTCGCCACCCACCGCAGCAGGTGGGCGTCGCGAAGACCGCCGGCGGCCTTCTTCAGGTCCGGCTCCAGCAGGAACGGGCTGTCGCCGTGGGCGGCGCGTTCGACCCGGCGGGCGGCGAGGGCGTCGCGACAGAACCGCACCGACCGCCGCCTCGCCCACGACCGGGCCGCCGCGGCGAACGCCGCGCCGCGTTCCGCGTTCCCGCAGACCGGTCGGACCTCAATGAATGCAGTCGCAGTTTGCACGTCCGCCCGCATCGCCGTCATGGCGGAGCGCACGGTATGCGACGCCTGAGCGAGCGGCAGTCCCGCGTCCCAACTCCCCCGCACCAGTCCCCGGACGACCGCTCCGTGCACCGCCGCCGCCCGCGGCCCGCGGATCGCCGCCGGACCGAGCAACAACAGATCGACGTCCGAGTGCGGGCACAGTTCGCCCCGCCCGGTTCCGCCGGTCGCCGCCACAGCCGTCAGCCGCCGGGCCGCCCGCCGGTCGCCCGCCGGCAGCCCCAGGACCGCCGCCTCGAACAGGTTCCGGACGCACCGGTCGGCGACGGCGGACAACATTTCGGCCACCGCCGTTCCGCCGGCGCCGGCCCGCCGGGCTTCCCGTGCCAAGTCCAGCCGTCCGGCCCAGCGATCCGCGGCGCGGCGGGTGAGTTCCACCGGATCATCGCACCGTTCCCCCGCCACGTCCTCCGGCGCCACGTCCTCCCCCGCCACGTCGTCCGGCGCCGCGTCGTCCGGCGCCGCGGCATCGACGGCCGGGACGGCGCTCACAGGGCCGCTTCGCCAGTCTCGCCGGTGCGGATGCGGATCATCTCCGCCACCTCGTAGACGAAGATCTTGCCGTCCCCGATCTGACCGGTGCGGGCCGCCCGGAGGATCGTGTCCACCACCTCCTTGAACTGATCGTCGTCGACCACCACCTCGATCTTGCGTTTCGGCAGGAAGTCGACGGTGTACTCCGCGCCACGGTACTGCTCCTTGTGACCCTTCTGGCGCCCGAACCCGCTGACCTCCGCGACGGTCATGCCCTGGACGCCGACGGCGGTGAGGGCGTCTTTGACCTCCTCCAGCTTGTAGTGCCGGATGATCGCCTCAATCTTCTTCACGGGGCCGCGCCTGAGCCGGGGTGGGATGATGCCGGGGTGGGGGTGTCGGGGGTCTACTCTGATCCTCGCCCGCAAAACCGCAAGGGACGCCCGCCGTTGACCTTTGCCTCTAAACCTGATCGAGCTTGCTGTGGCGGCGGGGTCGGGGCTTGCGGGCCTCCCGCGACAGCCCGTAGACCTCTAGCCGGTGTCCCTCGACCCGGAACCCGTGCTCCGCGGCGACGCGCTCCAGGATCGCATCCAGTTCGGGGCTGCGGAACTCGATCAGTTCGCCCGTCTCCCGGCAGATCAGGTGATCGTGGTGGGGGTAGCCGTAGGAATGCTCGTAAAGGTCGCGGTCGTCCTGCCGGGCGATCTTGCGGATCAGGCCGGCCTCCTCCATCGCGGCGACGTGCCGGTAGACGCTGGACCGGCTGACCCGGCGCCCGTCGCTTTTGGCGGCGAGGCGTTCGGCGAGCGTTTCCACATCGAAGTGCTCGTGATCGGCGAAGACCTCTTCCACCGTGATGCGGCGCTCCGGCGTGAGCCGCTGACCTCTTGTGATGAGGAACTCCCGGAACTTTTCCGTCGGCGAGACGGCGACGGGGACCGACGGCAGGTCCGTCCGGCCGCGGGGGTTCGGAGCGGCGCCTCCGCCGGTCGGGTCGGAGGCCGGGGCGAGGTGCGACAAGCGAAGATTGTGGGGCGAAGGGACGGTTGGGGGAGTCAGTCGAGCAGATCGGCGAGCAGCCCGTCGAGGGCCGCGTCGAGGCGGTGCGGGCTGTCGTAGGCGCCGGCGGCAATCTGCTCGCGGATCAGCGCCAGCCGGGCCGATCGCAGGGACTTCTCGTCCCCCCCGGGAGCATCGGCGGACGGGAGCGCGCCGCTTGTGCCGGCGTCGTGCGGTTCCGGAAGGTCGGGGTCCGGAGGGTCCGCGTCGGCGGGGCGGGGGGGCGGCTCCATCGTGCAACACTCCCGGGGACGGGGCAGCCACGCAGTGTACGCCCGGCCCGGCGCCCGCGGCAACGGGGCGTCGCGCGGAACTACCCCGCCAGCGCCTCGACGACCGCGTCCGCCGCCGCACGCACCTGTGCGGCGGTCACGTCGAGATGTGTGCAGGCCCGCACGCGGCCCGGGCCGGCCGGTTCCATCCGCACGCCGCGGTCGCGCAACCGATCGCAGAGCGCCCGGGGCGTCGGCAGGTGCGGGGCGAGGTTGAAGAAGACGAGGTTCGTCTCCGGCGCCGTCCCGCCCACCCCGTCGACCGCGGACACCCGGTCCCAAAACGTGCGAGCGTTCGCATGATCTTCCGTGAGACGCTCCACGTGATGCTCCAGTGCGTAACGGGCCGTGGCCGCGATTACCCCCGCCTGCCGGCACGCTCCGCCCAGCAGCTTGCGGGCCCGCCGGGCGGCGTGCACGTCCGCCTCGTTCCCCACCAGGATCGACCCCAGCGGACAGCCGAGCCCCTTACTGAAACAGATTGACACCGTGTCGCAGCAGGCGGCGATCTCCGCGGCCGTGCCGCCCCCCGCGACCACCGCGTTAAAGAACCGGGCCCCATCCAAGTGCACTTTCAGGCCGCGATCCCACGCCCAGGCGGACACCTCGCGCAGCTTCGCGAGCGGCCAGACCCGTCCGCCGGCCATGTTCGTCGTGTTCTCCAGGCAGATCAGGGCCGTGCGGGAGAGGTAGACGGCGTCCGCGTGCACGTGAGGGGCGAAATCCTCGACGCCCGGCATCCCGCCTTCGCCGGACACGAGCCGGCAGGAGACGCCGGAGATGGCCGCCGCGGCGCCGCCCTCGTAGTTCGCGATGTGGCCTGTCTGATGGATCAACGCCTCGTCCCCCGGCCGCGCGTGGCACCGCACGCCGAGTTGGTTGCTCATCGTGCCGGACAGGCAGAACAGCGCCGCCTCCTTGCCCAGCAGGGTCGCCACCTCGGCCTCCAAGGCGTTGACCGTGGGGTCCTCGCCGGCCATGTCGTTCCCGAGTTCCGCCTCGCACATCGCCCGGTACATGCCGGGCGTGGGCTTGGTGACGGTGTCGCTGCGGAGGTCGATCTCGTCGTGCGGCATGGCACCACTGTAACGCCGAGGCTCCGCGGAGCCTCGGCGTCACAGCCTCGGCGTTACAGTGGTGCCATGCGAACGATCGACACCCGAACCGACGACTGGCGGGCGGCCCTGACCGCGCTGCGGGACACGCTGGGCGTGGACGGCGACGTGGTCTCGGAGGCCGGCCGCGCCAAAACGATGGAGCTGTTCGGCGAATCGCTGACTCCCGCGCAGGTCGTCGACCGCATCTGCGACGACGTGAAGACCGGCGGGCTGGACGCCGTGCTCGATTACACCCGCCGGCTCGACGGCAAAGAGCTGACCGCCGAGACGGTCCGGGTGAGCGACGCGGAGTTCGCCGAGGCCGAGGCCGCCGCGGATCCCGCGTTCCTCGCCGCGATCCGCCGGGCCGCGGAGAACGTTAGGGAGTTTCAGTCGGCGATCCGCCACCGGGACGTGCCGGTCCGCCGGGACCTGCCCGGCGGGGGAGCGGTCCACCTGGTTCAGCGATACGTCCCCATGAAGCGGGTCGGCCTGTGCGTACCGGGCGGGGCGGCGGCGTACCCGTCGACGCTCCTGATGACCGCCGTGCCCGCGCAGGTCGCCGGGGTGCGGGAGATCGCCGTCTCCGTCCCTCCCACCGCCTTCGGCGGCTACAACGCGGATCTGCTGGCGACCTGCCGCGTGATCGGCGTGACCGAGGTGTACCGCACCGGCGGGGCCCAGGGGGTCGCGGCACTGGCTTACGGGGCGAAGGGCGGGGCGGGGGAGGGGATTGAGCCGGTGGACTTCATCTGCGGACCCGGCAATCTGTTCGTCGCCCTGGCGAAGCGGCGGGCGTTCGGGACGGTCGGCATTGATTCGATCGCCGGCCCCAGCGAGGTGATCGTGCTGGCGGACGAGACGGCGAACCCGCAGTTCGTCGCCGCGGACCTCATTGCCCAGGCGGAGCACAGCCCCGGCTCCGCGGCGCTGGTCACTTGGCACGAGCCGCTGATTGCCGCGGTGCGGGACGCGGTCGAGGCGCAGCTCGCGACGCTCAGCCGGTCGGATCTGATCCGGCCGAGCTTGGAGGCGTACGGGGCCTGCCTGCTGGCCCGCGACGAGGCGGAGGCGTGCGAACTGACGGACGAACTCGCCACCGAACACCTGCACATCCAGACCCGCGATCCGGACCGGTTGGCGGAGAAGATCACCAACGCCGGGGCGATCTTCCTCGGTCCTCACACCCCCGTCGCCCTCGGCGATTACTACGCCGGCCCCAGCCACGTGCTGCCCACCGGCGGCACCGCCCGCTTCGCGAACGGCCTTTGCGTGAACGACTTTCTGAAACGCAGCAGCGTGATCCGCTACGACGAAGCGGCCCTGCACGCCGCCGCGGACGACGTGGTTCTGCTCGCGGAGAAAGAAGCCCTCACCGCCCACGCCGCCAGCGTCTCCATTCGCACTGCGTAACCCGAATCGCGTAACGCCGAGGCCCCGCGGGGCCTCGGCGTTACGATCCCGGGATGAGCCTCGAAGCCCTCCCCAAAACCCGCGCCGCGCTCGAACAGGGCCGCGCCGAAGGCCTGCACCACGGGGCGCAGTTGTACGTCTCCCACCGCGGGGACACGCTCTGCGACGCGGCGATCGGCGAGGTGCGGCCGGGCGAACCGCTGACGGCGGATCATCTCATGCTGTGGCTGTCGGCCGGCAAGCCGGTGACGGCGGCGGCTATCGTCCGGCTGTGTGAAATGGAAGACGGGCCGAACGCCAAGCTGGCCCTCGACGACCCCGTCGCCCGTCACCTCCCCGCATTCGCGAAAGGACAGCCGGACAAGCGGCGGGTGACGATCCGGCACCTCCTCACCCACACGGCTGGCCTGCCAGACGCCGACCCGCGCTATCCGGAGGCGACGTGGGACGACTCGATCGCGCGGCTCTGCGACGCCCCGCTCGCGGCGGATTGGACGGTCGGGCGGACGGCCGGCTATCACCCGAAAGCGTCCTGGTTCCTGCTGGGCGAGATCGTCCGCCGCGTCGCCGGTAGGCCGGCGGACGAGTGGATCTCGGAGGATTGGCTGAAGCCCGCCGGAGTGGAGGGTGTGCGATTTCGGTTCGCTTTGGAAGAATTAGCGGCCGTTCGCGATCGCGTCGCACCACTGTTTCGTCGCCAGGGCGGGGAACTGGTCGATGCGGGCATGACGACTGACGCCCACCTCACCCGCTGGTCGCCCGGCTCCTCACTGCGATGTACCGCGGCGACGACCGGCGACTTCCTCCGGTCGTTGAACGCCAGCCGGGCCTACTCCGACTTCCCGCTGCTGGGCGGGCTCGCCGCCGAAGCCATGACCGCCCGGCACCGCGTCGGGGAGTTCGACCGCACCTTTCAGCACGTGGTCGATTTCGGCCTCGGGGTGATCGTCGATTCCAACCGCTACGGTGCCGACACCGTGCCCTACGGCTACGGGCCGCACTGCTCCCCCCGCACGTTCGGACACGGGGGGAGCCAATCTTCGATCGCCTTCTGCGATCCGGAACACGACCTCGTCGTCGCCTGGGCGACCAACGGGATGTGCGGCGAACCAAAGCACCAGCGCCGCAACCGGGCGATCAACGCGGCGATCTACGAGGATCTCGGCCTCGCCGATTAACCGCGACCGGAGGGAGCGCTGCGGGCGGGGAGCGCCCCCTGCGGTCGCGGCTAACGCAGTACGTCCGTGAGCCCCAGCCGCGCCCGCGCCACCTGGGCCCAGGGGCCGCGATCGTCGTGGGCGAGGTACGCCCGATCGTGGTCGGCGGCCGCCGGATCGTGCAGGGCGTGGAGGCTCTCGGCGAGGTGAAAGTGGGCCTCCGGGAGGTCCGCGTGGATCGCCAACGCGGTGCGGAACGCCGCGGCGGCGGCGCGATGGTCCCCGCCGCTGGCCCGCACGCAGCCCAGTTGCACCCACGCTTCGAGGTAGCGGGGGTCGTGCTCGGTGGCGGTGCGAAATCGTTCGGCGGCGGCTTCCGGACGGCCGGTGCGGAACAGGGCGTCAGCGAGGTGGAAGTGGGCCTCCGCGTTCGCCGGCTCCTTCGCCAGGCAGGCCCGCAGGGCGACCTCCGCGGCGGCGGGATCGTCCGCATCCGCCCGCTCCATGCCGAGCCGCAGCCATCCGGCGGCGGTGCGACGTTCGGCCCGACCGCCGTCCGGATTCGGCAGGCGGAGGATCGCGGGGGAGGGGGGGCCGTCCACAGTTTGATCCGCGGCGGCGTCCGGCGGCGGGTCGTCCGTGGTGAAGGCCAACACCCGCTGCCCGGTCGCCGGTTCCCGCAGTCCGGCCCGGTCACGAACCAGCAACCGCCCATCGCGGGCCAGCAGATCGAGCCGCCCGGCGGTCACCGCGTCCTCGCCCAACACGGCTCCCAATGCCGCGAGGCCGGCTTCGAGATCGGCCCGCGAGACGCCCGCCGCCAGCAGCTTGGCGAGCGTGCGGGTGCGGGCGACCTCGGCGAAATCGAAGTACGGCAGCCGGTGGACCGTCCGCACCGGCCGGATCAACCCGTCCCGCGCCCACGCCCGGATGCGGCCCGGTGAGACGTCCAGCAGTCCAGCCAGCATCGCCGGCGTGTACAGACGCCGCACCCCCGCCGACAGGTCCCCGCCCGCCTGCCCTCCCAGCCCCGCGACCCGCAGCCAATCGCTTTCGGCCAGCAAACGGACGGTCGCCTCGCCGGTGCGATTCCACTCGACCGCATCGCGAAACTTCACCGTCGGCGCCCCGTCGTCGGCCAACGGCCAGCCCTCTTCCCCCACCACGAGCAGCGTCGTGGATCGGGTGAGGCGTTCGGTGAAGCTCCCCCCCAGATCCGCGACCAACCCGGCCGCCGCGGCGTGCGTCATGCTGGCCAGCGTGCCGGTGAAGGCGACCGTCTCCCCGGCCAACGGCGGCGGATCGACCGGCTCGGCGGAGGGCGGATCGACGGGTTCCTCCGGCTCGTCGTCCGGCGGATCAGACGGTTCGGCGGGGAAGGGCGGAGCCGGGGGCACGGGGTGGACGGGGAAGCGGTGGACGGGGAAGGGGCGGACGGGGAAGCGGCGGGACGTGTGACGGGGGGCCGCGTGTCGAACGGCAATTCTGTGCGGTAGTTTACGAACCTCACCCGCCCCGCGCGATCTAGCACCGGTTCACCGATGTCGTCTTCCGCTCCCGCCCCCGGTCTGCAAACCGCTCCGCTGCCCGAAGCCGACCCGGCCGTCTTCGCCGCGATCGAACGGGAACGCACCCGGCAGACCGACGGCCTCGAACTGATCGCCAGCGAGAACTACACCAGCGCCGCCGTGATGCAGGCGCAAGGCTCCTGCCTGACGAACAAGTACGCGGAGGGCTATCCCGGCCGCCGCTACTACGGCGGCTGCGAGTTCGTCGACCAGATCGAGAACCTCGCCCGCGACCGGGCCAAGGAACTGTTCGGGGCGGAGCACGCCAACGTCCAGCCGCACGCCGGCAGCCAGGCAAACTTCGCCGCCTTCACCGCGATCCTGAAACCGGGCGACACCTTCCTGGCGATGGACCTCGCCCACGGCGGGCACCTCACGCACGGGATGCACCTGAACGTCAGCGGGCAGTTCTTCAACCCCGTGCACTACGGCGTCCGCGAGCGCGATCACCGGATCGACTTTGATCAGGTCGCCGCCCTGGCGAAGGAGCACAAACCGAAGATGATCGTCGCCGGCGCCAGCGCCTACCCGCGGGAGATCGAGCACGCCCGGTTCGCGGAAATCGCCGCGGACGTGGGGGCCAAGCTGCTGGTCGACATGGCCCACTACAGCGGGCTGGTCGCGGCGAAGGTGCACGACGACCCGGTCGCGGTCGCGGACGTGGTCACCAGCACCACGCACAAGACGCTCCGCGGCCCCCGCAGCGGGGTGATCCTCTGCCGCGAGGAGTTGGCGAAGGCGATCGACCGGCAGGTGTTCCCCGGCAGCCAGGGCGGCCCGCTGATGCACGCGGTCGCCGGCAAGGCCGTCTGCTTCGGCGAAGCCCTGCGGCCGGAGTTCAAGCAATATGCGGAACAGGTGCTCCTCAACGCGAAGGCGCTGGGCGAGGCGCTGGCGGCCGGCGGGGTGACGCTGGTCAGCGGCGGGACGGACAACCATCTGTTGCTCTGCGACGTCACCTCCGTGGGCACCACCGGCAAGATCGCGGAGAAGGCCCTCGACGCCGCGGGCGTCACCGTCAACAAGAACATGATCCCGTTCGATCGCCGCAAACCGATGGACCCCAGCGGCATCCGCTTCGGCGCCGCCGCCCTCACCACCCGCGGCATGAAGGAGGACGAGATGAAGCGCGTCGCCGCCTGGGTGCTGGCCGTGCTGGCGACCCCGGAGGACGAGGGCCTGCTCACCCGCACCCACGCCGCCGTCACCGAGTTCGCCCGCGGCTACCCGGTGCCGGGCGCGAGCGAATGAGCCCCACGCCCCTGATTGCCGTTCTCGCCGACCCGGGTCCGTGGGCACAGTGGGCGGGGATCGTCGTCACCTGCGTCGGGACGGGTTTCTCGCTGTGGGCCGTGATCGCCGCCCGATCGGCAGCTGCGGCGGCGAAAGAAGCTCGAATCGCGGCCAACGGTGCAGCCGCCGCTTTCGAAATGCTTTCTCTATTGGACGACCTAAGCGAGCTCAATGCGATGTGCGACTCGGCTGATCCCGTCGTCGTGCGACAACGAATGTCCCGACTTGCCCCGCGGCTTGGTATGGTTTCCGGACCCGTTTCTCCTGATGATGCAGAGCGGCTCGCCAACGCTGGGAAGCGGCTCTCAGCAGCAAGCGGGAAGCTACTTAACCCGAGGACGGCTGCTTCGACCAAACGGCGTGAAGCGACCGAGGCTGTAGCAGAAGCTCAAACGACTGTTGCAAGCGTCCACCGTACGCTGCGAAAGCGAACTCAGGAGAACAAGCATGGAACCGACTGATTATACGCTGCTCCAAAACTTCGTTGCCCGCCTGCACGAAGGTACGGAGCGAGGTCGTTTTCATTGGGACGCGGTTGACGGCGGACAGGGTGGATACCGCGCGGAGGTGAACGATCAGGTGTTCGGCCTAGCCTGTTCTCGTGGAAAGATTCTGCGTTGGGTCCACCTTTATGCCACAGATGAGTTCGGGGAGGAACTTTGGGACGTTGATTTCGAATGGGAGGGCGAGCTCGACCCACCGAAGCAGGAGGTCGCTGACCAGATCTTCGCCCTCTTCGACGTAGTCCAGCAGTGGCGTGCGAAAGAGGCGAACGAGCGACTGGAGCGGTCGCTAAAAGCAGTCGCCGCCTAATTTGACGTTTTAAGTTCCACCACCACGTTCAAACTCCCGCTTCTGAACCCTTCCAAATCCAGCGTGACGTAGCGGAAGCCCAGCCGCTTCAGTTCTTCGCTCACCGCCGCGGCCTCGCCGCAGACGTGGGGCAGGGCGGGGCGGGGGACTTCGACGCGGGCCAGTTCGTTCGCCTCGCATCGCACCCGGCACTCCCGCAGATCGAACGTGGTCTTCAACCACGCTTCGGCGGCGTCGACGCGGCGGACGCGCGCCTCCGTCACCGGCACGCCGTAGGCGATGCGGCTACTCAGGCAGGGGCTCGCCGGCTTGTCCCACACCGGCAGGTCCCACGCCTTCGCCAGCGCCCGCACGTCCGACTTGGTGAAGCCGCACTCCAGCAGCGGACTGACGACGCCGCGGTCGCTGGCCGCACGCATGCCAGGGCGGTGGTCGCCGGCGTCGTCGAGGTTCGCCCCGTTCACCACCGCGTCGACGCCCAGTTCCGGCAGCAGGTCGGCGAGACGGTCGTACAGTTCGCTTTTGCAGTGAAAACAGCGATCCGAGGCGTTGGCGAGGTACGATGCCGATGCGAACTCGTTCGTCTTGAGCGCCCGGTGACGGACCCCGATCGCCGCGGCGACGGCGGCGGCGTTCGCCAGTTCGCCGCTCGCGAGACTGGGGCTGTCGGCGGTGACGGCAACGGCGGCGTCGCCGCAGGCGAGCGCGGCGGCCTTGGCGACCACGGCGCTGTCGACCCCGCCGCTCAACGCCACCGCCACCCGACCGAGCTCGCGCATCCGCGCGAGCAGGCTGTCTCGCTTCGCCGCGAGGGCGGGCGTCCATTCCAAATCGGCGGGGGGGGATTCAACGGCGTTCATCCGCCGATTCTAGCGGGACCGACCGGGATCGCGGCGAACCCCGCGGCCCCGGCGCCGGGTACACTCTCCCGGCCGCCCCGTCCTCTTAATCTGCCCCCGCCGATGCGCCCGCCCCGTTCCCGCCTCGTGTCGGTCGTCGCCGCACTTTGCGTCCTCGCCGCCGTCTCACTTTCGCCGAACCTCGCGGAGGGGCGGGGGGATCTCACCCGTGCCCAGCGGATTGAACTGGTCGGCTTGAAGCGGGACGCGGTGCGGTTGGGGGGATTGCTCCGCCGTGGCGACACCGAGGACGCGAAAGCGATGCTGGCCGAGGTGGAGGCCCGCTTCGCCAAGCTGAAGGAAGCGACCGGCGAGTTGAAAGACGATCGCTACGCGACGCTGATCGAAGAGGAATTGGCCGAAGCCCGCGCCGCGTTGGAGCCGGGCGCCGCTCCGCTCAAGGACGAACCGCACCCGACGATGACGGACAAACCGGACGATGACGCGGCGATGCCCGCCATGTCCGGCGGGGGCGTGGTCGGCGTCAACATGAACGACGGGATGCAGGCGGCCGGGGCGGGGGGGATCACCTTTTCAAAGGACGTGGCCCCCACGCTGGTGAACAGTTGCGGGCGCTGTCACATGAACGGACAGGCCCGCGGCGGCTTCGAGATGAACAGCTACCAAGAGCTAATGGACAGCGGCTACGTCGACAGCGACGACCCCGAAGGCGGCCGGATGATTCGCCTGATGGGTCAGGTGGAACAGCCGAAGATGCCGCCCGGCAACGCCCGCATCAAACGCAGCATGTGGACCGACGCCAAGAAGTGGGCCGTCGCCGGGGCCAAGCTGGACAAGGGCCCGCCGAATGCCCCGATGCGGCTGCTCGTACCGACGGAAGCCCAGTTGCGGCGGGCCGCGATGGCTAAGATGAGCGACGCTGAACTCGGCGCCGCCCGTCTGGAGCGGGCCAAAGAGCTGTACAGGAAGGCCCTGCCGCGGTCCGGGGCGCCGGCGCTGGTGGAGGTTCCGAAGTCCGCCTCGCCGGCGACCGACGGGCTGATCCTCGTCGGGAACGTGGATGCGGACCGGCTGGAGCAGATCGCCGGTTGGATCAAGTCGGACGCCCCGCGGTTCACGCCGCTGGTCGGAGAAGACGGGGTCGGCGGTCGCGGTCCGTTGACGATCGTCGTGATGAAAAGCCGGCTCGATTACCAGGAGTTCCACGCCGGCGTGCACCGCACCTTCGAGGTGCCCGCCACGGTGACCGCCGACGCGACCGTCCCGGACGACGGCAGCGACGCCTTCATCGCCCTCCAGGATCTGCGGGACGACGCCACCCGGGACGACCCCGGGATGCGGGCGAACGTGATCGACGGCCTCGCCGAAGCCGCGATGAAGGGGCGGGGCGGGGACGTGCCGGCTTGGCTATCCACCGGTCTCGGCCCGGCGATCGCCTTCGAGGTGGACGCTCGCAACCCGGCGCTGCGGGCGATGGCGGAACGGTTGCCCGCGGCCCTGTCCCGCTTGGAGAAGGCCGACGACCTGCTCAAGTCCGGCACGTTCGCCCCGGAGGAGGTGCCCGCGGTGGGCGCGGCGCTCGTCACGATTCTGCGGAAGAACGGCGGCGACAAGAAGCTCGGCCAACTGCTCACGGTGATGGCCGCGTCCGCCCCCGGCGAGGAAGAACCCGGGATGATGATGAACCGGATGGGTCGCGGCGGCCGCGACCGCGGCGACGGCGGAGCCGCCGCGTTGTTGCAGGTGTACGGCGCCACACCGGCGCAGCTCGCGGCCCTCTTGGTCGCCGCCGCTCGCTAGGCGATCGGAGGTCAGGAGAGATCGGGGCGGGCGGGGGACGTACACTGTCCCCCGCCCGCCCGCTTTTGTTCCCTCCCGTCCACGTTCTCTCCGACTGCGTGATGCCCGCTCCGGACGTGTTGATCGTCGGCGGCGGAGTGATCGGCCTGAGCACGGCCTGGGAACTCGCCCGCCGCGGACACGCCGTTCGGCTGTTGGAGCGAGACGTCGTCGGACCGCCCGCGGGCGTATCCAATTGGACCGGCGTAGCGAGCTGGGCCGGGGCCGGGATGCTCCCGCCCGCCTCCGCCGAGCACGCCGTCCGGCCGCTCGATCGGCTGCGGGCGCTCTCCCACACTCTTTGGGACCATTGGGCCGAGACGCTGCACGACGCCTCCGGGGTGAACACCGGGTACGAACGCTGCGGCCTGATCCAGATGGCGCTGCACGTCGGCGACGGTTCGTCGCCGACGGACGATCCGACGGACCGGCTGCGTGCCACCCAATCCCCGGGCGTGCGGTGGGAACCGGCGGAGATCGGCGGACCGAACGGCCCGCCGCGGGCGTTTGACGTGTCTGGGGCGGTCCGCTTTCCAGACGCCGGGCAGGTCCGCAACCCCCGGCTGCTCAAGGCGTTGCGGGCGGCCTGCGTCACGGCGGGCGTGGACCTCCGCGAGGGCGCTGCGGTGCGTTCCGTCTTGATCGACGGCCGCCGGACGGTCGGCGTACGAACGGACGACGGCGACGAACCGGCCGGGGCCGTGTTGGTCTGCGGCGGGGCCTGGTCGGGCGGTTTGCTACGCACCGTCGGGTTCTGTCCGCCGGTCGAGCCGGTTCGCGGCCAGATGGTCCTGCTGCGGTGCGGAGAGCGGCCTTTCCGCCCGATCTTGCAGGTCCGATCACTGTACGTCGTTCCCCGTGCGGACGGCCGGGTCTTGGTCGGGGCGACGACGGAACAGGTCGGCTTCGCCCCCTACACGACCCTGTGGGGCGTGGACCACCTGATCCGCTTTGTGCGGACCGTCGCCCCCGGTCTCGTCGATGCGGAGGTCGAACGAACTTGGGCCGGCCTGCGTCCCGGCACGCCGGACGGTTGCCCGCTGCTCGGCCCGGTCCCGCACATCGACGGCGGGTTCTACGACCATCTGCATGTCGCCGCCGGCCACACCCGCGAGGGGCTCCAGCAAAGTCCCGGCACCGCCGTGGTCATGGCCGACCTGCTGGAAAAGAAGTCGCCCGCGATCTCACCGGAGGGGTTCTCCGCCGACCGATTTCCAGACGGAGCGTGGTGATGCGGGCGGTCGTGCAGCGGGTCTCGGAGGCGTCGGTGACGGTCGATGAAGCGGTCGTCGGCGCCATCGGCGGCGGCTTGATGGTGTTGCTGGGGATCGAGGAGGGCGACGGAAACGACGATCTGAAGTGGCTCGCCGCGAAGGTCGCGGGGCTGCGTGTGTTTGGGGACGCCCTGGGCAAAATGAACCTCTCGGCGGCCGATTGGATCGCGGGCCGCGAGAGCGACGGCGCCCGCCCGCCCGCCGGCGTGCTGGTGGTCAGCCAGTTCACCTTGCTGGGCGACTGCCGGACCGGACGGCGACCGAGCTTCCAATCCGCCGCGGAGCCGGGCGAGGCGGATCGGCTGTACCAAGCGTTTTGCGAGCGGCTGAGAGCGACGGGGCTATTCGTCGCCACCGGCGTTTTCCGGGCGGAGATGTCCGTCGCGCTCACGAACGAGGGGCCGGTCACGCTGCTGCTGGACAGCCGCAAACGGTTCTGAACCGCCTCCGGAACCGTCGGCTCCCAACCGCTCTTCCCGGTCGACCACGGGATGCGGTACGGTGGCCCGATTCCCCCCGGAGAACCGGGGTTGCGCACGCCGTTTTGTCAGGACGACCCCGACCATGTGGTACGACCTCGCCGTCGCCGCCCTCCTCCTGTTCTGCATGGTCCGGGGGGCGAGGAAGGGGTTCCTCTGGCAACTCGCCGCGATCGCCGCGGTGGTGCTCTGCTTCGTGTTCGCGGAGACCGCCTCGGTGGCGATCGCGCCGTACCTGAAGATCGACCCGCCGCTGAACCGGTGGGTCTCGATGCTGCTGCTGTACGTGGCCTGCTCGTTCGTCTGCTTCGCGGCGGCCCGCAGCCTGCAAAGCGGCTTGGAGAAGGCGAAATTTGAAGACTACGACCGGCACCTCGGCGGCCTGTTCGGGCTGATCAAGGGGGCCGGCCTCGCCGTGATCGTGACCTTTTTTGCGGTCACGCTGTCCGAGCGCCTGCGGGATACGGCGCTATCCTCCTACAGCGGGCACGCCTCGGCGGTGGTGATGAACAAGCTCTCGCCGGTCTTTCCGGAGGAGCTGGGCAAGGTCTTGAAGCCGTACCTGGATGAGTTCGAAGGCTTCGAAGACGGCTTCGCCGGCACCCATCTCGCCGAAGGCAGCCACGACCCGGGCGACCTGTTCGGCGACGGCAGCGACCCGGGCGACGGACGCACCCTCGACGACAGTCGATCCGACGACGGATTCGAGGGGTTTGGCGAAGGGTCGAACAGGCCCGGATCCGGCGACGCCTGGGACGACTTCGAACCTCCGGGATCGCTCACGGGCGTGCCGGTGGTCAGCGGATCGTCGCCAGCCGACGATGGGTTCGACGCCAACCCGTTCGGTCCGTCTCCCGCTCCGCGAGCTCCCGGCGGCCGCCTCCCCGGCCCGTCCAGCAGAGGCGACGGAGCCTTTGGCGACGGGTCGTTCGGCGACTCCGCGCCCGGCGCCCACTTCGGCTCGGCCCCCGGCGTCGCACCGGAGCGGGGCGGCGGGTGGTTCGACGACGGCCGACTGAACACGGACCGACTGCGGGGCGAAGCCGGCGGCGTCGCCCGCAATCTGTGGGACGACGTGCCGGCAGAGACGCGGCGGAGCCTGACCGATTCACTAACGGAATCCGCGACCGACGCCGTCCGCCGAGGGGCCGAGGATCGGTTCGGCGTGCGGCTGGACGGATTCTCCGGGGACCCGCTCGGCGACCCCACGCGGCCCGCCGCCACGCCGGCGGACCTGACCTCGCGGCCGACCCGGCAGTCGCTCATCGCGGAGATCGCCACGATCTACAACCGGGATGAAACCGTGCAGGCGATGATCCGCCGGCAGTCCGCCCGGGCGCTCGGCCCGGTGCCGGAGGCGGCGGCGATCGACGTGCTCGAAGATTGGCTGGCCGACCTCCGCGGTCCGGCCGCCGGCCCGGATCCGGATCCCGCCACCACGAAGGCGACCACGCTCCGCGAGCGAATCACCCACCGCCTGACCGCCCGCACGGCCCGTCCGGGGAACACGCCCCCACGCCGGTGAGACCGCCGCTGGCAAACGTCGCCGCACCGCGACGCCTCCTGCCGAACACTATGCCCGCAGGCCCAAACCGACCCCAGCTTGACATAACGGGCATTATCGGACGTTGCTGGTCTCCCGCGGCGGGCGGGGTCGGTCAGTCTTCGGCGGACGTTTCGGCCGGTTCCGGCGGGGTCTCGGTGACGACGGCCTGCTCTTCGAATTCGCCGATCTTCCGGAATCGCTCGTAGCGACGGTTCAGCAATTCGTCCGTCGGAAGATCGCTCAGGGAGCGGACGGCGCGGCCGAGCGATTCCTTCAACGCTCCGGCGGCGGCCCGATGGTCGCGGTGGGCGCCGCCGGGCGGTTCCTCGACGACCTCTTCGATGATGCCGAACTTCAACAGGTGATCGCTGGTGAACTTCAGCGCGTTCGCGGCCCGGTCGACGTTCGCCGGCGTCGCCCCGCCCTCGGAGCGGTACAGGATGCCGGCGCACCCCTCGGGGCTGATGACGGAGTAATAAGCGAACTGCATCACCGCGACGTGGTCGCCGATGCCGATGCCCAGCGCGCCGCCGCTGCCGCCCTCGCCGATCACGCAACAGACGATCGGCGTCTTCAGCCGGGCCATCTCGCGGAGGTTCAGCGCGATCGCGTAACTCTGTCCGCGTTCTTCAGCGCCGACGCCCGGATAGGCGCCGGGGGTGTCGATCAAGCAGACGACCGGCAGCCCGAACTTTTCGGCCAGCCGCATCTTTTCCAGCGCCTTCCGATACCCCTCCGGGTGGCGCAGCCGTAGTAGCACTCCGTGCGTTCCTTCAGCGTGCGGCCCTTCTGCTGGCCGACGAGCAACACCCGCTGTCCGTCGAGCTTCGCGAAACCGGTGAGGATCGCCCGGTCGTCGCCGAACGCGCGGTCGCCGTGCAGTTCTACGAACTCGTCGAAGACCAGTTCGATGTAGTCGCGGGTTTGGGGCCGCTCCGCATGGCGGGCGACCTTGACCGTTTGGGCGGCGTCGAGATTCTCGAAGACCTCGCGAGTCTTTTCGCGAATCTCCCGCCGCAGCGCGCGGACGGCGTCGCGCAGGTGGCTCGACGGGTTCGGATCAGCCTCGAAGGCGGCGAGCTTCTCTTCGAGCTGGCGGATCGGCCGCTCGAACGGCAACAGGGGGGCGGGGGGCATCACGCGACCGGGCGGAACGGGAACCCGCTTCACGCGGGGGCGCCGAGTCTACGAGCGACTCCGCCGAACGCCCAGCCCGCCGCCCCGCCCCCGCGACCCCACGAGAGATTCGGTTCGCCGCCCTGATACCGACCGAACCGGTTCCCGCCGGGTCAGATGATCTCCGGCAACTCGGTCATCAGCGGGAGGTCGTCGTCCTCGGACGATTTCTTCTGGCTGGCGTGCTGGGCGTCCGCCGGACGGGTCAGCCCGGGCACCTGGACCTGCGGACCGGACGGCACGATCCGTTCCGCGGAGACAGGCGCCGACGCCGGCGGAGCCACGGCGGCGGGCGGCGGATCGGGCCGCGGCGGCGGGGTCGTCGGGGCGGCGTTCTGTTGCGCCGCCGGCTGCGGCACGGGCGCGGGACCGCCCGGCAGATACTGCCCCGGCGGGGGCCCTTGGCCGGCCGGCTGCGGAGCGTACTGCGGTTGGGGCGCGAACTGCGGCTGCGGGGCGTATTGCGGCTGCGGATAATAGCCCGGCGGCGGCGGGTAACCGGGCGGGTAGCCCTGCGGCGGCCCGGGCGGCGGAGCCTGCGGGGCCGGGGCTTGCGACGCCTTACGGGCGGCGGCCTTCTTTTCCTCCCCGCCCACATCGGCGCGGCGGCGCTCTTTCTTCTGTGGTTGAGCCGGCGCCTTGATCCCCTTCCGGGTGCGAACCGCGTCCGCCCGGCTGTCCAGCAGCGACGCCCCCTGCAATTCCTCCTCCTCTTTCTGACGCCGCATCTCGCGCAGCAACTCCTGCGGATCCTGCTTGAACAGCGTCATTCCGCGGCACTCCGCGAACACCTCAGTGGCCGTCTGGTGCCGGTCCTTCGGCTTTTTCGCCAGCATCCGGGTCAGCAGACGGTCGGCCTCGGCGGTGAGATTGTCGTTGAAAAAACTTGCCGGCGGGACCGCTTCCTTCAGGTGCTGACGGAGCATATGGGCCGGATCGTTCCCCGCAAACGGCGGCCGACCGGTCAGGAGTTCGAACAGCGTCACCCCGAGGCTGTAAATATCCGTCGCCCGAGTCTTCGGCTTCTTGAGAATCGTCTCCGGGGCGATGTAGGTCCGGGTGCCGCGGATCTTCGCCCCGCCGCCGAACAGCGCCGCCAACCCGCCGGCGGGCTTTTCGCACAGCGAGAAATCGATCACCCGCACCTCGCCCGACGAAGTGACCAGCAGATTGTCCGGCTTTAGATCCAAGTGAAGCCAGCCCTTGTCGTGCAGATGGGAGAGCCCCTGGCAAACCCCCTCCACGATCGCCTGCGTGTTGGCCCGCACCTCCGTGGGGTTGCTCTTCAAGGCCCCCTTCAAGTTCGGATACTTGAACAGTTCCATCACCAGGTAGACGTTCGTCTTCGTTTTGACGAAGCCGCCGGTGTGGATCACGCAGGGGTGATTGAGGGAGGAACCGACCTTTTGCTCGTGCTTGAGCGTGGCGACCTGATCCTTGTCCTTGACCAGGCTCGGCTGGAGCAGCTTGAGGGCGTGCGTCTGCCCGCTGGCCCGTTCCAGGGCCTCCCAAATCACCGTGGCGCCGCCGGAAGCGACCTTCTCCACCAAGTCGAATCCGTCCACGGTCTTCCGGCCGTCCCCCTCCATCGAGGAGGCGGCTTCGGAGTGGCTGTCGGGGGGGGCGTCGGAATCGGCCATCGCCTCACCGCCTTCTCGGACTCGCGGGTCGAACCGGATCGGCGGAGCGCCGGCCGGGGGAGCATTCCGCCACTATAGCCCCGCCCCGAGCCCAACGGCGCGACCCATCGGACGCGAACCTGCGGATTGCCTCCCCGTCGGCGTCTCCGGCGTTCGGAGCACGCGGGGCTCAGAACCCGTCCGTCCCCCCGCCCTTGCGGGGATCGGCGGCGGCGGAGAGCGTGCCGTCGGCGTTGCGAACCGTCATCTGACAGACGCCCAGGTCGGCCCGCTCCCGCACCTCATGACCGAGCGGCGCCAGCGCCGGTCTGCACCTCTTCATACGCCGCCGGCTCGACCTCCACCCGGTCGGGAACCCACTGGTGATGAAGCCGCGGGGCGGCGACGGCGGCGGCCGGGGTCATACCGCCCCGCACCCGGTTCCAAACCGCCTGCACGGTGGCGGTGATGATCCTCGGTCCGCCGCTCGCCCCCGCCGCCAGCGCCGCGCGTCCGTCCTTCACGCCGAGGGTCGGCGACATGCTGGAGAGCGGCACCCGCCCCGGCCCCACGGCGTTCGCTTCGCTCTGAAGCAATCCGTAGGCGTTGGGCGTCCCGGGGACGGCGGCGAAGTCGTCCATCTCGTTGTTCAGCACGACGCCGCCGTCGGTGACGACAAGGCTGCCGAAGACCGTGTTGATCGTCTCCGTGCAGGCGACGGCGTTGCCGGCGGCGTCGATCACCGACAGGTGGCTCGTTCCGCCGTCACGGACGGGGGCGACGCGGCCGTAGTGGGCGGGCGGGAAGGTGCGCGGTCGGGTCGATCGTCGCGGCCAGCGTTTCGGCGTATTTCAGGGAGATCAGCCGGGTCGTCGGGAGCGGCGTGCCGGCCCGGGCCGCGGCGTACGGGTCGCCGAGGTACGCGGCGCGATCTGCGAAGGCGTGCTTCAACGCCTCCACAGAACCGGTGACGGCCGACCGGCGAACCGATCGGCAGCCGACCGGCCATTCGCTCCCGAGCGGACAGCAGGTTCAGCGTTTCCAGCAACGCCACCCCGCCCGAGGAGGGCGGCGGCATGACGTACAGCGTCAACCCGTCGAGCGACCCCACCAGCGGCGTCGTCCGCCGGGGCCGATAGTCACGCAGGTCAGCCTCCGTCAGCACGCCGCCGGAGTCCCGCACCGCCCGCACCAGCGTGCCGCGTTCGCTCCTTCGTAGAACGCCGACGGCCCCTCCGCGGCGATCTTCTCCAGCAGATCGAGTTGCGGGGAGGGGATCGCCTCCCCCGCCCCGGGCAGACACGCCGGCGAACAGGTAGTCTCGCCAAAACCGGGCGAAGCGGGTTTGCAACGCGGGATCGGCTATGAACTCCTTCAGAAACCGCGCCTGCTGGGTGCGGTCGTGCTCGTCCAACGGGACGCCTGCCCGGGCCAGTCGGATCGCGGGGGCGAAGACCGTCGCCCGGTCCAGCACGCCCCACTCCGCCTGCGCCTGACAGAGCCCCGCGACCGTCCCCGGGACGGCGACCGCGTTGCCGCCGCGTTGGCTGGAAGCGGGATCGTCCACGAACATGTCGCGGGTCGCGGCGGCGGGGGCGACCTCCCGGTAGTCCAACGCCCGGCATTCGCCCGCGCCGTCCTCCCCGCCGTCGGCGTCATAGAAGAGGAGAAACCCGCCCCCGCCCATACCGCACGAGTACGGTCGCACCACGGACAACGCCAAGCTCGTCGCCACCGCCGCGTCCACCGCGTTCCCGCCGGCCCGCAGCGCCTCCGCCCCGGCCGCGGCGGCGGCCGGGTGATCCGCGGCGACCGCGGCCCGGGCGTACGTCCCGCTCCCGACCGGGCCGCCGCGGTCCAGTTCAATCCGCGATGGATCCTCCTGAGCGATTGCGGCGGCGAGGAGCAGGACGACGCACATGGCGGTTCCGAACGACGGCGGGGTCGGTAAGATCGAGCCGGCATCATTCGGTATGCCGTCCCGGTTCCCAAGTCGACGCCCCGCCGTTCGCGTGCCGCTTCCCGTCCTCACCGCCCCCCCTGCCCCGCCCGCAGCGACCTTGCCGGGCGCCGCCGCGTCGGGCGCCGTCGCGTCGGGCGCCGTCGCGTCGGGCGCCGTCGCGTCGGGCGCCGTCGGGCCGACCTGCAAGCTGGTGACGCTCGGCTGCAAGGTGAACCAGTACGAGACGCAACTTGTCCGTGAAACGCTGCTCGCGAACGGCTACCGAGAAGCCGGCGAGCACGAGGGCGCCGATCTGTGCGTCGTCAATACCTGCACCGTGACCGCGGCCGGCGATAAGAAGGGCCGGCAACTTGTGCGGCGGTTGGCCAAGCAGAACCCGCACACCCGCACGATCGTGATGGGTTGCTACGCGACCCGCGATCCGGAAGCCGTCGCCGCCCTGCCGAACGTCGCGGAGGTGGTGCCCGAACAAGCGGGAGCTGCCGGACGTGTTCGATCGGCTGGGCTTGCTGAATCGGCCGGACGGCATCAGCGCGTTCGACGGTCGCCATCGGGCGTTCGTGAAGGTGCAGGACGGCTGCATCCTCAAGTGCACGTACTGCATCATCCCGCAGGTGCGTCCGGGGCTGCGGACCCGGCCGGCGGCGTCGATCGTCGAAGAAGTTCGTCGGCTGGTGGCGAACGGCTATCGGGAGATCGTGCTGTCCGGCATCCACGTCGGCCACTACGGCGTCGAGTCGACCCGCGGCACGCAGCGGGAAGGCGCCGTACCGCCTGTGGCACCTGTTCCGCGAACTGGACAGGATCCCCGGCGAGTGGCGGATGCGGCTCTCCAGCGTGGAGGCCGCGGAGATGCACGGCGACTTCCTCAAGGCCGCCGCGGACTGCGAACGCCTCTGCCCGCAGTTCCATCCGTCGATGCAGTCCGGCAGCGACGCGGTGCTGACGCGGATGCGGCGCCGCTACCGCATCGGTCGGTTCCTCGACAAGCTCGACGCCGTGCGTGAGGCGTTCGGCGAGGTGTCGTTCAGCACCGACGTGATCGTCGGCTTCCCCGGAGAGACGGAGGAAGAGTTCCAAGAGACGCTGATCGCCTGCGAGCGGGCCGGCTACGTCAAGGTGCACGTCTTCCCCTTCTCCGCCCGCCGCGGCACCCCCGCCGCGACCATGCCGGACCAGGTGCCAGCGGACGTGAAGAAGGAACGGGCGGCCCGGCTCGGCGGATTCGAGCGGGAGCTTGCCCGACGGTTCTACCGCTCCCGGCTCGGCGGGATGACGGAGGCGCTGATCGAACAACCGGTCGCCGGACCGCCCGGGTTGGGTCCGCGGGACGGACCAGTTCTTCTGCCCGGTTGAATTGCCCGGCGACTACGAAGCTGACGAAAGCCGGTTGATCCGCGGTGTCGTGGAGTCTGAATCCGCCGCCGGCCTGCTCGCCCGGCGGGTCGACGGATGACGGCCACGCTGATCGCCATCGAGGGGATCGACGGATCCGGCAAGGGAACGCAGTCCCGGTTGCTGGCGGACGTGCTGGCCGCGGAGGGACGCCGCGTCGCTCTGCTCGCTTTCCCCGGTACAGCGACACGTTCTTCGGCGCCCGCATCGGCGATTTTCTGAACGGCCGGTTTGGGTCGCTGGACGAGGTGGACCCGTTTCTCGCCGCCCTGCTGTTCGCGGGCGATCGGCTCGAATCGAAGCCGCTGTTGGAAGCCGCGCTCGCGGAGCACGACGTGGTCGTGCTGGACCGCTATGTCGCCAGCAACGTCGCCCACCAGGGAGCGAAGCGGGAGGGAGACGAGCGGACCGAACTGGTTCGCCGGATCGAGCACGTCGAGTACGCCCTGAACGCCCTGCCCCGGCCGGACGTGACGGTCTGGCTCGATCTGCCCGTCCCGCTGGCGACGCGGCTGATCGCCGCGAAGGCCGCCCGCGACTACACGGACGAAGGCCGCCGATCTTCAAGAAGCGGACGCCGCCTACCTCGCACGGGTCGCCGAGGTGTACGCCGACCTCGCCGCGGGGCGATTGGGTCCGGGTGCCCTGCTCCGCGGGCGGGGCCGTGCGGCGTGGAGGCGATCGCGGGCGACGTTCACTCTGCGGCGACCGGAGGAAGCGCGTCCTCCGGTCGCGGCTAGCTGCAACGGATCACGCCGGTCGCGGCAGGCCGTCGATCTCCGGCAGTTCACCGAGGCTCTTCAGGCCGAACGTCTCCAGGAACTTCGGCGTCGTCTCGTAGAGAAACGGCCGGCCGAGCGTCTGTTCCTCGCCGGCGGTGCGGATCAGCTTCTTGTCGATGAGCAGTTGTTTGAGCAGGTCGGCGCTCTGCACGCCGCGGACGGCGTCCACGTCGGCCCGGGTGCACGGCTGGCGGTAGGCGACGACCGTCAGCGTTTCCAACAGCGGGGCGGACAGGGAGTGCACCGTCGGCCGGGCGTGCAGCCGGTCCATCCACGGGGCGAGGTGCCGGCGGGTCAGCAGCCGCCACCCGCGGGCGACCGCGTTCGACGCGGAACGCCGTGCCGGCGGCGTCGTTGCGGACGTTCAGGGCCTCCAGCAACGCCGTCGCCTCCTTGGCGTCGACCAACGACGCGGCCTCCGCCAACCGGCGGGTCGACAGCGGTCGGTCCGAGGCGATCAACACCGCCTCCAGCCGGGCCAGCTTCGCCGTCGCCGCCGTTTTTGCGCGCCCGAGGCGACGAACCGGGCGACCCGCGTGCGGTCCGGCATCGACGACCGCCATGGCGGCGGCAGCCGGATCGGACCGGAGCGTTTCACCGGGCGACGCCGGTACTGCCGAGGCTGAACAGCTGATCGTCATCGAATGAGACGCTGCGGGCGGCGGCGATCTCGGAGTCGACCGCCCCGCCGGTCCGGTCGCGGAACTGCCGAACCTGGGCGAGCACGTTCGCCGCGGCGTCGGCGGGGGTGTTCGCCTCTGCTTCGAAACGGCGGGCGATCGACGGACCGCCCGGTCCGGCCGACGCCGCCATGGTGCAACCGAAGTAGAACCGCTCGCCGAATCGTTCCGATTCGAACTGTTCCGCCCCCAACTCCCGCAGTCGAGCCGAGATCGCCCGCACCTCGCCGTTGGCCGGATCGACGGACCCGCCGCCGGGAAGCAGGCGCATCAGCCGAGGCGAGCTCGCGCGACGGCTCCTCCAAAGACGCCGTGACCGCTCCCGGGAAGAGGGCATCGTCACCGCCGGCCCAGCGGGATCCGCCGGCGGGGGCCGCGTCGCCGTGCATGCCGCCGCCGTTCATGCCGCCGAACGGGTCGTCAGCGGCGTCCGACAGATCACTGGGAGGCCCGAGCGCATCGTCGAAGCCCTGTTCCGCGAAGACATCGGGGTCGTCCCCCGTCTCCCCGAGCATCAGCCCGGCCGGTTGGTCGGAGGACCCGCCACCCGGCAGGCCGACCGCCGCGAGGGTGGGGACCACCAGCAGCGGGGCGGTCAGCAGAAGGGTCGACAGCGGGCTGTGGGCGTTTCGCATCGCGGCGGCCTCCTGACGGACGTTGAGATGCACGGGATGCCGGCGAGCGGGCCGGCGGCGACACAGGTCAAACACGAGGCGAACCGCCCGCGGCGGTCGATCGAGGAACCTGAGGAGAGGCGGCCGCGAGGCGGCCGAGGCTCCGACAGGTGGGTATGCAACCTTCGTGCCGCTTGACGCGCGAATCACGGGGGATCCGCCCGCGGCGGCACGACGGTTGCGTGGGGTCGGGGGACGCGGCGAAGGCCGATCCACAACCGGTCGGGAGGATCGCCGGGGGGGCGGAAACTTCAAGGCCCCCCGGTCGATACTCTCCGCCCGGTTGTAAGACTGACACCCGCCGCGACCCCGTCCGTCAATCAATAAAAGCCCGTTTGAACGACCCGTCTGAACGAGCCATTTGGGAGACGATGGAATCGGCGGAGCTTGGAACTCGGGTTCCCCCGGAGCGCGATGTGCGGTACCGACTGTCTTCCGGTCCCCCACGCCCCACATCCGTCGCCATGAGTCGCCCGGCCGCCCTTCGCCCGCCGCACCCCGTCGAATCCTCCCGGTCCGACTGGTCGTCCGCCCCCGCCGTTCGCGTCACCGGACCGCTCCGGTCGCGGGCTCGGTGGGCGGCGCCGATCGCCCTCGCGGCGCCGGTGGGGTTGGCCGTGCTACTCGGCGGGATGCTGCCCGGGATCGCCGTCGGACAGGACGGCGCCGGCGCTGATAAGAAGGTGCACCCGCTCGAAAAGGCGATTCGCTACGCCCGGGCGAGCCAGCAGGCGGCGGAGGCCGTCCCCTCCTACACCGCCACGCTGAAGCGCCGGGAGATCGTGCAGGGCAAGCCGGTGGAGAACGCCGCCCGGATCAAGTTTCGGGCGGAGCCGTTCAGCGTCTATCTCCGGTTCACCAACGAGGCGAACGAAGGCCGTCAGGTGCTGTACGTCGAGGGGGCGAACGGCGGGAAGATGATGGTGCGGGAGGCCGCGGGGATCTCCAGCCTCGCCGGAACCGTCAACCTCGCCCCGGACAGCGCCTTGGTGACGGCGAACAGCCGACACCCGATCACGCGGGCCGGCCTGGCGAACCTGACGCGCTCCGTCGTGGAGCAATGGACGGCGGAAAGTCGCTTTGGCGAGTGCGACGTGAAATACTTCGCCGACGCCACCCTCGACGGCCGTCCGGTGGTGGTGATTGAATCGAGCCACCCGGTGCCGCGGCGGGAGTTCCGCTTCGCCCGCACCCGGTTGTGGATGGACAAAGAAACGAAGTTGCCCGTCCGCCTCCAGCAGTACGAGTTCCGCCGCGGCGGCGGCGAACCGGTCCTCGCCGAGGACTACACCTACACCGACGTGCAGACGGACGTCCGCCTCGGCGACCGCGACTTCCACCCCGCCAGCTACAAACTGTGAGCGACGGCCCCGCGAGCGAGAGCGTCCCGGTCCCCGCGGGGCTGACGCTCGCCCGCGATCTGGAGGAACTCACGTTCGCTCCGGGAATGCACGACGTCCTTGAAACAAGGTCGCCGCCGGTGGCGTTCGTGCCGACGATGGGCGCCCTTCACGCCGGACACGCCGCGCTGATCAACCGGGCCGCGGCGGAGGTCGCCGAGGCGGAGGGCGGACTCGTCGTCGCGTCGATCTTCGTGAATCCCACGCAGTTCGGGCCGGGCGAAGATCTCGACCGCTACCCCCGCACGCTTGATGCGGACCTGAAGCTGTGCCGGGAGGCCGGGGCGGACGTTGTCTTCGCCCCGAGCGTGGGCGACGATGTACCCGGACACGCACCTCCACCCCGGCGGCATCGCCACGACGGTGCGGGTCGGCGGACCGCTGACGGAGACGCTGGAGGGCGCCCACCGCCCCGGCCACTTCGACGGCGTGGCGACGGTGGTGCTCAAACTGCTGAACATGGTGCGACCCACGGTCGCCTTCTTCGGCGAAAAGGATTGGCAGCAATTGGCCGTGATTCGCGCGATGGCAAGCGATCTTGACCTGCCGTTCCTGATCGAAGCCGTGGAAACGGTCCGCGAGTCGGACGGGCTCGCCCTGTCGAGCCGCAACCGGTATCTCACCCCGCAGCAACGATCGACCGCCGCGACACTGCCCGCCGCGTTATTCGACGCCCGGGACGCGGTTCGAGCGGGCGAGCCGCTCGCGGAGGTGGAACGGCAATTCACCCAACGGCTGACAAACGCGGGCTTCGCCGTCGACTACGCTGCGATTCGCTGCCCGACCACCCTGGGGTTGCCGCCGGCGGAGCCGCCGTACACGGTGCGAATCCTTGTCGCCGCCAAGCTGGGCGACACCCGGCTGATCGATAACGTCTCGGCCACCTGCCCCGCCCCGCCCGGCACGTACGCCCGGGTCGCCGCCGTCCTCCAAAAACACCGCCATGCTCCCCGTCCTGCTGCGCATCCGGCCGGATGAATGGTTTGCCGCCCGCGTCGAGGACGGCGTGCCGGTCGTCGGCGTCTGGCTGGTCGCGTTGTTGTGGGCGATCTACGGCGGCATCAGTCTGTGGCTGGCGAAGCGGGCGGACGCCGCCCGCGGCGACGGGACCTCCGCGGAGTTCGCCTCGCAAACCTGGGTGGCCGGCGGCGGGCTGGCGGCGCTGCTCTCGCTGCCGTTGTGGATTGGCGGACTATTGCCGGAGGGGTTCGCGGGGGTGCCGGTGTTCGGGTACGGGGTGATGATTTTTTGCGGCTTCGCGGCCGGCGGGTGGACTGGACTGCGGCGTCTGAAACGAGCCGGGCTGCCCGAGGGGCTGGCCTACGACCTCACCTTCTGGGCGTTCGCGGCGGGCATCGGGGGGCGCGGCTGAACTACATCGTGCGGTTCCACGAGCGGGTGTTCGCGGCGCCGGAGGGCCGGTCGCTGGGACTCTTCGCAGCCGTGGTGCGGGCGGTGAACCTCGCCGACGGCGGGCTGATCCTGCTGGGCGGGGTGATCGGGGCCGCCATCGCGTTCGGCGTCGTCTGTTGGCGGTGGAACGTCAATGCGTTGCGGGTGGCGGACGTGGCGATCCCGAGTTGCTTCCTCGGCCTGGCGTTCGGGCGGATCGGCTGTCTGATGTACGGGTGCTGCTGGGGCGACCGTTGCGAACTGCCCTGGGCGATCCACTTCCCCGAGGGCGGCGTCACCTACGATGCGCTCGTCGGCCGCGGGTTCCTCTCGCCGGACGCCCCCCGCACCTACGGGCTCCACCCGACGCAGCTCTACAGCTCGTTCAACGCGCTGATCCTCTCCGCCCTGACGGCGGCGTACTTCCCCCGCCGGCCGCGGGACGGGGCGGTGCTGGCGCTGGCCCTGCTGATCTACCCGCCGGCCCGCGCCACGTTGGAGGTGTTGCGGGGCGACGACACCGGCTTTCTCGACACCGGCCTGACCCTCGCCCAAAGCATGGGGGCGGCGCTGTTCCTGCTGGGCGTGGCGCTGGCTGGCTGGCTGGCCTGGGGACCGGGCGCCGACCGCGGTCCCGCTGGCGTGACGAACACGCCGCACGCGGCGAACGGCGGCGGGTCGACCGGTCCGGGCAGTGTGGCGGGGTGAGGCGGGGGCCGGCAGAATCGACGCGACCCGACGCCTGCCGCAGACCCGCCGGTGGAACGCCGGAGGCACGGCGGTTTCCGGGAACTTTCCGCGACGCCGCGTCGTCCGCTGTGCGAACCCGGCCGAAAGGCCCGCCTCATCCCCCCCACCCCGTCGCCCGCCGCCCCGCCCGTCGACACTTCGTCCGTCGACGCTTCGTCCGTCGCCTCTGCCGACCCGTCCCCGGACAGGTCGGGCGAGGCGACGGCGGACGCCGCTCTGATCGCCCGCGCCGCTGATGCGACCCTTCCCGGGTCGCTGCGGCGGGAGGCGTTCGGGGCGCTGGTGGACCGACATGCCGACCGCGTCCACGACACCCTCGCCAAACTGCTGGGCGACCCGCACGAGGCGTCGGACGCGGCACAGGACGCCTTCCTGAAGGCGTGGCGGAAGTTACACACCTTCCGCGGGGACAGTTCCTTTCGCACCTGGCTGACCCGAATCGCGTTGAACGCCGCCGCCTCCCGCCGCCGCACCGCCGCCCGCCGCGGCACCCGCACCGGTCTTTCGCCGGCCCCGCGGGAGGACGTGCGCGTCGCCGCTCCGGACGCCGCCGCCCTGTGCGACGAACGCGACCGGGCCGTCCGTGCCGCCGTCGCCGGATTGGCCGACGATTACCGAGCCGTCGTGGTGCTCAAAGAGTTCGAAGAGCTGTCTTACGAGGAGATCGCGACGGTCGTCGGCGTGCCCGTCGGCACCGTTCGCAGCCGCCTGCACCGCGGACGGGCGGAGTTGAAACGCCGACTCGCCCCGCTGCTCTCCGCCCCGACTGACGTCGCGCCCCCGACGGGGACGCCGCGATGAGCCACCGCCCTCCCTCAGATGACGCGGGCTCGGATGATACGGACCCGGATCGCACGAACTCGGAGGATTCGCTGTCCCACGATGTGACCCCGCGGCCAGACGACGGGGTGGATGCCGCCCTGTCCGCGATGCTGGCCGGGTTGCCGCGAACCGTGGCTCCGTCAGGCTTTCGAGCCCGCGTCCTGGGTGCAATTGCCGAGGACGCGGGTCCGCTTGTCGGACCGACAGACGACTCCGCCAGCGACGTACCGATCGCGCCCGCCGCGGCTCCCGTGCCGCCGTCTCGGTGGCGGCGGGCGGCGGCGTTCGTCGGCGGACTCGCCGTGACCGCGGCGGCGCTGGGCGGGGTGGCCGTCCTCTATTCTTCGACCACCGACGGGGCGGCGGAGATGGCGGTCTTGGAATCCACCGCCGAGCCGCTCCCGTCGTTCGAGCCGGGAGCGGTGGAGTCCGATGCGGACGAGACCCCGTTCCGCCCGACCGCCCCGTCGCCGCGGCCACGGCGGTTCGACGCCCCGCCGCGGGCGTTCGCGGATTCGCCGGACGGCCTTGGCATGGCGCCGCTTGCGGCCAACACGGCCCCCCCGGCTGCGATGCGGGGTGGGGCGGCGTTTTCCCGGCAGGCGACGCGGCGGGCCGTCGCGGCGCCGCGATTCACGGACGCCGCCGCCGTGCGGGTGGTGCGGGTCCAGAGTCCCTCGATCCTCTCGAACCAACTGGCGGTGCGGCAATTTGAGGCCGCGGCGGTGCGAAACTCGATCGCCCCCCGGGCGCCCGGCCCCCCGGGCGACAGGCTCTGGGCCCGCGGCGGGGAGGGCCGGTCTCGGAACTCGCCCGCAAGCGTCGGCGACTCATTCCTGGGTGATCCGGAACGGGGCGCTCAAACTCGGGCCGCGGACGCGGCGGACGCGGCGGCCGCGGCGGCCGGAACGGAGGTGGCGAAGGGCCCGATCGGCGTGTTGGTGGTCGCGGAGCGGGGGCAAATCGAGGCCGCCCTGCGGGACTTCCGAGTCGATCTCGCGGCCACCGTCGACACCGCCGGCGTTCTGGTCGCCGACGCGGCCCCCCTGCCCTCCGCCACGGCCCGGCGGCTGCTAGACCGCGGGAACGCCGCGTCGGGAGCCCCGGCCTCGGCGTACATGGCCCCGTCATTCGATGAGATGAATCAACCGACGGCGAAGGCCGGTCCGTCGGCTGGCGTGAGCGCACGATCCGGCGAAGCGGGATCCTCTCCGGGCGAAACTGCCGATGCGGAGCGGCAGGAGGGGAACGACCCGGCCCCGGCGGCGATGCCTGCGGTTCCATCCCCGGAGCGACTCCTGGCGAACACGGACCCGGGCGCTTTTCAGGTTCGCTTCTCCCCGTCCCCCGAGCTCTGGCGGAGCAGCGGCCCCGCGGCGACGACGCAGGATCCGCCAGCGGAGCCGCTTCGCGACGCCGCGGAGGAGACCGACGCCGCCCGGCAGAGCGACGGCGAATCGCCCGCTGCCGCGTCCGCCACCGGGGAAGCAGCGCCCGGCGAAGCCGCGCCCATCGCGGCAGAGATGGGAGAATCCGCCATGGAGCGGACGGGCGGAAGGGAGGTTCGCCTGAAAGAGCCGGCCGAGGCAGAGCAGTCGGATCCCTCGGACGGGCCGGCGGACAAGGTGTCGGATGAGCGGTCGGGCGACTTGTCGGGTGAAGTCTCGGATGAGCGGATCCAGGTGCTGTTCCTGTTCGAACCGCCGCAGGCCGCCGCGGCCGACCCGGTCCCGCGGGAGCCGGATGAGCGGGAGCCGGGCAGGAAAACTCCCCGCTGACGGCCGCGGGTCCGGCACATTCGTTACAGCTTCGCCCCTTCGGGGGCCGACAGTTGACGAGGGCGGGAAACTCGTCGGCCGCACGGTCGGTCCGTTTCCCGTCAAGCGACCGACTCGTGGCGGCCCCGTGCCGCGGCGTTCGGTCCGCGCCCCCCCTGCCGCCGTGGGACGGATCCCGCCCCGCCCGGCTGCCGCGAACTGAGCCGGACCGATGCGCCCGACCCCCGCGTCCCTCCCCCACGCCGCCCTGCTGCGCCGTATGGCGTCCGCCCGGCGCCGCACCGCCCGTCGGTTCGCCTGCGCCGTGCTGTGCGCCGGCTCGCTGAATGCGGGGCCGGCTTTGGCACAGGGCTTCGCCGCTCGCTCTCAACCTGCGCAAACGCAGCAGGTCCACTACGAGCAGCAGGCTCGAGGTCGCCCCGCCGCACTCCGGGTCGGCGCCGCGGACGAAATCGAAGCCGAAGCGGGGCTTCTTCTCCAAGCTGTTCCGGATCCCGTCGAAGAACGCCTCGGCCGGCCGGGCTCCCGGCGGGCCGCCGCCGCCGCCGCCGGCGCCGCACCTGCATTACGCTTACCGCCCGGCGCCCGCGCCGACTCCGGCCCCCGCGCCGGCCCCGCGTGCGGCTCGCCCGTCGCAGTCGACGGAGCGGCCCGCGGCGCCGTCCGCGGTTCGGCCGACGTTTGTCGCCGCCGATCCGGCTCCCCCGGCCCGGTTCGAGGCGCCGCGGGTGGTGGCGGCGCCCACTTAGGAGCCCCGCCGCACGACGGCTGCGGGTCAGGTCGCCGTCGCGGCGCCGGCCGCCCCGGCCCGTGCTGCGGAATCGACGGTCGTGCGGGCTCCGGCCCCCCCAGTGCTGATCGCCGAGGACTCGGACTTCTTCCCGATGCAGTCCGAAGCCGAGGCGGACGGTCGCTTCACCCCGCCCGCCGCCGCCGTTGTGCGGACGGAGAAGGCGGAGACGCCCACCCTCGACCCGCTCCCGACACCGCCGGCCCCGCGGCCGGTCCCGGCGGCCGTCGTCCGGATCGCCGCGGCCCCGGCCACGCCGCCGGCGGCCATCGAGTCGCCGGCCGCAGTCGAGCCGCCGGTCACGGTGTCGCAGCCGGTCGCGGTGACGCCGCCGGTCAGGGTGTCGCAGCCGGCCGTCGCTCGTCCGCCTGCCACCCTCGCGGCGGTCCAACCGGTCGAACTGCCCGCCGCAGTCGAAGCAGCGGAGGAAACCCCTTTCACCGGCCTCACTCTGACCGCGGACGCTCCGACAGTTCCGACCGCGAATCCGCTCGCAACTCCGGCGGCGGAGACCGAGGCGCCCGTGATGGCCCTCGCCGCTCCCCCGATTGAGGACGACCCGTTCCTGCCGTCAGGCCCCGCCGATGAGGACGAGGAAGCCGGGTGGGACCTGATCCTCGCGGCGAAGGAGCCGAACGCCCCGGCCGCGGCGCCGGAACCGACGCCGCCGGTCGAACCGACCACATCGCCGACACCGCAGCCGAAGCCAGAGCCGCAACCGGCCCCTTCCCTCGCGGCCGCTCCGCCGGCGCCCACGCCCCGTGCCGAGCCACCCCGTCCTGAACCGACGCGACCGGAACCGACGCGGGTGGCGACCGCTCCGACCGCCAAGCCGACGGCTCCCGCCGCCGCTCCGAGCGCTCCCGCCGCGGCGCCCGGCCGTCCGGACCCGACGAAACTGCTGGAGAAACTTGCCGCCCGGGCGGACCGCTCGCTGCTGATGGGGTTCTGCCCGGTCACGCTGCGGGACAGCCGCGACCTCGCCGAGGGAGACGATCGGTACTCCGCCAGCTACGAGGGCGTGACGTATCAGTTCGCCAGCGGCGCCGCCCGGGACGCCTTCCTGGCGGACCCGGCCCGTTACGCACCGGCGGCCGGCGGGCGGGACCTCGTTATCGCCTCCACCGGGTGGGGCGAGACGGTCGGCAGTCTGGCCCACGCCGCCTGGTACCGCGGACGGCTGTACCTGTTCGCCTCCCGGGAATCGATGCGGCGGTTCGTCGCGACGCCCCGCGATTACCTCGGCGGGTGACTGCTGGCGGACACGGTTCGGGAGTGCGGGCGAGCAGGTAGCATGACGGAATGCCCGCCCGCATCCTCTCCGCCGCCGACCCCGCCGCCGTCGCCGAAGCGGCGGCGATCCTGCGGGCCGGCGGACTGGTCGCCTTCGGGACGGAGACGGTGTACGGGCTGGGGGCGAACGCCCTCGACCCGGCAGCGGTGGCGAAGGTGTTCGCGGCAAAGGGGCGACCGCGGTTCGACCCGCTGATCGTCCACCTGCCCGGCGGAACAGACACGCCGGCGCTGCACGAGATCGTCGCGGAGGTGCCGCCGGCCGCCGCGGCGCTGGCGGAGCGTTTCTGGCCCGGGCCGTTGACGCTCGTGCTACCCAAGGCGCCGGCGGTGCCGGATCTTGTGACGGCTGGGTTGGGCTCCGTCGCGGTGCGGGTTCCGCGGAGCGACGCGGCCCGCACGCTGCTTCGAGCCGCCGGGATCCCGGTCGCCGCGCCCAGCGCCAACCGGTTCGGCGGGATCAGTCCCACCACCGCCGCCCATGTCGCCGAGGGGTTGGGCGAGGCCGTCGATCTGATCCTCGACGCCGGCCCGTGCGAGGTGGGAATCGAGTCGACCGTGGTTGGATTTGAACCGGACGACGCGGGGGAGTTGCGGCCGGTGATTCTCCGGCCGGGGGCGGTGACGGCGGAGGCGTTGGCGGCCGCGGTCGGCGGCGAGGTGGAAGTGCGAACCGGCAGCGCCGACCCGGGCACGGCACAGGTTTCGCCGGGTTCGCTGTCCCGGCACTACGCGCCGCGGACGCCGCTGGATCTGGTGGATCATCCCGACGCGGTGGAACGGCCGGGCGGGTGCGGCCTGCTGAGCTTCGCCCCGAGTAGCGCCGCAGCCCGCTTCGCCGCCGCCGAAACGCTCTCGGCGACCGGCGACGAGACGGAGGCCGCCGCGAACTTCTACGCCGCGTTACGCCGCCTGGACGCCCTGGGGCTGGCCCGGCTCGCCGCGACCCCCTGCCCGCCGCACGGGCTGGGGGCGGCGCTGAACGATCGCCTCCGGCGGGCGGCGACGCGGTAAGGTTCAGCGATAGACCGCCTGGGCCCGGATCAGGTCGAGGGCCTCCGTCTGGGCTTCGTCCCACTTACCGGCCGCGGCGAGGTCCAGTGGGACGAACAGCGCGTCCCGCTCCTCCGCGGTGATCCTGCCGGCGCTGAAGTCCGCCTCGATGAACTGGCGGGCCTGGGCGACCTGCTCGGGACGTTCGTAGTCCGTCAGGTTCTCGATCATCCTCGCATGCGTTTGCGCCTGCTCGCTGATCGTCGGGTACCCACAACCCACGAGCAGGGCCGCCGAGCACACGAGCAGGAGGAACGCCGAGACGAGCCGCACGGCGGGGCGGGGGCGGTTCGGGTCACCACTCATCGACCACCTCCCCTTCGCTGATGCTGGACAGGTCGGCGAAGATCCGTTTCCTCGCCGTCTCCGACCAGAAACGCACGGCCCCGTCGCCCAGCAGGACGTTCGCTCCGCCGGGGTGGTCGGAGAACATCTCGCAGACGTGCAGCGCCGGGAAGTTGGGCGGATGGATGATCGGGTTGCCCAGCGAATCCACCTCCTGCCCCGAAGGCCCGCTATGAACCAGCACGAGGGTGGCGGCGGATTCCGGGGCGTTGTCGATCGTCTCGATCCGCGGATGGACGAAGGCCCCCGGGATCACGCCGGCCCAGCTTTTGTCGCTGAGCGTGGGGGAGTGCTCGCCGATCAGCACGGTGCCTGTCAGCCCGTCCCGAATGTTGGCGAACCGCACCGACGAGTTCCGATAGAAAGGGCCGTCGGCGACCCTGGAGGTGTCGCCGTCAATCCCACCGGTCGGGCCGGAGTCTGGCCCCCAGCACGATTCCTGCCCGTGGCTGGCCGCGTAGTGGCTGCGGCCGAGGACCACCTCCTGCCCGTCCTTCACCAGCGGGTCGCCGGCTTCGTCCACCACCTCCACCAGCCGGGTCGGCCCGGCGGCGGACGGGCACAGGTAGGTCGGAATCGTGGTTCGAACGACGGCCTGGTTCTCCGGCGCCCACAGCGGCAAGCCGTAGCGGAGGGCGCCGTCGGCGGCTGTCTGATCCATCTGCGGCAGGATCATCGAGCGTGAACCCGGAGCGGGACGGACGAGTTCGGGAGACGCCGCGTCGCATACAAGGTCCTTTGAGTCGGGAGGCGAAAAGCACGCCACGAGCGACGGGAGCGGCTCGTAGCATTCGCTACCTCCCGCAGCCGCAATGTAGCCTCTGCTACGTGAAGATCAAGCCCGTCGCGGCGTTCCGACGGAGCGACGGGCGCTGTCCCGCGGGGGGCGGTTCGCCCCGTCGCTTCCGTCAGACTTCCCCTGGCGGGAAATGCGGTTAGCCTGCGGGTCGACACGGGTGTCCGCCGGCTTGTCGCCGGGGGGTGAAACGGGAAGGTCGGTGAGAGCGACGGCGATGTGCCGACGCTCGAATCCGCCGCGGACCCGCCGCCGTGACCGGGGACGTCGCCCCCACCGCGTTCCGTCGACCTTCGGGTCGCACGAAGCACAGCCACTGAACGTCGTTGTCTCGCCCTTCCCTCGGAAGGCGCTCGGGCGACCCGTTCGGGAAGGCGGGGGCGGCGGACGATCCGGGAGCCGGAAGACCGGCCCGTTGTCGGTATTCGCCACCCCCTCGGGGACGGGGGCCGCGCGACCGTCTTCACCGCAGGTGCGCCGCGCCCCGACCCTCGGGGCCGAATCCGTCTTTTACGCCACCGCCTTCTTTCGCCCGCGGTCTGCGCGGGCCGCGTGCGATCGCCCGTCGCGGGTCGAGCCGCCCCCGGTCCGCGCCGCGTTTGCGGACGAAGTCTGAAGTTCGCTCGCGCGGCTCTCGCAGCCGCCGATGTCACTCCCATTCTGTCGTTTGATCCCTCCGTCGGTCACGCCCGCCCCGCACGCGGGGCGACGGCGACGACCCGGGTTCACGCTGATCGAATTGTTGGTGGTCGTGGGGGTGATCGCCCTGCTGGTCGCCCTGTTGCTGCCGGCGGTTCAGGCGGCGCGGGAGGCGGCCCGGCGGACAGGGTGCTTGAACAACCTCAAGCAGATCGCGCTGGCGCTGCACAACTATGAATCGCTGCACCGCACCTTCCCGATCGGGTGCGACGGGTGCGTTCTCAAGACGTTCCCCCCGCCGCCGGGGTTCCGGCTGAAGCGAATCGCGTGGACCGTGCCGCTGTTGCCGTACCTCGACGCGGGCCCGGTCGCGGAGCAGTTTGATTCTCGCTTCCCGCACGACGACGAAGCCAACGCGGTCGCTGCGGGAGCACGCCTCGCAGCGTTCCTCTGCCCCGCGTCCGACCAGACCGATCGGCCTGGTCCAACGACCGGCGATCGAGAATGGCGACGGCGTCCACGACCCGGGCGACGGCCTCGCCTGGACCGATTACGGGGGATTGTTCGGCGTCAGTTTCAACACCCCCGGCATCCTGCCCGAACATGAGGGCGTGATGCTGTACGACCGTGCGATCTCGATCGCCGGCGTGCGGGACGGGCTGTCCAACACCGCCGTCATCGGGGAGTGCACCGGCCGCGGATTGGCATTCGACGGCCAGTGGGCGAACGGCCACAACCTGTTCGACCAACGCTTCGATCAGCCGGTGAACGTCACCCGCAACAACGAACTGTACGCGGATCACCCGGACGGTGTGAATCTCGCCCGCGGCGACGGCGGGGCTTTTTTTCTGAGTGAATCAACGGACCAGCAGGTCCTGATCGCCCTGCTCACACGGGCCGGCGGCGAAGTCGTTTCCGGCCGCTGAACTTGGCTCTGACCTTCCCCCACCCCATCTCACCGCGACATTTCATGATGATCCTCTCCCGGGCAGCCGTCGCGCTCGCCCTCCTCACGCTCCTGCCCGTCGGTGCGGCCTACGGCGGGCTGGTCTCGACTTTGGACGATATCGACTACTGGGTCGGCTCCGGAACGAACCGATCCGCGGTGGTCATTGACTGGAACGACGGCCGGGACTCCCTGGCGTGGGGCTACCGCTGGGACGGGGCGGCGACCGGGGAGGACATGCTGCTGTCGATCTTGGACGCCGACCTCCGCCTGACGGCGGACTTCAGTGACTTCGGCACCCCGGCGGCTCCCAACTTGTTTGCTCGCGCCGTCGGGTACGACCGCAATCGTAACGGGTTCTCGTCCTCGGACCCGCAGGATTCCTTTGCGGTCAGCGGGGACTTCGTCAGCGACTTCCGCTACTGGGAGTATTTCAACGCGACCGACAGCCCATATTCTCTCGCCGATGGTGCGGGCGTCTGGAGGAGCGCCAATACAGGCATCAGCGGGCGGTCGCTGACAGACGGGGCATGGGACGGATTTTCGTTCGACGACGTTCCTGGCGGCGGGAGCCCCAATCAACCGTTTGCGGCCGCCGCGGTGCCGGAGCCGGGGACGTGGCTCTTGGCGCTGCTCGCCGGGGGCGGACTCGCCGTTCGCCGCCGCGGTCTGGGAGGAGAGAGCAAGGATGTCTAAACTCACCTCCATGAACCGTCCCGACGATTCCATCCGCAGGTCCCCTGAGACGCCCGGCCGGGCGGCGCCTGCGCCGGAAGGCGACCGCCCCCGCCCGCGGGCGTCGGTCTTCGCGGGGATGTTGGGGCTCGCCGCGGCGCTCAGCCTGCTCCCGCACGTGCTCATCGCCCGGGGCCTGTTCACCTTCGAAAGTTATCCCCTCTGGAACGTCTCGCCGGTGCTGCCGCTCTGCCTGTACGGGGCGGCGTTCCTCCGGAATCGGGCGGTCGCGGCGCTGCTGCCGATCGGGGCGTGGATCTTCGCCGGGCTGGTCCAAGCGACGTGGCACCGGGATTGGGCGGCAGGTTTCCCCCCGATCATCCCCTGGGTCTACGTCGGCTTCGCCGCCGCCGCGGCTTGGGGCCTGTACTTGAGAAGCGGCCGGTCCGCCGCCCGAATCGTCGGGGTTGGGTTGGGGGCGGGCGTCACCTTCTTCCTGACCTCGAACTTCGGCGTTTGGCTGGGCGGCTCGTACGGGTACAGCCCCGCCGGTTTGATGGAGTGCTACGTCGCCGCGTTGCCGTTCTTCCGCGGTACGCTGATCAGTCTGGTCCTGTTCCTGCCGGCGCTGTTCGCCCCCCTGGCCGTATGGCGGCCGGCCGCCGCTTCGCCCCGTCCCCTCCCGGCCGCCGCGTGATGATCTGCCCCGCCCGCACCGTCGCGGCGCTCGCCGCCGTATTTTCCCTCGGCCTGACGGCGAACGGGGATGAACCCGCGGAGGAACCGCGGGCGATTGTGATCGCGGGCACGGGCGAGGTCGCCTCCGCCGGCGACGGCGGCCCGGCCACCGCCGCGACGGTCCACAATCCGTTCGGCGTCGCCATCGCCCCGGACGGGGGGGTGTTGATCTGTGAAGTCGGCGCGCACCGCGTGCGGCGGGTCGACCCGGAGTCCGGCGTCATCACCACCGTCGTCGGCACCGGCGAGCCCGGCTATTCCGGCGACGGCGGCCCCGCTACCGCCGCCCGGCTGCACGAACCGTACGAAATTACGTTCGACGCCCGCGGCCGCTGGCTGATCGTGGATATGAAGGCCCATGTCGTTCGCCGCGTCGATCCCACGACCGGCCGGATCGAAACGGTCGCCGGGACCGGCGACTCGGGCTTCTCCGGCGACGGCGGCCCTGCGACGGCGGCTCGATTGAACCGCCCGCACTCCGTCGCCGTTGCGGCTGACGGCACCATTCTCATCTGCGACATCGGCAACCAGCGGGTTCGCGCGGTGGACCCGATCACCGGTCGGATCCGCACCGTCGCCGGGGACGGGACGAAGCGGAAGCTGACCGCGGAGGCCCCGTTCGATCCGACGACCCCGCTCGCCGGGCCGCGGGCACTGACCGTTGCGCCGCCCGCCAAACCGGCCCCGAGAGACTGGTTCCTCGCCTTACGGGAGGGGAACGCCCTGTACCGCATCACGGTTCCGGCCGATGGTCAGGATCGCGTGCTGCGACGCATCGCGGGGACCGGCCGCTCCGGATTTGCCGGCGACGGCGGCGACGCCCGTCAAGCCCAGCTGGCGGGGCCGAAGGGGGTGGCGGTTTTGCCGAACGGCGACGTCGTGCTGGCCGATACGGAGAACCATGCCGTCCGCCTGATCGACGCGCAAGACGGTCGAATCCGGACGATCCTCGGACGGGACGCCGCGGGCCGTTTGCACGGCGGGTTCGAACTGGCTCGCCCCCACGGCGTCGCGGCGACGGCGGACGGTTCGGTGCTGGTCGGCGACAGCGAGCGCCACCGGGTGCTCCGCCTGCCGCCGCCGCACTAACTAAGCGACGGCGGCGTCCAGCCAGCGGCGTCGCCCGAAAAAACGTCGGTCTGGGGCGCGAACGTCATTGCCGCGGCGGTGTCCGGTTCGTATCGTCCCGCTCCCTCACGCGGTCCGTTCCGGACCACGCCCGCGGCCCCGCCGCGGTTCGGAGTCACCAGCCCAGGTGGCGGAATTGGCAGACGCGCTAGGTTGAGGGCCTAGTGGGGGTTAAACCCCGTGGAGGTTCGAGTCCTCTCCTGGGCATCTTATCGTCCGGCGTGCGGCGGCCTGACGCGGCACGCAGCAGCTTCCAGCCTACCAGAGTAGGCTTTTCTTTCGCGGGGTGCGTCCCCGTGCCGCTGTCCGCCGGTACATGCCGCGCCGCATTGCGCGCCGCCTGCGCCGGATGGCGCGCCGCTCTCCGCCCCGGCCGCTCTGGCGAAGTCGTCGCCGGTGACGGTCAGATAGTGCTTCCGGGCCACGTCTTCCGTGTTCCCGATCCACGCGCAGACGACGTGCGAGGGGAACCGCCCGACCAACTCCGTCTGTCGAGTCGCCCGCAGATTGTGGAACAACCGCGGCCACGGGGTCAGCCCGGCCCGCTTGATGATGGAAAGGAACTGCCGACGCAGCACGGGGGCCGCGGGCAGATTCGGCAGCACCGCCACCGCCCCGGGTTCGGCGGCGTCGAACGCGGACCGCAGCGGTTCCAGCAGTTCAGGAAACAGGGGGAGAACGCGGCTCCCCTTCCCGTCGTGATGCTCCGTCTTCGGTGACGTGACGCGCAGCCACCCGGCATGGTCCTGCGGGTCGTCGGCCGACGGGTCGGGCCAGTGAACGTCGCCCCACGTCAGCGGGCGAAGTTCCGACGGGCACCGCAGACCGCCCCACCGCAGCAGGGAGAACGCCAGCGGCCAACGCGACCCCGGCGGGCACGCGGCCAGCACCCGGGCGGAGTCTTCGGCGGAAAGATGAAACCGCCGTTCGTCGTCGGTTCGGACGGTCGCGGGCAACCCGTCGAACGGGTTGCGGTCGATCGCCTCGGCGCGGACCGCCGCCTTGAACAACTGCCGGGCGCGGCCGATCCGCCGGGGGACCGTGCTGTTCGACGCCAGCCCGGACGCCAGCAGGTGCGAACGGAAGCGGTCGGCGTCGGCCGGGGTGATGCTCCGCACGTTGGCGTCCGCCCCGTAGAAGTCCACCAGCGACGCCGCGGCTTCTCGCAGGTGCCGGATCGTCGCGTCCTTCACTTCCGGTGCCCGTCGTGCGAGGTACGCATCTAGAAACGGCCCCAGCTTCACCACCTCGGCGCGTTCCCGGGGGGCGACGATGCCGGTCTTCGCTAACTTCGCGTGCAAGGGATCGGGCAGGTCCGCGACGCGGCGGGCATCCCCGTCGGCGGGAGCGGACCCGGTAACGGCGGCGGTCGCCAATCGTTCCATCAAGCCGCGTAGTTCCTCGGCGTTCTTCTTCGGAATCTTGCCCAGCCGGACCGACCGGCGGCGACCGTCGGGGCATGTGAGCGTGACGCGGCGGGTGCCGCCGGGGTCGTTTGCGAGGGAAGCCATCAGCTGGGCGGGGCGGACGGGGGCGAGGGGGCGGGGGAGGAACGTAGCGGACGGCGGCGGGGTTCACCTCGGCGACCGCTCCGGGACCGGCGGGTCGGGCGCCGGCGGGTCGGCGGCGAGGGCGTCCCGTTCCCGGTCGGCGATGAACCGATCGAGGGCGGGGCGGGAGTAGAACACCCGCCGCCCCAGCCGCGTCGGCAGCAGCGGGCCGCGGGGGTGCGTCAGGTCCCGCAGCGTGCGTTCCCCGATCCCGCCCAGGTAGGCGAGGGCGTCGGGCACCGGCAGCAGAGCGGGCGGGGCGGCGGGACGGGGGGCGGGAGTCGCGGGGGGATAGTGCATGGCGGGGCGCGGGAGGGAGAACCGGGGAAAGGGAAGGGGCGGACCGGTGCGTCGATCAGGGCGGGCGGTCGGCCCCGGCGTCGCGGTCCGGCTCCTCGGCCAGCCCGACGCACCGCAGCCCGCAGGCCCGCAGGGCGAACTTCAGCAGCCGCCTGCGGCGGGCGTTCACGTCCGACCAGCCGCGGCCCGGCAGCGGCACGAACTTCACGACGAACACCGGGGCGGCGGATCGGCCGGACGACCCGGCGGGACGGTCAGAAGGCATCGTCGGCCCCCCGCTCGTCGCCAGAAGATGCCCCGAAGGCGCCGAAGGCGCCCACCGTCGGGGACGGGGCATCTTCGGCATCTTCGGGGGCGCCTTCGCCGGGCGGGGGCTTCGGATCGCCGCCCGCCGACGCCGGCAGGGACCAGACCCACCCGCCGCCCATGCCGGACTTGCTCGTCGCCGCCTTGATCCGCTTTCGGGCGGCGTGCGCCTGCTTCATGCTGAACCCCGCGGCCTTGGCGTGGTCCTCCACGTCGCCCGCGGGCAGTTCCCCACCGGCGTCGAGGAGCAGTTCGGAAAGCCACTCCGCGACGCCCCCCGGCCCGTCGCCCGCGTCCCGCACCCGGTGGGCGGCGGCGGCGGCGAGCACGTCCTCCGCGGTGTTCGTCACCGGGTCCGGCTCCCACCAGACCCGCGGCATCCCGCCCGGGTCGGCCCCCGCGCCGATGCTGTAGGCCAACCCGCCGGTGTTCGGGGCGAGGTTGTTCTTCATCGGGAGCATCAGCCGGCGGGACCGGACCCGCTCGTCGGCGGCGGTGTCGGCCCCGTCCGGGTCGCCGGCGAACAGCCACGCGGACCGCACCGCCGCCCCGAACGCCCCGCTCCCCGTCACCCGGCCCAGCGGGTTCCCCCCGCCGCCCTTGTTCAGGTGCGACACCAGCACGACCGCGACCCGGCGATCCCGGGCCAACAACCCCAGCGGGGCCAGCAGCCCGCGAATCTCCGCGTTCTTGTGCGAATCCGTCCCGCCCAGGTACGCGCTCACCGGGTCGATCACCACCAACCGGCAGTCCGGCAGGTCGTCTAAGGCCCCCTTCAACCGCGGCAGGTCGCGGGAGAGGTCGAACCCCCGCTCCGGCCGGCCGGGGTCCTTTACCGCTTCCAGGACTGTGACCGCCGCGGCGTCCCCGCCGGCGGCGTCCAGGCGGGGCCGGATCGTATCGGCCGGGTCGTCCTCCACGTTCATCATCAGGACCGACCCCTGCGGGCGCGGCCCCGGCCGTCGGGCCACGTCGCCCCGGTCGTCACGCGGGCCGCCACATCCACCGTCACGAACGACTTGCCGCGGTCCGGCTCCCCGGCGAACAGCGTCATCTTGCCGACGGCGACGCGGCCCTCCCACAGCCATTCGACCGGCTCCGCCGCCACGTCGCACAACCGCCGGGCGACCACTCCGCCGGCCGGACGGGGCGATCCCAGCGGGGGAAACCGCTCGTCCACAGCCCGCGCCTTCTCCGCCAGGATCAGCGGGTCAAGCGTGCCCGCCTCCCGGACGGCGTACCCGGTTTCGCGGCGGCGGGTGTGCTCCCGCACGTCCGCGGCGTAGGTACGGGCGTGACCGGGGTGCGGTACCGACGCCAGCGCCTCGTCCAGGTAGGCCAGCCCGCCGGCCGCGTCGAGCGTCCCGGCGACGGCGAGGGCGTTCCCGATCGTTTCCAGGTCCACGGCCTTCCCCGCCTCGTGCAGACGGCGGCAGGCGGCGTAGATCGTCCGGTGGCGGTCGGAATGGAAGTCCGCCGCGACCAGCCCGCACAGCGGGTCGGCGAGGAGGGCGTCGTCGAGCATCAGCGACCCCAGCACGCACCGTTCGGCGTCGGGGTTGTGCGAGGGTTCGTTCGTGAGGTCGGTCACGCGGACGCCCCCGGCTTGAGCGTGCGGCGGCAGCGCCGGGCGTCGATCGCGTTCAACTCGTGCCGGACCATCGCCACCGCTCGGCGGTCGTATAACCGCAGCGTGCCGGCGAGGGCGGACGGGCGGATGTGCGGGCGGGTCGCCAGTACGTTGAGCACCCGATGCAGGGGTTGCTTCAACTCCTCGGCGATGCGGCCGGACGTGAGCAGCGGCGGCGGGTCCGGCGGTCGGGGATCAATCGGCACGGGGGGGACTCCGAGGTCGGGAAGGGCGGGCCTCTACCCATCCCCCGCCGCGCCCCGCCGTCCGCCTTGATCCTCAGACCCGCTAGTGTCCTGAGTTGGAAGTTTCGTTGCGCATCTTACGAGGGCGGGTAGGCTGCGGTTTTACGCAATTCGGAGCCCCAGATGCCCGGGTCCAAGCCGAAAACCGAACTGGTCGTGACCGACGCGCAGCGGGCCGAACTCACCCGGCTGGCCCGCCGCCGCAAAACGCCCCGGGGCTTGGCCCTGCGGGCGGCGATCGTGTTGGCTTGCGCCGACGAACCGTCGATCGTGGCTGCGGCCCGCCGCCTCGGCGTCTCGCGGCCGACCGCCACGCGGTGGCGGGAGCGTTTCCTCGAACACGGGCTGGACGGACTGACCGACGAGCCCAGAAGCGGAGCCCCGCGGAGGATCGGCGACGACCGCGTCGAGGAGGTCGTCAGGACGACGCTGGAGGAAACCCCGCCGAACGCGACCCACTGGAGCACGCGGAGCTTGGCGAAGCGGCTGGGTCTCAGCCAGAGCGCCGTCTCCCGGATCTGGCGGGCCTTCGGGCTGCAGCCGCACCGCAGCGAGACCTTCAAGCTCTCGACCGACCCGTACTTCGTGGAGAAGGTGCGGGACGTGGTGGGCTTATACATGAGCCCGCCGGCGAACGCCGTGGTGTTCTGCGTGGACGAGAAGAGCCAGTGTCAGGCGCTCGACCGCTCCCAGCCCGTGCTGCCGATGACGCCCGGCCGGCCGGAGCGGCGGACGCACGATTATTTCCGGCACGGGACGACCAGCCTGTTCGCGGCGTTGAACGTGAAGACCGGGGAGGTGTTCGGCCGCTGTCGGCGGCGGCACCGGGCTCAGGACTTTCTCTCGTTCCTCCGGCAGCTCGACGCCGCGACCGAACGCGACCCCGGGACGGAGATCCACTTGGTGCTCGACAACTACGCCGCGCATAAAACCGCCGCCGTGAAACGGTGGTTCGCCCGACGCCCCGAGTACCGCCTGCATTTCACCCCGACGGGGGCGAGCTGGATGAATCAGGTCGAGCGGTTCTTCGCGGAACTGACGAATAAACGGCTGCGGCGGGGCGTGTTCCGCAGCGTGCCGCAATTGGAGCGGGCGATCCGGGACTACGTCGAGGGTCATAACGCCGACGCCAAACCGTTCGTCTGGACCGCCGACGCCGATCTGATCCTTCGGCGGGTCGAAGCCGTCTGCAACGAAACTTCCAACTCAGGACACTAGCATGAAAACGGATCTCGCTGCGCCCGGCGCACTGTCGGGCGCAGCCTTCTTGGGGTTCTGTTGCGGAACGCCCCATGCTCCGGCACCGTGCTTAGCTCCTTCTTCACCGCAGATCGCCCGATGCCCCGCAATCTCTTCGCCGCCGTTCTTCTCGCCATCGGCTTCACTGCGACGGCAGCGGCGCTCTCTGGGTGCAACGACCGACCGGACACCCGTAACGATTACGAGCGGGACCGGCAGCTATACATGGAACAGGACCGTTACCCTTGATCTGGCATCGCTCGCCTTCGCCGCCCATTGCAGGGCGACAGGAATCACACCGGCTCAGCCCGCCCGGCTCGCTCGGCGGCGATGTCCCGTTTCTGCTCCGCTTCGAGGCATGCGATCTTCCGTGTCCGTTCTGCTTCCTCACCAGCGATCATTTGCGCGAGGGGATCGTCTTCCGCCCGCGTGACCGCCGCCGTCGCGGAATCCACCCCGGCACGCTTCGGGCGGAGCGGCCTCGCCGGCCGCACTTTCGCTTGGATCATTTTATAGAACTCGTCTTTGCCGACGGTGCGGTCGGACCCGCCCACCAGTTCGCCCCACCGGCGTTGCGAGAACTCCCCGCCGTCTTCCGTGGGAACCGTAAAACTAGGATCGCTCTCGGCCTGCTCCATGAGCCGTCGGCGCAGTTCGTCGCGGTCTCCCCGCGGCACCGGCGTTCGGTACCGACAGCTCTTATGCAGTCCCGTAGACGGCGACGCGACGGCCTCCACGATCGGGCGAGGTCGTCCCGCGGCTTCCGCCAGTCGCCAGCGGTTCAGGTAGCGGCCCCGCTCCGCCGCCAGCACGTCCGCTGCTATTCCTACCCGCAGGTCCGCCAGCAGGATGCCGGCGGTCCGCCGCACCAGCTCCGCGACTGCTTCGCGTTCCTCGTAGGTTCCGCCCGCCGCTTCCCCCGCCGCGTGGGCGGCACCCTCGTAGCAGCGTCCGGCGACCGCCGCGGCGGACTCCGCCAGCCGCCGCCCGAACAGGTCCCGCGTTCCGGCTTCCTCCCCGGCCTGCGCGGCCGTGACGCTCACTTCGGCGTTGCGGCGCTCCTCCTCCAATAACCGCTCCAACGCCGTCTCCGCGAACAGGTCGGGCAGCGCGTCCCGCACCGCCGCGGCCGCGGCCGGGCCGCCGGCGCCGAACCCCCGGGCCGCATCGACCGCCGCCCGGTCGCGGACCAGCGTGGCGAGCGCCCGCACAAAGTCGGCTTCGGCCCGCGTTTCCGTTACTGACATCGCACACCTCGGGAAGGAACGCCGGGCGCCCGGCCCGGCGGCGGGGTGTGCGGCCCGCTCCCGGGCCGGGCGGCGGGGGGATCAGTCCCCAACCCGGTCGCCCCGCAGTCTAACACGCCCGCCGCCGGACCCCGCCAGACACGCCGGGTTCCGACGCAATACGTTGTGCGGCGATAGTTTGCGCCGGGCCGTTTGTATCAAAACGCCGCCGGCCGCCGGCGACCCGTGCAACCCGAAAAGAGGAACAAACTCATGCAGGAACCTAATGAGATTGGCGGGCGGGCCGGGTTCCCCCCCGGCGCCCCCTCCAGCTCCGAAACGCCCCGGCCGACCGTCGATCCGCGAACGCCCCGGCGATTCCGCCGACTAATGACGCTCCGCCCGCCGCTTACCTGCCGCTCGCCGCCACCATCGCCAGCACGCCGGCCTTCACCGCGTCCGTCAGCGTCGGCCACGCGTCGACGACGCGGGCCAGATCGGTAGGGAGCGGCACCGGGCGGTCGCCCGCCGTCTTCATCGGTGGCGCGCCGGATTCGCGCCGCCCGGGTCGGGTGCGAGGGGGGTTGTGCTACCCCCGTAGGCTTCCGCGGCGTCGGGTACTGTTCCTCTCCTGGGCAATTTATTGTTCGGCATGGAGCGGCACGGTTCGGCGGGCGGCGGCGTTTGAGACTGCAAGCGTAGCACATTCTCGTCGAGGCGCAATTCGGCGCCGCTTCCTGCCGGCCGGTGCAACGTCGGATTTTGCGTCGCCCGTGCGTCGGATTTTGCGTCGGATTCGGTCCGCCCGTCAATGGACTCCCGTTCAGTCGCGGGCGAGGGGGCGCCGGCCGCTCCCGCGACCGGTCCGGCTCCGGCCCGGGTGTAGTCGGCGTCGGTCACCTGCAAGTAATGCTCCGCGGCCACGTCGCGGCTGTTCCCCAGCCACGCACAGACGACATGGGCGGGGTGGGTCGCGGCCAGTTCTGTCTGGCGGGTGCTACGAAGGTTCTGGAACAGCTTGGGCCAAGGCGGGACGCCGGATCGCTTCACGATCCGGCTCATGTGCGTGTGCGGGTTGGTGCCGCCGGCCAGCCTGGGGACGCAGGGGGCGTCCGGTTCGGCTCCGGTCTCCTCCGCGGCGGTTTGGAGGTGGGGGATCAGGTCCGGGAACAGCGGGATGACGCGTTCGCCCCCGCCGGGGTGGTGGGCCGTCTTCGGGGATGTGACGCGGATCCAGCCGGCCCGGTCCCGGGGCGACGGGGCCGCGGGGTCCGGCCAATGCACGTCCGCCCATTTCAGCGGGGCGAACTCCGAGGGGCACCGCAGGCCTCCGAAGCGAGCGAGGGCGAAGATCAGGCGCCATTCCCAGTTCGGGCAGGCGGCCAGCACACGAGCCGCATCCTCGGGGGAGACGAACACCAGCCGGGCGGGGTTGCCGCGGACCGCGGTGTCCTGCCCGTCGAAGGGGTTCCGGTCGATCAGCCCCTTCCGGGCGGCGTGGCGGAAGAACTGATTCGCTCGCCCCATGTGCCGGTTCACCGTGTTCGGCCCGCGGCCCCGCTTGGTGCTCTCGGTTCACTCCTACGATTTGACGGGAAAGTAGTTGCATCTGCTCAGTCTGCGGCACCACAATCGTTCCGACCCTTTCAACCCGTCTTTCAAATTGGACCAACGGCGATAAGCAGACTTTGGGAAAAAACCTGGCCATCGACGATCTGGCTCCACTGCTGCCGCCTAGCGGCGTGTTTCAGCCTCGTCACCGTCTCGGCGACATCGGCGCCGGCGGCCTCGATCGATATGAACGGCGATGGCCGCGCTGACTGTGTGACGTTGAAGACGGTCGACGGCCTGTCCGGACGGGTGATGGTCTCCTACACCAGGGCGGACGGCGGCGGCACCGGCTGGCGGAAGCACCTCGGCACCAAGACAGTCTCGATCCACGACCTCCAGTTCCCTGACGTGAACGGCGACGGCATGGATGGCATCGCCGTGGTGAAGACGGTCGACGGCCGGCCGGGCCGGGTGATGGTCTCATTCAGCAAACCCGGCGGCGACGGCACCGGCTGGAAGCCGCACCTCGGCGACGCCGAACTCTTAAACCACAACCTGCGGTTCGATGATAGCGCGGATCGCCCTTCCCCAGGCACTATTGCCAACAAGGACGGCTCGCTCGTATGGGATGAGATTCCCGGGCATGTGCGGCCGGGGTCCGACTGGGAATGGCGTGGCCAAGAAGGCTCTCCAGTTGATCGACTGTACTCTCACTGGGAGGGGCAGCGGGCACCACGCCCATTGTTGTTGGCGATGTCCGATCTACCGCGGTGGCAGACGGGGCAGCGGCACCCGGTCTTCTGGACGTTCATGACTGGTCAGAACGAACGGCAATGGGTCGCAGCACCCGGATACCAGCTTCGGAAGAAGGAAGGCCGTGATCGTGGGTTCCTGTCACACATTGAGGTCAGCAAGTGTGAGGCGAAGTTCGCGATGGATGCGGTAAAAGCTTCTAGAGCGAACCGTGGTCATCTGTAGCGTGTATAGCCGCAGTGGCGGAGATAATTCCGGCACTGCTCGGGCGGGAAGCGGTCCAGCAGTTCGCCGATCCGGCGCCACAACGCTTCGACCGTCCGCTCCCCGGCCTGCCGGATCAGGTGTTTGAGCTTGCTGAAGAACATCTCGATCGGGTTCAGGTCCGGGCGCATGCGGCGGCAGGTAGCGGACCTTCGCCCCCGCCGCCCGGATCGCTTCCCGTACGCCGGCTACCTTGTGGGCGGACAGGTTGTCCATCACGACCACGTCGTCGGGCCGCAGGACCGGACAGAGGTGTTGCCGGACCCACGCCAGAAAGATGCGGCCGTTGATCGCCCCGCTCACCACCAGCGGGGCGATCGGGCCGTCGGCCCGCAGCCCGCACAAAAACGTCGTGGTGTGCCAGTGGCCGTGCGGCACGGACGCCAACAGTCGCCGGCCCCGCAACGCCCAGCCGCGGGTCGGCGTCATGTTCGTCTTCGCCCAGGTCTCGTCCAGAAACACCAACCGCCCGGCCCGCGGCTTCGTCGGGGAACGCGGCGCCGCGGGCGTGCTTCCAACTCCGGCGGGCGGCGGCGACGTCGGGCCGGGACTGCTCGCAGGCGATCAGCGTCTTTTTTTGGGGCGGAAGCCCAGCCGGTGCAGTTCCCGCCGCAACGCCTCCTCCGAGCAGGCCAAGCCCAGATCGGCCTTCCGCTGACGAACGGTGCGGTCGGGCGCGGCCGTCGCCGCCGCGACGATCTCCGCTTCCCGACCGGCCAGAACGCGCGTCCGGCCCGGGGCCGTTCGGGCGGCGGGCACGTCGCTCGTGCCGCTTTCTCGTCGACGCTGGACCAGCCGCCGCACCCACGCGGGGCTGACGGCGAAGCGGTCGGCGACGACCTTCGTCGGCTCGCCGGCGTCGCGGGCGGCCAGCACGCGTTCCCTCAGATCCTTCGAATAGGCACGCACCACTTCGCCTCCGTGAGCGGGATGAATCTGCGCATTCTGCCGCAGCCGAACCCGCTACGCCATACGCTGGTTCGCTCTAGTTGCTGCTTAGCCACCAGTGTCCTAATCCTCGTATGCACCGAAAAATGCACCGCCTCCGACCTGCGGCAACGTCTGACCGCAGCAGGTACAGTAATTTTCTCCGCGTTTGGCACCCTCTCCTGGGCACTTTCTCGGTTGGTGGGGGGGCTCTTATACCCCGACCGATCGGGCCTGCGGGGTTCCGGGAACGGCCGGGATGTCTGGCACGATCGACTTGAGAGGGGGTGAGCCGGAGGGGACTCACCGCGATCATTGACTCGCGGGCCGCTTCACGCCGCCTCCTTGCGGCTCATCGGCGGGCTCAGACCGGTGCGGCGGGGGCGGGCGTTGGGGGAACGCCCAGATGCGGCGCGTGCCCGCGTAGCGGGGCGTGCAAACGGGCGGCGGAGAGCACGGCGGCGGTCAGATCGCCTCGGCCGATCGGCTTCACCGCGTACCCGTTGCAGCCGGCGGATCGGCAGACGTCTGCGTCCCCCGCCATCGCGTGGGCGGTCAGGGCGACCACCGGTCCTTCGTAACCCCGAGCCCGCAGTTCCCGGGTGGCGTCGTAGCCGTCCAGCACCGGCATCTGCATGTCCATCAACACCACGTCGACCGGCGGGCCGACCGTCTCCTCCCCGGTCCGATCGAGGATCCGGTCCACCGCGAGGCGGCCGTTTTCCACCGACTCCACCTCCGCCCCGGACCGCTCCAGGAAGAAGGTGAGCAACCGCCGGTTGTCCTCCGTATCCTCCGCCAACAGCACCCGCAGTCCCGCCAGCGGACCGCCGACGGACGACGCGGCGGACGGCTCGGTCGGGGGCGTCCACTCCGGTTCCGCCCGCGGGATCGCGGGGGCGGCCGGGAGCCGCAAGATGAACGCGCTGCCCTGCCCGGACCGGCTGTCGGCGATCAGTTCGCCCCCCAAACGCTCCGCCAGTCGGCGGGAGACCGCCAGCCCCAGCCCGGTCCCGCCGTAGGTCCGCGTGGTGCTGGCGTCGGCCTGTTCAAACGGGCGGAAGAGACGCTCCATGTCCGCTGCGGGGATTCCGCACCCGGTATCCCTGACGGCGAACTCCCAAATCGGCCGGCCGTCCGGGGAAGGTCCGACCCCGGCCGCCGGTTGAACCGCGATCCGGACCGTTCCCGCCTGGGTGAACTTCACCGCGTTGCCGAGCAGGTTGAGCAGGATTTGCCGCAGTCGGGTGGGGTCGGTGAGCAGAGCCGGCGGGACGGCGGGATCGACCTCCAACGAGAGCGTCACCCCGGCGTTCGCCCGGGGCCGCAGCGTCGCTAACAGTTCGCGCACCAGCGGCGCCGGTGCGACGGGAAAGCTTTCCAGGTTCACGTGCCCGGCCTCGATCTTCGCCGAAATCGAGCACGTTGTTGATGAGCCGGAGGAGATGGCGACCGCTGCGACGCACCACCACCAATGCGGCGCGGGCGTCGTCCGGCCGCCCCTCGCCGGCGGCGGTCGCGGCGATGTCCGCGTACCCCAGGACCGCTTGCAGCGGGGTCCGCAATTCGTGGCTCATATTCGCCAGAAACTCGGTCTTCGCCCGACCCGCGGCGGCGGCCCCGAACAGTGCGGATTCCAACTCCGACCGCTGCCGGTCGAGAGCCCTCAGGTGGCCGACGATCTGGCGTTCCGTCGGCCGCATCACCATCCAATACACCCCGATGATCGCCATGACGGTGGCGGCGAGCGTCACGGCCGTCGGCCACCACGCCTCCGCGACGCGGTCTTCGACCTTCCGTTCACAGAGCCCGACAAAGCGGTCCATCGTGGCGAGAAACTCCCGCGACCGCCGCCGCAGCTCCGCGGCGTCACGCGGACCGGCCCCGCCGTCGCTCAAGGCCGCTACGAATCGTGCGACGGACTGTCGGAACAGGAGCGCCTCGGCGTCTAGCCGAGCGCCCTCGCCTTGATCGGCCGGCGTCTGGGAGTAGGTTTCCCACAACGACAGCACCACTTGGTGGCCCGCGGAAAACCGGGCGGACAGCTCGTCCAACTCGGCCGATCCGGCGGACTGCCGGTCCGGCGCGGACTCGCCCGTGCCCACGCAGGTCGCCGCCAGCGCGGTGGCGGCGATGTTCTGCGAGAGCATCCGCTGCCGGCCCGCCACGTTGATCAGATGCGCCCGCCGGCTCGCACCGCCCCGATGCGGGTCGCCGCCCAGGCGGAGCCGACGGCCAACGCCGCGATCAATCCCAAGCCCAGGAGATGTCGCCGCCGCAGATTCGCCCCGTCCGCCACGGGCGACGGGAGCAGGGGCGATCGCCGAGACGGTGGAGCGGGGACAGATTCGAACATGCCGTAGGATGCCCCCCTACGCGAATCGAAGACGGCACAAAGCCTTCAAGTTAACCGCCTCGGAGCCGTCGCCGACAGGCGTGGAACGGAGGGGGCGGTCGACCGGGCGGGCCGATCGACGCTCAAGATCACGTCGGTTTCAAAATCCGGGCCCCCGGCGGCCGCCTTCCCGGCCGCCGGAAGATCCGCGACCGGTCCCGCCGTCCGGGGCGGCTTCGAGCAGCGGGTACGCGGCGGCGGCGAGCACGGTGCCGTCCGGCAGATCGCGGGAGGTCGACAGGATCACCTCGTCCCCGGCTGCGAAGGCTCCGCTCAGGAACGCCCGCCCCTCGCCCACCCGGCCTAGCAGCCGGACCGGGAGATCTCGCACCACGTTCTCCCGGACGATCTGCACGAGCCGGCCGCCGTCCGCGGAAGGGAGCAGCGCCTCGGTCGGCACCTCCGCCACCGGGTCGCGGGGCAGGATCGGCACGTACACCGTCTGCCCGTCGCGGAAGCGGTCGCCCGGCACCGTCACCCGGGCCAGCCCCGGGGAGGCGACCAGATCGCGGACCGCTTCGAACCGGTCCGCCAGCGGCAGGAGCGCCGTGATCGTCGCGTCCGTGTCGGCTCCCTCGACGGAAATCTTCGTCGTGCCGCCGAGTTGCGGAGCGGGCGGCGGGGGCGTGCCCGGCGCGGCGTCCGGCGCGGGCTCGGCCGGCGCCCGGTCTACCGGGACCACGGCGAACAGTTCGGACGTATCCGCGAGCGTTACCAACCGGTCCCCCGGCCTGACCGGCTGACCGGCCACGACATGCACCTCATAAATCGTTCCGGCGAACGGCGCCCGCACGCTGCGACGCGACGCCCGCAGCTTGGCGATCTCCACCGCGATCTTCGCCGCCTCCAACAGCGGGCTCCCCCCGCCCTGCTCCACCTCGGCCGCCAACAGGGCCTCCGCGTGCTTCACTTCGAGGTCCTGTTCTTCCGCGTCGAGCGTCACCAACTCCGCACCGGCGGTCGCCGCTCGGCCGGGCTCGGCGAGCACGGACGCCACCGTGCCCAGCCCCGGCGCCACCAGCGTGACCTTCTTCATCGGTTCCAGGTGCAGACCGAATTGATACGGTCGCGGATCCCGGGGGAAGACGGCCTGGCGCCGGATCGTGACCTCGCCGCCGGCGCCCGGCGCCGGACCGCCGTCGCGGGACGCTTGCCCCGCGGCCGAGTTCGGTAGGGCGAAGGCCAAGCTGACGGCGAGACCGCACAGCACGAGTCGCCGGCGGAACGGCGGCGGGGGCGGGCATGACGAGCCTTCAATGGACGGGGCGAGCCGCGTCACGCTAAAAGCGGCGACGCGGCGGTGCAATGGGCGACGGACGGTCTGCCCCCCGCCGCTACCGCTTCACGGCGCAAACGACGTGATAACGACGGACCTCCGCCGACTCCACCGCGGCGAACTGTTCGCCCATCGCCTTCAGAAACCACGCCGGCTGCTTCGTGACCATCAACACGGTTCCGCCCGGCTTGAGCGCGGCGTCCGCGGCGGCGAGGAACAGCCCGGCGATTCGCTGGTGGCTGAAGTACGGGGGGTTGCCGACGGCGAGATCGAAGGTTCCGAAGGTCTCCGGCGGGGGCAGCGCATCGGCGGTCAGGGAAGCCGTCACCCGGTCCGACAGGTCGTTCAACGCCGCCCCCCGCAGCGTGCATTCGACGGCGCGAGGATTGCTGTCGACGCCGTGCACCGTCACCGCCCCGCCCCGTGCGGCCGCCGCCAGCGCGACGACGCCGGCCCCGCACCCGATGTCCAGCACCCGGTCCCCGTCGGCCGGATCCATCGATTCGATCAGCGCCCGACCGCCCGGATCGATCCGGCGGTGACTGAACACCCCCGGACGGCTCACCGCTTTGAGCAGCGTGCCGCGGTCACGAAACGCGAATTCGCAGGTGAAATCCTTCTGCTTTCGCAGCGGGGCGTCCTTCGTGCCGCCGTAGACCACGCCGCGGGGTTTGCCGCCGGTCGGGTTCGCGTCGGGGACGACCGTGACCTTCGGGAACAGTTCCCGCATCCGGTCGTGCGTCCAACTATCCGTCGGATTGTCCACGGAGACCAGCAATCGGCCGCCGATTCGCAGGCGATTATGCGCCTCCCGCAGCAGTTCGCGAGTCAACTCGCTCTCCCCCCCGGCGGTCGTGGGCAGGGCGGCGAGGTCGTAGCCGCCCCCGTCGGACTCCGCGCGGGAGTCCCCGACTCCGCTGTTGTCTCCCGCAGACTCCGGATCAGGGGAGTCAGCCGGAGACAAGGGGAAGTCGGCGGTGCAGAGCGTCTCCAATCGGCCGCCGTGGGAACCTTGGACCGCGACGGTTTCCTGCGCGTGGTAGGCGTCGAGCGTGTGACAGACGACGCGGCAGTCGGGCCAGCGGGCGGCGATCAGCCCGGCGAGTTGGCCGCGGGCGCGGGTCGTGCAGAGGGCCGTACCGACGGGGCCGTCGGGCAGGTTCTCGATCAGCAGTTGCTCGGCGTCCGGGGCTCTCACGGCGTCAATCCGCGACGCAGAGCAGGCATTTTAGATATTCGCTCTCGGGCACCTGCGGGGCGGTCGGGTGATCGGGGGCGGCCCCGCGGTTCTCCAAGATCCGCAGCGGACGTCCCACGCGAGCCGCCACGCCGGCGAGCATCTGACCGAACTTCTCCCGCGAAATCAGCCCCGAGCAACAGCACGTCACCAGCACGCCGCCGGGATTGAGCAATTCGAGGGCGGAGGCGTTGAGTTGGTGATAGCCGCGGAGGGCGTTCTCGACGCTCTTGCGGGTGCGGGTCATCTTGGGCGGGTCGCAGACGACGGCGTCGAATCGTTCGCCGGACGCTTTCAGTTCGTCCAGCACGGGGAACGCTTTGCCGTTCGTCCAGGTGCAGGCGTCCGCGGAACCGTGGCGCGCGGCGTTCATCACCGCCAATGCGAGGGCCGATTCGCTGGAGTCCACGCCGCGTACGCTCTTCGCGGCGCCGCGGGCGAGCATCGTCAGCCCGAACCCGCCGGCGTAGCAGAACAGGTCCAGCACCTTCGCCCCGGGCGTCGCGGCCCCGACCAGATCGGCGGCGGCCCGACGGTTGTCCCGCTGATCGAGGTACAGCCCCGTCTTCTGACCGGCGGCGAGATCCAAGCCCCACCGGAGCCCGTTCTCTTCGACGGCGAACCCCTCCGGCGGCAACTCGCCGCGGACGACGCCGTCGGTGAGGTGAATCGCTTCCGCCTCGCCCATCCCCTTCTCCGTGCGGACGATGACGCCCTTCGGGGAGAATTGGGCTTCGAGCAGATCGAAGACGATCTCCGCATGCGTCGCCAGCGGGCCGGCGGTGAACTGCACGGCGAGGTACTCGCCGTACCGATCGACCGTCAGGCCGGTCAGGCCGTCCGCCTCGCTGAACAATTCGCGACGGGCGTCGGACGCCGTGGGGGCACCGAACAGGCGGGTGCGGAGACCCGCCGCGGACGCGATTCGCTCTGCCAATAGGGACCGATCCAGGGACGCGATCTCGGTCCCAGGAATAGAGCCGGAGCTTGAGGTTCGCGTTCGCGTGGAGCAGGCCGCGGGCGACCCAATCGCCGGAGTCCGTGACCAAGTCGGCGACGCTGCCGGTCGTGAAGTCCCCGGCGGCTTCGATCCGCTGGACCGCCCCGTCGAACACCCAGGGGTGACGGAAGTGAAATGGTTGCGCGCGGCGGGGCTTGAGCACCACCCGGGCGGCGGGCTCGCCGAGCGTCGCCGGATCGCCGCCGGGAAGCGGCGCCGCCACGGGCTCGGCGCGCATCGACCGCCGAAGGCGGCGGCGGCGGGATCGGTTCTTCGCCGATCACCACCACCCGCCGGGACGGGGGGCGGTCGGGCGAGGTCTTTGCGGGATGGGTCACGCCTCGGCTCCGGACGGCCTGTCGCGGTCGTCGACCTCGGACAGGTACGCCAGCAGGCGGTCCCGTTCGTTCGTCAGGTGCCGGACCCGCAGCAGGCTGCGTACGCGGGTCTTCAGTTCCACGCCGTTGATCGGCTTGGAAAGGAAGTCGTCGCAGCCGGCGTCGACGGCTTTTTCGATGTCGCCGGTCTCGTGCAGGGCCGTCACCATCAGCACCGGGGTGGCGGCGAGGGCGGGATCGGCCTTCATTCGCTGGCAGACCTCATAGCCGCTCAGTTTCGGCATCATGATGTCGAGCAGGACGAGGTCGAACGGCGCCCCGGCCTCGGCGGCGGCGGCGGCCACCTCCAACGTTTCCGCTCCGTCGTGGGCAAAGGCGACCTCGTGCCCCTGATCGGACAGCACCGCGTCCAGCAGCTCGCAGTTCGGCAGGTTGTCGTCCGCGATCAGCAGCTTCGACGGCCCCGGATCACGGTTTGGATCCTTGGTGAGGTCCCTGGGCGGAGCCGTCGACGGGCGGGCGGCGCCGCGGGGGACGGCGGCGGGGGAATCGGCCACGGGAGCGGGACGGAGCGAAAGGTCGGAGGGGCGGGCGGCGGGCGCGGTTGGGCAGTGTATCGCCGACGGCGCCGGTCGTCGCGACGGCGCCGGAGGAAACGGCCGGGCGGGGAAAGGCGCCGCCGCGACCCGGTTCCGCTTTCGGGCGGCGGGCGGGGGCGGCATCATGCGGACGGTCGCTCGGCCGTCCTCGCCGCCGCTTCACTTTCGCCGGTTCCCTTTGCCCGCCGCCGCCCCGCCCGACGCCGCGTCGTTCCTGGCCTGCTTGAAGCAGAGCGGGCTGGTCTCGAAAACCAAACTGTCCAGTTTTCTGGAGGGGCGGGGCGACTCCACGGCGAAGGACGTGGCGACGGACCTCGTCGCCGCCAAGCTGCTGACTCGCTGGCAGGCGGAAAAGGTTCTCGCCGGCCGCTGCCGGGGCTTCCGACTTGGGAGTTACGCGCTGCTCGGCCTGCTCGGCAAAGGCGGGATGAGCGCGGTGTACCTGGGCGAGCACGTCGTGATGAAGCGACGATGCGCGATCAAAGTGCTCCCGGCGAAGCTGGTCGGGGGGGGGTCGCACCTCGAACGCTTCATGCGGGAGGCGCGGGCGGTCGCGGCGCTGGATCACCCGAACATCGTGCGGGCTTACGACGTCGCCAGCGAAGGCGAGGGCAACGCCGCGACCCACTTCCTCGTGATGGAACTGGTCGTCGGCCGCAGCTTGTACGACCTGGTAAAGCGGGACGGGCCGCCTTCGGCCGACCGGGTCCGGCAGATCGGATTTGAGTCCGCCAAGGGCCTCGCCCACGCCCACGCCGCGGGAATCGTGCACCGCGACGTCAAGCCGGGGAACATCCTGCTGGCGACCACCGGCGTGGTGAAGGTCACCGACCTCGGCCTGGCCCGCGGCACCGAGGACGAGGAGCACAGTCTCACCGTCGCCCATGACGAAAAGGTGCTCGGCACCGCCGATTACCTCGCCCCGGAGCAAGCCCTCGACAGCCACGCCGTCGACCACCGGGCCGATATCTACGGGCTGGGCTGCACGCTGTATTTCAGCCTGTGCGGGCACGGGCCGTTCACGGAGGGGACGCTCACGCAGCGGTTGATGGCCCACCAGACGCAGGCGCCCCCGCCGATCGAATCGTTGGTGGAAGGCGTGCCGCCGGAGCTTGCGGGAGCGATCGCCCGGATGCTGGAGAAGAAGCCGGAGGACCGGTTCCAGTCGATGGACGAGGTCGCCGAGGCGCTGGCGCCGCCCCGGGGTGAGTCGGAACCGCGGGCGGCGGTGGACGACGCACCGCCCCCGGAGCCAGAGCTCAACGACTTTCTGTCCCGCCTGCCCGCGGAGTCCGGCAGCGACGTCGCCCTGACGGACTCCCGCCCCGGGTCCGGGGTCAAACCTCGCGGGGGCAACCGTTCGACCGGCGGGGGGGAACTCGGTCCGGCAAAGTCCGCGGCCGCGACCGTACCCCGCCGCCCTCTTCGACCGGGGAGGCGCCCTCGTCCGGGACGGCGTCCGGAGTCGGCAGCGACAGTCCCACGGAAGCGGGAAGCGGCCGGTTCGACTTCCTCGGTCGCCCCGACTCGCCCGACCGCGCCTCCGGCGCCTCGGGCTCCAACATCTCGAACGCCGGGTCCGGGTTCGACCTGACCGCTTCGCCGAGCAACGGCCTCGCCAGCGGCATTAAACCCGCCGGCGGCAGCGGCGTGGGCAGCGGGATCCAAAGCGGCCCCGGGTCGCAGATCGAGCCGGGATCGGGTGCACGATCGGGGATCGTCGCACTTGAGAAGGGCGGCAGCGGCAGTCTGCCGTCGCTTCCCACCACAAACGCCGCCCCCACCCCCCTGCCCCGTCCGCGGCAAGCGGGCGGCGGAGCCGTCGCGACGGCGATCGCGAAGTGGCCGCTGATCGCCGCCGGGGCGTTGGGCCTGCTGGTCCTGATCGGTCTGGGCGTCTGGCTCAGCGGGGGAGATCCGGAGGACCCGCCCGATCCCGGTCCGCCGCCGGTCGTGTTCGACACCAGCCCGCTGACGGTCGGCCCGAACGGGCGCTTCCCGACGCTGGCGGCGGCGATGAGCCACCTTAAGGAACACGATCACGACTACGCACCGGAGGACGTGCGGCTCGTCCTCCTGCCCCCGGGCGAGTGGGACGAACGGCTGATCGTGGACGGCACCGACTTCGATTTCCCCCAGAACATCACGATTCGCGGCGACGCGGCCGGCACCACCCTCAATCCGGCCGGGCCGGAGCCCGCCATCGAGTTCACCGGGTCCGTGACCCGATTCACCCTGGAGAACGTCGCCGTCAATGCCGGCGGCCGGGCCGTCGCGGTCAGCATCAACGGCCTGCTGAACGAATCGAAGATCGCCGGACTCTCGATCGAAGAGCTTGCGGACGTCGGCGTTCGGATGCGTGACGTGTCCAGCATCGGATTCCGCATCGACGACCTGACGATTTCCGCCAAGGCTGGCGGCACGGAGGGCGTGGAGGCGATCGGCGTCCAGATCGACGGCGGGGGGCTGAAGAACGCCACGCTCTCCGGCGGGTCGATCACCGGGGCGGTCGTCGGCGTGGACGTCGCGGCGCAGACGGAGCGGCTAACCCTCTCCGACCTGACGATCTCCGGCGGCACCGTCGGCGTGCGATTCGGCGGCGCCCAGACCGGCGAAGTGCTGTTGAGGGACGTCAGACTAGCAGGGATCAAGTTCTCCAATCTGACCCGGGGCGTCGCCTTCGGCAGCGCCCCCAAGCGTGGGAACAACTCGTGGGACAGGAGCGAACGGCTGGTCATCACCAACTGCGACTTCGGCGACGTCGAACAGCCCGTCGTCCCCTCGACACATCTTGATAAGGTTCGGGCGACGATCGACTCCGCCGCCAGCACGGGCAACACCGCCCGGAACGCCGCCGCCGACCCGCTCGATCTCTTCCCCTGATGCGGCTCCCGCCAGCCGCGGCGGCCAATCACGGCGGCGGCCGCTTGGCGAAGAAGGCGGTGGACCCCAGGCTCAAACGGCGTTGATCGTCCACCAGATCGCCGCGGACGCGACCAGGATCGTGTAGACGAACAGGACGCACAGCAGCCAGCCGATGAACTTGCCGGCCCGCCCGTCCTCCATCGCGAATTGCCGGTACTCATCGGCTGAGAACGGGTCGGCTCCGGCAGCCGGCACGCCGCTTGAACGACCGTCGGCTCCCGGAGCGGCGACGCCGGCCGGCGTCGCCGTTTGGGGAGCCCCGGCAGGAGCGATCTCGGCGGCGGGCGGGGCGGGCGTCTCCGGCATCTCGTCAGGCTAGCACACCCCCCGACGCGTCTCACCTGGGCTCCCCATGGCGCCCGGCCGCTGACTCAGCCCCCGGGGGGGCCGACCGGCCCCACGGGAATGACCGCGTCCGGGATCAGGGCCGCCAACAGGTCGTCCGTCGGGTGCGGGTGGCCGAGGTGTTGACGGAAACCCTCCCCGTACTCCACGCCCACCAGTTCGCCCCGGGCCGCCGTCCAGCGACGGGTGCCGGCGAGATATTCGTCGATGCCGTGCTGACGGCGGAGCCAAGCCCGCTGGCTGTCGTGGCAGGCCAACAGTTCGAGCTTCCGCTCGATCTGGTCCGTCACGTCCACCACGATTCCCGGCGGCCGCGGTTCGCCCAGCGGACCGGCATGGCCGACCGGGTCGCAGTAATAGAGGTGCGGCACCCCGTCGATTGGCGGCTCGCCCGTTTCGTAGAGCGGCACGGAGGCGGCGAAGGCGGCGTCGCGGACGAGGCGGCTGGTGATTTCGTGATCGCTCATGTAGTCGACCGGCGGGGCGGTGAGGATCAGATCCGGCTTCGCCCGCCGCACCGCCGCGGTGACGAGGCGGCGGGTCGCGTCGTCGTGCGTGATCGTCAGGTCGGCCAGGCCCAAGCATTCGTACCCGGCGCCCAACAGATCCGCCGCCCGTTGCGCCTCGCCGCGGCGAACCGCCGCGATCTCCTCGCGGGTGCGGTCGGCGCTGCCCAGATCGCCGGCGGTCAGGGTCGCCAGCAGGATCTCGCAGCCCAGATCCGCCAGCCGGCAGAGGGTCCCGCCGCACTGAATTTCCAGATCGTCCGGGTGAGAGTGGATCGCCAACACGCGGGGCGGCCCCTGGGCCGTTCGGGCGGCGGTCATCGCGGGCGATCTCGGTATGGTGGGGGTTCGATCGGGGCGACGTGCGTCGCCGCCCGCAGATCGTCCCCTGCCCCGCCTCGCGACACCAGTCTCGCCGTCTCGGCGCCGTCCTCAGCGCCCTTCACCATCGCTTCCAGCGCCTTCTTCACCGTGCCGCACCCCCTGCCGTTGACCCGCGTCCCCGCCCTGCTGTTCGACAGCGCCTCGGACGCCGACTCTCACGCCGCCCTCGTCGTCGCCGGACTCGTCCGCGAACGGAACAGCGGCGGCCAGCGGACCGTGCTGGGCCTCCCGACCGGCTCCACCCCGATCGGCGTGTACCGCGAATTGATCCGCCTGCACAGGGAGGACGGACTGGATTTTTCGAAGGTCGTCACCTTCAACCTCGACGAATATTGGCCGATGCCGCCGGAGGATCGGCATTCGTACCACCACTTCATGCGGGAAACGTTCTTCGATCATGTGAACATCAAGCCGGAGAACGCCCACCTCCCGCCCGGCGACGTGCCCCGCCGCGACGTGGAGGCCGCCTGTGCGGAGTTCGAGGCGAAGATTCGTCGCGCCGGCGGGATCGACCTGCAATTGCTCGGCATCGGCCGCACCGGACATGTGGGGTTCAACGAACCCGGCAGCCCCGCCGACGGCCGCACCCGGTTCGTGACGCTCGACCCGCTGACCCGGGCCGACGCCGCCCCCGGATTCTTCGGCGAGGAGAACGTCCCGCTGCACGCGATCACGATGGGCGTCGGCACGATTCGGGAGGCGAAAAAGGTGCTGATCCTCGCCCTCGGCGAGCACAAGGCCCCGGTGGTGCGGTCGGCGTTGGAGGACGCCCCGACGGACCGCGTGCCCGCCACGCTGCTAAACGGTCACCCGGACCTCACCTACCTGCTGGACCGCGGCGCCGCCGCGGAACTCACGACGGTCAAAACGCCGTGGCGCACCGGCCCGATCGAGTGGGACGACCGCAGCGAGACCAAGGCCGTCGTCTGGGTCGCTGATCGCTGCGGGAAGGCGCTCACGAAGTTGCAAACCCGGGACCTGCTCGAACATGACCTGCACGAACTGCTCCGCGAACGCGGTCCGGTGGAGACGCTCCGCAACCGCGTCTTCGACCGTCTGGACGCCACGCTCTGCACCCACCCTGCCGGCGACGGGGCGGCCGGCGACGGGGCGGCCGGCGACGGGGCGACGCAGAAGAAGACCGTGCTCGTGTTCAGCCCGCACCCGGACGACGACGTCATCTCGATGGGCGGCACGCTGATCCTGCTGTGCGACCACGGGCACGAGGTTCACGTCGCCTACCAAACCAGCGGCGCCACCGCGGTGTTCGACCACGACGTGCGGCGCCACCTGGATTTCGTCAGCGCCTTCGGCGAACTGTTCGACATCGCCCCCCTGGTGGACACGGAAGCGGAGGGCGAACTGCCGGACCGACTCATCGCCGCACTCGCCGACAAGCCGCCCGGGGAGCCGGACAGCCCGGAGGTTTGGAAGCTCAAGGCGCTGATCCGCCGTACCGAGGCCGTTGCCGCCGCCGAGGAGGCCGGCGTGCGACGCGACCGCTGCCACTTCCAGAACCTCCCGTTCTATGAGACCGGCCGTGTGACGAAGCAGCCCGTGAGCGATGCGGACGTGCAGAACACGGTCGAATTGCTCCGCAAACTGAAGCCGGACCAGGTGTACCTGGCCGGCGACCTCCGGGACCCGCACGGTACGCACCGGCGCTGCGCCCGCGTCGTCGGCCGGGCGTTGGACGTGGTCGAGGCGGAAGGGCTCACCCCGGAGGTCTGGCGTTATCGCGGGGCATGGCAGGAGTTTGAGCCGCACGAGATCGACCGGGCCGTCCCCGTGAGCCCCGAAGTCACCGCCCGCAAACGTCGGGCGATCTTTAAGCACGAGACGCAGAAGGACCGCCCTGTCTTCCCCGGCCACGACGACCGGGAGTTTTGGGTCCGGGCCGAAGAGCGTACGAAAGCCACCGCCGCCGCATTCGACTCGCTGGGGCTTCCGGAGCACTTCGCAATCGAGGCCTTCGCCCGCGGCCCCCGCTAACTCCATCCCTTTGATTTGAAGCCCCGGCTGCGGTGCGGCGGCCCTCACCGCAGGCCCGCGGCGGCGAGACTGTCTCGCCTTCTTACAGTTCGCCTTCGTACAGGCGGGCGGCTTGACAGGCGGCAGGATTTTTTTCGCTCCCGCACGAACGTGCGCCCACTAATCACTTGCCACCCGCACGGTCGTTCACTACGGTTTGCATCGAGGGTGTGCGCAGGAACACCGGTGGCCGAACCCCCACCGTTCGTGTGCCGCACGCCGTCCCGTTCTTTGGGAAGTCCAAGGGAACAGGGAATGACGGGTTCCCGCCACACGACCAACCCCCACCGAATCATGGCCCGCGGAGACAAGCTCACCCCCCGGCAGCGGGAAATCTACGAGTTCCTGCGGGGAAAGATCATCGACCGCGGCTACGGCCCCACGGTGCGGGAAATCGGCAACGAGTTCGGCATCAAATCCCCCAATGGGGTGATGTGCCACCTGAAGGCCTTGGAGAAGAAAGGTCTGATCACGCGGGAGGAGAAGATGTCCCGCGCGATCGAATTGTCCCACAAGCCGCGGGCGAAAACGGCTTTGCCGTTCGTCGGTCAGATCGCCGCCGGCAGCCCGGTGCTCGCCCAAGAGGATTTGGACACGGAAGACTTCGCCGACCTGTTCGACGGCGAGGACAAGATGTGCCTGAAGGTGCGTGGCGACAGCATGATCGACGCCCACATCGCCGAGGGCGACTACGTCGTCATTCGCCGGCAGAAAGACTGCCGAGACGGCGATATCGTGGTCGCCGCCGTGGACGGCACCGAAGCGACGCTGAAGACCTTCTATCGCGAGAAGGGTCGGATCCGGCTTCAGCCGGAGAACAAAGAGATGGAGCCGATTTATGCCGAAGACGTGGAGATCGTCGGGGTTCTTGAGAGCGTCATCCGGCGGTATTGAGTTCCCTCATGCGGTGTTCCCGCTGCGGCGAACGGGCCGTCCGGTTCCTGTGGTTCACGGCTGAGCGCCCAGGCGGGGAGGGACCTCAGCGGTGCCTGAACTGCGGAATGCTTGGCCGAACGTCTTGGTGGACGGCAGCCGCCGTGTTCCTCGTGATGAACGCGGCGATTGTATTGGCCGCGTTCGGTCCACAGGCACTCGGTTTGCGTTTGCTTGGGTGGTTCGTTCCGGCGGGGATCGTCGCGATCGTTGTCCCGATGCTAGCCGTCGTCGTCGCAGTGTGGTGGTTCGGCCGGTTTGAGGCGGGGTCGACAGACGTGGATGGCGAGCACTGAGACCGTCAGGGGAGGCTGTGACTGCTGGGCGCCCGCGTCTTCGGAGAAGCCCTTCGCCGCGCTCCCTGACAGGCGCGGCTCCCGGATGTCTACACTCGGCTCCCATGCCTGCCCCGTCCCCTGCCCTGCTGGACCTTGACGCCGACGGGCTACGAGCGTGGCTCGTCGAGCAGGACAATAAACCGTTCCGCGCGAAGCAGATCCGCGCTGGCGTATTTGGCGGGCGGTCGGCGTCCCTCGCGGACGTGACCACCCTTCCCGCCGCCCTGCGGGAACGATTAGCCGCGGAGTTGCCGCTGTTCACCGGGGAGCCGGTTCGGCATCAGATCGCTGAGGATCGGACTGAGAAACTCCTGCTTCGGTTCGCCGACCCCAGCGGCAAGACGGCCGGCCATCACGTCGAGTGCGTGCTGATGCGGGAGACCGGCCGGCGAACCGTGTGCATCAGCACGCAGGTCGGCTGCGCGATGGGGTGCGTGTTCTGCGCCAGCGGCATCGGCGGGGTGAAGCGGGACCTGACCCGCGGGGAGATTCTCGAACAGGTGTTGCGGCTCGATCGCCTCCTGCCACCCTCCGACCAGCCGGGCGGACGGATCACAAACGTGGTGGTGATGGGCATCGGGGAGCCACTGGCGAACCTGCGAAACCTTGTCGCCGTGCTCGAAGAATTGACCGCCCCCGACGGTATGGCCCTGTCGCCGCGGCGGATCACCGTCTCCACCGTCGGCCTGCCGGCCCAGATGCGGCAGTTCGCGGACCTTGGCAGGCCGTACAACCTCGCCGTCTCGCTGCACGCCCCCAACGACGAGCTGCGGAGCGAAATCGTCCCCATCAACCGCAGCACCGGGCTGCATGAGGTGCTCGATGCGGCGGATCATTATTTCGCAGTCACCGGACGCAGGGTCACCTACGAATACGTCCTGATGGCCGGGGTGAACGACGAGCCCCACCACGCGGCGGAACTGGCCCACCTGCTCGGCGGCCGCAACGCGCACGTCAATCTCATCCCGATGAACGACGTGGCGGAACTGGACTTCGTCGCCCCCGGTTCCCCCTCGACCGGACGGTTTGCGGCGATCCTGAACGACGCCGGCGTCACCGCCACCGTGCGGAAGCGCAAGGGGGCGGATATCGACGCCGCCTGCGGTCAACTGCGACGGGTTGCGGAGCGGGAGCCGGTCCCGCTGACCCTTTAACGGCTGATCGGTTTGAAGACGCGGGTCGGGCGGCACTGCAATCCGGGGCGTCGCGGGTATCCTCCGTCGCGCTCCCCTCCCCCCGCCGACCCCCTTCCCGGTCCCGATGAGCGACGAGCAAGACGGCCCCGACACCCCCGCCGAGATCGAACGCAAGCAGGAGCACGGGGAGGGATTAGTCGACATCACCCCCCGCTTTGCCGGCAGCGGCGCCGGCTTCGCGACCGGCGTCGAAGACACCAGCGACCGCGACTTCGACGTGGTGGTGATCGGCACCGGCCCCGGCGGCGAGGGGGCCGCCATGCAGGCGGTCAAGCTCGGTAAACGGGTCGCGGTCTGCGAGAAATACTCTCGCGTCGGCGGCGGGTGCACGCACTGGGGCACGATTCCCAGCAAGGCGCTGCGATACGCGATTAATCAGGTCACCGAAGCGGCCCAGATGCCGGTGGTGCGGGAAGCGTGCGGCAGCATCACCGCTTCTTTCCCGCAACTGCGGGCCAGCGCCGCCGGCGTGATCGACCGCCAGGTCGGAATGCGGCAGACCTTCTACGACCGCAACGGCGTCACGCTGCTGAACGGGCACGCCCGGTTCACCGGAATGCATGAGTTCGCCGTCGCGGGGGAGAACGGGCACGAGAGCCGGTACACCGCAGACGCCTTCGTCATCGCCGTCGGATCCCGCCCGTTCCGGCACCCGGACGTCGACTTCAGCCACCCGCGGATCTTCGACAGCGACACGATCCTGTCGCTGGAAGAGACGCCCAAAAGCATCACGATCTACGGCGCCGGCGTCATCGGTTGCGAGTACGCCAGCATGTTCCGCAACCTGGGCTGCAAGGTGAACCTCGTGAACACCCGCGACAAGCTGCTGGAGTTTTTGGACGACGAGATCATCGACGCCCTCGCCTACCACCTCCGCGACCGCGGCGTCGTCATCCGTCACCGGGAGAGTCTGGACCACGCCGAAGGCCGCGACGACGGCGTCGTGCTGCACCTCAAAAGCGGCAAGAAGCTCAAGTCCGACGTGCTCCTGTGGGCGGTCGGTCGGAGCGGCAACACCGACGCCCTCGGTCTGGATCAGTTGGACATCCAGCCGAACCGCCGGGGTCAGTTGGAGGTGGACGAGAACCTGCGGACCAAGCACAAGCACGTCTACGCCGTCGGCGACGTGATCGGCTACCCGTCGCTGGCCAGCGCCGCCTACGTGCAGGGACGCTACACCGCGATGCACCTGATCGAAGGTCGCGAGGATCGTACGGCCCTCAAGGACGTGCCCACCGGCATCTACACCTCCCCGGAGATCAGCAGCGTCGGCCAGACCGAACGCGAGCTGACGGAGGCGAACGTGCCGTACGAGGTCGGGCAGAGCATGTTCAAGCACCTCGCCCGAGCCCAGATCGACGGCACGCCGGTCGGCATGTTGAAACTGTTGTTTCACCGGGAGACCCGCGAGATCCTCGGCATTCACTGCTTCGGCCGCAGCGCCAGCGAGATCGTGCACATCGGTCAGGCGATCATGGCTCAGCCGAAAGGCCGGAACACGATCGACTACTTCGTGAACACGACGTTCAACTATCCGACGATGGCCGAGGCGTACCGGGTCGCGGCGTTGAACGGGTACAACCGGCTGTTCTGAGGCCGGTCGGCCGCTGCCGATCTGACAGTTTCGCGACGAGGGCTGAGACAGCACCGAACGGAACCGGATTCTTACGCAAGCGGTTACGCGACGACACGCCGGGACGGTACGCCGTTCGCATTGTCAGCTCTGACGCACCGGCCCGGCCGGTCTGTCCGTTTCCCGCAGTATCTTTGAGTTCCGAGCACCCATGGCGAAGCCCTCCGCCAAGATCAATATCGCCCCGCTGGGCGACCGCGTCGTGCTGAAGCGCGCCGAGGCCGAATCCACCACCGCCGGCGGGATCGTGCTGCCGGACGCCGCCAAGGATAAGCCGCAGCGCGGCGAGGTGGTCGCCGTCGGCGACGGCCATGTGAAGGACGACGGCACCAAGGTGCCGCTGACCGTCAAGGAGGGCGACACCGTGATCTTCAGCAGCTATGCCGGCGACGAAATCACGATCGGCGACGACGAGCTGCTGTTGCTCCGCGAGAGCGACATCCTCGCCACCTGCTAACGCCCGGCGCCCGCCGCGCGAGCGGCGCTGTTTATTCTCCCCCGCACATCCCTCAGATAAAAAAGAGTTACCCATGGCGAAGATGATCGCGTTCGATCAGGAGGCCCAGGAAGCCATGCGCCGCGGCGTCGGCAAGCTGGCCCGGGCCGTGAAGGTCACGCTCGGCCCCAAGGGCCGCAACGTCATCCTGGAAAAGTCGTTCGGCTCCCCGACCGTCACCAAGGACGGCGTGACGGTGGCCAAGGAGATCGAACTGCCGGACAAGTTCGAGGATATGGGCGCCCGAATGGTGAAGGAGGTCGCTTCCCGCACCAGCGACAACGCCGGCGACGGCACCACGACCGCCACGGTGATGGCCGAGGCGATCTATAACGAAGGGCTCAAGGCGGTCGTCTCGGGCGTCTCCCCGATCGAGATGAAGCGGGGCATGGACAAGGCGGTCGAGGATATCGTCGCCAAGCTGCACGTCCATGAGCATCGAGGCCCGCGACAGCAAGTCGATCGCCCAGGTCGGCACCGTCGCCTCCAACGGCGACGTGGAGATCGGCGAGATCATCTCCAAGGCGATGGCGGCGGTCGGCAACGACGGCGTTTTGACCGTGGAAGAGGGCAAGAGCCTGGAGACCACCTTCGACGTGGTGGAAGGGCATGCAGTTCGATCGCGGCTACCTCAGCCCGTACTTCGTCACCGACCGGCAGGCGATGGAGGTCGTGTTGGAGGATCCGTACATCCTCGTGCACGAAAAGAAGATCTCCAACATCCGTGACCTGGTCCCGGTGCTGGAGAAGGTCGTCCAGAGCGGCAAGGGTTTGCTGATCATCGCCGAGGACGTCGAGGGCGAAGCCCTCGCCACGTTGGTCATCAATAACCTGCGCGGCACCTTCAAGGTCGCCGCGGTCAAGGCTCCCGGCTACGGCGATCGTCGCAAAGCGATGCTGCAGGACATCGCCGTGATGGTCGGCGGCACCGCGATCTTCGAGGATCTCGGCATCAAGCTGGAGAACCTCCAACTGTCCGACCTCGGCACCTGTAAGAAGGTGGTGGTGGACAAGGACAACTGCACCCTCGTCGAGGGCGGCGGCAAGACCGCGGACCTCAAGGCGCGGATCGAGCAGATCCGCCGCGAGCTGGAAAACTCCTCCAGCGACTACGACCGCGAGAAGCTCGAAGAGCGGGTCGCGAAGCTGGCCGGCGGCGTCGCCCAGGTCAACGTCGGGCGCCGCGACCGAGTCCGAGATGAAGGAGAAGAAGGCCCGGGTCGAAGACGCCCTGCACGCCACCCGGGCGGCCGTCGAGGAAGGCATTCTTCCCGGCGGCGGCGTCGCGTTGCTGCGGGCCAGTTCGCCAGGTGAAAGCCGTCAAGAAGGAAGGTCACGACTTATGCGACCGGCTACAGCATCATTCTGCGGGCCTGTCGGGCGCCGCTGACCCAGATCGCCAACAACGCCGGCAAAGACGGCGCGGTGGTGTGCGAGAAGGTGCTCGCCGAGGACGGCAACCACGGCTACAACGCCGCGACCGACGTCTATGAAGACCTCGTCGCCGCCGGGATCATCGACCCGGCGAAGGTGACCCGCACCGCGTTGCAGAACGCCGCGTCGGTCAGCACGCTGCTGCTGACCAGCGAAGCGTTAATCGCCGAGAAGCCCGCCAAGGGCAAGGGCGGGCGGCATGGGCGGCGACGACCTCTACTGAGTCCGGCGTCCGTCCTCGGGACGGAGATCGCAGGTTCATCGAAGCCCCCGGCGGACACGCCGGGGGCTTCTTTCGTTCACGCGGCCGGTTCTTCGAGCAGCACGTCCCACTGCAGGTGCCCGACCGGGATCGTCCGCCGCTCGACCTGCACACGACGGTTCAGTAGCGCCGAGAAGCGATAACCCTGGGCGTCCGACGGCACTTCCCGCCACTGGTTGACGCCGTCTTCGCGGCACAGCAGGCTCGAAGTTCAATTCCTCGCCTCGACCGTCCAGAACCCAGTACTCCCGGACGCCCATCCGCAGGTAGGTCGCCCGCAGGTCGACCGTATCCTTCTGCACACTGGTCGGCTGAGGCATTCGGCCAGCAGGTCTGGCTGGCCGGCCAACATGCCGCTGCCGCCGGGGACGCGGGAAAGAACCTGCACCCGTCCGGACCGGAACGAGTCGTACAGGTTGAAGCCGCAGTCCGGCTCCCGGCCGAGGGCGTCCGGGTCGTCCGGCGGGAGCGCCACCATCGCCCCGTCGCACGAACACCTCGCCAAGCTTCGTTTCCCGGCCGTACGCCCGCAGCATCGCGGCGACGGCCAGCTTTCAGCAGGTTGTGGTGGGCGTAGTCGTCCATGCGGGGCTCCAGCCAGATCTTCCCGTCGATGTAGGACGCTTTCACGCCCGCCGGGAACTCGTCCGAGTCCACCCACTTGAGGAACCCATCGAAGTCCGAGACGCTCGGCGGCAGGGGATCGGCCAGGACGCTCCACCGCCACTCCCCGGCCCGGTAAACGTCCCGGCCGAGATCCTTCAAGCACCGACTCTCCTGGGACCGGGCGGCGACGAGCGGCCGGCAGGTCGATCCGGTTTCTTCGCCGGCGGATTCAGAACGGCGGGCGGGGACACGGGCTTCTCCTGCGGAGGCGGCGGGCACCACGATTCTACCACCTCCCCCGCCCCGCTAGACTGCCCGGCTTCCCGCTCCGTCTCGCTCGACCTCGATCCTGCCCCCATGCCCGCCTGCGTGCTCGCCTACTCCGGCGGTCTGGACACCTCCGTCATCCTCGGCTGGTTGCAGGACGAGGGGTGGGACGTCGCATTGCGTGTACGTCGACTGCGGCCAGCCGGGCGAGGACAAACAGGCGATTCTCCAGAAGGCGAACGACTGCGGCGCCGACGTCGCCCGCATCGTCGACGTGACGGAGGAGATGTGCCGGGACTTCGCCTTCCCCGTGCTGAAGGCCGGGGCGAAGTACGAAGGCGATCTACCTGCTGGGCACCAGCATCGCCCGGCCGCTGATCTCCAAGGTGATGTTGCAGGTCGCCCGGGAAGTCGGCGCCACCGCGTACGCCCACGGGGCGACCGGCAAGGGGAACGACCAGTGCCGGTTCCAACTCGCCGCCGAGGCGTTGGACCCGACGTGCAGATGATCGCCCCGTGGCGGATCAAGGCCAGTTCCGCGACCGGTTCCCCGGCCGCACCGAACTGATCGCCTACTGCGAGGAGAAGGGTATCCCGGTCAAGGCGACCGCCTCCAAGCCGTACAGCAGCGACGAGAACTGCCTGCACGTCTCCTACGAGGCCGGCGATCTCGAAGACCTGTCGGTCGCCGGCGTCGACGTGGTCGATTTCGCCATGGGCGTCTCCCCGCAGGAGGCCCCGGACAAGCTGGAAGAGGTCACCGTCGGCTTCGAGCACGGCGTGCCGGTCACCATCAACGGCGAGAAACTCGGGGCCGCGGACCTCGGTCGAGAAGGCGAACGAACTGGCCGGCCGCAACGGCGTCGGTCGGATCGACATGGTCGAGAACCGGTTCGTCGGCATGAAGAGCCGCGGCGTCTACGAGGCCCCCGGCATGACGCTGCTGTACGAGGCCCACCGGATGCTGGAAGAACTGACGCTCGACCGGGACCTGCTGCACCTCCGCGACCAACTTTCGCCCGGTCGTGGCGGAGATGGTCTACTACGGCCTGTGGTACACGCCCGAAGCTGGACGCCCTGTTCGCGTTCACGGACAAGGCCCAGGAGCCGGTCACCGGCGAGGTGACGCTCGGGATGTACAAGGGGAACCTGTCCGCCCGCCGCCGCAGCTCGCCCGAACAGCCTGTACGACGCGGAGATCGCCAGCATGGAGGGCGGCGGCAGCTACGACCAGGACGACGCCACCGGCTTCCTGCGGATCACCGGCCTGCCGAGCCGCGTGCAGGGCTCGGTGACTCCGCGGGGGTTCTGAGGGGTCGCGGGGCGCGGCGAGCCGTCGGCTTGGTGGCGTCCGTGATCGCACGGCGCCCCGTCGCGTACAATCTGTCTGCATGCCACGCACCTTCGCCGTCGGGGACGTTCACGGGTGTGACGTCGCCCTCGAAACGCTCCTCACCGTCGTCGACCTGCACGCCGGGGACGCCCTCGTGCAGCTGGGCGATCTGTGCGACCGCGGGCCGGACACGGCCCGGGTGATCGACCTGCTGATCGCTTTGGGCGAGGAGATCGACCTGCGGGTGATCCTCGGGAACCACGACGAGATGATGCTCGGAGCCGTTGGCCGGCGGCGGGTTCCGCGACGTCGGGCCGAACTGGGGGACGCTACGGCGGGCAGGGAGACGCTCGCCAGCTACGGCGGCGTCGCCGGCGACGTGCCGGCGGAGCACGTGCGCTTTCTCGAAGCCGCCGACCGGTGGCGTGGAGCGCGGCGGCGAACATCTTCGTCCACGCCCGGATCGACGGCCGGCCCTGCCCCGCCGGATCAAGACCGCACACGCCTCGCGGTGGGACGAAACTGAGCTACGACGAGCCGCCCCGCCCGGACGGGCAGCGGGTGGTCTGCGGACACACCGCCCAAGCTCCAGCGGACATCCGCAGGTCTAGCCCGGGTGGTGCTGCATCGACACGAAGGTCTACGCCCCCGACGGCTGGCTGACGGCGTTGGAGATCGTGCGGCGACGGGGGCGACCAGAGTCTGGCAGGCGAACCAGCGCGGCGAGGTCCGGGGGCCGATTCGCTGGCGACGTTCGAGGAACGGTGAGCGGGCCCGTGGCCGCATGCGTCCCGCGTATCGGCCGCCCGCGAGCGCTATGCGCGTGCGGCTGACACGCGGCACGCGTGCGGCCACGATGTCCGCATGACCGAATCATGAAGATCGCCGTCAACGGGGCCGCCGGCCGGATGGGGCGGCGGGTCGTCGCCGCCGTGCTCGCCGCGGACGGGGTGACGCTCGCGGCGGCCCTCGACGCCCCCGGTTCCTCGCACCTCGGCACCGACGCGGGTGAATTGGCGGGCGTCGGAACCGGCTGGGCGTGCCGCTGACCGGATCGCTTCGGCGACGCGGGGTGCGACGCGGTCGATCGACTTCTCCACTCCGGCCGGCCTCGATCGCCGTGCTGCCGTCCTGCGTGGAACGGGGCCTGCCGATCGCGGTGGCGACGACGGGGCTGTCGGAGCAGCAGATGGACGCGGTGCGGACGGCGGCGGAGTCGCATCCCGGTCGTGTTCGCCCCGAGCTTTCGCACGGCGGTGAACGTGGCGATGCAGCTGACGGACCATGGCCGCCGAGGCGTTGAAGGACGTGCCCGGCGGGGCGGACGTGGAGATCGTCGAGCGGCACCACCGCTTCAAGGAGGACGCCCCCAGCGGCACGGCGCTGCGGTTCGCGGAGATCGTGCAGGACGTGATGGGCCAGGACCGATTTCGCCCACGGCCGCGAGGGTCGGCCCGGGCGCGCGGCCGCACGGGGAGATCGGGCTGCACGCCGTCCGCGACGGGCGACAACGTCGGCGAGCACTCGATCTCGTTCGGGATGCTGGGCGAGGAGCTGGAGATCGCCGTGCGGGGCCGCACCCGCGACAGCTACGCGAACGGGGCCGTCGCCGCGGCAAGCTGGGCGGTCGGCCGACCGCCGGGGCTGTACGGGATGGACCGAGGTGCTGGGGCTGGCGATTGAGTCCGGCGATCCGGTCCGCCAGTGGTCAAGGCGGAACTGCCGATGTCGGGTGTTCCCCGCACTCGGTGCCCGCGATGGACGCCACCCGCCGCCCCGCTGTTCCGGTTCGACCGGCCCGCCGCCGCGCCCGGAGCCGTCGCCGAGCGTCGCCGCGCTCGAGCCGCGGTTCGCAGGACGTGCGCGCGGGCCGCGGCCGGTCGCTCACGTGGCGGGGGCCGGTGCTGGCGCTGCGGCGTGACGATCGCGGCGACCGCCGGGCTGGCGTACGCGGTGCTGCCCGGACCGAGCCGACGCGCGCACCCGTCGCCCCGCCGACCGCGATCGCGGCGTCATTCTCGCCTCCGCCGAGGAGTCGGTGGCGAGGGACTGATCCGGACCGGTCGACGCGGACGACTCCCCGCCCTCCCGCCCCGGTCGTGACGGCGCTGCACGTCTGGGACGGCCGCCCGGTCCGGGCGATGCCGACGGACACCCTGCCGGACGGCTCGGACTCGCACCGGCGGCGTGATCCGCTCCGGCGGGATCAGCCGGCCGGCGGCGGCGACCTCGGCGGCGGCCTGGACCGCCGGCCGCCGCAAGTCCGTCCCGTCGACGCGCCGTCTGGCTGACCGGCGAGATCGCCGACTGACGCCGGGGCGGAGCCGTTGCGGCGGGGGACGCGAAACGCGGTGCGGTTGTGGGCGGAGCGGAGCGGGGGCATCATCGCGCCGCCCGGCGATTGCGCCACACGGACCGGGCTCCCCCGGTCCGTATGAGAGAGCGTACGGCGATGGCAGCGGCACTCGGTTCCCCGGCTCGGCCCACCCCGACCGGCGGCGGGGCCGTCGCTGATCGCCCGGCTGGCGGCGATGATGTTCCTGCAGTTCTTCGTGTGGGGCAGTTGGTACGTTTCGACCGGCGGAACTTCATTCTCAACGGCGTCGGCTGGGCGGATGCGGCCGGCGTGAACGGGTGGGCGTACTCCGTCGCCCCGATCGCCGCGATGCTCTCGCCGCTGTTCCTGGGGATCGTCGCGGACCGGTTCTTCGCCAGCGAGCGGGTGCTCGCCGTGTTGATGCTGCTGGGGGCCGGCGCGATGGCCGCGGTGCCCGGTGTGCAATCCGATCAACCTCGTCCCGTTCAAGCAGGCCGTCGCCGAGACGGAGAAAGAACTGAAGGCGTTGGACACGCTGGATGCGCCCGCCGAGTCGGCGGAGCGTATTCGGCTCGAAGCAGAGCTTGAGGAGCGGAAAGCGGCATGGGCGTCCCGAGGCGGAGAACGAAGCCGACACTTCCGGCCAGACGATCTACATCGCCCTGCTGTTGGCCCACATGCTCTGCTTCATGCCGACGCTGGGGCTGACGAACACGATCGCCTTCTGCGCACCTCACGGATCCCGGAGAAGCAGTTCCCGACGGTGCGGGTGTTCGGCACGCTCGGCTGGATCGTGGCAACGATCCTGGTGGTCAGGTGGGAGAGCTTGTTCGGGACGGCGGACTGGTTCGGGGCGGACCTTGAACTCTCCAGCGGGCAGTACTACGTCACCGCGGCGGCGTCCGCGCGCTGGCGGTCTACGCGTCTGACGCTGCCGCACACCCCGCCGCCGGTGAAGGGGCAGGCGTCGACGCCCGCGGACCTGCTGGGCTTCGGGGCGGTCGGCATGATGAAAGACCGCAGCTTCGCGGTGTTCATGATCGCCAGCGCCCTGCTCTGCGTGCCGCTGGCGGGGTACTACGGCTTCGCGGCCGGGCTTCTCGGCGACAGCGGCGTTCGAGGACGACGGACTTCAGCATGAGCTTCGGCCAGATGCAGCGAGGTCCTGTTCATGCTCGCGATGCCGCTGTCGTTCGCCCGGCTGGGGGTGAAGTGGATGCTCGCCGCGGGCATGGCGGCGTGGGTCGTTGCGGTACGGGCTGTTCGCCGGCGCCGCGGAGCGCGGCGGCCTTCGCAGCGATGGGACGGCGGCGGCACTGCTGACGCTGGGATGATCCTCGTCGGCGTGATCCTGCACGGCATCTGCTACGACTTCTTCTTCGTCACCGGCCAGATTTATACGGAGAAAGGCCCCGCCGAAGACGCTTCGGGGCCAGGCTCAAGGCTTCCTCGTGCTGATGACGCAGGGCGTGGGGCTGCTCGCCGGGGCGTTCTTGTTCGGCAAGCTCGTCGGCGCCTATTCGACCGGCGACGAGCGCGACTGGACCACGATCTGGCTGTGGCCCTGCGTGACCGCCGCGGTGATTCTCGTGCTGTTCTGCGTGCTGTTTCGCGACCGGTTGCCGGCGGGGGAACGGGCGGCCTCGGCGACTGACGAATCGACTGGTGAGACGTCGGCGGAAGGGCTCGGCTGATCGCCCCGTCCGCACCCGACCTGCCGGACGCCCCCCCGCCGTCGCGGCCAAACCCCGGCGCCCGCCGCTGGGATTGCGCATCCGGCTGGGCGTGCTGTGGGCCTTGCAGTGGGGCATCACCGGGGCGCTGCTGACTTATCTGCCGCTGTATTTCGCGGGGCAGGGGTTGTCGCGGGGGCAGATCGGCAGTCTGTTCGCGGTCGCCGCGGTCGGGCTGTGGGTGGCCCCGATCGCGGTCGGACAGTTGTGCGATCGGCTGATCGGGGCGGAAAAGTATCTCGCGGTCGCCCACTTCTTCGGCGGCGTCACGCTGCTGATCGTGCCGTTCGCGGCGAATCTCTTCAGCGTGACCGGCGAGGGATTCTGGTTCCTGGTCCTGACGGTCGGCGGCTTTAGCGCCCTGTACTTCCCCACCCTGCCGGTGGTCAGCGCGGTCACGTTCCGCCACCTGCCGGACCCGGACACGCAGTTCGGCCGCGTGCGGTTGTGGGGCACCGTCGGGTGGGTGCTGAGCGGGCTGCTGGTCAGCGTTTGGCTCGGACAGCGGGAAGCGATGCGGTGGCTCAGCCGGAACTCCCCCGCCCTGGGGGACAGCCTGGAACACGCCGACAGCCTGCTCCGCCGGCTCGCCCCCGTGGACGACGCGGACTGCTTTCGCATCGCCGCGGTGCTGTCATTCGCCCTGTCCAGTTTTTGCGCCTGGCTGCCGCGGAGCCCGCCGCCCAAACCGACCAGCGGCCGGTTCGCCCCGCTGCAAACGCTCGGGCTGTTGAAGGACCGCCAGTTCGCCCTGCTGATCGGGGCGAGCTTCGCGCTGTCGCTGATCGTCCCGGTCTACACGCTGGAGGTCCCCGGTCTGTTGGAGCGAGACGGCTACGACCGCGACTGGATCCCCGCGGTGATGACGGTCGGCCAGCTCAGCGAGTTCCCCGCCCTGCTCTTGCTGGGACTTTGTTTGAAGCGGCTGGGGGTGACGGCGACGTTCACCCTCGGCGTCGCCGCGTGGGCGGTGCGGTTCCTGCTGTTGGCCGTGACCGACGCCACCGGGCCGGTGCTGGCCGGGCTGGCCCTGCACGGGGTCTGCCACGTGTTCCTGATCGTCGCGGTCCAGCTGTACGTGGATTCGCGGTGCCCGCCGGACCTGCGGGCCAGCGGTCAGAACCTGTTCGCGGTGGTGACGGTCGGCGTGGGGATGCCGCTGGGGTTCCTGATCTCCGGCAAGCTGTCGGAATGGGCGTCCGGCGGCTCGGAAACCCCGTCCCGGTTGCTGTTCCTCGCGGCGGCGGTGGCGGTCAGCGTGGTGCTCGTCCCCGTCTGGATGGTCGGGCGGCGGGGGACGACGTGATCCTGCGTCTGCGCTCTAACGTTTCAGTCCCAGCAGGGCGGCACACGCTCCTGCAAATAGAGAAGCGACGGCAAGGGTCGCGGCGAAAGCGGCCCCTCCGCCCTCGACGAACAACACGCGGCACGCCGCCGAGAGCAAACCTCCGGCGGACGCTGTGCACAGCCCCCGCAGTACAACCTGCATCATTGAGGGTCGCTGTGCCGGCCGCATGAGATCGTCCCACGCCTCCTCGACTTCGCCCGGACCGGCGACGCGGACCTTCCGGCGTTCCGCGAACTCCTGCGAGCGTCGCTCCAGCATACGGCCGAAGCGTGCCACGAGGTTTTGAGCATCCTCCCGTCCCTCCCGCGTCAACTCCGGCAGGGGCACACTACGCAGCCGTCGCTGTTTCGCGTCGTCGTTCGGCAGATTCGGCATATTGCTCTGCGAGCGCCTGGGCGGCGGCGGGAACAGACAATTCGACATCATCTGAGGTGACGGAGGAACGTCCCTCTGCCATAGCTCGCTCGCTGGCAAGGCGGAACAGGACCGCGTCAAACTCCAGATAGATCTCACGCCCCGTCTCGGTCGAGCCGGAGGAGAACGTGAGCGGAGCGGTTGCCGTCGGTGGAGTTGGGGAGATGTGGTCAATCATCTGATCGGCTCGGGAGGAATGTCTACTCCACAACGTTTCTGTCACCGTCGTCGATTCTACTCAAGTTCGGGCCGTTGTGGACGGTTCTGCCGGTCGCGTGCCCGGGCCGTTACCGCCGGACCGGGACGAGGCGGGTGACGGCGACCATCGGGGCGGGGATGTCCGGGTGGGTGAAGCGGCGGCCGTTGACGCCGAACGTGCGGCCGACGTGCGTCGGCAGGGCGAGCCGCGGGTCGTCTTGCAGGTAAGCGGCGACGCGGCCGTCTTTGGCGACCAAAGCAAACCGGGGAGCCTGCGGGTGCGGCGGATTCGTCACTTCCCGCAACACGCCGACCGCCTCGAAGACCACCGCCCCCGGCGGGGCGTCCGCGGCCGCCTTGGGGGAGGCGCCGGCGGGACCGCGGGCCGGTCGGGTGTGCGACATCTGTTGGGTGTGCGACATGCGGTCGATGTCGCCGTACGGCGGCGCCGCCAGGGAGGAGGCGTCGTCGGACCTGCCCGGGGCCGCGGCCGACCGGGGACCGGGGGCGACGAACGGAGAACCGACGGCGGTTTGCGGACTGGACGGGCCATGGAACACCGGACCGTACGGCTGATCGACCAGTGCGAACCGGCGGAGCGTCTCGTCCGCCTCGACGGTCAGCCGGGCGTCGCGTTTGTCGGTGCGGGCGGTCAGTTGGACGTACTCCGCGTACTCGCCGCGGATCGTCCGCAGCACGTCGATTCGCACCAATCGAGCCTGAGCGAAGCGGTGAACGGTGTTCGAACTGGCTCGGTCGCGGAGGTCGCGGAGGTCCGCGGCGAGGGCGTCCAGATCCCAGTCCTGCGGATCGGCGTCCAGCAGTTTCTCCAAGCGACGGTCCAGCTCTTCGAGTCGACGGCGATCAGCGGCGACGGCGTCCGCCCCGCGGGCGGCGAAGCGATCCGCCCGGGAGGGATCCTGCGGGCCGGGCTCGGACCACCCGGGACGATGTCCGGACGCGGAGGAGCCGCCGACGATCGGCGTCGCCGGCGCCCCGAGGTGGGCGAACGGGTCCGTCGCGGCGGTCTGCACGGCGGCGCCGAGCGAGGAACCGGCCATGGGTCGCGGGGCGGCGTCGTCCGCCAGCAGCGCAGTTGCCCCGGCGGCGCCGGGCAGCGGGTGCGGGGTGGCGAAGGCAACTTCGACGACCCCGCTGCCGGCGGCGTCCGCGGGAGCCGGGGCGAAGGGGTCGGTTCCCGTCGAGCTGATCGCCGTGTCGCCGCCCGCCAGCACGCCGCCGCCGGGAACGGGGGCGCCGGCGTCGAGCAGATCGGCCGGGACGGCGAACGGGTCGCGGTCGCGGTCCGCTCGGGCTTGGGCGTTCGCCGGCAGCAGGTAGCGGAGTTGCACCCAGCGATGTTCGCCCTGCGGGGACGGGATCTGCGCCCAGATCTCCGGTCCGTTCGGCCCCGGCAGGGAGCGGGTGCCGGTCACCTCGACCGCCTGCCCGATCTTCAGCGGAACCTGTTCGATCATCGGCGCCTCCCCGACCCGGCTGCCGACGCGACAGTACAGATCGCTCCCGGTAGCGGTGACGGTCGCGGATCCGCCGCCCTCGGCGGTGCCGGCGGTCATCGTCAGCCAATCCAGCCGGGCGAAACTGACCGCCCCCGCCGGCGCCTGGATCATCGCCCGGCCGCCGGGATCGTGACGAACCACGGTCACCGACGCGCCCCGCGGCAGCGTGGCGGTGACGTAATCGTCCGCCAGCGGCCCGGCGTGCACGGGCAGCCCGTCCGCGGCGACCGCGCGGCATAGGGGAACTCTTGGCCGACCGCCGGGGCGGCGCTACCCCACAGGGCGCAGGACAACAGGGCGAAGCAGAGAGCGGGACGCATGACGGGCGATTCCCTTCGGACGCGAAGCGGGACCGCGGGGGCTTAACTCACCCGCCGCGGCCGACGCTAGTGCGATCGCTCCCCCGCCCCGCCTGCTCTCACCCAGTTACTTCATACCCAGTTACTTCTTGCGGACCGCGATCAGCGTGTCGTAGGTGCGGAAGTAAACCATGCCGTCGGCGACCGCGGGGCTGGCGGAGGTCGGTTCGCCCAGGGCGTTCTGGCCCAGCAGCTTGTACGCCCCTCCCGCCCGCACCACGGAGACGACCCCGTCGCGGTCCACCGCGTACAGCTTGCCGTCCGCCAGCGCCGGGCTGGCGCGGTACAGCCCGCCGGTCAATCGTTCCTGGTAGACCTGCTCCCCGGTGGCGGCGTCGTGCACGGCCAGCACGCCGCGTTCGCCCATCAGGTAGACCAGTTCGTCCGTCACCAGCGGCGTCGACACGTCCGGCGTGCCACGGTCGAGGCTCCACGCGACCGCCCCGGTGCCGGCGACGTCCGCGGCCCCGGCCCCCTTCTCTTCCCTGGGCATTGTCGCGGCGACCTGGGCCGCATCTGCGGCGTCGACGGCGAACACCGGTCCCCGCTTCGCCGTGGGAACCACCACCAGTCCCTTCCCGTCCGGCCCCTTCCCAACGCCGGGGCTGGCGACGAACCGCAGCGTCGTGTGGTAGTTCGGTCCCTGCGGGTTCAATCCGCCGAGCCGCCACAGTTCGGTCCCGCGGTCTTCGTCCTTGAGGGAGTGGGCGATGGCGTAGTCGCCGCCGTGGGTGATGAGGGTGGGCGGGTCCGTGAACGGGTTCAGCATGATCGAGGCGTAGCTGTGTTCGTTCTCCCGGCTGGCGCCGGTGCGGCGCTCCCGCTGCCAGACGGTGACGCCGGTGGCGGTGTCGAGCGCGACCACGCGAGCCTCGTTCGTCTTGGCGTCGCCGTCGCCGTGAATGATCTGGAAGTACAACCGGCCGTCGTGCAGTACAGGGGTGCTGCTGAACCCGAACTGGATGTCGAAGTCGCCGAAGCGGTGTTGCAGGTTCGCCCCCCAAATCGGTTCGCCCTCGGCGGTCAGGCAGTAGACGGTGCCGTCGCCGAAGGTCGCCCAGACGCGTTCGCCGTCGGTCACGCAGCTGTTCGAGGCGCTGTTGCCCTCGTCCACGCGGGCGGTCTGGTTGCCGGTGGAGACGGTCCGCCGCCACAGTTCCTTGCCGGTTTTCGCGTCGAAGCCGAGCACGATCAGTTGGGCGTCTTCGCCCACGCCGTCGGCGGCGGTGAGGAACAGGCGTCCGCCGGCGATCACCGGCGTGCCGCCCCCCGGCCCGGGCAGCGGCGTCTTCCAGGCGATCACGCCGTCGCCCCCCTCCCCCCAATCGGCGGGAAGGTTCATGTCCTCGGAGCGGCCGTCAAACGTCGGCCCCCGCCACTGCGGCCAATCGCCGGCGACGGCGCCGGTCAGGAACAGGGGGGTCGTGAAACACAGGGCCGCGATCGCGGCAAGCAGGCGGGGCACGGGGCGAATCCGGGTGGGGGGAGAGCGGCATCGGACAGGATCGCGTTCCCCCGACCCGGGCGAAACCGCCCACGGATTCCTCGCCCGAGAACCCGCCCGATGCAGCCCCTCTTCTCCCGCGGCGCCTGGCGAACCCCCGGCGAGCCCGCGGAGGTGACGAACCCGTACGACGGCGCGACGATCGACGCCGTCCCCACCGCGGACGCCGCGGAGATCGACGCCGCCCTCGCCGTCCTCTCCGACGGCGCGACCGTGATGCGGGCGATGAACCCCCGCGACCGGGCGGCGATCCTTGAGAAAGCCTCCGCCCGGCTCCGCGAAGAGGCCGGGGAGTGGGGCGCCCGCATCTGTGCCGAGGGCGGCAAGCCGATCACGGAGGCGGTCGGCGAAGCGAATCGGGCTGCGGAGACGCTCCGACTGTCCGCCGTCGAGGCGGAGCGAATCGGCGGCGAGGTGCTGCCGATCGGTTCGGCTCCCAACGGCCGCGGCCCGGACGGCACGCCGAAGCTCGCCTTCACCCGCCGCATCCCGTGCGGCGATCGTGGCGGCGATCACGCCGTTCAACTTCCCGCTGAACCTCGTCTGTCACAAGGTCGGTCCGGCGATCGCGGCGGGGAACGCGGTGTTGCTCAAGCCGGCGGGCGTGACGCCGCTGTCGGCCCTCGCGTTGACGCGGTTGCTGTTGGAGTGCGGCCTGCCGGAGTCGGCGATCGCCTGTCTGACCGGCCCCGGCGGCGAACTGGGCGCGGCGATCTGCGGGGACCGGCGGGTGCGGAAGATCTCCTTCACCGGCAGCGATGCGGTGGGGCGGAAGATCGTCGCCGCCGCCGGGGTGAAGCGGGTGACGATGGAACTGGGCTCGAACTGCCCCGCCGTGGTCTTCGCCGACGCCGACCTGCCCGCGACCGCCTCCCTCCTCGCCAAACAGGCCACCGCGAACGCCGGGCAGGTGTGCATCTCGCTCCAACGGGTCCTGGTGGAACGGTCGATCCACGGCGAGTTCCGCGAGTTGCTGGCGGAGGCGTTCGCGGCGACTGACCGTCGGCGATCCGGCGGACGAACGCACGGACGTCGGCCCGCTGATCCGCTCGTCGGATGCGGATCGCGTGCAGGCGTGGCTGAACGACGCCGTCGCCGCCGGGGCCGTGCCGATCTGCGGCGGGGGCCGGGACGGGTCGGTCCTCACGCCGACGCTGCTGGACGGCGTGGCCCCGGGGATGCGGGCGTACGACGACGAACTGTTCGGCCCGGCCTGCGGGCTGCGAGCGTTCGACTCGGAGGACGGCAGGCCGTCGCGATGGCGAACGAAACCCGCTACGGGCTAGCCGCGGGCGTCTACACCGCGAACCTCTCCCGGGCCGTCCGGCTGAGCGAGACGATCGACGCCGGCGTGGTGAACGTCGGCCCCGGGACCAACGGCGGCGGTCCGCAGTACCGGGCCGACCTGATGCCGTACGGCGGTCTCGGCGACAGCGGACTCGGCAAGGAAGGCCCCCGCTACGCCGTCGAAGCGATGACCGAACTGAAGTGCGTGGTGATCCACCCCTGAACCGCCCCGCGACCGGTCACGCAGTTCGCCGGGCAGCGCGTCACGCGACGATCAGTCGCAGCTGGATCAGTCGCGGCCGGATCAGTCGCGCCAGGGATGGACGATCTTCGGCCAATACTCCGCAAAGTCGAAGTCCGGGCTGTTGTCGCCGTCGTGGCACTTCACGCAGGTGGACTCGCGAGGCGGTGGCGAGGTCGATGTGCATCGCCTTGTTCGCCGCGCGCTGCTCGGCCTGCGCTGACGGAGGACGGGTCCGCTTTCCAGCGGGTCGAAGAGCGCCGTGTGGCCGGAGCCGGGGCCGTGGCAGTTCTCGCACTGCTGGCCCTGAAGCTTGTGGAAGCGGTCGAGCCCGGCGAGCCCCTGCGTCGCCGTTCGGACCGCCCGCCGCGGCGCCGGCGGCGAGGCGTTCGGGCAGGATAGCCGCCCTCGTACGGGAAGTAGCTCCTGGGCGTTCCAGCCGGTCACGTGGCAACTGAGGCACTCCGGATCGAGCCGGCGGTCGGCCCAGTCGCCCTCGAACTCCGCCCGGCCCTCGGTCAGGCTGACGAGCGCCTTGGCGTGCGGGCTCTCCTTCCACTTGGCGTACGCCTTGGTGTGGCACTCCCCGCACTTCGCGGCCCCGACGTACCCGCCCGGCCGCGGCGGGGCGGACGGGGGCAGATCCGCGAACACCTCTTCCAGGTTGTCGGCGATCGACTGTTGGTACTGGGCCATCACCGGCGTCCATCGCCCTGTCGTGGCCGTAGCGATCCTTGGAGAGCGTGACGAGCGCCCGTAGCCGCAGCGTCGGACGGTCGGTCCGGCTTCCGGCGGCGGGTAGACGCCGAGCACGCCGACGTGCTTCCCCTTGTGGCCGACCCGCAGCAGCAGGGCGTCGCCGGCGGGGGTGGCGACGACCTCCGGCTTCGGCGACCGGGATCCTCCGGCCCGCCCGGCGGTCACGGCGACGTGAAAGCCGGGAAACTCCTTGAGGAACCGCGTCGTCTCGTCCGGCTCCGCCTGGCTGAGCAGCACCCGCACGTCGCAGTCCGCCAGTTCCGTCAGCGCCGCCGGCAGCAGCTCGGCCGCGGGGGCGACGCCGATCTGGCTGTTCCGGTCCAGCGCCGCCAGTTCGTCGGCGAGCGTGCGAGCCGACGACCCCGGTGAAGCCGATCTTGCACGCCGCCCGCCTCCGAAACGCGCGTGCGGGCGATGCCGGTATCGTTCGCCGTCGTCCCCGGTCACGTCTCCGAACAGCACGACGTTCGCCCCCAGCATCGGCGGCGGGTCGTAGACGTGCTGAACGAGGTACTCCATGCCCAGCCGCAATTCCTCCGGACCGAGGTTCAGCAGGCCGTAGCCCATCTGGTCCAGCGCCCGCCGCATCGCGGCGAACTTCAGTTCGGTCTGAAGGCGGTTCCGGCGGACAGTCCCGCCGGCGTCCGCGGCGACGACCTCCCAGCCCTTCCCCTCACGCAGTTCCTTGAACAGCGCGCTGCGGCGGGCGACGCCGCCGTTCTGCTTTTCAGAGCATCCGCATGGCTCCAGATACCCGTGCACCTCGCCGGTCAGCACCACCGCCGCGGTGGGCGTCTCCCACCCGGCCAGCGGGTTGACGAAGGGATCGGGCGCCGCGGCCCGGCCTTCCATGGAAACCTCGATCGGCCTCGCCGGATCGTCGGAGCCGCCGGCGCCCCGCGAGATGATGAACGCCCCCAGGCCCAGAACGGCCGCCCCGACGACGGCCCCAATCAAGACCTGCGGCCACAGCGGGTTTGACTCCGGGGTCGCCGCGGGGGACGGGGTCGCGGGAGCGGGTTCGGTCTGGCTCATCGCGGGTCGGCCCGGTCCGTGGGAACGTGAAGAACGCCGTGCGGGTATCGAATCACCGCCCCCCGCCGTCAACCCCCGCCCGCGGCGCCGCGACAAGCGGACCGGGGGAGCACGCCCCGGTCAAGCGGCGCTCGCGGGGACCAGCGGGCCGCGGGTCAGTCCTTGAACGAGGTCATCTCGATGTAGAACTGCAACTGGCGGGCGTCCGGGTGATTGGTCTTCGCCGTGACGGTCACCTTGCCCGTGCGGACGTGCGTGGCGGGCGGTTCGCCCGGCGGAACGATGAAGTCCAGGAACAGCTTCTGGCGCCCGCTGTCGGCGGGGAACGTCTCGTCGCGACGCACCTGGAGCTTGACGTAGTCCTCGCTGCTATCAATCTCGGACAGTTCCAGCGGCTTGTCCATCCCGCTGACGAACAGCTGGAGCGTGCCCTTCGTCCCCTGCTCCGCCGAGAAGGTGCCGAGGTTCAACGCCAGCGCGTTCGGCAGGAACTTCTGGTCGTTCCGCTGCACGGCGACGAAGTTGAACGGCCCCTGCACCGTGCCCACGACCTCCGCCTTCATCTTGCTGTAGTCGACCGTCATTTTTCCGGCCTCCACCCGTCCCGCTTCGGGCGGCTCCTCGTCGAAGCGAATCACGATCGATTCCCGGAAGCGACCGACCGCCATATCCGGCAGCAATTTGACGGTCACCTCGATCCCGCTCTTGAACCCGCGATCGGCCGCGGACGGCGTCTCCCTGTCCCCGTCTCCCTCCTGCGGGGGGAGCACCGGCTCGGACAGGTCCGCCGGCTCGACGGTCGCTTCCAAGTAGTCCGACGAGCTGTCCGTGCCGACGACGGTCACCTTCTCCAGCAATCGGGAGAGCACCTTGAAGGTTCTCGTCTCGACCGATTTGCCGTCCACGGCGCCGAAGTCCACCGTGGTCCCGGGGAACATTTTGAGCAGGTCTTCCACGCTGCCGAAGACTTCCAGTTGCAGACGTTTATCGGTCGGGTCGTTGGTGTGAATGAACGCCCGCTGGAGGAACTCGTTGGCGGCATTCTCCGGCGTGTAGGTGAGTTCCACCGTGGTCATTCCACCCGGCGGGATCGGCTCGCCGTTGCCGGCTTTCGGGGCGGTGCACTTGCAGGTGGTGATCGGCTCTCCCAGCTCCAGCGGGGCGTCGCCCACGTTCTTGATGGTGAAGACGTGAGAGACGCTCCGCCCGAGCGCGACGGCCCCGAAATCGTGCTTCATCTCGTCCACCTGGATCTTCGGGTACGGTCCCTGCGCCGCCGGCTTGACGTCCGGGAACAGCAGGCGGTCGTCGTCCTTCGGCAAGCCGTCGAGCGATTCCGCTGGCTCCCCGACGGTCTTGCCGATCGCCGTTTCACCGACGACGAGGTACAGGCCGATCCCGGCCGCCGCCACGACCACGGCGGCGATTGCGATGCGGGCGAGGACGTTCATGGGAAAGACACCGACGGGCGGAACGTGGGACGACGGACGAAACGAGGCGACGTGCGAAGACGGGCGCCGATCGGCGCCCGCTTCTGTATACGGCTCGGCGGGCGCCGCCGTTGGACGCCCGCCGCGACGCCCATCATAGCCCGTCGGGCGGCGGCCGGTCGCCCGCGGGGAGCCGAAGGCGGAGGTTCTTGACGACCTCCTCCGGCAACAGGCGGTCCGCATGACCGGCGGCGCGGGTGACGGCGTCCCGCTCCAACGCCGCGAAGGCCGCGGTACGAGCGGTCGTCGCGTCGCCGGCGCGGGCGGCGGACTCCGACAACCGCGCGTGCGGCGCCGCGGCGGACGGATCCAGCCGCACCGCCGCCCGATCCGCCGCGACCGCGGCGGCCCAGTCCCCCGCCGCGCGGTGCAGGTCGGACAGACGCCCGTACGCCGCCCCGTGCCGCGGGCGCCGGGCAAGCGCCTCGTTCCACAAACGAATCGCCTCGCCGCGGGCGCGGGCGTCCGTCGGATCGGCGACGGCCCGGGCGGTCGCGACTTCGGCCAGCGCGGCGCGGGCGTGCTCGGACAGCGGATCCGCTTCGATCGCCCGCTGCAACGCCCCCCGCGGATCACGGCCCAGCGCCGCATCGAACCGTGCCGTCTCCAACCACCCGCCGGCGGAGCGGCCCGGCAGCAGCACGCCCCACAGCCCGATCGCCGCGACCGCCGAGGCCCCCACGCCAAGCGCCGCCGCCCGCCAACGCCGTGTGCCCGGACCGGCGTCCGCGGCGGGCGGCGCGGGGGCCGCGAGGGCGAGGAGGAAGAGGACGACGATCGCGGGGTACTCCGCGCCGTCGGCTCCCAGCAGGTGCACCGCCAACCCCACGCACGCCGCCGCCCACGCCGGGCCGAGGGAGGGGGCGTCGATCGCCGACGCGGGTCGCCCGCACCACCGCAGCACGACCGCCGCCGGGGCCGCGGAGAGCAGGATCGGCCAACTCCAATCCCGCACGATCGCGACGAGCCACGGGTTCGGGTCGTCCGCAGCGACCGGCCCCAGCAGTCCGCCGCACGCCCCGATCAGCCCGAACGCCGCCAAGGCTCCGGTGAACAACGAATCCCATCCCGCACCGGCCCCCGAGAGAGTGGTCGAGCCGGAGATCGGGCCGGCGACCGGATGCACGGGACTCGGCGGAGCGGTCCGCCAGCGCGTCACCCCGCACCACGCCAACGCCGCGGCGAGGAGCGGGGCCAGCAGCCCGCCGTTCGCCCACAGGTCCAGCACGAGATTGTGCGGGGCGGCGATCGATTCGCTGGCGGCGGCCTCCTTGTGGAGCAGATAGAACGGCCGCAGGTTCGCCGGTCCGGTTCCGAGCAGCGGTCGCTCCGCCAACGCCCGCAGCGTGCCGGTCCAATATTGCAGGCGAAACGTCAAGCGACCGCGGAGCCTCGGAGATCACCTCCCGATCGAGCTGTCCCGTCAACGCCGCCGCGCTCGCCCCGGCGAACAGCAGCCCGAAGGCGATTGCTCCTCCCAGCAGCACCTTCCTCTTCGTCCCCCGCCCCGCCCCGCGGCCCCACCACACGGCGACCCACACCACCGCGCCCGCGGCGAAGCCGACGTACCCGGTGCGGCTTTTCGTGAGGAGCAACACCCCGAGCAGCAACGCCGCCGTCAGCCCCACGACGAGGGGCTCGCTGCTCTCGCCCCCGACCTCAGCCCGGGAAGTAGCAGCGCCGCGGCGAGGAGAACGCCCGCGAGAGTGTTCGCCAGCAGGAACGGCCCGAACGGCTCCCGCGACCCCAGCAGACGATCTTCCCACCGCTTGCGGCCGGCGGGGTCGTCCGGCACGGACTGGGAGGCCAGCGCGTCACGAGCCGCGGCTCGGACGGCCGGGTCGGGGTCCTGCTCGCGTGCGCCGCAGGTCGAGGTAGGCGGCGCGGGTGGCCGGCAGCGAGACGGCCACCTGCCAGACGCCGATGGCCGCCGCCGCCGTGCCGCAGGCGACGACCAGCGCCGCCAGCCGCCGGTCGTCGCCCGGCCGCCACAGGTTGCGGAGCAGCACGCCGGTCGCCGCGAGCCCCGCCCAGTGAAACACCGTCTCCGCCGCGGCCCGCCGCAGCCCGCCGCCCCAGAACACCGGCGCCGCGGCGACGGCATGGGCGAGGACCAACGCGACCAGCAACGTCTCGCACCGCCCCCACCGCAGTCTTCCCCCCCACACCGCTGCGTGCCCCCGCCACGCCCGACCGGACCAGACGGCGAGGGCGAGCAGCGCGACCGTCGCCAGCCAACCGTCCGCCGCCGACAGGCCGGGATCGACCGCCAGCGACGTGACCTCCGTCGGCACAAGGAACCGTCCGGCGACGCTCAGCCCCACCGCCGCCCGCAGCGGATTGGTCCAGGAACCCGAACCCGGCGCCGGAGTGGGCGCCGGAGTGGGCGCCGGAGTGGGCGCCGGAGTGGGCGCCGGATCGGAAATCGGCCGGACCTCGTCGCGGGCACGTTTCGCCACGGGTTCACTCGCCCGCGGCGCCGTCGGACGACGGGCGGGGCACGAGGCCCGGCATCACGCCGCCGCGTCGGGTGGAGAACTCCAGCACCGCCACGATGCCCAGCACCCCGGCGACCACCGCCACCGCCAGCCCCGCCCCGATCCACCCGTCGACCCGGTACAGCAACAGACCGGCCAGCCCCGTCACCAGCGTGCAGAGCCAGACCGTCTTCACGGCCCCCCGCTTGGAAAGTCCGCGGTCCGTCAGCCGGTGCGAAAAGTGATTACGGTCCGGCCGGAACGGGCTCGCCCCGTCCCGCAGACGGATCGTCAGGACCGTGGCGAAATCGTACAGCGGCACCGCCAGCACGCACAGCGGAGCGAAGATCACATGGTTGCCGGCGCCGTGGATCCCGGCTTCGGCTCCCTTGATCGGCGCCTCGTAGAACGTGCCCAGCGCGCAGCAAGCCGCCAGCATGAAGCCGACGAACGTGCTGCCGGCGTCGCCCAGGAAGATGCGACCCCGCCAGTTATGGAAGAGGAACCCGACCAACGCTCCGCACAGGACCAGCGCCGTCGCTCCCACGAACCAGTGCGGTCGGGGGAGCGACCACAGCATGATCGACGCCAACACCGCCGAGGCGATCGCGGCGGTGCCGGCGCACAGGCCGTTCATGTTGTCCAGAAAGTTAAAGGCGTTCGTCAGCACGACGAGCCACAGCACGGTCACCGCCGTCGCCGCGATCTGCCCGGACGTGCCCGGCAGGAACAGGCTGAACCGCACGCCCGCCGCCGCCACCGCCGCGGCGCAGCCGAACTGAACCAGCAAGCGCCAACCCCACGGCAGTCCGCGTCGGTCGTCCCACAGGCCGACCGCCGCCAGCGCCGTGCCGGCGCCCAACACCGCCGCGAGCGTCGGCAGCTTCTCCCCGACGCCCGTGAGGTGCGGCCGCAGCGCATCCGGAACGACGGACGCCGGCGCCCAACCAGCCCGCACCGCAAACGCGACTGCCACGCCGCCCAGCAGCGGAGCGACCACCGCAAACCAGACCGCCGCCCCGCCGCCCAGCGGGGTCGGCCGGGAGTGCACTTTGCGGGCGGCGTCCGGGGCGTCGACCAACCCCCAGCGTGGAGCCAGCCGCCGCATCCACGCCGTCGCCGCCGCACTCGAGAACCAGTGCGGAGGCGAAGGTGAGCAGCACGAACGCGATCATCGGCGGCCGCCCATACGCGGGCCGCCGATCGGCGACGGCCAACCGGACGCGGGGGACGCCGTCATGCGGCGGCCTTCTCTTCGGTCTGCGTCTCCAGGCGCCGGTCCTCGGCCTTCCGCTCCAGATCGTCCCTCAACCAGTCCGGCATCGCCGGGGCGCTGCCGACGTCGTCCGGCACCTCGTACTGCTTCGTCAACGTCTTCAGCTTGCCCTTCAAGCCCTTGAGCGTCTCCGCGTAGGCGGGGTCGGCGGCGACGCTGCGCATCTCCTGCGGATCGCTTTTCAGGTCGAACAGTTCGTATTGATCGATGTTGTAAAAGTGAATCAGCTTGTAGCGGTCCGTCTGCACGCCGTTGTGCCGGCGGACGGCGTGCACGGTGCGGCGGTCGGGGTTGAACTCGTAGTAGTGGTAGTACAACGCATCCCGCCAGTCGGCCGGATCCTCGCCCTTCAACAGCGGAACGAGGCTCACCCCCTGCATGTCCGCCGGGATCTCGGCGCCGGCGATCTCCAGGAACGTCTCCGCGAAATCCAGGTTGCTGACAAGGCGCTCGTTCACCGAACCGGGCGCCGTCACGCCGGGCCATTTGACCAGCAGCGGCATCTTGTAGCTCTCCTCATACATGAACCGCTTGTCAAACCAGCCGTGCTCCCCGAGGTAGAACCCTTGGTCGCTGGAATAGATGACGATCGTGTTCTCCGCGAGTCCCGACTCGTCCAAATAGTCCATCACCTCCCCGATCGCGTCGTCCACGCCGGCGACGCACCGCAGGTAGTCCTTGATGTACCGCTGGTATTTCCACCGGACGAGGTCCCTGCCGGTCAGGTTCGCCTTCTCGAACGCCTCGTTCTTCGGTCCGTAGGCGGCCTGCCACGCGGCCCACTGCGCGTCGTTCATCCGCCGACGCTTGGTCGGCGTCAGTTTCAGGTCGCTGGCCGTCATCGTCTGGGAGATCGTCATGTCCTGCTGACGGGCGGCGTCGCTGCGGCCGGGGTAGCCGTCGTAGTCGTCGAACAGGCTGTCCGGCTCCGGGATCGTCACGTCGTCGTACATCGTCAGGTGGTCCGGCCCCGGCTCCCACTCGCGGTGCGGGGCCTTGTGCTGGAACATCAGAAAGAACGGTTTGGCGGCGTCCCGGGCGCCGTCTTCTCCCTTGAGCCAGGTGAGGGTCTTGTCCGTGATCACGTCCGTGACGTAGCCCTCCTGCACCTCGAACTTCCCGCCGTTCTTGCTGAACGGCGTGTTGTAATAGTGCCCCTGGCCGCGGAGCACGTCCGAGTAATCGAACCCGGTCGGGTCGGAACCGAGGTGCCATTTGCCGATCACCGCCGTCTGGTAGCCGGCGCCTTGTAGCAGCTTGGGGAACGTCTGCTGGGAGCCGTCGAACCGGTTGCCGTTCTGGCGGAACCCGTTCAGGTGGCTGTGCTTGCCGGTGAGGATCACGGCCCGGCTCGGACCGCAGATGCTATTCGTGCAGTAGCACCGGTCGAACCGCATCCCCTCCGCCCCGATCCGATCGATGTTCGGGGTCGTGTTGATCCGGGAGCCGTAGGCGCTGATCGCTTGCGTGGCGTGATCGTCGCTGAAGATGAACACCACGTTGGGCCGCGTCGGCCGGGCCGCGGGAGCGGCCCCGTCCTCCGGCGCCGCGGCGGCGAGGGGAGCGGTCGTCAAAGTCGCCGCCGCGACGATCGCGGCGGTGAACAGCCGAGCCGTCGCCCGAGAGGTCGGAGGCGTCGGCACGAAGCGGACGGGGAACGCAGTCATCAGGCAGAATCCGGAACCAGGGCGCGGGGCGAACGTCGCGAGGGTTCATCCTGATCCGTCCCGCGACCGTGCACAACCGGACGCCGCCGCCCGTGACGCCAAGCCCCGGGCGTCACGCTGGGCCGCACCTCTCACAACCCCGCACGCGCACCGAGCCGCCCCCGCACAGCCCCACTCTGGGCGAAGCCGCGAATCGACAGGATGCGGACGGAATCGGGGGCGACGGCGGTCGTCTGCGGTCCAAAGTTGCAAGACGCTTCGCAACCGTGGCATCCTTTGGAGCGTCTCCGGAGACGGTCGCCAAGTTTTCAGGGCCGCCGAACGCCATGAAAACTGGACAATTGCGGGTCGTTCCCGCTGTTCCGGCCAATTCACGCGCCACCGGCACGGCGGTTGCGACAGTGTCTTCCCGTCCGACACACGGAGTCGGACGGGCCGCTCGGGAGCACATCTCCCGCTTCCTTCCGGCCCGCCCCGGACCGCCGACCACAGGCTGAACCGATGACGATCGCCGCCCCCACCACCGCCTCCCTCGCCGCGACCGCCGCGCTGTCCAGCCGGACGGTCCGCCGGTTGATGGCCGCCGACGGTTACCTGCAACTCGGTTTGCCGGCCGCCGCGTTGTCGGAACTGGACGGTGTGGACTCCGCCGGCCCGCTGCAAAGCGCCCGGGACTACCTGGTCGGCCAGGCGTTGATGGCGGACGACCGGCACGAGGACGCCCTCGAACCGCTGACCCGGGCCGCCGAGGCGATCCCCGCCCCCTGGAACCGGGCCGCCTACGAAAGCCTGTCCGAGTGCTTCCGGGCCGCCGGCCAAGAGGAACTCGCCGACGTGACCGACCTCTGGGGCGACGACGACGGCGTGCCCCCCGGCTTCGATCCGGACGCGGAGGTCACCGCCCAGACGGCCGCCGATCGGATGCGGTTCGCCGATCCGGCCGAGGCCGCCGCCGAGGCGTTCGACGCTGAAGAAGCCGCCTGGAGCGAAGCCGAGGACTTCGGCGACGCCGCCGATCACTCCGCCTCCCCCTCCGCCGGCCCCGTCCTCTGGGGCGGCGACGGCTGGGGCGGCCAGCCCACGTCGTTCTCCGGCCACCCGGGGGAGCAGTTCGGCGACGCCGGCCTGCTGTTGGACGACCCGGCCCAAGCCGGCGATTTCTCCGCCGACGCCGACGCGATGGAGCCCGGTCGACCCCGCGAGTGGGACGTGCTTGCCTTCGACGGCGGCTTCGGCACCGAAGACGATGGGGATGCCGACGACGGCTTCACCCCGGACGACGACGACGCCTTCCCCCCGCACCGCCGGTAGATCGCAGTCGCTCCGCCGGTGTCGCCGGGGGAGCGAAGCGGGGTCTCCCCCAGGCATCCCGGGTCAAGTTTTCCAGCGGTCCGTCCGGTCCGCCCCTCTCTGCCGAATTGGGGCGAAATCCGCCCCGCGGGGTGATGCGGCACGCGCCGTTCACCCGACAGGTGGGGGGTGAGTGGTCGACCCGACCCGCGGGCGGTCGCCGGACGTTCTCCCCCGCGAGAGACGCCCGGCGGCCGCCCGCGTTGTTTTCGGGGCCGGCTTTGTCGCGATCGCGGGGCGGTGCAAGATAGCCGCGTGCTGCTGACCCTCTCCCCCTCCAAGACGCTCGCCCAGACCGGCGACCCGCCGCTCCCCGGCGGGACCGCGGCGACGACGCCCCGGTCGCTAGATCGGTCCGAGCGGCTGGTCCGTCGGTTGCGACGGTTCTCGAAGGCGACGCTCGCCGATCTGATGGGCGTCAGCGAGAAACTGGCGGAGCTGAACCACGGCCGCTTCCGCGCCTGGTCGCTGCCGTTCACCGACGGGAACAGCCTCCCGGCCGTGCGGGCCTTTCGGGGCGGCGTGTACGACGGTCTCGCGGCCGACGATTGGACGGCGGACGACCTCACATTCGCGCAGGATCGCGTCCGCATCCTCTCCGGTTTGTACGCGGTGCTCCGCCCGCTGGACCGGATCCAACCGTATCGGCTGGAGATGGGCACGCGATTCCCCACCGCGACCACAGCGAACCCCGCCACCCTGTACGAGTTCTGGGCCGACGCCCCGGGAGCCCTGCTGGCGGACGACCTGCGAGCGCTGGGGGACGAGCCGGTCCTGCTGAACCTCGCCTCCCGGGAGTACGCCAAAGCCGTGCGACTGCCGGCCGTTCGCACGATCACTCCCGCCTTCAAGGAGGAGAAAGAGGACGGCCCGCCGCGTATCGTCGCGCTGTTCGCCAAGCGGGCGCGGGGAGCGATGGCCCGCTGGATCGTGCGGGAACGAATCACGACGCCGGACCGCCTGCCGGAGTTCGACCACGACGGCTACCGGTTCAACGCGGCCCTCTCCACGCCAGACGCCCCCGTCTTCACCCGCCGCCGCTAAGCAGCGAACCGGCCTGCGGAACGCCCGCCGCGTACCGTGCGAGCATGGACGCCCCCGCCCTCACCGCCGCGATCAAACAGCAAGCCGACCAGATCGGCTTCACCCTGTGCGGCGTCGCTCCCGCCGCCCGGCCGGATACGCTGGACGCGCTCACCGACTGGCTGGCCGCCGGCTATCACGGGGAGATGGGCTACCTCGAACGCCGCCGCGAGGCCTACGCCCACCCGGCCGGCGTGCTGCCGGGGGTGAAAAGCGTGGTGATGCTCGCCACCTCTTATCACACCCCCGACCCGCCCGCCGCGCTCGACCCGCCGGCGGGGTTCGGCAAGGTGGCCCGCTACGCCCGGGGCGGCGTCGACTATCACGATCTGCTCCGCGAACGCATGAAGCCGCTCGCCGCGTTGCTCCACGCGGCACGTCCCGGCGGGCGGACCCGCACCGTGGTCGACACCGCCCCGCTGCTGGAACGCGACTTCGCCCGCCGGGCCGGCCTCGGCTGGTTCGGCAAGAACACCCTGCTCCTCAACAAGCAGGCCGGCAGCTACCTGTTGCTCTCCGCCCTACTGACAGACGCGGTCCTGGAGTACGACCCGCCGCACGAGTCCGCCCACTGCGGAACCTGCACGGCCTGCCTGGACGCCTGCCCGACGAATGCCTTCGTCGCCCCGCACGTGCTCGACGCCCGACGCTGCATCGCCTACCTCACGATTGAAGCGAAGACCCCAATCCCGGACGACCTCAAGGAGGGCTGCGGCGACTGGTTGTTCGGCTGCGACATCTGTCAGGAAGTCTGCCCCTGGAACCGCAAGCCGCCGCGCACCGCCGATCCCGCGTTCGCCCCCCGCCCCGATCTCGCCCCCGCAAACGCCGCCGCAATCGCCGCGATGAGCGACGAAGAACTGGAAGCCGCCTTCGCCGACACCCCGCTGGACCGCCCCGGCCCCGCCGGCCTCCGCCGCAACGCCGAGAACGTACTCCGCAACGCGGGAGTCAGTGACTCCCAACAGACTCCCGGATTGACTCCCGGCTTGACTCCACAATGGGAGACAGGAGAACCAACGGGTTCCGGGATAGGATGAGGACATGCACGACGCCTCCACGATCGACGCCGGCCCGCCCACCGCGATCCGCGTCCGCGGCGCTGATCGGGCGCTTGAACTGGAATGGCCTGATCTCCATGCAGACGTGCCGTTTCGGGCGTTGCGGCTGGCCTGCCCCTGTGCGGCGTGCGTCTCCGAGACCACCGGCCGCCCCCTGCTGGATCCCGCGACGGTCCCAAACAGCATCGTCCCGCAGGAGGTGGCGCTGGCGGGGAATTACGCGCTGCGGGTGAGTTGGCTCGGCGGCCACGACACGGGGCTGTTCACGTGGCCGTACCTGCGCGAGATCGCCGCCGCCGCGAACGCCGCCTCGCCTTCCAAGAACAACTCGCCTTCCAAAAACAAACCGTCTGCCCACACGCCGTCCGCAGCGCCGCCCGCCTGATGTACGAAGTCGAACTGAAGTTCCCGCTCCCCCCCGGGGAGGGCACGAACGCCGTCCTTCAAGCTCTTGCCGCACGCGGGGCCGTCTTCGGCGACCCGGTGCGGCAGTCGGACACCTACTTCAACCATCCGGTCCGCGACTTCGCCGAAACGGACGAGGCCCTCCGGGTGCGGGTGACGACCGCCGCGGACGGCGTGACTCGCGGGCGGCTCACCTACAAAGGGCCCAAGGTGGACGCCGCGACGAAAACCCGGGAGGAGTTCGAGCCCCGCCTCGCCGCCGGCGCCGCCGAAGTCGCCGCACTGACCGAGGCGCTGCGGCGCCTCGGCTTTCGGGAAGTGTTCACCGTCTCCAAGACCCGGCGAACCGCCCACCTCACCTCGCCGGAGGACGGGTGCAGATATGAGGTGACCCGCGACCGGGTGGAGGGGCTGGACGATTACCTGGAGATCGAGACTTCAGCCGATGCGAACAGCCTCGACTCCGCCCGGGAGTCGCTGCTGGCGTTCGCGGCAGGACTCGGACTCAAAAAAAGCGAACGCCGCAGCTACCTTGGGTTGTTGCTGGCGGGGGCGACGCCCCCCACACCTGGGGGGTGACATTCCCGGTGCGGTTTTGTTCACCACTTTCTCCGTCAGGGGCGCGATTCGATCTTGCGAACTGGTGAACGCAACCATACCATTCGTTCGTTCAGTGGTGTTCGCCCGTGCGAACCCGCTTCCCCGACGGATGGACGAACCAATGCCCACCGCTCCTTCGCTGCTTTCTCACCGCGATCACTCCGGCGCCCGCCGTCCTGTCGGTCGCCTGTCAGCGATCGCCCGGCCGGCGGATGTCGCCGCCAGGCCAACGGGCGTCATCGGCAGAACGGCCGGGTCCACGCGCCAAGTCGACTTCGTGGCGTTCGTCGCCGCGAAGCTGAAGGCGACCCCGGGGGAGATCGCCGCCGCCCGCAATGCATCCGTGGCGATGCGAGCCAAGCTCGACGGTCTCGCCGCCGGCCGGTCGGTCCCCGCTCGTCGGGGTGCGGCCCCGCAGCGGGCGGACGGCCTGCTGCCGTTTCCCCCGTTTGACGGACCGACCCCCGCCGCCTCTCCGGCGGACGCCGCCGCCAATCGCCGGTACACTCGCACCGCCGTCTGACGTCGCACGCGGCGAGGCCTTCGCCTTGTCTGCCGCCCCCCTCCGCCCCTCGCTGAAAGCTGAACCGTTGGCTAAGAACCGCGCGAAAAACGTCCCCAGCCGGAACGGTCGCGGGTCCGGCGAAGACACCGCCGCCGTCCTCGCCAACGCGATGGGCCAGATCGAGAAAGCCTTCGGCGAAGGTTCGATCATGCGGCTGAACAAGGATTCCGGCAGCGCCGGCATCCCGGGCATCCCGACCGGGGCGCTGTCGCTGGACCTCGCGCTCGGCGGCCGCGGACTGCCCAAAGGCCGCATCATCGAGATCTACGGCCCGGAAAGCAGCGGGAAGACGACGCTCGCCCTGTCCGTTATCGGCAACGCCCAGAAGGGCGGCGGCGTCGCGGCGTTCATCGACGCCGAACACGCCCTCGACCCCAGTTGGGCGAAGCGGCTGGGGGTCGATCTGGAAGACCTGCTCGTCTCGCAGCCGACCTACGGCGAAGAGGGGCTCCAGATCGCGGAGATGCTCATCAAAAGTAACGCGGTGGACGTGATCGTGATCGATTCCGTCGCGGCCCTCACCCCCAAAGCGGAACTCGACGGCGAAATCGGCGACACCCACGTCGGGTTGCAGGCCCGGATGATGAGCCAGGCGATGCGGAAACTCACCGGGGCGATCTCCCGCAGCAAATGCACGGTGATCTTCATCAACCAGATCCGGGAGAAGATCGGCGTGATGTTCGGCTCCCCCGAAACCACGCCCGGCGGGCGGGCGTTGAAGTTCTATTGCTCCGTCCGGATCGACACGCGACGGATCGCCACTTTGAAGGACGGCGATCTGACGACCGGCATCCGCATGAAGGCCAAGGTCGTGAAGAACAAGGTCGCCCCGCCGTTCCGGGTCGCGGAGTTCGACATGCTCAGCGAGTCCGGCATCTCCTACGAGGGCGACCTGTTGGACCTCGCGGTCGAGGACAAGCTGATTCAGAAGAGCGGGTCTTGGTTCAGTCATGGTGAGACTCGCATCGGCCAGGGCCGCGAACGAGCACGCTTGTTCCTGGTGGAGAACCCAGATGTCGCCGCGTCTCTCCGTGAGGGCGTGCTGAAGGCCCGCGGCTTCGAGGACCCGGCGACCCAGGGCGAGGCCGAAGAGCCGGTCGCCGTGGAAGCGGAGTGACGATTGTCCCTTGTGGAGAGTGTTGTGGAGAGTTCTGGAGAATGTTGATGACGTACCTCATCCTCGCCGCCGCATCGCTCGCCCCGCCCTGCACCGCCGCCGCATCCGCCGGCGGGGCGGTGGTGGCGGTGCAGGTGACCCGGCCGCTTCCCCGTATGACCGGTCCGTTCAGGTCTCGGGGGAGCGACGTGCGGATGGAGCAAGCCGGCGTGGTCGTCGCGGACGCCGACGGCGTCCCGTTCGTCTTGACCACATACCGAGCGGCGGCGTTCGCCCCGACCGAAGGCGAGTTGCGTGAGCCAGACCGGCCGCCCGGAGGTACGCGGGCGGTCGTTCGCCTGCCGAACGGGCGGTCCGCCCCGGTGGCTGTGCGAGCCGCCGACCCGCACAGCGGGCTCGCGGCGCTCGAGTTTCATGGGAGCCGCCCCCTCCCTCCCGGCGGCACGGCTCGCGGACGCCGCCTTGCCTGTCGGCGTCGAGGTGTGCACGCGACATGCGTCCGCCGACGGTTCCGTGATGGCCGGGGTGGTTCGCACGGTGACGACGCTCGAACGGTCCTATCCGGCCGCCGCGACGGGCGGCGGGCGGGACTGGTCAGGGGACGATCCCGGCCCCGGCGTGCTGCATGCGTTCGGGACGCTCGCGGAACTCGACCCGCCCCCCCCGCCGGGCTGCTCCGGCGGCGGCGCGTTTGACGGCGACGGAGCCCTCGTCGGCCTGCTGCTCGAACCTAGTCCCGGTGACGCATTACCGCCGCGGATGGTTCCGCTATCCGGTTCGCTCCGACGCACGGTCGACGCACTGCTCGTCGGAAGAACGGCGGAGTATGGACTGCTGGGCGTCGAACCGATGACGGTCACGGCGGACGCCGCGTTTGCGATGCTCGGCGACGGCGCCCCGCCGGGGGCCGCGGTTCTGGAGGACGTGCGCGGGAACAGCCCCGCGGAGCGTGCCGGGCTGCGGAGGGGCGAGTGGATCACGAGCTTTCAAGGGTTCGACGGCCAATCGGCGCCGGTACGATCGGCGTCGGACCTTGTGCGGCTCGTGGCGTTGAGCCCGCCGGGAGCCGTCGTCACCTATGAAGTGCTGTCGCCCCACTCCGGCGAGCGACGCACGGCGACCGCCACGCTTGCCGCCGCCGCGACCGGACGAGCCGCCGGCGGGTGGCCGGCAGTCGCGCTCGTCCCGCGGGGGGTCTCGGCCCGGGGCGTCCGCGTCGACTGGTCCACCGCCGCAACGCTCACCGCACCGGGCGAGCCGCTGCCGTCGGGCGTGTCAGTCGTCGGGATCGACGCGCCGCCGGGCCCCGCCGACGCCTCTGCGGTGCGTGGGGTGCGGGTCGGGGACCGGGTGGAGGCGGTGAACGAGCGCTCGGTCGCCTCCCCTGAAGAGTTTGCGTCCCGCCTAGCGGAGGCTCCCAGCCCAGCTTTGCTGCGACTGTCGGACGGCTCGACCGTGCGGCTCCCCTAACCGTGAGTCGCCGCGGCGTTGGGGCCGTTCCCGCCGCCCGGTACCCTGCCCCGCCCGACTCCCCCCGCCCGATACGCGCCGCCTGTCGGCGACGGCGAAGCAGAGCCTCCGATGAAGACCGACGACCTCCGCGCCGCCTACCTCGACTTCTTCGAGACGAAGGGCTGCGTCCGCCGTCCCAGCGACGTGCTCGTTCCCAAAGACGACCCGACGGTGCTGTTCACCCCCGCCGGGATGAACCAGTTCAAACAGGAGTTTCTCGGCCTCGGCAAACCGGGCTTCACCAAAGCGGTCACGCAGCCAGAAGTGCCTGCGGACCGGCGACATCGAGAACGTCGGCGTCACCGCCCGGCACCACACGTTCTTCGAAATGTTGGGGAACTTTTCGTTCGGAGACTACTTCAAACGGGAAGCGATTCTCTGGGCGTGGGAGTTCCTGACGAGCAAGCAGTGGCTCGGCATGAACCCCGACGAACTGAACGTGACGGTGTACGAGGAGGACGAGGAGGCCGCCGCGATCTGGCGGAACGAGGTCGGGCTGGAGGAGATCCGCATCCGGCGGCACGGGGAACACGACAATTTCTGGCCCGCCGGCGCCCCCACCAACGGTCCCGACGGCGTTTGCGGCCCGTGCAGCGAGATCTTCCACCACCCCGGCGGGTTCAATCCGGCAAACGAGGGCACGGAGATCTGGAACCTCGTGTTCACCCAGTTCGAGCGGACCGGCGCCCCGCCGGACAATCTCAAACCGCTGCCGGCGAACAACATCGACACCGGGATGGGCCTTGAACGCACCGCCGCGGTGCTGCAGGGGGTGAAGGGCAACTTCGAGATCGACACGCTCCGCCCGCTCTGCGAAGCCGCCGCGGCCGCGGTCGGCGTGGACTACAGTTACGACGCGAAGACCGGCCGCCCGGTCCGCCGGATCGCGGACCACGCCCGGGCCGTCACCATGGCGATCCACGAAGGCGTCCGGCCGGGCAACAATCTGGAGGAGTACGTCGTCAAACAACTCCTCCGCCGGGCCTCGCTGGAAGGCTATCTGCTCGGCCGTGCCGAGCCGTTCCTGTATTTACTGGTCGAGCCGGTCGTCGACAGCCTCAAGGCGGCGTACCCGGAACTGACGCAGACGGTCGCCAGCACGGTCGACACGGTGAAGGCCGAGGAGGAACGCTTCCTCGCGACCGTCGAACGCGGCCTGCGTCGGTTCGATGCGGCGGTGCGACGGGCGGAGGCTGACGGCCGGTCGGAGATCGACGGCGACGCCGCCTGGGAACTGCACGGCACCTACGGCGTGCTGATCGAGATGACCGAGGCGATGGCCGCCCGCCGCAACCTGCGGGTCGACCGGGAGCGGTTCCAGGCGCTTCGCCAGGAGCACGAGACGACCAGCAAGGGCGTCGGCGGGGGCGGGTTCGACGGCGTGATGGCCGCCGGGCCGCTCGACGCGATCAAGAAGGAGCACGGCGAGACGGAGTTTCTCGGTTACGAAGCCGTCGCGGCGGACGCCACGGTGTTGGGCGTTGTCGCGCAGGGTCGACTCGTGCCGACGCTCGACCGGCTTCCTCAGGACGGCGGCCACGCGGACCCGGTCGGCGTGATCCTCGATCGCACCCCGTTCTACGCGGAGGCCGGCGGTCAGGTCGGTGACTTGGGCGTCCTCAACGCCGGCCCGATGCGATTTCGGGTCGTCGACACGCAGACAGCAGGGCGGGCTGACGGTGCACCTCGGGCATCTCGAAGCGGGCGTGCTGCAAGCGGGGATGCCGGTCGTCGCCAACATCGACGGCGACCGCCGGTCCGCGATTCGGCGGGCGCACTCCGCCACGCACCTCTTACATCACGCCCTGCACGAGACGATCGGCCGCGACGCCACCCAGCGCGGCAGCGTGGTCGAACCGGACCGCTTGCGGTTCGACTTCGTCACCGCCAAGCCGTCTCACCGGAGGAATTGGAGCAGATCGAGGACCGGATCAACCTGCGGGTGATGGAGGGTTCGCCGATCGAGACCCGGGTGATGGACCTGGCGGAGGCGAAGACGCAGGGGGCGATGATGCTGTTCGGCGAAAAGTACCCGGACCGCGTGCGGGTGGTGAACGCCGGCGGCTTCAGCATCGAGTTCTGCGGCGGCACGCACGCCACGAACACCGGCCAGCTGGGGCTGTGCCGGGTGGTGAGCGAGGAGAGCGTCGGCACCGGCGTCCGCCGCATCACCGCGGTCACCGGCCCGCGGGCGATCCGCGAGGCCCGCGAGGCCGGCGCCGTCCTGAAGCGAGGCCACGGAGCTTTTGAAGGCCGGCAAACCGCAGGAGCTGCCGGCCCGCGTGACGGCGTTGCAGGAGGAGTTGAAGGAGGCCCGCAAACTGCTCGCCGCCGCCACCGCCAAGACCGCTGCCGGCGGCGCCGAGGAGCTATTGGAGCAGGCCGAGACGGTCACGCTCGCCGACGGCACGACGGCGAAGATCATCGCCCACGACTTGAACGGCGCCCCCCGCGAGGCCCTCCGCACGCTGGCGGACACCCTGCGCAAGAAGGGCGAAGCCGCCGGCACCCCGGTCGCATTGATCCTGGGCACCGTGGTCGACGGCAAGGTCGCCCTGCTGGCCGCCGTCAGCCCGGCGCTGGTCAAACTCGGCGTTAAAGCCGGCGACGCGGTGAAAGCCGCCGCCAAAGAAGTCGGCGGCGGCGGCGGCGGACGGCCGGATCTAGCCGAGGCGGGGGGCCGGGATCCTCAGGGTCTGCCGCGGGCGTTGGCCGCGGCGACGGGCGGTTACCGGGAAGCTCTCGCCGGATGACGGATCTCTCCGAACTACTCGCTCGGATCGCCCGCCGCGACGCGACGCGTTCCGAGGCGACGTTGCAAGCGGACGTCCGCCAATTGCTGCTCACGGCCCCGCTGTCGCTGACGGAGGGGGATCTCGCGACGGTCGATCTGGAGACGCCCGTCGGCGTGCGGCGGCGGATCGACGTCGAGGCCGGCAGTTGCCTGGTCGAGATCAAGCGGGATCTGTCGGTCGGTTCCGTGCTCACTGACGCCACCGAGCAGTTGGCCGGCTATCTGCGGTCGCGGCAAACGGAGACGGGATGCCGATACGTGGGGCTGCTGACGGACGGAACCGATTGGCGCTGCGTGACGCTCGTCGGAGCGGAGGGGCCGCCGCGGGAGGTCTCCGCGCACGTCCTCACGCCGGCGGGGCCGGCGGTCGAGTCGTTTCTGGTCTGGCTGGAAGGGGTTTTGGCCACGGCTCGGGACGTACCGGCGACGCCGCGGGAGATCGAACGGCGACTTGGGGCGGCCAGCAGTGCACACGCCCTGGATCGGGCGACGCTAGCGGATCTGTTCGACCGGCACCGGGATCACCCGGCGGTGGCCATGAAGCGGCGGTTGTGGGCGCGGCTGCTGACGACCGCCCTCGGCACGCAGTTCGAGGACGATGACGACCTGTTCGTGGAGCACACCTATCTCGTCAACACGGCGGAGATTATCGCTCACGCGGTGGTCGGGCTGGACGCCGTCACCATCGCCCCGGCTTCGCTGCTGTCCGGGGCGAAATTTGAAGAGGGCGGGATCGCCGGCGTGGTCGAAGCGGATTTCTTCGACTGGCCCGCGCAGGTGCCCGAAGGCGAGCGGTTCGTGCGGTCGCTGGCGCGGCGGGTGGCGCGGTTTCGGTGGGACGCGGTCGGCGGGGACGTGCTGAAAGTGCTGTATGAGTCGGTCATTGGCGCCGCCACCCGCAAGCGGCTGGGCGAGTACTACACACCGGACTGGCTGGCGGAGCGGGTCGTCGCGGAGACCGTCCCCGAACCGCTGACGACCCGCGTCCTGGACCCGGCATGCGGCTCCGGCACGTTCCTGTTCCACTGCGTGCGGGGCTATCTGGACGCCGCCGACGCGGCCGGTCTGTCCGCCGCGGACGCCCTCGCCGGACTCACCCGGCATGTGCTGGGCCTGGACCTGCACCCGGTCGCGGTCACCCTCGCCCGGGTCACCTATCTGCTGGCGATCGGCCGGGACCGGCTGACGGACCGGGCCCGCGGGCGAATCGAGGTGCCGGTTTATCTCGGAGACGCCGTTCAGTGGCAGCGGACGACCGGCGGGTTGTTTTCAAAGGGGAACCTCGTCGTCGAGACCGACGACCGCAAGCAGTTGTTCGAGTCGGAATTAAAGTTCCCCGAGGCGCTGCTGGAAAATCCGGCCCGGTTCAACGGGTTAGTCGAAGCCCTCACCGGGCGGGCGTCCGACCGCGCCCCGGGCGGTCCGCGGCCGAAGTTGGACGGGCTGTTTCAGCGGTTCGCGGTCGCTCCGGCGGACCGCCCGGCTCTCACCGACACCTTCGCCGCCCTGTGCGAACTGCACGACGCCGGCCGCGATCACATCTGGGGCTACTACGTCCGCAACCTCGCCCGGCCGTACTGGCTGGCAAGGCCGGACAACCGGGTCGACGCGATCGTCGGCAACCCGCCGTGGTTGACCTACCGGTTCATGACGCCGGCGATGCAACAGACCTTCAAAGCGTACAGCGAGGATCGCGGGCTGTGGCACGGGGCGAAGGTGGCGACCCAGCAGGATCTGTCGGGGCTGTTCCTGGTGCGGGCGGTCGGCCGTTACCTGCGTACCGGCGGGCGATTCGGGCTGGTAATGCCCAACGCCGCGGTCGATCGCGGGCAGTTCCGCGGGCTGCGGACCGGCTCCTACCGCGGGTTGCACAACGCGGCGGTGCTGGTGGCGTTCGACAGGGCGTGGGATCTGCGGCGGGTCCGGCCGCACTTTTTCCCGCGGGGTTCGGCGGTGTTGTTTGGCCGACGCTCTGATGAAAACGCCGGCGCCCGTCCGCTGCCGACCGACCTGATCGCTTTCTCCGGGAAACTGCCGGCGAAGAACGGGTCGTGGGCGGAGGTCGAGCCGCACCTGACCCGCGCGCCCGGCGAGGCCAAACCCGTCGCCGACGGCCACGCCTCCCCCTGGGCCGACCGCTTTCGCAACGGGGCGAACCTCTATCCCCGGATGCTGTTCTTCGTCACGCGGCGGGAAGCCGGTCCGCTGGGAATGCCCGCCGGCCAAGCGGCGGTGCGGTCGCTCCAGCGGAGCAACGATAAGCCCCCCTGGAAGGGCCTGCCGCCGTTGGAGGGCGTGGTCGAAACGGAGTTCCTGCGGCCGGTCCTGCTGGGCGAATGCGTGCTGCCGTACCGCGTGCGGAGTACGTTTGAGGCCGTCATCCCGCGGGATACCGACGGGCTGATGAGCGTTGAGTCTGAGCGGCTCGACGCTCATCCGGGCTTGGCGGATTGGTGGCGGAGGGCGGAACGAGCGATGGCGGAACAGAATCCTGCCGGCCTCTCGCTGCTGGAACAGATCGACTACCACGGCAAGTTTGAACAACAACTCCCGATCCCGCCGCACCGAATTGTCTATAATAGTTCCGGAATGCACCTGCTCGCAGCGCGGGTGAATGACTCGCGGGCGGTCGTGGAGAACACACTAATCTGGGCAACGGCGGCTTCCGATGAAGAAGCGAGCTTCCTCTGCGCCGTTTTGAACTCTGCGGGCGTCACCGAATTGGTAAGACCTTATATGAGCTACGGGAAGGACGAGCGGCACATCTCGAAAAGCGTCTGGCAACTGCCGGTCCCGCTATACGATCCGTCGAACGACCTGCACGCGGCGTTGGCGGCGCGGGGAGCGGAGTTGGAGGCGGCGGTGGCCGACTTGGAGATCGATCCGGACCGACACTTCACCACGGTCCGGCGGGACGTGCGGGCCTTCCTGGCCGATGCCGACGCCGGCCGGGATGTGGAAGAACTCGTTGTCGAACTGTTAGGCTGACGGCTTCCCCGCACCCCGCCCTGCCGCCTCATTTAATGCGTATCGCCCTCGCCCAGATGGATTGCGTGGTGGGGGACGTGGGGGCGAATCTGACGAAGATCGGGCGGTTTGCGGGGGAGGCGAAGGCGGCGGGGTGCGGGGTGATGTTCCTGCCCGAACTGGCGACGACCGGGTATGACGCGGCGGCGGTGGGCGGGAGCGGGGGGGACGACGCGGCGGCGGTGCGGGCGGCGGCGGCGGAGCACGGAATCGCGATCGTCTGCGGGGTGACGGAGCGGGTCGGGGAGGTCTGGTTCAACAGCCTCGCCGCGGTCGATGCGGACGGCGGGGCCGTCGCGGGGTATCGCAAGATGCACCTGTTCGACGGGACCGGGGCGTGGGAGCCGGAGGCATTCACGCCGGGGGACGAACCGGTCGTCGCGGGGTTGCTCGGGGAGCGGTGGGGGCTGTCGATCTGTTACGACCTGCGGTTCCCGGAGCTGTATCGGGCGTTGATCGACCGCGGGGCGCGGGCGTTGGTGAACTGCTCGGCGTGGCCGGATCGGCGGGTGGAGCATTGGGACCTGCTCACGCGGGCTCGGGCGGTGGAGAATCAGGCGTTCTTCATCGCCGTTAATCGCTGCGGGACCGACGGCGACCTCACCATGGCCGGCCGCAGCCGGGTGGTGGCGCCGACGGGGGAATTGCTCGCCGCGGCCGGGGCGCACGAGGAGGAACTGCTCGTGGTCGACCTGGATTTCGGTATGGTCGACGCCTTCCGCACCGCCTTGCCAGCCCTCGCGGCCCGGCGGCCGGACCGTTCGTTCTCCCACTGATCGCCTGCCGTGACGCACCCGCTCTGGTCGACGCTGGCCCTCCTCGCCGCGGGCACGCCCTGTCTGGCGGACGATGATTCGACGCCGATGACGAGGCGGCCGAACGTCCTGCTGATCATGGCCGATGATCTGGGCGTGGAGGCGGTGGGAAGCTACGGCGGGTTGTCGTACCAGACGCCGCACATCGACCGGCTGGCCGCGGGCGGACGACGGTTCACGCACTGCTTTTCCAACCCGTTTTGCTCGCCGTCGCGGGCGGAACTGTTGACCGGCCGCGAACCGCTGCACAACGGCATCCGCCGTGTGATTTACGATCCGAAGCGACACCGGGAGTTCCTCGATCCGGCCCGGGAGCAGAGCGTGGCGAACCTGTTCCGCGACGCCGGCTACGCCACGACCGCGGCCGGAAAATGGCAGTTATCGTTCCTCACCGAACGCGACACCCCGGCGGCGCTGGGCTTCGAGCGCTCGACGTTCTGGCCGATCCAGATCGACGGCGTTCGCACCTCCCGGTATGCGGAGCCCACGCTCTGGGGCGACCGGTCGGCTGACGCGGGTGCGCCCGTTCCCGCGGCGCCTGGACCGTGCCGGGCGGATACGGGCCGGACGAGCACAATGCAGCCGTGCGGGCGGAGATCGCCCGGGCGACCGCGGCGGGCGAGCCGTTCTTCATCTACTACCCGATGCTCCTGCCGCATTACCCGTGGGAGCCGACGCCGGACTCCGACGAACCGCTCACGCGGACCACCTCCCTCGGCGCGAGTTCCCACGGCGACCAGCGCCATTTCCCGGAGATGGTCGCTTATATGGATCGCCTCGTCGGCCGCACGCTGCGGGCGGTGGAGGAGGCCGGGGCGTCGGAAAACACCGTGGCGCTGTTTCTGGGGGACAACGGCTGCCAGCGGGGGATCGTCTCCCGCCGGCTCGTCCCGGGGCCGGACGGGCCGCGGGAAGTGGAGGTGGCGGGCGGAAAAGGGACGATGACGGACGCCGGCACGCGGGTCCCGCTGATCGTCTCTTGGCCGCGAACCGTGCCGGCGGGAGTGGACGACGGGCTGGTCGAGTTCTGCGACGTGCTGCCGACGTTGCTCGACCTGTGCGAACTGCCGGCGCCCCGGAATCCGATCAACGGCGTCAGCTTCGCCGACCGACTCGGCCTGCCCGACATGCCGGACCGCCCGGATCGGGAATGGGTGCACGTGCAGGATCAAGCCAGACGGTACGTGCGCTCGCGAACGCACATCCTCACGGGCGGCGGTCGGTTCCGCCCGGTCGTCGGCCCCGGCGAACCTCCCGCCGCGGCGCTCCGGGGGCCGCTGACGCCGGGGTTGAAGGCGGAGCGCGCCCGCCTCGCCGCCGCGCTGCGGGCGGTCGAGACGTTCGGGGCTCCCGAGTCGTGACCGGGGCGAACGCGGGGTTCAGCCGCCGTCGGTCCAGCCGGGCCGGCGGGCGAAGAACAGGCCGTAGTTCGGGCCGTGCGGCTTGGCGTCGAGCGTGACCTCGAACCCGCTGGTCCGCAGTCGTTCGGCCAACTCCTCAATCGTGCGGCCTTCGACGGCGTGGTACTCCGCGTGAATCCTGCCGATGCGAGCCAGTAATTCGTCAGGGGCGGTGAGGAGGATGTCATACTCGGCCCCCTCGGCGTCGATCTTCAGCAGGTCGCAGCGGCCGACGCCGTGGGTCTCGAACAGAGTCGCCAGCGTGGTGACGGGGACTTCGCGGACGGGTCCGCCGATGTCGTCGGCGCCCGGGTACAGGGTGAATTGCCCGTTGGAGCGGGCGTTCTTCGGGGCGTACAGCGGCAGCGCGCCGGCCTCGGCGGCGACGGCTTCGTTCACCGTCGTCACATGGTCGAAGCCGGCGACGTTCAGTTGGAGCCGCTCGAAGTTTTCGGGCATCGGCTCGTAGCAGATCACCCGGGCCGCGACGCGGGCCGCCCGGGCGGCGAAGAGGCCCACGTTCGCCCCCAGGTCGATCACGCAGCCGACCCGGGCGGCGCCCGGGGACGCCGGCGGCAGGTCGGCGAACTTGTATTCGTCCTCCAGCCAGATCGTGCGGAACGTGTTCACGTCGCTCCGCCCGCCCTGCAACCGGACCGGCGGGCCGTCGCGGAGGTCGACGCTCAACTCCTGCCCCTCCCGGTGCCCTTTGCGAAAGCGGACGACCTCCCAGGGGTTCGCGGCGATCCGCCGCAGACGGAGATAATCGGACAGGTCGCGGAGGCGCATCGCGGAGAGTCGCGGGGGGAGGAAGCCGGCCGCCCCATCTGAACGCCGACGCCGCGCGAACCGCAATCGCAAACGGGTACAATGACGGTTTCCCCCTCCCGCGACACCGTGATTTGGACTGGATCGTCATGGGCGTCATCGCCGAGTTTGTCGCCGCCGCGAACGCCGGAACGCTCCCGCGGGCGGTCTGTCGGCTGGAAAGCGGCTGGGTGGTGCTGGGCGATCCGCAGGTGCTGCCGGGGTACTGCGTGCTGCTGGCCGATCCGGTGGTCGGCACGTTGAACGACCTCAATGAAGCCGGCCGGGCGGCGTACCTGGCGGACATGGCCCGGGTGGGGGACGCGGTTCTGTCCGCCACCGGCTGCGTGCGGGTGAATTACGGGATCCTCGGGAACGTCGCCCGGGAACTGCATGCCCACGTGTTCCCGCGGTTCGCCGACGAACCGGACGATCTGCGATTGAAGGCCGTGTGGCTGCACGACTGGGCCGCCGCCCCGCTCTTTTCCGAAGAGGAACACGGCCCGCTCCGCGATCGCCTGCGGGCGGTGCTGGGAGACGCCGCCGACGCCGCGGGGCGGATCGGGGTCGCGGCCGGTGCGTGACCGCGGCACAGTGGCTCCCCCCGCCCCTGGAGAGCACGGATGACGCCCTGCCGCCCCACGCCCTGCCGCCCCACGCCCTGCCGCTTGCCGCACTGCTGCTGGTGAGTCTCCCCTCGCTGACAGGGGCGATCCCACCCCCGATCCCACCCCCGGAGCCGGATTTCTCAGCGGAGCCGCCGATCGTGCGACGGCCGGACGTCCTCGTTGCAGACTTCGAGCAGGATACCTTCGGCGATTGGACCGTCGTCGGGACCGCCTTCGGCGACGGGCCGGTCTCCGGAACCCCGCCGGGCCGCACGCTGGTGGACGGGTTCGGGGCGCCCGGTACGTCACCAGCGGGCGAAGCGCGGACGACGCAACCGGCTCCCTGACCTCTCCGCCCTTCAAGCTGACGCGGGATCACGTCCGCCTTTGCGTCGGCGGGGGCGGCTTCGCGGGAGAGACCTGCGTGAACCTGCTGGTGGACGGGAAGGCGGTCCGCACTGCCGTCGGACCGAATCCCCCCGACGGCGATCCGCCGGAAGCCGGCGGGAGCCGACAACTCGCCAAACGCAACTGGGACGTTTTGGCGCTCCGCGGGCGGCTCGCCCGCCTCCAGATCGTCGACGCCCGCGGCGGGCCGTGGGGACACGTCAGCGTCGACCACGTCGTGCTGTCGGATTCACAAACGATGGGGGACTTCGGCCCGCCCCCGCAGGATCGCCTGCTGACGGCGAACGGTACGCATCTGTTGGTTCCGATCGCGGTCAGCCTTGGCGAGAGGGAAGAAGAGCCGCGGGATGCCTGGGGGAGCAGCCGGCGGGTCAGTCCGGACAGGCTGTCCCTCTACGCCGATGGGAAATACGTGCAGTCGTTCCACGTGTACTTGCCGCGGGACGACGAGCCGGCTTGGACCGCGGCGTACCCGCTGGCGCCGCTGGGGCTGGTCGGCCACACGTTCACGCTGCGGGCGTCTTCAATCTTCCGGGGTGGCGAAGCTGCGGGATCGGCGGAGGAAATCCGCGTCGGGGCCGCTGCGGAGACCCGCGACGCCCCGCCGGTCACTGCGGGGACGCCTGCCGCGGCGGTGTCCCGTGACGGGCAATGGCACCTGTTCCATCTCCGCGACCCGTTCGGAGGCGGGGGTAACGTCCACTGGGGGCGCCGCACCAGCCGGGACCTGCTCACCTGGACGGAGCAGCCGCTCGCGTTGTTTCCGCCGAACGGCAGGCGGGGCCGACGGGGGGGGTTGGGCGTCGGTTCCGCGGCGATCGACGCCCACGAAACCGCCGGACACGGGCCGAACCGGCTGTTCCTGGCCTCCGGCGGCGAATATCGCCCGAATCGCCTCGCCCACGGCGACGGCGGCGGGGCCTTCGAGGCGGTCGGGGGGCGGTCGCCCCTGCCCCACACGACCGGCGCCCCGTACCTTTTCTGGCACGAGCCGACGCAGCGGTGGGTGCTGACGGCGTTCGACGACGACCCATCCGCCGAGACCCGGGCCGTGCCCTGCGTGTTGGGCGGCATCTGCGGGGTGGGGCCGCGGTGGGAGTACCGTCAGGTCGAGTTCTATCGCTCGAAGGATCTCATCCGCTGGGAACGGGCGGGCGCCCTCACCTTTCCGGATCGCGGGAAAGTCCCGGAGCGGCCGGAGCTGTACGAACTCCCGCTCCTCGCCGACGGCAAGCCGAGCGGGGAGCGGCGCTGGGTGATGTCGTCCCGGGGGATGTCGTTTCTCGTGGGTCGGTTCGATGGGTCGGTCCTCGTCCCGGAGGGGGAGTGGCAGCGCCTTGCGCGGCGCTACGTTCCGGGCGTCTCCTGTGAAGGACCCGGTGGGCGGCGGGTCCTGTTCGGCCGGGGCGTCCCGCCGCGGGAAATCACCCTGCACGCCACGCCGGACGGCCCGCGGGTGCGGCTCAGCCCGGTCCCGGAACGTGCCGCGTTGAGAGGCGACGTGCTGTTCGAAGGAACGGATTTGACCGCCGCGGCGGTCTCCGCCGCCCTGCGATCCGCCGCAGCCGGAGGGCCGATCGAAACGCACATCACGTTCGCCACGACCGGGGAGCACGCGGTGATGATCGGCGGGATCGGGGTGGGGTTGGAGGAAACCTCCGCGGTGGTCTTTATCGACGGGGCCTCGGTTGAGCTATTCGCCGACAACGGTCTTGGGTACGAAATGGATACGCGGAGGTCCAACGCGGAGGACGAGAACGACTTCCAAGTACTCGGCGAAGGATCGATCGCATCGCTGACCGTTTACCGACTCAAGGCGCCCCCGCCGCCGGCCGCCGCGGAGTAAGCGGCTCCCTCGCCGCGGCGTTCGAGCGGGTGCAAACCGGCGCCGCGGACGAAGCGTTGGAGCCGGCGAACTGGACTCGCCCCGACCGCAACGGGTTCCACCTCGCCGCCCGCCGGGGCTGGCCAACCCGGACCTCGTCGCCTGGACGGCCCGGCCGATCGCCCCGTTCCAGAACGGCCCCGGCGACCCGATGCTCTCCGGCGACGCCATGCTCTCCGGCGGTGCCATGATCTCCGGCGGCGGTTTTTGGACCGGCACGACTCCGCCGGGCCGGGCGCGAAGCTCCGTTCGGTTCCAACACGCAGATCGCGTTCTACCGCTCCGAGAACCTGCGGGAGCGGGATGCGCACCGGCACCTTCACCCACCCCGAATCGCCGTGCGGCGTCGCTGACGGTGTCCCGGTTGAAGTCGATCTGGCCGCCGGCAGGCGGGGACTGAGCAGCGATGACGGAACGGCGGGGGCTGAACCGCGGGGCAGACGTGCGATTGATTCCACTTGGCCGCGGTTTCCGCTCCGGGTGAGCGCCGCGGTCGGCCCCCCAATCGGCCGTGGCTCAAGCGATTTTCGCTCCGCCGCCGGTCCGATGCGACGTTCGCTCCGCGGACTGCGTTAGCATTTTCGAACGGGGTCGTTCTTTGCCCCGTCCGGCCGCCGCTCGTGTGGTTCCCCAAGGTCAGAGCCACGGCCCGTCATGGGCCGCTGTTCCCCAACTGTGTTGCACAACGATCAAGAGGTCGACCCTGTCGACGCACTCATCGCCGCCTCCGCGCCGTCCCCGGACGACGCGGCGGAGCGCAGCGTGTTGGCAGACGCGATGCTGCGACAGGCCCCCATCGCCGTCGTCGTGCTGGATCGCGGCGGGATCGTTCGACTGGCGACGCGGGAAACGACGCGGCGCTTCGGCTGGAGCGCCGGCGAATTGGAAGGTCGGTCGGTCGAGGCGCTGGTTCCCGATCACGATCGGCCCCGCTATCGAGCCCTGTGGTCGCAGTACCTGAAGAACCCGCGGCCCCTCACGCTTCCTGCCGCCGCGGGTCTGACCGGGCTCAGCCGCGACGGTCGCGAGTTGCCGGTCGCCCTGCGGCTCGCCCCGCTGACGGTGGGCGGCGAGCCGCACGTCGTCGCCGTGATCGGCGACGTGGGCGACGTTCAGGAGGAGGCCGCCGTCGCCCGCCGGCAGGAACGCACGCTGCTGACCTTCCTGGATCACTCCCCCGCGGTGGTGTACCTCAAAGACGCGGAGGGAAACTACATCCTGGTGAACCGTCGGTTCCTCCAGATCTTCGGTCTGACCCGGGAGCAGGTCGTCGGCCGCTCTGACGACCGCATGCACCCGCCGGAGGTCGCCGCGGAGATCCGCCGCAACGATCTCAAAGTCTTTGAGGACGGTAATCCGATCCGGTTCGACGAAACCGTCCAGCACACCGACGGCCCAAGGGATTACCTCTCCGTAAAGTTTCCGATGCGTGATTCCGCCGGGAAGATCTGGGGCGTCGGCGGGATCTCGACGGACATCACCGAGCGTAATCGTGCGGTGAAACGCTCCGTCGAACTGGGGGATCGTCTGGAACTGATCCTCAATTCCGTCGGCGAGGGCGTTTACGGGCTCGACATGAACGGACGCATCACGTTCGCGAATCGGGCGGCCGCCGCGATGCTGGGACGTGACGTGGCGGAGATGGACGACGCGCCGCACGGCGCCGTGGTCCGCCACGGCCGCCCGGACGGGGCGCCGTACACACCGGCGGACTGCCCCCTGCTGGCCGTGCTGCGGGACGGGGAATCGCGCAGCAGCGTCGACGGTCGATTCTGGCGGGCCGACGGGAACAGCTTTCCGGTCGCGTACGAATGCGCCCCGCTGCACTCGGGCGGGCGGGTCGTCGGGGCGGTGGTGACCTTCCGCGATCAAACCCGCGAGCGGGAGCGGGAGCGAGCCCGTCGTGAACTGTCCGCCGCCCAGGCGGTGCAGCGCCGGCTCTATCCGTCGGGCTCGCCGAGCGTGCCGGGGTTGGACGTGGCGGGCGCCGTCTTTCCCGCCGAGGAAGCCTGCGGAGACTACTATGATTTCATCGAACAGCCGGACGGCACCCTCGCGGTGGCGGTCGGGGACGTGTGCGGCCACGGCTTGGGGCCGGCGCTGGTGATGGTGGAAGCCCGGGCGTTCCTGCGGGCCGGCCTCGCCCCCGGCCGCGCACCCGCGGCGGTGATGGAGCGCATGGAACGTCAGATCGCGCCGGACCTCGGCCCGCTGTTCCTCACCCTGCTGCTGGGCGTGCTGGACCCGCAGGCCCGCACCTTCGATTATGCCGCCGCCGGCCACATTGCATATCACTTGCCTGCCAAGGGCGCGCCGGTCCGATTGGAAAGCACCGCGCCGATCGTCGGTCTGCTGCCGGACCCGGAGGTCGATCCGGGGCCGACGGTGCACCTCTCCCCCGGCGACCTCCTGCTGATCCCCACGGACGGGCTGGAAGAGACGGTGAACGCCGCCGGGGAGCAATTCGGGGCGGCCCGGATCCTGCAAACGACGATTGAACTGCGGGACCGATCCGCGAAAGAGATCGTCGCCGGTCTGAACGACGCCGCCCGCCGCTTCCGCGAACCGCTGCCGCAGGCGGACGACGTGACGATCGTGGTGGTGAAGGTCGTTCGCTGATCCCGCGCGAGGCGGCCCCCGCCCCGAGTGAACGAAGCCGTGGTGCGTCATTCTCCGGGAGCGTGAGGCGGTCGACCGACTCATAGTGGGCGGATGCTTGCCACACTCTGCCTGATCACCGGTCTGATCTCCCTGTCGCCGGCGGTCGCCGATCGTCCGGTGACTGATCGTCCGGTGAACGGCGGCGCCGACCGCCCCTTCGTAACGTTCAGCGACGCCGCGGCTTGGGTGCGCACGACCGCCGGCGAGGTGGTGCGAAATCGCGTGCTGCCGCACCGGATCGGCCGCGGACAGGACTTCTGGTATCGGATCGCGACCGGTCCCGGCGCTGCCGAGTTCGTGCTCGTCCGTCCGGAGAGCGGGGAGCGCCGCCCGGCGTTCGACCATGCCGTGGTCGCCGGCGCCCTGTCCCGTCGCGGCGCCCGGGTGACGGCCGGCACGCTGCCCTTTCGCTCCCTGGATTTTCCCGAAGGGCCGGACGGACCGGTGCGGTTCTCCGCCGAAGACGCCCGCTGGGAGGTCGACGGCGCCCGCGTCCGGCGACTCGAACCCGGCGCCGGCCCGGACGGCGTCGCCGGCGGGTCAAAGACCGTCAATGTGGAGCGGCTCACCCGCCCCCGCCCCTCTTGGAACGGCGGCGAACCGACCGTGATCACCTTTAAGAATCGAACCGACGGGCCGATCGGGCTGTTCTGGCGAACTGGTGCCGAGGAGAAACCGTACGGCACGATCCCGGCGGGCGGCGAGAGAGAAAGGGGCACCTTCGCCGGGCACGTTTGGGTGATCCGAGACGCCGACGGCCGAGCCCTCACCGCCTTCGTGGGCGCCGGGGATCGCGGGACCGCGATCATCGCCGGGCCGGACCCCGATTTCTCCGAGGAGCCGCGGGAGATTCCGTCCGCTCCGCCGCCGCCCGCCGTTCGGTTCGAGGGGGGCGACGTCGTGCAGGTCGCCTCCGGACGGCGGCTGACGGACGTCTCCGCCGAGCCCGTGCCGGAAGGCTACCGCTCCGTCAGTTATCGCGGCCCGGCGCTGCCGAGCCCCGATGGCCGCACCGTCGCCGTGCTTCGCGTCACATCCGCCCCGGTGCGAAAGATCCGCATCGCCCCCAATGGCGACGGCGACGGGAGCGACGGTGAGGCGGTGGAGCCCTTCGTCATTGGGTATCCGAAGCCCGGCGACCTGCGGGACCTCGTGACGCCGGTGTTCTTCGACGCCGCCACCGGGGCGCGGATCGATCTCGCGACCGACCTGCTGGACGATCCTTATTCTGCCGGTCGTTGGAGATGGGCGGCGGACGGGTCGGAACTGTTCTTCCTCTTCAACCCGCGGGGGCATCAATACTTACAAGTCCTCGCCGCCGACCCGCAGACCGGTGCGGTGCGGATCGTGGTCGACGAACGCAGCGACACCTTCGTGGACTACTCGCAGAAGACCGAACTTCATTGGTTGCCAGCGGAGGAGGACGGGCCGGAGACGCTGCTGTGGGCCAGCGAACGCAGCGGGTGGAATCACCTGTACCGAATCGACGCCGGCACGGGCGACGTGCGGAACGCCGTCACGTCCGGCTCCGAGTACGGCGGGGATTGGGTCGTGCGGGAGGTGGTGAAGATCGAAGACGGCCGCGTCTGGTTCGTCGCCGGCGGGATCGTGCCGGGGCAGGACCCGTACTACCGGCACCTCTGCCGGGTGGATCTGGACGGGTCGAACCTGACCGTCCTCACCTCCGACGCACGCGAGCCCGGCGACGGCACGCACGAATGGGAGTTTCTCCCCGGCGACCGTTTCCTGCTCGATCGGTTCAGCCGGGTCGATCTGCCGCCGGTGACCGTGCTGCGGGATGCGGAGACGGGCGCCCTCGTCTGCGAGCTTGAGCGTGCCGACGCCGCCGCCCGCCTCGCCACCGGCTGGCGTCCGCCGGTCCGGTTCACGGCGAAGGGCCGCGACGGCATGACCGATATCCATGGTCTCGTGATCTTCCCCCCGGGCTTCGACCCGGCCGCCGCCCCGCCCGGCTCGCTGCCGGTCTTGGAGAACATCTACGCCGGCCCCCACGGCGCGTTCGTCGAGAAGGCGTGGGGCACGTCGCGGCACGCCCGCGAACTCGCCGCGTTGGGATTCGCGGTCGTGCGGTGCGACGGCATGGGGACGAACTGGCGGAGCAAAGCGTTCCACGACATCTGCTGGCGAGACCTCGCGGACTCCGGCTTCCCCGACCGGATCCTGTTCATCAAGGCGCTGGCGAAAGCGTACCCGGCGCTCGAAGTGAACCGTGTGGGCGTCTACGGCGGATCGGCGGGCGGGCAGAGTGCGATGCGGGCGCTGCTGTCGCATCACGACTTCTACTCCGCCGCCGCCGCGGACTGCGGGTGCCACGACAACCGCGTCGACAAGCTGTGGTGGAACGAGGCGTGGCTGGGCCGACCGTCCGACGACGGAGGCCGGCACTACGACCGCAGTTCGAACGTCCGCGACGCCGCAAGACTGGAGGGCGACCTGCTGTTGACGCTCGGCGGGTCGGACCGCAACGTCGACCCCGCCTGCACCTACGACACCGCCGACGCTCTACGAGCCGCGGGCAAACAGTTTGACCTCATCGTGTACCCGAAAGCCGGCCACGGCGCCGGCGAACTGGCCCCCGCCCGCCGACAGCGGGCGGAGTTCTTCCTGCGAACGCTCACGAGCCGCCAACCAGCCGACGGCTCGGACAGGTAGCGCTACTTCTCAGCGCGTTTCGCGGCCAGCGCCGTCCGCACGGACTCGGCGACCGCCTTCGCCAACGCCTTCGAGCCGGCCTCGTTGAAGTGCACGTTGGCCGGCCGCTGGTAGGTCTTCAGGTCCGCCAGCGCGACTGCGTGCAGGTCGTTCACGGCGACCGTGCGTCCCTTCAACACCTCCTCGGCGACGGCGTTGTAGGCCTTCGCCTCGTCCGGGATGCGGGCGGTGGCGCCGGGGGGGACCGGCGTGGTGGTGGCCCAGATCAACGTCGCCCCGGTCTTCTCCAAGCGATCGAACAGCAGGCCGAGGTTCTTGCGATAGTCGTCCGGCGGGACCTGCCGCACACCTTCGTCCGGGGAGACGCGGGCGCCCTTCGGATCGACGTGGGCCATGTCGTGCAGGCCCCAGTTCACATGAATCACGTCCCACCTGCCGTCGCCCAGCCACGCCTCGATGTTCGCCAGCCCGCGGGTGGTGGGCCCGCCGTTGCCCTTGATGCGAAACACGTTCGCCTCGCCGGCCAATTCCGCCCGGACCGGATCGGTGTAGCCCATGGAGATCGAATCGCCGATCAACAGCGCCCGCGGCAGGGCCGGGTCGACGGTCGCGGGGGCGGCGGCGGGCGGGGCGGCCGCGACCGACAGCGCAGGAGCGAGAAGCACGAGGGCGGCGAGCATGGGACGAACGGGGGTCTGGGGAAACGCGGGGCGAACGCCGTCAGCGTAGCGGGGGCGGTCGCCCGCCGTCGCCCCGCCCGCCACGATGCGGCATGAGCGATCCCCCGTCCCCCGCCGCGTCCTCGCCCGCCGCGTCCTCCCCCGCCGCGTGCTCGCCCGCCGCGTTCTCCGTTGATCGGCTGGCGCAGTTTGAGGTTAAGCTGGAAGAAAGCCAGCGGGCGGACCCGCGGTGGGTGCTGGACGGAGCCGTCGCCGCGACACGATATGCGGCGGCTCCGCGGCGGATCGTCTGGTTGTTGCGGGAGCCGAACGTCGCCGCGATGTGGGATCGGGATCCCGGTGCGGGGAACGTCGGCTCCCGCGACCTGCGACGGTTCTACCGGGAACGGCTGTTCGCCTATCCCCGCTGGGCCGCCACGGGGGCGGCGCTGATTCGCACCTCCCACGGTTTGCTGCACGGCGAGCCGCCCGCTTCGCTGTGGGAACCGGGCGGGGCGCGGCCGTCCGCCGACGTGCTGCGGGACGTGGCGGTGGTGAACGTCAACAAGTTCGGCGGCGGCCCGGTCCACCGCCCCGCCGCTCTCCGGCAGGCCGCGGTGCAATTCGCCCCGCTGCTCGCGGAGCAACTGGACGCCCTCGCCCCGGACGTGCTGGCGCTCGCGGGGACCGCCGGCCTGCTCCCGCCGGAGTTCTGGCGAGCGTGGGCGTCGACGACCGAGGAGCCGACGCTTCCCGCCCGCGTGCGGGGGAGCCGCGTCCTCGCCCTGCCCCACCCGGCCCAAACGACGATCACCCACCGCGCCTATTGGGAGCGGGCGAGGGACGCCGTCGCGGCAATCCCCTAAACCGGCGGCTTGAACCCTCAGGCGGTTATTCTGGATCCACCTCGACGCCCCAATCCCGGCCGGCGGCGGCGACGCGGGCGGGGTTCGCAGGGACGGACTCCGGGTACAAGCCCCGCGTCGTGAGGGGCGAAGGCGTCCCGGCCGCCCGCCAGAACTCTTCCAACCCGGCCGGGGCCGAGAGCGTCAGTACGCTTGCGGGGCCGCCGCCGAGGTTCCGCAATTGGTACGTCACGCCGAACGGTACGGTCGCCAATCCACCAGCGGGGAGCGGCGTGTCGCCGGCGTCGGTCGTCAGTACGACGTTCCCATCGAAGGCATAGACGCCCACCGCGAATCGAGCGTGCCGCAGCCGCGGGAGAGCCCCGCTCGGCGGCAGCGTGATCTCCGCGACGGTGCAACGCCCCGCGGTCGCCCCGCCGGTCGCTTTCAGCACAACATTGCACCCTTCCACGCACCACGCCTCCCCCGCCCCGGCGGGAACGTGCGTCGGCAAACGACCCGCCGCGAGCGGGAGGATCTCCTGGTGAATCGTCGCCCCCACCCGTTCGTCCGGCCCCAGCATGGTGATGCCGTACCGCCGTGCCGCGGCGGCGAACGCGGCGACGTCCGGCGGATCCGTCGGGTCCTCCGGCTCGCTGATCGGCGCGGAGAGATCCGCGAAGAATTGCATGTTCCCGCCCGGCACAGTGAACATCAGCAGCGGGGAGCCCTCGTCCGCTCGCGCGTTCTGGAACCGATGCGGTAGCCCCGGCGGCAGCACGATGAGCCCGCCGGCCTCCACCCGCACACCGCCGGGCAGGTTCGCGCTGAAGAAGTCCACGGCGCCCTCCAACACATGGAACACCTCCTCCTCCCGCGTGTGCCGGTGCCATATTGGCCCGCCGCCGCCGGGCAGGGAATCAACCGCAGCGCTGAAGGCGTACCGGCTCAGTTCGCCGGCGTCGAAGATGCTCATTCGCCCGCCCAACCAGTGCACGGCGGAGGCCGTCTCCGGGGTGACGACCACGGCCCCACGGGGCGACAGCGGCGGAACGAGCGGGGCGGGCATCGGGCGGCTCATCCATTAAACAGGGGGCGGGCGGATAATGTTATGCCGATCGGCGGTCGCGCGCTGCGAAACGAGCCGCGGCTACGCCGGCGGTAGGGCGCCCAGCACGCCGGCCAGCCGCCGTTCCGCCGTCGCCCGCGTTTCGTCAGCGATCGAATCCGACACCGGCAGTCGGGGGAGCGAAGCGGCGAGAGCCCCGCGACCCTCCGCGGCGAGACGAAAGCCGTCGGGGAACTCACCGAGGTCGAATACAGCGTCGAACGTCGCCGTCAGTCGCCCCTGAGCTGCCCGCGCCCCCGCCACGTCGCCCGCGATGAACTGTTCATAGACCTCTAACACCCACTCCGGGGCGAAGTTCGCCGTGGCGTTCGTGCCGCCGTGGGCGCCGGCGGCGAGCATCGGCAACAACGCGGCGTCCCACCCGGTGAGGATCGAAAAGTCCGGCCGCCCCGGCAGGATCTTGGAGCAGAGCCGAACCATCGCCGAGGCGTCCCCGCTGCTGTCTTTCACGCCGACGACGTTCGGCAACTCCGCCAGCCGGGCCGTCACCTCCGACGGGGATCGACACGGCGAACACGGGGATGTTGTAGACCAGCACGCCAACCGGGCTCTCCGCGTTGATCCGGCGGAAGTGCTCTTCGATCGCGGCGGGCGACGGGCGAAAGTAGACCGGGGCCGTCACCGCGACCGCCGCGGCCCCGCACTCGGCGGCGTACTCGCACTCCGCGATCAGTTCCGACTGGTTCGCCCCGACCACGCCGGCGAGCACCGGCACGCGGCCTGCCGCCGCTTCGCAAGTCGCCCGCACCACCGTCCGGCGTTCGTCGGCGGTCAGCCGCACCCCCTCCCCCGTGCTGCCGCAGGGGTACAAGCCGTGCACGCCCTTCCCGATCAGCCAGTCGGCGTGCGCACGCAACGCGGCTTCGTCCACTCCGCCGTCAGCGGACCGGGGGGTGAGGGTCGGGACGAGGATGCCGCGGAACATGGGGCCAAACCCTGCTGACGGATGACGAACGACGGGTGACGGGGGATCGTACAGCCGCCGAGTCAGTTCGGCATCGGTCCACCAGCATTCAGCAGTTCGTCCTCCACCCGCGTGCCGGCGAACCGCACCAACGCGACGCTCGCCGCGATCCCCAGCGGGACCGAAATCCACCACGGCACGCCGAACCCAGCGGGAATGTAACCGAACAGCAACGCGATCAGCCCGACCGACAGCGCGTAGGGAAATTGCGTGGCGACGTGATCGAGGTGCCCGCACTGCGCGCTGGCGGAGGACAGCACGGTGGTGTCCGAGATCGGGGAGCAGTGGTCCCCCCAGATCGCCCCCGCCAGCACCGCCCCGATCGAGCCGAGGACCACCGCGGAGCCGCTCGCCGCGGCAAACGTCTCGGCCTGCCCCGCGATCCCCCCGCCGACCAGCGACCAAGCCAGCGGGATCACGATCGGCAGCAGGATGCCCATCGTCGCCCAGCTCGACCCGACGGCGAACGCCACGGCCCCGGACAGCACAAACGCCGCCGCCGGCAGGAGCGCCGCGGGGATTGCCCCGTCGAGGAGGTGCCCGAGGTATTCGCCGGTCTGCAACGTGTCGCAGATCGCAGCGATGCTCCACGCCAGTAGCAGGATGACCTCTGCGGTGAACATCCCCCGCGCCCCGGCGATCCAGCCGTCCACCGCCTCGGCAAGGGTGAGGGAGCGGGTCAGCAGCGCCATGACGACCGCCGCGACGCTGGCCGCCGCCGCCCCGTACAGCAATGCGACGAAGCTGTCCGCCTTCGCCACGACCGTTTGCAGGTAGCCCCAATTGTCCTCCGGCACCGCCCCGCCCGGTAGCGCCGCGACCTCGTCGGGGGTCAGGCCGGCGACGGCTTCCACGCCGGTGTCCCACATCAACCAGGACAGCAGCCCGATCAGCACGACCAGCGGCACGATCGCATTCGCGGCACGCGGCGGAGCGGACGACTCCTCCGGCATCTCGACGCTCACCGCGGCTTCCGACCCCGGCTTCAACACGCCGTCCCCGCGGGCGGCTCGTCGTTCGGCTTTCAACATCGGGCCGAAGTCCCGCCCCAGGAAAGCCACCGCCGCCACGAAGGCCAGCAGGAAGATCGGATAGAATCGGAACGGCACCGTCGCCAGGAACACGTCGTACCCCGCCGGCCCGGCGCCGATCGAGTCGAAGCCTTCGGAGATGTAGCTCATCTCCACGCCGACCCAGGTGGAGATCAGCGCCAGCCCAGCGATCGGGGCGGCGGTGGAGTCGATGAGAAACGCCAGCTTCTCCCGACTGACCTTCAACCGGTCCGTCAGCGGGCGGGTCGTCCCGCCGAGCAGCAGGGTGTTCGAATAGTCGTCGAAGAACACCAGGAACCCCAGCCCCCAGACGGTGCCCTGGGCACGGGTGCGGGTCGTCGCCCCGCCGGCGACCGCTTGGACCAAGCCCTTCGTCCCCCCGCTGCGGCTCATCACCCCCACCGTGGCCCCCAGCAGCAGGGTGAACAGGACGGTTTGCACGTGATACTTGTCCATCGCTTGCGGCACGACGTAGTCGTCCAGCATGGACGTGAATCCGGTCAGCGGCACGGTCCATGCCGACGCTTCCCCCGCGATCGACGGGTCCGCAGGCCATCACCACCGCCCCGCCGAAGAGACCCAGCACCAAGGCGGACACCACCTCGCGGAACAGGATCGCCAGGACGATCGCCACCACCGGCGGCACGAGACAGAGCCACCGCAGATCGGTTCCCGCGTCTCCGGCGGCGAGGAAGTCCGGCCCGGCGATCTCCGGCGGAGCCGCGGGGCCGTCGACCTCTCCCCCGTCCGCAACCTGTTCCGCAGCGTCGGTGACCGGCGCGGTCGCCGGTTCATCCGCCCGAGCCGGTGCGATCAACAGACAGAGGAGCAACGCCGCCCCCGCCCAGCGGGCGGACGCGAGGAACGACAGCGACATGCGGGCGGTCAGACGGGGGACCGGGCGGCGGGACAGGGGATCGGCAGCGCCGGCAGGGCGACGCGGAAGACCGTCGCGCCCGGTCGACTGTGCACCCGCAGCGTGCCGCCGTGCACGGTGACGATCCGCCAGCACTTCGGCAAGCCGAACCCCAACCCCCGCCCCGCCTGCCGGCCGGAATAGAACGGGTCGAACGCGTGCTCGCGATCCTGGGCGGTGAAGCCCGGGCCGTCGTCGCTCACAGACAGAATCGCCGTGCTGCCTCTCAAGCGCCCGCGAACCCGCAAGCGGGAGGCCCCGGCCTCGATCCCGTTGCGGCCGAGCGAGGCGATCACCACGGCCAGTTGATCCGGGTCGGCGTTCAACGGGACCGGGACGAAGTCCGTCTCGATCGCGGCAACCCGCCTCATCCGCCCGTTCCCGCAGTCCGTGGAGCGCCCCGTCCACCGACCTCGCCCAGCCAGACCGGCTCCTTCACCGGCGCCGGCGGATCGGCGAACAGCAGGGCGTCCGCGATCATGTCGCGGATCCGCAGCGCCTGATCGGAGATGATCCGCAGTTCCCGGGCCAGCGCCGGGTCGTCGTCTGGTCCGCCAACGAAGCGTCTTAGCAGCAGCGAGCAGCGCCCGTGAATCGCCGCGGCGGGGTTGTTGATCTCGTGCCCGGCGCCGGCGCAGAACTCCGCCATCGCGGCGAGCTTGGCGTCGCGGAGGCGGGTCTCGAAATCGTTGTCGTGCATGAAACCGCGACCGTCAAGGAGCCGGCACGAGCGGGTGACGGTTCACCAGAGCCGGCTCCCTGACAGTCGCGGTTCCCACGTCGATCAAGTCACGCCGCGGGGGCTTCCATGTCTAACAGGGAGCAGACCCGCTCGAGCAGCGTTTCCACGTCGAACGGCTTGTGCAGGAAGTCGTCGGCGCCGCTGTCCTTCAGGTCTGCACCTTCTCCCGCTCGACCATGCCGGAGATGCAGATGATCCGCGTGGCTGTCGAGGTTGGAGTCGCCGCGGACCCGCTCGCAGACCTCCTGCCCGTTGATGTCCGGGAGCATGATGTCCAGGATCATCACGTCCGGCTTGTATTCCCGACGGTGATGCCGGCGTCGAAGCCGTTGTTGACGGCCCGCACGTCGAACCGGCCGTCGGCTTCGAGCACGTCGCGGATCAGTTCGACCAGCGACTCGTCGTCGTCCACGATCAGGGCCTTCCGCTTCCCGCTTTCCAGCGAGTCGGTCGGAATGCCGTTCTCCTTCATGAACTTGTACAGGATCTCACGTGGGATCCTGCGAAAGCGGCTGCCCGGCACGCGGAAGCCCTTGAGCTGTCCGCTGTCGAAACAGCGAATGATGGTCTGCTGCGAGACCTTACAGATCTTCGCGGCCTCGCCGGTGGTGAAGACGGTCTTCATCGACAGATCAGTCCGTGATCGAGATTTACGCCCGGTCGCCTTCTTCTTCCGTGAGGAAGGCTTCTTGTCGTCGGGCGGTGGATCGGGGGGGTCGGGCATACCGGGCGGGGCCGTGACCCGGGGGGCCCCGGGTGTCGGGGGAGTGACAGGCCCCGGAGCCGCTTTGGGGGGTTTAGGAAGGGAGGATCGCACCGGTCAAGGCGGTTCCCCCAAGACTGACTGATAGGCCGATCATACGCCGCCCCCCCCGATCGTCAACGACCCGCAGAACCCCTGCAACCGACAGAGTCCCCAAACCGCGGCGGGCCTCCGGTGGGACTGCGATCAACTTTAAAGAGGGATCGAACGGCTCCGGGCCGCGGCGTCTCGGCCGGCTCGTTCCAGCGCAACGACCAGTACGGATAGATCGGCCGGGGTGATCCCGCTGATCCGCCCCGCCTGCCCCACGTCGGCCGGTCGCACGCGGCCCAGCTTTTCGCGAGCTTCGTGGCGGAGGTGCTCGATCGCGGCGAAGTCGAACCCGTCGGGGATCCGCACCGCCCCCCACCGCTTCGCCTTCTTCACCTCGGTGACTTGGCGGGTGATGTACCCGGCGTACTTGGCGCCGATCGCCGCTTGCTCCGCGGCGAGGGGATCGAAGCGCTCGCAGCCCGCCACTCCGGCGACTCGTCCAGCGTGTCCACCGTCACCTCCGGGCGTCGCAGGCGTTGGGACAGCGTCTTGCCTTCGTGATGGTGGGACGTCAAGGAAGGCCTCGCACCGCGTGATCTCCGCTTCGTGCCGCTCCAACATCGCCACGCGGTCCGGGCCGACCAGTCCGACGCGGGCGGCGAGCGGGCGTGAGGCGGCGGTCCGCGTTGTCCTGCCGGAGCGTCAGCCGATGTTCCGCCCGGCTGGTGAACATGCGGTAGGGCTCGTCCGCCCCCTTCGTGACGAGATCGTCGATCAGCACGCCGAGGTAGCCCTCGTCCCGGCCGATCACCAACGGCTCCCGCCCCGCCGACGGCCAACGCTGCGTTCGCCCCGGCCAGTAAACCTCTGGCCGCCGGCTTCCTCGTAGCCGGTGGTGCCGTTGATCTGCCCGGCGAAGTACAGCCCGGCGACGCGGTGCGTTTCGAGGGTGTTCTTCAGTTGGGTCGGCGGGGCGAAGTCGTATTCGACCGCGTAGCCGAGTCGGGTGATCTGCGCCCGTTCCAAGCCCCGGATGCCGCGGACCAGACGCCTCCTGCACGTCCCGCGGCAGACTGGTGGAGATGCCGTTGCAGTAGACCTCGCGGGTGTCGCGGCCCTCCGGTTCGAGATACACCTGATGGCTCGCCTTGTCCGCGAACCGGACCACCTTGTCCTCGATGCTCGGGCAGTACCGCGGGCCGGTGCCGTGGATCGCCCCGGAGTACATCGGCGCCCGGTGCAGGTTCGCCCGGATCAGCTCGTGAACGGCGGGGGTGGTCTCGGTGAGGTAGCAGTCGACCTGCGGCTGCGTGATCGCCTCGGTCAGAAAGGAGAACGGCCGCGGTTCCGCGTCGCCCGGGTTGCGGCTCGCAGACGGACCAATCCACGGTGCCGCCGTGCACGCGGCAGGGGGTGCCGGTCTTGAACCGGGCGAGGTCGAAGCCGAGGTCGCGCAACCCCCCGGAGAGCCCGGATGACGTGCCCTCCCCCGCCCGCCCGCCCTTGGCTTGGGCCTCCCCCGTGTGCATCACCGCGGCCATGAAGGTGCCGGTGGTCAGCACGACCGTCGGAGCGTGGAAGATCGTCCCGTCGGCGACCCGCACGCCGTTGATGCGGGATTTGGGAGAGGAGGTTGCGGATGGGAGCGAGCCCGCGGCGTTGCTCCCCGCTAGCGCGTCAGATCCCACCTCACATCCCACCTCCGACGTCCCAGTTCCGACCTCCAAACCGACGACGGTCTCCTGCCGGACCGCGACCCCCGCCGCGTCTTCGACGGCCAGCTTCACAAAGCGGCGGTACGCCTGCTTATCGGCTTGGGCGCGGGGACTGTGCATCGCCGGGCCCTTGGACCGGTTCAACATGCGAAACTGGATCGCCGTGGCGTCGATCGCCCGGCCCATCAAGCCGCCGAGGGCGTCGATCTCCCGGACGATCTGCCCTTTGCCGACGCCGCCGATCGCCGGGTTGCAGCTCATCACGCCGACGGTGTCGCAACTCATGGTGAGGAGCAGCGTGTCCGCCCCCAACCGGGCCGCGGCGAGGGCCGCCTCGACCCCGGCGTGCCCCCCGCCGATCACGATGACGTCATGGCGGGACGAGGACATCAGCGGGCGGCGGGCAGAACGGACGGCGGGAAGAGTCGCAGGATATGGCAAGTCGAACGCCGCGTCCGGCCCGAAGTAAGCCGGCCCGCCGGCGGCAACGCGGCGCTGCGGCGGACAGTCGGCCTCACTCGTGGTTCGCCTTCACCAACACGATGATCCCGGCGATCAGGCTGAACGGGTTCGCCAGTCCGCAGATGATCTCGAAGATCGCCAAGACCTTCGCCTGCCCGCGAGCCTTGTCCGGCGGCATCCCGTCAGCGGAAGCGAAATAGATGATCTCGAAGATCGCCAGCACTAGCTGAGGCACGCCGATGATCGCCAGGATGCAAGTCGAGGACCATCCCAACCCGAACAACACGTTACTAATTCCGGAGATCAAGACGCAAGTCTTGATGGTCGGATCAGTCGTTGCGCTGCGCCCGCCGCCCATGCCGCGGCCCGACCGTCCGCCGCCCGGCAGTGGGGCGCGGAACTTGCCGCCGCACGCCGGGCAGTCAATTACCGTTCCGGCCGAGGCGGGGGAGACGTCCAGTTCTTCGTCGCAGTGCGGACAGTCCGCCTCCATCACACGGCCCTGCGACCGCGAGGAGGCCGACGGGCGGGAGTCTTCGAAGCGGGACATCGTGGGGCGTGGTTGACGATCGGCGACGGGGACTCCCTCCCCTCTTTGCCGCAGAATAACCACCCCGTCCCATCAGGCGTAGCATGTGCGGACCGCGAGAAGTCAGCAGCCCAAAACCCAAAGTCCCGCAGAGCGGCGGCCAATCTCGCCGCGTTCTCCGGCGAACGCCGGACCCAAACGTCGATATCTCCGGTGTATCGGTCAAATCCGTGGGCGAACACCGCGTATCCGCCCACCAGCAGGGACTCAACGCGGCGGGCGAAAAGCGACGCCAAAAACTCTCTGAAGTCGGGGGGGAGCGTTCGGATCGGGATACCTCTGCGATCGCAACCATTCCGTCGCGGCCAGCCGTTGCTGGGGCGTCAACGCCCACCGCTCCCGCTTCGTCGCCGCATCCGCCGCTTCAAACGAACCGAACGTCGCGACCGCCGTGCGGTCCAGACGGCGCGGGACGTCCTCAGCATCTGAAGAGGCGGCAGACATCAGTCCAACCCTCACCGGGACGTTGTTTCCAGAGCCTTGTTGTAAGCAAGCACTGAAGGAATCACCGCGCCCCCGGGCCGACCGTTCGGCTCAAGGGGCGAGGCAATCTCTGGCAGGCTCAGACTTCGTCGGCTTCGTCGTCCAACTCCTCGGAGGCCCGCTCGACATCCGGATCGTCCTCGCCCTCGGTGTGCGCTTCACCGTCGGCGTGGTCGTGATCGTGAACGTCCGCGTCCGCGTCGGCGGTGTGGTCGGCGGGGGTGACGCCGCCGACGGAGGGTTCGGAGACCGGTTCGTCTTCACTGCAACCCACCATCAGGCACGGGGCGAGCAACAGGGCGGAGGCGGTCAGCAGGCGGGGGAGCATCATGACGACAGCGTTCGGGGCACGGGGCGGAATCAGCGAGGATCCAGCCTATCAAACCGGATCGTCCACCGCCCCGGGGCGGCGTCCGGTCCGCCGGTCGGGGGGCGCCCCGTCCGACGGCTCCGTCCGACGGCTCCGTCCGACGGCCCCGTCCGGTCACGTCTCTTCCCGCCAAGATCGCGACGGCCTCACTCGCCCATCGCGATCTTGGCCCCGCGGTAGGCGGAGAGTTGCGTCTGGTCGGTTTCCAGGGCGACGCGATACGCCTCGGCGGCGCCGGAGGCGTCGCCGGCCCGCTCCCGGGCCCGGCCGATGAAATAGTGGGCCTCGCACCGCTGTGCGGCGGCGGCTTTGAGGTCCTTCGTCGAGATCTTTTCCAACAGTTCTTCGCTCGTCAGCCGGCCGAGTTGGAACTGAAGCAACCGCACGACCCAGTCCGCCTTGTTCCCCCCGTTCTCCATCGCAAGATTGATCCCCCGATGCTCCGCCGCAGGATCCTGCCCCAGCGCGAGCAGACACTCCAATCGCCACGGATGCAGATGGCGATAAATCGGGGCGAGATTCAACGCGGTGTCGAACTGCTCCAATGCGTTCTCGTATCGGCCGGAGAAGGACAGGACGAAGCCGAGGTCGCTGTGGGCGATCGGATTGGTCGGGGCCTCCTTCACGGCCTGCCGGTGGTCGGCGATCGCCCCGGCCAGATCCCCGGCGAACAGCTTGGCGTTGCCGCGGAAGCCGTACACGCCGGGCTGCTTCGGGTTCACCTGCAGACTGCGATCGAAGTCTGCGATCGCAGCGGTGGTGTCTCCCTGATCCAGCGCCGCTTTGCCGCGGTTCGTCAGTGCGTAGTGGTAGTTGGGGTTCCGTTCCAGAGCGAGGGTGAAGTCGGCGATGGCGGCGTCCGCGTCGCCTTGGTTCAACAGGAACATCCCGCGGTTGTTGTAGACCAGCGGGTTTTCGGGGAACGCCTCGACCAGTTGATCGAACGCTTGGGTCGCCTGCTCCGGGGTGCCGTCGATCTGCAACGTGTTCGCCCGCTCCGAGGCGCTGGCGAGGTGATTCGGGAGCGCCTCCAACGCAGCGGTGAAGTCCGCGACGGCGCCGTCCGTGTCCTTCAGAAACCGCTTCGCCAGGGCGCGCTGATAGAGGAGGTTGCCCTTCGTCTCCGCGTCCAGGTTCGGGCGCTCCAGGACGGTGTCCGCGGTGGTCGTCGCAACCTGAGCGTGCTCGTCGCGGGACTCAATCGTCCCCAGGCTGGTCATCCCGTACAGGTACGGTAGGTAGTATTTGCTGTTCGTCCGGCCGCCGAGGCTGATCGCCTCGCGGGAATCGGCGATGCCCTCGCGGATCATCTCCGTGTTGTTCAGTTTCAATCCGAGTTCCACCTTCGCGCTGCCGCGGAAGTACAACGCCTGGTGATTGCGGGGATTGGCCCGCACGGCGACGTCGGCTTCACGAACGGCGCCGTCGTGGTCGCCGGCTTGATAGCGCTGCTCCGCCCGCGCCACGGCGTCCGCCGGCCCGGCCTGTGCCCCGGGAGCCTGTGCCCCGGGAGCCTGTCCGGAGCCCTGCACGGGGGCGGGCGCGGCGGCCATGCGGACCGGCGCCGGCTGCGGACGGGATCGTCGAAACAGTTGGGCGGACGCGGTGTCCGCGACCAATGTTCCCGCGGCGAACGCCGCCGCCGCCGCGAGCGGGGCCAGTTTGCGGAGCGCCCGTCCCCCCTGGCAGGCAGCGGCCGGATTCGAATGAGCGGGACGGGCGGAGCGGCGCCGGAGCATGATGGAGGAGGGCGGGATGCGGTGATGGAATTGAACGCGAGACGGCGAGCGCCCCGTGACGGACACGGCGGCGACCCCGCCCGGTCGTGCGGATTTTAGCGGCCACGACCGCCCCTTGGCAGCTGAGCTTCCGGACCGGGCGCCGGACGGAACCGGTGTGAAACGAGCCGGCGGAATGGGGGCGGTCGACGGAGGCAGGGGGCCCGTGCCCAGGTCCATTCCATCGGGCGCCGCCCCGCGATCGGATGACGCAGTCGCCCCTCGTCCACATCGTCCCGACGATCGGTCCGGTTCCCCCGACGACCCTGCGGCGGGCATCATTTTTCGGCGACCGGGGCGTGATGTCTGTGCCGCTCCGTTGACGCGCCGCCTTCAGCCCCGACAATACTCGCCGGCCCCGTCGCCCACCGCCACATTTCCGCGCACCTCCCCCGGTACGCCGCCCATGTAAGCGTCCGCGCCCCGAACCCCGACTTGTCTCGATCTCTCCGCGGAGATCGGGTTCCGGTTGGGAACCTCGGCGCCTCGCTTCGTGCGAGGTCGCGGGCGGGCTTCGGCCCGCCCTGTTTTGTTGATGACACGATTTTTTACGACACAGCTTTTTAACGACACAGCGTCGGTTGCACAGCGCTGTCCCCGCTGCGTCCACACGTCCCTATTCCCGTTCCCCGTCACAGCCCCTCCCCGGGGTCGACGACCCACCGCTCGCCGCCCGACGCTCCCATGAAGATCAACGAGATCAAGCGGATCGCCGGCGCGATCAGTCTGGACCGGAACATTGACGCGGAGATCGTCTACGAGGGCATCGAAGCCGCCATCACGCAGGCGGCCCTGAAGGTCTTCGGCGAGGACGCCGACGTGGCCGTTTCCATCGACCGCGAAACCGGCGAGCCGGACGCCTCGGTCAACGGCAACCCGCTGTCCAGCGACGACATCGGCGATCTGCTGGGCCGCATCGCGGCTCAGACGGCCAAGCAGGTGATGATCCAGAAGATCCGCGAGGCGGAGCGGGACGCTCTCTTTGACGAGTTCACCGCCCAGCGCGGCGAGATCATCAGCGGGACCATCACCAAGGTCGAGCCGGGCGGCACCGTCCTCACCAACCTCGGCAAGACCGAGGCGATCCTGCCCCGCAGCGAGCAGATCCCCGGCGAGACCCACAACGTCAACGAGCGCGTGCGGGCCGTCGTGATGGACGTCCGCAAGCAGGGCAGCCGGGTCAAAATCATCCTCTCCCGGACCCACCCCGAGCTGGTCCGCCGGCTGTTCGAGTTGGAGATTCCCGAGGTCTCCGAGGGCACCATCGAGGTGCGGTCCCTCTCCCGCGAGGCCGGATACCGGTCGAAGGTCGCGGTGACCTGCCACGACCCGAAGGTCGACCCGGTCGGCGCCTGCGTCGGCGTCCGCGGGGCCCGCATCCGCAACGTCGTCGACGAACTCGCCGGCGAGCGCATCGACATCATCCGTTGGAACGACAGCCTGCGGGTGCTCGTCCCCAATGCCTTGCAGCCGGCCGAGGTGGAGGACGTTATCCTCTGCCCGCAGCTCGGCAAAGTCATCGTGCTGGTGGAAGAGGACAACCTGTCGCTCGCCATTGGTCGCAAAGGGCAGAACGTCAGGCTCGCGTCCAAGCTGGTCGGCTGGGACATTCAGGTGATGACCCCCGAGAAGCTCGACGGTCAGATCGCCGACAGCGTCGCCCAATTCGTTCGCATCCCGCAGATGGACGAGGATCTCGCGGAGAACCTCGTCGCCCAAGGCTTCTTCACCTTCGATGAGCTGAGCATCATCGAACCGGACGCGCTCCAGGAGATCAGCGGGCTCGACGCCGCCGCGTGCGACGCGATCGTCGAGTTCGCGGACGAGGAAAGCGCTCGGCAGGAGGCTCAGGAAAAATCCGATCGCGAACGCCGCCGCCAACTGCGGGCGATGGGCATGACGGAGGACGACCTGAAGCGCCGCACCGACGCCGCCCGCGCCGCGGGCGCAGACCGGTCCGGTTTCCGCCAACGCCGAAGCGGCCGCCGCGGTCGCAGCCGCCGCAATGCCGGTCGCCGACGCCCCGGCGGCCAAATTGCCTGACGCCGAAGTCGCCGAGGCGATGGCCGAGGACGCCGCCGACGCTCCGACCTCCGAAGCCGAGGTCGACGCATCGGTCGTTCGGGAACAGGAGATTCAAAGCGAGCCGGATGAGGTCCCTCATCAGTCCGCTGACCCTCTGGCCGCGGACGAGGCGGGCGAGGATTCGATCACCGCTGTGTTGACGAACAATCCGGTGGCCGTCGGCGACGGGAGCGATCCCGCCGCCGACGCGGCTCCCGCGGACGACGAGGAACGGGCTCTCGATCAAACTGCCGCGGACGCGTTCGCCCCGCCCCCCGCCGATGCGTCGGGCGTGGACGCAAGTCTCGCCGGCGCCGCTCCAATCAGCGATGCGAACAGCGGCGGCGCGGGCGTCACGCCTGAGCTGGCGCGGCCCGACGCGGACGACGCGTCAGCCCCCGGCGATGGCGTGGTGTCGATCGAAGAAGAGACGCCGGCGGGAGAATCTGTGTGACTTCGTCACCGGCGGGAAATCCCGTCTGACCGGCGTCGCCCGGTCGCGTAGGATCTGCGGGGGGGGTGAGGCCCCCGTCGCATCAATTTGTGTCGCCGCGTCTGGCGGCGCACCCGCGTCGCCTCGCCCCGCCCGCGTTCATTCGCGACCCGTTCGCCCCGCGAGCGTCCACCACTTCCCCCGCGTGTTTCCCGAGAGGCCGTTTTGAAGGTTCGGATTTTCGCCCTCGCCAAAGAGCTGGGGATGGACAGCAAGGAACTCTTCGAACACGCGGCGGAGGCCGGCGTGAAGGTGAAGAATAATGCGCTGGCCAGCGTGTCCGAAGCCGAGCGGGACGTGATCCTCTCGCACATCAACGGCGGTGGGTCGCCGTCCGCGAAAGCGGACAAGAAGGCCGTCAAGAAGGCGGCGACGGCGGAGAAGCCCTCCCCCGCCGCTCCGGTCCGCCCGCAGCGACCGGCTGAAGCGAAGGTCCGTTCGATTGCCGGACCCGCGAAGAACGGGCGTCGCGTGGAAAGCGCCGCCCCGCCGGAACCGGCTCCCGAGCCGGTCGCCGAAGCGCCGGAGCCGGCCCCGAAACCCACACCGGAACCCGAGCCCGCTCCGGTCGCCAAGGCTCCCACGGCCGGTGCTCCCACGGCCAGTGCTCCCGCGGCCAGTGCTCCCACAACCAAGGCGCCCGCCCAGCCGGCTCCCAAAGCGAAGCCGGAGTCGCCGGTTCGGACGCAGCCCCCCACCCGTGCGGAGCGGATTGCGGCGATGAAGCCGGTCCGTCCGGCGGCCGGCGGCGGCAAACAGGTCCGCACGTTGGGTGCGGGCGGCGCTGCCAAGCCCGCGGCCCCGTCTTCCGTCGCCCCCTCGTCCGCTGCCCCGTCCCCGGCGGCCTCGCCGGTGGCGAAGCCGGTCGCCCCGCCGACCGTGTCCAAAGCGAAGCCGATCCCGGCTGCCGAGCCGGCCCAGAAGCCGGACAAACCGCTGCCCGCCGCGGTCGCGGAGGGGGGTCGCCCCGCCGGCGTCGTCGCCCCCGCTCCCAAGCCGTCCCCCGCTCCGGCGCCGATGAAGGCCGCCGCCGCCGAGCCCGCCAAATCGGCCGCCCCGCAGCGGCCCGCCCGCGGCGGCAGCGGACTGGCCGCCCGGATGCGCGGCGGCGGCAGCCAGCCGCGGGAGATGACGGCGATCGGCGTCGTCCAGACCACCAAAAAGCAGCGGGACAAGAAGCGTCCGCAGATCGCCAGCCCCGCGGTCGCCCGGCCGCCGGAGCCCTCCGCTCCGATTCGGCCCGGCGCCAAGGGCAAAGCGAAGGTCGCGGACGAGCCGAAAGCTCAGAAGCCGACCATGAAGCTGACCGCTTCGATGATGTCCGGCGCCGGGGCGAACCCGCTGGACAACTACGTTCGCGACCTCGCCAGCGGAAAGCGTCAGAGCGCCCTGCGGGGCGGCGGCGCCAAGGATGCCAAAAGTCTGCTGGAGGAGCGTCGGCTCGCCCAGTTGAAGAAGGTCGAAGATCAGCGCCGCCGCAAGCGCCCCCGCCCCGGCGGCGGGTTCCCACCCGGGATGCGGCGTCGCGGTCGTAGCCGGAACAAGGCCCCCGTTCAGTACGGCAACGAGGCCGTCGTCGAGGTTCCGATCACGGTCCGCAGCCTGTCCGAGGCGATGGGTCGACCGGCCAGCAGCATCCTCGGGGTGCTGTTCAAAGCCGGCCGGATGGCCACGATGAACGACTCCCTCAATGAGGAGGAGGCGCTGGAGATCGCGCTGGAGATCGGCGTCGAGCTGGAGATCAAGACCGGCCGGGACCTCGAAGCAGAACTCGAAGCCCTGCTGGAGATGGACGAGGACGACGCGGCGCTGGCCCCCCGGCCGGCGGTCGTCACCATCCTCGGGCATGTCGACCACGGCAAAACAACGATGGTCGACCGTCTGCGCAGCGGGAACACCGCCGCCGGCGAGGCCGGCGGGATCACGCAGCACATCGCCGCCTATCAGGTCAAGCACGGCGACCATGCGGTCACCTTCGTGGACACCCCCGGTCACGCCGCGTTCGGCGAAATGCGAGCCCGCGGGGCGAACGTCACGGACCTGGTGATCCTCGTCGTCGCCGCCGACGACGGCGTCATGCCGCAGACCGAGGAGGCCATCGCCCACGCCAAAGCGGCGGACGTGCCGATGATCGTCGCCCTCAACAAAATTGACCTGCCGGGGGTCGACGATCAGAAGACGCTCCAGGGTCTCGCCCAGCGGGACGTGCTGCCCGCGGAGTGGGGCGGCGACGTCGAAGTCGTGCGGACCTCCGGCGAGACCGGTCAGGGCTTGGACGACCTGTTGGAGACGATCCAGCTCACCGCGGAACTGAACGAGTATAAGGCGAACCCGGATCGCGACGCCGTCGGCACCTGCCTCGAAGCCTTCCGCAACGAAGGGCGCGGGCCGGTCGCCTGGTTCATCGTGCAGAACGGCACGCTCAAGGTGGGCGACGTGGTGCTGTGCGGCGGGGCCTACGGCAAGGTCCGCTCGATGTACGACGACCGCGACAATCCGATCAAATCGGCCGGCCCCAGCACACCGGTCAAGGTGTCGGGCCTGGACGAGGTTCCCGAGGCCGGCGCCCACTTCTTCGTCTTGAAGAGTCTGGACGACGCTCGCGAACTGGCCGAGGACCGCAAGTTCGTCGGCCGCAGCGAGGAGCTGGCCAGTATGAACCAGCGTCCGCAGACGTTCGAGGAGATCATGGCCGCCGCCCGCGGCGAGTCGGAAAGCGTGGACCTGCCGATGATCCTCAAGGCGGACACGCCGGGCTCCCTGCAAGCGTTGAAGGCCGAATTGATGAAGCTCGACAACCCGGAGGTCCGCGTGCGGCTCAAGCATTGTGCGGTCGGGCCGGTGAACGAGTCCGACGTGTCGCTGGCGGACGCCTCCGCGGCGGTGATCATCGCCTTCCACACCGAAACCGACGAGCGGGCCGAGCGTCAAGCCGACCGCGAGGGGGTGGAGATCCGCGATTACCAGATCATCTACGAGGTGATCGACGATATCCGCAGCGAACTCGAAGGGCTGCTCAAACCGGAGCAGCGGGAGATTCCCACCGGCCGGGCCCTGGTGCTGGCGACCTTCAAGACCAGCAAGTTCGGCACGATTGCCGGTTGCCGGATGCTGGGCGGCGCGATCGCTCGCGACAACCGCTGCCGTGTGGTTCGCGACCAGGAGATCATCGGCGACTTCGATATCGCCAGCCTCCGCCGCGAGAAGGAAGACGTGAAGGAGGTCCGTGAGGGCTTCGAGTGCGGCATCCGACTCAAGCGGTTCAACGACGTGCGGGAAGGCGATCTGCTGGAGGCGTACCGCGTGGAAGAAGTGAAGCGGACGCTTGAACAGGCCGAAGCGGAGGCGAAAGCCGCCGAGCAAGCCCGCGAGTTGGCCGCCCTCGAAGCCGAAGCCCTCGGCGAAGACGCCCCGGTGGCTCCGGGCGCTCCGAAGCCGGTCATCCGCCAGTTCCGCGGCCGCCGCGGTCGCTGAACCTGATCGTCCGTCGAACCACGGTCCGATCGGGCCGCGGCCCGACGGGCACGTTGTCTTCCCCCAAACCCTCACCCCGTCTCCCCCGCGTTGGCAAAGTCCCGAAAACTGGCGAAGCTGAACCGGGCGGTCCGGGAAGTGGTCAGCACGCAGGTGCTGTTCCGCATCCGGGATCCGCGTGTGCGGGGCGTGACGGTCTTGGATGCGGACGTGGCCCCCGACGGTCGCACCGCGAAGGTGTACGTCACTGTGCTGGGCGACGAAGCCGCGGAAGATCGCGCCGTCGAGGGGCTGGAGAGCGCCAAGGGGTTCTTCCAGGCGAAGATCGCGGAGCGGCTGGAGACCCGGTACACGCCGGTGCTGACGTTCGTGGCGGACGGCGGGGTGAAGCGCAGCATCGAGATCAGCCGGTCGTTGCAGGAGGCGACCGGCCGCAGCCTGGCCGAGCCCGATCCGGCCGCCCCCGAGCCTTTCACCTTCAAGAAAGCCGCGAAAGCGGACGGCGCCCCCCAGAAGGAAGCCGACAGCGAGGAAGCCGACACGGGGGAAGCCGACACGGGGGATGTCGAAACCGTGGAGCGGGCGGTCGACGGTCCCGCGACCCGCAACGCCTTCGCCCTGCCCGACCCGACCTCCGCGATGGAAGCGCCGCCGGCGCCCGATCGACCGGACGGCGAGTACACCCCGCCCTCCCCCGTCGCCCGTCCGCCGGCTTCCCGTCCGCCGGCTTCCCGTCCGCCCGTTGTTCGTCCGCCGGTCCACCGTCCGGCTGTAGACAGGTCGACGGCGCCCGGAGCCGACCTGTCCGCGCCCGGCGCCGCTGACTCGTCGTCCGGCTGAATCCTATGATCTCGGCGCTCCCGCAGTGGGGGCCGTCCCCCCACCCGTCGGCCCGCCCGCCGCACCCAACCGACCCCCAAGGCTTCGCTGATGAAGGCGTCCGACCGTCAGGAACTGGCGAAGACACTCACCCCCGTGCTGCGGAAGGAATACGGCCCGCCCCCGCCGGAGGCGGATCGCCCGGTGCTGGAAACGTTGATCTTCAGCGTACTGCTCGAAGACCTTCCCCTGGACACGGCGGAGCAGGCGTACGAGACGCTCACGTCGACCTTCTTCGACCTGAACGAGATCCGCGTCTCCACCATTGCGGAGATCACCGCCGCCCTGAAGGGGTTGCCGCGACCGGAGTTGCGATCGCACCGCATCCGGACCGTGCTGCAAACGGTGTTTGAGGACGGCTACACCTTCACGCTGGAACCGATTCGCAAGAAGACGCTCGATCAGGGCCAGAAGGCGCTGGAGGGAATCCGCGATCTGTCGGCGTTCAGTCGCCAGTACACGCTGCAACACGCGCTGAGCGGGCACGCGGTCCCCGTCGACGGGACCACCGGACGGTCCGCGGTCTGGCTCGGGCTGGCCGAGGGGGACGAGGCGACCGGGGCGATCGACGAGACTTCGATCGCCGACGCGCTCAAAAGCGCGATTCGCAAAGCGGACGCTCCGGAGTTCAACCACCTGCTCCGGGCGTTCGCCACGGACACGCGGTTCTCGGACCACTTCGGCAAGAAGTGGTCGATTCCTGACGGCGGCTACGATCCGTCCGACGCCGCCGATCGGCTGGAGAAGGCCCTCGCCGACCCGTCGTCCGGAATGCCGCCGGCGAAGAAGAAGGCGAGGGCCAAGTCCGCTAAGAAGCCGGCCGCCAAGAAAGCTGCCGCACCAAAACCCGATGCGGCGGCGGCGGCTCCCAAGGCGGCGGCTCCCAAGGCGGCGGCGGCGCCGAGCAAATCGCCCGCCAAGGAAGCGAAGAAGCCGGCGAAAGCCGCCGCAAAGTCGTCCGCGAAAAGCTGACCCGCCGTCCGCTCCCGCTCGTCTCGACGCCCCGTCCCCCGACGACCGCCGCCCCGATGCCGTTCGCCCCGAAGATCCGCGGCTCCAAGCCCGCTGGCTTAAAGACCCTTGCCAGGAGAGTCCGCATCGAACTTGCCGCGACGCCCCTCGTGGCGGGGCTGCTCGTTGGGATCGGGTGGTCGCCGGGTCCGGCTCGGGCGCAGGATGAGGCGGCGGCCCCGCCGGCGGGGTTGCTCGGTGAAGCCCCCTCCCCCGCGGAATCGGCTGCGGGGCTGACGGCCGGTCCCGCGGACGATCCGGCGGCCCCGGCTGAACCGCTGCGTTCCCGCAGCGGCGCGGCCGACGACGCGGTGCAGGCGAACGCGCGATTCTCAGCCGCTCACGTGCTGCTCCGCGGCGGCGATCCGGAAGCCGCGCTGGAAGAGTTTCTCGCCGCCCGGAAGCGCAGCCCGGACTCCTCGGAGATCCTGCGAGCGGTGGTCGCGGTGGCGCTGGAACTGGGCCGGGAGGAACTCGCGGCGGAGGTCGCGGCGGAACTGTCCGACCGCCTCCCGGACGATTGGCAACTGGCCCGGACGCTGGCCCGGCTCAAGCTGAGCGCCGGCGACGTCGCCGGGGCGCACCGGTACTACAAGCGGGCGTCGCTCTCGCCGGACCGGCCCGCGGTCGGTCCCGAAGCGGCGGAGGTGTTGCGGGGATACGCGGTGCTGAGCGCCGGGTTGAAGCGCATCGGCGACGCCGCGGAAGCGTACGCCGGCCTGCTCCCGCTGATGAGCGGCGAAGCGGGCGGGCTCGATTTTCGCACCCGCGCCGCCCTGCTGGGCGACCCGCGAACGACCCCGCTGGTGGCCGCCCGCATCCTGGCCGGCGTCGGCCGTCACGCTGAAGCGGCGACCGGGTTCCGCTTGGCCCTCTCGCTCCCGAAAGGTTCCCCCGGCAGCGTCTCGGGGACCGCGGAGGAGCCCGCCGCCCGGGTCCAACTGGCCACGGTACTGACCGCCGGCGGAGAACCGGCGGAGGCGCTGGCGGCGGTCGAACAGTTGCTGGCCGGCGCCCCGGGCGGCGTGGCGGACCCCGCCCCGGCCGCCGCCGCGGCGGCGCTCGTCTTGCAAAAGGCGCTGGGCGATCTGAACCGCGGGGGCGAGGTCGTCGACCGACTCGTCTCGCTGCAGGGCCGGTTCCCGGACGACTTGGGCGTCGCCGTGAGTCTCGCCGCCGCCCGTGCCGAAGCCGGCGATCTGGAGCAGGCCGAGAACGAACTGGCGGCGCTGGTGGTGCGTGAGCCGGCCGTGCTGGTCTCGCTGGCCGGCGTGCGACGCCTGCGGGGCGACGCCGCCGGCTGGATGGAGGCGGTTGCTCGGGCGGCGGCCCTCGGTCTCGACGACGCGGACGCCGAACGCGCCGCGCCGCCCGCGACGAAACCTTTCGAGATGCAGTGCTGACCGCCGTTCCCCCCGTCGATCCGGCAGCGATCGACGGGGACGGCAACGGCGTCGCCCGGGCGAAGGAAGTCGCCCGCGCACAACTCGCCGCGACGGCGCAGCGGGCGGACGAAGTCGAAGCCGGCCTCCGCAGCGTCCTCGCCCGGGACCCCGCGAAGCGGTTCGACACGTACCTCATGCTCATCGCCGTGCTGAACGAGTTGGAGGCGCCGGAGCGAGCCGCCGCCGTCGCGGACGACGCTTTGGCGGACGACGGGCTGGACGATCCGACGCTCGGCGCCCGGCGGGCGGAGTTCCTCGCGGTCCGGGCGCAACTCCATCAGCAGGCCGGCGACGCCGACGCCGCCGTGGCGATGCTGCGGGCCGCGGAGCGGCTCGCCCCGGCCAATCCGTTCTTCGCCTACCGGGCCGCGATCGTGCGGTTCGTCGCGGGCGATCGGGCGGCGGCGGAGACTGAATTGGCCCGGGCCGTCGCCCTTGCGGACTCATTGCCCAGCGGCGGCGGGGAGGTGGGCAAGCAGTCCCGCCAATTGCTCTCCTCGCTGCTCGTCGGGCGGGGCGAGTTTGAGCGGGGCGAAGCGCTGTTGGAAGCTCAACTCGCGGTCACGCCGAACGATCCCGGCACGATGAATGATTTGGGCTACCTGTGGGCCGACCGCGGGGTGAACCTGCCGCGGGCCGAACGCATGATCCGCGCCGCCGTCGCCGCGGAGCCGGACAACGCGGCGTTCCTCGATTCGCTGGGCTGGGCCCTCCTCAAGCAGGGCCGACCGCGGGAGGCCCAGGGTCCGTTGGAACGGGCGGCGAAGCTGTCCGTGGAGCAGGGCCGCGAGGGCGACGGCACGATCTGGAGCCACCTCGGCGATCTCTGGTCCGCCCTGGGCGACGATCAGCAGGCCCGCGACGCCTGGAAAGCGGCGCTGCAACAGGCCAACACCGCCGAAGAAAAGGACGAAGCGATGATTCGCGACCTCAAGGCGAAGCTCGGCCGGGAGTGAAGCCGAGGAGCCGCGGCCGAGGGGAACGTGCGGGCGCCGGAACGCTCCCTCCGGTCGCGGCGAACTCGCTATCCTCCCCGCCCGTCAGTTCCGACATCCCACCTCCGAACTCCCCGTTTCTGAATGGCCGGCCACTCCCACTGGGCGAACATCCAGCGGTCCAAGGGGGCCGTGGATAAGAAACGGGGCAAGCTGTTCGGCAAGCTGTCCCGGCTGATCATCGTCGCCGCCCGCAACGGCGGGGGCGATCCGGACATGAACCTCCGGCTGCGGTACGCGATCGACAAGGCGAAGGCCGTGTCGATGCCCAAGGACAACATCGAGCGGGCCGTCAAAAAAGGCTCCGGCGACCTGGACAGCGGCGAAAGCTTCGACGAGGTGATCTACGAGGGCTACGGCCCCGGCGGCGCCGCGGTGCTGTGCGAGATCCTCACCGACAACCGCAACCGCACCGCCGGCGAGATCCGCAAAGCGTTCGACCGCTTCGGCGGGAACCTGGGCACGACCGGGTGCGTCGCGTTCCTGTTCGAGCAGAAAGGGGTGTTCACCATCCCCGCCTCGGCGACGGACGAGGAAACGCTGTTCGAAATCGTGCTGGAAGCCGGCGCCGAGGATGTGAAGCGGGAGGGCAGCGACGGGGACGCGGTGTTCGAGGTGCTGTGCCCGCCGACGGATTTCGACGCCGTCGCCGCCGCCCTGTCCGAGGCGGGGATCGAGCCGGAGAACGCGGAGGTGACCCGCGTGCCGCAGAACTACGTGGACCTCGACGGCGACACCGCCGGCCCGATGCTGCGGTTGATGGAGGAGTTGGAGGACCACGACGACGTGCAGAGCGTGAGCGCGAACTTCAACCTGCCCGACGGCTACGAGGTCGAGTGACCGGCGGCGAACCGCTCGCGCCGCCCTCCCCTGTGCCATGGCCGTTGCCGTCACCAGACGGGCCGACGGATCTGACGCTGGGGGCGCTGATTGCGGCCGCGTGGGCCAGTCGCCGGGATCGGCGATGGGACACCATTTGGCAGGCGTTCTTCGCGCTGATCGTCACGGTCGGTTGGGCGGTCGCAGTGACGGGCGGCATGGTTTGCGGCATGGCCGTCGTTCGCGGTCGGTCGTCCGTTTGGGCTGGGTTGGCCTGCTTCGTGCTCTGGACGGTCGCGAACTCCCTGATCGGATTTCGTCTCTCGGCCGGCTTGGCGGAGAACGCGATCCGGCGGGTGAGAGCCCCAGCTTCAAAGAGTCGTCCGCTGTTCACGGATTGGGGCGGACGACTGGCGATCTGCTGCCTACCGCTGACGGTGATTGCGGCGACTGCAATCCCGTTGCCGATCGCCTTTGCCGTGTGGCGGGGCGAAGGCCAAGAGGCGGCGATGATTCTAACCGGTCTGGCGTCGCTGACGATTCCCGCCGCATTCTTCGCCGCGTTCTGGCCGGTCGCCATTCTGATTAAAGACCGGAGCGACTTGGCGGGCTGGCCCCCATTACCGGCGGCGTGGCGGGCGGCGGAGGGCGTGCGGGGGCCGTGTGCGGCGGCAGGGTTGCTGGCGTACGCGATCCTCGTTTGGCCGCTGGGTCTACTGTGGGCGGGGGCGATGTTCGCGGCGGACTCGCCGCTGGTCTGGGGGACGTTCGGAGTCGGCGTGGCCGTTTGGCCGTTCACGACCCCGCTCGCGTTCCTCCTCTTGGCTCACGCCCATGACCGGCTGTCACGGATGAACGCCGCGGCGGATCCCGCGTGCTACGTACCGGGGGAGCCGGCCCTGCCGGCGTAGCCCCGCGGGGTTGTGGACGGCGGGCGGTTTGCGGATCGTCCGGCGGTCGCTTCTCCTTTCCGTCGCTTCGCACGGGCTCCTGATCCTTGGCCGACGCCCGCATCGCGTTCCAGTGCGAGACCTGCGGGAAGCGGCTGCGGGCGCCGGCGTCCAAAGCCGGGGCGGAAACGACCTGTCCGCAGTGCGGCGACTCCGTGCGGGTGCCGCTACACTGGTTCTCCACCGACCGGGAGGCGGACGACGATCTGCTGGGGACTTTCCGCGGCCCGCACGAACTCGCCTGCCCGGTCTGCGGGGCAGACGTGGGGGAACGCGCCGCGGCCTGCCCCGCCTGCGGGGAGTTCCTGGGCGGCATGGGCGACGACCCTTCGGGTCTGCGGCGGAGCGGATCGACCGCGGTTACGCTCGGCAGCGTGACGGCCGCGTCCTTTGAAAGTTGGAAGGAGCACTTCGGCATCCTGTTGGCAAGCCTGCTGTTGGCCTGGTTGGTCTCCACGGCACTGACGTTCGCCCTCTACAGCGGCATGCTCGCGATGTTTTTCGGAGGAGCCGCGATCTTGGGCGGGGCCGGCGGGGGGGGTGAAGAGGTGGCGGCGCTGATGATCGTCATGGCCGTCGTCGGCGGAGTGACGGTCGCGGCGGCGATCATCGCGGCGAACTGCTGGATGACCCTCGGTTTGGCTGGATTGCACCTGGAGGCGGTCCGCGATCGGCCGGATCTTGGCACGCTGTTCCGCTCCCCGGGGATCTGGCGGATGGCGTTGTGCGGGATCATCCTTTGCTTCTTCAGCTATGTGCTGGCCGCTCTGCCGTTCTTCGGCGGGGCGATGCTGCTGTTCGGGTTCAACGGACCGGGCGGCGGGCCGATGAACGGCGGGAACGTGGTCCTCATGTTGTCGCTGTATCTTGTGCCGACGGCGGTGTTCGGCGGGGCGTTCATGCTGTTCTGGCCGGTGCCGTTCCTCTGCCTGGACCGGCCGGATCTGGGCCACGTCAAACCGATCTGGGGCGCCCTGACGCTGCCGTCCGGTTCCTGGGGCGGGCATCTGGCGATCGGGGCGACCGCGTACGGGCTGCTGTTGGCGGGGGGGATGGCCTGCGGGATCGGGCTGCTGTTCGTCGGGCCGTTCGTCGGGCTGATGCTCGCCCACACCTACGATCGCTACGACCGGGCCGAACTCGACGCCCACGGCCCCCGCGAACTGGATCCGGAGGGAATGCTCTGATCGCCCGGCGTCACCTCCCGGCGGCCGATGCGCACGCCAAAGCGCGGACGGATTGACAGTGGCGTTGCGTCCACTAATAATCGCGACGGCTCGCCGTCCCGCTGGACGCCCCGCCGCCGCCCGCCGATGATCTCCGCCGCCGATCGCTCCGTCGATGATTCGCAGTCGCCGCACCGCCCGCCCCGTCGCCGCGGCCCGCGCGGCGATGAGCACGACCCGGTCTTCCAAAGCCGGATTCCGTAAAACGACGTCACCCCCCAAGCAGGCGACCCCGGCCCGGATGGCCCGCCAACCCACCTACCGCAGCGACGACGGCGAGCCGCCGGACCGCCCGGCCATTCATTCTCCCGAGGTTAAACCACGGCGGCCCCGCGGCGAACCGGACGACACGCCCCCCGCCGGCACGCCGGACGCGGAGTTCGAGAACAGCCTGCGGCCCAAGCGACTCGCCGAGGTGGTCGGGCAGCGGAAGGTCGTGGAGCGGCTCGGCATCACGCTGGACGCCGCCCGCCGTCGGGGCGAACCGCTCGGCCATCTGTTGCTGGACGGTCCGCCGGGGCTGGGCAAGACGACGCTCGCCACCGTGGTGCCGCGAGAACTCGCCACCGACGGGGGGAACGGCGACATCCAGTACACCAGCGGCCCGGCGCTGCGGGCGCCGCACGATTTGGTGGCGTACCTCACCTGCGCCTCGCGCGGCTCCGTTCTGTTCATCGACGAAATCCACCGCCTCCCGCCGGCCGTGGAGGAGTATCTGTACCCGGCGATGGAAGACTTCCGCGTCGACATCGTGATGGGCGAGGGCACCGGCGCCCGCACGGTCAGCCTCAATATCGAACCGTTCACCGTCATCGGGGCTACGACACGCAGCGGGATGCTGACGGCGCCTCTGCGGGACCGGTTCGTGAACCACGAGCGGGTCGAATATTACGAAGTCGACGACTTGGCCGAGATCGTCCGCCGCAACGCGATCAAACTCGGCATCGCGACCGAGGGCGACGCCCCGGAGCAGCTCGCCCGGCGCTCGCGGGGCACGCCTCGGAAGGCCAACAACCTGCTGCGTTGGTGCCGCGACTTCGCCCAGGTGCATTCCGAACGCGGCGTCCTCACGCCCACCCTCGCCGCCCGGGCGTTGGAGATGCGGGAGGTCGACGCCCTCGGCTTGGAAGACCAGGACCGGCGTTACCTGCGAACGATTATCGAAGCGTTCGTCGGCGGTCCGGTGGGGCTCTCCACGCTGTCACACGCGCTCAGCGTGCCGACGGATACGCTGGAGGACGAGGTCGAACCGTATCTGCTCCGCTGCGGCCTGATGCAACGCACCAGCCGCGGCCGAATCGTCACGCCGAAGGCTTGGGACCATCTGGGCATGGACCGCAGCACAGACGGCGGGTCGCTGTTCTGAGGGGTGAGGACCGCGCCGCGAGCGGGGGCGGTGTCCGCCCCCGGGAGCGGGCGGGGGTTTTGCGGCGGCGGGGGAACGCTAGCCGCGTCAATCTGGACGTCGTGCCGGGGTCGGAGCGACGAGTTCGCCGCCGACCGCCGGCGGACATCGGCAAGATTCACCAGACCAGGAGCGGTACGATGGCGGTTGACGTGACGGCGGACGGCGGCGTGCGGGACGTGGATGCGGAGGACCTGCTTCCCGTCAGCAGCCGGATTAGTTGGGGGGCGATCCTCGCCGGGGCGGTGCTGGCGTTAGCCCTGTACTTCCTGCTCACCCTGCTGGGGGCGGCGATCGGGCTGGCGGTCAGCGACGACGCGAGCGCCGGCGCCCTGGGCACCGGGGCGGCGATCTGGGCGGTGGTCGTGACGGCGCTGTGCCTGTTCGCCGGCGGGTACGCCGCGAGTCACTTCACGGTCGGGGAGAATAAGGCGGAGGCTGCGGTTTACGGGGCGTTGGTCTGGGCGGTGGTGTTCGCGATGCTGCTGTGGCTGATGGCCAGCGGGGTGCGGGCCGGCTTCGGGGCAATGGTGAGCGTGGCGACCGCGGGCGGGGCCGCCGTCGGGGCCGTGGCGGACGCCGTTCCGATCGACGCGCTCTCCGGCGACGCCCTGCGGGGTCTCTCAGTGGCCGATGTGGAGCAATTCGCCCGCGACGCCGGCGTGGATCAGGCGCAGATCGACCAGATGAAGCAGTCCGCCGACGAGTTCGCCGCCGAGGCGCAGGACCCCGCCGCCCGGCAGCAGGCCCGCGAAGCGGCGGAGCAGAAGGCGAACGAGGTCGCGACGCAGGCCGGCGAAGCCGCTGACAAGGCTCGTGACGCCGCCGCCACCGCCTCCTGGTGGGCGTTCGGCGGGACGCTGCTGTCGATGCTCGCGGCGATCGCGGGTGGGTTCGTCGGAGCCGGCCCGCGGTTCCGGCTGTTCCCCGTCGGCGGTGTGCGTCGCACCACGGTGTGACCTGCTGCACGGGGGGCGAGCGCGGGGGCTGACGCCCCCGCGCTCGCCAACGGGCGTTCACGCCTTCGCTGCGGCGAGGGCGGCGTCGTAATCCGGCTGCTCCGCGATTTCGGAGCAGTATTCGACGTGCGTCAGCCTGTCGTCCGGCCCGATCACGAACACCGCCCGGCAGAGCACGCGGTCCAGCGGGCCGCCGCTGATCTTTACGCCGTACGCTTCGCCGAAGGCGGCGGTGCGGTGGTCGGACAATGCCTTGACGTTCTCCACGCCTTCGGCGAGCGCACCACCGCTTCATCGCGAACGGGAGATCGCAACTCACGGAGTAGATGTTGAGGCTCGCGTCGCTCTTCGCGGCGTCATTGAAGGTCTTCGTTTCCAAACTGCACACGCTGGTGTCGAGGCTGGGCACCACCGCGACGACCCGGGCGGCGCCGGCGTCCGTGGCGAGGGTCACGTCGCTCATGTCAGTCCCTTGGAGCGTGAAGTCCGGGGCTTGATCCCCCACTTTCAGCTCGGGGCCGGACAGCGTGACGGGGTCGCCTTTGAAGGTGACGGAGGCGGACATGGGCGGCGGGCGGGCGGGGCGACGGGAAACGGAGGGCCGCGGACGGTGGGTTCGCCGAGAGGTCGGCGGGCCGATTGTCCGCGCGCGGGGGTTCCCCGCGAGCTTCAGGATGCAGGCGAACGGTCCGCCCGGCAACAGTCCGGAGCCGAACCGTTCGGGGGCGGGCCGTTCGCGGGCGTATGATGCGACCGCCGATCATCCGCCGCGGAGCGTCCAATTCTTCGGTCGGCGGACGCCTTCAAACGATGCGTCGCCTCGCATCCAAGGATACAATTGACAGCCCCGCCGACGGTTCCCCCGACCGACGCCCCCGACCGCCCGCAACATGCCGATCTCTCGCTTCGCCTCCGCCCTGCTCTGTTGCGCCGCCGCGGCGCCCGCCGCGATCGCGGACGGGACGACGGCGGACGGCGGCAGCCCGCTGCGGGCGTTCGTGACGACGCATTGCACCGACTGCCACGGGGAATGGATGCAGGAGGGCGACCTCAATCTGGAAGCGCTGTCGGAGGACCTGTCTGATCCGACGGTTCGGCGGTCCTGGGTGACGGTGCACGATCGGCTCGCCGCGGGGGAGATGCCGCCGCCGGAGGCGGCGGATCTGTCTGATGGGGAACGCACCGCGGGGCTGGCGGCGCTGGCCGCGGCGGTGAAAGCGGCGGAGGCGAAGGACGCCCCCGCGACCCTGCGGCGGCTCAACCGGACCGAATACGGGTTCGCCCTGCGGGACCTGCTCCGCACGTCGCACCTGGAGGCCGCCGAGGGGTTGCCCGCCGAGGCGGAGGCGCACGGCTTCGATCACATCGGGTCGGCGCTGCGGAGTTCCCCGGTGCAGATGTCGCGGTTGTTGGACGTGGTGGACGACGCCCTGCGGACCGCCGCGGCGATCGGGCCGGAGCCCCAGCCGTTCGTCGTGCGGAAACGTTTCATCCAGGACGGCCGCTATAAGAGCACCAAGGATCGGGTGACCGTCGGCGAGGGCGACGAGGCGCTGGCCGTGATCCTCCGCCAACCCAACACGGCCCAGACGCCGTGGCGGATGTACGACTGGCAGACGCCCTATGCGGCCCATTACCGCATCCGCGTGCGGGCGAAGGCGGCGACCTTCACGACCACCGGCCGGGTGAATCTGGCGGTGACGAAAAACGCCGCCGAGCGGAAGGCCGGCCTGCGTCGGGAGAAGGAAGCGTACGAACGCCAACCGCCGGGCGAGACCCTGACCGCCCCCACCGAGCGCCAGGTGCTGAGTTTCTACGCGGACACCCGCCGCCTTGCCGCATTCGACCTCTCCGCCGACTGGCAGGAGTTGGAAACGACGGCGTTCATCGCCCCCGGCGAAGAGTTCCGGCTGTTCGTCCCCACGATGGACGATCAGAACCCGGGGTGGAAGCGGGGTTCCTACACCGGCCCGGCGGTCGTGCTGGACCGGTTCGAAATCGAGGGCCCGCTGGCCCCGGACGGCTCCCCGGCCCGGTGGCCCGCCCCCGGTTACCGCGTGCTGTTCGACGACCTGCCGATGCGGCCCTGGAATGACCAGGACGGCATGATCCCGCCGCCGGTCGTGGAGTTCCACGCGGCGTCCGGCGGGAAGAAGTACCCCCGGCTGAAGGCCCCGCCGAAGGACCTGCGGCTGACGGTGGTCTCCGACAATCCCGAGGCCGACGCCCGCCGGCTGCTCGCCCGGTTCCTGCCGATCGCCTTCCGCCGGCCGATCCCCGCGGGGGAGACGGAGCGTTACCTCACGCTGGTCCGCGGGCGGTTGGCGGAGGGCTCGACGTTCGAGGAGGCGATGTTCACCGGGTACGCCGCGGCGCTGTGCTCGCCGGACTTCCTGCTGATCGGGCGGCGGCCGGGCGAGCCGGCGGACTACGCGCTCGCCGAGCGCCTCGCCCTGTTCCTGCTCCGCAGCCTGCCGGACGACGAACTGCGGGACCTCGCCTTCGCCGGCCGGCTGAACGACCCGGCGACCCTCGCGGAACAGGCGGACCGGCTGCTTGCGGACCCGCGGAACGATCGCCTCGTGGAGGACCTGGCCGGGCAGTGGCTCGGGCTGCGGGCCCTCATGGATACCCTGCCGGACGGGCGGCTCTACCCGGAGTTCGATCAGCTGCTCGAAGAGAGTATGCGGGAGGAAACGTTGGCGTTCCTGCGACGATGCGGGACCGCGACCTGCCGGCCCGGACGCTGATCGACAGCGACTTCGCCCTGCTGAACGGCCCGCTGGCGGCGCTGTACGGCGTGCCGGACGTGACGGGGGTGGAACTTCGGTCCGTGTCGCTGCCGGACAGCGGACCGGGATCGGTCCGGGGGGGGCTGCTCGGGCAGGCCGCGGTGTTGAAGGTGACGGCGAACGGCACCACGACCTCGCCGGTCGTGCGGGGGGCGTGGGTGCTGGACCGGTTGCTGGGCACCCCCGCCCCGCCCCCGCCGCCGAACGTGCCCGCCGTCGAACCGGACACCCGCGGCGCCACCACGATGCGGGAACTGCTCGAAAAGCACCGGGCCGACCCGGCCTGTGCGACCTGCCACGCGAAGCTGGACCCGCCGGGGTTCGCGCTGGAACAGTTTGACGCGATCGGCGGGCTGCGGGACCGCTACCGCATCTACGACGACCGCCGCAGCTTCAAGCAGGGCCCTCCGGTCGACGCGACCGGCGTGGTGCTCGACGGCCGCACCTTTGACGGCGTCGACGAGTACCGGGCCCTGTTGCTGACGAACGAACGGCAGATCGCCCGCAACCTCGCCCGCCGTCTGCTGCTGTTCGCCCTCGCGGAAGACCCCACCTTCACCGATCGCGACGCCGTCGAGGCAATTCTTGACGAGACCGCCGACGACGACTGGGGGTTCCGCTCCCTGATCCTGGCGATCGTCCGCTCCGACGTGTTCCGTCCCTGATCCGTCGCGGCGGCCGTCCCTCCCCCTCCTCCCCGCCCCACGCCCTCGCGTGTTCGCCCCCCGCATCGCCCGCACCCGTCCGCTGTCCCGTCGTACCGTGCTGCGAGCCGGCGGGGCGGCGCTCTCGTTGCCGTTGCTCGACGCGATGGTCCCCCGCCGGCTGACGGCGGCGAACCGTCGCGACGCCGAAGCCCCCAAGCGGGCGCTGGCGATCAACACCAGCATGGGCCTGCTGCCGCGGTACTTTGATCCGGCGAAGGGGGATTCGCCGTATCTGGGGCTGTTGGACCGGCACCGCGGTCGGTTCACGGCGATGACGGGGCTGTCGCACCCGGAGGTCGACGGCGGCCACCACGCGGACGTGTCGTTCCTCACCGCCGCCCCGCACCCGGGCGCCGGGGGGTTTCGCAACACGATCTCCGTCGATCAGTACGCCGCGGAGCGCATCGGGCATCTGACCCGCGTGCCGTCGCTGGTGCTTCAAGTCGGCGGACACACCGGCAAAGGCAAGATGTCCTGGACCGGGTCCGGGGTGATGATCCCCTCGGAGGACCGGCCGTCGCGGGTCTATCGGCAGTTGTTCACCCAGGGCAACGCGGCGGAGGTCGCCGCGGAGGTGCGTCGGTTGCGGGCGGGCCGCAGCGTGCTGGACGCCGTCGCCGACCGTTCCCGGGCGCTGTCGAAGACCGTCGGCCCCGCGGACCGGAACCGCCTGGACGAATACTTCACCAGCGTCCGCGATCTGGAGGGGCGGCTCGTGGCGGCGGAGCGGTGGGAGCACACCCCCAAGCCGGTCGTCGAGGAGACGGAGCCGGAGGACGTCCGCGACAACGCCGCCCTGCTGGAGAAGACCCGGCTGATGCACCGGATGACCCGCCTGGCGCTGCAAACCGACAGCACGCGACTGATCACGCTGGCGATCGACAGTTACGATCGCCCGCATATCGACGGCGTGACCAGCGGCCACCATCCGCTCACCCACCACGGCAACCGGCCGGAGGCGCTGGCGGAACTGCGGCTGATCGAGGAGGCCCAGCTGAAGGAGTTCGCCGCCCTGCTGGACGAACTGGGGGGCGTCGAAGAGGCCGGGGGAACCCTGTTGGATTCCACCGCCACGCTGTTCGGTTCGCACCTGGGCGACGCCAACCGGCACGACAACACGAACCTCCCGGTGATCCTCGCCGGCGGCGGGTTCCGGCACGGCGGCGCCCTGACGTTCGACCACGACAAGAACGCCCCGCTGGCGAATCTGTTCGTCAGCCTGCTCCAACACGTCGGCGTGGAAACCGACCGCTTCGCCAGCGGCACGGGCACGCTGACGGGGCTGGAAACAGCGTGAGGCGCCCCGCGATCCCTCCCCTCTGCCGTCCCGCCGTGAGCCCGTCGTGACTCGAATCGCCATCGCCGCCGTCCTCGGGGCGCTCCACCTGCCAGCCGCGGCGTGGGCCGTCCCGCCGAAGTTCGCCGTCACCGACCGCGGCGTCCAGGTGGCGCGGGTCTCGGCGGCGAACCCGGTGATCTACGACAACGACTGGTGGACCGACGTGCCGGACGCCGCCTACCTGTGGGCGAAGGCGTCCGCCGGCGGGGCGAACCTTCGCGGCAACGTCGTCACCCGCGACATGTGGGAGTGGCGGACCGGCTACAAGTTCTCCATGGCGCAGTGCGAGGCGGAGGCGAAGGAGCTATTCGCCGCCGCGGGGGCGAGCGGGCTGAAGGGGATCCCGGCGCCGATCCGCGGCGCCGCCGCGGCCCTGGAGCGGCCGGCGAGCGGGCGGATCGAGGACACGGCCTTCACCCGCACCCCCGGCAGCGATCTGATGGTCGCGGAGGCCCGGCGGGCGACCCCGGAGCGGCCGCTGGTGATCTTCTGCGGCGGCCCCTGCACGACGGTGGCGACGGCGTACCTGTCCGACCCGTCCATCGCCGATCGGCTGGTCGTGTTCCAGGTCGACGGCGGCGTTTACAACGGGAAGAACGATTGGGCGTGGACGATCTGCGAGCGAAAGCTCCCGTTCGCCAACTGGGCCCGGGGCTACTTCTGGGGCGAGTGGAGCGGGTGGGACGCCGCCCCCTTCGCCGACCTGCCGGCGAACCCGCTGTGCGATCGTCTCCGCAAGTACGCCGACGACGGCCTCGGCCCCGCGAATCAGTGGGGCGACGGGGCGTGGATCTACCACCTCCACGCCGGCGGCTGCCTGACGAACGCCGTGGTCTATGGCGACGCCGCGGGCATCACCGTGCCGCAGGAGGCGACCGACGTGGCGCGGATGAAGGCGGAACTGTTCTCCGCCCTCGCCGACCCCGCCGCGTATCAGGCAGCGGCCGATCCCGCCGCGGACTGACCCCGCGGCGAACGCGAGCGGGCCGCGGACTGGCTACTCCGCCCGCACGATCGCGGCGCTGGCCTGTCCGCCGCGGGTGCCGTTCACGGTCAGGAACGTCTTGTTGCCGCCGTCGGGGGCGTGATCGCCGACGACGAACCGCAGGCCCGCGGCGTCTTCGCCGGCCGTCTCGTGGTTCAGGCAAACCGGAATCAGTCCTTCGCGGAGCATCAGCAAGCTGGCCGCGAGTTCGATCACGCCGCTGCCGGAGCCGGCGTTGCCGGTGAACCCCTTCAGACCCGTCACCGGCACGTCCGCCCCCTCCAAGAGTTCGGCGAGCCCGCGGCACTCGGAGGCATCGGCGCCGCGGGTGCCGACGCCGTGGCCGTTGACGTGCCCGAGATCGCTTGGCGTCAGCTCCGCGTCCCGCAACGCCGCCTGGCCGGCGACCTTCAGCGACTCCCCCAGCCGCCCGGTCGCATCCAGCTCCGACACGCAGGTCGAGCCGAACCCCAGCATCTCGCCGAAGATCGTCGCCCCGCGGGCCTCCGCATGACCGCGTTCTTCCAACACGAGCGTGCAGGCCCCTTCCCCGACGACTTCGCCGAGGCGGTGCGCGTCATACGGTTTGCACCAGGAGCCGGGCGGCCCGTCGCCCGCGGCGAGTTCGCCGAACAATCCAGCGTTCGTCGTGCGGACCGGATGCAGATGGGTGCCCGTGGTCCCCGCGACCATCACGTCGGCCCGGCCGCGTTCGATGATGCGGGCCGCTTCGGACAGCACCGCGTTCCCGCTCGCCCCGCCCATCGTCAGCGAGTTGCTCGGCCCGCGGGCGTCCAGCGCGATGCCGATGTGGCAGGCCGGCATATTCGGCAGATATTTGAGGAGCCAGAGCGGCTCCATCAGCTTCATTCCCTGCTGCCCCCACCGCTGAAACTCGAATTGCCGCGGCTCCACGGAGCCCGGCTCGGGCAGGTCGGCGCAGGCGAGCGCCGCGTCGGCCAGCACTTCGGGGGGGCTGAACATCAGGTTCGCGCCGAAGTCCACGCCCATCCGACTGCGATCGGTCGCGTCCAGATCCAATCCGCTGTGTTTGACGGCGTGCAGCGCCGAGACGACGCCCAGTTCGATCTCCCGGCACATCACCTTGATGAACTTCCGCTGCTTTTTGGGCATCGCCTCCTTGGTGACGCCGTCGTCGAAACCGGGCACCTCCCCGCCGACGTTCCCGGGAGCCGCGGAGACGCTCATCACGTCCGTGACGACGTCCACGCCGCTCCGCTTGGCCTTCAACTCCGTGAGGAAGGCGTCGACGCCGATACCCAACGGACTCACCACCCCGATCCCGGTGATGACGACGCGGCGGCGGGACGGGTCGGTGCTCATTCGTCAGGACTCATTCATCTGTTTTAGTCGACGCCGGCCGGGGGCGAAGCATCGGCGGGGGGCGGCGGGGGGTCAACATCAGGCGTGTGAGAGCGGGCGGCGGTCAGGATGCGGGCGGCAACATGATGCTCCGCCCGTGCCGCCCGTGCCGGCTCGACGCTCCCGCCCCACCAGCCGCGAACTATGGCCCAAAGGAGCCCGGCGAACGCTCCGCCCGGGATCAGCAGCACGCCGACCGCGGACCAAGACCAGACTTGAGCAATCCAACCGAGCTGCCGCGGCGGCCAGAGGTTCGTGACGAAACAGAGGAGCGCGATCCACGGTCCTGAAACAGCTCCCCAGACGGCGAACCGGACGTGATCGACACGCCCGCCGCCGCATCGCCCGGGGCCGGTCACGCTTTGCCCAGCACGAGGCAGGCGTTGTGGCCGCCGAAGCCGAAGGAGTTGTTCAGGACCGCCTTGATCGGCATCGGCCGGGCTTCGTGGGGGACGTAGTCGAGGTCGCAGCCCTCGCCCGGCTCGTCCAGGTTGATCGTCGGCGGGGCGGCCTGTTCGATCAGGGCCATCAGGCAGGCGACCGTCTCCACCCCCCCGCTGGCGCCCAGCAGGTGCCCGATCTGAGATTTGGTGCTGCTGACCGCCAGCGACTTCGCATGGTCGCCGAAGACGGCGCGGATCGCCGCGGTCTCCGCCTTGTCGCCCAGCGGGGTGCTCGTGCCGTGGGCGTTGACGTACTGGATGTCCTCGACGTTCAGCCCCGCGTCCTTGATGGCGAAGCCCATCGCCCGCCCGGCGCCGCGGCCTTCGGGGTCGGGGGCGGTCATGTGATAGGCGTCGCTGCTCATGCCGTAGCCGAGCACTTCGCCCAAGATTTCAGCGCCACGACTTTTCGCGTGATCCCAGTCTTCGAGCACCAGGATGCCGGCGCCCTCGCCCAGCACGAAGCCGTCCCGGTCTCGGTCGAACGGACGGGAGGCGAGCGCCGGGGCGTCGTTGCGGTTCGACAGCGCGTTCATCCGGGCGAAGCCGGACACGCCCATCGGCGTGATGCCCGCCTCGCTGCCGCCGGTGACCATCACGTCCGCCTGCCCGTGCTGAATCAGCCGGAAGGCGTCGCCGATGGCGTTGGTGGCGCTGGCGCAGGCCGTGGCGACGGCGCTGTTCGGCCCTTTGAGGTTGAACAGGTAGGAGATGTTCCCGCTGGCGGCGTTCACCATCAGCTTGGGAATCATGAACGGGCTAACCCGGCGGGGGCCGCGTTCGAACAGGGTGCGGTGCTGCTCCTCGATCTCGTGCAAACCCCCGATGCCGCTGCCGACCAGCACGCCGCGACGGGTCGCGTCGCCGACCTGCGGGTCGATCCCGGCTTCCTTCAACGCCCGGTCGGCGGCGACCACGGCGAACTGGACGAACCGATCCATCCGCCGCAGTTCTTTGTCCGGCACGTCCACCATCGCGGCGGCGTCGAAGTCCTTCACCTCCCCGGCGAAGTGCACCTTGAATTCGTCCGGCACGAACCGGCCGATGCGGGAGACGCCGCTCTCGCCCTGGGAGCAACGATCCCAAAACTCACGCCGGGAATGCCCCAGCGTGGAGACCACCGAGCCGCCGGTCACGGCGACGCGGCGGAGTTCGGTTGAGCGGGTGACCCGGTCGCTACTCACGGAAGAGATCTCACTCACGGCAGGGTCTGACGGCCACGACAGGGCGTCCGGGCGGCCTTCGCGGCCGGCGGACGGGACGACGGGGAAACCCGGGGGATCGGAAACTTGGGGGGACGGGCGCCCCGGGGACGGGCGTGGGCCTTTCCCCGGGCGGCGGCGGGGCGGATTAGCCCTCGGCCTGGCGCTGCTCGATGTAGTCGACGGCGTCGCCGACGGTCTGAATCTTCTCGTAGTCCTCGTCCGGGATGGTGATATCAAAGGTATCTTCGAACTCCATCCCCAGTTCCACGAGGTCCAAGCTGTCGGCTTTCAAATCGTCGACAAACTTGCTCTCACGGGAAACCTCCTCGACCGGCACACCGAGCTGGTCGGAGACGATCTGGATGACTTTTTCTTCGGTCGCTTCGGCAGCCACGGGTGATCCTCGGGTCGCCGCGCGAGGGCGGCAGTGATGTACGTCGGGAACCGGAACCAGTCACGGCCGCCGGCGGGTGGAAGTCGGCGATCGCGCCGGGGAGAGTCCTTTGGAGCCCGCCCCAGTCGATGCCGACCGAACAGGTTCTAATCGTGCCGCGAAAGGGTGTCTACCGCAACGCCCCCACGTCGGAACCGCCCGCCGTCCCGTCTCCCGGGGGCGGCGGCGGGGGTTTGAAGCGGTCAGCCGCCCACCGCCGTGCAGGGAGTTTTGCGGTCGATCCGCTTGAGCAGCCCGGTCAACACGCGGCCGGTGCCGACCTCGTAAAATTGGTCCACGCCCGCGGCCGTCATCGCCCGGATCGAATCTTCCCACCGCACAGGAGCGAGCACCTGCCGCACTAGCAGATCACGAATCTCCGCCGGATCGGTGTGCGGGGAGGCGTCCACGTTGGAAATCACCGGCACCCGCGGGGCCTTCATCTCGACGGCTGCCAGCGCCTCCGCGAGCCGTTCGTCCGCCGGCTTCATCAGCGACGTGTGGAAGGCTCCCGCGACGGCCAGCGGAATCGGACGCCCGCCGGCGGCCTCGATCGCGTCGACGGCCCGGGCGACCGCGGCGGCCTCGCCGGACAGCACGGTATTGCCCGGGCAGAGAAAGTTCGCCAGTTCGAGCACGTCGCCGCCGGCGGCCTCGTCCCGCACGGCCTGCACCGCGTCCCGATCCAACAGCAGGGCGGAGACCATGCCGGAGGAGGTCGCCTCCGCCGCGGCCTGCATCGCCCGGCCGCGAGCCTGCACGACCCTCAGCCCGTCCTCGAAGGAGAACGCCCCGGCGAACGCCAGCGCCGCGTACTCGCCAAGACTGAGGCCCGCGACAAACGCGACGTCCCCCAACGCCTCCGGATGCTCCGCCTTCAACTTCTCCACGGCGGCGAGCCCGGACACGTACAGCGCCGGCTGTGACACGTCCGTCGCATTGAGTTTCTCCGCCGGGCCCCATTCGCAAAGAGACGCGAGGTCGTAGCCGAGAACCTCCGCGGCGCGATCATAAAGATCCTGGGCAGCGGGATACTCCGCCCGCAGGGCGGCGCCCATGCCGACGGCTTGGGCTCCCTGCCCCGGGAAGAGCAGTGCGGTCGTCATCGAAGCGGGGGCGTTTGCAAAGGGGAACGACTAGCTGGCGGCGACAAGCTTCATGGCGGCGAGCGCCTCGGCCATCCGCTCGTTCAGGTTGGCGTGACGGAACAGTTCGACGGCGGCGAGCGCATTCTGGATGGCCGTCGCGTCGCTGGAACCATGCGAGATGATGCAGGTCCCGTCGATCCCCAGCAGCGGCGCCCCGCCGACCTTGCTATACCGAAAACGAGCCCCGAGCGCCTCAAAACTCGCTTGAGCGGACGCCATCGCCGCCGGGGCGGCCTCTCCGAGGGCCGCGGCGTTGTTCTTGAGATCGCCGAGCACCTGTTGCGCGGCGGCGGTCATCAGGAACTCCGCAATCCCCTCGGAGACCTTCAGCGTGACGTTCCCGACGAACCCCTCGCAGACCAGCACGTCCGCCTCGCCGCGGTACAGCCCGCGGCCTTCGACGTTGCCGATGTAGTGCCCGGCGGTGGCGGCCCCGGACCGCAGCAGATCGTGCGTTTCGCGGTAGAGGTCGTTCCCCTTGCCGTCCTCGGACCCGATGTTCATCAGGCCGATACGGGGGTTCTCCACGCCGAGCACTTCCTTGGCGAGGACGGAGCCCATCACTGCGTATTGCAGAAGATGCTCCGGCTTGGCGAGCGGGTTGGCCCCCACGTCCACCAGGATGGACCGCCCCTTGAGCGTCGGCAGGGTGACCGCGATGCCCGGGCGCCGCACGCCTTTCAGGAACAATCTGGTACACAGGCCGGCGGCGATCACCGCCCCCGTGTTGCCGGCGGAGACGACGGCGTCCACCCGCCGATCCGCCATCAGCTTCCAGCAGACGGTGATCGAGCAACGCGGCTTCGCCCGCAGGGCGGCCATCGGTTTCTCCTCCATGCCGACCACGCCGTGCGACGCTTCACAGGTGAGGCGTCCGCCGAAGTCGCCTTCCTCCACCGCCGGACGAACGACCGCCTCGTCGCCGACCAGCACGACGTGCAGGTTCGGATCGGCAGCCAACGCCAGCCGAGCCCCCTCCAGGTTGGGACCGGGCGCATCGTCGCCGCCCATCGCGTCGAGGGCGACGCGGGTCGGGGCGCCCGCCGGGGCGACCGCGGGGTCGTGGAGGGCGGGGCCGGCGGCGGAGGAAGAATCGGTCACACTGGTCTTCGGCAACGGAGCGGCACGCTGGTGCAGACGAACAGGGCGCAGACGGACAAACCGAGCGAGCCGCGGCCCGTCCGGCGGGGACCCGCAAGAACCCTACTCGTCGTCGGCCTCGACGAGGGTGCGGCCCATGTAGAACCCGCAGTTCGGGCAGACGACGTGCGTCGGCCGGGTGGTCCCGCACTGGCTGCACGGCGCGATCGTCGGCGCGGTGCGGCTCATGTGGCTCCGCCGCTTCCGCTTGCGGGCCTTGGAAGTACGTCTTTTGGGAACGGCCATAATCTGGTCCACGTCGCGTCGGGACGGCTGCCGCGGGCGGGCCGAAAGACGCACGAGAGAACGACGGAGCGGCGACCGCTCGGTCGCCTGCGGGCCGCGGATCATAGGAGCGTCCCCCCACGCCCACAACCGAACCCCGCCGCCCCGATCCAGTTTGCCCCCGCTATTCCGGGCGGGCCTCGCACCGGACGGCTCCCCGCGCGCCGACGGTGATCGTCAGCACGTTGGGGCGGCAGCAGATCGGGCAGTCTTCGACGTACTCCTGCACGGCGCCGACGGAGGAGTCGACGGGGGCGACGATCTCCTCGCCGCAGGAGTTACAGACGTAGGCCGCCTCCTCCGACGTGGAACCGTGCTTCCAGTCGTGCGGCTCCCATCGTCGAGCGGCTTGCACCTCCCGGTCGGACTGCACCCTGCCGGCGATGTTCGCTCTGAGCGGGTTCGACCGACGCCGCCGATGCCGCCGGAGCCGCGAAACGAGCTGCGAGATCAAATGGATCTGGTGACATCGGCCTCGGACAATCCAGAAACGGTACGCTGCTGCGAAGCGGTCACGACCGACGGCGCCGGTTTACGTCACCGGGTCCGCCAGCATAGAATGCGAGCCTTCCCCGTCACACCCGCGGCCCCACGGTCGCCCCACCCAGGAGTTTCAGCGCGTATGGGCACCAAGAAATCCGGTAAAGGCCGTCGTAAAATCGGACGCAAAAAGCGTCGGATGCGTGCGAAGATCCGCCACAAAAAGTAGGCCCCGCACGTGACAGGGACGCGTTGTCAGAGCGTGTACCGCAGCCCGTCGGCCGCCACGGCGGCTCCCGGCGGAGGATTGACGATTGTCCCCAGTCCCACCGGATCTGCGGGATCGTCCGTATCTGGGCTGACATGCACGAGTAGCGTTCGCTTCGCCCGCGACTGATGGGCGAGGCCAAGCACTGGCGTGAGCGTGCTGTGCCCGGTGCGTTCGGCAAGCGCTTCCCAACCGTCCGGGAAGTTGCACTCGTGTGCGAATAGGTCGGCGTCGGCGGCGAACGCCACGGTGGCTGGATCAGGGGCGGTGTCCGTGCAGAAGGCGAAGCGGGCGCCGTCAGCTTCGAACCGCAGCCCCAAACTACCGCCGGGATGGGTCTGCTCGCGGAAGTGCAGCGTGCCGCCGGCGATGCTGAACGACCCGCTTTCCGTCTCCGGCAGCGGGCGCCAGCTGAAGACCCGGGGCATCACCGGAAACAGATCGTTGGCGAACAGATGCTCGCGGACCGCATCCAACTTTGCCCGCCGGCCGTGGATGCGGACGGCCGTCAAAGCACCCCGCTCGATGTGAGCCAGCGGGAACGTCAGCCCGACGATGTGGTCGAGGTGGGCGTGCGTGAGGACGAGGTCCAGTTCCGTCACGCCATGCGCGGCAAGCCGTTCCGGCGCCCGGAAGAACGCGGAACCCGCGTCGAAACAGAGTCCCCGATCCGGCAGCAGCACGCAGGTGGTGTGCCGGTGCGCGTCCGGGTGATACCCGCCGGTGCCGAGGAACTCGATGTTCACCCGCCCGCCCCTTCAGACGGTTGCTCTCCATGAGATCGGGCGGTCGGTCGGCCGGTCATGAGCGTCGAGCGAGGGGACGGGGGATGCTTGACGAGCCGCCTCAAACAGGCGCCTCGGCCGGCTCGCCGGGGTCTTTGCGGAGGTCGAGCCATTCTGAGTGGAACGTTTCCTCCCGGGGCTTGTCGAGGCGCTGGTAGGTGTGGGCGCCGAAATAGTCCCGCTGGGCCTGCAACAGATTGGCCGGCAGACGGGCTCGGCGGTAACCGTCGTAGTAGGACAGCGCCGCGGTGAACCCGGGCATCGGGATGCCGAGCCGCACGCCGGTCTGCACCACTTCACGCCACGCGACTTGCGACTTGTCGATCGCGTCCTTGAAGAAGTCATCCAGCAGGAGGTTTTCGAGCTGCGGCTGCTTATCGAAGGCGTCCTTGATGTCGTCGAGGAACACGCTGCGAATGATGCACCCGCCCCGCCACATCAGGGCGATATCGCCGTAGGCGAGGTCCCAACCGAACTCCGCGGCGGCGCCCTGCATCTGCACGTAGCCCTGCGCGTAGCTGACGAGCTTCGAGGCGTAGAGCGCGTCGCCGACGGCGGCGATGAACGCCTCGCGATCGCCGTCGAACGTGGCGGTCGGCCCCGACAGCACCTCCGCGGCCCGCACCCGTTCGTCCTTCTGAGCGGCCAGACAGCGGGCGTAGACGGCTTCGGTGATGAGCGTCGTCGGCACGCCGAGGTCGAGTGCGTGCTGGGCCATCCACTTCCCGGTGCCCTTCTGCTTGGCGACGTCGAGGATCAGGTCGACCATCGCCTGCCCGGTTTCCGGGTCTTTGGCGCTGAAGATGTCGCGGGTGATCTCGATCAGGTAGCTGGCGAGAACCCCTTTGTTCCAACTGGCGAACACGTCGTAGAGTTCGTCGTTGGACAGGCCCAGCGCCTCCTTCATCAGGAAGTATGACTCGCAGATCAACTGCATGTCGCCGTACTCGATGCCGTTGTGCACCATCTTGACGTAGTGCCCGCTGCCGGCGGGGCCGACCCATTCGCAGCAGGGAACGTCGGCCTTCGGACCGACCTTGGCGGCGATGTCCTGCATGATCGGTTTGACCAACGGCCACGCCTCCCTGGAGCCGCCCGGCATGATGCTGGGCCCCTTCAGCGCTCCCTCTTCCCCGCCGGAAACGCCGGCCCCGACGAACAGGTAGCCCTCTTTCGTCAGCTCGTCGTAGCGGCGGTTGGTATCGACGAAGTAGCTGTTCCCGCCGTCGATGATCACGTCGCCCCTGTCGAGGTGCGGCTTGATCGCGTCGATAACCGCGTCCACCGCCGGGCCGGCCTTCACCATGATCATCACCTTGCGGGGCGACTTCAGGCTGGCGCACAACTCGCCGAGGTCGGCGTAGCCCTTCACGCGGTCGATCGTGCCCTGGTGGACCTTGTCGATCCCCTCGCCGGGCAGACTGGCGATGAACTCCTCGGTGGTCGCCGTGGTTCGATTGTACACCGCGACGGAATGGCCGTGGTTGGCCATGTTGAGAACGAGGTTCTGCCCCATAACGGCGAGGCCGATCAGGGCGATATCGTGTTGCGGTTCGGACATCGGGGGGGCGGGCGGGTGGCGCTAAAATTGACGGGCGTGGCCGCGGAGGATACCGCCGACCCGGCCGGACTTCATGCAACGCTCCTCGGGCGACCGGCGGCCCGCTGACGGTCGAGCCGTTCGCTCAGTCGGCGACCCGCGGCCAGGTGGGCTGTTCGGGCAGGTAGGACTGGAACTCCGCGATCAGTTCGGTCTCGTATTCGCCGGCGTATTCGCCGTTCAGGAACCGGTCGCAGGCTTCGCCGTGGAAGCGTTCCCAACTGGCTTCCTCATGGCCTGGATTGATCGGGTAGAACAGCGCCCCGACATGGCGGGCGGCTTTGAGGTCGCCGGGGGCGTCGCCCATCATCAGCGTCTTGCCGTCGTCGTAGCCGTATGCGGCCGCCTGACCGAGCGTCTCCTTCTTGCCGCCGGCTTCCTGACCGCAGATCGCCTGCACGAACTTGGCGATGTCGTGCTCGCCCCACTCCTTGGCGAGGGCGTCGTTGGGCGTGGCGCTGCACACGATCATATCCGCGACCGGGTGCAGCTTTTCGAGACTCTCCCGGACCATCGGGTACGGGCTGACGCCGTGCACCATGTCGTCGATGTCCGCGTTCACCTGTTCGCTCCAGGCAAGACACTGCTTGAGGTCGGCGTCGGGGTTCGACGCCAGTTCGGCGATCAACGTCGGATTGCCGAGGCGGGTTTCCCGGGCGACCCATTCCCGCAGGCCTTTGAGTTCCGGCAGCTTGACGCCGCGGCGCCGGACCTCAGGGCGCTCCGCCAGCAGATCCAGCACGCTCAGCAGCGCCGGGAACCGGTTGATGCCGCGTTCTTTGCTGTAGAGGTTCACGAACTCCGCACATTCGCGGCCGTACTTGCTGCACGCCTGCAACCCGAAGTGCTTGATGATGTTCGGGATAAAGCACTCCTTGTGCTTCAGTTCCATCGTATCGAACGCGCAGCCGTCGGAGTCGATGCCGACGAGGTAGTCTTTCGTACGGGCGGTGAACTGCGTGTCGAGCGGGTTGTCGGACATCGAACGGCGGGCCTTGGTTCTAGAAGCCGGCGGGGGCGGGCGGCGGCGAATGCGGAGTCTTCCCCGGTCTACCCGGGATCGCCCGCGGCATCCAGTTTCTGGCGGTTCGCTGCGACGAACGCGGCGTGTTCGTCGGTCGCCAAACCTTCGGCGAGGGTGTCCAGCACGGCGGCGAAGTCCAGTTCGAGCAGCGCCGGCACGTTCAGCCACAGCCCCGGGAATGTGCGACTGCGGATCAGCCCGCCGCGGCGGGGGCGGACGCGGTCGTATTCGCCGTCGTCGTTCAGCACGAACCAGTACAGCCGGCGCCGCAGCGGGGCGAACACGGCGTACTCCCGCACACCGGCCGCCGCGTAGCGGTCCCGCTTCTGATTCAGGTCGCGGGAGGCGGTGGAGGCCCCAATTTCGATGAGCAGTTCGGGGGGGCCGCTGATGTAGTCATCAGCGGTCTCGGTGGACTGCCCGCCGCACTCTTCAAGCAGGCGGAGAATGCAATCCGGCTCCGGGCCATCCACGTCTGAGAGCCGTGTGGTTGGGGCGGTCGCTCCCTGCACGCCCGGCGTCCGGGCGCAGTAGTTGCCAATCCATGTGTTCATGAGCGTGTGGGGTTCACCGTGCGAGCGAACGCGGAGTGGACTCATTTGAACAACCACATTTCCATCAAGAAGTTCAGCACGAAACTCCGCCGGCATCGCCTCGTAGCGGCGGATGTATTCGTCCCACCGCAGCCGGTCGCCGTGCCGCAGGGGGGGGACGGGCGAATCGGCTCGCGGCGCCGGCGGGGCGAGGACGGCGGGGGCGTTCATCGGGTCGCTCTCAATGGTGTCACTTTGGGGCCGGGGCTAAGCGCCAATGTACCCGCCGAGGCGTGTCACCGGGCCTTCCGCCCCGCCCCGCTGCACAACGCATTGACGAACAGCGCGTGGTCCAGCGTGCCGCAGCCCGTTCGTACCGCGGCGACCACGTCCACCTTCGTCGGGTCCGGATCCAACACCGCCTCCGGCAGCCATAGGCCCGGCAGCGCGGCGCTCTTCAGGTAGCCGTCCGCACGCCCCGGGCGGCGGGGATCGTCGTCCAGACGGAACCATTGCAGCCCGCCGCGAGCCCCGGCGAGGACGAACTCCGTCACCCCGCCCTCCCGCAGCGCGTCGACGCGGTCCGGCAGGTCGCGGTCGCGGTCGGTCTCGGCGATGCAGATCACCGCCGTCGGGGGGCCTTCCAATCGCCTCCCGACGCCGCGGTCGGCGGCTTCCGCACACCGTCCGTCGGCGGGGGCGTAGAGGGCGGCGTCGGCGAACAGTTCGTCCCGGGAGGACAACGTGATTCGCACGTCCGTCGCCCGCACGATTCCCGGCGTCTCCACCTCGTACTGCCGCGTCCAGCAGGCCAACGCCTCCGCCAGCGCCGTCCGCCGCGGCGTCGGCGGAGCGTCGTTCAGCCGCACCACGCCCCGCAGCAATTCAGCCCGGTGGGCGTGCGGGGTGCGGGGCAGTTCGGCGCGGAACCCCGCAACCGTCGCCCGATCTCCTTCCGAGAGCCCCCCTGCCGAAGGGCGCCCGCTCCCTGTGTTTCGACCGACGGCATTCGGGCGGGGGGCGAACGCCGGTCGGGCCGGCGGTGGAGCGGACATGAGCGTCGATCCGTCAGGACGGGGAGGACTGGCGATCGGCCTGGGGCACGTAGGCGGGCAGCTTTTGATCCGCGTAGAGACGATCCAGCTTGGCGAACCGGATGCGGCCGTCGATGATCGGGACGCTGGGATTGCCGTCGCCGATCAGCGGGCGGGCGTACTTCAGAAACTCGTCCGTCACATCCGTGCCGTCTTCCGAGATCCACTCCGACGGGAAGTGCCGCTCGCTGTTGGCGACCTCGGACAGCGGGGCTTTGTCGTACCGGACGCTGTAGTTTTCGCGGTCGGTCCGCAGGATCGTGCTCATGTAGCCGTGCTCGCCCGCGGCGGCCAGAAGCGCGGCCTTCTCCCCGGCGCGGTAGCTCTCCGCGAGGTCCACGACGCTCGCGTGGAAGATGCTGTGACGCTGGTCGGTGCCGGGCACGTTGCAGCGGGCGTTCCCCTTCACCGGCAGGCCCTTCTCGTTGAGGGCGTTCGTCAGCATCTGGGCGACGGTGATCTTGCTGCTCGAAAAGGTCGGGTGTCCGAAGCTGTCCCGGACGATGAACTCCTCCGGGATCTCCAGCCCCTCGATGTTCAACCCTTCCGACACCACCACGATCGCGCGGCCGTGCTCTTTGCAGGTCGCGGCGATCTGCTCGTGAATCTGGTCGATCGTGACCTTCCGCTCGGCGAGGTAGATCCGCAGCGGCATCTCGCGGTTCGGGTCCGCCAGCCGAGCGGCGGCGGGGATATAGCCGATCTTCCGGCCCATTGCCTGACAAACCACCACCGGGTCCGCCGGCGACGAGCCCATGTTCTCCTCGTTGACCTGCTGGATGTAGTTCGACCAGTACCGGGCCGTGCTGCCGTAGCCGGGGGTGTGGTCGATCAGCTTGAACTCGCTGTCGCCGACGTCGTTGTCGATCGTTTTCGGTCCGCCCAGCCCGCAGACATCGAGGCCCCGCTCCCGGGCGAGATTCGCGATCTTGTGGGCGGTGTCCATTGAATCGTTCCCCCCGATGTAGACAAAGTATCCGACGTCGTGGGCCTTGAAGACTTCGAGCACCCGATCGAAATCTTCGTTCTGCCAGTCCTTCAGCTTGTATCGGCAGGTGCCGATCGCCCCGGCGGCGGGGGTCGTACCCAGCAGGGCGATCTCCTCGGGCCTCTGGGCCGTCAGATCGATCAATTCCTCTTTCAGCACCCCTTCGATGCCGTGGTGGCCGGCATAGACCGTGCCGATCTCCTCCAGATGGCGGGCCGTCTCGACGACGCCGCGAACGGTGTTGTTGATGACGGCGGAGGGGCCGCCGGACTGGGCGACGATCAGATTCTTGGCGGCCACGGGCAAACTGGAGGGGCGAAAACGACAGCGGCGGACGAACGGGAGCCCGATGCTACCGTTCGCCCGCCGCGGGCTCCATCACGTCAGTCGCGGGTCAGCGACCGGACGGATGCACGACGACCGGCCGCTGCGTTTGCGTCGCCGGACAGGCTCCGCCCACGGCCGCAGCCGACGCCGGCGGCGCGGCGGCGGACGCGGCCTTCGCCGGGGCGGCGGGCAGCAGGACGGAGTCGATCACATGAATCACCCCGTTGGAGGCCGGCACGTCCGTCTTCAACAGCTTCGCTCCGCCGACGTACGCGGCGCCGTCCTTCATGACGATCGGCAACGCGCCGCCGCCCAGCGCGGTCGCTTTGCCGGCCTTGAGCGCGGCGTCCGAATACACGGCGCCGCTGACCACGTGGTTCTTGAGGATCGCCGCGAGCTGGCCCTTGTTCTCAGGCTTCAACAACATTGCGATCGTGCCCTCGGGCAGCTTGGCGAAGGCGTCGTCGGTGGGGGCGAACACGGTGAACGGGCCGCCGGTCGCCAACGTCTCGGCCAACCCGGCGGCTTTCGCAGCGGCGAGCAGGGTCGTGAACGAGCCGGCTCCGGCCGCGACTTCCACCAGGTTCTTCGACTCCGGCATCAGCACGGCGTCGATCACATGGATCACGCCGTTGTCGCAGACGATGTCCGTCTTCACCACGGTCGCGTCGCCCAGCTTGACGACGCCGTCGGTCACGGAGACCGGCGCCGGCTGGCCGTTGACGGTGGGGGCGAACTTCAGGTCGACCACCTGTGCGGCCATGACCTTCGCCGGGGCGACATGGTAGGTGAGGACGCTGGTCAGTTGCGCTTTGTTCTCCGGCTTCAACAGGCTGGCGAGCGTGTCCGCGGGCACCTTGGCGAATGCGGCGTTCGTGGGGGCGAAGACGGTGAACGGGCCGTCGCCCTGGAGCGTGTCCACGAGGCCGGCCGCTTTGACGGCGGTCACGAGGGTGGAGAACTGCGGGTTGGCGGCGGCAGTTTCGACGATGTCCGCCGCGGGGGCGGCGGTCGGCAGCGCCAGCGCCCCCGTCAGGGCGAGGGCGGTGAAAGAGGTCCGGGAGAGCATCGGAGGTGAAGCGGGGTTGAAGGGTGCGGGTCGTGAACAGGTTGGGGACAGGTCTCGGAGGCGATCGATCCGCGTGTCGCCGCCACTTCGTTCGCAGCTCTCCGACGACCGGATGCCGCCGGTCCGGCGATTTTCTGGAAACTCGTCCGCTCCCCGGGGGATCCCGATGCCGGTCGAGGCTATCGTCCCCAGTCCGACCGCTGTGCCATTGAGGAATCGAGCATCCGCCCGCGGTTCCTCTGCGAAGACGTTCTCGATCCGATGCCAGACCCTGCCCCGCCCCCCTTACTGCCAGGCGTCGCGGCGGGGGAACCGGCGGCGGCGGAGGCTTGTCTGGAGCGATACGCCGGTGCGGTCTGGTGGCTGGCGAGTCGTTACCTGCCCCGCCGCACGGATGCGGAGGACGCCGTGCAGGAGATTTTCCTGGACCTGTGGCGGCACGCCGCCCGCTTCGATCCCGCCGTCGCCGCCGAGAGAACGTTCGTGTTGACCGTCGCCCGCCGCCGCCTGATCGACCGCCGGCGTCGGCTCGCGGCGCGGCCGGAGGCGCTGGGTCCGCCGCCCGATCAGCCGAGCGCGGCGCCCGCCGCCGACGAGGCGCTCGCCGACGCGGACGACGCCGCCCGGGCGCGGTCTGAACTCGCGAAGCTCCCGGACGGTCAACGCCGCGTGATCGAACTGGCCGTCGACCGGGGCCTGAGTCAGACGGAAATCGCCGCCGAAACCGGCCTGCCGCTGGGCACGGTCAAGTCGCACGCCCGCCGCGGCCTGCGGGCGCTGCGGGATCGGTTGACGCCCAAAGCGCCCCGTCCCGCTCCGGCCCCGTCCCGGCCCGTCGGCGAGCCAGCCAGCGAACCCGCTCGCGTGCAGACCGCGGAGGCCGTTCGATGACCGCCCCCGCCCCGCCCCCGCCCTTCAACGATCGCCGCGCAGATCGCGCGCTGTTCGGACCGCCGACCGATACCGACGGCTCGTTCGACAACCTGCCGGACGAATTGCCAGACGGCTTCCCGACTGAAGAGGAAGCGCTGGTCGCCTCGCTGATCGACGTGCCGGCCGACGCCACGGCGCCGGCGGAGGTGATGAATACGCTCCTCCAGAATGCCCTCCCGTCCGCCATCTCTCCCCAGCCGGTGAAGACGGTCGCGGCCGAGCCGACAGAGCAACGGCGACCGCTCGTCCGCCCCGCGATCGTGTGGGCGGTCGTGGCGACGGGGTTGCTAGTGCTTGCGTCGATGCTGCTTCCGACGATATCCTCCGGCCGAAGGACCGCACGATTCCTGGAGATGAATCCGTATATGGCCCGGGAACGGGTGCTGGACGCGGACAACCTGCTCCGCGTGCCGCTCACCGGGAACGATGACGCGGCGTTCGTCGGCGTCGGAGCGGCCGGCGAGGCGCTGTGGGACGGCAAGTCCCAACAGGGTGTGCTGGCGCTGGTCGGACTGAAGCCGAACGACCCATCCAACGCTCAGTATCAACTGTGGATCTTCGACGCCGAACGCGACGAGCGGTACCCGGTCGACGGCGGCGTGTTCGACGTGCCCGCCGGCGCCCGGCCCGGTGAGGAGGTCCTCGTGCCCTTCGAACCCCGCGTGCCGGTCGGTCGAGCGACGCTGTTCGCGGTCACGGTCGAGCGGCCCGGCGGGGTCGTCGTCAGCGATCGGTCCCGCCTGCCGGTGGCGGGGGCGGCGCCTCCGGATCCGGGTTGAACGGATCGCCGTCGACGGCGAACAGGTTGACGGTGGTTCCCTCCACCTGGAACGCCACGCCGGCCGGAGCGAACAGGGCGGTGAAGAACGTGTCCGCATCCGCGTTCGTCACATCGATCGCCACCCGGGCGTCCAGGTTCCCCCCGCCGGCGACGAGGGTGCGGGGGTCGAACTCGAAGCGCACCCCGTCCACCGCATCCATGATCTGACGGACCGTCGCCCCCTTCACCGTCAGCGTGAACCGCCGGCGGTCCAGCGGCGCCCCCCCGCCCTGCCCGACGGCCGTTTTCTTGGCGAACGTGGTCAGTGACGGCGGCGCCGCCGCGTCTCCCCCCGGCAGCGGTGCGATCCGCACGCCGGTGCGGTCGTCGGTCCAGACGAACGTCAGTCCGCAGGGGGTGAGGACCGCGGCGAGGGCGGCGGGGGCGTCCGCGGTCGGCAGGCGACCGGCGGGCCAGAGGTCGTGCGGCACAGCGTCCGGGTTCTCCACCGACAGCCTGAACCGGGCGGCGACGTCATCCAGAATTGCCCGCGGGGTCGCCAAGTCTTCCCACGTCACATCCTGTTCCGCGAGGGCTCGTTCCCGCACGTCCCGGCGGACGGCGCGGCTCGCCCCCAGTTCGTCCCGCCGCTCCGCGGCGACCTTCAGCGCCGCGGCGCAGACCGCCGGCGGTGCGACGTAGATCGCCCCGCCCAGCGCCACCGCCGCCGCCCCGCCCTGCCGAACCACGTTCTCCATCGCTTCGGCGACCGTCAGGTCCGCCGCGTCGAGCGACACCGGCGTGGTCGGATCGACGCCCCGGACGAATGCCGCCGCCGCCCCGTTCGCCGCCGCCAACCGACGCACCGCCCGCCGCACCGGCACGTCCTCAAACCGCACCCCCGGCACGAGCTTCGCCAACACGTCCGGCAGCGGTTCCAGTTCCTCGCCGGGCAACTCGCCGGGCAATTGGAGCAGCGCGGCGGCGAGGCAGGCGAGGATCACGGCGACGGCGGCGGCGACGGCGGCGGACGGGTCGAAACCCGTTTAGCATACCGTCGCCCGCTCCCCGTTCCCGCCCCGCATCCATGCCCGCCGCCCGCTCCCAGGCTGTGACCACCAAGCGGGTCCGTCGCGTGGGGATCGACTTGGGGACGACGTTTAGTTCACTCGCGGTGCTGGACCGGCACGGCCATCCGGTGAGCGTGCCGAACGCCGCGGGGGAACTCGCCACGCCGTCGGTCGTGCTATTCGAGCCGGGCGGGAAGGTGGTCGTCGGCACGGAGGCCGCCCGCCGGGCCGTCTCCGACGGCGACCGCGTCGTCCAGCAGGCTAAGCGGTTCCTGTCCGACCCGCACAAGCGCTGGGAGGTCGGCGGCGGATCGGGCGAGGGACGATCGGTCAGTCCCACGGAGGTCGGCGCCCTGATCCTCCGCGACCTGCTGCGGTCGGCCCGTGCCCGATTCGGAGAATTGGAGGAGGCGGTCGTGACGGTGCCCGTGCAGTTCGGGGATGCGGAGCGGCGGCGGACGATCGTCGCCGCCAAGAGCGCCGGGCTGAAGCGGGTCGCGTTGATTGACGAACCGGTCGCCGCCGCCCTCTGCCACATCCTCGCCGGCTCAAGCTCCGAGGACGGGGCCGCGGACGAGGGCGGCCTGTGGTTCACGGAGCTGGCGAAGGCGACGACGGTGTTGGTGTTCGACCTCGGCGGCGGCACGCTGGATCTGGCGGTGGTCGAGTACGGGGCCGACGGCGTGCGGGTGCGGGCGGCCGGCGGCGACCCGGCGTTGGGCGGCGTGGACTTCACCGCCGCGATCGCCGACGCCCTCGCCGGGCAGTTCGCCCGCGAGCACGCGGATCTGGGGAGAGAAGCCGACCCGCGGGACGATCCGCAGAGCGAACAGGCTCTGCTCAACGAAGCGGAGGACGTGAAGCGGTCGTTGTCCATCCGTGAAGCGACGCAGATCAACATCGTCCACGCCGGCCGCCGCAAGAGCTACAAGGTGGAGCGCGGCCAACTGGACGCCCTCACCGCAGACCTCCTCAACCGGGCGGAAACGCGGGTCACGGAGCTGATCCGCCAGTACACCAAGGGTTGGGGCGAGATCGACGCGGTGCTGCTGACCGGCGGGTCCACCCGGATCCCCGCGGTGCGGGCGATGCTGAAACGGCTCGCCGGAACCACCCCCAGCACGGAACTCTCGCCGGACCAGTCCGTCGCCCACGGCGCCTGCCTGTACGCGGGGCTGCTGGCGCAGGACGAAGCGTTCGCCAAGAACCTTCTCGGCGATCGGGCGGACACCGGCGAGTGGCGCGACAAGCTGTCCAAAGCCGTCCCGTCCCAGCGGACCGGCCGCGGGCTGGGGGTGCTCGTCCGGCACCCGCGGACCAACGCCCGCGTGCCGCACTATCTCATCCCGCCGAACAGTCCGATCCCGGCCTCGTTCACGCAGCTCTACGGCACGGTCCGGGCGGGTCAAAAGCGGGTCCGGCTGCGGGTCGTGCAGGCCGGTCCGACGCCGGACGCCGCCCCGACCGAACTGGGCGAATGCCTCGTCGCCCCGCTGCCGGACGGCCTGCCGGAGAACGCCCCGATCGCCGTCACCCTGTCGCTGGACGCCAGCGGTTTGGTGCACACCACCGCCGTCGAGCAGACCGGCGGCGTGCGCGCCGAGGCGAAGATCGTCTCGACCGACGGCGGACGATCGCCCTCCCCTGCGGCCTCCCCGCCGGTGCCCGATCCTCCCGACGATCCCGTCTCCCTGCGAGCGCCGCACGCGACGCCTGATCCCGCGGAGACCGCGGAAGACGAGGCGCTGGAGGAATCGCTCGCGGAGAAGCCGACGACGATTCGCACCACCGCCGCGCTCCCCCCGCCAGCCCCCGGCCGCACCGGTCAGGAGGCGGCCGAGGGCGAATCGGAGTTCTGGCAGATCGTCGCCCCGGAGACGAAGCCGCGACGACGGCGGAAGGTTTAGAAACGTCCCGCCCGCCAGGCCCCCGCGGGGTCTCGGCATGACTCCTGCTCTACATCACCTGCAACACGCGGTCCAGGAACTCCTGGTTGTTCTCGAACTTCTGGATCGTTCGCGACAGGTCTTCCATCGCCTGCGTGCTGGGCAGGGAGATCAGGCTGCGGCGGAGCCGGTTGACGCTCTCGTGCGTCGCCTTGTCCAGCAGCAGTTCTTCGCGGCGGGTGGAGCTTTGAGGAATGTCAATCGCCGGAAAGATGCGGCGGTCGGCGAGCATTCGGCTGAGGACCAGTTCCATGTTGCCGGTGCCCTTGAACTCCTGAAAGATCACATCGTCGCCGCGGCTGCCGGTCTCGACCAGCACCGTGCCCACGACCGTCACGCTGCCGCCCTCCTCAAACTTCCGGGCGGTGCCGAACAGCTTCTTGGGGATGTCCAGCGCTTTGATATCAATGCCGCCCTGGGTGACGCGGCCGCTGTTCGTCCACTTATTGAACGCTCGGGCCAGCCGAGTGATGGAGTCCAGCAGGACGACCACGTCCTTCCCCTCTTCCGCCATCCGCTTGGCCCGCTCGATGACGAGTTGGGAGACGCGGATGTGGCTTTCGACGTCGTGGTCCAAGCTACTTGCGACGACCTCGCCGTTGACCGTCCGCTGCATCTCCGTGACCTCTTCGGGCCGTTCGTCGATCAGCAGGACGATGAGATGCACCTCCGGGTGATTGCGGGCGATGCTGTCGGCCATCTCCCGGAGCAACACGGTCTTGCCGCTACGCGGCGGGGCGACGACGAGCGCCCGCTGCCCCTTTCCCAGCGGGGTGAGCAGGTCCATCACGCGGGTGGAGACGGTGTGCTGATCCGTTTCCAACACGAGTTGCTCGGTCGGATTCACCGGGGTGAGGGTGTCGAACTTCGGCACGTCGTCGTAGTCCTCCGGGCGGAGGCCGTCGACGGAGGTGATGGTCTTCAGACGCGGCCCCTGCCCGCGGTTGCCGGGGCCGATCTCGCCGTCGATCTGCACGCCCTCCCGCAGCCGAAAGCGGTCCACCAACGCGCCGGAGACAAACGGGTCGGACTCCTGGGCGACGTAATTATTGGTTTTATCCCGCAGGAAGCCGTAGCCCTTGGGATGCATTTCGAGCACCCCGTCGACGGGCTCGCCGCCGCCCCTCTGCGAGACCGGCTTACCGCCGCCGCGGGGCGACGGGGCGGGCTGGGCCTCGGGTGCGGTTCCCTTTTTGCCCCGGCGACCGCGGCGGGATTTCTTACCGGCGCCGGCGCCGCGGGACGAATCGAGCGTCTCCGCGAGCTTGGCGACCGCCAGCGATTTCGCCACCGCACGCGGCAGCCGCACGCCGAAGTCGTCGTCGGCGGACACGGACCGCTTCGGATTGACCGCCGCCGCGGCGGACGGGTTGATCGGCACCCGCGGGGCGTCGTCGTCGTTGCCGAAATCGAACTCGGACAGGTCGATCTCTTCCGGCTCGGCCTTTTTCGCCCGGGTCCGCTTCGGCGCCGCTTTCTTCGCCGCGGCGGTCTTTTTGGCGGCCGGCTTTTTGGCCGGCGACTTACGACGGGCCGGGGCCTTCTTCACAGTCACCTCGCCGCCGTCGTCGTCCGCCCCGGAACCCCTCTCCTCGGCGCCCTCTTCCTCGACAGCCTTTGCCGGTTTGCGACGGGTCGTATTGCGGCGGACAGGCTTGGGCTCCTCGGCGAGGCCGGACCCGAAGCCGTCGTCCGCGGAATCGTCGGCGGCCGACGCATCGTCGTTGGGCACAGCGGTGCTCGGTTCCTCGGCTTGTCGGGCCGAGCGGGACCGCCGGCGGGCGGCGCCGCGACGCGGTGCGGGGGCGACATCAAGATCCGTCTCGGTGGAGACGGCGGCGGTGGCGGACGGCATAGGGCCGGACTTCCTCACACGATCAACTGGAACAAGAAAACAGACGCAAGCGTCCCCGACGAACGCGGAGAGCGCATCACGAACCAACCGGAGCGGTCGGCCACGAAAGCGACGGCGCGAGCCAGACGGCCCACAGAGCGACGGCGGCGAGGCAGGACGGATCTTCCGACGCCCAAGGCCGCAACAGACGTCGCGACGCTCAGTCGACGAAACGCGGACCGCCCCGGGCGGGGCGGGGATCAGCCGGACACGCCAGCCCGGAAGAGCCGGATGACGCAGACCGACGGCGAAAACAGAACGGTCGCCTCGGAACCGCCCGCCGCCGATCCCGTTTGCCGCAGAACGCTGCGAAAAAACCGTCGCAACCCACGACGCTCGGGTGGGGAGAGCCCGGTCGACCGTCCGCCCCGACACGTTCTGGGCGCCCCGAACGTCCTGAGAACGGGGCACGTCTTGTCGAACGTACCAGCCGGGACCGTCCCGAGGACGGAAGCAAGCTGGTGGGAGCGAAGAGAAGCCGACGGGGTGAACCCGGGGCAAAGGGCCGGGAGAAACGGGAACCGTCCGACGGCCCCGAGGCCCGACCTGCCGGAATCCTAGCCATTCGCCCGCCTGTGTCAATCGCAGCCCCGTTTCACATGAGCGGCGGCGACGATTCGACCTGGACCAGCCCGCACGATCGGAGCGGCCCCCCGCCTCCGGCGGGTCGTGTCGGCGGCGGGTCGTGTCGGCGGCGGGTCGTGTCGGCGGCGGGTCGTGTCGGCGGCGGGTCGTGTCGGCGGCGGGTCGTGTCGGCGGCGGGTCGTGGGGGAAACCTGCCGCGGGGTCCATGCTGGCAGCGTGGCGGGCGGCGGGGCGGGGCCGGTAGGGTGCCGACGCCTCGTCCGCGCCGATTCCGGTCGGCCGAGTCCAGTTGGCCGAGTCCAGTTGGCCGAGTCCAGTTGGCCGAGTCCAGTTGGCCGAGTCCAGTTGGCCGATCTGACCTGCACGCCGTCCCCGCGACCCGCCCGATGCCGAGCGTTTTCCCCTCTCGCCCCGTCTCGGGCGGCGTCCTGTTCCTCGTGGCGGCGTGGCTGATCGCGGCGCCGCAGGTCGCGAGGCCGCCGGCTGCCGACGCGCAGGAGCGTCCCGCCGGGTCGGCCCCCGCGGCGTACGCGTTGGTCGGGGGGACCGTGCGGACCAGCCCGGATGCGGCCCCGTTCGTCGGCACGGTCGTCGCTCGGGACGGGCTGATCGTCGCCGCCGGTCCGACCGACAAAGTCGCCGTGCCCGCCGACGCCGAGGAGATCGACTGCACCGGGCTGTACCTCTACGCCGGCTTCATCGACGCCGCGACCGACAGGCCGCTGGACGAGGACCGGATGCCGAAGCCCGACCCCGGCCGGAAGATCAATCAGAGCCGCTACGTGCTCGCGGCCACGCAATCCGACAACCGCCGCGGCCTCACGCCGCAGTTCCCCGCGGAGGACGCCCTCGCCGGCGACGACAAAGCGGCGAAGAGCCTGCGGGAAGCCGGTTTCACCGCGACGCACCTCGTGCCCCGCGGCCGCATCGCGGCGGGGCGGACCGCCCTGGTGACCACGGCGAAGGCGCCGTTGCGGGAAACGCTGCTCGCGGACGGGCTGTTCGCCGCGGTGGACCTCTCCCGGCTGCCGGGTCGCGAGTACCCGAACACACTGATGGGCACGTTCGCCCACCTCCGGCAGGCGTTGGCCGATGCGGAACGTCACACCCGGCATCAACGATTGTGGAAGGACGGCGCCGCGGGCGTGCCCCGGCCGCCGGCGGACCCCACGCTGGAAGCCCTCGCCGAAGTGCGGAGCGGCACCGTGCCGACGCTGTTCGACGTCCGCACCGCCGACGACGCCCGCCGGGCGGTCAACTTCGCGGCAGAGTACGGCCTGACCCCCGCGCTCGTCGCCGGTCCGCGGCTGCGGGACGCCCCGACGGTGTGGGACCGGTCGGCGCCGGTTCAGGGCGCCGACCGCCCCACGAGCGCCCCGGAGACGCTGATCCTCACCCTCGACTTCGGCCCGGAACCGACGCGGCGGGGGTTCAAGAAGACGGACGCCAAAGAGGACGACTCGGACGACGAGGCGGCAGAAGAAGCGACCGAGAAAGAGGCGGACGACGCCGACGAACCAGCCGACGAGCCGGCCGACGACACCGACCCCGCGGACGTGCGTCATCCGGAACCGCTGCGGGCGTTCCGCACCCGGCTGGCCCGGTGGCGTGAAGCGGTCGGCGCCCTGGCCGCCCTGCATCGGGCCGGGCGACAATTCGGGCTGTCGTCGCGGGGATTGAAGTCGCCGGGCGAGTTTTTGAAGAACCTGCGGCTCGCCGTGCGGGCCGGTCTGCCGGAGGACGCGGCCCTCGCCGCCCTCACCCGCGACGCGGCCGACCTGCTGGGCCAGGGCGGGCGATTGGGCACGCTGGAGCCGGGCCGGCAGGCCCACGTCGTCGCTCTGACCGGCCCGTGGTTCGAGGCTGAGGCAAAGGTGCGGCACGTGCTGATCGACCGCGCACGGTACGAGTTCCAGAAGGACGCCAAGCCGCTGGATCTCGCCAAGCTGAAAGCGAAACGCAAGCCGCTGTCCGCCCCCAAACCGATCCCCGCCCGCGGCGCCGGCGACGTGCCGACCGAGACCCACGCCGACCGCCTCGCCGCCCGGCGGATCACCGGGGGGAACCTCGTCATCACCGGCGGCACGGTCCTGACCGGCACGGGCCGGACGATCGAAAATTGCACCGTCGTGATCACGGACGGCAAGTTCGTGGTGGTCGGGGCGAACGCCCGGCTCCGGCCGCTGCCGGGGCACACGATCGTCGACGCCACCGGCCGCTACCTGATGCCGGGGATCATCGACACGCACTCGCACATCATGATCACCGACGGGATCAACGAGGCGACGCGGTCCCTCACCCCGGAGGTGCGCATAGGGGACGTGATCGACACCGACGACGACAGCGAATACCGGGCCCTCGCCGGCGGGGTGACCACCGCCCGGCTGTTCCACGGCAGCGCCAACGTCGTCGGCGGACAGGACGCGGTCGTCAAGCTGCGATACGGAGCGACCGCGGAGGCGCACAAGTTCGACGGCGCCAAGCAGGGCGTGAAGTTCGCGCTGGGGGAGAACGTGAAGGATTCGAAGACTGCCTTCCCGAACACCCGCCTGGGCGTGGAAGCGACGCTGATGCGGGCCTTCAGCGAAGCCGCGGATTACGCCCGCCGGCACGCCGCCTACGCCGCCGCCCTGCGGGACGATCCGCAGGCCGCCGATTCGCTGCTCCCGCCCCGCCGCGATCTCCGGTTGGAAGCTCTCGCGGACATTCTGGCGAAGGAAAAATTCATCCACTCGCATTGCTACCGGGCGGATGAAATCCTGATGCTGATGCGGGTCGCGGAGAGTTTCGGCATCCGCGTCGCCAGCCTCCAGCACGTGTTGGAGGGTTACAAGATCGCTCCGGAGATCGCCGCCCACGGGGCGAGTTGCTCGACCTTCGCCGACTGGTGGGCGTACAAGGTCGAGGCGTACGACGCCACGCCGTACAACGCTGCAATTCTGCACGAAGCCGGCGTGAACACCGTCATCAAAAGTGACGATTGGGAGTTGATCCGGCACCTGTATTTCGAGGCCGCCAAGCCGGTGCGGTACGGGAACGTCTCGCCCGACGACGCAATCGCATTCGTGACCCTCAACGCCGCCCGGGAGTTGGGCGTGGAGGATCGGCTCGGCAGCATCGAGGTGGGCAAAGACGGCGACCTCGCGATCTACAACGCCCACCCGCTCAACACCTTCACGCGGGTGGAGACGACGATCGTCGACGGGGAAATCCTGTTCGATCGCAGCCGCGCCGCCACCGCCCTCACCCCCGCGATGCAGCGACGGACCCCGCCGGGCTGGACCTTTCCGGACAAGGCGATTCGCGACCTGACGCTCGATCTGGAGCCGGCCCGCGGCGGCAGCTTTGCATTGGCCGGGGCGACGCTGCACACCTGCGACGACGATTTTGGGAAGGGAGGCGTGATCGAGAACGGCGTGCTCGTCGTGCGGGACGGCGTGATCGTCGCCGTCGGGGCGGTCGGGGAGGTGACCGTGCCGGACGGCCTGCCGGTGCTGAACGTCCGCGGCCTGACGATCACCCCCGGCCTGATCGACGCCGGCACCGAATTGGGCCTGACCGAAATCGGCAAGGTCTCCGAAACGCAGGATTACCGCGAAAGCGGCGACCTCCAACCGGACCTGCGGGCCGGCATCGCCTTGAACCGTGATTCGGAACTGTTCCCCGTCGCCCGGGCCGGCGGGGTGACGCACGCCCTGATCCGCCCCGTCGGCGGGCTGATCGCCGGACAGGCCAGCGTCGTGAAGCTGTCCGGCTGGACGGCTCCGGAGATGGTGCTCGAACTCGAAGCGGGCCTGCAAATCAACTGGCCGCGGGAGCGGGATTGGAACCCCTTTGACGGCGGCAGTTCCGAAAGCGACGACCGGCTCAAGGAGCGAATCGAGCAACTCACGGAGTTTCTCGAAGAAGGCCGGCGCTACCTCGCCGCGGTCAAGGCGTCGGAGCGGGACGACGGCACGCTCGGCCCGGTGCCGGATCCGCGGTTCGAAGCCCTCGCCCCCTACCTGAGCGGCGAGAAGCCGGTGTTCTTCGAGGCGAACACCGCCCGGCAGATCGCCCAGAGCCTCGCCTTCGCGAAGAAGTTCGACCTGAAACCGGTGATCACCGGGGCCGCGGACGCCTGGAAGCTGGCGGACGAGCTGGCGGCGAAGGACGTGCCGGTGATCGTCGGCCCCGTGATGCGGCGGCCCACCGAAAGCCACGACCCGTACGACGCCCCGTACGCCAACCCGGCCCGGCTGCACGAGGCCGGGGTGCGGTTCTGCCTGCATTCGGACGAGGCGAGCAACAGCCGCAACGTGCCGTTCGAGGCCGCCCAGTCGGTCGCCTACGGCCTGCCGGAGCGGGCGGCGCTGCGGGCGATCACCAGCGACGCCGCCGCGATCCTCGGCGTGGCCGACCGCACCGGCTCCCTGACCCCCGGCAAGCGGGCGAGCTTGGTGATCGCCGACGGCTCCCTGTTGCAGATCACCACCGGCATCAAAGCGGTGATCGTCGACGGCGTCCCCTACCCGCCCGAGAGCCGCCAAACGCGGTTCTACGAACGCTACCTCCAACGCCTCCGCACCCCCGACGCCGCCCCCGCGACGCGGTGAAATCAAGCGAGCGAGGGGACGTCAGTCCCCCGTGCCTCAACCGTCCTGCCCCCTCCCTGCACCTCTTAATCAATCGGGAACCCGCCGTGTTCGACTCGGCCCGCGTCTGGCTGCTCACTTGGACCTGCTACGGAGAGTGGGTTCCCGGAGACGCCCGCGGCTTCGTCGGCCGGGTGCGGGATCTTCGGCCGGGCGAACAATCCTCGTCCCGACTTCGTCACAACGTCGTGCAGACGCAATATGACCGCGGCCTCTCCGGCTTGGCCCGCCGCTCGCGGGAGCGAATGAACGGTCCTCCGGTGCGTCTGACGGAAGAGCAGGCCAACGCCCTGTCTTCACAGTTCAGTGAGACCGCCCGACACCGTGGTTGGCGACTGCTCGCGGCTGCCGTGATGACGCAGCACATCCACCTCCTCGTCGGCGTGCCGGACGACCCGGAACCGGATTCCCTCCTGCGAGACTTCAAGAGCTACGGCAGCCGGTCGCTCAACCGACAGGCCGGGGGGAGGCGTGAACGCTGGTGGACACGGGGCGGATCGACTCGGAAGAAATCTGACCGGGCCGCAGTCCTGGATGCCGCCGCGTATGTGCGGGATCAGGAGGCGATCCTCGCGTCTCACCTCGAAGCGGATGTCGCGGAGGTCATCGGCGGACGGGGCGAGTGCTGGCGGGAGCGGGACTCTTCTGGCACGGGGGGCTGACGCCCCCGCGCTCGCCAAACGCCCACCGCTCGCCACCCGCCCGCCGCTCGCCTCGCCGTCAGTACGTGCCCATGCCCTCAAGTTCGTCGATCAGCAGCACTTGGCGGCCGTTGGCGTAGCGGGAGGGGTCGGTGCGGAACTTGGTGCGATTCTCCGCGGTCTTGAACAGGAACAGGTCGTCCCGCCAGATGGCGGCGTACCTCGTGTCGCCGGGCACCGCCCGTTGCGTGTCTCGATAGAGCACGGGATCGCAACCGAGCAACTTCGGGGCGTACCGCTCCGAGTTCGCCCAGAACTTATCGAACGCCGCGTCGTCCGCGAGGAAGTACGTGATCCCCTGATGTTCCCACTGGAAGTCGTGGTTCCCACGAACCCACTCCCGCTTCTCGTGCAGGGTGACCGGGCAGAAGCCGCGCATCCCCAACAGCTTGCGGGAGGGGCGACGGGCGACGCGGGGCGTGCCGAGAAGCGGGGCGGGATCGGCCGCCGGAGACGCCTCGTTCGCCGGAGACGACCCGGGCGTCGGGTTCTTGAACGGGTCGCCCAGACCGCCGAACGTGTCCGCGGGGGGCGCGGCGGCGGCGGGGTTCGAATCTCCGAACGCCCCGCCGATCGGCGGGGTCGGGTCCGCGGGGGCGAGGCGGACGGCGGCGGGCTCCTCCGGGGCGCGAAGACGGTCCTGGTACGAGGGATCCTGGAACGCGGCCCGCGGCACCGGGCCGTCGCCGAACCGGCCGGCAAGCCGATCCGGAAGCACGTCCCGCGACGCCGGCGGCGCCGCACGCACCGGCGTGGGAGCCGTCACCGGGGCCTTCGGCCGGACCCGGCTCCGCAGCGAGACGTATTGCCCCGCGACCGCCCGCACCCGGCGGGCGTAGTCCCCGGCCTGCTTCAGACCGCTCATCTGGCCGAGCACCCGTCCATCCGGAGCCAGCAGCACGTCCGCCGGGATGCCGCGGACGCCGAGTTGTTGGGCGACCGCTTTACTCCGGTCGAAATCCAGGTGCACGCCGACGGCGTCTGTCCGCAGCAGGTCCCTCACGGTCCGCGAATGCAGCACCGGCTCCATCTCCTGACACGGGCCGCACCAACTGGCGCTGAAGTGCACCAGCAACGGCTTGTCCGCCTGCTGAGCCTGCGCGAGCCCGGTTTGAAAGTCCCGGTGCCAATCGCCCGCGGCGCTGCGACCGGGGCCGCCCAGAAGCGCCGCGCAGACCGCCGTCGCCGTGAGGAGAATCTGGGGAGAACCGCCGCGCATTGCCGAACTCCAACCGGGACCCGGGAACATGGGTCATCGGTCGGCGGGCCGGACGAACTTCAGTCGGATTCAGCGGTCGGAAGAATTGAGCCGCGTCGAGCGGCGTCGGCCAGCCGGAGCACGTTCGCCAACAGGGCGTCGCCGTCCGGGGTGAGGACGCTCTCGGGATGAAACTGCACGCCCCACACCGGCCGGGCGCGGTGGGCGAGCGCCATCACCGTCCCGTCCTCCAGCGACGCGGTGACCCGGAGCGCGTCCGGCAGCGAACCTCGATCGACCACGAGCGAGTGATAGCGGCCGCAGGGCAGCGGGTCCGGCAGACCGGCGAACGGCCCCGCCCCGTCGTGCCGCACCGCCGCGGCGACGCCGTGGGCCGGCTCCCCCCGCACCACCCGCCCGCCCAGCGCCGCGGCGATCGCCTGATGCCCCAGGCAGACGCCCAGCAGCGGCACGTCCCAGTCGGTGCAGGCGGCGCGGGCGAACTCGATGCAGACGCCCGCCTCCGCCGGGGTGCACGGGCCGGGCGAGAGAATCACCGCCTCCGGGGCCAGCGCCCGGGCCTCGGCCAGCGTCACCGCGTCGTTCCGCCGGACGATCACCTCACGCCCCAGCTCCACGCAGGAGCGGGCGAGGTTGTGCACGAACGAATCGTAGTTGTCGACCAGCAGGATCACGCGGGCAGGATAGCCCGCAGCGTCGCGGCGGCCTTGTCCAGCGTCTCCTCGTACTCCGCCGCCGGGTCGCTGCGGGCGGTGACGCCGCCGCCCACCGGGGCGACGCACCGCCCCGTCGCCCGGTGGCGGGTGACGGTGCGAATCAGCACGTTGGCGTCCAACGAGCCGTCCCGTCCCGCCCAGAACAGGCTGCCGCAGTACGGTCCGCGGGCGGCCGGTTCGAGGTCGTGAATCACCTCCATCGCCCGCACCTTCGGCGCCCCGGTGACCGAGCCGCACGGAAACGCCGCCGCCAGCAGGCTCCACCGGTCCTCGCCCGGCCGCAGCGTCCCGCGGACCTCGCTGACGAGGTGATGCACCGTCTCGTACCGCTCCAGATCGCACAGCGCCGGCACCCGCACGCTGCCGGGGGCGCACACGCGGGACAGATCGTTGCGGAGCAGGTCCACGATCATCACGTTCTCCGCCCGGTCCTTGGCGCTCTGCCGCAGTTCGTCGCCCACCCACAGGTCCAACGTCGGGGACGCCTTCCGACGCCGCGTCCCTTTAATCGGCCGGGCCTCCACCTCCGCGGCGCCGGTGGCCGGATCGACGGCGAGCGACAGGAACCGCTCCGGCGAGGCGGTGATCACGTCGAACGACCCCAGCGGGAACAGTCCGGCGAAGGGCGCCGGGTTCGTCACGCGGAGTCGCTCGTACAGGTGCACCGCGGACCCGGCGAAGGTCGTCAGCAGCGGTTGGGAGAGGTTCGCCTGAAAGACGTCGCCGGCCCGGATCAGTTCGACCGTCTCCGCGACCGCCGCCAGATAGGCGGCACGGGTGAAGGGGCTCCGCACCCCGGGGGCGATCTCCGGACCGACCGCCGCCGGCCATGGCGCCGCGTCCGTCGCCCCATCCGGCAGCCCCGCCCCGCCCCGCGGTTCGCCCGTCAGGCGATCTTCGATCCACGCCGCCCGCTTCGCAGCCCGTGTCGGCGATGGATCCCCCTCCGGCGTCATCCCGGTCGAGACGATCCAAGCCCGACCGACGGCGTGATCCCAAGCCACCACCCAATCCGCCAGCAGCACCCGGGCGATCGGCGGCGGGCCGATCTCCTCCCAGATCGAGCCGACCTTCGGAACCGGCAAGCGCTCGAACCGTCCGCCGAGTTCGTACCCCAGCAGCCCCACCGCCCCGCCCTGGAACGGCGGCAACCCCGGCCGGGCGGCGCAGCGGTTGCGATCGAGCGTCGCCCGCAGCGCCGCGAACGGGTCGGCGCCGTCGGAGATCGTCAGCGGGGCGGCGTCCGCGGTGAGGAACGAGTACCGCCCCAGCCGCCCGGGCCGGGACGCGCTTTCCAGCAGCGCCGGCGAAGCGTCCGCGAACCGCCGCAGCGCGTGCGGCACCGACGGCGCGGGCGTCAGTTCGCGAACGAGCGGGGGCAGATCGGGTCTCACCGGATGCAGCCTAAGCGGGACGCGACTGTCCGGCCTTCGACGAACCGACCCCGCGACGATCGACGGCGCTGGTCTCCGCCTCCGTCAGCAGCCCCCACCGCAACGCCACGTCCTGCACGTAGCCCTTGCCCAGCGTGAGAGCGGTCGAGGCCTTCGCCAATTCGTGGCCCAGATAGAAGGCGTGCGACGCCGTCAGCGGACGCCCCGCGACCACGGCGGCGGCCGCCGCGGCGTCGAATAATGCGTACGGGTCGCGTCCCGCGTGTCGGCCGTCGCGGTTGAACAGGTGAATCTGCGCCCCGTCGACCAGCACGCGGAAGTTTTCGTCCGTCACGGCAGCGGCCAACTCGGCGATCTCCTCCGGCGCCCACCGCCGCGGCTGCGGATCGCGGAGCATCACCAGCGCGTCGCTCAGGCGCTTCGGCACGGTCCCCCGATCGGCGGCGCAACGCATCAGCCGCCGGGCCGCGTCCAATTCCCGCACGCTGCTGCGCGCCCAGGGGATCACCTGGGTGGTCAGCACGCTGAAGATGCGACGCTCCTGACAGAACCCCGCCAGCAGCGTGTTCACCCCCGCCGAATCGACGCCGGTCAGCTCCGTGAGGTTGCCGACGCCCATCAGCATCGCCGCCGCCGGGCATCGGCGGCGGACCTCGGAGTACCGATCCAGCGACGCGGCGAACCCGAACCCGATCGGCTCCAGGATCGGGTCGAGCCGATGAGCCACGCCCGCCGCGTCCAACGTCCCGGCGGTGCGGAACAGGCTGTCCAGATCGGTCGGTTCGTCGGGGACGACGACGAACTCCACGCCGGTGTCGCGGCCCAGCGGGACCGCCCAATCGACGTTCGAGCCGTTGCAGGAGAGGACGAGTTCGGCCCCGGCGTCGACAGAGGCGGTCACCTCCCCGCGGTCGAAGCTGTCCACGCTCACCCGGTGCCCCTCGCCGCGGAGCAGACGGACGAGGTCCGCGACCCGCCCGGTCGGGGCGCCGGGGGTGGCGCCGACGTCGATCAGGTCGGCCCCGTCCGCCCGCAACGCCGCGGCGGCGGCGAGAACCTCCGCATCACTCAAACGAGCGGCGTGATTGATCTCCGCGACGATCTCGATGTCCCACCGGGACAGGTCCGGCGGCTCACGGTCGCCGTCTCCGAAGAAGGCCGGCAGATCGTGCAGGTCTTTCGGCCCGCGGACGAACGGCAGGCCGAACTGCTGGGCGAGCGCGACCGGGTCGGCGTCGCAGAGGCCGGGCAGCACGACCCGGTCGCACCGCCCGCCGATGTCGTCGAGCAGCGGACCGAGGCGGTTCATCAGTAACTTCGCGTGGATCAGGGCCGCCACCTGCACGCCGGGCACGGCGATTTGCCAGGCGAAGCCGTGCCGCTCCCCCAGCGGCCCGAGCACCCGCCGCAACGCCGGCTCCGCCAGTTTGCCGGTGACGAACACCAGGCGCTGCCCCGCCCGGTCGGCGGCGGCGTCCTGGCCGGGTTCGGCGGGGTCGCTCACCGGACGGCGCCGCCGTTGACGTTCACCACCTGCCCGGTCACGAACGACGCGGCGTCGCTGCACAGCCAGCGGGCACAGCGGGCGATATCTTCGGGCCGCCCCCAGCGCCCGAGCGGGGTTTCGCGCATGACCCGGGCCTGCCACTCCTCCGGGGCACTCTCCCCCCAAGCGGTCAGAATCCAGCCGGGGGCGACGCAGTTGACCCGCACCTCCGGGGCCAGCGAGACCGCCAGCGAGCGGGTGAAGGCCATCACCCCCGCCTTGGCGACGGCGAACAATTCGCCGCTGTCGCCGTCCATGCCGGTCGCCGCCTGATCCCAGCCGACGTTCAGAATAACCCCGGAGCCGGGGGCGCCCTCCCGCGACCGCATCGCCGCCCCGACCGCCCGCGACAGGGCCACCGTCGCCGTCACGTCCACCGCCAGCAACGCGGCCAGTTTCTCCTCATAGTCCAACGACCGGCCGGCGCCGGTGAGCAGGTCGACGCCGGCGTTGTTCACCCACACGTCCGGCGTGCCCACCGCGGCGGTCGCCTCGGCCAGCAACCGGTCCCGCTCCGCAGGATCCGCCAGATCGCCCACGAAGCGCCCGGCCGCGTTCACCTCTTCACACACCCCATCCAGCCGCGTCGCGGAGGATCGACAGGTGAGGAACAGGGTCGCCCCCGCGGCGTGCAATTCCCGGGCGATCGCGGCCCCGATCCCGCTGCTCGCCCCGGTCACCACCGCCGAGCGCCCGCTCAACGCGGCGAACGACGCAGGCGGGGGCAGAGACGGCGTCGACATGCTGGGGCGTGTGACCGATACGGGCGGCGGTGGACTCATCGGTAAGCACTGCTGCCTGCCGAACGGGCAGCGCCCTCACTCGGCTCAGTCTGGCTCGCCGGACTGCGGTGCGATGCGTCTGATTTTCACATGATCTCCGCCGGCTGCACACCCCACCGGGTAAAGTCCCTCATGTCCTGTCAGGAGGCGGACGAACCTGTCCATGTTCAGCTCCCGGATCAGTAATGCCTGTTGACAGTCCATTGGATCGGGTGACACTCAGCGGGAGTTGGCGATGCGTTTGCCGCACGTTGCGGCCACGCTCTGCCTCATGCATCGGTTTTGTGCCAACGCATGATGCGAGTTTGCCCGTCAATTCATCATGTCGCACCTCGACCGTCGGGGTGTTTTTCACTTCGGCACGCCGCTTGCGTGTTCATTGATCCGACCGCCGGTCCTCATGGTGAGGTCGGTTCATAATCGCCCGGCCGCCTCTCGACCGCGCTCGCTTCCCCTCAAAGTCGCCGGCCTGCGGGCCGCATCACCCACGGACTTCATCATGCTCGCCCCCGCCGTCGCCGACTCGCCCGCCGCTGTCCGCCCGACATCGTCAACCTCGCTTGCTTCCGCCCTCAACGTCACCGGCCGGGCCGGGCTCGTGACGCAATCTGACGACGTGCTGGAGGACGAGTTCGGCGCCGGTTTGGCGGACGCCGCCGACGTGGAGCAGGACGCCGAACATGACGGCCGCTTCCCCGTCCTGCCGGACGCGCTGGAAAAGGACCTCGTGCAGGTCTTCAAGCTGCTTTCCGACGAAACGCGCCTGCGCATCCTGCTGTATCTTGCCCGCGAGAGCGAGTTGCACGTCACCGCGTTGTGCAAGCGATTGTCGCAGAGCCAGCCGGCGGTGTCGCACCACTTGGCGCTGCTTCGCAACGCGGGCATCATCGAGCCCCGCCGGGACGGCAAGCACAACTTCTACAGCATCCGCCAGCAGCGGTTCGTGGGGCTGATTTCCGAGTTCTTCGCGACCGTCCGCGACCCGGAGACGGACGCCGTCGAGTTCGACGAGTTCGTGTTGAGCAAGAGCGAGTAACGTTTTTGCGTCGATCTCCGAGAATCGCGGCCCGGGCGCTTCAAGCGACCGGGTCGCTTTGCGTTAGAATGGCGGTCGTTCACAAACGTCCGCCGACCCGTCCGCACGTCCGATGCCGAAGCCCGCCAAACTTGCCCTCGCCGACGGGACCGTGTTCGTTGGGGAACACTTCGGCGCCCCCGGCGAAGCGTTCGGCGAAGCGGTCTTCAACACCAGCCTGACCGGCTACCAGGAGATCCTCACGGATCCCTCCTACGCCGGCCAGATTGTGACGATGACGTATCCGGAGATCGGCAATTACGGCGTGAACGCCGACGACGTGGAGTCCAAAGGGATCGCCGCCCGCGGGTTTGTGGTGCGGGAGTTGTGCCGCCGGCCGAGCAATTTTCGCAGCGAGAAAGGCTTGGACGAATATCTCGCGGAGGCCGGCGTGGTGGGCATCAGCGGCGTCGACACCCGGGCTTTGGTGCGTCGGCTGCGGAGCGCGGGGGCGATGACCGCGGTGATCTCCTCGGAGACGCTGGACGACGCGGCCCTCGTGGAACTGGCCCGCAGCAGCCCGGAGTTGTCAGGCCACGACCTGATCAAGACGGTGATGCCGGATGCGGCCCGGGACTGGGACGAACCGCTGCACGCCTTCGCCGCCCCCAGCGCCGCGGCGCCCGGGTCGGGCTCGGCGCCGCACGTGGTGGCGATCGACTACGGCATGAAGTTCAACATCCCCCGGCACCTCGCGGCGATGGGCTGCAAAGTGACCGTGCTGCCCGGCACCGCGACCGCAGCGGAGGTGCAGGCGCAGAAGCCGGACGGCATCTTCCTTTCGAACGGCCCCGGCGACCCGCGCCCGCTGGACTACGCCGTCGGCACGATCCGCGAGCTATTGGACGGGGGCGTGCCGATCTTCGGCATCTGCCTGGGTCAGCAATTGCTCGGCCTCGCCTGCGGAGCGGAGATCGAAAAGCTCAAGTTCGGCCACCGCGGCGCCAATCAGCCGGTCCTGGAAAAGGCGACCGGCCGCGTGGAAATCACCAGCCAGAACCACGGCTTCGCCTTGAAGGAGGACACGCTGCCGACTGACGTGGAGGTCACGCACATCAACCTGAACGACGACACCGTCAGCGGCATCCGCCACAAATCGCATCCGGCGTTCGCCGTGCAGTACCACCCGGAGGCCAGCGCCGGCCCGCACGACAGCGGCCACCTGTTCGCCCGCTTCCGCGACATGATGACGACGAAGGTTTGAGGCGAGCGGACAGGGCGTCAGCCCCCGTGCGGGTGCGAGGAGTGCATTGATCGGGTACACGGGGGGCTGACGCCCACCGCTCGCCTCCCCCCCGCCCATGGCCCTCGAACGTACCCTGATCCTCGTCAAACCGGACGCCGTCCAGCGGCGCCTGACGGGGGAGATCCTTTCCCGGCTCGATCGGAAGGGGCTGAAGATCGTCGGGCTGAAGATGCTCCGCATCACCCCCAAACTCTCCCGGGAGCACTACGCGGAGCACGTCGAGAAGCCGTTCTACCCGGACCTCGAACAGTTCATCACCAGCGGCCCGGTCGTCGCGCTCTGTGCCGAGGGCCCCGGCGCGATCGCCGTCTGTCGCACGCTGATGGGCGCCACGAACGGCCGCGAAGCCGCCCCCGGCACCATCCGCGGCGACTACGGGCAGAGCCGCAGCATGAACCTGATTCACGGCAGCGACGGCCCGGAAGCCGCGGCACGCGAATTGCCGCTCTACTTTGAAGACAGCGAACTCTTCGAGTTCGACAAGCTGATCGAACCGGTGTTGTACGAGGGGGCGGAGGGTTGAGTCAGAGCAGCGGTGCGAGCGTGGCGAGGGCATCCGCGTAAAGTTCGACCTTCAACTCCGACCGTGAAGCCAACGCCCGTAGCAGCGTGACGGCGAGGACCGCCACATCATCGAGGTCGAGCCGGAGGGCGTCCGGCGGGGGGACGTCGTAGCGACCGTGGGCGAGCCAGTTTCTGAGAACCAACACGCTCCCGAACTGGCCGACCGCGCCGGCGGGATTGCCGAGCAGCGACTTCCACACCTCAAACAGCTCCGCGAGGCGGACCGGTCGGTTCCCCTCCCGCCGTGCCGTTTTACGGAGCCGGCGGAACTGCTCGTGGAGCTCCCCTTTCGGCCGGTGAGCATCCGATAGATCGTGCCTCAGCAGCCCCTCGACGCTGGCAATGAATGCGAGCGTCGCCTCCCGCTCGTGTTCGGCCAAGTCCGCCGCGATCTGCCGCTCCGCCTCCCCGCGGGTCAGGAGGTCGAGATGCGCAGGAACCGGGCCGCCCCCGGAGAGTAGGTTCCGCTGGTGGGCGATCGTCGCCCGGACGCGGCGGGCGTGGTTCAGCACAACCGCCGGCGGTCGATACTCCTCCCGAAACTCACTCACGCCGGCGGATCGCTCAGGAGGTCCGCCACCAACTCCCAAAACACTTCCTCCGTCAACGGCCGCCGCCGCCATGTGCCCACCGGCGTGAGTTCAGCGATTTGCCAGGAGTCGTCGCTCCGGTTCCAGACCAATTTCGCCGCTCCGCCTGCCCCCTCGACATCGACCCGCCCGTCCGCTCCGAGTACGTAGGTGGCAACGGGTCTGAAGTGAATCTCTTCGCGGCTGGGAAATTGGAGTCGAACTCCAGCGGCCTGATACTCCGCGAGATACCGCTCGACGATCGACTCTTCACACGGCTGGACGGCGATCAGCCCATCGGTCGCGGCCCCCGCGGCGTCAACCCAACTTCCAATTTGTCGGGTCAGATTAACAAGCGCAGTCTGCCATGCAGCCCTCCTCGCCTCCCGCTCCGGGCTGACGACAGCGTTCTGCTGGGCTTGGATCTTTTCCAAGGCTGCGTCCCGGGCGGTCACCGCACTCATCGTTCTCCCCCCATCGCCCGCTGGACGGCGGCGCCCATGTCGGCGGGGCTTTCGGCGACTTCGACGCCGGCGGCCTTGAGGGCGGCGATCTTCTCCTCGGCGGTGCCGGAGCCGCCGGAGATGATCGCGCCCGCGTGGCCCATCCGTTTGCCCGGGGGGGCCGTGCGGCCGGCGATGAAGCCGGCGACGGGCTTGGTGACGTGCTCTTTGATGTACGCCGCGGCCTGGACCTCCGCGTCGCCGCCGATCTCGCCGATCATCAGGATCGCGTCGGTGTCCGGGTCGTTTTGGAACAGTTCCAGCAGGTCGATGAAGGTCGTCCCAATGATTGGATCCCCGCCGATGCCGACCGCGGTGCTCTGGCCGAGGCCGACGTTCGACAACTGCCAGACCGCCTCGTAGGTGAGGGTCCCGCTTTTCGAGATCAGCCCGACCCGGCCGGGCGTGTGGATATAGCCCGGCATGATGCCGATCTTGGCCACGCCGGGGGTGATGATCCCGGGGCAGTTCGGGCCGATCAGCCGGGACTTCGTGCCGGCGACGTAGTCGTACGCCTTCACCATGTCGAGCACCGGGATGCCCTCGGTGATCGCCACGATCAGCCCGCCGCCGCGGCTCTCATAGGCTTCGGCGGATTCCATGATCGCGTCCGCGGCGAACGGCGGCGGGACGAAGACCAGGGAGCAGTTCGCCCCGGTGGCTTCGACGCACTCTCCGACGGTGTTCCAGACGGGAAAGCCGTCGACCTCCGTGCCGCCTTTGCCCGGGGTGACGCCGCCCACCATCGGCGTGCCGTACTCGCGGCACTGCTGGGAATGAAACAGGCCCGCCGACCCGGTGATCCCCTGCGTGAGGACCTTGGTGGCGGAGTCGACGAGAATGCTCATGCGGGGGCGGTTTGGGCGGTCGGCGTGGGATCGATCGACGTGGCGGCGGATTCGGCCGCCGGGTCGGGTGCGGGAAAGAGGTCAAACCCCGCGGCGGCGAGGTCGCGGGGGAGGTTCAGCCGGTCTAGCGTGGTGTCGTAGGCGGCTTGGAGGTTCACCTCCAGGCACGGCCCGCCTTGCAGGAACAGCGGGAGCGTCGGCAACGGGCCGCCGACGCGGAGCGGACGGTACCAGAGGTCGGCGGTGAGTGCCCCGTCGCGGTCTAGCGGGTGATACGCCGCCGCGTAGAGCGCATCGTCCGCGGGGGCCGCCACGCCGGTGCGGTGCATCAGGGCCGCGTGCAGGCTGCGGCGGCTTACAGTTACGAGGTCCACGACGATCACCCCCACCCCCTTCGCCAGCAGGGCCTCGCACTTCGCAGCGAACGCGGCACGCTCCGCGGACTCCTTCTTATTTGCGGGGCTGACAAACTCAATCGCCCCAACGAGTCGCCGCCCGCCGCGGGACTCGAACACCTCCACCTCGATCGCCACGTTCGCCGGGTTGAGCGGCACCACGGCGTCGGCCGGTGGGGGCTCCCAAGAAGCCGGCACGGTGTCGGCAATCCAAGGGTCCGGCAGCGTGCGGTAGACGCCCGCCACGTCAATCTCAAACCGATTGTGCAGGCTCGCCTCCGCCCGCCACGGCAGCACGAGTTCGCCGTTGAGACGTTCCGCCACGACGCCGGACAGCTGAGCATGAATGCCCGGCCAGCCGACGAAGCTTTCCACTGGCAACGAGAAGTGATCGAGGAGATTCATGCCCACCAGTTTACCCACCTCATGCGCTCAGCGAGGCGACCACCTTTTGGGCGGCGTCGGTCAGGTCGCTGGCGGTGGCGATGTCCTTGCCGCTGTTCGCCAGCATCTCGCGGGCCGGCTCCACGTTGGTGCCCTCCAACCGGACGACCAGCGGGACGGTGATGCCGACCTTGTCGTAGGCTTCGAGCAGGGCCTCGACCACGTAGTCGCAGCGCATGATCCCGCCGAAGATGTTGACGAGGATCGCCTTGACTTTCGGGTCCGCGAGGATGATTTCGAACGCCTCGGTGATCGCCTCGACGCTGGCGCCGCCGCCGACGTCCAGGAAGTTCGCCGGCTCCCCGCCGTGCAATTGGATCAGGTCCATCGTGCTCATGGCGAGCCCGGCCCCATTGACCAGGCAGCCGATGTTGCCGTCGAGTTTGACGTAGCTCAGCCCCGCCTTGCCGGCCCGGATCTCGCTGTCGTCCTCCTCCGTCAGATCCCGGTACGCGTCGAGATTCTTGTGACGGTAGAGGGCGTTGCCGTCGAAGCTGACCTTGGCGTCCAGCGCCACCAGCTCGCCGCCGCCGGTGACGACCAGCGGGTTCACCTCCGCCATGTCGCAGTCGGAGTCGAGAAAGAACCGCACCAGCGCCGGCAGGAACTTCGCCGCGGCCCGCACCGCCTTGCCTTCGAGCCCCAGCTTGAACGCCAACTCCGTCGCCTGGAAGGCGTGCAGGCCGTAGCCGCCGTCGATCGGGACGCGGAGGATCTTCTCCGGCGTGTGTTCCGCCACGTGCTCGATGTCCATGCCGCCCTCGCTGGAAGCGATCAGGATCGGCGAACGGCGGTCGCGGTCGACGGTCACGGCGACGTACAATTCCGTGGCGATGTCCAGTCCCTCCTCGACCAGCAGGGTGTTCACCCGCTTGCCCTCGTCCCCGGTCTGAATGGTGACCAGCGTCGACCCGAGCATCCGGGCGGCGTTCTCCTTCGCCGCGTCGGCCGACTTGACCAGCACGACGCCGGGTTGCTCCGGGTGCTCTTTGAACCGTCCCTTGCCCCGCCCGCCGGCGTGGATCTGGCTCTTCACGACCGCCAGCGGCCCGCCGAGTTCCGTGAACGCCGCGGCGGCTTCGTCGGCCGAGGTGCAAACGATCCCCCGCGGCGTGGGCACGCCGGCTGCGCGGAACAGTTCCTTGGCCTGATACTCGTGAATCTTCATGGCGGCAGGGTAAACGGGCAGGCGGCGGGGCGGAAGCGTGCGGCGGCGGGAGGGAGGCCGCGCCTTCGGGTTCAGTGTCCCGTGCACTCCCACATTCGCTTCTTGCGTCATCGTGCCACACCCGGTAGCGTCGCCCCGCATGACCCGCACCGCCCCCTCCGTCGACGTAACCTGACCTTGGCCTTGACCCGTGCGGCCGCGGTCGTGGCCGTTCTCCTGCCGCTGGCCGGCTGCGGCGGGGAGGTGACGGCGGTCTCCGACGCCGCCCCCCGTGCGGCGACGCCCGTGCCCGCCGCGGCGCCCCCGCCGCGCCGGCCGGTGCGGCCGGCCGAGCCGCCCGCCGAACTCGTGCGGCACGAAGCGTTGCTGGCGGAGGAGCCGTTGCAGGACGAGCCCCTCACGGACGAAGCCCTCACGGACGAGGCCCACGCGCTCTGGCTCAGCTTGTTCCCCACGCCCCCGCTCGATGCTCCTTGCAGCGATCCCGCGGCGCCGCCATGGGATCCGAACGCCGAGCCGGTCCGACACTACTCGTCGGCGGAGCCGGTGCCTGACGACGAGTACTTCGCGAAACTGTGGGCGGAATTGCCGCCGCCGAAGGCCCCGCTGCCGCCGCCGCTCGAACCGCTGCCCGAGCGGGACCGCCGCCGCCTGCTGCTCGCCGTCGGGGCGTGTGCCGACTTGGCCGCCGCGGCCCCGCCGACCGGTGAAGCCGAACCGCCTGTGTATGAGAGGATGGAGCTTTCCGCTAAGTACCCTCAGCGGGCCAAGTTCGCGAAGGGGATGTGCTTTATCAAGAACGGGAAGCTGCAAGCATTCTGGGTCAGTGACTTCCAAAAACCTGGCGAACATTCCTACGAGATGGAGTTCGGCGCCATGCCGGAGGGGACCACGTTCCCGATCGGTCACCGCCTGTGGATGCTCAACGCCGTAAGTTCGACAGATGCCTTCTTCTCGTCCACCGCCCCCCCGGCCAGCGGGCTGCCCGCGGCGCCGGCCGGGCGATACGTGGCGGTCGAGGGGCACCTCACCTCGCTCATCTTCACGTCGCTGGTGAGCGGCCATTTGGTGACCCGGTCGGTCGAGAAGGAGCCGGCAGCCGGCGGGAACACCGACGACGCGGGAGGCAACGCGGCCGAACCGACGGCGACGGTGATCGTCACCTCCCCGCTGCCGCCGGATTCCACGGGCGTGGCGGAGAAGGGGGCGCAGTACCGGGTGAGGGTCGGGGACCGCGTTCCGTTCGTGCGGGACCCGGGCGTGCCGGCGTTCGTGCCGCGGCGGTTGCGGGTGAGGCGGATCGTGCCCCCCGACCCGGCCCTCCGGCTGCTGGGCTGGGTGGAGTTCGACCCCGTGCCCGCCGGCGACGACGGCCCGACCGTCGCCCCCCTGCCCGACCCAGTGCCCGACCAAGTGCCCGACTCCGAGCCGGCCGCCCCCGCCGCTGACGAGTAGCCGCCCGCGCGCAGCTCACACCACGATCGTCTGCACCCGGTCCGGGCCGACGCCGACGTAGGTGAGCTTGCTGTTCAGCAGACCCGCGATCGTTTCGAGGTAAGCCCGGGCGTTGGCGGGGAGGTCCTCGTAGCGGCGGCAGGCGGTGGTGTCGTCCGACCAGCCGGGGAGCGTGCGGTAGATCGGCGTCGCTTCGGCGAGGTCGTCGGCGTGGCTGGGGAAGTCGGTGGTGCGGCGTCCGTGCAGGTCGTACGCCTCGCAGATCTTCAATTCGTCGAAGCCGTCCAGCACGTCCAGCAGGCTGACGGCCAATGCGTCCACGCCGGACAACCGGGCGGCGTAGCGGGCGGCGACGGCGTCGAACCAGCCGCAGCGCCGGGGGCGCCCGGTGACGGTGCCGAACTCGTTGCCGCGGGTGCGGATGCGCTCGCCGGTCGCGTCGTCCAGCTCCGTGACGAACGGGCCGCCGCCCACGCGGGTGCTGTACGCCTTCACCACGCCCAGCATCGTGTCCAGGTGGCGCTCGGGCACGCCGCTGCCGGGGTGCACGCCGCAGCCGGAACTGTTCGAGCTGGTCACGTAGGGGAAGGTGCCGTGGTCCAGGTCCAGCATCGAGCCTTGCGCAGCTTCGAACAGGATGTTCTTGCCGGCGTCGACCGCGTCCAGCAGGAAGGCGGTGGTGTCGGTGATGTGCGGGCCCAGTCGCTGGGCGAAGGTCAGGTAACGGTCGGCGGTCTCCGCGGGATCAAACGGCTCGAACCCGCCGCTGCCGGAGGACGCGGTCATCGCCCCCAGCAGACGATTCTTGAACTCGCAGACCTCTTCCACCCGCCGACGAAAGCGGTCCGGCCGCAGCAGGTCGCCGGCCCGGATCGCGTGGGTGCGGCCGGCTTTGTCCCGGTAGCAGGGGCCGATGCCGCGGAGCGTCGTGCCGATCTTCTCCTGCCCGGCGTCGCCGCGGTCGGTCTCCAGGGCGGCGTCTTCGGCGACGTGCCAGGGGAAGATCAGGTGGGCGCGGTCGGAGATCAGCAACTCCGTGCCCTCCGGCGGGAACTGCGTGCCCATCGCCTCGCGGGCCCGGTCCATCTCGCCCAGCAGGGCGGCCGGGTCGAGCACGACGCCGGTCGCGATCACCGCCGTCTTACCCGGGTGCAGGACGCCGGCGGGCAGCAGACTCAGTTTGAAGGTCTTGCCGTCGAACACCACGGTGTGCCCGGCGTTGTTCCCGCCGAGATACCGGCAGACGACGTCGTGCCGGTCGGTCAGCACGTCCACGAACTTCCCCTTCGCCTCGTCCCCCCACTGCAAGCCGATCACGCTGGTGGCGGGCATCCGGACGGAACTTTCGACAGGGTGGGGAACGAATCAGGCGGCGACGCGGAGTCCACGCCGCGCGCGAACGACACAGCCTAACGACCGCCGCCCGGCCCGTCACCGCGGCCGGCGTCACCGCGGCCGGCCGATCGCCGCGGCCGGCGTCACTCCTGCTTCTCCAGGATCCGGGCCTGCTCCTTGAGGATGAGGGCCCGCACGTTTTCCACCTCCACCTCCATCATCTCCACCTCCATCATCTCCATCGCAAGCCGTTCCGCCTCGGCCTCGGCCACGGCCTCCCGAAGTTCCTCCTGGGCCTCCTCCAGGTCGGCCAGTTCCCTGTCCACCTCCCGCTCCCCCGTCACGACGCGAGTTGACGGCTGGTTCGGCGGCGTCGTTTCGGTCCTGGCGGCGTTCCGATCTGCGGGCGGCGGCGGGAGCGCCCCGTCCGCCGCGGACACGAGCCGCAAACGCCAGTGTTCGTCCGAGGGGTTGTTGTCGTTCCACAGGTGGACGGCGTCGCCGGAGGGGAGCACCGCGCACTGCTCGAACTCGTCCAGCACCGGCACGACCTTCACCAATAACTCGTCGCCGGTTTGCTTATCGAGCGCGATAAGTTCCACCGTCGTCAGTTCCCCGCGGCCGGCGTTCTTCTTGGCGACCAGCAGCGTCACGAATTTCGCACGGTCGAACCCTTCGTGGAGCAACTCCGGCGGGGCGTCCTCGTCGGTGGCGGCGTACTTTGATCCGTCCGTCCGCCACAGCAGCCCGCCGGTGCGGGAGAACATCTCGATCGTCCCGCCGACGGAGGTGGTGGGCAGGTCGTCGATGGCGTACCGGCGGGAGGAGCGCGACGGCCGCGAGAGGAACAGCACGCGGTCGACGTCCGCCATCACCTGCGGCACCGTCCCGCTGGGGCTCACCCCGCCCAGATTGACGGAGGCGCCGGTGCGCAGGTCCACCAACCTGGCGTCCTGCAGTTTATCGCTGTCCGGTCCGTCGGGGGAGACGATGACGGCGGTCGGCGGACCCGCCCCCGGCAGCACGACCATTTTGGCGTCGCCGTCGACCGGGCGGATCCACAGCGGGCGATCGCCGCCGGGATCCCAGGCGGTGAAGAAATACGATCCGCCCGGTCCTTCGACGACATGCACCACCCCGGCCCCGGCGATCGCGAAGGTATGCGTGACGACGTCCAGGGCCCGCTCCGCGGTCGCGGTCAACGGGGCTCCGTCCCGGGCCGCCAGGGCCAATCCCGAGTCGTCGCCGGTGCGGCTGGGGGTGATGAGGACCGCGGTGGAGGTCGCCACCGCGGCGGGATTTTGCGGCTCCAGCCGGCGGCGGATCCAGATCGTTTCGCCGGTCAGCGCATCGAACGTGGTCACGGTGCGGTCGTGCAGGACGACGACAACCTCCGCATTGGCGGCGATCACCCCGCTCCGCGGTCGGTTGGCGGTGTTGCGAGCCAGCCGACGAGCCTGCTGCAACGTCCGCGGCCCGCCCGCGGCCTGGGAGGGAACGCCCAACGCCAAATCGCTGGGCGAGGCGGGCTCGGCGCCCTCCATCGGCCGGCTCCACAACGTCCGCCCGGACTGCGGATGGATCGCCGCCACCGCCCCCGGGGTCACCGCGAAGATCACCCCGCCCGCCGACCCGACCGCCGGGCGGCCGGTCGATTGGCTCATGCGGTAGGAAAACTCCGCCGCGTTCCGGCCCTGCATCCGAAAGAACCGCTGGACGCTTTCGGACATCCCCTTGCCCAGCAGCGGGAACCGGGCCGAGACGGCGGGCCGCCCGCCCGGGCCGTCGATCTTCAGAACGTCCAGCCGCCCCGCCTCCGGGGAGGAGACCAACACGTGCGATCGGAAGAACGGTCGTGTCGCCGCCGGGGCGGGCAACATGGCTGGCGGTCGCACCTGGGCGTCGCCCGCGACGGCCTCCGCCACGGCGCGTGACGCCCCCCCGACGCTCGCGGACTCCCGGCCGGACTTCCGCAGACTCTCTAGAATGTCTTCAGCCCGTCTTGCAACGGCGTCGCCGCGGTTGTCAGCGAGTCGCAGCAAGACAATCTCCGCGGCGGCGGCGTTCTCCGCGGCCAGCCCGTCGGGCGTGGAGACCGCGGTTTCGGACCATGTCGCCAAGGCGTCCGCGATCTTCGGGTGGAACGAGAGCAGTTCCGCCGCGGACGAGAACGGCGAGAGCCCGTCGGGGGCGTCCGCGAGCCACTCCGCCGCGAGGGCGTCCACGGCGGCGCGACCGATCTCGTCCGTCTTCGAGGCGTTATCGGCCACGCCGGCCTCCCAGACCTGCCGCAGTTGACGGGACACCGCCCGGCTCAGCCGCACTTCCGCATCGGGGGCGGGGGCGTCCGGTTCCTCCGCCGGCGGCGGCGGCCCTGCCCCGTTCCCGTCGGGGACCAGCGGGTTTTCGTCAGGAACGGCGCCGGCGCCGAGGCGGTCGCCGATCAGTTCCCGCAGGGCCGTGACCGCGGCGGCCGGCTCGCCGCGAACGCGGAGCCGGTCGGCCCGCAGCCGGTCCGTCGCGACCGCTCTGGCGGGCGTATCCGCCAGTGCGGAAAGCCGTGCCAGAAACTGATCCTGCCGATCCGCCTCGGGCTCCGGCCCCTCCGGCGTGCCGAGGATCGCGTCCCGCAGCGTGGCCCGCAGCAGAGCCCGGAACCGCCCGGCGTCCGCGGGGGACAGCCCTTCCGGGGAGGCGGTCTCCGCCGCCGGCCCGCCGCCGATCGCGTCGAGTTTCGCCAGCACGTCGGCGGTTCGCCCGGCGGTGCGGAGCAGTTCCGCCTCGCGGAGCGCCAGCAACGGGTCCTGCGGACCGGGCGACTGCGCCGCGGCGGCGAGATCCGCCGCCAAACCGGCCCGATCTTCGAACCCGACGAGTCCGCCCGGCGCCACGCTCACCAAACGCCCGCCGGAGACGCCCAACGCGCCCAACCCGCGGGCCGGCCCGCCGGCGTCGGTGCGGCGGGACACCTCCAAGATGTCGCCCGTGGCCGCATCGAGGGCGACCAACGCCCCGCCGGAGACCGGCGCCAACAGGCGGTTCCCCACGACCAGCGGCATCCCGCTGGGCCGACCGAGTTCTTCGGGCAGCGGCCGGGTCCAGACGCGGCTGGCGCCGTCCTTCAATGAGACCGCCGCAAGGCTCGACGGCCCCACCAGCACCAGGGCCCCCTCGTCCGCCGACGGTTGCCCGAGTTCCCGATTCTTGGCGAAGACCCGGGCGGGCAGCAGCGCCGCGACCGCTTTCCAGTCCCGCCGACGACGCGGCCGCCACAGCCGTTCGCCGGTCACCAGATTGAACCCGTAGATGCGATCCTCGCCGGGGGGAACGACGATGACCCGGCTCCCGAGGATCAGCGGCGGCCCGGGACGCCAGTAATCGGCGAGGTTCTCTTTGGGGGAGGTCGAGGCCATCGAGCCGCCCCGGAACCCGCGAAAGTTCTGCCCGGAGCTGACCTCCGGCTCGAACACCCGTTCGACCCACAGGATCTCCCGGGTGAGCCGGTCCACCGCGGCGACCCAACCGACCGTGGTCGGCACGATCACCACGCCGTCCGCGACCGCACACCACGCGCCCCACTCGGCGCGGACGGGGTCCACGTTCACCGACGCCTCCGCCGACGCGACCGTGCGATTCCACCGCGCCCGGCCGGTCACCGGATCGAGACAGAACAGGGCGACCTGCCGCAACCCTTCCGCCGCCACCCGCTCCGCGACGACGAACAGGTCCCCGCCGTCCACGACCGGGGCGGCGAGCGGCCGCCAGCCGGCCAGCGGCAAATCGAACGGTTCGTCCCGCAGCGTGCCGCCGATCTCCCAGTCCAACCGGCCGGTGTCCAGCCGATACGCGACCAACCGAACCGGACGCCCCAGCGTGCCGGTGGAGCGGCCGAACTGCTGGATCGGAGCCCCGGACGCCTCTTCGTCCGCTTCCAACAGGAAGACGCGAACGCCGTCCGTCGTGAGCTTCCCAAACGCCGCCTCCCGGTACACGGCGGAGATCGTCAGGTTGTTCTCCGCCAGGCTCTGCGACCCCGGGTGGGTGTAGACCGTGATTTGCCGCGTCGCGCCCCGCACCGCCAAGCCGGAGGTGCGGCTACGCCACATCGCCTCGCCGGTCGCGGCGTCCACGGCGACGATCCCGTCGTCGGTGCGGGCCAGCACGAGGTCCCGCCCGTCCACGGAGGCCGTCAGCGGCTCCCAGACCGGCAGCAACGCCGAATCAGCCCGCTGGAGACGGTCCACGGCCTCCCGGAACGCCTCCCGTTCGGCGGCGTCCGTGATGATCGGCACGTCCCATCGCGGGACCAACAGCGGCTCCTCAATCGGCGACGGCCCGCCCGCCCCGCCGCCTGCCGGATCGCCCCCCGCGTTCGTTCCGCCCGCTCCGCCGGTGAGCGTCGCCGGCAACGCCGACGGATCGGCGCCCGTCGCGAGCCCGGACGCCGCCCGCGCGGCGGGGGGCAGGCCCGCCCATAGCGTTTGGGCCCGCTCCGGCTCCCCGCCGCGAGCGAAGGCGGCGATCGCCGCAGCCTTCAAGCGGGGCTCCGCCAGCGGGTCCGCGATCGACGGGTCGTCCAGCAGGTCTGCGAAACGCCGCGCCGCCAGCCCCGATTCGCCGCGGTCGAGATGCCACAGCGCGAGACGGACGCGGGCGTCGACGGCGGCGTCGGTCGTGGGAAATCGCACCGCCACGTCGCGGACCGCCCCGGAGTCCCCCGCATCCAGCGCCGCGTCCAAGGCCGCCTGCGCCGCGCCGCCCAGCCGACGGTTCAACGCCTCCCGTTCCTTCTCCGGGAAGCGGGCGAACAGTCGCCGCGCCTCGTCGACCACCGTCGCCGAACGCCCGCTTGATAGCCGCACCACCTCCCCGTTCGCCTCGCCCACGACGAACAGCAGGGCGTCGGCGGCCCGGTCCCAGTCGCCGGCCCCGACCGCCCGCGCGATTGCTTTGAGTTGCCGGATGCGCTCCGGGTTCTGGGGGAACCGGGCGTCGACGGAATCCGTCTCGCCCTCCGCATTGCGGTAGTCGTACCGCCCGCCCCGCCCCGCGACCGGGCCGTCGTCCGCCGCCCCCTCCTCCTCCTCGGCGGCATCTTCAGCTTCAATAATCTCTTCCTCCCCAATCAGTTCCGCCTCTTCTTGAAGCACATCCCGCAAGACCTGCCCGGGCGCCGCCGACGCGAACGCCAGGAATGCGGCAGCCGAGAGCACGGCCGCGGGACCGATCGACCAGGAGAGCCCGGGCCGACCCAGCCCGGGCCAGTCCAGCCCGGGCCGACCCAGCCCGGGCCGACCCGAAGGGCCGGTTCGACGGCGGGCGAAGCGAACAGGATCGAAGCGGGGCGGGTGCGACACGGGAGCGACCTCAACGGCGACCGGGGCGGGTGCGGGATCGCAGTGTAGCGACGGGCACGCCCGCCGTTCTCCTCTCCGCGGACCGGAACGAAGTCCGCCGGAAATTGGGACCAGGATCGCACTGCGACGGACGGGAGACCACGGGGGGCCGAAAGCGGACGGGCGGCCGGTTGACGGACAGTCGGTCGACCTGTCCATGGACAGTCGGTTAGGCACAGTCGGTTAGGGACGGTCGGTTGATGGGTCGGCCGCCCGCCGATACCCTGCCCCGCTTCCCCATACAGCATCGCACGATCGAGTCCGCCGCGGACCGCGATCGGCCCGTCGTCTCCCCGTTCGCTCCGCATGGCCGCCGACCCCACGCTCCTCGCCGAACCCCGCACCCGGCCGGGCACCGCAGAGAGCCGCCGCCTTCGCGCCAGGGGCGATCGTCCCCGGCATCGTGTACGGACACGGCGAGGGGTCCGTCGGCATCGCCGTCCCCGCGACCGACCTGCGGCCGATCCTCATCAGCGGCCACCAGGTGGTCGACCTGAAGCTGGACGGCAACACCCAGAAGTCCATCTTCAAAGAGGTGCAGTACGACACGTTCGGCCAGTACGTGTTGCACTTCGACCTCCAGCGGGTCAGTGCCGACGAGAAGGTCGAGACCGAGGTTCGCGTCGTCATCACCGGCGTCGCCCCGGGCGCCGACGCCGGCGGCGTGCTCCAGCAGGACCTCGACACGATGGAGATCTCCTGCTCCGCGGTCTCGATCCCGGACCGGATCGAAGTGTCCGTGTCCGAGATGCAGGTCGGCGACGAGATTCGCGTCTCCGATCTGACGCCGCCGCCGGGCGTGACGTTCCTGACCGACGAGCACGAGATGGTCGCCCAGGTGATCGACGCCGCCGCCCTCGCCGCGGCCCAGGAGGCCGCCGCGGAAGCCACCGTGGTCGATTCCATCGAGCCGGAACTGATCGGCGAGGGCGACGACGACGACGCTCCCGCCGAGTCGGACGACGACGCCCCCGCCGCTCCCAAGGAGGACTGACCCTCACCTGCGGGGCGTCGCCGGGGATCGTCCCCCGTGACGCCATGCACGAGCACGCGACGATTCAGGAGCGACGCGATGAAACTGGTCGTCGGACTCGGCAACCCCGGCGACCGCTACCGCGGAACCCGTCACAACGTCGGGTGGGAGGTGCTGGCTGAATTGGCCCGCCGACACGCCCCCGACGTCGAAGCCGGAGTCGAACTTCGAGGCCGACACCCTCCGCATCGACGTTCCTTCGGCCAAGGGGCGACCGGTATTCGAAACTGGCCCCGCCCTGCTCGTCTCGCCGCTGACTTACATGAACCTTTCGGGCCGCAGCGTGGCGGCGGCGTCCCGATTCCATAAGATCGACCCCGTCCGACGTGTTGCTCGTTTGCGACGACCTGAACCTCCCCCCCGGTCGCCTGCGACTGCGGGGTAAAGGGTCGGCCGGCGGTCAGAACGGGTTGAAGGACGTGATCGAAAAGCTCGGCACGCCGGAGTTCCCCCGTCTGCGGGTGGGCGTCGGTCGACCGCCGGGCCGGATGAGCGCCGCCGACTATGTGCTCTCCCGGTTCACCCCGGAGGAGCGAACCGACCTCGACCTCGCCGTGCAGGACGCCGCCGACGCCGTGCGAACTGTGGCTGACTCGCGGGCTGCCAGCCCGCGATGAACGCTGCGAACGCCCCGCCGCCCGGCGTGGATTGAACCAGACGCACAAACCTACGCACCCACCGCCCGCCCGACGGGCGGCCGTCCGCACCCGATCGGCGTTCCGACGCCTGTCGACCGCGGGCGGTCCAGCGCCTCGACCTGAATCTTTATGCCCGCCACCGCTGACGCCCCCGCCCCCGTCGAGTCCCCCGACGCCGGTTCCATCGACGCTGATCTGCCCGAAGAGTTGCACGACCCCGCCTTGGAAGGGTTGTACGAGGGGATGTACGTGTTCGATTCCGGCGACTACGCGACTGACGGCGAGGAGTACGTCGCCCGGGTGCTCGAACTGATCGAGAAGTCCGGTGGGACCGTCGAGGCCGACCGGATGTGGGTGGACGGCCGGCTCGCCTATCCGATCCGTAACAAGCGGAAAGGGGTGCACCACATCGTGCTGTTCCGCATGGCCCCCTCAAAGATCAAGGACCTCGACCGGGCCTGCAAGCTGGAGGATCGGATCCTGCGGCACATGGTGATTCGCCCGCCGGAGGAGATCTATCACGCCACCGTCGACGTGGTGAACCCCTCCGAGGAAGACGAAGCCGAGGACGACGGCGACGGCGAGAGTCCCCGTTCCCGAGTGACGCCGTGCCCGAGTGATGCGGCGAAATCCGCCGCCTGTCGGCCGCTGCCGGGTTCCGCCCGCCCCAACAGGCTGCTAGTGTACGTACCCCCAGTTCTCGTCCCGCTCCCCCGCCCCGCGAAAGCCCGCCCGTGGCCAGCTTCAACAAGGTGATCCTGATGGGGAACCTCACCCGGGATCCCGAGGTGCGGTACATCCCCAGCGGGTCGGCGGTTTGCGACATCGGCATGGCCGTCAACCGCGTCTGGTACGACAAAGGGTCCAGCCAGAAGAAGGAAGAGGTCACGTTCGTCGACGTGACGCTGTGGGGTCGCACCGCGGAGATCGCCGGTGAGTATCTCTCCAAAGGCCGGCCGGTTTTGGTCGAGGGTTACCTCAAGATGGACACGTGGCAGGACAAGCAGTCCGGGGCGAATCGCTCCAAGCTGAAAGTCGTTGCCGAGAACATGACGCTGCTGTCCGGTCGCGGTGACGGGGAAGGCGGCGGCGGGGGCTACTCGGGCGGCGGGGGCGGCGGTCGCCAAGCGTCCGGCGGCGGGTCCGGGGGCGGCGAGGGCGGTTCGGCCGGCGGTTATCAGCGTGGCAACCGCGGCGGCGGCGGCCGCAGCAGTCGTCCGGGAACGACGGCGGCGGCTCCGGCGGCGCCCCGGCGGACGACTATTATCAGGACGCCCCCGCCGACATTGGCGACGACGACGTTCCGTTCTAACGGAGCTTCCGCCGCAATCCCTCGATCATTCCACCCACCCGTTCCCGCTGACGCCCCGATGACCGCCCCCACCAAAGCCCGTGCCCGCACCTCCCGCAAAGGGGTCGGCGGGTCGAGTAACTCCTTCGTCGAAGTGCTGCTCGCCGAGCCGATCGCCGGTCAGGGCAACCGCGGGGAGATCGTCCGCGTCCGCCCCGGTTACGCCCGCAACTACCTGTTGCCGATGGGACTGGCGACCGTCGCCACGGAGAACAATCGGCGCCAGGTCGCCAAGCATCAGGAGAACATCGGCAAGATCGAGGGCGAGCGTCTGAAGACCCTCAAAACGACCGCGGATTCGCTGGGCCGGTACTCCGTGACCCTCGAAGCCAATGCCAACGAGGAAGGCCATCTGTACGGCTCGATCGTGCAGGTGGACATTTCCAAGGCGTTGAAAGCCGCCAGCTTCAACGTCGAGCCGGATCAGGTGAAGCTGGAAGGCCCGCTCAAGGAACTGGGCATGTATACCGTGAAGATCGAACTTCACGAGAAAGCCAAGGCCGACGTGAAGGTCTGGGTCGTGCCGGGCGCCGCGAAGGGCTGAGCGGTTCCGGTCCGCGGGCGGTCGACAGCCGGTCGCCGACTGAAGCGACGGGCCGGTTGGCGCGGATGCGCGGCCGGCTCGTCGGTTTCAGTTCGGCGGCGGCGGTGAACCTGTGTTCCCGCCGCCCATCGTCCGATCGAGGTGAGAGAGTCCCGCGGTCCGCGGGTCGCCCCCCTTCTGCCGTGTTGAGAGCGAATCCGTCATGTCCGACCGTTTCGACTCCGCCCCCGCCCCGTGGGATCAAGGCGGGAACGACGGCCCGCGACGGGACCGCAAGAAGAACGACCGCCGGTCCGACGCCCCGGACCGCACCGGCGCCCTGCCGCCGCAGAACTTGGACGCCGAGCGCGGCGTGCTGGGCAGTTTGCTGTTGATGAACGAGGCGATCGACGATGTCGCCGAGTTTCTCACCGCGGACCATTTCTACAGCGACCGCCACCGGGCGATCTACGAGGCGATCCTCAAGCTGTCCGAAAGCGGCGCCCGGGGCATCGACCTCGTCACGGTCGCCGACCGGCTCGCCCAGACCGGGGCGTTGGAGGACGCCGGCGGGTTGGTGTATCTCGACGAGGTGCTCACCAGCGTCCCGCACGCGGCGCACGCCAAGTATTATGCGGAGATCGTCCGCGAAAAAGCGGTGCAGCGGAGTCTCATCTACGCCTGCACCGACGTGCTGACGGAGTGCTACGACTCCTCCCGCCCCGTGCAGGAGGTGTTGGACACGGCTGAGCAGAAGATCTTCGCGATCAGCGAATCGCAGGACGGCGGCGACAAAATCGCCATCGACCAGATCCTCCAGATGGCCTGGGATCGCATCGAGGAGCGGGCGAACAGCGACGGCGACGCCACCGGCCTGCCGACCGGGTTCCTCGATCTCGACCAGAAGACCAACGGCTTCCAGCCGGCCGAGCTGATCATCCTCGCCGCCCGCCCCTCCATGGGCAAAACGGCGTTGGTCTGTAATTTCGCCGAGGCGATCGCGGACAAGACCGGCAAAGGCGTGTTGCTGTTCAGCTTGGAGCAGAGCAAGCTGGAACTGGCGGAGCGGTTCCTGTGCATCCGTGCCCGGGTGAACGGGCACAAGTTGCGGGCGGCGGACTTCGACGACGCGGAGCGGCATCGCCTGATGGTCGCCAGCGGCGAGTTGAACGAGATGCCGCTGTTCATCGACGATAAGCCGGGCCGTACGGTGTCCCAGATCGCCGCGATCGCCCGGCGGTTGAAGCGTCAAAGCGACCTAGGAATCGTGATCGTCGACTACCTCCAGCTCGTGGAGCCGGAGGATAAGAAGGTGCCCCGGGAGCAGCAGATCGCGTTTATCTCCCGGCGGTTGAAGTTCATCGCGAAGGAGCTGGACATCCCGGTCATCGCCCTGGCCCAGTTGAACCGCGGCGTCGAACTCCGGGACGACAAACGCCCCCGATTGGCGGACCTGCGCGAGTCCGGCGCCATCGAGCAGGACGCGGACCTGATCGCGTTTCTGCACCGCCCGGAGATGTACGACGCGGAGGATCGGCCCGGCGAGGCGGAGATCGTCATCGCCAAGCACCGCAGCGGCCCCACCGGCATCGTCACGCTGACGTGGCGGGCGGAATGTATGCGGTTCGAAGACTACGCCGGCACCGCCGGGCCGGACTACGCGGTGGCCGGGGCGTTCGAGTGAGCGGGGCGTTCGAGTGAGCGGGATCGGGGCCGTCCCCGCGGACGGCTCCCCACCGCCGGACGGGCTGCAATCCGGTGGGTGAACGCGCGGCGTCGGCGGAGGGTGTGCGCTCCCGTCCCCGAACCCCTGTTCCACCCGCACCGATGAAAGCCGTCACCTGGCACGGAAAGCACGACGTCCGCACCGAGAGCGTGCCCGATCCGCAGATCCTCGACCCCGGCGACGTGCTGCTGAAGGTCACCAGCACCGCGATCTGCGGCTCCGACCTGCACCTCTACGCCGGCAGCATCCCAGAGATGCGCAGCGGCGACGTGCTGGGTCATGAGTTCATGGGCGAGGTCGTGGAGACCGGCGCCGGCGTCTCCCGGATCCAAAAGGGGCAGCGGGTCGTGGTGCCGTTCTGCATCGCCTGCGGGGACTGCTACTTCTGCAAGCACGGCCAGACGAGCCTGTGCGACAACACCAACCCGGACGCCCCCAAGGTCGAGGAACTCTACGGCTACAGCGGCTCCGGACTGTTCGGGTACTCTCACCTGTTCGGCGGGTACGCCGGCGGGCAGGCGGAGTACGTCCGCGTGCCGTACGCGGACGTCGGCTGCTTCGTGATCCCGGACGGCGTGCCGGACGAACAGGTGCTGTTCCTCACGGATATCTTCCCCACCGGCTACCAGGCGGCGGACAACTGCGATCTGAAGGGCGGGGAGACCGTCGCGATCTGGGGGGGGGGCCGGTCGGGCTGTTCGCCGCCCTCTCCTGCAAGCTGCTCAACGCGGGGCGGGTGATCGTCATCGACCGCATCCCGGCCCGTCTGGAGATGGCCCGGGAGAAGGTGGGTGTGGAAACGCTGCACCTGGACGACGACGACGTGTACGAGCGGCTCCGCGAGGTCACCGACGGCCGCGGCCCGGACTGCTGCATCGAGGCGGTCGGCCTGGACGCCCACGGCACCGGCCTGCATGAAATGTTCGATCAGGTGAAGCGGGCCTTGGGTTTGGAAACCGACGACGGCACCGCGTTGCGGCAGGCGATCAACTGTTGCCGCAAGGGCGGGATCGTCAGCGTGCCCGGGGTCTACGGCGGGGTCGTCGACAAGTACCCGATGGGCGCCCAGTTCGGTAAAGCCCTCACGATGAAGGGCGGGCAGACGCACGTGCACCGCTACCTCGACCGGCTGTTCCAGCACGTGCAGAACGGCGTGGACGCCAGCTTCCCCATCACCCACCGGGCCAGTTTGGACGACGCCAGCGATCTGTACGAGACGTTCCGCACCAAATCCGACGAGTGCGTGAAGGTGGTGATGACCCCCGGCGAGTGAGTGCTCGGCTGGTCAGTCCGCGGCGTCGGTGGTGAACCGGAAGGTCGTCGTGCTGCGGAACGTCTCGCCGGGCCGGAGGATCGTGGAGGGGAACGCCGGCTGGTTGGGGCTGTCCGGGAAGTGTTGCGTTTCCAGGCAGAAGGCCCCGCGCTTGGTGTACGGTCGGCCGGACGTGCCGATCAGCCGGCCGTTCAGGCCGTTCGCGGTGTAGAGCTGCACGCCGGGCTCGGTCGTGCGGACCTCCAACACCCGGCCGGTCAGCGGTTCGTGCACCCGGGCGGCGAGCGTTGGTTCAGCGCTTTCGCCTCTCCGCGGTTCAGCACGAAGTTGTGGTCGTAGCCGTCGCCGATCGTGAGTTGTTCGTTCTCCGCGTCGATGTCGCGGCCGATCGGCTTGGCCGTGCGGAAGTCAAACGGCGTGCCCTCGACCGGCCGCAGTTCGCCGGTGGGGATGAGGGTCTTGTCGACGGGGGTGAAGCGGTCGGCGTCGATCGTCAGTTCGTGCCCCAGCACGTCGCCGACGCCCTCGCCCTTCAGGTTGAAGTAGGTGTGCTGGGTGAGGTTGACGGGGGTGGGCTTGGTGGTCGGTCGCTTCGTACTCGACGCGTGAGGGTGTCGCCTTTCAACATGTAGGTGACGGTCGCGGTGAGGGCGCCGGGATAGCCTTGCTCGCCGTCGGCGGCGGTGTGGCGGAGCGACACGTAGGCGCCACGGAAGAACCATCCGGTCCGCGGCTTGTAGAGATTCAGGGCCGGCCCTTCCGGATCCATCATCTTGGCCTTGCTGGTCATCAGCCAGCCGTCCTTTGACCACCCGTTCCCGACGACGGTCCAGCGAACCGAGTCGAAACCGACCTTCCCGCCGTGCAGGCTGTGCGGGCCGTTGTTCTTGGGCAGCGTGTAAGTCTCGCCGTCCAAGTCGAACGCCGCCGTCAGCGATTCGATTGGCGTATCGGCCGACGACGGCCCCGAAGTATGGATTGACGCCGGACTCCACAGCCTCGATCCATTGTGCGGGCTTCTCCCCGTGTCCGAGGACGACATTCGCCGTTCGTCCGTCGCGGTCCGGGCACCCGATCGACAGGATGCGGGCGCCGTAGGTGGAGACCCTCACCGTCACCCCGCCCCCGCCGTCCAGCGTGTCGACCTCGCCGCCCGCGGCAGGTCTCGGAGACTCGACGCTCTGGGCACTTGCGGGACCAGCAAGAACCGCCAATAGAGCGGCGGCGAACAACGGGCGAAGGGACATCGGGGGCGGCTCCAGATGGGTGAACGGCACCACGCTACCCGGCGCCCGAGCCGGACGCAGCGTCCGGCTTGAGGAACTATCACCCCCTTCCGCGGCCCCGGGGCCTTCGCGGCGCCGGGGGCGAAGCCGCGTCGCATGGTGTTCTCGGTGACGTTGACCGGGATGAGGAACTGGCGCAGGTAGTCCGGGCCGCCGGCTTTGGTGCCGACGCCGCTCAGCTTGTAGCCGCCGAACGGCTGACGGTTCACCAGCGCCCCGGTGCAGCCGCGGTTCAGGTAGATGTTGCCGGCGACAAGTTCGCGGCGGGCGGTTTCGAGGTTCTCCGGGCTCCGGCTGAACACGCCGGCGGTGAGGGCGTAGTCGGTGCTGTTGGCGACTTCGATCGCCTCGGCGAACGTCTTGACCTTGAACACCGCGAGGATCGGGCCGAACAGTTCGTCGGTGGCGAGCGCGTCGTCCGGGGCGACGCCGGTGTAGACCCGCGGGGCGACGTAGTGGCCCTTCTTCGGCAGGTCGTCCGGCAGGTCCAGCGTGGCGGCCAATTCGGCATCTTCGCCGAGGTTCTTCAGCGCCTTGGTCGATCCGGTCGACCGCGTCCGCGTCGACGACCGGGCCGACCTGCATGCCGGGGTCTTTCGGCTCGCCCAGCTTCAGGCTTTCGACGGCTCCCTTGAGGCGGGCGACGAACTCGTCGTGGGCGTCCGCCAGCGACGATCGCCCGGCTGCACGCGCTGCACTTCTGGCCGGCGTAGTCGAAGGCGCTGTGCAGCACGCCGAGGACGGCTTCGTCGAGGTCGGCGTCGTCGTCGACGATGATCGCGTTCTTCCCGCCCATCTCCGCGAGGACGGTTTTGACGTGGTCCTGCCCGGGCGGGGTCTTGGCGGCCTCGGCGTTGATGTTCAGGCCGACCTCGCGGCTGCCGGTGAAGGCGACGAGGGCCACGTCCGGGTGGGCTGACCAGCGGCGGGCCGATCAGTTCGCCGTCGCCGGGCAGGTAGTTCACCACGCCGTCGGGCACGCCAGCGTCCCGGAGGACGTCCATCAGGAGCGCGGCGATGACGGGGCTCTGCTCGGCCGGCTTCATGACGACGGTGTTGCCGGTGACCAGCGCCGCGGCGGTCATCCCGGTGAGGATCGCCAGCGGGAAGTTCCACGGGGCGATCACGACGGCGACGCCGCGGGGGCGGTAGCGGAAGCAGGTTGTGCTCGCCCGGCACGTCCACGACGCGGCCGTCGGCGAGGTCTCGCATCTGCTGGGCGTAGTAGCCGCAGGAAGTCGATCGCCTCGGCGACGTCGGCGTCCGCCTCCGCCCAGGTCTTGCCGACCTCCCGCACCATCCAGGCGGCCAGTTCGAACCGGCGGTGCCGCAGGCCCTCGGCGGCGAGTTCGAGGTACTCGCAGCGGTGCTGCGGCGCCGGTCCGCATCCAGGCGGGGAAGGCCTTCTTGGCGGCGGCGACCGCGGCGTCCGCGTCGCGGGGCGTGGCCGCGGGGACTTTGCCGATCACCGTGACGCCGTCCGCCGGGTCGCGGGAGACGAGGTTCAGGTTCGGCTGCACGCTGCGGCCGTCGATCACCAGCGAGTACTCCCCGCCCAGTTCTCCTTCCACCTGCTCCAGGGCCGCGTGCATCGCGTCGCGGTTCTCCGCAATCGCGAAGTCGGTCAGCGGTTCGTTGGCGAAGCCGCCGTGCGGGGGGTTGGTCTCCAGTTCTTCGGGCGGTTCGGCGTCGCCGGCGGTGACGGGGTTCATGAACAGTGCGGCGGGGTCGGCGGCGGGATCGTGGGCGTGGCGGACGAACGAATCGTTCGAGCTGTTTTCGAGCAATCGGCGGACGAGGTACGCCATCCCGGGGATCGGCTCCCCGAACGGCGTGTAGATGCGGACGCGGTGGCCGGCGTCGCGGAACAGTTCCGCCTGCTCGCCGGCCATGCCGTACAGCATTTGCACCTCCCACGCGCCGGGCGGCACGTCGAGGGCGTCGGCGACCGCCTCGGCGTGGGACGAGGCTCCGCAGATTGTGCGAGGCGATCGCGGGCCGCAGCGTTTCGTGATGCGCCATCAGGAACCGCGTGCACCGCTCGAAGCAGGCGTCGCTGTCCGGCTTGCGGGTGTAAGACCGGCACCGGCCAGCCGCGGGCGGCGGCGGTGACGGTTTCGTAGTCCCAGTAGGCCCCCTTCACCAGCCGCACGCTGAGATCGGCGTGCCGCGGTCCTCGGCCCAGCGACGCAGGTCTTCGAGGTCCTGTTCGGCGTCGCGGAGGTACGCCTGAATCACCAATCCGGCGTCCGGCCAGTCGCGGAACTCCTCTTCAGTCAGCACCCGCTGGGCGACATCGAGCGTGGTCGCCTTGTAGCTGTACTGCTCCATGTCGAAGTTGACGAACGCTCCGCGGTCCTTCGCCAGCCGCAGGATCGGCCGCAGCCGTCGGCGACGCCTTCGTAGGTCCCGTCCGGGTCGGCTGGGTTGAACCGCGGGAACAGCGCCGACAGCTTCAGCGAGACGTTCACCCGCGGAATCGGGCCGACGTGGTCGGTGTCGGTCGGTTCGTTCTCCGGCCAGTGCGTTGACGGCGTCGGCACAGCCCGGCGATCAGGTCGAGGTACTGCCGCTGGTAGCGGTCCGCCTCCGCGTCGGAGACGACCGCCTCGCCCAGCAGGTCGAGGGTGAAGGCGAACCCTTCGCGCCGCAGCTCGCGGACGGTCTTCGAGCACCTCGGGAACGGTCTCGCCCGGCGATGAACCGGTCGGCCATCTGGCGGGCGTTCCAGCGGGCGCCCACGGCGAGAGCCTTGCCGACCATGCTGTTCGGATCGCCGGACAGCGCCAGCCGGGCCGGGCCGGGCAGGCGGGAGACGTCCGTGAAGTACTCCCGCAGGTGGCTGGTGACGGACTCGTGCGTCCGCAGGGTGGGCAGCACGTCGACGAAGCGGAACGCCTGCACCTTCAGGGCTTCGTCGCCCATCGCCCACTCCATCAGGCGTGTCGTCCCAGAAGCGTTTGGAGAACATCGACGCCCCCCGTCGGCCCATCCGCTCCCAGTGGGCGGTGGCGATCCGGACCGTGGCGGCGTCCAGGATCGCCGCGATCGAGGCCGCCAGTGCGTCCGGCTGCTCGGGACGGACCGCGGGCGGCGGCGGTTCGACCGGTCGACGTCGGGCAGTGCGGGCGGGGCGATCGCCAAAGCGGGCGGATCCTTCCGTTGAGGGTGCCGTGGGGCGGAGCGAAGCGGGGCAGTGTAACATCGCCCCGCGACACCGTCAGCCGCGACCCCAGGGAACGTGTCGACGTGACTCAGAATCGCGTCTGGCGGTCGCGGCTCACGCTCTACGTCGTGTAATCTGCGTTCAAGCGGACGTACTCCGCCGTCAGGTCGCACGTCCAGAACCGGCAGGCGCCCGGTCCGTCGCCGAGGTTCAGCCGCAACGTGCAGTCCCGCTGCGAACGAATCGCCCGCTGACGTCGCCTCGTCGAACGCCACCGGCTCGCCGCCGCGACAGACCGCGTGCCCGTTGATGTCGAGGTCGAACCGGCTCGCATCGAACGGCACCCCGGCGTATGCCGGCGGCGGACAGAATGCGGCCCCAGTTCGGGTCGGCCCCGTGAATCGCCGTCTTCACCAGCGGGCTGTCCGCGACGGCCCGGGCGATCGTCGTCGCGTCCTCGCTCGGTCGCCAGTCCGGCGACGTCGACGGTGACGAAGTGCGTCGCCCCCTCCGCGTCGCGGATGATGTCCGTCGCCAACTCCTCGCACACTTCCGCCCAACGCCGCGGCGAACGCCGCTTCGTCGCACTCGCCCGCGGCCCCGTTGGCCAGCAGTAACACGGTGTCGCTGGTGGACGTGTGCCCGTCGACGCTGATCCGGTTGAACGAGCGAGTCCACCGCGGTTCGCAGCAGGCGATCGGCGTCGGCGGGGGCGAGGGCGGCGTCGGTGAGGATCACGCCCAGCATCGTCGCCATGTTCGGGGCGATCATCGCCGCCCCCTTCGCGACGCCGCTGATCCGGGCGGAGCCGCCGTCTCTCGAGGGTACCGAACGGGTCGACAGCTTCGGGAACGTGTCCGTCGTTCGCATCCCCTCCGCGGCGTTGCGGAGGTGAGCCGGCGAATCGCCCAACGCCGCGGCGACCCGCGGCAGGCCGGGGCGAATCGCCTCGATGTTCAGGAAGCGGCCGATCACGCCGGTCGAACAGACGGTGACCGCCGTCTCGTCGCAGTCCAGCGCGGCGGCGATCGCGGCGGTCATCGCGGCGGGCGTCGGCCAGCCCCCGGTCGCCGGTGCGAGACGTTCGAACACCCGCTGTTCACGACGACGGCCCGGGCGTCGGCGGACGGCACCCGCTCCCGACTGACGATCACCGGCGCCCCCACGACGACGTTCCGCGTGAACACGCCGGCCGCGGTCGCCGGCCGGTCCGAGGCGAATAGCGCGAGATCGAGCTTCGCCGGGTCGGGCTTCACGCCGCAGTGCACGCCGGCGGCGCGGAAGCCGAGGGGCAGCAGAACGGACTCGGCGGGCATGGGAGACGCTCTTCGATCAGGCGGGGGACGGCGGTACAGTACCGTCCGCCGTCGACGTCCGTCACGTCACCCTCCGCCCCGCGAGCCCCATCCGATGACCACCCTCGCCGAAATCGAAGCCGCCGCGTTGGCCCTGCCGCAGCGGGAGTTCGATGAACTCCGCGATCGGCTGGACAAGATTCAGCGCCGTACAGCGTCCGGCGACACGGGGTCTGAAGACGATCTTCAATCCCGCGTCCGGGCGGCCGAGGATCGATTAGACGCCTATAAGCGAGGGGAGATGGACTCGTACTCTCACGAGGAGGTGATGCAGCACATCGATGCGAGGCTCGAGGCAATTGGTCCCGAGTGTGAAGCCGCTGACGGACAGATTCATGCCGCTTAGGACGCTCTCGATCGCCCGGACCGAAGCAGCCGATGCGGCCGTCTACTATGGAAGGCGGGATCGATCGACAGGCATCGACTTCGGCCGCGCCTACGACGCCGCCGTCGCCCGCATCGGCGCGGACCCGACCTCGCTGCCGTGGCATCACCTCGCCGCGTCGTCGCACACCCGCTACCGCAAGGTCGGTCGGTTCCCGTACGTCGTGCTGTTCAGCGTCGCCGATCCGGCGGAGACGATCGTGCTTGCGGTGCTGCACACCTCCGCCGGCCCCGGTCGCTACGCCGCCGCCGAGCGTCGCGGATGACGCTCACCCCCGACCTCCGGGAACCCCATGGTCTCCGGGCGGCCGGTGATGAGGTTGAAGTTCTGCACCGCGACGCCGGCGGCGCCCTTCACCAGATTATCCAGCGCCGCCAGCACGACGACCTTTCCCTTCGCGACCCGCACCGTCAGGTCGCAGAAGTTCGTGCCGACCGTCGCCTTCGTGCCCGGCAGGCCGTCGAGTACGCGGACGAAGGGGCTGTGTTCGTAGAACGTCCGCAGCACGGTGCGCGAAGTGCTCCGGCGGACGCGTCGCGGGCCGGGGCGGCGTAGATCGTCGCCAGGATGCCGCGGTCCATGGGGACTAGGTGCGGCGTGAACAGGACATCGACCGGACGGTCGGGGAAGGCGGACCAGGCGACGCCCGAAAGCACCTGCTCGATCTCCGGCTGATGACGGTGGTCGCCGACGGCGTAGGCGGCGAGGTTCTCGTTCACCTCGCAGAACAGCGTGCCGAGCTTCGGGTTGCGGCCGGCGCCGCTCGTGCCGCTTTTGGCGTCGACGACGACGCCGGTCGGCTCGATCCAACCGTCGGCCAGCAGCGGGGCCAGCGCGAGGATCGTCGTGCTCGTGTAGCAGCCCGGGTTCGCCACCAGACGGGCGCCGGGGATGCGATCGCGGAACAGTTCAGGCAGGCCGTACACCGTCTCCGGCAATCGGGCGGCGTCGGTGTGGTCCAGCTTGTACCACTCTCGGTAGACGGCGGGATCGTTCAGGCGGTAGTCAGCGGAGAGGTCGACCACCTTCGCCCCGGCGTCCAACAGCGCCGGCACGACGGCCATGCTGGCGCCGTGCGGCGTGCAGAGGAAGACGACCTCCGCCCGCTCCGCAAGCTGTGCCGGCGAGAGGTTCTCGCATCGCAGGTCGAACCGCCCGCGGAGCGACGGGTGCACGTCGTCCACGTGCGGCGCGTCGTCGCGACGGGTGGTGAGGGCGACGACCTCCGCCCCCGGGTGGCGGGCGAGGATGGCGAGCAGTTCCCGGGCGGCGTACCCGGTGGCTCCGTGGACGGCAACAGCGGTTGGGGCGTCGAACATGCCGGACATGGTAACGCCGAGGCCCCGCGGGGCCTCGGCGTGACCGTGTCCCGCGGTCGGTTTCGCATCGCGGAGGGAAAGGGCATCATCCCAGGCCGATCCGTCGCCTCGCCAGTTTGTCCCGTGCCATGCCCGACGCCCGCTCCTTCGCCGCCGCCGCCCTCGCCGCCGGCAACGGTATTCTGCGCCTCTCGCCCACCTGGGTGCCGCGGTCGTTCCTGCAGCCGGGCCGTCGCCTCAAGCTACGTCCGCAGGACTATTACGCCCTCGGCAAGGAGCGGGGCGGGATCGACGAACGCTGGTTCGCCAGCACCACCCCGGCGGCCAACGAGGGCGCCCCGCCGGACGAGGGCCTCTCCTACGTCGTTCACGACGGCGACCGCCTCACGCTGCAGGGACGTGATCGCCGAATTAAAAGCCGACGCCATCGGCGAGACGATCTGGAACAAGTACGACCGCTGGCCGGTGTACAGCAAGTTCTTCGACAACATGGGGCCGATCCCCCATCATATGCACCAGAGCCAGGCCCAGGCCGCGCTGGTCGGGCAGGAGGGCAAGCCGGAGAGCTATTACTTCCCCCCGCAAATGAACGCCATCGGGAACAATTTCCCCTACACCTTCATGGGGTTGGAGCCGGGCACCAGCAAGCAGGACGTGATCGACTGCCTCGACCGCTGGAAGGAGGGCGACAACGGCATCCTCGATCTGTCCAAAGCCTATCGGTTCAAGCCCGGCACCGGCTGGCTGATCCCGCCCTGCGTGCTGCACGCCCCGGGGTCGCTGGTGACGTACGAACCGCAGTGGGGCAGCGACGTGTTCGGCATGTACCAAAGCCTCGTCGAAGGCCGCAGCGTGCCCCGCAGCCTGCTGACGAAGGACTTCCCGAAGGAGAAGCACGACGACAACGCCTACCTCGTCGAAGCCCTCGACTGGGACCGGAACGTCGACCCGGACTTCAAGGCGAACAATTATCTGGAGCCGATCGTCGCCGACTCCGGCGAGGGCTGGGCCGACCGCTGGGTCGTCTACGGCCGCATCGACGGCGAACAGCTCTTCACCGCGAAGGAGTTGACGGTCGACCCCGGCGCCCGCTGCACGATCGCCGACGGCGGGGCCTACGGCTGGATCACGGTGCAGGGCTGCGGGAGCATCGGCGGCATGGAGCTGCAAACGCCCGCGATGATCAAGTTCGGCGACATGACGATGGACGAAGTGTTCGTCACCGCCCCCACGGCGGCGGGCGGCGTCGAAGTGATCAACACGGGCACCGAACCGCTGGTCGGCCTGCGGTACTTCGGCCCGGAGGCGCAGGCGGACGCCCCGGCCGTCGGCGCCCACAAAGCCTGAGTCGCCCCGCTCCCGATCGCGCGTGGGTCGGGCGAGTCGCCCCGACCGACTCGCCCCCCGCATTCATTCTTTGAAGACGCCGCTCATGCCCGCTTTCCCGAAACTCCACAACGCCGCCTGGCCCGGTCTGGTCGGGAAGGAGCCGGACACGGACAATCCGCCGATCGACCTGGAAACGATGCTCGACTACACGGCGAACGCCGAGGTGGACGGACAGAAATTCGACGGGATCGACTTGTTTCTGTTCGATCCTCACGTCTCCATCGACGCCTCGCGGGACGACCTGGAACAGCTGGCGGAGCAGGTCGGCTATCGAAACCTCGTGATCGGCAGCGTCGTCGCCCCGGTGTGGGAGCCGACCGGCGGCGGCAGCGCGATGGACCCCGGGGAGGGTCGCCGCAAGTTCCTCGTCCAGATCGAAAAGGCCTGCCGGATCGCCCAGGAACTGCGGGAGATCGGCATCCGCCGCTACGGCGTGGTGCGGATCGACTCCGCCACCCCGCCGGCCGACTGGGCGGATCACCCGGAAATCGGCACCCAGGCGATCGCGGAGACCTTCCGCGAAGCCGCCAAGATCGCCGAGGACCACGGCGAGCGCCTCGCCGTCGAGGGCGAGATCTGCTGGGCCGGGATGCACAGCTGGCGGGAGATGCTTGAAGCTGCTCGAAGCCGTCGACCGGCCCAAGCGTGGTCGGCTTCCAGGCGGATATGGCGCACACGCTGCTCTATCTGATGGGCTACAACGCCCCGGACGACGCCCTGCTCCCCCGGGACTTCGACTGGTCCGCCCCGTCCGAGGCGAACCGGGCCACGCTGGACGCCGCCTATGCGGAGATGACGGACGCCCTGCGGCCCTGGACGATCGACTTCCACGTCGCCCAGAACGACGGCACCGTGCACGGCACCGGCTCCCACGACAAGACCGGCCGCCACTGCCTGCCGGACGACCCGGACGGCAAGCTGGACATCCCCAAACGGGCCGGCGCCTGGCTGGACGGCGCCGCGGACCGCGGGCATCAAGCACCTCTGCTGGGACGGCTGCATGTTCCCCAACGACGTGATGGCGAAGCCGGAGACCTGGAACTCCATCCTCAAGTCCATGATCGCCGTCCGCGACGCCCACGGCTGGGGGTGAGTCCGGCTTCCCGTTCACCAATCCGACGCGTCAGCGAGGGACGAACGCTCACCCGCCCGCGGCCCTCGCTCACGCTTCGGGTTAGTATCTTTCAACACACACACTCATGTCCGCCAAACCGCCCCTCAACATCGGCCTGATCGGCTACGGCTTCATGGGCCGCGCCCATTCCAACGCCTACGTCCAGGCCGGCCACTTCTTCGACCTGCCCCGCACGCCGGTCTTGAAAGCCGTCTGCGCCCGAAACGAGGAACGGGCGCAGGAGTTCGCAGATAGGTGGGGCTATGAGTCCGTCGAGACAGACTGGCGGGAACTGCTGAAGCGGGACGACATCGACGCGGTGGACGTCGCCACGCCGAACAATCTGCACCACGAGATCGCCGTCGCCGCCGCGGAGGCCGGCAAGGCGATCCTGTGCGAAAAGCCGCTGGCGATGAACGCCGCGCAAGGGGCGGAGATGGTCGACGCCGTCGAGAAAGCCGGGCGTGCCGAACACCGTTTGGTACAACTATCGCCGCATCCCCGCGGTCTCGCTGGCCAAGCAGATTATCGACGAGGGCAAGCTCGGCCGGATCTTCCATTACCGGGCGAACTTCCTGCAGGACTGGACGATCAACGAAGACCTCCCGCAGGGCGGCGAGGCGCTGTGGCGGCTCGACGCCGCGGCCGCCGGCAGCGGCGTCACCGGCGACCTGCTCGCCCACTGCATCGACACCGCCCTCTGGCTCAACGGCGGCGTCAAGGACGTGACCGCGATGACTGAAACCTTCATCAAGGAACGCGTCCACCAGGGCACCGGCGAGAAGCAGAAGGTCACGATCGACGACGCCTGCGCCTTCCTCTGCCACTTCGACAACGGCAGCCTCGGTCTCTTCGAAAGCACCCGCTACGCCCGCGGTCATAAGGCATTGTACACGCTGGAAATCAACGGCGAGCACATGTCCCTCCGCTGGGACCTGCACGACCTGCACCGCTGGAAGTGTTCGACTACCGCGGACGAGTCCGTCACCCGCGGCTGGAAGAGCGTGCACGTCACCGACAACGGCGGCGAACATCCCTACATGGACCGCTGGTGGGTGCCGGGGCTGTCCGTCGGCTACGAGACGAGCTTCGTGCACCAGGTCGCGGACTTCGTGATGAGCCTCGACGGCGACGACTTCGCCGGCCCCACGTTCCGCGACGCCCTCGACACGCAGAAGGTCTGCGACGCGGTGCTCAAAAGCGCCGCCGGTCGTAGTGGGAGACCGTGTGATGCCGGGCCGCACGTCCCGGGTGAAGCACTCGGGGTCGGGGCGCTGACACGGACGCGTGTCGCCACGGCGAAGACCTGACGGGCGAACGTCGCTCGCCTACACTGTGTCCCGTCCCGCCGACCGCCGTACCGACCGGGGGACGCCCAACGTGGCGTCCCCCGGTCGTTTGCGCCGTCGATCGGCTCAGACCGACGTTCATTCGCACCGAGCCTCGACCCATGGACCGCCAGCCGATCACCCGCGAGGGGTACGACAAACTGAAGGCGCGAGGTCCACGAGATCGAATCGGTCGCTGCTGCCCCGCTTGCCGCGAAGCGATCAAGACCGCCCGCGAAGAGGGCGACCTGTCCGAGAATACGGAGTACCACAGCCAGCGGGAGACCCAGGCGATGCTGAACGCCAAGGCCGCCCAGATCAAGACGAAGCTGGCGAATTCGCCAGATCACCGAAGTGCAGCGATCCCTCCGACGGACAAGGTCGCCTTCGGCTGCGTGGTGACGGTCAAAGACGGCGACGGCGAGACCAGCCGCTACGAACTGGTCGGCCCCGGCGAGGACGATTACATGGCCGAGCCGATGAAGATTCTCACCGCCAGCCCCGTCGGCGACGCGTTGATGGGCAAAAAGGTCGGCCAGAAGGCCAAGGTTCAGAAGCCGGTCGGGCTCGTCACGCTGACCGTGCTGAAGGTCGAAGCCCCGGCCTGACCGCCTTGGCGTCCCTCGGCAGGGGCGTCTGGACACGGGGCCGGCTACGATTGGCGGGTTCCCTCCCCCAATCGACGCTCCGCCGTGTCCCGATCCGCCCTGCTGTTCGCGGCGTGCGCCGCTGTTTTGACCGTCGGCCCGCTCGCCTCCGTACAAGCCGGCGATTGGCCGGAGTTTCGCGGCCCCGGCGCCCAGGGCCACGCCCCCGCCGACGAATCCGGCCTGCCGGTCCAGTGGTCGGAGACGCAAAACGTCGCCTGGGTCGTGGACACGCCGCCGGGGTGGTCGTCGCCGGTCGTCGTGGGGAACCGGATCTATCTGACCGCCGCCTCCAAACCTGAGGGCGACGCAGCGACGCTCTCCGCCCTGTGCCTTTCGACGGTGGACGGCTCGGTCATTTGGAACGTGAGCCTGTTCCAGAAATCGACCGCGGAAAGGGTGCACAAGAAGAACTCGCGGGCCAGCCCGACGCCGGTGTTCGCCGAACTGGGCGATTCACCGGCGACCGGCGGCGGCGGCGGCAGTTTGTTCGTGCACTTCGGTCCCGGAGCGACCGCCCGTTTGAACGCCGCGGACGGCTCGGTGGTCTGGGAGCGAACGGATATTGACTACCCCCCCGTGCACGGCGGCGGACCTTCGCCGGTGTTGATCCGCGACGCGGCGGGCGGGCCGCTCCTGTTCTTTCCCTGCGACGGCGGCGAGGATCCGTTCGTCATCGCCTTGGACGCCGGCACCGGCGAGACCCGCTGGCGAAAGCCGCGGCCGGACGTGGGGGCGACGAAGACTTTTTCGTTCGCCACGCCGCTGCTCCACGACCCCGACGGCCCGGACGGCCCCGCCGGCACGCAGATCCTCAGCCCGGCGACGGATCAGATCATCGCCTACGACCCGGCGAACGGCGACGCGCTGTGGGCCGTCGGATACGACGGGTTCAGCGTGACGCCCCGCCCCGTCCTCGGTCGCGGCAAGGTCTTCTTCTCCACCGGATTTATGCGGCCGACGGTGATCGCCGTCGACTTGGCGGAAGCCCTCGCGGCGGGTCCGCCGACCGACCGCGGACCCGTTCCGGCCGCGGATCAGGCGATCGCGTGGGACCTCTCCCGCGGCGGACCGAACACGCCCAGCCCGTTGCTGATCGACGACCTGCTGTACCTCGTCAGCGACAAGGGCGTCGCCTCCGCCGTCGAGGCGGACACCGGCGAGGCCGTGTGGACGGAACGGCTGCGGGGCAATTATTCCGCCTCCCCGACTTACGCCGACGGCCGCATCTACTGGCTGAGCGAAGAGGGCCGCTGCACCGTCTCCGCCCCCGGCCGCACGTATCGCGAACTGGCGGTGAACGAACTGCCGGGCGCCACCCTCGCCTCCCCCGCCGTCAGCGGCGGGGCGATTTATCTTCGGACAGACGAGCGGCTTTACAAACTGGCGCTATGACGACAAGACCGCGTGGCGGATGAGGACCAGTTAGAATGAACCAGTCCGCCCTCCTCGCTGTCTTACCGTCATGAACGCAACCGCCACGCTGACCGTCGAGCTTGAGCCGGCGCGGATGCGACAACTATTAGAAGAGGCCGATCGGGCCGCCGTCGCCCCCTCAGACGTCCTGAAGCTGGCCCTAGATGACTGGCTCGCCCGGCGAGAGCAGTTTTCAGGAGCATTGCGGTATTCGCTTGAGAAGAACGCCGAGGTGCTGCGGAGGCTGTCATGAACGCTCCGTTACAGATCCTTACGCTGACGGAAGTGCTTGAACTTCATGCCGCCGTGCTTAAAGCGGACGGCGGGTTGGCCGGTCTGCGGGATCGGGGGCTGCTTGAATCAGCAATTGCTCAACCCTCGTCGTCCTTCGACGGCGTCCCGCTCTACCCGACGTTGGCGGCGAAGGTCGCCGCCCTCGGCTTCTCACTGGTGATGAATCACCCGTTTCTGGACGGCAACAAGCGCGTTGGACTGCTGGCGATGGATGTGTTCCTGCTGCTCAATGGTCAGGAGCTTCAAGCCGAGGACGACGACGCCGAAACCACCATCCTCTCCCTCGCCGCCGGGGCTTTGACGCGGGAGGAACTCACGGCGTGGGTCGGGGACCACACGATTCCCAGGTCGTCCGCCTGATCGCCCCGCGCACCCGCGCACGCAGCGACCCGGACGCGGGGGGCGTCCGGGTCGCGTGACCGTCGGCGAATCGGCCGGGGCCGGTCAGCCTCCGACGCCGAAGCCGGCGAGGATGCCGGCGAAGCGGTCCGGGGCGTGGTCGCAGCAGTCGTCGGTGTGCCACAACGGCAGGCCGGCGGCGTAGCGGGCGGCGAGAACCAACACCTTATCCTCGCTGCCCGGTTTGGCTTCCGTCGGGCGGGACGGGTCGATGCCCATTGCTAAGAAGTCCGCTTCGTCCGTAAACCCGTCGCCGACGCCCCCCATTTCCTGAAAACCTTCCATGGGGATATCGTCGACGGCCAAGCCGTCGTCGGCGAAGGTGGGAGCGGTAAACTGCAGCGACATGGGCGGTGGGTTTCTCGTCAGGCGTCCGCCTCCGTCCGGGGGATCCGGTGCGGAGGAGCGGTTGCGGTCGTCACGGCGAACCGGGGGCGGCGCCCCCGTGTCGGGTCGGAGGATTGGTGAGGGAACGTGAGTGAGCTCCGCCGCAGAAGCGGTCGATTCCGAGGGGGCCGGACGCACAAAGCGTCCGAACCACGCGGGGCGATTCGTGCGACTCCCACATGGCGGGCGGTCGAACGGTCGGGCGGCGGGGCGGATGAGGGAGCCCGGACGGCCGCGTCGTGCGGACCGGTCGCCGAACTCGCCGGCGGGGTCGCAGTCTGCTGCCCGCTCCGAGCGGGCGACCGGGGGCGACCCCAAGCGCCGGGGGGCTGATTCTCCGCCCGTGTCGCGTCCTGTCAACAAAATCTTGGCCGAACCTCCGCATTCCGCGGGTTGCCGGCCCGCCGCGGGCTTTGGAAGCCACGGCGCCCCCGCCGCTCACGACGCCGAACTCCCGCGAGAACCCGTTCAAGCTGCGGGAACCCGAAGCGAACCCGCGATGGACCGAAGCGGAACCGCCCCCGAGGCTTCTACGCCTTCGCTCCGGGACGGTCCACGCCGTACTTCTTGAGTTTTCGGTCCAGGGTGCTGCGTTCAACGCCGAGAATCGACGCCGCCCGGGATTTGTTCCAGCCGGTGTGCGTCAGCGTGGCGAGGACATGCTCCCGCTCCAACACGTCCAACGACACCGACCGATACCCGCCCCCGCTCGCCCCCGCGGCGGTCAGCGACCCGGTTGACCCGTCGTCCAGATCAGGCTGGTCAGGGCCGGACGGGCCGGGGACCTCGATCAGTCGCAGGTCCGCCGGTTCGACTCGTCCGCCGCGGCATAGCACCACGGCTCGCTCCACCGCGTTCTTCAACTCCCGCACGTTGCCGGGCCAGCGGTACTCCGCCAGTAACCTGACCGCCGCGGGGGTGAACCCTGCCACCTCGCGGCCGGCCCGGGCGGCGCTGATCTTCAGAAATCGCTCCGCGAGAGCCGGCACGTCCTCCGGCCGGTTGCGCAGCGGTTCGACCGTCAGCACGACCACGTGCAGGCGGTAGTACAGGTCTTGGCGGAAGGCCCCCTGCTTCACCGCCGCTTCGAGGTCCCGGTTGGTCGCGGCGACGACGCGGACGTCCGCGTGCACCGGCTCCCGTCCGCCGACCCGCTCGAAGGCGTGCCCCTCCAGAACCCGCAGGAACTTCGCTTGGATGGACGGGCTCATCTCGCCCACCTCGTCCAGGAAGAGCGTGCCGCCGTCGGCCGCTTCGAACTTGCCCACGGTCTTCGCGGTGGCCCCGGTGAAGGCGCCCTTCTCGTGCCCGAACAGTTCGCTTTCAAGCAGCGATTCGCTGAGGGCCGCGCAGTTCATCGTGACCAGCGGCCCGGCGGCCCGGCGGCTGTGCCGATGCAGCGCGCGGGCGACCAGTTCCTTGCCGACGCCGCTTTCCCCCCGCACGAGCACCGTGGCGTCCGTCGGGGCGATCTGGCGAACGTCTTCCCGCAGGGCGGCAGGTCGGGCCGCTGTCGCCGATCATTTCCCCGCCGCCGGGCCGGTCGCCGTCCAGCAGACTGCGTCGCAGCGTGGCGTTGACCCGCTCCGCTTTCGACAGCCCCGCCGCCAAAGACTCGGTCTGCTTGGCCAGTTCGGCCCGGTCATGGGCGAGGTCGTCGCGGTCCCGCAGGTTCGCCAGCGCCAACGCGAGCTGATCCGCCACGGCGAGGGTGAAATCGAGATCGCTCGAGTCCAGCGGATTGCCGGGGTCCGAGGAATAGAGGTGCACCAGCCCGGCGATGCGCTCCGAACCGGCGCCGGGATCCGAGGCATCGACCGCGGTGCGGAGCGGGGCGCAGATCAGGCTTTCGGCCCGCAGTCGGCCGAGGCTGTCCCGGCCGACGAGGCGGTCGTCCTCGTCCACGTCTTCGGCCAGCACCGCTTCGCCGGCGGCGAGCACCGCCCGGGAGAGGCTTTCGCTGACCAAGCGGTACGGCCCGTCGGTGCGGGCCCGGTGGGCGACGAGACTCAGTCGGCGGGCCGTGCGCGGCGGCTTGGCGGTGGGCGTCCGGGTCGGTCGCGGCGGCGTCGGGTTCGTCGCCGACCAGCAGCAGGACGGCGGCAATGTCCGCCGGGGTGCGGTCCAGCAGCACGTCGAGGGCCGCTTCGCCGGCGGCGGTGGCGTCGGGGGCGGAGCCCAGCGCCAGCGCCAACCGGTACAGCGTCGCGGCCCGGCGGTCGCCGGCCGCGGGACCGTCCGGGGAGCGGCCGGACAATCGAGTGTCCCGCCGCCGGTCGAGAATCTTCGGTTCCTCCGCCGGTCGCTGCGTCCCGTCGCCACCGCCGGCCGGCCCCGGCAGCGTGCCGCCGCGGGTTTCGCCGTCGAGGCCGTCGTCCGCCGCGTCGTCGCCGCCCAGCGGGGCGGCGGGGTCGTGGGTGAAGATCAGACGGCTCTCGCCGACGCCCAGTTCGTCCCCCTCGACCAGCGCCCGCGGCTTGTCGGGGGGACCGGCGCCCCGTTGACCGTGGTCCCGTTCCGGCTGTTCAGGTCGCGGACGTGCCACGGCCCCGCGTGCGTCCGATCGCCCCCGGCGCCCGCGGCGGGCACGAACAGTTCCGCGTGGGTGCGGCTGGCGCGTTCGTCGGCGAGGGTGACGCGGCAGTCAGTCGCCCGGCCGATCGTGGTGCTCGTCGCCGGGTCCAACCGGTACAGGTCACGCCAGCCGGACCCGCCGCGGGTGGCCAGATAGGCGGTCGGCGGTCGGCGGGGGGCGTCGTTCATTGCCAGCCAGTCTACCGCGGCAACGCCCGGCTCGTCTCGACCGGTCCGTCCCAAAGGCACGTCCGCACAGCCCCGTTCGGATCACGGGGGTGCGGCAGGCGCTTGCGAACCGGCGACGGTGGGAAGAAGGTGCGTCGCCCCGCCGCGTCGCCCGTGCCGCCGCGTCGCTCCCGCCCCGTCCCTCGATCGGACTGCTCGCCCGTGTTCGCCGCCCCCCTGCTCCTCGCGGCTCTCGCCTGCGTCGCCCCCGCCGATGTCGTTCCTGTCGATCCGGGCGCCGTCGACGCAGGGGCCGATCAGTGGCCGCGGTTTCGAGGCCCGGACGGGGCCGGCGTCGCGGCGGGGGCCTTTCCGGACACGTTCACTGCCGAGGATCTCGCTTGGACGGCCCCGCTGCTGGGCAGCGGCGTGTCCAGCCCCGCGGTGTGGGGGGACGCGGTCTTCGTGACCTCCGCGGACGGCCCCCGCCGGTTGCTGTATCGGGTCGACGCCGCAACCGGCGCGATCGTCTGGATGAAAGACGTGCGGGTGAACCCCGACGGTCCCCCCGCGACCCCCGGCCTGCACGCCCGCAACGATCCCGCCTCCGCGACGCCCGCCGCCGACGCCGCCCGCGTCTTCACCCTATTCTCCGACGGGACGCGTATTGCCGTCACGGCGTTCACCCACGCCGGCGAGGAACTCTGGCAGGCGGACCTCGGCTCCTTCAACGGCCAGCACGGCCACGGCACCAGTCCGGTGCGGGTCGACGTGCCGATCGCCGCGGACGGCAGCGACGGGTCGGGCGGCGTGCGGGAGTTGGTCGTGGTGACGAACGATCAGGACGAGGCCGGCGGGGTCGTCGCTTTGGACGCCGCCACCGGCGAGACGGTTTGGACCGCCGCCCGGGCCAGCCGGAAGGTCGCCTATGCCACGCCGACGGCGCTGCGTCGGGCGGGCGAGCCGCTGACGTTGCTGACCGCCAGCGGGGCCGCGGGCATCGTGGCGCTGGACGCCGCCACCGGGGCCGAACGTTGGCGGTCCGGAGAATTGCCCAGTCGCGTGGTCGCCTCCCCGGTCGTGGCCGGCGGCAAAGCGTGGGCCCTGTGCGGGTCTGGCGGGGCGGGCAAGCTGTTGGTCGGGGTGAATCTGGAGACCGGCGCCGTGGAGGTGGAGCGAACGCGGTCGCTGCCGTACGTGCCGACGCCGGTGGAATCCAATGGCCTGCTGTTCCTGTGGAGCGACCGCGGCGTCGTCACCGCGTTGAACGCCGCCGACGGCGAGGTGGTCTGGATGGAGCGGGTCGGCGGGAACTACAGCGGCTCCCCGGTGGTCATCGGCGACGCGCTGGTCTGCGTGACCGAGGACGGGGTGGTGACGGTCCTGAACGCTTCGCGCGGCTATCGCCTGCGGGGCAAATCGCCGTTGGGGGCGGTCAGCAGCGCCACGCCGGCGGTCGCGGGCGGGCGGGCGTTCTTCCGGTTGGAGGACCGGCTGGTCTGCCTGCCGCTGACTCCGGCGTCGGTCCGGTGAACCGCGTGCTGAACCGAGCCGCGGCCCGCGGTACACTCCCCCCGTCCGCCTCCCTATTCATGACGAGTTCGAACTGATGCCGGCGTGGAATGGGGGGCCGTGCCCCGGGTGCGGCGAGGACGTGCCGGCGAGAGTGCTACGGTGTCCGAGCTGTCGGGAACTGCTGGACCCGGACCTGTCCGCCCACGAGATCGCCCCGCCGGAGTTCACGCCGCTGGCCGAGGTCGACGGCCCCGCGATCGTGCGTCCCAAGGCCGAACGCACCCGCTGCCCCGGCTGCGGGGAGGAACTACGGGTCGCCACGAAATACGCCGGCGTGCCGGTCGCCTGCAAAAAGTGCGGCGAGCCCATGACCGCCGGCGCCCCGGAACATCGCACCGCCTTCGTGGCGGACTGCCCGCACTGTCAGCAGGAGATCCGCGTGGGCATGAGGTACGTCGGGCAGCTTGTGAGCTGCAAGTTCTGCCAAGGCGAACTGACCGTCGCGGAGCGCCGGGCGGATTAACCGAACTGACGGAGGAACCGCACGTCGTTCTCGGTCAGCAGCCGGATGTCGCTGATGCCGTGCCGCATCATGCAGAAGCGCTCCATGCCGAAGCCGAACGCGAAGCCGGACACCCGCTCCGGATCGTAGCCGACGGCTTCCAGCACGTTCGGATCGACCATCCCGGCTCCGCCCAGTTCCAGCCAGCGGCCCTCCGCCCCGCCGTCGCCGGTGCCGGCGCCGTGCCAGAGGGCGTCGGCCTCCACGCTGGGTTCGGTGAACGGGAAGAAACTCGGCCGGAAGCGGACCTTGGTGCCTTCGCCCAGATAGGCCCGGCAGAACAGCGTCAGCACGGTCTTAAGGTGAGCCATCGTCACCCCCTCGCCGATCATCAGCCCTTCCATCTGGTGGAACTGACAATGGTGCGTGGCGTCAATTGTGTCCGGCCGGTACACCCGGCCGATCGAAATGACCCGCACCGGCGGCGGGGTCTGTTCCATCACCCGGATCTGCACCGTGCTGGTCTGACTGCGAAGCAGCAGCGGTCCAGTTCCCTGCCCCGGCTCTCCCGCGGTCACTGACGCCGCGGCGAGATAGAAATTTTCGAGCGGGTCCCGGGCGGGGTGATCGTCCGGGATATTCAGGGCGTTGAAGTTATGGCGCTCGTCCTCCACCTCCGGCCCGTCGACCGCGGAGAACCCCAGCCGGCCGAGAATGCCTTTGAACTCCGCGATCGTGCGGGTCAGCGGGTGCACCGCCCCCATCGCGTGCGGCGCCCGGCCGGGGAGGGTGACGTCGAGGCTGTCCGCGGACGGGCCAGCGGTCGCGGATTCCAACTCCGCCGACCGGGCGTCGAGCGCGGCCTGAACCCGCGTCTTCACCTCATTAAACGCTTTGCCGACCGCAGGCTTCTCCTCTTTCGGCACGGAGCCGAGCGACTTTTGCAGGTCCCGCAGCCGCCCCTGCTTCTTGCCGAGAAACGTGACGCGGGCCGCCTCCAGATCCTCCGCCGTCGCCGCAGCGGCGAGAGCGCGCGTGGCTTCCTGCTCGTAGTCAGCGAAGGCGGCGGTGGGATCAGACACGAAACAAGCTCCAAGACCAAAAATCAAGAGCCAAACAATGCGGTTGACGGTCCAAGGCCCGCGATCCCGGTTTGGTTCTTGAGTTCTTGGCCCTTGATGCTTCGCCGCTATGCGGCGGTTGCCGGAATCGCTCCCTTGGCCTTCGCGAACACTTCATCGAAGACGGCCGGCTCGTGGATCGCCAGTTCTGACAGCGTCTTGCGATCCAGCTCGATGCCCGCGTGCTTCAGGCCGAAGATAAACTCGCTGTATCGGAGGCCGCGGACGCGGCAGGCGGCGGACAGCCGGGTGATCCACAGCCGGCGGAAGACCCGCTTTTTCGTCTTCCGATCCCGGTAGGCATAGGCGCGGCGCGAATGACGGACTCTTTCATCGTCCGCAGCAGCTTGCTGCGACCGCCGCGGAAACCGCGGGCCTCACGAAAGAGGCGGTTCTTCTTCTTGTTCCGGGCGGACCCGATACGGACGCGCATGATACTTCAGCGGTTGTGCGGAACTCCGGGGCGGCGCTCACGCCGACTTACGCCCGAGGCCCCAGCAAGGGGGAAATGAACGGACCGCCGCCCCGCCCGGGGCGACGGAACAGCGACTACTTACCGGGAGCGATCGCCTTGGCGATCTTCTTGGCTTCGGTCCCGGTGATAATGCCTTCGGTCCGCAGGTGACGCTTCCGCGTCGCCGACTTGCCGGACAGCTTGTGCCCGCGGTTGGCGCTGCGGTGGGTGGCTTTTCCGGACGCGGTAATTTTAAACCGCTTCTTCATGCCCTTGTGGGTCTTCTGCTTGGGCATGACGGGCGGCGGGCGTGCGGGCTCTTGCGGAAACGGAGGGTCGGGAAAGGTAGCGGCCGAACCGCGAGCGGTCCAGTGCACCACGTTGCGAGACCCCGGGACGGAGTCTAAGCCGCAACGCCGCCGGGGATCGATGACCCCCGGCGTCGGACGCCGCTACTTGGGGGCGAGGACGGTGGACATGATCCGGCCGCCCTCCATACCCGGCGGTTTTTCGACCTTGGCGATGTCGCCCATGTCTTCGATCACCTTGAACAGGATCTCACGGCCCCGCTCGTGGTGGGCGTTTTCGCGGCCGCGAAACAGGATGTTGACCTTCACCTTGTCGCGGTGGCCGAGGAACTCCCGAGCCTTCTTCATCTTGAACTCGATGTCGTGGTCGCCGGTTTTGGGCCGCAGGCGAACCTCCTTGATCTGGCCGTGGTGACCGCCCTTGCCCTTCTGGGAACGCTTTTTCTGCTGATATTTGAACTTGCCGTAGTCCATGATCCGGCAGACGGGGGGCCGCTCGTTGGGGGCCACCTCGACGAGATCCATGCCGGCGGCGCGAGCGGTCTCCATCGCCTCCTCCGTCGGGATCACCCCCAGCATCTCGCCGTCCTGATCGACCACGCGGACGGGGGAGAGGCGGATCTGGTCGTTGATCCGCTGCGCGTCTTTGTCGGTAGCGGTGCGATCTTCGCGGGGGGGACGACGAATGGGAGGTGCCTTGCGGTCGGACGGGGGATCAGGAAAGGAGCGACGCGGGGACGCGAACCGATTGTAACGGCATGACGCGACCCGAACATCTCTGCGAACATCTAGCCGTCCGCCGCCGCCCCGTCAAGAACCGGCGGCCTTCGATGCGTCCGGAGGGGCGGCGGCGGCCGGCGGTTCAGCCCCGCCGGTCGGTTCAACGGGAGCCCGACGCGGGTCGGACGGCTTCACGACCGGTCCGGTGACCCGCACGGCTTTGTGGCCCCGCAGCGCCCCGGGCCGGCAGCGAAACGCCGGCTTGTCGCCCACCCGCAGTTCAAGGCCGCCGCGGCTGTCGCACTCCGTCAGGATCACGTCGCCGGGGGCCAGATCGGCGAGATCGCGGGCGGTCAGGGTGGTCGTCGCCAGCGTGACGTCCAGCGGGACCTTCGCCCGACTGACGCCGCGGTCCAGCACGATCTGCTCCCGCGGATCGGAACTGCGTTTGCCGTAGGTGCTCCACGTGTCCCCGCTGAACCGCCCGGCGACCGGTTCGAGCGTGTTGAAGGGGATGCACAGATTCATCATCCCCCGCGCCTCGCCCAGCGTCAGTTCGAAGGCCACGAGGACCACCACCTCGTTCGGCGGCACGACCTGCACGAGTTGCGGATTGCTTTCGGTTTGAACCAGCGAGAGCCGCAACGGAATCAGCGAGTCCCAAGTCCGTTCCAATGAATCCACCGCCAGCGTCGTCATCCGGCCGACGAGGCGGTTTTCAATATCTGTCAGCGGGCGGTCCGGGGGCGGCTCGCCGCGCGGCGGCCCGCCCCCCGCCCAACAGACGATCCACCAGCGGGAACACCACCGCGGGGCTGAGTTCGAGCACCATGTGCCCGTCCAACCCGTCGTGCGCAGGAGGTTGAAGCAGGTCGGATTCTCCAGACTGAAGACGAACTCGCCGTAGGTGAGCTGGTCCACCGCGACGAGTTTCACCTCCACGATCGTCCGCATGAGGTTCGACAGCCCGGCGCCGAACTCCCGGCTGAACCCCTCGTGCAGGCCGCGGAGTGCGCGGATCTGCTCCTTGGAGACCCGTTCGGGCCGTTTGAAGTCGTACAGGGCCACGCCGTCGGCGTCGCCGGAGCCATGGGCGACCGGGGCCGTCGCGGCGGGGCCGTCCGGCTCCAGCGCCGCGAGCAGCGACTCGACTTCGGCTTCGGTGAGGACGTCGGGCATGGCGGGCGGCGCGGGATGTCCGGCGGTTGTACGTCACCCGCGGCGAATGACGAATGCCGAATGCCGCGCTTCCTCCTGCCCCGCCGCGTCGGCCCGAAGCGAGAGGACCTTTACCCCCGCACCTGTCCGTCGCCGCGGACGAGATACTTGTAGCTGGTCAGTTCCCGCAGTCCGCAGGGGCCGCGGGCGTGGAGCTTGTCGGTGGAGATGCCGATCTCCGCCCCCAGACCGAACTCCCCGCCGTCGTGGAAGCGACTGGAGCAGTTCACCATCACCGCGGCGGCGTCCACGCCGGCCTCCCACCGCTGGGACGCGGCGAGGTCCTTCGTCACAATCACCTCCGTGTGCCCGCTGCCGTGGGCGGCGACGTGGTCCAGCGCCTCGTCGATCGAGCCGACGACTTTCACGCTGAGGATCTTGGCGAGGTATTCCGTGTCCCAATCCTCCGCCGAGGCCGGGCCGGCGTTCGGGAACAGGGACCGGGTGCGCTCGCAGCCGCGGAGTTCGACGCCCTCCGCCAGCAGCGCCGTCCCGACCAGCGGCAGGAACATCTCCGCCACGTCCGCGTGCACGAGCAACGTCTCCAAGGCGTTGCACACGCCCGGCCGCTGACACTTCCCGTTCACCGTCAACCGCGTCGCCATCTCCAGGTCCGCGGCGGCGTCCGCGTACAGGTGACAGATCCCGTCGAAGTGTTTGATAACCGGCATCGCCGCTTCGCGCGTCACCCGTTCGATCAGTCCCTTGCCGCCGCGGGGGATGGCGACGTCGATGGACTCCCGCCGCTTCAGAAACTCGCCGACGGCGGCCCGGTCGGTGGTGGGCACCAACTGCACCGCGGTCCGCGGCAGGCCGTGCTCCTCCAACTGATCCGCGAGCAGCGCGTGCAGGGCCGTGTTGCTGTGAAACGCCTCCTTGCCGCCCCGCAGGATGACCGCGTTGCCGCTTTTGACGCACAACGCCGCGGCGTCCGCGGTGACATTCGGGCGACTTTCGTAGATGAAGAACACCACGCCCAGCGGCACCCGCACGCGGGTTAGCTCAAGGCCGTTGGGACGCCGGGAACCGTCGATCACCTCGCCGATCGGGTCCGCCAGGTTCGCCACCTCTTCCAAGCCCGCGGCGACGGACTCCAGGCGGGCCGGCGTGAGCCGCAGGCGGTCCACCTGGGCGTCGCTCAGGCCGTAATCAGGGGCGGCGGCGAGGTCCCGTTCGTTCTCCGAGGCGAGCCGGTCCGTATTCGTTCGCACCGCCGCGGCGCAGCCGCGGAGCCAGGCGTTCTTCACCGCGGTGGAGGCGAGGGCCAGTTCCCGACTGGCCCGCTTGGCGTCGCGGGAGAGGGTGTCGGCGAGGGCGGCGTGGTCGGACATGACGGGGCGGATTCCGGTTGGGGACCGGGAGGATAACCGCTGGAACCGCGACCGTCAGGGAGCCGGCCCCCGGACGGTTGCGGTTCCAGGGCCGCGCCCCGCACGCAGGTTCAAGCGCCGAACAGCTTGCTGCGGAACTCGTGCCATTCATCGGTGCGCTTCGCCCGGTCGGCGGGGTCGGCGGTTTCGGCCAGCACGCGGGTGATCCAGTCGTCCATGCGGCGGAGGCGGTCGCTGATGGTCGCGGCGGTTTGACGGGCGATGTGGAACGCCGGCCGGAGGCCGATCTGTTCCAGCACGTCCCAGTTTTCCGCGCTCATCCGCAGCACCACGCAATCCCCCACCGCCCGCACGTCGGCGGAGTGCGGGGCCGGGCTGAAGAAGCTCATCTCGCCGAACAGCGCTCCGGCTTCCAACGTGGCGAGGACACGGTCGCCGCCGTCCGGCAGGGCCTTCGCCACCTCGCAGGTCCCGGACAGAATGAACCATAGGCAGCGAGTTTCACGACCTTCGTGCAGGATCGTCTCGCCGGCGTTGAAGTGGTGACGGCTGGCAAGATCGAGGAACTCCCGCCGCTGCGAGTTCGTCAACTTGGCGAACGCCGGGCACACCTCCAGGTCCGCGGGGGAGACCACGGGCGTGTCGGCGTCCGACTGATCGAGGGCCACCAACTCCGCCACGGACAGGCCGGCGCTGTTGGGCGCGGCGGCTGGGACGGTCTTGCGAGCGGGCGAAGACAGAGTCGCGGGCATGGCGGCGGCGGGATGGAACAGGGGGCGAGCAACGTCAGGGTAGGTCGCGGCGGCGCCGTCGTCACCGGGAATCCGGATCCGCCGCAGACCTCGCCCGTCGATCAAATGCCGGCCAGGACGGTCGCCCGGCCGACCCGCTCGACCCCCACGAAGTACGCCGCGGTTCGCAGGTGAACCTTCTTACGCGTCGCCAAGTCCCAAACCGATTCGAAGCTGTCGGTCATGATCCGGTCGAGTTCGGTGCGGACCTTGGTTTTGGTCCACTTGAAGTGCTGCCGGTTTTGAACCCATTCGAAGTAGCTGACGGTCACCCCGCCGGCGTTCGCCAGGATATCGGGCACGACCTGCACGCCGTTGCGGTGGAAGATCTCGTCGGCCTCCGGGCGAGTCGGGTTGTTGGCGGCTTCGACGATGTATTTCGCCCGCACGTCGCCGGCGTTCTCCTTCGTCAGTACGCCGCCGATCGCGGCGGGAATCAGCAGGTCCACGTCGCCGACCAGCAGGGCGTCGCCGGCGATCGCATCCCCGCCGGAGAAGCCGTCCACGCGGCCGGTCTCGCGGCTGTGAGCCAGTAACGCCGGAATATCAAGCCCCTCGTCGTTCCAGATCGCCCCGTAGGCGTCGGAGACGCCGCGGATCGTCACGCCGGCCTCGTGCAGAAACTCCGCGGCGAACGTGCCGACGTTGCCGAACCCCTGAATCGCGGCGGTCGTCTTGTTCGGCGGCTCGCTTCTCCTTTTTGAGCAGCGCCAGCGCGACCGTCGCCACGCCGCGGCCGGTCGCTTCTTCGCGTCCGTCAGCGCCGTGCAGTTCGACCGGCTTGCCCGTCACGCAGGCCGGATTGAAGCCGTGGTACTTCTGGTACTGGCTCATGATCCACGCCATCACCTGGGCGTTGGTGCCCATGTCCGGGGCGGGGATGTCCTTGTCAGGGCCGATGACGTCGTGGATCGCGTCCACGAATCCGCGGGTGACCCGCTCCAACTCCGCGGCCGACAGCGTCTTCACGTCCACCGCGATGCCCCCCTTGGCGCCGCCGTAGGGAATGTTGACCACCGCGGTCTTCCAGGTCATCAACGTGGCGAGGGCGAGCACCTCGTCCGCGTCCACGGCGGGATCGAATCGCAACCCGCCCTTCATCGGCCCGCGGGCCCTGTCGTGCTGCATCCGGTAGCCGATGTAGGTGGCGATCTGCCCATCGTCCTTTTGTACGGCGACCTGACATTTCACCTCCCGCTGCGGCGTGAGCAGCAGGGTCCGCATGTTCTGCGACAGATCCATCAGATCCGCCGCTTCGTTGAAGTAGCGGACGGTCGCGGCGTAAGCGGTCACGGCGGGGAGCCTGTGGGAAGACGGGCGGGCGGGGCGGCCAGTGTAGAGGCCGGCCGACTGTTTATCCCGCCGCCCCGTCGCCTTCTCGTGAACGATTCACCGCGCCGGGGGGGCCAGCAGGAACGCGGTGAGCGTCTCCGCCAACCGCACGTGACCGGCCCGCGTCAGCGCCCCGCCGGGCGTGAGGAACGGCCCGGCCCCGGCGCCGGCCGGCCCGACGTTCGGGCGGTCGATTGCAGGATCGGCCGCGAGAGCGGCGGCGCCGTCGCAAGCCCGCAGACCGGCGTCGGCGGCGGCGGCGAGAATCCATCGCACCGCCGACGCTCCGCCCGCGGCGGGCGCCTCCCCCGGCCCGTCCGGCAGCACGACCACCGCCGCCCGCACGCCCAGACCGTTCGCCACCCGGGCCAGGTCCGCCAGCGGGGCGAGCGCCTGCTCGGCGGCGAGCGCCGCCCGCGGCCCCCCGGCGAGGGGATCCGGCGTCGCCGACGATGGCCGCCCCGTCAGCGAACAGCGCTCCGTCCCCGCGACCGTGCGTCCTAACACGCGCACCGCCAACGAGTCCCGCCACCAGTTCGGCGCGGCCGGCGGCGGCCGGTTCGCCCCCCGCGACGGCGGGGTGCGGGCAGGCGACGGCACGACCGTCGGCGTCGGTCAGCAGATCGCGACGGTAGCGGGCGTCCTCCGCCAGATCGGACGGCCGGACGCACAACAGAATGAGATCCGGCTGTAACGCCCCGAGCCGCCGTAGTCGCAACACGCTGAGCAGCGGACAGTCCCCCGGGACCGCGGCGTTCACCACCTCCGCCCTCGCCCCGGGCTCAACCTGAGCCGCCGCGGCGGACAACGCGGGGGCAAGTCGTTCGGCAAAGGTCTCGTGGTCCGGCAATCCGGCCGCGAACGCCGTCTCGTCCCCTAACAACAGCACGCGTCGCAGTCCGACCGGCTTGGGAACCGCGGCCTCCGCGCCCCGCAGGCCGAGACTATTGAGGACCACAACATGGACCTCGCCGGTGTCCGGATCCCCCGCCGCCACGGTTCCGAACGCCGGGAGGGCGTGCCGAGCCAGCGGACAGGGGACCGCGGCGGCGGTGGGGCAAGCCGGACGGGAAAGTGCCCCGCCGCAGTAACTGTCCGCCGCCCGCACCCCCAACTCGACCGCCGCCGCGCCCGCCGGCAGCAGGCCGATCGCCAACAGCAGGGGCCGCAGGCGGGGCGGGCGGCTCGGCATCGCGGTGCGGTTCGCAGGGCCGGAATGAGGAGACGGACAGGCGACGAACCGGGCCGACGCGGCCGCGGACAGGCGGTGATAGAGCGCCCGCCCCGCCCGGCTCAACCCCGCCCGGCTCAACCCCGCCCGCACGGGGTTCGCGTCCCGTTCGCCGGATGTTCGTCCGGCGGCGCAGCGCATACGGCCGGTCGTACGTGCGGCCAAAGAACGCGGAGTTAAAGGATGCACGCGGCGGCGAGTCGATACGCGGCGCGATCAAAACCGTAACGATCACGCCGACCGCCCGGTCGCATTGATGCGATCTCTAAAAGTTCCCCGACGGCCGCGGTCGCGACGTTGACGGAGCGAATACAGACGGATATCTCTACTTATGTCTCTAAACGTCGGGCCGCATGAACGGCCCGCCGCCCGTCGCGGGCAGTCGTTCCGCGGACGCCGGAGACCTGAACCACGCCGGCGCCGCGTCGCCCGGCCCGCTCCCAGACTCGTTCCTCTTATCGAACCCCGGGCCGATCGGCCCCGTTGAACTGCACATGGCCAGCCTGTCCTCGCTCTCCACCGAAGATCTCAAACGTGAACTCGAACAGCGCGACGCCCTGTCGGGTCTGTATGAGCAGCGTGACGAACTCGAAGCGAAGCTGAAAGAGATTAACGATCAGATTGCGGCCGGCGGCGAGGCGGACTCCGACGACGACGAGCCGGCGGAAGAAGCGCCGAAAAAACGCCGCGGTCGCCCGCCGGGCTCCAAGAATAAGCCCAAAGCCGCCGGGGCCGCCAAGAGCCCCGCCGCCGGTCGCAAGCGTCCCAAGAACGATAAACCGCTGCCCGCCGTGCTGGGCGAGGTGCTCGAAGGGAAGTCCGGGATGTTGCTGGACGACATCCATGAAGCCGTCGTCGCCACCGGTTACAAGACGTCTTCGAAGAACTTCAAGAACGTGATCTACCAGAATCTGTACAACAAGGACGAGTTCAGCAAGTCCGGCGACGGCAGCTGGGTTTACAAGCCGTAGGGCCGACTGCCGATTCGCTCGGCATATGTTGTGATCGCCGGTTGGACGTTCAAGTTCCTGTCCCGCGATCGTTCCTCGCCGACGCCCCGGACCGCTTCGCGGTTCGGGGCGTCGTGCGTTGATAGGTCTTGATCGATCCGGCGCCTCACTGCGGGCGGCGTCGGCAACGGCCGCGGATCAGGCCGCTACCCCGCGGCGGCGGCGACGGCCGGGACTCCCGGCTCGACCGGTGTGGCCTCAGAACGGACCCCGGTCGACGAGCCGTTCGGCGGGGCCAAACCGATGAGGCGATAGATCGCCGCCTCCACCTCTCCTAATAACGGATCCGGGCCGCCGCGGGGGCGGGCGCCGGTGACGGGGATCGCCTCGCCGACGTTCACCCGCACCCGCCATCGCCCCAAAATCGCGGAGGTATCGTTCAGGTCTTCGTCGATGCGCTCCAGCGTTTCGAGCATCCGCTCCGGTGGGGCGCCCCCGGTCAGATAATCCGGCGGGTAAAGAAAGTGCACCTGCTGGGCGTAGAACGCCGCGTACAGGTCGCGGCGGAGTTCCGTCTGACGGGCCGGCGACGTGTCGGCGGCGGTGAGGATCGGCAGGAGCTTTGTCCGCACCCCTTTGACCCGCGTGACGGTGGTGCCGTCGGAGTCGAGCCCTTCCCGCTGTTCGATCGGGCGAAGGATCGCGTCGGTCAGGGCCCGCCCCCGCTCGGTTTGATCGCCGGACGAGGCGCCGCCGAGGAATTGCACCTCGCGGAGCGCCAACAGCGCTTCGCCCAACGCGCGGACGCGGTCGATCATCGGCGACCGGGGGTCCGGCCACTTCCCGAACCGCTCCTCCAATCGACTCACCACCGGAGCCGCGGCGGCCTCCGGATCGTCTAAGAACTCGTATCGCAGGCCGATCGGGTGAATGATGACGCCGGCGTCGGAGTCCGCACGCCCTTCTTTTGCAACGATCTTGGCCCGCCGTTTCGCCGCGGATCGGGCGATGACCGCGGTGCCGTCCAAAAGCGGACTGGGGCGATCGTTGGCGACGCTGACGACGCCCTCGGGGAACAGCACCAACGGCCGATCCCCGGCCACGAGATTCTCGATCGCACAACTTAACGCCGCCCGATCGTTCCCCTCGCGAAAGACGGAAAACGCCCCGAGGTTCCGCATCATCCAGGCTTCCAACGCCCCGCCGATGCCGTCCTGCTTGAAGAGATGCCAGCTTGCCATGCTGTAGGTCGGCAGGCCGAGATGCGTCTGCATCACGCCCAGCGTCATCGGGTCGGACAGGCGGACGTGGTTCGGCGTGAGCAACACCCCCGCCCCGCGTTTTACGCTGTCCTGCAACGCCTGCCCGCCGATCACCTGCACGTCCGTGATGCCGTAGGAGCGACGGAGAAAGGTCGGCAGGAACGGGTCGAATACTTTGACCCAGAACGTCCCCCGCCGGGGCGGGATGAACTCGTACGGTTCCTCGACGACCAGCTTTTGCATGTGTCTGTGGAGCCCGCGCGGGCTGAAAGAGAGCGGCGGTTTGTCGTCGCCGACAGGCACGGCGCCCGCGGGAGAGTCCCCCCACTGTACCCGCACGACGGCAGATTAAGGAACGCGACCCGGCCGCGGGCGGAAACGTTTGACGCTCCGCGGGGAACGCCGGCAGACTCCGCCCGTGCCGCACGAACCGCCCGACGACCGCTCTCCCGACGCCCCCTTCGCCGGGTTCGACCGCTTTCGGGACCGTGTCGAACGCACGCTGCGGGATGCTTGCGCCCGGACTCGCCCTTTCTGGACGGATGCCCGCCGCGACTGCTCGACGCGATGCGACACAGCTTATTGGCTGGCGGGAAGCGCCTGCGTCCGGTGCTCACGCTGGCGGCGCATGTCGCGTGCGGAGGTCCGGCGGACAGCCCTGCCGCGGACTTCGCCGGCGCCGCGGTGGAGTTGGTGCACACGTATTCGCTGATCCACGACGACCTGCCCTGTATGGACGACGACGCGCTGCGGCGCGGGCGGCCGACCTGCCATGTGGCCTTCGACGAAGCCACCGCCGTGCTGGCGGGGGACGGGTTGCTCACGCTGGCCTTCGCCTTGGCGGCGAACGTCACGCCCGCGACGGGCGCCCAGGCGGCGGTCGCCGTACTGGCCCGGGCGGCGGGGGCGGCGGGCATGGTCGGCGGGCAGACCGCGGATCTCGTCGCCGAGACCGCCCCCGAGTCCGTGCGGGACGGGGCCGCCCTCGAAGCGATTCACCGCGCGCAAGACCGGGGCGTTGATCGCCTGCGCCTGCGAGTTGGGGGCCGTCACCGCCGGCGCCGGCGCCTCCGTCCGAGCATCACTGCGAGATCTATGGCGAAGCGGTGGGCCTCGCATTTCAGATCGCCGACGATCTGTTGGACCTCTCCGCGGACTCCGCGGCGCTCGGCAAAACGGCCGGCAAGGACGTCGCCGCCGGCAAGCTCACCTACCCCGCCTTGTACGGCGGGGGGGGCAGTCGGCGGCGGGCGGACGAACTGGTGACGCAGGCGATCCTCGCGTTGGAGCCGTTCGGGTCTGCGGCTGATCCGCTCCGGTCGCTGGCCCGGTACGCCGTCGATCGGGACCGATAAGCGGCCGACCGGGTTCGTGAGGTTCCCCAAGTCCCTTCGACCGGTCACAATCTCGTCACCGGTCGCCGCTGATCGTTAGCCGGAACTCTCGGTTCCGGTTTGATTGCTGCTCCGTTCGCTCCCTCCCCCCACCGTGCCGCCCCGCCCCGTGCCGTACGAAATCCTGCCCCGCATTCACGACCCGCGGGACCTGGAAGGGCTTTCGGATGCGCAGCTCGAAACGCTCGCCGCAGAGATTCGGGAGCGACTGTGCAGCATCGTGGCCGATCGGGCCGCGCACTTCGCCAGCAACCTCGGCGTGGTCGAGTTGGCGATTGCGCTGCACAAGACCTTCGACTTCAAGAAGGATCGCCTGATCTGGGACACCGGGCACCAGATCTACCCGCACAAGTTGCTGACCGGTCGCTTCCCGCAGTTCGACACGCTGCGCGAACGCGGCGGTCTCATGGGATATCCGAACCCCGAAGAGAGCGATTACGACCTGTTCGTCACCGGCCACGCCGGCGCCAGCGTCTCGACGAGTCTTGGTCTGAAGGCCGGCGACGACCTTGTTCACCCCGGCGAGGATCGCAAAAGCGTCGCGGTGATCGGCGACGGAGCGTTGCCCAGCGGGGTCGTCTTCGAAGCGTTCAACAACGCGGCGGGTCTCAAAAAGGATCTGCTCGTGATCCTCAACGACAACGAGATGGGCATCTGCCCGCGGGTTGGCGGGCTGGCGAGCTATCTGGATTCTGCCCGCACCGCCCCGTTCTACGACGGGTTGAAGAAGGACGTCGCCTGGCTGCTCAACAAGATACCGGTGGTCGGGGAACAATCGTCCAAGCTGCTGTCGCAGGGCAAAGACGCGCTCAAGCACTTCCTGCACGGCGGGATGTTGTTTGAAGAACTCGGGTTCCGATACATCGGGCCGGTGGACGGGCACGATCTCAAGACGCTGACCGCGACGCTGGAACGGGTGAAGCATGTGCGCGGGCCGGTGTTGTTGCACGTCCTCACGCAGAAGGGCCACGGCTTCGATCCCGCCGCGGCGGACCCGGTCACCTTCCACACCCCCGCCCCGTTCAAACGGGACGACACCGGTCAGGGCGTGGCGGAGATCCGCACCAGTTCCACGCAGGCCTACACCGACTACGCCGCCGACGCGATCCACACGGCGATGACCCGCAACGACAAGGTCGCCGTGATGACCGCGGCGATGTGTCAGGGGAACAAGCTGGAGACCGTGCGAAAGGACTTTCCCGACCGGTTCTTCGACACCGGCATCTGCGAGAGCCACGCCGTCGCATTCGCCGGCGGGATGGCGAAGGCCGGCGCCCGACCGATCGTGGACATCTATTCCACGTTCCTGCAACGCAGCTTCGACCACATCTTCCAGGAGGTCGCCCTGCAAAATCTGCCGGTCACCTTCATGCTAGACCGGGCCGGGCTGTGCGGGCCGGACGGGGCGACGCACCACGGCGTGTTCGACAATTCGTACATGCGGATCTTCCCGAACATGACCGTGATGGCGCCCGGCGACGCCGGGGAGATCGCGGCGATGCTGGACTTCAGCCTGACGCATGACGGCCCGTGCAGTCTGCGGTATCCGAAGACCGCCGCGGTCACCGTCGATCGCCACGCCCCGCCGATCGAACACGGCAAGGCGGAGGTCTACGAACACGGCCCGGACGGCCTGCTGATCGGCTGCGGGATCATGTTCCCGGTGGCCGTCGCCGCCGCGGAGAAGCTGCGGGAGGAAGGGTTGGAGGTGACGGTCGTGAACCCGCGGTTCGTCAAGCCGATCGACATCGACACCCTCGGGCCGTTGATGGACGAGGCGCCGTGGGTGCTGACCGCGGAGGAGAACGTGATCACCGGCGGGTTCGGCAGCGCCCTGCTGGAAGCCGCGAACGCCCGCGGCGTGCGGACCGATCACGTTCGCGTGCTGGCCCTGCCGGACGAGTTCGTCGAACACGGCCCGCGGGACGAGATCCTCGCCGACTTCGGCCTCGACGCCGACGGGCTGCGGAACACCGCCCTGAGCCTCGCCGACCGCGGTTTGCCGGTGTAGTTCGTAGAATGGTCCAGTAGAGTTGTCGATCTGTCATGTGGTTGAGACGGGCTGCGTGTCACCGCAGCGCCGCGCGAGCCCGGCCGGGGCCGGGTCGTGCGGGTGGAGACGGGGGGCCGGATCGCGCCGCACGTGCGGCCCCCGCACGACCGGCCGTTCGCACATCATCGCTCCCGGGCGGGGGCAGTTCGCTCCGGCGACGGCTGCTGCATTGCGAAGCGACGCCGGCGCGGACGACCAGTCAGGAGCCGCCTTCGTGCGTCCGGTGGAATCCGGTCCACATCGTCGGCCGTCCCGTGCGGCTTGCAGGGGCGCTCCCCCGTCCTGAACGGGGCCCGTTTCTCCCCCGGAAGGATTCGTCCATGCCCCGCCCGCTCCCGCCAACCCGCGTTCTCGGTCGCCGTTCCCCTCCTGGGAGGGTCCGACGGATCGCCGTCGCCGCCGCGTTGGGATGTGGGATGACGTTGTCCCTCAGCGGGTGCGGCGCGGCACGGCGGACGGTGATGCGGCCGGTGGTCGGCGTGATGCGGGCGGTTCCGGGCGTCCGTCACTTCGCCCCGCCGCCGCCCGCCGCCCAGCACTCCCCGCCGCCGCCGCCCACGATCCGGCACGTCCCGCCGCCGCCGGCCGCCCCCGCGCCCCCGCAGACGGAACTGTCCCGGGAGTGGGAAGCGGCCCCGGGAGAAATGTTCCCGGTGCCGTCGAACCGGGGACCGATCCAGCCGCCGCCGGCCCCGTTGCCCTCGACGCCGCGTCCGCTGCCGAACGGCGGACGCCCGACGTTGATCACCCCGCCGTTCACCGAGCCGAGCCCGTCAGATCGGAATGAATGGGCGCCCACTGCCCCACCGGAGGGCGACGTCGCGCCGCCGCCGCCTGCCCCCAGCGAACCGGAGGCGTACTATCCGGTCGGCCGCAAGACGAACCGGGGTCCGGTCGCCTCGCTCTGGAACCGCCTGTCCGGGTTCGCCCGTGGCGGCCGGGAGACGGCCCCCGCGGCCGATACGACGCGGCTGGTCTCTCACGAATCTGAAGTCGTCGCAGACTGACCGTCGGCTGGTTCGCCTCGGCCGTCCGCTCGTCGACTGAGTCTCTTTTGAAGGCAGGCTGAACGAACGAGAAACGCCCGCCCCCCGGAAGGGGGCGGGCGTTTTTACATCGAACGTCGCCGAGTCGAACCGACCCCGCCGTCAGGCGAGGCGAACGGCTCAGTTCTCCTCTTCGACTTCCACTTCGTCAGCTTCGTCTTCCAACTTGTCGGTGGCGGTTTCGGCATCGTCCGCAACCTCTTCGGCGGCGTCCTTCATCTCGGCTTCGGCTTCGGCAGCCTCTTCCTTCACCTCGGCGGCGGTTTCGTCCGCTTCGCCGAACAGGTCCTCGGCGACCTTCTCGGTCGCGGCGTCGGCGTCCTTCATCTCCTCTTTCACCTCGGCGGCGGCGTTCGACGCGGCGGCGTCGGCATCAGCGGCCAACCGATCAGCGTCGGCCGCAAGGTCGGCAGCGGCGGCGTCGACGTTCGCGGCGGCATCGTCGATCATCGTCGGATCGTCGGCCTCAAGCCTGACCTCCGGCTCCGCGACGGGCGCCAGCGGAAGGCCGTCGGCACCGTACGCGGCCTTACGCTCCATTGTGTCAGCCTGGTTCTCCAGGCGAGTGGCGTCCAGAGCGGCTTCGGCTTCACGCTCCGCCTCGTTCAGATCCTCCCGAGCGTCGGCCAACTTGCCACGCTGTTCCTCCTCCTCCTCGAGCATCTCCTCGCGGGCCTCGGCTTCCGCTTCGGCGAGTTCCTGCCGCTCCTCGGCGACCTCCGCCTGGGCGTCTTCGAGGGAGTCTCCATCGTCGCAGCCGACGGTCAGGCCGACGCACAGAGCAGCGGGGAGGAGGAGTGTCAGACGTTTCATAGCGTTCACTTGGGAGCATGAAGGTATTTGGACGCCGGACGACGCGGTGTCAGCCGGCGGTCGAACTACGTTGCAAGCGGTGTGCCAGTTTCGAACAGACTCTTCGCGTCCTAAGACGCGGCACGACCGGCTCGTTGGTCGGTCGTTTGGCAACCACCGCGATTCGCCGCCGACCACCTTCCCGCCCCCGCCCCCGCCAGTGCCGCCGCCGCCAGTGCCGCTTCCGCATGACCGGCCGGGGCCGCTCCGGGGCGGGCGGGCCTCCAGGTCGGTTCGCGCACGCCGCGACCCTCCCTACGATCCCGCCCCCGCACGCCGTTCCTTATCCTCCCGCCCCGGTTCCCCCGCCTGATGTCCGGTCTCTCGTCGACAGCGTCCCTGTCGGCTGCCTCCCCGTCGACCGCTCCCCTGTCGACTTCGCTGCGAACCCACACCTGCGGGGAACTGCGGGAGGATCACGTGGGTCAGACCGTCACGCTCTGCGGGTGGGTGGCGAAATACCGCGATCACGGCGGCGTGGTCTTTATCGATCTGCGAGACCGCTACGGGCTCACGCAACTGGTCTTTGACCCGGACGCCGGCGAAAAGCTGTCCGGCGACGGCCTGAACGCCGAGACCCACGAACTGGCCCGCGGCCTGCGAGGCGAAGACGTGGTGAAGGTGACCGGCGCCGTGCACGCCCGCGGCGAGGGGCTGACGAATCCGAAGCTGGCGACCGGCGGCATCGAGGTGCGGGCGTCGGATCTGAAGGTGCTCAACAAATCCGTCACCCCGCCGTTCGAGCCCGGCGCCGACCAACTGCCCGGCGAGGAACTGCGGTTGAAATATCGCTACCTCGATCTGCGACGGCCGGCGCTCCAGAAGATCATGGAACTGCGGCACCGGCTCTCCAAGGTGACCCGGGACTACTTCGACGAGCTGGGCTTCCTGGAGGTCGAGACGCCGATCCTGGGTCGCAGCACGCCGGAGGGCGCCCGCGACTATCTCGTCCCCAGCCGCGTGCACCCCGGCGAGTTTTACGCCCTCCCGCAGAGCCCGCAGCTTTACAAGCAGATCCTGATGGTCGGCGGGACCGACCGCTACTTCCAGATCGCCCGCTGCTTCCGCGATGAAGACCTCCGCAGCGACCGGCAGCCGGAGTTCTCGCAGATCGATGTGGAGATGAGCTTCGTCGAACGCGAAGACGTGCTGACGACGATCGACGGCTGGTCGCCGCGTTCTCGACGGAACTGCGTGGCAAGGAACTTGCCCTCCCGCTGCCCCGACTCACGCACGCGGAGTGCCTGGATCGGTTCGGCACCGACAAACCGGACACGCGGTTCGGGTTGGAATTGAAGGACATCTCCGACGTCGCCGCGGCGTGCGAGTTCGGCGTGTTCAACAAGACGATCACCGCCGGCGGCAAGGTGCGCGGGCTGTGCGCGCCGGGCGCGGCGGCGAAGTATAGCCGCAAAGACCTGGACGGCCTGACGGCGTTCGTCGGCGAGTGGGGCGCCCGGGGTCTGGCGTGGTTCCGCGTGATCGAGGAGGACGGCAACCGTCAAGTTGCAGGCGCCGACGGCGAAGTTCTTCACCGCCGAGCAGCAGACGGCGATCGTCGAACGGCTGTCCGCCTCGCCGGGCGATCTGTTGCTGTTCGTCGCGGACAAACCGGCCGTGGTGAACGCGGCGCTGGCGAACCTGCGGAACCGGCTGGGGCGGGAATTGGAGCTGTACGACCCGTCCGAACTGGCCGCGCTGTGGGTGCTGGAGTTCCCGCTGGTGACCCGCAATGAAGAGGAAGAACCGCTGGGAGGCGGAGCACCACCCCTTCTGCGCCGTGCATCCCGGACGACGAGGACAAGTTGAAGACCGACCCCGGCGCCGTGCGGGCGGAAAGCTACGACCTCGTCTGCAACGGTTACGAAGCCGCCAGCGGCAGCGTGCGGATCCACGACCCGGCCGTGCAGCAGACGGTGTTCGACCTGATCGGGATGGACGCCGAAGAAGCCGAACCGCCGGTTCGGCTTCCTGCTGGACGCTCTGAAGTATGGCGCCCCGCCGCACGCCGGGATCGCCTTGGGGCTGGACCGCTGGGTGATGATCCTCGCCCAGTTGGACAACATCCGCGACGTGATCGCCTTCCCCAAAACCCAGAAGGCCGCCGACCTGATGACCGGCGCCCCCGGCGAGGTGGACGAGCAAGCAGCTGGCGGAGTTGCACGTGAATCGACGGCCCCGGCGGCCGAGGGGAAGGGGTAGACTGGCCGTTCCGCCAAGTCCGCCGGAGACCCGCCGTCGTGCCCTGACCGCCGACGCCCCCGCCGCACGCGCGATCGCCCCCGGCTCGGCCGACGGGGCGGAGGAATCGTTGCGACGGGCGCCAGATGTTCGAGACTCACGGCGGCGGATCTGCCGGCCCTGCTCGAACGCTTAGGCGACGTTCCGCACGGACCGCGTGCGGTTCGAGCCCGCTCCGGGGTACGGCGACCTGGCGAGGACGTGGACCGCGTTCCGCCGCGAGACCGGCCGGCGGTACGAACTGATCGACGGAACCCTGGTGGAGAAAGCCGTGAGCGACTGGACGAGCATTCAGGCAGGACTGATCGTCACTTTGCTGAACAATTTCGTGTTGCCGCGGAAGCTCGGAGCGCTGTCACACCACGGACGGCTTCTTCCACTTCAGCGGCGACTCTGCGGGCGCCGGATGTGTCGTTCACCCCGAAAAGTCGCCGCCGCGGCGGCGCCCTGCGGCGGGGCTACAGCGACGTGCCGCCGGCGCTGGTGTCGAGGTCCTCTCCCCCGGCAACAGGCGGCGGAGATGGATCTGAAACGGGAAACCTACTTCGCCCACGGCGTACGACGCGTCTGGGAGGTGGACGAGGACGCCACGGGCGGGCTCGTGCGGGTGTACGAGGGGCCGGACGCGTTCGTCACCCTCCGCCCCGGCGACACCCTCACCGGCGACCCGGTCCTGCCCGGGTTCGCGACGGCGCTGGACGCCCTGTTCGCCGACCCGCTGGCAGAAGAGACGGATGAACTCGCTTGAGCGTCGCCGCGGCGGGCCGGTGGGGGACGGGTAAGCCAGCCCCCGCAATCAATAAGCTTAGTGCGGTCACGGCTGCCGCCCGACTGACCGACTCCCAATCTCATGCCCTCAACAGGAAGCCCCCGTGCTGCAATTTCTGAAGTGGACGCTGTTCGCCTCCGGCGGGGCCGCCTTCGCCGCGGCACTCTGGATCCTGTTCGCGCAGCTGACCGGGAAGGAATTCGCCTGGCTCACCATCCTGATCGGCGGGCTGGCCGGACTGGCCGTGCGGAAGGCGGCCGGGGACGAGCGGACCGGCCTGCTGCCGGGCCTCGCGGCGGTGGGTCCGGCGGCACTCGCGTATCTAGTCGCCCGCTGGTTCATCGTCGTCCCCCTGCTGGAAGAGGCTTGGCGGAGGAACGGCATTGACCCGGAACTGCAGGGTCTCGACATCGCCGCGGAGCGGGTGCGGGCCTTCACGGATTCGTTCAACGGCTTCGCCATCCTCTGCGGTGTGTTGGTCCTCGGCGCCGCCTATGCGGTCGGGGACGGCCGGTGGAAGGAAGAATGAACGAATTTCTGGGGCAGCCCCGTTTCCCCCACAACCCCGCCGGCGCTGGACGCGGCGGGGACGCCTGGGTCGAATGCGGAGCGAACCTTCTACGCCTCGGGGACTGACGCCCGCCGCCCGCCGAAAGATCCGTGATGTCCGACGCCGACGCCCCCCTGGAAGCGCTGCGGGGCGAACCGGTGGTGCTGGACCTCGCGGCGCCCTGGGTGTACCTCGGCACGTTAAGATCTTGGGACGCGGTTCACCTGATCCTCTCGGACGCCGACGCCCACGATCTGCGGGACACTGCCACAACCCGCGAACTGTACGTGCTCGAAGCCGCTCGCCACGGCGTCGCTCCGAACCGCAAACGGGCGCTGGTGCGGCGGGACGCGATCGTCGGCATCAGTCGCTTGCGGGACGTGCTGACGTAGGCTCGTCCGCCGGGTCGGAGTCTGCGGCTTCGGGTTCGAGAAACCGGAGGTGGTGGGCGGCGTGGATCGCCTGCAATCGGCGGGCCTGCTCGCGCGCGACCGGGCCGAACAGCGGGCTGGGGGCGTACTCCCCGTCGTGGGCGAGGAACCGGTCCACCGACGCCCGGAACCGAGCGACCGCGGCGGCGTCCCCCGTCCGATCTTCGGCGGCGGGGTGGACGGTCTGGGAATCGGTTGGCAGGCCGGCGGACATTTCCCCCTGCTCCAGGATTTTTCGCAGCATCCGCGGCCCCACCGTGTGCCGCGCGATCCACAGTGCCGGCCGCATCGGCAGGGGTTGGGGAGGGTACCCGTCCACCCCGAAGTCGACCCAGTCGGCGAGGTGTTCGCAAATCTGCCGCAGGTCCCACCGCCCGCGGGGCCGGTAGCCGTCGGCGTGGAGGCGGGCGGCCTCGGCGGGGGCGTCGGCGACGGAGGCGAACGCCAGCGGGCGAAGTTCGGACATCGTGGGCTGGGGCATGGCGGGCGGAGCGCGGGGGGCGAAACAGTCGGGGCGAAACAGACCTGTGGGCGGACGCTACCGCTGCGGGACGATCGGCGGCAGGTCGCGGTCGCTGCGCTTGCGTTTGACGCGGCCGGGTTGGAACGGGATCGTGCAGTCCGCTGCCGGACCGCTTCCGGAGCGTCCGTTCGCCCCCCGACCGCTGAGCCCGCCGTGCCCCGCCTGCTGGTCGTGGACGATCGCGAAAGCGACCGCCGCAAGGTCGCCCGTTTGCTCGCCGACATGCCGGACGTGACGGTCGAGGAAGCCCCCGACCGCGATGCGTTACTCGCCGCGTTGGAGAATCCGCCGGACCTGGTGCTTACAGATTTGCAGTTGCCGGACATCGACGGCCATTCCGTCGTGGAGGCGGTCGACGAGCGCTGCCCGTTCGTGCCGGTGGTGCTGATGACCCGGAAAGGCTTGAAGGACGAGGCGGTTGCGGCGTTGAAGGCCGGGGCCGCCAGTTTCGTGCTGAAAAAGGATCTGAAAACTCAGTTGCGGCTCACGGTGGCGCAGATGTTCACCGTCGCCGGAGAACGGCGTCGTCAGGACCGGCTGGCCCGCTGTCACACCCGGCAGCACCGCGTGCTGGACCTGCCCAGCGACCCGGACATCATCGGCCCCGCCGTCCGTCTGGCAAAGCGGATGGTGGAAGAGACCGCCGCCGTCCCGGCCGGTCCCGGCGGGCTGCGGGCGATCGGCGAGGACGCCGACGGCGTGGGGTTCACGGAGAACGACCGTCTGCGGATCGGCGTCGCCTTGGAAGAGGCGCTGACCAACGCCGTCTACCACGGCAACCTTGAACTCGATTCCGCAGATGCGGGATGAGGACGAGAGCCGGTACTACAGCCTCGCCCGGGAACGCGCCCTGCTCCTGCCGTACTGCGAGCGCCGCGTCCGGCTAGAACTGACCGTCACCCGCACCGGCGACCCCCGACAAGCCGGGGCCGACGAACCCGGACGTCCTGAAAAGCCCGCCGACCGGCCCGAACCTGCGGTTCCACGTGGAGGACGAGGGCGCCGGCTTCGATCCCGACAGCCTGCCGGATCCGACCGATCCGGAGAACCTCATGAAGGCTCACGGTCGCGGGCTGTTGCTCGTGCGGACCTTCATGGACGAGGCGACCCACAATGCCAAAGGCAACGCCCTCACGCTGGTGAAGACCGCCGGCGGGGACCGCGGCGGTTAGATCGAACCGGTCCGCCTCGATCTTCGGGCTTCGTCGCTCCGGTCGGGGCGGTTCGGTCGCTACCATGTCGGTCGCACCCGCCCACGGAGGTCCCCGCGTGTCGTCGCTCGCCCGTCTCGTTCCCGCTGTTCTGCTGTCGCTCGTCGGGGCGGTCGCGCCGGCCCCGCTCTTCGCCCAGGAGCGGGCGGTTCTCGCCGAGAATCCCGCCGGCACGCACGCCGTCGTGCTGACGGTCGCTGCGCAGGGCACGATCACCGCCCGCCCCGGCTCGGATCCAGCCGACGCGGAGATGCGTGCGACCTACCGGTTCCGGACCCGCCCGCTGCCCGTCGAGGGGGACGGGCCGACCGGCCGCCGTTCGGTGCGTTACTTCGACGCCGCCGGCAGCGAATTGAAGGTCGGCCCGCAGCCCACCTACGCCCGCCTCCGGGGCAGCCGCCGCACGATCGTGGCGACCGGGGAGCCGACCGGCGTGAAGGTGTTGTCGCTGGGCGGCCCGCTGCGGTTCGGGGAACTGGAACTGCTCGGCACGCCGCTGGACCCGCTGTTGGTGGGCGGACTGTTGCCGGTCGGCAGCGTGGCGGTGGGCGACGATTGGGAGCCTGCGGACTGGGTCGGTCCGGCTCTGGCGGGTGTGGAAGCGATCGGGGAGAACGCACTGCGGTGCAAGCTGACGGCCCTGACCGCCGACGCCGCCGAGGGAACGTTTCGCGGCAAGGTTGCCGGCGAGACCGACGGGGCGGAGATTCTGGTGACGCTGGACGGGACGTTCACGTTCAATCGGGCCGCGAAGGCCGTGACCGCGGCGACGCTCACGCAGAGCGTCAGAAGCATCTTGGGACCGATTTCGCCGGGCGTGGCGATGACCTTCAAGGCGGATCTGACGCGGACGCCGGAGGTCGCCGCCGGGCCGCTGGACGGCGCCCTGTTGAAAGCGGCCGCGGACGCCGTGCAGTCGGCCGAAGCGATCGCCGCCGCCGAACGGGTGGAGCTCGTCACGCCGTGGGGCGCGGGGCGGCGCTCGACCGCGGGTGGCGGTTGCACAACAAGACGGCCCACGCCGCGGTGCTGGTGCGGATGGACCGCGGCGCCCCGGCGATCGCCGTCACCCTCCTCCCCCTGCCCGACGCGAAGGAGACAACCGGCGGACCGGACGCCGCCGCGTTTGAGGCCAAGGTTCGGCAGACTTTGGAAACCTCTCCCGGACGGATCGACGCGACGGCCGACGTGCAGTCGAAAAGCGCCGCCGATGCCGGCCGCACGCTGCTGTTGGTCCGGGTGCTCGGCCGGGACGGCGGCGATCAACCGCAGACTCGCGACCACTACCTGCTGGCGGACGGGGCGAAGCGGGCGCAGATCGTCTTCTCCTATCCGCCCGACCGTGAGGCGGAGGTGGGCGAACTCGCCTTCCCCCTGCTGGATGCGATTCGGTGGCGCTGACCTTCCCCCCGTCCGCCCGCGGCGTTCCCGGACGAACGCCGCAACCAACGTCGGCCGTCTTGTCGGCGTAAGATCGTTGCCTTAGAACGGATCGGGCGGTTCGTCCCCCGCGGCGCGTGCCGCGGACGTTGCGAGTCGTCCCTCCGGCGCCGGCCCCCAGGGTCGCGGCGCCTCACTCCCTGTACCCCGCACCGGACGCCCCCGTGACCGCACCCCGCCCCGCCCCGCCGTCCGACGTGCTCCCGCCTACCGGCCCGGCGCCGAACGGGGCCGCGCCGACGGGGGCCGCGCCGACGGGGGCCGCGCCGGGCGGTCGGCCGTGGCGGGCGGTGCTGATCGCCGCGTCGCTGACCGTCGCCGCCGGCCTGGCCGGGTCGCTGTTCGCCCAGAACGACGGCGGCGGGAACACCACCCGGGCCGACGCCACCACCGCCCGCATGGCGGCGGAGTTGCTGAGCCGCTACCACGTGTCCGGGGCGACGATCGACAACGACGTCTCCAAGCGGCTGTTCACCCGGTTCTTCGAGTCGCTGGACCCGGCCAAGCTGTACTTCGAAAAATCCGATCTCGACGCCTTCTCCCGCTACGAGACGCAACTGGACGACGCCGTCCGCCGCGGCGATCTCTCCTTCGTCAACGCCGTCTACACCCGCTATCAGGAGCGGCTCGCCCAGCGTGTCGCCTTCGCCCAACGGCTGATCGACAGCCCGTTCGACTTTACCGTCGACGAGTCCATCGTCTCCGACCCGGACGATATCGCCTGGGCCGTCAGCCCCGCGGAGATGAACGAACGCTGGCGGAAGCGGATTAAGTACGACGTGCTCCAGCTCACCCTGGAAGACGAAGAGCTCGCGTCGATCCGCGAGCGCCTGCACAAGCGGTACAGCAACCTGCTGAGCATTCAGCAGCAGATCGAACCGGCCGACAAGCTGGAGACGTTCATCTCCGCGCTGGCGGCCTGCTTCGACCCGCACAGCTCCTTCATGAGCGAGAAAACCCTCGAGGACTTCCAGATTTCGATGCGGCTGGAGTTGGAGGGGATCGGTGCCGCGCTGCAGAACGAGGACGGTTACGTCACCGTCAAGCAGATCATCCAGGGCGGCGCGGCGGAGGAGGACGGCCGGCTCGGCCTGGAGGACAAAATCATCGGCGTCGCCCAGCAGGGCGAGGCGGAGTTCACCGACGTGGTCGAGATGCGGATCGGCAACGTCGTCCGCCTGATCCGCGGCGACTCCGGCACCGTCGTTCGCTTGCAGGTGATGCCCGCCGACGGCGGCGACATCGAAATCATCGACCTGAAGCGCCGGAAGATCGAACTCAAGGATTCCGCTGTCCGCGGCGAGATCTACGACCTGTCGGAGCGGCTCGGCGCCGGCGCACCGCCGCTGAAGGTGGGCGTGATCAACCTCCCCAGCTTCTACCGGGACTTCGAGGGCGCCAACGCCGGCGTCGAGGGCTTTTCGAGCACCAGTCGGGACGTGCTCAAGGCGCTGCGGGAGTTTCGCGAAGCCGGCGGCGTGGACGCGGTCGTCGTCGACCTTCGTTACGACGGCGGCGGCGCCCTCACCGAAGCGATCGAAGTGACCGGGCTGTTCATCGACGAAGGCCCGGTCGTGCAGGTGAAAGACCCGGCGGGCAAGATTGAGGTGCACCGCGACGAACGTCCGGACGTCGCCTACAACGGCCCGCTGATCGTGCTGACGAACCGCCTGAGCGCCAGCGCCAGCGAGATCTTCGCCGGCGCCATCAAGGACTACGGCCGCGGAATCATCGTCGGCGACACCACCACCCACGGCAAAGGCACCGTCCAAAACGTCATGCCCGTGCCGCCCCGGCAGTTGTTCAACCTGATCGGCGACGCCTCCCAGGGCGCGCTGAAGCTGACCATCCAGCAGTTCTACCGGGTGAACGGCGACAGCACGCAGAACCTCGGCGTCCGCAGCGACGTCGTGCTGCCGGACATGCTCGACCATATGGAACTGGGCGAGCAGTTCCTCGACAACGCCTTGGAGTTCGATCGCATCGCCGCCGCCGAGTTCCGCCCGCTGGCGATGGCGACCCCGGCGATCGCCGCTCAGTTGCAGCGGGCCAGCGCCGTCCGCGTCGCCGCCGACCCGAAGTTCGCCAAGATTCTCCAGCGAATCGCCCGCTATGAGCGGGACAAGGAGCGGAAGACCGTCTCCTTGAACGAAGCGGAGCGACGCCGCGAGCGGGCCGAATTGAAGGCGCTCTCCGACGACGAGGATGAGGAGGCGGAGGAGCGTCAGCCCGGCCCCGGCGAAGGCCCCGTGCTGCCGGAGAGCGCCTACAACGACGAGGTGCTGCGAGTGACCGCGGACTATGTGCAGATGTTCGGCAACGGGAAGACCGCCCAGCGGGCGAACCCGAACGGCCCGGCCGTGCCGGGGCCGGGCGGGTCGTGAAGCCGGCGTCCAAGGTTGATTAAACGGCACGCCCGGCGTCCCGGACCCTCCAAGGGTCCGGGACGCTTTGCATTCGGTCCTGCGGGCGGTCGCGGGGCGGTCTTCGCCGGTCCCGCCGCTAGACTCTCGGCATGTCCGTCGCCGCCCCGGAGCCCCCCGCCGTTGCGGTTCGTCCCGACTCCGCCGGCACGCGCCCGGCCGCGATCGAAGCCCGCGGCCTGACGAAAACGTACCGCGTGTACCGCAAGCGGGAGGGGTTGCTCGCGGGGGTCGGCGGGTTGTTCCGACGGGAGTACGACGAAGTCCACGCGGTGCGGGACGTGTCGTTCCGGGTGGAACCGGGGGAGATGCTGGCGTTCCTCGGCCCCAACGGGGCCGGCAAGACGACGACGCTCAAGCTACTCGCCGGGCTGATCCACCCCAGCGCCGGCGACGCCGCGGTGCTCGGCTTCACCCCCTGGGAGCGGGCGAACGCTTACCGCCGCCGGTTCAGTCTGGTGATGGGTCAGAAGAACCAATTGTGGTGGGACCTGCCGGCCCAGGAATCGTTCAACCTGCACCGGGAGATCTACGCCGTCCCGCCGGCGGAGTTCGCGAGGCGGCTCGACGAACTGGTCGATCTACTAAAAGTCCGCAAGTTGATCGGTCAGCCGGTGCGGGAACTGTCGTTGGGGGAGCGGATGCGGATGGAACTGATCGCCGCGCTGCTGCACGCTCCGGAGGTGCTGTTTCTCGACGAGCCGACGATCGGGCTGGACGTGGTCAGTCAACGGACGGTTCAGACCTTCCTCAAGCAGTATCAGGCCGACGCGGCACCACGGTGGTGCTGACGAGCCACTATATGAAGGACGTGGAGGCGCTGTGCGATCGGGCGGTGATCATCGACGGCGGTACGCTGCGGCACGACGGGCCGCTGTCCGAGATCGTGGATCGGTTCAGCACGCACAAGATCGTCGAACTGTCGTTCGCCGGAGAGGTCCCGACGGACCTCTCCCGCTACGGCACGCCGTTGAAGGCGACGGCGCCCCGCGCCCGGATCGAGGTGGCCCGGGCGGAGATCCCCCGCGTGCTGGCCGACCTGCTGGACCGACACCGCATCGAAGACGTGAGCGTCAACGACCGCCCATTGGAAGAGGTGATCGCGGAGTTGTTCTCAGAGACCGATCAGAACCGCGACCGTTAGGGAGCCGGCTCATTCGACTTCCGAGGTCCCACCCCCGTCTCCCTCATCAGTGCCGCTAGAGCCGACTCCCTGACGGTCGCGGTTCCGTACTTCATGTCCGTCCGACTCAACTGGTGGATCCTCAAGACCGCGATGGCGGAGCGGCTGGCGTATCGGGCGGATTTCGCCTTCAGCACGCTGGTGCGGTTCCTGCCGATCGTCACGCAGATCTTCCTGTGGACCGCGGTCTACGCCGGGTCGAAGTCGGAGAGCCTCAACGGCTATTCGCTGCCGGAGATGGTCAGCTACTACCTGCTGGCGATGGTCGGCCGGGCCTTTTCCAGTATGCCGGGCCTCGCCAGCGGGATCGCGAAGGACGTGCGGGAGGGGGTGATCAAAAAGTACCTCACCCAGCCGATCGATATGCTCGGCTATCTGTTCGTGCACCGGGTGGCGCACAAGCTGGTTTACTATCTGGTGGCGGCCGGGCCGTTCGCGTTGGTGTTCTGGCTCTGCCGAGACTATCTGCCGGCGTGGCCGGGGGCGGGCGTGTTCGCGGCGTTCCTGGCGAGCCTGGCGCTGGCGTTCGCGATCGGGTTCCTGATCGAAAGCCTGATCGGGCTGGTCAGCTTCTGGTTCCTGGAGGTCAGCAGCCTGTTGTTCATCTATATGATGTTCAACTACTTCCTCAGCGGGCATATGATCCCGCTGGACTGGTTGCCGGAGCCGGTGACCGCGGCGGTCGTCTGGCTGCCGTTCAAATATTTGGCGTACGTGCCGGCGGCGATCTTTCTGGGGAAGTACGACCCGGACGAACTCCCCGCCGTGCTGCTGACCGGGGCGGCGTGGGCCGCCGGATTGCTGATCGTCAACCGGATCACGTTCCGCCGGGGCGTGCGACGGTACGGAGCGTTCGGGGGGTGAACCCCGGCGAGCGGGGGGGCGTCAGCCCCCCGTGCTCTCCCCGTGCTTTCCCCCGATCTATCACGTCCGCAGAACACGGGGGGCGGACGCTCCGCCGCTCGCCTACACTCCCGCCGCATGTCGCCCGCCGCACCCGATTCACCGCCGACGCCACGTTCAGAGGTGTACCACGCCGCCTTCTGGGTCGCGTTCGCCGCGAATCTGGTGCTGGTCTGCCGCGAACGCGCTGACGTTTCGGTTCGCGGAGCTGGTGAACTTACCTCGACGGCACCGAGGGGCTCGCGGGGCTGACGGTCTCGGTGGCGACGCTGGGGGCGGTGCTGGCCCGGTTCAAGATCGGCGAAGCGATCGACCGGCTGGGCGTGCGGAAAGTCTGGGCGGCGTGCAGCGGACTGGGCGTGTGCGGCGCTTTGATCCTCGCCGCGGCCGGGCCGTTGGCGGGGGCGCTGCCGGCCGACGCCGGCCCGGCGCTGACCTGGCTGCGGCGACACGGCTGCCGATCTTCACGGGGCGGTTGCTGTTCACCGTGGGACTGGCCGGGCAGTTCGGCTGCTCGCTGGTGCACATCCAGAACATCGTGCCGGCGTCGCGGCGGACCGAGGCGATCGCCACCTTCGGCAGCTCCGGCTTTCTCGGGATGATGACCGGGACGATCCTCGGCGACGTGATCTTCGATCACACCAACGGGTCCTCCCGCTACGTGGCCCTCTTCGGAGCGAGCGCGGCTTGCGGATCGTGCTACCTGCTGTTCACCCTGTACCTCACCCGGAGCTACCGGCACCAACCGCCGACCGAGCGGCGCCGGGCGCTTCGAGCCTGCTCCGCAAGCACTGGCCCGGCCCGGTGACGTGGGTCGGCGGGGCGATGGGGCTGGGCTTCGCCGTCTCCACGGTGTTCCTCACCCGGTTCGCCACCGCCCGCGGGCTCGGCGGGATCTTCCCGTTCTTCATGGGCTACGCGCTGAGCGCGTTCACGTTCCGCATGCTGACGCGGCGGTGGAGCGAGAAAGTCGGCCGGCACCGGATGATCGACTACGGCCTCGCCGGGCAGACGCTGGGGTTCCTCGGGCTGCCGCTGGTCACGCAGGGTTGGCACCTCGTCCCGCCGGCGATCCTGATCGGGTTCGGCCACGCCCTGCTGTTCCCCGCGGTGGTGAGCCTCGGCACCGAAACCTTCCCGCTGCGGTATCGCGGGACGGCGTCGACGCTGATTTTGGGGTTCTTCGACCTCGGCATGCTGGTCTGCGCCCGGCTGCTGGGCGGCATGGTGGACCTCGGTGCGGCGGCGGGGCTGTCGGGCGGCGACCGAGTTCGTGCCGATGTTCCTCGGCGCCGCGGCATTGGTCTGCGGGGTGGGCGTCTACTACCACTTCGCCGCCGGGCGGGGGGCGGACGTGGACGTGCTGGCGGAGGCGGAACGGCGGGGAGAGCTGCACGCTTCCCCTCCGTCTCCCCTGCCCGTTCGTCCGGCGAAGTCGCACGCGGCCGGCGGGCGGTTCGAGCCGATCGGTCCCCGGCCGCAGGACGGCGTGCGGGAACCGGTCGCCGCGGGTCGGTAGGGTTGCGAAGTGAACGCCGCCCCCGCCGATCCGCCCGCGACCGACGCCGACCTCGCCGAACTGGACCGGCTCGCCGTCGTCCTATCGTGCCCTGACGGAGCAGGTCGGTCGGGTGATCGTGGGACAGGCGGACGCCGTGGAGCAAACCTGCGTCGCCCTGCTGGCCGGCGGGCACGCGTTGTTGGTCGGCGTGCCGGGGCTGGCGAAGACGTTGCTGGTCCGCACGCTGGCGGAGGCGTTGGACCTGGACTTCAACCGCGTGCAGTTCACCCCCGACCTGATGCCGGCGGACGTGTCCGGGGGCGAGGTGCCGGAATTCACTCCCCAAGCCGACGGCTCCGCCGTCGGGAGCCGGTTCCGGTTCGAGCCGGGACCGATCTTCACGAACGTGCTGCTCGCGGATGAAATCAACCGGACGCCCCCCAAAACGCAGGCGGCGCTGCTCGAAGCGATGCAGGAGCGCCAAGTGACCGCCGCTGGCCGCCGTCACCCGCTGCCGGACCCGTTCTTCGTGCTGGCGACCCAGAACCCAATCGAAAGCGAAGGCACCTACCCGTTGCCGGAGGCGCAGCTCGACCGGTTCCTGCTGCAAATCTCGGTCGAATACCCGAGCGAAGAGGAGGAGGTCGAAGTCGTCCGCCGCACGACCGCCGGTCCGCCCGCACGGGTGGAACCGGTGATTGGCCGGGACCAATTGCTTGCGGCCCGGGCGGCGGTGCGGAAGGTGGCCGTGGGGGAGCCGACGCTGCGGTACGCCACCCGTTTGGTCCGGGCGAGCCGGCCGGGGGCGACCGTCAGCGGGGTCAACCCGGGGGCGCTTCAGTTCGTGGAGGAGCACGTCCGCTGGGGGGCCGGGCCGCGGGCGGCACAGGCGTTGATCCTGTGTGCCAAGGCCCGGGCGGCGTTGCGGGGGGAGGTGCACGCCGGCGGGGACGATGTCGCCGCGGTCGCCCCGGCGGCGCTGCGGCATCGCATCCTGCCGAACTTTCACGCCGACGCCGCCGGCCTCACCGCGGACGATCTCGTCGCGCAGCTCCTCGCCGCCGTCCCCCGTCAGCCGGACGCCGGGCCCCGCTGGCTGCGGGAGATTCTTCCGGCCTAGGTCGCTGAAGAGGTTTGATCTTTCGCATACCCTCCCCCCGCCCGGCGTGTCTGCCGGAAGACCCGCACGACGTTCGCCCCGCCATGTCCCGACGCGTTCAACTTTACGACACCACCCTCCGCGACGGGTCGCAGGGCGAGGGCGTCGACCTTCAGCGTGCAGGACAAGCTGCTGATCACGCGGCGGTTGGACGAACTCGGCTTCGACTTCATCGAGGGCGGCTACCCGCTGTCGAACCCGAAAGACGCCGAGTTCTTTCAGCGGGTGCGCAGACCTCGACCTGAAGCACGCCACGCTGTGCGCCTTCGGCATGACCCGCCGGCGGGACGTCGCCGCGGAGGACGACGTCGGACTGAAGGCGCTGCTCGCCGCCGAGACGCCGGCCGTCACGGTGGTCGGCAAAACCTGGGACCTGCACGTCTCGCGAGGTGCTGCGGGTCGAGCCGGGAGGAGAACCGGGCGATGATCGCGGACTCCGTCGCCTTCTGCTCGCCTCCAGCCGGTCCGGCCGACGGCGGCGGACGGCGGGTGCTGTACGACGCGGAGCATTACTTCGACGGCTACGCAGCCGATCCGGAGTTCGCCCTCGACACGATTCGAGCCGCCGCGGACGCCGGGGCGGAGATCGTCGTGCTCTGCGACACCAACGGCGGCAGCCTGCCGGACTTCGTCGCGGAGGCCGTCGCGGCGGCGTCGGGAGGCGGTGTCGGCTGCGACGTCGGCATCCACTGCCACAACGATTCCGACCTCGCCACCGCCAATACGCTCGCCGCGGTGCGCGGCCGGGGCGGTGCAGGTGCAGGGGACGGTCAACGGCATCGGCGAGCGGTGCGGCAACGCGGACCTCGATCGCCGCCGCGGCGAACCTGTCGCTCAAACTGAACTGCGACGTGCTCGGGCGCGACGGCGTGCGGCACACCTCACGGAACTGAGCCGGTTCGTCTACGAGACGGCGAACCTCGCCACTGCGGCGGGGTCAGCCGTTCGTGGGCTCCAGCGCCTTCGCTCACAAGGGCGGGATGCACGTGCACGCCGTCAATCGGCTGGCCGAGAAGCTACGAGCATATCGACCCGGCGCTGGTCGGGAACGAACGGCGGATTCTGGTCTCGGAGCTGTCCGGCCGCTCCAACATCGTCGCCGCCGCCGACCAAGCTGAAGATCGACGCCGACGACGAGTTGATGAAAACCGTGCTGGCGAAGGTCGTCGACCTGGAGCACGCCGGCTACCAGTTCGAGGCGGCCGAGGCGAGCTTCGAATTGCTGGTCAAGAAGTGCGCCGGCACCTTCCGGTCCGCACTTCTGGCGGGACCATTACCGGGTGAACATCGAAAGCGGCCGGGAGACCCGGGCGCCGGCGAGGAACCGGTGACGGAGGCGAGCGTCAAACTGCGGATCCCCGTCGCCGGCGGGAGGGCGAGCGGCGAGCGACGAGGTGCGGCACGAGGTCGCCGAGGGCGACGGCCCGGTCAACGCGCTGGACGCGGCGCTGCGCAAGGCCCTGCTGCCGGCGTACCCGGCGCTCGCCGACGTGACGCTGACGGACTACAAGGTGCGGGTCATCAATCCCACCGAAGGCACCGCGGCGAAGGTGCGGGTGATGATCGAATCCCACGCCGCGGGTTCCTCCCAGCGCGCTCCCCCCAAGCCGACGGCTCGCCGTCGAGCCGCCGCGACCTGGTCGACGATCGGCGTGAGCGAGAACGTCGTGGAGGCCAGCTGGCTCGCGTTGTGCGACAGCGTGGAGTACGCCCTGGCCCGCAGCGAGGGCGGCGGCGGTGCGGTAGAATCCTGACTCCCGCGTTTCGGCACGCCCTTCGGAGAACATCTCGATGCTGACCCTCACCGCCGCGCCGGTCCCCGCGGCGTCGGCTGCTCCGGCGCCGCTGCGGATCACCACCGACCAATTCGGTCGCAACGTCGATGCGGGACTCTATCCGCCGGACCGGAAGGTCGAATTGCTGGACGGCATCGTCGGCGCTGCGGGACGTGACGCGACTCCTCAGGCCATAAGATCACTGACATGGGCCCGCAGCACGCGAAGCTGACCAAGCGGGCGCGAAAGCTGCTGGAGCCGCTCGCCGAAGCCGCCGGGTGCACCTGACAGGGAGGAAAAAGCGGTCCAATTGCCGCCGTACAACGGGCCGCAGCCGGACGGGGCGATCGTGCGGGGCACGGACGACGACTACGATTTTGAACACCCGCGGGCGAGGGACCTCCTCCTCCTCCTGGAGGTGGCCGACGGTTCGCTGGTGAGTGATCGGACCACGAAGGCCCGGATCTACGCGGAGACCGGGGCGCCCGTCTACTGGATCCTCAACGTCCCGGACCGCCGCCTCGAGATTCGCACCGACCCCGATGCCGACGCCGGCGTCTACCGCTCGACCGTCACCCTCACCGCGACCGACGTGGCCACGCTCCCCCTGCCCGGCGGGGACGTGGAACTGCCGCTGACCGACCTGCTCGGCTGAACTGCGGAACCGATCTGCTAAAACAACGCATGGATCTTCCGAAGCAGTACGACCCCGCCGCCGCGTCCGCAAAGTGGGCTCCCATCTGGGACGACGCCGGCGTCGCCCACGCCGATCCGCCGGAGACCCTCGGCGTCAGCCCGATCACCGGCGCCGCCGAGCCGGTCGCCGAGGGCGGCGAACCCAAAGCCGCCGCACGCGGTGATGATTCCGCTGCCCAACGTCACCGGGGCGTTGCACATGGGGCACGCGCTGAACGGCACGGTGCAGGACCTGCTCACGCGGTATCGCCGGATGACCGGGTGCGAAGCCCTCTGGCAGCCGGGCACCGATCACGCCGGCATCGCCACGCAGGCGGTCGTCGAACGGCGGATGCTGGAGGAAGAGGGCCTCACCCGGCACGACGTGGGCCGCGACGCCCTCGTCAATCGCATCTGGGCGTGGAAGGAGACCTACGAGGGCCGCATCCTCGGGCAGCTCAAGTCGCTCGGGGCCAGCGCGGACTTCCGCCGCACCCGGTTTACGCTGGACGACGATGTGCAGCCGGGCCGTGCGGGCGGCGTTCTTCAAGCTGTTCAGCGACGGGCTGATCTACCGCGGCAAGCGGCTGGTCAACTGGGACACGCACCTCCAAACGGCCGTCGCCGACGACGAGGTGTTCGAAGAAGAGACCCAGGGATCCTTCTGGACCTTCCACTACCCGGTCGTCGACGCCGCGGGGGCGGATACGAAACGCTCTATCAAGTTCAGCACGACGCGGCCGGAGACGATGCTGGGGGACGTCGCCGTCTGCGTGCATCCCTCCGACGAACGCTACATCGATCTGGTGGGCGAGCAGGTCCGCGTGCCGCTGACCGGGCGGCTCGTGCCGATCATCGCCGACGCGTTGCTCGCCGATCCGGAGAAAGGCACCGGGGCGGTCAAGGTCACCCCGGCCCACGATCCCAACGACTACGCCTGCGGTCTGCGCAACGGCTTGGAGATGCTGAACGTCCTCAACCTGGACGGCACGATGAACGCCGAGGCCGGGACGTTCGCCGGGCTCGACCGCCTGGACGCCCGCGGCAAGATCGTGGAGGCGATGGACGAACTCGGGATTTTTCGACGACGTCGAAGATCGGGTGATCCAGCTCAAGCACTCCGACCGCTCCAAGACGCCGGTCGAACCGCTGCTGAGCGATCAGTGGTTCGTCCGCATGGGACCGTCCGCAAGTTCCCCCGACGGCAAAGCCGACGACGTGGACCTCGCCCAGTCGGCGATCGACGCCGTTGAGGACGGCTCCGTCCGGTTCTATCCCGAGCCGGTATCAGAAGACGTTCACCGACTGGCTCGGCGAGAAGCGGGACTGGTGCATCTCCCGCCAATTGTGGTGGGGGCACCGCATTCCGATCTGGTCGAAGACCTGGCCGGCGGCGGAGTACGACGCCCACTTCCCCGACGGTTGGACGCAGAAACCCGGGGAAGCCGGCGCCGTCGCGGTACAAACGGTCCGGGACGCGGACGGCGGCGACGACGGGACCGGAACCGTGACGCGTGCTGATCTGCATCGCCGACGACGCGGCGGAGATCGAACGCGGCTACGAAGCCGCCGGCTTCGAACGCGACCCGGACGTGCTCGACACCTGGTTCAGCAGCGCCCTGTGGCCGCTGGAAACGCTCGGCTGGCCGAATGAGACGCCGGACCTGCAATATTTCTATCCGACCGGCGTGCTGGTCACGAGCCGCGACATCATCACCCTCTGGGTCGCCCGCATGGTGCTGTTCGGCAGGTACCTCAAGGGGGACGTGCCGTTCAGGCACGTTTATATTCACCCGAAGATCCTGGACGGCTTCGGGCGGACGATGTCCAAGTCCAAGGGCAACGGCGTGGATCCGTTGGAACTGGTGGAGAAGTACGGGGCGGACGCGGTGCGATTCACCATCGCCAGCTTCGCCGGGGAGACGCAGGACGTGCGGCTGCCGGTCAGCTATGAGCACCCGGAAACCGGCGAGATCGTTCCGCAAACGCAGGCCCACACCGAGGCCAAGCCGGAACCGGCCGCGGACGGATCGCTGGTCAGACCGACCGTCCGCTTTCCCAAGGCCAAGGCGGATCTGCAATACGCCACCCCCAGTTACGATCCGGACCCCGGCGTACCGGTGGCCCGCGTGGCGGCGGATCGCTTCGAATATGGCCGAAACTTCTGCAACAAGCTGTACAACGCCGCCCGCTTCGCGGCGATGAACCTGTCCGGCTATACCCCCGGCCCGGTCGCCGCGGCGGAGCTTCAACTGGAGGACCGTTGGATCCTGTCCCGGCTGGCGAAGGTCACAGGCGAGGTCACGACCTTGCTGGACCGTTATCAACTCGACGCCGCCACCCGGGCGCTGCGGGGCTTCGTCTGGGACGAGTTCTGCGACTGGTACGTGGAGATGGTCAAACCTCGCCTGCGCTCCGGCGAAGGTGAAGAACAGACGGACGAACGGCGCGACGGCCCAGCGCGGTTTTGACGCACGTGTTGGACGCCATCCTGCGATTGCTGCACCCTTGGACGCCGTTTGTGACGGAAGAGGTGTGGGATACCCTCGGAAAGATCGCCCCGGATCGCGGGCTGCCGGAACCACAGCCGGCCGCGACGCTGTGCGCCCTCGCCGCCTGGCCCGAGGCAAACGCGGACGACGTGGACGAACCGCTGGAAGCCCGGTTCGACGCCTTGAAGGAAGTCGTCGTGGCGGTGCGAAACGTCCGCGGGGTCTACAACCTCCCGCCCGCGGCCCCGCTGGCCCTGCACCTCCGCAGCGCCGAGGACTTCGCGGGGGACCTGGGAGCCGTCGCGGAGCAGTTCGACGGGCTCGCCCGGGTCGTGCTCGCCAAAGCCGGGGCGGAGGTGACCCGTCCGCCCGCCAGCGCCGCGTTCTCACTGAGCGGCGGCGGCATCGACGGCGGCCCCGCCGAGGGATTCATCCCGCTGGGGGACGTGATCGATCTCGACGCCGAACGCGAACGCCAGCAAGCCGAGGCCGCCAAGCTCCGCGGCCACATCAACGGGCACGAGAAGAAACTGTCGAACGACAACTTCGTCGCCCGCGCCCCGGCGGAGGTGGTCGAAGGCGTGCGGGAGACGCTGGCGACGCTCAAGGCGCAACTCGCCGCCGCGGAAAGCGTGCTGGCGGAGTTGGAGTTAGCGTGAGGCGAGCGGAGGCAGGCGGGCGAGGGGGCGTCCGCCCCCGTGCCGGTCGCCCCTGATCAGCACGGGGGGCTGACGCCCCGCCGCTCGCCTACAATGTTCCCCCCGCCCTTCCCCGGCCCCTGTCCTTCCTTGGAGCGCGCCCTTGCTGGTGCCGATGCGCCTGAGCCGGATCATTCTGTCCGACATCAGCGAACAACAGGTCCTCTGCCTGACGGAAGTGGTCGACGACGGCTCCGACGGGGACCGCACGTTCCCCATTCTGGTGGGCGAGTTCGAGGCCGGCAGCATCCGCCGGGCGATCAACGGGGAGGCCGCCCCCCGGCCGCTCACGCACGATCTGCTGAAAAACGCGATCGAGGAACTGGGCGCGGAGGTGAAGGACGTGATCATCTCGCACCTCCAGGATCACACCTACTTCGCCAAGGTGCGGCTTCGCCGAGCGGACGACGACGGCCCCGGCGCCGAGCTTGACAGCCGCCCCTCCGACGCAATCGCATTGGCCGTGCACTATGACCCGCCCCGCCCGATCTTCGTCAGCGAAGAGGTGCTGAAAGAGGTGACGTGACGGCGCCCGCGGAGCCCCGACCGTCAGGGAGCGGGCCGCTCGCGGCCGGCCGGCCCGTCCGTCGTCGGCTGTCGGTCCCCTTCCGGAACATCCTCGGAGCCTTCCCCCTCCGGAAGAACGGTCGCCTCACGCTCGCCCCCTCCCTGACAGCCGGGGCTCAGGGCTTCGTCGGAACGCCCAGCGCCTCCCCCAGCGTCTCCGCCAGGAAGCAGGCTTCGTTCCGCGCCGAGAGGGCCTTCAACAGCGTGACCTCGCCGCCGTCCCGCGTGACGGCGAGCAGGTCGTGGATCGTACTCACGCTGTGTTCGTGCTGAACCTCGCGGTCCCGTACGAACAGGCGGTCGAACGACCGGCCGTCGAACGTGCGGTCGCCGGGCCAAGGTAGCGGATGGTGTCGCACGCGGAGTTCCCCGTGAGCCGCCGTCACGGTCGTCCGATTCAGCACCCCGCAAGCGGTGTAGTAGGTCAGGCCGATTCCGACCGCGACGAGCGGCAGGCCGAACGCCGCCATCCCCCAGCCGGCGGCTCCGAATCCCGGCGGGCCGGCGCCGCCGCCGCCCGCGAAGATGCTGAGCAGCAAGCCGTACCAAAACACCAGGAATGCGTTCCACGCGACGCTGAACGGCACGAGGAATAGATACAGCGGCGAGCGCCACCGCCACTGCACCGCGACCGCCCCGTTCCGGCGGATCGTCCGGAACCGCTCCGGCCGGGTCGCGGGCTCTTCCTCGATCGGCGGGGATCCCGACCGAGGCGGTTCGGGACGGGCCGCCCGCCCCTCCGCCCCGGGCAGGTCGTCGAGCCGGCAGACCGTCCCGCAGTGTCGACAGGGGGCGAACCCGCGACGCAGATCGACGCGGCTCGCGTCCAGCGGGGCGTCGCACGCCGGGCAGCGGATCGGTTCGGGCATGACGGCGGAACGGCGGCTCGGCGGAGGCGGTTCAGCGGGCCTGGGCGCTCAGTTGCACTCCGCTTCCAGCGGCCCTTCGAGCTCTTCCAGGTAGAACAATCGCCCGGGCAGCGTGGGCATGTACGTGCTTGGGATCCAAGGGGTCGGGGGGTGCCGGAGGGTCGTCCAGAAGCTCAGGCCCTGCCATTGCATGCCGCGGCCGAGCACGCCGTCGCAGCCGCCGATGATGCGGTCGCTGTTGAGGAACAGACCCGGGCCGATCGTGTTGGCGTACGCCGGCACCAGCGTCGTGCGGGACTTGAACGACGTGATCGCGTTCTGCTCCACCGTGAGGGGGTGCAGCTTCGCGCCGAGCCGGTGCGTCGCCGCTTTCCAATCAGCCTCGGACTCGTATTCCGCGGCGAAGTGCGGCTCCCAGAACGCGATGTGGCAGACCCGCCCCACGCCGAACACCGTCACCAGCTCGCCACCGTCGGCCTTCACGGCGGCGATCTTCTCCGCATAGGTGGGCAGGCTGTCGGCGGTGGCGAAGTTGCGCTGGCTCTCCGGCGGAGCCGCGTCGCCCAATGGGCCGTAGAACGCCTGCGTCATCGCGTTGGCGAAGGCGCCGGGATCGTTCGGCGGAAGGGTGCCGCCGTCGGCGTCGCTCCATTCGTCCATGTTGAAGCCGTGCACGTGGTCGCAGTCGACGCCCCATTCTTTCAGGAAGAACACCGCCCAGCGGTACATCCCCATCGGGCCGACCGGCAGGATCAGCGCCAGCGGGCGACCCGCCTCGCCGGCCCGGCGGATCGTTCGCGCGATCTCATGTCCCATCAGCACGTCGAAGTCTTCGGCGGTCGCGCACCGGACCGGCTCGAACCCCGCGTGCCAATGGGCTTGGCGCTCCCGGGCGGCGCCGGGCTCGCCGACGCAGGCGTCGATCGCCCGCAGATCCCAGCCGGCCGGGAAGAAACCTTCCAGCAGGGAGCCGGGCAGCGTATCGGACAGGTTCATCGGGAACCGTGGCGGGGAGCGGGGACGGGAGGGGGATCTCGGAGCCGGGCGACTCGCCCACGGTAGCAGGGGTTCGTAGACTCCGCCGCCGTCCCCGGCCCCGCGCGATGTCCGACGTCGATCCGCCCCCGCTCTCCCCCGACGCGGCTCCTCCCGAGCCGGACCCGTCGGTCTCGCCGCCGCCAGATTCTCGACCGACGATCTCGCCGCGGCCGGCGACCAATCAGGTGGCGGGGCTTTCGCCGAACGTTCCTCCCGAAGGACCGTTCCCGCCCCCCACGAACCGCCCGGTGGAGTGGACCCGGCTCGTTCCGGAGTTCCGCCTGCTGGAAGCCCCGCGGATCGCCCTGTCGCCGGTAATCGTCGTGCTGGCGCTGGCCGGCCTGCTGGCGACGACGGGCGGGGAATGGGCGATCCAACAGACCCTCGGCGGGACGAACGCCGTCCCCGTCCCGTGGCAGGACTCGCCGACAGATGTGCGCAGCTCGGGCGGCGGGGTCGGCGTCGCTCTCGGTCCGGCGCTTGAGTCGCTCGTCACCCCGCTCCGCGCGGCGTACGCGGGAGCGGCGAATCTGCTGAGTCTGGCGAGCACAGAGACTGCGTTGCGGGGCGGGCTCCGACTACTGTGGGGCTTGGCGGTGTGGGGGTTCTTCGGCGTCGCGATCTGCCGGTGCGCGGCGGTGCGGTTTGCGACGGGGGCGACCGGATCGCCCACGGCGGCGGTGCGGCTGGCGGGGGCGAAGTGGATCGGCTCGCTGGGCGGGCCGTTGCTGCCGGCCGTCGGCCTGGGGGTGTTGGCGTTGGGCCTGATCCTGTTCGGCTGGGCGGGCGATCTGCCGGCGGTCGGGCCGTGGGTCGTCGCCGTGCTGTGGGGGGCGGCGCTGCTGGCGGGGCTGGCGGCGGTCGTGCTACTGATCTTGGCGGCGGTGGGTTGGCCGCTGATGCTCGCGGCGTTGGCCGTGCAGGGTTCGGATGCTTTCGACGCCTTCAGCCGGGCGTTCAGCTACATCCTCGGCCGCCCGCTGCGGGTCCTGGTGCACGTGACGGCGGGGGCGGCGATCGCGGCGGTCGCCGTGGTCGTCGTTCAGCTCGCGGCAACGGCGGCGATCGAGTTGGCCGTTGGGTTCGCCGGGGTGGGGATGGGCGAGGAGGATCTCGCCGCGTTGCGGGACGGCTCCGCGGGCGCGGCCTCTGATGTGGCGAAGCTGTGGGCCGCCCTGTGGCGTGCGCTCCCCGCGGCGTACGCCGCGGGACTGTTCTGGACGCTGGCGACCATCAGCTACTTCCTGCTGCGGTACGCTGACGACGCGGTGGAGACGGACGAACTGTGGCAGCCGGGCCGTGACGAACCGACTGACGACGACGAAGTCCCCCGCATCGGCGTCGCCGCCAGCGACCTGCCGGTGATCGAACGCCCCCACCGACCGACCGTGTGACGGGGTCGCCCGATCAGACGCGAACCGAAGCGGCACAAACAGCCTCTTGGGTACTTGATTCCTTGGTCATTGGGGCTTCGGCCGCAGGCCGCCTCACCACCGCAGCACGCCGGTGCCCCAGGTCAGGCCGGCGCCGAAGCCGCACAGCAATAACGCGTCGCCCGGCTCGACCCGCCCCTGCCGGACCGCCTCATCTAAGCACAGCGGGATCGACGCCGCGGAGGTGTTGCCGTACCGCTCCAGATTGTTCCAGACCTTCGCCGGGTCGAGCCCCAGGCAGCCGGCGGCGTGATCGAGGATGCGGACGTTCGCCTGGTGCAGGAAGTAGCCGGCGACGTCGGCGGGCCGCAGGTTCTCCGTCTCCAGCACGAAGCCGATGCTGTGTTCGATCGCCTCCACGGCCCATTTGAAGACGGTGCGGCCGTCCATCGCCAAGAACTGTTTTCCCGCGGCCAGCCCCTCCGCGTCGAGCGGACAGCGGGTTCCGCCGGCGAGGATCTCCAACAGCGCCGCGCCGCCGCCGTCGCTGCCGAGTTGATAGCGAACCAACCCCTGATCCGGTCCGCCGGCGCTCAGCACCACCGCCCCCGCCCCGTCGCCGAACAGCGGGGCGACCGTCATCTCCGCCGGGTCGACGATCCGGCTGTTCACATCCGCCCCGATCACCAGCGCGTGCGTCGCGTTTCCCGTCGCGACGTACTGGGCCGCGGTGACGAGCGCGTACATGAACCCGCTGCACGCGGCGTTGACGTCGAAGGCGGGGGCGTCCAGCCCCAACCGGTGCTGCACCAAGTTCGCGGTGCTGGGACAGGCCTGATCCGGCGTGAAGGTGCCGACCACCAGCAGGTCCACGTCCGCGGCTTTCAGCCCCGCGGCGTGCAGCGCGTGCCGGGCGGCCGGCACGCACAGGTCGCTGGTCGCCTGCCCCTCGGCGGCATGGCGGCGCTCCAGGATGCCGGTGCGTCGTTCGATCCAGCCGGGCTCGAAACCGTGGCGGATCTCCAGCTCCTCGTTCGTCACCACCCGCGCGGGGACGTGCGCCCCGGTGCCGACGATCCGCACGCCCGTCAATCGCTGGGTGCGACGGGAGCCGTGAAAGTACTTGGGCGCCTTTCCGCACGCGACCGGCGCAAGTTGAGACTCGGGCGTTCCCGCGGCGTCGTCGGACTGCGGTTCGGCCGCGTCGGGCGCCGCGGCGTCGGGGGTCGAATCGACGTGGCTCAACGGGGCGGCCGGCGGGCGGGCGGAGCGGGGCTCGGGCGGAGCCGGATTGATGCGAAGCGGGCGGAGTATACTCACGCTTCAGACCCCCCACCACGCCGGCCCGCGCCCGCCCGGTTCCATCCCCACTCCTGCCCCGCCCCGCGTCGCCCCTCACATCGCCCCCCGCGAACCGCACCGCATCCGCCTGCGCGGGCCTTGGGAATGGACGCCCAGCGGCGAATCGCCCGTGCCCGCCCGCTTGCCCTTCGTCGCGAAGACGCCCGGAACGCTCCGCCGGTTCTTCAACACGCCGACCGGGCTGGAAGACGGCACGACGGTGCGTCTGCGGGTCGTCGCCGATCCGCCGGACCCGCCGGCGACGTTGAACGACCGGACGATCCGCGGCCCGCTGGACGGCGGGCATGACGCGGATCTAACCCCCTCGCTGGGCGCCGGCGGATCGCCCTGCCGGCTGGAACTGGCGGTGGCCGCTGGGGCGACGGTGGAGGCGGTCACCCTCGAATTGCACCTGCCAAGTCCGCCGTCTGACTGACGGATCGGTTTGGCGGACGGGATCGGTTTGGCGGACGGGATCAATCCACCGGAGCGGCCGTCAGACGGCCGCTTCGTAATAGACCCGCACCGGGCCGCTTTCCGCGTCCGGGCGGGTGAGTTCGAACCGTACGCCCTGCGGCAGCGTCCGCGTCGCCCGCACGCGGCCGATGCCGTCCGTCGGTCGGCAGGTGACCCGCGGGGCGCCCGCCAGCGCCGGCCAGAACAGCACGTGGGCGGAGCCGACGCCCTGCTCGCACCGCACGATCAGTTCCCCCTCCACCCGTTCTCCCGCCCCGCGTTCTCCCTCCCCGCGTTCTCCCTCCACACGATCCGCGGTACGGGCGAACCACTGGTCCGGCTCCGGCTCGTCCGGTTCGGGTTCGTGCTGTGCGAGCGCGTCCTCGTGCAGTTCGTCTGGCTTTGAAGTCCGATTCTCCTCAAGACGAGACGAACCGGTTCGCCCCCGATGCAGCGCCGGCCCCTGCGCCGCGTGAGACGGGCTTTGCCGCAGCAGGGCGATCCAGGCCGTGACCGCCACGACGCCCGCCCCGCTCCAGCCGAACGTGCCGATCGTCCACGCCGCGATCGGCGCCGCGGCGATCCAACCGCGCCATGCTCCGCGACCGTTCCGCCAGCCCCAAGCCGCCGCCGCGACCGCGGCCGTCGCCGCCAGCGTCCCCCGCACCGCCCAGGGAGCGGCGGTCGCCGCGAACCCGGCGAGGGCGATCAACACCGCCGCCCAGCCGACCCCGGTCCAGCCCAGCCAAGACCAGCCGACGGCGAGCCGCGGGACCGGCAGCGGACGGCAGCGGGGCGGAGGCGCGAACATCCCCCCGACCATCGACCGCGGCGGCCCGAGCGGTCAACAGCGGGTCGGCCCGCGTCAGGCGCCGGCGGCCTGCTTCAGGGCGGCGGCGTGCTCCGTCTTCTCCCAGGTGAACGCGTCGCCGGTGCGGCCGAAGTGGCCGCCGGCGGCGGTCTGGCGGAACAGCGGGCGCCGCAGGTCGAGGTGATCGATGATCGCCCGCGGCGTCAGCGGGAAGACCTCGCGGATCGCGGCGGTCAGCTGTTCCTCGGACAGTTCGCTGGTGCCGAACGTCTCGCACCGCACGCTGACCGGGTCCGTCACGCCGATCGCGTAGGCGAGTTGCACCTCGCAGTACTCCGCCAGCCCGGCGGCGACGACGTTCTTGGCGACGTGGCGGGCCATGTAGGCGGCGCTGCGGTCGACTTTGGTGGTGTCCTTGCCGCTGAACGCCCCGCCGCCGTGCCGGCCCCAGCCGCCGTAGGTGTCGACGATGATCTTCCGGCCGGTCAGGCCGCAGTCGCCGTCCGGGCCGCCGACGATGAACTGCCCCGTCGGATTGATGTGGTAGGTCACGTTGCCGTCCAGCATCTCCGCGGGGATCGCGTCCTTCACGACCACGTCCCGCACGAACGACTTGATGTCCGCCTGCGAGACGCCCTTCGGCGTGCTGGGTGGAGACGACGACGGCGTCCACGCGCGACGGGCCGGTCGTCTTCGTAGCGGACGGTGACCTGCGATTTGCTGTCCGGCCGCAGCCAGCTCGACTTCGTTGCTGAAGCGGGCCTCGTTCAGCCGGGCGAGCACCTTGTGGGCCAGGCTGATCGGCAGGGGCATCAGCTCCGTCGGTCTCCTTGCAGGCGTAGCCGAACATCAGCCCCTGGTCGCCGGCGCCGACGTCCTTCTCGTCCTTGCCCGCGTCGACGCCCATCGCGATGTCCTGACTCTGCTCGTGCAGATAGTTGTCGAACGTGAGGGTGTCGGCGTGGAACTTCACGTCCTCGTCGAGGTAGCCGATGTCCCGCACCACGCCGCGGACGACCGGTTCGAGGTCCGGGAAGGCGACGCCGTCCGGCAGGCGCAGTTCGCCGCCGAGCACCACGCGGTTCGTGGTGCAGAGCGTTTCGCAGGCGCAGCGCACGTCGCTTGCGGTCCGCCTCCGGGGTCGCGGCGAGCAGGGCGTCGAGGACGGCGTCGGAGATCTGGTCGGACACCTTGTCGGGGTGCCCCATGCTCACCGATTCGCTGGTGAAGAGGAAGTTTGCCATGGGGACTCCGGCCGACGCGAGAACGTGCGCGGGACTGTTCGAGGCGGGCGCGGGGGCGCGCGGGAAGGTGGGACGCTGGGGTGCGCGCCGAGACCGTCGGCGGCGCGGGAGTCTAGCGGGCGATCGGCCCGGACGGGCAAACCGGCCGCCGACCGACGCCCGTTTGTCGTGCTAAGCCGCCCGCAACAGCGTCACGCCCGGGGCCGCCGTCTTCGTCCGCTCCACCGCGGGCGAGACCGGGGACGCGATCGCGGCGGTCTGCGCCGGCAGCAGGGCGACGAGCGCGTCGGCGGTCGCCGCGGTCGCCCCGGCGTTCTCCCGCAGCACCCGCTGCGCCCGGCCGCCGATCGCGGACGCGGCGGGCCGGTTCGGTGAGGAAGCCGATCGCCGCCGCGGCCAGCGTCGCGGCGTCGCGTCACCTCGACCACGGCGTCGGCCGCCCGTCAGTTTGGCGACCACGTCCGCGAAGTTGCGGGTGTTCGGCCCCAGCAGCACCGCCGCCCCGTACGCCGCCGGCTCCAGCATGTTCTGCCCGCCGCGGTCGTTCAGACTCCCGCCCACGAACGCGACCGTCGCCAGCCCCCACGCGGCGGAGAGGTCGCCGAGCGTGTCGAGGAGGAGGACCGGCGGGCGGGCGAGCGGTGAGCGTCAGCCCCCCGTGTCCGTGAGGTCTCCCGATCGCTCGACGCCGCTGATCCGTTCCGCTGCGTACCGGATCCACTCGGAGGCGCACCTGACACGGAGGGCTGACGCCCCCCGCTCGCCGACGCGGTTGCCGACGAACTTGCGACATCCGCGTCACCTCAGATCCCCGCCCCGCGATCAGCGCCGCCACGGCGTCGAATCGTTCCGCGTGCCGCGGGGCGATCAGCAGGCGGCAGTTGGGCACGGTGCGTGCGGATCTGCTCGAAGGCGTCCAGCACGGTCGCTTCCTCCGGGTCGCCGGTGCTGCCGGCGAGCAGCACCGGGTCGAACGGCCCGCAGTTCGAACGCCTCCCGCAGAGCGCCCGCGTCGCGGCGTTGTCGGCGGTCGTGCGGAGGCCGTCGAACTTCACGCTGCCGGTGACCGCACCCGTCGGCGGTCGGTCCCGAGGGCGAGGAACCGGTCGGCGTATTCGCCGGTCTGCGCTCCGACCCACCCCAGCCGGGCGAACGTGCCGCGGATCAGCGGACGCAGCCGACGGTAGCCGCGGAAGCTGTTCGCGCTCAGCCGCCCGTTCACCACCGCGACCGGCACGCCGGCGGCTTCGCAGCGCCGCACGAGGTTCGGCCAGAGTTCCAGTTCGACCAGCGCCAGCGCCGCGGGCCGGGTGCGTTGCAGGAAGGCGTCGATCGCCCAGGAGAAATCGAACGGCGCCTGATGCACCGCGATCGCCGCGGCAGTTTTCGCCGGGCCACGTCGAGACCGGTGCCGGTGGAGACGGTGACGACCGGCACCACGTCCGGCCGTCGCTGCTGGACCGCAGCGATGAGGTTCGGCAATTGCAGGACTTCGCCGACGCTGACCGCGTGCCACCAGACGCACGGTTCGTCGCCGTCACCGCGTCTTCGGTCGGAGGCTCGACCCGCCCGGTCAGCTTTCCCGCCAGCCGGTGCGGTCCTTTCCCTGCACGAACCGGCGGTACGCCAGATACGGCGTCGCGAGACCGAGGGCGAGCAGGTAGAGGGCGTTGAGGAGGAGCGGCATCCGTTGCCGGGGGTCGGCGGCGGCGTGGAACTCAGGACCCGTGGCACTTCTTGTACTTCTTCCCGGAGCCGCAGGGGCACGGGTCGTTGCGGCCGACGGCGGGGCCGTCGTTGTGGATCGTGACGACCGCCTCCGGCTCCCCGCCGCCGCGGTTCGTGGACAGTTCCCGCTCGCCACGGCCGCCCCCGCCGCTGGCGGCGGGGGCGTCGACGTGGCCGCCGTGGTCGGGGCGGGGGCGGTGTCCGCCGAGGGCGGCGGCGTGGATCGCCCGGGCCTCGGTCAGTTGCCAGAGGTTGCCGACGAACTGCTTGCTGTCCCGTTCGAGCCGGAAGATCGCCCGGGTGACCTGCTCGCCGACGCGGTCCCACATGTCGTTGAAGGCTTTGCGGCCCTCGCGTTTGTACTCGGTCTTGGGATCCTTCTGGGCGTAGCTGCGACAGGCCGATGCCGCTGCGGACCTGGTCCATGTGATAGAGGTGATCCTTCCAGGCGGTGTCCAGCACCTCCAGGATCAGCAGACCGCTCGGCGTGGGCCAGTTCGGGGCGGTAGCGCTCCTCGTAGGGCTTCAAAAGCACCTGCCGGGCGCGGGCCTTGGGCAGCGTGGCGATCTCGGCGGCTTCGAGGCCGGCTTCGAACTCTTGGTTCGCCCATTCGATCAGCGGGGCGAGTTCTTCCGGGCGCTCGGCCTTGCGGGTGCGGTCCGGGGCGTCGCCGCGGGGCATCGGGTCGACGCCCCGGCCGCCGTAGACGCGGTCCAGCGTGTCGTCGACCTTCTCCGCGACCTCGCCGTTGACGAAGTACCCGCGGGAGGCGTCGGCCAGCAGGCCCTCCAGTTCGTTCTTGGCGCTGCTCTCCACCGCGGCGGGGTCGAGCGGATGCTGCGAACCGACCGCTCGCCCAGCGGGCCAGCCCGAGCCGGTCGCCGCCGCCGGCGCCCTCCTGCAGAAAGCGGGTCAGGCCGACGGTGACGGGGAACATCACCTCCTTGTCCTTGTACATCCGGTCCAGGCGGGTCATCACCTCGGCCTTCACCTCCTCCGGGATTGTCGAGGTCGGCGAAGTCCGCCGGATCGACCCGCAACGCGAACTGCTGGCTGAGGAAGTGCGACAGGCTGATCCGCGGTAATCCTCACGCAGCACCTCTTCGAGCACCCCGGAGACCGTCCGCTGCGGCGGGACCGGCATGCCGCGGTCGTCGCGGACCGTCACGTTCCGCATCTTCTTGTCCTGGGCGAGGCTGTCGGCGACCTCCTGCCCCAGTTCGCTGCGGTCGATCGCTTGGTGGGCACGTTCGCGGAGGTAGCTCCTCGACCGTCGTCGCGGCCGATTTTCTTCAGTTCACGGTCGTTGGTGTTCAGTCCGAACCGGCCGTTCGCCCAGCGGGAGAGGGCCAGCCAGTTGAAGGTCTCGGTTTCGCGGCCCTCGTCGTCGACGGTGACGGACAGGTTCTCCGCGACGGCCTCGGCGATGGAGACGTCGGCCTGATCCAGCGCCTCGTCGCGCAGGATGACCATCAATTGCTCCAGCGTGGAGCCCTGCGACGCGGTCCGGGTCGAGGTCCAGGCCGAAGGCGTTGTGGGCGATCTCCGCGGCGGTCCGCCACGGATACAGGGGGTCGTAGAAGTGGTCGACCCGACGGTCCACCTGCCGGCGGATCATCTCGTGTATGATGTCCCGGCAGTTGGCCCCCTCGAGAATATCCTGTCGAAAGCGATAGACCTGCTTCCGCTGGTCGTCCATCACCTCGTCGTATTCGAGGAGGTTTTTCCGCTGGTCGAAGTGGCGTTCCTCGACCTTCTTCTGGGCGCCCTCGATCCGGCGGGAGACCATTTTCGACTCGATAAACTCGCCCTCTTTCATTCCCGCCATGTCCAGCGCCCGCTGGACGAACTCGCCGGCGAAGACCCGCATCAGGCGGTCTTCGAGGGAGACGTAGAAACGCGACGAACCTGGGTCGCCCTGCCGGCCGGCCCGGCCGCGGAGCTGGTTGTCGATCCGGCGAGAGTCGTGCCGTTCTGTGCCGATGACGTGCAGACCGCCGTTGGCGGCGATCTCCTTCGCCTGGGTTTTCATGCCCTCCTCCTCGCGGATGCTCGGCGATGAGGCCGTCCCACTCGTCCTTCGGCACGTCCAGCCGGCTGTCGTAGGTGTGCCGGAGCTGTTCCCAGGCGGCGTACTCCGGGTTCCCGCCGAGAATAATGTCGGTCCCGCGACCGGCCATGTTGGTGGCGATCGTGACGGCGCCGCTCGCGGCCCGGCCTGGGCGATCAATTCGGATTCTTTCTCAATATGCTTGGCGTTCAAGACGAAGTGCTTGACGCCCCGCTTGTTGAGCTTGTTGGAAACCTTTTCGCGAGGCTTCGATGGAGGTCGTGCCGATGAGCACCGGGCGGCCGGCGTTGTGCTCCTCGGCGACTTCGTCGGCGACGGCGTCCCACTTTTCTTTCTCGGTCCGGCAGACGAGGTCCGGATGATTCTGCCGCTGCAGCGGGCGGTTGGTGGGGACGGCGACGACGTCCAGCTTATAGATCTTCAGGAACTCGTCGGCTTCGGTCATCGCCGTGCCGGTCATGCCGGACAGCTTGCCGTACAGCTTGAAGAAGTTTTGCAGCGTGACGGTGGCGTAGGTCTGCGTCTCCGGCTTGATCTTGACGCCCTCTTTCGCCTCGACCGCCTGGTGCAGCCCGTCGCGACCACTGGCGTCCGTCCATCGGGCGGCCGGTGTTTTCGTCGACGATAATCACCTGCCCGCCGCGGACCATGTATTGGTCGTCGCGCTTGTACAGGTGATGGGCCTTGAGGGCGTTGTCGATAAAGTGCGGCCACTCCATGTTGCCGGCCGTATAGAACGACTCGACGCCGGCCAGTTCCTCGGCCCGGCGGACGCCGGATTCGGTGAGGTGGCAGGTGCGTTCCTTCTCCTTGATCTCGAAGTCGGACGCCGGCCTTTAGCTGCCGGGCGATGCGGTCGGCGACGGGGTAGCGGGAGACGTCGTCGTGGGCCGGGCCGCTGATGATCAGCGGGGTGCGGGCCTCGTCGATCAGGATATTGTCGATCTCGTCGACGATGGCGTAGTCCAGCGGGCCCTGGACCTGAAGTTCCACGCGGGGCTTCATATTGTCCCGCAGGTAGTCGAAGCCGAACTCGTTGCTGGTCCCGTAGGTGATGTCGCAGGCGTAGGCGGCTTTGCGCTCGCGGCGCCGGCATGTTGCTCTGGATGGCGCCGACGGTGAGGCCGAGGGCGGTGTGGATCGGGCCGATCCACTCCATGTCGCGTTTGGCGAGGTAGTCGTTGACCGTGATGACGTGCACGTGCCCGACCAGCGCGTTCAGGAACGCCGGGCCGCTGGAGACGAGGGTTTTGCCCTCGCCGGTGGTCATCTCCGCGATCATGCCCTGGTGCAGGATGGCGCCGCCGATCATCTGCACGTCGTAGTGCCGCATCTTGGCGACGCGTTTGACGCTTCGCGGACGCGGGCGAACGCCTCGGGCAGCAGGTCGTCGAGGGTCTCGCCGTTCGCCGAGCCGGGCGCGGAAGTCCGCGGCGGTGCGGCTGCAGTTCTCGTCGGAGAGCTTTTCGAGCTCCGGTTCCAGCTTGTTGATCCGGTCGAGCGTGGAGCCGGGGACGACGTGGTGCTGCCGTCCTTGCCGCGGACGAAGCCGAGCTGCCGGACCCGGCGCTCGTTGCTGGAGCCGAAGAGTTTGGTGATCGCGTTCGTGATGCCGCCGGTGGCGGCCTCGAACACGTCGCCGATGCGGTCGAGTTGTTCCATTGTTCGGGGACCCGGGGGGGCCGGTCGTCGGCCGCGGGGCCGGTTGGGGGGTGTGCTCCGACGGCCGGCCCGCGGGGTCCGGTTCGGGGAACCGGGCGGGCCGTGCCGGATTTGACGCAAGTGCCGAAACCGTCCAACCTTATTGGCGGTGGGCGGGGGGGTCAACGTGAACCCGGTTCGCCGGCTCATCGCCACCATTCTCAAACAGCGCCGCCGCCCGCCGATGCCCGCCGCCCTGCTGTTCGCCCTGCTCTCCCCCCCGCTGCCGGTCGGGGCGGCGTTCGAGGAGGCGGCCGTCTTCAAAGCTGCCCGAGGCCCACCAGGCCGTCGCGGTGGACGCGACCCACTTCTACGCGATCGGCAACCGCGTCGTCGCCAAGTACGACAAGCGGACCGGGAAGCGGGTCGCGAGCGTCGAGGCGAGTGCCGGACGTGCCGTTGATCCACATGAACGGCGGGGTGGTGTCTGACGGGACGAACTGCTCGTCTCGCACAGCAACTTTCCGTTCACGCCGATGACGGGGTCGGTGGAGACGTTCGACGCCGCGACACTGTCGCACCGGACCTCGCACAGCCTCGGGCCGACGGACGGGTCGCTCACCGCGGCGCTGTCTTCAGCCGCCGCCGCCGGCCCCGTCGACGGAGTCCGTGACGCCTCCTGACGTTCGCCCACTACGAACTCCCCCTGCTTCCCGGGTACGACACCGGCACGGACCGCACGGAGCTGCGAATCCGGGCGGCGGACGGTGGGGACCGGGGCGGGTACGTGCTCCCGCCGGCCGATTCTGCGACCGGCTCCGCCCGCATTCCGTCAGCGGGGCGAGCTTCGACGCCGCGGGTCGGCTGTGGCTCTCCGGCCACGATCTGCCGCGAACTGTACCGCGTCTCCTTCCCGAAGGCCGGCAGCGAGATGGTCCTCGAAGCCGTCCACCCCGCCCCGATCGCCGGTCAGGGGATCGCCTGGGATCCCAGCGAACCCGGCGTGCTGTGGGGCACCCGGCGCGGGGAGGGGCTGGTCGTGAAGATGCGGCTGACGAAGAGACGCCGTAACGCCGAGGCCCCGCGGGGCCTCGGCGTGACGCGCGCAATCACTTCACCGGCGCTTCCGCCGCCACGATCGGGAGCTTCCAGTTCGCGATGGGGGTGTCCTGGGTGTCCAGATGTCGCGCAGAGGGCGTGCAGGCGACGCACGGCGGGGCCGGGCTGGGCGCCGTCGGGTCGTTCATCACGGTGAACAGGTTCCGCAGGAAGTACGGGGGCGTCGCCTGGTAGAACAGTCGCGCCCGCACCCGGCAGGTCGCCGGGATCGACGCCCGTCCGGCACGCGTCATCATCGTAGCGGGTCACGTCGGCGCCGTCGCCGGCGGTGAAGTCGGCGTCTTCGGCGGCGAGCGGCCCGGGGCGGGTGGCGGCGAGGTAGGCGCCGTCGAGGTCCGGCGAGGGACCGTCTGTGCGACCATCCGCGGGGCAGCAGGCGGTTGTCCTTCACCGTCTCGCAGCCGTGCACGAAGCTGGTGGTGAACTCGCCCGGCGTGGTTCTTGAGCAGCGTCTCGTAGATCTGCACCTGCGAGGGATCGTCGATCGTCGCGTGATGCGGCTGGAATCGCTGCACGCCGGCGTCGTCGGGCTCGAAGAACTCCGTCGGCAGCGGATCGCCGGCGGCGTCGACCAGCGTCCCGGCGGCGTCCGTCGCCCCGCTGATCCAGACGGTCTCGCCGTCCCCGTCCAGCAGGGCGACTTCGAGGAACGCCCGCCGGAAAGCCGACGCCGGTCGGGAAGCGGTGCCCGGCGAGGTTCTCGACCCGCACGTCGGCGTGACCGGCGGTCAGCCCGGCTCCGCCGCGTCGACGGCGATCCGGGCGGTTTTGGAGGACGCCGTCTGCACCATCCCGGCGATGGCGTCCGGCAGATCGCGGTTCGTGCCGGTCATGAAGTCCGTCTTCCGCACGCCCAGCACGTCGTCGTGCTGACGGGTCAGTTCGAGCAGGAACACGTTCAGCCCGCTGAAGTCGTGTCGGCGGTAGCCCTCGCGGACGGGGATCGTCAGTTCGTGGTGCGGAGGCGAGGTTCTCGGCGTCCGGGTAGGTCACGTCCTGCACCGCGGCGACGCGGGAGCGGGTCGGCGGACCGCCCGGCGTGCCGTCGGTGGTGTCGCTCATGTGACACTCCTGACAGGACTGTCCCTGCGGGTTCGACTCGCCGTCCGTTCCCCCGAACTCCGTCTGGAACTCGCTGTTGAGCCATTCCAGGTAGGTGGCCTGCTCCACGTGATGGTGGAAGCCGCGGAAGCTCGGCGTGCTGTCCGCCGCGGCGAGCGGGTCGTGCCGTGGCCGCGTGGGCGTCGAGATCCAGCGGCATGTCGACGTTCGGCAGGCTCACCACGTGGCAGGTGCCGCACATGCGGCTGTCGGTGAGGTAGTCGCTGCGTTTGCGGCTTCAACCCGGTGGCGTGGTGCATGACGTACGGCCGCAGGGTGTCGTCGGCGTCCGGGGCGGCGATCTCGCCGGGGGGGCCGAACGTCGCGTTGCCGGTGGTGCTCGTGTCCAGGTAGTGCCGCAGGTTGGAGCGGAGATCCCCGGCCGGTTGCTCCCGCGGGACCATCCGGTGGCAGATCAGGCAGCTCACCCCGTCCCGGGCGAGGGCGCCGTAGCGATCTTCGCCGAGGCCGATGTGGGCGTCCGCCTGGGCCGTCATCGCGTGATGGGCCAGCGAGAACCGGGCGTCCGGATCGCCGACGCGGGCCTGATCCTCGTGGTAGGCGTGCCGGCCCATCGCCCCGTGGCACCGCAGGCAGGCGTCTTGCAGGTCCCGCACGAGCGGTTCGGAGGTGTCCGGAAACTCCCGCCGCAGGATCGCCAGTTCGGTTTCCAGTTGGGCGAGGAAGATCGGATCGCGGCCGGCGAGGCCCATCGGCGTCCATCGCCATTCGCCGTACGGGCTCTGGTGCAGGCCGTCGGCGGCGTACTCGGCCCGATCCGGATCGTCCTTCGCCCCCAGCGGGAGGAACATGGTCGGCCCGAACGGCGCCGTCAGACCCGCGTGACAGCCCATGCACTGGTTTGACGTGGCCCAGTCTCGGGCCGGTCCCCCGCCCTGCTCCGCGGACAGCGGCGCCCAGTCGTGCGTGACGTTCGGCAGGCGGGCGCAGTCGCACAGTTCGGCGTTCGGCAGGGCTCCGAAGCGGGCGAGGAACGCGGCGTTCGCCGTGCGATCCGGACGGGCGCAGCTGACCGGGTTGGTGCAGCGGGGATGTGAACCGTGGCCGTCCTCTTCAACCCCCTCTTCACCCCCGTCAGCGGCCGGGTCCGCCCCCGGCATCCCCGCGGCGACCCATTTGCCCACGGCGGAGAGCAGCGGATCCGCGGCGTCCCCCGGGGCCTCGGCGGCGGCGTCCTCCCGCCAGCTGTCGTCCACGCGGAACAACAGCGGTTCGCCGGGGAAGCCGTCGACGTTGCGGAGCGACGCGAAGGTGAACTCGTTGCGAGGATCAGCCGGTCCGTCGACGCCCGGGCTTTGGGTGGAGCCGTGGCATCGGGTGCAGTAGTGCCCGAACCCGCTGACGGGGTGCTCGTTTTTGAAGTGGTTGTCGGCGGGCTTGGTGTCCGGGGCGGGGTTCGACCAGAACCAACCGTCGCGGGAGCCCTTGGAATCTTTGATCATCACCGTCCAGCTTTGCAGGTCGGCCCGCAGTTCCTCCTCCGTCTTGCCCGCGTGGCGGGCGGCGGGGGGCTGGTACTGCTCCTTGATGAGGACCGCCCCGTCCGGCAATGCCACCGACGCGGCCGGCCTTCAGCCAGGCGATCACCTCCGGGCTGTACCAAACCCGCACCGCCGGGTGGGTGCCGTAGTACTTGCCGTTGAGGAACGGGCCGGTGTCGCGAACGACGCCGTCCTGCTCCCAGCCCAGATCGACGTACTCCCGCTTGTTCAAGAACGGGAACAACTTCGCTTCGAACGCCGCGACGGAGCCGTCCGAGGGCCGCGGCAACGCCGCCGGCTTCCCGTGAGCCGACCCCCCCTGAGAAAACGGCTGCACGGCCGGGGACGCGGTCTCCGCCTCCCGCTCCGCAGGGCCGTTGGCGGACAGGGCCACGCCGGCGGCGACGATCAACAACCCGGCCGACAGCCCGACGGACGCGGCGACCGGCGGGACGGCGAAGGGCAGACGGAACGAACCGGCGGAGAGGGGCACGGCGCTGGCTCGAAGGGGAAACGAATCTCCGCTCTGATCGGCAGATTCCCCCCGCCGTCTCACCCCGTTCTCCGCGACGTCCGCCAAAGCCGAGGGACCGGGCGCCCTCGGCTCCGGCGGCGTCAGCGGGAGGTCAGGACGGGCTCACTTCTGCGAGCAGGCCGCGTCGTCGCCGCCCATGGGAGGCTTTTGCTCCGTGATGACGGGGCACTGCGGGGACATGTCGGCGTTGAGCTGGGTGAACTCGTTCCACTCGGCCGGCAGGTTGTCCTCGTGGAAGATCGCTTCGACGGGACATTCGGGGATGCAGGCTTCGCAGTCGATACATTCGTCCGGGTGAATGTAGAGCATGCTTTCGCCCTCGTAAAAGCACTCCACCGGACACACGACCACGCAGTCGGTGTACTTGCAGTTGAAACAGGGTTCGGCGACGACGTGCGTCATATCAAAGGGGGGGCCGAGGGCGGCCGCGGCAGCGGAACGTGAACGGGGACCTAGTCTTATTCGGCACGCGCGGCCCCTTCAACCCGCACAGATTTCGCGGCGTCCGCGCGCGCCGCGGTCCGAGAAGCGTTGTTCACCGCGGACATGGGGTCGTAGACTCCCGAGTCGGGCATGGACCCGGCCCCGCCGACCTGCCCTCCCCCGCCGATGGCCCTCACCGACGTCGACCGCGGCCTTTTGACCCGCTGCTTAAGGCAAACGCCGGGGGCGTGGGAGGAGTTCGTCAACCGGTTCGGCGGTCTGCTGGTCCACGTCGTCCGACACACCGCGGCGGCCCGCAGCGTGCCGCTGTCGAAGGACGTGGAAGAAGACGTCGTCGCCGATGTGATGGTGCAACTGCTCGCGGACGACTGTGCGGCGCTACGGCGGTTCGAGGGAAAAAGCAGCTTGGCGAGCTACCTGACGGTGGTCACGCGGCGGACGGCGGTGCGGGAATTGTCCCGCCGCCGGGCCGCCGCGGCGATGGGCCACGTCGAGGGCCACGCCCCGCCAGGGATGAAGGGACCGGGGATGAAGGGGTCCGGCCGCAAAGCGGCGCCCGCCGCGGACGCCCGCATCGCGGACCGGGATCAGGTCGGAACGGTTGCTGTCCGCCCTGCCGGACCGCGACGCGGAGATCGTCCGCCGTTACCACCTGCACGGTGAAAGTTACCGGGAGATCGCCGCGGGAATGAACGTCCCGGAAAACTCCATCGGCCCCGTCCTGTCGCGCGCCCGGCAAAAGCTCCGCGACCTCGGGCTCTAGATTCCCGGGTTTCAAGCGATGGGGCGTCGGCGGACAAAACTCCGGCGTTCGCTTCGGGCGCGGATGGAGCACGACCGGCCGTTTCGGCGCATCCGACGCCACCGAATGGAACGCGGCTTGCGAATCCGAGGGGAGCCACGCCGGCCGACGGTCATAGTGACCGGTTGCCGCCGCTCCCCCCGCCCCCCGGCCGTCCCCGTGTCGCTCCTCCAATCCGCCCCGGCCGCCCGCCCCCCGGCGGCCCTTGCTCCCTTGGATGCCCGACAGCTGGATGCCCGACAGCCGGGCGCCCGGCTGTGCGGCGCCCTGCTGTTGGGCGCCCTGCTGACGCTCGCCCCCGCCGCGGCGGGGGCGGCGCCGGGGGACGTCCCGCAGGCCGGGTTCACCCTGCGGACGTTCACCGACGCCGACGGCGACCACAACTACAGCCTGTTCGTGCCGCGGACGCCCCCGCCGCCGGCCGGGTATCCGATCGTCCTGTTCCTGCACGGGGCCGGCGAACGCGGGACCGACGGCATCGCCCCCACCACCAAGGGGCTCGGTCCGATCATCAAGCAGGACGCCGACTTCCCCGCGGTGGTGGTGTTCCCGCAGGTGGCGGATCCGGACGGTCGCATTCTCCCCGCGTGGAACCCCGATCAGCCGGACGGCGCCCGCGCCCTGAAGATTCTGGAAGAAGCCGAGGGGATGCTCTCGATCGACCAGAACCACCGGGTCCTCGCCGGGTGGAGCATGGGCGGGTACGGGGTGCTCGGCCAGTTGGCGAAGGGCGACCCGCTGCGGTGGAGCGCCGCGGTCTCCTCGTCCGGATCATTGGCGATCGGCGTGGAGGCCGAGGCGGTCGCGGCGGCGTCCGAGAAGGTGCCGCTCTGGATCGTCGCCGGAGAGCAGGACCGATTCGTGCCGTTCGTGGAGACGCAGGCGGCGGTCGAAAAGATCCGCGCCGCGGGCGGACGGGTGCGGTTCACGAAGATCCGCAACGCCGGGCATAGCGTCTGGGAGACGGTGTTCGCCGCGGATCGCTTCGCCACGATCCTCCGCAACCCCCGCGCGATCGAGTCGCGGGAGGCGAATCTTCGCCCGGGCGAGATCGATCAGGAGGTCGAAGACCTGCCGGACGAGGACGAGTTCGACGCCACCCCCCCCGCGGCGGTCGACGCCGAAGAGTTCGTCCCGGACCTGATCCTCGAACGCGGGGCGTTCGTCCGGGCGGACAACGCCCTGCTGACGAAACTCGCCGGGCAGGCCGCCGCCGCCCTGCCCCCGGACACGCTGACCGGCACGATCCCGGATCAGAACATCACCCGGGAGGTACTGGGACATACGGTGCGGGTGAACTTCAGCGGGATCAGCTATTCCGGTCGCCTCTCGAACGCTTCGCTCCGTGGGCGGGCGGGCAACTACGTCACCGTCCGCGTGGAACTGGTGAACGCGGCGGTCACGGTGCGGTGCATCCGTCTGCGGGCGCCCCTGGGGCACCGCGGCGTCGCCGGGCCGGTGACGATCAAAGCCGGGATTCGCCGGCCGCTCGTGCTGGAAGTGGACGTCCGCCCGTCGATCGTCGACGGCGACCTGAAGCTGACCACCCTCGGCACGCGGTTCCGCTTGCCGTCAGACGATTACTTCGTCTGCGGCCCCGGCTACGTGGACGAGGACGGGCTGTTCCTGACCGAATCGAAACTCGCGAAGACGCTTGTCGAAGGGCTTTACGAGGCCCGCACGCAGGGCGAGCAGGCCGTCCGCGACGCCGTGCCGGAGTTGCTGAACGACGTCGGCGGGGACGTTTCGCTGGGGAACCCCGGCGGGCTGGCGGGCGAGGTCCTGCCGCTCCCGTTGGTCGAGCCGGTCGTGCAGGTCACGCTCCGCGACGTGCACGCGGACGAGAACGGGCTGGCCGCGGTGTTCGATCTCGCCGTCGGCTCCCCCACCCCCTACAACCTCGGGGAGGGCCGCCCGCGGCGGGCGGACGGCGGCGTCTCGATGGAGCTGACCGAGAACCTCGGCCGCCCGGAGGAACTTGTGGTTGGCGTCTCCACCAGCTTGCTGCGGCTCCTCTCCGGCGAACTGGTCGACGACGGCGTGCCGCGGATCGACGCCCGCGACGTGCCCGGCAATCCGCTGCGAGAGCTTCACCAGCGGGCGAATCTGGTGCGGATCGTGCCGGGCCTGGACGATCCGCAGTTCGCCGATCACGAGTTACGGGCTCGGCTGACGTTGGCCGGCCCGCTGTCGGCGATCGCGACGGACTCAGACGACGATGCGCTGGTCCGAATGGAGTCCGACGATATCGAATTGACGGTCGACCACCGCCCGCCCGGCGCCGCCTGGGAACGGGCGGCGGTGGCGAGGCTGTCGCTCCGCCAACCGATTCGAGCCAGCGTGCGGAGGAACGGGGCCTACCGCCGCTTCGTGGCGATCGCGGAAGGAGACGAGACCAGGATCGTGCCGGTTCGCTCGCAGGCGCCGGTGGGCGGGTTCGTCAACGAGCCGCTCGCCGCCGACCTGATCCGCGAGGGCTGGAACAACTGGCTGAACGACGAAGGCCCGTTCAGCGGCCCGTTGCAAGACTTCGACCTGCCGGGGGCGGCCCTGCGAATCGAGGGGTTGAGTAGCCGCGGCCCCTCCTCCGGCGTCTCCGGCGGGCTGCTGATCGCCCGGTTCATCGTGCCGGACACCTCCCTCGAAAACCGCTCCGACCTGCCCCTCACCTATCGCGTCCGCTCCGCCGCGGGCGGCGCCGGGGGCGGCTTCGCCGCCGGCCCCTGGGGCGGACCGTTCACGCTCCCCCCCGGCGAGGTGCACACCTACAAGGTGCGGGATCCGTTGCAGTTCGAACAGTTCGGCGCCGCCGCGGGCGTCGCCAGGACGCGGACGCTGAAGGTCGGCCACTGTTACCACTACCACATCCCCGTCGGGGTCCTGTACCCGGTGCTGGAGGAAGCCTACGACCCGTCGGTCGACGTCCTGTTAAACGACCGACGCGGGAACGAAAACGACCCGCGACCGTGGCGCCTGAAGGCCCCGATCGCGGGTCGTTCGGTCCCGGCGTTGGCCGCCGCTCCGCAGGGCGGCGGGGCGGCGGAGAACCGGTCGGGACGAACGCTGCGGGGATCGGCCCCGCGGACGTCGACTACTCCTGCGTTTCGAGTCCGAAACTGACCCACAGGCCGCCGTGCTCGTCCGGCACAAGGTACCCGGCGGACACGCCGAGGTACTTCTGGATCGCGTCGAACGGCGGCAGGGCGTCGGCGATTTCGTCCAGCGTTTCCGCGATCTCCGGATCAGCTTGGCTGGACAGCGCCCCGCTGCGGAACAGGTCGTAGAACGTCTCCGCCTGTCCCCGTTGATCGGAGAAGGACAGCACGGACACCTCCGCCGGCATCTTGGCGGTGGCTTCACGGTACGCCGGGGAATCCGTCAGCGGCTCGTCCGCCGGCCCCCGCAGGGCCGTCTCCAAGCGGGCGACCTCCGTGGAGAACAGCAGCGTGTCCCCGCGGATCGCCATGGCGACCGCCGACCCGTCCGCCGGATTGGAGCCTTCGTACAGCGGCGTGCCGCGGAAGTCGCGACTGGTCATCAGCCCGCCGGAGGCGTCCATGCCGAGGTCCAGCAGTTCGCCGACGCCCCGCGGATCGTTCAGCTTCAGGCCGATCACCACCGGCTGCGAGGGCGCTTCAGCTTCGCCGTCCTCGTCGCTGTCGAACCCGTCCGCGAGCGCTTTGTCCAGATTGGTCATCGGGTAGGACACGACCTCGATCCGCCCGGTGAAGGCGTCCACGATGTCCTTTTTGATGTCGATCGGCAGTTGCTCGGACTGCCCGCTGACGAACCGGTCGAACTCGCCGGGACCGACCAGCATGTCGTAGGTGGTCCCGACGCTCTCGTAGGCGGCGCCGAGGTCCCAGTTGAACGCGGCGTAGCCGGCAACGTCCGCGGCGGCCCAGTCCGGCGGGCTCAGGGGGGCGACGGGCGTCTTGAACACGCCCAGCGCACGGTCGGTGCGGTCGGCGTACAGCAGCACCTTGCCCACGCTGGCGAACTCTTCGGTGCCCATGTCCATGCTGCCGCCCACCGCTTTGAACTCGTCCAGCCCCAGCACCGGCAGGTAGCTGAGCGCCATCTGAACCGGCAACCCGCCGCCGCCGGTGCCCATCATCGCGCTGCGGACCGAGCCGATCACGTCCGCGTACCACAGCAGGACCGGTTCGCGATCGTCGGTGCGGGTGCGGTCGGCGATGTAGCTGAACACCTTACTGTCCGCGAAGGTGTCGGCGTGCGTGCCGTCCCACCGCACGAGGATCGCTTCCAGCGCCGCCGGATCGCTGGCGACCACAAGGTGGGTGTCCTTGCGGAAGTAGGCGAACTGCTGCGGTTCCGGCGGATCGGCTTCGCTGTCGAAGTCCTCGGCGAACTCGTCCACCTCTTCGCCGGGCACGGTCCAGACGACGACCGGCGTGCCTTCGAAGTTCTCCTCGGCGCTGGTCAGGCCGTTGTCGTCCAGGGCGTCCTCGGCCTGTTCGAGCAACTTGAGGACAGTGTCCTCGCTGGTTCCGTAGTCCAACAGGCCGACGACCGCGACCTTGCGGGGGGCCGTTTGCACCACGGCGAAGGTGACCTCGCCGGTGGGCACGTTCAGCAGTTCCTGGAGCGTCACGCCGAGCCGCTCCTGCAACGCGGCGCCGCCCTTCTCCAATGCGTCCCCGACGATCTCCCGCAGATCCGCGAGGGCCGGGTCGGTGAACAATCCGGCCGCGGCAGTGCTGTTGAACCGCGCTTTCGCCTCGGTCACGTTCGGGACCGACACGAACCCGTAGGTGATCGGGGGAAGCCGTTTGGCGGCCGGGATCGGGTCGGCGGCGGTCGCGGTCGGCGGAGACAGGCTCGGCGCCAGCAGCGCGACGGCTGCGGCGCACGTGGTGAGCAGAGAGGTTCGACGCATTTGGGGGGTTCTGTGTGGGAACGGGGGAGCCGGGCAATCTACGGAGCCTGTCCGCCGGCGCCACCTCCTACCCCCCCGCCCCGCGACAGGTTTCGCCCGGACGCTCCCCCCGGGCGCTCGCCCCGACAGTTCATCCCGACAGTTCATCCCGGCAGTTCAATTTGGGAATCGATCGCCCAGCAGGTCGCGTTGCAGGGCGGTCAGCCCCACGCAGCCGGCGGCGGCGAGGTCCAGCAGTTCGTCCAACACCGCCCGCGGGAACGGCTCGCCTTCGGCGGTGCCCTGCACCTCGATGAAGTCGCCGGGCTCGCCGGTCGGGGAGGCGCCGGTCATCACGACGTTCAGGTCCACGTCCGCCCGGCTGTCCTCGGGATAATCGAGATCCAGCACGCAGCCTTCGGCGGTCACGCCGACGCTGACCGCGGCGATCGACCGCGTCAACACCCGCACGCCCGGGCGGCCGTTGGCCGGACGGTCCAGGTCCAGCGTGGCCACCGCGTCCGCCAAGGCGACGAACCCGCCGGTGATCGCCAGCGTGCGGGTGCCGCCGTCGGCCTTCAGCACGTCGCAATCGACGGTAATCGTGCGGTTCCCCAGCGCCGCGAAGTCCACCGCGGCCCGCAGGCTGCGACCGATCAGCCGCTGGATCTCCGTCGCCCGCCCGTCCGTGCCCCGCTTCTTGCGACCCGGCGTGCTGCCGGGGTGCATCGCGTACTCGGCCGTCACCCAGCCCTTGCTGCGGGCCGGATCCTCCCGGTTCACCCGCCATGGGGGGACGCCCTCGGTGACGGAAGCGGTGCACAGCAGCACGGTGTTCCCGGCGGAGATCAACAGGCTGCCGGCCGCGGCGCTGGGAAACGGGCGCTGGACGGACAGTTCGCGCAGTTGGCCGGGCGCGCGGCCGGAGGGACGGGGCACGGGCGGGACTTCTCGCGGGGGGAGACGGGGGACGAACGGCCCGGAGTGTGCGGCGGACGCCGACGCGACCGCAACCGGCGACGCTCGATACACTCCCCCCGTCCCGCTTCCGCCCGCGATCGAACCTCGCCCCGCCATGCCTCTGCCCCCCCCGCCCCGGCCCGCGCGGCCGTCATGTCGCCCGCTGCTCGCGGCGCTCGCCTGCGCGGGGCTGCTGGCGACCGGCTGCATCCGCGACTACGAGGATCCCAACGCCCCGTCGCTGACGGATGTGGACACCTCGAAGCTCAAGCCGGCGCCGGAGGACGACGTCGCGAACCGCGAGCCGTTCCGCGTGGAGTTCAAAACGACGCAGGGGGACTTTGTGGTGGAGGCGAAGCCGGAGTGGGCGCCCCGCGGGGCGGCCCGCTTCAAAACGCTGGTGGAGGAAAAGTACTTCGACGGGGCGGCGTTCTTCCGCGTGCTGCCGGGGTTCATGGCTCAGTTCGGCCTCGCCGCCGATCCGAAGCAGACGGCGCGTTGGAAGAACGAGACCCTGCTGGACGACCCGGTGAAGGTCGCCAACACCCGCGGCCGGCTCTCCTTCGCCACCAGCGGACCGAACTCACGGACCGCGCAGATGTTCGTCAGCACGGGGGACAACTCCCGGCTGGACGCCGACGGGTTCAGCCCGTTCGCGGAGGTCGTGTCCGGCGGCGACGTGCCCGCGAAGTTCTATTCCGGCTACGGCGAAGGGGCGCCGGACGGGAACGGACCGAGTCAGCCAGCGATCACGTCCCGCGGCGCCGCCTATTTGAAGGCGAACTTCCCCAAGCTGGACACCATCACCACCGCCCGGATCGTGCCGCGTGAGGAGTGGGCCGCGGAACCCGCCGCCGCCGTCGCGGACGACCCGGCCGCCGAGACGCCGGTGCCGGAGGCGACGGAGGAACCGCCCGCAGTTCCCGCCGAGCCGGAGCCCGCGACCCCCGACGAACCGGCGATGACGGAGGAGCCCGCCACGCCCGAAGAACCGCCGACGCCCGAAGAACCGCCGACGCCGGAGCCCAGCCCCTCCCCCGAGCCGACGCCGGATACGCCCCCCACGCCGGACCCGGCCCCCGAGCCGACCCCGGAACCCATGCCGCAGCCGGACCCGACGCCCGCACCGGAAGAGCCGGGCGACCCGGCGGATCCCGACCCGCCGGCCAAGCCCGTCACGGAAGAGCCCGTCACGGCAGAGCCCGTCACGGAAGAACCCGTCACGGAAGAGCCCGTCACGGCAGAGCCCGTCACGGCAGAGCCCGAGCCGGCCGCGGCAGAGGAACCGGCATCGCCCGCCGGGGAGACGGCAGAGGACGAGTGATCGTCCGGGTCGCCTTCGCCGAGCCCCCCGTTCGCCGAGCCCCCCGTTCGCCGAGCCCCCCGCCTCAGCCCTCGACGGGGCGGGCGGGGATCTCGCGGGTTTGTAGGAACAACGCTTTCTTCTCGCCCGGCAGGGTGAAGTCGAACCCGCAGGTGTTGAAGAACCCTTCGTTGCTGGTCACGGCCATCACCTCCAACACCGCCCGCTCCCGGGCGAGGGCGACGCAGCGACCGACCAGTTCCTTGCCGACGCCGCGACCGCGGAGATCGTGCGCCACCGCGAGGCTGCGAACCTCCGCCAGCTTCGGCGAATAGACCTCCAACGCCGCGAACCCCACCAGCCGCTCGCCGCCCCGGGCTGGTTCGCCCCGGTCTGACCCGCTCGGGATGTGGGCGACGAAACCGGTGGGCATCAGCTCTTCGAGTTCGCCCATCGTCCGCTCCAACAAGCGGCCGTTCGCGACGAACGGGCGGATGAAGGCGTGCACGGCCGGCACGTCCGCGGCAGTCGCCGGCCGCACCGAGGCCGGCGGGCCGGGGGTGACGGGGGGATCGGCGAACGGCGGGGGAGCGGACATTCGCGGAGTCTACCGCCCCGCCCACGCCTTCAAAGCGGACCGCCCCGGCGCCCCGAGGAGGCCGGGCAGCGGTCGCTCAACCGGGGGGGCGACGCTCCGCGGGGGCAATCCGCACCGCGCCGGGAGCGGACCGCCGGGCCGAGAGCACCGCCGCGGCGCTCCGCCCGAACGCCGCCCGCGACCGCACCGCCAGCCGCTGTCCGCCGCCCAACCCGTAGGTCCGCGGACAGTACGTCCCCGCGGTCGCCGGGTGCGGGGCGTGTCCGGGACGGAACAGATCGAGGGGCGGCATGGCGGAGGGGGATCGGGCGGGAGGACCGTCGTGTCCCCTTCTCCGTCGACGCCGCGACCGGCCGCGATACATCGGACACGCCGGTGCGACCGTTTGCCGCGGCCGGCGCCGCTCGCCACAGTCCCCGCCCCGCGGTTCCCTGCCCGTCGCCCCCACCCGTTTCGGTCCCCGCCCGCATGTTCGGTCTGTTCGCTCCCCGCCCGCCGTTGGAGGTCTACGAACAGGCCTGGGTCGAACGGCACCTCAACGTCCTCGCCGCCCGGTTGGGACCGGAACGGCTGGGGCTCAACGGGGGGGCGCCGGTGGAACAATTGCTTCCCTCGCAGGAGCTGGCCGGGTTCGACGGATCCGCGGACGGGACCGCCCGGCTGTTCGCAGGATTCGCCCGACACCTTGGCATCGACCCCGCCGGCGTGACCGTCGAATGGTTCGACGGCGACGACCGCCCGGACCCCAATCGCCTCTACCTCGCCGGAGGCGCCTCTCGCCCGTGGGGGACCTGGAACCTCGACGCCGACGGCTCACCGCGGGTGGCGTTGAACCGGGAGCTGACGGCTAACCCCATCAACCTCGCCGCGACCGTCGCCCATGAGCTCTGCCACCAGGTCTTGCTGGGCGGAGCGGCGGGCGGCGATCCGATCGAAAGTTTGGCCCACTCGGTCACCGGGGCCTACGCCGCGACGCTCGGCAGCCCGCTTGACGATCCGAACGAGGAACCCCGCACCGACCTCGCCTGTGCGGCGTTGGGTCTGGGTCTGTTTGTGGCGAACGCGACCGTGCAGGAAGCGACCACGCCGGCCGCCGGCGGATCGTGGTGGCAGATCGCCCGCAGCGGCTACCTGACCAGCCGGGAGATCGGCTACGGCCTCGCGTTGCTCTGGCACGTCCGGCAGGAGGAAACCGGCGAGACCGGCGACCCGCCCTGGGTGACCGAACTGCGGGGCGACGCCGCGGGGGCGGTGACCGGGGGGCTGAAGTACCTCCGCAAGGTCGGCGACGCCCGCTTCACCGCCGCCTCCTACCGCACCGGCGAGACGCCGCGGGGACCGGAGATCGTTCAAGAACTCCGCCACCGTCGCCCGGCCCGCCGACTGGCCGCGATCTGGGACGCGGCCGGACTCAAGGGTGAAGAGTCAAAGTCTCCCGTCGGGGAGACAACGACTCTTTCGCGCTCTTGGAGACGCTCCACGATCGGGCGCCGGCGGTGCGGGCGGGGGCGTGCGAAGCGATCCCCGCCCTGTGGCCGCGGGACGACGATCGGCCGGGGCCAGATGAGTCCGAGGCGCGGGACCGGTGTCTGCTGGGGCTGACGGGGGCGGCGGACGATCCCATCGCCGCCGTCCGGGCCGCGGCCCTCTCGGCGTTGGCACGGATCCCGGACCTACCGTCGGACGGCGCCGGGCGGGAGGAATTGGATCGGGTGACGCTGGCCGGCATCGCCTCCCGCACGCCGGCGGTCCGGCGGTCTGCCGCGACGGTTGCCGCGGCGCTCCCTCCCGCGGAAGCGGGGGTGACGGACGCCCCGTTCGCCCCGGCCGTGCTGAAAGCGTTGGTGGGGGCGTTGGTTCGCTGCGACGATGCGGAGACCGCCGAACATGTCGCCGCCCTCCGCACCCTGCACCGCGACCCCGCCGGGCTCGCGGAGGAGCGGGTCGAGGATGAGGAGTTGCGCACCCGCGTGCTGGACGCCCTGGGCGTCCGACCGACGCTCGATCCGGTGATGGAGAAAGAGATTGCACCGCAGGCCGTTCCGGCGGCGGGGGACGCCCCCGTCGCCCCCGGAGCGAGTTGATTACACCGCCTTGTCAGACCGCGAGGTCCTCGACGGGGATCGGCCGGTCCGCCTGGAGGGCGCCGTCTTCGGAATCGCCCGCCACGCCGTCGACCGTCGCGTCCGTCGCGTGCGCCCGGGTCAGCAGGGCGACGCCGAAGGAGAGCGGGCCTAATCGCCCCAGAAACATCACCCCCACGAACAGCAGTTTGCCGAGCGTCGACAGATCCCCGGTGATCCCCCGGGACAGCCCCACGGTGCCCAGGGCGCTGGCGGTTTCGAACAGCAGGTCCTCGAACGGGAACTTCGCGTCCGGGCCGCCGAGATCCTCGGTGAGGCTCAGCAGATACAGCGCGACGGTCAGCACCGTGAGGTACGCCGCGACGGTGGCGGCGGCGGTTCGCAGGCGGTGTTCGGGGATCACGCGGCCCAGCGACGTGATCTCCCGTCGCCCCGTCAGGCTGGCCCGGGCGACCGCGAACATCGCGGTCACCGTGGTGCTCTTCATCCCCCCGCCGGTGCCCGAGGGGCTCGCCCCGATCACCATCAGAACCAGCATCAATACGACGGAGGGCAGCGCGAGGGTTCCGATCGGGTGCGTGTTGAAGCCGACGGTGGTCATCGCCGTCATGGATTGGAAAAAGCTGGTCAGGACCCGTTCGTCGGCCGGCAGTTCGGCGAGGCTGGCGTCGCCGACGAACAACAGCAGCCAGCCGACGCCCAACACCGCGGCGCTGCTGGCGAGGATGATCCGGCTGGTCAGCGTGAGCCGCTTCTGTCCGCCCGTCAGCACGCCCCACACGTCGCCCAGCACCAGAAAGCCCAACGCCCCGCACAGGCTGAGGGCGGAGACGACGGCGTTCGTCCAGAAGTGCCCGCGGAACCCTTCGAGGCTGTCCGTGAACAGGCTGAACCCCGCGGTGCAGAACGCGCTGACGCTGTGAAAGATCGCGGGCCACAGCGGGTCGGTCACGCCGGCGTCGACGAAGCAGAAGTACAATGCCAGCGCCCCCGCGGCCTCCACCAGCAGGGTGAACAGCACCACCCGGGCGAGGAATCGCTCGACCTTCACCCCCTCCGGCAAACTGAACGCGCTCTCGGAGACTTCGCGACGGCGGTCGGACAGCGCCCGCCGACCGACGAGGATCACGAACGACCCCGCGGTCATGTAGCCCAATCCGCCGAGTTGGATCATGCCCAGCACGACGATCTCGCCGAACAAGCTGTAGCTGGTCGGCGTGGAGACGGTGGCGAGCCCCGTGGTGCTCACGGCGCTGGCGGCGGTGAAGAGGTGATCCAACGCGGAGACCTCCGCCGCGGGCAGATCGTCCGTCGCGTCCTGCTCGCTGATCGGCAGGCAAAGCAGCACCCAGCCGGCCAGCATGTAGCCCGCGTAGCCCAGCGCCACCGCCTTCACCGGGTGCAGCCGGCCGGCGAACGTGAGGAGATTCTTGAGCGTCTGCAACGGGAACGGCCGCGGGGTGGAGGGAACTGGCGCCCACACGGGCGAAGCGGGAGTGATATTCTGCCGGCCCCGCTTTCGCCACCTGCTCGCCGCACCCTTCGCGATGATCGTCGCCCCCGCCGCCGATTTTCTGATCCTCGACGCCGACGGCCGGCCGGCGGTGACGGTGGAGGCGAAGATCGCCCCGCCCCGGTGGAGCCGCGGGTGGGACGAGGAGGAGGCGCAGGTTCGCGCCGCCGCCGCGGAGGATGGAAGCCGGTTTGCGGCGCTGGTGAGTCCGCGGCGGCTGTGGGTGTGGGACGACCGCGGGTCCTGTTTGTTCGACGGGGACGCCGGACCGTTACTCGACCCGTCGTTCGAGGCAATCGGGCTGGACCCGGAGACGGTCCGGGGGCTGGCGTTCGAGATGCTGTGCGAGCAACTCTTCCGCGTGCTCACCGACCCGCGGCCGGAGTCTTGGGGAGATCGTTTCGCAGGACCCGCGGCGTTTTTGCGGGAGGCGGCGCCATCCGTAGCCGACATCCTGATCGGGGGCCGTCTGTATCCGCGGGACGACGACCAGGACAGCTTCGGCGGGACGTATCGGTGAGGGTCTATGTCGAAACCAACTTCCTGCTGGAGCTTGCAGACCGGCAGCAGGAACATCCGGCTTGCGAACGCCTGCTCTCTGCGGCGGAGACTGGCGAGATCGCTCTCCGCGTGCCGGCGGTGTGCCTCACGGAGGCGACGGCGTCGATTCCCCAGCGCCGGAAGGTCCGCCGGTCTGTGCTGTCGCGGCTGAAGAAGGAAGCTTCCGAAATCCTACGGAGCGACTACCCCGACACACCCGCTCTGAACGCCGACATCCTGGAACTGGACGATCGGCTGATCGGCTTCGTGGATCGCGACGATCAGGCTCTCTCCGCCTGCCGACGCCGCCTGCTGGAGGCGGGCTGTGTATTGCCGGTCTCTAAACGGGCCGCGGCCCTCGGGGAGGAGCTTTTGCTCTCCGTTGACGAACCAGGCTACGGACCGATGGATTCACTGATCGCCGGCTGCGTATTTGCAGACCGTAAGGTGCGGCCCGGCGGCGACGCCCTCTTCGTCACGACAGACGGCCCCTTCCGCACGCATCCGCTCATCCAACAGCAGGCGGCGCTGGCGAAGGTCGTACTCCGCGGCAAGTTCACCGACGCCGCCCGGCAACTTCTCGGCACCTGAACGAGCCGCGGCCTCCCACATCCCCGTCCGCTCACACGTCGTAATACAAGGCGAACTCGTGGGGGTGGGGGCGGCGGCGGATCGCGGAGACCTCGTGTTCCGTCTTCACCCGGATCCAGGTGTCGATCACGTCTTCGGTGAACACGTCGCCGCGGAGCAGGAACTCGTGGTCGGCCCGCAGGGCGGCGAGGGCCTCGGCGAGCGTCGCCGGGACCGGCGGCACGTCCCGCACCTCTTCACTGCCCAGGTCGTAGAGATCCTTGTCGAGCGGCGGACCGGGGTCGGTGCGGTTCTGGATGCCGTCGAGCGCCGCCATCAGCAGCGCCGCGCAGGCGAGGTGGGCGTTGCAACTGGGGTCGGGCACGCGGAACTCGAACCGCTTGTCCTCCGGCCGCGGGGCGTGCACCGGGATGCGGACCGCCGCCGAGCGGTTGCGGTAGGAATAGGTGAGATTCACCGGCGCTTCGAAGCCGGGCACGAGCCGTTTGTAGCTGTTGGTCGTCGGGCAGCAGAACGCGAACAACGCCGGGGCGTGGGCGAGGATCCCGCCCAGGGCGTGCAGGGCGATGTCGCTCAGCCCGCCGTAGTTCCCGCCGGCGAACAGCGGGGCGTCGTCCTTCCACAGGCTCAGATGCAGGTGCAGGCCGTTGCCGGCGTCGTCGTACAGCGGCTTGGGCATGAAGGTGGCCGTTTTGCCGCGTCGGGCGGCGACGTTCTTCACCACGTACTTGTACCGCAGCAGATTGTCCGCGGTTTTGAGCAGCGGGGCGTACCGCATGTCGACCTCACACTGCCCGGCGGTGGCGATCTCGTGGTGATGGCCCTCCGCGGGGATGCCCACCTCTTCTAACACCGACATGATCTCCCCCCGCAACGACTGGAGCGTGTCCGTCGGGGGCGTGGGAAAGTAGCCCTCGCCCCGCCGCACCTGGTAGCCGCTGTTCGACGGGCCGTTCCCCGGGGACTCGTGCCCGGACGACGGGTCCCGGCCGCGGGTCCACTGCCCCTCGGCGCTGTCGACGTGGTAGAAGGACTCGTGGCCGTTGGAATCGAACGCCACGGAGTCGAACACGAAAAACTCCGCCTCCGGACCGACCAGCGCCTCGTCCGCGATGCCGAGGCTCCGCATGTACCGCTCCGCGTTGCGGGCGATGTTGCGGGGATCCTTCGCGTAGTCCTCGCCGGTCACGGGATCGCGGACGGTGCAGGTCAACGCGAGCGTGCGATCCATGAACGGGTCGACCATCGCGGTGTCCGCCTGGGGGACGACCAGCAGGTCGGATTCGTTCACCGCCTGCCAGCCGCGCATCCCGGATCCGTCGAACCCGAAGCCCTCCTCGAAGCTGGCCTCCGTCAATCGGGACAGCGGGCGGGTGAAGTGCTTTTGGGTGCCGGGGAAGTCCATGAACCGCAGGTCGACCGCGTTGAGGTCGCGTTCGCGGCAGAGGGCGAGCACTTCACGGGGGGTCATCGGCGGCGGGCTCGGTCGGGAGAGGGAACGTGCGCCGCGGGGCGGACCGCGGGGGCGGGGGCGGGAACGACGGGCGAGCGAGCCGGAGTCGGGCCGCAGTGTAGCCGGACGACGCGGCGGACCGTGCCGCCCGGAGCCGGACGCCCGGGGCCGTCCGCCGCGGCGCCCCAGTCAAATCCGGTCTGACCGGACCGTTCCGGCGATTCTCCGTCGAGTCTGACGACGTCGCCGGACGGGGGGCCGAACGCTTCGTCCGCGATGCGGACAGTTCGCGCCCGCGGGCTAGGGGCCGACCCCGAGCGTGCGTAACTCCGCTTCCGAAATAGGGTTCCGGCCGGTCGTGTCGGTCGGTCCCGCTCAAGGCGACGCGGCGGTGGTGACGAAGTTTCCCCCCGGGCAGCCTGCCGCTGCCGTGCCCGCCGCACCGCTTCGCCCCCCTGTGGGGGTGGGCCGGTCTGACCGGGCCGGCCGCGGCGACAAGGCCGCCCGCTTCGTCCGCCCGCTTGACCCATCGGGTGGACGCCTTGTTGAGACCCCGTTTTGTCCCGATGACGACCCCGGGCCGCCCCGCCTCCCCCCGACCCAACCGTTCGCAGCCGCCCCCTTCCAAGGGCGACGACGGGCGGCGGGGGGAACCGGGGGCATGACGCCCCCGCCGGTCGGCCCTAAAACTCAGGAGAGCCCGCACATGAGAACGATTTTCACGACCGGGCAGGTCGCCAAGATCTGTAAGGTCGCCCCCCGCACCGTTAGTAAGTGGTTCGACTCCGGTCGACTGCGCGGCTATCGGATCCCGGGGTCGCAAGACCGCCGCATCCCCCGCGAGCACCTCATCCGGTTCCTGAAGGAACACGGGATGCCGCTGGGGGAATTGGAAGACGAGGCGATGGGCAAGTTGCTCGTCGTCGGGACCGGGGGCGAAGTGCTCGCCGGACTCACGGAGATGCTGGGCGAGAGCGAGTTCAAGCTCGAGACCGCCGCCAGCGGATTTGAGGCCGGGATTCAGGCGGAATCTCTGCACCCGGACGGGGTCGTGATCGACTTCGTCATGGGCCGCAGCGAAGCCCTGATGATCGCCGCGAACCTCCGCAAGAACGCTCAGTACAGCGACACCGTACTGGTCGGATTGATCTCGGACGAGGACAGCGCCAGCGGTTTCGACCGCACGCTGTTCAACGAGACCTTCCGCAAGCCGTTCGACACCGCGTTGCTCGCGGAGCGGATCAAGACCCTCGTCAGCCGCAAAAAGCAGCTGGCGTAGGTCAAGCATTCGGCGTCGGTCGCGGATCGGCGCCGACCGGGCCGTCCAACGCCGCCTCGCCCCGCTCGGGGCACGCTCTCCCCTCCGGGGCCGGGCCGAGGCGGCGGACGACGATCCGAACGCGCCGGCGACGCCTGTGAAACCCCCGCCCCCCGAGCGACCGCCGCGGTCGTTTTCGGGGGGCGGGGGTTTTCGCTGCGCGGAACCTGGAGCGGGCGCAATCGCGATGCGTTAGACTCTCTGCATGAAGAGCACGTTGGCCGCTGACGATTCTCGATGAGGCGTTTGGAACGCTTCCCCCGGACATGGCCGGTCGACTGGCCGGGTTCCGGATGAGCGACTCCATGAAGGCCCGCGCCGCCGAGCTTGGGCGAAGGGCCGGCGAAGGCGTCCTCTCCGAGGGGGAACGAGCCGAGTACCGCGAGATGATCGCCGTCAACGACCTGCTGGCCGTGCTCAAACTGGCGGCCGCTCGCCGGGCGGCGTCGGCGTGACGGACGCTCCGCCGCAGGGTCGCGAATCCACGCTGAAGCGGTCGGTCCGCGAACGGGCCGGCGATCGCTGCGAATATTGCCGCTTCTCCCAAGGCCTCTCGGAACTCACCTTCCATCTCGACCACATCCTCGCCCTCAGTCACGGCGGCCCGGACGAGGAGACGAACGCCGCATCGGCCTGTGATCGGTGCAACCTCTTCAAAGGTCCGAACCTCTGTTCGGTCGATCCGACGGACGGCCGGGTCGTTCGCCTGTACGACCCGCGGGCGGAGCGGTGGGACGCACACTTTGCGGAAGTCGCGGCGGAGATCGTCGGCCTCACGCCGTCGGGCCGCGCGACAGTTCGTCTGCTCAACATGAACGATCCCGGCCGCGTCAACGTGCGCGCGCTGACCGCCGCCGTTGGAGCGCTGCCGTCGAAGGAGCCGGGGGCGTGAAGGCCCTCCTTGCCCCCGCCGGCTGCGTCGTGGCGACGTTCCTTCTCGTGCTCTGCCAGCTCGACCCCGGCGGGGCCGATCCGGGGATGCCGCAGGGGCCGGGGCTGACGGTGGACGAGGGGTTCTATACCCAGCAGGGGGCGTACCTGTCCGCGGCGGTGCGGACCTACGGCGTGGCGATCGCCCACCCGGCGTCGCTGCGCGAGGTGTTCGAGCCGGGAGAACAACTATCTCCCCGATCACCCCCCGCTCGCCAAACTTTGGCTCGGCGCCTGGCATGACTTCGCCTGGTGGGCTCACGCCCCCCAGAGCCCCGGCGGACCGTACAGCGTGGCGCAGGCGCGGGTCGGCAGCGCCGCGGCCTTTGCGCTGACCGTCGGCCTGCTGATCTGGTGCGGCGCGCGATGGTTCGGTCGAGCCGCCGGACTGGCGGCGGGGGCGAGTTCTGATCCTGACGCCGCGGGTGTTCGGTCACGCGCACATCGCCTCGCTGGAGACGACGACGAACCTGTTCTTCACCCTGTGCCTGTGCGGCGTCGCGGCGTGGTGGGATCCCCGCTGCACGAGCTTCAAACGGCCGGCGCTGTGCGGTTTGCTGTTGGGTCTCGCCCTGCTCTGCAAGATTCAGGGGGCGTTGTTGGCGCCGACGGTCGCCGTGTGGGCGGCGTACCACGCGGGGCGGGAACACGGCTGGAAGGAGGCGTGGCGGGCGATCGGTCCCGTCGCGGCGTTCGGGGGGGCGGGGCTGATCGTGTTCGTCCTCGGCTGGCCGTATCTGTGGCTCAATCCTGGCGAGCACATCCCCGCATTTCTCGACACGATCACCGAGCGCGCCGCCGTGCGGAACTACTACCTGGGCGCCGTGTGGAACGGCGACGGCCTCGCCCCCACGCCCTGGCACTACCCGCTGGTGATGACGCTGGCGACCGTGCCGGTCGGGCTGACGGCGCTGGCGGTCGGCTCGGCTCTTCGGCGCGGCGAGCCGGGGGCGTTAGCGCCCAAAGCGTTTCGCGCCCGTCTCGCCGCACGCTTGGACGAACCCCGGCTCACCCTGTTCGTCGCCGCGGTTCTCGTCCCGCTGGCGCTCGTCTGCACCCGCGGCGAAAGCCTGTACGACGGCGTGCGGCTCTGGCTGGTGATCTTCCCCCCGCTGGCCCTGCTGGCCGGCGTCGGGGCCGGACGACTGTACGACCGACTGAAAGATTGGCGGCCGAAGCTCGCGGCCCCGGCGGTCGTCGCGTTGCTGGCGACGCAGGGGGTGAACGTCGTCTGGATGAGCCCGGTGTGGCTCAGTTCGTACTCCGCTGGCGGTCGGCGGACTGTGGGGGGCGGACCGGCTGGGCTTCGAGCGAAACTACTGGGGGGACGCGGTGACGCGGGATTTGCTGGATGCGGCCGACGAGCAATCGCACCCGAACGCCCCGCTGTTCGTCGCCCCCGCACTGCACCAATTCAGCGACGCCGACCGAGCCGCGGCCTCCCCCGCGGTGCGGCGGCGGAACGAGCGATGGGAGACGCTGTCAGCAATCGAGCAGGGCCACGGCTTAGGCAGCGAGACGGCTTACGGGCTGGAGTTCGGCTACCACGAATCGAGCGGCTTCGGCACGGTGCAGTTCGCCCGGCTGGCTTGGTGGGAAGCGATGAACGAGCCGCACATCCCGCCGTATTGGTGGCTGATGTTCGACCGGCCCGTGCGATTCCTGCCGCCGCACCGCGTGGTGTCGCGGCAAGGGGTCGTGTTAGCCGTCGCCCAGACCGATTTTGATTCGCCCGAACTGACGGAGGAGGAGGTCAAAGCCATGATCCCCGCCGAATATCACGACGGCGCCTACATCGAGGTTTCCGAGCCCAGTGACACGGAGGGCTGACGCCCACCGCTCGCCAACAACACGCTCCCTCCGGTCGCGGCTAACCTGTCGGCATGCCCCTCACCCACTTCGACGACGCCGGCGCCGCGCGGATGGTGGACGTCGCCGCCAAACCGGTCACCGCCCGCACCGCGGTCGCGGAGGCCACGGTGCGGTGCGAGCCGGCGACGCTGGACCTGATCCTGTCCGGCGACGGCAGGAAGGGGGACGTGCGGCAGGTCGCGCGGATCGCCGGCATCCAGGCGGCGAAGAACACCGGGGGGCTGATTCCCCTCTGCCATCCGCTGCCGTTGGACGGGGCGACGGTCGACTTCGCCAGCGAGCCGCCCGCCGAAGGAGAACCCGGCCGGCTGACCGTCACCGCGACCGTCACCTGCACCGGGCGGACCGGGGTGGAGATGGAGGCGTTGTGCGCCGCCTCCGTCGCCGCCCTCACCGTGTACGACATGGTCAAGGCGGTGGACCGCGGGATGACGATCGACGCGGTCCGCCTGCTGCGCAAGTCCGGCGGACGCAGCGGGGACTGGACCCGGCGCCCCCAAGCCGACGACTTGTCGTCGGGCGCCTGAGCCTGACGCTCGCGTGACGCACCGGGGTGAAGCGATCGCCGCCCCGCCGGTCACCCGCACATGACCGCCGCCACGCTCCCGCCCCCCGCCCCGTCGAGCGTCCGCGGAACGGCGGCTCCTCTGCAATCGGTCTCCCCGGAACCGGCCCTGCTGGCCGACGTGACGGCGCTGATCGGCCCCGGTCTCGCCGCCTGCGAACGCCTCTACGCGGACGAACTCGCCAGTTCGCACCCCGCGGTCCGCGACGTGCGGGATCACGTCGCCCGTTACCGCGGCAAGCGGTTGCGGCCGATCCTCACCCTGCTGTCCGGCGCCGCCTGCGGGACGGTGAACGAAAAGCATCACACGCTCGCCGCGGTCGTGGAGATGGTGCACGCCGCCACGCTGGTGCACGACGACGTGCTGGACGGGGCGGACGTCCGCCGGCACGTCGCCACGGTGCATTCCCGCTGGAACCCGCGGACGGCGGTGCTGTTCGGGGATTTCCTGTTCACGCACGCCTTTCACCTCGCCGCGACCGTGGACGCCGCCGCCTGCCGGGCGATCGGCGCCGCCACCAACGCCGTCTGTGAGGGGGAACTGACGCAGATCCACGAGCGGGGGAACGTCGACCTGACGGAGGACGAATACTTCGCCATCGTCGCCGGTAAAACCGCCGCGTTGACGGCGGTCAGCGCCGAGCTTGGCGCCGTGCACGCCGGGGCGGATGGGGACGCGATCGCGGCGTTGCGCGGGTACGGCGAAGACCTCGGCGTCGCCTTCCAGATCGCCGACGACCTGCTCGATCTGGTCGGGGAGGAGGGCCGCGTGGGCAAGACGTTGGGTTCGGATCTGGCGGAGAAGAAACTGACGCTGCCGGTGATCCGGCTCCGCGACCGGTTGCAGAACGGCGGTTCGCTGGACCTGAAGACGCTGCTCGCCGACCCGCCCGCCGACGCCCGCGACCGCCTCATGCCGCTGTTGAAACGGACCGGGGCGTTGGAGAGCGCCGCCGCCGCCGCCCGCGACCGGGCCGACGCCGCGATCGCCCGCCTCGCGGCGCTGCCGAACAGCCCGGCGAAGGCGCTGCTGGAACGCCTCGCCCGGTTCAGCGTCCGGCGGACGTTCTAGGGACGATCTCACCGCCGATCGCCCATGCGGCTGTAGACGAAGAGGTAATACAGCATCGTCGCGGCGGTGCTGAGGGTGGCGGCGACGTAGGTCCACGCGGCGGCGTTCAGGCACTTCCCCACCCACCGGCCGCCCTCCGCGTCGACGATGCCGAGATCCGCCACCAGTCGCTTCGCCCGGTTGGAGGCGTCGAACTCGACGGGCAGGTTGATCAGTTGGAAGACCAGGATCGCCGCGTACCCGAGCGTCCCCACCAGCATCAGCGGGCGGGCGAAGTCCGTACGCTCCGAGCGTACATCGCCACGAACCCGCCCATGATCGCCAGGCCGGCGATCTTCCCGCCGGCGGTCGCCGCGGGGACGGCGCGCGGCCGCGGATCGTCAGCGGTCCGTAGTTCGTCGCGTCCTGCAAGGCGTGCCCCGCCTCGTGAGCGGCGATGCCCACCGCCGCGGCGCTGCGGCGCCCGTAGATCTGCGGGGAGAGCCGCAGCGTTTTGGAGCGGGGGTCGTAGTGGTCGGACAGTTCCCCGTCCACCGGTTCGATGCCGCACGTGCTGCAAGCCCGGCCCGATCGAGGATCAAACGGGCCGCGGCGGCGCCGGTCATGTTCGGCGGCCACGCGACCGCCCTCCGCGACGTTCGTTTTCACCCGCCACTGGGCCCACATCATCAGGGCCATCGGCGGCAGGGCGAACAGGAAATAGGTCGGGTCGAAGATCATGGAAGGCGGGATCCGGTGCGAGACGTCCGTGAGGAGAGGTCAGGTGCGATACGGCCACGGGATTCGCCCGGGCCGACCGCTTCTTACGCCAATCGCGGCCGACACGCGGGGAGAACCGCCCCGAACGTCCGCATGGGGCTCGCTACGATCCGGTCCCGCCGCCCGCCGACCTCGCTCCTCCCCCGTCGCCCGCCGTTCCCGTGTCCCTGCCCTCGCACCTGACCGTCACGCAGCACGCTGCGGGTGCCGACGGACGAGTTCACCCTCACGTACGCCCGCAGCGGCGGGCCGGGCGGCCAGAACGTCAATAAGGTGGAGACGAAAGCGGTGCTGCGGTGGCCGATCGAAGCGTCGCCCAGCCTGCCGGAGGACGTGAAGGACCGGTTCCGCCGCCAGTACGGCACGCGGATCAACAACGACGGCGAACTGGTGATGGCCTGCGACGAGCACCGCGACCAGCCGAGCAACCGGGCGACGGTGCTGGAGCGGCTGGCCGGGATGCTCGCGAACGTCGCCCGTCCGCCGAAGAAGCGCCGGCCGACCAAGCCGACGAAGGGTTCGCACCGCCGCCGCCTCGCGGCGAAGAAAGCAGCGGGGCCAGACGAAGAAGCTCCGCCGCACCCCCGGCCGCGACGCCTGAGGGGCGGTTCCCCCCAGCGGACGACCCGCCCCGCGCCCGATGCGCGGGTGGGTGCGATGCGGTGAGATGGTTGCATCGCCCGCCCCCCGCCGGACCGCCGCCGATGCCCGCCGTCGCCACCCCGAACCTCGCGGAGAAGTCCGCCCTCGCCCTGGAGATCCACGCCCGGCTGGGCGACGAGTACGGCGTGCCGGTGCCGTACTTCCACAGCCTGTCGCCGATGGCGGAGCTGGTCAGTTCGTTCCTGTCGCACCGCACCCGCAACGCGGACAGCGGCCGGGCGTTCAAGCAACTGCGGGCTCGCTTCCCCACCTGGGAAGCCGTCCGCGACGCCCCCACGCAGCAGGTCGAAGCGGAACTCGCCCCCTGCACCTGGCCGGAGCAAAAGGCGCCGCGGCTGCAAACGATGCTGCGACTGATCGCGGAGGAAACGGGGGATCTCGGGGACGAGGCGCTGGATTTTCTGGCGGAACGGCCGGTCCCGGAGGCGCGGGCGTGGCTTGAAGCGTTGCCCGGCGTCGGCCCCAAAACCAGCGCCGCAGTGTTGTGCTTCTCCCGCCTCCGACGACCGGCGCTGCCGGTCGACAGTCACCACCACCGCGTGGCGCAGCGGACGGGGTTGATCCCGAAGTCCGTCGCCGTCGGCCCGTCGCACGCGCGGCTCACCGCGTTGTTGCCGCAGGATTGGAACGGGCAGCAGGTCTACGACCACCACGAATTATTGATGTTCTTGGGCCAACGCGTCTGTCACCACCGCAATCCGCGGTGCGAGCGGTGCCCCGTGCTGGACCTCTGCCCGACCGGTCGGCGACGGACGGCCGACGCCGCGACGCCGAACAACCCGCGGTGACGCGACGGCATGAGGCTTCGGCCCGTTGGCAGGTTCGCCCGTTGGCAGGTTCGGTCCATTGGCGTCCGACCCATTGGCAATCGGGCGCCGGCCGCGGATGATGTCGGTTCGCAGCCGGCGCCTCCGCCGGCTCACCGCCCGGAGACGCACGATGTTTGGCCGCCGTAACACCCCCGAGGACGTCGAGGACGACGACGAGGAGCACGAACCGGAGTTCGATCTCGTCAGCTTTCGCGGCCCCCTCTCCGGCGATCCGCCGGACATGGGCGCCCACGCGGCGCTGGCCCGCGTCGGCCTCGCCCCCGCCCGGGAGATGATCTCCGACGCGATCTCCCGCCGCGGCGAGATGGTCCGCCTGGAAACCCGCGGCGCCGCCGCGGCGGTTCGCACCTACATCGACGGCGTCGCCTACCCCGGCGGCCGGATGCCGGCCCGGCAGGCCGCGGCGATCACGCAGGTGCTCAAACTGCTCGCCGGGCTCAACGTGAAGGCGAAGGACGTTCCGCAGTCCGGCGGGATCAAAGCCGATCTCGACGGCGTCAAATACATCCTGCGGATCGACACCGAACCCGCCGGCAGCACGGAGCGACTGACCGTTCGCGCCGAAAACCAGAAGGAGAAGTTGGAGAAGCCCGAGGAGCTTGGTTTCCCGCCGGACCTCAAGGAGATGATCCGCGAGATGGCCGGCGGGGCCAAGGGCGGGCTGTTCATCGTCGGCCCGCCGCTGTCCGGCGTGACGACCACGACCTTCGGCGTGCTGCGTAGCGTGGACAGTTATATTTATAACATCTACGCCATCGGGGACCTCGGCGGCCGGGATCTGCACACCCTCACGGACTTCACCCCGGAAAAGGGCGAGTCGATGGACGCCGCCATCACCCGGGTGATCCGGGCGGAGGCGGACGTGATCTATGTCGACCGCGTGGACAGTGCGGAGAAAGCCGTCGAGGCCCTGAAGTTCGGCGAAGACCTGTCCATCATCGGCGAATTGGCGGCGAAGGATCTGGTCTCCGGCATCGGCCAATTATGTAAATGGTCCGGCGATCCGGCGCTCGTCGCGGAGCGCGTCAACGGGCTGATCCAGCCGCGGTTGATCCGTAAGCTGTGCGGCAAGTGCAAGCAGGCGTTTCGCCCCAACCCCAAGCTGGTGGAACGGGTCAGCCTGCCGCGGGAGACCGAACTACTATACCGCCCGCCCGGGCGGGAGGTGATGGAGGCGGAGGATTATGAACCCTGCCGGCGCTGCGGCGGGGTCGGCTACCTCGGTCGCACCGGCATCTTTGCCGTCCTGCGGGTCACCGACGGCGTCAAGGAGATCCTCAACACCAAGCCCAGCGGATCCGCCCTCAAACAGCAGATCCGGGCCGACGGGATGCCCACCTTCGAAAGCGAGGGCCTGCGATTGGTCGCCGAGGGCGTCACGAGCCTCGAAGAGTTGCAGCGCGTGTTTCAGGAGGCCGCGTGACCGATCGAGCCGGAATCACAGGTTGGTTTCAATATCAGTGACTCACCCGACGCGTCAGCGAGGGATCCGGCGTGCGCAGCACGTCGGCCTGCGGCCGACGCCCTCGCTGACGCTTCGGGTGAGTTTTGCAACCGGCCCCTCGCGAGGTTCGAGGCGATCCGTCATCATAAAACCGGGTTGAACAGGCTCGCCCCCGCCTCGGCGAGTCGCTTGGACAGCGGCCGGTCCCGCCAACCCTCCGGGGCGATGCGGAGGGCGTTGGCGAGGTCCGCGTCGAACTGCCCCGCCAGCGTGCGGGCGAGTCGTTCGTCCAGCGAGATGAACGACACCTCGAAGTTCAACCGAAAGCTGCGGGTGTCGCAGTTCGTGCTGCCGACCAGCGTGAACCGGTCGTCGACCGTCAGCGCTTTGGCGTGATACGTGCCCGCGGCTCGTTCATACATCTCCACGCCGCTGTCCATCAGGTCGGCGTATTGATAGCGGGCCGCCCAGCGGGTGGCGAAGGGGGAGCCCGGCCCGCCGTGCAGCACGCGGACCCGCACCCCGCGGCGGGCGGCGCACTGCAACGCCCGGTCGATCGGTTCGGTCGGCACAAAGTAGCCGGTCCCCAGTTCGACCGACGTGCGGGCGGCGTGAATGGCGGCGCAGAACACGCTCTCGTGCGCCCGATCGCGGCGGTCCGGCCCGTCGTCCAGCACCCGCAACACCACGTCGACATGCCAGTCCGGACCGTCCGGCGCGGGGCCGAGCGTGCCCGTGAGACTCTGCCCGTGATACAGATGCGGGTCGGTCAGCGCCTCCCGGACGATATACAGCCAGTCCTGGGCGAACACCCGCTGCAAGCGGCCCGCGGCGGGACCGCGGACCTCCACGAAGGTATCCCGCCACGGGGCGGTGCCGGGGTCGGCGGAGACGTATTCGTTTCCCACGTTCACCCCGCCGGTGAAGCCGATCGCCCCGTCGATCACCACGATCTTGCGGTGGTTCCGCATGTTGAGCCGCAACCGATCCAGCAGTCCGTTCGCACGCGGTTCGAACGGTCGGGTCTGCCCGCCGGCGGCGGTCAGCGGGGCGAGGAAGCGATTTGTCAGGCCCAGCGATCCGAACCGGTCGAACAGCAGGCGGACCGCCACGCCCCGCGACGCGGCCCGGGCCAGCGAATCCCGGACCCGGGCGCCGGTCGCGTCGCCGCGGAAGGTGTAGAACTCCATGGAGACCGACCGCTCCGCCGCGTCGATCGCTTCGATCAATCGGTCGATCGCCCGCGCGGCGTCGTCGAAGACCCGCACGGAGTTGCCGCCCGCGGCGGGATGTCCGGCGAGCACGCCGGCTGAGATCCCACACCGCCCGCAGCGCCTCGGGAGCGTCGCCGGGGTGTTCCTCGTCCGGGTCGCTGAGGCGGTCTTTCAGATCGGCGTCGGCCTCTCGTTTGGCCGCGGCGTACTTCTCCTCCCGCCCCGCGCTGAACACCAAGTACAGCAGCCCGCCCAGCACCGGCAGTTCCAGAATGGAGATCACCCACGCGACCTTGCCGCTCGGCTGGGAGCTGCGGGACAGCAGCACCGCCGGGATCAGTCCCCACGACAGGATCCACAGCCCCAGCGGGATCGAGGCCCAGGTGATATGGTCCGCCGTCCAGTGGGCGAGGGTTTCGACGGAGTCCATCGGCGGGGGCGGGGCGGGGAGCCGGGGGGCGGGAAACGCGACGGACGCGGGAACCTAGCCGCGGTCGACGGCGGCCGGTACGGTCTCCGCCCCGTGTCCCGCCCCGTTCTCCCCACGACGACCCCGGCCCCGATGATCTCCTTGGAAGGCAAAACCGGGCTGGTGTTCGGCATCGCCAACGACCGCAGCATCGCCGCCGCCATCGCCCAGCAGTGCCACGACGCCGGGGCGACGATGGCCTTCACCCACCTGCCGGACGCCGACCCGGACCGCCCCAAGGCCCGCAACCGCTGCCTGAAGGTGGTGGGCGACTGGAAACCCGAGCCTCGTGCTGCCCTGCGACGTCGCGCGACGACGCCCAACTCGACGAGGTCTTCGACAAGGTGAAACAGACGCACGGCAAGCTGGACTTCCTCCTGCACAGCATCGCGTTCGCGTCGCTGGACGACCTGAAAGTACCGACGTATCAGTGCAGCCGCGAAGGCTTCAAGCTGGCGATGGACGTCTCCGCCTACAGCCTGCTGGCGTTGGCGAAGCGGGCCGAACCGTTGATGACCGACGGCGGCAGTATCCTCGCGATGACGTATATCGGCGGGGAGCGGGTGATCCCCGGCTACAACATGATGGGCGTCTGCAAAGCGGCGCTGGAGTGCTGCGTGAAGTACGCCGCGGCGGAGTTGGGGCCGAAGAACATTCGCGTGAACGCGATCTCCGCCGGTCCGCTGCGGACGCTCGCGGCCAGCGCGGTGGGCGACTTCTCCGCGATGAGCAAGCTGTACGAGACGTTCAGCCCGCTGCGGCGGAACATCACCGCGGAGGAGGTCGGCAGCGCCGGGGCGTTCCTGCTATCCCCGCCGCCAGCGGGATCACCGGCGAGAACCTGCACGTCGACGCCGGCTTCCACGCCGTCGCCGCCCCGCCGGAGGACTGCGCAGGAGTAGCCGATTCGCGGGGACGTCCGACAGGTGCGGGCGGCGGCCCGGTGCGGGTATCCTGCCCGGATGCTCGCCACCGCCCTGCTCTTCGCCGCCATGTCCGCCGATCCCGCCGCGGCCTCCGCCGCACCGGAAAACCAGCGCCGCTGCCGCTGTACGTCGGCACCGGCGCCGACGGCATCTACCGGCTCACGCTCGACCCGGCCACGGGCATGCTGAGCGAGCCGACGCTCGCCGCGAAGATCGCGCGGCCGTCGTTCCTCGCCGCTGCACCCCTCCGGCAAGATGCTGTACGCCGTGACCGAGGGCACGTCGGTGACGGCGTTCGCGGTGAACGCCGACGGCTCGCTGACCGAAACCGGCGACGAGCCGGTCGCCCCCGGCGGCGCCAAGGCGGGACCGTGCCACGTCGACGTCACGCCGCGGCGGCGGGGCGGTCGTCGCCGCGAACTACGGCGGCGGCAGCGTGGCCTGCTTCCCGCTCGCCGCCGACGGCTCCCTCGGCAGCGGGCCAGCTTTGTGCAACACGCAGGATCCAGCGTCGACCCGCGGCGGCAGAAGGGACCGCACGCCCACTGCGCGACCCCGCTCGCCGGACGGGCGGTTCGTGGTCGTCGCCGACCTCGGCACGGACGAACTGGTCGTGTACGCCGTCGATCCCAACACCGCCGAACTGGCCGAGCAGTCCCGCTTGGCCACGCCGCCCGGCGGCGGGCCGCGGCACATCGCCTTCACGCCGGACGGACAATTCGCCTACTGCTGCCTGGAGATGGGCAACGAGGTTCTCGCCCTCGCCTGGGACGCCGAGGCCGGCACGCTCGCTCCGCTGCACACGCTCCCCACCGTGCCGGCCGACTGGACCGGCGGCGGGCACCACCGCGGAGGTTCGCGTCCACCCCAGCGGCCGATTCGTCTACGTGACGAACCGCGGGCACGACAGCGTCGCCGTCTTCGCGATCGCCGGCGACGGCCGCCTGACCGCGGTGGAGATCGAGCCGGCCACGGTCAAAACGCCCCGCGGCATGAACCTCACCCCGGACGGGCGGTTCCTGCTGGTCTGCGGGCAGGACTCCGACGACGTCACGTCCTTTCACGTGCACGCGGAGACCGGCGCCCTGACCGCCGACCGGCTCCCGCGTGACCGTCGCCCAAGGCGATCGACGTGCTGCCCCTCCCCGCGAAGTGACGCCGGCGGGCAGCCGTCCCGCGGGGCAGCCGTCACGCGGGGCAGCCGACGCGACGGTCGGCTTGACGGTCGGCTTGACGATCCGCCGCCTGCGGTCAGAATGCCGGACCGATACAGGCGTTCCCCGGTGCGGCTCCCCCGGGAGCGACCGGGGGCCGATCGTATCGCCCGCGGCTTGCACGGAGGTCCGCCGCCGGTTCGCTGAGGACAGGACGATCGTGCGTCCGCGGCCCGCCCCGGCCCCCGCCCGACGCCGTGCGATGCCCGCCAAGTCTTCGCCCGCCAAGCCGTCCGGCGCCCGACCGGTCAAGTCACCCGGCGTCCGACGCGGTAAAGCCTCCGGCAGCGATACGCAGATCACCGTCCGCGGCGCCCGCGAACACAATCTCCGGGACGTCTCGCTGACGCTCCCCAAGAACCGGCTGGTGGTGTTTACGGGGGTCTCCGGCAGCGGCAAAAGTTCCCTCGCCTTCGACACCCTCTATGCGGAGGGGCAGCGCCGGTACGTCGAATCGCTGTCCAGCTACGCCCGACAGTTCCTCGGCCAGATGCCGAAGCCGGAGGTGGATTATATCGGCGGGCTCGCCCCGTCGATCAGCATTCAGCAGAAGACCGCCGGCCGGAACCCGCGCAGCACCGTCGGCACGATCACGGAGGTGTACGACTACCTCCGCGTGCTGTTCGCCCGCGTCGGTCAGGGCTATTGCCACGTCTCCGGCCTGCCGATCCGGGCGCAATCGACCGATCAGATCGTGGCCGCGATCGAACAACTCGAAGCTGGCACGAAATTCTCCGTGCTGGCCCCGTTGATTCAGAACCAGAAGGGCGAATATCGCGATCTGTTCGAGGACCTCGCCCGCCGCGGTCACCTGCGGGCGCGGGTGGACGGGGAGGTTCACGACCTGTCCGACCCGCCGGCGTTAAAGCGGCATTTTAAGCACACGATCGAGGTGGTCGTCGACCGTCTCACCGCCGGCAAGCAGACCCGCACCCGGTTGGCGGAAGCGGTCGAGCAGGCGCTCAAACTGTCCGGCGGCACGTTGTTGGTCGTGCAGGAGGGGAACGGGACGGAGAACGCCGCAGCGGGCGGCGCGGAAAAGCTGTATTCCGCGGACTACTCCTGCCCGGAAAGCGGCATGAGTTACGAGCCGCCCTCGCCGCAATTGTTTTCATTTAACAGCCCCGCCGGGATGTGCAAGGCCTGCCAGGGCCTCGGCGTGCGGCACGAGTTCGACGAAGAATTGATGGTCGCGGACGAGCGGAAAGCCGTCCGCAACGGGGCTCTAAACCTGCTCAAACCGTTCAAGGACCTGGGTAGGTGGAAGAAGCACATTTACGAGGGCGCCGCCGCGGCGATCGAGGAGGACTGCCAGCTGCCGGCGAAGTCGTTCCTCAAAACCCCGTGGCGTAAATTGCCGGAGGCCGCCCGGCGGGCGTGGCTGGACGGGCTCGGCGAGCGGCACGTCACCTATCATTGGAAGGGCCGCGGCGGTTGGAAGCACGGCGGCGAATGGGTCGGCCTGCTCAACGAACTGCTGGAATCCTATCGGGACGCGAAGAACCCGATGCGGCGTCGGCAGCTCGAAAAGTTCATGCTGACCCGCCCCTGCTCCACCTGCGGGGGCACGCGGCTCAATCAACAGGCGAACCACGTTCGCTTAAAAACCGCGTCCCAAGCGTTCGCGGAACGCCACGGGCGGGACGAACTTGAGTCTGCCCGAGGTCTTGCGCCCTGCCGATCAGCGCCGCGGTGGAGTTCTTCACCGACCTCGTCCTCAGCCGACACCGACCGGGTGATCGCCGTGGAGGCGATTAAAGAGGTCAGCGGTCGTCTGGGGTTCTTGTTGAAGTGCGGTCTGCATTATCTTTCGCTCGACCGCAGCGCCCCGACGCTGTCCGGCGGGGAGGCCCAGCGGATCCGGCTCGCCGGGCAGATCGGCTGCGGCTTGGTGGGCGTGCTGTATATTCTCGACGAGCCCAGCATCGGCCTGCACCCGCGGGATAATACGCTGTTGCTGGACAGCCTGCGGGACCTCCGCGATCGCGGCAACACCGTCCTCGTCGTGGAGCATGACGAAGAGACGATGCGGGCCGCCGATCATGTCGTCGATTTCGGCCCCGGCCCGGGCGTCCGCGGCGGCGAACTGGTCGCCAGCGGCAGCGTCGCGGACGTGATGAAGTCCCCCCGCAGCCTGACCGGGCAGTACCTCAGCGGCAAACGGGCCATCGAGGTGCCGGGGAAACGGCGCATCGTCCCGCCCTCCGGCCACTGGCTGACGATCGCCGGGGCGACGCATAACAATCTGAAAGACATCACCGCGGAAATCCCGCTGGGGGCGCTGGTCTGCGTGACGGGGGTCAGCGGGTCGGGCAAGTCGTCGTTGACGAACGATATCCTCTGGCAGATTTTAAATCGCGACGTGAACGGCGGGCTCGGCGAGCCGGGCGCCCATGCGTCCGTGGCGGGGCTGGAACATTTCGATAAAGCGATCGACATCGACCAGTCCCCCATCGGCCGCACGCCGCGATCGAACCCGGCGACCTACGTCAAGGTGTTCGACCTGATCCGCGACCTCTATACGAAGCTGCCGCAGAGCAGTTTGCGAGGCTTCAAGCCGGGCCGATTCAGCTTTAACGTCCCCGGCGGTCGCTGCGAACATTGCGAGGGGCACGGGGCGACCAAGCTGGAGATGGACTTTCTCGCGGACATCTGGATCCCCTGCCCGGTCTGCGAGGAGCGTCGCTTCAGCCGCGAAACGCTGGAGGTGAAGTTCAAGGGCGCCAGCGTCGCGGACGTGCTCAAAATGGACGTGGCGGAGGCGCTGCAACACTTCGAGAACGTCCCGAAAATCAAACGCCTGCTCCAAACGCTGGCGGACGTGGGACTGGATTATCTCAAGCTCGGGCAGCCGTCGCCGACGCTCTCCGGCGGGGAGGCGCAGCGAATTAAACTCGCCCGGGAACTCGGCAAACGCAGCACCGGCAGCACGTTCTATCTGCTGGACGAACCGACCACGGGTCTGCATTTCGCGGACGTGCATAAACTCCTGGACGTGCTGCACGGCTTCGTCGACGCCGGCAACACCGTGCTGGTGGTCGAACATAGTCTGGACGTGATCAAAACCGCCGACTGGGTGATCGATATGGGCCCCGACGGCGGGGCCGGCGGCGGGCGGGTGGTGGCGGCGGGCACGCCGGAGGAGATCGCCGCCTGCGACGACAGCTTTACCGGCCGGGCCCTCCGCGACGTGCTGCCGACCTTCGCACACGCCCGGCGAACCGCTCGCCCCCAAACGGGCCGCCCCGCCGAAGAAGACGCCGCCGATCGTCGTCAAAGGCGCTTCGCAACATAACCTTCAGAACGTGGACCTCACCCTGCCCCGCGGCAAGATGAGCGTCTTCGCCGGCCCCAGCGGCAGCGGCAAAAGTTCGCTGGCGATGGACACATTATATGCGGAAGGGCAGCGGCGATACGTCGAATCGCTTAGCAGCTACGCCCGGCAGTTCCTCGGCCAGATGCCCAAGCCGCGGGTCGATTCCGTCACCGGGCTCTCCCCGGCCGTCGCGATCGAGCAGAAAACCGTCGGCAGCACGCCCCGCAGCACGGTCGGCACGGTCACGGAGGTCTACGATTATCTGCGCATTCTATTCGCCCGGCTCGGCTCGCCGCACTGCCCCGCCTGCGGCACGCCGGTGGGCACCAGCACGACGGACGAACTGGTCGCCCGCGTGCTGTCGCTGGGCGAAGCCGCACGGCAACGGCGCCCCGGCGAAGGCCCTGCTGCTCGCCCCGCAGGAGATCTATAAAGGCGAGACCTACGAGGAGTTATTCGAGCGGCTCAAAACCCGCGGTTACAGCCGGGTGCGGGTCGACGGGAACGACGCACCCGCTGGAGAGCCCGCCGAAGCTGGATCGGAAGGAGGAGCACGTGTTAGAGGTGGTCGTGGACCGGGTGACGCTCGACCCGGTCCAGATCGGTCGGCTGACGGACAGTCTCGAACAGGCGCTGGACCTCGGCCGCGGGGTGATCCGCGTGGCGGTGGCCGATAAAGCCAAGCCGGAGCCGGAGTGGACGACGAAGCGGTTCAGCCTGCACGCCGCCTGCGAGACCTGCGACCGCAGCTTCGAACCGCTCAGCCCCGCAGAACTTCAGCTTCAATTCGCCGCTCGGCTGGTGCGACGCCTGCGAGGGGCTGGGCAACGAACGCGGGACGGACCAGTCGGTGCTGATCGCCGACCCCACCCGCAGCTCGCGCGACGGCGCCGTCACCGCGTGGCCGGATCCGCAGGAGAACGCCGCAATTCGCCGCGATTCTGGACGGGCTGTCGGCCGCCTACGACATCGATCTGGACGTGCCGTTCGACGCCCTGCCCGCCGCGGCCCGCCGGGCGGCGCTGTACGGCGGCGACAAATGGATCGACGCCGCGCCGCAGGGCGGCCCGTCGTTCGGTTCCAATACAAAGGGCTGTACCCGAGCCTGACCGAGGCCAGCCGGCTCAGCTATCAATACCGTCAGAGATTGCGGGACCTCGTCGGCGACAAGCCGTGCAGCCAGTGCGACGCCGACCGCGTGCGGGACGACGCCGCCGCAGTGCGGTTCCGCGGTCGCACCCTGCCGGCGGTGTGCCGATTGCCGCTGACCGACGCCCTCGCCTTCCTCCGCTCCGTCACGCTGGAGGGCAGCGAACAGAAGGTCGCCGGCGATCTACTCAAGGAGGCGACGCATCGACTCGGCTTCCTGGTGGACGTCGGGCTGACGTATCTCACGCTGGATCGGTCGATGCCGACGCTCTCCGGCGGGGAATCGCAGCGGATTCGGCTCGCCGGGCAGGTCGGGCGGAGCCTCACGGGGGTGCTCTACGTACTCGACGAACCGACGATCGGCCTGCACCCGCGGGACAACGGCCGGTTGCTGACGGCGCTGAAAAAGCTCCGCGATCTGGGCAATACGATCGTGCTCGTCGAGCATGATAAAGAGGTGATCGAGGCCGCCGACCGTCTGATCGACTTCGGCCCCGGCAGCGGGCGGCTGGGCGGCACGATCACCGCGGAGGGTACGCCGAAGCAGGTATCTCGTCGTAAAGCCTCCGTCACCGGGCGCTATCTGAGCGGGACGGACGAAATTAAAGTCCCGACCACCCGCCGCTCCGCACGACGGCCAAGCCGTCGTCTTGGGGGCGTGAAGCATCACAACCTCCGCGACGTCGACGCTGACGCTGCCGTTGGGCACGCTGGTGTGCATCACGGGGGTCAGCGGGTCGGGAAAGAGTTCGCTGATCGAGGGCACGCTCGCCCCCGCGGTCGCGCGGGCGTTGGGGCAAAGCGGCAAGACGCCCGGGCCGTTCCGCTCGTTGACCGGGACGGAGCGCCTGTCGAAGATCGTCGCGGTCGATCAGGCCCCGCTCGGGGCGACGCCGGCCAGCAATCCGGCGACCTATACCGGCGTGTTCGACCTAATTCGCGAACTGTTCTGCCGCCTGCCGGCGGCGAAGGCGCGGGGCTATAAACCGGCCCGATTCTCCTTCAACCGCCCCGGCGGACGGTGCGAGACCTGCGAGGGACTCGGCCAACGCAAAATCGAAATGCACTTCCTGCCGGACGTGTGGGTCGACTGCGAATCCTGCGGCGGCAAGCGTTACACCGCGGAGACGCTGACCGTCACCTATAAGGACAAATCGATCGCCGACGTGCTGGAGATGTCGATCGGCGAGGCGTACGACCTGTTCGCCAACGTCCCCAAGATCCGCGCCGTGCTGGGCGTATTGAAGGCGATCGGGTTGGATTATCTTTCGCTCGGCCAGAGCGCCCCGACGCTGTCCGGCGGGGAGGCCCAGCGGGTGAAGCTCGCCGCGGAACTGGCCCGCCCGGACGCCGGTCGGACGCTGTATCTGTTGGACGAACCGACCACCGGGCTGCACCTGGCGGACATCGCCAAGCTGCTCGAAGTGTTGAACGGGTTGGTCGAGCGGGGCAACACCGTCTGCGTGATCGAGCACAATCTGGACGTGATTAAAACGGCCGATTGGTTGATCGACCTCGGCCCCGAGGCCGGCGGGGGCGGCGGGCGGATCGTCGCCGACGGCACGCCGGAGGACGTGGTGCGGGACGCCGCGGAAGTCAGTCACACCGCCCGCCTGCTGGGGCCGGTTCTCGACGCCAGCGGCCGGGCGGATCGGGCCGCGTTCCGCATCGAAGAAGAAGCGGCGGAGCGCGAGGGCGATACGACGCTGTCAAAGTTCGGTCGCACTGACAAGGCCCCGTGGCAGACCGACGGCGTCGGCTGGCACACCCGCGACCGCGTCGCCCACAACGGCAGACCGGCGAAGTGGGAGGGGGCGTTATTGGCGCACGTCGTGTCGACCCTCACCGATCTCGGCGGCTTCGCGGAGCCGAACTGGGGGGAGCGGTCGGTCGTCGAGGTCACCGGCGACGATCAACCGCCCCAGTGGTTCCTGCACGCGAAAACCGCCCAGGAGTGGTTCTGCGTGCTCACCTTCCGGGTGGCGAAGGGCACGTTCAACGTGGGCACGCTCCGCAAGCGGTTCCCCTGGAAACCGGCGGACGAACTCGATCTGCCGGTGTACGGACCGGACGCCCGGGTGCGGGTCCGCGAGCTGGCCCAGGTGTCTGCGGACGGACGAAGCTGGCAGGAGGTCACCTTCAAACCCCATTGGTTGAAGGAGGTGAACGCCCCGGAGTTCGCCGCGTTCCTGGAGGAGGCGCGGGCGGGCTACCTCGAAGCCGCCGCCCCGGGCGACGCCCCGGACGACGCCGCGGACATCGCCGCGGACGCCGATCTCGCCCCCTGGGAGCGGCTGGGGCGCCGATGGCACACGGCGCCGCAGGGCTTCACCGGGCGGGGACCGAAGTGGAAGCCGGAGGTGCTGGACGCGCTGGCGGACAGCATCGCCGCCGCGGTGCCGGACGCCGCGGCGAACTGGACCACCAAGACCGTGGTCCCGTTCACCCGCCCGTCCTCCGCCGGCAACGGCGCCGCCTTCGCCGAACTGCACACCAAGCGACCCGCGGGGCTGGACCTGACGATCCCCGTCGAACCCGGATCGCTGGCCCTGGGGCGGATCGCGTCGCTGGGGGCGGAGCGGGAACTCGCCCGACACCGCGGCGGCGAGGCGGTGAAGCTGCGCTTCAAAACCGTAAAACAGGCCTCCGATCCGAAGCTGCGGGCGTTGCTGGGCGAGTTGGCGGCGGGACGATGAGCCCGTCTCGTTCTCCGGTTCGTACGCCGAACCCCTGACACCGCCGGCGCTTCGGCCGCGATAGGTCCCGCTCTCGCATAGGGTGAGGCCCCGGCGTTCCCCGCCCGCACCGATGCGGGCGGTCGTTGGGGCTCTCGCGGGGCGACCCGGGCGCGGCCGACGTTGGTGACGGACGCGGCGCCCCTCGCCCCCGCGTCGGTGCGCGTTGCGCTGCGGACCGATGCGACTCCGCCCCCCCGCCCACGGCACGGACGCCGCCCCCGCCCCGCGGTCGTTCCGGGAGAGCCATCGAACCGGTTTCGTTGTGAAACAGGCTCGACCGGCCCCGGGCTCCGCGGGCGGGTCCACGTTCCGAGGCCCGGCAGACGCCGTGCGCCCGAATCCTCCTTCCCTTCCCTCACCCCGGCCCACACCGACCGGGCCCCGGCTCCCCCACCTGGGGAACATCGCCGGGCGGGGCGGCGAACACTCTGCGTGCCACCAGTGAACCCTTGGCGACCTGTCGTTCCTTCGGCCTGTCGTTTCGTTCAAAGAGCAGGCACAGGCGGCTCGGCCGCGACGCGAACCTTTCCAAGAACGCATCGCGGCCGGGTTCGCCGCTGCGCGGGGAACGAACGTCGCGGCGTTACGGCCCCACCCGCACCGTCTGTCCGCCCTCGCCGAGCCTCGCCGCGGTCGTGCCGACGGAGCCGCCCACGTGCACGCGCACCTCATAATCGCCCCGGAACCCGCGAACCGTGGCGGTTCCGTCGGCCCCGGTCTTCACCGTCACGTCGGTCCACCACTGGCGATAGACGAGGTCGCGATACGCCTGCCCGACGGGGCGGAGATCCCAGTTTTCGGACCACGGGGCGCTGTCCGGACGCCAATGCCGCTTCGCCCAGAAGCCCCATTGCACGACGCCGTCCATCGCCGGGTGACTGAAGCACAGCGTCAACACGTCCCGAACGTAATCGGCCTGCAACTCCCGGTTCAAGCCGTCGTAATCAAGCTCCGTCAATTGCAGTTTCAGACCCCGATCGGCGTAGGCGTCCAGCACCTGTTTCATGCGGTTCATGCCGGTGAGGGAGCCGTCGCGGAAGTGAGCCATGAACCCGGCCCCGTCGGGCGGTTGCTTGAGCCGGATCAGATCGTCGATCACCGCCCGATAGGCCGGATCCTGCCCGCCGCCGGAGAGAATATTTCCCTCGTTGACCCACATCTCCGCCGACGGGTCGAGCTCCCGCATCAGGCGGATCACCTCGGCGTAGTACTCGTTGCCGTACCGCTTGCCGAGCGTTTCCGGCCCCCAGCCGACGATATGATTAATCGCGTCCCATTCGCCCACCCGGCCGGCGATCTGGGGGACGAAGTCCTTCAGATACGCCAGCATTTTGTCGCCGTATCGTTCGTCCGTTTCGAACCAGCCGGTGTTCCAGGGTTCGTTGGCGTCGATCGGCCCCCACACGCCGTAGTGGCCGCGGACCTCAATCTGACGTTCCTTCAGCCAGTCCAGCGCCGCGAGGGTCCATTCGCGGCGGAAGCGGCCGCGGTCGTTTTTGAGACCCACGATCCAACCGCCGATCTTCAGGTCGTTCTCCAACACGACTTTATTGAAGTTCGCGGCGAGGGTCGCGCGATATTTCAACACGTCGTCCCAGGTGAAGCCTTGATAGGAGCCGTGCCCGCCGGCGGCGTATCGATCGAACTGGGCGCGGGTCATGACCAGCAGGTCCGCGTCCGCGGCGACGCCGAAGCCGAACGCGTGGCGGGTCATCGTCACCTCCACCGTCACGCCGGGCAGCGGGGCGCCGTCGGCGTCGGTCACGACGATCGTCAGGTCCGCTTTGCGGTGGCGGTCGATGCGGGCGGCGGCGGCGGCTCGCCAGGGGGCGTCGGCGGCGCGGCCGTCGTAGGTCGTGCGGGTCACCGGCAGCGATTGTCGGTCGCGGTCCGGGCCGTAGTTCAACAATTGCAAACCGCCCAGTTCGAGCGTCTGGGCCTTCCCGCCGAGGTGAATCGAAACGCTGTGCGTGCCGTCCGGCTGGGTCAGCGGGCTCTTCACCGACTGGAGATGTTGGGTCCAGCCCGACGGATCGGACAGCGAGCCGGCGGTGGAGGCGTTCAGCGGCAGGATCTCCGCGTAGCCGCCGCCGTTCGCCTCGCCGCCGTTCTGTTGCAGGCGGGCGTGCACCGCCAACGCCCCGCCGTCAGCCGCTTCGCCGCGGACCCACAGGACCATGAACAGCGTGTCCCCCTCCGTGACGTCGCCGCGGGTGGGGACGCTCAGTTGCACCCCGTACCGCAGTTCGCTGGCGGTGGGCACGCTCACCCGCAGGGCGTTTTTGAATGGCACGCCCTCCACCGGCACAACGGTCGCGGCGGCGTCCGCCGCCCCCCAGTTGCCGAACCCGTCGGTCGAGAGGGTGAATCCCTCCGGCAGCAGGCTTTCGCCGCCGGACGGAATCCTCTGCCCGGGCTCTCCCGCCGCCGCGAGCGGGGCGAGGAGCACGCTGAGGAACAAACCGTGGAGCGCCCCGGGCAGCAAGCCGGGGGCGGGAACGAAGCGGGGCATGGGCGGGGAATCAAGCGGGGGGCGAGGCGTCGATCACGCTACGCCCCCCACCCGCGACCGACAACGAACGCGGCCCGCCTCACCACGCTGCGTCTCCCGCCCGCCCCGCTCGGCTCACCCGCCGGGAACGGTGAGGCTTTCGCCGGTGTGCTGCGGGGTGAGGCCCAGCAGGAAGGGTACGGCCCGCTCCGCGAACTCCGCGGGATCGGGGTAGGCGGCGGCGTCCTCGCCCCAGTTGCCGCGGGTCATGTCCGTCTCCACCACGCCGGGCGAGAACGGCACCGCACAGAAGCGCCCCGGCGCCGCCCCTTCCAAGTCCTGGGCGAGAGCCTTGGTGAGCCCCTCCACGCCGAACTTCGCCGCGTTGTACGAGCCGACGCCGGCGCTGGCGGCGCGGCCCCAGCCGGACGAGAGCATCACGACGGTGCGGTTCCTGTCGTCCCCTTCCGCCGCTTGAATCATGCGGGGCAGGAAGTGCCGGGCCATCGCCGCGGCCCCGCCGACGCTGACGGCGACCACCGCGTTGCACTTCGCCGCGGGCACGTTCCACAGCGGCGCCGCGTCGTTGATCAGCCCGGCGTTGTGGATCAGCAGGTCCGGCACGCCGGATTCCTGAAACACCGCGTCGCTCCAGCGATCCACCTGGGCGTCGCGGGTCATGTCGACCCGGGCGAAGCGATGCGGCGGTTTGAGGGCGGTTCGCAGTTCGTTCAGGCCGTCCTCGTTCCGCCCGCACCCGCAGACGACATGCCCCTCGGCGGCGAATCGCTCCGCCAGCGCCCGCCCGATCCCGCGGGTGCAGCCGGTCAGGACGATCAACTTGGCTTGGGGTTGCCGGGCGCCGGGCAGATGAGAATCGGGCATAGCGGGTCGGCGGGCCTGTCGGAGTCGGAGGTGCGGGCGCGGCGAGTCGGCGGCGGGACTGTAGAATGTCGCCTTCCCGCCGTCGAAGCATCCCATGACTTCCGCCCTCACGCTGCTGGTTCTGATCCCCATGCCCGCCCCGCCCGCCGCCGACGCCCCCACGCCCCGCGGTCACACCACCGCCACCCCCGCGCAGATCGCGCGTCTGGGTGAACAGCGGCACCGCCACGCTGATGGACGTGCGGGAGATCGACGAATGGGAGGACGGCCACCTGAAGGCCGCCACGCTGACGCCGCTGTCGGATCTGGGAGCGAAGACGAACGACCCGGCGTGGGTCGCGGATCTGAAACGCCGGGTGCCGACGGATCGCCCGGTGTTCACCCACTGCAAAAGCGGCGGGCGCTGCGTGATGGCCGCCGATCCGCTGCGGGACCTCGGCTACGACGTGCGGCCGATGAAGGAGGGGTACGTCGACCTGTTCGCCGCCGGATTCGAACCGGACGGGGACTGACCGGACGAGAACTGACCGGTCGGGGACTGACCGGACGGGGACTGACCGGACGGGGACTGAGGCGGGGCGGGCAGAGTCACATCGCTCGCCTGACCGGCAGGACCGGCGACGCGGTCGCGAACCGCGACCTAGGCTGTCGATGGAGCCTCCGCCCCTCCCTATCCAGCCCGCCGCCGCCTGTGTCTGACGTGATCGCGAATGAAGCGCCCGTGACTGCGGCGCCGTTCGTCCGGTTCGACGCACCGGCGCCGCATCCTGTTCCCGCCCCGGTCGGCGGGGAGGTGCGGGCCGTCGCCGCGGCGTTGTGCAGCCTGCTGGGCGATCGGCGGCTGGCGGACCCGCCGATGCGGGCGTGGCGGGAGGGACTGCGGGGGGCGGCGAAGCAGCTCGCCGCGGCGGGCGCTCGCGGGGCGATCCCGACGCCGGAGGTGGCTCGGCTGGCGGGCGTGGTGCGGGCCGCCGGCGCCGCCCTCGACCGCCGGGCGGCGCTGGTCCGATGGACCGCGGAACTCGACCCGGTGCTGACGGATCTGGCCGCGGCGGATCACACCGCCGGGGCTCGGTTGCTCGCCCTGGCGCGGGGCGTGTTGGCGGAGACGCGGGACTTTGCGACCGGGTCGCTCCCGCCGACGGCCCTCCTGCCGGCTCCGCCGTCCAGCCGCACGGAGCGCGGCGTCGCGGGGGCGTTCCTGACGGCGTGGGCGGCGACGCATTACCGCCCGCTGTGGGGCGAGGCGGAAGCGGCGGTCGTCGCCGCCCTCGCCCGGGACGCCGGCGAACTGTCCGGCGGTCGATCCGGGGAACCGTTCGCGGCCCACGCCGCCCGCTCCGCGGCGCTGCTGACGGTCTGCGATCGGTTGCCCGCCGCCGCCGCCCGGATCGCCGCCCGTCATCATGAGCGCCCCGACGGCGGCGGCGGCCCCGCGGGTCTCGCCGCGGCGGACCTCACCCCCACCGACCGCCTGTTGGCGTGGGTCGATCGGTTCCTGATCCGACTCCCCGCGGCCGACGAGCGTGCGGCCGAAGCATGGGCGACGGACGAGCGGGCGGCGCCCCATCCCGCCGCCGCGTGGGCGGCCAGTTGGCAGACCGCCGCGGCCGCGAGCTACGTCGCCGCCCGCCGCGGCGAGTTGTGCCTGACCGTCACGGCGGCGGGGTTGGAGGCGTTGGGCCTGTCGCGGGGCGATCAGGGGGAGGCGAACGCCGCGGGCGTTTCGCCGGTGGGCTTGGCCCTGACCGACCTCGGCCGGACCCGGCTGCGGCTCGACGCGGCGCACGGCCTGTCCGCTCCCCGCTTCGCGGGGATGTCGTTCGATGTGAAGAACTCACAGCGGGACGCCGCGGCCGTCGGCTCCGTGGCGGGAGCGCCGGAATGACCGATTCGCTCGCCCCCGACGCCGACCCGCTCGGCCCCGGCACCTATTTCACCCGCACCCAGCGGCCGATCGTCTGCCTGGCGTTCCTGGCCCCGCTGCTGGCGGCGTATGAACTGGGCGTGATCTGGCTGGCGAGCCGCGGCGAACCGGCCCTGCCGGGGGCAGGCGGCTGGCTGCGGGGCACGCTCGCGGAGGCCGGCGCCGGGGCGGCGTTCGCGCCTGCCCGCGGTCGTCGCCGGGATCCTGCTGGGCTGGAACTTCTACGGCCACTACCGCTGGGAGGTGCGGTGGGAAACGCTGGGCGGAATGCTCGGCGAGAGCCTGCTCGCCGCCGCTCTGCTGCTCGGCGCCGCCGTGGGGGTGAACGCGGCGCTCGGCTCCCCCGCCACGCCCGGCGAGGCGGCGGTGACCGTCGATCTCGCCGACGGCACCACGGACGGCGCCATGGATGGGGCGACTGGCGGGGCGACGGACGGGAGTCACGGGGGAGCGTCCCGGTCCGCGGCGGCGGATCTTGTGGGGGCCGTCGGGGCCGGGATCTATGAGGAACTGCTCTTCCGGCTCACCCTGCTGCCGCTGGCGTACGGGTTGTTTCGGATGCTGCGGTGCGGCCCGCGGGGGGCGGCGGCGCTGGCGGTCGTCAGTTCGAGCCTGCTGTTCGCCCTCTGCCATCACCTCGGGCCGCACGGGGAGATCCCCGCGGTGGGGCCGTTCCTGTTCCGGGCGGTCGCCGGGGGCGTGCTGGCGGGGCTGTTCTGGTGGCGGGGGTTCGGGATCGCCGTCGGAGCCCATGCGGCGTACGACCTGCTCGCCGGCGTGCTGCTGGCGGGGTGAACTTCCGACTGCGGCGTTCGTAAACTTCCCTTCCAGGCCGTCGGCCGCCCCCCTTCAACCTCCCGGGATCACCCGTTGCTCGGACCGCGATTGCCGTTGGGATCGCCGGGCGGGGTGCCGGTGGGGGTCGACGTGACCTGGCTGCCGTTCGCGGCGCTGGTGACGTGGGGACTCGCCGCGGAGCACCTCCCCGCCGTGCTGCCCGGCCTGCCGCCGGCGGTCCGCTGGGGGGCGGCGGTCGTGGCGGCGATCGGTCAGGCGGGCATGGTGCTGGCGCATGAGTTCGGCCACATCCTCTGCGCCGGGCGTTTGGGACGCCCACGCGGCGGGTCACGCTGTTTCTGTTCGGCGGGGTGGCGGAGTTGGAACGCGAACCGGACTCTCCCCCGGGCGGAGATCCTGGTGGCGCTGGCGGGGCCGGCGGTCTCGGTCGTGCTGGCGGGGGTCTGCTGGGCGCTGTGGTACGCCGCCGTCCTCGCCGGCTGGGCGGGCACGCAGATCACCGCCGACGGCGTCGCCCCCGGCCTGCTGACCATCGGATTGACGGGCGATTCCCCCGCGGAGACGGCTGCGGGCCGCGGCGGTCGGCGTGATCGGCTTCTGGGTGATGGTGAACGTCGCCATGGCCCTGTTCAATCTGCTGCCCGGTTTCCCGCTGGACGGCGGCCGCGTGCTGCGGGGGCTGATCTGGGCGGTGACCGGCGACCTGAAGCGGGCGAACCGCATCGCCAGCGCGGCGGGCGTGGGGGTGGGCGGAGTGATCGTCGGCCGCCGGGGCGTGGTCCGCCGTGGCCGGCGGGGGCTGGGGGGCCGCGTGGCCGATGTTGATGGGCGCCGCGGTCGTTGCCGCGGCTCGCTGGAGCGACTGCCGCGGCCGTTTGCGGCGGGCTGCCGCCGGCGTCCCGGTGCGCCGCTTGATGCGGCCGGCGGACGCGGTGCTGGTCGTCCCCGCGGAGGCCACGTTGCAACAGTACTTCGAGCAAACGCTGCTCGCCCGCGGGCGGGCGAACGCCCCGGTGGTCGCCGCGGATCGCACCCTGCTGGGCCGGCTGTCGGTCCGGTCGCTCGCCGCGGTTCCGCTGGAGGCGTGGCCGACGACCGCTGCCGCCACCGCCTGCGAGCCGGTGCCCGACGCCGGGCGGGTGCGGCCGGGGGTGGATGCGATTTCCGCGTTGGGTTGGATGCACCGCTCGCGTCGCACCCGTTTGGACGTGGTGGACGGCGGCGGTCGACTCGTCGGCGTCCTCACCGCCGCCGACGCCAGTCGTGCGCTGCATCGCGTGATGGACCTCGAAGTCCCCGCCCCGCCCGTTCCGCCCGCCTGACGGCCGCCGCTCATCGCACCTGCCACCGAACCGCCCGCCGAACCGCCCACTGAATCGCCCGCCCGCCGGCCGGTCGCGGGGTTCGCCCCCCCCGTCCGCCGCGGCGCCCCCCGTGCCGCCGGGTCGCCCGCCGCTTCACCATGGTGTCATGACACGCATCTGGCTCGCCGCCGCACTGCTGCTCGGATTCGCGGCCCCGGCGCCGGCTTGCCCGCAGTGCGACGCCGGCATCCGCAAGCGGGTGCGGGCCGGCATCTTCGACTCCCAATTCGGGCGAAATCTGCTGTACAGCACGGTCCCGTTCGCGGTGTTCGGCGCCGCGGCCCTCGCCGTGCACGGCCGGCCGGGGGGCGGCCGTGACCGGTGTGATGAAGGACGATTCGGTCCGCCGCACCACCCGCCCGCTGGCGGCGGGGGCGTTGCTGATCGGCGTGGGCATGGGCGGGTTCGTCGACGGCATCGTCTTCCACCAGATCCTCCAGTGGCACAACATGTTGTCGGCGGAGCGGCCCCCGAATACCGTGGTGAACGTGGAGGTGAATATGTTCTGGGACGGGCTGTTCCACGCGTTCTGCTGGCTGTCCGTCGCCGCGGGGTTGATCACGCTGTGGAACGCCGTGTTGAACCCGGCGGTCTGGAACCGCACCCGCACCCTGCTGGGCGGGCTGCTGGCGGGGTTCGGGCTGTTTAACCTGGTCGAGGGCGTGATCGATCACCACATCCTCCACCTGCATCACGTGATCGAGATCCCCGGCCACCTGCCGTACGACCTCGCCTTTCTGGCCAGCGGCGTGCTCCTCCTGCTCGCCGGCGGCTGGCTGCTGAGGGTCCGGCCGGACGAACGGCCCCCGGGCCACGCCGCCGCGGGAAATCCCCCACCGCCGAACACCTGAACATCCGTGGGGTTCCTGGCGGGCGACCTGCCAGAATGCGGCCGTTCCCGCTTCCCCAATCAAGCCGCCCCCATGGCCGCCGACGCCGACCTCTCCGCCCCCAAGACCGACCCGCCGGAGGGCTCCAATGCCGTCAAAGATCCGGATGACTGGACCACCGGCGACGAAGCCATGACCGGGGCTCAGGCGAGCTACCTCAAGACCTGTGCGAAGAGGCCGGTGAGGAGTTCGATCCGAAGACGACGAAGGCGGATGCCTCCAAGCGGATCGATGCCCTCCAGGAGCAGACCGGCCGCGGAAAATGAGACTTTGAGACTTCGCGATTCGCCGTCGCCGATAGGCAGCGGGTCTCGGAAGAACTGCGTCGGAGCGAGTCGCGATCGTTGATGCGTGCGGTGGGGCCGGACGGTTCTTAGACTCCGCCTCCCTCCCCGCCCGGACCCGCCGATGCCCTCCCGCCTGCTGCCGTCCCGCTCTCTGACGCTTGGGGCCGCTGCCCTGCTCGTCGCCGTCGCCGCCCCCCTCGTCGCCGGCGATTGGCCGCAGTGGCGCGGTCCCGACCGGGACGGCTTCGCCGCCGAGGGTGAATCGCTCGGTCCCGCGTGGAGCGACAGCGGCCCCGAAGAACTGTGGTCGCTGAAAGGGATGGGCAAAGGCTTCGCCAGCGTCGCGGTGGTCGGTTCGCGTCTGTACACGACCGGCAACGTCGACGGGGCTCAGAAGGTAGTCGCCGTCGATCTGCCGACCGGTTCCGGCGAACCGTCGATCGCGTGGTCGACGGCGGTCTCCGCGGACGCCCCCAAGCACGGCTACGACGGCTCACGCTGCACGCCCACCGTGGTCGGCGACAAGCTGTACGTGACCGGTTCCGGCGGGAGCGTCGCCTGCCTGTCGACGGACGGGAAAGTGTTGTGGAGCAAGGACTTCAGCACGGAGTACGGCAGCGGCAAGCAGGCATGGGGCTATGCGGAGAGCCCGCTGGTGGACGGCGACGCGGTCGTCTTCACCCCCGGCAGCCAGCGGGCGTTAATGGTCGCCTGCGACCGCCACACCGGCCGCGAGATCTGGCGGACGCCGTTCCCGGAACAACTCGACGGCGGCAAACGCGAAGCCGGCTACAGCAGCGCCGTGGTCTCGGAGGGCGGCGGCGTCAAGCACTACGTCCAGATGACCGGCGGCGGGCCGATCGGCCTGCGGGCCAGCGACGGCAAAGTGCTCTGGGGTAGCTCCGCGGCCGCCAACGGGACCGCGGTCATCCCGACCCCGCTGGTCGACGGCGACTACGTGTTCGTCTCCAGCGGCTACGGCGCCGGCGCCGCCTGCTTCAAGCTCTCCCCGGCTCGCGGCCAGGAGTTGCGGGTCGACACCGTCTACAAACTCGACGGCCGAGACTTCCAGAACCATCACGGCCAGATGATCCTGTCGGACGGCCACATCTACGCCGGCACCGGCCACGGCGGACGGGCGAACAGCCCGGTCTGCCTCAAACTTCGCGACCGGCAAGATCGTCTGGGGCGGCGGGAAGGATAAACTGATCGGCCCCGGCAAGGGCAGCGCCGCGGTGATCGCCGTCGGCGACGACCTGCTGTTCCGCTACCAGAGCGGCGAGATCAGCCGCATCGCCCTCACCACGCAGGGCTACGAGGAGAAGGGTCTGTTCACCCCCCGGGTGAACGAGAACGACCCCAGTTGGGCGCACCCCGCGGTCGCCGGCGGCGTGCTGTTCGTGCGGGAGCAGGACACGTTGCTCGCGTATCGGGCGAAGTAGGTCAGGAAGTGATCCGGGCCTGACGCGGGCCCAGATCGTCACTCGCTGATCGTCAGCCAAACCTTGCCGCCCCGCCCCGGTCGCTCCGCGGCGGCGGCGGCTTCGGCGACGCGGTCCAGCGGGAACGACTCGCCCACGTCGTTGGCGATCACCCCGGCGGACAGCAGCTTGCCGACCGATCGCATCACGCGGAGCTTCGTCGGCAGCGACGCCGCGGCCATCCAGCGGCCGAGCCAGAACCCCTCCGCCTTGATCCCATGAAAGAGGAGGTGCCGGGCCGGCAGGGCCAGCGGTTCGCCGGAGAGCGTGCCGAAGCTGATCAGCCGCCCGCCCTCCGCCAAACACCGCACCGCCGCCCCGCCGGTCGCGCCGGCGACCGGATCGATCGCGTGCCGCACCGCGGCGCCGCCGGTGGCGTCGGCCACCTTCGCAGCGAGATCGGCGGGCGACTCGTTCGCGGCGTCGAACGTCACGACGGCGTCGGCTCCCAGCCCCCGCAGCTCCTCCGCCTGAGCCGCCCGCCGCACCACGTTCACCGTGCGAAAGCCGCGCTGCACGCCGAGGCGAATCACCATCTGTCCCAAGCTCGACCCCGCGGCGGTTTGCAGCAACCACGCCCCCTGCGGCACGGCCAGCACCTTCGCCGTGAGCAGGTACGCCGTCGCCGGATTGACGAAGAACATCGCGGCCTGGGCGATGTCCAGATCGCTCGGCACCGGCACGCAACGGTTCGCCGGCACGGCGACGGTTTCCGCCCAGTTCCCGCCGGTCCCGTTGAGCACCGCGACCCGCTCGCCCTTCGGACGCCAGACCGAGCAGCCCGCCGCCGGATTCCACCACGCCGACCCCCTCGTACCCCGGCACCGCCGGCGGGTCGGGCCGCACGTTGTACTCGCCCCGGACGGTCATCAGATCCGAGGGATTCATCGGGCTGGCGAGCATCCGCACCCGCACGGCGCCACGGTCCGGGCCGGAGGCGAAATCCGGCTCCGGCCGGTCCGCGCAGCGGAGCACGTCAGTCGGTTCTCCAAACGCTTCGAAAACGGCGGCTTTCACGGTTCAGCTTTCATCAGACGGGTCGGCTTGGATCAGGCGGGTCGGCTTGGATCAGGCGGGTCGTGTCGTGGGCGCCCGTGAGGCGCTCCGCCGCGGCGGCGAAGTGGGCGAGACGGGCGAGGGCGGCGGGCGATCGGGCGGCCGGGTGATTCTCCCAGACGCCGCGGGCGATCCAGGCCAGCCCGCTGAGCAGCGCCCCCGCATCGTGCAGCGCCCCGGCGAGGCGCACCTCGTTCGCGGACAGCGGCCGCAGCGGACGATACGCCGCGATCAACGGGTCCAGATGCCCCGGGGCGAGGCTGACGGCCAGCCGGGCGAGGTCGGCGGCGGGCGAGTCCGCCAGCGCCGCCGCCGGGATCGATCAGCCCGGTCACCTGTTCGCCGGTGATCAGAACGTGGTCGCGATGCACGTCCCGCAGGACCGGGAACAGCGGCACGGGTCGACGCACGGCGGCGTCGAGGCGAGCGGCGAGATCCGTTCCAACCGTCTCCAAAGCTGCGAGCAGCCGAAACCCGTGATCGCGGAAGGGGGAGGCCGATTCGCCTCGCAGCAGACCGGCGGCCTGCTCGCCCCCCCGGCCAGCCAGCGGGCGAGCCGGTCCCGCCGGTCCTGCAACGAGCGGCGGCACGCCCGCCGCCGGGGCGAAGTACGGACGGGCCGCGGCGGAGGGAACGAACGACTCCGCCGCCTCGTGGAAGCGGGCGAGAGCCGACGCGACCGCGGCGAGTTGTGCGGATGTCGGGTCGGAGCGGAAGCGGTTCGCCCGGCAACCACGGTTCGAGCTGGGCCAGCCGACCGCCGAGATCGAACAGCGTGCCCCCGGCCGCGTCCCCCAGTGCGATCGGGACCGGCACGGCGATCGGCACGTCCGGATCCGCGCCGGCCACATGGGCGAGCAGCGCATGGAGCCCCTCCAACCGAGTCCGGGGCGGCGGCACGGCCGGCCAGCGTCGCAGAGCGAACAGGCCGGTCGCGGTCGGGATCCGCGTCACCCCGGCCCCGCTGAACCCACCGCCGACGGTCGTCGCCGGCCCCGTTTGTGCAAACGCCGGACCGAACAGCGGGGTGAGATCGCACGGACGATCCGCGGTTCCGGTTACGTCAGATCTCCCGGGCCGTCCGGCGGACGCCGTCGAAGGGCGTGCGGGGCGGCGATTGCGGGGGCGGTGGGCACAGCGGGGCAGTGTGTCCCGCGGCCGGTTCTCGTCCAACCGGAACGGGGATTGCGGCGGCTGTCGGGGAATCGGCGGGCGGCGGATCGGCGAACGCCGCAGAGTTTGACATCGCCGCACCTCCCGGTAGAACCGGGGCCGTTCGCTCCGCCCCCGGTCCCGCTTCGCCCGTATGTCCCGCCCCGCCCGCGGTCTCGACCGGCCCCCCCGTTCCTGGCGGTCACGGCTCGTCCGCCCGCGGCTGACGAAACGCCGGGCGATCGGCGCCGCGGCGTTGGCCGTCGTCCTGATCGCCCCCGCGGGCGTATTCGGCGAGGCGTACACCAGCTTCTACGGGCTCGACGCCTACACCACCTACGCCGACCCGTACACCGGCGCCTCGACGCACACCGTCCGCCCGTTCTGGGACGTCTTGGGCGTGTTTCAACGGCCGGTCTCCGCCGGTCCCCCGCTGACCACCGCCGCGTTCTCGCCCGCCGGCGTCGCTCGCAGCAGCGGTTACGCCCCGTACGTCACCACGGCCGGCTACTACGGCGGCGGCTCATTTGCGCCGGCGACGTCGTATTACGGGAACGCCCCCTACGGAAACGCTTCGTATTACGGCGGCACGTCGTTCGGCGGATCCTCGGTGTACTACGACGACGCCTCCGCCTACTACGGCGGCGCCGTGAGCGGCACCCAGAGCGGCGGCGGGTTCGGATCGTCGTGCGGCACATCGTATTTCGACTTCGGCGACGCCGGCGGGGGGCTGTCGTACGGGACCGCACGCGGATTCGCGACCAGCGGCGACGGATGCGGCGTCCCGGCCTGCTCCCCCTGCTCCGATCCCTGCGGCGGCGGCTGTGCCGGGGGGAACTGCACGTCGTACTCCGTGCCGGACGAACGCGTGATCGAATCTGACCCCGTCTTCGCCGACCCGCCCTCCGACTCGACGACGCGGCGCCGGCAGCCGGAACGCTCGGACCGTGACTTCTCGGACCGCGACATCCCGGACCGCAGCCGCTTTGATCCAGTGCCCGCGACTCGCGACCGGACAGATCGCGACCGCCGCGACTTGCTCGATCCGCCGGCGATGGAGGACCGCCCGGCCCCCCGTCGGCCGTCCTCCGGAGATTCGGTCCGCGATCCGATCCGCGACGACTTTCCTGATGAGGATTTCTCCGGCGGCGGCTTCCCCGGCGGCGGCTTCTCCGAGGACGACCGTCCCACCGGCAGCGCGTACGACGATCCGCTCGAAGAAGACTTCGGCGGCGGCCTCGGCGAGCCGGGGGTCCGTGTCGATCCCGCATTCCCAGAAGGACCCGGCGACCGCCTGCTCCCGGCCGGCGGCGAGGCCCCTTACGTTCGCCAGCCCGACGGCGTGGTCGATCCGCCGGGCGAACCCGCCCGCCCGGTCCGCCGGCGAGACGAGGCGTTCCCGGCCTTTGATCGCACCGACGACGGGGCCTTCGACGGGGCCGCCCCGCCCAGTTCGTCCACCGGCAACTTCGGCTCGAACCCGGGCGGCGTCGGCCGCGTTGATCGATCGGACGAATCATTCGCTCCAGACCCCGACATGCTCGGCGGCCCCGGCGACGGCGCCTTCGGGGGGCTATTGGACGAGCGACCCGCAGCCGACGACGGATTCTTCCCCGGCGACGCCCCGGGCGCCGGACGCGAATCCTTCCGCCTGCGCCCCGCCCCGGTCAGTCCCAGCGGTCCCCCCGGGCCGGAAGAGGACGGCGCCGCGGTCGCTCCGCCGGGGGACGACCCGGTCGACCTCGTGCCGACTGATCTCGTGCCGACCGACCTCGTGCCGACCGACGCCACGTCGGAAGAACCGGGCCTGCCGGACGACGGCGCCGCAGGCGGACAGGAAGACGTGAGCGAACCGCCGGCGACCGACGCCGCGGCGGCGTTCCCCCGGCTCATCACCGCCGAACTCCTGCGGAACTCGCGGAGCCGAACCCGGCTGCGGAGCCGACTGGGACGCACGCACATCGCCCGCTTTCGGCACCGTGCGGTCGATCCGCCCGCCCCCGCCACCACGCCAGACGTGAAGCTGGCCACGAAGTGACCGCGGCCGACGGCTCCCCGGACCCTGATCCCCCGCCCGCCGGCCCCGCCGCGGGCGACGGCGTCGGTTCGGCGGACGCATCAATCGACAACCGCACCATCGCCTCCCGGCTGGCGGAGTTGGCCGATCTGTTGGAGATCCTGGACGCGAACCCGTTCCGCGTGCGGGCGTATCGGTCCGCGGGCCGCACCTTCAAGGCGTTGGCCGAGCCGGCGGCTGATCTCGTCGCCGCCGGGCAGTCGTTGTCCGATCTGAAAGGGGTGGGCAAGGATCTCGCCGCAAACGTCGCCGAACTCGTACGGACCGGCACGTTCGCATCGTTGGAGGAGGCCCGGGAGGCCGTTCCCCCCGGGGTGCGGGCGATGCTGCGGGTGCCGGGACTGGGGCCGAAGAAGGTGGGGGCGATCTTCCGCGACCTCGGCGTGGACACGCTGGACGGGCTGGAAGCGGCGGTCGCGGACGGCTCGCTCGCCGGGCTGCCGGGCTTCGGGAAAAAGACGGGCGAAGCCGTGCTCAACAGCCTCGCGTTGGTGCGGGAGGGGATCGCCCGGTCGTTGCTGGCCCGCAGCCTGCCGATCGCCGAGAGCCTGGCGGAACGGGTGCGGGCCGCGGCGGGCGTCACCGCCTGCGAGCCCGTCGGCAGCGTGCGGCGCCGGTGTGAATCGGTGGGCGACGTGGACCTCTCCGCGGCGTCCGCCCGTTTCCACGAAGACGGGGGTCGCACGGCGGTCGAAGCGTTCTGCACGCACCCGATGGTCGCGGAGACGCTGGATCGCACCGACCGCACCGCCCGCGTGCGACTGACGGTCGACCCGGGCCGGCCGACCGAGGCGGAGTTGGTCGTCAACGCCCCCGCGGCGTGGGGCGCCGGGCTGATCCTCGGCACCGGCTCGAAGACGCACGTGGCGGCGCTGCGGGAGCATGCGGTCGGGCTCGGGTTCACCCTCGACGACGCCGGGCTGCTCCGCGACGGCAAACGGGTCGACAGTTCGACCGAAGCCGCGGTCTACGCCGCCCTCGGTCTCGCCCCGATCCCGCCGGAACTGCGTGAGGGACGGGACGAACTGATCCTCGCCGCCGCCGACGCCCTGCCGGACCTCGTCACGCTGGGGGATCTCCGCGGGGATCTGCACATGCACACGACCGCCAGCGACGGGGCCGGTTCCATCCGCGAGATGGCCGCCGCCGCGAAGGAACGCGGGCTAGAGTTACATCGCGATCACCGATCACTCCAAGCGGGTGACGATGGCGAATGGTTTGGACGCGGACCGTCTGCGGGCGCACTGGCGGGCGATCGACGCGGCGAACGTCACCACGCCGGGTGTGCGGATTCTGAAGGGAATCGAATGCGACATCCTCGAAGACGCCGCGCTCGACCTGCCGGACGACGTGCTGGCGGACGCGGATTGGGTCGTCGCCGTCTTGCACTACGGCCTCACGCAGCCGCGGGCGCAGATTATGAAGCGTCTGAACGCGGCGCTGGACAGCCCGCACGTCGACTGCATCGGCCACCCCAGCGGCCGGCTGATCGGCAAGCGGCCGGGGGCGGATATCGACTGGAACGCGTTCCTCGATCGCGCCGCCGCGACCGGCACGCTGCTGGAGATTAACGCCGCCCCCGAACGTCTGGACCTCTCCGCCGAACACGCCCGCAGCGCCGCCGTTCGCGGCATCCCGATCGTGATCAACACTGACGCCCACGCCCCGTCCGCCGTCGGCGCCGCCACCTGGGGCGTCTATCAGGCGAGACGGGCCGGTTTGACGGCCGAACAAGTCGCCAACACCCGCGACTGGCCGGGGTTGAAGGCGTTGTTGAAGAGCGGGTGACCTGCGTGAGGGCCACCGTCAGGCCGGCGAGTGTTCCTCCGCCGCTCCCCGCCGCCGCCACGCGGCGATCAGCATCCACACGTTCGCCAGCCCCGGCGGCACAGCCAGAGCCCACACGGGCAGGAACACGGCGGTGCGGTCCCATTCACCGCCGGGCCAGAGGTCGTCGCAGCCGGATCGATCCCGCGCCGGCTCGATCCAACCGAACCACCCGGCACAGCGAGCCACGCCAAACCCGCGCCAGGGCCGGCCGATCGTCTGAGCCCGGGGGAGGTCGCGCCAGTTCTCGCGGTCTGGAAGCCGCACGTCCCAATTGAGGCGGAGCAGGCGCCGCCCGAGCGACCACTCCCGATCCACGGTCGGCGACCAATCCTCGTCCGCGGCCGCCGGGTGCCCGTTCGCCCGGCAAAGTTCGACGCTTCCGCCTTCCAACCAGGTCGCCGGCGCCCAGTTCAGCGCCACGCCCACCGCGGCGGCCGTCCAGATCCACGGCCTCGCCCACCGCCGCAACGCCGCGAGGCGGGGGAACTGCTCCTCGTCGGACCGGTCCCGCCAGAGGCCGACCGCCAGCCACAGCACGGAGGCGGGGGCGACGGCGGCCAGGACCGTCCACCCGCCGACATCGAGGTGGTACTCCATCCTCATCCGCGGCGAACCGTCGTCCGCCGTCCAGGGTAAGCAAAATCGGCTGATGGAGACTGATTTCGCATAGGCGTCCCAAGACCAGTGGCGCCGGTTCACCGCGGCCGTTCGCGGAAGGATTCCGTAAGTATCGATTTGCACCTCCCCGGGCACCTCGGAACTCGACCAGTACGACAGACGCACGTGAACCGGCGTTTCCTCGTCGGTGTAGAGGTCGAACCGCAGCGCCGAGGTCCCCAGCAGGGCGAACACGAACACCCACGGGGCCAGCAACAGGCCGATCACCCGCCGCACCCGCCGCGTGCGGTGGGAGATTGACGTGAGGCGGTCGGCGAGGCGGCGAAACACCCCCGCAGCCTACACCGGCAGCTATGCGGACGTGGCGGACGCCCGCCGGGGCCGCCCAATCCGAACGACGGCCTGTCCCGCGGAGGATGTGATCCGCCGGCCGCCCCGCGGCGTTCTCCTCCCGTTCATTTGTTCGACCCAGCGCCCACGCATGACCGTCCAGTTCCGTCTGTTCCGCAGTTCGATGAGCAGTTGGCAGTCGCTGTTCTCCGAGGCCGCCGCCTTCGCCGATTCGATCGGGAAGGAGAACCTCATTTCCATTTCGCACAGCGAAGACAACAACGACGGCGTCGTCACCGTCTGGTATTGGGCCGAGGGCGGGTGACGCCCGCGTCGGTCGCCGGAGGGCGTTACACTGGCTCCGCCATGTCGATTCTCACGCCGCCCGCCGCCCGCCGCCCGCCGCGTGTTCCCAAGGATTTCGCGGGCGAACCGGCCGAGTGCGGCCCGCGGGGCAAACCGACGCCCGCGATGCTGCGGGCGGTGGGCGATCCGCCGGACGGGTTCCCGATGTCGGACGCCCAATTCGACGCGATGACCACGGAGTTCGGCGTCGAACTGGTGAACGGTCGCCTTGACTACCTGCCCATGCCCTTCGACCTGCACGCCGGAATCGTCCACTTCCTGACGCTGGCCTTCGCCGATCATTTGAGGGCAGCCGGATCGTCAGCCGTCCTACGCGGCTCCAAAATCCGCATCCGCATCCCGGAGTCGGCGCGAACGACGCGGAACACCCGGGAGCCGGACCTTGTCTTGCTACTCGACCCAGACGACGAACGCCGCGGGCCGGAGGTCTGGACGGGGGCGGACCTGTGCATCGAGGTCGTCTCGCCGGACGACCCGGACCGCGATTACATCTTGAAGCGGCCCGAATATGCCGCGGCGGGCGTGCTCGAATATTGGATCGTCGACCCCCGCCCCCGCACGGCCGCGGACGACCGCGGCCGGTCGATCCGCGTGCTGACGCTGGACGGCGACGCCTACCGGGAGCGGGCGTTCGGCGAGGGGGAGACAGCCGCGGGCACGTTGCTGCCGGGGCTGACGGTGGAGGTGACGGCCTGTCTGGCGGGGGCGTGAAGCGCCCGCGCGAGCGCTAGACCGGCCAGCCACAGGGCGGGCGGAACGAGCAGGATCCAGCGGGGGGCGGCGACCGTGGTGGTGCGGTAGTAGCGGGGCGGCTTGAAGAAGTTGATGGACTCCGACTTCAGCAGCCCGAAACCGCCTTCAAAGTCGCCGTGGATCGAGTAATCGTACGTCAAGCCGGGCGGGGCGAAACGGCCCGGCCGCACCCGTGACCAGCCGATCCACAACCGCGGCCGGCCTTCCGTTCCATACCAAGACACCTCCACGCGCGGGCCGTTCTGGGCGCCCGGCGGGCAGAGGCAGAGCGCCGCTCCGAACCCCGCCGCGGACCACACGACCGGCCGCCCCCACCGCCGCACGACCCGCCACCGCCGGACAGATTTCGGCTGCCCCTAGCCGCCCCCGACCGGTCTCTCCACACGCCCAACGACACGGCGAGCAGCGAAGCCGGCAACAGCCCCGCGGCGACGGCCCAGACCGGAGCGGTCGTCGAGAGAGCCACCGCCGTGCGGCCGGCCTCCGCTGCGGTCGGGTCGGCCATCGCCGTTTGACGCTCGACCGACATCGGGCCGAACTCCCGGACGACCGCGACGGGAGCGCCCCGCGGGTCGCCCGGTCGGGCCGGACGGGTCCGGCGGACGGTCAGCCGGAGCGTCGCGTCGGCGGGGCTTTGGCCGGCCACCCACGCCGCGAACGCTGGGGTGACGGGCTCATCGAAGTCCGATTCCATTTGCCAACCCGGAAACGCCGCCGCCACGACGCCCAGCCCCGCCGCAGCCCACACATACGGTCTGAAAGCTCGGCGGAGCGCCCGACGGACGGCGGAGACGGCGGGGCCGGTCATTCCCGCAGCGTACCGATCCAGACGCCCTCGCGCCCTGCCGGCGAGGGACGCGCTCGGGTATCCTCCGCCGCCGCGCCCTCCGCCCCACCCCGCAGATTCACCCCATGGAAGCCGGCATCGTCGGTCTGCCGAACGTCGGCAAGTCCACCCTGTTCAACGCCCTCACCCAAGCCGGGGCGTTGGCCGCGAACTATCCGTTCGCCACCATCGAGCCGAACGTCGGCGTCGTGCCGGTGCCGGACCCGCGGCTGGACGTCATCCAGTCGTTCATCACCTCCCAAAAGGTGATCCCCGCCAGCGTGCGGCTGGTGGACGTGGCCGGGCCTGGTCAAGGGCGCCAGCGCCGGCGAGGGGCTGGGAAATAAATTTCTGTCGCACATCCGCAACGTGGACGCGATTTGCCACGTCGTGCGGTGCTTCCAGGGGGAGGTGACGCACGTCGACGGCGGACGTGAACCCGGTCCGCGACATCGAAACGATCCAGACGGAACTGCTGCTGTCCGACCTGCAAATGGTCGAGTCGGCGAGCCTCGAAGTCCGCCAAGCTGGCCCGCGGCGGCGATAAAGAGGCCAAGGCGAAGCTCGCCCTGCTCGAACAGGTCGGGCGCCGTGTTGAACGAGGAGAAGCCGGTTCGCAGCCTCGAAATCGAAGATAAGGAGCAGCGGAAATTGCTTCGCGGGTTCGCGTTCCTGACGGCGAAGCCGGTGCTGTATATCGCGAACGTCGGACGACGACGGATCCGGCCGGCGAGGGGCCGCTGGTGCAAGCGGTACGGGACTTCGCCGCGAAGGACGGGGCCGATGTGGTGCCGGTGTGCGCCCAACTGGAAAGCGAATTGGCGGAACTGGACGAGGCGGACCGGGCGGAGATGCTGGCGGACGTCGGTCTGGAAGAGCCGGCGCTGGCGGCGCTCAGCCGGGCGGCGTATCGCACGCTCGGTCTGCAAAGTTTTTATACCGCCGGCCCGAAGGAGGTGCGGGCGTGGACCGTGCCGGTCGGCGCCACCGCCCCCGGAGGCCGCCGGCCAGATTCACACGGACATCCAACGCGGCTTTATCCGCTGCGAAACTTATAGCGTCGCGCGACCTGGAGGAGTTCAAAAGCGAAAAGGCGATCCGCGAAGCCGGCCGCCTGCGGGTCGAGGGCAAAGAATACGTGATGCGAGACGGCGACGTCTGCCACTTCCTGCACAACGGATAAGGGCTGCACAACGGATAAGGGCTGCACAACGGATAAGGGCTGCACAACGGCTGACGGGCCGGCGAGCGATCCTCACGGCCGCAAAATCGCCCGACCCCTGTCCGGCGGGGCTGGCTTTGCCAGCGCCGCGGGGAGGTCGCGGACGATAGGCGTGGGTGGCTGGGGCAGAGGAGCGGAGTCGAGTACCGGCAAGACGGAGCGGATGTCCCAGAACGAGCGACGTGCGCACGGGAGACGTACGCACGGGAGGAGAACAGAGCGGGTGCCGCGGGATCTGGGGTTCTAAGGCATCCGGATTGAAAATTGGTCGAACGCTCAGGCTGCCACGGGCGCCCCGCCTCAGAACGCATCGTCGATGACCTCGCCGCCGGCTCGGCTGCCGAGGGCGCCCCAGGCGCCGAAGGCGCTCCGCCCGCTTTCAGCGGGGGCGACATCGTTCTTCAAGTCGCCGGTGTCGATTGTTTCGGAGATAAACCGGACCGATCCGTCGGCCAGCGTGAACTGAGCCCCGCCGGGGTGATAGCTGCCCGGCGTGGCGATGACGTTCAACTCCTTGGCGGTGCCGCTGCGGCCGCAGCTCGGGCCGTTCGGGGGGAAGATGGTGTTGAAGGCGGAGAAGCCCGGTCGGCCGTGCGCCCAGCGTTGACCGCGGTCGGTGAAGAAGGTGAAGTTACTCGAACTCGTATTATAATAGCCGGGGTTGTTCGTGTCGCGAAACTCTAAAAAGCATTTGGTCCAGGCTTCCTTCTGAAAGTTGCCCGGCGCCTTCTCGGCGATGCGGCTCTGGAACAGGTTTTCCCCGCCGAAGCTGCCGGACTCGCCGACCAGCAGGGTCTGGGTGGTCCCATCGCGGATATCTCGGACGCCCCGCCAAGCCATCGCGCTAAAGACGCCGCGGCACTCTGCGTTGGGAGTCGACTCGTCGTTCCCCAGGCCGTTGTCGCCCCAACACATCACGTAGTTGGTGTTGGCATACACCTCGCTGTCCCCGCCGTCGCTGGGGCAGAGCAGCGAAGGAATCTGGGCCTGCCACGGCGGGTAGTCCGCGTCGAAGGGTCCCGGCCCCATCGCGGGCCACGGATTGGGTCCGCTGCCGCCGCTGGTGTTCGCGAGCGGCCGGCTGATCTGATTCCACAACGCCGGACTATCGACGTACGACGTCAGCGCCACCAGCGTGCCGAGGTTGAAATTATTCTCGTTCGTCCCAAACCGACCCGCCGGGAACCGGTCATATGTGCTGTGATAGTTGTGCAGGGCCAGCCCAAGTTGCTTCAGGTTGTTTTGGCACTGGCTGCGGCGGGCGGCCTCGCGGGCCTGCTGGACGGCCGGGAGGAGCAGGCTAACTAAGATCGCTATGATCGCGATCACCACCAGGAGCTCGATGAGCGTAAAGCCGTTGCGGCGCCCGGGGGCGCGGGGGGAGGATGTCATGCGAGAGACCGAGGTGAACGAGGAAACCGGCGATCTGTAGACGTCGAACGACGCTAGTGTCCTGAGTTGGAAGTTTCGTTGCGCATCTTACGAGGGCGGGTAGGCTGCGGTTTTACGCAATTCGGAGCCCCAGATGCCCGGGTCCAAGCCGAAAACCGAACTGGTCGTGACCGACGCGCAGCGGGCCGAACTCACCCGGCTGGCCCGCCGCCGCAAAACGCCCCGGGGCTTGGCCCTGCGGGCGGCGATCGTGTTGGCTTGCGCCGACGAACCGTCGATCGTGGCTGCGGCCCGCCGCCTCGGCGTCTCGCGGCCGACCGCCACGCGGTGGCGGGAGCGTTTCCTCGAACACGGGCTGGACGGACTGACCGACGAGCCCAGAAGCGGAGCCCCGCGGAGGATCGGCGACGACCGCGTCGAGGAGGTCGTCAGGACGACGCTGGAGGAAACCCCGCCGAACGCGACCCACTGGAGCACGCGGAGCTTGGCGAAGCGGCTGGGTCTCAGCCAGAGCGCCGTCTCCCGGATCTGGCGGGCCTTCGGGCTGCAGCCGCACCGCAGCGAGACCTTCAAGCTCTCGACCGACCCGTACTTCGTGGAGAAGGTGCGGGACGTGGTGGGCTTATACATGAGCCCGCCGGCGAACGCCGTGGTGTTCTGCGTGGACGAGAAGAGCCAGTGTCAGGCGCTCGACCGCTCCCAGCCCGTGCTGCCGATGACGCCCGGCCGGCCGGAGCGGCGGACGCACGATTATTTCCGGCACGGGACGACCAGCCTGTTCGCGGCGTTGAACGTGAAGACCGGGGAGGTGTTCGGCCGCTGTCGGCGGCGGCACCGGGCTCCAGGACTTTCTCTCGTTCCTCCGGCAGCTCGACGCCGCGACCGAACGCGACCCCGGGACGGAGATCCACTTGGTGCTCGACAACTACGCCGCGCATAAAACCGCCGCCGTGAAACGGTGGTTCGCCCGACGCCCCGAGTACCGCCTGCATTTCACCCCGACGGGGGCGAGCTGGATGAATCAGGTCGAGCGGTTCTTCGCGGAACTGACGAATAAACGGCTGCGGCGGGGCGTGTTCCGCAGCGTGCCGCAATTGGAGCGGGCGATCCGGGACTACGTCGAGGGTCATAACGCCGACGCCAAACCGTTCGTCTGGACCGCCGACGCCGATCTGATCCTTCGGCGGGTCGAAGCCGTCTGCAACGAAACTTCCAACTCAGGACACTAGCAGGAAGGGATACCACGTTATCCTATCCAACCCCGCTGATCCCGCAATATGGGTTGGAACGACCGCGGCGATTTGTCCGCGTCGTTATGCCGCTTGACGGCGGCCCGCCGCAACCCCCGCCGCGCCGCCGTCGGCGATGCGGCCGGCGTAGATCGCCTCCAGGAACTCCGGCAGATCGGCGGACGGGCGCGGCGCCTGATTCCACGCCGCGGCGACGCGGCGGAAGAAGTCCATCTCCCACTTCGCCGCCGCCAGATCGCCGGGGGCCGTCGAGCGGGTCCACGTCCTCCGCCGTCCACGGCCGCGGGCACAGCTCATAGGCCGGGTGCGTGCCGGAGCGGCCGCGGGCCGGCACGTCGTGCACCTTGACGAGGTGTCCGTCGGAGGCGAACCGCAGCGGGAACGCCCGGCAGGAGGCCGGCCGCTGCCCGTACACGCCGCACAGGCCAGTCCCGCGGGGCCGATCGGGGGTCGGCGGGGTCTCTTCCAGGAACCGGCACCGCGTGCTGCCCGGCAGCGTGACGCTGGGCTCGTGGGCGAGGCACAGCACGGTCGGGGCGGCGGGGTCCTCCGCGAAGTACAACGCCGGGGCGTACCGGCGGGAGATCTTGCCGTCCGGATCCGGCCACCGGCAGGCGACCTCCCAGAACGGCCGCCCCGTCTCGCGGGTCAGCCGGAATACGTCCGCCCCCGTGACCGGCACCGCGAAGCTCCGACAGCACCCCCCGTGGCACCCCTCGCACGGCGTGCCGCCGCCGGCCGAATCTTCACCGGGATCGTCGCCGCCCGTTTCGCACCCGCCGCCGCCCGAGCCGCACCCGCCGCCCGATCCGCACCCGCCGCCGTCGTTCAGCACCGCGAGTGTGGGCGACGGTCGAGCCGGCGACGGCAGATTCGGTAACGGCAGCAGCGTGGGGCCGGAGTCCGACGGGGCCGCCCGGACGGCGCCGGGAGAGGGGGCAGGTCGCGGGTGGGGCATCCGCCGTCGCTCCGTCTCAGTTCAGTTCGAAATGGGGTCGCTCCTGTTCATCGGCCCGCGGCGCCGCCCGATCCACGGCGGCCGGTGTGACCGGCTCCGGCCGACCGATCTGCGAAAAACTTTCCTTCGCCGGGCGATTCAGGCACGAAATCGATCCGTCGTCCCCACTCCTATCCTCGACCGCCCCGCTTCCCGAACCCGCCCCGCCGCCGTGCGCCTGACGCTGCGAACCCTGCTGGCTTACGAAGACGATCAGCTGTCTCCCCCGGAGATGAGCGAGATCGGGGCGAAGTTGAAGGAGGCCCCCGCCGCCCGGGCGCTGGCGGAGCGGGCGAAGGAGACAATTCGCCGACGCCGGCTCGGCGTGCCGGGCGATCCGACCGCCGGCGGCGACGCCGGCGCCCCCGCCCCGGCGGGTCCGGTTCTCGATCCGAACGAAGTCGGTGCCTATCTGGACAACGCGCTGCCGCCGGAGCGGGTGGCTTCGGTGGAGCAGGTCTGCCTGAACGACGACGCGCATCTCGCGGAGGTCGCCGCGGGACATCAGATTCTCACGCAGGTGCTGTCCGAACCGGTCGCGGTCCCGCCGTCGCTGGCGACGCGGTTGGTCAGCCTGGCCCCGGCCGCCGTCGTGGATGCGGACGCCCCCCGCGGTCCGGCAAACCGGCGGCGAAGAGCAAAGCGAAGTCGAAGCCGAAAACGGTCGCCGCGACGCCCGTCGGCGGGGCCGCCGCCCCGCGGTCCGCGGGGTTCGAGGCCGGATTGCCGGAGCATCTTCGCCAGAACACCCGCCGCGGCTGGGGCTGGCTGCCGTACGCGGCGATCGGGCTGCTCGGGGCCCTGTGGCTATTCACGCTGGTGGCGGACGACGACGTCTTCGGCCGACTCTGGGGCCCGCAGGAGACGGCGGACGCGGAGTCGACGGGGCTTCCTCCGGCCGCGCTCGCCGCGGCGGGGGCGGCGGACGGGGCGGCGACCGTTCCGGCTGACGCGAACCTGCCGAAGGATGCAGCCGCCGGACTCGTCGCCGCGGCAGACCCCGTGGACGAGGCCGAGGCCGCCCGGCTGGCCGGCGTGCTGCCGGTCGATCCGCGCCCCGGAAGCCGCCGCGGGAGTCGGGAACGAAGCCGCCCGTCGCCGTCGCCTCGACGGACCCGGCGATGACGGGCGCTCCGGCGGGAGCGGGCGCCCCGGAAGGAACGTCTGAGACCGACGCCCCGGCGGGAGCGGAACCGGTCGTCCCCGCCGCCCCGCCCGTCAAACCGGCGGCCGGGCTGACGGTGGCCGCCGGGCGTGGGCTGTTCGCAATGGACCCGAAGCGAAACGGATTCTTTGCGGTCGCCGCCGGCGAGCCGGTGCCGACCGGCGTGCCGCTGGTGGTCCCCGAACCACTGCGGGCGACGATCGCGGTCGCGGGCGTGCCGCTGTCGATCGAGTTGCTGGGCGGCACGCGGGCGCTCTTCGCCGCCGCGGAGACGGACGGGGCGGCGGTCGGGTTGGCGGTGGCGGACGGCCGCGTCCGACTGACCCGCCTGGCAGGCGCCGGCGCCGGCGCCGGGGACGAACCCGCGGCGGTCGTGGTGGGCGCCGGCGGGGCGAAGTGGCGCCTGATCCCGAGCATGGGGGCGACCGCGGCGATTGCGGTCGAGCCGCGGCGTCCCCGCGGGGCCGGCGCCGATCTCGCCGGCTCCCCCGGGCGGGCGGCGCTGGCGGCGCTGAACGGCCCGGTGGAAGCCGTCGATCTCGCCCCCGGCTCCACCGGTCAGACGGTCTCCCTGCCCGCCGGGTCGACCGCGGCGCTGGTGACGCAGGACGGCCGACTGGCTGCCCCCGGCGCCGCGGGCGCCGCCGCCGCGGGCCTGTTCGTCGACGGCGTGCCGGGATGGGCCGCCGGCGCCGCCCCCTCGGAGGCGGACCTGTTGATGGCGGAGCAGTTCGGCGCGGCGCTGCTGCCGGGCCAACCGCTCGAAGTGTCGCTGCCCGCGTTGATCGAGGACGAGGAGGTGATCCCCGCCAGTCAGGCCGTCGCCGCCCTCGCCCTCGCCGGGCGGGCCGGCGATCTGGCCCGGGCGCTCAAGCGAACGCCGCACCCCTCCGTGGTCCTCGTCGCCGCCGACGGGTTGCGAACCCTACTGGGCCGCAATCCGGAGATGGACGCCGAGGTCAACGACGCCCTGACTCTCGAGTTCCCCCCGGAGGCCCGCCTCGCCCTCGCCCGGCTGCTGGACCGCCTAACCGCCGCGGAGGCCCGCGACCCGGAGATCAGCGCCCAGGTGGTCGACGCGCTCGAAAGTTCGGAACTCGCGGTGCGCACGCTGGCGATCGCGGAGCTCGAACGACTGACCGGCGTGACGAAGGCGTTCGGCCCCCACGATTCGCCCTCCCAACGGGACAACGCGGTGAAACGCTGGCGGCGGGAGTTGGATCGCACCGGCGCCCTGCTCGATCCAAACGCGGCGCCGGAGCAGCCGATCGAGACGGTCGACCCGCCCGGCCTCGATCTGGACGCCGTCATCCCCGACGATCTGTGAGAGCCTGATGCCCGGCCAGCCGCCCCGCCGGTCAGCCCGCCGGTCAGCCCGCCGCCGGCTCGTAAACCGCCGCCGTCAGCACGTCGCCGGGGGCGAAGGCGCTCTTCGTCAGTCCGTGGGAGCTTTCATCCGAAACGACCGTCTGCGGGGCGATGTTGCCGAAGACCTGCACGACCGTCGCGGCGCTGTCGCGGAGCTAGCCGTTCATCTCAGTCTCCAGCGTTTCAAGGTCCGCTTCGGTCGCTTTGAAGAGTTTGATCTGCTGCACGGCGGCGGTCCGGGGGCGGGCGGTGTGAGGGACTCGGTGTGGCGAGGGAACGACGAGGCGGCGGGTTACTCAGCTTCGGGCGCTCCGGCGGGCGACTCGGCTTCGGGCGCCCCGGCGGGCGGGGCGGTCGGCAGGGACCGGCCCTTCAGCGCCACGTCGAACATCGCGGTCATCGCGGCCCAACTGCGGGCGTCGGCCTTCGCATCGTAGGCGAGGCCGCCGAGGCCGCGGTCGTCGGCGCCGGGGTTGGTGAAGCCGTGCTTGGCGCCGGCGTACGCGGTGAACACGTAGTCCGCCCCGGCCTCCTCCAATGGGGCGAGGCAGGCCGTCACCTGTTCCGGGGGGACGAACCCGTCCGCCGCTCCGTGGCAGATCATCACGCCGCAGGAGACGTTCTTCGCCTCGTCCGCCGTGGCGGCGGGCAGCGCCCCGTGAAAGCTGACGACGCCCTTCACCGGCGCCCCGGCGTAGGCCATCTGCAACACCGTCGCCCCGCCGAAGCAGTAGCCGATGGCGGCAAGGTTCTCCGGGTCGGTCTGCGGGCGCCGCTTGAGCTGATCCAGCCCCGCGAGCGCCCTCGCCCGCCACTGGTCCTTGTTCTCCCGCACCATGCCGGAGAACTTCGCCGCTTCGCTGGGATGCTCGACCGTCTTGCCCCCGCCGTACATATCGACCGCAAAGGCCACGTAGCCCATCTCCGCGAGCATCGTCGCGCGGGTCTTGGCGTAGTCGTTCAGTCCCCACCATTCATGCACGACCAGCACGCCGGGGCGCCGCCCGGGAATCGCGTCGTCATAGGCGACGAAGCCTTGATAGGCGACGCCCTCGTGCTCATAGGCGACCGTCTCCGTCTTCACCGCGGCGGGGGCGGCGCCGACCGTGCACAGCAGGGCGGCGAGCGTCAACGGCCGTACGAGCGGCGATACAAGCGGGAGCATCCGAGCGAACCGGAACGGGGGAGCGGGCGAAAGGGGACGGAACGGCCCGGCCCCGGGTGCCGGACCGTACCACCCGGGCGGTCGTCGGCGGTATCGTTCGCCGTCGGGACTCCCCGGCACGCCCCGCTCCGGGCCCCCCTCGTTCTCCTTTCGACACAAGCCGCCCCCGTGATCCTCGCCCGCTGCCCCGATTGCGCCAAAGGGTTGAAGCTCAAACCGTCCGCCGCCGGCAAGACGGTCAAATGCCCCGCCTGCGGCGCCGGCGTTCGTGTGCCAGAGGGAGAGGGGCCGGCGGGCGACGGGCCTGCCGGCGGCAAGTCCGCCAGTAGGAGCGGCGGGAAAGCGAGGCGGAAACGCCCCGCGTCCCCGCCGCCGGCGCCCGCTCGCAGCGGGAACAGCGGCGAACTGTTCACCGGCCTGGACCTCGCGGATTACGGCCACAAGTCCGGCTCCCAGAAGGCCCTGCCGGACCGCGTCAACAAAGGACCGCTGACCGACGAGATCCGGATCCCCGGCGGCGACGCCCCGAAGAAGAAGGAGGAGCCGCCCGCCCCGCTGCCTGTGGTGCTGGGGATCGTCGGCGGCTCCGTGCTGCTGTTGGCGTTGGCCGGGGGCGGCGTGTTCCTCGCGCTGTCCGGCTCGAAACCGGCCGAGCCGCCGGGCGAACTGGCCCGCTTCGAACACCCGCAGCCGCGGACGTTCGCCATCGACGTCCCCTCCAATTGGGAGGTCGTGAAAGCCGACGGCGGCACCGGCGGCCGTCCCGCCTTCGCCACCATCGAGGGGCCGGGGGCCGAGGTGCAGATCCGCCAGAGCCTCAGCGGGTCCGCGATCGGGGACATCGCCGGTGCGGGCGGGGCCGCACAACTCGCCCCCGGCGGGGAAACGTCGGAGGAACTGACGCCGATCTACACTCAGCACGAGATGGTCAAGTCGCAAAGCGAGTCGAATTTCTCCGACTATCAAGAGGTCGGCGGGGAAAACTTCAACAACGACGCCGGCCGCCGCAGTACGTTCACCGCCTCCGGCTCATTCGGCGGGAAAGTCACCGGCCTGCGGGGCACGGTGCGGGTGGGAAACGAAACCTATACCGTGCTGATGCAATGCGACCCCCGCGACCTTCCGGTGATGAAGCCGGTGTTCGAAAAAATGCTCGACAGCATGGGCCGCTAAACGGCCGTTTCAACATTAACCCGAAGCGTCAGCGAGGACCGTCCGCGCAGCGGACGGGGCTTCGCCCGCGTCCCCTCGCTAGAGCGCACACTGAAGATCCGTAGCGGCGGCTTCCAGCCGCCGTCCGTGAGCGCAGCGAACGGGGGTCGTCTCCTTGGGCCACGCCAAGAATCGGCGGCTGGAAGCCGCCGCTACGACATTCGGCGGCCTGCTCTAGGAGGCTGCTTCAACATCAACCCGAAGCGTCAGCGAGGACCGTCCGCGCAGCGGACGAGGCTTCGCCCGCGTCCCCTCGCTCACGCTTCGGGTTGGTATTAAACCCGCGTCCCCTCGCTCACGCTTCGGGTTGGTATGAATGCAAACCCGCTTGACCGAGAGCCGACGCTCACAGCAGCCAGATCGCCCCCGTCGCGGCGGCGAGGAGAACGGTCGCCCCGGCCACGATCCACGGGCCGAGCGGCTTGCGGACTGGCCCCAACCGTAGCGTGAACTGCTGCGAACCGACGGACAGTACGTCGCCGTGACCGAGGTCGCCGCGGGCCGTGCCGTGGATGGGGGCGCCGTTGACGGCGGTGCCGCCGCCGAGGTCCGCGACGCTCCACACGCGCCCGTCCCAGCGGAACTCGCAGTGCTCCGCAGCGACGCCCGGCGCCTCCAGCCGCACCTCGCAGTCCTTCGATCGCCCCACCGTGAGCCGCCCGCCCCGCACGGGGATTTGGGGAAGGAACCAACCGGCCGCCCCCGCGGGCACCAGCCGGGTCGGGGGGGAGATCGTCGGGGGTTGCGCGTCGCTCGGCTCGACCGCCTCCTTGGCGGGGGCGTCGGACCAGTCGTCGATCAGACCGGAATCCGCGTCCGCCCCGGCGTCGGACTCCAGCCGCCGGCCGACGTGCGACAGCCGGGCCAGCGAATCACGCATCTCCGACGCCCGGACCCGCGAATCCCGGGCCTGCGAATCACGGGCCTGCGAATCCCGGGCCCGCGAATCCCGGCCCGCCTGCTCCGCCCCCAGGATCGCCGAGGCGAGGTCGGCGGCGCTGCGGCCCCGGCCCAGCGCCGCGGCGGTGAGGACGGACGACGAATGGCCCCGGCGGTCCGCGTCCGGCAGGGCGGTGTCGAGGCCGGCGGTGGTCTTCGTTTCGCGGTCGGCTTCGGTGGCGGGCGACGGGGGGGCGTCCGGGCGGGACGAGCGACCGGCTTTGCGGGCGGCCTCTTTCCGACGCCGCTCCGTCTTCCTGGCGGCGGCCCGGGCGCGGGAGTTCAAGATCGATTCGAAGTTGAACGCGACCGGTTTGCGGCGGGCGTGCGGCTCCAACAACGCGGCGGCCTCAGCGGCGGTCGCGGGTCGATCCGCCGGCTCCTTCGCCATCAGCCGGGCGACCAATTCCGCCACCGCGGCGGGCGTCTCCGGGGCCTTCCGCCGCACGTCCGGAACCGGGTTGCGGCGGTGGGCTTGAAGCACCTCCCGCCCCGTCTTCGCCGGGAACGGCACCCGGGCCGTCAGTAGCGAATACAGCGTGCAGCCCAATGAATACAGGTCCGCACGCACGTCGATCTTCGTGCTGTCGCGGCTCTGCTCCGGCGCCATGTAGTCGGCCGACCCGAGGCAATCGTGGCCGAAGATCATCTGCAAACTAAACTCCGCCGCCGCCTGATCGGTCAGCAAGGCGAGGCCGAAGTCCGCCACCTTCACGGCTCCGTCCGCGGCGACCAGCAGGTTCGCCGGTTTGACGTCGCGGTGAATCAGGCTCGCCTCGTGACAGGCTGCCAACCCCAGCGCCGCCTGCCGGGCGATGTCGCAGGCCGCGGTGCTTTTGACCGGCCCGCCGCGGATCAACAGTTCCTCCGCGCTCACCGCCTCCACGAACTCCATGACCAGCAGGTGATCGCCCGGTCCGTTGTCCGCTTTGCAGAACCGCAGGGCGTGCACGACGTTCGGGTGATCCACCCGCCCCGCGGCGACGCCTTCGTACTTCAGTCGGGCGATCATCCCGGCGTCGTCCCGCAGCCCTTCGGCAAGCACCTTCAACGCGACCGTCTGGCCCTGCGTCGGCCCGTCGCCCTCGTCGCGTGCGACATAGACGTTTCCCATCCCGCCCGCCCCCAACACCGCCTGGATGCGATACCGGTCCAGGAAGAACCCGCGATACCGTCCGATTCGCAGCCGGTCCGCCTGATACCGGGTGAGGGCGCCCTCCCGCACCAACTCGGAGGCGGCCGCCTCCGGGCTCCATCCGCCGAACTTGGCGGCGAACTCGGCGACGCGAGGTTCAGGGAGCAGTTCGCTTTTCGACAGCGTCTCGAAGAACCCCCGGGCGTCCACCGCCCGCACCGGCCCGCCGTGCGACTTCGGCTGGTCAGCCCGTCGGCCCGTGTCAGGACGATCGGCGGTCGGGCTGGCGCTTGGCACGGAGTGATGCCGCGGCCACGGGGGGCCGCGTCCAGAATTGATCGGGGAGTCGGCGAGCGCCGGACAACACAGTATCACCCCGCCCCGAACCCGGGGAAGTACGGTCGCCCCCTGCGACCAATTTTCTTCGAACCAAGGGGACGGCGCCCGCTTTCCCCGCCCCTCCCTCACGTGCCGGGCTCACGTTCCGGGGCCGCCGGACTCCCCGCCGTTCCCTGATCGCCACGTCCGCTCCAGTTCCGTCGATCGCGCCCGCATGGCGTCCAATTGGTCCGCGAACGCCGGATCGGCGGCGAGGTTCTTCAGTTCGAGCGGGTCGACGGAGAGGTCGTGGAGGAACTCGAACGGACCGTTCCCCTCGGCCGCCCGCTGCTCGTAGTAGTTGGCGTACACCCACCGCGTCCCCCGCACGCCCTGCCACTTGGGGATGCGGGCGTGATTCATGCGGTGCTCCGCGAGGAAGTCCGTCCGCCAATCGGCCGGCGTTCCGCCTGCCAGCGGGGCGAACGAGCGAGCGACCCTGGTAATGCTCCGGCACGGCCTGTCCGCAGACGTCCAGCATCGTCGCGGGCAGATCCACGTTCAACGCGACCGCGTCCGCGACCCGGCCGGTCCCCGCGACGCCCGGTCCGGCGACCACCAGCGGGACGCGTAAACTCTCTTCAAAGTGCGACCACTTCCCCGCCAGCCCGCGGGAGCCCATGTAGTAGCCGTTGTCGCCGGTGACGACGATCAGCGTGTTCTCCAGTCGACCGGCCGCCGCCAACGCCGCAACCGCCCGCCCGACGTTGCGGTCCGCGGCGCTCAGCAAGCGATAATAATCCCGCGGTTGCGGCTCCCGTTGGAACCGCGAGTGCCAGCGCCACTGCCAACGGTCGCGGTTCATGCTCTCTTGTAGAAACTCCGGCAGCTCGTCGAACGCCCGCGGCGGGGCCGGGCCGATCGGGGGCAGCGTTTCGGTTCGATACAATCCGGCCTCGGTCTGCGGGTACGGGTAATGGTCCCGCAGGTCGCTGTCCTCCGCATGGCCGGCGTTGAACGACAGCGACAGGCAGAACGGCGCGGTCCGCCGGGGTGGAGGCGATAAACTCTTCCGCCATATCGCCGATCAGATCGGCCGTGTGCCGCAGCGTGCCGTCCGGCTGCTTGCGGAAGTAGGGGCTGCGGTCGATCGGTTGATAAACGTCGAACATCTCCTCCTGGGCCCCCTTCGGCACGCGGACGCCGAACTTCCCCGCGAACCCAGTGCGATAGCCGGCTCGTTCGAGCACGGCGGGGTAGCTGTCCCGCACCAACTCGTCCCGCAGCGGCGGGGTGCCGAACGTGCATCGGTGGGACGTTTCGTAGTGACCGCTGAAGATCGTCGCCCGGCTGGCCGCGCAGATGCTGGTGGTCACGAACGCGTTCTCGAACCGCACGCCGCGGGCGGCGAGGGCGTCGATATGCGGCGTTTTCAACACCGGGTGCCCGGCGCAACCGAGGTGGTCGTGCCGGTGGTCGTCCGTCAGCACGAACAGCACGCTGACCGGCGGGTCCGCGGCGTTTCCCGCCGCCGCCCCGCCGTCCGGGGCCGCGGCGAGCAGGGCGGTCAGCAGCAGGACGGTCACGGGGCGTCGCTTTGGTCGGGGGGCACGGGATGGTCGGGGGCCGGGGAGCCGGCCGGGTCCGGGGCGTCGTCGAGGTCGATCCGCAATCCGTCCGCGGCCCGCTCGGCGGGGTTCACGGCGAGGGTGATCCAGCGGCCGTCCGCCGGATCCAGCGTGATCGCGGCCCCTTCCACGTCCTCCTCCGCGAGCCGACCGAGGCCGTAGCTGGCGGCGGCGGGACCGCCCTCCAGGCTCGCGGTTTGCCACAGCGTCACGCCGGAGGCGTCCGCAGCCCCCGCGCCGTTGCGGAACCGCAGGACGATCGGCCCGGACGCGTCCGCCGGCAGGGGGAACCGCAGCAGGGCGACCTTCAAGCCGCCGAAGAAGTGGGCCAGGGGGAGATCGGCCGTCGGCAGCACGCCGGACACCTGGGAATAGCGGGGCTCCCAGGGGAAATCGCCGGGGCGTTCGGCGGCGGCGCCCAGGCCGTTCGCCCGCAACGTCTTGCTGACGGCGCCCCACATCTCCGGCGAATCGACCGCCTCCCAGGTCCGCACGCGGCGGCCGGGGGCGACGCGATAGTCGCCCGCCTTGCCCAAGGCCCCGAGGAACGCCACGAGGTCCGCCAGCTCGTCCGGGCGCAGCGGCTCCACCAAGCCCTCCGGCATCAGCGAGATCGGCGAGACCGAGGCGTCCAGCACGGCGATCGCGGGGACCTTCACCGTCACGCCGTCGGCGTCCCGCAGCGTGTACGCCTCGTCCGTCTGCGAGAGCAGCACGCCGTTGAGCACCACGCCGTCGTCCCGCACCACGGTGAGCGTCGCATAGCCCTCCTTGATCTTCGCCGACGGCTTGAGCAGCGATTCGAGCAGGTAATCGAGCTGGGCGCTGCCGCCGATGCTCGTGAGGTCCGGCCCCACCAACCCGCCGGCCCCGCCGATCGCGTGGCAGACCTGGCACTTGAACTTCTCCCGCCGATAGATCGCCTGCCCGCGGGCGGGGTCGCCCTCGGTGCGGGCCTGGTCCACCAGTGCGGCGAATTGCTTCGGGGGTGAGGTCTTTAAGCGGTTCGATCCCGCCGGCGGATCGCAGGGCGGCCTCCAGTTTGGCGACTCGTTTGCCGCCGCCGGTCAGGGCGCGGAGAGCGTCCGCGGCCACGGCTTCGGGCACGGTGCGGCCCTTGAGAGCGACGGCGAGCGCGTTCGCCCCGGCGTCGGTCGCGGCGAACTGCGGCGACCAGGCCGGCTCCGCCCGACGGGGCTTCAAGACGTGCGACGGCGAGCGGGGCGGCGGCGGACGCATCGATCCGCGACAGGGCGACGATCGCCTCCGCGGCGGCGGGAGACTGGGCGGCGGCCAGCGTTGTGAGAGCCGCCTTGCCACTCGCCCCCAGCTTCGCCAACGCCCCGGCCGCCGCGCGTCGCACGGCGGCCGGTTCGGTCGCCGATCCGGCCATCGCGGCGAGTGCGTCCGCTGACCCCGTCGCCTTCCACAGCCCGAGCAAATCCGCGGCGGCGGCGTCGGACGGCCGGCTGTTCATCTCGAAGCAGCGCCGGCACGGCGCCGCCCTGCTCCTGCGGCACAATCTTCCGTCGGGCGGCGGCGGCGAGGGCGGCCAGCGTTGCCGGCTTGGGAGCCTGCGGATCGCCCAGCAGCTTCGCCGCCCGTTCGACCGCGGCGGCGTCGCCGAACCGGCCGATCAGCGAGAGCGCTTCGCCCCGCTGGGCGTCATTTAGCTTGCCCGCGTCCCACAGCGCCAGCGCCGGCGGGAGAGCCGCGGGATCTTTCGCCGCGGCGAGGGCGAACAGCAGGGCGTCCGGCGACGCCGAAGTAGTTCGGGTCCGCCGCCACCGCCGGCAGCCATTCGGACGCCAGTTCCCGGGCCGTCAGGCGGAGGGCGTAGGAGAGGTTCTCGTCCAGCGGGTGATCGACCGCGGCGAAGGCGTCGCGGGCGGCTTCCGCGGTCGCCGAGCCGGCGGAGCATGTTGACCGCTTCCAGCCGCACGCGGGGGTGCGGGTCGTTCGCCGCGGCGGCCAGGGAGCGTCGCGGGGTCCGTCCGTTCGTCACGGCGCCGCATCCCTGCCGGTCGCGGCTAAGGCATCATGAACCGTAAAGCCCAAGACTCGGGTCGCCGCGGCGCGGATGCGGGGGTTCGGGCTTTCGTTCAACCCTCCTGTTGAGCACAGCGTCTCCTTCGCCCCATCCAGCCGCAGGCCCTGGACGAGCCACAGGACCTCCAACGCGGCCTCCTCGCGGGGCCGCTCGCAGTCCCAGTCGAACAGAGCCTGTTTCACCTCGTCCGCCCCCCGTGCGATCAACAGCCGACGGGCCATGTCCCGCATCCAGCGGCGGGGGGATTGTAGCTCGTCCAGCAGATCCGAGGTCGGGAGGTCGACTAGCCGCGGCCCTGCGGGGCCGGCGGCGTTATTCATTCCTCTTCGGGGCCAGCCGCCAGATGCGGCCGTGAATCTTGTCGCGGCGGGGGTCGCGGAAGTCGACCTCGCCGTGCTGGATGATCGGGTTGTACCAGTCGGCGATATACACCGCCCCGTCCGGGCCGACGTGGGCGTCGATCGGACGGAAGGCGACATGATCGCTGCCCAGCAGGTCCGCCTTCTGACGGGCGACGTAGCCGGAACCGTCCGGGGCGTCGTTCACCTCGAACGTGTTGACGCGGTGGCCGCGGAAGTCGCAGGTGACGAACCGGCCGCGCCACGCCTCGGGGATCGCCGGGTCGTCGAGGATCGCCAGCCCGCAGTGCTTCGGCTGGCCGGGGGAGAGCCCGTGCAGGATGTCGTCTGTGCCGACGGCGGTGGGAAACGCGGCGCCGGGGAAGACGTACGTCACGCCTTCGCCGTTCGCCCCGTCGGTGGCGAACTCCTGGCCCCAGTCGTCAAAGCGGTGACCCCAGGGGTTGATAAAGCCGCGTGCCCACACTTCCAAGCGGCCGGTGTCTGGTTCGTACCGCCAGACGCCGCCGCCGTCGAGCCGTTCCAGGCCCAGCGGGGTTTCGATCTGGGAGTGAATGTAGATCGACTGGTTGAAATAAATCTCCCCCGCCGGCCCGGCCCGCAGGGTGTGCAGGATGTGGTGGGTGTCTTCCGTGCCGAAGCCGTCCAGCACGACGGTCCATTCGCCGGAGACGTCGCGGTCCGCCCGGCCGTCGCCGTTCTCGTCTCGCAGATACAGCAGTTCGGTGCTGTTGGCGACGTAGGCCCCCTGCCCGTCGGCGTCCGGCAGCACGCCGGTGGGGAGGAGGAGGCCGTCGGCGAAGACGGTGCGTTTTGTCGCTCGCCCCGTCGCCGTCGGTGTCTTCCAGGATCGACGATCTGATCGTTCGCGACCTCGCCGGGCTCCAACTGCGGATAGACCCGGCTGGTCGCGACCCACAGGCGCCCGCGGGCGTCCCAGTTGGTTTGAATGGGTTTGGCGATGTCCAGATCGGCGGCGAACAGCGTCACCTCCCAGCCGTCGGGCACGGTGAACGCGGCTTGCTCCGCGACGGGGTCCGGCGCGGGGATGTCCGTCAGGTCCCGCTGGGCGTGAGCCGGGCCCCGGGGGCGAGCAGCAGGGCGGCGAGCGCGAGGCGGCGGGCAGTCGTCATTCCGAATCCTTTTCGTTCACGAATCTGGTTGCGGAGAGCCTGAATCTCCGCGTCCTTCGCGGCGACCAGCGGCTCGAACTTGCTCGATCTCCACGGCGTTCTTGCCCTGCTCATGGGCGCGGAAACCGCGGAGGTACGTTTCGTTCTGGGGGCGGTGACGTTGGAGGAACAAGGCGTTCTTGGAGCGAATCAGTGCCCGTAACGCGGAGGCCCCGCGGGGCCTCGGCGTTACGGCACGAAGTTCATCGGGCGGAACCGACCGCAGGCCTCGTGCCTCCGCGATCGCACGCACCCGCGACGCATAGGGTTTCGTCCCGTCGCCGGTCGGGGGAATTAGCGTGATCCGCTCCGTCCGCTGTTCCAACTCGTCCAGCAGGGAGCTTAGATTCGCTTCGAAGTCCTCCACGCTCATTCCGCCGGGTAGCGCCTCGGCTTGCCCGTAGGCGACGAAGATCACCGTCGGCTCGACCAGATCCACGTGCTCCAACAGGTGTTCGCGGCCCTCCTTCGCCGTTTTGAAGAACCGGCGGGCGGACTGGTCCGCCATGTCGCCGGACCAGCCGAGGTGGCGGAAGGTAACGTCCGCGACGGCAAGCGTGAGGGCGGTTTCCGTCTCGCCGCTGCGGCGTTCCTGCTCCCAAAAGCTGCCGCCGACGAGGGCGACGCGGTCGCCGGGCCTGAGCAGCGGGTCGGGCTCGCGTCCTCATCGCCCGCGAAACCGCAGGCGAGCGTCGCGACAGGTCAGGGCGATGGCGAGAGGCATGAGCGCCGTCGAGTGGCGGGCGGGGCGGGAAGCGGGCATTCTACGGGTCGACTCGACACCCGATGGGAACCGACCGATGCCGCTCCGTCTCGCCGCAGCCGTGCTGCTCGTCTCCGCCGGCCTCTGCCCCGCCGGGGAGCCGCCGAACGTCCTCTTCCTCCTCACGGACGATCAGCGGGCGGACACGGTCGCGGGCGCTGGGCAATCCGCAGATCGTCACGCCGACGCTGGATGCGCTCGCGAACCGCGGGTCGAGCTTCTCCCGGGCGTACTGCCTGGGGGCGAACAGCGGAGCGGTCTGCTTTCCGAGTCGGAATATGATCCTCTCCGGCCGCACCTACTTTCGTCATGAGATCAAGAAGGGCGCCCGCACCTACGCCGACCCGGCCAAGCCGAACTTCGCCGCCGCACTGGGGGCGGCGGGTTATGAGACCTACCACCACGGCAAGCGGGGAAACACCGCGACCCTGCTGCACGGGCGGTTCGAGCACAGCAAATATCTGTCGAACGACCACGCCGTCCGCATGAGCGGCCAACCCGGCCAGGAGATCGTCGACGCCGCACTGGAGTTTTTAGAGGACCGCGAGGAGGACCGACCGTGGGCGATGTATCTCGCGTTCGGAACCCCGCACGATCCGCGGGTCGCGGCGGAGGAATATCGATCGCGGTACGACCCCGCGGATCTACCAGTCCGACCGAACTTCCTGCCCCTGCATCCATATACGATCGGGGCGGACGTCGGTCGGGACGAACTGCTCGCCCCCTTCCCCCGCACGCTGGCGGACACGCGGGCGCAGGTGCACGACTATTACGCCGCGATCACGGGGCTCGATCATCATCTCGGCCGGCTGCTCGCTGACTTAACACGTCGTGGGCAGTTGGAGAACACGCTGATCGTGTTCAGTTCGGACCACGGATTGGCATTGGGCAGTCACGGGCGATTCGGGAAACAGTCGCTCTACAGCGACGATATGCGGGCGCCGTTGATCGTCGCCGGGCCGGGCGTGCCGCACGGCACCAGCGACGCGATGGTCTATCTGCACGACATCTTCCCGACCGTCTGCGACCTGTTGAAAATCGATCCCGCAGGCGGCGCCAGCAAACCGGCGACGCTGCACGGCCGCAGCTTCGCCCCGCGCTCACCGGCGGGGCTGCCGTCGGTAATGGGGGCGGTCGGCCGGCGCTGTTCGGTTCCTATTTAAAGACGCAGCGGAGCGTCATGGACGGCCGATGGAAGCTGATGCGGTTCCCGAAGATCGGCGTCACCCGGCTATTCGACCTGCAAACCGACCCCGGCGAGATCCTGGACCTCGCCGCCGATCCCGCCCAGAGCGGGCGGATTGACGAACTCAACGCGCTGCTCAAAACGCTTCAACAGGAAGTCGGCGACACGCTGGACCTCGACGCCCCGCCGTCCGGCGGCGACCCGACCTTTGTTCCGCCGAGCGCGGCTCGGCTGGAAGAGTTACGTCGGCCTTGGAAGGGCCGGAGCTAACCCGCCGCGGCCCGTCGCGGGGCGGGGTCGATGTCGTCGGCGAATCCCAGGTCGCCCGATCAGCACGGGGCGTTTATATTGTTCGGCGACGCCGCCGGTGCGGGTCAGGCGGCGGGCGTCCCAGGCGGCCCACGCCCCCGGCGGCAGCCCGGCGCAAGGCGACGCGACCGAGCCGGCCGCTGGCGCGTTTCGCGTCGTACTCGCAGTTTCGCGCCCGCAGGCGGCGGTCGACCTCCTCCGCAATCGCCGACGGCGGGGCTTCCGCGGCGTCGGCGAACAGTTCATATCGCGGCGATCCAGCATGAAACACCGGCGCCAGCGCGTACGCCGTCACTCGGCAACCGCGTGCGGCCAACGCCCCGCCCACGGCCTCGGCGGCTTGGTACTCCGTCAGCTTTTCCCCGGCGACGCTGCTAAAGTGTCGCCCCTTCGAGAGGAACGACAGCAGCGGCGTCCCCGGTCCCGCGGCGCGCTTCAGTTCGCGGGCGGAGCCGGTCGGCGGGGCGTAGCCTTCGCAGCGGACGACGTCCCGGATGTCGTAGCGCCACAGCCCGCCGGGCGTGGTCATCAAGACGTAATAGGTACGCCCCGGCGTCAATTCGTCGGCCAGCAGCGTCGTGGGGTTCGCCTCGTCAATCTGCTCCTCGGGAACGAACTCGAAGAACGCCCCCCGGGTATCGAGCAGCCCGGCGGCGGCGCCGTCCTCCATCGGGATCGTGGTGCGGCCCTCGCTGGCGATCAGGCCGATGTCCCGGATCCGGGCGTCGCCGCTCTCGCGGGAGTACCACTCCGGCAACAGGGGCAGATAGTGCCCCAGCGTCCCGCCCGTCCAGCAGCCGATCAGGTTCAGGTTCGGCCACACGTCCGCCGGCCGCAGCGTGCCGACGGACCGCACGAGGGCTTTTAGAACCGCCGCCCGCGTCGGGTCGGCGGGCAGGTGACGACCGGCGGCCCGCCTGACGGCCCGCGGCAGGGCGATCCCCTCCAGCACGCCGCCGGGGGCGAAGGCGTCGTCCGGCAATCCGCCGCGTCTGGTGTGATCGATTAATAAGTCCGCGTGCTCCGCCCCCCAACGTGCGAAGTTGAGGTGCGTCGCGGGGTTCGGGGTGACGAAACTGCCCACGTCGCTGTGCAGGCCGAACCGCCACTGCAAATAATACTTCGCCTCCGTCGTGCTCGCGGCGCCGTGGCTCGCCCCGGCGGTCGCGTCGCCGGAGAAACGATCGCGACGCAGCCGACCGGCGTCCGGCGGGGCGACGTAGGTCCGCCTGATCACCGGGGACTGCGATTGCGCCAACAATCCGGAGATGCTGCCGCAGGGGGTGCCGCCGGGGCTATATTCCTCCGCCGGGTCGCCGGACAACGCGAGCTTCCCCCGCAGCAACCCGGGCGGGTCGAGCAGATAGGTCGCCAGCCCCCAGATGAACCACCCGCGTCGATGGTTCCGCACCGCTCTACCGGGGACGGGCAGGTATTTGCGGGCGTCGGTCGTGCCGCTGGTGAGGGCGAACATCCGGATCCGTTCGCCCGGCCGGAACAGCGCCCGCGCCCGTCCGGCGAGGGCGGCGTCAATGTACGGACGGTGGCCCTCGTAATCCAACATCGACACCCGCGACCGTAACGCCTTCACCAGCGTGTCCCGGTCCCGCGTGCGGATCGAGCCGAACCGGTGGTCCCGGCCGAAGTCGCTGCGTTTCGCCCGCCGGATCAGACCGCCCAGCAGGGCGAGTTGCGTCCCGCGAACGTCGCGACCGGCGGCGTGCAGATCGGCGGTGACGCGAACGGACTGCCGGTACAGCACCCGCTCGACCACCCGCTGTCCGGGGGTGAATCGCTCCCCCACCACGTGCCGCCGCGGCGGCGAAATTGACGCGGGGCCGACAGACGGCACACGAGGAGCGGCCGATGCGCCTTTCGGGACGAACGGACGCAGGAACGGCGGAGGCGGGGCGGTGGACACTCCGGGGAAACGTCGGTCGGCGGGGCCTGTGATCGCCACCGGCGTCTGAGGCGCCGGGCCTCCCATCGTACGCCGGGCGATCCCCGCAGAGCACCCAGGCGGCCCCGGCCGCACGCCCCCCGAGGGACCAGGTTCAGCCACGGCCGGGCGGCTCCGCGAACTCCCGGTACGGCCGCCCAAGGAGCCGTTTGATCAGCGCCGTCTCCCCGGCGTCGTTCCCCTCAATCGCGTGCCCGAGGAACTGCAATGCATATCCCCCGACGAACGCCCCCAGCGCCCACCACGGCGCCCCCACGATCAACAACCAGACGGGGACGCCGAACGTCACCGGCAATCCCACGACGTGCAACGCGACGTTCGCCGGATGCCGGTGCCGGGCGGCGTAGTTGGTGAGAAACCTTGTCAGCATCGGCTCACCCCTCCCCCGCCCAATCGCGCACCCGGTCGTCCGTCACCCGCTCCCCTTTCGGCAAGGCCTTCAAACCCTCCACCACCCGGGCCGCCGTGGCGTCGTCGTCCGGCAGATCGAGCTCCCGCAATCGCGCCTGCACCGCGCCGCGGCCGCTGTGCCGGCCGAGCACCAGGTGCACCGGCGGTCCGCCCACCAGTTCCGGACGGTACGGGAGATACGTGTCGGGGTGTTTGAGGAAGCCATCTTGATGAATGCCGGCTTCCGTCGCCCAGACGTTCGCCCCGTACACCGGCTTCATAGGCGAGACCGGCACGCCGGTCAGTTCGCTGACCAACGCCCCCAGCGGCGCCAGCTTGGACAGGTTCAATTTGTGCGTGCGGCCGTATTGAGCGGCGTTTAATTCCAGCGCCACGGCGACCTCTTCCAAACTGGCGTTGCCGGCCCGTTCGCCGATCCCCCCCACGGTGCACTGCACGACCGTCGCCCCCGCCTGCACCGCCGCCAGGGTATTCGCCACGGCGAGGCCCAGGTCGTTATGAAAGTGTCCGGCGATCAGGCAGCGGTCGATCCCGGGGACGTTCTCTTTCAACAGCCGCACCCAGCCGGCGGCGGTTTCGGGGGTGCACACGCCGACGGTATCCGGCAGTCCGCAGGTGCTCGCCCCGCACTCGACCGCCGTCGCGTAGCATTGGACGAGGTAGTCCGGCTCCGTGCGGGTGGCGTCCTCCGCGGCGAAGGAGACGACGGCGAATCGATCCGCAGCATAGGTAACGGCGTCGGCGATCAGGTCCAGCACCTCGCCCTTTGACTTACGCAGCTTGTGCTCGCGGTGCAGCGGGCTGGTGCCGCAGAACAGGCTCACGCCTTTGCGAATCCGCGGTTGCCGCTTCAGGGCCGCCGCGGCGAGATCGATATCGGCGTGCAGCGTCCGGCACAGCGCCGTCAGCACCACGCCGGGCGCCTCGCCGCACATCAATTCGATCCCCGCCACGTCCGCCGGCCCGGCGGCGGGAAAGCCGGCGTCGAGGCTGTGCACCCCCGCCTCCCCCAGCGCCCGGGCGATCCGCAGCTTGTCCGCCGGCTCCAACGTCGCCCCCGGCATCTGCTCCCCGTCGCGCAGCGTGGTGTCGCTGAACAGCACGACGCCGGCGCGATTGTGGTGACCGATCACGAGTTTCTTGACCTGCGACTCGATCAGCCGCCGCGGCGAGAGGGACGAGAGCAGGGACCGGCGGCGCACGCGGGCATCCTAGACGCCGCCCTCGCCCCGCGTCACGGGCCGGCCGGGGCAAATCCCCGGAGGGCGCGACGGGCCGGCGGGTCTTGCGGCGGTCGTCGTCCGGGAACAGGTCGTCCCCAAAGTCGTCCTGAGGCGTGTCCCCTGCGAAGGCCCCGTCGCCCGGACGACCGAAGGCCTCCGGCTCGGCGCTGAAGGCGTCGACATCGCTGAACCCTGACGGCACACCGTCCCGGGGGGACACCGGACGCGCCGCCGGCCGGTGCGTGCTGGGAAAGTCCTCAGCGGGAAAACCGAGCGGCCCGTCAGTCAGGTCGTCAATGTCGTCAATCAGGTCGTCGTTCGGGCCGCTCGGCGGGCCGAAGTCCTCCGAAACGTCGATCGAATCCGGCGGGATCTCGCCGAAGCCCCCCCCGCTTGGCCGCGGGACTCGATCGAACGGCCGATCTTCGAAATAAGGCGGGGGAGCCGGACCGGCGGCCGGCTCGGGCGATACCGCGACCCGCAGGAACGTCGCTATCGCCCGCTGCGCTTCGGGCGGGGCGACGACGATCAACTCAACCTCCGCCCCGGATCGTTCCCCGCCCGCACCGACGGCCCGCGAGCCGTAGGTTTTCAGGTCCACCGTCACCCCCGCGGCGGCGTGCCCTTTGAGGAACTGGTAGATCGCCGTCGCGCGGCTCGGGTGCGGGTGATAGATGCAGCGGAGCACCGCTTCGGTGGACGCCGCCCCCTCGATCTCCGCGGCGGCCGGTTCGACGGGCGCTTCGGCGGGCAATTCGTCCTGGGCGACCGCGGCGCCCGATCCGGCGAGAACCGCGGCGAGGGCGAACGCGGGACGGACCAGGTGACGAACGAAGTAAGAAGGCATCGGCCGACGATCCGGGCGGGGGAAACGGTTCGTCGGCCAACATACCCGCTCCGCCGCCGCCGATCACGCACCGATCCGGCCCGGCTGCCCCGCTACGCCCCGGTGCGTTCTTCGACCTCTTCTTTCGCCTCCACGACGCCTTGGGCGGCGACGGCGGCGTTGTGCTCGTCGTCCCCGGTGCGGCCGGCGCGGCGGGTGTCCAGCTCCTCGATTCGTCCCTGGTCCGCATAGAGCAACAGCGTGTCGTAGGGGCGGACGAGGGTCGTGCCCTGCGGCGCCCCCACATAGCTGCCGCCCTTCCGCTGCACGCCCAGCACCAGGACGCCCTCCTGCGGCAACGCCAGTTGAATCAGCGTTTTATTCGCCAGCCAGTCTTCCGGCTCGACCCGCAATTCGCTGATGACGTAGCCCTGCGCCAGGTGCAGCAGGGCGACGTAGTCCTGCACGTTCAATGACGTATATTTCCGCAACGCTTTGGAGATCACGCGGTTCAGTCGCCGCTCGACCCACTCGCTATTTGCAAGGGTGATCAAAATGCCCGTGCCGCCGATAAAAACGCCCACCGCCAGGAGCACGCTCCACGGATCGTCGTCACGCACGTCGTTGAGTTTCGACACCGACAGCATCACCGTGCCCGCCACCGTCGCCACGCCCAGGTTCCCCAGGAGCATCAGAATCATTGCGATCCGCCGGCGGACCGGGTGGTTGACCACGCTTTCCGCTTCGCCGGTGGTGTAGCCGACGCCCGTGAAGGCGCTGCGGGCTTGGAAGCGGGCGCTCTCGCGGCTCATCCCGGTCGCCATGAAGGCGACGGTGGCCACTCGCGTGACGACCAGCGAGATCGTCAGCGTGAGTAGCAGCGACAGGAACGCGGCGGTCACGCCGGAAAGCTCGAACGGGGGGCGACGGAGGCGGGACGAGCGCGGACCCGGGGCGGGGCCGCGTCGCGGGCGGGCCGCGCGGTTATGCGGCGCGGGCGGTTCCACGGCAAGGCCCGCACGGCCGCCGAATCGGGAATCGTCAGGCGAACGACGGTGAATCGGCGTTCAATCCGCGACCGCGGCCCGGCCGCCCGGTACACTGGGAATTATCGTCCCGATTCGCGGGGCGGTCCGCGCCTCGAGTTTCACATGCCCGCCCCCGACATCCTCGCCTTCGACTGCCCCGGTTGCGGGAAGACGTTGAAGGCCAAGCCCTCGCACGCCGGCCGCGCCACCGCCTGCCCGAAGTGCGGCGAGAAACTCACCGTGCCGGCCGCGAACGCCGCAGAACCCGAGTCGCAAACCGCCGCGGCGCCGGAGCCCGAGCCGGCTCCCGAAGCGATCGAGGAGTTCCCCCCGCTGATCCGCACCGGCCCGGTCGTCCGGGAACCGGCGGCGGAGCAGGATGCGTCGAACGACGGGCCGACGGGGGACGAAGCGCTCGACGAGGCGGCGGAGGCGGGCGCCGAGGCGGCCCCGGTGATCGAACGGCCGACGCCGCGGTCGAGCCGCACACGCAGCCGACGGCGGAGCCGGTCCAAAGAGGGCCCGTCCAAGATCGTCCCGCTGGCGATCGGCGGCGGCGCGCTGGCGGCGCTAGGGCTCGGGCTGGCCGCGTTCTTCTTCTGGCCCGATAGCGGACCGACCGAGGCCGACGGCTCCGGCGTGCTGGCGAAGGTCGCCCCGCAGACGGTTCGTGAGGGGAAGGCGTTGACGGTCGTGCTCGCGGACGCGGATCGCTTCGCGGCGACCTCCGGCACGCATGTGCTCAAGATCACCGACGGCCCCGGGCAGGCGAAGGTGGACCGCGACGGCCGCACGTTCTCCTGGACCCCCGATGAGTCGGACGGTCCCGGCGTTGTGCCCGTCACCGTCGCCCTCGCCCACCGAGCGACCGGCGCGGCGACGGAAACGGTCACTTTCGAAGTCACCGTCCTTGAGGAGGACGCCCCGCCCTGGATCACGCCGCTGGCCGCGGTGACGGTCGGCCCCGGCGAGTCGACCACGTTGCAGGTCTTCGCCGAGGACCCGGACCAGCCGGCCCACCCGCTCGCCTATCGGTTGGAAGGGGATGTGCCGGACGGCGTGAGCGTGAACGCCGACGGCGCCCTCACCTTCGCTCCGCCCGCCGACGCCGCCGCGGTGGACGCGGCGTTCAGCATTCGCGTCGTCGAACTGCTCCCGGACGGCGCCGAGGGGGTCAGCGCCGTCGCCCCGGTGCGACTGTCGGTGATGGCCGGAAAAGCCCCCGGATCCGAACCGGACGTCCCCGCCCCCGCGGTTGCGATGACCGACCCGGCGACGCCCGAAGCCCCCGGGATGAGCGGCCCGGGCATGGACGAAGCCGGGCATGGACGAGCCGGGGATGGACGAACCCGGGACAGGCGAACCGGCGGCCGTCGATCCCGCGGAGCCCGTGGTCGTCGCGATGGCGGACGATCCCGCCCCCGCGGAACCGGAGCCGACCCCCGAGCCCGACGCGACGCCGACGCCCGACGCGACGCCGACGCCCGGTGAAGGACTGGGCGCGAGGATCGCGGCGCTGACGGGGAACGACGCCCCGGTCCCGTTGAACGAAAACGCCGCCGCGTACGAGTCGGACTTCGTCGCCCCCCTGCTGACGATGTACGGCGAGCCCGACGAACGCCGCCGTCCGCTGCTGTCCTCCAAGGAATACAAAGAGGTGCGGGCGCTGTTCGCCACCGAGTTCGCCCGCCACCACAGCGATCAGATCCAGGCCGGGTTCGGCGATAAGGCGGAGGAGCTTCTCGCGTGGCTCGAGGAGCGGCCCGAGCTGCGGGACACGCTGTTCAACGCGTTCGAACCGACCGACGACGTCGCCGCGGGCCTCACGATCTTCCGTCAGTTATATGACGAGTTCGGCGACGACCTGGGCAAGTACGGGGCGCTGGCGACCGCCGCCGCGGTGGTCTGGGACTCTCCCGAACGCGGCCCCTATAGTTACGATTTTCACGCCAAGCGGGCGAAGGCGAATCTGCCGACCGACCCTCGACCCGCCGCGGCGGAGAACGTCCGCTACTTTATCGACCGCGAAGCGGCCATGCAGGGCCGTGCCGAACGTCTGCCCTGGGAACTGCTCGTGCTGGTCGTCGACCATCAAACGCCGATCGAGGAGCGGGAATGGGCTCTCAACCTGTACGGCAATAACCGCAGCCGGTTCGGCGAGTGTTACTCGCACGTTCCCTACGACGACGTGATGTTGAAAACCGAAAGCAAAGAGGGGGCGTTGAACGGCTTCCCCTACACGCTGGAAGCGATTCTCGCGAAGGGCGGCGTGTGCGCCCATCAAGCCGACTACGCCGCCCGCGTCGGCAAAAGTCTCGGCGTGCCGTCCATGTACGTGCGCGGGGACGGCAAGTTCGGCGGCGCCGGCCACGCCTGGGTGATGTGGGTGGACGTGACGCGGGTCACCAACGGCGGATTGAACTTCACCCTGCAAAGCCACGGCCGCTATCAGGACGACCATTACTACGTCGGCTTCCTCAATGATCCGCAGACCGGCGAGGAAACCACCGACCGCGACCTGATGCGGCGTCTGCACGCCGTCGCCACCGATCGCGACGCCGCCCGCCACGCCGCCCTGCTGATGCGGGCGTACCCGATCGTCGCCGCTCGCGGCGGGGAGAACGACGGCGAGATCACCCTCGACGCCCGCCTGGACTACCTGGACGCGGTCAACCAGATCGACCCGTGGAACGGACCCGCGTGGCGGGAGCGGGCGGCGCTCGCCTCGCAAAACGCCGGTTCGCTGACCAAAGATCAGACCCGGCGGCTCAAGCAGGATCTCAAGAAGCTGCTCCGTGACTTCGCCCCCTTTCCTGACTTTACCCGGGACGTGTTCGCCGGGATCAGTAGTTACGAGACCGAGATCGACAAACGGCTCGCGTTGCACAAACAATTGTTGGACCTGTACGCCGCCGCCGGGCGGCCGGACCTGTCGTTCGAAGCGCTGCCGGAGTACGTCGACGGCCTCGTCGCCCAGGAACGCACGCCGGAGGCGATCGGCACCGTCGCCGGGGCGTTGAAGCGATACGCCGAAGAAGGCCGTTACGTGCCGGACGCCTTGGACACCCTCGCCGAACTCGCCGGGGACCGGCCGGGCGATTTGGCACAGTTTTATCAAGAGTTCCTTCCGCTGATCCCCCCGAGCCGCGGCGACTCGCCCAGCGAGTACGCCGTCGCGATGCACAAGCGGGGGGTCGAGGCGGCGGAAGCGGCGAATCTGGACGGCCTCGCCGCATACTTCACAGAACGGATCCGCCTGATCGGCTCCGGCAAACTCAAGACGAAGCCGAAAGGACGCGGCTAAGATGTTCGCCGACCACGTTCTCTTACATTGCAAAGCCGGCGACGGGGGGAACGGCTGCATGTCGTTCCGCCGGGAGAAATTCGTGCCCCGCGGCGGCCCCGACGGCGGCGACGGCGGCGGGGGCGGCAGCGTCGTCGTGCGGGCTAACGAGAACGTCGGCAGCCTGATTCATCTCGTCGGTCATAAGTTCTGGAACGCCGGCCGCGGCGAACATGGCCGCGGCAAGCTCCAGACCGGCGCGACCGCCGACGACATCTTGATCGAGGTTCCCCCCGGCACCCTCGTCAAAGATGCGGAACGCGGTCACACGCTCCGCGACCTCGGCGCCCACGGCGACGAGGTGGTGGTCGCCCGCGGCGGCGACGGCGGCAAGGGCAACAAAAAGTTCGCCACCGCCATCCACCGCGCCCCCCGCGAGACCGAACCCGGCGGCGAAGGCGAACACCGCGACGTGGTGCTGGAACTCAAGTTGATCGCGGACGTGGGACTGCTGGGCAAGCCGAACGCCGGTAAATCGACCTTGCTGGCCCGCCTGTCGCGCCGCCACGCCGGAGATCGCCGCGTACCCGTTCACCACGAAATACCCGAACCTCGGCGTCGTCCGGGACGGCGCCGGCTGGGACGCCCGCCGCCAGTATGTGCTCGCCGACATCCCCGGCCTGATCGAAGGCGCCGCCGACGGCGTCGGTCTCGGCCACGAGTTTCTCAAACACGTCGAACGGACCCGGGCGCTCGTGCACCTCGTCGAGCCGGATCCGACGGACGGAACCGACCCGGTGCACAATTACCGGACGATCCGGGCGGAGGTCGAGCGCTATAACCCGGACCTCGCCGCCCGACCGGAGGTGTTGTGCGTTTCGAAGGGCGAACTGCCCGACGCCGCCCCCGCCGCGGAGTTATTGCGGGAGGAGTTGGGCGTCGATCCGCTGACGATCTCCGCGGCGACGGGGCTGAACCTCGACGAACTCAGCCGCCGCATCTGGGCGGCGTTGGACCAGTCGCCAGTCGACTGAATCAGGTGGTTCAGAACCCGAACCCGAAGGCTCCGCCGCGAACGCCGACGCTGCGGACCCCGAAGCCGGTGACGCCCGAGTAGCCGTAGCCGAGCCCGCCGTAGCCGAGCCCGCCGTAGCCGAGCCCGCCGTACGCGGGATAGCCGTATCCGCTGTGACCAAGGCCGCTGTAGCCGGGGCCGCCGAGGCCGACGCCGCCGTATCCGAACGGATCGGCGTAATACCGGTTGGCGAAGGTCGGCGTGACCGGCCGGTAAAAGCTGGTCGCGGAGTAGGCGTAGCCGTTGCGCCCCGTCGTCACCAACCCCTGGGCGACCGGAGCGATCGGCACCGCGACCGCCGGCGAGACATACGCCGATCGATAATAGCCGCCGTACCCCGCCCCGTACGGCAACTCGTACCCGCCATATCCCGCGCCGTACGGCACGCCGTAGCCATAGCTTTCATACCCATAGCTTTCATACCCATAGCCGCCGGCGGAGGCGGGCGGAGCGGCGAAAGACGAGGCCGCGGCGAACGCGGCGGCAATTAGCAGGGAGCGGGCGACAGACATCGGGGCGGCGGGACGGGGTGCGGAACGCAGTGATTGGATCAGATTATCACGTCCCCTGCCCGCCGATTCGGAAGCCTGATCGCTCCCGTCGCCGTACCGGGAGTTTCCGGACCCAGCGTCTTCGGACCCAGCGTCTTCGGGGGTTGAGTCCCGAACGCTGCGTTCCTGAACCGCTCGGCTCACAGCCATTCCCACAACGACTGCGTGCGGACGACGGTGCGGCTGTCGGCGAAGGTGTGCGTCGCGTGCATGAGCAACGAATCCGCCGCCGCTTCCACCCGCAGCAGGCTGACCGAATCCCCCGTCAATCGTCCGCCGGAGGTGAATCGGGCGGCCAACGCGCCGGGTCGGGCGGTGCGGCCGGGCTCGTCGGATCGCCGGGTCGGGGCCCGCTCCTCGCCGTCGCCGCGGGCGAGGGTCGCGGCGGCGTCGGCAAGCAGTTCGGCGGTGATGTGATCGAAGATCCCCGCCGCGGGCGTCTCCGCCTGATGCCCCGCCTGATAACGGACCGCCGGACCGCGGTCGTCGTCGAACGTCAGGTCTTCCAACCCCGCCCCCCGCACGCCGCGACCGACGCGACGCCCCCCCGCGGGCAGCACGTAATCCGCGGGGGCCAGCAGTTCGGTCAGCGTGCGACCGCCGGTCGTCACTTCCACACGATGCCCGTCCTCGCCCAGCGAGAGCGTCGCGACGAACCGGGAGCGTTCGAGTCGTTCGGAGACCGACGCCGGGAACAGTTCCGGGTGCAGCGGGCGGTCGAACAAACGGAAGGCGAAGGCGGTGACGGCGGGACGGGGCACGACGGAGCGGAAAGTTGCGGGTCGAAAGGCGAAAGCGTCAGGGGGTTAGCCGCGACCGAAGGGAGCGTCTTCCGGCGCCGCCTCCAGCGCGAGCAACCGCTTCTTCAACTCGATGCCCGTCGGGGCGCTGAACCCGCCGAGTCGCCCGCCGGCTCCGACGACGCGGTGACAGGGCACGAGGATCGGCAGACGGTTACCGCGCATCACCCCGCCCACCGCCCGGGCGGCGTTCGGGGAGCCGGCCCGCTCCGCCAACTCCGCGTAGGAGACGGTCTCCCCACGGGGCACGCGGCGGAGTTCCGCGACGACCTTCCGAGCGAACCGCGTGGCCGGTTCGAGGACGGGGAACCCCGCCAACTCGACCGGTTCCCCCGCCGCGAAACGGGTGAGAGCGGCGGTCAGTTCCGGGTGCCAGTCGTGCGATTCGCCGGCCGCGCCCGACGAGACCGCTGCGGCGCTGCGGGACGGGTGGCCGATCGTGATCTCGGCGATCACCGGCACGGTCCCGTCGACCGTGCCACGAGCGGCGAACCAACCGAGGTCGGTTTCGAAGGCGTGGAACGGCATCGGTGCGATCGGTTGCGGCGGGGTTCGGGACGCTGGTTCGGAGCAGTGTACGCGGCGACGCGGGCTCGTTCCCCAACAACGCCGCCCCGCCGTAGACTGCCGCCCGTTCGGCCTTCCGCCGCCGATTCGTCGGCCCCCACTTCTCCGATTCCGCTCCCATGGACGCTTACGGCTCGCTCGCCGACGATTTCTACGTCAACTGCAATTTGAACACCGAGATGCGGCTGCCGGAGGGTCGCGAAACGACGTTGCAGTTCTTCGAGCGGATCCGCAAGAAGTACGACACGATGCGGAACTTCTACACCCGCGACAACGGCGATTTCGTGCTGGAAGAGGATAAAGATCGCGGCCACCAGCGTTGGGTCAGCCTGGAGCCGCGCCGCGTGTGCAGCGGCTATATCAATCCGCCGGACGTCGAGGACGCGATGGAACAGCACACGCTCGTGCTCCAGCAGGTCCCCTATATGCTGTCCATCAGCCCGCTGGACTGCGAGGCGCTGGATTATACGTTGGGGTTCGACTTCACTTATCGCGGCAATCACGACGCGCTGGTGGTCGACGCATTGGGCGCCGGGGCGGGGGTCGAACCGCTCACGGAGATGCCCGGTTGCTCCGTCTTGAACTACGAGCCGGGCGTGACCGTCGTTTTGGACGACGACTGCCGTTTGCAGGCCCGTTTGGCGGTGGAGACACGCACGAACGCCTATCAGCTTCGGAAGAACGAATTCCCCGAAGACCAGATCAGCGTGTACTTTACGGTCCGACAGTACGGCAGCCTGGACGCCGGCGTGGCGTTCGAGGAGCGCCTGCTCACCCTCCGCGAGCACTGCGACCGCTTGATGGACGAGCACGTCGTGGAGAGCGTCCTGCGGCCCCTGTCCCACGCCATCGCGGCGAAGTAGGATGCCCGGCGTCCCGCTCCAACGCTCTCCCCATGCACCCCGACAAGTTTGCGATCGCCCAGCGCACGCTCGGCCGGCGGCAGAGCTCGCGTCCGTTATCAGTCGAATTGACCAGCGGCGGGACGAGCGAGGTCGTCCATCCCGAGGCGCTGGCATTACAGGGCGGTTTTGCGGTCGACATCGCTCGTGATCAGGCGGTGACGTGCATGCGTCACGAGGGCGTCGCCGGCGTCCTTAACGCTCCCGCGTCGGCGGCCGCCGCGTGAGCGACGCCGTTTTCGCCTCCCCCGACCGCCCCCGCGAACGTCGTTGGCGGTCCCGGCTGCGTCGGGTATTGCCGTGGCTGGCGGGCAGCTATCTGCTCGCGGCGTTCGTGGCAACGCACATGCCGATGCCGCGGGGCGGGGCGGAGGGGATTCCGCACTTCGATAAGATCGTGCACGTGGCGATCTTCTTCGGCCTCAGCCTGCTGACCGCGGCGTGGCGGACGACCCGGTTCGCCCCGCCCCGCCGGGCCGCCGCGGTCACGGCGATTCTCTGCATGCTGTACGGGGTGGGGGACGAACTGACCCAGACGCTGACCGCCGATCGTACCGCCGATCCGTGGGACCTCGTGGCGGACGGCGTGGGCACCGGCCTCGGCCTCGCCGTGTTCTTCCCCCTGCTCCGCTGGTGGCGGCGGCACGCGTGATCGAGGCGGGTTAAGCGGCGCCGACCGGCTCCAGTTCTTGATGGAAGCAGTCTGCGAACCGGTCCGCGGCGTCGACGTCTCCGGACGCGACCGCGGGACGGCGGGCGTCGGTGCGGGTCGAGGCGTGCCGACGGCCCCGCTTTTCCGGCCACAGGCGGAAGCCGCCGCGATCGTGGCCGCCGGTCAGCGTCCAGACGCCCCAGAGGCTGTCGTCCTCCGCGAAGCCGCGGTACAGGACGTCGTAGCGGGCGTAGCGTTTCGTCCACTCCGCCGTGCCGCGGGCGGTGTCGTAAGACGCCGACGATGGTGAACGGGCCGCAGTCGTCCGCCCCGGCGCCGGTGAGGCGGCCGCCGCGAAAGTGCATGTCCTGCCCCGTGGGGCGATCGGACCGCTGCTGGAAGAACCCGGACCACGTCCCGGACGGGAAGCGGGGGTCGCGTTCGGCAAGGGCGGGCGGTGCGGGCGGGGCGACGGGGGGCGAGCCAGACACGGGAGCGGGTCGTGAAATCAGACACGGGACGGGAGACGGCCGGAACGGTCGACCGGAAGGTGGTTCGTCCCGTTCACGAAAAGATTGGCCGCGAACCGGATCGACAGCCAAAACGAGGGACCGCTCGGGACCGCCGGCCTACACTGGGGGCGTCCTCACGGGAGTGAGCCGGGGCCACGGCTCCGCACCGTTCCCGTCGCCGGTCGGTCCCCGTCGCCGATCGTTCCCCGCCTCACACCGCTCCGCCCGTATGGCGACCCTGTCGCTTCCCCGCACCATGCAGCCCGGCGGCGCCGCCCACCGGGCGATCTCCACGAACGTGATGCGGGCGTTGCTCGCGTCGGAAAAGCTCGGCGTGCCCCAGGGGTTCACCCCGTCCAAAAAGCTGCGGGGCATCCGGCAGTACTGGAACCGGGAGATGATGGAGCGGTTCATCGCCAGCCGCGGGACCGAGTTGCCGCACGACGAGATCTGCACGCTCCGCACGCCGTCCCCGCTCGTGCCGAAGACGACCGACGTCGCCGCGGAGAACCGCCTGTCGACGGATGAACTGGCGGAGTTTTACAGGCACGGCTACCTCAAGCCGTTCAAGGTGTTCGAGCCGGAAGAGATTCGCGACTTCGGCCGTCGGCTGCTGGCGCGGTGCGACCGCGACAGCGAGGTCTACCCCGGCGGCGACCCGCACCGGGACCGGCACCTGGAGATGCCGGAGATGATGCGGCTGATCACGCACTCCGCGATCACCGATCGCCTCGCCCAGTTGCTCGGTCCGAACCTCATCACGTGGCGGAGCCAGCTCTTCCATAAGCCGCCGGGCAACAACCCGGTCGGTTGGCACCAGGCGAGCACGTATATGTTCGAGGAGGAGTTCGGCAAACCCAGCGTTTTCCCGCCGGACATCAACGACCTGTTCATGCTCACCGTCTGGATCCCCGCGGACCCCAGCACGCGGGAGAACGGCTGTTTGAAGGTGGACACCAGCAGCGTCTCCCAGAAGACCCGATATATGCGACTGGGCGGGGACGTGGGCTTCCACGCCGTCAATTACGGCCCCTGCTACGACGTGAAGGACGAGGACGTGCACCATGTGGAAATGGAGCCCGGCGAGGTGCTGATCTTCACCGAGCGGGCGATCCACGGGTCGGATGCGAACCGTTCGGACGCGAACCGGATGGCCTTCAATTTTCGCGTCGTGCCGACCGACGTTCAGGTGTATCACCCCGGCAAGAAGTTCCACAAATCCTCCCAGATGAATCGGGTCTACGACCTGAAGAACTGGCGGCCGGTGGTGATCCGCGGGACGGACACGGTCAAGAAGAACGAGTCCGTGCCGTGGACCGACTACGCCGGCGCCGACCCGACCCCCGGGAAGATCACCCCGGACGACGCCTAACCCCGTGAGCGACATCGTGACCGACGCGGCGCCGCCGACGCCCGCCGACGCCGCTCCGCTCCCGGACCGCCTGCCGCTGTCCACCGTGGAGCGGTACATGCTGGACGACGATCGTCCCTCCCACCCGATGACGGGGGTGCACGAATTGGTGGTTCGGGGGCCGCTGGACGCCGACCAACTGGCGGACGCTGTCGAAGCAACCCGACGCCGTCATCCGCTGCTCTGCCGGATCATCGACGACTCCGGCGCCGTTCCGGCGTGGATCCCCGCCCCGGCGGACGCGGCGGTGGCGATCGATCGGGCGCCCGCCGGCACGCCCCGCACGCACCCGCGGGGGGACTGGCTGGACGTGCGGCGGGAGGTCGGCCTGCGGATCTGGGTGCGGGACGAAGCGGCGGACGCGGACGGCGCCCCGGTCTCTCGGTTGTCGGTCGCGATTCACCACTGCGTCGCCGATGCGCTGGGCGGCATCACGTTTCTGATCGACCTGTTCGCGCATCTGTCCGCGGCGAACGGCGGGCCGCCGCCGCCGCCCGCCCCGGACGTGAGCCGGTTGTTTCGCCGGGGCGAGTTCTTCGATCGCCCCGGCCTGCTGCCGGGCTTGCCGAAGGGGCGGCTTGGGCTGTGGGGACACATGGCGATCGGTTTGCGCCGCTTGAACGGCACCCGGACGCTGCCGCTGGTCCCGACCGGCGCCGGTAACCCGGTCTCCGTCAAACCGGCGCTGGACGACGGCCCGACGCTGGACGACGGCCCGGTGCTGGACGACGGCGCCCCGGCCGGCCCGCCCGCAGACGCTCCCTCCCCGGACGACGTTTCCCCCTCGCAGCGCCCTGTTCACCGAGGAGGAAACGACCCGTCTGCGGGCCGCCGCCAAGGCCCAGCGGATGACGTTGAACGACCTCGTCCTCCGAGACATGTTCCTCACCGTCCGTGCCCATAACGTGCGGACCGGCGGTGCCGAGACCGCACCGGACGGCGGTCCGGCGGCGCTGCGGATCAACGTCCCGGTGAATCTCCGCGGCCCCGCCGACCTGCCCGCCGCCCTCGCCCCCCGGCTCGAACGGAGCGGTCGCGGGTCGTTCGACCGAAACGACGCCCGGCGGCGGGCTGTCGGTGGTCAATAAGATCGGGATGGCCCTCGTCACCCGCCCGGCGGCGATGGCGGACGATCCGGAGGCCCTGTTAAACTCCGTTCACAAGGAGATGGCGTGGGTCCGGCGGGTTGAACGCGGCCGGCGATTCGTGGAAGCGGTTCAGCTTGCCTACCGGATCACGAAGCGGACGCCGAAGCGGATCTTCGGCGAGACCTGCTACGCCACCGCGGTTCTATCGAACATCGGCGATCTCGGCCGGGTGATCCCCCCTGCCCTGCGGGACGACCGCGATCGACTCACCGCCCCCGCCGAGGATCCGAGCCGAACCCTAACCGTCACGAGCTACGTCACCGGCTCGCCGGGCCGCCCGCTCACCCGGGCGACGGTGCTCGCCGCGAGCTACGGACGCCGTTTGCACCTCAACCTGCGGACTGATCCGCGGGAGATCGCCCCCGCCGACGCGGACGCCTTCCTGGCTGACCTCGCCGCCCACGTTCGCCGCAGCGCCGCGGGGTTCCGCTGACCGCATCCCTCGCGGACCGGATCAGAACTGATCGGACTTGAAGGCTGTGGTGTGGAATCCCGAACGCCCCGGGGTGTCGTCCCGCGGGGACCGGGTTGTTCATGTCGGACGGACGACCGTCACGCGCAGCCTCCGGTTTCTAGAAACGCCCCGACTGGGTGCGGCATCCCGACCTGAAGCGGTCGATACCCCTCTTCGTGCCCGTTCGCGGCCGGACCGGCGTCGAACTCGGTACGCCTCAGTCTTTCCTAACATCTCCTGTCGCCGATGACTGCCATCGTCACCCCCGCAACTCCCACAGCCTCCGAGGTTGACGCCCCGCCGGCCGCCCGCCCCGCCGCTTCCGGCGTGACGGGCACCGTGTATGTGGTGGACGACGATGCGGACATGCGGGCGCAACTGACCTACGTGCTGACGAAAGCCGGTCATACCGTGCAGGCGTTTGACGGCGCCGTCGCCTACCTCGCCGCGGTCGGCCCCCTGGACGCCGGGTGTTTGGTGTTGGACCTGCAACTGGGTTCGGACACCGGCTTGGACCTGCTGACCGTGTTGTCCGACCGGCACGAAGACCGGCCGGTGGTGATGATCTCCGGCGCCGCGGAGGTTCCCGCGGTCGTGCAGGCGGTTCGCGGCGGAGCGGTCGATTTCCTCGTCAAACCGATCCAACCGGATGCGCTGTGCGACCGGGTCGCCCATTGCCTGGCCCTGGACGATCAACGGCGGGCGGATGCGATCGCGAACCGCGAGATCCGGCGCCTCTATGAGAAGCTGACGCCCCGCGAACGCGAGGTGATGCCGCTACTGGTCGCCGGACAGCCGGTGAAACGGATCGCGGCGGATCTTGGTATCAGCCCGAAGACCGCCGACGTGCATCGCGGCCGGATCTTGCAGAAGATGGATTGCGACGGCGTGGTGGACCTCGTGCACGCTGTCCGAGACCTGGACCTCGACTGATTGCAGAGGAGGTTCCGGCGGGCCGGTCCGGGTCCTGTCGCCCTGCGGCAACGTCCGGGGAACGACGTGGGCTTCCGGCAACGTCCCCGAGGAACGCCCGGGCAGTTGCAGACGTTCGATCCCGCTGCCGTCAAAGAGTTTAGGCCGAAGAGTCGACGGATTGGCACGCGGCGAGCAACCTCGCCGGTGTATGACGAAGCACGCCCCCGCCCCCCGCCCGTTCGGTCGCCTGCTGGAAGGCGCCGTCCGTTGGCTCGTGACGGGCTCCACGGCGGACGAACGGCCGGGCGGATTCGCCGCCGCCGCCGCCCGCCGCGAGGCCGGCCGGGACGCCTATCAGCGGGCGAACGTGCGGCCGACCGCCTGCCGGTGAGCACGTGACCGCCCCGGGGCCACTGAACTGAAGTCCGAGGTGCGGGATTCCGATCCCACCGGCCGGCGATCAGGGAAGTTGGGGAAAAGTTGCAGCCCGATCCGTCGGATCCCGCCCGGTCCGCCGTTGTGACGCAGTGTCCGGGGATGTCTTCTTCCCCCGCCCCCGCCCTGCCCCGCCGCGACCTGCTGGCCGCCGGCTTGTCCCTGTGGCCGGTCCTGCTGGCCTCGGCCCGCCCCGTCAGTCGGCTGATCAGCCCGGCGGCAGGTCCGGGACGCTCCGCCGCCGCGCCCGGCCCTGCCGTCGCGTCGCTGCCGGACCCGCCGGCCAATCTCAAGCCGATGCCGACGCCGTCCCGGGCCACGGTGGCGGGCGTCGGGGTGAATCTGGCGGGGGCGGAGTTCGGCGTGGAATCGCCGACCTTCTCCCACACTAACCCTGGCGAGCCGGGCCGCGACTACACCTATCCGTCCCCCGCGGCAATTGGGGACGTCGCGACCGCCGGCGTGCCCTTCGTCCGTTTGCCGGTCCGTTGGGAACGGCTGCAACCGGATCCCGGCGATTCGCTGAACCCGGCCGAACTGGCCCGCCTGCGGACAGCCCTCGACCGGCTGCACGCCGCGGGTTTGGCGGCGATCGTCGACCTGCACAACTACGCCCGCTTCGCCCTGGCAACGCCGACCGGCGTGCGTCGGGTGCTGATCGACGAGATCGTCCGCGACGCGAACGGCCGCCGGACGGCGCCGGCGTCCCGGGAGCGATTCGCGAATTTCTGGACCCGCTTGGCCGGGGCCTTGGCCGGACACCCCGCGGTCGCCGGGTGGGGGCTGATGAACGAGCCGCACGATCTCGCCCCGCACGGCCGGGAGTTCACCCACGGCGCCCGCTGCGACTGGCGAGCGGTAAGCCGATTGGCCGCCGACGCGGTCCGCGCCGCGGATCCCGGCGCCGCGGTGTTCGTCGCCGGAGCGAGTTGGTCCAGCAGCGAACGGTGGTCCGCCGCAAACGGGCCGGAGCCGTGGATCGACGGGCCCGGCGTGATTTATGAAGCCCACTGTTATCTGGACGCCGACGCGGCGGGGAAATATTCAAGTTCGTATCAGGCGGAGGCCGCCGCCGATCGCGGGATCGCGGACCGGGCGAAGCGGCGGCTGGCGCCGTTCCTCAATTGGTGCGACCGCACCGGCTCGCGGGGCTTTCTCGGCGAGTGCGGGGTTCCGCCGGCGGACGCCGGTTGGCTGGCGGTGTGGGGCTCTTTGCTCTCGGAGCTAACTGCTGCGGAGACCCCCGGCTGCCTGTGGGCGGCGGGGGAATGGTGGGGCGATTACGCCCTGAACGTTCATCCGACCGGCGGCGTCGCCGGACCGGTGCTGCGAACGGCGCTCGCGGGCTGACCGCCGCCCCGCCGTTCCCGACCGCCGCACGCCTCCCTCTTCCACGACACGATGCCGAAACCCCAGACCCCCGCCCTGCCGCCCGGCGTCTCCCACGACCGGCGCCGCCGTCCGTCCCAGTTCGGGCGCCGCCTGGCGATGGTTCTGGCGGTCGTCGCGTCGATCGTATACATGACCTATCGGGCGGCGTTCACGCTCTCCTTCGACGGCTGGTTCGCGACCGGGTTCAGCCTGACGTTATACGCCGCGGAGTCGTACGGCTGCGGGTTGATGTTCCTCTACTTCTTCCAGATTTGGGACCTGCACGATCCGGACCCGATCGACCCGCTGCCCGGGCGGAAGGTCGACATCTTTATCCCGACCTACAACGAAGACCCGGACCTGTTGCGGGGGACCATCACCGCGGCGCTGGCGGTTCGCTACCCGCACCGCACCTATGTGCTGGACGACGGCGACCGGCCGGAGGTTCGTCAGTTGTGCAAAGAATTGGGGGCGGACTACATCCGCCGGGACAGCAACCTGCACGCCAAGGCCGGCAATATCAATCATGCGATGGACCTGACGGACGGCGAGTTCGTCATCATCCTCGACGCCGACCACGTCGCCGAGGCGAACTTTATCGACCGCACCCTCGGTTATTTCGGCGACGAGAAGCTCGCGTTCGTGCAAACGCCGCACGCGTTTTACAACTACGACAGCTTCCAGGGCGTGCTGAACTACGACCGCGGCGTGTATTGGGAAGAGGGCCAGCTCTTTTACAACTGCACGCAGCCCGGCAAGAACCGGTGGAACGCGGTGAGTTTTTGCGGCTCCGCGGCCATCTTCCGACGCAAGGCGCTGGAAACGGTGGGCCTGATCGCGACCGAGAGCATCACGGAGGATCTGCACACCGGCCTCCGCCTGCACAGCAAGGGCTGGAAAAGCCTGTTCGTGAACGAACGGCTGATTTCCGGCCAGGCCGCCCCGGACATCGGCACCTTCCATTCGCAGCGGTTGCGGTGGGGGGAGGGGAACCTCGGGGTCATCTTCTTCGATAACCCGTTGACGATGCCCGGGCTGACGCTCGCGCAGCGGGCCTGCTATCTCGGGTCGATGCTCTGCTGGACCGGCGGGGTTCAGAAGCTGATCCTGTATTCCGCCCCGATCCTGATGCTCGCGACCGGCGTGGCCCCGGTGGCGGAGATGAGCCTGGATCTCGCGGTCGTCACCGGCTGCTACCTGGCGGCGGTCTGGACCGGCGTGAAAGCGGCGAGCGGCGGCTACGGCCGATTGATCGCCGTCGAGATGACCGCGATGGCCTGCTTCTGGACGCAGGTGCTCAGCTGCTGGCGGGCCACCTTCGGGCGGGCCGCGGCGAAGTTCGTCGTCACCAACAAGCGGGGCGGTCAGGGCGGCAGCGCCCTGCGGCAACTCCGTCCCCAACTGGTCCTCATCGCCGCCGGCGCCGCCGCGGTGGCCTGGGCCGGGGGAAAGATCATTTGCGGCGTGAGCGGCGACGTGACCGGATTCGCCATCGGATCCGCGTTGATCCTCGTGCAATCGCTGTTCGCCCTGGAGATTATCCGCCGCGGATTAAAGAAGACCGACCGCCGGTTTAGCTGGCGTCACCCGGTCGCCGCGCACCTGCGTTGGCAAGTCGACCTGCCGGACGGAACGGCCCGCACCGGCTCCGGCGTAACCTTCGACCTGAACGAACTGGGCGTGGGCTTTTTGGCCTTCGAGGCCCTCCCCTCCCATCAGGTCGACCCGCAAACCGGCAAGCCCGGCGCTGCGGAGACCGGATCCCAGGTGACCGTGACCGTCACCGCCGCCGGGCGGACGCTGTCCGGCACGGGGACGATCCGCAACGTCACCCGCATCGCGGACGAGAAGAGCACGAAGGGGCTGTCGCGCGCCTATCGCTACGGCATGGAGTTCGACGCCGCCACGCTGACCGACGCGGACCTTGACGCCGCGTGGGATCTCGGGGCGAAGTACGGCGTGAGTCGGCAGTACGAGCGGTTCCACACCGGCTCCGGGCTGGGCGGCGAACCCTGCGTGTCGCCCGCCGACGGGGAAGCCGTGGTCAACCTGCCGGCCGCGTTGCGGTTCCTGCGGGACATGACGGAACGCCGCGACGGGGAGTTGTGCGCTCTCGACGACGCTGACGAACTCCTGTCTGACTCTTCCGCGGAGTCCACGGTCACCGAAACGCTCGGCCCGGACTCTTTCGCTGTGCTGCTGCCCGCCCCGCATCTGCCCGGCGAGTTGGCGGAGGTCAGTCTGGAGACCCCGGGCGGCTCCGCGAGCGCCTGGTGCGCCGTCACGGACGTGCGGCCGGTGCGGGTGGGCGGACGCACGCTGCACGCCCACCGCATCGCGTTCCGCAAGTACGCCGACGAGGGTCGCGGCGTGATCGGGGGGATCGTGCATCGCTCCGGCAAGCCGGGGATTCGGCGGGCGGTGCGGCTCTCCCCCGAAAAGCAGGTGGCCCCGGTGCTGCGGCCGGTGGCCGCGGCGGGCGGCGTGGCGACGCTGGCGGCCGGCGTGCTGCTGTCGGTCGGCCTGTTGACCCACCGCGACGACTACCTGATGACCTCCGTCGCCGCGACCGGCGAGGCCGGCCCCGCGGAGTTGGTCCGCCTGAACGAATTGCTGGCCGACATGCAGGGGGAGGAGACCTTCGACGAGCCCCGCGTGCTGCGGTTGCGTAACGCCTTCACCGCCGTCGAGGACGCGGCGTCCGTCGCCGGCCTGAACGAATTGCTGGTGGCGCATTCCCCCAAGACGCCGGTCGGCCGGTTTCGCCGGGCGGAGAGCCTGATGAACCTCGGCCGGTACGCCGAGGCGGACGGCGTCTTCGCCGATCTGCTGACGGTCCCGGAGGAGTTCGAGGAAGAACGGACCCGCCGGGAGTTGGCCGTCGCCGCCGGCCGCAACGCCGCTCACCTGCGGCAGTGGGGCGACGCCGCGGACCGGTTCGAAAAATACGTCGTCTGGGGCGGTCCGGTGGAGCCGGTCCGCAGCGAATGGGCCGGTCTGCTGGCGCAGGCGGGCCGACCGGAGAAGGCCGTGCGGGTGCTGACCGCCTTGGGCGAACGCGAACCGGGCGAGATGTCGAAAGCCGACCGGCACCTGCTCGCGCCGATGCAGTTGGTCTCCGGCGACGCGGTCGGGGCCGCGGAGACGTACCGGTCGTTGCTCGCCGAGGATCCGGGGGATTCCGCCGCCGGGCTCGGGCTGGCCCGCGTGGCGCTGGACTCCGGCGAAGCGGGGGCGACGGAGGCGTTTCGCATGTTCCTCGCGGAGCACCCGGACGATCCGGACGCCCGCCTCGGTCTGGCGCGAAGTCTGCTGGCCGAGGGGGAACCGGTCGCCGCGGAGGAGGCGTTGCGGGCGTTGCTGGAAGCGGAGCCGGATCACCCGGCCCTGTGGCCGGCGTACCTGTCGATGTTGGACGCCCTGCCCAGCGGGGACGAAGCCGAGGCCGGCGACGCCGCGGAGGCCGCCGCGTTGCGGTCGGTCGCGGCGAGCGCCCCGGCCCGGGATCGTTTGGTGCGGGCCATCGTGGAGCACCGGGCGTCTCGACCGGGGGACGGGCCGTTCCTGCTGCAAATGATCGGCGCCGCCCGCCGGGCCTCCGCGGGCGCCCGCTCCGCCGCCGCACAGGAGGACTGGCGGACGGCGCTGCACGACCTGCGGACCGACTTCGTCGCCCTGCCCGGCGTCACCCCCGCGGGCCGTCTGCGGCGGGCGGAGGCGCTGGCCGATCTGGGCCGCGAGGACGAAGCGGGCGCGGTGCTCGTGGAATTGGCGAAGGAACTGGCGGCAGACCCGTTCGCCCTGCCGGACGCCGCCGACCGCCGCGGGTTCCATCTCGCCGCGGCCCGCTCCGAAGTGCGGGCGAAGCACTGGACCGCCGCTGCGGAACACTTCAGTTCGGCCGTCGCGGAGGGCGCCGACCCGGCCGCCGTCCGGGCGGAGCGAGCGGGCGTGGAGGAGACGCTGGGCCGTCCCGGCGACGGCGCCGCCCTGTTGGCGGCCGGTACGATTTACGATTCGTCCGTGCACTTGGCCGATCTAGATCGTTCAGCCAACAACGGACCGGACACCGGCTTCGAACCGACCGAACAGGCCGCGGTCCCGCCGCTGACGCGGGACGAAGCGGTGCAGTTGGGCGGACTGTGGGCCGCGGACGATCAACTGGACGCCGCCGCCGGCGTGCTGTCCGCGGTCGTCGCCGACCACCCGGGCGACATCATGGCGACCCGTCTGCTGGCGGACGTCACCGCCGGCCGCGGCCGCTTTCTCGAAGCGGCTCGGCTGTACGAGACGGTCGTCTCGCTGGACCCGGCCGCCGATGCGGCGGACGGCGACGCGGCGGCGACCCGGGCCGGGCTGAACCGGTTCTGGGGCGCCGACGCGGCGGGGGCGGAACGCACGTTCCGCACGCTGCTGGCCGCGGACGGGAACCGGCCCGACCTGTGGACGCCGTACCTTGAAGCCGCCGACGCCGTCCCCGCCCCGCCGGGCGAGATGGAGTCGCGGCGTCGCGTCCTGCGGGCGATCGTCGCCCGTCGGGCGGCCCGGGCCACGGACGGCCCGTTCCTGCTCCGCCTGATCGGGGCCGCCGCCCAAGCGAACGCCCGCCGCTCGGAACCCGATCATCGGCGCGACCGGTCCTTCGGCGATCGCTCCGGAGACGACTGGCCGGCCCTGCTGCGTGATCTTCGGGAAGAGTACGCCGCCCTGCCGGCAAACGGTCCCGTCGAACGCCTCCGCCGGGCCGAGGTGCTGGCGGACCTGGGCCGTGACGCCGAGGCCGCCGCCGCCCTGCACACGCTCGCGGTGGACTTCGCCGACGACCCGGCCACGCTGCCGGACGCGGCCGATCGCCGGGCGCTGCATCTGGCGTCGGCCCGGGCCGACGTGCGGGCGGATCGACTCCGCAGCGCCGCCGACCGATACGCCGCGGCGATCGCCGAGGGGACGGAGCCGTGGACGGTCCGGGCGGAGCGGGCCGGCGTGCTGGCGAATCTCGGCCGGCCGGCCGAAGCCGCCGCGTTGCTCGCCGCCGGAACCGGTCGTCGCCAGGCGGATCCGTTCGCCCCGATGAGCGCCCAACCGCGGGTCCGGCCCGGCACGACGCCGCCGCTGTCGCGGGATGAAGCGGTACAGTTGGGCGGGCTGTGGGCCGCCGCGGACGAGTTGAACGCCGCCGCGGACGTGCTGACGGGGGTGGTCGACGAGTTCCCCGCCGATCGTGAAGCGACGAAGCTGCTGGCGGACGTCTCCGCCGGGCTGGGCCGGTTCGCGGACGCCGCTCGGCTGTACGGCCGGGTGGTCGATTTGGACCCGGCCGCCGACCGGGCGGCGGGCCGTCCGGCGGCGACGCAGGCGGCGTACAACCGACTGTGGAGCGGCGACGCGGCCGGCGCCGAAGCGGCGTTCCGCCGTCTGCTGGCGATCGACTTCTCCCGCACGGAACTCTGGACGCCCTACCTCGAAGCCGCCGGCGGGACGAAGAACCTGCCGGACGCCGCCGGGCCGCTGGTAGACGCCCTCTACGCCCGCCGGACGGAGCGGGCGGCGGACGATCGGTTCCTCACGGCGCTGGTCGCCGCGGCTCACCGCGACGGACGGGCGGATCGGGTCGTCGCCCTGCTGCGGGTTCTTACCGACAAGGAGGACACGCCGCGGGAGTTGTTGATCTGGCTGGCGGACAGCCTCCAACAGCAGGGCAAGCACGAGGAAGCCGCCCGCATCTACGCCCGCCTGTTGCGAACGGCGTCTGCGGAACGGCTGCGGGGGGCGTTGCGGTCGCCCTCCGGCGGGCCGGTCCGGCTGTGACGTGCACCGCGTGATGCGTCACGCCCGGGGCGCCGGTGGAGCGGTCCCCGCGGCGTGCATAAACTAAGCCCCCCGCGTGTCGTTCTGCCGCGACGCCGCCCCGTCCGCTCCGGAGTTCCCCCGCCGTGCGATTCGCCTCGCTCTTCCCCGCGACTTTCCGGGCTGCGACGTTCCGGGCTGCGGCGTTCCGAGCTGCGACGTGCTGGCTCGTTCCGGCGGCGCTGTCGATCGGCACGGCATCGAGCGCCACGGCGTTCGCGGCGCCGGGAGACGGCGCTCCGGCGCCGGAGTCCGCGACGCACTACGCGGACCGCGTCCGGCCGAAGCTGGCCGAGTACTGCGGCGACTGCCACGACCCCGGCGACGACGCGAACCATGTCAGCTTCCTCTCCGCCGGGACGGACGCCGGCATCAACGACGACCGTGGCCTGTGGAAGAGCGTCGTCGAGCAACTCCGCAATCGCACGATGCCGCCGGCGGACTCGGACCTCCAACCCAGCGAGCATGACCGCCGAGAGATTGCCGACTGGATCGACGGCTTCCTCCAAAGCACCGCCTGCGACCGCGGGCCGCACGCCGGACCGGTGATCGCCCGCCGGTTGAACCGGCAGGAGTACGACAACACGCTCCGCGATCTGCTGTTCGTGGACCTCAAGCCGGCCCGGGACTTCCCCGCCGACGGGGCCGGCGGCGAAGGGTTCGACAACAACGGCGAGACGCTGTTCTCCTCCCCGATCCTGCTGGAACGTTACCTCGCCGCGACTACCGAGGTGCTGGACGCGGCGATCTGGACGCCGCGGATCAAGACGGGCTTCGCCCCCTCGGCGCTGCTCCCGATCGAGGCCGGCCCCGGGCCGCGGGCGCTGCCGCCCGGCGGCAAAGTCGCCTTGCCGCTGACCGTGTACGTCGCCGCGAACGTTAACGTGAACGTCAAGTTCAGCGAAGGCGCCGCCGGGCCGGCGCTGTTCCGCGTGGACGGCGTTCCCGCGGGCCGATTAACCGTCGACCGGGCCGGCGGGGTGCCGCCCCGTGCCCGAACGACGGTCCGGCTCGAACGCGGCGAGCACCTGTTGGTCGTGCAGAACCCGGGCGATGTCCCGCTGCAAATCACCGGGCTGGACGTCTGGGACGACCGCCCGGACGCCCCGCCCCTCCGCACGGCCGCGGCCCATCGCAAACTGCTGGACCTGAATCCAAACGCCCGCCCGGAGGACCCGCGGGCCGGAGCCCGGGAGGCGATCGCCCGGCTGGCGCGGCGGGGGTTCCGGCGGCCGGCGTCCGCGGCGGAGATCGACGGTCTGATGACGCTGTACGACCGCGCCCAGCGCCGCGGCGATCCGTGGGAGGAAGCGGTGAAGCTCGCCGCCCGCGGCGTGCTGCTCTCCCCCCGGTTTCTGTTTCGCACCGAGCCGCCGCAGCGCGACGCCGCGGACAGGGTGGGGGCGGGCGAGACAGTGTCAGACGGCGCCGCCCGGCCGGTGGACGACCATGCCCTCGCCGCCCGGTTGAGCTACTTCCTGTGGGCGTCGATGCCGGACGACGAATTGTTCGCCCTCGCGGACGCCGGCACGCTGTCCGACCCCGCCGTGCTGGACGCACAGGTCGATCGGATGCTGACCGATCCGAAGGCGGAAAGTTTCGCCGAACACTTTGCCGGTCAGTGGCTGGGAACCCGCGAGGTCGGCGCCCGCATCGCCCCGGACGCCAACCGGTTCCGGTCGATCTTCAGCGGCGAACTGCTGGACGATCTGCACGCGCAACCCACGGCCTGGTTCCTGTATCTGCTGAGGGAGAACCGTCCGCTGCGGGAGGTGATCGACGCGGATTACATGATCCTCAACGATCGGCTCTCCTGGCACTACGAGCTCGCCCGACCGCCGGAGAAGCTCCGCGCCGAGATCAGCAAGGACCGCGGCTTCAAATGGATGCATAATGAGAAGGTCGACTCCACCTTCCGGCGATTCAAGCTGTCCGGCGACGACTGCGACCGCCGCGGCGGGGTCCTGGGGATGGGCGGCGTCCTGCTGGCCAGCAGTTATTCACAGCGAACCAGCCCGGTGCTGCGGGGCGCCTGGGTGCTGGAAACGCTGGTCGGCGTGAAGGTGCCCTCGCCCCCGGCCGACGTGCCGGAATTAAAAATCGGCCGCAATGCGAAGGGCACGGTGCGGGAGAAACTCGCCCGGCATCGCGACGACCCCGCCTGCTCCGCCTGTCATAATCTGATGGACCCGGTCGGGTTCGCCCTCGATAACTACGACATCCTGGGGCGCTGGCGAACCGAGGAGGGCGGCGCCGAGATCGACGCCTCCGCGACCCTCCCCTCCGGCGAGACGTTCAAAGGTCCCGGCGGGCTCCGCAAGGTGCTGCTCGCACAGGAAGATCGCGTCGTTCGTCACCTCACCGCAAAAATGCTCGGCTATGCGCTGGGCCGCAGTTTAGAGGACGGAGACGACTGCACGATTGACCGCATCGCCAACGAGGTGCGGGCGAACGGCGGCCGCAGCCGAACGCTGGTGAAGGCGGTCGTCCGCAGCGTGCCGTTCCGCACGATCGCTCGCGGATCGGCGCCGGCCTTGTCCGATGAACGGGCGATTGAAGAACGGGCGCCAATCGAAAACGCCCCGGCCGCAGCGGCCGGGGCGATCCCCTGAGACGCGGGCCGCCGGGTCGTCACATGTTCGGGACGGGCATTGCGTAGGGAGCGACCTCCAGCATCCAGAAGCGCTTCGCCTTGCGGATTTCCGCTTTGGTCGGTGGCCGAGCGGGATTCATCTTCGGCACGCTGATCGTCTCCGGCGTGAGCTTGCCGTCGGTGCTGAACTTCGCGGCCCACCGGCGGGCGGTGCGAACGGCGGCGGGGTCCTTGGCGGAACCAAAGCTGCCGATCGTCACCACGCTGCGGTGCCGGTCGTGCCAGACGTACGCCTCCTGGTTCTCCCGGTTCCGCAGGATCTGACACAGTTCCCACGCCTGCCGTTTGGCGTCGTTGAGGTCGCCGGAGACGCTCACCCGGTCGGCCACGTCGGCGCTCTTCGTCCCGCTGACCTGCGTCAGCGTCCGCCCGCGAAACTCCTTGATCATCACGCTGTACTGCCCCGGGCAGCGGTGCAGCGAATACTCCTCGCCGCCGTTGAGTTTGGCGAGCAGCGGGTCGTGGATCTTGCGCAGCTTGCGAACCTGGGCGGCGTCCAGCAGCGGATTGACCGTCACGAAGGCCCGGGACAACGGCGACCGATTGCGGCCCTGCGTCCGCTGGAAGAACCCCCCGCCGGCGGTGCGGGTGTAGGCCCCGTTGGCCGCCACCGGTTCCAGCGTGCGGCACTTCACCTCCGTCTTGATCATCTCCAGGGCCTGGGTGGTGCGGTCGTCGTCGGCGGATTTGAAGTTGCAGGCCAGCACGCACACGCCGCCCTTCGCGGTGGCCATCACCATCCGCTTCTCCTCGCCGTTGCGGCCGCGGGTCGAGAGGGTCTGCGTGGCGGTGTCGACCGTGTAGGTGTACGCCGGAATGCCCTGCGACCGGAGATCGTAAACCACCTGATCGGCCGCCTCCGCGGGCGTTAAGCCCTCCGTGTTGCCGCCCCGCAGCGGGTGGATCGCGGCGACCATAATCATATACGGCCCGTGGTTCTTATTCAGCGTGTACTGCTTGGTGCGATCGCACTCCACCCCCCCGACCGCGGGCGCCGCGGCGGATAGCAGCGTCGCGAGCGACAGCCCCGTCAGGGCCAACCGTCGCAGGGCCGATCTACGAAGGACCAGCCGACGCACGGAGAGCCGACGAACGGCCGCCGGTCGACGGAAAGACGTGCGGGGGAAGCGGCGGGCGATCACGGGCCGGGTCCGGGGTGCGGGGCGAAGGGAGAACGATGGGGACCGCGTGGTAAATCGCGGCGCCGCCCGCGGTCCAGAGCGGATCGCGCGCGGAGGGCGGTTCAGCGGGCGGAATCCGGTTTCTCGAACAGGCACGCCGGCTCCTCCCCCGGGTCGACCGCCGACAGGCGTTCCAGCACCGCCCGGGCGAGGTCGAACCCGGCGATCTCCGCGGTCACGTCCACGTTTGAATCCTCCTGAAACCCGCCGGCCGTCGGGGCGTCTTTCAGGACGAACACCGGTTCGGCGGTGCGATACCAAGCCCCGCCGAGAAGCTCCACCGCCGCGGCCTCCGCCGGGGCGACGACCGCCACGGTTCCGATCACGCCCACGTCCTCCTCCACCGCATGGTCGGCGTGCAGTTGGCCCCACGCATCAAATCGCAGGTTGAAGAGATCGTCCGCGACCGCGATCGGTTCGCCGTGGGAGCCGCGGACGCGGCGCGTCGGGTCCAAAGCGAACACGAGGCGCCCGTCACGCACCAGGAACGACCCTGCCCGGGTGAGCATTGTCGGGCCGTCCCCCACCGCCGCGAACCACCCCTTGCCGATCAATGCCAGGTCCAACGGGCGGCCGGTGTCCCTCAGCGGGCCCGGGGTGGGCTCGACCCGCAGCCCGTCGGCGGCGCCGGTCGGTTCGACCCGCTGAAAGCCGGGGGTGAACGCTCCCGCGAGGTTCATCCGGGCCGCCGCGAGCGCCGCCCGCCACTCCGGATGAGCGACCGCCTTCACGACCGGCCGGGCCGGCGCCACGTTCACCGGCGCCGGCAGCGGCGCCGGCGTGGCCGCCGACGGGGCGAAGGGCACGACGGAGCCGAACTGTTCCCGCATCGCGGTGAGATCGTCCGCGACGGCCGGCGGCAGATCGGCGAGGAAGTCCCGCCACACGTCAGACGAACCAGGGAGCGACTCCGGACGCGACTCCCGGCGCGGCGGGTCCGCCGTCTCGGGCGGCTCCAGGCAGAAATCTTTCAGCTCCGTCGGGAAGGAGGTGCAGGCGTCGCGCGACTCCGGCGGCGGCGGTAGGTAGCCCTCCGGCGGAGATGGCCACCGGCGGAGCGGCGCGGCCCCCGGCAACGCCGCGACCCGCACCGGCGGGCGAGCCGCCAGCGGCGGGGAAGGCTTCGCGGGCGGACGAACCTCGTCGCGCTCCACGACCGCCGCGGGCGCCGCCGGGCCCGGGGCCGTCAGCGTCGCGGCGAAGACCGTGGAAGCCGCGAACAGCCCCCATCCGCCGATCGTCAGCAGGTTCCGTTGATCCACCAGCCGGCCGAGCCGCACCAGCGGGTCGGCGAACGACGAAGGAGCCGGCGGCGGCGAGGCGGTGGATCCGTCGGCGGTGGGCGAGGCGGTGGGTCCGTCGGCGGCGGGCGGGTCGGGGGGGGCGGCGCTCATGCGGGCGCGTCGCACATCCCCGCGGCAGCGGTCAAGACAGCTTCGCTCCCGAAGCATTGTTCGGGCGATCGCCGAACGCCCTTCGCCGGGGTTCAAGCGCAGTCCGTCGACGTGTCCCCGGCGGAGCGGGTCCGGTCGATCCGTCGATACCGGAGCCCCAACCAGACCAGCGCCGCGGTCCAGATCGCTCCGAACGCCGGCACCGCCCAGACCCCGGCGGCGGCCAGCGGCAGGGCGGCGGAGAAGAACGCCGCGGCGATCAGATAGCAGATCCCCCAGGCGTGTCCGCCGAGGGTGTAGAACGCCGCCCCGGCCATCAAAGCGGCCACGCCGTAGGTCACCCCCGCGTCCCAGCCGTGGCGCCAGGCGATCAGCGTGAGCATCCCGCGGGCGATCAGGTAGCCGGCCCAGACGGCCCAGATCGGGCGTTCGACGCTGTCGGTCGGCAGCACGCCGTGCCCCTCGCGTCGCGCCCGCCACAGCACCGCGGCGAGCCCCAGCAGCATCGCCCCGCCCGGCGCCAGATGAGCGGCGAGGAACCCCATGTTCGATCGCTGGGCAAAGAAGATCGCCGCGTGAGCCGCCGCCACCACCGCGGCGAACCAAAGCAGGGCGCTCCCCCAGTAACGGAAATGCTCCTCATGCCGGCTGGCGATCAACGCCCCGGCGACGCGGTACGCCAGCCCCCCCGCCCCCCCGCCGGCAGCCTGCACCGGCTCCCCCGCGAGGAACCGCCGCATCTCCGCGGCGACCTCCGCGGCCCCGCCGTACCGCGATCGCGGATCCTTCCGCAGGCACTTCAACGCGACCGCTTCCAACTCCCGAGCGGCCCGCGGGTTGAGGGAACGGGGCGGCAGCGGGGCGGCGTCGATCACCCGCCGCAGCACCCCCATCGGACCGCCGCCGTCGTCCGCGAACGGCGCCCGGCCGGTGAGGAGGTGATACAGAATCGCCCCCAGCCCGTACACGTCCGCGGCGACGCCCACCGACCCGCCGCAGGGGTCGTGGCCGACGGCCTGCTCCGGCGCCATGTAGCCGGGCGTGCCGACGATCTGCCCGGTGCGGGTCCGGCCGGAATCGACCGTCGCGGCCTCGCCGGCGTCTCCGGTCCCTCCCCCCGTGAGCGGCCCGAATCGCTTGGCGAGGCCGAAGTCCGCCACCTTCGCCACCGGGGCGCTGGCGTGCGGTCCGCAGTCGCCCGCGGCCCGGTCGGCCGCGAGGTCCAGCAGCACGTTCGCCGGCTTGAGGTCGCGGTGCAGCACGCCGCGGGCGTGGGCGTGACTGACGGCGTCCGCCACGTCCGCCAATATCGCCGCGGCTTCTCGCGGGGGCAGCGGGGCGCCGGCGGCGTAGTCTGAGAGGTTCGGCCCGGCGACCAGTTCCATCGACAGGAACGCCCGCGGTCGCCCGCCGCCCGGCACGCCCTCCTCCGGCGGCACCACCCCCGCCTCGTAGACCCGCACGATATGCGGGTGACACAGGGCCGCGCTCGCCGCGGCTTCGGTGCGGAATCGGGCGAGATCCTCGTGCGTCGCCTCGTCCGGATCGGCACGCAACACCTTCACCGCACAGGGCCGCGGCGGGGACAGTTGCCGGGCTTCCCACACCACGCCCATCCCGCCCCGGGCCAATTCGCCGATCAGTTCATAGTTTCCGAACCGCCGCGGCGGGGACGACTCGCTTCCGCTTCCTCCTCGCCCATCTGCCCCGCCCCCCTGCGGACCGGCGGCGTGGAGCCGGTCGTGGTCGGCGAAGAACGCCCGCAGTTCGCCGGCGAGATCCGGGTGTCTGCTGTACGTCGCCGTGCGTGCGGCCGGAGACGGGTCCGCCAGCAGGTCGGCGAGGACGGCGTCGAGCCGGTCGTCACGGTCCTCAAGACCGGCCGCTTCCCCATCCTCTGTGCCGCTGACCGCCGCGGGCGTCACGCCGGCAACGGTCGCCGGGGCGGACCTGATCGTGACGTCAGTCGGCCGCGTGGAAGGCGGCATCACCCCTCCTCCCCCGACTCGTCTGCCCAGCCGGTCCAGCGATCGCCGGCGTGGTGGATCGTGCCGTAGAGTCGCACCGGCACCAGCACGTCCCCCCCGGCGTCTGCTGCGCGGGCGTCTGCTGCGGGGGCGGCGGTGAGGTCCGCGTGGACGGAGTACTGCATCACCGGTTCGAGCCGCGGCACGGTGAGGAACACGGCGGTGCGGTCCTCCGACAGCGTCACCCGTTCCACCGGCCACACGTCGTGGCCTTCGGCGGTCGGATCGGAGGGACGCAATTCGGGGGAGCCGTAGTCCGCGGCCCGGCGGTAGGTCCAGGCTTCGATCTGCCACACGGACGGATCGGCGGCCGTCTCGGACAGGGCCGTGGCGAACCGCAGTTCGAGTCCGTCGCGGTGCGCTTTAACGGCGGTCGGCAGTCGCAGGGGGGCGTCGGTGCGGCGGAGGCGTTGCAGGCAGCCGTCCTTCACCGCCGCGGTCTGCCAGCCGTCCAGCCCGCAGACCCACAGGTCCGCCGTGCCCGGGAAGAACCGCCCGCGGCAGACGCCGGCCTCGAACTGCACGCCCGGCAGGGGCATCGTCGCCCCCTGCGCCCGCGGCGCCCCGGAGACATGCAGTTCCTCGGTCAGCACCAGGTTCGCCGTGCACCGGCCGTAGGAGAGGTGCAACATCGCCCCGGCCAAGTCGCCCCATCCTTCTTCCGAGTCGTCCACCAGGTCGTTCCGCGGCAGCCAGCACTGGCCGCCGGCGCTGGTGCACACGGCCCGCGGCATCCACAGGGCGGGCGGGTCGAACGCCAGCGTGGATTCGCGGTGGGCGGTGGGGACGAAGCCGGCGTAGTAGCTGGCCGCGGCGGCGTCCGAAACCGCGAGCGCCGGATCGATCAGATGCAGCGGCGTCGCCGGCACCCAGTTGCCCTCGTTGTCCGCCGCGGTCACCAACCCCGCGTGCGGGGAGCCGGGCGGGCTGAGCCCGAGGCCGTTGGGGTGCCGGAAGCCCGTGGCGACGACGTTCATCTCCGACCCGTCGGCGCTGACCTCCACCAGGCACCCGCCCTGCCTGGTGCTCGCGGAGCCGCTCTTGAGAAAGTAGAAGTTCCCCGCCTCGTCCGTCTCCAGCCCCATCGCGTAGGCGTGCGGCTGACCGGCGATGTCGAGATCGGCGTTGAAACTCTCGTAGCGATCGGCTTCGCCGTCGCCGTTCACGTCGATCAACCGGGTGATGCGGTCGCGGCCGAGGGCGAACACCTCCGGCTCGCCCCCCGGCAGTATGCGGACCGTCAGCCCGAGCGGCTGATAGAAGCCCGTCGCGAACCGCCGCCATTCCGTTTGCGACAGGTCCCCGCCCAAACCCTTCACCTGCCAAACGTCCCCGTGGGCCGCGGCGACGTACGCGGTGCCGTCGGGGGCGAAGCCGATGCCGGAGAGGAACAGCAGGGCGTGCGGGGGGTTGTCGAACGGCAGTTCGACGGTGTCCACGGCGAAGGCCCCGGCGGCCTCGGCGATCGGTTCGCCCAGCGTGCCGGCGGTGACCAGCGGGGCGCCCCAGCGGGGGGCGGGATCGGCCGGGGCGTCGGCGAGGGGCGTCTGCATCACGACCAACCCCGGCCCGCCGGCGGGGGGGAGCAGCGTCGCGCCTGCGGGGCCGGCGGTGTAGCGGGCGCCGTCGGCGTCGGCGACGAACCGCACCGGCACGTCCGCGATGCTGAAGTGCAGCGTGACGTTGGCCCCGTCCACGCCCAGCGCCTCGTACCGCACCGCCGCCGGCTGCCCGCCGGCCGCCCCGCCGGCCGCCCCGCGGACCCGCCAGCGGGCCGACTCCGGCAGGCTCCAGACGCACTTTCCGCCGACCTGCGGGAGTTCGATCAGGCCGAATCGGCGATCGCTGTGGGCGAGGAACTGCCCGCCCCAGCCGCACCGGGCGACGCCGGTGAGCGTGTCGATCAGCACGTGCTCCGCCGGGTCGGCGTGCGGCAGCGTGATCGCCACGCCCTTCACCACCTTCCCCCCGTCCGGCAGCGTCACGCTGCTGAAAAAGAACGGCCCGGGATCGGTGTCGCGAACGCGGTCGTCGAACCAGTCCGGCTCCCGCTCCGTCTCGTAGCCGAGCTTGGCGCCCTCGCGGCTGACGGGCGTCCACAGTTCGTCAAACGTCCGTACCCCGCCCAGCGGGATCTCCACGCCCGCGGACCAGACGATCGCATTGAGCAGGAACCGGCGGGCATCGGCGTCGAACAGCGTTTTCTTCAGCGGCCCGGTGGTGAAGCCGATCGCCCGATGCAGCGGTCCGCAGTCAGTCACGGCTCGCTCCAGAGCCCACGCCACGGTTTGCGGAGCCCGCTTCGCCGCGGTTCCGAAGCCGGACGGCACGGTGAGCAGCGAGGTGTAGCCGGCGTCCGGTCGGGCGTGACGGGCGGACCAGTGGCCGACGCCGTGAAGCGCCCACGGCTCCACGCCGGCCAGCGTCGGGTGTTTCGGCGTCGCGAGCGTTACGGCGGGAGCTTTTTGCGTACCCTTATTCCGATGTCCGAGGGCGAAATCTCGGAAGTCGAAACGGCCGCCAAGCACCCGCAGCGCCTCGTCGTGCAGGGCTTCCGGCAGGTGCAGCGCCGTGGTCGGCGCCACCACGCCGCAGCCGCGGGCGGCGGCGGCTTCGAGTTGCTTCCAGCGGGCGCCGGCGAGGGAGACGGGGGAGTTCCCGGATTCACCGCCGATGGGGAGCAGCACGATGACGTCCGCCCGCGTCAGCGTCGCGGGGTCCTTCGGCCAGCCGACGGCGGTTTCGATCCGCAGCCGTTCGCCGACGTTCGAGCGTTCCAGATCCCCTGCCAACGCCTTGACGGTCGCTTCGTACTCAGGCGTGCCGCGGGGGTGATCGTCGTCCGCCCCGGCGATCAGCAGGACGGTCCGCACGTCGGCGGCGCCCCGGTCCTCCCGACCGCCCCCCCCGTCTTCAACGGGCGGGACCGCGGCGCCAAGGGCGGCGCCGACGAGGAGGGCAAACGGGGCGGAAACGAGCACGATCGGGCGTCCCTGGGGGCGAACGCCCGCTATCCTACCCGGGTCCGACGCCCGCCGCCCCGTTTCTATCGCCGTCCCTACTCCATGACTGCGCCCGCCGACCCCGCGCCCGCCCCGGTCTCGTCGGATCACCGGTTTCAAGTCGACCTGCGGGGGGTGATCGAACTGCTCAGCGAGCACCTGTACTCCGGCCCGCGGGTGGTCGTGCGGGAACTGCTCCAGAACGGCGTCGACGCCCTCACCGCCCGCACCGCCCGCGATCCGGGTTTTGATCTGGCGGACGGCCGGGTGACGCTCGAAGTGTTGCCCGCCCGCACCACCGCCGACGGCACGAGCCACCCGCCGACGCTGTCCGTGCGGGATAACGGCGTCGGCCTGACCGAGCCGGAGGTGCACGAGTTCCTCGCCAAGATCGGCCGGTCCGCCAAGCGGGGCGACCTTCAGGAGGACAGCTTCATCGGCCGCTTTGGGATCGGGCTGTTGGCGGGGTTCCTGGTCGCGGAGGAGATCGTCGCCGTCACCCGCAGCGTAGATTCCGATGCGAAGCCGGTCGAGTGGCGCGGCCGGGCCGACGGCACCTACTCCGTGCGGACGCTGGACGCCGATCTGGCGCCCGGCACGCAGGTCTTTCTGCGAGCCCGCGAGGACCGGCTGGAACACTTCGAGTCGGAGACCGTCAAGGAGCGGGCCGCCAGCTACGGCTCGCTGCTGCCGTTCCCGGTCACCTTCAAAGATGGCACGGCGGAGGAGCCGCTGAACGACGATCCGCCGTGGGAGCAATTCCCCACCGACTCCCCCGCCGACCGCGAGGGGCTGTTGGAGTGGGCCGAGGAGGCGCTGGGCAAGAAGTTCCTCGACGCCTTCCCGCTCTCGTCCGCGGCCGGCAAGGTGCGGGGCGTGGCGCTGGTCCGGCCGGAATCGACCGTCCGCAGCCGGACGGGCGATCATCGCGTCTATCTGAAGCGGATGTTGCTTTCGGAGAAGGCGGACGGTCTGCTGCCGGACTGGGCGTTCTTCGTGACCTGCGTGCTGAACGCGGACGGCCTGCACCCCACCGCCAGCCGGGAGGAGTTGCGGGACGACGCGGACCTCGCCGCCGCCCGCGACGAACTCGGCCTGAGCCTGCGTCGCACGCTGCTCCGCTGGGCGGCGAAGGACCGCGACCGCCTGCACCGGCTGATCGCGGTCCACTTCCGCGCGGTGATTCGGCTGGCCGTGGAGGACGAGGAGTTTTGCAAACTCGCCGCGGACTGGCTGCCCTTCGAGACGACCGCCGGCCGGTTGCGGCTGGAAGAGATCCGGGCGCGGTGCGACGACCAGCTCCGCTTCGCCGCGACGGAGGATCAGTTTCGCCAACTGGCCCCGGTCGCGTCCGCCCAGGGCATGATCGTGATCAACGCCTGCCACACCGACGAGCCGGACCTGCTCCAACAGCTCCCGGAGGTGATGCCGGTCACGATCGAGAAGGTGACCGCGGCGGACCTGTCGGAGGAGTTCAGCGAACTGGACGACGACGCCTGGGACGCCGCCGCGGCGCTGCTGAACGTCGCCACGGACGCCCTCGCCCCGCTCAATTGCACGCCGGACGTGCGACGATTCGATCCGAAGACCCTGCCGGCGCTGTACGCGATCGGGGAGGAGGCCAGTTTCCTGCGGGACCTCGAACGCAGCCAGGAGGGGGCCGGCGAACTGTGGGGCGGCGTGCTGGAGGACATCAAGCGGGCCCGCCCGCAGGTGGACGGGCCGCGGCTCTGCCTGAACTGGGCTCACCCGCTGGTCCGCAACCTCGCCGCCACCGCGGCCACCCCGGATGACCGCGGCGGCGCCGTCGCCCGCGGCACGGTCCGCACCGCGGTGGAATTGCTGTACGTCCAAAGCCTGATGCTCGGCCACTACCCGCTGGGCGAAGCGGAGTTCGAACTGTTCGGCGACAGCCTGCTCGGCCTGATCGCCGCCGCCGTCGACGGCCGCGGCGTGGGCGAACACACGGATGTCGGCGGTGGGTGATCTCGCGGCCGCGCAAGCGGCCCGGCGGATGATCGAGCATTTGCAGGCGGCCCCGAACGATTTGACCACGTTTGTCGGCTGGGCCGCCGCGGTCCGCGCCGCCGACGCCGGCGGCGATCGCGACGACCAGACCGCCGCCCGCTTCGGTTTGCTGCGGACGGCCGACAGCGCGGTACTGGCCCGGGCCGACCGCGTCCTACCGGCGTTCGCCTGGCTGCTCGCGGATCACGACGGCGACCCGGACCGCGGCGGGGCGGTCTCCCCGGCGTCGCTCGGATGGCTGTACCCGTTCCTGTTGCACGCGGCGGCCCACGATCCGGCCGTCAGCCGCGCCCGGCTCGCCGACCTCTTCCAAGACTGCGAGCAACGTCTCCGAGGGTGGGGGCTCGACCTCACGGAGGCGCATGCCATGAGAAAGTCGCTGCTCGACGGCCTCGGCCGTCCCGACCGCATCCCGGCGGTCGGCCGGCTGGCGGCCCGCTGCTCCGCCGCAGCGGACCGGCACGTCCCGTTCTGGATCGGGTTCGGGTTCTGTCTACTCCGGGTCGCGTGGCCGACGGCGACGCCGGAGCAATGGGCCACGTCCCCGTCGACGACCGGCGACGGCGGGTACGAACCGCCGGGGACCCTTGCGGAGCGGCTGCAGTTGACGGTCCGTGACTGCATCACGGGGTCGCCGTCGCAGGCCGTCTTGAAAGATGCCGCACGGCTGCTCCGCCGCGCGTTGCGGTTGGCGCCGTTCGCCTGCGGCATGGCCCGCCTGGACCTGTACGCGGCCGCGGCGTCGGCTGGCCGAACGCTCCACGAGAACGGCGAGCGGATCGGGCGGTTCCATCTTCCCGAGGACCTGCCCGAGGACCTGTCGGGGGGAAGGCGGGGTCGGCGGGTCGATCTGCCGGTCCTCGCCGTGGCGCTCGATGCGGAGGCGGACCGACTGGCCGTCGCCTTTGACCGGCGGAACGGGAACGGTGTCGCGTCGGGCCGGCTGCGGCAGGTCCGCGCGTTCGTCGCCGGCCGCGCGTACCATTGGTGACTCGCGGCGCCGTCCGCCGGGCGCCGCTCCCCGGAACGCACGGTCCTGCATCGCCGCTGGTTCGCCCCCCGACCCGATCGCATGCGCGAGCCCGACGCCTTTCACGCCGAACTGTTCGAACTGGAGGTGATGCCCTCCGGGGCCGCGAAGGTGGCGGCGCTGGCGGATCTCGCCCGTCGCACGGAGGCCGCGAACTCCGGGGCCGCCGGCGACGCCGGTCGGCTGCGGCGGGCGCGGTGGGCGCTGCTGATCGCCGCGGCCGGCACGGAACTGGGCGACGACCGCGTGCTGCCGACCTTCGCCGCCCTGCTGGCAGACTTCGACGCCGATCCGGACGCCGCCGCCGACGACGGTTCCCCGCCCGACCGGCTCCTCACCGCCTATGCGGAGGTGCTGCGGTACACGACCCGCTACCCGTCCATCCCGCGGGCGCGGGTCGAATCGCTGCTGGACGACTTCGCCCGCCGGGTGGAGGCGTTGGGCGGGGACGAGGCGGATATGTACGAGACCCGCCTGCACGCCCGCGGCACGCTGGGCGACCTTGAAGCCGTGCCGGCGCTGTGCGTGGCGATGAAGAAGGCCCGGGGCGGGCCGGGCTGGACCGATCCTGGGACGGCGAGGCGCTCGCCGGCATCTACACCGCCCAGCCGGAGCGCGCCCTCGCGGCGATGCGGCCGGTGATCGCCAACGACGTGCCGGGCGGGTGGATGTGGCGAAGCTCGTTCCTCGAATGGTCCCTGCGGCCGTTGATCTGGGCGGGGGCGGAGGAGGAGGCGGACCGGAACTTCGCCGAGGCCGACGCCCGCCGCGGGACCTGGTTGTTCGGGGACATCCTGCTGGCGGAGTACGCCGCCCGCCGGCTCGCCCGGAGTCCGGAGCGAATGGGTGCGGAAGACGTGGACCGCTTGCGAAGCCGCATCCGCCGGCTGCTCAAAGCGGCCCCGGACATGGGGCCGAGCTTCCGCGGTCAGGCGTATCAGGCGTGCGGGTTCGCCTGCGAGGCGTTGGCCGGCGGGGGGCACAATGATCCGTTCCCCCTGCATCGGCCCGGGGAGGAGTCGTCGCAGAGTCCGCCGCCGCGACGCCCCGCCGACGCCGTCGCCCCGCTGCTGGCCGAGGCGGATCGGCTGGACGAAGCCTTCGCCGCCCGCAACGGGAACGAATATCTCGCCGTGGAGACCGCCGGGAACCGGGCCTTCGTCTTCGGTCCCGGCAGCGGCGTGAACCGCGTGCCGGACGTGCGTCGCGAACGCCTGCGACAGCTTTGGGAGGAGGCCGACCGCTCCGGCGGGACCGAGACGATCGGGGAGACGGCCCGATGAACCACGAGCTGAATCTCGCGTTGGAGGCAGCGGCCGAGCGGCCTTACGACGGTCGCCGGGTGGACGCCTTCGCGGACCTCGCCCGGCGGGCGGAAGGCGACCGGGCGGACGAGGCGGCGTTCCACGCACGGCTCGGGCTGTTGGACGCGGCGGTGATGACGAACCGCTTCGACGTCGCCCTCGCCACGTTCCCCCGGCTGCTCGCCGCGGCGGACGCGGAGCCCGGGCGGTTCCTGTTGGAGGACCAATTGCTGCTCGCGTTCCCGATGCTGTTGGGCGGGGCGACCTGCTTTCCGGAGGTGTCGCGGAGCCGGTTGAACGAATTGGGCGAGGACTTCGCCCGCCGCTCCGCCGCCGCCGGCCGGCACGATTCGGAGATCGCCGGCGGACTGTTCCGCCTCGCCGCCGCGACCGGCGACCTCGACGCCGCCGCCGCGTTGCTGACGCGAATGCGGTCCCCGTGGGGCGGGCACTTTGCGGAGTGCGAACACTGTCGGCTCCGTCAGGAGATGATGCTGCCCTGGTGCTCTGACGATCACCCGGCCGTGCTGCGATTGGTCCGCCGGCTAATTGATGCGGAGTTGCGGTGCACGCGGTTCGAGTTCTGCGGCCCGCGGGAGGCGCTGATCCTGCGGTCGCTGGCGGAGTCGGAGGAGTGGACGGAGGCCGGGCTGCGGTCGCGGGTCGCTTTGGGATCGCTGGGGGCCGGCCCGTTCTGGGTGATGATGCCGGGGTTGAGCCTGTCGTTCCTCGCCCGCGTCGTCCGTCGCGGCGGGATCCCCGGCTTGGCCGTTGCGGAGGCGGCGGAGCGTTTGCGGGCGCTGCTGGTCCGGTGCGTGACGCTGTTTGAGGGCATCAGCCCGGACAACCGGATGGAGTTCTTCACCGCCGCCGCCCCGGCGCTCACGGCGTTGGCCGACGCGGGAGCCCGAGCGGGGGGAGCCGGGGCGATCGACGTGCCGGCCCTGCGATTCCCGGCCGCCGACCCGCTGGCGCCGCTCGCGGGGGAGGCGGGTCGGGCGAACCCGGCGGCGCTCGCCGCGGCGATGGACGCGGAGGCCGTCGCCCTCGCCCGCGCCTTCGATGAGCGCAACGGCAACGACTTTCACCTCCGCCACCACGCCCGCCACCGGGCGTTTGCCAACGCCCGCTGACCCGCCCGCATGACTGACGATTCCCCCGCAGCGGCTGACGGACCCGAGGCCGAACCGGATGAGGCGATTCAGGAGGAGCCCTCGCGGTCGCGTTCGATCGGCGGAACGGCAACGACTTTCACGTCCGTCTGCACCGCGGCGCCCAGGCGTTCGTCGCCGGTCGCTAATTTTCCAGTCGATTCTCCCGCGAGTCCTCGGCGAGCCCCCCCCGCGATGACCGATCCCGACGATCTGCCCGCCGACGTCTACGAAGCCGCGGAGACGGCGTACTTCGCCCCGGACGGTCCCGCGAAGGTGGCGTTGTGGGAGTCGGCCGTCGCCCGGGCGGACGCCGCCAAGCTGCCGATCGCGGTGCGGATGGGCTTCCGGGAGGAGCTGGTCGAAGCGGCGGCCTCCGACGGGGTCAAGCAGTACGACCGGGCGTTCGCCCCCTGGGCGACCCTGCTGGCGGAAGCCGATCGCGATCCGCAGGCGCCGTGGGTCGACTGGTTCCAACTGCTGTGGAAGTACAAGTGGCTGAGCGATTCGCTCGCGGAGTACGCCGCGATCCCGCGGGAGAAGATCCTCGCGGTGCTGGACGACTTCGCCGCCCGGGCCGCGGCGCACGGCTATTCGACCCGGCCGGCGGAGAATTACCGCTCGAACAATCTATGGATGCTGGGCGAGGAGGACGACGCCGCCGAGGCGATGCGACGGTTTGAAGCCGCCCCGCGGGACGCGCTCAGCGATTGCCACGCCTGCGAAGCCTCCCGCGGGGTGCAGTTCGCGGTGCACACCGGCGACGACGCGGGGGCGGTGGAGCGATTCGCCCCGCTGGCCGACGGCCGGCTGGCCTGTGCGGAGGTCCCGGAGAACACGCACGGCGAACTGCTCGCCCCGCTGGTCCGGCTGGGCCGCGACGCCGACGCCGCGGAGCGGAATCGCATCGGCCTGAACGCCCTGAAGCGGTTCCCGCAGTTCATGGATCGCGCCGCCGATCACCTCGACTACCTCACCCGCATCGGCGATCTGGTCGCGGGGGCGTCGCTGTTCAAGCGATTCGTGCGAAGCGTCCCCGCCGTGCCGGACCGCGATCGCTGGCGGTTCCTCGGGGCGGCGGCGGTGTTCTTGGAAGCGGTCGCCGCCGCGTCGGACCGGCCCAAGCGCTACCCGCTGCCGGACGGCTTCCCCGTGGCGGACATGGGCGAGCCGGTTCGGCCGTCGACGCTCGCCGCGGAGATCGCCGCGGCGGCGGACGCGCTCGAAGCGAAGTTTAACGCGCGCAACGGCAACGACGCCTTCACCCGCCGCCGCGCCGCGGCCCGGGCCTTCGCACAAGGCGGCGGCTAGCGTTTGCACCGAGGCGTCCCTATCCCCCGTCTACCCGATCCCCTCCCCCGTTCGCGCCGCCGCGATGTCCGAAGATCTGCCGCCCGCGGTCCTGTTCGCGTTCCTGGAAGCCCGCGACGCCCCGTCGGGGCCGGCGGCGGTGGGGCTGTGGGAGGAGGTCGTCAAGCAGGCGGACGCCGCGGGGTGCGACGTGGAGTTCCGGATGCAGGCCCGGCTGTCGTTGGTGCGGGAAGCCGTCATGGGCGCCAAGCAGTACGACCGAGCCATGGGCGCCTTCGCCGCGGTGCTGGCCGAAGCGGACCGCGATCCCGCCGCCCCCTGGGTGAGCTGGCACGGCTTGCTGTGGCAATACAAATGGATGGCGGACTCGCTGGCCGACTACGCCGCGTTCCCGCGGGAGCGCATCCTCACCGTGCTGGACGATTTCGCCGATCGCTGCGCGACCCACGGATACAGCCCCCGACCGGCGGAGAACTACCGGGCGAACACGCTGTGGATGCTGGGCGACGAAGCGGCCGCCCGCGACGCCTTCGCCCGCTTCGAGGCGGCGCCGCGAGATGCGCTCAGCGATTGCCACGCGTGCGAGGCCAGCCGTGCCGTGACCCACGCCGTCCGGCTGGGCGACGACGCCGGCGCCGTGGAGCGCGCCGCCCCGCTGCTGAACGGCCGTCTGAGCTGCGGGGAGGAGCCGGAACGCACCCACAGCGAACTGCTCGCCCCCCTGCTCCGTCTGGGTCGGCAGGAGGACGCTGCGGAGCAGAACCGGCTCGGCCTGAACGCCCTGAACCGGTTCCCGCACTTCACCTTCTGCGCCGCCCGGCACTTCCTTTATCTCACCCGAATCCAAGAGGTGCGGGAGGTCCCCGAGCTGTTGAAGCAGACCGCCGGACCGGTGGGCGGGGTCTCCGACGACGACCGCCGCCAGTACCTCGCCGCCGCCGGCGTGGCGTTGGAACGGCTCGCGGACGCCTCCGATCGCCCGCGGCGCTTTCGATTGCCGAGCGACTTTCCGGTGCCGAACCCCGCGGCTCCCATGCGTCCGTCGGGGCTCGCCGTCTCGTTCCAAGAAGCGGCGGACGCCCTCGCCGCCCGGTTTGACGCCCGGAACGGCAACGACGCCGTCAGTCGCCGCCAAGCCGCGGAGCGGGCGTTCGCCCTGGGCGGCTGACGCTTACACCGCGCTGTTCTACACCTCGTTGTTCCGCTTCGCGGCTCGCTGGGTCAGGGCGGTCAGGGCGCTGCGACTCAGCGGGGTCTCCGCGTCGTAGCCCTTCACCGCGGGGGTGGTTTGATTGCCGATCGGGCCGGGGGCGTCCGGCATCGCCCGGCCGAGCAACCCCAGCAGGTCCAGGCTGAAGTTCCGAAAAGTTCCATGAAACGTCGCGATCGCCGCGAAGGGCCACGGCGGGATCACCTCGCCCCGGCCGTCCTTCACCGCCTCCAACGCGGCGTCGGTGGCGTACTCCGCGCTGCAACTCAGGCCCGGCAGGCTGTCGAGAATCTTGAAGCCGGCGTACTCCACCTCGTGCTTCCCCCGGATCAATGCGTGCCGCGGGGAGCCGGTTCGCATCAGCCCGGGGCAGGCGGTGGTCACGTACACGCCGTGCTTGACCGCTTCGGTCCGCAGCCCTTCGCTGTAGCCGACCAGCGCGTGCTTGCCCACGGTGTAGGCGTTCCCGTGCACCAGCGGGACGCGGCCGCCGATGCTGGCGACGTTCAGAATCCGTCCGCTGCGGCGTCGCTTCATCTCCGGGAGCACCTCTTCGGCGAAGAAGTACGGCCCCCAGAAGTGCGTGGCGAGGCTGTCCTCGTAGTCCTGCGGGGTCAGACTCGCCTGCGGCCCGAAGGAGATCAGCCCGGCGTTGTTCACCAGCAGATCGATCGGTCCCAGGGCCTCCGTGACCGTGGCGAGGAACCGGCGGACCTGCTCCCGGTCCGTCACGTCGCAGACCCCGCCGACCACCCGGCCCGGCTCCCCCCGCCGGGCCAGTTCGTCGGCGGCCCGGCGGACTTGGTCTGCGTCACGGGCGCAGATCGCCACCGCGGCGCCGGCCCGCACCAGCTTGCGGGCGAGCACCAGCCCGAACCCCCGGGACCCGCCCGTCACCACGCAGGTCTTCCCGGCGAAGCTGTAGCGGCCCCGCAGGGCGCGGGCGGTCAGCTTGTAGCCGACGGCGGTCCCCGCGGCGGTGAGGGTCGCCGCCGTGGCGGCTTTCACGAGGGTGGTCGACAGCGACATGCGGGCGGGCGGGCGGGGCTCGGCAGGGACCCGCGCTTCGAGAAGGGAGGTTCAGAGGGGATGAAGAATCCTAGCCCGCCGCTCGCCCGGTCGTCGCGGGAGCCACGCCGCCCTTCATGCGATCGGGACGGGCCGGTAGAGTCCGCGCGCCCGCTGCGCCCAACTCCCCCGCCCGACACGATGTCCACTCCCATTTCGACGAAGCCGGACGGCCCGCCGCTGCTGGGGATCGACGTGGGCGGCACGAACGTCAAAGCCGCGGTGGTCGACGCGAGCGGGATCGTGCGGGGGCACGGAGCCGTCCCGACGGAGCAGGAACTCGGCCCCGCCGCCGGGCTGGACCGGATTGAAGCCGCCGCGACCGCGGCGCTGGCGGACGCGGGCGTTTCTCTGGCGGACGTCGGGGCCGTTGGGCTGGCCACGCCGGGGCCGATGAACTTGAAATTGGGCACGCTGCTGTGCCCCTCGAACCTGCCCGGTTGGCGGAACTGGGCGATCCGGGAGGCGGTGGAGGCCCGGTTCGGCAAACCGACGACGCTTCAAAACGACGCGAACGCCGCCGCCTACGGCGAGTACTGGTCCGGCGCCGGTCGCGACGCGGACAGCCTCGTGCTGTGGACGCTGGGCACGGGGATCGGCTGCGGGATCATCCTGCGGGACGCCGTCATCGAGGGGGAGCACAGCCACGGCAGCGAGTGCGGGCACATCATCGTCGATTGCCGCCCCGACGCCCGCGAACATCCCGGCACCGGGATGCGGGGCACGTTGGAGGCGTACTGCGGCGCCCGCGGCGTGATCGCCCGCACCCGGGACGCCCTCGCCGCCGATCCGGGCACCTCCTGTCTGCACGAGCAGATCGCGGAGGGGGCGAAGCTCACGCCGAAGCTGGTCTGCGAAGCCGCCGCCGCGGGCGACGACTTGGCCATGGAGATCCTCACCGAGACCGCCCGGCTGCTGGGGGTGGGGACGGTCTCCGTGCTGCACACGATCGACCCAGACTGCGTGCTGCTGGCCGGCGCCATGACGTTCGGCGGGCCGGGCACCGTCACCGGGGAGCTGTTCCTCGACGTGATCCGCCGGGAGGTGAAACGACGGGCGTTCCCCACGGTCGCGGAGAACCTGAACGTCAGCTTTGCGGCTTTGGGAGCCGACGCCGGCGTCGTCGGCGCCGCCGGCTGTGCCCGCCGGGCGTTCTCCGCCTGACTGTACCGGCTGAATCACTCGCCACTGGTCGATCGGCCGGCGCTCCAGATCGCCCAGCGTCCCCCAAGTCACTCAGCAGTGAACGTCCGGCGACCAATCGGCCGGCGGAGCGACCGTTTTCCCGTTGCCACGGCGATCGGCACGGCTATTGCATGATGTAATGGATTGTCCGGCGGTCTGCCGCCTGCCCTTCCCGCTTCGAGTCACTCCCATGAAATCCTTCCTGACTGCCGCCGTCGTCGCCTGCATCGCCGGGCTCGGCTCCGCCGACACCGCTGAAGCCCGCGGGTACGGGTACGGCGCCTACGGCGGCGGGTTCGCCCCGTCCTACGGCTTCAACCGCGGGTACTACGGCGGCGGCTTCAATCGTGGCTTCTACGGCGGCGGCTTCAATCGCGGGTTCGGCTACTCCCCCGGGTTCCGCAGCGGGCTGTACGGCGGTCGTGTGTACGGCGTGGGATATCGCAGCGTCGGCTACCGCAGCGTGGGCTTGAGCCGCGGCTTCGGCTACGGCGGCGGGTTTAACCGAGGCTTCGGCTACGGCGGCTTCAATCGTGGATTCAATCGCGGGTTCGGCGGACGCGGGTTCAGCCTGATTATCCGCTGACGCCGCAAGGCTTCACGACGGCGACAGCTCAATGCCGCCGCGCCCCCGGGCGCGGCGGCTTTTTTATGTCCTGTCGATCCGGGGTTCGCGCGCGGGGGATCGTGTGCGATGACGGAGTCGCGGCCGCCCGTTCGGCCTGCTCGGACCGGGGGCCGAGGCCGCGACCCATCCGCCCCGCGTCTCACGTTCTCGTCTCAAGGAGGAGACCCCCGATGCACGCCCTGAAACTCGCCTTCGCCCTCACCGTCGGCGTGGCCACCGCCGCGTTCGCCGCCGACCCCGCCCCGCCGGCCTCGTCCTGCCCAACGGCTTCGCACCCGGCAGCTTCGTGCCCGGCGGCGTCGTGCGAAGCGACCGCCCGCTGCTCCGTGGCCGGCTGTCCCCTCGCCGCCGCATTCAATGCCGCTGTCGATGCCGTCGTCAACGCCGCCGTGACCGTTTGCCCCGGTTCCGCGTGCTGCCCGACCGACGACTGCTGCCCGACGGCCTGCACCGGTCCCGCGTCCGACTGCTGCGTGGCGAACGGCTGCTGCGATGCGACCGCGATGGTCAACGCCGTCGCCGCGATCAGTGCCCCGGCGCCGGCGAACGGCTGCCCGTCCACCTGCGGCGTCGCCGCCCCGTCCACGGCAGTCGCCGTCTGCTCCGCGACTTCGCTCGCCCCGCCGCCGGCGCCCCAGCGGCTGACGACATGCGCCGCGACCGCCTGCCCGCTCTCTGTGTGCGGCGCCGGCGTCTGCGGGACGAACTCCTGCGGACTCGACTTCACCGTCGAAGTGGCGGACGCGGACGGCGCTTCCGTCTGCCTCGCCCCGAGTCCGGTGTGCGGCGCTCCGAACTGCCCCACGACCGTTTGCCCCTGCCCGGTGACGGTGTGCGGCGGGGCGGTGTGGGAAATGAGCCCGTGCGAGACCCGCGCCCCCGTCGCTCCGGAAGAGACGCTGAACCGTCCCTCCTGGACCGCGACCGCCGCCCTCGCCGCCCCCGTGTCTCAAGGAATCTTTGATGAGCCCGCCGGCCTGTACGGCGTGCGGCGGACCGCCGCGGTCGAAGACGTGTCGGCCCGACGCAGCGTCCGGATCGCCCCGGCGGCTTACGCCACGCCGATCGCCGCGCCCCCCGGCTTGCCGGTCGGTCGTTGGACGCGAACGCTGAACGATCAGTCCGTGACCGTCGCCGTCGCCGCGGACGGGACCTTCACCGCGACCTGCACCGTGCCGAACAGCGGGTGCTCCCTGACGATTGCCGGCGACTGCCGGGCGACCGCCGACGGACTGCTGTTCGGCGTCGTCACCTCCGCGAAAGCTGCTCCCAGCGGATCGGACGACGCCGCCGCCGTCGATCCGATGGCCTGTTTGGAAGTGGAGTCGTTCTGCCGGTCGCTGATCGACCAGCCGTTCAGCGCCCGCTGCCGGGTCGGCGCCCCGTCGCAGGGCAAACCGTCGATGAACGTCTCGAACGCCCTGTTCGGCGGGATCGGCTTCGTGGGCATCCCCGCCCCCGGCGAACCGGCCCACCTCGCCCTGACGATGTTCAGCGGCGCCTACGAGGCGGAGTAGCCGCTCCGCGGAAATCTCAATGACCAAGGGATCAAGAACCAAGGCTCGGGGGCGGTCCCTAAGTCTTGGTTCTTCGTTTCTCGGGTCTTGGGTCTTGGGTCTTGGGTCTTGGAGCTTGGAGCTTCAGTCCCGGAACAGGCGCGGCGGAACCATCTCCGCTTCCCGCTCCGCCCACAGGGTGAGCATTCGGGCGAGGTCCGCGGGGCGGGTCGCGGCGAGATCGTCGCTCTCCCCGCGGTCCGCGGCGAGGTCGTACAGTTCCCAATCGGCGCCGCGGCCGGGGCGAACGATCTTCAGGTCGCCGGATCGCAGGGCGGCCTTCGAGCCCATCCGCCAGTCGAAGGTGCGGGCGTCCCATTCGCCTGCCATCGGGCCGCTGATCCGCGGTCGCAGGTCGATGCCGTCCCAATCCCGCGGCGCCACGGCGCCCGACGCGGCGAGAGCGGTGGCGGTGAAATCGAGGCTCGTCACCGGCTCCTCGAAGTCCGTCCCCGCCGGCAGCACGTTCGGCCAACTCGCCAGCATCGGCACGCGGATCCCGCCCTCGTACAAGCTCCCTTTGCCGCCGCGCAAGGGGAGGTTCGTGCTGGTCAATTCCGCGGTGGGGCCGCCGTTGTCGGAGAGGAACAGGATCAGCGTGTTCTCCGCCAACCCCCGTTCCGCGAGGTCGGCGCGGATCGCGCCGACGGACTCGTCCAGCGCCTTGAGCATCCCCCCGAACACCCGCCGCTGCGGGTCTTTGATCTCCGCGAACGATTCGTAATCCGCCGGCAGCGCCTGCATGGGCGAGTGCACCGCGGAGTAGCTGACGCACAGGAACCACGGCTGACCGGCCGCATCGTCCAGGAACCGGCCGGCTTCGCGGGTCAGGGCGTGGGTGAAGTAGTCGTCCGGCATGACCGGCGTGCCGTCGGCGAGCACCGGGTTATTGGCGTCATACGGCGGTTCGTCGATCGGGCCGGCGGTGTGAAGGAACAGCGATCCGTCCGGGTTCGTCCACACGCCGTCGGTGCGACCGTCCGGGAGCGTGTTCCGACGGAAGAACGACACCACCGGCGGGCCGGCGAACGGATCGGCGTAGGTGTGGCCCTCGTGCAGAAAGCCCCAGAACCGGTCGAAGCCCCGCCGCATCGGGTGGGCGGTGGGGTGTCCGCCGAGGTGCCACTTGCCCAGCAGACCGGTCGCGTAGCCGCGGGCTCGCAGGTGATCCGCGAGCGTTTTCCGCCCGATCGGCAGCCCGGCGAGCGGGTGTTCGTTGTGCGGACCAACGGGGTTCAACTCGTGGCCGAAGCGGGTTTGGTACACGCCGGTCAGCAGCCCGGCCCGACTGGGCGAGCAGTAGGAAGCCGTCACGTAACCCTGCGTGAACCGCACGCCGTCCGCGGCGAGGGCGTCCAGGTGCGGCGTGGGCACGGCCCCGGCCCCGCCCGCGGCGACCGCTCGCGTGCCCGGTCCGCGTTGGAACCCGCCCTCGCCCCAGCCGAGGTCGTCGGCGATCAATAACAGAACGTTCGGCCGGTCCGTTCCGGTTCCGTCCGGCCTGGCGCCGGCTGGTTCGTCCCCGCCTGCCCCGTCGGCGACGCAGGACAGGGCGACGCAGGACAGGGCGAGCAGAACGAGGGGCGGACGGATCATCTGATCTCTCCGATCGGCGGGGGCGGGCGGGTAGGATGATGGCGTCCCCCGTCGTTCCCCGCACGCCCCGCCGGTCCCATGTTCCGCCCCGCCCCCCGGCCGCGTCTCGTTTCTACCGCGTTCCTCCTGGCCGCGATCGCAACCGTGACGGTCGCCCCGGCGGGGGCTCAAACGCTGCCGGCGCCGCCGGAGGGGCTGGCGGCGCCGGACGATCTCGCCGCGCCGGAGGCCCCCGGCGACGCCCGCGTGCAGCAGGACGGCATCGACGCCCGCCGCTTCACCCCCGATCCCGCCGGTCCCTCGACAGGACCGGCCACCCGGTCGACAGACCCGCGGCCGACCGACCCGCGGCTGTCCGACCCGCGGGCGACGAACGGCTACGAGTACCGGGCGCCCTCCGCGGAGCCGCTGGCGCCGCTCGTGCCGGCGCCGGCGTACGACCCGCGTCTGACGCCGGATCTGGGGATCGCCCCCGGGCTCGGCGGACAGCCCGGGTTCGATCCGAACGCCAGCCCCGTGCTGCTGGGCGTGAGCGGCACGGACACCGCCGCCGGGGTGCTCGTCACCCGCGTCGTCCCCGGCACCCCCGCGGATCTCGCCGGGCTGGAGCCGGGCGATCGCGTGCTGACGGTCGGTGGCTTTCAGGTCGGCGTGGTCGCGGCGCCGAACGGGCGGCGGGTCTATCCGTTGGGCGTGGAACTCGCCCGACGACTCGACGTGCGCGGTGAGGCGGCGTTGCTCGTGCAGGACCGCCGAACTGGGCAGATCACGGTGGTGACCGTTCGCCCCGTGCCCCGATATGGTCCCGGCGACGTCGGCCCGGCCGGATTCGGTTTTGACAATCGTCAGCCGGCCGGCGGCCTGTACGGTCCCGCGATCCAGAACCCCTACGGACCGAACCCGTACGGCGGCGGGTTCGGAACCGGCCCCAGCTTGTTCGATCGCAACCCGTTCGGCGGCAGTCGGTTTGATCCGTACGGCCGCGACAGGCTCGACCGAGACGGCTTTCCCCGCCGGTGATTCGGCTTCGCCCGGCCCTGGTTCCCCGCTCCTCTCCCCCACCTCGCTTCGCCCCGTGCACGCCTACCTTGTCACCTCCGACGGCGGCCCCGACGCCTTGGAGCGGGTCGAACGGCCTGAGCCGACGCCCGGCCCCGGCGAGGTGCGGGTGTCGATGCGGGCCGCGAGCCTGAACTACCGCGACACGATCGTCGTCGCCGGCGGCTATCCCCGCAACGATTCCTTCCCCTGCGTGCCGCTGTCGGACGGGGCGGGCGTGGTGGAGGCGATCGGCGACGGCGTCACCCGGTTCGCGGTGGGCGACCGCGTGGTGAACACGTTCTTCCGCGACTGGATCGCCGGGGAACCGGACGAAGCGGCGATGCGCAGCGCCCACGGCGGCGGGATCGACGGGGCGCTCGCGGAGCAGGTCGTCTTCCCCGAACGCGCCCTGCTGCCGATCCCGCAACACCTGTCGTTTGAAGAAGCCGCGTGCCTGCCGTGCGCCGCGGTTACCGCGTGGCAGTCGCTGTTCGTCAAAGGGGATCTGACCGCCGGCCAAACCGTACTCTGTCTGGGCACCGGCGGGGTGAGCACGATCGCGTTGCAACTGGCGAAGGCGGCCGGGGCGACGGTGTACATCACCTCCTCCAGCGACGCCAAGCTGGAGCGGGCGACCGAACTGGGTGCCGACGGCACGGTCAACTACCGCACCACGCCCGACTGGCACAAAGCGGTGCGAAAACTGACCGACGGCCGCGGCGTGGATCACGTGGTGGAGGTCGGCGGACTCGGCACCTTGGAGAAGAGCATGAGAGCCTGTGCGTTGAACGGCCGCATCGGCCTGATCGGCGTGCTGACGGGCCTCGACGGCGCCGTGAACCCCATGCCGTGCGTGTTTGAACGACTGTCGATCCACGGGATCTACGTCGGCAGCCGGGAGATGTTCGCGGCGTTGAACCGGCACCTGTCCGTCAGCGGGATCCGCCCTGTCGTCGACCGCACGTTCCCCTTCGGCGAGGCGATCGAAGCGTACAAACACCTGCAAAGCGGCTCCCACTTCGGCAAAGTGGTGGTGACGATTGGGGAGTGAACCGCCTCACCCCGCCAGGTGCCGGACCAGCGGGCCGGCGAGGCTCGGGAGCCGATTGAGCGCCGCCGCGGCGACGCGGGCGGCCAGCGGCGTGCGGGCCGTCGCGGCGACGGCTCGGCACCACCGTTTCCGTCGTCCGACCCGCCGGCGATAGGCGGTGCGCCACTGCTCCTCGGCGGTCGGATCGCCGTTCAAGAAGGCGTCGACCGGGTCGGCGGCGGCGCGGGCGGAGGCGATCGCCCAGCCCATCCCCTCGCCGGTGAACGGCTCCACGTAGCCGGCGGCGTCGCCAATCAGGAACACCCCGCCGGCCGCCACGTCGCCGGCGGTGCGGGTCAGCGGCGGCGTACCCGCCCAGGCCGCGTCGTCCATGGCCGGGGGCACCGGGAACCCCGCCGCCCGGAAGATCGCGGCCGACGCCGCCCCCGGACCGCCGTGCTGCTTGAGGAACGGCAGATCGTACGCCCCGGCGAGGTTCAGTTCGCCCCCCTCCGTCACCGTCGCTCCCACGTAGCCGCCCGCCGCGACGGCCATGTGAATCGTGCCGGGGGTGAAGAACGCGGCGTCGTACGCCCCCGGCGCCACCTCACACCCCGCGCCCACGCGACTGCCGGGACGGACCTTCGAGGCGAGCGATGCGGCCCCCCGCCCCGCCCCCGGCAGCCCGCACGCCATCACGATCGCCCCGGCCCGCAAGGCGCCGGCGGTCGCCCCCGTTAAGGTCACGGTGCGATCCGGCCCGACGGTCGCGCTGGTGCCGAACAGCACGCGAGCCCCCGCCGCGGCGGCTTCGTTCGTCAGCAACGCATCGAACCGAGCCCGGGACAGCGCCACCCCGCCCGCGGTCTGCACGAAGGCCGCCCGTCGCACCCGCCCGCCAACACCCAATCGGAAGCCGACCTGCGGGATCGCCCCGTGGGCGAGCAACAGTTCGCCCAGCCCGGCGCCGCCCAGTTCGCGGACCGCGTGCCCGCTGAGGCAGGCCCCGCAGACCTTGCGGCGGGGGAACGTCGCTCGTTCGATCAACACCACCGACCGCCCCCGCAGGGCCAACGCCCGAGCCAGCACCGACCCTGCCGGACCGGCGCCGATCACCGCCACGTCGCACCGCCCCGGTACGTCAACCGATGCCGGGTCAGCCGTCACGCCGTCGCTCATCTGCCCCGCTCCCAGAGGAACAGGAACCGTTGGGGCCAGACGCGGCGAATCGTGCCGTCGGCGAGGCCGGCGGCGTCGGCGACGCGGCGGAACTCCTCGACGGTGAACGCCGCCCGCACGCTTTGCGGGCCGTCCGCGTGCACCACCGGGCTGCGGGAGAGCGCCCGGCAGGCGAGGTGCGCCATCGCCAGCCCCAACCGGGTGCGGCGGAGGTCGGAGACGACCACCGCATCCGCCGCCGCGGCCATGTTCCGCAGCACGGCGGGGGCGTCCGCGTCGGTCAGATGATGGAGAAACAGGCTGCTGACGGCGGCGTCGTAGCGCGGCTCCCCCGTTCCGTCGGCCCCGGGGAGCGGGCCGGCGAGGGCGTCGGCCTCGAAGAACTGCGATCGGTCTCCCGACGGCGAGCCGTCGGCTTGGGGGGAGGACCGGGCGGCGCTGCGGGCCGTTTCCACGGCGAACGGGGACCGATCGCACCCATCCACCCGCACGGGGCGGCCGAGTCGCTTCGTCAGCCGGGCGGCCAACGCCACGGCCCCGTCCCCGCCCCCGCAGGCGACATCCAACACCCGCGGCGTGCGGTCCGCGGGAACGGCTTGGAGGATCGGCCCCAGCGCCCGGGCCAGCGATGCGGTCGTGCCGCTCATCGCGTTGAGCCGACGCAGCCCCGCCAACGCCGCCCGATGCGCGGCGGGATCGAGGGACGGGTCGTCCATCACCTCCGGCTCGACCCGTCGCGTGGCGAGGGAGGAGGAAGCGGCGGGGGCGGGGGCGGCCGGCACGGATGGATCGTAGACGCCCGCCACGACCCGCGGGACCAGCGCCCGCAGGCGCTCGCCCTTTCCCGATGCCTTGACGGAGCAACGCTCGCTATGCTGCGGACCAGATCGTCGCACCTCGGGTTCCCCATGGGTCCTTTGATGATGAGCACTGCAATGATGCGACTCGTCCTCTATTCCATGGCGGTCGTCATGGGCGTCTCGCTCGGGGCTGGCACAACGGCGGCGGGCGACGACGAACGCGACTGGTCGCCGGAGTCGAACGGTCTGCAGGCCCGGCTGTCGATGCGTCATGCCGAGGTGAACAACGGAACCGGCATCGTCTGGGTATACCTCGAGTTGAAGAACCTCGGCGACATGGGCAATCCGTTGTTGCTGAAGGTGGACCTGGACAGCATGTCGTTCCGCGTAACCGACGCCGACGGGGGCGACGTGCCGACGATGTTCGGCCCGTTCAGCGGGAGGATCTTCGGTTCGGCCGACCTCACCCTGCCGCACGACAGCTTCATCCGCTTTCGCATCGGGCCGAACGGCCACGGCATTCCCGCCGATCGGGCGGCGCTGGTCGATCTGGGGCCGGAATACGGCTGGGCGCTGCCGCACGACGGCAAGGCCTACCACCTCCACGCCGTGCTGGAGATCGCGGAGGACCGGGACGATAACGATGAATGGGGCGTCCGCTGGCACGGCCGACTTGAACTGCCGCCCGTGCGGATTCCCACCGAGCCCGATCCGGTCGATCCCGCCACGCTGGGGCCGCTGATTGAAAAGTGGGGGGCCCAAGCGGTTCGGGATGAGGGCCGGGCGTCCGCAGACGCCGTGCGGCGGCTGTCTCTCATCGACGACCCGCGGGTGATTCCGTGGTACGTCAAGCTGGTCAAGAACGACCGATCTAGCTTGAGGGCCGAGGCGCTGGATCGCCTGTCGCGATTTGAAGGGGACGAGGCGTTGGAAGGTCTTAAAATCGGCATGGCCACGCGGGGCGAGGACGTGCTCGCCCACTGCACGACGCCCAAGGTCGCCCGACAGTCGGCCGAGGGGGTTCGGCATTACGCCGCGATCGCGCTGGCGCGGAGCCCGCACCCGCGGGCGGAGGCGTTACTCCTGTCGATGCACGACGACCGGTCCTACGCCGTGCGGATCACGGTCGTCCAGGCCGCGGCACAAATGGAGACGCCGGAATCGCTGGACGTACTCGCACGCCACACGGACGACGCCGACGCGAGCGTGGCCAGCGAGGCGGTCCGGGTGCTGAAACTCCGCGAGGCCGGCCCGGAGGAGTGACGCCCGGCAGTGATGGGGCAAACGAGTCAACGCGTTTCAGGGAACGTCACGGCCGCGACAGCGCCGCGAGGATCGCCCCGCAGGCGACCGCGGCATTCAGGCTCGTCACCGCTCCCCCACCGCCTGAAAGGTGGTCGGATCCCGGCGGAAGGCGGCAGACCTCGTCGCACAGATCCAGCGTGCGGCGCCGCAGGCCCTTCTCTTCGCCGCCGACGACGACGAGCCACGGGCGAGACCGATCCACGTCGAAGGCGGAGCCGGACGGCGTGTCCGCCCCCTCCCCCAGTACGTCCGCGTGTTCGCTGGTGCCCAGCACCCACAGCCCGCCGTCCTTCGCCTTGGCGAGCGCCGCGGCGAGATTGGTGGGGGTGGCGAACGGCACCGCTTCGACCCCGCCGCAGGACACGTCGTAGGCCGCCGCGGACAGCGGGGCGGACTGATCCTTCGTCACGACCACGCCCCGCACCCCGAAGAACGCGGCGTTGCGGAACAGCGCCCCGAGGTTGTGCACGTCCTGGATGCGATCCAACGCGAGCCACAAGCCGGGTTCGTTCCGCTCCGCCCCGGCGAACAGCGACCCAAGACTCACCGCCGGCTTGGCGGCGACCTGCGCCTCACCGCCGCCGCCGCGGGCGTCGCGATCCGCAGAACCCCGGCGGGGGCGGCGACCGCCGCCCATCCCTGCTGAACTCTTTCCGCCTGACGAGGGGGCCGGGGCGTCGATCAGCGGCACGCCGGCAGCGTGAGCGGCGTCCAGCACGGCCGCCCACGCCGGCGTCGGCCGCCCGGCCGGCGGGCAGACGCTCGACACGGCCCCCGGCCGCAGCCGAAGCGCCGCGAGCACGCTGTGAGGATTGCGGAGGGTGAGTGTCATGGGGCGTCCTATTCGTCGGCTTCGTCCACGAGTTCCAGCACCTCCGCACGTAACTTCGCTGAGACGTGGAGGCCCGCGACAATAAGTTCATCGATCACCGGCCTCGCCGAGGGGATGACGCCGGCGGCCTTTGCCTGGGCGACTAAGCCCAGTAGCCCGACGTATGGGAGTCCCAGCTCCGCCGCAACCCGCCGTCCGCGTCGTTCGTCCACTACGACGAGGTCCGCCGCCAGTTCAAGAGCGAGCGTCAAGGCCGCGGTCTCGCCTGGATCAAGCGAAGCAGCCTCCGGCGGGGGCGGACCGGCGGGATCGGCGACCACGATCCAGTCGGGCGGGAAGCCTTGGATCGGGCCGCGTCGAAGCACCTCGTTCCGCACTGCGGTCGGGATCAGAACACGCCCATGCAGGTCTTGGAGCAGACTGATACGACCCGCGTTCAGCAGCGCAACGAGGGGCGAAGCGTCGCTCACGACGATCACGGCGGAAGCCCGACGGAAGACGCTTCGACGGGATTTCTCGCCGGCGCCGTCCCCCGACGCTTCGTTTCCCACAGCGTTCCCAGCACCGCGTCGCCGCGGATGTATTCCTCCGCCTCTTCTTGGGTGGTGCCGCCGATGTGAATCCACGGGACGCCCCGCTCCCGCAGCAGGTCGATCATCTCGCCCGGCGACAGCCCCGCCCAATCCGCCGCCTGCCGGTACGTCAGGCGGTTCTGATCGCGGAGCGTGACCGCGATCTCCAGCCGCAGTTCCTCTGCCGTCAGACCGGTCTGGGCGAGTCGTTCGTCGGTTACGGTCAGCGGCATCGGGGCGACTCCGGGGACGGGAGGCTCCATCTTAGCCCAACGCTACAGCACATGCGTGGCAAGCAGGCGGGCGACGTCGTCTTCGCCGCCTTTGGGGAACTTCCAGACAAACGGGTCCGTGGCCCCGCGGACCCACACCTTCACGTCGCTGTCGAAGTCCGCCCGGCCGGCGGTCTCCACGCTGAACATCGTGACCTGCTTGTACGGCAGCGTGAGGTACTCCCGCTTTTTGCCGGTCACCCCCTGCTTGTCCACCAGCACGATCCGCCGGTCCGTGAACACGATCAGATCGCGGACCAGCTTGAAGGCCTTCTCGACCTGCTCCCCGGGGGCGAGCAGCGTCTCGAACTCGGTTTCGATGGCCTCGGTGTCGGCCTCGCCGGCGTGGCCGAGCAGCGTGGTGAACAGACCCATGAGCAAGCGGCGGGGAACGGAGGCGAGAAATCGGACGGAACGCGGGGCGAATCCTACCGGCTTCGCGCGCGAACGGGGTCAACCCCGGTTCCTCTTGCCGGGCGGCGGCGGCGGGAACTAACACCCGCCGCTTCGCGTTTCGCTTCCATGCCGCTTCCGGGTTTCCTTCCATGCGTCGACCGATCCCGAACGCGGCGGCCGCCGCGCTGCTCTGCGCGACGCTGTTCGGCTGCGCGACGACCAAGCGGTCCGACACCTCTCGGACCGGGATGGAGCAATTGCTGATCTCCGACGCGATCGACCGCAGCATCGCCAAGATCGACTTCCGTCCGCTGGCCGGCAAAACGGTGTTCGTCGATCCGCAGTATCTGGATTGCGTGGACAAGGGATATGTGGTCAGCAGCCTGCGGCACCGGGTGGTCTCGGCCGGGGGACGACTGGCGGCGAAGGCGGACGATGCGGAGTTCGTCGCGGAGATCCGCAGCGGCGGCGTCGGCACCGATCGCCAGCAGAGCTACGTCGGCACGCCGAACATCTCCCTGCCGGGCATCACGCCGGTCGAGATTCCGGAGATCAAGCTCTGGAACACGGACAAGCAGCTCGCCACCGCCAAGATCGGGGTGATGGTCTACGACACGAAGACCCGCTTGCCGCTCGGCCAGGGCGGGATGAGCCTGGCCCGCAGCAACGATTCGAACACCTACCTGCTGGGCGTCGGGCCGTGGCAGGACGGGACGGTGAAGGAGTCGATCCGCGTCGGCGAACGCACCGGCCGACCGATTGATCCCCTGCCGTACCAGGTGGCCGTCAGCGCCCCGGCTCCGGAGGCGAACGGCCTGCGGTACGCCGGCGCCGAAGCCGACGCCGCCGATGCCGCAATGAACGCCGGCGCCGTGCCCGCGGACGCCGTCGGCGACCCGTTTGATGGCCCCACCCCGGTCTTCGACTAAGTCGCCCGTTCGCTCCCAAGCCACCGCCGCCGGGTCGCCTCTTGACGCGATCCGAACGGCTTCTGGACAGTGCGTGTAAGACAGTGCGTGGAAGGAAGATCGGGGCCGCTGGAGGACAGGGCGGCCCGCACCTGATCGCCCCCCGGCTTTCCCCTCTTACCGCCCGCGATGAACGCCGTCCGACCGCTGCCGTCCGATCGGCCGGACGAGGTTGAGCCAAGCGCCGGCGCCGCCTCGCCGCCGGGCCGCCTCACGGCTGCGGAGCGGCGGCGGCGGGCGTTGCACATGGCGCCCGGGCTGTTGCCGGTCGTGCTGTGGTTCGTGCCGCATCGGGTGCCGCTCTCGCCGATCCTGCGGGGCATTTTGCTGGCGTCGATCGTCGGGCTGGCGGGGTTGGCATGGGTCCGGTGGCGGGCGGTGCGAAGGGCGGAGGACGACGGCGACCGCGGGCGGTTCTCCTCCGTATTCGGCTACGCCGGCGGGGTGCTCCTGACGCTGTTCTGCTTCCCGGACCGGCCGGAGTGCGGGTTCGCGGTCCTGGCGGTGCTGGCGTTCGGGGACGGCTCCGCCACGCTGTTCGGCAAGCTCTGCTCCGGCACGTCGTGGCACGCTCCGCTGCCGTGGAACCGGGCGAAGTCGTGGGTCGGCCTGGCGGCGTTCCTGCTGTGCGGCACGGCTGCGGCGACCCTGTGCTACCGGGGCGAATCGCTGAACGCCGAGGCCGTCACCCCGCCCGCGGAGTGGACGACGGCGCTGGCGATCGCCGCCTGCGGCGCGGTCCCCGCGGGACTCTGGGAGAGCGCCCGCAGCCAGATCAACGACAACGTCCGCGTCTCCCTCGCCGCGGCGCTCGGCGTGCTCGCCGCCCACGCCGTCCGCGTCGGCGGCTTCTGACGGCGCCGCGCGGGGCGGATCGGGCTGCGGCGCCGGCCCAATGCGTCGACTCGGTCGCCGCGTCGCGGGAACGACCGTACGTTCCGCGGGTGTCGCTCGCCCCCGCCCCGCCGCTGACCGGTTTGCCGCCCGCGCGAACCGCCGTCCCCCCCACGGCCGCGCCGCCCCCCGCCGCCCTGCGGGTGACGAACCTGCGGAAGGCGTTCGGCGATCTGGTCGCCGTCGCGGACGTCAGTTTGGCGGTCGCCCCCGGCGAGGTGTTCGGCCTGCTGGGGCCGAACGGGGCCGGCAAATCGACGACCATGATGATCGCCTGCGGCGTGCTGACCGCGGACGGCGGGACGGTCGAATTGGTGGGGGAGACGCTGTCCCCGGGGCGCCGGGACCTGCGGCGGAAGCTCGGCGTGGTCCCGCAGGATCTGGCGATTTACCCGGATCTGACGGCCCGGCAGAACCTGCGATTCTTCGGCAAGCTGTACGGGCTGCGGGGGGCGGCGCTGGACTCACGCGTCGCCGACGCCCTCGCCCGCACGGGACTGACGAACCGGGCGGACGATCGGGCGGAGCATTACAGCGGCGGGATGAAGCGGCGGCTGAACTTCGGCTGCGCCCTGCTCCATCAGCCGGCCGTGCTGATCCTGGACGAACCGACCGTCGGCGTGGACCCGCAAAGCCGGGCCCACCTGCTGGCCGGGGTGAAGGCCGTGGCCGCGCAGGGAACCGCGGTGGTCTACGCCAGTCACTACATGGAGGAGGTGGAAGAGGTGTGCGACCGCGTCGCCGTGGTCGACGCCGGCCGGGTGCTGGCGAGCGGCACGATCCCGGATCTGCTCGCCCCGCTGGAAAGCGTGCTGCGATTGCACGTCCGCCCGCCGGCGGGCGACCCGCGGGGGACGGCGCTGCTGCCGCCGGCTTTCGTGGAGCTGTTCGATCGGCTCCCGCAGCCGGACGGGACCGTGGTGTTCGCCCTGCCCCGCAGTCGGTTGAACGTCAGCGGGACCGGCGAGGAGACCACGCTCTCCGGCGTGCTCGCCCCGGTGCTGGAATATGTGAAGGAGGCGGGCGGGCGGTTGGAGGCCGTCCACACCGACGAGCCGAATCTCGAACGCCTGTTCCTCAAACTGACCGGCAACACCCTGCGGGACTGACGCCCGGTCGCCCCGGCCCCACGGCTTCGCGCCGCCTCGCCCAAGCTCCCCCGCCCCCGCCACCTCACCCCACCCCACCTCACCTCACCCCACCTTCGGCATCGCGTGTCCGCCCTCGTCATCACCGCCAAGGATCTCTTGCTGCTGGTCCGCGACCGGCGGACGGCGGCGATGCTGTTGGTCTTGCCCCTGAGCTTTATCGCGATCATCGGATTGACCACCGGCAAACTGCCGGGCGTGGGGGCGGCGTCGCCGGCGGTGCGGGTCGCGGTCGCCGACGCGATCGACTACCCCGGCATCGGCGCCGCGGGATTCGAGGACCCGCCGGACGCCTCGGCCAACGACGACCTGCGTCCCTCCCCGGCGTTCCCCCCGGACGAGGCGGCGGCGGAACGGATCAAGGCCCGCAACAGCGTGTTGGAGGTGATCGAGGGGCTCAACGCCCCCGAGATCGGCGGCATCCGGGCCGATACGCCGGAGCACTGGGCGGAGATTCTCACCGGCGCCCCCGTCGACGCTGCGCCTCCCGAGGTCGCGGCCGACGCCGCCGCCGCCGCCCGGCGGCTGGTGGACCGCGGCGAGGTCGATCTGGCGGTGATCTTCGGGCCGTCGTTCTATCGCCGGGCGTACACGATCGACCGGGAGGCGGTCGTCGACTCCAAGGTCGGCCCGCTGGCCCGGGGGAACCTGGCGCCGCTGGACGTGACGCTCTACAGCGGCGACGCATCCTCGGCGGGGGGCCTCCGACTGGCCGTCGCCGGTCTGATCCGCACGCGGGTCGGTCAGTTGCGGACCTGCCGCGAGGCCCTGCGCAGCGGCCCGCCTGCCCGGGTGGTGCGGGCGGTTGGCAGAGGAGGTGCGGGCCGGCCCGCGGGAGGCGCCGCTGTCGGCGCCGCCCGCCGGCGGCGGCGTCGTCGCGAACGTCTATGACGAACTCGTCCCCGGCTACACGACGATGTTCGTATTTTTCCTGGTGAATCTGATGGCCCGCAGCTTTCTGTACGAGCAGGACCTCGGCACGCTCCGCCGGTTGCGGACCACGCCGATCCGGCCGATGTCGATCCTCGTCGGCAAGACGCTGCCGTTCCTGCTGATCTCGGTCGCCCAGACGGCGGTGCTGTTCCTCGCCGGCAAGCTGTTCTTCGGCATGGAGTGGGGGCCGCGGCCGTGGTTGCTGGTCCCGATCGTGCTGTCGTGCAGCGCCGCGGCGACGGGGTTGGGGCTGTTGGTCGCGACGTTGGTGAACAGCGAGGCGCAGGTCTCCGCCTACGCCACCAGCACGGTGATTCTGCTGGCGGGAATCAGCGGGTGCTTTATGCCGCGGGAATGGCTGCCGGAGACGGTCCAGACCCTCAGCCTCGCCACGCCGCACGCCTGGGCGCTGATCGGCTACGACCAGGTGCTCGCGACGCCGCGACCGGACGCCGGGCGGGTGTTCGAATGCGCCGCCGCCCTGTCCGCCTTCGCCGCGGCGTTCCTCGCCCTGGGCGCCTGGCGGTTCAGCAAGCGGGTGATTTAGGCGTTGATTCCACACCAACCCGAAGCGTCAGCGAGGGAGCGGGCGCAGCTCGCGTCCCGGTTGTCTGAAAGGGTCGGCGGAAAAGGGTCGGCGGACGCCCTCGCTGACGCTTTGGTGTGGTGAAGAGGGCTACGGGGACGGCTGAGCCGCGACCCGTCGCCACGTCGCCCCCGTCGGCGTTCGCAACCCGCGGCGACCCCAGCGAACCTCCAGCACGGGCGCCGCCTTCGCGGGGGCGCGGCCGGCAAGTGCGAGCGTGTGCCGCCCAGGTTCAAGCCAGACCGGCACGCTCCGCCATGCGGCGCCCTTCGCAGCGTCGTCCGACGGATCGCTGAAGAACGGAGCCGGCTCGCCGTCGACCATGACGGTCACGCCGCAGTTCGACCGCAGCGCCAACCGGTGCAGCCCCGGCTCCGCGGCCGTCACGACAGCGGACAGCGTGAACGACGCATCCCCCGGCGCCCCGCTCTTCTTCAACCACCCCGCCGGCAGACCGTCCGGCAGCGGGACCGGTTCGCCCCCCTCCCACCGCAGCGCCGGGCCGTCGAGCAGGGCGGCCTCCTCCGCGACTGTCGCCGGACGGTTCGGCGGAGGGACAATGGTCATATGAACCGGTCGCGACCACAGCGGCGGATCCTCCTTCGCCCCGCCCGCCCCGGCTCGCAGCGTCACCGCTCCAAGTCCGAGCGGACAGGTATCAATTCGGCAACCGCTGCCGATCGAAGCGCCGGACTCGTGAATTTCGAGTGCGTACGCCTGCTCCAATAACTCTCGGCCGTGATGGACGACCAAGCCGTGATACGGCCCTTCCCCGATCTCAGACATCCCGATCGGCAGCGCGTCTCCCCACACCGTGCGCCACCGCCCCGCCGCCCGCTCCACGACCTCCGACGCGGGTGCGGCGACTACTTTGCGTCCACCGTTCTTGACCGTCACCGTCCGCATCGCTCGGCCGCGGCTTTGGGCGGCGTCCGCGGCGACGGCGACCGCGGTCAGTTCGTGCATCCCATCCGGGACGTCCGCGGTGTCCCAGACGAACGGGCGGCCCGGCGGGAGGACGGCGAACCGTTTGCCGTCCAGTGACAGCTCCCACCCGGCGAGTTTCACCGGGTTCCCCTCTCCATCCACGGCGGCGAGGGTGAGGGGGACGCGGCCGGTCAGCGGCGTGTCCGCGTCGCTTTGCGGCAGGCCGAGCGTCGCCACGGGGCGGCGGGCGTGGGGGTTTGACAGCGGATCGCCGACGGTGAGGTATTGGTACGGGCCGGCGACGCTGCGGAGGATCGCTTCGCCCAGCGTCACGCCGCGGAGGCGATGGAGGTGCACGAAGGGGGAGGGGAACTTGAAGGCGAGCGCGTACGGCTCGTGCACGGTCCCGCCGGACGCGGCGGCGCCGAACCGCAGCCAATCGACCGCCGTCACCTGCCCGTGAACCCGCTCCGACAGCACCCCGCCGAAGCTGGTCAGGTTGTCCGCGAACGCTCCCGGGACGAACCGGCTGTCGGCGATCGTCCAGGCCGTCGGCTTCACGCCGGCCAGACCGGCCGTCAGCCCGAACAGGTCCGGCGTGCGACGCGGCAGGGCCGTGCGGATCACCTCCGCCCGCACGTCGAACCCCCGCACATCGAGCCCCCGCACGTCGAGCCCGCGGGCGGTCGCCTCCGCTTCAATTCCCGCGACCGCCGCGGCGAACAGCGGCTTGCGGGTCGTGCTGCGGACATCCTTCGTGTCGCAGAACAGGACCGCCCCCGTCGGCGCCGTGCCGTCCGCCGCGGCCGTCGCCCTGATGCGTGCGACCACCTCCTCCACCGTCTCGCCCCGCCCGGTCGTCACGCCCAGCACGCTGCTGACGAGGTAGCGACGGCCGGGGCCGGTCGTCGGTTGGCGGTCTTCGCCGAACCCGATCGCCCGGCGGAAGCCGACCGTCGGCGGGGCCGTCAGTCGCCCGGCGTCGCCACGCACCGCATCGGCGAAGGCGGCGTTGGCCCGCGGGGAGAGGTACTCCGCGGCGTTCTTTTGCAGGACCGCCTCGTACAGCGTCGTCAGCCCGGTGAGGGAGCCGTACGGGGTGAAGATCTTCCCCGGCTTCGGATCGAGGTCCCGGAGGTCCGGGGCGAGAGCGATCTTCGTGGGGATCGCCGTGCTGTAGACGATGCAGTCCAGTTGCGGGGCGAGCCCGCGGGCGTCTGCGGCGGCGAGCACCGGTTTGAGGATGCGGTCGCGGAAGCCGTCGACATCCGTCGCCTCCCAGTCCGGCAGATCGTGCAGCACGACGACGGCGACGTCCGCCAATCCGCGGGCCGCGATGTACTCGTTCGCCACGGTGCGGGAGGCGACGCTGTCCCCGTTCACCACCAGCAAGACGTTCTCCGGCCCCAGATCCGCCCGCGCCACAGGCGACGCCAGCAGCGCCGCGACGCCCAGGCAGGCGGCCCCCCACCAGGAGACGGCGGGCGAAGCGAACGGCACGGCGGCGGACGGGCGGAGCGGGCAAGCGGGCATGGGGGCAGCGTAACGCCGCGGGGCGTTCCGATTCGATCGAGCCCCGCGGTATACTGGTCAGCTCTCCCCGGTCCGTCCCCCGGTCCGCCCGATGCCCGCCCCGCCCCGGTTCAATCGCTCGTTCCTCGTGGCAGCCGCGTTGTGCGCGGCGGGCGGGACGGCGGTCGCCGCCGATCCCCCGCCTGACGCCGGGGTGCCTGACGCCGGGGCGCCTGACGCCGCGGCGGTTACGCATTTCGAAACGCACGTTCGCCCGCTGTTGGCGAAGCGATGCGTGGAATGTCACGGGCCGGACAAGCAGCAGGGCGGCGTGCGGCTGGACCGGCGGTCGGCGGCGTTCTCCAAGGAGAAACTCAGCGCCGGCGGCCCGGCAATCGTGCCCGGCGATGCGGCCGGCAGCCGGCTGATCCGGGTGCTCGCCCACGAGGACTACGACACCGGGATGCCCCCCGCCGGCCCCCTGCCCGCCGCGGAGATCGCGACGCTGACGACCTGGATCGACCGCGGCGCCGTCTGGCCGGCCGACGCCGTCACGAGTGATATCGACGCGGCCCCGGCGGATCACTGGTCCTTCCAACCTGTCGTGCGGCCGCCGATCCCCGATGTGCCCGGCGCCACGCCGATCGACCGGTTCCTGAACGCCAGGTTGGCCGCCGCCGGGGCGACCGCCGCCCCGCCGGCGGATCGGCGGACGCTGATCCGGCGGGCGTACCTCGACCTGATCGGCCTGCCGCCCACGTGGGACGAACTGCAACGCACGCTCGCCGACGAGTCGCCGGAGTGGTGGTCGCGGCTGATCGACCGCCTGCTGGACGACCCGCGGCACGGCCCGCGGTGGGCGCGGCACTGGCTGGACGTGGCCCGCTACGCGGACACCAAGGGGTACGTGTTTCAAGAGTCGATCGATTACCCCTTCGCCTGGACCTACCGCGACTACGTCGCCGCATCGTTCAACGCGGACAAACCGTTCGACCAGTTCGTGACGGAGCAATTGGCCGCAGACCGGCTGGGGCTCGCGGAGAACGACCCGGCGCTGGCGGCGTTGGGGTTCCTGACGCTGGGCGATCGGTTCAGCAACAACCCGGTGTTGATCGCGGACGATCAGGTGGACCTCGTCTCCCGCGGCTTGCTGGGGCTGACGGTCGCTTGCGCCCGCTGTCACGATCATAAGTTCGACCCCGTGCCGACGGAGGACTATTACGCCCTGTACGGCGTGTTCCGCAGCAGCGACGAACCGGACGAACTGCCGCAGATCGGCGAGCCGGCCGACACCCCGGAGGCCGCGGCGTTCCGATCCGAACGCGACCGGCTGGAAGCGGAGCGGATCGCCGTGTTTGAACGGCAGCGGGTCGCGGCGGAGGCGGACGTTCGCGCCCGCTTCGGGGATCATCTCGCCGAGGCCGCGGGCCTGTTGCAGAACGGCGACGCCCGGCAGGGCGGGCTGCGTCCGGCGTTCGTGCGTCACCTCCGGGAAGAATTGAAGCGGGCGAAACCGGACGATCCGGCGCCCGATCGGGCGCTGCTTGATGAATGGGTGCGGCTCCAGCGCGATCCGGCGTCGGCGGACGCCGCGGCGGTCGCGGCGCTGGCGGATCGCTTCAACGCCCCCGCCGCCGGGGACGACGAGGCGTTCCGGGCGGCCGAGCGGTGGGCCCGCGTGCCGGCCGACCGGCTCAGCCAGTTCAGCAATACAAAGGAGCGGAACGCCCTCCGCGACGCCCGCAAAGCGGTGGCGAAGTTCGTCGCCGCCAGCCCCCACGCCCCGCCGCGGGCGCAGGCGCTGGTCGATCGGCCCGGGCGGATCAGAAACACCGTGTTCCTCCGCGGCGATTCCAACCGCCGCGGCGACGCGGTCGTGCCGCACGCGATGCCCTCGATTCTCACCGGGGGGACGCTCGTCGAACTGACGGGCGATCCGCGGTCCGGTGCGAACGCCAGCGGGCGGCGAGAGTTGGCGGCGGCGATCGTCGATCCGGCGAACCCGCTCACGGCCCGGGTGATCGTCAACCGCATCTGGGCGTGGCATTTCGGGACCGGGCTGGTCGCCACGCCCAGCGACTTCGGGTTGCAGGGGGAACCGCCCAGCCATCCTGAACTGCTGGACTGGCTCGCCGCGGAGTTCGTCGCCAACGGATGGAGCCTCAAGTGGCTGCATCGGGAGATCGCCCGGACGGACGCCTACCGCCGCACCGCCGGCCCGGCGGCGGGCTCCGCGGCGGACCCGGGCAACCGACTGCTGACCCACTTCCCCCGCCGTCGGCTCTCGCTGGAAGCGTGGCGGGACAGCGTGCTGAGCGCCTGCGGGGTGTTGGACGCGGACGCCGCTGGACGACCGGTCGAGGCGTTCGGCGACGACCCGGTCACGGTGCGGACGATCCGGGCGAAGGTGAATCGCAACGACCTCGCCGGGGCGCTGCGGAGCTTCGACTTCCCCAGCCCGGACACCAGCGCCGCCGCCCGCACGGAGACCAGCGTGCCCCAGCAGGCGTTATTCGCGTTGAACGGCCCGCACCTGGCGGCGTGGTCCGGCTCGTTGGCCGCCCAAACCGGGCCGGACGTCGGGGCGCTGTACCGCCGCGTGCTGCTCCGCGACCCGACCGACGCCGAGCGCGACCGGGCCGCCAAGTTCCTGAGCGACGCCGGCCCCGACGGCCCGGCGCTGCTCGCGCAGGCGTTGCTGATGAGCAACGAATTCGCCTTCCTCGAATGAATCCGATCATGCTCTCCCGCAGGCAGATGCTCGCCCAAACCGGGACCGGTCTGGGCGTGGTGGGCCTCGCCGCCACCCTCGCCCAAGACGCCGCGGCCGCCCCGAGACGTGATCAACCGGAGCCAGCCGGGCCGCGTCCCGCGGGCGGGTTGGAAGGTCTGCCGCATCACCCGCCGCGGGCGAAGGCAGTGATCCACCTGTTCCTAAACGGCGGGCTGTCGCATGTGGATTCGTTCGATCCGAAGCCGGAACTGACCAGGTACGACGGCAAGGCGTTGCCGATCGAATTGAAGACCGAGCGGAAGACCGGGGCCGCGTTCGCCTCGCAATACAAGTTCACGCGGTACGGCGAGAGCGGGCTGCCGGTCAGCGAGCTGTTCCCGCACGTCGGCGCCATGGCGGACGACCTGTGCGTGCTGCGGGGCATGCACGCGGACGTGCCCAACCACGAGCCCTCCCTGCTGTTGATGAACACCGGCGACGGGCGGCTCGCCCGCCCGGCGTACGGCAGTTGGATGACCTACGGCTTGGGCAGCGAGAACCGTAATCTGCCCGGCTACATGGTGCTTTGCCCGGACGGCTATCCGACCACCGGGGCCGCCAATTGGCGCAGCGCCTTCCTCCCCGGCGTGCACGCGGGCACGTGGCTCAACCCGAAGCACACGGAGGTCGCGAAGCTGATCGAACACGTCCGCCCCCGACTTGGCCCGCGCGAGCAGCGGGCGCAGCTCGATCTGCTGCGGGCGATGAACGCGGAACACGCCGCCGCCGCCGCCCGGCTTGCCTCAAATGGAGCCGGCGCGGACGCCAAGCTGGAAGCCCGCATCCAAAGTTTCGAGACCGCCTATCGGATGCAGGACGCCGCCGCGGAAGCGTTTGATCTGTCCAATGAGCCGAAGGAGGTTCGGGCGTTGTACGGCGTGGACGAGAAGCCCACGGCCCTGCACGGGCGGATGTGCCTGCTGGCCCGACGGCTGGTGGAGCGGGGCGTGCGCTGCATCCAGCTCTATCACGGCCAGGGACAGCCGTGGGATCACCACGACGACATCGTCCCCCGGCACCGCGAACTTGCCCGGCAGTGCGACAAGCCGCACGCCGCGTTGCTGGCGGACCTGAAGCGGCTGGGATTGCTCGACGAGACGCTGGTGCTGTGCGGCGGGGAGTTCGGCCGCACGCCGGTGGTGGAGATGCCCACGCCGGGTTCGAACCAAGGCAAGATCAACGGTCGCGATCACAACCATCACGGCTTCTCCGTCTGGATGGCGGGCGGCGGGGTGAAGGGCGGGCACGTGCACGGGGCGACCGACGAGTTCGGATTCGCCGCCGTCGAGGGCCGCACCCACGTCCACGACCTGCACGCCACGATGCTGCACTTGATGGGCGTGGACCACGAGCGTCTCACCTACCGCCACGCCGGCCGCGACTTCCGCCTGACCGACGTGCACGGCCGGGTGGTGACGGAGATTCTCGCCTGAGAGTCGCGTACCAGCCCGGGCGCAAGCTCCGGCGGTGCACTGTGACGAGAATGGCAAGGTCCCTTCGGCGTCGCGGACGGCCGGAGCTTGCGTTCCGGGCTGGTATGGCGATCCCGCATGTGGTGATACGGCAACGCACGCGTCGTTGCGGCTTGGTCCGCAGGACCGCGCCCGTCGGACGGCGGGGCCGGCAATGTTGCCGAATCCGCACGGTCCCCCTTCCCCCCGCGGTCCGATCGGGGGCTAGATTGACCGGCCAGCCATGCCGACCGCCTCCCGCCTTCCGCCGCTCCGCAACGGGTCCTCGCCCACGAGGAACGGTTCCCGCCGCAGCCCTGAACCGGCCGCCGATCCGGTCGCTGGATCGGCCGCCGACCGCGGCCCGGGGGGGGCGAAGCGGACGTGGCGATCACGGCTGCGCGGCGGCGCGTGCGGCGCCTCCGCCCTCGCGTTGACCGCCGCGGTGATCGCGGGCGTCGTGCTGCGGCTGACGGTTCGGGACGGCTTCGCCCCGCTGGCCCCCGTGTTCTACGCCCTCAGCGTGCCGGTGTTGGTCCTGCTGGGGCTCGCCGCCGCCCTGTGCACCGCGTTGGCGTGCGGATTGACGTTGACGTTGAAGCGGTGCGTGCTGCTCGCCGCGTTGGGTCTGCTGGGGGCGTTGAATGCGGCGATCTTCCTGTTCCAAGATTCGACCTTCGACGATCGCCCGCGGGTCGTGCTGTGGAACGTCGCCCGCGGCGTCGCCGGGTGGGACGGCGTCGCAGACGCCCTCGCCGCCAACAATCCGACCCTCGCCGTGCTGATCGAGAGCGGCGGGCAGGACGACGATTCGGAAGCCTTCCTGCGGGAGCGGTTCGACGACCACTTCGTCGCCCGCCCCGGGGGCGGCATCACGATTCTCTCCCGCGGACGGTTCGGTCGGGAGGAACTCTTCCAATTGCCGGGCGGCGGGGTGGCGGCGGCGGTGGACACGCAGGTGGCCGGCGAGTTGATGTCGGTGCTGGCCGTGGACCTGCCGGCGAGCCCGACCAGGGACCGCGGCGCCCCGCTCCGCCGAATCGCGGAGTTAGCCGTGGAGATGGCGACGCGGCGGCCCACGCTGGTGATGGGGGACTTCAACACCCCGCCGGACAGCGTCCACTTCGCGACCCTGCGGCGGGCCGGCTTTCACCACGCGTTCGAGCGGCACGGCAGCGGGTACGCCGCCACCTGGCCGGTGCCCGCGCCGGTGCTGCACCTGGATCACGTCTGGATGAGCGCCGGGTTCGACGCCGGCGAAACCTGGCACGGCTGGACCGCCCACAGCGACCATCGCCCCGTGCTGGCGCCGATGCGGGTGGCCCCGGCGAAGTTCGACGCCGCCCGGTCCCTCGCCCGCACCGCGGACGTTAATCTGCCGGAATGAACCAAGCCCAAGCGGTCCCACCGGGAACGAAGGACCCGCCCGCGGCGGAGCAGACGCCCGCGGCGGAGCAGACGCCCGCGGCGGAGCAGACAGCCTCGGCCGAACAGACGGGCCGGGCGGAGAAGGTCTCGCTGCCGGACCTTCCCGGCGTGCCCTGCCCCTGCGGGACGGCGCGGCGGGCCTTCGCGAACGCTGCGGACTTCCCCGCCACGGTGCACCTCACCACGATCTCCGCCGACGCGGAGGTGCATCACCACAGGGTGCAGACCGAGGTCTACGTGATCCTCGAATGCGGCCCCGACGCGGCGTTGGAGTTGGACGGCGAACGGGTTCCGGTCAATCCGTTGGACGCGATCCGCATCCCCCCCGGCGTCCGGCACCGGGCGGTCGGAGAGATGAACGTGCTCATCCTGTGCAGCCCCAAGTTCGACCCGGCGGACGAGTTCGTCGAGCCGCGTCGGTAACCTACTGGACGCCGACACGGCGGCGCCTGTCCGGGTCGGCAGTCGCAATCCCCTATCGATCCGGCGAGAGGTGATACACCCGCCACGGGTCCGTCGTCGTATTCACACGCAGCTTCCATCCGTCCACCCGATAAAAGCCGTCGGAAGGGCGGCGGCCGGCCTTGATGAGGAACTCCGCCTCGTCCAGCAATCCGGCGAGGGCGGTCATCGGGAAGTCCACCTGATAGAGCCGCGACCACGCCGAATGCACCTGTCCGGACTCGGATGTCTTGCCGAGGTTGCGGGCGGCGATCTCGCCGAGGTGCTTCGTCGACGGCCCGATCGGGTTCCCGGCGGCGTCCGGCTTGTGGGCGTTTCGTTTAATTTGGAACACGGTGTCCCCCACCCGCATCCGCAACCACTGGGGCACAGACGAGCCGACAATCGGCGGGCCGGGGTCCGGCAGCACCTCCCACCAGTGGCGTCCGGCCGGGGCGAGGAACTCGTCAAGGCTGCGTTTGATCTGCCGGACGGGCTCCAACGCCCACTCCGGCAGGCGGGAGAGCGGAATCGTATCGATCAAACCCTTCACCCGCGTCAGCGCCGGACGCAGCTTTGCAGCGAACGCCGGGCTGCGGCGGGCCAACAAGATCGAGTCCGCGACGGTTTGAGCGTAGCGGGGCAGCCTGCCCGCCTTCGCCGCATCCCCCAGGTACGGCAGCATCCCGGCGCCGGAGAGCGCCGCACCCGTAAAATCCCCGCGGGCCAGCGACAACAAGGCGTTCGCCCCGTCGGCGAACGGAGTGGGTTCCACGACCCCGACAAGATCCAGCGTCAGTTGGACGAGATCCAAGGAGAGTTTGTCCGGGTCCAAGGCCCCGGGCGGGCCGCCGGACCGCGCGGAGCCGGCGTCGGAATGGTCGAGGTGAGCCATGGGGGCGGGCGCTTGTGGAGCCGGCGACGTGCCGGAAAACGGCGGCGGACAGGTTACTCCTCCTCGCAGGACCGGTCGCGGGACCGGTCGCGGATCCGGTCGCGGTCGGCCCCGTGGTTCGCCCGTAGAGCGGCGACGACGTTCGCGGCGGCGGGGGCGTCCCGCTCCAGCGTCCAGATTTTCGGCTCGACCACGGCGCCGAAGCGGATGTCGCTGCTCATCACGCTCAGGGCCCCTCCCACCACCCGGTGCGGGATCTCTTCCCCGGACAGGGCGGCGGAGAGGATCGCCGCTTCCACCTCGTTCGCGCAGCTCGCGACCTCCACGATCCGGTCACGCGGGTCGGGGTTCCATGCGGGCGGCGGGGGCGGATCAGTCATACGTGGGGGAACGGCGCCGGCGGGGGAGCGGTTCACTCCTGCCTCCGCCTCCTCGATGCTCACTCCTCTTCATAAGGCTGGCCGGCGGGCCGGTCGTGGGCCGCTTCGATCTCGTTTCGCAGGTCGGTGATGAGGCGGGCGGCGGCGGCGGCGTCGTGCTCGCGGACCCACAGCTTGGGCTCGGTGGTCGGGCCGAGGTGCACGCCGCCGCCGCCCACGCCGCCGCCGCCCTGCACGATGTGGCAGGGCACGCCGGCCTCGGACAAGGCCGCGGCGAGCGCGGCGGCCTCGGCGTCGTCGGCGCAGCTCGCCGCCTCGACGATCTCCTCGTCGTCGGCGGGGTTCCAACGCGGGGCCGCCGCCTCGCCCGGCTTCCGATCGGGCGACTGCGAGGCGGCCGGGGTGGGGACGGACGGATCGGGGGGAGAAGTGTTCATCGTTCCATGGTAACCGGCCGCCCCGCCGCGGTCTTCGCGTTGACCGGTCCCGTAGAACGGGCTACTTGTGGCGAAGAGAATGGTTACGTCCACCCGGTCCGAACGCGCTACGGATGCGCCCTCATGCAGCCCCCCGCGAACGCCGCCGGATGCCCCTTTAGCGGGACGAACCCCTCTGCCGCGCACTTCTCGTCCGCGAGTTTCGGTTCGTCCCCGGGCCACAAGAGGACTGCATTGGGCGCTGCGGGGCGTGAGCCGTCGCCCACGGTTTCGCTCTCCCGCGGGACCGCCCCGCCGATCACGCACGGCGACCTGCGGGAGTTCCCCGACCGATCCCGCCGCCTGCCTGATGCGGCTGCACGCCAAGCACGGACCGATCGCCCAGTTGAAGGCGGACGACGGGATGGCACTGACGTTCGTATTCAGCCCGGAACAGAATCGCACCGTCCTGAGCGACGGGAAACGCTTTCACAGCAAGTTCTTCGCGATTCGCGGCGGCCGCAACAGCGCCCAACGACGGGTCACCAGCGGCTTGCTGACGATGAACGGTCCGGACCACAAGCGGCACCGCCGCATGGTGATGGAGCCGTTTTCCAAGAAGATCATGCCCGCCTATCACGAGGCGATCGCGGCCCTCACCGGAGACCTGCTGGACGGCTGGAAGACCGGCCGCACGGTCGATGTGCAGACGGTCGATCTGCATGAGGAGATGAACGGCTACATGCGGAAGCTGACCAGCGCGATTCTGTTCGGGCTGGACGATCCAGACCTCGCCTACCGCACCGGCGAAAAGATCGACCGCTGGGTGCATTTGAACCACGAAACCGGCATGGGAGCGATGGTCTCCGACGAGGGTTTCCTGGACAGCTACGACGAACTGCTGGATCTGGCGGACGATCTGGAGGGGGACATCCAGGCGATGATCACCGCCCGCCGCGGACGCCCGCCGGGCCGCGACGTGCTGAGCATCCTGATCGACGCCGCGGAGCGCGACTCCTCCGGCAAGGGGGCCGACGGCGGGATCACCGACATGGAATTGATCGGCCACGTGACGCTGCTGTTCGCCGCCGCCCATCTGACGACGGCCCACAGCCTGACCTGGACGCTGTTCCTGATCGCCCAACACCCGACGGTGGCGAACGCCCTCGCCGCGGAGGTCGCCGCCGGCGTGGCCGGCGACGCCGCCACCCCCGGCGAGGCGGACGCCCTGCCGCTGTTGGACCGCGTCATCAAAGAATCGATGCGCTGCCTGCCCGCGAGCGGCTACAGCCAGCGCCTGACCGCGGAGACGGTCGAACTGGGCCCGCTGACGTTGCCGCCGGGCTCCCCGGTGATCTTCAGCCAGTACGTCACCCATCATCTGTCGGAGCTCTACCCGGACCCGATGCGGTTCACGCCGGAGCGGTGGGAGGACCTCAAGCCGCCGGCCTACAGCTACATCCCCTTCGGCAGCGGCCCCCGGCTGTGCCTCGGGGCGATGTTGGCGATGACCGTGCTGAAGACGGTCATCCCCAGCGTGATGAAGCGGTTCCGCCTCTCCTGCGCCGCCGACAGCACGGTGAACGCGAAGATCGTCTCCACGATGCTCGGCCCGACCACGCCGGTGCCGATGGAGGTGCACCCCGCCGACGGCCGCTGGAGCCACCGCCCGGTCCACGGCAACGTCAACACGCTGGTCGACCTGCGCCACACCCACCGGTCCGCGGAGGCGCCGCTGCGGAAGGCGGCGTAGAGGGAGAAAGCTCCAAGACCAAGGGACCAAGAACCAAATTGTTCTGACGGCCCCCCGTCTTGTTTGGTATTTGATTTCCTGGAGCTTGGAGCTTCCTCGCAGAGGCGCTCACCAGCGTTCGACCGGCCCCTTGGGCACGGGGACGTGCATGTCCGGCAGCAGGCCGGTGCGGCTGACGCCGCCGGTGGGGCCCTCGTCCCACACGCGTTGCAGGGCGGCGTCGAACTCCGCCCGCGTCTTCGCCTGTTGGACGACGCCGCGCAGTTCCGCCCGGACCTTCATCGCCTTCAGATACCAGTGGGCCATCTTGCGGAACCGCGGTACGGCCCGCTCCTCCTCGAAGCGTTCGCACAAATCGTTGAACTGCCGCTTGAGCAGGTCCATCCGATCCGCGAACGTGCCCGGCGGGTCGTAGGAACCGGTCGTTTCCCACTGGACGAGTTGCCGGAAGATCCACGGGTTCGCCAACGCCCCGCGGCCGACGCTCACGCCGTCGCAGCCGGTTTCGTGCAGCATCCGCTCCGCATCCGCGACGCTGCGGACGTCGCCGTTGCCGATGACCGGGATGGACCGCACCGCATCGCACACCGCGGCGATCCCCGGCAGGCTGATCGTGCCGCTGAACCCCTGGGCGCGGGTGCGGCCGTGGATCATCACCGCGGTCACGCCGCAGTCTTCGAACCGCTGGGCGAACCCCGGCGCCGTCAGTTGCGAATCGTCCCACCCCAGCCGCATCTTGACGGTGACGGGCACGTGGACGGCCTCCACCACCGCCTTCACCAGATCGGTCGTGCGAGTGGTGTCCTGCATGAGCTTCGAGCCGGCCCCCGTCTTGCACACGCGGTCGACCGGGCAGCCCATGTTGATGTCGATGCTGTCCACCCCGCGGGCCTCCACCAGCTTCGCCGCCTCTGACATCAGGTGCGCGTCGTTCCCGAACAATTGCACCGCGAACGGCGAATCGCCGGGGCCGGTCTCGATCAGTTCGAGACTCTTCTTCGCTCCCTTCGAGCAGCCCGCGGGCGTTGACGAGATCCGTCGTCCCCAGCCCCACCCCGCCCAGCCCGCGGGCGATCCGGCGGAACTCCAGGTTCGTGAACCCCGCCAGCGGCGAGAGCAACCACCGCGTCGGCAGTTCGAGCGAGCCGAACCGCAGCGTCTTCGCAGAATTAGCCGCGACCGAAGGGGCGCGCGTTCGTCGGCCGGTTGAGAATCGCAATCATGGTTCAGTCCTCGATGGTGAGCGGGAACGCTCCCTGCGGTCGCGGCTACGGAGATCTACTCCCGCAACTCCGCGCGCGGCGGCACTTTCGACGGCGGCGACCACGTTGCTCACCGCAGACGTCGACTTCGTCGCCGGTGAGGGTGCGGTCGTGGGAGCGGAAGGTGAGGCGGGCGACGTAACTCTTCTTGCCGGGCGGGCAGCTTGTCGCCGCGGTATTGGTCGGCGAAGGCGACGTTCGTCAGCAGCTCACCGCCGGCGCCGCGGGCTGCGGCGGCGAGCGTCGACCATTCGACCGCCTCGTCCAGCACGAAGTTCAGGTCGCGCTCGACCGTCGGGAACTGCGGCGGCGGGGAGACCTGCGGGACGAACTCGCACAGCGCCTCCAGCGGGGCGAGGTCCAGTTCGCACAGCGTCACGGACCCGCGGAGGTTCCACGGGTTCGCGGAGAGAACCTGTTCGTCTCCCTCCCCCAGCCAGCCCCAGCGTCGGCCGTTCAGCGTCAGTTCGGCGGCCCGGCCCGGGGCGAACGGGGTGTGGTCGCAGGGCTCGGCGGCCAGTTCCGCCGTCACGCCGAGGCGGGCCAGCAGCGTTTCCAGCACGCCTTTCGCCTCGAAGAAGCCCCACCCGCACGCGAACCCGAAGCGAGGCGGTTCGGCGGACGGGATCGCCGGGGTCGGCGGCGAGGTAGACGCGGGCCAACTCGAACAGCGCCGCGTCCGCCGTTCCCCTTCCGTTCGTTCTCCCGCCGGGCCTTCACCAACCCGGGCAGCAGGCTGGGCCGCAGCACGTTCTCCCGCTTGCGACTGCTGTGTTCGACCGTCGAGCAGCGGTGAGGCGTCGCCGTCCGGGCGGAACAGGTTCGCCTCCTCGTTCGGAGGTGAACGTGAGCGTGTACGCCTCGAACGCCCCGTAGGCGACCAGCGTGTCGCGGACCACGTCCGCGACGCGATCGCGGATCGGCGTGACGGCGACGGCGGTGGGGATGACGGCGTCGTCGGGAACCTGCTCGTAGCCGTGGATGCGGGCGATTTCTTCGATCAGGTCCGACCTCCCGCGTCACGTCCCGGCGGCGCCAGCCGGGGGGGCGGAAGGTCGCGGCGTCGGCGCTGCGTTCGACGGTCTCGAAGCCGAGGCGGTTGAGGATCGATTCGCACTCGCTCCGCCGTCACCGCCATCCCCAGCAGGGCCGGGACGCGGTCGAATCGCAGCGGGACGGGGTCCGGCTCGCGTCGGCGGCGTGCCGGCGACGGTCGACGCCTCGTCCGAACGTCCCGCCGGCGAGCTCCGTGATCAGGTCGGCGCACCGCAGGCTGTGGGCGTTCGATGCGGCGACGTCGACGCCGCGTTCGAACCGGTGGCTGGCGGCGGTGAGCAGGTTCAGACGCCGGGCCGCGTCCCGCACCGCTGCGGGGGCTGAAGTCCGCCGCTTCCAGCAGCACGTCGACGGTGTCCGGGCCGATCTCGCTGTCCTCGGAGCCCATCACCCCGGCGACGGCGACGGGCTGTCGCTCGTCCGCGATCACGCCGGTGCCGACCGGCAGTTCGTAGGTTTGCCGTCCAGGGCGGTGAACGTCTCGCCCTGTCTCGGACCGCCGCACGACGATCCGCCCGCCGCCCAGCTTCGCCAGGTCGAAGGCATGAAACGGCTGGCCGGTTTCGAGCATCGCCAGGTTGGTGGCGTCGGCGACGTTGTTGACGCTCCGCTGACCCAGCGCGGCGAGCCGGTCCTTCACCCACGCCGGGCTCTCGCCGACGGTGCACGCCGCGGATGATCCGGGCGGTGTAGATCGGGCAGAGGTCCGGATCGCGAATCTCGACGGGGATCGCGTCCCCGCCGCTTGACGCCCGCGACGGCGACGACGGGCGCTTTGAGCGGCTTCGCCGTACAGCACGGCGATCTCACGGGCGACGCCGACGTGGCCGAGGCAGTCGCCGCGGTTGCTGGTCACCTCCAGGTCGATCACCACGTCGTCGCCGGTCTCGCCGGCGAACGGCTCGACGCCTTCGAGGTTCAGACCGGACATCGTGAGCCGGTCCGTCAGTCCGTCCACGTCCGTCTCGCCGGAGGCAGAGCCGGGCAGCGGGACGAGTTCGGAGAGCCAGTTGCGGCTGACGAGCATGGAGTCTGGCGAGCGTGGAACGTCGGCCGCCGCGGGCGGCGGCGGCGGGCGGGGGCGGCGGGCGGCGGGGGCGGCGGGAAGCGGAGCGGGCGGGAACGTCACGACTCGCGCGGGGCGTCCTCCACCCGCACCTTGGCGACCTTGCGGTTGTCGGCTTCGAGGACGGTGACGCGCACGCCGTGCCAGTCGAAGCTGTCGCCCTCGCCGGGGACGCGGTGCCAGTCTCGCTGCAGCACGAACCCGCCGAGGGTGTCGAAGTCGCCGTCCTCGGGCAGTTCGAAGCCGGCGGCTTCGTTGAAGTCGTCGGTGCGGACCCAGCTTTCGACTTCGAAGGTGCGGGGTGAGGCGCGCCGTTCGCCTTCGCCGCCCGCAACCGGCCGCGGCGGTCGCGGGCGCGTCGTCGCCCCCCGGCTCCGGGGCGGACAGGCGCCGGATGCCGGTCTCGGCTTCAGTGATCCGGGTCGTGTTCGTCGACGATCTCGCCGACGATCTCTTCGAGCAGGTCCTCCAACGTGACCAGCCCGGCGACGCCGCCGTACTCGTCGACGACCACCGCGAGGTGCGTTTGCTCCGCTTTCATCCGGCTGAGCAGGGTGTCCAGGTTGGTGGCGTCCGGCACGAACAGCGGTTCGCGGGCGAGGTCGACCACCGTGGCGCGGGCTCGTCCGGGTTGCGGTGCTGCGCCCAGCGAGGCGAGCAGATCCTTGGCGTACAGCACGCCCTTCGACGTCGTCGACGCTGTTCCCCGTGCACCGGCAGTCGGCTGTGGCCGCGGGCCATGAACAGTTCGCGGGCCTCCTCCAGCGTGGCGGTCGCGGGGACGGTGTCCATCGCGGTTCGGGGCGTCATCACCGCGGCGACGTCCTCGTCGTGCAGTTCGATGACCTGCCGGATCATCCGGCCGGCGTCGACTTCCAGCAGCCCTTCGCGTTCGCCCTCGTCGACCACGCTTTTCAGTTCCTCGCCCAGCACGGCAGGCGTCGTCGCGGCCGGGGTCGTCACGGCCGGCGAGGCGGTGCATGGTGCGGTCCAGGTAGTTCGACACCGCCACCAGCGGGCGGAACGGGAGCGCCAGCGCGCTCGGCCAGCGGCCACAGCCGGGCCAGCAACGCTTCGGAGGTCGACCCGGGCGACCGTCCACGGCAGCACGCTGAGGCAGAGGCACCGCGATCGCGGAAAACGCCGCCCACTCCGACCCAGGTCTCCCAATCTCGCCAGACCCCGTCGTCCGCGTGACCGGGCAGCGGCAGATCCAGCGCCCCGGCGGCGAGCAGACATGCAGACGACGTTCAGCACGAACGTGGCGGCCCGGGTGACGACGAGCACCGGTTCGCGGTTCTTCAGCACCTCGCCGAAGCGATCCGGCGACGCCGCGGGCGGCACACAGGTCGTCCAGCCTGCCGCGCGAGAACTCCCGCAGGCTTTGGGTGAACACGCCGCAGGCGAACGCCGCCGCCCCGGCTTAGCAGGGCGGCGTACAGCAGCGGGGGGTCCATGATCCTCGGGGGCGAAAAGCGGGACGGCAGCTTAGCAGCCCGGACGCCGACCGCACACGGTGGCGGCGAGATCGGCCCGTGGGGCCGGCACATGCCCGGGCGGCACCTCGACTCCGCAGGCCGCCAGCGCCGCGGCTTCGGCCCGTCGCATCTCGGCCCGTTGCTCGTCGGTGCGGTCGTCGAATCCGCAGAGGTGCAGCGTGCCGTGGGCGACGTAGAGCATCAGCTCGCCGCGTCGCAGCCGGACAGTTCGTGCGGCGGCCAGTCGATGCTCGACGGCCTCGCGGGCGGCGTAGTCGGGGTTCACGACGACCTGCCCGGACAGCGGATCCCCGGGCGTGCCCTCTCCCCCGAGCGGGAAGCTCAGCACGTCCGTCGGATAATCGTGCTTCAGCCAGCGGACGTTTCAGCGCGTGCATCTCCGCGTCTCCCACGATCGCCAGTTCAAGTCGGGCCGCTGCGCACTTTCGACGTCTGCAACGCAGCCGTCGCCGCCGCGGCGAGCAGATCCCCGATGGGGAACCTCGTGTCGTCGCGGTTCGACGGTCAGCACGGCGTCCCCGGCGGAATCGACGATCGCCCTCCCGCCGCTGCGGGGCCGTGGCTGCAGCCCGGCCGCCAATCCTTTTGATCCGGGTACTTAATCCGGCCGTGGTGCATGCCGATCAGGCTTTTCACCAGCGAATCTTCGACGATGCGAATCTCCCGCAGCGTGAGGGAGCTTTCGTCGAACTGGCCGTCCAGCAGGCGGTCCATGCGTGATGGACTTGACGAGGTTCTCGATCCGGCCGGGGGTGGGTTCGGACAGGCTGCGGGTGGCGCTCTCGACGGCGTCGGCGAGCATCATCACGCCGGTCTCGCGGGTCTGCGGCTTGGGGCCGGGGTAGCGGAAGGCGCTCTCCTCGGCGTCGCCCTCGTGGCCGGGCTCGGTCTCGGCCCGCTTGCCGGCTTCATAGATAGAAGTACTTGACCAGCGTGGTGCCGTGGTGCTGTTCGATGAAGTCGATGATCCGTTGCGGCAGGCCGTGCTGACGGGCGAGGTCCACGCCGTCGCGGACGTGGCCGATGATGATCAGGGTGCTCATCGCCGGGGCGAGTTCGTCGTGCCGGCCGCGGTCCTCGGCGGTTTGATTCTCGATAAAGTAGTGCGGCTTCAACATCTTGCCGACGTCGTGGTAATACGCCGCGACCCGGAGCAGCAGGCCGTTCGCGCCGATGGCGTCGGCGGCGGTTTCGCCGATCGTCGCCATCGCGATGCTGTGATTATAGGTGCCCGGCGCCCGCCGCACGAGTTCTTGGAGCAGCGGGTGGGAGACGTCGCTCATCTCCAGCAGACTAGATGTCGGTCACGACGCCGAAGCTGCGTTCGATAAACGGCAGGCGAGCCGGCGACGAAATACCCGGCCAGCAAACACCAGCCGGCCCCGCGGAGCGCCGTTCATCAACACCGGCTGCGTGACGCTCCAGGCGTCCGCCGCAGCCGCCGACGAGCGGCTGACGTTCGATCAGGCCCACGCACACGGCCACGACCAGATAGACCGCCGCGGCGAAGAAGCCCGACGCCGATGACGGTGGACCGGCTGGGCACCCGGGCCAGCGGCAGGACCGCCGCCGCCGCCGCGCTGCTCAGCACCAACAGGTGCCCCAGGTCCGCGGTCGTGCTGAACACGACGATCGCGCTGACGGCCAGCCCGGTCAGTCCGGCGAGCCATTGGTTGTAGGCGACCGCGAAGGTCATCGCGCAGACCAGCACCGGGACCGCTTCAGCCCGCCACGGGTCGAACGACAGCCACCGGCCGAGCGCCACCGCAGCGACGACGAGGCCCAGGTAGGACGCCAAACGGCCGGGTTCGATCATCGACCGTCGGTTCGTTCCGGCTGACGGAAGGCGCCGATCAGCCCGGCGATCACCGCCAGCACGCCGGCGACGACCGCCGCCCGGACCAGCCGCGCCTCCGGCCCGCTGCAGCGCACCAGCGCGGCGTGTTCGTCGGCGAGCAGATCGGCGGCGCTGCTGTCGATCACCTCCCCGGGGGCCACGAGCATCTGGCCCGCGGACGAACGGCGTGACGACCGCCGGGACGGCCCGCTCCGCCGCCAGTCGGGCCGCCTCCGTGGCGATCGGGTCCGCGACCAGCGAGGCCGGCACCGATCGCGATCAGCCAGCGGTTCGACCGGCGCCCCGCAACGCGGACAACCCGGGGCGCTGTTCCAGGCCACGTCCAGGCTGTCGGTTTCCGTGAGCAGCCACTCCGTCATGTACGTTTCGGCCGACCACCGCCGCATTCGCCAGGGCGTTCGGGGGGCGGGATCGCCTCGTCGGGGTCCAGCACGAGGATCAACGCCGCCTCGTTTGGTCAGGTCGTTGGTCTGGCGGACCTCCTTGTTCAACGTCCCGATCTGGGCCAGCGCCTCCAACAGCGGGCGGAGTTCTGCGGTGAGGGCGTCGAGACGAGCGTCGGCGGCGGCCCGGTCGTCGCCGTCGCCGGGATCCCTTTGAGCACGCTGCGGACGGTCTGGAACTGGTTGCGGGCGGCGACCTTGGCGTCCTCGACCGCCTTCGCGGCCTCGACGGCCTTCGCGGCGTCCTCGGTCTCGCCGATTTCCGCGACCGCCAGACCGAACGCCGCCCGGACCGGGGCCGGGACCTGTCTCCCAGGACTCCGACAGCGCCAGCAGTCTCCAGTTGCCGGCGGAACATCGCGTCGAACCCGTCGAGTCGCGTTTTGTCGTTGCGAAAGATCGGCGGAATGCGGCGCGGCGGCGGCCCGACGGCTGGCGTCCTGGACCTCGTCCCGAACCTCGAACGGCACCCGGGCGGCGATGCCGTTGTCCGCGAAGTCGCCCAGCCGCGTGCGTAACGTCGGCTCCCACCCCCGAACCGCGGCCACCATCGCGACGCAGGCGACCGCCGCCATCGTCAACCGGGCCGCGGCGCCGCGACGCGTCAGCAACCGATCCCACCACGATTCCGTTGTGGACGGCTGCCCGCGGCGGACCGGCCGTTCCGACCTTTCGAAGCGATTCGTGGGCGTCCGCCGGACTTCTTTCCGCCGACTTCCGCCCGAAGCCGATCCGTTGGAGCGGGCCGTCGACGGACGGCGACCGCGGGGCGGTTCCCCCGCCCCGGGCCGGCTTGCTGCGGGTGAGGAACGGAACGTTCACGCCGGGGCCGGGGCGAAGAGGGCCGGGACAGGGGCGGCCGGGAAGACGAAGGTGACCGGGGCAAACGGCCTCCCGCGGGAATCCTACCCCCCGGAAGCGGGTCGGGGCGAACGTCGAGCCCCCGTCGCACCCGCCGCCGACCCGCCGCCGCCCCGTGGTCGCACTTCGTGGTCGCACTCCGTCAGGCCGCCGTGCCTTCATCGTCGTACGCCTGCACGATGTCGCGGACGAGCCTGTGACGGACGATGTCCGCCCGGCCCAGGTTCGCCACGCCCACGCCCTCCACCGCCGCCCAGCCGTCCGACGGCGTCCTTCAGCCCGCTGGGCACGTCGTCCGGCAGGTCGAGTTGGGTCACGTCTCCGGTGACGACGATCTTCGATTCCTCGCCCATGCGGGTCAGGAACATCTTCATCTGCGTGACGGTCGCGTTCTGGGCTTCGTCCAGAATCATGAAGGTGCTGTTCAGCGTGCGGCCCCGCATGAACGCCAGCGGGACGACCTCGATCATGTCCTTCGCCATGTACCGGCGGACCTGCTCGTAGTCGAGCATGTCGTTCAGCGCGTCCAGCAGCGGACGAAGGTACGGGTTCACCTTGGCGAGCATGTCGCCCGGGAGGAAGCCGAGCTTCTCGCCGGCTTCCACCGCCGGGCGGGCGAGCACGATCTTGCGAACGCGATCGGTCCGCAGCGCATGAATCGCCATCGCGACGGCGAGGTACGTCTTCCCGCACCCGGCCGGGCCGGTGCAGAACACGAGATCCTTCTCGCGGATCGCCTCGATGTAATTCGCCTGCCCGGGGCTGCGGGGCGTGACCTCACGGCTCTTCTCGTAGAGGGGCGACGCCCTGTCGATCCCCGTTGGATTTGACGTCGTTGAGGACGGGGCGCTTCGCTCCGGCAACGCGCCGCTCGGCGGCGACGGCGAACCGGAGGGCGACGGGGACGAGCCCGCGGCTCCATCTTCGACCGCGGATCGAACGGCTTGGAGAACTCCCCGGCGAGGGCCCGCGACACGTCCGCCGCTTCGACCCGCCCGCCGCGGCGGGCCAGCCGGGCCAGTTCTTCGAACACCGCTTTTCCGTGACGAACCTGCTCTCGGTCGCCCCGCAGTCGCAACTCTTCCCCACGCAGCACGGCCTGGAGACCGAGTTCGTCGCGGACCTTGCGGAGGTGCCGGTCGCGGTGGCCGAAGACCAGGCGGACCTGATCCGGGTCGGGGAACCGGAGGACGGCTTCGGACACGGGGCGATTCGGCCGACGAGACGTCGACGGACTCAGAAAAAGGAACGGGCGGGGAGACGCGGGGGCGGAAGGACGCGGATCGAGCGGAGCAGGTTCGCGGGGCGCCGGGACGGCTCGACCGGACATGGGGCGGTCGAACGAACATGGGACCTCGGGGCACGGGGGCTCAACGAAGGCGGTCCGCGGTGGACAGAAGTGCGGCGAGCGATCGTAGGCCGCGGCGCCGCGGGGGAAAGCGCCAAGGCCGGACCGGCGGGGGTCGGTCGTACTCAAGGTGCGGGTCCGAACGGACGATGGGAAGGGAACGGCCGCCGTCGCCCGCGGCCGGCCCCGGTTCCGTCCGCGTCCCCCGTTGAGTTCGCCCGAGATGACCGCGGCCGACCCGCAGAGTTCCCCCGCCGACGCGGACGCATCCCCGACGGGATGCGGAAGTGCGTCGTTCGAGGTCGGCGCCGGCGTGCCGGAGGGGGACGCACCCGGCGCCCGTTCCTGCGGGCGGTGCTGTCCGACGGGACGCGGGCCTTGGTGGACGCCGACGACGACCGTGAAGTGGTGGTCCACGACCGGTTCGCCCGTCTCGACGCCGGCCTGCCCCCGCTGCCGCCTTCGGAGCGGCCGGAGACGAAGACCTCACCCCCACGCCGGTCGTCCACCGCCCCGCCCCGTCGGTTGCCAAGCCGGCTGCCCCGCCGGCTGCCGCCCCGTCGCTCAAGGCCGCGGCGGCGCCTGCCCCGTCGGTCGCAATCGCTGGGGACGAGCCCCAGCCCCGCCCGAGCACCTGGCAGCACCTCGCCCCCGCCGCCCCGACCCTGCGGGTCCGCCCGCCGGTCGCCCGGCGCCCCAGCGCCACGGGCCCCAGCGCCACGGGCCCCAGCGCCACGGGCCCCAGCGCCACGGGTCCCAGCGCCCCGCGCCTCGCCCCCGAGTCGACGGTCGACGACCGTCAGGACGAGGCGGACCGCCGTGACGGCGAGGCGGAGGCGATCGCGGAAGAGGCGTGCCTCGCAGCACACCTGAAGCCGCTTGCCAAAGAGGCCGTGTCGAAGAAAGCCGCGGAGCAGGCCGACGAGGACCGCGCATCCGAGGGGGTCGTCCCGTTCGCGGATCGGCCCGCGAAGCCGGCACGGACCGGCGACGTAACGGCCCCCGTGACCGCCAAACCACAGCGGCCTGCCTTGCCGCGGCGGCGGATCTTCCGGACGTTCTCCGGCTGACGTGGGCGCCAGGCCGTCCGGCGCCCGGTCGGCAGAAAGAGCCGTCGGGGAGGCTGACGGGCGGCCGACAAGAACGATCAGGGCCTTTGGGAGGGGCCGTCGGGGGGCGCGGCGGTTGCGGGGGCGAAGCGACAAGCGGTACGGTCCCGCCGCCCCGCCACCGGTTTCCCGACCCGTCATCCGCCCGGCCGAGCGCGCGCATGGCCCTGTACGATCACCTCGGCGCCCACCCCGAGGACCGCGACGGGGTCGCCGGCACGCGCTTCGCCGTTTGGGCTCCGAACGCGGAGTCCGTCACCGTGATCTGCGACGGCAACGGCTGGACGCCCGAACACCGACGATCTATGGGGCAGCTCCAGCGGGGTTTGGGAGGGCTTCGTCCGCGGCTTCGGCCGCGGGGATCGGTACAAGTTCGCGATCCGCAGTCGCACGGGCGAACTGCTGGAGAAAAGCGACCCGTTCGCCTTCCACGCCGAACACCCGCCCCGCCACCGCGAGCGTCTGCTGGGACCTCTCCCGCCACCGCTGGGAGGACGCCGCCTGGATGCGACCACCGCCGCGACACCGACTGGCTCAAGGCGCCGATCAGCGTCTACGAGGTGCACCTGGGCAGTTGGAAGCGGCCGGACGACGGCCGGCGGTACTTCAGCTACCACGAACTCGCCGACGCCCTCTGCGACCACTGCGAGACAGTACGGGTTCACGCACCTGGAATTGATGCCGATCACGGAGTTCCCGTTCGACGGCTCGTGGGGCTATCAGGCGACCGGGTACTTCGCGCCGACGAGCCGCTTCGGCACGCCGGACGACTTTATGCACTTCGTGGACGAGTGCCACCGCCGCGGGATCGGCGTCATCATCGACTGGGTTCCGGCCCATTTCCCGACGGACGCCCACAGTCTCGCCCGGTTCGACGGCACCTGCCTGTACGAACACGCCGACCCGCGGCAGGGCTATCACCCGGACTGGAACACGCTGATCTTCAATTACGGCCGGGACGAGGTGCGGACGGTTCCTCACCGCCAGTCCGCCCGGTTCTGGATCGAGAAGTATCATATCGACGGCCTGCGGGTCGACGCCGTCGCGTCGATGCTGTACCTCGACTACAGCCGCAAAGCCGGCGAGTGGGTGCCGAATAAATACGGCGGCCGCGAAAACCTGGAGGCGATCGACTTCCTGAAGGAACTGAACGTCGAACTGCACCGCGACTTCCCGGGCGTGCTGACGATCGCCGAGGAAAGCACCAGCTGGGGCGGCGTGAGCCACCCGACGTATAACGGCGGACTCGGCTTCAGCTTCAAATGGGATATGGGGTGGATGAACGACACGCTGCGGTACTTCGAACGAGAACCGCTTTATCGGAGCTACCATCAGGGCGAGCTGACGTTCCGCAGCGTGTATCAGTTCAGCGAGAACTATATGCTGCCGCTGTCGCCACGACGAGGTCGTCCACGGCAAGAGGTTCGCTGATGGAGAAGATGCCCGGCGACGTGTGGCAGAAGTTCGCGAACCTCCGTCTGCTTTATGCGCACCAGTGGCTCAACCCCGGCAAGAAACTGCTGTTTATGGGCTGCGAACTGGCCCAGTGGACGGAGTGGAACCACGACGTCGAGCTCGACTGGGCGCTGGAAGGCCAGCCGTACCACGACGGCGTGCGCCGGTTCCTCGGCGACCTGAACCAGCTTTATAAGACCCGGCCCGCCCTGCACGCCACGGATTGCGACCCCGAAGGGCTACGTGTGGGTCAGCGGGGACGACGCCGCCCGCAGCGTGCTGGCGTTCGTCCGCCGCACCGGCGGACGACTCCCGGCATCTGCTGTGCGCGTTCAACTTCACCCCGGTCCCGCGCCCGGACTACCGATTCGGCGTGCCCACCGCCGGGTACTATAAAGAGGTGTTGAACAGCGACGCCGGCATCTACGAGGGCGGCAACGTCGGCAACCAGGGCGGCGTCTATAGCGAAGCCGATCCCGACCCACGGGTTCCCGCACAGCGTGAAGATCAGCCTGCCGCCGCTGGGCGGCGTTGGTGTTCGACGCCCTCACCGGCCAGGCGGTCCCGCCGCGGCCGAAGGCGAGACGAAAGCCTCCGCGACGAACGATGCGAAACGACCGCGGTAATCGCGACGTTCGGCAGGATCGCTCGGACGCGGCCAGCCGGACCGCGTGCGAATGATTCGCGCCGCGCGCGGACGGTGGGGTGACGGCGGATCAGTCAGGCGGCCGATGAGGCGGGAGGACCTGTCGCGCACCAAGGAGGGCGTTCCCCGTCTCTCGCCCCCGCCCGCCGCACGCCGTGAACCGGGACCTCCGCATCGGGCTGTCGCTGTCCCTGCTGGCGTGGGCGTCGCGGGGCGTTCTGCTTCCGCGCCGACCCCGTCGCCGTCGACCGCCCGTGACGCTCCTAGATCGCGACGCCGCCGCGGACGGCTCGGGCCGGCCGAGGGGGAAGCCCGCTCCCGCACGATCCCGCCCCCGGCGCCGGTGCGGTTAGGGCCTCCGCCGACGCCCGTTGTCGCCGTCGCGTCGTCCGGCCCCCCCCCGCTGCCGGTTCCCGCGATCGGAGCGCCGCCGGCTCCCGCCGCGGTTGCGCCTGCCGTCGTGCTCGCCCCGCCGGCTCTTCCCCCGCAATCGCTCGACGCAGCGGAGCCGTTCGGACCCGGCTCCCGCCGACCCCCGTTCGGCCACGGGGTCGTACACGGTCGCACCGGGCGACACGCTCTCCGGCATCGCGGAGCGGGAATTGGGCAGCCACCGCCGATATCACACGATCTACGAGGCGAACCGTGACGTGCTGGAACAGCCCGGACGCCCTGCGGGTCGGCATGACGCTGCGGATCCCGGACGCACGACGTTGTGACCTCCGTTTGAAGCGATTTAAGACCAACCCGAAGCGTCAGCGAGGGCCGGCCGCACCGCGGCGATCGGCCGTCGAGCGAGCCCAACGCCCTCGCTGGCGCTTCGGGTTGGTGTTCCCACAGGTCCTGAAACAGCGTCTAAGCCGCGACCGAAGAGAGCTTTTGCTGTCGCCGCGGCACGCGGCCTACGACCGCGGTTAATCGGATGCGAACGCCGGCTTGCGTGCGGGTGGGCGGCGTCGTAGGTGTCCTTCAGCCGCGCGGTGGAGACGTGCGTGTAGATCTGCGTGGTGGTCAGGTTCGCGTGGCCGAGGAGTTCCTGCACGCTCCGCAGATCGGCGCCGCCGTCGAGCAGGTGGGTGGCGAAGCTGTGCCGCAACGTGTGCGGGCTGGTTTTGCCGTCGAGACCGGCGACCTGGATGTGCTTGTCGAGCATCCGGGCGACGCTGCGGGTCGTCAGGCGCGGTGCCGAAGCGGTTGAGGAACACCGCGGCCTCGTCGTCCGACGTCGCCCTTCGCGGAGACTTTGCGGACCGCGCAACCACGCGTCGAGGGCCCGCGGCGGCGTGCGAGCCGACGGGGACGATCCGCTCCTTCTTGCCCTTCCCGCGGACGCGGAGCACGTCGGCGTCGCGGTCCCAGTCGTCGAGGTTCAGCCCGGCCAACTCCGCGACCCGCAGGCCGGCGGAGTACAGCGTTTCCAGCATCGCCCGGTCCCGCTTGCCGTCGTCGGTGTGCGGCTCGGGCGTTTCCAGCAGCGTCGCGGCCTGCTCGGCGGTGAGGAAGTGCGGCAGCTTGCGGCCGGACTTCGGCGTCCGCAGCGCCTTGGCGGGGTTGCTGATCCGACCTCCCCGCCGCCGCTGCGAGGAACCGGTAAGAAGCTCCGCAGACACGCCAGCCGCCGGGCGACGGTGACTTTTGGCGTAGCCGCAGGCGTGCAGGTAGGCGACGTACTCCCGCAGCACCGCGACCGTCAGGTCGCCCGGCGGCGTCGTCGGCCGGGCCGGCAGCGTGGTGCAGGCCTCGGCGAGGAACTCCAGCAGGCTGTTCAGGTCTTCGCGTAGCCCTTCACCGTGAGGTCGGAACTCTGCTTCTCGACCCGCAGGTGCCGGAGGAAGAGATCGATCGATTCGTGCATGAAGTTCCGTCGGGTGAGCCCGAAGCGCAAGCTCCGGCCGCGAGCCGCGGCGGAGTGTGTTGATCGAGGTGCGGGACGCACGGCCGGAGCTCGCGCCCGGGCTCACCCCTCTTCAGCACCCGCTCCGCAGCAGCGCCGCGTCGTCGGCGGTGAGGGAGAGCGTACGCGGTCGGCGGCGTGGGCGGCGATGCGGGCGAGGCAATCGTCGACCCGGTCCTCGCGGAACAGGTAGACGAACCGTTCCTCGCCGCCGGTCAGGGCGACGACGCGGACGCCGGAGGTCGACGGGCGGGCCGACGCGAGGCCGGGGCGGCGGCGGGCGGGTGAGCATGGGAACGATCGGCGAAGCCCGTCCGGAGGGGGTGCGAACGCCCCATCGGTCGCGGCGACGCCCCGGGCGCCGACACGCCAGCGGCCAGTTCCGGTTGGGGGGATGCGCTGTGCGGCCGCTCACGTCGCGGGTCGCACCCTCCCCCGCCGGTCACTTCCGGAGCGTTCGGGCGGGCGGCAGGACGTATTCCCGTTCCGCCAGCCCGCCGTGCAGTTCGAGCATCTCCCGGATGCTCCGCCGGCAGCAGAATCGAATGAAGTCCTCGCTGCGGTTCAGTTCCGCCTCCCACCCGCCGCTGCGGAGGTCGCCGGAGAGCGCCCGTTCGTCGCGGAGGGCGGCGACGACGTCCTCGTCCGCCCCGTCGTACAGCCGCACGTAACTCATGTACGGCAGCGGTTCGGGGAGATTCTAGCTCCGCCGCGAGCGGTCCGGCGGGAGGTTCGAATCGGGCGTCCGGGCGTCCGGCGATTGCGCGGAAGAGATCGACGGCTCCGCGGACGGCCGCGCTTCCAGGCGGGCGTCTCGCAGTCCGTCGCGTCCCGCAGGTCGCGGGACGCCTGCGGGTCGGTCGGCACGCCGGGCAGGAAGATCGTCGGGTCCCGGGCGTACCACGCCGTTTTCAGCCCCACCCGCGGCGGATAGTAGGGGGAGTAATCGGTGACGGCCCCGACGACGATCGACGTCCGCCCCCACCAGCTTCGGCCAGCGCGACGGCCTCCGCAGGGTCGGATGGGTTCAGCCCGCTGGTCGTCATCGCGACCTCCACCACGCCGACCGGCACCACCTCGAAGCCCGGCACCTGTTGAAGTTCCGTCGCGTAGGCGAGGGCGAACCGGCGACCGTCGGCGGCCCGCTCGGCCGAGAGATTGAGGAACGGCGGCGACCGCGACCACCGGCAGGTTCGGGGCCGGGTTCACCACCGCGGTCTGCACGATCAGACAGCCCGGCAGCGCCAGCGGCCGCGGCGAGCAGGCCCGCCGCCAGCCGGCGAGCACGCCGACGCTCAGGCGGCCCGCCGCGGCGGGTCGTCGGGTCCGGCGGCGGCGTGCATCGTCCGGGCGGCGTGCAGCAGTTCGGCGAGGTCCGCGAGACCAGCACCGTTCGTCGGCGAAGTCGCTCCAGCCACGCCCGGCCCGGCGAGTCCTTCCCCGCGTCCACGCCGCAGGCGCCCAGCAGATCGCCCAACGTCACCGTCACCGAGGGCGGCGGCGGTCGAGGACCGGAGAACAAGCGGAGGGTGGGCGTCATTCAACGGTCGCGCGGGGCGGGCGGCGGGCCAAGACCCGCCCGGACTTGCGGCTGTGCGCCGGAGTCCGTGCGGTCGGTTCGACCGGTATCGGCCCCGCGACCGGTTCCCGTCCACCGCCACCGGCCGGTTCGTGCCGGACGGGCGGGGCAATCGGGGTTCGCCCCACCCGCATCGCTGTTTGCAACGCGACTGGAAGCGCCGTTCAGGCAGCGGTTCACGCTGCGGACATGGACCGCGGCGGTCGCGACCGGTAGTCTCCCGCGCGCGACCGTCCGTTCCCCAACTGAAGCCCTGCCCCCGATGCCCGTCGCCACGCCCGCCCAGTACGCCCAGATGCTCGACGCCGCCCAGGCGGGCGATTATGCGTTCCCGGCGGTCAACATCACCAGTCTCGTCACCCTCAACGCCGCCCTCAAGGGCTACGCGGACGCCGGCAGCGACGGGATCATCCAGGTCTCCACCGGCGGCGGGAAGTTCGCCAGCGGGATCAACGTCGGCGACAACGTCCTCGGCGCGATCGTCCTCGCCGAGGCCTGCCACACGGCTGGCGGAGCGGTACGACATTTTCGTCGCCCTGCACACCGACCACTGCCCGCCGGACGCGGTCGACAGCTTCCTCAAGCCCCTGATCCAGGCCACCGCCGACCGCCGGGCCGCCGGCAACGGCAACCTGTTCCAGAGCCACATGCTCGACGCCAGCAACCTGCCGCTGGAAGAGAACATGGCGCTGTCGGTCGACCTGATGAAGCTGTGTGCGGAGAACGAGATCATCCTGGAGGTCGAAGCCGGCGTGGTCGGCGGCGAGGAGGACGGCGCCAGCGGCTCGCACGACACCCCCGCCGACAAGCTCTACACCACCCCGGAGGATATGGTGGCGGTGTACGAAGCCCTCAACGGGTTGGGCCGCTACATGTTCGCCGCGACCTTCGGCAACGTGCACGGCCACTACAAGCCGGGCAGCGTGAAGCTGAAGCCGGAGATCCTCAAGCAGGGCCAGGACGCCGTCGTCGCCAAGTACGGCCAAGAGGCGATGTTCGACCTCGTCTTCCACGGCGGCAGCGGCACGGCGAAGGAAGAGCTGGAAGAAACCCTCGCCTACGGCGTGGTCAAGATGAATATCGACACCGACACCCAATACGCCTTCACCCGCCCGATCGCCGGCCACATCTTCGAGAATTACGAAGGCGTGTTGAAGGTCGACGGCGAAGTCGGCATCAAGAAGGCGTACGACCCGCGCAGCTACCTCAAGAAGGCCGAAACCGGCGTCGCCGCCCGCCTCACGCTCGCCTGCGAACACCTGCACAGCACCGGCAAGTCGATCTACGGCAAGTAGCGCCGGCCGCACGGCTTGAGCGGCGGGTGCGCAAGCCAGTCGCGGTCGCCGCCCGGGGCGGGGGTCGGCGTCGCCCCCGCGGGCGTCGCCCCACCGCGGCGCGACCGTTCGCCCCCGCCGAACGCGGCGGGGGGGCCGTCAGGATGTCGCCGGTCCGGCATGGCGTCGGACCGCAGACGTTCCCCCACCGCCCGCCGCGCCCGATGTTCTACCACGACAGCAAGCTCCAGTTCCCGGTCAAGGTCGACACCCCCGACCCGGTGTTCGCGAAGTACCTCCAACAGGCGATCGGGGGGATCGAGGGCGAGATCCGCGTCGCCATGCAGTATATGTTCCAAGCCTGGGGCGCCCGCGGCCCGGCGAAGTATCGCACGATGCTGATGGAAACCGCCTGCGAGGAGCTCGGCCACATCGAGATGCTCGCTACCGCGGTCGCGCTGAACCTGGAAGGGGCGCCGACCCAGGAGGTGGACGACGCCGCCGCCGACCCGGTCGTGAAAGCGATCCTGGGCGGGATGAATCCCCGTCATGTGCTTTCCACCGCGATGTGCGCGATGCCGGTGGACAGCAACGGCGTCGCCTTTGATTGCAGCCACGTGTACGCCACCGGCAACATCGCCGCGGACATGCTGGCGAACGTCACCGCCGAGTCCACCGGGCGGATGCTGGCCGTCAAACTGCACGATTACACCAGCGATCCCGGGATGAAGGAGATGCTCAAGTACCTCATCGCCCGGGACACGATGCACCAGAACCAGTGGCTCGCGGTGTGGGAGGAGGTCGGCGGGAAGAAGAACCACCCGATCCCCAACACCTTCCCGCAGGCCGAGGAGAACCAGGCGGTGAACTACACGTTCTACGGCACGCAGCGGGACGGAACCGGTCCGGTGCCGAACCCCGCCACCAGCGGCGTGAGCCCCGACGGCCGCGGCACGTTCAAGGCGGAAAGCCTCGAACCGATGGGCGGAACGCTCGGCCTGCCCCCCGCGGAGCCCCGCTACGGCGTGCAGACCTCGCAGTTGCCCCCGCACTGACGCCGTTTCACAGGTGGTTCGAGCCGCGACCGGCGGGAGCGCTGCCCCCGGTCGCGGCTCCGTGATTCACCCCCGCCCGAGCCGGTAGATCTCCGTCAGCAGAGTTTCGACGGTCCGTCCCTTCGCCCCGGCGTCGCGGGCGGCTTCGACCTTTTTGCGGGCCTCGGCGGGGTTGTGACCGAGGGCGATCAGGGCCTCGACCGTCTCGCGTTCCACATCGCTCACCGGCGCCTCTCCCTCGGGGAGATCGCGTTCGGGCATCAATGCGAAGCGGGTCATCTTGCGGCGGAGCTTCGCCACGATTCGCTCCGCCATCGCCGGGCCGATACCGGGCAGCGTGGTGATTTCTTTGACGTCCTGCTCCTCGATCGCCGCGGCGACCTCCCGCACCGGGCGAACCATCGCCCGCAGCGCTTTTTTCACGCCCACGCCGTCCACGCTGCACACGAGGTCGAAGAACTCCCGTTCGACCGGCGTGAGGAACCCGATCAGCCGCGGCGTGAGCCGGCCCTTCTGCGGGTTCCCTTCGATAAACTCGATGGTCCGCAGCGTGACGTCCTCACCCCGCTTCGGTCCGAGCTGCCGGCGGACGAAGTCCGGGACGAACACCTCGTGTTCGACGTGCCCGCATTCCAGGTACGCGGCGGTTTCGGACAGCTCCGCCAAGCGGCCGGTGATTTTGGTGATCATGCGAGAACAGTAGCGACGGGACCGGCGTCAGCCGATTGACGAAGCTCCAAGACCAAGAACTCAAGAACCAAACGGGCGGCGTCCGCGCAGGTTTTGGTTCTTGAGTTCTTGAGCTTGGAATTTTCCTGCCTACGCCGCGGCGGCCCGCAATTGCCCGAATACGCAGAGGGCGGCGGCGGCGGCGTCGGCCACGTCGTTCGGTTCCAGCACAGTCTTTAGACCAAGTTCGGCGCTGACGGACCGCTGCATCTGGGCTTTGTCCGCCCGGCCGTTGCCGCAGGCGCGGGCCTTGATCGCAGTCGGGGCCAGCGCTTCGACGGGCACCCCCTCCTCGCCGGCCGCCAGCAGGATGGCGCCGCGGCAGTGGGCGAGTTTCAGGCTGCTCGAAAAGTTCCGGCTGTGGGCGAAGACCTGCTCGACGGCGATCAGCTTGGGGGCGAACTCCCGGATCAGCTCCCGCACCCCGGCGCCGATCTCCGCGACGCGGACCGACAGCGGGTCGGCCGCCTTCGACTTCAACACCCCGCCCTCGACCAGCCGCGGGCCGCGGGGGCCGCGTTCGAGGATCGCGTACCCGGTGCGACTCAGCCCGGGGTCCAGCCCCAGCCAGCGAGGCGTGACCGCCACGGGCAGCGGGAGGACCACCGGCTCGGCCGGCTCCGGAGTTTCCGCCAGAACGGTCATCGGTCGTCCCTCACCAACAGCACGACGGCGTCCGCCGTGAGGGCTTCGCCGCGGCCGACCGGGCCGACGGCCTCGCCGCTTTTGGCCTTCACGTTGACCGCCGCGGCGTCGACGCCCAGCAGCGCGGCGATCCGGGCGGCGATGGGCGCTTTGAAGGCGCTCAGCTTCGGCCGTTCCGCGTGCACGGTGCAGTCGAGGTTGCCCACGCGCCACCCGGCGTCCGCGGCGCGGCGAACCGCTTCGAGCAGGAAGTCGGCGCTGTCGCGGCCGGCGTTCTCCGCGGCGGTGTTCGGGAACAGCTCGCCGATGTCCCCCGCCCCGCAGGCGCCGAGGACCGCGTCCGTCACCGCATGGAGCAGCACGTCCGCATCGCTGTGACCGACGAGGTGATAGGTCGCCGGCACCTCGATCCCGCCGAGCATCAGCGGCTTGGGCTGATTGCCGGCCGGCCCCTGATCCGCCCGGGTGCGGTGGGTGTCGTGCCCGCTGCCGACGCGGAACGGCGGCGGGCTGGGGGGCGACATGGGTTCAGTCTTCGGTGCGGCCGACGCCGGACCCGGCGGCGAACCGCGGACCCTAGTTCTCGCCCGCACAATCGGCAAGATCGACCGGGCGTGCCGGGGGACTGAACAGCGGGGGCGGGGGGAAGCTGCGTTGACCGCCGGCGCCCGCCGGACCTAGCGTCGCGGGGGAATGGGCCGATCTCCGCACCGCCGCCGCACCATATTCGCTCCGAGGCGGATCGTCCCGGCCGCACTTGTCCCCGACGGGCGTGCGGCGCGGGCCGGGCTGGTCTGCGGGCTGGCGATCCTGTGCGGGACCTCCGCGGGATGCGAGGTGTTCAAACAGAACATGGAGACGTTCGGCCCGTCCCTGCCCGGCTCCGACGACTACGACCCCGTCCCCGACCCCCGGGTCACGCCGTTCCGGCCGGTCATCGACCAGATCTCGCTGGACGTGTGGCTCGTCGAACGGCCGGAGGACGATCTCCTACTGGGCCGGGCGCTGTGGGATTCGGTCGGCGAGATCGGGGCCGTGGACGCGGAGCGGGCGGACAAACTCCGGGCCGCGGGCTTCCGGGTCGGCGTCGCCAGCGCGGACCCGCCGGAGGCGGTGCGGGCGCTGATCGAACGGAAGGAGACCGTCGGAACCCCCCTGCCCAACACGCGGTTCGGCAACGGACACTACGACGGGGCGAGCGTCCAGCGGATCCCCCTGCGGGCCGGCGGCGACACGACGCTGCCCACCGTCGCGAGCCGCGGCGATCTGCGGGTCCTCACCCCCGTCCACGGCGACAAACCGGCACGAACGGAATCGTTCGAGACCGCCGCCGGGGCGGTGCGGGTCGGCTGTCGCACCCCGCGAAAAGGCTGGGTCACCCTCGATCTCACCCCGGAAGTGCATCACGGCCCCGTCGCGATGCGGGCGGTGGCGGGCGCCGCCGGACTGCAAACGTCGCATGGTCAGCGGGTGCGGGCTTGGCCGGACCTGTCGTTCGAGGTGACGCTGACCGGCGGCGACAGCGTGATCCTGGGGCTGCGGGAGGACGCCGCCCCGGACAGCCTCGCCGCCGCCCTGCTCGCCTCCGAACAGAACGGCCACGCCACCGACCGCATTTTGGTCGTGCGGCTCGCGGAGGTGCGGCAGATCGAAGGCCACAGCGTCGGTCAGTAGACGCGGCGGGGGAAGCGGTCACGCCTCCTCCACCCACGGTGACTGAGGCTCACCCCGAGGTTTGCCCGTGCGACGGCCGCTCGCGGTTTCGCGGGCCTTTGAGAACCCTTCGGCGCCCGCGAAACGCAAGCGAGGACCGATCCGACAGGAGGCGCAACCCCCTGGCTGGAAGTCAGTCGTCAGCGCCCCAACGGGTCGTCAGGTCGCGGTCGATGCCGAGTTGATCCACGACCCGGGCGACGACGAAGTCCACGAGGTCGTCCACGCCGTTCACCCCGTGGTAGAAGCCGGGCATCGCCGGCAGCACCACGGCCCCGGCGGCGGCGACCGTCTGCATCGTTCCCAGATGAATCGCCGACAGCGGCGTCTCCCGCGGCACCACGATCAGCTTGCGGTTCTCCTTCAGATGCACCGCCGCGGCCCGGTGGATCAGATTGGAGCACAACCCGGCCGCGACGCTCGCCAGCGTGCCCATCGAGCAGGGCAGAATCACCATTCCGCCGGTGCGAAACGACCCGCTCGCCGGGCCGGCGTTCCAGTCGACGTGCCGGTGGACGGTCAGTTCGCCGCACCCGTCCGGGACCGGTTCCGGCGCCCCATCCGACCACGGGAACCGCACCGCAAACAGCGACTCCAGGTCCAGCGTCGCCGGCGCCAGTTCCGCGTGCAGTTCGTCGCGAAACACCTGCACCGCCGCGGGGCTGAAGATTGCGTGCACGTCCCGCCCCGCGGCGAGAGCCACCCGCAACAGGCGGATCGCGTACGCGGACCCGCTCGCCCCGGTGACGCCGACGACGAGGGGCGGTTCCTTCATCGCCGGTCTCCCCGACCGTCAACCGGACCGGCGCCAGACTTTCGGGCCGTGTAGAACGTCGCCGCGCCGAAGCCTAACGGTTTGAACGAGCAGTCGTTGAACCCGGCGTCGCGGAGCAGATCGCAGAGGTCCTCGCCGTCCGGAAAGACGGCGGCGCTGGCGGGGAGATAGTCGTAGGCGCTCTCCGGGTTCCCCGCCAACAGGCGACCCAACCGCGGCACGACGCTGCGAAAATACAGCGTAAACAGCGGAGCGAGCGCCGGGTTCGTCGGTCGGGACGTCTCCAGGATCAACAACAGCCCGCCGGGGGCGAGTACGCGGTGCAACTCCGCGAGCCCGCGGCGGGTGTCGGCGATGTTGCGGAGGCCGAAGCCGACGGAGACCGCGGTGAACGTGTTGTCCGGGAACGGCAACGCCTCGCCGTCGCCTTCGATCCACGCGATCGGCTGGGTCTTCGAAGGATGGCTGCGGCGATCCTTGCGGGTCGCCTGAATCAGCATCTCGTGGGTGAAATCCGCCCCCACGACCCGCAAGTCCGGCCGCCCGCGACGCCGTGCGGCGCTGCGGAGGGCGAACGCGAGATCGCCGGTGCCCGTGCAGCAGTCCAGCACCGGCCCGGCGCCGACATCCGCCCGGCCGATCCGCCGGCGCCACAGCACGTCCAACCCGCCCGTCATCAGCCGATTCATCACGTCGTACCGACCCGCGATCGCCCCGAACATCGTCCTCACGCGGGCGGTGGATTTATCGACCGGTGCATCAACGGGCCGGTCGACGTCAACGGACCTGTCGACGGGAGGTTCGCCCGAAGCGGCGTGCGGCGGCGGGTCGAGAGTCGCGGGCATGGGCGCCGGATCATCCGCGAATCCCGCGGTGCGTTCACCCGGCGCCGGGTCGCCTTCACTCCGCCAGCAGTTCGTCGCGTTCTCGCTTCGTCATGTCGAGGTCGAACATCAGATATTTGATGTCCAAGCGAAGCTGGCTCAACGCCTCTTGAACGATGCCGAGGATCCGCCGGCGCCGGCGGACGCTTTCGACGACCTGACCGAACGGCTTTTCGAGCGCCGGCTGATATTCCGGGGGCAAGGCGGCGATGCGGCGGGCGAGTTCGACCAGTTCGTTCGGCAACTCGTCGTCGTGGCGGGGGAGCCGGCTGCGGGAACTGATCACGGGGCGGAGTCGGCGGGAGGAATCGGACGAGATTCGCCACAACCGCGACCGCCGGTCCGTCACCGGTCGCGTGGGTGGGAGAAGGATCTGGGAGACCCGATGCTGCCCGGGCGGCGGTGGGGCTGTCAACGGGGCGGCCGCCCACGGGGCGACCGACGGGCGAACCGTGCCGGTCCCGCCGACCCCACCGGCCGGGTCGATCCGTGGCGGACCGGCGACGCCGGTCGGAAGCGAACGGGCCGCAGCGGCGACCCCAGATCCGTCTTCCCTTCAAACGCCGATCGGACCTAGCGTCGCCGCGGACCGCCGGCGCCCGCGGTTCGTCTCCCTTTCCCCGACCGCCGCCCCCGATGCGTCGCCGCGACCCCCGCCGTCGACCCCGGCCGGTCCCGCCCGGTCCGCCGCACGCTGCTTTGCAGCGATGGGTGCGAGGGTGGGCGGTCGCCGCGTGCCTGCTGGCGACGGTCGGCGCCGCGGGGATCCAGGCGCAGGGGCCGCAGGTGCCGGACCCGCGGGCGCTGGAGGCCCCGCCGCCGATTCCCATCGGTCCGCGAGTCCCCGATGCGCTGGACGCCCCGCCGCCGATCCCGGTCACGCCGGACGGCTCCCCGCAGCCGCGGTTCTTCACGGACGCCTGCGAACGAGACTGCGCCACGAACTGGCAGGCGACCTCCCCCGGCGACGACACCGCGGCGCTGGTCAACCAGCAACCGGTTGGCGGCGTCGGCGGGTCCGGGTGCGCTCAGGTTCTGTGGGCCCGCACCATGCCGGACACCGTGCTGCGGTTCGACCGAGCCGTGCCGGCCTCCGCGGCGCTGGAAGAACTGACCGCCTCGCTGGCCGTCTTCACCCAGCACCGCTGCGCGGTGGCGGTGCGGATCACGTTTCCCAAAGCGTTCGATCCCAACACCGGCGATGCGCTCCGAACCTGGATCGCCTCCACCCCGCAACCGGCGAGGGCGGATTTCGCCTGGCGGACCCTGACGATCGGCACCACCGAAGCCGCCGTCAACGACGCCCGCCGCCGCGTCCGACTGACGCTGGAACGGGCCACCGCTCCCCAAACCCCGTCCGCGGATGACGATGCGGAGGACGCCGATGAGCCGGCGAACCTGGCCGGGGCGATCGTCGACCGGGCCGGCGTCTTCCTGTGGACCGACGGCGGCGGAGTCCGCGGCCGGGCCGGGGTGCGGGTGGACGATTTGCGGATCGGCCCGCTGGTCGCCGTGAGTTCCGCGAGCAAGACCGCGGAGGCCGAACCACGCTTCGACCCCTACGTGCGGGAGCCTGAACCGAAGCGGCGGGCGATGGTGCGCAGCGGCCGGATGACGGTCGACGGCGAACCGTTCTTCCCCCGGCTGACGTTTAGCCACGGCGTCGACCCGCGGGCGCTGGCCGGCGCCGGGTTCAATCTCGTCCAGGTGCTCGACTGGCGGGACCGGGACCTCTTGGAGCGGATCGCCGCCGCCGGACTCGGCGCGGTCGCCCAGCCGCCCAGCCCCGGGGAGGCGGGCGCCGGGCCGGCCGACTTGAACGCTCCGGCGGACTCCGGCCTGGCTCCGTTCGGGCGGGCGACGGATCCGATCTGGCTGTGGAACCTCGGTCCCCGCATCCCCGGCCAGCCGGCGTGGGTGGCGGCGACGGAGGCGTGGGTGGACGCCGTCCGGGCCGCCGACGCCGCCCGCGATCGCCCCATTCTGATCGGCGTGACCGGCTCCGAACGGGCGTACTCCCGGTTCGCGGACCTGCTGGGCGTCAGCCGGATGGTGCTCGGCACGGCGCTGCCGTTGTGGGAACACACCGCCTTGCTGCGGGAGGCCGCGGACCGCAAGGCCCGCCCCGGGGAGCCGCTGTTCACCTGGATTCAAACCGCCCCCCACGGCCGCACCGCCGCGATGCGGGAAGCCGCGGGGCTGGAGCCCGCGGTGCTGGAACCGGAACTGATCACCCGGCAGGCGCTGGGGGCGGTCGCCGCCGGGGTGAAGGGCATCGGCTACTGGATCACCGAACCGCTGGACGACGCCACCCCCGCCCGCACGGAGCGGCGCCTGGCCCTGACGTTGACGAACCTGCAACTGGCGGCGGTCGAGCCGGTCCTCGCGTCGGCGACGAAGGTCGCCCCGCTGCGGGTCGTTCCCGTGACCACCGGCGACCCGGCGTCGGTGAACCGCGTGCGGGGCCAGTTCGGGGCGGAGCAGAACCTGTTGCTCGGCGCCCCGATCGGCAGTCGTAACACCCGCGGCGTGGGCCCGGGCGGGTCGTACGCCTTCGGCCAGCGATTCGGGGCCCGGGAGACGCTTAGCTCCGCCAACGAGGCCGTCGATCAGACCGGCGCCTCCGACGCCCGCCCCGCCGGCCGTGCGACCGGGGCGCTGTTGAACTCCGGGGCGGATCGATTGGTGGTCGCGGTCTGGCATGGCTTGGACGACCAATTCGTGCCCGGCCCCGCCCCGTTCACCAGCGCCACGTTCACCGTCCCCGGGGCGCTGCCGACCGCCGCCGCGTGGCGGATCACCCCCACCGCGGTCACCACCGTGCCGCACGAACAGGTGACCGGCGGGATGCGGGTGACGGTGCCGAACTTCGGCGACGGGGCGGTGGTCCTCATCACCGCCAACTTCCGCGGGGCGGATCACCTCCGCCGCCGCGTCGCGAAACTCGCCCCCAGCGCCGCCACCGCGGCGGTGCAACTGGCCCGGTTGAAGATCGAACGCACCCGCGACACCGACGCCCGCCTGCGGTCCCGGACGTTCGACCCGCGCTGGATCGACGCCCACCTGTACGCCGCGGAATCGAAGCTCCGCGACGCCGAACGGATGCTCAAACTGCACGATTGGGACCGCGCCCGCGTCGCCGCGGAACTGGCCCGGCGGTTCGCCCGAGCGGTGCAGCGGGCCCACTGGGATCGCCTGTCCGCCGAAGCCGGCCTCGCGGGGGAGGCCAACGGCAGCCCGCACCTGATCGCGTTTTCCACGCTGCCGGACCACGTCGAACTGCTCCGCCGGCTCGCGGCGGCCCGACGCGGCCGGCCGGTCGCCCTGCTGACGCCGACCGACTCGGCCCGCTCCGCCGCCCTGCCCCTGCTGGGCGACGACGAAACCGAATCCGCCGACCGCCCGGAGTTCGACGGGAAGGTGCGCTACACCCCGCCCGCGTCCGTCGCCGCCGCCGCGGTGCTGAACGACGGCGAACTGCGTCTGACCGCACAAACGAAGGCCGGCTACAACCCGCCGACGTTGCTGGAACGCGGGTTGGTCATCGTGGAGAGCGCCGCCGGTGGACGTGCCGGAGGGGCACGCGGCGATCGTCCGCGGGGAGATCAAAGTGGGCGGCCCGATCCTCGGCAACGGCGAGGGCGTCACCGTGCACGATAGCTGGGCGGAGGAACTGGGCGGCCTGCGCTGGACCGGCTCCGAACCGGACTTCGCCGACGCGGACACCGAAGGGTGGGTGCCGTTCCAACTGATCCGTCCGCTCCCGCCTCCGCCGGGCCGGGCGCCGCGGGCGAACGCGGACGGATCGCGGCCGATCACCGTCACCTTCGGCCTGCACGGGCTGGGCAGCGTGCGATTCCGCGGGGTGACGATCGAAACGATCGACCTGCGGACGTTCCAACCGCCCCCGCCGCCGACCGAACCGGTCCCCGCCCCGATGCCGCGGTTGATGGACCGCATCGGCGGGGCGCTGCGGCGGTATTAAACGGCCCCGCCTCGGCTCGCCCCGTTCGACAGAGCCCGGCCGAGACGCTCCGCCTCACTTCGCCGCGGCCTTCTTCCGTTTGGGCGCCGCCTTCTTCTTCGCGGAGGCTTTCTTCGCCGGGGCTTTCTTCTTAGCGGAAGCTTTCTTGCGGCCCCGTTTGCCGCCGCCCTTGGCCTCCTTTTCCGCAATCAGGCGGACCGCTTCGTCCATCGACACGTCCTTCGGGTCGGCGTCCTTGGGCAGCGTGGCGTTGATCTTGCCGTGCTTGATATAGGGGCCGTACTTGCCCTCGAAGATCTGGACCGGCTTGCCGTCGGTGGGGTGCTCGCCGAGGTCCCGCAGCGGATCCGGGGCGGCCCGTTTCTTGCGACGCTTTGAGCATCGCCTCGGCGACGGCCAGCGTCACGTCGAACACGCTGTAGGCTTTGCCCTCGTGCTCGTAGACGTGCGATTTCTTGTCGAAATTGCCGTACTTCTTATTATGCAGCACGTACGGGCCGTACGGGCCGACGCCGACCTTCACCACGAGGCCGTCCTCGGTGTGATGGCCGAGCCGACGCGGCAGCGCTAATAACGCCGCCGCCTGCTCCGCGGTGATCGCGTCCGGCTCGATAAACTTGGGGATGCTCGACCGCTTCGGTTTGGGAATCTCGTCCGTCACCTCGCCGAGCTGGACATACGGCCCGTACGGCCCGCTTTTGACGTACATCTCCAGCCCCTCCTCCGGGTGCACGCCCAGCGATTGCGGGCCGCGACGCTTCTCCTCGATTAATTTTTCGGCGAGTTCGTCGTTGAGGTCCGCGGGGGCGACGTTCAGCGGGCAGGCTCGCGGTGAACTTCTCGCCGTCCACCTCCGCTTCGAAATACGGCCCGTAGCGACCGACGCGCACGTCCGGGGTGACGTTGTCCAACCGCAGCGTGCAGGCGTCCCGCGGGTCGATGCTCTCCTCTTTACTCTTGACCTGTCGGTCGAGGCCGTCCTCGCCTTTATAGAACTTCTCCAGATACGGCAGCCGCTTGCCCCGGCCGTCGGCGATCTCGTCCAGTTGGTTCTCCATCTGGGCGGTGAACTTATAGTCGACCAGATGGGGAAAGTTGCGTTCCAGTAAACGGTTGACCGCCAACGCGGTGAAGGTCGGCACCAATTGATTGCCCTGCTTTTCCGCAGTAACCGCGGTCCTGCACGGTGGAGAGGATGCTCGCGTAGGTGCTCGGTCGGCCGATGCCCTCGGCTTCGAGTCGTTTAACGAGGCTGGCCTCCGTGTAGCGGGCGGGCGGCTTCGTCTCGTGCTTGACGGCTTCCAGCGGAACCGGCTCCGGCCCGGGCAGCAGCGCCAGCGCGTCGCCCTCGGCAGCTTGGGGAGCAGCGAGTCCTGGTCGTCCAGCGCCTCGGCGGGGTCGTCGGAGCCTTCGACGTAGGCCCGCAGAAAGCCGGGGAAGTCGATCCGCTTGCCGGTGGCGCGGAACGTCAGCGGGGTCGCTTTGTCGCCGCCGGTCGGGGCGGCGTCGATCAGCACGGTTTGGAAGGTGAACTTCGCCTCCGCCATCTGGCAGGCGACGGTACGCTTCCAGATCAGGTCGTACAGCTTGCCCTCGGCGCCGGAGAGGCCCAGTTCCTTCGCCGTCTGCATCTTCGTGCCGGCGGGGCGAATGGCTTCGTGAGCCTCCTGGGCGCCCTTCGACTTGCCGGTGAACTTGCGGGGCGCGGGGAGAGGAATTTGTCGCCGTAGCGTTTCTTGACGGTGTCGCGGGCGGCGGTGGTGGCCTCGCCGGAGAGGTTGACGCTGTCGGTCCGCATGTAGGTGATGTGGCCGTCCTCATACAGACGCTGGGCGGTCTGCATGGTGCGGCGGGCGGTCATCCCCAGCTTGCGGTTCGCCTCCTGCTGGAGCGTGCTGGTGGTGAACGGCGGATACGGCTTGCGGCTGGATTGCCGCTCCTCGACGCTTTTCACCTGCCAGTTCGCCCCGCTCTTCAAGCACCTCGGCGATGCGGGTCGCCTCCGCCTCGTCGAGGTGGGTCACGTCCGCGGTCGGCTTGAGGCGGCCGGTGGTTTCGTCGAAGTCCCGGCCGCTCGCGACCGACTTGCCCGCCGCCTGGGTGAGGGTCGGACTCGATGGAGATCTCATCGCCCCGCTTGCCGAGCCGCGCCGGCAGGTCCCAGTACTCGCTGCTGCGGAACGCGAGGCGCTCCAGTTCCCGTTCGGTCAGCATCCGCACCGCGACGCTCTGGACGCGGCCGGCGGAGAGTCCGCTGCTGATTTTTTTCCACAGCAGCGGGGAGAGCGTGTAGCCGTACAGCCGGTCGAGAATCCGGCGGGTCTCCTGGGCCTCGACGAGGTCGGTGTCCAGCTTGCGGGTTTGGCCGACGGCCTTCTGGATCGCGTCCTTGGTGATCTCGGAGAACACCATTCGCTTCACCGGAACCTTGGGTTTGAGAAGTTCGATGAGGTGCCAGCCGATGGATTCGCCCTCGCGGTCTTCGTCCGTCGCGATCAGCAACTCTTTGGCGCCCTTCATGGCGTCCTTCAACTCCGTGACCCGCTTTTTCTTGTCCGCGGAGACGATGTACAGCGGCTCGAAGTCCTTGTCCGTGTTCACGCCGAGGGTCGCCCAGGGCTCGCCCTTCACCGCCTTGGGGACTTCGGCGGCTTTGCCCGGCAGGTCGCGGACGTGGCCGAAGCTGGCGAGGACCTTGTAGCCGGAGCCGAGGAATCCCTGGATCTTCTTGGCCTTCGCCGGGGATTCGACGATGACGAGGGTGTGGCCGGCCAAGAGGTTCGTCCGTGGGTGGGGACCGGGACCGTCGGAGACGGGCGGCGGGGTCGGCGGATGTGCGGCGACGGGGGGGGTCGGGACCGCGGCGGCCTTGTCGGGCCGAAACGGGCGTCCTTATCATGCGTCGCTTCGGACCGCCCCGGTCGCCGCGTCAATCGACGTGACGTTCGGGACGGTTCGTCGGGCGGCATCGTTAGGCCGGCCCGAATCGACTGTCAAGCACCGCCGACCACTTCCCCGGAATCGCCCCGGCGTCGACTGCCCCGCCCGGCGCGGCGCCGGTCGTCGTCGTCCCGGCGTCGCCGCACGGACTGCCCCAAAGGCTCACATGGCCTCCCCGTTCGAGATCTTCCGCCGCAACCAGTGGCTCGTCGTGGCCCTGTTCGGGCTTAGTATTTTCGCCTTCGTCCTGCTGGACCCGCTGACCAGCGGGGGCGGGGACAACGGCCTGTTCCCCATCGTGCTGGGCGTGCTGTTGGGGGGAATCGCCGCCTGGCTGATCTCCAACACCACCGGCCGGGCCGCGGTGATGTGGGCCGCCGCCGGCGCCGTCGCCGGCGGACTGTTCGTCGGCCTGTCCGGGAGCTTCTTCGGCGGGGACGTCGCCGTTCGCACCACCGCGGGGAACCTGTCCCGGTCCGATCTGAACGAGCTGGGGAACCGCAACCTGATCGCCAACCGGTTCTTCCAGGACCTGCAAAGCACGCTGCGCAAGCGGGAGCCGGACAACCCCGTCCTCAGCCAGGTCGAGCCGCCGAACTTCAACTACACCGGCGCCCGGGTCGACCCGCAAAGCCGCTTCGGCCAACAGGTGCCGAACGTGTTGGGGGCGCAAACGCCGCGCGAGTTCGGGCTGATCTTCGCCCACCTGCTCGAACAGGAAGCGGACGAAGCCGGGTTGGAGGTGTCCGACGCCCGGGTCACTTCGCTGATCAACTCGCACTTCGGCGTCCCCCCCACCCGCAAGGAGTTTCAGGAGATCCGCACCGGCCTGCGGATCAACGGCCGCACGGTGGGCGAAACGGAACTGTTCGACGCGATCCGGGGGGAGATCCGGCACACGGACATGTTCGCCCTGTTGCAGCCCGGCCCCACGCCCCTGCCCGCGGACGCCTGGGAGCTGTACCGCAAGCTGAATCAGACGGCGAACGTGGCGTACGTCGAACTGCCGGCGTCGGAGTTCGTCGCCGCCGCCCCCGAGCCGAACGAAGGCGAAGTGACGGCGCTGTTCGACGAATACCGCGACCGGGAGCCGGACCCGATCACCGGGTTGGGGTTTCGGCGGCCCTCGCAGGTCTCGCTGGGCTACCTGAAGGCGGATCGCAAGGCGGTGCTGGCCTCCATCTCCGACCCGACGGATGAAGACGTGGCGCGGTACTACGAGGAGAATAAGGCCGCGGAGTACCGTAACCCCGCCTACGACGACTGGTTCCTCGAACAGCAGCGGATGGAGACGCGGGACGAGGTGGACGCCGCGCTGGACGCCGACGCGCCCGGCCCCGGCCTCCCCTCCCCCGCCGTCCCCGAGCTGCCCGCGCCCGTTGAGCCCACGCCCGTTGAGCCCACGCCGGACAAGCCCACGCCCGCCGGATCCACCGGGGAGCCCGCCGCGGAAGAAGCGATGGAGGAGCCGGGCGACGCTCCGGAACCGCAGCCCGCCCCCGACTCGACCGACGAGCCGGCGATGACGGAACCGACTCCGACCGACACGCCGCAACCGGAGACCCCGGACGAACCGGCGCCGATCGATCCGGCGCCCACCGAGCCGGCGGAGCCGACCGAGCCCGCGATGGCGGAGCCGGTCGCCGGCGGATTGAGTCTGCCGGACCCGATCGAACCGGGCGCTGACGACGGCGAAACCCCCGACGGCGAACCGGCCCCCAAGACCGAACCGGCGCCCGAGGAGCCGGCGATGGAAGAGCCGAAGTCCGAGGAGCCCGCCGCTGATCCCAAGCCCGCCCCGGCCGAGGACGAGTCTGAAGAGGGTGAGGAGGAACCGGACGCCGAGGGTGAGGAGAGCGCCGCGGTCGTTCGCTTTGAGGCGGTCGGGTTCGCCTCGCTGCCGATCGAGCCGCAGGACGAGGAGCCGCAGACCGAGGAGCCGCAGGGCGAATCCGCGGAGACCCCCGTCGAGCCGCCCCCCGCTGAGACGGAGAAACCGGCCGTGACCGATGAGCCCGCCGGGTCTGGCGAGACCACGCCCGAACCGCCCGCCGACGAAGCGCCCGCCGACGCAGCGCCCGCCGACGCAGCGCCGACGGACGAACTGGCCGGCGAGGCCTCGATGGCGGCGCCCGGCGACGCTCCCCCGGAAACCGGCGCCCCGTCGACGGACGCAACGGGAACGGGCGAGACCGACGCCGAGGTGACATCCGAGGAAGAGGTCGCCGAGGGGGCCGCCCCCCCCCCGACCCCGACGCGCGAGGAGCCGGCGGAGTTCCTCCCGCTGAACGCCGACCGCACCGCGGAGATTCGGGCGACTCTGAAAGATCAGGCCGCCTCCGAGGAGATGAGCCGCCGCATCGACGCCGCCCGGGACGCGATGGACCTGCTCGGCCTGCAAATCTGGGCGGAGGTGCCGTCCCCGGGCGGCGGAACCCAGGAGGAGGAGGTCACCGAGGAGCAGGCCGCGGCGCTGCGTGTCGAAGCCCGCAAGACGATCGCGGAGCGGATGCAGGCCTACGCCGCGGAGAACGGCTTGGAGTACGACCGCCTGCCGTTCCTGGATTTCCTCGCCCTCACCGGCGGGAAATACCCCGTCGGCGCCGCGGAGGCCCCGCTGCCGGAGGGCGCCCAGCCGTCGGCCAATCGGGATCTGGCGATCGCCCCGCTGGTCGGCAACCTGCAAAGTCCGCTGTTCAGCAGCGTGACGCTGGGCGAAGCGACCGATCAGAGCGCCCTGTACGCGATCTGGAAGGCGGACCAGCGGTTCTCCACGGAGCGAGAACTGACCGACCCGGGCGTCCGGGACGCGGTGATCGCCGCGTTCAAGCGAAAGAAGGCCGCCGAGGCCGCCGAGGCTCGTGCCGCCGAACTTGCGGTGCAGGCGACCGCTCGAGGGCAAGACCCTCGCGGAAATCGCCGAGGGGCAGACCGTCACCGGCAAGGAGGGCGGCACGCCGCTGGAGGTCAAGGAGACCGGCAGGTTCCTCCGGCTGCGGGTGGAGCGCCCGCAGGGGTTGGAGGCGCTGTTCAATCCGAACCCGCGCCTCGCGTTGAACCGTGTGCCGAAGTTGGAGAACGGAGCGTCGCTGGAGTTCTACGACGCGACGTTCGACACCCTCGCCCCCGGCGACGCCGCCGCGGTGCCCGGCGCCCGGCCGGACCGGTTTCTGACGGTCGAACTGCTGGGCCGCGAGCCGTCGGACGAACGGCTCGAAGACCTGTACGGTCGCTTCCTGCAAGCCGCCGCCGCGGAACCGGGCGTGTACTCCCTCGGCGGAAACGAGGCCCGGCAGCTCACGTTGCAGGCGTTCGTGGACGGGTTGTTTGACAAGTACGGCGTCGACCGGGAAGCGGTCGCGGCGCTGGCCCGCGAGCGGAACCAGTGAGCCGGCGCCCGTCCTCCCCGCCTCCCGCCGTCGCGGCCGCTGAACCATCGCCCACTCCGCCGACCGAACCCTTGTCCGTCGCGACCGCCGACCGTTCACCCGCGGACGGCCCCCCCGCGGGGGGGCCGCGGGCGATGATCGAGGCGGACGGGCTGTCCGAAATTTTACGGACCGTTCGCGGCGGTGCGCGAGGTGTCGTTCGCCGTCCCGGAAGGGCAGGTGTGCGCATTTCTCGGCCCGAACGGGGCCGGCAAGAGCACCACGATGCGGATGCTGACGGGGTTCCTCGCCCCCACCGCCGGCCGGGCGAGCGTCGGCGGGTACGACGTGGCTGAACAGCGAATCGACGCCGCCCGCACGTTGGGCTACCTGCCGGAGAACGGCCCGCTGTACCAGGAAATGAGCCCCGCCGGCTTCCTGAACTACGTCGGCAGGGCCCGCGGCCTATCTGCGGAGCGACTGCGGAAGCGCACCGAGGCGATGAAGACGGCCTGCAATCTGGGGCCGGTGTGGGGCAAGCCGATCGCCAAGCTGTCCCGCGGCTACCGGCAGCGGGTCGGTATGGCGCAGGCGCTGCTCCACGATCCGAGCGTCCTCATCCTGGACGAACCGACCGGCGGGCTCGATCCGAATCAGGTGGCCGGCGTGCGAGACCTGATCGCCCGACTGCGGGACGAGGGGAAAACGCTGCTGATCTCCACCCACATCCTCCGCGAGGTGCGGGCGGTGTGCGACCGCGTGCTGCTGATCGGCGCCGGCCGCTTGCTGTTCGACGGCCCCGCGACGCAGTGGGCCGGCAGTGAAGAGGGGATGGAAGCGAAGTTCCGAGAGTTGACCGCGAGTTAGCCGCGACCGCAGGGAGCGCGTCCCGCATCCGGACGATGTGCTCCCTCCGGTCGCGGCTCACGGCTAGAAGATCGTCCGCACGAGGCTTGAACCGCCCCCCATGTCCATCGCCCTCACCGTCGTCCTGCTGTCCGCGGTGTTGGCTGCCGTGGGGTTTGTCGTGTCCCGGGTGGTCGTCAGCCCGGCGCTACGGGCGGTGTGCCGGCGGACCTTCGCGGGGTACTTCAGCGGGGTGCTGGGCTATCTGATCGTCACCGCCTTCACCGTGGCGGCGAGCCTGACGGCGTTCAACGTCACGTTCTTCGCGCGAACCTCGCCACGTTGGATCAACTCACCGCCGGGTTCCCGATTCTGCTGCTGTTTTTGGCCCCGGCGATCACGATGACGACGTGGGCGGACGAGCGGAAGCTCGGCACGGACGAGCTCCTCTTCACCCTGCCCGCGAAGGAGGTCGACGTGCTGCTGGGCAAGTACCTCGCGGCGTTGGGGGTGTACTCCGCGGCGCTGCTGTTCAGCCTGACGAACCTCGCGGTGTTGTGGGCGCTGGGGGCGCCGGACCCCGGGCCGGCGTTCGCGACGTACCTCGGGTACTGGCTGATCGGGGCGGCGTTCGTCGCGGCGGGACTGCTGTGCAGCGCGCTGACGAGCAGCCCCGCGGTCGCCTTCGTGCTGGGCGTGCTGGCCTGTGCGGTCCCGGCGCTGATCGGCGAACTGCCCGCGAACCTGTTCGGAACGCCCCTGCCGAGCGGGCTGCTGCGATCGCTGTCGGCGCCGGAGCAGTTTCGCGACTTCACCCTGGGACTGATCCCGCTGAGCGGGGTCGTGTACTTCCTCAGCGTGGCCGCGTTCTGTTTGTACTTGAATCACGTGGTGATCCGCCGCCGTCTGTGGGCCGGGCGACGGGCGGGGATGGGGCGTCAGTACGCGGTGCGGGCGGTCAGTTTAGCGGCGCTGCTGATCGCGGTGAACGTGCTGGCCGGTCGCACCACGGCCCGGGCGGATCTCACCGCGGAGCGGGTCTACACCCTGACCCCCGCCACGAAGGCGGCGCTGGGCGAGGTGACCGCGAATCGGCCCGTCACGATCCAGGCGTTCCTCTCGCCGGAGGTCCCGCGGGCGTATGCGGCGATCCGCAAGCAGTTGGTCGGGGTGCTGCGGGAGTTTGATCGCCGCGGCGGAAACGCGGTGACGGTACGCGTGGTGGAGGTCGAACCGTTCTCCGATGCCGCCGAGGACGCCCGCGCCTTCGGCATCGAGGCCCGGGAGGTGGTGACCGTTCGCGACGGACGATCCGTTACGGACAGCGTGTTCCTGGGCTTGGTCGTGACCGGGCCCAGCGACGAGGTGGTCGTGCCGTTCGTCGGCCCCGGCCTGCTGCCGGAGTACGAACTAACGCGGTCCCTCCGCACCGTCTCCGGCGAAAGCCGCCTGACGGTGGGCGTGCTGGAGACGGACGCCGCCCTGTTCGGCCGATCGCGACCGCTCTCCGGCGGTCGCAGCATGAACGTGCCCAATTGGAAGGTCGTCTCGGAGTTGGAACTGCAATACGACGTGGAGTCCGTCAGCCCGGACGCACCCATCGACGCCGCGGCGTACGACGTGCTGCTGGCCGTCGCCCCGTCCAGCCTCACGGAGGAACAGGCGGCGAACCTGCTCGCCTACGTCGAAACGGGCAAGCCGGTTCTGATCTTCGACGACCCGTTCCCCCGCGTGCTGAACCGCAACACCGGCGGGCGGGTCGTGAACGCCCCCAGCATCCCGGTGAAACGGGCGCCGCAGGCGGGGCCGTTCACCCAAAGCCCGCCGATTCCCAAAGCGGACGGCGGCAAGCTGACCCGCGTGTTGGACGCGCTCGGCCTGATCTGGCCGAACGGCACGGTGGCGTACGATCCGTACAACCCGTACCCGGCGTTCGGCGATCAGACGGCGGAGGAGTACCTGTTCGTCCGCGATCGGGACGATACGCCGTCGCATGAGATCGCCCCGGACAGCCCCGTCACCGCGGGGCTGGATCAATTGCTGCTGTTCTACGCGGGGCCGGTCTCCCCGGCGGAGGGCCGCGAAGCTCGAGTTCACCCCCCTGCTGAAGACCGGCCCCGGCGGCGGCACGCGGGAATTGGGAGGAGTTTTTGCGGGCCGCCAACGGCGCCGGCGGCCCCGCGGGCTCGCAGCCCAGCGTGCTCGCCGCCCGCGTGCTGCGGGACGCCGACGGGGAGGACCCGGGCGTGAACGCGATCTTCGTGGCGGACCTGGACATGATCTCCGACCTGTTCTTCGATCTGCGCGACAGCGCCGAACGCGCTGGAACAGGGCTTGGCGTTCGACAACATCGCGTTCGTGCTGAACGCGGTGGACGTGCTCGCCGGGGAGGAGACCCTCCTGCCCCTCCGACGCCGACGAACCGACCGCCGCACCCTGACCACGGTGGAGGCGGAGTCCGCCAAGTTCGTCCGCCGCCAGAAAGAGCAGGTGAACGCCCTGGAGACGACGCTCGAAGTCGAACTGGAAGCCGCCCAACTGCGGATGGATCGCCGGCAGGAGCGGATCGAAGCGGACGAGACGCTGTCTCCCCGGGCGAAACAGCAACTCTTGGACGCGGCGCTGGCGGAAGAGCGGCAGGCGTTGGCCGCGGAGCGGGAGCGTCAAAGCCAAGCCTTGGAGAACGCCGTCCGGCTCGCCAAGGCGCAAACGGAGCGGGACGTCGCCCGGATCCAGACCCGCTATCGACTGGCAGCCGTCGGCCTCGCCGTGCTGCCCGCGGCGTGCCTCGGGCTGACGATGTTGCTCCTCCGTTTGCTGCGGGAACGCCGTGAACTGGAACCGGACCGCATCGTCTGACCGCGTCGTCTGACCGCCCGTTCGCTCCCCGCTCGCCCTCTCGTCGTTCCGCCCGCCGCCCGCCGCCGCGATGACTGAAACCGCTCGCACCGCTGTCTTCGCCGCCGTCGCGGCGGTCGCCGTCGCGCTCGCCGCGGCCCTCTCCTGGCCCGGCCGCACGCCGGACGCCGCGGGGTTCGATCAGGTCGGCACCCCGTTCTTCACCGCGTTTGAAGCCAACGGCCAACCGGGCGGCAGGTCCGGCGACGGGGAACGATCCGATGACGAATCGGACGGCAACCTCGCGAAGATCGCCGGGTTCCAGATCACCGCGTTCGAGCCGAAGACGCTTGTCATCCAGACGTTCGGCATCGACCGGGACGAGGACAGCGGCCTGTACGGCATCGCCCCGTACGGCTATCCGGCCGAGGCCGCCGAGAAGCTGGCGGAAACCGCCGCGGCGCTGGCGACCGTCAAACGCACCGCCCTGCAAAGCCGACGGGCGGCGGACTGGGAAGCCCTCGGCGTCGTCGATCCGGCCGCGTTGGGCGGCGCCCCGCTGACCGGCCGCGGCCTGCGGGTCGAATTGACCGGCGACGACGGCAAGCCGCTGGCGGACCTCATCATCGGCAAGCCCGTCCCCCGCAGCGGCCGGCTCGACGACGGACAGGATCGCGACGGCTACTTCTACGTCCGGGAGCCCGGCGACAACAGCACCTACATCGCTCGGCTGGCGAATCTCAATCTCTCCGCCGCCTTCCCGGACTGGATCGACCGCAACCTGCTGGGCGTCGCCGCGGCGGACCTGCGGCGGTTGAGCCTCCCCGCGGCGGACGAACCGTTCACGCTCATCCGCGACGCTGGGAACGTCGGGGGCGACGGCGGCGAGACCTGGGCGCCCGCCGCGGAGGTCGCCGTTCCGGCCGGTCGGCAGGTCGATCAGGCGGCGGCGGATCGGCTGACCCGCACCGCGGCGGAGCTGTCGATTGTCGGCGTCCGACCCCGACCGGAGGGGTTGGAGCCGAACCTCACCCTGCCCCCCGATCCAAGGGTGCGGCGGTCCGTGAACAGGCTGCTCGCGGCGAAGGGGTTCCTGCTCGACGAACAACCGAACGGCTCGTTCCGGCTCCGCGGGGCCGCGGGCGAGCTGACGGTCACCGACGACGCCGGCGTCGCTTACGACCTGCTGTTCGGTGAACTGTTCACCGGGACGACCTACGACTTCGCCGTGGGCGACGCCGGCGAGGGATTGAAAACTCTCGCCGCCGACGATGCGGACCAACCGCCCGCCGCCGCCCGCCAGGGCCGCTACCTCTTCGTCACGGCCCGCGTCGACGCCGCCGCGGTCGGCCCGCCCCCCTCCAACCCGCCGCGCCCCGGCTGCCGCGCCCCCGGCTGCCGAAGAGACTGATGAAGGGACCGCTGAAGTCGAGGCCAAACCGGCGGCGGGCAATGCCGAGGCGGGCGAGGAACCGGACCCCGCCCTCGTCCAATATCAACGCGACCTCGCCGCGTATCGCACCGCTAGGGCGGACCACGAGAAGCGGCTCACCGCCGCGGCGAAGCGCGTCGACGAACTGAACCGTCGGTTTGGCGCTTGGTACTACATCGTGGACGCGCAGGACGCGGCGGAGTTGTCCCTCACCCCCGCCGCCCTGCTGACAAACGCCCCGCCCGCCACGGAGGAGCCCGCCGCGGAGGAGCCCGCCACGGAGGAGGAGGACGGCGCCGGCGCCGACGGCCCGCGAACCGATCCGCCCCCGATGATCTCGACCACACGCACGTCCGGCAGCTTGCGGGACCTGCTCGACGGGCTGCCCCCCGGCCTCACCGTGGGTCTTCCCGCCGACACCGAGCCGCCCAAAACCGAGCCCGCCGAAGGCGCGGAGCCTGAACCGAAGGCCGAAGCGGTTGCGGAGGGCGAACCGGGCGACACGACCGATCCCGCCCCCCCGGGCGGCGGGGCGGGCGATCCGGACCCTGACGACGATGCGGCCGGCGCAGGGCGGCGCCGACGGTGACGACGGCGAAACCGGGCCGGTTGGGACGGCTGCGTCAGACGGGCCGGCACCCGCCGGCTGATCCGGCCCGAACGGTCGTGCGGGGACCGGCGGGGGACTCCCGTGGCGTCCGGAGCGTCGATGCGACTATGCAAACGCTCGCTCGCTCTCTCCGCCCTCCAGCCCCGGAGCCCCGCCGTGCCCCTGTTCGCCCCCGCCGCCCTCCTCCTCGCCGCCTTCGCCCCGCCCGCGTCCGCCCCGCCCGCGTCCGCCGAAGGCCCCGGGAAGCCCCCGGCGGCCGTCGCGGCGTCGCCGGAAGTCGCCGGAGTGGTGACAATTGAAGCCGCCCCCGCGCTCGCGGCCCCGGCGCCGCAGGTCGAGCCGGTTTGGCAGCCGGACCTCAGCTCGGCCCTCGCCCTGTCAGCCCGATCCGGCAAACCGGTGCTGGTGGTCTTCGGGGCGGAGTGGTGCCACTACTGCCACAAGCAGGACGACGAGACGCTCAGCGACGGCGGCGTGAAGAAGACGCTGGCCGAAGGCTTCGTCACGGTCCGTCTGGACTTCGACAAGAACCGGGCCGCCGCGGAGATCCTGGGGGTCGAGGCGCTGCCCCAGGTCGTGTTCCTCGCCCCCAACGCCGACCTGCTGGGCCGCGCCGCGGGGTTTCACACCCCCGCTCAGTTCGGCACGTTGCTGTCGACGGCGACGTCGAATCACAGCGAGGCGAAAGCCGCTCGTGCGGCCCGCATCGCCGCCGCCCCCGCAAAGACGGCCACGTTCTGAGCGCCGCACAGGCGCCCGCCACAGCGATGCGCATCGCCCCGATCCCCCGGGGCGGTTGAAGGTTGCGGCCGACGGCGGTAGCGTCCGCGGATGCCCGCGACCTCCACCGGACCCGATTCTGACGACAGCTGGGAAGATCTGGCCGGCGATCTGTTCGGCATCGACCTGACCAAATCCGCCGCCGCGGAGGAGGACGACGACGATTTCCTCGACCCACCAGCGGCATCCGGCGGCGAGGTGACCGCTGGTCAAGAGGTCGCCGCCCCCACCGCCGCCCGTGTGAATCACGCCGGCGACGCCCCAACCGGGGACGAATCCGAAGCGCTTGACGACGCGGACGACGACGCGGACGACGACGACGAATCGGACGCCGACGGATTCGACGAGGCGGACGACGACGATCCGCTGGCGGATCTCGGCGACGGCTTCTTCGACGAAGCCCCGCCCGCTCCGAAGCGGGCCGCGTCCCGTCGGCCGGCCGCGAAAGCGGAACCGAAGGCCGAACCGAAAGCCAAGCCCCGCCGGCGCTCCCGAGCGGTCGAAGAGGCGGACGTGGAGGAGGCCCCCCGTCGGGGCCGCCGCGCCGCGAAGCCGGCCCCCGTCGCCGCGAAGGCCCGCCCGGCCGACGAAGAGGACGACGACACGTCGGAGTTCTTTGGGTTCGGAGATGATGAGGAGGAGGACGACGTCCTCGCCGAAGAGGCCGGGGCCGACGAGGAAGAGACGGACGACGAGGGCGCCGACGCCGCCGGGGCGGACGAGTTCTGGGAAGCGTTGGACGACTGGGACTGGGACGGCGGCGGCTCCGACGCCAAGTCGGCGACGGCGAAGGACGCCCCTTCCCGGCCGGCTTCCTCCCGGTCCGCCCGCTCCGAGGCGCCGCGTGAGTCGAAGACCGCGTCCGCCCGATCGGGCCGGGCTCGCGCGCCGCGCAGCGACCGTGACGAGGATCGGCCCCCCGCCCGCCGGCCCCGCTCTGCTCGACCGGCTCGCGACGATGCGGAGGAGTCGAAGCCCGCTCCCCGCCGCCGTGCCGCTGCGGAGACCGACCGTGACGAAGAGGCGGACCGCCCCGCCCGCCGTGGCAGCCGGGGCCGGTCCTCCGCCGAGTCCCCGCGCTCCCGCAAAAAGGACGCGGAGGAGACTGACGAGTTCGCCGCCGCCTTGAACGACGTCGGCTCCGATGTCGATGACGACGGCTTCTCCGCCGGCTTGGACGAGTCCGACGGCGAGACCGCCAAGCGAACCTCTGACGACTCCGACGACGCAGAACGGCCCCGACGCCGTCGGCGCCGCCGCAGTCGGGGCGGGCGGTCCCAAGACCGCGAGCAGCCCAGGGCCGAAGAGGAAGAGGACGACGCGGAGACCGACGGACTCCTTTCCGACGACGACTCGACCGATGAGGAATCGGCCGAGGGCGATTCGTCCGACGACGAGTTCGGCGACTTTGGGTTCGAAGAGGACGCGGCGGACTCCGACGACGACGAGCGGCCTGCCCGCTCCCGTGGCGGTCGTTCTCGCGGGGGGGCTCGGTCCGACCGCGACGAACGTCGCGACGGCGGCGACGCCGTCGACTACGGCGACGTGCCCACCTGGTCCGACTGCATCGCGTCCCTGAGCTTCGGCGGCGGCAATCCGGACAGCGGCGGCGGCAGCCGAGGCGGCCGCGGTCGTGGGCGGAGCCGACGGTAGAAGGTTCGAGCAGGCGGACGCGTCTGTCTGAGAGAGGAAGAACGCAGCAGAGACCGACGGCGGCGGTGCTTCCTCGTCCGTTCGGCTCTGGATGGGGCGGCATGGGAAGCTGGCATTGGCAATTTGTGGAAACCTCGCCGCCGGTTGGGTGACGTTTTGTAAGAATTGCTTCTGCGGGCTGATCGACGTGTCCCCCACGGGGATCGGCTTCCGTTGATCGGAGTGACCGACAGATCCGTCTTCAACGGCAGGTCTCGGCAGGCGATTTCGCCTCCTCTCCCCGCTCGACCACAAGCCGCCCCCCATGCCACGCTCCCTGCTCGCCGCCGCCGCGGCGCTGCTTCTTCTGGCCGCCGTGCCCTCTGCCTCCGGGCAGAACTACGGCCTGTCCGAACCCGGTCCCGGCGGGGCGACGTACAGCCCGCCGACGACCTACCAGCCGGCGTATCAGCCCCCGTATCAACCCATCTATCAACCGCCGTACCAGCCCCCCGTCCAGCCGGCGTATCAGCCGCCGCGGACGAGCTATTACCCGCCGACGAATCCGCCGGGGCAGTCCGGCGGGATGCCCCCCGGGGCGGTCCCGCACTACCGGCAGGGGCCGGGCGGGCAACTGATCCCGGACGGCTACACCCTGAACGGCGTGAAGTACCCCCAGCCGGGCAACTTCCCTTCGCCGGGCGTGGTTCCCCCGGTGGCGCCGCCGATCCCGAATAACAACATGCCCCGGCCCGGCGACGCGACGATGGGCGTGAGCGCCACCATGCTGTTCGGAAACGGCCTGCGGATCGACGGCGTCTTCCCCGGCGGCACCGCCGCCCAGATGGGGCTGGAACGCGGCGACATCATCATGGGCGTCAACGGAACCGCGGTGCGGGACATCACCCAGTTCCGCGACCTGCTGAATCGCTCCGGCGGGAGCCTCAATCTGACCGTCCGCAACGTTCGTAACGGACAGGTCATCCCCGTGAACGGCTTTCTGAACAACGGCAGCAGCGGCCCCGGGATCTACGCCGCTCCGGCAATGACCCCGTAACCGAACCGGCCTTGAGGTCGCTGACACCTTTGCCGCCCCGGCCGCGTCCGACGTGACCGGGGCGGTTTGCGTTCCGACGCCCCTCTCTCCGAAGGATCAGGCGGCGTCGAGGTGCGCCGCGACGGCTGCGGCGTTCGGCGCGGAGATCACGCCGCGTTCGGTGACGAGGGCGGTGATCAACTCCGCCGGCGTCACGTCGAAGGCCGGGTTGTAGGCCTCCGCGCCGGCGGCGGCGGTGCGGAGGCCGCCGTAATTCAGCACCTCGTCCGCGTCCCGCTGCTCGATCGGGATCTCGGCGCCGGAGGGCAGGTCCCGATCGAACGTACTGGTCGGGGCGGCGATGTAGAACGGCACGTCGAACCGACGCGCCAGCACGGCCAGCGGGAAGGTGCCGATCTTGTTGGCGGCGTCCCCGTTGGCGGCGACGCGGTCCGCCCCCGTCACGACGGCGTGAACCCGGCCGGTCGCGAGCAGGCTCGCGGCGGCGGAGTCGCACAGGACGGTTGTGGGAACGCCGCGGCGCGTCAGTTCCCACGCCGTCAAACGAGCCCCCTGGAGCAACGGGCGAGTCTCGTCCGCGTAGGCCCGCACCCGCCGGCTCGCATCGACGGCTCGGCGGTGGGCTTCGAACAGCACCGCCAGCGCCGTCCCGTCGCCCGCCGTCGCTAACCCGCCGGCGTTGCAGTGCGTGAGCAGCCCCAGTTCTCCCCCCGGTCCCGCGGCGAGGGACGGATGCCCGGGCAATAGATCGGCGCCGTGGCGGCCGATCGCGTCGCACATCGCCCGGTCTTCCGTTTCGATCGCCCGGGCCTCCTCCAGCAGGCGGGCGGCGGCGTCCGCGGGGGCGAGGTCCGGTTCCCGGGAGAGAACTCGCCGGCAGCGGGCCAACGCCCAGAACAGGTTGACCGCCGTCGGTCGGCTGGCGGCGAGCTTGTCCGCGGCGGCGGCGAGGGCGGCATTGAATGTCTCTCGTCCGCCCGCCGAGGTCGTCGCCTCCCGCACGCCCAGCACCAGCCCGTACGCCGCGGCGACCCCGATCGCGGGCGCCCCGCGCACGCTCAACCGGCGGATCGCCCCGAACACGTCGTCGTCGGTCCGGCAAACCAAGGCGACGACCTCCGCCGGCAGCCGGGTTTGGTCCAGCAGTTCGAGCGTCCCGGTTTGCGCGTCGCCCACCCATCGCAACGTCGGCGGGGCGGCGGGCGGTGCGGCGGTGGGTGTGGTCACGAAGATTTTTCGTCAGAGCGGCGGACGGGCGAGGCCCCCGCCGGGCGTCCGCTGGCGCGGGCGAGAGCGAGGGCGGACAGGGCCCCGAAGTCGAGCAGCAACAACGTCCGATCCCACCGGCCGATCGGCACGGGCCGGTGAAATCCGCGGGGGTTGACGACGTCCGTGGTCAAACTGCTGATCACCACCCCGACGAACGGGAGCGAGAACCCACAGACGACGCCCGCCGCGACGCCGGCCACCATCGCTCCCCGGACGACGGCGAACCGCTTCGACGGGGGGCCGACCGACCATCGCACCGCAAATCCGGCGGCGCCGCCGATCAGTCCCATCTGGACCGCGTACCCGACCATCGCGGGGAACAATTGCCGATCCCCGACCACGTCCCCCCAATCGCCCACCATGCGAGAGTTCAACGTGGGCATGGCGAACGCGGCCCCGGCCGCCCCGGCCGCCGCGCCCGACGCCAAGCCCGCCGCGACGCCCCGCGCGGTCCGCTGGACCGGCCCCCCCCCGCCGGTCCCGCATAGTCCCGCCGCCGCCCCGAAGGCGGCGGCCAAGACGGCGCCGACGACCGACAGGGCCGCCACGTCCATCCAAAGATTGCGGCTGTACAGCTCCTCTTTCTCCCGCCGAACTTCCTCCGCGGTCGCGTCCCGCGGCGCCCGTTCGACGATGTTCTGTGCGTAGACCCAGCGTTGCACCTGCTCCGAGAGCGGCACGCACAGCGCCGCCGCGACCGCAGCCGCGGTCAGGAACGCCGGCAGACGCGCCCAGCCGGGCACGCCTCCCTGATCGAGCCCGGCCGGCTCAGGCTTCAGTTCAGGCTCCGGGCGGTTCTGTTCGGTCCGGGCGGGACCGTCCGGGAGCGGGGACCCTGTCGGGGCGTTGGGAGGCAGCGTCACGGCGGTCCGGGATCGTTCGTTGAAGAACACGCGGCGAGCGATCGCAGCCTAGCGGCGGCCGGTCGCTCCGTCACCCGCTCCCGTGCTTCCCATGCTGCGAGATTCCGGCGAACTTCACGTCGCCGAACCGTTCGTTCCGCGATTCGTCACGCTCACACCGCCGGCAGGTTCATCGCCCGCCGCCACGCGGACAACTGACCGGCGTGAATCGCATCGTGGGTGGTCAGCAGGTGGGCGAGGAACGCCCGCTTGGTGGGGAACGGAGCCCGCAGAAACTCGACCGGGTTCGGCTCGTCCAGGCCGACGGCGTGAAAATCGACCGTATCCAGCGCCGCCTCGACGCGCTCGTGCCCGGTGCGAATCAGGGACTGAAGCTCTGCCAGCGTGGGCGGGGCGAAGCCGTCCGTGTACTCCAGCGGGGTCGTCCCCGGGCCGAAGTTCTCCATCCAGCCGTCTCGGAGGAAATCCACGTCCGCCTCCCGCCCCAGCAGACCGAGGGTGAACGGCGCCGCCGCGGCGACGTGCCCCAGCAACCAGACCGGCGGCGTAAGGTTCCCCGCCGGCCGCTCAACGAGATGATCGTCGGTTAAATCTGCCGTCAGCCGCTCGTAATAATCGAGCAGGAACCGATACAGCACGCGGTGGGAATCGAACATCGGGAGCCTGAAGCGTGCGGAAAAACGGCGGTGAGCGACGCGGCATTAAAGAATCGACGAGCCCTTCACGCTGATGCCCTTCAACGCCATCTTCAGCTCTTCGGCGTTGGGGCTGACCTCGAAGGCGATCGCGCGGGAGATATAGTCCCGCTCGACAAAGCTCTGGAGGCTGTCGTTAAACTTTTGCATCCCCTCCTGCTTGCCCAGCGAAATGGCTTGAGCCAATTTTTCGTCCTTCTCCTCCATGATGAGTTTTCGAACCGTCGGATTGAACGTCATGATCTCCAGGATCGGGACCCGCTTGGGATCGTCCTCGCCCTCCAGGATCGTCGGCAGGAGTTTTTGGGCGACGATGGCTTTCATATTAAACACCATCGAACTGCGGATCGCCGCGTGCATGTCCATCGGGAACAGGTCGAGAATACGCCCGATCGTCGACGGCGCCGTGCTGGCGTGAATCGTGCCGAACACGAGGTGACCGGTTTCCGCCGCGTGAATGGCCGTCTCGAACGTCTCCCGGTCCCGCAATTCGCCCACCAGGATAATATCCGGGTCTTCCCGCACCGCGTGTTTCATGGCGACGTCGAAGCTGATTACGTCCTGCCCGATCTCCCGCTGATTAATCAGGCACTTTTCCGACTCGTAGACGTACTCGATCGGATCTTCAATCGTCAAAATATGCTTCCGCATATTGTGATTGATCCAGTTCAACATCGACGCGATGGTCGTCGATTTGCCGGACCCGGTCACGCCGGCGAGCAGCACCATGCCTTGATCGAACTTGCACAGGCTCTCCATCACCGGCGGGAGGTTGAGCTTTTCAAAGTCCGGGATAAATCGCTCGATCCGCCGGGCGACCATGCCCGTTTTGCTCATTTGGGTCATCAAATTCACCCGGAAACGCCATGCGTCGCCGTCGAGGTCCATGATCTTCGCGAAGTCCGCCCCGCCCTCTTTGTGGAAGATGTCGAGGTTCCGCTGGTCCATCATCGGGAACAGCAGGTCGACCATGCCCTCCTCCGTGATCGGCGGCTGGTCCAGTTCACGCAGCGTCCCGCGGATGCGGAACACCGGCGGGCGGCCGACCTGGAGGTGAATGTCGCTGCAATTCAGCTTGATCGCCGCTTTAAAGATGCGGTCGATCTCCAGAACCTTGCCCCGTTGGTAGGTCGATTCGGTCCATTCGCTGGGCAGCACGGCAGGGTCTCGCGGGAGGACGACGGAGCGGAAGGCGACGGGGGCGCCAGTTTAACGGCCGGCCCGGGGCCGCACGAGGGGCGGGCCGAGGAAGACCGCACCCGCGTCGGTTCCCCCGTCGATTTGCCGGTCGGATTGCCGGTCGGTTCGCCCGCCGGTTCGCCTCGTCGGGCGCGGGATCGGCCGGGTCGGCGGGTAGAATGCAGTCCGGTTCCGCCCCCCCCCGCTCTTCCGTCACGTCCGGCCCGCCCGTGTTGCGCCCTGATTCCCCCACGACCGCCGTCCCGCGGCGGGCCGGCCGGTGATCGGGTCCGACCGCGTGACGGTGGTGGAAGACGGGGCCGGGCCGGGCCGATTGATCGTCGCGGTGGCCGCCGCCGGTCCGCTGCGAACCGCGCGGGCGGGGGTGTTCGCGTTGGTGCTCAACGGGTTCGTGCTGAGCCTGGTGGTCGCGTTGTGGAGCCAGAACCCAGGCGGGCGAAACGGTCGGGCGCTGATCGGGCTGAGCCTGATGAGCGCCGGCGGATTGGCGGTCGCGACGCCGTTCCTATGGGCGTGGGCGAAGCGGGCGTTCACGCGGACGCTGATCCTGATCGACGACTCCGCGGTGGTGGTTCGCACCCGCTGGGCGCTGCCCTGGATCGGCCGACGGGCCTGGAACACCCGGCACCCACGCGGTCCCGCGGATCACGCCGCGGCCCGGCGGCGGGGGGCCTGGTGGTGGCCCGGCGGGGCGGTGCGAACGGTGCGGCTGTTCGCCGGCGGGACGCCGCGGACGCTCGCGGCGGCGCTGCCGCCGATGGAGGAGCGACGGTTGCTCGGGTTGCTCAACGGCCGACTGCTGGCCGCGGACGCCCCGGCGGTGGTGGTCCGCGCCACCTTCGACCCGGCGGTGCGGGCCGTGTTGCAGGGCGGCTGGGCGGTGCGGCGGGCGATGAACCCGGACGCTCTGGGATCCCAGCCGTCTGCGACCCCCGGATCCCCGCCGGGGTCCGGCCCCCGGCGCCGGGGTCGGTTGCGGGTGACGCGGGAGGCGGACGAGGTCGGCGCCCGCACCGTCATTCGCACCCCCGCCTACGAACGGTGGGGCGACCGCTTGGCGACGGCGATGGTGCTGCTGGGCTTCGGCTTGTTGGGCACGCTGGTGATGGGTTGTTTGGGGGCGGCGGGGTTGATGGGCGGTTTGCCGCTGTGGTTCCAATTGGGGCTGGCGGCGGCGCCGGCGGCGTTATTTACGGTCGTCCCGCTGGTGTACGGCGTCTGGGCCGGACTGGGGCGGGTGACGGTGACGATCGGCACGCCGGCCGGGGCGGACCCGTTTGAACCGCCCCCGCCGGCGGAGATCGTCTCCCGCTGGCACGTCGGCCCGGTGGGGCTGACGTGGCGGGCGGAGGTCCGCGAGGTGCGGGCGGTCTGGATCAGCGGCAACGCCATTCGCCCCGGCCACCGGCAGGAGGGCGTGGGCGAGCCCCGCAAGGCGGTCGCCCTCACCCCGCATCTGGCGATCCCCGTCACCGGCGATTACCTGCGAGATTCAACCCGCACCGAGGCCGCCGCCGTCGTGCGTTGGGCGCTGCTCAAACACGGCGCCACCCTGCCGGGGCTGCCGGGGGAGGAGGGGTGAGGGCGGGAGTGTCAGCGAGCTTCCATCACGCCCCGACCGCACCGAGCCCCGACCGCCGAGCCCCGACCGCCGAGCCCCGACCGTCAGGGAGGGGTCCCTCACCCGCATCCGACGACCGTTCATCCCGGAGGAGTTCTCCGGCCCCGCATCCGTGCGGGGGCGGGCGTGTGCGGCCGCCTCCCTGACGGTCGGGGCTCGGGAGGGTCGGGGCTCGGGAGGGTCGGGGCTCGGGAGGGTCGGGGCTTGGGAGGGTCGGGGCTTGGGAGAACAGGGCGGGCGTCTACCACTCAATGTTGCAGATTGGCGCCGGGTCCAGCGGTTCGCCCTGGCCGTTGACGACGTATCCAATCACCCGCCGCAGCCCGTCCTCATCTCGCACGTATTTTGTGCTGCCGTGGCGGGACCAAACCTTGCGGTCGGGGCCGATCTGTCCCGCCTCCCGCAGCGCCCGGGTGGCGTAGGATTTGACGTCGTTGAGGACCCGCTCCGGCATGGCGCCGTCCGCGAGCGCCACGGCGTGCAGGTGCGTGGTGCGGACGTGCAGCGCCGCCAGCGCCCAGCCGCGGTACGCGCAGACGGCGACGATCTTTTCCTGCACGCACCGTCGCTCCGCCGACGCGAACGTCGTCGCCGGCTGCGTCATGAGGCCGCGTTCGTAGCGGGCGCGGGCGTCGTGGCGGCGGAGGAACGGCGTGCCCGGAGTCGCGTGTTCGTCGTCGACCGACCCGACCGCGTCCCCGTGCAACCGCGACCCGTAGGTGTGTGCGGTGAGAAAGTACGCCAGCGGCTCGTCCACCGCCGCACTCTAAAGGGGCCGCACCGCAGCCGGCAACCGTTCCCGCACCGACCGCCCCGATCACGGCTCCCGACCGCCCCAAGCCCCGCTCCCGAGCCCCGACCGTCTGGGAGGGGTTCCTCGCGGACGCCCCGGTACGGACGCGGAGCCGAAAAGCTCCTCCGGGATGAATTGCCGTTGGGCGCGGGTGAGCGGCCGCCTCCCTGACGGTCGGGGCTCGGGAGCGGGGCTCGGGAGCGGGGCTCGGGTGGTCGGGGTTCTTAAAGGACGACCCGCACGTTCACGTCCCGCTGCGCCAACGCCCGTTTGCAGGCCGGCACCGGGTGGGTGCCGTCGTGGAAGATGCTGGCGGCTAACACCGCGTCGGCGCGGCCGGCGGTGAGGGCGTCGTACAGATCGTCTGGCCCGCCGGCGCCCCCGCTGGCGACCACGGGGATGCCCACCGCCTCGCTGACCGCTTTGGTGATCTCCAGGTCGTAGCCGGTTTGGGTGCCGTCGGCGTCCATGCTGGTCAGCACGATCTCGCCGGCGCCGCGGTGTGCCATCTCGATCGCCCACGCGACCGCGTCCAGCCCCGTCGGCAGGCGGCCGCCGTTGATGTGCACGTCCCAGGCGCAGGACGGGGGATGGGGAATGTCGGATGGGGGATGTGATGTGCGTTCCGCCCAGCGTTCGCGGAAGCCGGGCTGCGTCGGGGCCGGTCGTTCGACGAGCCGCAATCGCTCGGGGATCTCCCATCCCGTCGCATCCGACAGCCCAGATCCCCCATCCCAAACCGTCCGTCGCGGGTCGATGTTCACGACGATGCACTGGGCGCCGAACCGCCGGGAGGCTTCGCTGATGAAGTCGGGGTCGCGGACGGCGGCGCTGTTGACGCTGACCTTGTCCGCCCCGGCGTTCAGCAGAGCCCGGACATCGTCGCAAGTCCGCACGCCCCCGCCGACGGTGAGGGGCATGTGGACCTCGTCGGCGGTGCGGCGGACCACGTCCAGGATCGTGCCGCGGCCCTCGTGGCTGGCGGTGATGTCGAGGAAGACCAGTTCGTCCGCCCCGTCGGCCTCGTAGCGGCGGGCGACGTCGACGGGGTCGCCGGCGTCCCGCAGGTTGACGAAGTTCACCCCCTTCACCACCCGTCCGCCGTGCACGTCGAGGCAGGGGATGATCCGAGCGGCGGGCATGGACGTTGAACGATCAACGGGTGTGGGAACCGGCTGCGGGGGCCGGCGGGGGTCGGGCAGGATAGCGAACCGGCCGTCGTCGGTTGCGGCGGACCGCCCCGCCCCGCACCCTGATTCGCCCGCCGCGTCCTGCCTGATCGCCTGCCGATGCCCTCCGTCCGTTGTCCCGGGTGCCAAGCCGTGTTGCGGTTGAAAGCCGCCCCGCCGGCCGGCAAACGCCTGAAGTGCCCGAAGTGCGAGACCCGCTTCGCCCCGAAGCTCAAGGCCGCCGCGACGGCCGCCCCCGCCCCGGCGGAGGACAAGTGGGGCGACGAGGACTGGTCGAAACCGGCCCCCGCGCCGCGACGCACCGCCGGCAGAGCGGCCGGCGGATCGTCCCGCAAACCGGCCCGCAAGAAGGGGGTGAAGAGCGGCGACGGCGTGCCGACGGCGGTCTGGATCGGGCTGGCGGCGGTCGTCGTGCTGACGCTCGGCGGCGTCGGCGTCTGGGCGATGATGAGCGGCGGCGGGGACGCCGTCGCTGTCGCCGGCGGCGGCAATGGTACGGGTGAGGGCACGGCAACCCAGACCGCCGTCGGCGAAGATCTCGCCTCGGCCGACGGTCAGCAGCAAGCCGCGCCCGTCCGCGACGGCGTCGCCCCGCCGTTCCCGACGGACTATTTCCCCGCCGAAAGCGACGTGTTCGTGCACCTCAAACTGGCCGAGGTGTGGGGCGACCCGCTCGTCGCCGATCTGATGCCCCCGGAACTGCGGTTCACGATCGGCGCCGCGGTGGCCCCGTACGGCGTCAACATCGCCGATCTGGAGTCCCTCACCCTCGCCGGGCCGTTCATCAGTCCCCTGGGAGACGCGATCCGGCAGGCCATGGGCGAATCCGACGACCCCGGACAGTCCGCGGTGCGCGGGCAGCAAGCCGGAATGGAGGGGGCCACGCAGTCGGTCGCCGTGCTGCGACTCGCGAAGGACGTCGACCTCGCCCAGGTCAATGAGGGCCTCGGCGACGCCGCCCTGACTGCCTATCCGCTGGGCGACGGCGTGAGCGGCGTCGCATTCCAGTCCGGCGCCGAAAGCGCCCTGCCGGTGGAGAACGTCGTTCTCTGGCAACCCGATCCCCGCACCTTGGTGGTCGCGGCGCGGGATCGCATCGCCGCGGTCGCCGCCGGCTCCGAGGCCGTTCGACGGCCTGGGTTTGCGATGGCCACGGACGGAACGATTCAAATCCTGATCGCCCCCGAGCGGGGCATGGCCGTCCTGCCGTCCCAGGAGGAGATTCAGGCGAAGACGGGAACGATCAAGGAGGAGGACCTTCCGTCCGCCGAAGCCTACGGCGCCTTCCAACGCACCGCGGCCGGCGTGGGGATCGCGGTGGATCTGGCGGCTCGTCCGCAGACGCTGACGTTCACGCTGCCGGCCCTCCGCCCCAGCGACCAATCCGAGGTGGCGGCGTTGAACGATGCGGTCACACTCTGGGTCGAACAGGGAAAGGATCCGGCCAATGCGAATGCCACCACCTTCCCGGTCCCGATGGGCGACCTGGGCTCCGCCCTGCAGGACTCAGTCCGGCAGACGACCAGCGACGGCGTCGTCACCGTCACACTCTCTGCCCCGGCGGACCTGCGGGAGCGGATCGAGGCGATGTCGGCCGGCATGGGCGAGTCCGGGGATCCCGGCGAGGGCGGCTTCGGCCCGCCGGGGGACGGACCGCCGCCCGGGTTTGAGTTCGGCCCGCCGGACGGCGACTCCCCCGACGGGGGGACGTTCGAGTTCGGGCCGCCGGACGGCGATTCCCCGGACGGGGAGCCGTTCGGTTTCGGCCCGCCCGGCGGAGCGCCCATGGACGGGAGGATGTCGGACGAGGACGAATGATTCGCCCGGCCGTCGCGGGTCAGGCTTTCGCCGCGACGAATCCGGCGCCGAGCAGCAGACCGAGCCCCAGCATCCACGCCCACAGCGTGGAGCCGCGTTCGCCGGTCGGCTCCTCGGTGTTCTCCAACGTCTGCCGGGTCGCCTTCACCGCGGCCCGGACGCGGTCGGAGGCGTCGTTGCGTTCCACTTTGGTGAGGATCGAGCCCAGTTCGCCGGTGTCCCGCTGATGGGCGCGGAAGGCGGCCAGCGACTCCACCGCGGCGGTGCGGACGCTCGGTTGGTCATCCTCCAACGCGGCGACGAGGGCCGCATAGTTCGCCTCGCCCTCCTCGCCCAACTCCCCCAGCGTGTGGGCGGCGTCGGCGCGGGCGGCGGGGGTTCCCTCCTGCAAAGCGGCGACCCAACGTGCCTCCACCCGGTCCAGCGCCGCGTCGCCTGCATACCAGGAGGCGGCGAAGGGGGCGAGGGCGCCGCACGCCGCCAACGCCGCGACGGCGGTCCACTTCACCCAGGCCGCGACGTCCGCCGGGGCCGCGGAGGGCCTGGGCGGCGGCGGGGCGGTGAGGTCGTCCTCGTCCGCCAACCGCTGCTGGTCGCGGATCGTGGGCGGGTCCATCAGCGCGGTCGGCGACCGCGCCCGCAGGGCGACCTGTTCGCCCAACGCGCCGAGTCGCACGCCGACCTCCACCGCATTCGGCGGGCGGTCCTCGATCCGCTTTTCTAGCAGGTCCGCCACCAACGCATCCAGCGCCGGGGGGCAGTGCGGCTCGTGGGCGACGACCCGCGGGGCCGGCCTTTTCAGGTGCATCTGGAGCGTTTCCGCCGGCGTCTCCCCCGAGAACGGCGGCTTGCCGGTCAGCAGTTCGAACAGCACCACGCCCAGGGCGTACAGGTCCGTCTGCGGGCAGGCCGGCGGGCGGCCGCGGATCTGCTCCGGAGCCATGTACCGGAAGGTGCCCATCGTGCGGCCCTCCGCGGTCAGCTTGTTCCCCTCGCGGACCGCGGCGAGGCCGAAGTCCGCCAGCTTGAGCGTGCCGTCTTCGGACAGCAGGAAGTTGCCCGGCTTCAGGTCGCGATGAATCACGCCGCGGTCGTGGGCGAAGGCGAGCGCGGCGCAGATCTGCTTGCCGTACTGCACGGCGGCCTCCGGGGTGAGCCGCCCGTTGCGATCGAGCAGGTCCTGGAGCGTGCCGCCGGTCAGGTACTCCATGGCGTAGAACCGCCGGTGCGGGACCTTGCCGGCGCCTTTGTCGCGGCCGGTCATCCCGCCGAAGGTGTGCACGATGTGCGGGTGCCGCATGTCCCGCAGCAAACCCACTTCCCGCTCGAACCGGGCGAGGACCGTCTCGTCCTGCATGTCCACGGGCAGCAGTTTGACGGCGACGATGCGGTCGTTCTTCACGAACCGGGCTCGCCAGACCTCGCCCATGCCCCCCTGCCCGATCCGTTCGAGCAGCTCGAACGGCCAGATCCAGCGGTGGTCGGAGGAATCGGGCACGGGGCCGGCGTGGGACAGTGGGGAAAGCGACCCGGGAGTGTATCGCCGCGGACCGGCCGTCCCCACGGGGCAGGCCGGCGGAGCGGCGGCGCGGTCGGGATTCCCCCCTGTCTGCGAGCTTGCCGCCCTCTCCGTTCCGGCCGAACATACCTCAGCCGCGTCGGTCTCGGGCGGCTCGCTCCTCCATTCCCGAGCCGGTCCGCGGGGTCCTTTGAACACGCGGACTCGACATGACTTGGCTGTTCGGGACGGACGGGTTCCCCCCCCGCTGGCGCTGCGGGACGGCGTGGGAGACGGACCCGTGGCTCGGTTGGGTGCACGTCGTCAGCGACGGATTGATCGCCGCGGCGTACCTGTCGATCCCGATCCTGCTGATCCTGTTGGTGCGCAAGCGGACCGACGTGCCGTTCCATTGGGTCGGCGGACTGTTTGCAGCGTTCATCCTCGCCTGCGGGGCGACGCACGCGATCGACGCGGTGATCTTCTGGGAGCCGATCTACCGGCTGTCGGGGATGATGAAGGCGCTGACGGCGCTGATCTCCTGGGCGACGGTGATCTGCCTCGCCGGGGTGCTGCCCGCCGTCCTGCACCTGCCGGGGCGGGCGAAGCTGGCGGATTCGCTGGCCGCCGAGGCTGAGGAGCGGCGCCACGCCGAGGTCGCCGAACGGGAGGCCCGCCTGGCCGCCGACGCCGCCAACGAGGCGAAAACGCAGTTCCTCGCCGCCATGAGCCATGAACTGCGGACTCCGCTGGCCGCGGTGCTGGGATTCGCGGACCTGCTCGCCCGAGAGATCCAGCACCCGGACCGCCGCGACATGGCCCGGCAGATTCGTGCGAACGGGAGTCACCTCCTCACCCTGCTGAACGATCTGCTGGACCTGTCCAAGGTGGAGGCCGGCAAGCTGGAGGTCGCCCCGGAAACGGTCCCGCTGGTCCCGCTGGTGGAGGACGTGCGGTCGCTGATGAACGTGGTCGCCGCCGAGCGTGGGTTGAAGCTGGAGGTCGGGTTCCTGGGACCGGTGCCGCGGTCGATTCACACCGACCCGGTTCGTCTGCGGCAATGCCTGCTGAATCTGCTGTCCAATGCGATCAAGTTCACCGACCGCGGTCGCGTTCGGTTAGACGTGCGATTTCTGCCGGGCGACGGCGAGCCGCACGGGCAGCCGGACGCCACGCCGCCGCGGGTGCGATTCGACGTGACGGACACCGGCGTGGGCATGACCGCGGAGCAGCTCGCCGGGCTGTTCCGGCCGTTCGGTCAGGTGGATCCGGAGGCCGCCCGCCGGGCCGGCGGCACGGGGCTGGGACTGGCGATCACGAAGCGACTGGCGGAGTTGCTGGGCGGCGGGGTGCGGGTGGAAAGCGAACCCGGGGCGGGGTCCACGTTCTCCCTGACCGTCGCCGCCGGCCCGGACGCCGCCGCCGAATTGATCGAGCCGAACGACCTGCACGCCGACGGCTCGGCATCCGCTTCGCCCGAATCCCGCCGTGTCGATGACTCTGCGGAGACCGATTCCGCGGAGACGGATTCGCTGGACGCCGCCCTCGCCGCGGAGACGCCGTTGGCCCGGGTGCTGCTGGCGGAGGACACGCGATCGTTGCGGACACTGGTGACCCGCCTGCTGGAGTCGGCCGGTCACGCGGTGACCGGGGCAGAGGACGGCCGGGCCGCGGTCGATGCGTGGGCCGCCGCCCCGGACGGGTTCGACGTGATCCTGCTGGACATGCAGATGCCCCGCCTAGACGGCTACGGGGCCGCCGCCGAACTGCGGGCCGCGGGGTGCGCGATACCGATCGTGGCCCTGACCGCCGGAGCGATGGCGGAGGACCGCGCCCGGTGCGCCGAGGCCGGTTGCGACGCCTACCTCGCCAAGCCGGTGAATCAGGCCGAACTGCTACGCACGGTGAGCCGACTGACGGAGGCGTAATCACGCATGGGGCGCCGGACCGACGATCGCTTACGGTTCCGCGGGACCGAACGACTGATCCGACTCGCGAAACCGCGAGCGATCTTCAGCTATCCGCCGCCGCGTCCGCCTCCGCCCGCACCGCCGCCAGCGGGGCGGCGACCTGTTCCCAGGTCAATTCGTGCGGCATCTCCCATCGTTGTGCGGCGACCGCCGCGGCGACGCCCGCCGCTTCGCCGGTCGCCACCGCATTGCCGGTCACCCGGTAGCTGGCGTGGGCGAAGAAGTCGCCGCTCAGGCAGCGGCCGGCGGTCAGCAGGCCGTCCACATCCGCGGCGACCAGCGCCCGCAGGGGGATGTCGAACGGCTTCGCCCGCACCCCCGCCGCCCCGTAGGCGTTGGTCTTGCCGGCCTGCTCCGTCAGGGCGTGCACGTCGACCACGAACTCCGACCGGCACACGCCGTCGGCGCAGCGGGCGCCGATTTTCACGTCGTCCACGTCCACCGTCGCCCGCCCTTTGATGCGCCGGCCGTCGCGGACGCCGATCTGCTCCGCGGTGGTCACCAGCCGCGTTTCCGTCCAGCCGCCGCCCAGCGATCGCAGGGCGTTCGCCAAGGTGAACAACTCCCGCCGGGCGTTGACGGTGGCTTTGGTGACGGCCGCGGCGTCGGTGGGGTTCACGCCGTACTCGTGGTTCAGCATCACCGCGGCGACCGGCCCGCCGAGGTGCCACAGCGTCGGCTTGATGTAGCTGGGCTCCACGCCGGCGCGTTTGAGTTCGGCCAGCAGCGCCGCCTTGCGATCGCCGCCGGCGGAGGTGTTGAAGCGTGCCAGCGTCTCCGGCGCCCCGGAAAACACCCCCATCAGCGACATCGGCTGGCAGGGGCAACCGGTGTCGTCCGGCTCGCTTTCGGAGGAGAGCCCGTTCCCCATCTCCCACCGGCAGCCGGCGAGGGCGGCGAGGTCCCCGTCGCCGGTGGCGTCCACGAATACGTCCGCGGTCCACGCCTGCCGACCGCTTTTCGATTCGGTCAACACCCCCTTCACCCGCCGACCTGCCTTCGCCACGGCGGCGACGCGGGTGTGCAACTGGAAGTCCACGCCGAGGGAGCCGCACAGGTCCTCCAGTGTGAACTTCATCGCCTCCACGTCGTAGAGGTAGGTCTCGTAACGGCTCTGGCGAGCATCGGTGCGGCGGGCGTCGAGGCGGTCTAGCCGGGCGATCAGTTCGCGGTTGAAGCCGGGCTTGCCGGCGTCGATGACGTACGACAGCATCCCGCTGGTCCAGACCCCGCCCAGACAGCCGTGCAGTTCCAGCAGCCGCACGCTGGCCCCCGCCCGGGCCGCGGAAACCGCCGCCGCCACCCCCGCCGGCCCCCCGCCGCAGATCAGCACGTTGCTGTGACCCGCGATTGGCACGCTGCGGGCTGGTTCGTCCAGCGTCCCCGGCGCCGCCGGTTTCCCGTCCGCTCCCCAAGCCAACGACCCCGGCAGGGCGAGGGCGGCGGCGGTTGAGAACAGATCGCGGCGGTGCATGGGGGAGGTTCGGGAGGAGGGACGGGAAAAGACCATCGGCCGGGGCGACCTGCACACGAACCCGAAGCGTCAGCGAGGGAGCGACGGGCGCAGCCCGGAGCGAGTCGGCGCTTCCCTCCGCGGCTGCGCTGCGGCCCTCGCTGACGCTTCGGGTTGGGACTGTCGCCGCCTCACCCCACCAGCTTCTTGAAGAACTTGCCCTCGTTGATCGTCGGGCGCTCCGGGCGGCCTTTGTACGGGTAGGTGAGCTCCAGACGATCTAACCCCAGCAGATGCAGGATGCTGGCGTGCAGGTCGTGGACGTGGAGGTCGTCTTCGACGGCCCGCAGGCCCAGTTCGTCGGTGGCGCCGAGCGTTTGGCCGCCCTTCACGCCGCCGCCGGCCATCCACATCGTGAAGCCGGTCGGGTTGTGGTCGCGGCCGTTGCCCTTTTCGCTCATCGGGGTGCGGCCGAACTCCCCGCCCCAGACGACCAGCGTGTCGTCCAGCAATCCGCGGCGTTTCAGGTCTTTGAGGAGCCCGGCGACCGGCTTGTCCATCGCCTTGCACAGCTTGGAGTGGTTCGCCTCGATGCCGCTGTGGGCGTCCCACTTGGAGCCGGCGCCATGATACAGCTGCACAAACCGCACACCCCGTTCGGCGAGCCGGCGGGAGAGCAGGCAGAGCCGGCCGAACGACGCCGTCTCCTTGTCGTCCATGCCGTACAGGGCGCGGGTTTCCGCGGTCTCCTGGGACAGATCGACCGCCCCCGGGGCTTCGGACTGCATCCGGAAGGCGAGTTCGTAGCTGGCGATGCGGGCCTCAAGCTCCGACTGCTCCGGATGAGCGGCGGCGAACTGGCGGTTCAGCTTGCCCAGCAAATCGAGCTTGCCTACCTGCCGGGCCTGGCCGACGGACGAGGGGGTGGACAGGTTCGGGACCGGGTCGCCGGTCTCCTTGAGCCGCACGCCCTGATAGGAGGCGGGCATGAAGCCGGCGCTCCAGTTCCGCGGGCCGTTGACCACCGACGATCCGCCGTCCTGCATCACCACGAACGCCGGCAGATCCTTGTTCTCCGTGCCCAGGCCGTAGCTCACCCAACTCCCCAGGCTGGGGCGACCGCCCAGCGGGCTGCACGTATTCATCTGGCAGACGCCGGCGCTGTGATTCACGCCGTCGGTGTGACAGCCCCGCAGCACGGCGATGTCGTCCACGCAGGTCGCGGTGTGGGGCAGCCAGTCGGAGACCCAGGTGCCGGCCTCCCCGTGCTGCTTCCACTTGCGTTTGGACGCCAGCAGCGGGGCGCCCGCTTCGCCCATCGCCAGTTGCACGGTGCCGAAGCTCTCCGGCAACGGCTGCCCGGCCAAGCGGTTCAGTTCCGGCTTCGGATCGAACGTGTCCATGTGGCTCGGCCCGCCCTCCATGAACAGGAAGATCACGGACTTCGCCCGCGGCGCGTGGTGCAGCCCCACGGCGCCAGCGTCAGCGGCGAGGGCGGAGTCGGCCAACAGCCCGGACAGGGCGGTCGCCCCGAACCCGGCCCCGCTGCGGGCGAGAAACTCGCGACGGGACTGCGGAATCGTGCGGTGCGGCGGGCGATGGAGAGACATGGCGGGAGTCTGTGGGAGTCTGTGGGAGACGGAGCGAGCGGGTGCGGGAGTCGGGCGGAGTCGCGACGGGAGTCACGGGACGTAGAAAAACTCGCTGCTGTTCAGCAGGACGTGGCAGAGATCCACGAGAGCCTTCCTGCCGGGATCGCTGGTGTCCACGGCGGCCCGGGACGGGGTGAGGTCCAGGCCGGGCTGGGAGTCGCTGGCGGCGACGTCCCGGAAGACGCCGGGGGTCGCTTCGAACGTCCAGTGGGCCAGCGTGCCGGCGGCGGGCGATTCGTCCGTGAACAGCGTGCTTTCCAGGTCCAATAGGCCGCGGGAGATGCGGACGTCGTCGATCAGCCCGTCGAACAGGTGTTGGGGCTTCACCCCGGTCCGGCCGATCGCCACCGGAGCGGCGTTCCCCACCGTCGCGAGGTTTTGCGGGTGGGTGACAACGGAGATCGGCGTGTCGTTGTCGGACAGATCCTTCAGGAAGAACGTGACCGAGCCGGGGCCGTCCGCGGTGGCGGGGGCGACCGCCGCGGCGGCGTAGTAAGGCGTGTCGAGGGCGACGTGCTGATCGCTGAACACGGCGGCTTCCGTGAGGGCGCCGCCGCCCGGTTGACGACCGACCATCTGCATGACCAGCGTCTGCGGTTTGCGGCGGGAGCCCTTGCCCGTCACGCCGAACTTCCAGCCGGACGTGTTGCGGGCGCCGGTCCACTTGGAGACCACCGTTCGCACGCTGCCGCCCTCGTACACGCTGTCGAGTTGGAAGAACGCCTCCACCGTGAACCCACCCGATTCCCCGGCCAGCGGTGCGGCGAGGCGATCGTCGTGCGGGGCGAACAGGGCGGCGGGGCGGCGTTCGGTGGTGCGAACGGCCCGTCCCTCACGGGTGGGAAACTCGCCGAAGGTCAGACCGGACTCGTCCGGCTCGTCAAGCGTCGCCGCGGCGCCGGCGGCCCGTGCGGCCTGTTCGCGGAGGAACCGCACGCTCGCGGCGACCTCCCCGGCCGTCGGCTCCCGGCCGAACACCGCACGCCACGCGGCGGCGACCGTGCGTTCGTCGTTCGCCACGCCTCTGCCCGCGGTCGCCCCAGCCGTCTCGGCCTCGACGCGGCGGGCGAGCGAGGCGGCGTGGGCGAGGACGGCGTCCGAATTGATCAGATACAGGCTTTGCAGCGGGCTGGTGGTCGTATCCCGGGCGCTGGCGCTGATAAAAAACTGCGGCAGGTCGAACAGGTCCATCAGCGGCTCGCGGTTGTTGCGCTTCACCGTGAGGTACACGCTGCGGAACGGCGCCCCGTGGGCGGCGCCGGGGCCGCCGTCGCGGTCCTGGAGGCTGCCGGTCACCGCCAGCAGGGCGTCGCGGACCTGCTCCGCGGCGAGCCGGCGGACGTCGGTCCGCCAGTACCACTCGTTGCGGGGGTCGATCTCCGCGTACTCCGCCGCCCGCGGGTGCGTGGCGGCCTGCCGGTAGGCGGCGCTGGTGACGATCAGCCGGTGCAGCGGTTTGAGCCGCCAGCCTTCGTCGAGGAACCGACCGACGAGCCAATCCAGCAGTTCCGGATGCGACGGCGGCCCGCCGAGCACGCCGAAGTCGCTGCCGTTGGGGGCCAACCCGCGGCCGAAATGCCCCTGCCAGAGGCGGTTAACGATCACCCGGGTGCTCAACGGATTCTTCGGATCAGAGATCCACTTCGCCAGCGCCGCCCGCCGACCGGTGGTGCCTTCGCCGTTCACGCCCGGCAGGTCCAGCGCCGGGATCGTCATCGGTTCCTCGGACAGCAGCGCGATCAAACCGGGCTGCACCTCCGTACCGCGTTTCGGCACGAAGGTCGGCGGGGCGACCGCGTCCGCGTCCGCCGCGAGCCGCCCGGTCGGCAGCGGGGCCGGCTTGAGATGGTCGAACGCTTTGATCTGCTTCCGCAACTCCAGCAACCGCGGCTTCTTTTTGGAGGGGATCGATCCGTCCAGCCGGTCCCAGTCTCGCTCGACCTGTTCGTGCACGAGCCAGGCGACCTGCCGCTGCTCGGCGGTTTTGTCCGCCTCCGGCGTCCAGTAGACGTCCTGGACCTCCTGCGGGAACCGTTCGACCGCCTTCCGCTGCGCCCGCGTCCGGACCGGGCCCTCGATCTTGTCCAGTTCCGCGCGCAGATCGGCGGTGGCGGCCTCCCACTTCGCCGTCGCCGCCGCATGGGCGGCGATCTCCTTGGCGTAGGCGAGGGGCACCTCGTCCCGGAACAGGATCGGCTCGAAGAACGCCCGCAGTCGGTAGTAATCCGTCTGCGGGAGCGGGTCGAACTTGTGGTCGTGGCACTTGGCGCACTGCAAACCTAGGCCGAGGAACACATCGGCGGTGGTGTCCGTCAGTTCGTCCAGCATCAGGATCCGCTGCCCCGGCGCGTCGCGGGAGTTCCACTCGTAGATCCCGCTCCGCAGATATCCCAGCGCCGGCTGGGCGGAGACGTCGTCGGGGTACAGCTCGTCCGCGGCCAGTTGCTCCCGGACGAACCGGTCGTACGGCACGTCGTCGTTCAGCCGGTCGATCACGTAGTCGCGGTATCGCCAAGCGTCCGGGCGTTCGAAGTCGCCGCGGTAGCCGTCGGAGTCCGCGTAGCGGACCAGGTCGAGCCAGTGCCGGCCCCAGCGTTCGCCGTAGGCGTCGCTGGCCAGCAGGCGATCCACGAGCCGTTCATAGGCGTCGGGCGACCGATCAGCGACGAAGGCGTCGGCCTGCTCGGCGGTGGGCGGCAGGCCGGTCAGGTCCTGGGAGACCCGTCGGATCAGGGTGCGGCGATCGGCTTCCGGCGCCGGCGTCAGCCCGCGCTCCGCCATCGCCGCCAGCAGGAAGCGGTCGATCCCGTTCCGGCCCCAGTCGCCGTGCGTTCCGTCCTGCGGAACCGGCGGGACGGGCGGGTCGACGACCGGTTGCAGCGCCCACCACGCACGGTCCTCCTCGGTGAAGGTCGGGCCGCGTTCGCTCGCGGGGCGGACCTTCGGGCCGTTCTCGGCGCCCGGCCAGGGGGCGCCCAGTTCGACCCACCGCGTGAGCACCGCGATCTCCGCCGCCGGCAGTTTGCCGGCGGGCGGCATCTCATAATCTCCATAGTTCACCGCGTCGATCAGGAGGCTGTCGGCCGGTTTGCCCGGCTCCAGCGCCGCCCCGCTCCACCCGCCGGCGAGGATGTGAGCCAGCGAGTCGAGTCGCAATTCCCCCTCCTGCTTCGCCTCGCCGTGGCATTCGAAGCAACGTTTCGCCAGCAGCGGGCGGACCTCGTTCTCGAAGAACTTGGCCTTCGCGGCCTCCAATTCCCCCGGCCCCGCGGCCGACGCCGACGGCGGAACGCACAGCACCGCCACCGCGATCAGCCAGCCGCATCGGGCGACAGTGCCCTTGGCGACGGAATGCGGGACAGCAGGACGGGCGGCGGGACGGGCGGACGGCGTCAAGGCGTGTCCCTCTGCGAGGTGGAAGTTGATGGGAAAACGGTCGGAGCGGCATCCGGCTGGTCACCGGCCTGATCAACCGCACGGACGACCTCCGGCAAGGCGACGATCAGCGTCGGATCAATGAATCTTGGTGCATCGCGGGCGTCTTGCACAAACAATTCGCCCACCCGCTCCCCTTCGGCGTAACCAAGCGCCGACAGATCCACCGCAACCGCATTCGCGGTGAACCGCAGCGGCGGGGTCAGACGCGGCGTCTCGGGGGCGAGGGCGACGGCGCCGGTCGCCGCGTCCGGATCAAGCCTCGGCAGCACGAACGGGGCGACGACCGCCGCCCCCGTGTCGCCCACCGTCAGATCAAAACGCTCCACGGTGATTGACCGCAAACCGTCGCGGAACGTCACGGGAGAAAGGTGGAAGGCGTCGCCGGCGGGCACGTCCACGACCGATTGCACGTCAAAGAAGACCACGTCCGGCCCCGGCCCGTTGAAGGCCGGCGGATCGAACCGCACCGCCATGCCGGGCGTTCTGTTCTCGCCGCTGAGCACGGGCGATTCCGTCAAGGGCGTGCGCGATCCGCCAGGGTTGATGCGACCGGCGTTGAGCGTGAACGGGCACGTCAGCCAGTCGTCCAGCGGCCCGGCGGCGGGCGCCGGGACGGCGTGGGTGAAGTTGCCGACCGGGCCGTCGAACGCGAATACAGACGCCTCGGTGAGATCGCCCGCGACGTAGCGATGCACCCGCCCGGCCCGCTGCACGTGGAGTTCCGTCAGCACGGTCGTCCCGTCCAATTCGTCCCGCACGGAGTAAGCGACGACCCGATCCGGCAGCGTCGCACGGTAGGCGCCGGGGTCGAACGACAACGGCTCGCCCCCGGACAGACGCCGGGCCTGACCCGTCGTCAGCCGATCCGCCGGGTCCGGGGTCGCCGGAGCGATCGCGGCGTCGCTGGCGGGGTGCAGTTCGGCGGCGCCCTCGACGACGTGCACCTCCGTGCCGCCGTCCGCCTCGGCGTCGCCCTCCGGCACCCGCACGACGAACCGGGTGCCGAGGTCCACGACCCGCCCGTCCGGCGTATCGACCCGGAACCCTTCCGCTCCCTCCGGCGCGGACACGCTGCACCGCCCGGCCTTCAAAACGAGCCGATCGGCCGCGGCGACTTCAAACACCGCCGGCCCCTCCAGCACCGCCTCCGCCCCCGTGGCGAACCGCAGACGCACCCACCCGGATCGCAGCGCCTGCTCGACGCCCACCGGCGCCGCCGCCCCGATCGTCGGCGTCGCCCCGCCGAACAGATCCGCCCCGGCGCTCGCCGCCCAGATCGCCGCCGGCAACTCAACAGGCTCCAGGAAGCTCCAGTAGCTGGACGGAATCCTCATCTTTGGAGACCTGCGCGGCGCCGGCTTGAACGGCTCGTAGAACCAGACGCCGAACAGGCAGGCCGTGAGCAGCGTGTGGACGAGCGCCCCCGCCGCCCAGAACCGGCGCCGTCGCCAGACCGGGACCGCCGGCGGGGCCTCCGCCGACGCGACCGTCACAGCCGGGGCGAGCGCCGGACCGACTGGTTCCCCGTCGCCCCAGGCCAGCGTCGCTTCCTGATCGGCGAGTTCGACGTACCGCCGCCGCAGCGCCGGCGAGGCCAGCGCCAGCCTTTCCAGCCGCGCCACCTGCTCCGCCGTGGCGCGGCCGTCGAAGACGGCGTCGCACAGGGCGTCGAACTCCGAGGCGGACTCGGCGGCGTTCGGGATCCTGTCAGGCAACGCCGACCCCCGGTCGGAGGTGCGAATCACCGTCGCCCAGCGCCCGCGAGACGCACTCGTGCAGCGTCCGCCGGACCCGGGAGAGCATCCGCAGCACCGCCGCGGGGCTCTTGTTCAATCGCTCCGCGAGCTCGTCGGTCCCGCCGACGCCCACATCATTGAGGTAACGACGCCGGACGAGCTCCCGGTGGTGGTCCGGCAGGCGGTTCAGGCACTCCGCCAGGGCGGCCCGGCGTTCGGCGAGGCGGTCGGCGTCGCGGGTCAGTTCCCCGTCCACCGCGGACAGAAACGCATCGCTGAACACCAGTCGGTCCCGACCCCGCTTCGTGCGGTAGGCCCGCACCTGATTGAAGGCCACGCGGCAGCTCCACGCGGTGAAGTTCGTGCCCAGTTCGAACTGTTCGAACTCCCGCCACAGCACGAGGTTCGTCTCCTGAAGCACATCTTCAGCAACGGTTCGGTCCGCCAGCAGCCCCATCAGGTAGAGAAACAGACCCCGCTGCGCCCCGCCCAGCAGCCGGGCGAACTCGTTCATCCGGGCTTGGTCCGCCCGCACCACGGCCGCCCCGTCGACGGGGACGGGGACGGGCTTCTGATCAGCGGCGGGCGGAGGATCGGGCACGCGGCGGGGCGGCGGGGGACGGGTTGTCAGAGAACGAAGAGCGGACGCCGGCCGCTTCGGACACGCAAATCCCGATGGATGTCGAAATAGCCTCAAAACCGGCGTCCCCGCCGACGAACGGTCCGCCGACGGGGCGGGCGGGCGGCGGCTACCCATCCGCCCGTCTCGATGTATACTGGGAGACCCGCCCGCATTTCGAGTCCTTCCTCGGGTCGACCCACCCGCCGCACCTTCCACAGAGGCCCAGACCGTCGTGACGTTCTCCCTGCTGGCTCTGGCCCTGCTCTCCCCGACCGCCGCCCCCGGACCGGTCGGTCCCGCGGCGGCGGACTCTCGGGCCGGCGTGTCTTGGGACTGGACGCAGGCGACCAAGGAGACCGCGCTCGGCGCGGCGCGGGCCGGTCGGTTCGCCGTGCCCGTCACGGGCACGCTGGAGAACACGGCGGCCGTGGTGTCGGACCCGTCCCCGCGGCTGATCCCCGGCTCCAACGGGTTCCTGCGGGTCCGGGATACCGGCCCGGGCAGTCTGCTGACGGTCGGCGGGGGCGAGGCGTTCTCCGTGGTCGCCACCCTCTATCCAAAGCCCATGGGGAACGGTCGGTTCGGTCACTTCCTCGCCAAGGGCCGCACGAACGCCCCCGGGCGTCCCGCGAATAATCTGAACTACGCCCTGCGGCTCCAAGGGAGGAAGGGGGAGGCGACGCTGTCGTTCCTGTTCGCGGACCGTGCCGGCGTGTTCCATCGGTGGACCTCCGACGGCGTGATCCCCTGCGACGGCGGCGCCCACCGCGTGGCCTTCACCTACACCTTCGGCACGCCGGACAGCCTGCGGGCGTTCCTCGACGGCAAGGAGACCGGCGGGGAATGGGACATGGGCGGAGCGACCGACAAGCCGCCGGCGACTGACGACGACGACCTGTGGATCGGCTCCTCGATGGGCGGCAGCCCGGGGAGCACCTTCCAGGGAGCGATCGGCCCGCTGCGGCTGGTCCGCGGCGTGCTGTCGGAGGACGAACTGACGGCTCGCCCGCCCGTCGTCGCCCGCCGCCCGCCGCCCCGGGCTCCCGCGGGGCGGGTGTTGGTCGAGGCGATCCCCGGCGTGCCGACGAAGGCCCGGGCGTGGTCCTTCCCCCTGCCCGGCCGCGCCGCAGACACCTACCTGCAAGACGCCTTCGCCTTCCCGCGGATCGCTCACGCCTACGGGCCGACCGGCGTGCGGGAAGACCGCGGCGGGGCGTTCGTCCTCCGGGCCCGCGGCCGGGCGACGCTGCCCGCCGGCGAGTGGGAACTGCTGGTCCGCAGCCGCGGCGGCGCCCGGGTATTTTTGGACAATGAGGAGGTCGCCTCCGTGCGGTTCTTCAACCGCAGTTCCAGCGCCCACGGCAAGCTGTACCATCCCGGCAGCGTGGTCGCCCCGGGCCTGCGGACCCTGCGGCCCGGCGACGAAGAGACGGTCCACCGCTTCACCGCCGACGGCGAATCGCTTGCCGTGCGGATGGAGATGTACGTCGGCGGCGGCGGTCGTCGGGCGGAACCGGGCGAAGCCGGGTTGTTCGTCCGCCCGGCAGCGCCCGCGGGAGAACCCGGCGAGCCGTTCCGCATGTTGCTGCCGGGCGTGGACGGCCAATCGTCGCTCGGGGCGCCGCTGACGGACGCCGCCTGGGTGGCGTTCACGGAGGAGTTCGAAGCGGAGATGCGGCTCCGTGATCGCGCCCGCCGCCGCATCGCCGCCGCTGCGGAGACCGGCCGCTGGTCCGCCCGGCATGAACTCGCCCGGGAGACGTTCGAACCGCACGCCGAGGTCCCCCCGCCGACCGCCGGTCTGCCGGAGCGGAACGCGGTCGATCGCTTTCTGAACGCGAAGCTCTCCGCGGAACAGGTCGCCCCCACGCCCGAGGCAAACGACGCCGCGTTCCTGCGGCGGGTGGCGCTGGACGTCGTCGGTCGCATCCCCACGCCGGCGGAGATCGACCGCTTCCTCGCCGAACCCGCCGACGCCCGCCGGGCGAACGCGGTGGACCGTTATCTCGCCGACGATCTGGGCTGGGCGGACGGCTGGGTGGGCGCCTGGCAGGACACGCTGGCGGAGAACCCGACGTTCGTGAACCCGACGTTGAACAACACCGGGCCGTTCCGGGAGTGGCTGCACGAGGCGTTCTTCGACAACCTGCCCGCGGACCGCTTCGCCACGGAGTTGATCCGCATGAAGGGCTCCACGCACGCCGGCGGGGCCGGGGGGTTTGCCCTCGCCACGCAAAACGACGCCCCCTTCGCGGCGAAGGCTCATGTGCTGTCGCAGGCGTTCCTCGCCGCGGACATGACGTGCGCCCGCTGTCACGACGCCCCCAGCCGGCCGTTCCTCCAACGGGACCTGTTCGCCTTCGCGGCGATGCTGAAACGCTCCCCCCAGAAGGTCCCCTCCGGCAGCAGTCTGCCGCCGGACATGGTGGGCAACGCGGCGGTCGAGGTGACGCTATTCCCCGGGGAATCCGTCGCCCCCGCCTTCACTCTCCAGGACCTCCGCGACGGCGAGCCGGACCCGGAGTTGGTCGAATTGTTCGGCACGCCCTTGGCCGGAGAACCCGTGGACACCCGCGAACGGCTCGCGTTGTTGATCACCGGCCCGAAGAACCGCCGGTTCGCCGAGGTGATGGTCAACCGCCTCTGGACCCGCTACCTGGGCCGCGGGATCGTGGATACGCCCCACGATTGGAGCTTCGGGGAGCCCTCCCACCCGGCGCTGCTGGCGTATCTTGCAGACGAGTTGATTCTGTCGGGCTACGACCTGAAGCACGTCGCCCGGCTGATCCTCACCTCCCACGTCTACGGACGGGAGGTCGCGGAAGATTACGACGCCCGAGCGTTGTTCGCCGGTCCGACGCGACGGCGGATGACGGCGGAGCAGTTGGTCGACAGCCTGTTCTCCGCCAGCGGAAAGCGTCTGAAGACGGGGCTGATCACCGTCGACACGGACGGCGCCCGGTCGATCGATAAAGGCCAGAACTACGGCCGGCCCCGCCGGGCGTGGCAGTTCGGCAGCCTGTCCACCGACCGCGACCGCGTGAGCCTGACGCTGCCCCGGGCCGAACCGTTCGTCGAACTGCTCGGTGCGTTTGGCTGGCGGGCGGAACGACCCGACCCGCGGAACGTCCGCGACGACAGCCCGGACGTCACCCAACCGGCGCTGCTGGAGAACGGCGTGCTGGGCGCGCGATTCACCCGGCTCTCCGACGACAGCCGCTTTACCGAGTTCGCCCTCGCCGCGGCTTCGCCCGACGAACTCGCCGAACGCACCGTGCGCACGATCTTCACCCGGGCTCCCACCGATGCGGAGATCGCGTTGTTCCGAGACCTGTTGACGGACGGCTGGGAGACCCGCGGCACCGGCGCCGCCGCTAACTCGCCGCATTTCCTGGAGAATCCCGGTGTGAGTTGGACGAATCAGTTCAAGACCGAGGCCGCCGTCCGCCAGGTCCGCCTGCGGGAGCAGGTCGAGGCCGGCGACCCGCCCTCCGCCCGCCTCTCCGACGATTGGCGTGAACGGTACGAGGATCTGCTGTGGGCGTTGGTCAACAGCCCCGAGTTTCCGTTCGTGCCGTGACCGAATCCCCCCCGCCGCTCCGAGCGCTCGGCCGCGCTGGGCGTCCCGGACGCTCGCAGCGTCCGCGACGCCCCCGATTCTCCAGCCTCACGTCGCCATGTCCCTGACCCGCCGTTCGCTGCTCTCGTCCGCCGCCGCCGCGACCGCCGCGGCGGCCCTGCCCGGCGTCGCCCGCCGCGGGCGGGCGGAGGAGGCTCCCGCCCTGCCCGCCGGGACCGCGGAGCACTGCGTGCTGCTCTGGCTGGGCGGCGGGGCGTGTCAAATCGACACGTTTGATCCGAAGCGGCTGGGCGACCCGAAGACCCGCAAGGCGGGCTCCGCGTATCCGTCGATTCCCACCGCGATCCCGGGTGCGGAGTTCTGCGAACACCTGCCGATGCTCGCGGACCGGGCGGACCGGTTGGCGGTGATTCGCTCGACGAATCACGATGTGATCGACGAGCACGCCCGGGCCGTCAACCGAATGCACACCGGCCGGAACACCAGCGGGACGATCGTGTACCCGTCGTTGGGCAGCGTGATCGCGGAGGAACGCGGCGCCGCGGGGGACGGCGTGCCGGCGTACGTGCTGATCGGGATGCCGTCGACCAGCCGCGGGCCGGGCTTCTTGGGACCGGGGGCGAACTTCGTGTACCTGACCGACACCAGCCGCGGCCCCGCCGGGCTGACCGTGCCGGGCGATCTGCCGGCCGAACGGCGGGCGCGGCGGGAACGGCTGCTCGGCCGCGTCCGCGAGGACGCCCTCGGCCGCACCCCCGAGGGGGCCGACGCGATTCGCGCCTACGACGAGACCATCGCCGAGGCGCTGCGGCTCGCCGGACCGGAGTTCGCCCAGATCTTCGACATGAGCGCCGAACCGGCCGACCTGCGGAACGACTACGCCTCGGAGTTCGGTCAGCGCTGCCTGCTCGCCCGCCGGCTCGTGCAACGTGGGGTGCGGTTCGTGGAGGTCTCCCACAACATTGCGTTCACCAACGGCACCGGCTGGGATACGCATAACGAGGGCCAGCTCAAGCAGCACCTCCTCATCCGGGAGCTTGACGCCGCCCTCGCCACGCTGACGGACGACCTTGCGGAGCACGGCCTGTTGGACAAGACCCTGATTGTCGTCGCCACGGAGTTCGGCCGGCCGGCCGGATTCGACGGCGGCGGCGGACGCGGGCACCTTGGCAAATGTTTCAGCAGCGTCCTCGCTGGCGGCGGGCTGAACACAGGACGCATCGTCGGGACGACGGACGAGTTGGGCGTGAACGTCGTTTCGAACCCCGTCGGCGTGCCGGATCTGCACGCGACGATCTACCACGCGATGGGCATCGATCCGCACACGGAACTCTACGCCGGCGAACGCCCGGTGCCCGTCACCGACGGCGGCCACGCCGTCCGCGAACTGTTTGCCTGAGAAGACTGACGTCACTCGCCGTGAGCGGCGTTTGAAGGACTGTGAGAGCCCGAAGCGGAAGTGGGGCAGACGAGTCGCACGCCTTGCTTGCGCTCTTGGCCCAAGGGCGATACAAGCCAGCTTGAGATGATCCGGCGTACGCAGCACGCCGGCCTGCGGCCGACGCCCTCGCTGACGCGTCGGGTCAATTCTGAAGTCGTCTGATGCGATGACAAACCATCGGACGCATCAACGAGCCGAAGTCGGCTCTGCGAGCCGTTCGGCAGGCGACGCATCGAGCGCCTCCGTCGTGGCGGCGACGGGCGACGGCGGGGCCGGGGCCGGGGTGGCGGAGCCGGCGACGGGGGATTGCTCGTCCGAGTAGTAGGCGTCGCGGCCGGGGCGTGAGCCGTACCCGGTGCCGCCGTAGTACCCGCCCTGCACTGCACGGGTGTACTCGCCGGAGGTCGGCACCGCATTGACCACCAGGCCGAGCACGTTCGCCCCCGCCTGGTCCAGCGTATCGAGCGATTCCCGCAGCCGGCGCCGGGTGCGGGGGTGCAGACGGGTGACGACGATCACGCCGTCGGCGCTGCGGGCGATCGCCGCCGGGTCCGACACCGCCAACACCGGCGGGCTGTCCAGCAGGACGAAGTCGAACTTCTGGCGGAGCACTTCCAGGAACGTCTCGTATTCTTCACTGCTGAGCAGTTCCGCCGGATGCTCCGGCCGGGCGGCGCAGGGAAGCAGCCACAGCCCGGGTTGTCCGCTGCTGACCAGGGCTTCGTCCAGCCGGTCCGGGTCCATGATGACCTCGGCGGTGCCGACGCCGGGATTGACGGGGTCGACCTGCGGGAGCCCGAACATGCGGCGGACGCGGGGTCGGCGGAGGTCCACGTCGACCAGCACGGTCTTCTTGCCGATCCGGCCGAGCGTGACCGCGACGTTCGCCGTCAGCGTACTCTTGCCGTCGCTGTGGTCGGCGCTGGTCACCTGCACGACCGTGACGCCGCGGCGGGCCGCCGATAGCAGCCCCGTGCGGACCGCGCGGTACGACTCCGCGAGCCGGCTCTTCGGGCGGAGGACGGTGGACAAACCGGGGTCCGGGGCGCCGTCGCGAACCCGCTTCCCCTGCTTGAGCATCCGGGGCGGGATCTCCGGGATGTGGCCGATCAGCGGCAGGCCGAACTCCGCCCGCAACTCCGCCGGATCGGTGAAGCGGCCGTCGGCCTGTTCGAGCAGGTACGCCAGTCCGAACGCCGCCGCCAGCCCCAGCGCCCCGCCCGCCGCCAGCGCCCGGATCAGCGGGGCCTGGGCCGGCCCGCCCGGGCCGGCCGGCACGATCTGCACCACACGAACTGGATCCGCGTCCTTGGACAGGTCCAATTCGTTGACCCGCTCCACCAGCGCCGAGTACATCGCCGCGTGCCGGTCGCGGCGGTCTCGCAGCTCCAACTCGCGGAGTTCGGCTTCGCGAACGCCGTCGGCCTGCTGCTTGGTGGCCGCGTACCGCTCGTCCAGCTTGTCGATCTGCGATTGCAGCACGCGGGCCCGCTCCACGCGGGCGGCGACGAACAGGTCGAGGAACGACTGCGGCTCCCCGCCGTCTGCGTCCGCCAGTCCAGCCCGGTCCGCCGCGATGCGACGGAGCGCCGCCAAACGGTTCTCCAACCGAACCAGATCCGGGTGGTTCGCCCCCTTCGTCTCGCGGGCCTCCTCCACTTCGAGGATCAGTTCGAGGTGGCGCTCTTCGAAGCTCAACTCCTCGGATTCGACGCTCTCGCCGGCGTTCTCCCGCTTCAGGGAGGCCATCTGCGCCAGCGCCGCCCGGCGGCCGCCGGCTTCGATCGACGCTTGGATCGACTCCAGTTCCGCCGTGAGGTTCGACAGTTCAATCCGCAGCGCGTCCCGGGCGCGGTCAATTTCGAGCAGGTCCGCGGCGTGCGGGTTCAGCGGCTTGCCGTCCGGCCCCCGCACCAGCGGGCTGTCCGCCTCGAACAGACGGCGCTCCGCGACCACGGTTTCCAGATCGCGCAACACCTGATCGCGAGCCTCGCGGATCAGCCCCAGCGCCTCCCGACTGGCGGACTGGCCCTCCTCATGCACGGTCTCGGTAAAGGTATCGACGACGGCGTCCAACACGGCGCCGGTCTCCGCCGGGCTCCCGCCGCTGTAGCTTAGCCGGAGCACCCGCGTGCCCTTGATCTGATCGCCGTCCAGTCGTTTGAGAATCTTACCGACCGGCGAGCCGCCCCCCGCGAACGCCGGCAACTCGTCAAGTTTTCGGTCCCGCACCGCGCGGGCGATCAGCGGGGCCGTCTGCACGCGGTGCAGGTAATTCCCCAGCAGATCGCCGGACAGTTCCACCGCGTCGCCCCCGCCGGCGCCCTCCTCCGACATCCCCAAGCTGGTCCGGCGGGCGGAGACCGTCAGCTGCGCCTCCGAGACATACACCGGCGGCTGGAACAGATCGAACAGGTATCCCCCGCCCAAACCCGCGGCGAGCCCTAAAAACAGCATCCACCAGCGCCGCCGGAGCAGTCGCCCCAACTGCAACCCGTCCCCGGCGGCCGGCTCGCCGCTCCACCCGCCCGCGTCGTACCCGTTCGCCCCGTAGCCGGACCCCTGCGCTCCGTCCGAGCCGTCCCCTGTGTACGAACCGTGAGCGGAGTACGACGGCACGGGTGACCCAGGCGGAGGAGAGAATCTGTCGACGGGGCTCCCAACCGGCCCGTCGGTCGCGTCGAACGTCACTGTACGGAGCGGCGCCGGGCCCCTTCAACACCTCTCCGCCGATCCGGTCCGGAACTGGGGACGGCCCCGCGACCGGCGCCCGCACATCCCCCCGGCCGGCGGGTCCGGCGGTTAATCCAGCGGGACTCGCCGGGTCGCCCGACGCATCGCGGCCGCCCGCGCCCGATGCAGTTCCTTCGCGAGCGCCCGCCCCGTGGACGATCCCGGTTCCAGCGCCTCCAGGATCGCGAGGTGTTCCGCCGCCTCGGCCAGCCGGTCGTCTTCGATCAGCCACCCGATCAGCCGCCCCCGCGCGGCGAGATCCCGCGGACGCACCGCGAGAACCGCTTGCAACGCCGCGACCGCCTCCGCGGGTCGACCGGCGACCCGCAGCGCGTCCGCACGCACCTGCGGGGGGAGCGCCGCATTGGCGCCGATTCCCTCCGCCCCCGCCCCGTCCGCCGCGGCGAGCGCCTCTTCCGCGACCATGGCGGCGAGCACGGGATCGAACGCCGCCGCCGCCCCGGCGATCTCCACCCGCAATGCAGGGTCGTCGGGCAGCAGCGACCGGAACCGACCCGCCACGCCCGGCGGCGCCCCGAGGGCGGCCAGCGCCGCCCCGACCTTCGGCAGCCGGGCGGCCCGCTCGTCCGCCGCGGCGAGTTCTTCCGCGACGGTCGCCGCGAGATCCGGCCGTCGTGCTAGCACCTCTGCCCAGCAGGCGTCGGCCACGAGCGGGAGCGCCAGCCGGTCCGCCTGCCGGGCGGCGGCCGCCTGAAGAGGCAGGTCCGCGGGGAAGTTGCGGTGCAGCGCCGCCAGAAACCGCTGGCCGCTCGGGGGTTCGGTCGGCTCCGCCCACGCCGTCCGGGCGAGGTGCAGGTCCAATCCGGGGAGGAACGGGCAGACCCCGCGGGCCGCGAGCAGATGACCGAACGCCGGCCGCAGGAACCGTCGCACCCGCCGGTCGCTCCGCCAGGCGGCGAGATGCGAGACGTCGTACTCCCCGACCGCCAGCGTCGCCCCATAGCCGGGGTCGGCGAGGCGGGCGATCCGTCCCTCGGGCCAGTCCGCCGCGGCGGGGTCGGCCCGCAGAGCCGCGGCGACGGCGTCGCGGTACTGCCGCATGAGCAACCGGGCGAGGGCGACGCGGGTCTCCGCATCGTCCGGCCGGGCGGCGACGGCGTCGGTCAGGCGGTCGGCCTCCGCATCGACGGCGGCCCGCGTCCAGCCGGCGGCGTCGCCGTCGAGCAGACCCGGTTCGCGGTACGCCGTCGCCGGGGCGGCCCGCCACAGCTCCCAGGCCGCCGCCCCGCCGCTCGTCGCCAACGCCGTCGCCAACGCCGTCGCCAACGCCGCCGCGAGCCCCGGGGCGAACAGCCGGCGGCGTGGTTTCGACTCGCCCGGCCCCTCGTCTCGTTCTGCGTCCCCCCCCGTCTCCTCACGAGACGCCCCCGCCGCGGTCGCCGACCCGAACAGCGCCGCCGCGGCGAGCAGCACCGGCGGGCGGGTGAGGCCGTAGTCGAACGTCGCCTGCACGCCCAGCGCCGCCGCCGCGAACGCCGCCGCGGCCACCGCGTCCGTCGCCCCGGCTCGCCCCGCCCGTCGCACGCCCCACGCCAGACACCCCGCCGCCCCGATCAGCAGGCCCAGCCCGACGACGCCGCCCTCGACCAGCGTTTCGACGTACTGATTGTCGGCATGGGTGAACCAGTAGCCCTCGGCATGGGTGCGGTACGGGGGCGTCGCGTAGCGGTGCGTGCCGAACCCGGCCCCGAACAGCGGCAGATCGCCGACCACGCCGAGGGCGTCCGCCCAGTGCTCGCGGCGGGAGCGTAGTTCCTCCCACACGCCGCGGTCGCGGGTGCCGTCCAGTCGCGCCAGTCCGGTGCCCGCCACGCCGACGATCCAGAGCGACAGCCCGGCTCCCACCGCCGCCACGCCGGCGCCGACCACGCAAACCCACGCCGCCCGCGACGGATCGCCGCCGCTCCGCGGAGCGCCGCCCCCGCCGTGACCGCTGTGACCGCTGTGACCGCCGCCGCGTCCGACCAACCGCAGCGTCGCCGCGGCGGTGAGGAGCGCCGAGCGGCGCCACGGCCAGCCCGGCCCGGCTTCCCGTGACGCAGAGTCCCGCGGCGATCACCGCACCGCAGGCCGCGACCGCCCGACCGCCGCCGCCCGCCCACAGTCCCAACGCCGCGGCGAGGCCGAGGTTCAACAGTTGGGCTGCATGATTCCGATTGAACCCGGCGAAGAAGGCGCCGGTCAGCCCGGCGTCGCCCTCCAACCGCCCGACGAGGCCCCACTCCGCAGCCCGCCCGGCTCGGCCGAGCAATCCGACCGCCGCGAACGACGCCGCCGTGCCCGCCACGCCCCACCAGATCACCCGCCGCCCCGCCGCCGTGCCGCCGGCCCGACTCGCGAGGAAGAAGGTCAGCACACCCGCGGCGAGCAGCGCCGCAGCCTGACGGGTGGAGGGACGACAGACCGTGACCGGCCCCCACTGCGGAGCGAGCGTGCCAACAGCCGTCTCCAGATCCGCTCCGCCGACAGGCGCGAACGACTGCACCGCCGCGAGCCCCAGCAGCCCGACGAGCGGGACCAACAGCGCCGGCGTCCGTCCGCGTCGCCCCGTTTCCTTCGAACCGATCCACACGGAGACCGCGGCGACGACGGCCAGCCCCGCGGCGACCGCGGCGACTTGAAACGTCCCCCACCGCCCGGACAGCCAAGGGGCGGACGCAACCGCCATCACGACCGCCACGGCGGTCAACGAGGCGTAGGTTCCCGGCGCCGGTTCGACCGGGGGACGACGCGAGAGCTCCGCGGAACGAGCGGGAGCCAGCCACGATTGAAGAGCCGCCCGTCGGGCGGCGCCGGCGGCGTCCGCCCGACGGACGAAATCTCGTCCGACGGGGCGGGGGCCGCCCTCACGCGGCCGCCCGGGCGGGGGCGGCGGACCGATTACGGCGCGGCGGTCGGCGGGACGGCGGGGCTTTGCGCCTGCGGAGCCGGCGTGACGACGGGGGGAGCGGGGTCGTCGTCATCGTCCGCTTCCGCGATCGCGACGCCGATGCCGGCGCCGATCAACGCGGGGATCAGCAATCCACCGCCGCCCAGGCCGCCCGCGCCGCCGGCTCCCCCGCCGCCCAGGGCGGCCGGACCGCCGGCGAACGGCGGGGGCAACAGACGCGGACCATTGTTCGGTCCCGGGCCGAACACGATCGGGAAGTCCGACGCGGGCACACCGATCGGGCCGCCGGGGATGGGTTGCACGACGCGGCGGGCGACAGTGCGGAACGGGTTGACCCCGTTCTTTTGCACGACCGGGCGCTCCGCGACCACGTTCAGCCCGGTGATGCTGGCCCCGTACAGCGGGGCAAGGTCGTCGGATAATCCGTCGACAGACACGGCGGCGGTGCCCGCGACGGCGGGGGAACTCATCGTGACCAAGGTGTACAGGCCCGGGGCGAGGTCCTTCGGCAGCCGGTAGCCGCCGGTGCGGTCGGTGACCAGCGTCGCGACGCGGCGACCGTCACGAATCAGGAACACCTCGGCTCCCGCGATCGGGCGGAGGACGCCGGCGTCGTCGAACTGCCGCACGACGTTCATCGTGCCCGGCGTCACGCCGTTCGCGGTTCGCACAGCGGCCCGCAGCGCCGTGGGCCGGAAGGGAGACGGGAGAGCACGGGCCGGCGCCGGCAGCGTCGCGGGAGCGGACGGACCCGGAGTCGCGGCCGGTTCAGCGTCCGCGGGCGTCACGCCGGGGAACCGCCGGGCGAGCAGAGCCATCGCGAGCGGACGGTCCGCCGCCGGCGCCAACAGGCACAGCGGCGGGGCGTCCGCGGCGGGGTCGGCATCTAGTTGATACGAGAACAGGGCGAAGGAGCCGCCCGCGGCGCCCGCGACGCTGTACACGCCCGGGGGCACGTCGCCGCGATTCAAGTCGCCGTTCGCCCCGAGCACGCCGGTGGCGACCACGGAGCCGTTCCGAATCAACCGCACCGCCGGCCGTCCGGCGGCCGGGCCGTCCGCCGCCAGGGGCACTCGCGTCGTCGGCCGGGTAATCGGCGGGGCCAGTTCCCCGTCCTGAACGTCCCCGTCCTCAAGCAGCATGACGTCTGCTTGCGGGGCGGTTGCAAACGGGTCGCTTGAAGGACCGTCGTCGACCGCGAACGTCTCCTCCAACACGGGATCTGCGGCCAGGTCAGGGGTCGCGTCAGCCCCGGGCAGGGCCTGTGCAAAGGCCCCGCCGACCAGCGACAAAGCCGCCGCGACAGAAAGCAGTTGAGGGGCGGAAACCATTGCGGATGCGTCCGAGCCGGAGGGGGAAAGGGCGACGAGTTTGGAAGGTGTCCGCCGCAGGGGGCGGGGCCGTGATCGCCGGGCATCATACCGGCAAGATCGCCCCCAAACCCACAAACTGCCAAAAATTGCCCAAGAATCAGTTCAACCCGCACGCGATCTGCCAGTACGGGCCTGTTCATCGGAACGGAGCGACGGTTGCGGGTTGTTCCGACCCGTCCGTGACCGATCATGTCCGCCGGTCGGTCCCGCCGCCGCCCCGCTGCCCCGCCCTCGTTCGTCTGCCGAGTCCGGCCCTCCGTGTCCGCCGCCCGCCCCGCCCACCGCGCGAGCGGCCAATCGTTTGCAATCAAGCGATCTGGTCCTGCCATCGCCGCGAGCGTCGCGGCGCTGGCCGCGGCTGTGGCGTTGGGTCCGTTGCTGGCGAGAATGGTCGCCGGGCTGTGGGCGAGTCCGCGATTCGGTCACGCTCCGCTGGTGTGGCTCGCCGCCGCGGCGCTGGCCGTTTGGCGACTGCGGGAGGCACGCGGGGCCGGTTCGCGGGTTCCCGAGACGAGTCCCGCGACGGCGCTCGGTCGGCTTGCTGATTGCCTGACGATCGGCACGCCGCCGCGGCGGTGGGCGGAGGCGGGGTTGTGGCTCGTCGCGTTGGCGCTGTCGGCGGGGGCGATTCAGCTGGGCAGCGGGTGGTTGGCGCTGACGGCGACGATCCTCCTGATCCCCGCGGCACTGTACTCCTGGGGCGGGTGGGGCTTGCTCCGGCCGGTCCTGCCGGCGTGGGCGGTGGTGTGGACGACCCTCCCCCCGCCGTTCAACTCCGACGCGGACCTCGTCCTGAAACTGCAGGGGATCGCCGCGAAACTCGCCAGCGCCGCGTTGGATCTGCTCGGTCGGCGCCACCTGCCGGAGGGGGTGACGGTCGAACTGCCGGAGCGTCGGTACTTCGTGGAGGAAGCGTGCAGCGGCGTGAACAGCCTGTACGCCCTGCTGGCGGTCGCGGCGATCGGTTTGGCGTGGGGTCGGCGGAGTTGGTGGCGCTGGCCGATTGTGCTCTCGGCAGCGGTGGTGTGGGCGGTGGCGGCGAACGCGGCCCGGGTGACCGCCGCGGTGGAGCTGTCCGCGGGGCTGGGCTGGAAGGTCGCCGAAGGCATCGGTCACGACATCCTGGGCGTGATCACGTTCGCCCTCGCCGGGCTGCTGACCCTCAGCGTGGACGCGCTGCTGCGGTTCGTCGCCCCCCCGTTCGAGCCCGACGCGGACCCGCCGGACGACGCAGCCCCGCACGCCGCCGTAGCCCCCGCGGACCCGTCGCCCGCCCGGTCGACGCTTCCCCGGGTCGCCGCGTGGGGGACCGCGGCGGTCGCGTTCGGACTACTCGCCGGGTGGCGGCTGCTTGACGCTCCGGCAGTCGCCCCCGCGGCGGGGCTCGCCGGGGCGCCGACGACGGGGGACCTGAAGCCGGTCTCCGAGGACTCCCTACCCGCGTCGTGGAACGGGTGGGAGCGGGTCGGTTTTGAGACCGTCACCCGCGAGGTGGACCATCTCGACGGACCGTTCTCCGCGATCTGGCAGTTCCGCCGCGGCTCGCTGACGGCGACGATCTCGATGGACGGCCCGTTCGCCAACGGCTTCCATGACCTCCAAACCTGCTACACCGCCAACGGTTGGAGATGCACGAACGCCGTCGACCGTACGGTCTCGATCGCGGCGCCCGCCGACAGCTCCCCTGCATCGAAGGAACAGGCCGCCGATCACGGGGCCGCCGGCGGCGACACGGCCGCCGGCGACGTGATTACCCGACTGGACCTCGCCCAACCGCTGGGGCGTCGGGGGTTGGTGCTGTTCACCTCCTATGCGTTGGACGACGACGCGAACCTCGGGGCGGATCTCGCCGCACGCACCGGGTCGATCTGGGTGCGGCGATTTGAGGCGTTCCGGGACCGCAGCGGCCCGAACGCGGGGCACGCATCCTTGGAGCCGGCGTATCAAGTGCAGGCCTACGTGGCCGCGTACCGCCCGCTGAACGAGCGGGAAGAGGAGGCGGTCGAAGCCCTGTTCCACGCCATGCGACGGCGCCTCGCCGCACTGCCCGCCGACGGTTCCGCCGCCGACGGTTCCGCCGCCGATGGGCCGTCCGCCGCCGCTGAAGACGAGGCCGCCTGATGTTCCGCCGCCGCAACTTTGCTGACGACGTCGACGCCCCCGAACGCCGGGGCGTCGACCTGCATTGGCTGATCGCCGCCCCCGCGGCGCTGCTGCGGGGAATCGGGTGGGCCGCAGTTCTGGCCTGGCAGGGAACGGCCCGTCGGATCGCGGGCAGTTCGCGGCGGAGCCTGGGGCATTTGGTGGCGGGGCTGCCGGCGGTGCTGGCGGGGGTCGGGCTGGTCGCGTTCCTGGTGATCGCCCGGCAGCAGCGGGGCGGCCTGCGGGCGACCTACGCCGCCGCCGCAGACGCCGCGGACATGGCCGGGGACGCGGACGCCGCGGTGCTGCACCGCCGGCGCCTCGGTCAGTTGGGCGCCGGCGACGCGGAGGCCCGGTTCCGCCTCGCCGGGGCGTTGTCCAAAGCCGGCCGCGACGGCGAGTCCCAGGACCTGCTCGCCGGCCTGCTGGCCCGCGACGGCTCCCCCGGCTACGCCCCGGCCCATCTGCTGCTCGCGGATCGCATGTTGGACTTTCCCGCAGCGAACGAACTGGCAGGCGACGAGCCGGCGGGGGAAGAGCCGGACGCAGACAATCCGGCGGACGAACGGGAACGGGCGGTGCGGCGGCTCGCGGCGCGGCGGCATCTGGCGGCGGCCCGCCGGGCGGCGCCGGAGGACCTGGGCGTGGCGCTCCAGATCGCGAACCTGTCGTTAAGAGCCGAGGACGCCAAAACAGCCGCCGCGATGTGGGAGGAAGTCGCCCCGACGGTGCCGTCCGTGTGGCCGAATCTGGTGCGTGTCTACGCCGCCCTCGGCCGCGTCGCGGACGCGACCCGGGCCGCCGAACGGGCCGTCCCCGTGCTCCGCGGGACGCTCAAACGAGACCCGCTGGACCTGGAAAGCCGCGTGCAACTCGCCGACGCCCTCGCCCGCACCGGCGACGACCGCGACGCGGAGGCCGTGCTGACGGACGGCCTCGCCCTGCACCCGGGCGCCGCGATCCCGCAGCGGCTCGCGGGGTTGCACATCTCGCAGTACGACCGAGCGACGGCGCTGTCCCTCCCGCCCGCGGAACGGCTGGCGCTGCTCGGCCGGGCAATACGCCGAGACCCCCGATCCGGCGCCGCGTTGGTCCGCCTCATCCAGTTCAGCGGCGCCGCCGGACGGACGGGCACAGATTCCGCCGCCAAGTCCGCCGAGCAAGCCCGCGACCTGCTGGAACGAGTGTTGGCAACCGGCGAGGTCCCCGCACTCGCCCACTTCGAGCTTGGAATGAACTCGTTGGCCGCCGAGGACCGGGAGGACGCGATGTTTCATCTCGAACGAGCCCACGCCCTCGCCCCGTCGCTCGCCGCGGCGGCGAATAACCTCGCATTTCTGTATCTCACGGCGACGCCGCCCGCCCCGGAGCGGGCGCTGGGATTGGCGGACGCCGCGGTCGCCGCCGCCCCGACCAACGCCCAACTTCATGAGACGCGGGGGCAGATCCTCGCGGCGTTAAGCCGGCCGGCCGACGCCCTCGCGGCTTTTGAGCGGGCGATGGCGCTGGGGCTGAAAGACGAACCGCCGGTGCGGTCCGCCGTCGCCGACCTCTACGACACACTCGGTCAACCCGCCCTCGCCGCCCGCTTCCGCATCCCCGCCGACGCCGGCCCGGTCGCCGCAGACGGCGCTGAGGACGGCGCCGACGCTGGCGAGACCGGCGACGAGAAGTGACCGTGCCGCGAACGTCTCGGCTCGCCGACGACGTTCATAGCCGCATGAACCGCGACCTCACTTCGCCCGCCGCCCTGTATGCGAAGGGGGCGCTGTTCGTGCTGCTGGGGAGCCTCGCCGCCGGGCTGCTGATCCTCCGAGACCCGTCCTGGACGACCGCGGCGTTGCTGAGCCTGTGCGTGTGGGCGTTCTGCCGAGCGTATTATTTCGCGTTCTACGTGGTGGAGCGGTACGTCGACCCGGCGGATCGGTTCGCCGGGCTGTGGGACGTCGCCCGCACCCTGCGACGGCGCCGCGTCGATCTGCCTCACGGGGAGGAACCGCCCCCGACGGATCGGTAAACTGCGAGGCACTCGATGTTCTCCCGCACCGCCCGCCGCCGATCCGGTCAGCGCCCCGCCCGTCGGCGGGGCGTGGCGGCGGTGACGTTGTTGGCGATGATCGTCTGCCAACTCCCGGCGCCGGTCCCGCTCCCGGCGGCGGCGCTGGACGGGAAGGACCGTTCGGAACTGTACCCCTGCCGGGACCGCCCGTGCGGGTGTGCGTCCGCGTCGGCCTGCTGGACGGGGTGTTGCTGTTTTACGAACGCGCAGAAGATCGCGTGGGCGAAGGCGAACGGCGTGACGCTGCCGGCGTTCGTGCACGCCGCCGCCCGCCGCGAAGCGACGCCGGAGCCGCCGTCGCAGACATCCTGCTGCAAACGACCCCCGCGGCAGCCCGCACCGGCGGCAACCTGCTGTTCAGAGCACGCCTCCGAGAGCACATGTGCGGCCGGGAACGTCGATCCCGACGACGCCCCGCCCGCCCCGTGGGGGTGGATGGCCCAGAAGTGCCGGGGCGAGATCGCGGCCTGCGGGGCACTGCCGTGGGCGCTGCGGCCGGTCTTATACGCGATGCTGCCGGCCCCGCACGTGCATTGGGAACGGCCGCGGTCCGTGGGGGTCGAACCGCACCACGCCGAACCGCCGACGCCCCCGCCGCGACTGGTTCACGCGGCCCCCTTCTATTAACGCGGCCCCGGATCGACGCCTGTGCGTCGGTTGGAAACGGGGTTCGCCCCCCGTTTCCCGCGGCTCGCGGCGCCCCCGTCGATGACGGACGCGCCCGCGGTCCGTTCCGACCCCTCCATCATCGTGCTCCTTCAAAACACCCGTTCCCCCGGCCGTCGCCGGGTTCAATCCCGCTCGGGGTTCACCTTAATAGAACTCCTGGTGGTGATCGCGATTATCGCGATCCTGGTTAGCCTGTTACTGCCCGCCGTGCAGCAGGCTCGCGAAGCCGCCCGGGCGACCCAGTGCAAAAATAACCTGAAGCAGCTCGGGCTCGCGCTGCACAACCACGAGTCGACGTTGCGATATTTTCCCTCGCAGCGGGAGATCGAACGGGCGCCCGTGCCGGCGGCGTCGCAGGGCTTCTATCGCTGGTCGGCGTTCGCGTTGCTCACGCCGTATCTGGATCAGTCGAACATCTATCACGCCATCGATCTGAAGCAACCGCTGTACGTGTTTTCGATGGGGCCGCCGCCGGCGGTGACGACGCATCCGGATCTCTCCGAGGTGGTGGCGACGACCGTCGAATCGCTGCTCTGCCCGTCCGCGTCCGTGGAGCGGACAAACGCCGACTGGGGCGCCACGAACTACCTGATGTGCCAGGGCACGGGGGCGGACGGGGGGCTGTACGAGGACTCGGACGGGTCGTTTTATATTGACTCCCGCACCACCCCGGCCGACGTCCGCGACGGGCTGACGAACACGGCGTTCGCGTCGGAGTCGTTGATCGGCGACGGGCGGACCTCCACGGAGACGCGGGCGGACGTGGTCGGTACGCCGGACGCCGACCTGGCGATGGTGTGGAGCGCTTCGGAGCCGACGGTGACGGACGCCTGGTGCCTGCAAGGCTCGGCCGGTTTGGTGTGGGACCGCGGTGAGAGATGGGCCGACGGGGCCGTCGTGTCAACCGGCTACCACCACGCCCGGCAACCGAATGCGGAGGCCCTGGACTGTTCGAGCCGGTTCGCCGCCGTGAAGGCCGCCCGCAGCCGACACGCCGGCGGGGTGAACCTCCTGCTGGGCGACGGCAGCGTGCGGTTTGTGTCGGAGACGGTGAATCTCGACACCTGGCGGGCCGTCGGCAGCGCCAAGGGCGGCGAGGTGTTCGACGAGTTCTAGCCGCCCCCACTTCGAACAGCCCCCACGGTCCCGCGGGTCGGCTCCCCGATCCGCGGGGCTTGTTGCGCTCAATCCCGACTCGATCGTCCGGACGGGTGCGTCCGGCTTAGAATCTCCCCCCACCTCCCGTCCGGCCCCGCCCGATGCTCGCCGCCCCGCTGCTGTTCGCCGCTCTCTCGTTCGCCCCGGCGGACGCCCCCGCCTCCGCGTGGCCGGCGTTTCTCGGACAGGGGGCGACCGACGTCGCCGCCGACGCGATCCCGATGCAGTGGACGCCGGAGTCCCCCGCCTGGATCGCGACGTTGCCCGGGCACGGCCAAAGTTCGCCGGTGGTGTGGCGGGACCGCACCTTCGTCACCGCGGTCTCCGGGCGGGAGAAGGAATCGCTGCACGTACTCGGCTTCGATTTGAAGACCGGCAAGACGTTGTGGACGCGAACCACCGACAGTTCCGACCCCGTCGAGAACAGCGTGTACGTCTCCCGGGCGGCGCCCACCCCCTGCGTGGATGAGGACGCCGTCTATGCGTTCTTCGAAAGCGGCGACCTGTACGCCCTGGACCACGACGGCGAGTTCCTGTGGCACGTCGCGCTGTGGTCGAAGGTCGGCCGGTACGAGAATCAATTTGGGCTCGGATCGTCCCCCTGCCAAACCGCGGACACGCTGTTCATCCTCAAGGACGACGCGGACGGCCCGTCCTCGCTGGTCGCGGTGAAGAAGGCGGACGGCGGCGTCCTGTGGACCGTCGACCGCGGGACGAACCGTAAAAGCTGGGCCTCCCCGGCGATCCTGACGGTCGACGGGGCGCCGCAGGTGCTGGTCTCCTCCGGCGGCGGCGTGCAGGGCTACGATCCGGCGACCGGCGCCGAATTGTGGTCCTTGGCCGACGTGGGCGGGAACACCGGCGCCACCCCGCTGCCGTTCACGGGCGAAGATGGGTCGGACGGATGGTTCCTCATCGCCGCCAGCCCGGGCCGCGGCGGGGAGAACGCCGACGCCGCCCGCGTCTCCAACGGGGCGGTCAAAGTGACCAAGACCGACGACGGCTTCGCCGCCGAGAAAATCTGGTCGAACGAAAAGCTGTCGATCAGTTGGGCCTCCCCGATCGTGCACGAGGGCTTGGCGTACTGGGTGAATCGGCAGGGGGTGTTGTTCTGCCTGGACGCCGCGACCGGCGAGCAGCGCTACGGCGTCCGCACGCCGTCCGGCTCCTGCTGGGCGACGCCGCTGGCGGTGGGGGATGGATCCGGAGGGGGCCGCATCTATCTGTTCGGCAAAGACGGGGTGACCGCCACGGTGGCCGCGGGCGCCGAGTACACGTTGCTCGCCGAGAGCCGGCTGTGGGAAGAAGGCGCGACCGAACCGGATCCGGACCTCGCGGCCGAGTCCGACCCGCGACGGGCCGCGGCGTCCGCGATGTTCTCCGGCATCACCCAGTACGGCGTCGCCGCGGACCCGGGCGGTCTGCTGATCCGCACCGGCGGCCGGCTGTTCCGGCTCATGGCGGAGTGACGGACGCGCCGGACGCGCCGGACGCGCCGGCCGTGATCCGCCCCGGCGGTCCGGCCGTTAGACTCCGCCCGTGACCGACGCCGCCCCCCCCGCCCCGCCGTCGTCCCCGCTTCCGCCGGCGGCGCCTGATTCAGCGGCGCCTCGTTCCACCGAGGACCACGCGGCGAACGAGCGGCGCGGATCGCGGGTGAACTTCGCTCGGGTCATCAGCCTCGGCGTGCTGTGCGGGCTGATCGCGTTTCTGGGGGTGACGTTCTATAAGGTCGTCGCCCCCTTCCTGCTGCCGCTCTTTTTAGCCGCGGTGGTCGCGGTGCTGTGCCGGCCGTGGTATATGCGGCTGCGTCGCAAATTAAATCGCCGCAGCCGGGTGGCGGCGGGCGTGGTGACCGCGGGGATGCTGGGGCTGATTTTGCTGCCCATCACCGCCGCGACGGTCGCCGCCGGGGTGTATCTCGTCGAACTGGCGGACGTGGCGCGAACGAAGGTTCGCGTGCTGGAGCGGGTCGCAAAGGAATCGGACGCCGATTACCGCACGCTCCTCGCCGCGGACCTGCGAAAGGCGTTTAAGATGAAGACCCCGGCGGAGGGCGGGAAGGACCTCGCGGCCTCCGCCGTCGCCCTATTACCAGCGGAGTTTCGCGAGTTAAAAGCGACGGTGTTACAGGGCGGGCGGGACTTGCCGGCCGCCGCGGGCGTGGGGGTGGCCGCGGGGGTGCTGGGCAACGCCGTGGAGCTGTTAGTCGCGCTGGCGATGTTCGGGGTCGGCCTTTATTACTTCCTGTGCGACGGCCCGGCGTTGCTCAAAGGAGCCCGGGAACTCGTCCCCGTGCAGACGGAATATCAACAGGCGCTGCTCGATCGGTTCGACGCCGTCCTGCGGGCGGTGGTGCTCAGCACGTTCCTGACCGCCGCGGCCCAGGGGATCGCCACGGCGATCGCCATTCAGCTTTGCGGGCTGGGGCATTTCGTGGCATTCGCGGTCGCGGGCACGCTGTCGGCGCTCATCCCGCTGGCCGGCACCTGGCTGGTCTGGGGGCCGTGCGTGGTGTGGCTCTATCTGCACGACAGTCCTGGATGGGCGACTTTCCTACTGATCTTCGGGGTCGCCGTCGTGGGCACGATGGACAACGTCATCCGCACGTTGATCCTCAATAAAGACGCCAAGTTGCATCCCCTGTTGGCGTTCGTCTGCGTGCTGGGGGGATTAAAAGTGATGGGCGTGTGGGGGGTGTTCGTCGGACCGGTGGTCGCGGCTTGTTTACACACGCTGTTGGAGATCTTTAATTCGGAACTGCGGGAGTTCTCCCGGGAACGGTTCGACCCGACGCAGCACGCCCGCGTCGCCGCTCGGCCGACGCCGACCCGCATATCCCCCGACGGCCCCCCGCCGCCGGCGCCGGCCCAGCCGCCGTTGACCGCCCCCGCCGCGGCGATCTAAACCCCGCCCACGTCGGTCCGTACGACTCTGGGGGAGGTCTGCCGTGTCGTCGCCCGCCGTTTCGCCGTCCGCCGGCTCGTCGACCGCCGTGTCGCCGTCCGCCGGCTCGTCGACCGCCGTGTCGCCGCCTTCCTCACCGCCGGTTCGCCTCGCGCTCTGGGCCGACCCGCTGCGGATCGCCTGCGACACGCTCGCGGGATTGTGCGGAGGAACGGCGGAAGAAGCGGCCCGCGGCGTCGCGCTGGGGTTCTGGTTCGGCCTGATGCCCAAGGAGAACGCGACCGCCTGCGTGCTGGGCGTGGCGCTGGCGGCGGTTCGTTTGAACCTCGCCGCGGCGGCGTGGGCGGCGCTGGTCGCGGCGGCGCTCGCCCCGCTGCTCGATCCCGGCCTGCACCGGCTGGGGCTGGCCCTGCTGACCGCCGACGCGCTGCACGGCACCTTCGCATCGCTGCTCGCCCTGCCCGGCGGGGCGTGGTCCGGGTGGGATAACACCGTCACGCTCGCGGCGCTGCTGATCGGCGGGGCGGTCGCCTGGCCGCTGCACCGCGGCACGCGGCTCGTGCACGGCGCCGTCGCCGGCCCGCTGGGCGATTGGTGGGCGACCACTCGCCTCGGCCGCCTGCTGACAACTGTGCAAGCCGCCGGCCGGCTCGCGGGGGGAACCCCGTGACCGAGCCGACTGCTCCCGCCCCCAAACCCGCCCCCGCCGCGGCCCGGCCGCCGCTGTTCGACCGTCGCTACCTCGTCCCCCGTCTCCTGCTGGCGGCGGGGCTGTGCGGGTTCTGGGCATTTGGGTTCGACCCGCTGCTTCGTGGAGCCGCGGTGCAGATCGTCGGGCGGGCGGCGGGCGTGCGGCCGGACCTCGCGACGGTGCGAACCAGCCTCTTCCCGACCCGGATCGACCTGACCGGCTTCGCCCTGCCGGACCCGGACCGACCGACGCGGAACCTCGTGACCTTCGACCGTCTGACCGCCGATCTGGACCCCGCGGCGCTGCTCCGCGGCCGGGCGCACGTCACGACCGGAACGCTCTCCGGGCTGACGTTCGGCGCCGCCCGGGACGGCGCCGCGGGCCGGCTCGACCCGCTCCGCGTCTCGCTGCTCTCCCCGGCCGATCTGCGGCCGGTTTGCGACGGGCTGCTAACTGCCCGCGGGGCGCTGGGCGCCCTGCCCGATCTGCTGGCCGAGGGCGACACGCGGCTGGCGGGCGAGTCCGAAACAGTCCTCGTCGCCCGCCGCCTGCGGGGCGAATGGGGCGAGCGGCTGGACGATCTGGAAACCCGCGGGGCGGCGTTGCACGATCGCTCGAAGACGCTCTCCGACCGCCTGGACGCCGCGGCGTCCGCCGACGACCCGATCGACCGGCTGCGGGCGTTGGCGGAGGTGACCCGCGACGCCGCGGCCCTGCTCGCCGATGCGGACGCTCTCCGCCGGGAACTGCCCGCGTTCGCCGCCGCGGCCCGCGAGGATCGGGCCGCCCTCGCCGCCGCCAAAACGCGGGACGTGGCGCGACTGAAGGATCTTGCGTCGCTGGTCCGACTGGATGCGGACGCCGCCGCCCGGTCGCTGCTCGGTCCGGCCCTGTCGCAACGCCTGACCGCCACGCTGGCCGTCGCCCGCTGGCTGCGTGACCGCCTGGGAGACCCGGCCGCCCTGCCCGGTCCCGCCCCGCCGGCCCGCGGCGTGCGGATTCCCTTCCCCGCGACCGACCCGCGGCCCGCCGTGCTGCTGGAACGCCTCGCCGTGACCGGCACGCTGCCGACCGATCAGGGTCCGCTCCCCTTCGCCGGCACGCTGACCGGTCTCACCACCGACCCCGCCCTGCACGGCGGCCCCCTCGCCGGCTCCTTCACGGCCGTCGCGGATCCGCAGGCCCTCGGCCGCCCCGGCGCCTCCGGGGGCGGTCCGCGGTTCACGGTGCAGTTCACCCACGATGCGTCGACCGGCGAACCGGTGACGGACCTGGAGGTGCGCGTCGCCGCGACCGTTCCGCACGGGGCGACCGCCTCGCTCGGATCGGTCCCCCTCGCCATCGCCGGCCCGACCGACGAGGTTCCCGCCTCGCTTGATTGGACGGCCCGCCTGCGACTGACCGGCCGCGGGCCGGACGCCGCCGTCGATGGCGTCATCGACCTACAACTAAAGGCTCGGCTGGGCGGCGGGGGAGACACGCGATTCGCCCGCGCCGTGAACGACGCGGCCGCGGACCTGGGCGGGTTGAGCGGCGCCCTGCACCTCTCCGGCCGGGCGTCGGCGCCCCGGTGGCGGTTGGAAACGGAAGTCGGCGACCGCCTCGTCGCCTCCCTGCAAACGCAGGTCGAGCAGGCCGCCGCGGAACAGGCGAATGCGTTGCTCGCGGCAGCCGACGACGCCGAAACCCGGTTCCTCGCAGACCTGTCCGGCCGGTGGGGCGAGGTGACCGGCGGGCTGACGCACGTCGCCGCGGTCGCGGAACGCTTGGGTGGGAGAGCGCCGCGGAACGGTCGCGGCTTCATCGAACGCACCGCCGCTCGCGTCCCGGTCGGCGGGAGGTTCTGACGGTGGCCCCGGACGATCCAGGGCCGGACCGTCGCCGCGGCTCCCCGTTCGCCCCGGCCCTGCGGGGGCCCGGCGCCGCATCGGTGGTGGGCGACGGCCCGGCGCCGCTGGTGGAGATCCCGGAAAACGCCGCCGCCCTCGCCGCCGTGCGGGCGCTCGCGGAGTTCGTCCCCCCCCACGTTGAAGCGATCGCCGAGCAGGAGGACGTGAGTCAGGACGCGCTTCCGGAGTTCGGGCCGCGGCTGTTCCTCTTCGGTCCCGCCGGCTGCGGGAAGACGCGGCTGATCGACGAACTGCTGCGGCTCGATCGCTCCACCGGCGGGGCACGCACCGCCCCCGAGCGCAAAGCCGCCGGCGTGCTGCGGTTCACCGGCGCCGGGCTGGCGGCGGCGTTGGACGAAGCCCTCGCCGGCGGCTTCCCCGGCCCGCTGCGGGACGATCTGCTCTCCGCCCGCCTCCTGATCGTGGAGGACCTCGCCGGGGTGCGGGCGAAGCCTAAAACGCAGGACCTGCTCGTGGCCGCGTTGGACACCGTCCGCCAGACCGGCGGCCGAGCCGTCCTATCCGCTCCGCACCCGCCGGGCGGACTCCCTGCTGTCTCCCGTAGACTCATCGACCGACTCCGCGGCGGAGTCTGCGTGAGTCTCGCAGCCCCCTCGGCGGAGTCCGCGGCGACCCTGCTGGGGCGGTTCGCGGAGCATCGGCGGGCGCGGGTCGCCCCCGGAACGCTACACGTGTTGGGTGAATCGCTCGCCGGGGCCTCCGTGCGGGAACTGGAGGCGGTGGCGGGGCGGATGGGAGACCTCGCCCGCGCCGCCGGCACGAGCGGCTGGACCGCGGAGATCGCCGCGGCGTTGTTGGCCGGACGGGCGGACGCGGTCGCGGGGGCGCCGCCGGTCACGCTGGCGGCCGTCAGCCGGGCGGTCGCGGGGCGGTTCGGGCTGACGGTCGATCAATTGCGGCGTCCGGGCCGCAGCGCGGCGGTCGTGCCGGCGCGGCAGGCCGGAATGGCCCTCTGCCGGGAACTGACCGGGGAACCGCTCGCCGCGGTCGCCCGCCACTTCGGCCGTTCCGACCACGGCACCGTCCTGCACGCCCTCAAACGATTTGAGGAGCGGTCGAAGCGGGACGCCTCCTTTCGGGCGCACGTCGCCGCAATTCGCCGCACGCTGCGGGAGCCTTGACTGCGATCTCGCCGCCGGCGCGGGACAGGTTATCCGGCGACTTCTTCCAAATGCTCCCACAGTTCCGCCAGCCGGTTCTTTGCCCGGTCATATTTCTTGCGGACCTTCTTGGCGGCGGCGCCGTCGCGGACGACCTCCGGAGCGGCGAGCTTTAATTGCAACGATTCGATCGTCCCCTCGGTCTCCGCGATTTCCGCTTCGATCTGGTCCGCGGGCTTATACGCGTACTTCTTCGCCTTCTCGCCAGCCGGCGGGGCCTTCGACTTCGGAGAGGCTTTCCGAGCGCCCAGCGAGGCGGCATGGGCGTCTTCAGCCTCCTGCGTGGCGTCGCGGAAGGCGACGTAGTCCGAATAGTTTCCGTCGTGCTCCTTCACCCCCTCCGGCGTGAATACAAGCACCTTCGTGGCGATGCGGTCCATAAAATAACGGTCGTGCGAGACGAACAGCAGCGTGCCGCCGAACTCCAACAGCGCCCGTTCGAGGGCGTCGCGGGACCAAAGGTCGAGGTGGTTGGTCGGTTCGTCCAACACCATGGTGTTATAATTGCCGGTCGCGAGGCGGGCGAGGGCGACGCGGGTCTTTTCGCCGCCGCTCATCGCGCCGACCTTCATCAGACCCATGTCGTCTTTGACGCCGAACTTGGCCAGCATCCCGCGGCCGAAGCCGGGGTTGAACGGATCGTCGCCGGGCGGGCGGACGGCGTCGACGGCGGTGTCCTCCGGATCGACGGAATCCGAGACGTTGATCAAAATAGCCGACCCGGACGTTGGCCCCTTCCGCGACCGTGCCGGCGTCCGGTGGAATATTGCCGACGACGCACTTCAGGAACGTCGTTTTTCCGCAGCCGTTCTGCCCGACGATCCCGATGCGGTCGCCGCGCTCCACCCGGAGCGACACGTTTTGAAACAGCGGCCCCTCGTCGAATCCTTTGGCGAGGTTCACGATCTCCAGCGTCTTATCCCCGGTGCGGTCGGCGGCGGGGAACCGCATCATCGGGCCGGACTCGTCATAGACCGGCACTTCGACGCGGTCCTCTTCGAGCTTCGCGATCGACTTCAGCTTGCTCTGGGCCTGTTTGCTCTTGGTGCCGTAGCGGTTCTTGGCGACGAACCGCTCCGCTTTGTCGATCGTGTCCCGCTGCTTTTCGGCGGTGCGTTCCAGCACCTTTAGGCGTTCTCTCCCGCTGGGAACGATAGACGCTGAAGTTGCCTTTATACTCGTGCAGCGTGCCGCCGAGCAATTCGAACGTGCGGGTGGTGACGTTGTCGAGGAAATAGCGGTCGTGGGAGACGACGATCACGGCGCCGCCGACCCGCGGCAGATAGCTTTCCAACCACTCCGTGCCGGACACGTCGAGGTGGTTCGTCGGTTCGTCCAGCAGCATCACGTCCGGGTCGGACAGCAGGAGTTGGGCGAGGATCGCCCGGCTCCGCTGACCGCCGGACATATCGAACAGGTCCGCGTCGTACTGGCTTTTCGTGAAGCCGAGCCCGCCGAGGACTTCGTCGACTTTATAATCCAGTTCGAAGGCGTCGTGCCGGGTGAGCTCTTCCTGAATCGCGTCGAAGCGGCGGTGCAGTTTTTCCGCCGCCGGGCCTTCCCAGACCTCCGCCATCTTATGGGCGATCTTCTCGCTCTCCTGATGCAGGGCGTAATAATGGGCGAGGCCCGCTTTGGCCTCGTCCAGCAGGGTGCGGCCGGGGGGGAAGGCGGCTTCCTGTTCGAGCAACCCGACCGTCGTGCCCTGCGGCGTGGTGACGGCGCCGGTGTCCGGCGTTTCGCGGCCCAGGAGGCAGTGCATCAGCGTCGTTTTGCCGGTCCCGTTGGGGCCGACCAAACCCACGCGCTCCCCGGCCCGCACGTCGAACGTGACGTTCTTGAACACGGGCGTGCGGTCGAACTGCCGGGACAGATCGGCGGCGGACAACAGAACCATAACGCGGGCGGCGGGGAGAACGCGGGCGGGGCCGCGGCGGGAAGGCCGCGGGCCGGGGGAGTGTAGTGGGCGGGGGCGGATGTCAGCAGGGCTGGACGTTCAGCGCCTTCAGGATTTTCTTTGCCAGGCGTTCGTCCACCTCCCGGTGCCGCGGGATCGCCTCGGTCGCGCCGGTGGACGGGTTCCACCACAGGTCGTGGCTTCGGCCGTGCCGCACAAACTCGCATTCTCCCCTCCGCAGAGCTTTTTCCAAGTCGACTCGCTTCATGCCGCCGCCAAACTCGACGACGCCTCTGCACCGGGAAGATTCGAGTTCCACCACGCGGCGGATGCCGGGGCCGCCCTGCTCGGAGAGTCGCCCCCACTCCGTCAGGTCGGCCCACAGGGCGGCCAGCATGGCTTCCAATTCGTCCGGCGACTCGCCCTGGGTCCAGTAGTCAGGGAAGTCTTTCCAGAAGCCGAGCCAGTGCGAATCGCCGCGCCACACGACCGCCTGTGCGGTCAATGGTGCGGGGGCGACGGTTTCCAAGCGTTCTCGCAGCGTCATCGAACTTCCTCCGAGGGAGAGAGAGTCACTGCTTCGTCGGCCGGCGTGGTCCAGCGTGGGGCGGCCGCCAAGTGTCCGCGTTCTCCACCACGCAGCGGAAGCCGCAGTGGAAACTGCCGGTGCCCGGCTCGCCCTTCATGCGGCTGGCGACCCGGTAGCCGGTGCAATAATTATCGCTGCACAGAAAGCTCCCGCCCCGCTGCACGCGCTTTTCGAGGTGCGGTTCGTTGGGGTCGAAACTGCTGCCGGGGCCGGGCGGGTTCACGTCCGGGCCGGTCTGATAATAGTCCGGCCGATACCAGTCGCGGCACCATTCCCAGACGTTGCCGCTCATGGAGTACAGGCCCCAGGCGTTCGGCGGGAACGCTTTGACGGGCGAGGCCCCGACGAAGCCGTCGGCCCCGCTGTCTTCGAACGGAAATCGGCCCTGATACACATTCGCCCGGTGATCCTCGGCGCCGTCCTCGCCCGCGGGGACCAGCACGTCGCCCCAGGGGTATTCCTGCCCGGCCGTACCGGCGCGGGCGGCGTATTCCCACTGGGCCTCCGTCGGCAGCTTTTTGCCCGCCCAGTCGGCGTAGGCGACGGCGTCGTCCCAGCAGACGTGCACCACCGGGCGATCGCCCTGCCCCTCGATGCTTGAATCCGGCCCCTCGGGGTGACGCCAGTTCGCCCCGTCCGCGATCGTCCACACGCCGGCGGTCACCACCAGATTCGGGTCCTGACCGATGCGGAGGGCCATCCGCGGGTCGAACGTCGGGCTCAGGCAGATGCTGCCCGGCTCCAATCCTTCGTCCGGGATGCCGGCGAGGAACTCCTCCGACACCATCCCGGCCAGATCCTCCCGCCGCATCGGCTTTTCGGCGGCGGTGACGTAGCCGGTCGCGGCGACGAACTGTGAGAATTGATCGTTGGTCACCTCCGTTTCGTCCATCCAGAACGGGGAGAGCGTGACCTCCCGGACCGGCGATTCGTCTTTGTGCAGGCGGGGCGGGTTCTCCGTGCCCATCCGAAACGACCCGCCGGGGATCGCCGCCATGCCGTCGTGGGACGGGTCGGCGGGGGCGTTCGAGACGATCTCCGAGGCGGGCGGGGCCGAGTCCACCGGATTCCCAACGAGTGCGGCGACGGTCGACGGTCCGGCGCTGCTCGTCTCGTCGCAGCCGGTCAGGGCGAACGGGACGGAGCAGGCGGCGAGACAGACCGCCGACAGCACGGCGGCGGGCCGAGCAGCGCCGGACCGGGCGGCGGGCGGTTCAACGGGAGCGGACGCGGGAGCGGGCATCGGCGGGGGATCGGCGGGGGGATCGGGGCCGCCCCGGGGCGGGTGGCGCGGGCCGCATGGTACGCCGGACCCCCCGACCCGGGCAAAGCGGCGTGTGCGGGGCGGCGGCGGGCGGCGGACCCGTTAGAATCCGGTGCCGCTCCGGCAGCCCCCACGTCCTGCGTCGCCCCGGTTTAACCGGTCGGCGGTCGGACGCCCCGCCCACGGGCTCCCTCGGCGCTCCCCGCCCCGTCTCGCCGCCCGCCCCCCGGGCCGTGCGGCGCCCCCGTCACCGTCAGGCTCCGCCGTGCTCATGACCGCCCCGTCCCCCCGTCCCCCCGCCGGGCCGCGGGACGACCGGTCCGCTCCGCCCCCCGCCGCGGCGAGCCCCGCCCCGCCGGTCCCGCTGGGCGAGATCGCCCCGCCGGACGGCTGGATCCCGAACGCGGCCCGTCCCCACGACGACGCCCCGCCCGCCGCGGCCGCCCCGCCCCCGGAGACCGCCCCCGCGGCGGCGAAACTCAAATGGTGGAGCAGTCCCCGCACGCTGCTGAACTACGTCCTCGGCCTGGAGGACACCCCGCACCAGATCGCGTTGGGGGTCGCCGTCGGTTTTTTTTGGGGGATGACGCCCACCGTGGGCGTGCAGATGATGTTGGTGCTGGGGTTCTATTACCTGTGCAAGCCGTTCTTCAATTTCAACGTGAAGGCGTCGCTGGTTACAGTATACATCTCGAACCCGCTGACGATGCTGGCGATCTATTGGTTCGACTACGAGGTGGGCACGCTGTTCGTCTCCGGCGATTTGACGAAGTCCGAACTCTCCGCGGTTCTGGAATACAATAGCTTCGCGGAGTGGTGGGTGACGGTGAAGGGTTTAGTCTTGCGGGTGGGCTGGCCGATGGCGATCGGGTCCGTGGTCGTCGGCGCCGCCTGTGCGTTGGCGAGCTACCCGATCACGCGGTGGCTGGTCGTGACGTGGCGGACGCGGAAAAGCGTCAAGCCGGTCTGAGCGAATCAGGCGTCCCGGCCGCGTGCGTCCTCACCCGGCCCGCAGCGGGAAGATCTCCACGTCCACGCCGTTCGCGAAGCAGACGTGATCCGGCGGTCGCACGCCGGACAGCCCGTCAAACCCCGCCGCCGCGACGAGCGTGTCCTCCAGTCGGTCCACCCGCGCCGGCCGCAGCGGGTACGGCGTGTGGTGGACCTGCCCGCGGAGGATGCGGCCGCGGGTTTGGGTGAACAGCAGGTAACGCTCCGCGAGGAAATCATCGAGCGTCCCCGGAACCGCCGGCGCCGGCGGCCCGGTCGCCGTGATCTCAATCGTCCCCCCGGCGCCGTATGGACCCGGCCAACGGCGGGCGCTCCGGTAGCGGGTGCGGTCGCCGTCGCGATCGACGGTCATCGTCGATCGCGAATATGGCAGCTTCCAAAGCGTGCGGGCGATCAGCACGGCGGGCCAAGCCGCCGCGTCCAGGCTGAAGAAATACACGCCCGGCTCGCGGACGCCGTCGGCGCCCCGTTTGCCGGGAACGCGGCGGGTGACGTAGGTGCGCACGTTCGTCTCCGGGAATCGTGAGACCCCCGGGACCGCCGGCGACCACCGGGGCCGCACCCGATCCATCAGAAACGGCACCAGACCGATCCAGGCGTCGCCGTCAAAGGTGTCAACCTCCAGTCCGTCCGGCAGCGCCGCGGCGACCGCCGCCGGTTCGATCCGCCAGTGCAAAAACGTCAGGTGCCGCCATGATTGATACCCCACCGGCCGCCCCGGGGGGCGGGACGCGGGGGCGAGGCGGTCGATCGACCCGTCCGGGGCGGCGGCGGCGGGATGCGGGCGGGACATGTGAAGTCGTCCGCGGAACGCTTGGGGAAGCAACGGCGGTGCACAACGCCGGAGCGTGGTTCCGACGCTGAACCTTGATGAACCGAAGCCGCACAGAGATCGTTCGCGGGCTGGTCCCCCGTCCCGCTGAACCATAACCCGTGATGCTCCGCCGCGATTCTGAACGTCTGTTGGACACCGCCGCATCGCTCGCCGAAGGAGCGCCGGATCACCCGGCGTCGCGGTGGGGGTTGGGGGTATTGGCGCCGGCGGTCCTCGGCTTGCACGCCCTCGGATGGCTGTGGGAGGGGCGGGCGCCGTTCTTGATGGGTCGGCCGCTACGGTGGACGGAAATCCGCGGGGCGGAGGCGGTTTGTCTTGCCGTCGCCGCGCTTGCCGGGGCGGCGTTCCTGCACGCCCACTTCTTTTGGACGCCGCACCCGCGGTTCCACGGGTACGGCGATCTCGGCAAGATTGTCAGCCTGACCGGGTTCGTCGCGGCCCTGTGCGGGCTCGTGTGGTTCGGGTTGATCGCAGGATGAACCGCTTAACTCAGCAAGCTTTCGCCGGTCATCATCGCGGGTTTATTCAGCCCCATCAGGTCCAGCACCGTCGGGGCGACGTCGGCGAGACGGCCGCCGGTTCGCAGCGTGCGTCCCTTGACGTCGTCCGCGACCACGATGCAGTCCACGTCGTAGGTCGTGTGGGCGGTGTGCGGGCGGCCGGACTCCACGTCCACCATCTGCTCGCAGTTGCCGTGGTCCGCGGTGACGACCAACGCCCCACCCTTCGCCAGCGCGGCGTCCACTATTTCGCCCACGCAGGCGTCGACCACCTCCACGGCCTTGATAGCCGCCTCCAACACGCCGGTGTGGCCGACCATGTCCCCGTTGGCATAGTTCACGAGGATGAAGTCCGCCTCGGCATTATTGATCACGTTCAACACCGCGTCGGTCACGCCGCGGGCGCTCATCTCGGGCTTTTGATCATAGGTGCTCACGTCGCGGGGGCTGGGGATCTCCTGTTGGACCTCGCCGGCGAACGGCTCCTCCCGGTAGTCGTTAAAGAAGAAGGTGACGTGCGGGGCCTTTTCGCTTTCGGCGCAGCGATATTGCGTCAGGCCGGCGGCGCTGACGGCGTCGCCGAGGATGCCCTCCATCTTGGGCGGCTTTTCAAAGGCGACCTGCGTTTCCAGGCCGGTCTCGTAGCGGGCCATCGTGCAGAAGAACAGGTCCTGCGGGACCTGCCCGCGGTCGAATCCGCCGCCTTTGATCGCCGCCCACTCCGCGTCGTCCAGCACGAACGCCTTGGTGATCTCCCGGGGCCGGTCGCCGCGGAAGTTATAGAAGATCACGGAGTCCCCGTCCGCGATCCGCCCGCCGTGCTTGGGGCCGCTTCCCGCGGGATAAGCCGTGTAATGGGGAGCGACGAACTCGTCCCCGGCCCGGGCCGGCTCCGTGGGGTTCTGATAATAGTCCGCCAGCACGGCGCCGGCGCCGGCGCCGGACGCTCCGCCGCGTCCCACCAGCAGGTCGTACGCCTTGCGGACGCGGTCCCAACGGAAGTCGCGGTCCATCGCATAAAATCGCCCGACCACCGACGCCACCGGCGGATATCCGGCCTCCGCCAGCTTCGCTTCTAACGTGGCCACATACCCCGCCCCGCCGTTGGGGGAGGTGTCACGGCCGTCGGTGATCACGTGCACCGCGAGTTGATCCTGCGGCAGTCCGGCCCGCTGGCACAGTTCCACTAATGCTAAGGCGTGATCGACGTGGCTGTGCACGCCGCCGTCGCTCAGCAATCCCAATAAATGCACCACCTTGCCGCTGCTTTTCGCCCGGTTCACCGCTTCCAGCAGCCGGGGATTTTCCAGGAACGCCCCGCTCGCCACCGCGTTGCTGATACGCATTAGTTCCTGATCGACGATCCGCCCGGCCCCGAGGTTTTGGTGGCCCACCTCGCTGTTGCCCATCACCCCCGGCGGCAGGCCCACGTCCGTGCCGCTGGTTTTGATTTGGGCGTGCGGGTAGTCCCTCAGCAGCCGATCGCCGACGGGCGTCGCCGCCTGCACGGTGGCGTCGCAAAAGTCCTGATCGCTCCGCGGGTTGTGACCCCACCCGTCACGGATGATGAGGACGACGGGGCGGCGGGAAGCGGACATGGGCGGCGGGAGCGAACGAACATCGGCGGAACGCGGGACGAAGGCATCTTCGTCCCGCCCCCGAGACTCGCAACCGGACCGCGGCCTTCCGCAGCGCTCCCGCTCGGAGAACGTCGCTCCCCCCCGACACAGGAACCGCCCCGAGGCATCGAATTGACGCACCCCGATGGGCAGGGTTCCCGTCACGGATCGTCGCCCCTCCGTCCGCTCCGACCACAGCGCAAAGGATCCAGAACGTCATGCGGGGTCGACCCCGGGCGATCTCCTGATCGCTTGTACGGGGAATCCGCCCATCGGCCGCTTGCATGAATCGGAGGGAACCGTATGGTCCCGCCCATTGAGCCGAGTCTGCGCGACCCGCACAACCCGCGAAGGCTCCCGGTTCAGCCTGTCGGCCCCACAGGCGGGGCTCCCTCACCCGAATGCAAGATTGGTCCGAATGCGGCACCTCTTCGGTACGAACCCCGTCCCCAATCGGCCGCACGGCCGCGGGGTCGCCCCGCTCCTCACGCTGGCGGCGGGCGTCGGCCTGCTGGCAGGCGGATCGGCGGTCGCGGGCGACCCGCCGGCGGAGCGAACCGCGGGCTTTCGGCCGAGCGTCTCGTCCACCGCGTCCCCCACGACGTCCTCAGACGCGACGGCCAGTGCGGACGCCGCGGCGCCGAACGGCAAACTGGAGGCGGGCCGCTGGGTCGAGGACGTGGAGATCGCCCGCGTGACCGCCGCCGCGACCGGTCGGCCGGTCGTGCTGCACTTCTTCGCGGAGTGGTGCCGGCCCTGTCAGAAGATGGAAGCCGACGTGCTGGACACCCCCGAGGTGTTGGCGGTGCTGGGCGGGGACGGGGTGATCGGTGTGCGGGTGGACGTGGACGAACATGAGGCCCTCGCGGAGAAGTACGGCGTCTCCGCCCTGCCGGCGGACGTGTTCCTGGAAGCAGACGGCACGGTGCTGACGCGGGCGGTCGGCCCGGTCGACGCCGCCGGATATGTCGGCCGCCTCGCCCGCGTCGCCGCCCACCTGCCGGCGACCGACGCCGCGAACCTGCTGGCCTGCCCCAAGTGCGAACCGGGCGACCCGGTCGAACTGTTGGAGGAATGGGCCCGGCACCGCGGTCCCGGTCATATCGAACTGGGTTTGAAAGGGTACTGCCCGGTCTCGCTGATCGACGGCCGCGTCTGGGAAAAGGGCGCCGCGAAGTACGCCTGGAGCGTCGGCGGAGTCGCCTACCGCGTGAAGGACGCCGCGGCCCTGGCGAAGTTCCGGGCGAACCCCGAACGCTACGCCCCGCAGCTCAGCGGCTACGACCCCCACCTGCTGTCCACGACCGCCCGGGCGGTCCCGGGGCGGGCGGCGTTCGCAGCGTTCTACGAGGGCAAGCTGTACCTGCACGCCACCGAGGGCAGCCGCAAGGCGTTCATCGCCGACCCCGCCGGTCATTGCCTGCCCCAGCGTGTCTATCCCAGCGCCGCCGACGTCGCCAAAGCCGTCACCCCGGCCGCGGCCCCCGGCGACGAGATGGTCGGCTCCTGACCGACCGCACGGTGCGGAGAGGACGCAACGGCGTTCTGCCTCGCCTGGGGATGTCGCCGCGCAGAACGCCGCGGCCGCCGGGGGAACGATCCCCCCGGCGGCCGCGGCGTCGGTCTGTCGCCGTGCGATTAAACGATCGCGACAGCGGGCGACGCTACTTCGACAGCGGCTTGATGCGGATGTTCCGCCACATGACCACGCCGGGTTCGCCGTCCTTGCTTTTAAAGCTGTGAACCTGGAGGCCGACGAAGCCCTCTTGCAGCACCTTGTCGCTTTTCAACGTGGAGACCGGTTCGCCGTTCAGGAAGGTGAGAATGCTGTCGCCGCGGGCTTCGACGCGGAACGTATTCCATTCGCCGTTCTTGAACAGCTTTTGTTTGGGGTGCTGATCCTTGGGGTCGAGCCAGCCGCCCATCGCTTCGCCGTAGATATAGCCGGAGTCGCCGGGGCTGCTTTCCATCTCCACCTGCGGGCCGTAGACGCGGCCGTTCGGGGTGTCGCCCTTGCTTTTGGAGCGGATCATCACGCCGCTATTGAGGCTGCGGGTCGGCAGCTTGGCTTCATATTCGAGGATGAAGTCGCCGTAGGTCGCCTTCGTGCACAGGAAGGAGTTCGGGCTGCCCTTGGCGGTGCGGCCGACGATCGCCGGGGCGCCGTCCACCTCTTCCACCTTGTAGGTCGCGGTGCCGTTCCGCTGTTCCCAGCCGTCCAGCGTTTTGCCGTCGAACAGCACGATGAAACCGTCTTCGCTGTCGTTTTCATCAACGGCCGCCCGGGCGCTGGGCGAGAGAGCCAGCGGAAGAGCGGCGAGCAGGGCGGCGGAGGTCAGCAGCGGGGCGAGGCGGCGCATGGGCGTAGGCTTCGGAGCACGGAACGGGGGAACAGAACGCCCATTGTCCCCGACCGATCGGCAGACGCAACGCCGTGCGGCACGCGATCATCCCCCTGGCGATCATCCCCCTGGCGATTATTCCCTAAGAGAACGCCGCCCACGAAAGCGCCCCGGACGCTAGGGAGCGTCCGGGGCGAGATTCGTTTCGGATCAGCCTGCTGTGCGGCTCACTCCGCGGCGTCCCACCACCAGCGGCCGTCGGGGCGGGTCAGTTGGCCGTCGTTGAACTTGTTCTGGAGCCGGACGCCGGTCTTGAAGACCTCGGAGTCCGCCAGCACGCGGGTCAGGTCGCCGCGGACGCCGCCGGCCACCTGCACGACGACCTCGCCGCCGCGGTAGACGCGGTGGTTGACGGCGGTGTCCACGGTGGCGATCTCGGCGCCGGTGCGGGTCGGGTAGAGCCGCTCCGAGGCGAAGGCCCCGGCGGTCCAGCCGGCTCGCTCGTCGAGGTTCTCCGCGGAGATCAGCGCCGCGGCGAGGGACAGATCGAACACGTTCCGCAGTTCCGCAAACACCGGATCCTCGGCGGCGAGGGCGTCGAACTTGGCGGTGAACCCGGCGGCGAACTGGCTATTCACCGGGCTGGACTGGCCGGTGTGGACGCGTTCGCCGTCGTCCTTGATGAACTCGTCCTCGCTCTTGCACAGCACGCGGCTGCCGACGAACTCGAACACGTCGCGGTTCTCGGAGTGCAGCACGGCGTCGAAGTCCGTGGTCAACCACCACCGCAGGGCCTTCATCGGCACGCCGGAGGTGTCCCCGCTGGCGCCCAGCAGATCGAAGTAGCTTTGAATGCCGGCGCCCTGCGCCTTATCGATGCCGATCAGCTTCATGCGATAGTCGGCCTCGGCGATGACGCGGGCGACGCGGCTGTCGGCGGGCACGCCGTTGTAGACCACGTCCTGCTCGCCCAGCGCCGCGCCCAACCCGGCGACGAACCGGCGGGTCGCGGAGCGGCCGGCCAGGGGACCGGCGGCCTGCGAGGCTTCGGCGTACTCTTTCACGGCCTTCAGACCGTCCTGCCGGGGGACGATCAGGCACTGAAAGATGCCGCTGCCGGTGTCGGAGAAGGTCCGCAGCACGGTGACGAGGTCGTCTAGGTGCAGCACGGGCTGACCGTCGGCGGTGATGACGCGGCCGGCGCCGTCGGCGCCCCAGCCCGCGGCGGGGCCGCCGAGCAGGATGTCGCCCGGCCGGTCCCCGTGCGGCTCGACCAGCAGGACGTATTGCACCTGCGTGAGGCCGGCGAGGTGCCGCATCGAACCGGGCAGCGCCCGGCCGTCGGCGAGGCGGGCGGCGACCTCCTGCTCCAAGCCCCGCAGCGAGACGAGCCGCAGGGCGCTGGGGGCGGCGAGGTCGTCGTTGAGCGTCGCGGCCCGGGCGGCGAGGCCGAGGGCGGCGAGGCGATCGGCCCGCTCGCGGACGGTGAGGGCGGCCATCTTGCCGAGCGGATCGACCCGCACGCCGCTCTCGTATTCCTCCAGGGAACCGCCAGCGCCGTCGATCTCCTCCCAGCCCCCGCCGTTTTCCGTCCCGCCGGTGGTGGATATGATCAGGTCGATCAACGGCTGGAAGTCCGCCATCGATCCGCCGGCGAGGCTGCCGTCGGTGCGGGCGCCGGTTCGGTCGGTGCGGCCGGATTCACGGGTCACAGTCAGCTGCGACAGCGTGCGCAGGGCAGCTTGCCCGGCGCCGGCGGCGTGCTGGGCGGCGGCGATCTCCGCGAGCAGCGTGTCGCGGCCCTCCACAGGACCGGCGATCGCCAGTTCGACGGCGGGACCGAACTCCCCGGCGGCGAGATGGGCGCGGACGCCCGCTTCATTCCCGGCGAACGCGGGAGTCCCCGCGAGCGCCGGCGAGGCGGCGAGGACCAGCGATAAAAACACCCCGGCGGGGCGGTGGGGACGACGACGCACGGGGCGCTCCGGGCAGGGGGAGGGGGGCGGACGGGGGTTCGCCGCGTCGCCTGATTGGATCCGATCTGCTGAGAGACGGGAAATCAGGCTGTGCGCGAACCGCGGGCGGGGACCGTCCGCCGTTCTTCAGGATCGACAGAGCCGCGGGCAGCGTCAAGCCGTTGTCCCCAAACCCCTGTTTTCACGGCACACCCGCCGCAATCGGCCGACAGGAGAGGACCCGCCGCTAAAATCGCGCCCGTCCGTCGGTCTCCACCTCGCCCCCCGTCCAGCGAAATCCCGCCCGCCCGTGCCGGAACTGCCCGAGGTCGAAACGATGGTGCGGGGCGTGCGGCCGCACGTCGTCGGGCGGACCATCACGGCGGTCCGCATCCCCAAAGGCGGGGTCAACGCCGCCGGCGAACCGTTGCGGCCGATCGCCCTCACCCCGGGGCTCTCCTCGCTGGCCGCCCGGGTGCGGGGGAAGGTGATCGAGGCGGTGGAACGGCGGGCCAAGCGGGTCGTGCTACGGTTGGCCGGCGGCCGGGCGATCGCCGTCGAGCCCCGGATGACCGGCCTGATGCTGCTCGGCGAGCCGCCGACCGCCGACCACGTGCGGCTCGAATGGCAGCTCGGTCCCACGCCCGACCCTCCGTCCCAGGCAGCGCCCGACTATCCGGCGTTGCGATTCTGGGACCGCCGCGGGCTGGGCACCGTGCGGCTGTACGAACCGGGGGAGTTGGAAACGCACCTCGGCCCGCACAAGCTCGGCCCGGACCCGATCACGTTGGCGCCGGAGGAGTGGGCCGCCACGCTGGCCGCCGGGTTGGCGAAGACGGCCCGGGCGGTGAAGGTGGCGCTATTGGACCAACGCATCGCCGCGGGCGTGGGCAACCTGTACGCCAGCGAGGCGCTGTACCACGCCCGCATCGCCCCGGACCGCGCCGGCGCACGACCTGACAAAGAAGGAGGTGCGTTCCCTCGCCGCCGCCGCGGTCGCGGTCTTGACGGAGGCCATTGCATACGAAGGCAGCACGCTGTCCGACGGCACCTACAGGAACGCCCTGGGCGACCCGGGCCGCTACCGGAACGAGCACCGCGTGTATCAAAGAGCCGGCGCCCCCTGCCCCCGGTGCGGCACGCCGATCGTGCGAATCGTGCAGGCCCAGCGCAGCACGTTTCACTGCCCGACCTGCCAGCGGTGAGGCGATCCCTCGACTTCCAGACCGGGCGGCTCACCCCGGCCTTGTCTTCGGCAATCCCGCTTTGCGGCGACGACCGTTGCGGGTGCTGGGGGCGGAGACCGTCGGGGCGTCCGACCCATTCAATGCGTCGCCCACGGCGATCGACTTCAACCGAGCCGCCGCCCGGGCGGCGTAGTCCTCGGACAATTCATAGCCCAGCCAGTCCCGGCCGAGTTTGTGCGCCACCGCGGGCGTGGTGCCGGTGCCGGCGAACGGATCGAGGACCAGATCCCCCGGGTTGGAACTGACCCGCACGATCCGGCCCAGCAATTGTTCCGGCATCTGACAGCCGTGAAAGCCTTCGCGTTCCTTGAACGTCCCGGCGACCCGCGGGAAGTACCACGTGTTCTCGCCGGGCGCGAACCCCTCCGGTAGATCCTGCGGGCGGATGATCCACTTCGCCCCCTCCTCCGCCGCGGCGGGGTCGGCGTTTTCGGGAACGAACTCGACCGGGTCGAACGGGCCGTACTTCCAGGTGTCGTCCGGCAGGCGGCCGGTGGGGTTGGCCCGCGGGTCGTTATAGACCAGCTGCCGGGCGCTGGGCACGCGAACCTCCGGGTCCTCCGCGTTGAAGGTGAACTCCCGTGGGTCCTTCGTCAGATGGAACAGGTGGGCGTGGCTACGCGTGAACTTCCGCGTGCAGTTCACGCCGAACGTATAATACCAGACGACCCAACTGCGGCAATGAAAGCCGAGTTCCCGGGTCGACAGCACCTTCAACTCCGCGGCGAACTCGTCCCCGATCGACAGCCAGAAGGTGCCGTTCGGTTTGAGCACGCGGTGGATTTCCGCGATCCACTCGCGGCACCAGTCTTCATACTCCGCGGCGGACTGTCGATCTTTGTAGACGTCGTAGGAGAACCCGATATTAAACGGCGGGTCCGCGAAGGCGAGTTCGACGCACTCGTCCGGCAGCGCCTTGAGATGCGGCAGGCAATCGCCGTGGACGATCTTGTTGCGGGGGGCGGTCTTCCGCTTGCGGATCGACCGGGTCTTCGCACCGCCGGCCGCCCCGTTGCGAGCGACGCCGTTTCTTTCGACGGGGCGGGCCGCCCCGTGGGGCGCGCGGCCCCGTCGCGGGGCCGCCGGTGCGGACGGCGGGGGTTCGGGACGCTGGGGCATGGGGGCGGGCCATCGTACCCGCTTGCCCCGCCCCGCGCGAACCGCCACCGCCCGGGTCCGGTCGCGACGCCGCCGATCCGTTCCGGCCGCCGTCGGGTTGCGGGGGGTGCGGGCGGGGGGGATGGTGCCCGCCGCCTGGATTTCGCGGTCCGGTGGCGTGATCCGCCGTCGCCCTTGCGTTCGCCGCTCTCCTTTGCCTTCACCGCTGCTTTCACCGCTGAAAGGTGCCCCCATGTCCCGCCGCGTATTCGATCCGGCCGACTATGACATCGCGCTCTCCCGGGAGGAGTTTACCGACCGCGTGGTGGAGCAGTTCCACGGCCTGTACCGCGACAGTCTCAGCATCGACGAGCTTTTACTGCACCCCAGCGAAGCGATGCACTTTTGCGACCTCGTCCGCCGCAAGTACGCTTATTATGGGGTTCCTGACAACGTGATCCTACGCGTGATGATCGCCCGCCGCAAAAGCGGCGGGCGGTGAGGGCAGGTAGAATCCAATTCTCAAGAGATCAAGAACCAAATCGAAGCGGGGGAGCCGAGCGATGCTGGACCACATCACGATCAAAAACTTCCGCTGCCTGCGGGACGTGTCCGTCCCGCTGAAGCCGCTGACGGTGTTGATCGGCGAGAACGACACGGGCAAGAGCACGTTTTTGGAGGCGGTTCATTTTCGAGGGGGGTCAACAGAAACACGGTTTCTTCCTCTTGATCACTGGCAGGGCCGATCCGTAGACGAACCATTTATCCACTTCGAGACGCCGGGGGAGTTCCCGTTCATCGTCACGCCGCAAGGGCGAGGCACGGGCAGGGACGCGGCGGTAAAAATCATCGAAGCTTCTCCAGATGGCGGGCTGCCAAGCCATAAAAAAATCAACCTGCTGAACACCGCCCCAGCGCATATTGGATTCTCCGGCCAACAATTGACGTCAGCAGCCATGTCGCCCGCACTTGACTCGCTTGGCTGCAATGTACCTGGCATACTAGTGTCCTGAGTTGGAAGTTTCGTTGCGCATCTTACGAGGGCGGGTAGGCTGCGGTTTTACGCAATTCGGAGCCCCAGATGCCCGGGTCCAAGCCGAAAACCGAACTGGTCGTGACCGACGCGCAGCGGGCCGAACTCACCCGGCTGGCCCGCCGCCGCAAAACGCCCCGGGGCTTGGCCCTGCGGGCGGCGATCGTGTTGGCTTGCGCCGACGAACCGTCGATCGTGGCTGCGGCCCGCCGCCTCGGCGTCTCGCGGCCGACCGCCACGCGGTGGCGGGAGCGTTTCCTCGAACACGGGCTGGACGGACTGACCGACGAGCCCAGAAGCGGAGCCCCGCGGAGGATCGGCGACGACCGCGTCGAGGAGGTCGTCAGGACGACGCTGGAGGAAACCCCGCCGAACGCGACCCACTGGAGCACGCGGAGCTTGGCGAAGCGGCTGGGTCTCAGCCAGAGCGCCGTCTCCCGGATCTGGCGGGCCTTCGGGCTGCAGCCGCACCGCAGCGAGACCTTCAAGCTCTCGACCGACCCGTACTTCGTGGAGAAGGTGCGGGACGTGGTGGGCTTATACATGAGCCCGCCGGCGAACGCCGTGGTGTTCTGCGTGGACGAGAAGAGCCAGTGTCAGGCGCTCGACCGCTCCCAGCCCGTGCTGCCGATGACGCCCGGCCGGCCGGAGCGGCGGACGCACGATTATTTCCGGCACGGGACGACCAGCCTGTTCGCGGCGTTGAACGTGAAGACCGGGGAGGTGTTCGGCCGCTGTCGGCGGCGGCACCGGGCTCAGGACTTTCTCTCGTTCCTCCGGCAGCTCGACGCCGCGACCGAACGCGACCCCGGGACGGAGATCCACTTGGTGCTCGACAACTACGCCGCGCATAAAACCGCCGCCGTGAAACGGTGGTTCGCCCGACGCCCCGAGTACCGCCTGCATTTCACCCCGACGGGGGCGAGCTGGATGAATCAGGTCGAGCGGTTCTTCGCGGAACTGACGAATAAACGGCTGCGGCGGGGCGTGTTCCGCAGCGTGCCGCAATTGGAGCGGGCGATCCGGGACTACGTCGAGGGTCATAACGCCGACGCCAAACCGTTCGTCTGGACCGCCGACGCCGATCTGATCCTTCGGCGGGTCGAAGCCGTCTGCAACGAAACTTCCAACTCAGGACACTAGATCGGATGCTTCGTTCGAACCGCGGTCGGTTCGATCAGATGGAAGAACGAACGCGAGAACTCGTGCCGGGGTTCCAAAACTATTCAGTCACGGTTCCGGAGCCTTCGATTCTTTCGCTAAATCTCCTACTCATAAACGGGTTGGAGATCCCAGCCGACCGCGCCTCCGCCGGCGTTCGCGCCCTCATCTTCTACCTCACCCTCGCCTATCGCCCCGACGCCCCAAACGTCGTGCTGATCGAGGAACCGGAGAACGGTCTGCACCCCCGGCGGCTGGGCGAGGTGATAAACCTGCTTCGTCTCTTGACCGAAGAAAAGCCGGACGGCCGGCGGACGCAGGTGATCCTCACCACGCACAGCCCCTATCTGCTGGACCACGTCGATCTAGACACCGATCAGGTGCTTGTATTCCAGCGGGAGGAGGGCGGGGCGAGGACGGCCTCCCCTGTCGATGCCGACGGGCTAAAGTCTTACATGGATGACTTCATGCTGGGGGAGGTTTGGCAAAGCGTCGGTGAAGAGGGGCTGATCGCGCCGGTCAAAGAGGATGTCGTGACCGCGGTGGCGGCATGATGCGGTTGCTGTGCGTCGGCGACGGTCCGCGGGACGAACGCCCGCTGCCCGCGCTGTTGGAAAATCTGCTTGGTCAGGAATTGGACTGCACGTACGAAGACTGGCGACAACAGCGTCGCCACGGTCGGCGGCAGGGCATTGGTCCCGGTCGTGGATTTCACCGGAAGGTGGCGGAAGCGTTGCTAAAGGTCCGGCGACTCGGCTTCGACGGGCTCGTCGCCGTCCTTGATCGAGATACGGCTCCAGGCGGCGACCGCTTACGTCAGGCCCGCCGGGGCTTGGCGGAGGACCGGGCGAGACCGGAGCGGGTCGTCGTTCCCGTCGCTCTAGGCGAAGCCGCCCCACACTTCGAGGCGTGGCTGCTGGACGACGGGAATGCGGTCAAGCTTTGCCTAAATATTGCCGCCACGGAAACGATTCCGCGGGTCGACAAGTGCCGCAGTCCAAAATTGGAATTTGAACGGCTCATCGCTGATCAGGGGCTCGACCGTGATCCATTGAAAACAAAGGTCGCCTGGTCCCTACAAGTCGTTCGCTGTCGCCGGGAGAAGCAAACGGGCTTCGCAGCTTTTCGATTGGAATTGGAACAGGAATACGGTTCGAGTCTGCCCGGCTGATCGCTCACTTCCGATACTTCCACCCGGGGAAGAAGAAGCCGGCGGCGGTGACGACGCCGAACAGGAGTACGCCCCAGTCGCGGCGGGGGTAGGCGTGTTCCATCCAGGCCATGACGGGGGCCGACGCGAAACAGGCCACCGCGGGGATATACAACGCCCCCGACAGCATCCCCGCCTTGGCGAAAAACACCGCCCCGGCGATCAGCCCCAGCACCGGCGACAGATGCAGCACCGGCATATCGAGCAACCATTCGATCGCGAACAGCAAACTGCTGCTCGCCATGCTGGCGGCCCAGACGTGGGCGATCTGGCGCTCCACAAAGCTGATCGGCCCGGCCCGGCGCCGCAGGCTCCAAAACACCGCCGCCCAGGCCCCCATCCCCGCCGTCCACATTAAAACATAGGTCGGACGATTCTCCACCCCCCGGATCTGCAAAATATTCGTCACCAAACACAATGCGACCAGCACCGCGGCGTGCCACATCCACAACAGTCCCCAGTTTTCCAGAATCGGGGCGTGGTGCGTTTCGCGGAACGTGCGATGGACGAGATCCGTGAACCGCCCCCCGCGGGCGCTGACCGGCTCGCCCGCTAAATACGCCTCTAAATCGTCCGCCAACGCCGCGGCGCTGGGATAACGCAAATCCTGCGGTTTCTGAAGGCACTTGAGCGCGATCAGTTCGAGGTCCGGGTCGGCGTCTTCGTTGAGCCGGCGGGGGCGGCGGGGCTCGCTTTCCAACACCCGCAGCACCGTGGCGGCGGGCGTTTCCGCGGCGAACGGCGGACGGCCCGTTAGCCCGGCATAGAGAATCGCCCCGAGGGAATACACGTCGCTGGCCGGACCGACGGCGTCCCGTCGACCGGCGGCCTGCTCCGGGCTCATCCAGGCCGGCGTGCCGAGGATCGCCCCGGGCTGCGTCAACGTCGGCGCCTCCTCGCCCATCCCGTCCCCGTTGAAGTCGGCCCCCGCCGCGATCGGAAACGGTCGCGGCACCCGACCGGCAAGTCCGAAGTCCGTCACGAACGGCCGACCGACGCCGTCCAGCAGAATATTCGACGGCTTCAAATCGCGGTGCAGCACGCCCGCACAGTGCGCCGAATGCACCGCCCGGGCGATGGGCGCCAGCGTGGCGGCCAATTCCCGCGGCGGACGCGGGCCTTTGCGCAATTCGCGGTCGAGGGTGGAGCCTTCGATCAACCGCATACTGAAAAACGGGGCGTCGTCGCCGCGGGCAGCCCCGTCGGAGTCGTCGTCCGGCCCGTCGAACCCGCCGACTTCGAACACCGGCACGATGTGCGGATCGTCCAGTCGGGCGGTCGCCTCGGCTTCGCGGCGGAAGCGGGCGGCGTCCTCCGGGCTGGCCAGCGCCGCCTGACGGATCATTTTCAACGCCACCTCCCGCCCGGGCTTGGTCTGGAACGCCCGGTAGACCACGCCCATGCCGCCGCGGCCCAGTTCCTCCTTCAACTCGTAGCCCGGCGGCGCCTCCGGGAGATTCCGTCGACGCGTCGCGGAGGACTCGTCGCCGGCCTGCTTGAGCGCCGACGACCGGTTTGCCGGCGTCTGGCGTCCGGGGACGACCGTCTCCGCCAAGGCCTGCGCAAGTTCGCCGTTCGACAGGAGATCGTCGGAAAGACCGGGTTCGTCTTCCAGGACATCCGGGGCGGAGGGGAGGAACTCCCGCATCAGCCCGGCGGTGTTGAATAACTGCCGCAGTTCGTCTGCGAACGCGGGGTGGCGTCGGCAGGCCGCGTCGAGATCCACCGGCCGGCCGGCTTCGGCGTCTTCCAAGAGCACGTCCAGCACGCCGGCGAGGGCGTCGTCGTCTTCGGTCTCCGGCGGGGCGGCGGGCGGGGGCATCGGGGACGAGTATAGCCGGTGACGCCGCGTCGCCGCCCCCTGCCCCCTGCCCCCACTCTTCCCAGTCGCTCCTCGGGCGTCACTCCTCCCGCCGCAGCAGGCCCAGGCGCCAGAAGAACAACAGCAGGCCGCCGGCGATGGCGCCCATCAGGCCCAGGGCGAACGGGTAGCCGTAGGCCCACTCCAATTCGGGCATGTTATATTCGCTGCGCTCGGTGTCGAAGTTCATCCCCCACAGCCCCGTCACGAAACTTAGCGGGATGAAGATCGTGGCCACGATCGTCAGGATTTTGTTCACCTCCCCGCTGCGGGTGTTGACCTGGGCGTAGTGAAAGTCCCGCAGGTCGCTGCATAATTCGCGATACGTCTCCGCCAGTTCTAACAATTGCTGGGCGTGGTCGTGGGCGTCCCGGAGGAACACCTGCGTGGCCGGCGCGATGAGGTCCCGATCCCGCAGCAGGCTGTTCGTCATCTCCCGATGCGGCCACAGTAACTTGCGGACCACCAACAATTCGCCGCGGAGGCGGTGCAGACGACCCACCAGCCCCCGGCCGGAGCGATCGGAAATCTCCGCGTCCAGCCGTTCCAGCCGGTCGCCCAGCGATTCGACCACCGGAAAATAGCCGTCCAGCACCGCGTCGACGAGGGCGTAAAAGAGATAATCCGCCCCGCAGTCGCGAATCCGGCCGCGCTTGCGCTTCAATCGTTCCCGGAGAGGATCGAAGCAATCGCCGGGCTCCTCTTGAAAGGTCAACACCCACCCTTTGCCGAGGAACAGGCTGATCTGCTCCGTCTTAAAGATCGGGCCGTCGGCGTGATCGGGGTCGGCGAGCGGGTCGGGCGGGGTCTGTTTCGCCATATCGGCGACCACGAACAGATGATCGGGATATTCCTCCAATTTCGCCCGCTGATGGGTGTGGGTGACGTCCTCCAATTCGAGCGGGTGCAGCCCGAATACCTCGCCCAGCGCGTTGAGCACGCGGGCGGCGCCCAGCCCGTCGACGTTCACCCAGGCGACCGGGTGCTCCTCCAGGAACGCGGGGATTTCCGCGGGAGAGTCGAACGCCGTCTGCGTCAATCGGCCGGGGCCGCCGTAGCCGATGCCGGTGAGCACCGGCTTGGGTGCGCTCGGATCGACCGCGACGGTCCCGGGCACGGTGTGAATCTCCCGGTGGGTGGACCCGCCGCGGCGAAACGGATTCTTCAGCCGAACGGCCTGAGCCAACCGCGGGCGCCGGAACCGCCGTCCACGGCGGGCGGCGGGCGCCGCCGGGGCGCCTGGTTCGGCGAGGTGCGAGGCCGCGGCATGTCGCCCCACGGCATCGGGGGGGGCGGTCGGCGAACGGGGCGTCGGGTCGGACATGCCGGCATACTGACGCCCCGCCCGCCCGGCACCAGAGACCCCGCCCCCCCCCTTTCTCACGTGCTCCTCCCTTGTTCTCCGCCGCAGGTTCCGTATGACCCCCGCCCCGCTGCTCGCCGCGCTCCTCGTCCTGTCGCCTCCCGCGGACGATCGGACAGTCCGGGACTCCGCACCCAGCGCCCCCGCGGCCGATCCCGCGAACGCGCCGCCGAACGTCGTGTTTATCATGTGCGACGACCTCGGCTGGGGGGACCTGGGCTGCTTCGGCCAAACGACGATCAAGACGCCGCGGCTGGACGCCCTCGCCGCACAGGGGGTGCGTCTCACCGCCCACTACAGCGGCTTCCCCGTCTGCGCCCCGGCCCGGTGCAGTTTGATGACGGGCCGACACGCCGGCCATTCTTATATCCGGGGCAACGGCTATCCCAAGGGGCGGGTGAAGGACGAATCCCGCAGCATTTTCCCCGGTCAGAACCCGATTCCCGCAAACGCCGTCACGCTCGCGGAGTTATTTCAAGATCGCGGGTACGCCACCTGCGCCGCGGGCAAGTGGGGGCTCGGCTGGGAGGGCAGCACGGGCGACCCGACGAAACAGGGCTTTGATCGGTTCTTCGGTTACGTCTGCCAATGGCACGCCCACAACCACTTCCCCCGCTTTTTATGGGATCTGACCGCGGACTCCGCCGACCGCGTGCAATATCCCGGCAACGATCGCACGCTGCACGGAGAGACATATTCGCAGGACGAGTTCTTTCGCGTCGCCGACGAATTCATCACGGAGAATACGGATCGGCCGTTCTTCCTATACCTCCCGCTGGTCGTCACGCACCTATCCCTCCAGGTGCCGGAGGACGAACCCAGCCTCGCCGGCCTCCGGGCGACCATTAAAGAAGCGCCCTATCGGCACACCGGTTTTCTCCAACACCCCGCCCCGCGGGCGGCCTACGCGGCGATGGTCACGAAAACGGACCGCCAGGTCGGCGCATTGCTGGACCGGTTGGACGCACTGGGACTGACGGAGAACACGCTGGTGATCTTCACCAGCGACAACGGACCGGCGTACGGCCGGCTGGGCGGGGCCGACAGCGATTATTTCCGCTCCGCCGGACCGTTCCGCGGCCGCAAGGGGAGCGTCTTTGAAGGCGGCCTCCGCGTGCCGCTGATCGCCCGCCTGCCCGGCGTGATTCCGCCCGGCACCATCAGCGACCGCCCCACCTATTTCGCCGATTGGCTGCCGACATTAATGGATCTCACCGGCGGCTCCCTGCCCGCGGACGTCGCCGCGGCGACCGACGGCGTCTCCTTCGCCCCCACGTTGCAGGGAGAATCGCAGCCGGCCCCAAAGTTCCTCTATTGGGAGTTTCCCGCGTACGGCGGTCAGCAGGCGGTTCGTGTGGGCGATTGGAAGGCCGTCCGCACGGGACTGTCGAAGTGGAAGCCGGGACGACCGATTCAGACGGAGCTTTACAACCTCGCCGACGATCCGGGGGAAACGACCGATCTCGCGGCCGACCGCCCGGAGAAACTTGCCGAGTTGATCGCCGTCATGGAGCGGGAGCACGAACCCAGCGCCCTGTTCCCGATGCGGGCGCTCGACCGGGCCGCCGCCGCCCGTTAGGCAAGTGCGCTGCGTCAGCCCCTCCGCGGCGGTGGGGAATCGCGGCGTCCAGCCGAGATGCCGCTTCGCCCGGTCGTTGGAGCACTTCTTGCCGAGTCCGGTCACCCGGCCGCCCTCCCCCGTGAAGGTCGGGGGCGGGCCGCCGAGCCGTTCGGCCAGCAGCGTGTAGTAGTCGCGGCGGGTCAGCGGGCGGTCGTCGGAGACGAGGTATTCCCTCATCGGCTGCGGATGATCCGCGGCGAGACAGACCGCGGCGGCGAGGTCGTCCACATGCACCAGGTTCAGCCACGCGTCGGCCTGTCCGCGAACGGGTTCGGCGGACCGCACCTGCTCCGCGGACCGCATCACGCGGCCGGGGCCGTAGATGCCGCTGGGCCGCAGCACGACCGCGGCCCCCGTCCGACCGTCGAACGCCTCGAACAGGCGCAGCTCCGCCGCCCGGTTCGCCGCCCCGCCGGCGGAGGTGGGGTCGATCTCGCTGGCTTCGTGCACGAGTTGCCCGCCGTCGAACCCATACACGCCGGTCGTGGAGATGTAGAGGTAGCGCCCGGCCCCGCCGGCGGGGCTGTTCAACAGGTTCGCGGTCCCGGTCGCGGCGACCTCTTCGCGGGTGTGGTTTGAGGTGCGGTCGAAGCCGACGGCGTGCAGCACGACCGCGGGCGCCGGCAGATCCGCCAGCGACGCCGGGTCCGTCACGTCGCCGATCGCGGGGCGCCAGCCGTGCCGCTTGAACTCCGCGGCGGTCTCCGGCGACCGCGTCAGGCACCACACCTCATGCCCCGCGGCGTGCCAGCGGGCGGCGACGCGGCGGCCGAGATAGCCGCAACCGACGATCAGGCGGGTTTGCGTCGGGGCGGGCGCCGTCATCGTTTGCCTTTGAAGCGGGGGGCGAGGGGGGCGTCCGCCGGCAGGGCGGCGGCGAGCGCGGCGGCCAGTTCGACCCGCGGATCCTCGTCCGTGACCCGCAGCAGCGCCTCGTCGCCCGCCCGCAACGCCCGCCCCAGCGCCCGCAACCGGTCGCGGGCGGCGGCGAGGAACGTCCGCAATTCCCCCGCCGATAGATCCCGTCGCACCAGCGAGGTCCCCGCCGCGGACCGCACGCGGATCAACTCCGCCAGCGTCTCGCCCTGCGACCGATATAAGAGTGGAGCGCCGGCGTCGCCGGTGCGAAACGCCCGCGTCAGCCGGCCGGCGGCGTCGAGATGATCCGCGACGGCGCCTCCGCAATACACGCTCACCCGACCGTTCCGGTGGACGCCGGCGACGATCGGGGATTGCTCGTTCGGCAGGTCCGGGGCGACGAACTCCGCCCGCCGCGGCATCGCGACAGCTTCGGCGAACAGATCGTCGCGGTCGGTCTCGGTGCGGGCCACGCGGGGACCAACAGGGGAATGGAGGGGGCGAAGAGGGGACGGCACGGGAGATGCGGGCGTGAACAGCGTATCCTGCCGCGTCCGTCGTCCCCACGATCGCCCGCCCCCGTTTCATGTCGCACCCGGCGAACAGCGCGGAACTGGCCATCTTCGACCCGGACCGGCTCGCCCGGGTCGAGGCGCGGCAGACCGCGATCGCCGCCCTGATCGACGCCCGCGGATTGGACGCCGTGCTGCTGACGGAGCCGGTGAATATGGCGTGGATCAGTTGCGGGGCGGACCTCTCCGGGGGGGAGTCCGACGGGGCCGGCGGCGCCGCGGCGGCGGTGTTCCTCACGCGACAATCGCGGGTGGCCGTCTGCTCCGACGCCGACAGCCCCCACCTGTTCGACCGTGAATTGCCGGGGCTCGGCTTCCAACTCAAGCAGCGCCCCTGGCGCCAGCCGCGGAGCGAACTGCTGACCGATCTGTGCCGCGGCCGGGTGGTGGGCACGGACCGCGTTCGTGGGTTCGACGAACCGGCGGACGCCCCGGGCGATCTGCGGGCGGCGCTCGCCGCGCTGCGAAGCGAACTGGACGCTGTGGAGGTCGCGGCGCTGACGGAACTCGCCGCGGACGTGGCCCACGCCGTCGAGGCGACCTGCCGCGGCGCGGTGCCGGGGCGATTGGAGGGGGATCTGGCCGGCGAGGTCGCTCACCGGTTGCTGCGTCGCGGCGTCACCCCGGTGCAGGTTCGGGCGGCGGGCGACGGCCGGGCGGACGAGCAGCCGCACTACCGATTCGACCGCCGCCCCGCGTTTCACCGCGTCACCCTGGGGGCGATCGGGCGGCGGGCCGGCGTGCACGCGCATTGCGGCCGCACCGTCCTCTTCCCCTCGCTGCCCCCCGACCAGCGGGACGCGCTGCGGACGGCCCACGCCCGGGCGGTGCAGATCCAAGCCGCCGGCCTGCATTACAGTCGGGCGGGATTGGCGTGGCCGGAGGTGTGGGCGAAGGCGAAGCGGATCTATGAAAAGACCGGCGCCGCCGCCGACTGGAAGCCGGCGCCGGTGGCCCTCCGCACCGGCTTCGCCCCGTTCGAAGCGATCCTCGGTCCCGAAGCCGCCGAGACCCTGCGGCCCGGCGCCGCGATCGTCTGGCAGCCGCGGATCGGCCCCGCCGCCTGCTGCGACACGGCGCTGGTGACCGAACATGAAACCGCCGAGGTCGTCACCGCGATGGAGGACTGGCCGCGGGCGACGGTCACCGTCGGCGGCGTCCCCGTCCGCCGCCCCGGCGTGCTGGAACGGTGATCGTCCCGACGGCAGACGCTCATCGTCAGGCCAGATCAGCGATGAACGGATCCTCGATAGAACCTCGTCCAAATCAGACGCCGCTCATCCCGCCCCGTCCAGCACGGTATAGATCTTTTCCAGGGACAACGCAGCGTCCGCGGCGATCAGCGTGAGGGTCGCGGAGCGATCGGTCGAGCGGGCGCACGTCCAACCGTCGGCGGTGCGGCGGTGGTGCTCGACGTGCGGCGCCGTCGGGTCGACGATCAGATAATCCGTCAACGACGGGATCGTGCGGTAGCCGTCCAGCTTTTCCCCCCGATCGGTCGCGGCGGCGCTCGGGGAAAGCGCTTCGATGACCACAGCGGGAGTCAATAAAACCGTACGCGGCCCGCCGGGACGGATCGGCGGTTCGAGTTCCGCGGGATAGGGAACGACCGTGAGGTCCGGGTAAACGTAGGCCCCGGCGGGGATTCGCACCTTCATGTCCGCCGGAAGCACCGAGAGCGGCCGATCGCGAACCGCTGCGATTAGTAATTCTTGAATGCGAGCCGCAATCAAAGAGTGTTCGTAAGCGACCCCGGACATCTCCCGCACCTCTCCGTGGAACCATTCGTGCTTGGCGTCGGCCAGTTCTTCTCGCCGCAGATACTCCAACCGGGAGACGCGGTCGGGTACGGGCGACGGGCTGTCAAGCGACGCGTTGTGCGGCGACGAACGGGGGGGCGGCGGGGCGAGCGCGGTGGACATGGCGGCGGATCGGCGGACGGGGCGGCCGTCATTCGGCACGAGCATTCTAACGGCCCCGGCGGGTCGCTACGCCTTCGATTTCGACAGGAAGCGGAACAGGCTTTTGGAGCCGCCGCCGGTCGGGGCGACGGATTTCGCCTCGGCCCCGTCCAGCTTCGCGGCGAGGCCGCGGACGCTTTCGGTCAGGCGGCTGGTGGGGGCGTGGGAGATCAGCGGCACGCCGTTGTTGCGGCTCTCGATCATCGTGCCGTAATCGTTCGGCAGCTTCCAATACACCTCCCGGCCGATGGTCTCCATCGCCTTCGAGACGCTGATCTGCCGATCCGTCAGTCCCATCCGGTTCAAAATAATCTTGACCTTCGGGGCGTTCTTCTCTTGCAGATCGAGATATTGAAGCACCCGCACCACGTTCCGCAGCGCCGGCAGATCGAGTTGGCACACGAGCAGAATATCGTCCGCGGCGTCCAACACCGTCTGGTCCAACGCCCCGTAGCTTTTGCCGATATCGATCACGAGGTGACTAAACGTCGCCCGCAACAGCGCGACGACCCGCTTTAAATCCTCGGCGCCCATCGTGACCATCTCCTCCATCTGCACCGGGCGGGGCAATAAAAACGCCCCGCAGTCGTGCCGGGTCAGGCTGCGCTTGAGCAGGCTGTAATCCAGTCGCGACAGGTTCTCCGCCACGTCCTGGATGGTATAGTCCGGAATAATATCCAGCCAGACGTCCGCGTCGCCCAACGCGAGGTCGAGGTCGATAACGGTCACGCTGTTGGCGGCGTGTTCGGCGAGGGCGCAGCCGAGGTTCACCGCCAAACTGGTGCAGCCCACGCCGCCGCCCACGCCCGCGACCGCGATCACCCGATTGCCGCGGGACGGTTTGCCGTCCTCGCCGGCGTGGCCGCCCGCCTGACGGATGCGGTCCAGCGCGGCGACGAAGTCGTCGATCTTGAGCGGATGCGATAAAAACTCCTTCGCCCCGGCCCGCATCGCCTGCAAAATCAGGCTGCCCTCCTGACAGGCCGAAACCGTCAGCACCGTGCAGTCCGGCACCTCGTGGGTGATGCGGTTGACCAACGCCAGCGCCCGCTGCGGATCGCCGTCCAGGGCGACCAACGCGAGGTCCGGCCGGCTCTGGGCGACGGTGTCCTCGAACCCTTCGTACCGGCCGGTTTCCGCTTCCAGCCAGACCATATCCAGGCCCAGCAGGAGGTTCTTGACGTCCCGGCGGGTCCGATCGTCCGGGTCGACCAGCGCCAGGCGGGTGACGTCGTTCATCGAGCTACGGGGCGGGAAGGAGAGGGGGCGGGGCGACCGCGCGCGGTCGAACCGGATCCGGCGCACGTGATTGTGCGTCCGGGCCGGCCCGCGTGCGGGCCGAAAATGCGTGCGGGACAGTCGGAACGCCCCGCTCCGGAGGGGGAGCGGCGCGACCGGCGTCACCGGTGATTCGCAGTCACCGGCGAATCGGCGGCGGAGCGATCACACGGCCGGTCCCATCGCCGCCGGGCGTGAATGCATCGGGAGCGTACGCGTCGGGGGCGTATGCATTGGGGGCGTACGGGCCCGCCCAGGGCGCGATCGAGCCGGGCGTCGGCCGAGCGGCCGGGACGCCTTGCTGGTAGCCCGCCGGCGCCACGCCCCGGCTGCCCCGGAAGGCCCCCGCCGGCTGGCGGTATCCGGCCGGTTGCAGGCCGTTGGTCGGCTGGTAGCCGGGGACGGGTCGGGAATTGGGCGTCGTGCGATCGACGGGAGCGGGCCGGTAGCCGGGCCAGGCGCCGGTCCGAGCACCGGGCCGGAAGCCGGTCGGCGCCATCGCGGAGCGTTGCGGCACCCGGTCGTAGCCGGGGGCGAAGCGGTTCGCCTCCCGGTCGTCTCCCGGGTCGACGTCGGGGCCGGCGCCGGGGCCGGCGGGGAGCGGCGCGGGCGCCGGCTCGACCGGCAGGCCCGGCAGTTGCGGCGCCCCGCCCTGCATTCCGCGAGACGACGGCGGGGCGGAGAACGTCGGCGGCGCGAACGTCGGCGGTGCGAGGTTCGGACTGCCGTACTGGTTCGGATCGCCGTACTGGTTCGGATCGCCGTACGGCTGCGGGGTCGAGTCCGAGAACGAGGACTCGGGGGCGTACCCGTGCGGCACGAGCCCGTCCGTCTGCCCGAACGACTGCGAACCGTACGGCTGCGAGCCAAATGACTGCGAACCGTACGGCTGCGAGCCAAATGACTGCGAGCGAAACGACTGCGGCGCCGGCTGCCCGGTGAAAGGCTGCTCCGCGTAGGGCTGCCCGACGACGGACGGCGGGGCGAACGCCGGCGGAGCGGCGTCCCCCACGGGGAAGCTAAAGTCAGGATTGCCGAAGCCCGGGTTGCCGAAGCCCGGGTTGCCGAAGCCCGGGTTGCCGAAGTCGGGGGTTCCGCAGCCGGTCGTGCAGCCGGCGGCGAAGGGGTCGCCGCAGCCGGGGGCGCTGCCGGGGCCGCAGGGATCGGCCCCGGGGACTTCCAGCAGGCCGAGGCCGAACAGTTCGCGGGTGGTGGGGGCGGCGGTGCCGCGGCCCGGTCCGCCGCAGGGGACTTCGCTGGGATTCAGCCCGGCGACGGGGTGCGGGGTGACGAGGATGACCAGTTCGGTCTCCGCCTCCTCAAACTTCACCCTGCGGAACGCCGCGCCGATGCCCGGCAATTCGCCCAGGAACGGAACCTTCTGGGCGGCGGCCTGCTGGGTGTTCTGAATCAGGCCGGCGATCATCAACGTCTTGCCGAACTCCAGTTCGACCTGCGTGTTCGTCTGACGTTGGGAGACGCCCGGGACGGTGGTGCCCTGGATGGTGGTGCCGCGGGAGAAGTCCAGATCGGACACGCTCGCCGCCAGTTCCAGCCGGACCCGCCCGCCGCCGAGCATGATCGGCACGGCGCTCAGTTCCACGCCGTACGGGCGGAATTCGATGCCCACCGCGCCCAGGCCCTGCGGCACGGGGATCGGGAACTCGCCGCCCGCTTGGAAGTAGCTGGGCCGTCCGTTGCTGGCGACCTGCACCGGCTCGCTGAGGACCTTCAGCAGGCGTTCCTCCCGCAACGCCCGCAGGAACGATTGGAACACCCCGCTGCTGCCCACGATGCCCGCGGCGAGCGTGGGGTTCGCCAACGCCGCGGCGGGGAACGCCAGCGACGGCGACCCGCCCAGCGGCACCCCCGTGGCGTTGCCCGTGCCGCCGATCGACGCCAGCGGGACCACGTCGCCCACCGTGCTGGTGAAGAACCCGTCGCGGCCGAACCAACTGAGGTTGATGCCCATCTCCTGGGCTTTGCTCCGCTGGACCTCCATGAACACGACGTTCAATTGGACCTGCTGCGGAGCGGCGACCCGCATCTGGTTCAGGATGTTCTCCGCGGGAAAGTATTGGCCCGCGACGGCGACGATCTGCGAGACCTGCTCCGGCCGGGTGATCCAGCCCCGCAGCACCACGCTGGTGTCCGTCAGCCCGTACACCTCGACGGCGGAGCCCGGGAACAGCCGGTCGATCGCCGCCTGCAACGCCCGGGCGTCGGCCGTGACGAGCACTTCGATCGAGAACGTCCGCGGATTCCCCTCCGCGTCCACCGCTTGCAGGTCGACCTGCGTCACGCCCGGGCTGGCGGCGTAGAGCCGCAGGGACGTGTTGTCCTCCGCGGTGACGGTCACGACGTTCTCGTCGAACCCCGCGGCGTCCGTCCACTTCATGCCCGGCGGGAGCAACACCCGCTTGGCATAGGTCTTGACGATTTCCGTGCGGGTGCGGGGCGTGGACAGTCGCACGACCGACTCCGCCGCCGCGGCCTGCGCGTCTGCCGGACTCGTGCTGTCGGCCCCCGGCGTCTCCAAAGAACCGACCGCCCCCGGCACGGCCGGCGTCTGCGGGGAACGCGGCGGCCCCGCCCCGTCCTGGGCGAACGCGACGGCGGGCACGGCCAGCAGCGCTCCGGCGCCCGCCGCTCGTCGCCATGCCACCATTCGTGTGCGAACGCCCGATCGCTGGGGCCGATGCACCGCCGGACCGACGGTCAATGAACCCGCATCGGAGGGGCGATCGGGGCGTTCAACGAGCATCGGGCGGCTCCGGGGAGATAGCGGCCCCCGAGCGAGCGGCCCGAACGGGCGCGGTCCGGTCGTACGGGCGGGGGCGGTCGTAACGGCTCATCGACCGTCGCCCCCGCTCCGCTGCACACGACCGCCGCAAGAATCGGCACAACCGGCAGATTCACATTCCGGCTGTGGAGAACGCGGTCGCTCAGGTTCCCGGTTGAACAAGTCCTCGCAGGCAAGCCGTCAGCCGGTCGACCTCCGCCGCCCGCGCCCGACCGATCAGGGCGAACTGCATCCAGCCGCGCTCCGCCAGATACCCGCTGCGGTTCACCCGGAACCCCGCGGCGGCCAGTCCAGCGATCCACTCGCCGGCGCTGTGCGGCGGGGGCACGGCGACCGTCACCACCCCCGGCAGCCGCGGTTCCCGGGCGATCGGGGCCAAACCGACGTGGCCCAGCCCGTCGATCAGCCGATCCGTCAGCCGGTTCAATTCCTCGAACCGGCGGGGGGCGTTTCGTGCGGCAATCGCCGCCGCCGTCGCCGCCGTCAGCCCGGAGGAGAGCGTGAACGGGATCCCCCCGCGCTCCGCGTACAGCCCCAGATCCAAGCACCGCGGCAGCCGTCCGGCCGTCGCCGGCGGGGCGGCGTGAAAGACGAACGCCAACCCCGGCGGCCCGCCCAGGCTCTTGCCGCTCACGGAGGTGGCCCACGCCACGCCGGCCAGATCCACCGGCGTCGCCCCCAGCGAACTGACCGCGTCCACCGCCAGCGACGCCCCGGCCTCCGCCGCGGTCTCCTTCAACATCCGCAGGTCGTTCAACACGCCCGTGCTGGTTTCCCCGTGCACCGCCCACAGCCAGCGGGCGCCGGTTTGGCGGAGGGCGTCCCGCACCGCCGCCGGGTCGAACGGCGTCCCCCACGGGCGGCGGTGCACCGTGTGCTCCAACCGCCAGCGGGCGGCATGGTCGACCAGCCGATCGCCGAACTCCCCGTTCGTCAGCACGAGCCCCGGCCCCGGCGCCAGCGACAACTGCCCCGCGACCGCATCGTTCGCCGCGGTTCCCGCGCCCGTCATCACCTGCACGTCCGCCCCGTCGACCCGCGGCGCCCCCGCCAGCGTGCATAAGCCGTCCCGCAGCCGTTCGAACGTCTCCCGGAACGCTGGATCGCGGTGCGATCGCTCCGGCCCGATCAGCGCCGCCCGCACCGTCGCCGACAGCGGCACCGGCCCCGGCAACAGGTTCACCTCTTCCTCCCGCCGTTCGCCCCCGCGACCCCCGTCGGTGCCGTCGCCGGTTCCGTCGCCTGTTCCGTGGACGGGCTCGGGGAGGGGCACGCGGAACGCCCGACCGCCGCCGCGCAGGGCCGCGGGGGTGAGGAACATCGGCTGGTACGGGGCCGCGGCGTCGCCGACCAGCGGGCCGAACGGTTCAAACCCGAGGTGACGATACAGCCGAGCCTGCCGCGGCGTGCCGGAGATCAGCGCCAAATCGTACCCCGCCCCCGCCGCCGCCGGCAGCAACGCTTCGGCCAACCCGCGAAACGCCGCCCGACCCCGCTCCGCCGGGTCCAACGCCAGCAACCGCACTTCGCAGGGTCGCTGGTGGGCCGGCAGCGTGGCGAGCTGCGCGTCCAGGTCCGGCAGCTTGCCGTCCAGCGAGAACGGCCGCCGCCCCCGCAATGCCAACATCCCCACCACCCGCCCGGTTGCGGGCGCTGTTCCGGAACCCGTCACGTCGTCCCGCAGGGCGACGGCGTACAGGTTCTCGTCATGGAACCGGTCGACCAGCCGCCCGTCCGGCCGGGCGGCGTGCTGGGGGATCTCCCCGGCGAAGGTGCGGTGGTTCAGCCGGTGGATCTGCTCGAACTCCTCCGGCGCATCGGCAATTTTGAAGCGGAGCATGGCCCGCCGAGCGTACCGCCCGCCCATCCCGCGGTCACGCCGGCCCGGAACCCGACCGCGGGGCAGCCGTGACCGCGGCGGCGAAGATCATGGCCAGCGCCCCGGCGGCGAAGAGCTGGAAGTGCGGGTTCCGCATCACGGCCCACGGCGGGATCCCGCTGTCGTTCGCCAGGACCAGGCACAGCCCGCCCCACCCCGCCGCCGTCCCGACCGCACACCGCCACAGCACGCCCGCAACCGTTCGGGTGCGGACTTGGCGGCCGGACCTGTCGGCGTCTGGCCCGTCGGCGGCTGGCCCGTCGGCGGCTGGCCCGTCGGCGTCCGGCGGCCCGCCCGTCCACAGGCCGACGGCCAGCCACAGCCCCCCGCCGGCCGCGGCGGCCCCCGCCAGCCAGAACAGCCCCACCCCGACCTGACGGACCCACCGCCACCGATCGCCGGGGGCGGCGGGCGTGTCGGAGTCCGCGGCCACGGCCAGGTCGAACAACAGGACGCCGGGCAGCGGTTTCCACTCGCTGTAGTGTCCTCCGACGCCCGCGGGATACCCGACCGGGCCGCTGCGGACCCGGCCGTACGTCGCGATCGTCACCACCCGCGGCTGGGAGGTGGGGCCGAATCCCAGATCGGGCACGGTGACGGCGACTGCGGTGAAACCGCCCGGGGAGACGAACCACCGAGCCAGTTTGCCGCCGCTGTATGGACTCAGCAGCGGCCGATCCGGCCCGCACGTCGCGGCCGCCAGCCCGAGCAGCGCCGTCAGCCAGACCGCCGGGGCCAGCAGCCGGCCCAGAACCCACCGCAGCCGCCGCCCGCGAAATCCGGGCGGCGGGGGGAGCGCGTCGAGCATTCCCCCAGTCTAGCGGGCCGTCCGTCACTCCGCCGCCGGCAACCCGATCCGGACCAGCCGCCCGGCATACCCCACGTACGCCGTCCGCCCCCGCACCGCCAAACATTGCGGGCGCTCCGGACTCTCCCAGGTCGCGACGCGACGCAGGGGGCCCGCTCCGGTCGCGACGAGCGCCGTCGCCCGCGGCACGGCCGGCTCTGCTTCCCCCTCCGCCTCCGGCCGGTCCCATGCCAGAACCCACACGCGTCCGTCGGCGTCCAGATACACGTCCGACACCGTCGTGTCCCTGCCCAGCACGATCGCGGCGGCCTGGAGCGGGCTGAACGAGGTGAACCGATACAAGCGGGCGGACACCGCGGCCCACACGGCCTCGCCCGCGTCCACCGCCTGATGAATCGCCCGGCTGCCGGCATGCGTTTCGTCGGGGTGCGGCCCCAACACCGCCTCCGCCTGCTCGCAATCGATCACCGGCTCCCACGGCCGGCCGGCGACCCAGCGCGGATCGTCCGGATCCACGGTGCGGACCAGCCAGGGCACGTCCGTCTTCACCACCTGGGCCGCCAGCATCTCCTCAAGGGTGGACCGCCGCGACCGCACGTAGCCCTCCTTCCACCTCTTGCTGTGCGTGCCCGCGTACAGCCGCCCGCGAAAGGTGAAGTAGCGCTGGTACAGGCTCGGCGGGGCCACGTCCCCCTGATCAATCTGCTCCCAAGTGGCCCCGTCGTCCCGGGACCACCGCATCTGCGGCCACGGCACGTCGCTGCGGCCGTGACTGACGAACAACGCCCCGCCGTGGGCATAGACGTCCCGGTTGTGGGCGTCGTTGCTGACGTGCTGCGTCTTCACCTCATAATCCGGCGCCGGCCCGACCCGCAACAGCTTCGCCGGCCCGGACAGCGGGTCGTAATCCAGCACGAACAACTCCGGCACGCCGTCCGCCCCGATGAACCGCCGCGTCTTGAACAGCTTTTCGATCCGCCACGTCTGCGGGGAGCCGTCCGCGTGCTCGTGCCGGCCGTACCGCTTGGCGGCGACGTCGTAATACACCAACTGCTGGACCGTTTTCGTGTTCGTATAGCCGTGGGCGATGTACAGTCGGTCGCTGTGGAACTCCAGGTCGTCCAGCACCCGCCGTTCCTTCGGATCCTCGTAGAACAGTTCGAGAAACGAGCCCAATTCCTCCGGCGCCACCGGCGCCGCCTCACCGACGGCGGGTTCCGCGGGGACCGGCTGCGCGGCCTGATCCGGCGACGCCGCCGCGACCAGCAGGATGAGCGGGAGAACGGCGGCGGGCACGGGCGGAACCGGGGAACGAGGCGGGAACGGGCAGCGAGGCGGGAACGGGCGTCAGCCCGCGCCCAGCCTAACCCGCAGCGGCCACGGAGACATCGCGCGGCGGGACCGGCGGTCCCGTCGCCGTTCGATCGAACCGCGCCAGCGGCACGCCGCAGTCCGGGCAGGCGCCGCCCCGGACGTACTGCCCCTCGCACCGCGGGCAGAAGGCGACGGCGTCCGGATGGGCGACCGGCGGGGCCGGCTCGCCCGGTCCGAACGCACGGGCGACGACCTCCGCCGTCGCCGCCGCAAACCACGCCCGCACCCCCGCGGCCGAGGTGTCGTTCGACTCGGCATCCTCGGCAAGCGGGTGCAACGCCTCCCGCCGCGCCCGTCGCACGAGCGGCTCGGCGTCCTGCGTACCGGCGACCGCGACCGCCAACGCAGCCGGGTGGAACCGCTCCAGATGCGGGCGAATCAGCCCGTCCGCCGTGCGAAAACTGTCCGCCGGCGAGACGAACAGCACCCACCCGCCCCCGGCCGGCATCGCGTCCGCCGGGTCGCCGGCCGCCGGGTCGCCGGCCGCCGGGGCGGGAGCCGCCGCCAACGCCTTCGCCGCCCGTCGCCGTCGCCACCACACCCAGGTGGTCAGCACGAAATACCCGACGAACACCACCGGCAGCGACGGCCCGACCTCCGCGACCAGCGCCGCGGTCAACGCCCCGTAGCACAGCAGGAACAGCGCCCGCGCCGCCGTCCGCACCGGCCGCACGGCGTTGCAACACCGCGTCAACGCCGCGGCGGCCGCAACCGGGTCCGCGTCCCCGGCGAGCCGGTCGCGAATCCATCCCTCCCGCTCCTCGTTCGGCAGCTCGCGCAACCGCTTCAACCGCCGGACCCACCGACTCGCCGCGGTCGCCGACCCGCACCGCGTCCACTCGCGGCCGTTCAACAACAACCGCTCCCCGTCCGCGGCGACGGCCGTCAGATCCTCAAAAGCGACGAACGAATCCGCCGCCGCCGCCGGCTCGCCGTCGTCCGGCCGTCCGTCCGCGGGCGGACCGACGGCCGGCGTGGCGATCCCCGCCGGCGAGACCGGCAGCGGCCACGGCGCCCCGGTGAACGACGTGCCGAACGGCGTGAAGTGACCGAACAGCAGACTGCCCGCCGGGGTGCGGAAGACCGCGTCCGCCGCGGTCCGCCACCGCCGCGGTCGGTCGCCCCACGTGGTGGAGAACAGCACGCCGCCCGGCGGCAATCGCACAATCGCGAACCCGACCACCAGGGCGGTCAGGACTCCGAAGAACTGCGCGGCGTCCGACATCGCTCGTCCGATCCAACCGTCCGATCAACCGTGCGCGGGCGGCCGGCTGCTCCCGGCCGCCGACGTTCGCCCCGCCGGACGGCTCACCCCTCCTGCCCGGTCAGTTTCTTCCAGAACTTGCCGAGGGACGCCAGCAGGATCGCCCCGCCGATCAGCAGCGGTTTGAGCAACTTGCCCAGCAGCCCGGTCTTCGCCGCGAGCGCCAATCCGCCGCCGACGATCAGCCCGGTCAGGCCGTACTCAGCCAGTTTATCGCCCTCTTTAAAATCGGCGTGCCGCTGACCGGCGTTGAACGCCATGCCGCTCATCACGCCGGACCACTCCTGCTTGGCCTCCACAAGGTCTTCGGGCGCGGCGACCAGGTTGGCGCTCAAGACGCCCCCGCGGCCCAGCACGCGGGTATTATAGTTGATCGAATCCTGCCCCATGCTGCGGGCCCGGACCGCCCAGATCAATTGTTTCGCCTGCGCGTTGTAATACGGCTTCGTGTCCCAGCCGACCACGTCCACGACCACCCCGCCGTGCGACCGCCGGTACTCGTTCGCCTGATCGTTCCCGGCGGTGAGGGATTCCAAAATCGCGTCCGCGTCGAGATCGTCCGCCTCGTCCTCGCTGACGTAGCCGTCCGGGGAGTAGCTGAACGTCACCTGCCACGACTCGTCGTCGGGAAACAGCATTCCGAGGGACTGATCGTTCCGCGGGTTGCCGTTCATCTGCGCCAGCGCGTTGGCGTCCCCCCCGTCGATGAAGATATGCCCCTCCGGCACGGCGAGCGTCGCCACGGAACCCAGCCGGGCCTCGGTCGGCCCCTCCACCCAATTGATCCGCGAAAGGATCTCCATCTTCTCGGGGGTCATCCCCGGCGGCAGTTCTCCCGGCGGTTGCTCCTGGGCGCTGGCCGCGGGGGGGAGCGGCAGAAGGCAGCAGGCGGCCAGCAGGAAGCGGTCGGCACGCATCAGGGATCTTCCGAGGAGGCGACAGGCGGACGGCGGCGGCGGGCGGCGGCCGCACCGGCTCCATCCCATCGGGTCGACGCGCCCGCGTCAAACCCCCGCGGATCGCCTGCCCCCGCTTCGATCCCCGTTTGGCCCCCGCTTCGGCCCCCGCTTCGATCCCTGTTTGGCCCCGCCCCGGTCGCCCCGACCAGCAGTTCGTTCGCCCAACCTCTTCGCTGACAACAAGTTCCGTCCGTATCGGTCCCGGATCCGCATCTTGTGGGGGACCGATCGTCCGCCGCCCGCACCGAGGCGGGCGGCGATCGACTCCCCCGCGGGGCGGGGGAACGGCCGACGTGGTGACGGACGCCGCTCTCCTCCCGCCCCCGCGTCGGTTCGCAATGCGCAGCGAGCCGGCGCGACCCGCCCCCCGCCCGGCGGCATGGACGCCGCCCCCGCCCCGCGATCGTTCCGGGAGAGCCGCGGGTCGATGCCTCACCGCATCGTCCCGCACGGCCCCGGGGCGCCGCGGGCGGCAAGTCCCGAGGCCCGGCGAATCGCTGTCGCAGCGACCGCACCGGCGCCCGTATTCCCCTCCTTCCCCCAGCCCCGGCGAACACCCGCCGGGCCCCGGCTCCCACAGCGGGAACAGGCCGGGCGGGGCGGCGATGATCGAGCGTGATGCAGAACCAAAGTCGACAACCCGACCCGGCGGCCCGACCGCGGAGCGACCCTTTCCAGGAACGCCCCGCGGCCGGGTTCGCCGCTGCGCGAAGTCCCGCGCGTCAATCGTCCGCGGACCCCGCGGCGGCCTCCGCGGCGATCACGCGACGCAGGGCGTCGACATCCGCCAGATCCTGCGGTCGGCCGCTGGCGAGTTTGTTCGCCAGCAGATCGTCCCGGGAGATCGTCGGCACCTCGAGCCCGTCCCACTCCAATTCGACCCGCCGCGGGTAGCAGTCCGCGAACGAAACCCCGTCGATGGACGTGATAATTTCAATCCGGTTCGGCGTGATCCCCATCTGCACCACCTTCGTCCGCACGCCGCTGGCGAAGGTATCGGCGGACAGCCCCGCCACGTCGAAGCCGAACTCGCGAATCGCCTCCGCGACCCGAGCGGCGTTGGCGGCGTCGCCCTGCACCCAGATATCAAGGTCCTTGGTGTATCGCGAATGCCCGTGCAAGCCGACGGCGTACCCGCCGACGAGCAGGTACTCAACCCTGTGCGAACTGAATATTGTCAGGAGATCGCGAAAGTCGGGCGTCAACGGCGGCGTCTCCATGCCAGATCCTTCGAAGGAGTTCAACTTCTTGAAGCCGCTCCAGATGCGTCTGGGAGGCGGCGTATTCGGCTTCGGACCGCTTCGAGCCTTCGAAGTCGGTGATGCGAAACGCGGTTTTGTCGATCGGCGGGGCGTAGCGGGACATGCGGGCAGTCTAGCGAATCGGCGGGCGGGCGTCGGACCGATCCTCCGGCGTCGGTCGGTCGGCCCGCGGCTCGTCGGTCGAGGGAACCGGATCGGCCCGCCGCACGTCATCGGCCCGCCGCACGTCGAGCAGAACCGCCCCCGCCGCCAGCGTTTTGCCGTCGGGGGAGAAGGCGAGGCCGAACACGGTGTCGCCGCTGAGAACCTGCTCCCCCACCGGCGCACCGGTGCGTGGATCCCACAGTTGAACCTCGCCGCCATGCCCCCCGGTCGCCAACAGCACCCCGTTCGGGGAGAACGTGATCGAAGCCGCGTCGACGGAATCGACGATCTCGTCCACCTCTTCCAGGGGGCGGGCCGCGAGCAGACGCCCAGCGAGGGCGGCGTGGCGTTCATTGGGGAACTGCAACGCCCGCAGGCGTTCGCCGGTGGCGACGTCCAGCAGCGCCGTGGCGCCGCCCTCCACGAAGGAAGTCTTGGCCAGCAGGGAGCCGTCCGGCGAGAACGCGATTTTGCCGTCGCTCCCGCCGCCCTGGAACGTTCGAACCCGGGAACCGGTCGTCGGATCGTACAGGAACACGTCCTGCACGGTGGCGACCGCGAGGAACTTCCCGTCCGGCGAGAAGGCGAGGTCGATCACGAACTCCGGCCGTTGCCGGGGGCTGGATCTGGGCATCGTGAACGCCCGCCGCGGCGTGCCGTCGGCGGGATTCCACAGCCGCACGACCTCCTCGTGGCCGCCGGTCGCCAGCAGATTTCCGTCCGGCGAGAAGGCGATCGCGTGCACGGCGGCCCACCGCTCCTCGGGGGGCTCGGGCCGTGCCAGCCGCATCCGCTCCGCCCCGGCGGCGACGTCCCACAGCGGAACCTCAACGCCGCGCGTTCCGGCCGCCAGCGTGCGACCGTCCGGGGAGAAGGCGAGTTCGAGGATTGCGGCGCTGCGTCCCCCCTGCTCCGCCACCGAGAGGATCCGCGTCGTGCGGGCGCCGGTGCGGTTCGCGGGGTCGACCAGCCGGATCATCTCCACGCCGTCGACCAATCGCCCCCCGACCGCCAGCGTGCGACCGTCGGGGGAGAAGGCGACGCGTTGCGGCGCGGACCAACCGGGAAGATCGGGCAACTGACGCACCGCGTCCCGCACCAGCGACACCGCCGGCCCCCCGTCCGCCGCGGGCCCCCCGTCCGCCGCGGGCGGATCCGCGGCGGAACAGACCGTCGCCGCGAGCAGCGCCGCGGCGGCGAGGGGGAGCGAGATCAACTTCATGCCGTCTCCAACTGCTTCGCGACCGGCACGGGGGCTTGGGTTTGGAACGCCCGGGCGCGGTACAGGAACTCCACGATGTTCCCCTCGTGCGGTTGGAGCCAGTTCAACGCGACGGTGGGCACGGGGCCGATATTGAGGCGATCGATATGAGTGGCGTCCAACAATTGATCCTTGAAGTCCGCGTCGTCCGTCAGGGCGGTGCCGACCAGCGTATAGCCGATGGACTTGAGGATCTTCTCCTGCGGACAGTCCACGACGGCGACGAACGGGAACATATACTCGGTGTTCGCCAGCGGATGCTCCGGGGAATCGCAGTGGATCGACCGTCGGCTTGAGGAAATCGTGCGAGCCCTTTTGCACCAGCCGATCGCCGGTGCGATATTTCGCGGTGACCTCCTCGGCCCCGGGGGTTTTAAGTTCGTCGTCGATCATCCCGCTGACGGCCTCGGCGACGCCCTCGGTGGTGAAGGCGGACAGGCCGGCGCCGGCGTCGGCCATCGGCAGCGGTTCGTGCTTCGCGAGCCGCTGCGCAAGGGCGTCGGCGATTTCCGCCCCGTGGCGGGGGGCGTAGATCGAACTGCAATTGATGCAGGACCGGCCGGAGTTCGCGAAGACGCTTTTCTCCATCAGATCGAGGTACGACTCCCAGTCGTCGATCTTATCTTCGCCGAACAGGATCTTGCTAGAAACCGGAGCCGTGCACCTGGACGCCCGGGTTGCCGGCGTATTGTTCGAACGGTTTTCTCGGAGCCGAAGATCATACTCCGGCCGGCCAGTTCCGTGATCGCCCCGCCGACCTCGTGCGGGCCGGGATAGAGGCCAATCGCTTCCGGCGGGATGCCCGCTTTCACAAACGCCGCCTGCATCCGATAGGGCGTCCAGGGTTCGGTCGATCCGGGCTTCAAGACGAGGCCGATCTGCATCGGGATCACCGGCAGCCAGAGGGTGTGCACGCCGGGGCTATTGCTGGGCAGCACGCAACCGAGCACCGGGCTGTTCGCCTGATAACTGACACGTGACGCCGCGGTCCTCCACGCCGTAACCCTTCGCCAACACGTCCAGCGGCAGACCGCGGGTGAGGGCGTCGAGGATATTGTCCATCTCCTTCAAGACGAAGGCGATCTTGTGCATATTCGCCCGGCACATCTCCACCGGCAGCCCGGTGCTGGCGGACTGCAACGCGCAGAAATCGTCCTGCGTCTGCGTGCCGGTGCCGACTTCCAGCGTGCCGTTCAGATAATACTCGCCGGCCTCGCCGCACATTTTGACGAGGGTGTGCGGGTCGATCTTCCGCAGCGCGGCCCGGGCCTTGGCGGCCTTGCGCATGTCCATCCGCAGCGACGCCGGCGTTCGCCTGATGCACCTCGGCGAGGACCTCGCCGGTCTCGAAGTTCTTGACCTGCGTCTTTTCAAGGGATTCGTACGGCGTGCCGAAACGGAGGACGGGCAGTTCGAGCATCGGGGGCGTCGGGCGAGGAGGATTCGGAGGGTGAAGAGATTACCGCGGAAGCGGCGCGATCGTCACGGCGCCGCCTTCGCCGACGTCAATCGTGAGCCGGTATCCCTCCAGCAGATCCATGCCGACGAAGGTCTCTTCGGAGAGGTCGCCCGCGTAGAACCTCCTTCCGCTCGCCGCAAAAGTCCACTTCGACCAGCGCCTGACGATGCGACGCAGATCGCTCGTCGGCGAGAGGTCGTCGTGGTCGCGACCGGGGAACTGCGGCGGACCCGATCGAACGTCGCCCGCGGCAGCATCAGGGAATCGCGGAAGCCGGTGTCGATCATCGCCTGCACGTCGACCCGCTCCCCAGTCGGAGTGACGAGCGTCAGCGCGAAGCATCGGGTGTCCGTGGCGGACGACGCCGCGGGCGACGGTCATCGCATCGTTCCCGAAGCTGCGGCTGACGAGCCGACGGACGTATCCGCGGGCGTTCGGCGCTGTCGCGAACAGCCGCTTGTGCGCCGCGACGGATCCGCATCGATCTCCCAACCGCCCCCGTCGACGTCGATCACGATGGCGTCGTCCGGCGGGTCGGGCGGGAGCGTCGGCCGCACGTCCCGTTCAAAGATTTCTTCGCCGAGTCGAATGGTCTTCGTCACGCCACGCATCGACGGCTCGATCGCGATCCGACCGCGGCGGGCGGGGGAGAGCCGAGGCTGACCGGGTCGATCATCTTAGTAAACCCCCACCGTCGTCTTCTTGGCGAACACATGATACGGCCGCACGCCGCTGACGCCGTCCCAGGGATACTTGCCGCAGGGTCTTTCCCGCTCGCCCTCGTCGCGTTCCAGGAAGCCGGGGATGAACAGTTCGGGGGTGAGGGTGTACAGCTTCACCCGGCCGGTCTCGCCGTAGTCGACGGTCTGCGTGTGGTCCTTGAAGTCGACGACCTCCGTGACGGCCCGCGGCTGGGGGGCGTAATAGGTGATCTTATAATCGTCCTCGGCGGCGAACGGCTTGCCGCAGGCGAGGCCCATCAGCGTGTTGCCGTAGGTCGGGGTGAGGTACACGTCCGGGCCGAGCAGTTCCTCGCTGGCGAATTTATACCACTGCGGGGTGAACTCCGTGCCGCCGCCGAAGATGCCGGTGACGCCCAACTCCGCCAGGCTGGTCTCCTCGTCGAAGGCCCGCATCGCGAGGGCTTCGAGCAGCTTGGGGGTCGTGAACAGGCATTTCACGTCGTGGCCGCTGGTCAGCACGATCCACGCCTGGTCGATCACGTGCTTTTGATACTCCTTCGCCACGTCCGTCTTGCCGGCCTTCAGGCTCTTCACGACGAACCGCGGGTCGAGGTCGACGCAGAAGCAGAGCCGCCGCCGCGGTACTGGGCGAGGTGTTCGACCGCCAACCGCAGCCGCCGGGGGCCGGACGGGCCGAGCATCAGCCAGTCGCTGCCCATCGGGAACTTGTCCTCCGGCAGCGTGTCCGAGAACAGTTCGTAGTCGATCCAGTGGTCCTCCGCGACGAGCCGGGACTTGCGGCGTCCCGGTGGTGCCGCCGGTCTCGAACACGTACAGCGGCTTGCCTTCGAGCCCCTTCGGCAGCCAGCGGCGGCACCGGGCCGCCGCGGAGCCAGTCGTCCTCGAAGGTCGGGAACTGTTTGAGGCCGTCGAAGTCCGTGATCGCCAGCGGGTCGAAGTCGTAGGTCTTCGCCTTCTCCAGCCAGAACGGGCTGCCGGTCTCCGGCGCTGAAGTGCCACTGCACCATCGCCCGGACGTGGGCGTCGAGCATCGCTCTGCGATCGGTCGACCACATCGTCCGCGGCGGGGCCGGCGGGGTCGGCGCTGTCGGGTCGAAGTAGAACCGATGCACCCAGTCCGGGCTGCCGGGGGAGGGCAGATCCGCGGCGTCGGCCGACGGCCTCGACGCCGGTGCGGGGGACGGCGCGGCGGGGCGACGCGGTCGACGGGGGCGATGGACTCGGGAGGAGGCGGGGGGCGAGAGCGAACGGCGAACGGATCGGCGGCCCGGGACTTCGATTCTAGACGCCACCCGCCGCCGGCCACCGACGCCTGACGCCGCCCCGACCCGGCGCCGGCAGCCGATCCGCCGGTCCGGGTGTTGCGAAATCGCAACACTCGCCCCGCGACGTTGCAGAAACCGCACACTTCTGCTGCGACGATTCGCCCCGACACTCGTTTCTGAATCCGACGAATCCCCGTTGCCAACAGCGTCTTACGACGCATCCGCCGCCCGCGCCAACGGCGATCGGCCCGCGAGTTGCGAACTTCAGAACCGCTTCACCGCCGCCTTCCGACCTCCCGGAGCACCCCGGACGACCGCTCCCATGGCCAATCGCTTCGACCGCATCACGATCGACGATCGCGACGGGTTCCATGTGCCTCGACCTGGGGCCGTCGACATCTGGGACGGGGCGGACCTGTCGCTGCTCCGGGAGTCGCTGAACCTCCTGATCACCACGCAGGGCGAGTGCGCGCGTGGGGGTCGATCTGTCGCACGTCAAATACATCCCCAGCGGGTTCTTCGGGATGCTCTACGACTGGCGGGAGAAGCGGCGTGGACGTGCGGCTGTACGACCCGCAGCCGAACGTCGCGAAGATGATCGTGGTTCCGCCAGTTCGCCGAACCGCTGGGCGACGGGGTGTTCGACCTGGTCGGCGAGGGCCGGATCGATCTGCCGCCCGAGGGTCAGCCCGGCTACCGCGAGCCGGAGGAGGAGGAACTGTTCGCCGCAACCGCGGCCCTCGCCCGCTAACCGAGCGCCCTGGCCGTTCGCCCGCTGACCGCCGCCCGCGGACGCCCTGGCGTCGATCCCCCGATCCCGGTCGACGCGGAATACGCCGCCCTCGCCCCGGATTACGATCGCGACTGGGCCGCCTACAACGTCGCGACGGCGGAGCAGACGCTGGGGGCGTGGGTCTCCTTGGCGGATCGTTGCAAGCCGTTCACGGGCCGGTGCTGGACGTCGGCTGCGGCACCGGTCGATGCTGCGATCGTTGTACGACGGCGATCCCCGCGACTGGAACTGTCCGTACGGGTTCGGACTGGATCGTTCCGCCGCGATGCTGCATCGGGCCGGGCGGCGCCTGCCCGGGGTCCCGCTGGTGCGGGGCGACGCCGCCGCGCTGCCGTTCGCCGACGCGTCGTTCGACGCCGCGGTCACGAACTCCGCCCTGCACTACGCCGCCGACCCCGCCGCCTGCGTTCGCGAATTGATCCGGGTGACGAAGCCGGGCGGAGCGATCGTCTGGACCGACTGGGACGGCGGCGTCGTTCACCACCCGCGGCGTGATCCTCTGGCTGCGGCTCACGGGGCGACCGCTGGGGTGCGTGCTGTCGGCCGCGGGCATGGCCGCCGCGCTGACGGACGCCGGCCTGACCGACGTGCGAACGGACCGCTGGCGACACGGCCGGCTGTGGGGGCTGGCGACCGTCTACGGGGTAAAGCCGAATTGAGACGGAGGCCACGCGAACAGCGCGGCGGCTACGGACGCTCGACGACCGCACCAGCCAGCCCGGCGAGACAAACGTCCGGCGGATGTTTGAGAAAGGCCGCGGGCGAACGGTTCGTCCCCGGACGCCGTTGACCGCCCCGGCCCCGGCGACCTACGACCGCGGCTTCCCGAGGTCCGCCCCGCCGGCGCCCGCGCCCCCTCGGCGCTCGCGCCCGGTCCGTCGTTCGCCCGCTAGGTTCCGTCATGACCGGCCCCGCCGCTCAGCCCGCCGATCTGACGGCCCCGGCCCGCTCCCCCCGTTCCGCCGGCGCGCCCCGTTCCGCCGGCGCCCCCCGCTCCGACGGCCCGCTCCAGGCGGCCCGGTCCAGCTTGACCGCCGCCGCGGCCCTGTGCGGCGTGCTGGTCGCCCTGGTGGCCCTCGCCGCCCTGCCCGGGTGTGCCGTGTTCTCCCTGCCGAACGGCGACACCTGGGAACGGTTCAACGAGGACTACAACCCCCTGCACGAACCGGACACCACCGCGATCGAAGCCGCGTGGGACGGGGCCGAGGCCACCAAGGTCACCTATAACACCAAATACGTCGGCGCATTCACCAGCGTGACGGGCCGCAACGCGGTCGTCGTCTCCGGCGTGGGCCTGGTCACCGGACTCAACGGCACCGGCGGCAACCCCGTCCCGGGCGAGTTCCGCACCCGTTTGCTGGACGACATGAAGACCCGCGGCGTGACCGGCGGCAAAGACTGGCTCGCCCGCAAGGACACCGCGTTGGTCGTCGTCACCGCCTATATCCCCCCGCTGGTCGATAAAGGCGAACCGCTGGACGTGGAGGTCCGCATCCCCCCCGGCTCCAACGCCACGGACCTGTCCGGCGGCTGGCTGCTGGAATGCGATCTGATGGAAGGCGTGAACGTGGGCGGCGGCTTCCGGGCCGGCAAAACCCTCGCCAGCGCCACCGGCCCGGTGCTGGTCAAAGCCAGCGACGACGCCGCCGCCCGCCGGGCGAGCCTGTCCCGCGGCAAAGTGCTCGGCGGCGGCATCACCCGCATCGACCGCACCCTGGAGATGCGGATGCACCACCGCTACAAGCAGTCGCGGATGGTTCAAAAGGTGGTCAACACCGTGGGCAAACGCTTTCACCGCCGCGGCCCCGGCGGCACCGAGGAAGGCGTCGCCAAAGCCCACACGGACATCAAGATCAGCCTGGACGTTCCCAAGATCTATAAAGAGGACTTCCCCCGCTTCCTGCGGGTCGTGGACAGCATCGCCATGAGCGAACGCCCCGTCGGCCGCCGCCTGCGGATCGAACAGCTTGAAGAGGACCTGCTGAACGGTCCCACCGCGGAGGTCGCCGCGATCCGCCTCGAAGCCGTGGGCGAGGAGGCCGTGCCGATCCTCAAACGCGGCGTCGCCTCGGACGACGAAGAGGTCCGCTTTCATCGCGCCGTGGCCCTCGCCTACCTGAACCGCAGCGACGGGTTAGAAGTGCTGCACGACGCGGCCCGGGACGAACCCGCCTTCCGCGCCTACGCCCTCGCCGCCCTCGCCGCCGCCGGCGGACCGCAGGCCGCCGCCCAACTCCGCCGGCTGCTCGCCGATCCGCTGCCCGAAACCCGCTACGGCGCCTTCCGGGCCCTGTGGACCTTCGCCCCGGAGGACGCCTACCTGAACCACACGCCCATGCGGGCCACCGATCCGGCGACCGGCCGGCCGACCGGCCCGACCCTGTTCCACCTCCACCCCGTGCGGGTCGACGGCGGAGCGAGCTTGGAGGAGATGGCCGAGGACGCCCCGCCCTCGCCCCCCCTGGTGCACATCAACCACAACCGCCGGGCCGAGGTGGCGCTGTTCGGGCCGGACCAGCGGTTCGTCACCCCCCTGACCCTGCGGGCCGGCCGCCTGCTGATCGGCTGCCCGCCGCGGGGCGACACGGTGACGATTTCCATGATCGTCCCGGGCCGCGAGGACGTGCGGGAAACGAGCACCAAACTCGTCGACGTGATCACCGCCTGCGTGGAACTGGGGGCCTCCTACCCGGACGTGGCCGGGATGCTCCAGGAGGCGGACGCCCAATACAACCTGCCCGGCCGGCTCGCGGTCGACGCCCTGCCCACCGGCGGCCGGGTCTACCGCCGCAAAGCCGGCGGCAGCGCCCCGGTCGGCGCCGGCGGCCTCACCCCGAACCTGCTCCGCGCCAGTGCCGCCCCCGCCGCCCCCGGCGAGATCGACCGGTTTGAAGCAGACGACGACGAGGCAGACGACGACGAGGCAGACGATGACGCGGCGGACGACGCGGAGGAGCCCGCCGACAGGGACGACGCGGACGCCCCCGCCGGAGACACGGAGGACGACGCCGAGGAGTCTGACGGAGTCACGACCGCGTCGTTGACTCCGAGCGACGACTTAACGGACTCCCCAAAGGAGTCGGCGGGCGTCGGCGCCAAGTTCAAGTCGCTGTTCAGCGGCGTGGGCGACGCCTGGGGCGGCGACGAACTGTCCGATACTGACTGGGGGGCGGACGTCGAGTGAGCTTGTTAGCCGCGACCGAAGGGAGCGCTTCGGGTCGCCTCAGTCCGTCGTGAACCGCACGCGCTCCCTCCGGTCGCGGCTAACCGGGCGTTTCGACTCCGAGGGTTCTCATGCTCCGCTCCCTCGAACTCGCCGGCTTCAAGTCGTTCGCGGACCGCACCCGGTTCGAGTTTCATCACGGCGTGACCGCCGTCGTCGGCCCCAACGGGTCCGGCAAATCGAACGTCATCGACGCCGTCAAATGGATTCTGGGCGACCAGAGCCCCAAGAGTCTCCGCGGCAAGAAGATGACGGACGTCATCTTCAACGGCTCCGCCGGCCGCAAAGCCTCCGGCAGCGCCGAGGCCACGCTGACGTTCTGCAACAAAAGCGGCTGGCTGCCGGGCGCGGAGCGGGCCGACGTCTCCGTCGGCCGCAAGGTCTGGCAGAACGGCGACAGCGAGTACCTGCTGAACGGCCGCGGCGCCCTGCTCAAAGAGGTCCGCGATCTGTTCGCCGGCACCGGCGCCGGCGGGGCGACCTACGCCATCATCGAACAGGGCCGGGTCGCCCAACTGCTCGAAGCCAACGCCGCGGGTCGTCGGGCGGTGTTCGAAGAGGCCGCCGGCGTCTCCCGATTCAAGGCGAAGCGGGACGAGGCGGAACGCCGGCTGGGCCGGGTCGAACAGAACCTGGAGCGGCTCACGGACATCGCCGACGAGGTCGAGGCGCAGCTCGCTTCGACCCGCTCCAAGGCGAAGCGGGCGGGCGAATGGAAGCGGTTGGATGCGGACCTCCGCCGTTGGTGGATCGGTCTGGCCTGCGACGAATGGCGGGCGTTGGAAGCCGATCGGGCCGCCGCCCGCGCGGACGCCGGCGGCGACGACGGTGAGGCCGCCGCGTTGGCCGCCGAACTGGCCGCGCTGGCCGCCGCCGGGGCGGAACTGGACGACGCCTTCGCCGCCGCCGACGCTCGCCGCCGGGATGCCGAAGCCGCGGCCCAAACGGTGCGCAGCGGGCTCGCCGCGGACCTCGCCGCCGCCGCCGCGGGGCGGGACCGGCTGGCGGAGTGGGAGGGCGAAGCCGCTCGTCTCGACCACGACCGCACCGCCGCCGCGATCCGTCTGGCCGAAGCGGACGCGGAGGCGACGCGGGACGCGGGACTGCTGGACCGCGCGAACGCAGACCTCGCCGAACGCACCGCCTCGCACGCCGCCGCCGCGACCGATCTGAACGCCCGCAGCGCCGCCGCGGACGCCGCCCGCACCGAGTTGGACCGGCTGCGGGACGCCCGGCTGACGGCGCTGCGGGCGTCGGACAAAGCCGCCGCGGAGCGGGACCGTCTGCGGGAGGACGCCGCCGCCGCGGACGCCGCCCGCACCGCCGCCGACGCCCGGCTCGCGCAAGAAGAGCGCGATTGCACGTCGCCCAGAGCGCCGCGGCCGACGCCGCGGGGCTGGCGGGCGCCGCGGGGGAACGCTTTCGCCTCGCCGCCTCCCGGCTGGCGGACCTGCACGCGGTGCGGTCCTCGCTGCTGAAGGCCCGCGAAAAGCTGGCCCGTCGCCTGTCCGAACTCCGCGAACGCCACGGCGCCGGGGCCGCCCGGCTGGCGATTCTGAATGAACTGGACGAACGCGGCGAGGGGGTCGGCGTGGCGCTGCGCGAGGTGCTGCGGCGGGCGCGGGCGGCGACCGCACCGCCCTGGTCGCTGGTGCGGGGCACGGTCGCGGAGCTGCTGGACTGCGATCTGGACGACGCCGCTCTGCTGGAAGTCGCGTTGGGCGAGCGGGCGAGTCTGGTGGTGATCGACGACTTCGACGCCCTGCTCCCGCACCTCGAACGTCACAGCGCCGACTACCGCAGCCGCGTCGGCTACTTTTCGCGGCGAGACCCGATCGACGGCCCGTCCGTCGCCGCGGGTGACGCCGCCGCCGGCCTGCGGGGCTTCAAACTGATCGACACCCGCGGCCGCGGCCCGGGATCCGCGACCGCGCCGCCCCAATCGTTCGCTCCGTCGCACGAACACGGAGGGCTGACGCCCACCGCTCGCCACGCCCGCGACGACCTCCACGGCCTGCCGGGCGTCGTCGGTCCGGCGGTCGATCTGGTGGCGCCGGGCAACGCCTTCCCGGAACTGGCGGAGCGGTTGCTGGGGGACACCTGGGTCGTGGAAACGCTGACCGACGCCGCCGCTTTGGCCGGCGGGGCGGGCCGCGGCCGGCGGTTCGTCACCCGCGGGGGCGAACTGCTGGAGGCGGGCGGCGTGCTGGTGGTCGGCCCGCCGCGGGGCGAAGCGGCGCTGCTGACGCGGGTCGCCGAACGTCGCCGGTTGCGGGCGGAACTGGATCGCACCGCCGCCGCGGTCGCCGGCGGGGCGGAGCGTCGGGACGCGCTGGGCGCGAAGCTGGCGGAGGTCGAAGCCGTGCTCGACGCGGCGACGCATGAGAAAGAGGAGGCCGCGACCGCCCACGCCGCCGCCGACCGCGACCGGGACCGGACCGCGGACCTCCGCGACGCCGCCCGCGATCGCCGCGACAGCGCCAGCGGCGAGGCTCACCACGCCGCCGGTCGCCGTGACGAACGCGCCGCCAAAGCGGACGCCGCCGCCGCCCTCGCCCACGACGCCGCCGCGATCCTCGCCGCCGCCGAAGGGGCGCTCGCCGAGGCGACGCGGTCCGCGAACGCGACCGACGCCGCCCTCGCCGACGAACAAGCCGCCCACGCCGCCGTCGGTCTGGACCTCGCCACCGCCCAGGAGCGGGCCGGCGGGCTGCGGGCGGCCCACGATCGCCTGACGCGGGACGTGGCGTCGAAGCGGGCGGCGCTGCGGGACGCGGACGACCGTCGCGCCGCCGGCGCCCGCCGGGGCACGCAGGCGACGCTGGGCTCCCTCACCGCCGCCGCCCGCGCCGCGGAGCGGGTTTCGGAACGGGATCGCCTCGCCGATCAGGCCGCCGCCGTCGCCGCCGAGGCCGCGGAACTGGCCGAACGCCGCCGCGCGCACGCCGGCCGGTCGGAGCAGGTTGCCGCCCGCCGCCGCACCCTTGAAGAGGCCGCCCGCGCCGCCGAGGACGGGCTGCGGGACCGCTCCGCCCGGCTGTCCGCCACCGCGGAGCGCCTGCGGGAAGAATACGCGGTCGATCTCGCGGAGATCGCCGCCGCACAGCCGGGCGACGGCGGTTCCTCGGCGTTGCGGGAACTGCTCGAGGAACGGGAGGACGGGGCCGACGCCCTCCCGTCGCTGGACGAGGAGCGCCCCACGCTCACGAAACGGGTCGACGCCCTCCGCGGCAAACTGCGGGCGCTGGGCGCCGTGGACCCGGACAGCCTCGCCACGCTGGAGGAACTGGAGGAGCGCCACGGCCGCCTCGCCCGCGAACTGGGCGACCTCGTCGAAGCCAAACGCCTGCTGGAAGACCTGATCCGCCGCGTGAACCGGGACAGCAAGGAACTGTTCCTGGAAACCTTCGCCAACATCCGCGGGCACTTTCAAACGCTGTTCCGCCAATTATTCGGCGGCGGCGAGGGGGACGTGCGACTGGAAGACGAAAGCGACCCGTTGGAATGCGGCGTCGAGGTCTTCGCCCGCCCGCCCGGCAAGGAGCCGCGGAATATCTCGTCGCTGTCCGGCGGCGAAAAGACGATCGTCTGCGTCGGCCTGCTGCTGGCGATTTTTAGAAGCAACCCCAGCCCGTTCTGCATTCTGGACGAAGTGGACGCCGCGCTGGACGAGGCGAACATCGGCCGCTTCCTGGGGGTGATGGCGGACTTCAAAAAGGAAACGCAGTTCCTGATGGTCACCCACCGCAAACCCAGCATGTGCGAAGCCGACGTCCTCTACGGCGTCACCATGCAACAAAGCGGCGTCTCCAAGCGATTGACCGTCCGCTTTGAAGACGTGGCTGACGACGGGAACTTCAAAGCCTCCGCCGAACAGGCCGACGAGCCGACGGAGTTGCGGCAGGCGGCGTGAGCGTGAGCAAGCGGCGTGCGACGGCGACAGAGCGGCCCGGGCGGACTGAAGAGCCCCGTCGACCGCCATGAAATTTGCCTCGGACTCTCGCGGTTGCCGCGACCGGTCGCACCGCTGCCCTACGAGGCGGCACTAACGCTCCGCACACGAAAGCAGAAGCAAGTTTCTTGAGCTTTTTACGAACTTGCTGAAGTTTTCTTCGTGGTCCGCCGGGAGGACGCCCGGAAGATGTATGGCCCGAGGCTTCTCGCTCAGCACGAGCGGTCGAAGCGATCGTGGAGCCGTCTTAACAGGTCTGGATCCGCGATCGACCGATGGGCTCTTCTTTCCTCCGCAGATTTCACTCCCCATGACCCGACGTCGCTCCCCCACGGCCCCCCGAGGTCGATCTGGTTTCACGCTGATCGAACTCCTGGTGGTCATCGCGATCATTGCGATTTTAGTCTCGCTGCTCCTGCCCGCGGTGCAGCAGGCCCGCGAGGCCGCCCGGCGTGTGCAGTGCAAGAACAATTTGAAGCAGATCGGGCTGGCGGTGCATAACTTTGAAAGCACCCACGGTCGTATCCCGCCGGGTTGGCTGAATACTGCGGGAACCGACGTGCCGCCGGATATCGGCGACCTTGCAAGTTACGGCCCTACAGAGGGCGGCCAGGGCATCGGCGTGCTCCCGCACCTGTTGCCGTATATGGATTTCAGCGCCGTATCGGACAAGATCCACCCGGACGTCGTCAATTGGGATATCGGTCCGGAAAATCCGTCGACGTTCAGTGCCTCGATGACAACTCAGTACCCGTATCTAGCCGGTAAAGAACGGGGCAAGGCGGCCTATTTCGACTACGACGACACGAACCCCTCAACTCCGGACGCATACGACGTCTCGTTCGCGAACATCTCGACGTTCTTGTGCCCTTCGGTCGGCAATAAGTCGAACGACGTTGTAATCTTCGGCATCGCAGAGGACAGTACCCTCAACACATACTTCGAGATCTGGCGGACGGGCGATGGCGGTCCGTTTGACTTCGGCGAAACACACTACCTGCCTGTCGGCGGTCACATGGGCCGTACGGGAATCGGCAGTCTCGACCAGATGGTCGGCATGTTCTGGCGCCGGGAGCGGGTTACGTTCGCGAACGTTCGGGATGGTCTGACCGGTACGTTAATGTTCGGCGAGCATGACGGCGGCGTGATGTCGGAGGAGGTTTGGGGCTCGTTCGCGAGTCCTCAGTATAATTGGATGTCCAGCGTCCCGGTGGCGACTTACTACGGCCTGCCGGGCCACGCCGGTGGAACCTGGGACCCGAGCACACCAGGGTACGATCTTCCCTGGGGCGGCGTCAGTCTGACCGGCCCGTTTTTCGGCGATGAGAACAACCTGTTCCGCTTTCAAAGCGAACATGCCGGCGGCGGCGTCCAATTCTGTTTGGGAGACGGATCTGTACAGCTGCTTAGCGACAGCATCGACTATCTCGTCTTCACGGACCTTGCCGGCAGGCAAGAAGGCGATGTCGTGAGTGAAGCTGGGTTCTGACGACAAGTCGTCCTCGCTGCGGCAACGTGCGCCTGCGGGGATAACAACGCTTGCTCCTTAAAAACCTGGCAGTAAACCCCTTCGCCACACCTAACGCCTCTGCCGCAGTAGAGTCTCGGCATGAGGGGGGAGGTTTCCGTCCGCTTCTTATCGTATCGGTTCTCGTCCTTTACTACGTTTTCAGCACCTTGCTCATGCCGCTCGCAATCTTTTCAAGACGCCGCTTCGCCCTTATCGCAGCCTCGGTGATGGCCTTACCTCCCGCCGGTTGCGGCGGCAGCGACGAGGGCACGGTCAAATTCCGTGATCCGGCTTCGGCCTCGCCCAAGGATTCCTTAGACCTTAGCGGGGCGGGGCGGATGGGAAAAGTAGGCGGAGGCGGAGGCCGGGACGGGGAGGGATTGGGCTCCTCCGGCCAGCGGAACTAGCGTCGGGCGCCGATAGCTTTGCCGTTCGCATCTCTGGGCCGGGGCGGCTGAGCGGCCGGGGGAGGTTCGGCGGGTGGCGCTGGTTCGAGTCCGTCGGCACCTTGCCCGTCGGTCGCCACTGGCTCTGCCGGTGCTGAAACCGCTCGACGGCCTCGCACCTTTCAAGGGACCAGTCGTCTCAAGGGACCAGTCGTCACCGCGGCACTGGCAGAGCCAGTGGCGCCCGACGGGTCGCAAGCTTTCGTCGAACCATTGATCCAAAGGCCATTGGCCCCGGCTGGACGGGCTCCGGGGCGCAGGCATGAGGTGCGGCCCGTCGCCCCAAGCCGACGGCTTTCCGCTAGGTGCTGGGGACATTCGCCATTGCCTGATCGGCCTGTCTGCGTAGCGTGGGTCTTTGCACCGACGTCACGGAAAGGACGATCAATGGCCCGACGGCACGAACTGACCGACGAGCAGTGGGAGCGGGTCCGCGACCGCGTCCCCGGCAAACGCGGGCGGGTGGCCGGGGCGGAACGCTTCCCCCGAGCGACCAGCGACAGGGGTGGCCGGGGTCGGCCCGCAGCGGCGGTCGAACCTGGGGCGACGTGGCCCGGGCCGCCCCCGGAACCAGCGACTTTCGAGCCCGGGCGTTCCCCGTCGCTCGCCCGGGGGCAGCCGATGCGCGGCGGACGGTCAAGCGCAGCCCCCCCCCCGTCGGCCGACCCCGGCCACCCCAAGCCCCGCCTCCCGGTCGAATCGCCTGCGTCGCCGCGGGGGGACCGGTGCCGTAGGATGGCGGCCCCGCAACCGCTTCGTCCCGTCCGCACCCCGCCGGCCTCGTCCATGTCGTTCGTCCCGCTCCCCGCCGTCGGCGGCGATCCCGCCTCCCGCCCCGCCGGTACCACGCCGGGCACCTTCGCCAACCGCCCCGCCCTCGCCCCGGGGCTCGACGGACGGATGACCTTCTCCTCCCCGGACGCCCCGGGGATGCCGGCGCCCAGCGACCGCACCGCCTGGGACTTCCTCCCCGCCGGCTGGTCCACCGGAACCGACGCCGCCCCGGACGACGCCGGCGCCTTCGAGCAGGCCGACGGCTCCGTCCGCTGGGTGGCCTGCCCCGCCGGGTTCGAGCCGGTCACCCAACTCGAATCGGCCCGGCTGGGGGTCGTCACGCCGCAGATGACGCGCGTCGCGGAGCGAGAATCGCACCTCTCCGCCGTGCAGGTGCGGGACGAAGTCGCCGCCGGCCGCATGGTCATCCCGGCCAACACGAAGCACCTGGAATACGAGCTGGACCCGATGGCGATCGGGCGGGCCAGCCTGACCAAGATCAACGCCAACATGGGGGCCTCGCCGGTCTCCAGCGGCACGGACGAGGAGGTCGAAAAACTCCGCTGGGCCGAAAAGTGGGGGGCGGACACCGTGATGGACCTGTCGACGGGCGGGGACCTCGACGCCTGCCGCGAGGCGATCCTGCGGGCCTCGACCGTGCCGATCGGCACCGTGCCGATCTATAGTATGATTATCGGCAAGAAATTGGAGGATCTCAACATCGAGATCATCCTCGACACCCTCCGCCATCAGGCCGAGCAGGGCGTCGACTATATGACCGTCCACGCCGGCGTGCGGCGGGCGCATATCGACCTGGTGAAGGACCGGTTGATCGGCATCGTCTCCCGCGGCGGCAGTCTGCTGGCGAAGTGGATGCTGGTTCACCAGGCTGAAAACCCGATGTACGAGCATTGGGAAGCGATCTGCGACGTGCTGCACGACCGCGACGTGACCTTCAGCATCGGCGACGGCCTCCGCCCCGGCGGCCTCGCCGACGCCACCGACGCCGCCCAGCTCGCGGAACTTTATACCCTCGGCGAACTGACCGAGCGCGCCTGGCGCAAAGGCGTGCAGGTGATGATCGAAGGCCCGGGGCACGTGCCGTTCGACCAGATTGAATACAACGCCAAGATCCAGCGCCGGCTCTGCCACGGGGCGCCGTTTTACGTGCTCGGGCCGTTGGTCACGGATATCTTTCCCGGCTACGACCACATCACGAGTTGTATCGGCGCGACGGCGATGGCGTATCACGGGGCGAGTATGCTCTGCTACGTCACGCCCAAGGAGCACTTGGGACTGCCGAAGAAGGACGACGTGAAGCAGGGCTGCGTCGCCTATAAGATCGCCGCCCACGCCGCCGACGTGGCGCTGGGCATCCCCGGCACCCGCGACCGCGACGACGACCTGACCCGCGCCCGGGCCGCGTTGAACTGGGAAAAGCATTTCGAACTGAGCTTCGACCCGGACCTCGCCCGGGCGTTCCATGACGAAGACCTCGACGTGGACACGGACTTCTGCGCGATGTGCGGCCACGATTGGTGCAGCGTGCGGATCAGCAAGGAGATCCAGGAGTTCGCCAGCGGCAAAGCCGACGGTTTCGCCCGCGATAAAGTGTTGAAGAGCCCCGCGCTGAACGACGAGCAGCGGTCGATTCTGGAGCAACGCGGCCACCTTTCCCCGGACCAGATCCACAAGCTCGCCGGCAAGACGAAGCAGGCGGTGGGGGCGACGGAGGGCCACAAAGCCGCCTGCCACAGCGACCTCGCCACCGACGACCGCGCCGCAGAGGTGCAGAAGAACAAGGTGCCCGCCAGCGTGGTCGAGCTGACGGTCTGACACCATGAGCGTCGCCGAACCCGCCCCCGCCGCCCCGTCGTCGGACGAAGCGCCGGACGCCGCCCCCAGCGGCGCCGTCGCCCGGATTCAATCCGTGGAGATCGAAAACCTCCGCGGCATCAAATCCGGCAAGCTGGAGGGTTTAGCCCCGCTGACGGTCCTCACCGGCCCCAACGGCAGCGGCAAGAGCACGGTGCTGGATGCGTTGGATATTGGCGGGAGTCCGAATCCGGCGGAGGCAGTGCGGGATTGCGTGCTGCGGCGTCCGAAGACCCCCGGCGGTCCGCGGTGGCTCATCTGGCGGGGCGGGCGGGGCCGGGCTGTGGTGTCCGTCGCCGCCGAAAGGTGCGAGATGAGGACGGTCGAGGTCGGCTCTCAAACGACGACCGACGCCGGACCGGATTCGCTAATCCTCGGACGGTTCTATAATTCAATGAAGCAGAGCGTGGAGCAGGGGCAATGGTATCGTGCCGAATTCTACTCGGGCGGCGGAGTCTCGCTTTCCGATGAGCGGTTTCCAATTCCCGGCGTTCAAGAAGTGGAGCTAATCGAAGGTCTGCACGTCGGGTCCGGCGGTGGGCGGGGATTGGCGGATACGTTCTCGTCACTCGTCCGCGACGGGCGGCGGAAGGAAGCAAACACGTTCGGCCGTCGACTGTTCCCGATGATCGAACACCTTGAAGTCTTGACTGACGGCGGCGAGGCCATGCTGGGGCTGGTGTTCGAGGATCACGCCGTGCCCGCACAACTCGGCGGCGACGGAGCCTTCGCGTCGCTCAAGATCGCGTTAGAACTTCTCGCCGTCGGCGAGGGCGTCGCCCTGCTCGAAGAGCCCGAGGCCCACCTGCACCCCGCGGCGATGGCGCTGGTGGCGAAAGCCATCGTCAACGCCGTTCGCTCCGGCACGCAGGTCGTGCTGACGACGCACAGCATCGAGTTCATTGACCGACTGGTGGACGAAGTCGGCGACGATGCCGCGGAGCTCCTGGCCCTGTTCAAGGTCAATCTCCGCGACGGACAGTTAGTCTCCGCTCGCTTCCCTGGGGAGGACGTCGTCTTCGCTCGAGATGAGATCGAAAAGGATCTCCGGTGAGCGTTTCTGAGACGGGCTTGAGCGACGACCGGCTCAATCTGATTCTGTGCGAAGGCTATCAGGATCGCGCCTTCTGGAAGGGACTGCTTCGCCACCGCGACTGCCGACGCGCTGACTATGATCCGGCCGGCGAGAAAGTTCAGGGACGTGGCCGACACGGGTATCGGTCCCGATCAGGAGAGGGCGCATACGTCGAAGTCGTTCCGGTCAACAGCGCCTCAAAGTTGCTTCAGGCCGTGCGAGTCGAAGTGCGCGAGGCCGACGTGTTGCCGCAACTGGGGACGCTGGTTGTCAATTTTGACCCGGACACGAGCGGAACCGGTTCCCGCACCGGCCTGCGAGCGGAAGATCTGGTCCGTGAGATACAGGCGATTCCTGTCGAGGCGGAGATCCGTGACGATGGTTCGCTTCATTTACCGGAGACCGGCAGCGCCGTAGTACTCGCCCCGTGGCGGTGCGATGTCGAGGAACGGGGGTGCGTCCCGAAAAAGCAGACGCTGGAACGACTTGTTTGCGCTGCTGTCACGGACGCTTACCCCGAACGTGGCGAAGCGGTGGAAGCGTGGCTTCCCGCAGGAAAGGCCGATCGAAGGGTCAAGGACGAACATAAAGCTGCGGCGATGTCGTTTATGGCCGGTTGGTACCCAGCTAGGGGCAGCGAAGACTTCTTCGCAGCCGTTTGGGAGGACGAGGTCGTTCACAATACCATAATTGAATATCTGAGAACGTCCGGCGTCTGGGCCGCCGTTAGTCGTTTGCTCGGGGAGGACAGTCGATGACCGCCGCCCGCCGCTCGTTCATCCTGCTGCTCGTCGCCGCGGCGGCGGTGACGTTGGGGCTGGGGCTCACCGGGCCTTGTATGACGGTGATTCCGCACGGGGGGGATTGGCACGGGTGGATTCAGATCCTCGAACCGCGGGTGTTGCGGCCGAGCACGTTTAGCGTGCTGACCGGGATCGATCGGATGTGGAACCACGGGGCCGAGGGGCTGGCCGGGCTGCTGTTCGCCTTCAGCGTGGCGTTTCCGACGGCCAAGCTGGCGATTCTCGGGTGGACCGCCGCCCACCCGGATGCCGACGCCCGCCACGGCTGGGCCGGGTGGCTGGCCCATCACGTCGGCAAGTTCAGCATGTTGGACGTGCTGGTGATCGGGCTGATCGTGGTCGCCGTCAAGGGGTTGCCGGGGAACACGGAGGTGGTCGCGGGTTGGGCGCTGTGGGCCTTCGCCGCCAGCGTGCTGCTGGCGATGGTGGCGAGTTTATTGCTGCACACCGGCGGGCCGCGGTCGACGGGCAGCACGACCCTCGACGCCCACGCGGCGGAGACCGACTGAACGCCGCCTCAGACAGACCGATACCGCCGCAACACGGCTCCGCCCAGCGCCCGCGGCGCCCACAGGCGCGCCGCACGAGATCCGCCGCGGCCGGTTGGCAGAGGGTGAAGGCGACCGCCGCCAAGGTCGCCGCGACCGCCGCCAGCGTGACCCGCAGGCCGCGGCGGGCGGCGACGGCGTCGATCAGCGGCCACCGCTCGACCGGCGGGGTCGGCGGCGGGGCGAGCGCCACCGGCGGCGGGGCGGCGGGTACGGAGAGCCGATCGGCCCCCCCCCGCGCCAGTCCCAGATCGAGCCGCGCCACCTCGGCGGCGAACGCCGGATCGCTGCGCAACGCCGTCGCGACGCGGTTCAAACCGTCGATCTCGCTGCGGAGCGCGGCGGCGTTCGCGTCGGCGACGGCCAGCCGATGCCGCACCGCCTTCCACTCCGCCGCCCCGGGGCTCAACGACGCCACGGCGAACAGAGCGCCGGCGAGGATCAGCACCGGCCAGAAGGCGGCGTCGAGGGATTTGGGAAGTGCGATGTCGGATTTCGGATGTGACGGGACGCCCACGTCACGCTTTTACCTCCGCCATCCCACATCCCCAATCCCACATCCCCAACCCCACCTCCGTCAGATCGTGCCGCCGTACTCCGCGTTCTCGCCCAGCATCTCCTCGATGCGCAACAGTTGGTTGTATTTGGCGATGCGGTCCGTGCGGCTGGCGCTGCCGGTTTTGATTTGGCCGGTGTTCAAGGCGACGGCGAGGTCGGCGATGGTGGTGTCCTCGGACTCGCCGCTGCGGTGGCTCATCACGGCGGTGTAGCCGTTGCGGTAGGCCAGTTGGACGGCCTCGATGGTCTCGGTGAGGGTGCCGATCTGGTTCACCTTGACCAGGATGCTGTTCGCGACGCCCTGATCGATGCCCTCGGCGAGGCGGGTGGAGTTGGTGACGAACAGGTCGTCGCCGACCAGTTGCACGTTGTCGCCGACGGCGTCGGTCAGCGTTTTCCAGGTGGCCCAGTCGTCTTCGGCGAGGCCGTCCTCGATGCTGCACACCGGGTACTTCTCCGCGAGCCGGGCGAGGTATTCGACCATGCCGTCGCCGGACAGGTCCTTCCCCTCGATCTTGTAGACGCCGTCCTTGTAGAACTCCGTGGCGGCGCAGTCGAGGGCCAGCTTGATCTGCTCGCCGGGGGTGTAGCCGGCGTTCTCGATTGCCTGGAGGATCACGTCCATCGCTTCGTCGGTGCTTTTCAACTCCGGGGCGAAGCCGCCCTCGTCGCCGACGTTCGTGCTGTAGCCCTTGCTCGCCAACACTTTTTTGAGGTGGTGGAAGGTCTCCACGCCGGCCCGCAGGCCGTCGCTGAAGGTATCGAACCCCAGCGGCATCACCATGAACTCCTGGATGTCGATGCCGTTGGAGGCGTGCTCCCCGCCGTTGATGATGTTCATCATCGGGGCCGGCAGCGTGACGGCGCCGACGCCGCCGAGGTAGCGGTACAGCGGCAGGTAGCTCGCCTTTGCCGCGGCGTGGGCGACCGCCAGGCTACAGGCGAGAATCGCGTTGGCGCCAAGTTTCGACTTGTTGTCCGTGCCGTCCAATTCCAACATCGCGTGATCGACGCCGGCCTGATCGACGGCGTCCAGATCGATCAGCGCGTCCGCCAGCACCTCGTTGACGTTGCGGACGGCCTTGGAGACGCCTTTGCCGACCCACTCGTCGGCGTCGCCGTCGCGGAGTTCGACCGCCTCGTGGGCGCCGGTGCTGGCGCCGCTGGGCACGATCGCCCGGCCCATCGTGCCGTCTTCCAATCGAACGTCGACCTCGACCGTGGGGTTGCCGCGGGAATCAAGGACTTGGCGGCCGTGGACGCTGGTGATGGCGAGGGACATGTCGGGGCGGCTCGGTTGGGCCGGAAGTCGGCCGTCGGGGGGAAGCGTGAGGATCGGTGGCCGGGGGTTTTACCAGCTTCGCGGCCCGCTTGGGAGAGACCGCCCAGATCGCCCCCCGCGGGGCGTGCGGACCGCGGCCGGGGGGCGGTAGGATCGTCGGCCCGCACGCCCCCGCGTTCGCCCCCGCGTTCGCCCCCAGGTTCACCCACGGGTTCGCTCCGGGTGCGTTGCGGGTTCGCCCGCCCCCAGCCGCCGCCGCCGCTTGCCGCTCCCCGACCCCGTCCCCCAACCGGCCTCCGCCGCCGGCCATTCCCGTCCGGGCGCCCCCGTCGCGTCCCTTACCGAAGGACAGGGCGCCGGAGGAAACGGCGCCGACGGCGAGTTGGAATCGTTGCCGCCGGAGTTCGTGAACATCCAGCCCGGCGGCGGACGGGTGATGAGCCTGGAACTGGCCTGGGGATGCGTGCGGCGGGCGTATCTCCGCACGTTCCGCCGCGGCTATCTGCGGCGGATGGAAGCCTGTCGGCAGGGGGAGCGGAATCCGGCCCCGCACCCGGTCCTCGATCCGCGGGACGCCAAGTTCTACGAGAACCAGCCCGGCGGCTGGCGCTGGGACGCCGACGACGACCCGTTCACTTGGCGGGATCACCTCGGCTTCGCCCGCTGGGGACTCGCGGAACTGATCGTGTTCAGCCTGATGTGGTTCGGCCCGCTGGCGCTGTGGGCCTGCATCTATCCTTGGCGGGAGGGGTTCGACCTGTCGGAGTACTGGGACGGCGGCGCGACGTGGGACAGCATCTGGTTCTGGTTCGGCGTGGTCAGTTTGGTGCCGGGAGCGCTGTGCGTGTGGTTCTTCCGCGACCCGCCGCGCACGATTCCGGACGAATCCGGCGCCGTCGTCAGTCCCGCGGACGGCACGATCGCGGAGGTGGCGAAGCTGGACTTCCACCCCTTCGTGGACGGTCCGGCGGTGCGGATCGGCATCTTCCTGAGCATCTTCAACGTCCATATCAACCGCTGGCCGCAGGCCGGGCGGGTGATCGGCATCGATTATCACCCGGGCAAATATCTGGACGCCCGCGATCCCAACAGCGTCACGGAGAACGAGCAGGCCCACATCCGCTTCGAAACCACCGACCCCGCCGACGGCTTTGTGAACGGGAAGGGGCGGCGAATGGTGATTCACGCCATCGCCGGGGCGGTCGCCCGCCGCATCGTCTGCATCTTAAAACCCGGCGACGAGAAGCCGCGGGGGGCGAAGATCGGCATGATCAAATTGGGCAGTCGCACCGAACTGCTGATGCCGGACGAACCCGGATTGATGGTGCGGGTGAAGATCGGCCAGAAGGTGCTGGGCGGCAAGACGGTGCTGGCCGCCTACGTGCTCGACGAGACGCTGCCGGGCGAAGCGACCGCGACGTTCGCCTCGCTCCCCGCGGCGACGGCGGCGACAGGTTCCGCGGCGACAGGTTCCGCGGCGACAGGTTCCGCGGCGACAGGTTCCGCGGCGGTGGCCGACGACGTCCCGACCCCGGCGGTCGACCGATGAACGACGCCCCCCCGCCCCCGGCCCCGCCCGATACGGACTCGGCCGATCCACCATCGCGAAAGCGGCGGCGGCCCCGGCTGATCGCGGTGGTGCCGACGCTGCTGACCCTGGCGAACGCGGCGTGCGGGTTCGCGGCCATCACCATCGCCGCCAAGGTGCAGGCGGTGGAATTAGGGGCGGTCTCCCCGGACGAAGCGGCGGGCGGGCACCTGTTCGTCAGCGCCCTGCTGATCTTCGCCGCGATGGTCTTTGACGCGTTCGACGGGTCGGCGGCTCGGTTGCTCGGCCAGAGCAGCGAGCTGGGCGCCCAGCTCGACAGCCTGTGCGACGCCCTGTCGTTCGGCGTCGCCCCGGCGTTTTTGATGCTGCAACTCGCCAATCACACCTTCGCCGGACAGGGCGAACTGTGGTTTGAATGGCCGGGACGCATCCTCTGGGGGGTCGCGGTGCTGTTCGTGCTGTGCGCGATCCTGCGACTGGCCCGGTTCAACGTGGAGACCGACGACGACGACGACCACAGCGTGTTCCGCGGACTGCCCAGCCCGGCGGCGGCGGCGGTGGTGGCGGGCGTCCCGCTGGCGATCCGCGGCCTCAACGACATCCTGCTGGGGCAGCGCGGTCGGTTCTCCTGGAGCGACGACGTGGCGGGCGGCGTGCTGGTGGCGATCAAACTGGGGCTGCCCGTCGTCACGCTCGCGGCGGCGGGATTGATGGTCTCCGGCGTGCGGTATCCGCACCTCGTGAACCAGCTCGCCGGCGGCCGGAAGAGCCCGTGGTTCTTCGTGAAACTGCTGTTCGGGGCGGTGACGGTGGCGGTGTTCCAGGAGTTCGCGATCCCGCTGATCGCCTTCTGGTTCGCCTTCAGCCACCCGGTGCGGGGGCTATGGCGAAGGGACGGATCGCCGGACGAACCGACCGCCCCCGCCGCGGGTCCGGCGTGATCTGAACCCTCGCCCTCGACACGACTCGCCCATGTCCCGCCGCAAGGAGCGACAGCGCCGCCGCAGCGCCGATTCCGTCCAAGCGACCCGCCCGGAGCACCCGCCGCACCCCGCGGTGCTGGCGCTGTCTAAGAAGTTCGGTCCGCCGAAGATCAATCTGCGGCAAGCGGAACTGCTTGACTGTTATGGTCTCAACGACGGCGAGTACGCCCAGCGCCCGATCGGTCACAACATGCCGTGGCATGTGTTGCGGGAGGACCTCGATTATTATCCGTCCGTCTTTTCATTCATGTGCGAGGAGCCGGACAGCCTGCTGTTCTATCTGTACCCGGTCGCGTTGGAGTTCGCCCGAGACATGACGCTGGAAGCCTCAGATTCGCTGCTCTATGTCCTAGACATGAACTACTCAGCGATACGGGTCTTGCTTCGAGAGGAAAAGGACGCCGCGGCGTTTGCAGAGGGGTTGAACTGGATGCTTGACGCCGGCGGTCCGGATTGGGCTCCGTTCTGGCAGTGCCCGAACCTTGTCCCGCTGTTGGAAGGCGAACACGCCGAACGCGTTCGCCTGCAACTTCAGCGGCGTGGCTGATCCCCCCGCACCCCCGCCCGGCGGGACAGGAACCGCGGGGCGGCCGGGCCGGCGGCGTGTTCCGCGGTCTCCGCAGCCGGCGTCGGAACGCCCGCCACGCCCGCGACGCGGCGGACGCCGTGCACGAGGCTCAGCACGTCGTTGCGGGTCAGTTCGCCCACCAGCGCCCCGCCCCGGGTGACCGGTACGCGGGCTTCGACGCCGCGGCCCAGTCGCACGACGGCGGCGGCGGCGTCGGAGGAGGCGTCCAGCGGGGCGACCGGGTCGGACACCGCCGCCACCGGCCGTTCGCCCGGCACCCCGCGGATCTCCGCCCGCAGCAGCGCCGCGTTCGTCACCTCCCCGGCCAACCGGCCGTCCGGCGCCGTCAGCCACACGCGATCCACGTCCTCCCGCAGCAGGACTTCGATCGCCGTCCAAACCGTCGCCCCCGCCGACAGCGTCGCCCCCGGCGGGCTCATCACCTCGTCCACCGCGATCCACGGCACGCCGTTGGACAGCGGCGCCGACTCAGGGGGAACCGAGCAGCCGGGGCCGAACGGGGGGGCGGCGTGGGGCGGGCGGGCGGGCATCGGGCGACGGGGCCGTGGGGAACGGGACGGTGGGAGCGGGTTCGTGCCGACAGACTCCGCCGCGTCCGACCGCGGCGCCGCGATCCTTCGCCCCCGAACCCGCCGATCCGCCCGCTCGTCGCTCCGGTTCGGCCGGTCCCGAAAGCGGCGCCGGCCGACTTGGCTCATCCCGAAGCGATCCGGCCTCGCGGCCGTGGTTCAGACCCACAGCGATTCGTCGGCCCATCGTTCCGCGACCGTCGTCAGCCGGGCCGGGGCGGTGGCGAGGCCCATATGACCGGTGGCGTGCCACGTCAGATCGCCGCCCCACGCCGCGGCCAGGCGTTCGACCGCGGCGTTCGGCACGAACCGGTCATACCGGGCGGCGTGCAGCATCACGCGGGAGGTCGGCCCCCCGTCCATCGGGACCGGCCGCGGGAACGTCGCCGGGCGAACCGACGCCGCCACCGGGCCGAGCCGGGCGAAGTCCGCGGGGCCGAGCCGCAGGTTCCGACGGGCGGCGCGCACGATCGCCCCGCCGTCGGTCAGCGCGGACAGCAGATCCGCCGCCGGGCAGACCCCGCACACCCACCGCGGGCCGGCGGCCCGTCCGTCGGTCAGTTCGTCGTTCAGTTCCTCCTTCCAGACGGAGCCCAGCAGCGCCGCCGTTTGCAACGCGGCCCACCCGCCGAAGCTGATCCCCGCCAACGCGACCCCGCCGGGGTACTCGCCGGGGGGACCGCCGCCGGCGGTCAGCCCGCGGACCGCCGCGGCGGTGTCCCGGGCCGCTTGCCGCAGCACGCTGAGGACGTGGGCGAGATCGCCGCCGAGGATCAACTGACCGGGGCGGAACCCCGCCGGCGTGCGGCGGTTGTTGAACGGGAGGTCGATCGTCGCAAGATCCACGCCCGCGGGGCAGGTCGCCCGGGCGAAGGATCGCAGGTTCCCGAACCCCGCCTGCATGATGCCGTCCAGCGCCAGCACGCACCGGCGGGGACCGTGCACGTCGGCCGCCCGCCAGATCCGACCGCGGACTACATCGTTGACGCGGAACTGGGGCGTCCGCGGTCCGCCGGTGACGTCCGGGGAGGGGAAGGCGAAATCGATCACCTCCCCGCACCCGTGGACCCGCGCCGCCTCCGCGGCGGGCGCGGTCACGGCGCCGGCCGCCAGATCCGGCGCCGCGGGGAGCGGCCCGAAAACCGCCGCCGGATCGCCGGAGAACAGATCCGCCGCCCCCGCGCCCGACGCCGGCCCCCGCCGCGGCGGGCGGTGACGGTACCGCATCACGCCGTACAACAGCCCCAGCCCGGCGAATTCGTCGGTCAAATGCGAGGCGAGGCGGCGGAACACCCGGGCGATGATCCGCGAAACCGGCTCCCGCCCCAACCCGCCCGACCGGTTTGCTGCCCCGGCCCCCTGCTCCGCCGCCCCCCGGCCCCCTGCGACCCATGGAGCGCAGGCGCCGCCGACGCTACAACCCGTTCGTCGTTCGCCGTTCCCACGCCCCGTCCGAACCCGTGCCCGATTCCCCCTCGCCGATCGGCATCGCCGTGGCGATCGGCGGCCTGTTCGCGATCGGGTCGGCGGTTGCCCTGTGGAGCCGGGCCGGCCGTTGTCCGCACGGGCGGCTCGTCTGGCTCCTGTACGTGATGGCGATCCCGCTGACCGGCGGCCTGTGGCGGGCGACGCGGAACAGGCCCTGCCCGTTCCCCAAGGGACCGTCGCGACCGGGCGAGGGGGATGAAGCGTCGCCCACCGCGGCGCTCGTCGTCGCCAATCACCGCAGCCCCGGCGATCCGATGCTGCTGTGGAGCCGCCACGCGGACGCCCCGGAACAGATCCGCCCGATCGCCTTCCTGATGGCTCGGGAACTGTACGACGTGCCGAAATTGCAGTGGTTCTACGACGCCCTGGACACCATCCCCGTCGCCCGCAGCGGACGTGACATGAAAGCGGTGAAGGTCGCGTTGAAGCGCCTGAAGGACGGCGGGATGGTCGGGCTGTTCCCCGAGGGCGGCATCAATCACAACCCGGATCGCCTGCGGCCCAGCACGCCGGGCGCCGCGTTCCTCGCCCTCGCCACGGACGCCCCCGTGTACCCGGTGGGCCTGCGAAACGCCCCGCGGGGGGGGAACATCTACACCAGCCTGCTGAGGCCGACCCGGGCGGAGATCCACTACGGGGCGCCGATCGACCTGGCCGATCTGCGGGGCAAGAAGAAGTCGCCGGAGGTGCTGGCCGAGGCGACCGAACGGATCATGCGACGCGTCGCCGAACTGGCCGACGTGGAGTACGGCGGGCTGGAAGGGGAGGAACCGGAGACCGCCGACGCCCCCGCGCCCGCCGCCGCCGCGTGACGACGCTCCCGCCGCCCGCCGCAACCGCCGCACCCGCCGCAACCGCCGCGACCGCCGCGAAAACCTTTGCCGATCGGGCCGTCGCCGGGCCGCCGCCGAAGGAGTGGTCCTTTCCGGACGCGGCGCTGGCGGAGTTGCACCGCCTCGGCCTCACAACGGCCCCGCTGGCGCCGAGCCGCGGCGGCTCGCACCTGGGCGTCGCCGCGAATCGCTGGGCGGAGATGCTGACGGTCTGCCGGCACCTCGGCCGGGCCGACCTCACCCTCGCCCGGCTGTATGAAGGACACGCCAACGGCGTGCAGTTGGTCGAGACGTTCGGCTCGGAGCCGTTGAAAGACCGCTTCGCCGAGGCGATCCGCGGCGGGGCGATCTCCGCGATCTGGAACACCGAACGCCCCGGCCACGCCCTCACCCTGATCCCGCCCCCCGCCCCCCAAGCCGACGACTCGTCGTCGCCACGCGTCGTGCTTGAGGGCGGCAAGATCTTCTGCTCCGGCGCCGCCCGCATCGCCCGCCCGGTGATCTGCGGCACGCTCCTCCCCACCGGCGACCGACCCGGCGGCTGGCAGATGGCCGCGGTCCCCATGCACGACACGCCCCGCACCGTCGACCCCGCCGGCTGGGACCCGCTGGGCGTGCGGGGCACGGGCACCTATTCCGTCCGCTTTGAGCCCGGTGCGACGATCGCCGCGGGCGACCTGATCGGCGCCCCCGGCGACTACCTCCGCGAACCCTGGCTGACCGCCGGGGCCGCCCGGTTCCTCGCGGTGCAAACCGGCGCCTGCGAACGGCTGCTCGAACTGGTCCGGGCCGAACTGTGGCGGGCCAAACGCACCGATCACCCCGGTCAACGCACCCGCGTCGCCACGATGACCCGGCTGGTCACGCGCGGCCGGTTCTGGCTCGACGGGCTGGGCGACCGCATCGCCGCTTGGTTGGATCGGCCGGAGCACAGCGACCGCCTCGTCGCCCTCACCCGGGCGGCTCGCACGGAGATTGAAGAGGTCGCCCACGAGACGATCCGGCTGGCCTCGCAGTGTTTGGGGCTGCGATCGATGGTCGCCCCGCACCCGTTGGAACGCTGGCTCCGCGACCTGACGATCTACCTCCGCCAGCCGGCGCTGGACACCAGCGTCGACGGCCTCGGCCGGTTCACGCTCGACGGTTCGCGTGGGCTGTTCGCCCACGAGTTGTTCGACCCCGGTTCGACCGACGACGGGGCCGCCCCCTGCCTCAACCGGCTGCTCCGCGGGACGCCGCTGGAACGGCCGGAGAACCTGCCGGCAGAGCCGGCGACTTGGGTGCGGCAGTTGGGGCGAACCGTCGCGATCGCCCCGCACCCGGACGACGAATCGTTGGGCGTGGGCGGGACGATCGCGGCGCTGCGGGACGCGGGGTTGCCGGTCGGCGTGGTGTTCCTGACGGACGGGGAGGCGTCGCACCCGGGCTCCCGATCGCACCCGCCGGAGGCGCTGAGGAAACTGCGGCGGCGGGAGGCGATCGCGGCGTGCGGCGAGTTGGGCGTCGCGGCGGACGCCGTGCGGTTTCTCGGCCTGCCGGACGGCGCCGTTCCCCGGGCGGGCGACGGGCGGTTCCAAGAGGCTGCGGACGCCTTGAACGCAGCGATCCACGACCTGCCGTTCGACCCGCCGCACACCCTGCTGACCCCGTGGCGCCGCGAGCCGCACGGCGATCACCGGGCGGCGTTCGACCTGTGCGCCGCGGTCGGGGGCGGGGCGAGGATCGTCGAATACGCCGTGCACCTCTGGCAGGTGCGCAGTCCGACGGACGTGCCGGGCGGGGGGGAAGTGGAGTGCGTGCGGATCGACGTGACCGCCCAGCGGGAGCGCAAGCGACGGGCGATCGAGGCGCACGCTTCGCAGATCGACCCGTCGGTGATCGTCGACAGCCCGACCGGCTTCACCCTCCCGGAGTCGTGGCGGGCGGCGTGCGATCGGCCGTTTGAGGTCCTGCTGCTTCCCCCCGACGGGCGTCCCGCCGCCACGGTGCCGACGGATTATTTCGCCGCCAAGTACGCCGCCGCCGCGGACCCCTGGGACTTCGCCGGCAGTGCGTACGAAGCGGCGAAGTACGCCGCGACGCTCGACGCGCTGCCCCGGGAGCGATACCGGCGGGCGTTGGAACTGGGGTGCTCCGTCGGCGTGCTGACGGCCCGACTCGCCGCCCGCTGCGACTCGCTGTTGGCCGTGGACGCCGCCGCGACCGCGGTCGACCGGACCCGCGAACGCTGCCGGGATCAGGCGAATGTGACGGCGGAGGTCGCCGTGCTGCCGGGCGACTGGCCGGCACCGCCCGGGGGAGCTGGGTTCGATTTGATCGTCGCCTCGGAAGTCTGCTATTACTGGTCCGACGCCGATTTCGCCGCCGCCCGGGCGCTGATGCGGGAGAGCCTCACGCCCGGCGGACACTTGGCGTTGGTGCACTGGACAGTGTTCGTGCCGGACTATCCCCGCACCGGCGACGCGGTGCACGAAGCGTTCCTCGCCGAGCCCGGCTGGCGCCGCATCGGCGGCGTGCGGGAGCCGTTCTATCGGATCGACGTTCTGGAACGACTCGCCTCGCCGTAGCCGTTCGTCACCCGCTGCGCGAGCCATCGGACCGCGGTGTGCAGCGGGACGGCCGGTTCGCCCGCGGCCTCCGCGAAGTCCGCGACGACGGCGCCGAACGGCTCCCCCGCGGCGTGTCGGGCGGCGAGATCGGCGCCCGCCAATGGACCGCCGCGGGCCGCCTGCGCCCAGACGGGGAGCGAGTGATGTGAACTGCTCCACAGCCGCCGCAATCGGCCCCGGGCCGCCAACCGGCGGGCGAGGCGGCGGGGGTCTTCGACGAGGAAGTCCGTTGGAACGTCGCCGGCGGCGAGGCGGGAGAGCAGGTCGGCCAGACCGCCCGGACAGCGGCCGTCGCGGCGCCGGCTGGTGCGGACGCTCACCCGCGGGTCGTGCCGCACGGTCCCGCCGACCCGCCGCACCGCGGCGACGAGGGCCACGTCTTCCGAGCACGGCGCCGCCGGCGCCCCGCCGCAGGCGACGAGCGCGGCGGCGGTGACCGCGAGGCTCGCCCCCGCTTCGTCGTGGTGCCGCGGCCACGGGTCGTGCGGGTCCGGGTCGAGCAGCGCCGCCAGCCGATCGGCCAGCCGGCGGTGGCGGATCCGCAACGTGTGCCACGCCGCGGCCCGCCGGCCGTCGTCGTCGGCGGGATCGGCGGGGTCCGTTTTGATCCGTCCGCAGACGCAGTCGGCGCCGGTCGGGTTGGTGGGGGAGCGGATCGCGGCGAGGGTGCGTTCGATCCAGTCCGGGGTCGGGCGGGTGTCGGCATCGGTGGTCAGCACGGCCCCGCCCGGCGGCAGGCGGCGGACGGCCTCTCCGGCCAGACGACGCCGGGCCGTACCGACGTGGTCATGGGGGGCGGGCAGCGTGATCTCCGCGACCCGCACCGGCAGGCCGAGACGCCGCGCGTGCCAACGGCCCGCCGCGGCGGTGTCGTCGACGCAATTATTGGCGAGCATCAGCACTTCAAACCCGCCGATCGTTTGCCGGGCGAGCGCGTTGAGGAGGTCGCCGATCCCCTCCGCCTCGTCCTTCGTCGGAACCGTCACGCAGGCTCGCAGCCCGGGGGCGGGCGGTTCAAGGAACAACCGCGGCGGCGGTTCGCTCCGCACCCGCGGCGGAGCGAGCGTTTGTTTCCGGACGAGCGGGCGGCGGCGAACCATTGTTGAAGTGTGCACACGCCGCGGCCCGCCCCATCGGGTGAGAGCGCCGACCGCTCCGCCGGGATCGCCCCGCGGGGGATCCCCCGCGACGGATTCACGCCGGCAAACGGACTCTGCCGGGCCGCTACGGCGCCCGGAGCATCTCGATCAGATTGCGGACCGGCACCTCGCGGTCGGTGACGCGGACGCTCAGGCGGCGGACGGCGCCGGCGTCGCCGCCGTCAAACCGCAGTTCGCTGTCGCCTTCGATCAGGTCGCTCATCAGCAGCGTGACGGAGCCGGCCTCGTCGTTGTCGAAGATGTCGCTGTCCCAGACCCGCACCTTGAGCAGCCCGCCGGAGACGTCCGAGACCGGCGGCGCATCGGCGACGGCGAGCCGTCGGCGTGGGGGCGGACGGGGTGCGGATCACGGCGCCGTTGTTGAGGGCCTGGCCGAGATCGACGTTCCCGCCGTTCTGCACGGAGTCCCACACGTCCACGTTCAGCGCCTCCCACCGGCCGATCAGCGTGTCCTCCGCGACGGAGGAGGTGAAGATCACGTTGCCCCGCCAGGTCAGATCGTAGGCGAGGTCCGGGCCGTCCTCGAAGCCGCGTTCCCACGTCTTGCCGCCGGGGCCTTTGGCGTCGACCTCCACCGCCCGGATCAGCACCACGTAGTCGTGATCCGGTTTGAGGGGGATGCGCGGCGGCGGGGCGAACGGGTCCGGGGCGGCGGCCCGCTGCGCCGCCGGAGCCGGCGGCGGGGGGAGATAGGCGACGCCGTACCACGCCGCCCCGGCCACCAGGCCGATCGCGCACAGCCCGACGAACCAGGGGAGAACGGCTTTCATCGGCGATCGGTCCGGTGCGGGGGAGAGCGGCGGGGCAGTGTACGCCCGCGGGGGATACGACGGCCGCCGCGAACGGTTCAGTCCGCCCGACGTTCGATGACCCAATCGTGACCGACCGGCGTCTGGAGCACGCCGGCTTCGTCGAACGGCAACGGCAGGCGTTCCCCGGTGCGGGGGTCGAACCGCGTCCAGAGTCCGGACCGGGTCAGGCTCGCGTCCGAGAGAACCACCGGGCCGCCGACGGGCGTGCAGAACACCGTCCGCGCCCCGTCTGGCGTGCGGGCGGCGGCGACGAAGGCGGCGGGGTCGTCGCTTTGGTTCGCGACGAGGCCCGGCGCCGGTCGCAGGTCGGTCCAGGGGGCGGACTCGAAGAATCGTCGCAGGCGGCCCATGTCCGCGGCGCCCTCGGCGTCGACGGCGTCCGTCCACGGGCCGGCGGGGCGATCGCCGTGGCCCTCGATCGGGCCGGTCTGCTCGTTCCAGACCCAGCCGGCGTGGTGGCCGTAGGCGACGCCCGCCGGCGGGGCGATCAGCAGGCTCCACCACGCCGCCCGGCGGACATGGGCGGCGTCGTGCAGTTCGCCGGTTTTGTAGGCGGGGATCGCCTCGTAGTTCGGTTCGAGGTTCACCAGCGGCATCGGCAGATCGGGCCACTCGGCGGCGGCCCGGCGCCGGGTGAGCCACTTCAAGTCGTCGTCGGCGGCGCCGTGACCGCTCTGAAAGCCGACGAAATCGAACCACGGCTCCTCTGCGAACGGGGCGAATGCCCAGTTCCGCCCGGCCATGTGCAGCGTGACCGGTCCGCGACCGACGCCGCCGCCGTCGCTCTCCCCCGCCGGGAACACGCCGCGGCCGATCTGCCGCCAGCGGTCGACGTCCGGGTACTTCCCGTCCCCGCCCAGCAGCCAGACGCAGCCGTACGCCCCCCAGCGGGCCTTCAGGTGACGGGCGACGAGGATCGCGTCCTCCGCCGTCCAGGCGTTGCCGGGATCGTCCGGCCCGAGGGTCCACAGCAGCACGGGCGCCGGCGCCAGCCCACGCGCCGCGATCGCGGCGACCTTCGCATCCATCGCCCGCAGCACGTCGTGGTTCATGCCGACGACCCGGCCGTCCTCCACGCGGAAGGGCTTGGCGGGGAGCGTCTCGTTCCCGCCGCGCCACTGCGTTCCGACGAACTGAATCGCGGTGAACCCCTGGGCTTTGCGCGCGTCTGAGATAGCGATCCCAATCACCGGGCTCCGCTTTGAGCACGCCGTTCCAAGCGGTGTCGGCAAGGTAGAACCAGGGCCGCGACCGGCCGGCGCCGCCGTTCCCGCCGCCGTTCGTACCGTCCTGGGCGCCGAACCGGGTGCGGGTGAAGTGGCGGGCGCCGGGCGCCAGCCGCGGTGGGCCTGGGCAATTGGAGGGAACGCATTCGAAGGTCGCCGGCCCGCCCTGCACCCGCGGCCCGCCGGCCGGGGCGACGACCTCATAGGTCCACGTGCCGACCGCGTCCGGGGCGAACCGGGCGAGCAACCGGACCGTCGGCTGGCCGAACGGATCGAGCCCCGGCCCGACGGGGAACAGGTCGACCGTCGCCGCCCCACCGTCCGGCCCGCGGAACCGCACCGCCAAACCGAGGCGCAGCGGGTTCAGGTCCGCCACATTCCCGGAGATCATCTGTTCCACTTCGAACACCCGTCCCCGCTCCACCGTCGGCGGGGCGAACGTCAGGGCGACGCACAACAGCGGGGCGAACATGGGCGGACTTCCAATCGGGATGTGAGAAGTCGCGCCGGGCGAATCGCCATGCCCCCGGGCGGACTCGAACCGCCGACCCCGGTTTTATAAGAACCGCGCTCTCACCACTGAGCTACGGGGGCGAATCGCCGCCCGTGGGGTATTCGTCGGTGAGAGCGCATCACAGATTCTTTCCAAGTCGAGAGGAGAGCGTGACAGCGGTCGATCCGGCTGTCAAACAGGCACCGCATCGCCGGCCGCCCGGACGCCGGACAGGTACAGCGGGCGGGGGGCTTCCCGCTCCGGCTTGAAGGCGCCCATCTCGTACGCCGCCCGCAGCACGTCCCGGCGGCTCACCTGACCGACCACCTCGCCGGCGTCCGACGTCGCGTCGTAACGCAACACCGGCAGTCGGCGGAAGCGGCCCTCGTTGAACAGGTGGACCATCGTCAGCAGGTCCGCGTCCTCCGCCACGGTCTGGGCGTCGGGGTCGGCGTAGCACTCCACCGTCCCGCAGGGAACCTGCTCCGCGGCGGCGTCCAGCAGCACCCGCATACAGATCTTCTCGCTGAACACCCCCAGGAACGTCCGCCCTGGGCCGACCACCGGGGCGCCGGAGATGCGGTGTTTGAGCAGCGTCCCGATCGCCGCCTGCACCGGCATGTCGGGGGCGAGCGTGACCAATCGGGTCGTCATCACGTCGCCGGCGGTCAGGCCGCGGGCGGCGGCCTGCCCGGTCGAGCCGGCCTTGGGCGACCGCGTGCGGACGGTGCGAACGAAGCGGGCGGCGGTGTTGGGAAAGGGCATCACGACCTCCTCCCGCCCGGTCTGAACGACACGGCGGCGGGCACGGGTGGGACGGGCCGGCCTGCGACACGGCCCGGAAAGGGCATACGTCACGGAGCCGGATGAGCGGATCGCTCGTCGGGCGGAACCGCCCGGTATGAACCCACCGCACGGCCGGTCGGCGTCCTTGGGAACGACGAACCGACAAGCCGCGGCCGATGGGTTCGGTTCACGCTAACGTGCGCGGCCGGCGGACGGAAGAGGCGGCGTCGGCAGATCGGCTCGGCCCGCCCGGTCAGTCGGCGGCGTCGCCCGGCGGAGGCGGTTCCCCGGTGAGTGCGGACCACCGCCGCAGGTAGTCCCGCTCGGCCGCCGCATATTGGGCGACCCGCCGGGCGCCGTCCCGGCGGACCGCCGCCGCGACCAGGCACATCGTCCCGCCCGCGACGACCGCGCCGGTCAATCCAATCACCGCCTCCCCCACCGTCGGACCGGCCAGTCCCGTTCCCAAGGCGATCGCGAGGCCCATAATCACGCCCAAAATCCGCCATCCGCGGGCCTCGTCCTCGGCGGCTTTCCGGGTGGGCGGCTCCCACCGCCCGCGGCCGGTGCGGCGGCTGAGTTGACGCCGGGTGTCGGTCCACTCCCGCTCCAACGCTTTCAACCGCGGCCCCACGGCGAGGGCGTCGAGCTTCGCTTCGATCCGCCCGGTCGCGGCGGCGACTTCTTCCAGCGTCTCGGTCCAGGCGGCGCTGTCCGTGCGGTGCACCCCCAGCCGGGCGCCGCAGTGCGCGCAGGTGACGTACCGCGCCCGCGGCCCCACCGCCAAAGGGGCGCCGCAGCGGTCGCACAGCAGGGAGGTCGCGGCGGGGGCGGGGGCGTCAGGCATCGGTCGTTCCCTGTTCCAGTTCCGCGCGGCGACGTTCGTAGGTCCGTTCCGCGGCGGCATAGCTCTGCGCCCGATGCTCCGCAAACCGCAGGCCCCAGCACGCCCGGCAGGCGGCGGCCGCGATCAGCAGAACCGCGACGACCGGCGTCGCGCACCCGTCCCACCCGCCGAGCGGCCAAACCACGACCAGCCAGACGATTGCCGCGAGCGGCCCGGCGACCAGCCACCCGAACGCCTCGCGGGTCGCGTCCGTGACGGTCGGCGCGACTGCCGCCCCCCGCCGGGTCCAACGCCCCCACCAGAAACGCGCGACCGCCCACTCCGCTTCCAAGAGGATCCGGTCTAGATCCGGTTCCTCCGCCCGCGAACGCCCGACGAGCGAGACCAACGTGAAACGCACCCGCTCCATCGCCGCAGTGACCGCCCGGGGGGTTTCAGTCCAGGCCGCGGAGTCCGACCGGCGCACGCCCAGCCGGGCGCCGCAGTGCGCGCAGGTGACGTACCGCGCCCGCGGCCCCACCGCCAAAGGGGCGCCGCAGCGGTCGCACAGCAGGGAGGTCGCGGCGGGGGCGGGGGCGTCAGGCATCGGGGGCGGCCTGTTCGAGTGCGGCCCGGCGACGACGGTAATCGGCTTCGGCGCGGGTCCAGCGGCGGGCGGCGGCGAGGGTCGCCGCGGCGGTCCACAGGCCGACGCCGGCGAACGCCAGCGGCAGGCCCCACTTCATCGCCGTCGGTAGGCCGCTGTTCGCCGCGGTGAACCAGGCGAACACGCCTCCGCCCACGCCCACCAACGCCGCCAGCGCCGCCCGCAGCACGCTGGGTTCGGCCGGGGCGCCGCCCTTCCCGCGGACCATCAGCGATTCGCGGGTCGCGGCCCACTCGCGGTCCAGGTCGGCCCGCGCGGCGGCGCCGTCGGGGGGCGGTTCGGCGACGGCGGGCATGACGGGGCGAACCGGAGGCGACGGGGGGAGGTGACGGGGAGACGTGCACGCGGGCGGGGCGGACGATCAGAATAACGGGCGACGCCCCCCGGCGGCTCACCGCCGGCCCCCCGCCGCTCCCCGGAAGGTCGCCCCGATGCCCGCCCGCCTCACCCGTCGCACCTTCCAGCACGCCGCCGCCGGGGCGGCCGCCGCGTCGCTGCTCGCGGTCGCACGGCCCGCCGGGGCCAAGGCGGCCGAGCCGCTGGGGCCGGCGTACCCGCGGATGTTGCAGCGGTATTACGAGGCGAAGCTTTCCGCCCACGCCGGCCGCGTGCGGGACGAATTGGAGGCCGTCCGATCGGCCGCCGATCCGGCCGCCGCCGCCGCGGCCCACGCCGTCGACGTGCGGGCGCGGCTCGCGGAGTGTTTCGGACCGCAGCCGCCGCGCACGCCGCTCAACGCCCGCACGAGCGGCGTGCTGGAGCGGGACGGCTACCGGGTCGAACTGCTCACCTACGAGAGCCGCCCCGGACTGCTCGTCACGGCGAACCTCTACCTGCCCGACGGCCCCGGTCCGCACCCCGCCGTGCTGGGCGTGTGCGGGCATTCGACCGTCGGCAAGGCGGAGGCGAAGTACCAGGCGTTCGCCGTCGAGCTGACCAAAGCCGGGTTCGCCACGCTGATCCTCGACCCGATCGGACAGGGCGAGCGGTTCCAATGGCCCCGCGGCGAGCCGGCGAAGGGGAAAGGCGGCAGCGACTTCGGCGGGACCGTGGGGGAGCACAACCAGCTCGACCGCCTGATGCGGCCCACCGGCCAGTGGTTCGGCAGTTGGCGGGCCTGGGACGGCGTGCGGGGGATCGACCTGTTGGAACAACGGGCGAAGGAGACCGGCGACGTGTCCATCGCCCCGTTCCTCGGCGTGACCGGCAACAGCGGCGGGGGCACCCTGACCTGCCTGGTCAGCGCCTGGGACGACCGCGTCACCGCCGCGGCGCCCAGTTGTTACGTCACCACGCTGGCTCGCAACCTCCGCAACGAACTGCCCGCCGACGCCGAACAGTGCCCGCCGCGGATGCTGGCGCTGGACATGGACCACCACAGCTTCCTCGTCCCCACGCTGCTGGGCGAGGGGGGTGTCGCCGGGCAGAAGCGAGAAGGCACGGTCGCGGTGCTGTCGAAGCGGGCGGACTTCTTCGACGTGCGCGGCGCCCGCGAGGCGTTCGGCCGGTTGGCGTCCGTCGCCCAGGCCGCCGGCCTGCCGGCGGACCGCGTCACGCAGACGATCGCCCCCGGCGTGCACGGCTACGACCCGCCGCTGCGGCGGGCGATGGTGGAAGCGTTCTGCCGCGCCGCCGGCCGCCCGATCCCGCCGCCGTTCACGCTGGAGGTGTTCGAGGAGCCCGCAACCCTGTTCGCCACGCCGACCGGCTCCGTGCTGGAAGCGGGGTCCACGCCGGTGTGGGAACTGCTGCGGGCTGGCGTGCCGAAGCGCGACGCCGTCGTGCCGGATGCGGCGGCGGTCCGGGAGGCGTTGCACCTCGGCGATACGGGGATCCCGACGCAGGCCCCGCCGTTCGACGCGATCGCCTGGCGCCGCTGGGGCGGGTTGCCGGCGAAGCGGGCGGCCCGCTACGCCCTGCGGCCTGAACCCGGCATCACCGTGCCGGTCCTGCGTTTGCAGGCCGAGCGGATGGACGGCCCCCCGCCGGTGCTCGACACGCCGGCCGTGCTGCTGGTCGCCCACCGCGGCGCCGACGAGGGGTTCCGAAAAGCCGCGGACGCCGACCCGGACAAGCACAGCCCGTTCGCCCGCACGCTGCCGGGGCGGTTTCCGGAGGCGCAGGTCTACGGCTGCGACGTCCGCGGAACCGGCGCGTCGGAGCCCGGCACGGTGGGGCCGAACGAGGCGCTGCACCCCTACGGCTCCGGCTACATGTACGCCGCCTACGCCCGGATGTGGGACGAGCCGATCCTCGCCGGCCGGGTGAAAGACGTGCTGAGCGCCTACGCCTTCGTCGCCGCCCACCACACCGGCGCCCTGCACCTGTGCGGCGACCGCTGGGGCTCGATCCCCGCCGCCCTCGCCGCGGCGCTGCTGTTGGAAGGGGAACGCGAGCCGGCGTCCGTGACCCTCTCCGGCCTCCCGCCAAGTTGGCGGGCGCTGGTGGAGGACGACCGCAGCGACTGGCCCGTCGGCCTGCTGCCCAGCGGCGTGTTGAAGCGCTTCGACCTCCCCGACGTGCTGGCCCGCCTGCGCAGCGAACTGGGCGACCGCCTGAAGTTGGAGAACCCGTCCGGCCCCCGCGGGATGGCCGCGTGAGCGACCCTGCCACGACCGGCGGCGGCCCCCTCTCCCGCCTCGCCCCGCTCGCGGGGCGGGTGTGGCGCTGTCTCGGCCCGTTTGGGTGGGCGCTGGTCGTGCTGGGGGCGGCGGTGTCCGCGGCTCCGTATGAGGACTATCACACCGCCCCAGACCGGACTTGGCCGAAGTCGCCCCGCTTCGGCGGATTCTCGCTCCGGTTCGCCGCGGGCCAGCCGGGAGTGCTCTCCCTAAGCCCCCGCCACCTGCGGACGGTTCGGGTGTGGTTCGAAGGATCGCCGCATATCGTGCGGGACCGGCCAACCCTGCAGGCGCTGAATCTGTCTTCGGTGGATGAATGGCGGAGCGCCGCATGGGGTCTGGCTTGGTTCCGGCAGTGGGGCGGCGATCCGAGGTATCGGTTCGAGGAGCCCGGCGACGTGCTGCGGGTGTTTCGCGAAGGGTGGATCGAGATCGGGATCGTCTGGCTGCTGGGGATCCCGCTGCTTTGGTCGCTGGTGCGTGTCCGCTCCGGGGGGCTGATGGAGGGGGCGGTTCGCCCGCCGGGCGGGCGTGCGACGACGTGGCGGCTGGTGCGGCCTTGTGCGGTCACGTTCGGGACGATCGGCGCCCTCGCCCTCGCGGTCGGCCGCGGTCCATTCGAGGGCGACAGGAACGAGTTCGGCGACCTGTGGGCCGTCGGCGGCGTGCGGGCCGACCGCTTCGTTCCCGGTCACCCGCGGGTCGTGCGGCTGGAGGTCGTGCTCCCCGGCGCCCGAGCCGGAACGGGGGGACGACGCCGGCCCGTCCGCCAGTGCGAGTCGGCAGCCGCCCGTCCGGCCTGCTGCTCTACCGGGCCGACGGCGTCCGGTACGACGCCCCGCCGGTCGCCACGTTTATCGACGCCCACAGCGACCCGCCCGACGGCCGCACCGCGTACGCGGCGGGGGTCTCGCTCTGGTACGTCCTGCTGATTCCCGCCGGCTGGACCGCGTTCGCCCTGTGGAGCCTGCGACGGGAACGCTTACGGCCGCAGCCGCCACGGTGATCGGCCCGACATCGCAAACCCGGAGTCCGCCCGCGCGGTCGGCGGACGCCGGAGCGGGCTCCGCCGGTGCGGGGGGACGCTTGACCGATGACCGCAGCCTGATGAACCGCAAGACGATCACCGACCCGCAGCGCCGCTGGTTCGCGGGGGAACTGGCGGAGTGGCGGGCCGAAGGGGTGATCTCCCCGGAGCAGGCCGAGCGGCTCGCCGCCCGCTACGAAACCGGGGCGGAGGTCGACAGCCGCAAGCGCTCCACCTTCGTGTTCGCCCTGCAAAGCGTCGCCGCGCTGCTGACCGGTCTGGCCGTCCTGCTGCTGATCGGGTTCAACTGGGAGGACTTCCCCCGCTGGGCGAAGCTGACGATCGTGCTCGCGACCGTCGCCGGCGTGCACGCCGCCGGCTTCGTCCTCCGCTCCCGGGAACGGACCGCCGCGGCGGCCGACGAGACCGGGCAGGAACCGCCCCGGCACCTTTCGGAAGTGGCGTTCTTCCTGGGGTGCCTGCTGTACGGGGCGGGGATCTGGCTGGTCGCGCAGGCGTTCCATCTGGACGCCCACTACCCCGACGGCGTCTGGTGGTGGGCCGTGGGCGTGCTGCCGTTCGCCCTCTGCCTGAACACGGCGTTGTGTCATACGCTGCTCGTGGCGCTGACGGCCCTGTGGGCGGGAATGGAAGTGTTGGGTTTCATGCACCTCAGCGGGGCGCCGTGGGGCGGGTGGCGCTGGCCGAACGGAGCGTACAGCCTGCCGCTGTTCGCCCTGCCGGCGCTGGCGTGGGCGTACCGGAAGCGGTCGCCGGTCGCCGTGGGGCTCTCCGCGGGGCTGCTGGCGTGGTGGGCGATCTTGCAGCCGATCACCTGGGGGGCGGAGGCCGGGGCGTTCTGGGCGGTCGGCGGGGTGGGCGTGGTGTTGCTGATGCTTTCCGAAGCCCACCGCCGCGGCGATCCGCTGGGGATTCCCTATCGAATCTGGGGCGGGCTGATCGTCGCCGGCATTCTCATCCCGTTGAGCTACGACGACTTCTGGCATGAAATCCTGCTGGCCCGCGCGTTCGGGGGACCGTCCGGCTCCCGCCTGCTCGTCGATCTGGCCGCCACCGCCCTCCCCTTCACAGCGGCGCTGGGAATACTGGGGTGGGAAGCGTTTCGCCGGGGCTCCCGCGGGCTCGACCTGCACGAGATGCGGCGGCGGTACGGGTTCCCGCTTGCCTTGGGGGCGTTGCTGGCGGCGTTGGCCCTCTGGAGCTTCACGGCGACGAACACGGCCGCAACCCGCCTACCCCCGCGCTGCTGGCGAACGGGGCGATGATCGCGCTGGCCGTCTACCTCATCCGGCTGGGCGTGGGCGAGGGGCGGGGCCGGCCGTTCGCGGCGGGGGTGGCGTATCTGCTGCTCTGGACGGCGCTGCGGTACGTCGATCTGTTCGGCGAGGCCGGCGGGATGCTGGGCGCGGCCCTGCTGTTCTTCCTCTGCGCCGCCGGCCTCGTGGCGATCGCCCGGTTCTGGAGTCACGCCCGCGCCGCATCGGACGAACTACCGGACGCCCCGGCGCCGGCGGTCGCCCCGCCGGGTTGGATCGACGGCCCCTTGGGTTGGCTCGTCGCCCGCGGCCGGACCGTGCTGCTCGTCGCGGCGATCGGACAGGGACTGACGCTGATCGGGATGGTCGCCGTGCAGGCGGCCCCGCTGGTCGTCGGGCAGACCGTGCGGCTGCGGGTGGTCCCGGTCGACCCGCGGGATCTGTTCCGCGGGGACTACGTGATTCTTGATTACGAACTGAACGAAGCCGTCGCCCGAGCGCTGGAGAACTCGGCCGACGATCGCCGTGTTGGGGCGGACCGCCCGGTGTACGTCACGCTGACGCCGGACGCTGACGGCGTGCATCGCCGGGCCGGGGCGGTGAGCTTCGAGCGTCCGGCCGGCGGCCTGTACCTCCGGGGACGTCTCACCGGCCACTGGCGGGGTTCGGCGCGGTTCGGCATCGAGGCGTTCTTCGTGCAGGAGGGAGAGGGGTTGGCGTTGGAACGGCTGCGGAACAGCGGCGAACTCTCCGCGGAGATCGCCGTCGCCCCCTGGGGGCAGGCGACGCTCCGCCGGCTGATCCCCGGAACGCCCCGCGCGCGGGAGGAGTGAAGCCGGAGCGGTCCGGCGGCCGATAGCGGTCGTGACGGCGCGACCGGTTCCCCTGCCGCCGCTCCGGGGATCGGTCTACACTTCCCCCGTTCGTCCCCCGCCCGGTTCGTCGCCCCGATGTCCGCCGATTTCCGCCTCAAGGAGGAACTGCCGGAGCTGACGGATCGGATCGTCGCCAGCTATCACGACCTCGGCGTCGGCCATCATCTCGGGCACTGCCCGCTGCCCAGCACCGAGGCGGTCTGCGAGATCGCCCGGGACCTGCGGGCCGTGCTGTTCCCCGGCTATCGCAGTCGGCGGAGCCTGCACATGGGCAACGTCGGCTACCACGTCGGCGCCCTGATCGACGGCCTGCACGACCGCCTCACCGAACAGATCGCCCGCGCCCTGCGGCACGACTTCATGCGGCGGGCCCTGCAAGCCGATCCGCACAGCGAACCCTGCACCAAGGCCCCGCACCGGGGAATGCCGGATTTCGAAGCGGACGGCCAACGCATCACGCTGGCGTTCCTCAATCAGATCCCCGCCCTGCGCGAACTGCTGGTGGAAGACGTGAAGGCCGCCTACGAGGGCGACCCGGCCGCGGCCAGCTACGACGAGGTCATCTTCTGCTACCCCGGCCTGTCCGCGGTGACGGCCCACCGGATCGCCCACGCGCTGCACATCCTGGGCGTCCCGCTGATCCCCCGGATGATCGCGGAGTGGAGCCACGCCGCCACCGGCATCGACATCCACCCCGGCGCCCGGATCGGGCCGGGGTTCTTCATCGACCACGGCACCGGCGTGGTGATCGGGGCCACCTGCCGGATTGCGGAGAACGTCAAGATTTATCAGGGCGTCACGCTGGGGGCGAAGTCCTTTCCCCGCGATGGCGAGGGCCGGCTGGTGCGCAACGCCAAGCGCCACCCGACGGTGGAGCGGGACGTGGTGATCTACTCCAGCGCCACCGTGCTGGGCGGGGACGTGACGCTGGGCGCCGGGGCGGTGATCGGAGCCGGGGCGACGATTACCAAGAGCGTCGCCGCCGCCACGCAGGTGACCGCGGAGAAACCCAGCCTCCGCTTCCGAGCCGCCGGATGAACGCCGCGACCCTCGCGGACCCGCCCGCGCCGGACGCCAGATCGTCGGACGTTCCCCCGGCGCCGGACGCGGCGCCGGACGCCACGCCGGCGCCGGTCGCCCCGCCGCGGTGGCGGGCGGGGGCGATCCTGCTGGGCGTCGTCGTCTCCGCGGTCTGCCTGTGGCTCGCGGTGAAGGACGTGGACTGGGCGAAGGTGCCGCCCGCCTTCGCCGCCGCGGATTACCGCACGTTGCCGCTGATCGGGGCGCTGCTGGTCGCGTTCTTCTGGACGAAGGCGGTGCGGTGGGCGGCGTTGCTGCGGCCGTTGCCGCGGGGGACGGAGGAGCCGTTCGGAGCGGTCGCGGCGCTGCCGGCGCTGCTGATCGGGTTTGCGGGGAACAACGTGCTGCCGGCCCGGGCCGGGGAGTTCTTCCGCGTCGCCGTCGCCGCGAAGCGCTGGAAGACGCCCGCCGCGGGGGTGCTGTCCACCGTGGTCGTGGAGCGGGTCCTGGACGTGGGGGCGATCCTGACGCTGTTCGCCGCCGCGGTTCCGTTCGTGCCGGACGCCGGGGCGAAATACGCCTGGTTCCTCTGGATCGCCGCGGCCGGATTGGCGGCGGGGGCGATCGGGTGCGGCCTGTTCTTCTGGCAAACCGCCGCCTGCGTGCGGTTGGCGGGGCGGGCGTTGGCGCGGGTTCCGGGGCTGTCGGGCGCGGGCCGGGCCGGCGTGGCGACGTTGCTCAAACAGGCGTCCGTCGGGTTGGACGCGCTACGGAACGGTCGGGCGCTGGCGGGGATCGTCGCCCTCTCCCTGCTGCACTGGGCGTTGATGGGGGGCATGATCTGGCTCTGCCTGGCCGCGTTCGGCGAGGCCCTGCCGCTGGCGGCGGGGGCGGTGGTGAACGGCGTGATCGCCTTCGGGGTGCTCGTCCCCAGCACGCCCGGGTTCTTCGGCGTGATGCAGGCCTGCTTCCGGGCCGGCACCGCCCCGTTCGGCGTCTCCCCGGCGACGGCGTTCAGCGCCAGCGTCTACTACCAGATCACCCAGTGGGTCCCGGTGACGCTCGCCGGCGCCCTCTGTGCGGTGCGGGCGGGGCTGTGGGGCGGCGCGAAGACAGCGACGGACGAAGCGACGCCCCGCACCTGAGCCGGACGCAGGCGTCCGGCCTGGGACACGCGGGCATCGGCGAGGCGATACGATCGCCCCGCCCGCCCCCCGACCGGCTCCCCGCGGATGTCGCCCCGCCCCCCGCTCGTCGTCCTCGCCGCGGGCCTGCTCTGCCTGTCCGCCGCGGGCCCGCTCCCGGCTCAGATGTGGTCGGCGAAGCTGCAACCGCAGTCCCACGCCTCGCCCTCCGGCGAGTACGTGTTGCACGTGGATCCGACCGACCCCCGCGGCGCCGGCCCCGGCCGGCACACGCTCGACCGGATTGAGGACGGGAAGGCACGAAGAGTCTGGGCGAAGACGCTCCCCTTCACCCTCTGGCACGCCGCGGTGACGGACGCCGGGATCGCCGTCGGCTACGGCTACACCGGCGGGCAGCAGGGCTTAGGAATCCGGTTGCCCGCGAAGGACGAGGCGGACCCGGAGGAGCAGTTTCGTTACCGCAACCGCCCCGGCGACTTGGTGATCGCCCGCATCGCCGCGGACGGCACGGTGGTGGAAGATCGCACGCCGCGCAAGGGGCCGTTTCATCACGAGGCGGCCTTCCCCCTCGCAGAGGGCCTCGTCCTGCACCCGGGGGCGGATCGGTTCCTCGTCCGTCTGATCGACGTTCGCGTCCACCAGGCGTCGAGCCAGCCGCGGCGCTGGCTGGTCCGCGGCCTCTCCGACGGCACGCCGCGGCCGGACTTCGAGCCCGGCGAGGCGCTGGGACTTGGGAATCTGGAGGCGGCGGGGCTGCGTCCGATCCGCGGCACGCCGTTGACGCTGGTCCACTTCCCGCTCCGCGTCCCCGCGGCGGGTTCCGATACGAACGCCGGTCCCGACGCCGGGGCCGACGCCGGGGCCGAGGATCGCGGCCGGTCCCTGTTCGCCCTGCTGAACGCCGACGGGGCCGTCGTCTGGCGGCGTGTTTTGCAGGGGTTTGACACGCTCGCCCCGACCCCGCCAGCGGCGGAGTTGGGCCAATGGCATCGCTGGATGCTCGGCGACCTGACCCGCGGTCTGATCCGTCCGATGGGCCGCCCGCGGGCCTTCGCCGTGGCGTCGGGCAGCCGGAAGCTGCGGATCGAGTTCTCCGTCACCCCCGACCCCGACGGCGGCTGGACGGTGACCGAGACGGCCCGCGGCCCCTTCACCCCCCCGGAGCCGCCGGACTTCGGCGGCGCGTTCGGAGGTGGGCTCGGAGGTGGGTTCGGCGGCGGGTACGAGCCTCAGGACGCCCCGCCGCCGCCGGAACCGATCGTCTTGGAACACCTCGGCGGGTTCGCGTTCGACCCGCCGGCCCCGAACGCGCCGCCGCCGGCGGTGCGGGACGTGGTCGCGTTCGAGGTCGACGACCGCGGTCGCGTCGGCCTGCTGCGGGGCGAACCGGAGGACGACTCCTTCACGTTCCTGCGGGTCGACCCGCACGCCGCCTCGGACGCCGCCCCCGCTCCCGCGCGGCCCGAGCACGCCGCGAGGATGCCATGGCACCCAACGATGATTTCCTGGGCCGGCGGCGACGCGTGGATCGCGGTCCGGACCGGAAACGGTTACGCCGGTCGGATCATCGACGGCCGGTTCGTGCCGACGGCCCGGAAGCCGTGGAACCTCGCGACCGCCTGGCGGATCAACGCCGCGACGGGCGACGTGACGCGCCTTCGCGGGTTCGAGACGGGCGACGTGCGTGCGATTGCGGGCCTCCCGGGCGGCGGATTCGCGGCGGTCGTCTGGTCATACGACCCCGAGCCATCCGACCCCGAGGCGGACGCGTCTCCCTTGAATGTGGTGACGTTCGACCGCAACGGTCGCGAACGCTGGCGCGTCCGAGGAGAACCCGACATCGATGATTGGCCGGACGACGTCACTGCCGGACCGGACGGCGGATTGGTGGCGCTCTCAAGAGACGGCGAGATCCGCGTCTTCGACCATGCCGGGGCTCCCCTCCCAGCCGAACCGGCTGGTGGAGCCGACCGGTGGTTCCCGACGCGGCCGCTGTGGAAGGCGGTCCAGGAGGGCGGATCCTTCACCCCCCGCTTTGCCAGCGGGCGCCCCCTCCCGGTAACGAATCTGCACGTCGGCCCCGACGGCGGGGCGTGGGCGACCGACGGCCACCTCATCGCCCGCCTGAACGGCGCCGGCGAGGCGGACCGCGTGCTCGGGCGGCCGCCGACGCCCGGCTCCGTGGTGCGGGCGGAGATCGTCACGATCGGGCCGCACGGCCGGGTCTATGTCGCGGACCAGTACGGCGGGGCCGTGCACGTGTTCCAGCCGACCGGCGAACCGGTCCGCACCCTCCGCCCGGCGCCGGACGACGTCCCGCCCGACGATTTGACGTCGCACCCGCAGCTCAGTCGGCCGTTCTCGCTGACGGTTCTCGCGGACGGCGGCGTCCTGGTCGGACGCGATCGGTGGAACGACAGCTTCGTTCGGTTCGCCCCGGACGGCACGCGGGTCGGGGTGGTCGATGCGAAGCGAGCCGCGGCGCCCCACGCCCGACCGGACGGCGGGTGGTGGGAGGCGGGCGCCCCCTTCGCGTCACTGGACGGCGAGCTGCGGATCGTCGCCCCCGACGGCACGGTCGCCGCGACCGTCCGGCGCCAACCGAATCGCCTCTGGCTGGAGCCGTCGTCCGCCCTGGCCGTCGGCCCGGACGGCGGGGCGGCGATCTTCACCAGCGGCCCCCGCGGAACACAGGGCGTGGGCCTGTACGCCGCGGACGGAACGCCGCTTCGCACGCTCGTCGTCCCGAGTCGGAGCCGCGAACAGTGGGGGCTTGGGGGAGGGGTCGTGGGAGGCCAGGGCGCGGCGTTCCAGGGGTGGGGGGGCGGCCTCACGCTGGGCCGCGACTGGGCGGTCGTCGGAGACGGATCGGGCGTCGCCCTGCTGCCGACCGACGGCGGACCGGCCCGCACGTTCGCCCCGCCCGGCCCACACGCCACGCCCAGCGGCGCCCCGATCACCCGCACGCCGCACATCGGCGGGGACGGCCGCACGCTCTGGCTGCACGCGGAGGGGACCGACCGCGTCGACCGCTACCCGCTGCCGTGAGCGTCAGGCGGCGGCGAGAGCGGGGGCGGCGGCATCCGTCGCCCGTTCGGCGTCCGCCGGGGCGGACTGCAACGCGGCGTGGGCGGCGAGGCGGCATTCGGCCTCGGCGAACGCCGCGGCCCGGGCGGCCTCGGCGGTGGGAAAGGACCGGACTTCGCCGGCGTCGTTCAGCAACGGCTCGGTCAGGTCGAAGGCAAAGTACTCGCCTCCCGACCGAACGGGAGCCCCGCCGATTCCTGGGATGTACCACCCCGGCGGGCAATCGATGCCGAACGCTGCGTAGCACGGCCCGTCGGGAGATTCTGCCCCCCAGTGCCTTGCCGCGTACAGATGATGTCCCGCGACTGTCGTTCGCACCACGTCGCCGTTGTTCCAGCACGGAGCCGGCTCGCCGTCCGTCTCGACCTCCGCGAGGTGGGCGGCCCGCTCCCGGGCCTCCCCCGGGGTGAGTAGCAGCACGTCGTCCGCCCGCTCGCCGAGCGACTCATTCCCGCCAAAAAGTCGCCAGAACTCCGCATCCCGGTCCGGGAGAAGCGGGGGCAGATCGGGGGCGAGAATCCAGATGCCGGCCCGGCCGCCCGGCCGTGGCATCACCTGAACCACGGCCAGCGGGTGCATCTCGCGGAACTGCGTCAGGGCCGCGGCGAATTCTCGCCGCACCGCCGCGTCGTCGACGGTCAGGTCGTAGGACGTGCGGACTGTCATACGGACCTCGTGACGAAGGCGAGCAGGTCGGCGGCGTCCCGGAGAAAGGCCTCGGCCTCACTCCGGTCGGTGTTGCCGGGATTGTACCGCAGTGCGACGTCCCACCGGGCAAGCCGCCGGAGGCGACCGTCACGGCCGTCGTCCTCCGGCCGGAAGTTGACGCCGGCTGCTCGGCAGTCGTCGCGGAGACCAAGGATGCGATGAGTCATCACGTCTGCAGGCTGGCCGGTGGCGGGCAGTCTGCTCAGCAACAACGCTTTCAGGCCGCACTCGACCGCATACCCCGCAAGGTAGACCGCCCCGGTCTGATGTTCGGGCCGTCCTTCCTCTTGCAAGAACCGGGCGTCAGCCAGCCGCCGCTCGGCGACACGCACATACCGGCGGACATTCGGCGAACCCGCCACACCCTTACCCTCGCTCCACCATCGGGACGACCGTGCGGTCGGCGGCGCCGGTGTAGTTGGCGCTGGGGCGGATGATCTTGTTGTCGGACAGCTGCTCTAAAATGTGGGCGCTCCACCCGGCGACGCGGCTGCTGGCGAAGATGCAGGTGAACAGCTCCTTGGGGATGCCGAGGTAGTGCAGCGTGCTGGCGCTGTAAAAATCGACGTTGCAGTTCTTGTTGATGAGGGCGGTCACCTTCGCTTCCAACTGCTCGCTGACGTCGATGTACGTCGTGTCCCCCTGCTCCTCGCCGAGGCGGCGGGAGAGTTGTTTGAGGTGCTTCGCCCGCGGGTCCTCCACCTGATAGACGGCGTGGCCGAAGCCCATGAACTTGCCTTTCTTCGCCTTCACGTCGGCGATGTAGGCGTCCACGCCGTCGGGGCCGCCGATCGTTTCTAACGCTTCCAGCACCGCGGTGTTCGCCCCGCCGTGCAGCTTGCCCTTGAGCGCCGCGACGCCGGCGGTGGTGGCCCCGTACACGTCCGGCAGCGTGGCGATCACCACCCGGCAGGCGAACGTGCTGGCGTTGAACCCGTGCTCCGCGTGCAGCGTGAGGATCAGGTCCATCGCCTTGGTTTCGTCCGCGGTCGGATCCGTCCCCTTCATCATGCGGACGAAGTTTTCCGCGAACGGCCGGTCCGGACGGGGCTGGACGGCCTCCTTCCCCTGCCGGGCGCGGTGGATGGCAGCGGTCATCGTCGCCGTCTTGGCGATCAGGCGGATGCACTTGCGGTACGCGCCGTCCGCGGACAGATCGTCGGCGGTCGGATCGGCCAGCCCGGCCAACGAGACAGCCGTCCGCAGCACCGCCATCGGCGGGGCGTCCGTGGGAGCGTTCGCGATGAACTCCGCCACCGCGGGCGTGAGGGCGGCGTCCTGGGAGAGCGGGTCGTCGAAGGTGTCCAGCTCGGCGGCGTTGGGCAGTTCCCCCTTGAGGAGGAGGTACGCGACCTCCTCAAAAGTGCAGTTCACCGCGAGGTCGTCGATGTGATACCCGCGGTACAGCAGCTTGCCGACGGCGCCGTCCACCAGACAGATCGAACTGTCCGCCGCCTTGATGCCCTTCAAGCCTTTGCTGACGGCGGAGGCTCCGTCGTCCTTGCTTGCGACATCCTTGCTGTCGGAGGGGCGGGCGGCAGAGTCGGACATCGGGGGGCGGGAAGAAGAGGAACGGACGGCGTCGTGGGAAGCAGCCCGCCGCGGTGCGGCGGGGTCCGCAGTGTAGCCGCCCCGCAGACCCTCACCACCGCGGGCGCATCGACGGCCGATTCTGTCGCATTCGTAAACATTCCGCCCGAAATGGCCATGACGACGTGTACGCCGGTTCACATTTCGTGGCCCCCCGAAGACAATGCGTCTCCCCCGGGCCTACCGCCAAAGGCCCGGGGGAGAATCCTGATCTTTTTTCTCGAACAGGGGCTTTTCCCGTGCTGATCTGGTCTTGCTTCGGTAACATCCCTCCATCGCCCGTCCGCCGGGCGACGCGACCCCGGGGAGATCGGATCTTCCCCCAGCGGTCGCGCCGCAGCGAGACTTCTCGCCTCGGCACCCCGTCGCCCCGGTTTCCACAGGAGGTGGAATGTCGACTGTAACGCCCCAATCGATTGACGATCCGTCAATCGCGACCGGCTCCCGTGTGGGTCGTGTCCTTCTGAACCGGCCGACGCTCGGCCAGTGCAGTTCCCCCGCGTGCCGACCCGCATCGGCCTGCGTCGCGAGCCTGCCGCCCCTCTGAACGCCCGTCGCGTTCATCCCCGCTTTCGTCCCGTCGGCTCCGCGGCCTTCGGGGTTTCCCGCTCCCGGTTTGCGCCGCCCCCGCCGGCCGCAGATCGACCCTTCTTTCGCCCCCTCGGGAGAGACCGATGCCGACCCAAACCGCCCCCGCCGCCCCCGCCCTCGCCGTGGCCACCGTCGCCGATACCGTCGCCGACACCGGCGCCGGCTCGCCCCAGACTCCCGTCAAAGGCAGCGTGACTCCCGGGGACTCCCCGCGACTCTCCCTGTTCGACCCGAATGCGGCGTCGGAAGAAGTCGTTGACGCTGAGTCCAACTCCGAAGGAGGGGCCGACGAGGACGACGTCGAGCAGGAGCCGACCGCCGCCGAACTGGCCGAGGACGACGCCGCGAGCCGCCAGCCGGTCCCGGGCGTTCCCGGATCGAACGCCCCGCCGGCCGCACGGCTGGCGGACTCGGACCACTTCGACGCCGCCGCGCTCTACCCGTTCGAGCCGGACCTCCAGAGCCTGCTGGACTCCGCGAAGTTGCAGGGCTACCTCACCTATGAGCAGATCGACGCCTTCCTGCCGGACGAGGCGGGGGATTCGACCCAGACCGATCGCCTGATCGCCGGCTGCCAAACGCTGAAGCTGGACGTCTGCGACGACCCGCACGCCCCGCCGGAAGCGGACGATTGCGTGCGGCCGCGATCCTCCTCGCCCAAGAGCGGACTGGGAGCGGAGACGGAGGCCCAGGCGCTGTCCAGCCGCGATCCGATTCGGATGTATCTGTCGCAGATGGGCGGCATCCCGCTGCTGAGCCGGGAACGGGAGATTTTCCTCGCCAAGCAGATCGAGGCGAGCCGCAAGTGGTTCCGTCGGCACGCGGTGGAGAGCGACTGGGTGCTCGGCAAGGCGGTGGAGATGTTCGAGCGGGTCCACGCCGGCACGCTGCCGTTCGAGCGGACGCTGCGGGTCTCGGAGACCGAGAACACTCGCAAGGATCAGATCCTCGGCCGGTTGCCGATCAACCTGCCGACGATGAACCGTCTGCTGGAATTAAACGCCGCGGACTTCGCGGCCCTCCGCAGCGGGTCGCTGAATGACGAGCAGCGGGTCGCCGCCGCCGACCGGATGACCGCCCGCCGCCGCAAGCTGGCCGTGCTGTGCGAAGAATGTAGCCTGCGGACGCACCGCCTGATGCCGCTGATCGACCAACTGACCGCCGTGTGCGATCGGATGTACGACCTGCGGACGGACATCGCCCGGTTCGCCTCCGACGATCGTCGGGTGGAAGAGGTCGCCGCGCTCCGCCAGGAACTGGACGACCTGATCGACGAGTGCCGCGAGAGTCCGGAGCAGCTCCGCAAGCGGCTCAAAGAGGTTCGCCGCCGGATCACGCAGTGGACCACCGCCAAACAGCGGCTCTCCCGCAGCAACCTGCGGTTGGTGGTTTCGATCGCCAAAAAGTACCGCAACCGCGGGCTGTCGTTCCTGGATCTGATCCAGGAGGGCAACGCCGGCCTGATGCGGGGCGTGGAGAAATACGAGTTCCGCCGCGGCTATAAGTTCAGCACCTACGCGACCTGGTGGATCCGCCAAGCGATCACCCGGGCCGTCGCGGATCACGCCCGGACGATCCGCATCCCGGTGCACATGTTCCAGAACATCTCCTCGCTGAAGGGCAAGGCCGAAGCGATCCGCCAGCGGACCGGCCGCGACGCCACGCCGGAGGAACTCGCCGAGGTCGCCGGGATGAGCGTGGAGGACACGGAGAAGGTCCTCCGCACCTGGAAGCACCCGGTGAGCCTCGACACGCCGGTGGGCGACAGCCAGGACAGCACCTACGGCGACTTCCTGAAGGACGACAACGAGGCCGGCCCGCTGGCCGGCGCCAACATGGGTCTGCTGCGGGACAAGATTGAAACCGTCCTGAAGAGCCTCACCGGCCGCGAGCGGGAGATCGTCCGGATGCGGTACGGCCTGAACGAGCAGCAGTACAGCTACACGCTGGAAGAGACCGGCCGGTACTTCAAGGTGACCCGCGAACGGATCCGCCAGATTGAATCGAAGGCCCTCCGCAAGCTCCAGCACCAGACCCGCACCCGGCACCTGGAAGGCTTCGCGACCGACGGCCAGATCGAAGAATTGGCCGTCAAGCAGCGGGCCGAAGAGGCGAAGGAGCAGGCCCGCCTCGCCGCCCGCGGCCGCCGCGGCGTCGCCGCGTGAGTCTCCGGCGACATTCAGGCTTGAAGCCGGACGGAGCGTTCCCCACGCTCCGCCCGGCTTCCGCCGTTCTGGAGACGCGATGAACCACCCGAACAAGCACATTCGCGGGGCGATCGAGTACGCCGTCCGTCACGGCTGGCGGATCGTCGAACCGGGTCGCAGTTCCCACAACTGGTGTCGGCTCCGTTGCCCATTCGGCGCCCGCGGCGGGTGCGACGAGCCGGTATACTCCACCCCACGCTCCCCCGAAAACCACGCCGGCAGGATTCGAGATCGTGTCGACAAGTGCCCCCACCAGTCCGCCGGCTGAGCACGCGCGGAGCGGGAACGGCTCCCCCCGCACCTTCGGGTTCACGCTGTACCCGGTCGGACCTGTCGAACTGACGAACGAACTCTGCGATCGCCTGTTCGAAGCCGGTTGCGACGACGCCTCGCCGGGCGTGACGTGCGGCGTGCTCGACATCCCGTTCGACCGAGCAGCGGACTCCCTCGGCAGCGCCATCCAAAGCGCCGTTCAGCAGGTCCGTTCGGTTGGCTTGGAGGTGGACCGCATTGAGATCGACCGCGACGACCTCGCCCTGATGTTGGGGGAGACGACGGTCCAGGAACGGCTGGAACAGGGCGACCGCCGCGACGAACCCGCCGCGGTCGCGGCGTGAGGGGCGGGCGTCAGCGGCGGGGCGCCCCTTCGGCGGCAGCCCTGAGGCACAGGTTCCACCTCACGATCAGGGCCGCCCACAGGGCCAACGTCGCGGCGACGGCGACGTTCCAAGCGGCCTCCTCCGGCCGCCAATGGGTGAAGCCAGCCGCGTTGTGGCTCCAGTACCAACTCGGCCAACCCCGCCTCCGTCCGGGACCACCTAATGAGGTTCGCCTGATCTGATAGGGGATTGCGTTCGCGGCAAACAACAGCCCCGTCACCAGCGCAAAACTGATCGCCGGCCACTTCCAGCCGTCGGGGCGGGTGAGATCGAAGACCTTCACCCCGCCGCGGCGAACGGCAGCGTCGCGGGACTGCCCGATACCTGCGGGGCGAGCCGCGGGGTCGGACGCACGACGGGCGGGGCGGCGGGGACCGCGGCGAGCAACGCCTTCAACCCGGTCAACTGGTCGGCGGCCAACTCCACGCTGCCCTGCGTGAACCACCCGACGGCCGAACTGAAGGACTGGTCGCTCAGCCGCACGGACACCGCCCCGCACAGCCCGGTCCGCCGCGTCACCGCGGTCCGCCGATCCGCCGTCGCCCCGGGCAGCACGCCCAACAGCGTCTCGCCGGGCGCCCGCACGGCACGCGGGGCCGGCGGGGCGAACGGCAGCAGGACCGGAGCAGTCAGGACCGGATCGGTGGCGGCGGGGTCGCTCATGCAGACTCGGGGGCGTGCGGCGTGACCGGGTGCGGATGAGACTGATTCTCAACTCCGTCCCCGAAGTGTCCGCCCCGATGCGGGTGCGGTCAAGCGGCGAACCGGTCGCCCGGAGCCGTTCGCCGGGAGCAGCCGATTGCCGGAAGATGAAGGTCCGTCCTCCGCCCGCCACTGTCGCCCTCCCCGGCGACCCTACACTGCGGCCCCATGAGCAGCGCCGACGAACCCGATCCGAAACTCCGCCGCAAGCGGGACGCCGCCGCCAAGAAGGCGGACAAGCTGCGGCTGACCGACGCCGCCGTCACCGTCGTCCTGTGTGCCGACGCCAAGGAGGCGGGGTGCGCCTCCGCCGCGGAGATGAAGGCCAGTTGGAAAGCGCTGCGGGGGTTCTCGAAGCGGTCGGAGAAGGAGGGCGTGCGAGTGTGCGCGGTGAAAAGCGCCTGCGTGGACGTGTGCAAGTTCGGCCCTTTGGCGCAGGTGCATTCGCCGCGCACCGCCGCGGCCGGGCACGGCGGCGGTGCTTGGTACGGGGGATGTGACCCGGCGACGTTGGAGCGGATTCTCGCCGCCCACGCCGGCGACGCTGCGGACCCAATTGAATACCGGCTGGACGAGCCGCGGAGTCGACCGGATGGGGCGTGAGGCCCAGCCGCCCGCGTCGCCCCACCGCGGGGGAGGACGCGGGGCGGTTGGATCGGGGGAAGCGGTGTGGTTCAATCGGGGTACGATGAGCGCCGCCGCCCCCGCCCCGCCCGCCGCCACGCCCGACGAGTCGAAGTCGCATCCCGTGTCCGTCGCCGCCCCGCCCACCCCGCCGGCCCGCACCGCCTGCGTGGCCAACTTCAACGATGCCGCGAAGGCCGAACGAGCCGCCTCGGCGCTGGTCGCGCTGGGCGTGCCGGCGGACGACGTGCGGACGCTGACGAACCTCAAGGAGCGCCGCGCCTTCCTCGACGGTTACCGCTACGACCGCCCCGCGGTGCACACGCAGGCCGGCGTGGGGGCGGCGATCTTCGGGGCGATCGGGGCGGTGATGCTAAGCCTCGGGGCCCTGATCCTCATCCCCGAACCGCCGGCGATGCACTGGTTCTTCATCGTGGCCTTCACGGTGGGTCTGCTGGGAGCCTGCGCGGGCGGGTTCGTGGGCTGGTGGGCGTTCCGCCCGAGGGAGGACCCGCAGGACCCGCTCAGCGAGAAAGTGGCGAAGGCCGGCCCCGCCGTCGCGGTGCTGGACGTGGACCGGAACGGCCCGGACGGCGCGCCCGATCCCCCTGGGCCGCGTCGCCCGCACGCTGGTCCGCGCCGGCGGGACCTGCCAGTACCTCTCCGGCGCCACCCAGGCTGACGCCCACGCCGGCGACACCCGCGGCGGCGAATTCAAGGACGTCGCCCCCCAAGCCGCCCCCGAGGGCCGCCCGACCGTCGCCGCAGCCCACTGACCGACCGCCGTTGAGCCCGACCGCCGTTGAGCCCGACCGCCGGCTTCGGCCGACTGGCGAAGCGAATCGGCGTCGCATCCCCTGCGGCCAGTCGAGCCGACGGTCGGCGTTTGTGAGGATCGTACACGGGTTGACGCGACGGGATTCTCACTCCTTCGTCAGCGCCTCGTCGAGGTTCAGCACGGCTCGGGCGGCGAGGGTCCAGGCGGCGAGGTCGTTTGCACCGACAGCCGTCCCGGCGCCGTGCGTCACGGCGGCGGCGTCGAGTTCGCCGGCCTCCGCCCGGTCCCGCTGCGTGGCGACGAAGTGGATCAACGCGGCTCGCTCCGCGGGGCTCGCGGAGCGGGTGAGCACGAGACGGAACAGCCGTTCCGCCCGCGCTTCGGCATCGTCGGAGTGAGCCACGACCCGCGCCCCCAGAGCCCGGGCGTATTCGAGGAACATCGCGTCGTTCAGCAGCGTGAGGGCTTGGAGCGGCGTATTGCTCCGCCCACGCGTGGCGGCGCAGCGTTCCCCGCTGGGAGCGTCGAACACGGCGAACGCCGCAAACGGAGCGGTCCGTTTGCTGAAGGTGTACAGGCTGCGGCGGAAGCGATCCGAACCGACCGAGGGCGTCCACTGGAAGCCGCCGTAGGCGAGGTCCGTCACGCTGCTCGGCTGCGGGGGTTTGACCGGCGGACCGCCCACCCGCTCGACCATCAGGCCGCTGGCGGCGAGGGCGGCGTCGCGGACCAGTTCCGCCTCCAACCGGTGCCGCGGACCACGGGCCAGCAGGCGGTTGTGCGGGTCGCGTTCGACCAGCCCCGCCGGCGCCGCCGCGGCCTGCCGGTACGTCGCGCTGGTGACGATCAGCCGGTGCAGCGCCTTGGTGTCCCAGCCGCCCCGACCCGGCTCCCCACGATACCGGACGGCCAGCCAGTCGAGCAGGTCCGGGTGCGTCGGCGGGGGAGACTGCGTGCCAAAGTCCGCGGCGTCGGGCAGGAAGCCGGCGCCGAAGAACGTCGCCCAGGCCCGGTTCACCGCCACGCGGGCGGCGAGGGGATTGGCGTCGCTGACCAGCCAACGGGCCAGCTCCAGCCGATCCTGCGGCCCGTCCGCGGACAGTGGCGGCAGGAACGCGGGCACGCCGCCGACGACCGGTTCGCGGGGCTGGGTGTATTCGCCGCGGTGGTGTCGGAAGGTCGGCCGGGGGAAGTCCGCGGGGCGTTCGGCGAACGTCAGGGTGCGCACCGGGTCGGGCGCCCCGTCGCGGAGGGCGTCGATCGGCTTGCGGGCCTCCGCCAACTGCGGAGCGGTGCGGGCGAACAACCGCCGCAACTCGTCCTGCACCGGGTCCCGGTCCGGTCCGCCGTCTGGCTCCTCGTCGGGTCCGACGGGCGCCGGACCGGCGGCCAACGTCGCTTCCAACGCGTGCGGCAGTGGGGAGGCGAGCGGCGCCTGATCCGTGGTCAAGGAGATCCGAAACCGTCCCAACGTCGCCGCGAAGTGCCGTTCGTGCAGCATCGCCAGATCCAACAGACCGGTCGCGGTAACCGGCTTGGCGAACGTCAGCACGATTCGGCCCTCCTCCCCCGTCCGGTTGCCGAGGCTCCATTCGCTACTTGAATCGCCGTCGATCGCCCGCGACGCCTTCTGCGGCTCGTGCGACGCCGACGCATCGGAGAACGCCGCCGGTTCCGCCGCCGCCCCGGCGGCGGGGCGGGTCGCGGCGGTCACCTCGTTCAGACTGAACGTGCCCTCCCGTCCCTCGTAGAACACCCGTCCGGGGCCGCCGGCGGGTAGTCGTTCGTCCGGCAGCGCCTCGATTCGGACTGCGGTGATCGGGCCGTCCAGCTCCCACGCATCCAGATCGAAGGTGAGGGCGAACCGATCGCGTTTGGTGACGTCGCCGGAGGAGAAAATCGAACCGTCCGCGAGCGTCTCCAGCCGCGGGGAGTTGGACGTCGCCGCGACAGGCGTGACGATCCGCCACCGCATCGCCCCGGCGGCCATGCTGTCCCGCCACGCCCGGAACGCCCGTTCAAAGCCGTATTCCCCGTCGGCGAAGCGGTCCGGCAGGGCGGCCTCCATCGCGTCGGCCCGGGCGAGGACGCGGGCCCGTTCCGCGTCGACGGCCTGATCCGGCAGCGTGACCGTCAGGCTGTCCGCGTTGTTCAGCAGGGCGAACAGGCGGTAATAGTCGGTGTGCGTGATCGGGTCGTACTTGTGCGTGTGGCACTGGGCGCACTCCGTGGAGAGCCCCAGCCAGACCACGCCCGTCACGCCGACGCGGTCCACCACCGCCTCGTGCCGAAACTGCAGCGGGTCGATCCCGCCCTCCTCGTTCAGCATGGTGTTCCGATGGAAGCCGGCGGCGATTTGTCCGTCGGTCCCGGCGCCCGGCAGCAGATCGCCGCCAAGTTGCAGCACGCTGAACTCGTCATACGGCCTGTTCTGGTTCAACGCCCGGACGACCCAATCGCGGTAGGGCCAGATGGAGCGTTCGCGGTCCTTCTCGTAGCCGTTGGTGTCCGAATAGCGAGCCAGATCGAGCCACGGCCGCGCCCACCGTTCGCCGTAGCGGGGAGAGGCGAGGAGGCGGTCGACGAGGCGGTCGTACGCATCCGGGGCCGTGTCGGCAACGAAGGCGTCGGCCTCCGCGGGCGTGGGCGGCACGCCGGTGAGGTCCAGCGAGACCCGTCGGATCAACGCGAGCCGGTCCGCGGGGGGCGAGCGGTGCAGGTCGTTCGCGGCGAGCTTCGCATCCACGAAGGCGTCGATCGGGTTGCGGGGCGGCTCCGGGCGGCCGGCGTCGCTCGATCCATCGCTGACGCGTCGGGATGGTGTGAACGGAACCGCCGGCCGCGTCGGCGGCACGAACGCCCAGTGCGGCTCGTACCCGGCCCCGGCGTCAACCCACGCCCGCAGCGTGGCGACTTCCGCGGCCGACAGCGGCGGGCCGGCCTCCGGCGGGGGCATCATCGTGAACTCGTCGTCCGCGACGACCCGGGCGAGAATCTCCGCCCCGGCGGCGTGCCCGGCTTGATCCAACCGCAAACCGCTGAGGTTCGCTTCGTCGTCCGGCCCGTGACAGGCGAAACACCGCTTCGCCAACAGCGGACGCACGTCCCGGTTGAAGTTCACGCCGTTTGGTTCGCCGTCGCCGGCAGGCGGCGAGTTGCCGTCCGCGGGACCGGCGAGCAAAGCGGCGGCGAACAGCAGCGAAGCGGGCATGAGCGATTGGGGGAGCGAACGGATCGGCGCCCGCGATTGTAGGCGAGCCGCCCGCTCCCCGTTACCCTCCGCCCGTTCCCCCCGCCGCCCGAAAGACCGTCCATGTTCGCTCCGCTGTTGTACGCCGTGCTCGCCGCCGGTCCGGCGCCGGGAAACGCGCCGCCTAGCGGCGACGGCGAACCGCCGACGACCCGGCCGCCCAACGTGATCGTCATTTTCTGCGACGACCTGGGGTGGGGCGACCTGAATTGCTTCGGTCACCCCACGATCGAAACGCCGCACCTGGACGATCTGGCCGCCCGGGGGATGAAGTGGACGCAGTTTTATTGCGCGGCGCCCGTGTGCACGCCCAGCCGGGCCGGCCTGCTGACCGGCCGCATCCCGGTTCGCAGCGGGATGATGGGCGCCCGCCGGGTGCTGTTCCCGGACTCCGCCGGCGGGTTGCCGCACAGCGAGGTCACGATCGCGGAGGTCCTCAAACCCCGCGGCTACGCCACGGCGTGCGTCGGGAAATGGCACCTCGGCCACCTGCCCGAATATCTGCCGACCGCCCAGGGGTTCGACTATTACTACGGCATCCCCTACAGCAACGACATGGACCGCAGGGGCGGCGAGCAGCAGGTCAAGAACGCCCCGGGATCGGAGAACTACAACGTCCCCCTGCTGCGATCCCCGGCAAAGGGCGTGGTCGAAACGCTGGAGCGGCCGGTCGATCAGAAAACCATCACCCGCCGCTACGGCGAGGAGGCGGTCAAGTTTATCGAGGCCCACAAGACCCAGCCGTTCTTCCTGTATCTCGCCCACAATATGCCGCACATCCCGCTGTTCGTGCCGGACGAGGTTCGCGGCGAAAGCCCCCGCGGTCTCTACGGCGACGTGGTGACGGAGATCGACCGCAGCGTCGGCGCCGTGGTGCAAGCGGTGCGGGACGCGGGAATCGAACGGGACACGCAAATCTGGTTTACCAGCGACAACGGCCCCTGGCTGCGGTTTCGGCAGGACGGCGGCAGCGCCGGCCCGCTGCGGGGCGGCAAGGGCGGCACCTTCGAGGGCGGCGTGCGGGTGCCGACCATCTGCTGCCAGCCCGGCACGGTCCCCGCCGGGTTCGTGCAGCGGGGCCTCGGCAGCACGCTGGACTTCCTGCCCACCTTCGCGGCACTGGCCGGGGCGGAGCTGCCGGACGACCTCGTGCTAGACGGCGTGGACTTGAACGGAGCCCTGATCGGCGTCGTGGGTGCGTGGGCTAGCGGCATCGAGGGCCTCACGCCCCGCAAGCACAATTTTTATTGGCGGCAGGGCGAGCTCTACGCCGTCCGCATCGGGTCCTGGAAGGCCCATTTCATCACTAACGGCGAGTACGGCGCCGGCTACGGCGTGCCGAATCGAAAGGTCGTCCGCGAGACGCCGTTGCTCTACAACCTCGACGAGGACCCGGAGGAGCGGTACGACCTGGCGGCGAACCACCCGGACGTGATCGCCCGCCTCACCGCCCTCGCCGACGCCCACCGCGACGGGATCGAACGCGGCAAAGATCAGACCGTCGCCCGGCTGCCGAAGGAATAGTTTCACCGCTTTGAGAAGCGGTTTTAGAACCTGTCGGAACACCAACCCGAAGCGTCAGCGAGGGCTGCGGAGCACACCCCGCGTCCGCCGACGTTGGAGAAGACAAGCGGACGCCCTCGCTGACGCTTCGGGTTAGTATTGATACAACTGATTCGCCGCGACCGGCGGGAACGCTCCCTTCGATCGCGGCTCAATCTCTCCCACGTCGTCACGACGCCCTCCTACGCCGTCGCCGGCTTGGGGGCGATCACCGGGGTTTTTTGATCCTCGGAGTCCAACTCCAGGATCGCCGCCTCCGGGGCGTTTTTCTGCACGCTGGCGATGCCTTTGAGACAGTCGCGTTTCGCTTTGTAACCTTCGCCGCTGCTGGCGATCGTGATGCCGTTGGTGGCCTTGAGCCGCCAGCGGAACTCGCCGCGTTTGTCGGCGTAGACTTCGAACTTGCCGGCCATCGGATCGGGGGGGCTTGTGTGGAGCGAAGGAGTCGGGGCGCAGTCTGAACCTCCCCCGCCCCGGCCCCGCTGTCAAACCCTCCCGGACCGCGGAACGCCGCCCGGACGCTGCCGGTCGCGCCGGTCAGACGCCCCGCCGGTCGCCCCAGCGGGCGACGTGCAGGCGCGGGCCGAATCGGAGGCCGTGGTCCTCCGCCAGCGCCCGGACCCGCGGGGCGAGCCGTTCGTACTCCGCCGCCGTGCGGGCCTGCGGCATGAGGAACGTCCGCGACCGGGCCGCGCCGGGATACGCGACGAGCCAGCGTTCAATCTCCGGCAGGTCGTCCGGTCCCTCCACCACAAACTTCAATTGATAATCGTAGTCCGCCAGAAGCCGGGCGACGACGGCGGGAGCGTCGCGGGTCGCGTCGTGACGCCCCGCCCAGCGCCCGTGCGTGGCTTCCGGCGGCGTGCTGTTGGACAGCTTCGGGGAGAGCGAGACGAGGTCCGCCGCGACCGGTCGGAACACGGTGCCCGCGGTCTCCACGGTGATATGCCGGCCCTGCTCTTTTAATGCCCGGGTGAACGGCACGACGCCCGGCGCCAGCAGCGGTTCGCCGCCGGTCAGCACGACGTGCTTGCAATCTTCACTCAAGACCCGGTCGAGCAAGCCGTCCACCGTCACCCGCTCGCCGCGTTCGGGGGCGTGGGAGGTATACGGCGTATCGCACCACACGCAGCGCAAATTGCAGCCGACGGTGCGGACGAACAGGCTGTCCGTCCCGGCGAGTTCGCCCTCGCCCTGGATGCTGCGGAAGACTTCGGAGAGGCGGAGAGGCGGCGCACTGGCGACGGACACTACAGCGTCGCCGGGGTGAGATCGCTGGGGAGCGGAAAGCCCTCGGGCTCAACCGCACGGTCAGGACCGAACCGGGCCCGCTCCCGAAGCCGCCCCCCGAAGGCTTCGTAGCTCTCGGCCGTTTCCCCGTCACCGGCCCGCCGTCGGAGCCGGGCGAGGGCGTCGTAAATCATGGCAACGGCCCGCCCCGCCCCCACCCGCTCGGCACGGTCGACGGCGGCGGCGAAGTGTCGCTCCGCACCGGCCCAGTCTTCTTCCGCTTCGGCGACCAACCCAAGTCTGAACAGGATCTGCGACTCCATCAGCGGGCGGTCCGTCAACCGCCGCTCCGTCTCCAATGCCTCCGTCAGCAGCCCCCGGGCGGCCGCCGGCTTTCCGAGTCGGCGCTTCACGTCGGCGTGGGCCACCAGCCGGAGCGGGAGGTAATCGGGGCGCTCGCCGGTGCGAACGGTCGGCAGCAGTGATTCATAAAGCCGGTCCGCCGCTTCCAGGTCGCCCCGATCCGCCGCAATGTCCGCGAGGATCAACTCGGCCAGCGTCGCGTCGCCTTCGGCGCCGGCTTCGCGGAGCAGGTCCGCCGCCGCTCGGGCTTCGGCCTCGGCCTCAGGACTGGCCATCCGCCGAAGGAGCCGGGCGCGGTCCGCTCGCAAGGCCCCGCGAGCCCGACGGACCTCCGACGAGGTGGAAGATCGGTCGTTCGTCATCGCGACGGCCTGACGAAGGACCTGTTCGGCCTCCTCCAGCCGTCCCTCGCCTAAGAGAGCTTGGGAGAGGGTACCGAATGCTTCGATCCCGCTCGTCACCTCCCCCAACGCCGTCAGAATCTCCCCGGTCCCCTCGGCCCGTTCCCGGGCGACGCCGAACTCCCCGGCCGCGACGGCGACGCGGGCCAAGCCGACGTTCGCCAATGCTCGATAACCACGGGCTGCCTCAGCGGACGGCCAGGTCCAACCAATCACCTCACGCCAGATGCTCTCGGCATAATCACGGTGCCCCCGCCGCAACAGGAGGTCGGCGTAGAACCGGGCGGCTTCGGGATCACGATCGTGGAACACGGCCCGCGCGAGGATCTGATCGGCCGCCGTCTGTCGGCCGTCTTTCAGCAGTGCGACGGCTTCTTCAATCAACGTCATCGGTCGTTCCTCCCGGAGGGGGCGTCACGGGTTGATACAAGTCTACACCGGCTTCGGACTCCCGGCACTCCCGCAGCCAGCAGGCCAGCTGTCGCCGGACCCGATCTTCCAGCGCCGTCACATCGACGAACGTGCCGTAGAGGTGACGGCGTTCCGCCTCCAGCCTGTTGCGAAACTCCATGACTCGCCCCAACTGCACGCCGGGATCCGCCAACCGCTCCGGCGGGACCGTCTTGAACAGCAGCACAAGTTCGCGCATCGCCTCGCCCGCGTCGGACAGGAGCCGTTCGGCGAACCGGAACTCCTCCTCTGTGCCGGACGTCGCTCGGCTCCGCCCGCCCGGTGGGGAGCCCCACCGATCGTGGAGCAGCAGGAGGAATAAATCGCACGGCCGGAGCGACTCGTCATTGATCCGCCCCTGCGGCCGTCCCACCCCCAGACTCGTCTCCTCCCACCCGACCACCTCAAAATGATAACCCTCCGGCATGGCATGATCCGTATTGAACCGAACGACGACCTCTCGCACCGCGCGTCGTTCAACCTCCAGTCCGCCCGGCGAGGCGAGGAAGATTCGGTGGGAGGTGAGCGTTCGCGGCATTAAACATCCTGCTCGGACGTCGCGTACCGCACGGGGTCGGTCGCCCCCGCCGCGGCGAAGCCGGCGAGACGGAGTTTGCAGCTATCGCACCGCCCGCAGGCGACGGCGTGCCCGTCGTCATGCACCGGGTCGTAGCCGTCATGCACCGGGTCGTAGCAACTATGCGTGAGGCTGTAATCGACGTTCAACGACAGCCCCAATTGAACGATCTCCGCCTTCGTCAAATCAATCAGCGGGGCCTGCACCGAGAAGGTCTCTCCCTCGACGCCGGCCTTGGTGGCGAGGTTCGCCAGCGTTTCAAACGCCCGCAAAAACTCCGGGCGACAGTCCGGGTAGCCGGAATAATCGACGGCGTTGACGCCCACATAAATCGCGCAGCGCCCCCAACGTCTCCGCCCAACCGAGCGCCACGGAGAGGAACACCGTGTTCCGGGCGGGCACGTAGGTGACCGGGATCTCCGCGGCCATCGCCGCTTCCTCCCGGTCCTTCGGCACGGCGAGACCGTCGTCCCCGGCGCCTGTTCCGTCGCTTGGGAACAGCAACGCGGACCCGCCGAATTGCGAGAGGTTCAATGCGATCGTCTCGTGCCGCACGGCGCCGCCGGCGGCGGCCACCTTGCGGGCGGCCTCCAATTCCTCCCGGTGCCGTTGGCCGTAGTCGAACGACAGGGCGTGCGGGGCGAACCCGTCCCGCAGGCAGCAGGCGAGCGCCGTGGCGCTGTCCAACCCGCCCGACAGCAGCACGACCGCGGGCGCCGGTTCGCTCGCCCCGTCACTCATCCGCCCCTCCCAACCGTGCTAGATACGAGGTGCGCAGCGCCTCCACACGCCGCCGGTTCGCTCCCAGGTCGCTGCGTCCGACGCGGCTGGAACTGCGAATCTGAATCACGCCGGCGGACCCGTCCAGCCGGGCGAACAGGTCGTCGGGGAACCGCAGCACCGGCGTTTTGAACACCGCGTGCAGCACGGCGCCGGTGTCGGATTGCAGCGTGCCGCCGCGGTCGTCGATCGCGGCCTTCAACAGGCCCCAGGCGGCGAGCGGGTCGCCGGGGCCGTCGTCGGCGTCATCTGCGGACAGCGGGAACGCATCCACGCGGCGGTCGTCCGGCGTGCCCGGTTCGCTGCACACGCAGTTGGGAGTGGCGGGGCAGACCGGCAGCGGCGTCCGCGGGCCGGCGGCGGAAACGTCGGGGACGGCGGCGGAGAGCAGCGACCAGATCACCTCCCAAGGGTGACCGGTCGGCGGGGGGAATCAAGGTCGCAGCGGCCGGCGTCGCAGCGGTGGGGGCCGGTCCGGTTCTGCGGGGCCGGCGGGCGGGACGCACCCCGCCGCTGGTACGGGGCCGAAGCAGTCGGCGGATCGTCTTCCCCGCCCCTCCCCCCGCGCCGCAAGTGGCCGTGCCGAAAGTCGCCCGCCCCGCCGACCGCTCGTCCGCCGACAGCCCCCCCGGGGAGACAGGCCCCGCGAAGAAGGTCTCCGCGAGGAACCTGTCGCCCAAGAACGGTCCGCCGGCCGGGCCGTCGCGGGCGCGGCGGGCGCTGGGGTGGTTCTTCACGCCCCACCGGTTGCTGATGTTGGGTTTGGTGCCGCTGTGCGCGGCGCTGGCCCCGTGGGCGCTGCGGCAATTGCCGGACCTGTCCAGTCGGGACGAGTACCGGCTCACGGCGGAGCGGGTGCGGCTCGAACCGCCGCCGCCGCGGTCGGTGCCGGCGGACCTGGTGTCCCGGGTGCTGGGCGAGGACCCGGCCGATGTGCTGGAAGCGGGGTTGGCGGCGCGGCTGGCGGAGGGGTTCGCGAAGCACCCGTGGGTGGCGGGGGTGGAGCGGGTCGAGGTGCTGTCGCCCGCCGCCGCGGTGGTGCGGCTGACTTACCGCACGCCGACCGCCGCGGTCGCCGCCGGCGACGGGCTGTACCCGATCGACGCCGCCGGCGTGCTGCTGCCCCCCTCCGACTTCACCCGCCCCGCCGCCGACGCCCTGCCGCGGATCGCCGGGATCGAATCCACGCCCGGTCCGGCGGGCACCGCTTGGCCGGACCCGGCGGTGACCGGCGCCGCGGCGGTGTGCGCAGCGTTGGCGGCGGATTGGAACCGCATGGATCTCGCCGCGGTGCGGCCGTTGGACGCCAGCGCCGGCCGGTTCTGGGACCGCATCCGCCAGGCGCCGGCTGCCGATTCGATCGGCGAGGCCCGCCCCGGCGATCCGCGGTTCGAGCTGATCACCCGGGCCGGCTCCCGCATCCTCTGGGGACGCCCGCCGGGGGCCGCCCACCCCGGCGAGCTGGCGACGGACACCAAGCGTCGGCGCCTCACCCGCGATCTGGCCGGCGTGCTGGCCGGCGAACGCACCCGCGGCCCGGAGTGGGCCGACCTCACGGCGTGGGACGGCGTCTATCACCTCCCGCTCCGCACCGCGGGCCGGTAGCCGGTAGCAGGCCGCCCGTCACGCCGCCCGCAGCGCGGCGTTGATCTGATGGCACAGAACCGCGGTTCGATGGCCGGCCTGGGCGGGGGCGAACAGCGTCTCTTCGCCAGCCAACGTCCGCAGGAAGTTGGCGTGGTGGGAGGCGGTCCGACCGAGGTCCACGTCCGTCTCCGCCTCCGTCAGCGAGGCGGGCTCCGCGGTCGTGGCGCCGCCGTGGACGGCGACGAACAGTTCGCCCTTCTCCCCCACGAACTTCACGCCGCGGGGACCGTCCGTGCTGCCGACGTAGCCCGGCCCGCTGGCGAACGTGACGCGGAAGTCGTACCGCATGGGGGCGTCGAAGAAGGCGCCGGGGCGGTCGCCGCCGGTGCCGGTGACGGCGGTGGGCTGCCAATCGTCGGCGTCGTCGCGGCCGGTGGCCAGTTGAGCGATGTCCAAGATATGCGCGCCGCGATCGGTGATCTCACCGGCTCCGAACGCAGTGACGAACCGCCACCAGAAGTGCGGCCCCGCCTGCGGCATCCAGCCCGGCAGTTTGGGATCGACCGCCTTCATATTCGGCCAACCGGCGGGGGTCTGGTCTCCGGAAGCCGGGGCGCCGGGCGCCGGGGCGCCGGCGGCGCCCAGCCACATCGCGTAGTTCAGCGAGGAGGGCGGCGGAACGAGCGGGGCCGCGGCGGTGGTGGCGGCGACGGCCCGGTGGTGGGACTGCTCGGTGGGCATCTGAAGGACCACTTCCTTCAGCGGCCCCAGCGCCCCGCCCCGGACCAGTTCACAGGCCCGGCGGACCTTCGCATTGCTGCGCTCGTGACTGCCGACCTGAAACGGCACGCCGCTACCTTGGGCGGCGGCGAGCATCGCGTCGCAGTCCGCGATGCTGTTAGCCAGCGGCTTTTCACAATACACGGCGATCCCCGCCTCCGCCGCGGCGATCGACGCCGGGGCGTGCTGGTGGTCCGGCGTGGCGACGATGACGGCGTCCAGATCGGCCCCGACCGCCTTCAGCAGCGCCGCGTAATCGGCAAAGGCGTGACATTCCAGCCCGTCCCCGTTGAGATCCTTCGCCATTTTGAGAGCCGCGGCGGTGCGGTCGGCGTCGGCGTCGCACAGGGCGATCAACCGGACCGGCTTCACATCGTCGCTTTTCGCAGCGTCGAACATCCGCTTGAGGTTCGACTTCCCCTGCCCGCCGCAGCCGATCAACGCGAGATTCGTCACGCCGTCGTCACGCCGCCGACCGTTCGTCCCCGCCGCGGCGCCGGCCGACCGGCTTCCCGAGGCGACGACCGCCGCGCCGACGGACGCGGCGCCGAGAAATTGACGACGACTCGCAGACACGGAGAACCTCAAGGCACAGACACGGGAGACGGCAAACGCAGAACCGCCACGTTAGCCGTCAGGCCCGTCGCTCGCAACGGTCCGTGCCGATCCGTTCACGGATCAGGCCATGGCCCGGGCCATTTCCGATTCGTAGCTGATGCCGTAGCGCTTCATCTTTTTATACAGCGTCGTGCGGTTGATGCCCAGCGTGGCGCTGGTGTCCTGGCGGTTCCACCCGTGCGCGTGCAGGGCTTCGAGGATGATGTCCCGCTCCGCCGGGGCCATGGCTTTTTTGAGCCCGCCCGCGACCGCGGCGTGCGGGCGGTGGGCTGGGTCGTCCCGCTTCAGGCTTTCCGGCAGGTCGGCGACGGTGATCGTCGTCCCGCGGGTCAGCACGACGGCCCGCTCCACCACGTTGACCAATTCCCGCACGTTACCGGGCCAGGCGTGCCGCTGCATCAACGCCAGGGCTTCCGGCTCGATGGCCGTCACCGGCTTGCGCATCTGCTCGCGGAACAGTTTCAGATAATGCTCCGCCAGCAAGGGGATATCGCCGATTCGCTCCCGCAGCGCCGGCTGCATCAGCGTGATCACGTTGATCCGATAGAAGAGGTCTTCGCGGAACTCCCCCGCGGCGACCAGCTTTTCGAGGTCCGCGTTGGTCGCCAGCACCAACCGCACGTCCACCCGGTGCGTTTTCGTGCCGCCGACCGGCTCGAACTCTTTATCCTGCAACGCCCGCAGTAATTTCACCTGGAGGCGGGGGGAGGCGGTGGCGATTTCGTCCAAGAACAGCGTGCCGCCGTCCGCCATCAGGAACTTGCCCTCTTTATCGTTGGTCGCGCCGGTGAAGGCGCCGCGGACGTGACCGAACAATTCGCTTTCCAGCAGGTTCTCCGGCAGCGCCCCGCAGGCGACCTCGACGAACGGCCCGCCGCGGCGTTCTCCCGCGGCGTGCAACGCCCGTGCGGTCATCGTTTTGCCGGTGCCGCTTTCGCCGAGGATTAACACGGTGGTGCGGGCGTCCGCCACGGATTCGATCAATTCGAACATCCGCTGCATCCGATAATCCCGCCCCACGATCCGGCCCAGACCGTGCCGCTCGTTAAGCTGAGCCTTCAGATTCTTATTTTCCGCGACCACCTCCCGGGAGGCCAGCGTTTTTCGCAGGGAGAGCAGCAATTCCTCGTGGATCAGCGGCTTCGTCAGATAATCCGCGGCTCCCTCGCGGATCGCCTCGACGGCGCTTTCGATCGTGCCGTAGCCGGTCAGCAACAGCACGGCGAGGTCCGGATATCGCTCCCGGGCGTATTCGAGAAACTCGAATCCGTCGCCGTCCGGCAGGCAGACGTCGCAGACCACGGCGTCGAACGCCGTCTCCTTGAGTCGCTTTTTGGCCGCGGCGAGGTCGGCGGCGACGTCGGCTTTATGGCCGCGGTCGCGGAGCAGTTCGGCCATGCCCTCGCGGACGGCGGCGTTGTCTTCCACCACCAGCACGCTGCCGGTCGGATCGGGGATTCGGGGCATCGGCCGGTTCGTCTCGCGGGACAGGTTCGTTCCCCCGTCCTGTACAAGCCGGTGTACTGCGGGGCTGCACGAACCTAGGTCGCCGTTGCCCGTTCGCAACGCGCCGGCGCCGGGACGTGGAGGAAAGTCCCCGGGCGCCGCCGGATCGAGTCAAGTTCCGCCGACGAAGCACGGGACGCCGGTTTGATGATGGGCGATCCGCGACGATTCGCTCCGCCGAGCCGCCCCCCGGTAGGGTGGCGGTCCGGGCGACGGTCGAACGGCCCCGCTCCTCCCCGCTCCGCAGACCGACGACGGCCGTCCGATGAAGCCCCGCACCCCGGCGCTGCTCGCCGCACTCGTTGCACAGGTTCTTCTGGGTGGGGAAGTCGGCGGCGGCCCGCTCCGCGGCGAGGCGTTCGCCCAGTCGGCGACGTACGCGGATCAGCCCGCCGTCGCACCGCCTTATTATCGCGTCCGTTACGAGGCGTCCGCGGAGCCGGGCGAATTCGTCTTCCCCGCGAGCTACACCCTCTGGACGCCGCCGGGGGTCGAGACGCTGCGGAGCGTCGTCGTGCACCAGCATGGGTGCGGGGTCGGTTCCTGCCGATCAGGGATGACGGCGGCCTTTGATCTGCACTGGCAGGCACTTGCTCGCCAGCATGATTGCGCGTTGCTGGCGCCGGTGTATGAACAACCCGAAGGAGCAAGCTGCAACCTGTGGTGCGACCCGCGCAACGGCTCCGCGGAGCGGTTCCAAACGGCCCTTCGTGATCTTGGGGCGTCGTCGGGGCATCCGGAACTCGCTCGCGTGCCGTGGGCGTTGTGGGGGCACAGCGGCGGCGGCGCCTGGGCGGGCGGGATGACGTTGCTGTTCCCGGAACGGGTCGCCGCCGCGTGGCTTCGCTCCGGGGCGCCGTCCGTCGAACTGGAGTCGGCGCCAGCCCCGGACCCGGCGCGCGGCGAACCGTATGCGGTGAAGGAGGACGTGCGATCGGTCCCGCTGATGCTCAACTGCGGAACAGAGGAGGGGGCGACCGTGAAGGACGGACGTTTCTCTCACGTTTGGCCGAGAAATCTGCGGTTCCTCGATGCGGTCCGCGACGGGGGGCTGGCCGCGGTATCGGTCGATCCGCTGACCGAACACGCCTGCGGGAATCAGCGGTACCTCGCGATCCCCTGGTTCGACGCTTGCCTGTCGGCCCGCCTGCCCGCGTCCGCCGGGCAGCCGCTGCGCAGCGTCTCCCGCGAATCCGGCTGGCTCGTCCCGTTCCGTCGAAACGACGGCGCCCCGCGGGAGGCGCCGTTCCCGCCGGGGCTCCCGATGCAGAGCGGGCCGACGCCGTCTGGCTGCCGAACGAATCGCTCGCTCGCCGCTGGCGGCAGTACCTGACCGATACGAAGGTCGCGGACGCCACGCCCCCGCCGGCTCCGACGAACGTGCGGGTCGAAGGGGACACGCTCCGCTGGGACGCGGAGGCGGACCTGGAAAGCGGCCTCGCCTCCTTCCTCATTGAACGCGACGGGGATCGCGACGGGGAACGGGAGGTCGTGGCCCGGGTGCCGGAGGAACCGCGGAATCCCCACGGCCGTCCGCTGTTCCAGGGCTTGCAGTACAGCGACACGCCGGCCCGGCCGCTGCGGGCGATGGCGTATCGCCTGCCGGACGCACAACGACGTTCGACCGGCGATCTCGTGGTCAGAGCGGTGAACACCGTCGGCCTGATCTCCGCGGCGCCGGAGTGAACGTGGTCGGGTCGTCTTGCCAATCCCCCGCGGCAGGACGTCGCTGACGACTTCATTTTACCACAGTAGTTTACCACAGTTCACCACTGGAGGAAGACCGGCGATTCGGTGACCGTCAGTTGCCCCGGCCACGGCTCCTGCCGGCCGGTCGGGGCGTCGTCGCGGAGGCGAACGAGCGTGGTCGGCGCCGGTCCCGGCGGCGCCCAGTCGGGGACGCGGCGGTCCTCCGCGGTGGGGCTCCAAACGACCAGCACGCGGCGGGCGGCGCCGGCTTCATCCTGCCCGGAGAACCACAGGCCCCGCACGCGATCGTCGTTCAGTTCGCCGTCATAAGAGAGCCCCGCGAGGGTCGCCCGGGCGGTCGCGACGTGAAACCAGGAGGGCTTGGGCGGGTGGCCGTTCTCCTTCGTGCCGGTGAGTCCGCAGGTGGCGTACTTCGTGCCGCTGTCGGAGTTCACGTCGCGGAGCATATAAATCTGCGCCCGGTCCGCGCCCGAGGCGGCCAGTTCCAACGCCGACCGCACCAGCCAGATCCCCTGCGTCTGTTCCACCGAAAACCTCCCCACCGCGATCGCCCGCTGCGGGGACGCGGGGTGCGTGTCGTAGCCGAACTCACCGACGTGCAGTTCCACGCCGGGCAGATGGGCGTCCCGCCACGCGGCGACCTCCGCCACGATCTCCCGCAACCCGTCGACCTCCGGCGGTAGGCCGGGGCCGATCTCCCGCCCCGCCGCGTCGGTCGCTCGGGAATAATGGTGCACCGCGATCGCGTCCGCGGGGAACGATCCGCCGCGGTACAGATCCGCCCATAACTTGATCGCCCGCAAGGATTCGAGGTTCACCCCGGCGAGCCCGCCCAGCACCAATTGAAACTCCGGATCGGCCGCCTTGACCCCGTGCCCCGCCCCGAGGGCGCCGCGGTGGCCGTCGTAGTCGGCGCTGCTCATCGCGGCCAGCTCCCAGGGATTGAAGTACACCTCCCGCCCGGCCCACCAGGCGTCCGGCTCGTTCCAATTCTCCACGCCCCCCACCAGCCCGAGCCCGGAGACCCGCTGGCCCGCTTCGGTGCGGAGGAGCTCGTCCGACACCTGTCGACCGCCGTAACGGGCGGCGTATTGAAAGAGGTGGGCGGCGTGCTCCCGGTAGCTGGCGGGACGTTCGGCGTCGCGGCCGGCGGGGACCGGCTTGTCCTGCCCATCGGGGAGCGGCCCCGCGGCGTCGGACAGGAACGCGGCCGGCGCAGCGCCCTGCATCACCGGCGCCGGGGTCGCGCCGGCGGCGTTGAGCCGGCGGTAATAGTCGTCAAAGTCCCACGCCCAACTCACGCTGTCGTTGCGGACGGCGCTGGGGCTGAAGGCGACCTGCTCGTTCGCCGCGCCGGCCTTCAACATGTCCCACTTCCAGGAATGATATTCCCGCACCGTGCCGGCGACCGGGGCGAGTTTCTCGACCGGGTCGTCGACGAACCCGTTCACCCCGAGGAACCGGTCGAACGCCGGCGGTTTGAGCGCCCGCCGGGGCGTCGGAGCAGGCCGCGGGGGCTCCGCCTCCCCGGCGGGACGGCCGTAGAGCACGATCTCCGCGACGCTGCCGCCCGGCGAGCCGACGGTGACCATCACGTAGCGGGTCCGCACCGCCGCGGGGCGGACGGTCCACACGTTAAATTGCTTTAACTCGTCGGTCAGGAACGGCGTCCACCCCCGCCCCGGCTCGTCGATCGCGGCCGGGTCGAAGCCGCTGACGGAAAACGGACCGGACCCGTTCGTATCGAACCAAGCGGCGCCGGTGAGCTGGTGCGGGCGGCCCAGATCAATCACCGCCCGCGCCGGAAAATGCAGATCCTTCCCCTGCCAGCCGAGATTGTATCCCTCCGAGGGCGCCCCGCCGGCCCCGGCCCGGGGATCGCCGGCGACCTGCTGCTCGTCGATCAGGCGGGTCGCCAGCCCGCGGCCGGTCAGGTCATAGACGGACGCGGGGTCGAGCGACAACTTGGCGCCGTCGTCGCCCGCGACCGGCGTGCAGAGGGCGAGCAGTAACGCGGGGAGCGTCATGGAGGTTGAATTGGTTGGGGGGTCGAATCGACACACCCTAATCCGAGTCCCCCGCGGCCCGCCACCGGGGCGCCCCGCCCCCCACGCCAGCGCCCCGCCCCTCACGTCAGCAGGCCGTGCACGACCGTCGCCGGCTCCACGCCGGTCAGGCGGACGTTCAACCCGCCGGCGTTGACGGCGAGACGCTCGTGGTCGATCCCCAGGCAGTGCAGCACGGTGGCGTGCAGGTCGTGCACGCCGACCGGGTCCTTCACGATCGAGAACCCCAAATCGTCCGTCTCCCCGTAGGTGAGGCCGGGCTTGATCCCGCCGCCGGCCATCCAGATCGAGGTGCAGCCCGGGTGATGGTCGCGGCCGGCGACCCGCCCCAGCGCGGCGCTGGTTTCGACCATCGGGGTGCGGCCGAACTCCCCGCCCCAGATCACCAGCGTGTCCTCCAACAGTCCGCGTCGCTTCAGATCCGCGATTAACGCGGCGCTGGCCTGGTCCACGATCTTCGCCTGCTGTTCCACGCCGCCCTTCACGTTGGAATGATGATCCCAGCCCTCATGATAAACCTGGATGCACCGCACGCCCCGCTCCGCCATCCGGCGAGCCAATAAACAATTGTTCGCGAACTGCTTTTTGCCGTCGCCGGGGTCGGCTCCGTAGAGGGCCAGCGTTTCGGCGGTCTCGCCGGAAATATCAATGAGTTCCGGGGCGGCGGATTGCATCCGGAACGCCATCTCGTAGGCGTCGATACGGACGTCGATCTCCGGATCGCGGACCTCCTCCCGGTGACGGGCGTTCAAATCGCGGATGAGATCCAAACTGTCCCGTTGCGCCCGCCGATCCACGCCCGGCGGGCGGGCGACGTGCAAAATCGGGTCGCCGGAACTGCGGAACGGCACCCCCTGATGCGAGCCGGGCAGCACGCCGGCGCCCCACATCGCCGCCCCGCCGGACAGGTTCCCGCCGCTGGACAGCACCACGAACGCCGGCAGATCGTCCGCTTCGCTGCCGAGGCCGTAACTGAGCCACGACCCGAAACTCGGCCGTCCGGGCAGGTTGTGCCCGGTGTTCATTAACAACTGAGCCGGGGCGTGATTAAACTGTTCCGTGTGCACCGTCCTAACCACCGCGATCTCGTCCACCACCTTTGCCAGATGCGGCAGGGCGGACGAGAGTTCCGTGCCGCTGGCCCCGTGGCGGGCGAACTGGAACTGCGGGGCGAGGACCGCGGCGTCCGGTTGGATGAACGCCAGTCGCAGGCCGTCGGTGACGGACTTCGGCATCGGCTGGCCGGCCCGCTTCGTCAGTTCCGGTTTCGAGTCGAACAGTTCCAGTTGGCTCGGGGCGCCGGCCTGAAATAGATAGATCACCCGCTTGGCCGTGGCCGCGTCGGGCGCGCAGGTCGGCGCCGGCGGCCCGGCCGGCGAGCCATCCCGCGGCGATCGGGGCCAGACCGACCCCGCAGTCCTGAAAGAAGTGACGGCGGGTCCGGGCGGCGAGCGGGTGCATCGGCGGACGGCGGGGCGAGAACAAGAGCGAGGGGACGACGCCACGCAGTGTACGCGGTCGGATCGGGCGACGCGGGTTTCGGGCGACGCGGGTTTCGGGCGACGCTGGTTTCGGGCGACGCTGGTTCATGCGACACTGTGCAGATCGACCGCGGCCGACATGATGAGGCCGTCCCTCCCCCGCCCCGGATCCCTGCTGTGCGTCGCCCGCCTTCTTTTGCTCCGGCCTTGCTCGCTCCGGTCTTGGCCCCGCTCCTTTGGACGGCCCCGCTGTGCGCGGCCCCGCCGACGGATGCGGAGTCCGCCGCCTTCTGGCGAACGCACCTCGCCGAGCGTGCCGCGGAGCGATCCGCTGAACAGGCCCAGCAGTACCCCGCCGTCACCGCCGTCGGCCTCGCCGCCCCGGGGCTGCTGAGCGTCGCAATTCTTGAGGGCGTCCGCGAACCCGGGGCGTTCGGCCCGTATGAGGAGGCGCCCGGCGATCGCGTCGGTTCCGACGGCGTGCTGACCCGCGGCGGGACGCGGATCGGGCCGATCGTCGCGGCGGGCGGGCCGCGGGGGCCGCAATTGTGGGCGTTCGACGCCGTGAACGGCGCCCGGGTGAGCCGCGACCGCCTCGACGATCCCGCCGCGTGGACGGCGACCGCCGACGGCCGGCCGTTGCAGGTGACCGCCGTCACCCGCAAATCGACCCCCCGCGGCCGGGCGCGGGACGGCTCGGCGACGCAATTCGTGCTCTTCGAACATACCTGCCTGGTGACGTTCGACCCCGCCCCACGGCCGGGGCAGGAACTGAACGTGCGACACGCCGGCCGGCGGGCCGACGGCGGCCCGCTCACGCTGCAATGGACCGGCGCCTTCGATCTGCCGACGCTGGAAAGCCCGTCGCTCCACGTCAATCAGCACGGATTTCACCCCGCGGACCCGGCGAAGCGGGCCTACCTGTCCCTGTGGAACCCGGCGGCGGGCGAGGTGGGGGAGGTCGATTTTCGCACGTTCGTCCCGGACGGGAACGTCGGCGAGAACGGCTTCGCGCTGCGGTTCGAGGTGATCCCCGCGGCCGGCGGGGCGGCGGTGGCCGCCGGGCCGATCGTGCACCGCAAAGGCCCGCGGGAGCCGGAGGAGTTTCCGTGGCAGCTCTTCGACGACGGCACGGGAACCGGCGGCAAGGTGAACGCCGCCCGCACGCACGTGTTCGAGATGAACTTCGGCCCGGACGTGTGGCCGGACCCGGCGCCGGGCGAGTATCGCGTGCTCGTGCCGGGGCTGGGCTGCTCCCGCGTGTTTCGCGTCGACGAAGACGTGTGGGCGGACGCCTTTCGCATCGGCATGGCCGGTCTTTATAACCACCGGGCAGGCATGGCGCTGGACGGCCGTTACGGGTACTCCCGCCCGCGATCGTTGCACCCGGCGGACGGGTTCACGGTCTTCCAATCCCGGCTGCCGATCGCGGTGACGGGCGAGGGGGTGTCCGGAACCCCGATCGACTATCGCCGCGGCGTCGACCGCGTATCTCACCGACGAACCCCGGCCGGACGCCTGGGGCGGGCTGATGGACGCCGGCGACTGGGACCGCCGCACGCAGCACCTGGACGTGGTTTATGATCTCTTCGAGTTGCACGACCGCTTCCCGGACTATTTCGGGGCGTTCGGATTGAACCTGCCGGACACCGCCGACGCCCTGCCGGATCCGCTGTACGCGGACCTGCGGGGCGGGAACGACCTGCCGGACGTGCTCGCGGAGGCGACGTTCACGCTGGACTTCTTTCGCCGCTTACAAACGCCGGAGGGCGGGATCTGCGGCGGGGTGGAGGAGGAGTTCGCCGACGGCCGCAAAGGGGAGGGCGCCGCCGCCGCCACCAGTTGGACCTCCGCGGAAACGCTATTTCTCTACGCTCCGGACGCCTGGACGAGCTACCGGTACGCCGCGACCGCCGCCCGGGCCGCCGTCGCCTTCTCCGCGTTGGGCCGCGATCGGCTGGCGGAGACCTATCGAACCAGCGGCGCCCGGGCGTGGCGTTGGGCGGAGGCGCGTCGGGACGGCTCCAGCCTCGCCCCGATCCTGGACCAATACGTCGCCGACGGCGAGGCGGCGCAGCGGGCCGACCGTCGCACGGCCGCGGACAAGGCCGCCGACAGAATCGTGGAGGAGACCGCCGCCGCCCGCATCTGGGCCGCCGCGGAGTGGTGGCGGTTGACGGGCGAGGACCGATATCGCACGGCGCTGCTGGACGCCTCCGACCAATTCACCGCCGACTGGCCCACCGTCCCCAACGGCCTGCTCGCCCGGGCGATGTGGGCGGTCGTCGCAAACCCCGCGGCGGAGGCGAAACTGAAAGCGCACTGCCTGGCGTCGCTGTGCCGCTCGACGACGGAGTACGGCGTGATCGCCCAGAACCGCATGGCGTTCCGGCAGTTCAAGCATCCTTACACCCAATACGTGTACGGCTCCGGCGTGAGCCCCGACGAAGCCGACCGGGCGGCCGCGAAGATGTACGTCGCCAGCCTCGCCGGACCGGTCGCCGGGCCGGTCACGCAATTAGCCGACGTCACGCCCGCGGACCGCCGGGCCGGTTTGATCGACGCGCTGAGCTTTCCCCTGGGCGCCAACCCGCGAAACCTGTCGTTCGTCATCGGCCTCGGAGAGAACCCCGCCGGCGTGCTGCACCTCGACAGCTATACGACCGGCGACGCGGCGCCGGTCGGCATCGTGCAATACGGCTTCGCCGCGCCGCGGTTCGCCGATCAATACTGGTGGCTCTATTCCGGCGGCGAAGCCTGGAGCGAGCTGTGGGACAAAAGCGTTCCCGCGACCGCCCCCCGCCGCGCGATCGAGCCGGACCGTCGCCGCTGGCCGACGGTCGAAGGATTTGTGGACCACCCCTTCTATCCGATGATGACGGAGTACACCGTGCAGCAGGGGACGGTCGGGTTCGCCTTCGTGGCCGGTCTGCTCGCCGCGACGGCCGATCCAGCGGGCGACCTGACCCACGACCCAGCCGGTCCGGCGGACGGGGCGAACCTAAGCGAATAAAGCGGCGGTCGCGCAGCCGGCGCTGTCAGGCCGACCTGCCTTGCAGGCGACCATCCCGGCCGCACATCGACCGGCCCACGCCCCTTTCTCCACACCCACATCAGGCCGCCCCCCGTCTCGAAATCGTTTTGAGAGCAAGAAACCGGTTTGGCACGGTGGGTGCATTGTAGACTCGCAGTCGGGCATCGCTCGGCGTTCCAACATCACCGCACTTTAGAACCTCTGGACTCCCCCATGGCGACTGCCACCACCAAACGCACCGCTCGCGAAACCGTCGTCGGCGTCTTTCATTCTCACGCCGAAGCTCGCAAGGCCGTCGCCGAACTGAAGTCGGCCGGCTTCACGGACGAGCAGATCGGCGTTGCTTCCCGCGATCAGGAAGGCACCTTCGCGGAGCAGAATGAAGAGACCATGGCCGAAGAGGGCGCCGTCGCCGGCGCCGCGACTGGCTTGGGCGCCGGGGCGTTGTGGGGCCTGGGGATTGTGGCCGGGGCGCTGCCGGCGATCGGCCCCGTGATCGCCGGCGGGGCGTTGGCCGCCGTCGCCGCGAGCGCCGCGACCGCCGCCGCGGCCGGCGGCCTGGTCGGCGCGTTGGTCGGTTACGGCATCCCGGAAGAGGAAGCCAACTACTACCACAGCGAGTTCGAGAGCGGTCGCACCATCGTGACCGTGAAGTGCGGCACCGCCCGCTGGGAAGAAGCGCACCGCATCCTCGACGGCGCCAACGCGTACGACTACCACCGTCGCGAGACCGAGCACGCCACCAACGCCGCCGCCAACGAGCGTCACAGCTACGACGGCAAGATGGTCGCCCGCGAGGAGGTTCTCGACGTGGACAAGCACACCGAGGTCGCCGGCCAGGCCCGCGTCCGCAAGGAAGTGCACACCGAGACCGCCCACGTCGAGGTGCCGGTGAAAAAGGAAGAGCTCGTGATCGAGCGGACCCCGCTGCACGGCGAGAACGCCGGCGCCATCACCGGCGAGACCGAGGAGGAGCGGATCACCCTCCGCGAGGAAGAGGTGGACGTGTCCAAGAAGACGATCGCCAAGGAGGCCGTCTCCGTCGGCAAACGGACCGTCACCGGCACCGAGAAGGTCGCCGCTGAACTGAAGGAAGAGGAGATCGTGGTCGAGAAGGCCGCCGGGACCGGCGGCGGCACCGCCACCGCGACCCGCACCGCGACCGCCAAGGGTAAGACAGGCGTCACCGGCCAGGTCGATCCGGCCACCGGCGCCGACGAAGGCCGCCCGGCCAAAGCCCGCTGAATCCCGTTGCCACCCGGGTTGCCGGGCGTGATGTGAACAGAACCCGCCCCGGCCGCACGTTGTGCGACCGGGGCGTTTTTCGTGTCGTGACGCCCGCCGCCGCATCTGAGTCCCCCCCCGTACAGTCTTCTCGGACAGGTCGCTAAACTGCGCGGATGCACGCTCGCCCCTCCCTGCTCGTCGCCCTGCTCGTCGCTCCCACGGCCCTTGATCCCGCCGCCGCAGGCGACGATCCGCCGTTGAACGACGTGATCGGCGCTCCCGCCGAGCAGGCCCCGGCGGCGCCGGTCGTCTCGCCGGAGCGATTAGCCGCGGAACTGAAGTGGATCACGGCTTTCCCGACTCGGCACACGCTCAGCGCTCAGAATGTCGAAATCGCCCGTGCCCTTCGCACGCGATTCCGGGCGATGGGTTATGAGGACGTGACGCTGGAAGAGTTTCCCGTCGCCCGGACGACGCGGTTCAACGTGGTGGCGACGAAACGTGGCACGACCGCTCCGGACGAAATCATCCTGCTGGGCGCGCACTTTGATTCCCGGAATAAAGAGGCCCGCGACGCCCGCGGCCGCGCCCCGGGGGCCGACGACAACGGCACCGGCACGACCGCGGTATTGGAGATCGCCCGTCTATTCGCCAAGGCGCCCACCGATCGCACCGTGCGGTTCGTACTGTTCAGCGGGGAGGAGCAGGGATTAGTCGGCGCCAAAGCCCATGCGCAAGGGGCGAAGGCGGCCGGTACCAAGATCGTGTTGATGGTGAACCTGGACATGATCGGGGTCTCCTCCCCGCCCGGTCCCGGGGGCGACGCCCCGCCGCCGAAGTTCCCGCCGATCGTCGCCGCCCCGGACGCGAACGGCGTCCGTCGCAGCATCTATGTGGAGTCGGACCAGGGGCTCAAGACGCCCAGGAACGACGCTGCCTCACGACACTGGGGCGATCGGCTGGAACAACTCGTTTATCGTTACGGCCTCGGCGTGAGCCGCGGGCCGCTCTACGGAACCGATTATCTGCCGTTCGAAGCGGTCGGCTATCCCGCCGTGGGGATGTACGACGGGGCGGACACGGAGCCGTTCTATCATAACGCCGCCGATCTGCCGGAGGTGGTGGACGGCGACTTCCACGCCCGCGTCGCCTCCGCGGCGCTGGACCTCGTCAAGTTCGCGGCGAAGGCGCCGCCGGCCGATCCGCAGCCCTGAACGAGGAGGTCTCCTGACCGCGGCGTGGGGCAAGCCGCGTTCGCTGGCGTCGCTCGGTTCGCCCGCTTCATGCTGCGGGCGATGCGGACGGGCCGCCCGTTCTCCTGTCTTATATCGCCGCTTCGCTCCGCCGTCTCCCACCCGCCGTCTCCCACCCTCCTTCGCCGATGCCCGTTTCGCAGGCCGCCCTCCTCGCCCCGCTCGCGTCGCTGGCAAGTGCGCCCCTGCCCCCGCTCGCTTGGCAGCGGCGCCCGCCGGCGTGGGACGCGGCGATCACGCCGGCGGCGATCGCGATCGTCGGCGTGGTCCTGCTGGTCTGGTACTTCTTCAACGTGATTTTTCTGCGGCTCGCGGCGGTGATGATCACGCGTGAGCGGTTTGATTTCGGCGCCGCCTGCGTCACGGTCCTGCTGTATCACCTCGCCGCGGGGGCGATCACGTTCGTGCTGGGGCTGGGCATCGGGTTTGTCGTCGGACTCGCCGGCGGGCCGTTGATCGCGGGGCCCTTTATCAACCTGATCCTCGGTCCGGTCGTCTTTTTTCTGTCGCAGTCGGCAATCGTCAGTTCGCAGCACGATCTCTCTTTCGGGCAAGCGGCGCTAATTACCTTGATGATGTTCCTGCTCTGGATCGCCCTGGGGTTCGTCGCGTTCCTGCTGTTCGTGGCCGGGGCGTTGGCGATCCTCGGGATCGGCAAATGACATCGCGTACCGCGGGCGAACGGCCGTGCGGGCAGACAGGCGAACGAGCCCCCCTTGCGTTCCCACGGCGAACACGGGACTCTCCGTCCACTAACACCAGGAGGCCGCCGTGCCCGCCGCCGACGGCGTGTGGCGCTGGTGGGGGGCCGTATCGCGTTGCGGCTCTTCAGGCGCCACCGGCTTTGCCGGATTTGGTCCGCGAACAGCGGCCCGGCGACGTGGTGGTGATGGACAACCTCTCGGCCCACAAAGTGGCGGGCGTGCGGGAGGCCATCGAGGCGGCGGGCGCTCGCGTGGCGTACCTGCCGCCCTACAGCCCGGACCTCAACCCAATCGGACTGGCCTTTTCCAAGTTCGAGAAGCTGCTGCGAGACGGAGCCGCCCGCACCGTCGATCGCCTGTGGGAGCTGTGCGGGCAGGTTCTGGACCTGTTCCCGCCCGAGCGGTGCCGCAACGATCTCCGCCACTGCGGCGACCGCTAGAGCGAACCGTGGTCATCTGTAGCGTGTATAGCCGCAGTGGCGGAGGTCGTTCCGGCACTGCTCGGGAGGGAAGCGGTCCAGCAGTTCGCCGATCCGGCGCCACAGCGCTTCGACCGTCCGCTCCCCGGCCTGCCGGATCAGGTGTTTGAGCTTGCTGAAGAACATCTCGATCGGGTTCAGGTCCGGGCGCATGCGGCGGCAGGTAGCGGACCTTCGCCCCCGCCGCCCGGATCGCTTCCCGTACGCCGGCTACCTTGTGGGCGGACAGGTTGTCCATCACGACCACGTCGTCGGGCCGCAGGACCGGACAGAGGTGTTGCCGGACCCACGCCAGAAAGATGCGGCCGTTGATCGCCCCGCTCACCACCAGCGGGGCGATCGGGCCGTCGGCCCGCAGCCCGCACAAAAACGTCGTGGTGTGCCAGTGGCCGTGCGGCACGGACGCCAACAGTCGCCGGCCCCGCAACGCCCAGCCGCGGGTCGGCGTCATGTTCGTCTTCGCCCAGGTCTCGTCCAGAAACACCAACCGCCCGGCCCGCGGCTTCGTCGGGGAACGCGGCGCCGCGGGCGTGCTTCCAACTCCGGCGGGCGGCGGCGACGTCGGGCCGGGACTGCTCGCAGGCGATCAGCGTCTTTTTTTGGGGCGGAAGCCCAGCCGGTGCAGTTCCCGCCGCAACGCCTCCTCCGAGCAGGCCAAGCCCAGATCGGCCTTCCGCTGACGAACGGTGCGGTCGGGCGCGGCCGTCGCCGCCGCGACGATCTCCGCTTCCCGACCGGCCAGAACGCGCGTCCGGCCCGGGGCCGTTCGGGCGGCGGGCACGTCGCTCGTGCCGCTTTCTCGTCGACGCTGGACCAGCCGCCGCACCCACGCGGGGCTGACGGCGAAGCGGTCGGCGACGACCTTCGTCGGCTCGCCGGCGTCGCCGGCGGCCAGCACGCGTTCCCTCAGATCCTTCGAATAGGCACGCACCACTTCGCCTCCGTGAGCGGGATGAATCTGCGCATTCTGCCGCAGCCGAACCCGCTACGCCATACGCTGGTTCGCTCTAGAGTGATCCAACGGACGCACTAAGGCGAAATGCGGGCGCCGCCGTTCGGCGTCTCCTCCCCCGGCGGGTCGGTCGCGAACCGGATGTTCTTCAGGTCGAACTCGAAGTCCTCGATCAACTCGTAGCGGCCGTCGTCGAGGCGACTCACCATCGTAGCCACCACTCGCGTACCCGCCATCTGCCCCCACGGATAGTAGAACATAGACTTGAACGTGCCGTCCTGCTCGAAGTTGGCGACGCAACTATACACGTGGCCGTCGTGGACGAACTCGCCGTTGAAGCTGGAGACCACGCCGCCCCGGGACGGGGCGTACACGACATTCACCCTTCGCTTCGCGCTCGAGACGACTTTGACTCGGCTCACGCCGGTCAGGCCGTTTGGCAGTTCCCTCGTGTAGTGAATGTCGACGCCCATTCTGACCGAGACTCCGTCGCGGACCTCCAACATGATCGGCCCCTTCGCCGCCTCGGAGAGCGCCCGCGGGCCGTTGTCCGCGGCCGCCTTGAGTTCGCGGACGAACGACAGCAGTGACGGGACGGCGGTCTCGTCCAGGTCCTCCACGAGCCGTCCCGGCGGCAGGCCCGGCGGCGCCTCGGCGGCGGCGCCCGGGTCGGCGGGCGGCTTCGGCTCGCCGCCGTCGGCGAAGTCGGGGGCCGCCGCGAGCACGAGGCCCGCCGTGAGGAAGCCGGCCGCGATGGGCGCCGCCGCGTGCGGGCGTCGCCCGCAGCCGCGGGGCCGTCGCGTCACTTGGATGAGGAAGTCGGCCATGTCGAACGCCTTTGGCGGGTGGCACCGGAGAGCGGGTGCATCCTCACCTCGTGCGCCGCCGGGCGCCACCGGCCTTGCCGGCGCCGGGGCGACGTGCGAGGGCCGTCGGCCCCGTCCAAGACCTCGAAAACCGCACGCACCGGCCGGGCCGGCGCCGCTCTACACCAGTCGCCCGACGGTGCGCGGCGAGAACTCTAGTCGTTCAACGGTCTCCGGGGTCCTCCCCCTCCTCGGGCGGGGCCTTCTCTTCCTCGGGGAGACCCTTCGCTTCATCCTCCTTGGGGAAGATATCCTTCCGCAGGCTGTCCCGCAGTTGCTCGCCGCCGACCTCTTCCGTGAGAACGGCTTCGATCGCGCTTCTGTCCCGCACGGGGTCGAGGTTGAAGTAGCGGGGGTTCTCGGTCCACCGCGTCGCAAACCAGACCAAGTCTTGCAGGTCCCTCTGCCGCACAAACTCTTTCATAAAGCGGCGAATTTCTTCGGTCGCGGCCTGATTGGCTGCGCGATCATTGCCTTGGCTCGCTTTGCGCAACATCTCAGACCAGTTCTTCAACAGGATGGGCTTGATGCGGCTCAATTGGTCTTCAGGGTCGAAGTCGGGATCGACCTGCCCGTCGAGAAGAACGCGGTACTGAACGAGGAGGCGGAACACGCGGAGCGGCTCGACATCAGAGCCGCGGGGATCTTCGCGGACATCCGTGGCGACGGTCGTAATGTCCCCCAGCAGCTTTTGCAGGTTGGCTAGGCCGGGCCGGGCCTCACCAGGTATTGCATTGTACGACTCGAGTCGCTTCTGGATCGACTCCACGACCGCCCGCGGACTCCGCTCGACTTCCTCGTCGACGGGATCGGACGCGGCGGCGGATACCGGTCCTAAACACGAGTAAATACTGAGGGCCGTAACGACAGCGACGAATCGGGCTCGAGGCATTTGAGAAACTTTCTTTAGTGTGTTCGGGGACATGCCACAGAGTTGCTCAGTAATCCGAACTCGGGGCGTCCAACGCACGGGTTTCCGAGTGAATGCCTTTTTGGATCGTCATGGCGCCGGTCGAGTCGATAGTTTTCACTAAGTTGACCTCCGCGAACTTCTTTGCCTCACTCCCTTCGACACGAATGACGCGAAACTCCCAAGGAATTTGCCAAGAGAGAGAACCGTCACTATAAGGCACCGGATGATCCCACCCTGAATAAGCGGGGTGAAATATGTTGACACTTGACCCTTTCGCGGCCGGTTCCCAGCTAAGATGCGACCAGCCAAGGCGATTCCAAGGACGGCTACCGTGCACCTCTCCATCATCTTTCTTAAAATAACCTTTACCGTCTCCTTTGATCGCCCGCTCTCGCACCTGTACGTAACGAAACGACACATCTGCCGGAGTGATGTACGGCTGAGCAATAAACCCGACCGACGGCACTTGATTTATATGAAGCACCTTGGTTCCCTCTGCTTTCTCGATAATCACCCCGCTCGGCTCGACGACGCTGACGGAGAGACAGGTCTTGCAACCACCCCCCTTGACTTCGGCGCAGATCTTGAACGAGCCGGCCCGGTCGCCGGCGGTCCAGGACGGGAGGGCACCACCGGGAACCGAACCTGCAGTGGCGTTGTCTTCTATGCTCCAAGTCACGCCGGGGATGGAGTAGTCGTCCGACCGGATCAAGTCAACAGAGCCGCTCTCGCCCACGCCCACCCGCGACAGGCTCCGGTCTCTGAAATACATACGTGGACGGAGTCTGAGCCCGAACGCCGCGCAACAACTGTTCTTGGGCCTGTCTTCCTCCTCGCCGACGTAGTGCTGGAAGCAGGCGTTGCGGGTGCCGGCGACGCCGGTCTCGCAGAGGAAGTCGCAGGTGTCGTCGGCACCGTCGCCGTCAGAGTCGCACCTGTAGCAGGCGTCTGGGTGCTCGTTGTCCTCGCCCCCCTTGAAGTTGCAACGAAAGCAGTCCTCGTTGACTTCGTTTTCGTCACCGTCGTGGTCGCACTGCCACGCGCAGCTGTCCGCGTTGCCGTCGTCGTGCGTGTCGCACCTGTGGCAATGTGCGTTTGCGCCACTGCCGCAGGGGGGCGGGATCTCCCTGCCGTCGGGGCCCACGCATTTGCCGTCGGGGCCCTTGCCGCCGGGGCATTCGTCGGCGGGGGCGGAGATCGGGTCCGGCTCCGGCAGGAGCATGTCCGGGGCGGCCGCGGACTCGGCAACCGCCGGGGGATCGGCGGGCGGGTCCGCCGCCTCGGCCGTCGCGGCGAACGCCGCCAGGCAGGTCAGGAGGGGAATGATTAGGGTCGGACGCATGCCACACTCGCTTTCGTCAGGGTTCAGGGTAACAGGCCCGTTCGCGGCGCCTACCGCAGTTCCGGGTACGCTTCCAAACGTTTCTGGTAATTGGCCCAGGCTTCCGGATGTACATCGAAGCTCGGTTGTTCACCGGAGCTGCCGATGCGGTCGAAAGTGATCTTGTTCTCGATCTCGAAGACGCTGTCCCAGGGCTTGAGCTCGAGGCCGCCCCGCCAGAACAGGTACGCGCGGAGGCGGTCGTGGGCGCCGTCCTCGGCGTAGAGGCGGATGTTCCGGCCGTCCCGCGAGATCAGGTGGCGGGCCAGCGCTTCGAACAGCAGGGCGCCGACCCGGCGGGTCTCGCCGAGGGTCAGGTGGCGTTTTGGGGCCTGGCTGTTCGCCTCGTAGAGCAGCCAGGGGGCGCCGTGGACGCGCTGGGTCCAGCCGGGCAGGCGGTGCATGTACCAGTCGGGGCTCCAGGGCTTTTTGGCGACGTCGAGGCCCGCGGCACGGAGCTGCTCATAGACGTGGGCGTGAGCCTCCTGGGCCAGGGCGCCGGCCGTGGGCCCCTTGGGGAAGGAGCCGCAGGCGAGGGGGCCGCACTCGCCGCTTTCGACGTTGTGCAGGTCGACGACGAAGTCCAGCCGGCCGCCGAGGTCGTCGACCCAGCGCTGGAAGAAGGCGGCGACGGCCTCGGCCTCGCGGGAGGGCTCATCGGTCTTGAAGCTGGCGGTGATGCGGTGGTACTTCGCCTCGACGGCCCCGTCCGGGTCGAAGATCGGCATGCACAGCAGCGTGACCCGGCGGCGGAGGAACCGGGCGAAGCGGCTGTCCTCGTCGAGCAGGTACTCGATCATGCCCTGGGCCAGCCAGGAGGTGTCGTGCTCGTCGGGGTGTTCGCGGGCGTAGACGAACAGGCAGGGGTTGTCGCGCCGCTCCTGCTCGGTCTGGCCGCCGACCTGGATGACGCTCAGCGGCCGGCCGGCGCCGCTGCGGCCGACGGCATGCACGGTGACGTGCTCGTTCCCCGCGAGCGTCTCCAGGTAGTTTTCGTGGTAGTGCGGCGTGTAGGGCGGCCGCATGGCGACGGCGGCGCGGTCCGCGGCGAAGGCGTGCCGGAGGGTCAACGTGCCGGCTTTGCGATCGGGCGTGACGTCGCGGATGAACGTCCACCGCTCGCCGGAGTCGTCGGGGAGGAGCGGGCCGTTGGGGGCCGCCTCCGGTTCGCGCGGCTCCTCCGGGAGGCGGGAGACGAAGTTGGCGGGGTCGGCCAGGTCGTTGTCGTCGCAGACGACGGGGTTCAAGCTCCACCACTTGCGGACGGGCACGCGGGTCAGGTCGATTCGCACCTCTTTCCCGGCGGCGCCCTCGACGTGAAACAGGAAGTACCCGAAGGCGTCGCGGCCGCCGGGCGGGAACCGCAGTTCGAAGTGGGCGGACCCGAGGCAGCGCACGTCGATGCCGCGGGGCGAACCGCTGAACGCCGCGTTCATGACGCGAATCCCGCCCGGCCCCGTCGCCTCGAACGCGGGACCGGCCGTCGCGGGCGGCGCCGGCGGCGCGGGTTCCGGCGGGGTCTCGACCGGCGGGGGTTCGGCGGCGGGCTCCTCGGGGGCGTCCCGGACAACGACCGGCCCGGACGGTTCGGGAGCCGGGGTCTCCCGCCGCCGTTCGACATGGGACCGCTCGACAAGGGGACGGGGCGGAGCGGGTTGGGCAGGAACTGCGTACGTCGGCGGAGCCGGCGCGGAATCGTCGACGACCGTGACATCGCCGCCGCACCCGGCTAGCAGGATCGTCGTCGTTAGGGCTTAGGCGACGGCTGTCGCTTGGCGAAGCAGGGTGGCAGCGATGTCGATCTCCCGAGGGGGCGCCGCGTGACGCCCCGGTGCTTGTTCGGGGCGAACGTACAAGTGCGTCATTATGGAAGCAAGGGGCTGCCGGGGATTGTCCTTCGCGGGGCGCGGGGGGACCGTGCGGCGGCGGCCGACGGTTCACGCGGCCGCTCACTCCGGCTCGGAAAACTCCTGGAACGCCTCCCAACCGTGCGGCTTGCGGCCGGTGTAGCGGTAGTCGTCGAATACCCACGCCCGGCCGGTCACACGGGGATCGCCCTCAGCTTCGAGCAATTCCAACATCCGCATTCGCAGGCGAGTCTTAGCGGCCAGGTGAGCGGGATCGGCGGCGAGGTTCGTCAGGTTGTCCCGGTCCGCGGGCATTGCATAAAGTTCCTCGGCGGGCCGTCGGCCGAACGACAGTCGGTAGTATTGATTAAATTGGCGGGTGAGGGCGGATTTCGTCGGCGAGTCGTCGACGTTGCGGTAGCCGGTCTCCGGATTGCCGGCGGGCCAGCGGTCCGGCGTGAAGTTGCGGATGTATAAATAGTCCGGCGTGCGAATCGCCCGGACCGGATACCCCACGTCGCCCGGCCGGCCGACGTCGTGCCGCTCTTTGCCGACCAGCATTTCATCCGGCGTCTCCCGTAGCTTGCCGCCTTCTTTTGCGGTCAGCAGATCGATCATGCTACGGCCGGTAAAGGACTCCGCCTGCGGCAGACCGGCGATCTCCAGAAACGTCGGGGCGAAGTCGCGGACGTTGACGAAGTCGTCGACGGTCCGCGGCCCGTCCGACAGACCGCTGCCCGGCGTGACGCCCGGCCCCATCACGGCCAAGGGGAGATGAAAGCCCCATTCATAAATCTGCCCCTTCACGCGGGGGAACGGCATCCCGTGGTCGCTGGTGACGACGACGACCGTATTCGCCAGTTCGCCGCGTGCTTCCAGGAGAGCCAAGGCCCGGCCGAGGTGCGTGTCCACGTAGTCCACCTCGACGGCGTAGTCGAGAAGGTCCTCGCGAATTTCGCGGGTGTCCGGATAGAACGGGGGCACGTCCACGCGGGCGGGGCTTTTGCCGGCGGCGACGCCGCTGCCCAGTTCGTACCTGCGGTGCGGTTCATAGGCGCCCAGCCAGAAGTGAAACGGTTTCTGCTTGGCGCGGTCGCCGCCGGCCTCGGTCTCGCGTTCTTTGAGGAAGAACTCGAAGTTGCCGGCATAGTCGACGCTGGACATCCCGGACGCCGGCGGCTTGGTCCGCACCTTTTGATACGCCGGGCCGGCGGGGTTGCGGGTCCAGCCGCCGGCTTCATAGTCGCCCGGCCCCCAGCCTTTGCCGGTGTAGCCGATTTTATAGCCGCCGGCTTCCAACAGGTCCGGGTATGCCGGCCAAGTGTTCGGAAAGACGCCGAAGTGATTAATCGCCTCGCCGGTCTGCCAACTGTTCCGCCCGGTGAGGATGCTGGCCCGGCAGGGGCTGCATTTGGGATTGCTGGTGAAGGCGTTCTTGAACAACGCCCCGTCCTGCGCCACCCGGTCGAAGTGGGGAGTGTTCACCCATTCGCAGCCGTAGGCGCCGGCGTGCGGCCAGCCCCAATCGTCCGCGATGACGAACAGGATATTGGGGCGTGGCGTGCCCTCCACAACGCCGTCCAAACCGTCGTCGGCGGCGAGAGCCGGGGCGGCGAGCAGGAGAGCCGTCAAAGCAGCGAGCGGGCGGGACATCAGTGGACTCCGATCAGCGGGCGGGGGACCGGAGTGTGGGGGACGCCCGCGAAACCGCAAGCGACGCCCGCCCCGCTTTCCCACGCGCCGTTCAGCCCGGTCGGTCGAGTTGAAATAAGATGTCGCCGCGGGCGTCGGCGTACCAATCGCCGCCCAACCGGCCGAGGCCGCCGCTCGTAGCGCTATCGAGCGACGCCGGTTCTCCCGCGGCGTTCAACAGCGAACGATCCACGTGCATGGTCATCACCTCGCCGATCACATAGTTCGCCGCCCCCGGCCCCCCGCCGTGCGGCACGATCTGATAGAGCCGGCACTCCAGCGCGAACGGGCAGCCGGCCACGCGATGAGGTTTGACGACCGCGGAGGGAACCGGCGCGAGCCCCGCCGCGTCCCATTCGCTTTCCCCGTGCGGCAGATCGACGGCGGTCGCGTTCATCGCCGCGGCCTGTTCGCGGGAGGCGATATTGACGACGTACTCGCCCGTGTCCCGGATATTTCGCAGCGTGTCCTTCTCGGTCCCGTCGGAGTTCATGTTGGGCACGAACACGACGCTGGGCGGGTTCTGCCCGCCGACGTTGAAGTAGCTGTACGGGGCGAGGTTCGGCTGCCCGCGGGCGGACAACGTGCTGACCCAGGCGATCGGCCGCGGAGCGATCGCGTGGGTGAGGAGCGTATAGGCGTCACCGGCGGGGAGCGTGCGGAGGTCGAAGGGGACGGTTTGGGCGGCGGGTTGTGCGGGGGCGGACATGCGGGGATTGTGGGGCCGTCTCCCCCGCCGGCCACGGCCTCGCCATGCCCTACCGCTGCGACTTCGAGGCGGACGAGCCCCCCGAGGGCCCGGACCGGGTAATCGACGGCGATCCGTTCCTCTATCATCCCACCGCCGGCCCCGACGGGCCGGGGCGGACCGCGGACCGATTCGATCCCGCCGCTCTCCCTCGGGACCGGCCCGGCGACCCCGGATCGCTGCTGGACTGGCTGCGGTCAATCGGGGCGACGGCGGTGCGGGTGGAGTTCGACGGCGGGAACGACGAGGGGTTCGGCCGGTTTGAGGCGGCGCTGCTGCCGGACGGCGAGTTATCCCGGAGCGCGCTTGCCGCCCGTGGCGCCGAGGACGGGACGGGGGCCGCCATCCGGTCGGAGCGGACGCGGGAGGGCGACCTGTGGGGGCCGGCCGACTATCTGACGGAGGCGTTATGGAATCTCGCGGACGAGTTGGCCGGGCTTTACTTCGGGAACATGGGGTGGGGCAACGGCCCGTTTCTGCTGTTCGGGGCGTTCGAGACGGACCTCGCCACCGGCCGGTTCACCGACCTGCGGGACGTGGAAAAGCCGGAGGACATCGCCGCGCTCGACCTGCCGCCCCGCTTCCCGCCGGGCTACCGCCCGCCAGCGCCGCCGCCGCCGCGGGGGCCGCTTCGCCGCCTGTTCGATCTGCTGCGGGGGCGCCCGGGAACTCGCACGGGGGGCTGACGCCCCCGCGCTCGCCTCTCTCCCCTTCCGCCCCCGTCCTTCCGTCTTCCTTTGGCCCACCCGTTCCACCACGCCGAACGTTCCGCCCGCCTGTACGGGGGCGTGGCGGACGATTATCTTGAACTGCACAGTTGGTTCGACGAGTCGAAGGCCCACCTGCCGGATCTGCGGCACCGGGCGCTGCGGCACCACTCCGAAGGCATTTTCCTCGCGGAAAAATTGTTCGGCGTCACCCTGACCAACAGCGACGGCAAGCGGGTGCCGACGCGGTTGATCGGCGAACAGCACGTCAAGGACGACCTCGGCCGCGTGCCCACGGTCGCGGACTGGCTGACGAATCTCCAGGTGCAGCCATGGATGAGGCGAACGCCCTTCCGGCCGTCGTCGCGGACCGGTTCCGCCTCCGACGTCGAAGGTGCGGGTGGCGGCACCGGTGGCTGACGCCCCCGCGTTCACCGGCTCATCCTCGCCCCGGATGACGCACGCGCAGCAGCGCCGCGGGCGGTTCCGAGCCGTCCTGGGCGATCAGGCGAACCGTCGGCCGCGGGGGGGCGCTGACGCCGTCTTCGCAGATCGTCACCCGCCAGGGCACCTCGTCTGCCGGCGGGCCGCTGGCAGGCTGCGCGTCGGCGGGGGCCGGGCCGGGAACCAGATCGCCGGTCTTGACCGGCCATCCGCCCAGCAGTTCCAGCGAGAGGTTCCGCAACAGGCCGTCGGCGTCGGTCAGATCCCAGCGGTCCGGGCGGAGGATCAATTCCACGTCCGGCAGGTCGAGTTGCCCGTTGCCGACGGTGTCCATCACGCTCCAACCGCCGTTGCCCTCGGCGGATGCGTCCGCACCGGCGGCTTCCAGGAAGGCGTCGGCCCTCATCAGTCGCACGTTCGTCCACAGCGGCAGCGGGGGGACGCGATGCTGTTGATGAAACGCGATCGTCTCCCGGAACGACGCCCGCGGCCAGACCGTGCAGCCGGTCGGGTTGAAGTAGCCGACGGCCCCGGGCAGATCGAGGAACCGATCGGCCAAGAAGGTGGCGAAGGTCAGTTCGTGAATCGGACTGTAATCCTCCGGCAGGGCGGGCTCGTCGACGGCGCTGCCGACGGCGTAGGTGGTGAGGATCCGCAGGAACGCCCGATGTTTGGGGACCTCATTCGCCGCCTCCGGCCAGTGCCAGGCCTGATCGACCGCGCTGACGAGGTTGTCCGGGAACGCCCCCGGCCCGAACTGCCCGCCGGCCCAGGCGGCGAACAACGCCATCTGCCCGTCCCCGGGATCGTCGGGGTCGCCCATGCCGTCCGGCCAGGGGACGTGCACCACATCCACCGCCGCCACGCCGCGGTCCGCCGAGGGCATGTCGCCGTTGGGGTGCACCGGCGGGAACGGCACGAGCAGCCGCGGCCCGTAAGCGTCCGCCGGATGCCGGACGAGCCCCGGGTCGTCGCCGCCCAGCGGATCGCCGGCGACCCGCGTGATCCCCGCCTGCTCCCCGCCCAGCAGGTCGGCGACGGCGTCCAGCGACGCCGGCCGTTCCAGCAGCACGACGGCGGACTGGGTGAAGAATCCTTTGAGCGGCACGCGATCAGTCCTCCGGTTCCACAGGAACGCCCGCCGCGGGGGCGAGCAGACGGGCGAGGTCCGGGCGGGTCGCCATGAGCCGGGCCGCGGCCGGTTCGCCTTCGTGCAGCATCGTGAAATCCGCGAATGCGAAGCCCGGGGCGACGGTGCACCCGACCAATGCCTCGTCGGTCCCCGCGGAATCCGTCCCTCCGGAAGAGGTCAGCGGTTCCGCCGCCTGCCAGACGCCGGCCGGGATGACGTGGCAGAACCGGTTCTCGGCGGCGGATAGATCGACCGCCGCCGGCTCGCCCGTTCCCTCCCACGTCCACAGCCGGACGGCTCCGCGGTACAGGTTCCAGATCTCGTCGCCGGTCACCCGGTGCCACCGGCTGCACTCCCCGACGCCGAGGTGAAAATAGATGTGCGTGCAGGCGGCCCGCGTCTCGTCTCGGCCGTTATGCCCGACGGGGCCTTGGACGGCGACGGCGGAGCGGAACACCTCGCGGAACCGGCCGCCTTCGGGATGCGGGAGGAGGTCCGTGGGCGTCATGCGGGCAGTGTAGCGGGACCGGGGCGTTCCCTCCCGCGTCGCGTCGCCCCGGCTAGGATACGCTTCCGCCCCCGTTCGCTTCGCATCGCATGTCCGCCGATCTGCCCCACGGAATCTTCCGCCTCGCCGCCGCCGCCCCGGTGGTGCACGTCGCCGACCCGGCGGCGAACGCCCGAGAAACCCTCAAGACGCTCGAAGGATTCGCCGAAGCGAACGCCGTCGTTCTGCCGGAGCTGGGCCTGACGGGATACACCTGCGAGGACCTGTTCACCCAGCGTGTGCTGTTGGACGCGGCGGTCGAGGCGCTGTTGCAAGTCGCCGAGGAGACGTTGAACGCGGATCAATTGATCGCCGTCGGCCTGCCGCTGGCGGTGGGCAACAACCTGTATAATTGTGCCGCGGTGATCGGCGGCGGGCGGGTGCGAGGCGTCGTGCCGAAACAGCACCTGCCGGGCTATCGGGAGTTCTACGAACCCCGCCGCTTCACCGGCGCCGACGGCTCCGAGCCGGCGACGGTGCGGCTGGGCGGCGAAGAGGTGCCGTTCGGAATCGACCTGCTGTTCCAATGCACCAACGACGGCGAGCCGATCCCCGGGGCAATTGTTGGCGTCGAGATTTGCGAAGACCTGTGGGCGCCCTGCCCGCCGTCGGCGTTCCAGGCGTTGGCCGGGGCGACGGTGTTGTTGAACCCCTCCGGCTCCAACGAGACGGTCGGCAAGGGGGCGTACCGCCGGGCGCTGGTGACCGGTCAAAGCGCCCGCTGCGTGGCCGCGTACGCCTACGCCGGCGCCGGGCCGACGGAGAGCACGACCGATCTGGTGCTGGGCGGGGAATGCCTGATCGCCGCCAACGGCAACTTACTAATCCGGGACGACGCCTACCGGCTGGGCGGCGACCCCGCCGCCTGGCGGGGGGCGGTGACGGTCACGGCGGAAGTCGATCTCGATAAGCTGCTCCACGACCGCCGCGTGATGACCAGTTTTCAACCCGACCGCCGCGTCGGTACGTTCCGCTACCGCACGGTGCCCGTGCCGATCGCGCCTGTCAAGAAGGCGACGGCGCCGGTGAACGGCGCCCCGTTCGTGCCCCGCAGCGGGCCGGAACTCGCCGATCGCTGCCGCGAAATCTTGAGTATCCAGTGCTGCGGATTGGCGAAGCGGCTGAGTCGGCTGGGGGACTCCTCGCCGCTGCAAATCGGCGTCTCCGGCGGGCTCGACAGCACGCTCGCGTTGCTGGTCGCCTGCAAGACGCTGGACGGGCTCGGAGAGAGCCGGACGCGCATCCACGGGCTGACGATGCCCGGGTTCGGCACGACCGACCGCACCCGCACCAATGCGGACGCCCTCATGGAGCAGCTCGGCGTGACGGCGGATACGATTGATATCCGGCCGCTCTGCCTCGACGCCTTTCGCGGACTCGGGTACGCCCCCTTTGGCATCGACCCGGCGGAGCTGAGCGTCGAGGCGTTTTCGGAGCGACTAAAAGACGTGCCCGCCGACGCCGGCGATCTCACGTTTGAGAACGTGCAGGCCCGCGTTCGCACGTTCTTATTAATGAGCCGCGGCTTCGTCCTCGGCACCGGCGACATGAGCGAACTGGCCCTCGGCTGGTGCACCTATAACGCGGACCATATGAGCATGTACAACGTGAACTGCTCCGTGCCGAAAACGCTGGTGGCGTTCCTCGTTCGTCACGCCGCGGACACGGAGTTCGACGGCCCCGCCCGCGCGACGCTGCACAGCGTCGCGGACACCGTCATCAGCCCCGAACTGCTGCCCGCCAGAGCGGGCGAAGCGGGCGGCGAGGCGATCGCCCAAAGCACCGAAGACGCCCTCGGCCCCTACGAACTGCACGATTTCTTCCTGTATCACGTCGTCCGCAACGGCTTCGCCCCGGCGAAGATCCTCGACATGGCGAACCGGGCGGAGTTCCGCGGCAGCTATGACGCACAGACGATCCGGAAGACGCTGCGAACCTTCTACAAACGATTCTTCCAGAACCAATTTAAACGCAGTTGCGTGCCGGACGGCCCCAAGGTGGGCACCGTCAGCCTCTCCCCCCGCGGCGACTGGCGGATGCCCAGCGACGCGGAGGCGACGGCGTGGTTGGGCGAGGTGTGAGCGGCGTACGAGAGCGGCTTACAGCCTCAACGCCGAAGGCTTGTTCGGGGAGGGGGGAGGAGTGATGAGCACAAGGAACGGCCTTCCCCCGTCACCCCTCCCCCGTCACCCCTTCTTCCTCCCCCGTCACCTCGCCTAATTCCGAGTCCGCCGGCCGGAACAGCAGGCCGACGGGGATCAGCAGCGCGGCGACCGCGGCGAAGACCCACTGGTATGCGGCGTCCGGGTCGGCGGCGTTCTCTTTCGGCGGATCGAGCGGGCCGTCGGAGACGAGCTTCAGCGCTTCATAAAGCCCGGCGCTGGCGACAATGCCGATCCACGTGCAAAAGTTCATCGCGCCGATCATCCGGCCTTTCAACGCGCGGGGCGGGCGGTCCTGCAAAAAGATTTGCAGCGGCAGGGCGAAAAAGCCGGCGAAGACGCCCAGCGCCGCCATGAGCGGATAGAGCAGCCATTGGGCGATCTCCGGCCGCACGTTCAACAGGCCGATCAACCCGACGACCCCGCACGCAATCGCCACGCCGAACGCCCCCAGCCGCACCAGTCGGAACCGCACCCGCGAACCGCTGAGCCGGCCGGCCGCCACGCAGCCGGCGGCGATGCCGAACCCCACGCAAGCCGCCATCAGGCTTGGTTTCGTATCGCCCAGCCCCAGTTGCACCTTCCCGAACGCATTAATCGCCGGCTGGATTAATCCGCCGGCCAGCCAGAACAGCGACGCGACCAGCAACACCGCGGGCAGCCGCTTATCGGCTTTGAACAACGGCCACAGGCTCGAATGGATCGCCAGCGCGGACGGCTCGAACGGCAATCCCGGCTCCGCGGTGGGCACCTTCCGAATGAACATCGACGCCGCCGTGCCGGCGATCGCGATCCCCACGCACACCAGCGAGACCTTCCATAACCCGCCCACCGCCGCCCCCGCGGCCCGCGCCGCCGGGCCGGGATCGACGGCGTCTTTCAGAATGCCGGCCAGCGCCATGCCGAACACGATCGCCAAGAACGTCGTCATCTGCACCGCCCCGTTCGCCCGCGGCAGGTCGGACGGTTTAAACAGCTCAGGCAGGATACCGTATTTCGCCGGGCCGAACATGGCGCTTTGGACGCTCATCAACGCCAACACGCCCAGCAACAACCCGACCAGCAGGCCGATCGAATCGCCGCCCAGAAAGAACGCCGCCGCTCCCGCCGCCATGACGGCGATTTCCAGAATCTTGCAGCCGACGACGATCGGCTTTTTCGGCCAGCGGTCCGACAGCCAGCCCGCCGTCCCGGATAACAAGACGAACGGCACCGCAAACAGGGCCAACGCCCACCCCTGCCGATCTGGGCCGCCGCTGAAGCTTGTAGTCGAGACAAACCAGCAACACGAGTTGCTTGAACAGGTTGTCGTTGAACGCGCCCAAAAACTGCGTCAGCAGGACCGCCCAGAAGGCGCGATCGGAATAGAGGCGCTGCGACGTGGATTCGGGGGCGCTCATGCGGGGCTTTTCAAAGGCGGCGCGGCGGACGGTACCCGAAAGAGGCCGTGGGGTCTCGGGCCGACCGCCGGTTCGCTTGCCGCCGCCGTCGCCGCCGCCGGACACTGCCCCGCCGGACAATGCCCCGCCGTCCTCGCCCCGGAGCTTCGCCCATGTCTCGCCTGCCCCGCCTCGCTCTGCTGCCGCTCGCCGTCCTGCTGGGCGGCCTCGCCGTCGGCCTCGCCGTGGGCTGCGCCTCGAACGACGCAGATCCGGACGCGAAGGCGACGCTCACCCTCGCCGTCGTTCCCAAGGGCACGACGCATGAGTTCTGGAAGAGCGTCCACGCCGGGGCGCTGCGGGCCGCGGGGGAGCTGTCGACGCCGGATCGCAAGATCGAAATCCTCTGGAAGGGCTCGCAGGAGGAGAGCGACACCGCCGGGCAGATCCGCGTGGTGCAGAACTTTCTGACCCGTGGCGTGGACGGCATCGTGCTGGCTCCCAACGACAGCGGCGGGTTGGTGGACGCCGTCGCCGGGGCCGTCGCCGAGGGCGTGCCGGTCGTCATCTTCGACTCCGGCCTCGCTCCCGACGCCGCCTCGCTGGGGGCGGAGACGGTCTCCTTCGTCGCCACCGATAACTTCATCGGCGGCCGCCAAGCCGCGACCCGGTTAGTCGAAGCGATGGGCGACGCCCCGGACGGCACGCGGCCCGGCGTGATTCTGCTCCGCTACAAAGCCGGCAGCGAATCGACCGAGCAACGGGAGGAAGGGTTCCTCGCGGAACTGAAAGAGCATCACCCGGATGTCGAGATTCTCTCCGAGGATCAATACGCCGGCACCACCCCGGAGGAGGCCCTGGCGAACGCCACGCAGGTCTTGCAGCGGTTCGAGCGGGAGTTCCAAACCCGTCCCGGCGGCATCTTCGCCGTCTGCGAACCGAACGCCGACGGCGTGCACCGGGCGCTGAAAGAACTGGGGCTGACGGACCGCGTCTCCTTTGTCGCCTTCGATCCGAACGAATCGCTCGTCGCCGGTTTAAAAGACGGCAGCGTGGACGGGATCGTCGTGCAGGACCCCGTCGGCATGGGCGACCAAGCGGTACGCACGCTGATCGCCCACCTGGACGGTGCGACGGTGGAGCCCCGCATCGACACCGGCGTCGTCGTCGCCACGCCCGACAATCTCACCGACCCGGCCGTCGCCGCCCTCCTCGCCCCGCCGCGGGCGGAGTGAGCGTCCCTGCCCTATTAGAGATGCACGGCGTCTCCAAACGCTACGGGCCGACCGTGGCGCTGGACGGCGTGAGTCTGGAAGCGAGGCCCGGCCGCGTGCTGGGATTGATCGGGGAGAACGGGGCCGGGAAAAGCACCTTGATGAAGACCCTCGCCGGGGCGGTGCGGCCGGACGCGGGGGCGATGACGCTGGCCGGCGCCCGCTACGCCCCCGCCGGACCGACCGCCGCCCGGGCCGCGGGGGTGGCGATGATCTATCAGGAACTGAACCTCGCCCCGGACCTGTCGGTCGAAGACAATTTAATGCTCGGCCGGGAGCGGTCGACGTACGGGCTGCTGAATCGCGGCGACCAGCGCCGGCGTTGCCGGGCGGCCCTGGAGCGGCTCGGGCACGGCGGGCTGGACGTGCGCACGCCGGTCGGTCGGTTGCCGGTGGGCACGCGGCAGGTCGTGGAGATCGCCCGGGCGGTGCTGGACGAGGCCCGCGTCGTGGTGTTCGACGAACCAACCTCCTCCCTGCCCCGGCAGGAGGCCGAAGCCCTGTTCGCCGTGATTCGCACGTTGACCGCGGACGGGGCGGCGGTGATCTATATCAGTCACTTCCTGGAGGAGGTGCGAACCGTCTGCGACGACTACGCCGTCCTCCGCGACGGTCGGGCGGTCGGGTCGGGCGAATTGAAGGACGTCACGGAGCCGGAACTGGTCACGCTGATGGTCGGCCGCCCCGTGGACGACCTGTTCCCCCGCGTCCCGCACACGCCGGGGGAGGCGCTATTGAAGGTCGACTCCCTCACCGGCGCCGGCGGCATGCCGGACGACGTTTCATCGGAGGTGCGGCGGGGGGAGATTTTGGGGCTCTGCGGGCTCATTGGAGCGGGGCGGACGGAACTGGCACGGGCGATCTACGGCCTGGACGCCGTCCGCAGCGGGCGGGTGACGGTCCGCGGAACGACGCCGGGCGCCGGGCCGCGGGGACGGATTCGCCGCGGGATCGGGTTCGTCTCGGAGGACCGGGCCGGCGAGGGATTGATGCTCGACCGCACGCTTGCGGAGAACGTCACGCTGGGCCGGCTCGCCCCGCTCGCCCACGGCGGGTTCCTCCCCCCCGCCGCCCCGAATCGAGCCGCGGGCGCCTTGATGCGACGACTCGGCGTGAAGGCCCGCGGCCCGCGGCAGGCGGTGGGGGAACTCAGCGGCGGGAACCAGCAGAAAGTCGCCCTCGCCCGCGTGCTTCATCAACGCAGCGACGTTTGGCTGCTGGACGAACCGACCCGCGGCGTGGACGTGGGCGCCAAAAGCGACCTGTACCGCCTGATGGGCGAAGCCGCCGCGGGGGGCGCCGCCGTGCTGTTCGTCAGCAGCTCTCTGCCGGAACTGCTGGCGGTGTGCGACCGCATCGCGGTGATGCGGCGGGGCCGATTGGTCGCCGTCCGCCCGGCGGCGGACTGGACCGCCGAGTCCGCCATGGCCGCGGCGGTGGGGACCGGCGATACTGATTCAGGCCGTCCCGCGGCGTCCCGCCCCGCTTCAACCTGACCCGCGTTCCACCGAACTTGTGGAAGCCGAACCATGATCACGCTGACGCTGACGGAGTTCGAGGCGAACCTGATCGCCGCCGTCCGGGCGCTCCCCGACGATCGCCGGGCCGTCGTCTTGCACGAGGCGCGGGCGGCCGGGGAGATCGTGACGGAGGACGACGCCCCGCTGGGACCGCGTCCCGACGACGACTCGGCCGCCGCCGCGGCGCAGGATGCGGCGTACGACGAACGCGAGCGGCGGGAGTTCGCCGCGATCGCCGCGAAAAAGGGTCTGACCGGCGAGGAGGCGGCGGATTTCGTCGACTTCATGACGATGGACTTCCCGCGGACCGCCCCGCCGGTCACCGGGGCGGAACTTGTCCGTCGCCTCAAGACGATGGAACCTCTTAGTGACGAAGCCGCAGACGAACTTCAGGAGATCCTTAAGAATGAATGCGGTCAGATCGAGTGGGAATCCTGGGACCTACCTGCTGGACACCTGCGTGATCGCGGAGATGACGCGGCAGAACCCGACGGTGGTGGCTAAGGTGGCGGTGCTGAGTCACGCCGGCGTCTGCCAAACGACGCTGGGCGAACTTCATTTTGGAGCGTTACGCTCCGGTCGCGTGCGGCGGGAGGCGCGTAAGGTGCGGGAAGCTTTACGGGGGCTGATCCTCTATGACCTTGACGCGATCACCGCCCGCCGGTACGCCGAAATTAAAGCCGATCTCACCGCCGCGGGTACGCCAATCCCGGAAAACGACCTGTGGATCGCCGCCGCCGCGGCTCGGCGGGGGATCACGCTCGTGACGCACGATGCGCACTTCCGCCGCATTCGCGGCCTTCCTTTGCAGGTTTGGCCGACGTGACGGGTTTGCGATTCACGGCTGCGTCCCTTCGCACCGCCCTCGCCGCGGTCGGGCCGGCGGTGGCGCTGGTGGCGATCGTCGCGGGGTTTGCGTTCTTCGATTGGTACGACGACCGCGTCTCGACGTTCCTCACCGCCCGGAACCTGCGGGCCACCGTGCAGGCGGCGCTGCCGGTCGCGGTGGCGGCGCTGGGGATGACGGTGATCATCGCCGCGGGCGGGATCGACCTCTCCGCCGGCACGATGCTGGCGTTGTGCGCGGTGGTTCTCGCCGCCGCCCTGAAGACCGGTCTCGACCCGGCGGCGGCGGCGCTGGCGGCGGTCCTCTGCGGGGCGGCGTGCGGCGCGATCAACGGGGCATTAATCGCGGCACTGGGGGTGGTGCCGTTCGTCGTCACGCTTGGCACGTTGGGAGCCTTCCAAGGCGTCGCGAAGATCGTCGCGGACGAAACCACCGTCCGCCCGCCGCGGGATGCGGTGCCGGAATGGCTCGGCCGGCTCACCTCGATCCGGCCGGATTCGCTGGTGTTGGGTCTACCCAGCGGGGCGTGGGTTCTGCTGGGGCTGGCGATCGCGGTGGCGGTCGTCTTGCGGTTGACCGTCTTCGGCCGGCACCTGTTCGCGGTCGGTTCGAACGAGAAAACCGCCCGTCTGTGCGGCGTTGCGGTGGGACGGACGAAGATCCTGGTCTACGCCCTCGGCGGCCTGCTGACAGGCGCCGCGGGGGTGATGCAATTCGCCACGCTCTCCGCCGGCAACCCGACCAGCGGGCTGGGGATGGAACTGAAGATCATCGCCGCGGTGGTGATCGGCGGCGGCTCGTTGAGCGGCGGTCGCGGCGGAGTCTTCGGCACGCTGACCGGGGTGGCGATCGTCTCCGCAATCGAAAGCGGCGGCAGTCAGCTCGGCTGGAGCAACCCGGTGCAGGAGATCGCCTTGGGCGCCATCATCGTCGCCGCCGTCGCCGCGGATCGGGTGCGGGCGCGTGCCGGGAACTGAAGGTCGCGTCCGCCCGCGGTCCCGCCCGCCGCCGCCTCACAAAGCCGCCGTCGATCAGTCGCCCGGGTCGGCGGTCGGCAGGTCGACCTCCCCCTCGGAGGTGAGGGCGAAATCGAACGTCTGCGACCCGCTCGGCTCGACGGCGGCGGTCAACAGGGTCTGCTTGTTGTAGCGGCTCGGGACGCGCTCCGGTCCGCCGGTTTGCGGATCGCCGGCCCCGCCGGCGGCGGTGGAGATGGACACCGCCTTCGCCCCCGGGGTGACGCCCCGGGCGTTGCTGTCGTAGTTCAGCGTGTACTGTCCGTCGTCGTCCGTCCGGCCGTACGAGTACCGCGACGGATCGTCGACCGTCATGAACCGCACCTCCGCCCCCTCCAGCGGCGCCCCGTCCAGCGTGACGGTCCCCGACGCGGAGACCAGCCCCAGCGGGCTGTAATCCGGCCTCGGCGGACCGCCGCACCCGATGACGGCGCCCAATGCCAACGCCCCGGCGAGCGTTCGCCAGCCGCGATGTGGGAAACTTGAAATCAGCAAAGTCACGGGGGCGAAAGTGCCGGGCGGCGGATTTGGAATATAGGGGCGGCATATCGGGTGCGAGCCGATCAGAAGACGTCCTGGATGACCTCGCCGCCCGCGCGGCTGCCCAGCGCCTGCCACATATCAAACTCGACGGTGTCCGAGACGAACTGCACGGAGCCGTCCACCAGCCCCATGAACGCCCCGCCGGGGTGCTCGCTGCCGAACGCCCCCTCGATCATTTCGCCGGTCGCGTTCACGTCCAGCCAGCAGTTCAGCGGGACAGCGGTGGAACTGACGAATTCAGTGAACTCGCTGCCGTACCCCGGGCCGCTAAAACCCGGGCTGCTCATGATTTGGGGGGAGCCGACGTACCAATGATCCGGTTCGCCGCTGCCCCGCCGGAAGAACGGGTCGGTGAAGACCTCGCCGACCAGCAGGGTTTGGGTGGAGCCGTCCCGGGCGTCGCGGAAGCCCTTGTAACTCTCTTTGAAGAACATTCCGTCTTGCACCGCGACCGAGAAACGCGGCAGCTTAGAGTCGCCGGGATTGGGGTCGGTCCAGTTCGGATCCCAGTAGAAGCGGGTCGTGGGATTGGACTTGGAGTTGTTCGTGCCGCCGTCGAACCAAGTCACACTGGATGCGCACGCGGCGTACGCCGCGGGCACGCGGCCGTCGACGCCGGATGTAATGTCACTCCCGCTTGACGGCGTTGGAATGTGCTCCGGCGCGGTCATCGAGGGGCAACGGAACGCCTGGATGAGGGTCGCACAGGCCTTCTCCTGCGGGCCGCTGGACCACTTCACGTCCCGATCGAATTCAATCAGGTTGAACCGCACCCCCTCGTCGATCTGCGGCAGGATGGGCGCCGCCCAACCCGCCCCGTGGTGGTTCCAGCCGTACGGAAACGTCTCGTACGTGCTGTGGTAGTTGTGCATCGCCAACCCGATCTGTTTCAGGTTGTTCCGGCACTGGGCCTTGCGGGCCGCCTCCCGGGCCTGCTGGACTGCCGGCAGCAACAGGCTAACCAGGATCGCAATCACCGCGATCACCACCAGGAGCTCAATTAAAGTGAACCCGGGTCGCCGGGCCGACGCCCGCTGGGAGTACGGACGGGCGAGGGCGTCAGCCGCGATCATGGGGAGAGGGACCGGGGTCCGAAAGAAGCGGCGGCGGGGAGCGGGTGATTGTTCCTCATTGATCTGCCCGAGGAAGGGCAAGATCCGGGCGTCTTCAACAGAAATTCAAACAGTTCTTCCCGGCCGTCCGAATCGGCGCCTCATCCGAGGGCGCCGGCGCCCGATCGAAGTTCACGGACGCCCGGACCGCGTCTGCTAAACTGAGGTCATGCAAGCCCCCGATCTGACCCAAACCTCGCCTCACCCCGCCGATCCCCTCTGGACGCGGGTGGACGCCCTCGCGGAGCGGCAGATCGACGCCCGCCGCCATCTCCACCAGAACCCGGAGGCCAGCGGCGAAGAGTGGGGCACCACCGCCTTCGTCGCCGACGCGCTGAAGGACGCCGGCCTCGCCCCCCGCACCTTCGGCGACGTGCCGGGGGCGATCTGCGACGTGGACCTGGGCGCCGTGCCGGCGGACGCGCCGCGGGTGGCGATTCGCGGGGACATGGACGCGCTGCGGGTCTGCGAGGAAGCGGACGTGCCCTACGCCAGCGACCGCCCCGGCCTGATGCACGCCTGCGGGCACGACGCCCACACCAGCCTCGCGCTGTTCGCCGCGCTCGCCGCCCACGACGCCGCCGCCGACTGGGACGGCCCGCCGGTCGGGCTGCGGTTCCTCTTTCAACCGGCCGAGGAGAACGGTAAGGGCGCCCACTGGCTCTGCAAACGGGGGGCGATCAAGGGGGTGTCGCACGTGCTCGCCGCCCATGTGGACCCTCATTTCCCCGCGGGCGAGGTGGGGGTGAAGGACGGCCCGCTGACCGCCTTCTGCGACGAACTGCACGTGCACGTGAAGGGCCGCGGCGGGCACGCGGCCCGGCCGCACGAAAGCCGCGACCCGCTGGCGGCAGCCTGCTCCCTCATCAATACCCTCTACAGCCTCGTCCCCCGCCGCTACGACGCCCAGCAGGCCGCGGTGCTGACCTTCGGGATGTTCAACGCCGGCGCCGCCCCCAACGTGATCCCGGACAGCGCCGAACTCCGCGGGACGCTGCGGACGTTCGATCCGTCGGTGCGGGACACGATCCTGCGGACCGTCACCGAAGCCTGCGCCGGCGTGGGGGCCGCCCGGGCGGTGAGTATCGAGGCGAAGTTCACCGGGGCGCTGGCCGGGGTGACGAACGATCCGGGCTGCACCGCCGCCCTGGCCGCCGCCGCCGCCGATCTGCTGGGGGCGGAGGCGATCACCCGTCTGACCCGCCCGAGCCTCGGCGGGGAGGACTTCAGCGGTTACCTGGACCACGCCCCCGGGGCGATGTTCCGCCTCGGCTGCGCCCCCCCGGGCGGCCCGGACTACCCCCTGCACAACCCGAAGTTCACCATCGACGAACGCTGCCTCGCGATCGGCTCCAAGGTGCTGCTCGGCGCCGCGGTCCGTTTGGCGACGGGGGCGTGACCCGCGACCCAAGCCGGACGCGTGCGTCCGGCTTAGGGAGCGTTCTCCACCTGGCTCTCCAATTTGCTGACGATCACCCGCACCTGCCCGGGGTGGGCGAGCTTGATCTGCGGGGCGCCGCGGTATTCGGTGACGAGGCCTTCGATCAATAGCGTCTTGCCGACCAGCGCCCGCTCGATCGCGGCGGGGCCGCCGGGCCACTTGGCGAAGTGATCTTTGAAGATCGGGGCCGTGATCGCGCGCTGATACTCCGCGTCGAAGTTTAACACGACGACGGAGCCGCCCTTCGGTGCGAACGCCGCGGCGCACACGCCTCGCACCCGCTTCACCTCCCCGACGTGATCGGCGAGCGTCGTCAGGTCGTGGGCGTCCAGCGGTGCGAAAGCGTCGGCCGCTTCGGCGGAGATCGTCGCCGGCTCGAACGGCGCGACCGACCGCTCCGCGAGCGGCGGTTGCACGCCGGTCGCGACGTTTTCGGATTGATACTCCCCGCCCCACAAGGCGAGGCAGAGGGCGAGCGGCGTGATCATCGTGCTTTGGTTCTGGGTCTCTTGCAGATTGAGGTTTTCGGACTACGTGTCGGACGTGGCAAAACCGGCGGCCCGTCGCTCCGGCAGCGTGGGGGCGGGGCCGGGGGCGGACCGGTCGCCGGTCACCTCAAACATTTCCCCCGCGGCCGGGGCGTGCGCCTCGACGCCCATGCCGGTCGCGGCGGCGGCCATCTCCGCGGCGCGATCCGGGTCGCCGTGCACCACGTACGCGGGGCCGACGGACTCGAACCCGCCCAGCCAGTTCAGGATCTGCTGGCCCTTGGCGTGGCTGGAAAAGCCGGACAGCGTATCGATCTCCAACTTCAGATCCCGCACCTCATAGCGGGTGGGCTCTGATCGGGATTCAATCGGCAGTCGCACCGGGCTTTCGCCGGACCGCACGCGGTTCCCGATCGTGCCGGGAGCCTGATAGCCGACGAGAAACACGGCGTTCCGCGGGTCCTCCGCCATCGCGGCGAGGTGCTTGGGGGCGGCGGCGTGGTCCAACATGCCGCTGGTCGAAAGATAAATCGCCGGCCCCCTGCCGTGGGTGAGGAGCGTGTCGGCGTCGCGGGCTTCCTGATAGCCGGGGCGATAGAACAGCGTGCCGCCGCGGGCGCTGCGGGCGGCGGTCGCCGCGGCGTCGTAATACTGCGGGAAGGCGTCGTAAATCTCCGTCGAGCGCTGGGCGGAGGGGCTGTCGCAAAACACGGGCACGTCCCGCGGGATCACGCCGTCGTCCCGCAAACCGTTGAGCAGATGGATCAGCGTTTGGGTTTTGTGCAGGGCGAAGCTCGGCAGCAGCACGCTGCCGCCGCGGTCCAGCACGGCCCGCACCCGGCGGCCGAACGCCTCATAATCCGCCGGCGTCCCGGCGACGGCGCCGTAGGTGCTTTCGAATAAAACCGCGTCCGCGGACCGGTGCTGCGCGGGGCGACAGAGAATCGGCGCCCCGGTCGGTCCCATATCGCCGCTGAACAGAATCTTCCGTCCGTCCGCCCAAATTTCGATCATCGCCGAGCCGAGGATGTGGCCGGCGTCGGTATAGCGACAGTCCACGCCGCTCCGCGACACCCGCTCATTGTACGGCACGGCCTGGACCAGCTCGAAACTCTTCTGCTGGTCCCGTCGCCCGTACAGGGACAGGCCCTCCCCCTCGCCGACCGCCAGCGAGCTACGCAGCACCGCCCGGTTCAGGTCGCGGGTGGCGTCGGTGCAATAAATCGGTCCGCCGAAGCCCTGCTTGACCAGCAACGGCAAGCGGCCGTTGTGATCGCTGTGGGCGTGGGTCAGGAACACCGCCTTCACCTCCTTCGGGTCGAAGGGGAAGGTCGCGTTCCTCTCGTCCCGGTCGGGGGTGTCCGACATGAACAGACCGCAATCGACCAGATACAACCCGGCGGAGGTCTCCAACAGGTGACAGGACCCGCTGACGCGACCGGCGGCGCCGTAGAACGTCAGCGACGGGTTCCGCCGCGTGCGGACGGTGGCGTCCGCCGGCACGCCGGCGGATAACGCGGCGAGCCCCGCCGACGCCGTGGTGAGAAACTGGCGGCGGTTCGGCACGGATCAGGGCGGCGGGCGGGTGGAACGAGCGCGGCGTCACCGTACCGCCTCGGCCCCCCTCCCGCGACGGCGTCCGGAGCAGGAACCATTAAGATCTGTGCTCATTCTGACCACGCCTGATGCGGGGATGAGACGACCCACCAGGCTGTCCCAGCTGAGAATCGGTGCGTGCAAGCCAGGATTCCTGCGGTGGCGAAGGATTTGGCACGACTGGCACGGCGGGTGCATTTCTAACAACTGCCGGCGACGCACGAGGGTCGACCCGCCGGCCTCCCCCCGACCCTCCCCGTCACCCAGAGCTTTCGCAGGACCGATCCCATGACCATCTTCAAACCCACCGCCGCCCTGGCCCTGCTCGTCGGGTGCTGCGCCTTCGGAACCGCCGACACCGCCCAGGCCGGCGGGTTCTCCCTCCAAATCGGTCGCCCGGCCTACAGTGGGTACGGCGGCGGCTTTAACCGCGGCTACTACGGCGGCGGCTTCAACCGCGGGCTGTACGGCGGCGGGTTCAACCGCGGGCTGTACGGCGGAGGGTTCAACCGCGGCTTTGGCGGCGGCCACTATGGTCACGGCGGCTTCGGCGGGACCAGCGTTTACCACGACACCACGCACGTCGACGTCCTCAACGGCCAACCGGTGCTCCACCGGTCCGGTCACTTCGACCACTACGGCCCCGGCCACTTCGGCGGTCACGGCGGCTTCGGCGGGCTCGGCGGCGGCTTCGGCGGCCACCACGGCCACCACTGACCGACGGCTGATTCTACAGCGTTCATCAATTCGCGTCGCAATGCGACCCCGGCCGCCCACCGGCGCCGGGGTCGTTTTTCGTCGGGTCGCCCGGTCCACCGCGGGGCTCGACCGCCGCAGTCATCCCGCCTTGCGAACCTCCACCGGCTCAGCGTCCGCCGCGGTCTCGACTCCGTAGTCCAGCGGGACGTCCACGCCCCGCAGGAACTCCGCGGCTTCCTCCGGGGGAACCGGATTGATATAGAACCCGCTGCCCCACTCGAACCCAGCGACCCGCGTCAGCCGGGGGAACACCTCCAGGTGCCAGCGATAGTGCGGCAGTTCGGGGGTGTCGAACGGGGAGGTGTGCAGCACGTAATTGTACGGCGGGTCGTCGAGCGCCAGTTCGAGCTTCGCCAGCGTTGTCTTGAGCACCTTCGCGAGCGCCGCGATCTGGGCGTCGGAACTGGTTTCGTAGTGGCTGGCGTGATGCTTGGGAATGATCCAGGTCTCGAACGGGAAACGGGAGGCGAACGGGCAAATCGCCGCGTAATCGGCCGTTTCCAGCACGACCCGCTCCCGGGACTCCAACTCCTGATCGAGCATGTCCTGATACACGCACCGGCCGCGGTAATTGTAGAACTCCAAGGCACCGGTCATCTCCTCCCACACGCTGATCGGCACCACGCTGGTGACGATTAATTGGCTGTGGGCGTGCTCCAGACTGGCGCCGGCGAGGGCGCCTTTATTCTTGAAAATCAAGGCGTGCACCAACCGCACGTCGCGTTTGAGGTCCAGCAGGCGATCCTTATACGCCCCGAGCACCTCGCGGACGTTCCGCTCCGGCAACCGGGCGAGGCTTTCCTCGTAGTGCGGGCACTCGATGACGACCTCGTGGGCGCCGACGCCGGTCATCGTGTCGTACATCCCGTGGCCGCGTTTTTTCAGCTCCACGTCGGTTTGCAACGCCGGGAACTTATTGGGCACCACCCGGACCCGCCAGCCGGGGCCGTTGGGCGTGCCGCCGGAGGGGCGAATCGCCAGGATCTCCGGCGGGGTGAGGCCCTCGTTCCCTTCGGCGAAGGGATCCAGACGGTCCGCGGCGACGCGGAACACCGGCTCGTGGTGCACCGGGCGTTTCGCCCGGTCCGGGGCGATAATCACCCAACGGCCGGTGACGGGGTCCTTTCGTAGGTCGCTCATGATCGACTATTTAATTCAGGCAGAAGTATGAAGTGAGAAGGAGGAAGGAGAAGGAACGGCCGGCGGAAGGTCACTTCGTCCTTCTCACTTCGTCCTTCTCACTTCGCCTCAGGCTTGCCAGCGTTCGCGTTCGAAGTCGGCGGTGGGGCAGTCCAGTCGGATGCTGCCTTCCCGGGGGGCGCGGTCCTCGCTGGCGTCGCCGCGGACGGCTTCCACCGCGAAGTGCACCGGGTCGCCCGGCTCAATTCCCAGGTCCGCCAGCGGCACGACCAGTTCCAGAATGTCGCCCAAACCGACCCGCGGAGCCGCGGACGTGATGGTCTTGCCTTCGCGAAGCACAGTCGCGGTCGGCTTCCCATCCAGATCGGTCAGGCGGATCTCCACCTCCTCGGGCTGCTGGAACCGAACCCGCAGCGCGTCCAGCGACGCGAAGGCGTCGGCGGCGCGGTCGGCGGCGTCCACCCGCAAGCAGAAATCGCCGCCGCCGCGTTCCACCGTGGCGGGAGTCAGATCGAAGCCGAACTGCACCTCTTTCAGGAGTCCCTCCGTCACGATCGCCATCGTGCCGCGATCGTTGCTGGGCGAATACTTGCCCGCGCTGACCCAGCCAAAGTAGGACCGGCGTCCGTTCGGCGTCGCGCTGACGAATCCCGTGGGCAGCGTGTGGGTCTGCTTCGGCTCCGCGTTGGTGATGGGCACGTCCAGGTTCGACGGCGGGTCGCCGCCGAGGAGCTTATACACGTTGCGCAGGTGACGGCGGAACAGGTCGTCGAACAGGTCGTCCTGCCCGCTGCTGCGGTCGTCGCCGTACCACCAGAACCAGTCGGAGCCCTCGGCGATATAGATCTCCTCCCACGCCTCCTTCACCTTGGCGGGGTCGGCGCCGCCGGCCTCCTCGGCTTTGAGATACTCGCGGGTCTCGTGCAGGCGGTCCCAACCGTCGCGGTCCTCTTTGTGACCGATCCAGATATAGAAATCGTGGTTGATCCACGACCCCGCGAACAACCGGTCCACCCGATCGGTCGGCGGGTGCTGTTTGATGTGGTCCGAAACCCGCATCGGCTGGATGTTCGGGTGGGAGACGCATTCCCGATACAGCGTTCGCAGGAAGCCGACGCCGCCGTCCGGGTAGTATTCCCAGCAGTTTTCCCCGTCCAGCACGACCGGCACGAGGCAGGGCCGGCCGCCGTTGGAGCCCTCCACGGCCCGGCGGATGCCGTCCACTTTGCCCAGCAGATCGTGAGCGGCGGCGTGCGGATCCATCCGTTGATAATTGAACCCGACGCCGTCGCTCATCGCGTGATCGCGGAACACGGCCCGCAGCGGCTCGCCGTTCGGCAGCGTGGCGTTCAGGTCCCAGGGGCGGAACAATTTGTCCGGGTTCTTGAGGTGCCCCCGCCCGTCGCGACTGACGAGCCCGCCGGTGCTGTGGGCGAGGATCTCCTCGTCCGTGGCGATCCAGGGCACGCCGGTGGCGGCGATGTCCGCGAGGATCGCCTGCGACACGCTGCCCTCGCTGGGCCACATCCCCGCAGGGGGGGCGCCGAATTGCTCCTTGTGATAGGCGACGCCGCGGAGGATCTGCTCTTTCGCGTCCTCCTCATAGCGATCGGTATATTGCGGCAGCGGGCAGCCGGGCATCGCCTCGTGGGCGCTCTCTTTGTTCCACAGCAGGGGGAGGATCGGGTGATACATCGGCGTGGTGGTCAGGTCCACCTGCCCGCCCTCGGACAATTCTTTATGCAGCGGGATCACCTCCGCCACCAACTCCCGCTGACGTTCGAGGAACCAATCTTTTTCCGCCTCGGTCCAGTGACGGCCCTTTTCCCGGAACTCGCGCAGGTCGGCGTCGCGTTCGAAGACCAGTTCGTGCACCCAGGTGAGGTTGCTCCAGATCTGGAGGTCCCGCATATCCCGTTCGGTGAACCGGCGGGCGGCTTCGTCGGCGCTGCTGGAGCCGAACCCGCGGAGCTCGTGCAGTTCGCGGTAGCGGGCGTGGGGACGCACCATCGTCTCCGCGTTCGCCATGAAGAAATTGTCCATCAGATACGACGCGTCGCCGGCCGTCAGACCGTCGGCGGGCAGCTTGGACACGTCCAGGTGACGGTCGGTGCGGCCTTCGACGTACTGGTTAATCTGCACCAGCAGGCTCGGCACGAGGTTGATGGCGCAGCGAAACTCCGGCACCTCCTTGATGTGCAGAGCCATCCCGAGATAGTCCTTGGTGCTGTGCAATCGCACCCAGGGCATGGGGTTTTCGCGGGCGACGTCGTCCGGATAGTACGGCTGGTGTTGATGCCAAACGAACGCCAGGTGCGCGGGAGCCGTCATCGTGAAGGGGGTCGAAGTGCTGCGAGGAACGGGAGGACGACGGCCCGCGGAGCGCCCGCGGGGCAGATTCAGCGGGGGAAGAGGAACTCAGTCGCGGGCGTGGCGGGCGGCCGCGGCTCGATACAACTGGACGTACTCCGCGGCGGAGGCGTCCCAACTATGATCGGCCGCCATGCCGTGTTGAACCAGTTTTGCCCAGTCCGCGGGGGCGTCGCGGTAGCATTCGACCGCCCGGCTGACCGCTTCCCACAGGTCCGGCGGGGTCGGGCGGTCGAAGACGAAACCGTTTGCCGTGCCGTCGGCAAGGCGGGCGGGCGTGGCGTCCACGACGGTGTCCGCCAGTCCCCCCACCGCGTGCACGACCGGAACCGTGCCGTAGGCGAGCGAATACAGCTGATTTAATCCGCAGGGCTCGTACAGGCTGGGCATTAAATACGCGTCGCAGCCGGCTTCGATCCGGTGGGCGAGGCCGTTATCAAACCCCACGACGCCCGCCACCTGCCCGGGGTACTGATTTGCCAAGTGTCGCACGAAACCTTCGTACCGGGGGTCGCCGGTGCCGAGGAAGGCGAATTGGGCGCCGGTCGCGATGAGTTCCTCGGAGCACCCGGCGATCAAGTCGAAGCCTTTTTGGTCCGTCATGCGGGAGATCATCCCGAACAGCGGCGGGTCCGGTTTGCCGGCCGCGGGCTTGAGCAGCTTTAGCTCCGTCCGTAACGCGGCTTTGCACGCCGCCTTGCCCGCGGCGACGTTCGCGGCGGCGTAGTTCGCGGCGAGGTGCGGATCTTCCCGCGGGCTCCACTCCGCGGGATCCACGCCGTTCAGCACGCCGGACAGGTCGCGACCGCGGGCGATCAACGCCCCCTCCAACCCGTATCCCAAGGCTTCGGAGCGAATTTCCTGAGCGTAAGTCGGGGACACGGTCGTCACCTTATCCGCCGCGGCGACGCCCGCCTTGAGCAGATTGAGCCGGCCGTGATGCTCGAATTGGGTATAATGAAAGCGGGTCCAATCCAAGCCGGTGCGACGCATATCCCAGTGCGGGAAGCTGCCCTGGAAGGCGAGATTGTGAATCGTAAAGACGCTGCCGGTGGATTCGAACCCGGGGGCGCCGCGGTAGTCGTCCTGCAGCATCGCGGGGACCAACCCGGTTTGCCAATCGTTGGCGTGCACGCAGTGCGGGCGGAGGACCAGCAGGCGGGCCAGTTCGAGGGCCGCCCGGCTGAAGAAGATGAACCGCTCCGCGTTGTCCTCATAATCGCCGGCAGGGTCGCCGTAGAGGCCGGGGCGGTCGAAATAATCTGGCTGATGCACGAACAGCACGCGGACCTCCCGGGGGCTCCCGTCGGGACCGGCGGGGGCGGGCAGCGTGTCCCAGCCGCTTTCCGCCTGCACGATGCGATCGCCCAGTCGGACGGAGAACTGCGGCCCGTCCAGACTCAGCGGCGGACGCTTGTTCTTCGCCTGCGCCTGCACGTGGTACGGCAGAACGAGCGACACCTCGTGCCCCGCGGTCGCCAACGCCTTCGCCAGCGCCGTCGAGACGTCTGCCAAACCGCCGGTTTTGCTGTACGGCACGGCCTCGCTGCTGATGAGGAGGAGGCGCATCGAGCGGCGAATTGGGGAGAAGCTTCGGGGCGGGCGGGGCGGAGCCGGCAACCCTAGCCCAAACTGCGCGGTTTGTCAGCGAATCGCCCGTTCAGCCCGTCGATCCGCCGGCGCCGCGGCGTCCGACGCCGCTGACCGCCCGCCGCCAGGCGCCCCCCCGGATCCCCCCGCCCCCCGGATCTCCCCGGACCTCCGCGGGTACGACCCCCGTGGCGCACGGTCGCACCCCCTGGGCACCCTCGTCCCCTCCCCCACGTCGCCCCGTCCCCTTGCCCCGTCCGATTCCCGTGTCTTCATTCGCCTCGGCGTTCGGCCTGTTCGCCAGTTTTCTCCTGTTCGGGGGGATCTGGATGGGATTGATCTCCGTGATCCCCGCGGGACTGCCGCGGGACCTGGTCACCTGCGGCGTCGGGCTGCTGTTCAGCGGGGCGTTCTTATATCTCTTGCTGTCCCGGCTGCGGAACCTATACGCGGGCAAAGGGCGGTTCGGGGTGGAAGCCGCGATGGCCGCCGCGAACCTGGCCCTGCTGCTGAGCGCCTTCGCGGTGATCTATCAGGTCTACGGGACGAGCGAGGCCACGGACGCCGCCAGCTTTATCGCGGACACCACCGTCGACCCGGAGGGGAAGGTCCGCAGCTTCGGGGCGGCGTTGTACTATTCCCTGGTGACGTTCACCACGTTGGGCTACGGGGACCTCCAGCCGCGGGGCGTGCTGCGGTTCGTGGCGGGGCTGGAAACGTTCGTCGGCTATCTGGTGCTGGGCATCCTGGCGTCCACCATCGCGGACCTGGTCAAAGCCTGGGCCAAAAGCGTGTCCGACGACGCCGGCGACGGCGGCGTGCATAACGGAATCGTGGGCGACGATTAGGCACGCCGGAGGGTCAAGCCGCTCGACGCGGGTCGGGCCGCTCGACGCGAAGCCGACCTCGCGGTCGCCCGCCCCCGGGATTCGCCCGCCCCCGAGGTTCACGCCCCGTGCTCCACCAGATAGCAGGTCAGCGAGCGGGCGCCGTGGGCGCCGATGACGAGGGATTGTTCGATATCCGCCGTCTTGCTGGGGCCGGAGACGAACATCCCGAAGCCGCCGCGGCCGAACTTCTGCCGGTGCCCGCCGTCGGCGTCGGCGAGGCGGGCGTAGGCGTCGTGCATCGTGTGTTCGATCTGGTCCGCGGGCACGACCAACACGAGGTGCTGGGCAATCACGCACAGTCCGCGGTGGTCGGTGTGGGAAAAGTCGAGCCAGACCGCGGCGTTCTCCGCCACGCCGAACAGCCCGCCGAACACCGCCACGTCCACGCCGGCCAGTTCGTGCACGTCCGGCACGGTTCCTAACTCGCCGGTCGTGACGCCGACGCCCGCAACCAGCGACACCGTCTGCTTCGCCTCCGCCCAGACCGGCAACTGCTTGAGGTGCGCATCCCCCGCCGCGGCGTCCGGAACCCGCACCGCCACCCCGCCGACGCTCGCCAGCGCCTCCTCGAACTGAGCGAGCGGATCGTCGTAGCGGGTCCACGTTTCCGCCGACAGATCCGGCAGATCAATCGCTTCGAGCAACCGCCCGCGGAGCTTTTTGAACAGCGCGGTCCGGGTGTCGGACGCTGGGATATCAGACGCGGGGGAGACGGGAGCGATCACGGGGCGGCGGGGCTCGGAGGATTCGCGGCGGCCCAATCGGCAAGTTTGACCGGGCCGGTCAGCGGCGGGGAGACGGCGTTGACGAGCCGCTCGTCCGCGGTCACGAACGGGCAGGACTCACGCTCGGACAGGGCGAGGTAGAGGGAATCGTAGACGCTCGTGCCGAACTTCAGGGACGACGCGAGGGCGTCGGGGAGTAAGTCGGCGGCGGGGACGCGATCAATCGGGAACGCGAGCCACTTTGCCAGCCGAACTTCCGCCTCGACGGGCGGCAGCCCCTGCCGCCGCGTTTTCTGCCAGAGAATATTGCCGACCTCCACGTCGATCCACGCCGGAGCGATCGGCACGATCGAGCCGGCGGCGATTGCTTCGCTGACGCAATCGGCGTCCGCGGCGTCCGGCTCGGGGACGAGCCATTTGACCGCCACCGAACTGTCGATCACGAGCAGGCTCATCGGTCTCGATCCTCCCGGATCAGCGGCACGCAGTCCGGCTGCACGCCGTACTCCGTCTTCAACTCCTCCCGCATCCGGTAGATTTCCTCGAACCACCTCCGACGGTCCGCCAAATCTGCCCGTTGATAGTGCGCGGCGAGCAGATCAGCGACGGAGGGGAATCCTTCTTTGGCAGCGGATTGTTCCAACGAGGCGTACAGGCGTTCGGGGAGTTCGAGCGTTTTCATCGGGACGTTCCGCGGGACGTTCCGGGGGCGGGGGCGGCAGGCATTGTACCGACGCCCCCGCCCGCCGCGGGTTCGTCCGGCGGCCCATTGTCCTGCGATTCGTCGCGGAGTTCGTCGCGCCACATCTGCTTGAAGCTTTTCGGCGGCGCCGGGGGGAGGTCGCGGCCCTGGCCCCAGGGATTGAGGCGGTTGTAGACCGCGGCGTTCGGCAGGATCGGCAGGGCTTTGCGGGCCAGCTTGCCCATCGCCCCGAACAGCCGCGGGGAGTTCAACAGTTTACTCGCGGCCTTCATGCCGGCCCGCTTGCCCCACGGCAGCAGGCCGCGGTCGCCGACGGTCTTCCGCAACGCCAATAATTGATGGTGGAGCGGAATCTTGACCGGGCACACGTCCGTGCAACTCCCGCACAAACTGCACGCGAACGGCAGCGAACCGTGGGAGTCGCCGCGCTCGCCTTCGCGGGCGTCCTCCCCGGCGATCATCGGGGTGAGAGCGTGCAGCGGGTTGAGCACGCTGCCGATCGGTCCGGGCACGGTCGCGGCGTAACTGTGTCCGCCGCTGCGTCGATAAACGGGGCAGGTGTTGATGCACGCCCCGCAGCGGATGCAGTTCAGAATATCCCGGAACTGCGGGTCGTCCGCCAAGTCGCTGCGGCCGTTGTCGACCAGCACGATGTGCAGCTCACCGCCGGGCCGCGGGCCGTGGAAGTGGCTCGTATAGGTCGTCACGGGCTGCCCCGTCGCGCTGCGGCCCAGCAGGCGGAGAAACACGCCGAGGTCCGCGGCCCGGGGGACGAGCTTTTCAATCCCCGTGCAGGCGATATGCAGTCGCGGCAGGCTCGTGCCCAGGTCCGCGTTGCCTTCGTTCGTGCACACCACGAACCCGCCGGTCTCGGCGACCAGAAAGTTCACCCCGGTGATGCTGGCCTCGGCCCCCAGGAACTTCTCCCGCAGGTGTTGGCGGGCGGCTTCGGTCAGATACGCCGGGTCCGAATTGCCCTTCTCCGTGCCAAGGTGTTCGGCGAACGTATCAGAGACGTCCTGCCGCTTCAGATGAATCGCCGGCAGCACGATATGGCTGGGCGTCTCCTGCCGGAGTTGGACGATCCGCTCCCCCAGGTCGGTGTCCGTCACGTCCACGCCGTGCTTTATGAGGTGGGCGTTGAGGTGGACCTCCTCGGTCAGCATCGACTTGGACTTCGTCACCTTCGTGACGCCGGCGTCCTTTAAGATGCCGAGCACGATTCGATTGTGTTCCTCCGCGTCCGCGGCCCAATGCACCTTCACGCCCAACGCGGTCGCGTTCTGCTCGAACTGTTCGAGATAATCCGGCCAGCGGGTGACGGAGTGGCGTTTAATCTGTGAGGCTAATTCCCGCAGTCGTTCCCACTCCGGCACGGAGTGCGCCTGCTTGTCCCGCTTTTGGCGGACGAACCACAGCGATTCGTCATGCCAGTGGGCGCGTTCGTCGTCGGCGACGAAGGCGCGGGCGCGGTCGGGATGTTCTGCGGTTTTCATCGGGGCTTCCTATCAGGGTCGATCGGTGAAGAATCGCGAGAACGCTGTTCCACCTCGGTCCCCCCAAGCCGACGACTTGTCGTCGCCGTGAGTCCGGGCGGGGGGAAGGCGATCAGCGTTCCGCGGACGTCGTCGTCAAGTTGAAGCACGTTCGCCATAAACTCCGGCCACACGACGACGCGCGAGCCCTCCCGCGTGTGCTTCGCCACGTACGCGAACGCCCCCTCGAACGGCCTTCCGACCGGCTTGCTCCTCATGTGCGCGTTGCGGCACCAGACCCGTTCCGGCTTGAACCCGACGGCGTGCAGTTCCCGCGTCGCCGCCGCTTTGAGCCGGCCGACGGTCGGCCGGATCGGCAGCGGCCCGAACCGGGCCAGCAGGTGCGCGTGGACCGGTCCCAAGGCCCAAACCGCCGGCACAATCCCCGCGGGTCCGCATTCCGCCGCGATCGTGTCGGAAGCGATCGTGATCTCTTCAGGCGCCAAACGCACTTCGTCCTGGGTCATCGACTGCACGGCGAGTGCATGTCGCATCGCGTAATCTGCAGGACAGTACGTCGGTTCGTCCGGCTTCGCGTACCGCGGGGGCGGGGGGACGTATTCCTGGCCCCGCCACGTCTGGAAGCCGCGTGGGTCGCCCGGCAGCCAAGACCCAAACGTCGTCCAGGTGATAAGCCACCAGGGGACGTCGCGGCGGGTCGCGGGCGGGAACATGGGTGCGGAGCGTTCGGACGCGGGGCGACGACGAGTCGTCGGCTTGGGGGCCGGGCTGAATGTTAGACGGAATCCGCCCGCGTGCCCTCCTCCAGCACTTCGGCGACGTGCAGCACGCGGGTCTGCCGGTCGCCGCCGCGGCGGAGGACGCCTTCCAGGTGCATTAAACAGCTCATGTCCGGACTGGCCAACACCTCCGTGCCGGCGGCTTTGTGGTCGGCGATTTTATCCTGCCCCATCATCACGCTGACGGCCTCCTCGGCCACCGCGAAGGTGCCGCCGAACCCGCAGCATTCGTCCGGGCGCTGCGGCTCGCTGAAGGTCAGGCCCTCCAGCCCCGTCAGCAGGGACCGCACTTTATCGAACGTCTCCACGTTCCGTTCGCTGCCGCTGCCCAGTCGTAACTCCCGCAGCCCGTGGCAGCCGGGGTGCAACCCGACCTTGTGCGGGAACCGGCCGGCCGGGCTCCCGATCTTCAACACGTCCGTGAGGAACTCGCAGAACTCGTACGTCTTCGCCTTTAATTCCGCGAATCCGGGGCGGCCGTCGAGGAACGCGTCGTAGTGGTTCCGAACCATCGACGTGCAGGACCCGCTGGGGCAGACGACGGCGTCGAACTCCGCGAAGGTTTTCAGGTAGGTCTCCGCCAGCGGCTTCGACTCGTGCGGCAGTCCGGCGTTCGCCATCGGTTGCCCGCAGCAGACCTGTCCCGCGGGGCACTCCAATTGCAGGTCGGGGCCCCCGAATCGCCGCAGGACCCGCACCGCCGCCGCCCCGACCCGCGGGTAGAACTGGTCGACGTAACAGGGGATAAACAGGCCGACGCGCACGGGGGAGCCGTTCCTCTGGAGATGTGAGCGGGCGGATCTTCGATGCGACTCGGGGGACATTCCGGCCGAGTCGAATCGACCCGGCAGCATACGTCCGCCGACCGGCGGATGCATCCGCCGAGACGACGCAGACGGCCGCAGACGGCCGCGAACCGATCGGACTGCACGGAACCTCGCCGGCGGGGGTTGTTCCCGCCGCCGCGGCTCGGATACTGGGCAACCGTCTGTTCACCAGCGTCCAGCGAGACCCCGCGGTGCCCGTTCTGCCCTGCCCCGACTGCGGCGGCCGCGTGCCGATCGCGGATGCCGATCCCCAAGCCCAGCAGCGCTGCCCCGCCTGCGGAATCACCTTCCGGCCGGTCCGGGCGGCGTTGGAGCGGGCCGTCGCCAAGGCGGCGGCGAAGCGAGCGACGAAGAAGAGGTCACGGGCCGCGACGGCCGGAACCGCAACCGCCGACCGCCCCGTCGCCGATCGGTCGCGGCCCGCCCGTCGCCGAGTCGCCGCGGTCCACAACCAGCGGTTCGAGAGCCCGGAGGACGGATTCGACGACTCCGACGATCAGAGCCCCCCCGGCCGGTCCCGCAGCGGCGCCGCCCCGCCCCGCCGGGCGCCGTCCCGCCAGAGTAAGCCCGCCCGCCGGGAGGCGCCGGCGCGGCGGACCGCGGTCCGTGAGGAGCCGCGGGAGCGTTCGTCCGGCGGCGGAGCTTTGAAGGGCCTGCTGGCCGGGGGCGCCGGCACGGTGTTCTTCTGCCTGATCATCGGCTTCAAGATCTGGGCGAGGTTTGAACGGGCGGAGAACCGCCAAGCCGACCGGGTTGCCGCCAACGTCGCCCCCGCGGAAGACGACGGTCGACCGGCCTGGGAACCGGATCGCCAAGCGGCCCAGAAGGCCCGTCTCCGGGCCGCCGTCGACGCCGACGCCCGAGCCGACCGGGAGCGTTTCCAGCCCAGCGGGTTCGACCCCGACCCGTTCCCGGCCAGCCGCATCCAAACGCCCGCTGCGTCGGCCGCCCCGCCCCGCGACGCGTTCCACGACCCCTTCTTCGAGCAGTCGCGGGAACAGTCCCGCCAGCGGATGGAGGAGTCGCGGCAACGGATGGAGGAGATGCAACGGCGCCAGCGGGAGAGTATGGACCGCCTCCGCAATCCCGGCGGGATGCCGAACCAGTTCGGCCGCCCGGGCGCCTTCGGCCCGCCGGGCGCCTTCGGCGGCCCCGGCAATGTCGGCCCGCCGGGTTCGATCTGACTCCTCGTCACCTCGTCTTGGCGGTCCCGGATGGACGAACCTGAGTTTGATATTTATGAAGAACTTCTCGACGTGCTGCGGACGCCGTCCGTGACGCCCCCTCGCCAGAGGAAGATAAAGCATGATCGCCGTGAACTCCAAACCTCTCTCGGCCCGCCCATTGCGTGAAGTCGGCCGCCTTTACAAGGCGTGGGCTCGCCTCAAGCCCGAATGGGTTCGGACGCTTCCCCCGCCGTTCGCAGAGAGTGCGAGCGTCGTCAGGGGCAAGGTTAACCAGAGCAAACACGAACCGGCGGCCCGGTGACGGTGGCGGGGCGGGCGGCGGGGGTTCACAATCGAACTCATCATCAAATGGCCTCGCCCCCGGAGATTGATCCCGTGCGTTTCGCCGCCCTCGCCGCCCTGCTGTTCGTCCCCGCCTCTGCCTGGGCGCAACCCGCGCCGGACGAACCGCCGGCGGCGCCGCTGGCGGATCGGCCTAATATTCTGTTCGCGTTCGCGGACGATTGGGGGCGCTACGCATCCGCGTACGCCGCATTGGAGGGGGACGCTCGCGACGACCTGTCCCGGGCCGCGGGCTTTTCCACGCCGAACTTCGATCGCGTGGCCGGCGCCGGCGTGCTGTTCACGCACGCCTACGTCAACGCCCCCAGCTGCACGCCGTGCCGCAGCTCCCTGCTGACCGGCCGGCCGTTTTACACCACCGGCATGGGCGCGATCCTGAACGGCGCCCAGTGGGACGGGTCGATCACGAGCTACCCGGAAGCGCTCGAATCCGGCGGCTATTTCCTCGGGCAGACCTATAAAGTCTGGAGCCCCGGCACGCCCAACGACGCCCCCTTCGGCGGGAACCGGACCGGGTATGAGAAAGCCGGTTCCAAGTTCAACGGGTTCTCCGGGCGGGTGATGAAGGCGCCGGATCGCGACGCCGCCGGCACGGCCCTCTATCAAGAAGTCCTTGACAACTTCAACACATTTCTGGACGACGCCGACGACAGCGACAAGCCGTGGCATTATTGGTTCGGCCCGACCAACGTGCACCGCACCTGGGCGAAGGGCAGCGGCAAGACGATCTGGGGGATCGAGCCGGACAGCCTCAAAGGCAAACTGCCCCCCTTCCTGCCGGACGTGCCCGAAGTGCGGGAGGACTTCGCGGACTACCTCGGCGAAGTGATGGCCTTTGACGCGGCGCTGGGCGTGTTGCTTCAAGAACTGGAAGCCCGGGGCGAATTGAAGAATACCGTGATCGCCGTCAGCGGGGACCACGGCGCCCCCGGGTTCCCGCGGGGCAAAACGAACCTGTACGACTTCGGCGTCGCCGTCCCGCTGGCGATCAGCGGCCCCGGCATTTCTGCGGGAGCCGACGGGAACGGCCGCGTCGTGACCGACTTCGTCAGTCTGCCGGATCTCGCCCCGACCTTCTTGGAGATGGCCGGCGTCGCGGCGCCGGAGGGCATGATCGCCCGCAGCCTCACCCCCATTTTGATCACCGACGAAACCGGCCGCGTGGACGAAAGCCGGGACGCCGCGTTCTTCGGCCGGGAGCGGCACGTCGCCAGCGGGCGCCCGGCTACCTCCCCTACCCCCAGCGGGGCGTGCGAACCGACGACTACCTCTACATCCGCAACTTCGCCCCGGACCGCTGGCCGCAGGGCACCGCCCCCGGCTACGGCGAACCCGGCGACATGCCCGGCGCCGGCCCGCTGACCGGCAACACCCGGGCGGCGTTCGCGGACGTGGACGCCGGCCCCACCAAGGCCTGGGTCGTCACGCACCGATATGAGGAGGCGGTGAAAGAGGCGTTCGCCCTCGGCTTCCTCCGTCGGCCCGCCGAGGAACTGTACGACGTCGCGGCGAACCCGCATCAGACGACGAACCTCGCCGACGACCCCGCCCACGCGGAGGCCAAAACCGCCCTCGCCGCCCGCTTGATGCGGCATCTGGAAGCGACCGGCGATCCGCGGGTGACCGGCGACGGGTCCACGTTCGACAACCCGCCCTACGCCACGCAGCAGGGCTACGAACGTCTGCCGGGAGGCGGCGTCAAGCGATCTGACCGCTGAGGAACGGCCGCCGTCGAGGACGACGCTTGATGGCCCGGATCAAACGCCGCATCGATCGTGGCGCCGCTTCGCGTTCATCCAACGGCGATCGCACCTGATTGAAAGGCCCCTGCCTGACGGTCGCGTGCTACGGCGGCATCGGACTGATCCGCCGCGGCGAGACCCGCGAGGGGTTCCGCCCCGACAAGATCGCCGCCGTTTCGTAGAGTGGTCCTCAGACTCACCCCACGCCGCCCCCTCCGGGGCTTTCTCCCCCCGGGGACCTTCCCGGCGGCGCCCACGGACCGGATCGATCGTGACGGACACCTACTTTCCCCTCGCCGCGGCGGCCCCGCTCGCGGCGTTTTCGCTCGGCGGGCTCGTCGCCAAGGCGCTGAGCCTGCTGTGGGTCGCGCTGGGGTTGGGGCTGGTCATCTTCTTTCATGAACTGGGCCACTTCGCGGTGGCCAAGTGGTGCGGGGTGAAGGTCGAGCGATTCAGCATCGGCTTCGGGCCGGTCCTGCTGAGCAAGACCCGCGGGGAGACGGAGTACGCCCTGTCCGCCTTCCCGCTGGGCGGGTACGTCAAGATGCTGGGCCAGGACGACATCGACCCGTCGCAGTTGACCAGCGACCAGATCGCCGAGGACCCCCGCAGCTACACCGCCAAGCCGGTCTGGCAGCGGATGGCGATCATCAGCGCCGGGGTGATTATGAACCTGCTGACCGCGGTGCTGTTCTTCGCGATCGCGCTCTGGCTGGGATTGCAGGCGGCGCCGGCGGTGGTGGGCGGGGTGACCACCGGCGGGCCGGCGTGGCAGGCGGGCGTGGAGGCCGGCGACCGGCTGGAACGCGTCGGCGGGCGACGGGTGCGGACCTTCTCCGACGTCAGCCTCGCCACAGCCCTTTCCTGGGGCGACACGCTGCGGATGCAGGGCGTGCGGGCGGACGGCGCCCCGCTGGACCTCACCCTGAACCCGGACGACACCGGCGCCCGTCGCACCGCCGGCGTCTTCAACGCCGGCGGACGGAAGTTGAGCCCGACCTCCAAAACCGACGACGCCGTCGCCCGCCCCGGCTCCCCCGCGGCGGCCGTCGCGGACAGGCTCAAACCGGACGACGAACTGGTTTCCATCCGCGTGCTGCCCCCCGCGAACGGGAAAGCCGCGGGGGAGGAGGACGCCGCGACGGACGCCCCCGCCCCCGCCGTGCCGTTGGAGTCGTTCACGCAGTACCTCGCCGTGAGCGGGGCGGCGGCGGACCGGCCGCTCGAATACACCTTCCGCCGTCCGTCGAAAGACGATCCGGCGAAGACGACCGAGGAGATCGTCGTCACCGTCGCCCCCACGCCGATGCGGACCTTCGGGCTGCGGGTCTCGCCGCAGGCGATCGTCGCGGTTCGCACCGGCTCCCCCGCGGAGGCCGCCGGCCTGCGGGTCGGGGACCTGCTGGATTCCGCGGACGGGCGGGTCATCGGTCGGGACCTCGATCCGCTGCAATTGCCGAACCTGTTCTTCGAACGAGCCGGCGAACCCGTGCCGGTCGAGGTGGTGCGGACCGGCGAGGGCGGCGGGCCGGAGAAGATCACGCTGACGGTTACGCCGCAGCCGCGTCCGGGGTGGATCTCCCGCACGCTGGACGGGTCGCACCCGCTGGACGTCTCCGCCGTGGGCATCGCATTTCACTTCAACCCGGTGCTGACCGCCGTCACCCCCGGCGGCCCCGCGGAGCAGGCCGGGTTGAAGGCGAACGACAAGATCGTCGCCGCCCGCTTCCTCGCCCCTAAGCCAGCCGACGGCGCCGACGCGGCCCACGAGCCGATCGACATTCCGTTTGAAAACGACGAGGTGGAGGACTGGAACCCCTGGGTCTACCTCTTCTCGCTCGCCCAGGACCTGCCCGCGGACACGCTCAAACTGACCGTCGAACGGGACGGGAAGAAGAAGGTCGTCACGCTGAAGCCGGCGCCGGCGGACGACTGGTTCTTCCCGAGCCGCGGCTTCCGCTGGCGGCCGGACCTGATCGAACGCAAAAGCGACTCCGCCGCCGAGGCGTTCTCCGACGGCCTCGTCGAAACCCGCACCGTCGTCGAGCAGATGTATCTGACGCTCGGCAGCTTGCTGACCGGCCGCTTGAGCATCACGAACCTCCGCGGTCCCCCGGGGATCATCTCCGAGGGAATGCGGATCGCCGACAGCGGCCCCGCCCAGTTCCTGGCGTTTTTGGGCTTCTTAAGCGTGAACCTCGCGGTGCTGAACTTCCTGCCGATCCCCGTGCTGGACGGCGGCCACATGGTCTGGCTGATCTGGGAGGCCGTCACCCGCAAAAAGCCGAGCGAGAACCTCGTCATCGGCGCCGCCTATATCGGCCTCGGCCTGATCGTGCTGTTGATGCTCACGGTGATCTACCTGGACATCTTCGAACACGACGTGTTCGGCTGGGGCTGATCCGCTGTCTCAGAACCGCCGAACGACCAACCCGAAGCGTCAGCGAGGGCCGTCCCTACCGCGACCGCTTCGAGTTCGTCAGCAAACCGCGGTCTCAGCAGACCGCGGGCAGCCCGCCGGCTGCCCCGACGGCCGACTGTCGGCGCGGCCGAAGGAGACGACCCCCGTTCGCGGCGCTCGCGGACAGCGGCTGGAAGCCGCCGCGACGGATCATCAGGGTGCGCTCGGGTTCTTTACTACTTGATCGGGACGATCTGGCCGCTGAGCATCACCTTCAACTTGCCGGTCACCTTGGCGCCGGGGGGGAGGTTCAGTCGGACCATCAGCAGGCCGGTCTGATCAGCGGTGCGTTCGATCTCCCCGCCGGTGCCGACGGGGAACACCTTCGGCATGTCCTTTTTGTTCCGCTCGCGACCCGGGCGGGCGCGGACGGCGGAGGGGTCGAGATACGCTCCGATCAGCGCCCCCAACGGCTGCTCGGCCATCAAACCGGCCGCGGCGTCGCCGGGGGGCAGGCCGTCGACGGTGGCGCTGCCGGACATGGAGATCCGATAGCTGCCCGCCGCGGCCAGTCGAAACGCCGCCCCTTCCCGGACCTGCGCCACGGGCACCCAATCGGTCGGGGCGTCGATGGTCAGGGCCGTCTCGCCGGCGCTCAGCACGTCGTCCTGCAACGACTTCAGCTTCTCCTTCAAACCGGGGGCGTTCGGCATGATCTTGCTCACGCCGTCCAGCAACGCGATCGCCGAGGCGGGATCGCCGGCCTTCTCGTACTCGACCGCCAGATCGACCGCCCCGCGGGCGTATTCGTTCTGCAATTTCTCCGCCTTGGTATTCAGCGACGCCGTGTTCTGGGCGAACGCCGACGGTCCGGCGACGCACAGGACCGCGACGAGAGTCGACAGGCGAACGGCGGGCAGGCCAAGGCGGGACGGGCGAACGGCAGACGGACCGGCGGCGGACGGGCGAACGGCGGACGGACGGGCGAAAGGCATCGGACGGTTCCGGAGCGGATGGGATGGACGGCCCGGAGCGTAGTCGGTCCGCCGCCCCGCCCGCGACCTTTCGCCCGTCCGGCCGGGGTCAAGCAGTGAAGCAGTCGTGAAGCAGGACTGGGCGTGAACCGGCACGGGGGGGCGGCACGAGCGGACGGGCGACGTGCTGCGTGCCGTCGGTACGATGCGGGCATGGTCGAACTCACCTCGTCGCTGCCCGCCCCGCCCGCCGACGTCCCCGCCGCGGATTGGACGCTCGCGGATCTCGCCGGGCTGATCGATCACGCGCTGCTCGCCCCCACGCTGACCGCTGCGGACTACGACCGCGGCTGCGATCTCGCCGCCGCCTATCAGGTCGCCAGCGTGTGCGTTTCACCGCATAAAATCGTCGCCGCCGCCCGCCGCCTCGCCGGGACCGGGGTGAAGGTGGGCACGGTGATCGGCTTCCCCCACGGCTTGAATGCGACGGCGGTGAAAGCCGCGGAGGCCGCGCACGGCCCTGGCCGACGGGGCGGTCGAACTGGACATGGTGGTGAACGTCTCCCGCGTGCTCAGCGGCGACTGGGACTATGTGGCGAAGGAGATCGCCGCGGTCACCGCCGCCGCCCGCGAGGTCGGGGCGAAGACGAAGGTGATCTTCGAGACCGGCCACCTGGACGACGCGCAGAAGATCAGACTGTGCGAACTCTGCGGCGTGGCCGGCGGCCGACTGGGTGAAGACCAGCACCGGCTTCGGCCCCGGCGGGGCGACCGACCACGACCTTCAATTGATGCGGGAACATGCCCCGCCGGGCGTGGCGGTGAAGGCCAGCGGCGGGATCAAAACGCTGGACCGGCTGCTGGAAGTGCGGGCGCTGGGGGTCACCCGCGTCGGCATGAGCGGCACCGCCGCGATCCTCGGCGACGCCTGCGACCGCCTCGGCCTGCCGCGTCGGTGGGCGGAGTCGGCGCCGAAGGGGTCGTACTAACCCGACGCGTCAGCGAGGGCGCCGCACGCAACCGCGATTAAATCTCTCTTCAATTCAATCGAGACGGGCGCCGCACGCCCCTCGCTGACTCTTCGGGTGATGGATTCAATCAAGTACCCGGTCACCCCCGACGGCCGCTACTTCGTCGTCCGCGGGCGGCTGTGGCGCTGCTCCGATCCGTCATTGCCGGAGGAGCGCCGACAGGCGTTGGTGAACGAATTGATGGCCGCCCGCCGAGCCGTCGGCGTCGCCAAACGAGCGGACGACGCCGACGCCCTCACAGCCGCTCGCGCCGCGGTGGACGCGGCGAAGGTGAGCCTTGGCGAACGCGGCCCCGTCTGGTGGACCGACGGCGCCCCGGACCTCAACCGGCACATGGCGAAGAACACCCCGTACGCGGACTGGTTTGCGGCGCTGGACGCCCCGTAGGGGCTGCTTTGCGAAGCGTGTGCCATTGGCGGGAACCGTTGCGTGGGTTGCGGCGTCGGGGAGGATGTCCCCGCCCCCGTTCCCGCACCCCGGAGCGCCCGCCGTGTTCGCCCCCGTCCTGCTCGCCGCCGCCGTGACCCTCTCCCCGCCCGGCCCGCCGCCGCTCGCCCGGCCGGTCGCCCCGCCCGCTCGCGATGCCGGATCGGCGGCGTTCGCGGCGGATCTGTGCCGGGCCGCCGCGGCGGCGGATCCCGCGAAGAGCCTGCTGATCTCCCCCGAAAGCGTGCGGGCGGCGCTGGCCCTGGCCCACGCCGGGGCGGACGGCGAAACAGCCGCGGAGTTGGCCGCCGCCCTCCGCATTCCCACCGGACCTGACGGGCGGGCGAACCACGCCGCCGTCGGCCGGCTGCTGAACGGGCTGAACGTCCCGCCCGCCGGTGCCGGCGGCGCAGCCAGCGACGGCGTGACGGTCGCCCCCGCCAACACGATCTTTGTGGACGACGGCGTGACGCTCTCCCGGGCGTATCAGGCCGCCGCCCGGATCGGATTCGGGGCGGAGCCGCAACCGGCCCCCTTCACCGCCGATCCCGCCGCCGCCGCGGCTGCGATCAACGGCTGGGTGAAGAACCGCACCGCCGGCAAGATTCCCCGGATCGTGAATGCGGGCTCTGTCCGCAACGCCCCGCTGGCGCTCGTCAACGCGCTCTATGTGAAGGCTCCCTGGGCCGACGGCTTCAAAGACTGGAACACCGGGGACGCCCCCTTCACCCGGGACGACGGCACGACCGCGCCGGTCCCGCTGATGCACCGGCGGGACGACCTGCCGCTGACGATCGCGCGGGACGGCGCCGAGGCGGTGCGGCTGGACTACGTCGGCGGCCGACTGGCCTTCACCGCGATCCTGCCCCCGAAAGGGACGACGCTGGCGGAGTTCGACCGCGGCCTCACCCCGCAGCGGCTCGCCGGGCTGCTGGCCGACGGCGGGGAGCGGGACACGAAGCTCTTCCTGCCGCGGTTCAAGCTCGACACCAGGATCGGGCTGGGCGACGCCCTGCAAACGGTTGGCGTGCGGCGGGCGTTCACGAACGCGGCCCAGTTCGGTGCGATGCAAGCGCCGGGCGCTGGTCCGCCGCTGAAGATCGGCGCCGTGGTCCATGCGGCGTTGATCGAGGTGGAGGAAAAGGGAACCGAAGCCGCCGCGGCGACGGTGGTGGCGTTCGCGGGCGATTCCGCGCCCGACGAACTGCCGCCGCCGCCCCCGCCGCCGCACCTGTTCCGGGCGGATCGGCCGTTTCTGTTCGCCCTGCACGATGTGCAAACCGGGGCGGTGCTGTTCCTCGGCCGCTACGCCGGCCCGTGAGCGGGGGCGTTCGCCGGCCCGCCGGGGTTACGATCCCGCCATGCCCGACCCGCTCGCCGCCGCCCGTGCCCGGATCGCCCCGGCGTATGACGCGGGGCTGTTCCGCGACGCCGGCCGCGGCGTGACGGACGCCCTCGCCGATCACCTCGCCCGCAGCCTGTCCGGCGACGGCCCGGCGCTCAACTGGAACGCTCCGGACGACAACATCGCCGCCGCGACCGCCGCGTTGCGGGGCGAGCCGGTGCGGTCCGACGACGAGGTCGCCGGCCGCGTGCGGGCCTTGATCGGGGAGGTGTTGGCACGCGGCCAGAACCTGCATTCCCCCCGCTACATCGGCCATCAAGTCCCGGCCAGCGTGCCGATCGCGGGACTGTTCGACGCCGTCGGCAGCGTGACGAACCAGCCGATGGCGATTTATGAAATGGGCCCCTTCGCCAGCGCCGCGGAGGCCGCCTGCGTGGATGCGCTGGGGGAGAAGCTGGGGTTCAAAAGCGGCACGTTCGCCGGGTTCGTGACGCACGGGGGAAGCCTTGCCAATACGACCTGCCTGCTGACCGCGCGTAACGTCTTATTGAAAGACTGCTGGGAACAGGGCGTGCCGAGAGGCGGCCCGCGGCCGGTGATCGTCGCCCACGAGGAAAGCCACTATTGCATCACCCGGGCCGCGGGGCTGCTGGGGCTGGGCACGCGGCAGGTGGTCCACGCGACGTTGAACGACCGCCGGCAGATTGATCCGCCGCAATTAGACGCCACCTTGTCCCGTCTGCGGGCGGAGGGCGTGCCGATCGTCGCGGTCGCCGCGGCGGCGTGCGCCACGCCGATCGGGGCGTTCGACGATTTGAACGCGGTGGCGGACGTGTGCGAAAAGCACGGCGTCTGGCTGCACGTCGACGCCGCCCACGGCGGGGCCGCGGCGTTCTCGCCGACGCACCGTCATCTGCTCCGCGGGGTCGAGCGGGCGGACAGCGTCATCTGGGACGCCCATAAAATGCTGTTCGTCCCGGCGCTGTGCGCGTTCGTGTTCTATAAGAACCGGGCCCACCGGTTCGAGGCGTTCCGGCAGGAGGCCCCCTATTTATTCGACCCGTCGGACCCCGGCCTCGCGGAGCACGACGGCGGCATGAAGACGCTCGAATGCACCAAACGGGCCGCCGCGTTGGGGCTGTGGGGAACGTGGGCGACGTTTGGGGAAGGGTTATTCCGCGATCTCGTCGACGTGACCTTCGCCCTCGCCCGGTCGCTGTATGAGAAGCTGGACGCCGCGGCGGATTTCACGCCGCTGCACGACCCGCAGTGCAATATCGTCGCCTTCCGGCATGTGCCGGAGTGGTTGACGAACGCCGACGACGCGATCGTCGGGCGGTTCCACCGCGACCTCCGCCGAGATTTGGTCCGCAGCGGTCGGTTTTATATCGTCCCCACCGTCAAAGACGGCGTGCCGGCGCTGCGGTGCACGGTGATGAACCCGCTGACGACGGAGGATCACCTGGACGAACTCTTGGACGAACTGCGAAGCCGCGGGCGAACCCTTTCGAGCGCGATTAATGCCGGCCTGGAACGTGATCGAGCCGTTCGCCGTCCTCCTCAGCGTAATCGTCGGGGGAATCCTGATCGTGACGGGGATCTGGTGGTTCTTTGAGCACAGCGTGCCGCGGCGGGTTGTGGATCGCCTGCGCGGCCGACGGAACGTGCGGAACGTGCTCGGCCGGCGGGCGCGGGGGATGCGGGTCGTCTCCAAAGAGTTTCCCGCGTGGCGGTTCGTCGATCTGCACCGGGCCGCCGCGACGCTCGCGGGGCCGGACGCGGTGGCGATCGACCGGGCGGACTCCTGCGATCTGCCCAGTCTGCTGGCCGGGAAGCAGCGGGACACGCAGATCCCCGCACCGCGGTCCGAGCGGGACGTCGGCCCGGACGAGGTCGAATGGTTCCCGACGGATCACGTCTGGGTGCGAATGCACGCGGCTTCCCCCGCGGTTGATTCCCCGGCGGTTTATCGGGTGCGGTCGGTTGGGGAGACGACCGCCGCGGTCGCCGCCCCGACGTTCGAGGCGGCGCAGTCGCTGATGGCCGAATGGGAAGCCGTCGCGAAGCGGGACAGCGTCTATCGAAACGCCCTGATGGAGGTTCGTTTCGACCCGATCGAAACTGACGACGGGGGCTTCGGATACCGGCCCGGGCCGAGCATGCCGGAGCCGCGGTTCCGGTTCCGGTCACGGGAAGCGATGGCGCCGGAGGATATTGTGCTCGATCCGTCGACGCTGCCGGTGTTGAAGCGGAATCTGATCGACCGCCGCGACCGGCACGACGATTTACGCCGGCTGGGGCTGCCGCTGTCGCACGGGCTGCTGTTCCACGGTCCGCCGGGCACCGGGAAGACTTATACCTGCCGGTATTTGGTCGGCGCCTTGCCGGGGGTCACGGCGTTGATCGTCGCCGGCCGCAGCTTGCAGCACGTGAAAAGCGTCTGCGGCATCGCCCGCCTGCTCTCCCCCAGTCTGGTGATTCTGGAGGATGTGGATCTCGCGTTTGCGGAGCGGGAGTTGAACCCGGACGCCGCCGCCCTCGGCGACCTGATGGACGAGATGGACGGCTTCCGGCCGGAGGAGGCGGTCTCTTTCATCCTGACCACGAACGCGATCGACCGGGTTGAGCGTGCGGTGAAGGACCGCCCCGGTCGCATCGGGCAGTGCGTGTTTTTCGGCGCGCCTGATACGGAGTTGCGGGAGCGCTACCTCGCCCGCTACCTCCGTCGCTTTGACGGGGCCGCGCTGGACGTGCCGCAGTTGGCGGACGACAGCCGGGGGGCGTCGCAGGCGTTTTTGAAGGAGTGGATCGCGAGGGCGGCGCTGTTTGCGCTGGAGGACGAGAGCCGCCGGGCGGTCGAGCCGCTGCCGTTGACCATGCGCGACTTCAACGACGCCCGGGCCGAACTGACGCGCAGCGGCGAACGCAGCGGGGCGATCGTCGGCTTCGGCGGGCTGGCGGACGCCCGGTAGCCGCGGCTTCCCACCAACCCGAAGCGTCAGCGAGGGCCGCGGCGGAGCCGCGTGTCGACACCGCGGGCGGGCGGCGCCCGCTCCCTCGCTGACGCTTCAGGTTAGTATTCCGAACGCCTCCGCACTTCCGATGGGATCCTTCCGATGAAACTCGCCACCCTGCACACCCCCCGCGGCCCGCGGGCCGTCGCCGTGACCGACGACGGGCGATACGTCGACCTGAACGCCGCGGACGGCGCCCTGCCGGGGACCGTCCGCGGTTTGCTGGCGGCGGAGGGCGGAGTGGCCCGGGCCGCGGAGATCGCGGCGGCGGCGACGGATTACGTCACCGGCGATCTGCTCGCCCCGATCCCTGATCCCGGCAAGGTGATTTGCATCGGGCTCAATTACCGGGACCACGCGGAGGAAACGCACAGCGAGATCCCCTCGGAGCCGGTCGTGTTCGGCAAGTTCGGCAACACCATCCGCGGGCCCGGCGCCACCGTCACGCTGCCGGCGGCGTCCTCGCAGGTCGATTATGAAGCGGAGTTGGTCGTGGTGATCGGTCGGCCCGGCAAGCGGATCGCGGAGGCGGACGCGATGTCGCACGTCGCCGGGTATATGAACGGCAACGACGTGTCCGCCCGCGACTGGCAGAAGGGCCGGCCCGGGGGGCAGTGGTTGCTCGGCAAAACGCCGGACGGCTTCGCTCCGACTGGGCCGTACTTGGTGACGACCGACGAAGCGGGCGATCCGTCCGACTGGCCGGTGCGGCTAACCTTGAACGACGAGGTGATGCAGGACGGCTCGACCGCGAATTTCCTGTTCACGCTGCCGCAGATCGTCGCGCACCTGTCGACGGTGATGACGCTGGAGCCGGGCGATCTGATCTTCACCGGAACCCCGGCGGGGGTGGGGGCGGCCCGCACCCCGCCGGTGTGGATCGGCGACGGGAACCGGACCGAGGTGACGATCGGCCCGCTGGGCACGCTGCGGACGACGTTCGCGGCGGAGTGAAGGTTCGCGGCGGAGTGAAGGTTCGCGGCGGAGTGAAGCGCAGACTGAAACAGGGTCGGGCCGCGACCCGCCGTTGCCGGATCGCCGCCCGCGCGGCTAACACCCGGGTTCCGCTTCTCCCCGGGACTCCCCATGCGCGCCGCCGCTTTCGCCGCCCTGCTGTACGTTCTGCCGACGGGTCTGTGGGCACAGGACTTTCGGGTGTTCACGACGGTGTCGGACCTGTCGGGGGAGCGGCCGGTGGAACTGTCGCGGAGCCTGACGTTGTTCCACGCCGGGCAGGCGTGGGACCACGTGGTGGAGGCCGGCGAAGTGGTGCGGTTCGATCCGGCGGACGCGGAGTTCGTCATCCTGGACACCCGCCGCGATCTGGCGTGCACGGTCAAGCTGGAGGAGCTCTCCCGGCTGCTGAGCATCGGCCGGAAGGAGACGGAGAAGGCGGTCGCCCGCCTCGCCGCCGCCCCGGCGCCCGGCGCCGCCGGGCTGGCGCAGAACCTCACCTTTCAGCTCACCCCCCGCTACGAGATCACGGAGGACGCCGCCGCCCAGCAGGTGACGTTCGCCGGCGGTCCGTTGACCTACTCCGTCGCCCACGCCACCCCGGGCCGGCCGTCGATCTCCACGGCGTACTGGGATTACGCGGACTGGACCGCGAAGCTGAACTACACGCTGGCCCCGGCAAACTGTTCCCGGACGTCCGCCGGCCGATCCATGAAACGCTGCGGGAACGCGGCGTCGTCCCGCAGCGGGTGGAGGTCACGCTGACGGACCCCGCCGGCGGGCCGCCGCGTCGGCTCGCCGCCGATCACAGCGTCCAGGAACGGCTCGATCCGCGGGACCGGGACCTGATCCTCGAATGGCGGGCGCGGCTGTCGTCGCCGAAGACGCGGATGGTCACCTTCCGCGAGTACCAGCGGCTCACGCTCGGCGGGACGGTCACCCCCACCCGCTGACCCGGCCGCCCCGCGGCCAATCGCGAGCCGCCGACGAACCCGGGCTGGGGACGATCGCTGGCGAGGCGGGCAGGATCAGGGTTCCCCCCACGCCGGTTCGACGGCGGACCATGGTAGGATGAAACGCCGGGGCCGGTCCCGGGCCGTGGGTCGGCGGTTCGCCGACTGTTCGCCGACTGTCCGCCGCGCTCCGATCCCGCCCGCCGCGTGTCTCCGCTTCTGTATCTGGCCGGCGTGGTCGCGGTGGGCGTGGCGGCCCAGTGGATCGCGTGGCGCCTGCGGTTCCCGGCGATCCTGTTGCTGTTGGCCGCCGGATTTGCGTTCGGCCGCCTGCCGGTCGGCGGACCGGTCGACGACGTGTCCGAAGGCGCCGCCCAGGCCGTCGCCGCGACGAGAATCCGGCGAAGCGGGCCGCGTCAGCCGAACCCCACGCCGGCGAGTCGACGCCGACGATCACCCCGCCGACGATCGACGACGCAGAAAGGGTCGCTGAAGACGCCGCCGCTGCGAACGGGGGCCGCGTGGAAGAGGACGACCCGGGGCAGGCCGGCCTGGTTGAAGAGAGCGACCCCGACGACAGCCCGCTGCAGGGCCGCGGCGGCGGGGCCGTCATCCCGGAACGGTTGCTCACCCCCGCGGTCGCGTTGGCGGTGGCGGTGATCCTGTTCGAAGGCGGCCTGAGCCTGCGGTTCCGCGAACTGCGGGAGATCGGCTCCGCGGCGCTCGGCCTGTGCACCGCCGGGGCGGCGGTCACCGGCGTGCTGGCGTCGGTCGCCGCGAAGTTGCTGGTGTTCGACACCTGGGGCCTGGCGATATTAGCCGGGTCGATCTTCACCGTGACCGGGCCGACGGTCATCATCCCGCTGCTCCGCCAGATCCGGCCCAACGGCCGCGTCGGGGCGGTGGCGAAGTGGGAGGGCATCGTGATCGACCCGGTCGGCGCCCTGCTGGCGGTGCTGACGTTCGAGGCGATCGTGCTCGGGCCGGGCGCCGCGACGATCGTGATCCCGCTCACGATCGCCAAGGTGGTGCTGATCGGCGGGCTGCGTCGGCGGCGGCGCTGGGCTGGTCGCTGTCGATCTTCTTCGAGCGGCACTGGGTGCCGGATTATTTGCAGAACCCCGTCGCCCTCGGCCGCGGTGCTGCTGGGGTTCGCGGCCACCAACGTCCGTGCAGAGCGAAAGCGGGCTGGTGACGGTCACCGTGATGGGCGTGTGGCTGGCGAACCAGGAGCGGTACAATATCGAGCCGCTGGTCGAGTTCAAGGAGAACCTCGGCGTTCTGTTGATCTCCGTGCTGTTCGTGGTGCTGGCCGGACAGTTGGAGCCGCGGAGCATCTGGGATCTGGGCTGGGGGGCGGCGGCGTTCATCGCCTTTCTGGTGCTCGTCGTGCGGCCGGCGGCGGTGTTTCTGGGCACGCTGTTCAGCCCGCTGAACGTCCGCGGAGAAGGCGTTCCTGGCGTGGCTGGCCCCCCGCGGGATCGTGGCGGCGGCGGTCGCGAGCGTGTTCGCACTGGAACTGCGGCACGACGCGGAGGAGGCCCTGCGACGGGGCCGCCGCGGCGGCGACGTCCGCCGCCGACCTGGCCGCTTGGGAAGAGCTGTTGGAGGACAGCGAGCGGCTCGTCCCGCTGACGTTCCTCGTCATCAGCGCCACCGTCGCGTTGTACGGGCTGACCGCCGCCCCGTGGCCCGGCGGCTGGGCTGGCGGTGGCGAATCCGCAGGGGGTGCTGTTTTTGGGCGGCTCGCCGGTGGTGCGGGCGATCGCGGTGGCACTTCAGGAGAAGGGGTTCGCCGTGCGGATGATCGACTCCAACCGCCGCAACGTCTCCGCCGCCCGGCTGGAAGGCGCTCGAGACGCTGCACGGCAACGTGCTGTCGGAGCAGATGACCGATCGCGTCGACACCGCCGGCCTCGGCGCGTGCCTGGCGATGACGCCCAACGACGAGGTGAACAGCCTCGCGGCGCAGAACTTCGCGGCGGCTGTTCGGCCGCAGCGGGTGTTATCAGCTCTGCCCGCGATCGCCTCCGAGGGCAAAGAAGGGCGGCAGCGGCGCCGAACGCCCGCACGGCCGCCCGCTGTTCCGCGACGGCGTGACCTACGACACGCTTGAAGATCTGTACGATCGCGGCGCCCGGGTGAAGGAGACGCGCATCACCGAGGCCTTCGACTACCCCGCGTTTCTGCGGATGAACGGGGCGGACGACGGTCGTGCTGTTCCGCCTCACCGGGCCCGCCGACGACCGCCGCCTGCGGGTGAACATCGCCGAGCGTGACGCTCGAACCGACGCCCGGGCGACACGCTGCTGTCCCTCGTTCCGCCGACGGCGGCGAAGCCGCCACCGCGAAGTCCGCCACCACGCCGGCACCGGCCTGGGCGGCGAAGAGGACGGCGACGACAGCCGCATGGACCTCAAGCCGCCCCAACTGGGGGGCTGAACCGGCGGGCTGAACGGTCGCAATCGCGGCGCCGCACGGACGGTCCGGGCACGCTGGAGACGGATTTCCACAGCAGCGCCTGCGCAATGGACGACGCCCCGGTCGCATCGTAGAATGCAGGCGTTGAGATTCCGTCTCACCCCTCCCGCCCGCGACGCTCCATGCCGCTCGCCCCCTCCCCGTTCGTTCCCGTCGGTTCCCCCTGCCCGACCGCCGCGGCGCTCGCTGCGGGGACGCTGATTCCCCTCGATCTGCTGCGGACCGGCGAGAGCGGCACCGTCGCGGAGATCCTCGGCGATCCCCCCGCCGTGCATCGGCTTCAGGAACTGGGTTTGAGCATCGGCGCCGCGGTCCGCGTGCTCCGCGAGGGGCCGCCGTCGCTGTTGGCGCTGGGAACGCAGCGGTTCTGCTTCCGGCCCGACGTCGGCACGACGGTGCTGGTGGCGACCGCGTGAGCGACGAAACCCCGCTCACCCTCGCCGATCTGCCCCCCGGTCGACCGACCCGCATCGTGGACGTGACCGGCGACGACGCCCTCGCCGCCCGACTGATGGAGATGGGGCTGATCCCCGGCGAGGAAATCCTCTTCCATCGAGCCGCCCCGCTGGGCGACCCGCTGGAGTTCTCCGTCTGCGGCTATCGGCTCTCCCTGCGGAAAGCGGAGGCCGCCCGCGTGACCGTCGAGTCCCCCGCTTAACCGCGACCGCAGGGCGCCTGCCCTGCGATCGAGGCGAACCCCGCTCCCGCGATTGTTCCCGTGTCGACCGCCGCCCCCGACCCGCCGATTGCCATGACGGCGGCTCCCGCGAAGCCGCTGGTGGTCGCCCTCGTCGGCAATCCCGAACACCGGCAAGAGCACGCTGTTCAACGCTCTGTGCGGCGCCCGGGCCCGCACCGGCAACTTCCCCGGCGTGACCGTGGAAAAGAAGGTGGGTCGGTTGAAGCTGCCCGCACGGGGGCAAACGGGTCACGGGCAAACGGGCGGCGGGCAGACGGGAGACGGGCAAACGGGCGGCCGGGCCGCGGAGGTGATCGACCTGCCCGGCACCTATAGTCTGTCCCCCCGCAGCGCGGACGAGATGGTCTCCGTGGACGTGCTGCTGGGCGACCACTCCGTTCCCGGAAGCCGCACCGAGACGCCGCGGCCGGACGCGGTGGTGTGCGTCGTGGACGCCTCCAACCTGCACCGTAATCTTTATCTCGTCTCGCAGGTGCTGGAACTCGGCCTGCCGGCGGTGGTCGCGTTGAACATGGGCGACGTGGCCCGGTCGCGGGGCACGACGATCGACGTCGCTGCATTGTCGCAGCGGCTCGGCGTCCCCGTGATTCCCACGGAGGCCCACCGGCGACGCGGATTGGACGAACTGAAGACCGCGATCGTCGCCGCGGCGTCCGGCCCGGCCCCGGGGCCGGTGCGGTCGCTGCCGGACGCCGTCGTCGAAGCGGCGGATACGCTGGCCGGTTGGTTGATCGCACACGGCTGCCCCGACGTGCCGACCTATCTGCGAGAGCGGATGGTGCTGGACGTCGGCGGGCAGGTCGTCGAACGCTATCGCGACCGCTGCACCGGCGACCTGCCGGCCCATCTGAACGTCGTCCGCGCACGCCTCGCGGAGGCCGGCTGCCGCGTGCCGGCGGTGGAGGCCGCCGGCCGCTACGGCTGGGCGAGGGAGATCTTAGACGGGGTGGTCGAGACGGCTCCGGAGCCGCCCGCGACCGGCAGCGACCGGCTCGATCAGATCCTCACCCATCGCGTCTGGGGCCTGCTGGCGTTCGCGGCGCTGATGTTCGCCATGTTTCAGGCAATTTTCAGTTGGGCCGGGCCGTTTATGGACGCCATCGGCGCCGGTCAGGGGTGGCTGGCCGGGCTGGTGCAGTCTTCGATGTCCCCGGGAGCGTTCCGCAGCCTATTGATCGACGGCGTGATCGCGGGCGTGGGCGGGGTGTTGGTGTTCCTGCCGCAAATTGTGATCCTGTTCCTGGCGATCGCGGCGCTGGAAGACTGCGGCTATATGGCCCGCGCCGCCTTCCTGATGGACCGCTTGATGAGCCGCCTGGGCCTGTCCGGCAAGAGTTTCGTTCCGCTGATGAGTTCCTTCGCCTGCGCCGTCCCCGGCGTGATGGCGACGCGGGTGATCGAAAACCGCCGCGACCGAATGGTCACGATCCTCGTCGCCCCGCTGATGAGTTGCTCCGCCCGACTGCCGGTCTATTTATTGCTGATCGGGGCGTTCGTGCCCGCCACGGCGTACCTCGGCGGCTGGATGACGTTGCAGGGGTTGGCGCTGTTCGGCATCACGTCGCTGGGGGCCTTGGTGGCGATTCCGGTTGCCTGGCTGCTCCGGAAGACCTGGTTTAAAGGGGAGACCCCGCCGTTCGTGATGGAGCTGCCGCCCTACCGCTGGCCCTCGCCGCGGAACGTGGGGCTGCGGGTCTACGACCGGGCCAAGGCGTTCGTCACCCGGGCCGGCACGTTAATTTTCGCCACCGCGGTGCTGGTCTGGGCCGCGGGCTATTTTCCGGGGGATCACACGGAATTGCACGCGGTGCAGACGCAGCTCGAAGACCCGCAAACCGCAACCGAGATGACCGTGAGGCGTTCGCGGACCTGGAGGCCCGCCGCCGTCGCCGTCAGCGCCGATCTCATCGCCGGCAGCGCCCTCGGCCGGACCGGTCGGTTCATCGAACCGGCCGTCAAACCGCTGGGCTGGGACTGGAAGATCGGGGTCGGCGCCCTCGCCAGCTTTCCGGCCCGCGAAGTCATTATCTCCACGCTGGGCACGATCTACAGCCTCGGCGGGGACGTGGACGAGATGGACGACGGTCTTCGCGACGCGATGCGTCGATCGGAACACGACAACGGACGGCCGGTCTATACGCTGCCGACCGCCTGCTCCGTGATGGTCTTCTTCGCCCTGTGCGCCCAGTGCGCCGCAACGCTGGTCGTGATCAAGCGAGAAACGAACAGCTGGCGCTGGCCGGCGTTCACCTTCGTCTATATGACAGGGCTGGCGTATGTCGGGGCGCTGCTGACGTATCAAATCGGTTCGAGGCTCGGGTAAAGGAAAGCCGCGGATGCACGTCGACTCCGCAAACAATCGCCGCCCTCCTCTGCGTCGCCGCCGCGGCCTGCGAGATCGGCCGTCGGGCGTGGCGACTGACCAGAAGCGGCGGCGAATCGGGCTGCGGTTCCGGCTGCGGGAGCTGTCCGGCTGCGAAGCCGTCCAACGGCCCGACGACGGTGACGCTGGACCTCTCGCCCCGGCGATAGTTCCCGGCTGACGCCTCGGGTCCTCATTGATCAGAACGAAGTCGTGTCAAGCCGACCACAGCGGCTCGCCGATCGGTTGCGGTTCCGGGTCCGGCAGGGCTGCGGCGAGCACGTCCCGCAGCACAGCGATCGCGGCGACGGCGTTCCTCGGGATGGGAACCCGGTTAGGGCGAGGCGGTTTGCCCGCATCCTCCCAGACCAGGTGCAGGGCCGGCGGCAATCGCATCGAGCGGACGCCCGGCTCCCGCCGTTCAATCGACACGGGAAACTCCGGCTCCAAGGCGTCGGCCAACTGACGGAGGAACGCGGGATCGTCCGTCGTCAGGCCCACCCGCAGCGGCCGGTCGTGCAGGCGCTCCCGAAACTGGCGGATCGACGTCCTGCGCCGATCCCAATCCCCCGCCACCTCGCAGGCCGGGTCGAGCACGAACCGCCGCCAACCCAACCCCGGGTGCGGGATCGTCAGCCGTGCGTCGACGATTCGCTCCTCGCCGAACAGAATCAAATCCAGGTCGAGCGGCCGCGGCCCCCACCGCGTCGTCCGCTCCCGGCCGGCGTCTGCTTCGAGCCGCTGGAGCACGCCGAGCAGGGCGTGCGGGGCGAGCGTCGTCTCCAGCGTCGCCGCGGCGTTCAGAAACTCCCCGCCGGCGTTCGCCCCGACCGCCGGCGTGCGGTACGTCCGGCTGCCGGCGATCATCCGCACGCCGTCGGTCTGATCCAGCGCGTGCAGCGCCGCGGCGAACGTCGCCCGCACGTCGCCGGTGTTCCCGCCGAGCGCGATCAGGGCCGGAACCGTCATGCCGACAGCGTAACGAATCGCCTCGTCAAAGACCCGGGGACGGCCGGTTCGTCGGGCGGGGCGCGTCAGAAACCGGCGGCTTCGAGTTTCGTCTCCGCGTCCGTGAACAGCCCGCCGGTGGTCCCGCCGATCGCCCCCACCGTACCGAAAATCGTCGCCAGAATCAGGGCCAGCATCACCGCGTACTCCACCGACGTCGTGCCGTCCTCCGTCCGCACAAAGCGCTTGAGGGATGAACAAACCGATCTTCGGAGCGTCGCGGGCGGCGACTCGACCGGCGGCCGGAACAGGGGGGCTGCGTGCATGACAGGCGGGTACGGGGGAAGCTCGCGCGGCGGCGGGCGTGACGTCTGAACCGTAGAACAGATTCTGGTCGATCTTGATCGAACCGGCCCGAACCGACCCGAACCGATCCGAACGCGCTTCCCCGCGGCGGCGGGAGCGTTAGAATCCCCCTCTTCCCCCCGGATCGTCGCCGCGTCAGGACTCAACCTCCCCGCGGCCTCCGATCCGATCGGCCCCGCCCGGTTACGGCAGGAGCGGGCACGGCAGGAGGGTTTTTCCACACAGCATTTCCAGCAGACAGGCGTTCCGGGTTATGGCGAAAGAGGAGGCGATCGAGATGTCCGGCGAAGTGGCCGAGGCGCTCGCCAATACCCAATTCCGCGTCAAGCTGGACAACGGCCACCTGGTGATGGCCCACGTCGCGGGCAAGATGCGCAAGCACTTCATCCGCATCGTGCCGGGCGACCGCGTGCTGGTGGAGGTCAGCCCGTACGACTTCAACCGCGGCCGCATCGTCTACCGCGAACGGTAGACCCCGCCGCGATAGGCTCCGGTTCGCCGTCGCCGACAGGCGGCGCGTTTTGCTTCGCAAGGATGACGCCCCCATGGCCGACGGTCCCCCTGCTGACGGTCCCGACGTCACGCTGTTCACCGACGGCGCCTGCCGCGGCAACCCCGGCCCCGGCGGCTGGGCGTTCATCCTGCGGCACGCCGCCAGCGGCAAGGAGAAGGAGGGCAGCGGCGGCGCGGCCCTCACCACCAACAACCGCATGGAATTGGGCGGCGTGATCGCGGGCCTGAAGTCCCTCAACGCCCGCACCCGCGTGGCGGTCGTCACCGACAGCACCTACGTCGCCAAGGGCAGCGCCGAATGGATGCCCGGCTGGAAGAAGAACGGCTGGCGCCGCAAGGTACGCGGCAAAGGGTGGGGCGAGGTCAAGAACGTGGACCTCTGGCAGGAGCTCGACGGGTTGCTCGCGGAGCACGACGTGACCTTCCGCGTCGTCAAAGGCCACAGCGGCCACGCGGAGAACGAACGCTGCGACGAGCTCGCCGTCGCCGCCGCGAAGAGTTTTCAATAGACGCCCCCCAAGCCGACGGCTCGCCGTCGCGCCCCCGCCGGCTCACCCCGCCCGCAGCCACTCCGCCGCTTCCCGGGCGAAGTAGGTCAACACGCCGTCCGCCCCGGCCCGCTTGAAGCACAGCAGGCTTTCCAGCACGGCGGCCCGCCGGTCCAAGCAGCCCGCGTCGCAGGCGCCGGCGATCATGCTGTATTCGCCGGATCACCTGATACGCGAACGTCGGCACGCCGAAGGTTCGCTTCACCGCGGCGACGATATCGAGGTACGGCATCCCCGGCTTGACCATCACCATGTCCGCCCCCTCGGCAATATCGAGGGCCACTTCCCGCAACGCTTCGTCGCCGTTGGCCGGGTCCATCTGATACGTCTTCTTATCGCCTTTCAACGCCGACCCGCTGCCGACCGCGTCGCGGAACGGGCCGTAGAAGGCGCTGGCGTATTTCGCCGCGTAACTCAGGATCTGCACCTGCTTGAACGTCCGCGGGCGTCCAGCGCCTTGCGAATCCGTCCGACGCGGCCGTCCATCATGTCGCTGACGGAGCGATGATATCGCACCCGGCGTCCGCCTGCACGACGGCTTGTTCGCACAAGGCCTCCAGCGTCGGGTCGTTCACGACCTCGCCGTCCTGCACCAGACCGTCCTGCCCGTGGCTGCTGTACGGGTCCAGCGCCACGTCGCAGATCACGCCCACGTCGATGCCGGCCGCTTTGATCGCCCGCACCGCCCGGCAGACGAGGTTCTCCGGATTGAACGCCTCCGCGGCGTCCTCGGTCTTCAGGTCTGCGTTCGTCTGCGGAAATAGTGCGATCGCGGGCACGCCAAGCTCCGCCGCCCGGCCGACTTCGTCCACTAATTGGGAGACGGTGTAGCGGCTCACCCCCGGCATCGCCGTGATCGGTCCGGCGCCGGTTTCGGTGACGAAGCAGGGCCAGATGAGATCGGCCGGCGTCAGGATGTGCTCCGCCGTTAGCCGCCGGGACCACGCCGTCCGCCGATTGCGGCGGGGTCGCACGGAGGGGAAGGCGCCGGGGTTCGCGGGGGGGCCGTTCATCGCCGGAAAAAGTCCGCTGCCCGAGCAGAAAATCCGGGCAGGATCGCCGGGCAGGAGAACGTCTCATCGCCGGAAAGAACCCGCCGGCCCAGGTCCCCGGCCGCCGCATCGTCAAAGGTCGTGAGCATCTTCCGTTGCGGGTCCGCCCAGACGACGAGGGAAACGCCGGCCAAAAGAAATTCCTCCGCCTTCAGCAGGATCCGCCCCTGCCGATCGCTGGGCGAGCGCACTTCGATCACCAACTCCGGCGGATCGTCCAGATAATTCTCCGGCAGGTCGGCGTCCAGCGGCAGCCGCGAAGCGCTGTAGAAGAGCACGGCCGGGCCCCGCACCGAATCCTCCGCGGTCCCGTCGTCCAAAGCCGCGGCGGCGGCGGACGCGGTTCGAACTCCGGAGTCGTTCGTTAAGATCGTACCGAGGCGCCGCGGCTCGATAAAACTGTCCAGGAGCTTTCCGATCTGGAAGCAGGTGCGGCCGTGGCGAAGTCCGGGCGGCGGCACGGGAACGTCCTCGGAAAGCGGCGGGCGGCCCGCCATCCAATCGGCGGCGACGACGACCCATCCCCGCACCAGTTCACGCGGCCGATCGTCCCGGAACGAAGTGCACAGGAACGCGTCCGCGGTCATCCGCTCCCCGGTGGCCCCGGGGGCGGGCTTCCACATCCCAGCGGCGACCGTGGCTCGCGGAAGAATCGAGCAGCGGCGGGGCGGCGGACATCGCGGGCCCTGTCAGTGGGGAAGGGTCGGCTGGGGCGGGATCGGGCGTCATCTTACCGCCTGCGGCCGTCGCCCGCCGCCCCCGTAGCCGGTAGACTCCCGCCCCGCCACGACCTCCGCCGATCTCGACCGATGACCACCCGCACCGAACGCGACTCCATGGGCCCCGTCGAGGTGCCCGCGGACGCCTATTACGCCGCCCAGACCCAACGGGCCGTCGATAATTTCCAGCATCTCCGGCACACCGCTGCCCGGCGGCCTGGTGCGGGCGATGGGGCTGGTGAAATACGCCTGCGGCGTGGCGAACCGGGACCTCGGCAAGCTGACCGGCACCGGCAAGAACCCGCTGACCGACGACGCCGTCGCCGCCCTGCTGGACGCCTGCCGAGAGGTCGCGGAGGGCAGGCTGGCCGATCAGTTCCCGATCGATATCTATCAGACGGGGTCCGGCACCAGTTCCAATATGAACGTCAACGAGGTGATCGCCGCCCGGGCGACGGAACTGCTGGGCGGCGACCGCTTCGCCGAAGATAAAGCGGTGCACCCCAACGATCACGTCAATATGGGGCAGAGCACCAACGACACCTTCCCCACCGCCATTCACGTCGCCGCCGCCACGCAGATTCACGACGCGCTCGTCCCGGCGCTGGAATCGCTGCGGGACGAATTGCGGACGAAGGCGGAGGCGTGGGACGACGTAATTAAGATCGGCCGCACGCACCTCGCGGACGCCACGCCGCTGCGGCTCGGTCAGGAGTTCGGCGGGTTCGCCCGGCAGATCGAACTGGCCGCGAGCCGGGCCGAACGAGCGGCGGCGCCGCTGTACGAACTGCCGGTCGGCGGGACGGCGGTCGGCAGCGGGATCAATACGCATCCGGAGTTCGGCGCCCGCGTCGCCGCGGCGCTCGCGAAGGAGACCGGCGTTCCGTTCGTCGAAGCGGCCGACCACTTCGAGGCCAACGCCGACCGGGACGGGCTCGTCGAAGCCCACGCCCTGTTGAAGGCCGTCGCGGTGACGGTCTTCAACGTCGCCAACGACCTGCGGTGGCTCGGCAGCGGGCCGCGGTGCGGGTTCTATGAGATCAAACTGCCGGACCTGCAACCCGGCAGCAGCATCATGCCGGGCAAGGTGAACCCGGTGGTCTGCGAGGCGGCGCTGCAGGCCGCGGCCCGGGTGATGGGGAACGACACGACCGTCGCGTTCGCCGGCGCCGCGGGCGGGAACTTCCAACTGAACATCATGATGCCGCTGCTCGGGGCGGCGACGCTGGAGAGCGTCACCCTGCTGGCGAACTCCGTCAAAGCGCTTGACGGAGATGGTCGCGGCGACCGAGGCCAACCCGGAGGCCTGCGAGGCCGCCGTCGAGAAGAGCCTGTCGATGGTCACCAGCCTCAACCCGCACATCGGTTACGAGAAAGCCGCCGCGCTGGCGAAGGAGGCCTTCAAGTCCGGCAAGACGATCCGCGAGCTTATGCACCGAGCAAAACGTCCTGCCGCGCGGACGTGCTCGAAGGAAGCCCTCGACCCGCGGCGGATGACCGAACCGCAGGCGTGAGGCCGACGCGACGATCAGGCCCCGACCCCGCGGCGGGGCCGGGGCGGCGGGATCCTCACCGCGATCCAGCAAGCAGCACGTTGCTCGCCCTGTGCAGGCGCGTCCGCTGGTAGGCGGAGCACGGCCGTGTCGGCGGCGGCGGCGTCAACACACGGCGATCAGCGGGCGGTCGACCCGTCGATCGTGCGCCATCGGGACAGATCTGGCAGCCGACGCCGCCGACCGAGGCGGCGGCGAGGGCGAGCAGCGTCAGCGACAGTCCGGACCCGCCGCGTCATGCGGCTGGGCTCGGAGCTCACTTGAAGTCCGAACCCGCGTCCTTGCGTGGCAGCGATGGGGTTCGGGAAAGACATGGGACGGTTCCTCCTTGGGTGGGGTGCGGGGTCAACTCCGTGACGGGGGAACTGGTTTGCGAACCCCGTGCCGAACGCCCCTCCCGACGACCGCATCGGGCGATCCCGCGAGGCGCTGCGCGAGACGGGGCAAGCTGGCGAAACAGGGTCGACCGGAACTCTCCCGCAATGGCCCCGGGGCGATTCCCGGGGTGGTGCGGGCGCGACCGATTCGCACCGGTCGTCCGGCCGTCACTTCGCGTGCGAAGCAGTTTGCAGAAGCCGTCCGGCGGGGCGCTCAGCAGGCGTCGCCGATCTGCACAGGCCGCCGATCCGGCAGGTCTCAGTCCGGCTCGATCGGTTCGATGGTGACTTGCAGCGGGATTGTGACCGGCGGCTTGTTGTAGGTGTCCGGGCCGAACTCGCGGATCTGGTCGCGTTTCAATTCCGCGACCTCCAGCGGACCGGTCCAGACGGCGGCCCGGCCGGTCTTGTCGATCTTGTCCGTCAGCCGCTCCGCGTCTTCCTTGGTGTGGGCGCAGACGGCCCGCAGGACGTCGACGAGGTAGCTGAAGGTGTGGTCCTCGTCGTTCTCCACCACCACCGCGTACCGCGGGTTGCGGTGCGGCTTGGTCTTCCGCTTCGTCTTCGGCTCCGCGACGGCGGTGGCCGAGCCTCCGCCCAGCGTGTCGAAGTCCGGCACGTCAAAGCTGACGCCGGCCGGCTCGAACTCGGGATCGTCGTCGGCGTCGTTGGGATCGGCAGTTTGCGGCATCGTCGGGTCGGACCGATCCGTCGGAGACGAGGGAAAAAGCGGGCGGCGAACGCGGACGGCGACTCCCCGCAATGGCCGGCGGGGATGCTAGACTGCATGGCGGCGCGGTCAAGGCGACCGCCCCGCCCGGCGCCCGCTTTCCGCCGACCGGCCGCGTCGGGGGCTCACGATCTCCGCCCCGTGCCGGTCCGCCCCGGGCCGGTCCGCCCCTGTTCACACCCACACCGCCCCGGTCCGCCATGCCCCGGTCCGCCGCCTCGCTGCTTTTCGTGCTTCTGAGCGGGTGCGGGGCGTACGCCGCGCCGCCCACGCCCTCCGCGGCGGAGGTTCCCGCGAACACCGCCCGGGCCGCCGCGGCGAATCGGCTGCTGGCCCGGACGATGAACCTCGCCAACGCCCTCGAAGCGCCCACGGAGGGGGAGTGGGGCTACAAAATTGAAGCGGTTCACCTTGACGCCATCAAAGCCGCCGGCTTCACCGCCGTGCGGGTGCCGGTGAAGTGGACGGCCCATTCGCAGGCGACGGCCCCCTACACGATCGAACCGGCGTTCTTCGCCCGCATTGACGAGGTGTTGAACCAAGCCCTCGAACGTCGGCTCGCGGTCGTGTTGGACCTGCACCACTTCGACGAGATCCACGACGACCCCTCCGACGCCAACTTCGCCCGATTGGTCGGCCTCTGGACGCAGATCGCCCGCCGCTACCAAAATCGCCCGCCGGCGCTGGTGTTCGAACCGCTGAACGAACCGAGTTTGGAACTCACCACCGCCCGTTGGAGCGAGAAGTTCCCCGACGTGCTGGCCGCGATCCGGGCGACGAACCCCACGCGGGCGGTGCTGGTCGGCCCGGGCAACTGGAACCAGATTCAGGAACTGCCCGAGCTGAAGCTCCCGCCGGATCCGGACCTGATCCTCACGGTGCACACCTACGAGCCCTACGAGTTCACCCACCAGGGGGCCACCTGGAGCGACGATCCGCCGCCGACCGGTCGCCCGTTCCCCCGTCCGGGCGAGGAGGCGGAGATTCGCACGTTTCTCGACACCTGCGAGCGCCTGGGCGACGGCCCGGAACCGGCCGGTGTTCGTGGGCGAGTTCGGCGTGATCCGTCACGCCGACGCCGCCGAGCCGCGCCCGCTGGACGCGGTTCATGCGGGAGCAATACGAACGCCGCGGCTGGAGTTGGGCCTATTGGGGCTTCGCCGCGGAGTTCCCGGCGTACGACCTGCCGCGCGGCCGCTGGATCGACCCGATGAAGTCGGCGCTGCTGGGCGGATGACTCAAGTGGGCGGATAACCGGGTCGAGCGGGTGGGATTCGCCCCGCCGCTGAACCCCGATGGCGGGGAACGGGCCGTTCCCCGTTCGCGCCCCGGCGGCGGCACGCCACTGTGGGAACGCTCCGCCGGCCCGTCGTTTGGGCCGCCGACCGTTTTCCCCCTCACGAGCCGAAGCGATGTTGTTCCCGACCGTTCGCTCCCTGTTCTCGCGCCCGCTGTCCGCCGCGCTGGCCCCCGCGCTGGCCGCGACGCTCTGCTGCGCCCCCGCCCTCGCCGCGGGTCCCGAGGGCGACACCCACGCCGCGGTCCTCCCGGACCGGGAGATCCTGTCGATCCTGTTGCCGATGAACAAGGCGGAGGTGGAGGTCAGCCGCTTCGCCGCCGAGCGGGCCGCCACGCCGGAGGTGAAGGCGTTCGCCAATCAGATGGTCGCCGCCCACGAGCAGCTCTCACAGGAACTGACCCGCGCGACCCGCCGGGCAAACGCCCACGGCACGCTCACCCGCGAGCAACGCCGCCGCGCCGAGGCCCCGCTGCGGGACGACGGCGCCGCGGACGGCGTGATGACCGAGGACGAAGCCGAGGAGATCCGCGAGGAGCGGGCCGAGGTGTTGGAAGAGGTCGCCGAGGAGCAGGCTGAACTGCTGGAGGAGGCCCGCGAGGAGCGCGTGACAGCCCGGGCGATGTGGTGGACGAGGCCCTGCTCGACGTGCGGGAAGCCGGCGACGAGGTGGAGCGGGGGGCGCGTGAACTGGGCGGCGAGGCCCGCCGCGTCGGCCGCCGGATGCGCAACGGCGTCCGCGACGGCGCCGCCGATCTCGCCGGCCGGGCCGACGACGCCCTGAACGGCGACCGCGTCACGCCGCGTCGCGACCGCCACGTCGCCCGCCACATGGGCACGCTGCGGCAGGAGATCGCCGACAAAGCCACCGCATCCGTCAAGGAGGCCATGGGTCGCCAAACCGGCAAGCAGTTCGATATGGCGTACCTGAACCATCAACTGCTCTCCCACCTTTACATGCACGCCGCCGTCGAGGTCGCCGCCGAACACGCCGGGCCGGAATTAAAAACCGCGCTCGACCGCCGCCCACGACAAGATCGAGGGCCACCTCAAAACCGCCCATGAACTGGCGATGAAGGTCGACAAGATGGAGGACTGACGGTCTCGAAAGCGGCGTTCTTTATCTCACCAAGAATCGCAAGACGTCAAGAACCAAAAGGGGAACGAATTTCTCCTTGGTTCTTGATTTCTTGGTCCTTGATCCTTCAGTTCACTGCCGGCTCGTACCCGAGGTTCGGGGCGAGCCATTTTTCAATCTCCGCGATCGGCTTGCCGGCGCGGGTCGCGTAGCTGGCGATCTGATCGCGCGTGACGCGATCGACGCTGAAGTAGCGGGCGTTCGGGTGGGCGAAGTAGAGACCGCTGACGCTGCTCGCCGGCCACATGGCGAAGCTCTCGGTCAGCGTCATCCCGCAGTTCTTTTCCACGTCCAGCAGGTCCCACAGCTCCGTTTTGAGGGTGTGGTCCGGGCAGGCCGGATAGCCGAACGCCGGGCGGATGCCGCGGTATTTCTCGCGGATCAATTCGTCCGGTCCGAGGGCTTCGTGCGTCCCGAACCCCCAGTCTTCGCGTGCCTGTTTGTGCAGGCGTTCGGCGAACGCTTCGGCGCAGCGGTCGGCCAGCGCCTTGACCATGATGCTGCGGTAATCGTCCCCGCCCTGCTCCAACTTGAAGGCATACTCGTCCGCCCCGTGCCCGGCGGTGACGGCGAAGGCGCCGACGTAGTCCTTCACGCCGCTGTCGACGGGGGCGATATAATCCGCGAGGCTGCGAAAGTCTTTCTGTCCGCGGCGCTCCCACTGTTGGCGGAGCATCGGGAACCGCAGGCGTTCTTTCGTGCGATTGTCGTCTGTATAGAGCACGAGATCGTCCCCGTCGCTGGCCGCCGGGAAGAACCCGTACACGCCACGGGCGCGGAGCACGTCTTCTTCTAGCAGATGCTCCAACTCGGTTTTGCCGTCCTTGAAACAGTTCGCGGGCCTGTTCGCCGACGACTTCGTCCTCCAGGATGCGCGGGTATTTGCCGTGCAGATCCCACGCCATGAAGAACGGGGACCAGTCGATATACTCCGCGATCTCCCGCAGCGGATAGTCGTCCAGAACCTTCAAACCGGTGAACGCCGGCGTCGGCACGTCGAGCGCCGCCCAGTCGATTGATAGCGACGTTCGAACGCCTCGGCGTAGGGCACGAGTTTCTTCTCCTGCCGGCCGCTGAAGGCTTCGCGGTGCCGCTCCTGCGCGGCGGCGTTTTCTTGCTCCAGAACCTTGATCTGATCCGCGTCGAGCATCTTTTCCACGACCGGCACGCTCAGACTGGCGTCGACGACGTGCACGACCGGGGCGCCCGTATAATGCGGGGCGATCTTGACGGCGGTGTGGCGGGCGCTGGTCGTCGCCCCGCCGATCAGCAGCGGGGTCGTCAGTTCGCGGCGGGTCATTTCCCGGGCGACGCCGGTCATCTCCTCCAACGAGGGGGTGATCAGGCCGGACAGCCCGATAATATCCGCCCCGCACCTCGCGGCTTCGTCGAGGATCTTATCGGCGGGAACCATCACCCCGAGGTCCACGACCTCGAAGTTATTGCATCGCAGCACCACGGCGACGATATTCTTGCCGATATCGTGCACGTCCCCCTTGACGGTCGCGATCAGCACGGTGCCGCGGGTGGATTTTTCGTCCTCGGCGGGCGACTTCACCACGCAGCGCGGCGGCGCGGGCGGCCTCCTCCTTCTCCGCCTCCATATACGGGGTGAGATAGGCGACGGCCCGCTTCATCACCCGGGCGCTTTTAACGACCTGCGGGAGGAACATCTTGCCGGCGCCGAACAATTCGCCGACGACGTTCATCCCGTCCATCAACGGCCCCTGGATGACGTTCAGCGGCCGACCTAGCGCGACGCGGGCGTCCTCCGTGTCCTCCTCGATGTAATCGGTGACGCCCTTGAGCAGCGCGTGCTTCATCCGGTCGGCGACCGAGCCTTCCCGCCACTTCAACTTGTCCGGGTCTTCGGTTTTGCCTTTTGCTTTAACGGATTCGCCGAAGTCGATCAACCGGTCCGTCGCCTCCGGGCTGCGGTTGAACAGCACGTCCTCGACCAGCGTGCGCAGGGTCGGGTCGATTTCCTCATAGACTTCCAACTGACCGGCGTTGACGATGCCCATATCGAGTCCGGCGTCGATCGCGTGGTACAGGAAGCAGGCGTTGATCGCTTCCCGCACGGGGTCGTTGCCGCGAAAGCCGAAGCTCACGTTGCTGACCCCGCCGCTGGTCTTGGCGCCGGGGCAACGCTTTTTAATTTCACGGACGGCGTCGAAGAACTCGACGGCGTAGTTCGCGTGCTCCTCCATCCCCGTCCCCACGGTGAGGATGTTCGGGTCGAAGATGATATCCGTCGGGTCCCAACCGGCCTGTTCGGTCAGTAGCTGATAGGCCCGTTCGCAGATCGAGACTTTATGATCGCATTCGGTCGCTTGGCCTTCCTCGTCGAACGCCATCACCACCGCGGCGGCGCCGTAGCGTTTTAACAACCGGGCGTGCCGCAGGAACTCCTCCTCGCCGCCTTTGAGGCTGATGGAGTTGACGACCGGCTTGCCCTGCACGCACTTTAACCCAGCTTCGAGAATCTCCCAATTGGAGGAGTCGATCATCACCGGCACCGCGGCGACGTCGGGCTCCGCGGCGAGTAGATTGAGGAACCGGGTCATCGCCGGCACGCCGTCGATCAGGCCCTCGTCCAGGTTGACGTCGATGAGATTCGCCCCGCCCTCGACCTGTTGCCGGGCGACGGAGACGGCTTCGTCGTAATCGTCGCTTTTAATTAGTCGGGCGAACCGTTTGGAGCCGGTGACGTTGGTGCGTTCGCCGACCATCTGGAAGCCGCTGTCCTCCTTCAGGACGACGCGTTCGAGCCCGGCGTAAGTGCTGTAGCGGGGCACGTCGGGGATGCGGCGAGGCTTGACGCCGGCGGTTTTCTCCGCGATGGCGTGCAATAAACTCCGGCGTGGTGCCGCAACACCCGCCGACGACGTTCACCCAACCCTGTTCGGCGAAGTCCGCGACGAAGTCGCTAAACTCCCCGGCGGCGGCGTCGAACCCGCCCATGCCGTCCGGCATCCCCGCGTTCGGATAAAGACTGACGTGCCGATCGGCGAGGCCGCTGAGCGTTTCGGCGTAAGGGCGAATCTGCTTCGGCCCCAGCGCGCAGTTCATCCCCACGCGACAGCGACGGGAAATGCCGCACGCTCTCATAAAACGCCTCCAGCGATTGGGCGGTTAGCGTCCGCCCGCCCTCGAAGACCGTGCCGGAGATCATCACCGGCACGTCGAACGGGTCCATGCCCCGCTCCTCGAACACCCCGCTGATGGCGAACAGGCAGGCCTTCATATTGAGGGTGTCGAAGCTCGTCTCCGGCAATAACAGATCGACGCCGCCGTCCAGTAGACCGCGGACCTGCTCCGCGTAGCTGTCGGCGACCTGATCGAAGGTGAACAGGCGGTGGCCGGGGTTTTCCGCGTCCTGGGACATGGACAGCGTGACCTTGGTGGGACCGATGCTGCCGGCGACGAACCGCGGTTTATCCGGGTTCTTCTTCGTATATTCGTCGGCGACGCCGCGGGCCAACTCGGCGGCGGCCACGTTCAATTCGTGCGTGAGTTCGGCGAGGCCGAACTCTTCCATACTCACGGAGGCGGCGTTGAAGGTGTCCGTCTCGATAATATCGCTGCCGGCCTCCAGATATTGGGCGTGGATCCCGCGGATCAACGCCGGCTGGGTGAGGACGAGGACGTCGTTGGCGTTTTTCAGGTCGATCGGGTGCGACTTGAAGCGGTCGCCGCGGTAGTCCGCCTCGGACGGGCGGGCGTCCATGACGAGCGACCCCATCGCCCCGTCGAGCAACAGGATGCGGTCCGCAAGATGATTGCGGAGCAGGTCGGAGCGGCGTTCGTTCGGCACGGGGCGCGGGGGCGTCGATATGGAGATGAATAGGTCTGCAAAAGCCTTGGCGACGGCGCGTTATCGCGCATCTCGCCAGGCTTGAATTCGTGCGTTCGCCCACTCGTCGGCGGCGGGCGGCAGCGGGGGGTCGGGCGGGGCGTTGTAGAAGCGGGTCTCGCGGACGAACGAGCCGCCGTCGTACGCTTCGGAAAAGCAGTGCTGTAGGTCGAGGGGGGCGTCGCCGTCGTCCTTCCGCAGCGGCACCGGGAGGACGGGCAGCGGGTCCGCCAGGTTCAGAAAGTACGCCTCCCACCGAAAACCGTCCGACGGGTACGGGGTCGGGCCGCGCTCCCACGGCCGGCTGACGAGCGCCAAATACGCGGTCCCGACCGGCACCCGCACCGGCGGCCCGCCGGCGGAGTCGCCGCACACGCGCCGGCCACGGCGGAGGAGATCGATTTCCACCAGCCCCGCCGGGGAGCGAAGAAGGTTCAGACGCTTGTGGAGGAACTCGGCCCGGTTCTGCCGCTTGTTTACGGGGCTCAGGATCTCCACCAGCGTGACGGGGCGGTCGGAATCGTCATACACGCCCACGTCCAGCAAGGTCGGCAATTCGTCGGCGTAGACCGTCACGCCCGTCGTGATCGTCGTCCGCACGCCCGCCACGGCGACGCCCCCGGCCGTCTCGGCTTCGACCACGTCCACGTCCGGTGTGGTCTTGAACGCCCGCTCGTCGTTCCCGTCGAACGCGACGAGTTCGCGGCGCTCCTCCAGACGCGCCCGATAGCCGGCCGGTAGCGTCCGATTGAGCAGGCGGCGGATTTCCCCCGCAATCGAGTTGTGCACATCCGGCCACAGGCCGGGCGCTTCCAGCCACGGGTCCATCCCGGGGAACGGCGAGGGCATCGGCGGGGCTCCTCGGGGCGGGGGAAAAGGCGGGGGGCGGCGGGCGTGGAGCGGCAGTTTACGCCGTCGGGCCGCGGGACGGTCACGCCGGGACCGGGGCGAGGTTCATGCCGTCGAGGATCTGCTCCGTCGCGGCGGCTTTGTTCAGGACGTAGAAGTGCATTCCGGGGACGCCCTCGTCCAGCAGGTCGCGGCACTGCTTCACGGCCCAGTCGACGCCGACCTCAAACTGCCCGAGTTTGTCGTCCTTGACCGCCTCCAGGGCGGAGGCGAACTCGTCCGGGAAGGAGGATCCGCACATCGCGGTGATCCGTTTGATGCGGCCGAAATCCGTGACCGGCATCACGCCGGGGATGATCGGGATCTCGATGCCGGCTTCCCCGCAGGCGTCGCGCCAGCGGAGGAAGTGGTCGTTCGTGAAGAAGAGTTGGGTGAAGACGGCGTCCGCCCCGGCATCGACCTTACGCTTGAGGTTGGCAAGATCGGTGTCCGGATCGGGGCATTCCGGGTGCTTCTCCGGATAGCCGGCGACGCCGACGCCGAACTCCGGAAACCGCTCCCGCAGGAAGGCGACCAGTTCGTTGGCGTACCGCAGGTCGTCGGCGCCGGGTTCCCAGGGAACGTCGTCCGGGCCGCCGGCGTCTCCGGTCTCGGGCAGATCGCCGCGGAGGGCCATGATGTTCGACACGCCGGCGTCGCGGGCGTCGGCCAGCCACGCGGCCATGTCGCCGGTCCCGGCACCCACGCAGGTGAAGTGAGCGGTGACGGATCTGGCCGAAGTCCTGCTTCAACTCCCGGCACCAGTCGAGGGTGCGGTCCCGGGTGCTTCCGCCGGCGCCGTAGGTGCAACTGACGAACGCCGGCACGTACCCCGCGAGCCGGGCCAGTTCGACGCGGAGGGCGTCGTCCCCGGCGTCGGTTTTGGGGGGAACATTTCGAACGACAGGCCGAAGCCGTCGGCGTAAGCGTCAGACAGGTGCATGCGCGGCGGGCGGGCCGTATGGACGACGGGGAGCGGGCGGGGCCGGGGGGGCGGAACCGCAATGCGAGCCCCGCCGTTCACCGCGGAGGAGGCGGAGGGGGTGGACGCCCCCGCTCGCACGGCCGCGTGGGGGACGCCCGCATGAGGGATTGGGGTCTCCCTCGCCGGCTCCGCAAATCGGGTTTGCCCCGGTGGGCGGCACATTTTACGCTTTCCGCACGGCCGCCGGAACCGGACCTGTGAAGTTCTCGCCGCGTGCCCGGTCTGCGCCGGACACCCCGACCCGACCGGCTCCCCCGGCTCGATCCGTTCCCGCCGCGCCCTCCGGCCGGCTCCCCGCTCGTTTCCCCGCCTGCCCCGCCCATGCCCGCCGCCGCCGTCGCCACCGAAGTTCTGCCCTACAAGGTGGCGGACGTGTCCGAGGAACAGTTCGAACACCTCGCCGCCCTGGGCCGCCGGGAGATCGAACTGGCCGAGGTCGAGATGCCCGGTCTGATGTCCCTGCGTGAAAAGTACGCCGGCAGCAAGCCGCTGGCCGGCGCCCGGATCGCCGGGTGCCTGCACATGACGATTCAGACGGCCGTCCTGATCGAGACCCTGATCGAGCTGGGCGCCGAAGTCCGCTGGAGTTCCTGCAATATCTTCAGCACGCAGGACGCCGCCGCCATCGCGCTGGCCAAGGAGAACATGGCGATCTTCGCTTGGGAGGGCGAGAGCGAGGAGGAGTTCAACTGGTGCATCGAACAGACCGTCTTCTTCCCCTCGAAGGACGGCGGCGAGCCCAAGCCGCTGAACATGATCCTCGACGACGGCGGGGACCTGACCAAGCTGATCCACGACGATTACCCGGAGCTGTTCGAAGGCGACGAGGGCATCAAGGGGCTGACCGAGGAGACCACCACCGGCGTGCATCGTCTGCACCAGATGCACCGGGCCGGCAAGCTGCTCTGCCCGGCGATCAACGTCAACGACTCCGTCACGAAGTCGAAGTTCGACAACCTGTACGGCTGCCGCGAATCGCTGGCCGACGGCATCAAGCGGGCGACCGACGTGATGGTCGCCGGCAAGGTGTGCGTCGTCGCCGGCTTCGGCGACGTCGGCAAGGGTTCCGCGGACGCGCTCAAGGGCCTGGGCGCCCGGGTGATCGTCACGGAGATCGATCCGATCTGCGCCCTGCAAGCGGCGATGGAGGGCTACGAGGTCACCACCCTCGAAGACTGCTGCGAAGAGGCGGACATCTTCGTCACCGCCACCGGCTGCGACGACGTGATCCGCGGCGAGCACATGGACCGGATGAAACACAACGCGATCGTCTGCAACATCGGGCACTTCGACAGCGAGATTCAGGTCGCCTACCTGAACAACCACCCGGACGTGAAAAAGGAGCGGATCAAGGTTCACAGCGACGAGGGCGGCCCGGTCGATCGCTACACCTACCCGGACGGCACCAGCCGCCTCGTGCTGGCCGAAGGCCGCCTCGTGAACCTCGGCTGCGCCACCGGCCACCCGAGCTTCGTGATGAGCAACTCCTTCACCAACCAGGTCGTCGCCCAGCTCGCCCTGTGGCGGAACCCGAGCGAGTGGGACGTCAACGTCCACGTCCTGCCGAAAGAACTGGACGAAGAGGTCGCCCGCCTGCACCTGGACAAGATCGGCGTGAAGCTCACCAAACTCACCAGGGATCAGGCCGAGAACCTCGGCGTCCCGCAGGACGGTCCCTTCAAGCCGGAATACTACCGGTATTAAGCCGGCGGCGTGGGTCGATGAGGATCCCGCGACCCGGACGCTCCCCGCGTTCGGGTCGCGTTGCGTTAGGGACATCGGTTCGCCAGCAAGTCCGCGGCCCAAGCGGCGTCCGCGGTGGCCAGCGGGGGGCGGATCGCGGCGAGGTCGGCGTAGTCGATGCGGACCGCATGTCCGCCGCGGTCGTACGCCTCGTTCATGATGGATTGGAGGTCGACGGCGACGCTGCCGTCTCCCGGCAGCAGCGGGACGCGTAACTCCGGTAGCGCTTCCCGCAGGCGCCACGGGTAGACCTCGTGTCGCAACGGCTCGTCGCCGGGACTGACTGCGGCGTGGTAGTCGAATCCGCCGCAGCGGGATTCGATCACTCGATCGGTACGGCGGTCGTGTGTCGCCCGCGTCGCAGCAGATCGATTTCCACAAGGTGCTTGCCGGCCCCGCGAACCTCCCGCTGCTTGCGGAGGTAGAGGTTGCGCCCCCGCTCCCCCGGCCGTTTGTTGACAGGGCTGAGGACTTCCAACACCGCGACGAGTCGTTCGTCGCCGCCGCCGGTGCGGATCTCCACGAACGGTTCGCGAAACTCGTCGCTCGGGACCGTCACGACAATCGGTTCCGTGCGAACCGGGGGAGCCGCCGTCGCGGTTCCTCCGGGCGAGACTCGTCCCGCCGTCAGCACACCGACGTCCGGTCCCACCGGTCGCTCGCTGACGTCCACCCACACCCGACTGCCGCCGGCGGCGAAATATGGCGGGGGCAAGGCTTTCTGAAGGTGCGCTTTCAAAGTGTCGACGAACGAGTCGTGCAGGTCCGGGAACACCGCGGGGCTCTCTAGAAACGGGTCCATCCCGGGGAACGGCGAGGGCATCGGCGGGACTTTCGGCGAGACGGGCGGCGAGACGGGCGGCGGGGCGGGCGACGGGGGACCGGCGGGTTGAATCGCGGGCCATTCTACCCGTCCCCGCGGTCGGTCGCCGGATCTGGCGGGCGCCGGTAAACTCCGCCCGTTCGTCCGAAACCCGCACGCCGCCCGCTCATGTCCGCCGTCGCCCCGTCCGCAACCCGCCGCGCCCTCCTCCAATCCGCCGTCGGCGCCGCCGCGGCGACCGCCGGCGCCGCGGTCCTCGCCCCCCGATCCGCCCGACGCGGCTCGTCCCCTGAAGGGCGAGTCGAAGGGGGAGCCGCTGTTCAAGATCTCCCTCGCCCAGTGGTCCTTCCACAAGGCCCTCGGCAAAGGCGAGTTCACCAACCTGGACTTCCCCGCGAAGACCAGGGAAGTCGGCATCGACGCGGTGGAGTACGTGAATCGCTTCTTCAACGGCGACACCTCCGACGCCTATCTCGCCAAGCTCAACGCCCGCTGTGAGGACGCCGGCGTCGAGAGCGTCCTGGTGATGGTCGACGGCGAGGGGAGCCTCGGCGACGCGGACGAAGCGGCCCGCAAGAAGTCCGTTTCCAACCACGATAAGTGGCTGAAGAGCGCCAGGGCCCTCGGCTGCCATTCGATCCGGGTCAACGCCGGCAGCACCGGTTCCTTCACGGAGCAGATGGAGCGCGCCGCCGACGGCCTGCACCAACTCTGCGAACTGGCGGACGGGTACGACCTGAACGTCATCGTCGAGAATCACGGGGGATTGAGTTCGAACGGCGGGCTGGCTCGCCGCGGTGATGGAACTGGCCGATCACCCCCGCGTCGGCACGCTGCCGGACTTCGGCAACTTCCGCATCGGCGACGGCAAATCGTTCGACCCGTACAAGGGCGTTCGCCTGCTGACCCCCTACGCGAAGGGCGATGTCCGCCAAGAGCTACGACTTCCCCGAACCCGCTCCCTCCTCCGTCACGGTGGGGCATGGGTTGAAGTTCGACCTCATCGATATGTGCAAGATCGTCACGGACGCCGGTTACCATGGGTACGTCGGCGTGGAGTACGAGGGCGGCAAGCTGAGCGAGCGGGACGGCATCGTCCGCACCCGCGAGATCCTCGAAGCCGCCCGCGAGCAGCTTTCCGCGTGAGCGCCGCCGCGGCCGCCCCGCTTCCCCCGTCCGTCGCCCCGCCGTCGCCCCCGCCGCGGCGGGGACGGAGCCGGGCTGTCGATCCGGCTGTGGTGCACGCGGCGGCGAAAGCGGCGCGGCAAACCGCCGTCGATCGGTGGGGCCGCTGGGACGACCGCCTCGCCGCCGTCCGCGGACTGCTGTTCCTCGCCGCCGCCGGAACGGCGGTCGGCTGGGCGACCGGCGCCTGGACCGGCTGGTGGCTGCTCCTCCCCGGGGTGGCGTTCGCCGTGCTGTGCGCGGTGCACGAGGGGGTCGCCACGACGAAGACCGCTGCGGGCCGGGCCGTCACGCACCACGACGACGCCCGGCTGCGCATCGGCGGCGGGCTGACGCCGGACGCGGACGTCGGCGCCGACCTGCTCCCCCCGGACCGCCCGCACGCCGCGGACCTCGACCTGTTCGGGGAACACGGGCTGTTCCGGCGCCTCTCCTGCGCCCGCACGGCGGGCGGGCGGGCGACGCTCGCCGGGTGGCTGCTCGCCCCCGCCGATCCCGCGGAGGTGCAGGTTCGCCAGCGGGCCGCGGACGACGTTGGCCGACGACGTGCTGCTTCGCGAACGACTCGATCTGCTGCCCGGAGACCCGCCCGGCGCCGACCGGCGGACCGGCCGCGGTCGGTCCGCCGCGGCCGGTGCCGGCCGGGGTGCGGCGGGCGGCCGTGGCCCTCGGGCGCGGCGGCGGTCTTCGGACTGGGCTGGTGGCTGATCGCCGCCGGCTCCGTCGGCGTGCTGCTGGCGGCGGCGGGCGGTCAGGGGGCGTTGCAGTACGTCTTCCGCGATCGCGTCACCGCCGCCGCGGACTATTCCGAACGCACCGGCGGCGGGCTGACGTTGCTCGCCGGGGTGCTGGACCTGTTGGAACGCTGCGACGCGGACGCCCCCGCCGTCGCCACCCTGCGGGCCGGGCTGACCGACGGCGGGGCGACGGCCCCGCCCTCCGCGGCGGTCGCCCGGCTGGCCGTCGTCGCCCGGCGGCTGGAGACGAGCCGCAACAATCAGTTCGTGGCGCTCGCCTCCGCCGCGTTCGCCCTGCCGCTGTTCCACGCCCACGGCATCGCCCGGTGGGCGGAGGTGCACGGCGGCCGCCTCGCCGATTGGGCCGCGGCGGCGGGCCGGTTCGAGGCCCTGCTGTCGCTGGCCCGTTGGCGGTTCGAACACCCCACGTTCGTCGTGCCGGCGTACGGCTTCGGAACCGGGACGGGCGCCGGCCGCGACGCCGACGCCGCACGATTCCTCGCGACGGACCTTGGTCATCCCCTGCTCCCGCAGGCCGACTGCGTGCGGAACGACGTGCGTCTGTCGACGGCGTGCGAACTCGACTCGACGGCGTGCGAACCCGACTCGACGGCGTGCGAACCGGGCGCCGTTCAGCCGCCCGCCCCCGCCCTGCTGCTGGTCAGCGGGTCGAACATGTCCGGCAAGAGCACGTTGCTGCGGGCGGTCGGCGTGAACGCGACGTTGGCCGGCGCCGGGGCGTCGGTCTGTGCGACCTCGCTGTCGCTGGCCCCCTGCCGCGTGCGGAGCGTGATGCGGGTCACCGACAGCCTCGCCGACGGCAAGAGCCTGTTCTTCGAAAGCGTCCGCCGCCTCGCCGGCGTGCTGCGACGACGCCACCGCAGGCCGGCCCGCCGACGCTGTTTCTGTTGGACGAAATCTTGCAGGGCACGAACTCCGCGGATCGCCGCACCGGGGCGGAGGCGGTCGTTCGCACCCTGCTGGACCGCGGCGCCTTCGGCCTGGTGACCACGCACGATCTAGCCCTCACCGGCTTGGTCGACGAGTTGGGCGACCGGGCCGCGAACGTGCACTTCCGCGACCAACTCTCCGACGGCCACATGACCTTCGACCACACCCTGCGGCCCGGCGTCGTCCCCCGCAGCAACGCCCTCGAACTGATGCGCCTGGTCGGCATCGTGCCACGGGACCCGCCCGTCTCGGAGGGAACCTAGCGCCCGCGCAGGGGCGAACCCGGCCGCGGGGCGTTCCCGGAAGGGTTCGCTCCGCGGTCGGGCCGCCGGATCGGGTTGTCGACTGGGGTTCCACATCACGCAGAGCGTCCGCCGCCCCGCCCGGCTGCATCCCCACACGGGGAAACCGGGGCCCGGCGGGTGTGGGCCGGGGTGGGAGAGGAGAAGGAGGATTCGGGCCCGTCGGTTGTTCGGCGAGCTTCGGAGTTCAGTCCGCCCGCGGCGCCCGGGGCCGTGCGAGTCGGCGTGTGCTAGACGCCGGTTCGCGGCTCTCCCGGAACGGTCCGCGGGGCGGGGTCGGCGTCCTGCCGACGGGCGGGGGCGGATCGCGTCGGTTCGCTGCGCGATGCGAACCGGCGCGGGGGCGAAGGGAGCGGCGTCCGTCACCAACGTCGGCCGTCCCCTCGTCCCGCGAGAGGCCCGGCGACCGCCCGCCTCCGGTGCGGGTGGAAACATCAGGCCCTCACCCTACGCCGGGGCGGGACCTATCTTCGCAGAACTGTTTGACGTGCAAGAACTTCGGTGAACGAACCGGGACTCGCCGCTTGAGCCCCACCGCCTGAAATTGGTCTTGGGAGCGACCGCGGGGCTATTGATGCCGAGCCAGCCGTCCGCGGGCCGATCGGCGCCATCCGCTGTCCCGGCGCATCCACAGATCGGTGTGCGGGTGGATCACCTGTGCGTCGGGGATGTCGTAGATCTTCGTCGCCGGCGGCCTGCAGGAACGTGAAACGCGCCAGTTCCGCGTGATCGCGTAGGAAGTCCGTCCCGACGCCGCAGGCCAGGACCGGCCGACCGTTCAAGCGGACGAGACGCTTCAAAGCGGACTGTCGATCGTTGTGGGGATCGCCCCATGATCGGTCTCCGTCAAAACGGTCGTGGGTGACGATCCCCTACCAGAAGGCGGCGACGTCATCGTCCGCCAAGCCGAGATCACTGGCGGCGATCGCGCCGCGGGCTTGTCCATCTCGACGGGCGTCACAAGATCGGCCACGGCCGGCCCCTCCGCGGCGCCGACCTCCGGCGTCTGAAATGCCATGCAGCCGCTCCCCTAGAGCAGGCCGCGGAGTATCGTCGCGGCGGCTTCCAGCCGCCGACTCTCGGCGAGGCCGAAGGAGACGCCCCCCGTTCGCTGCGCTCGCGGACGGCGGCTGGAAGCCGCCGCTACGGATCTTCAGGACGCGTTCTAAGAACGGCCGGCGGTTGCGGGCGGGCGGGATTCAATCCATGATCCGCGGATTATATTGCCGCGGCGCGGGCCGGTAGCGTTTGTACGCGGACTCGACCAGCGGGGTCGGCGTATAGAGGAACAGTTCCGTCGCGGTGGGATCCCACAGCAGGAGTTCCTCGCGGTCGTCGCCGCACAGGTCGGCGGGGATCGCATGATAAAACCCCATGCGATGCACCTTCGCCCCGTTCGGCGGGGGCAGATCGGGCAGCGGACCGCCCGTGCGGGTCTGCAAATCCCACAGCCAGCCGCCGTTGTACAGCAGCGCCGGCTGGCTCGGACCGTTCCAAAAGACCGGCTCCATACCGACGTTCGTGGGCGAGTCGTTCAGCTTGAGCCGATCGACGACGGCGCCGGTTTCGCTGCTGACCAACAGCAGATCAGGCGCATGTCCGTTGTGGCGAATCGCCATTTCCGGTCCGTTCATGTCGCCGCGGAAGTCGGCGACGCGGACTTCCTGCCCGTGCGGAACGATTCGTTCCCCAAGCGAGAGAATCACTTCGCCGTCGGCCGCCGTCACGTGGCCGAAGCCGGAGCAGATCGCGCGGGTTCGGCCGTCGTCCCAGGCCGCGACGGCGACGGAATCCATATGACGCCCCAACGGCCGTTCCCACAACGGCTTCCCGTGACGGTCGAGCACGAAATAGCCGCCGTTCACCTCGTCACGTCCGTCGCCGTCCAAATCGCCCACGGACGGGATATACGCCGGGCAGCGGGAGTATTCCGTCCACGGCGTTTGATAGGTCCAGAGGACGTCGAGGCGCTCGTCCAACGCGACGTATGTATCGCCGAGTTTCACCACCAGATCCCGCGGCTCCGGCGTGCCTCTAAAATTGGCGATGAGCAGTCGTTGGTGCACCCAGTTGGCCCCGTGCGGGTCGCTCATCCGCCGCCCGGTGACGGCCGGCGGGGCGGCTTCGCGCAGGACCCGCCCGGTGCGGCCGTCGCGGACCTGCACGACCACGTCCGCCAGCGAGCGCCAATCGGCGGGCGGACCGTCGGACGGGCGCTCGGCCGCTGGGCGATGCCAGAAGCAGACGACCTCCGCGGCGCCGTCGCCCGTCAGGTCGTGGACGACGACGGACATCGGCCGCGACGGTTGATTCCCGCCCCCGCCGGCGGTCCAGAGTACGGTTCCGTCCAGTTCGAACGCCCCCAGAAAGCACGGCTTCATCCCGCCGGCGTGCGGCCCGGTCGGCGCCCCGCGTGCGCAGCGGTAGACGAGAACGTCGCAGCGCCCGTCGCCGTTGAGATCCCCGATCCGCAGGTCGCCGCCGAAGGTGTGCCCGTCGACGGTGGTGCACAGCGACGGGGGAATCGCGATGCGGCGGTGCAGCCGGGCGTCGGACCGGGGCTCCCGGGCGAGGCCGACGGAACCCAGTCCGACCGCGAAGAGCCCGGCGAACAGCACGAGGCGCCGCCGATGTTGCAGGATCATGTTCGATGTTGCAGGATCATGTTCCAAACCGTCGTCGCGGGGACCAATCGAGCGGCGCAGCAGAGCGGGGCGGGGTTGATCGGGACGGGGTTGATCGGGACGGGGTCGATCTGATCAGGGCCGGGTTGCTGTGGTCGGCAGGCTCCACAGGCTCAGGGCGTTGTCGCCGGTGGGGCGTTGCCCCCGCTGTTGGCCGACCGGGCGGCGGCTCCCGGAGGCGGTCAGCAGTCGGCGACGGTTCGGGGTGGCCGCGGCGGCCCAGAGGATGCCGCCGCCGTAGTTGAGGGCGAAGTCGACGGTGCCGGCGGCGAGGTCGAGCACCGCCAGTTCCGGCGCGTCCGGTCGCCCCGCCCCGCCCACCGCCACGACCCGCCAACGATCGGGGGACGGGTCCGGCAGCAGGGCGAGCGCCTGCACGGCGACCGGCGTCTGAATCTCCCGCAGCAGGGCGCCGGTGCGGAAGTTCCAGAGCCGGACGACGCCGTCGCCGGCGCCGGCGAGGAGCCGATCGTCCCCCAGCAACGCCAACCCCGCGCCGGCGCCGTTCGTCGGGGATGCGGCGGGCGGCAGGGCGCGCTCGAACTCGCCGCTGTCCAGGTCCCAGACGAACACCTGCCCGTTCCCGTTCTGACCCAGCGCCCGGCGGCCGTCCGGGGAGAAGGTCGCCCGTCGCATCGGAGCGGCGTCGGGGGAGCGGAGAAACCGGGACCGCCCGCCGTCGCATTCCCACAGATGCACGCCCCGCTCGTTGTAGCCGGTGGCGATTACCCACTTCCCGTCCGGCGAGAGGTTCGCGTCCAGCACGATGCCCCGGGCGCCGCGGTACTCGCGGATCAGCCGGTCGGCCGCCGATGCGGCGTTTCCGTCGTTGTCAGCGGCGGGGGCGTCGGCGTCGGCGGCGGCGGGTTCCGAGCAGTCCCAGATGCGGACGACGGCGTCGGCCGTTCCGGTCAGCAATTGGGCGCCGTCCGGGCTGAAGGCGACGCACTGCACCAGGCCGGGGTGAGGGAAGGTGTGCAGCAACGCACCGGATTCGGCGTCCCAGACGCGGGCGGTTTCATCGCCGAACGGCCACCCGCTGCCGCCGGCGAACAGCGTGCCGTCCGGGGAGATCGCCACGTCCTTGACCGCCGCGGTGTGCCCCTCGTAGCGACGAACCAGCGCCAGACCGTTCGGTCCCCCGCCCGGCTCGCCGTTCGGGCCGGATTCGGGCGGCGTGAACCCCGGCCCGCCGTCCGCCGGGGCGGCGACCGGTTCGCCCGCCCCGCTCGCACGTCGCGGTTCCCACCGCACGTCGATCAACGTCCGCCCGTCGCGTTCGACGGAGAGCAACGGCCGGGCCGCGGCGTCGCCGGTCCCGCTCCCGTCGCCTGCGCCGTCGCCCGGCGGAGCGTCGGTCGACCAGGCGTCGGTGTTGAGGCGGAGGTCGGCTAGTCCGTCGCCGGAGATCCGCAGGTCGTGCCCGTCGACGGCGAGGGTCACGCCGGGATCATGCACGGCGACCGCCAGCGCCCCCGCATCCTTCACCAGCCGCACGACGGTGGGTTCCGATTTCACCTCGTCGTCCGCGACGATCGCCGCGCCGCCCACGCCGATCAACGCCGCCAACGTCGCCGCGACGGCGACCGTGCGCCGCACCGCTGGGAAACGGCGACTCGCAGGCGTGCCGGCCGGGGGGACGTCGGACATCGGGACGGCTCTGGGTCTTGACGTGGATGTCGACCGCACGCGACGCGGGAGGCGCCACGCCGGCGACCCCCGCACGCATCGGACCCAGCCTATCGGAGACTCGGCGACGCCCGCAAGAACCCGCGGGCCGGGCGCCGCGGGGTCGCCCCCCCGGTTCCCCGGAGATTCGCATGGGGTTGCCGTTGAGCAGACCGAGGCTCAATTCCCGGGCGATTCGCCGCAGCGCCGGCTTCGCGATCGGGGCGAGCGTTCCCGCGACGGAGACTTCAATCGACCCGTTCTCCAACTCTCGCACCTCGTCGGCGCCGTGAGCGGCGGACCGCGTCACCTTCTCGTACAGACCCACGCAACAAGGTTCGCCATTTCCCGCGGGGGTCCGCCGGGTCAGGCGTCGTCTCGACCGAACAGGGCGGCTTCCTCAAAGAACGTCAGCGGTTCACATTCGCACGTGACGGCCAGCAGGGCGCCGTCTCGGGTCAGGTCCAAGCCCTTCGACCCGCCCTCCATCGGATTGACCCGCCCCCTCTGAAACACCTCCTCGGACAGCGACCGCGCGATCCCGCTGGGCGGATGCGTGTTCCGCCACCCGCCAGTCGGGCGGCGGAACTTGACGAGCAACGGCCGGCCGGCGTCGGTGACGTACAGGGCGTTTCCGCTCGGCGAGAACCGCAGCCCGTGGGGATAGTCGACGCCGGTCAGCCGGCCGACCGGCTCGGCGGTCCGCGTCATCCGCCGCCGGTCGAACAGCAAGACCTCGTGTCCGGAGTGATTGCTAATCGCCACGGTGCGGCCGTCGCGGGAGACGGCCACGCCGTCGGGAATATTGAGTTCGCGTTCCAGGCAGACGACGTCCCGGTCCACCCGGTCTGGGGCGAGCGTGCTGAACGCATGCCGGGTCACCCGATTATAAAAGGTGTCGCACACCAGCAGTTCGCCGTGCCAAACGCTCCGCCCGACCACGCGGGCCCGCGTTACGCAAACGGAGCCGGGCGTCTTGAGCGGGTCGCCGGGCTCGGCCGTGCCAAACGCCTTGATCGGTTCGACCTCGAAGGTGCCGCCGCCGCTGCGACGCGGGGGCAGCCGGACCAGCGTGACCGCCCCCCCTCCCCGATTCGCCACTGCCAGCAGGCCGTTGCCGACAAAATCGAATCCATGCGGGTCCTGGAATGTCGGCGACCGCAATTCGGCGAAGTCTTCAATCGCCACGGTCAGCCGGCCGCCCGTTCGGTGGATGCGGATATCGAACGCCAAACAGGCCGCGGAGGAGTAGCCCGCGAGGATCAGGCGGCGGTTGTCCGGCGAAAACCGGACGTCCTCGGTCCGTCCCAGTTTCGCCAGCGCGTCCGCGGCATGCGGTGCGACCTGAAGTTCGATCGGAGGCGCCGGTTCCCGCTCGGGCGAAGCGACGGGCTTGGGCGAAGCGACGGGCTTGGGCGAAGCGAGGGTTTCGGCCGCAGCGATCATGATGACGAAGCGGTTGAGGGCGGCATTGGGTCTCACAATGCCCGAAGGGACCGCACGCCATATTAGTCAACCGTCAGCGTACATGCCACGACCGTCATCCGGCCAGGCTCGTCAGCAGCCAGACGCCGACGCCGTAGTAGAGGACGACGCCGGTCACGTCCATCACCGCCGTGATGAGGGGGGTGCTCATCAGGGCGGGGTCCAGGCCGGCCTTTTTACTGGCCAACGGCAGCAAACTGCCGCAGACGGTGCCGAGCATCACCACCAACCAGACGGTGCCGGCGATCATCAGGCATTCGGGCGCCTCCAGTCGGAACCAGGCCCAGCCGCTGACGAACCCGACCGTCGCCAGCAACCCGCCCAGCACGCCGCCGACCAACAGTTCGCGGCCGGCGAGCCTGAGCGGGCCGGCGGCTCTCCTCGCCCAACGCGATCGCGCGGATGATGAGGGCCGCCGACTGGCTGCCCGCGTTCCCGCCGGAGCCCAACACCAGCGGCAGGAACATCACCAGCCAAGCGAATTGCGTCCCGCTGCTCTCGAATCGCCCCAGCACCTGGGCGGTCACCAGGGCCATCACGGCCAGGAACATCAGCCATTTGCCCCGCTTCCAGGCCAGTTCCAGCACGCCGGTTTCCGAGTAGCTGTCGGCGAGCGGTTCGACGCCGCCCATCCGCAACACGTCCTCTTCCGCCTCCTGCCGGACCACGTCCATCGCGTCGTCGTGGGTCACGATGCCGACCAGCCGATTCGAGTCGTCCACCACCGGCAGGGCGAGCAGGTCGTATCGCATCACCTGGGCGGCGACCTCCTCCTGGTCGTCGTCGACGCGGGCGCTGATCACGTCCCGCCGCATCAGATCGCCGACCCGCCGGTCCGGCCGGGCCAGCACGAGGTCCCGCAGCGAGACGAACCCGTCCAACCGCCGGTCCGGCCCCAGCACGTAGACGTAATACAGCGTTTCCGCGTCCGGAGCCTGTTTTCGCAGGGCTTGCAGGGCCTCGGCGACGGTGAGTTCTTCGGGGAGGCTGGCGTATTCCGTGGTCATGATCGACCCGGCGGAATCCTCCGGGTACGCCAGCAGACGCCGCACGTCGGCCCGGTCGGCCTGGGCCATCAAGGGCAGCAGGTTTTCGACCCGCACCGGATCCAACCGCGACAGCAGGTCCGCCCGGTCGTCGCTGCTCATCTCCCCGACGAGCTTGCTGAGCCGCTCCTTGCCGATCGCGTCGACCAGTTCGACCTGCCGGTGCAGGCTGAGGAACTCGAAGATCTCCACCTGCCGGGGCAGCGCGCAGTGCGACAGCACCCGCCAAACGACGTCGTCGTCCAGGTCGGCCAGCACCTCGGCGAGCGCGGCGGGGTGCAACTCTTCGCAGAACGCCCGCAGGCCCTCGGCGTCCCCCTCCTCGATCATCAGCCGAAGGTCCGGCCCCAGCAGCGAGGTGATAACGGCGGGCATCGGGCGGATCGTCTAAGAGTAACGCCGAGGCCCCGCGGGGTCTCGGCGTTACGGCAGGAGAAGGAACGAGACGCGGAAGATCACCGCTTGGAGAACTGGAAGCTCTTGCGGGCCTTGGCGCGACCGTACTTCTTCCGTTCGACGGCCCGCTCGTCGCGGGTGAGGAATCCACCGTGGTGCAGCAGGCCGTGCAGATTCGGATCCTTGGCCTGCAACGCCCGGGCGATGCCCAGCACGATCGCCCCGGTCTGGCCGGTGCTGCCGCCGCCTTCGACGCGGACCCAAACGTCCACGTTCCCGGCCATGTCGGTCTGCTCCAACGGGGCCTGAACCAAAGCGACGTCCCGTTCGAAGGAGAAGTATTCGTCGAGGTCGCGGCCGTTCACGCTGAACTGGCCGGTGCCGTCGGAGACGCGAACGCGGGCGACGCTCTTCTTCCGGCGCCCGGTGCCGATTGCGGTGCCGAAGCGGTCGATCGTCCCGCGGATCATGCTTTCCGGCGGCGGGGCGATGTCCTCGGGGGCGCGTCCGCCGCCCATGGTCAGGCCCATGTCCTCCGCGTAGTTTTCGCCGGTCGCCTCGGAGCCCATCTCGTCCGGGGCGGCGGCGCCGACCTCGGCGCCGGTAGTCCGCTCCAGGCTGTCCGCCGCCGGCTCGGCGGCGGCGTCGGCGGCGGCCAGTTCGCCACCGGGCGTCGCGGCGGACGCGTCGATCTGAATCGAGGCGGCGCCGGCGGTGGCGTCGGGATCGACCTCGGCGGAGTCCACCAGCGGGGCGGTCTGGCCGCTTTCTGTGCCGCCGGAATCCCCGGTCGCGGCGTCCGCCGCGCCGCCCGGGCCGGCGGCGCCGTCGGAGGCGGTGATCGTCTCGTTCACCGGGTTGTTCTCGTCCGTACCGGCCACGTCCCGGGGGGTCGTGGCGCTGCTCGGCCCGGTCGGCACGCCGTCCATGGGGACGGGGGACGCCGACGGGGTCTGCGTCGGGGCGTCGGGATCCGGGGTGTCGGCGTCGGTCGGCATGGGCGGGCGTCCCGCGCGGCGGGCAGGGTCAGCGGGGGAGAAGCGGGGGAGAGCGGCCGGCCGAACAGCACGCCGGGGACTACCGGGTGCGGGTCGGCATCAGATATTCAGGGAACGCGGCGGGCTGCTGGGCCTGATGTTCGTGGTCCGGCCCGACGACCAGCTTGAGCTTCTTGAGCATGTGCCGGCCCAGCTTGTTCTTGGGCAGCATCCGGCGGACGGCCTCGTGCAGGATCATCTCCGGCTTGCGGGCGTGCACGCGTTCGGCGCTCTCCACGGTGCGGCCGCCGGGGTAGCCGCTGTAGCGGTCGTACTCCTTCTGGAGCCACTTCTTGGAAAAGTGCGGGATGGATTCGTGCTCCATCTTCTTCCCGCCGAAGGCGACCCGCTCCACATCGGTGACGACCACGTAGTCGCCGTTATCCACGTGCGGCGTGTAGTTCGGCTTGTGCTTGCCCATCAGCACGGTGGCGATGCCGGTCGCGAGTCGCCCGACGATCTGCCCGTCGGCGCTGACCGTCAACCACTGCGGGTCCGCGGCTTCTTTGGGAAGCTGGGTGCATTTCTGGAGAATGGGCATCGACGCCGCCTGCCTTGCTGTCGGACTGACCGGGCACGCCGCCCGGGGGCGGGGAGAGATCATAAGGTCGCGACCGCCCCGCACGGGGCAGTCCGCCCCCGGGGCGGCGGCACGGGGCCGCCGGGAGGGGGTCGGGCACGATAGACGGCGCCGGCTGAAGGTGCAACGCTGCGGGAGATTCCCGGCGAGCGGGGGGCGTCAGCCCTCCGTGCGAGTGACGCGGGCCGCTCAAGCACGGAGGGCTGACGCCCCCCGCTCGCCACAGTGACGCCCCAAGTGACGCCCCTCGTGACGCCCTCCTACAAAAAGTTCACCAGCGACAGTTGGTTCGCCTGGGCGGTCAGCCGCAGCGTCGCTTCGTACGCCGTCTGCAACGCCTGAATGCGGGTGAACACCTCGGCGAGATCCGCGTCGAGCACCAGCGACAGGTCCTCCCGCAACTGCAATTCCTCGTCCACCAGGCGGGTCGTCTGCTCCGAAACCCGGCGGTGGCGGGAACCGGCGGCGGCCCGCACGGTCGTCATCCGCTGCAATTCGGCGTCCAACTCGTCGCCCAGCGGGAACAGCGCCCCGTCGTCGCCCGCCCGCAGACCGGCCTCCAACCGACTCAGCAGGTCCGGCAGCCCGCCGGTGCGGCGGGGGTGCTCGATCGCGCCGGCGATCTCCTCGCCCGGGGCGGCGGACCCGGCGAGGCCCAGCGCGGTCGACAGTTCGTTCTCCGCCACCGTCAGCGGCCCGGGGACCGCGGGGGGATCTGCGCGTCCGCCAGCGTGATGCCGTTGCCCGCGTCGCTCAGCCGGGCCGTCAACACGCCGGGTTCGACCAGATTGATCGCGGCGAGCACATCCTCGATCGTCTCGGCGGCGGACAGGTTCACGCTCACGTCGGTGCCGTCGCGGCGGGTGATGACCAGCGGCCCCGGCCCGTCCGGCAGCGGGCCGGTCGGGATCCCGGCCCCGCCGTTCAGATCCTCCAGCCGGGTCGTCGCCGGGAGGGTGGAGACGCCGAGGTCCGCCGCGGTGGTGCCGCCGGCTTCCCCGATGGAGAAGTCGACGCCGCTGACCCGTCCGCGGATCGTCAGGCCGGTTCCGTCCTCGGTGATGTCGGCGAGGACGTGCACGCCGGCGGCTTCGGTTTGCAGCTTGATCGCCGCCAGCGCCTCGCCGACGGTCGTCGCGGCGGTGAGGTCCACGTTCGCCACCTCTTCTCCCTGCACGATCCGCAACCCGCTGCAGATCCGCCCCCGCCCCGCCATTGAGGGCCGTCAGCGGGGTGAACTTCGTGACCCGCGGGGCCAGCGGGGCGCCGTCCAGCACGCCGGGCACGGCGGCCGCGGGGTTCGGGACGAGCCGCAGGTCCCGGCCGGTGCGGCCGCCGGGCACGTCTTCCACCGTCACCGACGCCGTCGCCCCGCCGGGGAGCACGGAGAATTGCAGCCCCCCGCCATCTGGGGCGACGCCGAGGCTCAACCCCGACGGGTCGGCTGCGAACGCCGCTTCCAACCGCGTTTTCAGATCGCCCACGGTGCGGGCGCCGGCGAGATCGACCGTCCGCGACGCCGTGTTTCCCGCCCCGTCGTCCAGCGTCACCGTCAGTTCGCCCGGCGTCACGCCGGCGCCGCCGTGCAGGGCGGACAGCGGCGTGCCCTCCGTCAGCGCCGGCCCCAGCGGGCGACTTTCGGCGGGGGTGAGGACCTGCAACGCCGCGTACCCGTGGACCGCGGTGTCCAGCGGGGCGTGGTCGCCGAGCTGCCCCGGCACGCCGCCCAGATCGCCGGTGTACAGCGTCCGCCCGCCGCCCAGATCGACGAAGGGCGACTGGCCGGGATCGGAGCCGGCGAACAGGGAGCGCCCGCGGAAGGTGCGGTTGCCTTCGAGGATCACGCTCTGCCGCAGCGCCGCGATCTCTTCGGCCAGCGCCGCCTTCTCCGCCGGCCCCGCCTGCGAACCGATGCCGCCCTGCAAGATCGTGCGGGCCGTCGTCACCGCATCGGCGAACGCGGCCAGTCCGGTGTCGGTCGCGGACAATTGACTGTCCGCGACGGCGAGTTGCTGCTGGAGCGATTCGTTCCGCTCGATGCTCCGCTGCATCAACCCGGCCTTGATCGCCCCGCCGGGATCGTCGCTGCCCACGGCGATCTTCACGCCGGTCGCGGCCATATCCTGCAGGCGGATCGACTCCGCGTTGATCTTGTTCAGCGACGCGCCGAGCCGCTGGAACTGATACGTCTCCGGCGATCGACCGGGGCGGAGCGGGCTGACGGGCATGGGTTCGTCCTCCCCCCAAGCCGACGGCTCGCCGTCGCCCGGGGGTGCGGGGTCACATGTTGATGAGGGTGTCGAGCAGCGAATCGGTCACGCTGATCACGCGGGCGCTAGCCTGGTATTGCCGTTGGAGCTCCATGATGCGAACGGCTTCCTCGTCCAGGCTGACGCCGCTGAACTGCTCCCGCTGGCTGGCGAGGGCGTCCCGGTGGGCGCCGGCGGCCTCGGCGAGGGCCCGCTCCGCGGCGGACCCGCGGGAGACGGCGCCGACGATCTCCGCGAACCGCCCGTCCAGCGTTTTGCCGGCCAGTTCCGGGTTCCGGCCGGCCCCCCCCGCTCCCCCCGAAGAGGGATCCGACAGCGGGCCGGCCAGCGCGTCCGCCAGCGCCAGCATGTTCGAGTTGTCCGCCGGACCCCCGCCCCGCCCCACCGCCAGCAGCGCCGGATTCGCCTTCAGCGGCGCCGCCAGATCGATCGAGCCGGCGTCCCGCCCGTCGAAGAACTGGTTGATCCCCAGCGCGGCCAGCACGCCGGAGGTGTCGTCGGCGAAGTGCAGTTCGCGGCCGGAGTCCGCCGTCAGCGTCAGGCGGCCCAGCGAATCCAGGCCCGCCGTCAGCCCGTCCACCGCGTCCAGCGAGGCGGCGAGGTCGTTCAGCGTGGTGTCGTTCGCCCCGAGGCCGTCGAGGTCGATCGGGATCTGCGTGTCCGCCTCCGCCCCGGTCGCCTTATTGACGACCGTCAGGGTGAAGCCGCCGTGCGAGGGGGCGAAGGGCAGTTCGTGCCGACCGACCGACTCCGCCAGCGACGCCGCCGGGTCGAAGACGGTGCGGGCGGCGGTGACGTTCGTGTGCCCCGCGGAGCCCCGCCCGCCGCTGTGCACGCGGTTCATCGTCTCGATCAGCCCCGCGGCGAGGCCGTCGAGGTCGTCGAGGAACCCGCCGATCACCTCGTCCGCCCCCCGCAGCACGCCGCCCAGTTCGCCCCCGCCCTCCAGCGTGGACTGCGTCCGGCTGGTCCGCACCCGCGGCGCCGGCAGACGGATCGGCGGGTCGGCCGGATCGTGATCCGGGGCGACCAGTTCGAGGGACTGCGTGGACTCGCCCAGCAACAGCCAGTCGTCGCCGCTGCGGAGTTCGACGGCGCCGAACTTCGTTTCGCGGTACTCCAACGGGACGATCTCCGAGAGCCGCCGCATCGCCGCGTACCGGCGGTCGCGCAGGGCCCCGGCGTCGCTGCCGGACAGGCGTCCCAGTTCGAGCTTCACGATCTGCTCGTTGAGGGTGTGCACCTCTTCGATCAGGCCGTTCGCCTCCCCCACCAGGTCGGACGCCCGGGTGGAGAGATCTCCGCCCAACTCCCCGGCGCGGGCGGCGAGGCTGCGGAAGTCCGAGGCCAGGGCGGCGCCCTCGTCCAGCAGCGATTGCTGGTGGGCGGCGGAGGTCGGCTCCGCGACGACCGCCCCCGCCGCCGCGGCGAAGTCCGACAGGGCCGTGGACAGGTCGCCGTCGGTCAGTTCGCCCAGCACGCGTTCGAGCCCCGCGAACAGCTCCGCGGTCGCCCCGCCGCCCGCCGCCCCGGTCGCCGCGGCGTGCAACCGGCTTTCCAGGTGCCGGTTGACCGCATGCCGCACCCCCACCTGCCCGCCGCCGGAGGTGACGTGCAACTCCTCCCGGGCGAAGCCGGGCGTCGCCGCCTCCGCGACGTTGTTGCCGGCGACCGCCAGCCCCGTCGAGAACACGTCGAGCGCGTTGGCGCTGTTCGCCAGCACCGCGGACAGACCCATGGGATCGGCTCAAGCTCGGGGGAAACGGCGGACGGGGAACGGGCGGGACTTGAGGGGGCGGCTAACCGGACAGATTCAGCAACGCCCCGCCCGCGGCGGCTTCACCGAGACCCGCGGCGTCGTAGGTCACGGACCGCGCCCCGCCGCGGGCGATGAGGTCCAGCGCCTCGCCGCACGCGGCGGCGGAGCGTCGGGCGGAGACCCATCGCGGCCATACGCGAGTCCGTGTCTCTTTCACGGACTCCCGTAGACTCTCCACGCGGGAGACAAGACGCGGCGACCGGGCGACCAGCGCCGCAACCGTGCCCGCCCCGGTCGACGCCAGCAGCGCCGCCCGGTCCGTCGCGAGCGACCGCAGCGCGACGATCGCGGCTTCGTATCGCGCCGCGGCGGCACCCATCGCCGTCGCGTCGGCCGCCCGGCCGGCGGCGGCCAATTCGGCGCCGGCAGTCTCCAATTCACGCCGACCCGCCTCCAACCGCGACAGGAACGACGAGACCCGCCCCTCCCCCACCGCGGCGAGCGGGTCGGGCGACAGGGCGGCGTCCGCGGAATCGGCGGGCGCCGAAACCGACGGATCGGCGGGCGGGGCGGCGGAGTGCGGGGGCGGCGTCATCCACGGTCGTTTCGACCGGCCCGGCCCGCGGGACCGCACCCACCGTCAATCGCCCGCACGACCGGCGCCACCGGCCCCCGCAGGCCGCCCCGCCCCCGCCGGTTCGGGAGCCCGTCCGACCCGCTACTTCAGGGCGGTCTGGTTGCCGAACGCTTCGAATAACTCCTGGGTCAGCGATTGGCCGCCGGTCGCGGCGAGTTGGTCGGCGATCTGTCCGTCCAGGCGTTCGCGGAAGATCTTGTCCGCCTGCCCGTTGCCGAAGTACGGCGTGTCTCCGGTGGAGGTCCGCAGCGACTTGAGCATCTCCCGGAACAGCGTTCCCGCGACAAACCCGTCGAACGCCTCGCGGGTCGACAGGTCCGCAGCCGGCGTTTCCGGTGCGGGATTGCGGATCTGGGACGGCGGATGTGACGGCAGTGAGAGCGGCGACATCAGTTCGTTTCCCGTGTGCGAAGAACGCCTGCGTACATCCCCCCTCCGAAATCCGCCATCCCAGATTCGTCTAGCCGTTCTCGACGAACTCCGCGTGCAGTTTGCCGCTGGCGTGCAGCTCGCGGAGGATGTGGATCACGTCGGCGGTCGGGACGCGGAGCTGGTTGAGGGCCTTGAGCAACGATTCAAGCTGCGGACGCGGGGCGGGCTCCGGCTCGCCGAGGGGGCGGAACCCGTTGGGCGCGGCCCCCCCCGCCCCGCCGCCGGGCGGGCCGACGTCGACGGTCAGGGTCTTATGAGAGATCGCCACGGGGCTCAATTCAACTTCGCCGGTCACCACGATCGTGCCGGTGCGGGCGTTGACCACGACCCGCGGGCGACTGTCCGGGCGGTCCAGCGAGACGGCCAACAGCAGCGCCGCGAACCGCACCGGGTCCGGGCGATAGGCGGGGGGGATGCGGACGGTGATCGCCGCGGGACCGGCAGCGAGGGCGATTGCGACGCCGGTCTCGAAGGCGAACTCGCGATTGACCACCCGGGCGACCTCCGTGGCGGCGCCGAACCCGGCGTGGGCGGCGTCCAATTGCAGCGTGACGAACGGTCCGGCGAGCGTCCGCCCCCACGAAGGACACGTCGAAGTCCTCCTCCAAAATCAGCCCGCCCGGCAGCGCGCCGACCAGCGGGGCGAGCGGGTCCTGAAGGACCACCGGTCCCGCCGCGACGCCCGCGGCGACGTCCGCGCCGGCCTCGGCGAGCCGCAGCGGCGCCGCCAGCAGACGCCCGCCGGCGAGGCTCCCGGCGCCCATCGCGCTCGACAGGAAGCAGTCCAACCGCTGCCCGCGGCGGGCGCCGGTCGCGGGCACGGTGGCCTCGATCAGCACCACGGCGACGTTGTCGGCGTCCCGCAGTTCGATCGGGTCCAGCACCGGGGCGTCGTGCAGCCGCAGCGCCGCGGCCAAGCGCCCGCATCGCCGGCAGGTTCTTCCCGCCGTCGCCGGTGCCGTCCAGCCCGACCACCAGCCCGAGCCCCGTCAGCCGAATCTCCTTCTGCCCCTCCAGCGTGCAGACGTGTTCCAGCCGCACCCCGGCGCCCGCCGACGCGGCGGCGACGTCAGCAAAAGGGCGGCGGCGATTGCAGAGCGGAACACGGGGGCGAACGAGCGGGGGGAACGGTCGGAACGAGCGGCGGCGAGTGCGGCGGTCCGCGTGCGGCGGTCCGCGTGCGGCGGTCCGCGTGCGGCGGGGCGTCAGAACGGCCAGACGGCGTCCAGCACCTGGGCGCCCCAGGGCAGGCGCGTGCTGTTGCGAACCTTCCCGCTGGTGCGTTTTTCGATCTTGAGCGCAGCGACGTCCTCGCTGAGGGCGGTCATGTCGCGATTCACCTTCTCCGCGGCGATGGTGCCGGTGAGGGTGTATTCGAACACCGCCTTGTTGTCGCGGATCTGTTTGCGAGCTTCGAGCACGACGTTGCCGTTGGGCAGCACGTCGACGACCTCCGCGGCGATGCGATACCGCACCGCTTCGGAGTCGATGCTGGAGCCGTTCGCCTGGGTCCGCACGCCGGCGCCGAGGTCGATGCTGGGGTCGCCGGTGGCGCTGAGGATCAGTCGGCCGGTCGGATCCAGGCGGACGAACTCGTCGATGCTGGCTTCCAACGTCGCGTTGCGGCGGCGGTCGAATCGGCTTTGGACGGCGATCTCGCTCTTTTCGTCCACCAGCACGGTGATGATGTCGTGCACCGTGATCGCCCGCGGCTCCGGCAGGGCGATGTGCGTTAGCGACAACGCCCGAATCGACCGCGGAACCCGCGGCCCGCCGGGCCGGACGCCGATCCGCACCGGCGTCGCCGCGGCGGGGACGGCTTGCCGCGGGGAACCGAACGCCGGACCCACCGGCAATCCGCCGTCCCGCGACCGCACCGCCGGCGGGCCGGCGGCCGGCGGTTTGCCCTGGGGGGCACGGGCGGCATCGCGGACCGCGGGCTGATCGCCAGCGGCGGCGGAGCCGGCACGACCGGCGTTTGCACGACCGGCGTTGGCCGCGACCGGCGTTTGCACGACGGCGGTTCGGAAGACGGGCGTCGGCGGGGGGAAGCCGGGCGGGACGGCGTTCGACGGCCGGGCGTCGACCGCCGGCAGCATCGGCCCGCGACCGTTCTGAGCCAACGCCGTGGCGGGCAGAAGCGAGGCGGCGAGCAGCGCGGTCAGCCCGGTCGACCGGGCGAGGGGGCGAACGAGGTTCATCGCGTCCCCCCCGCCGTGCGGGTTTGGGACAGGAACGTGCGGGAGGCCCCGCCGCCGGAAGCCCCGCCGCCGGGAGCGACGGCGTAGGCGGGCGTCGCGGCGGCGTCGCCGACCAGCACGGCCCGGCGATTGCCGACCACCCGGGCGTACACGCGGTCGCGGCGGCTGAACGCGCTTCCTTCCGGGTCCGACAGCGGGATCGTCTGCCCCAGCGAGCCGTTGCGGTTCGCCTTCAGATCCCGGGAGACGGTCACGCCGCCCACCCGGCTCTCAACCCGCACGGTCTCGTTCGCCCGCACCATCAACGGTTGCCGCAGGTCGTCCTGATCCAGCACGGAGCCGGCGGGCAGATCGCGGATCGCCTCCCCCGACGGCAGGCCCGCAGCTTGGGACGGAAGTGGGCGAACGGGCCATCGCGGAACCGCCGCCGACCGATTCCCGCCCGCCAGCACGATCGGCGACGCGGCGACCGTCGATCTGGGGGCCAGGGGAACGGCCGTGAGGGGGACGGCGGGGGCGTCTTCGGAGCGCCAGGCGACGCGGTCGGCGGTGATCGGGGCGCCGCGGGGGATCGGTCCCGTCAGCACCGGAACGAGGTGCGGCGGGGAGAGGCGGACCGCGGCCTGAACCGTGTTCACCTCGTCCAGGCGGTCCAACCAGCGCAGCGTGATCGTTTGGGCGACGTGCGGCGTGGACGTCAGGCCGGTCAGATCGCAGCCGTCGGGCCGGGTGCGGGCGAGCAGGCGGGCGGCGGGGTCGGCGAGGGCGACCTCGATGTGCAGCGGCCCGGCGCCGGCCCGGGTGAGCACCCGGGAGACCGCGGCGGTGACGAATCGCTCGCCGTACGCCCGATCCCCAGGGCTGGCGGCACGCGGTCGCGTCGCCGCGACCGACCGGGCGGCGGTCAGCACGACGGCGTCCGCTCCGGCGAGGGTGACCGTGAACCCGCCCGCCGCGGCTCGGTCGCGGACCGTCTCCTTCGACAGCGTCGCGGTGCGGCCCGCCGCGGGAGCGGGGACGAGCGGGACGGAACGCAGTCGCACCGCGTCGACGGCGTCGCCGGGGCCGTCCGCCGTCACCGTCGCCACGTCGCCGACGCGAACGACGCTGTCCGTCGGCGCCGCACGGGCGTGCAACGTGATCGTGACCCCCGCCGTCGCGGGGGCGGCGCCCGCGACGAGGCAGGCGCACCCCATGACGCGGACGAACACAGTCGCGGCCGGTCGATTCATCGGGCGTTCCGCAAAGAGAGGAGGGGTGGGAATCGAACGGCGCCCGCGAACCCGCAGGCGACCGTCAGGCCGGGGAGAAACCTTAAAGCCGGTTCAACAATCAGGCCGGTTCAGAAGCGCCGCAGGTTGGCGATCTGTTCGAGCATCTTGTCCGCGGCCTGGACGACCTGGGTGTTCAGTTCGAAGTTCCGCTGCGTCTTGATGAGGCCGACGAGTTCGCGGACCGGCTCGACGTTGGATTGTTCCAGATAGTTCTGGCGGAGCACGCCGTACCCCTCCTGCCCGGGAATGCCGGGCGTGCCCTGGCCGCTGGCGTCGGTGGCGCTGAACAGGTTCTCGCCGCGGTGGATCAGGCCCTGCGGATTGACGAAGCGGGCGAGTTCGATCTGTCCCGACCTGCTGGGCCTGGGCGTCGCCCTGCAGGAGCACGCTGACGGTGCCGTCCGGGGAGATGGAGACCTCGACGGCGTTCTCGTCGATCTGAATGCCGGGGGCCACGCGGCGGCCCTTGTTGGCGCTGGCGAGGACCAGTTCGCCGTCGGCGTTCACGGTGAACGACCCGTCGCGGGTGTAGAGGGTTTCGTTTTCGTCCTCCACCACGAAGAACCCGTCCCCGCCGATCGCCACGTCCAATTGGCCGGCGGTTTCGAGCATGTTGCCCTGGGTGAAGGAGCGCTGGGTGCTGGCGACCCGGGTGCCCAGGCCGACCTCCACGCCCAGCGGAACCGCGTTCCCCTGCCCGTCCGGGGCGCCGGGGAGCCGCATCTGCTCGTAGAACAGGTCTTCGAAGTTCACCCGCTCCCGCTTGAAGCCGGTGGTCCCGGCGTTGGCGAGGTTGTTGGCGATCACGTCGAGTTCAAACTCGAACGCATGCATGCCGGTGCCGGCACTTTGGAGGGCGCGGAGGGACATACGCGGTCGGGGGTGGGATGGCGGAGGTCGGGAGCGACGAAGCGAGCGGTGGGCGTCAGCCCTCCGTGCGATCGCTCGTCACGGCACGAATGCGGATCTACGGCCTCGCCGCGGCGAGCAGCCGACCCAGCGTGTCGTCCTGGAGCTTGATGAGGTTCACGTTGGTTTCGAACCCGCGGGAGGCGGCGATCATGGACATCGTCTCCTTGACGCTGTCCACGCCGCTGCCCTCGACGAAGCCCTGCCGCAGCTGGGTTTCCCGCGGGTCGGCGGGGCGGAGCGACGACGCCGTCAGCCGCCCGTCGCCGTGCTTCACGAGGCTGGTCGGGTCGGTCGGGACCACGACCGCCAACTTGCCCAGCGCGTAGTTCGTGCCGTCGGCGAAGCCGGCGGAGACGGTTCCGTCCGAGGCGATCCCGACGCGGGAGATCCCCTGCGGAATGGCGATCGGGGCGCCGCCGTCCGTCAGCACGGGGCGTCCGCCGTCCGCGGTGACCAGCGTGCCGTCGCGGGACTGGGTGAACCGGCCGTCGCGGGTCAGCGTCGGCCCGTCGGCGCCCTCCCCGGGAAGGGATTGAATCTGGAAGAACCCGGGGCCGGCGAGGGCGACGTCGAGATCCCCGCCGGTTTCGTTCAACGGACCCTGGGAGAGGTCGATCGCGGTGGCGGCCAGCCCCGCCCCCCCCGTGCTGCGGGCCAGTGCGGAGCCGAGATCGAACGGATCCGCCCCCGGCAGATCCGCCAGCGACGGCGGGGCGAGCCCAGATCCGGAGGCCCCGAAGCCGGAGGCCCCAAACCCGGACGACAGCGTGTTGCCCTCGTGCGGCTTGTAGTGGCCGGCGAGGGCGAGGTCCCGTTTGAAGCCGGCGGTCCCGGCGTTCGCCATGTTGTTGGCGGTGACCTCCAGCTCGCGCTGGTTCGCCGCCGCCCCGTTGGCAGACAGATACAGGCCGTAGAGCACGTCGGTCGCCGGGCGGGGGGAAGGAACGGGCGCGGGGCACGGGCGTCCTTCGGTTCCTATCGGCGGGGGCGCGGCGGACTCTTCGGGAGAATCGACAGAGTCTGCCGAATCCGTTCTCCCCAAACCCGTTCGCCGCGACCGCAGGGAGCGTTCCGGGCGACGAACGACGCGCTCTCTTCGGTCGCGGCGAGCTCCCGTCACACCGCCGGCAGCCCCGCGGCTCGGCGCCAGGCGCTCAGTTGGCCCCAGTGCACGGCGTCGTGGGTGGTCAGCAGATGGGTGAGCAGGTCCCCGTGCGTCGGGAACCGGCCGGCGAGACGTTCGATGGGTAATGGGGTCGCGGCGATCTCCGGCGTGACGTGCGCCGCGGCGGCGTGGACGCGGTCGTGCGTCGCCTGCACCGCGGCCCGCAGTTCGTCGCCGGTCGGCGGGGCGAAGCCGTCGGCGTACACCAGCGGTTCGCTGCCGATGCCGAAGTTCTCCCGCCACCCCGGCAGGTCCACCGCCGGCGCCTCGATCCCCAACCCGTCCAGGATCGACAGCGCGAAGTTCCCCACCACCGCGACGTGCCCCAGCAGCCAAACCGGCGGATTCATCCCCGGCAACGGCTGGCGGACGAACCGGTCCTCGGGGATGTCCGCGGCGAGCTTCTCCCCGTAGCCCGTGTGCACCGCGTAGCAGCGGCGGGCGTGGCGGAGCGTGTCGGGGGGTGCGGGCTCGGGGGCGGCGTCGGGCATCGCGTCAGTCGGCGGGCGGGGCGGCGGCGGCGGGCGGGGCGGCGGCGGCGGGCGGGGCGGCGGCGGCGGGCGGGGCGGCGGCGGCGGGCGGGGCGGCGGCGGCGGGCGGGGCGGCGGCGGCGGGCGGGGCGGCGGCGGCGGGCGGGGCGGCGGGCGGAACCTCCCGGACGACGCGGAACCCGGTATAGCAGAAGGCGTCGCCCGCCTCGCCGAAGGCCCGCATCGCCGACCGGCTGTTCAGCGGGGCCACGTTCCACCCGCCGCCCCGCAACACCCGCCAGTCGCCGTACTCGTGGTTCGGAGTCGTCTCCGGACCGGTCGGATCGACGATCACGACCTTCGCCAGCCGGTCCCGCCCCTTCAGTCCGGCGGCGTCCGCGGCGGCCTCCGCGCGGGCTTTGTATTCAAGCTCGCCGTACCGGTCGGCGGTCCACTCCCACACGTTGCCGTGCATGTCGAATAGTTCCCACGGGTTCGATTTGAGGCGGCCGACCGGGGCGGTGAAGACGAATCCGTCCCCCTCGCCGGACGCCAACCGCACCGGTCGTTGGGACCGCGTCAGTCCTTCGTGGGCCGCCTCCAACGCCGCGTCCGCGACGTTCCCGTGGGCGTAGACCGTGTCCGGATCGTCCCCGCTGCTATACCAGGTGTTCGTGCCGGCTTTGCAGGCGTATTCCCACTCCGCCTCCGTCGGGAGACGGTAGGCGCCGGGGTCGGTCTGGGAGAGCCAGGCGCAGTACGCGACGGCGTCGTTCCAGCTCACGCAGACGACCGGGTGATCGTCGGCCTGCGGGAAGCCGGGGCGCGCCAGGTGAACTGCGGGTCGATTTTGAAGCGGCGAAAGTGCAGCGGCACGCCCCGCTGCTCCGGCGGATCGCCGTCGAAGCCGAGGGCCGTGCCGTTCCTCTCCGCGTCCGTGACGTAGCCGGTCGCCTCGACGAACCGGCGGAACTGGGCGACGGTGACCTCGTGCTTCGCCAGGTCGAACGCCCGCGTCAGCCGCACGGTGTGGGCGGGCTGCTCGTTCCACGCCTCGTTCTGTTTGACGCCCACGCTGTAGGGGTGGTCGAGGTTGATCTCCCGCTTCGACTGATTCCGCCCCGGCGTGCCCGCCCCCTGCGTGAACTCCCCGGCCCGCACGCGCACGAACCCGTCCTGCGCCGGTTCCCGAGCCGTCGCCCACGTCGCCCCGCCGTCCATGAGAGGGCCGGACAGCAACAGGCCCGACAGGGCGAGGCGGGCGAAGCCGATCCGGCGAGCCATGGATGTCTCCGGGGGAGCGATTGGAACGATGAAGCGAGGGTCGCGGAGGCGACCGGATCAGGCGACCGGATCAGGCGACCGGATCAGGCGACCGGATCAGGCGACCGGTTCAGGCGACCGGTTCAGGCGACGAGGTCGGCGAGGACGCCGGGGCTGTCCTGGAACGGGCCGTCCAGCGGCACGCCGACGCGGTCCAGCATCGTGTGCCAGACGGACGACAGCGGGGTGTCTTCCGGGCAGACCAGGTGCCCGCGGTGGCGGATTCCCAACCCGGCGCCACCGGAGAGCAGCGTCGGCAGGGCGGACTTGCTGTGTCCCATGCCCATCCCGCTGGACAGCCCCAGCACGGTGTGATCCAACAGCGTCGCATCCCCCTCGCGGACCGAGGCGAGGCGGTTCAGGAAGTACGCCCAGTGCGTCATATAAATCGCGTCCACCTTGGCTAACTCCGTGAGGTTGCGCGGGTCGTTGCCGTGGTGGGACAGCGAGTGATACCCCTTGGAGACGCCGAACTCCGGATACACGCCCCCGGCCAGTTCCTTGCGGACCACATAGGTGACGACCCGCGTCGAATCGGTTTGCAGCGCCAACGCGATCAGGTCGTACATCAACCGGGCGTAGTCGTCGTACAGATAATCGCCGTTCCCCTCCGGCCCGGCGTGGGAGGCGTCGTAGCGGCCGTGCAGATCGTCGGTCTCCGGCACCGGCTTGGGTCGGTCCGCCCACTCGACCCGGCGGGCGAGCGACTTTTCCAACTCCCCGACGGACTGGAAGTATTGATCCAGCCGGTCCCGGTCGTGGCGGCCGAGGGTGCGTTCCATCCGCCGGGCGTCCTCCCGGACGATATCCAGCACGCTGCGGCGGAGGCGGGCGTCGCGGCCGCGGTTCGCCACCTGCTCCGGCGTGTCCGGGCGGAACAGGCGATCGAACAGAACCTTCGGGTCGTTCTCCGCCGGCAACGGCACGCCCTGGGCGTTCCACGACAGCGTGGCGAGGGCCTGGCTGCCGAAGTTCGTCCCGCGGTCCACGCCCATCGTCAGCGACGGGAACCGGGTGTCGGCCCCGATGGCCCGGGCGGCGATCTGGTCCGGCGAGATCGCCTGCTTCTCGCCCCGGGCGATGCCGGTGGAGAAGGCGTACGCCCCCTCGTGCCCGCCGCCGTGCTCCAGCCGCGTGTTCGACAGCACGGTGAACGCGCCGCGGCGGGCCTCCAACGGCTTGAGGATCTGCGTGGGCGTGTAGTCCGGGCCGTCGTCGGTCGGGAAGAACTCGCGGGTGTTCATCCCCGTGCCAAAGTAAAACATCCCCATCCGCGGGATCACCGGCGTCGACTCCCACCCGAACGCCGTGCGGGGCGCCATCGCGTCCAACAGGGGCAGCGCCAGGGCGGCGCCGGCCCCGCGGAGGAGCGTGCGGCGATTCAGAACGGCGGGGCCGGGCATTGGAATGGGTGGGTCGGGGGGAAAAGCGGGGGCGAAACGACGAGTTCGGACGGCGCCCGCGGGTCACTTCTCGCGGAACCGTCGGCTGATCACGAGGGCTTTGACGAGGCTGCGCAGCGTACGGCCCTCGGACTGCATCCGGGCGACGGCGGCGTCGATCGTGCCGCGGTCCCCCGGCGTGAGCGGCCGGCCCAGCGAGTAGATCGTCATCTTCTCCGCCAGCCCGCGGCACAGCCGATCGTCCTGCGAGACCAGCAGGGACTTGAACTCCGCGAAGGTCTCAAACGACCGCCCGTCCGGCAGCGTGCCGGACGGGTCGACGGGCGGGGCTCTGCGGGGATCGCGAAAGTCTTCGCCGTCCTGCACGTCCCGCCACCGGCCGACGACGTTGAAGTTTTCCAACGCCAGCCCGTACGGATCGAGCGTGCGGTGACAACCCGCGCACGCGGCGATCTGCCGGTGCGCCTCCAACCGCTCCCGGACCGTCAGGTTCTCGCCTTTGATGTTCGGCTCCACCTCCCCGGCGTTGGGCGGCGGGGGGTCGGGCGGGTCGTTGAACAGCACTTCGCGGACGTACGCGGCCCGGTTCACCGGTTTGGATCGCAGTCCGTCGCTGCCCCGCAGCGCCACCCCGGCCATCCCCAACAGCCCGCCCCGCCGGGAGTCCGCCGGCAGCGGCACGCGACGGAACTCCTCGCCGGTCACCCCCGGCACGCCGTAGTGCGTCGCGAGACGCTCGTTCAGCATCGCCCAGTCCGAATCGGCGAACGCCCGGACGTCCTCGTCCCGCCGCAGCGCCTCCCGGAAGAAGGCCAACGCCTCCCCCACCATCGCCTCGCCCAGCGCCTCGTCGTACTCCTTGTAGACGTACTGGTTCGGCTCGAACGTGAGGAACTCCGCGGTCTTGAGCCATTGGGCGGCGAACCCTTTCACCAGCGCCTCCGCCTTCGGGTCGGCCAGCATCCGGTCGACCTGCCGTTCCAGTTCCGCCGGGTCCGCCAGGGCGCCGCTCTCGGCCAGCCGGAACAGTTCGTCGTCCGGCATACTGGACCACAGGAAGTAGCTCAGCCGGCAGGCGAGTTCGTGGCCGGTCAGCGGGCGAGCGGGCGGACCGTCGCCCAGGTCGTGCACGCCCGGGTCGTCCACGCCCGGGTCGTCCACGCCCGGGTCGTCCACGCCTGTCTCGCCGGCGCTCGCCTCATGCAGGTAGAGGAAACTGGGCGACGTGAGCGCCGCGGCGACGGCGGAGCGGACCGATTCCTTGAACGTCCGCCCCTGGGCCATCTCCTGTTCGACCAGCGCGACGTACGGCTCCGCCTCGGCCGGATCAATCGGCCGGCGGAACGCCTTGGGGAGCAAGCGAAGGAACATCCGCCGGGCGTCCGCCGGGTTGCCGTCCGCCTCGTCCACCCCGTCGAACAGGAACCGGTGACCGGCCGGCGGCCACTCCCCCAACAGCGGGCCCTCGACCTCGAAGAACTCGATCCACAGCTTGGGCAGCGCCTCCGGGGAGGCGAACTCCGGGTTCACGGAGACCACGTCGTTGCCGGATTCCAGCTTCCGCCGGGCGGTTTGACGCAGGGCGTTCCGCAGGTCGCCCGCCTCGCCGAACCGCTTCGTCTCGCCGACGAGGTGCCAGTACATCTCGTTTCGCGTCCCCACCGACGTGCCGTCAAGGAACGTCAGCACCCAGTGACGGGCCGCGGGGTCGCGGGGGACGGTGAACTCGTAGGTCGTGGGCGTCTCGGTCAGGACCAGGTCCTTCTGCAAGGCAAGCGTTTCGAACGGGTGTTCCTGCCCGATCCGCACCCGGAACGGCCCCTCGCCGCCGGCCGGGTCCACCCACGCCCGCAAGCGCACGGTGTAATCGCCCTTCGCGGGGATCCGCAGACCCGTGCCGGGGTAGCGCAGTTCGAACCGCAGGTGAAACGGATTGTTCGCCAGGATGCCGATCGCGTCGTCGCGGCCGATCGCCCGGATCGTCTGGAGCAGTTCGGCGACGGACTTCTCCCGCGTGTGGCGGGTGAAGTCCAGCCGCAGCGTCTCGGTGGGGAACTCCGGGGGGCCGTCGACGATCGCCCGCTCCGCGACCATCTGGCCGACTTCGAAATACTGATCCAGCAACGACGGGTCGAGCGTGAGGGCGGCCCCGACGGTGTCGAACCCCTCGGCGACGCCGTCCGGGGGGAGCGTCGCCAGCGGGCCCTCGCCCGGGAAGAATCGCACGCCCAGCAGGTCGCGGACGGTGTTGGCGTACTCCGTCCGGTTCATCCGCCGCAGCGCCGCCCCGCCGCCGGCCAGCGCCTGCGACTCCGCCGCCCGCAGCCCGGCGGCGATCCACGCGGCGACCCGACGGGCGGCGTGCGGGTCCGGCCGGGGGGAGCCCTCCGGCGGCATCTCGCCGAGGTTCAGCCGGTCCATCACCTCGACCCAATGCGGCGCCGCGGCGGCGTTCGCCAGCGTCGGGGCCAGCGTGTCCAATCGCAGACCGCCGTCCTGCGCGTCCGCCCCGTGGCACGCCACGCAATGCGTTTGCACGAATGGCCGCACGTCCCGCTCGTAGCTCGGGGCGTCCGCCTCTTCCCCGCCCCGCGACGCCCCGGGCGACGCCGGACCAAGCGTCGTCAGCACAAAGATCGCGGCCGTGTGCGGGAACGCGGAGCGGAGGGGCATGGCGACTGCCAAAGGGGTGAGACAGGTCGTGGGCGAGACGGCGGAGGACGACCGAGATCGACGCGGGGAACGCCGTCGCGGGGCGGGCGGCGCCATCATCGGAGATCGCTGGTGCGAACGCCAGCGCCGTTTCCGCCGGCCCGGCACGCGGATCTGCGACGCGATCGGTCGCCGCGGGTCTCTCCTGCGGCACGGTCCGGCGGGAACCGCTGCGACCGGGCGCCGGGGGCGATAGGCTCCCCGCCGGACGCCGCCGTCCCGTTTCGTCGCCCCGCTCCCCGCCCCGCCGTGACGCCGCCGCTTCCCGTCGTCGACGCCGACGCCCCGCCGGTCGCCGGGGGTGAAGCCGCCGGGGGTGAAGCCGCCACGGGCAAAGCCGTCGTGAGGGACGAGACGGTGCGGATGGGTGCGAACGCCTCGGCCGGCGCGACCGTCGGCGGGACGGCCGCTCCGCCCCCGCCGTTTCCGCAGGCCGGCGATCGCACCGCCGCCCTGTTGGCCGAGGCGGCCCGGGTGACGGGGCTGGACGTGTTGGAGGTGCTCGGGCGGGGCGGGATGGGCGTGGTGCTGAAGGCCCGCGATCCGCGGCTGGACCGGTTCGTCGCCGTCAAACTGCCGATCGGCGGGGCGCTGACCGACCCCGCCGCCGTCGCCCGCTTTCGCACCGAAGCGAAGGCGATCGCCAGCGTGCAACACCCGCACGTCGCCGCGGTGTATGCGGTCGGCGGGGAGGACGATCGCGCGGGCGAAGAACCCGGCGGCACGCCGTTCCTCGTGATGGAGTATCTGCCCGGCGGGACGTTGGCGGATCGCACGCGGGGGGAGCCGCAGCCCGCCGCCGACGCCGCCCGACTGACCGCGACGCTCGCCCGGGCCGTCGCCGCCCTGCACGCCCGCGGCGTGCTCCACCGAGACCTCAAGCCGGCGAACGTGATGTTCGCCGCCCCGGGGATCGGCCTGTCCGGCACCCCGAAGATCGGCGACTTCGGCCTCGCCAAGCGACTCGAACGCCCCGGCCCTGACGGCGACGGCGTGAGCCTCGCCGCGACCCAGACCAAGACCGGCGAGATCCTCGGCACGCCCAGCTACATGGCCCCGGAGCAGGCCGGCGGCGTCTACAAGCTGCTCGGCCCGCCCTGCGACGTCTACGCCCTCGGGGCGATGCTGTACGAACTGTGCACCGGCCGCCCGCCGTTCCGCGGGCCGGATGTGCTGCAAACCGTCTTGCAGGTGCTGTCCGACGACCCGGTCCCGCCGCGGCGCCTGAACCCGGCCACGCCCCGCGACCTGGAAACGATCTGTCTGAAGTGCTTGGCGAAGAGCCCGCGCAAGCGGTACGCGGACGCCGTCGAACTGGCCGACGATCTGGACCGGTTCCTCAACGGGGAGCCGGTCGCCGCCCGCCCCGCCGGCCGGGTGGAGAAGGTCGTGCGATGGGTCCGGCGCCACCCGGCCCGGGCGGGGCTGTTCGCCGTCACCGCGGCGTCGCTGCTCGCCCTGATCGGCGGGAGCCTGTGGTACAACGCGCAGCTCCGCGAGGAGCTGGACCGCTCGACCCGCCTCGTCGAAAGCGGCCGCGGGCTGGCTCGGTTCCTCAGCCGCACGCATCTGGAAGAGTTGGCGTCGCTGTCCGGGGCGACGGCGTCGCGGGAACGGCTGTCCGATGAACTGGTCTCCTACCTGACGCGGGTCGCCGCGGTGGTGGAGGAGCGGCGTGACGCCGGCGACGCCCCGCTGGCGCTGGAATTGGCGGAGGCGTTCAATCAGGTGGGCGCCGTGCAGTTGGGCGTGGGCGGGTCGGGCAAAGAGGACGTGTCCGCCGCCCTCGCCGCTTACGACCGGGCCGACGAGTTGTACGACCTCGCCGCGACCGCCGCCGCCGCCAGCGGCGACCGACAATCTGCCAACGACGTTCGCCGCAAGCGGGTTCTGCTCCGGCAGAACCGGGCCGAGGCGCTGCAAGCCGGCGGCGATTATTCCGCCGCCCTCGCCGCCCTCGCGGAGGCGGACGGGTTGCTCGTGCGGTTGGGCGACGACGACGTGCTGGGCGGCCGGGATCTGTGGCTCACCCGGGCGTCGGTGTGGGGGAACGTGGCGTCGAACCACACCGCGGCCGGCGATCCGAACGCCGCCGCCGCCGCGTTGGACACCGCCGCCGCCCTGCTCGATCAAGCCGCCGCCGCCCCGCGACAGGCCGGGGCGAATCCGGCCGATCTGTCCAACACCCGTGCCGTGCTGGAGGATCGCCGCGGCGCCCTGGCGCTGCGGACGGGCGATTTCACCGCCGCCCGCGACGCGTTTGAACGATCGTTGGAGATCGGCGAGGACGCCGCGGCCCGCGATCCCGACAGCGATCTGTACGCCGCGAATCTCGGCGTGACGCTGGCCCGGTTGGCGAACCTCGACCAGAGGGACGGCGACACGCAGACCGCGATCGCCAAGCTGCAACGGGCCGAGGCGATCCACCGCCGCCGCATCGCCCGCGACCCGCAGAACGACCGGGCACAACGAAATTTGCTCACGACGTTGGAGTCTTTGCTGGTCCTCATCCCAGGCGAGGAGGCCGTGCCGAAGGCCCGTGATGCGGTCGCGCTGGCGGACAAACTCGCCGCGCAGGCCCCGGACAACCTCGATGCGGCCCACCAACGGCTCATCGTGCACGACGCGCTCGGCCTGGCGCTGTCGAACGCCGGCCGGCACGCGGAGGCGTACGCCGCCCACCGGCACGTCCGCGACCTGGTTCTGGAACACGGTGTGGCGCCGGAACGCGGTGTGGCGCCGGATGGTGCGGGGACGGCGGGGGAGGACCGCGTGGCCCGCCGCCTCGCCGCGGAGGCGCTGCTGCGGATGGCGCTCACGCGGATCCTCGGCGGGGGCGAACTGTTCGAAACCGGGGCGCTCGATCCGCCCGCGGCCGTCGCGGCGGCGGAACGCGAAGCGGGCTTGGCAATCCAGGAGTTCGCCCCGCTCATCGCCGTTCGCCCGGACGGGCCGACGCCCCCCCCGGACCTGCTGGCCCAAGCGAAACTCGCCGTCACCCTGCGGGACTACTGCCGCGATCAACCGTGGGAGGCGCTCGCCGACATGGCCGTCATGCGGGGCGAACCGCGCCCCCGCACCCCGCTGATCGCCCCCCGGCCAAGAAAGACGACGGCCATGGACGCTTCCAAACAATGAACGACGACGATCCGCCGCCGGCCTCGCTCAGCGATCTCGCCCACTCCCGGCTGGACGGGATCCAGACGCGGTGGACGTTGCTCCGGCAGGCGCACCGCGGGGCGTCGTTGGACGGCGGGCAGGTCGCCGACGCCCGGCGGGCGCTGGTGTTGCGATACGCCCCGGCGGTGCGGCGGTACGTCAGCGCCATGCTGCGGGACGACGAACGAGCCGACGAGGTCGCCCAGGATGCCGTCGTGCGGCTGCTCAAAGGCGACTTCGCCGGCGCCGATCCGGACCGCGGCCGGTTTCGCGATCTGCTGAAGACCGCGGTGCGGAACATGGTGAAGGACGCTTGGGCGAAGGAGAATCGCCGCGCCGCCCGTCCCCTGCCCGGCGACGCGGCGGGCGCCGGCGGCGGCGGCAAGAATGACGGCGGACCGGCGGACGTGTGGGCGGAGCAGTGGCGGACGCGAGTCCTGGATCTCGCCTGGGCGGAGTTGAAACAGCACGAACGCGACCACCCCGCGAGCCTCGCCCATCGGGCCCTACGGCTGCGGGCGGAGGCGCCGGACGACGCCGCGGAAGAGCTCGCACGGCGGCTCTCCCGCGAAACGGGCGAACCGGTGCGGGCGGACCGCTTCCGCCAATTGCTTCGCCGCGCCCGCGTGCGGTTCGCCGAAGCGCTGGTCGCGGAGATCGGCGCCGGTCTGGACGCCCCCACGCCGGAGCGGATCGAGGACGAACTGATCGCGTTGGGCCTGCACACGCAGATCCGCGGCCTGCTGCCCGAGGGCTGGGCCGCCCGCTGAAGCGGGCGCTGACGGACCCGCACCGGGCGGACGGCGGACCGGCGGCGGGCGAATCCGGAAAAGTTTCCGGGCGGCGCGTCACACGGGGGACGGTCGCTCGTACGGGGGCCGTCGCGGGATCGAACCCGCGGCCCGGCGACGCCGGATCGACCCCTCACCCCGCCCCGCCCCGATGTTCGCTCGCCTCCCCGCTCGTCCCGCCGCCCTCCTACTCGCCGCGGCGCTCGCCCTGCCGGCGCTCGCTGGGCCGGCATTCGGCCAGTCGGTCCGGGACGCCGGCTCGAAGCTCCGCCGCAGCGATCGGTTCGCCGCGCCCAAAGCGGTCGTCGTTGAACCGGTCGTCGTCGAGCCCGTCGTGACTGATTCAGTGGTGATGGAGCCGGTCGCCCCCGTCACCGTCGGGATCGCACACGACGACGGCTCGGCCCTGTCGCCCAGCGAGGTCTACCGCCGCACGCTCCGCGGCGTGGTGCTGATCTACACCTCCGGCGAGGACGGCGTCGGCAAAGGCACCGGCTGGGTGCTGGACGCCGACCGCGGCTTAATCGTCACGAACCAGCACGTCGTCGGGAACGCGGACGCCGTCTCCCTCGTCTTCCCCCGCATGGAAGGCGGTCGTCTGCGGACCGACGCCGCCGCCTACGACCTCGGCGAAGACGGGTTCAGCTTTACCGACGACGCCCGCGACAACCTCGTGCCCGGCGGCCGTCGGAACCGTCGGATCCGGGGCGTGGTGGTGCATTCGGACACCGCCCGCGACCTCGCTCTGATTCAGACCGACTCGCTCCCGGCCGGCACGCAGGCCCTGCCGCTGGCCGACCGGCAGGTCTGGCCCGGCGAACGGGTGCACACCATCGCCGGCTGGCCCAAGGGCAGCGAAAGCCTGTGGATCTACGGGACCGGCACGGTACGTCAGGTCTCCCGCCGGACGCTGGCGAACGGCGTAAAGACGACCGTGATGGAGTCCGACGCCCTCATCAACAAAGGGAACAGCGGCGGCCCGGTGGTGGACGACGCCGGCGAGGTGGTCGCCGTGGTCGAGGGCTTCGCCAGCGACGCCCGCGGCCTGAGCCTGTTCGTCGGCTTGGACGCGGTTCGCGAGTATCTCGCCGAAGCGGTCCCGCTGACCGCCCCCCGCACCGCCGACGACTACCTCCGCGTCGCCCAGAGCCATCAGGCGTCGCTTCGCCTCGACCGGGCCATCGCCTCGATGAACGAAGCGATCCGCTTGGAGCCCGGCAACGCGGGCTACGTCGCGATTCGCGGGCTGATGTTCGCCGTCAACGGCGACCGCGACACCGCCCGGTTCGATCTGAACGAAGCCGTGCGGATGGCGCCGGACGATTCCCGGGTGCAGGGCGCCTACGGCCAATACCATGTGCTGACCGGCGACTACGACACCGCGGTGCGGGCCCTGACCCGGGCGATTCGCAACGAACCGGGGAATGCGGAGTTCTACGCCCTCCGCGGCGTCGCCCGGAAAGAGCTGGGCGATCTGGACGCCGCTGACCGCGATCTGACCCGGGCGTTGCACTTCGCCCCGGAGAACGTCGACGCCCTAACCCGCCGCGGCGAAGTGCGGCGGTTGTCCGGCGAAGTGAAGGCTGCGGTCGCGGACCACGAAGCCGCCATTCGCCTCGCCCCCCACTCCGCTGAGCCGTGGGATCAGATCGGCCTCGACTTCTACGCCGACAAGCAGTTCGACAAAGCCGCGATCTTCCACGGCGAAGCGATCGAGCGGAACGCGGAGGTCGCCCTGTACCACTTCCACCAAGGCGACGCCCTGCAAGAAACCGGCGACTGGCAGGGCGGGCTGGACGCCCTGAAGCGGGCGATCGATCTGAACCCGACGCACGCCCCGAGCTGGCACTACGCCGGGCTCTCATTGGCGAACCTGGAGAATGACGACGCCGCGGAGAAGGCGTACCGCAAGGCGATCGAACTGGCCCCGGAGGACGCCGCGGTCCGGAAGAGCCTCGCCGTGCTGCTGCGGCGGACCGGCCGTGAGGACGCCGCCCGGGAGCAGTACGCCGCCGCCGCCCGCCTCAACCCGGCCTTCGGCGACCCGCAGCAGACCGCCGCGACGGACGACGCCCCCACCGGCCAGGTCACCGGCCGCACCGCCGCCCGGCCGGTCGCCCCGGCCCGCCCGGCCGTCGCTCGACTGACCGGGATGGCGGACCTCGCCGGGACGTGGCGGGCGTCGTTCGACGCGAGCGGCGAACGGATCGCGGTGACCTCCCGGCTCGACGCCTCCGGCCGGTACCACACCCGCTACGACGCCTCCGACGCCCGCGGCGTTCGCACCTGGTCCAACGAAGAGACCGGCCAGATGTACCTGGACGGCGGCGAGGTGCTGATCGGCTCCACCGAGACCGGCTACACCCGCCACACGATTCGCTACACCGGCGCCACGTTCACCGTCTCCTACGACCGCGACGTGATCCCCGCCGGCGAGGTCACCTGGACCCGCGCCAACTGACCGCACGGCTTTGCTGTCGCCCCTCCCTCCCCCGTTCCGGCGCCCGACGCCGGAGCGGGGGTTCGTCGTTCCGGCCCGCGGCCTGATACGCAGTTTCGGCGGATCGGTCCCGCCCTCGGATGTCCGCGGCGGCGGGTGTTCGTCACAGTGGGCCGGTCGCCCGCCGTGTCTGTCGCCCACAGTTCTCCTCGCCCGTCAGGGCCTTCGTCACCGCGTCGCTCGCCACTCAGTCTGTTGTCACGGCGTCCATCGTTACAGAGTCCGCGGGTCGCCGTCCGGGACCGGAACCCTTCGTTCGAATCCACGCCCATGCCCGCCGAACCCGACCTCGCCTCGCTCGTCCCGCCGCCGGCCGCCGCCGCGGCGGCGGCCCCCGCGGCGACCGTGCCCGCGACAGAACCGGTCTCGACCCCCGCGCCGGGGCTCCTCGCCCCGGTGGACGACGGCCGGCCGCCGGTGCCGGAGTCGGCGGTGCTGACCGCCAGCGTGCTGAGCCAACTGACCGATCCGCTGCCGCTGGGTCGCGTGCTGGAGACGGACGACCCGGACGATCCGGCCGCCCAGAAGGCGGCGGTCCGGCGGGGGCTGCGGGTGGTGACGGCCTCCGCGCTGCCGGTGGGACGACGGCGGCGGCTGCTGGGGTCGTGGGGGTTGCTGTCGATCGAACAACTGCTCTGGCAGGCGGAGCCGGCGGTGGTGGGCGCCGCGGTCACGCGAATCGCCGGCGGGGAGTGGTGGGCCGCCGGCCTGATCGCGGCGATCGTCGGGGTCTCCGGCGCCCTCGCCGTGTGGCGGACGCGGTACGACACCCGCACCTTCTCCCGGATGCACGCCCGGCTTGCCGCCGGCGTGCTCGCTCGCCAACGCGGCGCCCGCCCAGTCGCCGAATCGAACGGGGACGCAGCGAACGGGGACGACGCCGCTCCCTTCGCCGCCGACGCGACCGCCGCCCATTCCACCTCCGCCGTCTCCCGCACCGCGGCCCGGGTGAACCTCGCCGGGAAGGTGACGGACTTTCTCGAATCGGTCCTCCCCCAAGGCGTCAACGGCATCGCCAGCGTGATCGGCGCGACGGTGATGCTGGGCTGGTACGACGTTCGGTTGGCTCCCCTCTGCCTGCTGTTGGGCGTCGTGGGCATCGCGTGGAACCTGCGGCTAGGCCGCGAGACCGCCACGCTGAGCCGCGGGATGAACGATCAGGCGGAGCGGGAAATCGCGGCGATCTCCGCCGGCACCGCCGAGGCCGCCAGCGACCACTACGGGCGCCTGTCGAGTTGGCGGAGCCGCATCGGCGCCGTCGAAGCGACGGCGTTGGGCGGCACCCGGGCGGTGCAGTTCGTATTGCTGATCGCCGCCCTGCTGCTGTGCGGCGGGGGCGGCGGAGCGTTGGCCGTGGGCACGATCTACGCCGTGATCCGTTACGTGCAGAAGTTCGGCGAAGGCATGGCGGAACTGCCCTCGCTGGTCCGACGCTGCGTCATCCTCCGCGACGTGCTCCGCCGCCTCGGCAGCTAGCGCGCCGCGCGCCCTCACCAGGCCCCCTCACCACCCCCAGAACGGGAGCGGGCCGGCGGGGCGACGACCGGGCGGAACCTGCACGAAGCCGTCGGAGGTCGCGGCGGCCACGGTGTCCGCAGACCCGCGACCGGCGATCAACTCCGCCGCCCCCGCGGGCGCCCCCGGCACAAACCGCACGAGCCGGAACCGATACGGCGGACGGGCCGGTTCGCCGCGGTCGAGGACGTCCGCCAACAGGACCGGTTCCGGCTGCTGGAATCCCGCCACGCCGCGGAGCAGTTCGATTCCGAACCGCCGGGCGATGCACAGCGCCGCCAGCGGGTTGCCGGGCAGGCCGAGCGTCAGCTTCCCCTCGACCGCCGCCGCCAACGCCGGTTTGCCGGGGCGAACCGGCAGCCCGTGGAAGGCAATCCGCCCGCCGACGGCGGCGACGGCGCCGGGCACCGCGTCCCGGTCGCCGGCGGAGACGCCGCCGGTCGTCAGCACCGCATCGTGCGTCTCAAGCAGCCGGGCGAGGGCGGCGGCGACGGCGGCCGGATCGTCGCCGACCGCCTCCGGCTCGGACACCTCCAGGAACGCCCGGCCCCGCAGCAGCGCCGCGACCGCCGGCCCGTTCGCATCCCGGATCCGCCACGGGGGCAGCGGTTCGGCGGGGGTCTCGGTGGGGCTGGCGGTGGGGCTCGCGGTGGGGCGCGAATCTCTTCGCCGGTGGCCAGCACGGCGACCCGCACCCGGCGCCACACGCGGAGTTCGGTCCGCCCGCAGGCCGCCGCGGCCGCGATCGACGCCGCCGTCACCGTCGTCCCCGCCGCGACCGCCTCGTCTCCCGCCCGTCCGTTCTCCCCCCGCCGCCGCACGTTCGCCCCCGCCGCGATCGGTCCGAAACCTGGGGGAAGCACGATCCTGTCCGCCCGTCCTCCGGACTGCTCCGTCACCTCTTCCCGCTTCACGACTGCTTCGCTGCCGGCCGGCAGCGGGGCGCCGGTGAAGATGCGGACCGCGGCGCCGGGCGGACAAGCCGGCGCCGGCGCCCCCGCGGCGGCGGTCCCGCACACCGGCAGCGACGCGGGCGCCGAGTAAGTGGGCTGAAGATCCGCGAGACGGACGGCGTACCCGTCCATCGCGGCGAGGTCGCACGCGGGGCTGTCCCGGTCCAGCGTCACCGCCGTGGCGAGCGCCCGGCCGGCGGCGTGGGCGAGGGAGACGGTTTCCACATCTGCGTCGTGTCCCAGGCAGGTCAGCAGCGGCCGCACCGCCGCGAGACCCGCCTCCGGGCTGTCGAACGACGGGGCGGGCATCGCGGCGGGGGGCGGGGGCGAACGGAACCGGACTCGATCCTAGAGCCGAACGAACCCCGACGGCCCCCGCCGCCCGCCATGGCGGGGCGGGCTGTACCGACTACCGGGGTTCAACTCGAACCGATTGGGCCGCTTGGGAGAGGTCGGCCGGAGCGAGCGTCGCGGGCCAGCCGATTCCACCGGAGCAAGGATTCGCCCCCCGGGCCGGAGTCGCGCCCCCGCCCGCCGCAAAAGGATTTTCGGTGACACGGCCCCCCCATCGCCCCCGGACCGCATCGCGGTTCCGTCAAGCTGCGCGACTGCTGGCCCCCGTGCTCGGGATCGCCTGCTCGGCCGGCGCCGCATTCGGCCAGACGGCCCCGCCCCCGGCCCCGGCCCCGGCCCCGTCGGCGGAGACCGCGCCGCCCGCACCCGTGGATGCGGGCCCGTCGCGGGGGATCTCGCAGGGCGCCTCCCGGGGCGACGCGACTGCCGATACGACGCCCGGGCCGCCGGCGATTCAGCAGGGGATCCCCGGGGCCTCGCGCCGGCCCTCCCCGACGCCCTCGCCGTATAAACCGTTGTTCTTCACGAACGACTTCTCCGCCTACGTCGGCCAGACGCCGGACATCTTCGGCGAGAACTTCAAGCTGATGCCGATCGCCCCCGGCGCGACGCTCACGGCCGGCGGTCAGGTGCGGTATCGCGGTCACTCCGAGGACAACCGCCTCCGCCCCCAGGGCGCCACGGCGACGACCTACAGCCTGTTCCGGAATCGCAACTATCTCGACCTGAAAACGGAGTACGTCCGCGGTTACGTCGAGTCGATCAACGCCTACAACGCCAACAGCGAGATCCCCGAGGTCGTCATCGACGAGAACCGGTGGGACCTGCTAAACGCCTTCGTCGACTTGAACCTGTACGACGTCGCCGGCGGGCAGGGCACGTTGCGGCTCGGTCGGCAGGAGATTCTTTACGGCGACCAACATCTGCTCTCCCCGCTGGACTGGGCGAACACCCGTCGCAACTTCGAAGGGTATAAATACATCCACGAGGCCGACGATTGGCGTCTGGACCTGTTTAGTCTGACCCCGGTGAACCTCGCCGCCGGCAGCGTCGGCGGGGACGTGCAGAACTTCGACGAGGACGACGACCGCAAACGCCTGTGGGGCGCCTGGCTGAACCGCAATCTGTCCGACGCCGCCAGCGCCGACTTCTATTATCTCTACCAGGACATTGAAGACGCCCAGGTCCGCTTCGCGGACGGTCAACGGCACCTCGTCGGCAGCCGCGTGGCCGGCAAACAGGCGATCCGCCGGAACCCGCTGTGCGACAACGGGTGCGACAGCGGATGCGACGGCGCCCAGGGAGAAGTCCTTCGCACCTGGGATTACGACGTGCAGGGCGGCTATCAGTTCGGCAGCGACAACGGGGAACGGGTCTCCGCCGGGTTCTTTAACGCGACCCTCGGCCACACCTGGAACCAGGCGACCTGGACGCCGCGGATCGCCGGGCTGTTCTACTACGGCTCCGGCGACGACGACGCGAACGACGACCAGAATAACACCTTCTACACCTATTATCCGCTGGCCCACGCCTACTGGGGGATCATCGACAACCTGAACGGCCAGAACCTGCTGGACTATAGCTTGCAAGCCAGCGTGCAGCCGACGAAAAAGCTGAACGTGGTCGCCGCGTACCACCTGTTCCGCAAGGCGTCCGGGGACGACTCGCTCTATAATGTCGGTCAGGTCCCCCTGGGTCCGCTGGGAGCCGGCACGGACATCGGCAGCGAAATCGACGTGATCGCCACCTATCAGGCGACCCAGAACCTGAACTTCCAAGCCGGGTACGCCCACTTCTTCTACGGCGACTTCGCGGAGAACAACCTCCCCCAAGCGGCGGACGACGGCGAGTTCTTCTACTTTCAGACGACGTTCAACTACTGAGATAACTACTGAGATCGCCCGGGACTCGTCCCCCGACCACGAACCTCCGGCCATCTGTCGGACCGCCAGCCGCCGCCGGCGCCCCTCGCGGGCGCCGGCGGCGGTTCCCGTCGACAACCCTGCCCCACGGCAGAAACCCGCTGCCCGCAGGAGAGGCAGTCGTGCCCGCATAACGCCCGGCGACGCGGCCAAGGACGCGAAAGGTACGTTGCGGATCGACAAGCGCAGCTTCGCGAAACCGAAGACCCCGTTCGCAGAGGCGCATGCCGGCGGCACATCTCCACGCGAATTGCCGGGTTTTTGAGCGGAGAACGGGCAACGGCACGGCGGGTGCCTTGAGGAGACGCACCGGCCGCTCGCTGCGGCTTCCCGTCTCCGACCGCTCCGCGAATGCCCGCGACCGCCCTGCCCTCGCTGCCCGTGCTCGGCGGGACGCCCCCCCGGGCGCCGCGGACTGGCGAGCCAAGGACCGGGGGGCAGGACGGCCCCGCTCCGGTCGAGCGGGGCGTGGACTTAATCGCGATGCTGCTGGCCGAGCAGGCCGATCTGACCGCGGTCGATAAGTTTTCCCGGCATCAAGACCAAGACCCGCTTCGTCACGATTCAAAGCCGGCTCAGAGTCGCTATTATGAATCGCTATTGCCGGCTTCGCCGCCGGGGCCGGGACAGCAATACGCCTTTGAAGTGGACTTGGATCGGTGCAGCGGGTGCAAAGCCTGCGTGACGGCCTGCCACAGTTTAAACGGATTGGACGACGGCGAGGCGTGGCGGGAAGTGGGTCTGCTGCACGGCGGCGGCCAGTCCCCCAATGGACCGGGAGCCACGTTGCAACACGTGACGACGGCCTGTCACCACTGTTTGCAGCCGGCGTGCATGAGCGCCTGCCCGACCAACGCTTACGAAAAAGACCCGGTCACCGGAATCGTCCGGCACCTGGACGACCAGTGCTTCGGCTGCCAGTACTGCACGCTGGCCTGCCCGTACGACGTGCCGAAATATCATGCCGGCAAGGGGATCGTGCGGAAATGCGATATGTGTTCGGACCGGTTGTCCGCGGGCGAGGCCCCCGCCTGCGTGCAGGCCTGTCCGCACGAGGCGATTGCGATTCGCACCGTCGACCAGGCGTCCGTCGTCGAACACGCGGAGGCGGACGCGTTCCTTCCCGGCGCCCCGGACCCGGACTACACGCTGCCCACCACCGTCTATAAAACGGAGCGGGTTCTGCCCCGCAACCTGTTGCCGGCCGACTATTACGCCGTCCGTCGGGAGCACGCCCACTGGCCGCTGGCGATTATGCTGACGCTCACGCAGTTATCGGTGGGGGCGTTTCTGGTTGAAGCGCTGCTCCGCGAGGGCGTCGGCGGGGCAGCCGGCGTCGACGGGGTTCCCGGACGGACGCTGCCGGACCCGGTGCACGCGATTTTCTCGCTGGGCTGGGGCCTGTTGGCTCTGGGGGCGAGCACGATGCACCTGGGACGGCCGCACCTGGCGTTCCGGGCGGCGCTGGGGCTGCGGCACAGTTGGCTTTCCCGAGAGATCGTCGCGTTCGGCCTGTTTGCCCCGCTGGCGATGCTCTACGCCGGGCTGACCTGGCTGCGGCCGGAGTTCTATGAGCAGTCCGACTGGCTCCCCCGGGCGCTGGGCGGGGCGGTGGTCGGCGCCGGCCTGCTGGGCGTGGCGTGCAGCACGATGATTTATGTGGTCGTTCGCCGGGAGTTCTGGAACGGCCCCCGCACCACGCTGCGATTCCTCGGCACGACCGTCCTGCTGGGGATCGCCGCCACGTTGTTGACCGGCACGCTCTCCGCCTTCCTCACCTCCCGTTTCGGTGCCGTGGCGGCGACCGACGCGGCGAATCTCACCCGCCCGCTGGCGATTGCATTGGCGGTCGCAGCGGGGATGAAGCTGCTTTATGAAGCAGCGACGTTTCAACACCTGCGGGACCTGCAATTCACCGCGATGCGGCGGACGGCGGCGCTGATGACCGCCGCCCTCCGCGGGCCCACGCTCGTGCGGTTTGGCCTGGGTTTGTTGGGCGGCGTGGTCCTTCCGCTGCTGATCGCCGCCGCCGATCCGCCCGCCGCGGCCCCCGGCGCCCTCGCCGCGACCGCCGCCGTCTTCGTCCTCACATCGGGCGGAGAATTGGCAGAGCGGTTCCTGTTCTTCGCCGCCGTCGTTCGCCAGAAAATGCCCGGGGGAATGACCGTATGAGCGGCTCGTCGACCAATCCGTTTCAAGATCGCCTCAAGCCGGGGCACGTCCTGGAGGACCTCACGCCGACCGGCACAGGCCTGGTCGCGAAAGCGACCGGCGTGCTTAAACGGGAGAACGGCCGGCTCACGCGGGAACTGCTCCGCGAGCCCGGCCGGTTTGGATTGGGGCAATTGCCGATCGCCGCCGCGCCCGATCGCACCACCACCGCGGTCTGCGGGTATTGTTCCACCGGGTGCGGTTTGAACGTGCATCTTAAAGAGAAGCCCGAGGGCGGGGCCGAGGCCGTCGGCCTCACTCCGACGACGGAATATCCGGTGAACCTCGGCATGGCCTGCCCGAAGGGGTGGGAGGCGTTGGAGGTCCTCGACGCCCCGGACCGGGCCGTCGACCCGCTGCTCAAAGACGAGCACGGCAAACGACGCCCCGTCACCTGGGACAAGGCGTTGGACGAGTTCTGCAACCGGTTCAAAGCCATTCAAAAAGAGCACGGGCCGGAGTCCGTCGCGTTCCTGTCGACCGGCCAGATCCCCACCGAGGAGATGGCGCTGCTGGGCTCCGTCGCGAAGTTCGGCATGGGCCTGTTGCACGGCGACGGCAACACCCGGCAGTGCATGGCGACCGCGGTGGTCGCTTATAAACAAAGCTTCGGGTTCGACGCCCCGCCCTACACGTATCAAGACTTTGAAGAAAGCGACTGCCTGATCTTCGTCGGGGCGAACCCCTGCCTCGCCCACCCGATCATGTGGGAGCGGGTGATGCGCAACAGGCGGTCGCCGGAGATCCTCGTGCTCGACCCGCGGGCCACGGAGACCGCGATGAACGCCACGCTCCATCTGCCCGCCAAGCCCAAAAGCGATCAATCGTTCTTCTACGGGCTGGCGAACTACTTCATCCAGAACGGCTGGGTCGATCGGGAGTTCGTCGCCGATCATACCGCCGGGTTCGAGGAATACGCGACGTTCGTGGAGGCGTTCACGCTCAACCGCGTCGCCGCGGATACGGGGCTGTCGACGGATCTGATCCGCGACGCCGCCCTGCGGATCCGCGCCCGGGAGCGGGTCTCCGTCTGGTGGACGATGGGGGTGAACCAGAGCCACCAAGGGACGCGCACCGCCCAGGCGATTATCAACTTCCAATTGTTAACCGGCCAGATCGGCAAACCGGGAACCGGGGCGAACTCCATTACCGGCCAGTGCAACGCGATGGGATCGCGACTGTTCAGCAACACCACCGGCCTGCTAGGCGGCCGCGACTTCAAAAACCCCGCCGATCGAGCCGCGGTCGCGGAAGTTCTGAAGATCGACCCGACCCGGATTCCGCAGGTCGACAGCCTCGCATATCCTGAGATCGTCCAGGGCATCTTGAAGGGAAAGATCCGTGGGCTGTGGGTGATCGCCACAAACCCGGCGCACTCCTGGATCAATCGCAATCAACTGGACGACATCCTCTCCCGGCTGGATTATCTCGTGGTGCAGGATATGTATCACAGCACGGAGACGGCCCTGAAGGCCGATCTCACGCTGCCGGCCGCCGGGTGGGGGGAGAAGGAGGGCACATTTATCAATTCCGAACGTCGGATCGGGCTCCTCAAAAAGGTTCGCCGGGCGCCGGGGCGGGCGCTAAGCGACTTTAATATCTTCCGAGCCCTCGCTGATCGTTGGGGCTGCGGAGAGGTCGTGAAAGATTGGACCGACCCGGAGGCGGCGTTCAGCTTTCTCAAAGACTTGTCCGCCGGCACGCCCTGCGATTTCAGCGGGATCCGGGACTATCCCCATTTGGACGAAGCCGGCGGCGTGCAGTGGCCGCACCCGGCGGTCGACTCCGTTAACGGGAGGACGCCGGATCCGGAACAGGAGCGCCGGCTATTCGCCGACGGCCGCTTCCATCACCCGGACGGCAAAGCGAGATTCCTGTTCGAGGAGCCCGTCCCGCTGCCGGAGCCCGCCGGCGGGAAATACCCGCTCACCCTGTTGACCGGTCGCGGCAGCGCCAGCCAATGGCACACCCAAACCCGCACCGCCAAAAGCGCGGTGCTGCGAAAACTCTATCTGTCCGACGTCTACGTCGAACTGAACTCCGTCGACGCCCGCAGGCTGAAGGTCCGTCCGGATCAATTGGTCCGGGTGGAAAGCCAACGCGGCGGCGTCGTCGCCAAAGCCTTCGTCACCGGCGGCGTGCCCGAGGGATGCGTATTTATGCCGATGCACTACGTCCAGACGAACCAGCTCACGGACGACCGGTTCGACCCGTACTCCCGACAGCCCGCTTATAAAGCGTGCGCCGTCCGCGTTCTCCCGGACGTCGGCTAAACGCCGCGCGACGCCGTTCAAGGTCCCCGGAAGCTCCCCCGGCCGCCTCCTGCCGGGCGCGACCGGCGGCGGGCGCGTTGCCCGTCGGCGGCCGGGGGCGCGTTCGGCCCGCCGCTCGCACGTTTTCCGTCGCACCCACCTGCAAACCCAACTGCAAACCCTCCTGAGCCGCTCGCTCGTCGCTTCACTCCCTGAGTTCCCTCCCGAGACCTTCTCCCGTGTCCGATACTGCCGCCGGTCGCCCGCTTCCCGCCGCCCTGTCGCCGCCTGGCAAGGCGACGAAGATCGACCTGTTTAACTTTAGAACGCCGCAGATGCGGGCGTTTCATATGAGCTGGTTCGCATTTTTCCTGTGCTTTTTCGCCTGGTTCGGCATCGCCCCGCTGATGAGCGTGGTGCGGGACGAAATGGGGCTGACCAAGGAGCAGATCGGTTGGACGGTGATCGGCTCCGTCGCGGCGACCGTGTTTGTGCGGCTGTTTATCGGCTGGCTGTGCGACCGGATCGGCCCGCGGCTGGCGTATACCGGCCTGCTGATCCTGGGGTCGCTGCCGGTGATGGGGCTCGGATTTGCGCAGAACTACGAGACGTTCCTGATTTTCCGCATCGCCATCGGAGCGATCGGGGCGAGCTTCGTAATTACGCAATATCATACCAGCATGATGTTCGCCCCCAATGTGGTGGGCACCGCCAACGCCACGACCGCCGGCTGGGGGAACTTGGGCGGCGGCGTCACGCAGATGGCGATGCCGGCGGTGTTCGCCCTGTTCGTGGGCACGGTGGGGACTGAGTTCCTTCTGGGGTTGGCGGGCGTCGATGATCGCCGCCGGCGCCGTCTGCTTTCTCACGGGGATCGCCTATTATCGACTCACCCAGGACACGCCGGAGGGAAACCTCAAACAGTTGCGGGCCGAGGGGAAACTCCCGCCGGCCAGCAGCACGAAGGGCACGTTCCTCGAAGCCTGCCGCGACCCGCGGGTCTGGGCGCTGTTCGTCATCTACGGCGCTTGCTTCGGCGTCGAATTGACGATTAATAACGTGGCGGCGCTTTACTTCGCGGAGTACTTCGAGATGGGCCTCGCGACCGCCGGACTGGCCGCGGCCTGCTTCGGATTGATGAACCTTTTCGCCCGCAGTTTGGGCGGGTATTTCGGCGACGTGTTCGGCGGAAAATCGGGGTTGCGGGGGCGGGTGCGTTGGCTGTTCGCCGCCCTGCTGTGCGAGGGATTGGCGTTGATGCTGTTTTCCCAGATGACGGTCCTCACGCTGGCGATCCCCGCCATGATATTGTTCAGCCTGTTCACCCAGATGAGCGAAGGGGCCACGTTCTCCGTGGTCCCGTTTGTGAATAAGCGGGCGCTGGGTTCGGTGGCGGGGATCGTGGGCGCCGGCGGCAACGCCGGGGCCGTCGCCGCCGGCTTCTTATTCAAAGAGCTCGACACGCCGCAGGCCCTGCTCATTCTGGGCGGGGTGGTGACGGGCGTGTCGTTTATGGCCTTCCTGGTCCGGTTCGCCCCCGAGGCCGAAACCGCAGCGAAGAAGGAATTCGAAATCGCCCGTGGAGAACGGGCCGCCGACGCCGGCGGGCTGGTTCCCGCCGCGGCCTGACGCCCCGGCGGCCGGCGGGACGGATCTCGTCGGCCGCATTTTCTTCTTTCAGTTCCGCACTCCCCCGCATCATCCATGGCCCCCGCATCATCCATGGCCGACGGCGGCTTCGATTCCGACCAGCAGTCTTATCTGCAAGGCTTCGCGTTGGGGGCGGACGTCGCCCGCAAGGTGCGAGGTCTGCCGGTGCTGACCGACAGCGCCGCCGCCCCGGCCGCCCCGGCCGCCCCGGCCGGCCCGGCCGGCCCGGCCGGGAGCGTCGTGCAGGTCGGCCCGGCGGGGGCGATTGCGGACGCTGCGGCGAACGTCCCGACGGCGCTCACGCCGGTCCACGCCGAAGCTCAACATCGCACAATCGAGGCCGGCGGAAAACTCTCCAAGGAAGAGGCCGCGAAGCGGGAGAAGGACCCCTTCGGGATGTGGACGCAGATGACGACCGCCGCCGCGGCCGACGAGTATCCGCAGGGAACCGACGTGTTCCTCTATAAGTTCCAGGGGCTGTTCTACGTCGCCCCGAACCAGGATTCGTTCATGTGCCGCCTGCGAATCCCGGGCGGGCACCTCAACGCCTGGCAGTTCCGGGGATTAGCCGATCTCTGCGAGCGGTCCGGCGGTGGGTATCTGGACTGCACGACGCGTGGGAACCTCCAGATCCGGGAGATCCCTGCCAGCGACGGGCCGGCGCTGCTGGAAACGTTGAACGAGCTGGGCATCCTCCCGCGGGGCTCCGGCGGAGACAACGTCCGCAACGTGACCGCCGCGGCGACCAGCGGGGTCGACCCGCAGGAGCTGATCGAGACGCTCCCGATCGCGAAACGGATGCACTACCACATCGTGAATCACCGGGACCTGTACGGCCTGCCGCGGAAGTTTAACATCAGCTTTGACGGCGGCGGTCGCGTCGCCACGCTGGAAGACACCAACGACGTCGGCTTTCAAGCCGTCAAGGTGTCTCCAGAACAAGCGGGCGAAAAGCGCCCGGCCGGGATCTATTATCGACTGACTCTCGGAGGCATCACCGGTCACAAAGACTTTGCCCGCGGGACAGGCGTGCTGCTCACGCCGGAGGAGTGCGTGCCGGTCGCGGATGCGATCCTGCGGGTCTTTATCGCCCACGGCGATCGCACGGATCGAAAGAAGGCCCGCCTTAAATACGTGCTGGACGAATGGGGGTTCACGAAGTTTTTGGAAGCCGTGGAGGCGGAGATGGGCCGACCGCTCCGCCGGGCGAGCGAAGACGCCTTCACTCCGCCGGCGCCGCCGGACCGGTGGGCGCACGTCGGCGTGCACCCGCAAAAGCAGGCGGGAATGAATTGGGTCGGCGTCGTGCTGCCGGTCGGCCGAATGACGGCGGCGCAGGTCCGCGGGCTCGCGGACGTCGCCGATCGGTTGGGATCCGGCGCCGTCCGCCTCACGGTTTGGCAGAACCTTTTGATCCCCGACATTTCGGACGACGAGCTCGCCGAGGCCCTCTAGCAATTGAGGCGACGGGACTGGATTGGCGGGCCAGTTCGGTCCGCAGCGGGCTGGTCGCCTGCACGGGAAACGCCGGGTGTAAATTCGCCGCCGCGGACACCAAGGGACAGGCGATGCAATTAGCCGCGTACCTGGACGAGCGGATCGACCTGGACGTGCCCATCAATATTCATTTCACCGGCTGCCCGAACAGCTGCGCCCAGCACTATATCGGCGACATCGGCTTCCGCGGCACAAAGGTGGAGCGGGGCGAGGACATGGTGGAAGGCTACGAGATGGTCGTCGGCGGCGGGTACGCGGACCGGCAGGCCGTCGCCCGCAGCCTGTTCCGCGAAGTGGCCTTCGATCAGATCCCGCCGCTGGTCCATCGCCTGCTGGAGTTCTATGTCGCGGAGCGGGACGGCGCCGAAAGTTTCGCCGCCTTCGCCGCCCGCCGTTCCGACGCGGACCTCATCGCCGCATCCGGCTACGCCGCCGCCGTTTGACGTTCGGCCTCCCCGCCCATCGCCCGCACGACGCCTCTCCAATGTCCAAGATTCAGAATATCCCGTACTCGCTGATCCCGGAGACGGCCCCTTTTGACGCCGATCAGCGGGCGTGGCTCAATGGATTTCTGGCCGGTTGGGTCGGCCTTCAACAGGTCGGCGCCGCGGCGGACGGGGCGGCGCCGAACGCCGCGGAATTGCTCGCGGAACCGGCGGGGGCGACCGCGGACGTGGACGAGGAGGAGGACGACTTCCCTTGGCACGACGATTCGCTTCCCATGGAGGAGCGGATGGAACTCGCGGAGTCGGCGCCGCTGAAGCGCAAGCTCATGGCGGCGATGGCGCAGCTCGACTGCGGGAGTTGCGGCTACCTGTGCCAAACCTACGCCGAGGCGATCGCGGACGGCTCCGAAAAGAGCTTGAAAAAATGCACGCCCGGCGGGAAAGAAACGTCCAGGAAGCTCAAGCAGTTAATCGCCGGGGAGGCCCCCGCTTCTCATCACGCCGCAGCGCCCCCTGCGGTCGGTCCAGCCGACGCGGGAACGACTTGGAACCGCGACAACCCGTTTCCAGCGACGCTATTGACGGTTCGCAATCTGAACGGCGAGGGATCTTCGAAGTACACCTCGCACGTCGAGATCGACTTGTCCGGCAGCGGAATCACCTACGAGGTGGGGGATTCGCTCGGTTTGTTGCCCACCAATTGCAGCGAATTGGTGGATGAAACGCTCGCGGCGCTGGGCGCCGATCCGACGGTCGAGGTCGCCCCGCCGATCGGCGCCCCCTGCCCGCTGCGGCAGGCGTTAATTGAGCGCTGCTGCCTGACCGAAGTGACGGACGAGCTATTGGAATTGCTCTCGGCCGGCTGCACCGAGCCGGCGGAGGCGGAGCGACTCCAAGCGGCCCTCGCCGACGAAGACACGATTGACGGGTGGGACGTTTTAGATGTGCTGAGGGCGGCGCCCTCTGCGACCGTGGACGCCGCGGCGGCGGTCGCGGCGTTGTCGCCGCTCCAGGCTCGGCTGTATTCGATCAGCAGTTCGCTCAAGGCCCACCCGGATCAGGTGCACCTGACGGTCGGGCGGGTGGCGTGGTCGGCTGGGTCGCGGAAGCGTAAGGGGGTGGCATCGACGATGCTGGCGGATCGGCTGCGGGTCGGGGAGACGGTGCGGGTGTTCGTGCAACGCTCGCACGGCTTCACCGTGCCGCCGGACCCCGCGGCGCCGGCCATTATGATCGGCCCGGGCACCGGCATCGCCCCGTTTCGAGCCTTCCTAGAAGAGCGAGCCGCGACCGAGAGCCCCGGCCGCAACTGGCTGTTCTTCGGCGCTCAACGAGCCGACACGGATTTCTTATATCAGGACGAACTCGACCGCCTGCGCGGCGCCGGCGTGCTGCATCGGCTGGACACCGCCTTCAGTCGGGATCAAGAAGCCAAAGTATACGTTCAAAACCGGATGTTGGAGGCCGGGGACGAACTCTATCGGTGGCTGTCCGAGGGGGCGTACCTTTATGTTTGCGGGGACGCGAAGCGGATGGCGGTGGACGTGGACCGGGCGTTGCACGCGATCGTCGCGGACCGGGCCGGCGGCGAGGCGGCCGCCAAAGCGTTCGTGAAAGACCTCAAGCGGAGCAAGCGGTACTGTCGGGACGTGTATTGATCCCCGCGGCGCCCGTTCCCCCGCCGCCCCGAGACTTTAATCGCCCCGCGCTTCGGACCCATGAACGACGCCCCGTCCGCCCCCGACGATCCGCCTCCCGGCCCTCGGCCGGAGGGGAAACGGTTGCCGGGCACCTATCGGGCGTTCGCCGGCAAGTTTCCGGAGGTCGCCGCCCAGCACGAGCGGATGGCCCGGGCCGTGGACGACGCCGGCCCGCTGGATGCGAAAACGCGGTTCCTGGTGAAGATCGGGATCTCGCTGGGGGCGGGATTAGAGTCCGCGTTGCGGAGCCACGTCCGTCGGGCGACGGCGGCGGGGGCCACGGAGGCGGAGATCGAGCAGGCGATCCTGCTGGGCGTGAACACCCGGGGGTTCCCCGCCGCCGTCGCCGCGTGGAGCTGGGCCCAGGTGCAGTTCGCCCGCGACCGCGCCGACCGGGCGGCGGACGGCGGACAGACCCGGCCGGACGGAGCGCCCGGGGAAGAACTGTCCGGGGAAGAAACGTCTGGGGAAGAGGAGTGACGCCGCCCTCCGTCGCGATCCCGGCGTACATCTTGGCTGGGGGTCGCAGCCGGCGGTTCGGGTCGGACAAGGCGCTCGTCCTGCGGGACGGCGTGCCGGCGGTGGCTTGGCTGGCCGGACGACTGGCGGACGCGGGGTGCGGCCCGGTCACGGCGGTGGCGGCGGAGGCTGGCCGGTTTGACCGGTTGGGGGTGCGAACGATCGCTGACGTGCGGCCGGACCGGGGCCCGCTCGCCGGGTTGGAGGCGGCGCTGACGGACGCCGCACGTCTGCCAGCCGAAGCGGGGAACGGGTGGGCGCTGCTGGTCTGCTGCGATCTGTTCGACGTGCGCGCCGGTTGGCTCGATCGCCTGCGGGCGGCGGTTTCGCTTGGCGATGCGGAGCCAGACAGGAGTCCGGAGATCGCCTCACTCGCCACCGCTTTTCGGGCCGAGCGATGGGAGCCGTTCCCGGGGCTCTTCCACACGAACGGCCTGCCCCTCGTCCGGCGCCGCCTGTCGACGCCGTCCGCCAGCGCCTCGTTCCAAGCCCACCTGAGCGACGACGCAATGCACACCACGGCCCTCCCCCTGCCGCCGGACTGGCCGCGGCGCCCCTCCTACAACACCCCGGACGAACTCTCCGACGGTCCGCATCATGAATGAAGCGGACGACGGGCGGGCGGCCCCCCTCAGGCGGACGGGAAAATCGAGCGGATCAGACGCCCCTTCACATCGGTCAGGCGCATGTCGCGACCGCCGGTGCGAAACACGGTGCGTTCGTGATCGACGCCCGGCAGATGCAACATCGTAGCGTGCAGATCGTGGATCTCGACGCGGTTCGCGACGGCTCGGAGGCCGAACTCGTCGGTCGCCCCGTGGACGACGCCGCCCCGCACCCCGCCGCCGGCCAGCCAGACGCTGAACCCCTGCGGTTTGTGGTCGCGACCGCCCTTCCCCTGCGCGAACGGCGTGCGACCGAACTCGCCTGCCCAGACGACCAGCGTTTCGTCCAACAGACCGCGGCGTTTCAGGTCCGTCAGCAGGCCGGCGATCGGCTGATCGACGGCCCGGGCGTTGTCCGCATGGCGCTTGCGGAGGCCGTTGTGCTGGTCCCAGCCATCCCCGCCGACGCTGCCGCAGGTTAGAGCGAGCCGCGAAGAGCCGTAGCGGCGGCTTCCAGCCGCCGACTCTCGACGCGGCTATTCCCGACGGCCCCCGCTCGCTGCGCTCCCGGACGGCGGCAGGGATGCCGCCGCTACAGATCAGGGCGGCCCGCTCTAGTTCGACGAATCGCACGCCCCGCTCCACCAGCCGGCGGGCCAGCAGGCGCTGTGCGGCGTAGGTGCGGGTCGGGGCGTACCGCGCGTCCGTGCCGTACAGGGCGTGCGTTTCGCGAGTCTCGCCGGACAGATCGCTCAGGTCCGGGACGGCGGACGGTATCCGGAAGGCAAGTTCATGGTTGCGAATCGCACTGTCGACCGGCTCGGCGGCGGCGAACGCGGGAGTTGCATCACGCCCGATCGGTTCGGGGGGAACGGGGCGGGAGCGATCCGCCGCACGGATTCGCAGTGTCGCGGTCTCGCTCCCGGAACGGTCCTTTGAACATTAACGCACGCGAATGCGGGAGGAGTGGAAGCCTGCATTAAAGAGCGAGACGGCGGAACGCCGCGACCGCGACCGCGGGTTCGGCAGACCGATCTTATCATGCCAAGGCTCAACGGCGGCGGCTCGGCGAACGGCGGCGGCTCGGCGAACGGCGGCGGCGTCATGCCGAGGATGCTGCCGAGCCCTACGGCGTCCGCCGCCGCGCAGTCCCGAGAACGTTCGACCGCAGGATCGCCGGGCGCCCCCAGCGATTGGAAGAGGAGCGGATTGAGCACGTCGCCGAAGTTTCGCTCGGCGTACCAGAAAAGCTTCACGGGACTCCCTGTTCACGAGTGCGGAAACGCAACGCGCCCCCGCCGGCGACACCGCCCGCATGTTCCTATTTAAAGCTGTGACGAAGACAAACCCAAACCGACCGGGGCTCCCCACGGGAGCCCCGGTCGTCAGGTCGTGATAAGGGTCGCCGTGGTGCCGAGTCGCCGGTTCCGGGGGCGGCCCGGCGACGCGGACCGGGCGCCCCACGCCGCCGGCGGGCCGCCCCCGGCCACCCACGGTTCTCGGTCAGCGGGCGATCGGGTCACCCCGGCCACCCGCCCGCTCGCACTGGCGGAGCCGGCGGTGCCCGACGGGCGGCAAGGCGAGGCCGGAACCTCACCAGTGCCACCCGCCGAGTCGGTCCGTCATTCGACCGAACATACCGGCATCAAACCGGAGCCTCCAGCCTTCTCACACAACCTCTTACACAGCAGGGATCTGGGCACAGCCGAAATCGAACAGAATGGGAATTTTGATTCGGCGGGAGAAGTTCTTCTTCTTCCCATCGGGCCCACGCACCAAGCCACTGACCTCGATCTCCAACTCCTTTGGCGTTAACGTCGACACGAGCAGGCGCCCAAGAGGGACGTATCGAACTTCATTTGATTCGTCATTTGGCGGCAGTGGCGTTCGGCGAGGCTTGAACTTTCCTTTCTTTTTCTCTGGGGGCATTCCGACCGCTGAAGCGGTGTGTATCTGGATTTGATAGCTTCGAGCAGCCGGAAGGGCGGCCATGATGGTAACCGGGTATGGTGCTTCAGTCGTGGCCACAAGCACCGGAGATCGGTTCCGCCTCACAGTCGCCGCCTTCATGATATGACCGTAAATCGTGAGCTCTCGGTCTACATCCGCATCAACTACCACCTCCTGACCCAGCGACGGCTCCAGCACGCACCAGGCAACATACTTTGGCTGCATATCGATGGCCGAGGTGGCGGCCATGACCAATTGTAGCCCCGAGAAGATCACGCCGAAGGGGATCATAGGGGGGGTCTCCTCTCGAAGTAATTCTTCATGTTCTTTCCTGGACAGCCTTTCTTCTTTTGAGATTCTGTAAAAGCCGTTAAACCCTTCTCTGCACCCATCAAGTTTAGCCGCCTCCCAGAAGGGCATAACATCTACGTCGCTGCGCCCACCAGTGATTAATGTTCCGAGAACGAATGGATCTGGACTCTGTAGATCTGAGGTCCCAGCTCCGGGGGCCTCTGTGATCAGGATTCCGCACTGATCGTAGATGCACTGGCTTCCGGAACAATGCGGCTTAGCGGGGAGCGACCGCATCTCGTACTTTCCACCCGGATGCCCGCCCACACTAAACATACTAATTTCAGTCGGCTGCAACCATACGGCAGGGTCTGGATTTGTCCATTCATCCTGGCCCTTCGCCCATGCCAGCACCTTTGGGCACGATGGGAGGTCATGGTTGTTCGCGTCCCACCAATCGCCAAGTTCCTTGTCCGTCTCGTACCACTCATCAAATATCTCTTGGCGGTACTTCTCCGGGCATGTTGCCCTGAAGCCGGGTCTTGCCTTCTTGCCAAGCCGCCTCTTTATTCTTGCGCAAACCCTATTTACCGTACCGGTCCAAGAGGTTAGGCCGGACGGATCCGTCTCGCTTAGAACGCCCTGATCTGCATAATCATAGAGGCTGATGTTTATCAGCAGCTTGCTCGCCTCATCACGAGCGGTGAATCTCCCCAGATCCGCACCGTAGTGTCTGGCCCGGAAGTACTGCAGCCGGGTCGCGCTGTCGTGCCGCCGGCCGGTGAATCCCCAGCCGTTCCCGACCGCGGAGGCGGCGAGCGCCGCCCCGGCGGCGTCAACAACGAGCCGCTCGCCGTAGGCGTCGTACCCGTACCGCTCGGCGGCGGCCCCCGCCGCATCGGTCAGGGCGACGACGGAGTACCGCCCGTCGCGGTGGTAGAAGTGCTTCAACGTGCCGTCATCTGCGAAGAGCGGTTCGTCGCAGTAGCTTGCGAAGGCGTAGCTCCGCTCCGGTTGAGTTGACGAGGCCCCGGCGGCGTACTCGCACAGCGTCTGCCCGCCGACGGTGCCCAGCGGCGGGATCGGCAGGGTCAGCTCGCTGAACACCGTCGTGCTGAACGTCCCGCCGCCCTCGTCCACCGTCTTGCTGACCCGCCGGCCGATCGCGTCGTAAGCGTAGCCGTGCGTGCCCTCCTGCCCCACCGTCGCCGTCGCGGCGACGGTGCAGCTCTGGAGCATGTTGTCCTGGTCCCATTGAAAACTGCGGCCGAGGTGGTCGGCCGTCAGGTTGCCCTTCGGGTCGTACGTCAGGGCCTGCCCGTCGATCGCCGTCAGCTCGTGCACGGCGTTGTGCGTGCGGCTCTGGGTGGTGGTCTCCTGGGTGAACTGGTCCCAGTCGCCGACCGCCGTCAGCAGCCAGTCCTGGTCCTGCTGACCGTCGGAGCGTTCCCAGTTCACCAGCCGATCCTCGGCGTCGTAGCCGGCGGGGCCGGTGTCGTAGCCGTAGTCGCTCATGACCCCCGTGATCGTCTCCGCGGTGCGGTTCTTGTTCACGTCGTAGGCATAAGCGTACGTGCCGACGCCCGGCGTCGCCAGACTCTGCAGCAGGTTCTCGTCGGGGACGTAGCTGGTGGTGGTGACGAGGCCGTTGCCGAAGGTGCGGCTGGTTTCCCGACCCCCGGCGTCATAGCCGAAGCCGGCGGCGAGATCGCTGTGAGCGGGCGATCACATGAGCGGTCTATAGGCGAACCCGAGAGAACGCAGCGAAGAACGACCGGGGCTCCCCGCGGGAACCCCGGTCGTCGGGTCACACTCCTATAATCAGATTATGATCAACACGCGGGCGGCGGCGGACGCGACGCGGTCGGTCCGTCGGGGAACGGTCCGGCCGCTTCACGGCGCCGGCGCCGGGGCGGCGATCACTTTGTTGATGCCGTTCGGCGTCGTCGCCGGGGCCTGCGTCCACTTTACCCCGTCGGCGGAGTAAAACATCTTGCCGGGCCAGCCGGTGGAGATGAACCGCTCGCCGTCGCTCCACACGAGGTTGCCGCGGGGTTTGATCGGGCTCGGCGTCCACTCCAGGCCGTCTTTGGATGTATAGGCCTGTTTGCCGCCGCCCATCAAGAACGTTTCGCCGGTCCAGACGATCCATTTCAATTGATCGTCCTCCGGCCGCGGCTGGCTCGTCCATTCCCAGCCGTCGCGGGAGGTGGCGACGACGCCGGGGCCGACCGCCACGAACCGCCCCGCCCCGAACGCCGCCCCCTTGAGATGCGGCAGGTCCGTGCGGAGACGGGCCGCGGCGCCGTCCTTGGTGACGAGGCACCAATATAACTCTTTTTTCTTGCCGGCTTCGCCCATGAAGACGAACGTGCCGTTGCCGTAGGCGCCGTGACGGAACCACATCGCCCAACTGGGGAAGCCGTCCGCCTCGACCGCCGCGCCGGCTTTCCAGGTGTCCCCGTCGTCCGAGTACAGCAGCGTGCGGTTGGGCCCGCCGGCGACGAACCGTCCGTCGGCCCCCGGGCCGGCGTCGGGGCCGTAGACGACCGGATTCACCCGATTCGCGGCTTTGTGCACCTCACGCCAAGTCCGGCCGTCCTCCGAGACCAAGATATGCCCCGCCTGCGTATCCCGCGACCACCCGCCCCCGCCGACGACCACATATTTTCCCTGCCCCCGGGCGACGCCCATCAGGTTGTTGGAATCGTCCTTGCCGTCGACCGCCCACTCCTCCGTGATCTCCCAATTCTGACCGTCCGCGGAGACCATCCGGCGACCGCCGTATCCCACGGCGATCCATTGGCCGATCTGTTCGGCGTCGTCCGCGACCGGCGCCGCCGGCTCCGCGCCGGACGCGGGGGGCGTGAACAACAGCGCGGCGAGGCCGGCGGATAGGGCGAGGCGCTGGAACGTCATGAGTGCGGAGCGGCGAACGTGGGATCGGAACGGGTCGACGCACCACCTTACCGCCGGCCCCGCCCCGATTCACCCGCCCTGATTCACCCGCCCTGATTCACCCGCCCCGGTTCGGTCGTTCCGGTTCGGTCGTTCCGGTTCGGTCGTTCCGGTTCGGTCGTTCCTCGGCCTCATGCAGCCAAGCGCACCGGCTCGGACGCGGTCGCCTCGGGGGCGCCGTCGTAGAGATAATCGCGGGTCAGCGGCAACGCCGCCCGATCGCGGGTCAATTGCATTTGGAACACCATCGCGTTGCCCTCGGCGAAGGCCATTTCGCAGCAGGCGAGATAAAACTCCCACATCCGGCAGAATCGCTCGTCGTAGAGTCGGACGACGGCCTCCCGGTTCGCGGCGAACCGCACGGCCCACTCCCGCAGCGTGTTTGCATAATGGAGCCGCAACACCTCCACGTCCGTCACCCACAACCGGGCCTGCTCCGTATGGGCGAACACCTCCGAGAGCGACGGCGAATAGCCCCCCGGGAAGATATACTTTCGCAGCCACGGGCCGGTGCTGCTGGGCGGGGTGCACCGACCGATCGAATGCACCACCGCGGCCCCGTCGGGCGTCATCAGGGCCTTCACCTTGGCGAAGAACTCTTCATAATGTCCGACGCCGACGTGTTCGAACATCCCCACGGACACGATCCGGTCGAACGGGCCGTCGAGTTCGCGGTAGTCCTTCAATAAAAACTCCACGCGGTCGGACAGGCCGAGTTTCTCCGCCCGTTCGCAGGCCACGCGGTGCTGCTCGACCGACAACGTCACGCCGGTCACGCGCACCCCATGTTCCTGCGCCAGATACAGCGCCAACCCGCCCCATCCGCAGCCGATGTCCAGCACCCGCTGGCCCGGAGCGAGATGCAGCTTCGCGGCGAGGTGCCGTTTCTTGTTCCGCTGGGCGTCCTCCAACGATTGCCCCTCGTGGGCGAATAGGGCGCAGCTATATTGCAGGTCCTCGTCGAGGAACAGTTCGTAGAGGTCCCGCGACAGATCGTAGTGGTGGGCGACGTTTTGCTGCGCCTTGCCGACCGGGTTGTATTGGCGAATCTTCTTCAGCGCTTTGGAGAATCGCTTGAGCGTTTTTTGCAGCGGGTGATCCACGAAGGCGAAGCGGTTCACGTTGAACAGCCGCAGAAAGTCCCGGAGCCCGTCGGCGCCGGCGGCTTCGCCGTTCGGCCCGGGGCCGCCGTCCGGGCCGCCGAACGTCAGCCCGCCGTTCATATAGGCTTCGCCCAAACCGGGGTCCGGCTTGAGGAACAGCGTGCGATACAGCTTCGGGTCGTGCAATTGAAACGCGACGCGCGGCCCCGGGGCGACGCCGCCGAAGACGTGCTTCCCGCCGGCGGCGTCGTACACCGTCAACGTGCCCTCTTGAACGAACCGGCGGAGCAGGTTGGAGAGGGGGAACATCGGCGGCGGGGCGGCAGGTTTGCGGTCGGAGGGCGACGATCTGTAAACGATACGCCCCCCCCGTGCCCACCGCGGTTCCCGTGACGGCTTGGACCCGCGGTCAGCGTGCGCGGCGGCGGTTCGATATCCTCCGGTCGCCTCGCACGCTGCGTTCGTCCCACAGTCTCCCAGCCACGCCGTCTCTGTGATCGCCTTGCGAACCGCTCTCCCCGCAGTCCTGCTGCTGTCGTACGTGGCGCAGCCCACGCTCTCGCAGACGGTTCAGACCGACGCACAGCAGGCCGTCGCGGCGACCCGCCTGCTGGACGCTTGGCGGGCGGAGAACCCGGAGCCCGGGGAGCGGGTTCTGCATCTGGTCTGCTGGACGCCCGCGGACCGCGAGTTGCCGGCGGATTACCCGGCCCGCCTTGATCGCATCATGAAGCACGTCCAAGCGTTCTACGGCGACGAGATGGAGCGTCTGGGGTTCGGGCGCCGGTCGATCAGTTTGCCCTTGAACGCGGAGGGAACCACGGTTTTGCATACGGTTCGCGGTCGCTATCCGGCGAGCCACTACGGCAAACCGTCGGGCGCCGAGATCCGGGCCGAGTGCGTTCCCGTCCTGGCGGCGCAGGGGATCGACGCCGATCGGGAAACGATCGTGCTGTTTTGCAACCTCGCCACATGGGACGAGAAGGCCCTACGGTTTTCGCATGAATCGCCCTATTACGCCAGCGGCAGCGGTGCCCGGGGCACCGCCTGGCAACTTGATTCGCCCGAACTGGACGTGCCGAACCTACAACGTACGCGGCCCCTGCTGTTCGACGCCCAATACGGCCGCATTTCCCTCGGCAAGCATAACTCGATCTTCATCGGCGGGATCGCGCATGAATTGGGGCACGCGTTGGGCCTGCCGCACGCCACCGTGCCGGCGGCGGAGGCGGCGCGGGGCGTGCCGCTGATGGGCAGCGGCAACCGGGCCTACGGGGACGACCTGCGGGGCGAGGGGCCGGGCAGCGTGCTGAACTTCCCGCACGCCCTGCGGCTGGCGTCGCATCCGCAGTTCTCCGGCTCGATCAAGGCGCTTCGCGACCCGGCGAGCGCCGCGTTCAACGACCTCGCGGTGGTGACGAGGGGTCGGTCGATCGAAGTGTCCGGCGCTGTCGCGGGGACGCCGCCGGTGTACGGGGTGGTCGCTTACTTCGATCCGGCTGGCGGCGGCGATTACGACGCCTTCGTCGCTTCCGCCGTGCCGGACGAACGCGGCCGGTTCACGCTTTCCGCGACGGACTTCCCCCCCGGCAAGAAGGCTCGATTGCGGCTCGTCCCGCTGCACTGCAACGGGGCCGTGCCGGACCGCAGGGCGTTGAACGGCTGGTCGTTCCCCTATCGCGTGGACGAGAGCGGCGTGCCGGACGTGTCGGCGACGGCGACGCGATTAGAATTGGCCCCGCTGCTGGCGGCGCTGGCGGCCGACGACGCCCCCGCGGCCCGTCGGGCTCTGGACGGTCTACGCTCCCCGCAGGCGCAGCGGCTGGGGGCCGCCCTGCTCTCCCCCCCGCCCCGCGACCGCACGCCCGCAGAGGCCGACGAAACGATGCGATCCGCTCCGCTGACCCACTTCAAGCCGACCGCCGCCCGCGTCGGGTGGAAGCGGCCGACCTACGATTCCCTGCCGGACCCCGCCGTGCTGCTCGAATCGGACGGCGATCTTTACAAAACCGGCCTCTACGCCCACGCCCCCGCGACGCACGAGTACCCATTGGGCGGGCGGTGGACGACGCTCCGCGGTCGCGTCGGTTTGGCCGCGGGCTACGCCGGATCCGTGCTCTTCAAGATCGCAGGCGACGGCCGCACGCTGTGGCAATCCGATACCGTGACCGAATCGAACGGCGCCGCGTTTGAGGTCGACGTGTCCGGCGTGCAGGTCCTCCGCCTGACGACCGAGCCCACCGCCGACGGCGCCGCCCGCGACTGGGGTCTGTGGCTGGAACCGACGCTCTCGCGGTAGCGTTCGCGTTCCCGTCTCCGCCGCGCCCCGCCGCCCCCCGCATGTCGCCGCCCCCCGCATGTCGCCGCCCCCCGCATGTCTCCGCCGTCCGCTGTGCCCGCCGCGTTCGCTGAATCCTTGGATCGGCCGCCCGCGGCGGCGCTGGACGGCGTGACCCTGCGGCGGGGCGACACGACGATTCTGGACGGCGTGACGGGCCGCATCGCCGCCGGCGAAACGGTCGCGCTGCTGGGGGCCAACGGCTGCGGGAAGACGACGCTCAGCCGCGTGCTGCTCGGGCAGATGTGGCCCACCGAGGGCGCCGTCCGGGTGCTGGGGAAGAGACTCGGCCGCACCGACGTGCGGGCGCTGCGACGACGGATCAGCGTGGTCAGCGGCGCCGGCGGGACGTTGGTGGACGGCCGGTTGGACGCGGTCGCGGCGGTCTGCACCGGCTACTTCGCCACCGCCGGCCGCTACGATCGCCCCACCGACGCCCAGCGGGACGCCGCGGTCGCGCTGCTGCGCATCGTCGGTTTGGGACATCGGTTGGAGCACGCGCTGGGGACGCTGTCCACCGGCGAACAGCGGCGGGCGATCCTGGCGCGGGCGCTGGTCACGCAGCCGGAGTTGGTGATTCTCGACGAACCCACCGCCGGCCTCGATCTGCCCGGTCGCGAGCGTCTGCTGGCCGCGCTGACCGAACTGCGACGGGCCCGCCCGCGGCCGACCGTGCTGCTGATCACCCACCATGTCGAAGAAATTCCCGGCGACGCGGACCGCGTTTGGTTAATGCACGCCGGCCGCCTGACCCACGCCGGCCCGCCGGCCGAAACGCTGACCGACGCGGCGCTGTCGGCCACGTTCGGCTGCGACGTGCGCGTGCGGTTCGAGCACGGTCGCTACTGGGTGCAAGTCGCCGCGACCCCCTGGAACCGCCCAGCGCCGGCTGCTTGACCGCCGGCTCGTCGGGCTGCCGGCTCGTCGGGCTGCCGGCTCGTCGGGCTGCCGGCTCGTCGGGCTGCCGGCTCGTCGGGCTGCCGGCTCGGGTCGTCGCCGCACCTGATACGTCCCGCCGCTTCACGCCGCCGGTTCCAGATCATTCCGCGTCGGCGGGCGTCCAGACCGCGGTGTTGATCGAGAAATATTTATGCACGAACGGCGGGCGGGTGCGGCCGGCGTACCACATGCGAAACGATCCGTCGCCCAGCGGCAGCACGGAGGCGCAACTGACGTAATTCGCTTCCCAATCGCGGTCGCGATCCGGCCGCAGGACGGGGTTCTGCGGATGCTTAGACCACTTGACGCCGTCCTCGCTGACGGCGAACCCGATCGCCGTCGTCCGCTCGCGGGCGGTCCACCGGCTGCCGTACCACATTAGATACACGCCGTCGATTTTCTGCACCGTCGGATAGTTGATCCGGTTGCTCTCCCAGCCCTGGTCCACGATTAAGCAGGGCTCCTCCGACACCGTCCAATCGACGCCGTCGGCGCTGCGAGCATGGCGAACGCTCCAAGGCGTGTTCGAAACGTCCACATACCACATGCGATAGCCGTCGGCCTCCCGGATCACCGAGGGAGCCCGGGCGTCCGCAAGCTGCGGCGGCGACGGGTCCGCCCAGTGGACGCCGTCGGCGCTGGTCGTTTGGTGGATTGTATAAGTTCCCGGGCGACCCTCAAGTTTTGCGGCGCTGAACCACATTCTCAGCCGCCCGTTTTCGCGGAGCGCCGCTCCGCCGGGGCGCGCAGCAAAGTCGGCGTGACGACGGAGCGTTCGCCGTCGCCGAACGCGAATACGGGGTTGCGGTCGGACTTCTGAAACGTGCGACCGTCGCGACTCTCCGCCAGCCCCAGTTGGAAGAGACGCCCGTCGACCGCACCGGTCGACCCGCTATACCAGAGCCGAAACACGCCCTCCTCCTCCCCCGCCGCAGGAAGATACGCCGCCGTCGGGGCGAAGAGATGGGCGTCGTCAAACTCCCCCGCGGCCCCCAACGAGAGCGCCGGGCCGTCCGTGTCGCGTCGCCACTCCTGCGGGCTTTGCAGCCAGCGTGCTAACGGCGGCGGCGGCCCCGCGTCGAGCCCCGCCCCGGTCCCCCGCGCCCCAATCCCCCACAGGCAAACGCAGCCGACGGCGAGCGAGAGAAACGGCTTCATCGGACGGGACGCTATAGCGGGGGATGGAGCCGGTGTGCAGGACCTTCCCGGTCCGGAGAAAGCCGTCGCCGTCGGGGCCGCCGCCGGCTTTGGGGAAGCGGGCGACGGCGAGTTTCTCGTCGTCGATCCAGACGGCCCCGCCGTCGACGTCGTCGCTCTTCCCGTCGACGTAGACCGTGAGGGCGGGCGGCGCCCCCTGGGCGGACAGGCACAACAGCGCTGCGAGGCAGAACATCAGCGAGGATTCCCTGCAATTCCCTGCAATTGAGAAAGGTCGCGGAGACTTGAACGCAAAGTCGCCTGCGTCCGAGGGATCGCGCGATTGCGGATCGCCGGCGGTCGTTATTCCACCTCGACTTCGAGCCCTTTGTCGCCGTCGAGATCGGTGGTCTCCTCCCTCTCACAGCCGACGGCGAACCGTGTGAACGCCGCGGCGGCGACCAACGGCGGGGCCGAGGTCACGAAGGCGCTGCGGAGCGAAGAGACGAAGCGGATCACGGCGCAACGTTCAGACGGGGGGACGGGCGAACCCGCGACCATACCGCCGCCGCCGCCGCGTCGCACCGGGGGCGTCCGAAAGAACTATTCACGCAGACAGCCGGTGAGCCGCAAGGCTGACCGGAGTCGGTCGGGGGGAGGGATCTCGACCCGCCCAGCGACGTCGGCCGGCCGCCCCCGACCCGGCGCGCAGCTCCTCCCCCGCCCCGGCCACCCGTCCGTGGAAGATTTTCCTCGCGGACGGCGCCGGCGGGCGACTATCCTGCATTCCCCGCAGAACCCGCCCGCTGCGGCCGGTGGCTGCGGACCGCCCGGTCGCCCTCAAACCCCTCGTTAGAAAGCATTCCCATGTTCGCCCGCCCCCTGATCCCCACCGCCCGGTCGCTGGTCGGTGTCGGCCTGCTGATTCTCGCCTCGCACACCTCGGCGTCGGCCCAGGGCTTTTATGGCGGATACGGGTATGGCGGATACGGCTACGGCGGGTACGGCCCGCCGGTCACGTCGTTCGCCCCCGGCGCCTACGTGCCGACCGGCGGGCACAGTTATTTCAACCCGACCACCGGCTCCGCCTACCTGCCCGGCCGGGCCGTGGTGAAGGGCAGCGGCGTCTACGGGGCCGTCGGCAACGGCTATTATCAGAACCCGCACACCGGCAACGTCTACAACCCCTCGACCGGCAGCTACACGAGCGGCGCCCGGCTCTCCTTCGCCCCCGGCGCCTACGTCCCGACCGGCGGGGGCGGCTATTTTAACCCGACCACCGGCTCCGCCTACCTGCCCGGCCGGGCCGTGGTGAAAGGCAGCGGCGTGTACACGCCGATCGGCAACGGCTACTACCGCAACCCTTATACGGGCAACGTCTATAACCCCGCCACCGGCGCCTATAAAAGCCGGTGAACCAGGAGGGGGCCGGCTTCGCAGGCGTTCGCCGGCCCCGTCAGCGTGCATTCTCAAACATTTCGATCCGTGAACGGGAGTTTCCCCGAGCCGGTCTTGGGAACGGGCGATCGTCGACGATCCTTGGGGATCCGAGCTCGACTGCCCACCCCCCGGCCGCCTCGTGCCCACCGAACCCCCGACCGCTGACCTGCACCCCGACGACGCGGAGTGACGGCGGCGGAGACGAGCCGGACGGGCGGCGCCCGCCCAGGGTCGGCGACGAGGACGAAACGGCGTTCGAAATCACTCCTCGCCGGGCGGACCGCCGCCCGCTGGGCCGAACCCGAACCGCGCCGCGGCAGGCCGGGCGGGCTCGCGCCGCAGCGTGACCCAGCGGTCGGGGTCCAGGTCGTCGGCGTCGACCAGGTGCGGGAACTGCTCTCGGTACACCTCCACCGGCCCCCCCACGTCGTTGAAATACAGCCAACTCTGTTTCGCCCCGCCCATCGACCACGGGACCCGCAGATCGCCGGTGCGGACGGCGGCCCCGGTCCCGTCCGTCGCCCGGCCGGCCCCGCCGGTCACCGCCGCGTTCCCGGCCGCCCCCGGCGGCAACGCCCCGGCCGGGAGGAAGAACGGCGCGTCGGCCGGCCGCCGATACCATCGGAAATCGATCCCGCCGTACCCCATCAACAAATTCGCGCGGACCGGGTCAACCGACAGCCGCACCGCCGTGACGGCCCCGGCGTGCCGGACCAGCAGGAACGAGTCGTGCTGGACCCCCACGGTCAGCCCTTTCAACTCTGGCGCGAGGCCGGCCGGCACGTCGGCGCCGTCGTCGTCCGGGGGCGTCGCGTTCGCGTCCGGTGAATGGGGGGAGGACGAGCCGACCCGGGTCGGTTCCGACTCGTCCGGCACGGCACGGCCCGAGTCATCCGGGGAAGCGTCTTCGGCCGGAGCGTCGCGCGGCCGGTCGTCCGCGACCGGCGGTGTGGCGGCGGGCGGGGCTGGGCGGCCGACCGGCACGAACCGGTCCGGGTCGGGGCGATCCGCGTCCCGGAGGGACCGGAACTGTTCCGGATAGATTTCGGCGGCCCCCTCCAACTGGGTGAAGTACAAGTAACTCTGCGGGGAGTCCCCCGCCCCGGACCAGACCAACGGCAGCGGGCCGAACTGAAGATCCCCGGTCGCGTCCCGCCGCCCCTCGGCGGCGTGTCCCGTCCCCGTCGTCACCGCCGGCCCCGCGTCGAGGAAGCCGGCGGTCGAGGCCGGGCGGCGGAACCACCGGTACAGGACCGCCGTTCCCAGTTCGTCCCGCACCTCGCCGCGGCCCCTGCGCGGGTCGGCCGTCAACCGGGCGGCGGTCACCGCGCCGCCGTGGCGGATGAGGAAAAACAGGTCGTTCTTGACCGTCACCGTCGTCCCCCGCACCCGCGGATAGCCCGGAGCCGGCGGGTCCGCCGCGCCGTGAACGACGGCGGGGGCGACCGCGGTCGCGACCAGCAGGGGGACGAACATCGGCGCCTCAGGATCAGCCGGGGGACGGGAGCGGCGACCACCCTACCAGACGCCGCCGCCCCGGCAGGCGCCCTCCCTCCCGCCTGCCCCGGCCGCCCGCCTGCCCCGGCCGCCCGAGTCGATCAGAAGTCGGACGCCCCGGGTGCCCGAACGGGTAGTATGCCTTCGCCGCGTCGCGTCCGCGGAGCGGCGTCAGCATGGAGAGCGACGGCGATCCCGGAGGCGACGTGCGGGCGTCGCCCGAACATGCCGACAGCCCTCCGCCGACGCCCCGGCCCGCAGACATGCCGCCCGCCGCCGGCGCCGCCCGCCGGTGCAAAGGGTTCTTGCGGGGCAGGAGGAGCGGGGGTACGGTCCTCGTTGATGTTCAAACGCCCCTCCGTGCTCCGTCAACCCTCCCTTGCCGGGATCGGCCTGTGGAGCTTCGTCGGGGGAATGTCGGCGCTCGTGCTGATGAGCGGGTTCGGACTCGTCCCGGCCGCCGCCGCCTGGTCTCCCCCAACCCCGGCCGAATCCGCGACGGCTCCCCCCGCGGCCGAACCGCCCGCGGCCGCCCCCACCACGGCCGAACCGCCCGCGACGGATTGGTCGTGGCGGAACCGGGCGCCGATCGATCCCGCCGCGTTTCACCGCCGGGAGACCGACCGCCGGAGACGGGCCGAGGCCGGCTCCGTCCTCCGCCCCGCCGCACAGGCGGATGCGTGGTTCCCCGCCGCACCGGCCGCCGCGCCGCAGACCGGCGCCGCCCCCGCGGCGGACCAATCGCCGGACCAGGGGACGGACGAAGCGACAGACGAACCGGCGACCAGAGTCCCGCCGCCGGGTGGCGAACCGCCGGCCGACGGGCCGGTGAGCGACGAACCGCCGGCCGACGAGCCGGCGAGCGACGAGCCGTCGGAGGTTGAGCCGCCGGAGACCGAGCCGGCGCCGGTCGTTCAAGACGACGCCTACCGCCGGAAGAAGTGGGCGGGCCTGCCGCCGCCGCGGGCCACGCTCCCGCCGCCGCTGGAGCCGCTCCCGGCGGAGGAACTCACGGCGCTCCGCGAGCGCCTGTTCGCCACGCTCCGGGAGCGGGCCGGCGAGGAGCGACTCCCGCGGCTCCGCCCGCTGCGGGGGACGACGGTGGTGTTCTGGGACTGCCTGAACCCGTACCAGGCCCTTGACGAAGACGGGGACGATTCGAACGGACGGTCTCAGATCGGCGAGGCGAACCGGCCGAAAGCCTACGCCATCGCGGAGCAGCACCTGGAACTGGCCGGCGTGCTGCTGGACTCGGACGACCGGGAGGTTCGGGAGTCCGGCCTCGGCGTGGTGATGGCGACGCTGATGACGTTCGGTCTCAACCTCGACGACGGCCCGTTGGAGGCCGACATGGCGGAGGTGTTTCTCGTCCCGCACTTCGACTCCGCCAGCCCGCAGGGCAATTCTATTTTGAGTCGGCGGAGCCTGATCGGCGACGCCGCGTCGGCGTACAAAGCCGGCGGCCGCTGGGAGCGCTGGGGGCGGGCGTGCGGCGACTGGATCCGCCTGACCCCGAACAACCCGAACCAGGCCGACGTGATGCGGATCAACCTGTATCAGGCGCTGCGAAACCAGGGTCGGATCCGGGAGGCGGTGGACGTGCTCTACGACGTCCACGACCTCGTGCCGCTGCGGGACTACCACCTCAACGTGCTGTTCGGGGCGGAAGACCCCGACGCCGGGCCGCGCGTGAACGAGCCGACGGGCGAGACCGTCGAGGATCACGACGGCCGAGTCTGGCCGGTCCCGCAGGCCCCGCTCCCGCCGCCGCTTGAACCGTTGCCCGCCGCGGAGATCGGCCGTCTCAAGCAGGCGGTCGCCGCCACGCTCCGCGAACGAGCCGGCGAGTACCGCCTCATCCCGATCCGCCCGATCCCCGGCCGGAGCGTGTCGGACGCCTTGACGAATCACTTGTCGCGGCTCCAGGCCTATCGGCAGGAAAGCCGACCGGCGGAGCAGTACGCTCTGCTGGAACAGCACCTCGCGTGGGCCGGGGTTCTGCTGGACTCGGACGACCGGGAGACCCGCGCCCTGGGCCTCGGCGTAATCTCAAGCGTGGCATCGTACGCGGGGTGGAGGCTCAAGAACGGCGCCCTGGCGGCCGACGTTACGGAGGCGTTTCTCCTGCCCGACCTGCAACACGCCAGCCTGAACCCGTTTTCCAACCTGGACCGGAGGTCGCTGGTCGGGAGGGCCGCCCATGCGTTCAAAGCGGGGGGCCGTTGGGAGCGGTGGGAACGAGCCTGCGGCGAAGCGATTCGGTTGAACCCGAAAAACCGCAACCAATCCGACGTGTGGCGGAGAAACCTGTATCAGGCGTTGCGAAATCAGGGCCGCATCAAAGAGGGCGTCGACGTGCTGTACGACATCTACGACCTGACGGCGTTGCGGGATCATAACCTCGACGAACTGTTCAAAGTCCCCCCCGAACCGGCGGACGAGACGAGTACGGACCCGACCACGCCCGCGACCGACGCGACGGAGTGAACGGCCCGCGGCGCCGGCGTCTCGCCGGTGCGGACGGACGGGTGGCATGCCTTCGCCGCGTCGCATCCGCGGAGCGGCGTCGGCCAGAAGAGCGACGGCGCCCCCGGAGGCGACGTGCGGGCGTCGCTCCAACCTGCCGACGGCTCTTCCGCGGACGCCCCGGCCCGAAGGCAAACCGCCCGCCCGGTCCTGCAAGAACTCGCCCACGTCGCCCTCCATGCTCACCCCGCGGCGGGCGCGACTGAAGATGAGACCCACCTCACCCACGCCGCGGGGAGAGCATGGCCCCCAAGGTTCTGGAATCAGCCGGTAGGAGGAGCACGCCACCCGCCCGGCACCCAAGGGAGCAAGGTGCCGTGGGACGGTGCCAAGGCAACCCGCCGCCCCAGCCGCTCGTCCGCCCTCACATTGCGATAAATCCTTCAACCCCTAGTCCGGCATGATACATCGGATGGATAGCATACCAGTTAGAGGACTCCAACAACAGTATATCTTCTTCAGTAGCGGAAGCGGCCGACGACGACCTGCCGCTTTTGAACTTCAGAAACTCACAGCCCAGCAATGCTCGACCTAATACCAGCGGGTCATCAAGACCCGCTTTAGCCCAAGTGAGATCAGGAAGCTCCGGGTTGACTTCCGAGATCTCGCACATTCGCATTCCGACTTCCCGAAGCGCCTCGGCAGAGAATTCCTTTGGCCTACCACGGAACTGTCTCAGCACCAAGTTGATTCCAGGATAACTGTACTGGTGAAGGCTTGCAAGTTCATCCCGCCTTGACTCTGAGAACCTTAACAACGCTTTATTAACCGCGGCTTTAGAAATGGAATGCTCCCCGTCCATTATCGCCTGCTCCACGCACATGATGGCCAGCCGAAGCACTTCCCGGGGCATCCCATCCGTATGCGCCCACATATACTCAAACGCCCTTCCTGGAAACAGGTCACCCCACACCTTTGACCTCCCCAAGTTGAGGGCATAAAGCATCCTCGCCTCCACCATCTGCTGGACGTCAGCCTTGCCCCATTCCATCTGACAGACATAAGGGTCGAACTTGTCCCGCTCTTCCAAGTTGATATCTCGGTAAATAGTCCTCCGCAAGGAGACGGCAAACTTGATAGATCGATCGCGTGAAAGCTTGCGGACCGTCAAAAACATCGCTGCCAGAAATGCGTTCTGCAGGGCAGTGCCAGACCAGTGCAAATCAAGGTCGTCAATTAGGATGAAGTACTCATGCGAGATGTGGTAGTGTCCTAAGAATGTGTTGGTCGTGAGATCTTGGGGGTTGCGCGCTGAGAGCCGGGAGCGACAATGTCGATATGAACTCCGAAGCGACTGACGGCTACAACCCCGCCAAGATTGACGCGGGGATCCGGCGGTACGTCGAAGTCCTTCGGGCCGGCGAAGTCGAAACGTTCGAGTCGTGCGAAGGCGGCGAAGGGCACTGCTTTGCCGAACCGACGATCCGGTTCTATGGTGGACGGCCCGAAGGGTTGCGCGCGCTTGCCGTCGCGCAGCAAAACGACCTGCCAGTAGCCGCCTTACGACGTAGCTGGCAGGTCGTCGAGGGCGAGCCGACCGGGCCGCACTGGGAACTGTCATTCCTCAGTGCGGACCCGGCCGGCTCCTAAGGCGCCCTCACAGCCTCGCACAGTGCGAGCACAGCGGTTTCCCGCCGGTGCCCGACAACTTGTTCTTCGACTCGATGTTGTTGCCTTCGGTGCACGACGTGTTGTTGTGATGCACGTTGGACTCCTTCGAGTGGAAGGGTGCCGTCTTGGCCATCGGAAACGCTTTCTAGCGCCGCGGTCGGCGCACGAAAAAACCGCCCGATTTAGTGTCCAGCCAAAGCGCGGGCGGCCCGACGCCCGAAGGCACCGTGAACAGGTTGGAAGCTCTGGCTGGACGAACACAAGTGTACTGAACGCCACTGTCTACGCAACGGGGCTAAACAGTCCGTTTCACGCCGCCGCAGCGTAAGCCGCTTCCTGTAGCAACCGGCCGACATCCCACCGCTCCGCGGCGACCCCGTGCCGCTCCGCCGGGGTGGCCTTCAACGTCTGGTGCGGCCGGACGAAGTTGTACCAACCGAAGAACAGGGCCAGCATGGCCCGGTGGTTCTCAAACTTCTTGCTGAACCCGTTCGTGAGGCGAGTCATTCGGCGAACCTGCATCCGCAGCGTGAGGTTGGCCCGCTCGACGTGCGAGGTGCAGATTTTGTCGAAGTTCGGGGATCCGCAGTTCACGGTTCGCTTGATCCCGGTTATCGCCGCGGGGCTGTACCGCCGCTGGCCTTCGCCGTTCGGGTCGGCGCCGTACTTTTTCACGATCATCCCGTGATCGACGCGGCCGAGCAGGTTGGCCGGAACGGCGTTCTGGTACGGCCGGAACCCGTCGGTCGAAAGCTGGAAGGATCCGCTGACGGTGCCGGCCAAGATCCCCATGAAGGCGTCGGCGTGATCCGTGTCCCGCCGGCCGACCATGTGGCACAGGATCAGCTTGGTCTCCCGGTCGATGGCGAAGTAGCAGTAGGCGTCGCCGTGATCGGGACGGTGATTCAGTCGGCGGGCGTTCTTCTCCTTCGCGCCGACGAAGCCCCAGATCTCGTCAACCTGCACGTCGTCGCTCCGCACGCCGCGGATCCGCGACCGGAGCAAGGCCCGGCAGTTCTCCCCGGCGGTGACGACCAACGACGTGATTGTGTCCCGGTGCAGGCCAGTGATTCGCTCCGTGGCCCGGACGCTCATTCCCTCCAGCAACAGCTTGAGCGCCAGTTCGGCGTCCCGCTCGGAGATCCGCAGGGATCCCAACGGCTCTGGATCCTTGACGGTGGTGGTCTTGCCGCAGTCCTTGCAGCGGATCCGCTGGTTGCCGTGACGGTCCTTGCCGTTCTTGGCGGTGTCGTCGGATCCGCAGTGACCGCAATCGGTCGAGAGTTCGTGAGACATGGCGGGGCTTCCCCTTGTGGGGGGCGACGCCGTAGAATCCGTCTGCCAAGGACCGGATCGGGCGGCGACGCCCGGTTTCGTTCGGAGCCCGGCGGGACGCCAATCCCGCCGGGCTTTTTCGTGCCGCGGCGCCAACCGCGACGGATATATTGTAGCCACATCAAGGCGGGCCGCAACCTTGCCCCGGAGATTTTCCGTGGCTACAGTTCGGGCATGGCCGATCTCGGACGACCGCCGCTGCCGGACACGGAGCGGAAAGACAAGACGTTCAGGATCCGCGTGACCGCGGCGGACCGGGAGCGGATCGACGCCGCGGCTGAAACGGCCGGGGCGTCGGCGTCGGAATGGGCGCGCGAGATACTGTTGCGCGCCGCAGAGAGCGGAGGGCGGGGGAGTCGAACCCGAACGTCGCCGAACCCCTCCGGCAGTAGATAAAGCTGCTGCGCCGACCGAGGCGCGGGCCGCCCCCCTTGAGGGGGCTTTACCAAACGAAAGCAGGCAATGAGTAATCAGCCATCACGCAGAGACGGACGCCGTGGTGCACTGCAGGTTCGCGCAAGCCGGCCCCGGCAAGGTGATAGCCATCTGCAGAGCAAGCCCGGCGATCACGGAGAGATGGACGCTCAGATGCGATCGCTCCGGCGTCAGGTCGGCTTTGAAACCTACGACATCACACTGCAGCAGATCATCACAATGGTTCGTCGGGGACAACTCGACGTGGACCCATTCTACCAGCGGCGATTTCGGTGGGACGAAGAACGGAGTTCCGAGTTAGTCGAGTCGTTGATCTTAGGGATACCGGTTCCGAACATCTTCTGCGCATCAAATACCGACGCGACATGGGAGTTGGTGGACGGCGTTCAGCGGCTGTCTGCAGTCATCGCGTTCGCTGGCGACAAGGAGGCTCGTGAGGTGGCCAACATTGCCCGCCCGTTGAAGCTACTTGGACTGGACAAGCTGACCACCTTCAACGGTGCGACTTTTGAGGGGCTACCTTCGACACTGCAGCTACACTTTGAAACTCGCCCCCTCAAGGTCGTTGTGCTGAACGACCGAAGCGACCCGGACGTACGGTTCGACCTCTTCGAACGCCTCAATAGGGGCGGCGTAGAACTTTCAGAACAAGAGATTCGGCACGTTGTCTACCGCGGGGAGTTCACCAACTTCCTGCAGGAGTTGGCTGCAGACGAAAACTTTCACCGGGTGTTACGGCTCCAGAAGTCGAAGGAGTTAGACGCTTCCAGAGAGGAGGCTGTGCTGCGGTTCTTCGCCTACTACGACAGCTATGAGACCTTCGATCACTCCGTCAAGGACTTCTTGACTGGCTACACCAAGCTCGCCGCCAAAAGCTTCCCGTTCCGTCAGCGCGAGGACGTTTTCCGGAAGACCTTTGCGCAACTGGCAGAGGTGTTCCCCAATGGGATTCAGCGGCCGGGGAGATCCGCAAGGAAGACCACTCCCATCAACCTGTACGAAGGGGTCGTAGTAGGGGCCGCACTTGCGATCGACGAAGCCGGCGAACTGCGGTCGAAATCTCCGCCTGATTGGATCTCCTCAGAAAAGCTAAAGGAGTTCACGTCAGGGGCAACGAACAGCCTTCCTGCAGTCAGAGGACGGATCGAGTTCTGCAGAGACCGCTTCTTGGAGAGCTAGCATGTTCCGCGGCATACGAGAAGAAGCTGCGGATCGTATCCTCACTACCAGGACGTGGCTGCAGTCTGCGTTGTCTGCAGGCGATGACCTTCCGCTTTCAGGTGGGGGTCACGAAAGTACCACAAAAGGTTTGGTGATCGTACTCCTTTGGGCAACCTACGAGAATACCGTCTATGCGACCGTCACTGCCGCGATGCAGTGCTTCAATCGGGAAGAAATCCCGCTTTGCGAAGTCCGGGACGAAATGCTTCCACTGGCGCTGAGCAGCGAAGTGGAATCCGTTCGTAATACAACCAAACTGCAGAAGATCTGGTCGACTCGAACAAAACTGTTCGCTGCTGCTGTAAGCACCGAGCCGGCAGAAGTCAGAGATGGCCTGTTCCCGTCGGACGGAAGTAACCTGCAGCACTCTCAACTCGTCACGATATGGGAAGCGTTCGGCATTAGTGTGGCAGCCAACCCGCCGCTACCTCACCCGCGCATCGGTCGTACCCTTGAAACGATCCGACTCGCAAGACACGACGTAGCACATGGACGCAGCACCGCTGCAGAGGTTGGAGGGCGTTATTCTGAAGCCGAGATAGCCAGCTACATCGACGACTTCGCCGCACTATGCGATCGCGTTCCTCAGGTTGTGGGTGAGCACTGCAGAGATATGGGCAATTTTCGCCGGCCAACACACTCTTAGGACACTACCCGAGATGTCTCTGGAGATATGCTTAGCAACGTTTGAAACGAGTTGTAGAAGCTGAAGGTCTTCAGATCCCCTTTCACCTTCTCCTAACTCTGCTTTCGCGCGGAGAGATGCCCCCTCATACCCCCCCTCCAATTCCACAGCTTTCACTAGCGCGAGCATCTTGTCCGTCATCGACACTTGCTTGCCATCGTCATCAATCGTCAGATCCAATAGCTTTTTCTGCTGAGCGCCATTCCTGCCGCCGGCAACCTTGTGGATCAGTGAACCAAGCGCACCTCGGTCAGCTGACTCTAGATGCAGTATCTCTGCACACAGTACATAGTCCCACAGTGAGGTGAATAGCCACTGGTTCTGAGAGGGCGTCTCAAGCAAGGGGGTGCGAGAATCGATATTTATGAGAGCACTGAATGCAAGATCGTCGGGCGCAATTTCAATCAGCCGCCCCTCGTTACCGGCAGTACGCGCATGCGTTCTAACCATCTCTAGTACAGCGGATTTACCAACGCCTTTAGGGCCAATGAACACTGACGCTGAGTCGTCGCGATCAATAGCACGGCTCACATATCTTTCTCTACCAACATAGTACCTGAGAAAGGTTGGCGTCTTCCTCGGCTACTGTTGCAGAGAGTTCCGACAAACCATATCCGGCCTTGAACTTCAAGATGCGTGAGGCTGGCACTATCGATCATCCAAGTGTTAAGCAGGGCGGGCGGGTGGCCGGGGTCGGGCGGGGGTGGCCTTCGATTCTACCAGCGGCGTTGGTCGGCCGCCCCCGGGAGAGGAAGGTGCGATGCTCGGGCTCGTTCGTCACCCGTTCCGGGGGCGGCCCGTCCACGTTGAAGAGCGTTGCCAGGCTGCGCACGGCCCGACCCCGGCCACCCTCGCGGAAGAGGCGGCCGGGGTCGGATGATCGTCATGCACTCGCTCCGACCTCACTGACAGGCCTCGCACGTCGGGTCGTTGGGGTCGCAGGCGGCGCCCTCCTGCACGGCGGACAGCGACAGCGGGGCGTCGTCCGGGACGGCCGCCGAGGCCTGCGAAGCCTCGGCGTGACCCGGGACGCCGCGGTCGATGGCGACGTTGCCGCTCTCGCTCTTGCTCTTCATCCAGCGGGGTTGGACGCCGAACTTGTTCACGTCCACCGTGCTCTTTTCCACCTGCGTCGCGGCGAGGGTGCGGAGGTAATAGGTGGTCTTCAAGCCGCGCCTTCCAGGCATCGATGTACATGTCGCTCAGCTTTTTGCCGCTGGGGGCGGACATGTACAGGTTCAGGCTTTGGCCCTGATCGATCCACTTCTGACGCTTGGCGGCGCACTCCAGGATCCAGGTCGGGTTGACCTCGAACGCCGTCAGGTAGCGGGCCTTCACGTCGTCCGGGACGTCCGCGATCTCCGTCAGGGCACCGTCGTAGTACTTGAGCTGTTCGAGCATGTCCGGCGCCCCACAGGCCGCGGTCCTTCAATTCTTTGACCAGTTCGATATTCACCTGGGTGAAGTCGCCGGAGAGGTTGCTTTTGACGTACAGATGCTTGTACATCGGTTCGATACTCTGGGCGACGCCGGCGATGGTGCTGATGGTCGCCGTGGGGGCGATCGCCATGATGTTGCTGTTCCGGACGCCGTGCTCCGCGACCAAGCGCCCGGATCGGGGTCCAGTCGAGGTGGCAATCGCGGTCCACGTCCACGTTTTCGCCGCGTTCCTCGGCCAGCAGGTCGAGGGTGTCGATCGGCAGCAGGCCGCGGTCCCATTTGCTGCCCTCGTAGGACGAATAGGTGCCGCGCTCCGCCGCCAGCAGGGCGCTGGCGCGGATCGCTTCGAAGCTGATGCGTTCCATGCTCTCGTCGGCGAACCGCACGGCGTCCTCGCTGGCGAAGCTGATCCCCAACGCGGCGAGGGCGTCCTGGAAGCCCATGATGCCCAGTCCGACCGGGCGGTGCCGGGTGTTGGCGTTCTTCGCCTCGGCGGTGGGGTAGAAGTTAATATCGACGACGTTGTCCAACATCCGCACCGCGGTGCGGATCGTGCCGGCCAGCAGGTCGTGGTCGAACCGCAGCTCGCCGTCCGGGCCCTCGGTGACGTGGCGGCGGAGATTAATGCTGCCGAGGTTGCAGACCGCGGTCTCGTCCCGGCTGGTGTTCAGCAGGATTTCCGTGCACAGGTTGGAACTATGCACCACGCCGCAATGATCCTGCGGGCTGCGGATGTTCGAGGGGTCTTTAAAGGTCACCCAGGGGTGGCCGGTTTCGAACACGCGGGTCAGCATTTTCCGCCACAGATCGACCGCCGGCAGCCGGCGGGAGAGGGCGATCTTGCCGCTGTCGGCGAGGGCTTCGTAATGCTCGTACCGCTCCTTGAACGCTTTGCCGTAGAGGTCGTGCAGGTCCGGCACGTCGTTGGGCGAAAACAGCGTCCAGTCCTCGCCGGCCTGCATCCGTTGCATGAACAGGTCGGGGATCCAGTTGGCGGTGTGCATGTCGTGGGTCCGTCGCCGGTCGTCGCCGGTGTTCTTGCGGAGGTCCAGGAACTCTTCGATATCCAGGTGCCACGTTTCCAGATAACTACACACGGCCCCCTTGCGTTTGCCGCCTTGGTTCACGGCGACGGCGGCGTCGGAAACGATCTTCAGGAACGGAATCACCCCCTGGCTTTTGCCGTTCGTCCCGGAGATATGGGAGCCGGTGGCGCGAATGTTTGTCCAGTCGTTTCCCAAGCCGCCGGCCCACTTCGACAGGGCGGCGTTGTCGCCGATGCTTTTAAAGATGTGCTCCAGGTCGTCCTGCACCGTCGTGAGGTAGCAGGAACTTAATTGCGGGTGCAGAGTGGCGCTGTTGAACAGCGTGGGGGTCGCGGAGGTGAAGCGGAAGTCGGACAGCACCTCATAGAACTCGATCGCGCGGTCCGTCTTGTCTGCGCCCTCGGCGCTGGCGAGGCCCATCGCGACCCGCATCCAGAAGAACTGCGGCGTCTCGATCCGTCGACCTTCCACATGCAGCAGGTAGCGGTCGTAGATCGTTTGCAGGCCGAGGTACTTGAACCCGGCGTCGCGTTCCGGCTTGAGGGCGCGGGCGATGCGGGGGGTGTCGAAGGTGCGGACGACGGGGTCCAGCCGGCCGGCGGCGACGCCGTCGATCAAATAATGCTCGAACTGGTGCCGATAGAGGGCGTCCAGATCTTCGGGATCGCTTTTATGCGTCCCGAGGGCTTCGTTATGAATCACCATCCGCATCAGACGGGCGGCGACGGCGTCGTGGGCCGGGTCGCGTTCGATGCGGCTGCGGGCGGCGAGGATCATCGCCCGATCCAGTTCGGCGGGGCTGATGCCGTCGAACATGCTGCGGAGCACCTCTTCGGTCAGTTCCTCGACGTTCACGTCCCGTTCGAGTCCGCGGGCGGCCTCGGCGAGGCGGCGGTGAATCCGGGACTGATCGAACGGGATGCGGGTGCCGTCCTCCAAGGTGACGGACAGCCGCGGCGTGGCGTCGGCGGCGTCCTCGGTCACCTCGACCGGCTGCAACGCCCGGCGTTTGGCCTGCTCCGCCCGGTAGGTGATGTAGGCGCGGGCGACGCGGTAGTGGCCGGACCGCATCAACGCGATTTCGACGAAGTCCTGGACCCTCTCCACGTCCACCGGCCCGGCGGCGGCCATGGGGGCGATCTCCTCGGCGACGCCGGCGGCGATGCGTTCGACGTCGGTTTCGGTGTCGTCGTCCAGCGGTTGGCCGTCGGCGAGGTTCAACTCCGCCCGAAACGCTTTGCGAATGGCGTCGGCGATGCGGGCGGTGAGGAACTCGACCTGCCGGCCGTCACGTTTGCGGACGAGCCAGGTGTCGGTCGCGATGGGCATCGGCGGGGGTCTCAAGCGGTGGGGGAAGGACGGGACGCGGGGCGCCGGGCGTGCGGAACGTCGCCCCCCAACATCTGGGGGCGGGGGGCGATCCGGACGGGCGGCGGTCGCACTGGTGTCGGCAGGGCGGCGGGGGACACTCTAACCGACGCCGGTAGCCCGGACAGGTGGGGAATCCGCGCGTCCGGCGCCTCCCGGGCAAAGCGGATCGCGCCAGAACGCGCCGACCGAACCACCAGATCTTGCGGTCATGTCGGTTGCACTTTCGCTCTGATCGCGCCAGCCGCGCCAGGGGGGACGCGGACGGCGGGGGGACCGATGCGTTCGTACAGTAACGGCGGCCGCACGTCAACCCCTGTTCACCGGTTCGCGGGGCGCCGCGGGGTGGTAGAATCGGGTCGCCCCCCCGTTCCCCCGCCTCGAGCGCGTGATGCCGCCCGTTGTCGCCGATCCGCCAATCCCGCCCCGGATCGATCGCCTGCCGGTTCCGCACCGACCGTTCGATCTGGTCCGGCGGGAGGAGTTCGTCCGGCTGTGGGACGTGCCAAGTGAGGTTTATCAGGCGCTTCGGGAGATCGGTGCGCATCGCAAGGACCTGCGCCTCACCTACGGCGGCCGGAGCCGCGGGGGCTGGCTGGAGATCGAGCGCCCCGCCGGACCGCCCGCGGACGTCACCCCCGCGCCGCCGGGCGGGTGGCGGGAGGAGTTCATCCGCCTGCACGACGTGCCCGGCTGGGTCTACCTCGCCCTGCTGGAGACCGAGGGGAACGAACACGCGTGCTTCACCTATTCCGACGGCGTGCTGGAGATCGAAGTGCCCACCGGCTTCCCGCACGAGAACGTCTCCGAACTGCTGAAGGCGATGATCGTGCTGTTCGTGGTGGAGCGGAACGTTGAGTTCCGGCCGACCGGATCGGCCGACCTGGTGCTCCGCGGGCTGCCGCGGGGATTGCGGGGGGATTCGTCGTACTACGTCCGCCGCGTCGCCGCGATCGCGGGGCGGGACGAGATCGATCTCGACGCCGGCGACCCGCCGCCGGATTTGGCGGTGGAAGTGGTGTTCGGCAGCCCGCTGGGTCGCAAGCGGGCGATCTACAGCGCCCTAGGCGTGGGCGAACTGTGGGTTTGGGAACGCGGGGCGCTGACGGCCTCCGTCCTCACCGACGTCGGCGCTTATGAGCCCGCCGCCGACAGCCCGAACCTGCCCGGGTTCCCGTTCGCCCTCGCCGCGGATCTGATCGCCCGGCGGGACGCACTGGGGCAGACGGAGTTGTTGCGGCGGTTCCGGGAGGCGGTGCGGGACGCATCGACAGGAGATTAGCCGCGACCGCCGAGCGTTCCCTGCGGTCGCGGCTAAACACTCATTTCCCGCCCGTGTACCGCTGGTACGCCTCCGCGACGCCGCCGGCCTCCGCGTCGCCATTGTGGACGTACACGGCGTACCGCAGCCGCAGCGGTTTGTCGGCGGTGATGTCCACGGGGGCGGCGTCTTCTTTCCCCTTGCTGTAGGCTTTGGGGCCGAAGGGGCTGATCGCCATCAGGCCGTAGCCGCGGGCGTGGTAGCGGGCGGGGCGGAAGTTCTCCAGGTGATCAAAGAGGGCGACGCCGCCGCCGGGGCCGTCGCTCGTCGCGGGGGCGCTGCAATCGCACCAGGCGGCGACCTTGCCCCAGCACTGCGATTCGCCGACGCCGCCCTCGCTGTTGGTGATCACGCCGCGGCCGCCCTTTTCTTGCAGCTCGGGGGCCATCCGCAGGCCGAGAAAGCCCTCCTTGGTGTCGCCGATCGTCACCGTCCCGCCGCCGGGCGGGGGGGTGAGGGTGATGTCGTATTCGATCAGGCCGCTGCCGTGGGGGGTGATGGCGGTGGTCTCCGTCAGCACGGGTTTGCCGTCGGGGGTGAGCCAATGGTTGACGGACCGGATCACGCCCTTCCCGCGATCCAGGTCCACGTCCTGCGTGTCGATCCGGCCCTGTTCGACCCAGTGCTTGAACGGGCCGAGCATCTTGCCGTCATCTCCGTCCCCCGTGTGCAGCTCCACCTCGTCCACGCTGATCCAGACGCCCTTGTGGTGGGGGTGGTCGTCGGAGGCGTAGTCCAGCACGTTCACCCCGCTCGGCGTGTACAGGGGGAACAGGAACGGCTTGGGCAGGGGGAGGTAGTCGCGTTTTTTGGATTTGATCGCCGAGTGCCAGACGCCCAGCGGGCGATCGCCGACGCGGAACGTCGCGGCGACCTCGGTGCCGGCGAGGGCGACCGGCGGGGCGTCGGCGGCGACCGGCGGAGCCGCAAACAGGGCAGCGGCGAGAACGAGCGGGGCGGCGGACATCGGGCGGACCTTCCGGGGGCGGGCGAACCGGGGCATTGTGAGCGGTGCGGCGGGCGACGGCGACCGCGGCCGGCACTACGCTCCCCGCCATGCCACGCCGACCGCTTCGCCCCCGCCCTCCCCGCCGCGCCCGCGACGAGCAAGACGAGCGGCCCCCGCACCGCGTCGGGCCGGCGCCGGGGGCGGGCGTCTCGTTCGATCCGCCGCCTCGCAAAGGCGGGTGGGAGATCGCGCTGTCAGGCGACCTGACCGATCGACAGGCCGAATTGATGGATACGCTGGTGGAACTGCCCCGCGGCAGCGCCGGCACGCTGTGGTTCGATTCGCCCGGCGGCAGCGTGTACACCGGGCTGGCGATGGCCACGGTGCTGCGGTTGCGGGGTCTGCGGGCGACCGCGGTGGTCGCCGGGGAGTGCAGCAGCGCCGCGATCCTGCCCTTCGCCGCCTGCGAGCGTCGGTTGGTGACGAAGCACGCCACGCTGCTGTTCCACCCGGTCCGTTGGCACTCCGAGGAGGACGTGAAGCGGGAGGAGGCCGTCGAATGGGCCCGCCACTTTGAATACATGGAGCGCGACGTCGACGATCTGCTCTCCAAACTGCTTCCCATGGACCGGGAGTCGCTGGAGAAATGGACCCGCCCCGGCAAGTTCGTCACCGGCGGGGAGCTGGTCGCCGCGGGGCTGGCGGAGGAGGTCGACCTGTTCGCCGGCGACCTGTGGGGACAGACGAGGCGCTCCCCGCAGGCTGCGTCGGCTCGATAGGCTGACGAAGCGATAGACTCACGCCCGTTCGCTCCCCCGCCCCGCCGCCCGATGTCCGCCGCCCTCGCCCCGCCCGCGACCCCGCCGGACGTCGCGTCGACCGCTGCGCCGGAGACCCTCGGCCGGGTCGTCGAAGCCGGCGGGACGGACGCATCGCTGATGACGGCGGAGGAGTATCTGGCGTTCGAGCGGGTCGCCGAGGGCCCGCGACACGAATTCGTCGCCGGAGAACTGATTGAAATGCCCGGCGCCAGCCTCCCCCACAACCGCGTCGCCGGTCGCCTCTTTCGCGTCCTCGCGGACCTGGCTGAAGCGGTCGGCATGGAAGCGTTCATCCACGATATGCGGGTTCGCACGGCGGCGGACCGGTTCCGCTATCCGGACGTGATGATCTCCCCCGCCCCGCCCGAACTGCTGCCGGGCGCCGAGCAGGACACGCTGCTCAACCCGGTGGTGATCGTGGAGGTGCTTTCCCCCTCCACCGCCACGACCGACCGGGTGGAGAAGCAGGCGGAGTATCGGGCGATCCCGTCGCTGACGGATTACTTGATCCTCTCGCAGAACGAACCGCGGTGCGACCATTACAGCCGGTTGGGGGCGGAGGCGTGGAAGCTGGTCACGTATGTCGGGGCGGACGCCGTCGTCCCGCTGCGGGATCTCGGCCCGCTGCCGCTCGGCCCGCTGTTCCCGCCCGCGGAGTGACGACGAACAGATCGGTCGCCGTGAATGCGGGTTGAACGATGGGCGCCGGCGGGACAGGCTGGAGCGATTCGCCCCCCGCTCTTCCGCCGCCCGATGCTCGTTCGCGATCAGCCCTCACGGTTCGCCGCCCTCTCGTGGGTCTGCGTCGGAGCGGCGCTGTGCGGCTGCGACGGGATGGGCGGCTCGACCGTGGTGGTCGACGCCGACAGCCCCCGCCCCGGCCCGAGCGCACCGGACCTGCAGGACGACGCCGTGACGCCGGCGCTCACTCGACCCGCCGCCCGCGAGGAGCCGGTCCGGCGGAGCGAGCCGCGTGAGCCTCGCCCCCCCGCCGCCCGCCGTATGGACCGCCCGCCCGCCCGTGCGGATCGACGCGACGAACCCGCCTCGCCCGCGGAGTCCATGCCGCCCGGGGAGTCCATGCCGCCCGCGAGGACCGCTCCCGGGGCGGATCCGTTCGACCCGGTGATCGATCCGGCCACGCTGGTTCGTCCCGAGCCGGTCGCGGCGCCGGCCGCCGCGACCCCGCCGGCGCTCAAAGACTTCCCCCTCACCCTCACGATCCCGCCGGACAAACAGGCGATCCCCGCGGACCTCGCTCTGCCCGCGGGCACCGTGCTGTACCACCAGGACGGCCGGGGCTGGGTGGAGGTCGAACTCAAAGTCGACGCCCCGCCGCTTGCTGCGGGGACCGCCGACGCAGTGCTGCGGGTGCACCGGACCGATCGGCCGGCGGTGATTCCGGACGTGCGGGCGCCGCGGGATCAATTCGTGATCCCGAAGCGGGTCGTCCGCCGGCTCCAGTCCGCCCGCTGACCGGTGCCCACCGACCGGCGCCCACCGACCGGCGCCCAGCGACCGGCGCCCAGCGACCGGCGCCCAGCGATCGTCGTTCACCGCCGGCCGCGGCGGTCGTTCTGTTTGAGGCGGGCGAGAATCGCGTCACGTTCGGCGCGGCGGTCCTGGTAGACGATCGCGTTGACGTCAGTCGGCTGCGGCGGGGGAAACTCGTCGTGCAGGGACATCCGCGGCGGCATCGACGATCGATTGAGTTCCGCCCGCACCACCGGCGGCCACGCCTCCTTCGGGATCGACACCCCCGGCAGATCACGGCGGACGTTCGCCAGCCAGGCGTTCGCGTCCGACACCGGGCCGGCCAGCAGCAGGGTCGATTCGACGTCAAACGTCCGGCTCTCCTCCTGCCGTTCGAGCTTGCGATCCGCGATCCATTCGCTCCCCCCGGGGCGCGGCTCCTCGCGGGTGGGGTCCTCGAAGGCGCCCCAACCGACGGTCCAACCGGCGGCGTCGGTATCGGCGGTCGACGGGTCGCCGTCGGGGCCGAGGTTGAACAGCGCCCGCCGCAGGCCCTCGGCGGTCTCCCGGGGGGCGTCCGACCGCCAGAAGCGATCGATCCGCAGCCCGACCATCCCGCCGGTCCGGCCGTCGACGCCCGCCGGCCCCATCGCGGCAACCGCGGCGTCGTCGAACCCCGCCCGCGGAGCCAACGCCGCCAGCACCGCCGCGGCGTCGATTTGCACCGTCATCACCCGATGTCCGGCGTCGTAAGCCCGCTGCACGAGATACGGCACGGCGTCGACCAGCGCCGCAGGATCCTTCACCTCATACAGGTGCACCGCCCGGTGCGGGCCCTCGACGGAGCTCGACGAACTGAGCGTCCCCCCGTTCGCAGCGGACAGCGTGTCGCGGATCAACTCGAAGGCGTCCGGGATCGGCCCGCCCGCCCCGTTGAGCACCAGCAACGTCGCCCCCTGGAAACGGTAGAGATCCGGGACGAACTCCTTGCGGGAGCGATACTTTTCCGGGGTGTGCTCAAAGCCGCTTTTGAACTTCGCCACCCGCTCGTCGGCCCACTCGGCCGGGGTGCGGTCGAGGAACCCCGGGTCGTCCGCCACGCCGTTCGCCCCGTCGCCCGAGCCCGCCCCGCCGCAGCCGATCGACGACAGCCCCCACAGCCCCGCCGCGATCAGCGGGGCGATGCGAGCGGCGAACGAGCGGGAGGCGGGACGGCGGAGCATGGACGCGGGCGGTTTGAGGAGCGAGCGAACAGTCGGCGGGCGGGGGTTATTCGGCTCTCTTCAACACCTTGATCCGTTGGGCGCGGAGGTGGCGGGCGAGGGTGCGGTCGGTCTCCGCGGCGGCCTGCGTTTTCAGGGCCTCGGCGCTGGCGGGGCCGCCGATCTCCGCCAGCAGCGTCGCCGCGTCGCGGCGGGTGGCGGCGTCCGGGTGTGCCAGCAGGGGAAGCGCCGCCGGCTCCGCAATCCGGCCCATCGTGCGGAGCACCGCGGTCGCCTCGTCGCCCTCCCAATCGTGCGGCAGCAGGGCCGCGGCGAGGTACGCATGAGCCGGGTTCTGCGGGTCGAGGTTCTTCAACGCCTCCTTGCGGCCGGCGCCGGTGCCTTCCAGCAGGGACTCGCCGATCGTGCGGAACTGCTCCGGCCTGTCCGCCCAGCGGAGCAGCGTCGCGGCGGCCCGATCCACGCCGAACCCGCCCTCCTGCACCGCGTCCGTCAGTCGCCCCGTCAGCGCCGCGGCGATCGGACCCCGCTGCGGCGCCGTCGCGGTCGCCGGGTCGAGATCCGCGAGGTAATCCATCGCCTTGCGGCGGGGCACCCAGTCCGCGGCGGTCGCGGTGTTCAACACCCGCACCGCCCAAGCCGTTTCGCTCTCGCCCGGCGCCGGCGCCCGCAACGACGGCGGCTCCCCGGCGTTCGCGTCGGCGACCGGTCCGGGATCGGCCATCCCCGCGCCCGACATCCCCGCGTCCGACATCCCCGCGTCTTGCGTGCCGGCGGGGTCGGACGCGGCGGCGATCGGCGTTTGCGCATCGGCCGCGGTCGCGGGAACGGAGGCGCCGCCCTCCGCCGCCAGCCGTTCCCGCTCCGCCCGTTCGCGGGCTTCTCGAGCGGCGTTGCGGCGGTTGTAGTCGGCCAGTTGGCGGTCGAACAGGTCCCCGTCCGACGCCGGTTCGGCGGTGTTCCGCTCCGGCGATCGCGGGCCGGGCGCCGGTTGCAGAGGAGAAGAGGTGGGCCGCGACGTGCTGGAGGCGGTCGACCGCGGCGGCGACGTCCACTTCGGCGGTGCGCTCGCCCGTTCCCGTTCGCCCCCGCCGTCGGCGTTCCCCCCGCCCTCCACCGGATTGCCCATGATCATGGCGCCGGCGACGTACCCAAATGCGAACCCCTCCTTGAAGCACCCTGTCAGGTTGGTCGCCAGACCTACTGAAAGGGCCAGCGGGATGAGACGACCAGTCATGGGGCGATACGCGGCGGGGCGATATGCGGCGGGGTGATAAGCGGCGGGGCGGCGGAACACGGGCGAGCCTCGACGGCGGAACGGACGGGGAACCGGAGAGAACTGGTTCGGAGACAGTTTGACGCGGCCGGGCGACCACGTCCACGTACGGTAGTCTTTCGCGACGATCGCACCCTCCCCGCAGCGCCTCGTGGGACGCTCCGCCGGAAAGTTGATGTTGCAGCAACCATTGTCTGTGCAATAATCGGCCGAGATCGTTCCGCCCCCGCCCCGTTCTGCCCCGCCGGCGTGCTGAAGCACGACTTCCAAGACAGCATTCCGTACTTCGTGTTCACCGCGGCCCACGCCATCGAGCGGGCGATGGGCACGGCGCTGGAAGGGCACGGCATCACCTTTCGCCAGTGCCAGATGCTCGGCATGTTGGCGGCGCACGGGTCGCTGTCGCAGGCCCGGGTCGCGGAGATGATGGGCGTGGAGCCCAGCAGCGTCGCCCGCCTGGTGGACCGGATGACCCGCGACGGCTGGATCGAACGCCGCCCCGACCCGCACGACCGCCGCAAGAACCTGCTGTCCGCCACCAGCCGCGCCGAACCGGCGTGGCAGGAGGTTCGCGAGGTCGGCCTGACGATGCGGGCCAAGGCGCTGCGGGGACTGAGCGAACCGGAGGTGGCCGAGTTGAAACGAATGCTCCGCCACCTCCGCGACAACCTCGCCGACGGCGCCCACCACTACCCGGACGCCCCGCCCGCCGTCGCGGACCCCGCCGTCGCGAACCCCGCCGTCGCGAACCCGGCCGTCGCAGCATCGATTGTCGCCCCCTCCGCCCCCAGAGACAGCCTGGGAGACGCCCGGGAGTCAACTGACTCCCCGCTGACTCCTGCCTGACGCCCGGCTGACTCCCCACCGCCGTTCCTCCCCCGCCGGCGCCGTCCGGTCCCTCGCATGTCCGACCTGTCCACCCCCCCCCCGGACCCCGCCGGGCCGCCGACCGACGACTTGTACGCGCGTCCGGTGACGCCGCTGGTGTCCGCGACGGGGGCGCCGCTGGTCGCGGACGAAGCCGACGCGGCCGGGCAGGACGCGGCCGCCGAGCCCGCGGCCGCCGAGCCCGCGGCGGACGAGCGATACGTGCGTGCGGAGAAGACGGATCGCCGCCGGTGGATCGACGCGGGGTTCTCGCTGGCGCTGGTCGGCGCGGGCGTCGCGGCGCTGGCGGTGCTCAGCAACCTTAAGGAGCCGGCCCGGCCGGTGGATCGCGTCGCCCCGCCCCCGCTGGTGGAGGTCGCGGAGGTGACGCCGCACGTCGGCGGGTTGGACGTGCTCAGCGACGGCGTCGTCGTGCCGTATCGGTTGATCAACGTGGGGGCGGAGGTCTCCGGCCGGGTGGTGTCAGTGGATCCGGCCCTCCGCAGCGGACGGTTTGTCACCGCCGGCCAGCGGTTGCTGACCATTGATCCGGAAACGTATCGGTTGGAGGTGAAGCGTCTCGGTGCGGAGGTGCGGTCCGCGGAGAGCAGCCTCGCGGAATTAGCCGTGCAAACCGAGAACGCCAAGGGCTCCGTGCTGATCGCCCGCAAGGACGCCGAATTGGCCGCAGGGCGAGACGGCCCGGCAGGAGCGTTTGCAGGCACGCGGCAGCGGGTCGGTCGCCGCCATCGAGCAGGCCCGCCGCAACGAGCTTCAGGCCAAAGATAAATTGCAAACCGCCGCCAACGCCCTGCGATTGCTCAACGCCCAGAAGGAGCGATTGGAGGTTCAAAAGGAATTGACCGAAACGGCCCTGGAACGGGCCAAGCTGGACCTCGCCCGCACCGAAGTCAAAAGCCCGGTCGACGGGGTGATCGTCAGCGCCGAGGTGGAGGAAGGCGGTCGGGTGCAGGCCGGCGGGGCGTTGTTCACCGTCAACGACACCAGCAAGGCGGAGGTGCGCACGAGTCTACGCATGAAGGACGTGGCCTGGATTCTCGCCCATCCGCCCGCCGGCTCCCGCCCCTCGGACCGCGATCCCGAACTCTCCGCCGGCGCCGCCGCGTCGCCCTGCCGGCGGTGCCGGTCACGATTAATTATCAACTGGCCGGCAACACCTATACTTGGGACGGCGTCTTGAGCCGGGCGGAGGGCACCGGCATCGACGAACGCACCCGCACCCTGCCCTGCCTGGTGCGGGTCGACAATCCCAACAGCGTGTCGATGGGCGGCGGTGCGGGCGCCCAACCGATCGCCGGCCCGCGGGCCCTCACCCGGGGGATGTTCGTCACCGTCCAGGTGCACACCGAGCCCGCCCAGCCGCTATTGGAAGTGCCGGAGCAGGCCGTGCGGCCCGGCAACCGGGTTTGGGCGGTGCGGGACGGCAAGCTGATCGTCGCGGAACTGCCCGTCGCCGCGATCGTCGGCGGCAAGGTGCTGATCCCGCCCTCCGGGGCGCCATTAAAAGCGGGCGATCGGGTCGTCACCAGCCCGCTGACCGCCGCGACCCCCGGCATGAGCGTCCGCGTCGCGGGCGATCCGGTTCCCGAAGCGAATCCCGAAGCGGTTCCCGAAGCGAACCCCACCGTGGCGCCCGCCGGTTCCGCCGCCCCCGCCGGTCCCGCGGGCGTCGCCGCGACCGCCGACGACGACGCCGCCCGCACGGGGGGCTGAAGCTCCGCCGCTCGCCCCCGCCCCTTCCGCCCCCCGCCTTCTCCCGTCCGCTTTCCAATGAAGTCGCTCGCCCGCTGGGCCATCAAAAACACGCCGGCGATGAACACGCTGATGGTCGCCCTGATGGGCGTCGGCGCCGTCTGCTTAGGGTCGATGCGACGCGAAGTGTTCCCGGAGTTTGAACTGGAGGTCGCCCTCGTCATGGCCCCCTACCCGGGGGCGGACCCGGACGAGGTGGAAAGCGCGATTATTCAGAAGGTCGAGGAGGCCGTCAGTTCGCTGGACGGCATCAAAGAGGTGACCGGCATCGCCCAGGAGGGGCTGGGCAGCGTGCTGGTGGAAATCGACCCGGCGGAGCCGGACGTGAAAGAGGTGGTGGACGAGATTCAAAGCGCGGTCGACCGGATCAGCACCTTCCCCGCCGCGGTGCAGGCCGAGGGGGTGGAGGTCCGGCAACTCACCTTCCGCGAAACCGCCGTGCGTGTCGCCGTGCTGGGCCCGGACCCGCAGCAGACCGGGGCGAACCCGGTCGAGGCGGAACTGCGGTTACGGCAGCTCGCGGAGGAGATCCGCGACGAATTGACCGCGTTGCCGGTGGTTTCCCAGGCGACGGTGCAGGGTTCCAAGGAGTTCCAGATCGACGTGGAGATCCCCGAGGACAACCTCCGCCAATACGGCCTGAGCCTGCGGGACGTGGCCCAGATCCTCCGCCGCGAAAACCTGGACCTGCCCGGCGGCACGCTGAAAGGGGCGGCCCAGGATGTGATCGTGAAAGGCGAGGCCCGCGGCGAGACCGGCGCCGCGATCCGCGAAATCCCGCTCGTCACCGATCCCTCCGGCGTGGTGCTGCGGGTCGGCGATTTGGGCGAGGTGCACGACGCCTTCGACGACAGCAGCAGTTCGACCCGCATCAACGGGCAACCGGCGCTGGTGGTGGCCGTCGAACGCACCGCCGACGAAGATATTCTCCAGATCGCCGCCGCCGTGCACGCCTACGCCGCCGGCCGGGCCATGCCGGAGGGATACAAGCTCGTCACCTGGGACGACCGCAGCGTCGACGTGCGAGACCGCATGGAACTGCTGTTGCGAAACGGCTGGCAGGGGCTGGTCCTGGTCTTTTTAGTCCTGGCGATCTTCTTAGAACTACGATTGGCGCTGTGGGTGGCGCTGGGCATCCCGATCTCCATCCTCGGAGCCGGCATCCTGCTGTATTTCGGCGGTCAAACGCTCAATATGCTGAGCATGTTCGCCTTCCTGATGGTCCTGGGGATTTTAGTGGACGACGCGATCGTCGTCGGGGAGAACATTTATTCCCACCGGGAGATGGGCAAGAACTATATGCGCGCCGCGATCGACGGCACCGCGGAGGTGATCCCCTCGGTCACGACCAGCGTGTGCACGACGATTATCGCCTTCGCCCCGCTGATGTTCGTCAGCGGGACGATGGGCAAGTTTATCGCCATCCTGCCGATCACGGTGATCGCCTGCCTGATGATCTCGCTGCTGGAAAGCGTGTTCATCCTGCCCTGCCACCTCGCCCACGCCCCGGGCGAGGGGGGCATGGGCCGGCTGCGGAACCGGCTGTCGGGCAAACTGGCGCCGCTGCGGTATCTGATCGCGGCGGTCCCGGTCGCCCTGGCGATCGCGTTGGCGGCGGTGTTGTTGGACCTGCCCGGCGTGCACAGCGGGCTGGCGCCGGCGGTGCAGGCGAAGTTGGGCGCCGCGACCGGCAACGTCGTCGCCCAGGTGGTGCTGTGGACGATCGCGGGGCTGGCGATCTGGTTCGGGCTGTTCTTCGCGGGGGCGTACGGGCCGGTGTTTTATCTGTCCGCCCGGGCCAACCGGCTCGGCACCGCGGGGCTGGGGCGGTTCGTCGCGGGCGTCTACGAGCCGGCGCTGCGGTGGAGCCTGGACCACCGCGGGCTGGTGGTGGCCGGCAGCGTCGCGGCGTTGTTAACGAGCTTCGGATTCGTCGGCGGCGGGTTCGTCCGGCAGGAGTTCTTTCCGGAGATGGACTCCAACCGCGTGCAGGCGAACCTCATCTTCCCCGACGGCACCCCCTCCCGCGTGACCAGCGACGCCGTCGACCGCGTCGGCGCCGCGTTGGAGCGGGTCGGCGAGCGTTTTAAAGACCGCACCGTCGACGGCCGCAGCCCCGTCAAATTGATCCGCCTCGGCGTCGGCTACACCAGCGGCGAAGGCCCGGATCAGGCCACCCAGAGCAGCGGCGGGCAGATCGGCCAGGTGTTCGCGGAGATCCTCGACCCCGTCGCTGCGGTCCGTCACCTCCAAGACCCTCATCGACGCTTGGCGTGAGGAGGCCGGCGAGATCGCGGGGGCGGAGGCCATGAATTTCGACGCCCCCGCCATGGGCCCGGGCGGCAAGGCGATCGAGTTCAAACTGATCGCCGACAAGTCCGCCGCCGACAGCCTCGAAGCCGCCGCCGACGAGGTGAAGGCGATCCTCGCGGACTTCCCCGGCGTCTATGACGTGGACGACGACAGCCGCCCCGGCAAGGCGGAAATTCAATTGAACCTCAAACCGGACGCCGTCGCGCTCGGCGTGAATCAGGCCGATCTCTTTGAGACGGTGCGGGCCAGTTACTTCGGCGAGGAGGTGATGCGGGTCCAACGGGGCCGGGACGAGGTGAAGATCATGGTCCGCTATCCGACCGAGGATCGTCGCAGTCTGGCGGACTTCGACGAGATCCGCGTCCGCACCCCCGACGGCCTGTCCCGGCCGATCACGGAGTTGGCGGAGATCGAAATCGACCGCAGCCCCAGCGAGATCAACCGCATCAACCGGCGGCGGAGCGTCTCCATCACCAGCGCCGTCGACGTGACCAAAAACAACGCCCAGGATATCGTGACGGCGCTCAGTCGCGAAGGTGCTGCCGACCGTGTTAAAGAACTATCCGGGCGTGGACGTGACCTGGAAGGGCCAGCAGCAACAGCGGGCCGAAAGCATCAGCAGTATTTTCGTGGGGCTGTCGATCGCGTTGTGCTGCATGTTCGCCCTGCTGACGTTGGAGTTCCGCAGTTATACGCAGCCGCTATTGATCCTCGGCATCATCCCGTTCGGGGTGGTCGGGGCGGTGTTCGGCCACTGGGTGATGGACCTGCCGCTGAGTTTCTTCAGCATGATGGGGATCGTGGCGCTGTCCGGGGTGGTGGTGAACGATTCGATCGTGCTGGTGGACTTTATCAATCACCGCCTGGAGGCGGGCCAGCCGCTCCGGCAGGCGATTATGGAAAGCGGCGTCCGCCGGTTCCGCCCGGTGTTGCTGACCAGCGCCACCACCGTCGCCGGCCTGTTCCCGATGCTGTTGGAGACCAGTTTTCAGGCCCAAATCCTCGTCCCCATGGCCGCGAGCCTGGCGTTCGGGCTGTCGATCACCACCGGCCTGGTGCTGATTTTACTGCCCGTCTATTATAGCCTCTACGGCCGCACGGTGGGCGTGGAGGAGATGCGAGGCGGAGGTGAAACGGCGGGCCGCTGACCCGAAACGCCGGCCCGCCGAGCGCCGCCTGGATCCGTGACGCGACAGTCGGTACTAATAGATCGACAGCCGCGGCGACGCCGCCCGCAGCGCCGTCCGGCCGTCGTCGGTGACGGCGGTGCGGGCGAGATAGATCGTCAGCAACTTCGGGTAACGCCTTGGGAACGCGGCCAGATCCTCATCGTCGACCGACGTGCCGGAGAGGTCCAGGGAGGAGAGTTCCGGGCACGGTCCCAGCGCTTCCAGCCCAGCGCTGGTGACGGCGGTGTCGGCCAGTTCGGGCCAATTCAGCGACTCGGCGAGCGGCCGCATCGCTTTCAATCCGGCGTCCGTCAACCGGGTACGGCTGAGCGAGAGCGACGTGAGATTTGGGCAGTGCCGCGTCAACGCCGCGACCCCGCCGTCGCCGACGAGCGTGCCGTTCAGGTCGACGCTGCCGTACGCCGGGTGCGGGCCGAACGCCTCCAACCCGGCGTCCGTCACCGCCGTTCCGGAGATCAGCAGCCCCCCCCACCGCTGCGCCCGGCCGTGCAGCGCGGCGAGGCCGGCGTCGGTGATATCGGTCTTCGCCAGCCGCGGCCCCACGAGCCGCGGGCAGCCGGCCAGCGCGGCAAGATCGGCGTCGTTAAGATCGGAACCGCGGGCGACGACGGCCTTTAACGTCGGATGCCCCGCCAGCGGCGCCAGCGAACCGGCGACCCCGTGCGAATTGCTCAACCACAGCATTTCCAGCCGTTGCGCGTCGGCGAATCCTCCTAACTCATCGCGCGGCAGCCAACAGCCATCGATTTGCACGCTTGTTAGCTGCGGCAGCGCAGTTAGCGGCGTCAACGCCCCGGGTTCGAAGGTCGTGTCGTTGTAAAAGAGCTGCCGATGGGTATGGCGGGCGGCGACCCGGCGGGTCTGGGAGGGGGTGAGGTCACGGGTATTGTAGAAGCCAAGTTGGGAGACGCCCGGCATCCGATCCACCGCATGTAGAAACTCTTCGACCGTGCCGGCCTCTCGGCCGCGTTGGAAGTAAAACGCGCCCACCGGCGTCAGATAGATCCACGAATCCGTCGGCAGCGGCGCCCACCGACGCAGGTCTTCGTCGATTGTGTGCCCGAACGTCACGTCGTGCCCCCGATAGCGCAGCCGGTGCCCCGTCCACGCCGCGATCGTGTGATCGGAGACCGCCCACCCCAGCAGCGCCAGGATGATCAATGCGAACGCCGCCGCCCGCGGGCGGCGCTTCACCCATCGCCAAACACGCCGCGGCGTGGGCGCCCATCGGGTCAGCCGGGCAAACCGGGTGAGCGGCCGGCGGTCCGTCGGCGGGACGGGGTCGGTGGCGGGGGCGGGGGCGGGGGCGGTCGGCAGGTCGGACATTGGCGGTGCACGAAGATGGGGATCGCCCGAGATGGGGGCAGCGTGACGCTGGGGCATCGTATTGGTTCAGCCTCGGGCGATTGACGCGTGTGTGCGGGAGAACGTCGCCGTGCGCCGCGGGCGCCCGCCGGACGGCCTATTATCGTCAGCGTGCACGACCTCCGTCCCGCCGCCGCCGAACGCCGCGTCCTGGGTCCGTGGTTGCGGACGCTGCTGGGCGTCGTCTTCGTCCTGCTGGCCCTGCTGGGAGCGAACAGCGCCTATCTGGCGGGCGTGCGGGCGTTGGGGGCGTGCGGCGTCGACCTGCTGAATTGGTTCGTGCCCTGGATGGTGCTGGGGCACGTCGCGTTGGGGGCGCTGGTCGCGGGGCCGTTGGGCTTGTTCGCCCTGCTGCACGGGGCGACGGCGTGGCGACGGGGGAACTGGCGGGCGGCGCTGGCGGGGGTCGTGCTGGTCGCGGGCGTGGTCGGGCTGTTCGCCACCGGGGTCCTGCTGTGCCGCGTCGAAGGACTGACGGACCGGTTCGCGACGCTTGACCGTGACCTCGTCCTCGGGCTGCACGTCGCGCTGCCGGTCGTCTGCCTGATCTTGTACGGACTGCACCGGCGGGCGGGGCGGCCGATTCGCTGGCGCTCGGGACGCAACTACGCCCTCGCCACCGCGGCGGTCGTGGCGATGTTGTGCGGCGCGCATGCGCTGGAACCGAGCGGCTGGCGGACGGCCTCGCGGGGGAACGAAGCTGCGACGGGGGACGGGGCGACGCAGTTCGCCCCAGGCCGCGCCCGAACCGCCGACGGGCGGTTCATCCCCGCCGCCCAATTGATGACGGACGACCGCTGCGCGGAGTGTCACCCGGACGCCGCGGCGTCCCACGCGTTCGGGGCTCACAAACACAGTTCGTTTAATAACCCCTTCTATCTCGCCGCGGTCCGCGAGACGCGGGCGGCGATGTTGGCTCGGGACGGCGACGTCCGCGTCGCCCGGTGGTGCGCCGGCTGCCACGATCCGGTCATGCTGGCCAGCGGGGCGTTCGACGATCCGTTCTTCGACGACGTCCGCGATCCCACCGCCCACGCCGGCATCACCTGCGCAGTCTGCCACGGCGTCACGCAGGTCGGCGCCCATGGAGAAACCGGCGCCCCGGGCGGGGTGCGCGGGAACGGCGATTATCGGCTCGACGTGGCGGAGCCGTACCCGTTCGACGGGTCCGACCGCCCCGTGTTGAAGTGGCTGAACCGGCAGCTCGTGCGGGCGAAACCGGCGTTGCACAAGCGGTCGATGCTCAAGCCGCTGCACAAGACCGCGGAGTTCTGCGCCGCCTGTCATAAAGTGAGCCTGCCGGAGGAATTGAACGGCTATCAATGGCTGCGGGGCCAGAACCACTATGACTCGTTTCGCCTGTCCGGCGCCTCCGGCGGGGGGGCGGAGGGATTTTATTATCCGGAGCGGGCCGCGACGAATTGCAACGCCTGCCATATGCCCCGCACGCCCAGCGACGACGTCGCCGCGTCGCCCGGTCCCGACGGCGTTCGCGGCGTCCACGATCATACGTTCCGCGGGGCGAACACCGCTCTCGCTTGGCTACACGAGTCCGCCGACGCCTATCTCGCCCACGAATCCCTCCTCAAAGATTGCCTGCGGATCGACCTGTTCGGCGTGCGATCGGCGGGAGCGGGCGACGGTGCATTGATTCACGCCCCCCTCCTCGCCCCGCTGCGGCCGGACGTGCCGACGCTGGAGCCTGGGGCGACCGTGTTATTGGAGGTCGTGGTGCGAACCCTTTCCCTCGGCCACGCCTTCACCGAAGGCACCGCGGACAGCAATCAAGCGTGGGTCGAACTCACGGTTTCCTGCGGCGACCGCGTGTTGTTCACCAGCGGAGCGGAGGGAGCGATGGACGATCTCGACCCCGCCGCCCATGTCTTCGATACGTTCCCCGTGGACCGTCAAGGCCGTCGCATCGCGAAACGCAACGTGCGGGACCTGTTCGCTACGCTCTATAATCACCAGATCCCGCCGGGGGCCGCGGCGAGCCTTCATTATCGGCTGCCGGCGCCGGAAGACCTGACGGCCCCGCTGACGGTCACGGCGAAGGTGAAGTATCGCAAGTTTCGGCCGGATTATCTGCGGTTCGTGCAGGACGCCGCCCGCCCCGGCGATCCGCCGTTGCGGGCCGATTGGGAGCGCCCGCCGATCGTGACGATTTGCACGGACTCCGTCACGTTCCCGATCGCCGGGCTGCCGGCGGAGGTGAACGCCTTGGCGAACAACCCGCTCCGCGGCGTGCCGACGTGGGAACGCTGGAACGACTACGGCATCGGGGCGTTGCTCAAGGGAACCGCCGAGCTGCGGCAGGCGGGCGGGGCGTTCGCCCGGGTGGAAGAACTGGGGCGGTCGGACGGGGCGCTCAATCTCGCCCGCGCCCTCGATACCGGCGGAGACGTCCCCGGGGCGGCGGCGGCGTTGGAGCGGGCGGTTCGACACGAAGAGCCCCCGCCAAGCTGGTCGACGGACCGGCTGCGGGGCGTTCTGAACCGCGACGCCGGCCGACCGGCGGAGGCCGCGGAGAACTTCCGCAACGTACTTCGCTGGGACCGCCCGCCGACCGCGGAGATGAGCGCCCGCGGGTTCGACTTCAGCCGCGACGATCGCGTCGCGAACCTGCTGGGGCGCACGTATCTGGACCTCGCCCGCCGCGCCGAAGGCGACGCGGAGCGGGATCAATTCCGAAGCCTCGCCGCCGACGCTTTTGAGCGGGTCTTAAGGGTGGACCCAGAGAACGTCGCCGCGTTGGACGCGCTCGCCCGCCTCCACCGCAGCCGGGGGGAGACCGAGCGGGCGGACGCGCTCCGCCGCCTGCACGCGAAATATCAACCGGACGACGCCGCCGCCGCCGGCGCCCTGCGACTCGCCCGGGAGAGATACCCCAACGCGGCCCGGGCGGCGGAGGCGACGGTGATCTACGACCTGACCCCGGTCGCGGCTCCGTGACGATCAAACGGGGATATGGTCGGCGGTGGGCGGGCCTTGTCGTGGCCGGGGGAAGCCTGCTGGGCTGCGGGGAGCGGCGTCCTGATCCGCCTCCGACGCCGGTTCGTCGCCCCGCTCCCGCCCCGCCCCGCGTGCGGCTGACGGACGTGACCGCCGAGGCGGGGCTGTCCGGGTTCGTCCATCGAACCGGCGCCCGCGGCGAAAAGTTGTTGCCGGAGACCATGGGCGGCGGGGCCGCGTTCTTCGACTTCGACGCCGACGGCGACCCGGACCTGTTATTCACCAACGCCGCCCGCTGGCCGTGGGAGGCGGGAGCCGCTCCCGGCGCCGCTCTCTACGAAAACGACGGGACCGGCCGGTTCACCGACGTCACGGCCGGCAGCGGGCTGGAGGCCCCGATGTCCGGCATGGGCTGTGCCTGCGGGGACTATAACGCCGACGGCCTGCCAGACCTGTATCTCACCGCGTTGGGCGGGAACCGACTCTATCGCAACCGTGGCGGCGGACAATTTGAAGATGTGACCGAGGCGACCGGGACCGCCGGTTCGGAGCGCGACTGGACGACCGCCGCCGGCTGGTTCGACGCCGACGCCGACGGCGACCTCGATCTGCTGGCCCTCAATTATCTCGACTGGAGCCGCGACGCGGACCGTGCGGCCCCCTTCACGCTCACCGGGGCGGACCGCGGCTACGGGCGACCGCGGGCGTTCGGCGGCACGGTCCCGCGGCTCTATCTCAACGGCGGCGGCGGCGGCGGCGGGCGGTTCGTCGAAGCGGCGGAGGCCGCCGGCCTGCACGTCTTGAACCCCGCAACCGGCGAGCCGTTGGCGAAAAGCCTCGGGCTGACGTTCCTGGACGTGGACGAGGACGGCGATCTCGACATCTTTATCGCCAACGATACGGTGCGGAACTTCCTGTTCCTCAATCAATCCGCCGAGGGCGACCCGGGGCGTTTCATTGAAGCGGGGATCGACGCCGGCGTGGCGTTTGACGAGGCCGGCGCCGCCCGCGGGGCGATGGGCGTGGACGCGACCCGGCTGCGCGGCGATCGGGACGTGGCCTTGGCGGTGGGCAACTTCGCGGCGGAGAGCACGGCGTTATATACCTCGCCCCGATTCGACGGTTTATTCTCGGACGACGCGGCGGCGGCAGGGCTCGGAGCGGCGACCCGGCCGGACCTGACGTTCGGCGTGCTGTGGGCGGACGTGGACCTCGACGGTCGGCCGGACCTGCTGGGCGCCAACGGGCACCTCGAACCGGAGATCGCCCGCGTCCAACCGAGTATGACCTACGCCCAGGCGCCGACCCTCTTCTGGAACGCCGGGCTCGGCGCCGGGCCGGAGTTCGTCCCCCTCACGCCGGTCAGCGTCGGCGCCGACTTCGCCCGCCCCTTCGTCGGCCGGGCCGTGACCGCGGCGGACGTCGACCTCGACGGCGACCCGGACTTCCTATTCACAGCCCTCGGCGATCGGCCGCGGCTCTTTCGGAACGATCAACAGTCCGGTCACGGTTGGCTGCGGGTCACGGTCCGCGGCGCCGGGGCGAACACGGGAGCGATCGGGGCGACCGTCACCGTCACCGCGGGCGGGCGGGTTCAGACGAAAACGGTGAACCCGACACGGGGTTATCTGTCGCAAGTTGAACTCCCGCTGACCTTCGGCCTGGGCGCTGCAAACGCCGTGGACTCGCTGCACGTCGTTTGGCCCGACGGCGCCGCCCGCACGCTCATTGATTTGCCGACGAACCGGTCGGTCACGGTGGAACCCGGCCCTTGATCCGCGAGCGGCCTCCATCGCCACGGCGAGCGCTAGGCCGGGGCGAAGCCGGGCACTTCCTCGATCGGCCGCGGGACCAGTTCGATGGAGCCGGCGACGGTGCGTCGCATCACGGCGAGGCTGTCGCGGGCGAACTCTTTTTGCTTGCGGCGGACCAGCGGACCGGCCAGCTTCGCGAGGGGGTGCGTCAATTGGCTGTCGGCCCGCACGTCGAACCAAACGTTTCCCGTCGCGTCGCGGGTCAGACGGAATCGTTCTTCACCGCGGCAGATGTGTCCCGGCAGGGTGACGTAGGCCACGCTGACGCAGTCCGGCTCGTCCCTCACTTCGTAAACGCGGGCGGGATTCGCCCACCATAACCCGCCGCCGCGAGCCGCGACGCAGAGGTTCGTCCCGACCGTCGGGGGCGCCGGGGGACCGCCGGACCGAGCCGACGTTCGATCGTGCACCTTCGCCCAAGGCGGGAATTGTTCCCACCGCAACAGGGCCTGCCGGGCGGCGGAGAAGACCGCGGGGCCGCGGCCGAGATCCACTTTGTGCCCGGTCCGCAGGGGTCCGGCGCACGCCCAGCGATCGCCGGGGCCGTCCAGACCGCCGGGTTCGTGGGTCGGTTCGGCGTGCGCCGCGGCGTCGAAGAGCGCGTCGAAGCGGTCGGCGGTGGGGCGGGTGAGGGTCGGCATCGGATCGCCCCCTGCGAACCGGTCTTCCCGCGAACGCTTCACGGAACCGCCGATCCGGGGGCGATCCCAATTGACGCGGGCGCGCCGCGGCGGCCCGGTCAAGCGCGAACTTCGCGGGCGATCGAATCGGGCGGGGTCCGCGACCGGCCGGCCGGCACGGGGTTCGCAGACCCCGCCGACGACACCCGACCCGGTTCTCCCCGCCCCCGATGGGCTCCGGCCCGTTGAGCGGCCGCCCCGCGGGGGCTACCATCCGCGTCGGCCGCCGTCATGGATCCGCCTTCTTCGCCCCTTCCCTTCACGGAGCATTCGCCCGTGCCCATCGCCGCCCCGCCCGCCGCCCCCGTTCGCGGCTCCGGCGACGCTATCGAAGCCCTCTCGCCCGGCGCTCTTTCTCCAAAGCAGCGGGAGATGCTTCAAACCGGCTTGCGGTTCGTCCGCAGCAGCTTGACGATGAACGTGCAGGAGCCGACCGACTCCGTCGTCGCCGATCGCGCCGCCGAGCTGGATCAACTGGCCGAACTCGAACGCCACTTCGGCATGAAGCCCCGCTGAGGCCGCGTCGCGGCAAGTTCCAAGTCTCAAAAGATCAAGAACCAAAGCGATCGACCCCGGGTCGGTTTGGTTCTTGATCTCTTGGCCTTTGATGCTTTGCAGAGGCCGATCCGATATCCTGCCCGGATGCGTTACACCCGCGTTCGCCTTGCCGGCCTGGCTCATACGCCGCCGGACGAGATGCTCTCCAGCGACGCGCTGGAAGCCCGGTTAGCCCCTGTTTACGACCGGCTCCGGCTGCCCGCGGGGCGGCTGGAGTTGATGACCGGCATCCGCGAGCGGCGGTTCTACCCGCCCGGCACGAAGCCCGGATCGATCAGCGGCCGCAGTGCGAACGCCGCCCTCGACCGGGCGGCGCGGGAGCATGGATTGAGCCGGCAGCAGGTCTCCGCGTTGGTTCACGGCAGCGTGTGCCGCGACCGGCTGGAACCGGCGACCGCCTGTGCGGTGCACTCCGCCTGCGGCCTGCCGAACGGGGCCGGCGTGGTGCTGGACCTCTCGAACGCCTGCCTCGGCGTGCTGAACGGGATGCTGCTCGTCGCGGATCTGATCGAATCCGGCCGAATCATCGCCGGCGTGGCCGTGGGGACGGAGACCGGGCGGGACCTTGTGGAGGGCACGATCGAGTCGTTGTTACAAAACCCGGACGCTTCCCGAGCCGACGTGAAAGCGGCCTTCGCCAGCCTGACGATCGGCAGCGGGTCCGCGGCGGCGGTGTTGTGCGACGAATCGCTGGCTCCCTCCGCTCCCCAGTTGTTAGGAGGAGCGGTGCGAACGGACACCTCCCACGCCGCGTTGTGCACCGGCGGGGACGAACTCGATGGCGCCGGCCGTCCCCGGATGACGACCGACAGCGAAGCGCTGCTGCACGCCGGCGTCGCCCTCGCCCGCCGCACCTGGGACGATTTTTGCCGCGAACTTGATTGGTCCGCCGCGACGCCGAACCACGTGGTGACCCATCAGGTCGGCCGCGCTCATCAGAAATTGTTGTTTGAGGCGTTGGGGCTCGACCCGGCGCTGGATCATCCGACGGTGGAGAGGTTCGGCAACACCGGCGCCGCCGCGTTGCCCACGGCGGCGTCCGTCGCCGCCGACGCGGGGGCGTTCCGCAAGGGGGACAAGATCGTCTGGCTGGGCATCGGCAGCGGGCTGAACTGCGTGATGCTGGGCTGGGAATGGTGACGGCGGCGCAGATCCCCGCCGCCCCCACGTCGCGGGCCGTGCCGGCGTAGCGGATCGCGTCCGCCCCGCCCGCGTCCGCCCTGCCCGCGTCCGCCCTGTCCAGAGCGATCTGATGTCCGCCGCCCGCTCCCTGTCGTTCCTCGCTCTGTCGGCCGCCTTGTTGGGGGGCGGAACCTTGCTCGCTGCAGCGTCCGGTGACGATCCTGACGGGCTGGCCGGACCGGCCCCTGCTCTGCCGGACGCCCCCGCTCGCCCGGGAATCGCGGTGGTGGAGCTGTTCACCTCGCAGGGGTGTTCCTCCTGCCCGCCGGCGGACGCCGTGCTGGCCGCGCTCGCGGACAGGGCGGAGAAATGCGACGCCGCCGACGAATTCGTTCTGCCGATCTTGTGGCACGTCGATGATTGGGACCGCCTCGGCTGGACCGACCCGTACGGCGCCCCCGTCCACAGCGCCCGCCAGCGAAACGACGCCCGCACGCTTAAGACCGGTCGTGTGCATGCGCCGCAAGTCGTGGTGAACGGCGCCGCAGAGACGGTCGGATCTCGATCCGAATCGGTCCAGAAACGGATCGACGCCGCCCTCGCCCGGCCCGCCGCCGGGACCGTTTCAGTTCGGGTTCTTCCCTCTAAATACGATGCGAACCTAAATACGATGCGAACGTCGTGCGGGTGCGGGTCGCGGTGAACGGGCTGAGCGCCAAGCTCGCGGCAGGGTCCGTCGTGCGGGCGGTATTGTTAAGCCGCTCCGTGACGAACCCGGCGGCCCGCGGCGAGAACGGCGGTCACACGCTGCGGCACGCCATGACGGTCCGGGCGGCGTCGACCGCCGCTGCGTCAAACCCCCCGGACGCGCTCCGGCTGGAACGCCCCGCGGATCCGAAGGCTGATCTGAAGGAGGACGGCGTCCAAGGCGACGGCGGGCTATTGGTCGCCGCGTTCGTGCAGCGCCGGGCCAGCGGACGGATCCTCGCCGCCACGGTGCCCGTGCCCGTGCCGTGAGGGCGGGTGAAGACCACGCAGTGGCGACGGGGCCGACGATCCGGTGGAATCGGCGACGGCCCCCCGCTCCGATCCCGCCACAGTGCGGCGGCCCCCGGTCGGTCGCCGCCTCGGTCGTCAATTTGTCCGAGCGGTCCAGCCGCTCCCGCAACCGAGACGCCCGAAGTGGCGCCGATCATGGTGGACGATCTCGACCGGGCGAGGGGAAACGGCCTCTTGGATCATTTCATCAAGAAGCCCCGTCCGAGAAACTCCGTCGATCAGAATGGGAACGCGATCCCGTTCGACGCGTCCCCGATGCTCGTCTCGCATTTCGTGTGGCCGAAGCGTCCCACCTGCTTGATTGACTCCCGGTATGGCTGATCCCACATCTGACGAACGGCCGGGAACTGCGACGCGGCCGTCCGCGGGCGGACGGCTCCTCGGAATCGACGGTCTGCGAGCGATTTCAATCGCGTTCGTGCTCGTGGGTCACGGAGCCGACACCCTGCCGGAGGGGACCGTCCCGGAGGCGATTCTGCCCTATCTCGGGAACGGGCATCTCGGCGTGACGACCTTTTTCGTCGTCAGTGGTTACTTGATCACATACCTGCTGCTCCGCGAGCGACGGCGCACCGGCGCCGTCGGACTAAGCGACTTTTACATACGTCGGGTCCTCCGCATTTTCCCGGCGTTCTACACGTATCTCGCCGCGATGGCGATCGCTCGGTCGTGGGGTTGGATCGACACCACCGTCGCCGATCTCGCGGCCGCCGGTACGTTTACCGTCAATTACAATCACCTCACGCCCGGCCCCACCAACGGGGACTATTGGTTCGTCGGACACTTTTGGACGCTCGCGCTCGAAGAGCAATTCTACCTTCTTTGGCCCCTCGCGTTCCTCCTCGCCGGACCCGCGAAAGCGCACCGTGTCGCGTTGGCTATCGTCGTGACGGCGCCCGCCGTTCGCACGATCTCTTACTTTCTCGATCCCGGGTCACGGGGGCAACTGGGAATCATGCTGCACACGGCGGCGGACCCGATTATGTTTGGGTGTTGCGCGGCGCTATGGCAGGGCCGACGGGGCTTTGAGGCGACGCTCGACCGACTCTCGTTCTGGACGTGGTCGGCGACGGCGACGGCGTTCCTCGTCCTGATCTCTCCAGCGTGTTCGATCCGTTGGGGAGGGGCTTATAGCATGACATGCGGACGTTCGTTGGAAGCGATCGCGATCGCGTTCCTCCTGCTTCAAATCGTCCGTCGCCCCGATTGGCTGGTGACCCGGGCGCTTTCGAATCGGATCCTGTGCCATATCGGGGTTCTCTCTTACAGCCTTTATCTTTGGCAGCAACCGTTCCTGACGCCCAGGAACACGAGTTGGTCGGGGACGTTCCCGCTCAATCTCTTACTCTGCCTGATCGCCGCAGAACTGTCGCACTGGGTGGTGGAAAGGCCGTTCCTACGACTCCGCGGGCGATTTCGCCCCGCGCTCGACACCCGAAATAGCGGGCGAGAAGCCGACGCCACATAGTTCTCCCCTCCCAGGTGATTATTTCCGGCGAGCCGCCGGGCTCAGACCTCGTGCACGAACACTTTGAGGCGGCGCCCCTGCGGATCGTACGGGGACGGAGCTTGGATCGCCTGGACGCCGTCGATCCACTGCAATTCTCCGGCGAGGTCCAGAATCTCCCAACCCACGCTCTTCCCCACTCCGATGCAATCGTTTTTATTGCCCGCGGCCATGCCGTGGCCGACGGCGACCATCGCGTGTACGAGGACAGGTTTGCCGTCTCGCGTCTCCACGAAGCCCAGCAACGCGCCTTGCGCCACTTTGCGCATCGCGTCCGCGTCGCTGACGAGCGGGTCCGTCAGCCGGACGAACGAGCCGAAATGATCTGCGGTGATCGTTCCGGGCTGCGGCGTGTTCCCGCCCGCCCTCACGACGCATGCGGCGGCGGCGTCCCAGCACATGCGGCTGGACAGGTCCAGATAGTCCGCCCCGTCCCCGGCGGTGGCGGAATCGCGGGCATGGCGGGCGGTTTCTTGACCGAGAGTGGCGGGCATAACGGCAGCCGTTGGAATTGTGAGCGAGGGAGGCGTCCGCAACCCGCCTCATCCGAGGCCCGATCGCGAGGGCGGCGTCAACCGGCCCGCACAGGTCTAGCCCGCGAACCGGCCCCGGTCAAAGGCCCGACCCCGACGCCGATCCCGACGCCGGCGCTTCCAACTCGATCGTCGAGAGCCGGCGGCCGCCCCCTCACCCCCACCCCGGTTCGGCGATGCCGGCGCGATCCACGCTCCACGGGCGCCACAGCACGGCGATCGGGGCGACGTCGATATCGCTTTTGCGGGGGGCGATCTCCTTTGCCGTCAATTCTAAATTGCGGGGGTCCAACTCCTCCTCCAACGCGGCGATCTCGGCGGTGAGTTCTTCTTCGATCGCGGCCAGCGCCTCCTCGCGTTCGTCCATCATCTCCTGGGCTTCGCCGACGTCGTCCGCTTGGTCGGCGGCTCGGCCGCGGGCCCGCATCGCGGTGGAGGCCCGCCGCACCGTCGTCGCGCTCAACAGCTTGCGGCCGAACAACGCGCCCAGCAGCGAACTGCCAAGGCTGACAGATAGCTGTTCTTGCTCGCCCGATCCGCCTGCTCCTGCTCGCGGGCGACGCGGCGGCGGGCGGTGGCGATCATCCGCTCCGCCGACCGAATCTTCGTGGCGTATTTTTTGCGGAGCTTTTCGACCTCCCGATCGCGGCGCTCCCGGGCGGACTGCGTGAGCCGCACGCGGAAGTCCCGTTCGTCCTCGCCCGGCTCGCTGATCTCGCCCAGTTCCCCGCACTTATAGACCGTCACCCGGCGCTCCCGATAGAGGTGATCCTTGAGCTTCCGCTTCCAGGCGGTGTAATTCTTCGAGCCGGCGAGGTCCGCGGGGGCGGGGGCGAAGACGGCGTCGTTTGAAAATCGGGCGTCGGCGAGGGGGACCGGGGCGTCGGCGGCGACCTCTTCCAAAGCCCCGTCCCAGGGGTCGGCGGGCACGGCGCCGCGGACCGGCACGCACACGTCCACCTCACGCCATTCGTCCAGATGATACGTCGAACTGATATAGTGCAGCTTTGCCGTGCCGTACAACGCCGGCCGCAGCACGGTGCGGGCGCCGGTGGGCACGCGGTCCGCCGGCAGGGCGAGTTCCCGCACGCCGGAGGGCAGGACCGGGCGAGCGCGTTCGGCGGGGGCCTCGGGCGCGGCGTCCTCGTGCGTCTCTACGCCGCCCCGGGCCGACGACGCCGCGGCTTTGCGGTCTTTCATCAATTCGCCGATCTGCCCGCGGGTGATCGGGCCGGCCATGTAGCTCAAGACCCACCGCGTGGTGAGAAACGCCGGTCCGTCGTCGTGGACGTTGTTCACCACGAATTGACGACTTTTCAGGCCCGCCAACGCCTCGTCCATTAACGCGTGATCGAACTTCGCCCCGGCCTGCAAACTCGCCCCCTCCAACCCTTCGAGCACCCGCATCTTATCCCGCTCCGTCTGCAACCGGCCGAGGAACCACGTGCCCGCGTTGGAGAGGGCTTTATAGTCCACGTCCACCGGGTTCTGCGTGGCCAGCACGAGGCCCACCCCGTGCGCCCGGGCCTGCTTGAGCAGCGTGAGGAACAGACGTTTCGTCGGCGGCTCCTTGACCGGCGGGAGATAGCCGAACACCTCGTCCATATACAACAGCGCCCGCAAACTGCCGGTGCCCTTTTGCCGGCGGGTCCACGTCAAGAACTCGCCCAGCAGCAAAGTGACGAAGAACATCCGCTCCGCGTCGGACAGGTGGGAGATGCTCAGCACGCTGATTCGCGGCCGGCCGTCGTCCGTATACAACAGCTTGTCGATATCCAACGGCTCCCCCTTCAACCAACCGGCGAAAGTGGGCGAGGCGAGCAGGTTGTTCACCCGCATCGCCAATCCGCCGCGGTCCTTGCGAGAATAGAACGACTCCAGGTCGAACACCCCCACCCGGTCAAACGGCGGATCCGCGATGCGACGGATCAAATCCGACAGCGAGAGATCTTCCCCGCCCCGCCACGCATGATCGAGGATATTGGCGAGCAGGATATGATCGCGGCTGGCGACCGGATCCGGGTCCAGCCCGATGAGCGACAACAGCCCCGCGGCGCTGGCGGAGACCTTTTCCCGGAAACTCTCCGCGTCCCGGCGGACCTCCTCCGGCGGGGCGGCGAACGATTTCAACACCGTGATCGGCACGCCGGCGTCGCTGCCGGGGGTATAGATCGTCACCTCCGCGCTCCGCTTGTACAGGCCGACGCGGGCCGGGTCCTGGTCCCATTCCGCAAGCCCCCTCTTCCATCGGCGGGCGGTCGAGGCGGCAAATTCGTCCGGCGTTTGCCCCGCGGCGACGGCGGCGGAGGCGTCCACCCACGGGCGAAAGTCGCTCGGCTGCGAGGTTCGGGAAAGCGAGGGCGAGGTTCCCCAGATCTCCTTTCGGGTCGATGCAGATCGCCGGCACGCCGTCGATCGCGGCCTCTTCCAACAGGCTCAAACAGAGCCCGGTCTTACCGGAGCCGGTCATGCCGACCACCACCGCGTGGGTGGTCAGATCGCGGGAATCATAAAGATAATAGTCGTCGCCGGTCTGGCCGGTGGCGGGGTCGTGCTCCCGACCAAGATAAAATTGACCGAGCGTCTCGTAAGCGGGCAGCGAGGACATGACGCGGCGACGGGTGGGCGCAACGGGCCGCGGGGGGGCGGCGGACCGGCGTACGATCGGCTCCCCCCGGCAGAGTGCAACCCTGCCCCGCCCTCCTGCCAGCGCCCCGCCGATGAATCGCCTGCCCGCCCTGCCGGTCGCCCTGCTGGCGTCCCTGCTGGTTTCGCAAACCCTCTCGCCAGCATGGGCGGAGAGTTCGACTTGCTGAACCTCGTGGCGTCTGACAATCCGCCGCTGTTCGTCGGCGATACGCCCTCCGAGTTGGACCCCCGGGTCCCCGCGAACCAGACGGCCCTCCCGACGGCGTCGCTGCGGGCGGATCTGGAAGCGCTGCGGCCGGCGTTCGACGGGCTGATCTTGTACGGCTACCCCGAGGGAAATACCCCGCGGACGCTCGAACTGGCGAAGCGGCTCGGCTATCGGGCCGTGCTGCTGGGCGTGTGGGAGATGAAAAGCGCCGCGGAGCTCGACGGCGTCGCGACACTGTGCGACCTCTATAAAGAGGATTTGCATAAAGAAGAGTTGGCTCTGGGAGTCATCGTGGGCAACGAGGGCTTGCCGTTCGGCCGATAGACCGAAGACGACTTGACCATCGCCGCAGCCCGTTTGGAAAAGCCCCTGCCGCCCGGCGTGCCGGTGACGACGACGGAGCCGCTCGGCCAGTACGCGCGGCCGGCGGTGCGGGACGACGGCGACTTCCTGCTGCCGAACGTGCACCCGGCGTCCGACCGCACCGCTTGGCGCGGGAAAGCGGCAAACCAGTGATTCTCAAAGAGATCGGCGTGCCGCACGCCGGGACGCCCCCCGCCGGCGGGGTCACCTATACGCCCGCAATGCAGCGGGGCTTTTGGGCGGCGTACGTCGCCCCCGGGCTATTGAACCGCACCGACGTCGGCGCCGGCTGGGTCTCTCACGGAGCGGATTTTGAAGCGTTCGACCTGCCCTGGAAAAGCGAAGCCAGCGGCCTGCCGATCGAACAAAGCTGGGGGTCGTTGGATCAGAACCGCGTCCCGCTGCCGGCGTTCGCCGTTTGGCGGGGCTTGCGGTGACGGGATTTGATCGGATTCAAGTTCGCGTCGGCGGAACAGGCGGGCGGTGCGGCCGGGAAAGTCGGTGAATAGACCGTTCGCCCCCACGTCCCACGCCGCGGCGTGCAGGGCGGCGAAGCCGTCCGGCCCGGTCAGGGGCGGCGGCAAGGCGTCGAGCCGGGCCGTCCAGAGATGCACCGCCGAGCCGTGCCCCGCAGCCCGCTCCGCCAGCCCCGTCGACCGCAACGCCCCGCCCCGGGAATCGCGTCGGGAACGCCGCCCGACCGGTGTGCGGATCGAACCGCTCCGAGACCCGCAGCGTTTTGATTTCCGTCAGCGAGAAGTTCAATGCGGGAAAGCGACGCCCGATCTTCGCCCCCGCCGCAGCCCGGTTTGGGAAGACCTCCGCGACGTTGGTGGTCGCGTCGAGATAAAGATCGTGCAGCACGATCGGGACGCCGTCGCGGGTGAGAACGACGTCCTGCTCAATAAAATCCGCGCCCAAGGCGTGGGCGACGGCGACGGCCTGCGTGGTGTGCTCCGGCAGCAGGCCGCTGGCCCCGCGGTGGGCGATCACGATCGGGCGCCCGCCGGTCGCCGGCCCCTCCGCCGTCGCGGACGGGGCCGTGCAGAGGGCGACGAGCAACAGGGGGGCGAACATCGGCGCCTCCTTGACGGAATCTTTTCGAACCGCCCTGATCTACCGCGTGCGTGCGAAGTTTCCGTGAAGCCGGGGAGAATTACGCCGCGGTCTTCTCTAGCGGCCGGCGTGCAGCACGCCGGCGCCCAGCAGCGTGGCGATATGAGCCGTGAGGAGCGGCCCCGGGGCGGAGGGGCGGTCGACGGCGAGGCGGGTCGTCAGGCTGATCGGGCTGCGTCCGCCGGGGCCGAGCGCGGCGAGGTGATCTAAAATCACCGTGCGATCGCCCGTCATCATCAGGTGCACCCAGGCCCAGCTTTCCGCATAGTCCTGCCGACTGAGGGCGGCGAAGTCGTCCATCCCTTCCAAGCGGGCGAGGTCCGGCCGCCAACCGTCCGCCACCGCACGAGCTAATAGCTCCGGATAATCGCCGTTGGCGGCGCCGGGGGTCGGCGTTTCAAAGTACTCCGCCAATCCCTCGTCCAGCCACAACGGGACGCCGGGCAAACTGGCGTGCAACAGGCCGTGCACCGTTTCGTGCCGCAGGTCTTCGGCCGTGCGTTCGCCGAGGTATGTATAGACATGCAACGCCGTGCCCGTCCCCACAAAATACGCCCGCCGCGACGGGAGGCCGGGGTGACGGAACGCTAGAAACGCCTCGTAGGACGGCTCGTCGGCGAACAGATACACCGTCACGTCTTTGGTGGCCGGCGGCAGGGCGAGCGCCGTCGTCACGTCGGTTCGCAATCGGGCGAGGTCCGTGATCAGCGGATCCTCCGCGGAAAGTTCCCGATCGCTTTTAACGATCAGGTTCTCCACCCGCACGGAGTGCCGATCCGGCGTCGCCGGGCCGAGCAGCGAGGCCACGCCTGGCGCCTCCGCCGATCCCTCGGTGGTTCCCACGCAGCCGCATGACGCGGTTGCGCAGCCCAGCAGGGCGAACGCGGCCCAACGGGCGATAAATGGACGGGCGACGGGCGGGCGGGCGGGACGGTTCACGCGGCTCTCCGCAGGGCGGGGGCGGGCGAGGCGAGACGGGCGAACGTCGGCGCCGGGACCGGTTCGTCACGGCCGGCGGGCCGCACGTCGGCCGGGTTCGCCACACAGACGGCGCCGTCCGCGTCGCGTGAAAAGTCCTCCGCCCGCGGGCCGTCGATCGTATATCCCCACGCCCGCAGCCGTTCGCACAGGCGTTCGCACCGACGGCGGACGGCGGCCTGGTCGTCGGAGCGAACCGCCAGCGGCGGTCCGGCGGCGAGAATCAGCGTGCCGGCGTGGCGTTCCTCCCGACAGAGCAGCGGCTCCGCGACCGGCACCCCACGTCGGAGCAACGCGTGCCCGGTCTCCCACCCGGCTCGCACCGCCGCCGGCGAAAGTCGCACGATCCGGACGGCCCGTCCGCCCATCGCCGCCCGTCCGCCGCTCGTTCCGCCCCCGGTTCCGCCGTCGCCGCTCAGGGCCAGCAGGCGGGCCGCTTCGTCGTCGGACACGCTGTCGACGCAGCGCGTTCGAGCGTCCAGCATTCGCATCCCCCGGCACCCGCGGCGCCAGTGGCGATCCCGGCGGGCGTGGCGGCGGCGTGATTCGGCGTCGCGGGCCGCTTCGGCGTCCGCCGTCCACCCCCGCCAAGGGCCGAGCGCCGTCGTCGTCTCACCCCCGGTCTCACCCCCGATCGCCTGTTCCACCGCGGCGTGATGAACCGCGAGAAACCGCAGGCGATCGGTCTTGGAACTGAACAGCCCCGCCCCGTGGGCGAGCATCCCCAGCGATCTCGCGATTCGGCCTCGGCGGCCTCGTCCGCCGCGGCGGACGGACAGCGGAATGACGTCAATCAGCACCGGTTCGAGGGCGTCTCGCTGGACGAACCCGCCGTCCGCGGTCGCTTTGAGCCCTCGGAGAAACAGGTTGCCGGGGTGCAGGTCGCCGGGGAACAGCCCGGCGGCGTGCAGTTTGGCGGTCGCGGCGGCGACGGCCACCGTCACCGCCCGCCGGAGCGACGGGGCGAGCCGGTCGAGCCCGTTCAGCACGTCCGGCAGCGGCACGGCCGGTTCGACGGACGCCGTGATCAGCGCCCGCACCGGCCCGCGGGTCAGCGGCCCCCCGGCGACGAACCCGTCCAGCGACGGCGGCGGCGTCGTCCACGCGAACCGACCGGCCAGCAACGGGGCGGCGGTCGCCACCCCCGCGGCGGCGACGCGGGCGGCGGCGCGGGCTTCACGGAACGGGCGGGCCGGATCGATCAGCGTCCGACCGCCCCCGCCGCGCCCGCCGGCCGCGATCTTCAGGAACGCGGTGCGTGGTTCCCCGTCCGATCCCGGCTCCAATTGAAGCCGCCACACGGTGCGATGCGGGGACCGCTTGACCGCCGTCAATCGCCCTTCTTCCGCCCAGCGGAGCAGCGGCGGGCCGTCCGCATCCAGCAGCGCCTCCGCCCAACCCGGCGCCGCCCGCCACACCCCCCGCACCCCGTCGACCGGCCGCAGCCCATCGTCCTCGACCTGTGCCCCGACCGACGCCGCCCCGACCGACGCCGCGACCGCCGGCGCCTTCACCACAGGCGACGCGATTACGGACGCGGCAGCGGCGGGCGACGCGGCGGGCATGGACGCGAACAGCATTCGGAACGAACGGCGACGGGGGAACGGCGATTCGGGGAACCGGTCCGCAGGCACCGTCGCATAGCCCCGCCGGGCTCGACAAGGGCGGTTCGTCTCCCGTTCCCCCGGCGATCGCCCCCCTGTCGAGCGTACGGTCGCCTCTACAGTGATTCATGCCCCGCCGCTCCGCTCCCGACGCCCCCGCAGCGCCCGACGCCGCAGCGCCCGACGCTTCGGTCGATCAGAACGGCGTGCCGCTGCCGCGGCGCCTCGCGGAACGCATCCGCCCCGTCCGCTCCGCCCCGCCGGCCGCGGACGGACAGTTCGTGCTCTATTGGATGCACAACGCCCTGCGAGCCGCGGAGAACCCCGCCCTCGACGCGGCCCTGTGTGCGGGGGACGAACTGGGGCTGCCGGCGTTCGTTTATCATGCGATCTCGGAACGCTATGCGTTCGCCTCGGACCGGCATCACACGTTTATGCTGGAGGGCGCCCGCGACATGCAGCGCGGCGCTGGCGGCCCGCGGCGTCGGCTACGCCTGTCATTTAGAACGCCCGGGCCACCGGGGGCCGCACCTCAAAACGCTGGCGGAACGGGCGGCGGTCGTCGTCACGGAGGAGACGCCCGTCGAACCGGTCAATCGCTTTTGAAGGGGCTGACGACGCACTTGGACGGCCTCGGCGACGCGACCGCCGGCCCGCCGGTCTGGAGCGTCGATACCTCCTGCATCGTGCCGATGCCGCTGGTCGACGCCCGGCCCGATCGCGCGTTCAAATTCAAGAAGAGCACGGCGAAGCTCCGCAAAGCCCGGTTGAAACGAGTCTGGGAGGACGTTCCCACCCCGCACAAACGCGGCGCCGGCGGGCCGTTCGTGCCGGACGATCTGCCGTTCAAGCCCATGCAATTTACAAACCGCAGACCTGCCGGCGCTCGTCGCGGAATGCGTTATTGATCACACGGTGGTCCCCGTCGCCGGTCACACCCCCGGCGGCCTCGTCGCCGGGGAGCGCCGGTGGGCGGAGTATCTGGAGAACGGCTTGAATCAATACGCCGCGACGCGCAACAGCGCCGACCGGGAAGGCTCCGTCAGCCGCATGAGCCCCTATCTGCATTACGGCATGGTCAGCCCCTTCCGCCTCGCCCGGGAGGCGGCCGCGATCGGCGGCAAAGGGCCGGACAAGTTCCTCGACGAACTGCTGACCTGGCGAGAACTCGCTTATCACTTCTGCTTTCACACCCCCGATCCGGATTGCCTTGAAGCCCTGCCCGACTGGGCGGCGGACACGTTGGCGGCTCATACAAAAGACGAGCGCCCGGCCCTCTACGATTGGGAAACGCTGGCCCGCGGGAGGACCGGGACGGAACTCTGGGACCTGTGCCAACGGTCGTTGGTGCGGCAGGGCGAGTTGCACAATAACGTCCGGATGACCTGGGGCAAGGCGCTGCTGGATTGGACGCCCGGGCCGCAGCGTTGCCTGGAGTTCTTACTCGACTTAAACCACCGCTACGCCCTCGACGGCCGCGACCCGGCGAGTTACGGCGGGCTGTTATGGGTGATGGGCCAATTCGATCGGCCGTTCCCGCCGGCTCGGCCGATCACCGGCGTGGTGCGGGATCGCTCCGTCAAACGTCACGCCGCCCGGCTGGATCTGGAGAAATACGCCGCGATCGTCTCCCGCCCGCCGGCCGATCCAGCCCCGCGGGTCGCGGTGGTGGGGGCGGGAATCGCCGGGCTCGTCTGCGCCCGCACCTTGCAGGACGCGGGGTGGGAGACGGCGGTGTTCGATAAAGGCCGGGGCGTCGGCGGCCGGGCCTGCACGCGGCGTCAGGAGCCGGGTGAGGGGGGCGACGCGGTGCAATTCGATCACGGAGCGCAGTACTTCACCGTCAAAGACGCCCGGTTCGGCCGGTTTGTGGACGCCTGGACCGAACGCGGCGTGATCGCCCCCTGGACCGGCCGGATCGCCGCGGTACAGCACGGGGCGGTCGAACTCAAAGAGACGCCCGGCTTATACGTCGGCATCCCGGGGATGAACGCCCTGCCCCGCCACCTCGCCGCGGATCTGGAGGTGACGTCGGATCGCGCTCGTCACCGCCCTCGATCGGGACGGCGACGGGTGGGTATTGAAGTTGGCGGACGGATCGTCCGCGGGGCCGTTCGATCGCGTGCTCGTCACCGCCCCGGCCCCGCAAACGGCGGACCTCTTGAACGGTCACACCGACCTTGCCGACAACGTGCGACGGGCGGTGCACCAGGCCTGCTGGGCGGCGCTGCTGGCATTTGAATCCGACCCGAACCTGCCGTTCGACGGGGCGTTTTTAAACGACGAGACGCTCCCCGACGGAGCCCCGAACCCGCTGGCGTGGGCCGCACGGGAAGCTTCAAAGCCGCAGCGCCCGGGCGTCCCGGCACGCTGGACGCTGCACGCCAAAGCGGAGTGGTCCGACGAGCACGTCGACCGAGACCCCGCCGACGTGCTGCCGGAGCTTCTCGCCGCGTTCGCCGCGTTGATTCATCAAGCCACCGGCAAGACGTTGCCGGAACCGGTTGATCAATCCGCTCACCGCTGGCGGTTTGCTCACGTGAAGGACGCCGCGCTCCCCAGCGGCGCCGGCGAATGCCTGTACGACCCGGCGACCGGCTTGGGCGCCGCGGGCGATTGGTGCGTGGGCGGGCGGATCGAAGGGGCGTTCCTCTCCGGCGCCGCCCTCGCGGGACGGGTGGCGGGGGACCTCGCGGCGACCCGTCACGCGGCGCTTCTCAAAGAGGCTACCGTTTCCACTTGAACCACACGCCGAACGCCTTCTTCGCGGTGGGCGTCAGCTTGCCGCGGTTATAAGCGTCGCCCAGTTTGCGGACCGCCTCCGCCTGCGTGGGATACGGATAGATGGTCGAGGCGAACTGCGCCAGCCCAATGCCGTGCGTCATCGCCAGACTAAATTGCGAGATTAACTCGCCGGCGGATTCGCTGACCACCGTGGCCCCGACGATTGTGTCCGTGCCCTTTTTGAGGTGCACCCGGGCGAACCCCACGGGGGCGCCGTCGGCGCTTTCGAGGATCGCCCGATCCACCTCCGCGAACGGCTGTTCAAGCGTGTCGATCTCCACGCCCTGCTCCGCGGCCCGCTGCGGCGTCAGGCCCACGTGGGCTAATTCCGGCGACGTATAGGTGCACCAGGGAATCACCAGGGCGCTCGCCTTCGCCCCGCCGAACAGCGGGACCTTCGGCGCGACGCCGGTGCGGATCAGCGTGCGGGCGAGAAAATCCGCGGCGTGCGTAAACTTATATTGGCTGCACACGTCCCCCGCGGCGTAAATCTTGGGGTTTGAGGTGCGGAGCGAGTCGTCGACGACGACCCCCTCGGTCTCGTCGAACGTCACGCCCGCGGCGTCCAGCCCGAGCCCGTCGACGTTCGGTTTGCGGCCGATGCCGACGAGGATCTCCGCCGCCGTCACGCTCCCGCCGCCTTTTAAGAAGGCCGTTTTGCTTTCCGCGGTCGCTTCAAACCGATCGGCCTCGGCGCCGACTCGCACGTCCACGCCGTCCCGCTCAAGGGAGGCCCGCACGACGGCGGCGGCGTCTGGATCGTCGTTCGACAGGATGTTCGGCCCCCGTTCAAACACCGTCACCTGCGTGCCGAAGCGGGCGAAGCATTGGGCGAGTTCGCTGCCGATCGGCCCGCCGCCCAGCACGATCAGGCTCTCCGGCAATTTGGTGAGGCTGAAGACGGTTTCGTTATCGAGGTATCCTGTCTCTTGGAGCCCCGGGATCGGCGGGGCCGCGGCCCGGGCGCCGGTGCAGATTGCGGCTTTGGCGAACGTGAGTTTTCGGACGGCCCCGTCGTCGCCGACGACGGTTAACGCATCCGGCCCGGTGAAGGTCGCGTCGCCGATAAAGACGTCCGCCCCGTAATGATCGCGAAAGCGGGCGGCGCTGTCGTTCGGGCTGATCTGCGCCCGCAACGCCCGCAGGCGCTCCATGATCTGCGGGAAGTCGACTATATATCCGTCGACGTTCACGCCAAACCCTCCGGCGTCCCGCACCTCCGCGGCGACGCGGGCGCTGCGAATCAACGCTTTACTGGGCACGCAGCCGACGTTGAGGCAATCCCCGCCCATTAATCCGCGTTCGATTAACGCCGTCTTCGCCCCCAGGGCGCTGGCGATGCCGGCGGTGACCAGCCCCGCGGTGCCGGCGCCGACGACCACCACGTTATACGGCCCGTCCGGCGTCGGGTTCGTCCAATCCGTCGGATGCACCCGGCTTTGCAGCAGGCGGTTATGCTGATCGAGCGGCTGAAGGGCGGCGAGGGCGGACATGCGGCGAGCGGAGGGGGCGTCAGCCCCCCGTGTGGGATGCGGGGGCGGACGGAGCGGACGGGGAACGGGCGCGTCTTAACGCGAACCGCGCCGCCCACGGAAACGCCGCCAGCAGCGCGAAGGCGACGATCGGGCCGGGCCAGAGCAATTGAAACAGGTTCTGCTCCGCGATCTCCCCCACCCCGGGCAACTGCGTGCCGGCGAACACGAATACCGCCGTGCCCGGCAGCATGCCCAACTGACTGACCCACCAATAGGTCGCCGTGCGGATCGGCGTGAGGCCCATGCCGACGTTAATCAGCCAGAACGGGACCGCGGGGATCAGTCGGAGGGTGAACAGATAGAAGGGGCCCTCCCGTTTTAAACTGTCGTCGAACCTGGCGACGCGGTCCGGGAACTTCGCCCGGATCGTCTCGCCGAGAAAGAACCGGCTCGCCAGAAACGCCAGCGTCGCCCCAGCGGTCGAGGCGAAGGAAACGACCAGCACGCCGATCCCCAACCCGAGCCACAGGCCGTAAACGAGCCGGAAATACCACCCGATCGCCAGCGTGAGAAACGCCGCGGCCGGCAGGCTGACGGCCGTCGCGGCGGCGTACCCGGCCCAGACAAGCAGCGGCATGAGGATCGGGTGGGTCCGGCCCCAATTGACTAAGACCTCCTGCCGGCCCTCGATGGACCGGGCGATGCCGTCCTTGTCCAGTTGATCGCCGTATTGGACGGAGAGGAACCCCAGCGCCGCCGCCAGCGCCGCCGCGGCGATCAGTTTGAACGTCAGCGTGCCGAAGAAGGACCGTCGCCCCGCGCCGGCGGATCGTGCGTGCGGTTCGTTCATAAAATCGCCCCCGTACAGCCGCTGCCGGCGCCGGCGGCGCAGCCGAAGCAGTGCGGGCCGGTCGCCACGGGGCGGTTTAATACAGCCGCCAACAAGTCCGCCGGCGGGGCGTCGTGCACGTTGCGGACCCGCCGACCGGCCAGCGGCAGGGCGAGCATTTGATTGAAGTCGCAGTCAGATAGACTGCCGTCCCAATTGACGCTGAGGGTCGTGCGACACATCACCCCGGCGACGGCGGCGGGGTTGAAGGCGGCCGTCAGCTTCTGCATGTAATTCGCGTACTCGCCGGTCTCCAGCAGATGATCGAGATACCGCGAGATCGGCATGTTGGTGATGGTGAACAGCCGGGTGAAGGTCACGCCGAAGTCCTCCGCCAGCCGCAGTTTGTAGTCCGCTTCGAGCCGATCCTGCGGCGGCGGGAGCGACGGGCCGACCGGATTATAAACCAGCGTGAGCGGCAACGCCGGGTCGGTTCCGTAGCCGAGGTCGTTCAGCGTCCGCAGGGCGGAGACGCTGTTCATGAACGCCCCGTCGCCGCGTTGGGCGTCGCAATTGTCCGCGGTATAACAGGGCAGCGAGGCGACGACCTCCACGCCCTGCTCCGCGAGGAACGGCGCCGCCCATTCATAGGTCGGGGCGACGAGGATCGTCAGGTTGCACCGGTCGATCACGTGCCGGCCGAGGCCGCGGGCCGTCGTCACCAGCCAGCGGAAATGCGGGTTCATCTCCGGCGCCCCGCCGGTCAGATCCAGCGTGCCGGCGCCGGAGGCTTCCAATAACTTCAACACCGCGTCGGCGGTGGCGGCGGACATATTCTCCGCTTTACGGTCCGGGCCGGCGTCCACGTGGCAGTGTGCGCAGGTCATATTGCACAGTTTGCCGAGGTTCACCTGCAAGGTGTTCAGCGTCGCGGCGGAGAGCGGGGCCAGCCCGGCGTCGGCGAGGGCGGCGTCGAAGTCCGCGGCCGGGCCGGTCGGCCCCGCCTGCCCCAGGCGCCGCGGCGGCGGACCGGCCAGCACCCGCAGTTGAGCGGCGGGGTCGGCCAGCATATGCCCGCGGCGGGAAAGCGTCTTCACCCGCGGAGACGATTGAATCAACGACGCACCCGGCGGGCGAGAGAAACGGCGGGCGAGAGAAACCGACCGGAACACCGTACCCGCGACGCCGGGGCGGTCAACGCCGATGGGCAACCCCTGCCAGGGCAACCCGTCCCGACGGGCAACCCGTGCCGGGGCAACCCGTGCCGACGGGCGGAAGCCGCGGGCGTCGGACGTTAGACTGCCGCCGCCCGCACCGTTCGTCCCTCTCGCCCCCGCTCCGCCGCCGTGTCGCCGTTTGATCTCGCCCCCCCTCTGTTGGCGTTCGCGGGCGGTCCGGTGGGGGAGGTGGCGCCCACGAGCGATCCCACGCTGCTGATCGTCTACCTGTGCGTGGCGATCGGATTCAGCTTCCTGTGCAGCGTGGCGGAAGCGGCGCTGCTGTCCGTCACGCCCAGCTACATCGCTCAACTGCGGGAGACCGGCGCGAAGGGCGCCGACACGCTGGAGCGACTCAAAAAGAGCGTCGACCGCCCGTTGGCGGCGATCCTCAGCCTGAACACCATCGCCCACACCGTCGGGGCGGCGGGCGTGGGGGCGGAGTCCGCGGCGTACTTCGGCAGCCAGTACGTGGGCGTCACCAGCGCCGTGCTGACCCTGCTGATCCTGGTTCTGTCCGAGATCATCCCCAAAACCATCGGCGCCACCTACTGGCGGGCGTTGGCGCCCACGGTGGGTACGATCGTCGATTGGTTAATCTGGTTCATGTACCCGCTGGTCCTGCTCTCGGACGGCATCTCCAAATTAATCTCCCCGCACGGCACGCACGGCGTGGTGACGCGGGAGGAGATCGCCGCGATGGCGACCCTCGGCGCCCAGAGCGGCAACCTGGAGCACTCCGAAAGCCGCATCTTCGCCAACCTGCTGCGGTTCCGCGAACTCACCGTCGCGGACATCATGACGCCCCGCACCGTCGTGATCGCCTTCCCCCAAAGCCGCACGGTGGACGAACTGTTTGAAAAGACCCCGGAGGTGCCCGTCTCCCGGCTGCCGATCTATAAGGAGAAGCTGGACGATGTGACCGGGTTCGTGCACAAGAACGATTTATTGCTCGCCCGGGCTCGTGGCGAGGGGCATAAGCCGCTGGTTGACTTCCGCCGCGACCTGACGACGGTGCGGGACGAGACCACGGTGGCGAAGCTGTCCGACGTGCTGCTGGGCAGCGGCGCCCATATCGCCGCGGTCACGGATCGTTTCGGCGGGCTGGACGGCGTGGTGACGTTGGAAGACCTGATCGAAACGCTGCTGGGCCTGGAGATCGTGGACGAACACGACGCCGCCCCGGACATGCAAAAACTCGCCCGCCGCAAGTGGAAAGAGCGGGCCAAGCGACTCGGCATCGTGCTGCCCGAGGATGCGGTCCCGGCGGTGGAACCGGCGCCGGCCGATCCGGCGTCGCCGGAGAAGGTCGACGTGGAACCGCAATCGGTTTAGCCGTCAGACATGAGGACAGGCTTCACGCCTTCGACGACCGCTTGCGGTTTCGCGGCGCTCCAACAGTGCGGACGCCGCGAAACCGCAAGCGACGTCCCCCCTTCACACCGCGACCCACCGCCCGCGCCACGTCCCGCCTTCAGGTCGAAAGATCGCCCGGCGGTGACCGGCGTGGTGGAGATGCAGCCATTCGAGTGAGTCCGCCGCGGTCCGCAGCACGGCGAACTTAGCCCGGCCGGGGGCGCTTTCCTGCGGCGTGGGATCGCGTTTGCGAACGGCCGGGGGGACGTTCGGCTCCGGGGCGTCCGTGACGGCGCCGGGGGCGAACGGGGCGAGGTAACAGCGGCGGGCCGAGGGGGGCGTGGCCTCCCAGGCGGCGTCCACGGCCGGGCCGTCCGTCAGCACACAGGAGACGCCGCTCAGCCGGACCTGCAACCGGGCCGCGGGGTCGTAGAACACCCACGCCGCTCGCGGATTCGCCCGCACCTCGGCCACCTTCGGCCCCCGCACGTCCGTGTGGCAGCCCACCGTCCCGCCGTTCTCGCCCCGCTCCGCGTACCGCAACACGACGACCCGGGCGGTCGGTTCCAGTCCCTCATCCCCGCCGTCCCCGCGCAGCGTGCACAGCGTGGGCAGGTGGAAGGGCGGTTTGGAGCGAGCCGCGGCGTCCCCCAGTCGGTCCCACAGATCCGCGAGGATCGCGGTGAAATCGTCGGCGGGAACGTCGCGGTCGGTGGGGTGACTCATCGTACCCCCAAGGTAGCGGGGCGGTCGCGGAACCGGGAGCGTTCCGAACGCTGCCCCGCCGGCTCGCACGGCGCCTCTACATCGCCTCGCTCGTTCCGTGGTACGGCTGGACGACCACCGGGGCGGGCGCCGGCGGGGTCTCTTCGGCGAAGCCGCCGCCGAGCAGATCGAACAGCCCCACCGCCGCCAGCACGGCCACCGCGAGGCCCGCGACGGCGGTGAGGATCGGCTCCCAGGACAGCGCCGCCGGCGCCGGCTCCGACACCGACGGGTTGTTCCCCGCCGTCACCGCCGGCCCCCGCGGGGCCAGCACGTGCGGCGGCGGGAGACGGCGGACGACATCCGCGGCGACCGCGGCGGCTTCCGCGGGATGAACCGGGGCCGCGGCCGCCAGGGCGGCGTCGAGCAGCAGCGCCGCGAGCGCCCCGGCCCCCATGCCGGCCCCGCCCATGCCGGCCCCGACCGTGCCGGCTCCGCCCGTGCCGGCCCCGCCCGTGATCCCACGGGCTTCGAGCCGATCCCGCAGCCGGTCGCGGGCGCGGTCCAGCTGACGGCGGAAGGTTCCGAACGGCAGGCCCAGTTCCGCCGCCGCCTGCCGTTGCGTGCGGCCGCGGAGGTGACACAGCACCACCGCCCCACGCTCGCCCGGCGGGAGAGCGGCGAGTTCCTCCTCAAGCACGCCCAGTTATTCCTGACGCTCCGCCCGGGCGAGCGGCGCGCCGCCTGCCGGCGACGGCGAACCGGGGGCGTGTTGACGGGCGACCGCCCTTTCGCGACGGCGACGGGCGACGTCGCTGCGCTTCGCCTGCAACACGGCGTTCACCGCCACCCGGTACAGCCACCCGCCCAGCGGGCGATTCGGCCCCATCCGGTCGATCAATCGGCCGGCGTGACGGGCCAGCGAGAGGAAGGTCGCCTGCAGCGCGTCCTCCGCATCGACGACGCTGCCGGGACCGCCGCCCGCGGTCCGCCGGCCGGCCCCCAGCACCAGCGGGCCGTACCGTTCGACCAACGCCGCGAACGCCGCTTCGTCCCGCCGTTCCACAAAGAGAACCAGCAGCGCCCGGTCCGGCAACCCGGCGAGTTCTTCGGCTCGATCAGGGCCGGCGGTGCGAGACGAAACGGCAGCGATCATCGGCGGGTCACCCGGGCACGGACGCGGAACGTCAACATAACGCCGCCGCCCGCACGCCGTGCGCACCCGGGCTCCCAGGCTCCCGGGCTTCCAGGCCCTCATGAATCAACACGGTCGCTACCGCAGCAGCGCCGCGGCGGCGAGTGCAGCCGCGACCGCCAGCAGCGTGGCAGCGCCCGCCGAGGCGGCGACCAGCAGGGTCCGGTCGTCCCGGTCAGCGCCGGAGCGCAGCCGGAGCAACCCGTCGCTCCATTCCGCGAACGCGGCGGCGTGGTCGACGTCGCCGTCCGTCAGCCGGTACGTCGTGCGGTCGGCCTTCCGCTTGATCCGTTCGTCGTCGCGGATCAGTCCCCGCAGCGAGTCCCACTCGCCGGTCGTCTTATTCTTCGCCCGCACCCGAAATCGAAACACCTGCACCCAGCCGGGCCGCTGCACCGCGGCGAGTTCCAACTCCTCGATCTCCGCGCTGCGACCGTACCGCCCCTGCCCATCCAGCCAGCCCCGCAGATCGTGTTCGAGGAACTTGTTGCCGATCAGAGCCATGGAGAACGGCGAATTGAGAAGCGGCGGAGCGCGGGTCTGACGGGACAGCTTGCAGCGGAGTCGACGGACATGGGTTCGTCCCCATCCGACGTCGCCCGGCCAAAATTAAAGATGGCAGGCGCTACGGCCGGTCTTTTCAAAGTAGCGCTGGTGATACTCCTCGGCCCGGTAGAACGTTCCGGCCGGCTCGATCTGCGTGGCGACCGGGCGGGGCAGCGAATCGGAGTCGCTCAGGTGTCGTTTCCACGCCTCCGCGGCGACCTGCTGCTCCGGGGAATGCGTGAAGATCGCGCTGCGGTACTGACTGCCCACGTCCGGCCCCTGCCGGTTCACCTGCGTCGGATCGTGCAACTCGCCGAACTGCTTGAGGAGTCGTTCGAACGACACGGTCGACGGATCGAACCTCACCTCGACGGCTTCGGCGTGCCCGGTCCTGCCGGAGCAGACGCGTTCGTAGGTCGGGTCCTCAAGGTGTCCGCCGATGTACCCGCTGACGGCGTCGGCAACGCCGGGGGTCTTGCGAAAAGCGTCTTCGACGCCCCAAAAGCACCCGGCGGCGAAGGTGGCGGTCTCAGTGTGCGGCTCGCTCATGTGGGTTCGATCCGCAAACGCGCACCGACCATAACGCCGCGGGCCAGAACGCCGCGGGCCGGGGCGGACCGGGGCGCGAACCCACCAGCGACGCCCGGTGTCGGACGCGACGTTGACAGCGCCGCCCGCCGGGGCGAGACTGTTCGACCGGCCCGACCGTCCGAATCCGAACCACGTGGTTCGGCGGGGCGATCGGGATTGATCCTGTCATGGGATGCGTCCCCGTAGCTCAGCTGGATAGAGCGCCGGTTTCCGGAGCCGGAGGTCAGAGGTTCGAATCCTCTCGGGGATACTCGTCGTAAGTCGTTGCCGAAGACGCTGTTGCGTCTACCAGCCCCCCGGGGCTGAGCGGCCTCACCCGCCCGTGGTTTTGGTACCAGTACCAAAAACCCAGAGCCGGAGGCCCTCATGCCTGCCAAGATCCCGTCGTACGGCCTGCACAAACCGTCAGGTCAGGCCCGCGTTTACCTGAACGGGCGCCACGTCTACCTCGGCCCGCACGGGTCGCCGGGAAGCCGCGAGAAGTACGCCCGGCTGATCGCAGAGCACCTCGCCGGGCCGAGCGTGGCTACGTCGTCGCCCGCTACGGTTGCCGGCGCAACTCAGGTACCCGCGGCGGCGTCTGTCGTCGCTCACGACGCGTTCGTCGCGTGTTCCGACGAGACCTCCGGGCCGAGCGTCAACGCCCTGCTGCTCGCCTACCTCGATTTCGCAGAGGGGTACTACGCCAGAGACGGGGAGCCAACGCAGGAACTGACGGACGTGAAGGCGTCGCTGAAGCCCGTCCGCGAGTTGTACGGAGCGACCCCGGCCGCGGCGTTCGGCCCCAAGCGGCTGAAGGCGGTGCGTGAGCACATGGTCGCCGTGCGGGATCTGTCTCGAAAAGTGACCAACGCCCGGGTCAATCGCATCAGGCGGTTCTTCAAGTGGGCCGCCAGCGAGGAGCTGGTTCCGCCGTCAGTGTTCGAGGGGTTGAGGTCGGTGGACGGCCTGCGCCGCGGACGCTCGAACGCCCGCGAAACCGAGCCGGTCCGACCGGTGCCCGATGCGGATGTTGAGGCCACCCTACAGTTCCTCTCGCCGCAGGTCGCCGCGATGGTGAGGGTCCAGCGGTTGACCGGTATGCGGCCCAGCGAGGTGGTACAGATGCGGCCCGGCGACATCGATCGAACGCAGGAGGTCTGGGTCTACCGCCCCGAGCGGCACAAGAACGAGTGGCGAGGGCAGGAGCGGACGGTACCGCTGGGCCCGAAGGCGCAGGCAATCCTGACGCCGTTTTTGGAGAAACGTCCAGCCGACACGCCCTGCTTCAGCCCGAAGGAGGCGGAGCAGTGGCGTTACGCGGAGAACCCGCCCTACGCGGATCGGGAACGCACGACGAAGCGATACCCGTGTGAGGTGAAGCGTCTGGATGCCCAGAAGGCCGCCAGACGGAAGGCAAAGCGGAAACCGGGACGCAAGGCACGCGGCCACTACGACCGCGACACCTACTGGCGGGCGGTCGCCCATGGGATCGAGAAGGCGAAGAAGGCCGGCGTCGCGATCGACGCGTGGAGTCCCGCTCGTCTTCGTCACGCGAAGGCGACGGAAGTGCGAGCCGCGGCCGGGCTGGAAGCTGCCCAAGCCGCCCTCGGGCACAAGCGGGCTGACGTGACCCAGATCTACGCTGAGAAGAACCTCGCCGCCGCGGTGGAACTGGCGAAGGAGAGTGGGTAGTGAGGGAGCATCTCCAACAGACTGGCCAAGTACAATGAACCGTAAGAGCAAGTTCGGCGGCTCTGGGAGAAAGGCCGGACGCGGTAAGTCCCAGATGTCATCCGACCCTTTCGCCAAGTCGCCTGACGACCCAATCGAACCCCGAAAGATGGGCTTCAGCTTTTCGGGGCGTCGCAGCAGTGAGAGCATGCTCTACCTGCCCCGCCGCTGGCGGTGGGAGGTGCTACGACGAAACGTCTATTACCAAGCATTCTGGCCGGAGGCGCGGCACCATGCCTTGGCGTTGCGGAATCATTCGTCCTCGGCTGACACAGACTCGGCTGGGCCTCAGTGGACTACCGACACGCGTGGCTCCTCGGAACTCTGGGCTGTGCGATCCATCGGCTTCAGGGAGTTCGGCACGATCCCGGAAGACCCGAAACTGGCTTACGACGATCTTCGGGAGAGCTCGCCAGCGGAGGGGTATAGGGTAAACTTAAGGGATTTGGTGCAGGTTCTCGTAGCCGAGCTGACGGCCGAGGAGCGAGCGGCCGTCGGTCAGGCTTTTGTGCGATCATCTCACTTGGATCTACCGGAGAAGACTCGACAAGTGCGCCGGCAGATCTCTGAGGCGAAGGAGCCTCCGGAGCCGATCTCTGACGTGCCGTTCGCTACCGCCGCGGAGATCGAAGAGTACAAGGCGAGGGAGCTCGCCCTGTACCGGGAAGAGAATCGCAACGGCATCGATCTAGACCGTATTCCGGTTCGGACCGACAGGGACCGGCGCGTCGAGGAAGAATTCGAACGTCAATATCTACTCGATCCGAAGAATCGAGATGCCCGCAGGACGTCCTACGTGGAGTTGCAGCAGGAACTATCCGGATTATTGACCAGCGTCACCGAATCATACGCGTTCCAAAATCTTCCGGGGCTAGAACGCATGGCACCTCGAAACCTCGTTCGGATCTCGCCCGCCGGTCGAATCGGTCAGATTCGTCGCTACGTCGAGCAACTCCATCAGGAGCTTTCCGAAGCTGAGCCTCTCCCCGTCGAGGAGAAGCGATTCCCGGGCGCTGCCTCGATCAAGAAGAAGCTGAAGATCTGGGATTTGCGAGAGGGCTGGCATGCGGGGCGTTACCACCACGGCGCCGACCGCTCTTTGACGGAGGTCAGCACCCATCTCAAGCTGGCGGAGAACAGGTGTTCCGAAGTGTACGAAGAAGCCTTCGGACTGATCTACGGGTCCCAATACACTCCCCGGGAGTGGAGGCACTAGCACGCGACAAAACTGAGGGATCTGATGCGTCCCGAGTGTAGAGAGGCTTATTGGGGACGCACCTCCCTCCGCATCGTCAGAGCGGAAGACGCGGGGAAGCGGTCTGCAGACGCGATGACGAAAGCTCACCGAGACGAACGGCTTTCAACCCCCGGTCAGCAAGGCCTCAACTACAAGATAAACGCTCGCCAGTCAGCAACCGCGCGTTCGGATTCAAAGGGGTCGGCCGGTCAGGATGCCGTTGCTTCGCGACTCGAAGCTGAGGTCGAACTGCAGGAGATCGGTGCGATCGTTTTCGGCGACGAACCGGACTGGAAGAAGCGGGAACGTCTGCATCGTCTAGGCGTCCAAGAGAGTTTGGAGAAGGTTCAGGAACGCCTCAGAGCTGCACAGGATGCCGGCGCCGCTCCGGGAAATGTGTGAACTGGGCCGACGAGCGGGACGCGCGATCCGCTCCGGGACAAGGTCGGACCTAAAGGCGGAGCGGGGAAGGGTGTCTACCCCGTACTCCGCCTCACCCTCATGCAACTCCCGCCACAACAGTCGAGCGACCTTGTCGCTCCTGCCCAATTACCACGCCGTCAGGCTCGTCGGCTCAGGAGCTCCGACGCGATCAGGTGTCGCTCCGCTGCAAGCTCGGACCTTGCGCCGGAGCGGGGGACTGGTGTTCACACCACCCCCAACCCGCCCCGCCCCTGGTGTTCACACCACCCCCAACCCGCCCCGCCCCTTGCTGTCGCCGTCCGATCCACTCCCGCTCTCAAAGCTCGCCCGACGCCTCGATGTCCACATCAGCACCGCTCACCGGTGGCGCCTTCGCGGTGTCCGCGGCGTCAAGCTTGCCTGCCTCCGCGTCGGCGGGCGCTGGTTTACCACCGACGAGTCCGTAGAGGAGTTTCTATGTGCCCTGAACCCCGACGGCGAGACCCGGCCGGCGGCAGCATTTTCCAACGGCAAGAACAAGGCCGTTTTCGATTTGGCGCTGGAACAGCGACTGATCGCTCGGGGGCTCTGAGATGGCCGCCGTTCTCTCAGCCCTCTGGCCTGCCCTGCTTTTCCCGGGTCGCGACCCGTACGAGCTTCGGCTCTTCGACGCCGACGGCGTTCGGTTCACCGCCATTTGCGATCAGCCGGACCTGCTCGCCGCGACCTCGGAGGCGGCGAGCCGCGACGGCTGGACAGTTTATGCGACGCTCAACCCAGTCTCGCCGGAACTGGTCCCGCGACACGTCTGGAACCAACTCCGCCCAGTTCATCTCGGCGGAACCGCCCGCGATCGCGACATCGCCCGCCGGCTTCAGTTCTTTCTCGACATCGAGCCCGAACGTCCGAGCGGCGTCGGCACCACCGTCGATCAACTGGCCGCCGCTCGCACTCTGGCCGACATGATCGTCGAGGACCTGCGAGCGCTCGGCTGGGAGCCGCTCGCAATCGTGTGCAGCGGCAACGGCTACCACATCCGCTACCGGCTCGACCTGCGGGCCGATGACGGAGGGCTCATTAAGTATGTATTGACCGCCCTCGCACACCGTTACTCAAACGCCGTGCAAGGAATCAAAGTGGACGCCAGCGTGTCCAACAGGGCACGGCTGGCGCGGGTGCCGGGAACCACTAATCGCAAGGGCCGCGGCGGTCCCGAGACCCCGCATCGGATGTGCGAGATCGTCCAGCTGAACCCCAACGCCGCGATCGTCTCCGAGGCTCAGTTGCACGCGATAGCCGCCAAGGCCTCGAAGCGGGGACCCGCCCCGGCCGCGTCCAAGCCGCAGACGCAGCTGATCCTTCCGAGTCAATTCAATTTAGAGAAGTTCATAGCGGCGCGGCTGCCCCACGCCGTCGGTCCCGATTCCTATGACGGCGGCCGCCGCTGGACCCTGCCGTGTCCGTGGAAGGGCAGCGATGACAGACCGGCGTTCATCATTGAACGGTCCAGCGAAGACGTTCAGGCGGGATGTCTGCAGGCCGATTGCCGGCAGAGCGGCAAGTCATGGCCCGATCTCTATGCCCTCTTCGACGAGCGATACGCCGCGCAGCTCGCCTCTGAACAACGGCGGCAGGGAATGCCGGCCGCGATCGCCAACGAGTGGCGACGCCACGGTCGCAGGAAGTGACCGCTCATTTCTCCTTACCGCACGGACGCTTCTTTCCCCTGAGCAGAAAGGCTCAGACCAATGACCACCCCCCTCGATTCCAACATCCCTAATTTCTCCGAAGCCTACGACATGAACACGGACGACCCCGAACGCCCCGACCTCTCCCTCTGCGACCACGACATGAATGAAGCCGCCGCCGCCGCTGATTCGTCCAAAGATATGCCGTCCGACCATCCCTCGGTTGCGAACGACTCTGGGACCGCCGCGGATGAGTCCTGCACCGCCTTAACCACCGCAGACGTACCGAGCGCCGAAGGCGTTGCCGACGAGGTGCTCGAGGCTCCGGCGACCGACGAGATCGGCGACGAACCGTCTGATGACGACGCCGGCCGCGACAACGTCGAAGTTGAAAGCAAAGACGGCAGTGCCCCGCACGGCGGCGAGACAGTCGTCTACGACCCGAGCGACGCCCCGCCGACGGCGGAAGACGCGGACGAGTTCGATAACCCGTTTGCCGAGGGAGGCCCCTGCCACCCGCTGCTGGATCTCGACGTGGCGGTGGGACCGCCGCCGCGAACCGGCAACAAGCGACTTATCATCGCCCACCGCCGCGGCGAAGATCGCGACCTGATCCGCGACCGGTGCGACCTCAGCGACATGAAAGTGCGCGAGCGGTTAGCACGGAAGGCGGCCCGCGCGATGGGACTTGAAGGCCTCGATCACGAACTTTCCTGCATCGAGTTAGCCTTGAACGAGGCGCACGACGCCGCCGACGAGATTCAATCCGAGGGCATGGCGGAGGCCGGCGCGGCCGACCGCCTGTACAAGCTGGTCAAGCCGTACATCGTGGAGGTGTTCGCCGACCGCGGCGGCCGCGAGTACGTGATCGTGGAGCGGACGCTGGCCGGCGGGCCGGCCCGCGACGGCGAGGACGTCAAGACCGTGCGGGAGTGCATGCCGGTCCTCGGGTCGCGGTTCGCCAAGTTCCTCCGCAAGGTCGCCTTGGACGCGAAGATGAAGGTCCAGAGCGGGGCCGTGCTGGCCGAGTTGCAACAGACGCTCGCAGCCGAGGCCGAATATGGCGGGAACGTCAAAGACGTAAATCGCCGGGTCGGCTGGCTCGAAACAGATGGCGGACGGGCCATCGTACTTGATCTGTGCCGTGAGGACGGCAAAGTCGTTGTCGTCGACCGGGACGGCTGGCGGGTGGTCGACGAGTCGCCCGTTCCCTTCCTGCGGACCCCTTCGATGGAGGAACTCCCACTGCCGAAGCAGGACGGCGACCTCGACCGGCTGCGACCGCTGGTCAATCTTAAGGATGAGGACTATCCGCTATTTCTCGCCCTCCTGCTCATGAGCCTGCGGCCCAGCGGCCCCTACCCTGTCGCGGCGATTTACGGCGAGAACGGCTGTGCGAAAACCTCGTTGGGCGTGATTCTGAGCCGCCTCGTCGACCCGCAAAAGCTCGACAACGGGAAATGGGAGGAGCAGCTGATGACGCTGGATACCGTCAAGAATTTCGTGCTCGCGGCCAGCGAGGGTCACGTCGTCGGGTTCGACAACGTCGGTCAACTGACCGACCCCTTCAGCGACGCGATCTGCCGCGGGGCGACCGGCGGGTCGCTGAAGATCCGCAAACTCTACACCACCGACGAGATGGTCCGGCTCCGGTACCAGTGCCTTGTCATTCTCACGTCCGTGACGGAGGTGGTCACGGCCCCCGACCTGCTCAGTCGCTGCGTCATTCTCCGCCCGCCGAAGATCGAAGCGGAAGCTGGACGTCGCGGCACCGCCCTCGACATCCAGCGTGAGTTCAAGAACGCGTGGCCGCACGGCCTCGGCGTTCTGCTGGGCGCCGCCTCCTTCGCCCTGCGGGCCGAAGCGGACGGCGAGGTCGACGACTTCCCCTTGGGCCGCATGGCCGACTTCGAGCGGTTCGTCACCGCAGGCGAACCGGCCTTGGGGCTGGAACGGGGCACCGTCATCGAGCGGCTGCGTCAGGTCACGCTCGACGCCGAGGTCGCGACGTTGGACGGGTACCCGGCCGTCACAGCCCTCGCGGACGTGCTGAACGACGGAGCGAAGAACCTAAAACTCCGGCCGCCGGGCGAGCCGGACACCTTCCGCGGGACCGCGACGGAACTGCTGGACGCCGCCAAAAAGCACGCGGAGGTTCGTGGCAACGCCCCTAACTGGCCCACCAACGGGCAGTCGTTCTCCGTGCAGTTGGACACCTGCAAGGGCACCTTGCGGAAGCTCGGGGTTGAGTTCGAGAAGCTCAGCCGGGGCAAGCAGCGGCAGATGCAGGTCAAGCTCGTTGGCGGCCCCGGCGTCGTCCGGGACCAACCCGCCGGCGGTTCGGCCCCAGAACCCGTCCGCGCAACGGACGACCGCCGCAAGGTGGTCGGGAAGGCGAGGGCGTCGGCGAAGGAGCGACCCACCGGCGAAGCCCACGACGCCGGCCGTCCCACCCGCGAAAGCGTTCTGGGCGAGAACACCGCTCCCGAGTTCGGCGACACCCCGCCGACGAAGGAGAGTGAACACGCGTCAATCGCGTCGAATGCGACGCGATCGAACGATCGCCGCGGCGCCGGGGCCTCCGACCGCGACTAACGCCCTTCCCCCGACCAACTAACCCCATCACGGCGACGAGCGATTCCTGAATCGCTCGTCGCTCTTTTCATGTCCGGCACCGCACGGAGGTCCGCAAATCAGCTCTTCGAGTTTGGTGTAGGGAAATGAATGCTGGGCTGCGAGCGTAGATCAAAACGCCGATCAAGCTGCACTTTCGGGCGTCCGTGCCTTGTTTTTCCGTGTCTTTCCCGGAGAGGTTCGGCCGGTTTCGTGTCAGATCTGCACCCGGTTGTGCGTGATTCTCCCTGACCCTGCACCGCTTCGAACCGATTCTCGCACCGCGAGAGCCGGTTCTTCGATCCACAGACAGGTCTCGCAGCAGCTGTTTCAGCAGCGTGCACCACGTACAGCCTGCAAATACGGCCCGTCGTTCCGTGGCTCGACCTTCGCAGGCCCTTCTGCGGCGCTCTTTTGCCGCCGTCTGCAAAAGCGCTCTTCGAACGCGAGTGAGTGCTTCGGCCGTTTTTCGTGAGCAGGTCGCTGCCCGCTGCAGTCCCGGCAGTGCCTCCTGACCGGCGACGGGTTTGACGCGTTCGACGCGTAATCTCCCGGTTCTCCTACCCACCTCGCTTCTCGCCCTCGATCAACCGCGCCAGCAGCGGGTTGAGCATCCGCAGCGTGTCCTCGCCGGCGGACGTGACCAGCACCTCGGCCAGTTCCCGTGCCCGATCCCGCAGCGCCGGCAACGCCTCGCGGTCTCCGCCCCCGGCCGTCAGCTCCTCCGGTCCGACGCCGAGGGCATCCGCGAGTCGGTCGACCAGATCGATGCCGGGTGCGGACTGGGCGCTCTCCAGCCGCCCGACGTAGCTCAACGCCACCGTCGCCTTCCGGGCCAGCTCCGCCTGCGTCAGGCCGCGTTCGTGCCGGAGCCGCCGCAGGTTGGCCGCGAACCGCTGGACGATCTCCGGCTGGTTGGCGGGGTCGATGCGGCGGGGCGTGCGGTCCTGTTTGGCCATGGCGGTTGCCTGACCTGAACGTCGCCCCGACATGTAGGGCGGCAGCACCCACGAAAGCGGTTGCGAGGCACCGCGATCGTGCTTACCGTCGGCTGGATCGCTCGCCGACACGCCGGGCGCTGCCCGTCCCGCCGAGTTTGTCGAAGCCTTGCATGTTCACATCCGTCAGCGTTCTGCTCGAGACCGCGAAGAAGCGGCTTGAGGAACTCGAGGAGGTCGACGGGACCGTCCCGGCCGACTTGCGGCAGCAGTTCGACGACGCGGCGTTCGATCCGCCGCTGGACCTAAAGGTTCTCTTTCGAGGTGGTTTTATAGCGCCTTGGGTGACCGCGACGCAGACCGATATGGATCTCGTCGAGGGTTTGACGAACGCGTCGCCCGGAATACGCAGGCACTTCTCGCGTCAGGGGGTCGTCGGACTCGCCTTCCTTTTGGCCTTGATCGTCGCGATTGGCAAAGGCGGCGGAATAATGGGGTTCTTCGGGGCGTTGTTCTCTCCGATCTGGCTGTTCGCTTCGACTCTCCCTATGGGACTCGCCGCAGCTCTGTTCGTCTGGACGCCGCTCCGCTTCTTGGCGACGGATTCCGCCGGCGACGCGGGGCAGGAAGCCGGTGCCGCCAAGACCTTCTGGTTCGCCGGGGGCTTCGCTTTCGCGACCCCATGTCTACTCGCGATCGAAGCGGGTGACGACGCTGCCGTCGAGCACCACCCTTGGCTTTACTACGGCGGCACTTTCGTAGCGGCCTGCGCGTTCGGTGCTTACCAAGCGGCCTCCGATCTCGCGACTCATGCTCGTCGCCGCGAGATGCTCCGCGAAGTCATTCGCCGTGCCGATGAACTGATCGCCGGCGGCGTCTCGGCCCAGCCCTCCGCCGGAAAAGGCGGCTATCATCCCTCATCGGAGAACGGAGAGATGGACCAGTCGGCGCCGCGAGCCGAACCGGCGAGCGATACAGTCGAGCGGTCGTCGTCTGACGAACTCACCGTCGGCATGACCGCCGTCGGCCGGATGTGCGGCTTCGTCGCCAAGGCGGACGGTCGGGTGGCGCCCAGCGAGATCGACGGGGTCGAGAACCTGTTGCGGCAAGAACTGTCGAAAGATCTCTGGTCCGGCGAGCCGGTCTCGAGGGATGCGTTCGTCGCTGCGTTCGAGGACGGGAAGCGGCTGGACGATCTCGGACCGACGCTACTCGAATTGACCGTGGCCTGCGGTGACGACGACGATCGAAAGTCCGCAGCGCTGTACGCAGCGTTTCAAGTCGTTGTCGCCGACGGCCACATCGGTGAAGAGGAAGTTGCAGCCCTCGGCAAGGTGAAGCAGGCTCTGTTCGGGGATCGCGCGACGGTTGCCGAACTGATCGAGCGGACCAACGCCGACAGCCCCTACGCGGTGCTCGGCCTGACCCCGCAGTGCACCCGCGAGGAGGCCCGGAAGGCCTACCGTAAGAAGTCGGCGGAGTTCCATCCCGACACGCTACAGCACCAGAAGATCCCGGACGAGATGCGGGCTTTCGCCGAGCAGCGGTTCAAGGCGGTGCAGGCAGCGTACGAACAGATCGAACAGGACCTCAGTTGAGCAGCAACATGACCATCATCCCGAACCGCCGTCCGCGAACCACTGCTGCGAACTTCGTCGGCATCATGCTCGTGTCATGCGGTCTGATGGGCTGCGGACGGGATACGCCATCAGAAACGCCCGCTCAGACACCCAAACCTCTACCAGACACATACGTCAAGCTGGCGGAGCTGTTGAGGCAGGATCTCAAACCGTCACGCTCGGACTTCGTCGAAAAGAGCACGGAGGAGATGGAGCTTGGATTGAACGAAGCTCTCGCCGAGCTGGAAACCCTTCAAGCCGGCAAACCGACGGACGATTCGCGGCTCAATCAAACCTTGAATCAGACCGTCACGGCGGTGCGAGGGCTTCGAGATTGTCTGCGTGAGGTTCGTACGCTGACGCCGCCGTCCTACGACCGCTACGCGGTGGACTCCTTCCTCAGCGCCTTGGTTTTCGATCTCGGAGGCGTCAGCGAGGCCTATCAGATCGAAGAGGACCGCGCCGCCGCGTTTCGGGCAGTGGCGGAGCGGATTCTTGATTATGGCACCGATATCGAATCCGCGCTGAAGCGGCTCCCGTCGATCGCCTTAGCGTACGCCCCAGCCGGCAAGGAGCTTCGCCTCAAGACGACGCTCGCGGCGGACTTCGACGCCGCATGGAAACTCAAGGAGGAGAACGACTGGTTGACCTTGAAAAAGGGCGGCCCCGGCCTCACGAACTGCACTCTCCGTGTCACGGTGTTCGGGGCGGAGGAAGATGCGTCGAGCGTGCACTTTGTTCGCACTTGGGAGGCGGGCGAGGTTTTGTACGCTCGCTACGACCGAGGTTCTGGAGACGAGAAGCGAACCGTGCTCGCCTCCACCGTCCCGTCGCCTCGCCAAATCGGGGTCGAGATGTGGTGCGACCAAGGCGTGGGAAACTTGACGTTCGCCTACGACGACGCGGAACGGGCCGAAGATGTCGGGCGGGCCTGCGAGACCTTGGATGTCACGGCGAAGTACCTGCCGTTCGACAACGGCTACCTCTGGGACGACCAGCGGGGTGTGCGGGTGACGCTGCAGGACGGATTCGACCTCGGCCCCTGCGTAATCAACGTCGCCTTCTACCCGAAGGACACGGTCGAACCCGTGTCCACTCACAGCGACCTCGACGGTTGGATCGTGGGCGACTCGCGGACTTTGCGTACCGCCGTAGGACGGCTCCGCTCGAAGCCGGAACGCGCAGTTGTCGAAATCGAGTTCCCCGACACGTCCTATCGGCACCGAGTTGAGTGTCTGCCGGGCGACTGAGTGCAGCCCGCTCGTCAGTTCCGGTTCGACGACCAATCGCTGCGCCGGGGGTCGCTCGCAATACTGTCGCTTGATCGCCGCACTGATGGTGCGTACACAGCTTCAGGCGTGAGGCCGGACTCGTCGGCCGCCGCGTTGTCTAGCGAAGCGGTGCGATGTCCCAACCTGAAACGCCCCACTGGAAAAGCGTCGTCGGATCGGCCTTGGCGGCCGCCGCGTTAGGCGGGGCGGCGACCGCAGCCAATTGGTACCTGCCTTCCGGTGGGCTCAAGTCGGTCGTCCTCGTCGCCTTTGCCGTTGGTGCGGTGGTCGCCGTGGTGGTGGTGATGCGGAACCCGCGATGGCTCGCACTGCGAACGGCGACCGGCCTCGTTACAGGGTGGGCCGTCGCACGGGCCATCTCCTCCGGATTCCTTGCGATTTGGGCGGACGGGATCGGGTCCGCGGGTTTCTATTGGGAGACCGGCGGTTGGAGCGACGTCACCGTGGTTCCGCTGGTCGGCGTTCTCCTCCTGTACCAAGCGGTCGCGGACGGGCGGCTATCCGGCATCAGTTCGCTGCTGAACATCTCCAGTGCTCGATCCGGCGGCGGGCCGGCGATCTCCGTGAGCGGGAACGACAACATCGTCACCCAGAACGTCGTCACCAACGCCCCGGACTTCGATTCGGAGATCGATGAGGCGAAGTCACAGCTGAAGGAGGGCGAACCCGCCGCGGCGAAGCTTATCCTTAACCGTCTGTGGACCCGTCACCGAGATCAGTTGTCTCCCCGGCAGCGATACCGGGTTCTGGCGAATCTCGGCAGCGCCGAACACGAACTTGGCGACGACGCGACCGCCGGCCCCTTGCTCGTCGAAGCGGCAGCACAGTTGCCCAATGAAGCCGAGGCCCAAGGCCGGGGTGCTTTCGGCCACCAGCTACTCGGCGAGCACGAGACGGCGAAAAGACTGGCCGAAGAGGTTTTGAGCCGTAGACCTACGGACGAGCTGGCGGCGCAAGTGCTGGTCTACTGTGCCGGCGATGAAACCGTCCGCGAAGTTATAGATCGACTCCGTAATACCGCGAAGACGCGCGTTGTTCTATCGGCAGCGGGCCGCTTCGCTCTCAGCCGCCGAGAGCTGGAGTTCGCGATCGAGTGTTTGGAGCAGATTGGGGCGGAGTCGTCAGACGAACCGGAGGAGGTTGCGGCCTTAGCGACTGCTCTGCTGGGCACCCGCGAGCCGCTCTTCCAAAGGCCTCACCGCGTCTGCGATGAGGATCGTCGGGTAGTGCGCCGTGCCCGAAAGATGTTCGATCGCCTCATCACGTCCGGCCGCGGAGACGCCCGCGCTGCGTCCGGTTACCGCTTCAATCGGGCCCGCTGCCGCGAGTTCCTCGACGACTTGGAAGGGGCGGCGAGCGATATGAATGCCGCCTCGGTGCATCTCGCAAGTGTTGATAGCGAGGAGGGCGGTCAGTACGCGATCAACGCGGCGGAGTTGCTCTGGCGGGCGGGCCGACGTGAGCAGGCAGTCGAGGCGATGGCTACTCGGGCGGAGCTTCATCGTGACCCGCTCGCGGCCGCTCAGTTCGCGAACTTGGTTTGTTCCGAGGGGTTCGCCGCGCGGCGGGGGCAAGCACTGAACTTGGCGTCTGAACTTCTCACAGACGCTTCGGATCTGCATGAGAGGTCGACGTTGCTCTACGCATCAGTGGGTCTCTGCCACTGTCAAAATGTGCCGGACCGCGTTGAGGATTTGATTGCCGCAGCGGGTGAGTTACCGGCCGGCGTGGTGGACATTGTTCGGGCCGAGCATCACCACCGGCTCGGCGACGCCGCGGCAGCAAATGTTGCGATCAATGCGGCTATGCCTTCTGCCGGCGAGTTGAAGGAATCGGCTCCCGTGTGGCTTGCCGACATCCTGTGCAGGCTCGGCCGATGGGAGGAGGCGTTTCGCGTGTACGACGAGGTCGTCCCGCGACACGCTTCGACGACGGAAGCCGGACGAATGGCGGAGGCTGGGCTTCAGGCAGGTCTCGAAGCGGAAGTGCTTGCTTTCTGCGAAGAACTGCGGGCGAATCACATCCTCATCCCGGTTTGCAGGGAGGTGGAGGTCATCATCCTCGCCGAAGCCCGCTGCTACACGGACGCTGCAAATGTGGCCGAGGTCGCTGCAAGAGAATCCACGGACGAATCGTTCGCCCGGCGGATGCGACTCCTCCGAGCTCGCCTCGGCGTCGCCGAAGATCGAGCGGAATGGATCGAGTTATCGTCGGACCGGCTGCCGTCTTTCTCCGAACTCGCCGGCGACGATCTTCGGCACTTGGCGGTCTGTTACGCCCATCCCGCAGGGCCGGGCCGACTCGCCGCAGTCGAGGATCTCTACCCGCTTGTGCGGAAGAATCCGAGCCGCTCAGACCTGCAGAAAGCGTTCGTGCAGGCGATGGGCATGGGAGAAGAGCGTTTCGGTCTTCCCGTATATACTACGATCGCGGCGGGAGCGGCCTTTTCTCTCAAACGGGTCGGCAGCGAAACTGAGGCAGTCTGGTGGTCAATTGTTGAAGAGTCTGACGGCGCGCCGGATCCGGATCCAAGAGAGCTCCTGACGAGTCATCCGGTTGCGATCGCGGCCACTGGTAAGGCGGTCGGGGACGTCCTGCTATTGGAGGAGGGCGGGCATACGGTCGAGTACCACGTTGAGGAAATCGCCAGCAAGTTCGTGCGCCTGTTTCGCGTCATCTTCGACCAATGGGAACTGCGTTTCCCGGACGAGTTCTTTGTACGGAAGTTCGATCTGGTCCCGCCGGGCGGCTCGGAACCCGACATTGCGACCCTGCTCAGGGTCATGGAGCAGGGGCAGCGGCAGACCGAATCGGTCATGCGGATCTACGAAGAGGGGCCGATGCCGCTCGCGATGCTCGCCGGAATACTCCGCCGGCCGGCGTACGAGACGCAGGGGGCGGTGGCGGGCGACGACGACTATCGGATCATCTGCGAAGGGGGCGAGCCAAGTGATCGGCCGGAGTCCGCGGAGGCGGCCGCGACGGCGGGAGCCGCGGTCCTCGGACCTACAGCCGCCCACACCCTGATTCTTCTCGACGTGCCTGAGCGGAACGTGCCGCTCCCGATCCGGCTGCTTGTGCCCGAGGCGGTACTCCAAGACCTGCGACTAACGGCAAGAGCCGACGCGAGACGAGGCGGCCGGAGCGGCCACGCGACGGTCCACGGCGGGCGCATCGTCTACCGCGACTACACGGAGGAGGAGCTAGAGCGGTACCGTTGCAGGCTGCTGAAAGCCGCGGATTGGCTCGAGGCCGTCGGCGAGGTCCAATCCGGTCGAGCGGTCCTCGCCCTTGGCCCCGCGCGACGCCGACTGGCTGGAGATCACCGACGACGCGACCACGCACGCGATCGCCACGGCGAGGGAGGAAGGATTGCCGCTCTGGGAGGACGACCTCCCGGTGCGGCGGATCGCTGAACAGATGGAGAGCGTCGGAACGCTCTCGACGTTCGGCGTATTGGATTTGCTGCGGCGGAACGCTGACGAGGCCGAGCGGTCCGCGGAACTCGAAGCCCGGCTGTTGGCGATGGGATACGGCCCCACACTCGTGACGGAACCGGCGATCGTGGCGGCAGGTCGTCTCGCAGGGTGGGACCCTCGCGTCGAACCGCTCAAAGGGGTCCTACGATCAGTGGCGTTGCCATGGTTCTCGAACCGCGGCGTAGCGGCCGGAACGCTCATCACGATCAGGGCGTTGTCCCGGGCGGAGTGCCCGCTCGTCGGCTACCGCGACGACTCCGTACGCGTGTTGCTGCAGGCGGTGACGGACCATCCCGCCAGCGAGGAGGTACTGGAACGCGTGGCCGACCTTCCGGATCGCGCTTTCGGTCTCTGGACCCCGTTCGCGGACGAGGTAAGGGCCGCAGCCCGTCGCCGTCGCCGCGGATGAGAACAGTCTTAGGGGAGGTGCTTCCCGCAGCGACGCGAGCATCCACGCGCCTCGACAGGTCTGACGTAGCCCGTGTTGCCGTCGACCGACCGCGGTTCACTTGGAGAGGGCGGGTCTGAACCTATCGCACTCCGCCGCGGCGTTCGAGTTGCACGCTTTGCGATAGGTCTTGCAGTAGACCGAACAGTTCTTCCGCTGTTCCCAGAGCGGACCGACGTAGCGACAAAGCTGGCAATTCTTAACGGGTGCGCCTTCGGCCGCCGCCCGCTTCACCTCGCGGACGAACGCGTAGCCGCGGTCGAGGTGGATCACGCCCCGCTCCTCGTCCAGTGCCGTCAAGCTGCACCACGCGACCGGCCGCGAGCGGTTATAGACCGTCGCGTGATGCTGCCGCAGCGTGCCCGCTTCCATCCAACACTTCCCGTTGCGGTGGACGATGAACAGCAACGCCCGTCGATCGAGGCAGCGGCACACCGCGTCGGGCACGGCCGACACCTCGGGAGCGAACCCAAGGAATTTGGCGTTCGACTCGTCCAGCAGGCCGGCGCGGATCGGCTCGATGTCTTTCTCCGTCTTGACCGGGATCTCGATGATCCGCCCGCCGCTCCGCTCCTTCTTCTCCGACAAGAAGTGGGTCACCGCGACTTCCACGAACACCGGCTCCCGGTCGGGATGATCGGCACTGTGTAGGGACACGTCCGGCACGAACTCGCCGCATCGCGTTTCCACCCGCACCTCGCGGTAGTATGCGGTCAGATCGTATGTCTGCATCGCCTGCTCGATCTCGCAGTCGGCCGGGAGCCATGGGGCGAGCCGATCGCACCGCCGCGGCGCCGTGATCGTGATGTTGTACGGCTCGTCGGCGGCCACCTTCCGGCGGTAGGTCTCGGCGAAGGCGGTTTTCGCCAGCAGGTGCAGATACGTCTCCTTTCCGCACTCGCCGGCCGCCTTGTGGGCGAAGTGCGGCCGAACCTGCTCCCCGTTGACGCGGGCCACCATCGGCCGCCCGCAGCCGACGCAGGTGTATTCGATCCCGCCGGGCGTGCCGACCAGATCGGGGGCGTCGGCGAGGCGGCCGTCGGCGTCGAGGGCGTAGCGGTGGCGGATCATCGCGAACGGCGTCTCGCGGCGGACGAACGGACTGCCTCGACGTTAGCCCACCCGCGAGAACCCTGCCCACTGGTAGCTAAGAAAATAACTCCATCCCGCCCGAACCCCGGGCGGGACGGAGTCAAGGCAGTCACGGTCGGGATCAGGTTACGGCCCGCTCCTTGAAGCGGTCGATCGCCTCGCTCGCCTGCCGGCGGGAGAGTTCCTCCGCGGTGGTGACGCCCGAGCCGCCGCAGTTCCGCGGTCAGCTCCACGCCGGCCCGTCGGCCGAAGGCGTGCAGGGCCCGGACTTGCTTCTCGGTGCAGGGCAGACCGCCGCGGCCGTTGGCGGCGTAGCCGTTGCCGGTCTGTGACCGTTGCTCGCGTGCGCCGCTGCCGTTGCCGTTGCGGGTGTCTCGACGGGCCTCCAGCGTTGCTTCCTGCGCGGTCGTCGCCGTTGCCGCCGGGCTTCACGCCCAGCTCCTCGTCAACCGCGGCCCGCAGCGTCTCGAAGCAGCCGCGGACCTGCCGCTTCAGCTTGTCCGGGTCTTTCAGCACGTCGGCGGGCAGTTCGATCTCCACGTTCACCATCGCGCCCCGGCTGCCGTAGTCCGGCTGGCCGATCTTGCGGGACAGGCCCGCGTTCAGCTTCAACATCCGGCCTCCTTTCGATTTACGGGAAGTTGGGAAGGAGCAGGATCAGGCCACGAGCGAGCCGAGCTTCTTCAGCCCGGCGAGGGCGCCGGTGACGGCCCGGTTGCGCTTCTTCAGCTTGCGGAGGTCGGTCGCGAGGCTGCGGGCTTCGCCGGCGGCTTCGGACAGCGTGCTGCCGAGGGCGGAGACCCGTTCCAGCAGGGCGTCGTGGTCGGGGGCGGCGTTCGGCTCGTCTTCGCCGCGGACGGCGTGGCCGTTGGCGCGTACCGTTGGTCGGTAGCCGTTGGCGGTCTCGGCGATGCGGTTGCGGGGCATCTCGGGGGTGGTCCTCGTGCGGGAGATGGGTTTGGAAGTGCGGCCGTCGCGGACGGCGGCGTCAGGGGTGACGGGGGGTGCGGCCGAAACCGACCCGTCGGTTCGATCGGCGGCAGAGCCGCATCGCGTCGGCGGCGGGAACCGGCGTCGCCGGCGAGCGTGGCGAAGACGAACGTCGCGTCGAACGCGTCGTTCCCGTCGCAACGCACCGGCTCTTCGGGACCGTTCAACGCGAGCTCGGTGCAGCCGGCGGACAGGACGCGGGCGACGAATCGTCGGTCCGCGACGCAGATCGCCGTGCCGCTGACTCGCGAGGACGTTGTCGCCAGTTCCACCGGTTTGCCGCCCTCGTCGGCGGCCCGGATCAGGAACGAGCCGTCCTTCGCCTCCAGACGTGATCGGCTTTCGCTCGTCGCCGGCGCCGGGCAAGCTGGCGATCCGGTCGAGCAGGAAGGCGGCGTCGGCCTCGCAGAGCGACACGCCGACCTTGCCGTCGTTGCTCGGGACCACACGGTCCAGTTCCGGGAAGCGGGCGTCGCGGAGCTTCCGGGGTCCAGATCGTCCAGTCGCCGCATTGCAGCGCGCACGAGCCCGCCTGAGCGCCTCCGGCGAGAAACGCGACCCGGACGTCCTGTTTGCGCAGCGGCGCGGCAGAGAGCGCGTGCGGCGCCGGCAGCAGACCGGCTTGTCGAAGCCGAACGTGAACCCGCGGGCGATCAGCAGGTGGTGACTGTCCGTCGCTTCGATCCGACCGGCGGCAGGGTCCAGCCGCACGCAGCCGAGGGCGTAGCGACCGGAGTCGGCGTCGGTGACTTCGCAGGCAGCCCTTAACGCGGCACCGAAGTCCTCACCGGGGTCGTGCCATTCGGAGACGACCGGCGGCTCGAAGTTCGCCGCCCGGTCCCGGTCCTTCTTCTCCAAGTGCCGCGGGCGCTGCGGGGCACGCCGCGTTCGTCCCAGTTGGCGACGACGGCGTCGCCGCGATCGGCTTCGGACAGGCAAACCTCGCCGTTCTTGGCGGCCCCGGCCTCGGCCAGCAGGCTGAACGGGAGAACCAACCCGGCGGGCGAACGATTGCCGGGGATATAAAAGCTGACGCCGCGACCGTCGGGACCGACGGCGGTGAGGCGGGTCCCTCCTTCGGCTCCGGCGTCGACGCGAACGCCGGGGCCGTCGTCGCGGGCTTTGAGCCGGAAGTGTTTCTTCGCCACGGTGCGGAACGCGTGCAGCGTTCGCCGGGACAGCGTGATCGGGGGCATGGGGCAGGCCCTCCTTCGTGCGTGTGAGAGGAACGGAACGGCCGGCGACGGGGATCGGCCCGCCGCCGGTCGTGAAATCGCCGCCTCGGGATCAGTGAAAGGCCACCCGGCCGCGACCGCAGCGGGCGGCCTCGGTGCGGCGGGCGGCGTCGGCGGCGTCCCAGTCGATCGGCTCGTCGCCGAAGTGCGTGACGCCGGCGTCGGGGCCGACGATCTGGAAGCCCATGCGGGCCACGTCCGCCACGCTCTCGCCGGTGGCGCGGGCGATGCGACCGGTTCAGTTCGTGCTGGGGCATCGGAGCGAACTCCTGTTCTTGAAGTGGGGAAAGAAGAACGACGGGCCGGCACGAGAGCCGACCCGCCGTTCGGGGGAGTCGCAGTGGGAGTCACGCGGGACGGTTCAGCCCGGCGCGTGTCGACAGCAGGTGGTCGCGTCAGCCAGTCGGCTTCGGCGGTCAGGGCGTCGCTCCGCAGCGGGTACGGTCCGAGCACGGGGCCGCCGCTGGGGTGCAGGTCGGCGGTCCAACCGCCGCCGGGGTGCGGTTCGACGTGACTGGCGCGGGCGGTCGAGCGTCGCCGAGGTCGCTCGGCGTTCGATCAGTTCGCCGTAGAGACCGCGGGCGGTTCCGCCGGCGAGACGAACAGCTCTTGCGTGTCCGGCTTCGCTCATCGCGGCGACCGCAGCACGCGGCGGCGGGGGGCGTCTGAGATCAGCGGGTCGAGGGCCTCGGCGACTCCCGCCAAGCCCTCCCGCACGCGGCCCTGCAGCCAGCCGGACGCCGCCGTTCGCCCGCAGGTCGGCCGGCTCGACGCCGCGCAGCAGCCCCTCGGCCTCTTCGACCACGCGGTCGAGGTCCGGGCTGCTGTTCGACGTTCAAGAGCGGCGGAACCGGGTGAAGAACTCCGTGAGGTTCTCGACGGCGCTGTCCCGGAACACCCGCGGCCCGCCGTTCTCGCCGCCGGTGAGGCGTTCGCGGAGATGCTCGACCAACGTGGGCCAGCTCCTCGCGCGAACGCCGGCCTCGGCCAGTTCCACGGCCCGCTCGAAGCGGCCCCGCACCCGCTCGCACTCCTGCCGATACAGCCGGGGCGAGAGCCGACGCAGGTAGTCGGGCGGTTCGACCGCCGGCACGTCCCACGACAGCCCGAACAGCGGGGCGAGACTCGGCGGGTAGTCGGCGGGGTCGAACAGGTCGCCCAATCGCCGGCGGGCACGGGAGACCAGCTCGTCGCGGTGCCGGTCCACGTCCGCCGCGGCGTCGGCCAGTTCGCCTGCAGCTCCGCCATCCGCCGCTCGAAGGCTGGCAGGTCCGTCGCGGGGCATCAGCCGCACGCCGCTCTCGGGGTAGGGCAGGCTGGCGGTCTTCCAACAGCTGACGGCCGCGTGCCGCACCTTGGCGGCGGCCCGCAGGCTCGGGTGCTTCGTGTCCAGCAGCTTCTTGCTGGCCGACAGCGAGGCGGATGTCCGCGTCGAACGGGCTGGCCGCCTCGTCCTTCTGCTCGGCCGACAGCGTCCGGCGCAGGCCCGGCCACGAGACGTGCAGCCGCACCGCGGCGGCGTCGCGTCGCAGTCGCTCGGCCGGGTCCCGTTCGCGGTGGTCGTCGTTCTTCGTCGAGGATCGTGACCTCCGCGGCCCCGAGGTCGGTGTCGGCGTCCGGCAGATCCGGGTCCTCATCGGTTCGACGCCTGTGCCCGCGGCGCGGCGGGCGGATCAGCAGCGTCATGGGCTGTTCCTCGTGAGGGTGAATAAGAAACGCCCCGGCGAACCTGCCGGGGCGTGAGAGAAGTGCGTCCCGAACGCGTCGGTGGCGTCGGTCGCTGTCCGCGGCCGACGTCTCCGACGCCACCGACACGCTCCCGCTCAACTTCTGATTGGCTCGGGCGTAGTCCCGAAAGTGCGGGGCCGGTTCAGTTCAGCGAGAAGTTCTCGCCGGGCGGCGTCCGCCTGCGCTGGGTGTTGCGGCGAGGTCGCTCGTCGATCGCTTTGCGCGGTCTTCGCGATGTCGATACGGGCCGCCGCCTTCGGCGTCCAGGCACCGCCCCGACGCCCAGCGCCGCAGCTTCGCCAGTTGCTCCCTGCCGCTCTCGCTGACCGGGACGACGTAGCGCCCGGCTTCGGCCAGCGAGACGTTCAGCAGCGCGCTCAGGCGGCAGCACGACTCGATCTCCGCGCCGGTCCAGCCTTCGTCGTCCGCCGGCAGGTCGTCGGGGTGAATGTCGTACTCGGTGCGGTACCGGTCCCAAATTCGGGACCGCTCCTCGGCGGCGGGCAGGTCGAGGAAGAACGTCGCGTCGAAGCGGCCCGATCGGGTGAGTTCCGCCGGCAGCCTCGACGCGTCGTTGCTGGTGGCGACGGCGAACACGCCCCGCGGGCGGTCGGCCAGCCAACTCAGCAGCGTGCCGAGCATCCGCGTGCCGACGCCGCTGTCCTGCTGTTGCCGCCGGTGCCGGCCAGCGCTTTCTCCAACTCGTCGATGAACAGCACGCAGGGCGACATCGCCTCCACCGTCGCCAGGCGCGGCGGGTGTTCTCTTCGCTCTGCCCGACGAGCGAGCCCATCAGGCCCGCCGATGTCGAGGCTGCAGCGTGGGTCTGCCGACCTCGCTGCCGAGGGCCTTGGCGAAGGCCGATTTTGCCGGTGTCCGGGCGGTCCTAGCAGCAGCACGCCCTTCGGCTCGGCGTGCGGGTGCCGGTTGGTCAGCGCGGACCGGCAAAAGTCCTTCAAGCGCGTTCAGGCCGCCGAGGGCGTGGAAGCCCGGGCCGTTGCGGTGCAGGCGTCAACGGGCCGGAGCCGGTCAGCTGCTTGGCCTTCAGCTCCCAGAGCGGATCGGGGTCGAGCTTGCCGTGCCGGACGAGGCTCAGCGCGAAGGCGTTCTCCGCTTCGCAGCGGGTCAGGCCCGCGGCGGCGTCGAGCACCGTCCACATCTCCTCCGGCAATTCGCCCTGCTCAGTGGCGACGCCTCTCGCCACGCCGTCGAGTTCCTCCCGCGACGGCAGCGGGTGATCGAGGACCGCGAAGTCCCGCCTCAACTCCGGCGGCAGGTCCGCCGTCGGCTGGATCAGGACCAGGCAGGTGCGGCGGGTCTTGCCCGCGGCCAACGCGGTGCGGACCGCCGCCAGCAGTTCGGCAGCTCTGGAAGAACCGATGGACGTGGACCATCGCCAGCACGCTCGGCGTCTCGCCGTCGCCGCTTTCCGGCAAGGCCCTGACGGCGGCCAGCGGGTCGGCCGGGCCGCCTTCGCCGCCGTCGGCCTTCCACGTCGCGGCGGTCCACTGTTGGCCGCACAGACCCGCGCAATGTCGCGGACCGCCTCGTCCGGCTCGTCGGTGACGATCAGCAGGCCCGGGAACGCGGCCCGCACCAGCTCGGCGAACCGCTGCGGCAGGGTCGGCGGTCGCTCTATCTTCGAGGTGCTTCGTCAGGAGCCGCGTCGATCGCGTCGACTGCGTGCCGGCCTCGTCGCTCGCCGTGCGACGCGTTCGTCGCGACGTTCTCGGTCTCTCCGTCCGGGCGTGTCGCCCGGCGGTCGTCTCGCCATCAGCATCTCCTGCTGGGGGTATGTCGGAATGGGAAAGCACTCGGCCGCGGGATCAGGCCCGCAGCCGCTCCTGTTCGCCGACCTGTTCGGTCGCGTGGTACTCCGGGGTCAGCCGCTCGGCGGTCTGGCTGCCGAGGGCGTCCTCGTAGGGCTTGCTGGCCGCTTTGCAGGCGGAGCCGGCGAAGCCCTTGGTCTGGACGCTGGTCTCGCCCTCGGGCGTGACGGTGATCTCGATGCGTGGGTTCATCAGGCGGCGCCTCCGTAGCTGGAGGCGTCGAAGCCCGTTGCCCCGGCGGTGACGGTCAGCTTGATGCCGCCGTCGGGCAGCGGGGTCTCGGTGATCCGGTGGCCGCGGCTCTTCGCCTGCAGCTTGGCGGCCTCGACGGCGTAGGCCTGCTTCAGGCGGTTCACGAAGCCGTCGTCGCCCCAGCGGCCGTTCGTAGGTGTCGCAGCGGACGGCGCCGCTCTCCTCGATCAGCACGGGGTAGACGAACCCCGGCGGGCGGATGGCGACGCCGGTGTGTTCGGCCCCGTCGAAGAACTTGACGGTCTCGGTCTGGGGCTCCGGCAGTTTCAGCCGGGCGCAGGCGGCTTGGAGCGCCGCGGGGTCTTTCAGCTTCGTCTCGATCGTGACGACGTGGCTCAATGGGCCACCTCCTTTCGGGTGAGGGGTTGGAGAACGCGCCGCTGTCGATTAACGGAAATAGACAGCGAATTATCGCAGCGGACGACGCACCGGCGGGTAGGGCCTCGAGGGCGTGGCGTAGAGGTTTGGGGGTGTCGGCGGCGTGTACGGCGGGCTGCTGGTCCTGATCACGCCGACCTGCGGTTCGGGAGACGGCGAACGCCGCGGACCACGATCGCGTCGGTTTCGTCTGCGGCCGTGGCGCTGTCGGCACTGGCCTCGTTGGCGATGGAACCGCCGCGGCGACTTGCGGTGGGGACTGGCGACCCAGACGCCGGCGAGGACGAGGGCCGCGCCCATAAAGACCATCAGCAGCGCCGGCCAAACTGACGGCGGGGACTCGGGCATGGCTGCCTCCGAGTGCGGGAAGAAACTCGCGCCCGGCGGATACCGGGGCGGACTATTCCACAGTGACGCGGATCGGCCGCGGGTTTAGATCCTGCGCACGCTCTCAGTGGATGCGGCGGCGGCATTTCTCGATCCTCACGTTCGCAGATCGATCCATTCGCCACTGGTCCGTCCGAGGACTCCTGTTGCCCCGCATTTTTGACAACCTCGGCCCCGAGACCCGACTCCTGCCCGCGCTGGGGGCGGTACTGAAGGTCAGCGAGCGGGCTGACTTCTGCGTCGGCTACTTCAACCTGCGGGGGTGGAAGCGGCTGGCCCCGCAAGTGGACCACTTCGCCGGACCGAGCGATGAGGACATCGACGAAGCACGAACCGACGGTCAAATCTGCCGGGTGCTTGTCGGGATGCACCGCCCGCCGCGGGATCTGGCAGACGCTCTCGCGCCCGGCACGCCCAAAGAAGAGCGAGTAACCAACCGGGTCGTCGATCGTGAACGTCGCCGGTTGGCGACGGAGTTCCGCAGGCAACTCACCGTGGGGGTGCCGACCGACGAGGACGAAGCGGCGCTCCTCGACCTCGCCGACTCCCTGCGTGCCGGCAAGGTGCGGGTGAAGCTGTTCCTGCGCCACACGCTGCACGCCAAACTGTATCTCGCTCACAGGCAGGACCCCGGAAACCCGATCACGGGCTTCCTCGGTAGCAGCAATCTGACACTGTCGGGGCTGGAGCGTCAGGGCGAGCTAAACGTGGACGTGCTGGACAGCGACGCCGCCGCCAAGCTCGCGGCGTGGTTTGAGGGCCGCTGGGGCGACGAGAAGTGCGTCGACATCACAAACGATTTGATCGCCGTCATCGAGGAGGGCTGGCCCGGCGAGCACGCGCCCCACGAGGTGTACCTTAAAATCGCCTATCACCTTGCCGGCGACGCCCGGGCCGGCGAGGAGCAATTTGCTCTCACGCCCGAACTGGCCGGCGTGCTGCTACCGCATCAGGAGAAAGCGGTGCAGCTCGCCGCCCGGCACCTGACCCGCCGTGGCGGGGTGATGCTGGGCGACGTCGTCGGCCTCGGGAAAACACTGATGGCGACGGCGTTGGCTTCAATCGTGGAGCGGGACTTCGGCTTCAGCACGCTGGTGCTGTGCCCCAAGAACCTTGTCTCGATGTGGGAGGAGCACGTTCATCAGTACGGCCTCCGCGGCCGGGTGATCTCGACCAGCATGGCGGCGAAGACGCTGCCGGAAGTGCCGGGGCGGTTCCGGCTGGTTCTGATCGATGAGAGCCACGCCTTCCGCAACCGCGAGGGCCGGACGTATCGGGCGATTCAGGAGTTCATCGCCCAGACCGACGCCCGCGTCGTGCTGCTGTCCGCCACGCCGTACAACAAGCGGTACGAGGATCTCGGAGCCCAACTCCGTCTGTTCCTCGACGACGGCGAAGACGTCGGCTGCCGGCCGGAACGGCTGCTGCAAGAACTTGGCCCGGTGGAGTTCCGCGCCCGCTACGACTGCCCGGAGCGCAGCGTCGCGGCGTTCGAGAAGAGCGACCGGCCCGACGACTGGCGCGATCTGATGCGGCACTTTCTCGTCCGCCGCACCCGGGCCTTCGTGCGGGAGCACTACGCTAAGGTCGACGACTCCGGCGGCCCCGACCACGGCCGGCAGTATCTGGAAATGCCCGACCGCGGGAGCTTCTACTTCCCGGACCGCGTGCCGAAGACGGTGACGTTCAAGACGGACGCCCGCAGCGACCGCTACGCCAAGCTTTATACGTCCGCGGTCGTCGACTCCGTCAACGGCCTCGCCCTGCCCCGCTACGGCTTGGGCAACTACCTCGTCGACCCCGCCCCCGCGAACCCGGCCCGGGGCGAGAAGGCCGTCGTGGCCGACCTCACGACCGCCGGGCGGCGGTTGATGGGGTTCTGCCGCACCAACCTGTTCAAGCGGCTGGAGAGCAGCGGGCCGGCCTTTTTGATGAGCGTCTCGCGGCACATCCTCCGCAATCACGTGACGCTGCACGCCCTGAAGAACGGCCTGCCGGTGCCCGTCGGCACGCAGGAGGCAGCGCTGCTCGACCCCGGCGACACCGACGCCGATCTCTGGGCGACCGACACGCCCGAAGCCAAAGGGGACGACGACCGCTTCGCCGAACGCGCCGCCGAGGTCTACACCCACATGCGGAGCCGCTATAAGTCCCGTTTCAAGTGGCTGTCGCCGAACTGGTTCCGGGCCCAACTGGCCGCCGATCTGCTCGCCGACGCCGACGAGCTGCGGACCGTCCTACAACGTGGGCAACCGTGGGACCCGGAACGCGACGGCAAGCTCAATGCCCTGCACGAACTCGTCGCGGAAGCCCACGGCGACGAGAAGGTGCTGATCTTCACCCAGTTCGCCGACACGGTGAATTACCTCGTCGATCAGCTACAGGCCCGCGGAGTCGAGGGCGTCGCGGCGGTCACCGGGGCGACGTCCGACCCCACGGCGCTGGTCAGGCGGTTCAGCCCGGACGCCGCCGGCGGCCTGAAGGGCGAGGAGACGCCGCTGCGGGTGCTGGTCGCCACAGACCTATTGAGCGAGGGCCAGAACCTGCAGGACTGCCGTGTTGTGGTGAACTTCGACCTGCCGTGGGCAATTATCCGCCTCATCCAGCGGGCCGGCCGCGTCGACCGCATCGGGCAGACCGCCCGCGAGATTCGCTGCTACTCGTTCCTGCCGGCGGACGGGATCGAGCGGGTGATTCATCTTCGCGGCCGCGTCACCACCCGCCTGAGGCAGAACGCGGAGGTGGTCGGAACCGACGAACGGTTCTTCGAGGACGCCGACCCGGACCGCGGCGAACAGGCGTGGCGGGATCTGTTCACCGAGAAAAGCGGCGTCTTGGACGAGCCGGCCGGGGACGGGAGCGAGGTCGACCTCGCCAGCCGCGCCCAAGAGATTTGGAACCGCGCCACCGAGCACGACCCGGCGCTCGCCAAGCGGGTAAAAGCACTACCCGACGTCGTGCTGGCCACCAAACCACACGCCGAGGGACCCAACCCACCCGGCGCTGACGGCCCCGAGGGCGTGCTTACGTATCTCCGCACTCCCGACGGGCACGATGCTCTGTCTTGGATCGCGCCGGACGGAGCGGTCGTCTCCGACGCCGCGGACCGGGTGCTGGACGCAGCCGCCTGCGGTCCGAACACCCCGGGTCTTACGCACCGGCCGGAACACCACGCGCTGGTCGAGAAGGCCGTGAAGCGTTTGGCCGAGGACCGCCCCGCCGACGCGGGCACCCTCGGCAGCCGCAGGAACGTCAAGTTCCGCGTCTACGAACGGCTTAAAGCGTACCTCGACGAGAACGACGGCGGCCTGTTCGCCACCCCCGAGCTGCGATCCGCCGTTGATGCCCTCTTCCGCCGCCCGCTAAGGGAGAGTGCTCGTGGAACGCTGAATCGCGTGATGCGGGACAAGATCGACGGAGACGACCTCGCCGAACTCGTCCTCCGCCTGCACGACGACGGCAAGCTCTGCGTGGCCGGCACCGGTGACGCCGGCGTCACCGGACGCCCCCAAATTGTTTGCTCCCTCGGCCTTGCCGCCCCCTCGAACTGATAGCTGACCGTGTCCGCCGATACCGCCCGCCGCATTGCCGGCTTTCTCGCCTCCGAACCGCCGTCCGCGGAGGGGTTGGAGGATCTATTTATTGAACGACTCGGCTGGGACGAGGCCGGCGGTCCCCTGCGTCTTGACGCCGGCAAAGCCGGGGGCGGACGGGTCACGCTCACGCCCGTCGCCGAGAAGCGAGGTTTCGTGGCCCTGCACCATCAGGCCAATATACTACCGGACCGTGGCAAACGCACCGCCATCGATCGGGCCGCCACCCGCGTCCACGCCGAACACCTCATTGTGTTCACGGACGACGCCGGCGCCCAGATCTGGCGCTGGGTGAAGCGTCGCCCCAACGAGCCCGAGCGGCCCCGCGAACACCGCCTGCCGCCCGAGCCAACCGGTGCCCAGACCGAATTATTGGCCGGCAAACTGGCCGGGCTGAAGTTCCGGGTGGACGAGGAGGGCACGCTGGACACCCTCGCCGCCGCCGGTCGGGTCGCCGCCGCGCTGGACACGGAGAAAGTCACCAAGAAGTTCTACGACGCCTTCCAAGACCGGCTGAAGGAGTTTCAGGGCTTTATCGACGGCGTGACCTCGCTGGTCGATCGGGAGTGGTACGCCAGCCTGATGCTCAACCGGCTGATGTTCACCTATTTCCTGCAGAAGAAGGGATTCCTCGGCGTCACCGACCGCGGCGGCGACCCGGATTATCTTCAGCACCCGCATGGAAATGGTCCGCGACCGCGGCGACACCTTCCACAGCTTCTATCGCACGTTCCTGCTCCGCCTGTTCCACGACGGCCTCGGCAAGCCGGATGGGTCGCACACGGCGGAGGAGCGGAACGAACTCCGTGACCTCATCGGCCGTGTGCCGTATCTCAACGGCGGCCTGTTCGAGGTGCACGCCATCGAGCAGAGCAATCCCGACCTCCATATCCCCGACGAAGCCTTCGAGTCGCTGCTGGACTTCTTCGACGAGTGGGACTGGCACCTCGACGACCGTCCGGAGACCGCCAGCAAGCCGACCGAGGGCAGCCGCGGCACGGTGAATCCAGACGTGCTCGGCTATATCTTCGAAAAGTACATCAACCAGAAGCAGATGGGGGCGTACTACACGAAGGAGGACGTTACCGAATATATCTGCCGGTCCACGATCGTCCCGTGGGTGCTGGACGAGGCCGAACGCCGCTGTGCCGTCGCCTTCGAGCCCGGCGGCCCGGTCTGGCGGCTGCTAGCGGAGGAGCCGGACCGCTATCTATTCCCCTCGCTGACGCACGGCGTGCTGGCCGACGGCAAGGTCGAACCGCTACCCGAGGAGATCGCCGCCGGACTCGACGACGTCACGAAACGGCAGGGGTGGGACGTGAAGGCAGAAGAGGACTTGGCCTTGCCGACGGAGACATGGCGGGAACACGTCGCCCGGCGGAAGCGGTGCTTGGCGGTGCGAGAGGAACTGGCCAGCGGCACGATCGCCTCCGCCGACCGGCTGGTCTCGCTGAACGTCGACGTGCGGCGGTTCCTGCAGGACGTGATCACCAACGCCGAGGGCCCTGACCTGCTGCGGGCGATCCACCGGGCGCTGGTCGGCGGCCCTCCCGGTGTCGGCGGCGAAGGGGAGCGGGAGCCCGGCATCAGCGTGCTGGACCCGGCCTGCGGCAGCGGGGCGTTTTTATTCGCGGCGTTGAAGGTTTTGGAGTCGCCGTTGCGGGGCGTGTTGGAGGCGATGGAACAGTTGGTCGCCGATCAGGCCGCGCTCGGCCGCCCCGACGCCCTGCCGGACTTCCGGGCGATCCTCGCCGACCGGGACGACCGCACCCGCCACCCTTCGGAGCAGTACCACGCCCAGAAGTCGATCGTGCTGGGCAGCCTGTTCGGCGTGGACCTCATGCCGGAGGCGGTCGAGATCTGCAAACTGCGGCTGTTCCTGCAACTGGCGGCGCAAGTCGAGCCGGACTCTGACCACCCGAACCTCGGCGTCGAGCCGCTGCCGGACCTCGACTTCAACATCCGCTCCGGCAACAGCCTCGTCGGCTTCGTGAACCGGGCCGCGGTGCAGGCGTCGGCCGGGCGGAGCGGGAACCAGCGGAAGTTCGCCGCCTTCGACGCCGACGACCTCGCCGCCATCGACGCGAACGCCGCCGTGGTCGAGGACCGCTACCGCGCGTTCAGACGCGCAAAAGCCCCCCCCCCCCCCCCCCCGAAACGGACGAACCCGCAAACTCGCCGCCGGCCGGGCATAACGCGGAGAAGGCCGCCCTCGCCGAGTCGCTGGACTACCTGAACGGCACGCTGAACCGCTATCTGGCCCGGGACTACGGTGTGGAGGCCGCCGACACGCCCGGCACGCACGCCCCGCTGTCGGACTGGCACGCCGCCCACCGCCCCCTGCACTGGTTCGCCGAGTTCTACGGCACGATGCGCCGCGGCGGGTTCGACGTGGTCGTGGGCAACCCGCCATGGAAGGAACTTTCCGCCCTGAAACGGGAGAAATCCTATACTCCCCGCGGCTACGCGACGGAGAAGGCGGGCAACCTCTACGGTTTGTTCACCGAGTTGGCCCTTCAACTGACTGCTCCGCATGGAGCGACGGCATTCATCGTACAACTGCCGCTCGCCTGCTCGTCTCGGATGAAGCCAGTACGGAAGGCGCTTCGTGCGAAGGCGGGCCATCTCACAGTCCTCACTTTAGCGGATCGCCCGGCCCGTTTATTTGAGGGGCTTGAAAACTGCCGGAGCACGATCTTCATGCACCGCGGGGGATCGGAAGCCGGCTTGGAAGTGACTCGCTACCTGCGGTGGCCCAGCGACTATCGCCCGCACCTGCTGGACACGGCCGCGTTGGCGGACGCGGCGGGCGGCATTGAGCCGTTCGCCGATCTGTTTCCGAAGGTCCACCCGGCTGCGGTCTCCATCCTGCAGAAGGTGGCCGCGGCGGACGCCACGCTAGGGTCAAAGCAGACGGTGAAAGGACCGCACCGCGTATTCTATCAGGAGGCGGTTCAGTACTGGATGAAGGTGACCCTCGGCCCGCCGTTCTACGAGAAGGACGGCGTGCAGGGCGAACCGGGACACAGCCGGACGCTCGACTTCGCGGACGCCGGCCCGGCCGCCGCGTCGCTGGCGGTGATGTACAGCAGCCTGTTCTATCTGTACTTCATCGCGTTCGGCGACGGCTTCCACCAGTCCGCCAAGCTGACGGAGCAGTTCCCGATCCCGTTCGACCTGCTGAAAGACACGGCGTTGCAGGAGTTGGGCGACACGCTGGACCAAGATCTGAAAGACGGCGCAGGGCGGAAGACGATCAAATCCCGCGGCTCGAAGATCACCTACGCCGAGTTCTTCGCCGCGGACCACAAGCCGACCATGGATCGGATCGACGATCGTCTCGCCGCCCACTACGGCTTCACGCCGGAGGAGTTGGAGACCGTCAAAACGTTCGACCTGAAGTTCCGCACCGGCGGCGGTGATTATTAAATCCCGCCGAAGTCACATCCTCGCCGCACCGGACTGCCTTTCGGCGGTCAACGCGATGGCCGGCGAGAAGAGTATCCCCGGCTGGCTCAAGTCCCACTACCCGGTCCCCGCCGGCGCCGAAGAGGCCGAAGCCGCCCTCGCCGCCGATCTCCGTTCCACCCTCGCCGCCGCCGGCTACGCGACCGCCGAGGAACTGGGTGCCCTCACCCTTTATCCCGGACCCAACGCGACCTGACCGTCACCACGGCCTGACTACCACACGGGCAGCGGGCACTACTGACCGCCGGCAGAGGCGGCAGGGCGGCTACAGGCCTAAGCACTGGGACATTCGTTCCCGCAGCCTCGCGTGATTATCTCGCGTGACCAGATTCCGAGGCAAATCCAACGACGGCTCCGACGCCCAGAGCGACTCCGACTCCTCCCGGAGCGCAGCCCGACCGCTCAGCGAAGTTCCGGTCGCCACGCTCGACCCGCAAAACGTGCATCGCTCCGGGAACAGCCGTTCGACACGCTCGATGAGTTCGAAGCGGGTCAGGACGCCATTCAAGACAACGTGCAGCGGCCTGCCGACGGCACGTTCGATCTTCTGGAGAGCTTCGAGGGTCAGATCGACGTTCGCCGCAGACTTATCGCCGTCGTAGTCGAAGCCCGTCGCGAGGTGGTTCTGCGTCGGGTTCATTCGGAAGTATTCGGCGGCCCATTCCACGTCGTGCGACAGATCCTCGAAGAACAGGTGGATCACCGCCGGAAGACCGGCCTCGATCATCCGGCCCGCCACCGTCTGGCAGATCGCTCGGTTGATGAGCCAAACGCGGTGTTCCGCGCCGACGAACGCGGACAGGTTGGGGCCGATCACCGCCCCCGGCTCGAGCAGTGCGAGGGCTTGGAAACTGGCGAGGTCGAACCAGCCGGCCTGATCTTGGAACCAGCTGTCGCGGCCGAAGTAGACCAGCGGGACGCCCGGCGCCGACGAAGCCATGTCGGGGAGCGCGTGGCCTTCCTGAAAAGCCAGAGGCGGCATCTGACGCCCCTGACAGACACGGGTCAGGTTCACGCCGGCTTCCGGCAGCATGAGCCGAAACAGCGGCCGATTCGTCCCGATGATCTGGAACCACCGCGGCAAAATGACTGGACGCGCAAGCGGCGGCAGCCGGCGGGGTTCGATGCCGCCCGCCTCCGCGACAAGGCCGCGCATCAACCTCATGAAGTTCGGCCGGTCGTTCACCTGCGAGGGCAACCGGCAGAGCTGCTCGGGCCGCTGGGGACACCTCGCAAGGCACGCGCACCCGTCGCATTCCTGCCCGGCTTCGGCTTGAAATAAGTGCACGGCGGAGAAGGCGTCAGGCCTGCGAGATCAGAAGAATGATGCGGTCGTCCAGCACTTTTTCGACAACGGGGATTCCTCCCGCCTCCAACGCTCGCGTCGCTCGAGGTTCGTCGCGGGCCGAGATGTAGCCGATTAGTTCGGCCGGCTGACCGCACCGAACCGGCCGACGAGCGTTCACCAACTTTCCGACGGATGCGGACGTTCCCATCGTGACCCGGGCGAACGCATCCTGCGGCGTGTCTTCGAGTTCGAACCGCTCTCCGGTGGCCCTACCAGAGGATTCTCCGTCTCCAACCGTCTCGCCTAAACCGAGAACGGCGGGGTCGATCGCCCCGGCGGCGGGGTTCTGATCGCCCTTACGGCGGTTCTTCGGCATCGGCAACTCCTGCTTGGGCTTGGCGGTCGCGCGGACACTAGGGATTGTAGCGGCGGCCAGTCTGACCGCAAGATGGTCGATCTGCGTTGGGAATGCAGTCTCAGGTTGGACACGCTCGGGATGACCCGGCGGCGTTCAATCCTGCGGTCGCGGGCGGGACTATTCTGCCCCCTCGACGTACATGGCTTCCGCCACGTCCTCGCTGAAATCGAAGATCGTCTGGTGCGGTTCAGCGTCGGGGTGGAGGCTGTTGAAGTAATCCTCGTCGCGTTTCAATTGGCAGCAGTCGCCGACGATCTGTTGGCGGCGCTGCTGGAATGCCGCGACCATATGCTCCCGAGGGGCCTTACGAATGTCGGCCCACAGGGTGAGCTGCTCGTCGCCCCGTTTGATGCGAGCCGCGTGCTTCAGCCGCACCGGCCGACCGTTTGCATCCGTCGTGTAATCTTCACGCATCGCGCGGGCGAAGTGCTCCCGGCAGAGCTTGAAGACCACGTCGTGCGGCGGCTCCCAGCGGCTGGTCTGAAGGGCCCATGTGGCGATATCACCGCTGCCGGCGGACTCGACGCCAGTCTCCTTGAAGTATTCGTCCGCGTACTTGCGGAGGGTGTCGCCGTAGTTGGCGGCGGTGGACTTGGGCATGGCTAGATCGACCGGCAGGCCGGTTTCGGGGAAAAGGATCAGACGGACGGGGTGTTGCCCCAGCCGTCCGTGACGGCCTCGCCGATGAGGAACTCACGGACCTTCGCCAACTCCTTGCGGAGCTGCGTGTACTTAATCGCCCCGCGGTGCTGCAGCTGACCGACGACGATCCCGGGGTGTACGCCCATCCGCCCGGCGAACCCGAGTACGTCCTTCCGATAGAAGTACGGCTTCTTGCGGGCGATGAACGACTGGATGTTCTTCGTCGGGACGAGTCCGTCCGCCGCCTCCGCGTTCGCCCGCAACTCGACCTCATTCAGCCCCTCCGCATCGACGGCGGTGATATCCGTGTCCACCGTATTCACGGTTCCCTCGTCGTGGTGCCGGACGTGCGACAGTTCGTGCAGCAGGGTGAACCAGAAGTTGTCGACGCGGTCCATCCGCAGCGACAGGGCAATGACAGGACTGTTTTCGTCCAGCCAGATCATCACGCCATCGATCTTGGTCTTGGGTAGGTGTTCGAGCAGGACGAGACGGATACCTGAGTTCGCTAGTACCCGCGGCACGCGGCGAACGTCTTCCGCGTTCTGCATCAGCGCCCGGAGCCCTTCCTCGCAACTGGGCAAGAGGCCGGGCGAGTAGGTCGCCGTGACCGGGGCGACGCGAGCCAGTTGCAGGACGCGGGCGTACCACGCGACCTGCGCCGGGTTCTCCGTCGCGTAGTCCGTGGACTTACGGGCCGCGACGGCGAACGGGAGCGGGTCGACAATGCTGGCGGTGCCGAGAAACGAGCAAACGCTGGATTCCAGCTCGTCAGTGCCGATATCCTTCCCGAAGTCGATCCACCCGCGGCGAGCGACATCACGGACAGGAACTTTCGTGTAGATGGCGGCGCGGCGGGCAACGTCGCGGACCGGGACCTTTTCTTGAACAGCAACCCGGCGGGGGGTGTCGTCATCCGCGGCCGTCCGGGCCGCGGCGAGGTCGTGTAGGGACTGGAGGTTCAGCCACGTCTCCGCCGAAGTGTCGAATACCTCGGCGAGTACGAGCGCGACGGCGGGGGTGATCGAGGCCGTCCCGGCGAGGATGCCGTTGATGAGGCGGCGACTCAGGCCTGTGATGTCCGCGAGGTCGGTCTGGGTGAGGCCGCGTTCCTCCAACTCGTCCCGAACGAACTCGCCCGGGTGGATCGGCTCCGCCGGCACGAAGTCGTTCATGGCGTCACTTGTGGTAATCGGTGAGGTCCTTGATGACGAGGACGTTGCCGCCCCCGCGTTTGTCGATCTCCAAAATCAGTCGGTACTGCTGGCCCACTCGAACCGAGTACTGGCCTTCGCGGTCCCCCTTGAGCTTTTCGAAGCGGAGTCCGCGGAAGCTATAAAGTTCGCGTTCGTCGGCGACCGCCCGCAGCAAGTACATCGCTTTGCGAAACTGCTTCAAGACGGCGGCGGGGAACTGCGGGAGGGAGCCGCCCGCCGCTTCCGCACACGCCAAATCCTCATCCTCGAAACGGACGTCCATGAGCAACGGGGGCGCGGCGAAGTAACCATCGGCGGATGGATTCTGGCAGATGACCGCCGATTGTCAACGGCAAGTGAGAAGGCTTGCTTCTCAACGACACTTTCGGAGGTTCGGGCATGCGGGCTGAACCAAATCCGGCGTCTCGCAGATCAAGATCGATTCAGCGGGTGCCGGCGGAACTGCTCGCGGAACACGCTCAGCAAGCTGCTGTTCTTCGTGTTTGTCAGGTCGGCCTCCACCGCCGCGCCGTCCTTCCAGCCGACCGCGTACTTCTTGGCGCCGGCCGCGGTGGTAAGGCGGGCCAGAGCGTTCGTCGAAACTTCGCCGGTCGTCCAGAACTCGAAGTGGCGCCGGTGGTCGCAAAGGTCCGCCCTCCCCTTCAACCACGTCCGCAGCAGCGGAATCTGCTCGTCGATCCAGTTGTCCACCAGCTTGTCGTCGACCGTCTTACCGGGCGAAACGGCCTTGCATTCGATCAGCCACACGTCCGTGCGGTCCGCCTTACAAAGCACGTCCACGTCGGTCCGGCGGCCGTCATCGAGCCAAACCGGCTCCCGCACCTCGACCCCGCCTCGGTACAGCTTCTTGGCAATGTGGGCCGTTAGCAATTCGAACAGCGGCCCCCGCAGGTTCTCCGCCGCGCCTTCAATCTTGGAGAGTTGCCCGAGCAGAACGGCGACCTTCTCCGGGTTCTTGGCCGCCACGGCTCCAGCGTGCGTCAGCGTCGCCACCAACTCCCGCAGCGCCGCGCCGGTGCCGCCGCCGAACAGATGGTCCGGGGTGAGCAGCAGCGCCCCCGCCCGCTGCCCGGCCCTTAACGCCGACGGGTCGTACCCGCCTGCGACCAGCACGGCGAGGAACTGCGGAATGTTCCGCATGTTCCGCAGCACGGACACCTTCCGAAGGAAGAAGCCGATCTGGCGGGCCGTCAAGTCGTCGCCCAACAGCACGTCGACCGCCACGAAACCCGTCTTCCGCGTTTCGTCATTCCCGGGGCGGCCGATCGGCACAATGTAGCTGGGTGCGACGAGGGCCCATTCGAAATGCCCGAACTCGGCGCCGCCCGACGACGCGGCAGTTTTGACGAACTTGTACGCCCCAAGCCCTGTCCGCCGCAGCCATTCGGCCGTGCCGTCAATCACGACCCGCTCGGCCAGATCGCGCCCCCGGGCTGCTGCGTCGCCGTCTCGGCGACATCCGGGCCAATCGTAGTTCAGGGAGAGGCGAACAGTGCCGTCGGGTTCTTCGAACTGGTGGAGAGCACCGATGTGGGTGAGGCCTTCTCGCACGCGACCCGCGGCGACCTGCTTCGACAGCTTCAGCGGCGCACCGCTAAACCGGGAGAAGTCCTCCTCCCGCACTACGCCGCCGCGGGCAGTGAGGGCATCAGCGGCGATGCCGTGAATTGCATTCTTCGAATGGAGGGCGTTTGCCAGCCCCTCCCAGAACTCAACCGTGTTCTTCTGCCCGGGCGCCCACAGGAACGAGTCCCGGTTCGGCAGGTTCAGACCGCGGTGCCTGTGGACCTGCCGTCTGGACGCCGCCCGACTCACCCGCTGGCGGGCCGCTTCGGGCGAGACGCCGTCCGCGATCAGCAAGCGGCTGACCTCGGAGGCCAACATCGGACCCATCGCCTTGAGCAACTGCGGGACGGACGCTGTCATGTCACACCGCTCTACTTACAAGTACAACCCATCTGGGCCGTCGGCGTTTTTTGCCTGCGGCCGCAGAGCGTGAAATCTACTGTGCCGGTAGTCTACGCCGTCTTCCGACGAGCAGGGGGTATCCGGACTCCTGTCACACCGCGTTGGAGTGCGGGATCTGGCCTAGACCCAAAGCCTGCCCCTGCTCCGTCAGCAACGTCCTCTCTCATGACGCCGCCGAAGCGCAACCCATCGTGGACCGCCGCCGAACTGACGCTGGCCTACCACACCCTCGCCGGGATCGACGAGGGTGACGAACTGTCGCCGGACCACCCGGCCGTACTCGCACTGAGCCTCGACTTGAATCAGCTCACCGTTCACCCGGCAGAAGTCCGGGCGAAAGCGTTTCGCGATCCCGACGGCGTGCGGCGGCGGCTGTCTTATCTCCGCCAGATCAAACGAGGCGAGGAAGCATCGGACCGGCCGTTGCCGGAGTACCGGGCGGTGGTCGAGCGATTCCACGATGATCACGCTGATGTGGCCGGGCGTCGTTTCTGGTGAGGCAGACGCTCAGCGCACGACCAGCATGTCTCTCCCAATTCGGAGAAATTGAGACACGGCGAGCGAGACCCCACACACTGCAAGTCTCTGGCTACGTCGCGTCGAACGCGACGTTCGCGTCGTCCGCCAGCACCAGCCGCACGCCGAGTTCCCGCAGCATCGTGAAGGTGTCGATCTGGCGGACGTCCACCTGCTGACAAAGGCTCGGGATCGGAACCTTCCACTTCGTCGCGTCGCCCTTCGATTCGTGCGAGACGAGGGTGAGGTTGCGAGACGCCGCGGCGGCGACGAGCCAACCGTCTGCGGTCGCCGCGAACTCTTCGCGGACCGACTGCTTGTAGTACGGGGCGCCGTCGGGCTTCTCCCGCTCCTCGACCCACGCCGTCAGCAGACCAAACGTGTAGCCGGCTTCCGGCGTCAGCCGCGGCAGGAAGAACTGATCGGCCTCCTTGCGGGACAGGCCGTCCACCCATTGCCGCACCCCGTCTTCCGGATCGCCGGCTTCCAACTCGTCCCGCACCGAGTCGATGGAAAACGCACGCCCCGCGCGGCAGGCGATCTGCAGAGCGTCCCAGAAGCCCGGCACCACGTCCCGCGGGAAGTAGCGGCGGTTCGCTTCGATGAAGACGTTCGCGTCCAGCAGGTAGCGAGGCGGCGCCTCCGACCGCCCATCGCCGACGGTCTCATCGTCCGCCGCCTCACCCGGCATCGTCGGCTCCACCGAGGGACGCGGCGTACCGATCGAACGTGCCGCCGTGCAGGCCGGTCAGACGATACGCATCTGTATAAAGCAGGTCGCCGGCCCGGACCGCGGCGACGACCGCATCGGAAAACCGTCGGCCCAACCGGGTTCGCTGCGTCGCGTAGAAGTTCCCGCCCCCGCCGCGTCGCTCCCTTATCCGCAGTTCTCCGTCTTTGCGGTTCACATAGCCGAAAAAGCGAGCGTCCTCCACCAGACCGACCTCTCGCGCCCGTCGAGCTGCGGCGATTGGGCTGACGTTGAAGCGGCTCGCCGCCAATCGAAACGCATCCGGGGCGGCGTCAAACTCCGGCCACGACCGAGTGAGGAGGTCGGCGGGGATCAGGAACTCGGCCGCCGCGGCGTTGCAGTGCCGTTCGATCGAGATGCTGCGATCGTCTGCCTCCGGATCGATTACCCCGCCGCGACCGAGCCAGACGTGGGCCAGTTCGTGGGTGAGGGTAAACAGCTTGGCCGATTCCGCGTCCGCACCGTTCACGAAAACCAGCGGGGCGTACTCATCGGCCAACACAAACCCTCGAAACTCACCCACATCGAAAGCTCGATTCGTATCCGTTCCGGCGTACCCGCACACACTCACCAGCACCCCGACGGCCTCGGCTCGGTCTCGCAGTTCCGCAAACGCCTCCCGCGGTGTGCGGCAGTCGGCGTTCCAGCCAGCGGGCAGCCCAAGGGTCCGTCGCATCTCCGCGACGAGCGCGTCGACCCCGTCGTCGGGGCTGAGGCTCCCGGCGAACGGCAGCGGGTCTTCGCCGAGGTCGAGCAGGTAGTCCCGCATCCAATCCTGCCGCCGCTGCATCGTCAGCACGGCCTCCAACAGGTCCGGGCTGAAGTTGCCGACCGCGGCGTCGGCCTTGGTGCGAAAGTCCGGCAGCGGCAGTTCCTCCCGCGGCGGCTCGGACAGAAACAGGTAGCCGAACGGTACGCGGGCTTTCCGGGCGAACTCTTCCAGCTGCTTCATCGTCGGCCGCTCGTCACCGTCCAGCCACTCCCCCAGCTTCTTTGCCCCGCCGGTCGCCAAATCCGCGACCGGCCGCCGGGACCGCTTCACGGCCCAGTCGATCAGTTCAGGGCGGACGGCGACGCGCGTGGTCACGTGGACGGACCGGAGGAGGTGGACACCCACCACTGTACGTCACGGCACCACTCCAAAGCATCCTCCGACGCGATGATCGGAATTCGACGGCGACCCTCCCGCCGCCGACCAGCATCAGCAAAGCCGGCACCATCCCGCGGTTTGCGCCGCAGGAGCCATTTGGATTCGCCCGTCGAACGCGTCGACGCGTCGTGCCGCCCATGCCCTCGCTGTTAGTGGCCATGCGTCAGCTACCAACTTGTACCAAGTCGTACCAACTTCCGGCCGCCGTACCGCTTGTTTTTTAGGGTTTCTGCTACGGGTTGCGAAGACCGCGAAGCGAGCCTACCATCGGCACGAAACCCAACCACGGTAGGGTGAAACGGCGACCGAAGACCTGCTCTTAATTTCGATTCCGGAGCCGGAGGTCAGAGGTTCGAATCCTCTCGGGGATACTAGAAAACAAGGGTGAAACGGCCGATCCTGTGAGACTCCAGGATCGGTGAGACAATTGGTGAGACTCTTTGCTTGGGACTCTCGGCGGAGAGTCAGATGCCGGGAAGAACCCACGGTGCCGTTCGGAAACCGCTGGCTAGGTTCTGGGACGGTTTCCGTTTTCACAGATTCCCGCATTCCCGAGTCTCGCCATGTCCGTCGTTGCCCTTCCCTCTCCACCGTCCAAGCTGGCCGGAAAGCTGTCGCTGATCGCCGATCGAGTCCGTGGCGTCGCCGGCGGGTACACGCCGGGGGCGTTCATCACCGGACGCCCCGGCACCGGCAAGACGACCGTGGTTCGCCGCACGCTCGACCAACTTCGGGCTCGCAGCGTCGAGAAGAACGGACGGATGTCGCCGGCCGCTCTGTTCAACCTGCTCCACGACTACCCGGACCAAGTCCTGGTGATCGACGACGTGCCCACGTTGCTCCAGAACAAGCAGGCTCGTCAGATCCTCATGCCTGCAACCGCCCCGACGTCTGACGGTCGGAGGACGATCCACTGGGAGGTGATAAGGGGGGAAACGTACGGTCGAGTTTTCCGGCGGGCTGATCCTCATTTCCAACGAGCCGCTTGGGCAGGATCCGACCTCCCGTGCCCTGGCGGATCGGCTCGCCCACGTATCGCACGAGCCGACGGACGAGGAGGTGGCGGAGTACATGCTCGACACGATGGCGAAATCAGCCAGCGATCGAGAGACCCTCGGCTGGGCGATCGGCGAGGTGAGTCGGGCGGGACTGCGACTCACGCTGAGGCACGGTGTGCGAGCGTTAGAAGACCGTCGGCAGCACGAGGCCGGCCACGCCGAGAACGATTGGCGTGTCCTCTGTCGAAACAGCCTCGCGCAACCGGGAGTCACCGGGATCGAAACGCAGGCCGAACGGAGTCGTCGGGAACGCAACGATGTCTGGCGGGCGCACGAGCGGCACGGCAGCGATTGGCGGGCGGCCTGCACCGAGACCGGCCTGAACAAGTCAAAGTACTACCGGCTGCTCTCTGAAGTCAAAGCCGGTCGACGTCTGCCTGCCCGCTGAGGGTCCCCGCCGCCAGGGCGGCTCCGCCCGGTCTGCCTCAACGGTTGTGGTGACTTCGCCGCTGCCGGAACTTCCGCCTTTCGGGCTACAGGCCGGCAGCAGGGAGACGATCCAACGATCAATCAAGCCGCCGGACTAGGTTCGCTGCCCGGGACGTAGCATGAAGAACGGCGGAAGAATGAAACGACTTCGTTCCGTGGTAGCAGGCCGGTCGGCAGAGGCGGCATGATCCGGGTGGCGGTCGGCCGCACACCCTGCGGGTGCCCAGGTCGCAGAACTCCGCTCTCAGGGACCGGTTCGCAGGGGTCCCAATACCCCTCGGCTCAAAACGGAACTTCGATAGTGGATAGCCTTGCCGTCTACGAAGCAGATCGCCGGTACCAGCACGCTGTTCGCCGGCAGGAGCGGTCCGACCGGATGAAGATCGGGCTGCTGCTCAATCTCAATGCTCAGCAGATGTTGTCGAACCGGCTTCAGGTCCACAACCTGGAAGTCGCCTTCGACACGAATCAGACGCTCCATCGGATCGCCGAGTCGCTCGGCGTACTTGACCACCTGGTGGATCAGGTGGACGCCATTCACGACACGCTCGGTCAGATGGCGGAGTTGCAGGCCGAACAGGCGAATCTGGTCCGTCGTGAGCGGACCCTGAAGGAGGTCATCTACCAAGCCGAGAAGTTCGTCCGGGAGGCCCGTCAAGCCGGCGACAGCGTAGCCGCCGCATACGGCGTCCGTCGATTGTTCGAAGTTATCGACGACCCGAACACTGGTTTCAGTACCTCCGATCTCGCCGAGTTGGCAGATAAAGAGCGGTTTGACGCACTGCTCGAACACGGCCGGCGAATATTGACGAGGCTGTCGAAGTCGCAACAGGACGAACTGGACGAGTTTGAGCGTCTGCTTTCGCTCTTCATGCAGCGGACTACCACTGACTTCGATCCTTCAGCGATTCATTCCTTCAAGCCACGCAAGGAACTGCCGCCGGGATTCAACGAGGATCCGCCTCCGTCGCCAGTCGATCCGGAACTCGAAAAGCTTGCGAACGGCGAATCGGAGTCGGATGCTGAGGGCTGTGCTGGTTGCATATTGCTGATCTGGTGCTTTGGGTTCACAATATTCGTATGTCTAGGAATCTCCATGGTCGGAAACCCAGAAGACTTCAAGAACGTAGAACACCCATGGCTGAGGGGACTATTCTCGATCTCAGTTGGCCTTCTGCCATATGCGATCTTAGTGCAGCGTCAAGCGGTTACTGATGGGTAGAGCCGACTCAGTTTAACCCGCGCGTCGGCCGTCGTGAATTGCCACCGGACGGTCGCCCCCGCTGCGTTGCGGGCGGCGACCCATGCGTCGATCTCACGCCGCAGCACCCCGATCTCGCCCAGCCGCCTGTGCCCCAGACACTGCCGCACCATCGCCGAGAATTCACACTCGACCACGTTCAGCCACGACCCGTGCACGGGCGTATAAATAAACTCCACCCGGGCGGCCAGCCGCCGGGCCTCCTCCGGCGGATAGCGCTCGTAGAACGCCGCCGGCGTATGCGTATTGAGGTTGTCGCAGACGAGACGCACGACCTCGGCGTCGGGATAGACCTCGTCGCACAATTCACGAACGACCTCGGCGAACTCCAGTCGCCGCCGCTGCGGGCGAACCCAGGCCCGTCGCCACGCCCGCAGGGGTTCGAAGGCCAGAAACGTGCAGCACAGCCCGCCTCGGACGTATTCGTGGTCTTGTCGCATGTCGGCGCCGGGGCGTATCGGCAGCGGGTCGCGCCCTTCGCCGACCAGCGCGCACGGCCGCTCGTCCAGACAGACGACCGGCCGCTGGGGGTCGTGGGGCTCGGCATAAATATCGAGCGTGCGTTCCATGGCCGCGACGAACGCCGCGCTGGCGCCGGGCGGGATCACCCACTGTTTGACCCGGTGGGGCCGCAACACGTTTTTTTCATCGTCTGACGCACGGTTTCGTGGCTCACGGGTCCGTCGAGCCAGCCCTCCTCCACCCCGAGCGCGACGTAGCGGTCGGTCAGCAACCGCACCGTCCAGACCGCCCGCCCCTCCGGCGGCTCCGAACAGGCGAGCGCGATCAAATGCGCCTCGGCGGCGCCGTCGATCTTGGGCGGACGTCCCGGTCCGGTCTTGCGGACGCGAACGGCCTGCTCAAGCCCCTCGGCGACGAACCGTTTGCGGGTCCGGGCGACGGTGGCAGGGCTTTGTCCCAATGCGGCGGCGATCCGCTCGTCGTCCCAGGCGGGGCCGTCGTCGGAGGCGTCGGCGAGCAACAACGTCCGGGCGTGCCGGATCGCCCGGGCGTGCGAACGCCCGGTGCGGTTGAGGGCGTCGAGCCGATCGCGTTGGGCGCCGGAGAGCGAGACGACGGACTTGGCGGACATGGCGGCAGGGTCGATCGAGACGGAGCGACCCAACCTAACGGTAGCCGGTTGGCACTGCACTTAGTGTGGCATATGCGACAGAGATCGGAGCGTCGGCGGATCGCCCGAAGCAGGGTGGAGGAAATTGTCCAGTCCGACGTTCAGCGGAAGAGAGAATCCGATCGGAGACGACAAGTCTTCAGGCGCAAGCTTCAGGGCGGTGAACGAAAAGATCGACGCCGAGAATCGTCAGATTTCTAGAAGCAACGTCAAGCAACGCAACTTTTTAAATCCACCTCGTCGGACATTGGTAAGCTCATCAACCGTTTCCTGGACGAACATCCGCACGTCGAACGTTACGTTTCTAGAGTCTGAGGGCAAGGCTGGCGAACCTGCCTTCTACCGATGGCAACTTATTGCAGCGTACCATCGGCGGGTGGCATATAGACAGTGTTCATGCGTATACTTATACCGCCGGTCGTGGCCCACTTCGTCATGTTTTTCCTGCGAGAGCCCTTCGCCCTGATCCCGCGGGACATTCCTGATTATCCGGAGCTCGCCGCGTCGTTCACGCACCTGCCGTGCGCGACGCAGCGGCGGGTCGACATCGGCGAGGCGATCCAGTCCGTCGCCGCCCGACGGCTGTGGGGGGTGACGGCGACCTGCGAACGCCACGCCCCGGACCGCTGGACCGACGCGATGCACGTGCCGCCGTTCGGCTGGTACGGCGACTTCCTCATCCCGAGCCCCGCCCGCGTCACGCTGATCGGCCTGCACCTGAGCCGCTTCGCCCGGCGGGCGATCCGCGATCGGCCGCGCCGCCGCTCCGCTTTCGCACCTCCTTCAACTTCTCTCCCCCGAGCCGGTCCTGAAAGAGCCGGGGCCGATCACGCGGTCGCACGCCGTGCGGGTGTCCGTCACGATCCGCTGCGGGCACGCCGGGCCGGGGCCGCACCCGATCGTCCTGCTCCCCCTGCTGGAACGGTCCGCCGCGGCGGAGAACGGCGGTCAGTCGCGGCTTGACGCCGCGTCCGTCGAAGCGTCCCGCACGTTCCTCCACCGCTGATCGCGGCGGCCGGAACCCGGTTGCGGGGGTGATGAGGACGGCGGAAGGTGGGCGTCGCCCGTCCCCCCAAGGCCGCCGTCGCCGATGTTTGCCGCTCCGTTTGCCGCTCCGTCCGTCGCCCTGCCGTTGCTGTCGTTCGCCCTCCTCGGGCTGGGGCTGCAAGACGGCGTGATCGAGGAGGCGCCGGACAAACCGGCCGCGGTTCCGCCGGAGATCGCCGCGGACTCGGCGGCGCTGACGGACGGCGAACCGGCGGCCGCCGACGCCGCGTTCCGCCGGCTCAAAGCCCGGGCCGACGATTGGCGGGACGTCCGCACGCAGGACGACTCTCTGCCCGCCGCCCGGGCGCTCCGCACGGTTGCGCAGGGGGGCGGGCCCTATGCGGAGCGGGCCGCCGAAGCCCTGCGGACGCGGCACGCGGCGGTGTGGGCCGAACTGGAGCGGGGCGGCGTCCGCGTCGAACGCCGCTTTGTGGTCGGCGGCACCTATTTCGACGAAGATGTCCTGCGTCTGCCGGGCGTGACCCGGCGGATGACAGTCGATCAACCCGCCCCGCCGGGCGAGCCGCACCCGGCCCTCCGCCTGCGACTGCTGAATTGGAGCGGCGGGAACGGGGCAGCCGGATCGTGGCCGATCAACCTCTATCTGTCGGTCGATCAGCGGCGGGCGAAGCTGACGGACGACCATTTCGAGCAACTGTGCTCCGTCCCCGCGCTGCGGTCGCTGGCGCTCTCCCGGCTGGAGGGGTTGCCGGCGGCGTGGCGGGAGACGCTGCGGGCGCATCCGACGCTGGCGGGGCTGTCCGTGGAGCGCTGCGGGATCACCGCGGCGGATTGCGCGGCGTTCGCCTCGATTCCGAACCTCCAGCGGGTCGACCTGTTCCGCAACGCGGTCGGCGATGAGGGCGTGCGGGCGCTGGCGGCCCGGCCGACGCTGCGGTCGCTGGATCTGCGCCTGACCGGCGTGACCGACGCCGGCCTGAAGGCGCTCGCCGGTCTGACCGTGGTGGACGACATCCGGCTGTCGGACGCGGGCGTGACCGACGCCGGCTTCGCCGCCCTGCCGCTGCGAAACATCAAACTGCTGAGTTTGAACGGCACCCGCTGCGGGGACGGCGCCCTGAAGCACATGATCGGCCGCTGGGCGAACCCGGCCGACCCGGCCGACCCGGCGGCGGCGGCGGCGGCGGCGGCGGCGGGGGCCGTCAGCGTGCCCTTCAGCGGCCCGCCTCCGGTGTCGGAGGACGGGGTGACGATTCTGCTGGGCAACACGCCGGTCACGGACGCCGGGCTGGCGCACCTCGCGGCGGTTCCGCGCGTGGGATGGCTGTCGATCGGCCACACCGCGGTGACGGGAACCGGGTTCGACGCCTGGGCCGCGGCCGGCACGCCGCTGCCCCGCCGGGTGGAAGCGGACGGCGGCGCCTTCGACGACGCCGGCTGCCTCGCCCTGAGCCGCTGCCCCTGCCCCCGCGATCTGACGCTGCGGCTGATGGACACCCGCGTGACCGCCGCGGGCGTCCGGCGCCTGCGGACCATGGAGAACCTGACGGACTTCAACTTCGGCGGGCCGCAGATGAACGACGAATTGCTCGCCGCGGTGGCCGGTTTCGTGGATCCCGACCGCATGCTGATCCGTCACGGTACGGCCACCGGGACCGGCTTCGGGGCGTTCGGCGGCAAGGTGCCGAAGGTCATCTGGTTTCAAAACGGCAAGCTGACGGACGAGGGCGTGCGGGCGATCGTCTCCCGGCCGGGGCTGGAGCGACTGGTCGCCGAAACGCTGCGGGACGGGACCCACGCCGGGCTGACGGACGCGGTGTGGCGGCCGCTGGCGACCGTGCCGACGCTCCGTCGGGTGGACTTCGAAGACGCCCCCGTCGCCGGCCCGGGGCTGGCGAATCTGGCCGCCCACGAGGGGCCGCGGGAGCCGGACGGCGGGCAAGACCGCGTCACGCTGGCGGAGGCCCTGCTGCGGTTCGGCTGGGGCGGGCAAGAGACGGGCGGGCCGCGGGACTGGGCGGCGGCGCTGTGGGAGCGACACGGCGCCACGCTGCCGGCGGCGCTCTGTGCGGACCTGACGGCCGCCCCGCTGGCGACCGTTCCGCTGCGGCTCGCCACGGTCCCCCGGCTGGTGGACCGCCCGCCGGGGCCGGTGATGGAGGTGGCCCTCAACGACGTGGGCCTGACGGACGAACTGCTGCGCAGCCTGCCCCGGCTGCCGGTCAAAACCTGGTTCCTGAGGCAGGATCCGATCACCGAGGCCGCCGTGATGGACTTCCTCCGCCGTCAGCCGGACGTGACCTACCTCGCCGTCGGCCAATGTCCGGCGGAGCGGAACGGCGGGCAGCGTCGGATCAACGACTTTCTCGCCGCCCGTCGGGCACGGCGCACGGAGCGGCCCGGGAACGACCGTCCGAACGCCGCGGCGGCCGGCCCGTCGTTCGAACTGCCCGCCTGGGCCGACCGGCTGCGAGCCCAAGTGGTGGCTCAAACGGCGCTGCGGGCCAGAGCGGCCGAGTTGAACCTCCCCGGCACCACGGAGGCGGAGTGGCTCGCCGCCGCAGCCGCCCGGGCGGCGGACCCGGCCGCCGACCCCGGGGCGGCGGGCGCCGCGGTCGCTCTCCTGCAAGAGATCGCCGACGACTGGCAGGACCCCGCCGATCGGGAGCGGTCGGTGCGGGCCGCCACCGCGCTGCAATCCGTCGCCGACGGGAACGGTCCGGCGCGGGGCCGGCCCGGCTCGCCCTCGGCCGGCGTCGCGATCGGATCTTCCACGAAATGCAGGGGGACCGGCGGCCGTACAACGAGGCGTCCGTGTCCTCACGCAGCGCCCGACGGCCCGTGACGCGGATTAAGGTGCGGCTCCAGGCGCCGCACGAGGGCCCGGGGCCGCACCCCGCCACCCTGCTGCCGTTACTGGTCGATCCGAACGCGGAGGTGACCGTCACGTTCAACTACGCCTGCGGCATCACCCGGGAATTGTTCGCCGCGATCTGCCGCACGCCGGGGCTGACGGCGCTGCGGGCGGAGCGGGTCTGGCAGCGGACGGATTGGCTGGAACCGCTCCGCGGGCACCCGACGGTGCGGTCGGTCACGATCACGCAGTACCCGGTCGGCCCGGACCGGTGTGAAATCTTGGCGAGCCTGCCGAACTTGGAGGAACTGAACCTGACCGGGGTGAAAGTCGGCGACGGGTTTGCGGGCCTGACCTGCCTGGCGCCGCTGCGGAGTCTCAAGGCGAGCAACGCGGACCTCACCGACGCCAGCCTGGCGGCGCTGGGGCGGGGAGTCGCCGCCCGCGGGGCGGCGCTGACGGAGTTCGCCCTCGCCGGCAACCCGATCTCCGACGCCGGCTTCACCGCCCTGCCGATCGCCGCGGGCGTGACCCGGCTGGATCTGTCCGACACGCACTGCGGCGACGGTTCGCTGGCGCGCCTGGTCGGACTGTGGGCGCCGGCGTCCGCCCGCGTGGAGAACGGGCAGCGGTTCGGGCTGTCCATCGACCTGCACGGCGCCGCGGTGACGGACGCGGGGCTGACGCACCTGACGGGGGTCGAGGAGGTGGACGGCTTGCGGCTGTACGACACCGCCGTGACCGGCGCCGGGTTCGCCGCCTACGCCGCCGCGGGCCGGCCGTTGCCGCTGTCGATCCACTTGGCGAACAGCCGATTCGACGACGCCGGGTGCGCGACGCTGGTCGACGCCGCCGCCCGCCTCGCGGAGACCGCCCGGGCCGCGGGGGAGGCGCCGCGAACGCTACGCAGCCTGCGGCTCGAGAACACGCCCGTGACTGACGTCGGGCTGGCCCGCTTGGCGACGCTGCCGGGCCTGCGGTTCCTCGGCATCGGGGGCGACGGAATCACGAACGCCTCCGTCGCCGCGATCGCCGGGGGAACCGCGGCCCAGGTGTCGGTGAGGGGCGGGGCCGTGACCGATGCGGTGTTCGCGGAGGTCGCGAACCGCCGCAACCTGGAATGGTTGATCCTTGAAGACGTGCCGGTGGGCGGCTTGGGATTGGCGGCCCTGGCCGCCCGGCCGGCCGCGACGCACGACGGGGCGACGCCGGCCGTCTCGCGATCCGTGCTGGTCGCGCTGTTTCGGCGGGAGGCGCGGGAGCGCGTGCTGGCCTCCCCCTGGGGGTTGGCGAGGGATGCGGCCCCGCACCTCGCGACCGGCGGCGCGGCGTCACCGTGGCGGGCGTTGCTGGCGGCGGGGTTGCAGGTCCGCCGGTACGTGCCGGCCCCGCCGGGCGTCGCCGCGGCGCCGGTTCAGCCGCTCGCCCTGAACCTGCACCGGGTCGGGCTGACCGACGACACCCTCCGGCTCCTGAGCGTCCTGCCGCCGCTGCGGATCGAGAAACTCGTGCTGACGGGCGATCCGATCACCGCGGAGGCGGTCGCGGCGTTCGTTCGTTCCCAACCGCACCTGCGGGAGGTGTCCGTCTACAAGTGCCCCGCCGCGGATCGCGAGGGCCGCGCCGGCATCAGGGCGGCCCTCCGCAGCCGGTGAGCCGGGCTGTTCAACCGGCAGAAGGGATCTTAGTCCAGCCGCTTGAGGTAGCCGGCCTGAAAACTGTCGAAGAAGACCCGGTTCCAGGCGAACCGCGAGACCGCCGGACCGTCGGCGTCCTCCCGCTCACAGAGGACGACGTTGTCGACGACCCCGAAGTCGCGGTTCACCCACGATGTCCGCCGGTGGTCGTAAACGAGCGGTTCCGGGGCGTCGGCGGTTCGGATGGCGTTTCGCCTCACGGCACTTTTGTGTTCCGTTTCGCGGTATCCGATCAGGCCGCGAACCGGCCCCGCTTCGACCCGCTTTAAGTCAGGACCGACTCTGGCAGTACCGGGCCGGACACGCAAAGCCTGATTTCGCCGGGGTCGAGGGCGAAAACTCGTTGACGGATCTCCGCCGGTCGTGACAGCGTCGGGGGCAGGAATGAGCGACGAACGTCAACGGTGTCGCCGCTGGCAACACCCCAGGCGAACGCGGGGGTCCATTGACGGTCCTCTGCCTGATCAACCAGAAGAGCGGGCGCTGCTGGTCGGCGCCGATCCGCAGGGCGCGACCAGTCAGAGCTTCTTCGGGCCGGGACTGGTCGAGAGCCTGCCGCCGGAGCGGACGCTGGCGGCGCTGTTCGACCCACGCTTCCAGTTCGCGGACCGTGCTCGGTTGGCGCTGCGGTGAAATCGTCGATCTCGGTCTTGGTGACGCCCATGCGGTCCGCTCGTGTGAGTCGTGCGGCGGGAAACCCCCTCGCTGATGTCCCAAGTTCGGTCTCTCGTGCTTCACCGGACGGTTCGGCGCTCCCGCGAAACTCGGCGTCGAGTTCGCGGAGAAACTCCCCGGCAGGGCGGGTCTCCCCGCGGTCGAGGGCGTCCAGGCCATCCCTGATCGCCGACGCATCGTCGGCCGGTTCAGCGGCAGACGGACTCTTGCCGAACCCCTCCATGTACTTCGGGTTCGTGGAGAGATCCGCCGGGTGATTCTGCGAGCCGCTGCCCAGGACGCCGCTGCCCAGGACGCCGCTGGCGATCAGCCGGTCCAGCAGCGTCCCGCCGTTCGGGAACGGCTGGACGTCGAGGACTGATCCGGTTCGTCGCGGGCGTTGTCGGGGTCGTCCGTCATCGTCTGTTCCTCCGGTGCCCGGACACCACGGCCTGCGAGACCGCGGCAAAGCGGTTTCAGCCGGCCGGTCAGCCGCCGTGGTGTCGGCGGAGCAGACCGGCGATCCCGCCCGGCAGGGTGGCGGAGCCCTCCCGCCAGAGTTCGACGGGTGTCCAATCGTCCCGAGAGGGTTCCGAGATCGGGCGGCGGCTCCGGCCGAACCTTCGCCTCAAGACGAACGCCCCGTTTCCGCGGGAAGCCGCCGCGGGAAGCCGCCGCGGGCGACGCTCACCAGTTCAGGTGCGGCGTGCGGCGTCCTCAGCGCGACGGCGGGGAGAGGGGCGTCGTCGCGGCCGCCTCCCACCGGCCGTCGACGCGGCGAGCCGCAGAAGACGTCTCACGAAGTGTCTCACGCGGCGGGGAGTCTCACGCCGGGGCGAGGGAACCCCTTACCTTGTCCCCTTACTTTGAAGGGTGGCATACCGGACTTGAACCGGCGACCTCCGGAATCACAATCCGGCGCTCTAACCAACTGAGCTAATGCCACCGTGAATCGTCCCGCGGACGGGCCGCACGACGATCGACGGCCGGAAGGGTAGCCGCCGATCCGCGGGTCGGCAACCACGCTGCGTCGCCTCTTCCGCACGACCTCAGACCCGTGTCGGAGCCCGTGCCGGAGCCGGTGCCGGAGACGGTGTCGGACGCCGTCCCGCACGCCCCGTCGGACACCACGGTGCGGCGTCGGTTCGGGGCGTTGCTCCGGATCCTCGATTCGACCGATCTCCATGCACCTCACACGGCGACCGCATGGCCGTTGCGGGACTCCACGTGCGGGTCCGGCGAGGCGGGAACCGGCGACATGGAACCGGGCGACGTGGAACCGGGCGACGCAGCGCCGGGCGACGCGGGGGCGGGGGCCAGCAGCGCCGGCGGGGCGCTGCGGAGGTGCAGGTCCCGTTGGGGGAACGCGATTTCGATGTCGGCGGCCCGGAACTTCGCGTCGATTGCGGCGTGCAGTTCAGAGATCACCGGCAATCGCTGGTCCAGGTTCGGCAGGTAGCACCGCAACAACAGATTCAGCGTGCTGTCGCCGAAGCCCTCGAACGTCGCCAGCGGGGTCGGGTCGGCTAGGACCAGCGGCGCCTCCCGGGCGGCTTCGAGCATCAGATCGCGAGCCTTGCGGGTGTCGCTGCCGTAGGCGACGCCGACATCGATCACGATCCGGTTCGTGCTGTCGGACAGCGTCCAGTTCAGCAATCGGCCGGTGACGAACTCTTTGTTGGGAACGATGAACTCCTTGCGGTCCCAGTTGGTGATGGTGGTCGCCCGGATGCGGATCCGGCTGACCACGCCGGTGATGTCGTCCACCGTGACGACGTCGCCGACGCGCACGGGGCGTTCGAACAGGATGATCACGCCGCAGACGAAGTTCGCGACGATCTCCTGCAAACCGAAGCCCAGTCCGACCGACAGCGCGGCGAGCAACCATTGGACGCTCTCCCACTCGAAGCCCAGGCGGCCGGCGGTGAACAGCACGCCGATCACCATCGCCGCGTAACCGGCCAAGCGGGAGACCGCGTAGCGGCCGCCGGCGTCCAGCGGGAGGCGGTCGAACACGCTGAGCGCCAGCAGGGCGGGCAGGTTGCGGGCGGCGAGCACCGTCAGCCCCGCCGCCGTCGTCGCGATCAGCAGGTCCCACAGGCTGATCGGGGTCCTCTTGGTCTCCGTAAGCACCACCCCCTCGGGGGTTGCGATCGGCTCGCCCGTGTCCGGGTCCGATTGCGGCACCTCCCGGGTGATGTTCCAGCCGTTGAAGGTGATGTCTTCCAGTTTATTCAGCGCCGGCAGCACGTCGGCCCAGATGAACCACAGCCCGACGACGCCCAGCATCATCGCGGCGGCGGTGACGAGGGTGCGGGTCTGGCCGGAGAGTTCCGCGGCGGTTGCGGCGGGGGCGTCGGCGACGGATCCCACCCCGGACGCCGTGGGGCCTTCGGTGGGCGGGCCGCTGGGCAGGGACGGGTCGGCGGCCTGCTCCCGGGCGGCGGCTTCCTCCCTGCGGCGCTGCATCGCGCGATACAGCATCGCTCTGCGGGAGATCGTCACCCACCGCACCGCGGCGCTCCGGAGCACCACCACCACGATCAGCAGCACCGCGGACACCAGCGTTCGGCGGGCCAGTTCGCCGGCGGTGTAGTGGTAGCCGGCGACGCTGAGCCCCCCAGCGCCGCGGTTCCCAGCACCGCCACGGCGCACAGCGGCACGCGAAACTTGTGCGACGGGCTTTCCGGCGCCGTCTTGCGAACGCCGTCCCAGACCACGCCGCCCGGGCGGAACAGACGATACATCAGCGTGGCGGCCAGCCCGCAGGCGACCGTGAACGCCACCCGTTCCCACCCGCCGCCGGCGTGCAGGGGATCGGAGGACCCGAGCAATCCGGCGATCGCCGCGGCGGTCAGCAACGGCGGGGCGAACCAGCGGGCTTGGCGTTGGATGCGTCGCACCGCCCCGGCGGTCCATTGGAAGTGGGCGTCGGCGAGGCCGTCGCGGCGGGTGAGAGCCCGAAGCAGGGCCAGCGGCAGCGCGACCGCCGCGGCGTACCCCGCCGCCGTCCCCAACGCCGCCGCGGTGAGCGTGGGGGGGAGCGGCGCGACCCCGCTGTCGGTCGGCGGCACGATCCAGCCGCCGGTCAGCACGTAGGACAGCCAGGTCAACGCAGCCGGCGCCGCACAGGCCGCCGGCAGCGTCGCGGCGAGGGCGGCGAGAGTCGATTCGTAATCCAGGGAGCCTTTCCGCCGCCCCGGGATCGCCCACCGGGCCAGCAGGCCCCGCAGTCGCATCCGCAGGAATCCCAATGCCACGCACCCCGCCAGCGCCAGCGCCGTCAAGGGCTGGAACACCCCCGCGAGCAGCGCTTCGAGGATCGACCGGGCCGTCGCCCGCAATGCGTCGGGGGCCGCCCAGCCCGCGACGATCGGTAATTCCGCTTCCAACTGCTCCTTGTTGATCACTCGACCGCTGCGGACCCACAACACCCGTTCGTCGATGTACTCCGCGAAGGCGGCGGCGGTATCGCGGAACTCGGTTTGAACCCGTTGCAGGGCGAACAGCGACTCGATCACGTTCCGGTCCAGCCCGTCGACGCCCTCGCCGGGCGCCAACTCCGTGAGCAACTTGCGCCGCGTGTCCAGCAATTCCCTGGCCGTGGCGTTGGCGGAGGTGACTTGGTCGCCGGTCAGGCTCCCCTGCTCGATGGCGGTCGTCAGCAGGGAACTCGCCAGCTTGCCGTGGTTGCTCTCCAGCGGGAGGGCGGCGAAGGCGTCGCGGTGGTCGGCGGCGGCGACCTGAGCCCGCTCAATCTCCTCCAACCGCACGTTGATGGCGGCGGTGAAGCTGTCCAGCGCCGGCATATCCCCCCGCTCACGCCGCAGGCTGGCGCTCACCACGTCGGACATCCCCAAGTCTTTGACGCGATCGGCGACGCGGTCCCAGCGGTTCTTCAACGCCGTCAGTTCGCCCTTCGTTTTCGCGGCCATCTGGTCGGCGGAGACCCGCTTGGAGACCTGCTTGGAATACGACTCCTGCAGGGCGGCGACCTCTTCGGCGAGCGGCCGCAGCGCCGGGGGCACGTCCTCAGCGATCGACGCGTCAGCCAACTCCCGCGCCTTCTCGGAGGCGCGACGATTCAATTCGGCTTCGGCGGCGGCGAAGCGGGCGTCGGCGGCGGCGATCTTCCGGTCGAACAGACTTCGCCGCAGCGCCGGCAGGCCGAGCTTGGCGGCGGCGGCGAGTCGCACGTTCTCCGCATCGGCGGCGGCGAGAGCGGCGGCGGCGGCGGCCTTCCCCAGCCGCGTCTTCGCCACGCGGGCGCCCGCCACGTCCGTCGGCAGACTCGGGGCTTGCGTCTCGGCGGCGGCGGCGGCGTCCGCCGCCGCCTTCATCGCCGCCCGCAGCGCCGCCCGGTCGGCCTCACGCCGCTCCCCCGACAGCGCCTCCGTGAAGTTCTCCCGATCCCGGGCCAATTGAGCCCGATCGTTCTCCGCCTTCGTCCGCTCCAACACCACCGCCGCGTCCGTCAGTTCCTGGAACGTCTCCCGGATCCGCTCCGGCCGGGGGCTCGCGGAAACCTCGTCCACCTGGGCTTGCACCTGCTTCATTTCCGCCTCGACGGCTTCGGCGGCGGCCTCCGCGGCGGCACGGGCGGCGGTGAGGGCGTCCAACCGTTGACGCGCCTCGGCGGCGGCGGCGAGGTCCGCCAACACCGCGGTTCGCTGCTCCGCGGTCAGCTTGTCCGCGGGCGGATCGGCTTCCCCGGCGGCCTTGATCTCGGCGAGCTTCTTGGCGATCTGCTCCGCGGTCGGCAGCGACGGCCCCGCCGTCGGCGACTCTGGCTTCGGCGGCTCTGTCTTCGGCGGAGGCGCGGCCGGCGGCGTGGTTGCGGCCGGGTCCGGGACGGGCGGAGCCGCCGACTTCGGATCTGATTCTTCGGAGGTCGCGGGCGGACCGCTCTCGATCGCGTCCCAGCCCGAGATCTCCAACAGATGCGGGCCGGTCCGGGCAGGCGGCGACTCGTCCGGCGCCGGTTCGACGGGCGGCGCGGCGTCCTCTTGGGCGAACGCCCCCGGCGCCCCCAACGCCGACAGGGCGAGCGCCAGCCACGCCGCGAGCGTCACGGCCCGCGGCGTCGCGGCGGCCCCCCTCGTTACGGCGGCCCTCCTCGTCACGCCAATCCACGGCGTCACGGCGATCCACGGTCCGCGCACAGGGCGCCCTTGGTTGGTTCCCTCCATGCCGGGACCGTAGGCGGCGGACCGGCGGGCGGTCAACGGGGTCGCCCGTTAGCATCGCGTCGTTCGCCCCTTCCCCCGCGCCCGGTCCCCCATGCCCCGCCCCGTTTCGCCCTGTTCCGCGGCGTCGATCGCCGGTTTGACGCTCTGCATCGCCGCAGTCGCGCCCGCCCAGGACACCGACGTCTTCCCCACCCTCGGCCGCGTCGTGTCGCTGGACGAAACGTTCGCCAACTGCGTCGATCCGAACGCGAAAATCGAAGTTCTCGCCTCCGGCTTCACTTGGTGCGAGGGGCCGACGTGGGATGCGAAAGGCGGGTCGGACGGCGCCGGGCGATTGCTGTTCTCGGAGATCCCCTCCAACACCGTCCGCGTCTGGGAGCCCGGGAAGGCGGTGCGGGTGCTCCTCGATCCGTCCGGCTACACCGGGCTGACGGACTACGGCGGCGAGCCGGGCTCCAACGGCTTGCTGGCGCTCTCCGGCGGGCACGGCCCCCATCTGCTGATCTCCTGCGAGCACGGCGACCGGCGGCTCTCCCTGATGCCGCTGTCCGAACAGGGCGGGAAACTCACGATCGTCGACCGCTTCGAAGGCAAGCGGCTGAACAGCCCCAACGATCTGTGCCTGCGTTCGGACGGCACGATCTATTTCACCGATCCGCCCTACGGCCTGCCCGGCGGGCTGGAGGGACCGAATGCGGAACTGGACTTCTGCGGCGTCTACCGGCTCTCGCCCACCGGCAAGGGCCTCTCATGGACGATCTCGCTGGTGACGAAAACGATGCCCCGACCGAACGGCATCGCCCTCTCGCCCGATGAGAAGACGCTGTACGTCGCCGACAGCGGGGCGAAGCGCTGGATGAAGTTCCCGGTCGCCGCGGACGGCACGACCGGCGAGGGCACGCTGTTCTTCGACGCGAGCGATCAGCCCGGTAGGGGCTCCGCGGACGGGTTGAAGGTGGACGCGAAAGGCCGCGTCTGGGCCACCGGCCAGGGCGGCGTGTGGGTGTTCAGCCCGGAGGGTCAACCGCTGGGCCGGATCGACACCGGCGAAGCGTGCAGCAACGTCGCCTTCGGCGGCCCGGACGGAACCGAGCTGTTCATCACCAGCGATATGTACCTCTGCCGCATCAAGACCAAGGCGACGGGGGCGGCTAAGTAGCATGAAGGCCAAGTCGCATGCAGGCCAAGTCGCATGCAGGACGGGGGATTGCGGAGGAGAGAGAGCGGCTGCACCGGCGAGGCTCCCCCGCGTTCGCTCCACCACATCCCCCATCCGCCATCTCACATCCGCCATCCCCGTTCCCACATCCGACTTCACTCGCTGCCTTCGAGCTTCACCAGCTTATTATACAGCCCGAGGATGAGGAACGGGGCCGCCCATTGCCCGATGAACAGGCTCGTATTCTTGGAGCCCATCACCTTGGCGGTGGCGCTGGCGGCCATGCTGGCCCCGGCGGCCCACAGGAACAGGTCGCTGGGCAGCTTGCTGGTTTGTTCCTCGATCGCACGGGCGATCGAGCCCTCGGACCGGGCGTGGGCGGGCACGCCGGCGCGGCCGTTGCGGGCGCCGGTCGGGTGGTAACCGCTGGGCTTGTTGAGGGTGGCGGCGGCGGTGGGCATCGGCTGAACTCCGGGGGGAGGGAACTCTGATGTGATCAGTTCACTCATTCGCCCCCCGCTCCGCGACCGGCCGACGCCGCGGGTTCGGATCGGGATTCACCCCGGGACGGAACGCCCTTCCTCACGGATGCTCTTCCTCACGGACGCCCTTCCTCACGGACGCTCTTCCTCACGGATGCTCTTCCTCACCACGGGCTTCATGACGGGGCGCCGGCGGGCGGCCTGTCTGCGGGAGGCGGGGCGAGGCGTTCATCGAGGAACCGGCGGACCTCCGCCCAGACCTCGGTTCGTTGGCGATAGAGCCCGTGGGTGCCGCCTTTCACCGGCACAAACTTATTCGCCACGCCGGCGGCGCTCGAGCGCGGCGTGCAGGCGGCGGGCCTGATCGACCGGCACGATCGGGTCCGCGGTGCCGTGCAGCGTGAGTACGGGCGGGTCGGCGGGGTCGACATACCGCACCGGGCTGGCAGCGTCGTAGGCGCCTCGCCGCAGCGCGAGGTGACCGGCCAGAAACAGGCTCAACACCGTCCGCGAGTGCCGACTGTCGGTGTAATACGCCGGCATATCCGTGACCCCGAACAAGTTCACCACCGCCGCGACCGGCACCCGCGGCACGTCGTCGGCGGGCCGAGGGTTCCCCCCGCCCGCCTCGGCCGCGGCGCCCGTCCCCGGTTCGCCTTCAACCGGTTCGCCTCCATCCGGATTGCCGTTCACCGGTTCGCCGTTCACCGGTTCGCCGTTCACCGGTTCGCCGTTCACCGGTTCGCCGTTCACCGGATCGCCGTTGGCGGAGAAGGCGGCGAGCAGGCTGAGGTGCCCGCCGGCGCTGCTGCCGATCAACGCGACGCGGGCGGGGTCGACGTTCAACCGATCCGCACGAGTCACAAGAAACGCCAGCGCCGCCCGCACGTCCTCCAGCGCCGCCGGGAACGGGGCCACGTACGCCCCCTGCGCCCGACCCGGCTGAGCCGGTACTCGATCGCCGCCGCCGCGGTCCCGCGGCGGGCTGAATCGAGGATCTGATATTGAAATTTCCGCTTGGACCCCGCCACCCATCCGCCGCCATGCACATACACCGCCAGCGCCGTTCTGGGCGGGGCCGGTTGCGTTTCGTCCCGCGGGGGCAGTACGAGGTCCATTCGCAGCGACTCGCCGTCCACGGTGCGATAGGCGAAGTTCGACCACACGCGGACGCCGTCCGCCAGCACCCGCGGGGCCGGCAGCGGGGCAGACGCGGGGTCGACCGCGGCGGACTCCGCGGGCGGGGCGAGAGCGACCAGACACAGCAGAGCGGCGGGCACGGGCGGGCCGGGGGTTCGAGGAGGCTGGCGGCGGCGCGATCACCGGGCGGCCCATGATGTGCGGCACGGGCGCCTCGTGCGGGCACGGGCGCCTTTCCGCGGGCGAAGTGGCGGGCGGGGGCGGGCCGGGGGGATGATACGCCTTCGCCCGTTCCCCGACCGGACCGCTCCATGCGCCGCCGCGACTTCCTCGCCACCACCGCCGCAACGACGCTCGCGCCGACCGCCGCCTTCGCCGTCGGTCCGCGACCGGCTGCGGGGTCGCCGGCGCCGGCCTCCCACGCGCTCGACGAGACGCCGCCGCCCGCCCGCCCGCCGGTGGCGGCGTTCACCAAGAGCTTCCAGGACCGGCCGATCCCGCAGGTTTGCGAAGCGTTCGCGGAACTGGGCCTGGACGGACTGGATCTGACGGTCCGCCCCGGCGGCCACATCAAACCGGAAAACGCCGCGGCCGAACTGCCGGCCGCCGTCGCCGCCGCGGACGCCGCCGGGGTGAAGGTCTTGATCCTGACCACCGCGATCACCGACGCCGGTCCCGCCGCCGATCGCTTGATGGGCGCCGCGGCGGACAACGGCGTCACGGACCTCAAGCTCGGCTATTTCAAGCAGAACGGCGTCCCCCTGGCCCGGCGGATGGACGAGGTGCGGAAAACGCTCGCGGAGATCGCCGCCCTCGCCGCGAAACACGGCGTTTCGCCCTGCGTGCACGTCCACAGCGGCGAATATCTGCCCAGCCACGGCACGATGCTATATTCGCTTCTAAAAGACCTCCCGCCGGAGCGGATCGGGGCGTACGTCGATACGCTGCACATGCACGTGGAGGGCGGCGACGCCGGCTGGCGGCAGGGGCTCGAACTGCTCGCCCCCTGGATTAAACTCTGTGCGGTCAAGAATTATCGGCAGGAGCCCGCCGGCCGCGACAAATTCGGCATGGCCCGCTGGAAGGAGAAGGTCGTCCCGGTCGCCGAGGGATTCAGCCCGATCCCGGCGTTCGCACAAGAATTGAACAAGCGGGCGTTCGCCGGCACGTTCAGCCTGCACAGCGAGTACAAAAGCGGCGCGAGCTTCAAACGCCTGAATACAGACGAGGTCCTGAACCAAACCCGCAAAGATTGGGCGTTCTTCGAGCCCGTGTTGGATGACGTGTGGACGCACTAACCGCCGCCGAGACTCGCCCCTCCTTCAAGCCCTTCGTCATGTTCCGATTTTATCCGACGACCGTCTTCGCAGCCGCGCTTTGGCTGAGTCTCGTATCGGCGGCCCGGTCCGCGGAGGAGGCGACGGAGGGGGGCGCGGGCTCGCCGAATCTGCTGGTGATCCTCACCGACGATCAGGGGTGGCCGACGCTGGGCAGTTACGGCGGCACGCTCGTGCCGACCCCGCATTTGGACGCGCTGGCCGCCCGGGGAACGCGGTTCTCACAGGCGTACGTCACCTCGCAATGCACGCCCACCCGGGCGACGTTATTAACCGGCCGCTACGCCCCCGCCCACCGCATGTGGCACGTGATCGGCCCGTACGGGCTGCCCTTCGCCCGAGTCGAGGAACCGCTGTTCCGGGCGAACCTGCCGCGCGACGCCTGGACCTACCCGAAAGCGCTGCGGGAGGCGGGTTATACCACTGCCATCGCCGGAAAATGGCACCTGACGAACGGGCCGGACGGGCGCTATATGGGGCTGAACCCGGACGCCGCGACGCACTACGGCTTCGACCACGCCCCGCCGCCGATCGCTCAATCCTATTTTAAGCCCGACGCCGACCGCGGGGTGGACCTGCTGACGGACCAGACCCTGCGCTTCATCGAAAGCAACCGCGAGCGCCCGTGGTTCTGCCTGCTGTCGCATCACGCCGTGCACTCCAAGATCGTCGCTCCGGCGGCGTTGGTCGAGCAATATCGTGCCCGCGGGTACGGCGACGTCGGCCCGAATCGGGCGGTTTATCTCGCCCTGTTGGAACACCTGGATCGGTCCGTCGGCCGAATCGTCGCGGAACTGGAGCGGCTGGGCGAAGCGGAGGAGACGGTCATCGTGTTCCTCAGCGATAACGGCGGGATCGACATGAAGTTGAACCCATCCGATTTACCGCCGGCGGTCGAGGGGGCGGAACTGCCGGTGACGGGGCGGGAGTACGACAACGCCCCGCTGCGGGAAGGGAAAGGATCGATTTACGAAGGCGGCGTCCGCGTCCCGTGGATCGTCGCCGGCCCCGGCGTCGCCGCGGGGCGGGTCGTGACCGAGCCGGTGCACGCGGTGGATCTGGCGCCGACGCTGTTGTCGCTCGCCGGGGCGAACGCCGATCAAGCCGGCTTGCCAGGCGTGGACCTGTCGTCGATCTTGGCAACCGGAGACGCGACGGCTTTACAAATGCGTCCGGTCTTTCAGTATAGCCCGTTCTACGATCTCCGCTGGGGGCTGACGCCCTGTGCGTCCGTGGTGCGGGGGCGTTGGAAACTGATCGAGTTCTTCGGCGACCGCATCGCCGGCGGGGACGCCCCCGGGCGGGCTCCCGGGGACGACGACGGCGTCTATCATGTGGGTCCCGCCGTCGAGCTTTACGACTTGGACGCCGACCTGGGAGAGCAGCACGATCTGTCCGCCGCCCGTCCGGACGTGACCGCGGACCTCCGCGGCGTGCTGCGGGACTGGCTGACGGAGACCGGGGCGGTGGCGCCGGGACCGAATCCCGCATTTGAACCGGCCCGCGGGTTCGAAGAGGTTCGCGGGGTGGGGGCCGAACCCGAGCCGGCCCCCGCACGTTAGTCGACCTTGGAACGGAAGCGGAACGGAAGCGGCTATCCCGCGACGGTCCGCATCTTCGCCAGCCCCTCCTTCGCCACGGCGAGGGGATCCCGCTTCCACAGATCAGGGTTGAACAATTCCAACGACAACGTCCCCGCAAAGCCGATCGCTCGGAACGTCGCGAAGAGTTCGTCCAGCGGGGCGTCGCCGTCGCCGGGGAGGACGCGGTCGCTGTCGTTAAGTTCGCTCGCGGGCGGGTCCGCTGGGTAATCGTTGAGATGAAAGACGCTCATCGACTGCGGGCCGAGCAGGTGAAGCCCGCCGAACCCGGACCCGCCGCGGTGCAGGTGATAGGCGTCCAATAATAACGCCGCGTTGGGCCGCCCGGCTTCCATGGCGACGTACGCCGACTCGCCGAGTTTCGACAGCGTCTTCGAGAACCCCCACACCTCCAACTGCGGCACGACGCCGGCCTCCGCGCCGACGTCGCAGAGCGCGGCATATCGCTCGGCGATCGCGTCCAGATCGCCGCCGATCGGCGTTTGATGACCGCCGATCGGGGGGGCGGCGATCCGCGTGCCGCCGATCGCACGCATCAAAGACATGTCCCGCTTCGCCTGCTCCAACCCGGCGGCTCGTTGATCCGCGTCGTCGCTGATCCAGTTGGCGAAGCCGATGGCGCTATCGACCGTCAGGCCGGCGTCGGCGATTTTCGTCTTGAGATCCGCTAACGACCCGCCGGCGTCGCGATACGCCTCCACGTCGCGAACCCACGGTTCGATGCCGTCGTAGCCGGCGGCCGCGGCGATTTCGATCTCCCGTTCGATCCCGACCTTTTGCCCGCGGATCGTCGCGGTGTTCAGGCAGAAGCGGAAGCCGGGCGTCGGCGCGATCGCGCCGCCTTCGGCGACGGCGAGACCGGCCAGCGATGCGGCGGAGGCGGCGAGAAGTTTACGACGATTCATCAGATTATCCCGTTCCCATGCCGCGGTCGAAGGCTTCCAGGTCGCGGAGGAACAATTGGAACGTCCCGTCCAGCGTTTCACGGCCGATGGTCCACTTGGGAGACTCAGCCGGGTAGCGGCCGCAGTGCTCGACGATGAGTCGGTACAAGAACTTGAACAGGTGCCGCGGGACCCGCAACCGGGCGAACTGGCGGGTCAACTCGTCGCGGCTGACGCTTTCGTCGAACAGGTCGGTCAACGAGACCTTCTTGCCCTCCTTGACGCAAGCCCGCAGGCGCTCTTCGGCCACGTCGTACAGACTTTCGCCGGTCCATTCCAAGCTGGGGACCATGTTCTGCTTATCGAGCCGGCTGCGCTCGTAGAACCCGCGGTCCTCCCGGTTCAGAAAGTGTCGCACCTCCGCGGGCAGCAGGAGTTTAAAGCCGAGTCCGGGGTGTTTGAGGAACTTGTTGTCGAACAGCGGCCAGAGGAACTCCTTCATTCGCTCCGGGTTGCCGTTAATCAGGTGCGGCTCGTCCACCCGGTCGACCAACACTTGAACGCCGCTGAAGCCGAGCCGTTTTAAGACGTTCTGGAACTTCACCAGCGATTCGTAGCGGCTATCGGTGGCGTCGCCTTCCGGGAGGGGTTGGCCGGACAGGTCCCGGCGGCTGAACCGGCTGAGCACCTTGCGGAGCGGCCCGGGCCGGCGGTCCAGCACCTTCACGCTGGCGGAGGCTTTGCGGGCGGCGTTCCACAGGCGAAATTGACGGAGCGTCACCGGCAGCCAGCACAACAGGATCGGCAGCGCCGCCCAGTACCACCACGACCCGGCGTTGCGAATTTCGCCGTAGGAGAACGCGACGATCAGCACGAGGATCGTCCCCGCCACGCCCAGCCAGAAGTCCCATTGATTCAATAACACCGGGAACCCCAGCTTCGTCCGCAGCCGTTCAAACCGCGGCTCCGGGGCTTCGTCCAGACTATGATCGTACAGCGCGGCGAGCAATAACAGGTCCCGCTTGTGACGGCGGTCCAGCTTATCCAAATCGCCCAGCAGCACGGGGGGGCCTTCCTCCTCGCGGTCCCCGCCGGCTTCGAGCACGCTACGCACCAGCCGCCCCACGCCCAGCGCCAGCACGCTGTCCATATGGTCCACGGTCCGCCACTTCGCGAGGGCTTTTTCCGGCTTCTTATGACGGCCGGGCAGCGTGTCGCGGAAGCTGTCCAGGAACGGGTTGAAGTCGTCGTAATGAATGACGAACGTCTTGCCGCCCGCCCCGCCGGCGGTCTGCTTCAGATTATGTTCGGCCAGCGTGGCGGCAAGTTGATACCGCAGCGCCGTTTTCCCGCTGCCCTTCTCCCCGAAGACGACGGCGGTGGAGGGGTTGGACGGATCGCCGGCGATCTTATCCCAGGCCGGGTGCCGGGTGGCGGCGGGCCGGGAGAGGAAGAGGTGATCGCTGCCGGCGTCCTCCTGGGAGAACGGGTTGTCGGCGACGCCGTGGTGCGAGAGGAACTGCTCGGCCTTCAAAACGTCCGGCGGGTGGGGGGAACGGGCGGGCGGGGGACGCGGGGCGAGCGAATCACTTCCAGTAGATCAGGAACGCCCACGCCGCCGCCAGTCCGCCGCCGATCAGCCCCAAGGGGATCACCGTCGCCAACATCCCCGTCAGGGTGGCGAAGTCGAGCAGGAAATAGGCCGCCGCGGCGGGGATGATAAACGCCCAGCAGATCGCGATGATCCCGAGTTGCCGGCGCTCCTTCCGCTCCCCCTCCCCGAGTTGATCGAACGATTTGCGAGGGGCCTGCGGCTTCTTCGCCGGCCCAGCGGTCGCGGCGCCGCCCTGCTCCACCTCGGCGGTGTAGTACCGGGTGATCGCCTGCGTCATTTCCGCGGGCGTGACCACCACCGGCTTCGCCGGTTTACCGTACCGCAGGCGGAGTTCCTCCTCCATCTCCGGCTCGATCGCGGTGCAGGTGGCCACCAGCACGGCGTCCTCGTCGACGATCAGGGGGAGCAACCCGTGCCGCTTGGCGGTCGCTTTGGGAAACTGCCGCAGCACGTCCTCGTCCGGGGCCAGATCGGCCAGATCCGCGTACGGCAATCCCTGCTCCCGGGCGTACGCCCGGTACGCCAGCTTTGCCGAGACAAGCTTCATTTGCACCAGCGCGTCCCGCAGATCGAGCCCCCGGGCCTCGGCGAAGCCTTCCGCCTCCGCGAGTTGCTCCCGGCTGATCTTGTCCGCTTTCACCAGCAACCGGCCCATCGGCACACGGCCCAGTGCGTTCGTCTCCTCCTTGAACTTGCGACCCAGCGAGACGTCGTAATCCCGTTTGCGGGCCTCGTCCGTCAGCGCGAGCATCGCCTTGGCGAGCTCGTTCAGCAGATCCTGGCTCTGGGTCGCGTACTCCCCCGCGGCGTACCCGCGGACGTGCTGGTTCAGCTTGCGATAGCTGGATCGCACCTTGTCCGGGTTGTCCTCGAACCGATCCAGTTTGAGCAGCGCGTAATAGTCCGGCGGGCCCTCGGGGGGCACGTCGGCCTGCGGGATCTTCAGCCAGTCGGTGTAGACGTTGACGTCGGCCATCGGTGCGGTCGGACCTGTGCTGCGCGGCGGTCTGGCAGGATGACCGAACCGCGGGCCGCTCGCCACGCCGACGACCGTCGTCCCGAACGTACTCCGCGTCCGGGACGTGCTCCGCATCTGAAACGACGCATCGTCACTGCCCGTAGCCCGCCGGCAGCTCCATTCGCAGGCGGTCGGCGAGGAACGCCCACAGGTCGGCGTACTCCTCGATGATTTTCTCCGTCGGCTTGCCGGCGCCGTGGCCGGCGCGGGTTTCGATGCGGATCAGCACGGGGGCGTCGCCCGCGTGGGCGGCTTGCAGGCGGGCGGCGAACTTAAAGCTGTGGCCGGGGACGACGCGGTCGTCGGTATCCGCGGTGGTGACGAGCGTCGCCGGATAATTCACGCCCGCTTCGAGATTATGATACGGGCTGTAGGCGTAGAGGGCGGCGAACTCCTCCGGATCGTCGGCGCTGCCGTAATCGTCGGTCCAGAACCGGCCGGCGGTGAAGCGGTGGAACCGCAGCATGTCCATCACCCCCACCGCCGGCAGCGCCGCGGCGAATAGATCCGGCCGCTGCGTGATCGCCGCGCCGACCAATAATCCCCCGTTGCTGCCGCCCTGAATCGCCAGTTTCTCCGGAGACGCGTACCCCTCGGCGATCAGATATTCCGCCGCGGCGATAAAGTCGTCGAAGACGTTCTGCTTGTTGAGTTTCGTGCCGGCTGCGTGCCACGCCTCGCCGTATTCGCCGCCGCCGCGGAGGTTCGCCATCGCAAACACCCCGCCCATCTCCATCCAGGCGGCCCGACTGACGCTAAAACTCGGCGTGAGGGGAATGTTAAAACCGCCGTAGCCGTACAGCAGCGTCGGGTTCGAGCCGTCGAGCGTCAAACCCTTCCTGTGCCCGATGAACATGGGCACCCGCGTGCCGTCTTTCGACGTGTAGAAGACCTGCCTGACTTCGAAATCGTCCGGGTTCAGGTCGACGTTCGCCCGCCGCAGCAACGTGCTTTCGCCGGTGGCGAGGTCGTAGCGGTAAATACTCGGCGGGGTGGCGAAGCTGGCGAAGGAATAGAAGGTCTCCGTACTCTCCGAATCGCCGCCGAAGCCGCTGGCCGTGCCCAATCCCTCGAACGCCACGTCCCGGACGAAGGTCCCGTTCAGCGAATAGATCTTCACCTGCGTGGTCGCGTCCTTGAGATATGAGGCGAACAGCAGGTTCGACACACGGCTCACGCCGGTTAGCACGTTCTCCGCCTCGGGGATAATTTTCGAGCGTTCCCCCGTCGCCACGTCGATCGCGACGACGCGCTTGAGCGGGGCGTCGCCGTCCTCGCCTTCGTCCGTCAGAAAATAGAACTTGGAGCCTTCGTTCGTCACGAACTCGTACTCCTGTTCGAAATTGTCGATCAGGTCGATCCACGGACCGAGTTCGCCTTTGACCGGGCGCCCGTCCGGGCCGGTGAGTAGCGGGCGATAGAACACGCGGTAGCGGGGGTCGGTGCCCTTCCAAGCCGTCACGATATGATAGCCGCCGTCCTCGGTCACGACGTTCGAAAAGCCCCAGTCCGGGTGGTCGGGGCGTTCGAAGACGAGTTCGTCGTCGGCTTGATTCGTCCCCAGTTTGTGCAGGAACACCTTTTGATCGAGGTTCAGCGTTTGAAACTCCTCGCCCGCCTCGGGTTCGGGATAGCGTCCGTAGTACAGGCCGGTATCGTCGGCGTTCCACTCCGGGCTATTGAACTTCACGCGGGTCAATATGTCGCCGGTGGTTTCGCGGGTGGCAAGGTCCATGATCTTCCAGGTACGCCAGTCGCTGCCGGCGTCTTGCACGCCGTAGGCGAGATATTTCCCGTCGCTGCTAAATTGCGTGCCGGACAACGCGACCGTGCCGTCGTCGCTCCAATGGTTCGGGTCGATCAGCACCTCCGGCTCGCTCTCCAAGGTCTCCTGAGAGTACAGCACGAACTGGTTTTGCAGCCCGTCGTTCTTGAAAAAGTAATACCGGCCGCCCTCTTCGAAGGGGACGCCGAACTTTTCATAGTTCCACAACGCGGTCAGGCGCTTCTCGATCGCGGATCGCTGCGGGATGGTCCTTAATAGATCGAAGGTGACGGCGTTCTGGGCCTTCACCCACTCGGCGACCTGTTCGTCCTCGCGGACGTCGTTTTCGAGCCAGCGGTACGGGTCGGCGACGACCGTGCCGTGGTAATCGTCGGTGTGGGGTACGGTCGCGGTCGGCGGGTAGTGAATTGGCGAAGACATGCGAGGCGGGTCGGCGGCGGGGGCCGGAGCGGCGAGCAGGAGCGTGGCGAGAAGCGGCAGGGAACGCACGGGGGCGGACTCGCGGAGGGAACGGGCGGGAGAGTGTCGCCGATCGAGACGTTAGCCGCGACCGAAGGGAGCGTTTCGGAGCCGCCGGAAACGCTCCCTTCGGTCGCGTCTAATTCACGGGGGCGAACTGCGTCACAATTGCTTTGGCGGTGCGTAACCCGTCGACCGCGGCGGTGACGATGCCGCCTGCATAGCCGGCGCCCTCGCCGACGGGATACAGGCCGTCGATATTCGGGCAGCAGAGCGTGTCGCGGTCGCGGGCGATCCGGATCGGACTGCTGCCGCGGGTCTCCGGCCCGGCGAGGACCGCTTCGGTGAGATACTCTGATCCGCCCCACTTTTCCGCCAACCCGGGCAGGCCCGCCTGCACCGCGGAAGCGACCGCCGACGGCAACAGATCCGCGAGGTTCAACGAGACGGACCCCCGCTGATAACTACACGAGACATCGCCCGCGGAAACCCGCCCCTTCAGAAAGTCTGAGGCCCGTTGCACCGGCGCCCGATAGTCGCCGCCGGCAAGGCGAAACGCGGCCTCCTCCGCCTTCCGTTGAACCTCGACGCCGGCCAGCGGATGCACCGGCCCGCCGGAGGTTGAGTTAAACGCGGCGGGTTCGAGCGTCATCACGAGACCGCTGTTGGCGTGCGTCGTTTCGTGCCGGGAATTGCTCATTCCGTTCGTACAGAACCGGCCGGGCTCGGAGACGCTGGGAATGATCCACCCGCCGGCGCACATGCAGAACGTATAGAGGTCTCGGCCGCCGCGGGCGCCGGCGGGGGCGACGAGCGCATAATCCGCGGGCCCCAGCAGCTCTAAATACTCCGGCCGACCGTACTTTCGCCGGTTGACCAGTTCCTGCGGATGTTCGATTCGCACCCCGAGTTGAAACGCTTTCGCCGTCATCGGCACGCCCGCGGCATACAACGCTTCGTAGGTATCCCGTGCGGAATGGCCGATTGCGAGGATCACCCGATCCGCTTCGACCAGCCCGGCGGAGGTGTGCAGCCCGGCGACTTTTCCGTCCCGCAGATCGAGCCCTTCCACCGTCACGCCGAACCGGTATTCGCCGCCCATCGCCTCCGTTTTGCGGCGGTAGTTGCGGCAGATCATCGGCAATTTATTGCTGCCGAGGTGCGGGCGGTGCTCGTAGGTGAGGCTTTCGCGGCCGCCGCATTCGACGAAGGTGTCGAGGACATAGTCCACGTCCGGCCCGGTCACGCGGCAGGTGAGTTTGCCGTCGCTCCAGGCCCCGGCGCCGCCTTCGCCGAACAGGTAATTGTTTTCCGGCTCGAACGGCCCGCCGGCGTCGAACGCTTTGATGGCTCGCGCCCGCTCCTTGACCGGCCGGCCGCGTTCGAGGATGAGCGGCCGATAACCCCGCTTGGCAAGATAATACCCGGCGAGCAGCCCCGCCGGCCCGCTGCCGACCACCACCGGCCGGCGCCGCATCGGGGCGGCGCCGGGCGCCGGGTCTTCGAACCGCTTTGCCTGGAAGGGCTCCGCCTTCCGCGGCCGGACGCCGGACGGGAGGTCGACCGCGATGGAATGAATATACTTCAAGCTGCGTCGCTGCCGGGCGTCAAGGCTTTTTCGCAGCAGTTTCCAACGGCCCAGGTCGTGCACGGGCACACCCAACCGCTCCGCGATGGCGGCGGGCAACGCCTCTTCCGGCTCCTCGACCGGCAGGGCGAGGTTGGTGACGCGGACGGTCGTCGCCGCGGGGTCGGGGGGAACGGACATGCGGGGATTCTACGGCCTTCCCCGCCGCGGCAACGTCGCGGGGCGTTGTGGCCCGCCGGACCCGCCGACACAATCCCCGCCCCGTTCGCGACTCCTCCCCGTTCGCCCCGCCGAGACCCGCCGCCCGTGCAGACGCTTCGCACCGACCTGACCGAGGAACGGGTGCTGGCGGATCTGGCGGCCCGCGATCTGCGCGAGGTGTTCCAGGCGGCGGTCGGCCGGGCGGTGCTGCTGGGCAAGATCGCCGCCGCGGACGCCCCCGCCGTGGAGCAGGCGCTGTTCGACCGGGAAGAGCAGGTTTCCACCGCGATCGGGCACGGCGTCGCGGTGCCGCACGCCTACCTGGACCGGCTGTCCGAGTCGATCGTCCTGCTGGTTCGACTGCGGAAACCGCTGAACCTCGGGGCGCCCGACGGCGTGCCGACGCGGTATCTGTTCGTGATGCTCGGCCCGGCGGGGAACACGGGGGAGCACCTCGAACTGCTGACGGAGATCGCGCGGCTCACCAGCGACGACGAGTTTCGCTACGAGGCTCGCACCGCCAAGACGTCCGAAGCGCTGGTGACCGCGGTCGGGGGCTTCTTTGAACGCCGCAGCCCCGCCCCGCCCGCCGTCGGCGAGGAGGTGCCGGAGGGCATGGCCTGGAGCCCGACGCCGTTCAGCGGCGTGCTGGCGGACTTGAAGCGACGCCTCCCGCTGTACGGGTCGGACGTGCGATCGGGATTTAACGGCAAGAGCGCCGCCAGCGTCCTATTTTTATTCTTCGCCTGTTTTGCGCCGGCCATTACGTTCGGCGGTATCATGGGCGTGGAGACCGGCGGGGCGATCGGGGCGAGCGAAATGCTGGTCGCGACCGCGGCGTGCGGGATCGTCTATTCCGTGATCGGGGGGACGCCGTTGATTATCCTCGGCGGGATCGGCCCGCTGCTGATCTTCACGGGCATTCTGTACGGACTGTGCGTCGATTTCGAGATCCCCTTTCTGCCCGCCTACGGTTGGATCGGGCTGTGGACGGGGGCGTGGTTGATCGCCGCGGGGATCTTCGACGTGTCCGCGTTCATGCGGTTTTTCACGCGATTTACGGACGAGACGTTCGCCGCGTTGATGAGTTTGCTGTTCATCTCCGACGCGGTCCGGCCGTTGATCGGGTTCTTCAACGATAGTTTCAAGAACAGCGACGATCACAGCCCCGCGTTTCTCAGCCTGCTGTTGGCGATCGGCACGTTCGTGATCGGCCTGCAACTCGCCCGCGTGCGGCGGAGCGTGTATCTCGGCCCGTGGATGCGGGAGTTCCTCAGCGATTTCGGCCCCACGCTGGCGATGGGCGCGATGACGATCGTGGCGCTGCTCCTGAAGGGGCCGGTCCCGCTGACGGCCGACGACGGCTACGCATTAAAGACCCCGGCGGAGTTCGACACGACCATCGGTCGGGACTGGCTCGTCCCCCTGTTTGGCGAGGGCCTGCCGGGCTGGTTCCCCTTCGCCGCCGCCGTCCCGGCGCTGCTGGCCGCGGTGTTAATCTTCCTCGCCCAGAATATCACCGCCCGGCTGGTGAACAGCCCGGAGAATAAACTCGTCAAAGGCCCGGCGTACCATTGGGACCTGATCGTCGTGGGCGCGATGGTCGCCGGGTGCAGCCTGTTCGGCCTGCCCTGGTTGGTCGCCGCGACGGTCCGCACGCTGGCCCACGTGCGGGCGCTGGCGACGAAAGAGGATTCCATCACCCCGGGGGGGGAGATCCGCGAAAAAGTGCTGCACGTCATCGAAACCCGCACCACCGGCTTCGCGATTCATATCCTGATCGCGCTGTCGATCCCGCTGCTCCCGTACCTGGATATCGTGCCGATGGCCGTGCTGTACGGGCTGTTCTTGTATATGGGCGTGGTCAGCTTGCAGGGCAACCAGTTCTTCGAGCGGCTGGGTCTGTACTTCACCGACCGGGAGATGTACCCGCAAACGCACTACGTCCGCCGGGTGCCGATGGGGGTGATTCATAGGTTCACGGCGCTGCAACTGGCCTGCTTGGCGGCGTTGGCGGCGGTCAGCCTCAGCCCGTTCCCGGTGCTGCGAATCGTGTTCCCCGTGCTAATCGCCGCCCTGGTGCCGGTGCGACTGTGGGCGGATAAACTGTTCCCGCCGGAATACGTCGCGATCCTCGACGTGGCGGAGGAACCGGAGGAAGAACGCACCCACTGGACGATGTGAGCGGACCGTCATTGCAGCCGTAACGCCGAGGCCCCGCGGGGCCTCGGCGTTATGATGAAGATCTCATGGGAAGACGTCATGGAGCGAGCACGCGTTCAATCCCCGTGCTTCTTGCGCAGGCGGCCGCTGGTGCGGAGAATGAGTTGGTTCCGCTCGAACTGCGCGATCCATTCCGCGGTCACCGCGGTCCGCAGGGCGTCCGGCTCGTTGGCGCCAGTCGAACAAGCGGCCCCGGACAGTTCACCGGCTGCGACGCGGTACTTCGCCAGCGTCTTGTCGCCGTAGCGGCCGGTGGGGGCGAAGTCTTCGGCCAGAAACAGCACGCTCGGCACGCGGGCGGCGCCGCAGATTTGCAGTTCGTCGGCGAGATCCGGGTGGGCGTCGCGGTCGAAGAACCGCAGGTCGACCTTCCCCCCGCCTCCCGAACCGGCGGCCGAGGCGATGCGGTGCAGGATCGGGCATTGGCTCACGCAGTCGCCGCACCAGGCCCCGGTCAGGCAGATCACCGGCATGTCCCGGGTGAAGCCGGCCAGCAGGGCGGTCTGCTCGGCGGTCAGCGTCGCCTGCTCCAGCGCCGCGGCCCACTTGGCGCGGTCGGCGTCGGAGCCGTGGACTTCGAGGAAGGCGTCATACGACAGCCCTTCGGCGAACTTCGTGGCGTAATCAAGCATGGGCGAGCGGCGGGGAGAGCGGCGGGAACGGTTCACGATTCTAACGGTCACAGTTCTAGCCCGCCGGTCGCCGACGGCGGGGGGACGGTTTGGACGATCTCCTTCGCCCAGGCTCGCACCCGCTCCACCGCCGCCGGGATCGCGGCGAGGTCTTCGCCGCCGGTCAGCAGCACGGGGTGATGCAGCACGACGCAGCGGGCGCCGGCGTCGGCGGCGTGCGGCAGGTCCCCCGCGAACCGCAACCGCCGCGCGGAGAACTGGTCCCGCAGCGGCTTGAACCCGGGATCGAACGCCGCCCCCTCCGCCCGCATCGCCGCACAGAACAGGCCCCGCGGCAGCCCGTCGAACACATCCGCGTCATATCGAAAGCCCATTTTGTAGAACGCGGGGACGGTCTCCGCGGTCGCCGCCGGGGCGAGGGGAACCAAGCCGGGCAGCGAACGCAGCGTCTCCGCAGACCGCAGCCGCGTCGCCGTGTCGCCCGGCAGCCGGGCGACCTGCGGAACCAGCAACGCCGCCTGGATCTGGGAGAGCGGCGACAGATCGTTCCCCCGCCCGACGTGGGTGCGGATGCGGGCCGCGATCCGCTCGTCGTCCGTCAGCACCGCCCCGCCCCGCCCGGCGGTCAGCGGCTTCGATCCGCCGAAACTCAACGTCCCCGCATCCCCCCACGTTCCCGCCGGCCGGCCGGACACCGTGGCGCCGGGGCTCTGGCAGGCGTCCTCGATCAGCCTCACGCCGGCGTCGTCGCACATGTCCCGCACCGCCGGCAGGTCGACCGCCCCGCCGTGCAGGTGACTGACGAGCACCGCCCGCGTCCGCGGGGTGAGGGCGGTGGCGATGGCGGCGGGGTCGATCTGCCAGTCGTCGGCCCGCACGTCCACGGCGATCGGCGTCGCCCCCAGCGCCAGCACGTTCGCGGCGCAGGCCCGGAAGTCGTAGCCGGCCACGATCACCTCGTCCCCGGCCGTCACCCCCGCCCCGATCAGCGCCAGCTCCACCGCCGCGGTGCCGCCCGCGCACAGTTGCACCCCGCGGACCCGGTGGTGATCGGCCAGCAGGGCCGTCAGCACCGTGGTGTGCGGCCCGTCGTAGCGGCCCCAGCCGCCGGTCCGGGCCATCCCGGCGAAGATGCGGGCGACGTCCGGGTCGTCCGGCGGCGGCCAGGGCGGCGGGCCGTCCGGCCGCAGCGCGGCGCCGCCGAGAATCGCGGGGCGGTCTGGCCTCAAGGGAACGGGGCGGCGGGCGGCATGGATTGGTTGGAGGCGGGCGGGCCAGCAGTCTAGATTAGGAACGCCCGTTCCCCCAGCCGCCGCCCCGGAGTTCGCTCGTGTCGCACCGCATTCGTTACGTCATGGTCGGCGGTTTCCTGGGCGCCGGCAAGACGACGACGCTCGGCCGGCTTGCCGGGATGTACCGCGATCGCGGGCAGACCGTCGGCATCGTCACCAACGATCAAGCAGAAGGATTGGTGGACACGGCGAGCCTGCGGGGGCAGGGGTTTGAGGTGGGCGAGGTCGCGGGGGCCTGTTTCTGCTGTCAGTTCGACAACCTCGTCTCCACCGTCCGCACGCTGGCCGAAAGCGGCGTCGCCCCGCCGGACGTGATTCTCGCCGAACCGGTGGGCAGTTGCACCGACTTGGTCGCCACCGTGATCCGACCGCTGAAGGATCTGTTTGCCGCGGAGTTCGACGTCGCCCCCTACGCCGTCATCCTCAAACCCGGGCATGCCAGCAAAGTGTTGGGCAAGGAAGCGGGCACCGGCTTCAGCCCGAAGGCGGAGTACATCCTCCGCAAGCAGCTCGAAGAGGCGGACGCGGTGCTGATTAACCGGGTCGACGAGTTGCCCGCCGCGGAGGTCGACGCCCTGGAAGCCCTGGTGGAACGGGAGATCCCCGGCAAGCCGATCGTCCGGATCAGCGCCAGGACCGGTGTGGGATTCGACGCGCTGATGACCGTGCTGGACGGCGAGGGCAGCGGCGGCGTGACGCCGGAACTGGATTACGACTTGTACGCCGAGGGCGAAGCGGAACTCGCCTGGTACAACGGCACGGCCGAGGTGTCCGCCGCCGACGCCTTCGCGCTCGACGCGCTGCTGACGGACGTGATCGGCCGGATGAAAGAGGCGCTGGCGGAGCGGGATTTCGAGGCGGCCCACCTGAAGGCGGTCGGCGTGGCGGACGGCGGGTTCGGCGTGGCGAACCTCGTCAGCAGCGACGGCGCCGTCACGCTCTCGGCGGCCTCGGATCGCACCGTCCCGGCGGGCGGGACGGCGGAGTTGATCCTCAACGCCCGCGTCGCCGGCGACCCCGGAGGCGCTCAAAGCGTTGGTGAACGAGACCGTGCGGGCCGCGTGCGAGGCCCTCGCCGCGACCGTCTCGCTGCGGGACGAACGAGCCTTCCGCCCCGGACGCCCCGTGCCCACCCACCGCATGACCGACCCCGGCGTCTCGAACGACGTCAAGAGCCCTGCCGCCGCTGTCACCGCGTGAGGGTCCGCTTGTTAGCCGCGAACACCGCCGCGGCGGCGATCGCGGCGGTCTCGGTCCGCAAGATCGGCGTCGGCAACGAGGCCGCCCGCACCCCGGCCGCCGCGGCGGCGTGCACTTCCTCGTCGGTGAACCCGCCTTCCGGCCCGATCAGGATTGCGTGCGGCCCCGGCGCCGGCGGAGCGAACCGGTCGCCGGTGACGTGGAACAGCGTCGCGGAGCCGCACGATGCGAGAAACGTCTCGAAGGGAATCGGCTCGACGATCTCCGGCAGTCGGTCGCGGCGGGACTGTTTGCAGGCGGCCAGCGCCGTCGCCCGCAGCTTGTCCAGCTTGCCGCCGCCCGGGTCCACGGTCGAGCGGTCGCACCGCAGCGGCACGATCCGGGCGACGCCCAGTTCCGTCGCCTTTTCGATCAACCAGCGGAACCGGTCCCCCTTCGGCGCCGCGACCGCCAGCGTCAACGGCGACATCGGCGGCTCGGTGAACGCGGACGGTTCGCAGATCAGTTCCGCGACCGTCTTGGCCCCCTTCCCCCGCACGGCTTGCACGGTCGCCGCGGCCCGGCGGCCCGCCCCGTCGAACAGTTCGACCGCGTCCCCCGGGCCCAGCCGTAGGACGGCGGCGAGATGCTTCGCCTCGGTCCCGCCCAGCGTCAACGGACCGGCGACCAGCGGCGGCGGCACGAAGAAGCGGGGGGCGGACATGGCAGCAATCGTGGCGGGAGCAGCCGGGAGATTCGGTCGGACAGCCGGTCAGTCGTACAGCCGGCCGTCCGCGTCGCGGCTCTCCAGCCACCGCGTTCGCCACGCGGAGAACTCGTCCTTGAAGGCGTTCGAGACGCACAGCCCGGGCGGCTCCGAGGTCGGCAGGAACAGCACCCCGTCGACCCGGCTCAGACGGTCCACCAACCCCTGCGGCGACAGCTTGGAGTGCGCGGCGAAGAACGCCGCGAACGAGACCTTCCCCCCGCCCGCACCAGCGTTTTGAGCGGATTGGCGATCGCGTCCACGTCGATCGTCCACAACTGCTGGGCGGTCCGCCCCATCTGCACCGCCAAGTCGCAGAGGCGCGGCCCGAACAGCGTGACCGTCCCGATGAACTGCACAAACCCGGGCAGATCGCGGGAGCCGGTCAGATACATCAGCCAGGTCAGACCGCTGCCGCGGGGTACGTCCAACGTCACCGGCTCGATTTCCCGATCCTTCGGATCGACGTGCACGCGGATCGTGCGGGCGTCGCCGGCCTGCTTGTTCAGCCAGAACAGCGCCGCGACCACCACCGTCGCGAACACCCACGCCAGCAGCCCGTCGAACGGAGAGATCAGCCACGCCACGCCCCAGGTGATCCCCACCGCAGCCAACCCCACCGGCCCCAGCACCGCGGCGCCGAGCGCGTACATCTTCGCCTCTTTCTTGCACCGGGCCTCGATCCAGTCGCGGATCTTCGGCTTCGCCGGCCCCGCGGAGCGACCGGCCCGCGGCGCCACCTCCGCGTCGTCGTCGTCGGAATCCTCCGCATCGGCCGGTGCCGCCGGCGTTGCGGCCGGCTTCGGACGACGCGGCCGTGTGACGGGCGGCTCCGGGCGCGAGGGCGTCCGATCAGCGCCCCATTTCGGCGGAACCGTGGTCTCGCCCAGCGTGTACGTCTCCGCCCCCCCCGCGTCGGCCCCGGGGCCGGGATCGCCGAACGGATCGGCCGGCGGAAGCGCATCCGCAGAGGATCCGCACAGGTCGAACGGATTCGGCTCCGGCCCGGCGTCCTCGAACGGGTCCACCTCTTCATAGGGGTCTGTCTGGGGAGAAGCCGACTCGGGTTCGCCGGGGGGGGCGGGCGGCTCGCTCGTCGGGCGGGCCGGTTCTCCCCCAATGAAGTCTTCGAATGACGCCTCCGGATCGGGTTCCGGGAGCGGGAAGTCGGTGTCGTCACGCGGCGAGGTCACGGTGTCTCCTCTTTCACGGGGCCGCTTTCCACGGGGCCGCTTGCGGACAGGGGCGCGGCGGCCTCGGGATCCGTGGCGGCGGCGGGCGAGGGGAGCACGGCCAGCAGTTCGACCCGCACCAGCAGGGCCGCGTTCGGCGGGACGCCGGGGCCGCCCGCCGGACCGTACCCTCGGTCCGGCGGCAGACCGACCAGCGCCGTCGACCCCGCCGGCACGTCCGGCAGGACGGTTCGCAGGCCGGGGAGCAGTTCTTCCACGGCGACCTCGAACGGCTCGCCGACCGGCTCCCCCGCGGCGTTCGCCCGGCGGGTGGTGAAGAACGGCGCTTCCTCCCCCGCCACGCTCGCGGCGTAATGCAACCGCACGCGGCCCGTCGCCGTCGGCTTCGGCCCCGTCCCCGTCGTCTCGAACCGCACCGATTCACCGGTTGAAAGGATCGTCGTCGTGTCGAGCGTCTCGAACCGCTTCAGGTCCGTCCGGGAGGCGGCGGCTCGTCGCTCGGCGGCGATCTGGCGCACCCGCACCGCGGCCTCCCGCAACGCCGCGGCGAGTTCTTCCTCCGACACCCGCAGCGGCTTCTCCGTCAACGCATCCCCCAATCCAGCGAGGAAGAGCTTCGGGTCCGGGTCCAACCCGTCTGCCAGCAACGAACGCCCCACGTTCACGCCGAGGCGCGTAACTCAGTGTTTGCGGCCCGGTCAGCTTTGCGTCGCCGGCGCCGCCGTCCGTCGTCCCCCCCTCCCCGTCGACCGTGGCCGGCGGGACAGGCGCCGATGGAGCAGGCGCCGGCGGGTCGGACGCCGGCGGGTCGGGCGCCGACAGCGCGAGGGCGGCGAGCAGAACGGCGGTCACGGCGGTGCCGGGGCGGGACGGGCGAGCGGGAACCTCCCCATTCAACGGATCGAGGCGGCCGCTGACGAGGGTCCGCGTGACGGCGGTCGCATCTGCGGGGGCATCTCGGGGCGTTCCCCGGTCCCCGCCGGCGGCGTGCCTCCGGCGGGGACCGGGGACGGGGGAGCGAACCGATTTCGACCCGCTATCATCCGGCCGTGAAGGAAGACGCCCCCCCCCGCCCCGCCGTCGACATGCCTCCCGCCGCCGGCCCGGCGGAGGGCGAACTGAAAGGCGCCGCGCCCGACCGGTCCGGCTTGATCGACGCGCTCCGTTGGAAGAAGTTCGGCGTGCTGGACGACGGATTCGTCACGCTGGTCGACGTGATGGGCGACGACGCAGCGGTCGTGCAGGCGGCCCGGGTCTCCTACGGGGAAGGCACCAAAAGCGTGTCCGACGACCGCGGGCTGATCCGTTACCTCATGCGGCACGCCCACAGCACGCCGTTCGAGATGGCGGAACTGAAGTTCCTGTTTCGGATGCCCATGGACGCTTGGCGTCAGCAGATCCGGCACCGCACCGCCAGCGTGAACGAGTACTCCACCCGCTACAGCGTCGCGATCGACGCCGCTCAAACGACCTCGCCCGCTGCGTGGCGGACGCAGGCGGCGAGCAACCGGCAGGGCTCCGACGGCTTCCTGCCGGCGGACGTCGGCGAGGCGATGACCGCCGCGGAGACGGAACTGCACGCCAAGGCCCGGCAGATCTACGAGGCCCGGTTGGAGGCCGGCGTCGCCCGGGAGCAGGCCCGCAAAGACCTGCCGCTGTCGACCTACACGGAGGCGTACTGGAAGGTCGATCTGCATAACCTGCTGCATTTCCTGGCGTTACGAATGGACGCCCACGCCCAGAAAGAGATCCGCGATTACGCCACGACCGTCGGCGAGCAGATCGTCGCCCCGCTGTTCCCGCTGACCTGGGAGGCGTTCACTGACTACCGCCTGCACGCAAAACGCCTGACCGGCCCGGACGTGGGCGTCATCCAACGTCTCGCCGCGACCGGGCAGCCGGCGCCGCACCCCGAAGACGCGTTCCTCACCGCCCAGGACGCCGCATGGAGCGGGATTGAAGCGGTGCCGCGAACGGGACGAATGCCGGGCGAAGCTGATCTCGCTGGGGCTAATGAGCGACGCCGCATGAGGACCGGGCAGCGGGTATACTGGCCAGATGGACGCCCTCGCTGAACCGCCCGCGACGCTTCGTAAGACGACGCACGCCCTGCCGACGCCCGGGTTCCCCACGTCGGCGATGCTGGCGGACGCGGGCGACCCGCCGGACGGGACGAAGATGACCGAGGAAGAGTGTTTGACCTTGGAAACCACCTTCGCCGCGGAATGGGTGGACGGCCGACTGAGCTACCTGCCGATGGCATCTGAGATTCATCAGGACATCGCTGGGTTCTTCTACGATCTGCTGCGAGCGGAGGGGAAGCGGGCCGGGTACCGACCCAAAGTGCTGTTTGCCCCCTTTTTCGTCCGCGTCTTGAATCGCCTGCGGGAGCCGGACTTGGTCATGCTGTTGAACCGGGACGACCTCCGGCGAGGCCCGCAGCGATGGGACGGGGCGGATCTCGCGGTGGAGATCGTCTCGCCGGACGACCCGAACCGCGACCTGAGAGAGAAGCGCCGCGAGTACGCCGCGGCCGGCATTCCGGAGTACTGGATCGTCGACCCTCGCCCCGGCCACCGCCGCGTCGCCGTATTGACGCTGGAAAGCGGAACGTACCGCGGCGAGTTCGTCAGCGAGGGCGGCACGGTCGAGAGCCGCCTGCTGCCGGGGTTCGCCGTGGCGGTGAATGATTGTCTCGACCCCGACTGACCCGTGGCCCCGCGTTGCCGATCCGGCGGCGGCGGCTTAGAGTACGCGGCTCCCCCTCACCCCAAGCTCCCCCGAGGCACCCCGTGGTTAAGTTGCGGCTCCGCGAGAACGAGAACGTCCAGGACGCGGTCCGCCGTTTCCGCAAGCTGGTGGAACACGCCGGCATCAAGCGCGAGATGCGCCGCCGCGAGTTCTACGAGAAGCCCTCCGAGGTGCAGCGCCGCCAGAAGCGCCGCAACGAACGCCGCTCCCGCATGAACAGCGGCCGGTAGTTCGGACGAGCGGGCATGGCGAGCGGTGGGCGTCAGCCCTCCGTGTTCTCGCACGCAGGCGAACAGAACGCATAGGCGTTCAACAACAAGCGACCCGGACGCTCCGAGCGTCCGGGTCGCTTCTTTGATTGGACGTCCGCCCTGTCGGGCACCCAGCTTATCGGGCGCTCACGCAGACACGGGGGGCTAACGCCCACCGCTCGCCACGGTCCTTCCGAAATGGGAAACGCTACTCTTCTTCGCCGTCGGCGCCGGCCTTCTTGGGGACGGGGACTTCGTCCTCGTCGTCCAGCACCACGCCGGCGGCGGCGGCGTCGCCGAGGGGCACCTTGATCGGCTGGAGGAAGTACAGTTTCTTGACCGCCTTGGCCCGCAGGGCTTCGAGCTTCTCCTCGGCCTTCTGACGCTCGCCGTAGGTGTAGCGGCCCTCTTCCTTCAAGCTGCCGTTGTACACGGCCCACATCAGCAGCTTGCGGGGGGCGGCTTTGTCGGCCCGTTTGCGGGTCGAGGTCTTCCGCTTGGCGGTCGACTTGCGGGAGGAGGTCGATTTCGCCGCCGACTCGTACTGCTCGGCGGCCTCGTGCTGGCGCCGCAGTTCCATGCGGCTGGCGGTTTTGCGGGCCACGGGGCGAAAGCGGGGGTGAAGAACGGGGGCGGGGATCGAGCGCACGGCCGGAGCGGACCGGCCGGCGCCAAGCCGTCCACTCTAGCCGACGCGGACCGAATCGGGAACCGACTGACCGGGGGCGGGCGCGGAACCGGTCGGGCGACCCGCGTGGAGAAAATTGGCCGATCCGGCAGAACCGGGCGGACCGCCCTCACCCCCCCGGGCGTCGGCGACCGATAGCCGGGACGGGGTCGCAGTTGTCGACCGTTCGGCAGACGCCGTCCCGGTCCGCCACGTCGGCCCCACCCCCGGGCGGTCCCGAAGTTCGGCCCGCCCGCCGCATGAGTCGCCTCCCGATCCCTCGGCCCACCGGGTCGATCGACCGATGGAGAGACTCACGCCGCGGACTTTCCCACTTCGGACCAGTCTTTTCGGAACCGCCCGCTCGTCCCCGGTCATCATGCCGATCCCGAGCGGTCCCCTCATTAGGAGCCCCGTCACGATGCGGACTCACCGCCAGGCCGGCCGGCAGGCCGCCGATTCCCGCCCCAAGGGACCCCGTACCAAGGGAACCTACAAACGCTGGGTCGCGGCCCTCGGGATCGCCGCGGCGGCCCCGTGTGCCGCCCCCGCCCTCGCCGACGGCCCCGCGGCCCCGGCGACCGCCCAGACCGCCGCCGACGCCAACCAGCACACCGCCGACGCCGTCGCCGGCGCCCTGCGGGGCAGCGGGTTGCGGGGGAGCGGCGTGGAGATCGTCGTTCGGGAAGGCGTCTGCCGCCTGACCGGGACCGTCGAAACCGTTGCGATGAAGCAGTTGGCCTCGCAGGCCGCCGGCGTCGTGCCGGGCGTCAGCCGCGTGGACAACGCGATGCTGGTTCGCCCGCCGGCCCGCGTCGCGGCGCCGGCCCGGCCGATGGTCGACGCCCGGGTCACCCCGGTCGCCGCGGAGGCCGCCCCGGTCTCCAACCAGGCGGTCGCCGAGCGGCTCAAAAAAGCTGTGCAGAGGACCGACATGGCCGGATACGATATGGAGATTCGTTATATCGACGGGACCTGCACCCTGAACGGGCAGGTCGCGGATCAGAGTCAGATCGACGCCGTCGTCGCCGCCGCCCGCGGCGTCTCCGGGGTGCGGACCGTGACGAACAACCTGTCCGTCGCCCCGCCGCAGGCCCTGCGGACCGCCAGCGCCCCGCTCGCCAGCCCGCAGTTCGCTCGCCCCGCCGGTCCGATGACCCGGGACGAAATCGCCCGCGGCCGGGCCATGATGCAGCAGCGGGCCGCGATGGCCGGCCGCATCCCCGGGGTCGACCCGCGGATGCCGCGTGGGATGGTTCGTCCGGCCTCTTCGCAACTCTCCGCCCCCGGCGGCGGGTACTGCCCGCCCGGCCCCAACCCCGGCGGCCCCTCCCCGATGAGCGCCGGCGCCATGAACGGCCAGGCGGACCTGCCGCCCTACGCGTACCCGAGCTACGCCCGGAGCGACAACTACGCGGGGGTGACCTACCCCAGCCAGTACTCCGCGAGCGCCTGGCCGTACATCGGCCCGTTCTATCCCTACCCGCAGGTCCCGCTGGGCTGGCGTGAAGTGGAACTGGAATGGGACGACGGCCAGTGGTACCTGGACTTCAACGACCGCACCGACCGTTGGTGGTGGTTCATGAACCCGGAAAACTGGTGAGCCCCGGCTGAGTGAGGGGTGAGAGAAGAGGCGTGAGAGGGCGGCGATCCGAACGGGTCGCCGCCCTTTTTTCGTGCGCGGCCCGCTGCGGGGCGGCCCGTTCGCCCAAGGCGCCCCGCCCCCGCAGTTGACCCGGCGGCCCGCGGTGCGGACAGTTCCGCGGGAGAGGGGGCCCCCCCTCCCCCGCGACACCTTCAGCGCCGCCGGCCGGACGCCGGGGCGATCACGATTTCGCCGCTCCCGCTTCCCAAAATCGCCGACGCCGACGCCGACGCCGACGCCGACGCGGCGGGCGGTGGTTCCGCGCCGGGGATGTGCCGGTGGTGGGGATCGGGGCCTCCGCCGGCGGGCTGGAGGTGTTCCTGGAGGTGTTGGAAGAGTTGCCGGACGACACCGGGCTGGCGTTCGTCTTTCTGCTCCACCTGACCCGGGAGCACGGCAGCCAGTTGCCGGAGATCCTCGGCCGGGTGACGAACATGCCGGTGCGGCAGGCGGCGGACGGCGCGGAGCTGGAGCCGAACGTGGTCTACACGAACCCGCCGGACCGGTTTGTGACGCTGGAGGGGAACGTGCTGCGGACGCGGGAGCGGCCCTCGCACGAGGCGCCGCTGACCACGGTGGACGTGTTCTTCCGGTCGCTGGCGGAGGCCCGCGGGGAACGGGCGGTGGGGGTCGTGCTGAGCGGGTCGGCGGACGACGGGACGGACGGGATCCGCGCGATTGACGCCGCCGGCGGGCTGGCGCTCGTGCAGGAACCGGCCAGCGGGGAGCACGGCCGCATGCCGCAGAGCGCGATCGACTCCGGCGTGGCCCATTGCGTGCTGCCCCCGAAGGGACTGGCCGCCAAACTGGCCGAGTTCGCCGGCGACCCCCTGCTGCTGATCGCTGCCCCGAAGCCGGCCGGCGGGGCGCCGGCGTCCGCCCCCGCCGACGGTTCGCCCCCCGCCGCGCAGCCGCCCCGGTTCGACGACGGGGCGATGCAGCGGGTGTTCGAGATGCTGAACGAGGTCGGCGGGGTCGACTTCACGCACTACAAGCGGCCGACGATCCGCCGCCGGTTGCACCGGCGGATGCTGCTGAACCGGATCGCCTCGGCCGACGATTACGTCGCGCTGTTGGAGCGGTCGCCCGAGGAGGCGCAGAAGCTGTTCCGGGACGTGCTGATCCACGTCACCCGGTTCTTCCGCGACCCGGAGTCGTTCGACCTGCTGAAGTCGGAGATCTTCCCCAAGGCGCTGGCCCGCTTGGAGGAGCACGATTCGATCCGGGTCTGGGTGGCGGGCTGTTCGACGGGGGAGGAGGCGTACTCGACGGGCATCGCCCTGCTGGAAGCGCTGGGGGAGGACCGGCGGCGGATCCCGATCCAGATCTTCGCCACGGACGTCAGCGAGCAGGCGGTCGAGGTCGCCCGCCGCGGCGAGTACCCTGCCAGCATCGCGGGGGAGGTGTCGTCCGAACGGCTGGAAAAGTTCTTCGACCCGACCGACGACGGCCGCCACCGGGTCAAACCGTTCGTGCGGGACCTGTGCGTGTTCGCGCGGCAGGACCTGACCCGCGACCCGCCGTTCTCGCGGCTGGACCTGGTGGTCTGCCGGAACGTGCTGATCTACCTCGGCCCGCCGCTCCAACAGCGGCTGATGTCGATCTTCCACTACGCCCTCAAGCCGGAAGGCTACCTGCTGCTGGGTTCGGCGGAGTCGATCGGGCAGCGGACGGACCTGTTCGCGGCGGCCCACCGGAAGCAGAAGGCGTTCGTGCGGCAGGAGCGGGCGATCCGCTCGCACCTCGATTTCCCCCTCGGCGGACGCTCGGGCGGGGGCGGGGTCCCCCCGACGAGCCCCGGCCGCGGGGCTCCGGCGCGGATGCAGGGGGAGGTCACGCAGGCGCTGCTCGCCCGGTACGCCCCCGCCGCGGTCGTCGTCGGCGGGGACCTGACGATCCTGCACTACCGCGGGCAGACCGGCCGCTACCTGGAGCCGCCCCCCGGCGACCCGACGCTCAACGTGCTGCGGATGGCCAAGCCCGGCCTGCTGCACGGACTCCGCACGGCGCTGGACGACGCCCGCGACGCCGACCCGGGCGTCCCCGTCTGCCGCGACGGCTTGCAGGTGCGGACGGACGGCACGACCGAATCGGTCGACCTGGAAGTGCTCCCGCTGGAGGGCGAGGCCGGCCGCTACTACCTGGTGACGTTCCGCGAGACCGCCGACGGCCCCGCCGACGGCCCCGACGCGACGCGCCCCGCCGACCGCCACCCCGACGACGCCGCCGGCTCGGGCGACGCCGCCCGGCTGCACCGCGAGTTGGTCGCCAACCGCACGCACATGCAGTCGGTCATCAACGACCTGGAGGCGGCGAACGAGGAGCTCCAAAGCGCCAACGAGGAGATTCTGTCCAGTAACGAGGAGCTCCAGAGCACCAACGAGGAGCTGGACACCGCCAAGGAGGAGCTTCAAAGCACCAACGAGGAGCTGAACACCGTCAACGCGGAGTTGCAGGACCGCAACGAGGAGCTGGCCCAGGCCAACGCGGACCTGAACAACCTGCTGGCGAACGTGCAGATCGCGATCGTGATCGTCTCCGCGAACTTGAAGGTCCGGCGGTTCACGCCGATGGCCGGCCGGGTGCTGAACCTGATCCCCGGCGACGTGGGCCGGCCGCTGGGGCAGATCAACCCAAACATCGACGTGCCGGACCTCGGCGACCGCATCCGGCAGGTCATCGAGGACGTGACGCCGTTCGAGCGTGACGTGCGGGACGAACAGGGCCGCTGGTATTCCCTCCGGGTGCGGCCCTACCTGGACACGGAGAAACGGATCGACGGGGCCGTGCTGAGCCTGTTCGACATCGACGAGCTCCGCCGCCGCGAATCAGACCTCGCCTTCGCCCGGGACCTGGGGGAACTGGTGATCGACACCGTCCGCCAGCCGATCGTCGTGATGAACGACGAACTCGTCGTCCGGCGGATCAATCTGGCGTTCCACGCCCTGTTTCGGATCGGGGCGACCCAGGCGACGGGCGCTGCGTTCCCGGAGGTCGGCGGGGGCGTGTGGGACATCCCGCTGCTCCGCGAGAAGCTGGAGATCGTCCGCGGCAACGACAACCGGACGGAAGAGTTCCGGCTAAAGTACGAGTTCCCCGGGACGGGGACGCGGACCTTCCAGGTAACCGCCCGCCGCCTCGCCCCCCACGACAGCGACCACGAACCCCTCATCCTGCTGGTCATGGACGACCCCGGCGCACCGGGGGGCGACGCCGACGAGTGACCCCCGTCGCCGCTCCCCCGTCGCCGCCCCCCCGCCGGCCGAACGGCGCCGCCCTTTCACAGATCTCCCATGCCCGCCGCCTCTTCGCTCGTCCCGTCGCCGGTCGCCCCGACTTCGGTCGCTCCGTCGCCCCGCCCCGGCGGCGCGTCCCGGGTCCGGCCGGAAGCCCGCGACGCGGAGCTTCGCGAGGCGCGGGCGCTGCTCGAACGGGCGTTGGACGAGCACGAAGATTTGTACCAATCCTCCCCGGTGGGGTACGTGCAGTTTGACGCGCAGGGGGTGATCGCCGACCTGAACCGCCGCGCCGCCCACCTGCTGGACGCCGTGCCGCACCGGGCGGTGGGATTGCCGTTTGTGCATTTCGTCGCCCCGGCGGACCACCGGACGTTCCACCAGTACCTGACCCGCTGCGGGCGGACGCACGGCGGGACGGTCCGCGGACAGTTCCGGCTGGCGGCCCCCGCCGAGCGCGCGGCCCCCGCCGGGCGGGCGGTGCAGGCCCTGACGCGGCGTTTGCGGCACGGGGGCGAGGCGTTTCAGGTCGCGTTGGTGGACGTTTCGGAGGTGCATGAGGCGCGGGACCGCCTCGGCCGGGTTCACGACGAACTGCTCCGCCGCACCCAGGAGGCGGAGACCCGCTCCGCCCTGCTGGCCCGCCTGCACGCCCGGGTCGTCCAGGCGGAGCAGAACGAGCGGGAGCGCCTCGCCCGCCACCTGCACGACCACCTCCAGCAGTTCCTGGTCGCCGCCAAGATGCAGGCGCATCTGCTCCGACTCAGCGCCGACGAGGTCGCGCAATCCCCCTCCGAACGAGCCGCCGCGCTGGACCGGATGGTCGCACTGGTGGACGACGCCCTGGTCAGCTCCCGCACGCTGACCTCCGAGCTGTGCCCGCCGGCGCTGTTGCGGGAACTGGGCCTGCCGGCCGCGATGCACTGGCTGGCGGACTTCTACGAGTCCCGCCACGGCCTGCGGGTCGAGGTGACGATCGGTCCGCCCGACGCGGCGGGCGACGGCGCGGCGGGCGACGGCGGCGACGACGAGTCCTTGCCCCACCTCCCGCAGGACGTCCGCACGTTGCTGTTCGAAGCGACGCGCGAACTGCTGCTGAACGTGGTCAAGTACGCGGGGGTGTCCGAGGCCCAGATCCGGCTGGAGGGGCCGGACGACCGCACGCTGCGGCTGACGGTCCGCGACGATGGGGACGGGTTCGAGGCCGGCGAGTTGCTGGAACGCCGGGACTCCGCCAGCGGACTGGGATTGTTCGGGCTGAGCGAGCGGCTGGAGGACGCGGGCGGGGCGGTGGCGATCACCAGCGCCCCCGGCCTGGGGACCGCCGTCGCGGTGACCGTCCCCGCCGGCTGAGGGAGGAGACGTTTACCGTAAGGCGAGCGAGGGGAAGGCGAGCGGCGGGGCGTCAGCCCCCCGTGCGTGAAAGGCGAAAGGTTGAAGGTGCGGCGTGGCGGGTGCGAGGGGCGGAACTCCCGCGGGCGCGAAGCATTTTACCGGACGTAGCGGGCGCGTCCGGCAGATTCGCCCCAAGCCGGCCGTTCCTGTCGCCCGATACCACCGACACGTCCCGGCACCCGGCCGGTTTCCGACACCGGCCCTTCACCCGGCCCCCTTCCCCCCGAGGACCACGATGCCCCGGACCACCCACACGCCCGGTCGCCGGGCCGCTGCGTTGATTCCGCTCGCGCTGCTCTGCGTGCTGCCCGGCTGCTTCGCTCCGCCGCCGTTCGGATTCAAGCTGCTCGGCGGCTTCGCCGACGCGACCTTCGTTCACTCTGGGTTCTGGCAGACCACGCCGCTGATCCCCGTCACCGCGTTCGTCTCCGACCAGATCGAGGACACCTACTGGGAAGAGGAACGCTACGGCCGCGTGACGATTCTCCCGGCCGTCGAAGGCGAGTTCGCCCCGATCTTCTGCCTGGATCCGCCCAGCCCGGACGAAGTGGTGCGGGCCCTGCCGGATGAAGTCGAAGGCGGCGTGCCGTTCCTGGCGGAGACGTTCCAGAACAACGTGAGGATGATCGTGGAGCCGATCGTCGACGACCTCGACGACTGCAAGTTCTTCCCGCTGCTGGGCCCGGCCCGGCTGCACAAGTGCCACTACAAGTGCACCGTCTATTACGAGAAGACGATCCGCAGCTCCTGGCCGATCCCGTTCGAGCACATGGACGAGACGCAGGAAGTGGTCTACATCGACAAGGATCACCTCATTCAGTGCGGCCGCCCGGACAAGCAGTATTGAACCGCCGGTTCCGCGACGCTCCGCTTTGAGCCGTCGACGCGCCCCCGCCGCCGACCGCTCGCACGCCCGCCGGGGCCTCCCCGGCGGGCGTGCTTTCGTTCGTGCCGTCCGTGGGTCGAGCGGGTTTGTGAAGCTGCGCCGCCGCCGCCGGGCGGGAGCCGGCCAGTTCGAGACGCGGGAGCGGCGACGTCTTGTCGGACGCGGCGGGGCGGTCGTACGATGCCCCGCCGCCGCCCGGGGGTCGCCGCCGCCGGGCCGCTCCCCTTCACGGGCCCCGGCTGGGTCCGCCTCCCCCGCCCCGCCGAGACGGTCCCGCTGTGCCCGGTACGCCCGCCCGCCCCGTCGTTCAATCCGCGCACGGCCGGTCCGTACATGGGATCCGGCCCGTTCGCCGAGCGGTCCCGTCGGCCCTCGCCCTGCTGTTGGCGGGGGCGTGCGTGATGAACGGTCCGGCGATCGCCGGGCCGCCTGACGACGACTTCGATTTCGCCGCCGGCTTGTACAGTCAGCAGCGCTACGCGGACGCCGCCCGGAAGTTCGCGGACTTCCTCGCGGAACACCCGGATCACCCCTCCGCCAAGCGGGCGGCGCTGTTTCGGGGCTTCTCCCTGTACGACATCGGGCAGATGGAAGCCGCCCGGGACGCTCTGCGGGCGGCGCTGGCCCGCCCCGGCGACGCCTCGTTCGTCCCGGACGCCCTCTTCCGCATCGGGCTGGCGGAGAACGAATTGGGGAACCCCGCCGCCGCCGTCACCGCGTTGGAGACCTTGCGGAAGGACCACACCGGCAGTCCGCAGGCGGAGGCGGCCCTGCTCCCGTTGGCAGCGGCGCGGCAGGCCGCGGGCGATCTGCCCGCCGCCGAACGGGCGGTGCGGCAGTACATCAATGCCACGGCGAACCGGGAGAACGCGGACCCCGCTGCGCTGACCGACGCCCGCCGCACGCTGGGCAACGTGCTCCGGGCCCAGGGCAAGCTGGACGACGCCGCCGTCGTACTGCGGCAAGCCGCCGACGGAACCCGTCCCGAGGCCGACGACGCCCTCCGCGATCTCGGCGTGCTGGACTACGACCGCGGCGCCTATCGCGAGGCAGCCGCCACGTTCGACAAACTGATCGCTCGGAAGCCGGCTCGCAGCCTGCTGGCGGACGGCCGGCTCAACCGCGGGTTCGCCCTGTTTCATCTGAACGAGTTCGCCGCCGCCGCCACGGAACTGCGGGCGGGGGCGGCGCTCGCGGACGTCGATCGCGCCCAGTACGCCCGCCTGTGGGCCGGCCGATCCGCGGAGCGGGCCGGCGATCGAACCGCCGCCGCCGCGGACTTCAAAGCCGCCCTCGAAGGAGCCCCGGACGGTCGCTGGACGCCGGACGTGCTGTATTACTGGGGCGTGCTGCTGGCGGACTCGACGGAGGCCGAAGACCGCGCCGCCGCATTGGCGACGTTTGAACGCGTGCTGGCGGACCACCCGGATTCCCCCCTCGCCCCGCGGGCCGCCGAGGAGGCGGGTCGATTGTTCCTCCTCCGGGCGAACGCCGCCCTCCGCGACGATCAGCCGGACGAGGCTCGTACGCTGGCGGCCCGGGCGCTGAAACTGGATCCCGCGGCGGCGGAGGAGCCCCGCGTGGTCGATTTGCAAATCCGGCTGGACGAGGCGAAACTGACCGAGCCGGGCGATTCGCCGGAGCGGCGGGCGGTCGAAGCCCGCTTTGCCGCGCTCGCGGCCGATGAACAGATCCCCGCGGACGTGCGACGGGACACGACATTGCGGCGGGCGGCGTCGCTGCGGGGACGGGGCGAACAGGACGCGGCGCTGGCCGAGTTCCGGGCGGTGGCCGCGAAGCTGAAGCCCGGCGAGGACGACGGGGCGCTGCGGGACGCGTTGGCGCTCGCCGCCGTGACCGCCGCCGACGCGGGGCAGCCGCAGGTCGCCGCGGAGCTGGGGGAACGGTTCCTCAACCTGTTCCCGGAGGATCCGCGCGCCGCGGACGTGCGGGCCAAGCTGGCGACCGCCGCCGCCGCCGCCGGCGATGTCGACGCCGCCCTCGCCGCCTACCGGGCCGCCCTCGCCGCGGGGCGCTTCGGCGACCACGGACCGCCTGGCCGTGCGGTTGGCGAACCGGGCCGTCGCCGTGCTCGAAGCGCTCCCGCCGGACGCGGAAAATCGTCAGGAACGGGTCGACGCCCTCGCCGACGCCGCCGCCGACCTCGTCGCTCCGCTCGCCGCGGAAGCCGGCGCCGCGGGGGCCGACGCGCCGAACGCCGACCTGCATGCGGAAGCGCTCACGCTGCTGGGCTGGGCGAACTTTCACCGCGGCCGCTTCGCGGAAGCCGCCGCCGCCTGCCGCACCGTCGTGGAGAAGCGCCCGGACGCCCCGGCGTATCACGAGGCGCTCACGCTATTGGGCGTCTCCCTGGCCCGCACGGGGGACGCGGAGTCCGCCGAGGTCGCGTTGCGAACCGCCTGGAAGCAACTCGCCCCGGAGGGCCCGGCGCCCGCCGGGGCGGAGTCTGCCGGCCCGCTGCAAGACGCCTGGGTCGCCGGGTTGGAGCGGGCTCGGTTGCTCGCCAAACAACCGGATCGAGCCGCGGACGCTGGTGAGGCGTATGCGGAGCTGTACGAGAAGTTTCCGCAGTCCGACACCGGCTCCCTGCTCTGGGAGTGGGGCACGGCGCTGTACGCGGCCAAACGCTACGACGATGCGGACGCCGTTTACGCCGAGTTGGTCGAGCGGGTCCCGGACGACCGCAATGCGGACCGGGCGCTGTTCATCCTGGCGGAAGGCGATTTGGTCGCGAAGCCGCCGCGGCCCGCGGACGCCGTCCGCCGGTTCCGTCGATTGGTCGACCCGGCGCCGGACGAGCCGGTCGTCGCGGACGACGCGACCGTGCAGCGGGCGGTGGAACCGTACCTGACCGCGTTGACGACGGCGGGGGACTTCGCCGCGGTGGTCGCCGCCGCCGGTCCGCTGGCGGAGCGGTTCCCGGAGACCGAGGCCGCGGCCGTCGCCCGGCTGTTGGCCGCCGAGGCCCGCATTCGGCTGGCGACCGTGGCGGCCGCGGGCGAGACGCCGGAGGAGGCGGCGAACCTTCGCACCGCCGCCCGGGCCGATCTTGCCGACGCCCGCGCCGCGCTGGCCGGTCGGAACGTCGGGATGCAGGCCGTCGGTCGCCCGATCTGGGCCTCGCGGGCGTGGATCCTCGGGGCGGACCAGGCGTTCCTCATCAAGGACTACGACCAGGTCGACCGGTTGGCGGCGGAGTTGGAGGCGTGGCGGCCGCCGCCGCCGGACCTGTACGAGATGCGGGAGATTCACGCCCGCCGGTTCAAACAGCAGGCGATCCCGGACTTCGACCGGGCCGAGAAACTGGCGCTGTCGGTGGTGGAGGACACCGTCCGCGGCACGGTCGCGCGGGACCGGGCCCAGGCGCTGCTGGCGGATATCGCCCTGCTGCGTTCCGTCGCCGCCGACGAGCCCCGACGGGCGGCCTTGTTGACGAAAGCTCGTGATATTTATCTCACCCTGAGTTTGTTCGGCTCCACCGACGCGTTCAAGCGTCAGGGCAGCTTGAAGGTCGGCGAGATGGACGAACGGTTGGGCGACGTCAAACTTGCCCGGACGACCTATCAAAAGCTGATCGACAACTACCCCGGCTCCGACGAAGCCGCCGCCGCCGCCAAGCGACTCGCCGCCCTGCCCGCCGACTGACCGCCCGGTCTTCGACGGTCCGGCGCCCTGCTGGTCGCCCCTTTGCTGCCCGGTCTCCCGCCCCCGCCCTCTCATCCCCCCGTGTCGTTGGCCGCTCGACTGCTGATCGCCTGCGGCCTGCTCTGGGTCGCCGCCCCGGTTCTTCCCGCCGCGGCCCGGTTCGCCCAGGAGACCGCCGCCCAGGACGCCGCCGCCCCGGAACGCGGACCGACGCCCGCTGCGGAAGCGCCCGCTGCCGAGGCGCCCGTCGCGGAAGCGCCCGCCGGGCCGGGGGGGCTGGTCGGCGGGGAGCCGTGGATCATGGGGATGACGTTGCGGGACTTGATCCTCGTGACGGCTCCCTTCCTGCTCGCCAGTTTGATCGCGTTGTGGTTCGGCGTGGAGCGGTTGGTCGTGCTGCGGCCCGGGCGGGTGATCCCGCGGGCGTTCGTGACCCGGTTCCTCAGCCTGATCGAGTCCGGCCGGCTGTCCCCCGAGGAAGCCCGGGAGATTTGCGAGGAGAACGGCAGCCCGGTGGCGGAGGTGTTCCGACACGCCGTTAAAAAGGCCGGCCGGCCTTCGATGGAGGTCGAGCAGGCCGTGATCGACGGCGGCGCCCGGCAGGTCTCGCACCTTCGCAAACACCTGCGGGTGCTCAACGCCGTCGCCACCGTCAGCCCGCTGATGGGCCTGCTGGGTACGGTGATCGGGATGATCTTCGCCTTCGCCAAGATCTCCGGCGGCGACGGGGCGATGGGCGACGCGGACCAACTCGCCGCCGGCATCGTCACCGCGCTCCTGACCACCGCGCTGGGGCTGACGGTCGCGATCCCCAGCCTCGTGCTGTACTTCTACCTGTCCGGGCGGGTCGAATCGCTGGTGATGCGAATGGACGAACTCGCGGAGCGCCTGGTCGAAGCCATCGCCGTGGAGGAAGAGGAATCCGCCGAGCCGCCGACTCCCGCGATCGCCCTGCCCGGCACCCCGGCGCCTGCCCCGCCCCCCAATGCGGCGAACGGGCGATCCGTGGTGACGACCGTGCCGACCCGCGACGCCGCCCGCGCCCGCCGACCCGCGGGGACGGACGCATGAACGACGAATCGATCGTCCTGATGGTGAACGGCGAACCGCGGGAGGCGCCCCCCGGCACGACCGTCGCCGCCCTGCTGGAAGAACTGGGGATCCCCACGCGCGGCTCCGCGGTGGAGCGGAACCGCGATCTCGTCCCCCGCCGCCAGCACGCGGAGACGACGCTGGAACCCGGCGACCGAATCGAGATCGTCACCCTCGTCGGCGGCGGGTAATCGCCGATCGGTCGGCCCCCTCGGCTTGCCCTACCGAGAAGCGGCGTCGCCGCTGATCTTCAATTCCGCCACGACCGCCCGGTGATCGGACGGGTACGGGGCGACCACCACGTCCGCCATCGTCGGGGACTCGCCGACGACCTCGGCGGACTGCACCTCAACGTCGGATCCTTCGTCCGCCGGCTCGTCCCCCGCCAGCCCGCGGGCGAGGATGAAATCAATCCGGTCGTGCCGCTCGCCGGGGGCTCCGACGGGCTTCGTCGGCGTCCACGTCAGCCCGGGACGCCGCACGGGGTTCGGGTGAACGGTGCGGTAAGCGTCGACGAATCCCGCCTCGACGATTGCGGCGGTCGACGGCCAGCGTACCGGCAGCGGGCATCGCTTCGCCCGCGCAGCCGCCTTCGTCCAGTCAAGATGAGACGGCTCGTTGAAGTCTCCGGTGACGACCGCCGCCCCCCGCCCCTTCACCGCGGCGACCTCCTTCAACATTCGCCCGACCTGGGCCCCGCGGGTCTGATTCGCAGCCGCGATCGCGTCCGCCTCGGTCTTGAGGAACGGGGCGTCTCCGTACGGGATGCCGACCAGTTGATAGGGCTGATACGGCGTATACTTGAGGTGAGCGTTGAACACCCACAGCGAACGGCCCGAGGGAAGCGTCACCTCCACGCCCCACTTGGAGGGCGTGTTCGAGACGATTGGATAGCGGCTGATGACTGCGGTTCGGGCTCCCTGATCAAAGTGATGCCAGCCCAGTTCGCGGGCGATCTCGGCGGATCGGTCCGGCCGCTCCTCGCCCTGGGGGGCGTACCCGCCGGTCTCCTGCATCCCGACCACGTCCGCCCGGGCCGCCCGAATTGCGGCGACGGTTTGGGCCAGCGGTTGCCCGCCCGCGTCGCCCCCGTGCCACAGGTTGAAGGTCATCACCCGCACCACGTCCGGGCGGGTTGAGGCATCGTCCGCGGCGCTTGCGGCGGCGGGGATGAGGCTCGCGACCGCGAGCAGCAGAACGCGACGGGAGACGAACGCGGAGCGAACGGGCATGGGTGGTTCGGAAGGTGTGCGGCGGCAAAGCGGCGGGCGGCCCCAGTTTATTCGACGTCTGGGCGGCGTCGAACCGGCCCGCGGTTATCATGCCCCAATGCCTGCTTCGCCGCCCGATGACCCGCTCACCCTCGGTTCCCACACGCTGACAGGCCGGCTCATCGTCGGGACCGGCAAATACGCCTCGCCGGAGCAGATGGTCGACTGTCTGGACGCCAGCGGGGCGGAGATCGTCACCGTCGCCGTTCGCCGCGAACGCCTGATCGACAGCGCCGGCAAATCGCTGCTCGATTATCTGGACCTGTCGCGGTACACGATCCTCCCCAACACCGCGGGGTGCTTCACCGCGGAGGACGCCGTCCGCGTCGCCCGGCTGGGTCGGGAGATCCTCGACGGCCTCGACAACCCCGGGGCGGAGTGGGTGAAGATCGAAGTGCTCGCCGACAAGAAGACCCTCCTGCCGGACCCGCTGGGCACGTTGGAGGCGACGGAACAGCTCGTCGCCGACGGCTTCAAGGTTCTGTGCTACACGACCGACGACCCGGTCACGGCCAAGCGTTTGAAGGAAGCCGGGGCGACCAGCGTGATGCCGGCCGGCTCCCCCATCGGCAGCGGCCAGGGGATCCTGAACCCCAACAACCTGCGGATCTGTTTGGAGTACCTGAAGGACGGCGACCCGACGTACCCGGTGATCTGCGACGCCGGGGTGGGCACCGCCAGCGACGTGGCGATCGCGATGGAACTGGGCTGCGACGGCGTGCTGCTCAACACCGGCATCGCCGGGGCCCGCGACCCGCTGGCGATGGCCCATGCCATGCGTCACGCCTGCGCCGCCGGCCGCCTGGCGTTCCGGGCGGGCCGGATCCCCAAGAAGCTCTACGCCACCGCGAGTAGTCCCGAGGAGGGAGTGATCGCGGGTGAGTGAGACTCCAACCCCGCCGCCGGTCCCGCCCGAAGACGAACCTTGGGAGCAGCGGCGGGCTCGTGTCTACGCTTCGCACGTCGCCGCGGAGATCGCGGAGCACGGCGAGGTCCGACCGCCGTGGATCGCCTTCCCCGCCCCGGAGTACCATCCGCGTAGCATCGGCTGGCGGATGGGCGGCGGGGAGGATCACCTGACGACGTGGCGCCTCTGGGCCGCCGATCGGTTTGATCGGTGGGACGAGGCGGAGCGAATCGCCTACTTCCGCCGCTGGGGCGTGCAGCCGCGGTGGCTGGAATGGGTGATGCTCGCCATCTGGGGCGAACCGGCGGAGCCGTCCTTCCGCCGTTGGGAGCCGGAGGACTGGGGCAACCGGCCGGAGATGGCGCGGGCGGAGGCCGCCGGCCTCGGCGACCGTCATGAGTTCGCCCGCGACTTCCACGACACGGGCGCCTGACGGGCGGCCCGTTCACTCCCCGAACGTCCGCTCCGGTAGCGGCGGACAGGTCCGCCAGCCGCGGCCGGCGGTCAGATTCCAATACGCCCAGCTGCGCCCGTCAAAAACGCCTGGCGGGGCCGCATCGAGCACGGCCCGCAGATCGACGTCGGTCGGGAAATATCTCAGCAGCGCCTCGCAATCGTCCGCGGTCCCGTAGGTGAGGACATATGCGGCGAATCGGGCCGGATCGGCGACGGCCCATTCAGCTGGCTCGAACCACAGGCATCTTTCCGCAATGCCGCGGAGCGAAGATGTCAGCGGCATTGTGTAGCCGACGGGACGCCCCCGCCGTTCCGCCCCAGGTTCCGGCCGCGGGGCGCGCGGAGGCTTAGAGGGGAATGGGTTTTGGATCATCTCCGCGGTGAGCATCAGCTCATTCTATCGTAGATCCGCCCCGGCCAGGATCGCGAACCGTGCCGCTGAGGCGGCGGCGGGGGCTTCCGCCAGCGCCCGCCGTTCAGGGTGTCCGAGGCGCCCGCAAGACCCGCCGATGATCTCCCGGCCCGACTCTCGGACGGACGGACTCCGTTGCTCGGGATCGGAGATTTCAGGATAGAACGACAGCAGGAAGTTCGCCGTCAGCCACCGCGGGGATCTGATGTACGCTGAGGCGTCAATGATCGGATGGAAGCTCCGGGTCATGCCGCCGGTCGACGAGCCAGACTGTCTACGGGGTGACGACCAGCCCGCTGCTGCCGCCGGTGGGGCCGGGTTTGAACTTGACCACGGCCAGCACCGTGACGGTGAAGCGGCTGAGGCCGCCCAGTCCGGCGGGCGTCACCCAGGCGTAGCGGTTCCCGTGCCGGCCGACGTGGCAGGCGCACTCCGGGACGTCCTCCTTGCAGCCCAGGCCGTACCAGCCAGGCGGGGGCACGTCTGACAGCAACACCTCGATCGGCACCTTCCGCGGCCCGGCGGACCCGCCGGAGCCGGACCCGCCGGAGCCGGACCCGCCGGAGCCGGAGCCGCCGGACGCCCCGTCGTCGTCGCCCGCCGACGGGGCGGCGAGGGCGTCCACCTCCGACCCGCGGGCCGGGCTGGAGCCGACGTTGCGGCCGCTGCGTTCGTCGTCCTTTCGCAGCAGGGCGATCGCGGTGGGCGGGGGGAGCGGCGGCAATCCCAGCGCGGCCCGGTACAGGTCCTGCAAATCGACCAGCCGTTGCGGATCGGTGGTGGCGTCGGCGCCCCACTGCTCCGAGATCTGCCGGCCGGCGGCGGGGCCGAACCGGTCCAGGCCGAACCCGCCGTCGATCGGCAGCACGTCGAACCCGCCGGCCCGTCCGAAACTGGCCTCGTCGCTCACCTGCACGACGCCGTCGGCCAGATCGATGTGGCTGGGCAGATCGTCCGGGCAGGCGCTCATCCGGGCCAGGTTGTTCAGCACGGTCTCGTACTGGATATCCACCACCGTGCCGGCGGTGTCCGCGGTGCTGCGGGCCAATTGCCGGTGCGTGCAGCCGGTCCCGACACAAGCCGCGAGCAGGAGCATGACGACGGTGCGAGCGATGTTCACCTGGGCGTCATCGGCCGGCGGGGGCGACCGGCTGAAGGGGTCGTGCCGACTTTACCGCTCTTCGAGCCGGTACGCCCAGCGATCCAACCGCCCGCGGGACCGGGTGAGCCGGTAGGTCTTGGAGAGGATGGCGGAGGCGACGAAGCCGTCGGCGTCCCGCTCGACCTCCTCGAATCCGGTCTCGCCCCGGCGGTGGATCGCGAAGCCGACTGCCACGGCCGCGTCGTCGCGGCAGTCGACCAGCCAGTATTCGCCGACGCCACCCGCGAAGCAGCCCGCGGGGAGTTCGACGGTGTCCTTTCCCACACTGGACGGGCTGACGACCTCCACGACCAGTTCCGGCGGGCCGACGAACTCCACACCGTCGGTCCCGTGCTTCGCCGCCGTCTCCGTCACCCGTCCGCTCTCGATCGACTCAAACGAGACCAGCACGATGTCCGGTTCAAACGACGTGTTCCCGCCCGGGAGGTACACGCGGGTCACGTCGCTGGCGAGTTCGCCGAATCCGGTTTCGACCAGGAGGTTCGCGAGGACGCGAACGATCTCCGTCTTGGGCAGGGCGTGGGCTTGGTGACGCTGCATGGAAAGATCGACGAAGATCCGGTCGGCGACGAGGTCGATACGGGCGTTGTCCGGGAACCCGTCAGAACGGGTCCAGCGGCGGAAGCCCTCCATGGTCGCCGCGGAGGCGGGGATCGTCACCGTGCCCCGCGGCCCGGCGACCCGCACCGGGCCGTGCGTCAGGCGTCTCGCTTCAATCGCGATCAGGCCGTCCCCCTCCAGGGTGACGGCGGCGGCTCCGGACGGGGCGATCGAGGACCCGCGGAGCAACGGCGGCACGGATCGTCCGGCGGCGGGCGGCTCAAGCGTTTGGATCATCTCGTCATCGTAACGCCCCGCGACCGCGGCCGTCACCACCGCTCCACCGGGCCGTTGGGGACCTTGACGAACGCCGTCGGGACGGCGCTGGTGCGTTCGCCGATGCGGCGCTCCAACATCTCGCAGATCGCCTCGAATTCCGCCGGACTCTCGAACCGTCGCAACCGATCTTCCAGGTCCTCCGGCACGCCGAGGACCGCCCCGTACCAGGCCGCGAACTTGCGGAACAGCACGCAGGCGTAGTCGCCGCGGTCTTCGAGCATCAACGCGAAGTGCCGGCGGAGGAAGGCGAGCTTCTCGGCGTGGGTGGGCAGCCGTTCGGGCCGGCCGGCGGTGCGGTCGGCGAGGCGGCGGAAGATCCACGGGTCCGCCAGCCCCCCGCGGCCGATCGCCACGGCGTCGCAGCCGGTTTCCGCCCGCATCGCTTCCGCGTCCGCGGGCGCCCGCACGTCGCCGTTGCCGACGACCGGCACGAGCCCGTCGACCGCCTCCACCACCGCCGCGATGCCCCCCAGGTCCACCGTCCCGCGGAACCCCTGGCTGCGGGTCCGGCCGTGCACGGTGATGCCCGCGGCGCCGGCCTCCGCGAACGCCCGGCTCAGCGCCGGGGCGGTGTGGGTCGTCCGATCCCAACCGAGCCGCAGCTTGACCGTCACCGGGATCGAGACTGCATTCACCACTTCCTCGACCAACGCGACCGCCCCGCCGGCGTCGCACATCAACCGGGCGCCGCCGCCGGAGCCGGTCAGCTTCGCCATCGGGCAGCCCATGTTCAGATCGACGCCGCCGCGGCCGTCGGCCTCCAACCAACGAGCGGCGTCCGCCATCTGGGCGGCGGAGGAGCCGAAGATCTGCACGCTCAGCGGGCGATCCGCGGGCGAGGTCTTCAACAGTTCGCGGCTCTTCTTCGTCTGCGTGAGTAGGTGCGAGGCGAGCACCAGATCCGTCGTCGCCAGTCCCAGCCCGCCCAACTCCCGCACCGCGGTGCGGAATGCGAGGTGCGTGTACCCGGCCAGCGGGGCGAGCACATAACGGGTTGCGAACCGCCGGTTTCCGACGGCGAAGCCCGTGTCGCCCGGGTTCGGGAGCGTCCCGGACGCTTGAAGCGTCCCGGACGCTCGATTGCTCTCGCGATCGATCACAGAACCACGCCCAGATCGGTCAGCAGGTCCAGCGTTTCCCGCAGCGGGAGGCCGGAGACGTTCGACAGGCTGCCGTCCACCCGCTCGACCAGCAACGCCCCGAACAGGCCGGCGATCGCCAGCCCGCCGGCCCGGCCGGGGGGCTCCGCGGCGGCGAACAGGCGATCGAGGTGCCGCTCCGCGTCCGCCCGAACCGTCACCCGGCTGCGGACGACCGCTGCGCCGGTGCGGATCGCTCCGAAGACGGCGGAATCGCTGCCGCCCTGCGGGTCGCCGGGGCCGCGGACGGCGACGCTCACCGCGGTCGCGGTAACGTGCGTGCGGCCGATGTAGTGCGTGCGAAACCAGCGGCGGACGGTGCGTTCCCAGTCGTCGGCGGGCGGCTGGCCGAGGACCGTCAGCGCCCCGTCGATCAGTTCGCCGTTCTCCCCGCCGGCGATGACCGCGGTGTCCGCGGCGACCACCGCCGCCCACCGGCCCGCCAGCGATTCGTCCGGCGCCTCGGCGGACCGGTCCCCCGCGGCGATGCGGCCGAGAACCGCGTCCCGCTTCGCCGCGGCGATCCGCAGCATCGCCGCCTCAATCTCCCGCCACGTGTTCAAGCCGTCCAGCGATTCCTCCGCCGGATCGGTCGGGACGAGGGTCCGCAGCCGCCCCGCGGGCGCCGCCATCTCCAGCAGCGCCCGTCGCCGCGGCGACCGGCTGGCGAGCACGATCGGGCCGTCGCGTTGCACGACGAACGGCCGCGGCGAGGCGGGGGTCGGCGGGAGCGGGTCCTGCATCGTGTGCGGCGGCCGGGGGCCGATCGGCGGGGAGTTCAGTCGTCGGTGTCGCCGAGATCGGCCGGGTCGCCGTTGCCGAGGATCCGCTCGGCGGGACGATCCGGACCGAACGGTCCTTCGTCTGCCCCACCGTTTGGCCCGTCCAGCTCCTCCCCGTTTTCCGGGGGGGCGAACCCGGGCGGGCCGTCGTCCGGTCCATCGCCCAGTTCGTCGAGCGGGAGCGGTTCGATCTTGAACGTCCCGGGGGGGAACGGGGGTCCGATCCGCACCCGGGGGCGGACGGGGAGGAGGTTGCCGCGGACGCGATCAGCGGCGTCGGCGGGATCCTTGAGGGGGTCGTCGGCGGGGTCGGCCCGCGGGCTGTCCGGCCAGCGGCTGAGGGTCACGGGGACGACCGAGCGCGGGCGGCCGCGTCGCAGCACGGTGAGGTCAGACGCTTTGCCGACGGTGCCGTGCTCCCGGATGGCGTCCAGCAGGGCGGCGGGGGTGTTGATGGGGTGCTCGCCGAACGCGACGACCACGTCGCCCCGCCGCAGGCCGGCCCGGGAGGCGGGGCCGCCGGGGACGACGGTGTCGATCAGGCACCCGCCGGCCCCGCCGGTGGTGAAGGAGACGCCCAGGTACGCTTTGCCGCGGCGTTCGACGGAGAAGTCGCCGTACTGCCCGGCGACCAGCGCCGCCCGGGCGATCTCCGGCAGCGGGCAGTCGTCCGTGAGGTGCACCCGGGTGGCGGCGTCGAAGGAGCGCAGGTGCCGCAGGCCGTCGGCCCCGCCGGTCCAGCGGTCGTCCAGCGTGATCGTCCACGCCGTCCGGTTCCCCCCGCCCAACGCCGGACCGAAGCCGCGAAGTGAGGTCGGATTCCGCATCACCGCGGCCCCGTCGCGGCGGATCGCCTCCACGGCCACGACGGTGAGGGCGGAAGGAACCAGCTTCAGGGCGCCGTCCGCCAGGTACGAGGCGTCCGCCTCCGCGAGTTGTCCCGCCCCCGGCAGCAGCGGCGCCGCGCCAGGCCCATCGTCGCCGCTCGCACCACCGGGCGCCGGACCGTCGCCCTCGCTCGGATTCACGCGATCGCGGAGGGCGGTGAGGGCGTCGATGAAGGTCGAGGACGCCGCCGCGTCGCCGCGTCGCATCGCTCCCCGCAGCCCTTCCGACAGCGCCACGACGGCCCGGGTGCGGCGTTCAATGTTCACGTCCAGCGCCGCGGCCCGCAATGCGTCCGCCGCCTCGGGCGCGCCTTCCAACAACCGGCTGGCGGCCTCGCGAGTCGCCCAGTCCTCCGCCGCCAGATCCCGCACGGCGGCGGCGATCCGCACCGCAGACAGCGCCCGCGCCGCCGGCCGCGGGGCGAGCAGCGGGGCGCGTTCGGGCGGGGGCGGCGTCTCCTGCGGGGCGAACCCGAGCAGCAGGGCCGCGAGGAGGGCGGGCGTCGGCATCGAAGGGCTCGCGGGGCGGGGGGCGAAACTCCGTTCTCTCCCCGCATCATCCGCGGCCCAGCAGTCCGAGCAACCCGGCCATGAAGTCCGGCAGATCGCCGGGCCGACGGCTGGTGACGTGGTGCCGGTCGATGTGCACCGGTTTGTCCACCCACTTCGCCCCCGCGTGCACGCAGTCGTCCTTGATGCCGGGCGAACCGGTGACGGTCACGCCGCGGATGATGTCCGCCGAACAGCACAGCCAGCCGCCGTGGCAGATCGCGGCGATCGGTTTGCCGGCCGCGTCGAACTCTTTGAGGAGCCGCAACACGTTCGCGTCCCGCCGCAGCTTGTCCGGCATCCATCCGCCGGGGCAGACGACGGCGACGAAGTCGTCGCTCTTCACGTCGCCCACCGCGGCGTCGTTCGTGCAGGGGTAGCCGTGTTTGCCCTGGTAGCTCGTCCCGGCCGCGTCCCCGGCGAGCGTCACGTCATACCCGGCTTCTTCGAGCCGCAGCTTCGGATACCACAGCTCGAGGTCTTCGTAATCCGGTCCGGCGAAGATGAGAACGCGGTCGGCCATGGGGGCGGGTATGATCCGGGGGCGACAAAGATTCGTTGGGAACGATCATGGCCGCGACCCCCACCGCCGTCGACGCCGCGACCGCTAGCCGGCGGAACCGTCGATCCGGATCTTCGCCCGGCGTTGGCCGCTGCTGGCGTGCGGGGCGTTGGCCGTCGGGGCGGCGTGGTTTCCGGCGCTGCTGCTCTGGGAAATCGCGGCCCGCGGCGGGCGGCTGCCGCCGGGGACGCCGCCGGCGCTCGGGTGGGCGTTCCTGTTTCAGGGACTCGTGGGGGCGGCCGTATTGGTGTGGGCGGTGCGGCGGTGGCGGTCGGCCGTGCCCGTTGTGGAGGTGTGGCCGGACCGCTTCGTTCTACGAGACCGGGGCGAGAACCCATTCGACTGGGACACGATCCATCGCATCGCCGTCGCGGACGTGGCGCGGCTGTGGTCCCGCGGCGAGGCGGAGCGACGCCCGTTTCAACTTTGCATCGACCGGAACGAACTGCACGTCACCCGGCGCTCCGGTGGGGCGATCCGCCTCGTGCCGGACGATCTGCCGCTGGACGCCGTGCAGTTGGAACGCCTGATCCGCGAGGCGACCGGCCTGACCGTGCCCGGTCGGCCGCCGACGCCGCCGCGGTCCGCGGCGGTGCGACGGCTCCGTGCGGCCGTCGGGGCGGATCCGGACGGGCCGGTTGCGAGACCTGAAAACAGGGCGTGAAATGCGGCGATGAGATTCGCCGCCCCGTCCGCGCCAGCTTCGTCCGTCGCCGGCCCGTCCGGCCTCGAATCTCCCGCGGCCGTGTTCGATCTGGACCTCGCCCTGCTGTTGGGCGGGGCGGCGGTGTTGGGGATCGCGGCGTTTCACAGACGGATCACGCGGACGCGGGGCCTCAGCGGGCCGCTGTTGGCGATGCTGCTGGGCGTCGCCGTGGGGCCGGCGGGGCTGGGCTGGCTGCGGCCGGCAGATTGGGGGGAGCCGGCGGATTGGATGGGGCCGGTGGCGTTGCTGACGCTGGCGATCGGGCTGACGGGCGTGGCGTTGCGGTTGCCGCGGGAGACCGTGCTGGGGCGGCCGCATCTCGTCACCGTCGGCACGCTGCTGGGGCCGGGGATGCTGGCGATGTGGGCGGCATCGACGGCTTGCGCGTGGCTCCTGCTGGGACGGGACGGTTGGGAGGCGGCGCTGATCGGGGCCGCGGTCGTGCCGACCGACCCGGTGCTGGCCTCGGCGATCGTCTCCGGCGACTTCGCCACGAAGCGCCTGCCGGGCCGGTTGCGGCACGCGTTGAGCACGGAAAGCGGGGCGAACGACGGCCTCGCCGTGCCGCTGGTCGCCCTCGCCGCGGCGGGGGCGGCCGGCTCGCAGGGCGCCGGTTCCGCCATGAACTGGGGCGGGTGGGGCGACTGGTTCGTGGCGTCCGTGCTGTGGGAGGCCGGCGGCGCCGCCGTGTTGGGGGCGGCGGGCGGGCTGGCGGCGGCGTGGGTCGTGAACCGCTCGGAGAAGGCCCACGACCTCGACGAGACCGGCCTGCTGGCGTTCGCCCTGGCCCTGACGCTGGCGGCGCTGGGGGCGGCGGGGCTGCTGGGCCTGAGCGGGCCGCTGACGGTGTTCGCCGCGGGGCTGGCCTTGGCTTGGAACCTGCCGGCGGCCCAGCGGCGGGAGGAGGGCGACGTGCAGGACGCCGTCAACGAGTTCTTCCTCCTGCCCCTGTTCGGGCTGCTGGGAGCCGTGCTGCCCTGGGGTGAATGGGCGGACCTGGGTTGGCGGGGGCCGGCGTTCGCCGCGGCGCTGCTGCTGGTCCGCCGCCCGCCGTGGCTCTGGCTGACCGGTCGGTTCCTGCCCGCTGCGCTGCCGGACCTGCCGGCGCGTCGCGACTGGCGGTTCGCCGGCTGGTTCGGCCCGATCGGCGCCGCGGCGCTGTACTATGCGGCGGAGTACCACGACGAGCTGCCCGCCCTGTGGCCGGCGGTCACGCTGGCGGTGACGGCCAGCGTGCTCGCCCACGGGGCCACCGCCGCGGCGTTCACCCGCCGCTACGCCCGCGGCGATACGCCCGACGGCGACGCCCGGTGATCGACCGCGCCGCGGAGCGGGGATTCCCCCAGGCCGCCCGCCCGCGTCCGGCTCAGGGTGACCTCCGCCATGGACGACCTCCTCCACGACTTCGTGCCCAAGGCCCTGTTCAAAGATTGGGCCGTGCTGTTTCGCGTGGCCGTCAGCGGGGTCGTGCTGTACGTGGTCGTGCTGGCGTTCAGTCGGCTGCACGGCACGCGAACGACCTCCAAGATGAACAACTTCGATTGGATCATCTCCGTCGCCAGCGGCAGCGTGTTCGCCTCCACGGTCGTCTCGGACAGCGTCACCGTCGCCCAGGGCGTCACGGCGTTCGTGGTGCTGTTCGCGCTGCAGTGGATCCTGACGAAGCTCAGCGTGCTGTTCCCGCGGTTCTATCACACCGTCACCGCCTCCCCCGCCCTGCTGTTTCACGCGGGGGAGTTTCTGGATCGACGGCTGAAGACGGAGCGCGTCACCCGGGACGAGATCCTCTCGCGCCGTGCGCGGCCGCGGGGGTGAAGGACCTAGCGGAGGTCTCCTCCGTCGTGCTGGAGCCCGACGGCGCCCTCACCGTGCTGTCCGGCCGCGGCAACGACAGCCCGGACCTGATGCGCCCCGTCCGCTACGCCGCCCCCGACCGCGACGGCGGGATGCCGGGATGAGGCAGGATTGCGGCTGGGGGATCGCGGATGTGGGATGGAGGCGTGAGGGTCGGCAGTTCCCGCTGCATCGGTTGAACCCCCGCGGCATCGTTCGATGACGCGCTCCTCCGACATCCCCAATCTCCAATCCGACGTCCCCGATGCCCGACCCGCAGTCCTACACCCCCGGCGACCCCGGTTCCGCGGCGACCGGCGATTGGCTGTGGGCCCCGCCGGGGGACGTGCTGAAGGTCGTGGCGCTGTCGGCGGCGGCGTTTCTGATCGTCGCCCTGCTGTTCCGCCTCGCCGGCACGCGGGCGGCGGGGCAGATGAACAACTTCGACTGGATCGTGACGGTCGCCCAGGGGGCGATTGTCGGCAGCGTCGCGTTGGGGTCGGGCACCTCGCTGGTGGAGGGCGCCGCCGCCGTCGCCACGCTGCTGGGACTGCAATACACGGTGAACTGGCTGGCGGTGCGCAGCGATCGGTTCCGCTCCACCGTCTTCTCCCAGCCCGTGCTGCTGTACCACGACGGGGCCTTTTGCACCGACGCCCTGAAGCGGGAGCGCGTCACCGAGGGGGAGGTCCGCGGCGCCGTCCGCTCCGCGGGGATGAGCGGCTGGGAGTCGGTCGGCGCGGTGATCCTCGAACCGGGCGGGACGTTCAGCGTGCTGCCGAAGGGGGACGGCGACTCCGCCGACGAGTCCCTGCTGAAGGGCGTCGACGGGGCGGGGTGATCGGCGGGTTGAGCCGCCGCCGCCCCCGCCCCACAATCCCGCTATGACCGCTGAACCGACGGACACGCCCCCCACGGACCAGCGCCCGAGCGGGGGCGACGACGACAACGAGGACGATCTGCGGGCCGCCCTCCGCGATTTCTGGGGCTACGACAGCTTCCGGCCCCTGCAAAAAGAGGCGATGCTGTGCGGGCTCGCCGGCCGGGACAGCGTCGTCGTCCTGCCCACCGGCGGCGGCAAAAGCCTCTGCTATCAGGCCCCCGCCGCGGTGCTGCACCGGCGGACCGGGGCCGTCGCGATCGTCGTCAGCCCGCTGATCGCCTTGATGAAGGACCAGGTCGACGCCCTCACCGCCATCGGCGTGCCCGCGGCGTTCGTCAACAGCACCGTCCCGCCCGCCCAGAAGATCGAAACCGCCCGCCGCTTGCGGGATAGAGAACTCGCCTGCCTCTACGCCGCCCCGGAGACGCTCGTCACCGATCGGATGCTGGACTTCCTGGGCGAACTGGAGGTCAGCCTGATCGCGATCGACGAGGCGCACTGCGTCAGCCAGTGGGGGCACGACTTTCGGCCGGAGTATCGTCAGCTCGGGGCGCTCCGGGAGCGCTTCGTGGGCTCCGTGGTCCACGGCTACACCGCCACCGCCGGCCAGAAGGTGCGGGAGGACGTCGCGGTGCAATTAAACCTCGACGACCCGTCGTATCTCGTCGGCAGTTTCGACCGCCCGAACCTCACGTTCCGCGCCCGCCCGTCGGCGGATTCGCTCGGTCAGATCCGTGCGGTGTTAAAGCGGCACGACGGCGAGAGCGGCATCGTCTATTGCATCTCTCGCAAGAAGGTGGACGAAACCGCCGCGACGCTCAATAAACTCGGCGTGAGGGCCGTGCCGTATCACGCGGGGATGTCCAAGGACGACCGGGCCGCGAACCAGGACCGGTTCCTCGCCGACGAGGCGGAGGTGGTCGTCGCCACGGTGGCGTTCGGCATGGGCATCGATAAACCGGACGTGCGATTCGTCATTCATTCGGGGATGCCCAAATCGATCGAGCATTATCAACAGGAAGCCGGCCGCGCCGGCCGCGACGGGCTCGCCAGCGAATGCCTGCTACTCCACGGCGCCGGCGACTATCGGTTCTGGAAAAGCACCCTCAACGAACTGCCCCCCGAACCGCGGGCCAACGCGGAGCAATCCCTCAACGCCCTGTACGACTACGCCCAGGGGGCGCTGTGCCGGCATAAAGCGTTGGTGCGATACTTCGGTCAGGATTTAGACGCCGACGACTGCGGCGCCTGCGACATCTGCCTGGGCGAGGTGGAGACGGTCGACGACCCGCTGCTGCTCGGCCAGAAGATCGTCAGTTGCGTGTATCGATTGAACCAGCGGTTCGGCGGCAACCACACCGCCGAGGTCTTAACCGGTTCCAAAAGCGAAGCGGTGTTGTCCAAAGGGCACGACGACCTGAGCACCTACGGTCTGCTCAAAGAACATCCCGAAAAAAGCGGTGCGGGATTGGATCGAACAGCTCGTCGGCCAAGGCTTTCTCGCCAAGGCGGGGGAGTACGCCACGCTGCAAATCACCGATTCCGGCCAGCAGCTATTAAAAGGCGAGAAGAAACCGGTGCTGCTCGCCCCGGCGAAGAAGGTCGCCGCGGAACGCCCCAGGCGCAGCAGCGCCGCGGACGACTGGGAGGGCGTGGACGAAGGGTTGTTCGAACGGCTCCGTGAGGTGCGGGGGGAGGTGGCTCGGGAGATCGCCAAGCCGGCGTATATCGTCTTTAACGACGCCAGCCTCAAAGATATGGCCCGCCGCCGCCCCACCGCCGACGACGGGCTGAGCCTGTGCGTCGGCGTGGGACCGAAAAAGCTCGAGGACTTCGGCGAGCGGTTCCTGAAAGAAATCGGCGCGTTCTGCACGGAGCATGGCCTGACGGTGGACGTGACGCCGGACGGGTCGGCGCCGGCCGGCGGGGGGATGTTCGGCGCCGGCCGGGCGGTCAGCCGCAACGCCGTCGCCGCGTTCCCCCTGTTCCGCGACGGCATGACCGTCGAAGACGCCGCCCGGGAACTGCGAATCGCCGAAAGCACCGCCGCCGGCTATTTGAAGGACTACATCCTCGAAACGAAGCACGACGATCCGACGACCTGGATCGACCCCGCCGTCGCCCGCAGGGCTCGCGAGGCGTTCGAGGCGTGCGGCTTGCAACGCCTCAAACCCGCCTTCGAACACCTCGACGGCGCCGTCAGTTACGAGGACCTGAAGATCGTCGCCGCCTGCATGGCGGCGAACCGCTAGCCGCACACGGGGGGGGAGTCGCACCCGGACCGAAAGAGTCAACGGGCGTTACAAAAGAGTCCGTGACTCCCTCACGCTGGGCAGCGGGGCGTCGGCGGGTACGATGTGCGCCCGTCCATCGCCCCGTCCGACCCGCGCCCTCCCCCTTGGCCAAGCCGAAGCGCCCCCCGACCGACGCCGCCCCCCGGCAGCGAAGCCCGAACTATCCCTCCGTCGGCCTGCCGGACGCGATTCAACGGGCGACGCGGCTGTACGAGGGGGTCGGCACCGCCGGGGCGTCGCCGGACAGCGCCGCCAAGCTGATCGGCTACAGCAAGAACCACGGCACCGCCCGGATGACGCTGTCGGCCCTCAAGAAGTTCGGGTTGGTCGAGGAACGCAGCGGACGGGTCGTGCCGGCGAAGCTGACGGTGGACCTCGCGAACTTCCCCCCCACGCACCCCCGCCACGCCGCGGCCCTGCGAACGGCGGCGCTGTCGCCGACGATCTACCGGGACGTTTACACCCGCTATCGTCCGCACGGCGTGCTGCCGCCGGACGACGTGCTGGGGCCGGAGTTGGTCGCCGACAGCGGCTTCCTGCCGGACAAGGTGGAGGGCTTCCTGGGCGACTTTCGCGGCTCGCTGGTGCACGCCGGCCTGCTCCGCGGCAACGCCCTCACCGACGCCGACGGCGCCGGCTCGCAGGACGCCCACGCCGCCGGCCCGGACCTCGCCGCCTTTGACGCCGACGCCCCGGCCGTTCCGAAAACGGGCGACGTCGTCCGCTGGCTCGACGGCGGGGACGCCGACGGGGAGGAGATCGACCCGGAGGAAGCCGACGAGCACGAGGGCGTGGTGCAGGGCCTCTCCGAAGACGGGGCGTGGGCGTTCGTCGACGGCTACGGCGACGGCGTGCCGGTGGCCGACCTGACCGTCGTCCCGCCGGAACCGGATGATGACGACGAGCCCGCGGAGCGCCCCGCCGCCCCGGCTCCGCACAACCCGTTCGGCCGCCGTAAGGCCCCGGTGCGAACCGAAGCGATCGCACTGGAAGAGGGCGACGCCGTCCTCACCCGCCCGGACGACCTCAGCGCCGCCAGCCTGGAAGAATTGCAGGCGTGGCTTGATTTGGTGATGAAAAAACTCCGCCGCCTCACCGCCGCCGACGCGGATTAAAAGCCATTTCAATACCAACCCGAAGCGTCAGCGAGGGACGCGGGCGCAGCCCGCGTCCCTCACACCGGAGACGATCGGCGGACGGCCCTCGCTGACGCTTCGGGTTGGTCTTCTCCGGGGTTCTGAAACAGCTTGTTAACGGGTTCGGCGGGTCGGCGGGGCGTTCACCCGCGACGGTGAGATCAAAACCGCTCCACCCTCCCGTCTCCGCCGTCGGCCTGGGCGACCGCGGGATCGGTCGGGGAGAATCGGCAGTCCGCCGTCGCGGCTCACGCCGCCGCGAGAGGCGCGACCACACGTGCCGCCCAAACCGCCGCCCGGGCCGCCGGTCACGCCGCAGCGACCGCCCACATGGCGGATCACTGCCTTTCGGCGGCTTCGTACGCCTTAAAAGCGATCGCCGCCGGCGGCGGCGATGCGGCCGCCGAACACGCCCGGCAACTCGCCGCTCTTCCCGCCGAGGTGAGCGAATTGGTCGTCTCCGCCATCGCCGCCCGACCCGGCCAGTTCGTGCCCCGGCACAACGCCCCGCAGCCGATCGTTTAACCGCCACCGGGGGGCGGATCGTTCCCCACGGTCGCGGCGGACGGGCCGGGAGTCACTCCACCTCGGCGAGCAGGGACGGGGCGGCGGGGCCGGCGCCGGTGGCTTCGATCGGGATGTGACCCGGTTCGATCACCGCGGCCCGCAGCAGGAAGTAGCTGGCGTAGTCGATCGCCAGCCGGTCCGGGGCGTCCCAGCCGGCGTCGAGATCGTACGCCGGCAGGGTGGCGTCGAGGTCGTGCGTCCGCAGGGTGTCGGCGGCCTCGGCGAACCGCGGGGCGAGGCTGGAGAGCATCAGCGGGCTCACCAGCGTCGGCCGGAACGCGGTGTACCCGCCGGGGCCGTCCGCGGCGGTGACGCCGGCGTGCCCCAGCGTGCGATGCTGCCAGGCCAGCGCCGCGGCCAGCAGACGGCGGTAGTCCGGGCCGGCGTACCGGTACGGCGCCGTGGGGGGTGCGGCGGTCCCGTCGGCGCCGGCCGGGGTCCAGGCGACGCCGCCGGTGCGGCCGCTGCCGGTTTCGTCCCACTCGGGCCAGAGGACCAGCGGGTAGAAATACGTGAACAGCGGCAGGTCCGTGCGGTGCGTCGACGGGCGGAACGGCAGGCCGAACAGGCGGTACAGGATCGCCCCCTCGCTGGTGTCGTTCCAGGTGTACGGGATGATCCGCGGCTCGGCGCCGCCGGGCTCTGCGGGCCATTCGAGGCCGTGCAGGAACACGCCGTCGCGGCTCAGCCACGCCACGTCCACCGCGTCCACCGCGGACCGCACGTCCGGTTCGAGATCCGCCAGATCCAACGTCTCCGCCGCTTCGAGCAGGCCCGCGTAGAACAACGCGGTGTCGATGGTGGACACCTCGCTGTGCCGCTTGGGGGTGCCGTCGGCGTCGGTGAAGTGGGCCAACCAACCGCGGTTCGCGGTCGGATTGGCGGCCCGGGTCGTTTCGAAGCCCCGCCGCAGATGGGCGGACACGGCTTCCCGCATCGCGACGCCCCGGTCCGCCAGCACCGCCAGGGCGTACCCCACCAGCCCGGTCGCGGCGCTGGAGACGGTCCGCCGGTCGCTGTTGCGGTCCAGCACGAGCCCGTTCGGCAGCACGAGGTCCACCAACGCCTCGTAGTACTCCTGGTCGGAAAGCCCCGGGCGGAGGGGGGCGAGCGTATCAAGCGGGGCGGCGGGCACGGCGTCGTCGCCTTCGGCGGAGGGAACGGGGCCGACCATCGTATCGCCCGCGGGCGGTTCCGCGCCCGCCAGCAAAGGGCGGGCCGCAGAATCCGGGGCGGCGACGGCGGCGGCGGGGCTCGCATCATAGATCGGACCTTCGCGATCCGTCACGACGAGTTCCGGCGCCACGAGTTCCGACGCCACGAGTTCCGACGCCACGAGTTCCGACACGATGATCTCCCCGGGAACACGCCCCGCCGCGGGGCGGTCCGCCCCAACATGGAGCGACGCTTCGACAGAGACGAACCCGCTCGCCGGAGGATCCCCGCACCAGCCGGGGAGAACGGGGACCAGCAGGGCGGGGGTTAGCAGGGAAGCAATCAACACGGCACACCTCCTCCAACACGCGGAAGGGACTGGCCCACACCTGAACAACCGTACGAGCGACCGAAGATTCACCCCGGGCACACATAAACTCCGGCCGTTGGCACGAACGATGCAGTCATAGCTCCAATGATCAGGATCTGCCATCTGACAGGTCTGAAAGATTCACACTTCCGCTCGATTCCTGTCCGTCTGTGATGCCTGACGCCCCCTCCCCCGCCCCCCGGTTCGGAAACCCGAAGCACGGGGACGCTCCCCCGCAGCAGACGGGGGCGACCCCGAACGAACTCTCCGGGAACGATCCGCTTCTCAAATCCGGAGCGGGCAGAGCGGATGCTGACGGGACGGTCAGCGGCGAACCGGACGGCGAGGTCGAGGTCCTCATCACCCCCCGCCCCGCCGTGCTGGACGAGTTGCAGGTGACCGAGGACGAGTTCGAGTGGGCCCTCGGCCGGTCGCTGGACCTGTTGGAGGAGGCCCCGGACGACGAGGAGACCCCGGCGCTGGAGGATGTGGAGATCGTGCTGAACGGCCGCACCTTCCGCCTGGAGGAGGTCGCGGAGGTCGAGATCGGCGGCGATCTGACCGAACTCGGCCCGCTGCCGGAGTTGGGGGACGAGGCCGGGGTGTTGGGCGAGGCGTGAGGAAACCGGCGTCCCCGCGCTCCGCCGTCGTCGTTACGATGCGGTCGTCGCTCCGACCTTTTGGTTGCCACAGCCTGGTCGCCGCGACGGCACGCCGCACCGGTTCTGCTTTGGGAAGACGCCCGATGACCGCCCCGCCCCGCCCCGCCGCCTTGCTGCTCGTCGTCGTGGTCGCCGCCGCGGCCCTCGGGGTCATGCCGACGGCGATTCCGGCCGCGGACGACGACCGGGCGGAGGAGCGGGCCGCCATGGTGGAGCGGGCCTTGGTCGACGGAGGGCGTCACGGACGAACGCGTGCTGGACGCCCTCCGCACCGTCCCGCGGCACAGGTTCGTGCGGTCTAAAGATCACCGCCGGGCCTACGCCGACGCGGCCCTGCCGATCGGCCACGGGCAGACGATCAGCCCGCCGTTCATCGTCGGCTACATGACCCAAACGCTGGACGTGAAGCCGGGCATGAAGGTGCTCGAAATCGGCACCGGCAGCGGGTATCAGGCCGCGGTGCTGGGGGCGATGGGGGCGGAGGTGAGTTCGATCGAAATCGTCAAACCGCTGGGTAGGTCGGCGGCGAAACGGCTGGCGGAACTGGGCTACGACACCGTTCGCACGAAGGTCGGCGACGGCTACCTCGGCTGGCCGGAGCACGGCCCGTTCGACCGAATCATCGTGACCTGTTCGCCGGAACGGGTGCCGCGACCGCTGGTCGCCCAGCTCGCCGAGGGCGGCAAACTGCTGATTCCGCTGGGCGAACGGTTCCAGCAGACCTTTCACCTCTTCACCAAGCGGGACGGCGAACTGACGGCTGAGAAACTGGTTCCCACCTTTTTCGTCCCGATGACCGGCCGCAGCGAGGACGCCCGCGAGGTGCAGCCGGACGGGTTGCGGCCGCGGGTGGCGAACGGCTCGTTCGAAGCGGACGAGAACGAGGACGGCCGCGCCGACGGCTGGCACTACCAACGCCAGACGCAGATCATGCCGGACGGCGCCGCCGACGCCGCCGACGCCGACGCGGATCCCCTCGCCGACAGCCTCCGCGGCGGGGTGACGGCCGAACCCGGCGAGGCCCCGCACGGTAAGCGGTTCCTGCGGATCGACGCCCGAGACCCGGACCGCCTCGCCCAGATCTTGCAGGGCCTGCCGGTCGACGGACGGCGGGTCGGGGCGGTGGGGCTGGCGATGAAGGTCCGCGGCGAGGGACTGGTCCCGCCCCGTGCGGGCGGGCCGCCGGCGGGCGCGGCGATCTACTTTTACGACAGCGTCCGCCGCGAGCTGCCCGGCGGCTTCATCGGCCCCTTCGCCGGCACCTTCGATTGGGACGAACGCGGCCGCCGCATCGCCGTCCCGCCGGACGCCCGCGAGATGATCATCCGCGTCGCCGTCAAAGGCCGCGGCACGCTGGACGTGGACGCGATGAGCCTCCTCACCTACCCCCGCGGCACGCCGGTGCGGTGAGGACCAGTTTGACGCGAAGCGTCGGCCGTGCGATTCCCAATGACGACGAAACACAGCCGACGCTCGCGCGGCGGGCTGATACCGTGTCGGCATGACGACTTTCGATTTGACCGGCTGGACCCGCCTCTCCGTCACCGGGGCGGACGCCGCGAAGTTCCTGCAGAGCTTCTGCACGAACGATCTGCTCAAGACGTTCGCCGCCAACGCCCCCGGCTGCGAAGCGTTCTTCACCTCGGAGAAGGCCCGCGTGCTCGGTCACGGCTGGCTGCTGCGGGGCGATCCGGACACGAACCCGGCCGGCGTGGAGTTCGTCGGCACGCCCGGTCAGGGCCCCGGGCTGATCGCCCACCTGGCGAAGTACGCGCTGATGGAAGACGTGGCGTTCGCCGACCAAACCGGCGCTCCCGTCACGTTCACGACGGAGGCCGACGGCTGGCCGTCGGGCGACCCGCTGACGGCCGGCACGTTCACCTTCCCGTCGGAGCCGACCGGCGAACCGCTGACCGACGCCGCCCGCATCGCCGCGAAGCTGCCCGCGGTCGGCGTCGATCTGACCGGACGCGCACCTCTGCATGGAAGCGGATCGCCCGTGGGCGATCTGCTACACCAAGGGGTGTTACCTCGGCCAGGAGCCGGTCGCCCGGGTGCGAGCGCTGGGCCGGGTGAACAAGTTGCTGCGGGGAATCAAGCTCCCCCCCGATTCGCCGTCGCCGCTGGGCGGCGCGCCGGTGACCTGTGACGACGCGGGGGTGGGCGTCGTCACCAGCGCCGCGGGAGATCTGGCCCTCGCGATGATCAAACGGAAGTGGGCGGAGCCGGGGACGACGGTGCAGATTGACGACGCGACCGCGACGGTGTTCTGACACGGTGTTCTGACATCGACGACTTGGGAGCCGCGCGGCGGGCGGGTAGTCTGAAGCGGCCCGCGTTCCCGCCGCTCGAAACATCCGTCATGTCCAAGCCCGTTCGCATCGCCGTCACCGGAGCGGCCGGCCAAATCGGCTACGCCCTGCTGTTCCGCCTGGCCTCCGGCGAGGTGTTCGGCCCGGACACGCCGGTGCACCTCAATCTGATCGAACTGCCGCACGCGATGGACGCGCTGGGCGGGGTCGTGATGGAACTGGACGACTGCGCCTTCCCCACGCTGCAAGGCGTGACCACCGCCGACAGCGACCACCTCGAAGACGGCTTCCGGGACGCGGATTATGTGATGTGCGTCGGCAGCGTGCCCCGCAAACAGGGCATGGAGCGGGCCGACCTGCTCAAGGTCAACGGCGGGATCTTCGGCCCCACCGGCCGGGCGATCGACGCCGCGGCGGCGGACAATGTGAAGGTGATCGTCGTCGGCAACCCCTGCAACACGAACTGCCTGATCGCGATGAGCCACGCCCCGCGGATCCCGCGGGAGAACTGGTTCGCCATGACCCGGCTCGACCAGAACCGGGCCAAGAGTCAGCTCGCCCAGCAGGCCGGCGTCGGCGTGGGCGACGTGAACTCGCTAGCCATCTGGGGCAATCACAGCCCCACGATGTACCCGGACTTCGACCACGCCACGATCAACGGCAAGCCCGTGACCGAGGCGATCGCCGACCACGACTGGCTGCGGGGCGAGTTCCTCACCACCGTCCAACAGCGCGGCGCCGCGATCATCAAGGCCCGCGGGGCGTCCTCCGCCGCCAGCGCCGCCAACGCCGCTTTGGACACCCTCAAGGATATCACCCGCCCCACGCCGGCCGGCGAAGTGTTCAGCGCCGCGATCTGTTCGACCGGCCAATACGGCATCGACGAGGGGCTGATGTGCAGCATGCCCCTCCGCACCGACGGCACGACCTGGGAGGTGGTGGAGGGTTGGGAGCACGACGAGTTCGCCCAAGCCAAGATCCAGGCGAGCGTCGACGAACTGAAAAGCGAACGCGACACCGTGCGGGGGATGCTGGGGTGAGCGGGGAGCGGACGAATGCGGCACTAGCGGCCCAATGGGCGAAGGCCGGCCCGCTCCTCGCGGAGCGGAAGCGGGCGTCGCTGCCGTCGCTGACCATCGAGCGGAATCGGGACCGGATCGACCGCCTGATGCAGGCTGGGGCCGACCATGCGAAGCCGCGTCGGGCGCCCGGCTATGTCGAGTTCTACCGGCTCATGGCACGCCGCTACCCATGAACGACGTCTACGCTGCCGCCGTCGAGGTGCAGCGGTTCTGCGACGACCGCGGATGGCCGAACTGCGTGATCGGCGGACTTGCCGTCGTTCGCTGGGGCGAGCCGCGTGTGACGCAGGACGCGGACCTTTCCGTGCTCACCGGTTTCGGTCGGGAGCGAGAGATCGCGGAACAATTCTTGGCCGCCTTTCGTCCGAGATACGACGACGCCGTTGAATTTGCCGTCGAGCACCGAGTGCTTTTGCTGTTTGCAGCGAACGGCGTTCAACTGGATCTGGGATTCGCCGGCTTCCCGATGGAGGAGGATACGATTGCCCGTGCAAGTGACTTCGAGTTTGTCGAGGAGACAGTCATCCGCACCTGCTCGGCGGAGGATCCTGTCCTCATGAAGGTCTTTGCCGGGCGGGGGCAGGACTGGAAGGATGTCGAAGGCATCCTGCGAACGCAGGGCGGACGCTTGGATAGGCTGCTGATCGATTCGCCTCTCGAAGGGATGCGGGAACTCTTCGAGGACGACCGGCTCGCGACGCTAAACGGCCTTTGGAGGTCAGCGGAAGAACCATGAACGACCGATCCCCCCTCTGGCACCCGTTTACCCCCATGCGGGCGTTTGAAGGGGAAGACGCCCCGTCGATCGCCGCGGCGGACGGGTTTGAACTGATCGACGGCGCCGGCAAACGGTATCTCGACGGGGTCTCCTCGCTGTGGTGCAACGTGCACGGGCACCGGGTGCCGGAGATCGACGACGCCGTCCGCGCCCAACTGGACAGGGTCGCGCACTCCACGCTGCTCGGGCTGCGGTGCGACGTGGCGGACGAACTCGCCCGGCAACTCGTCCGCATCGCCCCGGCCGCGGAGGGCGGCGAGCCGCTCTCAAAAGTGTTCTTCAGCGACAGCGGGGCGACCTGCGTGGAGGTCGCCCTCAAGATGGCCTTCCAATATCACCGGCAGAAGGCGAACCCGGAGCGACGCGATCTGTTCTTGAAGGTCTCGCACGCCTACCACGGCGACACGGTGGGAACGGCGTCGGTCGGCGGGATCTCGCTGTTCCACACGCTGTACGGCGAACTGTTCTACAAAACCGCCGCGGTTCCCTCCCCGGCGCCGCCGGGGTTCCCCTATTTCCTCCCTGCTGGACAGGATGCGGATTCGCTGCCGCGGTGGGCGCTGCAGGAGACCGATCGGCTGCTGGGCGAACACGCCGGGCGGGTCGCGGCGCTGGTGATGGAACCGCGGGTGCAGGGCGCCGGCGGGATCCTCGTCCACCCGCCCGGGCTACCTGCGGTCGATCCGCGAGTTGTGCTCCAAGCACGACGTGCCGTTGATCGCCGACGAAGTCGCCGTCGGCTTCGGCAAGACCGGGCGGACGTGGGCCTGTGAGACGGAAGAGGTCGTCCCCGACTTCCTCTGCACCGCGAAGGGAATGACCGGCGGCTATCTGCCGGTCGCGGCGACGCTGACGAACGACCGCATCTACGACGCCTTCCTCGGCGAGCCGCACGAACTGCGGACCTTCTTCCACGGTCACACCTTCACCGGCAACGCCCTCGGTTGTGCCGCGGCGCTGGCCAGCCTCGCCAAGTTCGAAGCCGACGATTGCCCCGCCAACGCCCGGGCGTTGTCCGAGGCGATGGGCGAACGACTCGCCCCGTTGGCGGATCACCCGCACGTCGCCGGCGTCCGTCGGTGCGGGGTGATGGTGGGAATCGATCTGGTCGCGGAGCGGACGCCGCATCGCGCCGTTCCCGCACGGCACGCCGCACGGGGCATCGGGCGGTGGTTGCGGCGCGGCGAACGGGGCGTCATCCTCCGTCCGCTGGGCGACACGCTGGTGCTGATGCCGGCGGTGGGAATGCCGGTCGAACTGACGGATCGGCTGTGCGACGCGACACTGGCCGCGATCGACGCCGCCACCCGCTAACGGTCTGCCCGCGGAATCGCCCGTCGAATCGGCGTCCCTGCCGACTTTGGCAGCAACTGGCAGGCCTCATGCCACGCTTGCGGGCATGGGGCGCCCAATCGGCAGGCAGGGGGCATGATCGAGGCGCGACCACATTGTCGCTTTGGAGACCGATTGCACCGGCGACAGTCACGCACAAGCGAGTTCCGTCGGGGCGACCCTGATCGACGCCTCCGTCGGGGGCGGTTTTGCGTCCCCAAGTCCTCCGTGGCGTGTGGGTTCTGTGAATGGAACCGTTCCGCGGCCGCTGCGGTCCCGGGTTTGCATTGGGGTTCCGGCACGCCGCGGGCAGTCCCTCCCGAGCCTTCCCGCCCCCACAACGTCCCGCTGTGTCGCCGACCGCCTCCCCCCGCTCCCTGTTCGCCGTCGCCTTGGCGGCGTTCGCTTTCACGGGACTTGCATCCGCTGCGGCGGGGCAGGACCCGGCCCCCGCGAGCGTCACTCCGCCGGCCCTCGTGCCCTGGTTCCCCGGCACGGCGCACGGGCAGACGTTTCGTGAAGGGGCGGTGACGGCTCTCGCCGCACACCTCGCTTCCAAGCCGTTCGTGCCGGACCCGCCGGTCCCGCAGGAACTGATCGACCTCGATTACGACGCCTACCGAAAGATCGCCTGGAAGCCGGAGATGTCGCTGTGGCGCTACCTCGATGCACCCATCCAGGCGGAGTTGATGCACCGCGGGGATATCCTGCGGAACAAGGTGCAGATCAACACCGTGCAGGACGGGAAGGTCGTGACGCTGGCGTTCGATCGGAATCTGTTTGAGTACCGCGGCGACGTGGTCGGCCTGCCGGTCGACGCCGACGTGGAGTACGCCGGGATGAAGCTGTTCGGGATCCCTGCCGAGCAGCGAGTTCCTGCAGGAGTTCTTCGCGTTCGCCGGAGCCAGCTACTTTCGCGGGATCAGCGATGGGCAGGTGTACGGATTGAGCAGTCGGGCGCTGGCGATCGACATCGGCACGCCGCGGGTCGAGGAGTTCCCGATCGTCCGCGCCCTCTGGCTCCAACGGCCGGAGGTGGACGCGAAGACGGCCCGGGTCTGGGCGATTCTCGATTCTCACGCGGTCAGCGGGGCGTACCGCTTCGACGTCACCCCCGGCGCCCCCACGACCTGCGAGGTGCGGGCCACGCTATTTTTCCGACACGTCCCCACCAAGGTCGCGATCGCCCCGGCGAGCAGCATGTTCCTGTGGGGCGACGGGTTCGAGAACCTCAAACAGGACGCCCGCCCCGAGGTGCACGACTCCGACGGCCTGCTGGTTCATGCCGGGAGAAGAGGAGAGCGTCCGCCCCGACGGCCCGGCCGAATGGACCTATCGGGCGCTCGGCCAGCAGAGTTATCCGTCCGTCAGCGGGTCGGGGTACGGCTCGATCCGCGGGTTCGGGTTGCTCCAACGGGACCGCGACCCGGCCCGGTACGCCGATCCGGAAACCCGCTACGAAGATCGTCCCAGCCTGTGGTGCACGCCGCTGCCGCTCGACCCGTTCGGGACCGGCCCGGGGGCCGCCGGTCTGAATGCGTCGAGCGAGATGAACTGGGACGACGTGCCGAACGTCTGGGCCGGCGGAACGGTCGAGCTGCTGGAGTACCCGACCGACTTCGAAGGGTTCGACAACATCGCCGCCTGGTGGGTGCCGGCCGTCAAACCGACCGTCGGCGAGCCCTATCCGCTGGCGTACACGCTGACGTTCCTATCCGGCGATCCGCCGGAGCACTCCCTCGCCAAGGCCGCCGCGTGGACGCGGGCTGTCGATCCGGAAGATCCCGCCGCGACCCGGCTGACCGTTGATTTCGTCGGCGTGCCCCCGGGGGAGGAGACGACCCTTCGGATTGCAACCCGGGGCGGCCCCCATCGCGACACGTCCACAACCCCGATGCCGGACGGGAGGGTGCGCGTCACGCTATCGGTCAGACCGGACGGCGACGGCCCCGTGACCGTGGAGGTCACCATCTTCCCCAAATCTTCAGGCGATCCCGGCGAGCCGCCCGCGGCTAACGACGATCCTGACCCCGCGACTTCCAATCGCAACGCCCCTGCTCCCCCGGACGAACGTTCGTCCGGTCCCCTGTCCGAGACCTGGAGATTTTTATGCCCCCCGCGACTCTAAACCCAACCGCCCAGCGCGAACGAACGGCCGGCCCCCCGCCGGCGACCGTCGCCGCGGGGGACGCTGCGGCGCCCGCCCGGCCGCGCCGCACCCGTTTGACGGGTCGCTCGCGGACCCGGCCGCGCTGGACGCCGCCCGCGACGCCGTGGCCCGCTACCTCGGCGAGGTGGGGCTGCCGGTGAACTCCCGCTCCGCCGGCGCCGCGACCGCGGCCTGCCTGGACGCGGCGTTCGGCGAGGTCGGTCCGCACGCCACGCCCGCGGCGCTCTCCCGCGTCGCCCTGCGGCACGCGGCGCTGGGCGTGTCCCGGTGGCTGACCGAATTGAACGACCGCGGCCCCACCCCGCCGCCGCACGCCGCCCTCGCCGCCCGCCTGTCGGCCGGCCGCACCGCCGCGGTGCCCGTCGTGCGTCGCCGCACCATGACGCCCCAACGCTTCGGCGGCTGACGAATCCGATGGACCGCCGGGCGACGTTCAAGATCGCCCCGCAAGCGTCTCCGATCGCCGTTGCTTGTCGATCGGTACTGAAGGATTGATGGACAGAGACTCGTGAGCGGCCGGTCGGCAAGACCCCGACCGCCGCCCCGCGTCGGCTTTGCAATTGTGCATTATCTCCCCCGGCGGCCAGGACGGCCGGCGGTTTCTCCGCCTCGTCGCCGCTCCCCCTTCGCTCCCGTTATGTCTTCTCACGTCTCCGAATCGGCCGGCGTCGCCCCGCCCTCGGCCCCCCGCCGTCCCGCCTCCCGCATGGCGGTGCGGGCGAGTTTGGCGCTGCTCACGGGCGCCGCGACCGCCGCCGCCGCTTGGGCGTTCGCCGGCACGCTGCCGGACGTGTCCGCGCTGCTCCGCTGGCCGTTGGTCGGCTTGTTCGCCGTGCTGTTTGGCTGGATCGCGCTCTCCTTCTGGACCGCCACGCTGGGGTTCGTCAGCGTGCTGCGACGGCCGACGCCCGCGACCATCCCGGAGCTGCCGGACGATTTCGACCCCGCCGATCTGCCGCCCACCGCGGTGCTGGTGCCCGTTTATAATGAAGACCCGACCCGCGTGACCGCCGGGGTGCGGGCGATGCTGGACTCCCTGCGGGCCACCTGCCCCGACAAAGGCGGGGCGGCGGACCGGTTTGACTTCTTTCTGCTGTCCGACAGCACGGACCCGGACGTGTGGCTCGCCGAGGAGCGGGCCTGGGCGGACCTGACCGACGCCCTGCCGCCGAACGAACGCGTCTTCTATCGGCATCGGCCGGAGAACACCGCCCGCAAGGCCGGGAACGTCGCGGACTTCGTGGAGCGCTGGGGCGAGCACTACGAGTTCATGGTCACCCTCGACGCCGACAGCCTGATGGCCGGGCCGACGCTGGTTGAGATGACCCGCCGCATCGCCGCCGATCCCTCCTGCGGCATCCTCCAGGTTCCGCCCTCGCCGGTCGGCCGCACGAGCGTGCTGGCCCGCTGGCAGCAGTTCGCGGCCCGCTTGTATTCGCCGGTGTTCCTGCGGGGCTTCTCGATGTGGGCGGGTACGGACGGGAATTATTGGGGCCATAACGCCGTGCTGCGGGTCGAACCGTTCCGGGCCTGCTGCGATCTGCCGGTGCTGCCCGGGGCGGCGCCGCTGGGCGGAGAGATCCTGTCGCCACGACTTCATCGAGGCCGCCCTGATGCGGCGGGCCGGGTGGGGCGTGCAACTCGCCGAAGACCTCGGCGGCAGCTATGAGGAATGCCCGACGACCCTGCTGGACTGGGCGAAGCGGGATCAGCGGTGGTGCCAGGGCAACCTGCAACACGGCCGCGTGCTGTGGGAAACCGGCGCCCGCAAGGCCTGCTGCGTCGGCGGGTTGGCGGGGGTGTCCAAGCTGCACCTCGCGATGGGCGTGATGGGCTATCGCGCCAGCCCGCTGTGGCTCGCGTTCCTGGTCCTCACCCTGCTGGCGGCGGCGGTCGGCAGTGAAGAGGTCGCGGTGGGCGTCGGTCAATTTCACCCGAGCGTCGTCGGGCTGGGGCTGTTCGGGCTGTGCATGGGAATGCTGATTCTGCCGAAGCTGTACGCCCTGATCGCCGCGGCCCGCTCCGGCAGCCTCGCCCAGTACGGCGGGGGTCTGCGGGCGACGGGCGGGGTGGTGTGCGAAACGCTGCTCAGCGCCTTGGTGGCCCCGGTGATGATGCTGTTCCACAGCCGGTTCGTGCTGACCACGTTGGCCGGGCGGGTGGTGACCTGGACCGCCCAGTCGCGGGACGAAAGGACGGTCACCTGGACCCAGGCGGTGCGGGACCATTGGCCGGCGGCGGCGATCGGGGCGCTGGCGACGCTCGCCGCGGCGTTGGCGGCGCCGGACTCCCTGCCCTGGCTGGCTCCGGTGGCGCTCGGGCTGCTGCTCGCCGGACCGACGGCGGTGCTGCTCGCCAGCCGCCCGGCCGGATTGTGCGCCCGTCGCTGGGGCCTGTGGTTGACGCCCGAAGAGCTCGACCCGCCCCGCGTGCTGCGTCGGCATACGGAACTGCTGGCGGCGCCCGCCGCCGGGCAATTCGGGGAGGTGAAGGACGAGCCGCTGTTCGGTCGGGTGCTGACGGACCCGGCGTTCTTCGCCCTGCACAGCGAACTGCTGACGGCGACCGACGGCGACCGCCCCCTGCCCGCCGCCGCCCGCGACCGCATCGCCGCCGCGGTGGGCGAGGACGACGCGCGGGGCTGGGAACGCCTCACCCCCGCCGACCGCCGGGCCGTGCTCGGCGACCGCCGCACCCTCGCCGACCTCCACGCCGCCGCCCGGGTGAACGTCACCGCGGCGTGAGCGGGACGTCCCCCCTACGACCCCCCGCTTGCGGTTTCGCGGGCGCCGGACCAGCAGCCGGCGCCCGCGAAACCGCAGGCGGGCTTCAGTGACGGGTCGTTCCTCTCGCGATCACCGCGTGGGCGATCGCGTACGTCACCACCGCGACCAGCAACGCCACGCCCGCGGCGATCACCGCCCGGGCGGCGACCGTCCGCAGCGGCGCCCGGCCCCAGGTCTGCCACACGTCCCGGCCCGCCGCCAGCACGGGGAGCAGCACGAACGCGGTCAGCGTCGCCATCTGGAACGCCGGTCGCACCGCGGTGTACGGATCGCCGTTCGCCTCCCGCCGCCGGAGTCGCCCCAGCCCGACCAACCCGACGACCGGCAGCAGGAAGACGGTGCTGCCGTACTGTCCGGCCCGATACCCGCGGACGGCGTGGTCCCGCAGCGGAAGCCGCTCCGGCAGGGTGAACCAAACCTCGTCCAGGATCGGAACCGCCCGCACGCCCCAGCGACCGATGTGGGTGAAGGAGTCCCAGAAGACGTGGCTCGCCGCCCCGACCAGCGTCAGCCCGGCCGCCCACAACAGCGTGCGCAGGGTCAGCGGCGGTCGCGGCGTGCCGCCGGGGTCGTTCGCCCGCCCCCGCACCCGCGTCCGCACCCAACGGGGGGCGAGGTCGATCAGCGGGGCCTTCACGAAGTACTCCCAGGCGCAAAATGCTGCGATCCCCAGCGGCAAACAGAGCGTGAACAGCCCCCCCACGGTGTGGGTGACGTTGTAACTGACGAACCGGGGCAGGAACACGCCGGCGTCCGGGATCATGCTGCCGATCACCAATGCCGAGACCGGCACGCTACGGTTCCCGCCGAACCGCCGCCGCAACCAGGGCAGCGCCGGCAACACCGCGGCGACGTGAGTGGGCGTGAACGGCACGGGCGGCGGTGCGAACGGCGGGGCAAAGGCCGGGGGCGGGGCGAGAACCGGGGGCGAGAACCGGGGGCGGGGCCGGCGATCCGGCGCCGCTCCGAAAACGGTCCGCGGACGCGGACGGTCCCAAACCGGGCGAATCCCCGGAACCCCGGGCGAACGATTTCCCAAAGATCGTTGGGATTTCACGTCCTGCTCCGGTTCGCTCCCGGGCCCCTCGAAAACGCCCCGCGCCGGCGTCACCATCGCGCCGCACCCGCCCCCACCACGCCCGCAAGCGATTCGATGACCCGCCCCCTTCCACGAATCGTCCTGACGACGGCATTGACGGTCGCATTGCCGATCGCGTTGACGGCTGCATTGACGGCCGCCGCCGCCGGGGCGGATCCGCCCCCGTTGGTACCGGCCCCGCGGTCCGTGGCGTCGACCGGCGGCGGATCGCTGCCCGGCGCCGGCGTGACCGACGCCACGCCCGACGCCGCTTGGGTGAAGCACTTGGAGGTGGTCGCCCCGCTTGTCGACCGACTCACCGGCGGGCGTCGCCGGATGACGCTGTCGGTCCCCCGCGACGCGGGAGACGTCTTCGTTCAGACGATCAAAGACCCGTCGCTCGCCCCGGAGGAGTACCGCCTCAAGGTCTTAGAGGAAGGGACCGGGAGCCGGGTCGTGGTGCGGGCGTCGACGGTGAAGGGGTTGGCCCACGGCACCGCGACGTGGCTGCAATTGTTGGCCGCGGCGGGCGAGGGGCCGCTGTCGCCGGTCGAGATCGCCGACGCCCCGCAGTCGCCTTACCGCAGCGTGATGATCGACATGGGCCGCAACCCGCACGGGCTGGCGCTCCTCAAAGAGACCGTCGACCTGCTGTGGTTTTATAAGATCGACTCCCTGCATCTGCACCTCACCGACGACCAGCGGTTCGCCTTCCCCTCCGAAGCGTTCCCGAAGCTGTGGGACGGGAAGATCACGCGGGCGGAGTTCGTGGCGCTGGAGGCCTACGCCGTCGCCCGCGGGGTGACGCTGATCCCCGAGCTGGAGGTGCCCGGGCATTCGTCGATCCTCCGCCGCGAATATCCGGAGACGTTCGGGGAGACGGAGGCGGACCTCGCCGCCAGTCCGACGGCGCTGGCCGGGATCAAGACCCTGCTGGACGAGATCACGGCGGTCTTCTCCTCCAGCCCGTACGTGCATGTGGGCGGCGACGAAGCGTCCGGCGCGCCGGTGCAAACCCAGCGGGCTCTGATCAACACGCTGCACGCGTACCTCGCCGCACAGGACCGGCAAACGATCGTGTGGGAAGGTCCCGGGCCCGGGACGGGCGAGAATCGGGTGCACCGGGACGTGATTCAGATCAATTGGAACACGATTAATTACCCCGCCGGCCAAATGCTGGCGGACGGGTATCGGGTGGTCAACGCCTCCTGGGATCCGCTGTACGTGATCGATCATTACCCGCGGATTAACTTTACCGCGGTCTCCCCGCAGTATCTCTACGAGACGCTGCTCAAGACGCGGTTCAAACACTACGAACCGGGCGTGCCGACCTACTCGAACCCGGACGTCGTGGAGCCGTCCGACCGCCTGATCGGCTTTTGCCTGCCGTGGTGGGAGGGCCGGGAGGAGAACTTCCTGCCGATGATGGTCCCGCGGCTGATCCCGTTCGCCGAGGTCGCCTGGGGGACGCCGGAGACCGCGGACGGGAGCCGTGATTATGAGGCGTTCGCGAACCGGGCCGCCGCGACCGAGGCCGCCCGCCAAGCTGCGTTCTACCCCGTCGCGATTGAGGCGGACGGCCTCGCCGTCCCGGCGGACGGCGTGTTCCACCGCGAGACGCAGGTCCGATTGACGACCTCCGCGACCGACGCCGACGGCGTCGTGCGCTATACGCTGGACGGCAGCGAACCGACGGCGGCCTCGATGCGCTACAGCGGGCCGTTCCGGCTCTCGGAGTCCGCCACCGTGCGGGCGGCGCTGTTCCAGGGCGGGACGCCGGTCGGGCACGGCGCCCGGCGGAACTTCACCGCGGTCGAACCCGTCGCCAACCTCGCCCTCGGCCAGCCGGTGACCTCGACGCGTCCCTCCGGCAGCCCCTTCTCCGTCGAACGCCTGACCGACGGGGGAACCGATAACCTCGGCTTCTATCTCGCCTACCCGACGGACCCGGAGCCGGTGGAGATCACCGTGGACCTCGGCCGCGTGCGGCCGGTCCGGCGGATCGTGGTGCACGCCTACACGATCAGCGGGTCGTTCGAGAAGTACGTCGTGGAAACGTCCGCCGACGGCAAGACGTTCCAGCAGGTCGGGACGCGGCTGGACCGCCCGACGGAGCCCGAACCGGCCGTCACGCACACGTTTCCCCCGCAGCCGGTGCGGTACGTCCGCCTCCGCAGCTTCGGCAACAAGGGGTACGTGTTCGACTCGTTCTCCAAACTGACGGAGATTCAGGTCTTCGAGTGAGCGACGTCGGCGAGCGGTGGGGCGTCAGCCCCCCGTGCCAATCGCCCGCGTCCCCTCACACGGAGGGCTCACGCCCCCCGCTCGCCTCGCCCAGCCGGATCGTGAAGTGCGCCACCAGCGTGTGGCGTTCGTAACTGAGCAGATAGAGGTGAATCAGGCCGGGGTCGGCGGCGTCGCGGTGCATCACCGGGCCGTCGATCGCGACCGTGTGGTGGTCGATCCAGCCGTCCTCGCCGTCCAGCATCAGGCTGTAGTAAGGGCTTTCGGCCGGGGGCGCGGCCACGAGGTCCGTGTAGCTCTGATAGAACGGCGGCACGCCGATGCCCATGGGCATGTACAGCCCCTTGGGATAGTCGCCCAGTTCCAGCGTCGGCAGCGCCTCGAAGTTCACCCCGCCGACGAACAACCGCTGCGGGTCGCCCCCCGTGCTGTTGAACGTCAGTTCTAACTCGTGCAGCGTGGCGCCGGGGGCGCCGGGGCTGGCGACCTCGCGGACGACGCCGCCGGTGAACTCGTGCAGGCGCCAGTATTCGTTGCCCCACGGGTGGGCGTGGCTGTACTTGCCGGGCGGGACGAAGGTGGCGAAGTTTACGTCCGCACGCTCGATCAGGTCGCCCCAGCAGACGTACCCGCTCCCCTCGGTCGTCCGGCACTTCCGAACCTGCTCGCCGGAGACGGCAATCAGTTCCTTCGGGTCGAAGCCCACCGCGGCGGGGATCTCGCGGGACACGGTCCGCAGCCCGGCGAGATTGATGTTCGTGCCGGCCGGGTCCTGCCAATGCTCCAGCGGGTACCACCAGTCGCCGTAGTCGAGGCCGGTGTTTCGCTCGAACTGCTCCGCGTAATGGCCCAGCGGGAAGGTGAACCAGCCCTGGTAGTACATCTTCTTGCCGCCGTCTTC
>CAWDOB010000003.1:1867500-3860000 GCA_963803815.1 uncultured Planctomycetaceae bacterium
CGCCGGCCATGAACAACGAGCGGGAGGAGACGACGCCTGGGGGAAGCGGCCCGTCGGACTGGATTGACCGGCGGGCGCCGACGATCCTACGACCGACCGATGCACGACCCACATGCTCCGCCGCCTGATTCCGCGGACGACGGGGAGGTCACAGCATCGGGAGCCGCCGCGCGGGCGGCTGGCCGGTCCCCCGCGTCATCACGGTTCTCACTTGGCTCCGTCTGGGAACGCCTGCGGCCGGATCGGCGGGGGCGGTGGATCGCGGCGTTTGTGGTCGTCGGACTGGCGGCGCGGTGCGTGCGGTACGGGTTGAAGTTCCCGCTGTGGGAGGACGAGTGCTTCCTGTGCGTGAACTACCTCGGCCCCGGCTACGACGGCCTCACATCGTTCGAACGGCTGACCGGGCCGCTTCAGTATCGGCAGGTCGCCCCGCCATTGTTTTTGTTCGCGGAACTCGCCGCGGTCAGGCTGTTGGGCTTCCATGAATGGGCGTTGCGGCTGATCCCGTTCGTCTGTTCGATCGCCGGCCTGTTGCTGTTCGCCCGGTTGGCGACGCGGGTGGCGCCGGGACGCACGGCGACGCTGGCGGTCGGGCTGTTCGCGGTCGCCTACCCCGGCGTGCGGTATGCGGCGGAGGCGAAGCAGTACGCCTCGGACGCGTTGGTCGCGGTGATCCTGCTGTGGTGGGCGGTCGAGTGGCGGCGGACGGGACGCACCCGCTGGCTGTGGGCCGCGGCGGCGTTCGCCCCGCTGGCGGTGGGGGTGAGTTACCCGGCGACGTTCGTCTGCGGCGGCGTGAGCCTCGCGGTGCTGGCGGAGTTGTGGGCTCGGCGGGCCGGCGGGTGGAGGACGCGGGCGGCGCTCGCCTGGGTCGCGTTCAACCTGGCCACGGCGGGGGCGTTCGGGGCGCTGCTGCTCACCGCCGCCAAGGAGCAGGCCGGCAACGATCTGGACTTCATGCAGGTGGCTTGGGGACACACGTTCCCGCCGCTGTCGGAGCCGTGGAAGTTGCCCGGTTGGCTGCTGACGACCCACACCTCCGACCTGTTCGCCTGGCCGGTCGGCGGCGGGCGGGGCGCCAGCGTCCTCACCGCCCTGCTGGTCGCCGCGGGGCTGCCCTGGGCGTTCCGCGGGGGACGCAGCGGCCTGAACGTCGTGCACCGAACGCCCGCCTCCCCTGTACCGCAACCGCAAACGGCTTCACGGCGAACGGCTTCGCAGCGAACGACGCGAAACTGGTTCCTGCCGGCGCTGTTGCTGGGGCCGTTCGCGGTGCACCTCGTCGCGGCGGCGTTGCACCGCTATCCGTACGGGGGGCATGTGAAGTTCTCCATGCACCTCGGACCGGCGATCTGCCTGCTGGCCGGCGCCGGCGGGGCGTGGTGGTCGGCCCGAGTCGCCCGGCTGCACCGCCGCACGCCGTGGTGGGAACCACGCGTGGCGACCGTGCTGCTGTGCGGCGTCGCGGCGATCGGCGGGGCCTCCGTGCTCCGCGACGTGGCGAAGGGCTGCAAGAACCCCGCGGACGAACGCCAACGGGCCTTCGCCCGCTGGTTCTTCCACGATGCGGCGCTGGAAGGCCCGGTGAAGCTCGTCACCGGCACGGTCGACGGGCCGTTCTCCGAGGACACCTGGACCGAACTGCGGTGGTCCGCGATGTTCCTCTGCAATCGGGCGATCCAGACGCCCGCTTCGCCCCCCCACCCCGGGCCGTTCAGTCCGCCGCCGGGGCGGTTCCGCTGCGTGATCTACCGGGACGGCGTCAGCCCGTTCGACTTCGCCGCCCGCGACCGCTGGCTGGAAGGGATGACGACCCAGTACCGCCTCGCCGCGGCCGACCGGTTCCCCCTCACCCGCTACACGCAGCGTGGGCAGTGGGTGGCGATCGACTGGATCGAAAGCTACCGCTTCGCCCCGCTGGAGTCGGACGCGGAGGAGGACGACACGATGTGGGCCCGCACCGGCGCCTCGCCCCTCGGCCCGTTCCCGGCGGCTGACTGACTGACTGACTGACAGATTGACTGACTGACTGACGGTCGGCAGTCAGTGCCTATCCCGTCGTCGGCACCGGGCCGCCGTCCAGCGACGGGTAATCGACGTACCCCTCCGGCCCGCGGGTGTACCAGGTGTTCGGATCGGATTCATTGAGTTCCGCCCCCTCCGCGAGCCGCCGGGGGAGGTCCGGGTTGGCGAGGAACGGCGTGCCGAAGGTGATCGCGTCGCAGCGTCCCCCGGCGATCGCCTCACGGGCGCTCTCGCCGGTGTAGCCGCCGTTGAGAACCAGCGTGCGAGCGAACCGCTCCCGGCCCGCGGCGTTGATCTCGGCCATCAAATCGTGATCGATCTCGTCCCCGTGGATCCCCCCGACGATCTCCAGGAACGCGATGCCGCGGGCGTTCAACTCGTCGAATAGATGTTCGTAGAGCGGCAGCGGGTCGGAGTCCGACATGTCGTTGAACGAGCCCAGCGGGGAGACGCGGATCCCCACGCGGCCGGCGCCCCACACGTCGACCAGCGCATCCAGCACCATCAGCGGGAACCGGCAGCGATTTGCCACGGACCCGCCGTAGTCGTCCGTGCGTCGGTTCGCTCCGTTCCGCAGGAACTCGTCGATCAGATAGCCGTTGGCCGCGTGCAGTTCGACGCCGTCGAACCCCGCGGCTTTGGCGTGCTGGGCGGCGGTGCGATAGGTCTCCACGATGCCGGGGAGTTCGGCGGCGTCCAGCGCCCGGGGGACGGGATACGGCGCCTTCGACCCGTCCGGCAGGTGCACCTCGCCGTCCGCGGCGATGGCCGACGGGGCGACGGGATCTTTGCCGCCGGGTTGAAACGCCGGGTGGGAGGCCCGCCCGACGTGCCACAACTGACAGAGGATCGTCCCGCCGCTCTCGTGCACCGCCGCGGTCACCTTCTTCCATCCGGCGACCTGGTCGTCGGTGAACAGGCCCGGCACGCCGGGATAGCCGCGGCCCTCAGGGGCAATCTCGGTGGCTTCGGACAGAATCAGCCCCGCGGTCGCCCGTTCCCGGTAGTACGCGGCGTTGAGTTCCCACGGCACATGCCCCGGCAGCAAAGCCCGACACCGCGTCAGCGGCGCCATCCACACGCGGTTCTTCACCGACAGATCGCCGACGGACAGGGGGACGAACAGCGGATCGGCGGCCATGCGGGGAGGACCTTCGGGGGAGAACGCGCGGAACGATGCGGGAGCCGCGGTGTTGTAGAAGGAGCGCCGCGGCGGGCCACCTGCCGCCCGCTCCCGCCCCGCCCTCGCCCGCGACCCACCTCGATGATGCCCCGCCCCGCCCTGCCGTTCGGCATCGCCCCGCTCGCCGCCTGCGCTCTCGCCGTCACGGCGATGCAGGCGTCCGCCCAGAACCGCGCTCAGCCGGTGCCGCCCGGCGTGGTCGCCCACCGGGATCTCGCCTACGTGCCGGACGGCCATGAGCGGCAGAAACTCGATCTGTATCTGCCGGAGCGAACCGCGGAGGAAGCGGCGGATGCGGCGCCGCTCCCGCTGGTGATCTGGGTGCACGGCGGCGGGTGGCGGGGCGGCAGCAAAGCGAGGTGCTCGCCGCTGGGGGCCGGGTTCGTGACGCAGGGCTACGCCGTGGCGAGCGTCGGCTACCGATTGACCGACGCCGCCCCCTTCCCCGCCCAGATCGAAGATTGCCGGGCCGCCGTCCGCTGGCTGCGGGCCCACGCGGAGGAATACGGCCTGGACCCGGACCGCTTCGGCGCCTGGGGAGGCAGCGCCGGCGGGCACCTCGTCGCGTTGCTCGGCGCCGCGGGGGACGAGGCCACGTTCGACGTGGGAGAAAACCAAGCGATCTCCGCCCGGGTGCAGGCGGTCTGCGATTATTACGGGCCGAGCGACTTTGCCGCGTTCGCCGCCTCGCCCGGCCAGCGGGGACGGGGGACGCGGCCGGATTCGACGCTCTATCGCCTCTTCGGCGGCCCGCTCGCGGAAAAGACCGATCTGATGAAGCGGGCCAGCCCGGTCGAGTACGTCACGAAGGACGACCCGCCCTTCCTGATCGTCCACGGCACCGCGGACAAAGTCGTCCCGCTGGACCAGAGCGAACGCCTGCACGCGGCACTGATCAACGCCGGCGTCTCCTCAAAGTTGATCGTGATCCCGAACGCCGGCCACGCCACCAGGGAGTTCCACAGCGCCGAGACCCGCGGCGCCGTCCGGGCGTTTTTCGACGCACACTTAAAAGCCCCGGCGGCGGAGTAACAGCCCCCTCAGTCCGCCGCCGCTTCCAGCGACAGCGTCATCCGTTTCACCCGGTCGACCAGCTTTTCGCTGCTGACACGCTCCCGCAACCGGTCCACCAACAGCGGGAACGCCAGCGGCGTCGGTCGGCGGCAGTCCGTTAATAGCACCTTCGCGGCGCTCAGGCGGACCAACGTCTCTTCGAGTTTCACGGCGTCCAATTGGCGATCGAGGACCTCCTCGGTCGCCTGGCGGAACAGCAGATTCTCCGGGTCATAGTTCTGGAACACGTCGTATAAGAGGCCGCTGACTGGCCTGCATCTGTTTGGCGGTTTTGCCGGCGCCGGGGTAGCCGGTGAACACGAGGCCGGCCACGCGGGCGATCTCCCGAAACTGCCGCTTCGCCATTTCGACGGCGTTGAGCGACTCCGCGATATCCTCACGCAGTCGCTCCGGCGGATAGCAGATTGTCTCCCGCAGACTCCCGCAACGCCTCCTCCAACGGCGCCGGCACGGGTGATAATAATTCGACGCCGTAGTCGTTCACCGCGACGGCGAACGTGGTGCGAGACCCTTCGGGACAGCCGCAGCGCCCATAACGCCCCCAACCCCTCGTGCACCTGACGGCCGGCGAAGGGGTAGAAGAACAGGTGATGGCCGTCGCGGGTTTTGACGCGCTCGATTAATAAATCGTCCCGCCCCGGCAGGTGCGACCAGCGTCGTTGCAGTTCAAGGATCGGCCGAACCGCCTTCATCTCCGGCCCCTGATAGACGCCGTCGCGGGCCTGTTCCAGCCGTTCGCGGACCGCCGCGGCGAGTTCGCTGGACAGCGGCATTCGCCCGCCGCTCCACCGCGGCACCGCCCCCGTGGTCCCCTTCGCCTTGCGAACCCAGGCGGTCATCTCGAACACCTTGACCAATTCCAACGGCCGCCCCGCGAACAGGAACTTATCGCCCGGCTTGAGCCGGCTGAGGAAATGTTCTTCCACCGTGCCGAGGCGGGCGCCCTTCAGAAACCGCACGGCGACCGCGGCGTCCGAGGCGATCGTGCCGATGCTCATCCGGTGCCGGCGGGCGACGGTTTTATCTTCCACCCGATATTCGCCGTCCCGCAACGCGACGCGGCTGTATTCCGGGTAGTTTCGCAACGCCTCCCCGCCGCGGGTGATAAAGTCGAGACACCAATCCCACTCCGCGTCCGTCACGTCGGCGAAGCGGCTTGCGGTGCGAATTTCTTGCAGTAGTTCGTCACGGCGGAACCCGGTGCCGAGGGCGATCGTCACCGCGTGTTGAATCAGCACGTCCAGCGGTTTATGCGGCGGCGTGCGGGCTTCGATGCGGCCGGCGTCCATCGCCGCCCGGGCGGCGGAGACCTCCACGAGTTCAAACGCGTGCGTGGGCACGCAGGTCACCCGGCTGGTCTGTCCCGGGGCGTGCCCGCTGCGGCCGGCCCGTTGTAATAGTCGCGCCACGCCCTTCGGGCTGCCCGACCTGCAACACCCGCTCGACGGGGGCGAAGTCCACGCCAAGGTCCAGACTTGACGTGCTCACCACGCACTTCAATTCGCCGTTCTTCAGACCTGCCTCGACCCACCGCCGGCTGTCTTTGCCCAGCGAGCCATGGTGCAACGCGATCCGTCCCGCCCACTGCGGCCGGGCCTTGAGCAGCGCCTGATACCACAATTCCGTCTGGCTGCGGGTGTTCGTGAACAGAATTGAGGACGCGGCGCCCTCCAGGATCGGCAACACCTGATCGAGTTGTTTCAGCCCCAGATGCCCGGACCACGGGAAGCGTTCGACGACCCGCGGCAGGATCGAATCGACCGCGTATTTCTTCCGGCGCCCGCCGGAGATGATCGTCGGAATCTCCGCGTCCGCCCCGAGTAGCGTCGCCGCGGCCTGCTCGATATTACCGAGAGTCGCGCTCAACCCCCACGTCTTCAGAAACGGCCGCCAGCGACGCAGGCGGGCGAGGCACAATTCCGTTTGACTGCCGCGTTTGGAGCCCAACAATTCATGCCATTCATCGACGATCACGCAGTCGAGGCGGGCGAACTGCTCCACGCAGTCTGCCCGGGCGAGCGCCAGCGACAGGCTCTCCGGCGTGGTCAGCAGCGCCGTCGGCAGGCGTTTGGATTGCCGCGATTTAATCTTCGCGGCGGTGTCCCCGGTGCGGCTTTCCAGCGACCAATTCAGGCCCAGCGCGTCCAGCGGCACCCGCAGCGAATGCTCCGTATCCCCCGCCAGCGCCCGCAGCGGAGTGATCCACAACACCCGCAACGGCGGCGACCGGCGTCGGCGTTTCGTCTCGGTCTCCCCCGCCTTGGCCGGGTCGATAATCTCCCCGCGGGCGAGGCCGTCGATCACCGGCCCCAACCACGCCGCCAGCGTTTTGCCGGTGCCGGTGGTGGCGTGGATCAGGCCGGATTTTCCCTCCGCATACGCCTTCCACGTCTGCGTTTGAAAGCGAAACGGCTTGCGATTGGTCGCGGCGAACCAGTCACGAACGGCCCGCGTCGCACGGGTGCGGGCGGCTTTGGAGGGAGGAGAATCCACTAACCCGAAGCGTCAGCGAGGGCCGCGGGCGCAGCCCGGGACATAAGTAGATCGTCACGCCGCGGCTGCGCCGCGGCCCTCGCTGACGCTTCGGGTTGGTACGGCGTCATCGATCCCCCGCCCGGTTCGACCGCCACGCCCAAACCAGAAGGGCGATCCCGCCCAACAGAGCGAGTGCCGCGAGGAGCATTCCAACCGGCAGCGCCGCCTCCGCCGCTGACCCAGGCATGACTGTGACAAAGCTTCCGAGCAACAGGACCACGATTGAATTCATGCAGAGCATCGCTCCCACGAACCGTACGACGGGTCGGATCTCGGGCATCATTCCACCAGCCCCTTGACCGTGTCCAGCGTGTCCGCCTCCGCCGCCGTTTTGTCGTCCCGAATCCGCACGATGCGCGGGAACCGCACGGCGATGCCGCTTTTGTGGCGGGTGCTTTGTTGAATGTTCTCGAAGGCCAATTCAAAGACCCGCTCGTGCTTCACCTCGCGGACCGGGCCGAACTTGTTGACGGTGTTGCGGCGAATCCACTTGTCCACGCTGCCGATCTCTTTGTCCGTCAAACCGCTATAGGCTTTGGCGAAAGGGACGAGCTTTGGTTCGCCCTCCACCTCGTCCCACACGCCGAACGTATAGTCGGTATACAGACTGGCCCGGCGGCCGTGGCCGCGTTGGGCGTAGAGCATCACGCCGTCGACGGTGTATGGCTCCACCTTCCACTTCCACCACGGCCCCCGCACGCGGCCGACGCCGTAGGCGGCGTCTTTGCGTTTGAGCATCAAGCCCTCGGCTCGCATGGAACGACTGTGCTCCCGGTGGGCGGCGAACGTCTCCCAATCGTCCCCCTCCAATAAGTCCGAGGGCGACAGGTTCACCTGACGATCCCGCAACCCGTCCACGATCGCCGTGAGCGTCGCCCGGCGTTCGCTGAGGGCGGCGCTACGAAGATCCTCGCCGTCGGCTTCCAGCACGTCGAATAACACGAAGTGAGCGGGGCAGTCCTTTGAGCAGCTTCTTGCCGACCGTCTTGCGGCCGATCCGGCGTTGCAGCTCCGCAAAGCTCTGCACCTCGCCGTCGCGGGCGATCACAATTTCGCCGTCCAGTACCGTGCCGTCCGGGAGGGCGTCGGCGATCGCGAGGATCTCCGGGAACCGCTCGCCAATCAGTTCTTCGCCGCGGCTCCAGACGAAACTCTGCCCCTGCCGACGGATCGCCTGGCTGCGGATGCCGTCCCATTTCCATTCGGCGAAATAGTCGCTCGCCTCGCCCAGATCGTCGGCGGGGGCGTCGGTGGGGTGGGCGAGGAAGAAGGGGTACGGGCGGGACGCGTCGATCTCCCCGTCCTCTTCCGGCAGGGTGAGCGAGGTATAGAACTCCGCCGTCGGCTCCCAGGTTCCCATCATCCGGTGGGCGACCAGTTCGGTCGGCACGCCGCCGGCGGTCGCCAGCGCCTTCACCACCGACCGCTGCGAGACCCCCACGCGAAAGCTGCCGGTCATCAATTTGCCGGCGACGAACCGCTGCGGGCGATCCAGTTCCCGCCATAATTGCACCACCGCCGCCCGGCGTTCGCCCTCCTCCAGCTTCTTGAGGGGGAGCAGCCGATCTTCGACAAAGGTTTTCAGCGGCAGGTCGCTCGCCTCCGTCGGGGGCGGCAGTAGCAGGGCGAGCGTCTCGGCGAGGTCGCCGACGACTTCATAACTCGCCTCGAACAGCCAGTCCGGCACGCCCGCCTCCGCGGCGCCCCAAGCCGCGGAGTTCCCGCGACAACAACAAGCGTTTCAGCTTGCGTCCGGAGAGAAAATAAACCGCCCACGCGGCGTCGCCGGGCGGGGCGTCGCGAAAATACTCGACCAGCGCCGCCTGCTTGGCGAGCGTCTTGTTCGTCTCGTCGAGACGGGTGAACAGGGCGGTGAATCTATTCATTGCCGGCCCCCTCGTCCGCCGCGTCGAGCATCTCCGCATCAGCGTTCTCCGCGTCCGCTTCGGCGCTGCCGTCGTCCGTCTCCCCCTCGAACCACGTTTCCAATTGATGAGCCTCCACGTCGGTTTCGCAGTTCAAATACTGCTCCATCACCCGGCGGCTGCCATGGGTGATAAAGCAGCGTTCGCAGCCGGTGTCTTGGACGGTTTGCAGCAGGCCGGGCCAGTCGGCATGGTCGCTCATGACGAAGCCGCGGTCGACGCTCCGCCGCCGGCGCTGCCCGCGGACCAGCATCCACCCGCTGGCGAAGGCGGTGCTGTAATTGCGAAACTTACGCAGCCACGGCGTCCCGCGGGCCCCGGGCGGAGCGACGACCAAGGCGCCGTCCCAGTCCTTCCCCCGCTCCCCCCGACCGGCGTACTCGCAGGGGGGCAGTTCGATCCCCGCCTGTCGATAGCCTTCGTTACAAACCTGCACGGCCCCGTGCCCATAAATCGGGCCGATACTCGCGTCCGCCCCGGCCAACAATCGCTGCGCTTTGCCGAGGGAATAGGCGAATAGCACGCTGACTTTTCCAACCGCCCGGTTCGCCGCCCACCACTGGTTCAATTGGGCGAAGATCTCCTCCTGCGGCGCCCAACGATACACCGGCAGGCCGAAGGTGGACTCGGTGATAAAGGTGTGGCACTGCACCGGTTCGAACGTCTCGCAGGTGCGATCCACGCCGAGCTTATAATCTCCCGACACGCACCAGACCTCCCCGCGGGATTCGATCCGCACCTGGGCGCTGCCGAGGATATGCCCGGCGGGGTGCAAGCTGACCCGCACGCCGTTCATCATCACCGGCTCGCCGTAGGCGGCCGTATCGATCTTCGCCTCCTCGCCCATGCGGGGCCGCAGCACCGGCTCGCCCTGCGGCGTGGTGAGGTAGGCGCCCATCCCGCGGCGGGCGTGGTCGGCGTGGGCGTGGGTGACGACGGCCCGCTCCACCGGCTTCCACGGGTCGATGTAGAAATCGCCCGCCTCGCAATACAAACCGCGGTCGGTCCGGGTGAGCAATTCGGGCATGGGCAACCTTAGGGGGAACCCGCCGGACGACCGGTCGTTTCACCGGAAACTCGCACGATCGCGGCGGTTCGGGCGTGAAAGCGGGGTCGGCCCGGCGGTCGGGGGTGGGTACAGTCGTCCACCCGCCCGCCGCGTCAAGTCCCCGCCCCGCATGGTCGCGTCTTCCCCGTCGCTGTCGCTCCCGGTTCTGACGAACGGAGCGGTGAACGCTGCCCAACCACATCCCACGCCGGCGTTGCAGGCGAAGGGGCCGCTCGACGTGCGGGGGAAGCTAGCGATCCTCGCGGACGCCGCCAAGTATGACGCCAGTTGCGCATCCAGCGGGGCGAAGGGCGCCCGGGACCGCAAGTCGACCAGCGATCCGGGCATCGGTTCGACCGAGGGGATGGGCATTTGCCACAGCTATACGCCGGACGGGCGGTGCGTGTCGCTGCTCAAGATCCTGCTGACGAATTATTGCATCTACGACTGTCAGTACTGCGTGAACCGGATCACCTCGGACGTGCGACGGGCGCGGTTCAAGATCGACGAGGTCGTCTCCCTCGCATTGGAGTTCTACAAGCGAAACTACATCGAGGGACTGTTTCTTTCCAGCGGGATCATCGGCTCCCCGGACGATACGATGGGCGAACTGGTGGAGGTCGCCCGCCGGCTGCGGGAGGACCATCACTTTCGCGGATATATTCACCTCAAGACGATCCCGGAATGCTCCGACGAGCTGATCGAACAGGCGGGGCTCTATGCAGATCGGTTGAGCATCAACGTCGAGCTGCCGACCGAGGTCGACATGAAAAAGCTCGCCCCGGAAAAGCGGACGCCGCAGATCGAGGCGGCGATGGCGGAGGTTAGGATCCGCCGCGACGCGAACAAAGCGGATCGCAAGCGGGGGTTTAAAGCCGCCCCGTTCGCCCCCGCCGGGCAGAGCACGCAGATGATCGTCGGGGCGACCGACACGCCGGACCGCGATATCCTCGCCACCTCCACCCGGCTGTACAAACGGCACGATCTGCGGCGGGTGTATTACTCCGCCTACAGCCCGATCCCCCACGCGGACGCCCGGTTGCCAAGCCAATCGCCGCCGCTGGTGCGGGAGCACCGGCTTTATCAAGCCGACTGGCTGCTGCGGTTCTACGGCTTCAAGGCGGAGGAGATCACGCCGGACGACGCCCCGGACCTCGATCTGGAACTCGATCCGAAAACCGCGTGGGCGTTGCGGCACCGTGGGCTGTTTCCGGTCGACGTTAATCAGGCGCCGAAGGAGATGTTGCTCCGCGTCCCGGGTCTGGGCGTGCGGAGCGTGGAACGCGTTCTAAAAATCCGTCGGTTTCGGGCGCTGCGGCTCGCGGATCTCAAGCGATTGCGGGTCCCGCTGAAAAAGGCCCGGCCGTTTCTCGTCACCGCCGATCCGGGCGGGGGCAAGTTTTTGGATAGCGAATCGCTGCGGGAACGTTTCGCCCCGAAGCCGACGCAGGGCCTGTTATTCGACGCGGCCGGTTCGGCGTTGACGGGGGAGGTGTGAAGGGCTCGCCCTTTGGCGTGGGTCGACGCGGATCCGAGGCGTCGTGTCCAATTCGACGCCTTTTCGCACGACCTCCGGATCGGCGGAATAATTGACGGCGAAGGCGTCTTCGGCTCCTTCCCCGGCCTCGGGAATCCGGCCGAAGGCGATGCGCATGGGTGCGGTGCGGCGGGCGGCGTGCATACAGGCGAAGTACACGGCGTCGACCCCGAACCGGGCGTTGATGGCGTCCATCGTCACCGACAGCCGTTCACGTCGACGGTCTTCGTGAAACAGCGAACGGGGCGTCTCCGTGACGGCGGCGAGACGATGCAGCGTCACCGCGACCTTCAACGGCGCACCCTGCTGCGGATAATGCGACCAGAGCGCCGCCAGCGAGGTCAACAGCGTGGGCGTGTCGCGGCAATAGCCGACGTCCAACGTCGCTTTCCAGGCGCCGGCGCGCCCGATATAGCCGATCCAGACGTCCATGCGACGGGCGGTATACTCGCCCCGACGCAACCGGGCGGCGGCTTTATGGATCAGTCGGCACAGCACGCCATAGGCTCCCTGCTCGGTCCGCAACGCCGGCGGGAGAACGTGCGAATGGCCCAGCGATCGCGTTTTCGTCGGCGGCAGTCGCACCTCGTCCCCCCGTAGCCAATGCCACCAGCGACGGCCGACGATCCCGCCCCAAACCGTTTCCAACATCTCCGGCGGCTGGGCGCACAGTTGGGCGACCGTGGTGATGCCGTGTCGCTCCAGTCGTCGCTCCATTCGCGGGCCGATCCCCGGAAAGGCCCTCAATTCCAGCCCGTACAGCGCCCACGGCAACCGCCCGAGCGGCAGCGCCGTCAACCCGTCCGGCTTCTGTAGATCGCTGGCTGTCTTGGCGAGCATCCGGTTCGGCGCCAGCCCGACCGAACACCGCAGCGTCGGGCCGATCCGCGTCGCGATCGCCCGCTTCACGTCGTGGGCTAAATCAATCGCAACCGCCAGGCGCCGCTGCGGGCCGGTCAGGAGACAATTCATCTCGTCGATGGATTCCACGGCGTCCACCGGCACCACGTCGTTCACCGCGGCGACAATCCGGTGGTGCAGCGGGACGTACTCGTGCGGTCGAGCCTTCACGACTTGAAGGCCGGGGCAACGGCGGCGGCCCTCGTGCACCGGCGTGCCGGTGCGAATGCCGAACCGCTTCGCCTCCACGCTGGCAGCGATGAAGCAGGTCGTCTCCGCGGAGACCGGCGCCACCCCGACCGGCCGCCCCCGCAACTCCGGCCGCAGGTGTTGCTCCGCGGAGGCGAAGAACGAGTTCATGTCCACGAATAAACAGCGGACGAACTCGAGACGGCGCAATCGATGGATCGACACCGGACGGATCGATGCAGGACGGATCGACACGAGACGGGGCGACACGAGACGGGGCGGCGGACATGCGAACCTCCTTGGGCGGTTCGCAGCATTAGTGTTCACACGAACACAGAACGCAAGCCGAAGTGTACGCCTGTCTGACGCACCCCCACCGGCGGGGGGTGCGAGCGGCGGCGCGGAGTTACTTCTTCGACGTGAGCGAGCCGACGCGCCGATCAGTTCGGGCTGAAACTTCGTCGGGTCGAAGTTCGGATTGCGGAGCGGCAGCGGGGCGCCGCTGTCGGCCAGCCAGGCGCCGAGTTTGCGGTTCAATTGATCCGCCCGGACCTGATGCTTGGCGAGCAGGTTCGTCGTTTCGCCGGGGTCGTCCGTGAGTTTATAGAGCACGAGGGCGTGCGGACCGCCCAGCGGACCGCCGCCCTGGTGGAACAGGCGAATCAGCTTCCATTCCGTGCCGTCCTCCTGGCGCCAGTGAACGCTGGCGCTGGGGGGCAGCCATTCGGGGACCGGGGCGGCGTGCGGGAAATAGGTGAAGATCGCGTCCCGCTCCAGCGCCCCGCCTTTTAAGGCCGGCACGAGGCTGACGCCGTCGAACGTTTGACCGGCCGGCACGTCGAGGCCGGCCATCTCAAGGATCGTCGGGAAGATGTCGGTGGTCTGCACGAGGGCGTCGCTGGTCGCGGCGGGCTCGGTGACGCCGGGCCAGACGGTGATCCAGGGGACGCGGACGCCGCCTTCGTACATCGTCGCCTTGCCGCCCCGCAGGGGGGCGTTGTCGGTGGGCGAAACGCCGTCCACCTCGTCGTACATATTCCCGCCGTTGTCGCTGGTGAAGATAATAATCGTGTCGTTCGCGAGTTCCAGGCGGTCCAGCGTGTCCAGCAGCGTACCGATCGCGTCGTCGAAACTTTCCACCATCGCGGCGTAGGTCGGACTGCGTGGCGGGTCCTTCGGGTCGACCAGCGGGCGGTACTTATTAATCAGACTTTGTTTCGCGTCGAACGGGGCGTGCACGCTGAATTGCCAGTAGTTCAAGAAGAACGGTTCGTCCCGGCGCCGTTCGATAAACTTCGACGCCTCCTCCGCCATGCGGTCTTCGAGATGCTCCCCCGGGGCGTTCTATTTAAAGGTCGGGAACTTCCACGGGGCCACGAAGCTGCCGGCCGGGCCGGGGCCGGGCCAGTGCGGCACGTCCACGTCGAAGCCGTGCTCAAGCGGCGAATACGGCTCCGGTCCGAGGTGCCATTTGCCGAAGTGCCCGGTCGCGTATCCTTGCGACTTCAACACCTTCGCGAGCGCCAGGGAGTTCGTATCCAGCCGGGTCGCGGAGACGCAGACCGTCGCTTTATCGCCCGGCGGGGCGATCGGCCGGGACGACGGTTTCAAGATCACTTGCGGCAGATGGCAATTCGGCGCCGTGATCCCCACCCGGGCCGGCGATAACCCGGTCAGAATCCCCGCCCGCGTCGGCGAGCACAGCGGGCTGGCGGCGTAAGCCCGGGTGAAGGTCAGGCCGCGTCGCGCGAGCCGTTGGACGTTCGGCGTTTGATACAGGCTCGTCGTGCCGTACAGGGTGGTGTCGCTCCAGCCGAGGTCGTCGGCGAGAATTAATACGACGTTCGGCGGCCGGGCGCTCCGCTGCGGGACGGCCTCGTCAGCGGCGGAGGCAGCGGCGGGGAGGAGTGTCAAAGCCGTCAGCAGAGCGAGCGGGAGACGAATCAGCATGAGCGGGCGATCGGCGAGCGAGCGACGGAACGAACCCCGCGACCTTACCCTTTCGGTCTCCCCCGCCGCCCCGTCGCCCGTTCCGTCCCCCGCCATGTCGTTCTTCGCCGCCCTCGCGCTGCTCCCGGCCCTCGCCGCAGCGGCCCCGCCGGCCGGTGGGACGGAGGAAGCAGCGCCGCCCGCCTTCGACGCCGGGTTCGGAAAGGCGGACGTCACCCCGACCCGCCCCCTGCGGCTCGCCGGATATGCGGACCGGGGGGCGCCGTTCGAGGGGATCGATTCGCCCCTGTTCGCCCGGGCCGTGGCGATCCGCAGCCGCGGTCTGGCCGGCGGGGGGACCGGGGAACCCGCCGGGGCGAACGGGCCGACGTTCGTGCTGGCGTCGCTGGATTCGATGGGGCTGCCGGCGGCATTTGGGCGGGAGATCGCCGCCCGGGTCGCGGAGGCGCACGGGGTGCCGCGCGCGCGATTCGCCCTGTGCGTGACGCACACGCACTCCGCCCCGCACTTGGAAACCGGCGGCCCCAGCCTGTTCGCCACGCCGCTGACGGACGCCGAACGCACCCACTCCGCCGCCCACACCCGAGCCGTGGCGGACGGCGTGCTCCAAGCCGTCGGCGCCGCGATCGCGGACCTGCGACCGGCCCGGTTGACGGCGGGAACGGGCGAGGTGGGGTTCGCCGTGAACCGCCGGCGCTTGCGGAACGGGAAGTGGGTCGGCTTCGGCGTGCAGCCGGACGCGCCGGTCGATCACACGCTGCCCGTGCTGCGAATCGCCGGCGCCGACGGCGCCGTGCGGGGCGTACTGTTCAACTACGCCTGCCACGCCACGACCCTCACCGGCGGGACCAATCGCGTGACCGGCGACTGGCCCGGGCTGGCGTGCGCCCAGATTGAAGCCGCTCACCCCGGCGCCGTTGCGCTGTGCACGATCGGGACCGGGGCGGACGCCAACCCGCACCCCCGCGGCCGGACCGAACACGCCCTGTCCCATGCGAAGGCGGTCGCCGCGGAGGTCGCGACCGTCCTGGCTCGGCCGATGCGTCCGGTGACGACCGCCCCGACCGCCGCCTACGGAACGGCCCCGCTGCCGTTCGATCCGTACCCGCCGGAGGCGTTGGCGCGGATGCGGGACGACGGCGATCGCTTCGAGCGGCAGTACGCCGCCATTCAATTCGCCCGGCGGGAAGACGGCCCGCCGCCGGCTGAGTACGCCGCCTCGGTGCAGGTCTGGCGGTTCGGCGACGATCTGACGATGATCTTCCTCGGCGGGGAGGTCGTCGTCGACTACGGCCTGCGGATCAAGCGGGAACTCGCCCCGTCGGCCGGCGGCGGGCCGGTCTGGGTGACGGCGTACGCCAACGACATGTTCGCCTACGTCCCCTCCGACCGCCTGCTGGCCGAAGGCGGCTACGAGGCGGCGGGGGCGATGGTCTTCTACCTGCACCCCGGCCCGTTTCAGACGGGCACGGAGGCGATCCTCATCGAGCGGGTGAAGGAGTTAACCGCGGAGGCGAGGGCGGACGACGGCGGGGCCAATGCTTCCTCCGCAGCCTCACCCGCAGGGCTTCCACCACGCATTCCACCCGCCCCGACGCCTCGGCGCCGCGGACGTCAATCGCGTATCCGGTCCCGTCGGCGGCGATTATCACCGCGTTCGGCTCGCCGGCGGTCAGGCCGAACCGCTGTTTCAGATCGCCGTTCCAGTCCAGCAGCACCGGCGTGTCCGGGGCGGCCCGCCGCAGTTGATAGGCGATGACAGACTTGATCGGCCCGGGGACGCCGGCGGCGCTTGCCGCGGCGACCACCCGCACAGGCGGAAAATTCGCCTCCGGCGGGCCGCCTGTGATCTGCGGGCCCCGCATCGGCCGCACGGGCGCGAGCCGGGCTTCCGCAGGCGGCTTGCCCGCCGCGGACGGGTGGAACAGCACGTGCAAAGCCGTCCCGAAGGTTCGGCTCGTCTCCGCGGCCTTTCGGTCGCCGTAGACCACCACCGTCACCCCGTCCGAGATCCCGCCCACGGCATGTTCCGCGCCGAATTGGTCCCGCAGGGTGAACTCCTCAAACGCGACCCGCCTCATCGCGGCGTCTCCCGCGCCCTCCCCGTCGCTTGGGGCGAGGGCGGCGGCGAACAGCAGCGGGGCGAAAACGGCGGACATCGGACCGGTCGTGGGGGGACGAAACGCGGGGCATAGAACATTCCCGCCAGCAAGGCGAGACTTGGCGAGCGGCGGGCGTCAGCCCGCCGTGTCGTCGCACCCGCCCGAACGTGAGGAGGGCTGACGCCCGTCGCCCGCCTCCTCTTCATACGCCCACCGTGCCCGGGCGTTGAGCCGGTGACGCACCGCGGACTGCTCCCGCGGGGTCAGCCGCACGGCGGGGGCGTCCGGCGGGGCGAACCGGGCGATCGCCCGCCGCAGATCGGCCGGCGCCTCCGCGGCGGGCGCGTCGTCGACGGCGAGCAACCGCCAGCGCAGCGTGCGCTCCCGCCACCGCCACCGGCTGCCCGCCGGTCCGTCCCGCTCCGTGCCGTCCCGCTTGTCCCGAAATGCGGCGAACAACGCCTCCCGCACCTCGTGCGGGTCCGCGACCACCCGTCCCCCGCTGCGAATGTGCTCGACCAGCGCCCGTTCCGCGTCCCGCAGTTCGTCCGGATCGGCGACGCGGCGGGGCACGTGCACCTGGGCGTCGTCCTGGCTGCACCGGTACACCGGCAGGTGCGACGCCACCCGCACCCCCCACCAATGCCCCGGTTCCCCGTCGCCGGCCGCCCCGTCGCCGGCCGCTCCGTCGCCCGCCGCTCCGTCGCCGGCCGGACGGAAGATTCTCACGTAGAACGCTTCGCTCAGTTCCGACCGTTCAATGCGATACCGCAGCCCGCTGCGGACGCACGCCAGCACGGCGACCGCGTGCAGGTATTCCATACTGTCCGCCGCGCAGCGGCACTCTGCTCCGTCGTTCATCATGGGAGCGAACCGAGTTCGATGGCGAATCTTCACTCGCCGAGGATGTGTTCGGGCGTACAATCCCGGCGTCTCTTGGAACCGCGACGGTCAGGGAGCCGGCTCCTCGACGGTCGCGGTTCCACATCCCCCGCCCCCCCGAGATGCGTCACGCGACCGCCGACCGCTGGGAGGATTTTCGCCAAACCGCCCGCGGTCTGCTCGCCGCCGGCGCGCGGCCAGCGGAGGTCCGCTGGACCGACGCCCGCCGGGACGAGGCGGGCGGGGGGCTGTTCGACGAGGAATCGGTCGCGGGGGAGACGCAACCCCTCGACAGCCCGCCGCTCAGCGTGCCGCCGGCTTTCCTTCAGCTCGCCCGCGGCGCCGCCTGCCACCGCGATCCGGCCCGGTGGGAAACGCTGTACGCGGTCCTCTGGCGATTAAGCCACGGGGAGCCGCACCTGATGAGCGACGCCGCCGACCCGGACGTCGTCCGCACGCAGCAGTGGGCCAAGGCGGTGCGGCGGGACGTGCATAAGATGAAAGCCTTCGTCCGGTTCCGCCGGATCGACGAACCAAACACGCCGACGGGTGAGCGATTCGTGGCTTGGCATCGGCCGGATCATCATATCGTGCGGGCGGCGGCGCCGTTCTTCGTCCGCCGATTTGCCCCCATGCACTGGGCAATTCTCACGCCGCGGGAATCGGCCGAATGGGACACCCGCGACCTCACGTTCGGCCCTGGCGTGCCCCGCTCGCTGGCGCCGGAGGAGGACCCGACGGAGGAACTTTGGGACACCTACTATCGCCACATCTTCAATCCGGCCCGGCTGAAGATCAAAGCGATGAAAGCCGAGTTGCCCGTCCGTCACTGGCCGACGCTGCCCGAAGCCGGCGCCATCCCCGACCTCATCCGTAGCGCCGCCGTCCGCGAGCGCCGGATGATCTCCACCACCGAAGGATTTCGTATGTCCGCCGCCGAATATCTCCCCGAAGACCCCGCCCGCCGCACGGAGCTTTCCGCACTGGAGCAGGCCGCCGAAGCGTGCCGGGGGTGCGACCTCTATAAGGACGCCACGCAAACGGTGTTCGGCAGCGGCCCCGCGGACGCGGAGATCGTGTTCGTGGGCGAGCAGCCCGGCGACAACGAGGACCGCACCGGCGAACCGTTCGTCGGCCCCGCCGGGCAGGTGTTGAACGACGCCCTCGAAGACGCCGGCATCGACCGTTCGAAGGTCTATATCACGAACGCCGTCAAGCACTTTAAACACACCCTGCAAGGCTCCCGCCGCATCCACGCCAAACCCAGCGCCCGCGAGGTCACCGCCTGCAAACCGTGGATCGAGGCGGAGTTCGCGGCGATTCAACCCAAGGCGATCGTCTGCCTCGGCGCCACCGCCGCCCAGGCGATTCTGGGGCGGGACTTTCGCATCACCAAGCAGCGGGGCGAGATCCGCCAGACGGATTATTCCCCGATCACCACCGCCACCTGGCACCCCAGCGCCATCCTGCGAAACCCGGAGGAAGACGCCACCCAACGCATGTACGACGACCTCGCCGACGACCTCTATGCCGTGGCGCAGTTGATGGCGAAGTAGCCGCTGTTTAAAGTTCCTGATCTTACCGACCCGCAGCGTCAGCGAGCGCGTCGGCGCAGCCCGGCGGGGCGCCGCTCCGCGGTGCGGAAGCCCTCGCTGACGCTTCGTGGTGATATTTATCGGGGTGACATTTAGACAGCGGCTAACGCGGTCCCCGCTCCGCCAGCCGGTTCAACACCTCAGCGCCGCGGCGGATCACGTCGTCGGTCGCCGCGTAGCTGATGCGGAAGTGCGTGTCCCGTTCGCTAAAGACGTTGCCGGGAATCACCAGCAGACCGTCCTTAATACACGCGGCGACGAACTCGCGCCGGTCCCCCACGGCGCCGGGACGAACATATAGAACGCCCCGTCGGCCCCGCGGACGTCAAAGTTCTCCCCAATCAATCCCGCCAGCAGATCGCGTTTGCCGCGGTACTCCGCGGCGCGGGCGCTCATATCGACGTCCAGGGCCGCCAGGGCGCCCCATTGGCTCGGCTGGGGGCTGCACACGAAGGTGTATTGCTGCAACTTAATCATCTGCTCGATCAACGACGCCGGGCCGTGGGCGAAGCCGACCCGCAAACCCGTCATGCCGTAAGTTTTGGAGAACCCGCCGACCACCAGACAGTTCTCGTCGAACCGGGCCGGGCTGACGAACGCGTTGTCATGGCAGAACAGTTCATAGATCTCGTCGGAGATCAACGGCACGCCGGTCTCCCGACTGATCGCCGCCATTCCGCGGGCCTCCTCCTCGGTCATCACCGCTCCGGTCGGGTTCGCCGGGCTATTGCACAAAATCGCCTTCGTCCTCGGCCCGATCGCGGCCCGGACCTTATCGAGATCGATCCGAAAGTCGGGATAGGCGTCGACGAACTTGCACACGCCGCCGCACAGCGTCGTCAGATGCTTATACATCACGAAGTACGGGTCGAAGCAGACGACCTCGTCCCCCGGGTCGACCAACGCGCCAGCGCCAGCATGAGTCCGCCGCTGGTCCCGCTGGTCACGAACGCCCGCCGGTCCGAATGGCCATACGTTTCTTCGGTCATCGCCTGCAACCGGGCGACCAGCGGGGCGATCCCCTGACTGGGACTATAGGCGTTGCGGTCCTCGGCGATCGCGGCGGCGGTCGCCGCTTTGATTGCATCCGGCACGGGATAGTGCGGCTGGCCGATCGACAGGTTGATCGGGTCTTTGAGCTGCGCCGCCAAGTCGAAGACCTTGCGGATCCCGCTGGCGTCGATGCCGCGGGCGCGGGCGGAGAACGGCGGGTTCCTGGACGGGGGAGCGGCCATCGGGGGGCGACAAGAGGGGAAGCGGCTATCCTGCGGCACACCCTAACCGACTCGCACGCCCCCGCCGATGCCCGCCGACCCCGAAGCTCCCGCAGCCTCTGAAGCTCCCGAAGCCTCCGACGACGACGTCCTCGTCCCCATCCCCCCCGATCACGGCGAAGCGGAGCCGGCGCCGGAGGAGGTGCGGGCGAACCTGTACGACCACCCGAAATATTACGATCTCGTCTTCGGCAGCGATTGGAAGGCGGAATATCATTTCCTCTGCGCCTGTTTCGAAAAGCACGGCGACGGCGGGTCGCACAGCCTGTTCGAGCCGGCTTGCGGCACCGGTCGTTTGATGGTCAAGCTCGGCAAGGCGGGGCACGCGATCGCCGGCAACGACCTCAACGAAAAAGCGGTGGCGTTCTGCAACGCCCGCCTCGCCCGGCACGGGTTGCCGGAGTCGGCGGTCGTCGGCGATATGGTGAATTTTACCCTCGCTGAGCCGGTCGACGCCTGCTTTAATATGATCAATTCGTTCCGCCACCTCGGCAGCGCCGCGGAGGCGGAGGGCCACCTGAAGTGCGTCGCCGACGCCTTAAAGCCGGGCGGACTCTATCTCCTGGGTCTGCACCTCACCCCGGAGGACGACGATTGGGAGGGCGAGGAGACGTGGCACGCCCGCCGCGGGCAACTTAGTATTATCTCCGACCTCCGCACAACGCACTTCGACCGGGCGAACCGGGTGGAGACGTTGGGGATGACGTTCGACGTGACCACCCCCACGCGGCACTTTATCATGCGGGACACGATGCATTACCGCACCTATACACGGGCGGAAATGGCGGAACTATTCACGACCGTCGACCGCTTCGAAATCCTGGAGACGTACGACTTCTGCTATGATATTGAGGAGCCGATCGAAGTGGACGCGCTCGACCGAGGACGTGGTGTACGTGCTGCGAAAGCGGTGACCTGCAGAACGAATTAATGTCGGAAGTGGCGGCGACCGGTGAACAGCATGGCGAGGCCGTGTTCGTTCGCTGCGGCGACGCTTTCGTCGTCTCGTTTGCTGCCGCCGGGCTGCACGATCGCGGCGGCGCCGGTGGCGGCGACGGCGTCTACGCCGTCGCGGAACGGGAAGAACGCGTCGCTGCCGCAGGCGGCGCCGACGGCCCGCTCGCCCGCTTTTTCCGCGGCGATCCTGGCGCTGTCCAGCCGACTCATCTGCCCCGCCCCGGCGCCGACTAATTGACAATCCTTCACCAGACAGATCGCGTTGCTTTTGAGATGCTTCGCGACCCGTTGGGCGAAGAGCAGATCCGCCGCTTCCGCATCCGTGGGAGCCCGCTCCGTCACGCAGCGCCACGTCGCGGGGTCGACGGGCGCCTCGTCCCGAGATTGAACGAGCAACCCGCCGCTGACCCGGCGGAGATCGGTTTCGATCTCCGCCGCCGCGAGCAGCCCGGGCAGCGCCATCAGTCGCACGTTCTTCTTCCAAACCGGCTTTGAGGTCAGCAGGGCGAGGGCGTCTTCATCAAAGCCCGGCGCCAGCAGCGATTCGACGAAGCCGGCCGTCTCGCAGATCGCCAGCGCGAGTTCCCGCGTCACCGTCCGGTTCACGGCGATAATTGAGCCGAACGCGCTGACCGGGTCGCCGGCGTACGCTCGTTCAAAGGCCGCGACCGGGTCGTCGTGTTCCGCACACCCGCACGGGTTGGTGTGCTTCAATACCGCACAGGCGGGGGCGTCGAACTCGCGGATCAGCGATCGGGCGGCGTCAAGGTCAAGGAGGTTATTATAACTCAGACCCTTGCCGTGGAGCTGCTCCGCGGCGGCGAGCGTCTCCGGGCCGGGGCGTCGCTCCGTATAAAAAGCGGCGGGTTGGGCGGGGTTCTCGCCGTACGGCAGGTCGTTCCGCTTGAGGAACAGCGGGGCGAACCGCTCCGGGAACGGGCTCGCCGGCGCGTCCGGCTGCTGCCTGGAGGGGCGGTCGGCAAACCACCCGGCGATCGCGGCGTCGTAGTCGGCGGTGACGGCGAACGCCGCGGCGGCGAGGTCGCGGCGGTCTTCCATGGAGAGCCCGCCGGCTTTTAACTTGGCGAGCGTCCCGTCGTATTGATCGACCGCGGTCACGACCGCGACGCGATCGTAGTTCTTGGCGGCGCTGCGGAGCATCGAGGGGCCGCCGATATCGATCTGCTCGACGGTCTCCGCCTCCGGCAACCCCTGCTGGGCAGTCTCTTCGAACCGATACAGATTCACGCAGACCAGATCAATCGGTTGAATCTCATGTTCCGCCATCGCGGCGGCGTGCGTCGGCAGGTCGATTCGCCCCAGCAGGCCGCCGTGCACCTTGGGATGCAGCGTTTTCACCCGGCCGTCGAGCATCTCCGGGAAGCCGGTGACCTCCTCAATACCGATCGCCGGCAGGCCGGCGGCGTGCAGATGTTTGAGGGTCCCGCCGGTGGAGATCAGTTCATAACCGACTTCCACAAGGCCGGCGGCGAACGCGGACAGACCGGTTTTGTCCGTGACGGACAGCAGGGCGCGAGGCATCGGAACCTGACGAGCGACGGGCGACGCCCAAAGCGGACGACGCGGGAGCGGGAGACGGACGGGTTCTGGAAAACTAGTCCGCGCCGGCGCGTCGCGGGTTCGTCTCCGGCGGGTTCGTCTCCAGCCGGTTCGTCCCCGGCGAAGGCCGGTTCAACGGGGCGGCGGTCCGGGTTGGCGAAGTAGGTCGGGAATCCGGCCCCGGCCGCCTTCAAGCAGAGGACGACGCCGGCTTCGTTGGCGACGATGATGCGGTCGGTTTGCGAGTTTTGCATCCGGACCGGGTAACGGTTCAGCCGCACCGTGCCGATCGGGCGGCCGTCGGCAAGGTTCAGCGCGACCACGTTGCCGGGGCCGTCGGAGACGTACGCCCGTTCGCCCGCCTGCGCCAGAAAGCCGGTCGCCCGGTCCGCCCACCAGATCGCCCGACCGGTGTCCCGGTCGACGCGGGCCACGCCGCCCTGCCCCGGGGTGACGTATAACGCCCCCCGCACGATCGCAGGCTGTACGGCGATCGGCTCCTGGGAGACGAATTCCCAACGATCCAGGCCGTTTTCAATGTTGACGGCGTACAGGTTGCGGTCCGAGGAGGCGACGTAAGCCACGCCGTCGGCGGCGACGATCGGGGCGGTGGACCGGCCCCCGGTCTCAAACCGCCACAGTAGCTTCCGTTTTTCCGCCTCCACGCCGAACAGCACGCCCTTGTCGTTGGCGAACACGGCGACGATGCCCTCCAGGAACACCGGCCCCGACAGCCGCGCCCCGGTCTCGTAACGCCACATCTGCGTCCCGGTGGCGAACTCCGGGAGCCGCTTTTCCAAGTAGAACTCTTCGATCCGGCTCAGGTCGAAGCTGTACACGCTGCCGGTCACGCCGGGGGCGAACAACCGGCGGCCTTCCTCGGTCCGGCCGACGGTGAGGGCGGCGGAGGCGGCTTCGGGCAGGGGCAGTTCCCACAGGGTTTCGCCGGTGTCCTTGTTCAAACCGTACGCCACCCGCCCCACGCAGGTGACGACCAGCCCCGGGGCGGACCCCACGGCGCCGCCCTCTTCCCGGCCGCCCTCCACGTCCACGGCCGGGGTCGTGGAGATCAGCACCGAGGATTGCCCCGCCCGGCCGAGACGGGTGACCCATTTCCGGGCCCCGGTGGTTAGATCGATCGCCGTCAGCAGGTTCGTATTCGTCTGAACGTAGACCGCATCTTCGTCGGCGCTGAGGTGCGTGACCTTTCCCCGACCGGCCGGCACGGCGGCGACGGCCCACCACGCCGTCTCCAGCCCGGCAGCCCGCAGTTCGTTGGGCGTGGGCAGCAGGTTCTGGGCGAACGCCGCCCCGCCGGTCGCGGCGCCGCACCACACCGCCGCCGCCAGCGCGGCGCACAGCAGCGTTCGCCCCCCGTGCCGAAACGATCGACGGGGGAGCCGGCGGGGGATGAAAGTCGCGAACACGGGGGCGACAGGGCGCGGGCACGGGGGCGGACACGGGGCGCTCCGGGTGGCGAGAAGAAAGGAGGACGGGTGCGGACGGGACCGGACAATACCACCCCGCCCCCCCGGCGGGGCATTGAGCCCGCCGCCAAGCGACGGATAATCCCTCCCCCGCCCCGCCCGCGCCCCGAGGTTCGCCGTGTTCGGTCCGACCCGTCCCGCCCTGCTGATCTTCGCCGCGGGCTGCGCGACCGTGTGGTCGACGCTGTGGTCGCCCCCGTCGGCGTCGGCGGATGTGGTCGTGCTGAACGGCGGGGGCGAGGTGCGGGGCGAGTTCGTGGGCGATCCGGATCGCGGCGACGCCCTCACGGTTCGGACGCTGGGCGGGGCGACAATCCGCGTGCCGCGGACGCAGGTACGCTCCTGGGACTACCGCGACGCCGGCCGCGAAGCGTTCGAACGCCGCTTCGATCGCACCGCCGACGATCCGGATTCCTGGTGGGCGCTCGCGGAGTGGGCCCTGCAAAATCGCCTGCGTCCGGAGCGGGATCGGGCGCTGCGGGCCCTGCTGCGATTCGACGCGGACCATGAACCGGCCCGCCTGGCCCTGGGGCACAAACGGGACCGCGGGGACTGGCTCACGCCGCTGGAGTGGCGCCGCCGCAAAGGGTTGGTGATGTACGGACGGCGGGTCGTGTCGCCGGAGGAGAAAGCCCTGCTGGAAGCCGCCGACGCCCGCGACGAAGCGGAGAAAGGCTGGTTCCGGCAGGCTCGTTTGTGGCAGCGGGCGCTCTCGAACCCGGCCCGGGCCGGCGCCGCCCGGGCGGAGATGGTGCGGGTCGTCGACCCCACCGCGATCCCGGCGCTCAGCCAGTTCTTCGCGGACGCCCCGGACGCCCGGATGCGCGAATTGTACGTGCAGGTTCTGTCCCGGATGCCGGACACCGCCCCGGTCCCGTCGCTCGTGACGCAGGCGACGCGGGACGTGGACGGGGCGGTGCGGGCGCAAGCGGTGCGGGCGCTGGCGGAGGAGACCGCCCCGCTCGCCGGTCCGGCCCGGGCCGGCGCCGCCCAAACGCTGCTCCGCGACGGCTTGCGGAGCAAAACGAACGTCACCGTTCGCCGGGCCTCCGCGGCGCTGGGCGTGCTCGGCGACGCGAACGCGATCCCGGATCTGATCCGCAGTCTCATCACCACGCACCACTACAAGGTCGCGGTGGCGGACACCAGCGGCGCCGGCGTGAGCATGGGGGCCGGCGGTGCGGTCCGCGGCGGGATGGGCTCGAACGCCGCGGGCGGGTTGCCGCCGGAGGCCCTGCTGGCGATCCGTTCCCAGTACCCGGGGGCGCGGATTCACCCGGCGCCCTCCCGCCCGACGCGGCTGCGGCGGGTCACGGTGAAGGTCGAACACCGCAACCCGGAAGCCCTCGCCGCCCTGCAAGCGATCGTCCAGCGGAACGCCCCCGCCGATGCGCTCGGCGTCGCCCCGCCGATCACCTACGACGAAGCCGCCTGGGCCGCCTGGTGGGCACGGAACCGGGCGTTGTACGCCGGAGCGTGAACCCCCATGAACGTGAGCCCTAGGAATGCCCTAAGGTATAAGGAGAGCCGCGACTGCGGGAAGCGTTCCCCACGGTCGCGGCTCATCGTGCGCGATCAGCGAATCGGTCCGCCTCACGCGGCCCGGCTGGTGGCCGTCTGCACTTCGCCCTGTTTGGCGGGCGTCTCGCGGAGCAGCTTGGAGTACTCGTCCACGCCTTCCTGCTCCTGGGCGAGGATGTCTTCCAGGAAGATGACCAGCGAGCGATCCGCGTGCTCCTCGGCCAGTTCGATCGCGGCGGAGTACATCTCCACCGCTTTGCTCTCGAAGGCGAGGGCGTTCTCGACCAGTTCGTGCACGTCGCGGGACTGCTTCACTTCGTTCCGCAGCACGGTCGGCACGCCGCCCAAGGCGGCGATCTTCTCGCCGACCAGCTTGGCGTGACCGAACGATTCATCCGCGTCCTCCTGGAACTTCGGCGCGTACAGCTCCCGCATCAACCCCTCCACGATGAACGCCGCCTGCGAGTACTGCTGCACCCCGGTCCATTCATGTTTGAGGATCTCGTTCAAGTGATCCAGGATTGGCGCCGTTTCCGTCATCGTGTGGGAGGAAGTCAGATCCATCGGTTTTCGTAGGGTTTGGGGAGGTGCGAGGCAGATTGCAAAACTTGCGGGACTCATTCTACCCGCTCCGATCGTCCAGTCAGTCCCCGCCCCGCCAGCCTCCCCGAATCGACATCCAATCGCAGACCTACCTGGTCTCGCCGGCGAACTCCCGCCCCGCTCCGATCCAGAGAGCCCGGGCGTCTTCCGCCGGCGTGAGGGGGGTTCGGCCGTCGATCATCTTGGGAGGTTCGGGGACGATTCCGAGAGCGGCGTGACGGGCGACCAGGGCTTTCAGAGCGTCCCGCATGGCTTCGACCGCCGCATCTTCTTCATCGTTCTCCGCCGCCCCCGAGAGGGCTTCGATATCCTCGTTCAGGGCTTCGACCAGCCGGCCGGAAAAGACATCCTCCCAAGTTTGGAGACGGCGGACGATCGTGGTGGCGAGTTCGTCGGGGTTGTTCATCGGGGCTCGTTCAGAGGGAGGGAGAAAAGGGGGGGCTCACACTGCCCGCCGGCTCCGGTCCCGACCACCCCCGCACCCCCGGCATCCCCGGCTTCCCGAATTCTTCACGTTCGGCAGACTTTGAGCGGACAGCGGCTGAATCCCGCCGCCCCCGCCGCCGCCAAAAGTCAAAGTCACAAAAGAGTCCGCCAAAATACACTGCGATCCCTTAGGTCCGGCGACGAAATATTGACCGTTGCCGACCCCCGCACCGGATGCGTAATGAGGCCACATCGTCACACTTCCCCCGGACAACGTGCTGCAATCGGTGCCTGCTTGCTGTAGTTCGCACCCGCCCGCATGTCCTTCTGGTCGACATTCGTAGACCACTAAATTGTGTTCCAGTTGTTTCCGCCCGCACGGGTAAGTCCTGCCGAAATAGGACACGCACCCGCCCGGATAGGCTAATTTCTTGAAAATCAGATAAGCCGTTGCCGTGATGCCGTTGCATCCCATCGACACATTGACGTGCACACTTTCCCAGCCCCAGACGACGCCCTCCATTTTCGAATGCCCAGACGGGGTTCCGGGCGGGTACTCAGTTTGACACTCTCCGCCGTACTCCGGCAGTCCGTCATATCCGGGATGATCCGGGGCCGGATTTCGAAACGAATCGTCCAGATAATCACGCCACGCCGGAGAATGATTATACAACATCCCCCCGTACATCGTCATATGCCACGAACTTTTGCAGCACCAATGATAAGTCACCGGCGGCGGTTTGATCCATGAATTAGAGCCGAAGTCTGCAAAGCCGCTCACCTCGATGTTGTCCAACCCGCTACACGAATCGCATTCGATATTTTGGCTGCATGATCCGTACGACGAAGGTCCGTCCTGCGTGATGCTCGTGATGCCGTCTGTAACTCCAAGGTTCAACGTCGCCGACAATCTATCGTACTCTTTGATTCCGCACCCGACCGCCAGTTCAGGATCGTCGCAGCAGGATTGTGCCCCTTTGCCGTTCATTCCTTCCGGCGCTGGCGATAATCCAACTCCCATTAGCTCACCTCATCTTCAAGTTGCTCACAGACGTTGTGCCAGATTAACGACCACGCCCCGTTAGGATCTTTTCGGACGCTGCATCCCCTGCCTTCAGGACACATGACGTTCGTGATATTGAGGCATTCGTGGTCCTCGTAGCCGCCGCCGACGAACTGAACTGAAACCGTGCCGACCGATCCAGCCTCAATGTCCGCCGATGCGGTTCCGCCGTAATACTCCGGCCCCTGGTACTCTTCGCCCCCGCCCCCGCCCGCCAGAACATACAAACCGGAAAACGGGTCACGAGACGCCAGATAATATCCCGCCGGCATGTCCGAATCCGTCACGTTGACACACTGAACTGTGATTTCCTGGTCAGTCAGTACGTCTTCTTCTATCTTGTAGACGGATCCAGGGACTGGATAAATTGTGCCCTCATAGCCGCCGCCCCCGAACCCGCCTTGATTGCCGTCGTTTGGCCGTTGTGCCGGCGACCCGATCTTGACCAGGTAGGAGTTCGGTCTGTTCCCCCGCTTCCGAGGGGCCGGATTCGAACCTCCCCTGGCACGCTCGGACAGCATCGCCTTCAAAATCCGGCCCTCTTCGACGGTGAGCGATAACAACGGCATAATCAGACCGGCAGGTTCAAGACATGAAAGTTAACTTCGGCGTAAATCTGCTTTTTGATGTAGACGACCGAATTCGACTTGCCCCCGTCGCCGTCCAGGAACCCGGCATAAGGCGTCCCTTCGTCTGTCTTAAAGTCCCGCTCCTTTTCCGAGCCGTCCAGGTAGTAGTCCCCGATGTCCGGGTATTCCAGTTGCCACCCGTCGGGCCGGACCTCGAAATTATAGGTCATGCTCCAATACGCCCAGGGCACGCCGTCCTCGGGATAAAGCCAGACTTTGCTGTACGAGATGCCCGTGAGCATGACCTTTCCGGCGCCGTACCCGCCCCAGTCGGTAGAGTTCACCGTCGATGTTAGGCGAGCCGCCAGGACCCGGGGATCAGTGGATAATGGCTCGTTCCTGCTGATCGTGAGCGTCGCCCCGGTTTGAAGTTTCGTGGGGGGCGGGTCGACGGGCTGACCGGCGGAGGTTTTCAGCGGTTCTTCGACATCCCAACTGTCCCCGCTGACGGCCCCCGTTACGGCGACCTCATACGTCGTCGAGCCCCCACTGATGTCCGGCGGGTCGTTCAACGGGTTTTCCAGATCCTTCTCCGGCGGCGTCACCGAATACTCGACATCGACCCGCCAGACCCGAGAGTTCGTCCCCTCACGAGACGCACTAAATCCCGACGCCCGCAGATACGACACGAACCGGCCGTGATGGTTATATGACTGGCCTAGGAAAACGGGCGTGAAGAATTCCGCATCGAATTCGGAAGCCAGGGGGGAGTCCAGGACGATCCGATACGAGACCGACGCCGTCCGCTCCTGACCGACGCCCGAAATTCCGCCGCTGTCCGGGTGATAGGAGACCGGGCTAGAGACATCTTGGGCGAGAGACATGCCCTATCTAGTGGGGCTCAACTCAGCCTTAGAGCCTCGATGACCGGAGCCCCCGCCTTGGCGATATCCCGCAGGAGCTTGACGGCTTCTTGTAGGTGCTCGACCTGTTTCTCTTCCGGGCTGCCCTGACCTCTGGACGCTGCGATGATCGCCGAAACGGCTTCGACGGATCCCCTCTGAGCGACCACGGCCCCATCCCGTGAAGAGGTTCCCGCTTCCTTCTTCGACTCCGACTCCGACTCCTTCGACTTCTTTTCCGCAGCCTTCGCCGCCGGGTCGGTTAACTGCTTGAACTCCCGTTCCACGTCGGGGACGGCTTCTTTCACACCCTTGCCCAGGCGCTCGGAAATATGCTTTTGCAGACCCTCCCCCAGGGCGGCCGACGCCTTTTCCATGTCCTCCCGCAGGAGCGTTTCATAGCCGGCTTCGACTCGGACCGTGGAGTCACTAATTCTGGTCACGGCCTCGTCAATGTTGGACTGTAAATCCCCGATGACATCCGACACGGAAAACTCGATAGCGTTCTGTCCGCCCGATGCAATCCAATCCCAAAGTTCGCCGAATAGATCCCCAATCGAAGAGGTGATCGTGTTGAAGTTGTCCAGCCAGAGATTGCCCGCCGCAGCAAAAGTTTCCGGAATGACCGACAGAAAATAGTGTTTGACACCCTCGTAGATGCTGGCGAGTTTGTAGGACGTGCTCTTGACAGCGACATCCCAGACCGATCCGAAGTTCGTCACGAGAAACTCGACCGTGGCGAAAACAGTGGTCAGGGTGTCTTTCCACGAGACGAACTTAGCGGCGAGCCATTCCGCCCCGGCGACCCCGATATTCACGAAACTTTCGATCGCCGGGGCCATCGTGGCCGTCATTGATCCGGCAGTGCCCTCTAAGACAGTCCAGAGACGAGTCATGGCGGCGTTGGCTTTGTCGGCCGCATCGACCTGATCCTGACTGAACGTGGCGCCCAGGCGGGACGCTTCCGCCTCCAATGCCGCAATGCCCTCTTCACCCTTGTCCAATAGTTTCAAAATATAATTTGCGTCGCCGCCGAAGATGGCATCGGCCAAGAAACCCCTGTCCGCAGCATCGAAACCTTCAAGCTCCCCGGCAATTTTTCTGAACGCTACAGACGGATCCATGTCCTGAAACTCACGGGCGGAGAGCCCCAACATGTCGAACGCTTCCTGGAGCGGCCCGGTGCCTAAACTATTCGCTTCGGACAGCCGCAGATTGAGTTCTTTCAAACTCTCCGAAACATCTTCCGCTTCGGCTCCGCTCATGCTGGCGGCGTAGGCGAGGGCCGAGAACGCTTCGACGCTGGTTCCGATGTCTGAGGCCCGACGGCCGATGTCGCTGATTCCCTTGAGCTGCTTGTCGATGGCGACCCCGACCCCCGCAGCGGTGATACCAGCGCCCAGAGCCGCAAACTTGCCGGAGATCCCCGACGTGAGCTTCCCGACCTGCCCCGAAAACGCTTTGATCCGGCCCAGACCTTTGTTCAGACCCTTAGACAGACCCGAGAGCTTGGCGCCGACGAAGACGTTCAGATATGCGGATGTCGACTTCGCCATTCAGATTCCCAATTGTGCTCTTAGTTTCTGGTCGAGTTCTTCGGCATCCGGGGCCGGCGGATCGAAAGAGAACATGAACTGTTCGGGCCGGGACGGCGCCTGATGCTGCGTCCGATGTAGGTTGACCAGGAGCGCCGAGATCCGGCCCAGCATCCATTCGTCCCGAGCCCCGTAGTCCCGGTCATATGCTGTCCACTCTGCGAGGTGCCGGGGGGTCATGTCGTGCGGGAGATAGTCCGGGTGAGACACCCCGATCCGCTCGCACAATTGAAAGGCCCGAGCTTTCACCGGGCTCATTCGTTTCCCGGTTCGTCCTCCTCCATGCCGGACAGAGACATCACTTCGGACAGGAGCCTTTTGAACTTGGGAGCTTCGAGTTTCCCGACACCTTCTTCGTCGTCATCGTCAAAGAGTCTATTTCCTTCGTCGTCGACGACCCCACGGGCGAGGATCAGGACCGTTTTCTGACGGGTGTCCTCGACATCCTCAATATCCCAGAGGTCCCGCAGGGTGAGAGTTTTCGCCTGCATCAAGCACCCCCGGCCGTGATCGTGGCGGCGCCCGTCAACTTAACTTCGACGCTCCTGGTGAGCTTATCGTTTCTCGGGACGGTCCGGCCCAGCGACTTAACATAGCCGCTCTGAGTCACGCTGTCCCCGTTGGGAAAGTCGAGTTTGAACGTCACGACGGCCCCGGAACCCATGAGGGCGACCAGCTTTTCGTTGCCGTCGTCGCCTTCGTCCAATGCGACCGTGAAACTGAGGGAGCCGGGATCAATTTCCCCCCGTCGGAAGCTCTGGACGGCGTCTCCCAGGGCAGTGACATCGACATCGGTAGCGGTTTCGGTCTGCTCCACCGAATCCATGATATAGCCAATTTCGACGGCGTCGGCCGTGAGCGTGAAGTTGTTATTGCTGGCGACCTGGACTGCCATATAACCCCCTAAGGTAGGAACAGGGGTAGTTAGTCCTTCGCCCGCCAAGTTAACTCAACGTCCAAGCTCACGACGTGTACGGGTTCGTCCTCCCCCACGCCCTTGACGAAATAGTCGTCGCTCTGGTCGTCGATCAAAGCCAGCATCACTTCGGCGGCGTCGGTTTCAAAACGCTCCCCGTGCCACGTCTTAATCTTGTCCGCCAGCAGGAATACCGTGGCGATGTTCGGGGAGATGACTTCCACGTCGAAGGTCGAGACGGACGGTCCGGTGCCGCCGCCCAAATACGTGTCCCTCGTCTCCGACCGCCGCACGAAATAGACCCTGGTGACCGGCCCGTCACGATCCACGACGTTCTGCTGGATGACCCCAGGTTCGTCCACATCCAGCAGGTCGGACAGTTTTTGAGCCAGCATCGTTCTGAGGGTCGGACCGATCATTTCGAAAGCTCCTTAACGACTTCGTCTCTGAGTTGACGGGCGACTTTGGGGACGACTTTTGAGGCTTCCCGGTCGTGGGCTTCGCCGATGAAATGCTGCCCGGAAACCTGGACTGATCCCCGCTTGAAGCCGGCGTCGTGGAACTGCATATAAAACCCCTTCGAAGTTCTCAATCCCTCGCCCCCGACCGCATAAGAAATGAAGCCCGAACCCTTCACCTTCCGAGGTTTAATCTGTTTGGCTCCCGCCCCGGTGTCAGACGGCGCCAGTTTCCGAGCGGTTCGGGCGACGATCCACGCCCCCTGTTTCGTGGCTTTCCCGGCGAGCTTCTTTTGAACTCGTGGCTTAAACCGGGACAGCTTTTTGTCGAGCGCCTTCAATTCTTTTGGATCGACGCCGAGCATTAGCTTTCCGAGTTCAATTCAAAGGTCGGGGTGAGGTTCAATACGTCGCCCTCTGCCAGGACACGAGCGACAGGAAACCGCTCCGCCCAGAGGATGACGTTCGAAGTGGCCCCCGAGACGTAGTAGCCGTAAATGGTGTTGCCGCTGGTGCCGCAGGTCCAGGACTGGGGAGCCGACCCGTAAGACGCTTGAGCTTTACCCGAGACCGTGACGGCGTCGTTCCAGCCCGAGCGGGTCAGAGTTTTCGCAGCGTAGTCTGTGAAGTCGGCCTCGGTTAAACCCCCGCCGACGGTGTTCTGGTCGGGCGTCTGATTCCCCCGATACAGTTTCAGATGATAGTCCTCGTCAGTGGTCAGAGGAGCTTTCAACATCTTATTCAGAAGGGCAAGTTCTCCGGCGTTGGGCACGACGAGGGCCATGGGGACTCCTGATTAGGATGTATGGGATGCGATAATGGTGGACCAGCGGCGGCGTTCGTCCCGGGTGACGGCTTCAATGTGAAGAGTTCTCCCGTCATAAATGATGCGGTCGGCTTCGTTCAGGTCGTCGATGTAGCGGGTCTGAATCTCGTATCGTTTGGAAACCTGGATACGCCCCCGATCGTCCGTCTCTTCGACCGTTCCTTCTTCGACCCGGGCCGGAACCCCCTCATAAAGACTCGACCAGGACTTCGACGCCCCGCCGTAAGCATCCAGAGAGCCGGACGACATCCGCTGCACATTGATGCTGTGCCGGAGCACGATCATGGCGATACCCTCAGCAGCGAGTACAGGGAGCGGAGACGTTTGGCGACCAGATCCGACGGGTCATAAAGGTTCTCCACCGCCAGCCGGACGGCGCCCAGGACCAGGGGATCATCACTTCCGGCGGAGAAACGAACCGTGAGCAGGCCGGACAGCGGCGAATTAAACCGGAGAACCCCGTATAAGGTGTCGCCGTAGTCGACGTAGAATTCATCCACCGGGGCGTCGTCGATCAGGACTGATTCGCTTTGCGTCGGGACGTACGGGTACCGTGGGAGGGGATAACTTCTGACTCCCCGGACGGTGTCGGTCAGTTCAAATTCATTCACCCCGACGGCGTGTCCCGTATTCGACTCGACCTCTTCAATCGCCGTGGCTCTCAACCGGATCAGGTGATTGTCTTCGTGCGTGCCGAAAATGTGTAGATGTTCCCGCAGTTCTTCGACGCTGGGAACGACTTCGGCGGGCGGTGAGAGGCGCTGAACGTGAAGCATGCGATAGGTAGTCCGCCTATAAGGAAACCCCGCCGGGGGAGAGCCGACGGGGCGCCTTCTATTCAATCTAATCTAGTCTAGTCAGTTCAGGCAGAAGCGACGGACTGTTTCACGATGGCTCCGCCGCTGACATCGACCACACCGCAGCCGCCCCGATAATAGCCGACGAAGCCGACCGCCAGGGAGTCGATAAACCGCTCATTGAGACGACGAATCACGATGTCCTGAACCTCCCGAATCATAAAGCGGGAGAGGTCGCCGTAAATCACCGTGCCGTCCGCCAAGTCGGGAGCGTAAACGATCGGTTTGCCCAGAAGACGGTCCGGGGCGTCACTGCGAAGATCAGTCTGCCAAACCGGCTGTCCGGCGTCGTCCGTCAACAGGCGAAGGTTCATCAACGTTGCGTCATTGAGCACAAACGCCGTGGAACGGCTCGACCGATAAGCCGGCTTGACCCCGTGATAGAGTTTCAGGAGTTCGCCGTAGGTCGGGGTGTCGGCGGCGAATTCATCACCCGTCGCAGCGGCCCCGCCGACAAGTCCGTTCCAGGGAGAACTCACCCCGAGGAAATGCCGCTTCGTGACGAAGTTAGCGAGCCGATCCGCCAGCACCTGCCCCAACTGCACGTCCATATTAAGGGCCGAATCCTGCAAAAGCTCAAGGCTGATCTTAATGAGCTTGGAATCAATGGTCCCGCAGCCGATGACTTTTTCGCCGAACACGACTTCCGAGGTGGAGACCGTGGCATGCTCGACGTGATCTTCGGCCGTGTCGTTATCGACGATCGTGGGAATCGGGTAGTCCCCGCCCTTCGGCGTTCTCACGATCGTGGCATACTGGCGAAGTCCGCCGGAGTATTCGAGCAACGCCTTTTCAATTCGATTGATCGGGTAGCGCTCGACCGTGTATCCGCCCTTGGCGTCCGTCTTTACCTCAAGGGCACGGGTGCTGCTAGGAGCTTCGTCGAACAGTCGGAAGGTGAGTTCGTCGGAATACGGGTTGAGCCCGCTTCGCTCCATGTTCGCCCGCATCTGCGGGGTCTGGCGGGAGGTCCCACGGGTCAGGTAACCGGCGATGGCCGACTCGACCTCAGACCGCATCAGGCCGTTATATCCCCGGGTCCGGTCCAGGTCGTCATAACGATGCTCCGGCTCAGTGTCCTCGGGGATCAGTTCCTGCCGCTTGGCGGTCTCGATCTTTTCGTCGAGTTCTTTGATGTCGTTGCTGAGTGCGTCGAACTTGGAAAGCTCTTCGGCGGTATAAACGGCATCCTCGCCACGGGTCTGGCGGTCCTGGTCGACGGCACGCAAAGCCTCAATCAAAGGCTGCCTGTCCTCTTTCAAGGCTTTAACGTTGAACATGTTGCTCCGGTCGCTCTGGCGACGTTGGGTGTTGGGTACGCTCTATCTAGGCGCCCAGGAATCGCTTTAACGTGACGATCCGCTCCTGAGTCTGACGATACGCTTCCGCCTCTTGCTTGATGGTTTCGAGCTGTTCGGAGCGGAGGGAAACGGCCGTCCCCTTGTACGCCGGTCTGGTCACGATGCTCACGTCGGAAAGGTTCAGATCACGAACTTCGAGCACGTCCAGATCCCCGTCCCTGGTCCAGCGTTTGCTTGTCGGTCGGAAGGCGAAGGAACTACCCCGCAGGTCGCCCCGTTCGATTAGTTCAGCGACATCTTTGCCTAACTGCGTGCCCGGCAGATCGACCTCATAGTGAAGTCCCCGTTCGTCGGCGACGAGTTTCAACGTCTGCGGGGTCCGGCCCAACACCTGATTCATGTCGTGGTTAAAGAGACAGACGACATCATGCCCCTCGGAAATTGATCGGGCGAAGGCTCCCGGGGCGATGCGTTCGACGGCTCCCTTGTAGAGTTCATACTGCGTCCCGGGCGTCCCGTCATAGGTCACGCTGGCGGTTCCCCGCAGTTTCAAGGGGCCGTCCCCCCGGCGGTTCAACAATTCAAAAGAGGTCGGAACTTCAATCTTCATCGTCATCGGTCTCCCGGGGTTGTTCGATGGTCTGGATCCCTTGCGGGGGCAACATCACGTCTCCGCCCTCGACCGGCGGCAGGTTCTGAATTCGTCTCGCCTCATTGACCGTCAGAAACGGCCCGCCCGCTTGAAGCACCAGACTCTGAGCCTGCTGGACGGTGTCCGCCTGATACAGCGCTTCCAATGTATGTTCGGCGACAAGTTCACCCGACATCCGCTCCGTCTCGCTGAACAGAAGTCCGACCGACCGCTCCCAACTCTTGAGCCATTGATTCAAACCGAAGAGCACCAGGTTTCTGTTTTCGGTTTCGAGCGACTTGTAGACGGAACTATTCGAGCCGACCAGATGCGGGGGCAGGCCGAGCAGATTAGCGACGGCGATCAGGTCCTGATTCCTGAGACCGTCAAGAGCGGATAAAGCGCCTTCCCCCGTGCCGAGTTCCTGGACCTCCGTTTCCGGGTCGACGATCGCCGGCAGTCCTGATCCGCTCCGCCAGAAGTTATTCCAACCCTCTTTAATCTGCTTCTGGATCTCCGGTTTCTTAGATGTCTGCTGCTTGACGATGATCGACGGACGGCCGCTGTTGTCGAAGTGCTGTTTGGTGAATTTCGCCGTGGCTTTGATGGTTTGAAGCACGTCCTGACCCGCATCCACGAACCCGATCCCCGACCAGCCGTCCGCAGAAATTAGACTGGGGATATGCACGACATCAGCATATGCGAGACGTTCCGGGGCGCCGTCGGTCTTAACCAGTTCGTAGAAGCGGCGGCCGTTCTCGACTTTGAACTGAACCTGGTTCGGGGGCAGATAGCGGAGATACACCGGGCGTCCAGAGCTTGAGCGGCGAACCTCGCTGAACCCGTTTCCCGTCAGTAAAGCGTCGACCGTCATGGCCCGGCGGAGGTTGTAGGCGGGGGTTCCCGGGTCGCTCCATCTGTTCAGCAGACCGTCTGCGGGGTGGCTTCTGTCCCGGGTTTTCACGCCGTCGCCGTCCTGGCGATAAATGCGGAGGGGCAACCCGGCGACGGTGTTTGCGATCAGATTGACGCCCCGCCAAACCGCCGGGATCCCCAGGGCTTCGTCCGGCCCGATATAACCTCCGCTCCGCCAAACGTCCCCAACGTCCCCCAAGTCCACGCTCTCGGAACGGGTTTCCTCTTCATCGCCGAATAATCGCTGGTAAATGCCCATGCCGTATATAGTCAGTCGAAGAGGATATACGGCGTCGAATCGGTCTCCGCCATGTGCAGCGACAATGCCATCAATGCGGCGATCACGACATCAATCTTCGCCCCCGACGACTTCGACTCTTTGACCGGCCGGACGCCGTAGTTCGCCTTCGACTGCTCGGGGACGCAATTTCCGACGCACCAATTGAGAAGCGGGTGATTCGGGTGTCTGATCCTGCCCGACAAAATAAGTCTCTCAAGCTCGGAACCGGCGGGACCTAGAACCGGCCACGTTTGCTGAACCAGGACGCACTCGTACCCTTCCTCTTCCAGATCATTAACGAGGGCGGTGGAGCCCCACGGGTCCAGGGAGACCTTTTCCGTCGACCAGGCTTCGCACTCTTCCCGGATCGCCGCCGCCATGTAGGGATAATCGGTCACCCGGCCCGGCATCAGTTCGCAATTGCCCCGTCTGGCGTGAGTCCGATAGTCCTGCTTATGCTCCCTCAAAGACTGTTCCGTCAGTTTCGTGGGGACGTAAAAGCGGGGCGAGCAGAGGTGATAAATGTCTTCGTGTTTGACGAGAACGACCGTCGCCGAGAGGTCCCTGGATTTTGCGAGGTCCACCCCCACGATCGCCGACGCTTCCCCCGCTTTACAAAGCCGCTTGAGTTCGTCGACATCGGAACCGCCGGAACATGCTTCCCAATCCGCAGCGGCGATCCATCGGTCCGGGCTCGACTCGTTCCAGGAGTTCAAGATCAATGTTTTGAAGACGTACTCTTCCCGAGGGTTTTTGACGGCCCGGTCGTGCATGTCCCGCAGGGTTTCGATCTGGCAGGCGTGACCGACGGACGGACAACATTTCCGCCAGACCGTTTCGTCGTGCCAGTCGTCCCCCTCTTCAATACCGTGAACGATCGGGAGATAATTGATGTCTTCGTCCTCCCCTTTGAGAACCCGGACGGCCCGCTGATATTCCTCATAGGCGAGCGTGTGCTTTGAATTGTGCTGAGCGGTGGAGAGAACCAGGGAAAGGGGGGCCGGTCTCGCCATCGACGCATACAGCAACTGATCCCAGGCGTCGATCGCAACGTCATTTGAAAAGGCTGCGAATTCATCCCAGATGACGGTGCTTGCGTTGAAACCGGCCGTGTTGAGTTGCTTCGTCGCCGCCAGGACTTCGACTTTTCCCCCGCCCTTCTTGTCGCTCAACCGCTTGTCTAAGATGTTCGATTTCGTTCTACGGTTGAGCGCCGGGTGCGTCTCGCAGATATAACGGGCTTCGTCGAAACAGATCTTAGCCTGCTTGACCACCGGGGACAGAATATACGTTTCCGAAGCCGGCGACTCGAACATCAGGTACGTCGCCAGGATGCTGGAAAGGGTGGACTTCCCCTGCTTCTTCCCGATCCAAAGAGCAGAACGCTTGAACCTCCGGCGCCCCTCAGCGTCCACCCACCCGAAGAGCGAATTGATATACTCGATCTGCCAGGACATCAGCCGAACGGGTCCCCGGTGCGGGGGACGACTCAACCGGCAGAACTTTTCAATGAAGGTGCGGACCTTCGCCGCTGTGGCGGGATCGTATCGGTAGCCCTGGTCCCTGGCGGCGGCGTCGGTCGGAAGTTCCTGATATTTAGTCAATGGTCCCCCGGTCGAGATCGGCGAAGCGGGTCAGGATGCGTTCGGCGATGTCGGGGACGATGGCGTTTCCGAGCCCTCGAATTCTGTCCACCCGTCTGGATAACCCTGCATCGCCTCGACTAACGACGGGTGGGGGATATACCTTGTAGCCGTGACTTCGGACAGCTTCTTCCTGCCACTCTCGCACAGATGAAGTCCAATCAGACGGGCGGTTAATTTCGTCGTCGTGGAAAAGGTGTGTCTCGGGGTGTCGCCCCGCAGATGATTTTGACATGTATCGGCGTCCATCGCCGGGGGGGTGGGCAACAATCCAAGCTCGACGCCGGTTCTGGGGGCGGCCGACTTTGAAGGCTTGAACAACTTGCCACTCCGCATCATACCCGCCGTCGGCAAGGTCATATAAGACTTTGTCGAGCCCCCGACTCGTGAGCAGGGCGACGTTCTCGATAAGCACCCACCGGGGACTAAGTCCGGCAATGAGACGGAACATCTCAGACCAAAGACCGGACTTCTTTCCTTTAATCCCGACGGCTTTGGGGTTTGCGGAACTGATGTCCTGACAGGGGAAACCGCCGGTGACGATCCAGGGTCGATCTTGCGGGAGTTCGGCGGGGTCGATGTTTCGGATGTCTCCGAGGTCGACGCTGTCCGGGAACCGCTCTCGCAGGAGCTTGCGACAATAGGGCTCGACCTCGGAGGTGTAGTGCTGCTTGATGTCAAGGCCGCTCCGCTGAGCCGCAAGGCCGAACCCGCCGATCCCGCTGAATAGGTCCAGGTGTCGATATTCAATTTGCATCCTTGCCGCCCTTTCGCAGAGCTTCGTTAATGTCGTCGCCGAGCTTTTCGAGCTGTCTTAAAACCGCCTCCATCATCCCGCCAGAAGTTCGTCCAGTTCTTCATCGTCGGCGGTGATGTCCTGCTGGTCCCGGTCGTCGGGAGTCATTTTGAACTTGCCGAGCATCTTGGCGGCGACATCGGCGTGCTGCTTGATCGTGGGCATCAGAGGGTGAGCTTTGACCCCGCCCCGATCCGTACTCACGCTCCGCCCCTCACGCTCCACAATTTCCAGACACGCCCGCCATTCAGAGAGAGAAACGATCAGCATCGTATACGCTTCGGCGTCCCGGTCGTCCTTGAGCAGGTGAGCATGCTTCTTCCACAACTTCTTCGCCTCTGTCGTGAGCCAATCAGGAATTCTTTTCATCGTGTTCTCTCTGTTCGTGGGCTTTCATGTCCTGCTCGATTAGGGAGCAGAGATAGGCCGACCGGCTGTTGTGGCCCTCCATCAATGAGTGCCGTCTGGTCCATTCCGCCATTGATGGGGTGATCGCAATCGACATCACGATCTTTCTTTCTTTCGGCATAGATAACCTCCTTCCTTATGAAGTTATCTATGCCGCTCGCCATGAAATCTTATTCGCTCCCGAGATAATCCTGGGACAGCCCGGAACGCCCCCTGAGAGCGCCCAGAACGGCACGGGGAATCCGTCGGGAAAAGAGCCGGAAGCCGTCAGGGAGCGTCCTGGGGCGAAAGAGGGGGGCCGGAAGCGAAGGGGAAGTACCCATTGGGGATTTCCCGACAAAAACTGTAGAAAAAACTCTAGCCTTGAGGGCGTTGGAGGTATTCTTACAGAAAACAAAAGACCCCTCCCCCCGGGAAACCCTTAGCCGTTATTAGCGTCGGCTCTCCACTGGTCGGTTGCGAAGGGATCGCCGAAGGGTTCTTGATATGCCGGCGGGGCGAAGTCGGGTGAACAGGACCTGCAATTGCTCATACAAAGAACGAGGCCGAAGAGGGCGGCGATCAGCAGTGCGGCGAGGGCGAGCAGGGCGAAGTCTTTGATGTCGGTGTCCTGTCTGGGCTGAACTGTCTGGTATCTCATGCTCATACGTCGCTGGTCAGGGTGCCGGGCAGGATCAGGGCGATATCTAGGGCGCCCGTCATGGGTAGGTAGGAGACCAGTCGTGTTGATGATGCGAGGATTCCGGGTGCGGCGTGCGGGGTGCCGATGACCAGAGATCCAGATAGGGGCAGGGCGGCCCGCAGATCGTCGGAGACCAGGACTAGGAGACGATTGAGTTTGGCGGTTCCGCCGGCCGTGAGACCCCCATCTGCGGGGGTGAGGTAGACCAACCTGGGGAGAGCCGTACCCGAGCCCGTGAGCCCTCCGGAGCCGATGAGGTCGTATGTTTGGAACTGTCGCAGGACGTGGGCGTGGGGGGCGTCTCCCGATGCTGTCAGGCCGCCGTCTGCGGGGATGAAGTAGACCAACCTGGGGAGAGCCGTACCCGAGCCAGTGAGACCCCCTGAAAGCCCCGGAAATGCCGTGAACCTGGAGAGAGCCGTACCAGAGCCCGTGAGCCCGGACGAGGCGATCTCGTGGTAAATCTGTATTGCGTCGGCCGGCGTGCCCGGGAAGGCGAACGTGGAAGGAACACCGTCGTTTCTAGCCCGGGCGGCAACCCTCTCGGGAGTCAAGCATTCCGAATATAATCTCATCCCGTCAAACAGGGCGTCGCCGGACGGGTCGTTCTCACGTGCCGAAACTTGAAATTGTGCGACGCTGGCGCCGAAATCGCCGGTTAGCGTACCTGTCGCAGTGAGTGTTTGAGGGTGTCCGTTGATGTAGATTTTGACGGTTCCTGCGCCGTCGTAGGTCAATTGCACATGGTGCCATGCGGAGGCCGGCAAAGCTCCAGCCGGAGTGTCGTAGTACACAAAGTTCGACGATCCGAAATTGGCGATCAGGTGGACTCGAAGCGATCCGTTGGCGAACTGGTAAACGTCCCAGCCGGTAAAGCCCGGGCCGGGGGACATCCTGGAAAACAGGGGGAATTGACCGGGTGCACTATAGATCCAAGCTCCGGCGGAGAACGGCGTCGTCTTGCCGTATTGACCGCCATTGCCGTAAGCCAGCCATGTATTGACCGGGGCGTGTGCAGCTTTGCCAATCTTGCCGCTGGCGGTCGTGACGTTGCCGCCTCTGAACCCGTGTCGCTGGTGACTGGTGCGATCTTTGTACGGCGGGCTCGGATCCGTGTGCGGCTCGTTGTAGGGGGCGACCAGATCGGCCGTGCTGCGGTAAGCGTTGTACCTTCCTATCGCATCGGTCGGGGCCGGTAATGCACGAGAGGAAACGCCGTAGCGGACGGTCAGGGTGGTCGGACTGCTCGCCGTGATTAACGGCACGAGAACATTCACCTCGCAGGTCTGGGCGGCGGTGTTCCAACTCACCACGTCGGCCGCAATCGGATTTCCCGCAATGTCGAAGAATCTAAGGTCTCCGCCGTCGGTACGTGCAATTGAGAAGATTTCGGCCGGGAAATTGGCCGCCACCAACAACGCCTCGAAGTCCGTCAGATCGACATTGACCCGTCCCGGCGGGATCGTGATCGTGCATTTCCTCTGCGCCATATTATCGGCTCCTGGTCAGTCGTTAAAGCCGGCGTACGTCGCCGTGACCCGCTGCCGCTTGAGAATGTAACTTGAGCCGTCCTGAGCCGTGATCTGTCCCGTGTACGCCGTCTGCGGGTCCAGGAGGGCCGTATCAGCGCTCTCAAGCGTCCCGAGGTAGTTTCCGTCGCCGGTGTGGGCGAGAGAGACCATGGCGAGGATGGTGGACGGTGCGTCGTCGGCCCAGAGTTGGAATTGAACCGTGGCGGTCTCGACTGGGGTGCCGGTCAGCTTGTCGAGAACTCGACCGAAAGTCAGGGCGGCGTCTGATCCGATGTATGCTCGCATGGGGTAGTTAGTCCTCACCCTCGATCCTGACGTGACACGGTCGACATAAAGCCTGGAGATTGTCCGTGTCCGTGAGTTCTCCGCCGGCGTTGAGCGGGACGATGTGGTGTACGTCTTTGGCGGCCCGTCCGCAGATCTCACAGAGCGGGTGCTGGTCCAGGTAACCCCTACGGGCTGTCTTCCATCGCTGAGACCATCGGAGCTTATCCCACTCTGAAATTGTCCGGGGCTGTCTGGCGACTGAGAGGGACCTTGGCATGAGGATAGGTAGGAGCAATTTCGGCTTGTCTGACTTCCCTTCGGGAATAGATGTACGCTCTTACAGTTCAGGCAAAGAATAGGTCGTCCTAAGTCCTTCTGGCTCTTAGCTTTACACTGAACTTAACCAAGTATGGAGGGTTTGGTGTGTTGGACTCTCTCTCTCTTCCTTTTCTTCTTCTGGATTTCGGTTCTTTTCGATCCTGAAATGAGACTCGGAGACAGGTGTACGCTCTTACAGTTCAGGCAAAGAATAGGTCGTCCTAAGTCCTTCTGGCTCTTAGCTTTACACTGAACTTAACCAAGTATGGAGGGTTTGGTGTGTTGGACTCTCTCTCTCTCTTCCTCTTCTTCTTCTGGATTTCGGTTTCTCTTTTTCTTCTCTTTCGGTTTTCTTTGCTCGGAAATTGGACATGATCGACTAGATAGAGCAGACTTCTCTTTTCGACTTTCGAACCAAACCAGGACCAGACAATGGGAATCCGAGTCAACCGCAAAACGACCCTCGCCTGTCGAGCCCGCAACGTCGCCGGGTATTTCTCCCAAACCGACATGATGTCCGAGACGGATCTGACCATTCAAGAATTTAAGACCTTGGTTAAATCTGGCACGCTGCCCGAACGAAAGCACCAGTACAACGGAAGTCGGCGTCTGTACTACAACCAGAAGGAGCGGCAGAAGATCTTGAGCACCGTGGCCCGGATCATGGGGCAGTCAGAGTAGATAAAAAAAGACCCCGGGGGTTTCTGACCTCCCCCGGGGCGACTCACAACGAACAGAGGTATTGTAGTGCCAAAATGCTCGAAAAGCCAAACCGTATCGCTCGCCCGTTTCGACGGATTAGAACTGCCCTTTACCGGCGATGAACTGCTATCTGCTCGATATTTCCTGACCTATCTGGCTCGACATCGGCAGAGCTATCTTTCGGACATTGAGGGGTACGTGCCGGTGTCGTCGGACAGGTCCAGGGCTCTTTACGGTCAGCACCAATGGCTGAGAATCAGGGACGGACTTTTGAATCAGAAACTGGTCGAGTCAGACAAGCACTTCATTGTCGGCGAAAAGTGTACCGGATACAGGCTCTGCGAAGACCTCAGACAAGCTCCATTTACAATCGAAAATATGCACGCTCCCAAGCTCTCCAAAGCCGTCGAAAAGCAGACGAGAATCCTCACGCCGGGACCAGTTCACGCTTGGCTCGCAGACATTCTTCGCACGAGCACAAAAGTTGTAAATGGGTATGAAGCTCACCTGACTCACGAGAACATGGGCGGGCAACTCCTGGCGGCTGAAAGCATCAATTCGGGACGGCCGTATACTCTGGTCGACTATTTCGGAGCTCGCTTTCATTCGCCGTTTTGTTCGCTTTCAAAAGCAGTTCGTCCATATGTTCGTCTGCACGGGGCTCCACTGGTCGGGCTCGACATCGCTAATTGCCAACCTTTGCTCGTGGGATTAGTCGCCAAGAGTTACCAGCGCCACGGGGATTCTTTGCGTTCCTGGTCGAGCTTTGAAAAGATCAACGGGTGGACAGGAAAAGGGCGACGACCGGACATCTACAAGAGCGCCGACGGGTATCTGGACGGCTTAGTCGGGAGCATCGGACCGGAAGGGTGGGAAGAAGATAAAGACGACCTCGACCGATACGTCAGGCTCTGCTCGGAAGGTTCGTGGTACGAAGAGGTGATGGAACATACGGGGTGGAGCCGGGACGAAGCGAAGGTCGAATATCTCCGGTATCTGTACGCATCGCATAAAGCGGCGACGACGAAGACAGTCCGGGACCTGATGTCCGATTATTTCCCGAGCGTGGACGACGTGGTGAAGTCGATTAAAAAGAAGCAGGGCACGAAGGGGTTCTGTCGGGTCGTTCAGCGTGTGGAATCCTGCCTGATGCTGGGGCGAGTCTGCCGTGAATTGATGGATCAGGACGTGCCGGTGCTGACTTTGCACGACGCCATCTACAGCCGAGAGCAGGACGTGACAGCCGTTGAGAGCGCCGTGAGAGCGGCATTTAATCGGGTCGGGATACGGCCCACGATCCGCACCGAGGTGCAACATGCTCACCAGGAGAGCAATTCCGACTAAGTATAAAGGGTACCATTTTCGGTCCAGATTAGAGGCTCGATGGGCGGTTTTTCTCGACTCTCACGAAGTGCCGTATCAGTACGAGCTACAGGGTTTCGCACTTCCGAGCGGTCAATATCTTCCCGACTTCTGGCTGCCCGGATTAAATGTTTGGTACGAAGTCAAGGGGCCGAAGCCGACTCGACATGAAGAGGTCGCCGCCAGGGAGTTGAGCCAGGAGACGGGGATGCCGTGTGTGATCGCCTGGGGGGACGTGGGAGCCTCAGCCTACGGTGGGTACGGTGGACTCGACCTGCTCGGGGCTCCGCTCTGGTGGCTTCGTGACGACGACGGACGGATCAATCTGCTTGAGGGGGACCGTCTCACCCCTGACGACTTTCGACCTGCAAGGAGTGCCCGATTCGAATTCGGAGAAACGCCGATTGCAAAAATTGTACAGCCGCAAGAAACGGGGCTGACTTACGAGCGCCACGGGATCCACGTCCGAAAGTACATCAATCGGCTCACCGCCCGCAGAACCGTGTCAGACCCCGCCTGTACGGCGATCGCCTCTTTGATCGTCTCGGGGGAGTTTCCAGCGGCGACGAATTCGCTTTCCTCCTACACCAGAAGGGCTTCAATCCAAAACTCGCACCTTGAGCACCTACGCCAGAAAATTCTTTGACCAAAAACTTTGAGATTCAGTTAGAAATCCCTATTATACTTTCGAGCCCAACACGGGTTCGCCCCCCCCAACCCAAACCCAACCCGAGAAGATGACCATGAACGCTACTGACCAGACCACCGCCCCGGCGACGACGTACGAGACCTACTGCGGACTGCGAGTCAATATTGAGGTGCAGGACGGCTCCCCCGTGGCGGTGTATGACCGCACCCTCCCCACCACCGTCGACGTGACTCAGGGGGATAACGTGACGTCCTGGGCCATCTGGTGCGACGATCCCGGATATAATAGGGGGTGCCTGCCCAGCGCCCAACTCGCTGAAGAGGATCCCGAGGTCATTTCCGGCGACCTCCTGGACCCGGATCAGGATGACAGTGTGTCGGCCGCCCTGGAAGCCGGAAAGGCTAAGGTGTTAAAAAACGAGCATCTTGTGCTGCGGATGGCGTGGACGAAATATCTGGCGGATAAAGGAGTGCGGCAAACTGACGGCTATTGGGCCAACAGCCCCTCTTACACCGTCGGCAGTAAGAGCATGTACGGGGCGTCAAAAAAGGCGAAGGAGGAACTGATCTATTGGGTGTCCTCTGACCACCCGATGGCTTCCTGGGGTGCCCGGGTGACGATGGAGGAGACAAAATAATGAACCCCGACCCGTGGCCGATTGACGATGTGGAGTTAGATTTGATCGGCCGCCATGATCCGGTCGTGCGTCGCTGGATTTTGCACCAATGTCGATCCAGCGATGTCACGGCGGGTAAGGGGAGCGGCGTCTGGTGGGTCGATATTCACCGGATCAGAGAGTTGTTCCGGGACGACCCGCCGCCGATGAAGAAGCGGAAATAAAAAAACTCCCCCCCCGGCGAAACCAATAACCGGGGGGGGAGTCTCCACAAACCAACCGGACCCGATCCGGCGACGATAATGTAGTGTCTATGCGGCGACTTCTCCCGTCCGCTCGTGGAGCCAGCGAATCACCCTGGACTTGATGAGGTGAGTATCTTTTCGGTCGCCGATGATGGCGTCGAAGTTGGCGGAGAGTTTCGAGCGGACGGCGGGGTCCCGGATGTCGGGCGGCGGGTAGCGGTCATCCCAAGCGGCATCTAATCGGTAGGTGACGACGTGTTCGGAGCGGTGGGAGACCGTCAGGACCAGGGCGTCCCCTCCCCCGGCGAATTCGATCCTGGTCGCCGCCAGACGCCACCGGCCGGCACGGCAGAAGGATACGTCCATCCGAGACACGCAATCTCTCCATGCCGTCCGAAACGCCCCACGGTGGGCTTCCCGATCCTTCCCGCTTCCCCGGACCAGTTTGGCGAGGTCGGCGATGTCGGCGGGGTCCGTGGCGTAGAAGGCGGCTTCGGAATCGTTTGACCTGGAGTTCTCCTGCCCGGACGGAGGCTTGAGCCCGTTGAGCCACGGGGAGCAGAGCGTCGATTACGTCTTCGTCCCCGTCCGACATCTTCTGCCGCAGACTTTCGAGCTTGGACTTCGCCGCCGCCGTCTCCGCTTCCGCCCGATCCAGGTCCGCTTTGAGGTCCGGCGATGCGTCGAGCGGGATCAGGTCGCCCGGCTCCACTTCATCGCAAACTTGTAAGATGCTCCACTCGTAGACATCGTAATTGTATGAGGTGTAGTCTGACTTATTCGGACCGCTCAAAGCATGTTTCGAAACCAGAAACGGGCGGTCTCCGGTTCGTCGATAAACGGGGCTCCCGTCGGTCAGGTCATAAAGCCGACCCTGAAATAGATTGTTCACCCGACCATTCGCCCCGGGGCGGCCGGAGATACACTTGTTCGCTGCTTTGATCGACCGCATCTTATGCCATTCGGCATCGGTCAGGAGCGCCGGATAATAGTTCGGGACGGGCTCCCCGATCTGCTTCCGTTCGGACCTTCGAGTTTTCTTCCCCCCGATCCGGCGAATCCTTTCCCCCTTGAGCGCCGAGTTAGACAGCATCGTCCCCATACACGCCACCGTCCAGGCTTTAGCGGGTCCGAACGTGGGGACCTCATCCAAGTTCAGTTCGTGGCAGATCCGTTCCATCGTCTGACCGGACAGGTAAGCATCGACGATCCGGCGGACGACGCCCCATTGAGGATCCCGGCGGAGATATTCCCCGTCTTCCGCTTCGTGCTTGGCTTGTTCGGGGTCGACTTTCCAGCGGCGCTTCTGGTCTTCGTCCTGCTTCCATTTAAGCCATTCGGGACACTTATGTTTCCGGCGATATCCGGCCCCGATGTCGTCCCGCTTCATCTCCCAGGACCGCTTCCCGAGCCTGGACTTCCGTTCCGATTCCCCGTTTGCCCGGCGAAGAATGTCGAGCGTGTGATTGAGGCGCCCCGGGTCCCGGTTGACGATCTCCGAGGTCAGTTCTTCCGTCGTGCCGTCATAGGCGTCGAGCCAGACCAGCCGGATCCCGCCTTCTAAGAGGTCCAGCACCAGCCGGTTCGCCGTCATCATGTTCGAGCGGGTGAGCCGGTCCAAATTCTCCAAAAATAGGACGCTGCCCCGCTCGATCTGCCCCTTCTTGACGAGCGCCACGAACTTCCCGAGGGCTCCTCTGGTCAGGTTGTCGCCGTGATAGCCGCTCCCGGTGTCAGACAGGTTCAGCGTCTGGTCGACTTCGTAGCCGTTCTCTTTCGCCCACCGTTCGGCGTCTTCCGTCTGGCGCCTTCCCCCTCTTCCCTTGCGTTGCTCCGGCGTCGAAACCCGGTTGTAGCTGTACAGGGGAGGGCGGTTCATCGGGTCGGCTCCAGGGGGATCAGGGGGTCAATCCCCAACCGCGCCATTCCCCCGTCACCGGTTCAAGTGATCGATGACCGGCTGGGATTCGGTCAGGGTGTGGGAGGAGGCGTTCATGGGTTTTCGGTGCAGATAGAAGCGGGGGGTCGAACCGCTTCATTTTAGCAGATCCCCCCGATTCGCCACCGTCAGGCCGGCTCGGCGGTGCGGGAACGCACGGATTGAGACAGATTCGCACCGCTTCGCCGCCGCGGGCCGCCATCATTCGCCGCCGCGGGCTGCCATCAGTTGAGACGCGATCCGCCCCCTTCTGCGCACGCAGCGACCCGGACGCGGGGGGCGTCCGGGTCGCGGGGAAGTCGGCGGGGGGCGGTCGGCGGGGGGACCGGGGGTCGCTGTCGGTCAGGCGACCGGCCATTCCTGTTCGCAGCGGCGGCAATGGAAGCCGACCAACGTGCCGCTGCCGGGGACCTGTTCGCCGCCGGCGTCGATCACGCCGTCGCTCAGCAGCACCGGTTCGACGCCGCCGGCGCCGCAGGTTTTGCAGGTGCGGTTGGCGTGCAGCACCTTGGCCCGGCTCGAGCGGCCCGTCGACCGACACGCCGGTCGGGCTGGAGACCCACCCGCCGATCCGCCCGGCGACGGCGCCGTCCGGGAGGTCGGCGGCGGGTGACGATCCGTCACGCAGTCGCGGCGGGGAGAGGATCGCCGCCAGCGGCAGCACGTCCGGGCTGTGGGCGGCCAAGCTGTGCTCGCCCAGGCTGCGATCGGCGTTCGCGTCGGACCGAGCGTGGCCGGCGTCGATCCGCAGGGTGACGGCACCGGTCTCCCCATCAAGCCGGCGGTCCGGCGCCGTCCGATCGCCGTCCGCCCGGGCGGTGCGGCGGGGGAACGGCAGCACGCGGGGAGCGGCGACCGCGGCCCCGATTCCGGCGTCTGCGGAACGGTTCGCGGTCTCTTCGAAGCTCTCGTCGCCGCGGTAAAGGCGCAGTGTGGCGGTTTTCATAATGGGTCCTCCTCATCCCTGAGTGAGTGGGCGTCCCCGGCCGCGCCCTCTCAGGCGAAAATCACGGCGAAGTCGACTTCCCGAACTGCGGGTGGAAAGACGACGATGCGTTCGATCGGCGGTCACGGGAGCCCCGGCGAATCCTTGCCGGAGCGGTGACGAGGTTTTATTTCGGCCGCGGACGGTCTGCAAGATCGCACCCGACGGATCAAGGACAGATTTTCCGAAAGATCGGCCCCACAGCCCGCCTGTCCGGGATGTTCGGGGGGTCTGGGTCGACGGGGGGGGCCTTCATCGTGCCCCGCCCGCCCCGGGAACGCAAAGCGGGGCGGTCCGCCGCCTGCCGGCGACGGCGTGAATCAGGGGCGATTCACCTGGGAGGCACAGACGCCGGGCGCCGCTTACACTGCTCCAATGCCGACCGACGCCCCCCGCGAGCCGCCCCCGCCGCCCGCCGCCGGGGACGTGGGAGCGGTCGTGGTCGCCGGCGTCAGCGGGTCCGGCAAGAGCACGATCGGTCTGATGATCGCCAAACGGCTCGGCTGGGTGTACGTGGACGGCGACGATTTGCACCCGTGGAAGAACGTGTATTCGATGCACCATGGCCGTGCGCTGACGGACGCCGACCGCGATCCCTGGCTCGAACGCTGCGCGGACCTGCTGGAGAATCACGTCGCCAGCGGCGTGCCGGTCGTGCTGGCGTGCAGCGCGTTGAAGAGCCGCTACCGGCGCCGGTTGCGGCGGGATCCGGAGACCCTCATCGTGCACCTGGCGTGCAGCCGGGAGGAGTTGATCCGCCGGTTGACCGGCCGCACCGGGCACTTCTTCGATCCGCGACTGCTGGACAGCCAGTTCGCCGCCCTCGAACCGCCCACGCCGGGCGACGGGACGCTGCTGATCGACGGCGACGCGTCCATGGAAGAGGTGGTGGACGACGTCGTGCGGCTGATCACCCGGCCCGCGGACCGGGCCGCCCGCCAGGCGCAGTTGGCCGGGCAGGCGGCTCGGCAGGCCGCGGGGGATCAATCCGCCTTGCCGGACTGGGGCGCCCGGTGGTAGTTCGCGGACGAAGGATCGCCGTTCGTTCTCCCCGCCGCGCCGCCCGATGCCCGCCCTCGCCCCCTCCCCCGCCGATGGGACGACCACGGCGCCGTCGCCCGCGGCGCCCGCCAATCGGATCGCCTCCGTGACGGTCTCGGCCACGCCGCCGCCGACCGGTTCCCAGCCGACCGGTTCCCAGCCGACCGGTTCCCAGCCGACCGGGCTGACGACGAACGAACCGACGGTGCGGGCGATCCTGCGGGACGCCGCCCCGGTCGCGGTCGTGCGTCCCCCCGCAAAGACGGCGTGGCTGTGCGGGGGGCTGTCCGCGGCGCTGCTGTGGGCCTGCTTCGCCCCGCTGGCGTGGGGGCCGTTGGCGTGGGCGGCGCTGGCGCCGCTCTGTTTGCTGATCCGCAGCCCCGTCCGCACGCGGTGGGAGGTGCGGGCGTTGTGGGCCTGCGGGTTCATCGGGACCGCCTGTCAGATCCAGTGGATGCGGCTGGGCGATCCCGCGATGTACCCCGCGTGGCTGGCGCTGAGCCTGTATCTCGGCCTGTACCTGCCGGCGTTCGTGCTGGCCGCCCGCGGCTTGGTGCACCGGGCGAACGTCCCCTTCGCGATCGCCGTGCCCGTGGCGTGGTGCGGGCTCGAATTGATCCGCGGGCGCCTGATGACCGGGTTCGGCTGGAACCTCCTCGCCCATTCGCAGTGGGATTGGACGACGCTGATCCAGGTCGCGGACCTCGGCGGGGCGTACCTCGTGGGGGCGGTCGTGGCATTGGGGAGCGCGGCGCTGGCTCTGCTGGTTCCCCAATCCCTGTTAATCCGGCTCGGGTTGATCCCGGCGGGGGAACCGAACGGCGGTCGCTTCGCCCCGCTGTGGCCGGCGGTGGGGGCCGTGTGCGTGCTGGGCGGCGTGCTGCTGTACGGCACGGTGCGGCGGAGCGGCGCCCCCTTCCCCGCCGGCCCGCGGGTGGCGTTGGTGCAGACGAATCACCCCAGCGGCCTGCATTCCGCGGCCGATCCCGGCCTGCGGGACCTGCAATTCCAAACGACCCGGCGGCTCTCCGCGGCCGCCACGCCGTACCGTCCGGACCTCGTCATCTGGCCGGAAAGCGCCTTCCCGTACCCGACGCTGTCGGTGGCGGCGGGGGTGTCCGAAGAGGCGTTCGCCGCCGCCGCCGCCCCGATCGCCCCGGCGGAGTACTTTCGCAGCGACGCCGGCGGCACCGCGATGGCAGGCCTCGCCGAGGACGCCGGCGCCTATCTGCTGGTCGGAGCCACCGCCGGGGAGATCGCCGATCCGGACGGCGACGGCCCCCGCCCCGCCAAGTTCACCCGCTACGGCAGCGCCGTGATGGCCGCCCCCGTCGGCGGCGTCGGCCACGACGGCCTCGCCCGCGGCGCCGTGATGGGCCGCTACGACAAACGGCACCGCGTCGTCTTCGGCGAGTACGTCCCCGACATCCCCGGCCTCGCCAGCCTGACCCCCTTCACCGAACAGCCCGGCCAGGAGATCGGCATCGGCGAGGGCGCCGCCGCGGTCGCCTTTCACATCAGCGCCGTCGGAGCGAACCCCGGCTCCAGCGAACCGGACACGGGCGAACCGGACACGGGCGAACCGGACACGGGCGAACCGGACACGGGCGAACCGGACACGGGCGAACCGGACACGGGCGAGCCCCGGCCGGGTTACACCGTCGCCCCGCTGATCTGCTACGAGGACACCGTCCCGCACCTGGTCCGCGACACCGTCAACGCCCTGCCCGTCAACGGCGCCGGCGCCGGTTCCCCCGAGGCCCCGCGCGGACCGGACCTGCTGGCGGTCCTCAGCAACGACGGCTGGTTCGACGACAGCGCCGAGCAGGAACAGCACCTCGCCGTCAGCCTGTTCCGAGCCGTGGAGACCCGCACCCCGGTGGTGCGCGCCGCGAACACCGGCGTGTCCGCGGTGATCGACGGCGACGGCGTCCCCCGCGTCCCGGCCGTCTTCCTAAACGAAAGCGGCGAACCGGTGGAGAACCTGACCGGCGAGAACGCCGCCCTGCCCGACGAGCGGGCCTGCGTGCTGATCGCGGACGTGCCGCTGGACCCCCGTCGCAGCCTGTACCTGTGGTGGGGCGACGCGCCGGCGTTCCTGTGCGCCGCGGCGGCCTGCTACGGGTTCGTCCTCAACCTGCGGCGGCGTCGGACGCCGCTCCCGGCGACCGTTTGAGCGGAAGAGCGTCCCGTTGAACGAACGAGCGTCCCGCCGCCCTTATTCCGCCCCGTCGTCAGCTGGGTTTGGAGCGATGGGTGACTCCGGCGCCGGGTTCTCCGCAGCGGCGTTTTCCGCGACCGACGCGGCTGGCGACAGGGCGTTCCACAGCGCAACGGCCCGGAGAAGGCGCTGCTGACTCGCCGCACGACCGGCGAGGAACAGATCCGCGGTCGGGCCGTCGGTGGTGTGGTCCGCGGCCAGACCGAGCGTGTCGAACATCGACAGGTGCGCCCCGATCTGCTGGCTGAGGTAGGCCCGATCGAACTCCGCGGGGGCGAGCCGGTCGAAGCTGTTCCGCAGCGTCCGTCCGCTCCGCCGCGCAAGTTGCCCCCGGAACGCCAGCAGGTCCGCCGTCGCCGCCGCGGCGCCCGTCTCGGCGGCGCCCGCATCCTCAAACACCGGACGAGCCGCGGTGCGGACGCTGCCCAACGGCGGTTCGGTGGCGGGCAGGCGATCGGCAAGCGCCGCATCCGCAATCGCATCCGACAGGCTCACCCCGACCCCGCCCTCCGGCTCCGCCATGGCGAGCGCCCGAACGTCGCCCGCCCGCGGCGCCGGCGCCGCGGACGCCGCGGCCTCCCCCTGATCCCCGGCGCCGCGAGCCCCGACGCCGCGATCCGCCGTCTCCGGCAAGGGTGTTTCCGGCAGGGCCGACGCGGCGGTCGCGAGTTCGTCCAACTGCTGATTGAGCCGCGTGTGAGCGACGATCATCGCCTCGGCGAACGCACGCACCGCGGGGTTTTGCGCCTTCTGCACCGCGAACTGGGCGAGGGCGATCTCCGCGTCGCTGTCCTGACGAATCCACTGCACCAGCGTGTCCGCCGCCAGCGGTGCCGGGGGCGCTCCGTCGGCGTTCACAGGCGACGCCGCGGCTCCATCCGGGGTTCCGTCGACAGCGGTCGCGGGCGTCTCCACCTCATAACCGGGCGGCCGGCGGTCCGGCGGCGGGTCGACGGAAGCCTCCTCCGGAACGACAGCGCTTGGCACGACGTTCCGCGGCACGACGTTCGCTTCTTGAAGAACGTCCGCTTCCGGATACGTGCTCGGGGGTTCCGTCGACGGCGCCGGCCCGACCTGGGCGACGGCCGGACCCGCTAACGAAACGGCCGCGGCGAGGGTGAACGCACGGGCGAGCATGGGGGAGGTTCGACTCAAGATGGGGTGGGGCAGCCGACCGACCGGCCGACGGCCGAACGTCCGGCGCCGGATCCGCGACTGTGGGGTCATCGTACCGACCGCCGACCCCCCGCCGCCAAACGCCCGTCTCGCGGCGGGGTCGCGATCGCCCCGAGGGCGGCATCGGGAGGTTCCCGTCATGCCGGGCTCCGAGAGGCGGCCGATCATCGGTTAGACTGCTGCCATGGCGACCACGTTGATCGAACCGGAACGCATCCGCAGGCTGACCGACGCCGGGCCTCGCCCCGGCGATTATGTCCTCTATTGGATGCAGAACGCCCAGCGGGCGGAGCACAACCCAGCGTTAGAGTTCGCCGCCCGCCGGGCGAACGAATTGAACCTCCCGCTGCTCGTCGGCTTCGGGCTGACGGACGATTACCCGGGGGCCAACCTGCGGCACTATCGGTTCCTGTTGGAGGGGCTGGCGGAGGTGGAATCGTCGCTGGCCCGCCGCGGGATCGGCTTCACCCTGCAAGCCGGGGAGCCGGACGAGGTCGCCCTCTCCCTGGCCGAGCACGCCGCCGCGGTGGTGGTCGACCGCGGCTATATGCGGCTCCAAAAGCAATGGCGGGCGACCGTCGCCGCGAAATTGGACGGAGCGTGCGAGTTGACGCAGGTCGAGGGGGACGTGGTCGTGCCGGTGGATCTCGTCAGCGACAAGCGCGAATACGCCGCCCGCACGATTCGCCCGAAGATTAGGAAGCGCCGCGACCGATTCCTGGTCAAGTTGAACACGACCGCGGTCGAGAGGGACGCCGGGGGGCTGTCGATCGGCGACGGGATGGATCTCTCCGACGTGCCGGCGCTGTGCGATTCGCTGACGTTGAACCGGGAGGTCGGGCCGGTGTCGCAGTTCTTCGCCGGCGGCACGACCGCCGCGAAAACCCGCCTGCGGGCCCTGCTGGACGGCGGGTTCGAGCAGTATTCCGACCACCGCAACCAACCGCAGACCGACGACCTGAGCTATCTGTCGATGGCCCTGCACTACGGCCATATCTCGCCGGTGGAGGCGGTCTTAATGACGCTCGACCGCTACCCGGAAGGGGAGAATACGGACGATTTCCTGGAAGAGGTGATCGTCCGCCGGGAGCTGACGCATAACTACGTGCACCACGCCCCCCGCGACTACGACAGCTACGACGCCCTGCCCGACTGGGCGAAGAAAACGCTCGCCGAACACGCCGACGACGAGCGGGAATATCTCTACTCCCGGGAGCAGTTCGAAGCCGCCGAGACGCACGACCCGTACTGGAACGCCGCGATGCGGGAGATGCGCTGCACCGGCTATATGCACAACTACATGCGGATGTACTGGGGCAAGAAGATCCTGGAATGGACGCCGTCGCCGGAGGAGGGCAACGCGATCACCCGGGCGATCAACGACAAATACTTTCTCGACGGTCGCGACCCGAACAGCTACGCCAACGTCAACTGGGTCTACGGCCTGCACGACCGCCCCTGGACCGAACGCCCGGTGTTCGGCAAAACCCGCTATATGAACGCCAACGGCCTGCGTCGCAAGTGCGATATCGACGGTTACGTGGAGAAGGTCGACCGCCTCTGTGAACGGGCGGGGGAGTCGGAATGAGCGCCGTCCGAGTCGCCGCCGACGATCTGCTCCCCCGCGTCCGGGAACTCTTCGCTCTGGCCTACGCAGGCGAATTCGGGGCCGACCAGGAGCATTGGCCGCGGGACGACGAACCGTTTGCCGATTGGGTGAAGCGGACGGGGGGAGACGACTTCGAGTTCGTCCTGTGGCATATCAAATCAACGGCCGAGGTGTCCTTTCCCGTCACGCTCCACATATGGCGACGGGACATATTGGGCGAGGCGGACCCGCCGGAGGACGCGGGCGACCCCTGGGATCGCATCACCCCCGCCCACCTGCACCGCTACGTCGCCGACCGCACGCCGCGGGACCGATTCGGGCCGGTGGAGATCGCCGGGCACGTCGATCCGGCCGCGGGGACGTTTTTGGGGCTGCGGGGGATGGTCCGGCGGGCGAATCCCGCGGCCCGATGCGCCCCGTCCGACCGGCTGCGGGACGCGCTGGGCGGCCACCACGTCCGCACGTTGTGGGAGCGGTTGGCGTGGCGGGGGCTCACGCCGCCGCCGCTGCGGCGGTGGCCGTGGTCGGTGGGGGCGGCGTTAATGCTGATCTCGGCGGTGGGCCAGTGGGTCACGCTGGGGTGGGCCGTGTGGCGGGCGGCGCCGAACGTCGGCCCGCTGTGGGGGGCGGCGCTGATCGGCGGCTGCCTGTTCGGCTCGCTGCTGTGGTACGGGGCGAAGTATGAAGACCCGCTGCCCCGTGATCTGCGGACCTTCCGCGACCTCGCCGAGGCCCTGGCGCAACGACCGCCCCGCTGTTAGAGGCTGCTTCCAGAACTTCCCAGAGCGCCAACCCGAAGCGACCGCGAGGGCTGCGGGCGCCGCCCGCGTCCCCGAACTCCAGGAAGAACCGGCGGACGCCCTCGCTCACGCTTCGGGTTGGTCGCGACACAGCTTCTAATCCGGCAGCGCGTGGTACTCCCGGTACCACGCCACGAACCGGGCGATGCCTTCTTCGATGGTCGTGCGGGGCGTCAGGCCGACCAGCGCCTGCAAATCGTGGGTGTCGGCGGCGGTCGCGGGCACGTCGCCGGGCTGCATGGGGAGCAGGATTTTCTCCGCCTCCGCCCCGCAGGCGGCTTCGACGGCGGCGATCAGCCGCATCAGTTCCACCGATTCATCGCCGCCCACGTTCAGGATCCGCACCGGCCCGGCGCCGACGTCCGGGCGGTCCGGCGCGAACCCCGGCGGCGGGGGGGACGGGGGGAGCGCGGCGACCCGCACGACGGCCTCGGCGACGTCGTCGATATATGTGAAGCTGCGGCTCATCCGGCCTTCGCCGTAAACCTCGATCGGCTCGCCGTTCAAGATCCGTTCCGTGAAGATCCAGGCGGCCATATCGGGCCGTCCCCAGGGGCCGTACACGCTAAAGAACCGCAGCCCCGTGCACGGCAGACCGTAGAGGTGGGCGTAGGAGTGGGCCATGAGTTCGTTCGCCCGCTTGGTGGCGGCGTAGAGACTTAGCGGGTGGTCGGCGGGGGCGCTCGTCTTGAGCAGCGGCGCCGCGTTCGCCCCGTACACGCTGCTGCTTGAGGCGTACACGAGGTGCGGGGGCGGGCGGCCCGGGCGCTCCGGATCGCCCGCGGCGGTCTCGGCCTGGCGGCGGCAGCCCTCCAAGATACTGAGGAACCCGTCCAGGTTTGCCGCGGCGTAGGCGTGCGGGTGCGTCAGGCTGTGCCGCACCCCGGCCTGGGCGGCGAGGTGCACCACGCAGGACAGCGGCCCGGCGGAGGCGAACAACCCTTCCGCCGCTTGCCGGTTTGACAGATCGACCTGATGAAACGTGAACGTCCCCGGGGCATCGAGACCAGCCAGCCGATCCAGCCGGGCGCGCTTCAGGGCGGGCGAATAGTACGGGTTCAGGTCGTCCGCCCCGACCACCTCGCAGCCGCTGGCGATCAGCAGTTCGGCCACCTTCGCCCCCACGAACCCGGCGGCGCCGGTGACGAGGACGCGGCCGGCGGGACGGGACGGATTCGCGGGGAACGGCGGGTCGGCAGGGGGCGGCAAGTTGGCGATCGGCGGGGCGGAATCGAGCACGGGGCGAACATCATGCGGCGCCGGCGGAGCGAACGAAACCGCGGTCCGCCCGGCGCTGTCGCCGGTCTCCCCGCCGGCGGCCGGGGCCGGGGCCGAGCCGCCGCTTCCGGGCTCGCCGGTAGCAGCCCCCCCTGCTATAGGGATTTCCAGATGGGTTGGGAGCCTCGGCCGGCGGCCTGCTTCCTCATCCCCTCATGCCAATGCCCAAGCGGCGGCTGGCTTGTGCTGTGACGGAGTGAGGCTGCGAGTTCTCGCCTCGACTTTTCGACCCCAGGATCACGCGATGACGCTCCCGCGAACGCCCCGCCGCACGCCTTGGCCGTCGGCCCCCCGCACCCTGGCCGGCGCCCTGCTGGCCGGGCTGCTGGTCGCCGCCCCGGCACAGGCCGCCGACCCGGCGAAGGCAACTGAACCGGCGAAGGCCGCCGACCCGGCCGAACTGACCGCGGTCTGGAAGCACCTGTACGGCGGCGGCCCCAGAGGCCAGATCCAGCACACGGTCACGGGGGCGGGCGGCGCGTTCCACGTTCCGGTCACGACCTTCCTGCCGGGGGAAGACGGGAACCCCTTCCTGGGCGCCGACGGCCGCGAGTCAGTCTGGACCGTGGACCCGGCGACGGGGGAACGCGGCCCGGAGGAGCCGGCCCTCCAGATGCCGGCAGACGGCTTCCCCTCCCACCCCTCCGACCCGTATCTCGCTCACGTCCGCGACCTGGCCGTGCTGCCGGGGGGGGACCGGCTGCTGCTGGTCGGCCGGATCGGGCTCGGGCGATGGCGGTTGATCCGCCGCACCGCGGCCGGCGAGACCCTGTTCGAAAAGTCGCTGTGGAAGGATCCCCACGAGGAACTGCAACGCTACGTCGAGGAGATGATCCGGCTTCGAACTGCGCAAGAGGACCTCGACCTGCCGCTGATGGCACGCCTTCAGGAGCGGGCGTCCGTCCAGCTCTTCAACATCGTGCCCGTGTCCGACGGGGAGTTTTTGCTGATCGGCCTGCGGACCGAATTCTCCGAAGCACTCACCGACCTCTCCGAAATCCGCAACCAGTTGTATGCGGTGCGGGTCACCGCCGACGGCGAGCGGGTCTGGGACCGCAGCTTCGACTGCGAACCCTTCGGCGAACCCAACGGCGCCCTCCTGCCCGACGGGCGGATCGTGCTGACCGTGAACACGACCCACCTGCCGGGGCCGGAGTCGGAGGATCCACACGTCGGCGTACTGGTGATCGACTCCGGAGGCGACGTGGTGCGGCGGACCGTGTTCCTCGGCGCCGCCCCGTCGGTGTGCGTGACCGAATCCGGCCGACCGGTGGTCGCCTCCTGGAGGGTGGAGGAGAAAGCGATCGCCTGTTTCGCCCGGGGGCTGGACCCGGACACGCTGGACACGCTGTGGGAGACGCCCCCCCTGATGCCGGGCAAATGGCTGCTCTCCTCCCCGAAAATCGTGGCCGTGCCCGGCGGCTTCGCGGTGGCGACCAGCAGCTTCACGGAACTTTTCGTCGCCCAGTGCAGCGACGACGGCGCGGTCCGGGCCGTCGGCAGTTGGAGCGACAAGCTGATGCGGGCGCCGACGCTCACGGGCGCCGTGCTGGCCTGCGAGGGCGGCACGCTGGCGGCGTTCTGGACGGTCCTCGGCCCCGACGGGACGGATCCGGCCCGCTCCCAACAGGTCGGCGGCGTGGGCTTCACGCTGGTCGGCGAGCCGGATTGATGAGACCGGGCCGCGGACCGGCAGGCGGTCGGAGCGATCCAATCCCCCGCAACCAGTCACCGGGCCGCTGAATCAAAACGCCGTCGTACTCGCCCACGTCGAGGAGGTGGTGATCGTTCGACAGCAGCGCCACTGTCTTCGCCGCGGCGGCGAGGGCGAGGAACTTGTCGTCGTCCGGATCTTCGCTCACGCCGCGGGCGGCGCGGTCGACGGCGGGGCTCGGGTTCACCGGTTCAGCCCGCCGCAGGGCGGTCAGCACGCGGGCCACGCCGCCCGGCCGGCGGACGGCCCGGGGGACGATGCGGCGGTACTCGGCGAAGACCGCGGGACTCACCGCCCACCGCAGGCGCCCGTGGGTCAGGGCGTCCAGCAACCGGCCGCTCGCGGAGGTCGGCGCGTACGCCGCCCCGACCAACAGGTTCGTATCGAGCACGAGCAGCGGAGGTTGAGAAGGTGGGATTGGCGATGTCGGAGATGGGATGGGGCGGGTCGCTAGACTGAAAGTCGTTCGCCGCATCAGCGTACATCCGCCATCCGCCATCCCTGATCCCATCTCCCCGAAGCGTCCGCCGCGGCCGGGGTTCACGCCGGCGGGGCGGTGGTCGAGCCTGACCTACGCCGCCCGCGGGCTGGCGATGCTGGTCCGCACCCAGCCGAACGCCCGGCTGCACGCGGTCGCGGCGGTGTTGGTGACGATCGCGGGGGTGGTCCTGAACGTCGACGCCGCCGGATGGTGCCGGCTGGCGGCGGCGATCGCAGCGGTGTGGGCCGCCGAAGCGTTCAACACCGCGTTTGAACTGCTGTGCGACGTGGTCCATCCGGACTATCACCCGATGGTCCGCGACGCCAAGGACGCCGCCGCGGGGGCCGTGCTGGCGGTCAGTTTGGGGGCGCTGGCGGTGGGAGCGTTCACGCTGGGGCCGCCCTTCTGGACCTGGGCGACGGGGGCGTGGGCCGCGGGGTGAACGCTGCGTTCGCTCCACTCACGGCCGACGCTCGCGCGTCGGGCGGGTAAGCTGTTCCGTGCCCGCCCGGAAGAAATCGCTGCCCGTCGCCAAACTGCCCGTCGCCAAGCTGCCCGTCGCCAAACGGCCGAAGGACCGGCTGCCGAAGGACCGGGCCAAGCACATCGGCCCGCGGCCGGCGCCGGCGCCGCTGCCGGATCTGCGTCCGCTGCGGTTGGGCCTGTGCTGCACCTTCGCGGAGCAGCACCTCAACTTCCGCGTTGCCACCGCCGCTCATCTCGCCACGCTCTCCCGGCGGGGGGCGCGGGAGAAACTGGGGGCGATCCTCGCCCACAACGCCCGGGCGACGGCACAGGCGATTCGGTTCTGCGGGGCGTTGAACATCGGGGCGTTCCGGTCCTCCAGCCGCGTGGCGCCGCTCCGCACGCACCCGGACGTCGGCTACGACCCGGCGTCGCTGCCGGGGGGAAAGGCCAGCGTGCGGGCGTTTCGCGACGCCGGCAAACTGGCGGAGGACCTCGGCGTCCGCACGCTGTTGCACCCGGAGCAGATCACCGTGCTCTCCGCCCACGACCCGGCGGTGGTGCAGAACGCGGTCGAAGAGTTGGTCCATCAGGCGGAGATCGCGGGGTGGCTGCGGGCGGACACCCTCACGATCCACGCCGGCGGCGGGTACGGCGACAAACCGGCCGCCCTCGCCCGGTTCGCGGAGAACGTGCGGGCGTTGCCGGCGGAGGTCCGCGATCGGCTGGCAGTCGAGAACGACGACCGCGTCTTCACCCCCGCCGACCTGCTGCCGACGTGCGACGCCCTCGGTTTGCCGCTGGTCTACGACGCCCACCACCACCGCGTGCTGCCGGACGGGTTGAGTGAAGAAGATGTCACCCGCTCCGCGATCGCGTCCTGGGCGAACTGCGATCGGCCGGCGGGCGTGACCCGGGAACCGGTGTTTCACCTTTCCAGCCCGAAGGAGGGCTGGGACGGTCCCAAGCCCCACCGCCACGCCGACCACATCGCCCCCGCCGACTGGCCCGCCGTGTGGACCCGGGTTTTCCTGGACGGAGGGGAACTGACCGTCGAGGTCGAGGCGAAGGCGAAAGAATTGGCCGTCGCGGGTCTGGCGGACGCGCTCGCCGTCCGCTGAACCGGGCGCTGGGCGACTCCGTGGATCGGTCAATCGGTCGCTGGGGGGAACCCCGGAGGATCGGAAACTTCGTCGCGACCGGCGGGATTCGTCTGGGCGAGGCGGAAGAACGACGTTAAACTGATCTCTTCCCCGCACGGGTGCGGGTCGGAGTGGTTTCGGCCGGGCATTCGCGCATCTGCGTTTTTCAAGCGATGAGTCATGGCTGAGGGCACGATCAAACGACTGACGGACAAAGGGTTCGGGTTCATCGACGCCGGGACCGGCAACGACCTGTTCTTCCATATGTCCAACGTCGAAGGGATTCACTTCGACGAACTCACGGAGGGGCAGCGCGTCTCCTTCCACTCCGGGCAGGGCCCCAAGGGGCCTCGCGCGGAGAACGTCACCCCCATCTAGAGTAGGCCCCGCCGATCCGTAGCGGCGGCTTCCAGCCGCCGTCCGTGAGCGCAGCGACCAGGGGTCGTCTCCTTCGGCCGTGCCAAGAGTCGGCGGCTGGAAACCGCCGCTACGGCACTTCGCGGCCTGCTCGAAGAGCGGGCGACGCCGCAGGCGACAGCACAGCACATCACGCGCAGCCGGGGCGAGCGATCGCCCCGGCTGCGCGTCTGTCCGGTGCGGCGTCCGCCCCGTTCAGCGCCGGCCCCGTTCAGCGCCGGCCCCGTTCAGCGCCGGCCGGGGCGCCGCGAATGTGTTATAACGCGGCGACGTATCGTTCGAACTCCGCCTCCAACCGCCCCGGCGTCGTGCCGAACGCGGCGACGAACGCCGCCTTGCGGGCCGCGGGATCGTCGGCGTCCGCGGCGGTCGTGGCCCCCACGGCCTTCAGATAGCGGGCGTAGCGGTCGCCGCGGGTGTGCATCAGGAAGAAGGTGAACGCCCACGCCTCCGCGTAGAACGTCAGCGGATCGCGGCCGGACAGGTCGTCCCCCGCCTCCCCCCACACCAGCCGGTCCAGGTAGTCGTCGGCGTGCGAGCGGGTGCGAAAGGCGTGCAGCCGGCCGGGGTTCACGCGGTCGGCGGGCGTCACGGAACCGCGGGCGCTGAGGAACGCCGGGGCCTCCAACGCCGTCGCGAGTCCCTCGGCGACCCACCGCGGCGTCCCGCCGGTGCGGTGGTGCAGGCCGGTGTTGAAGGCGATCTGGTGCACCGCCTCGTGGATCAGCGCCCGTTCGAACGCGTCCCGATCCGACGGGTTCCCCGCGGCCCCGCCGGACGGTTCCCAGACGCTCAGGCGGTTGCTGTTCGGGCTGTAATAGCCCTTCAGCGCCCGCGGCACGCGAGCGGCGGAGGGAGCGGCGCCGTCCGCCGCGGCGGCCTTCGCAAACGAGGCGAAGCTCGGGTGCACCACCGCGACGAGGGGGAACTCCGGCTCGCGGGGTCGCACGCCGCGGCGGGCGAACCACCCGGTCGCCGCCGCGTAGATGCGTTCCAGTTGCGAGCCAAACGTCCCGGGCGTGCGGCTGGCGTGCCGGACGACGAGGTAATGCCGCGTCGCAAACACCGCCCCGTCCCCGGTCGTCTCCTCCCGCAACCGAGCCCCCGCGGCCCGCACGGACAGCGGGGCGAACCGATCCGCGACCCGTCGATACCCCGTCACCCCCGCCAACGGCACCGCGTGCAGGGCGCCGGCGTCGTCCGTCAGGTACGCGTCGGCGTCGGTTCGCAGCTCCAACCGCCCCCGCACAGGGCCTTCGGGGCCGGTCAGTTCGATCAGGGAACGCCCGACGGCGTTCTGGCCCAGCGCCGTCGAACTGCACAGCGCCGCGGCGAGGGCGGCGAGGAAGAACGCCAGTTTCACCACGACGGACACGGCGGCGCCTGTTGGAGGTTGAACCCTGTCCGAGCTGGAACAGGAGGTTGAACAGAGGGGGGACCGAACCCGCAAACCTACCCCGCCCCCTTGCCGCCGGTCGGCGGCGGGCGGACGCTGGTCCCGTCGGCCGCGTGACGCGGCCGGTTCGTCCCGCACCACCGGACCCCCGCCGGACCCCGCCGATGATCGCCGCCGCGCTGCTCCTCGCCGCGACGCCGCTGGCGCCGCCCACGGCGCCGGGGGAATCGCCCGCCGGCGCCACTGCGGAGCAGGTCGGGGCGCTGGTGGAATCCCTCTCCGCCGCGAGCCGGTCGGAGCGGGTGCGGGCGGAACGGGCGTTGATCGCGCTCGGCCCCGCCGTCGCCGGTCGATTGCCCGCCGCCGACGCCCCCGACGCCCCGACCGGCGCCGCCGCGGTCGCCGCCCTGGAGCGAATCCGCGCCGCCCTCGCCGCCGCCCCGCCGCTGGCCGCCGGCCCGTCGCGGGTGCGATTCGCCAAGTTGCCGCGGGCTTCCATGGGGGCGTTGTTGGACGCTCTCGCGGAGCGAACCGGCAACCGACTGGACGTCTCGCACCTCCCGCTGAACCTGCTGTCCGAACCGGCGCCGGATCTGTCGGCGCTCGCCCCTGAAGGCGACGCGAGCGACGGCGCCGCGACCTTCTGGCAGGTGCTCAACGCCGTCGCCCCCGGCCGATTCGCGGTGGGCGAGGTGAAGAGCGGGGCGCTGTCCCTCACCCCGCTGCCGAACGCCGCGACGACGGACGCCCCCGATCAGGTCGCCAAAGTGACCGAGTCGGGGCCGGTGCGGGTGGAACTCGGCCCGATCGCGGTGCGGCCGCGGTTCGGAACCGGCGGCGTGCTGTGGCGCGTCCCGGTGCGGTTCGTCGCCGAACCCCGCCTCCGCCCGCTGTTCATCCGCCCGGTCGGCGACGGCCTGACCGCCTCGGCCGGGGCGAACGGGGACGGGCCGGCGCTGGTCCCCTTCAACCCCGCGGCGTCGCGGGAAGCAGGCTTCGCCGGCGGGGCGGCCGCCTTCGCCGTCGATCTCTTCCCGCCCGAAGACGAGACGATCCCAGAGGCAGCGGTCACGTTCGGCGGGAGCTACGAACTGACGTTCCTCCCCGGCGACCGGCGCTTCACGTTCGCCCCGACCGAGACCGGCACGTCCGAGACCGCCGACGGCGTGACGGTGCGGCTGGACCGACTCGTTCGGGCCGTCGACGGCGTCGCCGTCTCCGCGGCGGTTCTCCACGCGGGCGACGCCGACGGTCCGGCGTTCGAGAGCCATCAAACCTGGCGCTACGCCGTCCGCCTGCGTCTGCGGGGGGCGGACGGCACGACGATCGCCCCGACGGCCCCGCCGCAGATCGCCTCCGAAGGCGCCGCCGCCCTCGCCGTCGCCGCCCGCTTCGCCCCGCCGGCCGGGTTTGAGGCGACGGCGGTGGAGATCGTCGCCCCCGCGGCGCCGGCGACGGCAACCGTGCGGTTCAGCGGGCTGGCGGCGCCGGTCGGTTCCCGCTGACTCATCGCACGCGGATCGTCTGCGGAGGACTTCAGAGGGACGGACCCGGGGGTTCTGCGGCGGGGGAAACGTGAAGCGTCTCACGAAACTGATCTGTAGCGGCGGCATCCCTGCCGCCGTCCGCGAGCGCTGCGAGCCGGGGGGCGTCGGGAAAAGACACGCTAAGAGTCGGCGGCTGGAAGCCGCCGCTACGGCGCTTCGCGGTCTGCTTCGAGCACGCGTCCCGGCGAGTCGTGGCTTCCTTCGCGGCGGCGAGAACCGCGGCGGGGTCGTTCCAGTCGCCGAACTCGTCGCGGGCGATCACGTCCGGATTGATATATTCGCAACCGGCGAACCACTCATGGGCCAGTCCCTGCTCGGTGACGGTCGTCTTTCCAGATCCATTGGGACCGGCGACCATCACGGCGTGCGGTTCTTCGTCGGCCGGTTCCGTGTCCGGGGCCGACAGGTCGCGGGCGGGGAGGGCGGGGTCTGGATTAGGCGAGGATATCATGCACCACCTCCCCGTGCACGTCGGTCAGGCGGAAGTCGCGGCCTTGGTAGCGGTAGGTGAGTTTGGTGTGGTCGACGCCTAATTGGTGCAGCACCGTGGCGTTCAGGTCGTGGACGTGCACGGGGTTTTCGGTGACGTTGTAACTAAAATCGTCCGTGGCGCCGTAGACGATCCCCGGTTTGACGCCGGCGCCGGCCATCCAGATCGTGAAGCAGCGGGGGTGGTGGTCGCGGCCGTAGTTTTCCTTCGTCAGACGGCCCTGGCAGTAGACCGTGCGGCCGAACTCTCCGCCCCAGACGACTAACGTGTCGTCCAACAGGCCGCGGCGTTTGAGGTCCGTGACGAGGGCGGCGCAGCCCTGGTCCACGTCGCGGCACTGCTTGGGCAGGTCGCCGGCGACGTTGCCGTGTTGGTCCCAGCCGCGGATAAAGATCTGCGTGAACCGCACGTCCCGCTCCGCCAGGCGCCGGGCGAGCAAACAATTCGCCGCGAACGTGCCGGGGGTGTTCACCTCCGGACCGTACAGATCCAGCGTTTCCCGGGTTTCGCCGGACAGGTCCATCAATTCCGGCACGCTGGTCTGCATCCGATAGGCCATCTCGTACTGGGCGATGCGGGTGGCGATCTCCGGGTCGCCGTATTCGTCCAGCGTTTTGTGGTTCAATGCGGAGAGCGCGTCGAGCATCTCCCGCCGCTGGGTCCGGCTCACGCCGGGCGGGTCGGACAGATATAAGACCGGATCGCCTTTGCTGCGGAGGGCGACGCCGGCGTGGCGGGTCGGCAGGAACCCGCTGCCCCACAGCCGGTTATACAACGCCTGGGCGCTTTTGCGGCCGGTCCAGGAGGAATGCAGCACCACGAAGGTCGGCAGATCGTCGTTCAAACTGCCCAGCCCGTAACTGGCCCAGGCCCCGGCGCTGGGCCGGCCGGGCAATTGGGAACCGGTCTGAATATAGGTGATGGCCGGGTCGTGATTGATCGCCTCCGTCCACATACTTTTGACGACGCACAGATCGTCCACCACGCCGGCGGTGTGCGGCAGTAGTTCGCTGATCCAGGCGCCGTGGGCGCCGTGACGGGCGAACTTGTATTTACTGGGGGCGAGGGGGAAGCGGGCCTGGCCGCTGCTCATGGTGGTCAGACGTTGGCCGTTGCGGACGCTGTCCGGCAGGTCGGTGTCGAACAGGTCGTTCAGTTTCGGCTTATAGTCCCACATATCGAGCTGGCTGGGGGCGCCGCTCATGAACAGGCTGATGACCCGCTTCGCCTTGGGGGCGAACTGCAACCCGGCGGTCGCGGCGTCGGTCTCCGCGGCCGGGAGGTCGCGGCCGAGCAACGACGCCAGCGCCGCGGTCCCCACGCCGGCCCCCACCCCGGCGGCGGACCGGCCGAAGAAATGGCGCCGGGTCAGGTGCAGATCGCGTGCGGAGGCGGGGTTCATCGAAGCGCTTTCTAAAGGACGATCAGCCGCGGGGCAGGTCGGCGGGATTGCGGTGGTGGTTCCAAACTGACACCACCGTCGGCCCGGTCGCCTCAATCACGAACAGCAGATCGTACGGGAAGTTCTGAACTGGAATGCGGCGAAGTCGATCGGATTCGGAGTGGATCGGCAGCGACGCGGGGTCCGCGGCGATCCGTCGGGCGGCGTCGTCCACGGCCCGATCGAACTCAGCAGCCCGGCCGTGCCCATAGTAGTACGCGAAAGCACGCAGGTACTCGGCGTCCGCTCGCGAGGTGAACGGAACGGGAGTCATAATCCGCGTTCTTCACCGGCCCGTCGAGCCGCGGCTCGTCCGGCGTTCAAGGCCGCCCGCACGTCGGTCGGCAGCGCGTCCTCCGGGCCGTCCAACATCGCTTGGGCACGGTCCCGCACTTCCTCCCAGGAGTACAGCGGTGCCCGCCCGGCGAGGGCGTCGTCCGCCTCCCGCTCCAACTGTCTGATAAACGCCGGCGACGGAACCCGCTCCCCGTTTGGGCCGAGCACGGCGTTCTCCATCGACGCCGTCGGGTGCGGGCCGGGGAGCAGATCGGCGGCGTCGTCCGCGGGCTCGGCGGCGGCGTCCAACCCACGCCGCAGCGCCGCCCGCTGTGCGGGGGGGAGGCGGAGGGCCTGTTCGAGCAGCGCCCCGGCGGCGGGGCTGAGATCGGCGGCGGCGGACATCGCGGAGGTTCCGGGAGGTGAGGCGGTCGGACGGGGGGGAAGGCTACTTTGTCACGAACGCGTCGGTGTTCATCAGCAGGTTGGCAAGCAGCGTGAACGCGGCGTGCTCGGCGGGGTCGAGCGCGGCGTCCGGCGGCGTCGCCCCCACCGTCAACAGCTTCGCGGCGGCGGCGGGGTCGGCGGCGAAGCCGGCCCGGTGGGCTTTTAGAACCGACGTCAGCACGGCCAGTTCGTCCGGCGCCGGGGGGCGGCCGAGGGTGACGCGGAAGCCGAACGTCAACTTGGCGTCGTCGCTCGCCCCGCCCTCGGTCAGCAGGCGGGCGGCGAGGCGGCGGGAGGCTTCGACGAACTGCTCGTCGTTCATCAGCGCCAAGGCTTGCAGCGGCGTGTTCGTCCGGCTGCGTCGCACCACGCAGGCCTCCCGGCTGGGGGCGTCGAACGTCGACAGGCTCGGCGGGGGGCTGGTGCGTTTCCAGAACGTGTACAGGCTGCGGCGGTGCAGCGCGTCGCCGTCGTCCCGCTTGAACTTGGCGGTGTTGGAGTCCGTATAGCCGACCGCCTCCCACAGCCCGCCCGGCTGGTACGGCTTCACCCCGGGTCCGCCGACGTGTTCGACCAACAGTCCGCTGGCGCTGAGGGCGGCGTCGCGGATCGCTTCGGCGTCCAATCGATACCGCGGGCCGCGGGCCAGCAGGCGGTTGTCCGGGTCGGCTTGAAGCTGTGCGGGGAGCACGGCGGAGGACCGGCGGAACGCGGCGCTGGTGACGATCCGCCGGTGCAGCGCCTTCATATCCCACCCGCTGTCCACGAACTCCGCGGCGAGCCAATCGAGCAGCGCCGGGTGACTGGGCCACTCGCCCTGAAAGCCGAAGTCTTCGCTGGTCTTAACCAACCCCGTGCCGAAGTGCTGTTGCCAGATCCGGTTGACGGTGACGCGGGCGGTCAGCGGGTGGTTCGGATCGACGAGCCAGCGGGCCAGCGTCAGTCGGTTCTGCGGGGCGTTCTCCGGCAGCGGGGGGAGGGCCGCGGGGGTGGCGGGCGAGACGGGCTCGCCGGGATCGTCGTACTCGCCGCGGTTCAGCACGAAAGCGGGCCGGGGGCGGTCCTCGTCCCGCATCACCAGGGTGTTGGGGATCGTGGCGTCCAGCCGGCTGATCGACCCCCGCAACAGGCTCATCTCCTCCTCGTGGGAGGCGAAGCGAGTTTCGAGCTGCGGGAACACCGCGGCGGCGAAGTAGTCCGCGACGGCCCGTTCGTACATCGCGGCGGTCACCCGATCGGCCGCCTCACGCAGCCTGCGGTCCAGCCAACCGGGAAGCGGCGACGGATCGTCCTCCGACCGGTCCTCCGACCCGTCCTCCAACCGGGCGGGCGGGCCGTCCAGGGCGGCGGCGATTTCGGGCGGGAGCCGGCCGGCGGCGTGGGATTGGCGAACGGCGGCTTCCCAGGCGGAGCGGGCGGCAGCGAGCCGCAGGTCGGCGGCGCCGGCGGCGCGGAACCCGGCGGCGTCCCAGCGGACGTGGCCGCCCTTCTGGGTGAACGCCAGCCCGTCGATCTCGTCGCCGGCCTCGACGCCGATCGCGCTCAACGGAACTTCCAGCCGCGTCCAGACGCCCCGCTGCGGCAGGGGGCCGCGGGGCGAGCGGGAGGGCGTGTCGACCTGGCCGAAGCTGATCGCGTGCTTGTTCCCCCAAACCGCCCGATGCTCCCACCGCTCCTGTTTCGTATGCACCTGGAGCATCACCGTTTGCGGGGCGCCTCCCTCTTCTAAATAGATGTGTACAAACACGGAGTCCCCCGCCCCGGCGACGACCGGCGACGCGGGGTTCATAGAATAGGCTTTGCCCCTGATAGCGGGTGTTGCGCTCCCAGGCGACGGCCCCGCGGAACACCGGGCCGTCGTCGCGGTCGGTCCATTTCCAGCCGTTCACGCCGCCGTCGGTCTCGTCGCCGGACGGCTTCGCCCCGGCGGGGAGGGCGTCGTCGACCCAGAAGACATCGCCGCGCTCCGGCTCGCTCCGCTGATCTTCCCCGGCGGGGTGTGCGAGGGGGGCGGTCGGCGCCGGGGGATACGTCAGCCCGGCGACGTGGGAGCGGAACGCGTGCTCCTCCGCGGCGATCGCGCTTTGCAACCGGCCGCGTCGGGCGGCTTGCCAGGGGGCCTCCGCCCGCACGCTGGGCGGCGGGAGCAGGGCGTTCTTATCCATCGGAGCGTCGCGGGCGCTGCGATAATAGGCGTACAGGCTGTAAAACTCTTGTCTGGGAGATCGGATCGAACTTATGATCGTGGCACGCCGCACAGCCGACGGTCAGCCCCATGAACACCGTGCCCACCGTTTCGGTGCGGTCCACGGCGTAGCGGACGCGATATTCTTCGTCGATGCTCCCGCCCTCGCTGGTCGTCACGTTGCAGCGATTAAAGCCCGTGGCGATCTGCTGTTCTAACGACGGGTTCGGCAGCAGATCCCCGGCGAGTTGTTCGACCGTGAACTCGTCAAACGGCTTGTTCTGATTGAAGGCCCGCACGACCCAGTCGCGGTAGGGCCAGATGCTGCGCTCGTTGTCCAGGTGCAGGCCGTGGGTGTCGCCGTAGCGGGCGGCGTCCAGCCAGTAGCGGGCGCGGTGCTCCCCGTAGCGGGGGGAGGCGAGGAGCCGGTCGATCAGCCGCTCGTAGGCCCCGGGGGCGTCGTCGGCGAGGAAGGCGTCCACCTCCGCCGGCGTCGGCGGCAGGCCGGTGAGGGTGAACGTCGCCCGGCGGATCAACTCCGTCGGCGAGGCGGCGCCGTTGACCGGCAGCCCCTCCCTAGCGAGTTTGTCGTTGAGGAACCCGTCGATCTCGTTGCGGACCTCCCCATCCGCCGCGGGAACCGGCGGTTTGGCGACCGGTTCGAAGGCCCAGTGGCCGGTCCACTCGGCGCCCTGTGCGATCCACCGCCGCAGCGTGTCGACCTGCTCCGGCGTGAGCGGGTCGCCGGCCTCGGCGGGCGGCATGTGGGACCAATCGTCCGGGTCGGCGGTCACCCGGTCCAGCAGCACGCTGGCGGCGGGGTCGCCGGGGACGATCGCGTGGCCGCCGCCGTCCAGTTCGATCAACGCCCCCTCCAAACTGTCGAACCGCAGCGGCGTGGAGCGGCCCGCCGCGTCGTTGCCGTGACAGAGATTGCACTTGTTCGACAGGATCGGCCGCACGTCGCGGTTGAAGTCCACCTTCCCTTGATCGGTCGGTCCCTCGTCGATCGTCCCGCTCTCGTTCGGACCGGGAACGTCCTCCGGCCCGGCAGCCGACAGCGGCGCCGCGACGAGGACCAAGGCGGTCAACGCCAGGGCGGCGACGGACGGCGGCAGGGCGGCGGGGGCCGACGGGGTTGAACGCATGGGCGCCGGGCGGGAGGGGCGGGCGGGGACGATCGCGATGCTGCATTCTAACAGACGAGGCGCCCCGGGAACCGCCGCGTCCGCCGGACTGGACCGGACCCGCCCCCGCGGATCGGTACCATCCGATGCGAGCGTCGCTCCCGGTCGCCCGCCTGTCCGGTCGCCCGCCTGTCCGTTCGCCCGCCTGTCCGTTCGCCCGCCTGTCCGTTCGCCCGCCTGTCCGTTCGCCCGCCTGTCCGTTCGCCCGCCTGTCCGTCCGCCTGATAGCTCGCCGATGCCCCGCCACGCCCTCGCCGCCCTCGTCCTGTTCACCACGACGGCCCACGCCGTCGCCGAGGATGCACCGCCCGCCGCCGCGGCGGATCGGCCGAACGTGCTGATCCTGTACGCGGACGACCTGGGGTACGGCGATCTCGGCGTGACGAACGCGGAATCGAAGATCCCCACCCCGCACCTGGACCGGCTCGCGGCCCAGGGGCTGACGTTCACCGACGCCCATTCCTCCTCCGGCATCTGCACGCCCTCCCGCTACGCCCTGCTGACCGGCCGACACCACTGGCGGGACTTTCACGGCATCGTCAACGCCTTTGGCGGATCGGTCTTTCAACAGGATCAACTCACGCTGCCGGGGTTGTTAAAGGCGAACGGCTATCGCACGGCGTGCATTGGGAAATGGCACCTCGGCTGGGACTGGGAGGCGATCCGCGACCCCGCCGTTCAACCGGTGGGCCAGGGACGCGGCAAGGGCCTGCCGCCGGCGGCGTTCGATTGGACACGACCGATCCCCGGCGGGCCGCTGGCGGTCGGGTTCGAGCATTACTTCGGCGATACGGTGATTAACTTTCCGCCCTACGCCTGGATCGAGGACGACCGCGTCGTCACCGCCCCGGACGTGATGATGGACACGACCAGATGGCCGACAATTAAAGAGGGGAACTGGGAGTGCCGGCCCGGCCCGATGGTCGCCGGTTGGAACCCGTACGACGTGCTGCCGACGCTCGCGGACAGAGGCGTCGACTATCTCAATCAGCAGGCGGAGAGCGACGACCCGTTCTTCCTATACTTCGCCCTCCCCTGCCCGCACGCCCCGATTATCCCCAACGACGCCTTCGACGGCCGGTCGCAGGCCGGCCCGTACGGCGATTTCGTCGCCCAGACCGACGACGTCGTCGGTCGGCTGTTGGAGGCGTTGGAACGGTCCGGACAGGCGAAGAACACGCTGGTCGTCTTCACCGCGGACAACGGCCCGGAGAAATACGCCTACGCCCGCGACGCCGCGTTCGAGCATTGGTCCGCCCGGCCGTTTCGGGGGTTGAAACGGGATCTTTATGAAGGCGGGCACCACGTCCCGTTCCTCGTCCGCCTGCCCGGCGTGACGGCGCCGGGCACGACGACCGCGGCGCTCACCTCGCAGGTCGATCTGCTGGCGACGATCGCGGCGGCGACCGGCTGTGCGTTGCCCGCGCAATTCAAACGGCCGTCAGGCGACGGCCGCTTTCAAGACTCCTACTCCCTCCTGCCCGTGCTGAAGGGGGCGAAAACCTCCGGCCGAGACGCGATCGTGCACAACACCCACGCGAATCAATACGCCTTCCGGCACGGCGACTGGCTGCTGGTCGACGCCCCCGCCGGCCATCACAGCAGGGTCGATCCGAAGTGGCTGACGCGGCACGACACCCCCGCCGAAACGGGCGACGTGCACCTCTACGACCTCGCCGCGGACATCGGTCAGCGGAACGACCTCGCCCCCGCGCTGCCGGAGAAGGTCGCGGAGTTGCGGGCGCTGCTGGCGATCGCCCGCCGCCCGCTCCCGCCCGCGATCGCCGCGGCGGGCAACTGACTGGACGGGCTTGTACTGACTGGACGGGCTGGTAACGGGCGCCGCGGCCATCGGGCGGCTTTGATCTGATCCGGCCGCCGGTACACTGGGCGGGCCGGGCGGAGGTCCGGCGGTCTCCGTCCTTGCCTGATGCGTACGCCCATGCTCGTTCCCGCGGTTTTGCTCGCCCTGGCCCCGCTCTCGCCGGGGCTGCACGCCGTGGCGCCCGACGACGGGCTGGGCGGACCGGACGTCAAACCTCATTGGATTTGGGCCGACGGCCCGGCCGGCGCCGGTCAGACCGTCCGGCTCCGCAAGGAGTTCTCGCCCGGCAAACGGCCCGCCTCGGCGACCCTGACGGTCGCCGCCGATAATGAAGCGACCGTCTGGATCGACGGCACGAAGGTGCTGGAGAATAAGTCGTGGGCCGAACCCAGCCGGGCGGACGTGACCGCGCTGGCCGGCGGGCGGAACAAGGTGCTGTCCGTGCAGGCGAAGAATGCGGACGGCCCCGCCGGCGTGCTGGTGATGTTGGAAATGAAATACGCCGACGGGTCGAGCAAGCGGGTGATCTCCGACACGTCCTGGAAGGTCGCCCCCGCGGCGACCGCCGGCGCCGCCTGGACGACCCCCGGCTTCGTCGGCGCCGACGACTGGCCGCACGCCGACGGCCGCGGCGTCCTCGGCGCCCGCCCCTGGGGCGACGTGCTGACCGGCCAAACCGCCGCCCCCGGCGCCACCCCGGCGGATCAACTCGACCTGCCGAACGATTATACCGCGGAACTGCTCTATTCCGTTCCCAAGGAGGAACAGGGCTCCTGGGTCAGTATGACCGTCGATCCGCAGGGCCGGCTGATCGTCTCCGATCAATACGGCAAGCTGTATCGCGTCACCCCGCCCGCCCCCAAGCCGACGGCTCGCCGTCGGGCGCCATCGACGTGCAACCGATCGACGTGCAGCCGATCCACGTGGACATCGGCATGGCCCATGGCCTGCTGTGCGCGTTCGGGTCGCTGTACGTGATGGTCAACGACGGGAAAGACTCCGGCTTGTATCGGGTGCGGGACACGGACGGCGACGATCAATACGACGCCGTCGAGAAGTTGCAGTCTCTCAACGGCCGCGGCGAACACGGCCCGCACGCCATGCGGGAGGGCGCCGACGGCCGGCTGTGGGTCATCTGCGGCAACGAGACGAAGGTTCCGGAGGGCTATCATCAAGCGGAGTCCCCGGTGAAGAACGTCGCCGAGGACCTGCTCCTGCCCCGCAACCCGGACGGCAACGGCCACGCCACCGGCCGGCTCGCCCCCGCCGGTTGGATCGGCAGTTGCACGCCCGACGGAACCGATTGGCGCCTGCACGCCGCGGGCTTCCGCAACCCCTATGATATGGCCTTTAACGCCGACGGCGAACTCTTCGCCTTCGACGCCGATATGGAATGGGACACCGGCACCCCCTGGTATCGCCCGACGCGGCTGAATCACGTCGTCCGCGGGGCGGAGTTCGGTTGGCGGTTCGGCACCGGCAAATGGCCCGATTATTACGCCGACAGCGTCGGCAGCGTGGTCGATCTCGGCCTCGGCAGCCCCACCGGCGTGGAGTTCGCCGCCGGCACGAACTTCCCGGATCAGAACGTCCTGTTCCTCGCCGACTGGACCCACGGGCGGGTGTTCGAGGTCACGATGAAGCCCCGCGGCGCCAGCTATACGGCCACCTTCCGCACGTTCCTCTCCGGACGCCCGCTGCCGGTCACCGACCTCGCCGCCAACCCGCACGACGGCTGTTTATACATCACCACCGGCGGGCGGCGGACGCAGTCCGGGCTCTACCGCGTGCGTTACACCGGGAACGCAAAGATTAAGCCGTTCGCCCCGAACCTCGCCGGCGCCGAGGCCCGCAAGACGCGGCAGATGTTGGAAGCCGGCCACACCGGGGAGCCGGTCGCCTTGAACGCCCTGTGGCCGCACCTCGGCTCGCCGGATCGGGCGATCCGCTACGCCGCCCGCGTGGCCCTCGAACGGCACGCCGCGGCCGCTTGGAACGCCCAATTCACCGACGAAACCCGCCCCAACGCGGTGATTCAAGCCGCCGTCGCCCTCGCCCGCACCGGCGGGCAGGCGGATCGCAGCCGGATTCTCGACAAGCTGAACGCGCTGGACTTCGCCCGCCTCACCACGGAGCAGGTGTTGGACGCCTGCCGGGCCTATCAATTGACGTTCATCCGCCTCGGCGGGCATCCGGCGGACGAGCGGGCCGAAGCGCTGGCGGCGAAACTCGTCGCGATCACGCCCAGCCCGGAGGAGGCGGTCAATCGCGAAGCCGTCCGCCTGCTGACGTATCTCGCCGCCCGCGACCCGATCCCGCCCAGCGCCCGCGGCGTGGTGGGCTTGGCGATGGACCGATTGCGGGTCGCCAGCACGCAGGCGGACCAGATGTTCTATCCGTTCATGCTGCGGAACCTCACCGGCCAATCGGCCCTGTGGAGCGGCGATCAATACGACACCTTCTTCGGCTGGCTGAACCTTGCGGAGACGACCTATCGCGGCGGGAACAGCTTTAAGAAGTTCGTCGCCCAGATCCGGGCCGACGCCGTCGCGAAGCTGCCGGACGGGATGAAAACGCAGCTCGCCTACAGTGATCGACGCCCCCGCCCCGCCGGCGGACGCCGTCGCGGCCACCACCCGGCAGTTCGTCGCCAACTGGCAGATCCCGGACTTCGGCGACCCGAACGCCCAGATGACCGGCCGCGACCTCGACCGCGGCCGCAAAGCGTATCAGGCCGTCAAGTGCGCCCAGTGCCACCGGTTCGACGGCGAGGGCGGCAGCACCGGCCCGGACCTGACCGGCGTGGGCGGACGGTTCGACGCCCGTTATCTGCTCGAAGCGATCCTCGAACCCAGCAAGGTCGTCTCCGATCAGTATAAATCGGAGATCGTCCTCACCGACGAAGGCCAGGTGTTTAACGGCCGGGTGACGGCGGAGGAGGACGACCACATCGTCGTTCGCACCGATCCGTTCGGCGGGGCGACGGTCAAGATTTCGGTCGATTCGATTCTGGAACGGGCTCCGTCGGACGTCTCGGAGATGCCGAACGAACTGGTCAGCACGTTGGAGAAGAACGAGATCCTCGACCTAATCGCCTACCTGCGAGCCGGCGCCCCGGCGACGACCGAAGCCGGCGCCACTGGCGCTGGCCCCACGCGGTAGCCCGGTCGGGCTCGGAAGCGGTCTCAACACCAACCCGAAGCGTCAGCGAGGGCCGCGGGCGCCGCCCGCGCCCCCGGACTCCGAGAGAAACCGGCGGACGGCCCCCGCTGACGCTTCGGGTTGGTGCGTCCCCTTCGCTGAGACCGCGTCTTCGCCCGACCGACCGGGGGTTCGCCCGAAGCCACGGGGGCGAACGGTGCGGTGACCGGGGGGGCGGCGGCCCGTCAACATCCCGCCGCACGTTCTCCCGCCGCCGCCCCGCATGTTGTCCGATCACGTTCTCTGGTTCGTCGCCGTCGGGCTGCTGACGGCGTCAATGGGCGTGTTGGGAGCGCTGTTGAAGCGGGTCTGGATCTCCGCCCCGCAGGTTCACCTGCTCGCCGGGGTGGCGTTGGGGCCGCTGGGGTTGGGGCTGATCACGCTGGACTGGGTTCGCGATGCGAAGGTGTTGGAGGTGCTCAGCGAAATCGCGGTCATCATCTCGCTGTACGCGGCGGGGATGAAGATGCGGCTGCCGGTGCGGGACCGGCGGTGGGTCACGCCGGCCGTGCTGGCGTCGCTGACGATGGCCGCGACCGTCGCGTTGGCGACCGGGGCGGGCTGGGCGATCCTCGGCCTGTCGCTGCCCGCCGCCCTGCTGCTGGCCGCCACGCTGGCGCCGACCGATCCGGTGCTGGCGGACGAGATTCAATTGGAACGGCCGGAGGACTACGACCGCCTGCGGCTGGCCCTGACCGGGGAGGCCGGGTTCAACGACGGCACCGCGTTCCCGCTGGTCCTGCTGGCCGTCGGCCTGCTCGGCAACGCCCTGGGGGAAAACCTGCACCCGCTGGGCGAGGGGTTATGGCGGTGGATCGCGGTGGATCTGGTGTGGAAGGTGGTCGGCGGATTGGCCTTCGGGGCGCTGGCGGGACGGCTGTTCGGTTGGGGTCTGGTGCTGATTCGCAAGCGTTACAAAGCGGACGCCGGGGCGGAGGAGCTGCTCACGCTGGGACTGATCGGGCTGACGTACGGGCTGGCGCTGCTGATTCACACCTACGCCTTCCTGGCGGTGTTCGCCGCCGCCGTCGCCCTGCGGGGATTGGAGATGGGCGGAACCGACGAGGGAGCGTCCGACGAGGAGTCGCCCGGCGAGGGAGCGCCCGATGAGGAGTCGCCCGGCGAGAGGGACGCCGACGAGGGGGAGGCGAAGGCGTTGGCCCGGGAGCAGACCCGGGTGGCGGATGCGTTGGAGCGGATGGCGGGGCTGTTCCTGGCGGTGATCGTCGGATTGCTGCTGTCCGCGGGGCCGCTGGGGGACGGGCGGATCCTGCTGTTCGCCGCCGTCGCCCTGCTGGTCGTCCGGCCGGTCGCGGTTCTGGCGACGACCTGGTTCTGCGACCTGTCCGGCGCTCAGCGGGGGCTGACGGCGTGGTTCGGCATCCGGGGGATCGGCACGATCTATTATCTGTCGCACGCCTTCACGCTGGGCGTCGCCGACGCGGCCCCGGAAACCGCCGCCCGGTTGGCGGATTGCGCCCTCGTCACGATCGCCGCCAGCGTGCTGCTGCACGGGTTCACGGTCACCCCGCTGATGACCCGCTACGCCGCCCGCCACGCGGACGACGCGGAGGACGCGGGGGACGCGGACGACGCGGGGGCGTGAGGACGTAGCGCCCCGCATGCAGTCGGACACGTGGCTCACACGGGGCTCACACGTGGCTAAACCGCCGGCCCCGGGGCCGGGGCGGCGACCTCGGCGCCGCCGGCTTCGAAAATCGCCCGCTTGCCGCGGACGGTCAGGTCGCTGACGAAGGCGAATTGATCCCGCATATCGAACGGGTACGCCTTCACTTTATAATGGGTGCCCCAGGGCGTCTCCGACAGCATCACCGCGACCGGTTTGCCGTAGCCGAGATAGGCGCTGGTGAGGGCGGCGTCGGTCAGCGCGGCCCGGACGCGGTCGGCGTCGTGGTCCGGGGCGAGGTAGAAGTTCGCCACGCACAGCAGCGTGCGGGAGCCGTCGTTGGAGTTGGCGACGTTCTCCGTCCAGATGCGGGAGTGCGGCACGGCGATCATGTCGTCCGCGGGGGTGCGGAGCACGACGGTCCGCAGGCCGACGCTCATCACCTCGCCGTAGTCCTCGCCCAGTTTGATCCAGTCGCCGGGGCGGTAGGGCCGTTCGAACACCGCGACGACGCCGGCGATCAGGCTGCTGACGTAGTCTTTGAAGGCGAAGCCGACGGCGACGCCCAGCGCCCCCGCCACCACCAGGAAGTTTTTCAGGTTGATATTGAACACCAATTGGGCGACCCACAGGATCGCCAGCGTGAGCAGCCCCAACCGGGCGACCGGCACCGCCCCCAGCAGGGTGAGCCGCAGTTGGCTGGGGCCGCGGTCGGCGAGATACGGCAGCAGTTTGCGGATCAGCCAGACCGTCAGCCAGGTGCCGGCGACGATCAGGCCGATCCGCCAGAAGCTGATGTCCTGCAGGTCGTTGATGAGCCGGCCGGCGTTTTCCGCCCCCTCCTTCATGGTGGTCTGGGCGGCGTCGCCGACCTGACCCGCGGCGTCGGACGCGGCGTCCGCAGCGGATTCCGCCGCCTCGGAGACCGCCTCGGACACGTCCCCCCCAGCGCTCTCCGGCAGTTCGCCCTCCGGCGGTTCGCCCTCCGGCAGTTCGCCCTCCGGCGACACCGTCTCCGGCCCGGTCTCCGGCGAGGACGGCGGCAGTTCAGCCGGCGATGGTTCGGCCGCCGGCGGTTTGGGCGGGGTCTGCATCAGAGCGAGTCGGTGGGGAAGCCGGCGGCGGACAGGGCGGTGCGGATCGAGGGGTACGCCGCCGGGGCGCACGCGAGCCGTTCCCCCAGGCGGCAGACGAACCCCGCCCCCGCCAACGCGGACAGCAGCCCGGTGCCGCCCCGCCGCAGCGCCGGCAGCGTGGCCTGCAGTTCCGCCTCGGTCAGCGGCCCGTGGATCAGCAGCGCATGCAGGATCAGCAGCGCATCCGGCTCGTGCCGGGCCGGCAGGGTGAACTCCTCCAGCGCGGCCACCCACAGCGTGCGGCGTTTCGGCTCGTCGGGCGGCGGGGGAATCTCGCCGTCCCCCTCCCCGACCGCCACGCGGTCGGCGGCGTCCTGCTCCGCCTGACGGGCGGCCTGCGTTTCCGATCGCAAACTGCGGCGCCACAGGTCCCACGCCACCCACGGCACCCCCAGGCTGCGGGCGGCGAGCGTGCGATAGTAATCCATCGCGGTCCCGTTCGAGGCGTCGCCCAGCACGGTCCCGCCGGTGGAGGACAGGCGGAACGACACCGGGTCCGCCCCCGCCCCCCCGGGGTGCGAGGCGACCACCACTTCACGGAACCAACTGGACAGCCGATCCGCGTCGAAGGCCCGGAACGTGCGGCCGGTCGGCAGGACGAGGTGGGCGTCGACGGCGTTCTTCAGGAACGCCCAGGCCCAGGAATTGCAGCCGATCACCACGCGGCGGTCGGTCCGGTCGATCGCCCCCAGCAGCGCCCGCACCGGGCCGAGCCCGTCGTGCCGGCGGAGGAACCAGCGTTCCAACCGCGGGACGACCAGGGGGGCGTCGCCGCGGTCGCCGCGGTCGCCGCGGTCGCCGCGGTCGCCGCGGTCGCCGCGGTCGCCGCGGTCGCCGCCCCGCAGGTCCGGCGGGCGATGCGTGGGGGCGGTCAAGCCGCCCTGCCCGTCGCGGGGCGGCGGGGCGAGTTTTTCCAACCCGCACCGGTCCGCCCAGGCCGAGAGCAACCCGCCGCCGTCCCCGTCGCCGTCGCCGGGGGGGAGCACGATCAGTTGCAGCCGGGGGACGAACGGGTCCGGCTTCGCGGCGGCCCAATCGGAGAGGGTCGCGTCCAGTTCGCGTCGCAGCGGCTCGCACGCCGGGCGAGCCGCGGCGGGGGCGAACCCGCCGTCGGTCGCGCGTTGCAGGCGGTCCTCCGCGATCAGCGGGGCCGCCTCCTCCGGCGTGACGAACACCTGCCGGAGTTGTTGCCACCAGCTGCGAACCGCATCGTCCGCGGGCATCGCCGGCTCGCGGTACTTGCCGACCGGCTGGAACGCCGGCGGCGGGTCGGGGGCTTGGTCGACCGGCTCGGCGCCGCTGTGCGAGGCGGGACGGGCGGCGGGCGGGGTTCGATCAGCGGACATGGGTCGCGTGAACCGTAGGTCGCCCGCCGACCGGCCGCCGGACGATTCCCCGTGCCGCGCTCATTCCCCCGGCGTCGCGGCGTCGCCGTCGGTCGCCGGGCGGAGCGTGACCGGCGGCGTCCAACCGTGTGCAACGAGCTTCGCGTCCAGATAGGCCTTCGCCTCCGGGGTCACCTCGAACCCCGCGACCGTCGGCGGTTGTCCCAGCGCCCGCCGCATCGCATTGTGCACGAGGTACCGGCCGGGGCCGACGTTCATGTGGATCGGGTCTCGCCCCAACTCGGCCAGCGACCGGAACGGACCGCGACCGGCGGCGGCGTCCCGGTGGATCGCGTACAGCAGTGTGTGACAGTTCGTGGTGCGGATCTCCCGGTCCGGCAACGCCTCGCGGACCCCGGCGAGCAGCGCGTCGAAGTACGCCGGGCTCGGCTGCATCGGGCCGTCGGTGCGGTTCGCTGCAAACGCCGCGGGGAACGGTTCCAGATCCATCCAGGCGGTGTGCAGCACGAGCACGGCGTGCGGCTGCTTCGCGGCGAACTCCACGACGATCGCCGTGTCCTCCGCCAGCGTTGTGCCGAGGTGCGGCTGGATCGAGAGAAAGTCGTACGCCCCGTCCGCCAGCGCCCCCGGCCAGGGGGTCGAGCTGTCCACGCAGTGGCCGGCGGGGTTGTCGCGAATGAACCGCAGGTTCTTGCCGCAGTAGACGTGCCACTGCACGCGGCCCGCCTCCGCCCCGTCGAGTCGCTGGGGGATCGCGTCCCAGGTCAGACTGTTCCCGATGAGGAAGACCCGCGGCTGGGCCTCCGCCTGCCGATGAGACGCCACCGCCAGCGCGGACAGTCCCCCGAGCAGCGCCAGCGCGACCGCACCGGCCAGAGACAGGAGCGCGGTTCGGGTCTTCATCCAGAGCGTTCCGTGGGTTCTGAGCGATCAATGGATCAGCGTCGCTCAATCCGCGGACCGGCGTCAATCCGCGGACCAGCGTCAATCGCGAACCGGCGGGGCCTGTTCAGGCTTGAAGAACCTGTTCAGGCTTGAAGAACCTGTTCAGGCTTGAAGAACCGGGCGATCACCGCGTCGCCCACCTCGGCGGCGGCGGCTTCGCCCATCTCGAACAGCTGTTCGACCTTGTCCGCGGCGTCCAGCGTCCAGGAGGGGTCGGGGATGTCGAAGTTCACGCCCGTCAAACGGTCGCCGAGGAAGAACTCCGCGGGCAGTTCGGCGCCCTGCTGCATGCTGTTGCCCATCACGTCCGCGATGTGGCGGGCCCAGTACAGGCTGCCGGCGTCGGCGCCGGGGGGCTCAGGGAGTAGGTCGCCCGGCCGGTGCCGATCGACAGCACCGCGATGCCGGACACGTCCACCGCCTTTTCCAGCTCCGTTGGGCCGGCGCCGCTGCGATCGTCCCGCAAGGCGTCCTCCAGGCCGTCGGCGCCGTGGGTCAGGGCGACGGCCTCGGCGACGGCCAGCACGGTCGGATTGTTCGCCCACACGCCGCCGTCGCAGTAGGCGTCCTCGCCGATCATCTTGTGCGGAAAGTATGTCGGCGCCGCGGTCGCGGCGACCAGCAGGTCCACGATCTTCAACCCATCCTGGCGCCCCCGCCGCCCCGGCAGGTGGGCGGTGCGAAAAATATGAATCTCCCCCTTGGACAGGTTCACCGCCGGTACGATCAACCGGCAACCGGTCAGGTCGCCCAGCGTGAGGTCGCCGAACGCCGTCACGAAGGCGTCCGTCAGGTGGAACGGGCAGTAGCGGGCGCGGAAGATCTCGTCCATCGGCATCCCGGTCTTGCGGCGGAACACCCAATTGGCGAACGGGTACAGCGGCCGCACGCTGGTGCGGGGGCGGAAGGGTTCCCGGGGGTGAAAGATTTCCGGGCCCTGCTCCCGGTAGAACTGCACGAGGCGTTCGGCGGAGAGCCCCGCGGCCAGCCCCGCGGCGAGGATCCCGCCGGTGCTCGTGCCGGCCAGCAGATCGAAATGGCTCGCCAGCGACCGCCCGCTCGCCGGCACGACGCGGCGCTCCAGGGCGTGCAGGAACCCCGCCCCGAACGACCCCCGCAACCCGCCGCCGTCGAGGGAGAGAATGCGGAACATCGGCGGGCGTCGGGGGTTCGGACGCGGGGGGCGAACAATGCGGTGGGCGAACAATGCAGCGGGCGCACGGTGCGGCGGGCGTGCGAGAGGCTAGGCACGGCCGGCCCCCGGTCCAACGAACCGGAGGCCGACGGGGACGCTTTCCACCGCGACTCTCCCGCCGTCTGCTCTCAATCTGAACGATCGCCCCGCCGATCGCACCGGGCCGGCCCGGGCGAAACCGGGCGAACCGGGGGGTGGGGATCGAGCCGGGCCGCCACGCAGGGAATCCCCGGTCCGAACGGGCGCCGTGGTCAGGATGTCGGAACCGGTCTCGGGAGACATACTACCACGCTAGGTGGATTGCCCGCTCGCCCGCCCGCTTCGATTGCTTGTTTGTCGATGTCCGACCCGCCATTCCCCCCGGACCGTCTCCCGCCGCATCGGTCGCGATGTGACGTCGTCATTCTGGGCGCGGGGTTCGGGGGGAGCTTGGCGGCCTGCTGCTTGCGAGCGTGCGGACGCAGCGTGGCGCTGGTGGACGCCGGGCGGCTGCCGCGATTTTCGCTGGGTGAATCGCTCACGCCGCACGCGGCGGCGCTGTTGGAAGCGGTCGCGGCGCGGTTCCGGCTGCCCTGGATCGCCCCGCTGCTGGATCCCGCCGCGGGGGATCGGCCCGGCCCGGGGGTGCGGTCCGGCCGCAACCGCGGATCGACATGGCTGCCGGCGCCGCCCGACGCCGCGACCGGGACGGCCGCCGGTCGGGGAACCGCCGCGGACCCGCTGACGGTTCGCTTCACGGGTTCGCGGGGGGCGCATTGGCACCGGGGCGACGCCGACGCCTTCGCCGCCGCCCGGGCCGTCGCCGCGGACGTCCTCTTCTACGATCGCACCGCCCTGCACGCCGCGGAACCCCGCCGGGGCGGCGGATACATGCTCACCGGAACCCGGGAGGAGCCGGGCGACCTCCTTCATCGTCGCTCCGGGTCGAGCGCCGACCCGATGCGGAGCGGCCCGATGCGGAGCGGCCTGGTGCAGATTGAAGCGGACTTCGTGATCGACGCCGGCCCGCCGGGCGGCGTCGGCCGCGGCGCCGGCGATCCGGGGCTCGCCGGCCTGCTCGGCCTGCCGGATGAAGCCGGCTCCCTCGCCACCCGCACCACGCTGACGTTCGCCCACGTCAGCGGGCTGGACCCGCCCGCTCTCTCGGAAACAAGCGACGCCGACCCCGCGTGGGTCGACGAGACGGCGGTGCATCACCTCCTCGACGACGGCTGGTATCGGGAGACGCGATTCGCCGACGGCGCCGCCAGCGTCGCCCGAGCCGCCCGCTGGCCCGGCGCCGGGAGCGGCCGCCCGGCAAGACCGCCGACGCGTGACCGCCTCGCCGATCCGTACCAATTAGACGGCCGGGGCGGCGGATTGGCGGCGCGGCAGGGCCGGTCGACGCACGCGGGACCGGGGGCGGGGCCGTTCTCGACGGGCCGGTTCCAACGCCGCGTCGGCCGTTTGGCGGGGGCGGATTACGCCCTGCTGCCCGCCGCCGCCGCCGCGATCGACCCGCTGCACGATCCGGACCTCGCCCACACCGCCCTCGCGGCGCTGCGGCTGTGTGCGATTTTGGAGACGAATTGGGCTCGCCCGACGCTGAACGCCGAGTTGACCCGCTACGCCGTGACGCTGGACCGGGAGATCGCCCGGATCGACGGGCTGACGGCCCCGACCTACGCGGCGCTGGGCGATTGGGACACGTTCCGCTTAGCCGTCGGCCTGCACGACGCCGCGTCCGTCGGGGCGGAGTCGGCGGGTCTCCGAGCGGGCGAGGACGGCGGGGAGTTCCTGATGGCGGAGGACGACGGCCTGACCGCCGCCGCGACCGCGTTCGCCGCTGGCATCGGGCGATTGAACGCCGCGGAACTCGCCGCCGAACTGCGGACGCACGTTCCAAACGTCGACGACCGGTTCTTCGCCCCGGCTTGAACGAGCGCCGAACGCTGCCGGCTCCCGCCGATCTGTTCACCGACCGCCGCGGCCGGCGTTAGACTGGCCGCATGTTCGCCGCCCCGCTGCTTTCCGCCCCGCTGCTTGCCGCCTGCTGTGCCCTCGGGATGGGGGCCGCGCACCCCCAGCACGTCACGCTGGCGGAGGCGGAGTGGAACCCGGACAGCCGTTCGCTGGAAGTGGCGCTGCGAATCACGCCGGCCCAGTTGGAAGAGGTGGTCGAACGGCACGCCGGTCGATCGGTGGATCTGGACGCCGCCGGCGCGGACGCCGCCGTCGAAGCCTGGCTCCGCACCGCCTTCGTCGTCACCCCGCCGGACCCGACCCCCGGCGACGACCTTCTTGCCAGCGACGACCGGCCCGCCAGCGACGACACGCCCGCGGCGCCCGTTCGTCTGAAGTACGTGGGCAAAGAGGTGGGCATCAGCATGGCGTGGGTGTACTTCGAGGCCCCGCTGCCGACCGGCTGGGAGGGCGTGACGATCGTGGATCGCGTGCGACTGGCGCGGGAACCGGCCCAGCACAACACGCTGGTGTTCTCCGTCGCCCGCCCCGCCCCGGACGACGCCGACGGTCCGCCGCGAAAGGAGCGGGCCGCCTACACCTTCGACCGCCGCACCCCCGCCCATGTGCTGCGGGCGAAGGATTTGAAGCCGCTCAAAAAGCCCCGCCCCGCCGACGGTTCTCCCACCGACGGTTCACCCCTCAGCGGGCCTCCCGCTTTGCGGAAATGAGCCCCGCGGCGAACCCGAGCCCCAGCCCGACCGCGTGCACCACGTTGGCGACCGGCCCGAGGCGCCCAGCGACGCCGAGGATCAGGAATCCCAGCATGAAGGCGGTCCAGCCGAGGGAGAACGGTTGGATCGGGCGCCCGCCGCGGTAGCGGCCCACTTCGAACCCGAACAGCGCCACGGAGACCCCGCTGAAGCCTAGAAACCACGGGTTCTGCTGGCTCCAGTCGAACAGCCCGAGGACCGGCTCGCCGAACCCGAAGTTGAGGTAGAACTCCGCGACGTTCGACAGCCCCGCGACCGCCAGCACGCCGGCCCCGAACCGCCACGAGCCGAATCGGCGTTCGATCAGCGTCCCCAGCCGAAGCAACCACATCATGTTGAATAGGAAGTGGACCGGGTTCGCGTGCAGCAGCGCCGGGGTGAACAGGCGCCACACCTGACCGCTGGTGAAGGTCGCCGCGAGCCCCTCCGCCGGGATCCACGCGGTTTGACCGCTCTCCACGAGCACCGGCACGATCCACATCCAGCGGACGACCGGCTCCGGCCGGTCTGACAGGCTCCACGGCTCCTCCTCCCCGCCCCAGCCGAACAGCGCCACCACCGCACACGCCGCGAACAACGCCCCGCACACCGGCGCCCGCTGCCAGAGCGGCCCCGCCGGCTTCGTGTCCTGAAAGACGTCCCGGCCGCGGCGGACCTGCTTCGCAGCCGCTTTGCGGGCCTTCGCCTCCGCCGCCCGCACCCGCGCGGCTTCCTTGGAGGCGGCGACGAACCGCGGGGCGTCCGGCTCCGCCAGGAACGCGGCGAGCGTCTCCTTCGCCGGGGCGAGGTCGTCCTCTTCCACCACCCACACGGCGGCGTCGCCCCCGTTCTCTGCGTCCCGCAGCTCCGCGGCGGCGCCCGAGACGATCAGCACGTCCGCCAGCCGGGCGGCGCGGTCCGGCGGCAGTTCGAAGAGCAGACGCAACGCGGCAGGCGGGGGAACGGGCCGGGGCGGACGGGGATCGCGGCACGCACGGGGCGAACCGGACCGGGCACTGTAGCCGCGACCGCCGCACGCCGCCCGGGATGAGCGAACCCGCCGGTCTCCCCCGGAAATCATTGAAGGTTCGCGGAAGAACCGAGCTTCATCAGCAGAATCGGCAAAGTCGCCTCATGCGGCGCGGTCGGCCGCACCGATAGGCACCGTGCGGGCGGTTCGCGCCCGAACACCTCCGGCTCCCTCCGCCCCTGGCGGGTAGGGGGACCGGCCGACTTCGAGGACGAGCGAAAGTCCCCTAATGCCGCCCGCGACCAGCCACCCCGCCGCCCCGACCACCGCGTCCGGCGGCACGCCGCTCAGCGGCCACGTCGAACACCCGCCGGTCTCCGCGGCCGCCCGGGCCGTCGCCCCGCCGCACCCGCCGCGGCCGGTCGCCGTGCCCTCGGCGTCCATCGCCCCGACCGGCGCCCCGACCGGCGCCCCGACCGGCGCCCCGACCGGCGCCCCGGCGACCGCTCCCACCCGCGCCCAGACCGCTTCGACGCGGACGGTGGCCGCGGCGCCGGCGTTCAGCCGCCCGTCCGGGGCGGTGACCTCCCTGCCGGCGGACAGCCCGCAATCCTCTTACTTCACCGGGCCGGCGGTCGCCGCCGTCACCGGCAGCCGCGGCGCCGTCGTCACCGGGGCGCCCTACGCCTCGGGCCAACCGGCCCACGCGGCACCGTCGCACGCCGCCCACCCGCCGGTGGTGCCGTTCGCCCGGCCGGCGGCCCCGGCTCCGCAGGCGGCCCGCCCGGCTCACGCCCCGTACGCCGCCCGGCCCGTCGGTCCGGCGACGATCCCGGCCGAACACCGCTTCGCCGCTCCCCCGGCCGGCCCCGCGGACGCCCCGCGGGAAGATTACACCCAGATCGCCGGCAGCATCGGCCCGGCCCGCGACGTGCCCACGCCGGACCTCTCCCCCGCCGACGCCGCCGCCAACCGCGTGCTGGACACGCTGATGAAGCTGGGCCACCGGGTCCGCGGCGTGCTCGACTCCCGGTTCGCCGGGATGAAGATGACCGACGCCCGCTACATGGCCCTGCGGGTCGTGCAGGACAGCGCCCCGGAAGGCTGCACCCAGGCGAAGCTCGCCGCCGCCCTGGGCCAGTGCGAAAGCAGCGTGAGCACCCTGGTCGAACGGATGCGGACCGGCAAGCTCGTCTATCGCCTGCACCCCAAAAGCGACCGCCGCAAACGGGTGCTGTTGCTGACGGACGCCGGCCGCGAAGCCCTCGAACACGCTGAAGCCGCCCGGGCCGAAGCCGCGAAGGAACTGTGCGTCGCCCTCTCCCACGAGGAGCGGGACGGCTTGGTCGAAGCGCTCGGCCGCCTGCTGGCCGGCGTGCAGCAGACCGACGCCGACGCCGGCCGGCGCCGCAAGGTTGCCTGACGACCGAGCCGCCCCCCGCCGGCCTCGCCGCCTGACGGCCGCCCCGCAGAGTCTCCCGGAGTCACCTGACTCCCGGAGACTCTTTCGTTGCCACAGTCTCTCCGTCACGGACGGTCTCGCCGCATGTCCGCCCGCCCCGTTCCCCGCAGGCCCCGGCGCTCTCGCCCCCTGCGGTGCGGGGCGGGCGTGCTGCTGTTCGCGGCGACGGCTTGCCTGCCGCTGGGCTGCGGGCGCGCGTTCTGGCGACAAAACGCCGACGCCGAGGCGTACGGTTTGGCGCTGGAGAAAAGCGCCGACCCCCGCTGGGCGCCGCCGCGGCTGGATATTATCCCGGACCCGCGCAGCCGGTTCTTCGATCCGCATCACCCGGACTGCGAACCCGTCCCGCCGGACGATCCCGGCGCCAACGTCTTCATGCAGCGGATGGGCGACTTTGGTCGCATCAAAGGCGACGACGATTGGCACGAGGAGTTCGGCTATACGCCGTTCATCGAGAACCCCCTTTGGCTGGAGCGGTTCGGCCTGACCCGCGCCGGACTGAACGCCGCCTGGGCGGCCAGCGAAACGGCCGACGGCGGCGTCCGACAGGCCAGTTTCCAAAGCGATTCCTCCGACGCGGAAGAGACCGCCCCCCTCCGCCGACCGGTCGAGGAGGACGGTTCTTCAGACGCCGGCGCCTTTGACGACGGGACCGGTCGAGCCGACGTCAGCCTTGTGCCGAACGAGGGCGAATTCGCCGGTCTGCCGCCGACCGAGGACGTGGGCGGGTCCGACCTCGACGCCGGCAATCCGGCCCTGCCGGCGATGTACGACCTCACGCTGCCGGGAGCGATCGAGCTGGCGTATATCCATAACCGGGAGTATCAAACCGTCCTGGAGGAGGTCTATCTGGCGGCGCTGGCGCTGTCGTTCGAGCGGTTTCGGTTCGACGTGCGGTTCCTCGGGCTCGGCGGACGCCCGGCGGGCGTGGACTTCGACGAACAATTCCTCCGCCGTCCCCGAGCGGACGCCGGCTCGTTCGGCGCCAACTTCGGCGTCTCCCGCTTGCTGCCGGCCGGCGGTCAGTTTTTGCTGGAGTTGACCAATAATACGCTGTACGTATTCGGCTCCGGTCCGGACAGCGCCACGGCCAGCGCGATCAGTTATTCAATCGTGCAACCGCTGCTTCGCGGGGCCGGCCGCAAAGTGACGCTCGAAGCGTTGACCCAGACGGAACGCAACCTGTTGTATGCCGTGCGAAACCTCGCCCGGTTCCGCAAGGAGTTTTTCGCGGACGCCGCCGTGACCGGCCCCGGCGGCGGGTATCTCGGGCTGCTCACGCAGGTTCAAACGATTAATAACCTGCGGGACAACATTCGCCGCACCGAAGAGTTGCTCACCCTCCGCCGCGAGCTGGACCGGCAGCGGCCGAACGTCTTTAAACAGCCGCTCCCGGCGTTGCCGGCGGACGTGCTCGCCCGGCTCGACCCCGCCCTGCTGGATCGCCCGGGCGGTCGCCCGACGAACCCCGGCGGCGCAGCCAGCCGCACGGTGCGGGAACGACTTGAAGGCGGCGAACGGGTCACGATCCGTCTGCCGTTCCCCGGGATCTTAAACGGCGTCGTCCGCTACGACGCCGGCCTCGGCTCGTTGCAAGTCGTGAACGATCTGACGGACGCGGAAGCCGCGGCGCTGCTGGGGCTGTCCGAAGATCCGTTGTTCCGCGACGCGGCGGCGGACGTCGTCACGCAGATTAATACCGATCCGATCACGCTCGCGGCGGCGCAGCTCGAAAGCAACCTCGTCAACCTCATCACCCGCCTGCGGCAGGCGGAGGCGGGCCTGCAGGACGATTTGGACGGCTATAAACTCTATCTCGGCCTGCCGCCGGATATGGTCGTCACGCTGGATCAATCCTTCCTGGAGCCGTTCCAATTGATCGAGGCGGACCTGACGGCGAACGAACGGGTCGTGGAAGAGTTCGTCGCGGAATGGGCGGCGTTAAATCTGGTCGGGTCGGAGCGGGAGAACCTCGCCGCCGCGGAGGCGATCCCGGCCGACGCCATCGCCGCGGTGGTGCGGGATCTCGCGATCTTAAACGACCGCACCCGCGCCGTGGTGCGGGACCTGGCGGAGAACGATCTGGCGAACGTGCGATCGTTCGAAGCGGACCGATTGACGGCGCTCGACGCCCTGCAACAAACGCGATTCAGCCGGGATCTCGATCGTGACGAACGCACTTTGGACACGCTGCTCCGCGGGCTGGACCGGCGTGCCACGTCTTTGGAAGAGGTTCTGGAGGAACTTGCCGCCCCGGAGGTCCCGGCCCGAACCAAGGTGCGAGCGGCGAACCTCGTGGGTGAGTTTCGCCAAGACTTACTACGCGACGCCCGCGGGGCGGAGGTCGTGCAAACCGGATTGCGGGTCGAACAACTCGCGCTCAACCCGTTTGACTTGCCGCTGGAGGTCGCGGTGCAATTGGCGCTGGACAACCGGCTCGATCTGATGAACCAGCGGGCCGCGGTCACGGACGCCCGCCGCCAATTAGAACTGGCCGCGAACGCGTTGCAGGGCGTATTGAACCTTCGGGTGGACGGGAACGTGCGGACCCGCCCGCTGTTCGACAACGACCGCGAAAACCCGCTGGATTTCCGGCTGGACGACAGCGACTTCAACGTGGGCGTGCAGTTCGACACCCCGTTGGACCGCATCGCGGAGCGAAACGCGTACCGGGCGGCGTTGATCGATTATCAACGCTCCCGCCGCGACTTTATCGCGGCCGAGGACGCCGTCCGCATCGACGTCCGCACCGCGTGGCGGCAGCTCGCGGTGCTGGAACAAAACTTCGAAACGACCCGGCAGGCGGTCCGCATCGCCGCGGTGCAGTTCGACAACGCCGTCGAACGTCAATTCGGCCCCGGCGGCGGCGGCAGTCAATTTGATTTACTGCAAGCCCTCGGCAACCTGCTGGGCAGTTCCAACGACCTGATTTCGACCTATGTGAACTACGAGCGCGCCCGCGTGGCGATCCATCGCGATATGGGCGTGATGATCGTCGGCCCCGAGGGGCTGTGGCGGGACGAGTTTTATCTCCGGGACGAACTGCGGGTGCGGGACCCCGCCGCGACGAACGGCGGTCCGCCGCCGGAGATCGTGCCGTCGGAGTGACGCCGTCGGCGGTCGTCCGACGGTACGCTGGGGATCCGCCGCCCCGCCCCGTGAGGTCACGCCCGTGTCCGCCGTTCGATTATGCGCCCGTTGGATTCGCCGCGTCGTTGGCCGCGGGGCGGCGATACTCAGCGTCGCGGCGTGCGGCGTAGCGCTGTCCGCCGCGGATCCGCCGCCTGTGGAAACGCCGAACGCCGAAGCGTCGGTCGACCCGCCGCCGGTCGCCGAGTCCAAACCCGAACCCACGCCCCCGCCGGCAGCGTGGACGACCCGGTGGCGCGGGAGCTATTTTCTCATCAACTTCTCCGTCCCGTTCCGCGTTTTGTATGACGCGGAGCAGGACGCCAAAGCCGGCCGGCACGCGGAGGCGCTGGCCAAGCACCTCTGGTACCAAGAGCACGCGGAGGAACACGACCCGGGGCTCGTCGGCGTGCGGCGAACCTCCGGCATGAGCGAGTGGGCGAAACTGGCACGCGACTACCCGCCCGCCATGCAGGCCCTCCGCGCCGCCCGCGACCGGGCCGCGGCGACCGCGCGGGAGGGCGGGGCGAACCAGGCGGCGGTCCTCAAGGGTTATCACGCCTTCCTCGAACTGCAATCAATCGACTGGGCGCTGGACGAGGTCGATCGCACGCTGGACCTGTTCCGTCTATTAGACCGCACGCGACCCGCGGTTGCCGCGTCCACGGCCTTTCTGGTGCGGGACGAATTAATCGCCGCGGGAGATGCGGAACTGGCCGGAAAATACCTCGAATTGATGCACGTGGACGTGTACGTCGACGTTCATCTGCAGTTTCGCGAAGCGTCCGAGCAGGCGGCGGCGGCGGGGGAGTTCGAGGAGACGCCGCAAAGCCGCCGGATGCGAGAACTGTCCGACGGGCGGTTCCGCCGGGAGATGGCCATTTACGTCGCTTTGCTATCCATCACCGGCCGCGAGGGGCCGGCCGCGGAGCGGGCCGAGCGGGCCAAGGCGATCCTCGACGACGCGGCGTCCGTCCCGATAATTGACGCCGCCCTCGCCGGCGAGTTCCCGCCGCCCCGCGATCCCTAGGCCGCCGTCCGGGCGGCACGCCCGTCGTTAACATGCGGTTCGATCCGCAGTTCTGCGTGCGGTCGCGGAACATTCAGTGGAACGGCAGGATGTGGGCGTTTCCCTCCCCCGCTCGGACGTCGTCCCGTGTCGCTGATCAAGCCGTTCGCCGCCGCAACCCTCTTCCTGACCGCGATCGCCGCGTTCGCCGTCGCGGGCATGTTCCCCCAGCCGGTTCCCGCGGGCGATGCGGGGGACGCCGATTCCGGATCTGACTCCACACTGCCGGGCGCGCGGGCGGAGATTCTCGCGAAGGACTATCCGTCCCTCCAAGCCGCCTTCGACGCGATCCCGGCGGGGGGCGGCGTCGTGCGGCTCCCCCCCGGCGAGTTCCATCTGACCGAACCGCTCCGCCTGACGCGGGGCGACGTCCGCATCGTCGGCGCCGGTCCGGCCACGCACCTTGTCAACGACAACCGCGACGGCGCCCCCGCCCTGCTGCTCGCCCACCCCGACGGGGCGAAGGCGGCGAAGAAAGACCTTCTCTGGCGGGTCGAACTGGCCGATTTTCGGCTGACCGGCAACCCGGCCAGCGGCCCCGGCGTGTCGGCGATGCGGGTGAACGAGGTCTTCCTGCACGGCCTGACGATCTCCCGGCACGGCGGCGACGGCGTGCGGCTGGATCACTGCTACGAAGACCCCCGCGTCGCCGATTGTCTGATCACCTATAATAAGTCTGCGGGATTAAACGTGATCGGCTGTCACGATATCGTCGTCTCCGCCAATCACTTCGAAGAGAACCGCGACGCCGTCGTCTGCGCGGACGGATTTAATCTGTGCATGACCGGCAACAACCTCGACGACCACACCGCCCGCGGCGTGGTGATCGAGAACACGTACGGGTCCGTGATCAGCGGCAATATGATCGAAGAATGCGCCGCCGCCGCGGTCACGCTGGACCGGGACTGCTACGGCATCACGATCTCCGCGAACGTCATCGCCCACAACGGCGCCGGCGTGGACTTGATCGACGCCCACGGCTGTGCGGTGTCCGCCAATACCTTCACCATCATGCGGGGCGACGCCCTGCGAATCCATGCGGGCAGCGGCCGGATCACGGTGACCGGCAACAACTTTTCGGATAGTTACGTCGGCGACGGTCGCGTGAAACGGGCTCCGAACGACCGGGCCGCGGGGGGGATGGCGCTGGAGTCTCCGACGGAACTCGCGATCGTCGGCAACCTGTTCAGCGGCCTGAGCGCCCCCGCGATCCAGTTCCGCGGCGACGCCCCGCGGGACGTGATCACGGAGCACAACCCGACGTTCGATCCCCCGACCCAACCGAACGACGCGGGGCAAGATGCGGGCGAATAGGCGGGCGGCGGCGTCAGGCCAGGACGGCGTCGATCACGCGGGCCGGCTCGACGCCGGTGAGTTTAAAGTCGAGACCTTGATGGCGGTAGGTGAACCGCTCGTGATCGATGCCGCACAGGTGTAATAACGTCGCTTGCAGGTCCCGGACGTGGACCGGGTCCTCGGCGACGTGAAAGGCGAACTCGTCGCTGCTCCCGTACACGGTGCCGGGTTTGACGCCGCCGCCGGCCATCCAGATCGTAAAGGCCCGCGGGTGATGGTCGCGGCCGTGGGCGGTTTTGTTATTGATGTCGCCTTGGACGTAGGGCGTGCGTCCGAACTCGCCGCCCCAGATCACCAGCGTGTCGTCCAACAAACTGTGGGCTTTCAAGTCCTTCACGAGGGCGGCGCTGGGTTGATCGGTGGCCCGGCACTGGTTCGGAAGCTGCGTCGGCAGGTTGCGGTGCTGGTCCCAGCCGGAGTGCATTAATTGCACGTACCGCGTCCCCCGCTGAACCAGGCGGCGGGCCATCAAACAGTTGTAGGCATAACTGCCTTTGCGACGCACGTCCGGGCCGTACGTCTTCAGCACGCTCTCCGGTTCGTCCGTAAAGTCGACGAGGTCCGGCACGCTGGCCTGCATCTTGAAGGCCATTTCGTACTGCGCGACGCGGGTTTCGATCGCCGGGTCGTGGTAGCGGTCGTGGGCGAACTGGTTCATCTCCGCCAAGCGGTCCAGCATCGCCCGACGGTCGTCGCGGTCGACGCCGGCGGGGTTGCGAGATACAGCACCGGATCCCCGGCGCCGCGGAACGGCACCCCCTGATATTTGCCGGGCAGGAAGCCGGAGCCCCAATAATAATCGTAGAACAATTGGCCGCAGGTGCCCTCCTGATCCACGGAGGTCATCACCACGAACGACGGCAGTTCGTCGGTCACGGCGCCCAGCCCGTAGGTCAGCCACGCCCCGACGCTCGGCCGGCCCGGCAAATTATGGCCCGTCAGCATCTGGGTGACGGCGGGCGCGTGATTAATCTGCTCCCCGTGCACGCTGCGAATAAAGCAGAGGTCGTCCACGATCTCCGCGGTGTGCGGCAACAGATCGCTGACCCACATGCCGCTCTCGCCGCGGCGGCTGCCGCCGAACGCGGCGGCCAAACAGGGCTTTGAACTTTGGCCGGCCGTCATCGTCGTTTGCCGGAGGCCGCCGAGCACGCTGTCGGGCAGTTCCTCGCCCTGCATCTTCCGCAGCGTCTCTTTATCGTCGAACAGATCGACGTGCGACGGGCCGCCGGACTGCATCAGATAAATCACCCGCTTCGCCTTGGGCGGGAAATGCGGCAGCCTGCCCGGAGCCTCGCCGGCCAGCAGCGTCTCGAACGCGGGCAGGCCCAGCGACAGACCGCCCGCGGCGCCGAGGAAGGTGCGGCGGTTCAGGGGAAGCGGGTTCATGGCTTGGAGATCGCTTCGTCGAGGTTCAGAATCAGCAGGCAGGCGGACGCCCACGCCGCGTGCTCCGCCGGGGCGTGCCCCCTGCTGCGAGCGGCTTCGCCGATCTTCAGCAGTTCCGCCGCCGCCGCCGGGTCCTCAGCGAACCGGGCGCGGTTGTCCGCCAGCGCCGCCTGCAGCACCGCGGTCTCCGCGTCCGTCGGTCGACGGCCGGTGGCGGCGAAGAACGCCTCGCTGAGAGCCGCCCGTTCGCCTGTCAGGCGGGCGTCTCGCACCCGGGTCAGCAGCCGGCCGGCCCAGACGCGGGCCGCTTCGACGTAGGTGACGTCGTTCAGCAGCGTTAATGCCTGGAGCGGCGTGCTGGTGAGTTGCGTCCGCACCGCGCACACCTGCCGGGCCGGGACGTCGAAGAAATTCGTCGGCCCCACGACCCGCCGCCAGAACGTGTACAGGCTGCGTCGATACAAATCGTCGCCGGAGCTTTGCACGAATCGGGTCTTGCTCAGGCTCATCTCCTCCCAGATCCCCGGCGGTTGGTACGGCTTGACCGGAGGCCCGCCGATCGTCGGCGTCAACAGGCCGGACAGGGCCAGGGCCGAATCCCGGATGAAGCGAGAATCCAGCCGGCGGCGGGGGCCGCGGGCGAAGAGTTCATTCTCCGGGTCCGCGGCGATGCGTTCCGCGGCGACCTGCGAACTTTGGCGATAGGCGCGGCTTAACATGATCGTTTTCAATAGGCGCTTCACGTCCCAGCCGCTCTCCACGAATTCGACGGCCAGCCAGTCCAGCAGGTCCGGGTGTGTGGGCAGGGCGCCCTGCAAGCCGAAGTCGTCCGGCGTCTCCACCAGCGCCCGGCCGAACAGCAGTTGCCAGTAGCGGTTGACGATTACGCGGGCGGTCAGCGGGTTTTCGCCGGAGACCAGCCAGCGGGCCAGCGCCAGCCGATCGGCTTTGACGCCGTCCGGCAGCGGGGGGAGGAACGAGGGCACGCCGGCCGCGACCTGCTCGCCGGGCGTTTCATAGTTGCCTCGCTTCAACACGAACGTATCGCGGGGTTTGTCGTCCCGCATGACCATCACCAGGGGCACGTGCGCCCGCACGGCTTCCTCGGCGGCGACGGCGGCGTCGATCGCCGCGCGAAGCGGTTTCCAACGCGGGTCCGTATCGAGGAACACGTCCAGCAGCCGCCGGGTCTGCCCATCCTTGAGGTTGTCGAGCGGCGCCGTACTGACGACCCGCTGGACCGAATCGTTTTTAAGGCGCTGCGCAATCAGCGCGTCGTCGACCCGCATCTCCTCGACCCACGCCACGAACGCCGGGGCGTAGGCGGGCTCCTCGGCGTTCAATCGCTGCCGGGCCGCGACGACCTGGGCGTGCAGCTCCGCCAGCGCGGCGGATTGCTGTTCGCTGGGCAGCGCGACGAACGGCCGCGCGATGCCGAAGGATTCGCTCGACCGGCCGTCCGCCGATTTCGCCCGCCACGTTTTGTTGACGCCGCCGGGCTCGTCCATCTGATTGAACATCGCGATCAGGCCGTAATAGTCCGCCTGTTTGATCGGGTCGAACTTATGATCGTGGCACTGGGCGCAGCCCACCGTCAGCCCCAGGAACGCCGTCGCGGTCGTTTCGACGCGGTCGAAGGCGTATTTCATGCGGTTCTCCTCCGCGATCGCGCCGCCTTCGCCGTTGATCATATGGTTGCGGTTGAACGCCGTCGCGACCAATTGATCGGTCGTGGGTCCGCCGCCGTCGGGGCCGGACAGCAGGTCGCCGGCGAGTTGTTCGATCGTGAACTCGTCGAACGGCTTGTTGTCGTTAAAGGCCCGCACCACCCAGTCCCGCCACGGCCAATTGGTCCGGACGTGGTCCACTTGAAAGCCGTTCGTATCGGCGTACCGAGCGACGTCCAGCCATTCGGTCGCCATCCGTTCCCCGTAATGCGGCGACGCTAGCAAACGATCCACGGCCGCTTCATAAGCGCCGTCCGGAGCGGCGGCGGCGTCCCGTTCAAATTGCCGCATCGCGTCGGCGGTCGGCGGGAGCCCGGTCAGGTCCAGCGACGCCCGGCGGAGCCACTGGGCGGGCGGGGCCGGCTCGGCGAACGTCAATCCGTGCTCCGCCAACTTCCGTTCGACGAATGTATCGACGGTGAACGGCTCGCCGCCGCCGTCGGCCCCCCCGCCCGCCGACCGCTTCGGCGGGGTGAACGCCCAGTGCGGCTCGTACTTCGCCCCCTCCGCGATCCACCGGCGGATCAGGTCCGCCTCCTCCCGGGTGATCGCCGGCTTATGCGCCTCCGGCGGGGGCATCACGGAATCTTCATCGTCGCTGGTGATGCGGGCCAGCAGTTCCGAATGGTCGGGGGACGCCACGTCCCACACATGTTCGGCCTCCTCACGCACGTCCAATCGCAGGCCGGCTTCGCGGTGGTTCGGATCGAACCCGTGACAATAATAACAGCGGTCCGACAGAATCGGCCGAACGTCGCGGTTAAAAGAGACCTCCTCCGCATCCGCCGGACCGACGCACGCGGCGACGACGGCCCCGACGACGACAGGCCCGACGACGAACGACGTCGCGGCGAACAGGAGGCGAATCGAATGCGACGTCGTCTGCATGGGATCAGGTTACCGCCGACGGGGCACGGAGCAACCGGCTTTCATCCGTGGCCGAGGTGCGGCCACGCTGCGGCGGGTCTCCTCAGCGGTCGTTTTGTAAGGTCGTCCCCGTCGCTTCACACCGCCCCTCTGACCACCGCCCGAGGACGCCCGATGCCGCACGCCCCCCACGCGATCATCGCCGCGCTAGCGTTCACGACGACGCTTACGGCGACGCTGGCGTTCACGGCGACGCTGGCGTTCACGGCGACGCTGGCGTTCACGGCGACGCTGGCGTTCACGGCGACGCTGGCGTTCACGGCGACGCTGGCCGGTGGGGAGGAGGCCCCGGCGGCCTCTCCGCCGCCGGCACGGCCCGCGAAGCCGCTGCGGCACGACGCGGATCTCGCCGTCGATCTCATTTTGTCCGACCCGCAGATCGCGCAACCGATCGAGGTGAAAGTCGACGAACGCGGCCGCCTCTGGGTGGTGGAGTATCGGCAGTATCCCGATCCCGCGGGGCTGACGGAGCTGGACCGGGACGAATATTGGCGGGTTCGCTACGACCGCGAGATCCCCCCCCCGCCCTATCCCCCGGGCTCCCCGTTTCGCGGTCAGGATCGCATCAGCGTGCACACGGACGCCGACGGCGACGGTCGTTATGAAACGCATCGCACGTTCGTGGACGGATTGAACCTCACCACCTCCGTCGCGTTCGCCGAGGATGGGTTATGGATCCTGTCGCCGCCGCATCTGCTCTTTTATCCGGACGCCGACCGCGACGACGTGCCCGACGGCCCGCCGGAGGTGCACCTGACGGGGTTCGGTCACGAGGACACCCACGCGATTGCCAATTCGCTGACGTGGGGGCCGGACGGCTGGCTGTACGGCGGAAACGGGAGCACCTGCTCGCTCGCGGTGACGGCCCCGATCGCCGCTCCGGAGGCGCCGCCGGTCCGCCGCAGCGGGCAACTCGTCTGGCGTTACCGGCCCGACCGCGGCTTCGAAATCTACGCCGAGGGCGGCGGGAACACCTTCGGACTGGAGATCGACGCCGCGGGCGACGTGTTCAGCGGCCACAACGGCGGCGACACCCGCGGCTTCCACTTCGTCGACGGCGGGTATTATCGCAAGAGCTTCGGCAAGCACGGGGACCTCAGCAATCCGCACGCCTACGGGTTCTATAACGCGATCCCCCACCCGCCGGTCGAACGCTTCACGCATCACTTTCTCCGCTACGACGCCGCCGCGCTGCCGGACCGCTTTCACGGCGAACTCGTCGGGATCGACGTGCTGCACCGCAACCTCGTGCTGTCGGAGATTCAGCCGAACGGATCGACGTTCCGCACGACCGACGTCTCCCGCCCCGTCTGGTCCGAGGGCGATAGTTTTAGTCCCGTGGACTTGGCATTGACCCACGACGGCTCGTTATTGATCGCCGACTGGGCGGACGCGGTGGTGAGCCATTATCGGAACCACGAGGGGGCGCTCGAACCGTCGACCGGCCGTATATATCGGCTGCGGTCGCGCGATTGGCGTCCGACGCCCACGCCGGACTTCGCCACGGCACGGCTCGTCGAGCGATTGCAGTCTCCGAACCGGGCCGTCCGCCGCACCGCCGTGCGGTTGATCCGCCAACGCGGGGCGGGCGAACTGATCGAGGATCTCGAACCGCTGATCCGCGGGGAAGCCCCGACGGCGTTCGACGCCTACGCCGCCGCCCGCTCCGTCGCCACGCCGGACCGTCGTCGGGAACTCGACCGCGTCGCCCTCGCCCACCGGAGCCCGTCCGTCCGCCGACTCGCCGTCGCCACGACGGATCTGACAGGGGCGACCGGCGACGGAACCTCGCCGCTGCCGGCGTTGGCGGCGACGGAGCCGGACGTCGGCGTGCTGGTCGCACTGGCGGGGCGATCGCGGCGTCTCCCGTCGGATCAAGCCCTGCCGATCGTCGCCGCCCTCAACCGCCGCGACGGGTTCAACGAAGATCCGTTCTTCCCGCTGGCCCTGTGGTGGGCGGTCGAACGGCAACTCTCAACCGGCGACGCCGCCGCGACCTGGGCGGCGCTCGACCGGGAGGGGCCGCTGTTCGACGCCGTCCTCGCCCCCCGCGCGCTCCGTTGGGCGGCGTCGCGGGACGACGTGTTCAGCCGCACCGTCGTGGCCGATCTGCTTCGTACAGCGGATGAAACGCAGCGTGAACCGTTGTTTGACGCGTTGACCGAAGCGGCCGCCGGATCGCCGCGACGGTCGTTCGGCGGGGCGGTCGATCGTATCGTGCGGGATGCGGGCGCCGACGCCCCGTTCGCCCTGCGGTTGCGACTCGGGACGCCCGACGCCGTCGACGCTTTGATTGCCCGACTGCGAACCGCGTCCAATGCGGAGCGGGACGCGATCCTCAGCGTGCTCGAAGATGTCGGCGTCACGGGCGACGGGGACGCAAGCGACGACGACTTCGCGTTCCTGCCGCGTTTGTTGGACCTCGCGACGGATCGGGCGACGCCGCGGCGATTGCGGTCGCGGCTGTTCGTCACGCTGGGGAGCGTGAATTCGCGTGAGGTGCCCGCCCGTCTGCTCGCCGCCCTGGCCGGGTTCGACGCCGCGGACCGGGCGGCGGCGGTCGATCTGCTCGCCTCCCGCCCCGCGTGGGCGGCGCTGCTGTTGGACGCCGTCGACGACGGGCGACTCGCGGCGGCCGACGTGTCCGCCCCCACCGTGAATCGAATGCGGCTGCACCCCGCCCCCGCGCTGCGGACGCGACTCGACGCCACCTGGGGCGCAACCGAAGCCGACCCCGCCGAGGCGGAAAAGGCGCTCGCCTTTTGGACCCGGCGCCTGGCCGTCGGCGGTCGCGGCAACGCGACCCGCGGGGCGCAGGTTTATCAGAAGCACTGCGCCGCCTGTCACAAGCTGCACGGTGCCGGCGGAGCGATCGGCCCGGATCTCACCTCCTATCAACGGTCGCAGCGGAGCTCTCTCCTCCTGGCGATCGTGGCGCCCTCGGCGGAGATTCGCGAAGGCTATGAGACGGCCGTGGCGCTCCTGCAGGACGGTTCCGTACTGACCGGATTATTAATCCGGCGGAACGACGAGGTCGTGGAACTCAAAGACGTGCGGGGAGACGTGCGCACGCTCCGCCGCGACGACCTGCTGGCGCTGGAGATCGTCGGCACGTCGCTGATGCCGAACGACCTCTTGAAGCGGATCAAGGACGACGAGGTCCGCGACCTGTTCCGGTATCTCGAATCGCCGGCCCCGGCGCCCGTTCCTTGATCGCCGGGCTTCTGAACGCCGGACCTCTAAACGCCGGCCCCGCGAACGCCGGCCCGTTACGGGACGCAGGTTAGTCGCGGGAGGCGGGTTAAAGGTCCAGGCCCCGCACGCCGGCGGCGGCGCTGCTGCCGAAGGCGTCGGTTTCAATGCCCATTCGCTGCTGCAAAGTGACGAACAGGTTCGACAGCGGGGTGTTGTCGTCCGCGTTGTGGGCGGCGTAGCCGGTGTGTTTGAAGCCGCCGCCGGCCACCAGGATCGGCAGGTTCCGCCAATCGTGGGCGCTGGCGTTGCCAAGGTTCGAGCCGAACAGCACCGCGGTGCCGTCCAGCACGCTGCCGCCGGCGCTCCCGTCCGTCTCCGACGTGGCGGACAATCGGGCGAGGAACGCGTCGAACTCTTTAATCTCGGCCTCTTCAATGAGCCGTAATTCGGCGATCTTCTCGTCGTCACGACCGTGGTGCGAGAGATTGTGCCAATCGGTGTCCACGCCGGGGATATTGGACGGCGCCGCGTTCATCGCCCCCAGCGAGAAGGTCGCGACGCGGGAGCTGTCGGTTTCGAACGCCAACGCGATGAGTTCATACATCAATCGCTGTTTCCCGGTGACGTCCAGCCGGTCGGCGACGTCCTCCATCGGCTCGCGGTTCACCTTCGGCTTGGGTCGGGTCGCCCAGCCCTCGGACTGGCCGATGCGGACTTCCAGATCGCGAACGGCGGTGTAATATTCATCCAGCTTCGCGCGATCGCGGGGGCCGACGCGGTCGTTCAACCGCCGGGCGTCGCTGCGGACGGTATCCAGGATGCTTTTCCCGCGGCCGAGATCCCGGACCTGCTCTTTGACCTGCTCGGGGGAGCCGTCGACGAACAGGTCTTTAAAGACCTTCGCCGGGCTCTTCTCCGCCGGCAGGTTGACGCCGTTCGCCGTCCAGGACAGCGACGCCCCGCCGTTGGCGAGGTTCAAGAACGGCAGCCGGGTCGTTCCGCCGAGGCGCCGGGCCATCGTCTGATCGACGGAGATCGTGTTCTTAAAGCCGGCGAGCCCCGGTCGGCGGGCGCTGGTCAGCCAGGTCAATTCAGAAGCGTGGCCGTTATTGCCGCTCTGCTCCGGATGGGAGAGGCCGGACAGCAGCGTATAACGGCCGCGGTGCCGTTCGAGCAGTTTGAGGTAGGGCGTGGCTTCATGGTCCGGCCCCTCGGTGTCCGGAAAGAAGTGCGGACCGTGAAAGCCCAAACTGCCGTTGATAAACACCGTCCGCTTCGGTTGTTCGGCGCTGCGCATCCGCCCGAACGCCGGCCGCATCGCCCCCAGCATCGGGAGCGACAGCGCGGCGCCGGCCCCGCGAAGAAACGTGCGACGGGCGAGAGCGGCCATGGGAGAACTCGGTGGGAAGGTGGGGGAAGAATCAATGAGCACAGCAGCCGCCGGCGGAACTACTTCCCGCGGAAGCACTCGCTTTGCACGCACAGGTGCAACAATTCGCGGACGCGGTGGCCGTTCTCGCGGCTGGCGGCGACGAGGCGGTCCAATTCGCCGCGATCGCTAAAGCCCAGTTCGCGGCCGGCGCCGAACCCCAGCAGTTTCTCCGCGAGGGTGCGGGCGAGGCGGTCCTCGTCCCCGGCGAGCAGGTCGCGGAATTGTTCATATCCGGCGAACGCGCGGCCGTCGGCGAGTTCGCCGGAGGCGTCCACCGGCAGGCCGATCTTATAGCGGACCTTGCGGTCGTTCACCCGCAGGTCGATCCTCTCGCCCTCGCCCAACGAGCGGTAGCGGTCCCGCAGCCCGCCGATCGGGTTGAACGATTCGAGGGCGAATCCCGGCGGGTCGATCTTGCTGTGACAGCCTTGGCAGTCGCCATTGGAGCGGTGGGCGGCGAGCAGATCCCGCAGCGTGCTGGCCCCGCGGGTGTCCGGCTCCACGCCGGGGATCCCCGGCGGCGGCGGGGACGGCGGCGTGCCCAGCAGGCGTTCCAACACCCACACGCCCCGCACGACCGGGCTGGTGTTCGTGCCGTTGGCGGTCACCTTCAACACCGCCGCCTGGGTTAATAACCCGCCCCGCAAACTGCCGGGGCCGCGTTTTGGCAGCTTGACCTCGCGGATCGCCGGCCCGTCGACCCCGGGGATCTCATAGAGTTCCGCGAGGCGGGCGTTGATCATCGCATAGTCCGGGGCGACGAGATCGCGGACGGGGCGATCGTCGACGAACAGTTTGTCGAGAAACGCCAGCGTTTCCCGCGGCATGCTCCACCGCAGGTAGCCGTCGAATTCCGGGAACAGGCGGTCGTCCGGGGCGGTGAAATCCAGTTCCCGCAGGTCGAGCCAGGCGTCCGCGAAATCGCCGACGAAGCGGTCGCGGCCGGGGCCGTCGAGCAGCCGTTCGGTCTGCGCCCGCAGCACGTCGCGGTCGGCCAGCCGGCCGTCCCCGGCGAGTCGCCGCAGTTCGTCGTCCGGGGCGGTGCGGGTGAGGAAATACGCCAGCCGGGAGGCCAACGCGTGCTGGTCGATCCGTCCGTCGCCGTCGGCCGGCTCCTCTAAAAAGAGAAACCGCGGGGAGCAGAGGATCGCGGTGAACGCCACCTTGAGCGCCGGCTCGAACGCCGCCCCGCCGGCCCGCTCCGCTTGATACAGCTCGTGGTACGGTTCCAGTTCCTCCCACCGGACCGGCCGGCGGAACATCGCCTTGGCGACCCGGCCGAGGCTCGCCGCGGCGGCGGTGGACGCGGCCTGCTCGTCTTCAAAGACGCACTCGAACTTCGGCGTGTACCAGGACTTCTCCCGCTGGGATTTGTTGCCCGGCATGATCTCGCGGCGGTCGATCCCGGCGAAGATCAATTCGTGCCCGCGGCTGGGCCAGCGGTCGGGCAGCCGTTCGAGCGTCACGTCCAGCACGGCCAACCCGGGGCCTTTGTACTCGTCGATGGGCGGGCGGTCCCGGGGGTTCGCCAGGGTCACGCCGAACGGTTCGATCTGCATCATATAACGATTGGGGACGTTTGCTTCGAAGGTCACTTCGTGGGCGTCGCCCGGTTTGCCGGGGGGCATTGTGAAGTAGCCGTAGAACGGACGGTCCGACCCCCGCGCGAAGCTGGTCCCGTTGACGGAGAACGTCAGCGGCTGCCCGTTCGTTTGGAAGGCGTAGCCGCGGACGGTGACTCGATGCCGGCCGGGGATCTTGGGGTCGGTTCCCCGCAACATCCCGCTCGGATAACCGCTGGCGTTAAACCGAACCACGGCCCCGTCGGACAGTTTCCGCCACTGATCGCCGATGAACTTCTCGCCCTCGCGGGTCTCCGCATAGGTGGCCACCACGGGCTGCGGACGGGGGGGAGCGATCTCCGCGACCACCGCCGCGTCCCACACCTGACCGGCCCCTTCGATATAGCGTTCCAAATGCGTGGCGGAGACGGACAGCGTCTCCCCGACAGTATCGAATTCATGGCTGCGGCCGTCTTCGGGCAGCAAGCCGCGAAAATCGAGGTTGACGCCGAACGTATCGTTCAGGGTGTTCTGATACTCCCGCCGGTTGAGCCGCCGCAGCGCCGTCTCCCGCACCAACGCGTGGGCCGCGATCAGGCGCCCGCCGAGCGGCCCCATCGCCGCGGCCACCTCGTTCTGCTCCGGCCGACCCATGTCCGGCGGGGGCATCTCGCCAGCTTCGACCCGCTCGAACACCCGCTGCCATTTGGCGAACACGACCGGGTCGGCAAGGTCCGCGGCGAGGGTTTCGAAGTCCAGCCCGCCCTCCGCGTACTCGCCGGTGTGGCAATCCGCGCAGTGGGCGGCGACGAACGCCGCGGTGTCCGTCCGCACGTCCGCGGCCGACGCCCGGGACGACCCGCCCACGGCGCACGCCGCGGCGGACAGGAGCAGCACGGGGACGGCGGGCGTTCGGATCGGCATGAACCGATTCTAACCCGCACGGGCGGGCTCGTCACGGGAACTTGCCGACGGACCGCACGAAAAAACGCGGCGCCCCGGACGCGGGATGCGTCCGAAACGCCGCGTTCGCACAGGCCCAGCTACGCGGAGAAGCTGTGTCAACACCAACCCGAAGCGTCAGCGAGGGCCGCGGGCGCCGCCCGCGGCCCCGCGGTCGGGGACGGTGGGCGAACGGCCCCTCGCTGACGCTTCGGGTTGGTACGGACCCCGTTCTGAAACAGCATCCTGATGAGGCTTCACCGCGTCACCTTGCCACGGGGCGACCTTGCCACGGGGCTATCTTGCCACGGCGGCGGTCGTCACGCCGCCGGGGATCCGCTCGAGGTCGAACCGGTCCAGGTTCATCACCTTCGTCCAGGCGTCGACGAAATCGGCGACGAACTTCTCCTCAGCGTCGGCGGAGGCGTACACCTCCGCGATGCCGCGGAGTTGGGCGTTGGAGCCGAACGCCAGGTCCACGCCGGTCGCGGTCCACTTCGGTTCGCCGGTGGCGCGGTCGGCGCCCTCGTAGAAGTGGTCGCAGATCGTCGACTTCTTCCAGACCGTGCCCATATCGAGCAGGTTGACGAAATAATCGTTCGTCAACACGCCGGGGCGGTCGGTCAACACGCCCAGTTCCGCCATCGGCCCGGCGCCGGCGTTGGCGCCCAACGCCCGCATCCCGCCGACCAGCACGGTCATCTCCGGGGCGGAGAGGGTCAGCATCTGCGCCCGATCGACCAACAGTTCCTGCCCGGGGGCGGTCACGCTGCGGGCCTGATAATTGCGGAACCCGTCGGCGACCGGTTCGAGCACCTCAAAGGAGGCCGCGTCCGTCATCTCCGCGGTCGCGTCGGTGCGGCCGGGGGCGAAGGGCACGACGATCTCCTGCCCGGCGTCGCGGGCGGCTTTCTCGACCGCGGCGGCGCCGGCGAGCACGATCAGATCGGCCATCGAGACGCGGACGCCGTCGGCCTGGGCGTCGTTGAACTCCTGTTGCACGCCTTCGAGCGCCTTGAGCACGCGGGCGAGCGCCGCCGGGTCGTTGGCTTCCCAGTCCTTTTGCGGGGCGAGGCGAATGCGGGCGCCGTTGGCCCCGCCGCGTTTGTCGGCGCCGCGGAACGACGCTGCGCTGGCCCACGCCGTCTTCACTAATTGCGGGACCGTCAGGCCGCTGGCCAGCACCCGCGTTTTGAGCGTCGCCACGTCGCCGTCGTCGATCAGCGGGTGATCCACCGCCGGCACGGGGTCCTGCCAAACCTGGGCGTCGGCGACCTCCGGGCCGAGCAACCGGGAGACCGGGCCCATATCCCGGTGGGTCAGCTTATACCACGCTTTCGAGAACGCCCGGGCGAACTGGTCCGGGTTCTCGTGGAACCGCTTGCTGATGGGGCCGTAGATCGGGTCCAGCTTTAACGCCATATCCGTGGTGAACATCATCGGGGCGTGGGTTTTGGTCGGGTCGTGAGCATCCGGCACGGTGCCGGCACCGCCGTCGCCCTTCGGCTTCCACTGCCAGGCGCCGGCGGGGCTTTTGGTCAGTTCCCACTCATAATCGAACAGGTTGTCGAAATAGCCGTTGGACCACTGCGTGGGCGTGCTGGTCCAGGCTCCTTCGAGGCCGCTGGTGATGGTTTTATCGCCGTGGCCGGCGCCGAACTTGTTCTTCCAGCCGAGGCCCTGCTCCTCCAAGGCGGCGCCCTCCGGTTCGACGTCCACGTATTCGCCCGGGTCGCCGGCGCCGTGGGCCTTGCCGAAGGTGTGTCCGCCGGCGATCAACGCGACGGTCTCCTCGTCGTTCATCGCCATGCGGGCGAAGGTGTCCCGGATGGCGAAGGCGCTTTTCAGCGGGTCCGGCTCCGCATTGACGCCCTGCGGATTCACATAGATCAACCCCAGGTGAGACGCCGCGAGCCGGGAGTCCAGCGTGCGTTCGCCGTCCTCGTTCTCGGTATAACGGCGGTCGTTGCCCATCCATCTGTTCTCGTCGCCCCAGAAGATATTGGCTTCCGGCTCCCACAGGTCCTCGCGTCCGCCGGCGTAGCCGAACGTCTCCAGGCCCATATCTTCAAGCGCGCAGTTGCCGGTGAGGATCATCAGGTCCGCCCAGGACAGCTTGGCGCCGTACTTTTGTTTGATCGGCCAGAGCAGGCGGCGGGCTTTATCGAGGTTCGTATTGTCCGGCCAGCTATTGAGCGGGGCGAACCGCAGCGTGCCGGAGGCGGCCCCGCCGCGACCGTCGGACACCCGATACGTGCCGGCGCTATGCCACGCCATGCGAATAAAGAACGGGCCGTAGTGGCCGTAATCCGCCGGCCACCAGTCCTGCGAATCGGTCATCAACGCTTTAATGTCTTTCTTGACCGCGTCCAGATCGAGCGTGGCGAACTCCGCGGCGTAGTCGTAGTCCTCGCCCAGCGGGTTGAGGGCCGGCGGGTTCTGATGCAGGACGGACAGATCCAGTTGATTCGGCCACCACTCCCGGTTGCCGTACGGGCGGTTGCCGTACGGGCGGTTGCCGTTCGGGGCGGCCCCGGGCCGGGCGCCGGCGGCCATCTCGCCCATCACCGGGCAGACGCCGTCGGCGGGACAGGTCGCCCCGGGTTCGCCCTGCTGGGCGGCAGGCCGGTCGGGCAGCGACTCGGCGTCCGCGCCCTTATTGGCGCTGGGGCCGTCCTCGCCGGGGATCGTCGGCCCCTGCTGTGCGAAAGCCAAGGGGACGAAGGCCGGCGGGGCGAAGGCGGCCGCGGCGGCGCACAGCGTCGCGGCGCCGACGGCCCGGCGGAGGGAACGAACGGGGGATCTCATGGGAAAGCCTTGGGAAGGGTCGTGGTCGGGGGGCGCGGCCGAGGCGCGACGCACCAGTGTGGACGGATGCGGCGCCACGTCCAACCCCCCCGCGTCCGCCCGGGGCCGATCCGGTGCGGTCGCCCCCCGCCGTGGGGTCGCGCCGCCCCCCGCCTGCTCACCGGCCGCCTCACCGGCCGCCCCGCCTCACCGGCCGAAGGGGCGGGCGGCGGGGCGGAGGATCTCCGGCAATTGCACGTCGGTGCGGGCGATGGCCAGCCGGGTGCGGGCGCTGACCTTATTAATGCGGGGGTTCGCCGTCAGGCTCCGCCAGCCGAAGTCGTCGGGGGCTTCATCCCCCCCCGGCAGTTCGTCCGACAGGTCCGCCGCGACGCCGCCCGGTTCCCATAAATACTGCCGGCGGGCGGCGGCGATGCGGGTGAACGGCCATTTCGTCGCCCGGCTCTGCACGATCTGTTTGAACGGCAGGTCCGGGTGCGTGCGGAACACCCGCCCGCCCATCTGCACCGTGGGGCCTTTGGCGCTGTCCCGGCAGAACACCGTCCGCAAATCCGGGCTGTCGAAGCCTTCGGTGAGGACCATGCAATTCGCCAGCACCACCGTCTCGCCGCTGCGAAACCGGGCGAGTTGGGCCTCGCGATCGCTGTCCCCGGTGACCGTTTCGCAGGTCGCCCCGCCGGCGTGCAACCGGGTTTCAAACGCCGCACACTCCGCCCGGGTGCGAAAGAAGACGATGCTTTTCCCCCACCGGGCCGGGTTCCGCAGGTAGGCGTCCGCGACGCCGTCGGGGGTGTGGGCGGGCAGGGAAAAATGATCGTACCGCGACAGATACCCGTCGGCGATCAATTGATGAATCCCCACGTCCCGCAGCACGCGGTCGAAGCACAGCTTCATCTTATCGGTGCGAAACGGCGTGGCGGTGAGGCCCAGGATCCACCGCGGGCGCAGCGTATTGTGCAGGTGGGCCATGCTGGCGGCGGCGTCGTGCTGGGCCTCGTCGACGATTAATAATTCGATGCCCGGGGGCGGGTTCTTATCGAACATGCTGACGACGACCAGCGGGTCCACGCCGATCGCTTTGGCGTCGTTCTCCGCGGCGGTTTGGGCCAGCAGGTTCCGCCGCATCGCCGCCCAGCCGACCCGCACGCCGAACTCCTCCTGCAACAGCTTGGCGACCAACAGCCCCATCACCGTTTTGCCGCTGCCGGTGGGCGATTCGACCAGCACGCTGCGGGCCGCGGGGCCGGCGGCGCCGGATGAATCGACGTGCCGGCCGGTCAGGTGGGCGACGGCGTCCCGCACGATTCGCGCCTGATACGGCCGCGGCTGCACCGCCGTGCGGGGCAGCAGGCGGGCCAACGCATCCGGTGCGGCCTCGCCGGTCGGCGACGCTGGAAGGGGCAAATCGAGCGGCATCGCGGGGGCGTCCGGGCGAGGGAAGGACGCAGTGTAGGGTCGCGGGCGGGCGGTTCCCTACCGCTTGCGGGCGATCGGCCGCACAATCGGGCGGCGCCGCCGCTGTTCGCCCGCTCCGTCCCGTTCGTCGTTCGTTCATGGCCGATTCCGCCCCCTCCCCCGCCGCGACCTCCCCCACGAACCGCCGACGGGTCGCCGTGGTCGGCGCCGGGATGGCCGGGCTAACCTGCGCCAAAGTCCTGCACGAGGGCGGCGCCGACGTGACGGTCTTCGAACAGGCCGACGGCGTCGGCGGGCGGGTTCGCACCGACGGCTATCAGGGCTTCAAACTGGACCGCGGCTTCCAGGTGCACCTCACCGCCTACCCGGAGGCGCAGCGGCACCTCGATCACCGGGCGCTGGATCTGCACCCGTTCCGAGCCGGGGCGCTGGTGATGCGGGGCGGCAAGCTCCGCCGCATGGACGACCCCTGGCGGGCCTGGGACAAGCCGTTGGATCTGCTCAAAACCGCGGCGCTGGGCGTGGGCTCCCCGCTGGACAAATTGAAGGTCGGCCAATTGCGGGCCTCGGCGCTGTCCGGCACGATCGATCATCTGTTCCGCCTGCCCGAACGCAGCACGCTGGCGGCGCTGCGGGACAACGCGGGCCTGTCGGACGAGATCATCGACGCGTTCTTCCGCCCGTTCCTCGGCGGGGTGTTTTTAGAACGCGAATTGACGACCAGCAATCGGTTCTTTTATTTCGTGTTCCGCATGTTCGCCGCGGGCGCCGCGACGCTGCCGGGCGGCGGCATCGGGGCGGTGCCGAAACAATTAGCGGACCGCCTCCCCTACGGCGCCGTCCGCCTGAACCGCACGGCGACGGCCCTCACGAACACCTCCGTGACCGTCGCGGGGGCCGAGCCACAGGCGTTCGACGCCGTCGTCCACGCCGCCGGCGACGAAGCGGCGCACGCCTTGGGCATCTCCGCCCCCGGCCCCGCCCCCACCGGTTGGCACGGGACGACCTGCGTCTACTTCACCGCCGATCGGGCCGCCGTCAACGAGCCCACGTTAATCCTCAACGGCGACGGCCCCGACGCCTCCCAGGCGCCCGGCGGCGGGCCGATCAATAATCTGGCGTTTCTCTCTCGCGTCTGCCCGACCTATGCCAGCGGGGGGAAAGAATTGATCTCCGTCACCGTGCTGGGCGAAGCCGGCGCCGACCCGAAGCTGCCGGCCGCGATCCGCATGCAGGCGATCGCCTGGTTCGGCAAACAGGCGGAGCGATGGGAGCACCTCAAAACGATCGCCGTCCCCCGGGCGCTGCCGAGCTATGAACCGCCGACCACCCCGCCCGCGGACGTGCCGGTGACCACGCCGGGCGGGGTGTACGTGTGCGGCGACTGGCGGAGCGACCCGAGCCTCAACGGCGCCATGGCCGCCGGCCGCCGCGCCGCCGAAGCCGTGCTCGCAGGCTCTTAACGTCGGCCCCCGTCACGCCGCGCTCCGTCACGTCGCTTTGCGGGCGGACCACCACAGCCGGGGCACGGCGATCTGCTGGCCCAGTCGCCCCAACCCCGCCCGCAGCAACGACTTCGCCGCCCCGCCGGCGCCTCGCCCGCGGAACGAGACGAACGCGCTGCGGCCCGTCCGCAGGTCGATAAAGTGCGGGGCGAGCATCGCCCGGATCTTGGCGAAGTCGAACGACGCGAAGTGACCGTACTGATGATATTTTAATCCGCAGGACGGGCAGACGCATTGCCGCAGGGACAGGTCCTCCTCGTACGGCACCGTGCCCAAAAATCGCCCGCCGGGCCGCAGCACCCGGGCGATCTCCGCCACGCCGGCGGTCCGTTGCCCCTCGGAAAGATGTTCGAGCACCTCGCTGGCGATCACAAAATCAAACCCCGCGTCCGGCAGCGGCATCCGTTCAATTAGCCCGACGTGGGCGGCGATTCCCTCCCCGGCCAACCGGGCCATGCTGGCGGCGTCCGGATCGAGCGAATGCACGCTCCAGCCGCGGGCTGCGCCCCCCGTTCAAATCGCCCGTCGCCGACCCCGATATTCAACACCTCCGGCCGCGGCCCGGTCGCGGCCTGGGCGACCCGCTTCAACAGGAAATCGAGCCGCGGCGCCGCCCCGGCGAAACTCTCCGGGTCCTCGTTCTGAGCGTGATCCCAGATCCGCGATTGATCATACGGAGCCGCGACGGCATCCTCCGCCGCGACGGCCGAGGGGGGAGACGGGGGCGAATCGGGCACGGCGACGGGCGGCACGGCGACGGACGGAGCGGGCGCCGCATCCTACGCCGGGCGTTCGGGATTCGCTCCACAGGATCACTCGCTCCACACCGCCAGTTCGTTGCCGGCCGGATCGGTGAAGTGAAACCGACGCCCGCCGGGGAACGGGAAGATCGCCTGCACGATCGCCCCGCCGGCGGCTTCCACCGCGGACTGCGCCGCGGCGAGATCCGCGTGGTACAGCACCGGCAACGCCCCTGCCCCCGACGGACCGACCGGCCGCGTGCGATCGAACCCGCCGTCCAACCCGGCGCCGTCGAAGCTGAGATAATCCGTCCCCCACGCCGTAAACGTCCAACCGAACGCCGCCTCATAAAACGCCCGCGTCGCCGCCGGATCCGTCATCGGCAGTTCCAGATAGTTAATCGTCTTCGAAACAGGCATCGGCAGCGGGCGATTGCTCGAGGAACGGCGACGGTGAAGCCCTGCCAATCCTAACCCGACAGGTCCGCGGGGGCGTCGGGCGCCCTGCGCGAGCCTCCCCACCGGATTCCGCCCGCACGAAAGGCAGTTCGAGAGAACGTATGCCCTGCCGACACGCCCCTCAAGGAACGGTGCGGGCGGCGGACCGTTTCATGGAGGCGGGTGGGCAAGCCTGCGGCAGACGCCCCTCTGGCGATCGTCGTGGGCCGCTCTCCATGCCCAAGCCACGGCGGCCCCAACCTGCGGATCGCCCCCCGCAGCCCCCGCGGCGTGAGCATGGCGCCCCGGCGGCAGACAGAGAGCGTCAGTCGAAGAAGCTGGAATCCCACGTGATTGTGCGGACATAATCGGAATGGGGGTATTGCAGTTCGACATCGACCTTCGTGGGCCGCAGGCCGTTCAACAGTTCGTGGGAGATGTACACTTTATTCGAGGTCCCCGGCCACCAACCGCTCTTAAAAATGCGCTTGATTCGCTGCGTCTTCGCTTGCCCGCCGCTGTTATAGTGAACGACGAGAACGGCCGCCGAGATAGGATGAGGTCTTTCCCCGTCGTTGGACACTTCAAACCCGTCGTCGAAGAACGTGTGGTTGCCGTACCGATACCATTTGCCGCCGAAGCTCAGCTTGTTACCCTCGGCCCACCGCCGGAGATCTTTCGCGTACTCCTCGCCGCGATAGATATATTGCTGACAGAAAGCACCTTCATCGCAGGAGACGTAGATGTCGGCGTGACTGAGATCGTCGACGAGAACGTCGGAGTTCACGCCTTCGAAACTCGACGAACCAAACTTTGCGATCAGCCGTTCGCCGGGAGCCCAGCGGCGGACGAAGAAGACGTGCTGATGAGAGACCATATCGTCGTATCCCCGATGATTGCCGTAAGCGTTCAGGAAAACCGCACAGTCAGTCAGCGTTTGTCCGGTCGAATTCCCGAGGTTCACGTTTCCTCGCGTGAAAAACCCGCCGACGGTGCCGTCCATATCCACATCCAGCAGGTCGGCGACCGTGGGGAACGTCCCGGCGGGCTTCCAGAGATTACCGGCGGAGGCTCTTCGGAGCGAGGTATAATTGCTCTGATACCTCGCCTGCGCCGCCTTGATCGCCTGAGACGTTTCATAGGCGGCGTAAGCCTCCTTGCCGAGCGTCCAGACAAAACCCGCCACGTCCCCTTTTTGTTCCGCCGACAAGGCGCGGAGGTCTCCGGCCCGGGCGGCGGTCACGACCGCGGGGCCGGCGTCGAGGGCCGTAGACACCAGCCCTTCGATATCCGGCGTGCGGGAATCGAGCTGCCGGCGCGTTTGAACGGCCGCAGCGCAGGCTTGCAGATTGGTCATCGCAGCCGCATGAAAATCCACCAGTTCGGTCGGAACGGTCTTCAACGCTCCGACCCGCCGACGGGCGGTTTCGACTCGGAGCATCGTCGACAGGTCGCCCATCGCCTCGCCGGCCTCCTCATAGGTCGACCCCGTCGGATAACTTAAGGTCTCCAGCAGCGTGCGATAGGACTCGCTGATCGGGATCGCCCGAGGATTCGGCAGCGACCGTGAACTGCTCTGTGCAGATGCCGACGATCCAAGACCGAAGGCGAGCAAAGCCACCGTCGCCGACAGGAGGCGCTGTCGGAGAGATTCGGGTCGCAGCTTCATCATTTCGACGGGCGGTCAGGGATTCTGTGGACGACATGTCGGAACAACAGACCACTGGTCTCTGCACAGGCTGTCAAGCGTTCACTTGCCGCCGGACTGAACAGTCCCCTACGACATCGCCTCCTTGATTACGGGGGGCTTCTGTTCGCGGCCGGGCGCCGTCGGGGGCTCGGGGCCGCGGGAATGGTCGAACGTCCGCCGGTCCGGGTCGCCCGGGCAGGAGGAAAGGGAAACGTCAGCTTACAGATCGGCTGCCCCAGTACCGGCCGCCCCCGCCGCTCGCGGATCGCAGTCGGACCAGTTCGGACGCCGAACCTGTTGTTCCGCAAGCGCTTCCGTTCGAACAGGTCCCGGATGCGGATAGGGTGAGGGCTTGATCGTGTGCCGTTCGCAGTGAGGCGGGCGGCGGTCGGGTTTCTCGCGGGGCGAACGGGAACGGCCGACGTCGGTGACGGACGCCGGTTCCCTTCGCCCCCGCGTCGGGCGGCGTTGCGCTGCCGGTCGATGCGATCCGCCCCCCCGTCCGGCGACACGGAGGTCGCCCCCGCCCCGCGATCGTTCCGGGAGAGCCGCGAATTGGCGTCTAGCACACGCCGCTTCGCACGGCCCCGGGCGCCGCGGGCGGGCACGTCCCCGAGGCCCGGCCCCGTTCCCCCAACACGTCGGCCGCGCCCGTATCACCTTTTCATTCCCCCAGCCCCGGCGTACACCGGCCGGGTTCCGGCTCCCCCGCGTGGGGAACAGCGCCGGACGGGGCGGCGACGTTCAGCGTGCCATTCGTGAACCCACGGCGACCTGTTGCTCCTCTGGAACGACAGGACCCGGCGGCCCGACCGCGGGGAGAACCGTTCTCCCCGTCGGCCGGGTTCGCCGCTGCGCTGCGGCTCGATCCAGGGACCGCCGGTTCAAGGCGCCGGCGGTTCGGGGCGCCGGCGAATCAAGGCGCCGCCGGTTCGGGGTGGACCGGGGCGGGCAATTTGCACGACACCCCGGGCGCCCGCCCCCCGCTCCGCGGTCGCCCCGCCGTTCATCTCCCCCCACCCCGGCCGTGCGCCGCCCCGCAGGATGTCGCATTCCCCCCCCCAGCGCCCGTCGTTCCACGTCGGGAGTCCGCGGCTGCGATTGATCCTCTGCCTGCACGATCATCAACCGATCGGCAACTTCGACGGCGTGTTCGCCGACGCCTTCCGCGACAGCTACGAGCCGTTCCTGAGCGTCTTCGAGCCGTTCGACAACCTGCAAGCATCGCCCTGCACACTGTCCGGCAGTTTGCTGGAATGGCTCGAAGACGCATCGCCCCGCGTACCTGCGGCGGGTGCGCGATCTGGTGGACGCCGGGCGAATTGAGATTCTCGGCGGACCGTACTACGAACCGATCCTCGCCGGCATCCCCCGCCGCGACCGCGTCGGGCAGATGATGCGGTATTCGGACCACCTCAAGAGCATGTTCGGCCAGCCGGTCCGGGGGATGTGGCTGCCGGAACGGGTTTGGGAGCAACAGTTCGCCGGGGATATCGCCGAAGCGGGGCTGGAATACTGCGTGTTGGACGACGGCCACCTGCGGGCCGCCGGGCTGCGGGACGAAGACCTGACCGGGCACTTCCTCACCGAGGACGACGGCAAACTGATCGCGTTGTTCCCCGGGGACGAGCACCTGCGGTATCTGATGCCGTTCCGGCCGCCGCACGAGACGATCGATTATCTCCGGCACGTCGCCGACGCCCGCGAGACCGCCGGCGCCCCCCGCGGCACCGCGGTGGTGTTCGGCGACGACGGCGAGAAGTTCGGCACCTGGCCCGGCACCCAAAAGCCGGTCTATGAAAACGGCTGGCTCAAGCAGTTCTTCGAAGCAGCTTTCCGAAAACGCCGATTGGCTGCAGACCAGCACCTTCAGCGAGACGCTGGACGCCGTCGCCCCCGCCGGCGAGGTCAGCGTGCCGGACTGCTCGTATCGCGAGATGACCGAGTGGGCGCTCAATACGTCTCGGCAGACCGAGTTGCACGACCTGGTCGAGGCGAAGACGCCGGAGGCGGATTGGCCGTCGCTGAAGCCGTTCATTCGCGGCGGGAACTGGCGGAACTTCCGCAGTAAATATCCCGAAGCCCGCGAGATGTACGCCCGGATGACGGAGGTCTCCGCCCGCTTGTCCGCCGCCGCCCGGGCCGCCGTGGAAGACCCCGGGGCGGCCGATAAGGGGAAGCTGGATCGCGCCCGCACGCATCTGTATAAAGTCGCAGTGCAATTGCTCCTACTGGCACGGGGCGTTCGGCGGGTTATACCTGCCCCATCTGCGGAACGCGGTGTACGATCATCTGATCTCCGCCGACAGCCTGCTGGACGAACTGGAAGGCCGCACCGGCCGCTGGTGCGCGGTCGCGGCGAAGGACTACGACCTCGACGCCCGCAAAGAGATCAAATTGTCCGGCGATAAACTGATCGCCTACCTCAAGCCGAGCCGCGGCGGGGTGGTGTATGAACTGGACGTCCGCGGGGCCGGGCACAATCTATTGGCGACGCTCGATCGTCGGCCGGAGCCGTATCACGCCAAGATCCTCGCCCACGCCGCCGCCCCGCACCCGCCGCACGGCGACGGCGCAGGGCACGGCGACGGCGCAGGGCACGGCGACGGCGCAGGGCACGGCGACGAGAGCGTCAGCATTCACGATCTGGTGCAATTTAAGCAGCCGAATCTGGATCAAAAGCTCGGTTACGATCGGTATCCGACGAAGGCGTTCGTCGATTATTTCCTCGAACCGGGCCTGACCCGCGAGGAGTTCCGGGCCGGCCGCGGGAGCCTGTCCGACTGCCCGACCGGCGTGTATGAAACGACGTTGAAGCGGTCCGCCGCCGCGGCGACGGTCGTGATGACCCGCACCGCCCGCTTGAGCCGCTTCCAGGTGAGCGTTCGCAAAGCGGTGACGCTGGCCGCCGGGTCCAACGCCCTCTCGGTCCGCTATCAATTCACCGGCCTGCCGGCCGGCAGGCCGGTGCACTTCGCCACCGCCGTGCATCTCGCGGGGCTGGCGGGGAACGCGGAGGATCGCTACTTCTACGACGCCGACGGCGTCCGCCGCGGCACGCTCGACACCCCGCTGGACCTACCGGCGACGAACCGCGTGGGCCTCTGCGACGAGTGGCTGGGGTTGGACGCCGCGCTCGAATTAGGCGCCGCCACCAGCGGCGGGCCCGGCGGCGTCTGGACGCATCCGGTGGAAACGGTGTCCGGCAGCGAAGCGGGGTTTGAAAGCGTGTTCCAAAGCTGTGCGGTGGTGCCGCACTGGGAGTTCCTCGCCCCCGCCGACGGCCGCTGGGCGGTGGATCTGACCCTCACCTGCGACGCCAGCGCCGCCCAGGCCCAGGCCCTCTCCAGAGGACTTGAACCGGCGACCGAACGCCGTGCGGCGTAGCCTCATGCTCGTCGATCTATTACGGGAAGATTCCAGCGACGCGGCGGGCGACGCGGCGGGCGTGAGGATAAAGTGGAGCCTCTTCCCTCCCGTTTCCACCGCAGACGGCCCGATATGTCCCGGTTCCACGCTTCCCTCGCCCACGTCCGTCGCGGGCTCGTCGGGCTCGCCCTGGCCCTCACGCCGGCCCTGGCGTTGTCCGTCCCGCTGGTCCTCGCTGGTTGCGGCGGCGGCGACGAAGGCGTCTACGAACCCGGCCCGCTGGAGCCGGAGATGGATCCCGAAGAATAACGTTCGTCGTTGGACCGCAATTCAAACCGCGCACGAGATCGGCCGGCCCCGGACACTGTTCCGGGGCCGGCAGATCGGCGGGGTTCGTGAATCGTCCGCGGGGGATGGTTCAATACCCGTCCACCACTTCGCCGCCGGACCGCGTGCCCAAGGCGCCCCAGGTGCCGTAGGGGCTGCGGCCGGAGGTGACGTTCGGGCCGCCGAGACCCTCGACGCCGTTGGCGCTGTTGCCGTCGTCCGTGCCGGTGTCGATGGAGTCCGAGAGAAAGTTCACGCTGCCGTCGCAGAAGGCGACCTGCACGCCGCCGCTGTGATAGCTGCCGGGGGCGACGATCACGTCGTCCCACCCCTGCTTAAATGCGCAACTGGGGCCGTTCGGCGGAATGATCGTGGTAAATCCTGTATTGTCGCCGCCGCCGTCCGTCCACTCGGCGCCGCGGGGCCGGAGATTACCGCTGTTGATGTACGACGACGGATCGGTCGTGGAGACTTCGTTATAACAAGCCCTCGGGTTGCTGAACACCGTGGCGCCGACGTCCCGCTTAATATAAGCCTGCAAAGTTCGGGTGCCGTCGGCGCGGCCGATTTCGGAAAAGAACAGCGTGCCGGTGGTCCCGTCACGAATGTCCCGAATCCCGAGCCACCCCTTCCGCACGGCCATCCCGCGAAGCACCGCCGGACCCCCGTTCGTCCCCTCGCCGACGTAGCTTCGCACGCCGGTCGCGTTGTCGCCCCAGTTGATGGCGTAGTTGGTATCAGCGTCCCCGTCCCCGCCGGGGGCGCCGTCGCTGGGGCACAGCAGCGTGGGGACCTGGGCGCTCCAAGGCGGGTAGGCTCCTTCGCCCGGCCTCGGCCCCATCGCCGCCCACGGGTCGCCCGCGGGTCGGGCGACCCGGTTGCCGTTCCCGTCCAGGTTGAACGCCAGCGGCCGGCTGATCTCGTTCCACATCGCCGTCTGATCGAAGAACGGCAGCAGGGGCACGAAGACGCTCAACCGGTCGTTGTTGGTGGTGTTGTTGCTCCCGGAGACGTCAGGGTCTTTGCTCGTCCCCCCGGAGGCGCAGGGGAACGTCTTCCAGGCGCTGTGATAGTTGTGGGCGGCCAACCCCAACTGCTTCATATTATTCTGGCACTGCGCCTTGCGGGCCGCTTCACGCGCCTGTTGCACCGCGGGCAGAAGCAGCGAAACCAGGATCGCAATGACCACCAGGAGCTCGATCAGCGTGAACCCGGACCGGCGGCGGCGCGAAGAGAGGGAAGGGTGCGCGGAAGAACTCCGATTGCAGTTAATTGTGGAAGGTCTGAGCAGACGCGGACGCCGCGAGCGGGCTTCACAAACGCCGAGTCCAGGTTACCCGTCGCCGTCCGCCCGCTCAAGCCCCTGTCGAGGCGGCTACCAGTCCCCCGCCTCGCCCGGCCCACAACGCGATACGGCCCGCCGGAAGATCCCGGCGGGCCGCGAGCGGTTGATGATAAACGTCTTAGCAAACGCCGATCAGAAGGCGCCTTCAGTGGAGTCGCCGGCGCTGCGGGTGGCGAGGCCGCCCCAGACGCCGTGCAGGCTCGGCCCGGCCGCCACGTCGCCGGCGGTCGAGGCGCCGGCGTCGATGGTTTCGTTGATGAACTGCACGCTGCCGTCCGCCATCACCGCCTGGATTCCGCCGCCGTGGTAGCTGCCCGCGGAGGCGATCGAGTTCGACTGGAGGTCCCATTCGTTAGCGCGCGGTGCGCAACTCGGGCCGTTCGGGGGGAGAACCGCGTTGAACCCGGAGTACTGGGCTTCGTCGCTCATCCACCGGGAGCCGCGTCGCGCGGAGTGGCTCACGCCGGTGGCCGGGTAGCGGCCCGGGGAGTTGGCGTTGGTGGCGGCGGTCATGCACAGGCTCGGGTCGTTGTAGCCGGGGCCCGAGAAGGTCAGGGACGAGACGTTGAAGAGCCAGCCGCCCTGATAGGCGCGGTCGCCGTTGTTCCGGCCGATCTCCGCGAACAGCATCGTATTCACTGTACCGTCGCGGGCGTCCTTCAGGCCGAGGAACGCCCCTTTCACCCACATCCCGCGAGCGTCCTCAATTTGACTATCCCGCACGCCGTCCGCGTTGTCGCCCCAGCAGATGGCGTAGTTCGTCTCACCGAAGTCGTTCAAGCTGGGTTCGGCGGCGCCGTCGGAGGGGCACAGCAGGACGTTCAGCTGGGCGTCCCACACTGGGTAATTCGTATCATCATGGACCGCCCCGAACGCCACCCAGGAGTTCCCGTTCGCCGTCAGCGGGTTGCTGAGGCGTTCCCACAACGCCCCCTCGTCCAGGAACGGCAGCAGGGAGGGGAACGGCGTGACGTTCGTATCCCGGCCGGCTCCCGCCGACGGAAAGACCTTGTGCTGGGCATGATAATTGTGCATCGCCAGCCCGAGTTGCTTCAGGTTGTTCTGGCACTGCGCCTTGCGGGCCGCTTCGCGGGCCTGTTGCACCGCGGGCAGAAGCAGCGACACCAGGATCGCGATGATCGCGATGACCACCAGGAGCTCGATCAGCGTGAACCCCGCGCGACGCGGGGAGGGAGAACGTGTCATGAGGAACCTGCAAGAACGTTGATTGGGAAGGCGGTCGCCCCGGGTTGCGAGCAGCCGGTCGGGCACAACCTGGTCCCCAGCAAAAAGGGGACCGTACAGTCCATCTTATCCCAAAAGCCTCGTTCTTCAAGGCGGTTTCGACCGGGCGGTCGATTCACCAGGCGGTTCCTCCGAAACCGAACACGGCCCGCCGGAGAGCCGGCGGGCCGTGCAACGGTCGATCAACAGAACCGGGCGGCGATCAGAAGGCGCCTTCGGTGGAGTCGCCGGCGCTGCGGGTGGAGAGGGCGCCCCACACGCCGTACGGGCTGGGGCCGGCGACGACGTTCGCGAGGGAATCGTCGCCGACGTCGATCGTCTCGTTGATGAACTGCACGCTGCCGTCCGCCATCACCGCCTGCACGCCGCCGCCATGATAACTGCCTGCAGAAATTACGGAGTTATCCCCGGCGTTGGTGTCGCGCGTGCAACTGGGACCGTTGGGCGGCAGGATCGCGTTGAACCCGGTCAGGTGCCCCTGGTTGCGAACCCACTGGTCGCCCCGATCCGTCCGATGGTCCAGCGGATCGCCCGAGCCGTCCTTCGTCGGGTAACGGCCGGGGCTATTGGCATTGGTGGCGGCGGTCAGACAGAGCGACGGGTCGCCGACGCCGCCGGCGTCTTCGTCGTACGTGCCCATGTCGATCTCTCGCAGGTACCCGCCCTGGTAGGCGCGGTCGCCGTTGTTCCGGCCGATCTCCGCAAACAGGATGGTGTTCACCGTACCGTCCCGGGCGTCCTTCAGGCCCAGGTTGTTGCCCCGATTAAACATCCCGCGGGTCTTATTGATATTATTGTCTCGCACCGCGGCGGCGTTGTCGCCCCAGTTCATGGCGTAATTCGTTTCGCCCCGGTCGTTGGCGCCCGGCGCCGCGGCGCCGTCGGAGGGGCACAGCAACACGTTGAGTTGCGTGAACCAGACCGGGTGGTTGCCGTCGTTGGCCCTGTGGAAGGCGTCGAAGCTGGCTGCGTTGCCCTGGTGATCGACGTTTGAGGGGTTACTCAGCCGCTCCCACAGCGCCCCCTCGTCCAGGAACGGCAGCAGCGCGGGGAACGCGGAGCCCTCCGCGCCGTTCAACGTCCCGGCGGAGGGGAACACTTTGTGCTGACTATGATAGTTATGCATCGCCAGCCCGAGTTGCTTCAGGTTGTTCTGGCACTGGGCCTTCCGGGCCGCTTCACGCGCCTGCTGGACAGCGGGGAGGAGTAGCGACACCAGGATCGCAATGATCGCGATGACCACCAGGAGCTCGATTAATGTGAACCCGGCGCAACGCGCACGGGCGGGGGATGGATCATGGGAGAACTCTTCCGGGAGGGGAAAGTCGTTGAACGGTTCGGAGGGAACCACCAACGCCCGTTCAGCAGAAAGCGGAAGACGGGCGAGCGACCCCCACCCTATCCACCGCGGCTGATGCACGCAAGAACCCGCTGTGCGTGACGCGCTTCGATCGTCGCCGCGAACAGACGCGGCCCGCCGGCAGAACCGGCGGGCCGCGAGACGGATCGACAACGAGTCAGAGCGATCGAGGCTCAGAAGGCCCCGTCGGTAGAGTCCCCGGCGCTGCGGGTCGACAACGCCCCCCACACGCCGTAGGGGCTCTGGCCGGCGACCACGTTGGCGGAGCCGGCGCTGCCGGCGTTGATGGTTTCATTGATGAACTGGACGCTGCCGTCCGCCATCACCGCCTGCACCCCGCCGCCGTGATAACTCCCAGCGGAGAAGATCCCGTATTCCCACTCGTTGCCGCCGTTCACGCAACTGGGGCCGTTGGGCGGCAGGATCGCGGTCACGGCGGTGTCGACGGCGTCGTAATGCGTCCAACGGTCTCCGCGGCGATCTGCCAGATAAGTGCCGGTGGCCGGCGTCGCCGGGTAGCGCCCCGGGGTGGCGACCCCGGAGGAGGCCGCCGTGGTGGCAGCGGTGACGCAGGCGTTTGGATTGGTATAGTTCCGGGTGCTGGCGGGGGCGGCTCCGCGGGTGATCGTGCTAACATTTTCTAACATGCCGCCCTGAAACTCCCGACCGCCGTTGTTCCGGCCGATTTCGACGAACAGCATCGTGTTGACCGTGCCGTCCCGGGCATCTTTCAGGCCGAGGAACACGTCGGGAATGAACATCCCGCGGGACTCGTTCAGCTTTTGGCCGCCGTCCTCGTTCCGCGCCGGCGGCGCTGTCGCCGCAGTTCAGCCCGTAGTTCGTCTGGCCGTGGTCTGTCGGGCTGGATTCCGGGGCGCCGTCGGAGGGGCACAGGAGGACGTTCAGCTGCGTCTCCCATGGCGGATAGTTGCCGTCCTGCGCGGTGGCCCCGAAGGCGACCCAGGAGTTCCCGTTGTCCGTTAGCGGGTTGCTGATCCGTTCCCACATCGCGCCCTCGTCCAGGAACGGCAGCAGCGCGGGAAACGGACTCCAGTTCCCGCTGCCCATGCCGTTCGCGGGAAACGTCTTGTGCTGAGAGTGATAATTGTGCATCGCCAGCCCGAGTTGCTTCAGGTTGTTCTGGCACTGCGCCTTGCGGGCCGCCTCCCGCGCCTGTTGCACGGCCGGGAGAAGTAGGGACACCAGGATCGCGATGATCGCGATGACCACCAGGAGCTCGATCAGCGTGAAGCCGGCACGGCCCCCGCGGGGGGAGGGTTTGATCATAGGACATCCGTTAGAGGAGAAGATGTGTCGAACGGTTCGGAGGGAACCACCAGCGCCCGTCCGGCAGAACGCCGGAGACGGACGCATGTCCCCCACCCTATCTGCCGCGGCTGATGCGTGCAAGAACCCGCTGGGCGTTCGGCGCCCCGATCGTCCCGGAAAATAATCGCGGCCCGCCGGGAGAACCGGCGGGCCGCGAAACGATCAAACAGCGGGTCGGAGCGACCGCGGTTCAGAAGGCCCCGTCCGTGGAATCCCCGGCGCTGCGGGTGCCCAGGGCGCCCCACACACCATAGGGGCTGGGGCCGGCGACCACGTTGGCGGCGCCGGCGCTGCCGGCGTCGATCGTGTCGTTGATGAACTGCACGCTGCCGTCCACCATCACCACCTGCACGCCGCCGCCGTGGTAGCTGCCGGCGGAGAGAATCACGTTCCTCCAAACGTCGTTGCCGCTGGAGCAACTCGGGCCGTTGGGCGGCAGGATGGTGGTGAAGCCGGTGTCCTCGCCGTCGCCGTCGGCCCAGTTCTTGCCCCGCTCGGTGACGAGGTTGGTGATGGCGGCCGCATAGCGCCCGGGAGTCGCGGGGTTGGTGGCCGTGTTCAGACAGATGTTCGGGTTGGCGTAGCCGGTATTGTCGTCGAACGTCAGCGACGGCACGCTGCGGGCGACGCCGCCCTGGAACTCCCGACCGCCGTTATTCCGGCCGATCTCCCCAAGGAGAATCGTGCTGACGGTGCCGTCCCGCGCGTCTTTCAGGCCCAGCGATCGGTAATTCCCAAGGAACATCCCGCGAGTGACGCCGGACCGGCCGCTATTATCCTCTCGCACGCCGGAGCCGTTGTCGCCCCAGTTGGCGGCGTAGTTCGAACTGCCGCCGTCTTTCGGCGCCCCGTCGCTGGGGCACACCAGCACGCCCAACTGGGCGGCCCAAGGCGGGTAATTATCGCTGCTCGGATGTTCCCGGTTCCCGTCGGACACCCGCACGGCGAACGCACGGTAGTCGCCGCTTTCTAAGGTGCCGTTGCGGTTGACGTCCAGCGGGCCGCTGATCCGCTGCCAGAGGGCGCCCTCGTCCAGGAACGGCGTCAGACCCACGAGGAAGGACCGTTCGTCAGCGCTACCGGCGGGGAACATCTTGTGCCGGGCATGGTAGTTGTGCATCGCCAGCCCCAACTGCTTCAGGTTGTTCTGGCACTGCGCCTTGCGGGCCGCTTCACGCGCCTGCTGGACGGCGGGCAGTAATAGGCTCACCAAGATCGCGATGATCGCGATGACCACCAGGAGCTCGATTAATGTGAACCCGGCGCGAGGCGCGCGGGCGGATGGGTTGGTCATGGGAGACTCGTGGGAAGAGGGGAGGAGCGTCGCCGGGAAAGACACGAACGGACCTGCGGCGACAGATCCGTCAACACACCAGAAGATCCTGATCTGTCTAGAGACGATTCGGATCGGTGCGCAGCAACGCGGCCCGCCGGGGGAACCGGCGGGCCGCGGAACGATCAAACAGCGGGTGTCAGCGGACGAGGTTCAGAAGGCCCCGTCGGTGGCGTCGCCGGCGCTGCGGGACGCCAACGCCCCCCACACGCCGTAGGGGCTGGGGCCGGCGACCGGCGCCGGCGCGGCGCTGTTGCCGACGTTGATGGTCTCGTTGATGAACTGCACGCTGCCGTCCGCCATCACCGCTTGGATTCCGCCGCCGTGGTAACTGCCCGCGGACACGATCGAGTCGCTCTGGATCCGCCACGTCTCGGTCCCGTCGTCATCGCTGCTGCAACTCGGGCCGTTCGGCGGGAGGACTGCATTGAAGCCGGTCGCCTCGCCCCGGTTCCGCTGCCAGACGCCGCCGCGGTTGGTCGAGTGCAGGCTCCCCGGAATGCTGGCGGCGTAGCGGCCGGGAGTGTTGGCGTCGGTGGCGACCCCCAGACAAACGGACGGGTCCTGCACGTTCCCGTCGGTCAAGGTCATGCCGGTCGCGACGATGTAGCCGCCCTGGAACTCCCGGCCGCCGTTGTTCCGGCCGATTTCCGCGAACAGCATCGTGCTGACCGTGCCGTCCCGGGCGTCCTTCAGCCCCAGGTATTTTCCGGACACGAACATCCCGCGGGTGTGGTTGACGTTGCCGTCCGACACCCCGTTCGTGTTGTCGCCCCAGTTAATTGCGTAGTTCGTCTGGCCGTGGTCCGTCGGCCTCGGGTCCGGGGCGCCGTCGGAGGGGCACAGGAGGACGTTGAGCTGCGTGTCCCAGATCGGGTAATCGTTGTCCCATTCCTGAACCTCGAACGGCTCATAGGTGACGCCGCCGACAGTCAGCGGGTTGGTCAGACGCTCCCACAGCGCCCCCTCGTCCAGGAACGGCAGCAGACTGACGAACGTCGAATAACCGGTGCCCCGGCCGGCGCCGCCCGCGGGAAACACCTTGTGTTGGCTATGATAATTGTGCATCGCCAGCCCGAGTTGCTTCAGATTGTTCTGGCACTGGCTTTTGCGGGCCGCTTCACGCGCCTGCTGCACGGCGGGCAATAATAGGCTCACTAAAATCGCGATGATCGCGATGACCACCAGGAGCTCTATTAATGTGAACCCGGAACGACGCGGTCGGAGATTGGGACGAGTCATCAGAGAAACAGCCTGTTGGGGAAAAAGCGGCACGCCCGTCGGAGGAGGGGCGACGTTCGGCGGAGCGTCGAGCAGAAAGCCGACCGAGTCATCTTATCAGCGGTCCTCGATCCGAGCAAGGATCTGTTTCCCCCCGACGCGTCCACGACGCAAGGCGGCCCGCCGGGGGGGACCGGCGGGCCGCGAAACAATCGACAGTGGGTCCGAGCGATCGAGGCTTCAGAAGGCACCTTCGGTGGAGTCGCCGCCGCTGCGGGTGGCGAGGGCGCCCCAGACGCCGTACGGGCTTTCGCCGACGACGGTGGTGTCGTTGCTGGCGCTGCCGGCATTAATAGTTTCGTTGACGAACTGGACGCTGCCGTCCGCCATCACCACCTGCACGCCGCCGCCGTGGTAACTGCCCGCGGAGATCACTGCGTTGGCGGAGGCGTCGCCGCCGCTGGAACAACTGGGGCCGTTGGGCGGCAGCACCGCGTTGAAGCCGGACAGGTGACCGCTGTTGCGCTGCCATTCGTCGCCGCGGTTGCTTTGGTAGACGGACGAGGCTGCCGGGTATCGGCCGGGGGTGGCCGGCGCGGTCGCGGCGGTGATACACAGAGACGGATCGGCGTGCCCGCCGGTGTCGCCGTCGAACGCACCCATGGCCGTGTCCTTCAGATATCCACCTTGGAAGGCGCGGTCGCCGTTGTTCCGGCCAATTTCCGCGAACAGCATCGTGTTGACCGTGCCGTCGCGGGCGTCCTTCAGGCCGAGGTTCGTGCCGCGGATGAACATCCCGCGGGGCTTATGCAAAGTGCTGCTCCGCACGCCGGAGGTGTTGTCGCCCCAGTTCATGGCGTAGTTCGTCTGCCCGTAGTCGTTCGGGCTGGATTCGGGGGCGCCGTCGGAGGGGCACAGCAGGACGTTGAGCTGCGCGTCCCAAGGGGTATAATCCCCCTCCCAAGGAGCGGGGAACGCTTTATAGGTCGTGCCGCCGATGACTTGCTGGGTACTGACCCGCTGCCACAGGGCGCCTTCGTCCAGGAACGGCAGCAGGGACGGGAACGCGGAGCATTCCCGGTCGTGCCCGGTGCCGCCGGCCGGAAACACTTTGTGCTGGGCGTGATAATTGTGCATCGCCAGCCCCAACTGCTTCAGGTTGTTCTGGCACTGGCTCTTGCGAGCCGCTTCACGCGCCTGCTGGACGGCGGGGAGGAGTAGCGAAACCAGGATCGCAATGATCGCGATGACCACCAGGAGCTCGATGAGCGTGAACCCGGCGCGGGTCTGCGGAGATACAGAACGGTTTCTGGACATGGAGGCTCGAGCGGAGAAAAGAAGAGGCGAGTGCGACCCGAGGGATCGCAGGAGGCGTCGACAGGGAGGTCGACGCGGACCTCGCATTCTACCGGCAGCGGCGAGCTCAGGCAAGAGCTCGCCGATCCGTCCGCGGCGGACGCCTCCAACGACCGCGCCGGTTTGATGGGTCGGCCGTCCCGCGGGGGTTCCGCCGTTCGGCCCGGTGCGTCCGGGCTGGTGCGTCCGGGCTGGTGCGGCGTCTTAGTACGCCGGGCGGCCGACGAGGACGGAGACGGTCCGCGCGCCGCTGGGTTCCCCGCCCTCGGCCCGGAGGCGGTTGGGGGAGACGCCGGCCCGCACCAGGTAGGCCGTCGTCACCTCCGCCCGGGCCTTCGCCAGCGCCCGGTTCGCCTCCGCATCGCCCCGTTGGGCGGCGTTGCCCCGCACCGTCACGTAGGCGGTGGGAAAGTCGGCGAGGGTCTCGGCGAGGTCGTCCAGAATGCGTTCGCTGCGGGAGGAGAGCACGGAGCTGCCGGCGGCGAAGGAGAGGTCCGGCAGGTCCAACTCGCCCACCGGCAGCAGCACGGCCCAGCCCTCCGCGGGCAGCGGGGGCAGTTCGGCGGCGTCGTCGCGAACCGTCTCGTCGCCGGGGCCGGGGGAGAAGCCGTCGTCCCGCAGCGTCTTCAACACGCCGGAATAAAAGAACGCCGCGGCGTCCCCGCCGGACGGGTCGCCGTCGACGGCGCCGGTGCGTTCCAGCACGCCGGCGATCCTCTCGACGGCGTCTTCTAAGTATTGCACCCGGCGGGAGTCGCCGGCTTTGGCGAGGCCGAACCGGGCGTAGTTCTCCGCGGTGTTATGCCACCACACGCCGGCCGCGACCGCGTCCGCCTGCGGCGGGCTCAGCGGTTCGCCCGCGGCGACGGCGTCCGCGGCGACCAATGCGGAGTAGTCCTTGCGGAAGGCGTGATTCGCCGTGAAATACGCCTCCAACACCTTCCGCACCGTCGCGGGGTTCTTCGCGAGATAATCCCGGCTGACGACCAGCACGTCCAGGATAAAGCCCCGCACGCCGCTGTCGAACAGCCGGTGCACCCGGTCGTTCTCCAACATTTTGGAGACCTGCGGCTCCCACACGACATACGCCCGTTTCGCGGACGCCGGGGCGTTTTGATAGGCCCGGAAGACGGCGCTGGCGTCGGCGGCCGGTTCGAACGGATCGCCTGGCAGCCGGGAGAGATCGAAGCGGGCCATGGCGACGCGGGCGAGGGTCTCGCTGGGGCTGTCCGGCACCAGCACGAAGCGGGCGTCCGGGTCGTTCATCGCGTCAAGGTTGGGGAAGACGTCTTTGTAGGCGAGGATCGCGTCCCCGCCGCGGCTCTCGTCGAGCACCGCGACGATCACCGCCGGGCTGTCGCCTCGCAGATGACTATGCTTCAGGAGCGCATCCACCGTGAACGCCGCGACCGGCGCCGTGCCGTCGGCCAACGCCGCCAGCCGGGCTGCATAGTTCGCTCCGTCGTCCGACAGTTTCAAACGGACGCCGCGGTCGGCGAGTTCCCGTTTGAAGCGATCGCTGCGAAGCGTGGCGTAGCCGCTAAAGCTGTCCAACGACAGCGTCACGGTCGCCTCGTAGCGACTGGGGTCGCGGGTTTTGTCGCGGAGTTCGGCCTGGCGGGCCTCTGCCTCGCGGACCGCGGCTTCCTGCCGGGCCGGGGCGATCAGCAGGCGCCACGCGATCGCCGCCACGCCGAGGATCCCCAGCCAGATCAGGCAGAGGACGAGAATCCGGCCTTTGGACATGGCGGCGGGAACGGGGCGCGGCGGGAACGGGGGCGGGTCGGGGGCGGTCTCGGTCGGGGGCAGTCTAACTGGACCGCCGCCCCAACGCCGCCCGCCCCCGGCCGGTTCATCCCAGCCGGATCTTCGAGACGCGGTTTCATCAACCCGACGCGTCCGGGAGGACTTCGTACGCAACATGCGTCCGCAGCACAGACGGCCGCAGCACGGACGGCCCTCGCGAGCGCGCGGGGTCAGTCCTGTGACTGTGTGATCCCCGCCCCGGGAGCTCGGCGCCGGGCGGGGGGGCGAGGTGCACCGCGGGACGCTACGGTGCGTTCCGGCCGTTCACCTCCCTCTCCAACAGGACCACGCCCATGCGTCACGTTTCTTCGTTCGCCACGCTGCGTCGCCGGGTCGGCGTCGTGCTGGCCCCGCTCGCGCTGGCCGCCCTGCCGATGACGTTCGTCGGTTGCTCCGAAGCTGAAGAGGAGGTCGTCACGCCGCCGGTCGTGGCGGAACCGGCCGACGGGATGGATGAGGACGTGTGACCGCGGCCTGCTCCACGTCTGCCGGAAACGAGACGAGACACCGATAGCCCGGGCACGCACCGCCGTGTCCGGGCTGGTTTTTGTGGCCCGACGTTTTGCGGACGGAGTTCGCCTGCCCTCCCTGTGGGGGCGGCGGCGGGGTACAGTGGGGGCCGGCGCCGCGAACCGCTCTCGACCCGCAGGCGACCGGAAGGCTACCCCGTTCGGTCCCTTCGCCGGACCCCTGCCCGCCCCGCCGTGCCCGCCGCCCCTCCCGCCCCCGCCGATTCGTCCGCCCCGCCCGCGCGGAGCCGGTCCGGCCGTCGGGAATCAGGCCGTCGGGAACCGGGCCGTCGGGAACCGGGCCGTGGGGAGAAGACGGCGCTGGGCACGGATCGGTCCCGGGGCCTGCTGCGGGTCGTGCCGTTCATCAAGCCGCACAAGGCCACGCTGCTGTGGAGCGTGGGGTTCGCCTCGCTGGTGGCGCTGTTCTGGGGGGTGAACCTGGGGCTGGTGTTGCCGGTCATCAACGTGCTGGCGGGGGAGGGCAGCGTCTCCGGCTATGTGGACGGGGAGGTCGCCGCCGCCCGCGAGGAGCAGGCCGAATGGACCCGCAAGCTGGCTCAGGCCGAGGCCGAATCCGCCCGCCTGGAAGCCGCCGCCCCGGGCCAGTCGGTCCGACACCGTCGCAGGCCGCCGCGGAGGCCGCCAAGGCCCAGGATCGCCTGTACAAAGCGGCCCGCAAGCTGACGGCGCTGAATTGGGTGCAACAATATATCTCCCCGATCCTGCCGGACGACAAGTTCGATCTGCTCGCCGCGATCCTGGGGGTCGTGTTTCTGGCGACGGTGCTCAAGGGGCTGTGCGTCGTCACGCAGGATATCCTCGTCGGCGCGGTGATCGAACGCACCATCGCGGACCTGCGGGAAGCGTTGTTCGCCCACACGCTGCGACTGGACGTTCAAACGCTGCAGCGCGACCGGCACCGGCGATTTGATGAGCCGGTTCACCAACGACCTCGATCAACTCGCCGCGGGCCTGCGGCTGATGGGCGGGAAGGTGGTGCGGGAACCGCTCAAAGCGGCGGCGTGTATCTTCGGGGCGACGCTGGTCAGCTGGCAGCTCACGCTGTTGGCGTTCGTGCTGGCCCCGGTGGCGGCGGTGATCTTCACCAAGATCGGCCGCAGCCTGAAGCGGGCCAGCCGCCGCAGCATGGAAAGCATGTCGCGGCTTTATAAAACGATGGAGGAGACGTTCGACGGCGCCGCGGTCGTGACCGCCTTCAACGCCGGCGCCCGCCAGCGGGAGCGGTTCCGCAAAGAGAACCGCACCTATCTGCACAAGGCGATGAAGATCGTCCGCGTGGACGCCCTCACCAGCCCCGTCGACCGAAACGCTGGGGATGCTCGCCGCGTTCGGGGCGCTGCTGCCCGGCGGCGTACCTGATGCTCCGCCGCACCGACAGCATCTGGGGCTTGCGGCTGTGCGACGGGCAATTGGACCTCGCCGAACTCGCCGTGTTCTATAGCTTCCTCGCCGGGACGATCGACCCGCTGCGGAAGCTGTCCACGATCTTTTCCAAGCTGAAACGCAGCACCGCCGCGGCGGATCGGCTGTTCGAAATCCTCGACCGCGCCCCCGCCGTCGCCGCCCCGGCGAAACCGACCCCGGTTCCGGATCGCGTGCACACGCTGTCGTTCGAGCGGATCGGCTTTTATTACGCCAACGCCGGCCGCGGCGCCGTGCTGGACGGCGTCACCCTGACCGTCAACGCCGGCGAGGTGATCGCGGTGGTCGGCTCCAACGGCTCCGGCAAAAGCACCCTATTGAAGCTGGTCCCCCGTTACTTCGACCCCACCCACGGGGCGGTGAAGGTCAACGGGATCGACCTGCGGGACTTCGACCCGGCCGCGTGGCGGGAGAAGATCGGCGTGGTCACCCAGGAGACGCTGCTGTTCGACGAATCCATCGCGGAGAATATCCGCCTCGGCAAAGCCGGACGCGACGGACGAAGAGGTGCACGCCGCCGCCGTCACCGCCCGCGTCACCGACTTCGCCGACGAACTGCCGAACGGGCTGGACGAGATCGTCGGCGCCGGCGGGTCGAAGCTGTCCGGCGGCCAGCGGCAGCGGGTGGCGTTCGCCCGGGCGGTGCTGCGGGACCCGGAAATCCTGATCCTCGACGAGGCCACCAGCGCCGTCGACGCGCTCTGCGAGCAGCTCATCCACGAAGCCCTGCGCGGAGTTCGCGGAGGGTCGCACGGTGTTCCTCGTCACCCACACGGTGCGTCGCTAGCTTGGCGGAGTTGGTCACCCGCGTCGCGGTGATGGAGCAGGGCGCGCTGGCCGGCGTCGGCGCCCACGCGGATCTGCTGGAAGACGAACCCCGCCTACCGCCGGCTGTACGAAGCCCAGACCGACGACGCCGCCGGCGTGAACGCCGCGTTCGGCCCCGGCCACGCCATCGGACCGGTGCGTCCGGCCGGCCCGGCCGACGTTCGCCCGTCTTGAATACGGCCCCGATCGCCCCGGCGAGTCCGGCTCCGCCGGCGCCGGCGCCTATCCCGGGGCCTCGCCGTTCGACGCCGCGGACGTGGATCGGTTCGACCCCGCCGACCACCCCGAGCCGCCGACCGCTACTCCGCCGCCGACGAGGACGACCCCGCCGCCCGATCCTCCGCCTCGCCGCGCACCGGCCACCGATGGGCGACGGACGCCGCGTCCGCCCTCGAGCGTCGGCAGAGGGGAGGATGGCGGAAGTGGCGGATGCGGAATTGCGGACGTAATCGAACGGCCCCGCCCGCGCTTCGGGCTCCGCTTCCCGCCGTCCCCCGTGAGTTACCTGCTCTCCCTCGCCGATCGGCTCGCCGGGGGGATTGCGGGATCTGGCGCCGGAGCGGCGGGCGCGGCACCGGGACTTTCTGCTCTCGCAGCAGACGCCCGACGGCGGCTTTCGCGGGCGGGATCTGGACAACGAGGGGCTGCCCGGCGACCTCTATTACACCGGCTTCGCGGTGCGGGCGCTGGCGATCCTGGGGGCGTTCGAGGAGCCCGTCGCCGGGGAGGAGCCCGCCGCCGGGAAGGTGGCCCGGTTCCTCTCACACGCACGATCCGCTGCGGCTGGGGGCGATCGACCTGGTGAGTTGGCTGTACGCCGCGGTCGTCGTGCAGGCCAGCGGCGGCGGGCGATCCGCTGGCGCGACGCCCCGCCGGACTGGCCGGAACGGCTGGCGGGCGGGCTGGAGACGAAACCGCAGCGCCGACGGCGGCTACGCCAAGACCCCCGCGGGGGCCGCGGGCAGCACGTATACGTCGTTTCTGGTGGCCCTCACGTTGGAATTGATCGGCCGCAGCGTGCCGGCGCCGGGCCGGCTGGCGCAGTTTTTGTACGATATGCAGCGGGACGACGGCGGGTTCGTGGAGATCGCCCCCGTCCGCCGCAGCGGCGCCAACCCGACCGCCGCCGCCGCGGTGCTGCTCAAACTGCTGGGCCACGTCGACGGGGAATTGAACGCGGATTTGCGCGGCTTTCTCGACCGAGGTGACCGATCCGTCCGGCGGCGTGCGGGCCAACACCCGCATCCCCTTCCCCGACGGGTTGAGCACCTTCACCGCCCTGCTGATGTGCCGGGACCTCGGCGTGCCCGACCCGCTGCCGGCGGCGAAAGTGCGGGCCTGGGCGGAGGATCGGAGTTGGAACTGCCGACCGGCGGCTTTCGCGGCGCCGCCTGGGACACTCATGCCGACGCCGAATACACCTTCTACGGCCTCGGCCTGCTCGCCCTGACGGCCCCGCGGCCGCCGCTCGACTTGACGACAGGATCAAACTGACGACGGCGACGAATCCGGATGCATGGCGGGTTTCCGATCCGTGGCCGCTTTTCGGCGGGGGGTGGGGTTCGGTACAGTGGTGCGTCCGGCGGCGAACGGCCGTCCCGCCCGCGGAGCGTCGCTCTGCTTCGGGACCGCCCCGCGTTCGCCGCTCCCGCCCCACCGCCCTGCCCCGTTCGGACCCGCGACGATGTCCCGCCCGCTCCCGTTCTCCCTCCTGCGGCTCGCCGCCCCCGCGACCGTCTTCGCCGCGGCCCTGCTCTCTCCGCTGGCCGCCTCCGCCGCCGGCTACGGCGACGTGACCGGCACGGTGCTGCTGAACGGCGACGCCCCGACGTTGCCCAACCGCGTCGAAAAAGGCGACATGACGGTCAAGGATGCCGAGACCTGCGCCGATCAGGCGATCCCCGCCACGGCGTTGATCGTCGGGGAGAACAAGGGGATCGCCAACGTGTTCCTGTACCCCGTCCGCCCGCCGCGGGACATCAACCCGGCGCTGAAGGCCCTGCCGGAAGACCCGCTCGTGTTCGACCAGGAGGGCTGCGTGTTCGAACCGCACTGCCTGATCGTGCGGGCCGGCCAGACGTTGACGTTGAAAAGCGGCGATCCCGTCGCCCACAACGTGCGGTTCACCGGGCTGCGGAACCGGCCGGGCCTGAACACCATCGTGCCGGCGAATGACAAGAAGGGCGTGGACGTGTCGTTCAAGAACGGCGAGCCGTCCCGCTCCCGGTGTTCTGCGACTTCCACCCCTGGATGAAGGCCCAGTGGTTCATCGTCGACCACCCCTACGCCGCGCTGACCGACGCCGACGGTAACTTCACGATCAAGGGACTGCCCGCCGGTAAGCACGAGTTCATCGTCTATCATGAATCCGCCGGCTTCCTTGACAAGGCCCTGCGGTTCAAGGTGACCGACGGCAAGGTCACCGACGCTTGACCCGCAATTGTACAAGCTGTCCGCGTTCAAGAAGATCAAGTAGTTTTCAACGGCGATCCGCCGCGTCGTCCGATCGCGAAATCGGGCCGCGGCGGTCGTCGCCCGTCGTGTTCCCCCCGCCCTTCAACCACGGACCCCTCCGGTGAGCGCCCCCACCCCCGTCCCGTCCCCCGCGGATCGCCGCGACTTCCTCAAGACCGCCGGCGCCGCCGCCGCGGTCGCCGGAACCGCGTCGCTGGCCTCCGCCCGCACCCCGCCGTGAAGAGGGCGAGGCGAAAAAGCCCGTCCTCGGCCACATCGGCACCGGCGACCGCTGGAACGGCCCCGGCATGCAGGCCGCACGGTACTGCACGACCAAGATGATGTGCGACGTCGACCGCGGCCACCTGGAGGACACCGCCAAGAGGATTCAAAGACAAGTACGGCGACGAGGCGGCGATCTGACCGACGATTATCGGGAGATGATCGAGGATCCGGAGATCGACGTCGTCGTCGATCGTCACCCCGGACCACTGGCACGCCAAACCGCTGATCGAGGCGGTGCTGGCCGGCAAGGACGTGTACTGCGAAAAGCCGCTGACCCTCACCATCCAGGAGGGCATCGACATCTGCGAAGCGGTCAAGAAGACCGGCCGCACCGTGCAGGTCGGCACGCAGCAGCGGACGGAGATGGGCCGGAAGTTCCTCAAGGCCGTCGCGTTGGTCCAGCGAGGGCCGGCTGGGCACGATCAAAAAGGTGACCTGCGGCATCAACGGCGTCGCCCCGTCCGGCCCGATCCCCGCGGTGGACACGCCGGAGGGCCTGGACTGGGAGAACTGGCTCGGTCAGACGCCCGCTGGTCGGATTATCGCTATAAGGAGGGCGGCCGCTGGGGCAAGTCGAACTGCCATTACGAGTTCCGGTGGTGGTACGAATACAGCGGCGGCAAGATGACCGACTGGGGCGCCCACCACGTCGACATCGCCCAGTGGGCTCATCGACCAGAACGGCGAGGGCCAGGGGCCGACCAAGATCGTCCCCCACATGGACAAGGTCGTGCACCCCGCCGGCATGGACGAGAACGGGATGCCGAAGATGGACGACCGCTATAACGTCGCCAGCAAGTTCCAGGTGAAGTGCCTGTTCCCGGCTCCGACGGCACCGCGGAGGCCGTGGAGGTCGTCATCGACAGCGAGGGCCGCAACGGCCTGCTGATCGAAGGGCACCAAGGGCCGCATCTTCGTCTCCCGCGGCGACCTGACCGGCGCCCCCGTCGACGACCTCGAACGACAACCCGCTGCCCGAGGACGCCCTGGAGAAGGTCGTATAAGAACCAGCCGGTGGCGAACGACCACATGCAGAACTTCTTCGACGCCCGCACCGGCGAGGGCGGAGATCATCTCCGACGTGTTCAGCCACCACCGCGCCCTGACGACCTGCCACCTGGCGAACATCGCGATCCGCCTCGGCCGCGAATTGAACGTGGGACGCCGAAGGCCCAGAAGATCGTCGGCGACGAACAGGCCCAAGAGATGACCGCCCGCACCCCGCGGGACGGCTTACGAGACGAAGATGAGCTGACCCCCGGCTCCCGCCGTCGACGCTGACGTGCCGACCGCCGCCCCGACCGCCGCCCGGCGGCCGGGGCGGTTTTCATTCCCCCCGAGCCCGCACGCTTTCGATGCCCGCACACTTTCGATAAACGTGGACCTCGGCCCCGACCTCGCCCCGCTGATGATCTGCTACGTTGCGGGTTCGTTTCTGCTCACGGCGATCGTCCACGTCATGTTCGCCGCGGGGGTGTGGTCGGCGACGCACGCCCGGCAGACGGAACTGGTCTCGTCCTTCTTCTGGATCGTCGGCACGCTGCTGGGCGGACCGCTTGTCGCGGCGGCATATTGGGTGGTGCACATGTCGTCCATCGCCCGCCCCGAAGTCGGCGGCCCGCACCAGTCCGTCCGCGTCTACGACTGACGCCGACGCTGCACGGCTATTCTCCGCCTCCGGTCGTCGCGGCCGGCGGGGCGTCCTCCTCCGGGGTGAGGGCGATCAGTTCCCCCACCCTCCCCTGTTCATCCCAGAGGTGGTCGAGGATCGCCCTCCAGAACGGAGACTCTCGTTCCGTCCGGCCCACACCGTCGAAGCCGGGCGAGACGACGCGGAGGCCAAGCTTCCAAACGCCTCCGGGTTCGATGGGGTACAGGTCGACTTGCGTGTCCGGTGGAGCGGCCTCCATCACGACGCGTTTCAGACGCCGAGGAAAGTTCGCAATGGTGTCTGGTTCGTCCCGACGCAGACGGTCTCGACGCGACGCGGTATCAGTCGACATCCTCGGACTCCTCAAGTTCGCGAACAGCACGCAAGATTCGGTCGCCGACGCGACGGACGGCGGCTCCCCATCCTACCACGGTGGGCGAGGCAATGGATCGGGTCGCCGCGGCGTGAGCTTCCACTGAAGGATCGCCGTCCGCCCGATGAGCGATCAGGTGTCGCCGTAAAGTCATCTTGTTAACGCCTTCGGCGTCGTCCCCCAACAGAGTTCCCGGTTCGGACACGCCGACGGCCGCCAAAGCCGCGGCGACGTCACTCAAATTATTGAACGTCTTCTTCTCCAAATGGGCTTCCACGCAGGCCTGAACGGCATCGTCGACCGACAGCCCACGAAACTGAATCGCGAACGTTCCCAAACCGACCTTCGGCTTTGAGGATCCATGAGGCGTCGGTAAATCAATTGCGTTGAGAACTTCAACCGGGGCGGAGGGCAGGCGGCGGCGTTGGATCGAGCGGACAAGATCTTCCAAGGCCGCGTGCAACAGCACGACCGCGGCCCGCAAGACATCGGCGCCGCGACTGTCGGAGGCTGAGAAGCCGGTTGAACCGTCCTCCGCGGCGATCTCGGCCGCCACCAGATTGCCGGCTCGGTCGACCTGGCTATGGAACCGGGTTTCCACCCGCGACAGCCAGTCGCCGGTCGCGTCACTCATCCTCGTCGTCCTCCTCCGCGTCCAGATCCAGGTCGGAATCCGCATCCGGGTGCAGGGGGTCGTCGGGGTCGAAGAAGAAGTCGCCCAGACCCATCGGGACCGCGCCGCCGCCGAGGCTCCGCCGTTTTTTGCCGGCGAGATCGTCCAGATCCGTCGCGTCTTCGCCCAGGCACGCCGCGAGGCTCTCCCGCCAGGCGACGTCCTTGGCGACCGGGTGATCCGGGTCCGCGGCGAGCCGCTTCATCGCGTACCGCAGCACGTTCAACCCGTCGCGGGTGCTGAAGTCGAGCTTTAACTCGTGCGATTTTTGCAGAAACTCCACCGTGAGGTCCAGCACCTCGTCGTCGGCGAAGGGCAGGTGATATTTGAGGATCGCCAGTTCGTCCGCCCGCTCCGGGTGGCCGATGGTGAGGGTCGGTTGCAGCCGGGAGAGAATATAATCGGGGATCTCGAAGGTCGATTCGTCCGCGTTCATCGTGACCGCGCAGCGGAAGTCGTCGTGGGCGTGCAGGGTGACGCCGGCGATGATGCTTTCCGCGTAGCGGCGATGGTCCAGCAGCGGGGCGAGGGACGCCCAGCTTTTCTCGCTCATGCGGTTCCCTTCGTCCAGCAGGCAGACGCCGCCGGTCAGCATCGCGGTGACGAGCGGGCTGGCGTGGTATTTAATCCCGCCGCCCTCCGCCAGCACGGGGGTGACGAGCAGGTCTTCGGGGCGGGTGTCCGCGGTGCACTGATAAATATACAGCGGCTGGCCCCGCTGCCGGGCCGCGGCGATGGCGAGCGTCGTCTTGCCGATGCCCGGGGTGCCGACCAAGCGGGGGCACAGCGGCCGGTCCCCCTCGCCGATCACCAGCCAGCAGGCGTGAATCTGCTTGAGGACCTCGTCCTGCCCGATCCAGGTGCCCCCGCTGGCGTCCGGCCGGGAGAGGTGCAGCGTGACGCCGTCGACCTCCGCGTGACGGGCGTCGATCGGCAGTTTCTGGGGAGAATCGGGGGCGGAATCGCGGATCATCAGGCGGCGGGCGGAGACGTAGGCGGGCCGGCAGTGTAACCGGGAAGACGGCGGTCCGCCGCGGGCGCCCGCTCCGGCCGTTCACCGCCAGTTCTCCGGCCGGTCGGTGGCGAGCCGCCACGGTCGTCCGACCTCGGGAACGGCCACACGCAGCCGCGGGACGTCGGCCCCGTGTGCGGGAGGCACGACGACCCGCCACTGAAGCCTCCCCCCGGTCGCATCGGGATTCGGAAAGAACATGTGGCCCACCCCCATCGGGCGGAACGCCGTTGCGCGGACAACGTCATATTTCGACAGGTCGATCCCTTCGTCTGCGGCGAGTTTCAGCGCCCGCTCCACGGGCCGCGTGTCGTTCAGGAGTTGGAGTCCCAGTTCCGACAGCCCCTTCCTCTGCCAGACCCGCGTGCCCACCCGCTTCGCGGTCATTGGGCGTCGGCATTGAAGACAGGGTGATCCTGGCGGGTCGGCTCGTACTCCTCGACCACCGTGCCCGGCGGGGCGTTGAGGGTCCGCATCGTCTCGACGATCAGCGCGAGGCCGCGGTCCCGGTCGGACACCGCCACGTCCAAGCCGCAATAGTCGATTCCGCCCCCCGCCGCCATCTGCGATCCGCCCCCCGTGACCTCGCCGAGACCGGCGGCCGCCAGCGCCTCGTGGAGCGGATCCTCAAATCGGTCGCCCCGCTCCAGCGGCCCGATGTTCCCCGGGATCTTGACATAGAAAAACTGCTTCCCGTCGGCCGAGGCGAGGTCCGAAAAGTCAGCGGACACCGCCTCCCGAGGGTTTGCGGGGGGAGGATCGGCGGCGTCGTTCAGGGAGGGGGTCATCGCTTCGCCGTGGGGGATGAGGGGAACGGGGAACGGGCGGGTCGCTGGGGCGGAAACGCAGGGCCGCGGGATCGAACCTGCCCGAGGGTCGGGGCGGGCAGTGCGGGGTCAGGGCGGGAGGTAGGCGGTCCAGTCGTCGCCCTTGCAGGCGTCGCGGAGCCAGTCGAGCCGGTGGCGCTGCACCTCGGCCAACCGCGGGCGGAGGAGCAGTTTCGTCACGACGTCCCCCCCGGCCCACCACGGCAGACCGACCCGGAAGGCGTCCTCGATGCGAGTCAGCCCCCCGGCGTTCCCCTCCGGCTGGAACCAGTAGACATGTTCGAACGTGCGGAGCAAGCCGCCGACCCGCGCCTCCCGATACCCGGCGGGCGCCTCCATCGCGACGATCTTCGTCCGCACCCGGAACCGCACCCCGAAGAACCGGGCGGACCACGTCGTTTCGTCCCCGAGTTCGCTCAACCCGGCAACCCGGCCGGCGACCGGCGTGCCGTCGATCAGCGTGGAGGAATCCCGGTGGGCGTCGACGCTCCGCGTCAGGTCGAAGCACCGCTGAATCGGAGCGGCGACGAAGACCTCGGCGACAAGTTCAATCACGGGCCGGCGGGGAGATCGGGGGGGCGGTGTGAGGCCGGGGGGAAGCGGCACGGGCACTCATCCCGCCGGCGCATCACCCGGCGTCGTGCGATTCAGCGGGCCGCGATGGAACCGCAACCGTCCGGGAGCCGGCTTGCTAACGATCGCGACGGGGCGGCCGGGGTCGGCCGATCAAGGGCGCCGGCGAACGTCGCCGCGCGGATCGGCCACCCGCCCGGAGGAGCGACGCGGCTCATAAGGCGCCCGCACGTCGCCCGTTCCGGGGGCGGCCCGACCCCCCTCGCCCCGGGAACCACGCCCCCCGCGGGCCGACCCCGGCCACCCCCGGGAGCGAGTGAGCCGACGGTCGAGTCACCCCGGCCACCCGTCCGAACCTCGGCCCGGGATCTGTGTCTGTTTCTCTGCGACCCTTCGCTAGGATATCCTCCCCTCCCTCTCCAACAAAGACAAATGTCCTCTAAGAACGCCCTTATCCCAGCCGTCAATGCCGAGATCATTAGAGATTCGGGTGCCAGCGATCTGCTTTCCCAGATCAGGCCCCACTGGCAAGCCAGAAAATTAGTAGAACGAGTCGGCCGGCTCCTATCAGTGGACCCAAGCAGTGCGTGCCAGCGTGTGTTCAACGCAGCAGTTCATGACCTCAAGGAAAAGATTGTCATTGCAGGTCTCGACATTGCGGGGGAGGCGGCGTCTCAAAACAAGATGCCGCAGATCAAAAAGTCTGAGGACGTAGAGAATCTTGATGTCACGCGAACAATTCAGCTTGCCTTTCGGATGGGGCTTCTAAGCCGGCCAGAATATCGTCGCTTGATGCGAGTCTACGACATTCGCCGGGACCTCGAGCATGAGGACGATGAGTATGAAGCAGGTGTCGAAGACTGCGTCTACGTATTCAAGACATGCATTGATGTTGTTCTGTCCCGAGACCCGATCACTTTGCTCAAGCTGACTGACATTAAAGAGCTTGTGGAAAAGCCTTCTGCGATTGTGCTCGAGGAAACCGCCATCAATGATTACGCGGCGGCCCCTGTACCACGCCAAACTGAGATCCATCGCTTTCTCATCAGCAACGCGTTGAATGGTGATCAGTCCGACATTGTGCGGCAGAACTCGTACAATGCGCTCCATACTCTCCGCGACTCTACGCAGAACCCTGTTATGTTAGAGGCGGCGAAAACGGCAACGGACAGGTTAGGACGAACTCCTCCTAATCTGACGGAGGCAAGAGTCTATCATGTTGCCGGGGTTCTCCCATACCTCAAGCAGTCGATCCTAAAATCGTTCTTTGGTTCGCTTCATAGCCAGATGAAGCAGGTGGGCTACTCCTTCAAGAGCCATGAGAAACACGGCGAACTCTTGAGAAACCTGCAAGAAGTAGGCGGTCTTGACTACTGCCCCGAAGGCCCGCTGGAAGACATCGTCCAGTGGCTAACGCTATGCTATATTGGCGAACCTAGTTACGGCCCATTCAGCCAGAGCCGAAACGTCTTCTACAGCAACACTGGGGCCCCGATGGCAATTGAAGTCATTCAGTCCTCAAAGAAGGATATTTCCGAAGTCGTCTCCAACCTTGAGAGCGACCCCGCCATTAGATCGGAATGTGGTAATAAGAACGTAGCTCGTCGCTTCCAAGATATCGTCGACGCCACCAGCACTTCAACTTAGTTGCTGGCCGGTGCTGGCATCCTGCCAACATGTTGTGACATGTACGAACCGGTCGACGCCGCAGCCGCAAGCTCCAATTGTCACCCGCCCGGCAGCTCCCCGATGAACGGCAGGTGCCGGTATTCGTCGTCGTGGTCGAGGCCGTAGCCGACGACGAAGCGGTCGGGGATGCGGAAGGCGTGGTAGTCGGGGGTGAGGGTCACGCCTGCGGCGGGGTCGCGGTTTTTCCACAGCAGCACGCAGGTGCGGACGCTGTTCACGTTCTCCTCCGCCAAGCGGGCGGTGAGGGCGGTCAGGGTGCGGCCGGTGTCGAAGATGTCGTCCACCAACAGCACGTCCCGGCCGGTGATGTCCGGCAGCAGGTTCGTGTCGATCCGCATCTCCCCCGGCGTGGTGGCGGTGCCCCGGTAACTGCTGGCCTGCACCAACCCGATCCGGTGCGGCACGTCGATTTTGCGCATCAGATCCGCCACGAACGGCAGCGACCCGTGCAGCACGCCGAGCAACGTCAGCGGTTTGCCGGCGTACTCCGCGGCGAGCGTCGCCCCCAACCGGTCCACGGCGGCGGCGATCTGGGCCTGCGAAATCAACGTCTTCACGGGGGCGGCGTCTGCATGGGACAGGCGAACGGGGGGAGGAGGGGACGAGGCGGGCCCGCCGTACTCTAAAGTGCCGTCCCGCCCCCCTCCACCCCCGCCCGGCCCCCGCCGTCCCGTGCCCGAGACCCGCCGTCCCGTGCCCGGTCCCCGCCGTCCCGTGCCCGAGGTTCCGTGGACCGGCACCGCCGTCGCCGGCGTGCCGGTGCGGGTGTTGGAGCCTCCGCACCGGGCTGGTGGAGAGGGGCCGGCCGGGGGCGTCGTGTGGCTGCCGGACTTTGACGGCCTCACCCCCGAATCGCTGCCCGGCTGGACCGAGGCGCTGGCGAATCGCGGCCTGCGGATGCTCTGCCCGACGCCGGGGCCGACTTGGTGGCTCGACCGGCCGGACCCGGCGTTCAAAGCGGCGAACGGGCTGACCGCGTGGCGGTGGGTGATCGACGAACTGGCCCCGTGGGCGGCGGAGCGGTTCGGCGGGCCGCTCGCCTGGGCCGGCGCCGGGGCGGGCGGGCAGGCGGCGATCCGGGCGGGGTTCCGTCGGCACGGCGCCTCGCGCGCCAAGCGGCAAACGCCCGCGGTTTGGGCCTACGCGGCGGCGGTGCAGTTGGAGGCCGTCCACGGCCGCGGCAGCACGTTGGACGGGCTGTTCCCGGACGGCCCGGGCCAGGGGGGCCGTGAGCAAGCCCGCGTCGCCGGCGTGCTGACGGACCTGAACCCGCTGGCCCGCCCCGGCCGATTGCGGCTGATCTGCCCGCCGGGCGATCTGTGGTTCCCCGGGTGCGAATTGCTGGCTGAAAAGCTCCGCAGCGGCGGCGTGCCGGTGGACACGCAGTTTTCGCCGCCGACCGGGGGGGAGCCGGATGATCGGGCGGCGGCGCTCAACGCCGCGGGGCCGGCGGCGGCCAAGCTGCTGGCGGACGCGCTCGACATTTGCGGGGTGAGGCGTGCGGGGCGAAGAGCCGGCCGGTTGTGGGCGGACGCGGCGGTGTGGTGTGATGGGTGTCGCCCTCGAACCGAGACCGTCCGATGCCCGTTCTGCTGCTCGCCGCCTTGGCCCTCGCTCCGCCGGGGGAGGAGTCCGCGGAGCCGCCGTGGGAGGAACTGCCGCCGCAGCCGCAACCGAACGTGCTGCTGATCGTCTCGGACGATCAGGCGTGGGACGACTACGGGTTCCTGGGCAGCCCCCACGCCCGCACCCCGCACCTGGATCGGCTGGCGAGGCAGTCGCGGACGTTCCCCCGCGGGTACGTGCCGACGAGCCTGTGCCGGCCCAGTCTGGCGTCAATTCTCACCGGGCGTTACCCGCACGAGCACGGCGTCACCGGCAACGATCCGGCCCTGCGGCCCGGGTTGGACGCGACCGACCGGTGGACCCGCCAACGGCACCCGGACCAGTTGGTCCTGCGGCGGGCGATGAACCGACGTGCTGGACGACTTCACCCTGCTGCCCGAGGCGCTGGAGACCGCCGGCTACCGCACCCTGCAAACCGGCAAGTGGTGGGAGGGCGACCCGGAGGAGCACGGCTTCAATCTTGCGATGACGCACGGCGACATCCCCCGCGGCGGCCGGCACGGGGACCGCGGGCTGACGATCGCCCGCGACGGCCTGCCCAGCCCGGACCTCGGCGTGCTGCCGGCGTTTCTGGACCACGCGGAGGATCGCCATCAGCCGTGGTTCGTCTGGTTCGCCCCGTTCCTGCCGCACACCCCGCACGATCCGCCGGAGCGCCTGCTGAAGAGGGTACCGGGCGAAGGTGGCCGCGGGGGAATTGACGCTCAGCGAGGCGAAATACTTTGCGAACGTGGAGCGGTTCGACGAGGCCGTCGGCGCCGTGCTTGCGGAGGTGGACCGCCGGGACCGCCAATCCGGCCCGCACAGCCCGCTGAGAACCCGCAGCGACACGCTGGTCGTCTACGTCTGCGACAACGGCTGGATCACGCGGCCGGACCGCAGCGCCTACGCGGACCGCAGCAAACGCAGCCCACACGAGGGCGGCGTCCGCACGCCGATCATGCTGCGGCGGCGGGGGATGATCGAACCGCGCACGGTCGACACGCCGGTCAGCAGCGTCGATCTGGCCCGCACGATTCTGTCGCATGTGGGGGCGCCGGTGCCGGAGGGCGTCGGCGGCGGCGATCTGCTGGACGACGCGGCGGTGCGGGACCGCGGGCCGGTGTTCGGGGCGATCTTCGAGCACGACCAACCCTTCCCCGCCCCGCCGGCCGCCGCGAACGTCGCCGCCGGGCTGAAGTCCCGCTGGGTCATCGACGGGAACTGGAAGCTGATCGCCCCGTTCCAACCGCACTTCACCGCCGGGGAGCCGCCGACGGAGCTGTACGACCTCGCCGCCGATCCACACGAGACGCACAACCGCACCGCGGAGAACCCGCAGCAGGTCGCCCGCCTCACCGGGCTGCTCGACGCCTGGTGGGATCCGTCCGAGGCGTCCCGGCCGAATGAGTAACGCCGAGGCCCCGCGGGGCCTCGGCGTGACGACGCATCACTTGTTGAAGCGGAGAGGGCGGGATTCGAACCCGCGGTCCCCGTGAAGGGACACAGCATTTCCAATGCTGCACAATCGACCACTCTGCCACCTCTCCGGTGCCCCGCGGTCGGCGGGGGTTCCGCAACGTGGGGCGCCCCCCGACACGGAAGACGCCCGTGGAAACGGGCAGGCGATGATAGCGCCTGCGGGGCCGGCCCGTCACCGTGGGAGTCGTTCCGCGAGCGGAATTTCTCCTCCAGCGCCCCCCGCCCACGCCTCGTGCCGCTTCCCAGACACCGGACCCCGCCGCCGCCCGTTCGGTTCGCCGACACGTCCGCCCCGTCGTTCGCCCCGTCGTTCGCCCGCCCACAGATCTGCCGTGCCCGCTGATCCCGCCCCGCCGTCCGCCGCTTCCCCGGACGCCGCCCCGGACGCCGCCCCGGAGGCCGACGGGAATGCGGCCGGGGACGCGGCGCGGGTCGAACCGTTCACCGCGACGGCGGCGGCGCTGTCCGTGCTGGTGGCGATCGGTCTAGCGACGTGGGGCGGGTGGCGCTGGTGGACCGGGCCTCCGGAGCGACCGGCCGCCGCCTCCCCGACGCGGATGGGCGTGCTGTTCGCCGCCCGCCCGGTCCCCGGCCCGGAGTCGGGGCCGGCGGACGGCGCCGAGTTGCCGACCTCCGAGGGACTGCTGGTGATCGCGTTGGCGAACGACGGGGCGGCGTGGCGGTCCGGCGTGCGGGTGGGCGACGTTTGGCTGCGCCTCGCCGGACAACCGCTGTGCGATCCGACCGACCCCGCCGCCGTCGCCGACCGGGTGGCGCTGTTCCGCGACGTGCTGGGCCCCGGGTTCGTCGTCCCGGTGGAGCTGCTGCGTCGCGGCGAACCGCTGTCGGCGGTCGTGCGTGACGACGCCCCCCCGCGACCGCCCCCGCCGCAAAACTCGCCGCTGTGGCCGGACGATCTGCCGGAGGGCCGCGGGTACATGGGCGTCGAATTGATGGTCTACGCCCCGACCTACGCCGACGACCCGCCCGGCGTGCTGGTGCGGTCGATCCTGCCGGACGGCCCGGCGGATCGGGCGGGCGTGGAGGTGGGCGACCGTCTCGTGGCCCTCACCCGCGCCCCGGATCCGCCCGTCCTGAGGACTGACGGGCGGGGAACCAGCGTCGGCGACGGCCCGCTTGCCCTCGCCCGTGACGTGCGACCGGGGGAAACGGTCGTGCTCTCCCTGCTCCGCCATGGCGCCCCGGTGCGTGCGTCGGTCCGGCTGGGCGCGGCGGAGGAACTGCCCCGCGTCCGGCCCCGCTCGCCATTGGAGCTATGACGGGGGCTTTGAAGTCGTCGCCGGCGTCCGGCCCGAACGACCGTCGCCGCTCAGCGACTGACGCCGCTCAACGACCGGCGACGGTCAGCGGGCGGCGACGGTCAGGCGGTTCCGCACGAAGGCGCCGGTGCGTCCCAGAGCGCCCATCGCCGCCTGCTGGGCGAGCTGTTTGTGGTGCCAACTGGGCACGGCGCCGGACAGCACGACGGCGTCGCCCTCGTCGGTGTGCTCCACCGCGCACAGCACCGGCTGGGTGCGAAAGTGCGAACTTTTCGCCAGGGCGCCGGCGACCCGGCTGTGCAATTCCGCGGCGAGGTGGGCGTGCGGACGGTCGAGAACGAAGGTGGCGGGCATCTGGCGGGCGTGATTTGGAGGGCGGGGCGAAACGAAAGCGATGCAAACCCGATTCCATTCCGGGCGAGAATCCCGATGGGAGCGTCCCGGCATGGCCGAGTCGCAACCTGCTGGGGACCCGAAGCAACCCTAGGTCACGCCGGGGCGTGCGGGGGAGAGAGACTGCTGCGAAACTTCCCGGCGGCGTCGCCCGCTGCACGGGCAACCGGTCCTGCGGGGTTCGGAACCGCACCGTCGGGCTCCCGTATTCCTCCCCCTCCCTCCTCCCCCCTGCCATCACGATGACGACTGCCCCCCCGCCCCCGATCGACGAACCGGCCGACGAACCGGCCGACGCCTCCGGCACTCCGCCCCGTCGGGTGCCGTGGCCGGTGGCGGCGGTCTACACAGCATTCCTGGCCGTGCTGGTGCCGGTTTACTGGGCGTGCTACGGGCCGACGAACTTTCTATATTTTTGCGACATCGCCCTGTTCCTGACGCTGATCTCCGTCTGGACGCAGCGGTCCCTACCGGCGAGCGCCGCGGCGGTGGGCATCTTGTTCGTGCAAGCCCTGTGGGTCGCGGACTTCTTCGTCACGCTGGCGGGCGGCAGGTTCCTCGGCATGACCGGCTATATGTTCGACGAGGACCGGAGCCTGTTCCTGCGGGGGCTGAGTTTCTTTCACTTCTGGCTCCCCTTCCTGCTGGCGTACGTCGTGTGGAAGCTGGGCTATGATCGGCGGGGGTTGATCCTCTGGACGATCCTGGCGTGGGCGGCGCTGGCGCTGGGTTACTTCGTGCTCCCGGGGCCGGGGGCGGCGGTGGAGCAAGGCGTGCCGGTGAACGTGAATTACGTGTTCGGCCCGGACGACAAGGCGGCCCAGGAGTGGGTGCCCCCGCTGGTCTGGTTCGGCGGCCTGCTGATCGGCCTGCCCCTGCTGGTGTTCACGCCCACCCACTTCGTGCTGCGGGCGCTGTGCGCGAACGCCACGCCACAGCGCCCAAGCAGGAGCCATGGCTCCGGCTTGGGGGGAGGCGGGGACGCCGCTTAGACTGTCGCCTCCCCCCATTGACGGATCGCCCGCATGCCCCCCATCCAATTTTACAATTCTCTGAGCCACGGTTTGGAGCCGTTCACGGTCCCGACGGATCGGCCGGTGACCATTTATAGCTGCGGGCCGACGGTGTACGACTACGCGCACATCGGCAACTTTCGCAGCTTCCTGTTCGCAGATTTGATCCGCCGGTTCCTCGAAGCGACCGGGGCGGAGGTGAGGCACGTGATGAACGTCACGGACGTCGGTCATATGACCGAGGACGCCGCCGCCGACGGGGCCGGCGAGGATAAGATGGAACTGGCGATGCGAAAGCTCGCGGAGAAAAAGGCCGCGAAAGGGCCGGACAAAAAGTCGGGCACGGTCGAGGAGGGGCAGGTCGAGGACCCCAACGACCCGTATCAGATCGCCCGATTCTACGAGGACGCCTTTCTCGCGGACGCCCGGGTCCTGGGCATGAGGCTGGCGGACGAGCCGGAGAACATCCCCCGCGCGACCGAGAACGTCGAGGGGATGCTGGCGATGATCCACGAATTGCTCGCCTCCGGCCACGCGTATAAAAGCGAGGGCGGCGTCGTGTACTACAGCGTCGAGAGCTTTCCGGAGTACGGCAAACTGTCCGGCAACACCCTCGATAAACTGGTCGCCGGGATGGGCGGGCGGGTCTCCGAAGAGGAGATCGCCGGCAAACGTCACCCCGCGGATTTCCTGCTCTGGAAGCCGGACACCTCGCACATCATGAAGTGGGATTCGGATCTGGGCGCCGGCTATCCCGGCTGGCATATCGAATGCAGCGTGATGGCCCGCCGGCTGCTGGGCGATACGATCGACATTCACACCGGCGGCGAGGACCTGATCTTCCCGCACCACGAATGCGAAATCGCCCAGACACGCGGCGCCACCGGCGAAGATCGGTTTGCCAGCTTTTGGATGCACGCCCGCTTCCTGATGGTCGAGGGGGCGAAGATGAGCAAGTCCAAAGGAAACTTTTACACGGTTCGCGACGTGCTCGGCGGGAAAGTGACCGGCCGCGACGTGCACCCCGGCGTGCTGCGGTACGAATTGACGAAAAGCCACTACCGGGCGAATATGAACTTCACCGCCAAGGGCCTCACGGACAGCGCCGCGGCGGTGCGGAAATTGATCGAGTTCAAAGCTCGCCTGAAGGCCGACGCCGGCGACGCGACCGCCGAGGTCGACACCAGCCACCCCGCCGTCGCCGGCTTCCTGGCGGCGCTGGGCGACGATCTCAATATGAGCGGCGCCCTGGGCGTCTTGTTCCCCTGGGTCGGCGGCCCCCACCCGGACCCGGCGGAGAGCTTGGCGGCCTTTGAATTGATCGATTCGGCGCTGTGCACCGACCCGGCGTCCTCGCCGGCCGGCTCGCAGGCGGCGGCGACCGCCGGCGGGTTCGATCCGACGACGCTGTGCCGACAGATCGACGCCGCCCGCGCCGCCAAAGACTGGGCGAGCGCCGACGCCGCCCGCGACGAACTCAAAGCCGCCGGCTACGAGGTCCGCAACGACCCGAGCGGCACCGTCGCGGTCAAGGAACTGGCGTGAGCGGCGCCTCTCCCGCCCGGAGGGTTCCCCTGCGAGTTTGTTGATCTTACGGCGACCCCTTAGCCTGTGAGCTTCATCTTCGGGAAGCCTTGCCATGTCCACTGATCTCTCATCGCCGCCCGCGTCCTCGGACCGATCCGCGGGGGCGGGGGCGTTTAGTTACGATGCGGTGCCGTATGTCGACCACTCGGTGGAACAGACCCACCCCGGTCGGTTGGGGGCGGTGGCGACGTTGTTGGGATTGAAGCCCGCCCCGCCGTCGACCGCCCGGGTGCTGGAACTCGGCTGCGGCGCCGGGGCGAACCTGCTGTGCCTGGCGAACGCCCACCCGGACGCGACGTTCGTGGGGCTGGACCTGTCCCAGGTGCAGATCGACGTCGGCGCCGCGACCGTGCAGCGGCTGGGGCTCACGAACTTGGAGCTGCGGCGCCAGAACCTGATGGAGTTCGCGGACGAGGAGCCGTTCGATTACCTCATCTGCCACGGCGTGTTCAGTTGGGTGCCGGACGCGGTCCGCACGCGGATTTTAGAGATCGTGCGCGAGCCTGCTGACGCCGCACGGCGTCGCCTACATCAGCTACAACGCCCTGCCCGGCTGGCACGCCGGCGGGATGGCCCGGGAATTAATGCTGTATCACACCGCCGGCCCGGACGGCGTGCAGATCGCGGATCCGAAGGAGCGGTTGGGGTCGGCGGTGGGCATTTTGAAGTTCATGGCGGAGCACGCCGTCGCCAGCGCCCCCTGGTATCGGGAGGTGTTCGGCACGTTCGACAAGCTGTTCCAGCAAAAGGCGGAAAGCTATCTGTTCCATGATTATCTCGAAGACGAGAACCGCCCCTTCTATTTTCAGCAGTTCGTCGATCTGCTGGCGGCACGCGATCTGGCGTATCTGGCGGAGCCGGAGGGAGACTCGTTCGCCAGTTTGCAGATCGCCCCGGAGGCGCGGGCGGCGCTGGAACAGCTGACGGACGACCCGATCCGCCGGGAGCAATACGCGGACTTCGTGCGCTGCCGTAACTTTCGTCGCTCGCTGGTGGTGCGGGCCGAGGCGCCGATCGACCGGGACGCCCCCGCCGCCCGCCTCGCCGGGCTTTATGCGGTCTCCGTGCTGCGGCCCGTCGCGTCCGATCCACCCGCCCCGCCGACGGACGGGACGGCGCCCCCCGCGAACCTCGCCGGGCCGGAGGTGCGGCAGTTCGCCATGCCGGACGAGCAGGGGAACGTGGGCACGGACGACGCCCGCGTGGCGACGATGCTGGACCGCCTCGCCGCGTCGTGGCCGCAGGCGACCCCGGTGCAGGCGCTGTTGGACGAAGCGGGGGGCGACCCGGCGCCGCTCCGCAAGGCGCTGTACCGGCTCTTTTATCAGGGCATGCTGACGTTCTACAGCGAACCGCCGACGCTTTGCGCGGCGATCTCGGACCGCCCCGTCGCCGACCCGCTGGCCCGGCTGTGGATCGCCGAGGGGCGCCGGCACGTCACCTCCCGCCTGCACATCTCCATGGAATTGCCGGACGTGGCCCGCTGGCTGATCGTGCGATTGGACGGCACGCGGGATCTGCCGTCGCTGCTCGAAGAACTGGTCGCCGGCGCCGTGCGGGGCGCCCCCGCGCTGGAGCGAGACGGCCAGCCCGTGACCGATCCGGACGTGGCCCGCGTCCTGCTCGAACCGGCGCTCGACGGGGGCCTGGAACGGCTCCAGTACTGGGGCCTGCTGGTGGGGTGAGCGACGGGGGGCCGCACGATCGCCCTTCACCTCGCCCCGCGTGACGCACTATAACCAGCGGGTTCTCGCCTCGTACCGAAGCTGCGCCCGTGGGTTTGCCCGCCGTTCAACGCTCCGCCGCCCCGTCGATCCGCGATCGGGATCTGATCTCGTTCGAGGGGGTGCCGTTCGATCGGTTCGCCGCGGCGAAGCGGGCCGCGGAGGTGCTGCGGGCCGAAGCGGACGCCCTGTTCGCCCTCGCCAAGGCGCCGCCGGCGGGGTTGCTGGAGGCCGCGGATCTGATCGAACGCCGCGGCGGGGGGGTCGTCGTCACCGGGATGGGCAAGGCGGGGCTGGTGGGACGCAAAATCGCCGCGACGCTGGCGAGCCTCGGCACCCCCGCCTGCGTGCTGCACCCCGGCGAAGCGGTGCACGGGGATCTTGGCATGGTCCGCGACGACGCCACGGTGCTGGCGCTGTCGCACAGCGGGGAGACCGCGGAGGTCGTCCAGATCCTCCCCCCCCTGGCCCGCCGGGGCGTGCCGGTGGTGGCGGTCACGGCGAAGGATTCCAGCACGCTGGGGCGGGCGGCGTCGGTGGTGGTGGCGATGGGCAAGCTGCGGGAGGCGGACGTCCACGACCTCGCCCCCACGGTGTCCACCTGTGCGATGATGGCGCTGGGCGACGCCCTCGCGGTGCTGCTGAGCGAGCGCGCCGGCTTCACCCCGGACCGGTTCGCCGCGTTCCATCCGGCGGGCTCGCTGGGCCGTAAACTGGCCCGGGTGGACGAGGTGATGCGGACCGGCGGCGCCCTCCGCGTCTTCACCGACGATCAACCGGTGCGTAAGGTGCTGGAGACCACCGAGGGGGAACGCCGCACCGGAGCCGTGATGTTGACCGACGCCGCCGGCACGCTGACCGGCCTGTTCACGGACAGCGACTTGGCCCGGTTGCTGGCCCGCCGGGGCGAGCACGAACTGGACCGCCCGGTCAGCGCCGTGATGACCCGCGGGCCGGTGACGGTGGGGCCGGACGACTCCGTGGGGGAGGCGGTGTCCCTGTTGACCCGGCGTAAACTGAGCGAACTGCCGGTGGTGGACGCCGCCGGCCGACCGGTTGGGCTGGTGGATATCACCGATCTGATCGGGCTGGTTTAAGATTGGCTTCCCCCGTGCAAATCGTTCCCCGGACGGCCCCGTCGTGACTCCCTCCGACGCCGCCCTGCCGTCGCCCGGCGCCGCTGCGCATCCCGGCCTCCGCCCCGCCGAACCCGGCGTGGGGCCGGAGACGCCGGCGGGCGGTCCGCGGGAGGCGTCGCCGTCGTTCACCCGGCGGGCGGCCCTGACCGCCGGCGCCGCGGCGGGGCTGACGGGGCTGTACATGACGTACGCGGCGACGGTCACGCCGCTGCTGAGAAACGCCGCCGAGGAGGCGCGTCGGGCCACGGACCGCCGCGAAAACAGCATCTCCCCGCCGGCCTCCAACCGGGCGCTGGCGGAGCGTTACCTGCCGCACGCCCCCTTCGCCGCGGAGGCCAAATATCAGGTCGGCTCCGGGCAGAGCATGATGTACTGGAATGAATGGGCGATCGAGGAGCGGGCGTCCGGCAAAAGCGCGTTGCGGGTCACCCCCTTCGCCGCGGTGATCGTCGACGACAGCGGCGCCGATCCGGAGCAGGGCGGCAAACAACCCACGACGGTCATGGCGAACACCGCCGTGCTGTGGTTCGCCAAACCGATCTCCGAGGACATGGTCAGCAACCCCGGCCGGGTCGTCGTCGCGGGGTTCTACGGCGACGTGCGGATCGACGGCGCCGAGGGTCTGCGGGTCGCCGGCTCGAACTTCCTGTTCCTCGAAGGCAACCCGGCGAGCAAATATTCCCGGCTGTATAGCGACAGCCCGGTCTCCTTCCGCCACGGCGGGTCCGGCGAGGGAGACGCCCTGACCGGCGGGCACGAGGGCGCCGGCGTGGGCGTGGATATCAAATTGTTCCGCACCCGCACGCCCGGCTCCTATGAGAACGTCGCCGCGGACGGGTTGCAGGAAGTCGCGGTCCGCGGGCCGGTCGCGTTGACGCTCCGCGACGGACGCCTGCCCGGCCTCGACGCCGCCGGCGGTCCGCTGGGCAAAGCGCCGACGCCCGACCTGAACGATCCCGCCGACGCCCCCCGCGAGCCGGTGGAGATCACCGCGACGCGGCAACTGGTGTTCGACCCGCTGCAAAACACCGCGTTATTCACTTCCATCGACCCCGGCGGCGTGAGGGCGTCGCGTCCGCAGCCCGCCGGAACCGTCCCCGAGACGCCGGAGCAAGCCGGGCCGGACGAACTGATCTGCGACGATCTGCTGGTTCGGTTCGCCCCCGCGACCGACGAGGCGAAGGCCGAAGCCGCCGCGTTGCGGGCCGCCATGGCGGCCCGGGACTGGGGCGAACGGCCGTTCTACGCCGCCGACGACGACCTGGAAGCGACCGCCGTCGTCGCCAACGGCGCCCCGGTGCGGGTGAACTCCCCGTCCCGTCAGATCACCACGACCTCCGCCCGCTTGGAGCACGACGTGCCGGCGGACGTGCTCACCCTCAGCGGCCGGTCCGACGCCGGTCTCGCCGCCGCGGCGGCGTCCGACGCGGCCCCGCGCAACCGCCGCACGACGGCGTTCCGCGGGCTCGCGGGCTCGCCGGAGAACTCCGCGGGGCCGGACCTGGTGCGGGTGACGCTCCCGGACGCCACGATCCTCTGCCCGCGACTCGTCGTGACTCCCCCGGACGCCCCGGCGGGAGTCGATCCGGCGACAATCGACGCCCCCCGGAGAGTCCGCTGCACCGGCCCCGGGTTGCTGCTCCGAAACGATCCGGAGACCGGCGAACTCGCCGCCCGGGTGAAGTGGCCGGGCTCTCTGGTCACCGCCCGGAACGCCCGCACCGGGCGGGACGTGATCACGCTGACCGGTCCGGCGAACCCGCAGCGGAACGCCGCGGGGCATACGGAGTTGGCGGATCAGGTCCTCGTGCAAACGTTCGCGGACGGGTCTGAACTCGCCGCGGACCACGTCGTATTGGAGCTTGAACCGAACCCGCACGCGGACGCCACGCCCAACGATCCCAAGTCGAACATGAAGCCCGGGGCGGGCGGGCCGCTGGCCGGGGCGGATCCGATGGGCGGCTCGGTGCGACCGGCGAAGGCGATCGCGACCGGGTCGGTGCGGATGAAAGGGCCGGAGTTGCTGGCCGGGGCGAAGCAGGTCGACGTGCGGTTCGTCGATCCCGCCCCCCGACCGGCCCCGCCGCCGGTGGCCGCCGCGGCCCCGGGCGCTGCGGCGTCGCCCGCGGAGGCGGCCCCGCCCGCCGCGGAACCGGTCGAGGAGGCGCCGCCGGGTCCGCCGAAGAAGTTCTATTCGGACGCCGTCGTCGCCACAATCGTGCGGGCTCGCACGGAGAACGGCGTGGAGGTCGAGAAGAGTTATATCTCCCAGGCCGTCGCCACCGGGCAGGTCGGGCTGTACGAGGAGGCCGCCCCCCCGACCGAACCCGGCGGGGAGCCGGGCGAGGCCCGCTATGCGAAGGCGGCCAAAGCCGTGCTGACCGGCGCCGGACCGGAGGAACAATTGCTGACCCTGTTCGGCGCCCCCGCCACCGCCACGGCGCCGCCGGTGCCCGCGGAGCTCAACGGCTCCGGGGCCGACCTGACCGGGCCGGAGATCCGCTTCGACCCGCAACAGAACACCGCGGTGGTGGTCGGCGCCGGGTCGCTCGATCTGCCGGTCCGCGGCGGCGGGATGCCCGGCTTCACCGGCTCCCCCGACGCCCGCGACGCCGCGTCCCCCGCCAGCCCGGCGCCCGCGGATCCAAGCGCCCCGGCCCGCAAATCGGTGCGGGTGGACTGGGGCGAATCGATGACGTTCGACGGCTCCGTCGCCACCTTTTACGGCGGCGCCCGCACGCTGTTCCACGGCACCGAGGGGCAGGAGAACACCCCCTCGTTCACCGAGGACACCGTCCGGCTGTACTGCAATTTGATGACGGTGACCCTCACCAAGAAGGTCGTCTTCGGCTCCTCCCTGCCCGGCGCCGGCGAGACGCAGCCGGACGCCGGCGACGACGGGGACGGCGATGCGGAGATCAAGCTGATCACCTGCCATGGCCGGGTGAACGTGCGGGGCCGGCAGGACGCCCCGGACCCGCGGGCCGCCGACCCGCTCGAACCCCGCGAGGCCCAGCGGGTCGAGGGGGACTTCGCCCAGCTTGAAGTGCTGTGGAAGACCGGCGATTTTACCGCCCAGGGGATCGGGGAGATGAAGGTCTGGCGCCGCGACGATCAGGCCGCCGCCCCGGAGACCGCCAACGGCACCGTCCGCCCCAACGCCCGCGGCCGCCGGCTCGTCGCGCTGCCGTGCGAATTGATTCACGTGGCGTTCAAGCGTGAAGTCCGCGGCAATCTGAACGGCCCGGACGCGATCTTCCATCCGAACTCCGACGCCCGCGTGGAAGTGGTGCACGGGCCGGTGCGGGACTTCGGCGTGGAACTGCTGCCCACCCCGGGGACCTCCCTGCCGGCGGGCGCCTCCCGGATGGTCAGCCGCCGGCTCGAACTGCGGCACGTGCCCGCCGAGGGCGCCGCCCGTGGTCCCGACGGGGAGGCCGACCTGAAGACCCGCGAACTGTTCGCCAGCGGCGACGTGACGGTCGACGGCCACGGCGAACCCAGCGGCGGTCGCCCCGGCGCCTGGTACTGGGCCGACGCCCCCCGCGCCACCTACAACGAGGCGAAGGGCCGGCTCGAACTCTCCGGCACCGCCGACGGCTTGGTGCAGTTGTACCGCGCCAACAGCGAGACCGGCCCCCGCGACCTCGCCACCGGCCGCTCGGTCACCTTCTATCCCGACGTGAACCGCGTGGTCATGCAGGAGGTCCAAGGCGCCGACGGATTGCCGTGACGGAGCGGGCGGCTCACCCCCCCGCCGGCGCCCGGTCGCTGCGGAGGTAGGCGATGAGGTCACGCACCTGCCGATCGGTGAGGGTTTTGAACAGCCCCTCCGGCATCAGCGAGGCGTCGCCGGGGACGACTTCCAGCACGTCGCCCGCCGGCAGCACGACCGCGGCGTCGGCGGTGCGCAGCTGCCAGGCGGCGTCGTCGCCCCCGCCGCCGCTGCGGCTCGCCACGCCGGTCAGCACGCGGCCGTCGGTCAGCAGCACGGTGGAGACCCGCCACGCCGCCGGCACCACCGCGGACGGATCGAACACGTTGCCCAATAAATAGTCCAGGTTGTGCCGGTCCGAGCCCGTCAGGTTCGGCCCGACGTTCCCGCCCTCGCCGTAGAGTTTGTGGCACTGTCCGCAGACCTGTTTGAACACGACGCGGCCGGCGGCGGGATCGGCGGCGCCCGCTCCGGCGTCCGTCAGCTTCGCCTTCCACGCGGCGATCTCCGCCAGCTTCTCCGCCGGCGTGGCCCGGGTGGTGCCCCAGAGTTCGTCCAACACGGCGTCGATCTGTTCATCCCCGAACCCCCGCAGCGCCCGCACATGCTCCGCGGAAAGGAGTTCGACGCCGAGGCTCGGCAACGCCTCGGCCAGTTTCCGCCCCGCCCCCGGCCGACTGACCAGCGTCGCCAGCGCCGCGTCCCGCGCCCGATCGCGGAGCCGCGGGAGCGCCTTGATCAAGACCGCGGGGATCTCGTCCGCTTCGAACGCCCCCAACCCGCGGGCCGCCGCGGCGAGCACGTTGCGGTCCTCCCCCCGCCGCTTCTCCAAAAGGTCCAGCAGCACGGGCGCGACGGCGTCGTCGCGGGCCTCGGCGAGCGATTCGATCGCCGCCGCCCGGGCGGCGTCGGATTTGGTGCGATCGGTGACGACGGCCCGCAGTTCTTCGAGCGCGGCCCCGTCGCCGAAGATCACCCCGAGCTTATTAGCGAGGGCCTGCACCTCCGCATTCTCGGACGCGGCGAAGACGGGTTGCACCTCTTCCCACCCCGGCGGCGGGGTGACTTTGCGGCGCCCGTCGAGAGCGGCGAGGGCGCCGGTCAATACGTCGCGTTGAAAGGCGACGGCGTCTTCACCAACCCGACGCGTCAGCGAGGGCTCCGCCGCAGGCGATGCGGGCTGCGCCCGCGGTCCCTCGCTGACGCGTCGGGTTGGTGCGGCGGCCCGCTCCAAGAGCGCTCCCAACGCCTTCGCGTGCTCCTCGGAAGGCAATTCGGAAGCGATCCGCCGGGCTGTATATTCGCGGAGCAGCGGGATGTTTGAACTCGCCGCGAACTCCGCCCCCGAGGCCGGGTCCGCGGCGACGCCGGGCTCGGCGGCATACCACGCCATCAGCGGCAGGTTATGATCGGCGGCGTTGGCCGGATCGGCGGCGACGGCGGCGGCGACCCGCAGGCCGGCCTCCGGGGGATGGCGACGCACCGCAGACAGCGCCGCCAACTGGATCCGCGGGTCGGGAGACTTGGCCCCGTTGACCAATGGCTGCCAGGCGGGGGCGGCTCGCATCTCCGCCGCCATCTTCGGCGTCAGGGGGTAGCGGTCGAGGATAAGGTCCTGCATCGCCGTGTTCAGCCCCGGAAACACCGCCCGCAGTTCCGCCGCCAGTGCCGGTTGGGCCGCCGCCTGCCTGGCGTCCTCGGTGGAGAGCAGAACCAGCATGGAGCGGGCCACGCCGGCTTCGGTCCCGCCCGGGAGGTCCAGCCCGTCCATGTTCACCCCGCACGCCGCGACCAGCAGCCGCGTCGCCCGCAGGTTCCACAGGTCCGTCGGTGCGTCCTCGGGGAACAGCGAGCGTCCAGCCGTCTGCGCCGCCGCCGCCATCTCCGCTTGCGCCGCCGCGAACCGCACCGCCCCGTCAGGGCCCGTCGGCTCAATGAGTAAGCGCGTCGCGTGCCGGCGGTGCCAGACGTTCGGATGGGTGGTTGCCGTCACCAACAATTCGCCCGGCGGCAGCTTCGCCAGATCCACCGCCTGCCCCGCGCGCTCCGGGGCGCCGTGGGTGATTTTATAGATGCGGCCGCTGGTGCGGTGGACGCCGTCGTGGTCGTGGCATTCGCCCAGATCGGTCCAGTCCAGCAGGAATACGCCGCCGTCGGGACCGCTTTTCAATTCCACCCCCTTGAACCACGGGCTGTTGGCGAAGGCGAAGTCGGGACGATGTTCGATCTTGTAGCCGCTGCCGTGGGGCGTGAGGGCGTCGCGGTTGATCCGTTTGCCGTGGGTGTTGCACATATAGAGGTCGCCGCGGTATTCCTCCGGCCAATTGTCGCCCTGATAAATCATCGCCCCGGCGTGGGAGTGCCCGCCGCCCAGGTCGTCCGCGGTCTCGCTCGCCCCGGCGGCGCCGGCTCGGCTGGCGGTCCAACTGCCGCCGTCGGCGTCCCAGTGGTAATGGTCCGCGTGCTGGTCGATCAGCCCGTAGAGGTGCGGGTTAAAGTCTTGGCCGAACATCCGCCGGTAATGGGCGCCGGGGATCAGGTGCCAGGCGTGGCCGATCACGTTATTGGTGAAAAAGGCGTCGCCGTATTCGTTCCAGTCGAGCCCCCAGGGGTTCGTCGTGCCGTGGGCGACGACCTCGAACGTGTGCCGGGTGGGGTGGAACCGCCAGATGCCGCAATTGAGCGGCGTGCGTTTATCGTCCGGCGTGCCGGGCAGGCCGACGTGGCTGGTGGCGGTAATGCCGTGGCGGCCGTACAGCCAGCCGTCCGGCCCCCAACAGAGGCCGTTGACGACGTTGTGCTGGGCCTCGTGGGTGAAGCCGTCCAGCAGGGCGACCGGGGCGGCGTCGGCACCGCCGTCCGGCACGTCGTCGCCGTCGGCGTCCGCAATGAACGACAGCGTGCCGTCGTTCAGAATCCATAAGCCCCCGAAGCCGTATTCAAGCCCCGTGAGCATGAACCCGCGGTCCCAAAACACTGTCTTCGAGTCGTGCACGCCGTCGCCGTCGGCGTCTTCGAAGATCGAGATCCGATCGCCGTGCGTCACGTCATAATCGCGGCCGGTGTAGGTGTAGCACTCCGCGACCCACAACCGGCCGCGGTCGTCGAAGGTCATCGCGATCGGCTGGGCGACGTCCGGTTCCCCGGCGAACAACGTGACTTCAAATCCCTCCGGCGCCGTGAACGCCGCGGCGGCTTCGAGGGGCGAATTAGGCTCCGCCCCGTCCGGCTGCGTGTTGCGGATGGGGGGGAACGTGTGCTGATGCGAGTCGTTTCCCGACGGATCGTCACCCGCGAAACCGCAAGCGGGGGTGACCAGAGTGAGGAACAGTGCGCAGCGGGCGAGATGCATCGGGCTTCTCCGGGAGGAATGCCCAGAGGGTACCCGGCGCCGGTCACTCCGTCACACCCGCCGGCATCTGGCCGGCTTGTCGCAGGGCGGGTTCCCAGTCGGCGTGCCGACGCTTGAACGCTTGGAACGCGGCGTACTCCGCGGCGGAGACGGTCCCGTTCCCGTCCGCGTCGATCCGCGGGAAGACCCACTCGTAGCCCGGCTTCTCCCGGTTCCACGCCGCCGCGTCCCAGGAGTCCCGGCGGCCGGGCAGCGCGTCGGCAACCCCCAACTTCTGCCCCAGGGCTCGCAGCTTCGGTTCGAGGTCGGCGTGGGGCACGTCCTGCACCGCCGTGCCGTCGGCGACGGCCAGGGCGGCGGCGGCGCCGGCGGACTCGCCCAGGAGCATCCAGGTCGGTTCCATCCGAATGGAAGTCATCGCGATGTGGCTGGCCGAACAGCACACCGGGACCAGCAGGTTCTCGCACTCCGCTTTGCGGGGGACGATCGCTTCATAGGGGATCTCGTAGATCCCGCGGGTCCGCCCGCCGTCCAGGTACAGCTTGGACAACCCGCCGCCCTGCAACGCCACCTTGCCGTTCTCGGCGACGGTGGCGTACGGCCAATCGTCCACGCCGTAGGAGGCCAGCCCGACGGACCGCTCCGGGGCCGTCTCGCCCGCCATGTCGTGCTGGGAGACGACGTATTCGGAGACCATGCGGCGGGCCTCGCGGACGTACAGTTGGCTCGGCCAGCCCCGGGTGTCGTCGAACTCGCCGCGGCGGAAGGTCAGCGACGCCGCCTCCCGCTTCAGGTCCGCCGGGACGGCCGGGTCGGTCTCGACAAAGCGGACGAGCCGGCGGAGGAACTCCTGGTGGAACTTCCAGACCGCCGCCCGGTCCGCCCAGTCGCCGTCCGGGTAGACCGCGTTGCAGCCGAACACGGTGGTGGTCAGCAGGGCCCGGTTGATGTTGCCGTCCTTTTGGCGGAACAGCGTCCCGGAATATTCCTCGACCCGGCCGGGCGAGCTGATCTTGCGGCCCCGGGTGAGGTTCAATCCCTTTCGAAAGCCGCGGCGGAACAATTCAAACTCCGCCGGGTCGTAGTCGGCCGGCGCCCCGATCGGCCAGTCGCCGGCTTTCCCGTCGCCCGGTTTCCCGTCGCCCGGTTTCCCGTCGCCCGATTTCCCGTCGCCCGATTTCCCGTCCCCGAACTTATACCGCAAGCAATAGCCCATCGTGAGCCGGTCGGCGGCGCCGAGCGGGCCGATCTCGAAGTCTTGAAGCAGGGGGAGCAACCCGCTGTCGGGCCGGCCGGGGGTGACGTGCGGGTCGATGTCGTAAATCCACAGGCTCGGCCGCACGCCGGCGAGGGATTCGCCGTATCGCTCCCGCGATTCGCGGCCGTAGGTGTACGACACCCCGGCCGCGGCCATCAGATCGCCCTCGTAGGAGCAGTCGAGGAACACCTTCGCCTCCACCGTCGCGGCGGCGGGGCGCAGCGGCGCGGGGATCGGGCAGCCGGTGGCGTCCACGGGGGCGAGGTCCAGCACGACCGCCCGCAGCACGGCCCCGTCCTTCCTCACCGGATTCTCCGCGGCGAGCCGGTGGTCGTAGAGCACGCGGACGTCCTCCCGGTCGACCAGCTTGGCGAACCCCCGGCGGTACGCGGCGCTGCCGCTGTGCGTCTCCAGGAACCGGCGGGTCCCGCCGCCGACGGACTCTTTCCGCCCCCAGTCGACCGCACTGATGCCGCCGCCGGTCATCCCGCCGAGCCACCGGCTGGGCTCGACCAGCAGGACGCTCGCGCCGCCGTCGGCGGCGGCGACGGCGGCCATCACGCCGCTGGCCGTCCCGCCGTACACGCACACATCGGCGGCGAGGACGCGGGGGAGCGCCGCGGCGAGGGGTGAATGATCCGCTTCGGCCGGCGGGCCGGCGGTCAGGGCGAGGAGCAGGAGCGAATGGATTTAAGACCCTCAGATCGGGGGCAGGGGGGGACGCCGCCCAGTCTACCTCCAACGCCCGCCCACCTGCGCCCCGCCGCGGCGACGCGGGTACGCTGCGGGCGGCCGGCGCCGTCGGTCGGTTCGCTTCACCTTTGAGTTCCGTGACCATGCTCGCCCCCCTGTTGCTCGCCGCGGCGTTCGCCGCCGGTCCCGCCCCGGCTCCCGCCGATCGGTCCGCCGTGCCCGCCCCGCCGACGGGCGTCGACCAGACCCCGCTGCCGGTGAAGGCGGTGCGGGCGTTTGAGTTTTTATCGTTCGATCGCCCGATCCTGCTCACGCACCCCGGCGACGGCACGAACCGGGTGATCGTCGTCACGCAAAAGGGCCCGGTGTATCAGTTCCCCAACGATCCCGACGTGGAGGAAGCCACCCCGTTCGCGGACCTGTCGGACCTCGTGACTTACGAGGACAAGATGAACGAGGAAGGGCTGTTGGGCCTCGCCTTTCACCCGCAGTTCAAAGAGAACGGCCGGGTCTTCGTCTACTACACCACCGCAGACGCCCCGCACACCTCCGTCGTCAGCGAATTCAAGGCGGAGGGAACGGGGCTGAAACAACGGCTCGACCTGAGTACCGAGCGGGAGATCTTCCGCCTCAAGCAGCCGTATTGGAACCATAACGCGGGCACGATCCTATTCGGCCCGGACGGCAAGTTTTACGTGGCGTTCGGCGACGGCGGGGCCGGCGGGGATCCACTGGACAACGGCCAGAACGGCGGCACCGTATTCGGGGCGATGCTGCGGTTGGACGTGGACGCCAAGCCCGACCCCGGCAAAGCCTATGCGGTTCCGGCGGACAACCCGCACGTCGGCACGCCCGGCGTGCTCCCGGAGATTTACGCCCACGGCTTCCGCAACCCCTGGCGGTTCAGCTTTGACGTCGGCACCCAGGCGAACCCCGGCGCCGGCGAGTTGTGGCTGGCGGACGTCGGCCAGGACAAGTGGGAGGAGATCAACGTCGTCCAGCCCGGCGGAAACTACGGCTGGAGCGTGTTCGAAGGCTACCACCCCTTCCCCGTCGACCGCAAACCGGCCTATACCGAGGGCGAGGGCTTGCAGTGGCCGGTGTGGGAATACGACCACACCGTCGGCAAAAGCGTGACCGGCGGCGTGGTTTATCGCGGCGCCAAGGTCCCGGCGCTGCAAGGAAAATACCTGTACGGCGATTACGTCACCGGCCTGCTGTGGGCCTTGGAACGCGGCGGGGACGGCCGGGCAAGCAGCAACCGCCCGCTGACCGGCTACAAACACCCGATGACCAGCTTCGGCGAAGGCCCCGACGGCGAAGCGTACTTTATGACCACCTTCGGCCAATTATGGACCTTCGCGGCGGAGTGACGCGGACGCACGTCGCTCGCGGTTTCGCGGATCTGGGATTGAGCGGCCCCGCGAACCCGCAAGCGGACGACGGGAGGATCGTCACGCCGGTTGCGCCGCCGCCTGCGCCGCCTCGTGGGCGTCGTCGCAGGGGGCGTCGACGGATTCGTCGCCCAGGGCGCTGTTGATCCAGTAGCGGGTGGTGAAGATCATGCTCACCAGGATCAGCGGGGTGGCGAACAGCACGCCCAACGCCCCGAATAAAATCCCGAACACCAGTTGCGCGGTGATGACCAGCGCCGGCGGAACCCCGGTGCCCTCGCGGATCACGTTGGGGGTGATGACGTAGCTTTCCAGCAGTTGCACGCCGATATAGGCGATCAACACCCACAGCGGGGTCAATCCGCCCTGCTCGAACGCCAGCAGCACCGGGGGGATCACCGCCAGCACGGCGCCGATATTCGGGATGAACACCAGCAGGGCGGTCAGCACGCCGAGGGTCAACGCCATCGGAATATTTAGGAACCACAGCGTCGCCCCGGTGAGGACGCCGGTGATGACCATCGCCGTCGCCCGGGCCTTCGTCCACTGCCACAACCCGTCGCCGCAGTGTTCCAGCACGTCCTGGAGCTTGTCCCGCTGACGGTCGGGGAACAGGCTGACGAAGCCGTCCCGATAGGTGGCGGGGCTGATCGCCAGGAACAGGCCCGTGAAGAAGATAAAGAGGGCGTAGACGCCGAACGTCAGCGGGGCGGTAAAGGCCCGCTGGGTGGCGCTCTGGCCGCTCCGCCCGCCGCCCATCAGGCCGCCGACGATCTTGATGGGGTCCGGAACGGCCTGGACGACGCCGCCCATGCCGTTGTCCGTCAGACGCTTTTCCACCTGACCGCGGGCGCTGGCGAGGTTCTGCGACAGCGTGTCGATCCGCCCGCTGACCTTCCAACCGGCCACCGCCAGCGCGCCGAATAAAAACGACACCAGCATCACCACGACCAACGTCAGCCCGACCCAGGTGGACATGCCCAGCAGATCGGCCAGCTTGGCGGCGCCGTGCCGCAGCGCCGCCCCGAACCAGATCGCCGCGAACACCAACAACGCCGCCTCCGGGGCGTAGCACAGCACCAGGAACGAGGCGGCGACCAGGGAGACGATCGCCGCCGCCTTCCACACGTGCCTGACGAACGGGCTGGGCGATTCGCCGGGGGGGACGGTGTCGTCCAACGCCTCGTTGGTCACGGGAACCGGGCGGGCGCTCCCGGAGTCGACGGGGGGCGACGCGGCGACGGACGACATGGCGGCGGGGGGAGCGGGGCGAACGGGTGCAGGCGGTAAGTCCTCACACTAGTCTGGGCGGCGCCGCGGCGGCGCGTCACGGGGGCGACCCCGCCCGGTTCGCCCGGTTCCGCCCGGGTTGCGGCCGGCATAATCCAGTCACACTGACCGCCCCTCCCGACTGTCCCCGCGATGCCCGCCGCCGTGTCCCCCCCTGTCTCCGCTCCGGTCGTGAGCCTCGCGGGGCGGGCCGCGCTCGTCACCGGCGCCGCCAGCGGATTGGGCCGGGCGAGCGCCAAACGACTCGCCGCCGCGGGGGCGTTCGTCGGCCTGCTGGATCTGAACGAAGACGGCACGGCGGAGGTCGCCGCGGAGATCCGCGCCGCCGGCGGTCGCTGCGAACGGCTGGCGGCGGACGTCTCCGACCCCTCTTCCCTGCGACCGGTGATCGAGCGCTTCGCCCATCAGGCCGGTCGCTTGGATGTGGTCTACGCGAACGCCGGCGTCAACGGCGTCTGGGCGCCCATCGCGGACCTCGAACCGGAGGAGTGGGATCAAACCCTCGCCGTGAACCTCAAAGGCACGTTCCTGACGGTTAAATATGCGCTCCCGTGGCTCAAGGAGCGGGGCGGCAGCGTGATCGTGTGCGCCAGCGTGAACGGCACGCGGGTGTTCAGCAACACCGGCGCCACGGCGTATAGTTGCAGCAAAGCGGGTCAGGTGGCGTTCGTGAAGATGGTCGCGCTCGAACTGGCCAGTCATCGCATCCGCGTGAACGCGATTATTCCGGGGGCGATCATGACCCCGATCTTCGACAAGACGGTGGAGCGGAATATCGACAGCGAAAAGCCGCACGTCGATTATCTCGACGGCCGCATCCCCCTGACCGGCGGCGACCCCGGCGACCCGCGGGACGTGGCGAACGCGGTGCTGTATCTCGCCAGCGACCTGTCCAGCCACGTCACCGGCGGCGAACTCGTCGTCGACGGCGGCGAAAGTTTATTGCAGGGGTGAGGGGCGAAGCGTCCCCGGTTGCTCGCCCGGATGACGCCCGGCACAGTCCCCCGCCCGTCCCGACTGAGCGCCGCCCGTGTCCGCCCCGCCCGAACTTCACCGGTTAATCGAGCAGTTCGCCGACCGCCGAGACGAACTGCTGGGCGGAACGTACAACGAAACGCAGGTCCGGCGGGACTTTCTTGATCCGCTGTTCGGGCTGCTGGGTTGGAACGTGGGCAACGCCGGGCCGCGGTCGCGGTCCGAGCGAATGCGGGACGTGGTGCAGGAGGCCACGGTCGTCGTCGACGGTCGCACGCGGTTCCCGGACTACGCCTTTCGGGTGGGCGGCCGGGAGACGTTCTTCGCGGAGGCGAAAAAGCCCAGCGTGAACATCGACCGCGACGCCGCCCCCGCGTTCCAGACCCGCAGCTACGGGTGGAGCGCCAAACACCCGCTCGCGGTCCTGACGGACTTTGAGGAGTTCGCCCTGTACGACACCCGCGTCCCGCCGCTCCCGGACGACGACGCCAAAGAACGCCGCGACAAATACATTCGCTTCGAAGAGTACCCGGATCGCTGGGACGAACTGACGGCGATTCTCTCCCGCGAGGCGGTCGCCGACGGTCGGTTCGCCGCCTACGCCGCCCAGTTGCCCGGCGGTCGCAAGGTTCGTCGTCGGGAAGTGGACGATCTGTTCCTCAAAGATATCGAACGCTGGCGGGAGGCGCTGGCGGGGGATCTCGCCGCCCGCAACCCGACGCTGACGGTGCGGGACCTGAACTTCGCGGTGCAGGCGACCATCGACCGCATCGTGTTCCTGCGCATCTGCGAAGATCGCGGATTGGAAACGCACGGCACGCTAATCGGTCTGCTGGGGGAGCACGCCTACGATCGCCTGCTGGGGCGGTTCGAGGAGGCGGACGCGAAATATAATTCCGGCCTGTTCCACTTTCGAACAGAAACAGGCCGCGACGGCCCCGACGTCCTGACCCCGAACCTGTCCGTCGGCGACGACGTGTTGGAGGCGATGATCGGCGGGCTGTACTATCCCCAAAGCCCGTATAGTTTCTCGGTGCTGCCGGCGGACATCCTCGGGCAGATTTACGAGCGGTTCCTCGGCAAGGTGATCGTTCGCACCGACGGCGGCGCCGCCGCGGTGGAGGAGAAGCCGGAGGTCCGCAAAGCCGGCGGGGTGTACTACACCCCGACCTATATCGTGGATTACATCGTCGGCCGCACCGTGGGGGAACTGTTGCAGGACGCCGCGGTGACGAACGCCGCCCGGGCGGATCGCCGGTTGGACCGCCCCCTGCGGGTGCTGGACCCGGCGTGCGGCAGCGGGTCGTTTCTGCTGGGGGCGTATCAGTTTCTGCTCGATTGGTATCGCGACTGGTACGCCGCGCACGATCCGGAGGCATTGGCGGGGGTGAAGAACCCGCCGATCCGCGAAACCGCCGGCGGCCGCGGCTGGACGCTGACGACCGCGGAGCGAAAGCGAATCCTGCTGGCGCACGTCTACGGCGTGGACATCGACGCGCAAGCGGTGGAGGTCACCAAGCTGAGCTTGCTATTGAAGGTGTTGGAGGGCGAACCGGGCGAAACCGCCGGCCCCGCGTTATTCGCCGCCGGCCGCGTCCTGCCGGACCTCGGCGCCAACGTGAAGTGCGGCAACAGCCTGATTGGGACCGACTTCTACGACCATGCCCAAGGCACGCTGTTCGACGCCGAACAACGCCTCCGCGTCAACGCCTTCGACTGGGAACACGAATTCGCCGAGGCGATGCGAGAAGGCGGCTTCGACGCCGTCATCGGCAATCCGCCGTACACGTCGTTCTCCGGTCGGCAGGCGGTCCGGCTCGACCCAGGGGAAGAAGAATACCTTCGGGCCGCCTACACGCTGGACGGGTGGGCGACCAGCCACGGAATCTTCTTGGAGAAAAGCGCCATGAGTCTCGCCCGGAGCTTTCTCGGGATGATCGTGCCGGATCAGGTAGGGCATCTGGAAGGTTACGAGTCGATTCGTCGGACCATCTCGTCGGTGTGCCAAATCGTGGAGGTGCGATACTGGGGCGAACGAGTCTTTAAAAACGTCGTCACACCGGCGTTGACGCTCGTCGCGAAACGTGGGGACGCAGGACCGACTCGCGTGACGGAGGAGAATGGCACGACCGTGCAATTCCCGCTGTCGCCGGGTCGCCCGTGGACCGATCCCACCGCCGACCGGATGATCGATCGCGTCAAAGACTGCTGCGAGTCGCTCGGCGCCCTGGTCGCCGACCCCGGCGTGCACACCGGCAACTGCTCTAAAAAACTGGTGCTGCCGTTGGAAGCGGCCCCCCGTAGCGCCGTCCCGGTTCTGGAGGGAAAGCAAATCGGCCGCTATCGATGCGAAAAGCCCGCCAAAGTGTTGAACCTCGGATATCGACCGGGCGACGGGGAGTATTTCACAGTGAAGTCTGAGAAACGCTATGCCGACGCGACGTTCGTCATCCGACAAACCGCCGCCTATCCCATCGTCGGTCCGCGGGAACACGCGAGTTACTTCCGCAATTCGCTTCTCGCGCTGTACCCCCCGGGGAACGGGACCGACATCCGCTACCACGTCGCCCTGCTGAACTCGACGTTGCTGCGTTATTTTTACGGGCGTCTGATCCGAGAGTCGCGGCAGCGGGCCTTCCCGCAGGTCAAGGTCGGGTCCTTGCGTCGCCTCCCGATCCGGGTGATCGATCATACGAATCCCTCCGATCAGGCGGCGCACGATCGCCTCGTCGACTTGGTGACGCAGATGTGCAAGCTGCACCGGCAGGTCTCGAAAGCGAACGCCCCCCACGACGGCAAGGTGTTCGATCGGCTCGTCAGGCGGCTCGATAATGAGATCGACCAAACGGTTTTTGAACTCTACGGTCTCTCCCCGCAAGAGAAGACGGCCGTCCTCAACTCCTCCGAACGCTGAGATAGAAGATGCCGATCCTACGGTGCATGCTGGTCCATCGATCCGGGACGATCATTCGATTTACGACCTCTCAATTGCCCGCTCTCCCCTCAGGACATCGGGACGTGCAGGTTCGCATCCCCTCGGGACGGACGGTGGACGGTCACTTCAACCGAAACACGCAGAACCCAAACGTGAGCGGCGAAGAGATCGTTCGCTGGATCAAGCAAACGCTGCCGCCTGATTCTAACCAGGAGGCGATTATCGACGTCGGAGACGGGTTATGGACGCTCTTCAGGCTTCCCGACGCGACCGCGGCGGGGAACGCGGGACTGACTCCCGCGGGCGTCCGGCGAGTCGGCCGGGGAGAGCTGACCGGCAGCGACTTGCAAAAGGTTCTCGAAAAGCTGGACCGACTTCAAGGAAAAGCGGATCGGCGTAAAGCATACAGTCAGCTGCTTCGCCCACCCGGTCTCCGTCGATTGATTCTGGAATTGATGGGAGCGTCTTGCCAAATCGACGGCTGCGACGCGGCCGAGACGTTTACCCAAACGCACGGCCCCGCTGCCGGGCCTGCGGTGGTCGAGGTGCATCATATCGAGGCCGTCGCCCGCCGGGTCGACCACCACCCGAACAACCTCTGCGTGCTATGTGCCAACCACCATCGCCTCATCCACGGGACAGGACCTTGGACGATCAGGCACGACGGGGATCACGTCGTCCTGACGTCCACCGCACCGGGTGGGGGCGCCTTGCGACTCGTGAGGGATTTTGCTGATCTCGGAGCCTGAACGACGCCCCCTCCCCCCGCCCTTGACGGTTCGGGGGCGAGGGGGCTATCTCGTCGGGGGTTCTCGCTTTCCCCCAATCGCCCCGGCAGGACGCCTGCGATGAAACTGTCCGTGTTGCCGCTGCCGCCTGCGCCCGCCGATCGGGTCGTGCGGGCCGTGTTGGCCGCCTCCCGGTTGACGCCGGGCGATCGCGTGTTGCTGCACGGGCCGTTCGCCGTCACCTGGGAGCCGGTCCTGGAACACCTCGGGTTGCGGGTGGAGCGGGACGACACGCCCGCCGCGGCGCCCGCGGGGGCGCCGGGCACCGCTCCGGCGGCGGCGTTCGAAGCGGCGTTGTACGTTGGCCCGGCCGACGGAACCGCGGACCGACGGGCGGCGGCGGCGGCGGCGTTCGTACGGCCCGGACGGAACAGCGTCGCGGCGGAGCGGTCCGAGAACTTCGCCGCCGCCCCCCCCGCCGACGGGCTCCGCCTCGCCGACCGCCGCGCCTGGTCGCGTCTCGCCCCCTTCACCCCCGCCGGCCCCGGCGGCTGGGCGGTGCACACCACCGCCGGCGCCGCGGTGCGGATCGCCGCCCGTCCGGCGATCGCCCCCAAGCTCGCAGCGGCCGCCTGAGATCCGGCGGGCTGCGCGATCGGCGGGTTGCGTGATCGGCAAATCGAGTCGGAGCGCCGGCGGGCGCAGGTCCGAACGGCCGGCGGGGTTGTGATCAGGCCGCCGCGGGGATACACCCCCGGCCGGTCCGCCCCGCCGCGTTCGCCCCGCCCCCGCCCGCTTTAGTCTGGCCGCGATGAATTGGCCGTTGCTCTGCCGGTTGCTGGGCCTGTTGGCGATGCTGGTGGGCGGCAGCATGACGCTGTCCCTGCCCTGGGCGTTTCCGCTGTGCGGACAGGTGGAGGAGATTGAACGCGGCGGGGTCGTCGGCCTGACGGCGTCGATCGCCATTTCGATTCTGTTCGGCGGCGTGCTGTGGTGGATCGGCCGCCACGCGGGCAAGGACACGATCCTGCGCAAAGAGGCGTTGGCGGTCGTCGGGCTGGGATGGATCCTCGCCGGCGTGCTTGGGGCGCTGCCGCTGTATTTGAGCGGGTCGTATCGCCAGTTCTACCCGGAGGCGCCGGAGTTCAACGTGCCGGTCACGCTGGCGGACGCGATCTTCGAAAGCGTCAGCGGGTTCAGCACCACCGGGGCCAGCGTGCTGGACGAACTGGAAGACCCCCGCGCGGTGCCGCGCTGCGTGATGTTCTGGCGGAGCTTCACCCACTGGCTGGGCGGGATGGGGATTATCGTGCTGTTCGTGGCGATCCTGGGACAATTGGGCGCCGGCGGAAAAGCGTTGATGCGACGGGAAGTGCCCGGGCCGATCAGCGAGGCGGTCCGCCCCCGCGTGCAGGAGCACGCCCTGACGATGTGGCTGATTTACGTCACCCTGTCCGCGGTCGCGGCGCTGGCCTATTCGCTGGAGGGGATGAGCCTGTACGACGCGTTGTGCCACAGTTTCGGCACCCTGGCGACGGGGGGATTCAGCACTTATAACGACAGCGTCGGCCACTTTGGCCCGCTGATCCAGTGGACCGTGATCGCGTTCATGCTGCTGGCCGGGGTGAACTTCAGCCTGTATTACCTCGCCCTGCGGGGCACGCCGCGGTTGGGCGACGGCAAGGTCTGGGGCCGATTGAAGCTGGTGTTCGGCGATCCGGAGTTCCGCGTGTACCTCGGCATCCTCGCGGTCTCCACGGCGTTGTTGTTCGTGTATCTGTTCACCCGGGAACGATACGACTCCGTGACCGAGGACCTGCGGCACGCGGCGTTTATGTCCGTCGCCATCACCACCACGACCGGCTTCGGTACGGAGGACTACACCCAGTGGGGCGAGAGCGCCAAGGGTTTAATCTTCCTGCTGATGTTCTGCGGGGGATGCTCCGGCAGCACCGCGGGCGGCATCAAAGTCATCCGCTTTATGCTGCTGGCGAAAGTCGTGCGGTTGGAGGTCGAAAAGGCGTTCCGGCCGAACGTGGTGCGGCCGATGAAACTGTTCGGCCTGCCCGTCGACCGGGACCTGCGGCACGACGTGGTCGTATATTTCGCGCTGATCCTCACGCTGTTCGTCGGCGGGTGGTATACGCTGTGTCTGTTGGAGCCCGGCGATCAGTGGGCCGCCCGCGACGATCTGCCGGGCCAGCAAGCGGAGAAATTGATCGACTGCGCCAGCGCCGTCGCCAGTTGCCTGAACAATATCGGCCCCGGCCTCGGCAAGCTGGGGCCGACGGAGAACTACAGCGATTTCGCCCCGCAGAGCAAATTGCTGCTGACCGCCCTGATGCTGCTCGGCCGACTGGAGCTGTTCGCGATCCTGGTGCTGTTGGCCCCGGGGTTCTGGCGGGTAAATTGAGGCCTGGTTGAGCGCCGGCGGCCGGCGGCGCTAATCGTCTCCGGCGGGGCGGCCGCGGAGCAGGCGGCTGAGGAACTCCGCGTCCTCGAATCCCCGGGCCGGAAACCCGCCCAGCCGGACGATCGTCAGCTTGCGGGACGGGATCACGTACAGCCGCTGTTTGCCCGCCCCCAACGCCGCGACGAGATCGCCCGGCAGCCAGGCGGCGTCGGCGGCGTCCGCCCATTCCGACCGGACGATCGCATTTCCCCGGCGGAGCTTGGCGGGGACCGGCGCCCGCAGCCACCAGGTCTGCCCGTACGCGGGGTTGGGATTCGTGCCCCGGAAGCACTCCGCCAGCAGCGCCGGCCGCACGAGGTCCTCGCCCTCATGCCGCCCGCCGGAGCGGACGAACTCGCCGAACCTCGCCCAGTCGCGGGCCGTGGCGAACGCCCCCCCGCCGACCTGCGGCCGCCCGTCGGCACAGCGGATTCGCCATTCCAACCGCACGCCGAGCGGCTTCAGAAGGCGACGGTCGAGGTACTGTTCGAACCGCTCCCCGTCGAGCGTGCGCTCCAGCGCCAACGCGAAGACATTCAGTTGATTCGCCCCGTAGCCGAACTGCTCGCCCGGGGCGCCGGCCATCGGCAGGGCGGCGGCGGTCGCCCAGCCGGGGTGGCGGAACCCCCGCACGCCCGGCGTGAGGCCGCTGGTGAGGGTCAATAACTGACGATAGGTGATCTGCGACTTGAGCGGGTCCGCCTTCCAATCGGGGAGTGCGTCGCCCACCGGGTCGTCCAGATCCAGCAGGCCGTCCTGCACGGCGGCGGCGGCGGCGACGCCGACAAAGCTCTTGGAGCCGCTCGCCAGCATTTGGACGCGGTCGGCGGCGCCGCCGCTGGCGTACCGCTCGAACGCCGTCGCCCCGTCGAACAGCACCAGGCACGCTTGCCCGCGGTGCGCCTCGCTATACGCCGCGGCCGCTTCCAGCGCCGCCCGGTCGGGGGCGAGGACGGGCGTGGCGGCGTCGCCCGCGGGGACCAGGAGGGCGAACGCGACGAGCAGCGACATCGGCGTGCCTTCATCGATGGGAGAATCGACGGGGGCAATCATCCCCGGCGGAGCGCAGGGTAGCACGGCGGGCGGTCCGGCGGGCGTCGCCGCGTGACGGGTTCGGTTGCCGAGGCGGGGGCGGGCGGGACAGACTCGGCGGTCCCCGCTCCCCGCCCGGTCCCGCCTGATGTCCGCCCCGGCTCTCTCCCCCGCTTCTCTCGATCCGGGGTCGGCGTCTCCGCACCCCTCGGCGATTGGGGACCCGTCGGAGGGCGCGGTCCGCCGGGCGTCGATCGCGGCGGGGCTCGCCCTGCTGATCGGCGGCGGGCTGTGGCTGTTCGGCGGTTCCGCGGATGCCCGCCCGCCGGCGGAGTCGGTTGCGTCGGTCGCCGCCTCCGCCGCGTTCGCCCAGGACGAGCGCCCCCGCGGAGCTGCTGCCCGCCGCCGGCGCCGTCGCACATTGGGCCTGGACCGGCACGGAGACTGCCGGCCCGGCGTTCGCCCAAACCGCCGCGTACGCCTCGCTGGTGGACAGCGGTCTGCTGCCGGCGATTCAACAATCCCTCACCGAGGTGATCGCCGCGGCGGAGGCGGACGCCGCGGAGAACGGGATGCCGCAGAGCGTCTCCGGCCTCAAGGCGTTGGGCGAAGCGGTGGTGGCGGGGGGGGCGTCGGTCTCCGTGAACCTCCTCGAAGGCCCGCCGCTGCCCAGCGTGTTCCTGGTGCTGCACGGCGCCGCGGACGAGGGCGAAGCGCTGCTGGCGAGCCTGTCTGATGACGAACGCGGCGTGTTCGATCTGCGGGTCGTGACGGTGGACGGCGTCGCCGTGACCGCCGGCAACTTCCCGGACGTCCCCCCGATGTACAACTTCGGCCTGTGGCGGGTGGGCGAACACCTCGTGATCGCCGCCGGCCCCGGCGCCGTGCAGGCCGGCGTCGCGGTGACGAAGGCGGACGCCGCGGCCGTCACCACGCTGCCCCTCGCCCAGCAAACGCCGGCGGACGCATTGATCGCCGGGTGGGTCGACTTCGCCACGATCATCGACCGCTTCGCCGACGCCCCCGCCTATGACGCCGAGTGGCGGCCCAGCGGGCAGGTGACCGTCGGCGAATTGATCGCCGCGACCGGATTGGATGCCCTGGGCGGGCTGCGTGGTTCGCTGTCCGCGGACGGCCGGGCGTTGCGGAGCGAAGGCGAATGGACGCTGCGGGGCGAAGCCCGCGGCCTGCTGACCCTGCTCAATCCGGAGCCGATCTCGCTGGCCGATCTCCCGCCGATGCCGGCGGCGGTCGGGTCGTTCGCGGCGGCGTCGGTGGATCTGGGGGCAGCGTACGACGGGCTGGTGGACGCCGCGAAGGCCCTCGCCGAACTGCAACCGCCCGACAGCCCGCAGCGGAAGGCCCTCGAAGATCCCACCGCGGTGCTGAACGCCCTGGCGGAGTTCGACACCCGCGGCGACCTCCTCGCCCCGCTGGGCAACGTGACGGCGGTGTACAGCGACGTGAACGACGGCGGCCTGTTGGGCGGCGTGGGGGCGGTCTCCGTGGACGACGGCCCCCGGTTCCGGGCCGGGTTGGACACCCTGATTGAGCGCGGCCTCGCCCTGCTGCCGCCGGATGCGGAGGAACACGTCTCCGTCCTCCGCACCCAGCGGCGGGGCCGGGACCTGCTGACGATTTCAATCGGCGGGTTCTTCCAGCCGACGATCGCGGTGACGGACGACTGGCTGATCGTCGCGTTCAGCCCGCAGGCCGTCACCGCGTTCTTCATGCGGGAGGACGGCGACCTCCCGCGGTGGACGCCGGACGGCGACTGGGCCGCCCCGTTCGCCCGCGTCCCGCAGCAGTTCACCGCACTGAGCGCCGCCGACCCGCGGCCGATGGTCGCCGGGCTGAACGCGCTGATCGGCTTCGGCCTGCCGGCGCTGAATCACTACGCCGACGGTCCGGTCGACGTGCCCCTGCCGCCCAGCGAGGTGGTTCTCGCCCCGCTGTTCCCGAACGTCAGTTGGGTAACGAACACCGGCCGCGGCGTGCGGGGCGAAGGGTACGCCTCGCTGCCGGCGCCGCTCAGTTCCGGCGGCGCCGCGGCGGGCGTCCCGGTGATGGTCTCCCTGCTGCTCCCCGCCGTCCAACAGGCCCGCGCGGCGGCCCGGCGGGCACAATCGCAGAACAACCTCAAGCAGCAGGCCCTCGCCGCCCACAATTATCACGCTCAATACGCCAAGTTCCCCCGCGGCACGATCGAGAACGCCGACCTACCGGTGGACCGGCGTCTCAGCCACTTCGTCGCCGTCCTGCCGTTCCTGGACGAGGCGGCGCTGTGGCGGGACGTGGACGCCTCGCAGGCCTGGAACGCCGGCCCGAACGACGACGTGGCCCGCACGGTGATCCCCTCGCTGGTGAACCCCAGCGTCGACGGGCAGACCACCGCGGACGGCTACGCCGTGACCCATTACGTCGGCATCGGCGGGGTGGGGGCGAAGGCGCCGGGTTCCCCGGTCGCCACCAAAAAGACCGGCATGTTCGGCTACGACCGCGCCGCCGCCATCCGCGAGGCCCGCGACGGCACGACGAACACCCTGCTGTACGGCTCCGTCAACGCCGACGTCGGCCCCTGGGCCCGCGGCGGGGCCTCCACCGTGCGGGCGTTCACGCAACAGCCCTACATCAACGGCCCGGACGGGTTCGGCGGGAACGAGTCCGGCGGGACGAACTTCGCCTTCGCCGACGGCAGCGTGCGGTCCATCTCCGAATTCATCGACCCGGAGGTGCTTGAAGCCCTCGCCACCGCCAACGGCGGCGAAGTGGTCGAAGACTGGGAGTATTGAGCGGGACGTTCTAATCAGGTCCGGTTCGCCGTCGCCGACAGGCGGCGCGTTTTCCGTGCATGCGAAGAAGCGGTTTCAGAACTTCCCAAAGAACCAACCCGAAGCGTCAGCGAGGGCTGCGGGCGCCGCCCGCGTCCGCGAACGCCGAAAACAATCGGCGGACGCCCTCGCGGACGCTTCGGGTTAGTCTGGAAACCGCTTTTAAACCGCACGGAAACGCACCGTCCGTCGGCGACGGCGAAACCGCGTTGAGATGACCTACATCACCCCGTTCAACGCCTCCAAGATCGCCCCGGCGTCGTTGGCGACGGGGATCGGGGCGTTGCTATAGGCCTTGGAGCCGCGGTGGTAGTTCACCGTGGCGTCCGGGTCCTTCAATTCATGCCCGGTGAGGATGCCGACGACGCGGTCGCTGGGGGCGATGATCCCTTCCGCCCGTAACGCTTTGATGCCCGCCACGCTGGCGGCGCTGGCCGGTTCGCAGCCGAACCCGCCGGCGCCGACCTGGGCTTTAGCGTCGAGGATCTCCGGGTCGTGCGCTTCGCGGACGACGCCGTCGGTCGCGTCCAGCGCCCGCAGGCATTTATACAGATTGACCGGCCGGTTGATCTGGATGGCGCTGGCGAGGGTGTCCGCCCGGCGGTTCTCCTCGTCCATCGTCCCGTAAAACTTGCCGACCAGCGTCTCGTCCGGCGCCCCGCCGTTCCAACGCAGCCCGTCGTGTTCCCAGAGGCGATACAGCGTGTTCGCCCCGCCGGCGTTGATGATCGCCAGCCGCGGGATGCGGTCGATCAGGTTCAGCTTTTTCAATTCGATCAGGGCTTTGCCGAACGCCGAACTATTGCCGAGGTTCCCGCCGGGGACGACGATCCAGTCCGGGACCTCCCAGTTCATCCCTTCGAGGATGCGATAAATAATCGTCTTCTGCCCTTCGAGCCGGAACGGGTTGACGGAGTTGCACAGATAGATATTCGCCTGTTCGCAGACCTCGCGGACCCGCATCAACGCGTCGTCGAAGTCGCCTTCGATCTGCAACGTGACGGCGCCGTAGTCCAGCGCCTGGGAGAGTTTGCCGAAGGCGATCGTGCCGCTGCCCACGAACACGACGCATTTAAAATGCCCGCCGGCGCCGGCGTACAGGGCCAAACTGGCACTGGTGTTGCCCGTGCTGGCGCACGCCGCCAGCTTCGCCCCCACCATGCGGGCGTGCGTGGAGGCGGCGGTCATGCCGTTGTCCTTAAAGCTGCCGCTGGGGTTCAGCCCCTCGTATTGCAGATGCAAACAGCCCTCGTTCAACCCGCAATATTTTGCGACGCGGTCGCTGCGTCGGAGCATCGTCTGCCCCTCGCCGACGGTGACGATCATGTCGTCCGGGGCGAACGGCAGCAGTTCGCGGAACCGCCACACGCCGGACAGGTCCAGCGGGTTGGAGCGGTTCGCCCAGCGCTGTTCGAACCATTTCATCGACGACGGCACCTCGACGCGGTCCCAGTCGTATTCAATATCCAGCAGCCCGCCCAGCGGCTGGCAGGCCGGCAGCACCTCCGTGAGATCAAAGGCGCTGCCGTCGGCGGGCGCGGCGGACGTTTGATAGGCGACGGACATATCAGCGAGCGAAAGATCAAGGGGGTGAGCCGCGACCGGAGGGAACGCGTCGCGTGGACGCGTTCCCTCCGGTCGCGGCTCACCGAGTATCCGTCACGCAACCCGGAAGCGCCACATGCGGGCAGGAGCGTCTCGCGGCACCCGACCCCCTCATTCCGATTCCGGATCGAGTTGCGGCGCGAGCAGTTCGGGGCGGTCGAGGACGAGGTAGTGGCCGTGATCGGCGGTCACGATTAGCACGCTCTCCTGCCAGTTGCTGTGGCGCTCGACCCAGTCGGTGACGACCTTCACCGCCGCGTCGCCGCTGTTGACCGCCCCGATCGCGTTGTCGAGGTTGTTATCGTGGTTCGCCCAGTCCACGTCGCCCGCTTCGATCATCAGCCAGAATCCCTCCGGATCGCGTTCGAGCACCGTCAGCGCGGCCTGCGTCATCTCGGCCAGCGTCGGGTTCTCCGCCAGTTCGCTCGGGGTGTATTTCTCGGCCGTGTTCGCACGGCCCACCGTCGGGTCGTAGCCGCCGTCGGCGGTGCGGTACGGGAGGTGCCCGCCGCCGGAATCCGCGCCGTAAAAGCCGAGGAGCCGTTTCGACCCGGCCGCCGCCTCCTCGGCCGCGTCCGCCAGTCGTTCGGCGCCGGTCACGCCGGCGGTTCGAGAGGCGACGACGTATCGGCCGCCGTGGGCGGCGTCGACCTCCCGCCGATCGTCCGCGGTGAGGAACGGGTTGCCGGGGACGTAATTGGCTCCCTGTCCGTCGTCCTGATCGCGGTCGGCGCCGTAGCCCCCGCCGATCAGCACGTCGAGCCCCGACAGCGGCCGGTCGGGATGACTGACCGACGGCAACCCCAGCAGGTCGCGGGTGAGGTCCTGATAGTCGTCGCGACTCACGTTGTGCGCGTACGCCGCCGCGGGCGTGGCGTGGCTGATCGGCACGCTCGTCACGGCGCCCACGGCGTAGCCTTCCCCCTGGGCCAGGTGGACGATCGTCGGCACGCGACGCCCTTGGGGGTCGACGTTGATCGCGCCGTTAAAGGTCTTGATCCCGGCCGTCATGCTCACGGCGGACGAGGCGGAGTCGGTATACGCGTGCCGGCTCGACGAACCTTTCGGGCCGGAGACGAGATATTCGAGGTCGTCCCCCGGCGACCACGGATCGGGACCGCCCCGCGTGGCGTCGTAGCCGCCCGCGGTCGCCCCGCCCGGGTTGAGGACGCGCTGCTCGTCCACGTCGACCTTCGTCCCTTCGTTGTGCGGGCTGGTGACCATGAACCCGAACTGGCTCGTACCGTGTGCGGTATAGTCTTGGAAGTGAGTCCCGGCGCCGCGGCCGGATTTATAGGCGACGCGGCGCGTATTATAGGTGGCCGCCGCCCGGGTCGTCTGCCAGTCCATGCCGTCGAAGACGACCAGGAACAGATGCTTTTTCCCGGCCAGCAGGGCCGCCCGTTGCAGGTTGTAGAGGTTGGTCTGATCGAGGTACTCGGCCTGCGGGTTAAAGGTGTGCAGCGGCGGTCGGCCGTACAGGCGAATGAGCTTCGCCTCGTCGCGGTAGACGCTGTTCGCCCCCGTGTAGTCGTTCAAATCGACGCCCGCCCCGGCCCCCGCGGCGCCGTAGGTATAGACGGGGACGAGCCGATTGGAATGCGTCCCCCACAGCGTGTACGTCTCCGGACGCCAGCCCCAGTGGGCCGCGTCGGACCGCCCGTGTTGAATGGCCCGTTCCTGAAGATCGCGGACGTGGTCCCCGCCCGACGACGGGGGCGGAGCGATCGCCCGACAGATCAGCAGAAGCGCCGGGAGCAACGTCTTCAAAAATCGTATCAACGGACCGTCCGTCATGGTTTCGGAGTATTGGGATCAGGCGAGCGGCCGGGGGTCAAACCCACGGCGCCTCCGATCCTACCCTCGTCGTCGACCGGTCGCCCCCGGAAGGACCGCATCGGCATGGGCGGCTGGGGCCGAAGCCGAGCGCCGGTCGCCAAGGGCGTTTCGCCTTGGGTTTCGTCACACCTCAGCGACGCCTTACAGAACAGCTTTTCCCGACGTGTGCAAGCCGGCGTGTGCAAGCCGGCGGGTGGCCGGGGTCGCCTGAATGTGCAGCCAACCCACGACAAGGGTGGCCGGGGTCGGTCCGCGATTCGCCTCCGTCCGAGGGGTGACGTGGGTCGGGCCGCCCCCGGGACGGGCGAGGGGCGACCAAGCGTGTGCCGCGTCGCTCATCCGGGGGCGGCCGATGACGTCGCGCCGCTGCTCCCGAGCGTCTCGTCGGCCGACCCCGGCCACCCCGCCGCTGCCTGCGGTCGCGGCTAGTGCGTCCGATAAATAACTCTAGCGGTAGCCGCAGTGGCGGAGATAGTTCCGGCATTGCGCGGGCGGGAACAGGTCGAGCACCTGTCCGCAGAGTTCCCACAGCCGGTCGACGGTGCGGGCGGCCCCGTCTCGCAGCAGCTTCTTGAACTTGGAGAACGCCAGTTCGATTGGGTTGAAGTCCGGGCTGTAGGCCGGCAGGTACGCCACCGTCGCCCCGACCGCTTCGATCGCCTCCCGCACGCCCCGCACCTTGTGGGCCGACAGGTTGTCCATCACCACCACGTCGCCCGGCTTCAGCGTCCGGCACAGATGCTGCCGGACCCAGGCCAGAAACACCGGTCCGTTGATCGGCCCGTCCACGCACAGCGGAGCCACGAACCCGCTCGCCCGCATCGCCCCCAAGAACGTCGTGGTCGTCCATCGCCGGCAAGGGACGCCTTCGTACAGCCGCGTCCCCCGCGGGCAGCGGCCGTGCGTGCGGGTCATGTTGTCCTTGGCCCAGGTCTCGTCGAGGAACACGAGCCGGTCGGGATCAAGGGTCTTAAGCCAAGCCGCCCATCGCTCGCGGGCGTCGGCTACGTCGGGCCGCTCGCGTTCGGCGGCGATCAGCGTCTTTTTTTACGCGTGATCCCCAGCCCTTTGAGAGCTCGGGCGATCAGCCCCTCGCTGGCTTCGATCCCGCGTTCGGCCTTCAGTTCGGCTTTGAGTTCCCGCAGGTAGGCGTCGGGACGGTCGGCGCTCTTCGCCTTCAGCCAGCCGGCCCAAGCGTGCCAGGTCGGCGTGCGGTTGCGGGTCGTGGCCGGAGCCAGCTTGCCGGTCTCGCGGCGGTCCTGCTTGATCCGGCGGACCCAGCTCTCGGAGCAGTCGAACCGCAGCGCGACCGCCCGCGTGCCCTCTCCGGCGTCGCAGGCGACCAAGACGTCCCGGCGAAACTCTTTGGAATAGGCGACGGACACGGCGGCGGCTCGGCGGAGAAAGACGCCGCAAAGCCTACGCACCCCGCAACCGCCGCGCTAGAGATAGCCGCCGGACGCACTAACGGACCTCTTCGACACGCCCCAGATGCACCACGCCGTCGCCGCGGTGGACGAGGGGGTTGTTGGCGCGGGCGATCACGACGCCGTCGAACGGGGCCTTGACCGAACTGCGGTTGCGGCCGAAGGCGTCGGCGATCACGCCGAGGCGGTCCCCCTTCGCCACCTGTTCGCCCAGGTTGGCGATCGGGCGGAAGATGCCGCTGCGTTTGGCCCGCACCCAGGTCGAGGAGGGCACGCGAACGGACGGCGCCGGCGGGTCCGGGCGCTTCGCTTTCTGCGCCGCGGTGCGGGGCGGAAGCATGCTCGAGGGCTCGCAGCACGCTCAGGACGCCGCGGACGCCGACTTCAATACTCTCCGCATTAAACCGCTGGGGCTCGCCGGCTTCATACAGCAGCACCGGTTTGCCCAACGCCGTCGCGGCGCCGCGGAGACTGCCGTCACGGACGCCGGAGTGCATCGTGACCGGGGCCTGGAACGCCTCCGCGAGCCGCAGCGTCTCCGCGTCCTCCAGGTTCGCCCGGATCTGGGGCAGGTTGAAGCGGTGGTCGCTGCCGGTGTGCAGGTCGATGCCGACGTCCGCGTGGGCGACGACCTCCGTCATCAACAGATGAGCCAGTTGCGACGCCGACGACCCGCCCGCCGAACCGGGGAAGCGACCGGTTCAGGTCGCGGCGGTCCGGCAGATAGCGGCTGCGGGCGTTAAAGCCGAATACGTTGACGATCGGCACGGCCAGCAGCGTGCCGCGGAGTTTCTCGCAGGTCACCTTGGCGAGCACCCGGCGGATCACCTCCACGCCGTTCAATTCGTCGCCGTGGATCGCCGCGGTCAGCCAGACGCTCGGCCCGGGTCGGGCGCCGCGGACGATCTCCACCGGGACGTTCAGCCAGGTTTCGGTCGGCAGCCGACCGACCGGCAGGTCGACGTGCGTGCGGGCGCCGGCGCGGGCAGACGGCGCCGCCCACGGTGATCGGCGGGGCCGCGCGGGCGTCCGACGGCGGGGCGGGCACGTCGGTCTGCACCGTCACGTCCTCCGGGGCGTAATCGCCGGAGAGGGTGTCCGTGAAGGCGTCGTCGTCCTCCGGCTCGGACCCCGGATCATACCCCGGTTCGGCGGTTCGCTCCGGCGGGGAATCCAGCGGGAGGTCGGACGGCGGTCCGGCAGAGGGATCGTGCGTCATTCGGAGGGTCTACCGTTGCGTCTTCGGCGCCTGGGCGCCGCCTTCGGCACCTTCGGGGCCTTGGGCGGGCGGCCGCCGAGGTAGCTGGCGGCGGGGTCGACGACGAACCGGCCCCGCAGCGCCTCGCGGCCCAGCAACATGCGAAAGCCCATCGCGTCGCGGTTGGCGAGCGTCAGTTCCAACGGGAACCGCTTCCCGCAGACCACCGCGTGCGTGAGCACCACCGGCCGGGCCTGGACCACGCCGTTGCTGCTTTTCACCTCGCGCACGCCCAGCAACTCGGCCTCGCAGGCGACGGAATGCTTGGCGGACTTCTGGCGGGGGTGCAGGCTGAACCGGACGAGGTCCACGCCGTCGCGTTCGAACGTCTCCACGTCGAAGGCGTGCACGCTGCTGGTGCGGGCGCCGGTGTCGACCTTCGCCTTGAGCCGCGGGCCGCCGTGCGGAAACGGCGGCGAGCCGCCGTCGGCGGGCAGGTCCGGGAGTGCGACCCACTCCCGCCAGCCGACGGCGGTGCGGTTGGCCGGAAGCGCGGCTTTCGCGGGCGGAGACGCGTCGGGCGCTGGGGGGGGATCGAGTCGGTCATGCGATTCCGCAGCGTACCGCGGCGGATGGGTGATTGTCGCGGGCGGGGGGCGGTGACTACAGTGGAACAAGCCCCGGCGCCCGCCGATCCGTCAGACGCCCCGCCGCGGGCGGCCCGACGGTCGGTCCGCCTCCCTCGCGGCACGGACGTCGCCCCCCGCCCCCGCATCCCGCCGCGCCCCGCTCCGAGGCGTCCGAGAGCCCCTCCTGAAAGTCCGTCCCGTGCTCTGCTGCCCCGCCGCCCGCCGTTCCCTGTTCGCCGGCCTGGCGGTCGTCGCCGGCCTCGCCGCCGGCGCCGTCGTCGCCCCGGCTCTCGCCGCCGGCCCGCACACGGACCAGAAGCTCGACACCGTGCTCGATCATAAGGTTCAGACCCTCGCCGGCGCCGAGGTCGACCTCGCGGATTACCGCGGCAAGGTCGTGCTGATCGTGAACGTCGCCAGCAAGTGCGGCTTTACCAAGCAGTACAAGCCGCTGGAGACGGTCTATGAAAAGTACCGCGGCGAAGGCTTCGTGATCCTCGGCTTCCCCTGCAATCAATTCGGCGGCCAGGAGCCCGGCAGCCCCGCGGAGATCGCCGCGTTCTGCGAAAAGAATTACGGCGTCGAGTTCCCGATGATGGGCAAGGTCGACGTGAAGGGCCCGTCCGCCTCCCCGCTGTACGCCGAACTGACCGCCGAGGGCACCACCGCCGACCCCGGCCCGGTGAAGTGGAACTTCGAGAAGTTCCTCGTCGGCCGCGACGGCCGCGTGATCGACCGGTTCCGCAGCCAGGTCTCCCCGGACAGCAAGAAGATGGTCTCCGCGATCCGCAAGGCGCTGAAGGCCAAGGCCCCCGCGGACGAGACGACCGCCGACGCGGCCGCCGCCGAGTGAGCGGAACGGCGGGCTCATCAAAGGCGAATTGATGGGACACGCCCCCGACCTGAAGCCGGAAACGACCGTCGAGTCGTTCGCCAGCTTGGACCTGCGGGTCGGCACGGTGCGGTCCGCCGAGCCGAATCCCAACGCCCGCCGCCCAGCGTACGTGCTGCGGATCGACTTCGGGCCGCTGGGGGAGCGGACCTCCTCCGCCCAAATCACCGACCGCTACGATGCGGCGGCGCTGGTCGGCATGCAGGTGGTCGCGATTCTGAACGTCCCGCCGAAACGGATCGCGGGGGTGAAGAGCGAGGCGCTGGTGCTCGGCGGCGTGACCGGAGAAGGGGTGACCCTGCTTCGCCCCGACGAGCCTGTCGAGAACGGCGCTGCGGTTGCTTAACGGCGCCTGCGGGGCTAACGGCGCCTGCGGGGCAAGAACCGCGATTTTGGCAGGGCAAGCCGGGTTTCGAACGAATGTGCCGAAGCCGATCCGGGTTGTATGAGTGGACCAACCGGAAGAATCGACGCCCTTTCCCCCTTGACAGCGGGTCGGCGTCACGTTCTTCTGGATGGAACAGAGATTGGCGATGTGTCCGCCGCCCGGCGGGACGAGCCGATCACAAAGACGGTCGCGACGATCCCCGCGGGTCGGCTGCGGCTCCCCCCCTCCCCCACCGCGGTCGTGCGACGTGCTCGGCCCGGCCCCGCCCCCTGACGGAGTACCACAATGATGACGCCTCGTGCCGCCCGGTGCGCCGGCCCCTCCCGCCGCGACTTCCTGCAAGTCGGAGCCATCGGCGGACTCGGTCTGACCCTCCCGGGGTTCCTGGGGATGCAGGCGGCCGCCCGGGCCGATCAGGTGCACTTCGACAGCGTCGAAGGCCCCGCGAAAGGCGTGATCTACATCTACCTGCCCGGCGGCGCCGCCCAGCAGGAAACCTGGGACCCGAAGCCGTTGGCCCCCGCGGAATACCGCGGCCCGCTGGGCAGCGTGAAGACGAAGCTGCCGGGCGTGGAGTTCGGGGCGAGCTTCCCCAAGGTCGCCGCGATCGCCGATAAGTGCGTCGTCTGCCGCGGGTTCACCCACGGCGAAGCCGCCCACGAGCGCGGCACGCACAACATGTTCACCGGCTATCGCCCCAGCCCGGCGCTGCGGTATCCGTCGATGGGCAGCGTGGTCGCCCACGAGTTCGAACCGAAGAACAACCTCCCGCAGTACGTCTGCGTGCCCGGCCAGCCGAACGAGTTCGCCGGCACCGGCTACCTGTCCAGCAGCTACGCCCCCTTCACCGTCGGCGGGGATCCGGCCAGCAGCAACTTCAAGGTTCGTGATCTGAGCCTGCCCAACGGCGTGGACGACGCCCGCTTCACCCGTCGGCGGCGCCTGCTGGACGCCGTCAACGATCACTTCGCCGCCACGGAGCAGGCCGATAGCCTGGACGCCGTCGGCACCTTCTACGACCGGGCCTACGGCCTGATCGGCAACCCCAAGGCCCGCGAGGCGTTCGACCTGGACAAGGAAGACGACAAGACCCGCGACCGCTACGGCCGCAACCAGGCCGGCGCCCGGATGCTGCTGGCCCGCCGTCTCGTCGAAGCCGGCAGCCGCTTCGTGACCCTCACCTACGGCGGGTGGGACATGCACGACAAGATCGCGGACGGCTTCAAGAACCGCGGCCCGGAACTGGACCAGGCCCTCTCCACGTTGATCACCGACCTCGACGAACGCGGTTTGCTGGACAGCACGCTGGTCTGCGTCGGCAGCGAGTTCGGCCGGACCCCGAAGATCAACAACACCGCCGGCCGCGATCACTGGGCGAAGGTGTTCAGCGTGCTGATGGCCGGCGGCGGGTTGAAGCGGGGCGTGATCCACGGCTCCAGCGACGCCACCGCCGCCGAACCGGACACCGACCCGGTGACCGTGATGGACTGGGCCGCCACGATTTACGACCGACTCGGCATCAAGGCCGCGAAGGAACTGATGGCTCCCGGCGGCCGGCCGATCGAGATCGTCGACGGCGGCAAGCCGATCGAAGCCATCCTGGCGTAGCTTCGCGGGCGTCTGATCGTTCGCCGTCGTGGATCGGCTGCGATCGAGGGGGAACGCTCCCCTCGGTCGCGGCTAACGACCATCTCATCTTCATCCCCCAAGCCCGGGAGCCGCTCCGTGCGTGCCCGCCCCGCCGCGCTGCTGGCGCTGTGTGCGACCCTGACGGTCGCCGACTGCGTCCCGTTCGCCGCCACCAATCACGCGTTCGGGGCCGACCCGACGCTGTCCGTCATTCTCCCGCGCGGCGCCCGCCGCGGGACGGAGGCGACGTTCGAGTTCAACGGCGACCGCCTCAAGGACGCCGCCGAAGTCCTGTTCTACGAGCCCGGCCTCACCGTCACGGCGATCACGCCGGACGAGAAGCGGGGCGATAAGAAGGTGGCGGTCGCGGTGACCGTCGCCCCGGACGCCCGCGTCGGCGAACACGTCGTGCAATTGCGGTGCGCCAACGGCGTGACGGAGTTTCACACGGTCTGGATCGGCGATCTGCCGGAGGTCGCCGAGGAAGACCCGAAGGAGACCCCCAACAGCGATCCGCTGACGCCGCAGGTCCTGGACGCCGAGTTGTTCAAGGAGGCCGGCGGCGTGACGGCGCTGGGCCGCGTCGACAGCGAAGACGTGGACTATTACGCGATCGAACTGGACGAGGGGCAGCCGCTGACCGTTGAGGTCGAGGGGATGCGGCTGGCGTCCTCGGAGAACAACAACTGGGATCCGGCGATCGAGGTGCTGGACGCGGACGGCCGCGAATTGGCCGCCTCGGACGACACCCCGCTGGCGGACGTCGACCCGATCCTGCACCTCGTCGCCCCGGCGAAGGGGGTGTACCGGTTGCGGATCCGCGATGCGGAGTTCAAAGGGAACGGGCGCGCCTTCTACCGGATGCATATCGGCGTGCGGGCCGAGGCGTTCCCCCGGCCGCTGGCGGTTTACCCGGCCGGCGGCCCGGAGGGCGAGCAGACGGAAGTCACCTTCCTGGGCGACGTGGACGGGCCGTTCAAGCAGGAGGTGACGGCGGTCGCCGGAGCGACCGGCGATCAGACCGGCCGCGTGTACGCCCTCCGCGGCGGCACGCCGAGCCCCTCCCCGCTGCCGTTCCGGGCGTCGGGGTTCCCGAACGTGCTGGAAGCGGCGCCGAACCAGACCCGCGAAACCGCCACGCCGCACCCCGCCGTCGCCGCGTATCTCGCCGAGGTCGCCGCCGCGGAGGCGAAAGCCAAAGAGGCCGGCGGCGACGCCAACGCCGTCAAGAAGGCCGCGGAGAAAGTTCAACCGCCTGAGTTCGCCGGCGCCGCGTTCAACGGCATCCTGTCCGAGCCGGGCGAGGAAGATTGGTTCTCGTTCGTCGGCCGGAAGAACCAGACGCTGCGGTTCGAGGTGTTCGGCACGCGACTGGGCACGCCGATCGACCCGGAGTTCGATATCTTTCAGTTCGACGGGAAGTACCTGAAAAGCGGCGCCGACCGCGTGGGGCTGGACCCGCGGGAGGATTATCGACTGCCCGCCGACGGGGCGTACGCGGTGCGGGTGCGGGACCATTTGAAGCAGGGCGGGCCGACGTTCGTGTATCGGTTCGAGGTCGCCCCGCCGGTCCGCACGCCGGCGCTGTCCATCCCCCGCTACGGGCGGTACGGGCAGGGTCGGCAGCGGGTGGTGATCCCCCGCGGCGGCCACTTCGCCACCCGCGTGACGGTCTCCCGCGACGGGCTGGGCGGCGACTTGGCCATCAATGCCGCCGACCTGCCCGAGGGAGTGATGATCACGTCCCCGCCGGCGCCGGCGAATCAGTCGACCTGGCCGGTGCTGTTCACCGCGGCCGAGGACGCCCCGCTGGGCGGCACGCTGGCCGACCTGCGGGCCTATAGCACGGAGACGCCGGAGATGCGAACCACCGACGCCTTCGCCGACCGGTCCGCCTACGCCCCGGCGCTGATCGAGGGGGACCTCGTGCGGTACAACAACAACGGGGCCCTGCACCGGGTCGAAGCCCCGGCGGTCGCGGTCGCGGTCGCGGAGAAACTGCCGTTCTCGATTGAAGTGCTCACGCCGACGGTCCCGCTGGTCCGCGACGGCCGGATCGACCTGCACGTCAGGGTACACCGGGACGAAGGATTCGACGGGGAGATCAAATTGGAGTTCCCCCACCGCACCGCTGGCATCGGCTGCGACTACCAACGCACCGTCAAAAAGGGCGAGGACACGGCGGTTTACCCGCTGAACGCCAACGACAAGGCGGCGGTGGGCACGTTCCCGTTCTACGTCCTGGCCTTCGCCAGCCTGCCGGACGAATTGAACGGCGTGACCCTCGGCGGCGGAACCGGCCTCTGTTCGAGCGAACTGGTGGAGATCGAGGTCGCCGAGACCCCCTTCACCCTGAAGCTCGCCAAGGGAGCGGTTCGCAAGACCGAGACTGCCGCGATCACCGGCGAGTTGCAGAACGCGGAGTTCGAGGGAACCGCCGTCGTCACGCTGAAGGGCCTGCCGGACGGGCTCACCTGCGAGCCGGTGAGCGTGACCGCGGACGCCGAGTCCTTCGTGTTCGAGATTGTCGCCACGGACAAAGCCCCCCGCGGAACCCGCAAGGGACTTGTCGCGGAGGTCGTGCTGGCGAACGTGGACGACAGGGGGAAGCCGATCGCGGAGGACGCCCCGGGCGCCGGCGCCCGGATCTTCACCGCGGGCACCACCGATCTGCGGGTCGACGACGCGCCGCCGGCTCCCAAAACGGAGCCGGCCCCCAAACCTAGAAGACCGACGCCGACGCCAAAGTGGTGAAGGCGCCCGCCAAACCCAAGCCGCTGAGCCGGCTCGAACGCCTCCGCCGCGAGGCCGCCGGCCTGCCGACCGACACCGCCGACTCCGCTGACGGAGACACCAACCGATGACCCCCCTGCTCTTCGCCGCCGCCCTCCTCACGATCGGCCCGGCGCCTAACGGCCCCGCCGCAGATGCCGGGGCGGACGCCGCCCCCACTGCGGAACGTCTGGACGTGTACCCGCCCGAGGTGCACCTCTCCACGACCCGCGATCGCCAGAGCGTGATCGCGGTGCTGACGCTGTCCGACGGCACCACCCGGGACGTGACCGCCGAGGCGACGTTCCAAGCGGCCGACGATCGGTTCGCGAAACGCATCGTCGCCGCGGACGGCGGCGTGACGTTCCATCCGCGGGCGGACGGCGTCACCACGGTGACGGTCTCCCATGAAAAGCAGTCCGTGAAGGTTTCGCTGACGGTGGTGGACTCGGCGGTCACCCCGCCGGTCGGCTTCCGCAACGACGTGATGCCGGTGTTCGCCCGCACCGGGTGCAACATGGGCTCCTGCCACGGGGCGGCCCGCGGTAAGGACGGGTTCCGCCTGAGCCTGTTCGGCTTCGATCCGGCCGGCGACCACTTCCGCCTGACCCGCGAACAGAGCGGCCGGCGGTTGAACCTCGGCGTGCCCGAACGCAGCTTGCTGTACGAAAAGAGCGTGGGGGCCGTCTCCCACACCGGCGGCAAGCGCTTTGATCCGGGCAGCGAGTACGGCGACCTGATCCTCGATTGGATCGCCGCCGGCGCCGTCGACGACGGGGACGAAAAGAGCTGGGCCGAGGGCGAGACCGGCCCGCCGGCGTGCGTGGCGCTGGAACTGTTCCCGCCGTCGTTCGTGCTGTCCGGCGAGGGGGCGACGCAGCGGATGGTCGCCCGCGCCACCTACGCCGACGGCACCGACCGCGACGTGACCCACCTGGTCGCCTTCAACACCGACGATCCGACCGCCGCGGCGATCTCCACGGAGGCCGGCAGCGCCGGCGCCGTCACCGCCGGCGCGGTCTCCGGCACCGGCGGGGCGGAGGCGTTTATCTCCGCCCGGTTCGACGTGCACACCGTCGGCGTGCCCGTGGTCGTGCTGCCGAAGCACGTGGACTTTCAATGGCCGGACCTGGAGCCGACGAACTACGTCGACGAAGCGGTGTATAGCAAGCTGGCCACGCTGCGGATCGCCCCCAGCGAGGTCTGCACCGACGCGGAGTTCGTCCGCCGGGCGTATCTGGATCTGATCGGCGTGGTCCCGCCCGCGGACGTCACCCGGGACTTCGTCGCCAACACCGACCCCTCCAAGCGGGCGGCGCTGGTCGATTCGCTGCTCAAAAAGCCGGCGTTCGCGGATATCTGGGTGATGAAGTGGTCCGAACTGCTCCAGATCCGGCAGGCGAACGACTCCCTGACCGGCAAGGAAGCGGTGCTGTATCACCGTTGGCTCAAAGAGCAGATCGACGGCAACGTGCCGGTGGACGAGATGGTTCGCGATCTGCTGTCCAGCAGCGGCGGGACGTTCGACACCCCCGCCACGAACTATTACCGCACCGAACGCGACACCCTCAAAACCGCGGAGAACGTCGCCCAGGTGTTCATGGGGATGCGGATTCAGTGCGCCCAGTGCCACAACCATCCGTTCGACCGCTGGACGATGAACGACTACTACGGGTTCGCCTCGTTCTTCTCCCAGGTCGCCACGAAAAACTCCGACGACCCCCGCGAACGGATCGTTTACAACCGCGGCGGCGGGTCCGTGAAGCACCCGGTGACCGACAAGGAGGTCCAGCCGAAGTTCCTCGGCGGCGAAACGCCGGACTTCAAGTCTGACGAACGCTTCAAAGGACGCGATCGCCGCGAGGTGGTCGCCGAATGGCTCACCTCCGAGGAGAACCCGTACTTCGCCCGGAACATCGTGAACCTGGTCTGGTCGCACCTGACCGGCCGCGGAATCGTGGAGCCGGTGGACGACGTGCGGGTCTCCAATCCGCCCGCCAACGAGGCCCTGCTGGACGCGCTGGCGGAGAAGTTCGTCGCCAGCGGCTACGACCTGAAGGGGCTGGTCCGGGACATCTGCACCAGTCGGACCTACCAACTGGCGACCCGGACGAACGCGACGAACCTCGCGGACGAATCCCACTTCGCCCATGCGAAGCTGCGCCGGATCCGGGCCGAGGTGCTGTTGGACAGCATCAACGCCGTGACCGGCACCGCCGCCTCCGAGAAGTTCAGCGGCCTGCCGCGGGGCGCCCGGGCGGTGGAGATCCCCACCTCGAACACCAGCACGTACTTCCTGGAAACCTTCGGCCGCGCCAAACGGGAGACCGTGTGCAGCTGCGAGGTGCGGACCGAGCCGAACCTCTCGCAAGCGCTGCACCTGCTCAACGGCGAGACCGTGCACCGGAAGGTGGAGGGCGGAAAGGTGGTCGCGACGCTGCTGGCCGGGGTGAAGGGCAAGGACGGAGCGGAGGACGTGGCGCCGCTGGAGCCCGCCGCGGCGCTGGCGGAGATCACCGCCCGCAGCCTGTCTCGCGAACCGACCGAGGCGGAGCAGGCCGCGCTCAAGGAGGCCCTCGCCGAAGAGGGCGCCGACCCGCAGCAGATCCTGGAAGATTACTTCTGGGCGGTGCTGAACAGCCGCGAGTTCCTGTTCAACCACTGATTTCATCAAGTTCGTCAACAACCCGGACGCCCGTTCCCTCGGACGTCGTCACGTATCGCCGGGGGCCGTTCGGCCCTCGGCGTTACGGTTTGAGACTCCTTCCTGCATGGCCCCCGATCGTTCGCCCATGACGCTCCGCTTCGCTCCCGCCGTTCTGCTCGCCCCCGTGCTCGCTCTGACGGGCGTGGCCCCGCTGGTCGCCCCGCTGGGCGCGGCGGAGGAGAAGGAGAAACCGCTCACCTATGACGAGCACGTGCTGCCCATTCTGCGGGCGAATTGTGCGGGCTGTCATAACGCGGACAAGCAGGAGGGCGGTTTAAACCTCGTGCAGTTCGCCGCCTTGATGCAGGGCGGCGGCAGCGGCGAGGTGATCGACCCCGGCGACGGGGAGTTCAGCTATCTCTACATGCTCGCCGCGCACGAGGCGGAGCCGAAGATGCCCCCCAACGGGGCGAAGATGGCGGCGGCCGACCTCGCCACGCTGCGAAAGTGGATCGACACCGGCGCCCGCGAGAACTCCGGTTCCAAGGTGAAGCTCAAACCCAAGGAGGACCTCTCGCTGGGCGCCGCCCCGATCGGGCGGCCCGACGGCCCGCCGGCGATGCCGCCGAACCCGTACGACGCGGCGTCCTATGGGAAAGACAAACCGCAGCCGCTGTCCGTCGAACCGGTGACGCTCCAACGGGGCGCCCACGGCGACCGGGCGGACGCCGTGGTCGCGATGGCCGCCAGTCCGTGGGCGCCGCTGCTGGCGGTCGGCGGAGATGGGCAGATCACGCTGTTCCACGCGGAATCGCTGCAACCCTGGGGCGTGCTGCCCTTTCCCGAAGGCCGGGCGGAGTCGCTGAAGTTCAGCACGAACGGCCGCTTGCTGATCGCCGGCGGCGGCCGCGGGGCCTACCGCGGGCTCGCCGTGGTGTGGGACGTGACCACCGGCGCCCGGGTCGCGGAGATTGGCGAGGAGCCGGACTCCGTGCTCTCCGCGGACCTCTCCCCGGACCAATCGCTGGTGGCGATCGGCACCACCGCGAAGCGGGCGAAGGTGTACTCCGTCGGCGACCGGCGAGTTGGTCTACACCGTCGAAAAGCCGACGGACTGGGTGTTGTCCGTGGCGTTCAGCCCGGACGGCGTGCTGCTGGCGGTCGGCGATCGCGGCGGGAATCTCAGCCTGTGGGAAGCGGCCAGCGGCCTGCTCTACGCCGACCTGCGAGGACATAAGGACGCCGTCACCGAGCTCAGTTGGCGGGCTGATTCGAACCTGCTGGCCAGCGCCAGCCTGGACGACACGGTCCACCTCTGGAATCCCGAGGACGGGGCGCTGGTGCGGAAAATCGACGTCAAGTCCGGCGGAGCCGAGGGGGCCGCGTTCGCCGCGGACGGCACCTTCTTCACCGTCGGCCGGAAGGGCGAAACGTCCCGCTGGGACGCCAACGGCAAGCGACTGGGCGGGTTCGACCCCCGGCCGGATTACGCCCTGTCCGTTGCGGTGGTCGACGAAGCGTTCCAGGACAAGGACGGCAAGCCGGCGTCGCGGGTGTTCGTCGGCGACTGGACCGGCGTGGTGGCGACGTATGACGGCGGGGCGAAGGAGTTGGTCTCGACGCTGTCCCCCGTCGCGGCGCCTCTTTCGGAGCGAATCGCCGCCGCCGAGATTCAGGTGAAGGAACTGACCGCCGCCGCCGCCGTCGTCGCCAAGCAGAAGGCCGCCGCCGCCGAAGCTCTCAAGAAGGCGGAGACGCGACGTGACGAGACCGCCGCCTCGGTTCGCTCCCTCACCTCGCAGCGGGACAAAACGACCGCCGACCGCAAGCGGTTGCCCGGTGAGGTCGGCGGGGCGAAGAAGGCGCTCGGTCAGGCTGAGGATCAGGCGAAGAAAGCCGCCGAGGCCGCCGCCAAAGCCGCCGAGGCGTTGAAGAAGGCAGAAGCCGCCCTCGCCGCGGCGGATGCGTCCGATGAGAAGGGTGATGACAGGGAGGCGATCGCCGAGGCCAAGAAGAAGGCGATCGCCGAGGCCCGGAAAGCGTTGGAAGACGCCAGGCAAACCGCCGACGCCGCGAAGAAAGCTGTCGGCATGGCGGATGCCGCGGTCAAAGACGCTCGGACGAACGCGGACAGATTGGCCGCGGAACTCGCCGCCGCGGAGGCTGCCGAGAAGCGGCTCTCCAAAGAGTTGGACGACGCCAAGAAGGCCGCCGACGCCGCGGACAAAGCGGTTGGCCCGCTCGTCGTGAAGCGGGACGAGGCGAATCAATTGGAGGACCCGGGCCCGTCCCGCGACGCCGCCGCCGCCCGGTTGGCAGGTTTGAAAGTCGCCGCGGAGCGTCCCGCCGGGGAGCAGGTCGCTGCGGGGGGTGCGGCGGAGTAGCGCCGGTCGCCGACCGCATCAGCGGGTGGGGGTGGTTCCGGGTTGCGTGTATTGGTCGACTCCGACCCGTCGCCGTGCGGAAGCGTTGATCTATGAAGGGAACGGGTCGGTCGCAACTTCGCGACCGACCCGCCCCTGTCGCTCCCCCCACCGGTCTCCAATCCATGCGTTCGCTCCCGAAGACCCTGTCCGCCCTCGCCGCCCTCGGTTGCGTCGGTCTGTTCGCCGCCGCCACGCCGGCTCCGGTCGCCCCGGCCCCCCTCGGTCACCACGAGGAGATGGCCACCAAGAACCTCGTCGAGACGGCCCAGGCCGCCGGCAATTTTAAGACGTTGCTCGCCGCCGCGACCGAGGCCGGTTTGGTGGACGCCCTCACCGCGAAGGACGCGGACCTGACCGTCTTCGCCCCCACCGACGCCGCGTTCGCCAAGCTGCCCGAAGGCGCTCTGGACGGCCTGCTGAAGGATAAGGAAGCCCTGAAAGCCGTGCTGCTGTATCACGTCGTCAAGGGCAAGGTGCTGGCCGCGGACGTGGTCAAGCTGGACGGCAAAAAGGTCGAAACCCTCGGCGGGAAAAAGGTGATGGTCAAGGTGAAGGACGGCGTCGTCAAGCTGAAGAACGCCACGGTGACCGCCACCGACATTAAGGCCTCCAACGGCGTCATCCATGTGATCGATACCGTGCTGATGCCGCCCAAGGGCATGAAGAAGGCCCCGAAGAAGACCAAGGAATAGTTCGTTCCTCACGGAACGTGAGCCCTCCGGGGCCGGCTCCTTCCCTTTTTGGGGTGGAGCCGGCCCCTTTCTGTTGACGGGCCGGTTTCTGGTAAACTGGTCGGTCGTTCGTCGATCGTTCGTCGATCGTCTCCTCACCCGCTTCAGAGCCGCCCCGCCGTGTCCGATTCGCCCCCCGCCCCTGGTCCGGACGCATCCCCGCGGGATCTCGCCGACGCGCTCCAGCACGACGAACAGGCCCCCGCCGCCGCGCAGCGGTTGGGCGAGTTGGGGGCCGCGGCCGGCCCGGTGGTGCCGGCCCTCGCCGCCGCGTTGCACGTCTCCCGCCCGAAGACTGTGCGGATCGCCTGTGCCAAGGCGTTGGGAAATCTGAAGTCGCACGCCGAGGCGGCATACGTCGCCTTGGAGCGATGCAGCGCCGACGACGACGGCGAGATCGCCGGCGCCGCCCGGTCCGCCCTCAACGCGATCGGCGGCGGCGAATATACCTGACCCCCGCCGAGCCCGCCCGAGAACCCCGCCGATGCCGGACCTCCTCGACCCGCCGCCGACGCTCGCCCCCCCCGACGCGCCGCAGTATAAACTGCTGGCGGAGTTTCGGGCCGCCAGCCGTCCCGCCGCCTGACTCCTCTCACCTCAAATCTGCAATGGCCGGTTATTTCCTCTCCTCCGTCGACGGTCCCGCGTTCGAGCAGGTGACGACGAATCCGACCGACGAGCAAGCCCGCACCTTGGCCGATGGGCTGTTGGAGGAATACGCCGGGGAGATCGCCGCCGTCGGTTGGCCGGCGGACCCGGCGGGGTTGGCGGGGTTCATTAAAACGCGCCTCGCCGCCCCGGATTGGTACGGCGATCTGCCGACGGACGGCGATCACGACCCGGGGCCGGCCGGTTTATGGGACGAGGTCGTGCGGAACCTCTATCACCTGCCGGAGTTGGACGGGCAGATGTGCGACTACGAGAGCATCTACTGGGACTGTGCGGAGTTTTGCGAGGAACACGGGGCGACGGCGCTGAGCGAACCAGGCTTCGGCAACGCGGGGTTCCGCTGCCCGCCGCCGGGCAAACTGCGGGACAGCGGGTACGACCGCATGTCGACAATCCATTCGCCCGCCGCGGTGCGGGCGATGCACGAACAACTCAAGCTCGTCGAGCCGCACGCCGCCGCCCTGCCAGATTACGACCGGGGCGACGAGGACGACGAATCGGTCGGCGGGCAGTTCTTCCTCGGCCTGCTCCCCGCCGTCGCCGACGCCGCCGCCCGCGGGCGGTATTTATGGATTGAAACGGATACCTGATCGCGTGGCCGGATATTTTCTCTACAGCTTCGACGGCGACGCCTTCGAGCGGCTGACGACCAGTCCGACGGACGCGCAGGCCGCGGCCCTGGCCCGCCCGCTGATCGAGGGGACTGAACCGGCCGTCAGGGCTCGCCCGCGGGTATATAAAGCACGGTACCGCCGCGGTCGCTCAGCGGATGGGACATCCAGGGGCGATCCTTCTCCGGCACAAGCTCTTTGGAAAGTATGAGGCCGAATCGCTCCGGCCACGGTAGGCTCGGATCGGCGGCCGCGGCCGTAACGCGCGTGCCCGCCAGACTGAGGTGCGTCAGCGACGTGAGCCGGGCGAGGTGCGGCAGGGCGGCATCGGTCACGGCGGTGTTCGACAAGTCCAGCCGCTCGAGATTTGGACAGCTTTGCGCGAGCCGGCGGACGGTGGCGTCGCTGGCTTCCGTGTCAGCGAGTTCGAGAATGAAGAGGGATGTCCGTTCCGGCAGTTCGTCAAACGCCGCGTCGGTGACGGCGGTGTTGGACAGGCGGAGTTCTCTCAGCTCCTCCGCCGCGGCCAGCAGCGCCCGCACGTCACCGTCCGCGACGGCCGTGAGGTCGGCGTCGTGGAGCGTGGTGCCTGTTGCATTCAGCCTCCATAGGGCGGACCAATCGCCCGCCGCTTCGAACTGGCCGCCGACGCCGGAGGAACCGGTCAGGTTGAGAGATGCCGGTCCCTTCTCCCCCGAGAACCCCGCCAGCTCGCCGGGCGGCAGCGTGCAGTCAAGCAGGTTCACCCAAGTATATCCGCCGTGGGCGACGACGACCTCCAGCGCCCCCGGGGCGAAGTCGCAGTTGCCGAATCCGAGCAGAACGGACTCGTGCACCGCCACGAACCGCCGGGCGTCCTCAACGCTCACCGCGGCATAGGAGACGTCCACGTGCTCCACCCGCGGCATCCGTTCGACGCGGTTCAGCGCCTCGGTCAGCGTTTCCGGGTCCTGCGGCGGGCCGTCTTCCTCGCGATAATTGATAAATACGCTCGTGGGCGTCTTCCAGACCGCCGCGTCCTTCGGCAGCGGGGCCCAACCGCGGAGATCTTCAGAGATGTAATGCCGCCACTCGACATAATGCCCCCGTCGCTCGGCCAAGAGTCCGGCGAGTTGAGCCGATAGGTGCGGCCATGCCGTCCAGCCGAGCAGGCCGATGATCAGCGCCGCAAAGCCGATCGTCTTTTTTTGGCGCCGCAGAAGCGAGAACGCCCGCCGCGGCCACGGGGGACGCGGCGAATCGTCCGGCGGGCGGTGGAAGCGGACGGCGAGGGTGCGGAACACGCCGCCCATTCTACACCGCCGCCGCCCTCACATCGCCCGCTTTTTCTTGCGGCCCTGTTGGAAGCTTTCGACGACCATGTTGCCGAGGTCGTCCGCGTTGCAGTACGCCGCGACGCCGCCGGTGACCTGGGCCATTTTCTGCACGAAGTTCACCAGTCCGAGATAGAAATAGTCTTCAACCAACGCGAACGAACTAATGTGGATGCCCTCGTTCGCGCAGCGCTTTGCCTCCTGCAACGTCGCCGCGGCGCTGCGGGGGCTGGGGGGATAGATCAGTTTGATGCTGCGATCCTCGATGTGGGCGGTCGGCTCCCCGTCGGTGATGCAGATAATCTGGCGGTTCGCCGCGGGCTGTTTCCGCAGGATCCGGCGGGCGAACTGCAAGCCGGCGTGAATATTGGTGAAGTGCTCCGGCACGAAGCCGGGCGGACGATCCAGCGGGATCGTCAAGCGCACCTGCGGGTCGAAGATACTGACGGGCTTGGGGGCGCTGTAAAGCAGTTCTTTTTCCGTCAGCGGGCTGGCGTAGGTGTAGAAGCCCACGGTCTTTAAGAAGTCGCCCTGATACTTGCCGCGGACGAGCCCCTGCAACGCCATCGCCACTTTTTTCGCCTGCCCGTACTTGCCGTAGCGACTCATGGAGCCGCTCATATCGAGCAGCACCACGGTCGCGCAGGCGGTTTGATATTCGCTGTCGTGCACGACGAAGTCCCCCTCCGCGATCTCCACCGGCGTGCCCCCGCCGGTGCGCACCATCGCGTTCTTCATCGTCTCGTGCAGATTCAAATTGGAGACCGGATCGCCGTACTCGTAGGCTTTCGTCTCCTCGTGCACGGTTTGGCCGGCGCCGCGGTGGCGGGTCTCGTGCTTGCCGAGCTTATCTTTGCCGCGGGCGTCGAACAGCGCCTCCAACGCCTTCGACTCGACCCGTTTAATGCCCTTGGGCGTGACGCGATACTTGCCCTCGCCGTCCTTTTCGACCAGGCCGCGTTTGATGAGGGCGTCGACGAGTTCGGGATTCTCCTCCTCCCACCGTTCAAGGTTCTCCAGCACGTCCTCGCCGAAGTCCGTCAGGTATTCGGAGAGTTGATCGAAGACCGCGTCCGCGGACTGCGGGGAGAACTCCTCGGACCCGTCGAACGGGCGATATTCGTAGTTCGGCACGGGGCGGCTTGAAGGTTAGGAGTTGAACCCGGGGGGCGGCGAATCGGCTCCGCCGCGGAAGCGATCCCGGGCGAGGCCGGCGGCGCCGGACAGCAGGCCGATCAGGCCGCCGCCCAGCACGCAGCGCCCGGTATAGCGGGCGGCCCGGGCGTGCCAATTATCGGCCCCGGGTCGTTCCGGCTCGCCGGGGGCGGGCTTTTCGATGGAGACGCCGGTGTCGATCCCGGTCGCGTCCCCCACCGCCAGGTTCAGCGCCCCGAACGCGCCGCCCAACGCCCCGCCGATCAGCAGGCCGCGCACGACCCGCCGTTTGCCGGGGGCCGTTACCGGCGGGCCGGGCGGACCGGGGGATGGGGCGGGGGGCGAATCGGCGGGCGTGGCGGGCGGGGTCATCGGCGGGCATTGTATGGGCGGGCGCCGGATCGGACAGACGCCGCCGGATCGCCTTCGCCAAGGTGCGACTCGGTTGCCCCCGCGGCGACGCGGGCCATGATGCCGCCCCTCCCCGGTGTCCGTGGCAACGGGCATCCCCGTGTCGCCCCCCGCTCCCCCGAGGCCGCCGTGCGTTCGCTCCTTCTCCCGCTCGGTTTGCTCCTGGGGCTGACGTGGGCCGCCCCGTCCGCGGCGCCCGCGGACGATTGGCCGCAGTGGCTCGGCCCGCAGCGGGACGGCGTGTACCGCGAAACCGGCGTGACGACGGACTTCTCGAAGACGCCCCCGAAGGAGCTGTGGCGCGTGCCCGTCGGCGGCGGCTACGCCGGCCCGGCGGTCGCGGGGGGACGCGTGTTCGTGCCGGACTGGGTGGCGGACGACCCCGCCGCCGCCCCGGCGAATCAATTTTCCAACCCCGCCCTGACCGGCCGCGAACGCGTCCGCTGCCTGGACGCGAACACCGGCGCCACGCTGTGGGAGTACGCCCCGCAGGTCACTTACAAGATCCAATACCCCGCCGGCCCGCGGGTCACGCCGACGGTGGAACTGGATTCGAACCAAGACGGGGGCGAAGGACCCGGCGGGCGGGTGTATTTCCTGGGGGCGATGGGCGATCTCGTCTGCCTGGACGCCGTGACGGGCAAGAAGGTGTGGGGCTGTAACGTGACGGCGAAGTTCGGTTCGCCGGTCCCGATCTGGGGCTTCAGTTCGCATCCGTTGATCGACGGGGACAACCTCTACACCATCGCCGGACCGACGGACGGTCCGCTGTTGTGCATCAACAAGCGCACCGGCGAGTTGAATTGGAAGGCGTGCTCCGCGGAGGACGAGTGCGGCTACGCCCCGCCGGTGATCTATACAGTGAACGAGACGAAACTGCTGTTGGCCTGGACCGCCGAAAGCGTGAACGCCGTCGATCCGGCCAGCGGCGCCGTCCACTGGAGCGTGCCGGTCGCGCCGAGTTTCAATATGTCGATCGCCCACCCCGTGCTGCTCCAGTCCGGCGGAGCGAACCTGTTGTACTGCATGTCGCACGATCCGACGGCGGTGGCGATGTTGAAACTCGCCGCGGACCCGACGGACGCCCCGGAGGTGTTGTGGCGGGGCGATACGCGGACCGGGATGAACGGCGTGATGGACACGCCGGTGTTCGCCGCCTCGCTGGGGGAGGCCGGTTTGCTATTCAGCCCGGACCGCAACGGCGTCCTCGTCGCCGCCGATCCGCTGACCGGACGGCAGGTCGCCGAGGATCGCGAGTTCTTCCGCCGCGCGACCACCTGGGGCAACGTCTTCACCACCCCCGTCGGCGCCGGCGGGGCGTGCTACTTCGCGGTCGAGACCGGCGAATTGAAAAGCGGCACGCTGTCCGCCGCCGGCGCCGAGGTGAACGGCACGGCGAGCCTGTTAACGCCCACCCAGATCGCCGGCGGCCGGCGGGTCGTCTGGGTGCACCCGGCGTACGCGATGCAAAGCGTCTTCTGGCGCAACGACCGCGAACTGATTCGGGCCAGCCTCGCGGAGTGAGCGCCGCGGCGCTCGCCCGGGTCCGGGGTCCGCGGTTCTTCAAACCGTGCAAAGCTTGACCGCCTCGGTCAGTCCCCGCAGCGGGTCGCCGGCGGGGATGAACTCGTGGGCGAAGTAGCCGTCGAAGCCGGTGGCGGCGATCGCCTCGGCGATCGGGCGATATTGCAGCTCCTGGGCGCCGTCGAGTTCGTGTCGGCCCGGGTTGCCGGCGGTGTGATAATGGCCGAAGGCGGCTCTGTGCGTCTTGATCGTGCGAATGAGATCGCCCTCCATGATCTGCATGTGATAGATATCGTACAGCAGTTTGAAGCGGTCGCTGGCGACCCTGTCCACCAGCTTCACGCCCCAGGCGCTGTTGTCGCACAGGTAGTCCGCGTGGTCGACTTTTGAGTTGAGCAGCTCCATGCAGATCGTCACGTTCAGCTTTTCCGCCAGCGGGACGATCTGTTCGAGGGCCTTGGCGCAGTTGTCCGTGCCCCGTCGCCGGATCGATGCCGCGGGCGTTGCCGCTAAAGGTGATGACGTTCCGCCAGCCGGCGGCGGCGGTCGCCTTGATACTGGTTTCCAACGATTCCAGGCAGGCGTCGTGAAACTTGGGCTCGCACAGACCGTCCGACAGCGCGTGCGACGCGGTCATCGTGCACACGAGGCCGTGCTTTTTCAGCGTTTCGAACTCCTCCCCCGGTTGAATGAGGTCGACGCCGACCAGCCCGAGGCTCTTGGCGTGGCCGCAAAGCTCTTCCAGGCTCCAATCGCGAAAGCACCACTTGCACACCGACTGGTTCAAACGGCCTGCCGTCGCATTCGCCGGCACGTCGTCGTCGTCCCGGAGAGCGGCGGCCGAGGCCGGCTGGGCGGCGAACGCTCCGGCGACGCACGCGGCGCCGGCAGCGAGGGCGGAACGACGCGAAGGGGACGACACAGGCATCGGCGTGATCGGACGGGAGGAGCGGGCGGGGGGAGATCGTCCGCCCCCCGCCGCCCCGCCGCAACTCGGAACCGTCCCGCCGTGACCTGCCAGGCCGTCACTCCGCGGGGGCGACGGGGGCTTCCGCCTGTTCCTCGCCGGCGGGCTCGGCGATCTTTTTCAAGCGGAACATCAGGTCCTTCGAACCTGTCTTGAAGCCGGCCGGCCGGCGATCGGACAGTGAATAAATGATCGCCAGCCCCGCGATCTCCGGCGTGCCCTCGGCCCCGTCCTTAATCTTCTTCATCCGCACGCGAATCAACGCCGGGGCCGCGGCGCCCTCTTTCGGGATCTTGCTGACAAGGTCGGCGAACCAGACGCCGTCCATCTTTTTCAGCTTCAAATCCTTCGCCGGCGATAGCGTGTACGTGCTGGCGTAGAGGTTCTTGCTGTCCCGATCAACCACCGCGAAGGTGTCCGCGGTGATGACGACGCGGTTGTCGTCCAATCGCTCCGCAGGGATTTTCTCGCCGAACTTTTCGCCGGCCGCGATGGTATAGGAGCCGCGGATATCCGGAGCCTTCTCCTTTTCGTCCGCGGGGTCGTCGGCGAGCAGCGGGGCGGCGGACAGCAGCGTCGCGGCGAGCGCGGCAGGGATCAGCAGGGCAGTGGGGAAACGCATCGGGAGACTCCGGGGGCGGGGAACGCGAAGGCGTATCCTGCCCGCACCGCCCGGCGGTCGTCAGCGGGGATCGGCGGCGACGGCGATGGGGGCCGCCCCGCGGTCGACGGTCGCGTCGGCGTTCACCCACTTGGCCGGATCCTGCGTGAACGCCGTGCGGGTCCGGGCGTTACGGAACAGGAACAACCGTCCGCCGTATAACACCGCGTGCTCCACCCGCCCGGGCACCGCAAAGCCTTCCGCCGCGGCGAGCACCACGTCCTCGCCGTCCGCGACCGGCAGATAGCGAGTCGGGTCCAGCAGGAACGCCGCCCGCGCCACCGGCGAGGCGAACCGATAGGTCTTTCCCCCGAACTGCGTCACGACCCGCGGGTCCGCATCGGTGAGTCGGCGATCGTCCCGCACCGCGACCGGACAGTACCGCCCGAACGCCGTCGGCCCGACCGCCGCCGGCACGGGCGCCGTCGCAGGGGTCGTCGTCACCGGGGCGACGCGTGCCGGCCGGGCGCTTGCCGGACGCACGGCCCCGGCGGGGCGTGGGGTGACGGTCCGCAGGTTCGCCGGCCGCACCGCCGACGGCTGAACGGTTCGAATCGGAGCGACGGGCGCCGCGACCGGTTCCGTCGCGGAGAGCGTCGGCACCGCCGCGGAGAGCGTCGGCACCGCACCGGCCTCCGGGCGAGCGCCGGGCCGCAGCGGGGCGAACTCCAGGAACGCCCGTCCCGCGGGGGCGACCGGCGTGGGGATCAGGGCGAGCGTCGCCCGCCCCGCCGGCGCCGGCGGCACCGGGGCCGGACGGGCGGGCGGTTCGAGGTCGAACTCCAAGAACGGCGAATCGCTCGCCGCCGTCGCCACCGGTGCCCCGGGAGCCGCGACGTTCACCGGGGCCGGAGCCGCGGGAGCCGCGGCGATTACCGGGGCCGGAGCGGCGGGGGACGCAACGACCGGGGGAGCGGCGGCCACGACGGGAGCCGGGGGCGCGACCGCGGTGGGTGTCGGGGCCACGCCGGGGGTCGGAACGGCGGCCGGTTCGATCAGCGCCGCGACCACCGGGACCGGGGCGTCGGCGGCGGCCGGTTTCCCATCGGTTTCGAAATCGAACAGCACCATCACGACCGGCGTGCCGTCCGCGTTGACGGCGTTCAAATCCGACGCCGGGGCGGCGTCGACCACAACCGGCGCCGGCGTATGCACAACCGCCGTCGGCTCAACCGGCGTGGCGACGACCGGCGTGGCGGCGACTGTCTTCGCGGAGATCGGCGGCAGCGGGGGGTGGGGGGCGGCCTCCCGCAGCGCCGCGGGCAGCGGGCCGAACAGCGGACCGTCCGTCGGCCGGGGCACCAGCTCGGCGGCAACCGTCGCGGCCGGTTCGGGTGCGATCGGTTCGGGTGCGACGGCGGGCTCGGGCGTCGCGGCGGGGATCTTGGCCGGGGTCGCGGCGGGGGCGAAGGGCTCGACCCAGTCCTCCGGCACCGTGGTGGTGGACGGCGGCGGGGCGACGGTCGCGTCCGACAACCGCCGCAGGAACGGGCCGGCGGGGGCGGCGTTCGCGGTGGGGGCGACGGGGGCGGCGTCCGTGGGCGCCGGCGCCGCGGTCTGCACCCTGGCTCCCTTCACCGGGGCTCCCTTCACCGGGGCTCCGCGGGGGGCCGGGGCGTCGGCGATCAGGGCGTGCGCATTCGGGGCGTCATACGCCGCGGCCGGGGCGGCGGTCGCTCCGGCGACGGTCAGCAGCGCGGCGGCCCGCCACGCGGCAGCGCTGCGGCCGGGGCGACGACGACGGGAGCGGGGGGGACGCGGCACGGCGGTTCTCCGGGTCGGGCGGGTGCGGGAACCCCCACGGGGGCGGTGCCACGGCTTCCTCATCGGCCGTCCGCACCCCGGACCGGGAGCGCGACTTTGCCGATTACGCGGATTTCGCCGCCGCACTCGCCCGACCGTCGATTCGGGGCCGCCCCGATCCGACGGCCGCCCCCGCCCGCTACGTTGACACCCGCCTTTCGCCTCCTCCCCGCTCGCCACCGCCGCCCCGATGACCGACGACGTTTCCCCGGCTACGAAATCCGCCCTCAGCGGGACCGTCCTCGCGCTGCTGGGCCTCGGGCTGGCGGCGATCGTGGGTCTCGTCGTGGTCCTGCTGTTCCGAACGGACGACCCGCGGGTGGAGGAGACCGTCGAGGCCGCCGAAGGGGCGAAGGGCGTGACGCAGACCTCGCTGAACCCCGGCTGGAAGCCGCCCGCCGCCGACGCCGCCCCCAGCGTGCTCGTCCCGCAGGCGTTCGACGGCTGGAACCTGGAGACCAGCGACGCGAACGCCCGCAACGCCGCCTTCGGCCTGACCCGCGACGGGCAGCACGGCCGCTACACCCGAGTCGGCGCCGCCCGCGGGGCGGACCTCTATATTTATCCGGGCGAGGAGAACGACGCCGCGGAGATCGACCGCATCCGCGCACTGCTCAGCGACGAATCGAAGTTCGGCGCCGTCCGGTTCGGCGAACCGGAACTGACGCCGGGGGCGAAGACGTTGCGGTTCGACATGGCCCCACGAGGCGATCAGGACGCGGACGCCGGCGTGCCGGAATCGCACGGCGTGCTCGCTGCGGTCCCCGGTTGGCTGCTGTTCGCCCGCAGCGAGAAGGAGGACGACCTCGTCCCGTTCCTCGCCGCGTACATGCGGGCCGTCGAAGCCGACGGCGCCGCCGAAGCCCCCTCGACCGCGGCCCCCGGCGACTGACCGGCCGGGCGACGGATCAGCCGGGCGACGGATCAGCCGGGCGACGAATCGGTCGCAGCGGCGAGGCGGCGACTCAGGCAAGGTGTGGGATCAGCCGTTGCCAAGGCGACGGAAAGAGACTATCGTATCCGTCCCTTTCGATGGGCCGTTCTGGCCCGCACATCTCGCTGCTCATTCAGAGATTCACCATGGTCCCCACTTCGCCGTCGCCCCGTCGCCCCGCCCGCGGCGGCTTCACGCTCATCGAACTGCTGGTGGTCATCGCGATTATCGCGATTTTAGTGAGCCTGCTGCTCCCCGCGGTTCAGCAGGCCCGGGAAGCGGCCCGTAAAAGTCAGTGTCAGAATAATCTCAAGCAGTTGGGGCTCGCCGCTCACAACTATCACGCCCAGTGGAAGACCTTCCCGATCGGCCAGGGCGGGACGGAGTCGAACACCGCCGGCCGCCGCGCCGGTCACACCGAGGGTCGCATGTCCGCCTTCGTGGGATTGATGCCGTTCCTCGACGAGACGGCCCTGTGGAACCAGATTAGTAAACCGCTCGGGCGGCGGTACAACGGCGACAATCTGGAGGACATCTCCACCCCGTGGGCCCCATTTGGGGCCTTCAGCAGCGAATACCCGCCGATCCGGCATCAGCCCTCCACGCTGATGTGTCCCAGCGACGGGCCGATGGGCGGCACTTGGGCGGACACGAACTACGCGATGAACTGGGGCGACAACGCGATCGGCATCGGGAAAGACAATCGCCAGATGGCCCGCGGGATGTTTCTGCGATTCGACCCGCTGGGACTCCGCGACGCCCGCGACGGGACGGTGAACACGATCCTGTTCGCCGAGATCGGTCGTACGGAGGACGGATCTCTTCAGGGTCAGACCGCCCAGAGCGTCGGCGGCCTGGGTTACGACGCCGACTTCGGCTACGAAACCCCCGGCGCCTGCCTGAGCGCCGCGGTCGTCGACCCGAACAACCCGGGTTACTACCTGGAGTCGCTTCGCGTCGCCAACCGCCTCACCAACCGTGGGGGGACTTGGTATCGGGGCCGGGGGAACGAATCGACGTTCGTCACCATCATCCCGCCGAACGGCCCGAGCTGCGATTCGAATACCGACCATAACACCAACACGTTCGGCACGGCCGGCAGCTACCATTCCGGGATCGTGCAGGTCGTGATGACGGACGGCAGCGTGAAGTCGATCTCGGAGACGATCGACGTTGGCAACCTCGCGGACGGCGACGACACCAACGACGCCAGCGTGTATGCCGGCCGCAGCCCCTACGGCACCTGGGCGCGCTGGGCACACGGGCCGGCGGCGAAGTCGCCGACGAGTTTTGATCCCGCGATGTAGTCGTCGGCTTGACTGCTCACGCCCCCGCCGGGCTCCCGGCGGGGGCGTTTTCGTACGCCCGGCGGAGCGAAAGGGACGCGTCGCGCCTCGGTTCGCCGCCGCTAGGCAGCGAACCGCGACGGCTTCGTGAACCCTGTTCTAATGGTGATAGTGGAAGCCGGCCCGGCGCTGTTTGTTGTAGCGCTCCAGCGCGTCCTCGATAATCGGCTTGGCCACGTCCACGGATTGAATTTCGTCCACCTCCACCGCTTTGCCTTCGAGCTGCTTATAATCCTGGAAGAACCGGCGGATCATGCTCAGCCGGTGCGGGGGCAGCTCCGCGGCGTCGGTGTAGGGGTTATATTCCGGGTCGTCGGTGGCGACGGCGATCACCTTGTGGTCCTTTTTGCCGGCGTCGATCATCGTCATGATGCCGATCACCCGGCTGTTCACGATCGTCAGCGGGTCCACCGCTTCCTTGCAGAGCACCAGCACGTCCAGTGGGTCGTCGTCCTCGGCGAGGGTCTGCGGGACGAAGCCGTAGTTCGCCGGGTAATAGACCGCGGAATACAACATCCGGTCCAGCCGGAGCAGGCCGGTCTCCTTATCGAGTTCGTATTTGACCGACGATCCCATCGGGATCTCCACGATCGTTTGAAAGGCGGTCGGCAGGCTTTCGCCGGGGGAGACGTCGTGCCAGGGGTGCATAGCCAACGGACGAGGGTGCGGGAGGACGAACGGGGGATTTCCGACGCAGCATAGCCCACGCCCGCCCCCGGGGAGCGTCCGCCGGCCCGTTCGTCGCGTTTCGGCCCGACGATTCGACCGGTCGGCTTGGCAGATTCACGTGGGGCCGCGGATCGAGCGGCGGACGCGACCGGCCTGTTGAGGCCGTCTCGCCGCGGGGGGAGCGACGGTATGGTGCATACGAGCTCTCCCGGGCCGCGCGTCCGCACGGCCCCCATGGGTTCCCTCCACGTGTCCCGCCCGCCGTCCTCATGCCCGCCCCGAGCCCCGCGATCGCCCCGGCAGTCGTCCGCACCGCCGCACGGTCCGCGGGCGCACAACCAATCAGCGGAGTCCCCCCGTCGCTGCCGGAGCGGTATCGGCCGATCGAGCGGGTCGGCGTGGGCGGCATCGGGGAGGTCTGGCGGGTGGTGGACGAGAACCTGAACCGCGACCTTGCCGTCAAGGTGCTCCGGCCGGACCGCCGCACCCCCGATCACGCCGCCCGGCTGGTCCGCGAAGCCCTGCTAACCGGCCGCTTGCAGCACCCCGGCGTCCCGCCGGTGGTCGAACGCGGCGGCGACCCGACCTGCGGAGCGCCCGGCAACGCGAGCGGCGAAGTCGAGGGTAGCGGGCCGTTCTTCGCGATGAAGTTGGTCGGCGGCAAAACCCTGCGGGAGATGTTGCACGAGTCCCCCCGCCCGGACGCGGCCCGTCTGCTGGGCGTGTTCCGGCAGGTGTGCGACGCCGTCGGGTTTGCCCACGCCGCGGACGTCATTCACCGGGATATCAAGCCGTCGAACGTGATGGTCGGGGACCACGGCGAGGTGCAGGTGATGGACTGGGGCATGGCCCGCCTGACCAAGCGGGATGCGGAAGCCGCCCCGGGCGACGTGGCCCCGGACGATCCCACCGTTTTGATCGCCCCCCGGGAGCCGGCCCCCGGCACGCTCGACCCGGCGGAGCAGGTCACCTTTGCGGACCTCGAAGCGACGGTGATCGCCCCCGCCAGCGGTACGGCCCCCGCGGATCTCACCGTCGGCGGCGCCGGCGTCACGGCGACAGGCGTCACAGCAACGGACGACGCGGGGACAGCCGACGCGGGGACAGATGACACCGTGCACACGCCTTCCCCCGCCACGACGGAGACCGCGACGGCGGGCGACCGGGGCGGGGCGCATTCGACCGGCCCGGCCGCGTCGGACTCCACCTTCCCCGATCCGTTAGCGACGATGACGGAGACCGGCGCCGGCCTGGGCACGCCGGCGTACATGCCGCCGGAGCAGGCCCGCGGCGAGATCGACCGCGTCGACGCCCGCAGCGACGTGTTCGGCTTAGGGGCCGTGCTCTGCACGATCCTCACCGACCGGTCCCCGTTCCATGCCGAGACCGCGATCGGCAGCCTGCGGCTTGCCGCCCGGGCCGATCTGACCGCGGCTCATGCCCGGCTGGACGCCTGCGACGCGGACGAGCCGCTCAAGGCTCTGTGCCGCCTCTGCCTGAGCCCGGACCCCGCCGACCGCCCGGAGGACGGCGTCGCGGTCGCCGACGCGGTCCGTGCCCACGAGAGCAGCGTCCGCGAGCGCCTGGAGCAGGCCCGGGCGGACCGCGCCGCCGCCGAGGTTCGCGTCGAAGAAGAGCGTAAGCGCCGCCGCGTCGGCTTGGCCGCGCTCGCCGCATTGCTGGTCGCGGGGGCGGCGGGCCTCCTCTGGTTCGACGCTGCGGACCGGCTGGGCGTGGTTCGCCAGGAGCGGGCGGCGGCGGAAGTCGCAGCGACGACCGCCGACCGCGCCCGCGGGGAAGAAGAAGCCGCCCGCCTCGCCGCGGAACGTGCCCGAACCAAGGCGGAGCAGGCCCGGACCGCAGCGGAGATGGAGCAGGCCCGGGCGGAGGCGGGGAGCCGTGCCGCGAGGGCGACCCTAAAACACGCCGAGGTGGTGGAGAATCAGTCGATCGCAGTTGCAATAGAGGCGAAGCGGTATCGACTCATGGCGGAGCAGGCCGAGCAAGCGGCCAAGGTTGCGGCGGCTCAGGCTCAGAAGGAATCGGCCCTGTCCATCAAACTCGCGGGGATGTTGGAGGCGCAGCGGAACGATGCGGAGCAGGCTCGCAAGCAGGCGGAGACGCTCCGCATGAAGGCCGTGGAAGCCGCGGAGGCGAACCGCCGGGAGCGGGCGGCGATCGCCGCCGACCGCGCCGCCGCGGAGGTGCGCAGCCTCATCGACCGGGCCGCCGCCCGGCGGGACGCCGGCCGCTTCGCCGCCGCCGTCGATCTGATCCTCACCGGGGAGCGCCTCGTCCCCGCCGAGGGCGGCCAAGCACTCACCCGGCAGCTCGCCCGTGAGCTCGCCGACACGCGCCGCACGCTGGTCGTCGCGGCGGACCTGGAGGACGCCCGCCTCCCGCGGACAGGGGACGATGCGTGGCACGGCGGAGCGAAAGGCCGGCTCGCCGTCGAGCGGTTCAAGCCGATGAACCGATTTAACGCCATCTTTAAGGCGTACGGACTGAACGCGCTCGACGGGGAACCGCGATTGATCGGCCGCGAGATCGCGGTAAGTCCCGTCGCCCCGGCGCTGCTGGCCGGGCTGGACGGCTGGTGCGAGCCGCGGCGGCGGCGGGGGACGACGTCGCCTCCCGGCAACTCCGCGCGGTTGCGGCCGCCGCCGATCCCACCCCCCTGAGGTCGGCGCTCGCGGCCGGCGAGGTCGCACGCGTCACCGATTTGATCCTCACGTCCGCCGACCCGGCCGCGGTGTCGCCGGAGACCGCGGCGCTCATCGCGCACCTCCTCGCGGAGGATCCGGCGGAGAGGGTCCGGGCCGCGGCGCCGGTCTGGCTGGATCACGCCGTCGACGCTCACCCGACGGACTTCTGGCTCCGCCTGTTACGGGCGCAGTTCGCGGGGACGGACGGGCTGGAATTGCTTCGCAAAGTTGAGGCGTTGCAGGTCGCCGTCGCCCTGCGGCCGGACGGCGTGGACGCGCGCCTCGCGCTGGGCGAGGCGCTGGTGGACGTCGGCCGCCGCGTCGAAGCCGCCCAGTCATATCGCCGCGTGATCGAAATGACGGACAACCGCCGCGCGACCCGGGCCGCGGAGGGGCTCGCCCGGCTGGAGACACCGTATTCCCCCCTGCCCCGCAGCATCGATCTGCCGGCCCCGGCGGCTCCGGCCCCGGGATCGCCCACCGGCGCCTTCCCACCGGCTGGGGCTTTGACACCTCAAGGGATCGCGCCGAACGCGGGGTTCGGCGAGGCCCCCTACGCCAGCGGCGTCGACACATCCCCTCCTCTGGCCGCCTGGGCGAGAGCGGCCGGGCTGGACCGCGGCGTGCTGAACGAAGAGGTCGTCCCCCTCGTTCTCGATCGCATCAACGTCGGCTCCCCCCTCCCGGCGGCCCCGGCGCCGAGAGCGCCCGACCCGGCGCCCGAACCGAATCGGTAGCGCGTCCCACGGGTGCGTCTTGTTCTGAGCCCGCAACGCAAGCGAGGGGGGACGCATCCCGCGTCACTTGCGCTTGGGGCTCGCAGCAGACGGCACGGCTCGTCAACCGAGCAGCGCCGCCTCGACCGTGAGGCCGGGGCCGAAGCCGACGGCGACCACCGGGCCGGCGCCGGCGCCGCGGGTCGCCCGCAGGCGATCGAGGAGGAACAGGATCGTCGGGCTGGACAGGTTCCCCACCTCCGCCAACAGCGCCCGGGACGGGTCGAGGGCGTCCGCGGGGAGGGCGAGGGCGTCGACGGCGGCGTCCAGAATCGCGGGGCCGCCCGGGTGCACCGCCCAGGTCTCCACGTCGCTGCGGGTCAGGCCGTACCGCGGCAGCCATTCGTCCATCCACCCGGCGAGGTGCTGTCGGATCGCGACCGGCACGGCCAGTTCCAACGTCATCAGGAAGCCGGCATCGCCGACCCGCCAGGTCATCGCCTCGGCGGTGTCCGGCAACAGCACGGAGCCGCTGCCGAGCAGCCGGTACGGCAGGGCGGGCGAAGAGGGTTCCGAACCGCCGGCGGGGCCGTCCGGGACGAAATCGGCGCCGGTGCAGAGGACGGCGGCGGCGCCGTCGGCGAATAGGGCGTTGGCGATGACCTGACCGGCGTCGGACAGTGGGTCGGGGGTGTATTGGTGGTGCAGGCTGCACAGTTCGACGGCGGTCAGCAGCACCGCCGCGGACGGATCCGCCGCGCACAGCGCCCCGGCGACCCGCAGCCCGTTCAGCGCCGCGTGACAGCCCATGAATCCGACGTGCGTGCGCCCCACCGATCGCGGCAGCCCAAGTTCTTCGACCAGGCGCAATCCACGCCCGGGGCGGCGAACCCGGTGCAACTGACCGTCACGGACTGCGTGACGCGGCCGGGATCCACGCCGGCGTCCGCCAGCGCCGCGGCGGCGGCTCGCACCGCCAACGGACCCGCGTGCCGTTCGTACTGTTCAATTCGCGGCCCGGTCGACGGCCCCGCGGGGCCGGGCGGGTAGAAGGGGACGCGGTCCGGGTCGGTTCCTTCGCTGTCCGGATCGACCAGCACGAGGTGCCGGCGGCGGACGCCGACCTTGCGGTACAGCGTGGCGATGCGGCGGCGGCCGGCCTCCCCCGCCGGCCCGCTCGGCGGCCCGGTGCGGCCGGCGAGTGCCGCGGTGTCCGCCTGATCGATCCACCCCTGCGGCAGCGCCGTCCCGATCCCCCGCAGCGTGCACGACGGACCAGACAGCAGCGGGCCGGGGCGCGAACGGGACAGGCAGCGACATGCGGCGGGACCGGGACGTGAGACGCGGGGGGCGGACGAAACGTGGTCGGGGATCAGTTTACGCATCAGACCGCCGTGCCGTCGCCAGCGGGTCGCGGACGTGGTAGAATCAGCGCGATCCGATGTGCCACGTCCGGGGTTCAATCCCCGGGGCGGCTCCTGCCGGCGGTCGCTCGACTCGCCGCGGCGTCGTGATTCTCCTCCCCTTCCATTTTTCGACTTGAAGTTCCCATGACTCAATCAACCCGCGTCCGCCGTTCCGGGTTCACATTAATAGAGCTCCTGGTGGTCATCGCGATCATCGCGATCTTGGTGAGCCTATTACTGCCCGCCGTCCAGCAGGCCCGCGAAGCGGCCCGCAAGGCCCAGTGCCAGAACAACCTGAAGCAGTTGGGGTTAGCGGCCCATAACTATCACAGTCAGTGGAAAGCGTTCCCCATGGGCTCCGGGGGAACCACGTCCAACACCCCCGGATTTGCCGCCGGCCATAACGACGGCCGCCTCAGCGCACTGGTAGGGTTGACGCCGTTTCTCGATCAGACAGCTTTGTGGAATCAGATCAGCAAGCCGTTCGGCCAAGAGTTCCCCGGCGGCAACGATACCACCTCGACCACCCTCCAAGCTAAAAGCACCCCGTGGCCGCCGATGGGCGGCAACGTGTGGTGGAATCAGTACCCGCCGTGGCGGACGCAAATTAGTTCCCTGCTGTGTCCCTCCGACGGCGCCCCCAATACGGAGCGGCTCGCGGGCGACACGAACTATGCGATCAACTGGGGCGACAACGGGACCGGCGTGTTCGACACCAGCCGCACGAAAGCCCGCGGGATGTTTGTGAGAGCCGATTCCTTAGGCCTGCGGGACGCCCGCGACGGCACGGTGAACACCTTGCTGTTCGCCGAAATCGGCCGCGACGACGGCGCCCGTTCCTTCCAGGGGAACATTCTCGAGACCACCGCCCCCACGTTCGCGGAAGCGACGGGCTTCTCCGCCCCCAGCGAATGCGTCACCGCCGCGACCAACGCGAACAATCCCGGCGTTTACGCCGCCGGCACGCTGAAGCCTCGGGGTCCGAAATGGAATGACGGCGGCGGGCACGCCACCGGCTTCACCACGATCCTGCCGCCCAACGGCCCCAGTTGCGCGAACGCCACCGACGACCGCTCGAACGCCATTGAGACGCCCGGCAGCTATCACAGCGGCGGGATCCAGGTGGCGTTGGTGGACGGCAGCGTGCGGTTTATCTCCGAAACCATCAACGCCACCACCGCCGGCATGGGCGTCGGCAACGTGACCAGCGGTCGTAGCCCGTACGGCGTCTGGGGCTCCCTGGGCACCCGCGCCGGCGGCGAAGTGACCGACGAGTTCTGAACCGGCGGCCCCATTCATCTGCTCGAACCATGCACGCCCCGCCGGGTCCGCCGGCGGGGCGTGATTTTATTGCGCCCGAAGGACAATGCCTCTCGCTGGCGCTGCGGGCTGACAAGCCGCGTCCGAAGCTGCCGAGTCGATTCGTCGGACGCACAGGACGGCGCCCCGCCCGCACGTTCAAAAGCTGTTCCAGTACCAACCCGAAGCGTCAGCGAGGGTCGTCCGCGCCGCGGACGCGGAGGACCACGGCCCTCGCTGACGCTTCGGGTTGGTGCGGCCTTCGTTTACCGCCGGGTCAGGCGCACCGCGGGGGTGCGGCTGCCGGCGACGCGGACGGCGTTGTCCTCGATCTGAACGTCTTCCAACACCGCCCGGCCCGCGGCGCGGCGGGTGAGGGTCACCGTCAGCACCGGCGGGCCGACCCGGCCGGTCGTGGCGTCCGCGGCGGGTTTCAGGTCCCACTCGTGGGCGACGTTGTATTCATCCAGGTACTTCGACACCTGCGGGGCGAACGTCGCCACGTCCAGCGGGAACAGCCCGGCCATCAGCCCTTCGACACGCAGGGCGACCTGATTCGGGCCGACGACCGTCGGACGCACCGCGAGGCTCACCACGCCGTCGAACCGCTTTTGATGCAGTCGGAACCCCAATCGCACCAGGCCCGGCCGGGTGAGGTCCACGCGGGGGTCGGACACCGCGTTCGGGATGCGGTCGCCAAAGCGTTCGGGCAACTCCTCGGCCAGCCAGCCGTTCACCTGGGCCTGGGTGAAGGTCTGCTCCCAGTCGTCGCTGTACTCAATTTCGCGTGCCAGCTCGACGGTGCGTTCGGTGAACGCCTCGGCCTGGGCCCGCCGTTCCGCGGGGGGGGTCGCTTCGACGGCCCGCGTGTAAAAGTCCGGCGTTCCCTGTGCGAAGTACCAGGCCCCGGCGGCCGCGACGGCGGCGGCCCCCAGCACGAAGCCGACGAGCAGCAGGAGAGCCGTTCCCCACCAGGAACGGCGCCCGGTCGGGCGAGCCGACGGGTCGGCGGTCGCGGTGAAGGCGGCCGGGGTCGCGGTGGACACGGCGGGGGACTCCCGGATCGGGACGGTCCGACGGGGGACGCACCGGAGAGCGGACCCGGCAACGTACGATCAGACCACGGAACGCAATCATGAACCGACGGATCGGCGTGATGCGCCTTGGACGATAGATCGCCCCCCCGCCCCGGTCAACGGCGGTCCCCGCCCGCCGGGCACGCGGTTCGCTCGCCCGTCACCGCCCGCCCGTCACCGCCCGTCACCGGCCGGCCGTCACCGCCCGCAGCGGGCGATCAGTTTGGCAAGGTCGCCGGCGGCGTGCAGTTGGCGGACGGCCCGGCGGTGGTTCGAACCGGTCGTGTTCGGGTCGTAGCCGTGGTGGTGATCGACGAGTTGCAAAGCGGTTCGCACGTCCGCCAACGTCAGCGTCGCCCGATCGTCCGCCAGCATCCGCCAGCGGGCCAGCGTGACCGTCAGCGGCACGGTCAGGGCGAGGGCGAAGAACCCTTCGGTCAGCGGCCAGCCGTCATACGCCGGGCCGCAACAGGCCAACCCGTCCAGCTTGACCCGCACGTAGCGGGCGAATAACTCGTCCGTTCCCGCCGGCCATGGACCGGCGTCCTCCGCGAGCCGGGCGACCGGCGCCGGCCCCGCCCACAGCCCCGCGGGGGTGAGGCTCGTCGCGGACACGAACTTCGCCGCCCCCGCCACCCGCCGCACCCGGCGCCCGATCCCCGCCAGCAGCCCCCCGCCGGCCCCGCCCCCGGCCGTCGTGCCCCCGCCCCCGGCCGTCGCGGCGGTGTCCTTGTGGGCGTACTTCGCCAGCGCCCCGCGGAAGGCCAGTTCGCCGGCGCGTGTGGGCGGGTCGTACGCTTCGAGATCCTCGGGCAGTTCCGCGGCGGCGGCGTGGGCGACGAGGTCCAGGAACTCCCCCAGCCGTCGCCCGCGGATCGCGTTGAAGTCCGATCGATCGACCAGCGACGCGACGTACACCGCCCGCAGCAGCGCCGGGGCGAACGCCCCGCCGGACTCCAGCGACGGCGGTTCAAAACAGGCCGTCAATGCGGCGAGGACGCGGTTGAAGTCCGCCCAATCCAGCGTGTGCGACCGCGACAGCTTTGGCGGTTTGCCCCCCTTGAACCCCGGCGGGAGCACGTCGTGGGCGAGCGCCCGGATCTCCGCGGCGTTCTCCGTCACCGCCGCCCCGGCGTTCGCCGTCACCGTGGGGCAACTGAACCGCAAGCTGACCGTCACCCCCTTCCGCGAGGGATGCAACGCATAGGGGTACACCCGGCAGGCGAGCGGCTTGGTCAGTTCCCCGAACTCTTTATGCACCGCGCACAGCCCGTCCGGCCGCAGGAACGCACAGGCGCCGTCCGCGGCGTGGTTCAACCGATACCGCGCCCGCCGCTGGAGTCCATCAGGCAGCCATTTCCCGGAAACGAACCGCGACCCGATCCCCAGCGGCACGATCGGCGCCACGCCGCCCGGTGTGTTGGCCGCGGTCCAGCCCTGGTCCATCAAGCGGGCGCGTTCCTCGCCCGTGATCTCGATTTGATGTTCGCGGCAGCACCCCGCACAGGACCGGCAGGTCCAGTGTTGAATGGTCGGGAGTTGAACGGGGACGGCCACCGGCGGGGTTCACCAGGCGAAGTGTTCCGCGTCCCCCTGGGCGTGCAATTCGCCCGTGGCGGGATCATACACCCAGCCGTGCGTCGTGTCCGCCGGATCGGCTGTCATCCGGTCTGCCGCGGCTGGGTCGGCCCCCTTCGCGTCTGCCGGCGACGGGGTTCCGACCACCGCCACCGCGGAGCGGCCGGTCAGCGGGTTCTCCGGGAAGGCGTCGCCGACGAGGTACGGGCCGAACACGTGGTCGCCGCCTTCGCCGGGGTGGCCGTCGCGATCGGTGCGGCGGGTCAATTGGTCGAGCAGCGGCCCGTTCGCCCCCGGCAGCGTGTTGTCGTGCTGCACGCGGTACAGTTCGATCTGGCCCCGCAGCACGTGCAGGCGTTCGTGGAGCAGATCGTCCGCCGACCGCGCCCCGCCGGCGTGGAACTGCGGCAGAATCGTCGCCGCCAGCAGAGCCACCAGGCCGACGACAATCAGCCCCTCGATCAACCCGAACCCCGCACGGGCGAACCGGGTCCTGGGGGCGGCCCCAACCGGTGCGGGGCGGAGCGGGGCGGGCGATCCGGGGCGAGTCATGGCGGGCGTGATGGGGGGGCGGGGCGTCGCCGGCTCCTCCGGCACGCCGCGGGAACGATGCCGGGCGGTTCAGCATTCGCAACTCGAATCGGGAGCGGACCGTATGATCCCCTCCGCGACCACCGGCGCGGTCGGCGCCGCCGGGCGTCGTCGGCAGGACCGGCCCCGGATTCTCCCCGCGCGCGGCGGGTTTGCCAGGGCTTCACCGCCATTCGGTCCGCGGTCAACGGGCCGCGGGCAACGGGCCGCGGCGAATCGGTCAGCGACCGGGCGACGGCGTGTGTTCCGGTCCGACGGCGGTGCGCATCCGTTCGAGCGCGGCGGTGAGGTCCGCGACCTTCTCCGGGCGGGCGGCGTACTGATTGTTCGCCTCGCCCGGGTCTGTGGCAAGGTCGTACAACTGCCCGACCGGCTCGCCCGGCTGCGGTTTGACGGACCGCGGGGGGGTGAACCCGCCGCTGCCCCGCCACGGGATCAGCTTCCAGCGCCCCTCCGCATCGTCGAGGCGGACGAAGTCTTTGTTGCCGCTCGCTTCCAGCAGCGCCTCGGTCCGCGGCGCCGCGGCGTTCGCCTCGCCGCTCCAGGCGGGCCACTGATCGACCGCGTCCGGGGCGGCGCCGGCGGGCACGGGTACGCCGCAGGCCGATGCCAGCGTCGGCAGCAGATCCGTGTGCAGCGTGAGGTGGTCCGAGATCCCCGCCGCCACGCCCGGGCCCCGCACGAGGAACGGCATCCGGTGGCCGCCCTCGTAAGCGTCCCCCTTCATCCCGCGGAGCGGCGTGCCCCGCACGAAGCCGGCGCCGGCGTGGCCGTACTTCGCCTCGTCCGCGTCGTACCAGACCGGGCCGTTGTCGCTGGTGAACACCACCAGCGTGTTCTCCGCAACGCCGGCGTCGTCCAGCGACCGCAATACGGCGCCGATCGCGGCGTCGGTCTCGCTGACGAACTGCCCATAGAGGGCCGCCCCGCCTTCATAGTCGGCCGGGTTCCCCGTCACCGCCCACGGCGTGTGCGGGGAGGCGAGGGCAAGATACAGCAGGAACGGGGCGCGGGTTCCGTCGGCGGCGGGCGCGGCCAGTTCCGTCACCGCCCGCACCGCTTCGTTGCGGAAGTCGGGCAGCACGTTTTGATGGGCGAAGCCCGGGGCGATGCCGCCGCCGCGCCAAAAGTCGCCCTGAATCTTGCTCCACGCCGGGGAGGAGCCGGCGCCGATCTCGTCCGTCGGCAGCACGACCGCGCGGCGGTCGCGGAGGTAATAATACGGCGGGCCGTCGAGGCTCACGTCGATCCCGAAGTAGCGGTCGAACCCGCGATCCGCCGGCCCGCCGCGGTGTTCCACGTCCCGGTTCTTCCCCAGCGGCTTGCCGTCCGGGGTGACGAAGCCGAGGTGCCATTTCCCCACCATCGCGGTCTGATACCCGGCCGCTTGAAACACGCCCGGCAGCGTGGGGGTGTCGGCATGAATCTGCGGCGGGCCGGCCCATTTCCACGGGCGTCCCCGCTGCGAATATTTCCCGGTCAGCAGCGAATATCGCGTCGGCGTGCACCACGCCGCGGGGCTGTGGGCGTCCGTCAAGCGCAGGCTTTGCGCGGCCAACCGATCGAGGTGCGGCGTGGGGATCTTGGACTGCGGGTTGTTCGCCCCCGCGTCGCCGTAGCCCATATCGTCCGCCAGGATCACCACGACGTTCGGTCGGTCGACGGAGCCCACGCCGGAACCGACAGCCGGGGGGCCGCCGGGCGCGAGCGCCGCGGCGGCGAGCAGGGCGAGCGGGGCGGTCGTCGGGATCATCGGCGAAGGCGGTTGTGAAGAACCGGCGGCGGGGGCGAACCGCCCGAGTATGATCGCGGCGCCCCCCGATTCCCACCCGCCCCGCCCCGGACTCACCCCGTCCGCACTCACCCCGTCCCGGACCGGTTCCCGGTTTTCGTCGATGCACGTCGCGATTCTCACCGCCGGCGGGGCCGGGATGTTCTGCGGAAGTTGTTTGCAGGACAACGCCCTCGCCCGCGCCTTGATGGGCGCCGGCGACGAGGTCTCCCTCATCCCCACCTACACCCCGCTGACGCTCGATACGGCGGACGAATCGTTGCTCGGCCCGGGACGCGGGCGGGTGTTCCTGGGGGGGGTGAATCTGTATCTCGAACATCAGTCCAAGCTGTGGGGCAAGCTGCCCCGTTGGCTGACGCGGGCACTGGACAGCCGGTGGGCGTTGAGTCTGAGTTCGAAATTGGGCGTCTCCAACGACGCCGCGGACCTCGGCCCGCTGACGGTCGATTTATTGCGGGGCGAGAACGGCCCCCAGCAGCGGGGCATCGCGGAGTTGGTCGACTGGATCGCGGACCGTCTTAAACCGGACGCGGTGGTGTTCAGCAACGCCCTGCTGGTCGGCCCGCTGCGTGAGTTGCGCAAACGGTTCGACGGCCCGGTCTGGTGCACGTTGCAGGGGGACGATATTTTCCTCGACGCGCTCCAAGAGCCGCACCAGAGCGCCGCGCTGGCGATGATCTCCGACCGCGCCGGCGACGATCAATACGGATTCACCGGGTTCCTCGCCCACAGCGAGTATTACGCCGACCATATGGCGGACGCCCTCGCCCTGCCCCGCGATCGCTTCCGCACGCTGCCGTTGTTATTGGAACCCGACGGCTACCCCGATCGCCCGCCGGAGCCGCGTGAGGAGACGACGATCGACGAGACGACGTTCACCGTCGGTTATTTCGCCCGCATCTGCCCGGAGAAGGGACTGCATCATCTCGTCGACGCCGTGGCGCTGCTGCGTGAACGGCGGCCGGAGGTGAATTGGACGCTGCTGGCCGGCGGCTATCTCGGTCCGCGGGACAAACGCTATTTTCGCGGGATTCGCAGGCGAACCGCCGACTGGGGCGCCGGCTTTCAATACGCCGGATCGCCGGCGACGCGGGCGGAGAAGGTCGCGATCCTTCAACGGTTCGACCTGCTCAGCGTGCCCACGGATTATCGCGAACCCAAGGGGTTGCCGGTGTTGGAGGGCTGGGCGTGCGGCGTGCCCTGCGTGCAGCCGGCCCACGGAGCGTTTCCGGAATTATTAGCCGGCGTGCCGGCCGGCGAACTCTTCGAACCCGGCGACGCCGAGGCGCTGGCGACCAGAATCGAGAACCTCTACGACGACCCGGCTCGCCGCCGGGCGTTGGGGGCGGTCGGACATGCGGGCGTGCGACGCCGCCACGGCCCCGCCGCGGTCGCGACGCGATTCAAAGCGATCCTCGCGGAGCCGGTCCCCGCATGACGCCGCCTGCCCAAAGGTTCCGGCCCAGCAAAGCGCAGGTCGAAGCCGCCGCGAACGGCACGCTGCGGGACGTGCTCGCCCCCGGCGTGCGGGTGTTGTTCTGCGGCATCAATCCTTCGCTGTACAGCGCCGCGGTCGGTCGGCATTTCGCCCGCCCCGGCAACCGCTTCTGGCCGGGATTGCACGACGGCGGCTTCACCCCGCGGCTGTTCCATCCGTCGGAGGACCTGCAATTATTAGACCACGGCTGCGGGGTGACGAATCTCGCGTCCCGCGCCACCCGCCGGGCGGACGAATTAACTCCGGAGGAGCTTGTCGAGGGAGCGGAGGAGCTTGCCGCGAAGGTCGAAGCGAACGGCGTGGCGGCGGTGGCGTTCCTGGGCGTCACCGCCTACCGCACCGCGTTCGCGGAGCCGAGGGCGGCGATCGGCCGGCAGGCGCGCCGCGTCGGCGGGGCGACCGTCTGGGTTCTGCCGAACCCCAGCGGGTTGAACGCCCACTATCAGAAGCCCGATTTCGCCCGTTTGTTCGGCGAGTTAAAGACCGAGACGTGCTGAAGACCGAGACGTGCGAGCCGCCGGTCGCCCCGCGTTCCGCACGCATGACGCGTCCGGAACGCTAGACTAAGCGTCGCCCCCGCAGCAGACAGACCCGATGCCCGCCCCGACGCACCTCCACGACTGGACCCGCGTCCCGGCGGGGATCTTTCACGCGTTTCACAATGCGTGGCTCGTAGAACTTCAGAAGGCGTTGAACCGGGGCGGCATGCCGCCCGGGTACTCGGCGCTGACGGAGCAGTATTCCGGCCCGACGAACGTGGACGTCCTCACGCTGGCGGCGGACTCGGCTCCGCCGCTGGACGCCGGCGCCGCATCCGCCGTCGCCTTGGCCCCGCCCCGGGTGGCGCAATCCCGGACGCTCGCCGGGGCCTCGACCCGCCGTTATCGGCAGCGCACGCTCGTCATTCGGCACGTCTCGGGCCGGCGGGTCGTCGGGCTGATGGAACTGGTGTCCCGCGCGAACAAAGGGTCCGCGGAGGAGATCGATCGATTCGTCGGCAAGGTCGCCGCGGCGGTCGAACATGGATTGCACGTGCTTGTGGTCGATCTCTATCCGCCCACCGCGCGCGACCCGGACGGCATTCACGGGCTGATCGGCGAACGGCTGGGCGACGATTACCGGCTCGATCCGGCGAAGCCGCTCACCGCGGTGTCGTATCTCGCCGACGAGCCGCCGACGGCCTACCTGGAACCCCTCGCCGTCGGCGACCCGGTGCCCGAGATGCCGCTATTCCTTGATCCCGGCCACTATGTCACGTTCCCGCTGGCCGCGACCTATCAGGAGGCGTTCGAGGGGCTCCCGATCGAGGAACGAACCACGCTGGGCGGCTGACCGTTTTCACGCCAACACCTCCCCCACCGCGGTCGCCTCCGGGTCCGCCAGGCGGATGGGGCGGCCGACGTTGGACAGGTTGTCCCGCCACGGGTCGACGCCCGCGGCGCGGCAGAGGGTGGCGGCGAAGTCGGCGGCGCTGATCGGGCGGTCCGTCACCTCCATCCCGCTCGCGTTTGTCGCCCCGGCGACCGATCCGCCCACCACGCCCCCGCCGCACAGCACGGCGTTCCAGGCGGTGGGGAAATGGTCCCGCCCGCCCTGCGGATTGATCTGGGGCGTGCGGCCGAACTCGCCCATCCAAACGACCAACGTATCGCCTAAACCGCGGTCTTTGAGGTCGTCCAACAGCGTGCTCCACGCCGGGTCGAGCACGCCGCACAGCCCTTTGACGGCGTTGAAGTTATCGGCGTGCGTGTCCCAGGCGAAGGCTTCGCCGCCGGTGACGCCGTTCAAGCTCACTTCAACAAACGGCACGCCGCGTTCGACGAGCCGCCGGGCCAATAAACAGCCCTGCCCGAACGGGCCGCGACCGTATCGGTCTTGGAGCGCCGCGGGTTCCGCGGACAGATCGAACGCCCCCGCGGCGGCGCCGCTCATCATCCGCACGGCCTTTTGATAGGCGGTGCGGCGTCCGGCGAGCGCGGCGTCCGGCCGGTCCGCGGCGAAGGCGGTTTCGAAGTTCGCTAATAATTCGAGCCGCCGAGCCATCCGCTCCCCGCCGGCGCCGCGGGGCGGGGCGAGGTTCCGCACCGTCAGCCCGCCCCCGCCGTTCGCGCCGCCCCCGCCCGGTCCGCCGGCGCCCTCCCCGACCACCAGCGGGGCGAACTCCGGTCCTAAAAAGCCCGACCCGAACGCCGCCGGATTCGCCAGCCGGAACGGGGCGACGGAGATATACCCCGGCAGGTCGTTCTCCGGGCGGCCGGGCTGCGCTTGAAGTTCTTTCGAAATTGACGCTCCCAGCGTGGGATAATCGACCGCTCCGCCGGGCCGGTAGCCGGTGCGGGCCAGGAACGTCGCCCGGCCGTGGTCCCCCTCCGGCGTGGACAGCGTGCGTAAAATCGCGCAGCGGTCCAACCGCTGCGCGATCCCCGGCAGGTGTTCGGCGATCTGCACGCCGGGGACGGCGGTGGAGATCGCGGCGAACTCCCCGCCGTTCTCGTGGTCCGGCTTCGGATCGAACGTATCAAGCTGGCTCGGCCCGCCGGTCATCCATAATAGAATCACCGACCGCGGCGGCTTCTGATCGCCCGCCGCCGCGGCGAGCGCCGGCAGCCAGCCGGACATCGACGCCCCCGCCGCGCTGGCGGCGAAGGCTTGAAACGCACGGCGGCGGGAGAGCGGGGACATGGCGAACGGCCGGGGGGAGGTTTGGGAACCGCAACCGTCGGGGAGCCGGCTCCCTCGCGGTCGCGGTTCCATCTAATGGTTTGTACTGAACTCAGAACTATTGAGCAGCGTCCAGAACAGATCCGCCAGCGCCGCCGCGTCGTCGTCGGCGGCGTGCACGTAGGCATTGAGCGATTCCCGCTCCGCCGGCGTGGGGAACCGGGACAGCGTCGCCAGGAACAGCGCATCCAACCGACCGTCGCGATCGAGATACGGCGCCGACAGCGTCGCCGCGAACGTGCGGCTGCGACGCAGGTCCACGCTGTCGGCGACCAGCCCGCCGTTCAATAAACTGAGGGCTTGCAAGATGCTCGTGCGGCGGTCCGCGGGGCGTTCGACGTCGTCCCGGAACGTGTTCAAAAACTCCGCCCGGGCGTCCTCGCTCATCCCCGGGAACAACGGGCCGGGGCCGTTCGGGTCGAACGGCGTGAACCGCCCGGTCGCTCGTTCGAGGCTGTCATACAAGACCGCCGCCGGCAGCGGTTTGACCGGGAGACGGGCGAACAGGTCCGCCGGCGGGTCGCTCTCGTGCTGGGACGACAGGCCGTACGCGCGGCTCGTCGTCAGGCCGGCCAGCAGCGTTTTGAGGTCGTATCCGGAGGCGACGAATTGTTCGCCCAGTTCCTTTAATAGCGCGGGATGGGCGGGCGGGTTCGATTGGCCGAAGTCGTCGACCGGGTCCACGATCCCCCGGCCGAAACAATGCCCCCACAGCCGGTTGACCGCCGCCTGGGCGAAGAGTGCGTTCTCCGGGGCGACCAGTCGATCGGCGAGGGCGGACCGCGGACTTTGCCCGGGCACGAGCCGCGGGGCGGAGCCGTCGAGGTAGGTCGCGGGCACCTCCGTCACGCCGTTCTTCAACGTCACTTCGGGGGGAATGGTCAGCAGCGTGGCGTCGGTCCGTTCCCGCAGTTCGCCGAGCCGTCCGCCGCGGACCTCCGCCCGTTCAAGCCCGCCGAAGAACGCTGCGAACCGCCAGAACTCCTCCTGTTTCCAATGATCGAACGGGTGATCGTGGCACTCCGCGCACTCCAATCGCGTGCCGAGAAACGCCCGCGTGGTCGCCGCGGCGAGTTCCTCCGGCTTCGTCTCCCTCGCGGTATAAAACGCCTGCGGCCCGGCGGCGCCGGCGGTCGGTCCGAAGGGCGTCGCCAGGGCGTCGACGGAGGCCAGCTCCGCCGTTAATAACTCTCGGGCGAAGGCGTCGTACGGCCGGTTCTCGATCAAGGCGTTCCGCAGCCACGCCTCGAACCCGGGGCGTTGAAACGCGGCTTGTTGATCGCGGATCAGTTCCGGGACCAGCGCGTCCCGCCAGACCGCGGTGAAGTGCGTGACGTAGCCGGGGCCGTTGAGGAGGCCGTCGATCACGGTTCGCCTCGCCGCGGCGTCGGCTCCGTCGGGGTGAGCCGTCAGGAAATCCCGCACCGCGGAGGCGGTGGGGATGCGGCCGGTCAGGTCCAGATGCACGCGGCGGAACCAGGCGGCGTCGCTGGCCGGCGCCGCGGGCGTGACGCCCTCGGCCGTCCAGGCGTCGAGCAGATGCCGATCCACCGTCGCCGCAATCGCCGCGGCGGCGTCCACCAATGGGGCGTCGCCGTTCGTCCCGGATTCGCCCCCCGCAGCGGGAACTAGAACCAGCAGGCAGGCGGCGAGCGGGACGATCACGGCGGGGGGCGGCGTGCGGGACGGGGCGAGCAGTGTACCAATGCGGCGGCGCCCCGTGAGGGCGCAGATCCGTGAGGGCGCACGCGGCGCCGCGGCGGGTAAACTCTCCCCCGCCGCGGCTTCGTCTCCCACGATCTCCCACCCCAGCGCCCCCATGGCCGAGAAACCCGAGCGCGACGCCGACTCCTTCATGCGGCATTTCCAACTGCTGATCGCGGTCTGCATCCTCGTCCCGGGGGGGCTGTTTATGGCGGGGGCGCTGTATTTGGATCATCGTCTCGCCCCGGTCGAGGCGAACCTCGCCTACCGCGACCCGGGCGGGGACGCGGGGGAGAACGGAGCGGCCGGGGCGGACGGCCCGGCGGCGGTGCCGGCGAACCCGGCCCGCGGGCAAACGGTTTACGTCCCCGCGTATTCGCACGTCTATCATGAGAAGGGCGACGCGCATCTCTTAACCGTCACCCTGTCCGCCCGCAACACCGATCCGGAGCACGACCTGGTGCTCACCCGGGTGACGTATCACGACACCGCCGGCGCCGAGGTGCGGTCGTTCTTAAAACAACCGCTGCGGTTGGGGCCGCTGGGTTCCAAGGACTTCCTCGTTGAACGGGAGGACACCTCCGGCGGCAGCGGGGCGAACTTTCTGATCGTATGGGTCGCGGCCGAACCGGTCAGCGAACCGGCCTTCGAAGCGGTGATGGTGGACACCCGCGGCGGCCAGGGCATCGCCTTCGTCCGCCCCGGCATCGTCGTGCGGGAAGCCACCCGCGCCCCGCCCGTCCCGCCCGTTCCCCCCACGACCGACCCCGGGGCCTGACCGCCGTCTCCCACGATCGCCTCATACGACAGCGCCCCCGGGCCTCACTGCGGCCAGATCCCGGGGACGACGGACGGATGCCCCAGAACGGACGGCATACGAGCGTGAGAGAGAATATAGCGGGCGCCGCCGCTTCTGGGGCGTCCAAGTGGAGGGGACATCGGCCGTTCAGCCTGCCCAGGCACCCGGCAAGTCTGCCGTTGGCCTCCTGATGAGCCGACGAACAGCGGACATCGGCGGGGGCTGCGCACGAGGAACTAGTGTCCTGAGTTGGAAGTTTCGTTGCAGACGGCTTCGACCCGCCGAAGGATCAGATCGGCGTCGGCGGTCCAGACGAACGGTTTGGCGTCGGCGTTATGACCCTCGACGTAGTCCCGGATCGCCCGCTCCAATTGCGGCACGCTGCGGAACACGCCCCGCCGCAGCCGTTTATTCGTCAGTTCCGCGAAGAACCGCTCGACCTGATTCATCCAGCTCGCCCCCGTCGGGGTGAAATGCAGGCGGTACTCGGGGCGTCGGGCGAACCACCGTTTCACGGCGGCGGTTTTATGCGCGGCGTAGTTGTCGAGCACCAAGTGGATCTCCGTCCCGGGGTCGCGTTCGGTCGCGGCGTCGAGCTGCCGGAGGAACGAGAGAAAGTCCTGAGCCCGGTGCCGCCGCCGACAGCGGCCGAACACCTCCCCGGTCTTCACGTTCAACGCCGCGAACAGGCTGGTCGTCCCGTGCCGGAAATAATCGTGCGTCCGCCGCTCCGGCCGGCCGGGCGTCATCGGCAGCACGGGCTGGGAGCGGTCGAGCGCCTGACACTGGCTCTTCTCGTCCACGCAGAACACCACGGCGTTCGCCGGCGGGCTCATGTATAAGCCCACCACGTCCCGCACCTTCTCCACGAAGTACGGGTCGGTCGAGAGCTTGAAGGTCTCGCTGCGGTGCGGCTGCAGCCCGAAGGCCCGCCAGATCCGGGAGACGGCGCTCTGGCTGAGACCCAGCCGCTTCGCCAAGCTCCGCGTGCTCCAGTGGGTCGCGTTCGGCGGGGTTTCCTCCAGCGTCGTCCTGACGACCTCCTCGACGCGGTCGTCGCCGATCCTCCGCGGGGCTCCGCTTCTGGGCTCGTCGGTCAGTCCGTCCAGCCCGTGTTCGAGGAAACGCTCCCGCCACCGCGTGGCGGTCGGCCGCGAGACGCCGAGGCGGCGGGCCGCAGCCACGATCGACGGTTCGTCGGCGCAAGCCAACACGATCGCCGCCCGCAGGGCCAAGCCCCGGGGCGTTTTGCGGCGGCGGGCCAGCCGGGTGAGTTCGGCCCGCTGCGCGTCGGTCACGACCAGTTCGGTTTTCGGCTTGGACCCGGGCATCTGGGGCTCCGAATTGCGTAAAACCGCAGCCTACCCGCCCTCGTAAGATGCGCAACGAAACTTCCAACTCAGGACACTAGAGCGACAGCCTTGACGGCAGTCTCGGCGCAGGAGCGAAGCCGGAGGCGCCGGCGCCCGGCATCGCGAACATCTGGATTAACAGTGAGTTCGACGGACGTTTCGAGAAGTAAGCTGCGAGACAGCCCTCATCGCATCGTCAACTTTATGCACAACTATACACCCGAATCTCTCCTCCACTTGAAGCAGCGGCTGGTTGAGCATGTGAGACAGCGACCTCTCGGTGAGAAAAATGTCACAGGAGGACAGTGCAGTTGCCGCATGACGATAATCCCAAAGATCATTTGGCTTGTACGTCTGCCTGCTGTTCAACCGCTGCGCAGCATGGATTAAAGCATTTGCTTCCAAGATTGGAAGCCGCATCCGGTCCGGTTGTTGGACGAACCCCGCGTAGATCGCGTCGGTCATGTCCGGGAGGCGAGCCGCGTCGTCAAGTTCATCCGCTGTAGGCTGACGTCCGTAGCGTTCGGCAAAGGCTGCATTGCACAGATCCAGGAGCGGCTTTCGAAGCGTATCCAAGCAACCTCTAACCTCTGACAGAAAGATGTCGTTAAAACAGCGGTGATCTTTAACAGCCCCCTGCTTGCCCTTGTTCATCGCAGCGACTACCCCACCGGGATCGTTCTCATTAGATTCAGAGAACATCCCGGAGCAGTCAAACACATCTTTTTTCCATAGTAGATCGTAGCACGCATTGGAGAAGGCGAATCGCTCGGGCTCCGGCAGCCAATCAGATTCCAGCGTCAGACCCGCTGCCGGGAATGCACCGACGCGGGTCCATAGTTTACCAGCGAGGTTGGGCATCGGCATCGGGATCCCGACCTTCCCCAAAAAGTCGTAGGCTTCGGACAATAGCCGTTCGTGCTCCTCAACAGCACAGACCCCTTGGGACAGGCGATCTAAGAGCTTCGCCGACTGGTCGAGCCGAGGATTCTGCTGCCCCTCCAAAAGCTCCACAAGGGTTGCCATCGACATTGGGCAGATGATCTCCCCCGCGGCCACCCCTTTATCAAGAAGAGACAGGAGTTCGCCTGTCTCAGAACCTTCTCCCGCACCCTCATTACTCTTGCGGAGTGCAATCCAATACTTTGCGTCCAGATAGACAAGGCACTTCCTACTCACCTCCTTGCTGAACTCCACGACCCGCCGCGTTGAGTAATTTATCGGTGGGATTGCCGGGCGTGCAGAGTGGTACTGCATCCTTTCGTCGAGGTAAGGCATGTCAACTGATTCTTCCATCATACGATCAGAGGACACGGGCCTGGAAGATTGGTTCAGCCTTTTCGGGCAGCGGGCGGCACCAGCATGTTGCGTGTGCTGCACGGGATAAACAAGGAGATTCTCCGGCGCCATCGCGTCACCACCTCCGAAGTGCCAGCGGCACACGTGTTGAGTCGGCCACGGCGTTCCGAGGCGCAGGAGCGAAGCCGGACGCGCCGGCGCCCGGCTTCGCTTGAACGTCACTCCAATTGCCCAATCCTCACGCCGCGGCGCGGGCGATCCATTCGCCGACGAGGTTGCGGAAGGTTTGCAGGCGGGCGCTGTCGCGGGCCGTGCGTTCCGCGGAGACCGGCGGGCGGCGGTCGTCCGGCTGCCAGGCGCCGCGGGCGTCGGCGGCGTGCCAGACCGGTTCGACGTGCGTCACCGGGGTGCGGGGGGCGGTCGCGGCGAGGGCCCAGCAGCCGGTGGCGGCGGCGAACTCCGCCAGTCGGGACAGCTCGCCGGCGTCCGCGGCGTCGCACAGCACGCCGCCGGCGAGCGACGGCGAGCCGTCGGCTTGGGAGCCGGCCGCGTGCAGGCTGCCGGTCCGGGTGAGGGTGTTCAGCACTTCGCCGAACGCCGCCCCCCGGGCGTCCACCACCCGCAGGCGGTCGCCGTGGGTGCGGAGGCGATCGGCGGCCTCGTCCGCCAGCCAGGGCTTGGCGGTGTACTGGTGGCCGGCGTCGCGGCCGGCGAGGCGGGCGTCCACCTCCCCAGCGGTCAAGCCGTTCCCGCCGCCGTGGTTCCCGCCGCCGTGGTTCCCGAAGCTGGGCCGGCCGGTCAGGTGGGCGATCAGCATGGCGACGAACGCCCCGGGGGTGGCGTCCCGCAGGATCACCGTCAGGCAACCGTGGTCGCTGCGTTCCAAGGCGTCCGCGACCCGATCGCAGACCATCGCCAGGCTCGCGGCCGGGTCGGCGGCGGTGAGGGCGGCGAGCGTCCCGGGGCGAATGGCCGCGGCGGCTTCGCCGTGCAGCCGATCGCAGATCACCGGTCCGCGGCCGGCGTTGCACAGGTCGTCCAGCACCGCGGACAGGCTGTGCGACGTGGCGTCCCGCGAGCCGTCCGCCGCGCCGTCGAACGCCCAGGCCCGCGTATAGCCGTCCGTGCGGCCGGGGGCGGAGAACCAACTCCGGCCGGCGGAGTCGGACAGCGAAGAGTCAGACCGAGAGTCAGACCGGGAGTCAGCGGGAGTCACGGACTCCCCCGCCCCGGAGTCGCCCCAGGTCCCGGACTCACCGTACGACGCATAGCGGGCGGCGCCGCGATCGTCGGCGGTGGGCGCCGTGCGGGTGAAGGCGAAGGCCCGGGCGAGCAGATCGCGGGCCCGGTCGTGGCGACGGGCGGCGAGGGCGGCGTCGACCTCCGCGAACAGTTCCGCGGCGGCCCGACGCTCCGGACCGTGCGGCAGGCGAGCCAGTTCGGCCCGCACCTTTTCGCGGAACTCTTCCAAGCTGGTCCGCTTGGGTTCGACCCGTTCCCGGGCCGGCCGGGGCTCCGGCCGCACGAACCGCGGCTGCGGTTTGGGCGGGGCGGCGGGCTCGCGGACGGCCCACTCGGGCAGCCCGCCCTGGCGCGGGGCGGCGCCGAAGTCCTTGCCGTGGAAGGCGAGCGTGCGGTGGCTCAACCGACGCTCCGCCGCGGCGACGCCGTGCACGCGGACGGTTTCGGCAAGCGTTTCGCAGTCCGCGGGGCCGGTCGGTTCGAGCACGTACACCTCCGGCGCCGTGCGGGCGCGGAGGGCGTGGACGAGGCAATCCCGCACCGCGTCGTGGCGGCCGGCGTCTTCCCGGAAGGCCAGCGTGACGGCGCCGATGCCCAGCCGGGCCAGCTCTTCCCACCGACGGGCGACGAACGTGCCGCCTTCCCCGCCGATCGCCGCGACCGGGCCGAACCCGCGGGCGTTCAACAGGCAGGCTTCCAGCAGGTCTTCGGTGAGGACCAAGGTGCCCTTCCGATCGCCCCGTTGCCCTTTCTCCTGGGAGAACTGCAAGGCGTTCCGCAGGCCGTAAGCGACGACGCCGCTGGCCTCGGCGCCGCGGACCAGCCCCACCCGCATCACGCGGTGCGGGCCGGGGGCGGGGTCGACGACCGCCAGATCCACGCAGCGGCCGGTTTCGTCGTCGATCGGCAGCACGAGGTGGCCGGCCCAATCGGTGCGGCGATCGCCGCGGCGGTCGCGGGTCAGGCCGCTGTTCTTGACGGCCTCTTCGGCGAAGCCGCAGCGTTTGAGGTACTCCTCGACCTCCGCCGGATCGGGGAAGAGGCCGAAGTGGAGCGCCTCGATGTCCGCCGGTTCGAAGCCGTATTGGGCGAGGAAGGCGTGGGCGCGGGCGGCGTCGTTGCGGGCGGTGTCGGTCAGCCGGCTGGCGGCCAGCGACAGGAAGGCTTCACGGATGTCCCAGGTGTCCGCGGCGGCGCCGGCGTGCGCGGCTTGGGAAGCGACCGGGGTCTCGGCGGAGCGGGCGTCGCGGCGTTCCGTCTGCGAACGATCGGCCTGCGGGCGAGCGGTGAAGACGGAGCCGACGGAGGCGGACCGTCCCGCGGCGCCCGGGCGACCGGCGAAAGCCGGGTGCGGGGCGTGCTCGGACGGAAGCCCCTGCCCGTAGCCGCCGCTCCCGTAGCCGCCGCTCCCGTAACCGCCGCCGCCAGGCCAGAGGTCGACGGCGTCGGCGATACTGCCGGTCGCAGGCTGACCCGTCGCGGGCTGGCCGGCCGAGGCGTCGAGGCCTTCGCCGAACTCCTGGGAGACGGCGCCGTGGGAGCTGCCGGCGCCGTTCGGGCTGCCGTTGGTGTGAGCGGCGTGGGTCGGGGCGGTGGTGGTCATCAAGCGGCGTCCGTGCCGGGGTGAAGGTGCGGGTCGTCGATGCGTGCGGGTCGTCGCATCGACCGGGTCGTCAGTTCGACTGGGTTGTCGAATCGACAAAGGCCGGGATCGGCGGGGGTGAGTCTTACACGCCCCGCCGCCGGATCGGGAGCGTCGGCGGCGGTTTTCCCAGTGAACTAACCGGGGGAACCGCCCGTCGAACGCTCCGACAATCCCCCGCTCTGCACCCCGCGTGCCAATCGCTGCGGGAACCGGTGCGGGAACGGGGGGCCGGCCGTGCTGCGAATCGCGCGACGGTCGGCGGGGACAGGTCCCGCGGGCCCGGTTACGCTCGGTGCGTTCGCCCCGCCCGGAGTTCGTCTGATGATCGCCCCGCCGCTCGCCGCCCTGCTGCTCGCCGCGCTCGCCGCCGGCCCCCCGGAACCGCTCGTGTTCGAACTGACGGTCCCCGAACCGACCGCCCCCGCCGCGGGGTGGCGGACGCTGCATCTGTCGGACACGTTCTATGCGGAGGGCGCCACGTCCGCGGACTTCGATCGCGACGGGCACGTCGATCTGGTGATCGGGCCGATCCTGTACTTCGGTCCGGACTGGCTCCGCCGTCGGCAGATCCACGCCGGCCCGCCGGTCAAGCCGCTGGGCTACAGCGACGAGTTCTTGACGTTCGCCACGGACCTGACCGGCGATGGCTTCCCGGACGTCGTCTCCCTCGGCTGGCCCGGCAAGGCGACCGTCTGGCACGAGAATCCGGGGATCGCCCCCGCGGCCGACGGCGGCCGTGATTTCCGCACCGACGGGCTGTGGAAGACGCACCTGCTCGCCCCGGTGGTGGACAACGAATCGCCGGGGCTGATGCATCTGGTGGGCGACGCCGGGTCTGGGGAGAACGGCCCGGAGCTGGTCGCGCAGCTCGGCGGGTCGTACGGGTACTTCACCCCGCCGGAGGACCCGCGCAGGCCGTGGACGTTCCATCCGATCAGCGAACCGCGGGCGGACCTCGGCAAGTTCACCCACGGCCTGGGCGCCGGCGACGTGGACGGCGACGGCCGCACCGATCTGCTGACGAAGGACGGCTGGTTCCGCCAGCCGGAGGACCTCACCGGCGATCCGCTGTGGGAATCTCACCCCCACCCCTTCGCCCGGGCGGCCGCCCAGATGTTCGCCTTCGACGTGGACGGCGACGGCGACGCCGACATCGTCACCAGCCGCCACGCCCACGGCTACGGCCTGGACTGGTTCGAGCAGACCGATTCGCCCGACGGAGGGGACGACGCCGGGACGCCGGGTTGGACGAAGCACGAGATCATGGGCGACGACCGCTCCAACGCCGCCGCCGGCCCCGACGGCACGCCCGTCCTCTTCTCCCAGCCGCACGCGATGGCGGCGGCGGACATCAACGGCGACGGGCTGACGGACCTCGTCACCGGCAAACGATTCTGGGCCCACGGCCCTGATAAGGACGCCGATCCCGGCGGCGCCCCGGCGCTGTACTGGTTCGAGTTGAAGCGCCCCCCCGCCGACGCGACCGCCGGCGCCGCGACGTTCGTCCCGCACCTGATCGACGACGCCAGCGGCGTGGGCACGCAGGTGCACGTCGCCGATGTGACCGGCGACGGCCAACCGGACGTGGTGGTGGGCAACAAACGCGGGGCGTTCCTCTCGATTCAGCCTTGAACCCGGGCGTCGGGCGAAGCGGGAACCGCTCCACAGTCGCCCCCCGGGGGTGTTTTCCGCGGCGTCGGCGGGAAGAATGGCCGCATGAGCTACGACCTGTTCCTGACGCCCGGCGGCGCGACGATCGACGCGGCGGACATGCGGTCGTACCTCGCCGACCGTCCGCACTATCTGTTGGGCGAACCGGCGGGGACCGGCTCCCCGACCGGCGTCCGCTACGGCCACGAGGAGACCGGGGTGACCTTCACCCTGGACCTCGCCCCCGGCGCCGGGGAGGGGGGCACGAATCCGGAGGACCCCACGCTGGCCGCGTTCGCGATCGACCTGCTGGTCCCCCGGTTCTTCGCCCGCACCGCCGCCGACGAACTGGCCGCACTCTGCGAACGCTTCAACCTGCACGCGGAGGACCCGCAGTCGGGCTCCGGCGGGTCGTTTGATCCGGCGTCGTTCCTCGACGGGTGGGAACGTGCCGGGGAGATGGCCGCCCGCCACGCCGCCGGCCGCGGGCAAACGCCCCCCGCCCTGCCCGCGGAGGCGCTGGACGCCGCCCACCAATGGAACGCCCGCCGCGCCGCCTGGCGGGAACGGATGCCGACCGACGGGCCGGGCGTGCCGCGGGTGCAGCTCCGCGTGGCCCGCCCCGCGGCGCCGGCGAACCTTCGTAAAGGGGACCCGGGCGAACCGGCGTCGGCCCGCACCTGGTGCGCGTGGGTCGACGCCGCCCCGATCGTCCTGCCCCCCTGCGACGACGTGCTGCTGGTCCGCGACGCGACCCGGCCGCGACGGTTCGGGCTGTTCAAAGCCCCGCAGGCCAGCCTGCACCTCGCCCCGCGGTCCGCGGTCGTGGGCGTGCGGGGAACCGAGGACGACCGCCCCGGCGCCCCCGGGTTCGGTCCGGCGCCCGAACGCTTCCCGCCGGGCACGCGTCAGTTGCTGGAGCCGACGAAGGAGACGCTCGCCTGGTTCCGCGCCCCCGCCGCGGACGACGCCCCGCCCCACGCCGTCCCCCCGCGGGCGGTGATCGAAGCCGAGCGGGTCGCCGCGGCGGCGGCTCGATCGTAACCTGTCCCTCCCCCCGCCGGCCCGTTCCCCACCCGCCGCCCTCCCGAGAGCCCCCGCGATGGACCCCGCCCAACGCGCCGAAATGTACGTGGACGTCTTGGAGGAGGAAGGCTTCCGGGCGGAGATCGACAGCGACGGCGACGTCGTGTTCCGCCACGAGGGCGGCACGTATATCATCACCGTCGAGGACGACGAGGAGTTCTTCCGCCTGATCTTCGCGAACTTCTGGAGCCTGGACGACCTGCCGGAAAAGGCCCAGGCCGTCCGCGTCTCGCACGACGTGACGCGGTCGGTGAAGGCCGCGAAGGTGTTCCGCGTCAAAGATAATATGTGGTGCACCGTGGAGGCGTTCCACGACCCGCCGGAGAACTTCCAGCCGGTGTTGATCCGCAGCTTGCGCGCGATTCAGGCCGCCGTCGCCCGCTTCGCCGAAGAGATGCGGAAAGATTAGCGCGTCCCGCCGCAGACGTTCGCGGCGTCGGCCGGTTCGCAACGCACGAGCGTCGTCTCGAATAGCGCCGGCCCCCGCCGGGCGATGCGGTGGGGGAGGACCGCTTCGACCGTCAGACCCAGCGCCCGGCATTCCGCGGCGTAATCGTAGTTGGGGTGCCAAGCGCACAGCCGCAGCGCCCGGAACGCCGCCATCGCCGGTTTGGAATAGAGGTGATTGAGCGCCCGGTTCCCCCCGCCGCCCCGCGGCGGGGCGAGGTCGGCGATCGCCAACAGTCCGCCGGGCCGCACCAGCGACGCCGCCCGCCGCAGCGCCGCCCGCATCGCCTCCGGGGGGAAGAGATTGAGGAAATAATGGGCCGCGACCGCGTCGTAAGACGCCGGTCGATCATGGGCGAGGGCGTCGCCGCAGATTAATTCCGCCTCCAGCCCCCGACGCCCCAGTCGCGCGTGCAACCGCCGGAGCATCCGCGGGGAGCGATCGACGGCCGTCACAATCGCCCCGCGTTCGCAGGCGCAAACCGCGTCCGCCCCCGTGCCGACGCCTAGAAACAACGCCCGCTGCCCCGGTTCGAGCCGGCCCGGCAGCGCCCGCTTCGACGCCGCGATCGCTCCGCCGCTATACAGGTGCGCCCCGAGGTCGTAGAGGCCGGCGACCAGGTCGTAACTCCGCAGCGGGCGAGCGGGCGTCGCCAAATTAAAGGGTGGCCGATTCTTCGGCCAGCGCTTCCAATTCCGCCACGGCCTCGAAATCTTTGGGACGCCCCGCGGCTCGCTTCGCCCGGATGAGCGCGTCCAGAGAAAGGATCGGCCGCTCCCGGCCGAACGCTTCCTTCTGCACGACATGGGGCAGCAGGTCCTCATATCCTCCCCCGCCGGTCATCAGGCCCAACAAGTCGAGATCGCCGGCCTCCGTGATCAGCGTAAAGTTCAGCCCCGCTTGCAACGTGGGCGTATCGAACCGAAACGGCAGTCCCGGCGGAACGCCGCGCAGGTACGGCTTAAGCGGAACGAGCGCTGCGACGAGTCGATCCAGGTTCTCCGTCGACCGACCATAGACCACGTCCACGTCCTGCGTAAATCGGGCGGACCCGTGCGCATTCGCCGCGATCCCGCCGATCACGACATGCTCCACCCCGCCGTCGGCCAGCACGTTGAGTAAACGCTCGTAGTCGGTGCTCATCGCCGTGTCGTCGGGTCGATCACCGGCTGGGCGGTCCGGCCGCGTGATTGGAGAAACTCGTCCCGCAGGCGCGCCATCTGGAGCAGGCAAGCGGACCGTTCCGCGGGCGAACGTCGCAAGTTCTCCCGCAGCAGGGTGCGGTCGACGTCTTTCTTGAACGCCTCGATCACCGGGTTCGGCGTGATCGGGGGGAGGTCGTCGATCGTCATCCCCTCAGCTTACATCCTCCCGGACGCGGGCGTCAGCGCTGGTAGATCGGCAGGAAGCCGTTGTCCAATTGCAGGATGGTGCAGTTGATGGCGGTCACGTAGACGGGGCCGATCTGGCCGTCGGCGAAGGAGCCTTCGTTGGGGCCGCCGGTCACCTGTTTGGGGCGAATCTGGGCGGCGAGGTACTCCCGATACTTGGGCCAACGCTCCGGGTCGCGGTACATCACCTGGGCGTAATAAAAGTGCTTGTAGTGCCAGTAGCCGGAGTAGCCCCCGGAGGCTCCGTCGGCGGGCCAGATGTTCTTTTCGCAGTAGGCCATCAGCTTTTTGGCCATCGGGTCGTCCTGTTCGCCGGCGCTGAACAGGCAGGCGATCGCGGCGCCGCTGATCGCCGGGCGGGCTCCGCCGCCCTTGATGCTGTACTGCACGCCGCCCTCGGGGGTCATGCACTCGCGGATGTATTTATTCGCCCGGTCGATCACGTCTTTGGGCACGGCGATGCCGGCGTTGCGGCAGGCCCGCAGGCCCTGCACCTGCGTCACGCAAGTGCTGCCCTCGTCGAAGTCGTTGCCCTCTTTGGCGCTGACGTAGCCCCACCCGCCGCGGCTGGTTTGGGCGGCGATCGTGAACTTCACGGCCCGGTTCAAGACGCCCTTCAGTTCGGCCCGGCGTTCGCGGTCCTCCTCCTCGCCGTACACCTGGGCGAGGAACAGCATGCTGAACCCGTGCCCGTAGGTGTAATGGCTGTCCGTCGACGACCCGATCAACCCGTTCCGGCGGGAGATGCTCAGCAGATAATTGACCGCCCGCCGCACGTTCGGCGCGTATCGGCCGCGGGTGGTGGTGGAGCCTTCGGCCAGCAGCGCCGTGCCGGCCAGCGCCGTCATCGCCGCCCGATAGCCGCCGTTCTGGGCGGCGAAGTAGCCGGGTTGGCTTTGCACGCGGGCGAGGTAGTCCAGCCCGCGGCGGACGACTGCTTTGGTGGCGGCGTTCGGCGGGGCGGCCGCCGCGGCTTGGGAACCAGCCCCCGCGGGGGCGAGAACCGACGCCACGGCGACGGCGGCCCCGAGGAACAGGGCGGAGGGAGCGGATCGAAACACCGGCGGCGTCCGTTCGGGCACGGGACAGGGGCCTTCACGGTAGGATGCGGCGACTGCCGCGGCAAGAACCCAGCATTGCCGGGCGTCGCCGCGCCTCGCTCAGTCGTCTTCGCCGGGGGGCGTCAGCGGGGTGGCGTCGTACTCCGTGACGCCGGGCTGCTCCGGGGTGGAGTCGTTCAGGCGGGTGTCGCCCAACGTCTCGTCTTCGCCGGTCATCCCGGCGGGCAATTCGTTCGGGTCCATCTCGTCAAGCGTCGTTTCGGTCGTCTGGAACTGGCCGTCCACGCCGTCCAGATCGTCGGACGTGCCCTCGTCGCAACCGACGAGGATGACCGCGGCGCCCAACAGAGCGGCGGAAGAAGCGGCGGCGGTCCGGCGGGACAAGCGGGACATCGAACGATTCCTGAACGAGGCGGGGAGTGACGTGCGAGCGGATTGTGGACCGCCGCACCGGCCGGGCGAGCGGAACGTCTCCCCCCGCCGGGTGGGGGAGCACCCGGACCGTCGCGACGCGGTCCGCACGGCCGCGGTCTGCCGCGGTCTGCGCGGGATCCGGCGCGGCTACGCCGGGATTCGTGCCAGCGCCGCGTCGATCCGTTCCAGGCAGGTTTCCCGCCCGACCAGCGCGAGCACGTCGTACACCCCGGGGCCGACCGGTTGACCGGTGGTCGCGATCCGGCAGGCGTGAATCAGTGTGCCCACGCCCTGCTCCCGGGCTTCGCTGAAGCTGGACAATTCGGCCTCCAACCGCTCCGGCGTCCAGTTCGCCGCCGTCAACGGTTCGAGTCGTTCGGCGGTGAAGTCGCGCAGCAACTCCGCCACGCCGGCCTTCGCCAGCCGCTTTTTGAACGCCTTGTCGTCGTACGTCACCTCCTCTTCAAATAGATACGCCACGTCCAACACGTCCGTATACAGCTTGAGCCGGTCGGCGAGGGCGTCGACCACGCGGCCGACGTATTCCACGTCGACCTTCTCATACCCGGCCCGATGCAGGATCGCGGCGCACTCCCGCACCTTGTCCTCCCGCGGTCGACGACTCATCCATTCGGATTGAAAGGAGAACAGCTTTTCCGGGTCCAGCCCGGCGGGGTTCTTGACGACGCGGTCCAGCGTGAAGTTCTCCGCAATCATGTCCCGCGACATGATCTCCGTGCGGTCGTCCAGGCTCCAACCAAGCCGGGCGAGGGCGTTGATCATCGCCTCGGGCAGATAGCCCATCTCCTCGTAGAACCGCACCATCACGGGGTTCAGATCGTCGCCCAGTTCCAGCCCGAGTTTCGGCAGGCGGTCGGCGGCGCTGTCGAATAATTTACGGAATGATTTGTTGTCCCGGTACTTGGCGACGTCCCGCTTGGACAGTTTGCGGTTTGTGCCCGGGGCGGTGACGAAAGGGATATGGGCGAACGTCGGGGCGGGCTCGCCCAGCGCCTCGAAAATGAGGGTTTGTATCGGGACGTTGGAGAGGTGTTCTTCGGCCCGGACGACGTGGGTGATCTTCATCGCCGCGTCGTCGACCGAGCTGGCGAAGTTATACAGCGGGCTGCCGTCCGCCCGGGCCAGCGCCGGGTCCGGCAGCAGCGCGGCGTCCCAACTGACCTCCCCGCGGATCGCGTCCGTGACCGTGATCGTCCGCTCGCGGGGCACCTTGAGCCGTACCACATGCCTTTTCTCCGCGGCGACCAGCCCGTCGACCTCCTTCGCAGACAGTTCCAGCGACCGCCGGTTCGTGACGTACGGCGTCTTGCTTGATCTGCGCCGCCTCCCGATCCGCGGCGACCTCCTCCGGCGTGCTAAAGTCGCGGTACGCGGCGCCGGCGTCTAACAATCGCTTGAGGGCGAGCTCGTAGTACTCGCCGCGCTGCGACTGAAAGTAGGGGCCGTATTCGCCGCCCGCCTCCGGACCCTCGTCCCAATCCAGGCCGAGCCAGCGGAAGGCGTCGAGGATCGGGGCGAGGGCGGCGTCCAGGTTGCGGGCGGCGTCGGTGTCGTCCACCCGCAGCACGAACGTCCCCCCGTCCCCGGCCCGCTTGGCGTGGGCGGCGAGCAGCCAGCAGAACAACGCCGTCCGCATCCCCCCGATGTGCATATAGCCCGTGGGGCTGGGGGCGAACCGGGTGCGAACGGCGGACATCGGAGCGGCGGCGGGACGACTGGAACGGGGAGTCGGTCACCGTACCGCCGCGGCGGGCACGGTTCACCCGGGCCGCCCCGATGACCCCGACGCTCCCTCCGCACGCCGCACGCCGGTGACTCGTGCCGCGGGGCTTCGGTCACTCGTGCCGCGCTTCTTCGGTCACTCGTGCCGCAGGGCTTCGATCGGGTCGAGCCGGGCGGCGTTGCGGGCGGGCAGGATGCCGAAGATCACCCCGATTCCCACCGCGATCAGGAACGAGACCGGCAGGCTCCACAGGGCCAACTGCGGTTCCAGGTCCGTCAGCATCCCGCCCATCGCCCCGCCGCCCGCTCCCGACCCGGCGCCGGCGCCGGCGCCGGCGCCCGCCCCGTCGCCGGGTGAGGGCGGATCGAGCACGAAGGTTTGCACGACCCATTTTAATCCGCCGAACGCCAGCGGGGTCGACATCCCCAACAGGATCCCCACGATCCCGCCGGCCCCGCTCAGCACGATCGTTTCGGTGAGGAACTGCTGCAAAATGTCCCCCTGCCGGGCGCCCAACGCCCGGCGGATGCCGATCTCCCGGGTGCGCTCCGTCACGGTCGCCAGCATGATGTTCATAATCCCGATTCCGCCGACCACCAAACTAATCGCCGCGATGCTGCCGAGCACGATGTTGAAGATGTCTTTAATCTGCTCCGCCTGTTTGAGCAACTCCTGCGGCACGACCACGGCGTAGTCCCGGTTCGGGTGGGACAGGGCGAGGTTTTCGCGGACCGCCTCGGCGGTGGGCACGACGTTTTTCGCTTCGTCCACCTTCAACGTGATCTGGTTCAGTTCGATCCGTTCGTAGCTCGATCCGCCCTGGGTGCGTTGGACGATCAGATCGCCGACGCGGGTTTGGAAGGTGTCGATGGGGATATAGACGTCTTTGTCGAAGTCCTGGGCGGACAGGCTGCCGCCGACCGCCGCGGTGGCGCCGCGGGGGCTGGCGACGCCGACGACTTTGTAAAACACCTCGCCGACCCGCACGCGGTCGCCCAGCGGGTCGTCGAACCCGAACAATGCGTCCCGGGCGCCGGCCGAGAGGACGCAGACCGTTTCGGAGCCCACCCGGTCCCGATCGGCGATAAACCGGCCGCGGGAGACGGTGAGGTTGTTCAGCGACTCATAGTCCGGCGTGACGCCCACCAGTCGGCCGTTCAACGTCTTTTGCAGCCGGCGGATCTCCTGGGCGGCCTCGCGGATCGGCACCGCCCGCTCGACCGCCGGCAGCGTGGCGAGCCGGCGATGGTCCATCCGCGTCAGCCCGTAATCCATCACCCGCCCGCCGCTGGTGTACGCCTGCGGCGGCGGTTTGACGGTGCGGACGATCACATTGGTGGCTCCCAACGCGATCACCTGTTCCTGAGCCTGGGCGCTGGCGCCCTCCCCGATCGCCAGCATCGCGATCACGCTGCACACCCCCAGCACGATGCCCAGCATGGTCAGCCCGCTGCGCAGCTTGTGCAGGGCCAGACTTTTGAGAGCGAACCCGACGGCACGGGCGAGGGCGGCGGGCGACATGCGGGCATTCTAGCAGGCGCCGGCCGATCGGCGGATCCGGTCGCGGACCGCTCCGCATGCCCAAGCCGCGGCGGACACGCCCCGGGGATCGCACGCGGCAATCCCCGCGGCGTGCGAATGCCGCCCGTCCGCGAGGGAGCCGACCGCCGCCCGCCTCGCTGCGGGCGGCGTGCGGTCGGTCCCCGCGACCCGATGCGGGTTCTGGACCTGTTCTGACGGAAGTCGTTGCCGCACCGGCGGTTCGGGGTATGAACTGCCGACCGGCCGTCCCACGGCGGGGCGCCCACGGGGCGAAGCGGGGCGGGCGGCGGCCGGTTGCCGGAGTCGGCTGGGGGACGCCTTGGAGCAGGACGGTCGGCGTCGTCCGGCCGCGGTCATCCGAAGGACGCAGGCCTCCCGCGGGCCGACCCCGGCCACCCGCCGGCCGCGGTGAGAGCATGCCACCCTGAGCACAGTAGCGTGCCACCTGCCTCAAAGGGGGGATTAAGGCTTCTGCCCAATGCCACCCGCCGCATCCACGGGATTATTGGTCAATTCAATCCAGCCGATCAGCTTCATTTTTGGATTTGACGGGACGATTCGCGTCACGGTCAGAACGATCCGCGGAGAATCTGAATATGTGAATTGATCTCCCGTACGGACTTCGCGAATATCTCCCGGAAGATACTCGCCATTTTGTTCCGGAGGCATTGCCCAAATCGTCGCTACTGGTTCTGGCGCGGAGACGCCCTCCACGTCCCGCACGGGTTGACTCATCTTAGAGAGCCGGATATGCCCGTCGAGAATCTCGCTGCCGCCTCCATGCGGCACCATGAACCGGTCCCCAGGCGGGTCCGGCAGATCTGGCAGTGGCCGTTCGGGTTTGTTTATTGTCGACTCCCAGTCATAGCCAGGGCGCACTACGCGCGACGCCGCCTGGTGCAGCTTCAAACACCTGCCACAGTCGATCGCCTATTGGCACGACGGCACCGGCCGGCAGGTTGTGATAAGTCAAACGGTAGGCAACCGACGCGTCATTTGCCAGAGGACGGGTTCCTCGCAGTCTCATCATGGTGACGTATCGCCTACCGTCGCTATCCGCGGCCGTATACCCCTCACCATAGGGTAGTGAAGCGTCAAGTGGCGGCTTTGAAGTAAATCCGTGCGACGGCGCCACGAACCGTCTCCCGACGAGTTCCTCCGGCGGTTCGGCAGCTTTCGACGGCATCTGGCAGATTGCAGAACCCGCCATGACGACGGCTGGAAAGAGCCAGATCTTATAAGCGAGCATGCATCGGAAAGTGCAGGGGGAACAACTGGGCCACATCGTCAAACTTCGGGTAGAACACATTGAGTGTAGGTCTCCACATCTCCTCTGATATCCTCCGCGGCCAAACGAATTGAGCCGCCGTTCCGCGGATCTACGAGAACCAGATGTGCCGGCGGGTGGCGTGCTCTCACGGCGGAGTGCCGCGTCAGCGGGGCGGAGCCGGGTGGGCATGGGGGGCGGGTCGCGGCCGTGCGAGGCGGTGCGAGGCGGTGCGAGGCGGTGCGAGGCGGTGCGAGGCGGTGCGAGGCGGTCGGGGGCCGCACCCCATGCTCGCCCCGCGGCGGGCGACGGCGGCGGGAGATCGGGCGCCGTCCGCGGCCGCGGGGAGTGCATGCCACCCGGATCGTCCGTCCGTCAGGCGGAGAAACATGCCACCCGCCGCTCACTGGGCTCACTCCCGATCGGACGTGCCGGGGGAGACGTTCGGCGGGAGGGGGTTCTTCGGGGGCGGCGGGGCTTCGCCCGGCAGGTCGGCCGCTTTCCAGAGGGCGGCGCGGAGGGATCGCAGGGCGCCGGCCTCGTCGTCCGGCAGGTCCGCCTTTTCCCGAGCGTCGATCAGTTCGACCTGCCGATCGCCATTCAGCGGCGCGCCGAGGTCTGCGAACAGCGGGTGGCTATCGACCGCCGCCCGCAGGTACGCTACCGCGGCGGCGGGGACCGGGTCGGTCGGGGCCGGCGGGGCCTCGGCCGGCCCGCCCGTGTCCTCCGGCCCGCCCGTGTCCCCCGGTTCGTCCAGTCCGACCCGTCCGGCCGGCCCCAGGACCCACCCGGCCAGCGGCCCCCGCTCGCCCCACCCGTCCATGAGCCGCTCGATCTGCCGGCGGGGGGCGTCGGGGCCGAGGTCGCCCCGCCGGTCGGTGTGGGTCCACGCGGACCGCTCCGTGCGGTAGGCGATGCGGCCGAGCAGCCGGCGGGCCCGGCGGAACAGTTCCCGCGGCCGCCGCACCTCCGGCGGCAGTTGGGCGGCCGCCTCCCGGTCCAGCCACGCCTGCATCGCCGCGAGTGTCTTCTTAACCTGGGCGGGCGGGATCTTTTCATACCCGCGCGGCACGTCCGGCGGGAGGGCGAGCTTCACCTGCCACTCCTCCACGCCGAGGAACTCGTGCAACTGCGGTGCGCCCAGTTCTCCTTCTCGCGTCACGCGGAACTTAGCAACGCGGTCGACGGGTACGAAGCCCAGATCTGCCAGCCGTTCGTCTACTTCCGTCTCCGAGGCGGCTTCTCCCTTCGTCGCCCGCCGCAGATATTCCACCCACTCATCATATAGTGTGGGCGGAGGCAGTTGCGGGACAGTTGACTCCGCCTTCCCCGGCCGCACCGGTTCCGGCCGCACGAAGGGAGAGCGTGTCACGTGGAGGAAGAGAGCATACATCTCCCGTTCGACGGGTTGCCACTCGGGCGGCGGGGCGGGCGGAAGTTCGCCGTCAAGGCCAAGGGCGATCACCTTCCGATTCCATGGGATCACCAACCCATCGATCAACAGCCCCGATTCGTCCGGGCCGGCCGTGTTGATGTGGAGGATCAGCCCACCGCTGAAATCCGACACCGCCGCAGGTTCGACGTCAGAGGCCACGACCGCGGCACTAGGGGCGAAGATGCTCGCCGCGGCGACGGACACAACTAAAGCCTTCAGAACAAAAGCTATGGAGGCGGGAGAGGCGGTCATGACGTGTTTCTAAGGGAAGAGAGGAGAGGGGCGATCCGGCCCGATACCTGACGATGTCGACCCCGACCCACATCGCTAGGTATAGGGCGAAAAACGGCTTTAGTAGCTCGGGCGGGCGGGTGGCATGCTCTCACGGCGGAGCGCCGCGTCAGCGGGGCGGAGCCGGGTGGGCATGGGGGGCGGGTCGCGGCCGTGCGAGGCGGTGCGAGGCGGTGCGAGGCGGTGCGAGGCGGTGCGAGGCGGTGCGAGGCGGTCGGGGGCCGCACCCCATGCTCGCCCCGCGGCGGGCGACGGCGGCGGGAGATCGGGCGCCGTCCGCGGCCGCGGGGAGTGCATGCCACCCGGATCGTCCGTCCGTCAGGCGGAGAAACATGCCACCCGCCGCCTGGGACGTGCAGATCGGCAAGAATTGGCCTAATATTTTTGCCTTAGAGCCCTGAAGACCACCATCACCACTCCCGCGATCAAGATCCCTGCAGCCCAAATCCAAAACGTGGAGAACTGGCTTGACGATGCAGGAGCCTCGATTTCCTCGGGCTCGGGAGAGTCTTTGGGCTCCTCGCGCGGACGTAGATCAGGATGCTCCGAGAAGATTTCCTCCAGCCGCCACCGGGCGTAATCAGTATTCGTTTCCCCCCAAAGTTTGACTGCCTGCTCAAGTTCGCCGAGTTCAAACAGTGTCTGAGCCTCAACTAACATCTGGCGCTCCAGTTTATCCTTACTCAGGCCGAGCCGGCGCAGCTCTCGACTCGCCCTGACGTAATCGGCTTTTCGCTCGTCCCAAGAGTAGATTTCCTTGAGTGTGTAAATGGCATTTCGAATCGCGACTGAATCGGGGTTCCGCTCGACGTACTCTTCCAATGTTTTTACGGCCAAGTCCAGGGTCATGTTCGGGTTCTGCGGCACGCCGCCGCCGATCTCCCCCATGCTGCGGAGCGGTCGCAGCGCGTCGTTGTATTCTTCCCACTGCCGTCTCTCAAGATCGCTGAACTCCCTGATGACGAACTCGACCTCGTTCGATTCTACGGCGAGGTCGGGGGCGACGCTGCCACCGAGATCCTCCGAATGCACAGCGGAAGCCCATGCCCCCCTCTGCTCGATCGGGTCGGCCAGGTGATAACGAGATAAGACGACGTAACGCCCCGGCTCCATAAAATATTCCGCATTACCTATCACATCGGAGAGAGCCCATGATGAAGAATAACTCTCGCCAGGCTCCAACGGGATGGAGGTGGCTGCCCAGAGTGGGGGGCCTGCACCGAAGGGCGGCCTCGCAACTGGAACCCGCCCCCCGTTGTCGAGAGCCCCGTCGACGTAAAACGTCACCACGACGGCACTGCCGCTCGGAATGTCGACAGAGACGCTTCGCCGGCCAACGTTCTTTACTGTACAGACCAGTACCAAGTGTTCGGTCGGGGAGAAAGCGGCTTTCTCCAATTCAATACTGTATTCCAGCGTCGCCGACCTTAACTCGGGTTCTTCTTGAGTTGCGACGGGCGATGTCGCCAAGAGACAGATTAAGGAGAGGGACATGTCGTTCAGCCGGTGTGGGTTGGCAGAGTTTTCGTCGCAAATGTCCGTCGCAGGCACTCCTGCAGTCTCCAGTGGTCGCTATGGGGCCCCGTCCACAGTCAGTTTGATAAGTCTCGTTGTTCCACCGGCTAATGGGGCAGCGTCCTTCCTGAACTGACGATAGTACTGTGTCTGAAACGCGCCGATCTGCGTCATGATGCTTCTGACACTTGCGAACTGCGGGGGGAAGTCTTGATCGTGACCGAGCCCCAATCGATGTGCGGCCTCATGGGCCGTGATGATCTTGAGGATCTCGTCCGGGTCGGAGTGCCACTTGACGGCGGCAGGCTTTACATGAAGGCCAGCCACCGCGCCGCGGGTCAATTGACCTAGAGTCAGTACTCGGCCATTGTTGCTTATCTGAAAAGCACCATATCTGATCTCTTCCCCCCCGATCACCACCTTGCCGCTGGGAGCGATTGGAGGTCTGATGAACGCCACGGCACCAGCCAACGAGAGGTGAACTACGCCGTCGCCGGGGTGAAGGGTGGCGACCAGTCGGGTGCCAGATCGGATGCCGCCGTCCAGGTCGTCATTATATACGATGCACTTGAAGCCGTTTGTTGGTGGGCCGGCATGAGCGAGTCCCCAAAAGTAGAGTTTTTCTGCGGGATCTCTCTGCTTCCGAGTCGTCTGCCGTATCGTCTTCTGTCCCTGAGTTTGGCCGTCTGACTGTTGAAGGTAATCCATCCCTGCGTGTCGAAATCGCCCGCACCCAGGATGTGAATCGGCGCCCCCAGGTTCGCCTCATTCCAGTAATCGAGCGGCAGTGCTGAATCTTCAAATTCCCCCGTGTCATCATTACGCCTCCTTTCGTTAAAGTAGAAGACATCTTTCTTCAGTGGAGACGTCCTCACGTGCCGCCCAGGGAGAGAGAATCCGCGGTATTCTTCGTACCTTGATAACCCGTCGCCCGGGTAGACGCCCGCCGGGCTTGAATCATTATCGTCTCTGGAACTACTTGTGCCGTCCGGACTGGTGTCGAACTCATATTCGTCAGCGATGTGATTGCCGTTGTCGTCACGCGGGATCAAGGTCTCTCGATCGTCAGTTTCGGAAACCCTTGCCGCTTCATAGTCTTCGCTTCCGCGCCTCGCGAATGAAGCCTGGATCTTTCCGTAGGCACCATAGTCAAAGCACCTGACCTCGACATCCGCACTGCTATGCTGATCATGCATGGTCTCGGCAGTTGTGCCTTCATCATCTACATTGAAGCCGTTTTGAAGTGAAGCGAACTTCAAGTCAGGTTCCTCATCCTGATCCGTCCTATCAGGTTCCTCATCCTGATCCATCCTATAGGAGGCGTTGAGGCAGTAGCCGGGCTCGGACGACACGTCCTGAAGGCGGAACCTGAACCGACCTTTAATCTGTGCTCCTGCAGGAGCGTCTTCGGACATTTCAACCTGCGCCGTGAGGTGGATATTGTTACCGGTGAACGGGCCGCCTTCCGGAATAAAAGATTCGGGGCATCGGCTCAGCGTCACACGGTATCCCGCGACGGCCACGGCGACCGCTCGCCTAACCACCATCACAGCCGGTCCGCCGTTCTGGGGAATTCGATAACCGGCCAAAACCCTGAAGGTGCCCTGTCCCTCGCCTTGCGGATCGAGTGCGACCGTAGGCGTCCCGTTGAAGTCGCCGTAATTAGGACTAGCGATCTCTCCCTCGACTTCCCAGTCAACGGCCCCTGGATTGAAGTCGGAGGGTTTGTACGTTGCGGACAGGACCACTTCCGCCGGATCTTCCTCCGCTCTAAAAACTGTCAGATGCGCCCCGGAACCGCTGATATCGGTGGCGGAGTTGCTCGGGTCGGCTGCCTCCGTGACGGTAAGCGAGTCCAAATCCCAGACGACGAATTCGACCGCGACGGACCCGCCGCCGCTCTCGCACCCGCTGCATTCACAGCCCGTGCAACTCGCGTCGGTCTGCTCCAAGGTCCACGAAGCCGTCAGGGTGCAGGTCGCCTCGTAGTACCCGGGCTCGAAGCCGGACGCGGTCATCGTGGCGGAGGGCTTGCCGGCGTCCTCGCTGTTCGGCTCCACCGTGACAGTCCCGCCGCCGCTGTAGTCGCCGTACTGCGCCCCCTCGGTCTGCTTCCACTTCACCGTCGCGTCCCCGACCCAGGTGAACATGAGGTCCGTGATCGCACACTCCCGCCGGTCGACCGGCGTCGGCGGGTCCGCCTGCAGCGTGGCGGTGACCGTCCCGCCGGCGGGGGCCGGGTTGGATCCGTCGAACTCAACGCCGATCTCGATGGTTTGGCACGGATCCCCGGCGCCGTCGAACGCGGCGGCCGGCCCCCCCAGCAGGAGGCAGGCGGCGACGGCCGGGAGAGCCGCGAGAGGCAGGCGTGAGCGATTCATGAGCGGCTATTTCCCGGCGAACTTGCGGCGGTCGGCCTCGCGCAACTCCGCGCGACGCTTATTGACGAGGATGTTGGCGGCCCAGGCTCGTTCCATGACGTCGTCGTGGGCGGCGCGGTCGGGGTCCGCCCAGACGTGCGCGTCCCACCGCCACCGGCGGAACAGGGCGGGGTCCAGGTCGCGCCCGACTCGCAACGCCAGACGCAACGCCGGCCCACGGAAGTCGGCGGCGGGGATCACAGCGACGTCGCCCGCCGCGGCGAACAGGTTCTGCGCGGCTCGGGCATCGGCCGGCGCGGCCTCGCCCAACTGCGGCCCGGGCGGCGGGGCGGGGTCGTTGCCGCCGGTGTACGGGAGGCGCTTCAACCCCTTCGGGTCCGGCTCGCCGTGGAACTGATCCACGCAGAATCCGCTGACGATCGTGTTAAAGCTGTCGTTGCAGGCGATCTTCACGCGGTACTTGGCCGGGCCGACGACCGCGAACCGGTGCCAGGCCCCGCCCCAGAACTCCCGCACCCGGGCGCGGGCCACCGTGTCGCCCAGCCGCTCGATCGAGTCGTGCATCGGCCGGTTCAGGCCGGGGTCCGACCCGCGGGCGGTGCGGAGGTCCAGCAGGTAGTCCCGGTACCGGTTGCGGCCGCGGTGCCCGTCCTTGTTGAAAAAGTAGAGCGAGACCCCCCACTCGCCGGCCGGGACCTCGAACTCCACCCACACGTCCGGCCCCTCGTGCGACATCGGGTAGGCCTCCGCGTGGTCGTCCCAACTGGCCTGCCGGCGGTAGCCGAGAATCGGGTTGTACATCACCCGCCGGTCGTCCCACCACAGCTTGTGGACCCAGTGCCGCAGCAGTTCGCCCGGCTTGTGGTTCGGACCGACGTGCCCGCGGATGTCGACGCGGTAGTCCCGGACCAACTCGAAGTTCAGCGGGGCCCCCATCGCACAGAGCATCGCGCGGGACCGGCCGTACCGGCCGTACCAGTCGCCCTTCGTCTGCCAGTCCTGCCCGAGGTACGCCCCCGCCGGCTCCACGTCGTCGCCCTCACCAGGCCGCGGGGCGGCTTCCAACTCCGCCGCCAACGCCCGCAGATCGTCCGCTGTCGGCGGGGCCGCGGGGGCGGGGTGCGACGGAACGCCGGCGGGTTGATCCGCCGTGAGGAGAGGGGGAACCGCGTCGGCACCAGCGGTCAGGACATCCGCCGGTTCCAGCCGCGCCACCCCGCCGCCGTAGGTGCCGGCCCACGCTCCGGCCGTCGTCGGGATCAGCGCCGTCACGAAGTCCTCCGGCAGGTCGGAGTCCTGCGCCCGGACCTCCTCCGTCTCGTTCGTGGCCGGGTCGAAGGTTATCAGGCCGTGTTGACGGAAGCCGAGCCAGAGCTTGCCGTCCGGAGCCTCCGCCAAGGTGGTGACGTAGTCCTCCGGCAGCAGGAACGCCATGTCCTGGTTGGGAATCGCCTTCCAGTGGGACGGCGGGCCGCCGAAGCGGCGCTTGACCTTGTCGGCGTAATCGCGGCCGCGGGTGTAGGTCCAACTGCCGCCGCCGTCCGTGCTGCGGGCCAGGCCCCGCACGGTGGCGGCGTAGATCGTGCCGTCGGAGTGCACCAGCACGTCGTTGAACTGGTCGCTGGGCAGGCCCTTGCCCACCGGCTCGGTCTCGACGCGGTCCGCTTTGGAGGCGGTCACCGTTTCCCACGTGGCGTAGTCGTCGGCGGGGCGGGCGATGGACAGGCCGTCGCACTGGGTGCCGGCGTAGAGGGTGCCGTCGGGGGCGAAGGCGAGGGCTTCCACCTGATCGCTGGGGAGGGGCGACGGGGGCGACGACAGGTCGTCGGCTTGGACGCCCGGGGCCTCGGCGGGCGGGGGGAACACGCCGGCGCGGGTGTGGTAGCTCCAGCGGTCCTCGTCGAGGTGGTACCGGGCCAGCCCGCGGCTGCTGGCGATCCAGATGTCGCCGGTAACCGGGTCGGCGGCGATATCAAACACTCGCTCGCCCAGGGGGCCGTCGAGGACGCCGTAGTTTTGCCAGGACTGGCCGTTGAACACGCTGACGCCGCTGTGCTGGCGGCCGGCCCAGACGCGGCCGAGCTTGTCGACACAGAGGGCGTAGCAGTTGGGATCCGGCAGGCCGCCGCCGGAGCCGCCCAGTTCGGTGTCTTGGGTCCAGCGGGGGGGCGACGGCGAGCCGTCGGCTTGGGGGGCGGGGGCGGGGGCGCGGGGGTCGTGGCGGAGGACGCCGCGGTCTTCGGTCCCGACCCAGATCACGCCGCCGGGGCCTTCGCATAGGGCCGTGATGAACTGGCCGGCGTCGGCCGCGGTGACGGGGGCGCCGGGCGGCTGGGGGGGAACTTCCAGCTCCGGTTCGAGCGGGTCCGGCTCCGGGAGCAGCGGTTCGCGGTCGGCGGGGGCGTCGCGGACGACCAGCGGGACGGCGGGGGCGGGGCGTTCCTCACGCCGCTCCGGACGGGCCGTTCGCCGGACGGGGGCCGGGCGGGGCGCCGCCGGCCGCGGATCGACGGCGGGGGCGGGATCGACGACGACCGTGGCTTCCCCGCCGCACCCGCCCATCCCGCCAGCCCCCAGCAGGACCGCCGCGAGGACGTACGGGGCCGGCCGGGGGCGGGGGACGCGGCGACGCATCGGCGGCGGGACCTGGAAACGACGTGACGAACGACTGACGTGACGAACGGTATGGGGTGCGTCGTCACGCCGCAAGCGGCCTGATCAGCCCCCTTTGAGTCGTCGCCGATCCGTCGATCTGCGTCCCCCCACCCCGCCGCCCCCTCACCCCGGCGGTCCTCACCCCGGGAACACGCCTTCGCCGGCGATGAGGCCGTCTTTCATATAGATGCTGCGTTTGGCGCGCCGGGCGACGTTGGGTTCGTGGGTCACCATGATGATGGTGCGGCCCTCCTCGCCGTTCAGTTCGTCGAATAATTGGAGGATCTCCTCCTCCGTTTTGCTGTCCAGGTTGCCGGTGGGTTCGTCGGCGAGAATAATTTCCGGGTCGTTGACCAGCGCCCGGGCGATCGCGACCCGCTGCTGTTGGCCGCCGGAGAGTTGAAACGGCTTATGATCCAGGCGCCCGCCGAGGCCGACGCGGTCGGCGAGGGCTTCGATGCGAAAGCGGTCCTGCGGGGTGATCTCCCGGCCGCCGGCGGCGTCGCTGCGGTAGTGCAGCGGAACCTCGACGTTCTCCAGGACGGTGTATTGCGGGATCAGGTTATAGCTTTGAAAGATGAACCCGATCAGTCGATTGCGGGCGGCGGAGAGGGCGTCGTCGTCCATCTGCGCCACGTCTTCCCCGCCGAGGTAATAATGCCCGCCGGTGGGGCGATCGAGGGCGCCCAGCAGGTTCAGCATCGTGCTTTTGCCGGACCCGCTGGTGCCCATGATCGCGAGAAAGTCCCCGCGGGGGATCTCCAGGGAGACGCCCCGCAGCGCGTGCACGGTGATCTCGCCCAGATAATAATGCTTGTGCAGGTCGACGATCTCGGCGGCGAGGGCGGGGTTCATCGCGTCAGGAGCCCGCGTCGCCGGGCGACGTCACGCCGGGGTCCCGCGGGGCCTCGGGGCTACGATCATCGGCCCCGAGGCGTTTTTCGAGGGCGTCGAGTTGCGCCGCGAAGTGGGTGCGGGGGTTGAGCACGACCTGTTCGCCCTCCTTTAAGCCGGAGAGGATTTCGACGTCGGTGTCGTTGGCGACGCCGATGGTCACCTCGCGCCGCTGCGGGCCGCGGGGGGCGAGTACGAACGCGAACCGCTTTCCGCCGACGCTGACGACGCTTTGCGTGGGGGCGTGCAGCACGTCGGACCGGCTTTCGACGAGGATTTCCAGTTCGCAGGTCAGCCCCGGCTTGAGCTTGGGATCGTCGGGGCCCAGGGGGTCCAGTTCAATCGTCGCCTCGTATTCTTTCAGGTCGCTGCGGAGCCAGCTGCCGTCGACCGGGACGCTGGAGACCGCGGTGACGACGCCGCGGAACTCCCGGTCCGGGTAGGCGTCCACCCGGGCGATCGCCGACAGGCCGGCGGTGATTTGGGAGATCTGGGACTCGTGGATTTTCGCGTCCACTTTAATCCGGGACAGATCCGGCAGTTTGACGAGATCCTGGCGGGGGAACACCGTGGCTCCCTTTTCAATGGATTGGTCGTCCCCGCGGCGGCTTTCCTTGGAGACGTACACCACCTCCCCGGCCTGCGGGGCGATCACATCGGTGGCGTCCAATTGCCGCTGCGTGCGTGCGTAGTTCGCCTCCTCGACTTCCAGCGTCAACCGGGCCGCCTCCAGTTCCGCCCGGGCCTGGGCGAGGGCGGCTTTGGTTTGCGCTTTGACGCGCTCGAGGTCGCGTTCGGTCTCGATTTTATTCTCCCGCAGCTCCGCGAGCGTGCGGGGTTTGGTGTATTGCTCCAACACCCGCATCCCCTCCCGGGCGGCGTCGACGTTAATCTGGGCCTGATTGACGGCGATCCGCTTCGTTTCCACCTCGGTCAGCGCCTGATAACCCTTCTTCGCCATCCGTTTGCTGAACTCATAATCTTCCTCCGCCTGCGACAGCGTTTCCCGGGCGACGGACAATTCTCCCTCTAATTTCTGACGCTCCTGTTCGTACTCCCCGTCCTCATACTTGGACAGGTCCAGCCCCGCGAGCGTCTTATTAAGCCCCGCGGTCGCCACGTCGGATTCGTTCTGCTTCAATACGATTTCCAGGTTTTGCACGGCCTTTTCATATTCGGCCCGGGCCTGGGTGACTTTGAGCTGGTCTTCCTGGAGTTCTTCCTCGACCGGGACGGCGTCCAGTTGCAGGATGAGGTCGCCTTCTTTGACCAGCGTGCCGGCCGGCAGCAGGGAGACGATGGTGGTGCTTTCGCCGGTGTCGTTGGACAGCACCACGCTTTCGACCGCGTCCAATTCGCCTTTCTCGCGAACCGTCACCCGGAACGGGCCCCGCACCACGGTCTGCGGGGCGTACTGGGAGACGTCCTCCTTCGCCCCCACGAACCCCGCGAACAGCCCGCTGTAGGCCAGCGCCGCCAGCAGGACGACGCCGCCCAGCGCGCCGGCGATCCAGGTCTTCAGCGATCCGCGGCGGGTCACGGCAGCAGGGCGGCGGGGGGGGCGGGGAGCCGCGGGAAGACTCGCGGGCGGGGTTCCTCACTCTACCCGACGCCGACGCCGCGGGGAGGCGGACGCAGCAACCGACGCCGATCTTCTCGTGCTTAACTCGTGCTCAACGTGGGTCGTTCGTCAGTCCGGGGTCCCGCCGCGGATGACCAGCACGACGCCGCCGATCATCAGCGCCACGCCCACGATGCGCACCCAATTGGCGGGCCGCAGGGGGTAGCCGACGAGGCCGAAGTGATCCAGAACCACCGCGCCGGTGAGTTGGGAGACCACGAGGATGCCCAGCCAGGTGCCGCCCCCCACGCGGGGGGCGAGGATCAGGCTGGCGGTGACGAGGAACGCCCCCATCGCCCCGCCGGTGAAGGCCCACCAGGGGGCGCCGGCGTAATCCGACGGCTTCGGCAGCGACTTGGCGATCACGAGGCAGGCGAGGATCGAACAGCTCAGCCCGACGGTGAAGCTGGTCAGGGAGGCGTGCAATTTGTGCTTGAGGAGCCCGGCCAGCACGCCGTTCACCCCCGGCTGGCAGGCCAGCAGCAGGCCGGAGATCGACCCGAACAGGACCGCCGCCGCCAACACCCCCGCCCCGGGGGCGGGACCGACGGCGAGCAGAACGGGAGCGTCGAACATCAAGCGGCGTCCGGACGGAACAGGCGGTGCGGGATCGGCGGGCCGGGCAGCCTAGCGACCCCGTCCCGGTCCCACACCCGGCGCCTCAAGTATCAACAAGCATCAACAATTATCAATACGTGTTTAAGACCCTGGTTCAGCATGCCCGCCGCACGCCGCCGCGTCGGGTTAAGTCACTGCCGGACCCGCTCCATGATTTCGTTGCGGGCCTTTCGCATTTGCTTGGCGAGGAGGGGGTCGCGTTCGGCTTTCGACGCCTCCGTCAGTCGGGTGGCCGCGGCGAGGCCGCCGGTCTCGGCCAGCAACTCGCTCGCCGCGGTGCGGACCTCGGGCGGCTTGGCGTCCAGCAAGGCCATCGCGGCGAGTTCGGCCGTCGCGGCGGGGACCTCGGCGGAGCCCGGCACGGCGGGGGCGCCGGGCACGGCGGGGGCGCCGGGCACGGCGGGGGCGGCGGGCTTGAGGACGGCGAGGAGGCGATCGCCGTCCGCCGGCGTCTTCGCCAACGGCGGCAGGGCGGCGGCGGCGGGCGGGTCGTCGGCGATGCGATCCAGGATCGCCGCCAGCGTCGCCTCGGTGAAGGGGCCGGACGCGGCGACGGCGGCGCCGGCCTCAGCGTAATGCTCCGAGGTCTGGGACCACCGCAGCAGGGCGCTGAAGATCGTCGTCTCCCCCGACCCGCCGCCGGGGGAGGAATTGTCGACGGGGCGGTCGTCGTCGTCGTCATCGTCCGCGCGGCGGAAGGGGTTGTCGTCGCTGCGGAGGAACGGGCTGCCGCCGCTGGCCCCGCCGCCGGGATCTCCGCCGCCGGGATCCCCGCCGCCGGGCGCCGCGGAGACCGCGGCGAGCAGCGTGGTCCGCACCGTCTCGCCCCCCGCCGGCATCGGCGAGCCCGGGGCGGGGGCGATCGCGGCAAGGTACGCGGCGGCTCGGTTGCGGGCCGCGGCGGAGCCGCTGGGAATCACCCGCAGCGCCCAGTCATGCGGGGTTTCACCCGGGTTCGGGGCGCCGTCGCCGGCCCCGGCGGCGTCGCGGCGGGCGGCCAGATCGAACGCCCAACCGGTCGCGTCCCCGTCCGCCGGCGCCGGCCGCGGGTTCGAGTTCGGAACCGCCGTCGCCGATGTCACGCCGGGCAGACGGACTCGCGTCCCGCTGACGATCGGCGGCTCAAACGTCGCCCCGTCCACGCGGCTGCGGGCCGACGTCAGCCAGGCGTCCGGGGCCTCCAGCGGCCCCGCGATTGCCAGGAACGCGGGCGAACCGGCGGTCGTAGATCCACCGTCCGCAGGGCTGGCGTCCGCGTCGGGGGCGGTGGGCCGCTCGTCGGAGCGGGGGATGAGGAGAACGGTCCAGCCGGGGGTGCGGGTGTCCGGCGTGTTCGCATCGCCGTCCGGCCCGAGGGCGAACAACGCCCGCCGCACGGTCTCGGCGGCGCCCTCCGGCGTCGCCGCGGCCGCGGACCCGCCCGCCGGCATCGCGTCGGGATCGAACCGCAGGAACGGGTTCTCGTCGCGGTCGCCGTCGTCGTCCCGGTCGCCGTCGCCGTCGCCGTCGCTCGGCTTCGGTCCGGCGGGAGAGACGCGGAGGACCAGCGTGGCGTTGGGGATCGGCGCCTCCGCGGCGGCGTGCCACTGGGTGAGCAGCGCCGCGGCGTCGATTCGCACCGCCGCCGTGCGGGAGACGGCGAAGTCTTCCGGCGTCGGCCCGGCGACCGGTTCGGCGGGGGTGAGGAACGCCGCGGCGGAGGCGACCGCGGCCAAGTCGTCTACGTCGCCCAACCACACCGCCGCCGGATCGCCGGGCGTTTCGCCGGCGAACAGCTGCGGCGCCACGTTCGAGGGAAACGCCGCGGCGAGCGCGTCCCGGGCGGCGGCGGCCATCCCGGGGAGCGGAACCTCCGGCAGGAGCAATTGCACGGTCGCGGTGCGATCCGTCTCCGGGGAGGGGCTCGCCGGCAAACCGAGCGCCACCCGCCGGTTGCGAACCGCCCGCAGCCCGGCGATCTCCGCGGCGTCCGACCGCCGACCGCCCGCTCCCGGCCGGGGCGCTGCGGGCCGGGGCGCTCCGGGCTCCAGGGTCTCCGTCATCCCGCCTTCCGTCAAACCGCCTTCCGTCAAACCGCCTTCCGTCAAACCGCCTTCCGTCAAACCGCCTTCCGTCAAACCGCCCCGGGACGGGGCGTCGGTCGAGCGATTCAGGCCATTCGAAGATGTGGTCTCCGATGAACCGGTCTCGGACGACGCGACATCCGGCGGATAGGCCATCGCCGCGTTCCCGCCGTCGGCGCCGCCCACGACGGTCGTCTCCCCCCCGCAGCCGATCAGGGCCGACGCCGCGACGATTGCGGCCCCCACGGCCCCCCCGAAAGATCGGCCGCTCCCGAATTGAACGGTCCGCGCGGCACACCGGGCGGGCGGGGCGAGTCTGGGGAACGGGCGACGGGAGGGGGTACGCATGTGTCGAGACTAACGTGTTCGCGAGTCCGCCGCCGCCCCCTGGTTCAGACCCGTTCAGTCCGCTTTTCCGGCGGGGGTCGCGAACCGGCGGGGTCGCGGGCCGCCCCGCGAGGCGACTACGCTGCGGCGATGCCCGGTTTCTCTCGTCCCGCCGTCGGTCCCGCCGTTCGTGCCGCCGCCGGCCGGACCGATCGGTCCGGGTTCACGTTGGTGGAACTGACGGTGGTGTTGGCGGTGCTCGCGGTGATGATCTCCCTATTACTGCCGGCTATTCTGCAGAGCCGCGAGCACGCCCGGACGGCCCAATGCGCGGTGAACCTGGCGAACCTCGGGCTGGCGATGCACAATTATCACGACGCCCACGGCAGCCTTCCCATCGCCCGCGGCGGCACCGACGCCCGCGGTCTTGATCGCGCCGGCCAGCCGATCGAGAGCAACCGCGGTCGGTTGAGCGTGTTCGTCCCGCTGACGCCGTATCTCGATCAGGGGCCGCTGTGGGAGACGATCCGCACGTCGCAGCCTCGCACCGTCGCGTCGGCGGAGGACGAGTTTTACGAGGACGAGTATGCTTTTGAAGAAGATGCTTTTGAATATGGTGAGGCGCCTGAATATGGTGAGGCGCCGGCCGATTCCGTGACGGCCGACGCCTCGGACGCACCGCGGCCGACCGGCCCGTTCCCGCCGTTCGGTCCGCCGCCGTGGGACCGAACCTACCAGCCCTGGCAGGCGCAAATCGCTTCGCTGCTGTGCCCGTCCGACGGGGCGGCCACATGGGGGGCGATGTTCGGGGGGACGAACTATGCGATCAACTGGGGCGATCACGGCTTCTATAACGGCCGCCGCGACAACCCCCGCGGCGTGGCGCAGGCGGGCGGGGTCGTCACGCTGGACGAGATCGCGGACGGCCTCGGCAACACGCTGCTGATGGCGGAGATCGGCCGGAGCGACGGCGCCCAGGCGTTTCCCCAGGACGCCGCGGCGGGCCTGACGGCGAGCATTTATAACGACCCGCAGACGAACTGCGTCGCGGCGGTCTCCGACCCGACGAACCCCGGCTATTATTCCCCCGCCGCGATCCTGACGGGGCAACGCGGCACCCGCTGGGCGGACGGGGCGGCGGCGTTCACCGGGTTCAATACGATCCTCCCCCCGAACGCCCCCTCCTGCCTCGTCGGCGGCACGCGGACCGACGAGTTCGGCTCCGTGGAGCTTGATCCAAATCGAGACGAAACCCCTGAGGACGGGCTCCCCAGCGCCCTCGGCGGCGGGATTCTCTCCGCGGGCTCCTATCACACCGGCGGCTTTGTGAACGTGTTATTGGCGGACGGCTCGGTCCGACGGATCAGCGAATCCGTCGACGCCGGCGATCCGCACGCCGGCCAGCCGACCGACCCGGCGGTCTTACAACGCGGCCCGATCGGCGAGAGCCCCTACGGCCTATGGGGCGCCCTGGGCACCCGGGCCGCGGGCGAATTGACGAGCGGGTTTTAGACCAGTGGCCGGACGGCTGTGCGGGGTCAGCGTCCCGGACGCTCCAAGCGTCCGGGACGCTGGGCGAGGGGTGCGACGGCCTCGCACGGGGCGCCAACGCGACTGAGTGGCGGTGGGTGCGGGGGCGGCCCACACTCGGCGGGTCGCTTTCGACTCCGCCTGAATTGACCCGAGGTTCCGCGATGCTTCCCGCCCTGCTGCTCTCCCTCGCCGCCGCCGGCCCCCTGCCGATGGCGCCGGTGGCCGACGACCCGCCGGTTGTCGCCCCGCCCGCGGACAGCCCGATCGTCGCCCGCGTCAAAGCGGCGGTGGGGCCGCGGGCGGCGGACAAACCGTTCCTGCTGGTCGTCTCTTTGACCGCGAAAGAGGGCCGCGGGGCGGACCTGATCGCGGCGTATCGCGGGGCGGCGGCGAAGAGTTTGGCGGAGCCGGGGTGCACCTCGTACGCGCTGTCCCGCGACGCGGAGAACCCGAATTCGTTCCTGCTGTACGAACGCTGGAAGTCCGCGGACGCCCTCGCCTCGCATCTCGAACAGCCGTATACACAAGCGTTTATCGCTCAATTCGGCGAATTGCTGACGGAGAGCTCCGTGTCCGTGATGCGGACCGTTCCGATGAAGCCCGGCCCTCCCCCCAAAGCCGACAAGGTGCGGGGCGAGGGGAACGCCGACGCCGAGTGACGCCGACGCGGGATGACGACCCCGACGGGTCGAACAGTCCCTTGACACCTTGAACAGTCCCTTGACACCGGGGGGATCCTCATCCGCGGGACGGGGCCGATCCGGTCGTGCGGGCGAAGTCGGAGATTTGAGAGCCCGTTCTCGCCGCGGGCGCTTGCGGGGCGTCCCCCGTCACGCGACCCTCCCATGTTACGCAGACGCCCTGAACGGCGCGGTCCCCGGGGCCGCTTTCAACCGGTCCGGCGAGCTGCGGATTCTGTTCACATTTTAACTCACACCTGGTCGGAGACGGTTCTCATGGTACGGCGGTCAATTGGCGTGTTAGCGGCGGCGGCGGTGCTCGCTGTGGCGACCCCGGCGGACGCCGGCCTGTTCAGCCACCTCTTCGGAGGCGGAAGCCACGGCTCGTCCGGCGGATTCGGCGGATCGTCCGGCGGGTTCGGCTCGTACGGCTCCTCCGGCGGGAGCTACTACGGCGGCAGTTCCGGCGGCGGCTTCGGCGGATCGTTCGGCGGCGGCAGCTACGGCGGCTCGTCCGGCGGCGGCGGGCTGTTCGGCGGCGGCGGGCTGTTCGGCCACAGGGCCAGCTACGGCTCCTACGGCGGATCGTCCGGCGGGTCCGCCGTGAGCTACGGCTCCTACGGCGGCGGAAGCTACGGCGGCGGGTACGCGGCGATCGACGGCCCCTCCTACACCGCCGGCTACGGCTCCTATTACGGCGGGTCCTACGGCTCCTACGGCGGCGGCTATTCCTCCGCGTATACGTCGTACGGCTCCTTCGGCGGCGGCAGCTCCGGCGGCGGATCCTATTACGGCGGCGGATCCAGCGGCGGCTCCTACTACGGCGGGAGCTACGGCGGATCGAGCGGCGGCAGCTTTTATAGCGGCGGCTACGGACACGGCGGCAGCTACGGCGGGGGCCTCGGGTTGTTCGGCTCCACCGCCACGCCCGCCGGCGTCGCTCCGGCCGGCGCGATCGTCCCGGCCGCCGGCGCCCTGCCCAGCGGCGTGATGGGTCCGGCGACGCCCGGCGCCGCGTATGCCGCGGCCCAGCCCGCCGGCTCCTCCGTTCGCACCGCCGCCAAGGTCGTCCAGCAGGATGACGCCCGCGCCCGGATCGTGATGAACCTGCCGGAAACGGCGACCGTCACGCTGGTCGACGAGCCGATGGGCGGCGACGGCGCGGTGCGGGTCTTCGAAAGCCCGGACCTCGAACTCGGGCAGGCGTACGCCTACCCGATCACGATCACCCTGCCGTCCGACGGCGTGCGGGCGGCGATGTCCACCGAGGCCGTCCAGGTCGTGCGGGCCGGCGTGCGGGTCGAATTGACCGTCGCCGTCACCGACGCCGGTCTGACCGTCGTGCAAACCCCCGGTCAGGTCGACCTCCCGCCGCTGAAGACCTCCGCGGACAGCGCCGACGACCTGAACGAACCGACGGACGCCGCCCCGGTCGTCGCCGACGACCGCGTCGCCCTGCGGTAGCGCGTCGCCCTGCGGTACGCCGCGGGGACGTCTCCTCGAACGGACTGGCTGAGAAGCGGTTTCAACACGAACCCGAAGCGTCAGCGAAGGACGCGGGCGCCGCCCGCGTCCGCCAACGCCGAGCAAACCGGCGGACGGCCGTCGCTGACGCTTCGGGTTGGTGCAACCTCTGTTTTCAGACCGCTTGCTGAACCGATCGCCGGCCGGTCCCGCACCTCGCGGGGCCGGCCGGTCGTTCGTTTCGCCCGGCCCGACCGGCACAGCCCGCCCCCGACGCGGCGCCGGTGCGGCGGTTTCGCCACGTCGTCGTTCGCCCGAACTCGCGGTTCGACCCACGCTGACGACGTGCCCCCATCTCCCGCCCCGCCGGACGCCCCCGTTCCATCAGACGATGCGCCGTCTGGCGCTGCGCTCGACGCGCCCGCATCCCCGCGGTGGTGGACGCGGTGCGGGTGGGCCGCGGCGCATCTGTTGTTGGCCTATCACCTGGTGAGTCTGACGATCGGGCCGGCGGCGGTGCGGCCGTCCTCCGTGGTTCAGCAGGCGACGTTCGGGGCGTCGGAGCGTTATCTGAACGCGCTGTATCTGAATCACGGCTATCACTTCTTCGCCCCGGAACCCGGCCCGAGCACGCTGCTGAAGTATGAGGGCGCGCGGGCGGACGGGAGCCGCGTGGCCGGCGTCATCCCGGACGCGGAGAACCACTTCCCGCGGCTGTTGTATCATCGACACTTTATGCTCACCGAGCGGCTCGCCGGGCCGGTCGGCCGCGACCGCCGCTACCACGCCGCCCTCGCCCGCGGGTTGGGGATCGAAACGGGGGCGGAGGAATTGTCGCTGACGGTCCTGACCCACCGCCTGCCCGACGTGCGGGAGGTGCGGGCCGGCTTCGGGCTCGACGATCCGGCGACCTATACGGAGCGTCCGCTGGGCCGCTTCGACGCCCGGCCGCCGCGGGGGGAGGCCCCGTGAATCGCTGGATTCCCCTCCTCTCCTCGGCCGTCCTCGCTCTGCCCCGGCGGTTGAGCCGCGACGCGGCGGACTTGGCCGCGGCGTATCATCGGTTCTGGTTCGCCCCCTCGGCGCCGCACACGTTGGGCGTGTTGCGCGTGCTGACCGGCGGGATGGCGTTGTATAGCACGGCGATCTGGGGGCTTGAATTGGAGGCGTTCTTCACGGACGGCGGTTATCAACCGGCGGCGTTCGTTGATGTCCGCGGCGGGCTGTCGTTCTGGTTTTATGTATCGGACGGGTGGGTTCGGCCGGTGCATTATCTCTGTTTGGCCGTCCTGGCACTCTATACGATCGGGGCGGGCACGATCGTGACGAAATGGCTGGCGTTCGCGGTCGTCGCGTCCTACGCCCAGCGGGCGCCGATGGCGACATTCGGGCTGGATCAGATCGCGACGTTCCTCACGCTGTATCTCGCCCTGGCCCCCTGCGGAGCGACGTGGTCGCTCGACGCCTGGTTCAGGAAGAACCGGCCGCCGGCCGCGTCGGTACGCAACACCGTGGCGACGCGATTGATCCAGGTGCACCTGTGCGTGCTTTATACCGCCGCGGGGCTGGCGAAGCTCCAGGGACCGGCGTGGTGGGACGGGACGGCGATCTGGAAGGCGGCGGCGAACCTCGAATATCAAACCGCGGACCTCACCTGGATCGCGAATTGGGAGCCGGTCGGTCATCTCCTCACCCACGTCACCGTCGCCTGGGAATTATCGTTCTGGGCGCTGGTGTGGCGTCCCCGGCTGCGGCCGTACGTGCTGGCGATCGGCGTGGGGATGCACCTCGGCATCGGGGCGTTTTTGGGGATGTGGACCTTCGGATTGATTATGACCTTCGCCTACGTCGCCTTCGTCCCGCCGTCGGTGTGGCGACGCCGGCCGTCGCTTGCGATTTCGCGGGCGGCGGAGACGCTTTGACCTCCGCGACACCGCCGGCGCCCGCCGCCCCGGCGCCCCGCCGCCCCGGCGGTTGCGTGTTTCCCCCACGGACTCGGCTTGATGCGATTCTGGCTCCCGCTCGCGCTGCTCTGGACCGTCGCCGTCGGGTGCGAGTCGGCCTCGACCGACGCCCCGGACACGCCCGCCCAGGCGTTGGAACGAGCCCGCGTTCTCCAGGAGCGGGACGACTTCGACGGGGCGGAGAAGGCGCTGTCCTTCGCCTTGATCAATGAGGATATTGGCACCTTCCAAGACGACGCGGAGGACGGCGCCGGACGGGCGGATCTGTTGTTGGAACGCGGGTTGATGCGGGAACGGCTGAACCGGCCGGCGGAGGCGGAGGCGGATTACACCGCGGCGCTGGCGCTGGCGCCGAAGCTCGCCCGGGCGTGGGATCTGCGGGGCTCGGTGCGGGCGCGGGCCGGGCGGCGGGCGGAGGCGCTGGCGGATTGGGACGCCGCCCTTCAAGCCGATCCGGGCAGTCAGGCGGCGCTGTCGAGTCGCTCGTTGGCCCGGCAGGAGGCGGGGGAGTACGCGGAGGCGCTGGAGGACGCCGCGACGTGGGAGCGATTGGCGCCGGGTTCGTTCTGGCCGGCGTACCGGCGGGGGGCGATCCTGCTGGCGCAGGGGGAGTACGCCGCCGCCGTTGAGGCGCTGGAGGAAGCGATCCGGCGGGCCGCCGCCGCCCCGCCGGACGCGGACCCGGCGGCGTTCGCGGTGGCGTGGCGGGACCGGGCGACGGCGCTGCACCGGGTCGGGCGTCCGCGGGAGGCGGTGGAGGCCTGGACCGAAGCCGCCCGCCGCGACCCCCGCCTGATCGCCACCCCGGACGCCGCGTACGTCCGCGCGATCGCCGCGGCGCTGGACGCGTTGAAGACCGCCGGCTTCGCCCCGAGCGGCGCCCCGGCGCCCGCGGGATTCGATCTGCTGGTGAGCCGCAACGGCCCAGGAGAAGGCGGCGACGGGCCGACGCCGGTGATGCTGGCGGAGCCGGCGGCGGAGGGGGCGTTCGTGCTGTCGGGGGAGCAACTTGCGTTGCTGGAACGCGCGCCGACCGCCTGGATCGCGGCGCCGACCGGCGACGCCGCCGCCCTGCACCGGGCCGGCGCCGCCCTCCGCCGCGGCCCCCGGCCGGTGCGGTTCCTCATCCCGTCGGAGCCCGGCCCGGCCGCCGTCGGCCCGGCGCCGGGTCCAGCGCCCGCCCCGGCGCCCGCCCCGGCGCCGGCCCCGCTTGCGGAATGACGCAGCGGGCGGGGGCGAACCGGATCGTGCCGACGGGGGGACGGGGGAGTTCCCGGTCGACCGGTCGGGCGGACCCGTCAGGATAACGGTTCCCAGCCGCTCCCCGACGTTCGATCGCTCCCGATGGCCGTGAACCCCGCCCCCGGTTCCACCCCCGCCCGCCCCGCGACCGTCGACCGCACCTTCGCGGACGCCACCGTGCCCTCCGCCCCCGGCGGCGAAACGCACCAGACCGCCGGTGAGTCGTCGGGAAATCCGGGCTATGAAACGCTCACGTCCGCCCAGGGCGTGCCGCTGGCGGACGATCAAAACTCGCTCAAGGTCGGCGGTTCCCGCGGGCCGGTCGCGCTGGAAGACTTTCAGCTTCGCGAGAAGATCTTTCATTTCGACCATGAACGGATCCCCGAACGGGTCGTGCACGCCCGCGGCTACGGCGCCCGCGGCTATTTTGAGAACTATCAGCCGCTGACGGACCTCACCGCCGCGGATCCGTTCAGCGAAGCGGGGTTGAAGACGCCGGTGTTCACGCGGTTCTCCACGGTCGCGGGCAACAAAGGCAGCGCCGACCTCGCCCGGGACGTGCGGGGCTTCGCGGTGAAGTTCTATACGCGGGCCGGCAACTGGGACCTTGTGGGGAACAACATCCCCGTGTTCTTCATTCAGGACGCGATCAAGTTCCCGGACCTGATCCACAGCGTCAAACCGGAGCCGGACCGCGGGTTCCCGCAGGCTCAAAGCGCCCACGATAACTTTTGGGACTTTGCCAGTTTGATGCCGGAATCGGTTCACATGCTGATGTGGATCATGTCCGACCGGGCGATCCCGCGGTCGTTCCGCTTTATGGAGGGCTTTGGCGTGCACAGTTTCCGGCTGGTCAACGCGAAGGGAAAATCCACCTACGTGAAGTTTCATTGGAAGCCGAAACTCGGCCTGCAATCGGTCGTCTGGAACGAGGCGTTGAAGATCAACGGGGCCGACCCGGACTTCCACCGCCGTGATTTATGGGCGGCCATTGAGGCGGGCGATTTCCCCGAGTGGGAACTGGGCCTGCAAACCTTCACCGACGCCGACGCCGATCGGTTCATCAAGGACTACGGCTTCGATATCCTGGACAGCACCAAGCTGATTCCAGAAGAGCTCGTCCCGGTTAAGGCCGTGGGCAAGTTGGTGTTGAACGAGCGGGTCGATAACTTCTTCGCGGAGACGGAGCAGGTCGCGTTCTGCACGCAGAACGTGGTGCCCGGCATCGACTTCACCAACGATCCGCTGCTCCAGGGACGCAACTTTAGTTACCTCGACACGCAGACGAAGCGGCTGGGCGGGCCGAACTTCACGCACATCCCGGTGAACGCCCCGCGATGCCCGTTCCATAATTTCCAGCAGGACGGGCACATGGCGATGCACAACCCCGTCGGCCGGGTGAACTACGAGCCGAACGGCTGGCCCGCCGGCGAGAACCCGCGGGAAAATCCGGAGACCGGCTATCAATCCGTGCCCGTGGAGGAGAGCGGCCCCAAGGTGCGGGTCCGCAGCGAGACGTTCGCAGACCATTACAGCCAGGCCCGGCAGTTCTATATCAGCCAGACGCCGGAGGAACAGACGCATATCGCCGACGCGTTCACCTTCGAGCTGAGTAAGGTGCAGACCCCGGCGATCCGGGGGCGGATGGTGTCCCATTTATTAAACGTCGACGCGGATCTGGCGAAGACGGTCGCCGATCAACTGCGATTAGACAAGATGCCGGCGCCCGCGGACGCCGCCCGGCCGACGCGGCAGGATTTAAAGCCGTCGGACGCGCTGTCCATCGTCAAGAACGGCCCGTCGTCCTTTAAAGGCCGCAAGGTGGGGGCGCTGGTGACGGACGGGGTGGACGCCGATCTGCTGGCCGGCCTGACGACAGCCTGCAAACAGGAGGGGGCGATGCTGGAACTGATCGCCCCGCACGTCGGCGGGGTCACGGACAGCGCCGGCGCCCACCACGCCGCCGATCAAAAGATCGACGGCGGCCCCTCGGTGCTGTACGACGCGGTCGCCCTGCTGCCGTCGGCGGACGGGGCGGCGACGCTGAAGAAAATGCCGCCGGCCCGCGACTTTATCGCGGACGCCCTCGCCCACAAGAAGTTCATCGCGTTCGTCGCCGACGCCGTGCCGCTGATGGGCAAAGCGGGGCTGGTGCCGGAGGACGTGGACGACGGCTTTACCGAACTCAAAGCCGCGTCCGACTGCGAGGCGTTCCTGACGCAGTGCCGCGGCGTCCGGTTTTGGGATCGCGTCGCGTGAAGCGGCGGTCGTCGCGAGCCCGGGCGCACGCCCCGGGCTCGCCTGCTGTCATCCGCACCGGAGCCGGCGGCTCCCCCGGGGCAAATGACAACGCAGCGGCCAGCAGCAGGGGAACCGTCATGCGCGTGCCGGGCGGAGCGCGTGAGGACCAAACCGATAGAAAACCTTTACTCCGCTGCGTCTTGCCAACCCCGCCACAGCCAGATGAGCCGGTCTTCGAAGCCTTCGCTGGCCGATTGGGAGTTATGGCCGCCCTCGCCCCACCAGGTTTTGAAATCGTATGACTTATACTTCAAGGCGCTGGCCATCTGTTGGTTCGCCAGCCACCAGTCGCCGTGGTCGTTGGACAGGTCGCCGGAGCCGTCCTGCAACGCCACGCGGATCGGTTTGGCCTCGGTTTTGCGGATCATCACCGGGTATTCATGTCCCCCCGGCACGCCCGTCCCGCGGCCGCCGCGGATGCCGGTGAACGACCCGATATGCGAACTCACCTTGCCGAACCCGTTCTTCTGCCCCGCGGTGAACCACGCGGCGGTGAAGGCGCAAATCCCGCCGGAGCTGTTCCCGCAGATCGCCCGCAACGCCGGGTCGTCCGAGACGTTCAGCCCCTTGAGGGCGACCGGCAATAATTCGTCGTTGAGATAGCGGACGTAGGCGTCGGTGACGGTGTCGTATTCAATGCTGCGGTTCGCGGGCTTCAAGCGTTTGCCGTTCACCTTGACCTCCCACCCGCGGCCCGCCGGGGCGGCGCCGCCCAATTCGTTCGTCACCTGACTGGCGGAGAACCCCGGGTCGACCATCACCGCGATCGTGGGCGGCATGGCGCCGGAGGCGATCAGCCGGTCGAAGGTGGCGGGCACGGCGAACGTACCGTCGTTCTTGACGAAGCCGTGTCCGTCCTGAAAGACCATCAACGCCGCGGGCGTTTGCGGGTCGTATTGAGCCGGTACGTACACGCTGTACCGCCGCAGCGTGCCGGGATAAATTGCGGAGTCCGCGAACGTGCCCTCCGTCACCTTGCCGACGGGAACCGCGTCGGCGGGAACCGCGTCGGCGGGAACCGCGTCGACGTCGGGCGTGTCCGCCGGTCCCGCGGGCAGCAGGGCGAGCGATAAAGCAGCGGTTAGCGAAACAGCGAGCATCGGCGGAGCGTCCGGGGGAAATGGGTCAGATGGGGCGAGCAGTCGCAAGCGTACCCCCCGATCCGTCCGCCCCGCCAGCGGGCGACGGGAGAAGACGAACGGCGTGCTCGCTCCGCCCTTCCGTCCACACCGGGATCGCCCCGAGGGCGCGGGGTTCCCGGATCGGTACGTTGCCTGCCTGATCCTCGGCCCCGTCACCCGTCCCTGTCACCCGTTCCCTTCAGAGAGAGTCCGCCATGCGTTGGAAAGGTCGCCGCGAAAGCAGCAACGTGGAGGACCGCCGCGGCATGCCGTCCAAGGGGCTGGCGTTGGGCGGCGGGGGGATCGGCACGCTGGTGGTGGTCGGGCTGATCTGGCTGCTGACCGGTAATCCGCCGCAGCAACTCGCCCAGCAGGGCCCGCCCGCCGGCCCCGCGGCGAACCGCCCCGCCGGGCAGGACGACGACACGAAAGACTTCGTCGAAGTCGTGCTGGCCAGCACCGAGGACGCCTGGGACGGGGAGTTCAAGGACCCGAGCAACCGCATTAACAAGCCCTATCAAAAACCGCCGCTGGTGCTGTTCTCCAAGGGTCAGCAGGTGCGCACCGGCTGCGGCGTCGCCGGCTCGGGCATCGGTCCGTTCTACTGCCCCGGCGACGGGACGGTGTATCTCTCCCCCTCGTTCTTCGAGCAATTGCGGACCGATCTCAAAGCCCCCGGCGATTTCGCCGCGGCGTACGTCATCGCCCACGAGGTCGGCCACCATGTGCAGAATCTGTTGGGCTACAGCGCCCGCGTCAATCAAGCCCGCGGCACCTCCCGGGAGAATGAGGAGAATGAAATGAGCGTGCGGCTCGAATTACAGGCGGATTTCCTGGCCGGCATCTGGGCCCACCACGCCCGCCGGACCGAAGGTTTTGTCGAGGAGGGCGATATCGAGGAGGCGTTGAACGCCGCCAACCGCATCGGCGACGACGCTCTTCAAAAGCGCGCGACCGGCACGGTGAACCCGGAAGGCTTCACCCACGGCACCAGCGCCCAGCGGGTGTACTGGTTCCGCAGGGGCTTCGAGACCGGCGACGTGGGCCTCATCAACGAGCCCTTCGAACGGCGCTACGACCAACTGTAACGCCCGCGGTCTCGCCCGCTGTAACGCTCGCGGTCTCGCCCGACGGGCGGTCACGCCCCTCGGCGGAGGGAACCGCGGGCGACGCCCGGCGCCGCTTGCGGCGAACCGAGCGGCGGCGGAGACTGTCCGCCTCAGCGAGCCCGTCGTCGTCCCCCGACGACGCCCCCCGGCCGGGTGGCGAAATGGCAGACGCAGCGGACTTAAAATCCGCCGGGGCGGAAGCCCCGTACGGGTTCGAATCCCGTCCCGGCCACTGTTTTCGTAGCGCAAGAGGGGTTGACGGGTTCTCGGGCGGAGCGGACGATTCGGCAAGGTGCCTCATAAGTGCCTCACGCGGCGATCGTGTGGCACGGCGTGGCGGCCCTGCCCCGCTGAGGTTTCGGCCCGATTCGAGCCGGGTGCCTCGCGGGTGCCTCCGACCCGATTGGCCCATCCCCTCCAACTTCACATGGCGAACCTCGGCGAAAAGGGCGGCATCTATCTCGCCCGGTTCCGCTACGGCGGCCGCGAATATAAGAAGAGTTTGAAGACCCGCGATCGCAAAGAAGCGGAGAACGCCCTCAAGGTGGTGGAGACGACGATCCACCGGCTGACCACCGGCACCCTGACCGTCCCCGACGGGGTGAACGTCGGCACGTTCATCCTCGCCGGCGGCACCGCCAAGGCCGCGAAGAAGGCGTCGAACCGGCTGACCTACCGGGAGGCCGTCGACCGCTTCGAGACCCGCCAGAAGCCGCGGATCGCCGCCACCTACCTGAAGAGCCAGCTGGAACATCTTCGACAACTCGAAGAGCACCTCGGCGTGAAGGCGGGCCGCCCGCTGGACCGGATCGAGACGGACGACCTGCGAGCGTTCCTCGACGCCCGGATGAAGGAGCGGCACGCCAACACGGTCGAGCGCACCCGGCAGACGCTCCGGCAGTTCTTCGCGTGGTGCGAGGAGGAGAAGCACCTGCCGGAGAATCTGATGGCCGGCGTGAAGCGGGTCGGCCAGATCCCGAGCCTCGACCGGTTCCGCAACAAGTCCGAGATCGACGCCCTGATCGCCCGCGGCGGGATGTCGGAGGACGAGGAGAAGGACGCGTGGAAGGCCCTGTTCCTGCTGCCGGCCGAGATCGGCGAACTGCTGGACCTCGTCAAAGCCAACGCCGATGACGACCGCAGCGTGCTGCTGCACGCGATCGCTGCCTACACCGGCATGCGGCGGGGCGAGATCGCCCGGCTGAAGTGGGACGACGTGGACCTCGCCCGCGACACGATCACCGCCCACAGTCGCAAGCAGAGCCGCCGGCAGAAGGAAACCCCGCGGATGATCGACCTGCACGCAGTCCTCAAGCCGCTGCTCGAGAAAGCCGCGAAGGCCGGGGGGCGGTTTGTGATCCCCGACGACGGCGGCGGCGAACTCAACGTCGATAAAGCCGACCGCCTGTTCCGCCAGCCGATGCGGCACACGGACTGGCATCTGGGCAAGGAACGGTTCAAGGTCGGCTTTCACACCTACCGCCACTCCTTCGCCAGCAACCTCGCCATGGCCGGGATCGACCAGCGGGTCATCAATGAATTGATGGGCCACACCACTGAGGAAATGGCCAAGCGGTACCGGCATTTAATTCCGGCGAAGACAAAGGCCGCCGTGGGCGTGCTGGACTACGGGGCCGGTGGGCCGGGGGTGGAGAGCGATGCCGAATCCGAATAAAAGGTTCTCGATCTGCGACGGGACCGAGGCTCTGCTGGTCGATGCGGAACGTCCTGAAAACACCCCGATGCAGGCCAAGCCGGGCGCGGTGGCATTTCAGCCGCAGGCAGTTTTGGACGGGGCCGGAGGTGAACCGGCGCATGTGCGTAGCACCGGCGAGCCCACCCGCAGGTTGGTCTGCCGCGACGCGGGTCAGTTCCTGCTGAAGGCGTTGGAGGCGGCCGAGCAGCTCGGAGCCGATGCAGGCCCGATCTGGCAGATCGCGGATCTCGGCCTGCTGCTCGACGCCGACGAACTGGAGTTCGCCTTACGGGACGATTTGCGGTGGGAGGGGCCGCTACAGGTCGGGCCCTCCGGCACGGATCTCGTCGCCCTGTGGCGCGCGGTCGCCCCGACCTCGTTGGCGAAGGACGCCGATCCGGGGCTGCAATTCTCGGCGGTGGGCTCCGCGATTTTGGAGCGGGCGTCGGTCCCGGTCGATCCGGGAAAGGCCCAGCACTTCCTGCACTTCTACGACGGGGAATTCGCCCGGCGCTGTAAGGCGCTGCGGAAGTCCATTCCGGACGACGACGCCCTCCCGTGGGAAAGCGGACGGCTGCGGGTTCAAGCCGACGGCACCCTCGACGTATCGCGGGACGCCGAGGAACACCTGCTCGCCGAGATACTGCCGACGCTCGTAGATCAATTCGGTTCTTCCCTGACGTTGCCGGGCCGCCCCGGTTCAATCCCGCCGGCTTCGGTGTGCGGTTGGGGCGGGTACGCCGCGGCCGATCCACGTTTGCGAGCGTGGTTCGCGTTGAAAAACCTCGACGGCCTACGGCATGCGGCCCTCTTACGCCAGTTTTCGATAGCCGCCGGCGCTCGGCCGTTCCTTTCCTGCGGCCCGGTTCCCGAAGCAGATCACTCGCTGCTCACATCCGGCGGAGACGGCCAACTGGTCCGGGTGCGGTTGGCGGACCTGACGCTCGCCGCCTTCGCTACCGTCAGCGCCGACTTCCAGCACGCGATCCATCGTCACCGGGAGCGCGGCGACGGCAAGATCGTGTCGTTGGCATCGGTGGTGTGCGAACACCCCGTTCTTCCGCAGGCGGGAGTCAGTGCCGACATCGGTCCGGAGGTGGTCGTCTCCGTCGCCGAGGCGATCGCGCTGGGGATCGGACAGGACGCGGCGGTCGCCTACGCCCGCACTGCGACCGGCCGCGAAATCACCGCCGCGACCGTCATGCGGATCTGGGAGACCTTGGGCGATGCGGCCGGGCTGGGGTTTGATCAGGCGATGCTCAGCGACCTGCCCGGTTTGCTGGGCAAGGCGGCGACCGGCTCCGGCGGCGCGGGTTTCAAGGTCGACGGGTTGATGGACGCCATCGCGGCCGCGATGCCCGCGGGGCTTCGGTCAGAGGCCGCCGGTTCCTCGGCGTCACACGAACGACACCGCCAGCTATCGGCTTCCGCGCTGCACGCGGAGCGGGTGTTGCTGGGCGAGGGCGAGCCTGCCAAGCAGCGGAAGGCTGCCTTCGCCGCCCTCAAAAAGGCGGCGGCGGACGCCGCGACCCGGCAGATGGTCGAGGGCTGGGAGCAAAACCCCGCCCCCCTGAGGGAGTCGTTCAGCTGGCCGTGCCGCAGCGTGTTCGGAACGTACGGCGGCCGCGTGCATCACACGATGCGGCCCGCGGCGACGGTCTCGCTCACCCGCAATGAGCTCCTCGCGGCCGCCGTCTGCGGCTTGCACCGCGGCGGCTGCCGCCCGGTCACCTTGCTGGCCCCCCACCCCGCAGCGTTGCCGGACGCCATCCTCTGCCAGATGTCGACGGACTGCGACGCCGGCATCGCCGGACGCTGCCAGACCGCAGTTTCGGAGGGCATAGGCCGGCTCCCGGGTTTCGGACTGGTCTGCGTCGCGGCAGAGGTCGAGGTCGTGCCGGCCGCATAGCGGGCACCGATCGGAGTTTTTCGATCGCAGGGGTTGCAACGATCGGTGGGGCCGGGTACATTTCGCCATGGCGCACCGTGGCATGCTGTATGCCGGCCGCCGCCGACTCACCTCCGACCGCCGCGAGGACAGGGACGCACCCTGTTCGCGGTCGCGTTCTGCGGTGAGCTTCTTCTGCTGCGTTCGCGTCCTTCCTCTCGGCGCTCGGTGGTTCACCGAAATCCATGCCGAGGGGAAACCCGCATGTCACCGAACGCTGCCGACGCAGCCCCCGCCGGAGGAATCGATCCCGGCGTCGTATTGGACGCTCTCGCCGAACTCCGGCGGGACATGAAAGAAGTCCTCGACTACGCCCGCGGGCGGTCGAAGACGCTGCTCACGATAGAGGAGGTTGCCGAACAAGTCGGCCGCGCTCCCTACACAGTGCGGAGCTGGATCCGCTCCGGCCGGTTGAAAGCCACCCGCGTGGACGGCACCGGCCCCCGCGGCCGGCTGCTGGTCCACCGCGAGTCCATGGAGGCGCTGATCAAAGGCGCCGGCGTCGGGGGGGCGAGTCGATGAGCGAGAACGCTGCCATACCGACAGCGGGCGACCTGCTCGCGTCCTTCATCGCCGCCTGTGCGAACGACGCGTTGCTCACGCCGGGCCGTCCCCACGACTACCGCTGCTTCAAAGGCGGGCGGGTCGTCGGCGCCGCATGCTGCGACGACCCGCAAACGGTAATCGACGAGGCCGTCAGCGCCGGATTCTATGGGTGCGAGTTGTACGGGACGCTCAACGAGGTCGCCCCGGACTTCGCCGCACGGCATCCGCTCAACGAACCTTATTCGGTCCGCAGCGGAGTCGCCGGCGACCGAGATATCGCCCGCCGCAGTCAGCTGCTGGTCGACATTGAACCGGTCCGTGCCAGCGGCACGGGCACCACAGACCGGCAGTTGTACGCGGCGGAACGTCTCGCGGACGAGATCGCGGCCGACCTCGCTGCGCGGTTGGTCGCTGTTCGCCCGTCTTTGCAGCGGCAACGGCGTGCACCTCCGGTACGCGATCGACATCCCCCCGGAGGACGGCGGGCTCGTGAAGCGCTGTCTCGCGTCGCTGGCCCACCGGCACGGCGATGAACGGACCAAGGTAGACACGAGCGTCGATAACGCCGCCCGCCTCGTGCGGGTGCCGGGAGCGTTCAACCTGAAGGGCGACGGGGGCGCAGAGAACCCGCACCGCCTCTGCATGGTCATCGAAATGGGCCCCGGCACCGTCGTGACCCGGGAACAACTTGAGGCGCTGGCGGCGGAACTTCCGGCTTCGAGAGCGGAGCCCGCCGCGAGGTCGGCCCCGACCCGACAACTGTCCGGCAAATTCGATCTCGACGCCTTCATGGCCGAGCACCTCCCGCAGGCCCGCGGGCCCGAGCCGTGGGGCGACGCCCGCAAGTGGGTGTTGCCGGTCTGCCCGTGGAACCCGCAGCACGCCAACGCCGCGGCCTTCGTCGTGCAACAACCGAACGGCGCGATCGGGGCCGGGTGCCATCACGACGGCTGCTCCGGCAACGGCTGGCCGGAACTGCGAACCCTGTTCGACAGGCGATACGCCGCCCGTAAAGCGAGCGAAGACCGGCTGCGAGAGATGCCGGCGCACGTCGCCGCGCAATGGAGAAAGCGCGGCCGGCGGAGGAGGAGTCGGTGACAGGCGACTCAGACCGCCGCGGCGGTGAGCCGATGGAAGCCCCCGCGAGGGGCAGGAGTTCGCGGACGACGCCGTCATCAGAGCACGCAGCAGAGCAAGGCCAAGAAGGGGGACGTGCCGCCCCCGCACAAGTTGATCGCGGCACGCATCAAACCGTTCCTGAACATCAACGGCCTGAAGGCCACCCAATGTACAACGACAACCGAGACGACCGCGCCGAAGCGCACGACGAGACGACCGCCCCCGCCGAAGCGGAAACGCCTTCGGCGGAGGAAGAGGTGATTGAGAGGACGGCGGAGGCGCCGGAGGAGGCGGGCGCCGAGCGAGCGATCGACGAGAACGCTGAAGTCACCGACACGCCCGCTGATGATCCGCCCGCTGACGACGATGAAGGGGCGTCTAATGATCCGCCGGACGTAGATGACGTAGATGATGAGGATGAGGAACCTGAGCGACGTGCCGACAGCGAGAGCGGGATGAAGACTCCGGCCGCGTTCGTAGCGGAAGTCCCCGATCTGGGTCAGGACGACGAACCGATCGCGGACGGATCCGACGCGGAGACGAGCGACGATCCTGAGCCCGAGCCCCCGTTGACGGAAGAGCAGCGTACGCTGGCCCGGTTGTCGATGTGCTTCGCCCCCAAAGCCGGCAACGGCAAGCGGAGACCGCTCTCCGTGCGCCTGCAATCGGAGAAGGATCCCACGCACTTCGTGGAGTTATTCCGGGACGAGATGAACTCGGACAGCGCCAAAGAACGTTGGAAGGTGGCGGAGGAAATTACGGAGACCGCGGGCCTGCCGGGCGACGGAGAGGCGTGCTTCGAGATCGAACGGAAGATCCGGGAGGCCGCAGACCGAGCCGTCGAATTAGAGGAGGCGGCGGACGCGGACGCGCCCAGTACCCGGGTCGAGGATCAGATCCGGCTCGCAGCCGACCGCAGGATCGACCGGGTCATTCATGACTCGCAGGGCACCGCCTATGCGTTCGTTCGCCCCTTCCCCAAGGCCCGCAACGAGGAGGTGCCGGACCGCCGCGTCTGCATGCCGATCAAAGAGGACGACTTCAGGTTGTTCCTCCGGCAGGCGTACTTCGAAGAGACCGGACGCGGGGCCGCGGACGCCGCGTTGGATTGCGTGGCCGACGGATTCCAAGCGCAGGCCCTGTTCCGCGGCGAGACGCAAGAAGTCTGGGACCGCACCGCATGGCTGGAAATCGACGGGCAGCAACACATTGCGATCGATCTCGGAGACGGGCGGGTCGTACTAATCGGGCCTGACGGTTGGGAGGTCGTGCCCGAGTCCGTCGCTCCCCCGTTCGTGCGGTACCCGGGGTATCTGCCGATGCCTGCGCCCGACCCCGGCGGATCGCTCGAACCGCTCCGCGACCTGCTGAACCTCAACGACCGCGATTTCGCCCTGACGATCTCGTGGGCCGCCATGGCACTACGACCGAAGGAACGACCGTACCCGATTCTGGTGCTGACCGGAGGACAGGGATCTGGAAAGTCGTCGTCCACCCGCCTGCTGGTGCGGCTCGTCGACCCCCGAGACGTACCGCTGCAACGGTTCCCTCGCCAAACGAACGACCTGTGGCTGTCAGCCGGCACGCGGCGGGTGCTGGCGTACGACAATACCGGCAACGTGCGAGACGACGACAGCGACGAAATTTGTCAGGTCGCGACGGGCGGCGGGATGGCGAAGAAGAAACTCTACCGGGACGGCAGCCTCTACACCGTGAAGGCCCAGAACCCGATGATCCTGAACGGCATCGGCGATTTCGCAACGGCTCCCGACCTGCTGGACCGCAGCCTCGTCGTGCATCCCCGAAGAATCCCGAAAGCGGAGCGACGTACCGAGGAACAGCTGGAAAGGGCGTTTCAGGCCGCACGCCCCGGCGTGTTCGGCGTCCTGTGCGACGGGCTCGCCCTGTGGTTGAAGGCGCGGCGCGACGGCACGCTGCCCAAGTTGGAGTTGCCCCGCATGGCGGACTTCGCCCAGCTTGCGGAAGCCGCCGGACCCGCGTTCGGGTTCGCCAAGGGGGCCGTCGTCCAAGCGATGTGGGACTCCGCGGCCGAAGTGGAGACCGACGCGCTGGAGGCTTACCCCGCCGTCGCCGCCATCGCCGCCGCGGTGCGGAACCAACAGAAGGGGCTGTCCATGCTACGCGATGCCGCCAGCGATAGTTATACGCTGCGGGGTTCGGCCACGCAGTTTCACAACAGCCTCGACACGCTGCTCGGCCGCCGCACAGGTCCCGGCTTGCCGAAGAACGCCTCGGAGTTGGCCAAGCAGATCGCCAAGTGCGAAGAGCCGCTCGGCAAGCAGGGCATCGAGGTGGAGTTTCGCCGTCCCAAGCACGGCCGCCAAATCGTGCTGAGGCTCTCGGAGGAGGCGAGGAAAGCTTTGGCGGATGAGACGGCGGTCCTGTCGGTCCCGTCGCGCCAGCCGCTCACGGACCCCGAGGTGCCGGATCTTGAGGTGCCCACAGGGGAGACAGCCGAGGACGCTGATCAAGCCGGCGACCATGAGGACGACGGCTCCGACAACACGGAGACCTGACGGCCCCTGAGGCGTACCAGAATGAGGGCGGGCGGCATTTGTCGTCCGCCCTTTTCTGTAGGTGCCAGCGGGTCCGGGAGCCCGGTAGCGGCGCGTGGGCAACGTCAGCGGCGTACTGGGTGAAACGGCGGTCTGCTCCTCCTCGTGCCCCCCGTAGGTCCACGGAGGCCTGACCGTCGCAGTTGGGTTCGACCAGATGCCCGTCCGTTTCCGACGGTTTCCGCCGCGAATGTTCCAGCGGGAATCGGGCGGAGCGGTCGCGAAAGGCGACGGGCTCTGTGCAGACGCCGGCAGTTGACGGCATCTCGGCGGAGAGAGAGCGGCATGGGCGTTTGCGATGCCCCCAATTTGAAGGACTGTAACGCAGGCGGACGGAAGACGAATCCCGAACCCATCGAAAAACGCGAAGCGAATGCCCGTACAAACCCCATTGCTACCGCCCGTGCGGATAAGTCGCGGCGGCGAGCTACCTACCGAAAGGTTGACGCCACCGACGGGATCTACGGCCAAACGCCTCGCGGTGTGCCCACCACGAACATCCGCACAACGCCGATAGCAAGTGGGCATTGGTCAAAACCGCGCCGGATCGGCCCCCGGCGTCTTCAGGCGGGATGAGCGATTGTCCTGTCGGGCAGATTATGTCGCCGCCGCCGCGGTTCCCGCTTGCGCAATTTCGGGCTGATGCGGCACGCTTGACAGGTGTGCACGCAGACTTCTTCAAACCGTAATAATATGCCTTTTCCGATTCCGCCCCGATTCCGACCGTACATCAAGCCCCCCCCGTTCCCGGCTGTGCTGACTCGCGATAAGGTCGTCGACGACCAGCGCCTAATCGAACAGCTATGCGACGCCGCTGCTGAGCGGGCCGGCGCCATTCGCGGGGTGCTGTTCGGGCTGCAGTGCGAACGCAAATGGTCCGTCAGCTACGACCCCTCGCTGGGCTGCGGGATCGCGTACTTCCGGCTGGAAGACCCCGCCGATTTCGAAGCCCACCGGGATCTCGCGATGGGCGAGCTGGAGCGGACGGGGCACCCGCCGCTGGCGACGGGCGAAGCTCGACCCGCCCCGCACGAAGGGGCCGGGTACTGCGTGCTGTTCGAGACGCCGCCGTACAAGCACCTGAAACGCGCTAGAACCGCTACGATGATGACCGAGGCCCATTGGAGGGACAGGTCGGACCGGGACGAAGAACGCGAAGTTACGGCCGGCTGAACCTCCGGCAACAGAATCAGGCTCCACGGGGGGCGGGCGGCTTCTGCTGCTCGCCCCTTCCTCTTTGGGATGGGGCAATGGTTGACGGCACCGCCACGTCCGCCACGCTCGGACGGGCAAGGCTCGCGACGGCACCGTGGAGGTCCGTGGGCAAATTTCGGTAGCGTCCTCGGTGCCGGCGGCGTCTCGGTCGTCCCGATTGTCTCAGCCGCGGATCATCGCCCCCGCCGGCTCTCGCCCAGCTTCGCCAGCAGCGGGTTGAGCATCTTCAGCGTCTCCACGTCGGCCCCGGCCACCAGCCGACCCGCCAGCTCCTCAGCCCGATCCCGCAGCGCGGCGACTTCCTCACGATCTCCACCGCCGGCGATCAGCTCCTCCGGCTTCACGCCCAGCGCCGTCGCCAGCCGGTCCAAAAGGTCGATGCCGGGCGCGGAGGTCCCGGCCTCCAGCCGACCGACGTAGCTCAAGGCGATCTTCGCCGCCCGGCTCAGCTCCGCCTGCGTCAGACCGCGTTCGTGCCGTAGCCGCCGCAGGTTGGCGGCGAACAGGCGGACGATCTCCGGCTGGTTCTCGGGGTCGGCGCGGCGGCGGGAGGGGGTGTTTTCGGCCATGGCAGACGCCTGACCAAGAGGTCGCCCCGAAACGGCTGGCCGCTCCTCCCACTTCTGTGGGGCAAATGAACCGACATGGTGATTGTTCGCCGCCGCTCGCGTGGGTACCGTCGCTCCAGCCCGCTGACGAAACGGCGGGGCCGATCGGCAGGGACGGCCGTTCCTCAGCGCAAAATCGCTACCAGATCGCCCGCGACATGCCACGGTTCGCTCAGCTCGGGGTCGTTATCTGCCTCCTCTTCCTCAACGCGGGCTGCGATCGGCGTCAGGAGGTCCGGACCGATCTGCTGGGCGGGCAGGCGGAGCGTGAGGAAGCGGCCCGGCGGGTGCGGCTGTTGACGGAGTACCGGCCGGTTGCCGAAGCGTTGGCCTATCCGGCGGGCGACCCGGTCCCGCCGCTGATGACGCGGATCGCGAAAGAAAAGGAGGGCTCCGCCAAGATCGCGGCGCTGCGGAACCTCGCTGCTAAGTGGCGGACGACAGAGACCGGTTCGCCCGAGGTGCGGGCCATCCGTGCACAGACGGCGTCCGCTGCCGACGACGCTGCCGACGCTCTCGCAGGTCTGGAGAACGTTCCGAAGGGTGTCGTCGCCATCGCCGACGACACCGTCGCCGGGCTATTGGAAGGCGAACTACGCCCTTATCACCGGATGAAGGAGATCGAGGGCGGCGTCCGCGACGTGGTCGTGGCGTTCGTCCGGATGGTGCAGACGCAGCGGTCGCTGCCCGCGGCGGCGGAGGCGTTCTGCGCCGCGGAGACCGCGAACGACGGCCGGATCGGGATCGACTTCGACGCGGGAGGCGTATTCGCCGACGGGCCCGACGTGCTGACGCTGCGGAACTCCGGCCCGACGCTGGAGGACTGCACCGTCGCGGTCGAGATCAAGGGGGTCGGCGACGCCGTCGAGAATGTGTACTTCTTCCGCCGGTGGGAGTCCGGGGCCGCATTGCCGCTGGAATGCGCCACGGGCGATACGCTGCTAGGCACCGACCTGCCCGGGACCACGGCGGCGGACGTGCGTGCGTTGAAGGTCCGGGTCCTATCGCCGACCTTTTCCACCCGGTTCGGCTACGAGTACGGTGACGCCGAGAAGAGGCGGGACTACGCCGCGGCACTACAGGAGGCGACAGTGACCGTCCGGCACCGGCCGTTTGAGGCCGGCTACCTGTACGATACGTCCCGAGAGTTCTACGTGGGGCTCGGCGGCGTCGATCGGATCCCGCCGTGCGTGATCCAACTCACCGATGCGGCTGAAGCACAGACCGCCGGCGACTTCCCGGCGGCCCCCTCCTACCCATTGTCCCTCCGCTTCGACCACATGTGGGAAGGGGGCGGCTGGGTGACGATTCCCGTGCCGGACGGTCAGCCGGAGGCGGTCGCCGGCCGGGTCCGGGTGCAGCTGCGGTTCGAGGACGTGGATCATCTGCACGAGCAGGTCGCCACCGTCGCGGACGTGGACGGCTGATCGGCCCCGGCATGATCACTTCCGTGACCGCATTGCTCATCACCGCCCGGCGGCGACTGGAACAGTTGGAGCAGGTCGACGGCGTCGACCCGGCCGTCTATAGTCGATTGCGACTCCGGCTGGACGACGCGGCCTTCAACCCACCTTACGCTCCGCCGATATCCGCTCTGCTCTTGGGGTGGGATACATGGGATCCCAAGCCAATCGCCGCGACCGCGGGTCAGCTGTCGGACGATTCTCCCGGCAAAGCGCAATGGGTCTCGCAGCGCTTCTTCTGGCTGATCCCTGAAGCGCCGTTGGTCTTGTCGGCGATTGCGTGGGTCCTGCTCAATATGGGTGACGCCGAGCTTTGGATGAAGTTCGTCGCAGTCCCGTTCGGGGCGGCGGCTCTGCCGATCGTGTGGACCGTCGGCGGGATTTTGCTGTTCGGGATCCTCGTCGGCCTGCCGGGAGTCTTGGCGTTCCGCCTTCTCTTCAAGGGATACGGGGACGAGGGGCCTCAGGAGGAGGGCGCCCTTCTGCGGTTCGTCACGGTGGCCGGCCCCGTCAGCTTCGCCGCTTGGATGATCTCATCCAGCTTCGAAGATGCCTTCGTCGCGGTGCTGGTCGGCGGGCTGTCGGTCGGCTGCGTCGCCGGGGGCTACCTCGCCTCCCGCGAACTGGCGATGCACGCGCACCGGCGGGAGATGTTGCGGGACTTCATCTGGCGAGCCGACGACCTGCTGCTGCGGGCGAACAGGTCCGCTTCGGCGAGCAATTCGAACAGCCGTGGGAGCGGGGGCCGCGAACCGCACGGGCCTCCTCCGAAGCCGGAATCGCTGGCGATGGCGCGGCTCGCCGGCTTCGTCGCGGAGGCGGGGGGGCAGGATTCCGCGAAGAAGTTACAAATCTGCGAAGAGTTGAGATCGTTTTTGCGGACGACCTTCGGCCTCTCCGACGACCAGTTTCACCGGTCCCTAATTGCGGGGACGGCACTGACCGGACTCGACCCGCTCGTGGAGGTTTTGAAGCCGTACTGCCTGCGGGAGTTGCCGGCGCAGGATCTCGTGATGCAGATCGCGTGGCGAATCGCGACGGCGGCAGGGGAGCCGAGTCCGCCGCAACGGCACATCTTGGAGGAATTGAACCGGCGGCTGTGCGGCGGGCGGTACGACGTGGCGGAGATGCTCAGCGACGATGGCACCGACTTGGGCGATTTCGGCGATCCGTCAATCGCCGCCGGCTCGCCCCCGCCGGATGAGGCGAACGATTCCCAACCCGACGGACTCACCGCGAACATGGCCGCCGTCGCCCGCCTGATGGGCTTCGTCGCCAAAGCCGACGGCCGCGTCTCCCCCAAAGAGATCCACTGCGTCGAACTACTGCTGCTGTCGGGCCTCAAGGCCGACCTGTGGACCGGCGACCCCGTACCTCGCGAGGCGTTCATCAAGTTTTTTGACGACGGCAAGCGGACGCCCGACCTCGGGCCGACGCTGGCGGAACTCCGTCGGGCGTGCGGCGAGGACCACAAACTCCGGAGCGCCGTTCTGATCCCCGTGTTCCAGATCGCCGCCGCGGACGGCCACATCGGCAACGAGGAGGCCGCGATCATCGGGGACGTCGAGCAGACGCTGTTCGGGTTCCGGGGGAGCCTGACCGACAAGATTGAAGAAACCAACGCCGGCAGCCCCTACGCCGTGCTCGGCCTGACCCCGCCCTGCACCCGGGACGAGGCCCGGAAGGCCTACCGAAAGAAGGCGGCGGAGTACCACCCCGACACGCTGCGGCACCAGAAGATCCCGGAGGAGATGCGGGCGTTCGCCGAGCAGCGATTCAAAGCGGTGAACGAAGCGTACGAGAAGATCGAGGGGGATCTGGGGTAGGCCCGACGGACCGCTCTTGGGAAGGTCTCGCTCGTTCAGACCGGCGGTGCTCGGTGCTACGACTGCCTCTAAGGGTGAGGGGAGACGCCGATGTCAGAGATTTGAGCCTCTCCTCTTTGCAACGTGGTACTGGGGAGTCCACCGGCCGGTGGGTTCGGAGAGTGCTCATCGTACTGAGCGATGAACGCTGCCTAGCCGTCCTGTCCGGGCTCTTGTACTGCGGCGACCTTGCCGGGGGTGACGGTTCGGGCGGCTGGACGCAAGCTGCACACGGTTTCGTCTGGCGGGGTCGATGGGGTGTTTACGCCATCACTGGTTCGCGGGGTCGCACGCCCCGCCCGGTTGAGATTGTGGCGCCCACTCTCGAACGCCGTTGCCATGTCCGGTCTCCGCCGATTCGCAGATGAACGACCGATGTCCTTATCGGGGGCTCGGCGGTCGGGGGGCGTGTGCCTGTTGGCCCTGCTGGGGCTGGCAGTCGTGGGTTGCCATGTGGCCGAGCCGTGCGGGCGGCGGCACGTGGTGGACGCCGGGATCGGCGAGCGGTTCGGCGCCGGGCTCGGACCGCACGCGGCGCCCGGGGGGACCTTCGTGCCCGACGGAGTCCTGATCGACGACGGAGTGACGGCGGACGAAGCCGTCACCACCGCCCTATGGAACAACGCCGCCTTCCGAGAAGCGCTCGCCCAACTCGGCGTCTCCCGTGGGCGCCTGCTGGACGCCGGATTGCTGCCGGACCCGCAGTTCCAAGTGTTCTTCCCGGTCGGGCCGAAGCAGCTTGGAGTTTACGGCGTTTCAAGCCGTCGACCGCGCTGTGGCTTCGGCCGGTGCGGGTGCGGGCGGCGGACCTCGACTTCTACGGCCGTCGCCGAACGCCTCGTCCAGACCGGCATGGACCTGATCCGGGACGTGCGGCTCGCCCATGCCGACTTGCTGCTCGCCCAGGACCGGATGGACGTCGCGGACGAAACGCTGGAACTGCGGGAGGAGATCGCCCGCCTCGCCGAAGCGCCGGGCCGACGCCGGCGACGTGAGCGAACTCGAAGCCGCCGCCCCCGCAGATCGACGCGTTGCAGGCCCGCGAGGATCTCATCGCCACGGTCGCCGCTGTGGAGACGGCGCGGCCCGGCTGGTCACGCTGATGGGTCTGCCGGGCATGGGGCTGGACGTGTACGCCGTTGGCGAGACGCCCTCGGAGCTGGCGCGTTCCCACCGCGGAGGCTCTGCTCGCCGAAGCCAGTGCCGTCCGCCCGGACCTGCGGGCCGCGGAACTGGACGTGGTCGCCGCGGCGGAACGCTTGGACTTGGCCCGCAAGCAGTGGATTCAGGTCGACGGCGTGATCGACTTCAACGAACGCGGTTCCGAGACTCGGTCCCGGCGTCCGGTTCTCGCTGCCGGTCTTCAACGCGGAATCGCGGGCTGATCGCGGTCGCTCAAGGCGAGTCTCGACGCCGCCGAGGCCCGCTACTTCACGCTGTTGGATCAGGTGCGGGCGACGTGCTTACGGCCCGGGTACGGCTGGAACAGGCGGGCAGAACCTCGCCCAGATCGAATCGAACACGTTGCCGGCGACCCGGGAAGCCTCCGCGTTGGCCCGGAAGAACTTCGAGGGCGGCGGCGTGTCGTACCTGCTCACGCTGCAAACGCTGGGGCAATACCTCGGCACCCGGGTCCGGGCCGCGGACGCGGCCGCCGAAGCCCGCCGGGCGAGGGCGGAGTTGGAACGGGCGGTCGGTCACCGACTCGCTTTACCTACGAAGCCGTTCGTAGAACAATCTACGAGCGAAGCGCCGGGAGGTGAGGATCCGGTCGATCCGGCGCCCCGCTCCCGACCCCGATGCCCGCACCGCCTGAAGAGGCCGACGACGAGTTGACGCCGACGACGGCCCGCCGATCTCGAGCCCTTGGCGCTGCCGATCGCCCCGATCCGCCGTGTGGAGCCGGTCAGCTATCTGGAGGTGCCGGTCGAATCGAGTCCGGAAGCCGGCCAAGACGCGGGTCTTCTACAAGCCGCGGGTGGTGGCTCGAGTCGCGTCGATTGACGCCACGTTCGTCGCGGCGGCGCTGGCGGCGTTAGTGCTTGCCGGGTGCGGCGAGTCGGCTCCGGCAAAATCGAAGTCGACAGCGGAGAAGGTCGAGCCCGCCAAGGTCGAGATGAAGCCGAACGAGGGCATGGCCGCCGTCGTCACCCTGACGGAGAAAGGCGGACGGCCGGTTGGGCATCGAGGTCGCCGCCGCGTGCGATGCAGTCGGTCCGCCGTCACCGGACGGTCGGCGGCGAGGTGGTCCTGCCGGACGGGCCGCGGTGATCGTGTCCGCCCCCGTCGCCGGGCAGGTGACGATGGCCGCGGACGCCGCCCGCCCGGGCAGCCGGATCGAGGCCGGGCACGGCCTTACTGACGATCGAACCGCTGCTTTCGGTCGAACGCGACGTGCTGACGCCCGCCGAACGGGTCGTCGTCGCCAACGCCCGGGTGACGCTGGTCACCGCTCGCGTCGCCGCGGAGGGGGACGTAAAGACGGCCGAGGCTCAAGTGGACGGCGGCGAAGATCAACGCTGGACCCGGGCCGAACGACTGCTCCGCGACCGGGCCGGCGCCGCCCGCGACGTGGACGACGCCAACGGCCGCCCTCGCCGTCGCCAAGGAGACCCTCGCCGCCGCCAAGGAGCGGGTCGCCTCGCTCAAGGACATCACGCTCGATCGAGCCGACCGATGGCGAGAACGACGGACCGCCGAGAGACGCGACGCCGCTGCCGATCAAGACGCCGCGGGCCGGCGTGCTGCGGAACCTCGTCGTCGCGGACGGGCAACTCGTCACCGCCGGGGCGCCGCTGTTCGAGGTCGCCGGGTTGGAGACGCGTGTGGGTCCGCGTGCCGGTGTACGTCGGCATGTTGGAGCAGATCCCCGAGTCGGTCGCCGCGTCCGTGGCGCCGCTGGGGATGAACGGCTCCGGCGGACGCGGTGACCTGCGGAGCGGGTCGCCGCCCCGCCGTCGGCCGATGCGCTCGCCGCGACGGTCGATCTGTTCTTTGCCCTCGACGAACCCTGACGGCCTGTTCCGTCCCGGCGAGCGGGTGACGGTCGACCTGCCGCTGTCGACTGACGCACCCGCGCCTGACGATCCCGCGAGCCGCGGTGCTGCGGGACATCCACGGGGCGACGTGGGCCTACGAACGCACCGCCCCTCGAACCTACCGCCGCACCCGCGTGCTGGTGGACTTCACCGAGGGCGACACGGCCGTGCTGGCCTACGGCCCGGCCGAGGGCACGGAGGTCGTCACCGCCGGCGCCGCCGAGCTGTTCGGCACCGAGTTCGGGGCGATGAAGTGAATGAGCTGGTTGGTCTCCGCGTCGCTGCGGTTCCGCGTGCTGGTGCTCGCCGCGGCGGCCGTGCTGATGGTCGTCGGCGTGCAGACGGCCGACGACGTGCCGCTGGACGTGTTTCCGGAGTTCGCCCCGCCGCTGGTCGAGATCCAGACCGAAGCCCCCGGCCTGTCCACCACGGAGGTCGAGGCGCTGGTCACGGTGCCGATCGAGAACGCCGTCAACGGCATCCCCTACGTCACGGCGGTGCGGTCCAACAGCGTGCTGGGGCTGTCGGCGGTGCGGCTGATCTTCGAGCCGGGCACCGACCTGCTGACGGCCCGGCAACTCGTGCAGGAACGGCTGGCTCTTGTCCGCCTCCCGGCTGCCCAGCGTGGCCCGCACGCCGGTGATTCTGCCGCCGCTCTCGTCGCTGTCGCGGGCGATGAAGATCGGGATGACCTCGAAGACGCAGTCGCAGATGGACCTGACGGTGCTGTCCAAGTGGACGATCCGCCCGCGGCTGATGGGCGTCGAGGGCGTGGCGAACGTCGCGATCTGGGGCGACTACGACCGGCAGTTCCAGGTCCTCGTCCATCCGGACCGCCTGCGGTCGCACAACCTCACGCTGGATCAGGTCACCGCCGCGGTCCGGCGAAGCACGTCGCTGGGCTCCGGCGGGTTCATCGACACGCCGAACCAGCGGATGGCGATCCGGCACGACTCGCCGATTCAAACGCCGGAGGATCTGGCCGCCACCGTCGTCGCCCAGCGGAACAACGCCCCGCTGACGCTCGGCGAAGTCGCCGACGTGGTGATCGGCTCCCCGCCGCCGATCGGCGACGCGATCATCAACGACGTGCCGGGGATCATGTTGATCGTCGAGAAGCAGCCGTGGGCGAACACGCTGGACGTCACCCGCGACGTGGAGGCCGCGATGGCCGCCCTCGCCCCGGCGCTGGACGGCGTGGAGGTCGACACCACGATCTTCCGCCCGGCGACGTTCATCGAACGGGCGCTGGAGAACCTGTCGACCTCCCTGCTGATCGGCTGCGGGCTGGTGGTGGTCGTGCTGAGCCTGTTCCTGTTCGACTGGCGGGCGGCGCTGATCAGTTCGCTGGCGATCCCGCTGTCGCTGACCGCGGCGGTGCTGCTGCTCTACTACCGCGGCGGCACGGTCAACACGATGGTCCTCGCCGGGCTGATCATCGCCCTCGGCGAGGTCGTCGACGACGCGATTATCGACGTGGAGAACATCCTCCGCCGACTGCGGGAGAACGCGGCGCTCGGCCGAGCCGAAGTCGGCTTTCCGGGTCGTGCTGGACGCCTCGCTGGAGGTCCGCAGCGCCGTGGTCTACGCGACGCTGATCGTCTGCCTGACGCTGCTGCCGGTGTTCTTCCTCGACGGGCTGGCCGGGTCGTTCTTCCGCCCGCTCGCCGGCTCCTACGTGCTGGCGATCCTCGCCTCGCTGGCGGTGGCCCTGACGGTCACCCCGGCCCTGTCGCTGATGCTGCTGCCCGCCGCGGCGCAGCAAGCGGACCGAAGCCCCGCTGGCCCGCGTGCTGAAGCGCGGCTATCGGGCGATCCTGCCGCCGCTGATCGACCGCCCGTGGTTCGTGCTGGGCTTCAGCGGCTGCTGATCGTCGCGGCGGGGCTGGGCGTCACCCAACTCGGCGAGGAATTGCTGCCGAAGTTCAAGGAGACGGACTTCCTGATGCACTGGGTCGAGAAGCCCGGCGTCGGCATCGAGGCGATGAACCGGATCACGATCCGGGCCAGCGAAGAACTGCGGGAGATCGAGGGCGTGCGGAACTTCGGCGCCCACGTCGGCCGGGCCGAGGCGGCCGACGAGGTCGTCGGCCCGAACTTCACCGAACTGTGGATCAGCATCGACGAGGAGGCCGACTACGACGAGACCGTCGCCCGCGTGCAGGAGGTCGTCGACGGCTACCCCGGCCTCTACCGCGACCTGCTCACGTACCTGACCGAGCGGATCAAAGAGGTCCTTTCCGGCGCCAGCGGGGCGATCGTCGTCCGCATCTTCGGGCCGGATCTCGACGGGCTGCGGGAGCGGGCCGACGCCGTGCGAGGCGGCGATGAAGGACGTGCCCGGCGTGACGAACCTGAAGGTCGAACAGCAGGTGCTCGTGCCGCAGATCGTCGTCCGCTTCCGCCCCGAAGCCGCGGCCCTGTTCGGGCTGACGCCCGGCGACGTGATCGCCGCGACCAGCACGCTGGTCAGCGGCACCCGGGTGGGCGAGGTGTACGACGAGCAGAAGATCTACGGCGTGGTCGTCTGGGGCGAGGAGTCGATCCGCTCCGACGTCGACTCGCTGCGGGATCTGCTGATCGACACGCCCTCCGGCGCTCAGGTGCCGCTGGGCGACGTGGCGGACATCGCGATCGAACCGGCCCCCAACAGCATCAAGCGGGAGGGCGCCAGCCGCCGGATCGACGTGATCTGCAACGCCGAGGGCCGCGACCTCGGCTCCGTCGCCCGCGACGTGGAGGCGGCGGTGAACGGAGGTGAACTTCGGCGTCGGCTACCACCCGGAGTTCCTCGGCGAGTACGCCGAGGCCCAAGCCTCGCGGCAACGCTTGTTGCTGCTCTCGGTCGGGTCGCTGGTCGGCATCCTGCTGCTGCTCTACGTCGACTTCCGCTCCGTCCGACTCGTACTGCTGGTCGCCGCGGCGTTGCCGTTCGCGTTGATCGGCGGCGTGGCGGGGGCGTTCGTCTCCGGCGGCGTGCTGTCGCTGGGCTCGCTGATCGGCTTCGTCACCGTGCTGGGCGTGGCGGCCCGCAACGGCATCATGCTGGTCGAGCACTACCGCCATCTGCGGTGGGAGGAGGGCGTGCCCTTCGGCCGGGAACTGGCGCTGCGGGGGGCGGAGGAACGCCTGCCGCCGATCCTGATGACGGCCCTCACCACGGGGCTGGCGTTGGTCCCGCTGCTGATCGCCGGCAACCTGCCGGGCCACGAGATCGAGTACCCGATGGCCTTCGTGATCCTCGGCGGCCTGACCACCGCCACGCTGCTGAACCTGCTGGTCATCCCGCCCCTGTTCCTGCGCTTCGCCGGCCCGGCGATGGCGACTTAGTCGGTCGAAGCCTGATGGGCCGTCGGTAGCTAAAGGAGACACCCGCCCCGCCCGAACCCCGGGCGGGACGGGATCAAACGACGGACAGTCAGATCAGCCCCCGACGCGACCCTTCAGCCCATCGATCGCCTCGCTCGCCTGCCTGCGAGATAGCTCCTCCGCGGTCGTCAGCCCGAACCGACGCCTCAAGTTCCTCCGTCAGTTCCACCCCAGCCCTTCGGCTGAAGGCGTGCAACGCCCGGACTTGCTTCTCGGTACAGGGCAACGAGCCGCGGCTGTTGGACGATGTGCCGTTGCTTGTGGACCCGTTGCGGGACGAACTGCCGTTGCTACCGCGTGGGTGATCGACAGGGCGCCAGCTTTCCTCCTGCGGATCGTCGCTGTTCGGACTGGCCACCCCCAGTTCCGCGTCGATCGCCTCGCGGATCACCCCGAAGCAGCCGCGAATCTGCCGACGGAGCTTCTGCGGGTCCTTCAGCAACTCGGCCGACAACTCCACCTCGACGTTCACCATGGCCCCGCGGCTGCCGTAGTCCGGCTGGCCGACCTTGCGGGATAGCCCCGCGTTCAACTTCAACATCGCGTCCTCCTGTGGGTGATGAAGGTGGTCGGACGGGTCAGGCGACCAGCGAGCCCAGCTTCTTCAGCCCGGCGAGGGCGCTGGTGACGGTGCGGTTCCGCTTCTTGAGCTTCCGCAGGTCGCTGGCGAGGCTGCGGGCTTCGCCGGCGGCTTCCGACAAGGTGCTGCCGAGGGCGGAGACCCGTTCCAGTAGGGCGTCATGATCCGGGGGCGAGTCGGAGTTGTCTTCGCCGCGGACGGCGTGGCCGTTGGCGCCGCCGTTCGTGCGGTAGCCGTTCTGGTTCTGGGCGATGCGGTTGCTGGGCATCGTGGGGGCGGTCCTTGTCTGGGAAGTGGGTTGGGGAACGCGAACGTTGCAGGCCGCGACTGGAGATTCAGCGGTCTTGGCGGGAGCCAAGTTCGCGGGGTCGTCCGCGGTCAGCCTCACCGCCTCTTTGGCCGAAACGGGATCACCGGCGAGCGTGGCGAAGACGATCGTCGTCCCGGGCCTGTCGGCGCCGATGACGTCGCAGCGCACCGGTTCCTCGGAGCCGTTCAGCACGATCTCCGTGCAGCCGTTGGACAGGGCACGGGCGACAAACCGGCGATCCGCCATGCAGATCGCTTCGCCAGTGACCGAAGAGGAAGCGGTCGCCAGCTCCACCGGCGTGCCGCCCTCCTCCGAGGCCCGGATCAGGAACGAGCCGTCCTTCGCTTCCAACGTGACCGGCTTCCGCTCCGCGCCGACTCCGGGCAGGCTGGCGATCCGATCGAGCAAAAATGCGGCGTCGGTCTCGCTGAGCCAGACGCTGGCCTTGCCGTCATTGCTCGGCACCACGCGGTCCAGATCTGGGAAGCGGGCGTCGCGGGCCTCGGGGATCCAGATCCTCCAGTCGCCGCATTGCAGGCGCGCACAAGCCCGCCTGAGCGCCTCCGGGGATAAACGCGACCCGGACGTCGTGTTTGCGCAGCGGCGCGGTAGCGAGCGCGTGGGGCGCCGGCAGCAGCACGGGCTTGTCGAACGCGAACGCGAAGCCGCGGGCGATCAACAAATGATGGCTGTCGGTGGCTTCGATACGGCCCGCACTAGAGCGAACCGTGGTCATCTGTAGCGTGTATAGCCGCAGTGGCGGAGATAATTCCGGCACTGCTCGGGCGGGAAGCGGTCCAGCAGTTCGCCGATCCGGCGCCACAACGCTTCGACCGTCCGCTCCCCGGCCTGCCGGATCAGGTGTTTGAGCTTGCTGAAGAACATCTTGATCGGGTTCAGGTCCGGCGGCATGCGGCGGCAGGTAGCGGACCTTCGCCCCCGCCGCCCGGATCGCTTCCCGTACGCCGGCTACCTTGTGGGCGGACAGGTTGTCCATCACGACCACGTCGTCGGGCCGCAGGACCGGACAGAGGTGTTGCCGGACCCACGCCAGAAAGATGCGGCCGTTGATCGCCCCGCTCACCACCAGCGGGGCGATCGGGCCGTCGGCCCGCAGCCCGCACAAAAACGTCGTGGTGTGCCAGTGGCCGTGCGGCACGGACGCCAACAGTCGCCGGCCCCGCAACGCCCAGCCGCGGGTCGGCGTCATGTTCGTCTTCGCCCAGGTCTCGTCCAGAAACACCAACCGCCCGGCCCGCGGCTTCGTCGGGGAACGCGGCGCCGCGGGCGTGCTTCCAACTCCGGCGGGCGGCGGCGACGTCGGGCCGGGACTGCTCGCAGGCGATCAGCGTCTTTTTTTGGGGCGGAAGCCCAGCCGGTGCAGTTCCCGCCGCAACGCCTCCTCCGAGCAGGCCAAGCCCAGATCGGCCTTCCGCTGACGAACGGTGCGGTCGGGCGCGGCCGTCGCCGCCGCGACGATCTCCGCTTCCCGACCGGCCAGAACGCGCGTCCGGCCCGGGGCCGTTCGGGCGGCGGGCACGTCGCTCGTGCCGCTTTCTCGTCGACGCTGGACCAGCCGCCGCACCCACGCGGGGCTGACGGCGAAGCGGTCGGCGACGACCTTCGTCGGCTCGCCGGCGTCGCGGGCGGCCAGCACGCGTTCCCTCAGATCCTTCGAATAGGCACGCACCACTTCGCCTCCGTGAGCGGGATGAATCTGCGCATTCTGCCGCAGCCGAACCCGCTACGCCATACGCTGGTTCGCTCTAGGGTCTAGCCGGACGCAGCCGAGGGCGTAGCGGGTTGACTCCGTGTCCGTCACCTCGCAGGCGGCGCGGAGAGCGTCGCCGAAGCCTTGGCCGGGGTCGTGCCATTCTGGAACCGCCGGCGGCTCGAAGTTCGCGGCCCCGTCGCGGTCCTTCTTTTCCAGCATGCCCCGGGCGCTGCGGGGCACGCCGCGTTCGTGCCAGTTGGCGACGACGGCATTGCCGCAATCCGTTTCGGACAGGTGCACGTCGTCGTTCTTGGCGGCTCCGGCCTCGGACAGCAGGTCGAACGGCAGCACCAATCCGGCAGGCGGACGATCGCCGGGAATATAAAAGCTGATCCCTCGACCATCGGGACTGACGGCAGTTAGGTGTGTTCCTCCTTCGGCTCCGGCGTCAATACGGACGCAGGGGCCGTCGTCGCGGGTCTTCAGCCCGAGGTGTTTCTTCGCCACGGCGCGGAACGCATGCAGCGTCCGCCGGGGCAGCGTGATCGGGGGCATGGAGCGGGCCCTCCTCTATAAGAGTGGTGATGTGAATGAAAAGGCCGGCGACGGGGGTTCATCCCGTCGCCGGTCGTGAAGCTGTCGCCTTCGGATCAGTGGAAGGCGACGCGGCCTTTGCCGCAGCGGTGGGGGTTCGTCCGCCGCAGGGCCTGATGCTCGTCCCAGTCGATGGGGCCGAGGTCGTCGTCGAAGTGCGTGAAGCCGGGCGCCATGTCCATCTGGAAGCCCATCCGGGCGATGGCGCCGACGCTCTCGCCGGTGACGGCGGCGATGCGGCGGTTCAGTTCGTGCTGGGGCATTAGGAAAGTCCTTCTTGAAGTGGGGGTGGGAAATGAAGAAATGGCGAACCGGCACAGAGCCGATCCGCCGCTTCGGGGGCTGTCGCAGTTAGGCTCTCGCCGGGTGTTTCAGCCCGGCCCATTCAGCAGGTTCCGCGTCAGCCAGTCGGCTTCCGCGGTCAACGCCTCGCTCCGCAGCGGGAACGGACCGAACACGGGTCCGCCGCTGGGAGATAGATCCGCGGTCCAACCGCCCTCGGGATGCGGCTCGACGTTGCTGGCGCGGGCAATCGAGCAGGTCCCGATTACGCCCGCATTGATCAGTTCACCGTACAGTCCGCGGGCGGAGCCGTTGGAATCTATAAAGAGTTCCTGCGTGGTCCCGCTCACCGCGGATTCCGCAGTACACGGCGACGGGGGGCATCGGACATGAGCGGGTCGAGGGCCTCGGCCACGCCGGACAGCCCTTCGCGGACCCGGTCCTGCAGCCAGCCGACGCCGGTGCTGGCCCGCAGGTCCACGGGGTCTACGCCCCGCATCAAGCCCTCGGCTTCGGCGACGACGGCGTCCAGTTCCTCGTTGCCGCCGACGTTCAGCCGACGGAAGCGGGCGAAGAACTCGGTCAGGTTCTCGACGGCGGAGTCGCGGAACACTCTGGGGCCGCCGCCCTCGCCGCCGGTGAGGCGCTCCCGCAGGTGCTCGACCAACTGGGCCAGTTCCTGCGCGAACGCCTGCTCGGCGAGCTGCACCGCCTGCTCGAACCGTTGCCGGACCCGATCGCACTCCTGCTGGTAGAGCCTTGGCGAGAGCCGCCGCAGGTAGTCGGGCGGTTCCACGGCGGGAAGATCCCACGACAGGCCAAACAGCGGGGCCAGCGAGGGCGGGTAGTCCGCGGGATCGAACAGATCGCCCAATCGCCTGCGGGCTCGGCTGACCAGTTCGTCCCGGTGCGCATCCACGTCCGCCGCGGCCTCGGCCAACTCCCCCTGCAACTCGCTCATCCGCCGCTCGAAAGTCGGCAGATCGGCGCGGGGCAGCAGGCGGACGCCGTTCTCCGGGTACGGCAGGCTGGCGGTCTTCCAGTAGGACACGGCCGCGTGACGCACCTTGGCGGCGGCCCGCAGCGCGGGGTGCTTCGTGTCCAGCAGCTTCTTGCTGGCGGAGAGCGAGCCGGACTCAGCGTCAAAGGGGCTGGCCGCGTCCTCCTTCTGCTCCGCGGACAGCGTCCGACGTAAGCCGGGCCAACTGACATGAAGACGCACAGCAGCGGCGTCAGATCGCAGACGTTCGGCGGGGTCCTGATCGCGGTGGTCCCGCTCCTCGTCCAGCACGGTGATCTCTGCGGCCCCGTGATCCGTTTCGGCGTCGTGAAAATCTCCTTCGTCTTCGACTCGCCCGCGTCTTGGCGGGCCGATTAATAGCGTCATGGGCCGTTCCTCGTGAGGGGAATGAAAAACGCCCCGGCGAAATGCCGAGGCGTGTCGAAAAGCGGTGCGGCGTTGGGCCGGCTTAGTTCAGCGAGAAGGTCCCGCCGGGCGGCTTTCGCCTGCGTTGCGTGTTGCGGCGGGGCCGCTGCTGGTCGCCTTGCTGCTGGCGTTCGCGATGCCGGTACGGACCTCCGCCCTCGGCATTGAGGCAGCGGCCGGACGCCCATCGCCGCAGCTTCGCCAGTTGCTCCCGGCCGCTTTCGCTGACGGGAACGACGTAGGACGCGGCCTGATCTAAGGAGACGCCCAGCAGCGCGCGAGCCGGCAGCAGGATTCGATCTCCGCCCCGGTCCAGCCTTCGTCGTCCGCGGCCACGTCGCCATCGTGGATCCCGTACTCTGCCCGGTACCTGTCCCAAATTTGGGACCGCTCCTCGGCCGCGGGCAGATCGAGGAAGAAGGTGGCGTCGAACCGGCCAGATCGGGTCAGTTCCGCAGGCAACCTCGACGCGTCGTTACTGGTGGCGACGGCGAACACGCCCCGCGGGCGGTCCGCCAGCCAGCTCAGCAGCGTGCCCAGCATCCGGGTGCCGACGCCGCTGTCCTGCTGACCGCCGGAGGTCCCGGCGAGGCTCTTCTCAAGCTCGTCGATGAACAACACGCACGGCGACATGGCCTCGACGGTGGCGAGGGCGCGACGAGTGTTCTCTTCCGACTGGCCCACGAGCGAACCCATGAGCCCGCCGATGTCGAGGCTGAGCGTGGGGCGGCCGACCTCGCTGCCGAGGGCCTTGGCGAAGGCGCTCTTGCCGGTGCCGGGCGGCCCCAAGAGCAGCACGCCCTTGGGCTCGGCGTGTCGGTGTCGGTTGGTCAGGGCGGACCGGCAGAACTCCTTGAGGGCGTTCAGGCCTCCGAGACTGCCAAAGCCGGGGCCATTGCGATGTAGGGTCAGCGGACCGAAGCCGGTGAGTTGCTTGGCCTTCAGCTCCCACAGCGGATCAGGGTCCAGCTTGCCATGCCGAACCAGCGACAGGGCGAAGGCGTTCTCCGCTTCGCTGCGGGTCAGACCGGCGGCGGCGTCCAGCACTGACCACATCTCCTCGGGCAGTTCGCCAGTTTCGGTGGCGACGCCCTTCGCCACGCCGTCTAATTCCCCCCGGCTGGGCAGCGGGTGATCCAATGCGGCGAAGTCCCGCTTCAACTCCGGCGGCAGATCGCTCGTTGGCTGGATCAGCACCAGACAGGTGCGGCGGGTCTTTCCCGCGGCCAGCGTGGCCCGGATCGCGGCCAGCAGTTCGGCGGACTGGAAGAAGCGGTGCAGGTGCACCATCGCCAGCACGGCCGGCGTTTCGCCGTCTCCGGATTGCGGCAGGGCCTTGGCCGCGGCCAAGGGGTCGGCGGGGCCCTCTTCGCCGCCGTTGGCCGTCCATGAGGCGAAGGTCCAGTTCCGTTCGCGGCAGACGGCGGCGAGGTCGCGGACGGCCTCCTCGGGCTCGTGGGTCGCGACCAGCAGGCCCGGGAAGGCCGCGGCGACCAGTTCCGCGAACCGCTCCTTCAGCGTCGGCGGCGGGATCTCATCGACTTGTTCGTCCTGAGCGTGTCGGTGCCGCCGGTCCCGTACGCGGCCGTCGTCGCCGACGCCACCGACACGCTCTCGCTCACCTCCGTTATCTCCTCGTCGTCTTCGACCTCGGCCGGGGATCTCGCCCGGCGGCTGTCTCGCCATCAGCAACTCCTGCTGGGGGTATTCGGGTTGGGAAAGAACTCGGCCGCGGGAGCTAGGCCCGCAGCCGCTCCGCATCGCTGACCTGTTCGGTCGCGTGGTACTCGGGCGTCAGCCGCTCGGCGGTCTTAGCGCCGAGCGCGTCTTCGTAGGGCCGGCTGGCCACCTTGCAGGCAGGACCGGCGAAGCCCTTGGTCTGGACGGTGGTCTCGCCCTCTGGCGTGACGGTGATCTCGATGCGCGGGGTCATCAGGCGGCGCCTCCGTAGCTCTGGCCGGCGCCGAAGCCCGCGGCCCCGGCGGTGAGCTTGATGCCGCCGTCGGGGAGGGGGGACTCCGTGATGCGATGGCCGCGCTGCTGGGCCTGCAGCTTGGCGGCCTCGACGGCGTAGGCCTGCTTCAGGCGATTGACGAAGCCGTCGTCGCCCCAGCGGCCCTCGTACGTGTCGCAGCGGACGGCGCCGCTCTCCTCGATCAGCAGGGGGTAGACGAACCCCGTCGGTCTGACGGCAATGCCCGTGTGCTCGGCGCCGTCGAAGAACTTGACGGTTTCGGTCTGGGGCTCCGGCAGTTTCAGCCGGGCGCAGGCGGCTTGGATCGCCGCGGGGTCTTTCAGCTTCGTCTCGATGGTGACGACGTGGCTCAATGGGCCACCTCCTTTTGGGGTGAGGGGTTGGAATGGCGGCGGCTACCGCAGCGGGCGACGTACCGGCGGGTAGGGCCGCGAGGGCGAGGCGTAGAGATTCGGGTTTGCGGGCGGCGTGTACGGCGGGCTGCTCGTTCTGATCACGCCGACTTGCGGCTCGGTGGGCGGCGGGCGCCGCGGACCGTGATCGCGTTGGTTTCGTCTGCGGCCGTGCCGATGGCCTCGGCGACGACGAAACCGCCGCGGCGGCTTGCGATGCGGGCTGGCAACCCAGACGCCGGCGAGGACGAGGGCGGCCCCCATGAACACCATCAGCAGCGCCGGCCAAATCGGCGACGGGGACTCGGGCATGCGTGCCTCCGAGTGCGGGAAGGGATTCGCGCCCGGCGGGTACCGGGGCGGACTACCCGACAGTGACGCGGTTCGGCCGCAGGTTTAGTGCCGTCATTCAAGTCAGATCGACGACACCCGCTTGCCACACATAAGCTGCTGTTGACGCTCTAGGCCAGCTTGGGTACGATGATGGTCTGTCGGTCGCCCGGCAGCGATGTTTTGCCTGAAGTGGTCTAGTTCTCCGCAGGCGGACGCCTTCCTCCGCGTCCCCCGGGAGAACACGGGCCGAACGGTCGGTCAGTTCGCGCTGGCCGGCGCCGGGATAAGGTCCGGCACAAGAATTCGACCTGCGAGCCGCCGCCCATGGGCGGGGTTCGGGGTTTTGTAGACGCTCCCCCGGAGTCGGGGCGTCGACGTGGGCGACCGACGGTTCACCCGTCTCTCTACGGCTGGAGGAAAACATGCCGAACGCACGCGCGCCGCGACAGGCCGCAAAGCAAAACCGTTCCCGCCGGGGGATCGGGGCCGAACTCGGCCCGATCGAACCCGGCACGCTGTACCCGCTGGACGAACTTCTTCGGCGGCACGCGCTTCGTGCCGCTTAGCACAAATCCTTCCGAGCACGCCTGCGCTGCTCGATTTTCACCGGCCATGTGGCTGAAGCCACGCATCAATAGGTCCAACGATGACCATCCTCACCACTTCCGCCCCCCAGATTTCCGCCGACCAACAGTTCGCCATGCTCCAGATGCCCAATCGTGCCCAAAACAGCCCCGGGTTGGTAACTCACTCGGAAGACAACGCCCTCCAAAGGTCGAACGCAGCGGTTGCCGCCGTGGCGAAGCCGACTTCGTCCGCCGATAACCACCGCTCCGTCAAGCAGCCCCGGACGTCAACGAAGCTCGCTCCGATGGAACTGGTCCAATTACCGTCGGGCACATCCGTCTACAAACGCGTCGAGCCGAACGAAGACTGGTCCGCTCCTCCGCGAACAATCCTCGACGTACTGGCAACTCGGCCTGTTGCTTGGCAGCCGGGGGCCGACGATTCCCGCACGCCGTTCTACCGCTACGGCATGGCCCCGCTCTCACTGGGCGAACGTCTCGGAGTGGCGCTGGACAAAGCGTTCCCGGACGACCCGGCCCTCCGCGACGCGTTGCCCGCTTACGGCACTTCTTTCGAAATCGATCCCGCGACCGGGCGACTCGTGATCGAGTTACCGTTCTACGGTGGGCTCGGCGAGGTGACGGGACGCGGCCTCCTCGCCGCACCCTTCTCCGCCGGGGAGCGGGTCGAGAAATACTACGAGGGGATGGCGGGGATGGTCCGCCCCAACCTCGGCATCCGTGAGAACCACGACGGGGATGACGAGGGAGAAACCCGCACCGTCGTGGTGTTTGAGGACCCGCTCCGGGCACTGCGGCTCGACGCACTCGGGCTCAAGGGCTACGAGTTCATCGGGCTTTGCGGCGACCGGTACGGTTGGGCTCCGCACGGTCAGGCGTTCGGCGAACGTGACGTGCTCGCGATTTACGACCCGCTGGCGGGCGAGACCGGCGCCGCGTGCAACCGATTCGTCAGCGAGCACTTCGTTGGTGCGAGGCACCTCCCGAAAGAGAGCTGGCCTTCTGCGCGAGTGGTGCGGTGGGACTTCGGCGAAGCGTTCTGCGAGGAGTATATGGGCAGCTGGAACCCCGTCGATTGGGACCGAGCTGACCGAGGCTCCGACGACGTGAAGCTGGACTCGCTGCTAAGGAGCCCGCTCACTGCGTCCAGCGTGCTGGCCCGGATCAGCGACCCGCAGTGCGGCCTGATCACCGGCGATACTCTCCACGGAGCACGCTCGGGCAGCGTCGAAGCGTGGGAAGCAGACCGTCAGGATCAGATTCGCCCCCGAAAGCGGATGTACGCCGACTGACCCAGATTTTCAGCGGCATTCCAACGCATGGCGGTCCCTTCGGCGTCGGAGGGACCGTTTTTTATTGGAGCGATGGAACCTCCCGCAGCCGATCGTCGTGACGAACTGTGCCGCCGCAATTGTGAGAGGCCCGCCACGTGTCTCCGGGGCACGAGGCCCAGCACGTTACGAGTCGAGACAGAGGAGGAAGTTAGCCCACCGCCACCCGCTCGGTGGATGCGGCGGCGGCGTTTCCCGATCCTCACGGACCGCTCTTCGATCCGTTCAAGCTTGGTCCGCCCGAGGACGCCCGTTGCCCCGCATTTTTGACAACCTCGGCCCCGAGACCCGACTCCTGCCCGCGCTGGGGGCGGTACTGAAGGTCAGCGAGCGGGCTGACTTCTGCGTCGGCTACTTCAACCTGCGGGGGTGGAAGCGGCTGGCCCCGCAAGTGGACCACTTCGCCGGACCGAGCGATGAGGACATCGACGAAGCACGAACCGACGGTCAAATCTGCCGGGTGCTTGTCGGGATGCACCGCCCGCCGCGGGATCTGGCAGACGCTCTCGCGCCCGGCACGCCCAAAGAAGAGCGAGTAACCAACCGGGTCGTCGATCGTGAACGTCGCCGGTTGGCGACGGAGTTCCGCAGGCAACTCACCGTGGGGGTGCCGACCGACGAGGACGAAGCGGCGCTCCTCGACCTCGCCGACTCCCTGCGTGCCGGCAAGGTGCGGGTGAAGCTGTTCCTGCGCCACACGCTGCACGCCAAACTGTATCTCGCTCACAGGCAGGACCCCGGAAACCCGATCACGGGCTTCCTCGGTAGCAGCAATCTGACACTGTCGGGGCTGGAGCGTCAGGGCGAGCTAAACGTGGACGTGCTGGACAGCGACGCCGCCGCCAAGCTCGCGGCGTGGTTTGAGGGCCGCTGGGGCGACGAGAAGTGCGTCGACATCACAAACGATTTGATCGCCGTCATCGAGGAGGGCTGGCCCGGCGAGCACGCGCCCCACGAGGTGTACCTTAAAATCGCCTATCACCTTGCCGGCGACGCCCGGGCCGGCGAGGAGCAATTTGCTCTCACGCCCGAACTGGCCGGCGTGCTGCTACCGCATCAGGAGAAAGCGGTGCAGCTCGCCGCCCGGCACCTGACCCGCCGTGGCGGGGTGATGCTGGGCGACGTCGTCGGCCTCGGGAAAACACTGATGGCGACGGCGTTGGCTTCAATCGTGGAGCGGGACTTCGGCTTCAGCACGCTGGTGCTGTGCCCCAAGAACCTTGTCTCGATGTGGGAGGAGCACGTTCATCAGTACGGCCTCCGCGGCCGGGTGATCTCGACCAGCATGGCGGCGAAGACGCTGCCGGAAGTGCCGGGGCGGTTCCGGCTGGTTCTGATCGATGAGAGCCACGCCTTCCGCAACCGCGAGGGCCGGACGTATCGGGCGATTCAGGAGTTCATCGCCCAGACCGACGCCCGCGTCGTGCTGCTGTCCGCCACGCCGTACAACAAGCGGTACGAGGATCTCGGAGCCCAACTCCGTCTGTTCCTCGACGACGGCGAAGACGTCGGCTGCCGGCCGGAACGGCTGCTGCAAGAACTTGGCCCGGTGGAGTTCCGCGCCCGCTACGACTGCCCGGAGCGCAGCGTCGCGGCGTTCGAGAAGAGCGACCGGCCCGACGACTGGCGCGATCTGATGCGGCACTTTCTCGTCCGCCGCACCCGGGCCTTCGTGCGGGAGCACTACGCTAAGGTCGACGACTCCGGCGGCCCCGACCACGGCCGGCAGTATCTGGAAATGCCCGACCGCGGGAGCTTCTACTTCCCGGACCGCGTGCCGAAGACGGTGACGTTCAAGACGGACGCCCGCAGCGACCGCTACGCCAAGCTTTATACGTCCGCGGTCGTCGACTCCGTCAACGGCCTCGCCCTGCCCCGCTACGGCTTGGGCAACTACCTCGTCGACCCCGCCCCCGCGAACCCGGCCCGGGGCGAGAAGGCCGTCGTGGCCGACCTCACGACCGCCGGGCGGCGGTTGATGGGGTTCTGCCGCACCAACCTGTTCAAGCGGCTGGAGAGCAGCGGGCCGGCCTTTTTGATGAGCGTCTCGCGGCACATCCTCCGCAATCACGTGACGCTGCACGCCCTGAAGAACGGCCTGCCGGTGCCCGTCGGCACGCAGGAGGCAGCGCTGCTCGACCCCGGCGACACCGACGCCGATCTCTGGGCGACCGACACGCCCGAAGCCAAAGGGGACGACGACCGCTTCGCCGAACGCGCCGCCGAGGTCTACACCCACATGCGGAGCCGCTATAAGTCCCGTTTCAAGTGGCTGTCGCCGAACTGGTTCCGGGCCCAACTGGCCGCCGATCTGCTCGCCGACGCCGACGAGCTGCGGACCGTCCTACAACGTGGGCAACCGTGGGACCCGGAACGCGACGGCAAGCTCAATGCCCTGCACGAACTCGTCGCGGAAGCCCACGGCGACGAGAAGGTGCTGATCTTCACCCAGTTCGCCGACACGGTGAATTACCTCGTCGATCAGCTACAGGCCCGCGGAGTCGAGGGCGTCGCGGCGGTCACCGGGGCGACGTCCGACCCCACGGCGCTGGTCAGGCGGTTCAGCCCGGACGCCGCCGGCGGCCTGAAGGGCGAGGAGACGCCGCTGCGGGTGCTGGTCGCCACAGACCTATTGAGCGAGGGCCAGAACCTGCAGGACTGCCGTGTTGTGGTGAACTTCGACCTGCCGTGGGCAATTATCCGCCTCATCCAGCGGGCCGGCCGCGTCGACCGCATCGGGCAGACCGCCCGCGAGATTCGCTGCTACTCGTTCCTGCCGGCGGACGGGATCGAGCGGGTGATTCATCTTCGCGGCCGCGTCACCACCCGCCTGAGGCAGAACGCGGAGGTGGTCGGAACCGACGAACGGTTCTTCGAGGACGCCGACCCGGACCGCGGCGAACAGGCGTGGCGGGATCTGTTCACCGAGAAAAGCGGCGTCTTGGACGAGCCGGCCGGGGACGGGAGCGAGGTCGACCTCGCCAGCCGCGCCCAAGAGATTTGGAACCGCGCCACCGAGCACGACCCGGCGCTCGCCAAGCGGGTAAAAGCACTACCCGACGTCGTGCTGGCCACCAAACCACACGCCGAGGGACCCAACCCACCCGGCGCTGACGGCCCCGAGGGCGTGCTTACGTATCTCCGCACTCCCGACGGGCACGATGCTCTGTCTTGGATCGCGCCGGACGGAGCGGTCGTCTCCGACGCCGCGGACCGGGTGCTGGACGCAGCCGCCTGCGGTCCGAACACCCCGGGTCTTACGCACCGGCCGGAACACCACGCGCTGGTCGAGAAGGCCGTGAAGCGTTTGGCCGAGGACCGCCCCGCCGACGCGGGCACCCTCGGCAGCCGCAGGAACGTCAAGTTCCGCGTCTACGAACGGCTTAAAGCGTACCTCGACGAGAACGACGGCGGCCTGTTCGCCACCCCCGAGCTGCGATCCGCCGTTGATGCCCTCTTCCGCCGCCCGCTGAGGGAGAGTGCTCGTGGAACGCTGAATCGCGTGATGCGGGACAAGATCGACGGAGACGACCTCGCCGAACTCGTCCTCCGCCTGCACGACGACGGCAAGCTCTGCGTGGCCGGCACCGGTGACGCCGGCGTCACCGGACGCCCCCAAATTGTTTGCTCCCTCGGCCTTGCCGCCCCCTCGAACTGATAGCTGACCGTGTCCGCCGATACCGCCCGCCGCATTGCCGGCTTTCTCGCCTCCGAACCGCCGTCCGCGGAGGGGTTGGAGGATCTATTTATTGAACGACTCGGCTGGGACGAGGCCGGCGGTCCCCTGCGTCTTGACGCCGGCAAAGCCGGGGGCGGACGGGTCACGCTCACGCCCGTCGCCGAGAAGCGAGGTTTCGTGGCCCTGCACCATCAGGCCAATATACTACCGGACCGTGGCAAACGCACCGCCATCGATCGGGCCGCCACCCGCGTCCACGCCGAACACCTCATTGTGTTCACGGACGACGCCGGCGCCCAGATCTGGCGCTGGGTGAAGCGTCGCCCCAACGAGCCCGAGCGGCCCCGCGAACACCGCCTGCCGCCCGAGCCAACCGGTGCCCAGACCGAATTATTGGCCGGCAAACTGGCCGGGCTGAAGTTCCGGGTGGACGAGGAGGGCACGCTGGACACCCTCGCCGCCGCCGGTCGGGTCGCCGCCGCGCTGGACACGGAGAAAGTCACCAAGAAGTTCTACGACGCCTTCCAAGACCGGCTGAAGGAGTTTCAGGGCTTTATCGACGGCGTGACCTCGCTGGTCGATCGGGAGTGGTACGCCAGCCTGATGCTCAACCGGCTGATGTTCACCTATTTCCTGCAGAAGAAGGGATTCCTCGGCGTCACCGACCGCGGCGGCGACCCGGATTATCTCAGCACCCGCATGGAAATGGTCCGCGACCGCGGCGACACCTTCCACAGCTTCTATCGCACGTTCCTGCTCCGCCTGTTCCACGACGGCCTCGGCAAGCCGGATGGGTCGCACACGGCGGAGGAGCGGAACGAACTCCGTGACCTCATCGGCCGTGTGCCGTATCTCAACGGCGGCCTGTTCGAGGTGCACGCCATCGAGCAGAGCAATCCCGACCTCCATATCCCCGACGAAGCCTTCGAGTCGCTGCTGGACTTCTTCGACGAGTGGGACTGGCACCTCGACGACCGTCCGGAGACCGCCAGCAAGCCGACCGAGGGCAGCCGCGGCACGGTGAATCCAGACGTGCTCGGCTATATCTTCGAAAAGTACATCAACCAGAAGCAGATGGGGGCGTACTACACGAAGGAGGACGTTACCGAATATATCTGCCGGTCCACGATCGTCCCGTGGGTGCTGGACGAGGCCGAACGCCGCTGTGCCGTCGCCTTCGAGCCCGGCGGCCCGGTCTGGCGGCTGCTAGCGGAGGAGCCGGACCGCTATCTATTCCCCTCGCTGACGCACGGCGTGCTGGCCGACGGCAAGGTCGAACCGCTACCCGAGGAGATCGCCGCCGGACTCGACGACGTCACGAAACGGCAGGGGTGGGACGTGAAGGCAGAAGAGGACTTGGCCTTGCCGACGGAGACATGGCGGGAACACGTCGCCCGGCGGAAGCGGTGCTTGGCGGTGCGAGAGGAACTGGCCAGCGGCACGATCGCCTCCGCCGACCGGCTGGTCTCGCTGAACGTCGACGTGCGGCGGTTCCTGCAGGACGTGATCACCAACGCCGAGGGCCCTGACCTGCTGCGGGCGATCCACCGGGCGCTGGTCGGCGGCCCTCCCGGTGTCGGCGGCGAAGGGGAGCGGGAGCCCGGCATCAGCGTGCTGGACCCGGCCTGCGGCAGCGGGGCGTTTTTATTCGCGGCGTTGAAGGTTTTGGAGTCGCCGTTGCGGGGCGTGTTGGAGGCGATGGAACAGTTGGTCGCCGATCAGGCCGCGCTCGGCCGCCCCGACGCCCTGCCGGACTTCCGGGCGATCCTCGCCGACCGGGACGACCGCACCCGCCACCCTTCGGAGCAGTACCACGCCCAGAAGTCGATCGTGCTGGGCAGCCTGTTCGGCGTGGACCTCATGCCGGAGGCGGTCGAGATCTGCAAACTGCGGCTGTTCCTGCAACTGGCGGCGCAAGTCGAGCCGGACTCTGACCACCCGAACCTCGGCGTCGAGCCGCTGCCGGACCTCGACTTCAACATCCGCTCCGGCAACAGCCTCGTCGGCTTCGTGAACCGCTCGGCGGTACGGGCTAGCGCGGAGCGGACCGGTAATCAGGCCAGCTTCACCGCCAAGTTCGCCGCAGAGGATCTAGACGCGATCGATCAGGGAGCGCAGCGGGTCGAGGCGTGCTACCGCGCCTTCCGCGCCGCGCAGGCCAACCCGGATGAGGATCACGTGTACGAGAAGAACGCCTTGCGCGGCGAACTGGTCGACCTGAATGCGGCGTTAGTGCGTCCGATAAATAACTCTAGCGGTAGCCGCAGTGGCGGAGATAGTTCCGGCATTGCGCGGGCGGGAACAGGTCGAGCACCTGTCCGCAGAGTTCCCACAGCCGGTCGACGGTGCGGGCGGCCCCGTCTCGCAGCAGCTTCTTGAACTTGGAGAACGCCAGTTCGATTGGGTTGAAGTCCGGGCTGTAGGCCGGCAGGTACGCCACCGTCGCCCCGACCGCTTCGATCGCCTCCCGCACGCCCCGCACCTTGTGGGCCGACAGGTTGTCCATCACCACCACGTCGCCCGGCTTCAGCGTCCGGCACAGATGCTGCCGGACCCAGGCCAGAAACACCGGTCCGTTGATCGGCCCGTCCACGCACAGCGGAGCCACGAACCCGCTCGCCCGCATCGCCCCCAAGAACGTCGTGGTCGTCCATCGCCGGCAAGGGACGCCTTCGTACAGCCGCGTCCCCCGCGGGCAGCGGCCGTGCGTGCGGGTCATGTTGTCCTTGGCCCAGGTCTCGTCGAGGAACACGAGCCGGTCGGGATCGAGGGTCTTAAGCCAAGCCGCCCATCGCTCGCGGGCGTCGGCTACGTCGGGCCGCTCGCGTTCGGCGGCGATCAGCGTCTTTTTTTACGCGTGATCCCCAGCCCTTTGAGAGCTCGGGCGATCAGCCCCTCGCTGGCTTCGATCCCGCGTTCGGCCTTCAGTTCGGCTTTGAGTTCCCGCAGGTAGGCGTCGGGACGGTCGGCGCTCTTCGCCTTCAGCCAGCCGGCCCAAGCGTGCCAGGTCGGCGTGCGGTTGCGGGTCGTGGCCGGAGCCAGCTTGCCGGTCTCGCGGCGGTCCTGCTTGATCCGGCGGACCCAGCTCTCGGAGCAGTCGAACCGCAGCGCGACCGCCCGCGTGCCCTCTCCGGCGTCGCAGGCGACCAAGACGTCCCGGCGAAACTCTTTGGAATAGGCGACGGACACGGCGGCGGCTCGGCGGAGAAAGACGCCGCAAAGCCTACGCACCCCGCAACCGCCGCGCTAGAGATAGCCGCCGGACGCACTAGATAGCTACCTGTCCGGCGACTACGGCGTGACGGAAGATCCGGACGCCGCCTCGGCGAAGTACGTCAAGGCCGTGCAAGCGTTCCACGACTCCCACCACCCCCTGCACTGGTTCGCCGAGTTCTACGGCACCATGCGTCGCGGAGGGTTCGACGTGCTGGTCGGCAACCCGCCCTACGTCCGCACCAGCAAGATCGACTACGATATTAAGTGGATCGCCGGCAAGCAGCGGGACATTTACGCCGAGTTTCTCCTGCGGTCGCTGGACCTCGCCGCCGACGACGGCCGGATCGGGATGATCGTCCCGCTGTCGCTGTGCTTCTCGAAAGACTTCCGGGAGATGCGGGACCGCCTGCTGAAGCGGCGGCCCGGTTCGCTGTTCTCCTCGTTCGACAATATCCCGGCCGCGGTCTTCAACGGCGTGAGCCAGCGGTGCACGATCTGGATCGCCCCGCCCGGCGAGAGCGACAGCGCCCCGGCGGCGACCGGGTTGCGGCGCTGGCGGGCGGCATACCGTCCGCACTTGGTGGACACGCTGACGTACCAGTCGGTGGACGCCGTACCTGATTTGGCGGACAGCTTGCCGCGGCTGTTTCACCGCAGCGCATCACCGTTCTGCGATCGGCAGCAGTCAGACCGCGCCGAACGCTTCGGCAAGCGGAAGCCGAGCGACGCCATCGGATATTCGCCGTCGGCGCGGAACTTCCTGTCCTCCTACATCACCCCGCCGCCCACGATCGACGCGAAGACCAAAGACGACGTTCAATCCAACAGCCCCTCCGAGCAGGTCCTCCCGCAGGGCATGAGCAAGTTCGCCGCCCTCGCAGCACTGGCCGGCGACGCCTGCTTCGCTTACTGGCTGGTCTGGGGCGACGGCTTCCACGTCACCTCGGCGAACGTCGCGGGCTTTCTCGACTGGTTTGGCGAACGCTGCCCCACGGCATTGCCCGCCGCGGAGCGGACCGGCGAGCTGCTGGCGGCGAACGTCAACCGGTTCCTCGCCTTCAAGAAGAACGCCGGCAAATACGTCGGCAATTATAACTTCGGCCCCGCCCGCGACCTCACGCGGTCGCTGGACCTCGCCCTGCTGCACGCCGCGGACGTGCCCTTCGGTGAGGCGGTCGAACTGTTCGACGCGCTGGACCGGCTCGCGGCGGTCAACGCGATGGCCGGCGAGAAGAACATCCCCGGCTGGCTCAAGTCCCGCTACCCAGTCCCCGCCGGCGCCGAAGAGGCCGAAGCCGTCCTCGCCGCCGATCTCCGTTCCACCCTCGCCGCCGCCGGCTACGCGACCGCCACGGAACTGGAGGCGATCACTCGCAATCGCGGCTCGAAGGCATCGTGAGCCGCTCTGACGCGGCACCGAAGGCCGGGGCCGGCCGGGGTTTCTATCAAGTCCCGCGGGCCCGTCATCACCTCCGCCGATTTCTTCGCTACCGAGAGCAAGCCCCGGATCGACCGCATCGACGCCCGGCTGGCCGCCCGCTCCGGGTTCACACCCGAGCAGACAGACGTCGCGAAGACTTTCGACGTCAAATACCGCACTGGCGGCGGGGACTACTGAACGGCTCCGAACCAGAGACTCGCGTCAGCCCGGCGGCACGTAGCTGGCGTTGAAGAGGGCCTTCAGGACGTTCGCCGCACCGCCAGTCAGCTTTCCCGACTCCGGCGGGAGAATGCCGGCGTGGCCGGGTTTGTCGCCGTCCGGGTCGTCCGACTTCACCCTGAGTTTCAGCGGAACGTCACTCTTTGACTTCAGTTCACGAACCGCCCCAGCGGTCGCGGAAAGGAAGACTGTCTTCGGCGGCAGCGAGTACCGTTCCCGCAGGGTCTCCTCCGTCGTTCGAGACGCCCGCCATACCGACAGCGAGCGTTCCCCCCTACGAAGCTTGAAGTTGCCGGACGTGGGCGGCTCCGGCGGCTCGTACCACCCGCCCTTCGGGGTGCACCACTTCAGCAAAACTTCGTCATCGCCGACAAAGTCCCCGCCACTGCCCGCATCTTCCTCAGCGGGTTCGGACGTCGTGGAGGTCTGCCCCCCCGCCGGTGCGGCCGCCGAGTCACCCACATCTTCCCCGTCTCAGTTCGTCACCCGCGAGATGTCCGGCAGCAGGGCTGATAAACAGTCCTTCAGCGGCACCGCCCACTCCCGCTCCTCCCGGGCCACCCCGTCCTGAAACAGCAGGAGGAGGTTCCCGTCACCGGGCACCTCGATCTCGAAGTACCGGTCCCGGTCGGCGTCCTCCCACTCCATCTGCACCGCCCCGCCGCGGGTCGGACCGACGGTCGGCCGCGGCACCCCGGGCTCGGCGGCCAGCCGCTCCAGAAGCACTGCCGCCCGACTTACGGCCTTCGGCTCCGGGGCCGCACCACCGGCATAATCCCAGTTCTCCCCGAGGGAGGCAGTTTGTCCCAGCACATTGCGGACCTCGGCAAGCCAGCCCGCAGGTTTGGTCGCCTCTCGCGTCCGCCCCCAGCCTGTGCCCTCGCAGATCGTCACGGACGTGAAGCCGTCCCCGCCCTCGTACATATCTACACTCGCCGCCGGGGCGGCTTCGTAAGCCACGTCCGGGGTGTAGGCGGCGGCGGGCAAGGCGGTGAACATCAGGTGGCGACCTCGGCGTTGAGGTGGGTGCGGAGCAGCGTGATAGCGTCTTCGTAGTCGTTCAGGAAGCGACGGGCGTGACCGGCACAGGCTTCGGCACGGCAATCGTCGCCGTGAACGTTGACGACGGCCAGCAGTTTGCCGGGGTCGTCGTCGCGTGGTTCGAGGCGGGTCAGAGATAATGATACGCGGCTGCCGCCGGGCCCGTCGAGGACGCAGCCGAACCCGGAGGACCGGACCGTGGATTCGTCCGGCGGGTTCGGCCAACCGGAAAGCAGAGCCTCGCCTGCCAACTCGAGTCTCACCGCGTCGGCGAGCGGCGCGGTGAACCGGAAGGTGTTACCGGCCCCTCGCAGCGGGGTGACCGGCAACTCGTCCAACACCCGCGCCACGGCCGTACCGCAATCTGGGGGGGTAGGCGAACCGTCTTCTCCGGGATCGTCGCCGGAGTCCTCTCCCGGGTGGATCGTCCCGACGATCAGACGGTCGGGTCGGACCGTCCACTCGAACCGCTCCCGCGGAAAGCGTACCCGCACGCCGGGCTGCGTGAGGTCAACCAGCACCTCGTGCGGCGGCAACCCGGCCGGCGTCGTGTTGCGGCCGAGCTGCCCCGCGATCCAGTCCGGCCGGAAGATGTAGATGTTGAAGGAGCCCACCGCGGTGCAGGTCGCTTCGCGGAGGGAGAAGGCCATCGTCTGGTTCTACGAAGTGCGGCGACCGGGCGTTGGGGCGGGCGAGGGGCGGTCCGTCAGTCGGGATCGTCCAGAGTCGTCGGGCGACTCTAGCCCGTCCTCCTCGTCGCTGCGACATGGAACGAATGTGTCCTGTGCGACCCGCGAACATTTGACCGCGCGCCCGTTCACCTTCCATCCTCTCCGCCCGGACCCTCTCCTCGCCGCTGTTGATCGTCCCCGATGTCCGATCCGCCTGACGCACCAAGCCGTACGGCCGACGCCGTGTGGGGATTCCGGCCAGCCCCGCCGGACGGCGGGCGGGACTTCGGCAACGCGAACGTCTGGAGCTTCAAACCGGACGTCGACACCTTCGTCCGGGAGGTGCTGCAGAACGCCCTCGACGCGGCGGTGCGGCCGGGGCGACGGGTGGACGTGACGTTCCGGCTGGTTCGCCTGACCGGCGATGACCTCGCGGACTACCTCGACGCCCTGCGTTGGGCCGAACTCGGAAAGCACCTGACCGCCTCCACTCGCAACAAGCAGAAGCTCGGCGCCCTGCTGCGGGACGGGCTGGATCATCTCGAGCAGACGGGCGAGTTGTTGTTGCTGGCCGTGCAGGACGCCAACACGACCGGGCTGCCGGGCGCGGAAAAGGGCGAGGGGAAGTTTGCAGCCCTGTGCCGGAACAACCTCGACAGCAACAAAGACGACTCCGCGACCAAGGGCGGGGCGTTCGGCTTGGGCAAGGGCGTTCTGTGGCGGGCGAGCCGGTTCGCCACCGTGCTGTTCTGCAGCGACCTGCATCGTCCCTCGGAGGATCAGGGAGACGGACGGCTGCGGCTGATCGGCCGGAGCGACCTGCCGTGGCACGAACTGCCCGACGGCCGGGGCTTCGCCGGGCCGGGCTGGTTCGGCGCTTCCAGTCCCAAGCACGCGAACGACGCGGTGTCCTTCTGGGGGCAGGAGGACCTCGCGGCCCGGCTGTACCTCGACCGGGTGCGATCCGACGGAAAGCCGGCGGGCAGCGGGACCAGCGCGTGCGTGGTCGGGTTCCACGACCCCAGCAGCGACGAGACCAGGCCGAGCTTGCAGGGCCTGACGGACCAGATTTCGAGGGCTGCGGCGGCGCACTTCTTTCCGGCCATCTCGGCCGACCTGCTGGCGGTCTCGGCTGAGGCGTTCGAAGGGCGGGCGGCGTACCGGTCTCAGACGCCTGAGTACCGGAACGGGGCGAACGTCGAAGAACGTCGGCGAGAGTTTGTCGACGCCCTTGCCGCGTTCCAAGAGGACGACGTCCGCCAGCCGAGCGAAGCTTCCGCGGCGAGTCCCGGCGACGTCGTCGCCGCCCGCGTCAAGCTTCACGTCCCGGCAGCGAAAGCAGGCACGCCCGGCGCAAAGCAGCCCGGCGGGGACCGTGAACATGAGCACGAGGCGGTGCTTCTGGTTCGGTTCGCCGCGGAGGATGATGACTCGGCGACGATGAACCGGGTGGCGATGTTCCGCGGACCGGGCATGGTCGTGAAGGAACAGAGCCTACGGGGCGTCTGCCTCGGGGCCCGCCCGTTCCACGGCCTGCTGCTGTGCGGCAAGTTCCACGCGCAGGACGCCGCCGCGGAAGCCGCAGACGAGTTCCTCCGTACCGCGGAGCCGCCCAGCCATGACCAGTGGACGAAGACTGCGGAGCTGAAGGCCGCCTACGCCCACGGCTGCATTACCCGCCTCTCAGAGTTCGAGCAGGCATGGAAAGACACCCTGCGGGAGATCGTCAAGCCCGGCGGCATGGACCTCGGCGACGGCCCCCAAAGCCTACGGGATTTATTCAAGATCGGTCGAGAGAAACCCGCGCCGCGAGAAAAGCCGTATGTTCAGAAAGTGGACGGCCGGATCGAAGGAGAGGGGGCCGACGCGGCGTGGGTCATCCGGGCGACGGTGAGATTGAAGAAGCCCTCCGCCACGCCGACGCGGGTCATCCCCGAAGTGCAGTTCGCCGCGGAGACCGGCGGCGGGACCCGGGTGCGGTGGGCCAGTCTAAAGGGGGTGAAAGACTGCACCGGCGGAGCGAAGGAGGGTCTGCTGATTCCGGCGAACAAGCGCTCTGCAGTGTTCGAGGGCCGGACCGATCCACAGCGGCACCCCGTCCCCGCCGCCGAATGCTGCATCCGCGTCGACGTGGCCCGCAGCTGGTCGGAGAAGGCAGACACGGTCCTCTTCGACTCGGTCGACGACTGATCCCAGCAGCCAACAGCCTCCCTTTCCGCCAGCCAATTACCGCCCGTGGCCGCCGACACTATCTTCCCGTACCCGACGCTGCGGGACCCGCTGGAGTTCGAGGTACGGGCCGTGACGCTCGATGGGCAGCCGGCGGGCGGCGACGCGGTCCGGCCGAACGACCGGCTGATCTACCTCTACGAGCACTTTACGAAGAGCTGGGACGAGGTTTGCGTCCAAGCCGTCTGCACGGCCGGGGCGGCAGAACTAGACCGCTTCGAGGCGGACCACGGAGAGGTCGTTGTCCGGCTCACCGCTCACTGCCGGGCGACGAACACCCGGGACACGGTGACGATGGCTCGGTCCCGCCGAGAGCCGGGGCGGTGGTCCGCCGATATGACGCTCCCTCGAGACGGCTACCGGGGGCGGGTGAACCTTCGACCGGCGGCGACGGCGACCGTCGGCGGGGTGGCTCACCGCACGGTCGCGGCGGCGGACGAGTGGGCCCTCTACTTCGACCCCGCTCCGAGCATCCGCATTAACGAAACCCTGCCAGTGAAGTGGGTCGACTTCACGTCCGAGAAGGCCCCACCGGTCGCTCGCCAGTTCGACACCGCAGACCACGTGGTCGACCTCGACGAGACGGTCCCCACGGTGCTGCTGAACTCCGCCTTCGAGAACTTGCACGCCCTCCTGAACGACCGGAAGGGGCGAGACCCGGTGGAGCAGGCGCTCCACGACGGGCACCGGCTCTCAATCGCTCGTGGAGTTTGGATGGCGCTCGCCCACGATGCGGCCGCCGCCGTGGAACCCGCCGACGAGGACGACGTCGGCTCCGGCGCGGCGAAGCCGACCAAAGAGTGGCAGGCGGAGGTCCTCGGCCGGGTCCTGCCGCTGATCGACCCCAACCTGTCCGAGGACGAGGCGTTGCGGTTGTGTGCCGCCGATTGGCGGACGCATCCCGGCAGCGGCACGTTCGCCGCCCGTGTTCAAGCCGCCGCCGGCGAGATCGTCGACGCGAACAAAGTGCTCCGGCGGACCCTCGAGCAATCTGACCAAACGCGGCGTCATCGGCGGCGACGCCTGATCACTAAATAGTATTGACCCTCGCAGGCAAGTTCATGCCCTCTCCCGCCGATCGACCGTTGGTCCTCAAAACGCTCCCGGCCTCCGTCCGCTCGCGGCTGGAAGAGTCTTTCCGGCGCGGCGACCAACCGTCCGTCGAGACGGACGATCTGGCGGAGGAGCTGAAGATCGGTCGGGTCGTGAACCTCGAGGCGTTTCACGAGGTCGTCGACGAGGCGAAACGCCGGTTTCCCGCTGAGGAACCTGACCAGAGCGACTATTGGCTCGCCCCGCGGCTGCACGCGGCCGTCCGGCTGACCCGGCGGGAGGCGGCCAATAAGGAGCTCTGGTACTACCTGAACGTCGCCGCCCGCCCGGACTACGTCGTCTGGCGGTTCACCGGCAAGAAGGGCGGAACCCGGGAGGTTGTCCCGCTCGACCGGTTCCTCGGGGAGGACAGCAAGAGCGCCTTCGCCCGACTGTGGTGGACGGCCGAGCTCGCCCGAAACGGTGCCGACTACGGCTGGGCGGAGCGGGTCGCGAAGGTCAACCGGTTTTACGTCAGCTGGCTCGGCTTAGATCTGATGCACCACCGGCCCGCGGCGTTGGCCGTGGCCCAGTTCCTCTCGACCGGGAACGGCGGCAAGCCGCTGGACAACGAGGCGGGCAAGCGACTCGCCAAGCGGGTGAACTTGACGCTTAGCACGGTCAACCTCGACGCGCTGGCCCCCAACCTGCCCGTCGATCACGTGGCGGTGCGGGAGTGGTGTCGGGAGTCGTTCGATCCCACGCTGTACGTCGAAGAGCTTCCTGAAGGGCCGGACGAGGAGCAGATCCCCGAGGAAAGCGTCGAAGCCGTTCGCTCGCTCCTCGTGGCCGCAGCGGATTGAACGATGGCGAAGCGCAACCCGCCGTGGACCGCCGCCGAACTGACGCTGGCGTATCACGCGCTTGCCGGGGTCGGCGAGGATGAAGACCTCTCGCCGGACCACCCGGTCGTACTCGCCCTCAGCCGGGAACTGAACCGGCTCGCCGTCCACCCGGAGGTGGCCCGGACGAAGTCGTTTCGCGATCCGACCGGGGTGCGGCGGCGGCTGTCGTACCTCCGCCAGATCGAGCGGGGCGAAGAGGTGACCGATCGGCCGCTGCCGGAGTACCGAGCGGTGGTGGAGCGATTCCGCGACGATCCGATCGGGTTGGCCGGGGCGGCGTGGTTGGTGAGGGAGGCGTTCGGCGGACTGCACCCTGTGGAATGACGTTCGCCATACAGTTCGTAACGGCAAAGCCCCCAACACCGGACGGCGGCCTGCCTTCCGCAACTCGTCTGGCAGACGACCACGTTTCCGTGCGTATTCCGCGCATGCACGGATCCTATTCCGTGCATGCACGGATTAGGCGGGAATCAGGGCAGAACGTAGTCGGTGGAACGGCCGCGTTTCCGCTGCGACAGCTCGTCGTCGGCGACCAGTTTCCGCAGCAAGCGGATCGCTTGCGACTCGGGCAGATGGCAGAGTTCCTCCACGTCCGCCCGCGTGATGCGGCCGTGGCTGCGGACGTAGCGGAGGACCATCGCTTCCAACTCCACTTGGTCGAACGCCCTCTGCCGCACGTAGCCCGCCGGCTCGTCCAGTTCCCGATAGACCCTCGCGCTCAGCGTGTAGCGGGCCGGTTTGCCGCCCTGCCGTTCTACTAGGCCGGCCTCGACCAACCGTTCCAGCGTGGCCCTCGCGTCGCCCTCGCTCTTCTGCGTGGCCGCGGCGATCGTCGCCACGTCCACCCGCCGCTCCCGCCGCAATCGGGCTAGCGTGATGACCGTGTCCACCGGCAGCGTGTCGCCGACCTGCTCCTCCCGCTCGATGATGAGCCGGAGTAAACCAAGGTCGGCTTCGCCGCCGACCAGCTCGACGGTGACCGACTGGGCGTCGCTGCGGCTGTAATCGGGAGCCGGACGGCCGTACCTCAGCAGGCCCGCGAAGATCCGGTCCACCCCGCGGCCGGTGCGTTCGGCGAGGCCGACCCGCTTCAGGGCGTCGGCGAGGCGCGGGTTTCGGGGCCGCGGGAAGACCGTCAGGATGTTCGCCGGGCTGACGCCCTCCACGAAGCCGCCGGGGTTATGAATCTCGATCCCGCCGGGTTCGTCGCCGCGGGGCAGCGTCATCTTGATGTGCACGGCCCCGAGCCGGGTGAAGTCGCGGTGCGACAGGGCGTTCACGGCCGCCTCGCGGAAGGCCCGGCCGTCGAAATTGGGCACCGGCACGCGGTACAGGCCGACGTCCAGTTCCCGCTCCGACGCCCGCGCCCGGAACTGCGTGTCGATCTCCTCGAACGCCTTCAGCAACGGCTTGCGGGAGAACCCGTTGACCCGCACGTCCGTCCCCTCCAGCACCTGAAAGGCGACCTCATGTCCCGGCACGTGCCGCGTCAGAGCTCTTTCGCGGCCGATCAGCAGCAAGCCTAATACCGTCGGCACGGTTCGCCCTCGCTCCTCGACCGTCAGCCCCAACGCACCGTCCAACTCCTCGTCGGGCAGGTCCAGCAACGAGCGGTCGCCGCGGTAGCGGTCGACGATCTGCCGCAGCCGTTCCCGTTCGAGCGGATCAAGATCGTCCACGGACGCCTCGACGACCGGCCGCTCCGTGACGTCCAACAGGGCGAGGTCTGAGGCCCGCCGGTCGATCTCGTGCGGGTACAGCGGCACGCACTCAGGGTTCCCGTCCGCCCCGACCCGGCGACGCTGCAACAGGCCGTCGGAGGTGGCGACCAGCCGCGGCGACTTCGGCACTTCGATGCGGGCGACGGGGCCGCCGTCGGTGTCCACGGATTCGACCCGCACCCCCTGCGAAGGGACGGTGCGGTTGGCGACGAGGGCCGCGATCCCGCCGACTCGGCGGTGCTGCGGGGCCAACCCCGTCGGCGTGCCGTCGTCCTCCACCCCGATCCACAGTTCGCCGCCCTCGGTGTTGGCGAGGCAGACGACGGCCGCGATCAATTCCCGGTCCGGCAGGGGACCGCGGTCGCTCTTGAACTCGACCGTCAGCGATTCGCGGGCGGGAAGAACGGGCACGGGACGGGGCGAGATTCGGCGGGCGGTTCGGCGGCGCATCCTACCGGACGGATCGCCCTCGGCGGCAGTTCGGAGGCACCGCTCGCAAAGCGTAGGAACGCCGGATCCGCGGCGGAGGCACCCGCTGAAAGGTGCCTCATAAGTGCCTCCATGTGGGGCAATGCGACACCCTGCCCTCGCCCAACCACGCCACACCGAAACCGCCCCATCCCACTACCAATCAACCACTTGAGACAGGTTTCGCCCTACTGGCACAGCGTTTCCTTGCACCGTATATCGCGGACTTAAAATCCGCCGGGGCGGAAGCCCCGTACGGGTTCGAATCCCGTCCCGGCCACTGTTTCTGTAGCGTGCGGGACGGGAACCCGGTCACCGCCACGAACCTCCGTGAGCAGAACCGTTACCAGCCTCCGCATTGGGCGCGGACCTCGTCCGCCACAGCGTCGTCGTCGAGGGTCGCGTGGCGGGCGAGGACGCGGAGTTGTCGGGGCAGCACGTATTGGCTCCACCGGAAGCGAAACGACCGCCGCGAATTGTGGGCGCTGGGGCGGTGGGGCGGCTTCACTTCGAGGCCGCTGGCAGGCCCGATCTTGCTGACCGTGCGGCTCACGCAGTCTCCCTCCAACCGGCCGCCGTCCAACCGGCCGCCGTCACGGGTCGGCGTGGATCCGGCGGCGTCGGGAGTCCGGCGCCTCGGGGGCAGCGACCGCCCGTCGCTCGCCGGGTAGGCTTCCCTCTGCAGGGGTCCTTCCCAATCCTGCGGGCGCCCCTCCGACCACGCCCACGGGCGTTGCCGGCGGGGGACTCCGCCGGACCGGGGCGACCGGGCGGCCGGCGTCCTCCTGATGGGCAAAGTGGTCGCACCCGGGGATTCACCGGTCCCGATCCGGGATCAGCCTCCCTAGTCTCAAATCGTCAAGGAACGCGATCCCGACCGCCCGTCTGTCCACCGACCTTCTGTGCACCTTCAGAGCATGTCCGAAGTCGTCTCGGCCCCGTCGCGGGATCATCAGTCCCGCCCCGAAGCCCATGCGGCGGACCGGTTCGACGTGTCGTTCGCCGTTCCGCAGGTGCATCGGTTGCGGTTCACGCGGGACGTGCTGGGCGCTGACGCGGACTGCTTTGACGAACTGCTCGAGGCCGGCGGCGGGGGCGAGGACGGCGGCGAAGACGCGGTCGTGCCGAAGGTGCAGGTGTGGGCGGACGCGGCGGTGCTGGGCGGCGTGCCGGGGCTGGCCGACCGGTTGGACGAACTGCTGCACGACTGGCGGGCGGCCGGACGGGCGATGCCGGCGGGCGTGTTCTCCCTCGTCGGCGGGGAGGCCTGCAAAAACGATCCGCGGCACGTCGAGCGGGTCTTGGCCGCCATCAACGACGCCGATCTGGACCGCCGCAGCTATCTGATCGTCGTCGGCGGCGGGGCCGTGCTGGACGCGGTCGGATACGCCGCCGCCGTCGCCCACCGGGGGGTCCGGCTGATCCGCCTGCCGACGACCACGCTCGCCCAGGGCGACAGCGGGGTGGGGGTGAAGAACGCCGTCAACCTGTTCGGCAAGAAGAACTGGCGGGGGACGTTCGCCACCCCGTGGGCCGTGGTCAACGACGCCGCCCTGCTGGAGACCCTGCCGGACCGTGACTTTCGCGGGGGCTTCAGCGAATGCGTGAAGGTGGCCCTCCTGAAAAGCGAAACCGACTTCGCCGACCTGTGCCGCCGCGCCGAAGCGATCCGCGGCCGCGAGTTCGACGCTTACTGGCCGGTCCTCAAAACCAGTTGCCTGCATCATTTACGGCACATCACCGCCGGCGGCGATCCGTTCGAGGCCCTCGAAGCCCGGCCGCTGGACTTCGGGCATTGGAGCGCCCATAAACTGGAGCCGCTCAGCGGCTATTCCGTCCGCCACGGGGAGGCGGTCGGGATCGGCGTGGCGTTGGACGTGCTGTACTCCGCGGCGGTGCACGGCCTGCCAGACGCCGATGCGGACCGCGTGCTGACCTGCCTGACGGATCTGGGCCTGCCGCTCTCCCACCCCCTGCTGCGTGACGCGGACGTGCTGATGGATGGGTTGGAAGAGTTTCGCCAGCACCTCGGCGGGCGGCTGACGGTCACGATGCTGGCGGCGGTGGGCGATCCGCGGGACGTGCACGAGGTGGACCCGGGGGCGATGAAACAGGCGATCGGCTCGCTGTCCCGGGCCGCCCGCCGCCGCCGCGCGACCTGGCAGGACTACTTCGCCGACCTCGGCCAGTCCCCGCCCGCCTCCGCCCCGCCGCGGGCCAGCCGGCCCTCAGCGTTGCGCAGCGAAACGACGGCCCCCGCGCGGCGTGCGAGTCAAGCCGCCGCCTCCGCCGCGGCGACGGTCAAACCGTGACCGCGACCGCCGCCCCGCGCGCCCCGCAACTCGCGGCCCTCCGCCCGTTGCTGACGGAGATGAACGACCTGAAGCGGGTGCGGACGACGCTGTCGGACCCCGCCGGGACGGTCGCCGCCGACCGGTTTCGCGGGGCCTGGGCGACGCTGTTGGAAGGACATGATCCGGCCGCGGTGGCGTATTCGGAAACCGCCGCCGCCGTCGCCTCGGCCCGGCTGGCGGGGATCGACGCCCGCGTGCTGACCGACGCTGGGCTGGACGACGCCGCGACCGCGGAGGTGTTGCAACGTTCGATCGCCCCGTGGGACGACGTGCTGCCGACCCCGCTGCCGGCCGCCCTCGCCGCCGCCGCCGCGGACCTGCCGCTGGCGGACGCCGCGACCGCCGAGCGGCTGGCGGCGCTTTATCCTGACGCCGACCCGCCGCCGTTCGCCGAGGTCCTCGATCGCCTCGCCGACGCCCCCCGCGCCGGGGCGACCCGGCCCGGCGCCGCCCGGCTGATCCTCACGCCGGAGGAGAGCCACGCGGATCACTGCTATCTGGTGGCGGTGTACAGCGTGCTGCTCGCCCCGCTGTATGGGGCGGACGCGGCGACGGCGTTCCTCGCCGCGCCTGTCGCACCACTTCCACAACGCCTTCCTGCCCGGACGCCGGCTTCACCGGGGAGGAGCTTTTAGAGGAGCATTTAGAACCCGTGATGGAGGCGTTCACCCAGCGTTGCCTGGACGCCCTGCCGCGGGGGCTGCGTGAGGAGGTGATTGCATCGCGCCAGTGTCTGCCGGACGCGAGCACGCCGGAGGGCCGCTGCTTTCACGCCGCCGACGTGCTCGACCGCGTGTTGCAAATGGAGTATTTCGACCGAGCCGCCCGGTTCACCACCCGGCAGGCATTAGTGGACCTGGACCTCGTCCACCCGGGCCCGGTGCAGGCGTTTCATCTTGAGGTGCTGGAGGGGGCGGGGCTGTGGGGGTGACGAACGAGCCGGAAGGTTGGACGTATGACAGGCCCGGCCCGACGGCCGCGGCGGCGGGCGCCGGAGACGTGGAGCACCTGACGGAGACGGCTCCCGGCGCGTTCCGCTTTGAGGAGGACCATCCCGTCGCGCGGGCGAGCCGGATCGTGCACCAATGCGTTTGCCCGATCACCGGCCTGCGGCTTGGCTTGGATACCTACATGGAGAACCCGCCGGGCGGCGTGGCGGCCGGGATGTCCAAACGGTCCGAGCAGCGCGAGGACGCCTGGATTGACGATTCCGATGACGTCGTAATAGAGAGTTATGCTTCGGTCGCCGGGAGCGGACCCTGTTGGCCGGTTGTCGGCACGCTGCCTTATCTCCGAGTCGGCCGCGATAACCTGATCCGCCGCTGCATTGAGGAGGGGTTGCCGGCTCGGGAGGGAAGGAGCCCATGCACATTCTGGATGATCAAGCCGCCGCCCGACTGCTCGCCGACCGCGACGACTTCGCCCCCGGCGACCCGGCCACCGTGGAGCAAACCGCCCGCGTGCTGGAGGGCCGTCTGTCGTTTCGGAAGGCGATGGCGGAACTGAACTACGGCCCGGTCGCCCATTACTTCGCTCACCGGCCGGCGGCGCCCACCTTCCTGTCGGGCCTGTCCCTGCTGGCCCTCGCGCCGCCGGCGGATCAGGGGATCGTCGAATTGTGCTGCGGGGCCGGGCACTTTTTGCGGCATCTCGCCGGGCGGTTGGGGCCGGCGACGGGGTCGGACGTGGTGTTCAGCAAATTGTGGTTGGCTCAAAATTATATTGAACCGAACGCCGCCTATGTGTGCTGCGACGCCTCCGCGGCCCCCGTGCCGCTGCCGACGCCGGGGGCGCCGCGGGTCCTGTTCTGTCACGATGCGCTCTACTTTCCTGCCGAATAAATTGCATGTGCTGAAAGAGATGAAACGGCTCGCCGGGCCGGGGGGGACGGTGTTGGTCGGGCACGCTCATAATAGCGCCGCCGATCACGGGGACGTGGCCGGAACGCCGCTGGCGCCGGCGGAGTATCTCGCCCTGTTCGAGCAGGCCGGGATGCCGGGCGCGGATCTGTACGACGATCAGAGTTAGCGGACGCCGCCCTGTCGCACGTGAAACCGCCGGCGAGATCGGCGGACGAATTAAAGAGCGCGAGGCGATCGCGGCGGTGTGGCCGGGCGGGGGCGAACATTGGGACCACGCCCTCACGCTGCCGGCGGACGGGCACGCCGCTGTCGCTCAATCCGCTGTTGGTCGAGCGGACGGCGTGCTGACGCCGGACTGGCCGCTGCCGCGGTTCGCGGAGGAGTATCCGGTCCGCGACGTACCTCACCCACCGGATCGCAGCGGACGAACGGGCGACGGTCGACGCGGCCCGGCGCCGAACCGTCCCGATGCGACGCCGCGCGACCCGGTCGTCGAACGCCTCGCCCGACGCCGCGTGCTGCTCGACGTGCCGGAGGGGTGGTGATGGCGGACGTATCAGTATCGGCGAACGTGCTGGGCCGGAACGTGCTGGACTGGGCCGTGATCGGGTGCGGCTGGGTGGCCCGGGACCACGGCGGCCCCGGAATCGAAGCGGCGGCGAACGCGCGGGTCGTCGCGGCGTGCGACCCGGACGCGGCGGCGTTGGATCGCTTCCTGTCGCGGTTCCCCCACGCGCGGGGGTTCGCGGATGTGAACACGATGCTGCGGGCGGTTCGGGCCCGGGGCCGGCGTACGTCGCCACGCCGAACCATGTCCACCGCGGCGCCGGCGGAGGCGCTCGCCGCCGCGGGCGTGCCGACGCTGTGCGAGAAGCCGCTGGCGCATGACCGGACGACGCCGCGGCGCTCGTGCGGACCTTCGCGGAAGCCGGCGTGCCGCTGGCGACGGCGTTCGATCAGCGATTCCACCCGGCCCACGTTCGGCTGCGGGGGATGGTCGCCGCGGGGGAGTTGGGGATCGTCACCCACGCCCGCATTCACTACGCCTGCTGGCTGCCGGCGGACTGGTCGCCGGACGGGGCGACCGATCTAGCCGCGCAGGACAATTGGCGCGCGCGACCGAAGCCCGGGCCGGCGGCGGGGCGGCGATCGATCTCGCCCCGCACGGGCTGGACCTGTTGGCCGTCACGCTGGGGGCGAAGTGGGAGACGTTGACGGCCCTCACCCACACCGCGGTGCAGGATTATACGGTGGACGACGGGGCCGTGCTGGCGGGGCGGCTGTCCGGCGGTGAACACGGCGGGAAGCACGCCGGGGCGACGCTCGCCAGTTTGCACGTCGGCTACGATACGCCTGACGCCCTGCCCCGCCGGCGGCTCGAATTGATCGGCACGCGGGCGTCCGCGGTGTTGGAGAACACGATGGGCCAGACGCCCGGCGGATCGTTCACCCTTCACGACGCCGGGACCGGCGCCGCCCGGGCCGTGCCGTTTGACGCCGCCGCCGACCCGTTCGCGGCTACAGGCGGCGGCTTTCTCGGACTGCGTGTTGAAGCACGAATCGTTCCCGTTCCCGCCGGCGGAGGACCTGCGTCGGCACGAACTGTTATTGAACGCCCTAACGCGCGACCGCGGAAAGGCGCCCGCCTGACGGCGACGGCGAATCGAATATGGCTTTAGTTCAATATTCGCCTGCCGGCACTGCGGGCACTGGCAACCGTGGTTCGCGGATCACGACCCCGCCGTTCTGCCCGATCTGCATGGACGTCCGCAACGCCCTGCCGCAGGACGGCTGGGACTGGGCGACGACCGCCGACGCCGACGCCGAACTGACCGACCCACGCCGCGCGAACTCATCCCCGGTAAGCTGTGGGCGTTTAGTTGCACGCCGAAGTTCGGCCTCGGGGCGACCGGCTGGTTGCTGATTCACCCCCGCGGCAACGTGGCGTTCGAGGCGGCCCCGCGGTACTCGCCGGAGGCGTTGGAGACGATCCGATCGTTGGGCGGGATCTAGGTGCTTGAGTTCCTCCCACCCGCACGGGTACGGCGGGCTGTGGCAATTACAGCGGGAGTTTTCCCCGTACGCTGCCGCTGCAAAAAGAGGACTTGAAATATACGAAAGCGTTCATGGTCGACCGGCCGTACGACGACCGGCTCGAGATTCTTCCCGGCCTGACGCTCCGCCACACCGGCGGGCATTACGAGGGGCACAGCGTGCTGTACTGGGACGAGATTGCCGCCTGCTTTTGCGGGGACGCGCTGAAGATCGACTTCGCCGGCGAGGGCCGGGGTTCCGAAGACGAGGCGAGCGGCCCGCCGGACGACGGGTCGACCCGCACGGGAACGGTGACGGCGATTAGTTGTCATAAAGGGTTCCATTATCAGATCCCGCTGTCGCCGGACGAACTGCGGCGGTACCGGGAGGTGTTCGCGGAGCTGCCGTTCACGACTGCGCTGACGCCGTTCGAGTACGCTCCCGGCGTGACCCGGGAGCACGCGGTCAAGCTGTACGACCTGCTGGCGGAGGGCCGGCCGCACACCACGCCGGTCCCGATTTCTTACCTGGAAGACTGTTACTAACCCGAAGCGTCAGCGAGGACCGCGGCGCAGCCGCAGGGACGGACACCCCGCCGGGCTTCGCCCGACGCCCTCGCTGACGCGTCGGGTTGGTCATAAAATCGCCCATGACTGCCGAAGACACAGCCGCCCTGTATCGCTCCCGCCTGCCGGAGGGGACGCCCCGCAGCCTGCCGACGCACCCGATCGACCCGCTGAACGCGGGTCGCGAGCGTCCGCTGGCGTACTGTTCGCTGGAAGGGCTGGGCACGGCGTTCGGACAATTCACCGCCTACGGATACGGCACGACCCCCGACGAAGCCGCCCGCGGGGCCGCCGGGGAACTGACGGAGGAGACGCACAACTGCCGGGCGCTGGCGGAGGCGGAGACGGTCCGCGGCTTCCTATCAAGAATTGAAGAACGCCCGCGGCGCCCGACATGTGCTCGATCCGCGGGCGATGACGCTGCCGGCCGGCAGCGATTGGACGCCGGACACGCCGCTGACCTGGGCCGCCGCCCGCCGGCTGGCGACCGGGGAGGACGTGTGGGTTCCGGCGGTCTTCCTGGCGATCAAACCGTATCAAACCGTGGGCGGGACGCCGCTGCCGGACGAACTGACGACGCCGATCACCAACGGCCTCGGCGCCGGGACGAGTCCGGAGATGGCGGTGGCCCACGGGCTGTTGGAATTGCTCCAGCGGGACGGCAACGGCACGCGGTTCCGGGCGATGGACGGGCACGTCGGCGTGGATCTTGAAGGCGGACGCGGCCTGCCGGAGGACACGCGGGCGTTGCTGCGGGACCTCGACGCCGCGGGGCTGGAGGTGACCGTCAAACTGGCGAACACGCAGTTCGGCCTGACGAACGTCTATGTGCAGGGCCCGCCGCGCCGGTCTTCGTCGGGCGCCAACGCGTCGGGCGCCGGCGAGTCGGGCGCCGGCGCGTCGGGCGCCTTCCCCCTGTTGATGACCGCCGCCGGCGAGGCGTGCGACCCGGACCCGGCCCGGGCGATCCGCAAGGCGCTATTAGAGTTCGTCGCGGCCCGCAGCCGGAAACTGTATATGCACGGCCCGCTTGAGCTGGTGGAAACGATCGCCCCGCCGGGCTATCTGGACCGGTTCGTCGCGGACTTCAAACCTGGGGACGAGGAGCCCCGCAGTCTGGCGGCGATGCGCGACTGGGTGACCGCCGACCCCGCCGCCCTGCGGGACCTGTTCGAGTCGCACATCTTCCCGGTCACCCGGACCGTGCCCTTCAGCGATCTGCCGGGCGCTGACCCGACCGGCGCGGGCGGGGCGGCGCCGGACGACCCGCTCGCGCGGTTGAGCCTGCTGGCGGAACGACTCTCCGGCGCCGCCCCCGGCGGCGGCGACTTCGATCTGTTGGTCTATGACGCGTCTCCCCCGGGCGCCCGTCGTCCGAGGAACCGCTGTCCGAGGAACCGCTGTCCGAGGAAGAGGTGTTCGCGGTAAAGGTCCTCGTGCCCGGCTTGGAGGTGGAACAGATGAGCTACCGCCGCATCGGCGAGCGGGGCGTGCGGGACCTGATGGACCGCGGCGTCGACTGGGTGGGCGTGGGCCGGGCGGGCGTGGGCCGGGCGGGCGTGGGCCGGGCGGGCGAAGACAAAGTGCCCGCCGGCGCCCTGCGGTTGCCGTTGCTCCCGGAGGCGGAGGAGCGGCTGGGCGGGCCGGCGTGGCTCGATCCGGCCGGGCAGGACGCCGCGGTCGGCCCTTTCTACGCCCTCTACCGCGAGCCCAACACGCACGCGGTGCAACTCGCTCTGAATGCGGAAAGGGACGCGGCGTAAACCGCTCGCGCCCGTCGCTCAACCTCTTCCGTTTCGTCTCTCACGCTCCGCCCCTCACGTCCTCTTCCATGCGCATCCTGTTCCTGTCCCGCCGCTTCTTCCCCGCGATCAGCGGGATGAGCGTGTACGCGCTGAACCTCGTCACGCAACTCGCCCGTCGCGGGCATGACGTGACGATGGTCAGCCAATACCGCGGCGACGCGGCGGGGGCGGGGGTGTACGGCGGCGGGCCGCCGCCGGACGTGCCGGGGGCGGAGGTGATCGGCTTGGAATCGACTGGGCGAACAGCGGGTGAACGACGGCGACCCGGCGGATTGGGAAGCCGATATCCAGGCGATGGTCGCCGCCGCCGAATGGGTTCACGAGGAGCAGCCGCTGGACGTGATTCACGCCCAGTACGCCTATCCGACCGGGCTGGCCGCGTTGGAGGCGGCCCGCCGGCTGGGCGTGCCCTGCGTGGTCAGCGTGCAGGGCGGGGACGGACACTGGATCGGGCCCTGCTGCGAGACGCACCGGGCCGCGATGACCGCCGTGCTGAACCACGCCAACGCCGTGCTGATCGGGTCGGCGTCGTTCCGCGACGAGACCTGCGAGAACAACGCGGTTCCCCCGTCCCAGTTCACGATCGTCCCCGGCGCCACCGACACCGCCCGGTTCACGCCGCGGCCCGGCCTCGAAGCGAACCTCGGCGCCCTCCGCGACCCGCCGCGGTTGCTGTATCACGGGCGGGTCGATCTACGGAAAGGGCTCGGCGAACTGCTGGCGGCGATGCCGGCGGTCCTGCAAGCCGTGCCGGACGCCACGCTGACCGTCAGCGGCATCGGCCCGGACGTGGACGTCCTCGCGGCGAAGGTCGGCGAACTCGGGTTGAGCGGGGCGGTCACGCTGGCGGGGTACGCCGGCTACGACGAGGCCCCGGACCGGCTGCGGGCCGGCGACCTGTTCGTCTCGCCGACCTACTCCGAGGGGTTCAGCAACACGATTCTGGAAGCGATGGCGAGCGGCCTGCCGGTCGTCAGCACGCGGGCCGTCGGCGTGGTCGACTGCCTGACCGACGGGCAGAACGGCCTGCTGGTGCCCGTGGGGTCGGTGGACGAATTGGCGGGGGCGATCGTCCGGCTGCTGCGAGACGCCGCCCTCCGCCGCCGACTCGCCGCGAACGCCCTGGACGACGTGCGGCGGCTGTACTCCTGGGAGGCGGTCGGTTCGCAGATCGAGGGGGAGGTGTAGCGAGGCGCTGCCGCGGGCGGCGCCACGCCCGGACGACCGCTGGACGAACCTCTACGACCCGACCCGCACCGTCGCGGACGCCGATCTCTCCTGCCGGTTCCGCCCCGCCCCGCACCTGCTCTGAACCGCCCGTTTCTGTTCCGAACGGCCCCGCCCCACACGGCCCCGGCGAACTGATGCACGCACTGTTTCTCTCCCCGCACCTCGACGACGCGGCGTTCAGTTGCGGCGGGACGGTGGCGTCGTTGGCCGCGGACCTCGGCGGGGAGTGGCGGTGCACGTTGGCGACGATCTTCACCCGCAGCGTGCCGGAGCCGACGGGGTTCGCGCTGGATTGCCAGCTCGACAAGGGATTGAATGCGGAGGTCGATTACATGGCCCTGCGTCGGGCGGAGGACGAAGCGGCCTGCGACGCGCTGGGGGCGGTCCCGGTTCACCTCGATCTGCCGGAGGCCCCGCACCGCGGGTACGGGTCCGCCGCCGCGTTGTTCGTCGGCGTGCGGCCGGACGACAGGATTCTTGGAGAGCTGACACGCACATTGCACGAGCGCTCGACCGCGACCCGCCGGACCTGCTGTTCCTCCCGGCGGGTTGCGGCGGGCATGTCGATCATGTGCAGACGATCGCGGGCGGCGGACGCCGTGCTGTCCGGGCGGGAGCCGGTCCCCGCCACGCTGCACTACCGCGACACGCCATACATCATCCGCGACCCGGACGCCGCGGCGGCGGTGCCGGGGGAGACGATCGCCGCGGACGTGGGGCGGACGCTGCCGGCGAAGCTCGACGCCTGCGCCCGCTACCGGAGCCAGACTCGGCTTCCAGTTCGGCGGGGAACGCCGGATGCGGCGGGCCCTCACGGAGCTCGCCGCCGCGGAGGCCGCCGCCGAAGGCCGCGACGGGCACGCCGAACGCTTCGTCCGCGGCCCGCACGGCCCGCCGTCGCAACCGGCCTGGCCGCCGTCCTGATCGAGGCCCGCCGGCGAAGGAGCCGTGCAGCCGGATTCGCGTCTCCACCCCCCCGCCCGCGGCATCCTGCCCCGGACGATCCCCCACACGGGAATCCGGCCGGGTCGGGGGACCACGGAACAGCAGGAACCGACACTCGCCCCGGGAACGCCGGTTCCCGCCGCCGCGTCCGCAGCCAGGTTTCCGCGTCTTGTCGATCCGCACCCTTATCACCGGCGGCGCCGGGTTCGTCGGGTCGCACCTCGCCGACCGGCTGCTCGCGGAGGGGCAGACGGTGCGGGTCTTCGACAATCTCGACCCGCAGGTGCACGGCTCTCTCCGGGACGAACCGGGAGCCGCCGAAGGGCGCCGCCGACCGGCGTATCTGGACGACCGCGTGGACCTGCGCGTCGGCGACGTGCGGGACGCCGACGCCGTGCGGGACGCCCTCAAAGGCTGCGACCGCGTGGTGCACCTCGCCGCGGCGGTGGGCGTCGGCCAAAGCATGTACGAGGTCGCCCGCTACACGGCGGTGAACAACCTCGGCACCGCGGTGCTGATGGAGGCCCTGATCGAGCGGCCGGTCGAATCGTTGGTGGTGGCCAGCAGCATGAGCGTCTACGGCGAAGGGGCGTTCATCACCGCCGACGGCGCCCCCGCGCACGCCTCGCCGCGACCGGTGGACCAACTCAAACGGCACGGGTGGGAGGTGCTGGACGCCGACGGCGCCCCGCTGACGCCCGTCCCCACCACGGAGGCCGAACCGACCGAGGCCACCAGCGTCTACGCCCTCTCCAAGTACGATCAGGAGCGTTTGGCGATCCTCCTGGGGGCCGCCTACGACATCCCCACCGTCGCGCTGCGGTTCTTCAACGTGTACGGGCCGCGGCAGGCGCTGTCCAACCCCTACACCGGCGTGCTGGCGATCTTCGCCTCCCGGCTGCTCAGCGGTCGCCCGCCGGTGATCTTCGAGGACGGCGAACAGCGTCGCGACTTCGTCAGCGTGCACGACGTGGCGAACGCCTGCCGGCTGGCCGCCGAACAGGCCCCGCGCTGCCCCGGCGCCGTACTGAACGTCGGCAGCGGGCGGAGCGTGACGGTCAACGAGATCGCCGCCGCCCTGGGGGAGACGCTGGGCCGGCCGGATCTCGCCCCGGAGGTGTCGCACCGCTACCGCGTGGGCGATATCCGCCACTGTTTCGCGGACGTCTCCGCCGCGAAGAAGACGCTGGGCTACGAGCCCGCGGTGAAGTTCGCCGACGGCCTCGCCGAATTGGCCGGCTGGTTGAAGGACCAGACCGCCGAGGACCGGGTCGACCACGCCCGCGGCCAGTTGGAGGCCCGCGGACTTGTCGTCTGACCGCGTCCGTTCCGGCTCGTCCCGCTCCAGCCGTTCCGTTCGGCTCGTGCTGTCCGCTTCACAATTCTTTCGCCCCGCTGTTTGAGACCGTGACCGATCGAACCGACACGGCCGGTCCCCCGGCGACGGGCGGCGCCCCGGCGACGGGCGGTCCGGTTTTGGTGACCGGCGGGGCGGGATTCGTGGGGTGCAACCTCGCCGCTTCGTTCCTGCAGGCCGGCGTGCCCGTTCGCATTTTGGACGACCTGAGCCGGCCGGGCGTGGAGATGAACCTCCGCTGGCTGCGGAGTTCGTTCTCGCAGGTGGAGTTTCGTCGAGCCGACGTGCGGGACGCCGCCGCCGTCGCCGACGCCGTGCGGGGCTGCCGGCGGGTGTATCACCTCGCCGCGCAGGTCGCCGTGACGACCAGCCTGACCGGCCCGGTCGACGACTTCGAGATCAACGCCCGCGGCACCCTGAACGTGCTGGAAGCGGTGCGGGCGGAGCAGGCCGGTCGCCCGGGGACGCCGGGGCGGGCCGTGCCGCTGCTGTTCACCAGCACGAACAAGGTGTACGGCGATCTCGGCGGCGTCGAGACGCTGCCGGCGCCTCACACCGACGGCGGCGAAACCGTCGAACGTCACCGCCCCGCCGACGCCGCCCTCGCCGAAGCCGGCGTGAACGAGGAACGCCCGCTGGACTTCCACAGCCCCTACGGGTGCAGCAAGGGGTGCGCCGATCAGTACGTGCTGGACTACGCCCGCACCTACGACCTGCCGGCGACGGTGTTCCGCATGAGTTGCATCTACGGCCCCCACCAGTTCGGCACGGAGGATCAGGGGTGGGTCGCCCACTTCGCCCGGGCGGCGCTGCGGGGCGAGGGCGTGACGTTCTACGGCGACGGTCGCCAGGTCCGCGACGTGCTGCACGTCGCCGATCTGGTGCGGGCGATGCGCGGCGCCCTGGATCGGCCGGACCGCACCGCCGGGCGGGCGTTCAACGTCGGCGGCGGTCCGGCCAACGCCGTCAGCCTCCGCCAGGTGGTCGCCGCATTGGGCGACGTGGTGGGCGACCCGGTCGGGGTCTCGTCCGGCCCGTGGCGGACCGGCGACCAGCGATGGTACGTCTCCGACACCTCCCGGCTGCGCGGCCCTCGATTGGCGCCCGCGGACCGGCTGGCGGGACGGGCTGGCGGACCTCGTCGGCTGGCTCGCCGAACACGTCGAACCCCGGCCCGCGGCCGTCGCGGTCGCCGCTCGCGCGCCTCAGGCGACGCTGGCGGCGACATGAAGTCCGCCGTGATGAAGTCCGCCGTCTTCACCGCCCCGGGTCGCGTCGAGATTGTCGACGCGCCGCTGCCGGACCCGCCGCCGGGCGGCGTGCGGGTGCGGCTGGAAGGTTGCGGCGTGTGCCACTCAAACCTGCCGGTGTTCGAAGGCCGCGATTGGTTTGACTACCCCCGCCCGCCCGGCAGTCCCGGCCACGAGGGCTGGGGCGTGATCGACGCCGTCGGGGCCCACGTGACGGGCTGGGCCGAGGGCGACCGCGTCGGCCTGATGAGCGACGCGGCCTATGCCCAGTTCGACGTCTGCCCGGTCGCGAACCTCGCAAAGCTGCCCGCCGCGGCCGCCGGCGCCCCCTTCCCCGCCGAACCGCTGGCCTGTGCGGTGAACGTCTTCGCCCGCTCGGGGATCGAAGCCGGGACGTCGGTCGTGGTGGTCGGCGTCGGCTTCCTGGGGGCGATCCTCGTGCGGCTGGCGACGCACGCCGGGGCGACGGCGACGGTCGTCAGCCGGCGGGACTTCTCGCTGGGAGTCGGGGAGAGTCAGGGAGCGAGTCAAAGAGTCCCGCTGGGAGACACGTGGGAGACAATCGCCGCCGTGCGGGAAGTCGTGGGGGAGGCCGGGGCCGACGTGGTGGTCGAGTGCACCGGACTTCAGCAGCCGCTCGACGTGGCCGCGGAACTGGTCAAGGTTCGCGGCCGGCTGGTGATCGCCGGGTATCATCAGGACGGCCCCCGCAGCGTGAACCTGCAAAGCTGGAACTGGCGGGGGATCGATGTGGTCAACGCCCACGAACGCGACCCGGCGATCTACACCCGCGGCATGGAGCGGGCCGCGGAATTGGTCGCCGACAGGGTGATTGACCCGGCTCCGCTGTTGACGCACCGGTTCCCGTTCACGCAGGCCGGCGTCGAAGCCGCCTTCGCCGCCCTCGCCGAGCGCCCCGACGGGTTCCTCAAGGGCTGGCTGGAGATGCGGCCTGTGGGGGCCGCCTGATGCACGTCCTCATGACGGCGGACACCTGCGGGGGCGTGTGGACGCAGGCGACCGAGTTGTGCCGCGGGCTGTCGGAGCGGGGCCATCGCGTCACGCTGGCGACCAGCGGCGGCTTGCCGACGGACGACCAGCGGACCGCCCTCGACGGCCTGCCGGGGGTGAACCTGCACGCGACGGCCTTCAAACTCGAATGGCAGCCCGACGCCGCCGCGGACGTGCACGCCTTCGGGGACATGCTCGAAACGCTGTGCGCACAGGTCCGCCCGGACGTGGTGCACCTCAACGAGTTCGCCCACGGCGCCCGCCGGTTCGCCGTCGCCGATCGGCGGCGCGCGTCCCGCCCGGTTCCCAAGCTGGTCGTCGGGCACAGCGACGTGTGCAGTTGGCACGCCGCGGTCCGCGGATGCGAGGCGGGGCCGGAGTGGGACGCCTACCGCCGGTCCGTCGCGGCCGGTCTGCGGGCGGCCGACGCCGTCGCCGCCCCGACGGCGTGGATGCTGGGCCAGTTGGAACAGCGTTTCGGCCCGCTGCCCAGCCCGCGCGTGATTCCTAACGGGCTGAGCCTCGCCAACAAGGCGAGCGGTGGGGCGTCAGCCCCCCGTGCAGGCGACGTCGCCCCCGGAACGCACGGGGGGCTGACGCCCCACCGCTCGCCACGGCCCCACGTCTTCGCCGCGGGCCGTTATTGGGACGCGGGGAAGAACCTTGCCGCGCTCGCTGAGATCGCCCCGCGGCTGGACGTGCCGGTCCGTCTGGCGGGGCTGCCCTCGCCCGATGGAACCGTCGATCCGCCCGCCGGCGTGACGTTCCTCGGCCGGCTGAACGCGGGCGAAATGACTGCCGCGTACCGGGATGCGGCGGTGTATTGCCTGCCGGCGAAGTACGAGCCGTTCGGCCTCACCCCGCTGGAGGCCGCCCGGGCCGGCTGCGCCCTCGTGCTGGGCGACACGCCCAGCCTGCGGGAGGTGTGGGGCGACGCCGCGGTCTATGTGAACCCCGACGACCGCGACGCCCTGTCTGACGGCCTCCACCACGTGCTGAAACACGGCGGGGAACTGGCCGACCGGGCGCTCGCCGCGGTCGAGCGTTCAACTCGCTACACCCGCGCCGCGATGACGGACGACTATCTGCAAACCTACAGCGATCTGTGCCGCTCAGCGTCCCGGACGCTTGAAGCGTCCGGGACGCCCGGTTCACGAGCGACGACGCACGCGGGGGCGGTCTAAATGCACCTCGTCGTCTTCACGCACTCGCTGGTCAGCGATTGGAACCACGGGAACGCCCATTTTCTGCGGGGGGTGATCCGGGCGCTGCACGCCCGCGGGCACACGGTGGAGGCGTTTGAACCGTCCGACGGCTGGAGCCTGCCCAACCTGCTGGGCGACCATGGGCTCGCGGCGGTCACGGACTTCCTCAAACACTTTCCGGACCTCACCGCGAAGTTCTACGACCCGACCTATGAGCGCTTCGACGGCGAGCCGCTGGAGGCCGTGCTGGATCGCGCCGACGCGGTGTTGATGCACGAATGGAACCACCCGGCGTTCGTCGCCCGGCTCGGCCGACACCGCCTCGCCCGCGGCGACGGCGCCCGCGGCGACGGCGCCCGCGGTTCGTCCGGGACAGGCGGGTTTAAACTGCTGTTCCACGACACCCACCACCGGGCCGCGACCGCCCCGGAACAGATGAGCCGGTTCGACCTGTCCGGCTACGACGGCGTGCTCGCCTTCGGGCGGGTGATCGCGGATCTTTATACCAGTCGCGGCTGGCACGAGCGTACGTGGGTTTGGCACGAGGCGGCGGACGTCAGCCTGTTCGCCCCCGCCCCGGCGTCGCCTGAGGCGTCAATCGGGAAGGAACGCGATCTAATCTGGGTCGGCAACTGGGGCGACGGGGAGCGGACTGCGGAGCTGGGGGAATATTTATTGAACCCCGTGCGGACGCTGGGGCTCTCCGCCCGCGTGCACGGCGTGCGTTATCCGGAGGAGGCGAAGGCGGCGCTGCGGGACGCGGGCTGCGAGTACGCCGGCTGGATCGCCAACCACCGCGTGCCGGACGCCTTCGGCCGCGCCCGCCTGACGGTGCACGTCCCCCGCGGCCCCTACGTCGCCAAACTGCCGGGCGTGCCGACGATCCGCCCGTTCGAAGCCCTCGCCTGCGGCCTACCGCTGATTTGTAGTCCCTGGGAGGACGCGGAAGGGCTGTTCACCCCCGGCCGCGACTACCTCACCGCCGCGGACGGAACCGAGATGAGCGCCCAAATTCGCCGCGTGCTAAACGACGACCGCCTCGCCGCAGACCTCGCCGAACACGGCCGCAACGCCATCTTATCCCGCCACACCTGCGGCCACCGGGCGGACGAATTGTTGACGATCCTGGACGAACTTGATTGCGGGGGACTGTGACGTGGCCGGCTTGAACATCGCCTTTTTCGGCTCCTCGCTGGTCAGCGCCTATTGGAACGGCGCCGCCACCTATTATCGCGGGATCGTCCGCGCCCTGCACGACCGCGGGCACCGGGTGACGTTTTATGAACCCGACGCGTTCGACCGTCAACAACACCGGGACATGCCCGACCCGGATTGGGCGACGGTGGTGGTGTACGACGGCGGGGGGCCTGACGGGAAGAACGCCGACGGCGTGCGGCGGTGTCTGGACGCGGCGGCGTCCGCGGACGTGATCGTCAAGGCGTCCGGCGTGGGCGTCTTCGACGAGCTTCTAGAAGCCGCCGTCCCGGAGGTCGGCGGGCCGGGCGCGCTGCGGATCTTTTGGGACGTCGACGCCCCCGCGACCCTGGCCCGCGTGAACGGGACGCCCGCGGCGGGGCCGGGCGCCGACCCGTTCCGCGACCTCGTCCCAAAATACGACGCCGTCTTCACCTACGGCGGCGGCCCGCCGGTGGTGGAGGCGTATACAACGCTCGGGGCGCGGCGCTGCGAGCCGATCTATAACGCCCTCGACCCGTCCACGCATCACCCCGTCGCCCCGGACGGTCGCTTCGCCGCGGACCTCACCTTCCTCGGCAATCGCTTGCCGGACCGGGAGGCGCGGGTGGACCAGTTCTTTCTCAACGCCGCCCGCGCGCTGCCGGATCGTGCCTTTCTCTTGGGCGGCAGCGGGTGGGGCGAGGGGATCGACCTCCCGCCGAACGTGCGGCCGCTGGGGCACATATCCACCAACGACCACAACGCCTTGAACCGTACGCCGACGGCGGTCTTGAACGTCTCCCGGGAGAGCATGGCGGCGGTCGGTTATTCGCCGGCCACGCGGGTGTTCGAGGCCGCCGGCGCCGGCGCCTGCCTGATCACCGACGCCTGGGTCGGCATCGAACAGTTTTTGGAACCGGGAGCAGAGGCGCTCGTCGCTGAAGACGGCGCCGCGGTCGCGGAGCATCTCGCTTCGCTGGATGCGGCCCGCTCCCGGAGGATCGGCGAGGCGGCGTTGAAGCGGGTTCTCGCCGAACACACCTACGACCGCCGGGCCGTGCGGGTCGAAGAATTATTGACCGGCGAACTGGCGAAGGGCGCCGTCGGGGGGAACCTCTGATGCGGATCGTGATCTTCGGGCTGAGCGTCACCTCCAGTTGGGGGAACGGCCACGCGACGACGTTTCGTGCCTTGCTGAAAGGCTTGAACGCCGCCGGGCATCACGTGCTGTTCTGCGAACGGGACGTGCCCTGGTACGCCGACCGCCGCGATCTGCCCGACCCGACGTTCTGCGAGGTGGCGCTCTATTCCTCCGTCGAGGAGGCAAAAGATCGCTTCGCGGACGCGGTGGGCGCGGCGGACGCGGCGATCGTCGGCAGCTACGTCCCGGACGGCGTGGCGGTGGGCGAATGGGTCACGGCGACGGCGGGCGGGGTCTCCGCATTTTACGATATCGACACGCCGGTCACCCTCGCCAAGCTCGCCGCCGGCGACTATGAATATCTCTCGCCGGACCTGATCCCCCGCTACGACGTATACCTTTCGTTCACCGGCGGTCCGACGCTGACGCGGCTGGAGGGTGAGTTCCATTCCCCCGCCGCCCGGCCGCTGTATTGCAGCGTCGATCCGGAGCTTTATACACCCGACGACGCCGTCGAGCGGGACCTGGACCTCGGCTACCTCGGCACCTGGAGCGCCGACCGCCAGCCGACGGTCGATCGCTTCCTGATCGAACCGGCACGCGTCCTGCCGGGCTCGGCGTTCGCCGTCGCCGGCCCCCAATATCCGGCGGAGATCGCGTGGCCGGCGAACGTGGAGCGGACAAACCACCTTCCCCCCGCGGAGCACCGCCGGTTCTATAATCGCCAGCGGTTCACGCTGAACGTCACCCGGGCGGATATGATCGCCGCCGGCCACGCCCCCAGCGTGCGGCTCTTTGAAGCCGCGGCGTGCGGCACGCCGGTGATCTCCGACCGCTGGGACGGGCTGGGCGAGTTGTTCGCGGAGGGGGAGGAGATTTTAATTGCCGACTCGACCGCGGACGTGATCCGGTTTCTCACGACGATCCCCGTGGGAGACGCCGCCGCGATCGGCGCCGCCGCCCGCCGCCGCGTCCTCGCCGACCACACCGGCGCCCGCCGGGCGGCGGAACTCATTCAGCATTTGCAGGAGGCCGCGTGACGCTTCAATCTTCCGCCGCTCATCTTCCGCCGGACGCCCCGCCGGGACCGTGGTTTCATAATCTGTCCTTGCCGGACGGGTCCGGGGGCACGCTGCACACCGCCCCGGACCACCCGCTGGGCGACTTTCCCCGCTTCAAATGGGAGACGATCCGAGAGCGCGTCCCGGCCGATCTGACCGGCGTGCGGGCGCTGGACGTGGGCTGCAACGCGGGCTTTTATTCGCTCGAACTGGCGCAGCGGGGGGCGACCGTGACGGCCCTCGATCACGACCCCCGCTACCTGGAGCAGGCCCGCTGGGCGGCGGGGCGGCTGAACCTGCCGAACCCGCCGCGGTTCGCTCAAGGCAGCGTGTACGACCTGTCCCGCGTCGGCCGCGTGGCGGGCGCCGCGTCCCCGAACGACCCGGAACCCGATCAATTCGGGCTGATCTGGTTTATGGGGGTGCTGTATCACCTCCGCCATCCGTTGTTGGCGCTCGATATTCTCGCCGAACGCTGCGAGCCGGGCGGATTGATGATTTTCCAAACGCTGACCCTGCCCGAAGCCGACCGTCACGCCGGAGCCCCGCGAGGCCCCGGCGTGACGGACCCGAAGAACGTGCGGATCAACGAGCGAGCCGCGTTGCGGTCGCCCGGCTGGCCGACCTTGGCGTTATTAGAGCACGAGTTCGAGGACGACCCGACCAACTGGTTCCTCGCCGACGCCCCCGCCTGCCGGGCGATGCTGCGGACCGCGGGGTTCGAGATCACGGCCGAAATCCCCGATCAGGAAACGTTTGTCTGCCGCCGACGGCCGGACCGCGGGTACGTCGACGAGTTGCGGCGGGCGGAATTGAAGGCGGCGGCGGGGCTGGACGATGAGTGAGGACGCGGCCCCGCCTCGCCCGACGCTCGGGTTGTCGCAGTGGTTTCACTACGGCGACGAAGCCGGATTATATCGCGTCCGCGGGCTGATCGACGAACTCGGCTGCAAATATCTGCGGACCGGCATCAGTTGGGCCGACTTCGTCCGGCCGGACGGTGAGGCGTGGTATCGCACGCAGATGGCGGCGTTGGACGGGTTGGACGTCCTGGTCTGCGTGAACTTCACCCCGCCGTCGATCAGCAAGGGGAACAGTTGTCATTCGCCGCCGCGGCGGTTGGAAGACTTTGCCGACTGGGTCGCCCAGATCCTGCGGCTGTACGGCGACACGATTGATTCGGTCGAATTATGGAACGAACCGAACGTGCCGGTGTACTGGGATTATCACAAATGGGACGCGGACTTTCGCAGCATCGCCTATATGACGCGAACGGCCGCCCGGGAGTGCCGGGCCGCGGGAAAGCCGGCGGTGATGGGGGGGATTAGTTCCGTGAACGGCGGGTATCTCGGCTGGCTGCGGAACTGGGGGGCCCTGGACGAACTGGACGTGTTGGCGGTGCATCAGTTTCCCGGCATGTCTTGGCCGAACCGCCCCGCGTGGACGCTGCCCCGCGATTTTCGCGGCGGCTGGCCGGGGACGATGTCCCAACTCCGTCGCCACGCCCCCACGCCGACGGTTCCCGACCGCCCCTGCTGGGTGACGGAGACCGGCTTTGCCACCTTCGATTTCGCCGTGGACGCCCCCGGCCTGCACGAACGGCAGTGCGAGGCGCTGCGGGCCGCCGCCGCCGCCCCGGCGGAGCGGGTGTATTGGTACAGCGTCGAAGACCTCGACCCCCGCCGCGACGCCGTGGAGGGTTTTCACGAGGAAGAACCGGAATATCACCTCGGTCTCGTCGCCTTTCCCGACGGCGATCGCCCCGGCGAGAAAAAACCGGCGTGGGACGTCATGCGGCGCCTGCTGCTCGAACAGGCGTCGCGATCTCCGCCGCGTCTAAACACAGTCCCTAACCGCTCAGGCCGGTGAGCGTGCCGGCGCCGGTGGAGAACTCGTCGACGTCGAGGTTCAGATGTTGGAGCATCGACACCAGCACGTTCGCCATCGGCGGCGTGTGGTCGGGTCCGAACGCCAGGTGCCGGCCGTGGCGGAGGCGGCCGCCGGCGACCACCAGCGGGAGGTTCGTATTGTTATGGCTGGAGGCGTTGCCGAGGTTCGACCCCATCAGGATCGCGGTCTGATCCAGCAGCGAGCCGTCGCCGTCGCGGGTGGAGGCCAGGCGGTTCAAAAACTCGCCGAACAGCCGCATCTCCTCCAATTCAATAATTGCGAGTTGTTCGATCTTCTCCGGCGAACGGCCGTGGTGACTCAGGTTGTGCCAGCCGTCGTCCACGCCCTTCAGGTCCACGACCTCGTTGCCGCCCGGCCCCTTGAGCGTGATCAGCCGCGTCGAGTCCGTTTGCAGCGCCAGGGCGGTCAGATCGAGCAGCAGTTTCATCCGGCCGCTAAAGTCCGCCCGGTCGTCGACGTCGGCGGGCAGTTTTTCGTCGACGACGGGCTTCGGTCGTTGCGCCCAATCTTCGGCCGAGGCGAGCCGTCGCTCCAGTTCCCGCACGCTGGTGAAGTATTGATCCAGCGTTTCCTGATCGCCGTCCGCGGAGCGACGTTGAATCGCCCGCGTTTGTTCGCCGACCAGATCGAGGATGCTGCGGCCGTCTTTGACGCGACGCAACTGGTTCGCCTTCTCGGTCTCGGTGCCTTCCAGGAACAACCGTTTAAAGACGCGGGAGGGGAACGCCTCGGCGGGGACGAGCACGCCGGAGCGCGTGTAGGACATGCCGCCGTTGCCGCCGGACAGCGACAGCGAAGGGAACCGCGTGAGGTGGCCGATGCGTTCCGCGGCGTATTGATCCACGGAGATCGTGTTGCGAAAGCTCGGCTGGCCCGGGTGGGCGGCGCCGGTGAGAAAACTCTTCTCCGCCGCGTGCCCGCCGTCGACCATCGGGTGATTTAATCCCGAGATCACGCTGAACTGATTGCGGACCTTCTGCAACGGCTCAAGATACGGGGTCACCTCGTAATCTTCGCCCGCGGTCTCCGGGACGAGATGCGGCGTGTGAATGCCCAACGGGGCGCAGATCGCCACCATCCGTCGCGCCTCGCCGCCGTGGTTCGCCGAATCGCCGCTTGGCCCGTTCGTCGCACGAGCCGTCCGCGGACGCATCCCGTTTAATAACGGGAGGCCCATCGCGACGCCGGAGGCGCGGAGGAACGTGCGGCGGGGGAGGAGCGTGCGGGGCATCGTGCGATTTTGAATGCGGTTGATCGTGCGGACCCTGACGGGCTTTTCAAACACGGGCGTTTCAAAACAGCGTCGTCAGCGACGATGAAACAATTCACTTTTCACCACGGCGTGGATCATCGAACGCAGGCCGCGGTTATGTGCTCCCGCGGCCTCGACGACGGCGTCGACCGAGGCCCGTTCGCCGTAGCCCGCCGGTCGCCCGCAGCCGTAGACGAGCAGCTTTTGGGCGACGGTCCGAACGATACGGTCGGGGCGTTCGAGCAGTCGCTCCCGGAACTCTTCAAAGCCGGCGAAGGAGCGTCCGTCGGCGAAAGCGCCGTCCGATTCGACCGGGCGTCCCTCGTAATAATTCGTCTTCGGGACCTTCTTGCCCGTCCCGACGACCGCGCGATACGCCGACCGGCGTCCGCCGATGACGTCGAACTCTTCCAGGGCGAACCCGGGCGGGTCGATCCGCACGTGACAGCGATTGCAGGCGGGGTCGGCGCGATGCCGGTCTAATTGTTCGCGAATGGTGACGGCGCCGCGGATGTCCGGTTCGACGGCCGGGACGCCGGCCGGCGGCGGCGGGGCCGGACGACCGAGCAACCGATCCAAGACCCACACGCCCCGCAGCACCGGCGAGGTGCTGGCGCCGTTCGCCGTCACCTTGAGCACGCTGGCCTGCGTGAGCACGCCGCCCCGCACGCTGTCCTCCGGCAACGGCACCACCCGAAACTCCTCGTGCCCACGCACGCCGGGGACGCCGTAGTGCTCCGCCAAGCGTTGATTGAGAACCGTGAAGTCGGAGTCGACGAAGTTAAGCACGCTCAGATCTTCCTTCAACAAGTGTCGGAAGAAGCCGCGCGTCTCCGCGAGCATTGAACGCAGCAACAACTCGTCGTATTCCGGGTAAAGCCTGCCGTCGGGGGTGGTGAACTCAATCTCCCGCAGATCCAGCCATTGCCCGGTGAAGTTCTCCACGAAGCGCTCGATCTTGGGATCGTCGATCATCCGCTCGACCTGGGCGTGCAACGTCGCCGGGTCGTTTAATGCGCCCCGGGACGCCAGCGCGAGCAGTTCCTCGTCCGGCAGGGAGGACCAGAGGAAGTAAGACAGCCGCGACGCCAGCGTATAATCGTCGACTTGATCTTCGGCCTCGTTCCCGGCCCCCGCCGCGATCGGGGCGGCGTCCGGGGCGTTGAGGAGGAGAAAATGCGGCGAACAGAGCACCGCCGCGACCCCGGCCCGCACGGCCTGCTCGAACGTATTGCCCTGATCGAGTCGCGAGAGGGCGAACTGCACGAATTGATCCGTCAGTTCCTCGTCGACCGGACGCCGAAACGCCGCGGCGCGAAGGTCCGGATGATGCGTTCGACGTCCGCCCGCGGCGCCGTGGATTCGACGGTATGCAGCTTGACCCCCTTGCGATGCCGCATCCAAAGCGATTCGCCCGGGACGAAGGAGAGCGTGTCCGATTGACCGAATAGTTGTTTTTGCGCCGCGGAGGGGAACTCCTGATCGAGCGGCCCATACGTCTCCGCCCATTGAATCGCGACGCCCGGCCGCTGCTCTTCTTGATCCCGCCAGGTTACGTGCTCCGGAAAAATCCTGGGCAGGACGTGAATGGCGTGCCCCTCGCCCATCTGCGTTTCAAACTCAATGATGCGCGGGTCGTCCGGCGTGCCGGTGACGTCGAAAACGCCTTGGAAATGGCGGTCGCCGGGGCCGAACAGCGGGCCGGTGAAGACCGCGACCGCGAGCGTCCGACGCTCGCCCGGTTCGTGCGGCCAAACAGCGACCCGGCAGCGATAGACGCCGGCTTCGATCGGTTGCGCAGCGTCCGCGCGGGCGGGCGGCCAAAGGGGGGTGAAGTCCACGAAGGCGCCGTGCGACTCGATCACCCCGCCCTTTTTACCTTTGACGGAGGCGATATTATTCTTATCCTCCATCAAAACCGACCGGCGGGTCGCGGGGGGCAGCGGTTCGATCCGCCGGATGACGGCGTCGAACGCGGCGTCCGCGGCGTCCAGGTAACGCTCCATCAGGATCGCGGAGATCCCCAATCCGCCGGCGACGTTATCGAACCCCTGCGTCCGGCCGTCCTCCGGCAACAACGAGGCCAACGGGACGTCCACGCCCAGCAGGTCGTGCACGGTGTGCTCGTATTCGACGCGGTTCATCCGTCGAACGGCGGGCACGGGGGCGGCCGTGTGGGCCAACCCGCCGTGGATCCAAGCGAGAACGTTTTGCTGGGCCGTCGCTTCCGGTCGCGGTTGATACTCCGGGGGCATCTCGTCGGCCTCCAACACGTCCGCGATTCGCGCCCAGACCTCCGCGGAACTGGCATCGGGCGGGGCAAGTTGATCGAGCCGCAGATCCGCCTCTTGAAGGTCCGGCCCGTGGCACTCCACGCAGTGCTGTCGCAGGAACGTCGACGCGGCGTCGCCGGCCGTCGCCGAGCCAGCCGGCGGCAGCAGCGCCAGAGCGGCCAGGATCAGAAGCGACGAAGCGGAGCGGGCGGGCATGAAGACGCTCGGCAAAGGCCGCGGGACGAGACGACAGTCTTATCGTCACAGAATAACCGTCCCCGATGGGAGGCACAACGAGCGCCCGCCGGTGCGTCCCCGAGAACCGTCGGCCCCGTCGCGGCCGATCGGAGAGAGACGACGCAGGCCAACCGCGTCGTCGACAGGACCGCGGGGAAGCGACTATAACTTCCCGCCGCAGTGCTTGCAGAAGTTCGGGGGGGCGTCGGCGGGGTCCGGCTCATGTGAGTTTTCGTCCGGAGAAGTGCGATCGTTCGACTTGGGGAGCCCATCCGGATCGCGGTGCGGGCGGGACATCTCCGCGCTGACGATGCCGGTGGGCACCGCGAGGATGGCGTAGCCCATCAACATGATCGCCGCGGCGAGAAATTGACCGAAGTTGGTCTGCGGGGAGATGTCCCCGTAGCCGACGGTGGTCAGCGTCACGATCGCCCAATAAATACTGATCGGGATGCTGGTAAACCCGTTGTCCGCCCCCTCGACCAGATACATCAACGACCCCAGGATGACCACCAGGGTCAGCACGCAAACGGTGAACACCTCGATTTTGCGGCGGCTGGCGACGAGCGCGCGGGTCAGCTCCGTCGTCTCCGACATATAAACCGCGAGCTTCAAGACGCGGAACACCCGCAACACCCGCAGCAAACGCACCACCGTGAGGTAGCGGGCGCCGGGCAGCAGCAGTCCCACATAGCCCGGCAGCACGGCCAACAGGTCCACCACGCCGAAAAAACTTAGGGCGTATCGCCGTTTGTGCCCGACGCAGTACAGCCGGAGCAGATATTCGACGGTGAACAGTGCGGTAAAGATCCACTCCGCAGTTCTCAACGCGCCGCCGTAGATCGTATCGACGGATCGCACGCTTTCGGCCATCACGACCGCCACGCTGGCGAGAATAACGCCCATCAGGCCCACGTCGAACGCTTTGCCGGCCGGGGTATCGCTTTCGAAGATCACCTCGAACAGCCACAACCGAACGCCGTCCAGCCGCTCCTTACCGAAATAATCGTCCACCGCACGGGCGAGGGGGGCGTCGGCGGAGGGAGGGCGGTGGGCGGTCATCAAATGTCACACTAACCCGAAGCGTCAGCGAGGGCGTCAGGCGCAGCCCGACGAGCCGATCGCGCGGTTACGCCGCGGCCCTCGCTGACGCTTCGGGTTGGTGGCCGAACGGCCTCAGTCGTTCCGCAGCTTCAATTCGAAGTCGACGAGTTTCTGACGGATCTCGTTGAGGCTGGTGACGCCGAAGTTGCGGACGCTCATCAGATCGTCGGGGGTCCGGCTGACCAGTTCGCCCATCGTGACGATGCCCAGTCGGGTCAGGCATTTGCGCGCCCGCACGGACAGGTTCAGATCGCTGACCGGGCGCTCCAGCTTGGCGCGTTCGGCGGGGGAGATGTCGTCGGAGACGAACGGCGAGAGCTTCGCGTGCCCCGGTCCGCCGGAGCCGCCGCCGCCGGGACTGCCGCCGGGGCCGCCCACCGGGGCGACCGCGGACAACGCGGAGGGCTGACCGGCCTGCGGCGGGGCCGGCAGGCCGGCGCCGGCCCCGTACCCGCCGGGGGCGGCGGCGTATCCCGGGCTGTAGCCGTAGCCGCCGGATTCGGCGGTGTCCTGCTCGACGAGTTGGCCGATCCGCAGGCCGCGACCTTCGAGGATCTCGCGGATCTCGTTCAGGCTGGTGTCGCCAAAGTTTTTGGCGGCCAGCAGTTCGGTTTCGCTGGTGCGGCACAGATCGCCGAGGGTGGCGATGCCGGCCCGTTCGAGACCGTTGCGGCTGCGGGCGGTGAGTTCGAAGTCGGTGATGGGAATGCGCATCTGCTGTTCGAGCTCGCGCTGACGCCGCATCGCCTCTTCGTCGTAGTACATGCTCGTCGCCGCGGCGACGTCCTTGAGGAACAGCAGCGCCCGCTGGTGGTTCGGGTACACCTGAAGCACGCGGCGGAAGCAGTACGCGGCGGCGGGATAGTTTTCCGCGTCCTCGTACAGCAGACCGAGGTTCATCAACGCCCCGAGGAACAGCGGGGGCTTCGACAGGCTCTGTTCGTACAGACGAATCGCTTCGCGGTCCTCGCCCAGCAAATCCATCAGACCGGCGAGGCGAAACATCGCCTTGCTGTGGCGGGGGTCCATGTCGACGGCCCGCTCGAAGTACTCCATCGCCCCGAGGGTGTCCCCCCGGTCGGCCATCACGCAGCCCTTCTGGTAGCTGTATTCGGCCCGGGTGGCGGCCTTGCGACTCACGGCGGTGAGCAGTTCGTCCGCCTTTTCCGTATCGCCGGCCTGCCGGACGACGCCGGCCTTTTCCAGCTCGCACTGGACCTCGTCGTACCCGTTGGCGGCGGCGGTGGCGAGGGCGTCGATCGCCCCGTCCCAGTCTTTCAAGCTCAGCAGGGCCTGGGCGAGGTAGTAGTCGGCCAACGGATCGCCGTCGACCTCGTTCAGGCGTTCGGCGGCCTGTTCGTGCTCGCCGAGGAGGTAGTGGGTGACGCCGGCGGCGGTGTTCTGGCGATTCGAACCTTCCTCGCCGATCTCGTTTTCGAGTTCCTGGAGGTGTTGGCGGACCTCGGCGGGCTGGGTGCCGGCGACGGCCTTTTCGAGCAGCGCGACCTGGTCGGCGCCGAACGGCCCGTCGCCGCGGAGGACCCCGACGACGTCCACCTGGTCGGCCTGTTCGGCGCTGGTCCCGCCGCCGGGCAGGAACGCGGGGGCGCCGCCGTGCGTCGGGGCGGCCGGCGGCGGAGCCATCTCCGCCGGCGGGGCGGTCATCCCGGCGGCGGTGTACTCGCCCGTGGTCACCCCGTCGGGGGTGGGGGCGGGCTGAAGATCGGCGAAGGGACTACCGGCGCTCATCGAGGGGGGGACTCCGCAAACACAGTGTGTAAGGAACCGGCCGAGGGAGACCGGCGCACGGTCGCGGCGGTGCGAACCGCGGAGCGAACGATCAATGGGCCGCCGTTTGACCGGCAGTGGGAGCCGGCAATGGGCCGAGGCCAGACCGGGGGCCGTCCCTGCCGCCGGCGCAAGCCGCCCATCGTACGGCGGCGACGCCACGGATCAACCGAGAGCCGAACGCCGCGGCGCCTCCCGCCGCTTCACTCCCTCCCAATCCGCCTCAATCCGCCTCAATCCGCCTCAATCCGCCTCGGTCCGCCTCAATCCATCGGCGGGATGCTGGCGGCGATCTCGCGGTACAGCGCCAGCGTGCCGTGCTCCGCCGCCCAGCGTTCGATGTAGGGGAGGTTGAGTTCGCCCGCCCGAAAACCCAGCACGTTTCGCACATCGTCGCGGTCCTTGCCGCGGCCGGCGTCTTTCGCCCAGCGGAGTTTCGTGACGACCGTGTCTTCCGCGGTGGCGACGAAGGCTTCTAGCCCGGGCAGCATGAGCCGACGCTCGCGCCGGGCGAAACGCTGTTGATCGTGAGGGTCGTCCGACAACAGAAAGCACTCGACGTCGAAGTCCGTGCCGACCACGTCCAATAGGTAACGGAGGGTTCCGGTAACGGACTCGAAGCCGATCTGAGGGTCGAGCCGAAGGGCGCCGCGAGCGTTCGCAACGCACGCGCAACTGGGCCGCCGGGCGGGGCGACCACCAGATCGGCGTCTTTGGTCGACCGCGGCGGCGCATGACAGTTCGTGGCGAAAGACCCGACGACCATGTAGTCGATCCCCGCCGCCTCCAAGGCCTCGACGACTGCCCGCGTCGCCCTCCGCCCCACCGCGGCAATCGTTTCGGGGCGGGAGCGTTCCGGGGAAGGATCGTCCACCGATTCGGTCATCACCCGGCCTCCTCGAGCGACATGGGGCGGTAGGTGTAAATGCCCCACTCCTCGAGGCGACGCTGTTTTTTCAACTGCGCCGAGAGGAGCCGGGCAACCTCGGCTTCGTCCGCGTCCGGGTGACGCCCACGGAGTGCAGACCGAGAAATCTCGCACGCCATGTCGAACAACTCCAACCCGTCCAACACACGCTGCGGGCGGGAGGTGCGGCGGGCGGACAGGATGTCCGCGCGGAACAGGTCCCCGTCCGGGATCGCGTCCGTCGTCACGCTGCCCGGCGGGGGGGTGAAGCGGGGGGGATCGGCCATCATCGCAGTTTAGTCGCCGCCCGGCTCACGCGGAACACGGCGCCAGCGGAACACGGCGCCAGCGGAACACGGCGCCAGCGGAACACGGCGCCAGCGGAACACGGCGCCAGCGGAACACGGCGCCAGCGGAACACGGCGCATAAAGCGACCCGGACGCTTCAAGCGTCCGGGTCGCTTCCCTCCCTGACGACAGCACGCCCTGACGACAGCACGCCCTGACGACAGCACGCCCTGACGACAGCACGCCCTGACGACGGCACGGCGTCAGAACGCCCCCGCCGCGAAGCGGGACAGGATCGTCGGCGTGGCGGTGTCGAAGCCGACGACGTCCAGCATCCCCGGATCCTGCGGGTCGGCGATGCTGAAACCCGTGCTGGTCAAACCGACCACCGCCAGCTTCGCGTCGACGCCGGTCGCCTTGCGGTAGCGCCGCAACGCCTCGGCGGGGTGCAACTCGCCGCACCAGGTTTCGTTGTCCGTGAGGACCACGAACACGTCGACCTTCAGCCGGTTCTCCAAGGCGTACAGCATCGGCAACGCGCAGTCGGTGGGACCGAACGGCAGGTTCGACACCGCCCGCACCGCCTCGGCGACGCTCGCCCCGGCGTGCAGCGCCGGCAGGGGCGACACGGCCGCGGCGCCGTTCATCCACCGCGTGCCGCCGTCCCCGGTGAAGCCGACCACGTGGCACTTCGGCTCCGTCGCCGCGGTCACCAGCGCCAGCGCCGCGGACGCCTCCCGGCAGCTCAACGGCGAACCGCTCAGCGGGCTCATCATCGAACCGGACACGTCCAGTCCGATCAGGAACCGCTTGCCGGTCGGCTCGACCGCATCGAACGCCGTGCGGAAGGCGCCGTCCAATGCGGACAACACCCGGCCGCTCGGCTCCCACGTCCCTTTCCCCTTCACCCCCCGCCCGGACCGGTACACGGCTTGGGCGACGAGGACGGACAACGGGTGCACGCGGGCCTGCTTGAGCGAATCCACATCGCCGAGCCGCTCGATCACCGCGTCCTCGGCGGCCGACAGCGGGGCCAGGGCCCCGACGCGGGTCATGTTGCCGAGGTTTCGCAGCAGCGCCGTCGCCCCGAGGTGCGGCAGCATCGCCCGCCAAACGGCGGGGTCCGCGTTCGCCCAGGTCGGCAGCGCCTCCCAAGGGAGCCGGTGCGTCTCGATCAGGGAAACAAGGCTCTTCGCGGGGCTCGCGGCCATCGCTTCGAGGTGCGCCCGCACGATCGGCGGGAGCTTCGCCGCATCCGGGACCGAGCCGTTGGCGAGCCAGCGGTACAGAACATTGCGAGCCTCATCGGCCTGCGGGTCCGGGTGGGCCAGCCGCATCAGTCGGGAGTGGTCGTAGTCGTACCGCGAGCGGTACTTCACGCCCTGATACGCCAGCGCATCGACGGACTTCGCCGCGTACCAGGCGGCGACGGCCCGCTTCAACCCGCGACCCCAGCCGCGGCCGAGGCCGGTGGCGGCGTTCACGAAGGCGAACAGGTGCGACGCCGTCCGGCAGACCCGCGGCACGACGGCCAGCGCCGCCGAGCGGGCGGCGGGCGTGTCGTGATTCGCCCCGACGGCCAAGGCGAACAGCGCCGGGTCGTTCTTCGGGCGCGGCCGGCCTCGGACACCGCGGCGATCGTTTCCGCGGTGCGGGTCGGGTTGAGGGCGAAGCAGGCGTCGAGGTTCTCGCGGTTCTGCTTCGTCAGATCCCGGGCGGTCGCGTAGTAGGTCGGGCTGTCGGACCCGAGGATCAGGAACCGGTCCAGCCGAGCCCAGCGATCGAGGGCGAACACGTACCCGCCGGCGCTGTTCTTCACCTGCCGCGGGTCCGCCGGAGCGGACTGCGGAGCGTTGCGGGGGTTCGTGAGGCGGGGGTACTTCATCGGGGGCTCCTCCCGGAGCGGGGGACGAGGAAACCCCGCCCAGGCCGGACGCATGCGTCCGGCCTGGGCGGGGAAGAGAAAACGGGACCGAGCGAACGAGGCGGGGTCGGACTGGTCCACTGCTCTATCCAATTGAGCTACGCCCCCGACCGGAGGACCGGGCGGGAACCGCGGGACTCGAACCCGCAACCTGTGGGTGAGGAGAACCGATTCCCCGGGGGCTCGGCCCCGAGACGGGCACACGCCCCCCCGGTTCGCCGTCGCCGACGGGCGGCGCGCGTGTCGGTGCGACCGGTGCGACTGGGGGGAGCGTGACGTGAACGAAGCGGGACCGAACAAACGGGCGGCAGTCGGGTTTCGCGCTCTACCACTGAGCTACGCCGGGCACGAAGCGATCGCGACGTCGCACGGCGCCCTGTGCGCCGTGCGGGTCGTGATCGAAAGGCCCGGCGGCGGGACTCGAACCCGCGACCTCGTCTTCCTGAAAGAGAACCGAACGCCTGGGGCTCGGTCCCGCAGGACGCCGGACCCCCGCCCCGCCCCGTCGGTTCGCGGCCGACGGCCCGGCCGGGCGAATTTCGGACGAAGCCGCGTCCCGGGCGGAGGCGTTTCACAGGACGTTTCACACGGGATCGGCGCCGATCCGGCGCCGATCCGTCGCCGATCCGGGCCGGCCCCATGACAGTCCGGCCCGTCGCTCCTAGACTCTCGGTCTAAGCCGATCCGCCGCCGATCTCCTTCCCCCGCGGCCCCACCCCACGGAGGCCCCCATGGCTCACCCCCCCAGCAACTCGTCCGTCGGTCAGCTCGCCACGAGCACCGCCCGCCCCAAGCAGGCGTCCGTCCCGACGCCCGAGAGCGAATCCGCCGCCGCCCCCGCCAACGCCGCCTCCACCGGCGCCCCCATCGAGGGCGAGCCGGACGACAACCCCAGCCCGGCGACCGTCGTCTACAACCCCCCGGACGTGGACCCCGTCTGCGTCGTCTGGGATGTGGACGGCGTGTTGGTCGACAGTTACACGCCCCACCTGGAAAGCTGGCAGAAGACCGCCGAGAAGCTCGGCGTCTCCTACACCGAGGAGGACTTCAAAAGCGGCTTCGGCAAAACCAGCCGGGAGCACCTCAAGGAGAACTTCGGTGCCAGCATGGCCGACGATCAGATCGCCCAGATCGACGCCGACAAGGAAGCCCTCTACCGCGACATGGTCACGGAAAACTTCCCCGCGATGCCCGGCGCCCGTGAACTGATTCAGGCGCTGAAGGACGCGGACTTCAAAATCGCCGTCGCCAGCAGCGGCCCCGCGGCGAACCTGATGCTGGCGGTGCGGATGATGAAACTCCAGCCGTTTTTGAGCGCGGTGGTCAGCGGCAACGACGTGGCGAAGGGCAAGCCGGACCCGGAGATCTTCCTGAAGGTCGCGAAGAACTGCGGCGTCAAACCCCACCGCTGCGTGGTGGTGGAAGACAGCTCGTTCGGCGTGCAAGCCGCGAAGGCCGCGGGCATGGGCTGCCTGGGCCTGCTCTCCACCGGCCACGAGGCCAGCGAACTCGCCGAGGCGGACCGCGTCGTGGACAGCCTCGAAGGCCTCACCGCCGACGACCTCCGGGCGCTGCTCCCGAAGGTGTGAGGCGTTCGAACCGCCGGGAGATCCGACCGGATGATCAAGCCGTTCCTCAATCCCTTCTGGCGGGACGTGTGGGCCGTCGTGGGCGTGGCCGGCGTCGCCGCCACGCTGATCGGTCTGTGGCTGACGTGGCGGCAACTCCGCAAGACGCAGACCGCGGCGTCCGCCGCTGCCGAGGCCGCGTTGCGGAGCCGCGACGCCTACGACCGTCTCCTGCTGGCCCTCGCCCACCGGGCCACCTCGGAGGCGAAACTGCTGGTCATACAGGAGATGTGGCTGGCGGCGTCGATCAAGGCGGCGGATCTGGCGGACCTGCTGTCGCAGCTTTCGGTGCAGGATGAGGAGATCGTGCGGCTGTCTTCGCACATGCGGAAGGCCGGGCACTCCTTCGCGCGGATCGAACAGGGTACACTGACCTACCACGGGCTGAAGGTTAGTTGGCCCCGCGACCTCTCCGCCGTCGAGGCTGTCCTGACCCGCGGCCTCCGTACCCCAGCCACGCCGCCGACAGAGACGCCGTGAAGATCGACGACCGCACCGCCGCCGTGATCCGCCGGCTGATCGAGCGGACAGAGACTGGTTCGCACGAATGGCGACAGTCGAGCTTCGAGCACGCACGGTACGGGATTGCGGAATCTGCATTCAGCACTGACCTTCTGCTTGCTGACAATGCTGTTCGATGGACAGTCGCTTCTTTTGCCGGAGAGGGCGGGCCGGATATTCTGTGGTTGAACGTCTCCAGAGTCTCTGGGTCGCGATCTCACCGGCACGCAGTCTTGTTCCATGCGGCACTCGAAGACGGGGCCGTCGAAGAGCAGGAACAGTTCGACTTAGTCCGCAGGCTCTACGATGCCGCTAAGCGGTCGACCGCGAGGTGGGATGAGACGCTGGACCAGATGGAGGCTGTTCTCGCCACCGCCTGAGAGTCGGCGGCGGCGGCGCCGCCCGGTATGCTCCGCCCCCCGCCCCGTTCCTCTCCCACGTCGCCCCCCCGATGCCCCGCAAAGGCGAACAGTTCGCCGGCCTCACGGTCGCTCTCGTCACCCCTTTTCGCGACGGGGCCGTGGACGAGGGCCGGTTGAAGGCGAACGTCGATTGGCAGGTCGAGCAGGGCGCCGCCGGCCTGGCCCCCTGCGGGACCACCGGCGAATCGCCGACGCTGTCCCACGAGGAACACGAGCGGGTCATCGAGCTCGTCTGCCGGCAGGCGAACGGCCGGTTGAAGGTGATCGCGGGCACCGGCTCCAACAGCACCGCGGAGGCGGTTCGCCTGACCAAAAGCGCCCAGCGCAGCGGGGCGGACGCCGCCCTGATGGTCGCCCCGTATTACAATAAGCCCACGCAGGAAGGGTTCTACCGGCACTTCGCCGCCGTCGCGGACGCCTGCGACCTGCCGATCGTGCTGTACAACATCCCCGGTCGCACGGGGAGGAACATGGAGCCGGAGACGCTCTGCCGGCTCGCGGAGGTGACCACGATCGTCGCCGTCAAAGAGTCCACCGGGGACCTCGACCAAGCCAGCGCGATCGCCGGCGGCAGCGACCTGACGATCCTGTCCGGCGACGATTCGCTCACGCTGCCGATCATGGCGGTGGGCGGGTCCGGGGCGGTCAGCGTGGCGGGAAACCTCGTGCCGGCGGACGTGACCGCGATGATCGACGCCTTCCGTGGCGGCGATCCCGCCGAGGCGCTGCGGCGGCACGCCAAACTGTTCCCCCTCTGCCGGGCGCTGCTGGGGCTGTCCAGCAACCCGATCCCGCTGAAGGCCGCGATGGCCCGCCTCGGCCGCGACACCGGCGAGGTCCGGCTCCCGCTGGTGGAACTGGACCGTGCGGAAATGCCCCGCCTCGAACAGGCGCTGACCGACTACGGCCTGCTGTGACGGAGCGGGACGCTCCGTGGCGGTCTGCAGGCGAACTCGCCGGGGCGGGACAGGAGGGACGGCGGCCCATGGCGCGCGAGCGAACAGCGCGCGGGGCGGGCGGAGATCGGGGCGATCCCCGTGCGGCGCCGGCGTGGACAGATTCGGGGGCAGTGAACAGGCTCGGGAGCACTTGAGGCGGACCGAAAATGTCGGGTGTGAGCGGAGAAGCCTCATCCGAACGTACCGGTCCGTCCGATTCGAACGATGCTGTGGCATCTGACGCATCGGGGTCGCGGCGACCAACTCCGGAAGAGGTCGACGAAGGTCGGCCGCCCCGGGACCACCCTCCCGCCTCTCTCCGACCGCAATCCAGATGCGCCGCTCCTCCGCGTCTCGCTCCGCCTCCGCCCGCCGAGACCGCCGCGCCGCGGGGCGGGGGGGCACGCCCCCCGGGGGTCTGCGGCACTGGCTGCGGCGGGCGCTGCCCTGGCTGCCGGCCGCGGCGTTCGCGGTGGGGTCGGTCCCCGCGGCGACGGCGCAAATCATCGTCCCGCCGAACATCAATCAGACGACGGAGAGTACGGTCGTCGACGATTACTTCGTCAATCAGAACGGCTCCGTCACGGTTGCCGGAGCCGCGGCGTGGCTGAAGGCGCAGGATTTCATCACCGGCAACTTCGTCGCCGGCGCCCCCACGGTGACGATTTCCGGTGGCGGGACGCTGACCACGCAAGCCGGCAGCACGCTGGTCACCCCCCCGTACACCGGGACCGGCCGGTACTTCACGCAGGGGGGGACGACGACCGTCACCGGCGCCGACTCCCTGCTGTTCGTCGGGCTGCCCGCCGGCAGTTTGGCGACCGGGGACGTCACGACCGACACCGAGCCCGCCCTGACCGCCGCGGCCACCGGCACGCTGTTGATCGACGGCGAGGGCACCCTCGTCACCGCCCTGGCCGGCGGCGACATCGTGGCCGGCGACGTGAGCCTGATCAACGGCGGCGACCTGACCGTGAGCGGGGCCAACGCGGCGCTGGACGTGAACAACGGCGGGGGCGGGGGGTTGATCTCCGTGGACGGCCTCGGCTCCCTGCTGCGGGCGGACACCACCGGGGACCTGTTCGCCACCACGCTGTCGCTGACCAACGGCGGCAACGCCACCGTGAGCGGCGCCGGGTCCGTGATCACGTTCGTGACCGGCACGGTGAGCGGCCCGGGATCGCTGCTGCAAGCGGACACCGGCGCCGACGTGACCGGCACCACGTTCACGACGGCGAACGGCGGCAACGCCACCGTGAGCGGCGCCGGCTCCACGTTCACATTCACCACCGCCACGCTGGGCGGCGGCACGCTGCTGGTGAACGACACCGCCGCCCTGACCGCGACCAATCTCAACATCAGCGGCGGGGCCCTGCAACTGCAGGCCCTGTCCACCGGCACGTTTGCAAACTTCGCCCTCAACGGCGGCTCCGCCCTGGTGGACAACTCCACGGTCACCGTGAACGGCGGCCCCGCGACGCTGACGGCCGGGACGCTCACGGTGCAGAGCGGCGGCCAGTTTGCATTGAACGGCGGCTCCACGCTGAACGTGGCCGGCGGCGTCGCCGCGGTGGACGGCGCCACGTCGTTGATCGACGCCAACGCCGCCACCACCGTGAACGGCGGCTCGATCGTCGCCCGCAACGCCGGTCAGTTTACCGGCACCACGCTGACGGCAAACGGCGGGCGGGTGCTCGTCACCGACACCGGGCAGTTCGCCCTGACCGGCGCCGCCAGCTTCAACGGCGCCGGCGCCGCCTTGCAGGTGGCCTCCGACGGCGACTTCACCACCGCCTCCTCCCTGTCCCTGGGCGGCGGGGCCTCCGGGGTGATCTCCGGGACCGGCTCCACGGCGACGGTGGTCGGCGCCACCACCCTGGGGGGCGGCTCCCTGCTGGCCCAGGCCGACGGCGACTACGTCGGCGGCGGCGGCCTGAACGTGGGCGGCGGGGGCAGCGTCGGGGCCTCCGGGGCCGGGTCCACGGTGACGACCGTCGGGGCCGCCAGCAACGGCGGCGGCACGTTCTTCGCGGAGAACGGCGGCGTCGTCAGCGTCGCCTCCCTCACGCAGTCCAGCGGCCTGCTCAACCCGCGGGCCGGCGGGGCGATCAACTCCGCCGGATTGGTGGCGGTCAACGGCGGGGAAGCCCGCATCGACGGCACCCTGAACGCCCCCGCGGGCCTGCTGATGAGCGGCGGAACCCTCTCCGGCGCCGGTCGGGTCAACGGCGATACGCTGCTCGCCGGCGCCCTCTCCGCCGGGGCGGACGGCGGGGCGTCCATCGGCGTGCTCACCGTCGACGGAGACTTCGCCAGCACGCCCGCCGCCACCTATAACCTGCAGGTTCGCCCCGTCTCCGGGGCCGTGCCGGGCACGGACTTCGACCGGCTCAACGTGACCGGCGACGCCACCGTCGGCGGCGGGACCGTCAACGTGATCCCCGTGTTCGTCAGCGGCCAGCGGTTCGCCGTCGGCCAGCAGTTCGCCTTCCTGTCCGCGGGCGGCACGCTCACGGAGGCGGCCCCCGCGACCATCGTCGACCCGTTCCTGAGCACGGAGTTCGCCACGCAGGTCATCGGCAACGACTACGTCCTGGTCGTCACCAGCTCCTTCACGTTCCAAGACTTCGGGAACACCTTCAACGCCCAGCAGGTCGGCGGGGCGTTGGACGGGGTCGTCGAAGACCCCGCCCTGAACAACCTGCTGTTCCGGCTGGACACCCTGCCGAGCCAGGACGCCCTGGCACGGGTCCTCAACAGCCTGTCCGGCGAGGTGTACGGATCCCAACTGACGGCGTTCAACCGCAGTTCGCTCCAGTTCCTCGACCGGATCGACGGCCGGGACGCCGCCGACCCGCTGGCCTGCGGGCACTGCGGCGGACGCCCGAGCTTCGGACTGACCGGCTGGCAGCAGACCTACGGGACCGAGGGCCGGGTGAACGGCGACGGGAACGCCTTCGGCGTGGAGACCAACGCCTCCGGCCTGATCGTGGGCCTGGAACAGGCGTTCGACGCCGGCCCGGCCTGCGTGACGCTGGGCGCCTTCTTCGGATCGGAGATGCTCTCCACGGAGGTTCCCAACGCCAACTCCGAGGTGAACGACCGCGTGAACCGCGTCGGCGGGACCGCCCGCGTCACCCTCGGCCGGGCCTACGCCCGGGCCACCGCCTTCGGCGGGAGCGCCAGCGGCGAATCCCGACGGGCGGTGCGGGTCACCGACGCGGCCCTGCCGTTCGTCGATCTCATGACCGCCGAAACCGAGACCGGCGTGGGCGCCTTCAGCCTGGAGGGCGGCTACCTGTTCGGCGTGCCGCAGGCCTACGTCATGCCGATCGCCGGCCTCCGGTACGTCCGGGCCGACCGCGACGCGTTCACCGAGTCCGGCGGCCAATCCGCGCTGTCCGTCCGCAGCGACGAACAGGAAGAGACCCGTCTGCGGTTCGGCGCCCGGGCCGGCCGCGAGGTGCTCGTCGCCGGACTGGCGCCCGCCACCTTCACGCTGGAAGGCGTTTACAGCCGGGACCTCGACGACGGAACCGTCGGCGGGTACGACGCGCAGTTCAACGCCGCCCCGGCGGCCCGCTTCTCCGCCCGCGGGACGGACTTCGGCAAGGACCGCTTCGTCGTGAGCCCCGGCTTGAGCGTCGGCCTCGGGCCGGTGCAGCTCGCCGGCCAGTACTACCTGGACCTGACGGACACCTCCGTCCTGCACTCCGGCGACGTCCGCTTGCAGGTCTGCTTCTGAACCCGGACCCGGACCCGGACCCGGCGCCGGACCCGGACCCGGCCGAGTCGGCCGGCGGTCTGACCTGATCCCGCCCCGCGGCGAACGCCTCCCCGGCGTGCGTCGCGGGGTGTTTTCGTGCGCTCCCCGCGGCATTCTCCCGGGCGTCCCCGGGCCGTTCCGGGGGGGGTATTCCCGGTCCGGACCGGATCGGCGTCCGGGCCGCGACATGAGCCCAATCAGGCCTCTGTCGTCCGGGATCAGAAATCCCTCATCCACCCCTGCCGGTCGGGCCGATGGAGCGGATCGCTGTGGCCTCCGAAGGATCGGACGCGCCGCCCCACCACACTCCAGCCGCTGCACGGATGCGCCGCACCCCCGCGACCCGCCCCGCCCCGCCCCGTCGCGTCGGCGTCGCGGCTCGGTCGTGGACCGTGCGGCATTGGTTCCGCCGGGTTCTGCCCTGGTTACCGGCCGCGGCGTTCGCCGTCATCCCCACCGTTGCGGCGGCGCGAGCCCGGTCGACGGCCTGAACTCCAGTTCCGGCAGCCCGTATCAGGTCACGGCGGCGGACGATCAAAGCGGCAACACCTTCACCGTGGACGGCAGCGGCTTCCTGGAGGTGACGGGAACGGGCGATCTGACCACCGACGCCTTCAATCAAGCCGGCGTCACGGACATTCTCGCCGGCGGATTGATCACCACCAACGCCGGCTTCGACTTCACGAACACCGGCGGCACCGCCACGGTGGCCGGCACGTTGGCGAGCGGGAACGACCTCGCGATCAGCGGCGGCAGCGTGATCGCCGACGCCGGCGGGACGATCACCGCCGCCGCCCTCGCCCAGACCGGCGGGACGTTGCAGGCGAACGGGACCGTCACCTTCACCGATGCGGCGAGTGTCGACGACGCGGCCCTCACCGTCGGCGCCGCCGGCGTGTTCAACGGAACCACACTGGGCCTGACCAACGGCGGCGACGCCACCAGCGCCGGCGACATGAACCTCTCCGGCGCCGCGACCGTCGACGGGACCGGATCGCTGCTGACGGTCTCCGGCGGAACGTTTGACGGCACGACGCTGGCGCTCACCGCCGACGGCGACGCCATGCTGTCCGGCGGGACGACGACCCTCACCGGGGCGACCACCGTCGACGGAACCGACGCCCTGCTGACGGTCGGCGCCGGCGGCGTGCTGAACGGCACGACCCTCGCCCTGACCAGCGGCGGCGACGCCACCAGCGCCGGCGACGTGAACCTCTCCGGCGCCGCGACCGTCGCCGGGGCCGGCAGCACGCTGGCCGTCACCGCCGGGACGTTCGACGCCGCCAGCCTCAATGCGACCGGGTCCGGCTCCGTCACCATCGACGCCCTCGTCACGCTCAGCGGGGACTTCGGCCTCGGCGGGGTCGGCACGGGGACCGTCTCCGGGACCGGCGTATTGAACGCGGTGAACCTGAATCAACTCGGCGGCACGACGTTCTCCACCGCCGGCGACGTGAATCTGTCCGGCAACGCGGACGTGGGCGGGGGCTCCACCCTGCACGTCACCGCCGGGACCTTTGACGCCGTCGGTCTCGCCGTCGCCAACTCCAGCGACGTGAACGCCGCCGGGGACGTGAACCTCTCCGGCGCCGCGACCGTCACCACCGGCGGGATCGTGAACGTCACCGCGGGGACGTTCGACGCCGCCTCCCTCGCCCTGACCCTCAGCGGCGACGCCACGCTGTCCGGCGGGACCACGACGATCGCCGGGGCGACCACCGTCGACGGCGCCGGCTCCCTGCTGACGGTCTCCGGCGGAACGCTGGGCGGCACGACGCTGGCCCTGACGAACGACGGCGACGCCACGCTGTCCGGCGGAACGACCACCCTCACCGGAGCGACCACCGTCGACGGGGCGGACGCCCTGCTGACCGTCGGCGCCGGCGGCGTGTTCAACGGAACCACGCTGGGCCTGACCAACGGCGGCGACGCCACCAGCGCCGGCGACGTGAACCTGTCCGGCGCCGCCACCGTCAGCGGGGCCGGCAGCACGCTGGCCGTCACCGCCGGAACGTTCGACGCCGCCTCGCTGGCTGCGACCGGCTCCGGCTCGGCGACAATTGATGCGATCGTGACCCTCACCGGCAACCTACAGATCGCCTCCGCCGGGGGCGCGACGGTCTCCGGGACCGGCGTGGTGAACGCCGTCTCCCTGGACATGGCCGGCAGCGCGACGCTGATCACCGCCGGCGACCTCAACTTCAGCGGCGCCGCCGGGGCGGTCGGCGGGTCGACGCTCACCATGACCGCCGGCACGTTCGACGCCGCCAGCCTTAACGTCGAGCAGTCCAGCACGGGCGCCGTCACCGGGGACGTGAACCTGACCGGCGCCGCGACCGTCAACACCGGCTCCACGTTGAACGTGAACGGCGGAACCTTCGACGCCGCCGGCCTCAACGGATCCACCAGCGGCACGGTCAACACGACTGCGGACGTGAACCTGACCGGCGGGACCGTGTTCGACAACGGCGCCACGCTGAACGTGAACGGCGGGACGCTGGACGGCACGACCCTCGGTCTGTCCGACGGCGGCACCGTGAAGTTGGCGAACGGCGCCGCCGCGACCTTCACCGGCGCCGCGACCGCCGCCAACAGCGGAGGCGTGACGGTCGACCAGGGCGGCACGTTCTCCGCGAACGAACTGAACCTGAACGCCGGCGGCTCCCTGATCGCGGACGGCGCCGCGACGGTGACCCAAGGCCTCGTCGCCGACGGCGCCGGAGCGACGGCGTCCGTCGCGGCGACCGGCTCGCTCGCCGCCGCCGACCTGCACCTCAAGAACGGGGCGACCGCCGGCAGCGCCGGCGATGTGGACGTGACGGATCAGGTTCTGGTCACGGGGTCCGGCTCCAAGTTGAACGTCACCGGCGGGGACCTGGACGCGGGGCGGCTGAACGTCGCCGCGGGCGGGGCCGTCGCCACCGCCGTCGACGTCAACGTCGCCGGCGCCGCGATGTTGGACGGGGCCGGGTCGACGCTGTCGGTCACCGCCGGCACGCTCTCCGCCGACTCGCTCGCCCTGACCGACGGCGCCGCCGCGAACGTGGACGGCACGGTGACCGTCGCCGGCGCCACGACCCTCGACGCCAGCACCCTCGACCTGCGCAGCAACGGGGCGGTGTTCAATACCGACTCCCTGACCGGCACGAACGTGTCGACGGTCAACATCGCCGCCGGCGCCACGCTGAACGCCACGACGTTCAACCTGGACTCCACCTCCGTCCAAACCGTCGCCCAGGGCGGAACCCTCAACACCGGGACGCTGAACTTCAAGTCCGGCTCCTCGCTGGAGGTGAAGCAGGGCAACACCGTCGCCATCGGGAACGCCGTGACGATCGTCGGCGGGGCCTCCGCGAAGTCGAACGGCCGATTCGAGGCGAAGTCCTTCACCGTCCAGCGGGGCGGGGCGGTCAGCGGCGCCGGCACCTTCAAGGTGACCGGAACCGGGCCCAGCGACACCTTCCAGGTGGAGGGCACGGTCGCCCCCGGCAACAGCCCCGGCGTGCTGAACGTGATCGGGACCACCAACGTCGCCCCGACCGGCGTGCTGGAGATCGAAGTGGTCGCCACCCCGCCCGGCGTCACGCCGGTCGCCGGCGTGGACCACGACCGCTTCGCCGTGGACGGCGCCGTCACCCTCGACGGCAACGCCGTCGACGTCACCCGGTTCGTCCCGCCCGGCCAAACGGCGCTGCCGTTCGCCCCCGGCACCCGGTACGACGTCGTCACCGCGACCGGCGGGGTGACCGTCCTCGCCCCCGTCAGGGTGAACGATCCGTTCGCGGACCGCCGGTTCGCGCAACTGATCCGGCCGAACAGCTTCGGCCTGGTGACGGCTCGGGACGTGTCCTACGAACAGGCGTTCGGGACCACCTTCAACCAGCGGGCCGTCGGCGGCGGGCTGGACGCGGTTCGCACCGCCCCCGCACTGATGGGCCTGCGGGACGCCCTGGACACGCTGCCCGCCGACGCGGAGGTCGCCCGCGTCCTGAACGAACTGTCCGGCGAAGTGTACGGCTCCCACCTGAGCAGCCTGAACCGCAGTTCGGTGCAGTTCCTGGACGTCCTCGGCGCCCGCGACCAAGCGTTCCCGCTGGTCTGCGACGCCTGCGGCGTCACCCGGGCCGGCAAAAGCGGCCTGCAGGGCTGGTGGGACGCCGCCGGGGCCGTGGGGGAAGCCGACGGCGACGGCAACGCCCACGACGCGGACTTCAGTTCGATCGGCACGACCGCCGGGCTCTCCCAGACGTTCGGCGGCCCCAACACGGCCCTCGCGGCGGGCGGCTTCTACGGGTACGAATCGGTCACCACGGAGGTCGATTCCGTCCGCTCCCGGGCCGAGACCGACGCCCACCGCTTCGGCGGGTATCTGCGGGGCAGCCTGGGCCGTTTGTACGGCCGCCTCGCCGGCTTCGGCGGGGTGACGACCACGGAGTCCCGCCGCAACGTGCAGATCAGCAACCCGCTGTTCCCCTTCGCCGACAGCCTGACCGGCGAATACGATGGCGGCCTCGCCGGCGCCGACGCGGAGAGCGGCGTGCTGATCGGCGGGCCCGGGATGTACCTGATGCCGATCGTCGGATTGCGGTACGCCTCGGCGTCCCAGGACGAGTTCACGGAGCGCGGCGGGGCGGCGGCGCTGGCCGTCGGCGACGCCTCGCTGAGCGAATTGCGGACCCGCCTCGGCGCCCGCGGCGGGGTCCAGTTCGCCGTCGGCGCCCTGCCGCTCACCGGCACGCTGGAGGCGTTCTACAGCCGGGACCTCTCCGCCGGCTCCGTCGGCGACGTGCCCGCCACGTTCGCCGCGGCGCCCGGCCCCGCGTTCGACGTCCGCGGCACGAGCTTCGGCCGCGACCGCCTCACCCTCGGCCCGGGCCTGACGATCGGCGAGGGCCCGCTGACGATCGGCGCCTTTTACCGGACGAGCCTCAGCAGCGAGTCCCTCTTCCACGCCGGCGACCTGCGGTTGGAATACTGCTTCTGAACCGAGGCACAGCCGGGGCGGAAAGGCCGCACGTTCTTCGCCTGCGGCATCACGGGCGTCGCGGGAACTTGGGTTCTCAAGGAGCCGCAAGTATTTGGGGGCGGTCGGAGCGGACGGTTCCGTCCGCCCCGCACAGGCTCGGAAGCCGAGATGACCAATTCTCCCGCCCCCACCGTCGCCCCCACCGTGACCGCCGCGGCCGCCGCGGCCTTTGCTCGGGACGGGGCGCTGGTCGTGCCTGACCTGTTGCCGTCGGCGGCGTTGGAGGCGCTGCGGGACGCGTTTGCGGAGCCGGTTGGACCGGACCCGCACCGTCGCGGCGGGCTGCGGGGGTTGTTCGACTGGTCCCCGCCGACCCGGGCGCTGGCGGTGCGGCCGGAGGTGTGGGGGTTGGCGGCGGGGCTGATCGGGCCGGAGGCCGTCGCGGTGCGGGCCACGCTGTTCGATAAATCGCCCGACGCCAACTGGGCCGTGCCGTGGCATCGGGACGAGCGGGTCGAACTCACGGAGCCGGTCGATTCGCCGGAGTGGCGAGCCTGGAAGCGACTCGGTGATCGCTGGACCGCCTTCGCCCCGCGGGACTTCCTGTTGAAGATGGTCGCGGTGCGGGTGCGGTTGGACGACTGCGGCCCCCGCGGCGGCGCCTTGCGGGTCTTGGCCGGCTCCCACCGGGGCGAGGCGGGCGACGAAATACTGTGCGACGGCCCGGCCGGCGGGGCGGTCGCGCTGTGCCCGCCGGCGCTGCACGCCTCCGGCCGCGCGGACTTTGACGAAGCCGCAACGCCCCGCCGGCGGGTGATTCATCTCGAATACGCCCCGCCGACCCCGCCCGGCGGCGCCCGCTGGCCGCACGCGCTGCGGGCCTGATCAGCACGCATTAATCGCCGACTAAAAACTTGCCGACCGGGCCGAGGGCGTCGACGTGATCGCACAAGATCTTCAGCGCCGCGAGCATCGGGACCGCCAGCAACGCCCCGGGCACGCCCCAGAGCCAACCCATTAGCAGCAGCCAGGCGAAGATCACCGGGGCGTTAAGGTTTAATCGCCCGCCGAGGATCTTAGGGGTGATAAAGTTCCCCTCCAACGTCGTGCAGCACAGATACAACGCCGGCGGGAGGAACACCCGGGCGCCCTCGAAGTGGCCGAACGCCGTCAGCGCCACCACGCCCGCCCCGAACACCGCGCCGACGTACGGGATATAATTAAATAGGAACGCCAACGCCCCCCACAGCACGGCGTTGGGCATTCCGATCGCGGCCATCACCAAGCCCACCACGACGCCCAACCCGGCGTTCACCACCGTCACGGTCAGCAGATAATTGCCGATCGCCGCCTGCGCGTCGCCGATCAACACCCGCACCGCCCGTTTGTCGCGGAAGTGCGGCGTCAGTTCGATGCACTTTCTGGTGAACACGTCCCCGCTGGCGAGCAGAAAATACAGCAGCACCCCCGTCGCGAAGATCAGCGTGAGCAGGTTGCGGGCGGCGTTGAACACGTCGTCGCCGAGGATCTCCCCCGTCAGCGAGCCTGTCACGTCCACCGGCACCTCCTCCGGCTCCGCGGCCTCCTCCCGTTCGAGCAGCGCCTCCGGGTCCTCCTCGGCGATCTCCCGCGTGTTCTGAGCCGGATCGACGGCGGCGTCGGCGGTGGCCTCCACCTTGTTCGTCTTCGCGGAGATGCTGCGGGCCCATTCCAGCTCCGGGGCGTATTGGCGCTGAACCTTCTGAATGATCTCCGGGGCGTTCGCCAATTGACGCTGGACCGCCGGCAGCACCGCCGCCGTCAGCGCGACCGCCAGCCCCGCCGCCCCGCCGAGCACCACGATCGCCCCGATCGGCTCCGGAATCCGCCAGTGCTTGAGGATGCGGACCAGCGGGGAGAGCAGCAGATTGAGCACCGCCGCCGCGGCGATCGGCAGGAACACGCCGCGCCCAGGAAGATCACCGCCGCGAACGCCATCAGGGCCAGCGCCAGCAGGCTGAAGGCGCTGACCCGCAGCGCCACCGCGGGGGGCAATTTGAGGTCCGCGATCTCCGCGGTCTGGGCGGAATCCGCCGGCTCGCACACCTCGGGATCCGGCCGCTCCTCTAACAGTTCCTCGGTGAACGCCGCGTCGTCGTGCGTCTGTTCCAAAACGTCCAGCACCTCGTCCGGAGCGTCCGCCAAGCCGGACGGGGCGTCCCTCGCATCCTTCTCCAGCGGTGCGTCCTTCTTCAGATCAGCCGGCGCGGCGGCGGCATCAAGATTGGCATCGGCGGCGGCGGCGGCGGCGGCGGTCGTCATTGGAGGTCGCGGACGACGTCGGCGGTATGTTCCGGGTGCGGGATGCCGTACGCCCGGATCTCCAAGCCGTCCTGGCCGCTGCTGGACAGGAACAGGTCGCCCACGCCCAGCAGGCGATCGAACCCGGACTGATCCACTTGCAGGTTGCGGACGTCCTCGTGCTGAATCTCCGTGGTTTCCCGGGAGACGATGCCGAACCGGAACGTCGTCCGCTGGCCGGTGACGGTGAGGGTTTCGAACCGACTTTTCATCAGCCAGAGGCCCATCGCGATCAGTCCGCCCAGGATCAACACGCCCCCGACCGCCGCCAACACGGTCCCGCCGATCACGGCGGTCACGGGCTCCACGAGCCCCAACCCCAGCCCGCCGACGAGCCCGCCGATCACACACGCCACCCCCAGCACGATCGCCAGCCCGGCCAGCGCCGTCTTGCCGGGCCGGTTGCGGAACGCGGCGGGGTGCGTGACCAGGACGGTTTCTTCGGTGTCCCCGCCGCCGGCGTCGACGACGTAATCCGCGTCCGCCCCGCTGTCGTCTCGGACTGGTTGGGCGACGGGAACGCCCAGTTCGAAGGGCTTGTGGCACTTGCGGCAGTCGATGCGCTCGCCCATCAGCACCTCGGCGACGGAGGACTTCGCCCCGCAGTGCGGGCACTGGTAGGTGAGGTGCTGCACGACCGTCGCGTCCGTGCCGCCGTCCGACGCAGCCTGAGGGTCGTTGGCGGGAGCGTCGGCCACGGCGGGATGTGGGGTTTCGGGAGAGGGAGGAACCGATGAGACTACGTCTCCGACCGGGCGACCACCGGCGGGGGAACCCCGTCCCCTGCCGGGGGCCGTCCCCGAGGGCCGGCCGAGGCGCCGGGACGGGGCCGCGGGCCAGCGACGGGGGCCAGCGACGCGGGCCAGCGACGGAACGACGCGGGGCGAGCGGCGTCGGGGTTGAACCGTACGCCCGCGGCGGCGACGGTTCCGGTTGTGCCGCCCTCCTTCGTCCCCGCCGTCGCAGTGCTGGTCGTCGGCGTCGGTGCGTGCGTCCCCTTGACCTCGGTCGGCGTCGCTCCGGTCGGCTTCGCCCAGGAGCCGCCGGCGGAGAACGCCGATCCCGTCGAACCGGCGGACGGACCGGACGAGAGCCTGTCCGGGCGGACCATCGAGGTCGCCCCCGCGACCGACGACCGGGACATCGCCGCCACGCTGGATCTGTTGCTCGCCCGATTAGAGGACGCCGGCTTGGTCCGCGACCCGGCGGTGCGGGTGGGCGACGGGATTGTGACGCTTCGCGGGATTGCTCAAAGCGTGGAGCGACGCAAACTGATCGGCGACCTCGCCCGCAACGTGGAGGGCGTCGCGGTGGTCATCAATGCGATGGAGGTTCCCCCGCCGGAGCCCCCGGACCCGTTCGATCTGTCCCGGATCAACGCCACGCTGCGGGGCTTTTTGACGGACGCGATCGCCGCGGTGCCCTACCTGCTGTTCGCGCTGGTCGTGCTGGGGCTGACGTACTTCGTCGCCCGGCTCGCGCGTTGGCTGGCCCGCCTGGGGTTGGGTCCGCGGATCGAGAACCCGTTATTAGAAACCGTCGCGGTACGGGCGGTCGCGCTGCTGGTGGGCGTGGTGGGCGTCTATTTAGTCCTCAGCGTGTGCGGCCTGACGGGGCTCGCCGCGGGCCTGCTGGGCGGGGCCGGGTTGGGGGGACTGGTGGTGGGCTTCGCGTTTCGCAATATCGCGGAGAACTTCCTCGCCAGCATTCTCCTCAGCATGTCCCAGCCGTTTCGCAACGGGGACGTGGTGCAAATCGCCGATTCGATCGGCGTGGTGCAGAAGGTCACCACCCGGGGCACCTGGTTGATGAGCTTCGACGGCAACCATATTCAGATCCCCAACGGCACGGTTTATACATCGGTGATTCGCAACCTGACGGCGAATCCGAACGTGCGCTTAAACTTCGTGGTGGGCGTGGACTACGCCGACGGCGTCGCCGCGGCCCAGCAGGTGATCGCCGACGCCCTCCGCGATCATCCCGCCGTGCTGAGCGATCCGGAGCCGATGGTGCTCTTGGACGAACTGGGCGCCAGCACGGTGAATCTGAAGGTGTATTTCTGGTGCGACGGCGTCGCGAATAGCGGATTAAAGGTCCGCAGCAGCGTGATCCGCCGGGTGAAACGAGCCGTGGAGGACGCCGGCCTGACGATGCCGGACGAGGCCCGCGAAGTGATCTTCCCCCGGGGCGTGCCGTTGCGAAACGTCCCGCCGGGATTGACGAACGACCCTCCGCAGGCGCCGGCGCCGGCCGTGGAGATCACCACGCCGAGCGAACCGGTCGTCAGCGCCGGCGAGGGGAATCTTTCCAGCGACACCGAAGAACTAAACGATCAAGCCCGCCGCGGCCGCGACCCCGACGCCGCCCGGGACCTGCTCTCCCCCGAACCGCCGCCCCCGCCCGCATGACGTTCGCTCCCGCCCTGATCGTCTTGCTCCTCGCCGCCCCCGCGACGCAGGAGGAGCCCGACGACGCCCCGCCCCCCGCGGCGATCGAGGAGACCGACGCCCCCGTTCGCGTCGGGGGCGCAGTCAGCGACGAGCAGATCCACGACGTTATTTTCGGCGTCTTGGAGCGGAGCGACTGGGTTCAAAATCCGACGGTCAGCGTGGAAGGTCGCTTCGTCAAAATCGGCGGCACCGCCGTCTCCAGCGACGCCAAAGAGAAGGCCAGAGCCTTCGCGAAGCGGGTGGAGGACGTGCTTGCGGTGCAGAACGACATCGTCGTCGACCGCGCATTCAGTCCGCAGCGGGCCTGGGCGCAGATTCGCGGCAGCGTTCTCACGTTGCGGGACGGGTTCCTGGAGCAGATCCCCCTGCTGATCGTCGCCGCGTCGGTGCTGTTGCTCACGGCGATTGCGGCCCGCTTCGCCCGGTTCCTGTTCCGCCGCACGCCGGGTTATTCCCGGCTGAGAAACAGTCTCCAGGACCTGCTCGAACAGTTTATCAGCGTCGGAGCCTGGGTGTTGGGCCTGCTGATCGCCGCGACGGTCGCCTTTCCCGGCGTCACGCCCGGCAGCTTGATCGCGGCGCTGGGGCTCGGCGGGGTGGCGATCGGGTTCGCCTTCAAAGACGTATTCGAAAACTTCCTCGCCGGGATCTTTATCCTCTGGAAGTTCCCCTTCGACCGCGGCGACTTTATCGAATGCGGCGACGTGAAGGGCAAGATCCAATCGATCACCATTCGTAACACGCTGGTCCGCCAGCCGGACGGCATCCTGGTGGTCTGCCCGAACGCCCAATTGTTCAAGAACCCGGTGGACGTGCTGACGAACTGGAAGAGCCGCCGGGTGACGATCGTCTGCGGCGTCGCCTACGGCGAAGACGTGACCGCCGCCCGCGCTGTGATCGCCCAAGCCGTGCAGGGCTGCGAGAGCGTGGAGACCCGCAAGCCGATCAAGATCTTCGCCGACGAATTCGCCGACAGCAGCGTGAACTTCAAGATTAGTTGGTGGGCCGACCCGACCCCGCTGGGCGAACGCCAAAGCCGCGACCAGGTCGTCGCCGCGGTCAAGGCGGCGCTGGACGGCGCCGGGGTGGAAATCCCTTTCCCGCAACGCACGCTGTGGTTCAAAGAGGCGTTGAAGACGGAGCGGACGGAGTTGCCGGCGACAGGGGATTGACCATCCGTTGCCGACGCTGGGCGTCCACGACGGACGCCCGCACGTCCGCCGGCACGTCGATCAGAACCACCTCGACTCCGAACTCTCTCACGGCCTCCGCGGCCTGCTGCTCCGACGAATCTGACCGGTGCGGCGGGGCCGTCAGGCAGCGTTCAGGCAGGCGGAGACATCAACGGCGAACCCCGGCAGCAGGGCGCCGGTCGCCGTCTCGCCCTCGGCGGACGTCGCTTCGATCCAAGCGCCGGAGCCTTCCCCGACGGATTCGCCGCGGGTCAGCACGACGATCTCCCGGGACCGGGCGCGGGGATCGACAATCCAGTATTCGCCGATCTCCGCGGCGGCGTACTCCGCACGTTTCCGCACGCGATCGCGGTCCGGGTCGTCGGGAGACACGATCTCGAAGACCACGTCCGCCCCGGCCCACTCCATCGACCCGCGGCGTGGGTCGTCGCGGTCCGATAGGACGGCAACATCCGGTTCGCGGATCGCGTCCGGGACGTCAACCCCTTGGTTCGAAGACCGGATCGCCATCGACAATCCGCTGCGGTCGCGATACGCGCCGAGCGCGAGAATCAGATAGGTGAGGATCGCCCCGTGCAGGTCGCTCGTCATCGGTTTGTAGCGAATGCGGCCGGCGACCCATTCGCAGCCGGCGTCAGGGAACGTGCGGGACCGGTACTGGTCCCGAGTCATCGCCGTCCCGTCCGGCGGCAGGCCGCGTTCGGCGAGGTGTTCCGGCGACGGGTATCCCGCCAGACCGTCACCGTCGCGATGCGGCATCGGGTCCATGGTCCGCGCCGTCGACAAACGGCGGGCGGCGGGCGGGGCGAGCAGGTCGGCGGGCATCGGCGGGTTCTCCGCGGGGGATGCGCCCAGTGTACCACGGCCGCCGGCCGTGCGGCCCTTCCAGGCCCGCGACGGCGGCGCGACCGGTCACGTTCCGCTCACGGCAGGATCAGCGCCACGCCGGATACCGCGGCGGCTTGCACCAGCGCCGCCCGGGCGTTGAGCGGGATCTGATACTTCAACTTCGGGGCGCAGTCGCCGGGGCGGTAGTAGCCCAGCGGCGTCTGACATTTGCCCGGCGGGTCCAGCGCCATCTGGTACGGCAACCCGACCAATTGCACGCCGAACTTCGCCACCGACGCCGCCGGCTGCCACACGCCGCGGTGATGGCCGTACCGCTCCAGGCTCACGTCCTGAAAGTAGAGCGGGTTATACACCACGTTCGGCGCCGCCCACCGGTACTGCACCGGAACCGCCCGGCGGGGGACGTGGAACGCGGTCGACAGCGGCGTCACCTCGGGGCACAACGCCGCGGACTTCCCGTCCCGCCCCACGCCGTCCTGCCCCGCCCCGCCCTGACCGGCCAGCGGGAGGCACCCGCCCGGGCGGGGGCAGAGGTTGCGGCAGGGGTCGTCCGGATCCGGGTTCGGGTCGTAATCCCCGAACGGCAGGATTGCGCGAATCCCCTTCAAATCCCGCACCGTGCGGATCGTCCGGCCGGCGGCGGAGGGCGAGGGATCGGGGTCGCGTGCTTCGTCCGCGATCGCGTCGGGCGCCCGCGGATCGAGCTTCAGATCGTCCGGCAGTTCCAGATCGTCCAGCCCCAGATCATCTAAGTCGATATCCAGATTGAGGCCCCCGCCGGCGGGCGGATCGGCGGCGTCGCTGCGGCGGGCGCCGTCGGCGTCCTGACGGCGGAACAGGGAGGCCGCGGGGGTGTCGCCCCGCAGCCGGACCGGCGCGTGCGGCCGCAGTTCCGGAATCGTCTCCTCGGCGGGCGACGACGAGGCGGACATCGGCGAGGCCGACGACGGTCCGGCCTTTCGCCACCGTCCCTCGTGTTCCCGCAGGGCCGCGTGCGGGTCGCGGCGGCGGAGGCGGTTCAACACCTCCGCCCCGCGGTCCGCGGCGACGCCGGACTCCGTCACGGCCGATTCCGTGACCGCCTGACGGGCGAAGCCCGGTCCGGCCGTGGCCAGCAGCGCAGCGGCCGCCAGCGGGGCGACGTGACGCAGGGGGAGCCGGCGCCGGTGAACTCCGGGCAGACTAAGCCGGTTCGGCGCCGGAATACTCCGCGGAGTAATTGGGCGCTTCCTGGGTGATGGCGATGTCATGCGGGTGGTTTTCCCGGACGCTCGCCGCCGAGACCCGCAGGAACCGGGGCTTGGTCCGTAGTTCGTCGACCGTGGCGCAACCCAGGTACCCCATCCCCGCCCGCAAACCGCCCACCATCTGATACAGGAGGGGCGCCAGCGGGCCGCGGTACGGCACCCGGCCTTCGACGCCCTCCGGGACCAGCTTGCGCGTGCCCCCGGCGGAACCGTCGTCACCGCTCCCATCGGACGAACCGGCGGACTGCCGATAGCGGTCCGCGCTGCCCTGCTGCATGGCGCCTAAACTGCCCATCCCGCGATACCGTTTAAAACTCCGCCCCTGATACAGGATCCGCTCGCCCGGCGACTCGTCCAGGCCGGCCAGCAGCCCGCCGAGCATCACGGTGCTCGCCCCCGCCGCCAGCGCTTTCACCAGGTCGCCGGAGTAGCGGATCCCGCCGTCGGCGATCAGCGGCACGCCCGTGCCGGCCACGCCCCGCACCGCCCCGGCGATCGCCGTCAGTTGCGGCACGCCCACGCCGGAGATAATCCGCGTGGTGCAAATACTGCCCGGGCCGATGCCCACCTTGACCGCGTCCGCCCCGGCGGCGGCGAGGTCCTTGGCCCCCTGCTCCGTCGCGACGTTGCCGGCGATAATCTCGATATCGTGGTCGCGTTTCAATTTGCGAACGGTGTCCATCACGTTCTTGGAATGGCCGTGGGCGCTGTCGACCACCAGCACGTCCGCCCCGCGGGCGATCAGTTCGGCGGCCCGCTCGAAATCGTGCACCCCCACCGCGGCGCCCACCCGCAAGCGCCCGCGGTCATCCTTGCAGGCGCGGGGGTAACGGCGGTTCTTGTCCACGTCTTTAATCGTGATGAGCCCCCGCAAACGGAACTGATCGTCCACCAATAACAGCTTTTCGACTTTGCTTTTGAGCAGAATCTGCTGGGCCTCGCGGAGGTCCGTCTCCGGCGGGGCGGTGACGAGGTTGTCCTTGGTCATCACCTCGGAGATGCGCACGTCGGCGGTGTCGAGGAACCGCAGATCACGTGAGGTGAGAATCCCCCGCAGCTTGCCCGGCCCGCCGTTGGGGTCGGCGTCGACGATCGGCACGCCGCCGATATTCCGCTCCGCCATCAATCTTTTGGCGTCGGCGACCGTCGCCTCCGGCGGCAATGTGACGGGGTCGACGATGACCCCGTGCTCGCTGCGTTTCACGCGGTCCACCTCCAACGCCTGCCGATCCGGCGGGAGGTTTTTATGTACGATGCCGATGCCCCCCTCCTGCGCCATGCCGATCGCCATTTCGCTTTCGGTGACGGTGTCCATCGGCGACGAAAGGATCGGCACGTTCAGCGTGATGCGGCGGGTCAGCGGGCTGCTCACATCGCAATCCGCCGGCATCACCTCGCTATACGCGGGCTCCAACAGCAGGTCGTCAAAGGTGAGCCCCTCGGCGGCGATCCGGGATTGCATTCTTGAAGAGGGGCGAGGGGAAAGGCGTGAGGGGAAAGGGCCGACCTGAGACGAACCCGACGCGTCAGCGAGGGCCGCGGCGCAGCCGCGGGGTGCGGACGGCGTTTCGCGGGGCTGCGCCCCGCGGCCCTCGCTGACGCTTCGGGTTGGTGTTTGCAGCGTTGGAACCACGTTTCTAGTCAAGCTCGTCGGCCGGCGAGGAGTCGAGCACACGGTCGGGCAGCGGGGCGCCGGTGCGCTCGGCATAGCGGGCGGGGGTTTCGAAGACGGAGGCGACGTTCCGCAGCGGGATCGAAATCGCGTAGAAGGCCCGGGACCCGTCAGATTGAAATCCGCTCGAGTCCCGGTAGGTCAACCGGCCGTCTCCGCATCCAAGGACCGTTACATACTGATCCGCTTCATAGATCGCTCGAATCCCCTTCACCGCTTCCTCGTCGGTGGACCGAAACCCGCCCGGTGCGTCCGGGTCGGGGACGCGGACTTTGGCCCGCTCCTGCAACTCGCGGAACCGGCCGACGTACGGGGCGGCCGGGGCCCGCTTCTCTTGAGCTTCCTGCGCGGAATAACTAATCACAGAAACAGGATCCCCGACGCGATGGTCGATCAACTGGATCGTCGTCCCCGCCGTCAGCAACCCCGGCAACCCCTCGACCCAAGCGTCGCCCGGCGGGGGTGAGGAGAGGCCGTCCGGCGGAGCGGCCAAGCAGGTCAGCAGGAACACGACGGCATACATCACTCTTCCTCATTGAGGGACGGGAAAATGGGCGGAGCCGCGGCGCCCTTCGCCTCGATCGCCCGATAAAACGCGTTCGCCAGTTCACGCAGCTGCGTCGGGTCGAACGCCTCGGCCCTTGCATTGGGTTCGTAGCCCTCCGCGACCAGCACGGCGTCCACCTCGGGCTTATCAAGTTGCTGGCGGTACATGCCGCACAGCACCCCCCGCATGAGTTTGCGGCGGTGATGAAACAGGCGGCGGAGGAAGTCCTGGAAGAATCGCAGGTCGGCGATCTGCTCCCGGGCGCGGGGGTTGGGGTTCAGGCGGAGGACGGCGCTGTCGACGCCCGGCCGCGGCCAGAACACGCTGGGGGGCACCTTTTTCAGGATCTTCACCCCGGCGAGGTTTTGAATCCAGGCGGACAAACTGCCGTACGACCCGCCGCCGCCGCCGCCGTCGCCGGGCTCTCCCGGGCGGGCGGCCATGCGTTGGCCGAGTTCATATTGGATCATCGCCACCATCCGGCTCCACGGCAGATCGCTGCCGGCGAGGTTCGAGATGATCGGCGTGGCGATATTATACGGCAGGTTCGCGACCAGCTTGAGCCGCGGGGTTCGCTCCGGATCGGGATTCGCCGCCGCCAGTTTGTCCAGTTCCGCCCGCACGGCGTCCAGCACCAGCGGGGAGATTTGGTTCTTGTTCTTGAGGGCGTCCGTTTGCAGCAGCGTGACGTTCCGGCGGTCGGCCAATTGCTCCGACGCCATCGCGTACATCGTTTTATCGACCTCCACGCTGACCACCGCCGCGGCCCCGTCGGACAGAAACGCCGTCATCCCCGCGGTGCCGGCGCCCACTTCCAGCACCACGTCCCGGTCCTTTTCGAGGTGCGCCTCCCGCACGACGAAGTCGAGGATATTCAAATCGATCAGAAAGTTCTGACCCAGATCGGTGCGCGGGTGCAGCCCGTGTCGCTTGAACAGCGACATGAGGTGCGTGCGGGTCTGGCGGCGGGCGTCCGGCAGGGGAGGGGGAGGTGTGAGGGGAAAAGGCGAGCGGCGGGCGTCAGCCCCCCGTGCGTCCGGGGAGTGCCATGCACGTGGGAGACATGCGGGCGGGATGCGGGAAGAGTCCGCCAACCCGAAGCGTCAGCGAGGGCCGCGGCGCAGCCGTGGGTCGAATCGTCGCCTGCGCGGGGCTGCGCCCCGTGGCCTCGCTGACGCTTCGGGTTGGTAATCTCATCGCCCCGCCCCCGCCTGATAGGGTCCGAGCAGCTTTTGCACGTACTTGCCCAGGATATCCGCTTCGAGGTTCACCGCGTCGCCCACGGCCCGGTCGCCGAGGGTCGTTTCGCCCAGCGTGTGCGGGATGAGGGCCACGAAGAACGCCGCGTTTCCGTCCACATCAGCGTGCGGCTCGCAGACGGTCAGGCTGACGCCGTCGACGCACACGCTGCCCTTGTCCACCAGCAGCGCCGCGATCTCCGGGGGAACGGCGAAGTGCATGTGGAGCCATTCGCCGTCGCGGTCGAGCCGCGTCACCGTGCCGACGGCGTCGACATGGCCCTGCACGATGTGTCCGCCGAGCCGGTCGCCGGCCCGCAGGCTGCGTTCGACGTTCACCCCGTGCCCCGGTTCGAGCCGGCCGAGGTTCGTGCGGGACAGCGTTTCGGCGCCGGCTTCGAAGGTCCAATGCTGGCCGGCTTTCCCCGCGACCTCCACGACGGTCAGGCAACAGCCGTTGAGGGCGACGCTGTCGCCGAGCTTCACGTCCCCGGCCAGCGGCTCGCCGCGACCGTTGAGGGGGGGGACGGAGAGCGTCAGGGCCACGTCGGAGCCGCGCCGGTCCAGCGAATGAACCGCGGCTTTGGCTTCGACGAGGCCGGTGAACATGGGCGAGGGCGGGGCCGCACCCGGCGGCGTGAGGATCAAGCCGCCAGTGTGCCGGGCCGGGCCGGACCCGTCAACGGCCGCGCCGTAGGATGTGCCCGCACGGGCGGCCTGCCTCGGGTCTCTCCCAAGGCCGTCGGTTCCCCGCGTCCGTTCCCCACCGTAGGTGCGTCATGTCCCGCGTGTTCGGTGTGCTGCGTCGCGTGGTCCGGATGATCCGCACGCTATCCGCTCCCGCCGTGCTGGCGCTGGCGGGGCTGGGGGCGGCGCTCGCCCTGGCGCCGCCGGTGGCGTACGACGCCCGAGATCGGTTTGACGAGTTCAATCCAAACCGGCGGCCCGACCCGCCCCGCGGCCGGCTCGAGCGCCTCCAAGTGCAGGTGGACAGCCGGGGGACGCCGTTCAGCTTCGACACGTGGGGCAGCCCCGAACGCAGGTTACTCTCGGTTACGGCGTCGTCCCCGGTGGACACGTCGCGGCCCTACCGCCCCCCGCGGGAGTGGCAGCCGTTTCCTACCCTCCTGACGTGGTGGAGCGCCAATTCCGTCGGCGCCTGGATCGGGCTGGAATGGATCGCCGCTTGGGCCATGGGGCTGACGCTCCTCTGGGGCGCGTGGGTATGGCGGGCGGGTCGATCGCGCGACGGGGCAGTCGAGGAACGGCCTCCCGGTCGCCGGCCGGCGTGGAAACGGGCGGCGCAGCCGTGGGTTTGGGCGGCAGCGGGGCTCGCCATGCTGTGCCTGTCCGCGCCGTCGTTGACGGGCTGGCCGGGCGACTTCTCCGCCGGGCTGACCCGCGACGGGGACCTGCCGTCGTTCCCCCGGTCCCTATCGGTCTCGTGGACCCGGGTTCCGGCGCCGAAAGTCTGGTCGGTGACGGAGGTCATGTCGCCCGGGGAGCTTGCGGACCTCTTCAACCCCGCGCCGGCTGCTGTGGGGCGGGGCGAACTGGGGGTTCACGGTCCTCAAGGTCCCGCAGTTCGACCACTTCGGCGACCAACGACCGGAGCCCGCCCCCACCCCCTGGCGGTGGATCATCACGATCCGTCTGTGGTGGCTGGCCGCCCCGTGCGCGCTGTGGACCGCGGCGAGCCTGTGGCGGTCGCGGCGGCGCGTCAGCGACGAGGCCCCCGGGACGACCGGAACCGTGCCCGCCCGGGAGCCGGCTCCCTGACGGTCGCGGTTCTACAGCGTTTCGCTTCACCCGCCGGCGCCCGGCGCCCGGGTCATCAGTTCGTTCAACACGTCCCGCACGGCGGTCCGGTTGGTTCCCGGGGCGAACTCTAACAGCCGGTGGCGGGGGTCGTCCGGTTCGGCCCGCCAGGCGTTTGTGCCGTTGGGGAAGATCTCGTTGACGCCGTCGGCCCGCACTCTCCAATACGCTGCGTGGGGGCGGACGGCGTAGAGCGTGGCGAGCAGGTCCCAGCTCGGCCGGGTCGGCTTGTCCTTCAGATACAGCTTGTAGGCGCGGCGAACGGGGTTGCTCTGCGGCGTCTCCGACAGCGTATCGCCGGTGAGGACGTCCTCGCCCAGTCCGCTGAAGACGATCGGCGTGGGCCAATCGCGGGCGGCGACGACCGCGGCGGACGGATCCGGTTTGAAGTTGCCGTAGACCTTCGGGTCGCGGTGCTCCGGATAGCGGCCGCCCATGCAAACCCACAGCCGCACCTTCGCTTGGATCAGGTCCGGGCCGGACAGCGGGCTGATCGCGTCCGGTTCGCTCGCCAGCAGATCGCGGAGGTTCGTCAGATAACCGACCGTGACCACCACCGCCCCGCCGGCGGGGTCGTCGGCCACGTCCGGCCGGGCGGCGAGCGCCTCCCGATACACCCGCACCGCGTCCGGGGCGTCCGCGTTCGTCTTCAACCGCGACGGAAACGCCCGAGCGATCTGCTGGGCGTACCTCGATCCGCGGTTCACCTCCGCCCCGTCCCCCTGGGGCACGCCGATCGGCAGGTCGCCGCGGCCGTGATAGGCATTGATCGCCGCGGTGCACGGGGCGGAATAGGCGAACCGCGAACTGACCGGCGTGGCCAGAATCGTGCACTCCCCCGCGTCCGCCAGGGCGTGCAGCACGGCGAGGGCGCCGACATCGTCGCAGTCGGTGTCCATATCCGTATCCCAGATCACCGGTACGGGCGCCGGGGAACAGGAGAGCGCAAACGCGAGAGCGAGGGACGGGATCACGGGCGAACCGGCGGCGGGTGCGGGGGGAACGACAGGAGAATACCTCTTCCGCCCGCCGTCGTTCTCTCTTCTCACCCGTCCCGCACCCGCCGCTCAAATCTCACCCGCCGTCGTGCACGCCGTCGTGCGCGCCGTCGTGCGCACCGTGGGGGAAGACGCAGACGACGCGGACTCCGCCGGCGGGCGGGGATTCGAGGTTCAGTCGAGCGTGAATCGCCTCGGCCCGGAACCGCATCGCGGTCAGGCCGATGCCGCCCCCGGCCTCCGGGTCGGCGGCGGGGTCGAGCCCGACGCCGTCGTCGGCGATCGTCAGCAGGGCGCGGTCCGGGCCGTCGTCGGCGAGGGTGATGGTCACCCGTTCGGCCCGCCCGTGGCGGACCGCGTTGCTGATCGCCTCCTGGGCGATGCGGTACAGGTGGTGGGCGACGGCGGGGTCGTCGACCGGGACGGCGCCGTCGGGCGTTTCGAAGACGCACCGGGCGGGGGTGATCTCCGTGGTGAGGACGGCCAGTTTGGTCAGACCCTCGGCGAGTCCGTCGCGTTTGGAGTTCAGCGGCATCAAGCCGTGGGCGACGCCCCGCAGATCGCGGGCGGCGTCCTTCACGGCGTCGGCGATCGCATCCACCACCTCCGTGACGTCCTGCCCGTCGGCGACCTGCGACTTGAGCGTCCCGCACAGCATATTCAGGCCGGCCAGCTGCTGGGCGACGCCGTCGTGCAGGTCCCGGGCGATGCGGGCCTGCTCCCGGGTTTGGGCACTCAGCACCTGCGACTCCAGTTCCCGCCGCCCCCGCAGGTCCCGGAGGGTGGCGGCGAAGTGGGTCGGGGCGCCGTCGGCGTCGCGGATCGCGGAAACGTCCCATTCGACCGTCACCGGCGTGCCGTCCGCCTGATGGATAACCGCCTCCCCGTGAAAGCGCCCGTCCTGTTTGAGGGCCAACCGCATCCGGGCGGGGGCGTCCGGGGCCGTCTTCGGGCCGTCCAGCGTCGTCAGCAACTCGCCGTTCAGGGTCTCGGCGGATCGGCCGGTCAGTCGGGCGGCGGCGGCGTTCGTGTAATGAACAGTCGGCCCGGGCGGGTCCAGGTCCGTGCTGAGAATCAGCGTGGGCACGTCCGTCTGCTGGACGGCGGCCCGCATCAGCGTGCGTTCGGCTTCGAGGGCGTCGAACTCCGTCAGGTCCTCCGCGGTGTAGCAGAACCGCCGGCTCCCGTCCGTGCCCGGGTCGGCGTCGGGGTCGACCGCCGCGGCGGAGATCGCCAGATGACGCCGTTCCCCATGCACCATCTGATCCAGCCGGGTCCGCAGCGGTTCCCCGCCGCCCTCCCCGGCGGCGATACGGTCGAACGCGTCCCCCAGCCACTCGGACAGCGGCCCGGGCACGCCCAGGTCCCTCAACGACCGCCCCACGCACGCCGCGGCGGTCTGCTGGTCAGGCAGCGCTTCGTCCACGTGGGAGAGCAGCAGCCGGGACGCCGACGGGTTGACCCGCAGGTGCCGCACCGGGCCGTCGGCGCGGCGTTCGACCAGCGACAGCGCCACGGGGCTGGAGGCGAAGGCGGCGTTCAACGACTCCTCGCTTTGCCGCAGCCGATCGATCAACTTCTCGCGATCCGTCACGTCGTTCTGCACCCCCACGTAGAACCGGACGCCGCCGCCCGCATCCTCGACGGGGGAGAGGTACAATTCGTTGCGAAACTCCGTGCCGTCCTTTTTGAAGTTTCGCAGCATCAAGCGGACGAACTGCCCCTCCACGATCGATTCCCGCAGCACGGACCGGCTCTGCTCGTTGCCCGCTTCGATCCGCTCCCCGTCGCGGAACTGCAAAAAGCGACAGTCGCGGTCGAGAATCTCCTCCGGCTCGTAGCCGGTGAACTCGCAAAAGTAGCGGTTGACGTAGATCAGCGGCGTGTCGCCGCCGCCCCGCTTTTCCGACAGGGTGATCATCGTATTCGCCGCGTTGACCACCGTGGACAGCAGCGATTCCCGATCCGCCTCGCAAACCGTCTCGGACCAGTAGCCCTGCTCCAGATGTTTGAGCCGCTTGCCGTCGCGGAGCGAGGAATCATGTCCCGCCTCGCCGGCTCGGGGGTCGGCGTCAGGCGAGTTCGCCTCCGCCGACCGATCGGTGGAGGAGGGACCGTCGGACAACGTGGACTCGGTCATTGCGAAGGGAACGCGACGCGCTGGTGGAGAATTGTGATCTGGCTTGGATCGGGAGCCGCCGCTGAGGGCGGCGGGGAGATCCCTGATAGCGGGTCGGCTTAGATGTTATCGTTTCCGCATCAGCGGGCAATGACTTTCGCACGATCAAACGTCCAAAACGGCCCACGATCCGCCGGCCGCGCCCCGGGCGGCGCCGTCCCGCCGCGGCGTCCGCGGGCGTCGCGGCACAGAAGCGACGGACGGTTCGCACGCCGTACCCTGCGGGCGGTCCGGACGCTGCATCACCGTCCCCGGAGCCGCGTCCCCCAGGACGCCGTTTCCCGCAAACTCCTCCGACACTCCTCCGATACTCCTCCGACACCCCTCTTCCACCCAGCCCCCGCCGATGACGCTCCCCCGGCCCGCCCCGTCGCCCCGGCCCACCCCGTCGCCCCGGCCGGTCCCGTCGCCCCGGCCGGTGGGCCGCCGCGGGTGGTCGGCGGCGCTTCTGGCGACGGCTTGCGGGGCGACGTTCTGCGGGGCGACGGTTTGCGGGGCGACGGGCGAGGCCGCGGCTCCGCCGCCGTTTCGGCCGCCGCCGGCGCCGGCGGCGGAGGCCGCGTTTGAGGCGCTCGCCCCGCTCGCGGAGGCGGGGCGGTGGGACGAGTGGGCCGCGAGCCTGCGCGACACCCGCGACCTCGCCGCCGCCGCCTGGGTTCCGATCGAATCGAACCGCTGGCTCGGGCCGGACCTCGCCGCGGAACGCCTGCTGACCGCCGCCCCGCCCGCCGTCCGGGCGGCGTGGGAGAAGACCACGGCGGCCCGCGTCGCCCGGTTGGCGTCGGAGGCGCACGCCGATCCGTCCGACCCCCGCCCGGCGTTCACGCTGGCCCGGGAACTGCCGTTCTCCGACGCCGGCCGGGCCGCCGCGGGCGCCCTCGCCGCCGCCGCATTCCGGGACGGCCGACTCGCCGAGGCCCGCCGGCGGTGGGACGATCGCGCCCGCCTCGCCCCCGGCGGGCCGCGGTCGTCGGACGCCGCGGACGATTGGGCGAACGTGCTGCTGGCGGACCTCGCCGCCGGCCGCCTCGCCCTGGCGGAGTGGGAACGAACGGAGTTCCTCGCCGCCTTCCCCGCACATCGCCCCGAGTGGCAGACGCCCTTCGACGCCGCCCGCTGGCCGCCGCGGGCGGCGCCGACGCACACCCGCACGCCCGGCCACAGCGACGCCCGTGACGGGCGATTGCGCACGCTGCCGGCCCCGTTCGCCTCCCCCGCAGCCCGGGCGATCGCCGCCGGCGGACCGTCCTGGGCCGTCCCCCGCGTCGGGACGAACGAACCGGGCGCCGCGGCCGACGACACCTTCCCCTCCGCCCCCGTCGTGTGGGTTCCCCGGTCAGTCGACGCGGGAACCGGCGACGCGACGCTGCTCTACAGCACCGGGCGACGCGTCGTCGGGCTGAACCTGCGCACCGGCCGGGCCCGCTGGCCGATTGACCCGGACGAGCCCGCACGCGACGACGGCACGCTGTTCCCCCCGCCGACGGCGCTCGCGGGGCCGGCGCCGGTCGCGGCGCCGGCGGGGGTGGTCCGGGTCGGCCGCAACCCGCCGCCGGTCGGGACGGTGCGATTCGGCGTCGCCCTGCACGGGTCGTTCGCCGTGGCCCGCCTGGGCGATGCGGCGGTGGAGTGGCCGCCGGGCGCGCTGCGGGTTCCGTCATCGTCCCTCGTCTGCCTCGATCTGCACCGGGAGGGCGAACTGCGGTGGCAGGCGCCCGCCCAAATGCTGAACACCGGGGCGCCGCGAACCGGGGCGCCGCGAACCGGGGCGCCGCGAACCGGGGCGCTGCGAACCGGGGCGGACGACGACGCCTGGAGTTGGGAGGGGACGCCGGCGCTGGGGTTTGACCCGCTGACCGGGGCGCCGCGGGCGTTCGCGGTGGCCCGGCGGAATCGGCCGCGGGTGCGGTTGGACGTGGTCGGGCTGGACCTCGGCACGGGGGCGACGTTGTGGCGAACGGCGTTGGGGGCGGCGCGGTCCGTACCCGCTCCGGCGGTGCGGGTGCGGAGCGCGATCACGCCGACGCTGTCCGGCGGCCGGTTGTTCATCGACACCGGCGCCGGGGCCGTCGCCTGCCTGGACGCCGCCGACGGACGACCCGTCTGGCTCGCCGGCCACGACCGCGATCCGGCCGCCGCCGCGGCGTCGGCCGCGCCGCCCGTGGTCGTCGGCGGTCGGGTGTTCCTCACCCCCGCCGACGCCGGCGGGGTGCGGGCGTTGGACGCCGCCACCGGCGCCCCGCTGTGGATCCGCAACCTGCCGGGGGAGGGCGAACGGATCGTCGGCGTCGCCGCCCACCGCCTGCTGATCGCCGCCGCCGGCGGGCTGTTCGGCCTCGAACCGGCCACCGGCGAAACGGCTTGGTTCCGCCCGCTGGACCGTTCCCTCCCCGGCCCCGCAGACGCCCACGCCGCGGGATTGATCGGCGCCGGCACGGTCGCCTGGGTGACGCACGACCGCATCCGGCTCCTCGACGCCGCCACCGGCGACCCGCACGGCGAGATCCCGCTGGCGGAGGTCGGCGTGCGAGCCGGGACGCTCGCGGGAACGCCAAGCGCCGCCGTGCTGCTCACCCCGCGGGCGCTCGCCGGCTGGACCGGCGCCGCGGCGCCGCCGTCGTACCCGCTGGCGGGCTTACCAACCCGACGCGTCAGCGAGGGCGATCCGGCGCAGCCGGACCGAGACCGGACGAAGGATTCGCCCCGGCTGCGCCGCCTGCCTCGCTGACGCATCGGGTTGGTACAGTCTGGCGATCCTGCGCGTCGAGGACGTATTCCATCACGTCGTAGAGAGCGCCCTCGCCGTTGACGTATCGCACGCTGCCGCGTTCGGCCCACCAGTTCGTCCGGTTGGGTTCGATCTCCCTCAGCCGACGCGTGGTCCAGGCCTTCAAATCCGCCCTCACCTTCTCCGGCCGCCGTCCCGGGGCTGTTACCACGACGTGAAGATGATTGGACCGACAGTTGACCGCGTGCAAAACCCAGCCGCGGTGGCGGCAGGTCTCCGCGATCTGCGCCTCGACCGCATCACGCCATGAACGGGGGAGCACGCAGGCGTCTTCGGTCATTCGAGCCGCCGCCTCCCGTCTGATGATCGGGTCCGGCAGCTTCCAACCGCGTCTGTAAGCGACCCACCCCCGTTCATCCCCGGGCAACCACGTGCCATACGTCACCCAGGTGAGAAAATAGGCCGTCGGTTCATGGTGCATCGCGACCAACCCGAAGCGTCAGCGAGGGCCGCGGCGTCGCCGCGGCGGAAACCTGACGTTGACCGGTCGTCTCCGATGCGGCAAGCGTCCGCCACACCAACCCGACGCGTCAGCAAGGGCTCCCGCGCCGCGGGAACAGGGCACGCTGACAATCTCCGCGGCCGACGTCACCTCGTCGGGCTGCGCCCGACGCCCTCGCTGACGCGTCGGGTTGGTAAGCCCCACCACCAACCCGACGCGTCAGCGAGGGAGCGGCGCAGCCCGCCCCCGGAACAGCCTCACGCGGCTGCGGCGTGGTCTTCGCTGACGCGGCGGGTGAGTAGAGACGTGCCGACCAGCGCCGCGAAGCCCAGGGGGATCGTCACGAGGCCCGGCTGCGTGAACGGGGTGAGGGCGTCGGCGGGGTCCAGGTGATACACCTTCTCGAAGGTGTCGCTGCTCAATAAAATCCAGGCCAGCGACGACACCATGCCGACCGTCACCCCGGCGATCACGCCGCGGGCGGTGGTGCCTTTCCAGAACAGGATGCAGACCAGCGCCGGCAGGTTGGCGCTCGCCGCGACGCTGAACGCCCAGCCCACCAGATAACTCACGTTCATGTCTTGAAACACGATTCCCAACCCAATCGCCACCAGCCCGATCGCCACGCTGGCGATCTTCGCCGCCCGGACCTGCTGATTCTCGTCCATCTCAATGCCGAGGCCGTGCGTCATCAAATCGTGCGACACCGCCCCGGCACTGGCGAGGATCAATCCGCTGACCGTGCCCAACACCGTGGTGAACGCCACGGCGCTGATGCAGGCGAACAGCCACTCCCCGAACGTGCGGGCCAGCAGCGGGGCGGCCATATTGCTGTCGGTGGGATCCAGCGCCCCGCTGGTCATCGCCCCCAGGCCGATAAACAGCGTCAGGACGTAAAAGAACCCGATCACCAGGATCCCCACGATCGTGCTCTTGCGAGCCGCCGCGGCGTCTTTGACGGTGTAATAGCGGATGAGGATATGCGGCAGCGACGCGGTGCCGCAGAACAGGGCGAGCATCAGGGAGAGGAAATTGATCTTGCCAAGGAGTTCGTCGGATTTGATGTCTGCGAATTTGGGGTGGTTGCCGGGGGTGAGGAGGGCGGCGCCTTCTTGATACGTCGTGACGGCGAGGGTCGTCCTCGTTCCCGCGTCGTCCGTCAGGCTAACTGCCTTCGGCACGTTGACTGACGACTCGGCGAATATGCTGAGGTAGTCCAATGGATTCAGCGGTCCAGTGTCGTCCTCCTTGCTCCAGCCGGGACCAAGACGGCTCACGCCCCCGCCTGGGACTGCCTCCGCCGGCGTGACGCCGATGACTGCGACGGGATCGGCTCCATAGATAACCGATCCGCCCAATCCCACGAGCGGATCGCCCACGGTCCAAGCACGCAGTGCGCCGGTAGAGGGGTCTTCCGTCGCCCAGTAGTAACTCTCCTTCCAGTCCCCGGTTCTGGGCGGGGCAGTCAACCCAGCCTCTCTCGCGCGAATCTCAAAGATGCCGCCGCTCGACGATGCTCCCTCGCCGATCTCTGTGCTGTCGAGTGCAAGCATTCGCGGCTCGGGAAATGCATCCTTCATAGCAGTACGACCGGATGGACGAGCTTCTAATCCCCGCCACAGCACGCACCCCACCAAGATCGTACTAAACACCACCAACAACCCGCCTTTGATAAACTGCACCCAGGTCGTCGAGACCATGCCCGCCGTCGTCACGATCGCGATCACCACGCCGCCGACCAGCGTCACGCCGGCCCAGTGGGGCAGGCCCAGCAGCGGGGTGACCAGCGCCCCGGCGCCGACCATCTGCGGGATCAGATAGAACACGCTGACGGCCAGCGTGCTCAGCCCCGCGGCGATCTTGATGCCGCGGGAATTGAACTTCGCGTCCAAGGCGTCCGCGAAGGTGAACTTGCCGAGCCGCTTCATCGGTTCGGCGATCACGAACAGCGCCACCACCCACCCGGCCAGAAAGCCGATGCTATACAGGAAGCCGTCGTAGCCGTAAAAGGCGATCATCCCGCAGATGCCCAGGAAGCTCGCCGCCGAGAGATAATCCCCCGCGAACGCCACCCCGTTGACGAACCACGGAATCTGCCCGTGGGCCGCGAAATAGCCCGCGGCGCCCTTCGTCCGCCGGCCCAGCCACCAGGACAGGATCAATGTCCCGGCGACGAACGCGCCGAAAATCAGGACGGCGGTGAGGGAGGCTTCGTGGTTCAATTGCGGATGTGGGATTGCGGATATGGGATGTTCAATCAGCGACGACGGAGAGAGATCAGGCGGAGTTTTCACATCCCCCATCCGACGTCCCCGCTCCCAGATCCTCCACCGCGTCCCGCGCCAGCACGCCGTACAGCCCCGCGAGCAGCGCCGCGGCGGCGATCAGGCCGAAGCCGCTCCACACGCTGATCGGCACGCCGTTCCAGAGCACGCCCATCCACTCCACCCGAAACGCGCTGACGAACACGAAGTTCGCGTACATCGCCGTATAAATTGCGAACAGCACGAGCCCCAGCTTGGCGTTGTACGTCAGCAATTCCTCCGGCGGCGCCGCCCAGGCCGGCTCGGCGGGCGGCGGATCGGCGGGCGGCGGGACGGGGCTGGCGGGGGACATCGACACGCACGCAGCGGAGGGGCGGGGCCGCAGTGTGCGGCCCCGCCCCGCCCCGTGCCACCGAGCCCGCGGCCGGCGCGAACCGCCCGGCCCCGGGGTTCAGGCTCCCGAAGGTTCAGCTTCCCGAAGGTTCAGGCTCCCGAAGGTTCAGGTCCCTGGGGCGCCCGGGTCCTCAGGGGCGGGGGGCGGCGAGGATGGTCGCCCCGGTTTGCGGCCGGGCCGGCGGGTTCGCCACCGCGACGCCGGACCAGGTGCCGGTCGTCCGCCAGTCGCCCGGCGGGACGACGGTCATCCGCCACTGGCCGGTGAACCGCGGCGGGGCCCCCGGGCCGGCGGGGCGGGCGACGGTCCAGGTCAGCGTGCCGGCGAAGTCGCCCATGGTAAAGCGCCCGCGGACGATCGCCGACGCCGTCGGGTCCGCCCCCGGCCCGGCCGGCCGCACGATCGTCACGTCCGTGATCCGCCCCTCCCCGCCCAGGATCAGCCCCCCGCCGCCGCCCAGCCGCACCTCGCCCCGCACCAGATGGCCCGTCACGCTGGTGTAGGTCGTGTCCCAGACGCTGTCCCACAGATCGACCTGCCACGCCGCCGCCTCGTCCGGCGGCGGGACGGCGGAGGGCGCCTCCGGCCGGATCGTCCACTCCGGCCCCGGGAACGGCCGGTAAGGTTCCGGCTGATACGTTTCCGGCTGATACGTTTCCGGTCGGTACGTTTCCGGCTGATACGTTTCCGGTCGGTACGTTTCCCACGGTCGGGAGCCCCGCGGAGCCCCATCCGTCGGCGGAGCCCAGTCCGCCGGCGGGAACGGGGACGCCGGTTCTGTCGGGGGGAACGGGGACGCCGGGTCCGCCGGCTCGTCCGGCTGCCGGACGATCGACAGCCTCCGCGGGGCCGGCCCCAACCGCGGCCCCGGCACGGCGAACTCTCTGCCGTCATCGTCCGGGAGGTGATCCTCGGGGAGGTCGAGCCTCGGTTCCGGGGCGGCGAGGCCGGGGGGCAGCGGGAGGTCGTCCGCGGACGGATCGTCCAGCGGCGTGATGACAAGTTGATCGGCGGGCGGCGCGACGGGCCGGGGCGGCGGGGCGAGCCGGGGCGGCGGGGCGAGCTGCCCGACGGTCAGGGCCACGACGGCGGCGGGAAGGGACGACGCGAGCATGGCCGCACGATTCACGGGGGGGACGGGAGGCCCACCGTACCCCGCGCCCGAGCGCCCTCGCCCGGGAAAACCCGCACCGCCGCCCCCCCGCCCGCCCCGGCGCCCGCGGGTTCGCTCCGGCTCGAGTCCGGGCTGCGGATTCGGCGGCCTCTCGTGCGGGGGCGAATGCCTCTAAGCTGGCGGCATGCCCGCCGCCCCGTCGTCCGCCCCGCTGCCGTCCGTCCCGCCGTCGCCCGCCGACGCCCTCCGTGCGGCGTTGCGGGACCGCACCGCCCGGGTGGGGGTGATCGGGCTGGGGTACGTGGGGTTGCCGCTGTTGGACGCGTTCGTCAACGCCGGCTTCAAGACGTTGGGGTTCGATACGGACCGCGCGAAGGTGGACGCGCTGCTCGCCGGCCGCAGTTATATCAAGCACGTGCCGGGGGAGAAGATCGCCCGCTGGCGGCACGAGGGGGCGTTTGAGCCGACCGACGACTTCGCCCGGCTCGGCGAGCCGGACGTGCTGTTGATTTGCGTGCCCACCCCCCTGACCGACGCCCGCGACCCGGATCTGTCGTTCGTGGAAAAGAGCGCCCGGGCGATCGCGCGGGCGCTGCGACCGGGGCAATTGGTGGCGCTGGAAAGCACGACCTACCCCGGCACCACCCGGGAGATCGTCCTGCCGATCCTCCGCGAATCCGGCCTGACCGCGGGCGACGACTATTTCCTCGCCTACAGCCCCGAACGCGAAGACCCCGGCAACCCGGACTATACCGCCGCGGGCATCCCCAAGGTGGTCGGCGGGCTGGACCCGGTCAGCGGGGAACTGGCCCGTTTGTTGTACGAAGCGGCGGTGGTGCGGGTCGTCCCCGTCGGCTCGCCCGAGGTCGCCGAAGCCTGCAAGATTCTGGAAAACACCTACCGGGCGGTGAATATCGCCCTGGTGAACGAATTGAAAGTATTATTAGACCGCATGGACGTGGACGTGTGGGAGGTGATCGACGCGGCGAAGACGAAGCCGTTCGGCTTTCAGGCGTTCTATCCGGGGCCGGGGCTGGGCGGGCACTGCATCCCGATCGACCCGTTTTATCTCACCTGGCTGGCCCGCCGGCAGGGGTTGAACACGCGGTTTATCGAACTGGCCGGGGAGGTGAACACGTCGATGCCGGAGTACGTCGTCGGCAAAACGGTCACGGCGCTGAACGACGTCCGCAAACCGGTGCGGGGCAGCAAGATCTGCGTGCTGGGGCTGGCGTATAAGAAGAACGTCGACGACCACCGCGAGAGCCCGAGTTTCGAACTGCTCCGCCGGTTAAACGATCTGGGCGCAGAACTGAGTTATCACGACCCGCACGTCCCCCGCATGCCCCGCGGCAAACGGGGGTACGCGGACCCGCCGGACCTGGTCAGCGAGCCGCTCACCCCGGCGTTTCTGGCCGGTTTGGATTGCGTGCTGATCGCCACGGACCACGACGCCGTCGACTATCAAGCGGTCGTGACGCACGCCCCGCTAATCGTCGACACCCGCAACGCCGCCCACGGCTTCACGGGTCCGGGAACGGTGGTGAAGGCGTGAGGGCCCTTGCGTGCGACCGGCGGGCCGGGGACGATGGAGGTCGCTTTTCCTGGAACGCATACCGATGCCCGCCGCCCCCCGGGGGACCCGCCGGGGTGCCGGCGGAGGTGTGGGCGGACGTGTTGCGGTTCTTTTCGAAAGACGTCGCGGCGGCGACGTGACGGAGGTGATCGGTCGACTGAACCACGGGGTGTTCACATGAGCGGGACGGTACGGGCTGGGAAGCCGTTTCCAAGATCACCTATCAACCAACCCGAAGCGTCAGCGAGGGCTGTTCGCGCCGCCCAGGCGAGCAGCGCCGGCGCCCCTCGCTGACGCTTCGGGTTGGTTTGGAAACGAGCTATAGAGTCGGCGGCTGAAAGCCGCCGCTACGACGACGCACGGTTCGCTATAATACCGCGTCCGTTCGGCCGGTCCTGCGCGGATCACATTTCCGCGAGGACCTCCGCCTTTTTCGCGTCGAACTCGTGCTGTTCGATCAGCCCCGCGTCCAGCATTTTCTTCAACGAGGCCAGTTTTTCCACCGGATCGACCGCCGCCGCCGCCGCGACTGGGAGAGGAGCGGCCGCGGCGGGCGGGGGGGCGAAGTTGATCCCGCCGGCGGAGGCCCGTCTCGCTTCAAGTTCTTTTTGACGCCGCACCTCGCGAGCGTTCTCTTCATGACGCTGGCAGATTGAATACAGCTTTTTCGCTTGAACTTTCGGCAGGTACTCGACCTTATGAATCGCTCCGCCGGCCGTCTGGAAGGAGAGGGTCGAGAACATCATCCCCTGGTTCAACTTGGCATTGAACAGATCTTCCCAGAGATAATCGTCAAACGACATCCGGCCGAGCATTTTCTGCCGCACGACCATGAACCGTCGGTTCGTCGCTACCGCACAGTCCGGGGACTGGAATCCGGGAAGGTGCTTAGCGACCGCCATGTAAACGATCTGCTCCGAGTCAGTCGTGATCTCGGCGACCTGACCGTACGCCTACTCCAAGACCGACGGGTCCTGTCCCTCGCCGAGGAACGAAGCGTAAGGCGCCTCGGCTCACTCCTGCAAGACGCGCGGCCTCTGCGGCCGATGACGACGGATCATCACCCGCCCCCACAGGTGGTGTCAACGATGCCGGATCGCTTACTGCCGCCCCGCCAACGCCGCCAAGGCGGCGGCGGCGGCGGCTTGTTCGGCGGCTTTTTTGGTGGGGCCGGCGCCGGGGGGGTGCCGCACGCCGGCGATCACCGCCCGCATCGTGAACGTCTTGGCGTGGTCGGGGCCTTCCACCGACAGCGTTTCGTAGCTGGGCGGGCCGTGGCCGGCGGTTTGCGTGCGGTGTTGCAAACGGCTTTTATAGTTCACCCCGTCGGCGCCCCGTCGCACCTCGGGGGCGCCGCCGGAGGGCGGCGCCGCGGCGGGGGCGAGCGCCGGCGGATCGGCCGCGGCGGCGTCCAGCAGGCGGTTCACGCAGGCCCGCGCCGCCTCCCACCCGCCGTCTAAATACACCCCCGCGATCACCGCCTCCACCGCGTTGCTCAGCACGCTCCGCGGCACCCGGCCCGGGCGGCCGGTCGCCCGCTGCGCCCCCGCGAGCCCCTTGCCGGTGCGGATCAACGGTTCCAGGTTCAACCGATCCGCCAACGTCGCACAATGCCGACGGGAGACGAGGCCGCTTTTGAGCTTCGTCAATTCCCCCTCGGCCAGATCCGTGCGGGCGGCGAACAACCGTTCGCACACCGCCGCCCCGAGGATCGCGTCGCCCAGAAACTCCAAGCGTTCGTTGGACTCCAACGGCGTCCGGGCGATCGACGAATGCGTCAAACAACGCCGCAACAGCGCCCGATCCGCAAACGTGTGGCCGAGCGCCGCTTCGAGCGCGGCGGTGTCCGGTTCGTCAGGCGCCATGCGGGGGGTTCAGGCGGATGGGAAGAGAAGGTTGGGGGTCGCTGAAACGGGGATCGTGGGAAGCGAACCGCGGGCGACCCGGTCGGCGCGTCGCCTGTCGTCAGCGGACTGTCGTCAGCGGACTGTCGTCGGGCCTCCCCGCCCGCCCGGAACCGCCGTTCCCCGCGGCGGCCCCGCGGGAGTATAGTCCGGCGGTGTTCGAAACCGCCTTCCTCAATCTCGTCGCCGGCCGCACACGGGGGCCGCTCGCGGCGGCGCTGCGGCTGGGTTTGCTGGGGGCGTCGCTGCCGTACGGGGCGGCGGTGCGGCTGCGCAACCGGGCGTTCGACCTGGGTTTGAAGCCGGTGCACGACGCCGGGGCGCCGGTGATTTCCGTGGGGAACCTGACCTGCGGCGGGACCGGCAAAACGCCGATCGTGGCGGATCTCTGCCTGCGATTGCGGGCGGCGGGCCGTCGGCCCGCGTCGCTCTCCCGGGGGTACAGGACGCCGCCGGGCGAGGCCGCGAACGACGAGATGCTGCTGCTCGACGCCCTGATGCCGGGCGTGCCGCAGGTTCAGAACCCGGACCGCGTCGCCGGGGCGCGGATCGCGATTCAGGACCGCGGCGCGGATTGCCTGGTGCTGGACGACGGCTTCCAACACCGCCGGCTGGGCCGCGACTTGGACATCGTGCTGGTGGACGCCACGGCGCCGTTCGGCCCCGGCACGCTGCACCGGCTCTCGCGGCGCGGGCGGCTGCTGCCGGCCGGGTTGCTGCGGGAAAGTCGCTCGGCGCTGGAACGGCGGGCCGGGCTGATTCTGCTGACCCGCTGCGACGCGATCGCCGACGACGACCGGGCCGCCGTCCAATCCGCCCTCGCCGACCGCGCCCCGGGCGTGCCGGTGGTCTCCGTCGCGTTCGCCCCGACGGCGCTGATCGACGCGGCCGGGACCGTTCGCCCGCTGCACGGGGTGCGGGGGGCGAAGGTGGCGGCGTTCTGCGGCATCGGCAACCCGGCCGGCTTCCGGACGACGCTGGAACGGCTGGGGGCGGAGGTCGTGCTGTTCGAACGCCGGCCTGACCACCACGCCCACACCCCCGCGGACCTGCTGGGCGTCGCCCGCCGCGGCGCCGCGGCCGGGGCGACCCTGCTGCTGTGTACCGAGAAGGACCTCGTCAAGCTGCGCACCAAGGCGTTCGCCCGGTTCGAACCGCCCCTGCCGACGCACGCGGTACGAATCGCCGCGACCTACCCGCAGGGGGACCGGGCGCTGACGAAGGCGTTGAGCAACGCGGTGGGCGCCCCGGTCGGCGGGATGGTCCTCCCGACGCGACGGGCGGCGTGATGAACCGGCGGCGTGATGAACCGGCGGCGTGATTGACCGCGAACCCGCGGCGACCTATCGTGTCCGGCCCGAGCCGTCGGGACGCCGTTCACACGACGACCCGACGGCTTTCGGACGCGTAGATCAGTTGGTTAGATCGCCACGTTGACATCGTGGAGGTCGGCAGTTCGAGTCTGCCCGCGTCCACTGACAGTTCCGCACGCCCCCGCCGGATCGACCGGCGGGGGCGTGTTGCGTGACGGCCGTCGGTTCGTCCGTCACTCCGCGATCGGCCAGCTGGATTGCGCCCGCTCCGCGACGGCGGGGTGGGCCGCGTCGGCGTCGCCGACCCGCTCACGCAGGGCGTCCAGCCGGCTGCGCAGGTCCCGGGCGACGGAGGCGTAAGCCGGGTCTCCGACGACGTTCCGACGTTCCTCCGGGTCGGTTCGCAGGTCGTACAGTTCCCAGTACGGCTTCGTGGGGGTGGGCAGGGCGCCGCGGGCGTCGAGCGGGAGGCCGTAGAAGAACGCCAGCTTATAATCCGCCGTGCGGATCCCATAGTGGGCCGGCACGTCGTGGTGCGTCATGTGCATCCAGTAGCGATAATACGCCGCCTCCGGTCGCTCGCCGGTCTGTCCCGGCGCCGGTTCTCCCCGTGACGACGTGCCCCGCAACAGGGGGACGAAACTGGTTCCGTCCATGTATTCCGGCGTCTCGACCCCGGCGAGGGCCAGCAGCGTGGGGGCGTAATCGACGTTGCCGACGAATGCGTCCACCGTCGCCCCCGGGGCGGGCGCGGCCGGCCACGTCGCCCGCACGGACTCCGGCAGCCGGACCATCAGCGGGATCCGCATCGATTCCTCATAGATCCAGCGCTTGTCGATCAGGTCGTGTTCGCCCAGCATAAATCCCTGGTCGGACGTGTACAGGATGATCGTGTTCTCCAGTTCGCCGGTCTCGCGAAGCTGGGCGAGCAGTCGGGCGAAGTCGTCGTCGACGCCGCGGACGGTGCGAAGATATTTCGTCAGGTAACGGCGGTAAGACTCGCCGGTATAGTCGTCGGCGGGCAGCGTCGGGTCGACGAACAGATGCATTCCCATGTTCCGCCGCACGTTCCGCGGACCGACGGAGGCGCCGTACCGGGCATGATTCAACGGCCCGAACCGGTCGCGGGTTCGCAGGGAGGCGGGTTCGGGGATCACGGCGCCTTTATAGAGGAAGTCGTATCGCTCCACGTTTTGGAAGTTGTCGTGCGGGGCTTTGAAGTGGTGCATGAGAAAGAACGGCCGGTCGGCGTTTTTGCCGGATCGACGGTTCCGCGTCGTCCGACATCACGAACAGGACGTTGGGCCGCCGGGGCTCGACCCCAGCCGCCGCCGCCGTGGCTCCCGCGGTCAGCAGTGTGATGAGGTGAAGGAAGAGGCGTCGACCGACGAAGGGCATGGGTGGGACGGGCGGACGAGGGCGTGAGGCGGCGGGCGAACGCCGCCAACCTACCGCAACGCCCCCGCCGGCGCGAACAGCCCCCGCCCCCGGGCCGTCGACCGCTCTCTATTCTCGCAGCGCTGCCCGCGGGGTGCGCAACGTGCTCTACAATAGTCTCGAATGAGCGGGAAATGTGCGTTTTCTCTCCCTCAAACCGGAGCCGCCCGCTGGGCGGGCGCCGCGGACGCGGGCAATAATTGCTCCGGTTCGACCATCCGCACCAAGCGGATCCCTCCCCTTCTCTCCTCACAGGGTCCTGTCGTGAAACGACTTTCTCCGACGTCCCCGTCCGCCGCCGGGCCGGGTTCACGCTCATCGAGCTGCTGGTGGTCATCGCGATCATCGCGATTTTAGTGAGCCTGCTTCTACCCGCTGTGCAGCAGGCCCGCGAAGCGGCCAGGAAGGCGCAGTGTCAAAACAACCTCAAGCAACTCGGCCTGGCGCTGCACAACTACCACAGCACCCATAAAATGTTCCCCGGGAACGTCGAGCAGAACGCGTCCAATCAGAAGGGGGCGTCCTGGATCGCGCAGCTCCTGCCGTACCTGGATCAGACGGCGGCGTACGACCAATTGACGTTCGCGGATACCACGTTCGTCGCCCAGGACGACCAGCCGGACAGGAACTGGGAGGTCCGCTCCAGGTTGCGGATCTCGGGGTTGAGGTGTCCGTCGAGTTCGCTGGACGAAGAAATTACCGTGACCAATCAACCTGCCACCGTCGCCCTCGGCGCCCCGGCGACGATGCTCGTCCAACCGTCGGACTACGTCGGGATCAGCGGCGGGTACTACCTGCCCGGCACCACCACGATCCCGCCGGGGTCGACTTCGACGGGTCATGGGTACAACGCTTACAACGGCTCGCTTATCCCCTGGAACGGGGCGAATAAGAAGGTGTCGATCGCCAAGTTCCGGGACGGCACCACCAATACGCTCGCCGTCGCGGAGCACTCCGACTTCCTCGTGGATGCGGCCGGTAATAAACGAGACCGTCGGCCGTGCACCCACGCCGCCTCCGGCGCCTTGGGGAACGGGACCGGGTGGAACGGCGGAGGCGGATGGACCCAGAACCTCACGGCGCCGCGGTTCGCGATCAACCACATCGGCGGCACGACGGGCGCCGTCGACTCTCAGCCTTTTGAAAGTCACACGGGCATCCGATCCGCGCACCCCGGCGGGGCCCAGTCGGCGCTGGCGGACGGGTCGGTCCAGTTCCTGTCGGAGAATATGGACGTCGGCACCACCCTGATGGCCCTCTGCAACCGGGACGACGGCGAGGTCATCGAAGACTTCTAACCCGCCCCGCGACGATCGATCTTTCCGGAGGCCGCGTCCCACCGACGCGGCCTCCCCGCGTACCTCCTCGCTTCCCCCGTTCAACGATTCAGACCTCCCCATGCTTCGACGAGCTTATACCCTCGGTCTCTTGCCCCTCGCGATCACCTGGGCGTGCGGCTGCGGCGGGCCGTCCAACGCCCCGGATCTGGGGGAGGTGACGGGCACGGTGACCGACGGCGGCGCCCCGGTGGTCGACGCGTCCGTCGAGTTTAGTCCGGAACAGGGCCGCCCGTCGGTGGGCACGACCGACGCCGAGGGACGCTACACCCTGCGTTACACCGTCGACGCGGGCGGGGCGAAGATCGGCGTGCACACGGTTCGCATCACCCCCTACAGCGAGCCCCCGCCCCCGCCGGGCTCCGGCAACGCCGCGGCGGCCCCGCCGCCGGCGAAGCCGATCGCCATCCCGGACCCGGTCACCGTCGCGTCCGGCGAGAACGTGTTTGACTTCAAGCTCGACCAGCTGGGTTCATAACTGGTCGGGCTCGTGACTGGGCAGGCTCGTGACGCCGTGCGCGAGCGGTCGGACCGGGCGCAAACGGCCGGCGATCGACAGGCCGCTTTCGCTCGCTGCCCGTTCATCTTGCACGGCTGCCGCCATGACGGGCGACGCGTCCGTTTTAAGGACCAAACCGCTCGTTCTTCTGATCAATCTTCCCGCCGGGGGACGACCGCCTCCTTGTCCCGCCGGATCGGCCCGCGAACACTACTAATGCGGAAATAAGGGTGCGTGACGTCCTCGGTCCGCCCCCGCCCGCCGACCCGCTCCGCCGCCTCGGTTTGGGTTTCCCCCCGTCTCCTTCCTCAACGACTGCGCCTGCTCCCCGATGAACGTATTCACCCCCTCCAAGCCGGCTCGGGCCGGGTTCACATTAATCGAGCTCCTGGTGGTCATCGCGATCATCGCGATTTTAGTGAGCCTGCTTCTACCCGCTGTGCAGCAGGCCCGCGAAGCGGCCCGCAAGGCGCAGTGCCAGAACAACCTCAAGCAGATCGGGCTGTCGGTTCACAACTTTGAAAGCACCTATAAGAAGCTGCCGCCGGGCTGGATGGCCGAACCGGGCACCGCGGCGACCGGCGTGTCGCAGTTCACCGGCGCCCTGCCGCACCTGCTGCCCTTTATGGACCTGACGGTGGTGTCGGACCAGCTGCACCCGGACGTTCTGAACGCCGATCTGGTCGGGTCGACCGCCTGGTATAATTATCGCACCGGCACGCCGCTGTCGACCTGGCAGCTCTCGTGGACCCGCATCCCGTCGTTCCTGTGCCCGTCCGCGGAAGAAGGCGCGGTGGACGAGGTCTACGCCCGGGCGTATACCTTCGGGCCGGGTTCGGTCAGCGTCACCGCGTTCGTAACGTCCGCCGATCCCGCCTGGAACGACGTCGGCCGCACGCATTATCTGCCCGTCGGCGGTTATTACGGCGTGATCGGACGTGCGGACGTGGACGAGATGCAGGGCATGTTCTGGCGCCGCCGGGAGAACGGGCTGCAATCCGTCCGCGACGGCCTGACGAACACGTTGATGTTTGGGGAAAATTACGGCGGGACGGACGACACCGGCAGTTCCACCAGCACGAGCAATACCGCCGCCTTCCCCTGGATGGGCGCCGGACCCATGATCGTCCGCTACGGCCTGCCCAGCCACGCCGGCGCCGACAACGACATTGCCGGCGACCCGCGGGACGACGCCCCCTTCAACGCCGACTACAGCAGCACCGGCACCGGACATCTGCCGGAACATTATCACCGTTTCAAAAGCTATCATAACGGCATCACCCAGTTCTGCATGGGCGACGGCTCCGTTCAGGCGCTGGCCGATACGACGGACTATTTCACCTTCCTGGATCTGGGCGGGATGAAAGACGGCGACGTGCTGGACAGGGACGTGTTCTGATCTCCCCCCGACGGCCGTCGAAGGTCGCCGGGGGATGTCTTCAGCCCCCCCGGCGGGCCCTCGACGACGTCGGTCCGCGGGCCCGCCCCCATCTCACTCCTGTCGCTTTCTTTCCATGCGAAGCCGCACTTTCACCTTTCTGCTCTGCGCCGTCTGCTTGGCGGCGACCGGGTTCTCGGCCGTCGGCTGCGGCCCCGAGGCCGGCGTCACGCTGCCGGACCCGGAGACGCTCCCGCCCCAGGACCCCACGCCGATCCCCGAACCGGCCCCCGACGTCGATTCCGAATGAGCGGGGTCGGCGCCGGCCGGAAGGTTCGCCGCCGCTGTCGGGCGATGCGGTCCCCGCGCCGCCCGACAGCGGCGGCGAATCGCTAGACCTGCGTATAAACTGCCCTGAAGCCGGCGCCTGCTCACGCCAACGCTTCGGTCACCACGCGGGCGGGTTTGACGCCGGTCAGCTTTTGATTCAGGCCGCGGAACGGGACGGAGAGCGCACGGTGATCGAACCCTAAACAGCGCTGCACCGTGGCGTGCAAGTCGCGAAGGGGACGGGCGTGTCGGCGGGCAGATAGCCTAATTCATCCGTGGCCCCGACCGTCGCGCCCGGTTTGATCCCCCCGCCGGCCATCCACCAGGTGAACGCCCGGGGGTTATGATCGCGGCCGACCATCGCCATCGTGGCCCCGCCGCGGTTCTCCCGCATCGGGGTGCGGCCGAACTCCCCGCCCCACACGACCAACGTGTCCTCCAATAATCCGCGGCGTTTTAGATCCGCCAGCAGGGCGGCGATCGGTTGGTCGGTCTGCCGGCATTTGGTTTTGAAGCCGTGATTGAGGGCTTCGTTCTTGCCGGCGCCGTGGCTGTCCCAGCCCCAGTCGAAGAGTTGGATATACCGCACGCCGCGCTCCGCGAGGCGCCGGGCGAGCAAACAATTATTCGCGAAGCTGGCCCCGTCGGTGGTGCCGTAGAGTTGGTGCGTCTCCTCCGTTTCGCCGGATAAATTGGTGGCCTCGGGCACGGCGGCCTGCATCCGATAGGCGAGTTCGTACTGCTGAATCCGGGTGAGGGTCGCCGGGTCGCCGTACTCCTCGTGGGCCGATTCGTTCAGCGTGCGTAGCGTATCGAGGGCGGTCCGGCGGGCGACGCGGGAGACGCCGGCGGGGTTGTCGACGTTCAAGATCGCCGGCCCGGCGCCGCGGCATTGCACGCCCTGATACACGCCCGGCAGGAACCCGGCCCCCCAGAGCGCGTTCCCCGCCCGCGGCGGGCGGCCGCCGGACAGCAGCACCATGAACCCGGGCAGATTCTCGTTTTCCGCGCCCAGCCCCCAGGTGGCCCAGGCGCCGGCGCTGGGCTTGCCCATCCGGGCGTCGCCGGTGTGCACCATCAATTGAGCCGGCCCATGATTAAACTGGTCCGACTGCACCGTTTTGAACATGCAGACCTCGTCCGCCGGCACGCCGTAGCCGGGCACGGCGCCCGCGAAGTGGGGGAGGCGGTCCGAGACCAGGTGCCCCGCTTCGCCCCGCCGTTCAAACGGAAATTGCGGGCCAAGTAATTGCGGCGTGCCCTGAATAAAGGCGAATCGCTGCCCGTCCAGATAGCTCTGCGGGCAGTCCTTGCCGTCGTACTCGGCGAGGACGGGCTTATCATCGAACAGTTCTAATTGGCTCGGCGCCCCGACCATGTGCAGGTGAATCACCCGCTTCGCGGTCGGCATGTGGTGGGGGCCGATCAAACCGACGGCCGCGTCGCTCGCGGCGGCGGTCTGCTGCGCGAGCCAGGCGGCGCCGACGAGGCCCGCGGAGGCGTCCCGCAGGAAGTGGCGGCGGGTGACGTGGGCGAGGGCGGCGGGGTGCATGGGTCGGCTCGAATCTGTGTGACCAACCCGACGCGTCAGCGAGGGCGGCGGCCGCGGGCCGACGTGCCGGGGCACGCCGAATCCCTCGCTGACGCGTCGGGTTAGTTGGTGAGGGCTTCGTCCAGGTTCAACAGGACCCCGGCGACGATCTCCGCCGGGGGCGGGCCGTCGGGGAGGGCGAGGAGATCGGTGTACAACTTCGTGAGGGCGGCTTGCTCCGCGGCGGTCGGTTCGCGGCCGCAAACACGCAGGAAGCCGGCACTCATTTGGGCGGCGGGGGCGTCGCCGGCAGCGATCATCCGGGCGGCGAGGGCGGCGGCGGCTTCGGTGAACGTCGTATCGTTCAGCGTCATCAACGCCTGCACGGGGGTGTTGCTGTCCGGCCGGCGGGCGGCGCAGAACTCCCGGCTGGGAGCGTCGAAACTCGCCATGATCGGGTGGGGAATACTGCGTTTGACGTACGTATACACGCTCCGCCGGGTGCGGTCCGGGTCGCCGACGGGGGGGGTCTGCCATTTGTCTCCGGCGAAGGGCTTCCAGACGCCGTCCGGGATCGGCGGCTGCACCGGCGGGCCGTGCAGACGCTCGGCGAGCAATCCGCCCACGAACAACGCCTGATCCCGCAGCGCCTCCGCGCTCAACCGACGCCGCGGTCCCCGAGCCAGCAGGCGGTTGTCGGGGTCGACTTCTAAAGCCTCCGGCGTCGCGGCGGCGCTTTGGCGATAGGTCGCGCTCAACGCAATTTCCCGCAGCAACCGCTTCCGACTCCACCCGAAATCCTGTTGAAAGCGAACGGCCAAGTCGTCCAACAACGCCGGGTGCGAGGGCGGTTCCCCACTGCTGCCGAAGTCCTCCTCCGTCCGCACCAAACCGGCGCCGAACATCCGGGCCCACAGCCGATTCGCTTCCACGCGGGCGGTCAGCGGGTTGGCGTCGCTCGTCAGCCAGCGGGCCAAGGCGAGACGGTCGGCATTCCCGTCTTGAAGTGCCCCGTCTTGAAGTGCCCCGTCTTGAAGCGATCGCAGAGAACCCAGCGCCGCCGGCACGCCGGGGGTGACGAGTTCGGATTTGGACAGCATGTTCCCGCCCTCGAAGCGGTGCGTCGGCCGGGCGAGGTGCGGCTCCCGTTCCCGCATCACCGGCAGGGACACCGTCGCAATCGCCCGCCGATCGCCTTCCAGCCGCCGTAATTCGTTCCGGTCCGCCTTCATCGCCGGGTCGGACCAGAGTTGATGAATCCGCGGATCGGCGCTGACGTCCATCCGGCCCCGCCGGGCGACCAGGGGAAACGCGCCTAATTCAAGGACGTTGAATTTCAACGTGATCTTTAACGCCGTCCCGGGCACGACCGGCGCCGGCTCGCCCAGCACGAACGCGGCGGACCGCGGGCGGAACATCTTCGAATACGGCCCGACGCCGCTGCTCGACTTGGCGTTCAGGCTGTCCTTCGGGTTGCGGGCGGGCGTCGGCTCGTCAAAGAGAACCTCCGTGAACCGCAGCGGTTGGGGTTCCCCCGACGCCGGGACTAATTGCGCGTCGAAGTGGGAGACGGTGAAGCCCCATTCCGCGTCTTTTAACGCCGCTTCGAGGTTCACCGGCAGTCCGGTGAAGCGGATCGCCGCCAGTCGTTCCAGATCGTCCGGCAGCGGGGCGGTCAGCGTGACGGCGGTTTTGCTGCCGACGGTGCCGAGCAGTCGATACGTCGGCCCCTCCGGCGTTCGTTCGACCTGCACGTCGGGGGTCCGAACGACCGCGGCGGTCAGCGTCGCCGGCGCCCGCCACGCGGACGGGTCTTCCAGCAGGGCGTTCTCCGCGCCCAGAGGCGGCGGCGGACGGTCTCGATCTGTGCGTCCAAGGCGGCGGCGCGGCCGTAATCCTCTCCATGTTGCGGCACCGACAATTGTGGATAGTCACTGGCGAGGTCGGCGTCGGCGGTGTCGTTAAAGAACGCCGCGGTGCGATAATATTCCGCGTGCCGAATCGGGTCGTAGGGATGCGAGTGGCACTGCACGCACTCCATCGTCAAGCCCTGCCAGACCTGCCAGGTGGTGGCGACGCGATCGAGAATCGCTTCGGTGCGAAACTGTTCGTCGTCCGTGCCGCCTTCCTCGTTGGACTGCGTGAGGCGGTGGGCGGCGGAGGCGATCTGATGGGCGACCTCTTCCCCGGGCAATAAATCCCCGGCGAGTTGTTGCACGGTAAACCGATCGTACGGCAGGTCGCGGTTATAGGCGTCCACGACCCAGTCGCGGTACGGCCAGACGGTGCGGCGGTAGTCCTGACCCAGCCCGCGGCTGTCGGCGTAGCGGATCTGATCCAGCCAGACGCTCGCCCAGCGTTCGCCGAACCGCGGACTCGCCAGCAACCGATCGACCGCCGCGGCGTACGCCGGCTCGCCGGTCGTCTCGACCGCCTCCATAAACAGCGCCCGCTCGGCAGGCGTGGGCGGCAGGCCGGTCAGGTCCAGCGACGCCCGCCGCAACCAGCGATCCGGCGCCGCCGGCGGGTTGGGGGCGAGGCCGGCGTCTTCCATCCGCTTCAAGACGAATCGGTCGATCGGTCCGCGCGCCCATTCGGCGTCGCGCACCGCCGGCGGGACGGGGCGCACCGGCGGGTCGAAGGACCAGTGCCGCTGCCACGCGGCGCCCTGCTCGATCCAGCGGGTGATCGTGGCGACCTCCGCCGCCGACAGTCGCGGGCCGTGCCCGGCGGGCGGCATGCGGGTTTCGTCGTCCGTATCGACGACGCGATCCAGCAGGTAGGAATACTCCGGATCGCCGGGCGTCAACATCGCGGCGACGCTGTCTTCGTCGATCAGATTCAGCCCGCCGGCCTCCCGCACGCCGCCGTGGCAGGCCGAACAATGGGCGTTCAAAATCGGCCGCACGTCCCGGGCGAATTGAACCTCCGCGGCGGGGCTCTCCGTCTTGGGGCTCTCCTCCGCACCGCCCGCGGCTGGGATCAGCAGGGCGGCGAGGAGCAGCGGGGCGGGCATCGGCAGGACGCGTGGGGGAGGGAACGCCCCTCAGTTTACCCATGTGCCAGGGCGTCGGCACCCGGCTGGTTCTCCCCCCGACGCAACGGCGACGCCGTCGTCCACCGATCGCCCCAAGCCGGCGGCGGTCCGCAGGAGGGCGGTGGTCGTCGGTCGGTCCCGGTGGTCGCGGGACGTTCGGGCTCCGCGGGGCGGCGGACGGTCCGGGAGCGGGAACACGTTGCAGCAACCTTCGTGCCCGGACCGGCATCTCGTTTGCGTGGTCAGTCCGGCGCCTCGCCTCGCTCCTCCCCGCTCTTTTGCCAAACGCTTCCCCCAATGGCCGCCCGGTCTTTCACCGCCCCCGACCCGGACTCGCTGACGATGGGGTGCGAGGAAGAGTTTCAGATCGTCGACCCCGCGACCGGCAAGCTCGCCAGTCGAGCCGAGAAGATTAAGGCCGGCTCGAAACTGACCGGGGAGATGGCCCCGCAAAACGAACTGCACCTCTCTCAAATTGAAACCGCCACGCCGATCTGCGGATCGCTGGGCGAGGTGCGGGAAAAACTCGGCTCCGCCCGCCGCGACCTGCTCGACGCCGCGGCGAAGTACGGCCTGACGCTCGGCGCCGCGGGCACGCACGCCTTCGCCGACTGGCACGATCAACCGGTCACCCCGAAGGATCGTTATCTCGGGATGGTCAGCGATTTTCAATACCTCACCCGGGAACTGTTGATCTTCGGCCAGCACGTGCACGTAGGCATTGAAGATCCGGATCTGGCGGTGGAGGTGATGAACCGCTCGCGAGTGTATTTATCGAACCTGCTGGCCCTCACCGCCAGTTCGCCCTACTGGTTGGGGGAGGACACCGGCTACGACAGCTTTCGGATGCTGATGTGGCTCAAATGGCCGATGACCGGCCCGCCGCAGCATTTTCAAGACCGGGCCGACTACGATCGCACGATCGCGGGGCTGGTGAAGGCGGGGGTGATCTCGGATGGATCGAATATCTACTGGGACGTGCGGATCCCGCAGGACAAACCGACGGTGGAGTTTCGCGTGGCGGACGTCTCCCCGCGACTGGACGACGCGGTGATGCTGGCGGGGTTGGTGCGGGCGATCGCGTTGCGGAGCGCCCGGGCCGCGGCGGACGGCGAGCCCGCCCCCCAACCCCGACCGGAACTGCTGCGGGCGGCCAGTTGGCGGGCCGCCCGCAGCGGGGTCGGCGGGGAATTAATCGACGTCGCCGCCGGCCGCAGCCGCCCCGCCGCGGATCATATCGAATCGATGCTGAGCGAACTGGCCGCGGAACTGGACGACCTCGGCGAGGGCACCTTCGTCCGGGAGCGGGTCCGGGAGATCCTCGACGGCGGCAACAGCGCCGACCGCCAGCGGGCCGCGGTGTCCGGCGCCGGCGAGGTGCGGGCCGCCGTCGATCTGGTGGTGCGGGAGACCACGGACTTCTGACGCGGCACGAGGCGACGCCGGGGGTTTAGAACTCGTCGAGCGATTCGCCGCCGGCGCGGGTGCCCAGGGCGCCCCAGACGCCGTACGGGCTGCGGCCGGACTCGGTGAACGCGCCCCCCATGCCGGTGTCGATCGTCTCGGAGATAAACTGCACGGAGCCGTCCACCAGGCCGAATTGCGCCCCGCCGGGGTGAAAGCTGCCGGCGGAAAAGATCGACGGCGGGGCGTCGACCGCGTCGCCGGCGACGCAATTCGGGCCGTTGGGCGGCAGGATCGTATTGAACCCGGTCGACCAGACCCGGCCGTCGTGATAGCGGCCGCCGCGGGTCTGTTTGGCGAGCGTCACCGCGGTTCCCGTCGGGTCGCCGTCGTCGTAGAACCCCGGTTTGTCCGGGTCTAAAACGGCCAGGCAGGCGTTGAACGGATCGTTCCCGCCGACACCGGCGACGTTCAACGCGATCCGGCTGCGGATCGCCCGGTCCCCGCCGCCGCGGGCGATCTCCCCGGTCATCAGCGTATTGACGGTGCCGTCCCGGGCGTCGCGGAGGCCGCGCCAGGTCAGCGAGCCGAACATCCCGCGGTTGGCGTCGCGATCGAACGTCGCCGGGCCGCCTGCAAACGTATTGTCGTCGCCGTTGCCGGCGCCGTTGTCGCCCCAACTGACGGCGTAATTATTCTGACCGAACGCCCCCTTCACCGGCGGCGGACCCTCGTCGCTGGGGCACAGCAGCACGGGCGCCTGCGTGACCCAGGGCCCGTAATTCTGTTCGCCGGTGTGCGGCCCCATCGCCGGCCAGTACGGTCGGCGGGGGGAGCCGTCGGCGTCGGCGTCCAGCGGGCGGGAGATCTGATTCCACTGCCGCGTCCGATCTAAAAACGGCAGCAGCGGGACGGCCCAGCCCAGTTCGTGCCGGTTCCCCACGCCGTTCGGCGGCTGCCCCGTTCCGGCGACGCCGGCGGGGAAGATTTTATACACACTATGATAATTGTGCATCGCCAGCCCGATCTGCTTCAAATTGTTTTGACACTGGCTGCGGCGGGCGGCTTCGCGGGACTGGCTCACCGCGGGCAGGAGCATGAAGATCAGAACCGCCACGACGGCGATGACCGTCAGCAGTTCCATGAGCGTGAACCCGGCTCGGCGACCGGACCGGCCGGCGGACGTAGGACGACGGGGGGCGAGCGACATGACGAAACTCCAGCGGGGTCGGGGTGGACGGGGGACGGGGGCATCGGCCGCACGCGGGATTAAGACGCGGGATCAATACACGTACTTTCCCGCGGTGACGCCGGGCCAGTCGTCGGTGCGAAACGGCGCCGCCGGCAGGCCGCGGGTGTTGAACAGCGTCACCCGCGGGTTGTCCGCCCAGCCGTATCGCACAGCGACGATCTCCGGGACTTGCGCGGGGGCATTGACCTTCACCGTCCCCGGGCCGGTGATCTCCGCGGTCGCGCGATAGAACCTGCGGTCCGCCCCGGCGACGGCGAAGCCCAGCACGGCCCCCGGCCCGGCCGGCCCCGCGGCGGCTTGGGCATCGGCCGGCAACCGATCCCGGCGGGCTTGGAGGGCGTCGCCGGCGGTGTCGAACGTGACCGTCGCCGTGGCGCCGTCCATCGTCACCGATGTCTTGCGGGGGCTTCGCAGACCCGGTTCGTCCAGATCATACACCATCTCCAGCGCCGCCGACGCCAGCCGTTCGCCGACCGGGCGTTTATCGCGGGGGTGGAGGTTATCGGCCTCCGTCCCGTCGATCATCACCGCCTGACCGACGCTTTTGAGTTTGTCGAGCGCCCCGTCCTGCGCCCCCCGCAGTTCGGCCCAGTCGGAGCCGGCGTTGGGGTCCTCGCGGTACGCCCGATAATTGGGAAGCTGCACCCAGAAGAACGGCAGTTTCCGGCCGAATTGAGCCCGCCAATCCTCGATCATCGCGGGGAAGATCTCGTCATACTGCTCCGCCCGGTCGGCGTTGGATTCGCCCTGATACCAGATTGCCCCCTTGAACGCGAACGGAACCAGCGGGGCGATCATCCCGTAATTTAAATTGCCCGGGTGATGGGAGTGCGTGGGGCCGTACGGGCCGGCCCAGTTGCCCCCGGCATCCTCGCCGGCGGCGGCGGCGGCGTCGTAGCCGGCCCAGCGGTCCAGCAGCGGGGCGGCGGTCTTGAGGGGCTTTAATGACTCCTCACGCGTCCAGGCTTCGGACGGGGTGCCGCTCCAACTGGCGTCGACCATCCCGATCGGCCGGCCGGTCCGGGCGTGCAGCGTTTTCGCGAAATAATAGCCGACCGCCGAAAACCACCCCGCCGTGTTGTCCGGCCGCAGTTTGACCCATTGGGCGAAGGACGGATCCGGCCCGTTGCCGCCCGGCCCCCCGCCTAATTGCGTCTGCGGCGTGCGAACGCTTTGGCGCGGGACGCTGAACAGGCGAATCTCGTCGTTCGTCGCCGACGGGATCTCATATTCCGCATCCACGGTGTCCGCCAGCGCCCATTCCATATTCGATTGCCCGCTGCACAGCCACACGTCCCCGACCAGCACGTCGGTGAAGGTTTTGACCTGCTCGGAATCCGGCCGCGGGTTCGCCCGCTCGGCCGCCAGATCGGGCGGCTCCAGCTCGGTTCGGTCGTCCTTTACAATGAGGAACAGTTCCGTTCCCGATTTGAACGGGCCGATCTTTGTCTGCCACCGGCCGGCGTCGTCCGCGGTCGCGGTCGCGGTGTTGGCCGCGGAGAATACGGGTGCGGCGTCGCCCGCGCCCGGGGTGACCGTCCAATAGTGCACGCTCACCCCCCCGCCCGGCTCGGTGGTGCCGAACACCGGCGCCGGCTCGTCCGCGGGGAACATCATGTGATCCCCGAAGATCGGCGCCGGCGTCACCTCCGCGGCGGCCGTCGAGGCGCCCCCCGCGGTCAATAACACGGCGGACAGGCAGCCGAACGCCAACGGACGGATCATCGCAAACGCTCGACGGGACGCGGAACGGAACCGCCGCACGCTAGTGCGGCCCGCGAACCGCTTCAAGCGACCCCGGACGGTCGTCTCCGCTCAACCGTCTCCGCTCAACCATCCAAACGCAACACGGCCCCGCCGTCGCCGGCGGGGCCGCGTGCTTGAACTTATTCCCACCGCGGGGGTGAATCAGAACTCGTCCGTCACTTCGCCGCCGGCGCGGGTGCCCAGGGCGCCCCAGACGCCGTACGGGCTACGGCCGCTGGTCACGTTGGCCTCGCCGGTCGGCAGCGCGGGGGTGGTGGTGGCGTTGATGGTCTCGGAGATGAACCGCACGCTGCCGTCCACCAGCACGACCTGGATCCCGCCGCTGTGGTAGGACCCGGCGGTGACAGTAATATCTTCGGCGTGCGTGTCGTCGTTGCCGGTTCCCTGCGAACAGCTCGGCCCGTTCGGCGGCACGATTGTGGCGAAGCCGGTCGAGATGCCGTTCGCCCGGGTCCAGTACCCGCCGCGGCCGTTCTTATAATTGGCGGCGCTGTCGAGGTAGAAACCGGGGTTCGCCGCGTTCTGGGCCGCCGCGATGCAGCCGGAGGGGGTGGCGTAGTTCGACACGCCGCCCAACACGCCGCCCTGGTAGCTACGGTCTTCCTGGCGGCCGATCTCCGCGAACAGCAGGGTGTTCACCGTCCCGTCCCGGGCGTCCCGCAGGCCGAGGCTGGCCCCTTTGAGGAACATGCCGCGGGCCTTGGTGCGGCTCGTATCCCGCACGCCGTCCGCGTTGTCGCCCCAGTTGATCGCATAATTCGTGTCCGCCGCGGTGCCGAACAACGGCCCGTCGGACGGGCACAGCAGCGACGCGATCTGGCTGCGGGACGGCGGGTAGGTCGTGCCGCTGTCGTTGCCGAACGGCGGCCACGGCGTGGCTTTCGGGACGATCTGCCCGTTGGTAGCCCCGGAGGTGCTATATTCCAGCGCCAGCGGCTTGCTGAACTGGTTCCAGAGAGCCGTCTGGTCCAGGAACGGCGTCAGCGGGGGGAACACGCTGAGGTTCTGGTTGTTGTTGGTCGCCGTCAGACTGCCACCTGACGGTGGATTCGTCTGGGTGCCGCCGGCGCCCATCGGGAAGGCCTTCCACTGGCTGTGGTAGTTATGGGCCGCCAGCCCGAGCTGCTTGAGGTTGTTCTGGCACTGGGCCTTGCGGGCCGCTTCGCGGGCCTGTTGCACCGCGGGCAGTAATAGGCTCACCAAGATCGCGATGATCGCGATGACCACCAGGAGCTCGATTAATGTGAACCCGGACCGGCGGCCGGGAGGGCGGGAGGTGGCACGAACCATCGGGGCGAACTTGTTGAAAGAATGGGAGAGGAGACCGTCGGTTCCAGACCGGAGACCGACGACTGCGCGGGGGCGATCCCGCAGACTTCTTCAGAGCACGCAGCATACCATGCGGCGAGGCAACGGATCAAGCGGCGGGGATAGGATTGTTCAGGGACGTCCCAAACGCATCGGGCGCTGCAAATCGCTGCCCGCCGGGGGTTTTGCTCCGTCGACCGTAGCAGAATCGTACGGCCTGCACGATCGGACGGCGGCGCGACGCAGCGGGCAGGCGCCGGCCCGCCCGCCCCGGCGGGGTCCTTTCGCTGTTTCAGAACGGGGACGGCGCCAACCCGAAGCGTCAGCGAGGGCCGGCCGCCGGTCCTCCTGAAGGTCGCGGACGCGGGCGGCGCCCGCGTCCCTCGCTGACGCGTCGGGCTGGTCTTGAAACGCGGGCGGCGCCCGCGTCCCTCGCTGACGCGTCGGGCTGGTCTTGAAACGCGGGCGGCGCCCGCGTCCCTCGCTGACGCGTCGGGCTGGTCTTGAAACGCGGGCGGCGCCCGCGCCCCTCGCTGACGCTTCGGGTTGGTCTTGAAACAGCTTTGAACCGGTCCCGCACAAAACCGCGGCGGGACCGCATTTCTCCCGTTCTCAAACATTTCCCCCGATCGACCGGCGAACGACCGGATCGCCCTTGTGGACAAACGTGCAGATGTCACACTTCAGAACGGTTTCCCCTCCATCAGACACGAAGCATCGGAGCGATTGATGAACGTCGAACCTGCCCCTCCTTGCGATCCGCCGGACAGCCCGCCGCTCGACCCGTTCGCGTTGAGCCCGCCGCCGGGGCTTGAGGCGTTGTTCACCCCGCCGCCGGCGGTCGCGGCGGCGGACGTGGCGACGGCGCGGGCGGAGCGAGACGCCGCCCGGGAGGAGCGGGCGCGGGCGAACTTCGCGTCGGTCTATTCCCCGGCGGCGCGGGCGGCGGAGAAGGCGCGGCGGGCGGCGCTGCGGGCGGTGTTCGTCGACGGCCCCCTGAAGGGCGTGCCGCCGCTGGGGGAGGCCTCGCCGACGAACGCCGCCGTGCGACCGGACCTGTGGCCGCCGCGGCCCCGGCGACCGCCCGGCGTGGCGAGCCGGCACGGCGACACCTGGAGCCGGCGGCGGTTGACGACCCTCGTCAAACGGTTTGCCAAAGCCCGGGGGGTGGACTTCGGCGTGCTGGAGTTCTGCCGCTGGGCCGGCGTGGCGAGTTCGACGCTGTATCGGCACGGCGGCAGTTGGCCGGCGCTGCGGGTCGCCGCCGGGCTTTCGCCGGCGATGACCCCGCCGGACCGCCGCGCCCGCACGCTGGCGGCGCTGCTCCGCACGTTGCATCTGAACCGCAACCGCCGCCGCCCGCTGACCGGCGCCCAACTCGCCCGCTCCGCCGGCCTGAGCCGCTCCGTAATCGGCGCCTACGGCGGCGTCCGCCACCTGCGGGACCTGTACCGCCAATGGGTGCAGGCGAGCGTGGAGTCGGCGGAAGGCGAAGGGGAGTCGGCGGAAGGCGAAGGGGAACGGACGGCGGCGGCGCGTTGACGGCGGAGGCGCCCCGCTCCACGGACGGGGGCGCCCCACGGGCGGAGGCGCCGGCGGACGGGGGCGCCGGCCGCGGCGTCCGGCCGCCGGTTGTGTCGCCGCGCGGCCCCCCGTAGGCTATCCCGATTCCACCCGTCCCCGGGGTCGTTCTCCTTCTCCCTCCGACCACAGCCCCGGTTCGTGCGCGATTCTCTCCGATATTCACGGGAACCTGGAGGCGCTGGAGGCCGTGCTGGCGAACATCGACGGCCTGCGGTCCGCCGACGGGAGCGGCGGGGTCGACGAAATCTACTGCCTCGGCGACGTCGTCGGCTACGGGCCGGACCCGGCGGGGTGCATCGATCTGGTCCGCGGACGCTGCGCCCTCACCCTGCTGGGCAACCACGATCAGGCCAGCCTGTTCGACCCGGAGGGCTTTAACAAGACCGCCGAACGGGCGATCTACTGGACCCGTCGGACGCTGGAAAACGGCCGCGGCGCCGCCGACCGGTTCGACTTCCTCGGCGAATTGCCCCGCACGCACGCCGAACGCGAGGACCGCTTGCTGTTCGTCCACGGATCCGCCCGCAACCCGCTGAACGAATACGTCTTCCCCGAAGATATTTATAACGGGCCGAAGATGTCCAAGATCTTCCAACTCGTCGGCCGGCACTGCTTTCAGGGGCACACGCACATCCCCGGCGTGTTCACCGAAGACCTCGATTTCCTGTCGCCCGCGGATCTGGACGGCCAGTACACGCTGGGACCGGCGAAGGCGCTGGTGAACGTCGGCAGCGTCGGGCAGCCCCGCGACGGCGACCCGCGGGCCAGTTTCGTCACCCTCGACGGCGACGAACTGACGTTCCACCGCGTCGAATACGATCACCGCGTCACCGCCGCCAAAATCTACGACATCCCCGAACTGGACAACTACCTCGGCGACCGCCTCGCCAACGGACAGTAAGCCGTCCGATTCGCCCGCCCCAGCCCGCCCCAGCCGGAGCCATGACTCCGGCCTGGGCGGCGTGCACGCTCCCGCGGGGTGGAGGATTCGCCCCGCCCCGCGAAGATGTCCCCGATGAGAGGCCCCCCGGGTTCGCCCGCGGGTCGATTTGGGGAAGATCCCCGCCCCCCCGGCGAAGGTCCCCCGCAGGTCCCTCCGCCCCGCCCCCGCTCTTTCGCCCCACCCCCGCGTTCGCCCCGTGCCGGACTCCAAGCCCGCCCCCTCCGGTTCCAACAAGGGCTCCGGCTCGAAGAACGGCTCCGGAAAGGGGCCCGCCGGCAAGGGCGACGCCCCGCCGGAAAGCAGCCGGTTCACCATGTGGCTGGTGACCACGCTGGCGCTGTGGGCGCTGTGGTTCGGCTTTATCCAACCCACCTTCTTCCCCCCAAACCGGCCGGGCCGGTCCGCGAGGTCGTGCTGAAGGACGACGGCGGACAGCCCGACCGCCTCACTGACGACCCGGCCGACGCCGACGCACCGGCCGACGGCGACGACGCGGCCGACGGCGACGCACCGGAGAAACCGGCCGACGATCCGGCGAACGACGATCCGGACGCCGACGACCCGGCGAACGTCGCGGACGCCCCCGCCTGGCAGCCGGCCCCGCCGAACACGGCGCGGCTGGGCGGGCTCAAGACCGACGCGGCGAAGCTGGGCTATTACACGGAGGTGATGTTGACCAGCCGCGGCGCCGCGGTGGAGTCCGTCACCCTCAACGACGGCCGCTATCGCGAACTGACCGACCGCGATACGCAGCTGAAAGTGATCGGCAACGGCGGGGCGATCATTCGCACCTTTCAAACCCGCATCCCCGCCCTCGACGCCGCCCTGCGGCCGTACAAGATGCGGCCCGGCGTCGACAAATCCCGCAGTTGGGACTCCCTGAACGCCGACTGGACGCTGACGGAGACGATCCCCGACCCGGACGACGACAAGGTCGACAAAGGGGCCGTCTTCACCCTCGCCGCCCCGGACGGGTCGTTTGAAGCGGTCAAGACCTATACCCTGCGCAAGGGAACGCCGGACCTGTCCCCGAAGGATCATCAACGCGGCGGGGACCGGGACACCGACCCCCGCGGCTATCTGCTGGACATGGATCTGACGTTTCGGATCCTCAAAGGCGGGCCCCGCACCTTCGAATATACCGTGCAGGGGCCGGTCGGCGTGCCGCTGGAGAACGAGGATAACACCCGGCAGATCAAGAACATTGAACTCGGTTATTACGAAGCCCCGGGCGAGTTTGAAACGACGTACCTCTCCGCCGCCGACGCCACCGCGGCGGTTAAGAAGTCCAAGGAAAGCCTGGCCGCGGACGAGGACGTGCGGCGGCTCGAAGAGGAGGCGAGGGAGCTGGCCGCCGACTATCGGGTCGCCGAGGTCAAGTCGGAGGCGGCCCCGGACGACGCCGCGCAAGCCGCCCGAGCGGCCGAACTGGAGACGAAACTCGCCGCGGTCGAGCGTGAATTGACCCAGCGGGAGAAGGATTTGGCAGTCGGCCGGGGCGCTGGAGGAGTACCGCAAGCCGCTGCTGTACGTCGGGTACGGAGGTGCAATATTTCGCGGCGCTGCTGTTCCCCCGCACCGGCCCGGCCACGCCCGCGGCGAAGCTGGCGGACGCCGAGGACGCCGACGGCCTGCTGCCCGGCCTGGGCGACGTGTTCGCCACGCCGACGATCGACGGGGCCGTCCCGCAGGTCGCTGGACGACCCGGATCAAAGGCCAGCCGCAATTTAACGATGTCTCCGTGCGCCTGACCGGCGTGCCGGTCGACGGCGCCCGTCGGCGTAAATGGGGCTCCGGGCGAGGCGACGCGGTCGTTCACGCTGTTCGCCGGCCCGAAGCGGCTGGACCTGTTAGAGCCGCTGCGGGCCGACGGGGTGATGGACCTCGGTTGGTTCGGGGTGATCGGCGGGACGATGCTCTGGGTGATGACGAAGCTGCACGACGTGGGCTTCCCGTACTGGCTGGCGATTATTTCGCTGACGGTGTGCGTGCGGTTATTGATGTTCCCGCTGTCCAAGCGGACCGCGTTGATGGCCGCCAAACAGAAGGCCCTCGCCCCCAAGATCGCGGAGATCAAAGAACGCTGCGGCGACGACGCCCAAGCCGCCGGCCGCGAGCAGTGGGCGTTGATGAATAAATACGGCGTGAACCCGTTAATGGGCTGTTTGCCGGTCTTCTTCACGATCCCGGTTTTTATAGCCCTGTATAACGCCCTGTTGAACAGCGTCGATCTGCGGTTGGCGGAGTTTTTGTGGATCGACAACCTCGCCGCCCCGGACAACGTGCTGAAGTTGCCGTTCCGGGTGCCGTATCATCGGCGAGTACTTGAACGTCCTGCCCGATGACGCTCGCGGGGCTGTGGTTCTTCCAGCAAAAACTGTTCATGCCCCCGGCCCAAACGCCGGAGCAGGCGATGCAGTACAAGCTGATGGGCTATATGATGCCGCTGCAGCGCCCTGTTCATCTATCACCTGCCCGCCGGGTGGTGCCTGTACAGCATCGCCAGCGCGCTGCTGGACCCTGACCGAACGCAAGCTGCTGGACCGCACCCGCAACGCGCAACTCGAACTGCCGGACGACGTGGCAGCCCGCAAAAAGGGTCCCGTCGGCCGGGCGATCGGCCGGGTGACGGAAAAGCCGATGGCCCGCCTGAAGGAGAAGATCGCCGAGGCCCAGGCCGCCGCCGAAGCGGCCCAAAAGGAGGCCACCACCCAACAGATCGGCGGTCGCCGCGATCGCACCAACGGCAGCGCCCGCGGCCCCGCCCCCAACAGCAAAGCCGCCCGCCGAGCCGGCGGGCGGGGGAAGAAGAGCAAGCGGTAGCACGCGTGACCTGATGACGGCTTCCCCCAATCGCTCGTTCGCCCGCTTTCTCCAGGCGCACCTGTTCTACACCGTTGTGCTGTTTCCGATGGCCTGCTGCGGCGGGCTGCTGGGGCCCGGAAGGAGTCGAGATTGGCTGACGCTGGCGATCGCGGGCGGTCAGCTGCTGGTTTTCCTGGCAGGAACGGCGTGGTTCAGGCGGGGGAGGGTTCTGATCCCGACGGCGATCCTGGGCGCGCCGGCGCTACTGTGGGCCGGGGCGGGCGGTCATTATTCCCACCCACTGGCCCCGTTCGCCCGGCCAAACACTGCGCCGGTCGATCGATACTACGGCCTCTGGGGGCATTATTGGACGTTCTCGGAGCCGCACCCGGACCCGACGATCCCCGCGACGATCTTCTCCCCCGCCGCCCTGGCGTTGGAACTGGAGTGGGTCGTGTTAGTCGGCTTCGCGTGCGGCGTCACCGCCGTGGCGTGGAGGGCGGCCCGGTCGTCCCCGGAGCCGGACGCCTGAACCATGTCCCTTCCCGATCCGGACGAACCGATCGCCGCCCCCGCGTCCGCCCCGGGGGCGGGCGGGCGGGCGGTGATTCGAATGAGCGGGCCGGGCTCGCCGCGGTTGTTGCGGAGCGTGTTCGCCCCCGCGGACCCGGCGGCGTTCCCCGGCCGCGGCGCCCGAGCGGTTTGAGGGGGAACTGCGGCTCGGCGCCTTCCCCGTGCCGGTTTCCGCGGCGGCGCTGGTGTGGCCGACGGACCGCAGTTATACCGGGCAGCCGAGCGCCGAACTGCACCTGCCGGGGTCGCCGCCGATCGTGGAGGCGGCGCTGGCCGGGCTGCACGCGGCGGGGTTTCGGCCGGCGGGGCCGGGGGAGTTCACGCTGCGGGCGTTCCTCGCCGGGCGGGTCGGGCTGACGGAGGCCGAGGCGGTGCTGGGGGTTGTCGACGCCGCGGACCCAGGCGAACTGCACACGGCGCTCAACCAACTCGCCGGGGGCGTGTCGAGCCGGTTGGAACCGGTGCGGAGCGACCTGCTGGATCTGCTGGCGGATCTCGAAGCGGGGCTGGACTTCGCGGAGGAGGACGTGTCGTTCGTCGCCCCGGACGTGCTGCGGGGACGCATTGAGACCGGCCGGGCGGCTCTCGCAAACGCTCGCCGCGGACGCGACCGGCCGGGCGGTGACCGGCGGGACGCCGCGGGTCGTGCTGGCGGGGCCGCCGAACGCGGGGAAAAGCTCTTTGTTCAACGCCGCTCTGCGGCCGGCCGGCGGCTTTGGTGTCGCCGACGGCGGGGACGACGCGGGACGACGTATCGGCGCCGGTGACGCTGGGCGGGCGGACGGTTGAATTGATTGATACGGCGGGCGAGGAGGCGGCCGGCGACGTTCTCTCCGCCGCGGCACAAGGGCGGCGGGCGGAGGCGTTGACCGCTGCCGACCTTGTCCTGCACTGCGTGCCGCCGGGCGGTGCGGCCCCAGCGAGCCGAGCGGGTTGGCCGTCCTCACCAAGGCCGATCTGAGAGGCGATGAGGCGACGAGCGGGCTCAGCCGTCTCCGCCGCAACCGGGGCGGGGCTGGAGGGGTTAAAGGCTGCCGCGGCGGCGGCGTTGACCAATGCGGCCCCGCGTCGGCATCTCACCGGGGCGACCGCCGCCCGCGGGGGAGCGGCCCTCAACGAGGCGGTCGCGGCACTGGATCGGGCGGCGGGGATCGCCGACGATGGGCGACGAATTCGTCGCCGCAGAGCTACGGGCGGCGGTGGACGCGCTGGGGGAGGTGCTGGGCGTCGTCTATCACGACGATCTGCTCGGCCGGATCTTCGGGCGATTTTGCATCGGGAAATGAACGGCGAGCCGGGGGGCTTGTCCCCCGGTCCGTGAGCGGAGCGAGCGGGATAGCCGTCGTGCGTCCCCCGTCGTCGCTGCGCGACTCCGGTTCGGGGGGATGCCCCCGCCGGCTCGCCGGTCGCTTTCCCTCAAAACACCCGGCGGATCCAGAACAACGTCAGCCCGGTGATCGCCGCGGCGCCGACGAGGTTCAACACGAACCCCCGCTTCGGCCATCGCGGCCATCGTCACCCGGCCGCTGCCGAAGACGATGGCGTTGGGCGGGGTCGCGACCGGCAGCATGAACGCGACAGCTCGCCGACGCCGCCGCGGGCAGCATGATGAGGGACGGTTCGACGCCGATCTCCTCCGCCACGCCGGCCAGCACCGGCAGGACGATGGTGCAGGTCGCCACGTTGCTGGTGATTTCGGTCAGGAAGGTCATCACCAAGCAGACCGCCCCCACCAACACCCACTCCGGCTGCCCGCGGACCGCCTCGCCCAAGGCTCCGCCGACCCACTTCGGACAGCCCCGTCTCCTCGAACGCCAACGCCAGCGCCAGCCCGGCGCCGAACAGCAATAGAATGTCCCACGGCAGGCGCTCGGCGGTCTCCCAGTTCAGCAACCGCGAGTTCTTCCCGTCCCCCGCCGGCAGGGCGAACGCCAGCAGGGCGCAGCCGATCGCGATGGTGCTGTCGTCCGGCCGCAGGATCGGTCGCAGGCCGCGGTCGTCGACGTTGGTTTCGATCCAGTCTGCGCCGCCGCGTCGGCCTCCAGGATCTCGAACAGCGGTTTGGGCACGACCCATAACACCGCGGCGAGGCCGAACGCGATCAGCATCCGTTTCTCCGGCGTGGTCGTCGCCCCAGCGCCTTGAGCCGGTCGGCGAAGAACGATCGGCCGATCGCCGCGGCGCCCGCGACCGGCCGCAGGTTCCACGTCAACAGGCCCCACGCCAGCGCCAGCAGGACCAGCGAGACCGGCCCGAACGCCAGCATCCAACGGGGGAAATCAAATCGATCCGCGGCCCCCGCCCCGAACGAGGCGTCCCAAGCCCCTGAAGGCGAGGTTGGTGGGCGTGCCGATCGGCGTGGCGATCCCGCCGACGCTCGCCGCCCAGGCGAGGCCCAGCAGCAGGGCGATCGTGAGCTTCTGTTGGTGAGGGGAGAGCTTTTGTTGGTGAGGTGGGAGGGGTGCGGAGGGAGGAGGGGACGATGACGGATCGCGATCATCCGCTCCCTCCGAGACGCCCGGTCCCGGGTTCGATTTGCCGAGGGCGTCCAACATCGCGACTGCGACCGGCAGCAGCATGATGGTCGCCGCGGTGTTGCTGATCCACATGGAGAGCCCCGCCGCCGCGATCATAAAGCCGGCGACGACCCGTCGGGGCGACGTGCCGGTGAATCGCAGCGTGTGCAACGCGAGGCGTTCGTGCACGTTCCACCGTTCCAACCCCAACGCGAGCAGGAATCCGCCGAGATATAGAAATACCAGCTTGTTGATATACGCCCCGGAGGTCTCGCCGACGCCCAGCACCCCGCACAGCGGGAACGCGATCAGCGGGACGAGGCTCGCGGCGCCCAACGGGATCGCCCCGGTGAACCACAGCACGGCGGTGAGGGCGGTGACGGCCAGCGTTTTGTGCGCCTCCGGGCGTCATCCCCGCCGGCACGTCGGTCGCCAGCACGATGCCGAACGTCAGCAAGCCCAACCACACGCCCCACCGGCCGAAGAACCCGGGGCGAGCGGATCCGACCTCGGTCACGGGCGCTTCAGCGGTCGCGGGCGGATCACTCATGCGGGCGCTCGATTCGCCGTCGCCGGTAGGCGGCATGCGTCGCTCTTCAACAGGGTCGGATCAGGAACGGATCGACCGGGGATGATGCCTCCGAACGGCCCGCGGCGGTAGGCTGGGCGGACTTCCCGAACCTCGTGCCCCGCGTGTGTCCCGATGCGAGACGTCTTCCCCCTCGGCGTGTTCACCAGCCTGGACGCCGGCCTCGGCGTGCGGTTGGACGTGGCGAAAGAACTGGCGATCCCCACCGTGCAACTGCACGCCCCCGCCCCGGCGAGCCGCGACCCGGTCCACGCCGCCCGGTTCCTCGCCGATCTGAACGACGCAAACATCATCCTGACCTGCGTGTTCGCCGGGTTTGAAGGCGAAAGCTACGCCAGCATCCCGGAGACCGCCCGCACCGTCGGCCTCGTCCCCCGCGACCTGCGGGAAGCCCGGGCGGCGGAACTGTGCGCGATCTCCGACTTCGCCGAGGAACTCCGCAGCCCCGCGATCGGCCTGCACGTCGGCTTCGTCCCGGAGGACCGCACCGGCGAAGATTACAGGACCTGGTGAAGGTCGTCGGCCGCTGCTGCGATCACGCGGCGGAAAACGGCCAGACGATCAATCTGGAGACCGGCCAGGAGACGGCGTCGCACCTGCTCGATTTTCTGGGCGACGTGGCCAAGGAGAACCTCGGCGTGAACTTCGACCCGGCGAACCTGCTGCTGTACGGCACCGACGACCCGCTCCCGGCGCTGCGAAAGGTGGGGGAGTTCATCCGTAGCGTGCACTGCAAAGACGCCCGCCGCGCCCCGAAGCGGTCCGCGGCAAGGAGTGGGGCGAGGAAGTCGCCGCTGGGCGAGGGCGAGGTCGGCATGACGGATTATCTGCGGACCCTGCACGAGATCGGCTACCGCGGCCCATTAACGATCGAACGCGAGATCCCCGAAGACCGCGCCCGCCAAAAAGCCGACGTGGCGAAGGCGCTGGACGTGCTCAAAGCGGCGCGGGCGGAGGTGCTGGGGGAGTGAGCACACACCGATCAATCGCAGCCGGGAAGCGTCGGGGGGCCGGTCCCCGGGGCGCTGCGGGGTGAACCGGAAATTTTCGACGAAGGCGGAAATTGGCGCAACGGTCGGCCACCGCGGCCCGATAACCTACGGCCCCCAACGGACCGAACGCCGTTCGCTCCTGATATCCTGCCACCCCCGCCCCGCGTCCATGGTCTCCCAAAAGAAATTCGAGTCGTACCAAAAGCTCGACGAGTACCTCGCTGGAAATCCGCACCTGCTCTCCTGGAGCGGGCGCCGGTCTCTAAAAATGAACTCCGGTTCCGCTTGGAAGAAGTTTTACAAGTTTGTCAGTAACGAGGGGATGGCGAACCGGGCGGGGCGGCAGAGCGGTAATGAACTTGTCGTCTACGGGAAGCTGGGCGACGAATCCGGGACGCTGACTTCGGTGAAGTGGGTGCTCGTCCAGCGAAAGGGCGGCGGATCGAAAAAGTTGATCTACGGCAAGATGGCGGCCATTGGAAAGGGTTTTCGGCACAAGGTTTGGCATAAGGTCGCCGCCCCCGTTTCCGCCGCCAGACAGCGCCGTCTCGATGGCGAACTCATGGATGAGGTTGAATCTGAGATGGCGGAGATGGGGTTCACGCCCGAAGCGATTGAAACGCAGAAGCGCCTGGGAGAGATGTCCGATAAGGAGTTCGAACAATTCGCCCGCGCCAACGACCTCTGATCGATCAGTCCGCCCGGCGAGCCGGCGGCACGCCGTGGAGGACGCGTCGGAAGCAAAGCAAGGACGTGGCGACGAACGTACGACGATCAATCCTACGGCGATGGGACGCCGCCGGACGCCCCGTATAAAACCGCGACCGTCAGGGAGCCGGCTCCCTGACGGTCGCGGTTCTCGTGTGCTGTGCCGCCCCGGCCTTCACCTCTCCAACAACCGTCGCAGCGGGGTTGGGAAGCGGGCGACGTTCTCCGCATAGGTTGCCGAAAGCGGGACGTTCACATAATGCCCAGGGTCTAGGAACAGCGGCATATCGGGCAGGTCGTCCCCGACGGCCAGCGGCTGGAGATAAGCCACGGGCGGATCGTCGGCGACGTAGGAGGCGAGCGTCAGCGGCGTCGCCGGGTCCAGCGTATAGTCGTCGCCCCATTCCGCCCCGATCTCCCCGGGCATCCCGTCCGGGGCAGACGGGGTCGGCGGATACAAATCGACGACCAACACGTGCACGCCCGCCTCGACCGCCGAGACGACCTTGCCCACGAACTGCGCCACGCTCGCCGGACGGTCCTTATTGGAGCGGGAGACGATTTCAATCAGCCCGACCAACCGGCCGTCGTCGTCTCGCCGGACCGCCAGATATTTTCGTTGAACGCGAGTGCGGGCGGCGCCGTTGAGTTCACGCCGTTGGGCCACCGGCGGCGGAGCGGTCGCCACCGCCAGCCCGCCCCCGCCGGGCTCCGCAACGGATCCCGACGCATGGGGGGCTGGGGCGTGAAGAGCCACCAGATCGGGCACGACCTCACCAGTCGCCGATTCTAACATCGCGTAGTACCCGTCCGGCATGGCGCCGCCGTTGAGCGCGTCGTAAAGCCGGGTCAGCCATGAGTTATGAAACCCGCGGAAGGCGTCCGCGGGCAGCCGGGTGAAATCGTGGACGAGCATCGCGACGAGGCGGCGAACGGGGGCGGGAGCCGCCATGATAACGGCCCAATTGCCCTATCGGACCGGGGAAGCGCCGGTCGGAGCCGCCCCCTCCGGGGGGGTGCGGGTTTCGACGCACCAGGCGAGGCGCAGCAGGTCGGCCAGGGAGGCGGCGCTGAGTTTCTTCATCAGGCCGCTGCGGCGCATCTCCACGGCCCGGACGGTCACGCCGGCCCGCTCCGCAATGTCGCGGTTGGGCAGGCCGCGCTTGAGGGCGTTCAACACCTCCCGCTCCCGGCTGGTGAGGGTCGCGAACCGGCGGTCCAGCGCCGCCAGCGCCTGTGCCCGGTCGCGGCGGAGGGCGTCGCGGCGGACGGCCCGCTGCACCCGTTCCAGCAACGCGTGCCGGTTGAACGGCTTTTCCACGAACTCCGCCGCCCCGCTCTGCATCGCCCGCACCGCCATCGGCACGTCCGCGTGGGCGGTGATAAAGATGACCGGCAGTTCGCCCCCCTCCGCTTTGAACGTCTCGTACATATCCAGGCCGCTGGTCCGCGGCATCCGCACGTCCGTCACCAGACAGCCCGGGCCGTCGTGGGGGGCGCCGTCGGGGCCTTCGTCCAGGCCGCCGTCGCGGTGTCGGTTCAGAAACTCCGCCCCGGACGCATAGCAGCAGGCCCGCATCCCCACGCTTTCGATCAGCCAGCGAAGCGAATCCCGCATCTCCGCGTCGTCGTCCACCAGATGCACCGTGGGCACGGCCGGCATGTCGGGACTGACGGACGCTTCGGGATCGGCGGCGATCGGGGGGGCCGTGATGCTCAAGCGGGAGGGTTGTGCGAGCCGGGCAGCGACAGGCCGAACCGGGCGCCGGCGCCGGGGACGGAGCGAACCGACAATTCGCCGCCGTGGGCCTCCGCGATCGACCGGGCGATCGCCAGGCCGATGCCCGTTCCGCGGGCACGGCCGCTATAAAATGCGTCAAACACGCGGTCCGCCTCGTGCGGGGCGAGGCCGTCGCCGTTGTCTTCCACGAACAGTTCGACGCGGCCCGGCCCGGGGGCGCACACGCCCAGAATCACCTGCGGATCAGGGGAACCGGCGGCTTCGACGGCCTCGAAGGCGTTGGTGAGGAAGTTCGTCAAGACCTGTTGAAGTTGGACGCGGTCGCCGGTGATGAGATTCACGTTCCGTGCCGTTGGCGGCTCGATGCGACACTCCAACCGCACGCCGCGGCGGCGGGCCTCCTCCCGCATGAACTCCGCGACCTCCCCCGCCAGGGCGGCCGGGTCCAGGGGGGCGAACTCCACCGGCCCGCGGGCGGCCCGGCGGCGGATGCGGGCGACGATCGTGCCGGCCCGCAGCGCCGCGTCCCGCGCCTTCCGCAGCGCCGCGGTCACCTCCCGCCCCGCCCCGGCGTTTGCGTCTCCACGGTCTGCGTTCCCGGCCGGTCCCGGTTCCAACCGCAGCAGGCAGCCTTCAATATAATTCACCACCGCTCCCAGCGGTTGGTTGAGTTCATGGGCGAGGCCGGAGGCGGTCTGCCCGATCGACTGGGCACGGCCGACGCGGGCGTATTCGCGGAGCAGGTTCCGCTGTTTTTCCTCGGCTTGCAGACGGTCGCGGTGTTCGCGGTGCAGGGCGGCGTTGGCGTGTTCCAGATCGCGGGTGCGGTCGGCGACGCGCTCTTCGAGCCGGTCGCGGGCGTCCCGCAGGGCGGCGACCTGCCCGGCGATGGTGCGTCCCGCCGGCCGCAGCACGAACAGCCCCACCGCCGCCAACGCGACCAGCAGCAAGCCCGTCAGCGCCCACCCGGTCCGCCGCAGGCCGGCGACGCGGCGGCGGGAGTGGGCGTCGTAGAGATTGACGATCCGGTCCATCCGCGGCAGGAACGCCCGTTCGGCGGCGAGCATCGTGCGGCGGTGCACGGCGGGGTCGCCGCGACCGGCGATCAACTCGCGGGCGGCGTCGCGGGCGGCGACGAAGTGCGGCTCCAACGCGTCAAACGCCGCCGCGATCTCCGGCGGGTTCTCGCCCGGCAGGTTCAACGCGGCGTCGCCGGAGCGCAGGCCGCGGTGCGACCGCGTCCACAACGCCAGCGTGGCGGCGAGTTCCTCCCGGTGGGCGGCGCGTTCGTCCGGGGTCGCGGCGATGCGCTCCGCCAACGCCGCCTTCGCCAATCGCTGGCTGAGCATCCGCTGACGCCCCGCCACATTAATCACCGGCGCGTCCGTCGCCAGCGCCAGCAGGGCCGGCTGGACCAGCGCCTGATTCGCCACCGCCAGCGCCGCCGCCACCGTCATCGCCGCGGCGAACCGGCGATTCAACATCCGCCGCGGGTCCGCCCGCGAGGCGCCCGTCGGCGGCGGGGCGTCCGCAGACGGCGCCTCCGCAGACGGATTCAGGTCCGGGGACGGCGGGGGAGCGGCGGGGGCGGTCATGGCGGGGCGGCCCCTGTTCCGGAGTTTCAAGGTGTCGGGCATCGAACGATGCCGAGCGGGCGCCGGCGGCTCTCCCCGCAGGGAGGGTCGCCCGCGTCGGCTCAGGCGGAGCCCCCCGCGTCCAGCCCCGCGAACAGCAGGCTGCCGAGCCGGACGTGCGTGGCGCCCTCGGCGATCGCCGATTCAAAATCGCCGCTCATGCCCATCGACAGAACCGGCAACGCCTCTTCGCCGCCCAGTTCGTCGCGCAGTTCCCGCAGCCCCGCGAACGCCGGTCGGGCGGTGCGCGTCCACGTCGTCGGGCTCCGCGGCGGGCGCCATCGTCATCAGACCCCGCACGATCACGTGGGGGAACCGCCCGTTCGATCCGCACGGGGGGCCTGCGGCGAACAGGTCGCGCACCGCATCCGGCGTGAACCCGCCCTTCGACTCCTCCCCGGATACGTTCACCTGGAGCAACACCGCCGGATTGAGGTCCTCCTCGCCCGCCACGCGATTGATCGCGGACAGCAGCTTTTCGCCGTCCACCGAGTGCGTGAGGGACGCCGCGGGCAGCAGTTTTCGCACCTTGTTCCGCTGGAGCTGGCCGATCTGATGCCAGCGGACCGGCGGGTCTGAAGCGAACGCCGCGGCCCGCTCGGTCAGTTGCTGGGGGCGGTTCTCGCCGAGATCGCGGACGCCGAGGTCCAGCAGGTCGCGGACCCATTCGTCCCGGGCGTATTTCGTCACCGCGACCAGCGTGACGGCGGCCGGATCACGTCCCGCGGCGGTCGCGGCGGCGGCGATTCGGGCGCGGGCGGCGGCGAGGTGATGCGAGATGGGATGGGGGATGTCGGATTTGGGAGGTGAGGGTCGACGGATGCGGTACGATAGCTCGTACGTCAGTTCATACGTCCTCTAGCTCGGACGTCCTGTCCGACATCCGCCATCGCACTTCCCACATCCCGCCCCATGGCTTCCGTGCTGCTGATCGAGGACGACCGCGAGATCGCCGCCACTTTGGGCGGAGCCCTGCGGACCGCCGGGTACGACCTCCGCCACGCCCCCAACGGGATCAAGGGGCAGGAGTTGTACCTCGAAGAGCGTCCGGACCTGATCGTCACGGACATGATGATGCCCCAGCGGGGCGGCTTCCCGGTGCTGGAGTTCCTCGCCACCCAGCCGGATCCCCCGCCGGCGATCATGGTCACCGCCAACGAGGGCGGCCGGCACAAGGCGTACGCGGAGATGCTGGGGGTGGTGGACTACCTCCGCAAACCGTTCGCGATGGACCTGCTGTTGGACGCCACGGAAAAGGCCCTTGAAGCCTACCCGCCCGGCACCCCCGGCCCCCGCGCCCGAGCCGCCGCCGCCGAGGGGACGACGCCCGCACAGCCGGGACACGAGGAGGAGTGAGCCGATCGCCCAAGCCGGAGCCGTGGCTCCGGCCTGGGCGAGGTGAACAGGGAGCCTGAATCAGGCGGCCTGTGCACCCGCGGTTTCGCTTGCCTGTTCGGCGGCCTGTTTCGAGAGCGTGTCGTGCACCCACTGCGGGACGCTGAACCGGCGGGGGGCGCCGCCGTGGCCGGTCAGGTAATCCTTCCGCTTCAACCCCCGTGTGCGACACGAATGGCCGAGCGTGCGGATCTTGGACAGCAGCGTTTCGACCGGCACGCCGGCGGCTTCGGAAAGCGCCGGGACGGTGAACTCCGCCTCCGGTTCGAAGTGGGCGGCGGCGAGCGTCAGAAACTCCCCGCAGGACAATGAGAGCAGTTGATTGAGGCCCCGCCGCACCGCCTGCGGGTCCATCGGGGGCGGGTCGTTCGGCCCGCCGCCCTTGCCGCCCGGCCCCCGACCGGGGCCGCGGTTCAGCTTGCCGTCGGGCCGATCGCCGGGGCCGTCGAGCGGCCGCATCAAACGCCGGACCAGTTCGCGTTCGGCAGGGATCAGCGGATCGAACGTGACTTGCATCGGGGCGTCTTCGGAGACGGGGCGGGAGAGCGGCGGCCAACAGGCCGCCTGACAGGCCACAGTTTCGCCCCGCCTCCTCGCCGGTCAACGGGTCTGTCACGAGATGAACAGGCGGCCTGTCAAGATGGGGGGGCGCCCGTGCGGCCCGCGTCGAGCGTCGGCGGCTGGAAGCCGCCGCTACGGATCGACGCGCCTCGCTCCGCCGGGCGGGCTCCGTCGCGGTCGGGGGGCGGGGCGGACAGACTGCCCGCGTCCTCGCCGTTCACCCCCTGTTCACTCCCCCCCTGTTCACTCCCCCCCCTGTTCACTCCCCCGCTGAGATCGGCCCATGCGGATCTGCGTGATCTTCAACCCCGCGGCGGGCCGTCGGCGGGCACGGCGGCGGCTGGGCGGGTTCCTCACTCGCTGGGGCGAACGGGTGACGCTGCGTCCCACCGCCCGCCCCGGCCACGCCGCCGCACTGGCCGCCGACGCGGTGCGGGAGGGGTTTGACGTGGTCGCCGCCGCCGGCGGGGACGGCACCGTGCACGAGGTCGCCGACGGCCTGCTGCGGGCGACCGGCGGGGCGAACGATTCATCCGAAGACGCCGCGTCCGGGGCCGGGCCGACCTTCGCCGTGGTTCCCATCGGCAGCGCCAACGACTATGCCCACAGCTTGAAGCGGCAGTTCGGCGTCGCCCCGCTCGACGCCCCGGCCGGCCACGCCGTGGACGTGGGTCGGCTGCGCTGGATGGACGCCACCGGGGCGGAGCGGGACCGGTTCTTCGTGTGTTGCTGCGGGGCCGGGCTGGCGGGCCGGGTGACGCTGGAAAGCCGCAAAATCGGCTGGTTGCAGGGCGTCCCGCTGTACGGGCTGGCGGCGATCCGGGCCGTGCGGGCGGCCGGTCCGCCGACCGATTGGACGGTCATCGGTTGGACGGCGACCGGTGGGAAGGCGACCGGCGACGACGCCTCGCCCGTCACGGCGCCGACGCGGTCCTTCCACACGCTGCTGGGTCGGCGGGAGGGCGGGTTCCTGCTGGCCCCGCGGGCGTCGCTGGACGACGGACTGTTCGACACCGTCCGCCTCGGCCCCGCCGGCCGGTGGGCGATGCTGCGGATGCTCCCCGGGCTGGCCCGCACCGGCCCGCCGATCGGTCATCCGCACATCACGACCGGCCGCGCCCGGTCGGTGCGGCTGGACAGCCCGACCCCGCTGGCGGTGCATGTGGACGGGGAACTGGCCCTCGTCCCGGCCGACGGCGTGCGTGCGGTGCGACTCGACCTGCTCCCGGGGCGCCTGCGGGCGACGGTGTGCGACGTGTGAGGGGGGCGGCTGATCGGTCCGGCCGTCGCTTGCGGTTTCGCGGGCGCCGTCACGGTGACGGGCGCCGCGAAACCACAAGCGGCGACTCCCAGATCGTCCGGGAGCCGCGGGGGGACGCGGATCAGCGGGGCGCCCCGGGCGGCGACGGGGTCGGCGGGAGTTCCGTGCGGGCGTGCAGCGTGCGCATCTCCGCCGGCGTGAGGGCGCGGTCCCACACCGCCAGCCCGCCCAGCCGGCCGTCGAAGCCGGTGGTGACGTCCGGCATTCCAATGGGATAGTCCGGCCATTTCTTCACCGCCCGTTGGGCGACGGTGAAGGCCGACCCGCCGTCGTGCATCCCGCCGTCGTATCGGAACGGATTGGCGTTCCCGTTGCGGTCCAATTCGCCGTTCACATAGACGCGAATCGACTTCCCGTCGAAGGTATAGCCGATCATCGTCCATTCCTCCTTCGGCAGTCGCGTGCCGCCGGTGGCGTAGTCGAAGGCGAACGGGTGGCCCGGCGTGGCCCCGCCGAACGGGGAGACGTAGCCCATCGCCTGGTTCACCGCCCGGGTGCGTGTATAGGTGGCCCAATCGGTCTGCCAGGAGCCGCTGATAAACATCCCGTACTGGCGGGCGTGATCGCGTTCGTTCCACATCCCGCCGATAAATTGCCAGGGGCGGTTGGATTCGCGTTTGATCCACGCGACCATCGAGACCTGCTGATCGTCGCCGTGCAGGTCCAGGCCGGGGGCGTCGGCGTGGGGGAGGATCATCCACTGACCGGGTTCGAAGTCTGCGGAGGACGGGCCGAACACCCCGTCCTCCGCCCGCGCGATCGGGCCGTTGCGCTCTTGCAGGGCGTATTGAAACCGGCCGGCGGAGATTTTATTCGCCCCGGACGGCTCCTGAAACTCCCAGAAGGCGAGCAGCCCGGGCACCGCCCCCGGCGCCGCCCGCCGGGCCGCCAGATCCGCCCCCGCGGCGGGCTCCCCCGCGGCGGGCTCCCCCGCGGCGGGCTCCCCCGCGGCGGGCTGGGGGACCGTCTTCGTTAATTGATATCCGTCGCCGGCGACTTCGATCGCCCGGGCGCCGCGGTGCTCGTCGTAGACGCGGTGCATCGCCGGCAGATCGTCGAACCAGCCGACGACGTACGCCGCCCCGATCGCCTCCCCCGCGGCGACCGGTTTGCGGTGCAATTCCTGAATAAAGCAGACGTACCCGCGCTCGTGGCACCACGCCTCCGAGACCGCCGCCGGGTCCAGCGTCATCCCCGCCAGCCACGGCCCGGGCGCCCCGTCCAGCCGCGTTTGATACGCCCGGATCATCCGTTCTGGCAGGTTCTTGCCGCCCGCGTCGTCCCTTCGCTGATAGAGGAACCGCTCGTCCGGCCCGAACGGCTCGTCAAACGCGGCCGCGGGGATCGGCTCGTCCCGGTAGCTGAGATAAATCTGTTCGAAGGTCTCGCCCCCGGCTTGGACGGACCGGCCGCCGTGCCGCACGTGGCCCGGCATATCGATGCGATAAAACAGGTCGTCGACGGCGTTGGCGCTGACGATGCGCTCCGCCGTCAACACGTATCGCAGGCCGGGGCGGAACAGCAGGGTTTGCTCCCACAGCGAGCCCGGTTCATAACCCTGCCCGGCCTCCGGGAAGCGGTGCCGCAGGCGGACCGCGGCGAACCCCGTCCCGTCGGCGCCCGTCCCGCGGGTCACGCGGGCCTCCAACCGCTTCGCCTTGGTGCACAGTTGCGGGCCCTCGACGAGGTGTTTGGGCAGGTCGCCGTGCAGCTTTGGGTCGCGTTCGTAGCCGTCGTCCCGCCAGCCGGGGGCCATCAGGAAGTCCATGACGTGCAGCCCGAAGCCGAGATCCGCCGCCCCCGTCGCCTTGTCGATCAGCGACCCGGCCTGCACCCCGCTGACGTAGCCGGTCAGCGGGATTGTGGCGGAGAGGGCGTCGGTTTCGACGCGGATCGCCTCGGCGGTCTGCGTGACGGTGACGAACCCGGCGGCGGGCGGCGTTGGTTCCGTCTGGGCGCTCGCCGGGCCGGCAAGCGTCAGCAGGCCCCCGAGCGTCAGCAAAGCGGCGGCGAGCGGGCGGACGTAGGAGAGCGGGCGGACGAACATGGCGGATCCCGGGCGGACGGACGCGGTTACCCTGCCCGCTCCGCCCGGTCCGCCGCAAGCGTCCGCCGCAAAGGTTCCCCGCGCCTCGGCGGCGCCGCGGAGATTCCCGCCAAGATTCCCCCCGCCGCGGCGAACAGCCCCGCATGTCGCACGCCGTCCCGCCCCCGCTTGCCGCCGTCGTGACCTACGACGCCCCCTCGCCGAGTTGGTTCCTGATCGCCGCCGGTCTTGTCGCCGTTTTGCTGGTCGTCGGCCCGCTGATCGCCGCGATCGTGCTGGCGGTGCGGGGCCGTTGGGGCTGGGCGGCGGGGGCCGGGACCTTGGGGGCGGTCAGCCTGCTGGGGGCGACGTTCGCCCTGTACGTTTCCGTTCGGCAGACGCACGTCGATCAGACGTACATTGACCAAATGTCTGCCGCCGCGGAGGGGCGTCTGGACGAGTCGCATTTCAACATGCAGTCCGCCGCCTGGCAATCTGACGACCCGTGGCACGACGCCGCCCGCCGGCATGACGCACGGATTCAGGAGCAGGACCGCCGCGACCGTGCCCGTCGCAGCCTGGAACGTCGCAGCCTGGAACGTCGCGGCCTTCAGCATCGCAGCGACGGAGCGGGAAACGCCCCCGTGCGTCGTCCGGTGCAGGCGCCCGTCGAACTCGTCGCCGAAGACGCCCTGCCGGCGTGGGTGACGACTGTGCCGGCGGACCGTCTGGTGGTCAGCGGGCCGCGGGTGACGGACGAGGACGGCGGCCCCGCCGCCGCCCAGCGAGCCGCCGAGACGCGGGTCGCCGCCGCCCTCGCCGACGCCGCCGGCCTGCCCGCCGCCGCGATCACTCCGGACGACGTGACGCGGCCCGGCACGATCCGCCGCGCCGCGGTGCAGACCCGCACCCTCACCACCGGCGAAAACGCCTTCACCGTGTATCAGGGCCACCTGCTGGTGGACGCCTCCCCGTCGATGCTCGATCACCTCCGCCGCGGCTACCGCGACCGGCTCGGTCGGGAACGGGCCGCCTGGGCCGCCGGCGCCGGCGGCCTGTGCGTGGTCTGTTTCGCCGGCCTGTGGGGCCTCGGGCGGCGTAAGCTCGCGGTTTAGAGCGAACCAGCGTATGGCGTAGCGGGTTCGGCTGCGGCAGAATGCGCAGATTCATCCCGCTCACGGAGGCGAAGTGGTGCGTGCCTATTCGAAGGATCTGAGGGAACGCGTGCTGGCCGCCCGCGACGCCGGCGAGCCGACGAAGGTCGTCGCCGACCGCTTCGCCGTCAGCCCCGCGTGGGTGCGGCGGCTGGTCCAGCGTCGACGAGAAAGCGGCACGAGCGACGTGCCCGCCGCCCGAACGGCCCCGGGCCGGACGCGCGTTCTGGCCGGTCGGGAAGCGGAGATCGTCGCGGCGGCGACGGCCGCGCCCGACCGCACCGTTCGTCAGCGGAAGGCCGATCTGGGCTTGGCCTGCTCGGAGGAGGCGTTGCGGCGGGAACTGCACCGGCTGGGCTTCCGCCCCAAAAAAAGACGCTGATCGCCTGCGAGCAGTCCCGGCCCGACGTCGCCGCCGCCCGCCGGAGTTGGAAGCACGCCCGCGGCGCCGCGTTCCCCGACGAAGCCGCGGGCCGGGCGGTTGGTGTTTCTGGACGAGACCTGGGCGAAGACGAACATGACGCCGACCCGCGGCTGGGCGTTGCGGGGCCGGCGACTGTTGGCGTCCGTGCCGCACGGCCACTGGCACACCACGACGTTTTTGTGCGGGCTGCGGGCCGACGGCCCGATCGCCCCGCTGGTGGTGAGCGGGGCGATCAACGGCCGCATCTTTCTGGCGTGGGTCCGGCAACACCTCTGTCCGGTCCTGCGGCCCGACGACGTGGTCGTGATGGACAACCTGTCCGCCCACAAGGTAGCCGGCGTACGGGAAGCGATCCGGGCGGCGGGGGCGAAGGTCCGCTACCTGCCGCCGCATGCGCCCGGACCTGAACCCGATCGAGATGTTCTTCAGCAAGCTCAAACACCTGATCCGGCAGGCCGGGGAGCGGACGGTCGAAGCGTTGTGGCGCCGGATCGGCGAACTGCTGGACCGCTTCCCGCCCGAGCAGTGCCGGAATTATCTCCGCCACTGCGGCTATACACGCTACAGATGACCACGGTTCGCTCTAGGGTTGAGCCGCGACCGCGCGCAGTGCTCCGGGGCGGTCCCCACGGCGTGGGCCGACGCTCCCTTCGGTCGCGGCTAAGCTGTCGTCCCCCCGTCGCACGAACGCCCGCATGGACGCCGACCGCCTGCTGATCGACCGCGTCCGCACCGGCGACGCCGGGGCCTGGGAGGAGTTCATCGCCCGCTACGAGGGCCGCCTGCTGGCCTTTGCGGACAGCCGGTTGCGGAACCGGGCGAAGGCGGAGGACGTCGTGCAGGAGGCGTTCCTGGGGTTCCTCCTCAGCCTGCCGAACTACGATCCGGCCCAGTCGCTGGAAGCCTGGCTGTTCGCGATCACGGCCCACAAACTGACGGACGCGCTGCGGAAGGAGGGCCGTCGGCCGACGGTCCCGCTGTTCCCCTCCGCGAAGGGCGACAGCGGCTCCGGCACGCGCGAACCGGCCGGCCGGGCGCGGGTCGCCAGCAGCATCGCCCGCAGCCGCGAGGGCCGCGACGCCCAAGCCGCGTTGCTGCAAAGCGCCCTGGGCGACCTGATCGCCGGTTGGAAGGCGAACGGCGAATGGGAGCGCCTGATGTGCTGCGAACTGCTGTTCGTCAACGGCCTGCGGAACAAAGAGGTCGCCGACCGCCTGTCGATCACGGAGCAGGCGGTCGCGAACCATAAATACTTCGCCGTCAACAAGCTGAAAGCCGCCGCGGAGGCGTCGAAGCTCCGCGACGCGGATTTGAAGGCGTTCGGGGTGGAGTGACCGACGCCCCGCGTCGCCCCGGCCGTCGCGGTCACTCCCCGGGCGACGACGCGGTCGCCCCGTCCACCAAGCTCCCGGCGAACGTCAGCGAGGAATCCGCCGGGTCGATCACCGGGGCCAGTTCGTAGATGTTGCGGTAGCCGTAATTATACAGCTGGTTGAACGTGTGCACGTTCAGCGATACGGCGAACGACGGCTCCCTCAGACCCGCCACCTTTGTCGGAAACGCCCGCGGCTCCTGACGAAAGTTGTTGTTGCAATAAATCAGCACCCGGGTCGACTTCGCCGGGATGATCGCGGCGAGTTCGTCTTCGGTGAAGTCCGGCATCGGCAGGTTCGTCGCCCCCTTGATGTGCATCAGGGCGAACTTCTGCCGGCTGCGGGCGTCCAGCACGACCGTCCGCGGTTCGCCGGCCATCTTGAGAAAGTCCGCCTCGCTCACCCGGCGTTTGTCGCGCAGTTCGCCCACCAGGGCCGCGTTCTTCAGAAAGCCCTCGTAGTCGATCTGCGGGTTCGGCGTCCGCACCGGCTGCGGAACATACAGCGACTGAAGCACAGCGGCCTGTTGAAGGACGGCGACCTGTTGCACGGCCGGCGGGGTGAGCGCCTGGCCGAGCGCCGCGTCGGCGGCGGCGGGCGGGGCGGCGGGAAACGCACAGCAGAGCACCAGCGGGGCGAGCATCGTCACGGCTTGGGCGGGGGGCACGGGGAACGCGGCGAACGGGCGCCGGTCGGGGGGCTCGCCATCCTGCCCCGTCGCCCCCGCCGCGGCAAGACGCCGCGCCCACGCTTCGAGTCGCCGACGGCGGTTCGACCGCGGACGAGTGTCGTATCCCATTGAAGTGCCAAACGGTTACGACGCGGGTCGGCGGGAAGCAGTCCCGGGTCCGGGTGGGGTGAGGACCGTCGTCCTCCCCGTTCCCCCCCGTCTGAGGCTCCCCCGATGCGTGTGCCCCACGTGAGTTTGCCCCCCGTTCTCGCCGCCCTCGGCCCGCCGATCGCGGCGTGGGGCGGGTACGGCCTCGGCGTCGGCCTGGGCACGGGCGGGCCGTTGTGGACCGGGTCGAACCTGCTCGCCATGGGTTTGATGGGCGTCGGCGGGCTCGCCGGCGTGATTGCGGCGGCGCTCGGCCGCTCGCCGGGCGAAGCGCGGCGTGACGAGCCGGCCGACGCCCGCACCTTCGCCGCGGACGCCGCGGTGCTGGAGGCCCTCGCCCCCGTCGCCGGTCGGCACCCGCGGGGGTCGGCGGCGCTGAAAGCGTTGGCCGAACTGCTGTTCGACGTGCACCACCCGGCCGCCCCCGCCGTCGCGGTCACGCCGGTCGTCGCGCACGACGGCGGAACGCAGGGAGGTGCGGAATGACCGCCGCCCAACTGCGCACCGCCCTGTGGGCCGCCGCGGCGCTGCGTTCGCCCGCCGCCGTCGCCGGCTGCTTCGCCCCGCCGGTCCCGCCGGACGCTCCGGTTGTCGACCCGGTTGTCGACCCGGTCGTCGACCCATCCGTCGACCCCGCCGACGCGGACCTGCACGCCCAGATCGCCGCCGCCTTGGCCGACGACGCCGACGCCGCCCGCTTGTACGCCGCGTTCTATCGGCTGATCGCCGCGCGGTTGGAGGCCGGCGACTGGGAGACCACATCAGAACTCGCCGCCGTCGCCGGCCGGGCCGCGGCGTTGTTGAAGCTGCCGGGCCGGCTCTCCGCGGTCGTGGCGGGCGAGTTGGACCCCGTCCTCAACCCGTCCGGCCCGCTGACCGACGCCCGCCGCACCCGCGCCGCCGACGCCTTCGCCCGCCTCGCCGACGCCTGCGGGGAGGCGATCCGATGAGCGCCTCCCCTTCAAACACGTCCCGACAGGCAAACACGTCCCGACAGGCCCTCACCCCGCCCGCGGCCCGGTTCGGCTGGGCCGGCCGCGACGCGGCGGAGCGGGCGTATGAGACGCTCCAGCAGAGCGCCGCCCCGCTGGAATCGTTCCCGCTGGCAAGCCTCTCCGCGGGGCTGCCGACGGCCGTCACTCAGGGCGGCGTGCGACTGTGGGATCTCGTCCGCAAGGTGCGCGGCGAGGACACCCCCAACACGCCCCAGCGGACCGGCGATTGCGTCTCGTTCGGAGCGAAGAACGCCGTCGAATACCTGCAATGCGCGGAGATCGTCGCCGGCGACGCCGAGGGCTTCCAACCGGTCTTCCCCCCGTTCCTGTACGCCACCGGCCGGGTGCTGGCCGGCGGCGGGCGGCTGCGGGGCCGGGCCGGCTCGCTGGGCTCCTGGCAGGTCGCGGCGCTGAAGGAATACGGCGTGCTCCGCACCGACGCCCCCGGCGTGCCGCCCTACTCCCGCGCCGTCGCCGACGCTTGGGGCGACGGACGCCCGGTAGCGATCCGACGACGGGCCGATCGGCTTCCGGGACTTCCTCGGGCTGGCCGCGGATCACCCGGTCGGCGCCGCGGCCCGGGTGCGGACCTGGGACGAAACGGTCGCCGCGGTGGCGAACGGCTCCCCGGTGACGGTCGCCAGCAACGCCGGCTTCACGATGTCCGTCGGCCGGGACGGCTACCACGAACGCCGCGGGCGCTGGCCGCACCAGATGTGCGTGATCGGCGTGTGCGACGACCCGGCCAAGCCCTGGGCCGCCCTGTTGAACAGTTGGGGCGACGCTCACGGCCGCCTCCACGATTGGAGCACCGGCGAGCCGTGGCCCGCCGGCACGCTCCGCGTCCGCCGGGAGGCGCTGGCGGGAATGCTCGCGAGCGGGGAGGCGTACGCCCTCGCCGCCTTCGCCGGCTTCCCGCCCCGCCGCCACGACTGGGGCGGACTCCTGGGATGACTCCCGTCGACTCCCTGGCAACTCCTTCACTCACCTGGTGACTCCCTCATGTCTCCCAAGCAGCCCGTCATGGCCTTTCTCCTGTTGCTCGGCACGGTCGGCTGCGACCTGCCCACGCCAGCGCCGGCGTCCGCAAACGATGCCGCCGCCGCTCGGGTGCGGGCCGCGTTCGCCCTCGCCGACGCCGAACGCCACGCCCCGACGACGTCCCTCCGACGACGGTTCTCCTGACGATCGCTGCGCCCCGACAACGGCCGGGCCGATCCGAATTGCCCGCGGTGTCGCGGGACCGGGACGGTGCCCAGCGGCGACGGGCTGGCGCGCGTGCCGTGCGACTGCTTGCGCAGAAGCTCCCAAGCCGCAAGAAACCAGGAACCAAACGGACGGCGCGGCCGCCGCGACGCCGTCGGATCGGGATGCTGCGTCGGTGCGGGTGCTGGTGTTCTCGGCGGGGTGGTGCTCCGGGTGCGTGGCGATGAAGCCGGCCCTCGCCGCGGCGGGGGCGGGGTTCGAAACGCTCGACGTGGACGCCAACCCGCAGGCGACCGCCGCATTCAACGTGACGGCCCTGCCGACGCTGATCCGCCTGGTCGACGGGCGGGAGACGGCGCGAGCCTCCGGCGCCCGGGACGTGTCCGGCCTGCGGCGGTTCCGCGACTCCGGAGGCGTTGAACCGGCCCCCTGTTGCCCGATCGTCCCCCCGTCGACCGGGCTTCCCCCCGTCGAATCGTTTGGCGAAGCGTCTACAGTGATCGGTCCGGTTCGCCGTCGACCCGCCGTTCGCCGTTCGACCCGTCCGTCCCCCCTGCCCGCCCGGACCCATGCCCAGCAAACGACGCCACCGCGGACAGAGCAGTCGCGACCGCTCCGCCGGCGGGCGGGGCGGGAGCCGCGCAGCGACCGCACGCCGGATCGCAAAACGCTGCAACTGTGCGGGCAGGTCCGCAAGACGTTGGAGTACGTGCTCAGCGGCGAGACCGGCGACGACCTGCTCCGGCAGTTGTACGTCGCCGACGTGATGCCCGCCCCGGACGCCTCCCGGTTGCTGGCGACGCTGGCCCCGATCGACCCGCGGGCCGATCTGGACAGCGTGGCGGTGATGGAAAAGCTCGGGTTCGCCCAGCCGTTGCTACGCAGCGCCGTCGCCCGGGCGATCAATCGGAAGAAGGTGCCGGACCTGACGTTCACCCTCGCCGGCCCGGCGTTCGGTCTGCCGGACCCGGCCGTTGCGACGCCGCAGATCGGCGAACCGCGAACCGTCCGGCTGCCGCCGGTGAACGCCGCGGTCCGACGCTGGACGCCGACGCCCTGCTCGCCGCCGCCGCCGCGGAGCGAGCCGGCGCCGACGCCGGCTCCGAAACCAACGCCAACGAGGAAGAGTGATCCCCGCGGGGAGCCGGGGCTCCCGCGGGCGGAGTGACGGTGACAGGCACGGCGGCGCCTTAGGGGGTGGTGAAAGGAGAAGGCTGGCGCGGGAGACGCTGTGGACGTGCGGCGGGGGGGACAAGTTTCCGGCGCCCGGCACAGGAGCGGCGGGCGTTCAGCATCGGGCTCATTGATCGTCGCCGAGGTCGTCCAGGGCTTGGGCGAGGTCGGCGCCGAACTTGATCGCCCCGGCCGCCGCCTTCAGGCCGTGGTAGTCTTGGTACGCCTTGTTGGCGCCGGTCTGGACGAACCGGGCGCCGGAGCCGTCCTCGCCGACGCTCACGCGGCCGCGCACCTCGTATTGATTGCTGCTGAACACGGCCCCGTTCCAGGTGACGGCCATGTCGATCTCGTACTGCTGCGTGGCCCGGTCGTAGCGGTGGTCGACGACGCGGGCGGCGACGTTCCGCCCGCCGTCGGCGTTGCGGACGACCTGCGCCCGACGACCTCGGCCGTCCGCCGGGCGAACGACCGCTGCTGGGCCATGCTGGGGCCGCCCGGACCGCCCTCCGCGGCCCCGACGATCATCAGCCCGCCGCAGCAAAGCGCCGCCAGCGCCGCGGTCACGCCGCCGCCGATCAGCAGGGCGATCCACGGGCCGTTGCCGTTCGCACCGCCGTTTGAAGCCCGGGCGCCGTTCGAGTTTCGAGGGCCGCCTGAGCGGCGGGCGACGGGCGGGGCAGGTCGACGACGGACCGCCGCGGCTGGACCGACCCCCGCCGCCCGGGCCCCCGCCGCCCGGGCCCCCGCCGTCCGGGCTTCCGCCGTCCCCGACGCGGGACGCGGCGCCGGATGGGGCGACGGGGCGGTAAAGGGGGCGCCGCAGGACGGGCAGGTCCCGCGGCGGCCGGCGAACTGGGCGTCGTATCGCAGCGTCTTCCCGCATGGGCAGGAGAACTCGATCTGGTCGGGGCGGGCGGGGGCGGCCATGGGAGCGGGCGGGCGGTCTCGGATTCAGATTCAGCGGCCGGAGGGGACGATCATGCGATGTTTCGTCGAAGCCGCCTCCCCCACCGCCGACAGCGGCAGCCGACCGCGCAGCGGGTCACCCGGCCACGGTCCCCCGGCTCCCTGTGCAGTCCGGCGGAGCGGACGCGTCGACACAGTCCGCGTGCCGCCGTCAGGCTCCTCGCCTCATCGAGCGGCGGCGAGGAACCGCCCGAACGCCGCCTCCGCAGCGCCCCATCAACCGCAGTCATGGCCCCTCTCCGTGCCAGCGCGCCGGGCCTGAAGGAGGTCTTCCGCCGGGAGAGTGAAGCCGCCTTCTCTGCGGCGTGGCACGACACCCCGTGCACGCGCCCCCCCCCCCCCCCCTTCAATCCTGCATGGACGCCGCAACGATTACGGCGGCCGGGGCTGACGACGACTGGGCGCGGCGGGATTCGAACCTGCGACTTCCACCGTGTGAATCTGCCCGCCGGGTCCGCCGGGGGAGGGAGCGTCTCACTGCTGGGCGAAGGTGTGAGACGCGGATCGTCTAGAGCGATCCGTAAAGAGCCGTAGCGGCGGCTTCCAGCCGCCGACTCTCGACGCGGCGATTCCCGACGGCCCCCGCTCGCGGCTCCCGGACGGCGGCAGGGATGCCGCCGCTACAGATCAGGGCGGCTCGCTCTATATTTCACGAGCGATTCCAGCGTTCGCACCCAGCCACGACCCATCGCGTTCGTGATCGCCCGCTCTCGTTGAAAGGCGGTCGAGGGGGTCGGAAACGGGTTTTCTGGTCAGGCTGACCAGCTTTCGCGCCGGTTCTCTCGCTTCGCAATCCGCCGCTCGCAGATTCTGCTCCGATTCGGCGAGAGACTCAACCCTTTCTGAAAACGGCTGCAGTATTCCAGTCATTCTTTATCCGCCCAGCCCAGCCGCCCAGCCCAGCCGCCCAGCCTATGAGATCGAGCCGGCAGTCTTCGACCCGCCAGCCGAAGGCTCGCCGATTAATGACGCCTCTCCCCTTGGGGACCGCTGGCGCCTTGGCGAGAGGCGTTCGAGAGAACTCCTGAAAGGACGCAATCGGGAACGGAAGCTCGACTCGTCCACGCTGATCGGAGGCCTTGCAGCCGCCCGTGTCGGTTTTGCGCCCGTGTCGGTTTTGCGCCCGTGTCGGTTTTGCGCCCGTGTCGGGTCTGCGAAAGAGGGCGACCGGCGCTCCGCGGTTGAAATCTGGCGGACGTTTTTCGGCCTTTCAGGGCATCGCGCGCGTGCCCGGCCCGGATCCTCCTGATAGACTGGGCATCTGCGTTGACGGGCTGCGTTGACGGGACATTATCTTAAGAAGCTCGACCATGCGCTCGATCGCCCTGCTCTGCTTAAGTCTTGCTGTCGGCGGTTTCACGCCGCCGACGGCGGCGGCCGATCGCACGTCCGAGGCGCCGAACGTGGTGATCGTCTTCGTGGACGATCAGGGGTACGGGGATCTGTCCTGCTACGGGTCGGAGACGGCCAAGACGCCGCGGATCGACAGCCTCGCCGCGGACGGGATGAAGTTCACGAGCTTTTACTCCGCCTACAGCGTGTGCTCGGCGTCGCGGGCGGCGTTGTTGACCGGCTGCTATCCGCTGCGGGTCTCGATGCCGGGCGTGATCGGTCCGAACTCCCGCGTGGGCTTGCACCCGGACGAGGTGACGATCGCGGACCTGCTGAAAGCGGAGGGTTACGCGACGATGTGCGTCGGCAAATGGCACGTCGGCGACCATTCGGAGACGCTCCCGACCGCCCAGGGCTTCGACCGCTATTTCGGCCTGCCGTACTCCAACGATATGGCCCGCCAAAAAGGCTGGGGCAACGATCCGAAGGATCTGGACGTCATCTGGTCAGAAAAGAAGTGGGACATCTACCGCAACGACCTGTTGCGGGATGCGGGCAGCATCGAATCGCCGGTCGATCAGACCACGCTGACGCAGCGGTACACCGCGGAGGCGACGGCGTTCATCCGCGAGAATAAGGACCGGCCGTTCCTGCTCTATATGCCGCACACGATGGTCCACGTGCCGCTGTTCGTCTCGGACGACCGCTGGGTCGCGGACCCGCGCGAGGCGTATCGGCTGGCGGTGGAGCATGTGGACTGGTCGGTGGGCGAGGTGCTGGACACGCTGGACGAACTGAACCTCGCGGAGAACACCCTGGTGATCTACACCTCCGACAACGGCCCCTGGCTGAGCAAGCGGCATCACGGCGGCTCGGCCGGGCCGCTGCGCAACGGCAAGGGAACGACGTTCGAGGGCGGGATGCGGGTGCCGGGGCTGTTCCGCTGGCCCGGGGTGATTCCCGCCGGGACCGTCACGGACCGGGTGGCGGGGACGATCGACCTGCTGCCGACGCTCGCCGCCGCCGCCGGGGCGGACCTGCCGGACCGCACGATCGACGGTCACGACATCCTCCCCCTGCTGAAAGATCCGCGGGCCGCCTCCCCGCACGACGAGCACGGGCTGTTCTACTACCAAAAACGCCGGGTCGAGGCGCTGCGGATGGGCCGGTGGAAATTGCGGTTCGGCGGCGACGACAAGCAGGCCGCTAAGTTGTACGACCTCGACGCCGACGTCGGCGAGACGAACGACGTGGCCGGTGCTCATGCTGACGTCGTCCAGCGGATGACGGCGTTCGCCCAGACCTACGACGCCGACCTGAAACGCAACAAGCGGCCGCTCTGGACGAAGGAGCGGTAGGGTCGGAGCCGCGGCGTCACCGGACGGCGGAGAACTTGGCGCCCGTCACCAGCCGTCGTCAGAAGCCTTCGGCGACCTCGCCGCCGTTGCGCGTGCCCAGGGCGCCCCAGACGCCGTACGGGCTGCGACCGCTGGTCACCTGGGCTTCGCCCATGCCGGCGGTCTCGGCGTCGATCGTTTCGCTGATCGTCCGCACGCTGCCGTCCACCATCACGACCTGCACGACGCCGGGGTGGTAGGAGCCGGCGGAGAGGATCACGTCTTCGTCGACGTTGCCCCATCGGGAGCAACTGGGACCGTTGGGCGGCAGGATGGTGGTGAAGCCGGTGAACGCCCCGCCGGCGTCGTTCCACCGGTTGCCGCGGGGCTCCACGTCGCCGAGGACGCTCGGGGGATAGAAGCCCGGGTTGTCCGGGTTCTCGGTCGCCTCCAGGCACCGCAGCGGCGTGCGAAAGCCGATGGGCGGGTTGTTGCCCTTCCAACTGCCCATGGAAGCGTTCGGCAAGACGCCGCCCTGGTAGGCGCCGCTGTTATCGTCGCGGCCGATCTCCGCGAACAGCACGGTGTTCACCGTGCCGTCGCGGACGTCGCGGAAGGCCCTGGACTCCCCCCGTTTGAACATCCCGCGGGAGTTCTCCAAGGCCCGGTCGGTGCTTTCCATCACGCCGTGGGCGTTGTCGCCCCAACTCACGGCGTAGTTCGTATCCGCCATGATGTTGGCGTCGTTCGTATTCTGGGAGCCGTCGGAGGGGCACAGCAGCGTGGCGATCTGCGTCCGCCATGGTTTGTAGTTCGTCTTGCCCGTCTCCGGCCCGTACGCCGGCCAGCCGTCGTGGGCGGTGCTGATATCCCGCCAGATGGTCGGGTGGTCGAGGTACTGCGTGAGCGGCACGAACACGGACAATTTCGCCTGATTCGTGGTGTTCCCGCTGCTGGTGGGCGTGCCGGTGCCCCCGCCCTGGATCGGAAACGCCCTGTAGGTGCTGTGATAATTGTGAGCCGCGAGCCCCAACTGCTTCAGATTGTTCTGGCACTGCGCCTTACGGGCCGCCTCCCGGGCCTGCTGCACCGCGGGCAGAAGCAGCGAAACCAGGATCGCAATGATCGCGATGACCACCAGGAGCTCGATCAAAGTGAACCCGGCCCGGCGCCGGGAGCGACGAGCGGCGGGGTGAGGGGCCGGCAGGATCCGATGCGAACGGCGCAACATGAGTTCGAGTGTTGGATGGAGTCGCGGACCGAAGGGTCCGGTGAGCGCCGCGCGGGAAGCATGAGAGCTCATGGATGCGCAACGGGAGTCCGACGCGGCCGACCGAGAGACCGGGCGGCGGGGTCGACAGGACATAGCAGCGCCGCCGGATCAGTGACCCCCGAAAGCATCGGCCCCCTCCGATTGATCGAAGTTCCCCACGCGGCGCTGTCCGAACGTCGCAGGCGCGTCGTGGACGCCTTTCAAATGCAGACTCCCAGACGCAAGCAAAACCAGACGCGAGCAAAACCGGCCGGATCGGGGGTGGTGGATGGTTTGCAGGTCACCTCCGCGGCGGAGCTGCTATCTCCTGTCGCACCCGTCGTCTCGTCTCCCGGGCTCCCCGTGTCGATCCCCGTGTCGATCCCCGTGTCGGACCCCGTGTCGGTTCCCGTGTCGGACCCCGTATCAGATGTGATCGCGGTCGAACGCGCCGTCGCGGCGGTGGTGGCGGGGGACGCGGATGCGTTCGCGACGGTGGTGGCGCAGTTTCAGCGTCCGATCCGGAGCTACGTGGTCGCGCGGTGCCCGCCCGGGGGGGACGCCGACGAGATCGCCCAGACGGTGTTCGTGGACGCCTTCCGCCGGCTTGGGGACTACGAACTGGGCACGGATCTGAAGGCGTGGCTGTTCGCCATCGCCCGCTTCAAGCTGATGGGCGAGGCGACCCGTTTGCGTCGGCAGGCGGACTATCACAGCCGGTACGTCCCCCACGCCCTCGGCCGCGAACTGGATCGTCGACTGGCCGAGTCCCCCGCCGCGGAGTCGAGCCGCATGCGTCAGCTGCAAGCCTGCCTGGAACGTCTGGACGACGCCGCGCGACGGCTGCTGGACCTACGTTACGCCGACGCGCTGTCGCTGGACGCGATCGCCGCGCAAACCGGCCGCACCGCCGACGGCGTGAAAAAGCGGCTGTACGTGTTGCGTCGCCGTTTACACGCCTGCATCGACCGGCGCCTCGCGGGGGAGGCGGCGCGATGACGATTTCTGAACCCGCCCCTTCTGAACCCGCCCCCGAGTCCGCCGAGGAGCGGTTCGCACCCCTGTGGGCCGCGTATCTGGAGGGGGAATTGGACGGCGATGCGTTGGCGAAACTGGACGCCCTCCTCGCCGCCGATCCCGCCCTGCTGTCGGCCGCGGCGGATCTGTACGAGGAACACCGGCTGCTGTCCGCGGCGCTCCGCCCGTTCGACGAACCGGCGTTCGTCCGGGCGGTGCAGCGACAGGTCTCCGACAGCGAGGCCGCGTTCGCCGGGGCGGTCGCCGAACGCATCGGGGCGGTCGACCGCGCGGCCGCCGCGAATGGTTCCGGCGCCCCCGTGCCGAATCGCCAACGGCGGCGGTCCGTGGCGGCGGCGGCGGCGGCGGCCGGGCTCGTCGCCGCCGCGGCGATGACGGCGTTCGTCCTCGTCTCGTTCGTCAATCAATCGACGGGCGAACCGCAAACGAGCCCGCCAAGACACATTGCCACATTCGTCCGCGGCGACGCCTGCCGGGTCGGAACCGACGGGGCGACGGCGAAGCCCGGCGGGCGACTGCCGGCGGGGCCGCTGGCGCTGGGGGCGGGCGTCGCGGTGATCCGCTTCGACGGCGGGGCCGCGGTCGTGCTGGACGGACGAGACGGCGGCGTCGAATTGAACCTGGAATCGCCCGTCGCCGCGCTGCTGGTGCGGGGGGCCGTCACGGTGCGGGCCGAGGAGGAGGCGGCCGGCTTCGTGCTGCGCACGCCCGCCTCCGACGTGGTGGACCTGGGCACGGAGTTCGCCGTCACCGTCGGCCCCTCCGGACGGACGGAGGTGCACGTGATCGAGGGGGAGGTCGAACTGCCGGAGGTGCCCGACCCGGCGACGGGCTCGCCCGCGGGGCGGGTGCTGGGCGCGGGCCGCGCGGTGCAGGTCACGCCCGGGGCCGGCGGGGGGGGAGCGGCGTCGGTCCGGGAGGTGCCGCTGTCCGCCGACGGGTTCGAAACCCTGCTGCGGGCGGCGGCGCCGCTGCGGACCCCGCGTGGCCGACTGCTGGCCGCCGACGGGTTTCACGGCGCCCCCGGCCCCACCTCCGGCGAGGCCCGGGGGGCGGCCGGGGGAACCGGCTGGTCCGGCCCCTGGGGCGTGGATTGGCCGACCAGCGACCGCCCGTTTCGGGTGGAGCCGGCCGGGCTGAGGGGGCCCGCGGGCTTCGCGGGCGCCGCCGGCGGGCGGGTCACGGCGCCGACCCGCCTGGAGGACGGCGGCGGACGGGGGCTGAAGCGGCGCCTCGCCGCACCGATCGACGCCGCGGCCCGCCAAACCGTCTTCCTCGCCCTGCTGGTGCGTCGCGAACGTCCCGCGGCCGCGGGGCGGGGCGGGTTCCGCGTCCAGTTGGTCGGGACGCGCGGGCGGATCGGGTTCGGGGTCCTGTCCGACGGCCGGCCGATCGTGTACGGCCCCGCCGGCAACGCCGCGACCGGCGCGCCGGTGGGCGAGGGGACGCACCTGTTCGTGTTCGAACTGATCGCCCGCCCGAACCGCCCCGATCGGCTGCGGTTGAAGGTGATCCGCCCCGGCGAGACCGTCCCGTCGGCCGAACCGCTGAACTGGACCGTCACCGGTCGCCCCGCGAAGCTCGACGCGGCGCTGGAGGCGGTGCACGTCACCGACGGCGTGCGGGCCGAGACCGGGTGGAGCTTCGACGAAATTCGCCTCGGCACGACGTGGCAGTCCGTCACGACCGGCGCCCCCGAGGCCGGCGCTTTGACCGACGCCACGCCCCGGAACGGGGCGCCATGATCCCCCGACCTCCTCCGCGTCCGCCTTCCCCCGCCCCCGGCCGCCCCCGACGCGGTCGCCTCGACCGTCCCCCGACCCGCCGATTGACCGCCTTGTCCTCCGCCTCCTTCCCGAGTCCAGCGCCGCGGGCGTTCGTCCGCTGTGCGACGGTCTGGTGCCTGGTCGCCGGGGCGGCCTGCGCGGGGGCGGGCGCGGGGGCGGGCGCGGGGGATGAGGCGGGCGCCGGGTCGTTCCACGCCCCCGCGGAGGCCCGGGCGCTGTTGGGAACCTACTGCCTGGACTGCCACTCCGCGGGCGCCGCGGAGGCGGGGTTCGAACTGGACGCGCTGTCGGCGGATCTGAACGACCCCGCCGCCGCCGCCGCCTGGACGAAGGCCCTGACGCGGATCGAGCGGGGGGAGATGCCGCCGGCGGAGTACGGCGCCCTGCCCGCCGAGGAGTCGACGGCGATCACGACCGCCCTGCGAACCGCGCTGACCGCCGCGGACTCACGCCGCCGGGCGACGTTCGGCCGGGCGGAACTGCGGCGGCTCAGCCGGGAGGAGTACGCCAACGCGCTCGAGGACGCGCTGGGCCTGCCGCAGTTGGATCTGGTGGGGATGCTCCCGCCGGACGGCATCGAGTACGGCTTCGCCAAGACGGCGGGGGCGTTGGATTTTTCGCACGTCTCCGTCGGCGCCCTGCCGCAGGTCGCCGACGCGGCGCTGCGGGCCGCCCTCGCCGACCGCGCCGTCCCCCTGCCGCGGCGGACGATCCGATCCGAACTGCACAGCGTGGACGGCGTGCGGCAAACCTTGCAGACCCTGTACGTCCAATTGAAGGGGGAGAACGCGATCCCGCTGGTCGGAACCGAGATCGATCCCACCTTTGAGGGGTCGAAGAAGCCGGCCTACGCCCGCGATGCGGAGCCGAAGTTTGACGGCGTGATCACGTTCGCGAACAACCGATCGAACCACGACATCCGCCTCAAACAGTTCCGCGTGCCGCAGGACGGGGAGTACATGATCCGCGTCGGCGGCTGGGGCGTGCGGGTGGAGCACGGCCAGATCGTGCCGACGGATCAGGCGGGGGTGGCGTCGTTTTACGGCTCCGGCGGGCGCCTGCTGGGGCGGCTCGACCTGCCGCCCAACACGCCGGGCGTGGGTGAGGTCCGCGTCTGGCTGCGGGAGGGGGAGAACGTGGAGTTCCTGCCGGCCTCCCCGCCCAACCGCTTCGCCCACGGCGGCCCCGGCAGCGGCCCGCCCCGGTGGGAGCGCTCCGGCAAGGACGGCCTGGCGCTGCGGTGGTTCGAACTGGACGGCCCGCTGCCCGCCAACGGGTTGGCGAACGGGAGCGACCCCCAGGCCCCGGCGTGGCCGCCGGAAAGCCACCGCCGGCTGCTGGGCGATCTGCCGTTGGAACCGCTGGCCCCCGCGGGGGGGCGGAAGCGCGGCAGGAAGGCGCCGCCGACGCTCGACCCGGACAGCGGCCTGCCCTACCGCGTGGTCAGCCGCGACCCGCAGGCCGACGCCGCCCGGCTGCTGCGGACCTTCGCCGACCGCGCCCTCCGCCGTCCCGCGACCCCGGCCGATCTGGCGGCGCCCATGGCCCAGTTCCGCGCCGCCCTGGCGGACGGTCAACCATTCGTCGAAGCGATGCTGTCCGGCTACCGCGTGCTGCTGACCGGTCCGGCGTTTCTGCTCCGGCTGGAAACCGTCGGGCCGCTGGACGGGCACGCGCTCGCCACGCGGCTGGCCCTGTTCCTCTGGGACGGACCGCCGGACGAGGCGCTCAAGGCTGCCGCCCTCTCCGGCGCCCTCCTGACCGACGACGGCCTGCGTGAACAGACCGAGCGGCTGCTCGACGACCCGCGGGCCGATCGGTTCGTCGCCCGGTTCCTGGATCGCTGGCTCGATCTGGAGGATCTGCGGCTGACCGAACCGGACTCCAACCTGTACCCGGAGAACACGGACTTCCTGGTCGACTCGATGCTGGGCGAGCCGCGGGCCTTCTTCCGGGCGATGCTGGCGGAGGACCTGCCGGCGAGCCACGTGTACGACTCCGACTTTCTCACGATCAACCAGCCGTTGGCGGAGTTGTACGGGATCGACGGGGTGAGCGGCTCGGCGATGCGGCGGGTGCCGATTCCCGCCGATCACGTCCGCGGCGGCCTGCTGACCCAGGCGGCGGTGTTGAAGGTGACCGCCAACGGCACGACCACCAGCCCCGTGGTGCGGGGGCTGTTCGTGATGGACCGCCTGCTGGGCGATCACCCGCCCCCGCCCCCGCCCAACGTGCCCGCGATCGAACCGGACCTCGCCGGCGCCACCACCGTGCGGGAACTGCTCAGCGCCCACCGGGCGGACCCGGCGTGCGCGGGGTGTCACACGAAGATCGACCCGCCCGGCTTCGCGTTGGAAAGTTTCGACGTGATGGGCGGCTACCGGACGCGGTATCGCGTGCTGCGGGACAACTCCGAGCGGCGGAAGAACGAGCCGGTCTACAAGTTCGGCCCCGCGGTCGATCCGCACGGGGACCTGCCGGGCGCCGGGGCGTTCGGCGACGTGAACGGGTTCCGCGATCGCCTCCGCACGCTGGACCGCCAGATCGCGGACAATTTGCTCCGCCGCCTGACCGTCTACGCCACCGGGGCGCCGGTCTCCCTGGCCGACGGGGCGGAGTTCGACGGGATGCTGGACCGCCTGGCGCCGGGCGGGTTCGGGCTGCGGTCGATGGTGCACGCCGTGGTTCAGAGCGCAATGTTCCGCCGGAAATAGGTTCCGCACCCCCCAGCCGCCGCTGCTCACGGATCCCCGAAAATCTGTTCCCACACCAACCCGAATTCCACACCAACCCGAAGCGTCCGCGAGGGACGCGGGCGTCGCCCGCGTTTCCACACCAACCCGAAGCGTCAGCGAGGGACGCGGGCGTCGTCCGCGTTTCCACACCAACCCGAAGCGTCAGCGAGGGATGCGGGCGTCGCCCGCGTCCCTGAACGCTGAGAAGATCCGGCGGACGCCCTCGCTGACGCTTCGGGTTGGTGATTCAGCGCCGACTCACACGGGGGGCTGACGCCCCGCCGCTCGCCTTTCGCCCGCCTTTACACAGGAATCACCATGCCGCACGCTCTTTCCCGTCGCACCGTGCTCCGTGCCGCGGGGGCGTCGTTGGCGCTGCCGTTTCTGGATGCGATGCGGCCGGCGTTCGCCAAGGCCCCGTCGGACGCAACCGCCGCGGTCCCCCGCCGGCTGGCGGCGGTGAACTTCGACATGGGCTTCATGCCGGAGTACTTCTTCCCGAAAGAGACCGGCCGCGGGTACGAGCTGTCGCGGTATCTGAAACCGCTGGCGGAGCGCCGGGAGGACTTCACGGTGTTCAGCGGGGTCAGCCATCCGGAGGTGGACGGCGGGCACGCCGCGGACGTGTCGTTCCTGACCGGCGCCCCGCACCCGCTGAGCGCGGGGTTCCGCAATTCGATCTCCCTGGACCAGTACGCCGCCCAACGGCTGGGCCCGCAAACGCGGTTCCCCTCGCTGACGTTGCGGGTCGGGCCGGAGGCCGAAATCGCTGTCCTACACCGGCGACGGCGTCCGCCTCCCGTCGGAGGAGGCGCCCTCCGCGGTGTATCGGCAACTGTTCGTGGACGGCACGCCCGATCAGGTGCGGGCGCAGGTCCGCCGGTTGCGGGAGGGCCGCAGCCTGATGGACGAGTTCGGCGGACAGATCGACGGCCTGAAGCGACGGGTCGGGGGCGCCGACCGGGCTCGTCTGGATCAGTACCTGACCGCCGTGCGGGAGGTCGAACGCCGGCTGCACCAGGGCGAGCAGTGGGAGACCCGCCCCAAGCCGACCGTGAACGTGCCCGAGCCGAAGGACGTGCTGGACCCCGGCAAGCTGTTCGACCGCACCCGGGCGATGTACGACCTGACCCGGCTGGCGTTTGAGACGGACTCGACGCGGATGGTGACGATCATCGTCGCCCAGGCGTTCAATCCGGTCGTCGACCTGCCCGGCGTGGACCTGCCGCACCACTCGCTGACCCACCAGAGCCAGCGGGAAGAATCTCGCGTGCAGCTCGAAGCGATCGAGACGGCCCAGATGGCGGAACTCGCCCGGCTGCTGGACGGGTTGGCGGCGGTCTCCGAGGGCGGGGAACGTCTGCTGGACCGCACGATGGTGCTGCACGGGTCGAACCTCGGCCACGCCAACCGGCACGCGAACACCAACATGCCGATGCTGCTGGCCGGCGGCGGGTTCCGCCACGGCCAGCACCTCGCCTTCGACCGCGACCGCAACCGCCCGCTGGGCGATCTGTATGTCTCGATGCTCCAACGCTTGGGCATCGAAACTGACCGATTCGCCACCGGCACGACCACCCTGCCCGGCCTGGAGGCGGCGTGACGCACCAGTTCATCCACACGCTGATCTTCGCCGTCGCGGCCCTGCCGGCGCGGGCGGACCCGCCGCCGCCCGCTGGTCCGGGCGACGCCGAACCGCCGTGCGCCGTCGGACCGGTGCGGAAGCTCGCCGGGGGGTTCAGGTTCACGGAGGGCCCGGCGTGGGACGGGGCGGGCGCCCTGTACTTCTCCGACCTGCCCAACCGCACGCTGCACCGCTGGACCACCGGCGGCGGAGTCGAACTGCTGCGGACCGGGGCGGCGTTCTCCAACGGGATCGACGTCGATCGAAAGGGCCGGCTCGTCTTCTGCGACGCCTCCGGCCGGATCGTGCGGCGGGCCGTCGACGGGTCGGAGGAAACCCTCGCCGACCGCTGCGGCGACCAACCGCTCGGCCTGCCGAACGACCTGTGGATCGGCCCGGACGGCGCCGTGTACTTCACCCTTCCAAAGGACCGGCGTCGCGGCCGGAACGGGAAGACGCCGCCGCCGGACGGGAAGCTCTACGCGACGGTCTGCCGGATCGATCCGGCCGACGGCTCCGTGCGGGACCTCGACCCGCACGACATGCTGGTGAACGGCCCGAACGGGATCGTCGGCAGCGCCGACGGCAAGACGCTGTTCCTCGCCGACCCGCCCGGCCGGGCCTGCTGGGCCTACGACCTCGGGCCGGACGGGACGCTGTCGAATCGCCGCAAGATGGCGGACAAAGCCTCCGACGGCCTCGGGCTGGACGAGCACGGTCACCTGTACGTGACCGGCCGGAGCGACGTGCTAATCTATTCCCCCGCCGGCGAGCGAATCGCCGCTGTGCCGGTGCCGGAGCCGCCGGCGAACATGACGTTCGGCGGCCCCGACGGCCGCACGCTGTTCGTGACCGCCCGCACCGGGCTGTACGCCGTGGAACTCTCCGTCCGCGGCGATCGCCGCGCCCCCGCCCTCCCCCCCGGGCCGCGGCCGGCCCACCGCCCGGACCCGCCGGGCGTCCTGCACGAATCCCTGACCGAAGCACCGACCGAATGACTGATTCCGCCGACGCCGACCGCCCCGCCCCCCGCTGGCCGGGGGTCGCCCAGTTCGATCTGACCGGCCGCACCGCGATCGTCACCGGCGGCTCAAAAGGGCTGGGCGAGACGATCGCCGCGGGGCTGGCGAGCGCCGGGGCGAACGTGCTGGTCACCAGCCGTCACGCCGAGGAGGCCGAAGCCGCCGCCAAGCAGATCGCCGCCGAGTACCCGGTCAAAACGCTCGGCCTGGCCGCCGACGTGACCGACGAAGCCGCCGTCGCCGGGATGGTCGCCCGCTGCGTGGAGGAACTGGGCGTGCCGGGCGTGCTCGTCAACAACGCCGGGATCAACGTCCGCGGACCGATCGGCGAGTTGAGCCTGGACGACTTCCGCAGCGTGCAGCGGATCAACGTGGACGGCGTGTGGCTCTGCTGCCGGGAAGTCGTCAAGGCGATGCGAGACGGCGGAGCGACGCACGGCGGGCGGATCATCAATCTGGCCAGCACGCTGGGGTTGGTCGGCCTCGCCGACCGCACCCCCTACGCCGCCAGCAAAGGAGCGGTCGCAAACATGACCCGGGCCCTGGCGCTGGAGTTGGCCGGGGAGGGGATCACCGTCAACGCCATCTGCCCGGGGCCGTTCCTCACCCCGATGAACGAACCGATCGCGGAGACGGAGCAGGCCAAGAAGTTCATCGTCGGGGCGACCGCGCTGGGCCGCTGGGGCGAACTGCCGGAGATCCAAGGCGCCGCGATCTTCTTAGCGAGCCCAGCCGGCAGCTATGTGACGGGCAGCATGCTGACCGTCGACGGCGGGTGGACCGCCCAATGACACCCCCCGCCTCCTCTTCACAGCACGTCATGACGAACGCCCCGATCCCCCGCCGCGCCGTCCTCGCCGGGGCCGCGGCGCTCGCCGCGGGCGCCCCCGCGCTCGGCCGCGCGTTCGGCCGCGCGACGGCGCCGCCCTCGACGAACGCCGGCCGGATGGGGCTGACGGTCTGGGCCTGTAAGCACCTCCGCAAGCTGCGAAAGGCCGCGGGCGAGCCGGATCTGAACGACCCGCTCGTCTTCCTGGAGCACTGCCGGGGCCTCGGCGCCGGGGGGATGCAGATCCCGATGAAGGTGATGGCCCCCGCGGACGCCGAACGGCTGGGCGAACGAGCCGCCGAATTCGGGATGTACATCGACGCGGTCGTGCCGCTGCCGGGCGACGACGCGGAGGCGGAGCGGTTCGTGAAGATCATGGACACCGCCGCCCGCGCCGGCGCCGCCGCGGCTCGCACGCACCTGTTCCCGGGGCGGCGGTACGAAGTGTTTGATTCCCGCGAGGGGTTCGAGGACGCCCTCGCCGAAGGGAAGCGTCGGCTGGCCCGGGCCGCGCCACTGGCGGAGGCCGCCGGCGTGCCGCTGGCGATCGAGAACCACAAGGACCAGCGGCTCGCTGCGCGGGTCAAGCTGTTGGAAGCGTACGACAGCCCCTTCGTGCGAGCCTGCGTGGACTTCGGCAACAACGTCGCCCTGCTGGACGACCCCCACGAGACCGTCGAAGCGCTGGCGCCGTTCGCCGCCTCGGTGCACATCAAGGATCAGTCGCTCACCCCGACGCCGGACGGCTTCCTCCTGGGCGACGTCCCGCTGGGCGCCGGCAGCCTCGACTTGCCGCGGATGGTCCGCGCGATCCGGGCGGCGTGGCCGGCGGCGAATTTTTCGTTGGAGTTGATCACGCGCGACGCCCTTTCCGTGCCCTGCCTGACGGAGGGCTACTTCGCCACGTTCCCGGACCTGCCCGCCCGCGACCTGGCCCGCACGCTGCGGTTGGTACGGGCGAACCCGACGCGGGGTCAGGCGATCTCCACGCTGTCGCCCGAAGCGGCGGCGGAGCGGGAATCGCAGAACGTCCGCGACAGCCTCGCCTACGCCCGCAAGGAGTTGGACCTGTGACGCTCACCCGCCGCCGTTTGCTCGCCGCGTCCGCCGCGGGCCTCGCCGCGCCCGGGGCGTTCTCGCGCCGATCGTGCGCCGCGTCGATCGATTCCCGGCTGCGCGTCGGCGTGATCGGGTGCGGGGTGCGGGGGCGCTATCTGATCGGGAACCTGCCGGCGGAGGCGAAGATCGTCGCGGTCTGCGACTGCGCGACCTCCCGCATGACCGAGACGCTCCGCCCCGATCAGGAGTGGACGGAGGTGCTCGGCGGGTTCGCCGCCGTCGACGGCCCCGGCTGTCGCACGTTCCAAGACTTTCGGCGGATGATCGACGCCGGGGGACTCGATGCGGTCGTCATCGCCGCTCCAGATCATCACCATGTGCCTGCGGCCCTTCATGCCCTGGAGGCCGGGCTGCATGTGTATCTCGAAAAGCCGGCGTCCCTCACGATCGCCGGCGGCCGGGCGGTGGTCGACGCCGCCCGCCGCAGCGGGCGGGTCGTGCAGGTGGGCAGCCAGCAACGCTCGATGGAGGCGGATCGCATCGCCTGTGCGTTCGTCCGGGACGGGGGGCTGGGACGCGTGTCGCGGGTCGAGATTCCGAACTACCCCGGCCCGCAGCGGGATCCGGACTGGCCCGCCGAACCGATCCCGCCCGGGTTGGATTGGGAGTTGTTCCTCGGCGACACCCCCCGTCGCCCCCACAACAAACATCTGTGGGCGAAGGATCGATTCAAGGTCGACGGCGTCGCGTGGCGGGGGTGGGATCTCTACCGGGCCTACTCCGGCCACCTCACCACCAATTGGGGCGCCCACACGGTGGACATGGTGCAGTGGGCGCTGGGGATGGATGCGTCCGGGCCGGTGCGGATCGACCCCGTCACGGTCGACGCCGAGGTCGCCGCCGCGCTGGAGGCGGATTGGCAGAAGCGGTGGTTCAAGAAGACCCCCCATCCGACCGAACCGTGGTCGCAGGCCGGTCGGTTCCGCCCCCTCACCATGACGTACGCCAACGGCGTGCGGCTGGAGTGGCGTCCGGGGATCGGGCCCGCGGTGTTTCATGGCGAACGCGGCCGGTTGGAGATCGTCCGCAACGGCTATCGGGCGGATCCGCCCTCCCTGCTCCCCCCGCCGGACGCCGCGGCGGTCGCGGCTTGGGAAGGCAAGGGCTTCGTCGCCCGACCGCACCTGCAAAACTGGCTGGAGGCGATCGACGGCCGTGCGGAGCCGGTCGCTCCCGCCGAGGTCGGTCACCGGACCGCGACGGTCTGCCACCTCGCCAACCTCTGTCGCGAGTTGGGCCGCCCGCTGAAGTGGGATCCGACCGCCGAACGCTTCGTCGACGATCAAGCTGCCGACGCCCTGCTTTCCCGTGCGAACCTGCTTTCCCGTGCGAAAGCGTGACGCGTTGCTCACAGCCAGCGACCGGCTCCGCGTGAGCGCCGGCGATTCAGCCGGATCCTCACGAGCGCGTCCGACACGTCAGCGTGACCGGGTCATGACGGAATCCCTCTCGCGGGAGCCCGATCTCTCACCGGAGCCCCCGTTCTCCGGGGATCTCGCCGCATCCCGAGCGACGTTCGAGACTGACGACAACTGGGCGCGGCGGGATTCGAACCTGCGACTTCCACCGTGTGAATCTGCCCGTCGGGTCCGCCGGGGGAGGGAGCGTCTCACTGCTGTGTGAAAGGGTGAGACGCGGATCGTACGGGATTCTCTAGGGCGAATCCAGAGTTCGCACTCGGTCGCGGGGCGTCGCGTTCGCTCCCGCCCAGTTGCATTCAAAACGGGTCAGACCGGCTGCGAGCGGGGGTTTCCTGGTCAGCTTGACCAGGATTCAGTTCGTCGGCTCGCCGGATGGGCTGCCCTCCCTGCTTTGGCCGGGATGTCCATTCTGTACGGCCCTTTGCAGCGCACTGTTTCGGAGCCGACGTCAGCCGCCGAAGGGCCTCGCGGGAACCGCCGCCCGCCGGCGCCACGATGCGAGATTGGGGATTACTTTCACACCCTTGTTCATGGCATTCACGAACCGGTCCCCGTCGATCTGAGCGGTCCTGAAAGAGTCTCCACGTGCCCACCCCCGAAGCAACGCACGAACAAGTCCGGTCAACCTTCCGCGAAGTGCTCGACAAACTCGACCGCGAGTGTCTGGGCCGGGGCCTTCTCAAAGAGAAGGAGTTGGAGAACTCGGGGTTCCCGGGTACCTCGCTTTACTCCGCCCCGCTCCGCCGCGAACTGGTGTGGGCCGCCGGTCTACGTTTCCGTGAGGTGGCGGACAGCTTGCTCCGGAAAAGTGAGTCGGGCCGCCGGTCTCAGTTTGTGGAGATCGTCTGCCGGGCTGAATCGGCAGCGCTCGCGGAGTTCGTTTCGGCGGTCGACCTGGCCCTCGGCGTCGCCCGTAGCTCCGTGCAGATCGGCGGCGGCGGGCGTGCCGCGGATCGTGACGGCTGTGGGCCGGCGGCGACGACCGGCGAGGGGAGAAGCGAGATCGAAGAAAGTGATCGACGCCGCACGATCGGCCTGGGCGGGTTCGCGCGTCGTCGTTCACTGCGAGACGGCACGTACCCCAGGACTGCCCAGCCGCTCCTACGTCGCTCGCGTATTCGTGCAGAAAAGCGCGAAGCGACGAACGTTTGAGAGCCGTCCAGAGGACCTATTTCGTGCCGCAAGGCTGTTCGGGAAGTTCGTCGACGAGGTTCTCCGTACGGATCCAAGGACTTGGTGGGTCCGTTGGGGGCTCGACAGATGCGAGTACTCCTTCTCTGCAATCAACGACGACCATGTGAAGGCAATGCGGCGTCGGCTCGTGCTGCCTGCGGATCGGCTGCTGGAACTCAATCGAGCGTGTGACGCCGTTCGCGCAATCGAGTTCCCGCACGGTGAGAAGCTCGAGGGAGTCCGCGATCTTCGCAGCCTCGCAGAGGCGAATGGACTCGGAACCGACGGGCTGTTCCAACCCGCCAGGCTGGCTCACGTAGAAGGACGCGTCGAACGGGAAGTGCAAACCATGGACGCCGCCGCGGCGAGAGAGCACGGAGCGTGCACTCTCACGCTCATCCGCCAACTGCTGCAACGCGTCGCGGACGGGACCCTGAGGTTCTCCCGCGACGACGATTGGCTGTCTCAGGCGAGGCGTCGGCAACCCCAGCCACTCCAACCGCCCGGCCTTGAAGCGCCTCCGACACAATACGGCCCCCTATCGATCGAAACTGCGGCGAAGATTTTGAGTTGTGACCGGAGCACGCTCTATCGATGGATGCAGGACGGGAGGTGCGGAAAGAAAGGCGGCCCATCACCGTTAGAGCGTAAGCAGAGCGTCGAGGACGGTACCGGCGGACGGTCGGGGAACAGGTACTACCTGATCGAATCGCGGCTCGACGCTGAAGCCCAGCTCCGACTCGGCGAGCACAAGGCGAAGGTGTCCCAGAAGTTCGGGAGGGGCGGCGTCGACCCGAGCGCCAAGCCGAACGAATAGCGCCCTCGTTCTCCTGCCGTCGCACGGCTGTGAGAAACCTGCCGCGTCGCATGGGGTCGCGTCGCATCTTGTTGAATGTATGAAGGGCCGTTCGGCTGGGGGCGGCGCTCCGGCGGGCGACGCGGATGCTGCATACGTGTCCGAATGCAAGCCGCCGCACCGCCATGCCCGTCAACGCTACTAAGTTCGCTCCCCGACCCAAGCCGGACGACCTCCACGCCGGGGACGTCCTCGAACAGTGGGATTGCACCCTCTCCGTACGGGAAGTCGCCGAGCGTCTCGGGGTCAACGTCACCACGGTCTACCGCTGGATGGACCGCAGGACCGTCGGCGAACCGCTCCCCTACCTGCAGGCGGGTCGCCGCCGCCGCGTGCGGCGGTCGGACTTGGCCGCGTTCATCCAAGGCTCCGTAGCGACAGGCCGGCGGGAAGGGGACACACCCGCTTCCTCCGATCCGCCCCCGCCGGACGCGGAGGAGCGGGAACTCATCGCGGGCGGGTGGTGATCGTTCCCGCGGACGCCTCACGGGCGAGGCGTCTGCGTCGCGGCCCGTAGCCGCCCATCTTGGCCTCAGCTCCAACTCGCACACCCGCTCAGGGCGATCTGCCCTGCCGACCGCCGCTCGCTCGCATCTGCTTCATGTCCCCCCAACGCCGAGCCGGAGGAGAAACGAAGTCGAGGGGACGGCAGGCTGGGTCGCCCCAGCCGCCGCCGCTCGCGTGTCGACTTGTGAAATCTCTCTACGAGAGGGAGGCGGTGGACGAGGTGGGAACGGCGGGCCTAGTGTCCTGAGTTGGAAGTTTCGTTGCGCATCTTACGAGGGCGGGTAGGCTGCGGTTTTACGCAATTCGGAGCCCCAGATGCCCGGGTCCAAGCCGAAAACCGAACTGGTCGTGACCGACGCGCAGCGGGCCGAACTCACCCGGCTGGCCCGCCGCCGCAAAACGCCCCGGGGCTTGGCCCTGCGGGCGGCGATCGTGTTGGCTTGCGCCGACGAACCGTCGATCGTGGCTGCGGCCCGCCGCCTCGGCGTCTCGCGGCCGACCGCCACGCGGTGGCGGGAGCGTTTCCTCGAACACGGGCTGGACGGACTGACCGACGAGCCCAGAAGCGGAGCCCCGCGGAGGATCGGCGACGACCGCGTCGAGGAGGTCGTCAGGACGACGCTGGAGGAAACCCCGCCGAACGCGACCCACTGGAGCACGCGGAGCTTGGCGAAGCGGCTGGGTCTGAGCCAGAGCGCCGTCTCCCGGATCTGGCGGGCCTTCGGGCTGCAGCCGCACCGCAGCGAGACCTTCAAGCTCTCGACCGACCCGTACTTCGTGGAGAAGGTGCGGGACGTGGTGGGCTTATACATGAGCCCGCCGGCGAACGCCGTGGTGTTCTGCGTGGACGAGAAGAGCCAGTGTCAGGCGCTCGACCGCTCCCAGCCCGTGCTGCCGATGACGCCCGGCCGGCCGGAGCGGCGGACGCACGATTATTTCCGGCACGGGACGACCAGCCTGTTCGCGGCGTTGAACGTGAAGACCGGGGAGGTGTTCGGCCGCTGTCGGCGGCGGCACCGGGCTCAGGACTTTCTCTCGTTCCTCCGGCAGCTCGACGCCGCGACCGAACGCGACCCCGGGACGGAGATCCACTTGGTGCTCGACAACTACGCCGCGCATAAAACCGCCGCCGTGAAACGGTGGTTCGCCCGACGCCCCGAGTACCGCCTGCATTTCACCCCGACGGGGGCGAGCTGGATGAATCAGGTCGAGCGGTTCTTCGCGGAACTGACGAATAAACGGCTGCGGCGGGGCGTGTTCCGCAGCGTGCCGCAATTGGAGCGGGCGATCCGGGACTACGTCGAGGGTCATAACGCCGACGCCAAACCGTTCGTCTGGACCGCCGACGCCGATCTGATCCTTCGGCGGGTCGAAGCCGTCTGCAACGAAACTTCCAACTCAGGACACTAGCTCTACTCACGATCATCGTCGGCAAGCAGGAGAAGAAATGGCAAGCAGGGAAGCCGCTCCCGGCCGTGCCATTTAAGATTAAAAAGTTAGGCGACCTCTGCAAGATCGGTAAGCGGGAGAGGGTCACTGCGGTCGCGAAGAAGGCAGAAGAAGCCGGCTACCTCCGACGGACCAAGAGGTCTGGGAACACCAATGGAGACCTCTGGGAGGTGCTCATCCCCGGCGACGAAGATCTCCACTCGGCTGACATCCCGGCGGAGGTCGCTCGGACTGCGAACTGCGCCCCCTCCCCCGGGACCCTCCCCCCTCACCCTCTCCCGAAAAGGGGGGGGCACATAAGAACCATCCCCTCCCTTCCCTCAAATGCCATGGGGTTGAACTTCAGAAGGACGGGATGGATCGGCCGACGCCTCCGAGCCGCCCAACGCGGGGCGGGAAATACGGCCCGTGGGACGGCGGGGGCATCTCGGGAGAAGAGTTTCTCGAAGAAGGCGGAAACGCGGCCGAGAAGCGCTACATCGAGTGGGTTGAGCGTCCCGGGGGAACGGAAACGCCGGATACGAAGCTGCGATTCTTCGGATACTGGTTCCACGTCCGGCGACGCCTCCGTACGCCGGGTGGGCAGCCGGTCAGAAAGCCGGGAGCTCTGTTCCAAAGTCTGATCAAGGAGCGTAGTTCGCCCCCGGACTGCGATCTAGACGAAGCGAAACGCTTCCTTCGACCGCCCTCGCCGTCAGCGGACGGCCACGTCGGCAGGATGATCTTAAGAATCGGCACGCCGCCGAACCCGACAGTGGCTCCGCCCGAGCCGAGCGTCTTGATCGAGAAACAAGCTTCCACGCCGGTGCCGACGAGCCCGCGGTTTCAACGCCGGCCGTCGAGGAGGGGAAGTGCGGTTCGCAAGCACGGCGCAACCAAATCCCCCTCGGCGGGGGCGGGAGGAGATCGTGCCGCAGGAGACGCTGCCGTGGGACACGACCGCAACGGCGGCGTCTCCGGTCGAACCTTGCTCCGACGGCGAATCACCCGCTGAAAGTCTCCCGAGGCAGCCGCCCGTTCACGCCCCGATTTCGAGTTCGGGAACCGTCGAGGCACAGCGCGCGACCTTGCGGGAGAAATACCCGGACCTCGAGGCGAATGAGTCGTCCAGTACCGACGCTGCGACTCGTACGCCCAGGTAGAAGGACGACTCCAGGGCAGTCCCATCGTCAAACGGTCGGGATCACCGCGAGAGGTCACAACCAACGTCGACTCGATCCGTCACGCCGTGAGACTGCCGAGCCGCCCTCTGGTCTTGCGGTCCCCGCGGCTGCTCTTGGGGATCAAGGAAGCGGTCCACCGTGCTTTTTGAGAACCACCGTCTAAGCTGGTTCGCTTCAACAGCGAACCGTCCGTTGGCCCCGGACGCGGGTTCGCTGCGCTTCCCCGATTGGGCGAGCGATGAAAACGATCTGCCGAGACCCTAGCCATCTCGACCTTTAGAACAGCGTGAACCAAGCGGGAACCGCCATATGTCGGAACGGTCCGCACCGACTGTCGAAGTGTTGGGGCTCGGGTGGCACCGAGTCACCCGAACAGTTCCGGGTAAGGTCGGCGACCTTCTGACCATCAAGACCCTTTGCGTCTGTCCGGTGCCCGGCGGCCGACGGCGCGAGTGCGCGGACGCGGAGGGCCGAAAGTCCCCCTGCCGGTGCGCATGTCACCTGACTCACGGGGGGTGGCGGGACTACCCGCCTCTGGAACGTCCCGATCTGATCCCTGATACGTCCAACGCGTGAGGAGCGGCGACAGCAGACCGGAGCGTAGGCGGTGCGGAAGGCCTGACTATTTACCGGGCGGGCGGGACGCTATTTACCTACGCCCCACTGGGGCGGTTGCATGCCCGCCGTGTCCGGATTTGGGTCTATACCTCCCGGCTGGAGCGGCTTTGGTCACGCGGGAGTTCGAGTCCGACCCCGACGCCCTTGTTCGGTTGACGCTCGTCGGTATCCGGCCAAGTCGGAGCCGGAGTACCCTTGTTCGCCGCAGCGTGCGGGGCGAGCGGTGTAAGCTACACCGCAGCTACCGGATGGTCGGGGATCTCAACTGGCTCCCCGGATGGAACCCGCCGGTTGCGGAAGCCAGTTCTGTGGCGGTTCAGGTCGAACCGCTCAAGCCGGCCCCGCTCGCGGTTTGGTCCCTCCGGCCCACGGTCGCGGCGATCCCCTTTGTTCCGCCTTGGATTCGGCTTTGCCGTTCGGAAAACGGAGCTCCACGTCGGCGACCACGCCAGTCCTTACCCTTTGGCATAGGTTATGTTGCCGCCGCCTTAGTAGCGGCTTGTACTGTATTCGATCCGACCGGTCCCAAGGGAATCCGTATGATCGAATGGGCGAAGTACTCTGTGAAGGCGGCTCGCAGCTTCATGTCGCGGCGGCCAAATGTGAGGGCACTATCACCCGGCAGATGCCCGCCCTCGACGCGGCCCAAGCGTCACAACGGCCAGTACGACCGCAGCGTCAGCCAGACGAGGAAGTTGATCGCGGTCAGGATTAGAACCTCCCGTAATAGCACTCCGGTCTCCCCCGTCTCGGCCTCCCGCACGACCGCGTCGTGCCGGATCCAGTACAGCGTAAACCCCACGCCGAGCAGGGCGAGTACGTCGCACACCGTGTTCCAGGCGTCGACCAGCCGGAGGACGAGGTCCGTCGTTTCCGAGACAGTCCGCGCCGTGTCCTGCACATCGCGGATCTGGTCGCCGATCAGGCCGCCGGTGAACCACCCCGGCTCGTAGGCGTCGACCTTCTCCCGCAGGGCCGCGATGCCGGCCTGGGCGGCCGCGATGGCGTTCGAGAAGAACCGCGAGATCCACCACATTGCGGAGACGCCGTCGAGCGTCGCCGCGGCGCCCCAGTCGTTTGCGGGTCAGGTTCCCCCGCTGGACCCGGCGGGCCCATCGCACGTCGCCGGCCGCGAGGTGGGCTCCGAACCAGTAGGCGACCGACCCGCAGACCGCCGCCCCCGCGAAGAAGCGCCACGTCCACCCGGCGAAGCCGAGCCAGAACAGGTGGGAGCTGACGGCGACCGCCGCCCCGCAGAACGGCCCCAGGGAGATTGTGACGCAGCCCTGAGTCACGTCCGACTCCGCCTCAACGTTCGCCTCGAAGTCCTTCCCAGCGCCCGGGATGAGTACGGTTCCGGCCTTCGGTAGGTATCGCCGCGGTGCGACAAACCCGCACGACGCGGCGAGGCCGGCGACCGCCGCCAGCGTCGCGAGACGGGCGGCGAACGGGACCGCCGCGAACGGCTCCGGCACCGCCGCTTCCCCGCCTTGGTCCCCGGACGGTCCAGCGGCGACGCCGGCGAAGTAGCCGACCACGGCGCAGAGGAGCGACGTCCAGAAGACGATCTTCAGAAAGACTCCGCACCCGCCGCGGACCTCCGTCGCCGCAGCGTCCCCCTCGTCTCGTCGATCCCCCGCCCCCGGGACCGCCCCACCCCGGGGCGTCCGGTTCGCGGGTTCGCCGGACGATCCGCGGCGAGAACGCGGCGACGCCTCCCTGTAGCCTGCACGGCCGGCGCCCCGACGACCCTGACGCCTCCCGCCGGCGCCTCTTCCGGGGTGAGGGCTTCGTGCGGCTCCGCTCAGCTCGTCTGTCGCTGCTCCGGGGGCGGTCGGGGACTCCCGCAGCCTGCCTGCCTTTTGCATAACCGCATGCCGCCGCGAGCGTGGCCGCTTGATTCGGGGCACACGCGGACGGGCGGACGACGGTGGAGAAGACGCTGTACAGCGAGACCAACGTCGTTTTCTGCCGACTCCTCCGGGAGGTGCGGGCCGAGGCGGGGCTGACGCAGACGGCGTTGGCCGACGCCCTGGGCGAGCCGCAGTCGACGGTTAGCCGGGTCGAGGTCGGGCAGCGGCGACTGGACCTGCTGGAACTCCGGCAGTGGCTGGCCCCCCTGGGCGTCTCCGCCGAGGAGTTCGTCCGGCGACTGGAGGAGCGACTCGCCGAGTGAGGCGGACTCACAATGTCTGCTGGCTTGTCCGAAGTTTCGGACGTGTCCGAAACTTCGGACAGACGACCGGACGAACGCCCTGACGCTCAGGCTTCACCCGACGTGGCCGCCGCGACCCGCACCGCGTGGGCCAGCGAGGCCAGCGTGACGTGGCGCCGCCAAGCATCCGCCCCGCGGATCTCGTAGTCGCCCAGCCCGACCTCCCGCTTCGCCGCGGCGACGGCATCGGCCAGTTCCGCGAGGAGGCCGGCGACGGTCGCCAGATCCAAAACCTGCGTCCCGGCCGGGGCGTCGCAGAGGAAGAACGTCCGGCGATCGTCCCGCCCGCTCGGACGTCGGCGCCGGTTGCGGACGAGCAGCGTCCGGTCCTGCTCACGCCCCACGTTCGGCAGGGCCGCCCACGAGCACCTCCCCTGCTCCGCCGCCGGTCCCCCGCACGGCCAGCCCTCCCACCGGGCGTCTTCCAACCGCTCGTCGAGCCACGGAAACGTTCCGGCGAGCTCATCCGCGTGCGAGTACTGCACCACGGACGGCGCCCGCCGGCCGCCGGACTCGACCCGCCCCAACGCCAACCCGCACTCCCGATCGGCCGCGACCCAACTGCACGGCACGCTCGCGTCCACTGCTCGCCGGATCATTCCCCTCGCCGCCCCGCCCGCGGTCCGCAGCCCGGGGGCCGTTCCCTTCGCGGTCCGCTGAGCCGCGTCCCCCGCCCGGTGCGGCGGCAGGACGAGTTGCCGGTCGATCAGCACGCACCCGAGGGCCGTCCGGTACGCCAGGAACGCCGCGGTCTGCCCGATCTCAGCCCGGCCCGTGTTCGGCGACCGGCCCCGGGTCGCCCCGGCGGAGCGGATCCCCTTCTTCGGGAACCACGCCGTCCCGGCGACCAAGGCGGCGGCCCCCGGATCGGCCGGGTCCGTCAGTCGGTCGACGACGTAGGCCCGCAGATCGTCCCGCACCGCGTCGGCGTCCCACTTCGCGCGGGACAGGAAGTGGCGGGCGTTGTGCGGGCCGGCGTCCCCGGCCGCGACGGCCAAGCCGGACCCGTTGAAGCGATCGCGGCGGCCCGCAATGTCGACCGCCCGCCGCCCGGCAAGGGCCCGCAGATAACGGAACGCCCGGTCCCTCAGGTCGCGGCGTCCGAACCGTGACGCGATTCTTTCGCAGGCGAGATCCAGTTCGCGGGCGAGTCGGTCGGGCGGCGGGTCCGTCATGCCGTCAGGTGGCTCGGGCTGCGGGGGAGAAGTCGACCGGCGTCCCCCGGCCGCCGAAAGTGCAAGAGTAGGAGACGCCGCGTCGGGGGCGCAGCGCCGCCTCCGACCGCCGCGCGGCCGAAACCGCTGCGGGACAGGGATTTCGCCGAACGACCCCGCGGGGGCGCACCGTAGTGACCGGATCGGCGCGCACGTTCCGCGTCCCGCCGGCGACAGACGCGGCGGCGCGCACCGCACAGCGCCGGGGGTTTGTCCGAATATTCGGACACCCGGTCCGAAAGATCGGACCGCCGGATTCGGGCGCCGCTCCGGGCTAAGAAAAACGGCCCCCCGCGCAGGGGGAGCCGTGCCGCGTCACCGGCCGGAGCCGGAGACGCGACGGAGACCGCGCCCGAGCGGGCCGGTGGCCAGCCCGACCGCCGCCAGGGCGACGACGGACCGACAGAGCACGCCCGCGGCCGGGCGGAGGACCGCCAGCAGCAGGGCCGCGGCGGGGCGGTCGGGCGAGGGAGAAGCGAACGGGGACATGAGGGACCTTTGGATGGGGAGGCGAAACGAGGACGCGGCGGGAACGGGGAAAGACCGCGGTCGCCCCCGCCGGGACGACCGCGGGATTCGGGGACGTGGCGGGAAGCGGGATCTCAACGACTGTCGCCGGATCGGCCCTTCAGACCGTCGATCAGGCCGGAGGCTTGGCGGCGGGAAAGGGCCGCGGCGTCGGTCACGCCGAGGGATTGCAACTCGGCGGCCAAGTCCGCCCCCGCCCGGCGGGCGAAGGCGTGCAAAGCCCGCACTTGCTTCGGCGTACTTGGCGGGTTGGACGTGGGGCGAGAGGTCGGCGCCGACTCCGACAGCCGGGCGGGGGCGTCCTCGGGCTCGGCGACGCCGAGTTCGGCGTCGACGGCCCGGCGGACCACTCCGAAGCAGCCACGGATCTGACGCCGCAGCTTCTCCGGGTCCTTCAACAGGTCCGCGGGCAGCTCCACTTCGAGGTGAACCATCGCCCCGCGGCTGCCGTAGTCCGGCTGGCCGATCTTGCGGGACAGGCCGCAGTTCATCTTCAGCATGGGTCGTACCTCCTATAAGTGAAAGAACGGGGAACGGTCAGGCGGCGAGATTCCCCAACCGCTTGAGGCTGCCGAGGGCGGCGGACACCTCGCGGTCCCGCTTCTTCAGCTTCCGCAGGTCCGCGGCGAGGGAGCGGGCCTGCGAAGCGGCGTCGGACAGCGTCGCCGTCAGGGCGGCGGTCCGTTCCAGCAGCGCCTCGGGGGCGGGCGCGGCGGAAGTCTCGGGGCGGGAGCGGGTCACGGCGGGGGTCTCGATTGAGTTGCGAAAGGGAACGGACGGGGGAGCGGACTTGGGTTCGACCGCCGAGGGAACGGGCGAGGCCTCGGCAGTCAGCCGAACGGTCCCCTCGGCGGGGATGGGATCGCCGGCGAGGGTGGCGAAGACGACGGTCGTCCCCGCCTCCCCGGGCGTGTCGCAGCGGACCGGCTCCTCCGGCCCGTACAGCGACACCTTCGAGCACCGCGCGGAGAGGGCGCGGGCGAGGAACCGCCGGTCGGCCACCGCGATCGCGTCGCCCGTCGTCTCGGACGACGCCGTCGCCAGTTCGACCGGCTCACCGCCCTCCTCGGCGGCTCGAACGAGGAACGTGCCGTCCCGCGCCTCCAGGGTGACGGGGCGGCGGTCGTCGCCGGCGCCCGGGAGTCGGTCCAACCGATCGCCGAGGAAGGCCGCGTCGGCCGGGGAAAGATTGACGGCGCCGAGTCCCGGGCCTCCCGGGATGACCCGGTCCAAGTCCGGGAACCGGGCGTCGCAGGCTTCGGGCGCCCACAGCGTCCAGTCACCTGCGGAGAAGACGATCAAGGGAACCTTCGCCCCGTCCGTCACCCGCGACACCCGCACGTCGGCGTTCTTCAATGGCGAACAGCCGAGAGCGTGCGGGGCCGGCAGCAGGACGGGTTCCTCCCACGGGAAAGCGAACCCCCGCGCGACCAGTAGGCAGCGACTGTCCGTGGCCTCGATCCGGCCGGCATGCGGGTCCAGGCGAACGCAGCCGAGGGCGTAGCGAGTCGACTCGACATCCGTCGTCGCGATGGCGTGCCGGAGAGCGTCCGCAAAGCCGGGGCCGGGATCGCGGAACGTCTCGACCGACGGCGGAGCGAAGGCCGCCGCCCGGTCACGGACGGCTTTGTCCAAGACGCTACGAGCGGAGCGGGGCACGCCCTTCTCGTCCCAGTTGGCGACGACCGCATCTCCGGCGTCGGCCTCGGCGAGGGCGACGTCTCCGCGTTGAGCGGCCCCGGCATCGGCCAGCAGCTCGAACGGTAGGACGAGGTCCGCCGGGGGGCGGTCTCCGGGGACGTACAAGGACAGACCGCGGCCGTCCGGGGCGACCGCGGTCAGGCGGGTGCCGCCGTCGGCGCCGGCGTGGACGCGGACGGGCGGGCCGCCGTCGCGGCTCTTCAGCGACAGATGTTTCTTCAGGACGAGCCGATACGCGTGCAGCGTCCGGCGGGGCAACGTGAGCGGGGGCGGCATGATGTTCGGAGGTGTGGGTGCGGAGGGAGTGGATGAAGAAACGCCGGCGGCCGATCGGGCCGCCGGCGTTCGACTAGAGAAGACCGCTCCGGGGTCACCCGAAGGCGACGCGGGGGCGGCCGTTGCGGTGAACCTCGCTGCGACGGGCCGCCTCCAGGGCGTCCCAGTCGATCGGCTCCAGTTCGGCCGGGTCGTCGCCGACGCCGTCCAGGCGGAAGCCGCGGCGGTTCAATTCGCAGGCGCTCTCGCCGGTCGCCCGCGAGAGTTGGCGGTGCAGTTCGTGGCAGGGCATGGGGGTCTTTCAGCAGGGGACAAAGAAAGAGCGGCGGGGCGGCGTTGAAGCCGGCCCGCCGCTCGGGGGAAGAAGAGAGGGGGGAGGAAATGCGGCTAGACCGCCGGAGCCGTGACTCCGGCCAGTCTCCCGCTGACTCCCAAACCGGAGTCATGCCTTCCGCAGACGGGAGTCGGCGGGAGACAGCAAGTCGTGTCAGGCGTGCGGACGCAGCCGGCAGGACGTCAGCCACGCGGCTTCCGCGGCGAGGGCGGCGCTGCGGAGCGGGAACGGGCCGAGGGTCGGCCCGCCCACCGGCGACAGATCCGCGGTCCACCCGCCGCCGGGGGCCGGTTCGACGTGGCTGGCCCGCACGGTGCGGGCGACGCCAATCGCGTCGGCGTCGATCAGTTCGCCGTAGAGGCCGCGGGCGGTCCCGTCCGGCGTGACGAACAATTCTTGAACGGCCCCGCTCATCGCGGGTTCCGCAGTACGCGACGCCGCGGGGCGTCGGCGACGAGCGGGTCGAGGGCCGCAGCCACGCCGCTCAATCCCTCCCGCACCCGGTCTTGAAGCCAACCGACCCCGGTGCTGGCCCGCAGGTCGGCGGGATCGACGCCCCGCATCAGCCCTTCGGCCTCGGCCACGACGGCGTCAAGGTCTGGGCTGCTGTTCACGTTCAACCGGCGGAACCGAGCGAAGAACTCCGTGAGGTTCTCGATGGCGGAGTCGCGGAAGACCCGCGGGCCGCCGTTCTCGCCGCCGGTCAGGCGTTCACGGAGGTGTTCCACGAGAGAAGCCAGCTCCTGTGCGAACGCCTGCTCGGCGAGCACGACGGCCTGCTCGAACCGCGCCCGCACGCGGTCGCACTCCTGCTGGTACAGGCGGGGCGAGAGCCGCCGCAGGTAGTCCGGCGGATCCACCGCAGGCAGATCCCACGACAGCCCGAACAGCGGGGCCAGCGAGGGCGGGTAGTCGGCCGGGTCGAACAGGTCGCCCAGCCGGCGGCGGGCGCGGGAGACGAGTTCGTCTCGGGCGGCGTCCACGTCCGCGGCGGCGGCGGCCAGTTCGGTCTGCAACTCGCCCATCCGCCGCTCGAACGCCGGCAGGTCGGCGCGGGGCAGCAGACGGACGCCGCTCTCCGGGTACGGCAGCGACGCCGACTTCCAGTGCGACACCGCCGCGTGCCGCACCTTGGATGCCGTCCGCAGGGCCGGGTGCTTGGTGTCCAGCAGCTTCTTGCTCGCCGACAGCGAGCCGCTCTCGGCGTCGAAGGGGCTTGCGGCGTCCTCTTTTTGCTCCGCCGACAGCGTCCGCCGCAGGCCGGGCCACGAGACGTGCAGCCGGACCGCGGCGGCGTCTTGTCGAAGCCGGTCGGCGGGATTCCGTTCGCGGTGGTCCCGCTCCTCGTCGAGGATCGTGACCTCCGCGGCCCCGAGGTCCGTCTCGGCGTCCGGGAGGTCGGGGTCGTCGTTCGTTCTGGCCCGCGGGGGCGGGCCGATCAGCAGCGTCATGGTGTGTTCCTCTTGAGGGGGGGAAACGAAAACGCCCCGGCGGAGCGCCGGGGCGTGCGGGAGGAGAGAGACCGGCCGGAGCCGGGAATCAGTTCAGCGAGAAGTTCTGCTTCGCCGGCCGGGCGGTCCGGCGGCGGGGGGCGTCAGCCGATCGGGCGTCGCCGGGCCGGAACGCGCCGCCGGCCTCGGCGTCCAGACACCGCCCGCTCGCCCACCGCCGCAGCGTCGCCAGCGACTCCGCGGCGGAGACGCTCACAGGGACGACGTGTGCCGCGGCCTCCGCCAAACTCACGCCCAGCAGGGCCGACAAACGGCAGCAGGATTCGATCTCGGCCCCGGTCCAGCCGGCGTCAGCGGGCGTGGACTCGCCCGCGGCGACGCCGTAGCGGTCGCGATACGTCTCCCAGATCCCCGCCCGTTGTGCGGGGCCAGGCAGATCCAGAAAGAACGTCGCGTCGAACCGCCCGGACCGTGTCAACTCCGGCGGCAGTTTCGAGGCGTCGTTCGCCGTGCAGACGACGAACACCCCGCGGGGGCGGTCCGCCAGCCACGACAGCAGCGTCCCCAGCAATCGGGACGACACGCCGGAGTCCTGAGCCCCGCCACCCGTGCCGGCGAGGCCCTTTTCAACCTCGTCGACGAACAGCACGCAGGGAGCGACCGCTTCGACCGTCGCCAACGCCCCTCGAAGATTCCGCTCGGTTTGTCCGACCAGCGAACCCATCAGGGCTCCCACATCCAGCGACAGCGTCGGCCGGCCGATCTCGGAGCCCAGAGCCCGGGCGAAGGCGCTCTTGCCGGTCCCCGGCGGGCCGAGGCAGAGCACGCCCCGGGCCTCGGCCGAGGGCGAGTCGTGCGTCAGGGCGGTCCGGCAGAAGCCTTTCAAGGCGGCCAGCCCGCCGAGGGCGTCGAACCCCGGCCCGCCGCGGGAGAGCGTCAGCGGCCCGCCGGAGGCGAGTTGCTTCGCCTTGAGTTCCCACAGCGGCTCGGGATCCAGCTTGCCGTGCCGAACCACTGACAGGGCGAAGGCGTTCTCGGCCTCGCTGCGGGTCAGCCCGGCCGCGGCGTCCAGCACGGGGGCGAGCGAATCGGGTAGTTCGCCTTCCTCGGTGGCGACGCCCTTCGCCACCGCCTCCAGTTCCGCCCGGGACGGCAGCGGGCAGTCCAGCACGGCGAAGTCCCGGGCCAACTCCGGCGGCAGGTCGCCGGTCGGCTGGACGAGGACCAGGTGCGTGCGGCGGGTCTTGCCCGCCGCCAACGCCGACCGGACCGCCGCCAGCAACTTAGGGCTGTTGAAGTACCGCTGCGGGTGGACCATCGCGAGCAGCGAAGGCGTCTCGCCGTCGCCGGAGGCCGGCAGCGCCTGCACGGCGGCGAGCGGGTCGGCGGGTCCGTCCTCCCCGCCGTCGGCGGTCCAGGTGGCGAGGTTCCAGCCTCGGTCCCGGCAGAGTGCGGCGAGGTCGCGGAGAACCTCCTCCGGTTCCGGCGAGACCGCCAGCACGCCCGGGAAGGCGGCGGCGATCAGCTTTAGCAGGGAGACGCGGCCGCACAGCGGCGGCCGAACCGTGCGTCCTCGCACTGGCGGAGTCGAGGTCGGCAGCGGGAAACGCCTCCGTGCGGCACGTGGTCCATTGGATTCGGCGCCGCCTGGGACCGCCCCCGCCTTGGTCTCCGGGGTCGCTGGCGCATCGTTCCAGAGCCGACCGAACTGGCAGGCGATCTCGAGCAGATCAGGCTCCTCGCACATCGTGGCGGACAGGGGGTCGTCGCACCGATGGGTGGTTCGGAAATCCGCACTCCCGGCGTGACGGCGACGCGGGGTTTCCCTGCGGCGGCAGGAACTCGCGACACCCCACATCGCGAGAAAAGGCTATCGGCGTGGGGGCCGGCGGGCGAAGGGCGCCCCAGGCCTCGCCACCGCCGGGTCGGGCGGCGGGCGTGTGTCGTGAGGTTCAGTCGGGGCGTTTTTGTGAAGAAGGCTGGTGGCGCCCCCGGTGCCGGGTTGACGACGGCCGCCGCTTCGGTTTTCCTCAGCACCCACAATCTCCGCCCGACCCGCGTGGCCGCGTGTCGCCGGCCCCGCCCAAACCTCCCACACGCTCCCCCGCCCGATGAAATTCCTTGTGCCGGCGCTCGCCGCCGCCGCCCTCGCCGTTTGCCCGGCCGCTGCCGATGCGGCGATCAGCCCAACCTTCGACCGGTTCGGCTCGCTTAATCGTGCCACCTTCGGCGGCTCCGGCATTCCGGCCGACGCCGTCGCCGTGACGACCGTCACGGACGGCGGCAACACGATCACCCTGGGCCTCACGGCGACGCGGCGGGGTTCTTCCTCCCCGGCCGTGACCAATGACGGCATGGGGACGTTCTTCGCCCAGCCGGGAACGTCGGCCGCGTCGGCGACTTCGACAAACCCGAACAATAACTCCCTCTGGAACTTCAGCTTCTTCGCCGAAGTGATGGGCGACGGCATGACTGCTGCGAATTACATGTTCGAACTGCTGTACGACCTGAACCCTAGTGCCAGCACGGACGAGACGAACTTGGGAGTGATCAACTTTGAGATTCCCGCGAGTTCAGGTGCGACCGTCGTCGAAGGGTCGCAAAACCTGGGGTTCGATTTTTTGGAAGATGGAATTAGTGGGGTTGTGACGCCGCCGCCGTCGGGGACCTCTACGACTTTCAACCCGAACGTCGCCGGTGAATATACCTTCGCCCTGCGGGTTTCCGGGGGCAACTTGGCTGCTCCGGGATTAGCCGCCATCAACGTCAACACCGTGCCCGAGCCCGCCTCCCTGTTGCTGGCCGGATTAACCGGGATGGGACTGTTCGCCGGGCGGCGGCGGCGGAAGCTGAACCTCACCGCGGCGTGAGGCGGCGACGGCCCACGGCGGCGAGATTGTGATCAACAGGAACCCGGGCCGTGCGAGCGGTCCGGGTTTTTTGTGCGCCAAACTTCAATGAGCCGACCGCGGCGGGAACGGCCGTCCCCGGGGCGATCCGTTTGCCGTTCCGAATGATGTCGGGGAGGGTATCGTGCCGCGGGGAGAGCCCCCGGTCCGCACCTCGCCCCGACGATCTCAAATCCCCCTTCCGAGTCGCCCCGTTGCCGTCTGATCGCGTTTTGCTCACCGGCGCCGCCGGGTTTATCGGGGCGGCGGTGGGGGAGCGGTTGCTGGCCCAGGGGGCGGACGTGGTCGGGGTGGACGATCTGAACCCCTATTACTCGCCGGCGCTGAAGCGGGCTCGGGTGGAGCGGCTGTTCGCGGCGGCGGAGCAGGGCGGCGGGACGTTCGAACTGCTGGAACTGGACCTGGCGGACCGCACGGCGGCGGAGCGGGCGTTCGCGGCGGGGCCGTTCGCTCGGGTGATCCACCTGGCGGCTCAAGCCGGGGTGCGGCACAGCATCACGTCGCCGCACGCCTACGCCGCGGCGAATCTCACGGGGTTCCTCAACGTGCTGGAGGGCTGTCGGCGACAGGGGAAATCCGGCGACGTGCCGCACCTGCTCTACGCGTCCAGCAGTAGCGTGTACGGGGCGAGCGCGGAGCCGGTGCTCGCGGCCGACCAGCCGGCGGATCACCCGATCAGCCTGTACGCCGCCACCAAGCGGGCCAACGAGCTGATGGCCCACAGCTACGCCCACCTGTACGGGCTGCCGTGCACCGGCGTGCGGTTCTTCACCGTCTACGGCCCGTGGGGCCGGCCGGACATGGCCGTGTGGAAGTTCACGGAGCGGATCCTGAAGGGGGAACCGATCGACGTGTACGGCGGGGGGAAGATGCGGCGGGGGTTCACCTACGTCGACGACGCCGCGGAGGGCGTGGTGCGGCTGTCCGCCTGTCCGCCGGCAACGCCGGCCGGGGAGGCCCCGCCAGGTTCGCCCGATCGCGGGACCGGTCGCTTTCGGACCTACAACCTCGGGGCCGCGGAGCCGGTGGAACTGATGCGGCTGATCGAGGTCATCGAAACCGCGTGCGACCGGCCGGCGGAGAAGCGGTTCCTCCCGATGCAACCCGGCGACGTCGTCTCCACCGCGGCGGACGTCGGCCCGCTGCGGGCGGCGACCGGCGGCATGCCGATCACGCCCATCGAAACAGGGATCGCCGCCTTCGTCGACTGGTATCGGGGCTACCACCGCATCGGCTGAGCGGTCGCAGAATCGCGATCGCACCAACCCGAAGCGTTCGCGGGGGCGGAGGAACGTCGTCGCGACGGCTTCCAGCCGCCGACTCTCGGCTCGGCCGGAGGAGTCGACCCCCGTTCGCTGCCCTCAAAGACGCTTCGGGTTGATGTCGAAGCCGCTTCGGGATCCCGGGGCCCTGTCGGGGGAGCCATGGTTCGCCGGACCGGAACGCCGCCCAGCCGGCGTCAGCGGGGCTGTTGCGGGAGGGCGACGGCGGGCCGGGCGAACAACTGCCGGAGGAACGTGGGGGCGGGCGCCGTCACGGGCCGGGGTTCGGGCGCCGGGACCGCGTTCTCCTGCCAATCGAGAAAGTCCTCGCACTCCTCAAACGTGCCGGAAAACACCACCCGGCCGGACGGATCCAGCAACGCGGCGCCGTCGTCAGCAAATTCAAGGCGGTACATGAGACAGTTCCCGGTCGGGTTGAGGCGGGCAGACGCCCGACGGTCGGACAGAACGTCCGACGCGTCTGAGAATCCTGTGGACTCTACATCGCGTTCGGCGGATGTCACGACGAAAACCCCGCTCCGTGCCCTGGGGGATTGTCCGTTGTCGCTTCCCCTTTCTGTCGACTGGCGGGGGCCGGCGTCTTGCCCCGTATCCTGCGGGAGGGGAAGATTGGCGCGGGGCGGGGCCGGTCCGCCGCGCGCCCGAGGCCTCCCCCATCCCCGCCGCACGTCGTCCCGCCCGCCATCATGCCGCGTCCCACCCATGATCGGCGTCGACGGTGGCTGGCGGGACGGACGGGGCTGCTGGGCGGCGCCAAACCCTCGACGGGCTCGAACGCGGAGGGGGACGAGCCGCCCCCCGACGATCCGTCCGATCCCGGCACGGCGACCCCGGACACGGCGACCCGGGACACGGCGACCCGGGACACGGCGACCCGGGACACGGCGACCCGGGACACGGCGACCCGGGACACGGCGACCCGGGACACGGCGACCCGGGAGACGGCGGAGTTCGATGCGGTCGCGGAGACCGTCGCGGAGATGACCGTCCCCGCGGAACCGCACGGCGCTGCGGCGCCGGACGATGCGGCGCCAATCAATCGGGAGCCAGACGACGACGGGGCGTCCGATGTGGGATCGGCGGACCGGCCGTCCGGCGTGGCGCTCCCGGCCCGGGCGGCGCCGACGGGGCTCGTCCGCAGGTCGGGCGGCGGGGCGGCGACGCCGGCGCGGGTGACCGGCGCCACGTTCATCCAGCCGGCGTGGGGGAGGGGCGAGGACCGGCCGGTGCAACCGGAGGTCGTGCTGCGGGACACCCGGGATTGCAGGTCGACGCTGTACCGATTCTCGTCGCCGCAGGCGGTGATCGGCACCGCCGAGGAGGCCCACGTGCGGGTGCACGGCCGCGACCTGGCGCGGCGGCACGTCGTCCTGCAGGCGCTCAACGGGGGCGTGCTCTGCTTGGCGGGACGCCCCGGCGGGCTGCGGACCGATTCGAAACGCACCGACGCGGTGCTGCTGATCCACGGCCGCACGGTGCACCTGGGCCCGTACGAGATGACGCTGCACGGCACCGCGGAGCCGCCGGCGGGGGCGGCCCGTCCGCGGCTCCGCGGGATCTACCCCAACGAGCAGCCCGAGGAGGGCGCGTTCGGCGAGGGGATCTGCCTGATGCCGGTCCGCGGCCGGCAGGCGGGGGCCGCGGTCACGCCCTGCCGGCCGGTGCTGACGGTCGGCCGCCGTCGCGGGGCGGACGTGCCGCTGCGGGGGCGCCGGGCGGACGCCCTGCACGCGCTGATCCTGTACGGGGCGGACGGGCCGTGGGTGGTCGACCTCCGCAGCCGGGCCGGCACGCGACTCAACGGCCGGGAGATCCGCCGCGCCCGCCTGCACGAAGGCGACGAACTGGACTTCGGGGTGGGCGAGCAAAAGGTCTGCATCGCCCCCCGTTCCATCGTGCCGTCCGCGTTGCTGCCGTCGAACGTGGTGACGGTCGGCCAGAGCATCGGCGTGGATCAATTCTGTGAGGAGATCGCCGCAACCGTCCGCGAGACGGTCGACGACACGATGGCGGCGTCCCTGTCCGAATTCGCCCAGGGGCCGATGGTCGAGGCGATGCGGCAGGTCTGCCGTGAGGAGTTCGCCCGTCAGGAGATCCGGCTCGGCGCCGTGCTGGACGAGTTCCGCGAGGAGTTGGAGGCGATCCGCCGGATTGAAGCGGAGGTCGCCGCGCTGCGGGCCGCCCTCTCCGCCGCCGGCGTGCCGCCCGCCGCCGGCGCTCCGCCCGCCGCCGGCGCTCCGGTCGGCTCGTCAGATCCCCGCCCCGCCGAGGCCCGCCCCCGATCGCCGGAGGCCGCCCCGCCGCGGCAGGGGGCCCGACGGATCGGCGGCCAGGGGCGCACGCTGGCGCCCGCCGCGGAGCACGCCCGGATCGCGGAGCGATTGGCGTCGCTGGAACGTGTTCGGAAGGATCGCTGGGCCGCGCTGTTCTCCAGGATGCGTTGACGCCCCCGCGTTCCCCGCCCGTCGTCCCTCGCCCGTCGTCCCCCGTCTCCCGCCTGACGTCCGCCTGACGTCCCCCGCCGGACGCGGACGCGTCGCCCCGCTCCCCGGCGGGAAAGACCCCCGCCGGACCCCGATGCCGCTCCCGGGGGTTCGCCGCCTCGTCACGTCTTCCCGTTCCGTCCTCCCGTTCCCGTTCAGTTCTCCCGCCCGGCGCGTTCCGCCGCCCGCTGTCTGCCGGCCGCTCGCCCTCCCCCCCACTGTTTCCCCCCCCTGCTTGACGTGACGAAACGAACCAAGAAGCCGGCCCCCGCCGCGGAGGCCGCCGGTCCGGCTGCGGACCACGCCGCCCCGGGGGAGGCGCGGCCCGCCCAGACGGCCCAGCCCGCCGACGCCGCCCCGTCGGACGCCGCCCCGTCCGACGCCGCGGGAACGCCTGCGCCCGCCCGCGAACAGGTTGTGCCGACGGAGCCGGTTCCGGCCGTCTCGACCCGGCGGGGGTTCAGCTGGAAGACGGCGGCGATCGTTGTGGCGGGGCTGGCGATCGGCGGGGGGATCCTGCACGGCATCCGCTATCTGCAGGTGGATCGGCTGTCCGAAAACGTGCGGGAGCGAGCCCTCGCGGCGGAGGAGGCGGGCGAGGCGGAGGAAGCCTTCCGGCTGTTCGCGGAGTACCGCCAGTTCCACCCGAACGATCTCGATTCCACCGTGCGGTCCGCTCGGCTGTTGGACGGCTTCGGCGGGGCCGGCGGGCTGCGGGAAGTGATCCGCCTGCGGGAAGCCGCGCTGCGGCAGGATCCGTCGCTGAAGGACGTGCGGCGGGCGTTGGCGGACGATCTGCTGGAACTGGCGGCGAGCCAGCCGCGCACCTCGAATTTCAATGCGGCCCTGGTGCACCTCAAGGTCCTTCAGGAGGACGATCCGGACGCCCGCGACGCGGAACTGTCCGCCGATCGGGCCGCCGCGGAGGCGGGCGTCGGCCGCGACGCGGAGGCGGCCCGGTGGCTGCTGTTGGCGATCGATCGGAACCCGCGGGATCCGCAGCCGTACGTCACCCTCGCCCGTCTGCTGCACGCCGACGGCGCCGGCGCCCCGACCGCGGACGTGTGGGCGAAGGGGCCGGCGCCGGACGACGCGGAGTTCCGCGGCGTCACCGACCGGCCGCGGTCCGCCGACCGAGCGGAGAAGATGGCCGAGGAGGTCGCCGACCTGCTGGCCCGCCGGGCGACCCCCCGGCGAACGGCGCTGCTCCGCCGGGGGCAGCTCCGCCGCGGGTGGAACCAGACCGAACTCGCCGCCGCGGACGCCCGCGCGGCGTTCGGGGCGGACGGCGGGGCGACCGATGCGGATGTGCTGCGGTTCGGCGCGGAGGTCGAACTGGAGCTCGCCGGCGCCGCCGTGGGCGGCCGCGATTCCGCCGGCCGGGACGGGCGCCTCGTCCAGGCCCGCCGCCTCCTGGACGCCGCGGACGCCCTGCCGCAGGCGGACCCGCGGCTCGCCCGGCTCCTCGCCCAACTGGAACTGGCCGACGGCTACGCCCCCGAAGCCGGCCGCCGTGCCAAAGCGGCCCTCACCGAGGGGTTGGCGTTGTTCACGTCTGCGGGGGATGAAGAGAACGCGGGGACCGCGGCGGGGCTGTCCGTCGGCGAACGCGTCGTGACCGAGTGGCAGATCCGCACGTTGCTGGCGGAATTGGCTCTCGCCGAGGCCGTCGGCGGCGAAACCGACGCGGCCGAGGGCGCCGCGGAGGTGAAACGGCAACTGGCCGGCATCGCGGAACTCGGCACCTTCACCGAAACGACGCAAACGCTCCGTGGTCGGGCGGCGCTGCTGACCGGCGACGTGGCCGCCGCGATTCGCGATCTGGACCGGGCGGCGGCGGGACTGGCCGACGGCAGTATCCGCGTGAACAACCGCGGGGGCGAACTGCCGGTCGGCGAGGGGGCGGCGTCCTCCGTCAACCTGTTCCGGGCCGACGCCTACGCCCGGCTGCAGAACCCGGAACGGGCGATTTCCATCCTGCAGGACGCCCTGCGGGATAATCCGTTCTTCGCCACCGCCCGGCAACCGCTCGCCGTGTTGCTGGCGCAGAAGAACGATGTGGAGGGGGCGCTGCGGGCGATCGAACCGATCGCCGGCGCCCCGGCGCTGGCCCCGCTGGTGGCCGAACTGACGGTCCGCCGCGAACTGGCCAAGCCGCTCGGGGAGCGGAACTTCTCCGCCGCCGAGGCCGCCGTCGCCGCCGCCCAGCGAGCCGCGGGCGAGAGCGGCGCCGAGGCCGTGACCCCGGCGCTGCTCAAGGCGAGATTATTCGCCGCCCAGGAGAACTACGGGGCGGCGGGCGGCGTGCTGGTCGACCTGCTCGGCGGCGGGCTGGATCTGGAAACGTCCATTCGCTCCTCGCTGTGGCGAACGCGGCTGGCGTTGGAACTGACCCGTGGCGACGTGACCTCCGAGGTCCGCCGCGAAACCGCCGAACGTCTGCTGGACCAGGCGAAAACGGATGTGGGGGAGACGCCGGAGGTGCGGCTGGCGGAGGTCGCCGTCGCGTCGCTCCGCGGGCCGGAGATCTTCCGCGAAACCCTGCGTGACGCGATCGCCGAGGCGGAGGACCTACCGCCGGCGGACCGGCTGGTCGTGCGGACGGGGCTGATCCGGCTGGCCGCCGAGAACGGCCGGGCGGAGGTCGTGCGGGATCTGTGGGCGAGAATCGCCGCGGACGACCCGAACAACATCGCCGCCCACAATGTGCTGGCGGAGTTCGCCCTGGCGGACCTGGCCGTCGCCGCGAAGAAGACGAGCGAGGAACGAGCCGCCGCGGACCGGGTCTTCTCCGAGTCTCTCGCCGCGATCCGTCGGCTCGAAGGCGCCGGCGGGCCGAACGGGGAGCGGTTCGCCGCCGCCCGCGTCTTGGCGGATGCGGATGCGTCGCCGGCGGATCTCGCCGACGCCGCCGATCGGTTGGATCAAGCCCTCGACCGGCGGCCGCTCTGGCCGGAGGCCGGGCGGTTGCGGGGCGTCGTGGAGCAGCGGCTCGGCAACGATCAGGCCGCATACGAGTGGTTCTCCCGGTCTCGCACCTGGGGCGACCGCTCGCAGGACACGCTGGTCCGCCTCGTGCAGTTGCTGCGAGAACGCGGCCGGCAGGCGGAGGCCGCCGCCCTGCTGAGAACCGCCGACCAGCAAACGCCCGGCGTGGTCTCCGGCCCGGTGGCCCGGCTCGCCTGGCAGCTGTCGGCGGAGCTGAACGAAACCGACCGCCTGGTCGAACTGAGCACCCGCCTCGTCCGCGACGGCGGCACCGCCGGGGACCGCCTGCTGCGGGCCCTGTCGCTGGCGGCCCGCTACTTCGACCTGTCAGCCGACCAGCGGCGGCGGGAGAACGGTGTGACGTTGCGTGAGGAGGTCGCCGCCGCTTTCGAAGCCGTCACGGACGCCGCCCCCGGCGACGTGGGCGGCTGGCTGGCCCGCCTGCGGTTCCTCAAGCAGGCCTACGAACTGGAGCAGGACGGCCCGAAGCCGGCGCTGGCGGTGGTCGACGAGGCCGTCGCGGCGCTGCCGGAACTGACCGAACCGTCCGCGACCGTGCGCACCGCCCGGCTGAAGGAGGCGGCGGGCGATCTGGTGGGAGCGTCGGAGCGGTACGCCGCCGCCGCGTCCGGCAACTCCGACACCCCGGCCGGGAACATCGGCGAGCATCCGACCGCCGTGGCGGAAGCCGCCGCGTTCTACCTGCGGTACGGCGACCGCACGTCGGCCGACCCGCTGATCGACGCCCTTTCAAAATCCGGAGCCGAGTTGCCGGAGGCGATCAGCAAGTGGCTGCGCCCCGCCGGGATCTGGCGAACGCCGTCTCCGGCCGCTGGGAGAAGGTGCCGCCGGCGCTGGAAAAGTTCCCCCCGCCCGCCTCCGCGACGCCGGAGCAGTTGCGGTCGCAGTTGGCCCTGCTGGGCACCCGCACCTCGCTGCCGTTCCGCAAACTGCGGATCGAACGGCTGTCCGCCCTCGCCGCCGCCGCCCCGACGACGGGGCGGGAGCTGTTGGAACTGGCCACGCTGCTGGAATCGACCGGCCGGTGGGAGGAGGCCCGCCCGCTGTTCGAAACGGTCCGCACCGCCCGGCCGGATGCGCTGGAGACGCTGACCCCGCTGATCCGCGGGGCCGTGCTGCATGAATCCGTCCCGCCCGGCGGCGCCGGCACGCTGCCGGACGCCGCCGCCGACCGCGTGCGCCCCCTGCTGGATCGGCTTCAGGAGGTCGCCCCGGACGCGGACCTGACGAAACTCACCACCGCCGAGTTCGCCGCCGCCACCGGCGACCGCCCGACCGCCGAGACGCTGCTGCGCTCGCTCGCCGGCCTCTCAGGCGAAAACGCCGACGCGGGCACCGTTCCAAACCCCGACCCGCCAAACGCCGACCCGCCAAACCCCGACCCGCCAAACGCCGACCCGCCAAACGCCGACCCGGAGGAGAGCGCCGAAGGCGGCGGCGAAGCCATCGTCTCGCTCCAACGGCTGAACCTGATCGCCCGCACCGCCGAACGGCTGAAGTTCGAGGCGCTCGCCGACGAGCTGTACCTCGCCCTGCAACAGCGTGCGACGCGGCCGGAGGACAAGACGGTGCGAGCCGGTTACCTCGCCCGGACCGGTCGGCACGGGGAGGCGTTGGATCTGGTCGAACAATTCGCCGACGAGGCCGTCCCGGAGGCGACGGCGGTGCGGGCGGTGCAGGTCGTGGTGATGGGCCGGGCGCCCGCCGACGCCCGCGATCGGGCCGCCGCCTTCATCGCCGCGGCGCTGCGGACGGAGCCGGATTCGCCCCGCATCCTCAAGGTGCAGGCGGACCTGGACGCCGCCCGCGGCCGGCAGGACGACGCCGAACGCCTGTACCGCCGACTGCTGACGGATTCCCCGGACGACACGGATCTGCTGAACAACCTCGCCTGGCTGATCGCGACGCGGCCGCTGGTCTCCCCGGGCGAGCCGGTCCCGCCGAACCTGGCGGACGAACCGCTGCGGTTGCTGGCCCGGGCGGAGGCGGTGGACGGGCCGACGGCGAACCTGCGGGACACCGCGGCGATGATGCCGGTGCTCGCCCACGCCGCCGGCGCCCAGCCGGGCGTGGGGGCGTTGGGCGCCGCGACGCAAACGCTGGACGAACTGGCCCGGATCGACCCGTCGCCCACGCTGCTGTTCCACGCCGCCGCCGCCCGCTGGGCCGCGGACGACCCCAACGCGGCCCGCTCCCTGGACCGCGCGTTCGACGCCGGCCTCAGTTTCGACGCCCTGCACCCCAGCGAGCACCCCCTGCTCCGGCTGATCCTCCGCGACCTGCGCGGCTCCGGGGACGAGGAGCGGACTGAATAGGGAGCCCGCGGCGGATCAGGCCGCGGCGACGGGGAATTTCCCGATGAATCTAACCGTTTCCCGGACGATTCGCCTTGCGGAGGACCGGTCCTGTTAGTGACGATGAGTTCCGATGTCCCGCTCCGCCCCGGCCGCCGCCTTTCTGATCGCCCTCTGCTGGGCGATGCTGGGCGGCTCTTGTGCCGAAGCCGGGGTGGTGACGCCGGAGTGGGACGTGCGGGCGGCGTCTGACGCCGCCCCCGGCCCGCCGGCCCCGCCGTCGGAGGCGCCCGGGTTCCCCTCGCTGGATCACGGCGAAGGCGGTTCCACCGGCGCCCCGGCCCCGGTCCCGACGGTGCTGGCCGGCGCCGCCCTGCCGGCGGCCCCGATTCATGTCCTCGGCGGCCCGCTGCCGGCGGCCCTCCCGCTGCCGGACCGCTGCCTCCGGCCCCTGCTGTACCCCGGCGGCATCTTCCGCCCGCCACGGTGTGCGTGACGCGACCCAGTCCCCGGCCCACGACGGCCGAACGGTAGGCCTCACGTTTCCCACACCTTTTTACCAACAGCAGTATCATGCAACGCGTTCTTCTGGCCGCCTGTGCGGTGGCCCTGGCCCCGACGATGGCGTCGGCGGCGATTGTGATTGACCAGTTCGACGATACGGCCGGCGGCACCGCTTCGCCTGGCAGTCCAAATCCGTCGGGTGGCTTCACTTCGGATGTCGCTTTCTTTCGGACTCTGAATGTCATCTCGCCTCCAGGAGGTTCGGTGACGCGGACGGCCAACGCAACTTTCAACCAGTACCTCGCGAACTCCGGCACGCTTACGCCGGGGCCGGTGAACTTCTCGCTCGTCTACACGCTCGGCCTCCCGCCAGTCGACCTGCTTGAAGGTGGGGCTAACCTAGGCGTGATGCTGACGGGACTCTTCAATGGAAACACGTCTCCTTTGATCATGATCGGGCTGACGCTTTCAGACGCGGATTCGACCGTCCAGATTTTTAAGACGATCAACTCTGGACCCGGCATTGTCAGTGTGTTCTTCGGTTTCGATGAATTCGCCGGCGTAGACGCTGATGCTGTTACTGGCATTGGTCTTGAGACCACAATCGCTGGGAACGAAGTGTTAGTTCTGGATTCGCTCGTGGCGACCAATCCCGTCCCTAAGCCGATGAGCCTCACCCTCGCCGGCCTGTTGGGCATCGGGATGTGCGGTGGGGCGTATCGGCGGAAGAAGCGGGCGCTGGCGGTCTGACGCCGCGGTCCGTCGGCCGACTGTCGGCCGTTGATCCACGAACCCCCGTCGCCCGCTGGGCGGCGGGGGTTCTTTCGTGGCGTGAGCCAGTCAGAGGGTGACTTACAATCGTCAGGCCGCGATGCTGCCCGGTTCGGGACGATGTGACGTTACGGCGTCGAGGCGTCCGCGGAGTCGCTGTCGCGTCCCCCGGTGAGCCCGTCGTGCAAGCGAGGCCAGAACACGGTCAACCTCGCTAAGATTCGGGCTCACAAGCAGGGTCCGAAGCCGCTGGGTGAGTCCGCCGGACGCACTCACCCAGCGTCCCGGACGCTCGCAGCGTCCGGGACGCTGCGCCCGCACCGGATTTTGGCGAACGGGGATCAGCGGGATCGCCTGTGCGACGGTCGCTTGCGGTTTCGCGGGCGCTGGGGGGTTCTCGGGCGCCCGCGAAACCGCGAGCGGGGGCGGATTGGAGGAGAGGCGCCGAACCCTGCGGCCGGCAACTTGCGGCGCCGCGCACGAAGACGCATCCCGGGCCAATCGGCTCGGGATGCGTGAGGGATTCAGCGGGGGACGGCCGGGGGCCGGGGGGTCAGAACCAGTTCAGATCCCTCGGCGGGACGGGGGTCGCGAGGCTGAGGCTCGACCGGCCCGCCGGCGGGCGGGCGCCCGCACGGGGCGCGGGCGGCGGGGTCGCCGCGGCGGAGGGGGCGGCCGAGGTCGGCGGGGCGGGGGCGAGGGGCGTCAGAAACGGGATCTCCGCGGAGACCGGGGTGATCGGGTTGTGTCGCGGCAGGCTGGCGCGGGCTTCGTTCAGATCCCCGGGCTCGGCAAGGGGCGCCTCCAGCCGCGGCACGGACGGTTCGCCCGGCGTGGGGGGGACGGCCGGCGCGGCGTCTTCCGCGTCAAACGGGTCTTCCGCCTCAACCGGAGCGGCGGCGGGATCCAGGGCGGCGGGGTCCGCGGCGGCGGGGTCGAGGGCGGTCGGGGCGGGGGCGGGCACCGGGCGGACCGGGGCGGACAGATTCGTCGGGTACGGGCCGGGCGCCGGGGGGGCGAAGCCGGCGGGGCCGCGGTGGGCCGCGGGGTAGCCGGTCGGCGGGCAGGGCGGGATCTCCGCTTCCGGAAAGGGCCGCCAGCAGGTCTGGTGGTAGCCGAACGCCGGGGCCGCATACGGCGGGCATTCGGGGTGTTCCAGCGCCTTTTCGCGGAGGTGCCCTTCCCACTGCATCCGCCAGCCGGCGAACTTCACGCGTCGCCAATCGCGGAACCGCCGGCTGTTCGCTTCCAAACAGTCCTCCTGCTGACACCCGCCCGGTCCGCAGGCGGCGCCGTGGGCGCCGGTCCGGCAGGCGCCGCTCGTGCACTGGGCGGCGGCGGAGGGGGCGACGGCGGTCGCGGCGAGGAGTGCGGCCCCGGCGGCAAGCGTGCGGCGCCGGGCGGTGGTGCGGATCAAGGACATGGGCTTCGCCTCCTGCGAATGCGATGTGAGCCGAATGCGGGCGGAGCCGCGGCGGGCGAACGGGGGGTGGGGGAACCCGGGCGAGTCGCCCGCGGCGCCGCCTAGCGGGTGCGGCGGCCGAAGTAGGAGCCGGTGTTGCCGAACGACGTGCCGTGACCGGTGGCGCCGATCAGCCGGGCGTCGACCGCCGGTTGGTCGACCAGCAGGCCGCGGGTTTGGGACAGGGTCTGCCGGGTGGTCCGCAGGTCCTGCCGCAAGTTGCCGAGCTGCGTGTTGAACTGCTGTTGCGGACGGACGAAGCCGTAGTAGTTGAACGCGGCGCTGTTGTTCCCGTTCAGCAGCCCGAGGTACGGGCTGAGGGTCGGGTTGGCGGCCGGCGACTGCCCGCCGGGTCCGGGGGGACCGGCCTGGGCGGCGGCGACCGCCGGGGCGGCCATCAGCAGGGCCGCCGCCAGCAGCGACCGGCCGGTGCGGAGGGTGCGGGGGCCGGTGCGGGGGATGTGGGGGACGGGCATCATGTTGCTCGACAGGTGTTGCGGAAACGAAACGTGACGACGGGCGGCGGCGCTGGGCGGCGGCGGGCCGGGATCAGAGGCCGAATCCGCCGGCCCCGCCCAAGCCGCCGCCGATTCCGCGGCCGCCGCCTTCCAGGTTACGCACGGCCGCGTTCGTCAACAGGGTCACGCCGAGGATCCGCTCGTACGGCCCGAACAGCTTGTTCAGGAAGTTGCCGGAGGCGGTCAGGTGATCCGCCTGGATGTACACGCGGTCGCCGGGCAGCAGTTGGTAGTTCGTGGCGGTGAGGCCCTCGCGGGTGATCCCCCGCCAGTCGACCGGCATCACCTGCCCGCAGGGTTCGCCGCACGGCCCGCCCTGAGCGAGGTGGGCGGGGGCCGGGCGAGCCACCCAGATGTTCTTGCTGGAGACCTGCGACAGGCCGTCGATGGCGGAGACGGCGTCCAGCACCGTTTCGTTCCCCGTAACCGGCAAGCGGGCGATCGATTCACCGAAGCCGCCGCCGTCGGTGATGACGTAGACCACCTGGCTGTTGTAGGCGAGCACGTCGACGTTCACCTCCGGGTTCACCAGGTACCGCGACAGCTTGGCCTCGACGGCGCCGCGGACCTCCTCCAGCGTCATCCCGGCCACCGGCACGGAGCCGTAGATGCCCAGGGAGACGGAGCCGTCCGGGCGGATCAGGTGCTCGCCGGTGACCGGCTGCGGGGCCTGGGGGTTGGGCAGCGTGAGGGAGACCTGCGGGTCGGCGATGCCGGTGGGTTGGCCGTCGGTGCCGGTTTCATAGGTCTGCAAGCCGCGGACGACCGCCTCCTGAAGCCTCCTCCACCGTCAGCCCGGCGACGGGCACGCGGCCGTAGATCGGGCCGAGGTCCAGGGCCCCGTCCGGCTGGATCAGCCGATCGCCGTCCAGGAACTTGTACTGGCTTTCCAGTTGGATCTGGTATTGGGCCTCCAGCGGCCCGGCCTCCGGATCGGGCGGGGCGAGGGGCTCCGGGTTGCCCAGCTGCACGGCCACCACTTCCCCCACCCGCAGCGGGGCGGTGGGCTGGCGGATGTTGGACACCGCCTCGATCAGCAGGATGTCCGGCGGGGCGACGCGGTACTGCGGCAGCGATGTCATCGTTAGCTCCCGGGGCACGTGGCTGGCGGTCGCGGCGAACTGTTCGCCCCGCCGCTCCGCCACGGAGGCGCAACCGACGACGGAGGCGGCCAGCGTCGCCGCCAGCAACGGCGGACAGGACCGCCGCAGGAACGGCGGAACCGCGAAGCCGCGGGCGGCGAAAGTCGGTGAGGCGTGCATGTTCAGCTCCATTGGCAATCCATTGCCCTCGGCGTCCCGAGGGGGAGCCGGTGGGGCTGATCGTCCAGGGAGGGGGGCGACCTGCACCGAAATCCGGCGACTTCGGCAGGGTCGCCCCAGATCGGCCCCGCCCCGCCAGTCGTTCGAACGGGCCTCAACGGCAGAACCCGAGCGGCGACCGTTCCAGAAGGGGACCGAACAGGTGTCCCTGACCATGGCTTGGGGGGAAACCTGATGCGGGAGCTGATTCTCCTCTTGAGCGGGCCCCGCAAGTTCGTACCTTGTCGGCAGAATCGGTCTTCGGGGACGAACGTTCTCCGGGCCGGGCGTGTAAGAATCGCAGCCCCGCCTCAAACTCGACCTACGGCCGCCTCCCTGCCCTCCGCCTCGCCAAACCGCAGCCTGCCCCTCGCGGCGATCCTGTCCGGGATCCTGCTGACGCTCGGGTTGATCTGGACGTTCTGGGGCACGTTGGAGGTGCTGGCGTCCCGCTGGGACGCCGATCCGCAGTACTCGCACGGGTTCCTCGTGCCGCTGATCGCGGTCGGCATCCTCTGGGCCCGCCGGGGGCGGCTGTCGCCCCCGTCGGAGCAGGCCGCGGGGGAGCCGACCTCGGAGGAGGAGCCCGTGCGGGCCCTCTCGCCGAGCCTGTGGGGATTGCCGGTGCTCGCGGCGGGGTTGGCCCTGCGGTGGTACGGGGTGCGGATCTTCTTCGACTTCGCCCAGCACTTCGCCCTGGTGGTGTGCGCCTTCGGCGTGGTGTGGACGGCCGGCGGTCTGCGGGCGCTCAAGTGGGCTTGGCCGGCCTGTGCCTTTCTGGTGTTCATGCTGCCGTTGCCGTTCCGCCTCGAAACCGCGGCGGCCGGCCCCCTGCGATCCGCCGCCACCACCTCCGCCGTCTACCTGTTGCAGGTCTGCGGCATCCCGGCGACGGCGTCCGGCAACACGATTCTCGCCGGCGCCGACGTCCGCGTGGACGTGGTGGAAGCATGCAGCGGGCTGCGGATGCTGATGGTGTTCTTCGCCCTGACCACCGCGGCCGCGATCTTCAACGAGTCCCGCCCGCTCTGGCAGCGCGGGCTGATGGTGGCCGTCGCGGTGCCGATCGCGATCGCCTCCAACGTGGTTCGCATCGCTTTGACGGCGGCCTGCTACTATGTCGGCCGGGAAGGGATCGCGGAGATGATCCACGACCACGCCGAGTGGTTGATGGTGCCTTTGGCGCTTGGTTTGCTGTGGTGTTTTCTCGCCGTTCTCGATCGGGTGTTTCCCCCGGCTGAGGAGTTCGACCCCGCCCTGCTGCGGGTGCCCGCCCCGACGCTCAGCCCCGGGTTCCCCGCCCGCGTCTGACGCCTTGCCCGCCCGTCCCCCGGGCGGCCCTCGTTCGCCCGGCTCCGGCCGGGTCCCGCCCCACTCCAAAGCCACCGCTTGATGGCCGCGCCCCGCACCCCCCGCTCCTCGTCCGCGAAGCCCGTGGCAGACGAGCAGTTCCAGATTGACTGGCGCCCGGCCGTCGCGGGGATGAAGCGGTTCTGGTACGTGATCGCGTTTGTGGGCCTCCCGCTGGGCGCCGCGGGGGCGTACGCCGCGTGGATCAACATCCCGGCGCCCTACGGAGCGACGGCGGAGTTGTACATGCGGTCCTACGACGACCGGGTCGCCTTCAAAACGAACGAAGCGAAGGCGTCGTTCGGCACCCGAAAAGAGACGGGCATTCGCCGAATCCGCAGCCGGGAGGTGCTCACGGCCGCCCTGAGGAACCCCGAGGTCGCCAATACCGAAACGCTCCGCGAGCCGGAGGATCCGGTTGTCTGGCTGCAAAAGAACCTGCGGGCCGGCAGCGCCGGCACGGAATTCATCAAGGTGAGCCTCAGCGGTGAGCGGCCTGAGGAGTTGCCGATCATCGTCAACGGGGTCGTCGAGGCGTACATGAGCGAGATCGTCGTCGGCTCCATGGAGGATCGGGAAGGCAAGCTGGACAACCTGCGGAAGGTGCTCGCCACCGCCGAGGACGCGCTGGACCTGAAGCGAAAGCAGTACAAGGAGTTCGTCAAAGCCAGCGGCAGCGGCGTCGCCTCGACGATCATGGCGGAGCAGCGCCACGCCGGCCTGCAGGAACTCCGCACCCTGCTGCGGGGCGAGGTCACGCGTACCGAATTGGAACTGATCCGCGAGGAGGCGAAGCGGTCCTACCGCCAGTCCACCGACGGCGAGTTCGAACTGTCCGACGAGCAACTCGCCGCCCTGGTTGCGGGTCTGCCGGAATACAAAGCCGCGGAGGAGGCGTACGGCGCCGCCTCGGTGTATGTGCGAAAGCTGGAACGCAGCAAGGGGGCCGATTCCACCAGCCCCACCCTCGCCGCCGCCCGGTCGGCGGTCGAGGCTCGGCAGGCGGACCTCGAACAGCTGCGCGTCTCGCTGCGACCGAGAGTCCGCGAGCAGATGCAGGCCGAGTGGGAGCGGCGGGGCGAACTGAGCGATCAGCAATTGAACGAATCGATCGCCCGGCTGGAGAGTTTTCGGGACAGCCTCCGCCAGCAGTTGGAGGAGAACCAGGTCGAGGAGCGCGAGGCCGGTGAAGAAAGCGTGGGCCTGCGGCGGATCGAGGCGGAACTGACCCGGAAAGAGGGGCTGGTCGAACTGCTGGCGACGGAGGCGGAGCGGCGGGAGTTTGAGATCTCCAACGCGACGCCGCCGCTGGCCGTGCAGGAGGATGCGACCGTGCCGCGACAGCGCGACAACGGGAAACGCGTGAAGATGGCCGTGGTCGCCGGGGGCGGGGGCGTGGGGCTCTCGATGGCGCTCGCCGCCGGGTTGGGGTTCCTGTTCACCAGCGTGCAGCGGACGCAGGACATCAAAGGGAATCTGTCGATCGACCTGTTCGGCACGCTGCCCCACCTGCCGCGGGGCGGGGCGGGGTCACGCCGTCGCGGCGGCGACTGGAACGAGGCGTTGAAGGAGTCGGTCGACTCCGCCCGGATGGTGTTGCTCAACAAGCTGGAGAACGAGGCGTACGGGACGGCCGACGACCGCGTCGACGGCGGCGGGCGGGTGGTGCTGGTCAGCAGCGCGGTCGCCTCGGAGGGCAAAACGACGCTCTCCTGTCACCTTGCCGCCAGCCTCGCCCGGACCGGGCGGCGGGTCGTGCTCGTCGACGCCGACCTGCGCCGACCCTCGACCCACCAGGTGTTCGGCTGCGAGGACGGGCCGGGGCTGGCCGACATTCTGCGGGGCGAAAAGTCGCCGGAAGAGGTGGAAATTCCGCTGCACGGCTCTGAACTGCGGCTCATCCCGGCCGGTGACGTGTGCGAAACGGCTCTGTCCGGGTTTGCCACTCCCGCGATGGCCCGCTGCCTGGACGATCTGCGGGCGAGGTTCGATCTGGTCATTATCGACTCCCCGCCGATCCTGCCCGTCGCCGACGGGCTGTCCTTAGCGGGACACGCGGATGGGGTGATGCTCGCGGTGCGGCGGGGCGTCACCCGTCTCCGCAACGTGTCCGCCGCGTTGGAACGGTTTCAGTCCGTCGGCGTCCCCATCCTCGGGGCGGTGGCGATCGGGATGGACGACGAGGTCGGCCGGTACGGCTACGCCCCCGGTCGATATCCCTACGCCAAGTCGAAGCAGGCTCGCCTGGTCAACCGTCCGCGGGCCGCCGCCGCCGCGAAAATCTAGACGATCCGTCCCCGCCGGGACGGCGTTTCCGCTCTGATCCCTAGGAGCGGTCTGCCCGCTGCCGACCGCTCTCCCCCCAACCTTCGCCTCACCCCATGTCGCTGTTCACCCGCTCCGCCTGGCTGCACCGACTCGCCCCCGCGGCGGGCGTGGCGTTGCTGGTGGGCGCCGGCTTCGCCCACCGGGCGCAGACGGACGGCCTTCGCGATCCCGAAGTGCTCACGGCGGCCGCCGACCGGCTGGACGCGGTGCCGGCGGCGTTCGAGGGCTGGGCCTCGGAGTCGCTGGAATTGACCCCCCGGCAATTGGAGATGGCCGAGGCTAGCGGCGGATTCGCCCGCCGCTACCGCGGTCCGAACGGCGAGGGGCCGGTGGAGGTGATGTTGCTGGCCGGCCCGCAGGGGCCGATCTCGGTGCACCCGCCGACCGTCTGCTTTCGCGGCGCCGGGTATCGGCAGTGCTCGCCGGTGGCGAACGTGTCCGCCGGCGAGGTGAAGGGGATCGACGAGTTCGCCGCGGCGTCCTTCGAGAAGACGCTGGACGGCCGCCCGGTTCGCATCCGCACGCATTGGGCGTGGGGCGACGGGTCGGGCTGGTCGGCGCCGGAGTCGCCCCGCGTCGCCTTCGCCGGCGAGCCGTACCTTTACAAGCTCTACGTCACGGAGTATCGCCCGCTGGAGGCCGAGGAGTCCGAGGAGTCCGGCGCCGGCGCCGCGCCGCTGCCGGGCACGTCTTTGTTTTTGAGGAAGTTTCTGCCCCGCCTGGGAACCGCGCTCGCGGCTCCCGCCGAACCAGCGGTCTAAATGCGTCCCGCCGACGCCGTCCGTGCGTCACCGCTGTCCCGCCCCGCCGCCCGCCGCCCGTTCACGTCGATCATGCTCCCCCTCAGCAATCCTCTGCCGCCCGTCGCGTCGCCGGCCGCTCCGCCCGCCGCGCGCGGCCTCTCCCGGCCGTCGCGGGTGTACCTCGCCCTTCGCCGGGCGTTCGATCTTGTCGGGGGGACGCTGCTGGCGGTTCCGCTGGGGCTTGTGGTGGCGGTGACGGCCGTGTTCGTGCGGCTTGATTCGGCGGGGCCGCTGTTTTATCGACAGACCCGCGTCGGCCGGGACGGGCGGCAGTTTCGGATGATTAAGATTCGCTCGATGCGGGTGAACGCCGAGGCCGGCTCCGGGGCCCAGTGGTCCGGCGAGAACGACCCCCGGATCACGCGGATCGGCCGGTTCCTCCGGGCTTCCCACATCGACGAATTCCCGCAGATCTGGAACGTGCTGCGGGGCGACATGACGCTGATCGGCCCCCGGCCGGAGCGTCCGGTGTTCGTGGACGAACTGGTCAAACAGGTGCCGGGCTACGAGTTGCGGTTGAAGGTCAAGCCGGGCGTGACCGGTTTGGCCCAGCTTCGCCTGCCGCCGGATCAGACGATCGACGACGTGATCGCCAAGGTCGCCCACGACGTGTATTATATCGAGCACATGGGGTTGCCGCTGGACTTCCAGGTGTCCGTCGGCACGTTGCGGCTGCTGTTCCGCGAGGTCGTGCAGGCCTGCGGGTCCACCAGTCGCACCGTCTATCAAACCGCCCGGACGCGGCTGCCGATCCGGTCCGTGCACCAGGCGTTCGGCGCCCCCTGCCGGTTGCCGAGCATCGAATCGGTCGTCGAAACGGCCCGTCGGTACACCGCCCCCCACAGCCTGCCGTGCGCCCTCGCGGCGGTCGGCAGCGATCCCCGCAAGGAGTTCGCCCCCCGGCATGTCGACGTGAAGCAGAAAACGCAGCCCGGCGGGAAGGTGCATCCGGCCAGCGTGGAAGCGACCGTGTCCCGGCTCTAATTTCCACGGCTCTCAGCCGCTGCCGCATCACCCGACCGCTTCCTCCCCGACCCACCTCCCGAAGATCGCCCGGCCGCAGCCGATCGCCGCTGACGACGCCGCGCGACCCTCGGGAGGGCCGCGATCGGCGTTTACCGTGGACGTGGAGGATTATTTTCAGGTCAGCGGGTTCGCGGATCGGATCTGCTCCTCGACCTGGGACGGATATGAACTGCGGGTCGTCGAAAGCACCCGGCGGGTATTGAATCTGCTCCGCCGGCGGTCGGCGGTCGGCACGTTCTTCATCCTCGGCTGGGTGGCGGACCGCTGCCCGCAGTTGGTGGCCGAGATCGCCGCGGCCGGGCACGAGATCGGCAGTCACGGCTACTGGCACCGGCTGGTATACGATCAGACTCCCGCGGAGTTCCGGGAGGATCTGCGCCGCAGCGTGGAGGCGATCGGCGCCGCCGGCGGCGGCCGGCCGACCTGCTACCGGGCCCCGTCGTTCTCGATCACGAACCGGTCGCGGTGGGCGCTGGACGTGCTGGTCGAAGAGGGGTTCACGATCGACAGCAGCGTGTTCCCGGTCCGCCGCGGGCGGTACGGCGTGCCGGACGCCCCGGAGTCGATCCACCGCCTGCAAACCCCCGCGGGCGCCGCGATCTGGGAGGCCCCGCCGACGGTGTTGCGGGTCGGCACGGCCCGCCGCGGCGTGAACCTGCCGGCCGCCGGCGGGGGCTATTTTCGCGCCCTCCCGGAGGCCGCCACCGCGGCGATGCATCGGCGGGTGGTGCACGGCCTCGGCCGCCCGCTCGTGTTCTACGTCCACCCCTGGGAGCTTGACCCCGGCCAGCCCCGCCTGCCGGGCTCCCGGGCGAACCGGTTCCGCCACTACCTGAACTTGGCGAAGACCGAGGCCCGGCTGGACCGCCTGCTCGGCCGGTTTCCGTTCGGCACGCTGGGCGAACTGGTGGCCGCCGCCGTGCCCGCGTCGTCCGTGCCCGCGTCGTCCGTGCCCGCGCCGTCCGTGACCGCGCCGTCCGTGACCGCGTCGTCCGTGCCCGCAACTTCCGTGACGGCGGGGGCATGTTAATCCAGAATCTCCCCGCCGCCGCGGGCGTTCCGGCCGGTCCCGCCTCCCGTGCAGCGGCCGTCGCCGGGGTGACCGCCCCGTCCGGGGCGAGGCGGCCGCATGTGCTGTACCTCGTGCACCGGTTCCCGTATCCGCCGGACAAGGGGGATCGGATCCGGGCGTTCCACATCCTCCGCACGCTGCACACGCGGTGCGACGTGTCCGTCGTCACGTTCGCCGACGAGCCCGTCGAGCCGGAACGCCGGGCGGAGTTGGAAACGCATAGCACGTCGCTGCGGGTCGTCCGCACGGGCCGCTTCGCCCGCAATGCCGGGGCGGCCTTCGGCTTGCTCAGCGGGCGATCGGCCACGGAGGGGGCGTTCTCTTCCGGGCGATTCGCCGACGCCGTGCGTGCCGCCGCGGCGGCGCGGCGGCCGGACGCCGTGCTGCTGTCCAGCGGCGGCCTCGGGGGATTCCTCAACCTGCCGGAACTGGCGGGGGTGCGGGCGGTGGTGGATTTCGTGGACCTCGACAGCCTGAAATGGTCCGACTACGCCGCCGCCTGCGGCCCCACGCCGTCCGGTCTGGCCGCGAAGCTGCTGTACCGCACCGAGGCGAAGCGGCTGCGGGCGGCGGAGCGGGGCCTGCTGGCCCGCGTCGACGCCGCCACCTTCGTCACCGACGCCGAGGCGGACCTCGGCCGCCGCGAACTGACGGCTGCGGGCGATGCACGGGCGGCGGCGGCGATCCACGCGGTCACCAACGGCGTGGACCTGGAGTACTTTCGCCCCGCGACCCCGCCGCCGCCCCCGCCCCCGGCGGGCGGGCGGATCGTGTTCCTGGGGGCGATGGACTACCGCCCCAACGTCGACGCCGTGACCTGGTTCACCCGCGAGGTCTGGCCGCGGGTGAGAGCGGTGCGGCCGGAGGCGACGTTCGAGATCGTCGGCCGCCGCCCCACCCCCGCGGTGTCCGCCCTGCACGGCCGCGACGGCGTGACCGTCACCGGCGCCGTGCCCGACGTCCGCCCCCACCTCGCCGCCGCCCACGTCGCGGCGACGCCGCTGCGGATCGCCCGCGGTCTGCAAAACAAGGTGCTTGAAGCGATGGCCGCCGGCGTTCCCGTCGTCGCCAGCCCCGCCGCCGCCGAAGGACTGCAGCGGGGCGCGGCCGACGCCCTCCTCACCACGGCGACCCCCGCCGGATGGGTGGGCGCGGTCACCGACCTGTTGGAGACGCCCGCCCGCTGCGCCGCCCTCGCCGCCGCCGGCCGGAGCTATGTGGAGGAGCATCATGACTGGACCCGCTGCGTCGCCCCGCTGTTCGGGCTGTTGGACCCGCCGCCGGCCCGCCAGACGCCGCCGGCCCGCCAGACGCCGCCGGCCCGTCAATCGGGGAGCCGGTCGTGACCAGGTCGTCGCTCTCCCCGCCGTCCGCGACCGTCGCTGGGGAACCCGCTCCCCGCCGCCGCCGCGGGGTTTGGATCGGGTTGCTGCTCGGTCTGGCGATCGTGGGCGGGGCGGCGCTGTCGGTCGACCCGTCGACGCGGCGGGTTTGGGCGCTGTCCGCGGCGGAAGCGGGCTACCGGCTGCTCGGGGCGGACGCCGGCGGGGACGCTCTCCCCCCGATCATCCGGCCGCTCGACGAGGCGGCGCTGGCGGCGGGGCTCGCCGCCGCGTGGCCGGGCGGGGCGGGGGTGACGGTCGAACTGGACCAGCCGTCGATCCTCCGGCCGCTGCCGTTTTTTCATGAGGAGACGGACCACGCGGCGTTTCAGGCGTTCGTCCGCGAGTTGAAGGCGGCGCTGGGCGGCGGGATCCCGGCCGATCCGTTCACGCTTTGCGACGCCGTCCGCCGATTGGCGCCGCACGGCGTGCCCGCGGATGATCCCGGCCCGGAGCCCGCCGGTTGCCTGGTTGCGGCGGCGGGGGAGGGGCCGCTGCTCTGTCAGCACTTCGCCACGCTGGCGGCCCACGCCCTGCTGGCGGTCGGGTACGACAGCCGCGTCCTCGGCATCAGCGCCGACGGCTCCGCCTTCGAACACGCCGTGCTGGAGTACTACGAACCCGCCGCCCGCCGCTGGGTGCTGCTCGACCCGGACTTCAACCTCGCCTACCGTCGGGCGGCGGACTGGCCGTCCGCGGACGCCGGCGCGTGGCTGTCCGCCCGCGATCTGCACAGGGCCGCCGTCGACCTCGCCGCCCGCGGGCTCGACTCCCGTGACGCCGCCGTGGTTCGGCGGGAAACCGGGATCGAGGCCGTCACCCTCGGCGACGCCGGCGCTGCGCTGCGGGCCTCGCACCTCCGGTACGACCGGGATGCGGCCGGTCGGCGGTCGCTGCTCTGGCTGTTCCGCACGGTCTTCTACAGGGCCCGGAACGATTTTCTCACGGTCGACCACCCCCCCGGACACCCCGACGCCGTGCGGCAGTACGTCCTGTGGGACGGCCCGCCGGACGCCCTCCCGCCGGTCTGCCCGGAGGGGGACCGGCTCACCCCCGCCGCGACGGACCGCCTGTACGCTCCAACCCGCGGCGTCTGGTGCGAGGGCTGGGAAATCTCCCCACGGGCCGGCTCGGAGCCTTCCCCGGGCCTCGCGTTGACCGTACAGTGGACGACGCGGCCCCGCGACGGGAGCCGGATCGCCGCCCAGAGTGCCGGCGAACCCGTGATCGGCGAACCGGTGGTCGGCGAACCCGTGATTCTTGACGCTCGGGGACGGGCCGCCCTGCGGCTCACGCCCGGCGAGAACCGGTTGACGGTCGCCGCGACGCCCGAGGCCGGCGGCCCGGCGGCGGTCTCGTCGCTGCGAATCACCGTCCGTCCCGCCGCCGTCGTTTCCCCCGCGTCCGCCGCTTCGCCGAACGCCCCCCAGGACGCCCCGTGAGCGGACCCGCCCTCGCCGATCCCCCCCCCGCCCCGCCCCCGGCGCCGGCGCCCGCCCCGGAACCGAGCCCGGCGGTCGGTCCGGCGGCCGGGCCGGCCGTGGGGCCCGCCGTGGGGCCCGCCGCGCGGGAGGTGCACATCCGCCCGACCACCGGTTGGCGGGTGGTGGACTGGCGGGAACTCGTCGCCTACCGCGACCTGTTCCGGTTCCTCGTCTGGCGAAACATCAAAGCCCAGTACGCCCAAAGCGCCCTGGGCGTCGGCTGGGCGATCGCCAAGCCGCTCGCGACCGTCGCCACCTTCACGATCGTGTTCGGCCGGCTGGCGGATATCGACAGCGGCACGGTCCCCTACGCCCTGTTCAGCTTCGCGGCGATGGTCCCCTGGACCTATTTCACCGGCAGCGTCACCGCGGGGGCGGCGAGTTTGGTGTCCAACTCGAACCTCATCTCCAAAGTTTATTTCCCCCGGCTGGTGATGCCGTTCAGCGTGGTGCTGGCGAACCTGGTGGACTTCGCCATCGCCTTCGTCCTGATGGCGGCGGCGTTGGCGATCGGCGGCTACTGGCCCGGCGTCGGGGCGTTGATGCTGCCCGCCCTGATCCTCATCATGATGGCGACCGCCGCCGGGCTGGCCTGCTGGCTGACCGCGTTGGCGGTGCAGTACCGCGACGTGAACCACGCCGCCCCCTTCCTGATGCAGCTTGCCATGTACGCCTCCCCGGTCATCTACCGGGCGGACGAGGTGCCGGACGCCTACCGCTTCGCATACAGTCTGAACCCGATGGTCGGCGTGATCGGCGGGTTCCGGGCGGCCCTGCTGGGCCAACCGGAGATGCCGTGGCGGGATATCGCCGTCGGGGCCGTGGTGGCGGCGTGCTTATTATTGTCCGGCATGATGTTTTTCCGCCGCCGCGAGCGAATCTTCGCAGACGTGGCCTGACCCCGACGGTACCGTTCCCGCCCCCGGCCGACCCCCTCGGCGCCCGCTTGCCGCTTCCCCCCCCAGACCCGCCCCCGCGTTCCCCGCCCGCCCCGTGACCCGCCCCGCCATCAGCGTCGAGAACCTCGGCAAGGCGTACCGGATCGGCCTCGAAGAGGAGGCCCCGGACACGCTGCTGGGCCAGGCCGCGCAGTTCCTGAAGGCCCCGGTGCGGAACCTGTCCAAGCTCCGCCGGCTGAACACCGCCAACGCCCAGGACGCGGACGACATCGTCTGGGCGCTGAAGGACGTGAGTTTTGAGGTGCAGCCCGGCGAGGTGGTCGGCGTGATCGGCCGCAACGGCGCCGGCAAAAGCACGCTCTTGAAGATCCTGTCCCGGATCACGGAGCCCACCACCGGCCACGCCCGCATCCGCGGCCGGGTGAGCAGCCTGCTGGAGGTCGGCACCGGCTTCCACCCGGACCTGTCCGGCCGGGACAACGTGTACATGAACGGCACGATCCTCGGCATGACCAAGCGGGAGATCGACGCCAAGTTCGACGAGATCGCCGCCTTCAGCGGCGTCGAAAAGTTCCTCGACACCCCCATCAAAAAGTACTCCAGCGGCATGAAGGTCCGCCTAGCCTTCGCCGTCGCGGCTCACCTGGAACCGGAGATCCTGATTATCGACGAAGTCCTCGCCGTCGGCGACGCCGAGTTCCAACGCAAGTGCCTCGGCAAGATGAAAGACGTGGCGGGGGAGGGAAGGACGGTGTTGTTCGTGAGTCATAATATGGCGGCTGTTCAGGAGTTGACGACAGAAGCTGTCTTCCTCGAGTCTGGGCGGCTAGCTGCTGTCGGCCCGACCGAAGAGGTTGCGGAAGCTTACAGCGCTAGCTTGTGCAGGAATTCTGGTGGTAGATATCTCGCTAGAGATCGGGTCCGGCTGAAGTCGTTAAACTTAGAGAAGCCGTCGTCGGTTGTGGCGGTGTGACGGATGACGTAGTCGTGCGTTATGGCGAACCGTTTTGCATCTCTGCGACGTGGGAGTGCGGCATGGATCGACCACCACCCGCAGCGGCAGCGGCAATTCGGCTGCGTCGCGCTACGGGTACCCTATTGGCAGCTGTAAACTCGCGCAGCGAGAATATCCCACTGTTCCGAGCTGGTCAGGGGCGGACGACCATAAGCTATTCTTTCGCCCCGAACGTTCTTTTGCCGGGGGAGTACGTTGTTGATCTGGCAGTGCATGCGAAGGGTCTTGGAGATGTTGAGTGCGTTGAGTCGTGCCTGCGGTTCACGGTGAGTGAAGTTCCTGCGGACGGAGTCGGTCGGTGTACTTCACCGCGGCAGGCGCAGTTCGCCGCGCCGGGAGAATGGAACATCTCATTATGACCGGGTGGAGGGATGTCGCGTACACGTTTCTGCCGACCCGTTTAACTCGGGCTGTCGGCCGGCGAGTGGTGCAGGATGTCGGAGTTGAGGGGCTTCTTCGAGAGCGTGAACAGGAGGTGTTCCGCAGCAGGGAAGGTCGGGCTGCGTCCGACGGGTTCCTGTTCGGTGCCGCTCTTCCGAAGTCCGGCGGCACGTTTTTGTTCAAAAAGGTTTCGGAGTATCTCGGCTGGACGTACAGGCATCTTCATGACTGCCGGGGACGCTGCGAGTTCGACATCTACCGTCCGGCTGCCGCAGATTCTGGGCTCTATAGGTTGTCGGTTCACCAGCATACACTTGCCACGTCAGGTAATATCGAGTTCCTGCGGGCGTCGAAAGCCAACGTGGTCGTGACCACCCGTCGTCTCACCGAAGTCGTACTCTCGTTCAGGGATCATCTTCTTCAGGAACACAAATCCTGGCCGTTTGTGAGGGTGCCAGTCGTCTTTGATAGTTGGGCGTCAGCGCGGCAGACACAGTTCGTTGTGGATTATGTGGCTCCTTGGTTCGTACATTTCCTTGTCGGGTGGCACGAGGTTCGGCTTGAGCGGCAGTTGGACACCGTGCTTTTCCTCGACCACTCCGATCTGGTACGGAGTGAGCAGGAGGCGATCCGCAGAGTTCTGAACCACTTAGGCGTTCCGGTTGACGAAGATCGCTTAGGTCAAGTCCTTTCCTCAGATCGTGGCCTCCATCGCGTCAATAGGCAGCGTGCTTCAGCGCGGAATACGCAGATGTTGCCTGCCGGCCAGAGTGCAAAGCTTGAGGAACTCGTCGGCTTTTATCCGCAGAAGGTCGGGGGATGCATCAGCATCTAGGTCATGGTTCGAGAGGGCGGTCGGACATCCGCCTCCTCATCGCCCAGCCGAACCTGGATGGGTTGTCCGAGACGTTCCTGCGCGCCCATGCGGAGCGGTTGCCGGCGGAGACGCGGGTGGTGGCGTGGCATCCGCTGTCGCAGACGGTCGCCGAGTCGCCCCGCACCGCCGACGGGGCCGTGCTGGCCGGCGGGGTCGTCCGCAAAGCCGTCCGCAAACTGCACCGGGCCGCCCGGGGGCTGCCGTGGGAGTACGAACTGACGCGCGGCTACCGGGCGGCGATCCGCGACCACGCCGCCGATTTGGTGTTGGCGGAGTACGGCATCGTGGGGGCGGGCGTCGCGGAGGCCTGCCGGCTGGAGGGAGTGCCGCTGGTCGTGCATTTTCACGGCCACGACGCCACCCGCCGCAGCGTGCTGGAACGGTTCGGCGCCCGCTACCGGCCGATGTTCGCCCAAGCCGCGGCGGTGGTCGCGGTCTCGCGGGCGATGCGGCGACAGTTGGTTTCGCTGGGGTGCCCGGAGGAAAAACTCTTCCTGAACTACTACGGCGTGGACGGCGACCGGTTCGGCGGGGCCGACCCGGCGGCGGCGGGGCCGACCCTGCTGGCGGTCGGCCGGTTCGTGGAGAAGAAGGCCCCGCACCTGACGATCGCGGCGTTCGCCGAGGCGTTCAAGGACCGCCCCGACGCCCGGCTGCGGATGATCGGCGACGGCCCGCTGCTGGGCGTCTGCCGGGACCTGGCGACGGGGCTGGGCGTGGGCGGGGCGGTGACGTTCCTCGGTGCGCAGCCGCACGAGGCGGTGGCGCGGGAGATGCGATCCGCCCGGGCCTTCGTGCAGCACAGCGTGGAAGCCGCCGACGGCGACTGCGAGGGCACCCCGGTCGCCGTGCTGGAAGCCGGGGCGACCGGCCTGCCGGTCGTCGCCACCCGGCACGCGGGGATCCCGGACGTGGTGCTCGACGGGGAGACCGGGCTGCTGTGCGACGAACGGGACGTGCCGGGCATGGCGGCGGCGATGCGGGACGTGCTCGACGACCCGGCCGCGGCGGGAGCGATGGGCGAGACGGCGGGGCGCCGCGTGCGGGGGCGGTTCTCGACCGCACACAGCATCGACCGGCTGTGGGCAATCCTGCGGCACGCCGCGGGGGACGGGCCGGCGCCGCCGCGCGTCCCGCCGCATTTGGAAGATTTGGATTCTGCGTTACCCTCGTCTCCTTCCAGACCCAAACCCGCACTCGCAGGGGCCGCGACGTGACGACCCCTCTCACCGTGGTCATCCCCACGCACGGGCGGCCGGACCTGTTGGTGCGGACGCTGGACTCGCTGGCCCAGTGCGACCTGCCGCGCGGCTACGCCGGCTGCGTGGTGGCGGAGAACGGCGGCAAACACGGGGCCGAAGCCGCCTGCCGCGCCGCCGACGCCCGACTGAAGGTCCGCTACCTGTACCACGAGCAGGGCAACAAAAGCGCGACCATCAACCGCGTGCTGGAGGACCTGCGTGACGAGCCGGGGGGCGACGGCCTGATCGTGTTCTTCGACGACGACGTGCGGCTGAGCCCGGCCGTCCTCACCGCCTACGCCGCCGCCGCGCAGGCCCACGGCCCCGGCCACTGGTTCGCCGGGCCGACGGCGGTGGATTACGAGAGCGAACCGCTAGTTTGGCTGCTGAAGTACTTGCCGCCGTCCGCGAAGGGGTGGACCTGGGCCGGCGGCGAAGCGATCGACCGGCCGGACGCGATGGGGTTCAACTGGGCGGCGTTCGCGGCGGACCTGAACACTCTGGGCGGGTTCGATCGGAACGTCGGCCCCGGCTCCCCCAGCGGCGCGACCGGTCAGGAGACGGACATGATGCGGCGGCTCTTGGCGGCAGGGTTCGGCGGCCGTTATCTGCCGGACGCCCGGGTCTGGCACTGGGTGCCCGCGGAGCGGTGTTCGCCGCGGTGGACCCTGCGGAGAACTTATAAGAATACACTTCAATCTCAGCGGTCGGCCCAGCCGCCCGACGTCCCCTGGCTGTTAGGCTATCCGCGGTTCGTGCTCCCGCAGCTGGCGACCGCCGCGGTCGTCGCGGCGGCGTCCGCGTTATTGCCCGTTAACAGCGACCGCTTCGAGCAGCGACGGCGGTTTGAGGTGCTGCGCGGCACCGCCCACGGATGGCGGCTCGCCCGTAACGGCGAAACGGCCGGCGTTTCGCGGAAGGGAGAAAGAAGATGACCGGCCCCCCGACCGTTTCCGTCGTCATCCCCTGCTACAACGCAGCCCCGTTTTTGCGGGAGACGCTGGACAGCGCGCTGGCCCAGACGCACCCGCCGTTGGAGGTGCTGGTGATCGACGACGGCTCGACCGACGACTCCGTCGCGATCGCCAAGAGCTACGGCGACCTGGTGCGGGTATTGCGGCAGGCGAACGCGGGGGCGGGGGCCGCCCGGGCGGCGGGTATCTTGGCAGCCAAAGGCGATTACATTTTGTTCAACGACGCTGACGATCGGCCCCCGCCTTGGAAGCTCAAGTTCCTTCGGGACGGGCTTCTGAAGTATCCGCAGTGCCTGATGGCCGGCGGAGCGACCGCAACCTTGGATCGTTGCCCGGGTGAGCCGGGAGAGCTGGGAGGAGAGGCCGTGGACTGGGAGGTAATCGACGCTCCTTATCTGACGATGCTTCATAATTGCCGCCCGTTCGCGGACGCGATGAATCTGATCGTCCGCCGGGAGGCGGCAGTCCGGACCGTTTCCCGGCGACCGTTCCCGCGGTTGGCGAACGATTACGATTTGCAGTTGCGGATCGCTGCTCTTGGACCGGCGGCGCGGACGCGGCACGTGACCTCGTATTATCAGCCCGGTTCTGGAGGGCTAACGGAGTCGTTCGGCCGGTGGAGACAAACGGCGTGGGCTCGTTTAGCGGGAGAGCGAGTGCTGCCCGGCTTGTCGGGAGACGGAGCCGAGACGGCGGCGCGAATTTTCCGCGGGCGGTTGCTGGAGGAATGGGCCGGGATTTACGTTCGGCTGTTGCTTGAAGGGGATCGTCGACTGGCACGACAGATTTTCCGACTTGCGGCCCGCCACCTGCCGCGAATCAGCTTCATAAAACGCTTATCCTGGGCGGTCGATTCGTTAGAGTCGGCGGAGCGGTCTCGGTTACCCGCCGCTCTACGGCTTGGGATCGGATTGTCGCAGATCCCGAGATCGTTGCCGCTGCTAGGTTCGAAGGCCGCAAGATGTCTCTCCAAATTATCCCGATCGGTCGAGGGAGGGGCTGGCGGCAGGGCGAAGAACGGTTCCTCGGGGCAGGAGGCGTTCGCAGTTGCTTCGAGGAACGGGCCGGCGGTTTCGGTTTTGATGCCGGTCCACAATGCGGAGCGGTATCTTTCACGAGCGGTCACATCAGTCGTGACTCAGACCTTTGACAATTGGGAGATGATCGCGATCGACGACGGGAGCACCGACCGATCAGCCGAGCTGCTGGCGCGGTTCGCCGCCGCGGACGCGCGGGTGCGGCTTATCGCTCGCAAAAATCGAGGCGTGTGCTTCACCCGGACCGAATTGCTCCGAATGGCTCGCGCCCCGCTGATCGCTTGGATGGATGCGGACGACATCAGCCGGCCCAACCGCCTTCGATCACAGGTCAGCTTCCTCGACGACCACCCGGAAGTTGTGGCGGCTGGTGCGCGCGTGTTGCTGATCGATGCGGCAGGCTGGCCGATTTGCGAACACGCGGGAACGACGTTCGGGCATGATGCAATCGATGCAGAATTGCTTACCGGCGGTTGGCCGATTGTGCAGGGCGCCAGTATGATGAGGACTGCCGCAGTCCGCTCGGCCGGTGGGTATACTCCTGACTCATTCCCATCCGAGGATCATGACCTATTCCTGCGACTGGCCGAGGTCGGACACTTAGCAAATGTCGAGGACTTTCTGTTAGACTACCGGCAGCATGTGCTAAGTGTCTGTCACGAGAGGTTCGAGGAGCAGGAGAGGCGGCTGGCTTCTGTTGTCGCCGCAGCACGACATCGGCGTGGCTTGGATGTAGTCCCCCCGTCGCCGGCTGGCGTCAGCGTCCGTACTGCCGGACTCAATCACCGCCGTTGGGCAGCGATGGCTTCCACTGCCGGCTACCGAATGACGGCTTTCAAACACGCGACGCTTTCCTGCGTCCACGAGCCGGCCGATCTTACTTCTTGGCGCTTTGCGGCGACGGCCGCGTTCGGACGGGAATGTCGATGGTAGATCGCCCCACAGGCGCCTACGTATCGCCAGCCGCCGCAAAGAATGTTGCCCCTGGCGGACGGACCCCGGTCGTTTCTGTCGTGATCCCGTATCACAACGAAGGAAATCTGCTGAAGCGGAGCGTCGAGAGCGTATGGGATCAACAATGGGATGAGGCAGCAGACCCGGGCGGTATCAAGATCGTCATCTCTGATGACGGTTCCACTGTCCCGCTTCCAGACCTTGGCGAAGGGCGGTGGCCGCTGACGGTGGTGCGATCTGAAATATCGCGGTACGCCGGCGCGGCCCGCAACCTCGGTGCAAAAGTGGCCCGAGGGGATTTTCTTGCCTTCCTCGACGCGGACGACGTCTACCTGCCGACCCGGCTGCAAGGACACGCCGCTCGGCTTCGGACTCATGGGGGGGCGGTCTGTTGCGGCAGCCCCCATATTGTCCGGCAAGAGGGGGCGGACGAATTCCTTGTAAACCAAGCCCCCGGCGGCGGATGGGAGGGAGCACTCCCCGCTTCACTCGCGGCGGACCTGACAGTTAAGATCCCGTTCGCCACAATCGCCTTCACAATCCCTCGGTCAGTCTTCTTGGAGATCGGAGGGTTCGAGGAGCGGTTTCATTGGGGTGAGGAATGGGACTTGTTGGTTAGACTGGCCACAGCGGGGGCGATCCTGTTCGACCCGCAACCCGGTGCCGTATACCTGATGAGGGAGGGGAGCATTTGCTCGACACCGAACCCGCTCAAGCAGGTGAGCGAAGCTGAAATGGCAGAGCAATGGTTAAAGAATCACCCCGCCCTGCCAGTCAGCCACCGTCGCCGGCTACGACAATCCGCTCATGTGGCCCGTCTGCTGGCCGCACAGGAGTATTGGGAGCGGGCTGGCGAGGCCCATGCTGCGTTTCGGCAGTCGATTGCTAGTTTCGTACACGGGCTGAGCGTCTGGGGGCTCAGATCATTCGCACGCTATTCGCTCGCTGTATGTGGGTTGATTTCGCCACCTTGCGTGACAGCGGAGGACAACTGTGGAAAATAGCCCCGTCCTTCTCGCGATCTGTACTTGGAACAGGTGCGGGCTTCTAGCCGAAACTCTGGACAGTCTTTGCGGACAGGTATTTCCGTCCGCTTGGACCGTGATAGTCATCGACAATAACAGTTCCGATGAAACGCCGGCGGTAGCCGCGCACTTCGCCCGGCATTTGCCTCTTCGGCGGACTGTTGAACTGCAACAAGGTCTCTCGCACGCCCGCAACTGTGCTTTGGCCGAAGCGGCCAAGGGAGGGGGGCAATGGGTTCTGTTCGCTGACGACGATGTGCAGTTTGAACAGGGGTACCTTCAGGCTTGGCTGGGAGCGATCAGTTCAGCAGAGCCTGAAGTGGGATTTCTTGGCGGCGGGGTTGTGCCATGGTTCCCGAAGAAACCATCGGCGGCACTGGCGGCAGGTGTTCCAGCAGTTCGCAACGGCTTCTGCGGGCTCGATGCCGGCGATCCAAGGGTGCCGATCAATATAGCCGACCGGCTGCCGGTGGGAGCTAACTTCGCTGTCCGCACCTCAATCGCTCAGCCGCTGGGATTCGATTCACGTCTCGGCCATACCGGAAAATCTACCGTCGGTGGCGAGGAGCACGACCTGTTTCGCAGGATGTGTGCCCAAGGTTACTGCGGACGGTGGGCTCTCGGGGCGGTAGTCCGACACTGGGTCGACCCGGCCCGCTTCCGACTTAAGTATCTAGTTCCGTATCTCGTGAATAGCGGCCGGACCGAAGTCCGGGCCGGAATGGTGGCTCCAGGACGTACGGTGGCCGGCGTTCCAGGGTGGATTCTAAAAGACTTCGCCGGCTTCGCAGCAGGGTTACTTGCCGCGGCGGTCACCCGACAGCCGACGGCCGCCTACCGGAATCTGTCAGGGGTTTGTGTTCGGGGTGGAATGCTTTGGGAGGCGACGATCGCAGGCAGGGCAGAACGTGACCGGGCAGCTAAATAATGATTGCCGTTCTTATCCCATGCTATAACCGGTCCGGCCAACTGCCGGCGGCGGTGCGGAGCGTGCTCGAACAAACTGCCCCTCCGGATGAGATCGTCATCGTGGACGACGGCAGTACGGATGGGTCGGCGGCCGTGGCGGAGTCGTTCGACGACCCGGTGCGGGTGATTCGACAGGCAAACCGGGGGGCCGCGGCGGCGCAGAATCGGGGGCTGACCGAGTGCCGGGGGGAGTGGGTGGCGTTTCTCGACAGCGACGACGTGTGGGCGCCGGACAAGCTGGAACGCCAACTCGCCGCCGCCGCGGCCGTGCCGGACGCGGACCTGGTGTTCTGCGACACGCGGACGCTGGCCGGGTCGGCGGAGGCTCCGGGAGCGACGCGGATGCCCTCGCGGTTCGCACTGGGCGGGGTGCGGGACGCGGGGGCACCGGTCGGGGACGGTCTGTTCGCCTTCGACCGATCGCATTTTATCGGGATGCTGGACCGGTGTCGGGTGATCACCAGCGCCGTGCTGGTGCGGCGGGGGTTGCCGGGGCTGCACTTCCCGGAGCACGTCTGGGGCAGCGAGGACTGGGCGGTCTGGCTGAATCTGATTTTGGCTCACCGGTTCGTCGCCGTGGACGAGCCGCTGGTGACGATGTACGCCAGCGGGGACAACCTGACGGGGAACGTCGCCAAGCTGATGCGGAACGACCTGCTCGTGCTGGACGACCTGCTGAAAGAACCTTCCGCCCGCCGACCGCCGCTGACTGACGAGGAAGCGGCGGCGGTGCGGCGGGTGCGGGGTGCGCGGCGGCTGGCGGCGGTGTACCATACGCTGCGGGCCGGCGACGGCCCCGCCGCCCGCGGGGTGCTGCGGTCGGCTCGGCCGGGCGAGTTGTCCGCGGCGGATCGGTTGAAATACGGGGTCGCCGCGGCCCTGCCCGGTCCCGTGCTGCGGGCGCTGGCCGTCCGCTCTTGATCCGGCCCCCGCCGGCCGCTTTTTCCCGACGTTCCGCCGAAACGAGCCGCCGCCGTGCTGGGCGCCGTCGTCATTTACGCCCTGCTCGCCCTGTGCTGCGGGGTCGGGCTGTTCCGGCCGCACTGGGCGCTGCTGGGGTATTACGGGTTCAGCACGCTGGTGCCGACGTATAATTGGCGGTGGGCGCTGGACCGGGACGCGGGGTTTCAAAAGTACCTCGCGATCTGCTGCCTGCTGGGGTTTCTGATCAACGGGCTGCGGGGGAATAAATTGACGGGGGCGCCGCTGGTCGCCTGCGGCGGGCTCGGCCTGTATTTAGCTCTCTCGTACGGCAGTTCGCTGGCGAGCGTGAACGCGGGCGACTCCGAATGGTTTCTGTCCTATATGTGGAAGATCGTCGTGATGGCTGTCGCGGGCGTCGTCCTGTTGGACCGCCCCGGCAAGTTGACGGCGCTGGTGTGGGTGTTTGTGATCGCACAGGGGTACAACGCGCTGCGGATTAACGAGGATTATTTCCGCACCGGAGTCGCCCTGTATGCGATCCGCGGGTGGGCGTATCAGGACAACAATATTTATTCCATGCTGACCATGCCGGCCGCCGGGTGCAGCCTGGCGCTGCTGGTCGCCGGTTCGAAGACATGGCAGCGCCGCGCTCGCGGGGGCGATCTTCGCGCTGCAAATGCATGAGATCATGTTGCTCGCCAGCCGCGGCGCGATGGTGGGAGGAATCGTGATGGGGGGCGTCTGCTTCCTGCTCGTCCCCAAGACGAAATACTCCCTGCTGACCGCGGCGGGGATCCTCGCGGTCGGGGCGCTGCTGGCCGGGCCGAGCGTCACCAAGGAGTTTTCCTCCTCGTTCGAGACCGGGGAGAACCTGGACTCGTCGGCCGACAGCCGCTTCAAGCTCTGGGAAGCGGGGCTGGGGATCACGTTGGACTACCCGCTGCTGGGCGTCGGCCCGAACGCGGGGCGGCGGCTGGTGCCGAGCTATTATCCGGGCGGGCTGGCCGGGAACAACAAGAGCCTGCACAATATCGTATTCGATATTTCGACCGGGTCCGGGGTTCCGGCGACGATCGCGTACTACACCTTCTTCGCCGCCCCCTGGTTGGCGCTGCTGCGAATTTGGATCCGCGGCCGGCGGACGCTGCCGTCGTGGGCGCGGGTGTGTACGCTCGCCTACCTGTGCGGTTTCGTGGGATACTTCGTCAGCGGGATGTTCGCGACGTCGCCGTTGATCGAAACGCCCTACGGCCTCGGCGCGCTGGGCTGCGCCACGGCGCTGGTGATTCGGCGACACCTGCGCCGGGAAGCTCTCGACGCGGCGGACGCGGCTGATCGGGAACCCGACGCCCCCGCCGATCCCGACGCCCCCGCCGCCCCCGCCGGTTCGCCCGCATGACGGGCCGAGCCTCCGCCCCGCCCGCCGGTCTCGTCCTGCTGCTGACGGCGGTCTACCCGCCGCGACACGGCGGGAGCGGGCGGTGGTTCCACGACCTCTACACCCGCCTGGGCGGCGCGGTCGTCGTCGCCGGCCCGTCGGGCGACGCGGCGGCCGACGCCGCCCACGACGCCGCCTCCGCGGCGCCGGTCGAGCGGGTGTCGTTCCCGGCGCCCGGGACCGGCCTGCTGCGGCCGAGGGACGCGCTGGCGCACCTCCGGTGCCATCGGGCCCTGCGGCGGATCGCCCGCCGCCGCGGACCGGCCGCGATCCACGCCGGTTGCGTGCTGCCGGAGGGACTGTTGGGGGCGGCGCTGGCGAGCCGGCTCAAACTCCCGTTGACGGTGTATGCACACGGCGAGGAGGTGCGGGGCGCCGCGTTGGGCCGGGAGTTGAACGCCCTCGCCGGCCTGACCTTCCGGCGGGCGGTGCGGGTGGTCGCCAATACCCACAACACCGCGGGCCTGTTGACGGACGATTGGGGGTTGCCGCCGGGGAAGGTTTGCGTGCTGCACCCCGGCGTCGACGCTTCCCGGTTCACCCCTTCGCCCCGGGACGCGGTTGCGCGGCAGAGGCTGGGTTGGGGCGATCGACCGGTGATCCTGACGGTCGGCCGGTTGCAGGCCCGCAAGGGGCAGGACACGCTCATTCGCGCGTTGCCCGCCGTTCGACAGGCCGTGCCCGAGGCGCTGTACGCCGTGGTGGGCGGGGGCGCCATCGAGGGGGAACTTCGGGCGCTCGCCGAGGCGGAGGGGGTGGCGGACGCGGTCCGATTCCACGGGGCGGCGGGGGAGGACGAGATGCTGTCCGCACATCGCCAGTGCGACCTGTTCGCCCTGCCGAACCGGGATGTGGGAACCGACACCGAGGGGTTCGGCATCGTGCTGTTGGAAGCCGCGGCGTGCGGGAGGGCCACGCTCTGCGGGACTGCCGGCGGCACGGGGGAGGCGATCGAAGGCGGCGTCACCGGCGTGCGGGTGGACGGCGACAATCCGGCCGCGGTGGCGGAGGCCGTCATCGCCCTGCTGACCGACCCCGCCCGCCGCGCCGCGCTGGGCGCCGCTGGCCGGGCGCGGGTGGAACGTTTGTTCGACTGGCCGGCGCTGGTCGGGCAGGCCCACGATCTGTTCGCCGCCGCGCCCGGCCCGGCGGACGGATGAGCGCTGCGCGAACGACCTCGAAGCGGGCGGCGGATCTGGTCGCCCTCGCCTGCGTCGCTCCGGCGTGGGCGGCGTACCGGCTGTCGGCGGCGCTGCTCGGGGCGGATCGGGCCTTTCCCGGCCTCGCCCAGGCGTTCGCCCTGCTGCCGGGACTCACGGGCGTCACTTTGCGGCGGGCCTTCTTCCGGCTCACCATCCGCCGCTGCGGGACCGACGTGCATGTCGGTTTCGGCGCCCTGCTCACCTCGCCGGACACGACCTTGGGAACGCACTGCTACATCGGCCCGTACAGCGTGCTGGGGGCGGTGGACGTCGGCGACGACGCGCTGCTGGGCTCGGCGGTGAGTGTGATGAACGGTTCCCGCCAACACGGCGCCGCCCGGCTGGACCTCCCCGTCCGGGAGCAACCGGGCGAATGGCCGCGGGTGACGATCGGCCGGGACGTGTGGGTCGGCGACCGGGCCGTGATCATGGCGCACGTCGGCGACCAGGCGATCGTCGCCGCCGCCGCGGTGGTCACCAAGCCGGTGGAACCGCGGCAGATCGTGGCGGGCGTGCCGGCGCGGCCGGCCGGACGGCGGGGCGAGCCGTAATCGCTCCCCCGCCGCCCGCGTCCAGCGCCACGCCCGCCCCACCCGCCCCCGCCCGTCGGCCCGGGGGGGACATCGGGGTCGGGGGAACCGTGGCGGACGAGAGGGATCGCCGCCGGGTTCCCCGCGTCGAACGCCGCCTGAAATCTGCGGCTCACCGGGCTGGTCGCGTCGGCCTGGGCGAACCGCCGTGGGCGGTGTCGGCGCCCGCGGGGCCTTCGGAGCGGCAGGCGGGGGCCGTCCGCTCCTGAGCCCTCCGAAGACGGTGGACCAGGCGGAACCTGAACGGTCTGATGGCTGCGACAGGACCGTCGTCATGCCCAGTTCGCCCCCACCGCCCGCCGCCGAGCCGCCCGCCGGGCGGCGGCGCTGGGCGGTGCGTTCGTTGCCGCTCGGGTTGCTGGCGTGGTTCGGGCTGGCGTTCGTGGTGGAAGCGTTCCTGCTGGGCGAACCGTATCCGGCAATCTGAATGCCGGCCTTTCGCGGCGTGGGGTCGGCGGACGGGGCGCTGCGGGCGTCAGGGCTTGTCGCAGAGGCGGCGTTCCGCGACGGAACCACCGTCTCGCTGTCGCAACGGGAACTTCTGTCGCCGTACTTTGACTCGAACCACGGCACGCTGAGCGGGATGATCCGCCCGCTGATCCTCGCGGCGCCGGACGGCGATGCTCTCCCGCCGGTCCCGCTCGCGTGGCCCATGCCGGACTCGGCGGCCCGCTATCGCCTGTTTCCGGGGCTGGAGCGGGGGCGGCGTCGGCTGGCGGAGCCGAAGACCGCCGCGAGGTTCTCCGCCTGGCTGCGAGCCCGGGCGGCCGAGGAGACCGGACGGGACGCCGGGGAGGTCACGGCCGTTCGCTTGGTCGTGCGAACCTGGACCGTCGCCCCGGACGGGGTCCGATCCACCGCCGACGCCGCAGCCCGAACCTTCACGTTCGGTTCGACTGCCGGGGAGGGGCGGCGATGAACCGTTACGACCGCTGGCTGTTCCGGGAGTACGCCACGGCTCCGATCGCCTTGGCCGTCTACCGAATCGTCTTCGGCGGGCTGGCGTTGTTGGGGGCGGGACGTCGGCACTTGTGGATCGACGACCTGCCGGACCTGTTCTTCTCCCCGCCGGTCGGTCCGACCGCGTTGCTGACCGGGTTTCCGCCCGCGGGGGTGCTGGCGGGGCTGAACCTCGCCCTCGCGGTCGCGTTGGCCGGGGTGACGGCGGGGTGTTTCACGAGAACCTGCTCGCTGGCCGCGGGGCTGCTGATGATTGCGGCGGACGCGATCGCGTTCTCCACCGGCAAGATCGACCACTCCATTCTGACCCCGCTGACCCTTCTCCTGCTGGCGTTCAGCGGCTGGGGCGGGCGGCTGTCGGTGGATGCGGCTTTGCGAACCCGCCGTGGGTTTCCGCCGCGTCCGTCGGCCGCGTGGCCGCTGGCCGTCTTGGCGATGACCGTCGGGTTGGCGGTCTGGACCGCGGGCTGGGCGAAGGCGACCACCGGCTGGCTGGACCTCGATACCTGCGCCGCACAGGGGCACCTTGCCCGCAACTTCTTCGGGACCGGTCGGGAGACGTGGCTGGGCGAACTCGTGTTGTCCCGCACCGAGGCTTGGCTGCTGGAGCCGATGGATTGGGCGACGGTGCTGGTCGAACTGGCCTTCGGCGTGGCGTTCGTCCACCGGCGCCTATTCCGCGTCGTGCTGGCGCTGATGTGCCTGTTCCACCTCGGCGTCTACTGGATGTTCGACATCTCGTTCGCCGGGAACGTGCTGGTGTACGCGGTCTTCTTCCTGCCGGCGGCCGGGGCGTGGCCGGCGGAGCGGGAGACGGCGACCGCCGGCCGGGCGTGGGTCTGGATCGCCGCCGCGGCGGTCGGACTGGCGGGGTGGGCGTGCGGCCGCACGCTGCTGGATTAGCCGTCCCTGCTGGGACTGCTCCGCTTGCCGCTGTCGGACCTGATCCTCACCGGCGGGGCGGCGTGGGGCGCGTGGATCCTCGTGCGGGAGGCGCGGGCGGTCGTGGCCGTCGTGAGGACTCGCCGTCGCGGGACGACCTGAACGGAGAACGCCCGCTCCCGGTCGGCCCCGGGAGCGGGCGTTCGCAGCGCTACGTGCCGCGCGGGAGCGGTTACGCCGCCGCGCGGGTGCGGCGGCGGGTCGCTCCGCCGCACAGGCCCGCGGCCAGCAGGCCGGCCAGCGTCAGACTCGCGGGCTCCGGAACCGGGGCGCCGATCAGCAGCGGGGCGCCGATTAGCAGGTTGTCGAACGCCACCCCGTCGCCGCGGTCGGAATTCGTGAAGGAGATCCGGTTGAACGACATCCCCCCGGTCGCCAAGATCCCAGGAACTGCGACTGACCGGGAGCCTGCCTGGCGACGAACTCCTGATACACCTGCACGCCGTCGGCGAAGGCGGTGAGGGTGGTGCCCCTGGCGCCGGTGGACACGTCGTTCACGGATCGCCGGGGCCGTCGTCGCTGAACCCGTTCGCCAAGCTGTCCAATCCCTTGGCGGTGAGGGGGCCGGCCTGGGCGAGGAACGCCGCTCGGCAGGGTGCGACAGTTCCGGCAGGGTGGGACAGTTTCGGCAGGGTGCGACGGGGCGGGCACGGCTGCGGACCGTTCAGTCCCCGTTCGTGCGGTCTCATGCCCGACCAGGTCGATCCCCTCGCAGATACCGCGGGCGGCGCGTCGGCCGGGGAGCGGCGGTGGGGTAACCTAAGCCCGTGCCGACCGCTCCCCCGACCTCCCCCGTCCCGGACCGCCCCACCGTCGGCGTGTTGCTGCACAGTTTGGACGTGGGCGGGGCGGAGGTGCTCGCCGCCCGCACCGCGGCGGCGTTGGGGGGCGACTTCACCTTCGCGTTCGCCTGCCTGGATCGGGCGGGGACGATGGCGGAGGAACTGGCCGCGGCGGGGCGCCCGGTGGACACGCTGGGCCGCGGCGACGGGTTGGATCTGGCCTGTGCGCAGCGGGTGCGGGCGTGGGCGGCGGATCAGCGGGTCGATCTGATTCACGCCCACCAGTACACGCCGTTCGTCTACGCGGCGCTCTCCCGGCTGCCGCCGGCGCGATGGGCCGCGCCCTGGGGAGCCCCCGCCGGGCCGCCGGTGTTGTTCACGGAGCACGGCCGTTTCCACCCGGACCGACCCAGCCGCAAGCGGGCCCTGTTCAACCGGCTGGCGCTGCGGCGGGGCGACCGCGTGGTCGCGGTGGGGGAGGGGGTGAAGCGGGCCTTGATCGCCAACGAGGGCCTCCCCGCCGGGCGCATCGCCGTGATCTACAACGGCGTCGATCTCGCCCCCTACGCCGCCGCGCCGGATGTCGCCGCCGCGGACCGTCGGGCGGCGGTGCGGGCGGAGTTCGACGTGCCGGACGACGTGTTCCTCGCCCTCCAGGTGGCTCGGCTCGACCCGATCAAGGATCACGCGACCGCCGTGCGGGCCGTCGCGGCCGCGAACTGCGGCGGCGGACCGGCGGTGCGGTTGCTGATCGTCGGCGACGGGCCGGAGCGGGGGCAGATTGAAGAGGTGATCGCGGACGAGCGGGCGGGGGCGCATGTCACGCTGGCCGGGCTGCGGCGGGACGTGCCGCGGCTGTGGGCGGCGGCGGACGCCGGGCTGCTGACCAGCCTGTCCGAGGGCATCCCGCTGACGGTCATCGAGGCGATGGCCGCCGGCCGCCCGGTCGTCGCCACGGACGTCGGCGGCTTGCGGGAAGTGCTGGGCGGGCCGGGGGAGGAGCCGTGCGGCGTGCTCGCGGACGCCGGGGATGCGGCGGCGTTGGGGGCCGCCCTCCGCACCCTGGCCGACGACTCGTCCGCGGCGGCCGACCGGGGCGCCGCCGGACGGACGCGGGCCTTCGCCCGATTTGGCGAGGACCGCATGGCCCAGGCGTACGCGGACCTGTACCGCCGGCTCCTCCGGTGACGGAGCGCCCAGAACCTCCGCGTTCCCCGGAAATCCCGCCGGCGGCCGTTGACGCCGCCCCGCCGTCGCCGGGACAGTCCGCCCCGCCGACGACCGCCCGCCCCGCCGATGACCTCCCGCCCCCCGTCGCCGCCGTCCGGGATCGTCACGCGGGCGGACCTCGCCGACGCCGCCGCGGACGGCCCCGCGCTGCGGCGGGACAAACGCTGGTTGCGGGCCCTGTCCGCCGCGTTCCAACATGAGCCGGCGCTCCTCATCAGCGAAAACCACGACGGCGAGGCCGTCGCCCATCTCCCCCTCTGCCTGACAAAATCCCGGCTGTTCGGGCGGTACGTCGTCGCCCTGCCGTACGTGAATACGGCCGGCCTCTCCGGCGACCCGGCGGCGTTCGGCCCGCTGCTCCACGCCGCCGTCGCCCTCGCCGCGGAGCACGACGCGAAGTGGCTTGAACTGCGGCACGAAACGCCGGTCGAACATCCCGCCCTCACCCACCGCCTCACCCACAAGGTGCACATGCGACTGCCCCTGCCGACCCACGCCGACGGCGGGGGCGAGGCGTTGATGACGTCGTTGAAAAGCAAACGGCGCTCCCAATTGAAAAAGACGTTGCGGGAGAACGAACTCACCTTTCGCTGGGGCGGGTTGGAACTCTTGAACGACTTTCACCGGGTGTTCGCCGAGAACATGCGAGATCTCGGCACGCCGGCGTTCGGGCGGGAACTGTTCGCCGCGATCTTGGAACAGTTCGCCGACGACGCCGAATTGTGCGTGGGGTTCGACGGGACCGGGTCGCGGGGAAGTCGGCCGGTCGCCGGGGCGCTGCTCATTCATGCTCAACCGGGGACGGAGGGGCGGACCCGCACGGAGGTGCCCAGCGCCAGCACGCTGCGGGCGTATAACCCCTCGGGGGCGAACATGGCGATGTATTGGCAACTCCTCACCCGGGCGATCGCACGGGGGGCGGGGGAGTTCGACTTCGGCCGCAGCACGGAGGACTCCCCCACGTACCGCTTCAAAAAGCAATGGGGGGCGACGCCGCACCCCGCCTGCTGGCAGTTTCACGTCCGCAACGGCGAACCCGGCGGCCTCAGCCCCGACGCCGGCGGCTTCAGTCTGGCGGTGCGGATGTGGAAGCGTCTCCCCCTGCCGATCGCCAACCTGCTCGGCCCCAGGATCGTGCGGGGGATCCCGTAGTGACTGATCCTTTCCCAAGTGGTGGCACGCACGTCGACGGTGCGGGACTGCCGCCGCTCGTCGTGTTCGCAGACGACTGGGGCCGCCATCCCTCCAGTGCCCAGCACCTCGTGCGGCGGCTGATTGGGCGCACGCCGATCCTGTGGGTGAACACGATCGGGACCCGGTCCGTCACGTCGGCCCGCACCCCGGGGGCGGGCTCCTATGTGATCCGACGCACCGTCGAAAAGCTGCGGGGCTGGACCCGCGGTCTCACCGAACCGGAACCGGGCCTGTGGTCGCTCGACGCCCCGATGCTGCCGTCGGTCGGCACGCCGGCGAAGCGGCGGATCAGCGCCGCCTCGGTCTCCTGGGCGCTGCGGCGGGCCTTCCGGCGTCTCGGGTGGGATCGCGGTCCGTCCGCGTCGCCGACGATCCTCACCACGCTGCCGCATGTGGCGTGGCTGTGCGACGGCGTGCCGCGGTCGCGGCTCATCTATTATTGCACCGACGATTACAGCCACTGGCCCTCCGCGGAACAGGGCGTGCTGCTTGCCGCCGAACGGGATCTGCGGGCGGCGGCCGACCTCGTGCTGGCGGTTTCGCCGGAACTCGTGGCGAAGAATCAGGGGGCGGCCCGGGTGGAGTTGTTCCCGCACGGCGTGGACGTCGCCCATTTCGCGTCCGTCGATCACGCGACCTGCACGCCCGCGATCGCCGCGCTGCCCGGGCCCCGCGTCGGCTTCTTCGGGCTGCTTTATGAGAAGCTCGACTACGACCTGCTCGCCGCCGCCGCGGACGCCCATCCGGACCTGAGCTTCGTGTTCGTGGGCCCGGTCGATTATTGCCCCGCGGCGTTCTCCAGCCGCCCCAACGTCCACCTGCTCGGCGCGGTGCCGTATCGGGAGTTGCCCGCCGCCCTGTGCGGGTTGGACGTGCTGACGATGCCCTATGTGCGGGACGAGATGATCCTCAAAAGCAATCCGCTAAAACTGCGGGAGTGCTTGGCGACGGGCCGTCCGACGGTCTCCGTCGATCTGCCGGAGGCCCGCCGGTTCGAGCCGCACGTGACGGTCGCGACCTCCGCCGCGCAGTTTGCCGATGCGGTCGGGGAAGCGGCCCACGGCCGCGGCGGCGGCTCCCCCGCCGCCCGCCGGGCGGCCGTGGCCGACGGCACCTGGGACCGCCGCGCGGAGCAACTCGCCGGGTTCCTCCGCCTCCCGGACGCGGAACCTGCCCCAGACGGTGAAACGTAGCGCCGCCGCGGCGTCGGCGCTGGTGACGCCCGACCTCGACGCCCCCGTCACCCGGGCGATGCAGCCGCTCCAACTGCTCGGACACCTCGCCTGCGGCCAACCGGTCGTCGTGCGAGACCTGCCGGCGACCCGGCCGCATGCGGCGTGCTGCGACCTGGCGGCCGGACCGCCGTCCTTCGCGGCCGCCGTCGCAAGGCGGCTCAAGACGCCGTTCGCCGCCGCGGAAGGGACGGTTCGGTCCGCTTTCTCGGCTGGGAACAGGCCCGAGAAAGCGTGGCGAAAGCGGACTGAAGAGTTCGTCCGGTTGACACTGGCGTGAAGGTTGATCTTGGCCTATCGTCGGCGTCACTCTGACTGGGACGTTCCCCCGGGTTCCGCCCGGGATCGCCCGCAGCCCCGCCAGGTCCCGCCCCACTCCCCCGCCTCCGTCGCCATGACCGCTCCCCTCACAAGAATCGCCCTCGCCGGCGCCCTCGCCATGGCGTGGGGTCTTGCCGGCGCCGCGGAGGCGGCTGTGACGATAAATACAGTTGCTCGCGGATCTGTTGCCGACAACGTCGCGAGCAGCGGGGGGGACAATTACTTGACAGGAGCGGAGGTTATAACCGGCAGCACAGGGCTCGGAGGGTTTACATTTTCAAGGACGGAGTATCGGTCGTTCTTCAGCTTTGACCTCACCGGTCAGACGGGACTTGGCGCGGTGACGAATGCCGTGTTCTCTGCGGATACCGTCGACGCGGCGACTTCCGCGGAGACGCTGGGACTCTTTGATGTTGTAGGTGATCCTGATTTTTTTACTGACCTTGGTACCGGCATAGGTTATGGGACGGCGTCAATTGCAGCTGGCTCCACAAGTACCGTCGTGATCAACTTCAACGCAGCAGGGCTTTCGGCAATCAATAACGCACTTGGTGGGGTTTTCACCTTTGGCGGTGCGTTGACTACGCTTGATATGACGCCTCCCGACGGGACTACTGCTGACGAGTTGGTTTTCGGGGGCACCGGCGCATCTCCCGCCAGTCCCGGCGACGGTGCGACCTTCCTCGACCTAACCTTCGCCTCCGCCGGCCCCGGTCCGTCGGCCACGGTGCCGGAGCCGGGGTCGCTGGTTCTGTTCGGCCTGACCGCCTGCGGGCTGTTCGGGGGCGCCCGCCGGCGCCGGGCGGTCGCGGCGGCTTGAGGGGTCGGGATGGACTCGGGTGCGGGATTGGTCATGCTCAGCGGGTTCGGGGCCGTGCCGCCCCGGATCCGCTGGTCTGCTTCCGGGGCTGAGATGAACGTGACGAGCACGCCGCCGGTCGTCCTGCACGTCCGTGTGGTGACGGGGACGGGCGGGGGGCCGGAGAAGACGATTCTAAACTCCCCCCGGCTGCTGGCCGACCGCGGGTTCGCGGGGCTGTGCGTGTTCCTGCACCCGCCCGGCGACCCGGGCGCCGGGGACCTCCGCCGTCGGGGGCTCGACGCCGGCACGGAGATCCTCACGCTGCCGGATCGCGGGCTGCGGGACCTGTCGGTGGTGCGGTCGCTGGCGCGCCTCTGCCGGGAGCGCAACGTGCGGATCTGGCACGGGCACGACTATAAGAGCAACGTGCTGGGCCTGTTGCTGCGGCCTTTCCACCGGATGCGGTTGACCACCACCGTGCACGGCTGGGTGGACAAAACCGGGCGGATGCCGCTGTACACGCGCGTCGACAAGGCGGCGCTGCGGGGGTACCGGCGAATCCTCTGCGTCTCCCCGGATCTGGTCGAGGAATGCATCGCGGCGGGGCTGCGGCGGGACCGGCTGGAGCTGCTGGAGAACGCGATCGACGTGCAGGCCAACCGCCCCGCCGACGCCGCCGAACGGGCCGCCGCCCGGGCGAGTTTGGATCTGCCGGAGGGGCGGTTCGTCGTGCTCGGGGTGGGGCGGTTGAACCCGGAAAAGGCGTTCGACCGCCTGATCGACGCCGTCGCGGCCCTGCGATCAAGCGGGACCGACGCCGAACTGCTGATCGCCGGCGACGGGGCGGAGCGGGCGGCGCTTCAGGCCCGGATCGACCGGCGGCCCGAGCCGGATCGGTTCCGACTGCTCGGCTACCGGACGGACGTGAACCGCCTGCTGGCCGCCGCGGACGCCTTCTGCCTGTCCAGCCTGCGGGAGGGGTTGCCGAACGTGGTGTTGGAGGCGATGGCCCGCGGCGTGCCCGTCGCCGCCACCGCGATCGCCGGCGTGCCGCGGCTGATCGCCGACGGCTCCGACGGCCTGCTGGTTCCCCCCGCCGACGCCCCGGCCCTCACCGCCGCCCTCACCCGCCTCGCCGCCGACCCCGCCCTGCGCCGCCGTCTGGGCGACGCCGGCCGATCGACGGTCGAGGCCCGCTACAGCTTCGCCGCCCGCATGGACCGCGTCGCGGCGGTGTACGATGAACTGTTGTCGGGGGAGGGGGAGAGGGGCGCCGCTCAGCCGACGGCGTCGACGGAGACGGCATAGATCGCCGCCGCGAGCAGCGCCAACGCGACGCCGACGGACCAGCGAATCGCATTCAATCCCCGTCCGGCCATCGGCACGGGCGTGAGGAAGGGGGAGCGGGCCGCCGCCGGAGCGAGCGCCGCCCCCGCGGCGACGCCCGCCGCCGCCGCCAGCACGTCGGTCACGTCGCAGACGCGGCCGCGGACGAAGAACTGCCCGCCCTCCAGCAGGAGAGTGGCGGCGAACCCCCAGATCCAGGCCCGACGAAACGGCCGCCGGGGCCGGTCGGGGGAGGTCCACGCCACGGCCGCCAGCAGCCCGAGGGGAACCGCCCGGGCGATCGACCAGCCGAAGTCCTCAACCGTCCAGCCCGGACCGAACGGCACGGGGCGGAACCCGCCGCCCTGCATTTTGTGATAGAGGTCGACCGGGTGCACGAGCGGATCGAACGGCCGCAGCGTCCAGACCGTGACCAGCGTCGCGGCGACCCCGCCGGCGACGTCAATCGGCTGAACCCGCCGCACATCTCCGCGGCCGGCCCGGCGACGGATCCACGCCGCCGCGGCGGGGCCGACCGCGAACCACGCCCCGGCGCCCAGCGCCGTGCCGCAGACCTGGGCGTAGAGGTCGTATTTCGTGGAGGTCCGCCCGTCGAGCCGCAACTGGGCGGACTCCAGCAGGAACGCCAGCGCCGCCGCCCCCGCGATCCCCACGACGGCGCCGACCGCGGACCGGACGGAGGATCGCACCAGCGGCGGCTTACTTGAACCCGGGGAGCCGCCGCGCAGCGTCGCCGCGGCGACCGCCAGGAATCCCAGGGGGACGCCCGCGAGCATGTTCGCGGTCCAGTCGACGTTGCTGATCGCCGCGGCGTCGAACGGCAGGGCGGCGAAGGCGGCGAACGTCTCCCACCAGTCGACCTCCCACCAGGTCCCCCCGCCGGCCGGGGTGAACGGGGCCAGCGACGCGGCCGCCATCAGCCCGATCCATCCAGACAGGGCCGCCACCGCGTGCGTCCGCCGCGGCGGCGGCGGGGCGAGTCGGGCCTCGGACAGGACCGGCACGGGCCGGATCGCCTTCGCGGCGACGCGGTGCAGCCACCAGAGCAGCCCGAGGACCAGCGGCGTCGCTACGGCGCCGAACAGGATTTGAGCACGATGCTCCTCGGCCCGCACCGCGGCTTCTTTATGCACGTCCGCCACCGCACGCGTCGGCGTGACGTCGTTCGGCGGGTCCTTCAGCTTCGGGTCGACGCCGTACGCGCCGCCGATCTCCTCCACCGGCAGACCGGTCGGCGTGCTGCGGGCCGGGTGGGTGGCGCAGTACCACATGTTCCCCGCGAAGGCGAACGTCTCCGGCTGCGTGCCGGGGCCGACGTTCACGAACGTCAACACGTCGCCGTCGTGCCAGACGATCGTGTTGCCGACGAATTCGCCGCCCCGCGTCGGGACCATCCGCTGCCCGTCGTTCTCCCGCAGAATCCGGATCGGATACCGGGTTTGCCGGTAGAGCACGCAGTTTTCGACCCGGCCGCCGTCGGAGCCGACGAACGCGACCGCGGCGCTGCCGCCGACGAACTCGCAGTTCAGCACGCGGACGTCCGTCGCCTCGGCGGTGGCGTCGGCGGGGCGGAGGAACGCGTCTCCCGTCGAGCCGCCGAGATTGATGCCGCGGCCGCCCACACCCTCCACGCGGCAGTCGGCGAACAGGACGTCGCGGCTGCCGCCCTTCGCCTGCAAGCCCACCTCGCACCGCCCCCCGCCGTCGATCCGGCACCCGCGGATGATTGCGTCGTGACAGCCCACCAGGTCGATTCCCTGGCCGCCCCGGCCCCAGCGGGCGACGGTGCAGCCCACGATCTCCAACCCGTCGATGCCGGTCAGTTTGAAGCCGTCATGGTTGCCGCGGCGCCCGGTGTCGCGGCAGACGACGCGGCGGAGGGTGAGCGGCCCGGCCGGCTGGTCGCGGCGTCCGCCGTCGTCGGCGTTGAGGCCGTTGTCGCTCGCCCCCTCGATCACCAGGTTCCGCAGCACGGCGTGCATCGGGCGGTTCAGTTTGAAGCCCTCGTACCCGCCGCGGAACACGGGCGGGTCGTCTGGGAAGGCCCCCGCGAGCGTCACCGGCCGCCCGGGTTCGCCGCGGGGCGACCAGGTGATGCCGCCGCGGTACGTTCCGGGCAGAACCGACACGGTGTCCCCCGGCCCCGCCTGGGACAGCGCCTGCCGCAGCGCCGCGTCCGATCCCACGGTGATGATGTCAGCTCGGGCCGAATCGGGCGCCGCGACGAGGGCGACGGCGAGGCCGAACGCGAGGGCGGCGGACTTCACGCCCCGTCGCCGCCGGGAGGCTGGATTGCCGGGTCGTCCGGCGTGTGGAGCGATCGCGTCAGGCATGCTCGCTCCACAACAACGACCGACGGGAAGGCGCACGTCGCGTGCCGCACCGGGGGGGCTCAGCCGTAGGATCCGCCCCGCACCAACTCGACTCGCACCCCGCGGCGCCGACGCATCAGCAGCCCGCCCCCGCAGAGCAGCGCCAGCGCCACCGAGGAGGGCTCCGGATGCGGATTGACAGGGGGAACGCCCGGGCCGCCGGGGCCCGGCCCGCCGGAGCCGGGAGGGCCGGAACCGGGCCCGCCGGGGGGGCCGACGAGCGTCGGGGGCGGCGTGGGGAACCCGCCGGGGGGCGGGGCGCTGCTGAAGCCCACCGGAGGCGCCGCCGCCGTGGACGTGCCGCCCAATCCGCCGCCCCCCAGCCCGCCGCCGGCTCCGCCCAATCCACCGCCGCCGCCGCCCAGTCCGCCCGCCGCCCCGCCCCCCAAACCGCCGGCAACTGCGGAGAACGTGCCGACGGTCCCCGTGCCGCTCATCAACCCCGACGTGGCGCCGGCGGAACTGCCGGCGGACGGACCGGCCGTCGGCGCTGCGGCCGGGGCCGCGGCGTCCGCCGGCGGGGCGAGGGGATCACAGCAGACCGGTTCGATCACGCAGCACACCACGGGCGGGGGCGGCGGGCAGCAGGCGGACAACGTCGTCCAGGCCCGGCAGGCGGGCCCCGGCAGAATATAAACCGGATCGGGCGGGCAAACCTGCGGCGTCAGGTCACGGCACAGCGCACCCCCGGGAACCGCGAAGACGTTCAACCCGGAGCGGTTCGCCGGCAGGCTCGGTCCGGCCGAAGCGACGCCGCTGACCGCCCAAACGGCGGCGGCGACGGCGGCGAGACGCGGTGACGAGGGACCGGACATCGGGTGGGACCGGCGGCGGGGCGGGACCGGCGACGGCGACGGCTGAAGCGCGGGACCGATACTCTCCCCAGTCCTAGACCGCTCGCAAGCGAAGACTCCACGGCCCGTGCAGATTCAATCCCTTTGAGTGGGGATCCTTTTGAGCGAGGACGGCCCTTTTGAGCGAGGACGGCCCTTTTGAGCGAGGACGGCTGCGCAGCAATCCCCGCACGACCGTCGCCACGGTCGGCCTCCCGCGGAGCGGCCGCGGGCGCCGTTATCCCCCGGACGGCTCCCGCGATCCCTCGGACGGCTCGATCAGTTCCGGCCCGTCGTTCCGCGGGCTGTTCACCGCCGTCGACACCGGCCGTGCGATTAGCCCCTCCCCGCCGCGGGATTGGGCTTCGCGGAGCAGTCTTTCCACGCCGCGGGCGTCGGTCAGGTCCGGGTCGAGCCAGGCGGCGTACAGATCCGGCGGGACGATCAGCGGACTGCGACCGTGCACCGGGGCGACGGCGGCGTAGGGGGCGCCCGTCAGCAGGGTGAAGGTCTCCACCGGCTCGCCGGGGCCGTCGCCGGACTGGCCCCCCCGCGGCGTCCAACGCTCCCACAGACCGGCGAAGCCGAACGGGGCGCCGTCGGTTTCCTCGTCGGTTCTATCGCCGGTCCCGAACTCGTTGCTGTCAGCAGAGAAGCCGGCGGGGAAGAAGTAGTGCGGGATCTTGGCGGCGCCGTCCGCGGGCTTGGTCCATTCATAGAACCCGCTGGCCGGGATCAGGCAGCGGCGCTCCACGAAGGCGGTGCGGAAGCTGGGTTTGGCGGCGGCGGTTTCGGAGCGGGCGTTGATCAGCCGGGCGCCGATCGATTTGTCCTTCGCCCAACCCGGGATCAGCCCCCAGCGGAGGGCGTCGCAGGTTCGTCCAGTCTCGCCCGCCCGCACCACGGGGACGGGCTGCGTCGGGGCGACGTTGTAGCGGGGGGCGAGATCCGCCAGCGGCGGCTCGCCGAGCAGTTCCGGGGGCAGTTCAAACCGCCGAACGATCTCCGCCGGCGGGTTGAGTAAGACGAAGCGTCCGCACATGCCGATAGTGTAGCCCGTCGTAGCCCGTCCGGTCGCCGATTCGACGAGCCGCAACTTTGGGGCCGCCTCGCCCGGGCGCTGCGGTCAATGAAAATCCCGGCTCCGCAGCCGCCCGCCGGCCGGGGCCGACCTGCGGGACGTCCTGCGGGCGGAGTCCGGGGGACACGCGGCCGCCCCCGCCGCCGGCCGCCTGCGGAGCCCGGACTTTCACTGACGGTCGCCCGCCGCCCGGCCGGCTAGGATGCCCCCATGTGCGGACGCTTCCTGTTGCTGAACCCGCCGGCGGAGATCGTCCGGCATTTCGAACTGCCCCCCCGAACTGGCCGGCGACCCGCCGCTGGCGGGGCTCAGCGCCCGCTATGACGTCGCCCCGCGTCAGGACGTGCCGGTCGTGGTGGAGGACGGCGGGACCCGCACCGTGCGGGCGATGACTTGGGGGCTGGGGCACCGTCCTGGGCGAAGGACCCCGCCAAGGGGCCGCGTCCGATCAACGCCCGTGGCGAGACCGCCGCGACGAAGCCGACGTTCCGCTCGCCGTACAGGCGACGGCTGTGCCTGATCCCGGCCACGGGCTTCTATGAGTCGAAGCCGGACCCGGGCGAGCCCGGCGGCCCGAAGGTCCCGCACCTGTTCCGCCCGCAAGGCGGCGGGCTGCTCGCCCTCGCCGGACTGTGGGACCGGCGGGACGCCCCCCCACGGCGGCGACCCGCTGGAAACCTTCACGACCCTCACCCGCACGCCCTACGCGGCGGTGGCCCCGGTGCACGACCGCAGCCCGCAGGTTCTGCCGCCGGAATTGTTCGGGCCGTGGCTGGACGCGGCGCTGACGGACCCGGAGGGCGTCACCGCGGTGCTGGCGGAGGCGGGGGAGTGCGAGCTGATGGCGACGGCGGTGTCCATTGCGGTCAACAGCCCGCGGAACGACCGGCCGGTGCTGATCGAGCCGCTGGCGTAGCTCCTGTCGATCTGGGTTCTGTTTGACGTAGAGCCGACCTGCAGCTGAACCGCGTAGCCGCGGAACGGCCGACGCGAATCGACCGCCCGGACAGATCGGGTTCAGATGCGAGGCCGGCCGGGACTCCTTCAACCGATCTCCGCCGCGACCCGAGCGGCGTTATCGGCCGAGGCTTCCGCATAGATTTCCGTGACGCTCCCCCCAGCGTGGCCGAGTGCGTCTCTGGCGGCGGAAAGTCCGAACTTCGCCCGGACCTCCGTGGCGGCCGTGTGGCGAAGTTGGTTCGGAGACCACCGCTCCACCCCCGCCTTCGCGCAAGCTCGCTGAACCGCTTGGTAGTAGGACTTCGTACTGTACATCACGCCCGGTCTCCGCTTTGGGTTCGCTTTCAGGTTCGAGCCGGGACGGTTCCCGCAGGACTCTGGCGTCTTTCGGGCGGCCCGTTTGGCCGCCAACATCTCCGCGGTCGCGTCCTTCGGCTGGAACAATGGGTCGTCCTCTCCACGACCTTTCGCGGCGTGCTCTTGCAAAACAAGAAGCAGGACCGCTCGGCACCGCGGGCCGAAGCAGACGATCCGCACTTTGCCGCGATGAGCGGTCTTGTGCTTCGCCGGGACGTACCGCCAGTCCTCCGGGTCGGAGCGATCGATCTCCCGCGGCGTCAGCCGGCAGATTTCGCCGGGGCGGGCCGAACTCCACCGTTGCAGCCGCGCCATCGCCGCGACGGGCCCCCGTAGAAACGGCAGCGCCGCCTCCAGGTGCTCGTCCGGGGCGGGACGGACGGGAGCGGTTTCCTTCGCTCCGGACCGCCCTTTTTTGAGCGGCTCCAAAGCTTCCAGCTTCGCAAGGAGCGCCGGGTCTACCAGTTCGCGGGAGACGCCCCACTTCACGACCCGCTTCACCGCCCCGACCCGGGCGGTGATCGTCGAGCGGGCGAGGCCCGCCGCGATCATCTCCCCCCGCAGGTCCGCCAGCCGGACCGGGCCGAACTCCGCCACCGGCGTTGGGCCGTACCGCTCTCGCCACAGCCTCAAGCTCAGGCGGAGGTTGTCGAGAGCCTGCGTCGGCCGCCCGTCGGCGTCGACATAGTACCCTTCGGCCCACTCCTTGAACCGCAGCAGCAACCCCGAGACCGTCAGGCCGTCGATCGAGGCCCGCGAAGCGTCGGCGGGTCGCCTCGCGACACGCGGCGACGGCGAGGCGATGGCGGAGCGGGGTCCGTCAGGCTCCTCGCCGGACATTACCTCCGCGACGAACTTCCGAAAGGCGGTCTCCGCCTCCTCCCTGCCGTACTGCCCGAAGTAGTGGTCCTTCCCACGCCAGTGACACCGCGCCCGACCGGAGGCCGTGTGGCGGGAGAGGGTGGGAACGCGCTTCTTGGGGCGGGGCATGGCCGGGAGCATTCGGTGCGCCGGGGTTTCCTAGTCACTTTGACCAGGAAACCCCGCTCGTGAGATGCTCCCCGCCGATTCGACGGAGACCGCAAACAGTGCGGTGTCAGGGACTTACGACAACTGGGCGCGGCGGGATTCGAACCTGCGACTTCCACCGTGTGAAGATGGCACTCTAACCACTGAGTTACGCGCCCCAGACGGACCATTCTGGCGACTGCCGCCGGACTCGGCAAGGGGACCGACACGATGGACGCCGCGTTGGTTCGCGGCAGGCCGCCGGGGCGAACCTTGCGGGTTGGGCAAGGCGACGTGACGGGCGCGATGGGAGCGGACGAGACGGCGGGGATGGGTCGATGGGGCTCCCGACGGCGGGCACCGCCGGCCGCCCCCGTTCCCACAGGCCCGTCTCCGATGCCCCCGATCTCGCCCCGGACCGTATTGACCTCCTCGCGGAGCCACCGGCCCGGTCGGCGAACGGTCCGGCGGACGGTCCGGCGGGTCGCCGCGGGCCTGTGGGCGGCCACGTGGGCGGCGGCCTGCCTGGCGCCGGCGGGCTTCGCTCAGGGAGAGGTCGCCCAAGAGGGGATCCTCCAAAGTGAGGTCGCCGACGGATACGCCCCGGCGCCGCTGGGGGCGGGTGCGTTCAATTCCCCCCGCGATACGCCCCTGCCCGCCCCGGCGGGGGACGCTCAGGTTCCCGGCTTTGCGGAGCCGCCGGAGTTTGGGCAGGCGCGTCTGCCGGGTCCGCCGCGGCCCTCGGTGGACTCCCTGCCGGGCACGCCGTTCTTCGCCGACACGGAGTTCGGCGCCCAGCCCACGCCGGGGGAGCCCGGCGCCCCGGGGTTCGGGCTGCCGCACCGGTCGGAGCAGTCGGCCCGCTACGGGATCTGGTATCGCCCGAAAAGCCTGCACGCCCCGAACCGAGCCGTGTACCGGCCGAGCCCGTGGCGGCCGCGGGGGTTCGGCAATCTGTTCGATCGGCCCTGCGTGACGGACCGGATGGATTACTCGCCGTACGCCGTCGAGGACCTGCCCAGCCGCTACGGGCCGACGTACTTCCCGCATTACCGCGAGAACACGGAGTGCCTGATCCGTCCGACGCGGCACTACGACAAGGGGCCGTCCGCGGAAGCGAACACCGGCGGCTGCCGGCTGGGCGGGGACTGTCTGGGCGCCGTCGGCCACGCCGATTGCCCCGGCTGTCGCCCGCCGGGGTTCTTGCAGGCGGACCGGACGGCGGCCCGGTCACCGGCCGCCCCGCGAGCCTGCGGGTGCGAACGCTGCCGGGCCAACCGCTGAACCGAGCGGCGGGAGCCGCTCCGGCGTCGAGCGAAAGCGAGCCGCGAAACGTCGTAGCGGCGACTTCCAACCGCCGACTCCTAACGCGGACGAAGGAAACGCCCCCCGTTCGCGACGCTGGCGGACGGCGGCAGGATGCCGCCGCTACGGATCACCAGGGCCTGTGCTAGCCCAACCTGTGCCAGTCCCAACCTGTGCTAGTCCCAGATCGTGACCATCTGCGGCTTCAGCTCGGCCAGTTCCGCCTGGCAGAGGAGCTGCACGCCGGCGATGCGGTCCGGGTCGTCGGAGGCGAGTTCGCGGACGACGTGTTCGCGGAAGATCACTTCGCCGTCCAAGGCGACGTGCTGTTCGTTCTCGATCGCGTCGGCACGAACCTGTTCCTGCCACATCACCGCCCCGGCGAGGGCGACGTTCGTCAGCAGCGAGTAGGTGAGAAATCCCTTGAGCGTCATGTTCGCGGGCCTGGGTCTGGGACGGGCCGGGGCGGACGGGGGCGTCCGACCGCGGCCGGCTGGGTGGGGGAAAGGTGGGTCGATCAGGGAGCGATCGATCCGGTGGGGCCGCCGGTAAAGCCGGCGGGCGTGCCCATTTTGCCGCCTCCCCGGCTCTCCGCACATCCTCTTTCGCCGCCGATCACCGACCTTTCATCAAATTGCGACGGTGGGCGCGGTCGGTGACGCGTTCACCGCACGTCTCGTGGGCAGATCCGCCGCGAACCTGTGCAGATCAAGGAACGCCGATCGCTCATCAGCCGGGAACCGCGTCGTCCTCGGCGGGCGAGGCGAGCACGTCCGTCACCAACCACGCGGCGATCAGCGTGAACCCCACGCACAGCCACGCCGCGAGCGGCGTGCCGGTCATTTCGATCTCCGAGACCCCCGCCGCGTACAGACCCCAGGCGATCGCCGTCCCCAGCAGCACGATCACCCCGCAGATCAGCGCCGGCCGCCCCAATCGCGCCGCCGGCGTCAGCATCGCCCAGATCGTGAGGACCAACGCCGCGATCAGCAGCGGGATCGTCACGAAGAACGGGACCACCGTCGGCTCCGGATCCCCCGCCAACGGGGCGACCACCAGCGGGTCGGCCACCACGGCGGCGTCGGCCGCGACGGGATCGGCCGCCAGCGGGTCGGCCGCGACGGGATCAGCCGCCAGCGGGTCGGCCGCGACGGGGTCCGTGACCACGACCGTCTCCGTGCCGACGGCGTCCCCCTCGACGGCGACCGCGTTCCCGCCGGCAATCGCCGCGGTCTCGTTCACAATGACGGCGTCGTTGCGCACGGCGTCGTTGCCCACGGCATCGTCGCGCACGGCGGGGGTCGGCGGGGTGGCGAGGACCTGTTCGTCCTCCGCCTCCTCCACCGCCGGGTCGAACAGCAGCGGCGAGGCGCTGGCGCCCAGGGCGATCAGCCCGGCCATGAGGACGAGCACTTTGGTGATGACGTCGCCGCCCATGAGATCGTGCGTCGCTGCGGGGTTGCGGGGGTGAGGCCGCGGGGGTCGCGGACGGACGTCACCCTACCCCGCCCGCGGCGCCGGCCTCACGGGGGCGAACCCGATGTCGCCGGTCCGCCCGCTCGCTCACTCGCTCCGCCCCTTCGCTCACCCGCCCCTTCGCTCACTCCGTCACGTCCACGCCTTTCCAGAAGGCGAGGTGGTCGGCGATCTCCGCGGCGGCGTCCTTGGGGTTCGGGTAGAACCAGGCGGCGTCCGGGTTCGTTTGGCCGGCGACCTCCAGGCTCAGATAGCTCGCCTCCCCCTTCCACGGGCAGGCGGTTTTGGTGTCCGAGGGGACGAGAAACTCCCGCCGCACCGATGCCGGGGGGAAGTAATGATTGCCCTCGACGACGCGGGTGGCGTCGCTTTCGGCGATCGTGTGACCGTTCCAGACAGCTTTCATCAGGAGCTTTCAGGCGTTCAGGCGAGCGGACGGGGGGCCGCCCGGCGGGCGATTGCCGACCGGGGCCGGCCTGTTTCTAGGCGGACCGGCGCCGGCCGCCCAGCAGTTCGAGCGCCTCCCGCATCCCCAGCGCCCAGGTCAGCGGGAGGAACACGCCGACCGCCGCCAGCACCGCCGCGACCAGTTCCCCCCCCGGCGGCCAGCCCCACCCGGCCGATCCGACGAGGCGCCGCATCAACAGGCAGGCGGCCCCCGCCGCCGCCCCGCCCAGCGCCGCCCGGCCGGCCGCGGCGGCCAGCGCCCGCGGCCGCCAACCGGGCACGGCCCGGCCCAGCCAGCAGATCAGCAGGACGAACTGCCCGCAGGTCGCCGCCGCCCCCGCCGCCGCCAACCCGGCCACGCCCAACGGCCAAACCAGCGTTGCGTTGAGCAGCAGATTCGCCCCCACCGCCCACACGCCGGCCCGCACCGGGGTGACGCGATCGTCCGCGGCGTAAAACACTCGGGTGACGACCGACAGCCCGCACCCGGCCCAGGCCCCGGCGCCCAGGCAGGCGGCGGTTTGGGCGGTGCGGCGGGCGGCGGCGGCGTCGAACGCCCCCCGGTTGAAGAGCACCTCGCTGAGCAGGTCCGCGGTGAGGATCAGCCCGACGCTCGCCGGCACGCCGATATACAGCACGAGCCGCAAGCCGCCCAGCGCCGCCGCGTTCAATTCTCCCCGCGACGCCGCGGCGAAGCGGGGGAACAACACCGTCCCGACCGCCACGCCGAACACCCCCACCGGGAATTGATAGAGCCGCTGCCCAAAATACAACGCCGACGCCGCCCCCGACCGCAATGGATAGGGCGCCCCGCCGAACAGACCGGGGAGCAGGCGGGCGTCCGGATCGTTCGCGGGGGCGGCGAGGCCCCAGGCGGCGAAGCCGTCGATCAAGGCGTTCACCTGCGTGACGGACAGTCCGATCAACGCCGGAACCACCGCCGCCCGCACCGCCGCCAGCGGCGCCCGCACGCCCGCCGGGTCCCGCCGCCAGCGGAACCCCGCCCGCCTCAGCATATCAATGAGGAACGCCGTCTGCACCGCCCCCGCGACCGTGACCGCCGCGGCGACGCTATAGATCGCGTCCCCCGCCGGCGCCCCCCGCTTTAAAAGCAGCGCGGCCCCCGCGACGCCCGCCAGCCAGAGGAGGTTTAATAAGATCGGGCAGAACGCCGCCGCCGCGAACCGTCCGCGGGCGTGCAGGGCCGCGGCGAGTTGGGCCGCCACGCAGGTGAACGCCGCCAGCGGGGCGCACGCGGCCGTCAACCCGCACAGCAGGCGCCATTCCCCGCCCAGCCCGCCGACCGCCCCCAGCGCCAGCGGGAGCAACACCGCCTGCCCGAGCAGCACGGCGACCCCCAACCCCACCGCCAACCGCCCGACCACCGCCGTCGCCAGCGCATCCGCCAAGTCGTCCCCCGCCCCGCCGTTCGCCCCGCCGTTCGCCCCCCTGGCTTTGACCAGCGCCGGCAGCAACGCCGCGGACAACGCCCCTTCGCCGAGCAATCGCCGGGCGAGGTTGGGCAGGCGGAAGGCGACGGTGAAGGCGTCCAGCACCGGCCCGGCCCCGAACGCCGCCGCGGTCGCCGCATCGCGGAGCAGCCCCAACACCCGCGAGACCAGCGTCAGCCCCGCCACCACCGGCACCCCGGCGAACGCGGTGCGCGGGCGTGCGGCGCTCGATGCCCCGCCCGCGTCGCTCAATCGACCGCCGCGGCGTCGCGGAGGTCGTCGGTGAACAGGTCCGCGAGGTTCACCCGAAAGCCCGGCAGGGCGGCGCCGGCGTCCAGCGTGCCATCGGCGGGCACGGCGGTCGGCATGTCCGGGGCGGCGGGATCGAACGTCTCCGCCGTCTCGCGCAGCGGGTCGATCTGCCAGATCCGCACAGAGCCGGCGGCGAAGAAGTTCGCCCGCTTCCGGCGGAGTTCCTCCGCCGTGTCGCCGGGGGAGAGCACCTCCACGACCAGGTCCGGGGCGACCTCCGGCGAGCCCGTGCGGGGATCGGCCCGGCGGACGGTCGGCGGAGCGAGCAGGGCGGTCATGGAACCCAGTCTAACCGACGGGGCCGGCGGGCTCACAGGGCGGGCTCACAGGGCGTCCGTGGTCTCCGCGGCGGCGGTGCGGGCCGCGGGGGCGTCGTCGTTCTGGTCAGCCTTCGCCATGCCGCCGCCGCCCTGCCGCGACCGCAGCGCCTGGGCGTCCGCGATGAACGCGGCGGCGCCGCCGGTTGCGTAGCGGCTGGGGGCGTAATGCAGCTTGCCGTAGACGGCGCCGTCCGGGGCGGTCAGCAGCACGGTGGGGAAGCCGGACACGCCGTACGCGGCTTGCAGGGCTTCGTTCCGCGCGGCGAGGGACGCCGCCTGTGGGGTCCGGTTGGGGAAATCGACCAGCACCGGGACGAACTCGTCTTCCATCCGCGACGCCGGCGCCTTGGCGAACACCTTCTGTTCCATCTCCACGCAGGCCGGGCACCAGTCCGAGCCGGTGAACAGCATCAGCACGTCCTTGCCCTCCGCGGCGGCGGTGCGGCGGGCGGCGGCGAGGTCGGTGGTCCACCCGTGGATCGGCAGCGGGTCGCCGGAGAGCGCCGCGGCGCTCTCCACCGCATCGGCGTCCGCCAATCCGCCGGCGCCGGAGGTGCACCCGCCGAACCCCAACGCCGCCCCGCAGGCGGCCAGCCCGCACAGCAGCGCCGGCAGGAACGAAATCCGGGAGACGGGGCGGGACATCGGGAGACTTCGCGTGTGTGAGAAGATCAGGAGCGCCGCCGCGTGGGGGCGGACATTCGACGAGACGACGTTGAAACGACGTTCGACAGGACGTCTGACAGTACGTCGTGCGGACGGAATCTGTTGGAACGTAGGTCTCGCCCCCCGCGTTCGCCAAGGGCAGTACCGGGATCGTCAGCCGCCCAGTTCGTCAGCCGCCCAGTTCGTCAGCCGCCCAGTTCGTCAGCCGCCGAGGTCGGCGGCGACGGCCTGTTCGAGCGCCGGGTCGCGGCCCAGCGGGATCCACCGGGTCGGGCCGAACTGCCCGTGCACCGCTTGCAGTTCGCGGTCCAGCGGGTTGCGGCTTTGGAAGGTCGCCCCGTTGGTGGTGTTGGGCATCACGTCGCGGACGTCTTCCAGTTCTTTGAACGCCCGGATCGTCACCTCGTACGGCCCCGGGCCGAACTCCCCGCCGACCGGCCGCACGGTCGCGATCACACGGCGTCGGGTGCTTTGCAGGCTGTCTTCGAGGCGGTTGGCGAAGCCCACGCTGTCGTCCCGCCAGATCTCCGCCAGCCCGCTGCCGACCACCCAGCGGGTCTCGATGACGCCGTCCAGCTTGTTCTCCGTGACGGTGCGAAAGCCGAACCGGTGCAGCGTGGAGACCGTCGTTTCCCAGGCCGCTTCGCGGTTGTTCGTTTGCAACACGCGGGCCGGCGCCGGGGCGTCCGGCGGCTTCACCGCCACCATCGCACAGCCCGACAGCGCCACGCACAGCCCGCCCGCGACGCACAGTCCGCCCGCCAGGCGCAGCGCCGCGGCGAACGATCGGCGGGGGGCGGAAGGGGGCGCACGCGGTCCATCTAGCAGGTCGTCGGTCGCCGGGCAGCGCGGAGTTCGGTCCCGTCCCCGCCGCTTCGCATCCCAAGCGACCGCCGCCGGGCGCCCGCCGCCGCGGCCGCCGGACACATGCGTCCGGCTTAGCGGGCGGGTATCCTCCCGCTCGTTCGCCCCCGATTCGATCCGTCCCCGCCGATGTCCGTCGAGTATTTCCCCGAAGTTCCCGCGCCGATCGCCTACGAGGGTCCGGACAGCAAGAACCCCCTCGCCTTCCGGCATTATAATCCGGCCGAGGTCGTCGAGGGGAAGTCGATGAAGGACCTGTTCCGCTTTAGCGTGGCCTATTGGCACACGTTCCGCGGGACCGGCAGCGACCCGTTCGGCCCCGGCACCGCCCAGCGGCCCTGGGAAGACGGCACGAACGGCGTGGAGATGGACCTGAAACGGACGGACGTGGCGTTCGAGTTTATGCAGAAGCTCGGCGCGCCCGTTTTATTGCTTCCACGACCGCGACGTCAGCGGCGAAGGGGCGACCCTGGCGGAGACCAACGCCCGGTTCGACACCGTCGCCGCCAAGCTGAAAGAAAAACAGGCGGAGACCGGCATCGGCCTGCTGTGGGGCACCGCGAACCTGTTCAGCCACCCGCGGTATATGCACGGCGCCGCCACCAGCCCGCACGCCGGCGTGTTCGCCCACGCCGCGGCGCAGGTGAAAAAGGCGATGGAGGTCACCCATCTGCTGGGCGGGGAAGACTACATCTTCTGGGGCGGCCGGGAGGGCTACTTCAACCTGTACAACACCGATATGAAGCGGGAGCTGCATCACCTCGTCGAACTTCATGCACATGGCGGTCGACCACGCCGACGGAGATCGGCTTCACGGGGCAGTTCCTGTTCGAGCCCAAGCCCAAGGAGCCGACGAAGCATCAGTACGACTTCGACGTCGCCGCCTGCATGAACTTCCTGCGGGTCAGCGGGCTGGAAGACAAGGTCAAGATGAACGTCGAGGCGAACCACGCCACCTCGCCGGGCACATTCGATGATGCACGAATTGGAATACGCCCGCATTCAAAACGCGCTGGGCAGCGTCGACGCCAACACCGGCGACGCGCTGCTGGGCTGGGACACCGACCAGTTCCCCACGGATTATTACCTCTGCACCACGCAGATGCATGCTGGTGATCCTGGAGCACGGCGGGCTGGCCCCCGGCGGACTCAACTTCGACGCCAAGGTCCGGCGGGAGAGCTTCGAACCGATCGATTTGTTCCACGCTCATATCGGCGGGATGGACGCCTTCGCCCGCGGCGCCAAGATCGCCGCGGCGATCCGGGCCGACGGCGTGCTCAAGGACTTCGTCCAGGACGCGCTACGCCAGCTACGACAGCCGGCTGGGCGCCAAGATCGAAGCCGGCGACGCCACCTTCGCCGACTGCGAAGCCTGGGTGACGCAGCACGGCGAACCCACCATCGCCAGCGGCCGGCAGGAACTGCTGGAGAACGTCGTCAATCGGTACGTCTGAGGGCGCACGGGACGCGACGCGGCGGCCCCGTCCGGCGGCTCGCCCGTTGGGGCTTGCGTGACGCAGGATTCATCGGACAATACGATTCCTTTCTGCCCGGCCGCCGCTCCGGCGGCCGGGGGACGGACCGCCCGCAGTCCGCGGCGCCTTTTCCCGCATCCAATTCCGGACCTCACCGATGTCTTCCCTCCGCAAGCGCGCCCGTCGCACGGGCTTCACGTTAATAGAGCTCCTGGTGGTCATCGCGATCATCGCGATCCTGGTTTCGCTGCTCCTCCCCGCCGTCCAGCAGGCCCGGGAGGCGGCTCGCAAGGCCCAATGCCAGAACAACCTCAAGCAGTTGGGGCTCGCGGCTCACAATTATCACAGCACCTACAAGGTGTTCCCGATGGGCGCGGGGGAAACTCAGCTCGACGGCGCCGCCGGTAACGACTATCGGCTCAGCGCGTTCCCCCCGCTCACCCCGTACCTGGACCAGACGGCCCTGTGGAACGAGATCAGCAAGCCGCTGAACGTCGACCTGAACAGCAGCGGCCAGCGGGTGGCCCGCACGGCTAGTAACCCGTGGCCCGCGATGGGCCCCCGGCCGAACACCACCACCTACCCGCCCTGGGGCAGTCAGAACCCCACCCTGCTGTGCCCCAGCGACGGCTCTGACGACGCGAACAGCCTCGGCGACACCAACTACGCCGTGAACTGGGGCGACAACGCCACCGGCGTGGCCGACGAGGGCCGCCCCAGCGACGACGGCCGCGGGGCGTTCCGGGTCCGCCGGAACCTAAGCCTCGCGGATATGCGCGACGGAACCGTCAACACCCTGCTGTTCGGGGAGATCGGCCGCGACGACGGCTCCCGGCCGTACCAGGGGGCGGTCCTGCGAACCTCCGCCAGTCGCAGTTCCTTCGACGAAACCACCGGCGCCTCCAACCCCGCCGTCTGCGTGACCGAGGCCGCTAAAAGCGACACCCCCGGCCACTATGCCAACAGCCTGAGCGTCTCCGGCGACCTGCGGACCGACCGCGGTCAGACCTGGTCGATGGCGGACTGCCAACTGACCGGCTTCACCACCATCCTGCCGCCCAACGGCCCCAGCTGCGCCGCCAACGGCAACAAGGTGTGGGAGGAGGCGATCGTCTCCGCCGGCAGCTATCACTCCGGCGGAGCCCAGTTCGTGCTGTGCGACGGCAGCGTGAAGTTTATTAGCGAAACCATCAACGCCGACACCGACGGCCTGGGCTTCGGCAACGTCGCCGCCGGCCGCAGCCCCTACGGCGTCTGGGGCGCCCTGGGCACCCGCAACGGCGGCGAGGTCGTCGACGAGTTCTGAGCGCCGGCCGCGGGTTCGCCCGTCGCACGGGCGATATCAGATCGCGCCCCCGCCGCACCCCGGCGGGGGCGTGTTCGATCAGGCGTCCGCCTATCGATCGACTTCGACCGGCATCGTCGCGTGCATTCGCGTCTGCCAGTCCCGCAGGGCGGTCCGCAGTTCGACCAGTTTCTCCGGCCGCGTCGCCGATAGGTCGTGCAATTCGCCCGGGTCGGCGGCGAGGTGATACAGCTCCGCCGTCTCCGTTTCATAAAACTCGATTACCTTCCAATCCCCCCGCCGCAGCGCCGCCCCCGGCGTCCAGCCGCTGCCGTGGTAGTGCGGGTAATGCCACACGAGATCCCGCGGTTTCAATTCACCGGAGCCGTTTAGAATTGGGGCGAGGGAGACGCCGTCGACGTGCAACCGCGGCCGGGGCTTTAACCCGCACAGGCTGAGCGTCGTGGGGAACAAATCCGTGCTGAAGGCGGGCGTGTCGCTGATCCGGCCCGACAGCACGCCGGGGCCGCTGACGATCAGCGGCTCGCGCACGCCGCCCTCATAGAGCCACCCCTTGCCGGCTCGTAGCGGGAGGTTCGAAGTCGGCCCGACCCATGGATTCTTGGGTCGGCCGGGCAGCGTGCAGAGGCCGCCGTTATCGCTAAAGAACAGCACGACGGTGTTCTCCCGCACGCCCCGATTCTCCAATGTATTGAGGACTTTGCCGACGGCCCGATCCACCGCGGCGACCATGCTGGCGTACGCCGGCAGGTCCTGCCGACCGCGGGAGACGGCGTCGTTCCCCCCGCCGGTTTCCGGGATCACGGGTGTTTCGCCCTTGAACCGCGCCGCGTCCCGTTCGAACCCCGCCACGGTGACGCCGTCCGCGGTGATCGGCGTGTGGACGTTATAAAAGCTCAGCATCGCGAAGAACGGCGGCGGCGTCCCGCCCTCTCGCACGTCGGTCGCCTCTTGAATAAACGCGGCGGTTTCGTCGGACAGCCGGTCCGTCAGATACTCGCCGTCGGCCCGGGCGGTCAACGTGGGGTTCGTCCACGGGGCGTAATACCCGCCCGGCGGGGAACCCTGGGAGTTCCCGCCGACGTTCGCATCGAACCCCTGATCCGTCGGCCAGAACCCGCGCCCGCCAAGGTGCCACTTGCCGGCGAAAAAGGTGCGATAGCCCTCCTCTTTCAACACCTCCGCGAGCGTCACCTCTTCCAACGCCAGTTCATCGCGGTCCTCGACGTGTTGAAATCGTCCTTTGCGGCGGGCGCCGGGGATCCAGTCGGTAACATTCACCCGCACCGGGTGCCGCCCCGTTAAAATGCTGGCCCGCGTGGGGCTGCACACCGGGCAGGCGGCGTAGGCTTGGCTGAACCGCGTCCCGGACGCCGCGAGGGCGTCGATATGCGGCGTTTGATAGAACGTGCTGCCCGTGCACCCGAGGTCGTTCGCCCCCAGATCGTCCACGAGGAACAGCACCACGTTCGGCGGGGCGGCGTCGGCCGGGGCGGCGGCGAGAGCGGCGAGCAGGAGGACGGACATGCGGAACGACTTCGAGCGAGGGCAGGACGTTCAGCCTGACCCGCCCCCAAGCCGGTCGCAACCGGGGGCGTTCAGCCGGCGCCGCACGCGGGGCATCGGCCGTCGACCAGTTTGCCCCCGCAGCGAACGCACTCCCGCCGCCGCCGCCTCGCCCTCGCGTGCCGCTCCACGTCGTCGAATCGGACCGCCAGCCAACCCGATCCGATGACACAAGCCGCCCCCGCCGCGCCCGCCCAAAGGCTCATGCGAGCCCCCGCGAACGCTCCGACCGTCGCGAGCACGGGCAGACCGTAAAACAGACTGCCGGCGCCGCAACTGCCCGTGTCAAGCCACCCCCACGCCGTCCCCGGGGCGATCCGAAAAAGGCGGTGCAGCGGGGACGGGGAGGTCACGCGGGGATCGTCGGCAGGTCGCCCGGCGGCAGACAGACCCACGCCGTCTGCCGCCACGGGCTGAGGCGGACGGGGACCGGCAGCGATTCGAGTCGAACGACCGACGAGAGCCGCAGGACTTGACTCGTGAAGTGAAGCCGGTCGCCGGTCAGTTTGCAAAACTCCGGCCCGAGTACCGGGAACCGCTTCCCGGCGCCGGTCACCAGAGCGAACGGGCGGAACGGGATCTCGTCCAGCCGGCGGCGGAGGTCGGACGCGCTCACACTCCGACGATAACGAACTGTTCACGCCGCCGTCACCCCACGAACTCCACCTCGGCCGGTTCCGGGATCACGCCGGCTTCATAACCCCGCTTGAGCAGCTCCCGCACCGCGGCCCGGCCGCGGTCGCCGAAGTCCAGCGTCCAGTCGTTCACGTACATCTCCACGAACTCGTCGTTGCGGGCCGGGTCCAACCCGCGGCCCCACTTCGCCGCGTATTCCAGCGCCTCGGCCCGATGTTCCAGGCCGTATTGAATCGACTGTTTGAGGATCGCCGTCACCTCTTTAATCGTCTCGGCGCCCAGGTCTTTGCGAATCGCGTTGCACCCCAACGGCAACGGCAGGCCGGTTTGCTGTTGGAACCAGACGCCGGTGTCCACCACGAGGTGCAAACCCTGATCCGGATAGGTGAGCTGCCCCTCATGGATCACCAGCCCGGCGTCGAACTCGCCGCTTTCGACGACGTCCAGCATCGTATCGAAATCGCGGACCTCGTATTCGAAATCGTCGCCGAGGATCAGTTTGAGGCTTAGAAAGGCCGTGGTGAGCGTCCCCGGCACGGCGATCCGTTTGCCGCGGAGATCGTCGATCCCCCACGCTTCGCGGGCCACCACGCGCGGCCCGTAGCCGTCGCCCATGCTCGCCCCGCAATTGCAGATCGCGTATCTGTCCGTCAGGTGCGCCATGCCGTGCAGGCTGACGGCCGTCAATTCCAGCAGATCGGTCCCTTCCAACGCCCGCCGGTTGAGCGTTTCGATATCCACCAGATCATGCGTGAACCGATATCCCGGCGTCGGCAGCTTGTCGTTCGCCAACGCATGAAACATAAAGGCGTCGTCCGGGTCCGGCGAATGGCCGACGCGGATCAATTTCTCCCCGGACGAAACGGCGGGCTCGACGGCGGTGGCGGAACGCATGGGGGGCGGGGCGGCGGGAACGACGGAACGACAGGGGGAACGCGGCGGGAACCGTAGCGATCGCCGCCACGTAACGCCGCCCGGCCGCCCGGCGCCGAGCCCGCGGGCGCCGCGGGCGCCTGTCGGCCGGCGGGGCGCCGCTGATAGAATAAACGTCTCCCGCGGCGGCGGCCCGACGACGCTCCCCGTTCAGGATTGTAGGACGTGACCGGATCTGGCATGACAGGGTTAGACGTGACGCCCCACCGCACGCTGCTGTTCGCCGTCGGCGTGGCGGCCGCGGTCCTGGCTCCGGGGGCCGCGTGCGCGGATTTGTACGTCACGCCGATTCGCTCCGTGCAGTGGTTGGTCGATCACAGCGCGACGATTTGCGTGGCCCAATATGAGCCGGACATGCCGACGGCGGGGTCCGCCGACGGGCCGGCGCCGCGGGTGACGAAGGTGTTGAAAGGGACCGGGGACGCCGTCCGCTTTCCGCTCAGGACGCATCGCGTCGGCGAATATTGGCGCCCCCCGCACCGGGGGTTCGCGAGCCGGCTGCTGTTCGTCTCCGCGGAGGGGGAACTGCTGGCCGCCGTCGGGTTGAACCGCCCGACGCCCCACGCCAACCGCCCGCCCGCCGACGCCCCGGCGCTGCGGGAGGTCGTGTACGGCGTCAGCGAGTACGGCGACCTGTACCTGACGGAGCCGGATTTGTTCCGGGCGATCCTCCGCCACCTCGCCCGGCCGCCCGCCCGGTTGCTGCGGGCGGTGGACGAGCGGAATCGCACGCCCGGCGCCCCCCAAAAGGTCTGGCCGGGGCCGGACTTTCCCCTCGACACGCAGGAGAACCTGCATCAAATCGTCGTCGACTTCCACGTCGCCCGGCGGACGCACTATCTGACCCAATTAGAAACGGGGGATCTTGGCGAGCGACTGGAAGCCGTGTCGCAACTGGCCCTGATCGACGACGTCGGCGCCCGGGACGGCCTCCGCGCCGCCGCCCGCGACGCGGTGGTCCCGCCGCCGTTTTATGAGTTTGAAGGCTATCAAACCGTCAACGGCGCCCCCCTCCCGCAGGACGTGACCGCGACCGAACGCCTCCGCACCTACGCCGCGGAGACGATCGCACACCTCCGCCGACGCTAAAGCGAGCCGCGAAATGTCGTCGCGGCGGCTTCCAGCCGCCGACTCTTGGCGTGGCCCAGGGAGACGACCCCTGTTCGCTGCGCTCACGGACGGCGGCTGGAAGCCGCCGCTACGGATCCCCTGGGACTGCTCTAAAAGCGGCAGTCGATAGCCGGTGCGGGGGACAGCGTCTCGGCGCCGCGAGGCCCGCGCCCCACGCGCCGAACCGCGACCGTCAGGGAGGCGGCCGCTCTCGTCGGTCCGATCGCACCGAACGCCCGCGGCGGACCATGACGCCGGACACCTGCGGCGGAGCGGACCCGGCGGGGAACGGGGAGCGCGCCTGCGAGAGCGGCCCCTTCCTGACGGGCGGGGTGCGGGGTGCGGGGTGTAGCCCGGGCGGGGTGCGGGCGGTTCGTCGCATCCGCCGTTCCCCGCGCGGCCGCGGCGATCTACAACCTCCCCCATGAACGCTCCCGCCGCGCCTTCCCGCCGACGCCGCCCGCCGATCGACGTGCTGCTGATCGGCGGCGGCGTCGCCGGGCTGTGGGCGCTGGACGTGCTCACCAGCCGCGGGCTGTCCTGCCTGCTGGCCGAAGCCGGCGAACTGGGCCGCGGCCAGACGGTCGCCAGCCAGGGGATCGTGCACGGCGGGCTCAAGTACACGCTCGTCCGGCCTGCTGACCGGCAGCGCCAAGAACATCCGCGAGATGCCCGGCCTCTGGCGCCGTTGCGTCGAGGGCACGCCGGACCTGCTGTTCCCTGACGAAGGCGAGGCCGGCGGCCGTCACCCGGATCTCTCGGACACCCCCGTCCGGGCGCCGCACTGCCATGCTGTGGCGGAGCGAATCGCTGACCGGTCGGCTCGGCATGATCGGGGCGAAGGCCGGCCTGCGGGTCGCCCCGACCGCCCTGCCCGAAGCCGACGTGCCCGCCGTGCTGCGGGGGGTGAAGGGGCCGGTCTGTCGGTTGGACGAGCAGGTGCTCTCGCCCGCCGGCTTCGTGGCGAACCTGCGGCGCCGGAATCTCGACCGCCTGCTTCGCGGTCGGCGGAGGACGGCGTGCAGCTTTCAACACCGGCGGCGGGCGGCGTGCAGACGGCGACGCTCGACCGGGCCGCTCGGCCGCACGCTGACCGTCGCCCCGCGGCACGTCGCCCTCACCGCGGGGGCCGGGAACGCGGAGCTGCTCGAGCGCACCTCGGCCTGCCCGGCACGCCCGGCGCCCCGAAGATGCAGCGCCGGCCGTTGCACATGACGCTGGTCCGCGGCCCCGCCGCCGGCGCACGCCCTGCCGCCGCTCTCCGGGCACTGCGTGGACGGGGCGAAGACGCGGGTGACGATCACCTCCGACCGCGACGCGAGCCGGTCGCGTCGTCTGGCAGGTCGGCGGGCAACTCGCCGAGGAGGGCGTCGACCTGGACCCCGCGGCGCTGATCGTGCGGGCCGAACGCGAACTGACCGCGGCGATCCCGGGGCTCGATCTCTCCGGCTGCGACTGGGCGCACGTACCGCGTCGACCGGGCCGAGGGCGCACGCCGGCGGCGTGCGGCCGGACGACGCCCAGATCTACACCGCGGGCGGACCGGCGGGAACGTGCACACCTGCTGGCCGACGAAACTGGCCCTCGCCCCGGTCCTCGCCGCCCGGCTCGCGCGAACGCAGTCGGACCGGGAGCCTGCGACCCCTTCGCCGCCCCCGCCGACTGGCCCCGCCCCGCGCGTCGCCGCCCCGCCGTGGGAGACCTGCGAATGGCACAGCCGCTCAACCGCTGCGTCGCGCCGCCTGCGAGGTCCGCTCCGCGGACCGCTCACCGGCGACAGCGATCCCGCACGCGTTCGCCACCGTCCGCCCACTCCCGACAGTCCCTTCCGACCTCAACATGACCTCCCGCCCGCTCGGCCGCACCGGGCTGTCCGTCTCGCCCGTCTCGTTCGGGGCGTTCAAGATCGGCCGCAACCGCGGGATCAAATACCCGACCCCCTACCCGCTGCCGACCGACGCGGAGGCGGAGGCGTTATTGAACGCCGCGCTCGACGCGGGCGTGACGTTGATCGACACCGCCCCGGCGTACGGCCTCAGCGAAGCCCGCGTCGGCCGGTTTCTGTCGCATCGGCGGGACGAGTATACGCTGTGCACGAAAGTCGGGGAACGCTGGGGGCTCGGCCCCGCCGGCGAGCCGGTCAGCCGGTACGACTATTCCCGCACGGCGATCCTCGCAGTCGGTCGTCGGCAGCCTGCGGACGTTGCGGACGGACGCGGTCGACCTGCTGCTGATTCACTCCGACGGCCGGGACGACTTCATTCAAAACGAGACGGACGCCGTCGCGACGCTGCTCGACTTGAAGCGGCGGGGTCTGTGTCGGTACGTCGGTCTGAGCGGCAAGACGCCGACCGGCTGCGCGGCGGCGTTGGACTGGGCGGACGTGGTGATGGTCGAATATCACGCGGACGACGTCTCCCACGCCGCGGTGATGGCGGAGGCGGCAGCGGCGGGGCGTGGGCGTGCTGGTCAAAAAAGCGTTGGCCGCCGGCCGGCACGATCCGGCCGAGGCGGTGCGGTTCGGGCTGGACGGGCCGGGCGTGGCGTTCGCTGGTGATCGGCACCGCCAGCGCCGCCGAATCTGCGGGCGAACGTCGCCGCCGCGGCGGCGCACGACCGCGCCGCGTCCCCCGCCCGGGCCGCGGCCTGAGCGGCGCCGCGACCCGTCGCTCAGAAGTCGTCGGCCACTTCGCCGCCGCTGCGGGTGCCCAGCGCACCCAGGTGCCGTACGGGCTGCGACCGCTGGTCACGTTCGCCGTGCCGGTGGGCAACGCCGGGTTGGTGGTGGCGTTGATGGTCTCGCTGATGCTTTTGACGGAGCCGTCCACCATCACGACCTGCACGATGCCGGAGTGATAGGAGCCGGCGGAGATGACCCCGCTGTCCCAGGCGCTGGCGTCGTGGGAGCAACTGGGACCGTTGGGGGGCAGTATCGTATTAAACCCAGTGACGTCCGCCCCGCCGTCGGTGTACCGCTGGCCCCGCGGGCGGAGGGGGCCGGCCGGGTAGAAGCCCGGGTTGCCCGCGTTCTGGGCCTCGCCCACGCAGGCGAGCGGGTCGGTGTACCCGCTGTTGTTCGCGAACGTCCCCAGGGCGTCGGACCCGACGTCCGTCAGGGTGTTGCCCTGGTAGGCGCGGTCGCCGTTGTCGCGGCCGATCTCCGCGAACAGCAGGGTGTTCACGGTCCCGTCCCGGGCGTCCCGAACGCCGAACCAGGCGTGCTTCATAAACATCCCCCGGTGCACAGCGCGGTGGTCCTGATTATCCGCGGCGGCCCCGTTGTCGCCGAGGTTCATGGCGTAGTTCGTGTCGGCGATCTCGTCGTCCGGGTTGCGGGCGCCGTCGGACGGGCACAGCAGCGTCGGGATCGAGACGCGGTAGGGCAGGGTGTCCGCGTCGTAGTGATTGATGCCGAACGCACGGTCCACCGTGTCGGTGGTGTCCCCGTCGTCGTTCTTGTCGCTGCGGACCGAGACGGTGTCCCACAGCGCCGTCTGATCCAAAAACGGGAGCAGCATCAGGAAGGGGGAATAGTTGTGATTGTTCGCCGGGGACCCGCCGCTGGGGAAGGTCTTCCACTGGCTGTGATAATTGTGGGCGGCGAGGCCGAGTTGCTTCAAATTATTCTGGCACTGCGCCTTGCGGGCCGCTTCGCGGGCCTGCTGCACCGCGGGGAGGAGCAGCGAAACCAGGATCGCGATGATCGCGATGACCACCAGGAGCTCTATTAATGTGAAGCCGGAGCGGCGAACGGGCCGCCTCGATGTAATACGGGAGCGCATGAGAAGGTTCTTCCAGAGAATTAAAGAACAAGGGGGGGCGACGGGCTAGGGGACCCGGCGGAAAAGGGGACCGAACGGTCCCTAATCGAACGCATCAATTTTAGCGCCATCCGGCCCGTCGACAACCTGTCAATCAAGATCGGTCTGCCCCCGGCGTACCGGGCGGGCCCGTTGCGCCGTACGATCGACGGATGCCCGCCACGCTCGATTCATCCGCCGCCCGCCTGACGGACGCCGTCCGCGAGAACTACGGCGCCGTCGCCGCCAGCGCCCTGACCGGCGCCGAGGCCGGCGTGCGGGCCGTCGCGGAGGCGTTCGGCTACAGCGCCGCCGAACTCGACAGCATCCCCGCCGCCGCGAACATGGGTCTGTCCTGCGGAAACCCCACCGCGACGGCGAATCTGCGGTCGGGCGAAGTGGTGGTCGATCTGGGCTGCGGCGGCGGGCTGGACGTGTTCCTCGCGGCCCGCAAAGTCGGCCCGACGGGGCGGGCGATCGGCATCGATATGACCCCCGCGATGCTGGACCGCGCCCGGGCCAACGCGGCGTCCGCCGGACCGAACGGCACGCCGCTGGAGAACGTCGCGTTCCACCACGCCGCCATCGACGCCCTGCCGCTGCCGGACGCCTCCGTCGACTGCGTGATCTCCAATTGCGTGATCAACCTCGCCCCGGACAAACCGGCGGTGTTCCGCGAGATCGCCCGCGTGCTCAAGCCCGGCGGGCGGCTGGCGGTCAGCGATATCGCCCTCAAACAGCCGTTGCCGGAGGCGATTCAAGAGGATGTCGGCGCGTACGTCGGCTGCATCGCCGGGGCGATTTCGGTGGAACAATTTCAAACCGGTCTTAACGGACGCCGGCTTTAGTGAGGTGAAGGTCGTCGACGAAGGCGCTGATTTGAACGCCTACGCCAGCGTCGACGGCCAGGGGGCGTGCTGCTCCCCGGCCGCGGGCGACGCGGGGGCCGGAGACGGGGGAACGGGCGGGCTGGCGGTGCTGGACGCCGGGTGCTGCTCCCCCGCGGAACAGACGGCGACGGCCGACCCGACGTTGCACGCTCGCTTGGCGAAGCTGCTGTCCGAACACGACATTAATCACTACGCCGCCAGCGTGAAGGTATACGCCGTCAAGCCGTAAATGATGTTGCGTGAGCCGCGACCGGAGGGAGCGTTTGCCAGCCGCGGACAACGCGCTCCCCCCGGTCGCGGCTAACCGGTCATTCCTCCGCACGCTCCCCCTCGCCGTGGGCGGCGTTGGGGGCGGTTGTGAGACTGGCGAGATATTCGACCAGATCCCGCATCTCCCGTCTGGAGAGGGCGTCCGGGATGTCGGCGGGCATGGCGCTGGGGCCGTCGGCCCGGTCGAGGATCGTGTCGGCGGGGATCACCACCGTTTCGCCGGTCGGCAGGACCAGGGTGAGGGCTTCGTCGGTGTCGCCCCGCAGCACGCCGGTGTGCACCTGCCCGTCGTCGGTCAGCTCCACGACGGTGGCGTAGCCCTCCGCGATCTTGGCGTTGGGCACGATAATCGATTCCAACAGGTAACGCCGGTCCCTTTTTAAAGCGATCCCGTCCAGCGCCGGGCCGACTTCGCCGCCCTCGCCGCCGGCGATATGACAGCGCCGACAACTGGCGGCGCTGCGACCGAAGAAGATCTCCTTCCCCTTGGCCGCGTCGCCGCCGACTAACGCTTCGGTCCACTGATTGAACTTGTCCGGGCCGCGGTTCGATTCATACATCGCCAGATATTGCCCCAGGGAACCGTCCTTCCGGGTGGAGGCCGCTTCGAGCAGTTCGAGGGTGATCTCCGGCGGGCTTTCGCCGTCCATCAGGCGGTCGAGCCAGACTTTGACGACGGCGTCCGCCTCCCCGGAGTTCAACCCGGCGAGGGCCGCGACCGCCGCCTGCCGTTCCAGGGAGGCGCCGGTCTCCAATGCGTCCGACAGCGTGGCGACGGCGGAGGCCGGATCCCGCTTGACCAGCACCATGCGGGCCGCGGCCCGGATCGCGGGGCTGTCCGCGGTCAGCGCCGGCCGCGCCACGGACGCGGCGAGGGCGGCGTCGCTGGTGAGCGCGTCCACCGCCTTGACCGCGGCGACCCGCACCGCGTCGGTTTGCGCGGCGTCCAGGGCGAGGGTCCGCATCGCGTCGAAGGAGGCTTCGATCTGATACTTCGCCAACAGGGCCACCGCGGCGGATCGCACCTCCGGCGGGCCGTCCAGCAGCGAGGCGACCCGCTCCGTCAGCAGGGCCGGCAGGAAGGCGGCGTCGCGGACGATCTCGCCCTCCCGGTCTCCCCCGACGACGACGCGGTTGGCGGGGCTCGCCGCGGCCCACTCCGCGGCGGGGCGAAGCCGACCGGTGACGCGGTCCAGCCGGTCCGGGGCGTCCCACATCGTCAGTTCCTCAATCGCTTCGACCCGCAGCGCGGGCGGGGCGTCGATCTGGGCGGCGAGGTTCCGCACCCGGGCGGCGGCGGCGGCGTCGCCCAGCAGGAAGTTCGCCATCAACGTCCGCCGGTGCGTCGGGTCGAGCAGCGGCCCCAGCGCCGCGTCGTCGCCGTACAGATCGAAGTCGAACGCCGCCCCGTCGGCGGACGCCGCGACCGCCCGCAGCGTCGCCGCGGTCGCCGCCCCGGCGATCGCCGGCTCGTCGATCGCGGCCCGGCAGAGCTCCAGCCACACCGGGATCGCGGCGTCGTCCTCCGCCCGGCGGATCACCGCCGCGACCGCCTCGGCGCCCGCCCGCCGGGCCGCCACCACCGCGGCCCGGTGCAGCCGGTCGTTCTGGGCGGCGACCTCCGCGTCGGTCAGACCCGGCCGGGAGGCGAAGGAGACGCCCAAAAACGCCGCCAATTCCTCCGGCGATGCGGTGCGGCTCAGCCCCACCGTCGCGGCGTGGAACAGCGCCGGGTCCTCGCCCCGCTCCGCGATCACCTCGCGCAGCCACGCGGTCGCGGCGGGTTCGACCGCGGCCGTCTCCCCCAGCGCCAAAGCGGCCTCCCGCACGACGCGGGCGTCCGGGTCCCGTAGGGCGGCAATCAATCGCGACGCGAACCGGCCGGGGTGCGTCTCCCCCAGCAGCCGCACGGCCCACCAGCGGATCACCGCGTCGCCGTCGCCGGCCAGTTCCGCCAACGGGGCCGGGCTCGCCCCGCCCCGCACGCACTGCCCGTAGCCCCACAGGGCGTGGCGGCGGGCGAAGGGATCCGCGGTGGCGTCCTCGGCGACGGTCAGCAGCGCGTCGACGGCGTTCCGATTCGCCAGTTCATACTGTGATTCGAGCCGGACCCGGCGATCCGCGTGGTTCAATAATTCGGCGAGGCGGTCCACGTTCAATTCGTCAAAGCCGGCGGCCAATAAGGCGGCGCTCTCGGCGGCCGGATGCGCGGTTTGAGCGAAGCGATACACCCGCCCCTTGCCGACGCCGTCCCAGCCGGTGACCCAGTCGGAGACGAACAGGCTGCCGTCCGGGGCGAACGTCGCGTCGGTGGCCAGCACGCCCCAGACGTATTGACCGTCGTCGGTCAGCTTGAAGGTGGCGCCGTCGCGTTCGTTGGTCCAATGACGGATCCCGCTGTTGCCGGGGGTGCCGCGGAAGTCACAGGCGAAGAAATGGCCCCGCAGCTCCGGCGGGAGGCCGACGCCGGGATCGTGCGTCAACCCGCTGGGGCCGTCGCCGATATTCGCCAGCGGGGGGAGCACGTGGGCGGGCTGGATCGCGGCGGCGGCGGTGTTCGCCGGCACGCCGGTCGCCCCGAACGTCACGCTGGCGGGGGTGTCGCGGGGGATCCACATCATCTCCCGGTTCCAGGGGCCGCGGTCCGGCAGGTACTGAAAATACATCCGCCACCCGCTGTCGGAGCCCTGCACCACGTGCACCCAGCGGGCTTTATCGCCGCTGTCGGAGTTATTATCCCAGGTGAACAGATTGCCGGCGTCGTCGAAGGCCAACTCCTGCGGGTTGCGGAGTCCATAGGCGAACAATTCGAGGCCGCTGCCGTCGGTTTCGCTGCGGAACACGGCGCCCGTATCCGGCATCGCCAGCGTCTCGCCCTCGGGCGTGACCACATGAAAGCCGCGGTCGCCGATGGACCAATACAACCGCCCGTCCGGCCCCATCGTCAGGCCATGCATATCATGCCCGCGAAAGGCGACCCGCACGCCGTAGCCGGTGGACAGGCTGTCCAGTTCGTCGGCGACGCCGTCCCCGTCATCGTCCCGCAGCCGATACAGGTCGGGGATGCAGGTATAATAAACGTCCCCGCCCTTTCCCCCGCGACCGGGCCGGGCCAGCACCCCGGCGCCGGTGCCGTCCAGCAGGTCGCCGAACCCGTCGGCGAACACCGTGGCGTCGTCCCCCGTGCCGTCGCCGTCGGAATCGACCACCAACCGGATGCGGTCGCATTCCGTGGCGAACCGGGCCGGCCAGTCGGCGAAGAACCGCTTCATATAGGCGGCCCGGTCGTCGACGGTTTCCGCGGCGAGGTCGTCCCGCAGCCAGTCCATATGGCCGCGGTTGTCCTCCACGCCCGCTTTCTGACGAAACGTCTCGCAGACAAACAGGCGCCCGCTGAGAGTCCACGTCGATCGCCACCGGGTTCGCCAGCAGCGGTTCGGCGGCCCAGACGCTGCCCGTCACCCCCGCCGGCAACGTGAACCCGGCCAGCGCGTTGACGCCCTCGTCCGACGGCCCGGCGATCTGCGGGGCGTACGTCTGCTCCGCCGGCCCGGTCGGATCAGCCGGTCCGTCGGCAAAGAGCAGCGCCGGCAGGGCCACCGCCGCGACGCACGCGGCGGCTGCGATGCATCGGCGGCGGGGCGGATTCAGAGGGCGGCGGGCGAACATGGGGGCAATCCGATGCGGGGGCGGGGCAGAAGTTTAGCGGCCCGGGGCCGCGGGGCGCCGGTCTACGCCCCTCACCCCTCCGGGAGTGGCGACGGAAACGGCGCCTCTGCCGGCGGAACCCGTTGCCGCCCCGGGAGATTCAGCGCCACCCACGGCACAAACCCCCGCCCGCGCCCCCGCTTGACGGGACATTTCGCCGCACCTAGCGTGCGGGGGTGCAAGACCCCTTTCCCAGCCCCGGTGAGGTTGTCCGGTGAGGTTGTGAAGTCGGCGGGAGCCGCGACGGCGCCCGGCGACGGAGTCTTTGATGAACCGACCGCCACGGCGAATGGAGAGTGTTGATGTTCTCGATGAGTCGCCGCGCACAACTGGGTTTCTGCGGGCTCGCGAGCGTCTTCCTCGCCGTCGGCATCGCCCTCTGGGCCGCGGCGTCTGGCAACCCTGACGGCCCCCCACCCGGGATCGACCCGGTCGCCGCCGCCCCCGTTCCCCCCGCCGCGATACCCGAGAAACAACCCGCGGCCGCGGTCGCCTCCGGCGGCGAGAAGCCGGCCGCGGCGGCGCCCGACCCGGTCCCGCGGTCGTCCATCCAGGACGGGGTGATCATGGTCTCGCAGCCGGACGGCTCGGTCATCGAAGTTCCCATCCCCGATCCGTTCGACGAAAACAAGCCGGTGCCGGACACCGCATTCTTCATCTACGCCGGCGCCTTCGGCGTCGGAGGCGGGCGAACGGGGCTGCAATCCACCGCCACGCGGGACAAGCTCGGTGTGCATGAGGACGTGGTGCGGGACCATGCGAATCTCGGCCCGGCCTTCGACGCCATCTTTCGGGACGGCGAGAACCGGCTGGCTTACTATCGGAAGAATGAAGGGGCTCCGTGCGAGGGCGGGCACTGGGAAGTGCTCGTTGAAAAGGTCGTCCCGGCCGACGGCGGCGGGTGGGAGATTCAGGTCTCCGCCGGCCATAGTTGCCAACCCGGCGGGATGATCTGGATCGACGGGGGGATGAGCGAGGTGTGGACCGTTGCCCCGGGCTCGACGATGCCGGCGCTGAAGTCCCGAGCCGTCACCGGGGCGTCGTTTGGGTTCGGTTAGCGAACGCCGGCGGTTCTTGAACATCAAGGGCGACGGGGCGGCCGGTCGGTGCATTGCGGCTGCCGAGGAGTCGGTCCCCGCTCGCGGTGTCGCGGCGCCTGAGTGATGAAGCGCCCGCGAAACCGCAGGCGGGGACGGCCGGGTCGGGGCGGCTTTCGCAAGGACGGAAGGCGCCGCTCGCGCAGCGTCCCGCATGGGCTTTTGACGGGCGGGTTCAGGGCGCCGGGGTCTCACGTTGGAACGCGGCATAAGCGTCGCTGGCGAGCAGCGGGGCGGCGTTCGGGAGGAACTCTGCCAGATCGTCCGGGGTGAAGACGCCGCAATGGTCGTTGCGCAGCCGGCGGAGGGCGTCGGCGGCGAGGTCGAACCGCCCGGTCGCCGTCGCCCCGGCCAGCAGGCCGCACTGGGCCTCCCACAGGTCCGGCTCCGCCGCGACCGCCGCCCGGCCCAGCGCCAGCGCCTCCGCGTCGCGGCCCAGGTGGGGCAGTTCCACCGCCAACAGGCCCTTCAGGAACGGATCCCCGCCCACGGCGGCGTCCACCCGGGTCAGCGTGGCGGACGCCTCCCGGTCGTCCCCGATCAAGTCCAGCCGGAGCAGATCCAGCGACGGGTCGTGCGGGAACCGCCGGTCCAAATCCGCCAGCGCCGCGGCGATCCGGTCCTCGTCGCCCAGTTGCAGCACGGCGTCGGCGCGGGCGTTTTGCAGGCCCCGCACCGCCTTCATCGCCTCCGGCATCGCTTCATACAGCCGCAGGGCCAACAGTGCGTCGCCCCGCTCCAGCGCCGCGGTCACCTCCGGCAATCGTTGAGCGCCGGCGCGATCGGCGTCCGTGCCGGCGAACTGCAGGCCGATCAGTTGCCGCATACTCGCGGAGGCCCGTTCCCCGTTCCGGAAGGCGTAGATGTCCGCCACCCGCCCTTCGGGAGCGGGGAAGAGGTCGACGTACCCCACGCCCCCGTCGTCCTGCAGGATGCGGATCGTCGCGACGGGGGCGCCGTCGCGGGTCGCGACGTGCAACAGGCGAAACTGTCCGCCGGCCGGGCCGGGCAGCAGCGAATCCACCACCGCGTCGCGGGCGTCGAGCGCCCGCTGGACGCCCGTCAGCGATTCCCCTGCCGGCAGCTTCAGATCGGCGAAGGCGAGGCGGACCAGGGCGTCCCCGTCCACCAGCTCGTTCAACGCCGCCCGATCCCCCGCGGCCATCGCCGCCGCGACGGCCTCCCCCACGCGGCGGGCCTGCTCCGCCGTGGCGACCGGCGGCGGCCCCGGCGGGGTGGCGAGCGCGACCCGGCCGGCCTCCTGCAAGATCGCCCGATCCCCGCCGAACGCCCCCTTGAGGTAAGCCAGCCCGACCAGGAAGGCGCACAGGAACCCCAGCGGGATCAGATACTGCCGAAGCTTCACCGCCGGCCGTTCAAGCTCCACATCTTCCAACACCGGCTCATCGTTGAACGGTTCATCGTCGCCAAACTGGTCGGCGAACTCATCGGCGATCGGCTCGTCGGCGAACTCATCGGCGATCGGCTCGTCGGCGAACGGCTCGTCAGAGGACGGCTCGGCGGGATCGTCGATCGGCGGACCAAACTCTTCCCCGCAGGCTCGGCAGGCGTGGCCGGGAACGGGGGCGAACCGCGGCGTGGTTTCATCCCCGCAGTGCGGGCAGACGACGGAGAATCCGGCGGACACGGCGATCTTCCAGCGAACCGGGGCGGGAGCGAACGGCTCCACACCCTACCCGCCCCCGCCGCCGCACGGGCCTCGGACGGGCGCCGGGCCTGATGCGAAAAACCCCCGGTCGGCGCTCCTGTCGCGCCGGCCGGGGGCTCCCTCCTCACTCTCCCCTCACGGGGTTCTCCCCTCCACGGGGCTCTTCAAGTCCACGGGGCTCTGCAAGCGGGCGGTCCTTCGATTAGAAACGGCTACTCCGCGGCGGGGCGGAGGGTGCGGAAGGTGGAATTGCCGCCGCGGGGATCGGAGACCAACGCCAGCAGCGGTTTGCTGTCGTCGACGGCGTCGACGGCGGCTTCCAACTCGTCCGCGGAGGCGATCTCCGTGCGGCCGAGGCGTTCGATCAGCTGGCCGGGCCGCAGGCCGGCGTCGCGGGCGGGGCCGCGGACGGCGATCACCACGGCGCCGGTCGCGTCGGCGTCCAGGCCCAGCCGGTCCCGCCATTCGTCGTTCAACGGGGCGAGGCCCAGGCCGAAGGCGTCCAGCTGGAAGATCCGGCCGATCTCCCCGTCGCCGCCCAGCCGCGGGCGGCCGTTCCGTCCGCCGTTCGCTTCGCCGTTGCGGCGGGTGACCTGGGGGGCGTCGGACAGGTCCATCGCGGTGAACTCCAGCGTTTCGCGGCGGCCGTCGCGGAGGACCGTCAGCGGGACGGACTTGCCGATCGTCAGGCGCTCCACCAACCGGCCGAGCTGCCGCGGATCGGTCACGGCGGCGCCGTCGAGGCTCACCACCACGTCCCCTTTGCGCACGCCGGCCTTGGCGGCGGGGCCGTCGTCGATCACGTCGGCGACCAGCACGCCGGCGTCGGACTTCAAGCCGAGGGCGTCGGCGACGGTTCCGTCCAGCGGCTGCATGAACACGCCGAGGAACGCCCGGGTGACGGAGCCGGTCTGTTCCAACTGGTCGATCACCCACTTGGCGTCGCTGCTGGGCACGGCAAAGCCGATGCCGTCGTACCCGCCGCCGCGACTGCTGATCGCGGTGTTCACCCCCACGATCTGCCCGTCGAGGTTCACCAGCGGCCCGCCGCTGCTGCCGGGGTTGATGGCGGCGTCGTGCTGAATGAAGTTCTCGCGGGCGGCGAGGCCGCTGGTGCGGCTTTTGCCGGAGACGATGCCCGCGGTCATGCTGAACTGCTGGTTCAGCGGGCTGCCGAAGGCCAGCACCCAATCGCCGATCTGCGTGCGGGCGCTGTCCGCCAGCGTCAGGCTGGGCAGGGTCTTGCCCTTCAGATCCGCCGGGTCGAGCCGCAGCAGGGCGACGTCGGTGTCCGGATCGGTGAGGATGTCGCTGGTGGTGTACTCGTCCCCGTTCTCAAACCGCACGGTGACCTCCGCGGCCCCTTCGACAACGTGATTGTTCGTCAGGATCAAGCCGGCCGGGTCGATGACGGCGCCGGAGCCGCTGCGGACCTGCATCGCGCCCACGCGGGGGCCGCGTTGGAAGTTGCGTTCGTTGCGGAAGCCTTCCCGGAAGCCCGGCGGCAGATCGCGGCCGGGGAAGGCGTCCTCGAAGAAGCGGCGGAACCGCGGGTCCTCCAGCGGGTCGAAGCTGTCCGGGTTCGCCCCCTCGGGCAGCCGGCCGCGGAAGCGGAGGGTCCGCGGGGCGTCGCCGCCGGGCTGTCGGACGCGGGCCTGCACGGCGACGACGGCGGGCATCGCCTGCTCGGCGACGGTGCGAAACACGCCGGAGAGTTGGCGGGCGTCCGCCGCGGTCGCGTTCGTGCCGACGGCGGCGACCAGCGGGGCGGCGGGACCGCCCGTCAAGGCGCCGGCCGTCAGCCCGCCGATCGGTCCGGCGGAGAGCACGGCGGCGGTTCCGCCGGCGGCCAGCAGGGCGGCGCACGCCACGGGCAGCAGGCCGCGGGTCTGTTTGGGAGAGGGCATCGGGAGGGTCGGGGTCCGTGCGGGGTGGGAATGGGGCAGGATGCGATGCGACCCGGCCGCGAACCGGGGCGGCGGGGCCGTGTCTTCGTACGCCGGACCGGCCGCCGCAGTTGGCCGGAGAAGCGACAAGAACCGGATAAGTCGTCAAATCCGTCGATCGAGAGCGGTTTCCCCGCCGCGGCACGCCCCGTTCCCGTCCTGGTGGGGGAGGAGGGACCAGGAGGCGCCAGATGTGGCGGTGCGACGGGCCGTCACGGGGCGAACGGGCGGTCTGGAATCGGGAGCGACCCGGGGGCGGGCCGGGGTGATCCTGCGGACTCGGGGAACACGGGGACCGGGGGGCGCGCCGGGTTCGCCGGAATGGGCGCCGGAGCGTTGTGTTCGGGTCCGCGTCCGCCCAGCATGGCCCCCGCCCCGTGCGAGCCGGCCCACCGACGGGTCGCTCCCCGGACCCCGGCGCCTCCCTGACAGACCGCTCCCCCACAAGCGACCTGCTCCCCCCACGGGCGACACGGACAGCCCCCGACCGGACCTTCCCCTCCCGCCGCCCGTCCCTTCCCCAACGGACGGGCTCCCGACGGACCGCCCCCGCCGCCATGCTCCAAATCGCCGACACCAAGCTGCCGCACACCGTGCTGTGCTACGTCGCCTTCCGGGCGGCGTTCCACGACACGCTGGAGCAAATCGCCGTCCACGACCGGGCCGCGATGGAGTACGGCGGCGGCGATCCGCACGCCCGGTTCGGCTTCCTGACGGAGGTCCCGTTCCTCCGCTGCGTCCCCGCCCACGTCCAACTGGACCTGCTGGCGGAAACCTGGAGCCGCCACGCCGCCCACGACCCGCACGAAGCGGACCTGGTGGACGAAGCGGTGCTGTACGCCGCCTGCGAGACCGCCAGCCGGTTGTGCGCCGAAGAGCCCGCCACCGTCGCCGGCTACCTGTCCGGCGGCCCGATCGACGTGACGCTGGCGGTCGACGGCCTGCTGGCGGACGAACTGCGGGCCCTGCACCTGAACCTCGCCGGCGAAGGCGACTTCCTCACGATCAGCCAGTTCGAGGACCACCCCCCCAAGGAGGGCCGGGCGCTGAAGATCAAACTCGGCGTCGACCCCGACCGCCTGGACAGCCTGTTCGAGGTCCTCGGCCGCTGGAACCTCTCCGAAGAGTTCCTCGGCAACCTCAGCGGATTGATGACCGGTTACGAGATCCTCAGCGCGGTGAACGTGCTGGGGGTGAAGTGAGACAAGCTGAACGGTTTGCCTCTTCCTCAGGAAAGGCATCCACTTCCACCTATCTTTGGACGAGTGGCTCTTTGGACGAGGTGCTCTTTGGACGAGGTGCTCTTTGGACGAGGTGCTCTTTGGACGAGGTGCGGCTCCGCCGCCGGGGTTCCTCAAGTGCTGGGCGGCAAGCGAGGCCGCCGACGCAACAAGACTTCCCGCAAGGAGTCGTCTACCTGTCGGCCGGCGGCACGCTAAACTTTCAGAAGATGATCTCGCCGCAGATGGAGTACACAGGTGCAAAAGTCCCGTTCTCGATGGACACAACTTTCCGATGCAATTCCGGCCGACCTGAAACAAGCTGTCGACGGAATCGTAATCCATGAATCTGCTGACGCGGAAGGCAACCCGGCGCTGTACATCATCGTCGTTCTTGCTGACGCGGAGCAAAGCAAAAGTTGGTCGGAGCTTCGCCCGCTTCAGCGCGCTGCAAAATAAAGTTTGGGCGGAGGACAACGCCCCATGGCCTTTTGTGAGTTATCGAACGGCGTCGGAACAGGCCAAGATTTCGCCCCATGAGCTACTCCACTGACTTGATCGCTCAGGCGAGGGAATTGCTCATGCCGAACGGCGTCGGCGCGCCAAAACAGGTGGCGCTACGCCGCGCCGTCTCCGGCAGCTATTACGCGGTCTTTCATCACCTGACGGACGCCGCTGCTCGGCAGATGTTCGGAACGGCGGGAAAAGATCTGACGGTCAGAAGGATCTACGCTCGAACGTTCTCCCATACGCAACTGGCCGCCGCCTGTAGCCAATTCGCAAGGGCGGGCAGTGATCACCTAAACAGCAACTCTCCTCCGCTTCTGCAGCGAATCATGCGGAAGATTGAAATGAAGGCGTCCTCTGAACTGGTTGATGTGGCAGACGCCTTCGTCTCCCTGCAAGCTCAAAGGCACACGGCCGACTATGATCTTTCCTACAACTTTTCTCGCACCGAGGCTAAGCTGTTAGTCGACGCGGCGGAGACGGCTCTTGTCGGCTGGAAAGATATTGATCTCGCCGAAAGGAAGTTCTTCCTCGCCTGCTTAAGTTGCTGGAAGGATTTCGAGGCTGTAAGGCCGGATGGTCGGGGTCGGCCAACAGGACGTGCGGCACGGCAGTTCGATACGAATCGGCCGCCCGCGGGAGGCGCGACGTAGAACGCCCTGTCTCGCACGTTCCCCGCTCCGGGGGCGGCCCGGCCGCGTGTATTTCCTCAGCGACAGTCGCCCGCGGGCCGACCCCGGCCACCCGGCCGCGGTCCGGACCGGCCCGCCGCGGGGTGAGCATGAAGGGCGACGGGCGACCCTCTTGCGGGGGCGCCGGCCGCCGCCCATGCTCATCTCTCCGCGACAGCACGCTCACACCTCCGCACATGAACGTCTCAAGAGCTGTCGTCGCCTGCACGCTGGCGCTGTGGGCGACGGTCGCGACCGCCGACGATCCGCCCGCGTCGTCCGCCCCGCCGGGCTTCGGCGAGCCGGGCGGCCCGCCGGCCGACGACCGCACGCGGCGGCTGCTGCGCGGCCCCGAGGACGTGCCCCGCATCGACGGGCTCAGCCTCGTCGAACTTCGAGGGCATAAAATCATCATAGCAGATCGGCGGGTGAACGGCACTCCCCTCACGCTGCACCCCAGGCTCACGACGCCGCTCGTGACGATCGGCCGCGTGATTCCCGCCGAGTTTCCCGCCGAGTCCTTCGCCGTGGTCACCCTGCCCCGCGAGGACCGCTTGAAACATATCAAGGCCGCCGCGGTCGCCCGGCTGGGCGAGCGGTTCGCGGCGCCGGACGGGACCGTACCGGAGGTGGGTCCGCCGGAGGCGATCCGCCCGTCCCGCGTCCCGCAATACATGGTCATGCAGGGGCGCCGCGACGACCACGTGCCCGAACCCGGCGAGGCCCCGCAGGTGTACGTGTCTGTCGAGCAGTGGGTTCACGTTCCGGTCGGCGGCGAGCGGGTGGAGGCCTGCTTCGAGCCGGCGGGCGACGAGGCGGAACCGATCGGCGGGGAACTGTGGCAGTACCGGACGCCCGAACCGCCGGCGGGGGAGAACGCGGAGCCCCGCTGGACGCGGACGAAACCCCTGACCGGCCGCGGCGGCTTCCTTGTGTTCGATTGACGGCCGATCGGCCCGCGGCTCACCCGTCGCCACTGGAACCTCGCCCAACACCGTCACGATCGACTGGCCCGCCCCCGCCCCCTGAGTTCGGCGTCTCGCTTCCGACATTCGCCGTTAATAAACCCCGCAACCCGCCGCCGCGTCATGCTCCCGCTCGCCGTCGCCGCCCTGGCCGTTCTCCCGCCGCCGCCCGACGCCGGCGGGGGGCGGGCCACGGTCGACTACATGGAATACCTGTACGACCTGCCGGAGACGCTCCGCGTCCGCGTGACGGTCGAACGGCGAGCGAACACCCGGGTGTTTCGGTCGCCGTTGAGCATCCCGGATGTCACGCCGGGGGCGGCGCCGACGGTCGACGCACTGGTGAAGAAGTTGAAGGCCGAACTGCCCGGCGTCACGGTCCTCCGGAGTTCCGTGCCCGCCCCGGGCGGCGGGCCGGCCATGCCGGTCGTCCACCTCGTCGAAACCTCCCTGACGACGCGGGAGGACTACCCGCTCACGAAAAAAGTCACGATCCAATGTAAGGGGAAGGTCCACGGGTTCCTGGAGCAGCTCCAGAAGACGACCGGCGGTGAGGTCGGGGCCGCCACCATGTTCTCTTTTCCCGCCCCGCCCGTCGACCACTCTTCCCCCGTGTCCGTCGACGCGACGGACATGCCGGTCCGGAACGTGCTGACCAGTGCCGTCGACCTGGAAGGGTACAGGCGGATCGTGTACGAGGCGGTCACCTACGACGACGACGTGCGGACCCTGCCGACGGCGGTCCGGTTCACGGGGCCGAAGGTGATCCCGGGGGTGCGGGATGACGCCGACTTCGACGGGGCGGACGAGGACCCGCAGGACGCGGACGAGTGACGAACGTGCTCTCGCCGTGGCGGGTCACTTCTCCGACAGATCCAGCACGCTGCCGAAGAGTTCGATCACCTTGCCGTCGGCGTCGCGGATCGGTTCGCCGCGGGTGAGGACGCGGTTCCAACTGCCGTCGGGGCGGCGGTGGCGGACGTGCAGCTCGAACCCGTCGCCGCCCTTGCCGGCGGCGTCGAGAGCCTGTAACAACGCGGCGCGATCCTCCGGATGAACCGTGTCTAAATACACGTCGAAGCCCGGCGGTTCGTCGGACGGCTCCAAGCCGGCGATGCGGAAGGTTTCTTCGCTCCAATACGCCGCCCCGCTGGCGACGTCCAGTTCCCACGTCCCCAACCCCGCGAGCCGCTGGGTGCGACGCAGCCGGTCCTCGCTTTTCCGCAGCACGGCCTCCTGCCGCCTTTTATGGGTCACGTCCCGGGCGTGCGTGACCGTGACCCGCCGGCCCTCCACCTCCGTCACCCGGGCGCTGACCAGCACCGGGATCGCGGCGCCGACGGTCTCGCCCGGCCGGGGCTTGGCGTGAAAGTTCACCTCCGCATTGTCGAACAGGCCGTGCTCCTTGAGGCCGCGGACGAACCGGTCCCGGCAGGCGCTGGGGGGCCAGAACGCCAGTTCGTCCACGGTGCGGCCGACGACGTCCGCCGGTTCATAACCCAAAAGGGCGGTGAATTGATCGTTCACCTCCGTGACGCGGCCGTCGCACAGGTCGACCAGGAACACGCAGTCCGGGCTGGCGAGGAACGCCCGGCTCCATTTCCGCACGCCCTGTTCGAGGGCGGATTTCTCCGCCTCGGCGTTCGCCAGTTTAGCCCGCGCGACCCGGCAGCGGGCGGCGATCGGTTCGTCCTGTAACTCGCCCGCTTTGATCACGCCCTCGGCCAGTTCCAGGTCGCCGTTGTCGCAGGCCCGCTCCGCAAAGGCGATCCGCACGGCCCGCAGCGCCTGTTGGGCGCAGGGGTTTTCTTCCCAGGCGGAAACCGCTTCCATCAGCGTGCGGCTGGCCAGTCCGAAGGCGGCGTAGTCGCCGGTCTCGTCCGCCTCCGCGGCGAGATCCCGGCCGCGGCGGGTCAGCCGGGCGCTTTCGGCGTGCGATTCGTACTCCGCCAACAGCTCTTTAAAAGCGGCGACGCCGGGCGGGCGATCGGCGGGGTCGGCGGCCATCGTGCGGCGGGCGATGCGGATTAAATCCTCATCCCACTCCTCGCCGCCGGCTTCGCCCGGACCCGCGGGCGGCGCGGGGGCGGATTGCGCACAGGGATCGGCGTCGGCGGGATCGGCGAAGGCGGCGTCCGGGGCGTCTGACAGATCGAAGCGATTGTCGGCGGCGTTGCGGAGGCAGGCCGTCAGCGTGTCCCCGGCGTGCGGGCGGCGGTGGGTGGCAATTTCGAACAGCACCGCGCCCAGCAGATAAATATCGGTGCCCGGGCCAAGGTCCGCGGCGTCCCCGCGGGCCTGTTCGGGAGCCATATAAGCGGGGGTGCCGGCGACGCCGGTGGCGTCCACCCCGCCGCACAGCCGGCCGGTATAATGGTCGCTCACCCCGCCCTCGCGGCGTTGGGCGGTGCGGGCGGCTTCGCGATCGGTTTCCGTCAGCGCCAGGCCCCAGTCAGTCAGCAGCACTTCGCCGAACGCCCCCAGCAACACGTTTTCCGGCTTCACGTCCCGGTGCACCACGCCGCGGGAGTGGGCGAAAGCGACGGCGTCCGCGGTCGCGGACAGGATCCGCAGGTTTTCCGCCCGGGTCATGGAGCGAATCGAATCGCTCCAGGGGGTGCCGATCACCCGCTTCATCACCAGGAACGGCTCGCCTTCCTCGTCCACGGCCAATTCGTAGACCGGCAGGATGTTGGGGTGATCCAACCCGCCGACGACGCGGGCTTCGGCGAGGAACCGGCGGCGGGCGTCCGGTCGGCCGGGCTTGAGCGTCTTGAGCGCGACGGTGCGGCCCAGCGCCGTCTGGACCGCGGCCCGCACCACGCCGCTGCCGCCCTCGCCGATCATCTCGCCCGGGCGGTAATCGGCGGTGGGCTCGTCCGCCACCGACCGCACCGGCAGCGGCGGGCCGGCGGGGAGGCGGGCGTCGTCGTCCGACTCGCCGCCCGGGGCCGGGGTGAGTTCCAGCGTGCGGCCGTTCGGATCGGCGGTGTCGGCCCGGGCTTGGGGCCGAGCGTGGGGTGCGGCGAGCGCGGCGTCCAGCGGGCCGCCGCGGGACGCTTCCCGCGTCGCGGTTCTCGCCCCGTCCCCGACCCATCCGCCGGGGATGATCGTGCGGGCGGAGTCGGGGGCCGCGGTGGAAGACATCGGGGGCGGGCGGGGACGGCGGGGCCGGGCGGGATTGCAGTGTAACCCCCCCGCGAGGCGGACGTTCGCCCCGCCCCGCCCGTGGGGACCGTTCAGCCCCGTTCTCGGGATCCCCCCCAGCCGGTCCCTGATCCTCCCGCCTCGTTCGTCCCCGGAATCACTCGGCGGTGCGGGCGAATCGGCGGGGTTGTTTGACGAACGCGGTCCGCGTTTGGGCGGAGGCGAACAGGTACAGCCGGTCGCGGTAGATTACGCAACGGTCCGCCCGGCCGGGCACGCGAAAGCCTTCCAGCGCTTCCAACACCACGTCCCGCCCGTCGCCCGCGGGCCGATAGCGGGCCGGGTTCTGCTCGAACGTCGCCCGGGCCTCGGGGGTGGCGAAGTGCCAGAGGAGGTCGTCGTGCTCCGCAATGACGGCGGCGTCCGCGGGGATCAAACGTTGCGTGTCTCGCAACGCGACCGGACAGAACCGCCCGAACCAAGGCGTATGCACCGCGACCGACGCCGGGGCAGGGTCGCCCGCCGCCCGCTCCGCCGCCAGCCGCTCCGCTTCCACACGGGCCGCTTCAAGGCGGGCGGCTTCGAGGCGGGCGGCTTCGAGGCGAGCGGCTTCCAGGCGGGCCCGCTCGATTCGTTCCCGCTCCATGCGTTCGCGGATCACCCGCACCGCGGCGAGCCGTTCCCGTTCCAACCGCTCCGCCTTCTCCGCGGCGGCCCTTTCAGCGGCGGCCTTTTCAGCAGCGGCCCGGGCAGCGGCGGCCTGTTGGGCGGCGGCCCGATCGGCGGCAGCCTGTTGGGCGGCGGCTTGGGCGGCGGCGGCTTCGCGGGCGAGCTGGTCGGCGGCGGCGTCCGCATCGGCTTCGGCCGCTCCGGCGAATGGATCCACCCAGGCCGGCGGGGCGATCGCGGCGGTCGCGACCCGGTCGGCCGGCGGCGGCTCCGGCGACAGCGTCGGAGGCCCCGCGGGCGGTTCGACGGCGGGCGGTTCGGCGACGGGCGGCTGCACGGCGGGCGGCTGCACGGCGGGCGGTTCGACGGCGGGCGGCTGCACGGCGGGCGCTTCGACGATGACGGGTTCGACCACCGGGTCGGCGTTTCGCGCGGGGCGAACAGGCGGGGCGGCGGGGCGGCGGGCGTCGAGGACGTCCAGTTCGGCCAGCAGCGCCGTGCGGAATCGCCCCGCCGGCAGAGCCTCGGCGGCCAAACGACCGCGGGTCGCATCGCCGGTCGCCCGGTCGCCGGTCACCCGGTCGCCGGTCGCCCGGTCGCCAAGGCGCGGTTCTCCGGCCGCCCCCGCGCCGACCGCTGCGAACATCGCCAGGGCGACGGCGAGGCGAACGGCGGCGGGAGCGGGGGCGAACATGACGATGCTCAGCGGGGGAACGGAGCCGGTGCGGCGCCGTGGATGCGACGTGGCGCCGTGGGTGCGACGTGGCGCCGTGGATGCGAAGTCGTATCGGCCGTCCGACGGCGCCGTCCGCGTCGAATTTGCGGGCGGGCTGAAGAAAACGCGGCGTGCGGGTCGATCCTGGCTCACGTGTGCGGGCTCCGCGTTCCGGGGCGCCCCGCCCGGCGTCTCTTTCACCCGGCGTCCGCCCCACCCGGCGTCCGCCCCGCCCGGCGTTCGCTTCACCCCGTCTCCGTCCGCCTCGCCCGATGCCCGTGACCCTGCCGGCCGCTCTGCTGTGTGCCCTGCTGCCCGGCGCCGGCGCCCCCGCCGGCGCCGGCGTGCCGACCGCCTCGGCGGGGCTGGACCTCGGCGGGGCGAACTTCGTGCCCGCGGAGATCGCCGCCGCGGACGCCCCGTCGGTCACCGCGTTGGGCACGCTCTGCGTGGTGGCGCTGGCGGATCGGCGGTTCGAGCCGGCCTCCCCGCACTTCAGCGCGGTGCACGCCGGCCGCACCTATTTCTTCGCCTCCGACGCCGCCCGCAAGACGTTCCGCGCCGCCCCCGACGCCTACGCCCCCGCCTGGTGCGGCGTCGACCCGGTGGCGTATTTAGACGACGACACGCTCGCCGAAGGCGCCGTCCTCCGCCGCCACGACAACCGCTTCTACCTCTTCACCAACGCCGAGAACTGGCGCACCTTCCGGGCTCATCCGACGCGCTATGCCCGGTGAAGACGGAGGCGGTGAAGCTCGATCAACACCAACCCGACGCGTCAGCGAGGACGTCCGCCGGCGTGCGGCGTGCGGCGTATCCCTCGCTGACGCTTCGGGTTGGTAGTCTGATATATTTAGAAACCGCTGCTTAATCGCTCGCCGGGTTCCCCGCACCGATCTCCAATCGCACCTTTAATCCCGGGCGGAGTTCCAAGCCGGCGTTGTTGATGGTGGCGCGGACGCGCACCTCGCCGGTGCTGGGTTCGACTTCGCTGCCGATGTGGGTGACGCGGCCCACCCGGCGGACCGCGGGGCCGTCGGCGGTTTGATAAATCACCGCGGCGGGGGCGCCGAGCCGCGACCGCACCGCGTCGTAGTCCGCGAAGCCCTCCGCCCGCAGCACGTCCAACCGCAACACCCGCACCACCGCGGCGCCGGGCTCCACCCACTCGCCGGGGCGGCGGAGATGCTCCTCCACCACCCCGGCCAGCGGGCTCGTCAAGCGATGCCGGGCGAGGGTGAGGTCGGCCAGCTTCAGGTCGAGTTCGTCCGCGGCGGCCTCCAAGCGCTTCACGTCGCGTTCGAGCGTCCGCTGGGCGAGCGTCGCCTCCGCCTCGGCGAGGATGCGGCGGCGGTCGTCCAGTTCGTCCAGCGACGCCGACGCCGGGTTGCGCGCCCGGATCGCCTCGATCCGCTCCAACGCCGTGCGGGCGAACTGGACCGCGGCGGCGGCGTAGGCCCGGGCGCTGTCTTCCTCCGCCTGACGACGGGTGAGGGCCAACCGGCCGGCGGCGGCGTCCCGGGCGATGGTCGCGGCGGCGTCGTCCAGCGTGGCGACCGCGTCGCCGACCTGCACCACGCCCAGTTCCGGCACGGTCATCGCCGCCAGCACGCCGGCGGTCTCCGCGGGCACGTCCGCCTTCTGATCCACCCGCAGGAACGCGTGGGCGATGGTCAGCGTGCCCGCGGCGGGCGTTTCGCCGGTCGCGGGCGGCGCCGCGGCGAGCGGGATGAACAGCAGGGCGAGGGCGGCGGGCATGACGAACCCCGGGCGGCGGGCGGGCGGGCAAACAGGCGAACGGACGCCGCACGATCCCCCCGCAGCGGCGCCCCCGCCACCCCGGCGCCAGGCGGGGCGTCGGATCGGCCGTCGGACGAACGACCGCGCAACGAGGACCGACCGCGCGCCTACCGCCTGACGAGGGCGACGGGCCGGGGCTCGCAGCCGCCGCAGACTGCGAAGCGGGCGGTGGTGGGGTCGAAGATCAACGCTCCGCCGCAACAGGGGCACGCCCGCATTTCCAAGGCGGCTTCCCAATCACGCAGGACGGTCCCGCGAACCAGCGACCCGCAGACCAAAAGGCTCCCCGCGAGGAGGGCGGCACTGAGCAATCGAAACATCGTTCGTTCCTCCCCCGGCCGAAGCCGGTCCGAATCGCCGGCCCCGCGGGGCACACGCGGGACGGGCCGAGAGCGGTCTCAATCAATCCGCCCAGCGGCGAACCGACCGCGACCGCAAGTCGCCGGGGATCCCGGCGACCGCATCTTCACACAATCTTCGCATCCAGTTCAACAGAAGTTCCCGATCGCCCGCCGGGGAGATCCCGCAGAGCGACGGCCCGGCCCGGCCCCGGCCCCGGTTGCGGCCCCGGTTGCAAACGAAACGGCGGGCGGGGGACGCTATCGTCCGTCTCCGCCGCCGAAGGGAACTCGCTGATGTCTGCCGCCCTGCTGCTCGCCTGCACCCTCGTGATCGGGGCGCCGCCCGCGGGAGTCGAACCTGAAGCGGCGGCGCCGGTCGGCGACGGCGAAGCGGCGGGGGCGTCGGTCGCCGTCAACTGGAAGGGCGTGCCGGATCGCGTGTGGGCCGGGCCGAACCTGTGGGCGAATCGCTTGCAGGACTGGCGGGTCCGCGGGGGGCGGTTGGAGTGCGTGGAAGCCGCCACGAACCAGCCGCGTCGCACCGTCATCCACACCGGCGTGCGGCTGACGGGGCCGGGGGCATTCGGCGTCTCCGCGACCTTGGACCAACGGATGCACCTCGGCAGATTGAATAGCGCCGGGGCGAACGGCGGCGGGGCGAACGGCGGGGGCGATCGGCAGGAGGTGGGAACCCGCTCCGGGGTGGCTTGGGACAGCGCCGCCGGGCTGCTGATCGCCGCGGGGCCGAACCTCGAACCGCGGGCCGCGGCGCTGGTGCATCACTCGATCGGGCCGGGGGCCGGCTTTTTCTGCGGGGTGAACGCGGTGGGGCAGGCGTTCATCCGGGATCTCGAATCGCCGGACGACCCCGCGAAGGAACGCGTGTGGCGCAGCACGTCCGGCGGCGCCGTCGTGCCGAACGCCGGGCCGATCGCCCTGCATGTCCGGCAGATTGACGACGGCGGCCCGCGGTTGGAGTTGACCGTGGGCGCCGGCCGGGTGACGAACGGTCCGCCGTACCCGGCGAATTACCGCCCGATCAAAGTGGTGACGGACGTGCTGCCGGCGGAGCGGCTCCGCGGGTCGTTCGGGCTCGTCTCCCACCCCGGCACGAAGAATCCCGGGGCGGAGACGGGCCGGTGGGCGTTCCATCATTGGAAGATCAGCGGCCTCGCGGTCGCCGCGACGCCCGCCGAGTGCGAACTCGGCCCCGTCCTCGGCACGAAATATACCCTCGACGCCTCCCGCGGCGCCGGCGCCGGCCAGGGTTTGCTCACCCTGCAAGCGCAGTTCTGGCCGCTGCGGTGGGAGGCGTCTCCGACGGAACGTGATGCGATGACCGCCCGCCTCGAACTCGACCGCGGCGACGGCTTCGAACCGGCCGCGACCGCCCCCGTCACCCGGCCGGACTGGACGGCGGTGTTCACGTTGGACGATCTCGACCTGTCCGAAAACACCCCGTACCGCGTGCTGTATCAGCTCCGGACCGGCCTCAATGCGATGGACGTGCGAACCTTCCGGTTCAGCGGCGAGATCCGCGGCGAACCGACCGACGGCCGCGTGCTGCTGGGGGCGCTCAGTTGCAATAACAATAACCACGGCGGGATCGACCGAGGACGCTACGACTTCACCAGCGACCGCATCTTCTTCCCCCACACGCCGATCCGCGACGCGGTCCTCAAAGCGGACCCGGACTTCTGCTTTTTCGCCGGCGATCAGATCTATGAAGGCTCCAGCCCGACCCGGGCCGATATCAGCGGCGACGATCCGGACAGCTACCTCGACTATCTTTACAAGTGGAACCTGTGGGTCTGGGCGTATCGCGACGTGACCCGCGATCGGCCCTGCGCGGTCGTGCCGGACGATCACGACGTGTTTCAACCGAACCTGTGGGGCGACAGCGGCCGCAAAGCCCCGCGGGTGACGGGCGTCGACGGCGGGTATTATCTCCCCCCGGACTGGGTGAATATGGTGCAGCGCACGCAAACCGGCAACCTCCCGCCGGCCGATCGGCCGGAGATCCCCGGCTCCGCCGTGACCGCCTATTACACGGACCTGACCGTCGGCGGGGTGAGCTTCGCCGTGTTGGAAGATCGCAAGTTCAAAACCGGCCCCGCCGGCCGCGTGCCGGAGACGATCAGCGGGCGGGCCGATCATATCGTGGAGGAGGACTACGACCGGTCGCAATTCGATTCCCCGGACTGGCAATTATTAGGTGAGGAACAGGAAGCGTTCGTGAATCAATGGGCGGGCGATTGGTCCGGGAACGTGTGGTTTAAATGCGTGTTGAGCCAAAGCCCCTTCGCCGCCGCGGCGACGCACCACGGCGGGAACCGGCAGTATCTGGTGGCGGACCTGGACGCCAACGGCTGGCCGAAGCACGCCCGGGACGCCGCCGTCGCCGCCGCCCGCCGGGGGCTGGCGACGCTGGTCCACGGGGACCAACACCTTTCCACGCTGCTCCAACACGGCGTGACCGAGCACGGCGACGCCGGCTGGTCCTTCGCCGTGCCCGGCACCGCGAATATCTATCCCCGCTGGTGGGATCCGCAGCAGGTCGGCGGAGACGGTACGACCACGCCCGACGAACCCGGCGGCGAGCCGACGTATACCGGCCCGTTCAAGGACGGGTTCGGCAACAAGATCACCGTGTTCGCCGCCGCAAACCCCGGCGACAGCGGCCAACGACCGGCGATTCTGCACGACCGCCGCCCCGGCTGGGGCGCGATCGAGTTTCGCCGTGACGGCCCGGACGGCGAACCGACCGTGACGTTCAACAATTATCCCCGCGGCGTCGATCCGACCGCCCCGAACGCCCGCCAGTTCCCCGGCTGGCCGCGGTCCGCCCCCCGCAGCGCCATGGACGGCCGCAAACCGGTCGCCACGCTGCCGGCGTTGTCGTTCGCTACGCCCGGCGATTCCGTGGTGAGCGTCGCCCGCACCGACGTGAACCCGCCGGAGGTGTTGTATACCCTCCGCCCGTCGACTTCCTCCTTCCGCCCGCCGGTGTACGCGAGGGACGGCGTCTATACCGTCACCGTGACCGGCCCCGACGGGGAGCCGGACATTCGCGGAGAACTTACGGCCACCCCCAATTATTGAAGGTCAGGAAGAGGATTGCGCCTTCGACGGACGCTTGCCGTTTCGCAGCGCCGGAGAGCTTTGGGCGCTGCGAAACCGCAAGCGACGGGTGAAACCGGAGAGGGCGCACGACTCAATCCGACTCTCGAGCAGCGCCGCGCCGTTCCGGGAGCAATCGCGGTTCCGGGCGGCTGCGGGGCGCAGGCTCGCCGCCGAGTCGGCGCCCGGTACTCCTTGCGGGGCCGGAGGTTCGGGAACAACAGGTCCTGAATCCGCGTAGGGTGAGGCCCCGACGTTCGCCGCCCGCACCGGATGCGGGCGGGCGCCGGGCTCCTCGCGGGGCGATGCGACGCGGCCGACGTTGGTGACGGACGCCGTGACGCTCGCCCCCGCGTCGGTCGGCGTTGCGCTGCCGCTCGATGCGATCTCGCCCCCCGCCCGTCGGCACGGACGCCGACCCCGCCGCGCGGTCGATTCGGGAGTGTCGGCGAACCTCGGTTCGCACGGCCCCGGGCGCCGCGGGCGGGTCCACGTCTCCGAGGCCCGAGCCCTTGGTTCTCCGAGCCGCGTGTTCTCAAAACCGCGTGTTCTCAGAACCGGGTCGCCGGCGCCCGCATCCTCCTTCTCTTCCCTCACCCCGGCGCACACCCGCCGGGCCCCGGTTTCGACCGGGCGGGGCGGCGATCGTCGAGCGTATCGAAGCGTATTAACCAGTGAACCCACGGCGACAACCTGACAGGCGACCCGACCGCGGGGAATCATCACGGTTCCCCGCGGCCGGGTTCGCCGCTGCGCCGTGCCGTCGGTCAGACGATCTCGCCAAGGCTTCGGGTAGGATTGCCCCTCCCTCTCGCCGCTCCGCCCGCCTGTGACCTCCTCCGCGAACTCGCCCGCGAATCGGCCGGTGCGGCCGGCGTTTCCGGATCCGGTCCCGCCGGAGGACCCCGCCGCGGTGCGGGAGGCCCGGCGGACGCGGACGCGGCGGTTGATCTTCGCCGGGGCCGTCGGCGTGGGCGTGCGGTTGGTGGTGATCGCCGCGGAGTTCGCCGCCTACCTCGCCTGCGCCGCCGACGTGCTGCTGGTCGACGCGGTGGCGAGTCTGGCGGACGTGGCGGCCAGTCTGGCGCTGCTGGCGGCGGTAAAGTTCGCGGAGCGCCCGCCGGACGAGGATCACCCGTTCGGTCACGGCCGGTTCGAACCGCTCGCGGGGCTGCAATTGGGGGTGCTGATCGTGCTGCTGGGGGGCGCGTTGGGCGGGCGGGCGCTGTGGGACGCGGTGCGGGAGCACGCCGCGGCAATCCTGCCGTTGTGGGCCGCGGCGGTCCCGCTGGCGGCGGCCGTGCTGCTCGAATTGACCGGCCGGGCGGTGAAGCGGGTCGGCCGCCGGGAGCACAGTTCGGCACTGGTCGCCGAAGCCCACCACTACCGCGTGGACGCCGTCACCAGCCTGATCGCCGCGGGCGGTTTGGCGGCGGCGGCGGCGGCCCCGGACTGGGGCGGGCTGATCGACCGCGGCGGCGCCGCGATCCTCGCCCTGCTGATGATCGGGCTGGGCGCCGCGGCGGTCCGGGAGAACCTGCATCAACTCGTCGACGGCGTCCCGGACGACGGCCGGTTCGAGCTGGTTCGCGAAGCGGCCGCCGCCGTGCCCGGCGTGTTGGAGGTGGAAAAGGTCCGCATTCAACACGCCGGCCCGGACGCCCACGTGGATATCGACGTGGAGGTGAACCCGCAGGAGACCGTCTGCGAAGCCCACCGCACCGCCCAACACGTGCGGGCCGCCGTCCAAACCGCCTGGCCCAGCGTGCGGGAGGTCGTCGTGCATGTGGAGCCGTATTACGAGGGCGATCATTGAAGCGCCCACGGCCTGACCCGCCGACATGCCGACATGCTGACCCGCCGACAGTCCGCGCGGCCGCCCGGCGGAGGCGCCGGGCGCCGCGGGGCTCTACAATGCCGTTCCGCCATGCGTCTGCCCCGCCCCGAACCCCCCGCCCCGCCGATGCCCCGTTCGTCCCTCTTCGCCGCCGCGGCTGTGTCCACCGCCGCGGTCGTCACCCTCGCGGCGGCCGGCGCCTCCGCCGACGTGCTCGAACTCCGCGGCGGGCAAAGCGTGACGGGCGAGGTGCTCAAGGAGGACGGCGACGCGTTGTACGTCGACCTCGGCGTGGACGTGGTCCGCATCCCGAAGGATCGCGTGCTGAGCCGCAAGGCCGAATCCGAGACCGCCGCCGGCCGGGACGTGACCAACCGCGGCGTCTACAAAACCGCCGACCTGCCCGGCGGGAGCGTCAAACAATTATCCGATCGTTACGGCGAAGGCGTGGTGCTGATCCAAACCCCCGGCGGGCTGGGCAGCGGGTTTATCATCAACGAGGACGGCCTCGCGGTGACGAACTACCATGTCGTCGAAAAAGAGACGCGGCTGGCGGCGACGTTATACATCAAAGAGGGCAAGACGCTGCGGCGCCGGCGGGTGCGGAACGTCGAACTGGTGGCGCTCAATCCGTTCCTCGACTTGGCGCTGGTGCGGATTCCCAAGCCGGAGGGGGTGACGTTCAAGCCGGTGTTCCTCAGCGAGGAAGCGGATTATCGCGAGGGAGACACCGTGTTCGCGATCGGTAACCCGCTGGGGCTGGAACGCAGCGTGAGCCAGGGGATCGTCTCCAACCGCCACCGGAACTTCGAAGGGCTGACGTATATTCAGACCACCGCCCAGATCAATCCCGGCAACAGCGGCGGGCCGTTGTTCAACGCCCGCGGCGAGGTGATCGGGGTGACCAATATGAAGCTGACGTTCGGCGAGGGCCTCGGCTTCGCGATCCCGGTGACGTTCGTCAAATCGTTCCTGGACGAGTGGGAAGCGTTCGCCTACGACCGCAATAATTCCAACAGCGGCTATCGCTACCTGGAAGCTCCCTCCCGCCGCGACCCGAACCCGCCGCCCGCCCCGGCGGAGTGAGCGGCGCCGGTTCGCACCGAACAGGGGCCGCACTGAACAGGATCCGAATCAAACAGGGATTCGGCGGTCGCGGCGCCGGTCCGCGGCGGCACAATCGGTCCGGACGCGCCCCCGGCCCACCGAAACCCCGCGGTGCGGTTGACGGTGGGAGACGCCGCTTCGAGAATTGCCGCTCTTCAAGCGGCGGTGCGGCCATTCAAACGGGCGCCCCGCCGCCCCCCCCGTCCGTCTTCCGCACCCTCTGCATATGAGCGGCCCGATCGTCCGCACCGGCTCCAACGACAAGCTGCGTGACGGCTGGGACCGCATCTTCGGCGCCGGCGCCGCCGACGCCCCCGCGAACGTCCCGGCGAAGAAAGCGTCCGCCAAAAAGCCGGCGGCGAAGAAAGCCGGGGCGAAGAAAGGCTCGGCGAAGGGTCAGGCCGCGGCGAGCGCCCAGCAAGCCGTCGTCAAGCAGGGCGCCGCCAAGAAAGCCGCCGCGGCGAAGGCCCCGCCGAAAGCGTCGACCGCCAAGAAGCCCTCCAAGGGCGGCGCCAAAGCGGCCGTGGCGAAGAAGGGGGCCGGTAAGAAGGCCGCCCGCGGTAAGAAGAAAGCGGCCTGACCGGCCTGCCCGCCGGTTCCCCCGCCGATCGTTTTCCCCATCGGTCGTCCCCCCCGCGGCCCGCCCGCCATGCCGACGCTCGCCGCGGGAACGTTGCTGTTCGGACTGCTCATCGGCTATTCGCTGGTGCAAAGCCCCGTGCCGGGGGTGAACGAGCCGCAGTATTTCGGCAAGGCGCTGCATCTGGTCGACCCGACCTTCTGCCCGGGCGACTTCTTCCTCGATTCCTCGGACCCGCACGGCGTGTTCGGGCTGCTGGTCGGGCCGGTCGCGCTGCAATTCGGGCTGCGGACCGCCGTGCTGTTCGGCCGGGTCCTCGGGCTGGCCCTGCTGGCGTGCGGCTGGACGCTGCTGGCCCGACGCATCATCGGGACGGCGTGGGCGGCGCCGGTCAGCGGGGCGGCGTTTCTGGCGGTCGCGGCGGCGGGGAACCTGTCCGGCGAATGGCTCGTCGGCGGGGCGGAGGGCAAGGTGTTCGCGTACGGGACGCTGCTGATCGCGGCGGCGCTGATCCTGGCGGCAAGGCGGTCCGGCGGCCGGTGGTCCAGTGGCCGATGGCTCGGCGGGGCGGCGGCGGCGGGGGTTGCGGTCTCGTTTCACCCGGTCGTCGGCGTGTGGGGCGTGGCGTGCGGGGTCTTCGCGGCCGTGGCGCCGGCCGTCGGTCGCATCTGGCAAAAGGAACCGGGGCGGGGGGAACCGCGGCCGGACGGCTCGGTCGGTCATCCGTCGCTTCTGATCGCAACGCTGTCCGCCGCCGTGTTCCTGCTGTGCGCCGCCCCGGGGCTGTGGTTCGCGTTGGAGACGTTGGGGGCGGAGCCCGGCGTGGACGCGGCCTGGGCGAACTTCTTGCAGGTCTATTCACGCCTGCCGCATCACCTCGATCCGATGACGTTCCGCACGCCGGCGTGGATCGGGTTCTTTCACCTCCTGCTCGGCTGGGCGCTGCTGCGTCGGTGGGCGAAGCGGACGGAGGCGGAACCGGCGTTCGCCCGGTTCGTGCTGGGCAGCGTGCTGGTGGCGTACGTCGGCGTGCTGATCGGGCTGCGAACCGGGGAGCCGCGCGAAGCCGCGGTCCTGAACCTGCGGGCGTTCCTGCTCAAGTTCTATCCGTTCCGGCTGGCGGACGTGCTGGTCCCGCTGGCGGCGTCGCTGGCGCTGGCGGGATGTGCGGCCCGCTTCGCGACGACGGGGCTGCGGACGCTTGTCGCCGCAACACTGACCGCCGCGGCGTTCGCCCTGGCGTTGTGGGTGCCGTTTTACGACCGCGACCCCGCGGGGTTGACCGGCGACGAAGCCGCCTCCTGGCGGGCGATGTGCGCGTGGATCGACGAGACCCTGCCGGCGGACGCCGTGGTGGTCACCCCGACCGGCAATCACGCCTTCAAATGGTACGCGCAGCGGGCGGAGTACGTCTGTTTCAAAGACTGCCCGCAGGACGCCGCCGGCATCCTCGAATGGAACCGCCGGCTCCGACTCCTGCGCGGCTGGGCGAGGCTGAGGGCGGTGGACGACGCCGCCCCCGGCTACGACCGCACGGAACTGGCGGAACTGGCCGTCGCGACGGAGGCGACCCATCTGCTGACGGGCTCGCTGGGTCCGATCGACGCCCCCACGACGCACGTCGCGGGACCGTGGCGCCTGTATGAACTCCGGCCGGATCGAGCGGCGCCGCCGGCCCGCGGGCGCAGTAACACGGCCGCCCCCGGGGTTGGGGACGGCCGTGGCGGCTCTGCGGTCGTCGCTTGGCCGTCGTTGCCCAACAGTGGGCTCGGGCGTCAGTTGGCGGCGTCCGGGATCGGGAGCAGCACGGCGCCTTCCTCGGTGGCCGGGGCGCAGCCGTCGGACGGCAGCTTGCCGTCCTTAATCAGGTCGCCGTAGGTCTTGCCGGATACGCAGCTCTGCTTGTCGGCGACGTCCTGCAGGGACTTGGTGATGACGGCCTGGTCCTTCTCGTTCTCACCCAGCAACTTAGCCATCTCCGCCCCGTACGGGTTGCGGATCTTCTTGTTCTTGGGCTGGGTTTTTTCGTGGCAGATGTCGCAGCGGTTCTTCTTGATCGTGCCCGCGCCGAGGTCGCCTTGGTACAGCAGTCCGAACGGCTTGACGTACTGCGGGCGGGCCTCGGCTTTGTCGGCGCCGTTGGGGGCCGGGGCGAGGATCAAGCCGGCGGCGAGGGCCACGAAGGCGGCGGCGGCGATCAGGCGGCGGGGGGGGCGGGCGGTCATCATGGGCGGTGGAGCAGTTATGAGGAGGGTCCGGGACGGCCGGGGAACGGGCCGCGGATGGAAACGTGTCAGGGGGCGGGACGCGACGGGCGCACGGGCTGCGGTCGTCGGCGTCGCCCCGCGGGAGACGCATTTCGGACCAGACAGGTTAGCACATCGCGTGCCGGCCGTGCCGGCCCCGACAATTCGCCCCCCCGTCCCCGAACAGGCCGGGGGTCGTGGAACGAACGGATCGGGAGCGCCGATTAGATCGCCCCCCGGGGACGTGCGTCAACCGGCGTTCGCCCGTCTGCATCCCGGCCGCGGCGGTCGGACGCTGCCCGCCGCCTCGCCCGAGCCCCGGCGGCTGGTGCGCAGTCGGGCGGAAGTGTCCCGCGAACGCGACGCGGCGTGTAACATCGACACCCTGCGCCCACTCCAAAGGCGCCCCCGCCCCGCTCGCGCCCCCGCCGGATCGGCCCATGACCGCCCCCGCCCTGCTCGCCGCAGTCGTGATGATTGGCCCGGGAGCGCCGGCCGGCGCCGTGGAGCCGGGGGGAACGGAGCCGGGGAGAACGGAGGGGCCGTCGCCCGCACGGATCGCCGCCACGCTGGTCGTCGCCCCGGGGCTGACGGTCGAACTGGCCGCCGCGGAGCCGTTGATCGTCGACCCGGTCGCGATGCGGTTCGACGAACGCGGCCGGGCCTGGGTGGTGGAGATGGGCGACTACCCGACGATCCCGCCGGGCGGCTTCACCGCGGACCGCCCGCCCCGCGGCCGGGTGCGCATCTTGGAAGATGAAGACGGCGACGGCACGTTCGACACCGCGACGACCTTCGCCGACCGCCTGATCTTCCCCACCGGCGTGCAGCCGTGGAAGGGCGGGGCGTTCGTCACCCTCGCCGGCCGCGTCAGTTACTTTCCCGACGCCACCGGCCCCGGGGGAGCGGCGGACGGCGTCGCGGATGAAGAGCAGGTTTGGTTCGCCGGCTTTGCGGAGGGGAACGAACAGTTGCGGGCGAACCACCCGACGCTCGGCCCCGACGGATTGATCTATGTGGGCAACGGCTTGCGCGGCGGGAAAATCGTGCACGGCCCCGGCCACCCGAGCCGCACGCGGGCGCCCGGCGACAGCGTCGAGCCGGACGGCGACAGCGTCGAGCGTGATCATGCGCCGCTGGACCTGTCCGGCCGCACGTTCGCATTCGACCCGCACACCGGCGTGGCGCAGGTGGTCGCGGGCGCCGGTCAATACGGGCTGAGCATCGACGCCTACGGCGACCGCTTCTTCTGCGAGAACCGCAAACCGGTGCGACACGCCGTGCTGCCGGATGCGCTGACCGCGCTCAACCCGCACCTCGCGGTCGCCTCCGCCGTGCACGACGTGGCGGCGTGGGGGCCGGACTCCAAGCTCTATCCGACGCAAACAGGGTTCACGACGAGCCTCGCCCACGCCGGGCAGTTCACCGCCGCCTGCGGCGTGTTGAAGCTGCCGGACGGGGCGTTGACGCCTGATGACGCCGGCAGCGTGTTCATCTGCGAACCGACCGCCGGGCTGGTGCACCGGGAAATCCTCACGCCGCACGGGGCGACGTTCACCTCGAAGCCGGTCACCTCGAAGCCGGCCCGCGACGGCGTGGAGTTTCTCACCTCCACCTCGCCGTGGTTCCGCCCGGTGGACCTCGCCGTCGGTCCCAACGGCGATCTTTATATCGTCGACATGGCCCGGGCGGTGATCGAACACCCGCACTGGATGCCGGAGGAATTAAAGAACCGCCCGGACCTGCGGTGGGGCGAAACGCGGGGGCGTTTATGGCGCGTGCGGGCGACGGACGCCCTCCCGCCCCCGCGGTCCGATCTGATGCGCTGGAGCCCGTCGCTGGCGGCGTTGACGTTGGATCATCCCGGCTGGCAGGCGGAGACCGGCGGACGGTGGCTGCACGAACGCCGCGATCCGACGGCGGCGGAGCGGGTGCGGACCCTCGCCCTGGCCTCCCGGGGCGGTCCGGAGGGTGCGGTTCGCGGACTCGGGTCGCTCGCCGCCGCGGGGACGTTGGCGGAAGCCGACCTGCTGAACGCCTTGAACCATTCGCATCCGCGCGTCGCGGGCGTCGCGGCTCGGCTCGCCTCGAGTCGCGGACTGTTCACCCCTGCTGTGCGGGAGCGAACGCTCAATCGGCTCCGTAACGCCGAGGCCCCGCGGGGCCTCGGCGTTACGGCGTCACGATTGCGGTTCGACCTCTGCGTCGCCCTCGCCCCGCACGCGGACGATCCGGCGGTGTTCGCGGCGCTGGTGGCGGCGGCGGTGCGGTCGGAGGATCCGTATCTGCACACCGCCGTGCTGGCGGGCGCCGGGCGGGCGGGGCAACCGACGCCGCTGACCGCCGCGCTGTGGCAGTCCAAGACCCCGGCGCCGCTGGGGTTGCTGGAACGCTCCGCCGAAGTCGCCGGGCGACGCGGCGACGTGGAGGCCACGATGGGGACGGCCGTGGGCTCGATCTTGGCCGACGATCTCCTCTCCGACAAAGCCGGAGCGGTGCTGCGGGGGCTTGATCGCGGCGCCGGCTCGACGCTGCGGACGGCGGTGGGGACGCTCGCTGCGGATCGTCAAACCCAACTCGCCGCCGCGATCGCCGCCCGCTGGGCCGAGTCGAACGACCCGGCGGAGGACCTGCCGCTGTTCACCCTCGTCGACACGCTGTGGCCGCGGCTGTCCGACATCGCCGCGACGCACGCGGACCCCGCCGTGCGGGCCACGGCGGTGCGGCAACTCGCCCGCACGGAGTACGCCGCCGCGGACCTCGTCCGCCGTCTGCCGCTGGAAACGCCCGCCGTCCGGGCGGCGCTGTTGGACCTCGCCCTGACTACGCCCGATCGCTCCGCAGCGTTGCTGGACCTCGTGGAACAGAGCGAACTCGCCCCCGCCGCCCTCGGTCCGGCGGCGACGCGGCGGTTGAAAGCCTCCGGCGATCAAACGATCCGCACCCGGGCCGCCGCGGCACTTTCCGGCGGATCGGAGGACCGCGCGAAGGCGCTGGCCCGCTATCAATCCGCCCTGAAGATCAAAGGCGACGTGGCCCGCGGCCGGGCGGTGTTCGCCCGGGCCTGCGCGACCTGTCACCGGGTCGACGGCGTGGGCACGGCGGTGGGGGCGGACATCTCCGACACCTATAATCGCACGCCCGAAAGCCTGCTGACGAACATCCTCGACCCGAACCGGGCCGTCGACGTGGGCGGCTTCGCCTACACCGCCCTCACCGCCGACGGCCGCGTGTTCACGGGGTTGCTCACCAGTGAAACGGCCGGTTCAATCACGTTGCAATCCCCCGGCGGCGAGTCGGTCGCCCTCCCCCGCGGCGACCTCCTCGAACTGCGGGCCGAGGGCCTGTCGCTGATGCCCGTCGGCTTAGAAAACCAGGTCACCCCCGAACAAATGACCGACCTCATCGCCTTCCTGAAAGGCTGGCGGTACGTGGAGTGAAGGGCGGCCCCCGCCGGGTCAGCGGGAACCTCGGTCCCGGACCCACTCGCCCAGGCGGGTCGAGAAGGTTCGAGCCCCGGCGGCATTGAGGTGCAGGTGATCAGAGAAGCCCGCGTCCGGAACCCAATCGGCGGCGGGCACGAACACGCCGCCGACTTCCTCGATGCGGTCCCGCAGGGAGGCGCGGTACGCCGCCCACGCCGCGCCGGCGTAGAACCGCCGCCGGTGCCGGGCGGTCATCGGCATGTCGATCACGTACAGCGGAGCGCCCCGTTCAACGGCGAGGCGGAAGAGCGCCGCCGCGGGGGGGCTCAGCGGGGTTCCGCGATCGGCGGCGACGGCGATCCGCCGGACGAACTCGTCCTCGTCCGCTTCGAGCAGCGAAAAGTCAGACGCGCGACCGAACCGGTTCACCTCCGCCCGCGGCATGCCGACGTCCGCCAGGCGCCGCCGCAGGCGTTCGACCCTCCCCCACACCGCGGCCCGCTCCACGAGGAACGGCACGAGGGCCGTGAGGCGGTGCCCCCAGGCCCTCAACGGGCCGAATCCGTAGTAGCGCGCCGCCGTGTTCGGCTCGATCAGGTATCCCAGCGCCCGGGTGCCGATCAGGTTTTGCCAGGAGCCATCCGGCGGGTCGGTCAGTTGCGCGTCGAAGAAGCCGTAGTACACCGTCGCCCCGCGATGCGTCCCCTGCCGTCGGAGAAGCAGAAGGTGCTCCACCGGGCTCGTCGCCCCCAGCCCCAGATTGAGCGGCCGGCCCGGCTTGACGGCGGCGAACGCCCCTTCATCCACGCCGGCTGCCATCAGTGAATTGCCGAGGAACAGATCCGACGCCGGCGGCGCCACGTCCATCCGCCGCAGGACCTGACGGACGACCGAATTGCGCGAGAACCGCCACCCCCGCGTTGGCGGCGATCAACACGGCGACGGCGAGGCCGGCTTGGAGGGCGAGGCGGCGGTACGACACGGGGGCGGCGGCGAACGGGGGCGGCGGCGAACGGGTCAGGCGGCGAACGGGAAGCACAGACCGGAAGCCCGGCGGCTTAGAAATCAATATAGATAAACCGGGAGGATTGACCGCAGCAGGCGGCGATCACGCAGCCCAGCAGGCCCCACCACAGGCCCCACCAGGGCGAATCGAGCGCCAGCGGGAACCCCGGCGGGCCGGCGTCGCGCGCGCCGCCCAGATATTCGCAGGCGTGCTTCAGCCAGAGAACGGTTTGCATCGCGTCGGTTCCGCGGGGAGGGGGCGATCCGGGGAGCGGATCAGCCGAGGAGGAGGCGCCGGAAAAAGAGGAGGGCCGTGTCCAGATCCATCGCGAAAAAGGCCCACCCGAGGTTCACGCTGACGTACGTCAGCGCCCACGCCGCGAACGTCCCCGCCCGCGTCCGGAACCCGCCGCCGGTCCGCCCGTCGCGGCCGAGCCGGTCGGGCCGGGATCGGGACCACAGGCGATGGATCACCAGCAGCAAGCCGTGCCACGCCCCCCAGACCACGAAGTTCAGCCCCGCCCCGTGCCACACCCCGCTGACCAGCATGACGATCATGATATTACGGCAGACGAACGCCGTCCCGCCCCGCGACCCGCCGAGCGGGATAAACACATAATCCACCAGCCAGCGATAAAGCGAGATGTGCCAATGACGCCAGAACTCGCCGATGTTCGTGCGGGCGTACGGCCAGTCGAAGTTCTCCGGGATCCTGATCCCGAACAACCGGCCGGACCCGATCGCGATGTCGGAATAGGCTGAGAAGTCGAAGTAGATTTTCCACCCGTACGCGAACAGCCAGACGGGCAGAACCCAGCGGTCCGCCGCGGCGACGTCCGCCCGGTTCAGGTGGTCGGTCAGGCTGGTGAGCAGGTCGGCGACGGCGAACTTTTTGACCAGCCCGACCAGGATGCGGGCGCCCCCCCGGTTCCAGTCGCCGGCGACGTCCGCGGAAGGATTGCGAAGGCAGGGGAGGAAATCTTGAAACCGTTTGATCGGGCCGGCCACCAGGGTGGGGAAGAAAAAAATGAACGCCAAATATTCGCCGGCCGTCCCCCGCTCCGCGTCGCCGCGGTAGCGGTCGACGGCGTAGTGAATAAATTCGAACGTGAAGAACGACACCCCCAGCGGCAGGAACGCGCCGCCCCAGGCGACCGGGTTGTCCGCGGCCGAGGCGAACGGCAGACCGGTCAGGAAGTTCCAGTACTTAAAGACGACCAGCGCCCCGACGCTGACCGCGACCCCCGCGAGGCAGGCCCGCCCGCCGGGTTTGTAGAGGCTGCGGAACAGCGCCTCCCACAGAAAAATCAGCACGCACGCCGCCCCCCAGACGCCGCCGACCGCCGTGAGGGAAAAGTAGAGATAGAACCCGATCCCGAAGCCGGCGCACGTCCACGCCCGGGCCGACGCCGACGCCACGCGGAACAGGACCGCGGCGGGGATCAGAAACAGGAAATAATAGACGAACGTGTTAAAGATCACGTCTCGCCCCCCGCGAACGCCCCCGTCCCGCAGGCGGTTTTCGTCCCGCAGGCGGTGGCCGTCCCGCAGGCGGTGGCCGTCCCGCAGGCGGTGGCCGTCCCGCAGGCGGTTTCCGTCCCGCAGGCTTCCCCCGTCGAATCCATCAGATCACGAAGTCCGTCGCGCGGCCGAGCACGCGGTCGATGAGGTCTTCGGGGAGTTCGACGAACAGCTGATCCGGGGGGAGCATGTCCGTGGGGTTGATGCCGCAGTATTGGCTCCAGGGGCCGAGGTGCCGCCAGCGGCCGGCGCGTTTCGGCTCGCCGGGCAGCACGGGGGTGGTGCACCGGTTGCAGCCGATCGTCGCGTAGCCCTGCTCGTGCAGGGGGTTGGTCGGGATGGCGTGGTCCTTCAGATACGCCGTCAGTTCGTCATCCTTCATCGTGACCAGCGGGTTGATGCGGAGGGTGTTCGTCTCCGGATCGGGGCTTAAGATCGGGGTGGCGCCGCGGGGGCCGCCGTCGCTGCGGCGCAGCGAACTGATCATCGCGTCGTACTGGTCCGCGACGGCCAGCAGCGGGTCGCTTTTGCGCATCCGGCAGCACTCCGACTGCCCCTCGGGGGTGAGGTACAGCACGCCGAGTTGATCCGTCTGCTCCTCCATCGAGAGTTTCGGGGCCAGCGTGCGGACCGTCAGCCCGTACTCCGCGGCGATGCGGTCGCGGGTCGCGTACGTTTCGGGGAACAACACGCCGGTGTCGACGAACAGCACCGGCACGTCCAGGTCCAGCGAACCCAGCATGTGGCAGACCGCGCACCCGGTCTTCTGCATACTGGACAGCGCGGCACAGCCGATCGCCAAAGTGCCCCTTCGCCCAGCGGATCAGGTCGCGGGGGTCGCTGTGCTCGAATTGGGCGTTGAGGTCGGCCAGATCGGCCAGCGTCAGGCGGGCCACGGGCGGGCCTCTTTGGTGTGGGGCGTGCGGGGCGGGATGATAGGCGAACGGTCGAATCGGCGTTAGCCGCGACCGGTTCAGAACACGCTGAGCAACATCACCTGGCTGAGCCGCACCAGCCAGGCGCGTTCGCTTCCGGGTCATCACGCCCCGCTTCAAGACGCCCTCCGTGACGCTTTTGGTTTGGGAAAGCGTGACCCGCTGCAAGGTGCCGAAGCGGCGGCCGCTTGGGTTATCCGGGCTCGCGGCCCGGTCCAGCAGCAGGCCGGTGATCCGGTGGACGGCCCGGGCCTCGTCCAGATCCGGGGCGGGGTCCGCCTCCCAGGCCGGGGCGAGGGCGTCGTCGGCGGCGGTCCGCGTGACGGCGAGGATCAGCGAGGCGACCCGTGCCGCCTTCGCCACGTCGAGATTCTCCAGCGTATCGGTGGGGCGGTGGTAGTCGCCGTGCTCGCCGGTGCTGAAGAACAGGAACGGCACGTCGCGATCGCGGAACGGGGCGTAATCGCTGCGGGAGCCGATCAGATCGATCCCCAGCCGGGCCGTCTCCAACCCCGCCGGCACGCCGGCCCGGTCGAGAACCGTTTTGAGCCGCGGGGCGTGTTCGCTGCCCAGCACGAACACCGTGGGCAGGTCCAGATCGCCGAGGCTGCGGCCGATCATGTCCGCGACGAACACGGCTTTGAGCTGCCGCATCGTGGCGTCGTCGTTCTTCCCCCCGGACTTCCGTCCCGCTGCGTCCCGTCCGGTGAGGACCGCCGGCGGGTGGGCGGCGAACCAGCGGGAGCCGAACAGCATGCGTTCTTCCAGGTCGAACCCGACGAACAGCACGCTGCGGCGTGGGCCGGTTCCCTGTGCGGCGCTGCGGGCGAGGCGTTCGGCGACCTCCATGACCATTGCGGTGCCGCTGGCGTTGTCGTCGGCCCCCGGATACAGCACCCCTCCCCGCACGCCGAGGTGGTCGTAATGCGCCCCCAGCAGGATCACCTCGTCCTTCAATGCGGGGTCTGAACCGGGCAGCAGCGCCGCGACGTTCCGGCCGAACGCCCCCCCGTCCGGCCCGGCGATCGTTTGGAAGAAGCTGAGTTCCGCCGGTTCGCCCTCGCCCGGTTCGCCCTCGCCGAAGGGCGGTGCGTTCGGCGGCGACTCATCCTTCCCGACAGCCCCAAACACCGGCCGCAGCCCGAGCGATCGGAAGTGGTCGACGAGGTACTCCGCCGCGGCGTCCGCTTTGCCGCCGGGCCGCCCGCCGCGGGCCGGATCGGTTAGAAGGGCGACGTGCGGGCGGAGGTCCGCGGCGGTGATCCGCAGCGGCGTGACGATTGGCGCGGCGTCTTGCTGCGGCGGGGCGTCATTCTGGGCGTACGCCGCCGCGACGGGCAGGACGCCCGCGAGCAGCGCCGCGGCGGTCCATCGGCTGCGAAGGGGCGTGCGAACCGGCGTTTGAATGTGAATCGGCGTGTGAACCGGTGTCGGAGCGGCGGGCATCGGGGCGCTTCCATGCGTGGGGGGTGGGCCGGCGGGACGCCGTCGCGGTTCGCGGGACGGGCACGGTGACGGGCGACAAGGCGGGCGGCAAGGGCCGGTTTTTCGCTCCGGAGCGGTGGTCCGACTGAAACGGACTGAACCGGGTCGGGCGGTCGAGCCGAAGAACGGGACGCGGCCGCATTGCGGCCCCGGGCCGGCGGGCCGTTTCGCCGGCCGTGCCCGACCCGCTCTCCACCGCCCCCGCCGCCGCCATGAACCGCCGCGTGCTCGCCCTTCCCCGTCACGGATCCACCAGCCGCCGCCGCTTGCTGCGGTTGGCCGCGCTGGCCGCCCTGACCATCTGCTGCGCCTTCGCGGCGCCCGCCTCCGCCGAAGCCGGCGGCAAGGGCCAGCCGACGGATTGGAACCGCTTCTACCACTACCCGTACGTCTACTACCCGCGGAACTTTCAAGCCCCGCAGGAGTACGACAGCCTGTACTACAAGTATCCGGCCGAACGCCGGATCCCGGTGTACCGCACCGACTGGCACAACTTCTACCCGCGGGATCGTCCTTACCACAGCGGCCATCACTTCCTGCTGGACGTGTTTTGAGCCGATCGGCGACGGGACGCGATCCGTCAGACGAGAGTCCCCGGGGCGGCGATCAGATCCACGATCTGACGCCCTTCAACCTGGGGTTCTCCCCGACGGCTCCTCGGTGATAAGCCCGTGCTGCGGACGCGGGGTCGCATGACTCCGGGTCGTTGGCGCAAAGTACCCCCCCGCAGGATGTGGGGCTTCACCCGCAAGGATGCGGGGCACGCCCGCCGACCCCCCTTCCACAGTGGTTCGGCGGGCGTTTGCATGCGCGGTCGGAACTGGCGATCGTCGCTGCGGCGCCCCCGGCGTGATTGCCGCACGGGGTCGTCCCGGTGTACAGTCGTCCTGAATCATGGTTGACAGCCCGCCCGCCACGCCGCCGCCTGATGGGCCGGACCCGAACTCCGCCGCGGAGCGCGATCCGCAGACCCAAACCACCCTCGGCGGCCGGGCGGACACCCGGGCCGAGCCGGCGGGCCACGGTCGATCGTTCCGCCCCGACCCTCCGTCCGGCGGCGGGCGGCTGGGGCGATTCCGGATCGACGGGACGCTCGGCCACGGCGGGATGGGCACGGTGTACCGGGCGTACGATCCGACGCTCGCGCGGCCCGTCGCGTTGAAGGTGCCGCGGTTCGACGCCGCGAACGACCCGGAACTGCGCCGGCAGTTCCTCCGCGAGGCCCGGGCGGCGGCGGCGGTCAGTCATCCGCACCTCGTCGAGGTATACGAAGCCGGCACGACCGGCGACCCGCACACGCCGAACCGGCTGTGCTATATCGCCAGCGCCCTGTGCGACGGGCCGAATCTTGCAGAATGGATGGACGCGCGAACCGAACCGGTCCCCGCGTCGCTGGCGGCGGGGTTGCTGGAACGACTCGCCGACGCCGTGCATCAATGCCATCTCGCCGGGGTGGTGCACCGCGATCTCAAGCCGTCGAACGTGCTGCTCGACGCCCCGGCCCCGCCTCGTTCAGGCCCCGTCGGCGGCCCCGGCGGCGGCCCCGGCGGCGGCCCCGGCGGCGGCGGCGGGCACGGCGTGAGTGCCCACGCCCACGACGCCGGCCACCTGCCGTTCGTGCCGAAGGTGTCCGACTTCGGCGTCGCCCGGGTGCTGGAGGACAGCGTCGCGGCGACCCGCACCAGCCGGGCGATCGGCACGCCGATGTATATGGCCCCGGAGCAAGCCGGCGAACGGTTCGACGAGGTCGGCCCCGCGACCGACGTGTGGGCGCTGGGGGCGATCCTCTATGAAGCGCTGTCGGGCCGCCCGCCGTTTGGGGGATCCACGACGTTGGCGCTGCTCCGCCAGATCGAAGCGCACGACCCGCCGACCCCGCGGTCCCTCCGGCCGGACGTGCCGGCGGGGTTGGACGCCATCTGTATGAAGTGCCTGCACAAGGCGCCGGCGGACCGCTACGCCAGCGCCGCGGATCTCGCCGCGGACCTGACGGCGTGGCGGGAGGGACGGGCGATCTCTGCGCGGCCGTTCGGCTGGCGGGATCGGCTGGACACCTGGAGCCGCCGGCCGGAACGGGTCCGGGACGCCGGCACGGTGTCGGTGGTGTGGAACGGCGTGTTGACCGTCGGGCTCGGCGTGATCGCGTGGGGATCCGCGATCGGTTGGGAGACGCCGTTGCCGGACGACGCCGGGGTGGCGGGGGAAGCCGGGTTGATCGCCGCGTCGCACGCGGTCCTCACGCTGTTGAGTTGGCGGATTCTCTGCGGCAGCCGGTGGGCGTATTGGCTCTGCTTTCTGGCGTCGGTCGTCTGCTGGGGCATCATGGTCGACGGGCTGTTCTGGGACGGGACCGCGGGGCTCTCCATGTACCGCGATCTGCCGGAGGCGAAATACCTGCTGCTGGTGACGCTGGGAACCGCCTTCAGCGCCCAGGTCGCGGTGTTCGTCCTGTCGCTTCGGGCGCGGACGGGACGGTAACGGGCTCGCCCGGTCGCCCCGGTCCTGACGATCCCGGTCTTGACGATTCGCCGGCGGGGGACCTACCCCCCCCTCGGTCCGTCCCCGCCCCCGTACCCACCGCATGGGGGGAACGGTGCGCCCCGCACGTCCGAACCCGACGCCCCGATGCCCCAGCCCGCCCGGCCGCGCGTCCGGTTCCCGCGCCTGATCGTCCCGCGTCTGCCGGCGCCGCGTTCGGCGAATCTATCTCTGGCTCTGGCGGCGCCGCGGGCCGGCCTCGCCGCCGTGTTGGGCGGCGTGCTGTTGAGCGCCGGCGGGGGCTGCGCCGCGCTGCCGGCGCTGGGCGGCCCGGCCACGCCGCCCGCCGTCTAGCGGGCGACGATGCCGACGACGACCGCGCCGACGGCGGCGACATTCAACTCGCCGGCGCCGAGGGTCCCGCGGGGGACTCGCCCTTTTATGACGACGACAATTACGACGGCCTCGCCCCCGGCGGGGAGGCCCCGCGGGGCAACGCCTTCAGCCGGTCGCGGCGGTGGTTGAACAATCTGACCGGGCGGAAGGGCAAGGCGGACGTCTCCGCCTCCCGGCTGCCGCCGGAAGCCCGCCAGGCGTTCGACGCCGCCCGCAACGACTACGACCGCGGCGACTACGCCCAGGCCGCCGCCGCGTTCAAAACGCTCTCCCGCCGCTACGCGGACACCGCCATCGAAGAGGATTCCCTCTTCTATCGAGCGGAATCGTTATACGCCGCGGAGAACTTCGCCCCCGCCCAAGACGCCTACGGCGTGCTGCTGGACCGCTACCCGTCGACGCGGCGGCTGGACACCATCAGCAAACGGCAGTTCGACATCGCCCGGCGCTGGCTGGGCTCCCCGGAGGCGGTGGTCGGTTCGGACGTGAAGCCGGTCTCCTATGCGGAAGTCGCCGCCGGCACGCCCACCCCGCCGCCCGCCCAGCGGTTCAGCAAAGAGGCCCCGCCGCGGTCCTCAGACCCGACGCTGCGGATCCCCGTGCTGCCGAACTGGCACGATAAAACCCGCCCGGTGTTCGACACCACCGGCCGGGCGTTGCAGGGGCTCAAGAACGTGTGGCTGAACGACCCGACCGGAGACCTCGCGGACGAGGCGTTGTTCCTTTCCGCGGGTCATCACATGCGGGCGGGCGATTATCTGGAGGCCGCCCGTCTGTACGATATCCTGCGAAAAGAATATCCGGACAGCCCGCACCTCAAGGACGCCTACCTGCTGGGCGCCCACTGCCGCGAGGTGACCTGGATCGGGCCGAAGTACGATCATTCGGGGCTCGAGGAGAGCCGGGCGATTAAAGAGACGTTCCAGCGCCTGTTCCCGAACGCTGCGGAGCGGGACCAGGTGAACGAAAGCCTCGCCCGCATGGGCGAAGCGGCGGCGGAGGCCGATTGGGCGACGTTGCAGCTTTATGAGCGGAAGGGCAACCCGAACGCGGTCGCGATCTACGCGCGGAAGATTCTCGTCGATCACCCCGACACCCAGGCCGCGGCCCGGGCGCGGCGGGTGTGGAACGCCCTGCCCGCGGACGCCAAACAACTCGCCGGCCCGGCCCCCCGCCCGGCGGCCCGACCGGCGCCGGCCGACGAACCGGCCCCCCCGGTCTCCGAACCCAGCGTTCGCCCGCGGACCGTCGAGGCCCCCGCCCGTCCTGCCCCGGCCCGTCCTGCCCCGGCCCGTCCCGTGTTCGATCCGACGCCGCTGCCCGCTTCCACGCAGGCGCCGACCGATCCGTTCTCCGGCGACCCGTTCTCCGGCGACCCGTTCTCCGGCGCCCCCGCCGGTTCCTCCCCCGCCGTGGACCCGTTCGGATGACGCAGGCTCTCCCGCGACCGCCGTTCGCTTCGTGGTCGAGCCCGTCCGCCACGCTGTCGGCGGCGCTGTGCGTCGTCGCACTGGGCGCCCTCACCGGGTGCGGCTACCGGTTCGGTCATCATGCCGACCCCACGATCCGCACCGTCGCGGTGCCGGTGTTCGAAAGCGTCGCCGACCGCACCGGCTGGGAGATCCAACTGACCGAGGCGGTCCAGAAGGAGATCCAGTCCCGCACGCCGTTCCGGCTGGTTCACGCCCCGCAGGCGGACACCGTGCTGCGCGGCCGGGTGGTCACGATCACGAAGCAGCCGTTGACCCAAACGCTGACCGACGACCCCCGCGAACTGCAATTCACCCTCGCCGTGGAGATCACCTGGGAGGACCGCCGCGGCAACGAACTGAGCGGCGGCTCCCTGCCGATCTCCTCCGAGGCGGTCGCGGCGCTGTCGACCGGCGCCATGGCGGTGGAGGTCGGCCAGTCCCGCGCGACCGCCCAACGCCAAGCGGTTCAGCGGCTCGCCCGGCAGGTCGTGGATCTGATGGAAGTGCCCTGGTGAGCGGCGTTTCGTGGCGGATGACATTTTGAGGAACGACGCCGCGGCGGATCACTTGCGGCGGCGGAAACGGTGGTAGACTGCGCTCGTCCCCCGCTTCGCCTCCCCCCAACCGTCCCCCGGTGACCGCCCCCCCGTCGCCGCCGAATCGCCCGATGCGGTCGCGGCGTGACGCGCGGCCCCGGACGTGGCTCTGGTGGGCGGCGCTGGCGCTGATGTGCGGCACGCCCTGTGCGGCGTGCGCGGCGCACCTCGCGGGCTCCTCGGATCGCGGCGAGGTGGCCGGTTCCGAGGGGGAAGAAGGGGCGTCCGATCTGTGGGAATGGCTCGACGCCGAGGATCCCGTCGGCGGGTCCGACGGGTGGTGGACGACGCCGGAGCGGGCTGCGATCGCCGGGGGAACCGGGGCACGGCTCGCGACGCGGCGGACCGCGGCGGCGGCGGCGGCGGTCACGCGGTGGAGCGGCCCGCGTCTGCCCCGGCCCCCGCCGGCGGGTCGCTGAGGTTCGTGCTTTCAATGGGCCGATCTGGCGTGCGCAACAGATGTGCGCGACAGCGGTGCGTAACAAGCGCCCTGATCCAACAAGCGCCCTGATCCACTGACGCGGTTCGACCTCCGCGTTCTTCCCCCCCGACGGACGCGCCCGCCGTTCGTCGCCCGCCCCCGGCGGGTCGCGGCTCCCGCTGCGCCCGCCTCCCCCGCCCTCCCCCTTTCGCCCCCGTGCTGCACGCCTTTCTGGACAACTTCGTCCACAATCTGTTCAAACCCCTGCTGCTGTTCTTTTATTGCGGGTTCCTGATCCCGCTGTTCAAGGTGCCGTTGGAGTTTCCCAAGGCGCTGTATCAGTCGTTGACGATCTATTTATTGCTGGCGATCGGCTGGCACGGCGGCGAAGAATTGGCCACGCTGGACGCCGAGGGGTTCCTGCAGGCGGCGGGGTTTATGGCGTTGGGGTTCACGATGAACGCGTTGATCGGCCTGTTGGCGTATCGTGTGCTCGTGCGGTTCACGAAGCTGCGGTACATCGACGCCGCGACGGTCGCCGGGTTTTACGGCTCCGACAGCGCCGGGACGTTCGTCACCTGCCTGGGCGTGGTCACCGCCGCGGGCATTCATTACGCGGCGTATATGCCGGTGCTGTTGGCGGTGATGGAGATCCCCGGCTGTCTGGTCGCGTTGCTGTTGGTGTCCCGGTTGCGGGCCCGGGGGATGGACGACGACGGCAATATGCCCGGCGAACCCAATTTCACCGGGGAGCACGACCCGACCGGGGCGCACGCCGCCGGGTTGGTCTCCAAGAAAGTGCTGCACGAGGTCTTTTTGAACCCCGGTCTGTATCTGCTGTTCGGCGGGATCGTGATCGGGTTCGTCAGTCGATTGCAGGGCGAGGCGGTCACGCGGGCGGACGATAATCTGTTCGTCTCGCTGTTCCACGGGGTGCTCTGTTTATTCCTGCTGGAGATGGGCATGACGGCGTGCCGGCGGTTGCGGGATCTGAAGGCCGCCGGCCCGGCGTTCACCGCGTTCGGGCTGCTGGCCCCGAACCTGTTCGCGTTCGTCGGGATCTGCGCCGCGCACGGTTATAGTCACGTGATCGGCACGCCGTTCGATCTCGGCACCTACGCGTTGTTCGCCGTGCTGTGCGGGGCGGCGAGTTATATCGCCGTCCCCGCCGTCCAGCGGCTCGCGATCCCCGAGGCCAGCCCGACCCTGCCGCTGGCCGCCTCGCTGGGGCTGACGTTCACCTATAACGTGACGATCGGCATCCCGGTGTATCTGTTGATGGCCGATCAGGTGATAAAGGCGTTCCCGGTGACGGGGTGACGGCCGATCCCTCACCCACCCGATCCCTCACCAACCCGACGCGTCAGCGAGGGCGTTCGGCGGCGCCCGACCGGCGTTCCCCGCGGCTGCGCCGCGTCCCTCGCTGACGCGTCGGGTGGGCGACGCCCGTCAGCGTTCGTCCGTCGCCCCGCCGTCGCTACACTGCCGTCCCTTTCGACGGCGAGCCGTGCGGGTCCTTTCCTACAACATCCACAAGGGCATCGGCGGGCGGGACCGGCGGTATCGGCTGGAGCGCATCAAGGCGGTCGTCGCCGCGGCGCGGCCGGACGTGCTCTGTTTGCAGGAGGTGGACCGCAACGTCCGCCGCAGCCGGTTCGACGATCAGCCCCGTTTGCTGGCCGAATGGTTCCTCGGTCGCCGTCTGCCGCCCATCGGTCCGCACCCGGGCCGCGGGCCGGGGGGCGAAGCGGACGGCGGGGCCGTCTTCCAGATGAACCATGTCCTCACCACCGGCCGTCGGTTGCCCGGCGGGCCGCACCGGGGCGGGTACGGGAACCTGATCGTCTCCAAGCGGCCGATCCTGGACGCCCATTCCGTCGACCTGACGCGGGACTGGCGAAAGAATCGCGGCGCCGTGATCGCCCTGCTGGACACCGACGCCGGCCCGCTGCGGCTGGTCAACTGGCACCTCGGCCTGGCCGGCGGCGAACGGCGCTGGCAGGTCCGCCGATTGTTGAACCATGAATTGTTTCACGCCGCCGGCGGCGAGAGCGGCGAGCCCCCGACGCTGCTGATCGGCGACACCAACGATTGGCGCGGCACGCTATTAAAGGGCGGGCTGGGCGAGGCGGGCTACGAGCTGCTCACCGCCCCCGCCGCCCGATTCCGCAGCTTTCCCGCCTGGCTGCCGACGATGACGCTGGACCGGGCCTTCGCCCGCGGCCTGACGGGCGGCCCGGTGCACGCCTTCGTCTGCGGCGCCCCCGGCGACGCCGACCGCCGCGGCGGCCCCCACGCCGACGCCTCCGACCACCTCCCCCTCGTCATCGACCTGCCGGGCTGAGTGCCCCGTGCTAGACGGGACAATTGGTTCGCACCGTCGGCGGACGGTAGGATGGCGGTCCCATCGAAGTTCCCCCAGGCGTTTTCCCATGACACGACACGTTCGTTCCGCCGTCGGCTCGCTGGCTGCGCTGCTCGTGCTCTCGGTTCCCCACGCGACCGCCGCGGAGGTGCTGGTCGAGGCCGAATCGTTCGCCGACCGCGGCGGGTGGAAGCTGGATACGCAGTTCATCCAACAGATGGGCTCCCCGTACCTGCTGGCCCACGGGCTCGGCACGCCGGTGGGGGATGCGACCACGACCGTGAACTTCAAAGAGGCCGGCACCTACCGCGTGTTCGTCCGCACCTTCAATTGGGTCGCCCGCTGGACCGGCGGCACGGGGGGGCGGACGGCGCCCCCGGTCGCTTTCAACTGCAGCGTCAACGGCGAACGACTGAAGGCGGAACTGGGCGCCCAGGGGGCTGCTTGGGGCTGGCACGACGCCGGCACGGCGACTGTGAAGGCCGGCCCCGTCGCCCTCGCCCTACATGACCTGACCGGCTTCGACGGGCGGGTCGACGCATTATATTTCACGACGGCCCTGTCCCCCGAGGGAACGCCGGATCCCCCGCCCAACGACTCCGCGATTCTCCCCGCGTGGCGCCGGACGCTGTTGGGCCTGCCGGACGAACCGCCGACGAAAAACGGCTACGACCTCGTGGTGATCGGCGGCGGGTACGCGGGGGTGGCGTCGGCGCTGTCGGCGGCCCGGATGGGCTGCAAGGTCGCGTTGATTCAAGATCGCCCGGTGCTGGGCGGGAACGGCAGCAGCGAGGTGCGGGTCTGGTCGATGGGCCTGATCCGCCGCGGCAACTATCCCCGTATCGGGGAGATCGTCGAGGAGTTCGCCGACCGCGCCAAGAAATCGCCGGGCTCCTATGAAGAGTTCGGGGACGATCATAAGGAGGCGATCGTCCGGGCCGAAGCGAACCTCGACCTGTTCCTCAATCACCACGCCTTTGAAGTCGAGACCACGAAGTCCGCTGACGGAGCCCGCCGCATCGCCGCGGTTTCGGCGCTCGACACCCGCAGCGGGGCCGTCACGCGGTTCGAGGGCAAACTCTTCGCCGATTGCACCGGCCACGGCACGATCGGCGCCGAGGCCGGCGCCGCCTGGGAAATGACCCCGGAGGGCCGCATGGGCATGAGCAATATGTGGCGCTGGGACGAACTCGATCAGCCGACTGAGTTCCCCGACGCCCCCTGGGCGCTGGACCTGACGATGCGCGACTTCCCCTACCCGCGGGACCACCACGGCCAATGGTTCTGGGAAGGCGGCTTCGATAAAGACCCGCTGAAGGACGCCGAGGCGATCCGCGACTGGAACCTGCGGGCCGTCTACGGCGCCTTCGACGCCATGAAGAACGGCGACGGGGCGGCGAAGCACAGGAACGCGGCGCTCACCTGGGTGGCGTACGTCGGCGGGCCGCGGGAGTCGCGTCGGTTGTTGGGCGACGTGATCCTCACCCAGGACGACGTGGTCAATAAACGGGAGTTCCCCGACGGCTGCGTGCCCAGCACCTGGAGCATCGATCTGCATTACCCCAAGGAACAATACGCGGACAAGTTCCCCGACAACCCGTTCATCTCCTACGCCGTCCACGACCGCCGGATCGACCGGAACTACGGCTATCCGGTGCCGTATCGCTGCTTTTATTCCCGCAACGTCGACAACCTGTTCATGGCGGGGAGGAATATCAGCGTGACGCATCAGGCGTTGGGCACCACCCGCGTGATGAAAACCTGCGGGATGATGGGCGAGGTCGTCGGCCGGGCCGCCAGCGTGTGCGTGAAGCACGACTGCACCCCGCGGCGGGTGTACGAGGAGTATTGGGCCGAGATGGACGAATTATTGAAGCTCCCCGGCAAAGCCCGGCGGGCCAGCGTCGACGGCGCGATCACGATCCCTGACGACGCCCTGAAACTCGCCCGCCCGCACGGCACGCCGGCCGGCCTGGACCCGGCGAAACTGGGCGGAATCGTGATCGACGACCGCGCCGCCGAACTGACCGGCAAATGGACCGAGGGGACCGGCCTAAAGGGCTTCGTCGGCCACGCCTACCGCTACGCCACGCCCGGGGCGAACGCCTCCGCCACCTTTAAAGCGACTGTCGAGGAGGCCGGCCGTTACGACGTGCAACTCGCCTGGTTGCCGCATGAAAATCGCGGCAAGACCGTGGCGGTGACCGTCGCCGCGGGCGCCGCGTCCGAGAACCACACGATCGATATGTCCAAGCCGGCGACGGGCGAGAACGGGTTCGGCTCGCTCGGCGGGTTCGATCTGCCGGCCGGCGGGACGGTCGTGGTGACGGTGCGAACCCGCGGCGCCGGCGGGAACGTCCACGCGGACGCCATTCGCTTGGTGAAGGTCGGAGCGATGCGGGGCGCCCGGTGAGCCCCGCCGGCGGTCCGAACCGAGCCCGGGCCGTGCGGCGGCGGCTGTTCCACGGGCTCCGGCTGGGGCTGTTCGGGACGGTCGTCGCGCTGATCGCGTCGGCTCCCGCCGACTCCGAGGCGCCCCCCGGCGACGACGGCCTCACCCCGCCCGCCCGCCGCGCCGCCCGCACGTTATTTCCCGCCGCCGCCGCCCTCGGCGCCCCCGACGCCGCGACCGGCGCCGTTCCGGTGTTGAACGCCGCCGGCGACCGCCTCGGCTTCGTGTTAAAGACGCTGCCGGCCAGCCGGCACGTCGTCGGCTTTTCCGGCCCCAGCGACCTGCTGATCGCGTTCGGGCCTGACGGCGACCGCGAGACGGTCCGCGGGGTGACGATTCTGAGCAGCGGGGACACCGACGAGCACGTCGCCGCCGTCCGCGACGCCGGCGTGTTGAACCGGGCGTTCGTCGGCAAATTATGGGCTGACGCCGCGACGGCCCCGCCGCCGGACGCCGTCAGCGGCGCCACCCTCACCGCCCGGGCGATGTGGCAATCCGTCCGCGTGCGGCTCGACGGCGACGCCCCCCTCGTCCCCCGGTTCGAGGAGGTGTTGCAGGTCGAATCAGTCCGCGAACTGTTCCCCGACGCCGCGGCGATGATCGAAGCCGACGGCGTCGGCCGGTTCATCGTCACGGACGCCGCCGGGGCGCCGCTCGGGTTCCTGTTGAGAACCTCCCCCGCGGCGGACGGCGTCGTCGGGTATCAAGGCCCGACCGAAGCGTTCGTCGCGTTCAATACTGAAGATCGACAGGCGGTCGGCATGATCGTCGACGACAGCTTTGATAACGAGCCGTACGTCGATTATCTGCGCCAGGACGAGTGGGGTTTGCTGCGGATCTTCGACGGGCTGACGGTCGAGCAATTAGCGAACCGGCGGCCGGCGAACGGGGGTCTCGACGCCGTGTCCGGGGCGACGATGACCAGCGTCGCGGTCGTCGACGGGGCGATCCTCGCCGCCCAAACGGCGTTATCCGCAGAAGAGCCCGCGGCGGCGCCCGCGGGATCGGAGGTTGAACCGCGGGCGACGGACTGGGGAATGCTGGCGCTGATCGGCGGGGCGATTTGCGTGGCGTTCACCCGGCTGCGGGGCGTGAAGGCGGTCCGGTGGGCCTGGCTGGCGGTGCTCGTCGGGTATCTCGGCGTGTGGCGGGGCGATCTGCTCTCGCAGGCGATGTGGGTGGGCTGGGCCGAATATGGCGTGCCCTGGCGGACCGCCGGCGGATTGGCGGCCCTCAGCGCCGCGGCCCTCGCCCTGCCGGCGACGACGAAGCGCAATGTATATTGCACGCACCTCTGCCCGCACGGGGCGGTTCAACAGGCGTTCGTCGGCGGGCTGCTGGGGCGCCGGTTCAAACCGCGAAAGAGCCTCGGCCGACGCGGTCGGCGGGTTCTCGCCCTGCTCCCGCCGGCGTTATTGGGACTGGTAATCCTGGGGGCGTTCCGGCCGGCCGCGCTCGCCCGATTCGTGCCGGACCCGGTGGCGCTGGAGGCGTTCGACGCTTGGCATTGGGGGCTCGCGGGGCTGGCAGCGAAGAGCGTGTTCGTCGTCGGGCTGATCGCCGCGCTGTTCGTGCCGATGGCCTACTGCCGACACGGCTGCCCGACCGGGGCGATCTTGGAATATCTCCGCGCAAACGCGCGCTCCGATCGGTGGACGATGCGCGACTGGACCGCCGTCGCCCTCGCCGCCGTCGCCGCGGGGCTGCGGTTCACGATCGACTAGAGCAGGCCGCGGAATGTCGTCGCGGCGGCTTCCAGCCGCCGACTCTCGGCGAGGCCGAAGGAGACGACCCCCGTTCGCTGCGCTCACGGACGGCGGCTGGAAGCCGCCGCTACGGATCTTCAGGGTGCGCTCTAATCCGAAACGTCCGCGAGGGCCGTTCGCACGGCGGGCGGCGCCCGCCGCCCTCGCTGACGCTCCGGGTTGGCGGGGAGACTGATTACGCCCCCGGATGCACCCACGGATCCCGATACGGCCGCAGCAGGCGGGCGTTCGCTTCGTCGTCGCCAGTCACCTCCCACTTCGCCTGATCCCAGTGCAGACTGCGGCCCAGTTTCATCGACAGGTTCGCCAGGATGCAGGCCACGCTGCTGGTCACGCCCTGTTTGATATCGGCCACCGGACGGGCGGCCTGTTCGTCGCCGGCCTCATGAGCCTCGATCGCCCGCAGGAAGTTCCGCAGATGCGCCCGGCTGCCGGCGGCGACCTTCGCCTCGAACCGCGGTTCGTCCTGTTCGTCCGGGTATTGATCCGGTTCGAGGACGGCGTCGGCGTGCAGCGCCTCGGCCTTCTTGTTGCGGGGGACGAAATCATATTTATCGACGCTGGCTTTGAGGACGCCGTTCTCCCCGTAAATAAACGCCGCCCAGGGGTACTCCGGGTCCGGGGCGGAGCCCCAGGTGCGATGCGTCCAGACGATCGGCAGATCCCCGAAAGTAAAGGTCGCGGTTTGGGTGTCCGGGGTGTTCGCCTTGGCCTCGGGGGCCATCAAAATGCCGCCCTCGCTAAACACCCGATCGATCGGCCCCAGGTCCAGCATCCAGCGGGCCATGTCGAGCATATGCACGCACATATCGCCCATGATGCCGTTGCAATACTCCGTGAAGAGCCGCCAACTGCGGGGGTGCGTCAGCGGGCTATACGGCCGCAGCGGCGCCGGGCCGGTCCACAGGTCGTAGTCCAGGTACGCGGGCGGGGCCTCGTCCGGCGGGTTTTTGTTCGACCGCATATGATAATAACAGCAGACCTCCACGTGCCCGACCTTGCCCAGCAGGCCGGCGTCGACCACGCGGTTTTTCGCCTCCACCAGGTGCGGGGTGCTGCGCCGCTGCGTGCCGACCTGCACGACGCGGTCGTGCTTCCGCGCCGCGGCGAGCATCGCCCGGCTCTCGGCCACGTCCACGCTGGTGGGTTTTTCCACATACACATGCGACCCGGCTTCGACCGCCGCGATCATCGGCAACGCGTGCCAGTGATCCGGCGTGGCGACGATGACGATGTCCAGGTCCTTCTCCCTCAACATCTCCCGATAATCAGCATGGGTGCGGGGCGTTTTACCCTGCTGGCGGGCGGCGATCAGCGTCGCGGCCTCCTGCCGCATCCGGCTGTCCGGATCGCAGACCGCGACGACCTCCACCGGGGCGACCTGCATCAAGCGGAAGGCATCGAACTTCCCGTACCACCCGCTGCCGATTAATCCCACGCGGCGGGGTTTGAACTCCCCGTCCCCCCGCTCGTCCCCCGCCGGGCCCGCACACAGACGCGGCGCGAGCCCCGCGAGAGCCGTCGCCGCGGCGCCGGCGCCGAGAAACCCGCGACGGTCGAACGCTCCCGCGAGAGACCCGGCGGCAGGGGGGATGGGACGAGAACTTGGGGCGGCGGGCGGCATCTTCTGTCTCCACACAGATCAAGCGGGGCGAACCCGACGAGCCTACCGCCCCGCCGAACGCCGCGGCAAGCGGCGCCGGCGCGTCCGGCGCAGGCGCGTCCGGCGCCACAGGAAACCGTCTCAGGGCAGGGCGTAGCGGTCGACGCGGCGGGCGCCGTAGTTGTGCACCCACAGTTCGCGGCCGGCGGGGTCGGTGGCGAGGATCAGCCACGGATCGCCGCCGTCGTCCGGACGCTCCGGCGGGGTGAACCGGCGGACCGGCCCGCCGGACCGGCGGGCGAGGAACACGTCGCCGTCGACCGCCGTCGCCGCCCACGTCGCCCCGAGGACGGCGGACTGCCCCTCCCCCGGCAGCGGCAGCGTGCGGAGCGGGACGCCGTTCGCGTCGTAGAGGTGCACGCCGGCGTCGTTGACCACCGCCGCCCCGTCGTCGGGGGCGACGGCGATCTCCTGCACGTAATCCAACGCGGCGCCGTCCGGCCGAAGGCGGATCGTCGTTCGCAACGCCCCGTCCGCGGCTCGCAGTTCGACCGCGTCGGACGCCGCAATCCAGCGCCCGCCGTCCGATCGCAGCCGCCACCAGTTCCAGATCTCCTCCCCCCGGAAGACCCGGCCGAGGCGGCGCCCGGCGGGGGAGAACGCGATGAAGTTGCCCCGCGGATCGCCGTCGCCCTCGCCCGATCCCACAAGGGTCGTGCCGTCCGCGGCGACCGCGATGCGCGGGTCGAACAGGGCGCGGGCGAAGTCCGTGGTCTGCGGCGCCAGCACGCGCAGCGGGCGGCCCGCCGCATCGAACACGTGCACCGCCCCGGTGCGGGCGTCGACCACGTGCGGGTTCCCCCGCGGCCCGACCGCCACGGCCGCGATCTCGCCCAGCACGGCCGGGTCCGGCGCCGGGCCGTACGTGCGGTCGACCACGCCGGCCTCGGTCAATCGCAGCAAACATTGCTCCTCCGCGGTCCACAGCCGGCCGTCATCCGGCGACCGCACGACCTTCCCGGAATCGACCGCCCGCCCGTCCCGGAAGCGCGGCGTGAACTCCTCCCGCACCCACCCCACGTCCCACGGCCCGGCGCCCGGCGGCCACTCGTCCAGCCGCACCACCGAAGCCGGGTCCTGCGCCGACGAGGCCCGCGCGTCCCGCACCGTCCACCGATCCCCGCCCGCACCGTCAGCCCCCGGGCCGTCAGCCCCCGGGCCGTCAGCCCCCATGCCGTCGGACCCCGGGCCGTCGGCGGACAGGCCGGAGAGGTACACCGGCTCCCGCTGCAACACGGCGTCCAGCCGCGTGGTTCGCAGGTGCACGCCGTCCGCGGAGAACACCCGCAACTCGTCCGTGACGCCGCTCAGCACCCCCACCCGCCCGGCGGCGGAGACCGCCACGTCGCCGGGGGACTCCACCGCCCGGGGGTCGTCCGGGTCCTCGTCCACCCGCCACAGCACGCGGCCGTCCGGGTCGCAGCGCACGACCCGCCGGGGAACGTCGTAGCCGCCGGGCTCCGCCGCCACCGCCACGAACCCGCCGTCGCCGGTCCCGGCCAACGACCAGACGCGGGGCAGGCCGAACGCCGCCAGCGGCGCCGCCGGCAGCTTCGAGTTCAGATTGAACCGCCACGCCCGCGCCGGCCCCAGTTCCTCCGCCGTTGCGGACGGGTCGCTTTCCCAATCGTCGGGGGAGGCGACCAGCAGCCAGGAGTCCCCGCCGGTCCAGGCGACGAACAGGGACGGCCCGTCCATCTCCGCGAGCCCGTCCGGCGTGACCTCCAACAGGACCTCCCCGGCGGCGCCCGCGGCGGGGTTGAACAGCACGAACGCCGGGCGCTGCGCGTCGTCCCAGGCGAACCGGGCGAAGCCGATGCGGCCGCGGTCGTCGCCGTCAAAGTCAGAAACGTTCCGCACCGGCCCGACCGCCGGCTCCGGCCCGAAGCTGATGGATCCGAGCGGCTTCAAGACGATCGGCTCCGCCTCCGCCGCCGCCGCCTCCGCAGCGTCGTCCGCCGCGGCCGGCGGGGCCAGGGCGCACGCCGCGGCCAGCGCGGCGGCCAGCGCGGCGGGGATCGGGACGAGGGGCGATCGGCGGAACACGGCGGCGGGCGGGTGCGGGAACGAACTGGAGCGGGAACAGGCGTGATGATGATGACGCCCCGCCCCGTCCGCCGCGACGCCGCCCAACAGCCGCCGTTCCCGCTGCCACCGTCCCCGCTGCCGCCGTCCCCGCCGCCGTTCCCGCCGCCGTCTGGCCGTCCCGAACGCAGTCGGCGCCGGCCGCCGCGACCGGCCCCATGAGGGGACGCGGTTCGCGGCGACCGGCGCCGACGTTCTCGTCCCGGCAGGCCCCTTCAGGACGTCTGCCGGAGTCGTTCGAAGCTCAACGGGCTCGCCGGACTCACGAGCCTTGGCGGACTCACAGGCCCGCCAATCCGCCCAGCATCTGGCGGGCGGAGCCGCCAAAGTACCAGTTGAGGTTGGCGCGAATTTCGCCGTCGAAGGGGCTGTCGACCTCGTTGCCGATGTTGGACCCGTAGGCGACGCTCAGGACCATCCCGTTGGACAACATCGTTTGCACGCCGGCGACGCCGCTGAGGATCGAAGACTTGGCCCTGCTGCGTGCCGACGCCGAAGGTCCGGTTCCCGACGGTGTCGCTGACGATGTCCGCATCCTGAACCGTGGTGTTGTAGTGCAGCTCCGCCGTGGGAGCGATGCCGCGGATCAGACCGGTGTCGGACAGGTAGGTCCAGTAGCCGATCGACGCGTCGGCGTACAGCAGGGTGGTGTCCTGCAGGGTTCCCGCGTCCCGCAGCGGGCTGGGGGCGAACGGGTTCGCCAGCCGCACGCTGTCGCCCCGCACGTCCACGTCCACCTGGACGATGCTTTGCATGAACAGGCGACGGCTGGGGGTGTACGCCCCGCCGATGTCAGGCAGCAGGCGAACGGCTTCGTTCTCCACCTCGACCAGCCGGCGGCCGCGGGTGTCGGTTACGGTCACGGTCACGGTCACGTCGTCGGCAATCGGCGGTCGGCGGTCGGCAGGCTCAGGCCCAGGCCGCCGGCGATGGACACGCCGTTATACTGATACAGCAGGGCCTTGAGCGTCAGGGCGACGTTGCCGAACTCGACCTCGTCTTCGTTCGTCACCCCGCCGCGGACGATGTCGCTGGACAGCGTGGTGGCGAACGGGAACCGGGCCTCGAAGCTGAACAGCCGGTCGGAGAACGTCTTCTCGAAACCGGGGGCGAACCGGTCGACGTCCACGCCGTCAGCGGTCAGCAGCACGTCGTTGAAGTGCGTGTCCCCGAGGAACACGCGGTCCTGCGGCAGCGGCGAGGCGTTGTCCGCCAGCTTTTGCCGCCCGACCAACGTCGTCCCGGGGCTGGGGGCGAACACCGTCGCCGTCCGGATCGCGGTCCGGGTCGCGGTCTGAATCACGGTTTGAACCACGGCGGGAGGCGGCTTGGGGGCGGGGAGACCGGTCGGTCCGTCCGTCTGTCGACGGGGGGAACGTGGGGGAGCGCTCCGCCTGCCGGGCCGGCTGCGGGTCCGGGGCGACGCGGCGGGGCCGACGGGCCGGCCGCGGCGCAGCGGGCGGACGGGGGGCGGGCGTCGGGGCGTTCGCGGGTTCGAGGCGCAGCGCGACGGCGCCGACGTCCAGTTCCTCCCCGGCCCGCCACGCGCCGGCGTCCCCGGGGGCGAGCGTGCCGGCGCCCAGCGCCAGCGGCCGGGCCGTGCGGTTGTAGACGCGCAGGCCCCCGGCCACCCGACGAACCGTCGCGACGTGGTCCTCGGCGGCGGCGTCGTCCAGCACGATCTGGCAGTCGGCCCCGCGGCCCACGCGGGTCGAGGCGCCGTGCAGCGGGAACGTCGTCCCCGCCGACGTTCCCCGCGTCACGCGGACCGTCCAGCCGCCGCCCTGTCTGCCGTCCCTGTCGTCGAGTTGATTCATCACGGCTCCCCCACTTCCACGACGTTCCAGATGTGCAACAGGAACGGCGCCACGACCACCAGCAGGCAGGCGATCATGATGCCCATCCCCGGGAACACGATTTTGACCTGGGCCTCCGCGGCCGCCTTCTCGCCCCACTGGGCTCGTTTGAGCCGCATCTCCTCGGCCTGCGAACGCAGGATCTGCGACAACGGCGTGCCCAGTTCTTCGCCTTTGGTGACGGCGTAGACAAACTCCCGCACGTCCTCGTCGGGCACCCGCTCGGCGAGGCGGAGCATCGCGTCACGACGTTCGCGACCCAGTTCGATCTCCCGCAGCGCCTCCCCGAACGCCGTCCCCAGCGGGTGGCCGTCGGCTTCGTCGATCACCGCTTTCAAGCCGTCGGTGAAGCTCGCCCCGGCCTCCATCATCAGCGCCATCAAATCGATGGCGTACGGCAGACGACGTTTGAGCTGCGCCCGGCGCTTCGCCTCCTCGCTGCGGAGCGATTGGGCCGCCAACATCGGGTACAGACCGGTGATCCCCAGAAACGCCGCGACCCCCGCCGCCGGGTGCAACAGGGCGGCGAACAGCCCGAACGCCAGCCCACAAGCGGCTCCTTCGAGCAGTTGGACGGCGACGTATTCCGCCGGATCCCACGCGGCGGCGTCGGGATCGCGGTCGACGTCCTCCTCCAATCGCCCCAGCCAGCCGGGGTCGGCGACGCCGCGGACCACCGCCGCCAGTTCCAACACCAGCGGTTCGAAGCGGGCGAACGTGGCGCTGTCGGTGCGGGCGGCGTCGCGGCGGCGGCGGCCGGCGTGGCTGTCCGGCTCGATCCGTCGGGCCGTCGCGGCGCCCGCCACCGCCCACCCGAACGCCCACACCGCCGCCCCCGCCAACGCCGCCCCCGCCATGCCCACGGCCGGCACGCCCACGGCCGGCACGCCCATCACCGGCACGCCCATCACCGGCACGCCCATCACCGGCACGCCCATCACCGGCACGAGGGTCAGCAGGGAGGACGGATCGGCCATGAACGGATGAAGCGGCGTGGGAGGGACGGAGCGGCGGGGAGGGACGGAGCGGCGTGGGGGGGACGGAGCGAACGGGACGGGGGCGTGACGCGGGTTCAGAACTCGATGCTCAGCACGCGGCTGGCGAGGTACGCGCAGCCGAGGGTCACGACCACCACCGCGACCAGCACCCCCTGCCCGATCAACGTGGTGAACAGCAGCGAGGTTCCCTCGGGGAACAGCACGGCGAACCCGGCGAGAAACAGCAGGGGGAACCCCGCCAGCAGGATCACGACCCACTTGCCCGCGGCGGTGTCCGCCTCCAGCTTCCGTTCGAGCCGTTGGTTCTCCTGCAGGCTGCGGCTGATCCGTTCGAGGGCGTCGGTCTCTTTGCCGCCCCGCGTCAGGCAGACCAGGATCGCGTTAGCGAACAGGCTGAACCCGTCCAGATCGAGCCGACGGCGGGTCTCCGTGAGGATCTCCGCGAGCGGCCGGCCGTGGCGGTAGTGGGCGGTGATGCGGCGGAACTCCACGCCCAGCGGGTCGGGGGTGTCCTTTGCCAACTCTTCGAACCCCTGCGAGATCGACAGCCCCGCCCGGGAGGCGTTCGCCAGCGCCGTCCCGGCCCCGACCATCTGATCGCGGAGCCGCTTGGTGCGGCGGGCCAGCAGCACGGACAGGATCAGATCCGGGGCGAGGAACACCGCCAGCGCAGCGACCACCGCCAGCGGCCACAGCCCCAGACCGGCGAAGATCGCGACCGACGCCACCAGCGCCGCCCCCCACGCCCGGCGCCACGTCGGCAGCTTGGACAGGTCCATCCCCAAGTCCCGCAACCGCGGTTCGAGCCGACGGGTCTTCAACGCCGCCACCGCGTCCCACGCCGGCCCGGCCAGCCCCGCCGCGGACGCCGCCGCCAACCCCCACAACGCCGGCCCCGCCAGCCACAACGGCCCCCGGTCGGCCAAATCGGCGGCAAGGTCGGCGGCGAGCGAGTCCAGGTTCAAAGCGTTTACGGTGGGGGTGGGTGGGGAGCGGGGTGACGGGTGGTGAAGGACGGGGGGAGCGAACAGGCGGTTCGATTCGCCGTCGCCGGCAGGCGGCGCGCGGGCGGCGCCCGTCAGAGGTAAAACGAACTGAGGTCCAGCAGGCCGTCCGCGATCAGATCCGGCATGAAGGTCGGCAGCCGCCCGGTCGGCGCGAGCGCGTCGTCCGGCGCCCCGGGATCGGACGCTTTTCGATCCGGCGATTCAGACCCGCCGGGGCCTGATTCGCCGGGGCCTGATTCGCCGGGAACGGACTCGCCGGGGCCTGAATGGCCGGGGGCCGCCGGGGCGAGGAGGAACAGGTCTTTGAGCAGCACTTCGCCGGTCGATTGGTCGACGCCCAGCACTTCGCTGATCTGCGTGACGCGGCGTCGCCCGCCGTGCTCGCGGTGCAATTGCACGATCAGGTGCACCGCCCCGGTGATCTGGTGGCGGATGCTGGAGACCGGCAGGTCCGCGGCCATCTGCACCAACACCTCCAACCGCAGGATGACGTCCCGGGCGCTGTTGGCGTGGATCGTCGTCAAACTGCCGTCGTGGCCGGTGTTCATGGCCTGGAGCATGTCCAGCGCCTCCGGCCCGCGGCACTCGCCGACGACGATCCGGTCCGGCCGCATCCGCAGCGCGTTCTTGACGAGGTCGCGGATCGAATACTCGCCCGCCCCCTCCACGTTCGCCGGCTTCGTTTCCAAGCGAACCACGTGCTCCTTTTTGAGCTGCAATTCGGCGGTGTCCTCGACCGTGACGATCCGTTCGTCGTCGCGGATGAAGTCGCTGAGGCAGTTCAGCAGCGTCGTTTTGCCGGTGCCCGTGCCGCCGGAGATCAGGATGTTCCGCTTGTTGAGCACCGCGGCCCGGAGGAACTCCGCGGCGACCGACGTGAGGGCGCCGAACCGCACCAAGTCGTCCACCCGCAACTTCTGGGCGGGGAACTTGCGGACCGTCAGGCAGGGGCCGGAGACCGCCAGCGGGGGGATGACGGCGTTGACCCGACTGCCGTCGCTCAGCCGGGCGTCGACCAGCGGTTGGCTGCGGTCGATCCGCCGGCCGACGCGACCGACGATGCGTTCGATGATGGTCTCGGTGACGGCGTCGGAGACGAACCGCCGGCCGCTGTCCCGCACCGTGCCGTCCTGCTCCACATAAATGTGGTCGCTGTCGACCACCATGATCTCGGACACCCGCGGGTTTCGCAGCAGGTCTTCGAGCGGCCCGTAGCCGAACACGATGTCCTTCACCTGCTTTTTGAGGTGACGCAGCGCCGCATACCGCAGGATCGAGCGATTGATGTTCGGCGTCGCCTCCCACCGCGTCCAGAACGGCCCCTCCAACGCCTCGGCGGGATCCGCGGCGGGCGCTGCGGCGGCCCGGTTCGCGGCGGCGGCCCGGTTCGCGGCGGCGGCGGCCTTGTCGGGGATCAGATCGAGGCGGCCGGCGAAGTACTCGGCGAGGCGTTCGATCTCCTGTTCGCGGTCCGGGACGGCGGTGCGGAGGCGGTCCCAGCGGCGGTCCGCCGCCAGCGCCGCCGGCGGGCCTGTCTTACCGGGCGCCGGTCCGCCGATCGCCGCGTCGCCGGACAGCAGGCGTTCGACCAGTTCCGCCCGCACGCCGTGCCCCGCGGCGTGTTTGGTCAGCGCCGCGGCCCGCTCCGTGCCCAGCCCGCGGTCCGCGGCGATCCCCTCCAGTTCCCGTTCGAGTTGCGTCTGGTAGGCGTCGCTGGCGGCCCGTTCGTCGCCCACCGCGAGGTCCAGCACGTCCAGCAGTTCCCCGTGCACGTCCCGGATCAATTCATCCAGTTCGACGTCGCGGGCGCGGCGGTCCGCGGCGCCGTCGTCCACGACCCGCTCCGGCAGGTCCAGAACCAGCGTGAACGGGTAGATCTTCAGCGTCAGTTCGCCGCCGTCGGCGCCCACGTCCGCCAGCCGCACGCTTTGTCCGCCCAGCACCTCCCGGCCGGCCAGTCGCACGCCTTCCAACCCCAGCGAACAGAGTTCCCACCCGCCGCCGCGATGCCGCAGTAGGGCGGCCCGGGCCGGGACGTATTCGCTGTCCAAACGAACGTGGCTGTCCGGGTGACGGCCGATCCGCACCTGATCGCCCCGCACGTCGAACTGCTTTTGCCGGGTCGGCTCCAGCGCGTGGTTGTAGCGGATCTGCACGGCTCACCCGCCCCCGCTCGCTGCGGCGGCGGCCCCGGCGGCCCCGGTGGCGGTCGGACCGGCGGCGGCCCCGGCGGCGGGTGGATGGACCAGGGGGAGGAAGGTGACCGCGACGACGGCGCCGTTTCGCAACGCGGTCACGAGGTCGGCGTCAGGCCCGTCGAGCCTCCCGCTGCGGGGGCGAACGGCGACGGTCACGTCCCGCCCCCCGCCGCCGTCCGTCAAGCCGCCGTCGATCGACTCCGCCAGTCGGGCGCCCACGCTGACGATCCGAAACGGCCCCAGCAGCGCCGTCGTTCGATCGTTGGCCCCGCCGCCGCCGGCCCCGTTCTCGCCGCCGCCGCCGCCGTTCCCGCCGTCGTTCCCCCCGCGGCTGACGACGAAGTTGACGTGTCGACCGACCCGCAGCAGCCCGGCGTCCACGTCCACGCCGTTGAGCGACAGGGCGAGGGCTTGCTCGCCGGGCTCCAGTTTGAAGTCGAACCCGTCCGCCCGCAGGTCCCGCGGGGAGACCAGCGCCCCCCGCTTCAAATCGCCCGTCAGCCCCGCCCCCAGCAGCACGTGGCGGTCGCTCCAGGGCAGCAGGCCCAGCGCTTGGATCGCCGCGGCGGCCTGCTTCTTCTCGTCGGCGTCCGCGTTGGCGGCGCCGGTGACGCCCTCGATGGACAGCTTGCACTCCGCGAACTGCTCCGCGAGGCCGTTCATGGTCGCCGGCAGGGGGGCGTCCGCGTCCAGGCTCTTCGCTTTGACCTGCACCACGCCGACCGGCGCCGCCGTCTCCCGGGACGCCAGCGCGAGGAAGTTCGCCGCCGCCGCCGCCGCGCCCAGCAGGACCGGCAACAGGAACTTCCACAGGTGTTTCACGGCGATCGGGCGAACGGGGAGCGGGAACGGAGCGGACGACGCGGGCGGTTGTGGCCGTTGAACGGGGCGGCTCGAGGTGAACGGGGCGGCTCAGAGGTGAACGGGGCGGTTCAGAGGGCGGTGAGGACGACCACCAGCGCCGCGGCGAACGCCGGGGCCATGGGGACGCCCTCGCGGAGCAGGGCGCGGTCCTCTTCGCCGACCGTCACCAGCGCCGGGACGGCGACCGCCCCGGCGGTGCGGCCGGTGGCGAACAGCATCCGCACCGGCCCGTGCCGCAGGACGGCCCGGGACACGCCCACCGCCGCGGCGAACAGGTAGGCGACCACCAGCACGCCCAGCAGGTGTCGGGGGCCGACCGCCGCCCCGATCGCCGCCGCGAGCTTCACGTCCCCCGCCCCGCCGCCGGCCAATCGGAACGCCAGCAGCATCCCGACGAACCCGGCCAGCAACCCGACGAACGAGTACCCCGCCCCGACGGCCCCCAGCGGAAACGCCTCGAAAACGGGAGCGAACCGCAGCCCGCCGGTCTCCCCGACCCGGCCGGTCGCGGAGGCCAGCAGGTTCACGCCCAGCGCCAGCGCCGCCGCGGGATAGGTGACGACGTTGAGGATCTTGTGCCGGGCGAGGTCGGTATACGCCGCCCACCCCGCCGCCGTCAGCAACACGCCGCCGACGAAGTGGGCGAACGGCCACTCCGGCCAACAGGCCCCCGCCGCCGCTCCGCACGCCCCGCCGCCGATGAGGACGACCGTGCTGCGGAGATAAAGGTTGCTCATCGGAGAATCGGCGACGACGTTATTCGTCCGTCATGCCTTCGCTGACCGTCGAATCCATCTCGTCGATCCGAGCTTCCGAGCTCTCGAAGATCCGTTTGCCGACGAAGTAAATCCCCACCGCCGCGACCGCCGCGAGGGCCAACATCATCACGACGGCGAGCGGTTCGAGCCCCTCTTCGTCGTCATGGAAGGAGCGAACGGCGTCGTTCAAGTCGGCGCGGAGCCGGGCGAGGGCGGTGGACATTAAGAGACCGGTTGATCGAGGTGGGGAAAGGACGGTGGCCCGCCGCGACACGTGGGTCAAGGTTCGACCTATCGCAGGGACTGAACAGTCCCCCGGCCTCAATGACAGGGCGAAGCCGTGACGAGCGGGCGGCGAAGGGCCTCCGACTCGCCCTAAACGGCAGGCGATCGCCGCGGGGGTCATCCCGCAGCCGCCCCGTCTCCGATTGACCCGTCTTCGATTGCCCCGTCTTCGATTGGCCCGTCCGGCGCCGCCGGGTCGCTGAACAGCGGGGCCGTCCGCTTGATCAGGTGGCCCAACCCCAGCCCGTGCACCTCGTCGGCGAAGCTGGGCCGGGCGCCGGTCCATTTGAGCTCGCCCTGTAACCGGCCGTCGTCGTCCAGACCGGCGGCTTCGAACAGAAACAGGTCGCGGAATTGATAGTTCCCGTCGCCGTCCAGGCCGAGCATTTCCGAGATGGCCCGCACCTTGCGGGAGCCGTCCGCGAAGCGGGTGATCTGAATCACGAGGTGCAAGGCGCTGGCGACCTGCACCCGGGCGACGTGCAGCGGCAGGCCGACGTCGCTCATCAGGCACAGCGTTTCGAGCCGCACCGCCGCGTCCCGCGGGGTGTTGGCGTGCACGGTCGTCAAACTGCCGGCGTGGCCGGACAGCATGGAATGAATCAGGTCCAGCGCTTCGCCCCGTCGCACCTCGCCGACGATGATGCGGTCCGGCCGCATCCGCAAACTGTCCACGAATAAATCGCGGATCGACACCTGCCCCCGCCCGTCCGGCCGCGGCGGCTGGGCCTCTAAATAGACCGTGTGCGGTTGATGAAGCCGCAATTCGCTGCTGTCCTCGATGACGATAATCCGTTCCGCCGCCGGGATCTCCGCGGACAGGGCGTTCAACATCGACGTTTTCCCGGTCCCGGTCCCGCCGCTGATCGCGGCGTTCTTATGCAGCTTGACGCATAACCCGAGGAACTCCGCGGCGGCTTCGCTGAGGGCGCCGAACTCCACCAGCGTCGCCAGCGTGAAGGTCGCTTCACGGAACTTGCGAATCGTCATCACGACCCCCTGCCGACTGGCCGGCGGGAGCACGACGTGCACCCGCGAGCCGTCCGGCAGGCGGGCGTCCATGCTGTGATGATCGGCGTCCAGCCGGCGATCGACGTACTCGGCGATATTCTGGGCCGCGGCCATCAACGCCGCTTCGGAGCCGAACCGCCCCTCGAACGGCCGCACCGTCCCGGCCTTCTCATAATAGACCCCGCCGGAGCCGTTAATCATCACCTCGGAGACGTCTGGGTCTTTGAGCAGCGGCAGGACCGGGGCGAGGAAATGGTCAGTCGTCGCCTGATACAGACGGCGGCGCTCTGCGGCGGCGGGCATGACGACGGCGGGGCGAAAACGGCGGGGCGAACACGACGGGGCGGACGGCAACGACGGTCCAGGCGTGCCGGCAGGATGCCGCGGGGGCGCCCCCGGCGGTAGCCCGCACCGGCGTCACGGCGACAGACCGCCGCCCCGTCCGCCGGGGGTCGGCGAACGGGGCGGGGAGAATCGGGGGTTCGAGCCGGTCGTCCTCGGCTGGCGCCCGACTTATTGCACGGCGTCCCAGAGGCGGTGGTAGCGGACCGCGGTGGACCCTTGGCTATTGAACCGGTGATGCGTGTACAGCGTTTGCGCCCCGGAGGCGACCGCGACCCGCATCGCCGCGACCGCAGCGTCCAGTTGGCCGTTCCACAGGTGGCCCATCGCCCGCCGCTGCCACGCTTCGGCGAGGCCGTCGGGACGCCCGAACACGATCTCCGCCTCCGCGGCGGACAGCAGTTCGACGCCGGATCCGTGCCCCAGGGCTTGGAGGAAGGTCGGCACGTCGCCGCCCCGCATCAGGGCGTCGGCCGCGGCGGAGCGGTTGACGACGCCGTCGACGTTCACCTCATTCACGCCGGGCAGCGTGGGAAGTTCGTTCTGCAGCGCGGCCAGTTCCGCGTCGCCGTCCACCACGCCGGCGACCGTGACCACGCCCCGCGCCGCGTCGTACCCGCCGGTGCGGATCACGCCGCTGCCGGCGAGGTCGTCGCCCAGGGCGTCGACCGCGGCGAACACGCCGGTGCCGGTCGACAGGTCCGCGACGATCAGGCCGCTCGCGTCCACCTTGGTCGTGCCCGGGTTCGGGGCCAGCGTGTTCCCGGAGTTCACGAGCACGTCCGTGGCGTTGGACTCCACGAGGTCCAGCGCCAGCGAGGGCGGCCGCACGCCGATCAACCGCAGGACCGGCTCGCCCGTGAGGCCGAACGCCGGCCGCGCGGCCAGCAGGGCCAGCCCGTCGAACCGGTCGTCGTCGCCCAGGCTGGCCCGCAGGGCTTCCAGCGGGGTGACGGTCGCGGCGGCGGGCGGCGGGTTGATGGGAACGGCCCCCGGGGCGGCGGGGGATTCGTCGACAATCGCCGGCGGCGCGTCGTCGACCACCGGCAGCGGCGCGGCGGGCTCGGCGCCGAACGGATCGCCGGGGACGGCGGCGGGCGGCGGTTGCCCCGGGACCTCCTGCCAAACGGGGCCGGCGAGGAGCGGAGCCGCCAGCAGCGCCGCGGACGCGGGAAGGGAGATCAGCATGGAACGAAGCGGGCGCGGGAAACGGAGCCGAACGAGCGGCGGATGCCGCGGGTCAAGCACTGTTCCCGCCCGCCGGGGCGGTCGCAACGGGTTCCCCCCGCCTCCCCGCCGACCGACCCCGCAAACCCCCGGCGCCACCCCGCCGACCGGCGAGACCGGCGCGACCGGCCGGCCCGCCAGCGCTGATCCCCGCCCGCCAGTGCCGATCCCCGCCCGCCGGCGCCGGTCAGCGGACGGCGTCGGCGGGGTGCTCGGCCGCGGACCGCCACGCCGCCACCAGACCGGCGACCGCGCCGATCAACGCCCCGCACCCGCACGCCAGCGCCGCGAACCCCGGCCGGAACCGATAGAGCGCGGCGTCGTCGGCGGTTGGATCGGCGGCGGTTGGCTCGTCAGCCTGTTGAACGGGCGGCGTTCCAGCGGGCGGCGTTCCCTCCGCGGATCGGGGGGCGACCGCGGGAGGCGGGGCGAGGGCGTGCGTGGCCTGATCGTTGGCGGCGTTGAGGAACGTCCCGCAGGCCAGGGACGCCGCGACGGCCAACAGGCCGGCGCAGGCCGCCAACGCGGCGCCCTCCAGGCCGTACAGGCTCAGCAGGTGGCCCCGCCGCATCCCGCAGGCCTTCAGCACCGCGGTCTCCCGCCGTCGCGCCCGGACCCGCTGCCACAGGGCGTTGATCAGGCTCAGCGCGACGACCGCCACGCAGCAGGCCGCCAGCGTCCACAGCATCGTCTCCAACGGCCCGAGCACCTGTTTGAGCCGCCGAGCCAAGTCGACGAACCGCGGGTCGATGATCTGGAAGCCGTCCGCCGTCAGTCGGTCGGCGGCTTCCTTGAGCACGCCGTAGTCCGCCACGTACGCCGACGCTCGCCCGTACGACGTCGGCGCCGCGGCCGCGTCGTCGGCGGGGACCTCCGGCACGATGCGCACCCGGGCATCGGCGGGCAGCGTCGGCACGCCGTCCGGGGCGGGCTCGGACAGCAGTTCCAGCAGAAACTCCGCCTCGTCCCGCAACCGCGACGCCTTCTGCACGCGGCCCTCGAAAACGCCCAGCCGAACCGTGCCGTCCGGCTCGGCGGAGGCGTCCACCCAGACCTTCAACTGCGTCCCGGCCAGTGCGACGGCCCGGGCGGTCAGCGCCGGATCGTCCGGCAGGCCGGCCAGCCGGACCGCCCCCACCAGCGGATCCGGGTCGACCCGTCCGGTCCGCAGGTCCGCGGCCAGCCCGGCGGGGAGGAAGAACGGGTAGGTGATCCCGGAACGCTTCGCGTCGTACACGCCCACGATCGTCAACGGCACCGTGGCGCCGCTGACGTCTACCGGCAGCGTGCGGGCGTCGGCGGTCCGCCCCGCGTCCGTCAACAGGCCGACGCTGACGATCACCTCCCGGGCCGACGGACCGGAGAACCCCGCCCCCGCCGCCCGGTCCGGCAGATAGACGAGGCTCTCCGCGGAGATCGCCGGGTCTCCCGCGGCGACGGTGCGGCCAAACTGGTACTCCGTCAGATCCGGCCCGCCGTACTGATCCGCCGCGTACTGATCCGCCGCGGCCGGGGCGACTGCGGCCGGGGCGACTGCGGCCGGGGCGACTGCGGCCGGGGCGACTGCGGACGGATCGTTCGCGGCCGGGGCTTTGTGGAAGAGGCGCTGGTCGGGGCTCCAGGGGAAGACGGCGGGGCGACCGGCGGCGAGCGGGCGGCCGTCGGCGGTCTCGGCGGCGGCGAACGTCGCGTTCGCCTCCTCGATCGCCGCGGGGGTCAGCAGGTCGCCGTCGGTCAGCCGGGTGAAGTCCAGCCGGCGGGCGGCGGGGACGTCGAGTTCGCGTTCCATCACCGCCCGCTTCGCCGTGAGCATCCCGTCGCCCAGCAGGCACAGCGCCCCCAACAGCCCGAGCACCACGCACTGCACCGCGGTCGCGGAGAGGTTCTCCCGGCGGACGGTATTCCGCCAGGCCAACGAGAGCAGGTCCCGGACCCGCACCCCGCCGCCCGGCCGCGGGGCGCCGGTCCGCACGTCCGCCGGCGCCGCCACGCACGCCGCCGGGGCCGTCAGCGCCGCGAGCGTCGCCGCGAGGACCGCGCGGCGGGCGGCGTCGGGATCGCCGGCGTCGGGGTCGCCGGCGTCGGGATCATCTTGAGCGGGGGCGGGGGGCGGGGCGGGCAGGGCGTCGGCGGGCAGCGGGCCGACCACGTCGGCCCCGCCGCGGACCAGCAGGAACCGATCGCAGGTCGCGGCGGCGGCGGCGTGATCGTGGGTGACCAGCAGCAGGGTCCGGGGGGCGTCCGCGGTTCCGCCCGCCTGCCACGCCCGCAGCGCCGCGAGCACCGCGGCTTCGCTGGCCGGGTCGAGGTTGCTGGTCGGTTCGTCGGCCAGCACCACCGCGGGGTCGTGGGCCAGCGCCCGCAGCACCGCGACCCGCTGCCGCTGCCCGCCGGACAGGTCCCGCGCCTTGCGATGCACCAGATCCCCCATGCCGACCGCCCGCAGCCGGTCGGCCGCCGCCGCGGCCCGCTCCGCCGCCGCCACGCCGGCCAATCGCAGCCCCAACGCGACGTTCTCCGCCGCGGTCAGGTGATCCAACAGATGTCCCTGTTGAAAGACGAATCCGAACGCCCGCCGCCGCAACCGCGCCAGCGCCCCCGGCCCGGCCGCGGCGTAGTGCACCGCGACCGGATCCCCGGCCGATCCGCCGGGGTCGCGGTTGCCGGGACCACAGCCGCCGGCGTCGAAGTACGTGACGCCGGCGGCCTCGCCGGGGGCGGCGGTCTGGTCGCTTGATCGGGTCGTCGGCGGGTCGGCCTCGTCCAGCGCCCCGAGCAGGTGCACCAAGGTGCTTTTGCCGGCCCCCGAGGGACCGAGCACCGCGACGCGGGCGCCGGCGGGAACGTCCAGCGACGCCGGCCCCACCGCCGGCGCCGACTGCCCCGGATACGTCTTGGCGACGCGCCGCAGCCGGAACGCAACGGGCTCGGACTCGCCCGCACGGCCCGGCGAGACCACATCGCCCGACGGACGTGCATCGCCCGACGGGAGTGCATCGCCCGTGGGGAGTGCATCGCTCGTGGGGGAAGAGGCCGACGGATCGGTCACGGCAGCGCCTCGCGGGGGATCCAGGCTTTCTGGTCAACCTCTTCGGAGCGTCCCTCCGTCTGCCGCGGGAACCAATACGACTGCGCCCGGGCGCTGCCGGGGACCTCTTCGAGCGTCAGTTCAAATCGCCCGACCTTCTGCCGGGCGTAGTCGGCGTGACGCTCCTGGATCACGTCGGCCATCCGCAGTTGAGCCTCCTGCAATTCCAATTTCAGATCTTGGACCTCCTGCGGAAAGAGTTGGCCGATCTCCTCGAAGGACATCGCCATCAGCTTCACTTTGGCCTGCACGCCGACCTGCATTCGGATCAGTTGGGCAGGCGTTTTGGCGGAGACGTCCCCCTCGCCGGTGTACCCTTCGACGGCGCCCTCCCAAGCCTTGTCCGCTTGGAAGTCGCCGACGTCCACGACCGCGTCGATGAATCTTTTGAGGCGTTCGAGATCGTCCTTTTGCAGGAACGCCATGTGCCGCAGGCAGGAGGGCGGGTCGCCGCTGGGCAGCGGGAGTTCCTCCGGGTGGTACTCCGCAATCCAGCCCTGCTCGAAGATCTGCACGCCCCCGTCGACCAGCAGTTCGGCGAACCGGGCTTCGGCGGCGGCGAGTACCTGCCGTTCCCAGATCACCTGCCGGCCGCTGCGGGCGACCCCGTCCCCGGCCCCGTCCGCACCGGCCCCGTCCGCACCCGGTTCGCCCGCCTCGTCCGCGAGCAGCTCGGCGGCGAACGAACCGGCGACCGGGCGCGAGACGCCCTCGGCGATTTCGCGGAGGCGGTCGGCTTTGTAGGTCGCCTCGTCCAGCGCCAGCCGGATCCGGGCGGCGACGGCGGCGGCGACGGCGTCCGGATCACGGTCGGCCCGCACGGCCCCGGCCTGCTCCCGCAGGGCGGCGGTCGCCGCGGCGTTTTCCGGTCCGCCCCCGCCCGGTCCGTCCCCGCCCGGTTCACCCCCGCCGGGGCCGCCGGCGGCGAGGTCACGGGCGGCGGCTTGGTAGAGGGCCTCCGCCAGCGACCGCGTTTGCCGCAGGAACGCCGCCCCGTCCGCCCGGCCGGGATCGCCCACCGCCAGGGCGAAGAACCCGACGGGGCCGGCGTCCGCCGCGGACAGCGAGCGCATCGCGGCGACGGCGGCGTCGCGGCCGACGACGGTTCCGTTCGCGTCGGCCACCTGGTCGGCGTCGTCGCCCACCACCACCACGATGCGCGTCGCCCCGGGGGTGAACTTCAATTCGTCCACCCGCCGCAGCGCCTTGAACAGGTCTGCCTGTCCGCCGCCCACCGCGGCGCCGCGGTCCAGCCGGTCCTCCGCGGCGAGGGCCCCGACGAACGGCCCCGGCTCCCAGACCCGATCCGCGGCGATGCCCTCCGGGGAGCGGTAGAACGACACGGAGAACTTCGGCGGCGTCAGCGCCCCGCGGGCCGCCACCGTGTTCATCACCGCCCCGACCGCCTTCAGCAGCGGCTTCCGCCAGCGGTGCATGGAGAACGACCCGTCCACCAGGAACGCCACCTCCACCGTTCCGGCGGCGGCAGTCAGACTTTGGGCCTCCCGCTGCAAACGGGTCTTCTTCCGGTCGGTGATCCTCACCTCCCCGGCGGCCCCCACCACGTCGCCGATCACGCCGACCTGATAAATCGGCGTGCCCTGCGTCCGCAGCGCCCCGCCGCCGCCCACCTCCGCCCCGGCCAGCACCGGGTAGCGGGCCTGATCGAACTCCAGCGGGCGTCGTTCGCCCAGGTCCTCCACCGCCCATAACACCGGCGGATCCATCGCCAGCAACTCCGCGGCGGTCGGCACCCGGCCGCGGACGTTTAACAGGTGCCGCTCCAGGCCCTCCCGGGTTTTGAAGATCAGCGCCGGGGCCGTCCGGGACGCGACGTTCGTCTTGTTGAACTCCACCGCCTCCCGGGTATCCCACCGCAGCACGCGGGCGGCGGGGACCCAACCCAGCAGCACGTCCGCGGGCGTCCGCCGTTTGAGCGACTTCAACGACGCCTCCGTCCCCACATACAACCACCCCCCGTTCGCGGACGCGTCCCCCGACGGCTTCCCGGGGGTCGGGCCGGCAGCGGGGCGAGGAGAGCCGCCGGGGCCTTCGCCGCCGGGGCCTTCGCCGCCGGGGCCTTCGCCGCCGGGGCCTTCGCCGCCGGGAACCTGGTCGTAGATGAACAGGATGTCGAAGAACGCCCGCTCCTGCGCCACGGGGGCGGCGGGGTCGGGCTCGGTCTGGACTGCCACCCGCCGCACGACCGTGCCGGCGCCGGTCGTCGCCCGCTGCACCAACATGCACTTGCGATGGATGCTGGTGGCGGGATCCGATTGCGACTCCGGGGCGGCGTTCGATTCGTTCGGGTCCCGCAGGTACGGCAGGCACTCCTCGGCCCGGACCCAGCCGAAGACGTCGATCACCAGCCCGTCCAGCGGGTTCGCCTCCGTCAACAGCATCCAGAGGGCGCCGTCGTGGGTCTCCGCGGCGGCCACGCGGAACACGTCGGCCAGCGGGGGGAGCGTGTCGAACCGCCCGGTCACCTCCGCCTCCGCCCCCCGCCGCACGAACGTCCGGCTCGACGCCGGGTCGCGCGGGTCGACCCGCAGCCGCACGCCCCGGCGGTGCACGAGGCATTCCAGCAGGTCGTCCCTCATCGCCGCCCCGCCCCGCAACTCGTGCGGGGCTCGCTGCTCCAACACCGCCCGGGCGGCGGGGTCGGCCCCGGTCAGCACCCGGTTCGGCATTCCGCCCGGATCAACGACCTCCTGCCCCCGCCCCGCCCCGCACGCCGCGCACCACACCGCCGCCGCCCACAGACCGGTTCGCAAGAGACCACGAGTGAAGACGGGTGAAGCGACGAGGGGTGACACGACAGGCGAGACGACAGGCGAGACGACAGGCGAGACGACAGGCGAGACGAGGGCGGGCATTGGGACGGCGGGCCTCAGCACGGGGAACGACGGGGGCACGGGGGCGGGCGAACCGAACGGGCGATTACTCGGCGGCGTCGCCGGCGGGGACGGTCAGCAACGCGCCGACCGCGGCGGTCAGCAGCACGCGGCCGGCGGGGGTCGCGGCGGAGGGCGCCGCGGTGAACGCCCCGCCGGAGGCGGTCGCGGCGGTCGCCAGACCGGCGTCCGGCGATTGCCCCTCGGCCAGCAATTGCACGACGTGCAGCCGCACGCCGCGGCGCTGCAACATCCGGGCGGTTGCGGCGAGGGCGGCGGCGTCCGGGGCCGGCCCGTCCGGCGGCACCGCGGTCACGAACAGCACCCGGCCCGGTTCCTCCCGGTCGAACCCCGTTACCAAGTCCGCGGCCGGCCCCAGCTCCGCGGCGGCGTCCGATCGGGCGTTCGGCAGCACCGCCAAATCGGTGAATCCCTTCTGAACCGCGAACACGTCGTCCGGCCCGTAGCTTTTCAGCGCCAGCGCCACGACCGGCCGCTCCGCGGTCGCCGCGACCGCCCCCACCCGCCAGCCGTCCCGCAACTGCACGCCGGCGGCGGCGGCGTCTTTCAACGCCTGCCGGACCGTCCCAAACCCCGCCGCCTCCATCCCCGGGTGGGCCGACAGCACGAACAGCGTCTGCCCCGCCGGCGCCCCGCCGCCCGCCGCGGCGCCCCCGCCCGACGCCCGCACCGCCGACCGCACCGCCTGCGTGTCCGCCGTCAGCACCGAGCCCAGCCGGCCCATCGCCTCCGTCAGCGCCGTCTGGGCCGTCTTGAGGTCCGCGGCGGTCGCGGTCGCTTTCACCCGCTCGTCGGCGACCACCAGATCCGCCGCCTGCTTCGGCACCGCCGCCAACGCCCGGTTGAGGTCCGCCATCGCCTTCGGCAGCCCGGCGAGGGCGGCGACAGCGGCTTTGGCAGCCGCGGCGTCCTTCCGGGCCGCGGCGGCGTCCGCCGCCCCCTTCGCGGCGTCCGCCGCCGCCCGGGCGAGGGCCGTCTCCAGCGCCGCCAACCGCTCCGCGGTCGCTTGGCGCTCCGCCGCGAGGGTCTTCTGATACGTCGCCGCGTCCCCGCCCAGATACTCCGCCAACGCCGCCCGCACCTCCTCCCCGGACCGCGACCGGCCGGGACGATACTGGTTCATGGCGTCGGCGATGGTGTCCGAAATGAGCCGCTTTTGCCGGTCTTCCTCGGCCTGAACGACGCCCGGGTCCGGCTCCGGCGGGGGAGCCGGGATCGCCCGGTCGATCGTGGCGTTGCCGACCACCGCGATCAGCCCCACGACCAGCCCCGCCGACAGGATCGGCACCCAGGTCCCCCGGGACGGGCCGGCGCTCTTCGAGGAACGAGTCGCCGACATCCCACGCTTCGGCGTGCGGCTGTAGGAACCCACCCGCGGCGGGAGCTTCCGTTTTCGGTCCGCGTCTTCCGCCAATTGGTCCGCGAACGCACGATTGTCAGACGCTTGGTCGCTAGACACGGCGTCCGGCTCGGATTCGGTCGACTTGGACACGGCGGGCAGCGAGTGAGAGTTGAGGTGGTCGAGGCGGAGGAGGCACGTGCCACCCGCACGGATCGCGGCGGCACGTCGAACCGGCGGCGGCGGGGACTCAGGGGCGACGCCGGGGAGGGTGGCCGGCCAGTTGGCGACGGCGGCGTGGTGGCGGCGGCCGACCCAGGCGGACAGCGGCCGGAACGGCCCGCCGCCCACCTCCACCACCCGCACCCGCCCGGCGGCGAGGGCCGCCCGGGCCGCGGGCGACACCGCCGGCGGATCGCCGCCGGCGGTCAGTCCCGGCAGGAAGGTCAGCACGACGGTCCGTTCGTCCGGACGATCGGCCGCGTGATCGGCGACGGCGGCGAGCACCCCCCAGGTGCCCGGCCCCCCCCGGTGCGGCGACGGCGGGTCCGGCGGCCACGCGGCCACCGCCGCAGCGGACGCCCCCGCGGGCGGCGGCGGAGGCAACGCGCGCACCCCCTCCGGCGTCGCCAGCGCCGCGGTCACCCCCGCCCGCCACGCCCCGCCCGCCGCCGACCCGCGCAACGCACGGGCCAGTTCCGCCCGATGCGCCGCCCCCGCCGTCAGCCACGACCAATCCACCACCACCCGCACCGCCTCGGGCGCCGCCGGCGGGACCGGCGCCGGCGGCGGGACTGACGTGGGCGGGACCGACGTGGGCGGGACCGACGTGGGCGGGACCGACGTGGGCGTCAGCGGCACGGCCGGCGGAAGCGGCGGCGGTTCGGTTCGGGCGTCCGTCGGACCCGGAACAACCGGAGCGGCGTCCGGGGCGAACGGGATGCGAAGGTCGGCGAGTAAGTCGCCGGCGCGGGTTTTGACGCGCAGGCGGGCGCCCTCCACACGCACCAGCGGCTGGTCCGCCTTCGCCAGCGCCGCGGCCTCCGCGGCGGACAGCGCCGTCACCCCCGCCCGCGCCGCCCACACGGTGACCGCCTCCGGGCCGGCCGCTTGGTTCTTCCCGGGCCCGGCGGCCGAGCGCCACTTTCGCAGCACGAGGTCGTTCGGGTTGTCCGGGTGGGCGAACACCAGCGCCCGCCGCCCGCCCAACAGCCAGAGGCCCACCCGCTGCCGGACCTGCATTGCCGGCCGGCCCGCGCCGATCGACTGCGGCAACGAGAGCGTCCCGCTCGCCGGCCACGGCCCCGAACCGCCCGCCTCCAGCGCCTCGGCGATCCACCCCGCGGCCTCGCCCCCCACAGCCTCGGCCCCCACAGCCTCGCCCCCCACAGCCTCGCCCCCCACAGGCCGCTCCGCCCCGGCGACTTGATCCCCGCCGGCGTCCGCCACCGCGGCCAGGGCTCGCAACAGCGCCCCCCGCCGCGGATCGACCGAATCGTCGGCGGCGTCGCGGAGTCGTGCGGCGACGCCTGCCCCGTCCGCTGCCCCGTCCGCCCCCAGCGCCTGATCGGCTGGCAGCAGAACCGCCGTGCCCACCGCCCAAGTCACCGCCCACACCGCCCCCCACACCGCCCCCCACACCGCGGCGACCGCGAAGCGGACCCCGCCCCGTCCCGCCCGACGGCACGGCGGTTCGGTCCGGCGACGGGCGGGGCGGGGGCGGATCAGCAGGACGGGCGGGTCGACGTGGAAAGCGGACTTCGTCAAGACGGCGCAGCGGACGGGGCCGCCTCAGCGACCCGGGTCGCCCGCGGCGGCGTTGTTCTCGGCGGAACCATCCGCGGCGGAACCATCCGCGGGGGGGTCGTCCTCGGCGGTGGCGAGGATCTCCAGCAGCCCCGCGAGGTCGCCCCCGCCGAGGTCCGTCAGGTCGTCGGCCCCGCCCACGCCCACGGCCCGGTCCAATTCCCGCTCGACCACGCCCATCGAGTTCTGAAACTGGGCCAACTTCTGCCGGAACGCAATCTCGCCGGAAAACGCCTGATCCGTGGCAAGCTGCTCCAACCGCGTGCCGAGATGCTTTGCGGCGATGGCTAACTGATCGGCGCGGAACTCCAGCTCGGCGACCGCCGGGCGCTCCAGGATGCCTTCGGCCTGTTGGATCGCCTGTCGGAGCGGGAGGTCGACGTACAGGGATTCCAAGCGGCCCCGTTCCTCATCCGACACGCCGAACTCTTCCTCGGCCAACTGGCGGTCGTACCGAACCAGTTTGAGCTGCCGCAGGCGGTCCGCCAACAGCGTTTGCAGCGCCGCGGAGCGTGCGGCGGGCTCGTCGCCGGAGGGCGGGAGGTCCAGGCCGCGTTCGATCTCGTCGCGGCCGGGCAGGAACGTGAGGTTGGCCCGCTCCTCCAGCTCGTCGGCGCGGGTCTTCAGTCGGGCGGCGTCCGCGGGGGACGCGGTGACGGCCTGCGTCCGCAGTTGATCGGCCAGCACGCCGGCGAGCACGCGGACCTGTCCGTTGAGGGTCTTCTCTTCGCTCCGCCTTCGCTCCGAGTACTCGCGGACGCTTTTGGCGAACTCCTCCTGCCGCTCCGCCATCTCGGCCATGTAGCGCCGGTACTGGTTCACCTCCGCCTCCAACAGGTACTTCTGCTTGAGCAGGCTTTGGTAATGCCGAAGCAAGCGACCGGTGAAGTACGCCTTCGCTTTGTAGTGCCGCTCGACCGCCTCGTAAAACGGCCCCATCGGCTGGCCCGGGGCCGGCCGCGGGGGGAGTTGGAGCTTTTCCGTGAGGATCAGGTGCAACGACTCCAGTTCCGCCAGCGATTCAGACAGCGCCCGCTGCTTGCCGGTGGTGACCTCGACGTTCGGCACGACCCCGGACTGACCGAGCAGAACCGCGACGAGGGTGAAAGCGGCGGGGGCGGGCATCGCGGCGGGCGAAGAGAGGCGGCGGGACGGGCGGGCGACAGCGGGCCGACCGATGGATCAGCGGCGGAGGGGCCGGTCAGCGGCGGAGGGGCCGGTCAGCGGCTCGGCGGGGGCGTTGATCTGCTCCAACAGGTCCAGCAGGCCGGCGCCCCGCCGGCCCGCGGGCGGCGAGGCGTCCCCGCCCTCGTCGGCGGGGGCGTTGCCGGTCGCAAACCGCTGGCGACGGTCCTCCGCGGCGCGGATCGGGTCCTGGTTCCCGCCCAGCGGCTCGTACCGGATGCGGTCCACCGGATTGTTGGCGACGTACTTCTGCCGCTGGAGTTCCAGATCCTTCAACGTCTGCCTGTCCAGATTGACGGCCCGCCGGTACTTGTCCGCCTGCGCCAGCAGGGCGAACGCCCGCGTCAGCGTCCGGTCGTTCAATTGCAGCCCGCCGCTTCGCAATAACGTTTCCAACTCCACCTCCGCGGCGGCTCGGTTCTCCGCTTTCAGCAGCCGCGTGACCGCGGTCTTCACCGCCGGCTGGGAGAGCAGCGCCTCCAATTCCCGCACCCCCGGCTGCCGCTCGTACCGTTCCACCAGGCGTTCGTTCTGGTCGATCGCGGCTCGTAGATCGGCCTCGTGACGCAGGTAGTCGCGGCCCTCCGCGTCGATCTCCCGCGACCCGTCCAGCGTTTCGGCCAACTCGTCCAGCGTCATCGCGTCCAGCACGCCCAACGCCCCCTCCAACTCGCTGTTCGCCAGCGACAACACCTCCGGGTCCAACTTGGGAGCCCCCCCGGATCCGACCGTCCCCGCCCCGGCCGTGGGCGGCTTCCCGATCTGCGCCGCGGCGGTCGACCCCGGCGCCGACCACGCGATCAATGCGAGAGCGGGCGCGATCAGCGGCGAAGCGGTGCGAATCATCGGGGAACGGTCGGGGCGACGGGGGCGAGACGGTTCAGCGGCGAGCAGGCGACGGGCTAAGCGGTCGGCGGGGGCGTCAGGAGCGGCGCCTGTGGGGGGCGCGGCGTCCGGGGAGGGGGCGGTGCGGTTCATCAGGGACGCGATCCCGTCGCGGTCGGCGAACGTGACGTTCCCGCCGGCGACCGACAGCGCCTCCTCGGTGCGGGGCAACTGGGCCGCCAGTTCCCGCACCCGCAACGTGACTTGCAGATCCTGCTTGCGGGCCAGGGCGAGGTTCTCCTTGGTGTACCGGGCGAGGATCGACAACTGCGAGCCGTAGTCCCGGACGCGGTTCGCCGCCCGCAACTGCTCCCGGGCCTGCTTGATCACATCCCGGTGGGCCGCCGGCAGGTCGCCGCCGAAGGCGTCGGTCTCGGAGATCGCGAAGTCTTCGAGGTAACTCAGTTCGTAGGTCGCGTCGACCACCTCCGCGGTCAGGTCGTCGAACGCCGTCTGGCGGGCCGGGGCCTGCATCGGTTCAAACTCCGCTTTCTTGCCGGCGAGGTCCGGGATCGGCCGGCCGTCCACCTGTTGCACGGCGAAGCCGGTCACGCGGGAGGCGAACGAGCCGGCGTCCGGTTCGGCGGTTTGTTCGGGGGTCAGGTCCCGCTCCTTGATCACCGCCGCGACCGCCGCGAGCCGGTAGCGGGCGTCGTCCAGCGTCTCGACCAGTTCGTCCCGCCGCCGGACCCGCGTCTCCTTCATGGACGCGACGTTCTCCACGAGGAACTCCGCCCACTCCTCATACTCCTCGATCTGGGCCTCCAACAGGTGCACCTCGGTGAGCACCTCCTTGACCTGCTCCCCCGCGAGGGCCACCAACATGCCGCGGGCCTTCAACACGGTGTCGACCCGGTCCAGGTACTCCTGGCTGCTTTCGCCGGGCAATTGCCGGCTGGGGTCTCCCAGCCGGGCGATCAGGTCCTGGAGCTTTTGCAGGTCCCGCATCTCGCGGGAGAGGGCTTCCACTTTGGTTTGGGTGACGACGCGATCGGCGTCGTCGGGCAGTTGGGGGGCGTCCTGCCCGAGGGCGGGGGCCGCCGCCAACAGGGTGAACAGCGGGGCGAACAGCAGGCGGCGGGCGTGCATCGTGAGGCGGGCGAGCATGGCGAGGCGGGCGGCAGGCGGCGCCGCGTCGGGGGGGAGGAACCGGGGCGGGAAGAACCGGGCGAACGGGGCGAGCCGGCGGGATCAGCCGCCGAAGAAGATACGGGCGAGCATGTCGTCGCCGGAGGCCCCGGACGGTTCGGCCGGGCCGGCGTTCGCGGGGCCGACGGAGCCGGCGTCGCTGTCGATCTCGTCGAGGATCTTCAGGACGGAGGCGAGGCTGCTGCCGCCCCCGCCGCGGAGCGTGCCGATATCCGGCAGGTTGTCCTGCACCGCCCCCTGGAACACGGATTCGATCTGGTCCAGCCCCTCCTCGGTCTTCGCGACGACCTCACGGGACACGAGCAGTTCCCCCAGCCGGCCCAGCGTGGCGTCGTCGACGCCCAGCGCCTCCCGCAGCCCGTCGACCTTCGCCTTCGAATCCTCCAACCGGCCCAGGGTCTGCAACTGTCGTCTCACTTCATCCGTGGCGAACACGGCGGCGGCGGCGCTGACCGCGGGGATCCGCTCCAGCGTGACGACGGATCGGCGGGCGTCGTCCCGGTAGCGCTCCAACAGCACCCGTCGTTGAAGAAACTTTTGCCCGTTGCGGCTCAATTGCGCTTCGAGCAACGAGAGCCGTAACATCAGCTCTTCCGGCGAGGTCCCCTCGACCAACGCGAGGATGTCCTCGCGGTCGTCCCCCAGGCCCGCGAACGGATCTGTCTGAGCGGCCGGATCTCTCTGAGCAGCCGGGCCCGCCGGGGCGGCGGCCGTCGCGGGCGGGTCCAACTGCAACCCGCCGCCCGTCTGGGCGGTCGCGATCGGGACGCACGCCCCCGCCAACAGCAGCCACGCGCCGCCGGAGGCGAGCGCCGGCAGGGACCGGGAAAGCGAAACGGCTGCGGGCACGGGGGAGACCTCGGCGGGAGAGAGGGGGGAGATGGACGGGGCGAGAGGCGACGCACGCCCTGTGAACGGCGGCGCTGAAGCTATCCGCCACGACGGCCGCCGCAAGCGGCGGCGGACCGCGACCTGAACAGTCACCGGTCGAGGCACGCTCCCCGGACGCTGCGAACCGCACAACGGGAACGGCGCCGCGGCGGGGTCGCCCGTTTGCGACTCGTTCCGCGACTTCAGAAGAACTTCACACAGCCGCCCGAGGCCACCGGAGCCCAAACGCCGACCCACCGGCTGCCAGGGACCGGCACTTAGGGACAGGCGCCCGGGGACCGGCGGCGTCAGTCGTCGGTTTGGGGGAGGGGGAGCGGGACGACGGGGCCGCCGTCGCCGGGGCGGAAGCGGGCGGCGGTCACGTGGGGCGCCGCCGGGTCGCCGCCCCATTCCACCTCCAACAGGTCTCCGCGGGATTGATCCCATTCCAGCGTGCCGGCGGCGTTCGCGAACGCCGCCGCCGCGGTCGCCAGGTAATGCGATTCGCTCCGGTGGCGGAGGTGACCGGCCGAAAACGTCGCCGCCCCGCCGACCCCCGACATCTTTTGCGCCTCCGCCCGCAGGCCCCACACGCCCAGCGCGGTCGGATCGGCGGCGGGCAGCAACTCCTCGGTCCGATAACGGGCCCGGGCCCAGCGGAAGACCCGGCTGCTCTGTCCGCTGCGGTGGTTGATCCAGCCCACGTCGTCCCCCGGCGGACGCATCACTTCGAACAACACCGCCCCCTTCCCGGCCCCCGTCGCCCCGGCCCCCGTCGCCCCGCCCCCCGTCGCCCCGGTGCGGCCGGCCGCGGGCGGCTCGTGGAGCCACAGCGCCTCCGCCCGCGGGTACGCCGCCGTCATCGCCGCCACCGCCCCCACGTTGACGACCGGCGGAATCGCCCCCTCCTGCCGAGCCACGTCCCGCGGACGCTCCGTCGCCTCAACGGCCTCCGCCTCGCTCATTTGAACCGGCTCCGTTTGATCCGGCTCCGTCTCTTCAGGCTGCGAAGGGGCCGCGGCGGGGTCGTCGCCGGGGGCGTCGGGCGGGAGCGGCTCGTCGGCCGGCGCGGGCTCCGCGGGGGCCGGGTCGCTCATCGGCTCCTCGACCGGCTCGCGGATCGCGTCCTCGGCCGGTTCAGTCTCAGCCGGTTCGGCCGGGGGATCGGCGCCGGGATCGGTCAACGTCGCCCGGCGCCGTCTTCATCAACGGCGCTCGACAGGTCCGGCCCGCCGGCGGGCTCCATCTCTTCCGCCAGCTCCTCCGCCGCGGGCGGCTCGTCCGGGGCCGGCTCCTCGGGAGGAGGCTCTTCGGGGGCGGGCTCTTCGGGGGCGGGTTCTTCCTCGGGGGTGAGTTCGACGATCTCGCTGGTGCGCGCCGGGGCCGCGGCACTCTGTTCCGCGGCGGCGGCGTCCGCGGTCGCGGGCTGTGCGGCGGCGCGGTTCGGCCACGGCGGCCAGAACAGGCCCGCGGCCAGCGCCAGCAGGACGACCAGCACGGCCACGGACCACCCCGCGGCACGGGATTCACGGGGACGCATCGAAACGAACTCCGGACGGCGGGCGACGGGCGGGCGACGGCGGACGGATCCTAATCGAAACCGCGAACGCCGGTCAGCGGCCCCGGATTAGCGGCCCCGGATCAGCGGCCCGGCGTGGGGCCGTACTCGACGGCGGACGCGGCGGGGTCCAACGTGGAGACGCGGACGGCCCACCCCAACGCCCGCACCGCCGCGAGCGTTTCGACTGCCGCGTCGTACCGCAGCCCGCGGTCGGTCAACAGCGCCACGCCCGGCCCCGTCGCCCCCTCATCGGCCAGAGCGTCGTCTGGCAGAGCCGGGGCCGGGCCGAGGAGGGCGGTCGCCGCCGCGAGCGTGGCCGCGGGCACGCCGTCCACCGCGTACCCCTTCGCCCCCCCGTCCGGCCCGGCATAGACGGTGAGTCGCGGCGGCGCACCGTCCGCCGTCGCCGCGGCGCCCGGCCGGGCCAGCGGGACGGCCACCCGCGTTTCGAGGATCTTCAAATTAAATGTGAAGATGAAAAATACCAGCAGCAGAAAGACCACGTCGACCATCGGGTCGATCGTCAGCTCCGCCGGCCCGTCGGCGTCGTCCCAATCATCCATCCCGGCCGTCCATGATAGAACGTCGATCACGGGGCGTCGAGACCAATCGGGCGCCGGTCACGGGCGGATCCCGATGGGCTGATCGGCCGCGTTCGAGGGGGCCGCGTCGAGCTGTAATTCGACCCGCTCCCGGCCGGCGTCGCGGCAGGCGTCCAGCACGATCTTGATCAGATCGAACGGCGTCGCCCGGTCCGCCCGCACCACCACCGGGCCGTCCCGGCCGTCCAACCGGGCCGCGACCGCGGCGGCCAGACCGGCCGCGGCGTCAGCGCCGGCCGCGGCGTCAGCGCCGGCCGCGGCGTCAGCGCCGGCCGCGGCGTCAGCGCCGGCCGCGGCGGGGGGGGCGTCCGTCGGTTCGTCGGGCGCCGGGCGGAGGGCGCCGTCGGCGGTCAATTCGAGCAGCACGCCCCCGACGGCGTCCGCGGCGGCGGGGGGCGCGGCGGGGTCGGACCAGCCGGGCGGGTCGATCGCGCGGTCGTACGGGTTCGCGTCAAAGCTCAGCGCGAAAATAAAAAACGCCATCAGCTGGAAGACCACGTCAATCATCGGGGCCAGCGGCAGCCCCGGCGGAGCCGCCGTGTCCGCCCACAACCGCCGCCGCGCCGCCGCTCCCGGGCTCGGAGCCGCCGGGTTGGAGGGAGCCGCCGGGTTGGAGGGAGCCGCCAGGCTCGGGGGGGGCGCCGCGTGTGCGGTGGGCGTCGGCGGCGTCGGCGGACGGACCGGGGGCGACATCGACGGGCGCACCTTCAGGACGGAGAACGGGTGGGACGGACGACGCGGCGACGTTCCCAGCCGAAGCGACGTTCCCGGCAGGAACAGCGCCCCCGGCAGGAACGACGTTCCCGTCATACAGCGCGGCGAGCACGGCTTCCCGCAGTTCGAACGTCGCGGCCCGTCGACGGCCGCCCAGCCAGGCGGCGCCGAGGTACAGCGGCACCGCGGTGATCAGACCGATCACCGTGGTCACCAGCGCCTGGGAGACCCCGCCGGCCAACTCCCGCGGCTCGGGCGCCTCGTTGGCGACGCCGATCTGCAAAAACGTGCTGAACAGCCCCATCACCGTGCCCAGCAGGCCCAACAGCATCGACACCTGCGCCAGCACGCCCAGCATCGCGACCCGGCGACCGTGCCGGAGGGCGGCCTCTTCCACGCCGGCCTCCGCCGCCTCCGCCGCCCGCCCGGCCGGCGCCGCCCGCACGCGGGCCAGCACGTCGCCCAAGTCGCTGTCCCGCACGGCGCTGTCCCGCACGGCGCTGTCCCGCGGCTCGCCGCCCCGGTCGCCGCCCGCCCGGTCGCCGCCCCCCCCGTCGCCGCCGTTGCCCGGAACCGTCGCCGCGGTTCGCAGCAACAATGCGGTGTACACGAGCCGTCCGATCACCACCGCCAGCAACGGCCACTGCACCCAGGCGAACCACCCCTGCGCCTCCAACACGGCCTGCGGCGTCATCGCGGGGCTCCCTGTCCAGCACCCTGCTGCCCGGTCCCCTGCGGAACGGTCCCGCGGGCGGCTCGATCGAAGCCGGCGGGCGGGAGGGACGAGAACATCGCGGAAGCGGGCGAGACGGGCGGCGAGGCGACAGGCGGCGAGGCGACAGGCGGCGAGACCGGCGGAACCGACACGGAACCGGGCGGGCAAGCTACCGGCCGCCCCCGCGGACGCAACCGCCCCCGTCACCGGGCTCGCCGCGAGGCCCCTGACCGTTCGTCTCGCGCATCGGAGGCGGACTGTTCGATCCGCTTCTGCGGCGCAACGGGGAACGGACGCGAACGGCCGCCGCGGCGGGTTGCGGCCGTGGGCGAACCGCGGCCACACTTGCCGGCCCCCGGTCTCGCCCCGCCCCGTCGCTCATGTCCGCGGCCGCTCCCGCCCGATCGCCCGCGGCCCGTTCGCCCGCGGCCCGTTCGCCCGCGGCCCGCTCCTCGGCGCCGGGGCGGATGTTGGTCAAGCAGATCACCTGCCCGCACTGCTGGGCGGAGTTCCCGCCGGAGGAGATCCTGTTCGTCGCGGAGCACTCCGACCTGCGGGGCGACGCGGTGATGGGGCCGGACGAGGCGGTGCGATTCCTGCCCAGCCGGTTCACGCCGGGCGGGGACGCGATCGACGCCCGCGGGGAGGTCTGCGGGGCCTGCGCCTGCCCGACCTGTCACCTGCCGGTCCCGCGGGAATGCCTGGAACTGCCGACGCTGTTCGTCAGCGTGTTCGGCTCGCCGGGCAGCGGGAAGAGCTACCTGCTGGCGGCGATGACGTGGGAGCTGCGCCGGGTCATGGGGCTGTTCCGGCTGTCGTTCTCCGACGCCGACCCCCACCTCAACCGCAAGCTGACGGAGATGGAGGAGGCGTTGTTCCTGAACCCGGACGCCGACACGCCGGCGGTGATGCAGGACCTGATCGCCCAGACGGAGGTGGCGGGCGAGGGGTACAGCAGCGTGACGCTGGGCGGGCGGGCGGTGCGGTTCACGAAGCCGTACCTGTTCACGCTGCGTCCCGGCCCGGGCCATCCGAACGAGGGCAAAAGCCGCCAGGCCGGGCGGGTGCTGTGCCTGTACGACAACGCCGGCGAGAGCTTCCAACCCGGGGCGGACAGCGCCGAGGCCCCGGTCACGCGGCACCTGGCGCGGTCCCGGGCGCTGCTGTTCGTGTTCGATCCGACGCAGGACCCGCGGTTCCGCAAAGCCGCGGGGATCACGGAGCGGCCGGGGATGGTGGGACGGCAGGAATCGGTGTTGCAGGAGGCGGCGTCGCGGGTGCGGAAGTTCGCCGGGCTGGGCGCCGCCGACCGGCACGAGGCCCCGCTGATCGTGGTGCTGACGAAGTTCGACCGCTGGGCGCACCTGGTGGGCGACGCCCTGCCGCCGGAGCCGGTGTTGGAGGCGGACGGGGTCGGCGGGCTGGACCGGGCCGCCGTGGAGGCCCGCAGCGCCGCGGTCCGCGCGACGCTGGCCCGGCTCTGCCCGGAGGTGGTGCAGGGGGCGGAGGGGTTCTGCCGCACCGTGCTGTACGTCCCCACCAGCGCAGTCGGCGCGGGGACGAAACTGAACGCCGACGGCGACCTGCCGACCCTCCGCCCCGCCGACGCGGAGCCCCACTGGGTGACGGTCCCGATGCTGTGGGCCCTGGCCAAAGCGACCCGCGGGCTGGTGCCGGTGGGGAGCCGGTCCGGCTGACGGCCCGCCCCGCGGTTCGTCGGCGGGTCGTCGGCGGGTCGCCCCCCGGGTTCCCGCCCCGCCGGGTTCCCGCCCGCCCGTCCCCGACCTCCCCTCGCCCCGAGCCCCCGCCGTGCCCGTGCCCGCCGTGCCCGCCGACGCCGTGCCCGCCGACGCCCCGCAACTGCTCTACACCACCGCCGAGAGGGGATTGGGCGGGGCCGCGAAGGGGCTGCAGGTGGTCGCCGGGACGCCCGGGCTGCCGCACGGGGCGGCGGCGGCGGCGGCGGAGTTGAGCGGCTACCGGCACGCCGGCCCGCCGGACGACCCGGCCAACCCGGTCGTCTTGATGCACGTGAAGATGCCGCCGTCCGCGGGCGGGGGGCAGGTGTTGGTGCGGGTGAACGAGGCCGGCCGCGGGTACACCGGTCGGCAGACCAAGCTGGCCCGGTTGGCGTTCCCGGCCGCCCCGCTGCCGGCGTGCGGACCGGCGGCGGCGCTGGCGGCCCCGCCGTTCTCCCCCGGCGCCCCGTGGGACGGCGTCGTCGGCGACCTGCCCCCCTGGACCCCGCCCGCGAATCGCCCCGCCGGGGTGTGCAAGGCGTGGGCGAAGGCCGGGGAGGTCGGTTGGGCCGGCGTGTTGGCCGCCGGCGTGCTGAACCGCGACCGCGCGCCCGTCGCCCTGCTCCTCCCGCCCGGCGACGGCGCGGAGACGGCCCGGCGGGCGCTGGCCCTGTTCGCCGAAGCGATCGCCCTGCTCCCGCCGGAGCGTCGCTGGGACGCGACCTTCACCACCCACGACGGCCCGCGGCCGGCCGGCGTGGAGTGCCGCTGGCGGGCCGCCCTCGCCGGCTCCCCCGAGGCCGACGCCCTGCGACGGGTGCGCGGTGCGACGGTGCTGGACCTGACGAACCCCGCCGCCCTGTCCGCCGCCCTGCCGACCGCCGCGGCGCTGAAGTCCGCCATCGCCGCCGCCCGCGGCGGCCGCCCCCTGCCCAGCGGGCGTGCTTCGGCGGGCTCATCAGCCGGGCCGGTCACCGGATCGATCCTCGACCCGCCCCCCTCGTCCCCCGCCGCGGCGCCCGCCCAGCAGCCCGCCGGCGCGCCGGCGTCCGTCGACGACCGCCCGGCTGACGACGCCCCCGCCCGAGGGCTGGAGGACGCCCTCTTTGAGGAGGAGTCGGACCCGTACGCGGACTCGTACGCGGTGGCGCCCGCGGCGCCGCCGGGCGGGCGAGCCGGCGTGCCTGCCCCTCCGCCGATGCCCGGCGAGGCGACGCCCCGCGACGGTTCCGGCCGTCGGGCGTACGGGCTGTCGCCGAAGGAGAAGCTGACGGTCGCCGCCGTCGCCGCCACGGCCCTGTTCTTGCTGCTCATCGCCGCGGGCGGGGCCTGGCTGTACTTCGTCCCGGAACCCACCGTCGTCGCCAAGGCGGAGGAAACGGACCAAACGCCCGCCGAGCCCATCAAACCGCCCGCCCCGGCCCCGCCGAACGAGTCTCCCGCCCCGGCCGTCGCCGACGGCACGTCCCAAGCAACGGACACGACGAAGGAGCCCGGCGGCGGTTCCCCCGAGCCGAACGCCGACCCCGACAAAACGCCGGAGAACGACGTGCCGGAGAACGACGTGCCGGAGAACGGTGACGAGGAGCCGGGCGACCGGGAGGTCATGGTCGCCGACGGCTCGATGAACGGCGACGCCGCCCTTCCCCCCATTGACGGCTCAAGCGATCCGAAGACGACACCTAATCCGCCGCCGAAGTTGGTGCATGCCCCGATCGTAGACCCGGTGGAGGGGACGACGCTCCGCACCGTGCCGTTAAAACGATCAATTAAGGAGATCCTCGGCGGCCCGCTGGGCGAGGCCCGCCTATGGCTGCCGACGGTCCTGGTGGACGCGGAGCCCGGCCTTCAAGTCGAGGTCCCCGCGGAGGACGGAAATCGGGCGGTCTACGGGCCGGGCGGACCGACAGGGGAGTACCCGTTGTTAGAAATCGCGAGCGAAGACGGGCCGCTAAGGTTCTCCAGCGCCCGCAACCCCAGCGGCTTCACGAAGGAGCAGGTCGTGCGGTTGGGCTCCGCGGCGATCTTCACATTAAGGGACGCGGCCGACGTGCGAGCCGGTCTGCGGTTTTGGACGCCGCTGTCGGCGGCGGAGCCCCGGGCGGCGCGGCGACTTCAGAACGGTCTATTAATCGTCCCGTTGGGAGCGGGCGGGGAGGCGCCGGCCTTCGCTCAAGTGTTCGATGAAGCAATCAAAGAAAAGGATCGACCGGAGTTCCTCCGCGTGGTCGTTCGCCTCAAAGGGGATGACGCACCAATCGAGACGGCGGCCCGCTTCGAGTTGCAGCCGACCAGCCGGACGAACGGCAAACTGACGGCGACGATCGCCACAAAAGCCGGGTTGGCGGCGGATGTGAAAGCCATTGAAACCGCCGCAGACTGGATCGACGCTTTCCGGGATCGTTTGCAGGCGAATCGACCGCCTCAGCAACTCGGTTCGTTCCCGAACCGTGCGTGGATCCCGCCCAAGTACACGCCCAAAGAGTTTAAAGAGCACGCCAAGGCCGTTTGGAGCACGATGGCGGGCGTGAGAAATCAGCTCAACGAGTTCGCGGAGCAGGTCGAATCGTCCGATCCGGACACGTTCCCTGACGCATTCCCCGCGACCCTGCGTTGGGACCACGTCCGCAAAGAGGTGGTAAAGTGGGAGATCCGTCCGAAGACGCCTCCCAAGGAGGGAAGCTATCAGACGGAGCTGGGGCTCGAACCGCCCGGGCGGGGAGAGAACAACGAACCGCCCGGACCGGAGGACGCGCTCCTCGCTGCGGAGCGAGCCTATGACAATGCCTTTCGACACACCTCCGGCGAGGTTCTTGGGGCGACCTTTTTCTACCGCGTGCGGCCTGTGTCGATCCAGGGGGACGGGTCGTTGCGGGCCGACGGATCGCCGGGCGACACCAAGCTCCCCCCCGATGCGCATGTTATCCTCCTGCAAATCGGCGAAGACCCCCCGGACGTGCCGGCCGTTTCCAAGTGATTCCCCCCTGACCCCGCCGTCGCCCTGACCCCGCGCCGCTGACCCCGCCGTCGTGCGGGTTTCGCTTTCCCGCCTGAGGGGGACCGTCCGGTCCCTCGAATGTCCCGCCGCACGGCTCTCGCCGGCGGCGGTCCCGCCCCGCCGCCGCGTCCCGCCCCGCCGCTCTTCCCCCCCCGCGATGCAGAACCCCCGCCCGCTGGCCGAGCGGATCCGCCGGATCCTCGCCGCCGACGATCAGCGCCTGACCGACGATCTTGAGGAGTTGGCGCGGAACTTCACGCAGGTCCGCACGGAGCTGACCGAAGCCGCCGAACGCTGCGCGGACCTGCTGCGGGGCGGGTTGAAAAGCGAAGCGGTGCAGGAGGCCAAAGGCCCGCCGCCGCTGTTGGACCTGATCCGGGACGCGGACCTGCACGAGCTGGAAGACGACTGGGCGGACCTGTGCGCGCTGTACGATCTGCCGGCCCCCCCGCCGGCGCCGCTGATCGCCGCCGAAGCCCTCGAAGACGCCTACGGGGACCTCACCCCGCTGGATCGACTGCTCCGCAAACACCGCCGGATGGCGCTGGCCCGGGGGCCGCTGACCGAACGCCTCCGCGTGCTGCGGGAGTTGGCGGAGAAAGACCCGGACTCCCCCTTCTGGGAGGACGACGTGCGGACGTATGAACGCGCCCGGCTGGCGGAGATCGGAAAGACCCTCGCCCACGCCGTCAAACAGGGGCGGGCGGATGCGATCAAGGCGCTGGGGACGGAACTGAAATCGGCGGATTGGTCGCAGAAGCCGCCGGGGGCGCTGCGGAGGAAGGTGGCGGCGGCGGGGGCGACGGCGAGCCGCCACGCTGCGCGGGCCGCGCTGCCGACGCTCGCCGACCGGCTGGACGCCGCCGAGGACGCCAACGACGTGCCCGCCGCCCGCACGCTGCGGGACCAGTGGGAGGGCGTGGCGAAGAACGCCGCTCTGCCCGACGACGATCCGCTGGCGGTCCGGGCGGCCGGTCCGCTGGCCTGGCTGGACGCGGTGGGGATCGCGGAGGAGGACGCCCGCGACTACGCCGACGCCGTCGGCGCCCTGGAGCACGGGTTGGACCGCGACGACCTGACCCCCGAGGAGCTGTCCCGGTTGCGGGACCGCCTCCGCCGGCTCGACCGCGATCCGCCGGAGGGATTGGCGCTGCGGGCGCGGTCGCGGGCGTCGTCGCTGGAGGCGGGGCGGAAGCGGCGGTGGGTCACGATCGCGGCGGCGTCGGCGGCGGGCGTGGCGCTGCTGGCCGCGGGGCTGGCGTTCGTCACGGTTCGCCTGATGAACAATGCCGAAGAAGATCGCCTCGCCGCGGAGATCGCCCGCCTGACCGTCGCGGGCGAGTTGGTCAGCGCCCGGACGCTGTTCGACGAGCACGCCGCCGACTACGACCGGGACGAATGGCTCGCCGCCCGGTCCGGATTGGAGGACGCGGAGGCGGCGGAACGCACGCGGCTGTCCGAGTTGGCCGCCGCCCTCGAAGCGGCGGAGACCGCCCCCACGCCGGAGGACGCCCTGCGGCACATCGAACGCATCCGCAAGCAACAGCTCGTCCGGCTGCCGGACGAAGAACTGAAGGTCGCCAAGCTGTTCAAACGAAATACGACCGACCTGATCGACGAGGAACGCCTCCTGCGGGAGCGGTTCGACAAGTCCGCCGACGACGTGCTGGAAGAGGTGGGGCTGGTGCGCGACGCGTTGGCCGCGGACGACGACGCGGCCGCGGACGCGGCGCTGACACGGGCGGACGCGCTGTTGGCGGAAACCGTGCAGTTCGCCGCCCGCCTGCCGGACCGGGCGGACGACACCCGGACCCCGATGATCACGACGCAGCTCGCGGCGCTGCGGGAGCGCCTGATTGACAAACGCGGGTTCGCCGCGGCGGTGGGGCGGCTGGACGGGGCGTTCGCCTCGCCTCGCCCGACGGCCCGGGTGAAGGCGTACCTCAGCGCCGCCGGGCTGCTGACCACGCAGTTTCCGGATCGCCCGCTGTCGCGGCAGGTCGCCGCGGAGACCGCCGCGGCGCAGCGGTACTGGGAGACCGCCGCCGCCCGGGCGGACGGGGCCGCCCAGCTGGGCGGGGCGGCGCCCCGCAGCGCCGCGGACGCCGCCGCCCGGCTGGAGCGGGCGGAGGCGCTGTTGAAGCTCGCGGGGTCCAGCTCGTTGACGACCGCCCCGGCGATCGCCGCCCGGCTGCGGCCCGCCGTCGCCCGCGCCCGCCCGGACGGCGCCGGCGGCTTGTTGAAGACCTTGCGGGAGGTGTTCGAGTTCCCCCTGCTCAAGGACAGCTACACCCTCGAATTGAAGAACGAATTGAAGAACGGGGGGACCTACCACCTCGCGGCGCCCTCCACGCGGGACGGCAAACGGGTGCGGTTCATGCGATTTATCAGTTGGTCCCTCCCGGATCCGGCGGTGTTGGATGCGGACGATCTGGTGACGGTCGCGTCGCCGCGGTCTCCGCAAAACCTGCTGTCCGCCAAGGCCGGGGAGATCCTGCGTCGCTCTGAAACCTCGAATTGGAACGAGTCGCTGTCGGAACTGGCCGTGGCGATCCAGGTGGAGCCGGGGCTGGACCCGTTTCTGCGGTGGTGGTTGTTGCGGCGGACGCTCAGCGACGCCGGCGAGGGGGACCTGTTTCTCACACGCTCGTTGTCCCGGTTGCTGGACGACCTGCAAAGCGACGCGATCGACCCTTCGGCGATGTGGATGAACCCGGAACGGGAGGACGCCGCCCCCAGCCGCCAAGCCGCCGAACGCGTGCTGGCGAAGCTGAGCGCCGCCCGCATCGCCGCGGCGTTCGACGACGCCGCCAAGGCCGCCGACCGCGCCCGGGCCGCGGAAGCGTTCGCCCCCACGCCGATCGGCTGGGTGGCGGCCGGGCCGGACGGCGTCGGAGCCGTCGTCACGCCCGCCCCCGGCCCCGGTCGTCTGTGGGTGATCGAACCGCCCGGCCCCTCCGCGACCGCCAAGTCGGACGCGGAGGCCCGCTGGGTGCGGTTCGATCCGGCGGACCCGCACCCAGGCCGGGTGGTGTTCCTCACACCCGTCGCCGTCGACAAACCCCCCGGCCTCGCCGCCGCCGCTGGGACCTTCGCCTTCCCGCCAATCGCCGCCCGATGAGCGAACCGACCTACTACCTGCGCAGCCGCGGCAAAGTCGCCGGTCCCTTCCCGCTGGACAAGCTGCGAAAGCTCAAGGACCACGGCCGGCTCGGCCGCAGTCACCAACTCTCCACGGACCGCGTCTCCTGGACGCCCGCCGGGAACGTCGCGGCGCTCTACGGCCCCGCCGGCGGGGCGGGCTCCGGGACGGCGGGCTCCGGGACGGCGGTTTCCGACGGGTCCGACGAGCCGCAGACGATCGGCGAAGAACAGTTCAGTCCGCACCCCGACCCGCACCCGCAGGAAGGCGGCGCGGCGCCGCCGGACGCCGGGGCGCCGCTGTGGTACTACCGGGCCGCCAGCGGGGATCGGGTCGGCCCGACCTCCGCGGCGGACCTGCGGGGCCGGATCGCCGTCGGGGAGGTCCGAGGCACGGCGATGGTCTGGCGGGAAGGGATGGAGGCCTGGGCGGAGGCGGACACGCGATCGGAGTTCGCCGGCGTCCTGCCCTCCGGCGGCGGACGCGGGTTCGACGACGGCGGGCTCAACGGCGGCGGGTTCGGCGGACCCCGCCGCTACAGCGGGCTCGCGATCGCCAGTTTGCCGCTGAGCCTCGTCGGCCTGGCGCTATTCGGCGGGGGGTTCCTGCTGGCCTCAAAGCTCGGGCCGGAGGGCGCCGAGGGCGTGGGCGGGCTGATGGCGCTCGCCAGCTTCCTGCCCTGCGTGCTGGGCCTGATCTGCGGCGTCGCGGGCACGACCTCCGGCCTGGGCGCCGACCGCCGCAAGGGGCTCGGGCTGTCGATCCCCGGGCTGATCTTCGGCCTCCTGGGCGTCGCCGCCTGGCCGGTCCTGTTCGTGCTGGTGTCCGCGGCGCTGGTCGAATCGCTCGACGCCTTCTGACTCCCGCAAAGAGTCCGACAACGCCCGCCGGCTCCGCCTGACTCCCGTCGTTGCGTATCGGTGCCCGCGGCGACTCCCGCCGACGCTTCCCCTCGCTTCACCGTCACCCCCCGACCGCCTCGCCCGTGTCCGATTTGTACGCCGACGAACCGCCCGAAGAGTTCGCGGACGTTCCCCTGTCCTGGGGTCGCAGCGATCCGGAACGCATGTTGGGGTTCTCCGGCGGGCGGTTCACGCGGGTCGGCGGGTTCCCTGCGCTGATCGTCGGCGTCCTGTTGGGGATCGTCTGTTACGGGGCGTTGCTGCCGTTTCGCGAGACCGCCGTCGGGGCGATGTTCTTCGAGCAGGGCCTCGTCCCGTACGCGATCACCCTGCTGACGGCGTGGTCGCTGGCGATTCTGGGGTTCAAATGGCTCAAACTGCGGCTCCAACGCAAGGCGCTGCGGTGCCGGATCGTGCCGGAGACCGCGGAGTTCGTCCTCTCCCCGGACACCGTGGACGTCGTCCAGAACAACATCCTCCGGCAGGTGGAAGACCCGCGGCGGTTCGTGCTGTTCCGCCGGATCAACGTGGCGCTGTCGAACCTGCGAAACCTCGGCCGGGTGGGCGATGTGGACGAGATCCTCCGCGGTCAGGCGGACGCCGACGACGCCGCGATGGAAACGAGTTACTCCGTGCTGCAAGCGTTCGTCTGGGCGGTGCCGGTGCTGGGGTTCATCGGCACGGTGCAGGGGCTGTCCGGGGCGATCGGCAAGTTCGGCCGGGTGCTGGAGGACTCGGAGGAGGTCTCCCAGATCAAGGAATCGTTGAAAGGGGTGACCGGCGATCTGAGCCTGGCGTTCGAAACGACCCTGATGGGGCTGGTCGCGGCGCTGTTCATTCAGATGCTGCTCACGGGATTGAAGAAGGCGGAGGAGGAGTTCCTCGACGCCTGCGGGGACTACTGCACCCGGCACGTCGTCGGCCGGTTGCGGATGACGGCCCCGCCGGACTTCTCGGCCCCGCGTCGCCCGCCGCCGGAACCGCCGGAGCCGGCCACGGCGTCGGTGGGCTCGGCGTCGGTGGGCTCGGCTTCCGTGGGCTCGAACGGGTCGGCCGGGAGGGCGGGATGAGTCGCCGTCGCGCGGGGCCGGGCGTCTCGCTGTTCGCGTTTCAGGACATCATCACCGCGGTCTGCGGGATCCTGCTGATGATCGTGTTGTTGCTGACCCTGGAGCTGACGGACGAACCGCCGGCGCCGGACGACGGGTCCGCCGGGGCGGCGGCGCGGCTGTCGGCGACCGCCGCGGCGGCGATCCGGGAGCGGGACCGGCTCGCGTTGGAGGTGGAGGCGGCGGAGTCGACGGTCGCCGCCGCCGCGGGCACCACCCCGGCCGCCGTCCGCGAACAAACCGCCGGCCTGACCGCGGAGATCGACCAACTGGAGGGCGAACTGGCCGCGTTGGACGCCGCGGACCAGCGGCTGACGGCGTGGGCGGACGAACTGGAGGTGGCCCGGTTTCGGGCGGCGCCGCTGCGGGACGCCGCCGCCCGCGACGCGGACGCCGCCGCCGGGGCCGAAGCCGACGCCGCCCGCGGCGCAGGGTCGCCTGGAGGGCCTCGGGGCCGGCGATCCGCGGCCGGTCTACCGGATGCCCCGCGGGTCGCGGCGGGCCGGGTGGTTGGCGGTGGCGTCCGCCGGCGGGGTGCAGGTCGCCCCGCTGGGCCGGCCGGCGGTTCCCCGCCGCGTGCCCGGCAGCGGCGGATCGTTCCTGGACGAACTGCGTCGCGGCGGCGATCCGTACGTGTTCGTGCTGGTCCGACCGGACGGCGTCTCGACGTCCCGGACGTTCATCGAAGCGCTCAAACGGGCCGGCATCGACCACGGCTTCGACGCCGCCCCCGCCGGCCAACGCCTGCTCGACCCCGTCACCGGCGCCAATTAGAGGGCGGAGGGGGGATTTCGGAGGGGGGACGGAAAGCCGTCCCCCCTCCGGCGTCTCACATCCCCGATCCTCAATTCCTGATCCCCGATCCCCAATCCCACATCCCCATGGCCCGCCGCCGCCGCCGCCGTGCTTCTGACGACAGTCTGGAACTGTTGCTGGACACGATCTGCAACACGTTCGGCGGAATTGTGTTCATCGCGATGCTGGTGGCGATCCTGGTGCGGGAGACCGGCGCCGCCCGCGAGGCGACGGAGGCGCCGCCGGTCTCCGCGGCGGACCTGATGAATCTGGGGACGGAGGCGGACGTGGTGATCGCGGAGGTGGCGGAGTTGCGGGCCCGCCGGGCCGCCGCCCGCAGCGCCGCGGACGTGCTCGCCCCGGAAGAGTTAGCCGGGCTGATCGCGACGCGGGACCGGCTGCAATCCACGGCGGGCACGCTGGCGGAGCGCCGGGCCGCCCGGGCGACGGCACAGGGGGCGACGGCTGCGGCGCTGGCGGGGCAGGAAGAGGAGATCAGCGCCGCGGTGGACCTCGCCGCCTCCGCCGCCCGCCGCCGGGCCGCCGCCGAAACCGCCCGCGACGCCGCCGCCCGTCAGCTCGCCGCCGCTCGCCGGGAGAGCGTGCAAGAACTGCGGCTCACCACCGTCAGCCGGTCCGGCCGCGCGCAGGCGACCCTGCTGATCCGCAACGGCCGGGCGCACGTGGCCCGGTCGATCCGGGGACGCACCCTGCTGTCGGAGTACGACCTCGGTGAGGTGACGCGGGTCGGCAACATCCTGCGGCCCCGGCCCGGCGGGGGGACGGCGCTGACCGCCTCCGGCGCCGCGGCGGTCGCCCGTCGGCTCAACGCCCTGCCGACGGAGCGGTACGATGTGGCGGCGTTCGTCTGGTCCGACAGCTTCGACCGATGGCCCCCGCTCCGCGACGCCCTCGTCGCCGCCGGCTTCCGCTACCGCCTCGTCCCGATGGGGCCGACGGACGAAGTCAGCATCGGCGGCGGCGGGGGCGGCGGCGTGCAGTGAGCGGCGTGCAATGAGCGGCGTGCAATCAAACGGCCGTCGGCGTCGATCACCGCCGCGGGGTGCGGTCCTTCAGTTCTCGCACGTCGCTGGCCACGTTCACCGCCAGCATCACGAACTCCGCGGCCACGATCAGCAGGAACGCCGTCAGCAGCGCCGGGATCGCCCCGCTCAGCCCGGACAGCGTCGCCACGAAGAACGCGGCCGGTTCCCCGGACTGCGACGCAGCGACGAAACCCAGCAGGAACGACGCCAGGATCCCCAACGCGGCCAGCGCCGCGACGACGTACCCGACGATCCGCAGCACGTTCGAGTAGGTCCGCAGGGCGGCGTACGCCGGCGTCGCCCCGTCGGTCCCCCCGCGGCTTCCCGACGCCGACCGCACGTGGGCCTCCGGGATGAAGCCCGGCGCCACCCCCGGCGGAACCGTGCCCGGCGGAGCCGCGGCGGGCTCATCGTTGAAGGAGAACGAATCCTCCGGCACGTCGTGCCATTCATCGCCCGGCTGCGGCGCGGGCGGGGCGGACGGCGCGGGGGCCGGCGGGGGTTCGGGCTCCGGCTCGGGCGGCGGGCCGGGGGAGAGCCCCTTCACCTCGCCCGCCGGGCGCCACGGGCCGTCGGAGCCGCGGCGGATCGGCGTTTCCGCGTGCACCCGCCCCGCGGCGACCAACTGCCGCAGGTCCCCGCCGCTGAGCGGCCCCACCTGCTTTCCGGCGACCTCGGCGAACCACTCGGCGGCACGGCGACCTTGAGACATGGGGGGCTCTCCGAGGGGCGTGGGGGCGACCGGGGGGGACCGGGGGGGACCGGGGGGGACCGGGGGGACCGGGGGGACCGCTCGGCGGGTGCGTCAGAATGACGGCCGACCCGCCCCGCCGCGACGCTCGCCGGACCGGCCCCGCCGTCGATCCCCAAGCCGCCGGCAACGGACCGGTGCGACCCGCCCCGCCGGCGCCCGGCGGGGGCAGAGCACTCCCGGCACATTGATCGAGCCTCAGTCCTGGAACAGGCTGTCGAGCACCGCCTGTCGTTCTGCCCGCTTCACTACCTCTTCTCGCGCCGACGGGATGACGCTGGCCTCGACCAGCTTGAAGCGCAGCGGCCCGCCCGCCGCCGCGGGAACCGCCCCGCCCCAAGGGTTCGGCGAGAACTCCCCCGACGACACCGTCGCCTCATATTCCCCCCGCATCGAGAGATCGAAGTACCGGCTCAAACAGAGCCGCACGGGCTCGGCCCGCGCCCGGCGGGAGCCGCACACGCCCGCGGGCCGGCATGGTAGACACCGCCGCGACATTGCCCCGGCCGAACCGCGACATCGGCACGGGCTGACCGTCCGGCCCCGTCAGCGTCACCGAGAAGTCCCGCCACGGGATCACGGGGGCGCGTCGCAGCACGGGCTGATCGGACCCGTTCGCCACCTCGCACGTCAGAAAGACGGACCGTTCCACCGACAGCAGCCGCACGGCCCCGTCCGGCGGGTCGAACGTCTCGGCCGAATCCACCGTCAACAGGATCGCGAGCGCCCCGTCGCTGGTCGCGGCCGGTATCGGCGGATCGTCCTCCCCCGCGGCGGCGGGGCGGGTCGCCGGAGCGGTCAGCCCCGTCAGCAGGCACGCGGCGCACAGGAGAAGGGCCGGTGGTGCGGGGCGATCGATCATGGCTCATCGCGGGGCGGCGGGGACGGGGCGGGGTCCGCACTCTCGCCGACCGCCGCCGACCCCGCCAGCCGCCCCGCGGCCCGGGCGGGTTCCAACGGGTCGGCCGCAGTGGATACAACAGGGCGTCCACCGTTCCCGCCCGACGCCCGCCCCGCCATGACGCTCGTCCCCAATCGACCGCTCTCCCCGTACCTCGTACGCGTCGCCCTCGCGGCGCTGCTGGGGGCCGTGTGGGCGGGCGCCGCGACGGCGGATGACAAGCCGGGCGAGCGGCCAAATATTCTGTGGCTCACCTGCGAAGATAATAACGTGAACTGGGTGGGTTGCTACGGCAACCCGCACGCGGACACGCCGCAGATCGACGCGCTCGCGGCGGAGGGTCATCAATACATGCACTGCTATGCGAACGCCCCGGTCTGCGCCCCGTCGCGGAGCACCTGGATCACCGGGATGCACGCGTTGTCGATGGGCACGCACAATATGCGCAGCCGCTATCGAATCCCGCACGACCGCATCCGCTACTATCCGGACCTGCTGCGCGAAGCCGGCTATTTCACCGGCAACGCCAAAAAGACCGACTATAATATCGGCGGCCGGCCCGACGAAGACGCCTGGGACACGACCCGGCTCGACTGGAAGGTATTGAAGCGAAGTCAGCCGTTCTTCATGGTGGTCAACAGCACGAAATCGCATGAATCCAAGGCGTTCGGCGACGTGACGCACACCGCGCACGACCCGGCGAACGTGCGGCTCGCCGCGTATCACCCGGACGTGCCGACGATTCGCCAGAACTACGCCCATTATCACGACCAGATGAAGAAGATGGACGCGGAGATCGGCGCGACCCTCGCCGCGCTGGAGGCCAGCGGGATGGCGGAGAATACGATCGTCATTCATAACTCCGACCACGGCGGCGTGATCGCCCGCAGCAAGCGGTTTCTCTTCGACAGCGGCACGCACTGCCCGCTGATCGTCCGCATTCCGGAGCAATTTAAACACCTGCGGCCCGGGGCGCCGGGGGAGCAGATCGACGAACTGATCAGCTTTATCGACATGCCCAAAACCTGGCTGAGCCTGTGCGGCGCCGAGGTCCCCGACCAGATGCAGGGCCGCGTGTTTCTGGGGGGGCCGGGGGAGGTCGAACCGCCCCGCGACTATCACTTCAGCTTTCGGGCGAGGATGGACGAGCGGTGCGACAACGTCCGCGCGGTGCGGGACCGGCGGTTCCTGTACGTCCGCAATTACATGCCCTACGCGCCGTGGGGACAGAAGATTAACTATCTGTGGCAGATGAAAGCCACGCAGGCGTGGGAGCAGGAGTATCGAGAGGGCCGCACCGACGCGATCACCGGACGGTTCTTCGGCACGAAGCCGGTGCACGAGCTGTATGATACGAGCGCGGACCCGGACAACGTGCACAACCTCGTGGACGATTCGCAGTACGCCGCGGACGTAAAACGCCTCAGCGGGGCGCTGGACGATTGGCAGCGGGAGATTCACGACTCCGGCCTGCTGCCGGAAAGCGAGGTCGTGCGGCTCGCGGAGGAGGCCGGGGTGACGATTTACGACCTCGTCCGCGACCCGGCCCGCTATAACGTGCGGGCGCTGCAAGCGGCCAGCGCCGCGGCGCTGGCCGCCACGCCGGCGGACCTGCCGGCGCTGGTCAAAGAGCTGTCCGCCGAGGACCTCGGCCGGCGCTACTGGGCGACGGTGGGCTGCTTTCTGGTGCAATCCCAGGACGCGACCGCGGTCGATCAAGACGCGATGCGGGGTTTGCTACAGGACGAATCTCACCACGTGCGCACGATGGCCGCGTGGGTCCTGTACCGGGCCGGCGAGCAGCAAGCCGCCCGCGACTGCTGGAACGACCTGCTGCGTAGCGACAGCCTTGCCTCGCTAAAGATCCTGAACGTGATCGACTGGATCGGCGACGGCCACGCACCGTACACGCAGGCGATCATCGCCTGCGGCTTCTCGCACGGCGGCTACGTGGAGCGGATGAAGGCCCAGTTCGGCCTCGCCTCGGAAAAGTAACCGCGGGCGTAAGGACCGTCGGGGCAGCCGGAGTTGGTCGATCCCGCGGAGCGCCGTCAGTTCCTTGGGCTTGGAGGACGGTGGCGAGCACGGTGGGCGCCTCGAACGGAGTCCGACCGGTGAGGATCACCAGCAGGAGCCCGCCGAGCCCGAACACGTCCGCTCTCCCGATACGTGTCTCCCGATACGTGCCGGGGGTCGCCCGCACGCGGCTGCCGGCGGGGACGGGCGGCGTCGCCGCGTTGGTCGTAGGCGTTCACCCCGGTCAGCAGGGCCACTTTGCGAACCGGCGCCGCCCCTGTCGAAGCGGAAACCGCCCCGATCCCGGGTCAGTCCGCCGTGGCGAGTTCGGCGGGTGCGTCGGCGGACGGGGCATTGGGCGCGTCGGCGTGGGGGCGGAGTCGATCGGCGGCGAAATGCAGCAGGCTGCGCAGGCGGTCGTGGCTGACGGGCTTCTGGACGAACCCGTCGAAGCCGGCGTCATGAACGCGGTCCCGCCAGGTCGATTCGTCGTGGGCGGAGACCGCGTACATCAGCGGGCGGGCGGGCGTCGGTCGGCCGGCGTCCCTTCGTCGCATCTCCCGGGCGTCCGCCGCGTCGCCCAGGGCGCGGCCCACGTCGCAGCCGTCCATTCCCCCCGGCAGCGTCAGGTCGCACAGCACGAGGTCCCAGTCGGCCTCGTCATCCGCGACCGCGGCGGCGCCGTCGGCGGCGGTCGTCACCGTGGCCCCCAAGCGCTCCGCCATCCGCTCCAACAACACCCGCATCGCGCGGTCGTCCTCCACGACCAACAGCTTCACGCCCGCCCCGACGCCGTCCGGGCTGTCTGAAGTTGTCCGGGCCGTCCCGGCTGTCTGAGTCTTCCGGCGGGGCCGGCGCCGGGCCGGCGGCGGGCGGCGGTTCGGGCCGGGGCGGCGAAACGGCGGCGGGGGCGGCGGCGGGGGCGGGGGCGGGGGCGGGGGGACGACGGCCGGCGACGCGATCGGCGGCGGTTCGCAGCAGGTCGTCGTGGTCGACCGGCTTGGTGAGGTGGCCGTCGATGCCGGCCTCGGCGCTGCGGCGGCGGTCCTCCTCCTGGCCGTACCCGCTGATCGCGAGGATCGCGGTGTGGTCGAACCGGGAATCGGCCCGCAGTTGGGCGGCGACCTCCCAGCCGGTCAGCCCGGGCAAACCGAGGTCCAGCAGCACGAGATCCGGGCGGAACTCCCGGGCGGCGGGCGGGGCGGCGGCGCCGTCGTTCTCCACCCGCACCAAGTGCCCGAGATCCTGGAAGAACGCCCCGAGCCCGCGGGCGAAATCGACGTTGTCGTCGACCACCAGCACCCGCACCGGTCCCAGCACCGGCTCCCCGTCGTGGTCCCGGCCGGGCGGGACGGGGGCGTCGGTGGCGGGCACCGTCAGCGTGAAGACGCTGCCGGACCCGGTCCCGTCGCTGGCGGCTGTGAGGGAGCCGCCGTGGAGTTCGGCCAGTTGCCGCGCGAGCGTCAGGCCCACGCCCAGCCCGCCCTCGGCCTTGCCGGCGACCTCCACGCCGCGGTCGAACAGCCCGAAGATCTCTTCCAGCAGATCCGGGGCGATCCCGCGGCCCTCGTCGCGGACCTCCAGCGCCGCGTCCCCGCCGACCCGGCGGACGGAGACCGTCGTCGCCCCGCCGGACTCGCTGTACCGGGCGGCGTTGGTCAGCAGGTTGACGACGATCTGTTCGAGCCGGTGCCGATCTCCCTCGACCGCGACGGGCCGTTCGGGCAGATCGAGCGTGACGGTCTGTCCGCGATCGGTGAAGCGGTCCCCGATCGCTTCGACGGCCCGCTCCGCGACGGCCCGCAGGTCCGCCCACGCGGGCTTCAATTCGATCCGCCCGCGACTGACGCGGGAGACGTCCAGCAGGTCGTCGGTCAACCGGGACAACTGCCCGACCTGCCGACGGACCATCCCCTCGACCCAGTCGCGTTGGGCGTCCCCGCCCGGCCCGTCCAGCAGTCGCAGGCCGCCCGTGACCGCCGCGAGCGGGTTGCGCAGTTCGTGCGAGAGCATCGCCAGGAAGGTGTCCCGCTGGCTGAGGGCGGCTTCGGCCTTTTGAGTCTGACGTTTTTGGGCGGTGATATCCGTGGCGACCCCGCCGGTGGCGATGACGCGGCCCTCTTCGTCGCACACGGGGAACTTGAGCGACAGGAAGAAACGGGGCTCCCCGCCGTTTTCGGTCTGTTCTTCGAACTGCTCCTGGACGCCGCTTTGAATCACGCGGAGATCGTGCTCGCGGTAGCGGGCGGCGAACGCCGGCGGCCAGAGTTCCGCATCGGTCTTGCCGACCATCCCGCCTGCGGGACTGCCGGCGAGCTCCTCCAAGAAGGAGTTCGTCAGCTCGTAACGACCGTCGAGGTCTTTGATAAAGACCGCGGCGCGGCTGTTTTCGAGGACGGCCCGCAGTTCGTGTTGCTTGCGTTGGAGCTGCTTTTCCAAGGCGGTCCGGCCGCGGAGGTCCGCGAAGGTCGCCAGCAGGTAGGTGCCGTCCAATTCGTCGGCACGGGCGACGGACACGGCGGCGGGGAAGGTGACGCCGTCGACCCTGCGGGCCGTCATCCCGGCGTGGTCCACGGCGACGCCGCCGCCCTGCGCGGCCGGGCCGGTGGCCATCAGCCGGGCGAGGTCCGACGCTTCCAGCAGGTCCGCGAAAGGCTTGCCGACCAGATCGCCCGCATTCTCCACGCCGAACAGCCGCGCCGCGACCGGCGTGGCGAGCACGATGCGGCCGCCGGCGTCCGCCAGCACCATCGCCCGCCCGCTGGCTTGCAGCGCGATGTCGAACCGTTTCTCGGCCTGCCGCAGCGCGCTGATGTCCACCAGCGTCAACACCGCCCCGCCGTGGCCGGGGGCGTGGGATTCGCCCGGGGCCTCGGGGCCGCCGTCCCCCTCGTTGCGGTACGGCAGGATGCGGAGCAGGAACGGTTCGTCGCGGGGGCCGCGCACCTCTTTCTCCAGCGTCTCCCCGCCGTCCCGCACGCGGGCCAGTTCCGCGGACAGGTCCGGCACGTCGATCTGGTGACGGAAGCTGTCAAACCGCCGGCCGACGTCCGAATCCACCAGATTAAACAGGTCCGCGGCCCGCGGGGTGAACTTCCGCACCCGCAGGTCCGCGTCCAAAAACACCGTGTGCACGTCGGTGCTGCGGAGCAGGTTCTCCACGTCGTCGGACAGCTCCGTCAGTTCGCGGATCTTCGCCTGGTACTCCGCGTTGAGGCTGTAAAGCTCCTCGTTGACGGAGTTTAATTCCTCGTTCGTGCTCTGCATCTCCTCGTTGGAGGAGATTAACTCTTCGTTGGTGGTTTGAAGTTCTTCGTTACTCGCTTCGAGTTCCTCGACCAACGCATTGAGGTTCTCGCGGGTGTAATGCAGTTCTTCCCGCAGACGTTCGGTCTCCGCGGCGTCGGCGGCTTTGTCCGCCGGGGCGAACGGCTCCGCGAACGGTTCGTCGTCGGTTTGCGCGGCGGAGGCGGGAGTCGTCTCCGGGGTGAAGCGAATCAACACCGCGGAGACCTCCGCGTCGTCCGGGTGCGTGATCGGCGTGAAGTGGACGGTGGTGGTCGTGGACTCGCTCGCGGTCCCGCCGGAGCCGCTCGGCAGCGCGACGGGGACGGCTCGGAAGGCGACCTCCCTGCCGTCCCGCAGCGCCCGCTGAAATCCGCCGGCGGCGGTCGCCCGCAGATCGGCCGGCAGCCGGGCGAACAGGTCCTCGGTCTGGCGCCCGTCGGGTTGTTGGAGCAGCGCCCCGGCCCCGCCGAAGGTGTGCAACAACCGTCGGTCGCTGCCCACCAGCATCGCCGGCGGGATGAACTGGCCCAGCAGGGCGTCGTAGTACCCGGTCAGCCGGTCGCCCGCCCCGCGGCCGGATCGCGGCACGGTCAGGGCCAACCGCCGGGCCAGCGCATCGGCGCGGGTCGACGCCCCGCCGCCCGCCCCGCCGCCCGCCAGCGGGCTCCGCACCGTGCGGTGCAGGTTCACGTCCCGGCGCTTGCGAAACAGCTTCTCGTGGGAGCCGACCGGTTCGAACTCGCTGGTCAGTTCGCCCGGCGATTCGCTGCCGCCCATCAGCATCAGCCCCCCGGCCTTCAGACCGAAGTGGAACAGGCTGATCGCTTTCCGCTGGGCCGGCGTTTGCAGATAGATCAGCACGTTCCGGCAGCAGATCGCGTCCAGCCGGGTGAACGGCGGGTCCTTCACGATGCTGTGCGAACTGAACACGACGTTCCGTCGCAACTCCGGCCGCACCCGCATCCGCCCGCCGTCGGCCTCCGTGAAGTACCGCTCCCGCAGGTCCGCCGGCAGTTTGGCCAGCGCGTCGCCGTCGTACTCGCCGGCGCCGGCGGCGTTCAGCGATTCCCGGTGCACGTCCGTGGCGAACACCTTGACCGGCAACTGCCGGCCGCTGCGACGCAGTCGTTCGGCCAGCACGATCGCCAGCGTATACGCCTCCGGGCCGGCGGCGCAACCGGCGCTCCACACGCGGACTTCTTCGCCGTCGTCCTTGCGCTCCAGGATCGGTTTGAGCGCCTCGGAGAACGCCGTCCACGCGGGCGGATCGCGGAAGAACTCCGTCACCCCGATCAACAGATCGTGATACAGACGGGACAGTTCCTCCGGGTCGTGCTCCAACTGTTCGACGTAGTCCTCCAGATCCGTCGCGCGGCCGAGGAGGATTCGCCGTTCGGTCCGTCGGGAGACGGTGCTGATCTTATAATCCGCGAAGTCGATCCCGTACGCTTCCCGCAGCAATTCGAAGACCCGGGTGAGGCCCTCCTCGCCGCTTTTGACGGGGCGGGCGGCCTCGATGACGGCGTCGATGTCCGGGCAGCAGGCGAACTCCGCCAGCGTCGGCCCGATCTTCTCCGGCGGCAGCGCCACGTGCACCGCCCCGGTGTCGAACGCGCTGCGCGGCATCCCGTCGAACTCCGCGGTGTCCGCCGTCTGGGCGATCACCAATCCGCCGACGTCCTTCACCCGCACCAACCCCCGGGAGCCGTCGCTGCCGGTGCCGCTGAGCACCACCGCGATCGCGTGCCGACCGCGGTCCCGGGCCAGGCTGGCGAAGAACCGGTCGATCGGCAGCGACAGGGTTTGATCCGGATCCCGATCCGTGAGCAGCAAACGGTTTTCCGACAGGATCATCTCCTTGCCGGGCGGGAGCAGGTAGATGTGATCCGCCCGCAACGCGATGCGATCCTCGGCTTGGCGAACGGGCATCTCCGTCCATTTCGCGGCCAGTTCCGGCATCATGGAGCGATGCTCCATCGCGAGGTGCTGCACGATGACGAACGCCATCCCGGTGTCCGCCGGCATCGCCCGGAAGACGCGCTCCAGCGCCTCCAGCCCGCCCGCGGACGCCCCCATGCCGACGACGTACAGCATCGAGGAGCGCTCCTGCCGCGGCGTCGTCCGGCCTGCCGCAGCGGCGTCCTCCGCCGTGCGGCAGTCCTCCGCCCCGTCGCCGTCCGTCGCCCCGTCGCCGTCCGTCGCCCCGTCGCCGGTCGCCCCTGTACCGGTCGCCCCTGTACCGGTCGCCCCTGTACCGGTCGCCCCTGTACCGGTCGCCCCTGTACCGGTCGCCCCTGTCTCCGTGCCCATCCGTGACCGCCTCTTTCACAAGCGACACCCGCCAAGTCCAATGCGAACCGGCCGGGGTTCCCCCCAGTCTAGGGCGTGGGCGCTGCGGGCGGTATCCTCCCGCCCCGCCCTTCGGCGGGCGTTTTCCGACGCGGCGGGTGATTCCCCGCTGCGGCGGGTGATTCCCCGCTGCGGCGGGCGAATTCTCAGTCGCCGACGCGGCGGAGCTTGCTGGCGCTGGTCAGATCGACCTTCAGACCGGCGGCGCCGGACAACGTCGCTTTTTGCACGGAGTCCACCGCCGCTAACCGGCCGTGCGTCACGTCGAACACCACCGTGCCGGTTTGCGTGCCGGCGTCGAATTGCATCGGGGCGAGCGGTTCCGCCTCGCCCGGTTCGCCCCCGCCCGGTTCGCCGTTCTCAGGCTTCAACGTGCTGGCGAGCGTGATGACGGCCGCTTTGTCGTCGACGCTTTTCAGCGTCAGCGTGCGGGCGTCCGTCACTTCGGTGAAGGCCAGCGGCAGCGTTTTCTCCTCCGTCCAACTGGCGCCCACCGCGGCGCCGGCGGGGGGGAGCGTGTAGCCGCGGTCGGTGAACAGCAGCCGCACCTGGGCTTCGCCGAACTGGTTCTGCGGACCGGCGGCGGCGATCGCCCGGGTCACTTTCGCGGGCATCTCGACCGATTGCACCGTGCCGTCCGCGGCGATCGTGCCGGTGAAGGTTTGCCCCGCGAGGCTGCCCAGCACCCGCAACCGGGCCGGCAGCGTGGCGGGGTCGCGGGCCTCGTCGCCCTCCGCGGCGCTGTCGAAGGTGACCGGTTCCGCCCCGCCGCCGGTCGCCTTGACCGTCACCCGCTGCACCGTGCGATCCACGACTGCGCCGCCGTCGGCCTTCGCCTCTTTCACCGTCCATTTCAAGACGATGCCAAGGTCGTTCTTCACCTCCGACGTCTGCCCCAGTTGGGTGATGTTCGCGGTGGAGTTCTGCGTGAAGGCGTACGTGTGGGTGTCGCCTTCCTGGAAGTTCCACCGCACGTCCGCGGCGACGGCCCCCGCGGGACCGGACAGCCCCGAGGCGAGGAACAGGGCGGCGAGGGCGAGCGGCGGACGCATGGCGGGGCGGGTGGAACGAAGGAGCGGGACCACAGGATAACGCCCGGGGCGAGCGACTTCACCGGGCGGCGAGACAGGCGGCGACGTCGACCGTGAAGCCCGGCAGCAGCACGCTGGCGGCGGTCTCGCCCTCGGCGAACGCGGCGTCGCGGTAGGCGCCGTCGTTCAGCGATAAAACGGAGATCGTGCGGACCTGCGGGCGGGGGTCGACGATCCAATATTCCGGCACGCCGGCCGCGGCGTAGTCGAGGCGTTTGTCGTCTGTATCGCGGCGGGGGTTGTCCGGCGAGACGATCTCCACAATGAGGTCGCAGCCGTCCCAGCCGGTGAGCGTCTCCCGCGGGTCTTCGGGATCCAGCAGCAGGGCGACATCCGGGAAGCGCCCCCGGCGGTCGTTCCCTCCGTACGCTGGAATGCGAACCGGAATGCCGGTGAACCGCAGCGTGACCTTCCTCCCGCGATCACGGAAGTAGTCTCGCATTCCGTCGTACAGATGCGAGCCGACAGTTTGGTGAAGGGGCGTGGGCAAGGGGAGATAATCCAGTTTGCCGTCGACCCACTCCGCCAGCGGCATCCCGGGTTGGGCGAGGAAAGCGGCTTCGGTGGCGGGCGAGCCGTCCGGCGGCAGGTCGTGGTCTGCAATCGCCTCCGCCAGCGCCCCCCGCCAAGGCGGCGCGGGCGCGGGTCGTTTCGTCGGCGGGGCGAGGGTCTTCATCAAAGGGCTTTCAAAGCGAAAACAGCCTCCCGGACGTGCGAGACGTCCGGGACGCGAACCAAAGCTGCGGGTTCTAGTCGAGGCTCATCGTGACCGTCTTCTGTTCGAGGTAGTTCGACAGCGCCGCCTCGCCCAGTTCGCGGCCCATGCCGCTCTCTTTATAGCCGCCGAACGGGGCCGCGGCGTCGAAGACGTCGTAGCAGTTCACCCACACCGTGCCGGCCCGCAGCGCCGCGGCGGCTTTGTGCGCCTTCGCCACGTCCCGCGTATAGACCGCGGCGGCGAGTCCGTAATTTGTCGCGTTCCCCCGGCGGATCACGTCTTCCAACCCCTGCTCGCCGGCGGCGAACTTCTGAACCTGCATCACCGGGCCGAAAATCTCCTCCCGGGCGATCGTCATCTCGTCCCGCACGTCCGTGAAGACGGTCGGCTCGATAAAGTACCCTTTGTCGCCGTACCGCGAGCCGCCGGTTTTGAGGGTCGCCCCCTCGCTCTTGCCGCTCTCCACGTACCGCATAATCGTATCGAACTGCTCCTTCGAAATCTGCGGGCCCTGTTCGGTGGCTTCGTCGAACGGGTCGCCGACTTTCCGACCCGACGCCATCCCGGTGAGGGTCTCCACCATCTCGTCGTACACCGGCTCCTCCACGAGAATCCGGCTGCCCGCGCAACACGCCTGCCCCTGATTGAGGAACAGCCCGACGAACGCTCCGGCGGCGGCCTGTTTGAGGTCGGCGTCGGCGAAGATAATATTCGGGCTTTTGCCGCCCAGTTCCAGCGTGACCCGCTTCATGCTGTTGGCCGCCTCCCGCATCACGTGCTTGCCGACGGAGGTGCTGCCGGTGAACGCCACTTTATCGATCTGCGGGTGGTCCAGAATCCCCTGCCCCGCGGTCGGCCCGAACCCGGGCACCACGTTGATCACCCCGTCCGGGAAGCCCGCTTCCTGGGCGAGCTCCGCCAGCCGCAGGCAGGACAGCGGCGTTTGTTCCGCCGGCTTCATCACGATCGTGCAGCCCGCCGCCAGCGCCGGTCCCCATTTCCACGACGCCATCAGCAGGGGGAAGTTCCAGGGGATAATCTGCCCCGCCACGCCCACCGGTTCTTTCCGCAGATAGCAGAAGTGATTGCCGCGGATCGGCACCGTGCTGCCGTGGATTTTGTCGGCCCAGCCGGCGTAATACCGCAGGCAATCGACGACCAGCGGCAGGTCCGCGGAGGTGGCCTCGCTGATCGGCTTGCCGTTGTCCAGCACTTCCAGCCGGGCCAGATCGTCCAGATGATCTTCGACGAGATCGGCCAGCTTATAGATCAGCCGGCCGCGGTCGCGGGCGTCCATCGTCCGCCACGGGCCGTCTTCAAAGGCTTTGCGGGCGGCGGTCGCGGCGCGGTCGATATCCTCGGCGTCCCCCTCCGCCACGCGGGCGATCACCTCCTCGGTGGCCGGGTTGATCGTCTCAAAGGTCTTGCCGCTGACCGCGTCCAGCCATTGCCCGTCGATAAAGCACTGCGTCGGCCCGAGTTTCACCCCGTGCCCGGCGGCCCGCCCGTTGGCGGCCTGCGCCCCGCCCGTCCCGTTCCCGGAGGTGTGAGCGGCGGAGGAATGAGCAGGACGATCGAGGGTCGCGGGCATCGTGGGGGCTCCGAACGGAGGGGGAACGAACCGCAAGAGTGTACCGGCGCCGGCCGATGCGTGCGTCGGGCGAACCGAGCGGGGGGCGAGCCGAGCGGGGGGCGAAGGGAACCGCGACCGCCAGGGAGCCGGCTGCCGGGGCGGGTTGGTCGCTGCGTCGCGGCGGGACGTTCGACGTAGTATAATGGCGACCTGCCGGGCGGCCGATTGAGTGCCGCCCCGCTTGTCCGTCCATTGATTGCACCGAGAGAGTTCCCGATGACTGTCCTCACCCCCCCCGTCGTCTCGTCCGCTGACGGCGTCACGCCCGCTCCCCCGCGACGCCCCGGAGGCGCAAAGGGGCGGAAGGAAGCAGCGTTCTGGGAGGAGCTTGCCAAAGAACTCGGCCCCGGGGACGCCGGACGGGCCCGCGAGTTCATGACCGCGCTGGCCGCCCCGCCTGATCTTGTGTTGGAGTACGGCAAACGGTCGGTCGTTTTGAAGATGATGGCGCCAAAGCCTTTTACCGGTCGAGCCAGCCTTCTCACGTTGCATCCTACTGACGGATTGAACAACGACCAGCACCTTCTAAACATGCTCGTGAGAAGGGGAATCCCGCCGGACGTGGTGGATCCGCTTGTGAACGGTTACTGGAGACGTCTCCACGAGGTTGAGCCGCAGTTCGCGCTCGAAGGTCGTATTCAGACAGAAACAGGCGATTTCGTCCCGTTCAGGACGGTCAAGAGTCGCCTGCCGGAACTCTCGCGGTGCGTCGAACGCGCCGCCGAGGACGTGCGCGCGGCGTTCGCGGAAGCGGGAGTCGCCCCCGCCGCCGTGAATTGATCCGGCGGCTCGGCAACAGAGGATGGAACCGCGACCGCCAGGGAGCCGGCTGCCTGACGGTCGCGGCTCCACCGGATCCGGCCGCGGGGTGACGGGGACCCGGTGGGGGGCGTAAGATCGATTTCCCCGCCCGCCGAACGCCGTTCCCCATGCCCGCCGCCGTCTCGTCGACCGCTTCCCCGGCGCCGTCCGCAGCCGGCCCCGCGGGGGAACTCCTGCCTGACCGGGAGAGCCCGCCTGACCGGGAGAGCCCGCCTGACCGGGAGAGCCCGCCTGGCCGGGAGAGTTTGCCGATTGGCCGTATGACCGTCGACGCGGACGGCGTCGTGTATGCGAACGCCTCGCGGTTCAAGGCCCGGCCGATCGTGGAGGCGTATCAGGCGGGCGTGTCGCCGCGGGAGTTCGCGTCGCCCGAGCAGTACGGCCACGCCGTCACGGAGGCGGACGTGCACGCCGTCATCGCCTGGTACCTCCAGAACCGAGACGCGGTCGACGAGGACCTTCGCGCCCGCGTCCGCGTCGAGGAGGAAGCGTACGGCCGATGGCTAAGCGACGCGAAAACGCTCGCACGCCGCGACCGCCTCCGCCGGCACAGGGACGCGATGACGGCAGCCGGCGAACTGCCGCGGGGCGGGGGATGAGCGCGGGGGAGTCTCCGACGGCCGTCGGCGTGTGGTTTTACTGCGACGAACACGTGCCCTCCGCGGTCGTGGACCGCCTCCGCGAGCAGGGCGTTGATTGCCTGACCGTTCAGCAGGACGACCGGGGCGGGCTGGCGGATGCCGCCGTCCTCGACCGCGCGGGAGAACTCGGCCGGGTCGTCCTCACCAGCGACGCCGACTTCGCCCGCATCGCCCACCAGCGCCAGCGGGACGGCGTGCCGTTCGCCGGCGTTGTCAAGCTGAACGACCCCGCGGCGGCGGGGGCGGACCTGCTCGTCCTCGCGGCCTGCTTCGGGCCGGACGACATGGCGAACCGCATCGAATACCTCCCGCTGTGACGTGACCGTCGCCCGCCCCGCCTTCCGGCGACAATGGCCGGCCCAGTCACGCCGCCGGGGGGGCGGGGTCGGGGGCGAGGCCGTGGTCGGCGGCGGCCCACTCCTCCGGGTCGCGGTCCCACCCCTCCTCGTCGACCGCCGCGGGGCGGTTGAGCAGGTCCAACACCAGCGCCGCCAACTCCGCCTTCGTGCGGCGGGCGAGGGCGGCGCGGGGGTTCTCGCCGGGCGAAAACTCCTCCGGCCGCGTCCGCCAGCCGATCAACAGGGCGGCGACGTGCTTGCACTTTCCGTCGCCGTCCGTGCCGATCGGACAGGTGCAGGCCGCCGCGGTCACCCGGCCGCCCGTCACCGTCGCCCCGACCCGATAGAACGGGGCGTACGTTCCCTCCACCCGCCCGCAGACCCGCACCCCGCCGGACGCCTCGTACGTCGTTCCCGCCTGCACCGCGTCCGGCCCGGCGAGCGCCTTGCCGCGGTCGTAATACTTGCCGCCGACCCACGTCCGGACGGCTTCGGCGGGCGGAGCGGGGTTCACGACGGTCAGTTCCCGAACAGGCAAGCGACCCCCGCAGTGTACAGCCCCCGCCGGGAACCGCGTACACTCCCCCCATGCCCACTCTGCACGTCAACGTCGATCATGTCGCCACGGTTCGCCAAGCCCGGCGGGGAACGGCGCCGGACCCCGTCCACGCCGCCGTGCTGGCGGAATTGGGCGGGGCGGACGGCATCACCGTGCACCTCCGCGAGGACCGCCGGCACATCGGCGACCGCGACGTCCGCGTGCTGCGGGACACCGTCGCCACCCGGTTGAACCTCGAAATGGCCCCCACCGCGGCGATGTGCGACCTCGCCGTCGCCCTCAAACCGGACGTGGCGATGCTCGTGCCGGAAAAGCGCGAAGAGATCACCACCGAGGGCGGGCTCGACGTGTGCGAGCACAAAGATACCGTCCGCGACGCCGTCAACCGGCTGCACGACGCCGGGCTGCCGGTCAGTTTATTCCTCGATCCGCAGACCAAACAGATCGACGCCGCCCTGGAACTGGGCGTGGAAACGGTGGAACTGCACACCGGCCGCTACGCGGACGCCGTCACCGACGACGACCGGGCGCTGGAACTGGACATCCTGATGACCGCCGGCGCCCGCGTGCGGGACGAGGGGATGCAATTGAACGCCGGCCACGGGTTGAACTATCAGAACGTCCGCCCGATCGCGGCGATCCCCGGGGTGCGGGAATTGCATATCGGCCACGGCATCGTGTCGCGGGCCGTGCTGGTGGGCTTCGAACGGGCCGTGCGGGAGATGAAAGCGTTGATGAGCGGGTCGTTCTAAAACCACCAACCCGAAGCGTCAGCGAGGGCCGCCGGATCGGCGGTCGCGGATGGGGTTCGCGTGCCCTCGCTGACGCTTCGGGTTAGTGTGGATGGTTCCATCTCGTGCCCGAACTCCGCCGATGAAAATCACCCTCGCCTACGGCAAGACCGGGCTCGACGCCGTCGTGCCCGACGCCAACCTCGTCGGCCCGCTGCACATCCGCCCGGCCCCGCCGCTGGTCGATCCGCGAGCCGCCGTCGCCGCGGCGCTCCGCGAACCGATCGGCACGCCCCCGCTGGCCGACCTGGCCCGGGGCAAACAAACGGCGTGCGTCGTCATCTGCGATATCACCCGCCCGGTGCCCAACGCATTATTGCTGGGCGAGTTACTGCCGACGCTCGAAGCCGCCGGCGTGCCGCGGGACGGGATCACGATCCTCATCGCCACCGGCCTGCACCGCCCCAACGAGGGGGAGGAACTCATTGAACTGGTCGGCCCGGAGATCGCCGCCAATTACGCCGTCGTCAATCACTTCGGCAAGGATCTCGCCAGTCACACCGACCTCGGCGTCAGCCCGCGGGGGGTGCCGATTCAGATCGACAGCCGGTATGTGAACGCGGACCTCAAGATCACCACCGGCCTGATCGAACCGCACCTGATGGCCGGGTACAGCGGCGGTCGCAAATTGGTGTGCCCGGGAATCGCGGCGTTGGAGACGGTGAAGGTTTGGCATGGGCCGCAATTCCTGGAGCACCCGAACGCCGACTGCGGGATTTTAGAGGGCAACCCGGTGCACGAGGAGAATACCTGGATCGCCCGCCGGGCCGGCTGCGATTTCATTTTGAACGTCACCCTCGACGGGGAGCGCCAAGTCACCGGCGTGTTCGCGGGGGAGATGGAAGACGCCTTTCACGCGGGCGTCGCGTTTGCTCGGGAGGTGGTGACGGTCCCGGTGGACGGCCCGGTCGACGTCGCCGTCACCAGCGCCGCCGGCTACCCGCTGGACCAGAACTTCTATCAATCGATCAAGGGCCTCACCGGGGTGTTGCCGGTGATGAAGGGGGGCGGCACCATCATCATCGCCGCGGAGATGACCGAGGGCGTCGGCAGCCCGGAGTTTCGCGGATTATTCGAGGAGTTCCCCGACCCGGTCGATTTTATGACGGCGATCACCGGCCAGGACGACGCCCGCCCGGACTTCTTCGTGATGGACCAATGGCAGTTGGAGGAGATGGCCAAGGTGCTGCGACGCTGCGAAGTCGTCTACGTCACCCACCACGCCCCGTTCGCGGACAAATTAGACAAGCTGTACGTCACCCGCGCGAAGAGCGTGGAATCGGCCATCGCCGCGGCGTTGGAAAAGCACGGCCCCAACGCCCGCATCGCGGTCATCCCCGAGGGCCCGTACGTGCTGCCGACGCTCGCCTGAGCGGTCGGTTCAAGACCAACCCGAAGCGTCAGCGAAGGCGCTGGGCGCCGCCCGCTCGATCGCCCGCGTCGGCCGTCAGGTGCCAGCCGGGATCGTTTCGCACATTCTCCTCATAGCGCCACAGGAAGATCGCCCCCGCCTGCCGCCAGCGGGCGATCGGGCGGTTCCAGGGGGCGTCGGTCGGCATCGGCTCAATTGTAGCGCCGCAGCGTCCCGGACGCTTCAAGCGTCCGGGACGTTCGGTTCCCGGTGCGTCGGCGGACGACGCGGGGGTCTTCGGTCCCGAACGCCGTTACCTTGGCCGACGTTCGCCCCAGGTCCGACCCCGCCCCGCCGATGATCGCCCGCTTCGCCCTCGCGTTCGCCCTGCTCCTGCCCGCGTGGGCCTGCGGCGACGAACCAGATGATAAGCGGCCGCCGAACGTCGTGCTCATTATGGCGGACGACCTCGGCTACGGGGACCTCTCCTGTTACGGGGCGACGGCGCTGCAGCACGCCGCATATCGACGCGCTCGCGGACCGCGGGGTGAAGTTCACCAGCGGGTATTGCAGCGCCTCGACCTGCACGCCCACGCGGTTCAGTCTGTTGACCGGAAAATACGCCTTCCGTCAACAAGGCACCGGCATCGCCCCGCCCAACGCCCCGGCGCTGATTCAGCCGGGCACGGATACGGTCGCGTCGCTGTTAAAACGGGCGAACTACGAAACAGCGGTCGTCGGCAAATGGCACCTCGGCCTCGGTGGGCCGGACGGGCCGAATTGGAACGGCGAGCTTGTTCCCGGCCCGCTTCAGATCGGCTTCGACCGCGCCTTCCTGCTGCCCACCACCAACGACCGCGTCCCGCAGGTATACGTCGAGAACAGCCGCGTCTTAAACCTCGACCCCGCCGATCCGCTGTGGGTCGGCCGCAAAAAACCCTCGCCTGATCACCCCACCGGCAAAACGCACCGTGACGAACTCAAGGTGGACTGGTCGCACGGCCACAACGACACCATCCACAACGGCATCAGCCGGATCGGCTTTTACACCGGCGGCCACGCGGCTCGCTTTCGGGACGAGGATCTCGCCGATCGCTGGGTGCAAGAATCCGTCGCCTTTATCGAGAACCACGAGGCGAACCGCCCCGACGACCCGTTCTTCCTGTTCTTTAGTTCGCACGATCTGCACGTCCCCCGCATCCCGCACGAACGCTTTCAGGGCCGAACGCCGCTGGGGTTTCGCGGCGATTCGATCGTGCAATTAGACTGGTGCGTGGGCGAATTGACCGCCGCGCTGGACCGGCTGGGACTGACGGAGGACACGCTGGTGGTGTTCTGCTCCGATAACGGCCCGGTGTTGGACGACGGCTATAAAGACGGGGCGATTGAGAGGATCGGCGATCATCGCGCCGCCGGGCCGTATCGCGGGGGGAAATATAGCGTCTTTGAAGGCGGCGTCCGCACGCCGTTCATCACCTGTTGGCCGGGTCGAATTGCGGCGGGCGTCAGCGAGGAGGTGGTTTGCACCGTCGATCTCCCCGCGAGTCTGGCGACGCTGGCGGGCGTCGACGTGCCCGCGGGGGCCTGCCCGGACAGCCTGAACCTCGCCCCCGCCCTGCTGGGCGCAGCCGGGCGCAGGGCCGGGAGGAACTGGTCGTGCAGAACAACGGCAACGCCTTCGCGACCTGCGCGGGCCGTTGGAAGCTGCACCGGCACGACCGCGGGCGAAGCTCGAACCTCGTGGTCGAAGCCAAGCTGACCGGCGCCAAGGTCCCGCGACTGGCCCTGTTCGACCTCAACGCCGACCCGCAGGAACGCACGAACCTCGCCGAGGTTCATCCGGACATCGCCGCCCGCTTGGCGGCCCGTTTGCAAACCTACCTCACCGGCGGGGGGACGCAGCGGTAACGTGCGTCCGCCCGCCGTCCCTCCGCCCACTCAGGTTAGGACGACGCGATGACGACCACGCCCCCCTGCCGTCCAGACTGCGGCCGATGCGTCCGCCGTCGGCCGCCGTCGCGGGTCTCGCCGCGCTCCTGCTCGCCGGTCCCGCCGCCGCGGAGCCGCCGGTCGCCCCCGCGCCCCCCGCGGAGGCGCCGGACTTCGCCCAACGCTTGCACAGCGGTCGCTGGGAGGTGCGGTACGGACTGCTGGGCGAACTGACCGGGCGGGACGCGGGCGCCCGCCAAGCCCTCGAACGGCTGGTCCGCGACCCAAATCCGAGAGTCGCCAACCAGGCGCTCGTCCGCCTGCTGGATCAGTTTGTGCGGGTCGATCGGTCGCTGTTCGACGTGGGCGTGTACCTCGGCCCGGGCGGGGCCGGCGAGCCGCTGGAGGACCTGTCCCCGCGGGAATTGGTCGCGTACTGCCTCAGGGAACCGGGCCGCGGACCCGTCCTGGGTGCGATGAAACGGCTCACCAGGGTGGTGTCGCTGCGGGGGGCCGGCGCCCGGCCTTTGGCGGACGATCTCGCCCCGATGGAGAACCCGCGGACGGACCTCGCCCTGACGATCATCGGGCTGGTCGGGGAGCCCGGCGACGCAGCGGCGCTGCGGCCGTCGTTGGATGCGGAAAACGACTACGTCGCCCTGACCGCCGCGAAGGCCGCGATCCGCCTCGGCGACGAACCGGCGGGCGTCGCGACGCTGCTCCGCCTCGCCCGACAGGAGCCCGGCGAGCACCTCCATTACGTCACCGAAGCGCTGTACGCCCTGCGTGAACTGCGGCATCCGGATCTGCAAGCCCTGGTGCGATCCATGCTGGCGCGCGTCGACGCCGCAAACCAATCCCGGCCCGGCGGCGTGCAATTAAACTGGCTCAACAGCTTCCTGCGACTCGCCGCCGACGTGCTGGGCGAACAGGTGTGGGACGCCCCCGCCGCACCCGAGAGCGCGGACGGTCCGGAGGCGCCGACGGACGATTGAGGGCGTGATCAAACCGGCGCCCCGGCCGGCCGCGATCGGGGAACCGGGGAACCGGGCGGCTAGCCGCCCAGCACGCTGCGGACGGCGGCGTCGAGTTCCGCCTCGGTCGCCCCGCCGCTGAGGCCGGCGACCCGCTGGCCGTCCGCGTTGAACACAAGATACAGCGGGAACGCCCCGCCGCCCGCGGCGTCGATCAGGTCGTCCCACTGCGGGGTCTCGCCGCCGTCGTCGGTGCGGAGGTTGACCAGGCGCCCGGCGCCCCACTCGGTCAGGAAGCCGGCGACGCCGTCCGCCTTCTCCGCACTGTCAAAGGCCAGCGAGACGACCGTCAGGCCCTCGTCAGCGTGTTCCCCGGCGAGGGCGACGGTGTGCGGGAACGCTTTATGACAGTTCGGGCACCAGGTTCCCCAACAGTCGACCAGCACCGGCCCGTCCGCGGCGGCGACCACCTCCAGGAACTGCTCGTAACTGACCGGCTTCGCCGCGACCGCCCCGGCGCCGTTCGTCTCGCCAGCGACCACCCCGGCGCCGTTCGTCTCGCCGGCGTTCGCTTCGTCGCCGTCGAGGTTCGCCGGGCCGACGGTGCCGGCGTCGCCGGGGTTCAACGCCCGCTCCACCGCCCCGTCGGGCAGCTCGCCGGTTCCCTCGACGGCCTCGGCGTCGGGTTCCTCATAGGGCGAGGAGCCGCCGCAACCGACGAGGGCCAGCGACGCCACCAGGGCGAGGGACGAGGCGAAGGAGACGCGGCGCATCGGCGGGACGAACGGGTCGGCGGAACGAACGGGCGGGGGCGGGACGAGCGGCGGCGCAGGAGACTATTCGTACACGATGCCGCAGCCGAACTGCCGCTTTTCGGTCACCGCCGGCGATTTGCCGGCCAGCAGGGCGTCGACGGCGTCGCGGACGTAGGTCTCCTCCGGGGCTTCCGTCTCACGCCAGGTGTCGTCCCAGGCGCCCATGTAGCGGACTTTACGGTCCGGCCCCAGCACGAAGGTCTGCGGCGTCGCCGTCGCCCCGAACGCCTTGCCGATCCCCTGCGTCGGGTCCTGCACGTAGGGGTAGGTCAGGCCGTTCGCCTTGGCGAACTCCGCCATCTTCGGCAGCGTGTCGTCCTCTTCCTTGGAGACGGAGACCGCCACCAGCGTCACCCCCTTCTTGGCGTACTCCGTCGCGAACGCCTGCATCCGCTTGCTGTACGCCTTCGCGACCGGGCAATGATTGCAGGTGAACACCACCACGATCACCTTCTGGTCCTTCAGATCCGCCATCGACAGCGTTTTGCCGTCCGCGGTGGGCAGGTCTTTGAAGGACGGGGCTTTGTCGCCGACGTCCAGCACCGTATTATAATCCGACGCGGCGGCCGAGGCCGACGACGGCCCGCCCCACGTCAGCACGCCCACCGCGAGGGCAAGCAGCGACGGAGCCAGCAGGGACAGGGCGAACGGCGGGGCGACGAACAGACGAACCTGTGCGAACAGACGAGCGTGCGCGGGGCGACGGGGCATCCGGGGGATCCAGCGAGGATTCGGAAACGGGACGGCGTCCGGGCGATCCGGGGCCGGCGGAAACCGCGGGCCGAGCGGTCGCCGCGGCGAACCGGTCGTTGGGCGGCGGTGTCCGGCATCGTACCGCCCCCCGACCCCGTGACAACGGGTCGCGACGGTCGAACCGACGGCGACGGTGGAGTCGGCGTTGACACCCCCGCCGCCGTTCGCAACACTCCCCCCCGCCCGCCGCCCCGACGGCGTCCGCGGACTCGTCACTGCACCCGGTCGCGCATCACCGCGGGATCGGCGCACCCCCACGGGATGTAGCTCAGCCTGGTAGAGCGCTACGTTCGGGACGTAGAGGCCGCAAGTTCGAATCTTGTCATCCCGATCAACGCCCCGGCGGCCGGTTCTTCGGAACGGGCCGCCGGGGCGTCTTCGTGTCGGCACGAGCCCGGAAGCGCACCACCCGTCGCCGGGCGGTCACCGGGCCGTCACCGGTTCGATCTCCGCTTTCGGGCCGAAGAACTCAGAGTGGCAGCGGTCCGGCGGGACGCCCGGCGCCGCCAGATCAGCGAGCGCGGACCGCATGAACGGCGGGGAACCGCAGACGTAGAAGTCCGTCCGCCTCGCCGCAGGGCGCCCAGTCGCGGAGCAGGTCCCCGTCGACCGGACCCGCGTCCGCGTTCGCCGCCGTGAGGTCGCCGTCGTCCGGTTCCGAATCGCGGACCCGCGTCGTCACCCGGGCGTTCCCCTCGGCCAGCGCGGCGATCTCCTCCGCGAAGGCCCGCTGTTGTCCGCTGGAATGCTGGTGGGCCCGCTAGAGCAGGCCCTGATGATCCGTAGCGACGGCTTCCAGCCGCCGTCCGTGAGCGCAGCGAACAGGGGCCGTCTCCTTCGGCCACGCCAAGGGTCGGCGGCTGGAAGCCGCCGCTACGGCATTTCGCAGCTCGCTCTAAACTAATGCCGGACCTGCGGGGCCGCAGTGAACGCGCTGCACGCCGAACTCGATAGGCGTAAGCCGCGACCGAGGCGGCCTTCGCCGGCGTCGCGTTGCGGGCGCTGATGGACTCGACCGGCCCGGTCACACCGCTGTGCGAGTCGGAGTCACGTCGCCCGGAGCGGCCGTCCAAGCAGCGACGGCAGCCGGATCGAACGCGCAAAAGCGTCCCGGACCCTCGGAGGGTCCGGGACGCTGTGACGCTGTCAAATCGACGGTCGACGCGGCGGGCCGCGTCAGTTTCTGTCGGAATCGGAGTCGTCGGACTCCGTGTCGTCGCCCATTTCGTAGTCCTCGTCCTCGAATACCTCCCGCACCGGCTTCTCCGGGATGGGGGCTTCTTCGAGCACGTCCGCACAGGTCGGGCAGACCTTCAGTTCACGGATGATCTCGTGGCCGAACCCGCCGCGGTCGATCACGCGGGTCCGAGCCCGGCCGCGACGGCCCTGCACCTCAGCGGTGCGTTCTTCGTACTCCATCGGGCGCCGCTGCATGATCGCCGACCGCGTTTTGGTCCGCGGGGGGACGACGGTGCCACAGTTCTGACAGCGAAACATCAACAGCCTGGGGTTCGGACGGCGGGGCAGGCCGCCGAAGGGTTGCGAGGAGGTCGGGGCGGCGGAAGACCGCGACGCCGAAGGGAAAGCGGCCTGCGTTCCGCGGCGCCGTGCACATCAGAGCGCCGTCAAGACGGGATGTACGAAGACGGCGCCGGGGGGACGAGCCGGAATGAGAACCGCCCCGCATCGCACCGGCGGGACCGGGTGAGGCGGGGCGGAGAGTCTACGGATCGGGCGCGACCGCGTCGACCCGACCAATTTGTTCGTTCGGAAACGCCGAGCGTTCGGGGAATCCGAAGCTCTAGCCGACCGGGCGGACGTTCTCGGCCCGGGGACCCTTCGGGCCTTCGCCCTGGTTGAACTCGACCTGCTGGCCCTCGTAGAGCTCCTCAAAGCGAACCCCGTCGAGGTTGCTCATGTGGAAGAACAGGTCTTTGCCAGTGCCAGCATCGATAAAGCCGAAGCCCTTATCGGTAACTCGCTTAATCACACCTTCAGCCATCGCCGCACGCACAGAAACTTGAAGTGGGGCCGGCCGTGGTTCCCACGGACTCGCGGGACGGCAGGCCGCCGGTCCGCTTATTCTGCACGACCATTATCGCCGCGTCAACCGTACGCGGGCCGTTCGTTTGCAGATTGCAAAAGTTTTCTTCCCCCAGGCTCCCTCGCGACCTCCCCCTGTCCTCCTGAACCTGTCCTCCTGAACCTGTCCTCTAACACCTCCTGTCTTGTAGCGCCTTTCTTGTAGCGTCTTTGGGGAACGTCCCCCGGCGGAACGCTGGACACCGCCGCCGCGAAACCGGACACACGCCCCCATGGCCGATCCCGCCCCGCCCCCCGCCGCTCCGGCCAGCAAGCCGAAGGCCCCCGTCGTGCCGCATCGCACGCGGCCGTTTTGGAAGACGCTGCCGAAGCTCGGCGTCCTGTTGGTCGTGGGGCTGCCGGCCGTCCTTTTTTTACAGCTCACGCACGGCTCGGCGACGGCGCTGTTCGTCGCCGCGGCGCTGGCGATCCTGGGCACCGTCACCCTGATCGGCAAAGCGACCGAGGAGGTCGCCCTCTACGCCGGCCCGCTGTGGGGCGGGCTGTTGAACGCCACGTTCGGCAACGTCACCGAACTGATCATCGCCCTGTTCGCGCTGAACGCGGGTCTCTATGAAGTCGTGCGGGCGAGCATCACCGGGTCGATCCTCGGCAACCTCTTGTTGGTGCTGGGGGCGGCGATGGTCTACGGCGGCACGAAGTTCAGCACGCAAAAGTTCAATCGCACCGGCGCCCACGCCAACGTCGGCATGTTGTGGGTCACGTTATTAATCCTGACGGTCCCCGCCCTGGTCCATCTGGTCGCGGTGATCCCGGACCTCGACCCCACCCTTGCCGCGGCCAGCGAGGCGGCGGCGGCGGACCTGCCCGCCCCGGTCGCCGCGGAGCTTGCCGAAGAAGCCGCCGAGCCGGGTCTGGGCGAAGTCGTCGCCCAGTATGAGAACGAGATCAGCCTTGCCGGCGCCGGCATCCTGCTGACGCTGTACGTCCTCATGCTGATCTTCAGCCTGCGAACGCACCGCTTCCTGCTGCGCAGCGACGAGGCGGAGCACGAAGCCCCCGAATGGAGCGTCGCCGTCGCCGCCGGCGTGCTGCTGGGCGCCACGCTGTGCGTCGCGTATCTGTCGGAGGCGTTCGTGCACGCGATCGAGCTGTTCCGGGAAAGCGGCACCTTGGAGGTCAGCGAATTATTCCTCGGCGTGATCGTGGTCGCGGTGGTCGGCAACGCCGCCGAGGGCATGGTCGCGGTGTGGGTCGCTCGGCAGAACAAGATGGAGCTGAGTTTCCAGATCGCCATGGGCAGCAGTTTGCAGGTCGCGCTGCTGGTCGCCCCGATCCTGGTGTTCGCCAGCGGCTTCCTCAACGGCTGGGGGACGGGCGAATTGATGACGCTGGAGTTCAGTCCGTTCGAGCTGCTCAGCCTCGCCGCGGCGGTGATGGTCGCGGGGAACGCCCTGTCCGACGGCGAATCGAACTGGCTGGAAGGGGCGATGTTCCTGGCGATGTACCTCTTCTTCGCCCTGGTGTTCTGGTTCCACCCTTGAGAGATGGCGGATTGGGGATGCGGGATTGGGGATATGGGATGCGGCCCGGGACGTCCCGCCTCCGCCGCCTCACCTCCGCCGTCTGGTCTACCCTGAATCCGGTCTACACTCAGTGGATGACGGACCGCCCGAACGCGCCCCCGACCCACGGCCCCGGCGGGCGGTTTATTGACGGGGTGAGCGACTACTGCGACCGGTGGTGCGAACGCTGCCCGTTGGCCGGGCGCTGCCGGCTGCGGGCGTTTGAATTGGAACTGGGCGATCTGGCCGACCCCGCCGACACCGACGCCGACCGCCGCGCCCGCTTTTGGCGGGCGTTGAAAACCGTCTACGGCGTGGACGCCCGCGGCGATCTCCGCCCCGCCGACGCCGCCACGGTGAACGAGGTGTGGGAGGGCGACGGCCCGATCGCGACCGCGATTTACGAGGCCGCCGAGGCCGACGATTGGGACGGCGCCGCGGAGATCGAGGCGCCGGAGATCCCCGCCGACCCGCTCGCCGTGGAGGCCCGCAGCCTCGCGGTCGACCTGCTCAAATGGCTGCGGGAACACGGCGAGGCGGCCCAGATTGCCTGCGACGCCGCCGCCGTGCACCCCAGCGGCGTCGCCCCCGCGGACGCCCTGGCGGTGGTGCGCTGGTACGGCGTGCAATTGGGGCCGAAACTGCAGCGGGCCGCGTTCGCCGACGCCAAGGGCCACGCCCGCGACCGGGCCGGCCACGCCAAGGTGGCGCTCATCGCCGCCGAACGGGCATTCGGCGGCTGGACGGTGCTGCGGGACGTGCTCCCCGCCGCCCTGCCCGCCCGGCGGGAGGCGCTCGCCGCGGAGATCGCCGACTTCCAACGCCGCTTGGCCCGCCTGCGAGCCGGCATCGACCGCGCCTTCCCCTCCGCCCGCACCTTCACCCGCCCCGGCTTCGACGACGGCACGTTGGAAGAGGAGATTGAAGGAAGAGGAGATTGAAGCCGGGTAGCGGCGGCATCTCGCCGCCGGTCGCGGCAAGACGTGACCCGGGCCACCCGCCCGCCTGGTACGAACGTCAAACAGCATGGGGTGGCCGGGGTCGGCCGGCCAGAGACGTGGAAGAGCGGACCAACGTGACCCGTCCGCCCCCGGACGAGCGACGCGGCACGCCCAGTCTTCGCACGCCACCCGTTCCGGGGGCGGCCCGGCCACCGTCACGCCAAAAACCACGCCCCCCGCGGGCCGACCCCGGCCACCCACGGGGTGAGGTCCGCGGACGGTCACCTCACCCCGGCTGCCCGCCCGGAGTGACGCACGACCCCTACGCCACGGCCGCGCGTCACTCCGCATGCCCAAGCCGCGGCGGACAGTTCTCACTCGTCAGACCCGGCAAAACCCGCGGCGTGAGCATGCCACCCTTCACCCTTGGCAATGCCGCCCGCCCGCTAGAGCTTGGACCCGGATTCCCTGCCTGACTTCGGCGACGACCCCGGCCCCAACAACCCTTTCACGGTGTGACGGCTTCGCGGTCAGGCCGACTCGCCGGACAGCAATCAGGGTGCCATGCCCACACGCCCCGGTTCTTCATCCTTGAGACACCAACAACGCCCCGGGGCGGGTGGGCATGCGAGCGACGTGCGACCCTCCCGGGACGCCATGTCACTCCGCATGCCCAAGCCGCGGGGCACGGCTCCCCGTCATCGGACCTGGCAGAACCCGCGGCGTGAGCATGCCACCCGTAGCAATGCCACCCTGCCGGTCGAGCGACGCGGCACGCTGGGTAGGCGCACGTCGCCCGTTCCGGGGGCGGCCCGGCCACGATCACAGCACGAACGGCAATCACCAGCGGGCCGACCCCGGCGACCCAAGTCGCTGGTTCATCGGGCGGGCCGGCCACCCCGGCCACCCGTCCGCCCGTTCCTTACTGCCCCAGCCACCCAAGCTGGAGAACGATCGGACGCCACGGCCTGCCCCAGGCACCCGGCTAATGCGAGACGCCAATGGCCAGTGATGCCCGGCGACGGCGAATAACCAAGCCGCCAAGCCCGCACAGGCCGACCAGTGCGAGGCTGCCGGGCTCTGGGACAGCCGCGGGGGCGGCTGTCCCGTTGATCATAAGGTTGTCGAACGCAAACGCCTCGTCGCCGAACTCCCCGATCGTTTCGAAACGGATAGCGAGGACGTTCCCGGAGCGCCTTGCGACATCGTTAAACGTGTACGTCGTCAGCTGGTTAGTCAACGCAGGACCGTCGTTAAGAACGAGCGGTCCCTGCACATCATAGGACAGGCCGTTCTCCATCAGGTAGGTCTGCGTTTGGTTGGGATCGTAGTCAAGATCTGCGAACGTCTGGAAAGCATCGCCGTCAATGCGGTAGGAGAACCGTTTTTCCGCGAAGACGAACCGTCCCATCGCCGCGAGATCCAGCTGAATATTCGTTAGTTCGGACGCTCCGGAAATATCGAACAGCCAATCGACGCGGCCCGTCGTGACATCGGTCGCGAAAAAGCTGTCCGTCTTGCTCGACCGAATGATCCCGCGATTGTCCACCGGGTCCGGGATTGCCCCGAAAGGATTGGAAATCGTCTGGTCGTAGATCGTCTCGTTTGCCAGCGTCGACCGGTTATAGATCCCGAATGCCCCACTCGACGACGTGGTAGAGTTCAGCGGCGGGTCGCTGACTCGGAGGGTGAGATTGCTCGACGAATCAAAGTCATCAAAGGCAATTATATCTGCGGCGACGGGCCTTGGCGCAGCCAACGCGAGTGCGAAACAGGCCAACGAGAAAATAGCGGAGCGAAGCATTAGCTAAGGCGGGAAGAGTGGGCGACGTTGGCAAATCCTGTCAATTGCAAGGGCTCCAAGTGCGCAGTGGCGTCCAAGCAACAATGAAACAGCTCACCCGTTGCCGGGCAAGCTGTCAAGCACTTGCGTGATCTTTTTCGACGCTGCGTCGAAAACAGGACTGTTCAGGCCCCAGCTGGGTGCTAACGCACCGCACCCTCGACCGCCGGGAGCTTCTCCTCGCCCGGTTCTTCGGTCTTGGTGACCAGCACCTGGGTCGTCAGCATCAGGGCGGCGATGCTGGCGGCGTTGGTCAGGGCGCTTTTGACCACCTTCGTCGGGTCGATCACGCCGGCGGCGAACAGGTCTTCGTAGACGCCGGTCAGAGCGCTGTAGCCGTGCGGGCCCTCGTGGCCGAGGACCTCGTCGGCGACGACGGAGCCGTCTTCGCCGGCGTTCTGGGCGATCTGCTTGGTGGGGGCCTGCAGCGCCCGGCGGCCGATCTCCACGCCGCAGCGCTCACACCAATGCGTTTTATCGGCCGACCCCGGCCACCCCCTGTCGTTCTGAAGGTTGTCAGGTTGTTCCGGGGGCGGCATCCCCGCGGACGCTTTGGGTTGGGGTGGGAACCGGTAGGATGACCGTCATGTCCGCCGCCGTTCTGGTTCTGCTGTCGTTCGGGTCTCCGTTGGAATCCGGGGCGCCGGAGCGGTTGATCGCGGTGGCCCCGGGGTTGTGGAGCGGGGCGGAGCCGGACGGGGACGCGCACTTCGTCGCGCTCGCTCGGTTGGGGGTGAAGACGGTCGTGAGCGTGGACGGGCTGGCGCCGGACGTGGCGGCGGCCCGGCGGTGTGGGTTGCGGACGGTGCATGTGCCGATCGGGTACGACGGCGTGCCGGCCGACGCCGCGGCGTCGCTGGCGGCGGTGATGGGGCGCGTCGGTCCGTCGGGGGCGGCGCCGGGCGGGGTGTTCGTGCACTGCCACCACGGCGTGCATCGCGGGCCGACCGCCGCGGCGATCGCCGGGCTCTCCGCAGGGCTGATCGACCGCGACGGCGCCCTCGCCCTCTTGAAGATCGCCGGCACGGCGCCGCGGTACGCCGGGCTGTGGGAGAGCGTCCGCCGCTTCGACATCACGGCTCTGCCCCCCGCCGGCCCGCTGCGGGAAGCCGTTCCGCCCGCCGGCCTGCGGGCGGCGATGGGGGAGATCGACGCCCTCCTCGGAGACACAGACTCTTCTCCGGAGACAAACCGGGAGACAACGACTCCCGCCGCGACGCGGCTGGCCGAGGCGCTGCGGGAGTCGGCCCGGTTGCCGGGGCTGACGGAGGCGGTGCGGGGCGACCTGCGGCGGGCGGGCGATCTGGCGGCGGACGCTCGCACGCCGGAGGGGCGGGCGCGGTTGGCTCAAGATTGCGTCCGCTGTCACGCGGTTCACCGGGACTGAGGACGGGCCGTCAGTCCGGAGCGGGGCCGTCGGCCGGGGCGTCGGGCCGGGCGCCGGACGCGGCGCCGGTCTTCACGAGAATCCAATACAGCGCGCCGCCGCTGAGGACCGTCGCCGCCAGCCCGGCGGGGGGGCCGAGGGGGTGAAAGCCGGGCGGGGGGTTCGCCAACTTGACCGCCGCCAACGCGACCGTGGCCAGCACGAAGATTCCCCCGGAGGCCAAGCGCCACCACGCGACCGCCCCGCCCCGCCGCCGGAGCAGGAACAGGCAGGCGACCGCCCCGGCGCTGCTGAGGGAGAGCGTCAGCCCGAGATAGTCCAGCAGCCCGACGATCGACGTGCCCGCCAGGCAGAGCCAGGCGATCAATACCGCCTGCAACACCACCGCCGCCGCCGGGGCGCTGCCGTCGCGTTTTAATCGGAACAGCTCCGGCAGGGGGAACAGGCCGTCCGCGGCCATGGCGGCGTACACGCGGGGGCCGGTTTGCACCAACGCGGACAGGCTCGTCCACAGCCCCACGCCGATGAGCACCCGGACCGCGAACTCCACGTTCGGCCCGCCCAAAAAGCCCGCGGCGACCGCCGCCACGTCCTCCTTTCCGGAGATCTGGTCGATCGGCGGGGCGAACATGAACACGGCGTTCAGCATTAAATACAACACCGTCACCACGGCGGTTCCCCACAGCATCGCCCGGGGCACGGTGCGGCCGAACCCGCGGGCCTCCCCGGCGACGTACACGGCGGCGTTGAAGCCGGAATAACTCGCGGAGACCCACACCAACTGCCCCGCCGTCGCGGCGATCAACGCCCACCCGACCGGGGCGTCCGGGGGGAGGAGGTCCGGGAAGACTCGTCCGCCGGCGTAAAAGCCGCGCAGGTAACGATCCGCGGCGAAGGCACAGAACGCGGTGATCAGGGCCAATTTCACCGCGACGACCGTCGTCTGAGCCCGCGTGCCGCCGCGGGGGGCGACGGCGTGCAAGGCCCCGCACAGCAGCGCCGCGACCGCCGCGAACAGTCCGTCGGGGAGGGTGTCCGGGGGATCGAACCAGAGATATTCTTCCAGCGCCAGCCCCGCGAGCGCCGCCGACGCGGTGAACCCGGCCAGCAGGGAGACCCACCCCGCGAGGAACCCGGCCAGCGGGTGCACGGTGCGGGCGAGGAAGAGGTATTCCCCCCCGCTGCCGCGGACGCGCTCGGCGAGCCCGCCGTACGCCGCCGCCCCGCACAGCGCCAGCAGACCGCCCAGCGCCCACACGCTCATCACCCGTCCCGGCGTACCCAGCGCCGCCAGCGTATAACCGGAGGTCGACCAGACCCCCGCCCCGATCATCGACGCCGCCACCACCGCCGCCAATGCGGCCGTACTAAACCGCGGCTTGCCCGTCGGATTGCCCGCCGGCGGATTGCCCGTCGGCGGCGAGTCTCCCGTGATCGGCGGATCGCCCGTCACTCCGCAATGTCCGGCAGGAGATGCGCGTCCGCGACGGTCGTCGGTTTGCGGAAGACCATCAGGTCGTTGTCGTTCAGCCCGGGCACATCGGGTTCGGCGACGAAGTCGAATCCCGCGGCTTCGATCTCCGCCCGCACGGTCGCCTTGCCGGCCCGCACATGGCCGAGGATCCAAGCGGACGAGACGCCCGGTTCACGCTCGAAGTCCAGCGCCGCCCGCCGCCCGCCCAGCTTGAGGGCGGCGGCGAAGGGGTGCAGATGCGCACCGGCGCCGGCGCCCACGTCGGCGACGGTCTGCCCCGGCCGCACGTCCAGCGCGGCGACGACGGCCTCGCGGGTCGCGTAACGACGCGCGGCTTTCCCGTTCGAACCGGCCCGCCCATTCCTCCGCGTCGAGGTCCCCGGCGAGGAACTTGTCGTTCACCCCCGGCCGAACGGACTCCGCCGCCGGCTCGCCCGGGGACGATTCGCCCGCCGATCCGCCCGCCGCCGATCCGCCCGCCGCCGGGTCGACGCGGGGCGGTTCCTCCTGCGCCGCGGCGACCGCGCCGCCGCCCAGCAGGAGCAGAATCGCGACGGACAGCAGGAGAACGCGAGCGATCATGGGCGAACGGGCGGCGGCGGGATCTGGACGATCGAGAGTGTAGAGGGGCGGGTCGCCTGCCGCGCGGCCGCAATCCCCTTCCCGGTCGGCGGGCGCTCACCTATCCTGCCCGCGTCGGCCCTTCGCATCGCCACGGCGGCGGCGCGAATCGCCCCGCCTTTGATTCCAACAGCCCGGCCCCGTGTCGCACGCCCCGTCCGAACCTGCGACCGTGGGGGCCGCGGCGCCCCCGTCCAGCATGGCCCCGTCCGGAGCGCCGCCGTCCGGCATGGCCCCGTCCGGAGCGGCGCTGTCCGGAGCGGCGAACCGCTCCGGCGAACCGGACGGCGAGTTCTGGAAATTGGCCTGCCGGCGCCGGGACGTGAACCTGACCGCCGTGGCATTGGAGATCGCCCGCGACCACGATCCAACCTGCGATCCGGCCGATACGCTGCGGTGGTTGAAAGCCCGGGCGGCGGAAGCCCGCGGCCCGGTCGCCGCCGCCGCCGACGGTCGCGCCGCCCTCGCCGCCCTCGCCGACGTGCTGTGCGGCGAACACGACCTGTGCGGCGGGGAAGCGGCGTTCGACTCCGCGGACGGTTCCCTGTTGCACCGCGTGATCGCCGCAGGCTCCGGTCTTCCGATCGCGCTCAGCCTGATCTATCTGGACGTCGCCCGCCGGGTGGGGCTGGGGTTGGTCGGGGTGAACGCCCCGCACCACTTCCTCACCCGGTTGGACGCCGCGTCCGGCCCGCTATTTTGCGATCCGTACCACGGCGGTCGGGTGATGGACGAGGACGAAACGGTCGAGTTCCTGATGGACCGCTGCGACCTCGCCCCCGCGGAAATCGCGGACAGCCTGCGTCCCGCGGCCCCGCGCTCGGTGGTGGTGCGGGTGCTCAATAATTTGAAGGCCCTGCACGCCCGCCAAGGCGATTGGCCGGCGGCCTGGTCGGTGCAAACGCGCTTGTCCGCCCTCTGCCCGGCCGATTATACCGAACGCCGCGACCTCGCCCTGATCGCCCTGCACGCCGGCCGCGCCGGCCAAGCCGTCGACCTGCTGACGGCGCTCCTGCCAGACGCCCCGCTCGACGAAAAGCCGGTGTTGAAGCGCCACCTCCACCGGGCGGTGGCTCAAGTCAGCAAGTGGAACTGACGGCGGCGCCCGGTCGGCGGTAAGCTGACGCGGCCCGAACCGCCGCGCCCCGATGCCGAAGAAAACGCCGAAGCCGTCCCCCGCCGTCTACTTCACCGAACTGCGGCTGCGCAACGTCCGCTGCTTCGGCGACGAGGAACAGGTCCTGAACCTGACCGACGCGGAGGGAAAGCCGGCCCGCTGGACGGTGCTGCTGGGCGACAACGGAAACGGCAAGACGACGGTGTTGGAGTGTCTAATTGCTGTCCACCGCTACTGCACGGAGATTTGGGGGGCATATGAAGATCCGGCTACCGGCAGCTTCAACAAAGCCGTGCGATCACATTTTGTTCGGCAGGATTCGATGCTGTGGGGCGATCAGTTTTTCGGTCAGGAAGGCGACTTAGACCGGGCGGCCAGAGAGGGACCGAGAACGGTGCAAGTCTCAATGTGCCCTGGTTCCTCCAGCAATAACGGTGCCGCCCGAAGCAGCAAGTATTCCGAACAGGTCAAGGCAGAGTGGCATACCGACAAGAGTGTATTTAGGGGGTTCGGGATGTTGCCGTCCGGAACTTTTCCCGCCGCAGTATACGGTGCCAGTCGTAGTCAGAGTCCGGCATCGGGTACTCGAAGCAGGACTGTTCTTCAGAATACGACGATGCTTAAAGACACGTCAGCCTGGTTGAGAGACTTGGACTACTCAGCACTACGGGCGAAAAGCAACGTCTCGGTTCAGCGAAGACTGGAAACCGCAGTGAACGTAGTCGTAGCAATGCTACCGAACGTTTCCGCACTTCGGTTTACTGTGCCGTCGACCAGTGGTTCTACGCCGCGAGTAGAAGTTGACACCCCCGACGGCTGGGTTCCTCTCGACCGCACCGCCTACGGTTATCAAACGCTGTTCGTCTGGGTGCTGGACCTCGTCGCCCGGCTGTTCGAACACTACCCGGACAGCGATGATCCGCTCTCCGAACCGGCGGTCGTGTTGGTGGACGAGATTGAATTGCACCTGCATCCGTCGTGGCAGCGGTCGGTGTTGAAGTTTCTCGACGAAAAGTTTCCGCGGGTGCAGTGGATCGTGACCACGCACAGCCCGCTGGTCGCCCAGGCGGCGCCGGAGGTCGGGGCGAACCTCGCCGTGCTGGAACGGAAGGACGGCGGCCCTGTCACGATCAACAACTCGCCGGACGCCGTCCGCGGCTGGCGCGTCGATCAGGTGTTGGCGAGCGACCTGTTCGGCACCGGCCCCCGCGACGAAGCCACGCAGGCCGTCCTGGATCAACGTCGGGACCTGCTCCGCAAGCCGACGCTGTCCGCCGCCGACACAAAACAGTTGGGCGAACTGGAGGCGCAGCTCGATTCGATCCCGCTGGGTGAGTCTCGGGAGGAAGTGCGTGATCGGACGCTGCTTCAAGAAACCCTGGAAGTGCTGAGCCGTCGGGCTGCGAAGCCTCCGGCCGCGGAGGTCGCGTGATGATCCGGATCAAAAAGCCGAGCGCCGTGCCGGCCATGTTGAGGGGCGCCTCCCGCCCCACCCTTGGTCCGCGACTACGGGACGCATTAATCCAGCAGGCGAACGCAGGAGCGACCAGCTTCACGTTCCGCTCCGCCACGTACGGGGCGACGTCCGTCAAGAAGGCGTTGATCGTCGCCCAACACAAGAAGTGCTGCTTTTGCGGGCGTGGCTGCGGACCCCGGCGATGTTGAAGTTCTGGTCCGTCTGGGAGCGCGTGCTGGTCACGCCGCGGTTCCATCACTGGCGCCACGGCAAGGAGCGGGCGGCGATCGACAAGAACTTCGCCGTGCATTTCCCGATCCTCGATCGGCTGTTCGGCACCCATCACCTGCCGGCCGCCGCCGGGTCGAACCGCAGTGGATTAAGTGGCGCCGGACCGAACGACGCCGGGGCATGGCCGAGGGCGACCGGCGTGGGCGGGCCGGACAAGCCGCCGCGGACGTTTACCGGGCAGTTCACGTCCCCGTTCCGCCGGCCCCGGGCGGGTTGAGGGCCGCCTCGACGGCGGCCGCAACCGGCGCGGCGACCGCTTCGTTTCGCAGTCGGACGCGCTCGAGGGCGAGATACCGGAGCGTCAGGTCCGTCAGCATCTTCAATGCGGCGACAGTCGCAGCGAGAACGGCGATGATGGTGGGGGCGTCCATGCCCGGTCTTTCAGAGAAGGGAGAAGCCAAAGCCGTACCAACCCGAAGCGTCAGCGAGGGATCGAGACGCCCGATCGACGCCGGAATCCCTCGCTCACGCGTCGGGTTAGTTGGAGACGCGTTCGATGTACGACCCGGTCTCCGTGTCGATCTTGATGACGTTGCCTTCTTCGATGAAGGCGGGCACCTGGACCTCGGCGCCGGTCTCCAGGGTGGCGGCCTTGGTGACGTTGGAGGTGGTGTTCCCGCGGGCGGCGGGCTCCGTGTACGTCACCGCGAGTTGCACCTGGGACGGCGGGGTCATATCGATCGGCTGCTCGTTCCAGAACAGCAGATCGACGGTGTCGCCTTCCTTGAGGAACCGCATTCGATCCTCGACGCTGTCGACCGGCAACGGGTGCTGTTCGTAGGTGCCCTCGTCCATGAACACGTAATTGGAGCCGTCGCGGAAGCTGTACTGGGCCGCCCCCTTGCGGACGTCCGCCCCCTCCAGCGAATCGCCGGAGCGGTACTTGTTGGTGATGATCGTGCCTTTGAGCAGGTTCCGCAGCTTGGTGGTGTAAATCGCCTGCCCCTTGCCGGGCTTGACGAAGTTCACCTCGATAATTTCGTACGGGTCGCCGTTATACTCCAGCTTTAAGCCCTTCTTCCAATCGCCGACGTTAATGGAGGCCATGATCTGGGGGCGTTCTGAACGCTGCGAAAATTGCGGGGAGCGGGCGGCTTGACGGCCGCGCGCGGGTGTGATGCGGTGGATGCCGTGACCCGAACCGTAGCAAACCGCTCCCCGCCCGGAAACCCGCCCGCGGCCGCCGGCGCCTCCGAACTCGCCGACGCCTCCGAACTCGCCGGCGCCTCCCAGGCACGCGGCACGCGGTCGCCTAAGCCGTGCTACATGCGGTCGCTGGCGGAGTCGGTCCGCACCGCGGACGGGCTGATCGACGCCCTCGGTTTGCCGGAGCGGCTTCGCGAACCGGCCCGGGCGGCGGAGAAACTGTTCCCGGTGTTCGCCCCCCGCAGCTTTCTCGCCCGGATGCGTCCCGGCGACGAGCGCGACCCCCTGCTCCGCCAAGTGCTCCCGCTGGGCGAGGAGTGCGCCCCCCGCCGCCCGGCTACGCGACCGACGCCGTCGGCGACGCCGCCGCCCGCCCGGTCCCGGGATTGTTGCACAAGTACCGCGGCCGGGCGCTGCTGATCCTCGCCGGCGCCTGCGCGGTGCACTGCCGCTATTGTTTCCGCCGCCACTACCCCTACGGCGAGGACCCGCGTCGGTTGGAGGACTGGGCGCCGGCGTTCGAGTATTTAGCGAACGACCCGTCGATCCATGAAGTGCTGCTCAGCGGCGGCGACCCGTTGATGCTGACGGACGACCGCTTGCGGCAGGTCGTCGATCGGTTGGAGGCGATCCCGCACCTCGCCCGGCTGCGGATTCACACCCGCCTGCCGATCGTCCTGCCGGACCGGGTGACGGACGGGCTGTTGGAACTGTTTCGCACGACCCGGCTCACGCCCTGGGTGGTGGTCCATGCGAACCACGCCAACGAACTCGTCGGCGATTGCGCCGAGGCGTTGCGGGCGCTGGTCCGCAGCGGCGTGCCCGTCTTGAACCAGGCGGTGCTATTAGAAGGCGTGAACGACGACGCGGACGCCTTGTGCGCCCTCGGCGAACGGCTGGCGGACCTTGGCGTGCAGAACTATTACCTGCACCAATTAGACCGCGTCGTCGGCGCCGGGCATTTTGAAGTCAGCGACGACCGGGCTGCCGCGTTGATGACAGAAATGCACGCCCGGCTGCCCGGTTACGCGGTGCCGCGATTAGTCCGCGAAGAGCCCGGCGCCGCGGGCAAGACGCCGCTGTGACGGGCGACGCCTGTTCGCCCGCAGCTATTGGTCCGCGTCCTCGGCGAAATCAATATTCCCCGGTTTCACGTCGGCCAAATACACGCCCCACCGGCGGAACGACGCGACCACGCCGGCGACGATCGGCCAACGATCGCCGAACTGTTCGCGTTTCTCCGCCAGCCAGTCGCCGTAGACCTCCTCGTCCGACATCCACGGCGGCTCCCGGTCCAGGTAGGCGCCTGCGAAGTCGAGGACGAACGGCGGTGTGACCCAACTCATCTCGAACGTCCAGAGTTCGTCATCGGCACGAACCAGTCGGGGAATGCGGAAGCCGTCGACCTTCCGAACGCTGTTCTCTTCCAACCGGCGATAGACCGCGACCTCCTTCCGGTAAAGCTCCTCATGCCGCAAAGCCTTCACGGCCGAGGGTGCGGGGGTGCCGAAGACGATTCCGTCGTAGCCGGCTCCCAACTGCGTCGTGTAGACTGTGCCGTACCGGGCCGCGAATCGCTCCGCCCGCTCCGTGGCTTCCTGGAAATGCGGCATCATGGTTCAGACGCTCCCAAAAACGGCGACGACCGCTCCGTCCGCCCCTTTTTCAGCGCAAACCGATTTGGTGTTGCAATGCGACGGTCGCACCGTTGGGGTGTCGGAGATCGGTCCCGGATTTCTCTCATTGCGGGAGCCTAGCAGGTTGCCGCCGGGTCCCGCGACAGTTCTCGCGACCGTCGACGGGCAGGAGCACATGTGGGCCGTTGTGATCCCCGAGGGGCTCGACCCAAATGCGACCGAAATTGTCCTGCCGACGCTCGGGCCGGAGAATTACTCGCGGGACGAAGACTCGCAATAATCCCGCGCCAGCCGCACGAACGCGGCGCCGCGGGCTTCGAAACCGGCGAATTGATCCAGGCTCGAACAGCCGGGCGATAAAAGCACGGTGCCGCCGCTTTTGTCCGCATCCTGCACGGCCGCGGCGAACGCGGCGGGCAGCGTATCGCACTCGCGGGAGCGATGTTCTGGGGCTATCTCCAACACCGCCGCACGCCAAGCGGGGGCGGTCGCGCCGAGAAAATACGCCCCCGCGGCGTGGGCGGCGATGGCGGCGGCGGCGGCTTTTAACTTCGCCCCTTTATCCGCCCCGCCGGCGATCAGATACGTCGGCCCCGGCGTCGCCTGCAGGGCGGCGATCAGGCTTTCCGGGGTGGTCGCGGCGCTGTCGTCGATGAACCGCACGCCGCCCGTCTCCGCCACGAATTGAAGCCGGTGCGGGGGGAGAACCGCGTCGTTCAAACCGGCCTCCACATCTTCGGAGGTCGCGCCCAACGCGATTGCGGCGGCCTCCGCGGCGGCGGCGTTTTGCCGATGATGCACGCCCGGCAGCGGGACGGGGCGTTCTGTAAAGAGCACCCGCCGGGCGTCGGTCGGCCAGGCGCGCACGTCGGCGTCCGCGGCGTTCAACACCGCCGCGTCCGTCGGCCGCAGGCTCTTCAATAACCCCTGCTTCGCGGTGCGGTATGCCGCGAGCGTACGGTGCCGGTCGAGGTGATTGGCCGCGAAGTTGGTCGCCACGGCGACGTCCGCCCGAAAGCCCGCGGGGGCGAGATATTCGAGTTGAAAGCTGCTCACCTCCCACACCACGGAATCGCCCGGCCGCAGGTCGTCGATCTCGTCCAATAAACTTCCCCCGCCGTTGCCGGCGAGCCAGGCGGCGCCGCCGGCGCGGGCGTGCTTCGCCTTCAAGATCGCGTGCAGCAGGGCGCACGTGGAGCTTTTGCCGTTGGAGCCGGTCACCGCGGCGGTCGCGACGTTCGGCGGGAGAGCCGCGGCGGCGAGGGCCAATTCCGTCGTCACGGGCACGCCGGCCGATCGGGCCGCGGCTAATAATTCATGCGAATACGGAACCGCGGGCGAGGCGACGATCAGGTCCGCGGAGAGAAAATCCGCCCGCTCGTGCCCGCCGAGCGTCAGGTTCGCCGGCTCGCAGCGCAACGCCGCCAGCGGTTCGGCCAGTTCCGCCGCGGTGCGACGGTCGGTCAACGTGACGTTCGCCCCTTCACGGCATAAATAGCGGCACGCCCCGGCCCCCCCGCCGTGCGTGCCGAGACCCATCACGGTGACGTTCATGAGAGAAATCCCAATGTCCAAGAACTCAAGAACCAAACGAGCGGGGCGCCCCCACTGTATTTGGTTCTTGAGCTCTTGAACATTGGAGCTTCCCGTCCGGCCCTCAGTCGTCGTAGTCGACCTTCACGTAGCCGTCGCGGCTGGTCAGGGTGACCTCATATTTGCCGAAGTCCATGTGCACGCGATAGCCGTGGCGGGTGACCTTGACCTGCTCCGGACGGCAGGGCGGGACGCAGACCTCCACGAACACCAGCCCGCCGCCCACGTCGCACAGCGGGTTGCATTCGCGGCAACCGATCGGGCAGCCGGTGCATTTGCGGTGGAACAGCTTGGCCAGCCCGATCGGCGGGGCCGGCCGGCGCGGGTCCGCCACGGCGACGACCTGCCGCACCGCATAGGGATGAATGTGGTCCGGGTCTTCAATCTCCAGCCGGTTGAACAACGGCACGGCCCCCTGACAGAGCCCCGATTCGCACATCCCCCCCGCCGAACCCAACGCCCCGATCGGCCCGCCGCCGATCATTCCGCCGCCGATCGGCCCAGCCCCCAGCGGATGGCCCCCGAAGTCGCCGCCGTACAACCCGCCGCCGTACGGCCCGCCGCCGAAGGGCACGCCGGTCGGCGGGAGGGCGCCGTATCGACCGATCGGCGGGGCCGGCGGGCTGTAGGAAACCACCGGCGCCCCCGGCGTCCGCAGGTCGCGAACCGGCACGCCGTGGCGGATCACCGTATCCGACGGATACGCCGGCGCCGGCCGCGCGGTGACGATCGGCGTCGCGGCCCGCGGCACGGCGTCGAACCCCCCGTCGTCGAGCCCCCGGTCGTCAAACGGCCCGTCGTCAAACCGCCCGTCCGGGATCGGCAGCGGGGCCGGGGCGGGGCCGACGTCCGCCAGCCCCTGCGGCCGGTACGCGGTGCGGGGGGCGAACGCGGTGCGGGGGGCGAACCCGGCTTGGGGGGAGGAGATCGGGTCCGGCTCCGGCGCCAGGTCCGCGGTCCCCGCTGGTTCGCTCATCAGGCGGCCCGTCGCAACGCCCGCCAAGCCGCCGGGCAGGATCCCGCTGAAGTACGAGGCCCCGCCGGAGTTCGACGCCGGCCGGACCCGCGACGGGGCGAAGCTGAGCCACCCGCGGGCGTCGCGGGGGGTATCAGGCTCGTCGGCGTCGGCGTCCGGGACGGGGCTCAACGCCGCGGGAGCGTCCAGTGCCAAGGGGTTCGCAGTCGGCGGCGCCGCTCCGGGAGCCGCTAAGCCCGGGATCGCGTACACGTCGACGTTCGCCCCATTCGCAGACGGGGCGGCGAGGGAGGGCGGGCCGGCGGGGGCGAACCCGGACAGCGACAGCAAACCGGCCGCCGCGAGGGCGACCCCGGCCCGGCGGCGGGCGGGGAAGAGGTCAGGCGACATGCGGGACGTCTCGCGGGGGGACGGGGTCGGACGGAAACGGGCCGGGCGGCGATGAACCGCACCGTCATTCAGCCTACCCGCGCCCCGACGGCCGCGCCGTTCCATCCGCCCGCGGTCCCGCCGATCCGTGTCGGCCCGCGACGGGCGGCGCCGGCGGATGCGGTTGACGCGAACCGACACGGGGTTGTCGCGGATTCGGCCGGCCGGGAGACTGTTCCCATGAAGTTCCTCCCCTCCCCGTCCGGGCCGTCGCCCCGGGTCTCGCCCGAGTCCCGGACGGTCGCCGGCCGAACTGTCGTTCGCCGTGCAGTCATCCGAGTCGCAACCGCACAGGTCGCGGTGATCGCCGGGGCGCTGTGCGTCGCCGGGGCGAGCGGGTGCGGCGGCTCCGACCCCGCTCCGCCCACCGAAGCCGCCGACGGCGCCGCCGCCGACCCCGCGACCGCCACGGCCGAGTCCGCGGCGGACGCCGGCCGCTTCGCCCCCTTCACAGACCCGGCGGGGCGGAAGTGGTTGAACAAAACGATCCCCTACGACGCCTTCGCCACCGCCCCGGAGCGGTCCGGCGGCGGGGCGACGGTGGCGGCGTCGACCGCTGGGCCGCGCAATCTGCTCGCCGGCATCGGCTCCGGCATGGGCGGGAGCCGCGGGGCGATGCCGACCGCCACGGCGCCCGGAACAATGGCGCCCGGAACGACGGCGCCCGGAACGACGGCGCCCGCCGGACCCGACGGCGCCCCGATGATGAGCATGGGCGGCGGGGGGGAGCCGGACGAAGGAACCGGCGACGACCCGGGCGGTTGGGGGGCGGTGATCTCCGCGGAGGATCTGCGGGACGAGATTAAACAGGTTCGCAACGGAATGGCCGCGGCGGTGAGCACGGTGGCGGCGTTCAATCGCGCGCAGGCGGAGTTGCCCGGCGATGCGGCGGTGCTGGCGGCGCTGGCCCAGATCACCGCCGATCACCCCGGCCGCGTCCCTTGGAAACAACACGCCGACGCCGTCCGCACGTTGGCGGTGCGGGTGGGCGAAGCGGCGGGCTCGCGGGGTCGCCCGGGCCGCGACGCCGCCCGGGATTCGTTTGATCCGCTGGACTCGATCCTCGGCGGGAACCCTCCGCCGGACAACGCCGTCGCGGAGTTCGATCGCCAACTCGACGCCCCCCGCGGCGACTTGATGAACCGCATGGCCGCGGCTCTAAAATATCTCCAACAGGAGGCCCCGGACGCCGACGTGATGGCGGAGAACGCCGCCGATCTCGGCCGGCAAGCCGCGACGCTGGCGGCCCTCAGCCGGTTCACCGCCCACGAGGCGTACGAAAACGCTTCGGAGCCGGACTATCAACAATGGGCGAACGCCCTGACCGCCGCCGCCAACGACGCGGCGAACGGCGCCCGCACGTCCAAGGACTACCCCGCCTACCGCGCCGCCGTCGACCGCGCCGCCGCCGCCTGCGCCGACTGCCACGGGACCTATCGCTGAGCCGCCGGCCTGAGACGCTGTTCCAAGACCGACCCGAAGCGTCAGCGAGGGCGTCGGCCGCAGGGCGGCGTGCTGCGCACGCCGGATCACTCGCTGACGCTTCGGGTTGGTGCCGGACCATTCTGAAACAGCTTTTGATCGGGGAATCTGCCCGGGGGATCTGCGGGCGAATTGCGGTTGCCGACGGGCGGGGGGTGTGGAAGATCGCTCGTCCCGCCGTCGTCGGTCGCCCGCACCGTCGATCCCCCGCCCTCCCGGCCGCGTGCCGGCCTTCCCCCACGAGGCCCGCCGTGCCCCCCGCCGTTGCGGTTTCGCCCGCCCCCGCTTCCCCCGTGGATCACGCCGCGGACGAACCCGCTTCGCCGCCGGCCCGCCGCGGGCGGTTCGGCGGGCTGTTCTACGGCTGGTTGATGCTGCCGGTGGCCGCGTTGCTGCACGCCGGGACGGGGGTCGGGCAGACGTACGGGGTGGGCGTGTTTAATCCGTTCATCCTCGACGAACTCGGGGTGAAGGAAACGTCGCTGTCGCTGGCGTACATGATCGCGTCCCTCGCCGCGGCGGCGCCGTTGCCGTGGGTCGGACGGCTGGCGGATCGCTATGGGCTGCGGGCGGTGGCGATCGGCGTGGTGATCGGCCTGACCGGCGGGTGTTTATTAACCGCTGCGGCGGGAAATCTCGTCGTGCTCACGCTGGGGTTCTTTTTATTACGCACGCTCGGACAGGGGGCGCTCAGTTTGGTGGCGTCCAACACCCCGCCGATGTGGTTCGACCGCCGGCTGGGGCTCGCCGGCGGGCTGGTGGGGCTCGGCCAGAGCGCCGCGTTCGCCGTGCTGCCGGCGGCGTTTTTATTCGTGGTCGCCGGGTTCGAGCACGCCGCGGAGACCGAGTCCTTCGCGGGCCTGGGCTGGCGGGACGGGTATCGATTCCTCGGCTTGGCGAACGCCGCGATCCTGCTGCCGGTATTGATCTTCATTTATCGGAACCGGCCGGCAGACGTGGGCCAGCAGGTCGACGACGGGCCGGTCGATCTTCAGTCGGTCGACGCCGATTCGCCGTCGCCGACCGGCGGTGCGTTGCTGGAACCGGCGTTCCGCCGTTCCTTCACGGCGGCACAGGCGTATCGCACGTTTCCGTTCTGGTTCGCCGCGGGCGTGCAGGCGACGTGGGGGATGATCGGAACCGCGATCTTTTATTACCTCACGACGATCATGGAAGAGCGGGGCCTGAGCAAGGCGGACGCCGCGTTCTGCTTTACCGTGTTCGCCGGGATGATGGCGGCGTGGCAGTTTCTTGGCGGGGCGCTCGCGGATCGGGTGCCGCCGCGATTCTTATTGAGCCTGTTCGGAGCGCTGGCGGCGACCGGGTGCGGGCTGCTCACGCTCACGCAGGGCCGGGCGCTGGCGTGGGGCACGCTGGGCGTGCTGGGGGCCGGTCAGGGGTTATTGATCGCCACGATGAACGTGCTGTGGCCGCGGTTCTTCGGGGTCGCGGCGCTGGGGGCGATTCGCGGATCGGTGCAGACGCTCGTGGTGGCGGCGTGCGCGGCGGGGCCGGTGATCGTCGCCTTCAGCCGGGATTCTCTTGGGTCGGAGAACGTCGCGCTGGCGCTGTTCGGCGGGCTGTTGGCGACGATCGCCGCGGCGGCCCCGTTCCTCCGACCGCCGGTGCGCGAACTCGCCTCCAACGTGACGATCGACGGCCCGGCGACGGCCGACGCGCAAGGCCGCCCACGGTAGTTTAGGAGGGATTCCATGAGCGACGCCCCCGCCCCGCCGCCGATCCCCGGCGCCCCGCCCCCGGTTCCCCCCGCCGCCCCGCCCCCGGTTCCGGCGCCGCAGGATCAGCCGCACGGGTCGACGCGATTCGCCGGGGAATTGACCGACCGCGGTCGGGGTCGCACCTTCCCCTGCCCGACGTGCGGCGCCGGGTTGCAGTTTCATATCGGCTCCCAAACGCTGAAGTGCCCGTTCTGCGGGGCGGGGGAAGCGGTCGTTCCCGCCGCGGACGCCGCCGTCGAGGAACGTGATTTCCGCACGATGCTGGCCCGCCTGCGGGAGCTGCACGACGGTTCGGTCGACGCCGAGTCGCACCAGTACGACGCGATGCGGGAGGTGCGGTGCCGCAGTTGCGGGGGCACGGTGCTGTTCGCCGGCACGGTCACCGGGACGGAGTGCCCCTACTGCGCCACGCCGCTGCAACTCGACGCCGCGGTGCAGGCCAAAAACCGCATCGCCCTGGACGGCGTGCTGCCCTTTCGCGTGCCGGAGAAGCAGGCCGCGGCGAACCTCAAAGAATGGGTCGCCAGCCGCTGGTTCGCCCCGAACGATTTTCGCAAACGGGGCGTGACGGGCAAGTTTAACGGCGTGTATCTGCCGTATTGGACGTTCGATTCCCTCACGCACACCCGCTACGCCGGCCAGCGGGGCGAGCATTATTACGTCACCGTCGGCTCCGGCAAAAACCGGCGTCAGGTGCGGCGGACGCGGTGGTATCCCGCCAGCGGCGCGTTCGAGCGGTTCTTCGACGACACCCTGGTGATCGCCAGCGACGGGGTGAACCGCAAGCTCAGCGAGGATCTCGAACCGTGGCCGCTACCGGAGGTGAACCCCTACGACCAGCGGTTGCTCGCGGGGTTCCTGGTCCGCACCTACGACGTGGAATTAGAACCTGGGTTTCAAATCGCCGACGGGCGGATGCGCACGCAATTGGAACACGACGTCCGCCGCCGCATCGGCGGGAACGTACAGCGGATCACTTCAATGCGGGTCCGGCACGAGGCGGTGACGTTCAAGCATTTATTATTGCCGGTCTGGCTGCTGGCGTATCGGTATCGGGACGAGCCGCACCAGGTGTTGGTCAACGCCGTCACCGGCCGCGTGACCGGCGAACGACCGTATTCCTGGATCAAGATCACGCTGGCGGTCCTGGCGGCGCTGATCGCGGTCGGGACGATCTGGTTCCTCTCACAAGGCGGCGGCGGGGTCCGGCTGCGATGAACGGGCCGGCGAATGTGTGGGAGTGGCTGGGCGCCGTCGGCAGCGCCGCGAGCCTGATCGGCGTGGCGATCGCCCTCTGGGCCGAAGCCCGCGCGCGGTCCGCGGAGCGGCGGGCGAAGTCCGCGGAGGAAAAGGTGGACGCGGCGGTGGCCCGCACCCGGACCGCCGGAGACGTGCGCGGGCTGGCCGTGGCTTACACCGCCGCCCGGTTGGCCCTGAGCGAAACCTCCAGCCGTCCGGCGTGGGCCGCCCACGTCGCACAGCTGCGGGGGGAATTGGGGGCGGTCTGCGAGTCGCCGACGCTCTCGGCGGAGAACCGTCGTGAGGCGCAACGAATCGCCGCCTCCCTGACGGACCTCACGCACCGCGACCCCCGGTCGGACCGCACGACGGGCCGGGCGGCGGATATGATCGACCGCCTGAACGCCCGCAGCCTCCACCGCCTCACCGAGTCCGAGCGATGACCCGCCCGACGCACGACGCTCGCTTTCGCACGCTCGCCGAACACGCCCTCGCCAGAACGGAGTCGGGCGGGTTGGACTGGGAGGACACGCCGCAGGAGGACGCCTTCGTCGCCATTCTGGGAAGCGGCATGTTGAAGGTCCGCCGGACCGACCGCCTGACGCCCTCGCCGACCGACGACCCGGAGCCGTTTTATGAAGACGTTTATGAAGTGGAACTGCTGACGCGGACGGCGGAGCCGGTGCTGGAAGAGCTCTTTGACGGGTTCGACGCCCGGGGGAGTTTGGGCGGCCGCCTCTGGCAGGCCGCCCGCGCCCGCGCCCGCGGGGCCGACGACCTGCTCGACGCGGTCCTCCGGGAGGTGGACGCCCCCACCGCTCGGGAAACCGCCTCCCGCACCGCCGCGTGAGCGCCGCCGTTCGCCGCTCCTGGCTCGCCCGGCTGACCGGGCTCGCTGCGCTGATCTTAATCGGCGCGACGGGTCCGCTGTGGCTCCCGCCGACGCCGCAGTCCTTCCCCCAACTGCCGCTGTTCGGCCTGCTGATCCCCGCCCCGGCGTGGTGCGATTGGGCGGCGCTGGCGGGGATCCTGCTGGGGGCGGCGGGGATGTTGGGGGGAAGCTCCAAAGCTCAAGAAATCAAGAACCAAAACGATCCGGGAGCGAACGCCGCGCACCGGTCCCGGCCGTCTTTGGTTCTTGAGGTCTTGGTCTTGAAGCTTCTCCCGGCTGCCCCCGCCCTGTTCACCGCGTCCCTCGCGTTCGCCCTGGCCCTCAATCAAATCCGCATTCAAGTCTGGGCGTATCAGTTCCTGTTGCTCGGGGCGGTGTTGAGCCTGTGCCCGCGGACGGCGACCGGCGATCGGGCGGCGGTGTCGCTGGCGCGGGTTCTCGCGGTGGGGATCCTCTTTCATTCCGGGCTGTCCAAGCTGGATCTCGCGTTTGCGGAGGGGCCGGGGACGTGGTTGATCGGCGGCTTTCTGGGGCTGTTCGGCGTGGACGCGGAGGGGTTCGACCCGAAGCTGATCTCCGCCGCGGCGTTCGCGGCGCCGGCGTGGGAGCTGGCCCTCAGCGTGCTGCTGGCCGTGCCGGGGCTGCGGCGGGTCGGGCTGGTCGCGGCGGCGTTCATGCATCTGTCCGTGACGGCGACGCTGTGGAACCTCGATCAAAGCTGGGGCGTGCTGCTGTGGAACGGGTTCTTCCTCGCCCATGAGTTCATCCTGTTCTGGCCGGAGCCGCGGGGGGATCGCGTGCCGCTGTGGGCGACGGTGCGGTCCGCGGGTCCGCGGTCTGCGCCCGCGGCGTTATTCATCGCCGCGGCCGTGCTGCTGCCGTTCGGCACCCGCAGCGGGTACTGGGACGTGTGGCCGGGGTGGGCGGTGTACGCGGGGGGCGTGCCGAAGGCGTGGGTCGGCGTGCTCGACCAAGAGATCCCGACGCCGGCCAACCCCGCTCCGCCGCGGAAGGTGTGGCCGGGAGAGTTCGCCCCCCTCATCGACCTCGTCATCAGCACCAGCAACAAGGAGCCGGACCCGTTGGAGAAGTTCGAGGGCTCCTTGCAGATAATGCGTCGCTCCGGACAAATGGTGATGAACGACCGAGGCTACGAGGCGGAGGCCTTGGACGAGTTGGGCGTTCCGCTGCCGCAGGGCGGACGTGCGGCGGCAGGCGTGCTGCTGGCGGAGTCGATCCGCCGCAGCGCCGCGGGCGGGGTGTGGCACGCCGGGACGGTGGACGTGAAAGCGGTCCCGTCCCGTTGGCAGCGGTCCCGGAACCGGGAAACGCTGTTCTCCGTCTTCGTCCGAGACGGGCGGTTGGACCCGGCGGGGGAACCGCCGCCCTTCTGGCTCAACGCCCGCCCGCGGGCGTTGAGCCTGCCGCCGGAAGCCCGATGATGGCGGCGCCCGACGACAAGTCGTCGGCTTGGGGGGAGCGAATCGCACAGCGCGTTCGTCACTTCCGACATCCGATCTCCCACTTCCGACATCCCGCATGCCCCGCGTCAACGATCACTTCCGCCTGCTCAAAGCCGGCTACCTGTTCCCGGAGATCGGCCGGCGGGTGCGGGCCTTTCAAGAAGCGAACCCGGATCGGCCGCTGATCAAACTAGGCATCGGCGACGTGACCGAGCCGCTGCCGCTGGCCGTGCGGGAGGCGATGCACGCCGCGATCGACGAACTGGGCGACCGCGACACCTTCCGCGGCTACGGCCCGGAAAAGGGTTATCCGTTCCTGCGGGAAGCGATCGCCGCCCATGACTTCAAAGGACTGAATATCTCCCCGGACGAGATCTTCATCTCCGACGGCTCGAAATGCGACTGCGGGAATATGCTCGACATTCTCGCCGCGAACGGGGCGAACAAAATCGCGGTCGCGGACCCGGTTTATCCGGTGTACGTCGACACGAACGTGATGGCCGGCAACGCCGGGCCGGCGGACCAGAACGGGCGCTATGAGGGGTTGATGTACTTGGAAGCGACCGCGGACAACGATTTTCAACCCGCCGTCCCCGAGGCGAAGGCGGACGTGGTGTATCTTTGCTACCCGAACAACCCCACGGGCGCCGTCGCTTCGAAAGAGTATCTGGCAGAGTGGGTCGCTTACGCGCAGCGGCACGGGAGTTTATTGCTGTTCGACGCGGCGTACGCGGCGTTCGTCACCGACCCGGCGATCCCCCGCAGTATCTATGAGATCGACGGGGGCCGCGAGTGCGCCGTGGAGTTCCGCAGCTTTAGCAAGAACGCCGGCTTCACCGGCGTGCGGTGCGCCTTCACCGTCGTGCCCGCGGGCGTGACGGGCACGGCGTCCGACGGCACGACGATCCCGCTGGGCAAGCTGTGGGACCGCCGACAGAGCACCAAGTTCAACGGCGTCAGCTATATCGTGCAACGCGGCGCCGCGGCGGTGTATAGCGAGACCGGACTGAAGCAAACCGGCGAACTCGTCGACTTCTATATGGAGAACGCCCGGTTGATCCGCGAAGGGCTCGCGGCGCTGGACATGGAGGTGCACGGCGGGGTGAACGCCCCGTACGTTTGGCTCAAAACGCCCGGCCCGGCTCCCGCGGAAGGCAGCGCCAGTTGGGCGTTCTTTGATCGATTATTAACGGACGCCGGCGTGGTCGGCACCCCCGGCGCCGGCTTCGGCGCCGCGGGCGAGGGGTATTTTCGATTGAGCGCGTTCAACAGCCGGGAGAACGTGGAGGCGGCGCTGGGGCGCATTCAGGCGGCGTTGTGAAGCGGGCTGTGAGCCGGGGGGCTCGTCCCCCCGGGACCGTACATTGCCGACATCGCCCTCGGAGCTAACGGAACGACGGAGACGGGATGCCGAGTTGCTTGCAGGCGCCCCGGGCGGTGTACGTGTCGATCTCGCGGTGCGGCGGGATCGCCGTAATCGCCCCGGTGGCAGGGTTCCACCAGATCGGGTGGTTGCCCCCGTCGCGTAGGTACTCACACCCGTGAGATCGAAGATGCTTCTCGAGATCGACCCGCTTCACGCCGCCGCCCGGACGGGATCGCCCTCACGGACCGCGGCACGGTCCGGCAAAACCGCGGCCCCCGACAGCGGCCGGGAGTCGATCGACAGGCGGCATCCTGCGGTCAGGGCAAGGTGGATGTCCTCCTCCCGGTCCATCTCCTGGTCGGGTTCGGCGGTCGGGTCCGGCAGCGGGAGCGGCTGACCGCGAAGCGCCAAAGTCTCGGCCACGCCGGCCAAGGCGCCGGCGAGCATCTCTCGCGCGTCGTTCAGATCCCGCCCCTGGGAGATCGCCCCCGGGAAGTCCAGCACCTGGCCGAAGACCCAGCCGTCCTCCACATATTTGTAAGCGGCTTTATAGGTGAACATGGTGCGGTTCCTCTGTGCGGGGCCACAGTATACACAAATCTCACCCCCCCGGCAGCGGCGGCGGGACGCTGCCGAGTTGGTTGGCGAACGCCGGGGTGCGGCGGACCGATTCCCACACCGGCATTCCCGCGGTCCACACCAGCGCGTCCGGGCCGACCTGGCCGGCCCGCACGGCGTGGGCCAATTGATCCTGCGGCAGCGGGCCCTTCTGCTGGCCGTTCGCGGCGACGTACCACATCGCCGCGGTCGGCAGCGGCGGCGGGCTCGGAAGCGTGCCTCCGGCTTGGGCGGGGGCCGTCTGGGACGTTCCCTTCGCCATTTGGTTCGCCATCTGGAAGCCCAGGCCCATTCCTAACCCCTCGCCCATCGATCCGCCGGGGCCGCCGGGCTGGCCCAGGGCGTTGCCCAATTGGAACTGCTGATAGCGGCCCAAATCGCCGATCACCCCCATGCTGCTGCGGGCGTCGAGCGCCTTTTCCACGCTTTCGGGCAGCGAGACGTTAATGATATACAATTGCGGCACTTCAAGGCCGTATTCGTCGTCGATGCGCTCGTTCACCAGCCGGGCGAGGTCGTCGCCGAGTTCTCGATAATTCGCCGCCAGATCCAGCGCGGCGATCTTGGATTCGCCGATGAGGTCGGCGAAGGCGCTGACGACCACGCCGCGCATCAACTCCGTGATCTCGCCGCTCTCCAGGGCGGCATCCGTGCCGACCAGCTCCTTTAATAAGATTTGCGGGTCCAGCGCCCGCAGCGTGTACGTGCCGAACGCCCGCAAACGGATCGGACCGAAGTCCTCGTCGCGGAGCATGATCGGGTTCGGCGTGCCCCACTTCAATTCGCTGACGGTGCGGGTCGAGACGAAATAGACCTCGCTTTTAAACGGGCTTTCGAACCCGTGCTTCCAGCCCTGCAAGCTGCTGAGCAGGGGCAGGTTGTCGGTTTCCAGGGTGTAGTGCCCGGGTTCGAACACGTCGGCCAAACGGCCGTTGGAGACGAACACCGCCGTCTGCCCGGGGCGGACGATCAGTTGGGCGCCGTTTTTAATCTCGTTGCGATACCGCGGGAAGCGCCACACGAGGGTGTGGCGGTCGTCGTCGACCCATTCAATAATGTCGACGAGTTCGCCGCGGAGTCGGTCGAAACAGGCCCATCGGGAACGCCGTCGTGGGGGAGGGGGATCGGGGGAGCCCCAATCCTGCCCTCCCGCCGCCCGGCCCGCAACAGGCCGCAACGCTTCGGGGGCTCCGTCCCGCAGGATGTCGGTCAGGCGGCGCGACGGGCGGGCTCGGCGTCGGACACGTCGGCGGGGGGACCGTCGGCGGGGGAACCGTCGGCGGGGGGCGGGTCTTCCGTGGGGCGTCGACGCGCCCCCCGCACGCGGCGGACGGGTCGCTTCTTCCAGGCGTCGCCGGCCCAGGTGCCCAGCAGGACCGCTTCGTGGTGGCCGAACACGCGAAAGCAGGCCAGGGCTGCGAACAGGGCCACGCAGACCGCCGGGGCGAGGTACGGCGTTCGCAGCAATGGGCCCCGAGCACGCCGGCGGTCGCGGTGAGGGCGGTCATCCCCAGGATCAGCGCCAGCGTGCGGCGCACGCTCAGCCCGCGATCCTGGAGGCGGTGGTGCAGGTGGTGGCGGTCCGCGGCGGCGATGCTCTGGCCGCGTCAGCTTGCGGCGGGCCATCGCGGCGAACACGTCCCAGCCGCTGACGGCGCCGGCGGCCAGCACGCCCACGGCGGTCACGCCGCTGAAGGTTTTGCTTTCGATCCACAGGCTCAGCATGCCCAGGCAGGCGCCCATCGGCAGGCTGCCGGAGTCGCCCAGGAAAATCTTCGCCCGCCGGGTCGGCATGTTGTGGGGAAAGAAGCCCAGCGCCGCGGCGGCGAACGTTAGCGCCAACGCGGAGACCCCCCACTGCCCGACCAATCCGCCGTGCACCGCGATCGCGACGGACACGATGATCCCCCCGCCGGTCGCCAGCCCGTCGAGCCCGTCGGAGAGGTTCACGACGTTCGCCCAGCCGACCAACCAGACCACCGTGAACGCCCCCCCCGCGACCCGCCCCCACGTTCCCCACTCGGAGAACTGGGCGACGAACCCCAGCAGTTCCAATTGGGCCACCGGCGGCCCGAGCAGCGCGAACGGCAGCGCCGCGAGGAACATCCCGGCCAGCTTTGTCCCGCGCCGGATCGGGCGGCGGTCGTCCCAGGCGCCGACCAGGCAGAACGCCACCGCGGTGAGGATCAGCCCGACGACCTGTCGCGACGGGCCGTCCGGCGCGGGCCGCGCAGGCCCAGCGCGTCGATCAGGCCGACGCCGGCGACGAACGCCGTCATCACCGCGACGCCGCCCCACAGCGGGGTGATCTTGCGGTGCCGTTTGCGGTCCCCGTCGGGGGCGTCGACGGCCCCGCACCGCGGGGCCAACCATCGCATCGCCCCCGCCGCCGCCGCCGCCAACGCCGTCACCGCGAACAGCACGGCCCACACCCCCGCGTCCGTCCACGGCGGACCGGACGCGGGCGGAAGCGCCAGCAACAGCGGGGCGAACGGCATGGGTCTCGCCTCCTAGTGATGTGGGCTAGTGATGTGGGCGGGCGGGGGGCGCGTCGGCGACGTTCGGGCCGCGGAGGTTTCGGGTCCGCCGGGCGTCAGGCCGGCCGTCGAGAGCCGGGTCGGGGGACCGGCCGACGGGGGCTGGATCGACGAGCGCCGGATCGACGGGGGCCGGATCGACGGGGGCCGGATCGACGGGGGGCACGTCGGGGGGCACAAGGGCGACGAGCTTCTCCCAGACGGCCCGTTCGTCGGCGTCGTCGGGCGGTATCAAAGCCCGGAAGCCGGCGGCGGTCCATGCGGACGCGGTGAATTCGTAATCGAACGCCCGTCCGGAGCGGCGGGGCAGCACGATCAGGTCCGGCCGCGCCGCGACCGCCTCCTCAATGGTGAACCCGTCGAACGACGTCCGCACCTCTCCGCCCGACGCCTTCGCCACCTCTTTTGCCAGATGCGACGCCGCCCCCACGCCCCAAACCCGCGGGACGACCGCCGCCCCGTCCGCCCCCTGGGCGCCGTCCGCGACGCCCTCCGCGAGCATCCGATCCAACCGTTCGTGCAGGCCCGCGGCGGCCCGACGTTCGGCGCCGCGGCGGGGATGCGACGCCTGCAACCCGTCCGCGATGTGCAGCCCGGCCAGCAGCGCCATCGCCCCGCCCACCAGCGCCGGCCGCCACCACCGATCCATCCGCGACGGGTCCTCCGGCGAGGCTTCCTCGGTGCGGAGCGACGCCGCGGCCCAGCGGGCGGCCCCGTTCAACACGAGCCCGGCGATGGGCGTCGCCAATAGCGCGGGGAACAGGAAATACCGCCCGTTGATCTCCCCGAACTGCAACAGGCGTTGGAGCACGCTGACCATCACCGCCGAGGCGATGATCCACAGCGGCCACGCATCCGCCCGGGTCAACCGGCGCCAATACGTGACCAGCCCCAGCCCGCAGATGATCAGCAGCGCCGGTTTATACGCCCCGAGTATCCCCTCCGCGTAGATCAGAGACAGCGGCGGGGGGACCTCCTGATCGTCCTTTCCCAGCCCCGCCGTCCCGTCGGCGGGCGGAACCGTCGGATCGAGGAGCGGGGTGGCCGGTTCAGCCGGCGGAACGGCCGGGTCGACCGTCGCCGCGACCGCGGGGGCGGCCCCGCCGGTCGGCGGAGCCGCGACGCCTTCCACAAGCGGGGCGGTCGCCCCTTCAGCCAGCGGGGCGGCGGGTCCGGCGACGGCGGACCACGTCCATTCGGCCATGCTTTTCAGCACGTTCAGCCGGCCCCACTCCCAGGTGGGGTGGTCGTGCAACAGGGTGAGGTTCACCGCGATCAGGATCGCCGGCAGGGTCGCCAGCGACGCCGCCGCCCCGCCCAGCAGCGCCTTGCGATCGGTCGGCCGACGGGTCGCCGCCAGCGCCGTCCACGACGCCAACGGGACGAACAGCAACCAACCTTCGGTGCGGGTCAGCACCGCCGCGGTCGTCGCCACCCCGGCGAGCAGGAACCAGCCGACGCGGGCCTCATGGGGGGCGAGCGCCGGCTCGCCTGTTTCGGTCAATGAATCCGGGGTCAATGGATCCGGGGACAATGGATCCGGGGTCAATGGATCCGGGAAGGCGCCGGCTCGCGATTCGGTCGCCCGCCAGGCGGCGGCGAGGCGCAGCACGCCAACAGCCAGAAGGTGCCGTCGCGGATCGGTTCGACGCCGATCTCGATGAAGGTCGGGTGCACGGCGAACGCCGCCGTCCCGGCCACCGCCACGCCGGGGCCGAACTGGCGTTTGAGCCAATCGAACAGCGGCACGACCGTCAGCCCGCCCGCGACCACGCCCCACGCCAGCGCCACGCTGACCGGCCCCATGCCCAGCGCCTCGCCGAAGCTCCCCAGCAACGCCGTCAGGCCGACGTACAGGTTCAAGCCGAGTTGCTCGAACGCCCCGGCCACGTCGCCGGAGCGCATCCGGCCGGACAGCATCTGATAGAAGTGCGCGTCGCGGCAGACCGCCTCCAGCCGCGCCGCCAAGCCCGCCCGCGGAGCGATCGCCAGCAGGACCAACGCCGGGACCATCCACCACGCCCCGCACCACCGGCACGGTTGATCCGCATCCACGCCGTCCGCGACCGGCCGCCCGGCGCCCGGCCGAATCCCGTGCGACGGGTCGGGGGACGGGACGGGGGACGACGGGCCGCGCGACGCGTCGGGGGACGACGGGCCGAGCGACGGCGGGGAGGGACGCGTCGTGGACATGAAGGGGGTCGCGGCGGGCGGCGCTGGTTCGCCGGAAGGATCGACCCGCGCCCGAGGGTGGGGTGAGGAAGAACGGGGAAGCGATTCCGGGGTGCGCGGGGGACTTCGTCGCCGCCCCAGCGTACCGAGGCGTCAGGCACACAATAGTCCGAAGTCGGCCGCGCGCGTCGGGGCAGCCGGGAAAGTCGCCCGCCGCCGGCACAGGGGGAGGGACGCCGGCGCCCACCTCATAACACCGCGGCGGGCCTTCTTCCCAGAGCGATTCCCCCGCCACCGGCCCTTTCGCCGGCCCCTCCGCCGGCCCCTGCAACCGGCCCCACCGGCGTCTCCCCCAACTTGCCCAACCGGCCCGGCGGCCGGTCGCCGTCGCCCCATCCGGCGCCGGACCTCGACCGAGGTGGGGAAAGCGGACCGAACCGGCCGATTCCAATTGACAACTGCCGGACCTTTGGCCGGCGCTCCACAGTTCTCCCCTCCCCGCGGTAATCATGGCACGGACGCCACTTGCTCGCCCGGGCCGTCTGCACCGGCCTGACCTTTCCCCCGCCCTTTCCCCCGTCGTGCGTGCGACCGCCGCCCGCATGGCTGCGGCGGCTCGGGCGTGGACGTTCGCGGCGCTGGCTGTCGCGGTGTGCGGCGCCTCGATCGGGTGCGCCGGCGGCGGGGCGTTCGGCCGGGCCGACGCCCTCACCCCCCAGGCGGACATGGCCCGCCGCAGCGTGCCCCAGCCGGCCCAGGTGCCGCGGGAGTTCTCCAAAACCCTGCTGCCCACCTACCGCCTCGCGCCGGGCGATACCGTGCTGGTCGAGCCCGCCCGGTTCGACACCCCGCTGCGGTTCCCCGCCGATCAAACCGTCCAGCCGGACGGCACGATCGACCTCGGCCGCTTCGGCCGGGTGGCGGTCGCGGGGATGAGCATCGACGAACTGGAAGCGTTGGTCGCGGAGCGCGTGAACCGCGTCGCCGCCCGCGACGAACAACTCGCCGAGGCCATCGCCGAAGACCCCAGCGGCGTTGAAGTCAACGTCCGCCTGATCGATCCGAACGGCAGCGTGTACTATGTGTTGGGCGCCGTCGAAAGCCCCGGCGTGTATCAACTCGCCGGCCGGGAGACGGTGCTGGACGCGATCCTCACCGCCGGCGGACTGACCGACGGGGCGAAGAAGTGCGACATCATCCTCTCCCGCCCGTCGGTTCCCGCGGACTGCCGCACCGTGCTGCCGGTCTGCTACGACCACCTGGTGCAGTCCGGGGACAGCACGACGAACTATCAGATCTTGCCGGGCGACCGGATCTTCGTGCCCAGCCGCGGCTGCCAGGACAACGTGCGGGAGTTCCTCGGCTGCGATAAAGGCTGCGAACTGTGCCGCTGCCACCCCCAGTGGGGCTGCGGGCCGGACGCCAAAGCCTGCCCGACCCAGGTGCGATATGCGGCGATGTGCCCGACCCCCGGCGGCGTGAACGTCACCGGCGAACGGGCCGACGGCCCCCGCGAACAGGCCGCCCCGCCCGCCCCCGCCCCCCCGACCGACGGCGAGACCGGCGACGGGTTCGGCCCCGTGCCCGCCCCGGCGCCGGAGCCGCTGGACGTGACCGACCCGCCCGCCGTGCCCGAACTGCCGAACGGAGCCGCCCCGGAGACGCCCACGAACGTCGCCCCGGTCGATCCCCCGACCACGCCGGCGACGGAGAACCCCACGGGGACCCCCGAACCGCCCGCCCCGCTGCCGCCGGAGATCCCGGACCTGCCGGACCTGGACGATCTCGCCGGCCGGGCCGTGCTCCCCGCGGCCCCCACCTGGGACGCCCCGGTGCTGAACATGGATCAGCCCACCCGCGACGCCGGCGCCTTCTGAACCGGCGCCCCCTGACGGGACGCCGGGCGTTCCGTCCCCAGCCACCGCAGCACAGTCCGGCGCCGCCGGATCGGTCTCGACCGATCCGGCGGCGTTTTCGTGCGCCCGCCTCCCCCTTCCAGTACCAAGCCAGTACCAATTTAATCGTCGAACCGCATCACGAGCATGGGATGCGATCGGCGAATCTCGTCTTGCGACGCGGCACAGACTTGGTAGGATCAGGAATTGCCGATCCGTCTGAAGCGGGGTTCTCCCGACTCGGCTCGGCTCTCACTTCGCCGCCGATGTCTCGACCCGTCCGGGTTCGGGTCTCCTCCAAGAAACGCTTCCCATGCTCATCAAGTCACCCGCCCCGCCCCGCCGCCGGTCCGGGTTCACATTAATAGAGCTCCTGGTGGTCATCGCGATCATCGCGATCCTGGTGAGCCTGCTGCTCCCCGCCGTCCAGCAGGCCCGCGAAGCGGCCCGGAAAAGTCAGTGCCAGAACAACCTCAAACAACTCGGGCTGGCGGCGCATAACTATCACAGCACCTGGAAGGCGTTCCCGATCGCCGGCACCGGGAAGCCGGATGAATCCCCCGGGTGGGGTCGGCTTAGCCCGTTCGTGGGGATGATGCCCCAACTGGACGAGACGGCGCTGTGGAACGAGATGAGCAAGCCGTTGGACGGCAAGCCGGCGTTCGGGCTGGACGACTCCGATTTCTCCCAGGATCACAACGACGGGTCGCGGGGATACCGGCCGTGGCGGTATCAACCGCCCGTGCTGATCTGCCCGTCGGACTCCGCCCCCACGGACAACGGGACGGCCCCGGGGCAAACGAATTATGCAATGAACGTCGGCGACAATGTCGACTGCCATTCCAACGACCTCGGCGTGGCCCGCGGGATGTGGTCCTGGGGCCGCTCCATGGGCCTGCGGGACGCCCGCGACGGCACGGTGAACACCATGCTGTTCGGGGAAATCGGCCGGGGCTCCGGCGGCCGCGAGTATCAGGCGGGGTTGATGGGCGCCAGCTCCAACGGCGCCCGCCCCGACCCCGCGACTTGCGTGGCGGAGACTCAAAACGCGGACAACCCCGGCTTCTATCCGGCCGACGGCAGCGGCACCTTCAACCGATGGTTCGGAACCCGCGGTCAGGCGTGGTACTCCGTGGAGGGACAATACACCGGCTTCGCCGCCGTCCTGCCCCCCAACGGCCCCAGCTGCGCCCGGGACAACAACGGGCGGCAGGGCAGCCCCGGCGAGAACAATAACTTCATGCTGCTCTCCGCCGGCAGCTATCACTCCGGCATCGTGCAGGTGGTGATGGTCGACGGCTCCGTCAAAAGCATCTCCGAGACGATCAACGCCCAAACGGGGACCGGCTCCCTGCCCGCCCCGGCCGCCAGCGGCCGCAGTAACTACGGCACCTGGGGGGCGTTGGCCACCCGCGCCGGCGGCGAAGTAGAAGACGACTTCTGAACCGACTGCACCGGGTCCGCTGCGGATCAATTGCCGTTCGTCAAACTGCTGTTCACCAACCAGTCGCCGCCCGCCCGGGGCTCTCCCGGGCGGGCGGCGGGCGTCTCGACCCGCGCGACCTTCGCATCGGCCGCCCCTTGCGTGAACGGCGGCAGCGGGTATCCTGACATTCACTGAGGCGTCTTCACCGGCCGGGATTCTCCCGCCGCGATGTTTCAGGCGGTTCCATCCCGCTCCTTCCCGCTCGCAAGTTCGCTTTCTGCGTTCCGCGGCCGGTCAACCCCCCATCCACCAAGTCGCCCCCCCGTCACGTCCGAACCCGGTCCGGGTTCACATTAATAGAGCTCCTGGTGGTCATCGCGATCATCGCGATCCTGGTCAGCCTGCTGCTCCCCGCCGTCCAGCAGGCCCGCGAAGCGGCCCGCAAGGCGCAGTGTCAGAACAACCTCAAGCAGATCGGGCTCGCGGCGCACAACTATCACAGCACTTGGAAAGCGTTCCCGATGTGCGGCCTCGGGGCGGACTTCCGCGACGGTTCCAGCCAAAGGCAGGGGGCCGGGTTGCTGGGACCGTTCGTCGGTATGCTGCCGTACCTGGACCAGACGGCGCTGTGGGGACAGGTCAGCAAGCCGTTCGACGGGTTCCCCGCCTTCGGGATCGCCGGCACCGACTATGCGAAGGACAACGAAGGCTATACCCCTTTCGAGACCACCATCGCGACGCTGATCTGCCCCAGCGATTCCGCCCCGATGCCGGGCGACAACGAACTGGGCGATACGAATTATGCGTACTGCGGCGGAGACACCGCCCAGTGCGCGAGCCCTAACCTCGGCCAAGCCCGCGGAATGTGGTCCTGGGGCCGCTCCCTTGGGTTACGTGACGCCCGGGACGGGACTGTGAACACGATGCTGTTCGGCGAAATCGGCCGCAAGGGCGTCGACCGCTCCTACCAAGGCGGGTTCCTGCACAACGTCTCCTCCCTGGGCGGCTCGCCCCCCTATGCCGACCCGGATGCGTGCGTGACGGCGGCCAGGAACGACGCCAATCCCGGGTATTATAAGGCCTCGCCGGACAGCGGCACGTTCTCCGACACCCGCGGGGACGCCTGGTGCTCGATGGAATATCAGTTCGGCGCCTTCAATACAATTCTGCCCCCCAACGGACCGAGTTGCACAGGCGACGGCACCAACCGGCAGGCGAAGCCCTCACTCGATACCGAAGCGGGGATTCATAGCGCCGGCTCCTACCACTCCGGCGTCGTCCAGGTGGTGATGGTCGACGGCAGCGTGAAATCGATTTCCGAAACCATCAGCGCCGACACCGCTGATATCACCAGCCGCGCCGCCGTGACCAGCGGTCGCAGCCCTTACGGCACCTGGGGCGCGTTAGGCTCCCGCGCCGGCGGCGAAGTCGCCGACGATTTCTGAACCGGTCGATCCGCGACCCTGCTCTCCCGTCCCGGCTTGAAACGACGAGCCGCCGACGCGGGAGGGCACGGGGTTCGGCAGAGCCCCGCCCTCAATACCGGGTCATAAACCCCCGCCTCGCCGGGCCGGCCCCTCGCCGGTCCGGCGATATGTGGAGACGCCGCGGCGGAATTCACCGAACTCGCCAGATCGGCGGCTCCCCGTTCGCCGGGGGGCCGCCGGTTCCTTAGAATATGCCGGTCGATATGCCGGTCGACGGGATCCGCCGGACGATCACACGTCGCCGGGCGGCGGCGGGACGTCCGATTCGTCGACCTCGGAGGGCGTCACGGCGGCGGCGTCCGCCTCTTCCGGGGCGCACCCGCAGGCGAGGGAGATCGCCCCCCCAAAGAAGACGGTCAGGAACGGGGCGAGCAGTCGACGGGACATCAACGTTGGCCGGTCGGAGCGATTCGGGGAAACGACCGTGAATTCGTACCGGCTGCGGCCGAGGCGATCCACTCCGCCCGCCAGCGATTCGCATCGCCGCGAGCACGGCAGGCGCCGCCCGCCCGTTCCCGCTCAAACGATCAACAGACCGAACTTGAGCCCGACGGAGCGGCGGGGTGCATGCCTTCGGCTCGCAGCGTCCGCGGAGAGGCGTCGGCCTGGAAGGCGGCGTACGGCCTTGGAGGCAAGCGTCCGAAGGTCGTTCCAGCAGGCCGACGGTCCTTCGCTCCGCGACGGACTGAAGGCACGCCGCCCAGCCGTTCGACTTCGCGCCGGTCACAGCGCCCGGGGAGCGATTCGCGCCAGTCCGTCCCGGTTCCCGGTTCTGGCGATTTCGAGGCCGGCCGATGTCGACATGTAGCGGGGGCTCGCCTCAATTCCGAGTCGGATCAGGTCGAGCCGGTCGCCGTCCCAACAGGAACCGATCGTCGGCTCGTCAGACGTGTCCCCGCCGGTGTGGTGCGTGCAGGCGAGGACCAGCGTCCGCAAGCGATGCGGCTCCAGTTCGAAAAACCGGCCGTGTCGCGACTCGGCGAACTCGCCTCCCCGGCGGCCGTGGTCCGGGTCGTGCCCGTCGTTCATCCGCCGGCAGTCGTGAAAGAGGGCGAACAGCGTGACGACCTCCTCGTCGCCCCCGCCCTCGTCAGCCCCGCAGGCCCGGGCGCAATACAACCCGTTCCGCTCCACCCGCGCCCAATGCCGCGGCCCGTGGATTGAATAGTCATCCGAGAACCCGGCCCCTTTCACGGCTTCGACGAGGCCGGCGGGGTCGTGCAGGCTCATGCGGCGCGGGCAGAGTCGTCGAAGCGGAATCTTTCGCAGTGTACCGTGCTCTGACCGGCCGGCGGAGCGAAGCGCAGTCGGCCGGGGCGAGCATGCGAGCGGCGTGCGACTTCGCTCAAAAATCAACGCCGCCCTGCATGCTCACCCGCCCCGTCCGCTGCCGCTCCCGGGCCGTGAGAGCATGGCGCCCGGCGCTAGAGATAGCCGCCGGACGCACTAATCTGGAACTTGTTAGATTGTTTCCTCTGCGGGTGCCCCATTGATGACGCGACGAAGCTTCTCTGACAGCGGCCCCCGGTCCGGTCGTTCTGCGACATTAACCGGGAGGGAAGCGATCACGCCTCGGAATTCTTCGTACTGCGTGCCGCATAACTTCTCCGACAAGTAAACCCGACTGTCCTTCGGATCAATGCCCAGCAGATCTAAATCGAAAAGGGTGTGAACATCAGCCCGCAGCAGCAGGCCATTATCGAGTCGATTGGTGGAAGGCCCTCCGTACGGTATCACGTGCGCTGCTTCCAAGGCTTCTGGAACATCGCACCCACTTATTGCGCAACGACATTCATAAGCGACGAGCAAACGATCTCGGAATGCCGCCTGCCCCTGTCTAATCGCAATCTCCGCGAGCAGCCGCCGCTTTCCGTCGGCCGACACTTCGTCGTCCAATTGCTCCCGATCCTCTTGGAGCGGACGGAACCCACCCCGCTCACGAAGGTGAGAAAGATAACCGTTGACCCCGCCGAATCGGTCCAGTTTCCCATCAGCGAGGCGAAAGAGGTTGCCACGCGGATTATATCCGGATTTGTATCCGACTTCCTGCTGGAAGACTGACCAAGACAGATAGCCGATCTCCGTCTCGAAAAAGAAGAGGTACGGGTAGAGTTTGCCTTCCTCAGCTCGCGGCCAAAGCACAGCGGAGGCCGCATGGGCAGGCTCCCGGCAGATAGCCCGTAGAATGCCGAGTTGCCGCACGCCGCCCCGCTCCCCGGTCAACTCCGGCACGATCAAGAACAAGTCCCCCACCGCCATCCTGTCGAACTGTCGCTCCTTTGCCTTGATCACAGCTCCCCAGCAGTTAAATCGGCCGTCCGGAAACCGGGTCTCCAGAAGACCACTCGGCTCGAAGAACGGGTGTTCCGGGGCGTCCGCCGGGAGACGGTCTCGCACCTCAGCGATTGATCGTGTCGACAGAACGGTGTCGTCAATGTTTGCAACGTTCTTCCCGCCCACGTGTTGTACGAAAAGCTGCACAAGATCACTCCGAATGAGTATTGAGTTTCACCAAAACTTCCGATCCAGCGCCCGGTAGTTGATCGCCTCGCTGAGGTGCCCCGGGCCGATCCGCTCGGCGGCGTCGAGGTCGGCGATGGTGCGGCCGACGCGCAAAATGCGGTCGTGGGCGCGGGCGGAGAGGCCCATCTCTTCCATCGCGGCCTTGAGTAACTCCTCGGCGTCGCTGTCCAGTTCGCAGTGGCGGCGGATCTGGCGGGCGCTCATCCGGCCGTTCAACATCGCGCCGCCGCGGGTTTCCGGGTCCGCTTCGAATCGGGCGTGCTGACGGTCCCGGGCGGCGAGGACCTGCGTGCGCATCGTCGCGCTGTTCGTGCCCGGCTTTTTATTGGACAGTTCCCGGAACGGCACCTGCGGGACTTCTAAATGAATATCGATCCGGTCCAGCAGCGGCCCGCTGATCTTGGACAGGTAGCGTTCCACCGCGGCGGCGTTGTCCGCCTTGCGGCCGGCGCCGTCGTCGGCGTGGTAGCCGCTGGGCGTGGGATTCATCGCCGCCACCAGCATAAACCTCGCCGGAAACTCCCGCGTGCCGATCGCCCGGCTGATCGTCACCCGGCCTTCTTCTAACGGCTGGCGGAGCACTTCCAGCGTCTTCCGATTAAACTCCGGCAGTTCGTCGAGAAACAGCACCCCGTTGTGCGCCTGCGAAATCTCCCCCGGCCGCGGGACGCTGCCGCCGCCGACCAACCCGGCCTCGCTGATCGTGTGATGCGGGGTGCGAAACGGGCGTTGCAGGATCAGGCTCCGCCCGTCCCGCAGCTTGCCGAGCGCGCTCCAGATGCGCGTCGTTTGCAGGCTTTCCTCCGCGGAGAGCGGCGGCAGAATCGTCCCCAGCCGGGACGCTAATAACGTCTTGCCGGTGCCCGGAGGACCGATCATTAATAAGTGATGACTGCCGGCGGCGGCCACCACGACGGCCCGTTTGGCGAACTCCTGGCCTTTCACGTCGGCATAGTCGACGGCGTAGCCCTCGTCGGAGGCGACCGCGTCCTCCCAGCGGAAGGGGTGCGGGTCGATATTGAGTTCGCCGGTATAAAAGCCGACCGCTTCGCTGAGAGACCCGACCGGGATCGTCTCTAATTCGTTGACCACCGCCGCTTCGCGGGCGGTTTCCGCGGGGACGAGAATGCCCTTCAACCCCTGCTGTCGAGCGGCGAGGGCCATGCTGAGCACCCCGCGGATCGGCCGCAGCGAGCCGTCCAAACCCAATTCGCCGACCGCGGCGTATTGCTCAAAGCGTTCGGAAAGAAACTGTCCGCTGGCGGCGAGGGTGCCCAGGGCGATCGGCAGGTCCAGCCCGGGGGCGTCTTTGGGGAGATCGGCCGGGGAGAGGGCGATGACGATCCGGTCGACGGGCCGCGTATAGCCGCTATTGACCAGCGCCCGCTCGATGCGGTGGGTGCTTTCGCGGGTGGCGTTCTCGGCGAGGCCGACCAGCGTCGTCTTCGGCAGCGCCGCGGGGGAGATATCGACCTCCACGGCGACCGGTTCCGCGTCGATCCCGTACAGGGAATAGCTACGCAACTGGGCGAGCATCGGGCGGGGTCGGGCGCGGTGGACGGGCGTGAAGGTTCGCCAATTGTGCGGTCCCGCCGCGGCGGCCGCAAACCACGGCGGACCGCGGCGGTCGCACAATCACCCAGGGACCAGTGACGCGGTCACGGGTCCGTTCGACGGCAGGGCCGCGGTGAGGGCGTCGATCAACGCGGTGAGATCGTCCGGGCCGTCGGCGGCGTCCTCCAATCGCTTCGCGGCGGCGCTGGTGCGGGGGAAGCCGAACGTGCCCGCGCTGCCGGCGAGCTTGTGGGCCAGCCGACCCACCTCCGCCCGGTTCGCGGCGACGGGGCCGGCGGCGGCGTGGGCGGCGAGCAGCGCCGCGGCGTCCCGGTGCAGTTCGCCGCGGTATTCGTCCCGCAGTTCCAGCAAGTCCGGGTCAAAATCCGCCGGCGGGGCGTCGTCGGGGCGACCGCCGGGGCGATTGACAGGGCGACCGCCGGGGCGACCGCCGGGGCGACCGTCGGGGCGACCGTCGGGGGCCTGCGTGCGTCGGGGGTTCCTGTGGGCCGTCTGACGGGGGGTGGTCACGATCGAAGAGGGGGTGCAGCCCGGCGGCGAGGCGGCGGGCGGAATTGTGGTCGAAGAAAGATCATTCAGCCGCTCCGCCAGCCCGCTCAGCAGCGCCCGCAGGTCGACGGGTTTGGAGACGTGGTCGGTGCAGCCGGCGGCCCGGCAACGGGCGCTGTCTTGCGACAGCGCCTGCGCGGTGACCGCCAGCACCGTGCCGCTGTAACCGCGGCGGCGCAGCTCCCGCGTCGCCGTCAGCCCGTCCATCACGGGCATCTGCACGTCCATCAACACCGCGTCGAACGGCTTGTGGGCAGGGCGTTGGGGAGAACCTTCGGGGGGGAAGACGGCGTCGACCGCGGCCCGGCCGTTCGCAACGCACACCACCTCCGCCCCGGCCCGGCGGAGGGCGAGGTCCAACAGTTTGCGGTTCGCTTCGCCGTCGTCCGCCACCAGCACGCGGCGGCCCGGCAGCCGGGCCAGCTTGGAGCGGCCGGCGCTGGAACCGTCCCCCGATCCGACGCCGGGCGCGGCGTCGGCGGAACCCGGCAGGGCGACGAGATCGCCGGGGGCGGGGGCGTTCGCGGGGGCGTCGTGCAGCGCCAGGCGATCCGCGGGGCCGGCGTCGACCTCCAGCGTGAACACGCTGCCCCGGCCCGGTTCGCTGGTCGCGGACAGCGACCCGCCCATCAATTCGGCGAACTCCCGGCTGATCGCCAACCCCAGCCCGGTTCCGCCGGCGGCCTGGCCGGCGACGGTTTGTTCGAACGGTTTGAAGATGCGGTCCAGATCGTCCGGGGCGACGCCGGCGCCGGTGTCCGCCACGGCGATCCGCAGCGTCGCGGCGGCGGCGGGATCAGCCGCGGCGGCGTCGGCCCCGGGGCCGGGCATGACCACCGACGCCGTCAGCCGGACGGTCCCGCGGGCGGTGAACTTGATCGCGTTCCCCAGCAGGTTCACCACGATCTGCCGCAACCGACCGGTGTCCGTCCAGACCGCCTCGGGAACCGGCCCGGCCCAGTGATAATCGAGGGCCAGCCCCTTCTCCCCCGCCCGCATCCGCAGCATGGAGACCACCCCCGCGAGCACCGCGTGCGGCTCGCAGCGGCGGCGGGTCACCTCCGCCCGGCCGGATTCGATCCGCGACAGATCCAGCACGTCGCCGATCAGGCCGGTCAGATGCTCCCCGCTGCGGCGGATGGATTCCAGGTGATCGCGGCGTTCGTCCGGGTCGGCGTCCGCCCCGTCCAACAGCAGATCCGCGAACCCGACCATCGCGTTGAGCGGCGTGCGGATCTCATGCGAAATATGGGCGAGGAACTGCGACTTCGCTTTGTCCGCGGTCTCCGCGGCGAGCTGCGCCTCCCGACGCACCTCCGCCTCCCGGCGGGCGGAGACGTCTTGGATGAACAGGGTGAGCACCTCCCCCCCGATCCGTTCAAGCCGTCCGGCGCCTGCGGCGCCCACGGTTCCCACCTCGGTCAGCTTGGCGGAGACCTCCGCGGGGAAGGTCGTGCCGTCGGCCCGAGCGGCGGCGGTTTCGAACCGCAGCGACCCTTTCGCCCGCACGCCGCTGCGCATCACCTTCCGCAGCGCGGTGCCCAATCGGGCGTGCTCCGCGGGGGGGAAGAGGACGCCGAGGTTGCGGCCCAGCGTCGCGTCGCGGGAGCGGCTGAAGGCGCGGGCGGCGGCCGGATTGAACTCCACGATGCAGCCGGCGGCGTCGGCGGCGACGATCGGCTCGGTCGCCCCCGCGAGGATCGCCTTGGTGCGGGCGGCGCCGGCCCGGGCTTTGCCGCGGGACGTGTCGAACGCCCGCAGCACCCGGTTGTACTGCTGGGCCACGGAAGCGGTTTCGGAGTACGGCTCGACCGGCACCGGCCGCAGCGATTCGCCCCGCCGGTGCGGCTCCATCGCCTCCACCAGTTCCCACAGATCGGTTTTGGCGCCGTGCTCGCTGGCGTTCAGGCCGATCGCCTCCGCGTGCGCGGTGACCCGCAGCGGGGTGAAGCAGCCCAGCAACCGCAGCGCCGGGAGGATCGTGCCCAGCGTGACCGCCGCACAGGTCAGCACGCCGATGGCCTGCACCGCCAGCCAGCCGACCCGGGTGAGCCCGGTGGCGGCCACCGCGTCCGCCGGCGCCAGCAGCGCGACCGCCAGCGTGCCCCACACCCCGCAGAAGGCGTGCACCGGAATCGCCCCGACGGCGTCGTCCAGCTTGCACCGGGCCAGCAGATGCGTGCCCAGCACCACCAGCGGCCCGGCGATCAGCCCGGCGATCAGCGATCCGCCGGCGGTCAGGTGCGCACAGCCCGCCGTCACCGCCACCAGCCCGCCCAACATGCCGTTCAACAATTCGATCGCGTCCACCGTCCAGACGCCCTTGCGTCCGGCGCGCACGGCGCGGCGGTGGTCCCGGACGAACGCCGCCAGCGCCGCCCCCAGCGTGCCCGCACAGGCCGCCAGCAGCGTGTTCGCCGCGATCGTGCCGACCGCGGCGTCCACCCCCAGCGTGCTGCCGGCGTTAAACCCGAACCAGCCCACCAATAGCAGCAGGGCGCCCAGGTGGGCCAGCGTGGGGCTCGACGGCCGGGGCGCCCGCCCTTCCCCGCCGTGCTTCTTCGACGCGAACCGTCCCCGCCGCGGGCCGACCGCGGCGATCGTCGCCAGCGCCGCCCACCCGCCCACCGAGTGCACCACCGTCGACCCGGCGAAGTCCACGAACCCCAGCCGCGCCAGCCACCCGGGCGTCCCTCCGCCCGGTCCGCCTAAATCAATGGCCCCGCCCCACGCCCAGTGGCCGAACAGCGGATAGATCACCGCCCCCAGCGCCGCGGCGACGGCCAGGTACACCGGGAATCGCGTCCGCCCCGCACACGCCCCGGAGACGATCGTCGCCGCCGCCCCGCAGAACACGGATTGAAACACGAAGAACGCCGCGGTGTGCGGGTCCGTCAGCGACGGGGCGAGCGTTCCGGTTCCCACCAGCCCGCCCGCGCTGGCGCCGAACATCACCCCGAAGCCCACCAGCCAGAACAGCGTCACGCTGACGGCGAAGTCCGCCGTGTTCTTCACCGCCACATTGATCGAATCCTTCGCCCGCGTCAGCCCCGCCTCCAAGCAGAGGAAGCCCGCCTGCATCAACGCGACCAGCGCCGTGGCGACGACCAGCCAGAGCAGATCGAGATTCGCCGCGAGCGTCGCCACCTCGGCGAGCGCGTCCGGCGGGGGGGTGTGATCAGACATGAATCAAGTTGCGCAGGATTCCTGTGGAACATTTCAGCCGGCCGTCGGGACTGTTCGGCCCCCCGGCGACCCGGGGGACAGGCGAAGCTCTGCGGCTTCGGTAAACCGTGCGGGCGCCGCCCGTGTGGCGCGATCGACCGGGTTGGCGCGGGCGAACGCTCGTTACGCTCCCCCCGTGCCCGACGCCCTGCCCCCCGCCGCGATCTGTGCCCTGCTGGCGGCCGGCGGGCTGGCGGCGGTGCTGGTCGGGGCGTTGGCGTTGCGGGTGCACGCCTTAATCGTGCTGACCGTCGCCGGCCTGGCCGTGATGTGGCTCACCCCCCGGGCCAACGTCGTGCGGGCGGAGGTGGAGGCGGACGCGGAGCGGTTCGTCGTGCGAGGGGTGGGGGAATGGGGGGATGACACCCGTTGGATGTTTCCCGCCGGAGATCGGTGGGCGGACCCACCGGGATCACTCACGATGTACCGTCCGCACATCGGCGGCGGACTGGGGGAGCCAGTCGCCTCGCTGCGTCGCTTCACCCCCTCGATGAGCTATAGCGGCCCCGACACCATTGAAGAGTTGTTTGAAGCGGGAACGATCGATGGCCGTACGCTTGTGCGGACGGACTACGGGGACTTTCTCGTCGGCCGGCCCTCGGCTACGCCCACCCGGTTCTTCGGGGCTCTTCCGGTCGGCAAAAGACAGGCCGCCGCGGCGAGGAGAGAAGGGCTCGACCTGCTGGAGCCCGGTGACCTGCTCGTTTCCCCCGCCGAACTCACCGCCGCCAATGCCGTCGCCGATCTCCCCCCGCCGGCTCGCTTCGCCCGGGCGTTTGGGCACACCGCCGCCAGCATCGGGCTGCTGATCGCGTTGGCCGCGGTGTTGGGGGCCGGGCTGACGCACTCCGGGGCGGCGGAGCGGTTGGTGCGGGCGCTGTTGGGTGTGGTCGGGCCGCGGGGGCATCCGGCGGCGTTCTGCGCGGGGGCGCTGGCGCTGGGGGTGCCCGTCTTCTTCGATGCCGTCGTCCTCCTGTGCGCCCCGCTGGCGAAGTCCACCGCCCTGCGCACCGGCCGCGGCGTCGCCCTGTTGCTGCTCGCGGCGTGCTGCGGGGCGGCGCTCACGCAATCGCTCGTCCCGCCCACCCCCGGCCCACTGCTGGTCGCCGCGGAACTGGGCGTCTCCATCCCCCGCATGATCGCCGTCGGCCTGGGCGTGAGCCTCGTCGCCGCCCCGATCGGCCTGCTGTGGTGCGTCTGGTGGTGTCGGCGACGCGAACGGGTCGGCAAGAGCGTGCCCGTCCGCGACGGCGCTGGGGCGAGCCTGGACCATCTGCGGGACCTCGCTGGGCGCCCGCTGCACGAGTTGCCCCCGCTGTGGGCGAGCCTCGCCCCGCTGGCGGCGCCGGTGTTCCTCATCGCCCAGCGGTCCGCCTGGGAACCGTTCGCCGATCGGGTTCCATGGGTTCCAGACGTGATGACCGCCGTCGTGCGGGGGCTGGGCGACCCGACGATCGCGGTGCTGGCCGGGGCGCTGTGTTCCCTGATGCTGCTGTGGCGCTACGCGGCGCCGGCGGAGCGCCGGGAGGTGGTCGCCGCGGCGGTCGCGGAGGGCGGCGGGATCGTGCTGCTGGCCAGCGCCGGCGGGGCGTTCGGGGCGGCGCTGCGGCAGACCGGCGTGGGCGGATTGGTCGCCGCCACGCCGACCGCGGGGGGGCTCGGGCTGCTGGTTCTGGCCTGGGCGATCACGGTGGCGGTTCGCACCGCCCAGGGCTCCGCAACGGTGGCGATGGTCGTGGCCGCCGGGCTGGTGGCCGCGGCGCTGCCCGGCAGCGGCGTGCACCCGGTGTGGGCGGCGTGCGCCATCGGCTGCGGCTCCAAGGCCATCGCCTGGCAGAACAGCAGCGGGTTCTGGGTCGTCTGCCGGGCCGGCGGACTCACCGAAGGCGAAGCCCTCGCCACCTTCACCCCCCTGACGATCGTGCTGGCGGTCGTGGGACTGCTCGTCACCCTCGCCGGGGCGTGGCTGTGGCCGATGGTGTGAACGGCCGTGCCACCCCGCTTGCGGTTTCGCGGGCGCCCAACAGTCACCGGCGCCCGCGAAACCGCAAGCGAGGGACGAACCAAGTCGGAATCGCCCGTGCCCGGAAACGAATCACCCTTCTCCCGCCGCCTCCAGCCGGTCGTCCGGGGGTTCGACGCCGATCACCTCGTCCAGCTTCGCCCAGAGATCAATTCCTGCCAGCTTCGGATCCGACAGCGCCGCCGCCACCCGCACCGTGCGGCCGACCGCCAGATCAGCGACCAGCCCGTCAAGCTGCTCCGGGATCACCGGCCCGCGGACCCGCAGCGGCCCGGGGCACACGCGGTCCGCGTCGCGCAGGGGGTTCTCCGGCGGATCGGCGATCGGCTTCGCCGGCGGCGCCGGCCGCCACGGGGACAGGGCGAACTCCAGTTCCCACCCCTTCCCCGTGCTGATCCCCGCCGCCCCGGCGCCGGTCACCACGCCCAGCAATTCCACCACCGCCCCCGCCGGCGGCCGCCGGGAACGCGGCGAGACAGGCGGACGGGGTCGAGGGGAACGGCTCAAACGGCAGACGGCGGGTGCGGGAACGAACGGGGGACCGGGCGAACGGGGGACCGGCGGTGTGGGGAGACGGTAGGCGCCCGCTCACACCCCCGCCAGTTTGAGGTCGTGGCCGCCGGCCCAGCCGGCGAGGTCGGCGCCCTTCAACGCCGCGGCCATCAGGTCGGGGAACAGGTCCGGGGTGCAGGCGAATGCGGGAATGCCGAGGTCCGCAAGCGCCCGGGCGTTTTCGCCTGGTCGAACGTCGGGGCGCCCTCGTCGGACAGCGCCAACAAACAGACCGCCCGCGACCCGCCGGCGACGATCTCCGCAGCCCGCCGGAGCATCTGCTTCTGGTTGCCGCCCTCGTATAGATCGGTGATGAGCACGAACACCGTCTTCTCCGGCCGGTCGATCAAGCCTCTGACAATAGGCGAGGGCGCGGTTGATATCCGTTCCGCCGCCCAGCTGCGTGCCGAATAACAGATCGACCGGATCGCCGGCCAGTTCCGTCAGGTCGACGACCGCGGTGTCGAACAGCACCATGCTGGTCTTCACCGCCCGCAGGCTCGCCAGCACGGCCCCGAAGATGCCGCTATAGACGACGCTGGTCGCCATCGAGCCGGATTGATCGACGCACAGCACCACGTCCTTCATCGCGGACCGTTTGCGGCCGTGCCCGACGAGCCGTTCGGCGACGACCGTGCCGGTCTCCGGCAGATAATTGTGCAGGTTCTTGCGGATCGTGCGGTCCCAGTCGATCTCCGCCGCCCGCGGGCGATAATTCCGCACCGCTTTATTCAACGCCCCGGTCACGGCCTGCCGCATCGGCTCGGCCAGTTTCTTTTGCAACTCGTCGCACACCTTGCGCACCACCGCCCGGGCGGTCTCCCGCGAACTGGCCGGCAAGCGCCCGGCCCAACGACAGCAGCGTGCCGACGAGGTGCACGTCCGCCTCGACGGTCTCTAATAGTTCCGGCTCCGTCAGCATCCGGGTGAGGTTCAAGCGGTCCAACGCGTCCCGCTGCATGACCTGCACGACGGACTTCGGGAAATACCCCCGCACGTCCCCCAGCCAGCGGGCGACGTTCGGGTTCGAGCCCGCCAACCCCGCCCGCCGCTGGCCCGACCCGTCCGGCCGCTGCGCCGGCGTCGTATAAAGCGGCGAGGCACCCGTCGACGCCCGCGTCGCCTTTCGACAGGCGCCCCGCAGGAGCTCTCGGCGGGCTCGCCGAGGATCAGGCGCCAACGGCGGCGGCGTTCGTCGTCTGTCATGGATCGATTTTTCGATTCAAGGGGAACACGAACCCGAAGCGTCAGCGACGGCTGTTCGGGCGTCGTCCGACGCCAAGTTCGCCGCGGCTGCGCCGCGGCCACTCGCTGACGTTCGGGTTGATTGAAGGTCATCACGCCCGCCCCCAACATGAGTTGCAACACCGGGACGACCCGCTCCGCCCGCTCCTCATCCACCGCCGGACCGGCGGCGGGCGTCTTGGAGCCGGGGCGTTTGCGGTCCGTGCCGAATCCTTCACCCGTTCACCCATCTCGCGGCGTTCGGGGGAACGAAGTGGGCGAAGGAGCGTCGCAGCAGCGGTAAGACCTCCAGAAAGCGTTCGTCGTCCAGCGTGGTCAGCCAGCCGTCCAGCGCCGCCCAGACGGCGTCTTCATACAACAGCACCTTGGCGGAGCCTCGCAATAGTCCCTCGACCCACGCCGCGGCGTCGGCCGGTTCGGCTCGCGGCGGCGAGCGCCAGTCGGGCGCGGCGGGCGAGGTCGGCGGCGTCGAATCGCCCGCTCTTCCAATAACGTGCGGGCCGCCCAGCCGCGGAGCAATCCGTGCACCGCCGTCGGTCTCTGTGAGGGCGAACAGCACGCCCCGCCACGTCTCCGCTTCCTCCGCCAGATTCCAGCGTTTTGATCGCCCCGTGCACCCCCTCGGCCCCGGCGAGCGCCGCGGCGGCGGCGTCCGTCGTCCAGCGCCCGACAGGCCGGCGGCAGACCGACGAAGTAGCGTTCCAACATCCCCCGCAGCACGGGCAGTAAGTTCCTGCGCCGCGGTGCCCCGCACGTCGCCGTAGCGGGCCACGCGGGCCAGCGGCGGGACCGCGGCGGCGAGCTCCGCCGCGTCCGCCGCCACCGCCGCCACGTCCCGCACCCGGCTCCACCAAGCAGCCCCACCGCGCCGGCAGATCGGCCAGCAGCGCGGCGTCCAGGCGTTCGACCAGATCCGCCAGCCCGCCGTCCCCGCCGGCGTGCTCCGTCAGCTTTGCAGACGCCGCGGCCGGCACCGTGCCGCCGTAGCGGTTCGCTTCGATGATTCGCACGGCGAACTCCGGCCGCCAGTCCAGCGTCCACGCCTCTTTATAGGTGCCCGTGCCGCTTTCGTGGCCCCGCGTCCCCCACGGCACGCCGAGGATCGCCGAGCCGGTGCAATAGCCGACTGCGGTCGAGGTCGGTCTGCTTGCGGAGGTCCAGCGTGACGGCTTCTTCGTCTCGCCGGTCGGCTTGAACCGCAGGCGTTTTTGCGTCGCTTCAAGGTCTTTTTGCAGCGGCACGGCGGGGGCGTCCGGCGGGGACGGAACCGAGGGCGTCGCCGACCTCTAATTTGCGGCGGATCAGTGCCAGCGGGGCCGGTTCGCCGTGGCAGAGCACGCCGCGGATCGCCTCGGCTCAGTTCGCTCAAGCCCGGGGCGCAGAACCCCCGCGGATCGCGGCGAGGGCGTCGGCGAGGCGGACGACTTCGATCACCCCGGCGCTGCTGGCGTCCTGCCCGGCGTCGCGTAATAAACGGGCCGCCCGCGTCACCCAGCCGACGGCGGGGTGTGCGGGGTCGGACCACAGGTGCCCGTACCAGCCGGGGCTCTCCATGCCGGCCCCGTAGCCGCTGGCGTGGGTGAGGCGGTCGTTCGTCCAGGGGCAGAGCGTCGCCGCGGTTTTCACCTTCGGCAGCCCCTTCAATAATTCCCGGTCCGGCTTGTCCGGCCCGAGGTCCGCGAGGGCCGGGACGTGCCACGCCCCGCAGACGACGGCGACTTTCGATGCCGCCCCGCTTTGACCGCGGCCCGCACCCGTCGCCGCATGTAGGGCCTCGCGGAGGGCGTCGCGGCGGTCGCGGGAGCGCTCGCCGGGAGGCTCGTTGCCTCGGCCCCGGTGCGCAGTTCGGTCATCGCCTCGGCGATCGCCTCGAACAGCCCGGCGGCGTCGCGGCGCTGCTCGACCTGCTGCTCCCACCAGCGCTCCCGGTCGTCGTACCCCGCCGCCCGCGCCAGCCAGCCGAGCGGGTCCGCGAATCGGATGCGGGTCGCGGTCGGGTCGCCGTCCTCTCGCCCTCGGTCGCGTGCGGTTTCGCTCCTTTCCGGGGACCGTCGCCCTTCAGCGTTCCGCCGCTCCAATCGCAAACGATGCGTCATCGGCAGGTCGATGAACTCGACCTCCGCCCCGGCGTCCACGCGCCCAGCGGGCGGCGACGAGTTCGGGGGAATACTCCGCCAGCGGGAAGAACGCCGCGTCCGACGGGTCGTCCTTCGGAGTGCACCAACACGGCCGCGGGCGGGACGAAGTCCGGGTCCGCCGAGCAGCGGGATCAGGTCGTTCGCCTCCGGCGGGCCTTCGATGAGCACGGCGTCCGGCCGATATTCCGTCCAACGCCGCCCCCAACGCCCGGGCGCACCCGGGGCCGTGATGGCGGACGCCGAAGAGTTTAACGGGGGACGGGTCGCGTGCGAAGACATGGCGGGGGGAGACCGGACGAAGTTCCAAGACCAAGACATCAAGAACCAGACGTCGTCGAGGCGGGCGGCCCTTTGGTTCTTGATCTCTTGGGATCTGTAATTTATTCCTACAACACCTCCCGGCAGGCGGTAGAAGTCGCCCCAGCCGTCGCGTTCTTTCACGACGGTTTGCAGGTATTCCTGCCAGACGACGCGGTCCTGCACCGGGTCCTTCACGACGGCCCCGGTGATGCCGCTGGCGAGGTCGCGGGCGTTCAAGACGCCGTCGCCGTAGAACGCGGCCATCGCGGCCCCGCTGTTCACGACGCTGATCGCCTCGGCGGCGGAAGCGTGCCGGTGGGGCTTTTAATTTCGTCTTGCCGTCGTCGGTCAGGCCGCCGCGGAGTTCGCGGAAGATCGTCACCACCCGGCCGGACCTCCTCCAACGCCGGGGCCTCCGCCGGCAGTTCCAGCGCCCGGCCCAAGGCGTCGCTGCGGTCGCGGACGATCTCGACCTCGTCCTCCAAACGTCCGGCGTGGGCAGCACGACGGTGTTGAACCGCCGCATCAGCGCCGAACTCAGTTCGTTCACCCCGCGGTCGCGGTTGTTGGCGGTGGCGATGACGTTGAACCCGCGGACGGCCTGCACCTCCGTGTTCAATTCCGGCACCGGGCAGGGATCTTTTCGGAGAGGATCGTGATGAGGGTGTCCTGCACCTCGGACGGAATGCGGGTCAGTTCCTCGACGCGGCAGATCGTCCCGGTCGCCATCGCCCGCAGCATGGGGGACTCCGTCATCGCCGCTTCGCTCGGGCCCTCGGCCAGTAGACGGGCGTAGTTCCAGCCGTAGCGCAGGGCGGATTCGTCCGTGCCGGCGGTGCCCTGCACCAGCAGCGTGCTGTTCGCCGGAGATCGCCGCGGCGAGGTGCTCGCTGACCCAACTCTTCGCCGTGCCCGGGCACGCCGTATAAAAGCAGCGCCCGGTCGGTGGCGAGGGTGGCGACGGCGATCTCGATCGAGCCGTTCGTTCCCGACGTACTTCGGCGTGATCGTCGTCCCGTCCGTCCAGCGCCCCGCCCAATAAATAGCGCTTCACCGCCCAGGGGGAGAGGTTCCAGTCGGCGGTTTGGGCTGTCGTCGGCGGCGGCGAGGGCGGCGAGTTCGTCGGCGTATTGCTCCTCCGCGTGCCGGCGGAGGACCGATGACCTGATCGACCTTGCGGCTTGTTCGCGGCGGTTTCGCCGGGGCTGATTTCTTCGCGGCCATGAGGGTTCGTCCGGGGGTCAGGGAGCAGTTCGTGAATGACGGCGCCGCGCCGCACGGCGTCGGCGGCCTGTTCGAGCCACTGCGGCGGATCGCCGTCGGTCGGCCAGCCGGGCGGCAGGTCGGCGAGGACGGCCGGCGGCAGGCGGTCCAGCACGCGCCGGCAGGGCCGCGTGCCAGATGTGGTACTCGTAACCGCCCTCGCGGCCGCGCTTGTTCGCCCGCCGCTCCACCGCCGCGACGACGGCCCGGGCGAAGTCCTCCGGCCACGGGTCGGGGACGGCGTTCCAAGGAGCGGCGCCGAGCGTCCGCCGGGTCGCGGTCGACGGCGGCGCGTCCGCAACAGCGGGCGACGAACGCGGCGGCGTCGATCGGCGGGAGGGCGGCGACGAAGCGGTTACGTCCTCCCGCCGACGCTCCGGGTCGTCGCCGCGGGGCCTTTCCGGGTTTTGCCGCCGCCCGCGATCGATCCAGCCGGGCGGCGGTCCACTGCGACAGCGCCGGCGCCCAGTCGGCGGCGACCGGCAGGATCGGTCGCGGCGAACCGGCACGCAGCCGTCCAGCCATCCGGCGAGCACGTCGCCGCCGTGCTCGGCCGCGTCCGCCGCGGCGATCAGCTCTGCCGGGGACCGACCGAACCGCTCCGTCCAGTGCGAGGGCGGGACGGCCGCCCACCGCCCGCACCAGCCGTCCGGCCCGCAGGCCGCGGGCCGCCGGCGGTGTCGATTCGTGCCGCCAACGCGCCCCAGTCGATGCCGCCGTCGCCTTCGATCTGTCTGCCCGTCGCCGGCGGCAGGGTCACGATCAGCTTCGCTCCAATCGGCCGGAGACGCTCAAGCAGCGCGTCCGCCGCGGCTCGCATCCGGGCGGCGGCGAGGCGGACCCCGGGAGTGTCAGTAGCAGTTGCTCCGCGACCGCCGGCACCGCCTTGCTGCGATCGACGAGGGCGGCTTCGAGGAACGACTCGTCGTCCGCCGACAGCCCCGTCGTCGAACGTCTCCAGCAGCGACGGCCCGGCGGAAGGCGGTTTCGCCCTTCCAGATTCCGGCCAACGCCGCCCGGGCGGCGGCGGGGTCGGCGGCCCGCCACCGCTTCAAGGCGAGTGCCGCGCGCCGAAGTGGTCAGCGACGAACCGGGCGGCGAAGTCCGTCCGCCGCGGACCCGGCCGCCGACCCCGCCGACGGGTCGGCGGCGTCTCCTCCGTAACCCACGCCCAAGTCCGGGATTAAAACCGGCGAGCCAGCGCCCACGGGGCCCCGCGGCGGCGGCGACCGCGGCTCCTGGCGACGACTTACGGACCGCCCGCCGGTCGCGGCGTCGAAGCGCCGACCGGCAAGGCCGCCGGCGGCAGGCTCACACCGCGGGCCGCAAGACGATCGCACAGTTCCCGCAGCAATCCATGATACGCGGGGGAGGCCGACCCGCCGGCCGGATCGAACGCGCCGTCAGATCGTCGCCGCGAGCGACGCGACGCCCCAGGAGGGCCGCCGCGTTCCCGTCGTCACACGCCGCCGGCGCCGCCGGGGCGGGCGCCGGCACGCGGCCGGCTTCCGTCCCACAACGTCCGCCGCGGCGGCGGCGAGCAGGAACCGTGTCTCCTCCGTGTCTCCCGAGCGGGAGACAAACGAGAGTTGCGAAAGAGTCGCACCGGCAGGCGGCCCCGCCTTGGCGAGACCGACGACGGCGGCACGGGTGCGGTCGTTCATCGCGTCGCCCCGGCGGGCGAAATGACGTCAGGCACGCCGGCGTCCCACCGCAGCGGACGGAATCGCGGGCCGCCGGGGCATCGGTCGCGTACTCCCCCGCGACCGTCAAGCGGGCGCCCGCCGCTCTCGGCAGCAGCCCCCACCACCCGCCTCCCGACCCGCCTCCGACGGCCCCTTCGACAATCGTACGCCGGCCCCCGCGGCGTCCCGCAGCCACCACTCGTCGCCGACCACCAGCGGGGTCACGCCTGCCAATACCGTTGCGAATCGAGTTCGAAACGGGCAGGCGGCGAGTTCGTCCGCGACTTCGTCCAACATCCCGGCGACGTCTCGCCCCGGCGGGAGCGGCACGGGGATCGGCTCCGATTCGCGGCCCACCACCACCGCCCGGCGGGGGGCGGCGGAGGGGTGAAACGCCAGCGCCATCGGCTGCACGCAGCCCGCCGCGAAGGTCTCCGCGAACCCCGACTCGCCGCTGCGCCCGTACGCGGCAAACTGCACCACCTCCGCGGATCCGCCCGTCATCACCCCTTTCAACCACGTCCGCCGCCCGCGGACCCGGTCCTCGTCCCACTCGACCGATCCGAGCGTCAACCAGGCGTCGATCGACTCTCTCGCCGGCAGTCGATTGTCTCCGTCTCCGATCGAGTCCAGCCGATGAGGGTGCCGCACGTCCTCCCGCAGCCCCTCCGGCAGGGCAGCCTGATTGCGATACGCGGCGGTCGAGCAGGCGGAGGGACGCGAGCCCGGCGAGCAGGCGGTCCGGCCAGTCGGGGCCGCTGCCGGGGATCTCCGACAGCGCCCGCACCCGCGAAGCGAGGCCGCCGGCCTGGGCGTCGACGAGGCGGGCGGCTTGCCTGTTCGAAGGCGCCGGGGCCGTTCGTTTCCAACTCCGCCAAGCCGCCGCGGAGGCGGTCGTCCAGCCACAACTCCAGCCGGTCGAGTCCGGCGGCGATCTTGCGTTCGCGGGCGGCCCGGCGTTTGGCCCGGGCGGCGTGGGTCCGCCGGCTTCTTCGAGGCGGCCTTCGTCGCCTTCGCCTGGGCGGTCGAGGAGCGTTTGGCGAGCCAGTCGCCGACCCAGTCCGGCGGGTCGCCGGCGGGGCAGAACCCGTCGTCCCCCGCGGCGCCCAGCAGCAGACCCGAGCGTGTGCTTGCAGGGCAGTTTGCGGCTCGGGCAACTGCACTTGTAAGCGAACCCGGAGGCGACGCCCCCCGCCGGCCCGGCCAGATCGACGCGCACCAGATACGGCGTCTTCCCGCTGCCCTGAAACGCCCCCCACAGGGCGGCGTCGGTGCGGCCGCGGTCGCTCCACTTGCCGGCCTGGGCGGCGAGCTGGCGGCCGTTCTTCAGGCTCGCCGCGTCCGGGGCGAGGCTTTCCGCCCACGCCGTCGTGAGCGGGCCGGCGGCGGGCGGGGGGACGGACACGGCGGCGATCAGATCGACCCGGGGACCCTGTTAGTGTGCGCGCGTTCAGTATTCGATGCAACCCCGGTTCGGCTAATTTGACGGAAAGAATCGGAAGTTTCCTCTCCGGCCGGATCGGGTGCGGGGCTACGGCTCCGCGGCGAAGCCGGCAAGTCGGAAGTGGCGGTCGAAGGTGAACGCCGTGCGGACCTGGTACCGTTCCATCAGGGCGAACGAGACGCAGTCGGTAAAGCTGATCTTCTGGTCGGCGAACTTGGTGAACCACGCCAGGGCGGCCCGTTCGTCGTCGGCGTCCGGCCGCAGGATGAGGAGCGACGGGGAGGCGAACCATCGCGCAGCCCGACTCGCGGCGAACGCATAGCCGGCGTGCCGGGCGAGCTGGGTGACCGCCTCGTCGAGTACAAAGTTGCTCGTCACCAGCGGCCGGCGTTGGGCGAGCAGCCGGTCCCACCGGCCGACGGCGACCTGATGGTATTGGTCCCGGGCGGAATGGCGGGCGATGAAGGGGCCGGCGTCGATGAAGATCATGCCGCTTTGTCCAGGGCGTCGTGCGACGCTCCGGTCACCGGGCCGTACAGGTAGTCGTCGTGCCGCGCGGCGCCGTCCGTCGGACCGCCGTCGAAGGTGGCGACGTCCGTGAACAGCGGGTCGTTGTCCAACGACGCGGGCGGCGCCTCGGGCAGGGACGTGGGCGGCGGGGCGGCGAGGGACGCCCGCACGCATTCGCCGACCCAGGCGTTCAGATCGATCCCGCGGCGGTCGGCGGCGCGGGCGGCCTGTTCGAGCAGGTCCGGCGGGAGGGCGATCGCATTCTGCGGGGCGTTCATCGACGGGAACCGTGGGAGGCGGGCGGCGCCAGCATAACCGCCGCCGTCACCGCCGGGGGACTTCCAGGAACGTCGCCTCCCAGGAGGTCGGGTCGGGGGTCGGCAGGTCCAGCAGGGCGACGGTGCGGGGGCTCGCCCGCCAGCAGGCGCCGGGGTTGAGGAGCCGCACGACACGCTCCCCGCCGTCGTCGGGGCCGCCGTCGTCGGGGCCGCCGTCGTCGGGGCCGCCGTCGCCGGGGAATCGCTGCGTCTCCCACGCCGGGCGGTGGGTGTGGCCGCTGAGGATCAGGTCGTGGAAAGCCCCGTCCACGCCCTCCGCCGCGAAGTCGTCCTGCTCCCCGCGGGTGCCGTGGGTGACGCACACGCGAACGCCGTCCACCTCCAGCAGCGCCGGGTCGCCGTAGTGCAGACCGCGTTCGGCGGCGAGTTCGGCGAGGGCGGCGGGGTCGCGGTCGTTGTTGCCGGGAACCAGATGCACCGGCCGGCCGGCGGCGACGCGGGCCAGTTCGTTCAACACCCCGTGCGCCGACCGCTTCCCCCCGCCCACGTCGCCGCAGTGCACGAAGCGGTCCGGGGCGTGGGCGTTCAGAACCGCCAGCGCCGCGACGGTCTCCGGGAGGCGGCCGTGGGTGTCCGAGAGCACGGCGAGCCGAGTCATGTTGAAGGTTGAAGGTTGAAGGTTGAAGGTTGAAGGCGGACGGCGGAAGGAGCGAACGCGGGGGCGGTCACGATACCGTGGCCGTCGTCCCGTCCGCCCGCCCCCCGCCCGCTTGTCTCCCATGGCGCCCGCCCGCTCCGTTCCCCGCCTGCTGACCTGGATTTGTGGTCTCGCCTTGCCGATCGCGGCGGCGGGGGCGGACTGGCCGCAGTGGCGCGGCCCAAACCGCACCGGGGCCGCGACGCTGGCGGAGGGGGTCGCGATCCGCACCGAGGCCCCGGCGGACGGACTGCGGCCGGCGTGGAGCGTGGCGCTGCCCGACGGCCCCGGCGGCGGCTGGGCGAGCCCGATCGTCGCGGACGGGCGGGTGTTTCTGGCGGTCGCCGGGCGGGTGAAGAAGGAGGGCGTGGAGTTGCCCCCCGCCCAATACCCGCGACTGACGGACGAACAGGAAGCCGCCCTGCCCGCCGCCGAGGCGGAGGCGTACACGACCAAACAGCGGGCTGAGAGCCTTGAACGCCGCCGGGCCGCGTTCACCGGCCGGGAGGCGATCCACTGCCTCGACGCCGCCACCGGCGACCTGCTGTGGACGAACCAGCGCGACACCCCCGTCACCCGCTTCCCCCAAAGCAGCACGCCGGCGGTGATGTCTGATGGAACGGGGGGCGGGCGGCTCGTTTGCCTCAGCGGCGACCGCGTGCTGCGATGCCTCAACGCGACGACGGGCGAGACCGTCTGGGAGATCACCCTGCCGGGCGAGTTCGACGCGGAGCAGATCTCCTCCTCCCCGCTGATCGAAACCGGCCCCGACGGCGGCGGCCGGGTGCATGTGCAGGCCGGGGCGCTGTTCTGCGTGGACCTGACCGACGGGGCCGTCCTGTGGGAGAATGAGGCGGCGGCCGGCCGGGACTCCAGCCCGGCCGTCTGGTACGGCCCCGGCGGCGCCGCGGTCGTCGTCAACGCGACAGGCGGGGAGACCGTCGGCGTGAACCCCGCCGACGGGACCGAACTGTGGCGGCTCGAAGAGACCGGCGCCTCACGCTCTTCGCCGGTGGTCGCGGAGACGCCCGACGGAGACCGACTGCTCACCTTCGGCTCCTCCCGCAAAGGCGGCCTGCGGTGTTACGACCTGACGACGAACCCGCCGTCGCCGCTGTGGAAATATCAGAAGACCGCCGACCCCGGCGCCAGCCCGGTCGTCGTCGGCGGGCTCGTGCTGGTCCCGGGCGACCGCCGGCTGGACTGCGTGAACCTCGAAACCGGCGCCGGCCTGTGGACCGCCCGGCTGGACCTCGCCAAGCCGCGTTACACCTCCCCGGCGGCGCTGCTTTCCGCCGGTTCAAACGATGGGGGCGGCGTGGGGCTGTACACGTTCGGTCGGCTGTTGGCGTTCGATCTGACGGGGGAGGAGTATCGCCCGCGGTTCGATCTGTCCGTCGGCCCCGACGGCCTCGCCAAGACGGAGGATCGCTGGCGGGAGGAACTGGCGATCCCCGCCGGCACCCCGGAGGGCGTCGCCCGGTTCGACAAGGAGGTCACCCGCGTCGGCCTGCTGGACTGCGCCAGCCCGGCGGTCGCCGGCGGGCGGGTGTATGTGCGATTGAGGAACCGACTCGCCTGCTACGATCTGGCGGAGTGACGGGGGTTACCGCCGCACGCCGGCGGCGGTGCCGACGGTCCAGTCGCTTTCGCGGGCGGCGGCGGCGGTTTGCCTCGCCTGACGTCCGCGGCCGGTGCGGGCTTGGAGGACAGCGAGCTGCGCCAACGCGATCGCGTGGCCCGGCTCCGCGGCGAGGGCGGCGTGCAGTTCCCGCTCCGCCCCGGCCGGGTCGCCGGTGCGGTTCAATACGTACGCCGATTCTAAATGCGGCCGCGGGTCGCCCGGACGGGCGGCGGCCCAGCGGGCGGTCAGATCGCGGGCCGCCTGCGGGCGGCCGCTGTTCAGATACAACTCGGCCAGTTGATGAACGGTCGGCTGGTGGTCCGGGTTGAGGGCCAGCGCCTGCCGATACAGCGCCTCCGCCCGCCCCGGGCCGGCCAGTTTGTTCGTCGCCGCGGCGAGATTGTGGCGATAGTCGGCGTCGGCGGGGTCGTCCAGGGCCGCCCGGCGGAACTCCTCGGCGGCCGCGGCGGTCTGGCCGCGGGCGTATAACGCTTTCCCCCGGGCGTTCGCCGCGTGACCGGCCAATTGATGACAGCCCGTCAGCCCCGCCGCGCCCCAGGCGCAGAACAGGACTGCGGCGATCGCACGAGCGGACATGCGAGGGACATAACCGTTCGCGCGCGGATCCGGAAGGGCGTTTGCCCGGCGATGCGTCTTACTCCGCGGCCTCGCCGGCTTTCGGGGCGACGTCCTGCGGGCCGACCTCCGTCAGGTCGAAGCCGTTCACCCGGTACTCGCCGTGCACGCCGACGCGGAAATCGAGCGGCGTGACCGGGCCGGCGACCGCGTCGGTGCGTTTCCCGGCGGTGCGAGCGGCGTCGGAGACGCCGGTGAGCCGGTTGTTCTCGAAGGCGGCGCCGTAGCTCTGCTCGTTCCGCACCAACGGGCGGGGCGGGCCGGTCAGTTCGACGACGTTGTCCACGAATTCGGTCTCGGAAAAGTCCGATTTGCCGTTGATGCCGAACAGTCCGTCCAGCCGCAGCGTGGCCGTTTTCACGCCGACGACGTGATTGTTGCGGAACGACAGCCGGCCGTACGTCGGGTCGCTCCAGAATACGCCCCGGCCCGGATTCTTCACGAGGTTGTTATGAAACGTCACCGGCCCGGGGGCGCCGTTGCGGCCAAAGCTGGCCATCAGGTTCCCGCCGTCGGCGGCCGGATCGAAGTCGAACAGATTATATTCGACCGTCAACGAGTTCCGCGTGCCTTCGATCGAATAGCTGCGGGTGAAATAATTGTGATGCAGGTGGAATGACGGCGGTTCGTCCGCCTCCCGCACCGGCCCGCCGGAGTGTTTGGGGATCGAGACGACGCCGTCCAGATAATTGTGGTCGATCTCCACGCCGGATTCGCCTTCGAACGGGAACTCGATCGCGAAGTTACAGAGGATCGTGTTGTGGTGAATGTGCAGGTCGCGGGCGCCGCGCCCTTTAATGCCGTACACGTGGTCCGGGTGATCGGGGGTCGTTTCGAAGCGGTTGTGGGCGATCTCCAGCCCGTGGGCCCAACGGACGAAGATCGACCCGGCGGTCGCGCCCTTGGTGATCCGCGTCCGTCCGCCGGCGTCGGTGAAGACGCAGTCGGTGATCGACCCGCCTTTGCCGTGAAACAACCGCACCCCGCTCCAGCGGAACGGCCCGACGTGCAGCCGGCGGAGCGTGATATCCGTCGCGTCGCGGCCCACCACGGCGCCGTGCAGGCCGCCGCGCTCCGCTTTGCTCCGCAGCGTCATGTCCTCGATCGTCAGCCCCTTCGTCTTGAACGCCAGGTCGAACAGATACGCCTCGCGGTCGGCGGTGCGAGAGTCCGTTTCGTTGTCCGGCTTGTCGGTGGGGGCGGGCGTCCAGGAGGGGGCGTTCGTCAGAATCGTCACGCCGGCGCCGGCGCCGGTGAGCGTGATCCCGTGCTGGATCCGCAGCGGTTCGGTCAACTCGAACGTGCCCGGACCGATGCGAATCTGGGCGCCCGGCTCCGCGTTCGTCACCGCCGCGACCAACCCGGCCACGTCGCCGATCGGTGCGGTCGCAGACGACGACGCCGGTTCGGCCCCCCCGGCCAATGGGGCGAAGCCGCCGAGCAGGGCTCCGGCGAATAGGAAAGCGGGGCGGAGGGACATCGGCGACGGGCGAGTGGAAGGGGCGGGCGACGAACGATCGGCGGGCGTCGATCCGTCAGTTCACCCGCCCGTGCCGTACGTCGTCAAGCGGGGGCTGTGATAAGACCCTCCGTGCGCGGTGCGGGCTCGGTACGCTGGGGGGTGCTCGTCCGCCCGCTCCCCCGTTCCCCGCCCGACGTGATGCCCGCACCCCGGCTGCCCGCCCGCCCGCTGCCCGCCGCCCTCGCGGCGCTGCTGATCGGTTTGAGTCCCCTGTGCGACGCGACCGCGGTCGGTCAAGAGGACGCCGGTCCGAAGGAAGGCGCCGGTCCGAAGGAAGACGCCGCGGCGCCGGGCGGGGAGGTCGCCCGGGACGAGGCCATCATCCAGCAACGGGCGGTGCGGGGGCGGGCGGAGGCGACGTTGGAACGCCTGCTGGCCCGGGAGGCCGCCGACGTGCTGCCGGCCGGGAAGCCGATCGCCCAACGCGGGGACAGCCTCGCGGACGCCCTCCATCAGTTCGGTCAGGACGCTGGGCTGCCGATCCTGCTGGACCGGGCTCGGTTGGAAGCGCAGGGGCTCGATCTGCGGGACGTGATTCTCGGCGATCCCCCGACGGTCCCGGCCGCCGTTCCGGTGACCGTCCGCCGGGTGTTGGGCCTGCTGTTGGACACCGCCCCGGACGTGGCGCTGGTCGCGCTGAACGACGGCGGGCTGCTGCTCGTCACCACCCGGGAGCACGCCGACGAGCGGCTCGTCACCCGCAGCTACGACGTGCGGGATCTGGTCCGCTTTCGATCCACCCGGGCGGCGTCCGCCGGCCTGCTGTTGGAAAGCTACGGCCCCACCCCGTTCCGCGGACAGGGCGGCGGATTCGGCGGGCAGGGCGGCGGCACGGGCGTGGGGGGCGGCGGAATGGGCAGTGGCGGCGGGGGACGCGGGGCCGGCGGATTCGGCGGCGGGGCCTTCAGCCTGCCGAGCGCCGGGCCGATCATGCACATCCCGGCGCAGACCTCCGCGATCCTCGCCCCCGCCGCGGCCGGCGCCTGGCAGAACGTCGCCCTCACCCCCGCCGCCCTCACCCCGGCCGATCGGGCCGCCGCGGAGTGGGAGGCCCGGTTGAAGTTCTTCGAACGTCGCCTCGAACTGCTCCCCGGCAAGCCGGAGGACGCTGTGTACGGATATGATTTCCGACCGCTCATCGACTTGCTTCAATCCACCACCGGCGGCGTCGAGCAGGGCGGTCCGTGGGAGATGATCCATGGCGAGGGCGGCGCGGTGGACTCTCTGGAAACCGGCCCCGCCGGCACCGGCCGGGCCGTGCTGGTCGTCCGCCAGACCGACGCCGTGCACCGGCAGATCGTCGACCTGTTCGCCGACCTCCGCGCCGCCCCCGGCGACGAACTGGAGCCCGAAGCCGCCGCCGAGCCCGCCGCCGAGCCCGCCGACCAGGCGGACGCCGACGGGGAGTGAGCGATCGAAGCGGCCCCCGTTCTTCAACCCGTTCACCCGCCGCCGACCCCGTTCACCCGCCGCCGCCGAGGAACCGCCCCGCGTCGCCGGCCTCCGCGACGCGGCGGATCAATTCGTTCCGCCGTTCTAATAACCGGGTGAGATACGCCGCGAGGAACAGCCGGTCCGCCAGTCGCCCGAGCGGCCCCCCGGGCGACGTATAATCGAACACGTCCCGCATGATCGTGCGGCCGGGGTCGGCGGGGTCGGGCTCGAACAGATGGTCGTGATCGAATCGCCGGAACGCCCCGGCGACCATCGAATCCCGGAAGTGGCGGGGCCGATCGAACGCCGTGATCTGCGAAGTCAACCGCTGCCGCACGCCCAGGTGCGTCGCCTCCCAGGTGACGGATTCGCCCAGTTCGATGAGTCCATACGTCCGGCCGGCGACGGCCCGCTCGTGCGTGTGGGCCAGCGATTCCTGATGCAGATCCATGCTGCGGGCCAGGTCGAACACGACCTCCCGCGGGGCGGCGATCGCGGTGGCGAGGCGAAGCACGGGCACGGGGCGGGAGGCGACGGGGCGGGAGGCAACGGGGCGGGGAACGTTGATGCGAGGGGACGCCGCGGTAGAGTAACGATCCGCCGCCGCCTCCCGTGAGCTTGCCATGCGTTCGTTCCCGTCTCCCCCGGTCCTGAGGAAACTCACGGCGTTGCTGACGGCGGCGCTCTGCGGGGCGGCGACCGGGGCGGAGCCGCCCGATGTGGGGGGGGCGCCGACGGACCTGGCCGCGTACGTCGGCGGGGCCGGGGACGAGGCGTTCCACACCGCCCTGCCGCTGTCCGACGGCGCCGTGCTGATCGGCGGCGGGGCGGACGATCTGAACTGGCTCCCGCCGGCAGTCCCGCGGGTCGAGCTGGCCGCGCCCGCCGTGGAGCCGGATCCCGGGGCCGGCGACGGCGTCGCCTTCCTCTTGCACCTGTCCGCGACCCGCGACGCCGTCCTGCGGGCGTACACGGTGCCGCGGGCGGTGGGATCGGCGGTGCGGGCGCTCAAGACGAATGCCGTGCCGGGGGCGCGGACCGGCGATGTCTTCCTCTCCGTCACCCGCCGCGACGGCTACGCCCTGGCGAAGCTGGCCGGGGACGTGCTGGCCGGGGACGTGCTGGCCGGGGCCGCCGGGGGAGCCCCGCGGGGCCTGGCGTGGGCGGTGAAGGTGAAGGCCGGCGGGACCGTCCGCGACGATCAGCCGTGGGACGTGGACGGCGCCGGCCGGATCACCTACGCCTCCGGCACGCCGCACGCCCACGACTGGCTGGCGATTTATCGGCTGAACCCGGACGGCACGCAGGGCGTGGTCCCGCGGTGGCGGACGCACTGGCTGCCGGACGGCGGGGGCGAATACTACGGCCCCGCCGCCGACGCCCCGGCCCCGCCGACCCACAGCGGGATCGTCTTGAAGGTCTGGAGCCGCGGGGACCTACGCAGCTGGGACCGGGCGGGCTGGGAGGAGGAATCGTCCGACGGGAACGGCGGCGTCAAGCGGGGCCGCTGGCCCTTCGACGCAATGTTCCCCGGCCCCCACGTCCAGGGCGGGGAGACTCCGGACCTGACCGGCGCCGGCCGCGGCTATTACGGCTATAAATGGAGCGCCACCCCCACCGCCGGGGTCGGGGCGATCGTCGTCGACCGCCGGGACGGGTCGATGATCGTCGGGGGGAACAATAAAAGCCGCCTGCCGGACGGCAATCCGGACTTCGAACCCTGGGTCGTCTGCTTCGAACCCGACGGCGCGTTGCGGTGGTGGCAGCGTTTGTATCCGGAGTCCAAAGGCGTGAGCACGCCGGATCAATACGTCGACGCGCTGGCGATCGACTATTCCGCCCCCGCCCGCCCCGGGGCGCTGTTCGTCGCGGCCCGGGCCCACGGGAACAACGTCAATAACTTCTGGCAGGGCGACGCCGTTTCCAAAGCCGCCCGCCCCGGCTGGCAGACCGGGTTCACCGGCACGAACGGCAACATTCATTACGGCTGGCTCGGCAAGCTGACGCTGGACGGCGGGGAGATGCTCGCGGCGACGTACGTCGCGGAGTTCGCCGAGGGGGCGAAATTCACCGGCGCCACGTTCCAGGAGCCGTCCCTGAGCCACTGGCCGCACTTTCGGGCCGGATGGCCGGACCTCAACACCACCCGGATTCGCCCGCACTCGTTGCACGTCGACGCCGCCGGTCGGCCGCTGCTGGTCGCGACCGGCCGCCGCGTCGTCACCACCCGCGGCGCCTTCCAACAGATGCCCAGCCCGTTGCAGCAGGGCACGAAGGGCCGGTGGTCGGACTTCGTGCGGATTTATAAACCGGATCTGTCCGGCGTCGTGTATAGCTCCATCCTCAACGGCCGGTGGGACTGGCGGACCGGCGCCGGCGGTTCCCCGGTGGACGTGCGGGCCGCGGCTCCCACCGGCGGTGTTCGCGGCGGCCCCACCGGCCCCGCCCGCGTGCTGCTGGTCGGCCGCGTCCCGCTCGATAAGAACGGCCGCGCCCCCGACGGCGCCCCCATGCCCACCCGCAACGTCCCGGCCTGGGCCGCCCCCGACCGCCCCGGCGCCGGCGACGCCGTGTTCGCGGAGCTGGCCTACGATTGACCCTTGCGGCGGCGGCGGGCGGGCCGCACAGTCGGCGGGTGCACAGTCGGCGGGGGTTCCGGCGTTGGGGCCGTTCCCGCTCCCGGTTTCGCCGCCCCCCCCGCGCTCCCCCCACGATGCCCGCTCCCACCGCACCCCGCTCCGACCGGTCGCGTTCGCCCCTGTTCCGCCCGATCGCGGCGGCGCTGCTGGGCTTGGGAGCGTGCGGAACGGCATGCGGGCAAGACGGCGTCGCCAACCGGCCGAAACCCGGCCCCGCCGACGGTCTCCATCCCCTCGGCCTCGCCGTCCCCCCCCTGCCCGACGCCGACGCCGGTGCCGCCGACGACGCCGCGCCCGACACGGGGCCGGGCCGCCGCGCGGTCGAGCGGGCGTTGGCTTGGTTCGCGAGGAATCAACGCCCCGCCGGCTTCTGGAACGGGGCCGCCCACGGGGCCGGCCGGGGCGACGACGACGACCCCGCCACGGAGCCCGACCCGGACAAGCGCGAAGCCGGCCGCGACGCCGACGTCGGCCTGACCGGGCTCGCCACGCTGGCCTTCCTGAGGGCCGGCCACACCCCGACCCACGGCCGCCACGCCGCGACCGTCGACCGGGCGATCCATTGGCTGATCGACGTGCAAAACGAGGACGGCAGCCTGCACGGCGGGGCGAATTATTACGCCCGCCCGTATTGCCACGGCATCGCCACGCTCGCCCTCGCCGAAGCCTTGAAGGCCGAGAAGACTGCCGGCGGCGTCAAAGCGTCCGACGACGCCCCCTCCCCGCTGCGGGCGGCGGTGACGCGGGCCGTGGCATATACGGCGTCGCAGCAGTACCCCGACGGCGGCTGGCGGTACTCGCAGCGGGCTCCGGTGGGCGATCTGAGCGTGTTCGGCTGGCAATGCCGGGCGCTGCTCGCCGCCCACGCCGCCGGCGTGCCCCTCCCCGAGGAGGTGCGGGCTAAAATGATCGACTTCCTCAGGGAGCGCAGTGAAACGATCGACGGCGACGGCAACCTCGTCCAATACCCCTACGGCGGGTTGGCTCGGTATATTCCAAAGGAGGGGTACGTCGTCAAACCGGCCATGACGGCCGAGGCGCTGCTCTGCAAGCAATTATTAGGTCTGCGGCGGAACCAGCCGGCGGCGACCGAGGCGGTGGCGTATCTCGCACGTCACCCTCCGGCGCTTAGGGATTGGAACCTTTACGCGTGGTATCACGCCGCGGCGGCGCTGCGAAACGACGGCGGCTCCGTCTGGCGGGGCCGCCGCGTCGCCCTGCGACGCCTCTTGATCGCAGAGCAATACGCCGCCGGCGACCGGGCCGGCGCCTGGCCCGTGCGGCCGACCCGGGAAAATTATTCCGCGTACGGCGGCCAACTTTATACCACCGCCCTGGCGACCCTCTGCCTGCTCGATTGTCTGAACGAAGGCCCGGAGAACGCCCCGGAGAACGCCGCGAGCCAAGGCGCCGGTAAACATTCAGCGCACAGGACCGGCCCGGGCGGGACCGCCCCCGACGCGGAATAGGCGAGCCCGCGGCGTCTGTGGGGAGCGGGCGTCGCCCGTCCCGGCGGGGGCTCGCTAAACTCGCGGCCATGCCCGACGCCGCCCCCGCCGCTCCGCCCGACGCCGCCCCCGCCGCTCCGCCGGACGCCGCCGCGCCGCCCGAGCCGGGCGACCCCGCCTTTATCGGCCCCGTGCGGCTGGTTTTCTGGGAGGAGGACGCCTTTTCCTACCCGTACCTGCGGGTGCCGGTCCCCTACGGGCTGTTCGTCTGTTTGCCGCCGCACCCAGCTTATAAGTGGGAATACTACGGCGGGCGGGGCGTGCTGACGCCCCGGCCCAAACTGATGAACGCCGTCCGGCCCACCGTCGGAATCGAGCCCCCGCCGGACCTCCGCGACCCGCAGACGTGCCACGACCGCTCGCCGGTCTTGCGCCCGTTGATCGACGCCGATTGGGACCGCCTGCCCCCGGTGATGGGCGCGGCGTTCCACCGCGTGGTGCCGTTCGTGCAGATGGACCGCGGCCAACGGGATCGGGCCGTCCGCCAGTGCCTCGCCCGCACCCGCGACGGCCGGGACGGCCCCCTGATCGCCGGGGCCTGCTTCGTCGCCGAAGACCCCGGCCCGAACGCAGCCGGGACCGACGCAGCCGGGACCGACGCAGCCGGGACCGACGCAGCCGGGACCAACACGGGGGGAACGAGCGAGGACGGAGCGAGCGAGGACGGAACGAAGGAGCCCGGGGGGCCGGCGCTGATCGGGGCGGTTCTCGTCACGCTGTACGCCCCCGGCGACCCGGCGGACGTGCGGGGATCGCACCGCCCCGCGAAGAGCCCGCCGGCGGACTGGCGGGACACGGCGTGGGGCGCCCCCCACCTGACGTGGGCGTTCGTCGGCCCGTGGGACGCCCGACAGGGCGTCGGCACCGCGTTGCTGCGCGCCGCCTGCGACGCCCTGGCCGCACTCGGCCATCGGGAACTGACCAGCACCTTCCTGATGGGCAACGACGCCAGCGCCTTCTGGCACTGGCGAAACGGCTTCCGACTGCTGAGCGGCCCGTTCTCCCAACGAGCCTGGCGCCACGCCTGGCGGGAGCGGGACGCGGGGGCGGGCGACCCGACTTGACGCGGCGCCCCGCTCGTCCGGTCCGGCCGAGAGAGCCCGCCGACAGACCTCCCCCCGGCCCGCCCCCTGCCACATCGGCAGAACCGGCGCCGTCGGTCGGGGGGCAATCGGGCGCATCCGTTTGCCGGCACGTCACTTCGGCGTGCCGACGCACCGGCGGTCCACGGTGTGCAGGAGGGAAGACCCCGGCCCCCGGTTCGCCTGGCCGCCGCACGCATCATCACGTCACCCCGTCCCGTATCTTTCGAACAGGAACCGACCCCGTGGCCAAGCTGCTCGAATTCGACGACGACGCCCGCAAACACCTCCTCGCCGGGGTCGAAAAGCTCGCCCGGGCCGTCAAGAGCACCCTCGGCCCCCGCGGCCGCAACGCCGTGCTCGATAAGGGCTGGGGCGCCCCCAAGATCACCAAGGACGGCGTCACCGTCGCCGAGGATATCGAACTGGACGACCCGTTCGAAAACATGGGCGTCCAGCTCGTGAAGGAGGCCGCCTCCAAGACGAACGACACCGCCGGCGACGGCACCACCACCGCCACCGTGCTGGCCGAGGCCCTCTTCAAAGAGAGCCTGCGGTTCCTGGCCTCCGGCGTCGACGCCACCCAGATGGCCCGCGGCGCCCAGAAGGCCGTCAACGCCGTCGTGGAGCACCTCGGCACCATCAGCACCCCGGTCGACGCGACCGATAAGAAGTCGCTGCAAACCGTCGCCACCATCTCCGGCAACAACGATCCGGAGATCGGCAAGACCCTCGCCGACGCCTTTATCAAGGTCGGCAAAGACGGCGTCATCACCGTCGAAGAGGGCCGCGGCATTAAAACGACCGTCGACCTCGTCGAAGGCATGGAGTTCGACCGCGGCTTCCTCTCGCCGCACTTCGTCACCGACGAAGACGGCCAGGAAGTCGTGCTCGACAACCCGCACGTGCTGGTCTTCGAGGAGAAGATCAGCAGCGCCCGGCTGTTGGTGCCGCTGCTCGAAGAGATCAGCAAGGGCGGCCGCCCGCTGCTGATTATCGCCGAGGATATCGAAGGCGAAGCGCTCGCCACGCTGGTCGTCAACAAGCTGCGGGGCATCCTGAAGGTCGCCGCGGTCAAGGCGCCGGGCTACGGCGATCGCCGCAAGGCCATGATGGAGGACATCGCGATCCTCACCGGCGGCCGGGCGATCTTCAAAGACCTCGGCGTCAAGCTGGACGCCGTCACCGTCGAGGACCTCGGGACCGCCAAGAAGATTCGCATCTCCTCCGATAAAACGATCGTCGTGCAGGGCGGCGGGTCGTCCGAGCGCGATCGACGGCCGGGTCAACCAGATCCGCCGCGAGATCGAGGACACCGACAGCGACTACGACCGCGAGAAGCTGCAGGAACGCCTCGCCAAGCTGGCCGGCGGCGTCGCCCAGATTAACGTCGGGGCCGCCACCGAGACCGAGATGAAGGAACGCAAGGACCTGTTCGACGACGCCCTCGCCGCCACCCGGGCGGCGCTGGAAGAGGGCATCGTCCCCGGCGGCGGCGTCGCGTTGCTGCGGAGCGCCGCGGCGGTCAAAGCCCTGAAGCTGAAGGGCGACGAAGCCTTCGGCGGCGAACTGGTCGGCCGCGTGCTCTCCATGCCGCTTCGCACCATCGCCGAGAACGCCGGCCAGGACGGCGCCGTCGTCGCCAACCGCGTGCTGCGTGAGGAGGGCGTCAACTTCGGCTACGACGCCCTGACCGATAAATACGGCGACCTCGATCGCCGCCGGCGTCGTCGATCCCGCCAAGGTCGTTCGCACCAGCCTGCAGAACGCCCTCTCCGTCGCGATGCTGCTGACCACCACCGCCGGCCTCATCGCCGACGAACCCGTCGACCCGACGAAGCCGGCGGCCACGACCATGACCACGACGGCGGCATGGGCGGCGGCATGGGCGGCATGGGCGGCGGCATGGGCGGAGATGGGCGGCATGGGCATGGGCGGCATGGGCGGGATGATGTGATCGGGAAGTGAGAGGTGCGAAGGAAGAAGGCAGAAGGGGATCCACGCTCCGCCCGCTTCCTCCATCCGCTCGCCCGATGCCCGCTCCGTCACTTCTCACTTCTACCTTCTCACTTCAACCTTCTCAAGTTACAAATGACCCTGAACCCCCTCGACGACCGCGTCGTCATCGAGCCCCTCGAAGCCGAAGAGACCACCGCCGGCGGCATCGTCCTGCCGGACGCCGCCAAGGAGAAATCCCAGCGCGGCAAGGTGCTCGCCGTCGGCCCCGGCAAGCTGCTGGACAGCGGCGAACGCAGCCCCGTCGGCGTCGACGTCGGCGACGAAGTCCTGTTCGGCAAGTACGGCGGCACCGAAATCGAAGTCGACGGCAAGGACGTCAAGATCCTCCGCGAAGCCGATATCCTGGCCAAAGTTCTCTAGTCGTTCGGCCGCTGTGATCGAGGGAGGGGGAGGAGGCAGGCGGGAGGTGTAGAAACCGACCTCGCCCTGCTCTTCTATCACCCCTCCCCCCTCCCCTATTCTATTCGCCTCCGCACACCCAACACCGCACGCACAATGGCCAAGCAACTCCTCTTCGACGACCCCGCCCGCCTCAAGCTCAAGAAGGGCATCGACACCCTCGCCGACGCCGTCGCCGTCACGATGGGGCCGCGCGGGCCGCAACGTGCTGATCGATAAATCCTTCGGCAACCCCGTCGTCACCAAGGACGGCGTCACCGTCTCCAAGGAGGTCGAACTGGAGGACCCCTACGAGCACATGGGCGCCAAGCTCGTCAACGAGGTCGCCAGCAAAACCAGCGACACCGCCGGCGACGGCACCACCACCGCCACCGTGCTGGCCCGGGCGATCTTCACCGAGGGCCTGCGGAACATTAACCTCGGCGCCAACCCGCAGGTCGTCCGCAAGGGCATCGAGAAGGCCGTCGACAAGTGCCGTCGACACCCTCGACGCCATGAGCAAGCCGGTCGACGGCAAGGCCCAGATCGCCCAGGTCGCGGCGATCAGCGCCAACAACGACAACGAGATCGGCGACCTGATCGCCGAGGCCTTCGAAAAGGTCGGCCGCGACGGCGTCATCACCGATCGAAGAGGGCAAGTCCGGCGAGACCGTCCTGGAACTCGCCGACGGCATGCAGTTCGACAAGGGTTATAGCAGCCCCTATTTCGTCAACAATCCGGACACCATGTCCGTCGTGCTGGAGGACGCCTATATCCTCCTGCACGAAAAGAAGATCTCCAACCTGCGGGACCTGATCCCCCTGCTGGAAAAGATCTCCACCACCGGCAAGCCGCTGCTGATCATCGCCGAGGACGTCGACGGCGAAGCCCTCACCGCGCTGGTCGTCAATAAATTGCGGGGCGTGTTGAACGTCGCCGCGGTCAAGGCCCCCGGCTTCGGCGAGCGTCGCAAGGCGATGCTGCAGGACATCGCCGTCCTCACCGGCGGCACGTTCGTCTCCGAGGACCTCGGCGTGAAGCTGGAGAACGGTCGAACTGGAGCACCTCGGCACCGCCAAGAAGGTCGAAGTCACCAAGGACGAGACGACCATTATCGAAGGCGGCGGCGAGCCGGAGAACCTGCAAAAGCGCGTCGCCCAGATCCGCAAGGGGATCGAGGACACCGACAGCGAGTACGACCGCGAGAAGTTCCAGGAACGCCTCGCCAAGCTGACCGGCGGCGTGGCCGTGATCACCGTCGGCGCCGCCACCGAGGCGGAGATGAAGCAGACCAAGGCCCGCATGGAAGACGCCCTGCACGCCACCCGCGCGGCGGTCGAAGAAGGCATCCTCCCCGGCGGCGGCACGGCCCTGCTGCGGTGCATCGCGCGGCTGGACGACGTGAAGGCCAAGGGCGACGAGAAGGTCGGCGTGGAGATCGTCCGCCGGGCGCTGCAGGCCCCCACCAAGCAGATCGCCCAGAACGCCGGCGAAGACGGCAGCGTCGTCGCCGACGAGGTGCTCGGCAACGAGGGCCCGAACGGCTACAACGCCCTCACCGGCGTCTACGAAGACCTGTTCGCCGCCGGCGTGATCGACCCGACGAAGGTGGTCAAGAGCGCCCTCACCAACGCCGCCAGCATCGCCGGCCTGATGCTGACGACCCAGTGCCTGGTCACCAAGACCGAAGAACCGGGCGAGGACAAGCTGCCGGCCGTTGAAGGCGCGGTGCGGTAAGGGAACTGTTCTGTCCCGCGGCAAGTGAACGCTTGACAGCCCGCCCGGGTTCGGGTGGGCTGCTTGTACGTTATCTCTAAGCCTGGCTCACTCGGCCAATACCTCGCCGACCTATGAAAATCGTGCAACACTCCCTCCTGGCCTATGCGCTTCTGGGGGCGGCACTGGTTGCGTTAACTCCGGTTGGCTGTGACTCGCTGACGCCAGATTACCAGCTTGGATACCGACAGGGCGAACGGGAAATAAAGAACTCGGAAGCCAGCAGAGGAAGCTTATACACCGGACTTGCAGCTTCGTTTGCGCGTACCACAGGCACGAAGCAGCCCGGGAAGTCGGACGCTTGGAACCGTGGATACGCGGACGCTTTCAAGGATTATGTGGAGGACTAGCTGATGTCGCGAGGAAGCCGGGGGGGCATGAGTTGCCTGAGTCGTCAGGTGCCTGAGGCGGGAAAGAAATAGTCCACAAGATCGAAACCAGCCTTTGCGTCGTCATGCGTGCCCTTCGCACGCCATTCGTCCCGACGCGTCTTGTCGCCCCATCTCATTGAATGAAGCGTGCATTTTCTCCCGGCCTGCGCCGCCGCATCGAGGAGGTAATGGTGCCGGGCATGTCCTACTCCATAGACGAGGTTCACTCATTGGTTTCTTCAGGTCTTTCTGTTCAATCAGCACGACTTGGAGGTTGTTGACCCAAAGGATGGTCGTGACAGGTCCGAGAGACGGGTTGGCGATCTGTTGTCAAAGGGGGTGGGTCGATGGGTGCAGAGAGTTGGCGTAGGCGTCTATCGGAAGTGACTAGTGGGCGGCGGCCGGGTGGCCGGGGTGACCTGACCGTCTGCTGAACCAACGACGTGGTTGCCGCCGGGCGGGTGGCATGCTGATGGCGTATGATCCTTCTTCGACTCTGGGTGGCATGCCTTCAGCCGCTTTTAGGCTGTAGGCATGTTGTGCGGCGCCGGCACTCTCGTCTCTGCGAGCGCACGTCGCGCTCCATGCCTACGCCTCTCCGCTGGCGCTCCGAGGCGAAGGCATGCCACCCCGATTGGTGCAGGTTCGCCAAATGGGGGGCGCCAGATGAATCCTCCCCCCCGGGTGGCATGCCTTCAGCCTCTTTAGGCTGTTAGGCATGTGCGAGCGACATCCGATTGCTCTCCCCTCGATCGCAAGCAACCTTCCATGCCTAACATCGCTGCGCTGCGTTCGCTGGCGCTCGCTCCGCTGCGCGATGAAGGCATGCCACCCTGGGCCGCTCTGGCTTGCACGCGAGAGGTCGCCTCGCCACACTGAACGCCCGTTCCTTGGCTCTGTGACGCGAGCGTTTCCTTGGCGAAGTATAAACGACTCCGCCGATACGACGACCCCGGGCACGCCCACGCGCTGACGTTCTGCTGCTATCGTCGCCGCCAGTTTCTGAATCGCGATCGCAGCCGCGTGTGGTTCTGCGAGGCCGTCGGCGGGTGGCATGCTGATGGCGTGCGACGACCAGTGACCGTGGGTGGCATGCCTTCAGCCTCTTTGAGGCTGTTAGGCATGTGAGAGTGACGGCAGGGTGGCATTGCTACGGGTGGCATGCTCACGCCGCGGGTTCTGCCAGGTCCGATGACGGGGAGCCGTGCCCCGCGGCTTGGGCATGCGGAGTGACATGGCGTCCCGGGAGGGTCGCACGTCGCTCGCATGCCCACCCGCCCCGGGGCGTTGTTGGTGTCTCAAGGATGAAGAACCGGGGCGTGTGGGCATGGCACCCTGATTGCTGTCCGGCGAGTCGGCCTGACCGCGAAGCCGTCACACCGTGAAAGGGTTGTTGGGGCCGGGGTCGTCGCCGAAGTCAGGCAGGGAATCCGGGTCCAAGCTTAGCGGGCGGGCGGCATTGCCAAGGGTGAAGGGTGGCATGCTCACGCCGCGGGTTTTGCCGGGTCTGACGAGTGAGAACTGTCCGCCGCGGCTTGGGCATGCGGAGTGACGCGCGGCCGTGGCGTAGGGGTCGTGCGTCACTCCACATGCCCACCCGCCCCGGGGCGTCGCTGGTGAACGAGAGGCGTAAGGAGGGGCGTGTGGGCATGCCACCCGTTTGTCTGAGCCACCCGGGCGAGTGGCATGACTTAGGGTGGCATGCTCACGCCGCGGGTTCTGCCATGTCCGATCACCGGGCCGTGCCCCCCGCGGCTTGGGCATGGAGAGCGACCAGCAGCCGTGGAGGACAAGGCCGCACGTCGCACGCATGCCCACCCGCCCTCGGTGACGGGATCGCCGTTCGCACAGTTCCTGGGGGGGGGGGGGGGCGTGTGGGCATGGCACCTGTCGGCCGTGGGGAATGGCAGCCGGAGGGCGACCGAGCGTCAGTTCGTGAACGGGTTGGGGCCGTCGGATGCGTCGCCGAAGTCGGGCAGCGAATCGAGGTCCAGGCTCAACGGCCCTGCCCCTGTGCCGGCGTAGTCGGCGGCGCTGCTCCACGACCAATCCTCCGGACGTTCGCACAAACCGCGGCGGACCGGGTTGGCGTGGATGTAGGCGATCTCCGCCGCCACCGCGTCGGCGTGCGTCAGGTTCCGGTCGTACCCGCCGCCCCGTTGCCAAAAACGGGACGCCCGCCGGCCGTTCGGCTGCTCGTCGAGCATCTGGGGCAAGAACTCCGGCGCCTCCCGCTTCACCCACGCGACGGCCGTTTTCGCGACGGAGCTTTTCACCGCGTGGCAGAACGCGGCGATCTGATATTCCCGCTCCGTCGGGCAGACGAGTAAGTGCAGGTGCTCCGGCATCAGCACGTACGCCCACACGTCGAAGGGGTGGGCGCCCCGCGCCCGATTGATCGCCCGCAACGCCCACCGGCGAGACCGGTCCGTATCGAGAAATGGGCGGCGGCGCCAGCAACTCCAGGTGAGGGCGTGGGCGTGACCGGCGGCGTCGATCCGCTTCAAACGCTTGCGATGCGGCATGGTGGGGAGGGCGGAGAAACCGGGAGCCAAGGCGGCAGGCTCCTGCCGGACAGGTGGCGTTGGCAAGGATGACCGGTGCCATGCTCACGCCGCGGGTTCTGCCGGGGCCGGCGAAGGGGAACTGCCCCCCGCGGCTTGGGCATGGGGGTGAGGTGCAGCCGTCGGGGAGAAGGACTTGCGTCGCAAACATGCCCACCCGTTTCTCTGAGCCAGACGGGCGGGTGGCATGGCTCAGGGCGGCATGCTCACGCCGCGGGTTCTGCCGGGGCCGATCGCCGGGTCGTGTCCCCCGCGGCTTGGGCATGGGGAGTGATCTGCGGCCGTGGGGCGGGGGTCGGGCGTCGCTCACATGCCCACCCGCCCTCGGCGACGGGATCGTGGTTCGCACCGACCCTGGGGGGCGTGTGGGCATGGCATCCGTCCGCCGGTCCGCGTCGCAGCGCTCTTCAATGCGTTTTGCGGCACGGCCCGCGACTCCGTGAGACCTCATTGCGGCATGTCGCCGGAAAAGTGTCGTCAAAGACGCGGCGCGGGGGGCGGCTTCGCGACAGCGTCGGCGCCGTCGCGGGGCGGGAACGGGCTTTCCCCCCTGGTCTGGAAGCGTTCTGACGGGTTTGGTACGCGGCGTGCCTTCCTTGGGGAGCGAACCGCCCGCCGGGCGGTTCGCTCCCCGCCTCTCCCACCTCGGACCGCCCATCATGCTCCCCCCTCTCGTCACCCCGCTCGCCAAGTCCGCGGCTTGCGGTTTATTGCTGGTGTTGTTCGCCCAGGTCCCGGCGTCGGCCCAGCGGCCGCTGTTCGGGGCTCCCGGGTACGGGCCGCCGCCGTCGACCACGTTCAGGCCGGGCGGGTACGTGCCGACCGGCGGGGGGACGTTTTATAATCCCGCGACCGGGGCGGGCTACCTGCCCGGCCAGGCGGTGGTGAAGGGCAGCGGCGTCTACACGCCGGCCGGCGGCGGGTACTACCGCAACCCGCACACCGGAAACCTGTACAACCCCGCGAGCGGCAGCTATTCGACCGGCAAGAATCTTTCGTTCGCCCCCGGCCGCTACCTGCCGACCCACGGGCCGGGGCGCTACAACCCCGCCACCGGGTCTTATTACGTGCCGGGCCAAGCGGTCGTCAAACCCAGCGGCGTCTACGCTCCGGTCGGCGGGGGATACTACCGCAACCCGCACACCGGGAACGTGTATAACCCCTACACCGGAGCCTACAAGAGCCCCTATTGAACCGCCCTCGGGCGACGAGCGGGCGCCCTGCTCCCGCCGCGGCTTGGACAGGGGGATCGTCGGACGACGGTCGCACGCCGCTCGCATTTCTTCCGCGAAGTATCAATGAATCGGCGGACCCCTCAAACCCCGTCGGCGGGCGGAGAAATCGGGTTCTCAAACATTCTCGCCGTTCCATCGCGTGTTGATCGAATCGTCCTTCGGAGACGGGGCGAACTCGGCGAGAATCAGGGGATTCATCGCCCCCGCTTGCCGCCGTCTCCGATGCCGAGCGCCGCCCCGCTGTATTCCGACGAGGACAAACGCCGCGAAAAAGCCCGCCGCACGGCGGCGCTGTCGGCGCTGTCGGCGACGTTGCCCCCGCCGGACGCCCGCCCGCCGCGATCGCACGACGGCGACGCTGCATCGATTATGACGCACGCTGCACCTCAATTGGAACCGCCGGCGCCCGTTGAACGGCCCGCAACTCGCCGCCGCCGCGGGGGTGGGCGTCGGCCCGATCCAGCGGCTGGGCGGCGTCCGACACCTGCGAAACCTGCACCGCCTGTGGGTCGGCCGGTGGACCGATCGTCCCCCGGTCTAGTCCCCGATTGAAGCGCCGATTGAAGCGCCGGTTGAAGCACCGGTTGAAGCACCGGTGGAGCCGTCCTCTTAATCGGACGGGGGACCGGGTCCGCGGTCGCGGGTGGCGGCGGACGGCGGGGGGCCGTCAGAATGCGGATCGCCCTCGCCCGCTCCCGTCTCGCCCGATTTGATGCCCCGCTCCGCCCGCCTGCTCTTCCCCCTCGCCCTGCTGCTGTGCGGGGCGATCGCGGCGCCGCTGCGAGCCGACGACGGGCCGAACGACCCCGCGGGCGAGGAACCGACCCCGCAACCGGAGGTGTACTTATTGATCGGGCAGTCCAATATGGCCGGGCGGGCGCCGGTCGCGGAGGCGGACGCCGGCGTGGTGCCGCGGTGTTTCCTGCTGAACGCGGAGGACGTTTGGGAGCCGGCGCAGAACCCGTTGAACCGACATTCGACAGTCCGCAAAGACCTCTGCATGCAACAGCTGAACCCGGGATACGGCTTCGCCCGGCGTATGCTGGCGGAGGACGCCGCCCGCACCCTCGGCTTGGTCGTCAACGCCAAGGGCGGGTCGAGCATCGAAGAATGGGCCCGCGGCACGCGATTTTATACTGAAGCGATTCGCCGGACCCGGGCGGCCCAGAAGATCGGCACGCTGAAAGGGGTGTTGTGGCACCAGGGCGAAGCGAACAGCCGCCGCCCCGCGGAGTATCTGGCCAAGCTGCAAGCCTTGGTCGCGAACCTGCGAGCAGACCTGCACGCCCCGGACCTGCCGTTCGTCGCCGGGCAGATTTATGACGGGCCGGTTGATGACGGGCCGGTTGATGACGGGCCGGTTCATCAGGGGGAAAAGGGCGGCGGGGAGCCGATCAACGCGGAGATCGCCCGCCTGCCGCAGACCACGCCCCACACCGCCGTCGCCAGTTCGGCGGGGTTGACGGTGATGGATCGCTGGCACTTCGACGCGGCCAGCATGAAGACCCTCGGCGCCCGGTACGCGGAGGCGATGCTCACGCTGCACGCCGCCGCCGACGCTGCACGTGGGGACGACCAAGCGGAGTGACGGCGGCCCCGGCTGTGCAGGCCGCCTGCGTCGGGTCGGGGCGGCCCCGTTGACGGACGCGGCGGCGGGCGGGATCGTCGGCGGTCGTCGTTCCCCCACTTCGCCCCCGCCGCCGGTCCTCCCCGTCCCGATGCCGGATTTCGCCGCCACGTCGGAATTTTTCGCCTCGCCGGACTTCGCGCCGACGCTCGCGCTGTTAGTGGCGTTGGAGTTGGTGTTGGGGGTCGATAATATCGTCGCCCTGTCGATTATCGTGTCGCGGTTGCCGGAGGCGACCCGGCAGAAGGCCCGCATCATGGGGTTGGCGCTGGCGTTGGTGGCCCGGCTCGTCATGGTGTGGGGGGCGACCTGGCTGTTGACGCTGACCGCGCCGGTCTGGGGCGGCCGGCTGGCGGGTCGCAGCGTGAAGGATCTGGTGCTGTTGGCGGGCGGGGCGTTCCTGATTTATAAAGCGACGAAGGAGATTCACCACACCGTCGAATTGAAGGACGGGGACGCCCCGGTCGGGTCGGGGGCGCCGAAGGCGGCGCTGGCCTCCGCGGTGGCGACGATCGTGGCGGTGGACGTGGTGTTCGCGCTGGACTCCGTGGTGACGGCGGTGGGGATGACGGGCGACTTGGTGACGATCGCGCTCGCCGTGATCCTCAGTTTCGGGGTGCTGCTGTTCGCGGCGGGGCCGATCGGGGAGTTCGTGCTGTCCAATCCGTCCTTTAAGATCCTCGCCCTGTCGTTCCTGATCACGATCGGGGTGACGTTGGGGCTGGAGGCGTTCCACAAGGACGTGCCGAAGCCGTATATTTATCTGCCGATGGCGTTCGCCACGGCGGTGCAATTGCTCCAATGGCGGCTGTCCCGGAACGAACGCCGGGCGACCGGGGCCGGGACGACCGGGACAACCGGGGCCGGGACGGCCGGGACGGCGGCGCCCCCGCCGTCTTGAGGGGGCGCGGCGCCGTGCGGGCGGGCGCGACCCCCGCAACGTGCGGAATCCGCTTGACAGGCTGACGCCCCGCGAGTGGGCTGGGTCCGTGCGGCGACGCTCCGGCGCGGTCGCACCCCGGTCGGTCTTCCCTCCGGCCTCCCCCGTCCCTCCGAACGACAGACGCCAACAATGACGCCGGCCACGACGCCCCCCGCACACGCGCCTTCTGCGCGCACGCCCTCGCCCAACGCGGCCCGCACGCGCACGACCTGCGGGGCGCGGTCCCCCCGGCTGCGGGGGGGCTTCTGGGGGGCGCTGCTGCTCTCCGGCCTCGTGCTCGCCCCGCCCGCGACGGCGCAGGAACAGGAGGACGTGCCGCCGTTCTCCGTCGCGGAGTTGAAAACGCTGGTGGAAGCCCTCCCGGGGACGGACGTGACGGAGACGGACGAAGACACCGTCTCCTTTACCAAGGAAGGGGTGAAGTCCGCCCTCACCGTGTACGACAACGGCCTGCAACTCTGGACGGTGTGGCGGGGGTCGCCGGTCCCGTCCATGATTAACAAATGGAACGCGGAAAAACGCTTCACGAAGGCGTACCTGCGGGACGGTCGCGTGTTCTTCGAGTCCGACCTGGTCACCGTGGGCACGACCGAGGCGACGGTGACGAAGTGGTTGAAGATCTACACCTTCAGCATCTCGCAGTTCCGCGAGGCGCTTCAGGAAGCCCCCGAGACGGACGGCGACGACGTGGCGGACGCCCCCGTCGACGCGGCGCCGGCGATGTCGGCGTCCGCCGCCGCCTTGGCCGGGATCGCCGCCGCGGATGCGAAGCACGAGGCGCTGTCGCGGACCGACGTGGCCGCGTACTACGACGCGATGCGCACTTCCTACGGCGAGATCGCCGCCGACGGCGTCGATCCGGCCGTCGTCAAGCTGATCGGCCGCTACCGGGATGCGTTCGCGGAATACGCCGCCACGCAGCGGGCCTGGGACGCGGAGCGGGAGCCGCTGGAGAAGTCATACGAAGACGCGAAGCGGAACGCCGCCGCGGGCGGGGGCGTCGGCAAGTTGTTCGGCAAAGCGGTCGAAGACGGCATGTTCGAGGGCCTGCTCAAGGCGCTGGACGACAAGTACGAGGCGAAGCTCAAAACGATCAAGGACCGGATCGACGCCCTCGTCGCCGAAGAGAAGACGTTGCGGACGCGATTGGAATAGTTCGCGACGCGTGCACGTCGAAGAGTTCGTTCCGAGGTTCGTTCCGAGGAACTATAAAGTCCGAGGCACGACAAAACGGACGGCCGGGGCGGCGTGAATCGCCGCCCCGGCCGTCCGTTCGCATGATCCGACACCCGGTGGCATCGCGGCGCCCCGTGGCGCCCCGTGGCATCGCGGCGCCGGCGGGAGACGGTTCGTGGGCTAAGTACTTGCCGTCGGTGACGCCGGGCCAGTCGTCGGTGCGGAAGGGCGCCGCGGGCAGGCCGCGGGTGTTGAACAGCGTGACCCGCGGGTTGTCCGCCCAGCCGTACCGCACGCTGACGATCTCCGGGACTTGCGCGGGGGCCGTGACCTTGACCGTGCCCGGGCCGGTGATCTCGGCCGTCGCGCGATAGAACTTCCGGTCCGCCCCCGCGACGGCGAAGCCCAGCACGCCGGCGGGGTCGGTCTGATAGTCGTCCCGGCGGTTCTGGAGGCGGTCGCCGGCCACGTCGAACGTGATCGTCGCGGCGGCGCCGGCGATCACCACGCTCTTGAACCGCGGGCTGCGTCGGCCGGCTCCGTCCAGCTGATAAACGGTTTCCAGAGCCGCCAGCGCCAACCGCTCCCCGACGTCCTCTTTATTGCGGGGGTGAATATCGCGGGCCTCGCCCACGTCCAGGATCACCGCCTGGCCGACGTTCTCCAGTTCGTCCAGCGTTTTGTCCTGCGCCTCGCGGAGTTCGGCCCAGGCGCTGCCGGCGTTGGCGTCCTCGTTGTACGCCATGTAATTTGCCAGTTGGACCCAGAAGAACGGCAGGTCCTGGCCGAATTGATCCCGCCAGTCCTCGATCATCGCGGGGAAGATCTCGTCGTACTGCTCCGCCCGGCCGGCGTTCGATTCGCCCTGATACCAGATCGCCCCCTTGAGCGCGAACGGGACCAGCGGGGCGATCATGCCGTTGTTCAACACGCCGGGCCGGTGGTGGGGGCGGTTCGTCTGTTCGGTGTCGGCCCATCGGCCCAGCAGGGGGCCGGCGGTCTTCAGGGGCTCCAGCGATTGCGTGCGGGTCCAGGCTTCCGAGGGCGTGCCGCCCCAACTGGAATCGATCAGCCCGACCGGCCGCCCGGTCGCCTCGTGGATCGTGGTCCCGAAGTGATAGCCGACCGCGGAGAACTGCCCCGCGGCTTCCGGGGTCAGTTTCACCCACCGGGCGGCGGAGGGTTCGCCCTGCCCGGGTTCGCCCTGCAACGTGGTCTGCGGCTCTGACGCGTTGTGCCGCGGCACGCTGAACAGCCGGACGCGGTCGTCCTTGGCGGCTTTGATTTCGCGGTCGGCGTCCAGGGTGTTCCGCAGTTCCCATTGCATATTGGACTGCCCGCTGCACAGCCAGACGTCGCCGGCCAGCACGTCGGTGAAGGTGACGGTCGTGCCGTCGGCGGCGGTGACGGCGATCGTCAGTTCCTCGCCCGCCGTCACCGGACCGACGTCGACGCGCCAGCGGCCGTCGTCGCCGGCGACGGTCTCCGCGACGACGCCGTCGTCGTACCGCGACGGGCCGACCTTCTTGGAGAGCGTGACGATCACCTTCTCCCCCGGGTCGGCGGCGCCGAACACCGGGGCCTTCACCCCGGCCTGCAAGACCATATGGTCGCCGAAGATCGGGGCCGGCGTGATCCCCGCCGGCGCCGTCGCGGCGAGGCAGAGGACAAGCAGTCCCCCGAGGGACAGGGGTGAACGAACAGCGGGCGGGCGTGTCATGCGGGAACCGGGCGGGGGATGGGGGCGGGAACGAACCCGGGGCGGAACGGTTCCGAGGCGGGCACGAATCGGCCGACGCTAATGCCGCCTGTTCAGCGGTTCAACCGACCCCGGACGCTACGCTTCGCCCCATGGACGATGCCGCCGCCGCTCCCGCCCCGCCGCCGCCGTCCGCACACCCGGCGGGATCGCTGCGGGAATTGCTGGCGGTGGCGGTGCCGTTGGCGATCAGCACGGGGTCCGTCAGCGTGGCGCAGGTCGCGGATCGGGCGTTTCTGGCCCGGTTGGATCCGGCGGCGTTGGCGGCGTCGATGCCCGCGGGGATGCTGCAATGGGCCGTGCTGAGCCCCTTTTTGGGCGTCGGGATGACGGTCAGCACGTTCGTCGCCCAGAACGCGGCGGCGGGGCAGCCGGGACGGGCCGCGACGGCGGTGTGGCAGGGCGTGTGGGCGGCGGGGCTGGCGGCGCTGGCGTTCGCGGCGCTGATCCCGCTGACGGGGCCGATCTTCGACCTCTCCGGCCACGAGCCGGACGTTCGGCAGGCGGAGGCGATTTATTTCCGGGCCCTCTGCTGGGGCGCGTTTCCGACGGTCGCCAGCTTCGCCCTCTCCGGGTTCTACGCCGGCCGGGGACGCACGAGCGTGGTGATGGCCGTGAACCTCGCCGCGGCGCTGGTCAACGTGGCGCTGGACTGGATCCTGATCTTCGGCGCCCGCTTGCCCTGGGGATTGGGCGAGATCCCGTCCTGCGGCATCGCGGGCGCCGGGGCGGCGACGGCGCTGAGCTTCGTCGCGGCGTGCGGGTTCTATCTGTTCGCCATGACCCGCGGCGCCGGTCGGGCGATGCGTATTTATCGTTACGTGCGGTTCGATCGGGCGATGACGGCCCGCCTGTGGAAAGTCGGGTTGCCGACCGGCGTGCATATGACGGCGGACGTCGCCGCGCTCACCGCCTTTTTATTCCTGGTCGGCCGGTTGGGGCGGGACGAACTGGCGGCGACGACGTTGGCGTTTAGTTTGAACTCGCTCTGCTTTCTGCCGGCGATCGGATTGGGCAGCGCGGCGACGATTTTAGTGGGGCATCGCGTCGGCGAGGGACGCACCGCTTTGGCGGTGCGCACCGGGTGGCTGGCGGTCGGGGTGGGCGCCGCGGGAATGCTGCTCAGCGGGGCGCTGTTCGTCTTCGCCCCGGGGCCGCTGATCGGGTTTTACGTCGGCGACGGGTCCTCCTTTACCCCGGGCGAACTGACGGCGTTGTGGGCGACCGCCCCGACGTTATTAAAGTTCGTGGCGGCGTATAGTCTGTTCGACGTGCTGGCGGTGGTGTTCGCCGGGGCGGTGCGGGGCGCGGGGGACACCACCTTCCCCGCGATCTGGACCACGGTGTACGCCTGGGGCCTGATGGTCGCCCCCGTCGCCTGGGGCGTGGTGGGCGCCGACGCCCTGGGAGCCGACGCCTTGGGAGCCGACGCGCTGGGCGGGGGGCATTGGGAGGGCCGATCCGGCGCGATCTGGGCCTGGGCCTGTTGCACGGCGTATATCGTCGCCGTCGGCCTGACGATGACGGCCCGGTTCGTCGGCGGAAAATGGCAGCAGATGTCCGTCCTGGAACAACCCGCGACGAGCGGCCCGGCGGTCGGCGATCCCGTCCCGGAGCAGCCCGCGGCGGACGAGATCGCCGCGGCCCACCCCGCGATCGACGCGCACCCGCCGATGATTTGAATCCGTCGTCTCGACACTGTTCCCAAGACCAACCCGACAAGACCAACCCGAAGCGTCAGCGAGGGCCGTCCGTCGGTCGTTCCCCGAGTGCGGGAACGCGGGCGGCGCCCACAGCCCTCGCGGACGCGTCGGGTTGGTGTGCGGACGGTTCTGGAACTGCATCTCTTCTGACTTCGTTGATGAATTGGACGTGCCGGTCCGTCAGCGGGATCGGCGTCCCGACCGGCGGCGGGTTTGGCACGAGCAGGGCGGACAGCGCCGCCAACAGCTCTTTGAGTCCCTCCCCCGTCGCCGCGCTCACGCCCCGCCACCCGTCCGGCGGCGGGCCGGCGGTCGGCCGGTCGATCTTGTTCCACACCCGGAGCGTGCGTGCCGTGATCGAGAACGAAGGATCCGGGAGAGCGGCGCCCGGGTCGGCGCCGTCGACGACGTGCAGCACGGCGTCGGCGTCGGCGAGGGTCGCGCGGGCCTGGGCGACGCCGGCGGCTTCGAGCGGGTCGACGGCGTCGCGGAGGCCGGCGGTGTCCGTCAGCCGCACCGGCCAGCCGTCCACCGCGATCGTCACCCCCACCGCGTCCCGGGTGGTGCCGGCGATCGGCGAGACGATCGCCCGCCCGTACCCCGCGATCGCGTTCAACAGCGAACTTTTGCCGGCGTTCGGCGCCCCGGCGATCACCACGAGCCACGGCTCCGTCAGATGACGGCCCAGCGCGATCCGCCCCCGCATCGCCGCGTGCGCCGCCGGATCGGCGAGGCCGCGGGCCAGCCTGCCGGACCCCTGATCAAGCAGAACCCCCGCGCACCGGGCCGTCGGCGCGGCGGCCAACGCGGCGGCCAGTTCCGCCGCCAACTCGCCGCGGCGGGCGGCTTCCTGGGCCTGCCAGGTCGTGCGTTGGACCCCCGCGGCGGCGAGGGTGGCGAACACCCGCTCGATCGCGGCGGGGCCGCCGTGGCAGTGGATTTCGGTCTCGCCCGACCTGTCGGCGGCGTGCGCGGCGGTGCGGACGAGGATCAGTTCCTCCGCCGGCTCCGCGCCCCACCGGCCGAACGCCACGCGGTCGAGCGGTTGCTGCGAAGCGGGCCGACCGTCGGCGGCGGCGAAGGCGTCGTCGCACACCGCCGGATCGCCGACCACGCGGATCACCGCCACCGCCCCGCGACCGGGCGGCGTGAGCAACGCGGCAGTGGGACCGGCGGCGGGGGGACCGGCGGCGGGGGGACCGGCGGCGGGGGGACCGGCGGCGGGGGGGCGGGTCACAGGTCCGGGGCCTCGTTCGCCGCGATCGCCAGGCCGATCAGCGTGAGGTCCGGGGCGAGGTGCGGTTCGCAGGTCCGCAGGCGGTCGGCGATGAGGTTCGCGGCGCCGCCGGTCAGGACCTGAAACGCCGGCCGTTGGTTTCCCCCGCCCGATTCGTTCCCCCCGCCCGCTTCGTTCCCGCCGCCCAGCAGGCGATCGACAACCGCGGCCTGCATTTCGAGCGCCCCCAGGCGGATCGCGGCGGCGGTGTCGCGGCCGTCCGCGGGGCCGCCGTCCCACAGATCGACCGCCGGCAGCAGGGCCGTGTGGGCGTGCAACGCCTTTACGCACAGCGTCGCCCCGGGCAGGATCGCCCCGCCGAGGAACTCCGGCCGCGTCCCCGCGTTCCCCCGACCCGCGTTCCCCCGACCCGCGTTCCCCCGACCCGCGTTCCCCCGACCCGCGTTCCCCCGACCAGGGCGAAGCCGGACGGTGTCGATCGTGGTGGCGGTCCCGCAATCCGCGACCGCGGCGAAGGCCGGTGCTCCCGTCGCAAAGAGGGACGGCGGGGCGAGGGCGGCGACGGCGAGGGCGTTCAGCAGGCGATCCGTGCCGACGCGGGCCGGCTCGCGGGTGGCGTTGTCGATCAGCCGGTCCAGCGTGTCGCGGGGCAGTTCGGTCGGCGGGGGGGCGACGTCGGTCGGCCAAGCGGCCAGCAATGCCGCGGCGCCGGCCGGATTCACCCCCGCCCAGACGGCCCGCAACGGCGGCGCGTCATCGGGCCGATGCTCCGCGAGGAACGCCCGCAGCGGCGGGGCCGGATCGTCGCCGTGCACGACCCGCAGCGTCGCGAGCGGCGCGGGCGCGCGCCGGACAGCCGGCCGGACGGGCGGCCGGGCGGCGCCCCCGCGAACAGCCCGGCCTTCCACCGACTGTTGCCGACCTCCACGACGAGTTGGCAGGGCGGCGGCATGAACGAACGACGGAGGGAAACGAGCGACGCCGGGACGCGAGCGACGCCGGGACACGAGCGACGCCGGGATGCGGTGCGACGGGACGCGGCAGAACCGGCGCCGTCGGCAGGCGCGGGCGCGGGCGATTTGGCGCGCGGGGATTCTAGCGGAGCGACCCGCCTCCCGCCGCCGGCCTCTCGCGATCGGACCTAGCGTTTTCCCGTACCTCGCCACGCCGGACGGGGCGCCCCGTTCTTGTTCTCCCCTCCGTCCGCCCGCCGCGCGTGCCGACCGACGCCCCGCCCCACCAGTCTCCGCCCGCCGACGGTGCCCCCGCCGGCGGCACGCCCGACGGCGGTCCGGCCGACGAGGCGCCCGCGGTCGCCCTGCCGGCGACGGAGGCGTACGTGCCGGTGCGGCGCTGCGATCTGCGACGCGGCACCGTGTTGGCGACGCCGGTGCTGGACGACCGCGGCGTGCTGTTACTGGCCGCGGGGCAGACGATTTCGGACACCTTCCACGCGAAGCTGGTGGACCGGGGATTGCTGTCGGTGCAGGTCCACGCGGGGGAGGTGCCCAAGCTGCTCGCCGGGGTGCCGCAGGGCGAAGCGACCGTCGCCCCCCGCGCCCGCACCGGGGTGGTCGCCGCGGCGGGGAATGCGACGACCGAGGTTCTCGACCGCATCGCCACGAGCGGCCGCGGGTTGGGTCTGCCGGTGCAGGGAGAGCCGTTTCGCAAGGAACAGGCCGACCGCACCGGTGCCCACTACGACGCCGCCTCCCGCGACGCGACGGTCACGCGATTGTGCGGGGCGGTGTCCGACGTCGGCGCGATTCAGCGGGACATCGCCTCCGGCCGCGGCGTGGACCTCCCCGGACTGACGGCGCTGGCGGAGGCGGGGTTGGACGACCTCGCCCGCGACCGCGATCTATTCGCCTGCGTCGGCTTGAACCCGCACGGGTCCGGCTACCCGACGCGGCACGGGGTGCATTGCTCCATGCTGGCCGCCGCCGTGGGGGCGACGATGGGGCTGGACCGGCCCACGCTGAACGAACTGACCGTCGGCGTGCTGGTGCACGACGCCGGCATGTTGCGGCTCGATCCGGCGCTGTACGAAACGCCCGGCCCGCTGGGCAAAGCGGCGTTCCTGGAGATCACCAAGCATCCGGCGCTGGTGTTCGAAGGGCTCCAAAGCGCCCGCGACGTCCCCCCGCGGGCGGCGTTTATCGCCTACCAGATGCACGAACGCTGCGACGGCTCCGGCTACCCCCGCCGCCGCACCTCGTCGCAACTGCACGCGCTGGCCAAAATCGCCGCCGTGGTGGACGCCTTCACCGCCCTCACCGCCCCCCGCCCGTATCGGCCGGCGCTCGCCCCGCACCACGCGATCAAACACGTGTTAAAAGAAGCCGCCGCCGGGAAGTTCGATCCGGACGCCGTGCGGGCGTTGCTGCGGACGGTGTCCCTGTTCCCGCTGGGCAGCCGGGTGAAACTGGACGACGGCCGCCGCGGCCGCGTGCTGCGGGTGACGGCGGATTATAGTCGCCCGGTCCTCGAACTGGACCCGCCCGGCGGCGTCGCCGGCCGCGGCGGCCCCCCGGGCGAACTGCTGGACCTGACCGAACACGCGGAGCGCCAGGTGACCGGCGTCTCCGCCGACGCCGCCCCGCTGATCGCAACCGACGCGCCCCTCGCCGACGCGCCCCTCGCCGACGCGCCCCTCGCCGCCGCGGCGTAGAGCGCGCCTGTGGTGAAAGGCGTGAAGAGCGAACCGCGGCGTGCGGTAGGTTGCGAAGATGTCGCTCGCCCCCGTTCCCCCCGCCACCGCCCCGCCCGCCACCGTCCCCCCCGCCCGCCGTCGGGCGACGGCGGCGGATTGGCTGGGGCTGATTCGCTTTAGTCACACGGTGTTCGCCCTGCCGTTCGCATTGATGGCGGCCCTGCTGGCGTGGCGGGCGACCGACGCCGACCCGACCAAAATCGCCTGGGACCTGCTGGGCGTGACGCTGTGCATGGCGACGGCCCGGGCCGCGGCGATGGCGTTTAATCGGCTGGTCGATCGGGATCTCGACGCCGCCAATCCTCGCACCGCGGGCCGTCACCTGCCGGCGGGGCTCGTCTCGCCGACGGCCGCGACGATTTTTACGGCGCTCTGCGGCATGGGATTCGTCGCCTCGACGCTGTTGTTTTTGCCGAACCGTTGGCCGCTGTATTTATCGCTCCCCGTGCTGGCCTGGCTGCTGGGCTATAGCTTGGCGAAGCGCTGGACCTGGTTGTGCCACTGGTGGCTGAGCGCGGCGCTGGCCCTCGCCCCGGTCGCCGCTTGGCTGGCGATCGCCGGCGATTCGTTCGGGGAGACCGCGGCGCCGGCGCTGTGGTTGGCGGCGGTCGTGCTGCTCTGGGTGGGCGGGTTCGACATTTTGTATAGCTGCCAGGACGCCGCGTTCGATCGGCAAGCCGGCTTGCACAGCGTGCCGGCCCGCTTCGGCGTGCCGACGGCGTTAAAGATCGCCGCCGCGGGACATTTATTGTGCGGCCTGTGCCTGTTCGGCGTGTGGTTCGCCGCGGATCTGGGCTGGCTGTTCTTCGCCGGCGCCGTCGGAGTGTGCGGGTTGTTGATGTATGAACACGCGCTCGTCCGCCCGCACGATCTCAGCCGCGTGGGCCAGGCGTTCTTCACGGTCAACGCGGTGATCTCGCTGGGGTTGCTGGCGGTGTTGGGGGTCGATCTGGCGATGTGGTGAGGAAGAGCGTCCCGGACGCTTGAAGCGTCCGGGACGCTCGGCGCACGCTGTTCCGCCCCCGTTCACTCCCCCCGCTCCGCCGTCGCCATGCCCCGCCGCGCCGAGCCGCTCGTCGGCGGGGGCTTCTATCACATCTATAACCGCGGCGTGGATCGCCGCCGGGTATTTTTCTCCCGCGAGAATTCCCTGTTCTTCCTCCGACGCCTGCGAGACCACTTGGCCGTCGGCGACGCGGCCGGCGTCGAAGTGCTGGCCTACTGCCTGATGCCGAACCACTATCACCTGCTCGTTCGGCCGCACGGCGACGACCTCGCCGTGCGGCTCGGGGCTCTTTCGAAGTCTTATACTCAAGCGATCAACAGGCAGCAGGATCGGGTCGGCCCGCTCTTCCAGGGAAGATTCAAAGCGAAGCTGGTCGAGAAGGAAGCGGGCATGGTTCATCTCAGCCGCTATATTCACTTGAACCCGGTCGCGGCGGGTTTGGTGCGCGACCCGACGGACTGGGAATTTTCCAGCATGCCGGAGTACGCCGGGCTGCGGCGGGGAACCCTGCCTTCGCACGCCCCGGTCTGGGCGGCGTTCGAGGGCGGCGACGCTCGCTCGCGGTACGTTGCGTTCGTCCGCGGGGGAATCAGATTGGGGGACGATTCGTATCTGTCCGGGTTGACGTTTGATGACGGAGCGTCCCCCGCACGGCGCAGCGTCCCGGACGCTTGAAGCGTCCGGGACGCTGAACCCGGGTGAACCACGCCCCCGCGGTCCGGTTTCCCTTGCCGACGCCAACCCGTAGAACCGCCCCGATGCCCGCGTACGCCGACCCCGCCGATCCCCGCCTCCAAACCATCGAGGCGAAGGTGCACGCCGGCGAACGGCTCTCCTTCGAGGACGGGCTGTTCCTGGACGAATCGGTCGACGTGCTGACCCTCGGCCGGCTGGCGAACGTCGTCCGGCAGCGGCGGTGGGGCGACGTGGCGTTTTATAACACCAACCTGCACCTCAACCCGACGAACGTCTGCATCTATCGGTGCAAGTTTTGCGCGTTCCGGGCGGACCTGCGGGATGATAAAGCCTACACCGTCGACGAGAAGATCATCCACGACCGCGTCGCCGAGGCGAAGCAGAAGGGCGCCACGGAGATCCACGTCGTCGGCGGCCTGCATCATAAAAAGAAGTTCGATTGGTACGTGGACGTGATCCGCACGATCCACGACGCCTGGCCGGAGCTGCATATCAAAGCGTGGACGCCGGTGGAAATCCACTGGTTCGCCCATATGACGAAGAAGTCGTATGAATGGATCTTCGAACAACTTATCGACGCCGGCCTCGGCAGCCTGCCGGGCGGCGGGGCGGAGATCTTCGACCCCGAAGTGCGCGCCGAAATCTGCGAGCATAAAGCGGACTCGGCACAGTGGTTCGACGTGCACGACGCCGCCCACCGCGCCGGCCTGCGGAGCAACGCCACCATGCTGTACGGCCATGTGGAACAGGCGCGGCACCGCATCGACCATCTGATCCGCCTCCGCGATCAGCAGGACAAAACCGGCGGCTTCCAGACGTTTATCCCGCTGGCCTTCCATCCGGAGAACACCCGGTTGGATCATCTTCCCAAGCCCAGCGGCGTGACGGACCTGCGGATGATCGCCTTGGGACGGTTAATGTTGGACAACTTCGACCATGTGAAGGCCTACTGGATCATGCTGGGCGAGAAGACCGCCCAGACGGCGCTGGCCTTCGGGGCCGACGATCTCGACGGCACGGTGGTGCACGAATTGATTTACCACGACGCCGGCGCCAAAACGCCGGAGGGGCTGACGGTGGAGCAATTGCACCGCCTGATCCGCGAAGCCGGCCGCGAGCCGGTCGAACGGGACACGCTCTACCGCCGCGTGCTGCGGGACAGTGCCGAGCCGGTCAAGTGGCGCGTCGGAGAACCGGTCGCCCCGCTGACGGCGGCGTGAGGGGAACCGTCCGGTGTCCCTCGAAGAGATTCCCTTCTGGCTCGGGACAACGGTCCTCTGCGTCGGCGTGTGGGGCCTGATGACGGCCGGCGGGGGAACCGCGTGGTACTGGCGGAAGCATCGCGTCCAGATGAAGCGGCCGGATGATGACATCGACACCCTCGTCAATGGGTGCGTGCTGAGCGGGCTATCGGCGGCGATCGCCGCGGCGGGGGCGCTCGTGCTTAAACAAACGCTCATGGGCTGACAAAGCCGAACGGCCGCGGCCGACTGTGACGATCACGCCGTGCGAATCCCGGGCCGATCGGCGGGTCGATCCCCCGTGCGGTGGAAGGCGAAGCCCCTTTCCCGGTAGCGTAGCGGGTCCCGTTCCGAAAGGTCTCCTGAAATGCCCCTGCCCGACGACGCGTTTTTCGAGGAGTGGCGCGCCGCGCTGCCGCCCGAGGAGCAGGAGACGTTCGTCCTCGACGGGGCCGTCGATGCGGACGCCTGGGACAAGGCCCCGCTGAAGATCCTGTTCATCACCGCCGAGCCGGACTTCGAAACCGACGACGCCGTCAAAGAGGCCGGCGACATGCGCAAGCTGCTCGCCGCCGACGGCCCCCCGGGCGTGTTCGGCATGGGCCTGGGCCGGTGGGCGGCGATCCTGCTGGAAGGGGCGGTGCCCAAAAAGTTCGGCCGCGTCTCCGCCCGTCACATGACGGCGAACACGGCCCTCATCAACCTCAAAAAGACCGGCGGCGCCCCGGAGTTGGCGGACGCCCCGGCCCGCGGCGTCTCCGCCTGGGCGTTGGCGCACCAGGAACGGCTGCTGGATCAGATCGAGGCCCTCGCCCCGGAGGTGATCGTGCTGTGCGGCGACCGCGTCCACGCCGCCTGGCCGGTGATGCTGTACGGCGAGGCGAACGAACGCCCGATCATGCGGGGCGAATACGCCTGGGCCGATCCCGACGTGCTGCCCAGCGTGAAGGCGATTCTAGCGACCGTCAGCCCCGCCGCCCCCGGCATGAAGACGGAACTGAAAAACGCGGAAATCGAGCAGTTCGCCGCCTCCGAGGAGGTCCGCGCGATGCACGATTCCCCCCCGCCCTGCTGGAAGAGGAACAGCCCGGGGGAGTCGAAGGGGAGGCCCCCGTCGGCGACGCCCCGGCTGCCAGCGACGCCCCGGCTGCCAGCGACGCCCCCGCCGCTGGCGACGCCGCCCCGGCCGCTGACGGAGCCCCCGCCGCCGCCGCCGCCCCGGCCGAGGGGACGACCGGCGAAGAGGAGTGAAGGCGGAGTGATCCCGCCCGCCCCCGCCCTGATATGGCTCGATCCGGCGCTGCCGGAGGCGCTGCGGACCGAGGCCGCCGCCTGGATCGCGGCGTGCGACGGCTCGGCGGTGGATGGGAGACCGGCGCCCGGGGATCGGGCGCTCGGGGAGCCGGATCAGGAGGCGTTCGGGGCCGCGTGGCTCGCCGCTCACCCGCAGTTCGACGGGGGTCGCGTGTGGATGGAGGGGCCGCACGACGTCGTCCGGCTGCTGCCCGCGTGGGGGCCGATTGATCCCGGCGACGTCACCCATCGTCGACTCGCGTGGCTGTGCGTCAACGCGGTCCGCACCGTGCTGCACTGCTGGGACGGGATCGCGGAGAACCCCGACGCCCGCGACCGGCTGTTCGCCCTTGCCAAGTCCCTGCGGACCGACTGGTTTGTGGCGGAGGCGGGACCGCTGACGGAGGCCGCGGTGGCGCTGCGGGACGGGCGGGTGGTGAACGACTGCGACGCCTGCCGGGCGGAGCCGGTCGCGTCCGCGGTCGCCCACGCCGCCCGGTTTGCCCGTGACGGCGACGTGAGCGACGCGGCGGAGTGCCTCCAAAAGGTGCAGATCGCCGCGGACGAGGGCTGTTGGTGGCACGACCCCGCGGAGCCGGCGGCCGCGGACGATTCGTTCGCGTCCTGGTTCGCCCGTCACGCGCTGCCGGCGGCGTGGCAGTGCGGGGAACTGCCGCCGTGCGCGCCCGGCGTGCCGGTCTGGCGGGTCGTGTAGAATCGCGAGCATGCAGCCGCCCCCGCCCGACGTGGCCCTTGCCGATCCGAACGTCGCCGCCCTCGCGGAGCGGTTCGGCGTGCCTGAGCGCCGGATTCGGCTCGACCCGCCGCCGGGGACGGCGACCGCGGCGGACGTGACGGCGCTCGCGGAGCGGGACAAGCTCTTCTACGACCTGCTCGACGGCACGCTGATCGAACAGGCTCGAACGGCCGAAACCGCACGCGTGGCGATGCGGGTGATGATCGAACTGGCGAACTGGAACGACGACCGCTTCGGCTGGGCGTTCGGCCCCGGCGCGTTCTGTCATCTGCCCGAGGGCGGGCACGCGGGGGACCGGATGCGGGCGCCGATGGCATCGTTCGTCTCGGACGCACAGCGGCCGGACGGACTGGCGGCGCGGGGCTATTCGGCGGGCGCCCCGGCGTTGTGCGTGGAGGTGTTCAGTCCCTCCAACACCCGCCCGGAGATGGCCCGCAAGCGGCGGGAATACTTCGAGAACGGCTGTCGCCTGTGCTGGACGATCTATCCATCCGACGAAACACAGCCTGCCGCCTGTGAAGTGCACACCCCCGCCACCGGCCCCGACGAGGGCGCCGGCGCCCTGCTGACCGAAACCGACGACCTCACCGGCGGCGACGTGCTGCCGGGGCTGTCGATCCCCTTCGCCAAGACCCTGCGGCGGGGGGCGTGAAGGGTGACCGACGTCGCTTTCTTCACGGTCGTCGTGGCGATCTGCTTTTGGCCGGCGACGGCGGCGGTCGGCTGGTGGTGGTGGCGGCTTCGGCAGACTGATCGGGGGCCGCTGCTCGCGGGAGGGGACGATCTCCCCTCCGCGGGCGTTCCCGGCGTGTTCCTCGTGGCCGCAGCGCTCAGCGGCCTCGCAGCGATCCTGGCGGGCTGGGCGGTGTGGAAACTCGTCGAATTGTTCGTGCGACTCTGACGCCGTGCTCACCCTCACCAGCGCCGTGACCGGGGCCGCGTTTGCGCTGTTGGCGGGCGGGTTGTGCCTGTCGCCGCGCACCCGCTGGGCGGCGAAGTGGGCGCTGTTCGCCGCGGCGCTGACCGGCGGGCCGGCGCTGCTGGGCTGGGCCGTGGGGTTCGATCTCGACGACCCGGCGAAGCGTGCCGAGATCCTGTTTCAAGCCGGTTTGTTCAACCTCGCGACGCTCGGCGGCTGCCTGGGCCTGGCGTGGTTGGACGGACGGACGCGGCGCGACTGACCTCTCGCCGGACCGTTCCCCGCTTGCGGTTTCGCGGGCGCCCGTCGCACGCGTGAGCGTCTGCCCCAGTCTCAGTGACCCAAGAGCGTCTCCGGCCCCAGCGCCAGGAACGACTTCGTCAGCCCGCCCAGCCGTTCCCGCACCACTCGCCCGTCCGGAAACAGCCGCGAGAGTTCCGCAGCCGTGACGAGGCGGGTCTCTTCGACCCAGCGGGTCGCGTCCGCGGGATTCGTCGCCCGATCCACCCAGCCGATCGCCGCCCGCTGCACGCACCAGGCCCGCAGTCGCTTCGGGAGGAACTGCCACAGCGGGACGCGGTAGTCCGGATCGACCGGGAACCACAGGTTCGGCGTGCGGACCGCGTACCGCCGGGCGACGCGACGCAGTTCCCCCGCGAATCGCTCCTGCCGTTCGTACAGCCCCAGGTGATCCAGCGTGCCCTGACTGAAGGCGAGATCGAACTCCCCGCGACGCCACCGGGACAGATCGCAGACGTCGCCGACGGCGTATTCAAACCGCGGATCGCGAGCCTCCCGCGGCGGTTTCTTCAGGCCCGGATCCAGCAGCGTGACCCGGCACTTCGCCACCAGCTCCGCCGGCAGGGCTTTCCAGAAGGCGTCGAACCCGCCGGCGTCCAGCACGGTGACGGGGCGGTCGGAACCGGTTCTCGACGAAGCGGCGTGCAGCGATTCGATCAGGTTCGCCACCGGTCTGAACCGGGCGACGCGGCGATCCGCCGGCGGCTCGGGAGCGGTCGACCCGGACGGAGCGGCGGCGGGCGGCGGGGCGTCAGCCCCCCGTGCTTCAGGCGAGTCGAACGATCCAGGCGATTCGGACGCGGGCACGGGCGGGGCGGGCGGAGGGTCGAGGAGAGCGGGCATGTGGGCGTGCGACGATGAACGATTCCGGCGACGCTACGCCGCCGTCGCCCGCCGCGCCGCCGCTTCCCGCTCCCCCCCCGCCGCTTCCGCATGTCCGCCCCCGCCCCCGCCGGTGCGACCGGTCCGAAGGTGACCGCGTTCGATCACGCCACGCTGGTCGCCGCCGACCTGGGCGCCGCCCGGGCGTTCTACGGCGATCTGCTGGGCATGACGGAGGTCCCGCGGCCGGCGTTCGCGTTCGGGGGGCTGTGGTTCGCGACGGCGCCCGGCGGGGCGCCGGTGTTGCACCTCATCGAAAGCCACGGCCCCGGCACCGTCCGGCCGGAGGTCCCCGGTCCCGGCAGCGGCGCCCCGGGGATCAACGAGGACGGCCGCGACAAACGCACCCGCGGCCCGCATCTGGCGCTGCGGTGCGACGACCCGCGGGCGTTCGAACCGGCGCTGGAGGCCGCGGGAACCCGGATCGTCCGCCCCGCGACGCGGCGGCCGGACGGGGCGACGCAGGTGTTCGTCTGCGATCCGGACGGGCACGTGATCGAACTGTGCAGCGCCCCGGGCGCCGAACCGGCGCCCGCATAACCGCACCGCCGGGCGCGCGAACGCCGCCGGGGTTTGCGGCGAAGCGGCAGAACCGGCCCGCCGAGGGACCGCGACGGTTACGCGGGGCGGGCGATGTGGCGACCCGCCGCGGCCGTGTCGTATGGTTCGCGACACGTTCCCGGCCCGTCCTGCCGGCCGCACCCGCTTTCGTGGGTTCCGTCCCGTGTCCCCCCGTACCGCGTCCCGCCCGCACCGCTTCCCTATGGCGAGCCCCACCAACGCCCGCCGAATGATCTTTCTGGCGTGGGCGCTGGCGCTGGTCGCCGCGCTGCTGGCGATCCTCGACCTCACGCTGCCGGAAGGCGCCAAGCTGCTGGGCGGACAAACGACGATGGACGTGCTGTTCCTGGTCTGCGCCGCGCTGGTCGGCTACCTCGGCTGGGACGCCTGGCGCGACATCCGGTAGGGGAGAAATTCCAAACCTCAAGAACTCAAGAACCAGGGTCCCGGAGGCGGGCGTCCGTTTTGGTTCTTGACTTCTTGCTCCTTGGAACTTCCCGCCCCGGCGGGCTACAGGTCCAGGTCGTCCGCCAAGCTGGCGCTGTCCATGATGAGGCGGTAGCGCTCCCCGGCGTCTTTGCCGAGGAGTTGGGTGAAGGTGGCGTCCGCTTCGAATTGACTTTCGACGTCCACCCGCAGCAGGGTGCGGGTGTCCGGATCGAGGGTCGTTTCGCGAAGTTGTTCGCTGTCCATCTCGCCCAGCCCTTTAAATCGCAGCACCTCGACCTTGCGGCCGGCGGGAACGTCGGCCAGCAACGCTTCTTTGGCGGCGTCGTCCATCGCATATTCCGTCCGGTTCCCGATGCTGATCCGATACAGCGGCGGCTGGGCGAGGAACAACCGGCCGCTGTGCACCAGCCGGGGCATATGGCGGAAGAAGAACGTGAGCAACAGCGTGGAGATATGATAGCCGTCGCTGTCCGCGTCCATCAAGAGGATGATGCGGCCGTACCGCAGCCGCGACTCGTCGAACCCGGCCCCCACGCCGGCGCCGAGGGCTTCGACCACGCTTTTGACCTCCGCGTTCTTCAGCACCTTGCCGGTGGACAGCCCCTCCGTATTGAGGATCTTGCCCCGCAGCGGGAGCACCGCCTGATGAACGCCGTCGCGGCCCATCGCCGCGGTCCCGCCGGCGCTGTCGCCTTCGACCAGAAATAGTTCGTTGGCCTGAATATCCTTCCCCCGGCAGTCGAGCAGCTTTTCCGGCAGCGGGCCGCGTTTTTTCCCGCCGGACTTGCCGCGAATATCCGCCGCGGCCGCCCGGCTGGCGGCCCGGGCGCGGGCGGCGAGGACGATGCGACCCAGCGCCGCGTCCGCGATCGACGGATTATTGTTCAGCCATGTCTCCACGCCGGGCCGCACCACGCCCTCGACGAACGCGGTCATCTCCGGGTTGTTCAACCGCTCCTTCGTCTGGCCCTGGAACATCGGGTCGCCGTGGAAGGCGCTCAAGACGCAGGTCACGCCCTCGCGGATATCCTCCGGCCCCACCGTCACGCCTTTGACGGTCTTCTCGTGGGTCTGCATATAATTGCGGACCGCTTTAAGAATCCCGGCCCGCAACCCGCTCTCGTGGGTGCCGCCGGCGTGGGTGCGAATGCCGTTGACGTAGCTGCGGACCTGCTCGTCGGTCGCCTCGGTCCACCGCAGGGCCAATTCGACTTTAATCTTGCCGTCGTCTTTCTCCGTCGTGAACGGTTCGTCGTGCACCGCGCCGGCCGCCCTCTTTGCAGAGCTTTTCGAGGTACGCCTTGATGCCGTCGGGCTGGACGAACTCGACGGTCTCTTTTTTCCCCTCGTCCGTGAACTTGATCTGCAGGCCCGCATGGATATAGGAGATATCCTCCAGGTGCGTCTTGATAATCTCCGCGTTCAAACGGGTTTGTTTGAAGATCTGCGCGTCCGGGCGGAAGGCGATCGTCGTGCCGCTGCCGCGGAACTCCTTCGTCCGCTCGATCGGCGCCTGCGGGACGCCGCGCCGGTAATGCTGGACCCACTCGTAGCCGTCGCGATGCACGACGGCGGACATCTTAGATGATAAGGCGTTCACCACGCTGCTGCCCACGCCGTGCAACCCGCCGCTGCGGGCGTAGTTCTTGTCGGAAAACTTCCCGCCGGCGTGCAGCGTGGTGAGGATCACCTCCAGCGCGCTGCGATTATATTTGGGGTGATCGTCCACGGGAATCCCGCGGCCCCAGTCGCGTACCGACGCCCCCTGCCCGTCGGCATCGAGCGTCACCTCGATCCGATCGGTATGCCCGGCGAGGAACTCGTCGACGCAGTTATCGACCACTTCCCACAGCAGATGGTGCAGGCCGCGGTTGTCGACGCCGCCGATATACATACTCGGCCGCCGGCGGACCGCTTCGAGCCCTTCCAACACCTCAATATCCGCCGCCCCGTAAGAGACCGGCGCGACGGCTTTGGGGTTCTTGACGGCGGACTTGGACAGCCGATTGACGGGGGCGGCGACGGGCATGACAAGCGGCGGGAAAGAAGGATCGGGCGGCGGCGGGACGGGCGGCGTTTACTTCGCCGCCGCCCAGTCCACAAGTTCGGGTTCGGCGCCCAGGACGCTTTGGAAGCCAGTGCGCTGGCTGGTTTTGACCCCTTTGCCGCCGCGGCCGGTGGGGGTGTATTTCATCTGGCCGAACGACAGTTGTTTGTCGTTGACGTTGATCGTGTGCAGCACGTCGCCGGGGCGTCGGCAGAGTTGCGCGCCCAGCACCGCGTCGCCGGCGACTAAATCAATGCCCTTCACGCCCTTGCCGGGGCCGGCGAGCACGGGGACGCCGCCGAGTTTAAAGTGCAGCACGCGGGCCTTGGTCGTCGCGAGGAACACGCTGTCGGCGCCGTCCACCCGCTCCACGTGCACCACTTTGTCGCCCTCGGCGAGCCGCAGATATTTGCGCCCGCCCCGGGTGCTGGGATCGCGGAACCCGGACAGCCCGACCCGCGAGACCTGCCCCAGCGCCGTCGCCACGAACAGGTGCGGCGCCAGCGAGGCGGTTCCCTCGACCTCAAAATCGGCGGGGGTGAAGCGTTCGTCGGTCGAAACGGCGGCGACGATCCGCACGCCGTCGTCGAGCTTGACGTATTTACCCAGCGGCTCCCCGTAGCCGGTGCTGGGCGGGATGCCGTCGACCGGCAGCGTGTAGGCCGTGCCGTCCTCGGCGAAGAAGACGATCGCGTCCAGCGTGCTGGCGCCCAGCACGCAGAGGGTTTCGTCCCCCTCGCGGGTGCGGAGGGCGTCGACGGCGTTGATCGTCCCGAGCCGCTTGACCCAGCCGTCGCGGGTGAGGACGACGTTGGTGTCCTCGCGGACGATATACGCCGTCGGGTCGAACTCCTCGACCTCGTCGCTGCCGCCCAGGGTGGTGCGGCGGCGGTCGCCGTACCGTTCGCCGATCTCTTTCAATTCGGCGCGAATCAGCGCCCACAATTCCCGCTCGTCGCCCAGCAACGCGGCGAGGCGATCCGCCTCGGCCCGCTTTTCGGCCAGTTCGCCGAGGATGGCGTCGATCTCCAGCCGGGAGATTTTATAGAGCTGCAAATCGAGGATCGCGTTCGTCTGGCGTTCGTCCAGCGGGAAGGCCTCCATCATCTTCTCGCGGGCGTCCGCTTTGCCGGTGGAGGCGCGGATGATCCGGATCGCTCTGTCGATCCCGCTGAACAGGATTTCAAACCCTTCGAGCAGGTGAATGCGACGCCGCAGCACCCGCAAATCGTGCGTCAGGCGCCGGGTGACGGTTTGGAGGCGGAAGTCGAGGAAGACCCGCAACAATTGTTTGAGGTTCAGCCGGCGGGGGACCAGCGGGACGTCCTCGCCGCCGTCCAGCAGGGCGGATTCAGCGGGATCGTCGTCGCTCTCCTCTCCAATCGAGTCCGTAACGCCGAGGCCCCGCGGGGCCTCGGCGTTACGGTCGTCCGCCGCCTCGTCCGGCACCAGCGCGGTCATGTTCACCGCGAAGTTCTGCTCCAGGGCGGTGTGTTTATAGAGGTACGCCATCACGGCGTCCGCGTCCTCCTTCGCCTTGACCGTGACCACCACCCGCAGGCCGTGGGTGCGGTCGGTTTCGTCCTCCGCGCCCAGCATTTGCGGGATCTTGCGGCTCTCCGCGAGGGCTTTGAGGTCCGCCACCACCGCCCCGCTGGTCACGCCGTGGGGGAGGCTGTCGACGACGAGCCGGGACGGTTGCGCTTTTTGCGCCCCTTCGTCGGGGCGGCGTCCTCCGGATCGAAGTCCCACATCGCCCGCACTTTAATGGAGCCGCGGCCCTCCTCGTAGGCGGTGCGAATATCGGCGCGATCCGAGACGATCCGCCCGCCCAACGGAAAGTCCGGCCCCTTCACCCCCTTCGCCATCAATTGGGCGACGGTGGCGTCCGGCTCGTCAATCAGATGGCAGGCGCTGTTGACCACCTCCCGCAGGTTGTGCGGGGGGACGTTGGTGGCCATGCCGACCGCGATGCCCGTCGCCCCGTTGACCAACAGGTGCGGGAAGGCGGCGGGGAAGACGACCGGCTCCGTGCGCTCCGCGTCGTAGGTGGGGCGGGTGGGAACGGTGTTCTTGCCCAGTTCCGCCATCAGGCTGGCCGCGGGGGCGGTCAGGCGGGCCTCCGTATAACGGGCGGCGGCGGCGGGCAGGCCCAGCACGCTGCCGAAGTTCCCCTGGCCGTCGACCAGCGGAACCCGCATCGCGTGATCCTGGGCGAGGCGGACCAGCGTGTCGTACGCGGCGGTGTCGCCGTGGGGGTGATATTTGCCGATCGTATCGCCCACGATGCGGGCGCATTTCGCCGTCTTCGCCCCGGGGCCGAGGTTCAACTCGCGGCCCATCACGTACAGAATCCGGCGCTGGACCGGCTTGAGCCCGTCGCGGGCGTCCGGCAGCGCCCGGCTGCTGATCACCGACAGCGCGTAGTTCAGATACCGCCGGCGGGTTTCGTCCGCGAGCGACACATACCGCACCGCCGGCCGGCCCTCGGGCCGCACGGCTTTCTTCTTCCGCCGGGTCTTCGCCGGTTTTTTCGAACCGGAGCGACCGTTCGTGCTGGGGGGAGACGAAGCCACGGGCGGCGGGGAGCGGGGCGGAGCAGGTGAACAGAAGGGCACCCAATCATACGCGATTCGTCCCCGTCTGCCTACAGGGGTTGCGGGGAAGAACGGGGGAACGCCGGCGACCCGGAGCGAACCGGGGCGGGAGTCCGCGGCTCCGCGGCTCCGCGGCTCCGCGGCTCCGCGGCGGCGATTGCGACGCCCGGGCGCGGCCGATAGGGTGAGCCGGTCAGGTGGACTGCTTGGTTCGCCGCCCGCACCGTTGGGTCCGTCCAAGGCTGTCATGCGCGTCGCCCTGCTGTCGCTCGGACTGTTCGTCGCGTGCGCCCCGGCGGCGTCCGCCGGGTTCGTCTTCGCCGGGGAGACGGACGCCGAAGGGAACCCGATCAGCGTCGACGCCGTCACGCACCCGATCGGCTACACCGGGGCGGGCGGCGTCTTGAACATCTCCGTGGGCATCGACCCCACCAGTATGTTCGCCAACGACATGGCGATCTCCACCCAGAACGTGGTGAGCGCCTTTAATCGGCTGCGGGCGACGACGAACAACCTGGATTTCTCCGGCACCGTGCCGGCGGCCCAGTTCGACTTCGAAAGCGTCCTGCTGCACGAACTGGGGCACTCCATGGGGCTGGACCACGTGAACCTCGGCTCGAGGACCGGCCTGTCGAACCCCGAGGAGGACTACACACACAGCACGACCGGGGTGAACAATATCTTCAATTTGAACCCCGGCGCCGACGGCGTGATCGGCTCCGCCGACGACCTGCGGGGCGACGACGTGAACCTCACCTATTTCGATAAGGCGACCAACGACCCGTTCGCCGTCGGGAACGTTAATAACCCCAACGCGATCATCGATTCCACGACCTACAGCCGGGATGTCGCCGACCTGCCCCTGGGAGACTCGTTCGCAGCCAACGGCGACCGGAACGTGGCAGAACAGCTTGGTTACGGCACCGACACCACCGAAGCGGTGATGCAGCAGGGCACGTTCAACGGCGAGGCCCAGCGGGAGTTCGGCGCCCAGGACGTCGCCCACCTCCGCTACGGCATGAGCGGCCTGGACGAACTCCAGGGCACCGCCGACGATTATACGTTCAACCTCACGTTCAACGGGCTGACCACCGCGGCGGATATCGTGATCGATTTCGACGATTCAGAAACGGGCTTCGCCGTCTCCCAGAACAGCGGCCTCTTCCTCAGCGGCGACCACCTCGCAATCTCGTCGACCAGCATCTTTTTCAACACCGGCGTCGGCCGGTTCAACTGGCACTTTAACGACACCCCCGCCGCGGTGCCGGAACCCGGGACCGTCGCCCTGCTGCTGGCGGCCGCCGCGGGGGCGTTCGGCTTCCGCCGGCGCCTCGGCAGCGATGTCGGCTGACGCGGGCGAACGCGGACCGGCTGGGCGGGCGACGGCGGGGGCGGCGGGACGGTAGTGTGCAGGGTTCCCAAAGCGCCCCGCCTGCCTGCTCCGCCGCCCGCCGTCTCGAAGGCCGCCGCCGTGAAGATTGATCTCGACCGCTTCCGCGTCCGCCCCGGCAAGCGGCCGCACCTCGGTCGTCGCGACGCCGCCGGCACGCAGGGGCTGTCCGAAAAAAAGGACGAGGACCGCGTCGAACGACAACTCGCCGAACACCGCGAGCGCCTCAACGACCTTCAGGAACGGCTGTACGCCGAAGGGACGCAGTCGTTATTGGTCGTGTTGCAGGCGATGGACGCGGCGGGCAAGGACTCCACCGTGAAGCATGTGTTCGGGGCGATGAACCCCGGCAACGTCCGCGTGTGGACGTTCAAGACGCCTTCCAAAAAGGAGCTGGCCCACGACTTCCTCTGGCGGGTGCACAAGCACGCCCCGGGGGCGGGCTACGTGGGGGTGTTTAATCGGTCGCATTATGAAGACGTGCTGATCGTCAAGGTGCACGGCTGGGCGGACGAGGCGACGATCGAACGCCGTTACGATCACATTAATAACTTCGAGGCCCTGCTGGCGGACCGCGGCACGCGGGTCGTCAAGATCATGCTGCACGTGTCGAAGGACTATCAACTCGAACGGTTCCGCCGTCGGCTCCGCAAGCCGGACAAGCACTGGAAGTTCAACCCCGCCGACCTCACGGAGCGCGCCCGCTGGGACGACTACGAGGACGCCTTCGAGAGCGCCCTGGAACGCTGCTCCACCGACGCGGCCCCCTGGTACGTGATCCCCAGCGAGGAACGCTGGTTCCGCAATCTGGCGATCAGCCAATTGCTCGTCCAAACGCTGGAGGAGATGAACCCCCAGTTCCCGCCCCCGGCGTTCGACCCGGCGGAGTACCCGCCGGAGGAGATCGAATAGTCCGCCCGCCGACGCGGCTCAGTTCTTCGCCGCCGGGACGATCCGATAGACGCGGCCGTTGCCCTCCTCGGTCAGCATCAGGGCCCCGTCGGGGGCGAACGCCAGACCCACCGGGCGGCCGCAGGTTTTCGGGACCGACGGGTCCAGTAGAAAGCCGGTGGCGAAGTCCTCGTAGCCGCCGGTCGGGCGGCCGTCCTGGAACGGGACGAACACCACTTTATAGCCGGTGCCCTCGGAGCGGTTCCAGGAGCCGCGGAACGCCGCGAAGGCCCCGCCGCGGTACTTCTCCGGCCATTGATCGCTGTCGCAGAAGGCCAACCCCAGCGCCGCGGAGTGGGCCTGGTACAGCACGTCCGGAGCGGTGGTTTGTGCGGCCAGATCCGGGCGTTCGCTGACCTTCTCGCCCCCGTCCTTCCCGCCCGCCACGGTGCGGCGGGGGTCGAGTTTGTCCGGGGCGAGGTAGGCGTACGGCCAGCCGTAAAACGCCCCCTCGGTGACGCGGGTGAGGTAATCCGGGACCAGGTCGTCGCCGAGTTGGTCCCGCTCGTTGACGTTCACGTAGACCTCGCCGGTGGTCGGGTGAAAGTCCAGCCCCACCGGGTTCCGCAGGCCGGAGCCGTACACGGACCGATCAGTCCCGTCGAGGTTCATCCGCAGCACCGCGGCCCGCGGCGGGGCCTCCTGGTCGACGTTCGATTCGGAGCCCACCGTCACGAACAGGCGCTGCCCGTCCGGGCCGACCCGCACGTTCCGCGTCCAGTGCTGATTATAGCCCTCGCCCGGCAGCTCCGTGATCGGCACGGGGGCCGCCGTGATCTTCGTCTGTCCTTCCTCATACGGATACCGCAGCACGGCGTCCGTATTGCCCAGATAGAAGTACCACTGGCCCTCCCCGTCCCCATTCACCTCGCCGCCGACCCGCGCGAAGTCCATGCCGAAGGGGAGGTTGGCGCCGTTGGAGTCGTCGAGGAACAGATGCCGTTCGTCGGAGACGCCGTCGCCGTCGGCGTCGCGGAGCAGGTGAATCTGGTTCGTCCGGCCGCAGGAAATCAGCAGGTCCCCGGTCGGGGTGAACGCCGGCCAGCGGGCCTTCTCGACCCCCTCGGCGAACAGGTTGGCGGTGAATCCGGCGGGCACGGTGAGGGCGAAATCGTCCGGCGGGACGACGACCTTGGGGTTCTGCTTGGCGCTCTCGGAGGCGAACGGGGCCGGCAGATCCTCGACGGTGATGCGGTACGTTTTCGGCCTGGCGGTCTCGACCGTCAGATCCTCCCCGGCGGGCGCCGGGGCGCCGGCGAGGGCTGATCCGTAGGCCAGCGCGGCGGTCAACGCCGGGGCGGCGAGGTTGAACCGGCGGCGGCGGGGGCGAAGCATGGGGTCGGCGGGGGGCATCACGAAAACCGGCTCGGACAGGCGGACGCGCGACCTGATGATAGACGCCCCGCCCGCCGCCCGCCGCCGTGCCCGACCGGGGGGTTCCCCCTCCGCCGGGCCGGGGCAAATGACGACGGGGCAAATGACGACGGGGCAAATGACGGCGGGGCAAATGACGACGGGGCAAATGACGGCGGGGCAAATGACGACGGGGCGAACGCGGGCCGGGTTCACGCTGATCGAACTGCTGGTCGTGATCGCGGTCGTGGCCCTGCTGGTCAGCCTGTTGCTGCCCGCGGTGCAGCAGGCCCGGGCGGCGGCCCGGCGGACGACGTGCGCCAACAATCTCAAGCAGATCGGCTTGGCCCTGCACCACCACGAGGGCGTGCACGGAACCTTCCCCGCCGGCCGGGGGACTCCGCTGCCGGTCGTCTTCAGCGCCCAGGCGGCCCTGCTGCCGCACCTCGACGGCGACGTGCTGCATCGGCGGATCGACTACGACGCCGCCCCCGTCACGTTCGGCATCGGCGGCGGGGTGACGTTCGACGGGTCCGCCAACGCCCCCGCGGCCGGGGTCGCGGTTCCCACGTTCCTCTGCCCCGCTGACGGGGCGGTGCGCGTGCCGGGGCTCGACCTCCCCCCGGACCGGTTCGGCGGGACGAACTACGCCGCCAACGCCGGCAGCGGCTTGAAGGACCACGGCTCCCTCGCCGACGCCGACGGCGTGTTCTACACCGGCTCCGCGATCGGCTTCCGGGACCTGCGGGACGGCGCCACGCAGACCGCCGCGTTCAGCGAACGCCCCCTCGGCCCCGGCGGCACGGCGAGCCCCGGGGACACGCCGGACCCGCTGCAAACGGCCCGACTGGTCCGCGAGATCCCCGGCGGCGGCGCCCCCACGCCCGCCGCCTGCCTCGCCGACGCCCCCGGCGGCTGGTTCGCCCAGCGGGGCGGCAAATGGATTCTCGGCAACTACGGCAACACCCTGTACGACCACGCCCTTGCGCCCAACGCCGCGGCGTGGGACTGCATGAACCAACGCCAACAACAAGCCCGCATGACCGCCCGCAGCGATCACCACGGCGGCGTCCTGTTGCTCCTGTGCGACGGCGCCGTCCGGTTCGTCGCCGACACGGTGGATCTAACAACCTGGCAAGCCGCCGCCACCCGCGCCGGCGGGGAGGTGATGAGCGAGGGATGGTGAGGCCGAAGCGCGAAGACCAAAGCGTGAAGGCCGAAGCCTCGCGTGTGCCATGCTCCCACCGGCCGGCGAAGCGACAGCGAAGTCGGCTGGGGTGAGCAGGCCGTGCGGCGCCCGGCCGTTTTCAATGATCAACGTCGCTCCACATGCTCACCCGCCCCGCCCGCTCCCCTCCCGGGGCGTGAGAGCACGGCGCCGGGTGGCCGGGGTGACCGAACCGCCCGCTGATTCGCCCGCGTGGGTGGCCGGGGTCGGCCCGCCGGCGACGTGGGTCTTGGAGTGGCGTGGCCGGGCCGCCCCCGGAAGCGGTGAGGTGCGAGTCCGAGCGTTCCGCGTCGCGCCTCCCGGGGGCGGCCGATCGCCGCCGAACGCTCTTTTCAGGCGTCTCGTCGGCCGACCCCGGCCGCCCCGCCGCCGCTGGCAAACCTTGCGGGTCCCGCGGGACGCCCGGACTGCTCTTGACGGACCGCGTGGATGGGGTCCGAACATGACGGCGGCGCTCATTCTGTCGAGCGGGACGGGCCGATGTTCCCGGCGGGTCGTCCCCCGCCCGTCGTCGTCTCGCCCGTCCCGCACCGCTGTGGTGCGATCGGGCGCAGGCGGCGCCGAGTCGGGGGACTCGCCCGTCACGGACCGACCATCGCCCCCTGTCGCACCGCCCGGCGTTTGCCGGACGGGGCGGGGGCCCTTCGCCCGCAGGGACGCCAAATGCTCCGCCGCCTCTTTTCCCGCCGCGCCCCCGGCTGCCGAACCTGGCTCCGCGTCGCCGCCGCCTCCGCCGTCGCCGCCGGTCTGGGGAGCCTCGCCGCCCCCACCGCCGACCAGGCGTTCGCCCAGGACCACGCCCCCGGCGCCCCGCCGGAGGCCCAGGCCTTCCTGCACCAGGAAGGCTACGTGCAGCTGAACGCGCCGCTGTACACGTCGCCCCGGCAGGATATTCCGATCCAGGTCGGCGGGACGATGATCACCAACCCGGCGTTCGCCCCGCACGAATATCTGTACGCCCACGATTATAACGCCCTGTACGGGCCGTTCTACCACCGGGCCCGCGGCCAGTGGGTCATCACCCCCTGGGGCGTGCGGACCAAGGAGAAGTGGGACCTGGTCGGGACCGAGGTGAAGGTCAAGTATCGCAGCAAGATCCCGTTCTGGGCCGGCTTCGCCCCGCCGTTCAACACCCGTAACACGTTGTGGGACAACGAATGGGGCAACACGCCCGGCTACGGCTCGCCCGCCACCGGCAGCCCGAACTTTCATCACTAGATCGTTCGCTAGATCGTTCGCTAGATCGTTCGCTCCGCATCGTTCGCTAGGTCGTTCGCTCCGCTCCGGGTTTATCAAGCGGACTTGATGAAGCCGGCCCGAGAGGCGTTCTGATCTGCTCTCCACCGCTTCCGGTCGGCCGTTCGCACGGCCGGCCCGGGGGCGGGCGGCCCCCGCACCGCCCGCCCCCCGCGTTCTCCCGGCTGCCCGCCCCGTTCGCCGCCCGATCGGGGGCGAACGGGGGGACGCCGCCCTGAAGTCGACCCGTCTCCCCACCGCCAACCGCCTCCTCCGGGGGAAGCCTCCCATGCGACTGCTCTCCGCGGCCCCCCGGGCCGATCACGCCACCCGTCCCGTCCGCCCCCGCACGCTGCGGCGTCGGCTGGCGGGCCTGTTGACCCTCGCCCTGCTGGGCGCCCCGGCGCTGTCGGCCGGGTCGGCGCTCGCCGACGACGCCGCCGCCCCCGTGGCGGACGCCGTCGCCGCTGCGGCCGCGGCCGATGCGGCCGAGGCCGAAGGGGTGGTGACGTTGAAGGACGTCCGCCGCCCCGCGACCACGGACGCCGCCGTGCGTCCCGCCGGCCTGCTGCACGGCGCCGGGTGCGTGGACGTCTGCGACGCCGTCCCCGGCTGCGACGCCCCCGCCGCCCCGACCTGCGGGCCGGCTTGTGCGCCGGGCTGCGACGGCGCCTGCGACGGCGCCTGCCTGCCGGGCCACGCCTGCGGGCTGGGCGGGTGCCTGTTCGGCGGACACGGGCTCGGCGGACACGGGCTCGGCGGACACGGGCTCGGCGGACACGGGCATGGTTGCCCCCCGGGGCGCCCGTGCCCCCCGGGGCACCCGTGCCCGCCGGGGCTGGCCTGCCCCGGCGCCTGCCCCGGCGCCTGCCTGCTGGGCGGCGGTCTGCCGCTGCCTTGCCCCGCCTGCCTGATCCCCGGCCTGCTGCCGGGCGGATGCCTGCCGCACGCCCTGCACAGGGACGGCGAGCCATGTTCCTGCTATCTGTGCAGCCTGTCCGGCATCGGGGCGAACGCCAACAACGGCCGCAAAGGGCTGCTCGGCAGCTACGAGCACGTGTACGCCCTGGACCCGAGCTACGTGGACCGCCGCACCGGCAACGTCTGGGCCTCCCAGCAGACCGGCGTGCCGATGGCCGTGCCCCTCGCCCCGAACGTGCGTCACACGATGGAATACGGCTGGGGGATGCCCAGCAGCCGGCTGGTGCCGATCTCCCGTCCCGGCCCGCCGAGCTGGCTGTACGGCCCGCCGGCCGGCGTGCAGGTCGAACTGCCCGCCACCAAGCCCACCTACGGCCGGAACCTGCCGACCCTGCCCGAGCACGGCCAGGGCGGGCTGCCCCGCACCGGCGTGGCGTTCCCCCGCACCCTCGACAACGCCGGCAACCGATGAGTCGCTGACCTTCGCCGACTCCCTCGCGACTCCCCATGGAGTCGACGGGGGAGCCGACGAGGGAGTCGGACGGGAGTCAAACGTCTCCGCCTGACTTGATTCACGTTCGATCCCGCTTTTCTTCCCGGGCCCCGCGCCCGTTCCCGTCACCCGCATCCCCCGGGAGAACACGATGCCCCCCCGCCTCGCCCACCGCTCTGTCTCCCCCGTCGCCCTGAACCGGCTCGCCGCCGGCTTGGCGTTGACGGCGGCCGTGTCTGTCCCGACGTTCGCCGCCGGGCCGCAGGACACGCCGGAAGGGATCGTCCACGCCGGCGATCGCCCCGCATTCGTCGTGCCGGTCGCCGCCCAGTCCGCCCCCGCGGCGCCCTCCTCCGCCTCTTCAGGTTCCGTCCCCACAGGCTCCGCCTCTTCAGGCTCCGTCGCCTCGGCGCCGGTCCGGACCTGGAGCGGGCCGGAGCAGATCGTGCCCGGCTCGGAGCGGGTCGTCGGCGGCCTGCCGCAGGGCGTCGTCCACGGCGGCGTGTCGCACGGCGTGCACGGCGGCGGGACCACGGAGTACGTGTCCGTGCCCCACGACTGCCGCTTCCGGGACAGCCGGCGGCGGGCCGCGCTCCGGGACGTGATCCCGCCGCCGCTGGCCGGCTACGACGCCTACCTCCCGCCGGACCACGGTTGGCAGATGCCGATCGCCTACCCGGTCCAGCGCCAGACGCTGCCTTACACGAACTACTACCCGCACCAGTGGTACGGGCTGCCGGGGTCGCAAAAGCAGCGGGTCGCCCCGCACGTGTTCATGCCCACGGACACCACGCAACTGGGCTACTACCACCAGCACGTGCCGACGTGGCAGCCGCCGCGTCCGGGGGTGTTCCCGGCCGCTCCGGATCCCCGCACGATGCACCACACCGCCCAAGCCGGCGGGCCGGAGATCGGCACGTACCCCGGCATCTACCCGGGGGAAATCCGCCGCGGCGGGAGCGTCCACGACCCCGTCACCGGGCAGTCGATCCCCCAGGGCGGCGTCACCTACGGAGCCCCGCAGGGCGTGACCTACGGCGCTCCGATCCAGAGCGGCCCGGTCGTCACCCAGCCGGTCCCGGCCGCCCCGGCCCCGAGTATGGACGTTGAACCGCTGCCCAGCAGCACCGAGCCCCTGCCGCCCGCCGACGACCCGCCCGGCGCCCCGGTGCCCAGCGACGCCGTCGCGCCCCCCGCCGTCGAGGTGTGAGCGGTCGAGGTGTGAGCGGTGGAGGTGTGAGCGGTGGAGGTGTGAGCGAGGTGTGAACGAAGACGCCGCCGTGAGAGCTTTTTTCCGTGACGGCGTCCCCCGCGACCGACGGTTTCCGTTGGAAGTGATTGAGGAAGGATCGCCGGGCGGTTTGGAAGGGCCGCCCGGCGAACCGTGACTGAGGACTGTTTGATTGATTGCCGCGGGTCCGCGGGGGTTGTTCCCCCGCGGGCCCGCTTTTCGTGGGTGCGTCGGTTGGACGGTCAGTCCGCCGCGGGAGCGTCGGGAACGGGGGCGTGGACGGCGGGGGCGGGGGCGTCCGGCGACGAATCGGGCGGGACGAGGCGTTCGGCGGGGTCGGCGAGCATCCCGGCGACGCAGGCGGTCATAAACGCCGCGAGGGTGCCGGCGATCATGGCCTTGAACGCCAGCGCCGCGACGCTCGCCCGGCGATTGGGCGCCAGAAACGCCAGCGCCCCCATCTGGATGCCCACGCTGGACAGGTTCGCGAACCCGCACAGGGCGTACACCGCGATCATTCGCCCGCGGGGGGAGAGATCCGCCTCGGACATCTGCGACAGGTCGAGGTAGGCGACGAACTCGTTGAGCACGGTCTTCTTCCCCAGCAATCCCGCCACCGCGGCCCGATCGTCGGGGGGCGCGCCCAGCGCCCAGGCGATCGGCCAGAACGCCCAGCCGAGCGCCCGCTCCAAACTTAATAACCCCCAGCCGTCCGGGCCGTCGTGAAAGCCGATCGCCCCGCCGACGGAGCCGAGCACGATATTTACCAACGCGATCAGCCCCAGAAAGGCGATGAGCATCGCCCCGACGTTGAGCGCCAGCTTGACGCCCTCGGCGGCTCCGGCGCTGGCGGCGTCGAGGGTGTTATAATGAGCCACGGGCCGGTCGATTTCGGCCCCGCCGGCGGTTTCCGGTTCGTCCGTCTCCGGTCGCATCAATTTCGCCAGCAACAGGGCCGCGGGGGCGCTGAGCAAGCTCGCGGTGAGAAGCTGCCCCGGGTCGATGCCCATGCTGTAATAGGCGACCAGCACGCCGCCGGCGACGGTGGCGAACCCGCCGGTCATCACGGACATTAATTCGCTGTCGGTCATGCGGTCTAGATAGCGGCGAACCAACAGCGGGGCTTCCGTCTGACCGGCCAGCACGTTCGCCGCGGCGGCGAGGCTTTCGGCGCCGCTGACGCCCAACGCTTTTTGCAGCGCCCAACCCAACGCCCGCACGATCGCGGGGATAATTCCCCAATATTCGAGCACCGCCGACAGCGCCCCGAAAAATATAATGCTGGGCAGCACGAAGAAGGCGAAGTTCGCCGGCGAGTAGCTGTCCCCGAACACGAAGGACGCCCCGCTTTCCACACAGGCCAGCACCGTGCCGAACACCACCCCGGTCGCCTCGTAAAACCACACGCCCGCCCGCGTGCGGAAGAACAGCAACCCCAGCGCGAGTTGCAGTCCCAGCCCCCCGGCGACGACCCGCCACGGCACCCGCCGGCGATGGGAACTCAGCGCCCACGCCGCGAGCAGAATGAGCACGAGGCCCAGCCCGCTGGTCAGCCGCAGGGAAAGATCGTCCGGCACGGGGGGATGTCGGAAGTGGGAACTGGGATGGGGGATGGAACGGGCGAGCGGGCGCACCCTACTCCGCGGTCCACGCCCGGCACATCCGACCTCCCAAATCCGACATCTCCCGTCTGATCAAGCCAGCTGATCAGGCCAGCACGTGATCCACCGGTTCGAGCGGCGGGGGGACGCGGCCGGCGCCGGACAGTTCGCGGAGGTTGATCTCAATGGTGCGGCTCAACCCGAGCAGCGGCAGGTCTTCGGGGTCCAGCCCGAACGGGTCCTCGATCTCGTCCCCCAACGCGTCCAGCCCCAGGAAGGCGTAGGAGACCAGCAGCACCGTGATCGGGCACAGCCAACCCAGCGTGCCGACCAATCCGAACGGCAGGGCGAAGCAATAAAAGAACACCAGCCGGTGCGTGAGGACGGTGTAGCTGTAGGGCATCGGCGTGTTTTTAATCCGTTCGCACCCGCCCTGAATCGCCGTCATCTCCGTCAGGGACAGTTCGATATGGGCGAGGTGATAATCGGAGACGTGCCCCGTCTCCCAGGCTTCGCGGAGCCGCAGGCCCATCTGTTGGAGCACCGCGATCGGGCGGTTGGATTGGGCGAGGACGGCTTTGGTCTCCTCCGCGTCCAAGATGCGGTGCAGGTCCGCGTGCGGGTCGGAGCCGCGGAGGTGATGGCGGAAGCTGTGCACATACGCGACCTGCCGCAGCGCCATCTCCCGGGCGAACAGCCCGCACCGCCCGCCCAGTTCCGACAGCCCCGCGTCGTTTGCCGCGTCGGCGTCGGCCCCCGCCACGGAGACCGCGTCGTGGTCGTCGGAGGGAAACACGTGCTCCCCCGCATCGCCGGCCACCGGGGCGGCGCCGGTCCCGGTGCCGTCGCCCTCGGGGTTTGCGCCCTCGTCTGCCGTGCCGTTCGGGCCGCCGCCGTCGGAACCGCGATCGGCCGGACCGCCGTCGGTTAGGGCGGCGAGGCGGTTCACGCCGTTCACCTTCGGCCCGGTGGCCAGCCCGTGCACGTTGCCGCCGCCGGTCGCGGTGCCGCCGTGCCCGACGGCCCGCAACGCCGCGGCGCCGCGGGTCATCATCGCGCACTGCCGCGTGAAGCTGCGGGAGACGTTCACCATCCGCCCCCACAGCTTGCGGCCCTCCCACCAGCGGTCGTAGGTCGCCTTCGCCCGGAAGCTGAGGAACACGCTGATCGCCAGCCCCATCACCGTGAACGGCTCGAACGTCAGCCAGTTCTGCATCTGCTCCGTGCCGCTGTAGAACATCCTGTGCAGCCCGGTGACCAGCGTGGCGAACAGCCCGGCGCTGAGGATCTTCGGGTACGCGTCCTCCAGGCTGGAGCCGGACACGCTGAAGATCATGCTCAGCCAGGGCAACCGGCGCTTCGGTTTGACGATCATGGGGCGACGATCAGGAAACGACGATCAGGAAACGACGGCGGCGGAGCGACGGCGGCGGAGCGGCAGCGGGAGACGCGCAGTCTACCCGCCCCCGCCCGGTTGTCCCGGCGGGGGGGGGAAGCCGGGGGCGGCGATCGCGGCGGGGTGGCCGGCGGACGGGGGGGCGGTCAGAATCCGGTTCCCCCGCGTCTCCGATCGCGGTCCGCGGTGGCGCCGGCCCGGACCGGCTCGCCCGGACCGGCTCGCCCGGACCGGCTCGCCCGGCCCGTCCCGCTCATCCCGTCCCGCCCCTCCGCCGCCCGCGTCCTCCCGTGCCCCGCTCCGCCCCCGAGACGATCGGCCCCTACGAGTTGGGCGAAGTGCTCGGCCGCGGGACGGTCGGCACCGTCTACCGGGCCGTCAACAGGGAGACCGGCTCCGCCTCCGCATTGAAGATCCTGCTTCCGCAGGTCTCCGCCGATCCGGAGATCAGCGCCCGGTTCGAACGTGAAATCGAGATCCTCGAAAAGCTGTCCCACCCCAACGTGGTCGGGTGTTACGCCAGCGGCAAGACGCCCGCCTCCGACCCGCTGGGCTCGGCGGTGGTATTACGTGATGGAACTCGTCGAGGGCGGCACGCTGGCGGACCTGCTGCGGGTCAAGCGGGTCCTGGACTGGGAGGACGTGGTCGAACTGGGCTGGCAACTCTGTTCGGCGCTGCAACACCTGCACAACAACGGGGTCGTGCATCGGGACCTGAAGCCGTCGAACGTGTACTTCACGGAGGACGGCACCGTCAAATTGGGGGACTTCGGCATCGCGTTGGACACCGCCTCCAGCGCCCTCACGGAGCAGGGCAAAACCGTGGGCACCTGGCTCTATATGAGCCCGGAGCAGATCCGCGGGCTGCCCCTCGACGAGAAAACGGACCTGTACGCCCTGGGCTGCCTGCTGTACGAGTGCCTCACGGCCCGCCCGCCGTTCACGGGGGCGGGATTCGCGGATATCTTCGAGCAGCACCTCCGCCGCGCCCCGGTGCCGGTGAAGAGGGTCTGCGGTCTGGTGCCGAGCGACCTGGACGCGGTCGTGACGGAACTGCTCGCCAAGGATCCCAAGGACCGCCCGCTGAACGCCCGGGCGGTGCAGGGTCGGCTGGCCGAGGCGCTGATGCGCAAGGAGGAGCGGGAGATCGACCGCCACGACAAACGGGCCGACCGCCTCCACGACAAAAAGGTGCAGAGCCAAGGGGGCAAGGGGCGGTCGACCCCGGATATCTGGGCGCTCGACCCGCCCCGCCGGGCGCTGGGCGGGTTGCTCGCGGAGGTCCGCCGCCAGCCCGACCACCGCCAAGCCGGCTGGGGCGCGGTGGGTTTGATCCTCGCCGTCACCGCCGCCCTGCTGGCGCTCGCCGCGCTGCTGTCCGCCCGGGGATAGACGAGCGTGCGCCACGCCTGCCCGGTCTGCGGGTTCCTTACCCTGCCGGCCCGCCACGATTGGGAGATCTGTGCGGTTTGCTTCTGGGAAGACGATCTGTTGGACGACGGCCTCGGCCCCAGCCCCGCCAACGGCGGCCTGACGATCGCCCTGGCCCGGGCGAACTTCGCCGCCCTCGGCGCCTGCGATCCGGCGACGGTCTCCCACGTCCGCCCGCCCCGCCCGGAGGAACGGCCGGCTGCAAACTGAGCCGGCGCTGCGCCCGCCCGCGGACCGGCGCAGCGGCGAACCCGACCGCGAGGGGGCTCCTCGCGGCCGGGCCGCTTTGCCCGCTTCCGAAGGGAAAGACAGGTCGACTCGGGTTCTGCATCACGCACGGTCGTTCGCCGCCCCGCCCGCGAAGGAGCGAAGCCCGGCCGGTGTCTGCCGGGGTGGGGGGAGGAAAGGAGGATTCGGGCCGCGGCCGGTTCGTGGAAGGAACGGGCCGGGCTTCGAGATAGGCGCCCGCCCGCGGAACCCGGGGCCGTGCGAAGCGAGCTTCGTCGACTCTCCCGGACGTCCGCGCGGCGGGATCGGCGTCCGTGCCTGCGGGGGGGCGGATCGTCTCCCGCCGCTGCGCGTGCGACGTGAGGCGACGGGACGAAGCGAGCGTTGCGGCGTCCGTCACCAACGTCGGCCGCGTCGCCTCGTCCCGAAAGACCCCGACGCCCGCCCCGCATCGATGCGGGGAACATGTCGGGTCCTCTCACCTATAGGGGGAACCGACCGCATTGGCCCGAACCGTTTGCGGGGCAGAGGGTTCGGGAAACGAATTGCTCGGGGCGAGAGCCAGCGGGGGTGACGTTGGACGTGAACTCGCTGCCGGATTTTGGGGAGGCGTCGTGACGGTCGCACGTCGCACGCGTGCTCGCCCGGCTGCACCACGCTCCGCTCCGCTCTGCGGTGAGAGCATGGTGCCCAGAACCATGAGACGGTTTAGTACCGGCCCGACGCGCAAGCGTCGCCGACGGACCTGTGGAATACCAATGGTCGCCCGAGGCGCAAGCCGAGGCCGGGCGAGGGTGCGGAGATCGAACAACCTCGGCTTGCGCCTCGGGCTGGCATCCGTAGCCCGGCGGGCGGCGTGCTGATGCCGCTCGATGAGTTCGTCGCTCGGGGTGGCCTGCCTTCAGCCTTGTTAGGCTGTCAGGCATGCGGGGGGACGTCGGCACGTCGCTTGCGCGGCGGAACGTCGCCCTCCGAGACGAAGGCATGAACCGGTTTTAGAACCTCCGCGAGACGCGATCGGAACCGGCTCGTGGCCCGCGGCCGCTAGACTGCGTGCCCTCCCCCCCTGCCAATCGCCCCCCGATGCACCCGCTCCCCGCGCTCCTGCTGGTCGTTGCGCCGTTCGGTCCCGTGGCGGACGGGCCGGCGGTCTCCGACGCACAGATCGCCGCCGTGCTGCGGACCGATGCGACGTGGGATGCCGAGGTCGCCGCCGGCCTGCGGGAGGCCGGCTTGGAGAACCCGCACCGGCTCGTGTCGTTCCTGGAGAACCCGGAACTCTCGTACGCGGCGTTGAGGGCGCTGAGCGGGTGGCCGGCGGACGATCCGGGGACGCTGCGGGCGCTTCGGGCGTTCGCCGACGAGCCGGGGCGGCATGGCGGTTTCGCCTACAACATCTGGCTCCGGCTCCTGCCGGACGCGGAGGCGTTGTCCCACGTCGCCTGGCTGATCGCCGAGGGGCCGGACGACAGGCTGGGCCACGCCATCTTCTACCTTCGCGGTCCGGCCACGGCCCCGCGGTGGCGGGACCTGGAACCGGACCGCCGTGAGGCGCTGGTCGACGCGGTTCTGACCCGCTGCGAACAGGCGCTGGCGGAGTGGCGACGCGGCCCCGCCGTCCGGCGGGGGGACGGGGAATCCGTCGCTCGGTATTTCGCACGGCTGCGATGGATCGGCCGTCTCGACGGCTCGCCCTGGACCGAGCCGCGGTTCGCGGAACGGACGTTCGCGGTGCGGATCGCATTCGTGCTGCGGTGGGCGGACCACGGCCCGCTCGGCCTGCGGGAGGCGTTTCCGCATCAGCTGCGTTCGATCCTCCGAAGCCCCGGCGCCTCACGGGAGGCGGCGGCGCGGGCGGTGGCCGCCCACATCCTCGCCCTGCCCCGGGCGAAGGCCCGGTGCTGGAAGCGGATGCTGCGTGAGAACACGCCGCGGGACGACGCACTCGCCCCCCTCACCCCCTACCGCACCGCGATTCGCAACGAATTACGAGCAAACGCCCGCATCCTGCTGCCCGAGGACGACGCCTCCTAAGAACCGCGACCGTCAGGGAGCGGCTCCAAGCGGTCCCCCGCCGCCCGCCAGCGGCCGGTGAGGCGTTCGCCGAACAGCGTGAACACCGCCGACTCCCCCGATTCCCACGCCACCGCCCCCCCGTCCAGCCGCACGACCGTGCCGCGGGCGCCGCTGACGGGGCCTTCGTAGTCCAGATAGAAGGCCCGGTGCGGGGCGATCGGCTCGGCTCGCACCGCCCCCGGGGCGCCGTCCGCAGCCGTCCGCGGGTCGGCGTGCAGGCGCCAGGTGCGGCAGCGATGCGTGCCCGGCCCCTGCGAGGGGATCAGCCGCGGGTCTTCGATCAGCAGGTCGAAGTGCGGCGTGGGAAAGCCCGGCGTGGGGTGGTCGTGCGCCAGCAGGGCGAACCGCAGCGGCGAAACGCTCCCTGCGGTCGCGGCTAACCGGCTCACGCGACCTCGACCCAGCTTTGGGAGCCTTCGTCGTAGCGGATCACCTCGCCGGTGACGAAGTCGTACACCCAGCCGCCCAGCGTCAGCGTGCCGGCGTCCATCGCCTCTTTCACGCAGTCGTGGGCGCGGAGGTGGTCCAGTTGCAGCAACACGTTCAATTTAATCGCGGCGTCGACCTTCTCCTCCGAAGAGGCGTCCGCGTGCAGGGCGTTCACCTGCTCGCGGACGGACGTGCTGTGCTTCAGCCAATCGGCGACCAACGGCAGCGATTCGAGGCTGTCCGGGGCCATCAGCCCGCCCATCGCCCCGCAGCGGGCGTGTCCGCAGACGATGATCTCCGGCACCTTCAACGCCCGCACGGCGTACTCCAAGGTGCCGACCTCCCCGCCGGTGCCGTGCTCTCCCCCGCCGCCGGGGGAGCCGGGGGCCGGGACGATGTTGCCGGCGTTCTCCACGACGAACAGATCGCCGGGGTCGGAATTGGTCAGCAGCGTGGGATTCACGCGGCTGTCCGAGCAGGTGATGAACAAGGCGTTGGGGCTCTGCCCGCCGGCCAGGGAGGTGAACAGTTCGCTGCGCTTGGGGTACTCGGCGGTGCGAAAGTGACGAACGCCGTCGACGAGGCGGGACATAGAGCGATGTCGGAAGGGGAATGGCGGATGGCGGATGTTAGCCGGGCGGTTCGCCGTCGCCGTCAGGCGACGCGGGGATCGCCAGCAGTTCGGCCAGCGTCACGGCGAACCCCGACAGCACCGGATCGCCGGACAGCGTCGCGGTCTCGTCCACGATCGCCTCGACCCACGGCCGTTCGGCATCAGCATTGTCCGCGGGAACGACGATGCGCGCGGTGCGGGCGTGGGGATCGATCACCCACGCCAGCCGGCAGCCGCCCTGTTCGGGACCGCCGTGTTCGGGACCGCCGGCGAACAGGTCGTCCAGCTTGCCGTCGATCTCCTGGCGGGTGTTCGATTCAGACAGCACCTCGACGCAGAAGTCCGGCGTGAGGCTTGGGATGGGATCGACCGGGGCCGCCGGGTCGGGGAACCGGCTCCAAGAGAAGAAGGAGAAGTCCGGCCCGCGGACCCGGCCGTTCGACAGTCGCATGAAGCCGTCGGCCCCGGTGCGACGGCCGCGGCGTTCGTCGGGATCCCACAGCCCCACCCTGATGCCAAACCGCAATCCGATTTCGCTCTCGGTCCAGCCCACAGCTTTCTCCAGCAGGACGCCGTCGATCAGTTCACACAGGTGGTCGCCGTCTCCTTCGTTCAGACGCACGCAGTCCTCAAACGTGGCGGTCCCGGGGAACGGGTCCCAGACGATGCGATCCAACGGGATCGGTCCGAGTAACTCCGTCAGGTCCGCCGCCGTCATCCGCCGGTTCGTCTGGTCAGTCCGCGCCGCGCGGTGCGGCGTACCGGCGGGACCGGCGGCGGCCCGACCGACAGCGGAGCGAGCAGGCCGGGGGGTTCGGCGAGAACGGTCACGGGCACGGGGCGAAAGGAACGGGGAAGCGTGCCCAGTCTAACGCCGATCCGCCCCTCCCGCCGTACGATCCCCCGTGTCCCCCCCCGACCCCGCCTTCCTCGATCTCGACCGCAACGCGACCGCGCCGCCGTACGACGCGGTGGTGGAGTGCGTGGCGAAACACCTCCGCGACACCCCCGGCAACCCCGGCAGTCGGCACGCCGCGGGGCGGGCGGCGCGGCGGGTGTTGGAAGCGGCCCGCGAATCGCTCGCCGATTCGCTGGGGGCGGAGCCGGACGAAGTGGTGTTCACCAGCGGGGGGACCGAGGCGGCGAACCTCGCCCTCGCCGGTTTGATCCGCGGGCCGCGGGTCGGAGCGGAGGCGGCCGGGGCTGAACCAACGACGGTCCTCGTCACCCCCGGCGAACACCCCGCGGTCGCCGCCCCGCTGGCCGCGGGCGTCGCCGCGGCGCGGTGGCGCCTCCGACACTGGCCGCTCGACGTCGAGGGGGCCTTGGAGGGCGACGAACTGGCGGATCCCCCGCCGGGTTTGCGGCTCGTCTCGCTGATTCACGCCCACAACGAGACCGGCGTGATCCTCAACGTCGCCTCGGTTCTCGCCCGCTGCAACGAGCGGGGCGTGCCGAGCCATCTGGACGCCACGCAGGCGATCGGCAAGATGCCCTGGTCGTTCCGCGCGTTGGGCGCCACCGCGGCGAGCCTTGGGGCGCACAAGTTCCGCGGCCCGCGGGGGATCGGGGCGTTACTCATTCGGTCCGGCGTGACCTTCGCCCCGAGCCTGTTCGGCGGACATCAGGAAGGCGGCCGTCGACCGGGCACCGAACCGGTCGCCCTCGCCGCGGGGATGGCGCTGGCGCTCGAACTGCGACTCAAAGAGTTGGACGACTGGACCGCCCGCACCAGCGCCCTGCGGGATCATTTCGAAGCGATTTTAAAAGCGAAGTGCGGGGCCGTGGTGAACGCGGCGGGGGCGGCCCGATTGCCGAACACCGCTAACCTGGCGTTTCCCGGGTGCGGCGGGGAGGAATTGTTGGTGGCGCTGGACCTGGCCGGGGTGGGGGCGAGCCTCGGCAGCGCCTGCGCGAGCGGCAGCAGCGAACCCAGCCCGGTCCTGGCGGCGATGGGCCTGCCCCCGGAGCGATTGCACGGTTCGCTGCGATTCAGCCTGCTGGGCGAGGAGACGCCAAAAGAGATCGACGACGCCGCCGCCCGCATCGCCGCCTGCGTGCACCGGGTGCGGAACGCATCGCGGGCGACCGATCCGGCCGCCGAGACGCCCGGCTCCTCCCGGCTTCCCGGTTGACGGGCGGGCGGGGCGTGAACGACACCGCCGCGATGCCCGCGCCCGACCCTTCCCCCGCACCCCCGCCCGACTCGCACGCCGACTCGCACGCCGACTCGCACACCGGGCCGCAGTCCGGGCCGCACGCCGACTCGCACACCGGCCCGCCCGCGGATCGCCCGCGGCTCCCGCTGCTGTTCCGCGTCTTGCACGCGGAGAAGGCCAAGAGCACCCATCACAAGCTGGTCCTCGACGCCTTGACGCACCTGTCCGGGGAGCAGGCGGAAGCGTGGCGGAACCTGTTTCTGCGACAGATCGAGCCGTTGTTGACCGGGGCGAAGGCGCCGGACAAGACCTTCAAAGATTTTACCAATCACGTCTTGCACGTCCGCGACGGGCTGTGGGGCGGGGCGCCGAAGAAGGTGCGCCAGTGGTACGACGTGCTGACGGACCGGCTGTCCGCTCGCGATTGGCCCGCCGCCGCGTACGCCGCCGGCGTGCTCAGCCATTATTATACCGATCCGCTGATGCCCTTTCACACGGGCCAAAGCGAGCAGGAAAAGCGCATCCACCGGGCCGCGGAGTGGAGCTGCACGAAAAGCTACGACCTGTTCAAGTCCGATTTGGAAGGCGCGTTGGGCTGGCCGACGGTCTCCCGGCCCGCGGGCGAGGACTGGCTGGAGCGGATGACGATCGAGGGGGCCTCCCGGTCGAATCAATTTTACGACGAGCTGTGCGAACGCTACGACTTCGCCGCGGGGGTGAAGGATCCGCGGGCCGGGCTGGACGGGGTCTGCCGGCGGGAATTGGCGCTCTGCTGCGGGCACGCGGCGGCGGGGCTGGCGTTGATTTTCGATCAGGCGTTCGCGGACAGCGGCCAGACGCCGCCGCGCGTGGGGACCGGCGTCGTGGGGTTCCTGACGGCGTTCTCCAAACCGATCCTCTGGCTGACCCGCAAGCTGCACGACCGGGCCGACCGGGCCGAGGTGCTGCGGATCTGGAAGGAGCTCCAGAAGACCGGCGACGTGGTCAAACGGCTGCCGGAGGAGAGCCGCGTGACCCGCGAGGCGTACGCGGTGCATCAGCAGTCCGCCGCGCAAACGCCGGCCGCCGAGTCGCCGCTTCCGCCCCGCACCCGGCCGCGGATGCTGGCGCCGGTCCCGTCGCCGGAGCCCGCCCCGGCCCGCGACGAGCAAGCATTCGAGGAGCCGGCGTTTGAGGAGAAGGCGTTTGAGGAGAAGGTGTATGAGGGGAAGGTGTATGAGGAGAAGGTTTATGAGCCGGTCGCCGCGTTGCCGACGCCGCGGTTCGCCCCGCCGCAAGCCCGGCCGATGCCGTCTGTGCCGTTCGCCGCCCCGGCGCCGTCCGCCCCGTCGCTGACGTTCCGCCTGCACCCGGCGGACCCGGTGGTGGACGCCCCGGGCGTCGGTCCGAAAACGGCGGCTCGGTTCCTGAAGATCGGCGTGGAAACCGTCGGCGACCTGCTCTCCGGCGACCCGCACGACCTCGCGGACCGGCTCGACACCCGCTGGATCGTGCCGGAGGTCGTCCGCGACTGGCAGGACGCGGCGAACCTGATGTGCCGCATCCCGAACCTGCACGGGCACGACGTGCAGATTCTGGTCGCGGTGGGCGTGACGGACCCGGACGACGTGGTCGGCCTCGCCCCGGACGACCTGCTGGGGCTGACCGAACCGCTGTTGAGCACCTCCGAGGGCGAACGCATCCTCCGCGGCAGCGCCCCGCCGGACCTGGACGAAGTCACCCGCTGGGTCGCCTGGGCGAAAGCCGCCCGCCCGCTGCCCGCCGACGGCGCCCCCCGCCGCGCCGCCGCGTGATCCGGCAGCCCGAGGCGCAAGCCGAGGCAGTTCGACGTGGATCACATCACCCGGCCTCGGCTTGCGCCTCGGGCTGCCGGTAGGGTGGCGCCATGCTTCGCTCCGATCCGATCGCATTCTTTCTGACCTGGACGACGTACGGCAGTTGGTTGCCGGGCGACGAACGCGGTTGGACACAGCGGTCCGCCGGCAAACGTCCGCCTGATCCCGTCCGCCGCCGGAACGCAGCGGCTCGGCAGAAGGAAGCGGCCGTCGTCCTCAGCCCCGCGCAGCGGGAGATTGTCGGTGCAGTGATCCGAGAGCACGCCGCCCGCCGCGAATGGACGCTGCACGCGGTCAACGTGCGGACGAACCACGTTCATGTGGTCGTAACGGCTCCCGGATACGCCCCCAAGCTCGTCGGGGAGCAGCTGCGCGGATGGGGAACCCGTCGGCTGCGGGCGACCGATCCCGATCGTCGGAACTGGTGGACCGAGGGCGGCAGCGCCCAACTGCTCTTTACCGAAGAGGATCTCGCCGAGGCGGTCCACTACGTTCTCGACGCGCAATAGCGTGCACGCCCGGCAGCCCGAGGCGCAAGCCGAGGCCGGGTGACTCGGTCCACGCCAAACCGCCTCGGCTTGCGCCTCGGGCTGCCGCACCCTTACGGCAGCCGCTTGATCCGCACGTTTTTAAACCGCACGACCATCGGCGGGCCCTGGTGCAATTGCAACGCGATCACGCCGGCGGTCTCGCGGTCCGGGCGGTCGTCGGTCACTTCGCTCATCAATTGACCATTGATCAAGTGCCGCATGACCGGGCCGTCGGCGACGATGCGATAGTCGTTCCAGCCCGGCTTGACGAACTTCGACATTAAATACGCCGGGTCGCCGCAGGTCCCGACGAAGTGATTGACGCCCTGCTTCCCGCCGGGCGTGACGTGCACCATCTGGCCCCGCAGCGCCACGATGCCGCGGGCCTGCTCGCTGTAATGAATGCCGGTGAACTTGGGGGAACTATCGATGTCCGCCTGCGGACCGCGAACGCGGAACTGGTCTTCGTCGAAGACCTCGGCCCGATATTGTACGCCGCTGTTGCCACCCTCGATTTTGTATTGCAGCCGCAGTTCGAAGTTCGCCGCGGGTTCGTCGCGGATGAGAAACGTATTGACTTTTAGCGGCGCCTCGGCGTTGGTGCGGCCGACGATGGCGCCCTCCTCCACGCTCCACAGGTCCTCCCGGCCGCGCCAGCCGTCCAGGGTGACGCCGTCGAACAGGGGGGCGAACCCGGCCTCGTCTGGCGCCGCCGCGGCGGCGGGACCGGCCGCGGCGGCGGGACCGGCCGCGGCGACGGGGCCGTTCGGGCTGGCGAGACCGAGCGTGGCGAGTAGCAGGGCGGGCAACATGGGCGAAGTTCCGAGCGAAGACGGGCGAACGACGGGCGAACGGCGTCAGCTTACCGTGCGTCCCCGGCGTTCGCTGCGGGCTCGGGCGTCAGGTTCCACAGGCCGACGGCGTCGTCGCCGGTGGGCGCCGCCGCGCCGCCCTTCCAGCGGGAGCCGGAGACCGTGACGAACCGCCCGCCGCCCGCCTGTTCGCCGTCGCCCCCGCCGCCGTCGTTGCCCCCGCCGCCGCCGCCGTCGCCGTTGCCGTCGCCCCGGTCGCCCGGCAGGAAGGCGGCGTCCCAGAGGAAGCCGCCTTCGTAGGAGCGGTCGAGCCGCTTCTCGCCGGTCGCCACGTCCAGCAGGGCGAGGGCCCGGTTGACGACCGGCCCGGCCCCGCCGGCGATCAGCGCGGTCGTGCCGTCGGGGCTGAGGGCGATCGATTGGATCGCCTGCACGCCGGAGGTCACCGACCACACCATCTCCCCGCTTTCCAGATCCCACAGCCGCACCAATCCGGCGTTGTCGCCGGTCAGCGCCCGTTGGCCGTCGGCGGTCAGGGCGAGGCCGACGCCGCCCTGGCGGTCCGTGGCCTTCACGGGGAGAGCCCGCTCGAACGTGCCGTCCGACAGGTTCCAGATGAGCAATCGGCCGCTCCGATCGGCGGCGACGACCCGCCCGCCGTCCGGCGTGATCGCCACGCGAACCGGTTGGGCCCGCTCGTGCTTCAAAGCGTAGATCACGGCGCCGGTTTGCGCGTCCCAGATGAAGACCGCCTCCCCCCAGACCGACGCCGCCGCCACCCGTGATCCGTCCGGCGTGGTCGTCGCGTCCGTCAGTTCGTTGGGGCCTTCGTAGCGGGCGGCCTCCTCGCCGGTGGACAGATCGAAGGCTCGGACGACGCCGTCGGCGGCGGCCGTGAGCAGGCGGGCGCCGTCCGGGGCGAACGCCACGCTCCGCACCGCGGCGGGGTGGTGGAAGACATGCACGGACTCGCCGGTGGCGACCTTCCAGACGCGGGCGGTGCGGTCGCCCTCCGGCCACCCGCTGCCGCTGGCGACCAGCGCGCCGTCCGGGGAGACCGCGACGGACTTCGCCGGCGCCGTGTGCCCCACAAACCGCCGGACCGGGACCAGTTGCCCGTCCGTCGCGTGCGACGCCCGCAGGCCGACGCGGGGGGCGATGAATCGCGGGGCGGGCGGCGCGGCGGGCGTCTGGTTCACGGCGGCCACGGCGGGCGCCGGCGGATCAACCTCCGTCGGCTCGGCCGCCGCGGGCACGCCCGCCGCGGGACCCGGTTCCCAGCGGATGTTGACGGTTTCGCGGCCGTTGCGTTCGACGGTGACGAGTTCCCGGAACGCCGGGCGGCCGTTCTTGGTGGCCTGCACGGTGTAGGTGCCGGGCTTCAAACGCACCTCGCTGAGGCCCGTGCCGGTCAGCACGAGGTCCTCCCCCTCGATGGACACGCCTACGTCCGGGTCATTCGTTCGCACGACCAGCGTGCCGTTCCCGCGGACCAGCCGCACGACGGTGGGAATGACCTCCGTCACGCCGGTGGCCTCGGTGGTTCCGCCGACCATCAGAACCGCCGCCAACGCCGCCGCCGCGACCGCCCACCGCCGCCCCCGCCGCGGGTGCCCGATCCCTTGAGGAGAAGCGGTCGGTGCAACGGCGATCGTCGGGGCCGAGGCCGGCGGCGGGGGATTCTGCATCTCCGCCAGGCCCCGGCCGAGCAGGGCGGCGACCTCCGCGGCGGAGTCGAACCGGTCCGCGGGGCGCTTCGCCAGCAGGCGGTTGACGAGGTCGGCCAGCCACGGCGGGACGTTCGCGTTCGCCTCCCGGATCGGCCGGGGCGTCGCGTCGCACACCTGCCGGAGCACCGTCACGGCGGAGTCCCCGCGGAACGGCGGCCGGCCGGTGCACATCGCGTACAGCACCGCCCCCAGGCTGAAGAGGTCGCTGCGCGCGTCCACCGGCCCGCCCTCGGCCTGCTCGGGCGACATGAACTGCGGCGTGCCGGCGATCTCCCCGGTTCGGGTGATCGCCGCGTCGTCCACCGCCCGGGCGAGGCCGAAGTCCGTCAACTTGACCCGCTCGACGCCGTCCCGCGACGGGCCGTGCTCCAACAGCACGTTCGCCGGCTTCACGTCCCGGTGGATCAACCCCCGCCGGTGGGCCGCGGCGAGGCCCTCGGCGATCTGCGAGCCGATCCGCAGCGTCTCCGTCACGCTGGCGGCGCCTTCGGCGTCCAGCTTGTCCCGCAGCGAGCGGCCGGCGACGTACTCCATCACCAGAAACGACGCCGACCCGCCCGCCCCGGCTTCGCCCGCTTCCCCGCCCGGTTCGACCGCGTGAATGGTGACGACGTGCGGGTGCACCACCGCGGCGGCGGCCCGCGCCTCCCGGGCGAACCGGCGGCGGGCGACGGGGTCGGCGGCGAACTCCGGGGCCAGCGTTTTGATCGCCACCGTCCGGTGCAACCGCGGATCCCGGGCTTTCCACACCACGCCCATCCCCCCGCGGCCGATCGCCGACTCCACCTCGTACACGCCCAGCGTTTGCGGCACGACCGGCGACGGGGCCAGGGCGTTCGACGCATCTAACAGGGCGTTCGACGCATCTAAAGCGTGCAGGGAGTCCCGGCGGGACAGAAAGCTGCCGGCGTCGTCGTGGGCGCCCAGCAGCGCTTCGACCTCCGCCCGCAGCGCCGGATCAGCGCCGCACCGATCGGCCAGAAACGCGGGCCGCTGGGCGGCGTCGAGCGCCGCGGCGTCCAGAAATAATGAATCGATGTCTGGCGGTGCGGCGTCCGGCGGTGCGACGGCGGGGCGGGGCGGATCGGACATCGGTGCGGGATGAGGGGAGAGGCGGGCGTCCGGTCATGCGACGGCCGCGGGCGGGCGGGCTCGCGGATTCCCCGGGCGGACGGAAAGTTCCCCCGGTTCGTCCCTGAACGCCCCCCGTCTCACCCCCCGCCGGGGTTTCCGCCGCCGGAGTTTCCGCCGGCGACGGCCCGGTACAGCCAGGCCCGGCCGAGGGTCCAATCGCGAACCGCGGTGGCGCGGGAGATGTGCAGCGCCGCGGCGGTCTCTTCCACGCTGAAGCCGGCAAAGTACCGGAGTTTGACGACCGCGGCGGCCCGGGGGCGTTTGACTTCGAACCGGTGCAGGGCGGCGTCGAGGGCGAGCAGATCGCCGGCCCCGCCGTCGTCCAGAAAGCCGGCCGGCTCCCCCGCCAGCGCCGCTTCGCCCAGCGCCGCCTCGTCGAACGAGACCCGCCGCCGCCCGCCGCCGTGCTTGAGCCGGCCCTTGCGGCGGGCGCGTTCGATCAGGATCCGCCGCATCGCCTCCGCCGCCGCCGCGAAGAAGTGCCCGCGGGAGTCCCACCCCCGCCCACCCAGCGAACCGGCGTCGGGCGAACCGGCGTCAGGCGAACCGGCGTCAGGCGAACCGGCGTCGGGCGAACCGGCGTCGGGGGGGGACCTGACGAGCCGCAGATATGCCTCGTGCACCAGGCCGGTCGCTTGCAGGGTGTGGCCGGCGGCTTCGCCGGCCATGCGGCGGCGGGCGAGCCGGCGGAGGTCGTCGTAGACCAACGGCAACAATTCGTCCGCGGCGGCGGCGTCGCCGGCCTCGAAGCGGTCCAGCAGTCGCGTTACGTCGTGCATCACTCCCCCGGTCGGCAGATCTGCGAAACGGCCGCCCCAACGCCGTGTCCCCAACGCTACGCCCCCGGCCCCCCGCACGCCAGCGCCGGTCACGCCAGCGCCGGTTCCTCGACTAATGCCCCCACGTCCGGCTCCCCCACGTCCGGCTCCCCCACGTCCGGCTCCCCCACGTCCACCGCTTTGAGTTGGATTAGCAATAAATAGCCGGCGGGGACGAAGCCCAGCGCCAGCGCCGTCGCCCCCGCGACCCCGCCGGCGATCACCACCGCCAACGGCGGCCAGAAGTCCCCGCCGGAGAGGATCAGCGGCAAAAACCCGCCCACGGTCGTCAATGTGGTGGCGAGGATATGACGGGTCGTGCCCGCGACGACCCGCGCCGTCGCTTCAATTTCCCCGCGGCGGGCGCCGGGGTCCGCCCGCAACGCGGCCAGCACGACGATGCTGTCGTTCAACGCCACGCCGATGAGTCCCGCCGTCCCGAGCGCTGTATTAAAACTCAGCGGGAACCCGAACGCCCGGGTGCTTAAAAGCCCCAGCGCCACCGCCAACGTTCCCACGCCGCCCAGCAGCGCCGCCAAGGAGACGCTGCGGAACGCCAGGATGACGGTCGCCGCCGTCAGCGTGACGAGCACCGGCAGATAACGGGCCAGCGAAGCGATCGCCTCGCCCTCCTTTTCGCTGTCCCCGCCGGCTTGCAGCGTATAACCCGCCGGCAGCGCGACCCCCTGTTCCTCCAAAGCGTCCAGCACGTCGCGGGTCACTTCGATGGGCAGGGCGTCGTTGGTGACGTAGCCTTTAATTTGATTGCAGCGCACGCCGTTGCGACGGGTGACGCCGCCGGTCTCCGGCCGCAACGTGACCTCCCCCAACGCCGCCAGCGGGATCCATTGCGGCGCCGCGGCGGCGCCGGCGGTCGGGGAACCAGCGATCTGCGAACCAGCCGGGGCCGGGGGGAGGGCGAAGCGGGCGGAGGCGACGGCGGACAGGTCGCTGCGAGACGCCTCCGGCGCCCGCACGCGGACCGGCAGTTCTTCCACGTCTTCCAACAGGCTGCCGCCGGTCACGCCGTCGAGATCCGCCCGCAAGCGATCGGCCACGTCCGCGAGGGAGAATCCGGCGAGGCGGGCGGCGTCCTCGTCGGCGTCGACCCATAACTTGGGCACGCCGCGGGGCATCGTGGTGCGGGCGTGCAGCGTTTTGGGATGCCGCTGCACCGCCGCCCGGACCGCGTCCCCCAGGGTTTGCAGCGTGGCGACGTCCGGTCCGAACAGACGCAGCATCACCGGGGCGTCGACCGGCGGGCCCTGGGCGAATTGACCGATCACAATTTGGGCGTCCGGGAGGGCGTCGTCCAACGCCGGCTGGGCCTGTGCGAGCAGCGCCTTCACGTCCTCGAACGACCGGGCGACCACCACGCCGCGGGCGTAATCCGCCTGCCCGTCGGCGTTCTCCACGAGGTTATAATAGACGCTGGGCAGCGACGCCCCCGCGAGCCAGTGGACGTGCTCCACGGCGTTCCCGCGGGCATTTTCTCCAGCGCTCTCCGCGGAGGTCTGCGACGAGGCGCCCGGGGACCGGCGGAGGATCGCTTCGACCTCGCGGGCGGCGTCGCGGGTTGCGGCGAGGCCAGTTCCGGCGGGCATCCACAATTGCACGTCGAACATATCCCGATCGACCCGCGGAAAGAACTGCCGGCCCATCCCCAACGCCGCCGCGCACCCGCACGCCGGCAGGATTAAACTGAACGCCAACGCCAGCCCCGGCCGGCGGGCGCCGGCCCGCAGCAGGGCGGTATAACTTCTGGCGAGCCGCGGGACCTCCACGCCCCGCCGCCACACGCCCCGCAGGCCGCCGGTCAGGTTGCCGGTCAGGTCGCCGGTGCGGTCGCGGCCCGCGGGCAGGAACTTTGCGGCGAGGGCGGCGGTGAGGGTGATCGCCACCAAAAAACTGCCCGCCACCGCCAGCACGACGCTCACCCCGATCGGGCCGACGAAGTCCCCGATGTTCCCGTCCAGCAGCACGATCGGGGCGAACGCCAGCACCGTCGTGAAGGTGCTGGCCGCCAACGGGATCAGCAGGTGACGGCTGGCGTCCGCGACCGCCTCCGCCCGGTCGGCGCCCGCCCGCAACCGATGCCGGACCTCCTCGGTGACGACGATGGCGTTGTCGATCAGCAAACCCAGCGCAATAATAAAGCCGAAGATGCTCATTTGATGCAGCGAACCGCCGAGCGTTAAAATCCCGAACAGCGTGCCCCCGCACACCAGGGGCAACGCGGCGCACACGATCAGGGCGGCCCGCCAACCCATCATCAGCAGGACGACCGCGGCGATGACCGTCGCCCCGGCCAGCAGGTTGCCGGCCAACTCCGCCAGGCGGGCGTTCGTATAAACGCTCTCGTCGTACACCAACCCGACGGTCGCGGCGGCGCCCACGTCGGCGGCGAAGGCGTTCACCTCTTCCTTCGCGGCGGTCGCCCACAGGTCGGTGCGGGCGGCGGCGCTGACGCGGGCGGCGACGAACACCGCCCGGCGGCCGTCGGTGAGCGCCACGCTGCCGGGCGGGGTCTGAAACCCCCGCGACACCTCAGCCACGTCCCCCACCCGCACCGTCGTGCCGTCGCGGCTTAGCAGCGGGACCGCGGCGACCCGGGCCGCCGCGGTCAGGGCGCCGGTCACCTCCAGATCCAGGTCCAGGCCCCGGTCGGCGGTCGCGGAGCGCACCGTGCCGGCCGGGCGTTTGGCGTCCGCCCCGGCGATCGCGGCGGCCACGTCGGCGGGGGAGAGCCCCAACGCCGTCAGTTCGTCCGGGTCGGTCGTCACCGTCAATTCCTCCTCCGGCTCCCCGTACAGCCGCACCAATTCCGTGCCCGGCAGGTTGCGGAGCCGATCCGCCAACGCCTCCGACAGACGCGACAACCGGTTCAGGGACGCGGTCTCTTCGGCTTCGTCGGCGCCCGTCTCGCCAGCCTCCGCCCCGTCCGCTTCCCGGAGGAACACCACCAGCGTCCAGGCGCTGGCTCCGCGGAGGTCTTCGAAGATCGGGCGCCGAGCGCCGGGCGGGAGCGCCGCCTCCGCGATCCTGTCGCGCATCCGGCTGCGGATCTCCTTCGCCGCACGTTCGTCGACGTTGTCGGCCAACTCCGGCAGCACGCTGCTGACGCCGGCCCGGCTGACGCTCTCGACGGTTTTGATCTCCGGGATCGTGCGGAGGGCCTGTTCGATCGGCTCGGTCACCAGCGCCTCGACCCGCGTCGCGTCCGCCCCGGGGAAGGGGGTGACGATCATCGCGAAGCGGTTGGTGATCCGCGGATCTTCCAGCCGCGGCATCGAGACCAACGCGCTCCAGCCCGCGACCGCCAGCACGGCGATCGACAGCCAAAGCAGATACGGGTTCTTGAGGAACGGGCCGGCGGGCGTCACGGCGTCGCCCCGGCCGCGGGCGTGGCATCGGGCGGGCCGTCAGGCCGCGTGTCCGGCGAACCCTCGTCCAGCGTGCGGATCTCCAGCCCGGGCACGAGGCGGGCGACGCCGGCCACGACCAGCCGTTCGCCCGGCCGCAGCGGGCCGCGAACGTAGGCGACGGCGCCGTCGGCGTGCAGCAATTCGACCTCCCGGCGATCAGCCCGGTGGGTGGCGTCTCGCCCGTCAGATCGCCCGTCCGGGCGCCCGTCAGATGGAAGGGAACTGCCGAGCGGCACGGCGACGTAGGCCGCCCACAGGCCGCGGCGGCTGGCGGTGAGGGCCGCGACCGGCACGGCCACGCAGGCCCCCGGCGCCGTCCGCACGACCGCGACGCGGGCCAGATCGCCCCGGCGGGGACAGTCGGCGGGGTCGGTGGGCAGCGCGCGGGGGCGAAGTCCAGCAGCACGTCCACGGTGCGGGTGCGACCGGAACGGTCCGGACGCACGGCGGCGACGGTCGTGGGGAACGCCTCGCCGTCGATCCGCACCGTGCGTTCGCCGCCCACCCGGAAGTCGCCCGCCGCCCCGCCGGCGAGGCCCACCCGCACCCGCAACGCGCCGGTCTCCAACAGGTCCAGCACGCCGGCGCCGGCCGCCAGCACGGCGCCCTCGTCCGCGAATCGGGCCGCCACCGTGCCGGCGAACGGGGCCTTCAATTCGCTGTTGGCAAGGTCCACCGCGATGCCGCGGACCTCCGCCTCGACCCGCGCCACCTCCGCCCGCTGGGCGGCGAGACGTTCGGGCGCGTGCCGGCCCGCAGTTCGCGCAACCCGGCCAACGCGGCGGCGAGGCCGGCCTTCGCGGCGTCCGCGGAGAGGCGGGCGTCGTCCGTCTCCCGGGCCGTGACGGCGCCCCGCTCCCGCATCCCGGCGGTGCGGCGGCTCGTCAGTTCCGCCTGTTCCGCCAACGCCTGGAGCCGGGCGGCGTCCGCGGCGGCGGCGGCGATCGCTTCGGTCCGCGGGCCGGCTTCCAGTTCGGCCAGCAGCGCCCCGGCGGCGGCGAGGCGGGCGGCCCACTCCGCCTGGCGGGCCGTCAACTTGGCGACGTCCAGCGTCGCCAGCGTTTGGCCGGCGGCCACCACGTCCCCCTCCTCCACCGCCACCGACGCCACCACGCCCGGCAACTCGAACCCCAACACGGATTCACGCCGCGGCTCCACCCGCCCCAGGAACGTGCGTTCGACCGGATAGCTGGGCAGCACGCGCACCGCCGCGGTTCGCACCGCCACCGGCCGCACCGTCGTCCCGGCCTCCTCCGACCCGCCGCCGGCCACCACCGCGACCAGTCCCGCCCCCACCGCGACGATCCCCAACCCCGCCGCCAGCGGAGCGAGCCGGCGGAGCCGTCCGGAACGAGCCGCCCCGGTCTCGATGGGTTCGCGCACGCTCACAGCGCTGCCCCGTCAGCGGATACTGGGGGAACGGACGACGGGGGAACGGGCAGGGAGGCGGCGGGGAAGTGGGCGGCGATGCGGGCGAGCAGCAGGGCGCGGGTTTCGGCGAGCACGCGGGCGGCGGCGTCCTCCGGCAGGGCGCGGGCCACGGCGACGGAGCCGATCGCGATCGCCCCCCAGCCTTCCACCAGGCCGCGGTTCGCCCGGCCGGCAGCGTCGTCGCCGGCCCCGCCCGGCAGGTGGGCGGCGAGCCGGGCGGTGACGGAGACGTACGCCGCGGCGAACGCCTCCCGCACCACCGCCCCGGCCCGGGCGAAGTCGCTCAGAAGCGGCGGCAGCGGGCACCCGGCCTCCACCGCGTCGCGGTGCTGGGCGGACAGGTAGCGGGCGGTGAACGCCGTCAGCCACTCAAGCCCCGGCGCCACGCCCTCCGCGTCCAATCGATCGGCCAACGAATGGGCCGTGACGTGCCGCAACGTCTCCGCCAGCAGGGCGTCCTTGTTCGGAAAATGCCGGCTGAACGCCCCTTTCGTCAGCCCCGCCTCCGCCATCACCGGCCCCAGCCCCGCGGCGGCCCCGTCCCGGCGAAACACCCGCCCGGCGGCGTCGAGGATCCGCGCCCGCGTGCGTTCTTTCCGATCGGCCGGGTCACGCATCGGAGCCGCGGCGGGGGCAGAGACGAGCGGGGGACGGGAACCCGGCCGCCGCGAGTACGACCGTACTCCCCGATCAGAGCACGGTCGTACTCCCCCGTCAAGCGGCTGCCCCGTCAAGCCGTGACTCCGCCGGCGGCCCGGGCGACCGGCCGTCACGGGTCTGCTATGGCACGGGTCTCCTATGGGATGAAGCGCGATCGCGTGCGGGACGAACCGGGCGACTGGCGCAGCGCCGCCTTCATGGCGGCGGCGGCGTCGCGCAGGCGATCGACGGAGCGGCGGCGGTCGGTTGAGATCGTGCCGGAGCCTGTCGATCCGAGGACGGCGGCGTCCTCTTCCTCCTCCAGCATCGTCCCGTCGTTGGCGCCGGTGTCGGTGCCGGCGTCGGGCAGGTCCGAATCGTCGTGAGCCGGCCAGCCGGCGGGAGGGGGGTTCGCGGGAGGCACACCGGTTCCTGTGGTTCAAGACGTGACAGACCTTGCCGCCCCACGGTACCGTTCCGTCCGTCCGCCGAACCGGATCGCAACCGGAACGACGCCGCTCCGGCACGCAGGTTCCTCACCAGACCGCTTCCCCGCCGAATCGCCTGATGAACGACGAGGCGGACCGTTCCCGCGACCGTTCCCGCGACGGGTTGCCTGACGGCTTGCCTGACGGGTTGTCTGACGGGTTGCCTGACGGGTGCGGCGACGGGCGCGGCGACGGGTCCGTTCGCGTGGACGGCCCGCGGGTGCGGGCGCTGCGGCGAACCGCCGGGCTGACCCAGCAACGACTGGCGGCGATGGCCGGCTACACCGACCGGGCGGTGCGGAAACTGGAGCGAGGCGGGCCGGTGCGACGCGAGACGCTGGAGGACGTCGCCACCGCCCTGACCGACGCCGGCGTCGCCCTGCCGGCCGGCGGCGCCGACGCCCTCACCCTGGATCGGTCGCCGGGCGAGCGGGAACGGCTGCTCCGGGCCTGGTTCGATCGGGCCTTCAACGGCCGCGATCCCGCAGCGGTCGAGACGTTCGTGGCCCCGGACGTCCTCCTGTACGCGGAAGGCGTCGTCCGCAGCGGCCGTGACGTGATTCGCGGTCGCGTCGCGGCGCTGCTCGCCGGGTTCGACCCGCTGCGGCTAACGGTGGACCGCGTGCTGTGCGACGGCGACGAGGCGTTGGCCCACTGGACCGTCGTGAAAACGCACTCCGGCCCGTTCCTGGACCTCGCCCCGACCGGCCGGGCGGTGACGGTCCGGGGCAGTTCTTGGTGCCGCTACCAAGGCGACCTGATCGTCGAGGTCCGTGATCATTGGGATGTGGAGGATCTGCTCCGGCAATTGCGGGGCGAGCCCCCGCGGGCGGTTTGATCCTGGCCGGCTCGTCTCTGCCCGGCCTGAAACCAGCGTCTTCAATCAGACAGACCGGCCGGCGGCGGATCGAACGTTCCGCCGGACGAATCGTTGGGGCGCGGGTGATTGGCGTGTGCGGGCGGCACAACCGGCAGGGTTTCCCTCACCGGGACATGCGTGGCAGGACGAAGGGTCGCCGGGGGGCGGCGCGGCGTCGCGCCCCGGCCGCCCCGCCCGTGCCGTCCCCGCTCATCCCGCCCCCCGCCGTCATGTCGTCGCCCCGCCCCCGCCGCCGGATTGCCGCCGCCGTGCTGGCCGCCGGAGCGGCGTCCGGGGCGGCGCTGTCCGGTCCGATCGCATTCGCACAGGACGCCCTGTTTGAAGCGGGGCCGGGGCGCCCGTCCGGCCCTCTGTCCGGGCCTCTGTCCGGGCCTCTATCCGGCGGCTTTGCGGGAGCGACGCAGACCGGAAGCGTGCGGGACGCGACGACGCGGTCCGGCCGGTTCGTCCTGCCGACCGGCGATCTGGGCGACCGCACCGGATTGGCGGCGGTGCGGCTGTTCCGCTCGACCGACGGCGGGGCGAGTTGGGGCGAGGCCGGCACCTTCCCCCCGGACGCCCCCCGCCTGCCGCGGGACGAGGCCCGCGACGGTGATTACTGGTTCGACGTCCGCGGACTGGACCGACGCGGGACGCTGCATCCCGCCGGCCCGCTGCGGCCGCGGTTCCGGGTGACGGTGGATTCGATCCCCCCGCGGCTGGCGCTGCGGGGCTGGTGGACGGACGAGAACCGCATTCGCCTCGTCGTGCGGGCGGAGGACGCCCGGTTGGTGCGGGATTCCGTCATGGTCCGTTACCTGACCGCGGACCCGGCCGCCGGGTGGGTGGACCTGGCGCCGACGCCGGTGGAGGCGAGCAGCGCCGACGGGGTGGTGACGATGGACCTGACGCGGCCGGTGGAGACGCCGTTCGATCTGACCCTGCGGGTGTGGGCGCGGGACGAAGCCGGCAACGAAGCCGCCGCCACGCTGCCGCTCCCCCGCCCGCGGGCCGCCACGGAGCAGTCCGACGGGTTCGACGCCCTCACGTTCGCGGCCCCCGCGGCGGCGGCCCCCGCCGTCGCCCCCGCCTCCCCGGCGCCTGTGCCGCGGGCGGCGGCGTTCCCGGTGGCTCAGTACCCGGTGGCTCAATCCCCGGTCGCCCGGTTCCCGACGGCGGCCCGGTTCCCGACGGCGGCGTTCACCCCGCCGGCGGAGCCGGCGTACCCGGTCGCCCGGTTCGCGGTCGCGCCGACCGACGCTCCCGGCGCCGCCCCGGACGCCCCGGCCGCGACCACGGCCGACTGGGCGGACGGTCCCGCGGACGCCCCAGCCGTGCCGCTGTTCCCCGGCGACACGTTCTCCCGAACCTCACCGTCCGGCCCCCTATTGAAGGGCCCCGGCGCCGTGGTGCCGGTCGCATCGGTGGCGCCGGCTTTGGATCGCGTCCCGGGCGAACACCGGCCGGCGGTGTTGCCGGCGACGCCGGGCGGGGCGGGGGGCGACGTGCGTCGCCTGTACGAACGCCTGTTGGCCGCGACTCCGGAGGACCGGGCGCTGCGACTGACGTACGCGGACCGCCTCGCCGCGGACGGCGATCGGGCTGCCGCCGCCCGCCACCTGCGCGTGCTGTTGCGGACGAACCCGGAGGACGCCGACGCCCTCCGCCGGCTGACCGGGCTGCTCGCCCCGGTTCGCCCCGGCCCGCCCCGGCCGCTGACGGGATCGTTCTCGACGCCCCGGCCTGTGAATGGCCGGCCTGGGGATGGATCGCGGTAACGGGCCGCCCGTGCCCCGCCCCATTCGCCCCGTCCGATCGTCGGTCCCCTCGGTTCGCCGGTCCCGCCCGTGCCCCGCTCCCCCACAATGTCCCACACGCCCCTTCGCCGCCGCCTGGCTCCCCGCTCATTCGCCCCGGCCACGGCTCGGGCGACGGCGCCGGTCCGGGCGACGGCGCTAGAGCGAGCCGCGAAATGTCGTAGCGGCGGCTTCCAGCCGCCGACTCTTGGTGTGGCCGAAGGAGACGACCCCCGTTCGCTGCGCTCACGGACGGCGGCTGGAAGCCGCCGCTACGGATCCCCTTGGCCTGCTCTAGTCCGGGCGACGGCGCTGGCGGCCCTGCTGCTTGTTGGACTGGCGGGCGTCGCGGGCGCCGCGGACGGCGCTGCCTTGCCGACGCTGCGGTGCGACGCGGGCGGGGCGGACGTGCCGTTCGCCGTCTCCCCGGGGGCGGCGGCGGTGCGGGTGTGGGCGAGAACCGTCTCGGAGACCGGCCGTCGCGGGGCCTGGGCGACCGTCGCCACCGTCTCGCCGAGCGCCGGCGGGGTGCGGTTCGTGCCGGACCGGACGGGCCGCTATGAATTGTGCGTGCGGGCGCTGGACGCCGACGGCCTCGCCGTCCCCCCGGGTCCGTTGACCGCCGGGCTGACGGTGGTGCGCGATGCGGCCCTGACGCCGGCCGCCGCCCAACTCCCCGCCGGCCCGACGCAGGGCGGCCCGATGCAGGGCGGCCCGACGCAGGGCGGCCCGGCGCTGGGGGCGCCGGGGTACGGGTCACGGTTCTCGGCCCCGCCGGCGTTGGGCGGCCCGGTCGGCGGGTCGATCAGCGGCCCGGGCGAACCGTCGGTCCCGCCGCTCGCCGGATACGACCCGGTTCCGCCGGCGACCTCCGCGGGCGTGCCGGCCGGCGACGCCGGGATCTCTCTGAACAGGGCTCCGCGCGACTCGTTCCCCGGCGGCCCCTCCCCCGGCGATGCGGCGGACGAGCCGACGGTTCCCTCCTACCTCGCCCCGCCCCCGCTGCCGTTGGGCGACGACCGCATCGACGCGACCCCGCTGGGCGAATCGACCCGCACCGGCACGCCGGACGGGCTGTCGGACCCGGACCCGCTGCGGTCCCGGGTGCTGTTGGGCGCCGCCCGCAACGCGGTGGCGCAAGGCGATTTTTCGGAGGCGATCGGCCGGTTCGAGGAGTACCTCGCGGAGAACCCCGGCGACGTGGTCGTGCGGGCGGAGTTGGCCGGCGTGCTGATCCGGGCGGACCGAGCGGAGGAGGCCGCCGCGGCGTTCACCTTGCTGCTCTCCGCGGACCCGCAGAACGTCGACGCCCTCACCGGATTGGCGGACCTGCTGATCGGCTTGGGACAGTACGAAGCGGCCCGCGAACACCTCCTCACCCTGCTGGCGGTCACGGATCCGGGGCGGGTCTCCGCGTACGGCGAACCGGCCACGGAGGCCGCGGCCCGGCGGTGGCGGGCGGCGGTGAAACTGGCCCGCAGCTATCTGCTGGAGGGCCGCCCCGGCGACGCCGCCGCCGCGGTGGACGCCCACCTGTCCGGCGGCCCGCCCGCGGACCGGGACGCCCGCTTGGAGTACGCCCGGTTGCTGATGGAACTGGGCCGACTGGCGGAGGCCCGGTCGCTGCTGATCGCGTTGCGGGAGACGGACCCCGCGGACGCCCGCCCGCCGGCGGACCTGCTGCTCGCGAACGTGCGATTGCTGGACGCCGAGGGCGCGCGGGCGGCGGCGGCGGATCTCGCCTCCCGGCCGGTCTCCGATCCGGCGCTGTGGCTCGGATTGGCCGAGGCGCTGTACCGGGACGGCGCGCTGCGGGAGAGCCGCAACGTGTTGGGGCAACTGCTCGCCGCCCACCCGGATCACGTTCGCCGCCGCGGTGCTGATGGCCCGCGTGCACAGCCGGTTGTTGGAACTCGGCCCCGCCCGGGCGCGGTTGGAGACGTTGCAGCCGACGGAGTCCGGACGGGTGCGATTTGAATCGGCCTTCGCCGAGCATCGGGTGATCGCCGGGGAGTGGGCCGCCGCGGTCGCCGCGGGCGCGATCGGTTGCGTCAGGCCCCCGCCGATCCCGCCGCCCGCCGCGACCTCGCCGAGGCGCTGCACGCCTCCGGCCAGAATCTGCGGGCGGATGCGGAGTACGCCCGCCTCGCCGTGCTCCTGCCGCTCGATGCGGAGCCGGTCCTGTTGCGGGCGAAGAACCTGGCGTTCCGCCGCGACTTCGACGAAGCGATCGGGCTGGTCGAGGCGTTGCGCGGTCGCAATCCGGGGACGTGCGGGCGTTGCTCCAACTGACGGCGATCCTGATTCAACGCGGCACGATGCCGGACCTCGCCCGCGCCCAGGCCGAACTGACCCGGCCGACGCGATTCGCCCCGCGCGCGCCGCGCGCAGGCGGCGGTCGAGACCCGGCTGGCCGAGGTGCTGATCGACCGGGGCCGGCCCGCGGAGGCGGTCCGCGTGCTGGACCGCCTGCCGGCCCCCGCCGCCGCGGAGCCGGCGGCGATCTACCACCGCTTCCGGGCGCTGGCGATCCTGGGGAACAAGGACGCCGCCCGGGCGGCGCTGGGGGGCGGCCGGGTCGCCGCTCTCCCCGCTGTCCGGCGACACGTTCACCCTGCTGAGCGTGGCGAGCCTGGCGATGGAAGACTGCGAGTGCTGCCTCGCCGGGGAACTGGCCGCCCGCGTGCTGCGGACCGACCCCACGCACCCCCTCGCCGCGTGCTGCGGGCCGAAGCGAAGATGCAGTGCCGGCCCGCCGGCGGGTTCGTCCCAACTGCGGCGAAGGGTCCTGCTGCGGGTCGGGCTGCGGGGACGGCGCCTGCGGGTCCGGCGGGCAGGTCTGCTGCGGGATCTTGGAGCGCCTCGAACCGGCCACCACCGCGGGTGCGGCGAGCCGCTGTGCGGCGGCAAATGCGGCCGCTGTCCTCCCGCGCCCGGCCCCGGCCCGGTCTGCGAGGCCGGCTACGAAACCGGCGCCGCGTGCGGCGCCGGCGGGTGCGGGTCGGGCGGGTGCGGCGCCGGCGGGTGCGGAACCGGCGGCGGGGCGGCGGGGGACTACGGCTTCGTCTTGCAGAACCATCCGCAGAGCAGCCGCGCGCGGCTCGGACTGGCCCGGGCGTTGTGGTCCAGGTTCGACTACTACCACGCCGACGATCGTACGGCCGCTACCTGACGGACATGCCCGGCGACCTGAACGTCGGCCGCGAGCGGGCCCGCTGGCCGACGCCTGGAGGGCTACGCCGCCGCGACTATATTTCGGACGCCGCCTCCGCGCAGGACCGACGCGCCTCGCCCGGACGTTCGAGTCGCCGGACGACGCCCTGATGGCGGCCCTGACGCTGCCCGCGGAGCCTGTTCGGGGCCGGCGCCCGGCGGGGTGTACGGGGAGCGGCTTGCGCCGGGTGCGGTCGTGCCGGCGCTGGAGTCCGGTGCGAGTACGACGCCCTGTGGGAAAGCGCTGCCGCGATCGCCTCGACGGAGCAATCCGCCAAGAGCCTCCGCGCCCATCGCCCCCGGGCCGCGGGCACGACGTACCGCGGGCTGATCGACTTGGAACCGGGCAATCAGGACGCCCGCTTCGACCTCGCCCAGACGCTCGGCTACCGCGGCTACACCCGGGCCGCGGAGGCGGAGTACCGCGCACTGCTCGAGGTGAACCCCTGCCACACGCAGGCCCGGACGGCATTGGAACGGCATCGCCTGTGGCGCCGGCCGGCGGCGTTCGCGGAGTACGATCACCTGGACATCCAGGGCCGCGGCGACCTGGCGGCGCTCGGCGGAACCTGCTTCACCGTCGGCGGTCGCGTGGTGACCGGCGCACGCCGGCGAGGGCCTCACCGCCCGGCTATCGCACGTCGTCTTGGAGCCGGACCCCGTCGCCGGCGAACGCGACCGCTTGCACGGCGAAGTGGGCAGTCTGCGGTACGCCCGCCGCATCCGCGGCGACTTCGCCGGCTGGCGCAGGTGAACGTGGAGGAGTACGACGATCGGGCGTTCAGCACCCGCCCGACCTTCGACGCGGGCGTCAGCTGGGTCACCAAGAACGAAGCCACCGTCCGCGTGCGGGGCTTTTTGGAGAACGTGGCGCTCAACCGCGAAACGCTGTTCCAGGACATCCACCGCGGCGGCGTGCAAACGGACTTCAACTGGCTGCCCACCCGCCGCTGGCAGACGGACGGCTTCTACCGATTCAGCGCCTACAGCGACCAGAACCGCGCCCACGAGTGGGGCCTGCACAACGGCTTCGTCCTGCGGCCCGGCCGCAAGCAGGTGCGGTTGCGGGCCGACGCGGACTTCGCCCGGTTCAGCGAGTTCACCGTCCGCGACCCCCTGCGCCGCGGACAACCCGCTCCGCGGCGCGGAGCACCCGTACTTCAGCCCGGATTACTTCGCCTTCGGGACCGTCGGGCTCGAATGGAAGCACTGGCTGAGCTGCGACACCTTCCTCGGCGCCAACGCCCTGTGGTACGAGCTGTACGGCGCCGTCCGGTTCGACAGCGATTCCGAAAGCTACGGCCTGCTGACGGCCCGCCTGAACTGGGACGTGACCAACCAACTGACCCTCACCGCGGACACCGGCATCATCCGCAGCGAGATCTTCGACGAGACCCGCGCCGCGCCTATGCGGAGTGGCGCTTCCGGTAAGAAGTTGTTTCAATACCAACCCGAAGCGTTAGCGAGGGCCTTCGCGCAGCGGAGCACGCCCCGCCGGGCTGCGCCCGGCGCCCTCGCTGACGCTTCGGGTTGGTCGAGCGTGAGGTTCTGAAACAGCTTCTAAGCGAACCGCGAACGCACCGGCGCCGCCCGTGCAGCGTCCGGGACGCTGACGCCGCACGCTGAACCCCGCAACGCCGGGCGGGGGCGAAGACGGGGGACGGCCCGGTGGTGCGGGGGCGAAGGGCGGGGAGAATGCGGCAGACTGGTCGAGTTCGTGTTCTCTGGATCGGAGTCCGCCGTGCGGCGTGTCCTGTTTGTCGCCGTGCTGCTGGCGGTCGCCGCGGCCCCCGCCCCGGCCGCGGGTCAGTTGACCGAGTTGCTCTCGCAGGGGGTGGACGCGGTGCGGCGGCAGGCGGGCCGGGCCCAGCAGGCGGGCGCCGACGCCGCCGTCGTCACCCGCACCGTCAACGTGCGGGACGTGGACCTCGCGACGCTCAAGCAGCGGCTGGCCCGGTTCGGCGTGGAGATCCCGATCGAGGCGGAGGGCCGCGTCAACGCGACCCTCACCGTCACCGCCCGCCTCGCGGAACTCACCCGCCCCGGGGCGGTCACCGCCACCGGCCGGCTCTCCTCCGCCCGCCTGACCCTCGCCCCCCTCGCTGCCCCCGCCGCCGCTGGGAACCCCGGCGCCGCGGCGGATCCGCTCGTGCTGACGGACTTGAAAGCGAATCTGTCGTTGGCCCGCGGGGCGCTGTCGCTGGACGATCTGACGGTCGGCCTGCCGCTCAAGACGCCGTCCGGGCAAACCCCCTCCGGCAAGACGCAGACCGGCACGCTGACGGGCTCCGCATCGCTGCCGTTGGCCGGCGAGGAGGACGTGGCGACCGCGACCCTCACCGCGAAGGGGGTGCCGTTGGACCTGCTTTGGAGCCGGCTGAGCGGGCTGCCGATCACCGGCGGAACGTTCGACGGATCCGTCACCGCCTCCGTCCCCTGGACGCAACGGGACGACCCGGCCGCGTACGACGCCTCCGCCCGGGTCTCCGCCACCGGCCTGACCGTCGCCGGCCGGGCGGTGGACGACCTGAACGCCCGCCTCACCCTGACCGCCGGAACCACGGAGCTGAACCGCCTGACCGCCCTCGTCGCCGGGCAACCGCTCTCGGGGACCGCGTCCGTCGGGCTCGTCGCCCCGCACCCGTACGCCGCGGCGGTGACGAGCGACCGGCTCGACCTGTCGGCTCTGTCGGCCCTCTTCCCCCCCGCCCAGTTCCCCGACGGCCCCCCCGCCTGGCTGCCGACGGACCTCGCCGGCACGCTGGCCCTGGACGTGCAAAGCCAAGGAACCCTCGTCCCCGCAACCGGCACGCTGACGGCCTCGCTGCGCGGCGGGGCCCCGGACCGCGGCGCCGGTCGCGGCGCCGCGCGGAGCCGCTGCGGGTCAACGGGCTGGCGGTGACGGCGATCTCCGCGGACCTGTCCGCCGTGCTGAATGAGAACGCGGCGACGGTCGAGGTGACGAACCTCGTCCTCCGCACCGCCGCCGGCGCCGTGACCGGCGCCGCCGCCGCAGACCTGCGGGCCGACGGGGGGAACGGCGCCTGGACCGCGACGGTCGACGCGACGGATCTGTCGCCGCGACTGCTCGAAGCGTTGCCCGCCGCGGTTCGTCCCCCGGCGGGCACGTTGGGCGGAGCGGGGCGCTGACGGTGCGGGGCACGCTGGCGGGGCCGCTGGTTCCCGGTCCCGGTCCGCTGGACGCCCTCACCGCCGCGAACGTCACGCTGACCGGCGCCAACCTGACCGTCGCCGAGGTCGCGGTGCGGGACGTGGCGGCGAATCTGACGATCGCGGACGGAACCGCGTCGCTGACGGACGTGCGCCTTGTCACCGACCGCGGCACGTTCACCGGACGCGCCGGCCTCGGTGCGGACGAGCTTGGTGCGAACGGGTGGACCGCGGAGGGACGCATCGGCGACGCCACCGCCGCGATCTTCGACTTCATCCCGACCTGCGTGCGACCGCCGGAGCGGTTGCTCGGCCGGGCGGGGATGTTCTCCGCCGCCGGCCGGGCGCGGGGTTCGGCGGCGCCGTGGGGGCTCGATCAGGCCCGTGCGGAGGTGCGGGGCGCCGGTCTGCGGCTGTTCTCCCTGCCGGTCCGCACGCTCTCCACGGACCTGCAATACGAAGACAAACGGGTCGTCGCCGCGGACCTGCGCATCGAGATCGACGGACCCGCCGGCGACGCCGACGCCGGCGGGCGCACCGGCGGGACGCTGAGCGGGATCGCCGCGGTGGACTTCGACCGGCCGGACCTGCCGCTGACCGCGGACCTGACGCTGACGGACCTCGACCTCGCCCGCTTCCCCGCGGACCTGCTGCCGGACGGGTTCGCGGTGACGGGGACGCTGTCCGCGAACGGGCGGCTCGACCTCCGCTTCCCCCCGCCGCCGGACCCGAACGCGACCGACCCGCTCGATCCCTGCATCCCCCGCCGCGGCTTTCGCGTCGCCGCGGCGGACGGCACGGTCTCGCTGGACGCCCCCACCCTGTTCCTCCCGCACGCCCCCCCGCCGAACGCCCCGGACAAGGGCACGCCGAACGCCGGCGAACGGCCACGGATCGCGTTGGGCACGGCGACGGCCAAGATCGGCGTCGCGGACGGGGCGCGAGTTGGCGGAACCTCGCCGTCACCGGCGCCCGATCCCGGATCGCTGACGGAGCCGCCGGAGTGGACGCCGCCGCCGCCGCGGATGCGAACGACGGGGGCAACCCCCGGCCGGGGCGGCGGGCGGATCACCGGCGACGGGGCGGTCGGTCTGACGGCCCCGCACCAGTTCCGGGCGAAGCTGCGGTGGGACGACTGGCCGACCGATTCGTTCCTCCCCCCCCTGCTCACCGCCGCCGGCTTCCCCCCGCCCCCGCGCACCGGGCCGGACGCATCGAATCGCGGTCGGCGGGGCACGGCGCTGGGGCTGATCTCCGCGGCGGGAACGCTGGTCCCGTTCGAAGTGAACACCGCCGAGGGCGTGCTCCGCGCCGCCGACGTCCGCCTGCCCGGCCTGCTTCCGACCGGCTCCGCCACCGGACCGGCGAACGGGCCGGGAGCGAGCGGAACCGGGCTGACGGTGCCGTCGCTGGCGGCGGAGTTCGCCCTCACCCCGCAGCAATTGACGGTGCGGTCCGTCGACGTGCTCTTCTCCCCTCCCCCCGGTGAACCTGGCGAACCGGGCGGGCCGGAACCGGGCGGGCCGGAGACGCGGCGGCCCCGGGGGATCCGGCGGCACTGGTCGACCCGGCGGGACCGGACGCGGCGGCGCTCGCCAAACCGGCGGAGCCGGACGCGGGGCCGGGGTTGGGCTCGCTGCGAGCCTCCGGCTTCTGGTCGCGCTCGGAGCCGCACCCGTGGGATCTGACGGTGAAGGCGAACGGGGTGCCGCTGGCGACGCTCGGCCCGGCGCTGACCGCCGCGGGCGGGCCGGGGCCGCTGGCCGATCTGGCGACCGGCCCGGGGGCGTTCGCCGGCCGGATCACGCTGGCCGCGAACCTGACCGGCGCCGACGACCCCGCCGCCCTGCGGGGCACGCTGAGCCTGTCGGGCGACGCGGTGACGGCCTTCGGCGTGACGGTGGACGCGTTGGCGTTGGACGCCGTCGCGGACGACGGCGTCGTCCGCGTGGACCGGCTCTCCGTGGCCCTCGGCCCCGCCGCGGCGTCCGGTCGGGCGGAGTTGAAAACGAACGGGCCGCGGGAGTGGGTCGCCGCGGCGAACGTCGTCGTCGCAGACCCCCGCGATCTCGCCCGCCGACTCGCCCCGGTGTTGCCGCTGGCGCTCCGCGAGTGGGGGTCCGGTTCCCCGAACAGCCCCGTCGCGTTGGGCGGGGCGTTGGACCTTTCGCTGACCGCCCGCGGGCGGCTTGGCCGGGCGGCGTCGACCAGCGGCGGTTCCTCAGCGGACAATCCCGCGGGCGACGCCACGGACGACGCCGCGGACGCCCAGGGGCCGCGGTGGACGGTGGAGGCGAACCTTGCCGCGGATCGGCTGCGGCTCGCGGTGCCGGCGGACAGCGACTTCCCGGGGCTCGGCCCGGTCACGCTGAACGACGTGGCGACGCGGGTCTCCGTCGAACACCCCGCGTCCGGTCGCACCCGGCTGTCGGTCGAGGAGTTCGCCGCCCGTCTGGCTGACGGCGACCTGCGCATCACCGCCTCCGTCCCCCTGCCCGGCGCCGGGCAAACAGGCGCCGGGCAAACGGGCGGGGAGCCGTCGGTTCGGCCGGCGGGAGAGGCTTCTAGACAGCGACCGCACCCGCCGACGCCGAGCAGAACGGCACGGCGACACTGGCCTGGGTGGGCGGGGACGTGGGGGCGTTGCTGCGGGCGGCGTCGCCGGTGCGGTTCGATCCGAACGCCGGCGGAACCCAGGCCCCGGTGACCGGCGCCGCGACGGTGCGCATCGCCGCCGCCTGGCCGGCGGGGCGGCTGTCCCTGAAGTCCGTGGCTTTGAACGGCCGGGTCACCAGCGACCTGCTGACCGTCGTCCGCCGGGCCGGGGCCGGCAAGCCGGTGCGGCTGAAGAACGTGACGCTCGCCGCCGAACTGGCCGGCGGCGTGGGCCGCGGCGGGCTGTCGGCCCGCGGGTTCGGCGGGGAACTGGGCGCCGCCGCCGCGTTCCGCCCGATCCCCCGCCCCGCCCCCCGTGCGGCCTCCCGTGCCCGTGCGGTGCAGTCCCCCCGGTCTATGAGAGCGGCGGGCGCGGCGCCGGCGGCGGACCCGTGGCCGTTCCGGGTGGTGGCGGCGGCGGGGGCGTTGAAGACGGACCTGCTGGCGGTCGAGACCGCCCTGCGCGGCCGCGGGGGCGGGGCGGCGCCGTCGCTGCGAGGCGAAGCGGACGCCTGCCTGCGGTTCGATTCGCACCCCGAAGGTCCGCCGGTGGACCTCGCGGCGCTGCTGCCCGGCGTCGCCCCGCCGCCCGGCTGCGGGGCCCTGCCGACCGTGCCCCCGGCGGAGGTCGATCCTCGCCGGGCGAGCAAAGCCCCGCCGCGGCTGACCGGGGCGGTGCGGCTGCGGTCGTTGGCCTGGGGCGGGGACCGGTTGCTGGACGCCGTCACGCTGCGGGTCGCCGCCCGCGACCTGAACGATTGGACCGGCGACATCCGGGACGGTCGCTACGCCGGTGGACGGTTCCGCTTGGCCCTCTCCTCCCCCGGCGCCGGCAGCTTCGACGCCCGGTCCGGGGCGGTGCGGGTCGACCTGCTGCTCCGCGACGCGGAGGCGGCCCGCGCCTTCGCCCCGATCCCCTGGGCCGACGAGAACGTCGCCGGCCGCTTGGGCGTGCGGGCCGCGGGGGTGGTCGGCCCGAACGGCGTGCGACTGCGGGGCCAGATGGAACTGGACCGCGGCCGGTTCGTCGCCGCGGACAACCCCGGTCGGCCGGACGAGCAATTCCTGTTCGACATCGACCGCTGGCGGCTGCCCACGGAGTTCGTCTACAACCCCAACGCCGGAACCGGCCGCGTGCGATTCGGCGGCTCCCGGGCGGTGATCGGCGGCGGGTCCGTGGACGGGAACGTGACCGTGGAGTTCGGCCGCGGTCGCGGCGTGGGGCTGGACGTCGATCTGGACCTCGGCGGGGTCGACTCGACCACCTTCACCAGGGGCGCCGGCGGGAACCTCACCGGCGGCCGCGTGGCCGGCAAGGTCACGCTGACGGGCCGCGGCGTGACGAACTTCAGCGACCTGGAGGGCGCCGCACGGCTCACGCTGCTCAACCCGTCCCCCAAGGGGTTGCCGGTGCTCCGCGAACTGCGGCCGTTCCTGAACTTCCGCGGCGCCGGGGCGGCCCGCACCGGCTCGCTGAACGTGCGGCTGCGGAACTCCGTGGCCCGCATCGAACGGCTGACGCTCTCCGGACCGGGGATCCGGCTGTTCGCCACCGGCACCGCGGCGCTGCCGACCGGCCGGCTGGATCTGGAGGTCGTCGCCGACACCGGCGAACGCGACGTCGCCGAGGACGTGATCCTCCGCATCATCGAGGAGGCCGCCGGACCCACGCCGGTCGGCTTCGCCCTGCGGGCCGGCCGCGTGCTGCGGGACCGCGTGGCCTACCTGCACGTCGGCGGCACCATCCGCCGGCCGCGGGTCCGGGTGCGGGCGGAACGGCAGATCCAGGAGGAAACGATCCGCTTCCTGCTGGGCGAGTTGTTCGTGCCCGGCGGCGCCGCCCGCGGCGCCGCCCCCCCCGGCGGGTGAACCGGGCGGGGCGAACCGGGCGGGGCGAACCGGGCGGGGCGAACCGGGCGGGGCGAACCGGGCGGGGCGAACCGGGCGGGGCGGGGTTCGTGTCGGCGCTCGCGTCGGGCGGTTATCCTGACGCCATGGCCGCCCCCGCAAACGCTCCCCTCGCCCCCGTCACCCAACCCGACGGCGACCGCTCCCCCACCGCCGCGGCGACCCCGCCGGCGACGCTGTTCGACCTCACCGGCCAGCGGGCCGTGGTGGTCGGGGGGACCGGCGTCTTGGGCGGGGCGATGGCCGAGACCCTCGCCGCCGCGGGGGCGAACGTGGTGATCGTCGGCCGCGGGGAGGCCGCCGGCCACGAGGTCGCCGACCGCATCAACAACGCCCGCCGCCAGCAGAACGCCGGCGGCGGGGTCGCGGAGGTCATCACCGCCGACGCCACCCGCCGCGACCACCTCGAAGCCCTCCGCCACGCCCTGCTGGCCGACGGCGGCCGCGCGCCGGACGTCCTCGTCAACGCCGCCGGCGTCAACGCGACCACGCCGTTCCTGGAGATCAGCGACGACGAGTGGCACCGGATCTTCCGCGTGAACCTCGATTCGGTCCGGCTGGCCTGTCAGGTATTAGGGCCGGGGATGCTGGCACGCGGCTCCGGCAGCGTGATTAATTTGGCGAGCATGTCCGCGGTCACGCCGCTGTCGCGGGTCTTCACCTATAGCGCCAGCAAAGCGGCGGTGTTGAACCTGACCCGCAACCTGGCCCGGGAGTGGGCGCCGCAGGGCGTGCGGGTGAACGCGTTGTCCCCCGGCTTCTTCCCCGCGGAGCAGAACCGGGACATCCTCTCCCCGGAGCGGGTCGCGTCCATCATGACCCACACCCCCATGGCCCGCTTCGGCGACCCCGGCGAGCTGGCCGGGGCGGTGTTATTACTCGCCTCCGACGCCGGCCGGTTCATCACCGGCTCCAACCTCTGCGTCGACGGCGGCTTCAGCGCGATGACGATTTGACGGCTGTTCCGAACCCCCTGGGACACCAACCCGAAGCGTCAGCGAGGGCCGTCCACGCAGCGGACGCTACGAGTTGGGACGGAAACAACGTCCCAGCAGCGGGCGGCGGGGCGGCGGGGCGGCGGGGCGGCGGATGTGGGGAAAGTTTTCAAGGGAGGCGGTTTGACGCTCGCGTCAACCTGCCCCCCCCTTACCGTCGGCGCAACTAATACGACGAGTCCGCCGGCCCCGCCCTCGCGGGACGCCCCCGCCGCGTTCTAAGAAGCGAGAGCGATCCGTGAGAGTTTCTCCTTGGGCGGCCCCGCCGCGACGCTCCCGGGCGCCCCGGCGGTCTGCCCTGATCGCCGCGTCGGTTCTCGGCTCGATCATACTGACGGGAACGGGCGCCCCGTCGGCCGCCGCGGACGCCCCCGGCCCCGTCGAGGACGCCGCGGCGATCCGGGAGGCGAAGCGCGAGCTGCGCAAGTACCTGCTCCGCAAAAGCGGCCGCAGCGAGTACCCCCGCCCCGAAGTCGCCGAAGACGAGCCGTTCGCCTACGGAACGGTGACAAAGCAGTATCGCAAGGTCCAGGACGACAAACCGGCGCTCTATTACGCGATCGCCGGGGATCTGTATATCGCGGACAAACTGCTCCGCCAGGAGGACGTGGCGGTCCGCCGCAGCGGCGTGGGCGTGGCCGCCGTGGCGGTCAAACACGCCGCGTTGGTGAAGCTGAAGGACCCCGAACTGGCCGCGGCGATCTGCGACGCGTACCTCGTGCACAACCTGGACGCGGCCGACCCGCGGCGGGAGCAGTACCTGTCGAGGCCGCACCTCCTGGCGACGCTGTTCACGGCGTACTCGGCGGCGAAGCAGCACGAAAAGACGCAGTGGGTCGCCGAACAGTCGCTGGCCCTGGCGAAGACGCAGAACTCCAAGGACGCCGCCCGCTTCAATATCGCCAGGACCCTCTCCGCGCAGGGGAAGCCGGACGAGGCGATCGCCGTGCTGCGGGAGGTGACGGACCCCGGCATGATCCGCGGGGTGCCGGACTTCATCAAGACGATCGAGGCCCGGGCTAAGAAGGACTCTGAGGCAAAGAAGCAGCGGCCGAAAGATTAGCGGCCCGCCGCACCCGTTAAACCGTCCCAGAACTCATCCCCTCAGAAGAATGACCGTGTCGCAGCCGAACCGCCCCGCCGCCGTCCGCCGATCGCGTCCGCCGTGGGTTCTCGCGATCTGCCTCGGGGCGCTGCTGGCCCGGGCGTCGGTCGCCGGGGACATGGTCGACGTCCTCTGGCCAGACTCCACGTTCGGCGACGTGGAGGACGAGGCCGAGGCGATCAAGAACAGTCCGTCGGAACTCGGCTATCACAGCGTCGGCAATCCCGGAGACGTGAATTTCGACGATCTGCCGTTCCTCATCCTGTTCGAGCCGTCCACCGACGGCGTCCAGTTGGCGGCGTTCAGCGACGACGGCGTGAGCGTCACGATCACGGACACGGAGACCGGCGTCACCGAGACCCCGCTCGAACGCTGGGGGCAGCCCCAGCCCCTCAGCAAAGTCGAAAAGTCGCTGTGGCCGGTGCCGTATAGCCCCGGCTTCCGGGCGGGCGGGACGTACGAAATTCGCGTCCGGTACCTCAACACGCTGTACACCGGCGGCGGCGACATCGACGGCGTCAAACTATTCGCCTTCGCCGGGGCGGCCGTGGCCACGGTGGTGAAGGAAATTGAGGTTGACTCCGGAGACGGAGACTCAGTCGAAATCGTACTCACCCCGAAAGATGACGCACGCGTGTTTCCCGGGCAAAAGGTAACCCTCGTCACCAAGGTGAGGGATACAGACAGGTATCGCACCTTCCCGCCCGGCGGCGATTTCAAGAGGATGAGGACTCACCACAAAGTCGGAGGCGTGTTCCAAGCAGAAATTACAGTGACTAACGCAGTCTTCGACGGCACGACGTTTAACTCCAAGACAGTTATCATGGGACACGTCGGAGGCGGCGTCTTCGCGCCCCGCAGGTCGGAGTCGGTCCGTGTCAGCCAAGACTGGGACGGGCAGCCGATCAAGGTGACCGTGCAATTTACCGACCTCGGAACGTATACCAGCCACGATGAGGAGCCCGTGCCGCTGAGACCTGAGGAACTCAACCAGCGAAAGCGTTCGCGACGCCTCCATCCCGCCGGTGTCCGCGACTTGGCAACTCGCCGACACACAGAACCTTCCCACAATCATAACGCCCAAAAAGCAGGAGCATGTGTTAACCTCGGGGGAGGACGAAGGCAACCTGATCGTGAGCGGCCTGGGAACTAAACAGGAAACGTCCAGGACCGTGATCACGCGCGAACTGGGCCCGGATCACAACGGCGCCGCAACCGCCCCGAACTACGAAGGGCTGACCGTGAACGAAGTGTTTTCGGAAATGGAAACGAACATTGAGATGCCTTGGATACATCCCAATGTTCTCGCAGGGTTCAGGGCTCACTTCAAACGCGATCCGGAATCCGCCGACGAAGTGGCCAATGCCTGGGTGCAGGCGGGAATGGGAATCGGCACCGGCACCTTTACCGTGTCCGACGAGGACACCATCAGGGATTCATATTCCTTGACTTAGGCTCGATTCCTGTACGATATACTACTCGCGGAAAATATGAAAGATAAAACTGTCGTCATAGATCAGGTGCAGAATTACGAATGCCCGCCCGGCACGCTGTTGCAGGGCACCGTCCTCCTTCAGGCGTCGTACGGCCCTGAACAAGGCCGCCTCGCTCAACACCAACAGATCACGTCCAACGAATAATGGCCGACACGACTTCCCGCTCTACCAGGAATGCGAAGTGCGCTCGCCTGAGGCGGAGGATTGCGTTATTCGCGGGCGTGGTCGTGCTGATACTCGCCGTCTTTGTGACGACCCGTCCGGGAGGCGGCGAGGCGGACGATCGGAATCATGCGGTAACGTCTTCGCCCCCCGGACACAGTGACGAAGGCGTTTCTGCCGAGTCCGTGGTGGGCGAACCGCGTGCCCGAGCGGGATCAAGCGTCGCCCGCGAGGGGCTAAGAACGCCGCCTGCCGACTCCAACCCGGGCCCCCCGCCGCGAGGGGCGGTGCGGGCCTCTCCCGGCGACCGTTCCCTCTTCGATCACGACCGGCTTGGGCCGTACCTTCAAGAAATGGCTGATCGGATGTCGTTGCCGGAGTTCAGAAGCGCCGTCAAGTCCCTCGCGGACTCGCCCGAAGCCAACCGGCTTGATAAAGCCAGACTCTTCGCCCTGTCCGCTACGATATACGACTTCAAGTACGATTCGCCCGAGGAGCAGGCGAAGGCTCTGGAGGAGTCGTACGATCAGGTCTCTCTGGCCCGGCTTGCGGCTCTTTCGCGGGGCATCAGCGTCCACCAGGAGTTGGCTTCGCTGTATGAGTTGTCGGGACGGAGGCGCGGACGCTCGGCGGATCCGCATGGAGGCGGTCGACATGTATCGCGAGGCTTTTTCAATTCCGCACATCCTGGGCCCCGAGGGACTTTCGCTCTTGAAAGCCTGCCAGATGGATTACCTCGCCGTGGTGCGCGCGCTGGTGGAACTCGCGGCTGCGCAGCCTGACGAGTCGGGGCCGATCGGCGTATTCTGGTTCGCCCACGACGACGTTCGCCGTCGTTACCCCACCCCTAACGACAATGTCTACCTCGTCGGGCCGGAGTGGACGCACCAGGCTCTGGAAGCGATCAAGCTGCTGTCGAAGGTCGCAGAAGGGGAGCCGGCTGACGGCGGCCCCAAGGCCGACGCGGAGGTGACGGCATGCGTCCAAACCGTCAACGATTGGCTGAAAGGAGAACTCATAAGATTTGCCCCGCCGCCCCAGACAAACCCATGGGTGCCTGATTTTGATTTCGACGTGCAGACGCCCGGGTCCGGTCCAGCAGATCCTTGAGCGGAGAGACGTCTTGAGGGATGCCTCATGACATGAGATGGGAACATCCCGCACCTCAAGCGGGCGGGTGGCCTGCTCCTCGCTCCGGGGGGCATGCTCTCACTGCGGGGGCGCCCCCGGCAAGCAGCCTATGAACGAGCATTGGAACGACAGACCCCCTCAAGAGTGATTTCAAAGATGACGCCAGTCACCCGCCCCATCTCAGCCGCACGATCAAAATGGCCCAGTTCCCGCTCCTCTGCCTGCTGCTCGCCGCTCCGCCGGACGGGGAAAGGCTTCTCCAGCTCTCGGGGGACGAGGTCTCGCCCAAGGGAATCGTCTACGATAAGATTTACTCCCCGATCGTCGTGCCGCATCCTGGCGTCGAGGATCTTGCCCTCCCGCCGCTTTTCGATCCGGGGAAGAAGTCCTTTCCCTATCTGATCGAAGACTTCGAAATCTCCACCGTCGAGTCGGCCGAACTGCTGTCCTCAGCAGACCTGCCGACGCGGGCCAATGCGTCGGCGATCGTGCAGCAGCGGGCGGCGTTGGTGGAGCGGGAAGTCGTTCGTCAGTTGCGGGCGGCCGCGAAAGACCCAGACCCGGCCGCCACAAGTCAATACCACACGCTCGTCGCCGTCGCCAGAAACCTGCGGATCCCGGGGGCAGCGTCGATCCTTGTGGAACGGGTCGCGTTCACGGTGGACGCCGGGACGCTCCCCGTCGGCGGCGGGACGGGACTGGACACTTATATTTATTCGACCGCGGAGGCTTTGTTGGCGATTGGCGGGCGGCCGGTGGTCGACGCCGTCCTGGATCGGTTGGCCGGCCGGTACGTGGGGGTGCGGGAGGACCGCCGCATCGAGCGAATCCCCCCGGCAGACGTGTACGTGCTCACCTGGATTCTTCAGGAATCATTGGGCCGGAGCTTAGCGAAGGCCGCGGTCGCGGCCCGGCTGGCCCAGTCCCGGCGGCCGGACATGATCCTCGCGGCGCAGCTGCTGGAACAGGAGGACGGACTCGATGTGGACTCTCGGCTGCCGGAACATCTCGCCGCGGAGATTGAGCGTCTGCCGCCGCCCGACGGCCCGGCGGAAGACAATGACGAGTAGCAGGCGGCGGGTGGCGCTGACGAGGGTTTGCAGCCGCCTCACCCCGTCGGGTGGCGCTGGCGTATCGCCTGAGGTTTCGTCACATCTTGGCGGGCGGGTGGCCGGGGTGATCTCCGCAAGCGATGACTTCACCCCGGGGTGGCCGGGGTCGGCCTGCCGTTGGCGTGGCTTGAGGGGGCCGCGTAGCCGGGCCGCCCCCTGGGACGGGGAACGCCCGATCGCCGATCCCGGCCGTCCCGCCGCTGCGGCAATTCGTTTCCACAAACTACCTTGTGAACAAGACTTGCGCTCGAACAGGTCTCCGAGCCCCGTAGGGTGAGGGGCCTGACCGGAGGGCCGCCCGCATTGAGGCGGGCGGCGGGTTGGGTTTCTCGCGGGGCGAACGGGGAACGGCCGACGTGGTGACGGACGCCGCTTCCCCCTCGCCCCCGCGTCCGGCCGGCGTTGCGCTGCCGATCGACGCGAACCCGCCCCCCGCCCGGCGGCACGGACGCCGCCCCCGCCGCGCGGCTGTTCCGGGAGAGCCAATGAGGCCTGTTTCAGAGTGGAACAGGACTCATCCGGCCCCGGGCGCCGCGGGCGGGTCCACGTCCCGAGGCCCGGCCGATCGATTCCCGATCAGAAGGCCGGCGCCCGTATCCTCCTTCCCTCCTCCCACCCCGGCGGCACACCGGCCGGGCCCCGGCCTTGTTTCCCTGGAAACAAGCCGGGCGGGGCGGCGAACGATCTGCGTGCTCTCTGTGAACCTCCGTCGACATCTCAATCCGGCGGCCCGACCGCGGGGGGACCCGTTCTCCCCGGCGGCCGGGTTCGCCGCTGCGCCGCGCGACCGTCCCCCCGCACCGTCGCTCGACGACGCACCGGCCTCGCCTGAACCTGCTCCGCCCGTTCGGGGGCGGCCGAACGCGATCGTGCATCGGACGGGCCAATGGTACGCTGCCCCCATGCTCCTCCTCGCCACCCGCAATCGCAAAAAACTGGCCGAGGTCGTCGATCTGCTGGCCCGGTTCGGGGTGAGCGGGGACGATGTGCGGGACGTGTCGGTGTTTGATGCGGGTGCCGAACTGGCCTGGTTCGGGCCGGTGCCGGAGATCGTCGAGGACGGGGAGACGTTTGCCGATAACGCGGCCCTCAAAGCGACTCAGACGGCCCGGTTCCTCGCCGGGCGGGGGCTCGAATGCCTGGTGCTGGGCGAGGACAGCGGGTTGTGCGTGGACGCATTGAAGGGGGCGCCGGGGGTGTTCAGCGCCCGGTACGCCGGCACGCACGGCGACGACGCCGCCAATAACGCCAAATTATTGTTGGAACTGGACGGCGTCCCGCCGGAGCGCCGCGGGGCCGGCTACGTCAGCTCCGTGGCCGTGGCGAACGCCGCGGGCGCGGTCCTGCTGACCGCCGAGGGAACCTGTCGCGGCCGCATCGTCCCGGCGCCGCGCGGGACCGGCGGGTTCGGCTACGACCCGCTGTTCGAGATCCGCGAACTGCACCGCACCTTCGGCGAACTTCCCCCCGCGGTCAAGCGGGCGCTGTCCCACCGCGGCCGCGTCCTGCGAACACTCGGCCCCCGGTTGGCAGAGCGGGTGCGAGCCGCCGGCTGACCGCCCCCCGCCTCGCCGTCGCCGCATGACGGCGCGTTCCCGCACGAACCGGGGCCGGTCCGGACGGGTCCGGGGGGCGGGGACGGTTTCGAGCCCGGCGCCGCGGCGGGGGGACGGAACCGCACCGCCGCCGCGAAGCCCCCGTTTCACCCCGCGGCCCGGTGGCGTACAATCCCCCAGCGGACGACGGCCCCGCCGGTTCGGCACGGACCCACGCCCGCACACCCACGGGAGAACCGGAGACGTGACCATCCCCAACGACGACCGGCCCCCCCGCAATCGACTGCCCGGCGGTCGCGCCGACAGCCCCGGCAGTCCCGGCCCCGACGGTTCTGGCCCCGGCAGTTCTGGCCCCGGCAGTCCCGGCCCCGACGGTTCGCCCCCGGCGTTCGACGCGCCCGGCGGCGCCGTCGCCGCCGCCCGCAAAACCCTGCGGCTCGGTCCCCTGGTGGTCAGCGGAGAGATCGACAACACCCGCCCCTACGCCGTGTGCGGTTGGATCAAGCTCCGCGGGCAGGAGCATCCCCTCACGCTGAACCTCACCGGCGACGCCGGCGAGGGCCTCCGCGGCAAACGGGTCCGGTTCGAATCCGCCCCCGGCGCCGTGCAGATTTTCACCCCGCCGGATCTGTCGAAGTCGCTCGCTTGGCAGCAGGTCGGCCCGACCGGCCCGATGACGCTGGACCGCGGCGTGCCCCCCGGCCCGACCGCCGGCCTCACCCCGCCCGCCTCCGGCCCCGTCCCCCGTCGCGCCGCCGCGGCTCAGACCGCCGTCCGCCCGTCCCGCGAAACGCTGCGGCTCGAATGGGACAGCCAAAACGGCCGCGTCCGCCTCGATCTCGCCGGCGCCGTCACCACCGAACTGCCCTCCCACGACGAGGAGGACGAACTGGACGACCCCGACCTCGCTCTCGCCGGGGACGACTTGACCGAGGACGAGGACGGGGACGAGTTGGCCGGGGACGAGGACGACGACCCGCTCGTCCTGTTCGGCAGCTCCCGCGACGACGATGAAGAGGACGACGACGGCCTGCTCTCCGGCGGGCCGCTATTCGACGATGAGGACGACGACCCGTTCGGATTGTTCAGCGACGAATTGCAGGACGCCCTCGACGACGACGCCGACGCCGTCGACCGGGAGGCGATGCCCGACCTGTTCGACAGCGGCTTCGCGGGATTCGGCGACGGTCCGTTCGACGGCGGACTGATGGAAGGCGGTCCCGGCGGCCAGTTCGGCGAGGATCTGAAACGGCTCGAAGCGTTTATCGAAGGCGACGCCGGCGTCCCGATCGGGCAGGTGTTCGACCCGCCCCTGCGGCTCCGCCGCCCCGAACAACTGGACGACGCCCGCGTCGAGACCGCCCTCAAACTGCTGCTCTCCCGTCTCGCGGAGCACGGCATCGCGCTGGACGTGTGCGAACACTTCACGCCCCGCCAAAGCTACGCCTACCTGCTGGACGAAATCTGCCCCACGGAGCGGACGCACCCGGAACTCGACCCGGTCCGCTGGGTTCTGCACTTTAGCACGTCCGACGCCTGCCCGGCCTGCGAGGCGGAGTTCGAACGGGAGTTCGAAGAGTACGAACGCGACCGCCGCCGCCGCGGGGACGACGACGAGGACTGACTGAATATATCCCCCCCCGCTTCCCCCACGGGGAGAGGGGCCGGGGGTGAGGGGGCTCAAACCGTCCAGCAGGTTCGGCGTGTCCGTCGGATCAACCGAGCGGCTTCGGACGCTGTTTGTGAGCCCGAACCGCAAGCGAGATTCTATGCCTCTATGCCTCGCTTGCGCGTCGGGCTCACAGAGGGACGCGACTGCGATCTGCCGGCCGCCCTACCGCGGGTCGCGCTTGGGGGCGAACTTGATGTTGCCCACCAACGGCACCGTGGTTCCGTCCGGCAGTTTATCCCCGCTGACGGCCCCGACGGTTTTGATAAACCAGCGATAGTTCAAGTCGTAGTCCGGGTCGATCTCCACGGACAGGTTCTCGTTGGGGGCGCCGCCGGTCGGGTCGCCGGCGATCGCCCGCACCTTGGCGGTCAGCGTGGCGAACGCCTGCTCGTCGTTTCCCAGGCTGACGCCGTTGAGTTGCAGGGAGCCTAATTCGCCCGTCGGCGTGGAGATAATGCGGACCTTCATCTCCGGGACCAAGCTGTCCGATTCGCCGACGCCGCCCAGCGGCATATTGACCCCGAACTCCCCCTCCGGACTGACGATTTTGAGCGTCAGCATAAAGAAAATTAGGAGTTGAAACACGACGTCGATCATCGGCGCCATCTGCGGCTCGATTTTTTCGACTTTGGAGCCGCCGCGGAACTTCATAACGGTCTTTCAATCACGCCGGTCGGGGAGGACGGAGAACGAAGCGTCCGCGGGTCAGGGGTCGGCCTGCTGGGCTTTGACCGCGAACAGGCTGAACCCCGCGGCTTGGTTCTTTTCAATCAATTCCTGAATCTGCCCGCTGGGCACCTCCGCGTCCGAGCGAATCACGACCGTCACGTCCTCCAGCTTCGTGCCCTCGTCCTTGAACGCCTGCGCCTCTTTCTGAAGGACCGGATCGATCTCCGAGATCGGATACGCCTGTCCGTCGGCTTGGTTGAACAGCAGCGCGTTCGGGGAATCCTGGGACACCTGACCGCTCGCGTCGCGGACATAGCCGATATTCAGCACGAGATCCTTCTCCCGCGGCGCCTCCGTCGGGCGGGCGATGGCGTCGATCGGCAACTTCACCCGCTCGTCCGCGCGGGTGTTCTCAAAATTCGTAATCACCATAAAAAAGGCGATCAGCTGGAACACGATGTCGATCATCGGGGTCATATCAACCTCCGCGACGTTCGCTTCCCTCGATTTGACGCGCATCGTTCGCTCCGGTGGGGATTCTAGCGAAATGAGTGGACAGGCGTCAAGATCAGGCTTCCTTCTTCGCTTTGCCCAACGCGCTGAACCGCTGCATCAAGCCTTCGCTGACGATGCCGACTTCCAGCACGTAGCGGGCGACGCGGTTCCGCAGCAGGCTGTAGGCGACCATCGCGGGGATCGCGATCGCGAGCCCCTCCAGCGTGGTGAACAACGCCTGCGAAATGCCCTGGGCGAGGTCGGCCGGTTTGGGGGCGGTTTCGCTTTGGGCGATCGTTTGGAAGGACGCGATCATCCCGGAAACCGTCCCGGTCAAACCCAGCATCGGGGCGATGGCGCCCAGCAGGGCCAGGTAGCTCAGGCTGTGTTCGTAGGTCATGTTCTCGTCTTCGCCGACCTCCTGCATCGCCTCGACGGCCTCCGGGTAGCCGCGGTTCAACCGGCCCAATCCGGCGGCGAGCACCCGGGCGACGACCGACTCGTCCTCGCGGGCCAGTTCGTAGGCGCCTTGGTAGTTCTTCGCGGTCAGTTCGGCCTCGAAGTCCTCCACGAAGCCGTCCGGCAGGAAGTTCTGCCGACGCACCTTCAAGACGTTCAACGTGACCAGCGCCACGGTCACGAAGGACAGGCTCAGGAAGATGATGCCGAACAGCCAGCCGTTGGCGTCCAACATCCAGACCAGGAAGTTCTGTTCCCCGGCGTCGGCGGTCGCGGGGGCGGCGGCGTCCGCGGCGGGGGCGGCGTCCTCCCCCTCCTGGGCGAAGCCCGCGGCGGGAGTCAGCAAACAGAGGCCCAGCAACAGGGCGGAGACGAAGCGGCGGGACATGGCGAGGCGGCGGAAACCGGACGGATGGAAGAGGAGACGCGGGCGCAGGCGCGACGGGACGCAGGTCGAACGGGCGTGGGTGACGCGGGAGGGGCGGGTCAGCCGGCGGACAGTTTGCCGGCCCAGTCGCTGTTCGGGTAATTCGTTTTGAGTTTGGCGGCGGCCTCGGCGGCGCGGGACGGTTCGTTGACGGTCGTCCACAGCCGGGACAGATGGTACAGGCTTTCGGCGTGGGCGGCGCTGGCCCCGGGGTACAGCACGTCCACCTTGAGATATTCGAGGATCGCCGGTTTCGTTTCTCCGGTCGCCTGCAAGCTGCCGCCGCGGCGGACATGGGCGGCGGCCCGGAGGTCGGCGTCGTTGGCGGCGGCCTCTTGGAGCACCGCGTCCAGCGCCGTCAGCGCCTCGCCATGCCGATTCAGCCGCGCCAACGCCGACGCCCGCCCGATCTTCGCCTCCGACAGCGCCCGGCCGTCGGCGTTCTTCAACGCTTCCTCGAACGCGGCCAGGGCCGCGTCCGCCTCGCCCCGCAGCAGGGCCAATTGAGCGGAGGCGACGGCGGCGGCGGTTTGGAACTCCGGCGACGGGGAGCCTTCCAGTTCCTTCAGCGTCGCCGCGGCGGCGTCCAGATCGCCGGCGGCGGCCTGCACGTCCGCCAGCAACCGCCGCGCCGGATCGACGCGGTAATGGTCCTTGTTGCCGGAGATGAACTCCCCCAGGGCAGTCACGGCTTCGGCGCGGCGGGCGGGATCGTTCAGGGCCAGTTTGCCCAGCACGCGGGCCACGAGAAACTGCCCGTCCGCCCGGGCCAGCGGGTTCTTCAACTTGGCCATCTCCGGGGCCGCCGCCTGATAGCCGTCGAGCGCGTCGACCAGCCGCCCCCGCCCTTCCCGGCCGCGGGCCGGTCCCAGGGCGGGCGGTTCGCCGTCCCAACTGACCTCCACGATCTCCGCCGCGGGAACCTGCTCCGCCGGGTCGCCGGTCGGTTTGACGGTCAGCCCGGCCCGGGTGCCGGCGGTGATTTCCCCACGAATCGTGGGCACGTCGCCGCGGCGGGTGACGTCGTCCGCCGACGCCGGGGCGCTCCCCCACGCCAATGCGGCGGCACAACAGACCGCGGCGAACCACGGGCGAGCCAGCGACGGGCGAACCGACGACGAACGGGCGGCGGGAAGACGGGACACGGTCATCGGGCGGACGGGAAGGGAGAGGCGGGGCGACGACACGGCGGGGCTCATTCCGTGGGCGGTTTCGGCCGGCGTTTGCGGGGCGTGTCGCCCGATCCGGAGGCGCTCGAACCGGACGAGCCCGACGACGAAGACCCCGACGACGAAGACCCCGACGACGAAGACCCCGACGACGAGGACCCCGACGACGAGGACCGGCGGCGGGCCGTCTTACCGTCCTTGGAGGCCGCCTCCGAGGCGCTCGAACCACTGGAGGATCGCCGCGTCTTCCCGGCCGAACCCGACCCGGAACCGCTCGACCCGGAACCGCTTGAACCGGAGCCGCTTGAACCGGAGGAGGACGAGCCGGAGGGACGCCGTGTTTTGCCGCTGGAACCCGTTCCGGAGGCGCCTGCGGAGGAGGAGGAGCCGACGCGGGTGCGGGGGGCGGCGCCGGCGGCGGGGCGGGCGGCTTTCTTCTGCGGCAGGGCGGCGAAGTCCGGGAAGTCGGTGCCGGTCGGGCCCTTTTCGGCGGCGGGGGCGGCGACGGGCATGGGAGCGAGGTCGGGCAGCGAACTCCGGACCGAGCCGCGCCCCTTGCTGTCGCCCTTCGCGGCGGCGGCGGCTTCGGCGGATTTGCCTTTCGAGCGCCGGGCCGCCCGCTTTCGCGGCTTCGGACGGAAGGCGACGATCGCCCCCGCCGTGATCAGGCCGAGGATCACCAGCCCGATGATCAGCAGCACCACGTTCGGTCCGTCGTCCACCTCTTCAGCGTCGCCGGGCTTCGGTCCCGCGGCGCCGGGGGCGCCGGCGACCTGCGTGTCGTCGCCGCCGGCGATCGGAGCGACGGGGGCGCCGATCTCCGTGGGCAGCGGTTTGGGCACGGCCACGCCCTGCTCTTTTTGCAGGCGTTCGTAGAGTTCCTCGGCCTCGCGGCGGGTCTCCGGACTGATCTTCTCGGGCTCCGTCAGGGCGATCCAGGAGAGCAGTTCCGTCTCCGCGGTGGCGTACTCCTCGGCCCGTTCGTCGCCGGACTTCGTCTCCGCCAACGCGGCCCGCACCTGGGGGATGCGGAGGCGGGCGTTATTATAGTCGTCCTGGTAACGCTCCCCGCCCTCGCTGAGCAGCAGGCGGTTCAACGTCTTGGCGATCTTCCCCCAGCCCCAGACGTTCGCCGCCTCGTCTCCGACGAGGGCCTTGACGAGCGTGGGGCCGCCGTCGGTTTCCGCGGCGCCCTGATCGGCCAGCAGATCAGCGGCGACGACCTGCATATCCAACGCGTTCGGTTTGTCGGCCAGCACCTTTTTGACTTCGTCGTACCCCGCGGCGTAGTCCCCGGCGGCGGCGAGGACCGCGGCGAGCCGGCCCCGCACGAAGTTCTCCGCGGCGGCCCGATTCTCCCCCGCGGGCAGCTTGCCGTCGTTGGGGTCCAGCACGTCCCGCAGGGCCTTGGCGGCTTTGGAGCGATAGGTCGTCGCATCTTGATCGGTCTCCGGCAGCGTGCCGGCGAGCCCGTCGTAGGTCTCCGCGACCCACATCAGCGAGCCGTAGGTTTTCCCCTCGGCGCCGGCGATTTTGTCCAGGAAGCTCGCCAGGTTCTTGCGAGCGGCGGTCCGCTCCTGGCCCTGCGGGCGGGATTCGAGGTCCTCCTGGATGCGTTCGCCCAGCGATTGGAACAGGCGGACGTTCCCGCCGGCGCTGACTTGCTCGATCTGCTCGATCGTTTGCTGGGCGGCGTCGATGTCGCCCAGCCCGACCTGGGCCATCAGGAGTTGCTGATACGCGAGTCCGGCGAATCGGGCGCTGGTCACGCCCCGCTCCGGGCGATCGCCGTCGCCTTTGAACTGAATCGCGTCGACCACCTTCGCTTTCCCCTCGGTCAGCTGGACCGCGGCCTCCTTGTACTCGCCTTCGCCGTTGAGGATCTGGGCGAGCGTCACCTTGCCGATGAGCAGGTTTTCCGGCGGTTTGAAGCCGTCGGGCTTGGGGTCGGGCACCGCCTCTTCCGCTTTTTGAACGCCGGTTCGCAGAAAGTCGGCGGCTCGCTGCTTGAGTGCGTCCGGGTCCTCGCCCCGCGGGGGGCGTCCATGCGGGAGAGCTCCCGGAACCGCCGCCACAGGGCGTCGCCGGCGTTGAGCTGGGCGTTCGCGTAGTTTGGATCGGACTCCGGCACGTTGGCGAACACCTCGGCGGCGTCGGCCAGTCGGCCGTCGCGCAGCAGCACCGTGCCGAGCGTCACCCGGACCTTGGAGGCGGCGTCGCTGCCGGGGTGCTTTTCCGCGATCCAGTCCGCCATGCGGTTCAACTGGGCCAGTTCGAAGGCCCCGTCGGTTCCCTCCGCACGGTATTGATAGGCGTTGGTCCAGGCGAGCGCCGCGGTGTTGGCCGCCTGCAACGGGATGCCGGACTGGTCCGGGGCGTCTTTCTGATCCGGGTCGACCGGCGGCGGGACGAAGTTCCGGGCGACGTACTCCGCCAGCACCGCGGCTTCGTAATAGCGGCCGGACAGCACGTTGACGTACGCCAGCAGATAGCGGGCGCGGCGAGTTCGCCGAGGTCGGTGTTGCCGTCCGCCAGTTCGTTGGCGATGTTCAGCAGCCGGGCGGTCTCCGCGAGCAGCGTGTCCAGATCGCCCTGGGCGGCGTCCTGCTCCTCCGGCGTCTTCGCGGCTTTGAGGGCGTCCTGCTTCTCTTTGAACTGACGGGTCAGGGCTTGGGCGGCGTCGAAGGCCTCGCCGAAGTTGCGGGGCTCGTCGCGATCCAGGCCGAGCTTGTCCCGCACGCGGTCGGCGGCGGCGGTCGCGGGGCCGCGGACCACGTCGCTGCGACGGGCGGCGGTTTGGAAGTCGGCCAAGGCGGCCCGCAGGGCGCGGGTGCGCTCGCGGGCGGCGTCGTCCTCGGCGGCGTCCTCCGCCGGGGCGCCGCGTTCGTGGGCGATGCCGCGTTCGAAGATCACCCCGGCGCCCTCGTCGGTGCCGCCGCGGGCCCGGTCGGCGTCCAGCCACTCGGTGGCGAGGGCGACGACGGTCTGATGATCCCCCTTCAGCGGGTGATTCAACACGCTGAGGCGCAACCGCTGGGCGGTGCTGCGAAGCCGCTCGACCGCCGCCCGCAACGCGGAGCCGGCCTGATCGGGCGGCTTCTGATTGACGACCTCCTCCAGGAAGGTCACGGCGGTGGTGAGCTGTTTGACCGCCTCCGCCCGCTGCTCGGCGGACAGCGCCGCGACCGCATCGGGGTCGTCCGGCACCCGGGCGAGGCGAATCTGTCCCTGCACGATCCGGCCCGGCAGGAAGCCGCCGGTCTCGCGATAATCCTTGCGAACCTCTTCCAACGGCACGTCCGCTTCATCGAGCAAACGGTTCCGGTCGGGACTGCCGACCGCGTAGGTCAGGGCGCTGCGGAAGACCACGCGGGCGGCTTCGATGCGGGCTCGAACCAGCCGGCCCTGCGCCTGTTGGCGGCGGGCGATGAGGGCGTCGTTCTGGAGATCCGCGAACGGCCCGATGTCGCGGAGCGTCGATTCCAAGGCCCGGCGGGCGTCGCCGTAGACCCGCTCCGCGTCCTCCAGCACGCGGCGGGCCTGCGTTTTCGTCTCCTCCGGCAGGGCGGCGGGGTCGTCGCCGGTCAGCAGGTCCGCGGCTTTCTGCTGGAGAATCTCCGCCCGCAGGAACTGGGCGTCCCCGGCGAGGGGGCTGGTCGGGTTGTCCTGAGCGAACTTTTGCAGCAGCGCCGACGCCTGATCCAACCGGCCGCGGGCGTCGCCCCCCGGGCTGCCCCCCCGGGCGAGCGCCAGCAGCGTGAGGGCCCGCTCGTACGGCAGGGCGGCCTTCAGTTCGGCGGGGACGCTCCCGTCCGCGGCGAGCCGATCGATTTCAAGCAGGGCGTAGTCGGACAGGTTTCGGTCCCGCAGGCCCTGTAAGAACGCCCGGTCCGGACCGTCCAACGCCGAACCGTCGTCCTCCTGCCCGAACGCCGTCCCCGCCGCCCCGCCGCTGCCCAGCGTCCCGAGATCCAGCGTCCCGAGACACAGCGTCAGACCGACGCACAGCGTCAGGCGACGCAGGGCCGCCCGCCGGACCGTCCGCGGGGTGGGGGGATGCGACATGGGAACCGAACGCGGGTGACGGGTGGCCGAAACGATTCCCGAGCGGGAACCCGGTTCACGATACGACCGCCGCACGGGGGTCGCAATCGGCGACGGGTCGACCCGCGGTCGACCCGCACCGATCGGGCGGCGCCCGCCGGACGGACCCGCCCGCCCCCGGCCGGCGGGGCGGGCGGACGATCTCCGCGATCGGGACACCCCCGCGATGGGGACACCCCCGCGATGGCGATACGAGAGGATACGGGGTGCGATCGGAGCCGTGACGAGCGTCGCCGCAGCGACGCACCCGGGGAATGGCCCCCGGCCGGCCCCCGGCGGGCCTTTCGTGTGATCGTCGAAGCGCTCGTGTTGAAGCGCTAATGTTGAGGCGCTGATGTTGAGGCGTCACGCGGTTCGTTCGCCCGTCTGCCGTGCCCGATTCCCCTTCCCCGGCGTCCCGCCCCGCCGCGGGCGTCGCGGAGCCGGCGGGGTCCTTCACGATCACGGGGGGGCGAGGCGTGCAAGAACGACCCGCGGCACGTGGACCGCGTGTCGGCGGCGATTCACGACGCCCATCTGGACCGCCGTAGTGATTTGGTCGTGCTCGACGGCGGGGCGGTGTTGGATGCGGTCGGGTACGCCGCGGCGGTCGCTCGCCGGGGGGTCCGTCTGATCCGTCTGCCCAGCACCACGCTGGCCCAGGGAGACAGCGGCGTGGGCGTCAAAAACGCGGTGAACCTGTTTCAAAAAAGAACTGGCAGGGCACCTTCGCCAGCCCCTGGGCGGCGGTGCACGACGCCCGGTTGCTCACGACGAGGAGCCGCATATGGACGCCCGACGCTGACGATTGTTTCGCGCCGGCTTCCACAAACGCTTGCGCTTCAAACTTATATGAAAGACGCCGCACAGGATCCGGGACGCTCCCGTCCGTCATCTTGAACGACCCGTCGCGACGAACGGGCGGCGACGAACGGGCGGCGACGAACGGGCGGCGACGAACGGGCGCGGGCGGTACGATCGCTTCGCCTCGCCCCCCGTTCCCCAGGTCGCCCCGTGCTTCCGCCGACCGCTGCTTTCGTCGCCCTCGCCCTGCTCGCCCCCGGGCTCCGGGCGGACGACCCGCCGCCGAACGTGTTGTGGATCACCGCGGAAGACCTTTCGCCGCGGTTGGGCTGCTACGGCGATGCGCTGGCCCGCACGCCGCACCTGGACCGGCTCGCCGCGGAGGGCACGCGGTACACGCGGGCGTTCGGCGTGTACGGGGTGTGCTCCCCGAATCGGTTCACGCTGATCACCGGGACGTACCCCACCAGCGCCGGCGCCGGGCCGATGCGGGTGACGAGCCGCACCGCCGCCCTCGCGGACGTGACCGACCCGGTTCTGCGGGCGATCCCCACCTGGGAGGCGACCCCGCCGCCGGAGGTCCGCTGCTTTCCCGAATTGCTGCGAGCCCGCGGGTATTACTGCACGAACAACGTGAAGGAAGATTACCAGTTCAAGCCGCCCGTCACCGTGTGGGACGAGAGCAGCGACACGGCCCACTGGCGGAACCGCCCGGGCCACGGCACGGCGGACGCCGCCCCGTTCTTCGCGGTGTTCAACTTCATGACGACCCACGAGAGCCGGGTGCACGAACCGCCGAGCCCGCCGGTGACGGACCGGGCCGCGGTCGTCGTCCCGCCGTTCCTGCCGGACGTGCCCGCGATCCGGGAGGACCTCGCCCGGCAATACGACAACGTCGCGGCGCTGGATGCGCAAGTCGGCGCTCTGCTGGCCCAGTTGGAGGCGGACGGCCTGCGGGAGCACACGGTGGTGATGTTCTTCTCCGACCACGGCGACGGCCTGCCGCGGCACAAACGCTGGGTTTACGACAGCGGCTTGCAGGTCCCGCTGATCGTCCGGTTCCCCGCCGATCACCCCGACCGCGGCACGCCGGGCGGCCTCGTCCCCGGGGGAACGACGGACCGGCTGGTCAGCTTCGTCGATTTCGCCCCCACCGTGCTGAGCCTCGTGGGAATCGAACCGCCGGCGTGGATGTCCGGCACAGCCTTCCTCGGTGAACGCGCGGGAGAGCCGCGGGAATACGTCTTCGCCGCCCGGGATCGGATGGACCCGGCGCCGGAGACGATCCGGGCCGTCCGCGGGCCGCGGTTCAAACTCGTCCGCAACCTGCGGGCCGACCTGCCGTACTGGGGCGACGTCCCGTACCGCGACCGAGCCGCCGGCGCCGCGGAGATCACCCGTCTGCTCGCCGAGACCCCGGAGGCGTTCGGCTCGAACCAATGGCAGCTCACGACCCGCGCCAAGCCGGCGGAGGAACTGTACGACACCGCCGCCGACCCGCACGAGCTTCGCAACCTCGCCGACGACCCGGCCCACGCCGATACGCTCGCGAAGCTGCGAGCCGCCGTGGAGAACTGGATGGCCCGCACCGGCGACCCCGGCACGCTGGACGGGGCGGCGCTGCGGGCGACCCTCTGGCCAAATGGGAAGCAGCCGACCACCGCCCGGCCGCTCGTGTTGGAGGTCGACGGATTGGTGACGGTTCGCTGCGAAACCCCCGGCGCCTCCGTCGGCTACAAGCTCCCGGGGGACACGGCGTGGCGGGTGTATACCGGCCCGTTCGATGTCTGGCCGGGATACACGGTGACCGCGGTCGCGCACCGCATCGGCTGGAAGCCGAGCGCCAAGGTGACGTTGGCGGATTGAACCCACGGCGAGCGGTGGGCGTCAGCCCAACCTGTGGCGTCAGCCCAACCTGTGATGGGACGCTCCTGATGACACGGAGGGCTCACGCCCACCGTTCGCCTCGTTTCACAACAATGCCTTTTGGCGGGCGTTCTCCGCGGCGGCTTTCTCCTTCGCCGCCACGGTCGTGCGTCGCGAGGCTGATGGGCGGCGCGGCGTGCCGGCGGCGGGCGGTTCCGCGGCGGGCGGCTGGACAGGCGGCGGGGCGATTAGGCCGGCGGTCGACAGGTGATGCACCGTCGCCCGGCCGGGCGGGAGGGCGGCGGCGAGTTCGGCCACACGGCCGTGGTGCGTGAACAGGATCACCTGCACCGTGCCGCCGAGTTCTCCGCTCGATTCTCCCCCAGCGCCCCGGCCGGTCGGATCGGCCAGTTCGGCGAGGGCCGCCAGCGCGGCGGCGGTGCGGGCGTCGTCGAACCGTTCCAGCGCGTCGTCCACCACCAGCGGGGGGATCGGCCGGCCGGCGGCGGTCTCCGCCAGCCCGGCCAATCGCAACGACAGATACAGCGCGTCCCGGGCGCCGTCGCTCATCGCGGGGGGGAGCAGCTTCGCCCCGGGAACCTCCACGCCGTCGCTGGTCTCGGCCGCCGGCGTCGGCGGTCGCACGCCGACCAACGCCGGCTCGTCGCCCTCTTCCAAACTCACGTCCAAACCGGCGAACGATCCGCCGGTCAGTCGTGAAAACAGCGCCCCCGCCTTTGCCAGCACCGGCCCCTGATGCCGGGCGCGGTGCCGCTCCGCGGCGGCGGCGAGCAACGCGTCCGCCAAGGCGAGCCGGGCGTAGCGGTCCGCGTCCGCGTCCAGTTTCGCGAGCAATCCCTGAGCTTTCTGCTCCGCCTCCGCGGCGGCGCCGCGGGTGTCGAGCGCGTCGAGGGCCGCCTCGGCGTCCCGCACCGCGGTGAGGGCGTCGTCGCGGCGTTGATCCAAATCGTCCGCCTCCGCCTCCAACGACGCGGCCCGGGCGGCCCGTTCGTCCGGATCGCCGGCCCGGGCGGCGGCGAGGAACGCGGTCGCCTCCTCCCCGGCCCGCTGCTCGTCGGACTCCGCCCGCAACGCCCGGATCTGCCCGGGAATCGCCCGCAGTTCCTTCGCCCGGTCCTCCGCCTCGGCGAGCCGCTCCGACAGCGCCGCGACCTGTGCCGCCGGGTCGGCGTCCGCCGGCAGGTCCGGGGCGAGGGCGGCGGCCAGCGAACCGACGTCCGCGGCGAACCGCGTGCGGGCGGCGTCGATCTCCGACAGGCGACGGCGGGCCTCCGCGGCGTCGCCCCGGTGCGCTTGCACCGTGCCCCACCCGTTCAAATAGGCCCGCACCGCGGCCACGTCCGGCCCGGCCGGTGCGCGTCGTCCGCCCGGTTCGCCTGCCCCGTCGCCCGCGCCGTCGCCCGCGCCGTCGCCCGCTTCGTCCCCCGCGGAGCCGACGTCTCCGGCAACACCCCCGGCGACCGTCAGACCGAGGGGAGCGGTGGCGGTCGCCCAATCGGCGGCCCAGGCGGCGAGCCCGGCGCGGGCGTCGGCTTCGGCGGCGGCGGCGGTCGCCCGCACGGCGTCGCTCCGCTGCCGGTCCGTCTCCAGCACGTCCCGCTGACCGACCCGGGCCAACAGCGTTTTGCGGGCACGGGCGGCCCGGCCTCGCAGGTCGGAGAGGGGGAGGGCGTGCAGAGACTTCGCCTCGCCGCCCGCGCCGGACGCACGGCCGTCGCCGGACGCACGGCCTTCACCGAACGCACCGGCTTCCACCGCGGCCAGCCGATCCGCGAGTTCGCGGACGACGGCGGCGGTCTCGGCTTGTTCCGCGGCGTGACGATCCCGCAGGTCGAGCGCCGCGGCGTGATCGGCCCGCACCGCCGCCGCGGTCGCCAGCCAGCCGCGCATCTCCGCGGGCGGCTTGGGCGGCGTGGACAGCCCCGGCCACTCCAACGCCCACGCCCCGTCGCAGGCGGCGAGCGCCGTGTCCGCCCGCTCCCGGCGTTCTCGTGCGGTCGCGGCGCGGGCGTCGTACCGGGCGATCGACGCGACGTGGCCGGCCGCCTCCTCGACCCGCTGGGCCTCCCCCCGCAACAGATCGGCGACTTCGTCCGCCGCCGCCGTCGCCTCTTCCTGATCGGCGATGAGCGTCGCCGGGTCCGTCGCCGGATCGCTCCCCTCCAGCGTCCCGCGGACAGCGGCCCAAGCCTCATCGCGGGCGGTGCGGGCCGTGTGCAGATCGGCTTCCGACGGCACCGCCCCGGCGGCGGCAAGCGCCGCCAGATCCGCCCGCGCCCCGGCGATCTCCCCCTCCCACCGATCGACCGCGTCCCCGGCGGCCTCGACCGCGGCGACGGCCTTTTGCCGATCAGCGGCGAACCGGTCCAGCGTTTCGGCGGCGGGAACGGGGAACGCCGACAGGTCCGCGGCGGTCCCGTCGAACCCCCGCAGACCCGCGAGACCGGCGTCGATCCGCTCCGTCAATCGCGCGGCGTCTCGTTCGGCACGGGCGGCGGCGGCGGCCGGATCCGGCAGCCCCGCGGCGCGATCGAGAGCGGCGGAGAGGGCGTCGGCGTCGGCGTCCGACACCGCCGATCGACCGGCCAACTTCGCGGAGAGTTCCCCCACCCGCTCCGCGGCGGCCCGCCGCTTCGACACCGCTTCGGACAGATCCCGGGCGAGTTCCGAATAGCGATCGGCGGCGGCGGCGAGGTGCGACCGCTGCGGGTCCGACAGGTCCGGCGGGCTCCAGGCGGCTCGCTGCTCCTCGGACAGGCCGGCGGGGGTGAGGTCCGCCAAAGCCCGGGCGGCGGCGGCCTCGGCGGCGGCGGCCCGACGTTCCAGCCCGTCCCGATCCGCGAGGGCGGCGGCGGTCGCCGCGGCGGCGTCCCGCAACGCCGACAGGCGGTCCGCGGCGGCTCGCAGCGGGGCGTCGGCGGCGGCGTGGGCTTCCAGTTCCGCCTGCCGATCCAGCGCCGCGGCGAGGCGATCCGCCAACCCGCGGGCCGCCCGCAGGCGACGCGCGCGGGCGGCCTCGGCCCGCTTCGCCTCGGCCTCCCGCTTCAACCCGTCGCGGGTCCGGCGGAGGTCGTCCAGAGCCGCGGACCGGGCGGCCCATTCAGTCGGGGACAGCCCTTCGGCGTGCGTCGTTTGGCGGACCTCCTTGAGCGCCCGCAGGCCGGCGTTGACGATCGGTTTCTGACCGCGGCCCAGGAACAGTTCGTCCGCCTCTTTCCGCAACGCCTCCCGCACCCGTCGCAGGCCGGACAGCCCGCCCGCGGCGGCGAACAGCAATTGGCCGACCTCCCCGCCGCCGGCCAGCAACGTGGCGCTGCCCTCGGACAGCTCCGCCAATCGCAGGCCGTGCAGCTTGTCGAACGCCTCCGGCGTGGTCCCGCCGAGGAACGGGGCGAGGGCGTCGTCCGGCAGCGGCGTCTCCGTGTCGCCGCCGTCGTCGTTCCCGGCCTCGGCCCCCTCCACGGCCAGCAGCGTGTTCTTGTTCCCCTTGCGGCGGCGGAACGTCAGGCAGTCCCGGCCGGCCGGGCCGGCGGAGACGGTCATGCCGACCCGCAGCGCCTTGTAGGGGTGCGTGTGGTTGTCCGGCGACTGCCCGGGGATGCCGAACAACGCGTCCCGGACGGCCCGCAACGCGGTGCTTTTCCCGGCCTCGTTCGGTCCGTACACGACGTGCATGCCGGGGGCGCTGAAGTCCAGCGACAGCCCCGTGAACGGGCCGAAGGCGATCAGTTCGAGCCGGTCGATCCGCACGGCGGTCCGGGGGCGGGGGGAAGCAGGGCGAGGAGGACGCACGGGAATCACGGCCGCGGAACGGCCGCGTTCAGCCGGCGGTGAGGCGGTCGCGGGCCAGTTTGCCGGCGTCGGCCAGCAAGCCGCGGAGCCGGACCGGGTCCGTCAGATCCGGCCCCTCGCGGCCGGAGAGGTTCGATCGCAGCGAACTCCGCAGGCCCTTCAACGCGACCGCCGCCAGGGCTTCAAGCGCCTCCGGGTCGCTCCGGGCCTCGGCCAGCACCTCCGCGAGCACGCCCAGCGGGCCGGCGTCCCCGTCGGAGCCGTCGCCTTGGGGTCCGTCGGTCGGCGGGGCGCTGGTGGAGACCTTCACCTTTTCCACCCAGACGCCGCCGAGGCGGTTCGCCACGTTCTTCACGTCGTGCTCCAGGGCGTGCGGGTCAGCCCGCAGGGCGGCGTCGGCGGGGGTGGTCCCCACGAACTCCACCCGCACGGCCAGCAACCGATCGCGGCCTTCGCGGGCGTTGTGGGCGGCCGCTTCGAGCCCCTCGGCGGCGGCCCGGAGGAAGTCGTCGTGCGTATCCTCCCCGCCGGCGACCAGTTCCGCGACGTTCACCTCCACCTTATCCCACCGCACCACGTCCAGCGGGCGGAACGCGCTGGTCACGGCGCCGTCGTCGTGCACCGTCACCAACCGGCAGCCCCGCGGCCCCAGTTCCCGGGCGTGGCGGCCCTGCGTGTTGCCGGGGAACACGATCGGGGCGGCGTGCGGGTCTTTGGCGTCGTGCAGGTCCCAGGGGGTGTGGATATGCCCCAACGCCCAGTAATCGTAGCCCTTCGCGGCCAGTTCGACCGGCTTGCAGGGGGCGTACGGTTCGTGATCCGCGCTGCCGGTCGCACTGGTGTGGAGCAAGCCGACGTTAAACCGCCCCGCGTCCGGCGCCGGGTAGGTCGCGGAGAGATCCGCCTTCACCGCCCGGGTCGCGAAGCCCTGCCCGTGCACGGTGACGCCGTGGTCCGGCAGGTCGAACCGAAAGCTCTGCGGGGAGTCCGTGGAGAGCGTGACGACGTTCTCCGGCAACGCGAGTTGCCGCGTGATCACGCTGTCCGCGTCGTGATTCCCGGCCAGCAGCACGACCGGCACGTCCGCCTCCCGCAGCCGGTTCATCCGGTCCGCGAAGAACAGCCCGGTCGAAAAGTCCCGCCAGGCCCCGTCGTACACGTCGCCGGCGATCAGCACGAAATCAACCGGTTCGCCGTCGTCCTCTTCGCCGAGGGCCAGCGCCACGAGGTTTTCCACCGCCCGACGGGTGGCGGTGCGAATCTGCGCCGCCGGCGCCCCCTCGTACGCCGCCAACCCGCCCAACGGGCTGTCGATGTGCAGATCGGCGGCGTGCAGAAAGCGAATCATGCAGGCGAGCGGCGGGACGTGAGCCCCCCGTGTCGGTGAGAGTTTGCGAACGAACCCGGGACGCCCGTTCAGCGGACCGACCGAGTGTAACCGCCGCAAGGCGGGGCGGAAGACGCATTCGCATGATTACTCGCGCCGGGTGGACGCCGCATCCGGCTGGGGCGGGCTTCAGGGCGACGGGGGGGCCGCGTCGGCCGATGCCCCGGCGGTCACGTCGAAGGCGACCGCGTTGCTGACGAGGGTGCGTCGGTCGCGCCCCCAACCGTCGTACCCGAGCACGAACTCGTACTCGCCGGGCGGGAGGGCGAACGTGATCGCCCACCGCAACGACCGCCCCGGGGCCAGCGTGAACGTCTTCGGCAGCGACTCCCCGTTCACACGCCAGGAGAACCACCGCTCGCCCATCCCGAAGGCGCCGCTGGACCGCCGCGGGCGGTCCTCGGGCATCGACCAAAAGCTCATCCGAGTCATCACCGCCAAGGACGGCCCGTCGGAGGGGTAGGAGTGGGCGAGCACGGGGTTTGGATCCCGCGTCGCGAACAGCGTCGGGGCCAACGCCCGCGCACGCAGGGTCAGCGGCCCGGCGCCCGGGTTGGACGCCTCCATCGCCACGCCCGGCCCGTCGCCGTCGAATAGCGCGGCCGCCTTCAGCGTCGGCCCGTCTGCGGCGGCCGGCGCCGGCTGTCCCGCGGCCGGCTCCAACATCGTGAACGCCACGATCCGCACGTCGCCGTCAAGCGGCTGAACAATCTCCGTCACATCCAGCCGCACGAACTGCCCCGCGTACGGGCGGAGCCGCTCCTTGACGGCCTCCGCGACGTAGGACAGGTGGACGCCGTTGTACAGGATGCAGGTGTCCCAACGATCGAACAGAACGACGCCGCGGTATTCGCCCGGCATGCGGATTTCCGCCCGCCCGACGCCCGCCGAGCCGGCCAGGGCGGCGGCGCCGAGGGCCAGCAGGCGACGGCGGGGGAGGGGGAACGGCGGGGCGTGGACGGGGTCGTTCATCGCGGGCTCCTCACGGCGGGACGGGACGGGAGCGATCCTGAACGCGCCGCGGCGCCGCGTCGAGACCCGCCGTCACGCTCGCCTCACGGCCGCCCCGCCGTACACTCCCGGCCCGCCGTTCATCGCCCGCCGTTCGCCCCGCCCGCCCCCCGTTCGTTCACTATGATTCTGGCGTGGTTGGGGGTGGCGGCGGGGGTCGTGATGCTGTTCTTCGGGGCGGAATGGTTGGTGAAGGGCGGCGCCGGGCTGGCCCGCCGGGCGGGGCTCTCGCCGCTGGCGGTGGGGCTGACGGTGGTGTCGCTGGCGACCAGCGCCCCGGAGTTGGGCGTCAGCCTGCAAGCGGCGCTGGACGGGAAAGACTCCGTCGCGGTGGGGAACGTGCTGGGCTCCAACGTCGCCAATATCGGGCTGATCCTGGGCGCCGCGGCGGTCGTGATGCCGGTCTCCGTGGCGACGCGGGTCGTCAAAATCGACCTGCCGCTGTTGGTGTTCGTCAGTGCGATGCTGGCGGCGGCGCTGTGGGACGGCCGGGTCAGCCGGTTGGAGGGGGGGCTGCTGGCCGCGGGGCTGGTCGCCTACGTGACGCTCACTTTGATTCTGGCAAAGCGGGAGGGGGCGAAGGCGGACCGCGGGGCCGATGCGGAACTGCCCGCCCAAACGGCCAGCGCGTGGATCGAACTGGGGCTGATCGTGGTCGGCCTGACCCTGTTGGCGGCCGGGTCGTGGGCGCTGGTGGAGGGGGCGGTGGTGATCGCCCGGTCGGCGGGGCTGTCCGACGCGGTGATCGGGCTGACGGTCGTGGCATTCGGCACCAGCCTGCCGGAACTCGCCGCCAGTTCCGTCGCCGCGGCCCACGGCGAGGGGGACATGGCGGTGGGAAACGTGGTGGGCTCCAATATGTTCAACTCGCTGGGGATCGTCGGGGTCACGGCCAGCGTGAGCCCGCTGGACGTGTCCACCGGCGTCGATCCCGCCGCGGTCGGCGGGGCGCTTCAGGCGTTGCACACGGATCTGTGGGTGATGCTCGCCGCCGCGGTCCTGCTCCTCCCCCTCATGCGGACCGGCTTCCGCGTGAACCGCTGGGAGGGCGCCCTGCTGTTGGCGGCCTACGGCGGCTACGTCGCCTGGCTGTTCGTGCGGTGACGGCGAAGCACGGGTGAATCGCCCGCCGTCGCCCGCCGGTCGCGCACCAGTAATCGGCCGCAGGCGGCCAGCACGATCAGGGTGCACGCGGTGTGACCGCCGGCGCTGCGGATCGCCTCGCACGCCGCGTCGCCGATCAGATCCTTCGCCGGCAGCGTGCCGACGGTCAGCAGCCCGACCGCCGCCGCGACGTTCCAGCGGTCGCGTCGGTTCCGCACGAGCCGGGCGGCGATCACCGCGGCGCCGGGCAGCAGAAAGCAGAAGTGTTGGGTGCTGCTCATCGGCGACAGCAGCAACATGCCGCACAGCGTGAGGCTCAGTTCCGCCAGACACCGCAGCCCCGGCGTGAGCCCGCCGGGGGGGGCCTGCCCGGCGGTGAACGGGTCGGCGGTGAACGGGTCGGCGGTGAACGGGTCGGCGGTGAACGGGTCGGCGGGGCGATCATCGGCGGCGGGTCGCCAGGCGCACCACGCCAACCAGCCGAGCACGGCGAGTTGGGCGGCGATCGTCAGCCCCTTGGCGACGGCGGGCGGGGCGTGCCAGAGGGTGACGGCGACGTGCGTCGGCCGATCGGGGCGGGGGTCGGAGGTCAGCCGGGCGATCGTGCCGGCGAGGCTCTGGTTCAGCGGGTTCCACCGTTCCCACGCCTGATCCACGTCCGGGGCGTCGCCGAGCGAGACGGTCGTGACGAATCGCTCCGCCCAGGTGTTCACCCAGGCGCCGCCGTCCGGGTTGGGGAAGAGGGCGTCGGGGGCGAGCGTCGCCGCGACCGCCGCCAGCGCCATCCCCCCGCAGGCCGCCCACCGCCGCCGGAGCAGGAAGAACGCGATCGCCAGCAACGGCGTCGCCTTGCACGCCGCGGCGACGCCCGCGGCGGCGCCGGCCCGGCCGTCCCGGCGCCGCGTCCACCAGACCGCCGACGCCGTCATCAACGCCAGCAAAATCAGGTCGTGCGACTGGTAGGCCAGCGGGGAGAGCGTGAACCGCACCGCCAGCGCCGCCGTCGCCGCCCCCCAGATCCACATCCGACGGCGTCCCGCGGCGCCGCGGTCGCCCTCCAGCCCGTCCGCCGCCAACGCCGGCCGGACCGCCGCCCGCACCGCGAGCAGCACGCCGCCCAGCAGCGCCAGATTCATCGTCCACCACGCCCACCGGCGGGCGAATTCGTTCAGCGGAACCAGCGGGAGCGTCGCCAGCGCGAACGCCGGCGGGTAGCTGAAGGCCGGCTCGTTCGCCGGATCGTAGATCGACTGCCCGGAGACCAGTTGCTCCGCCGCCCGCACGTACGTCGGCAGTTCCCCCGGCTTGTCCCGCACCGCGGCGATCAGGGCGCCGACCGCGACGCAAGCGGCGAAGCCCGCGGCGGCTGTGAGGACGGAGGAGCGTGAGAATCGCACGGGCGGGGCGTCGCTTGCGGTTTCGCGGGCGTCTGAATGTTCTTCAACCCCGCGAAACCGCAAGCGAGCGTGCGCAGTTCTCGACGCCGATTGCCGCCGTCCGGTTCCCCGGGCACACTCCGGCTCGCATGTCCGCCCCCGAACCCAGCGCCGCCGCACCCAGCGCCGCCGCACCCAGCGCCGCCGCACCCCGCGTCGACAAGTCCGGCGCCGACGAGTCCAGTGCCGACGGGCTCCGGGACGTGCGGCCGTACAGCGATGCGGATCTTGCCGGGTTCGGTCTGCGGCGGGAGCGGCTGCCGGTGCACGTGGCGGCGATCATGGACGGGAACGGCCGCTGGGCCGTCGATCGCGGGCGGCCCCGCCATGAAGGACACGCCGCCGGCGCGCAAGTCGCCGATCGGATCGTGGAGGAAGTGCGCGAAACTGGGGATCGGGCAGCTCACGCTGTACTGCTTCAGTCGGGAGAACTGGAAGCGGCCGGCGGCGGAGTTCGCATTCCTCATGGCCCTGCTGAAGCGGTACGCCGTCGAGCAGCGCCCCAACGTGGCGCGGCACGACTTGCAGTTCGCCACGATCGGCCGCCGGGACGGCCTGCCCGCGGATGTGATGGCCGAGGTCGATCGCACCATCGAACTGGCGAAGCCGAATCGCGGGATGCGGCTCTGTTTGGCGTTGGATTACGGCAGCCGGGACGAAATCGCCCGGGCCGCCCGTCGGATTGCGGGCGAGGTGGCGAGCGGCGGGCTCTCCCCGGACGACGTGACCGAAGACGCCCTCGCCGCCCGCCTCGACACCGCCGGCTGGCCGGACCCGGACCTCGTGCTGCGCACCGCCGGGGAGTACCGCGTGTCGAACTTCCTGCTCTGGCAGATCAGCTATGCGGAGTTGTTCGTCAGCGACAAGACGTGGCCGGAGTTCGGCGCCGCCGACCTGCACGACGCCCTGCGGGCCTTCGCCAACCGCGATCGACGCTTCGGCGGACTGAACCAGTCTTCCGGCGCCGGTCTGCCCGCTTCGGAAACCGTCAGCGACGAGGCGGCAGGTTTGACCGGACGGCTGCTCTCCGCGGCGGCGCTGATCCCCGGGTTCCTGGGGCTCTGCTGGCTGGACCACCGGGCCGGGCCGGCGGCGCCGGCGCTGTTCGTCGCCCTGCTGGCGATCGGCTGGAAGGCGACGGCGGAGTTGGTGCGGCTGTTCCCCCCGCCCGCCGCCCCGCCAGCGCCGGAGCCGGGCGACGAGGAGGACACGCCCGCCGATTACTGGGCCGACCCGCAGGCCGCCCGGCCGTCGCTGCGGGTCGCGGGGATCGGCGTGACGCTCGCGCTGCTGGGCGCCTGGGCGCCGCACTGGCTGATACGCACCGTGCCCCCGGAACTGCCCCCCACCAACGTGCTGACGGGGCTGGGCGGGGTGACGATCGCGCTCGCCGCGGGCGTGCTGCTGGCGGCGGTCGGCCGGGTGCTGCGGTTCGATCGCCCCGGCGGGCACGCCGCGGGGTTGGCCGCGGAGGTCTTCGCAATCGTCTACCTCGGCGGACTGCTGGCGGTCGCGGCGCAACTGCGGTGGGTCGGGGGCCCGTCGGGGGGAACCGGGTCGGCGGGGTATCTGGCGATCGGCAGCCTGATCGCCGCGGCGAAGTGCGGGGACACCGGCGCCTATTTCACCGGGCGCCTGTTGGGCAAACGAAAGCTGATTCCGCGGGTCTCCCCCGGCAAAACGTGGGCCGGCGCCGTCGGGGCGATCGTCTGGGCGGCGGCGGGCACGACGTTGTGGCTGTGGCTCGCCGGACCGTCGTTCGGGCGGGGGGAACTGCACCTCGGGCGGGCCGTGCTGTTCGGCGCCGCGGTGGGACTGAGCGGGTTGCTGGGCGACTTGGTGGAGAGCGTGTTGAAACGCGACGCCGGCGTGAAAGACGCCGGCGCCCTGCTCCCCGGCATGGGCGGCGTATTGGACGTGCTCGATTCCCTCCTGATCGCCGGCCCCGTCGCCGTCCTGCTGTGGAGCGTCTGGCCGCCGGCGGGGTGAGGCCCCGCGGCCCCGCCGCGGCGGTACAATGAGTTCATGGCCCAGCCCGCCCCCGCCTCGATTCACGACTGGACCCGCGTGGATGCGGGCATCTGGCATCACTTCCACCTCCTGTGGATCGGCGAGATGACCAAGCAGCTCAACGGCGGCCTGCTCCCGGAACCCTACTACGCCCTCGCCGAACCGCAGGGCGGCTTCTTTGTGGAAGGCGACGGCTTTGTGGAAGGCGACGACGGGGACGGCGATGACGCCGACGGCCCGCGGCGGTTTGAGGCGGACCTCCTCGCCCTGCACGGCGACGGCGCTGGAGTCGGGACGGGAATCGCCCTGCTGGATCACCCCCCGCAGGTCCGAATGACGGAAACGCTAACCGCCGCGGGGCCGCGATCCCGGCGAATCGCGGTGCGGCACGGCTCTGGGGATCGCACCGTCGCCCTGATCGAACTGGCGTCCCCCGGCAACCGGGACGGGGCGGCGAAGATCGACGCCTTCTGCGGCAAGATCGCCGCCGCCCTCCGCGGCGGCGTGCATGTGCTGCTGATCGACCTGTTCCCGCCCACGCCGTTGACGCCGGTCGGCTTGCACGGGGAGGTCGTCGGGCGGTTCGGCGGCGGCTACACCCCGCCGGAGGGGGAGCCGTTGACCTGCGTCGCCTACCGGGCGGCCGGGGCCGCGACCACCAGCTTCGTCGAACCGCTGCGGGTCGGCGCCGCGGCGCCCACGATGCCGCTGTTCCTCTCCCGCACTCATTATATTGAGTTGCCGCTGGCGCCCGGCTACGCCGCCGCGTTCGCCCCCACCCCGGCGAAGTACCGCCGCGTGCTGACGGACTGACGGATCAGCCGCCCAACCGCCCCGCCGAACTTTGGAACACCCGTTTGCGGCGTTGGGCGATCTCCGGGCTGCGCGACGCCGCTTCCTCCAGGTCCGCGAGGTTCGCGGCGCAGCACGCGGCAGCCGACTTCGCGAACGTGGAACAGGGCGTAACGCTCCATCTCCGGCTCCAACGCGCCCAGCAGCAACGCGCCCAGTTCGTCGCGGGTCGGGCAGCTCAGGCGGGCCTCCCGCCAGAGGGCGCCGACGCTGCGGCCCTCCTCGGCCCCCGCGGCGACCACCGCCAGCCGGCGGCGCAGCCCCTGTCCATCAGCGCCCTGGTCGTCGCGCAACGCCTGTTCGATCTCCGAACTGCGTTCCGACCGGGAGTTGTTCCCGCAGGTACGCGGCGAGTTCGTCGTCGGTGAAGAGGGCGCCGGGCGTCGGGGCGACGGGCAGGTCGGCGGGCGGGTTAGCGGGGGCCAAGGCGGGCTGTTCGTTGCGGGGTCGGCGGGGCGTTTCTAGCATACCGGCACGCGGGGTCGTTGCCGCGCCCCGTCGCACCCTCTCCCAACGAGCCCCCGCCCGTGGCCCTCGAAGCCGTCTCCCTCGATTCCGACGGCCTGAAGGCCAAGGCCAAACGGATCCGGGAACTGATCATCAAGATCACCACCGAGGCCGGCAGCGGGCATCCCAGCAGCAGCCTGAGCGCCACGGAGGTCGTCGCCGCCCTGCACTTCGGCGGGTTCCTGAAGCTCGACCCGGACGCTCCCCGCGACCCCGGCCGGGATCGCTTCATCCTTTCCAAGGGGCACGCCGTTCCCGTGCTGTACGCCGCCCTGTGCGAGCGCGGCTACTTACACGGAGCAGGAGATCATGACGCTCCGCAAACTCGGCAGCCCCTTCGAGGGTCACCCCAACGCCGCCAAGCTGAAGGGGATGGAAGCGTCCACCGGCTCGCTGGGGCAGGGCCTGTCGATCGGTCTGGGTATGGCGCTGGGCCTGAAGGCCGACGGCAAAGACGGCCACGTCTACGTGCTGATGGGCGACGGGGAAATCGGCGAGGGACAGGTCTGGGAGGCGATGGCCGCCGCGGACAAGTACAACTGCGGGAACCTCGTGGCGATCATCGACGTGAACGGCTATCAGCAGACCGGCGCCACCGACGTGGTGCTGGACATGAGCAGCCTGAAAGCGAAGTGCGAGGCGTTCGGCTGGCACACCCTGGAGATCCAGGGCAACGACATGGACGAAGTGATGGGCGCCCTCAAAGCCGCCAAGGCGGAGACCGGCAAGCCGACCTGCATCGTTTCCCACACGAAGAAGGGCGCCGGCATCCTCCCGCTGATGGAGAAGTGGGGCGACATGAACATGCACGGCCAACCGCTGCCCGCGGACAAGGCCAAAGAGGCCCTCGAATACCTCTCGAAGGCGTAGACGGCCGAGGGCTGACCGGGCCTCCTCGTGAACCCTTCCCCCGCACAGCTTTCCCCGCACAGCACCCGATGGCCTCCGCGACCGACGACCGTACCGTTTCCAGCACCCGCCCGATTGGCGACGCCACCCGCGACGCCTTCGGCCGCGCCCTCGAAGCGTTGGGCGGCGGACTTCCCCGACGTCGTCATCGTCGACGGCGACGTCGGCAACTCCACCCGCACGGAGTGGTTCGCCAAGAAGTACCCGGACCGCGCCTACAACGTCGGCATCGCCGAGGCGAACATGGTCGGCGTCGCCGGCGGGCTGGCGGCGGTCGGCAAAACGGCGGTCACCGCCTCCTTCGCCTGCTTCCTGCTGAACAACGCCTTCGACCAGATTCGGATGGCCGTCGCCTATCCGAAGCAGAACGTCAAACTGGTCGGCACCCACGCCGGCATCTCCATCGGCGAAGACGGCGCCTCCCAGATGGGGATCGAGGACGTCAGCCTCGCCTGCTGCCTGCCGGGCGTCGCCGTGATCGTCACCTCCGACGGTCAGCAGACCCGGGCCGCCACCAGCGCGATGCTGGAGCACGACGGCCCCGTCTACCTGCGGCTCGGTCGGCCCAAAGCCCCGATCATCTACGACGAGGGCGCCGCGTTCGAAATCGGCAAGTCGATCCGCCTGCGGGAAGGCAGCGACTACACGATCGTCGCCAACGGCATGATGGTCGCGATGGCGCTGGACGCCGCCGACGTGCTCGCCAAAGAGGGGATCGACGTGCGGGTCGTGGACATGCACACCGTCAGCCCGCTGGACGAGCAGGCCCTGACGGACGCCGCCTCCGAGACCGGCGGCGTCGTCGTCGCCGAGGAACACCTCGCCCAGGGCGGGTTGGGCTCGCGGATCGCCCAGTTCCTGTCGGGCACGATCCCGACGCGGATGGCGTTCGTGAACATCGGCAACACCTATGGGGAGAGCGGCGATCCCGCCGGGCTGCTGGAAAAGTACGGTCTGACCCCGGCGAAAGTCGCCGACGCCGTCCGGTCGCTCCGCGGCTAAACAGAAGCCCTTCCGCGGTTCCGGGGCGCGCCGCCCGCCGAGCCGTCGTTTGCCAGCCGGATTGGTGACCAGTTCGACTGGCCGCCAACCTGACTGGTGCCGTGCAGGCCCCTCCGGGCTCCCTTCGTGCCCCTCACCCTCCGCTCCTTTCGTAACGGCGACCCGCCGGCGCTCGTTCGCTTGTGGAACGCCGCCGGGCTGGGCCGCGGGGCCGTGCACGGCCTCACGACGGACGTCTTCGACCACCTTGTCCTCGCCCAGCAGCACTTTGATCGCCGCGGGCTGACCGTGGCGGTCGAAGCGGACAGTCCACGGGGGAACAGTCCACGGGGGAACGATCCACGGGGCGACGGACCGCAGCGGAGCGGGCGGGTGATAGGGTTCTCGCTGGCCGGGCTCGCCCCGGACGAACCGGGCGCCACGGAGCGGACCGGGGTGGTCGACGCCGTGCTGGTGCACCCGGACGTCCGCGGTCGGGGAACCGGGCGGGCGTTGCTGGAAGCCGCGATCACCTCGCTGCGTGAGCGCGGAGCCGGTCGAATCGTCGCCGGCGGTAACGGCGCAGAATCGCCGTTTCTGGTCGGTCTGTACGGCGGCAGCGGGCCGGCGGGCCTGCTCGACAGCGACCCGGCGGCCCGCCCCTTCGCCGAGGCGTGCGGGTTCCGGGAAACGGGCCGCACGTCCATTCTTCAGCGGGCGACCGATACGCGGGAACGGGCGGGGTTTCAGGTGCTCGCCGCCCGCCGGCACGCCGCGTTACGCACCGCCCCGGCGCCCCGCATCGACCGCTGGTGGGCGACGCGGTTCGGCCGATTGGACACGCTGCGGTTCGAACTCGCCGGACGCGGCGACGCGGAGAGCAGCCCCGCGACCGCGGGCGTCACGCTGGTGGGCCTGGATCTGTACGGCCCCACCTGGAACCGTCGGGCGGTCGGTTTGCGGGACCTGTCCGCCGGCCCCGGCGGCGGCCCGCCGCACCTGCACGCCCTGATTCTGGAGACGACCCGCCGGTTGCGTGAGGAAGCCGTCGACCTGCTCGAAATCCACGCCGACGCCGCCGACGGCCCCACGCTCGCCCTGCTCTCCCGGATCGGGTTCTCCCCGGTCGACCACGGCACGCGCTTCGAGCTGGGAACTGTTGCTGAGAGCAGCCCCTGGTGATCCGTCGCGGCTCGCCCGAGCGGCTTCGGACGCGGCTTGTGAGCCCGACGCGCAAGCGAGGTTCTGCGTCTTCTGGCCTCGCTTGCGCGTCGGGCTCCCAGAAGGACGCGACAGCGATCTGCCGGACCCCCCAGCAGGCTGCTGCAAAACGCCGCCGTTTATCGGCGGGGGGAGTGGCGATCGTTCGCCGCGGAGGCGATCGGGGGTTTGGCTCGTCCGCCGATCCGCTTTGCCGAGGCCGATCGGCCCGCCCGAACCTGCCGGCGGGTTCCGGACGAGCCCCGTTCAGAGCGAGTCGAAGGTCGTCCGCGGTCGACGCCGCTCCGGTCCGGCCGCCATATAGATCCAGTCGGTCACGTCGGCCGGAGGTTTTGAATGCGAAGCAGGTGATCGGCCGCCGCGGAGAGCTCCATCTGCTGCCGGGAGTTTCCGGGTTCATTCGCAGACGGGCTTCGATCTTCTCCCGCCGATCCTTGCGGGCGGTCTGCGGGTCCGCCGGCTCGGCGTTGCGGCTCTTAAAGCCGGCGATTCGATCATCGTGGGCGCTTACGGAGGCGTCCGGTTGTGGAAACGGTTGTCGACGACTGTCTCCGGGTGTCTCCGGGCTTTCGCCGATCGCGCTTTCAGCCTACTATCGTTGGACCAGGGGCCGTAGCTCAATCGGTTAGAGCAGCCGACTCATAATCGGTGGGTTGTGGGTTCAAGTCCCGCCGGCCCTAGTTGGATCTCCCGCTCTGGATCCCCGCGGCTCAGGCGAAATTGAGACCGCGGATCGACGAAGGGGTCGATCGCGGGGCGTTGATGCGTTCGGGGGGCCGCGGGTAGACTGGGGGACCCCCCGGCTGCGCCTTCCGGCGACGCCCCCGCCCCACCGACCGACCGGCTCCGTATGCCTCGTCCGTTCGACCCCCGCTCGTGCGCCATGGCGCTGGTCGTCTGGGGAGTCCTCGGCGGAGGCCTGTCGAGCGAAGGCCCGTTGGGCGGCGCACCGTTCGGCACGGGAGCCAACCGTGCCGCGGCTGACGAACCGGCGGCGGATTCCGAGGAGGCGGAGGCTGAAGGGGCCGGGGACGCCGACGGGGCCGTCAGCCTCGCCGGGGATCTGTGGCCGGCGTTGCAGGCGAAGTGCGTCGGCTGTCATCAGCCGGCCAAGGCGGAGGGCGGGTATCTGATGACGGATCCGCAGGCGTTCTTCGCCGGCGGGGACAGCGGACGGGCGGCGGTCACGCCCGGCGATCTGGAGAACAGCTTCCTGCTGGACCGCGTCACCCCGCACGCCGACGGCGTCGCGGAGATGCCGCCGGAGGGGGAACCGTTGACCGCCGAGCAGGTCGAACTGCTCCGCCAGTGGATCGAACAGGGGGCGACGCACGATCTGCCCGCCGCCGGCCCCCGCTACGACGCCGAGCGCCCGCCCGTCTATACCCGTCCGCCGGTCGTCGCCTCGCTGGACTGGGCGCCGGACGGGAAGACGCTCGCGGTCGCCGGCTTTCATGAAGTGTTGTTGACGGACCCGGCGACCGGGACGCGGACCGGGCGGTTGGTGGGGCTGTCCGAACGGGTGCAGTCCGTGCGGTTCTCGCCGGACGGGACCCGCCTGGCCGTCGCCGGCGGCCTGCCGGGACGCACCGGCGAACTGCAAGTGTGGGACCTTGATGCGAACACGGACGACGGGCTGGAAGACGGCGCGGCGACCGGCGGGACGCTGGCCCTCAGCGTGCCGCTGACCGCGGACACGACCTACGGCGTGAGTTGGACGCCGGACGGCTCGAAGGTCGCCGTGGGCGGGGCGGACAACGCCGTGCACGTGCTGGACGCGACCACCGGCGAACGCTTGGTGCGGATGGCGTCGCACACGGACTGGGCGCTGGGGACGGCGTTTCGCGCCGCCGGGTCGCACGTCGTCAGCGCCGGGCGGGACGGCACGGTCAAGCTGACGGAGGTCGCCAGCGGCCGGTTCGAGGACAACGTCACCTCCATCACCCCGGGGGCATTAAAGGGCGGCGTGCAGACGATCGACCGCCACCCGACCCGCGACCTCGTCGCCGTCGGCGGGGCCGACGGACTGCCGAAGGTGTTCCAACTGTTCCGCCACACGCCGCGGAAGATCGGCGACGACGCCAACCATGTGCTCGACCTGTTCCCGATGCACGGCCGGGTGTTCGGCGTGCGATTCGACGCCGACGGCGACGTAATCGCCGCCGGCAGCGGGCTGGACGGCGTCGGCGAAGTGACCGTCGCGAGCTTCAAGTTCGACGCCGACATCCCCAAAGCGGTGAAGGACGCGATGACCTCCATCCCCGCCCAACGGAAGCCCGCCCAGAAGAAGACGCTTTCGCGATTATCGCGACGTCCGGCGTGCAATTGCTGGCCCGCGTGCCGGTCCCGGACGCGGCGATTTACGCGGTCGCGGTGAGCCCGGACGGCGCGACCGTCGCCGCGGCCGGCTCCGACGGCGTCGTCCGGCTGATCGACGTGGCGCAGGCCACGATCGCCCGCGACTTCTCCCCGGCGCCCGTGTCCATGCCTGTGTCCATGCCCGTGTCCGAGCGTAACGCCGAGGCCCCGCGGGGCCTCGGCGTTACGGGGCGAAGGTTGATTATCTCCGCGACGTGACGCCCGTCCTCTCGAAGATGGGGTGCAACGCGGGCACCTGTCACGGGTCGAAGGACGGCAAGAACGGGTTCAAATTGAGCCTGCGGGGCTACGACCCGCTGTACGACGTGCGGGCGCTGACGGACGACCACGCCGCCCGGCGCATGAACGTCGCTTCGCCCGACGACAGTTTGATGCTGCTCAAAGCGATCGCCGCGGTCCCGCACGAGGGCGGGCGGCTGACCGCCAAGGACTCCGATTATTACGCGATCCTGCGGGCCTGGATCGCGGACGGCGGGCGTTTGAATCCGAACACGCCGAAGGTGGCGTCCATCGCCCTCGCCCCCGCCGACCCGACGCTGGACGACGCCGGGGAGACCGTGCAGTTCTCCGTCGTCGCGACGTATGCGGACGGCTCGACCCGCGACGTGACCCGCGAATCGTTCGTCGAAACCGGCGACGGCGAGATCGCCACCGCGGACGACGCCGGCGAATTGACCGCGGTGCGGCGCGGCGAGGCCCCGGTGCTGGCCCGCTACGAAGGCGCCTACGCCGCCACGACCCTCACCGTGATGGGCGACCGCAGCGGCTTTGAATGGGAACAACCGCCGACGTGGGGGCCGATCGACGAGTTCGTCGCGGACAAGTGGCGAGACGCTCAAGATTCGCCCCTCCGCACTCAGCGACGACGCCGACGTTCCTCCGCCGCGTGCATCTGGACCTGACCGGCCTGCCGCCGACCGTCGGCGGCAGGTCGAAGCGTTCCTCGCCGACGATCGCCCGACCCGCGCGAAGCGGGACGAGGTCATCGATGAATTAATCGGCTCCGACGACTTCGTGGAGCACTGGTCGAATAAATGGGCGGACCTGCTCCAGGTGAACGGCAAGTTCCTCGGCAAACCGGGGGCCGTCGCCTTTCGCGACTGGATCCGCGGCGAAGTCAAGGCGAACACCCCCTACGACGCGTTCGCCCGCAAAATCCTGACCGCCGCCGGCTCCAACAAAGAGACCCCGGAGGCGAGCTATTACAAGATCCTCCGCGATCCCGATCTGACGATGGAGAACACCACGCACCTGTTCCTCGGCGTGCGGTTCAACTGCAATAAATGCCACGACCATCCCTTCGAACGGTGGACGCAGGACCAATATTACGAGACCGCCGCGTTCTTCGCCCGACTCGATCTGAAACGCGACCCGGCGTCCGGCGATCAGAAGATCGGCGGATCCGCGGTGGAGGGCGCCACGCCGCTGTACGAGATCGTCGGCGACAAAACCGACGGCGAGATGACCCACGAACGCACCGGCGCCGTCGCCCCCCCACGTTCCCCTATGAATTGGCAGGATCTGAAGCGGCTGCCGACGGGGAACCGGCAGAATGCGAACCAGCCGACGATCGCACCCGCCGCGAACGGTTCGCGGATTGGGCGACGAGCCCCGGGAACCCCTACTTCGCCCGCAGTTACGCCAATCGGGTGTGGGGTTATCTCACCGGCGTGGGGCTGATCGAACCGGTGGACGATATCCGGGCCGGCAACCCGCCCACCAACCCGGCGCTGCTGGATCACCTGACAGACGAGTTCGTGGCCGGCGACTTCGACGTACGAGAATTAATCCGGGCGATCTGCAAGTCGCGGACGTATCAACTGTCCGTCGCCACCAATCGAATGGAACGTGGACGACCGCCGCAACTACGCCCACGCCACCCCCCGCCGCCTGCCGGCGGAGGCGCTGTACGACGCGATCCACCGCGTGACCGGCACGCCGTCGAAGCTGCCCGGCCTGCCGGCCGGGCGCCCGGGCGGCGACGCTGCCGGACGCCGCCGCGAGCCTGCCGGACGGGTTCCTCAACACGTTCGGCCGCCCGGTGCGGGAAAGCGCCTGCGAATGCGAACGCAGCGACGAGGTGCAGCTCGGCCCGGTGATGGCGTTGGTCAGCGGGCCGACGGTCAGCCGGGCGCTGTCCGATCCCGCCGGTTCGTTGGACGAACTCGCCGCGAACGTCCCCGACGACCGCGACCTCGTCGATGCGGTGGTGATGCGCATCCTCAACCGACCGGCCCACGACTCCGAGGTGGCGGCGGTGAAGACCGCGCTGGATCGCATCGCCACGGATCACGTCGCCCTGCAAGCCAAATTGGCGACGCGGGAAGCGTGGTGGGCCGATCGGGAGGCGGAACTTGCAAGCCGCCCGCGCCGCCGCGATCGCCGCCGCGGAGGCGGATCTCGCCGCGTATACCGCCCGGATCGCCCCCGCGGTGGCGAAGCGGGAACGGGCGCGGGCGGAGAAACTCGCCGCCGCCGAAGCCGCCGTGCGGGAGTCTGAAAAAGCCGCGGACGAGCGCCGGCCCGCCTGGGAGTCCGAACGGACCGCGCAGGTGGTCGCCTGGACGCCGCTGACGCCGCTCTCGGCCACCTCCACCAACGGGGCGAAACTGGAGCCCCGCGCAGGACGGCAGCCTGTTCGTCAGCGGCCCGCAGGGCAAAACGGCCTACGAACTGGAGTTTGAAACGGACGTCGCGGGCGTCACCGCAATCCGGTTGGACGCCCTCGCCGACGACGCATTGAAGGGCAAAGGGCCGGGGCGAGCCCGCAACGGGAACGTCGTGGTCAGCGAGTTCACCGTCTTCGCCGCCCCGCCGGGCGACGACGGGGCGGCTTATACAAAGGTCCCGCTCCAGAACCCGCGGGCGGACTTCAGCCAGGACGGCTACGCCGTCGCCACGGCCCTCGACGGCAAAAGCCCGCCGTCGGGCAACGGCTGGGCGATCAACCCGCAAACCGGGCAGGACCACTGGGCGGTGTTTGAAACGGCGTCCGACGTGGGGATCGTCGCCGGGTCGCGGTTGAAGATCGTGATCGATCATCAATACGCCGACGGCGCCCACGCGCTGGGCCGGTTCCGCCTCAGCGTCGCCCGCCGTCCGCGGCCGGTCCCGCTGGGTCTGCCGCCGGAGGCCGCCGCGCTGCTCGCCGTCGCCCCGGAGGACCGCACCGACGCCCAGCAAGCCGCCGTCCGGGCGCTGCAATTGAAGGGCGACAAGGAGCACGAGGCGCTGACCGCGGCGCTCGCGAACGCCCGCAAACCGCTGCCGAAGGACGCGGGGTTGATGCAGCGTGAAGCGAAGCTGGCGTCTGCGCAGGAGCCCGTCCCGCTCGACGGCCCGCTGGCCCGGCTGCGGTCGGACGCGGGCCTCAGCGCCGCCCAGTTGAAGACCGTCCGGTTGACCGCGGTGCAGGACTTCGCCTGGGCGCTGATCAACAGCCCGGAGTTCTTGTTCAATCACTAACCCGACGCGTCAGCGAGGGCGCTCGACGCTCGCTGACGCTTCGGGCGCGTCATCCGTTTCCCCCCCACCCGCCCCGCCCCGATGTTCATCCTCCCCGGCTCCCGCGGCAAAGACCTCTGCGACGAGTCCCGCCCACGGGGCGCCGGCCGCACCCGACGCGATCTGCTGCGGGTCGGCGGATCCGGGATGCTGGGGCTCTCGCTGGGGTCGATGTTGAACCTCCAAGCCCGCTCCGCGAAGGGCTCCGAGGACGCAGAAGGCGGCCGGGGCGGCGGCGGGGCGCCCGGCTGGAACCGGGCGAAAAGCGTCATTCTCGTCTATCTCCAAGGCGGTCCCAGTCATCTCGACCTGTGGGATCCCAAGGAGAACGTGCCGGACAACGTCCGCAGCGCCTTTAAGCCGATCGCCTCGAACGTCCCCGGCGTCGGCGTCACGGAGATCCTGCCGAAGCTCTCGCGACAGCTCGATAAAGCGACGCTGATTCGCTCCCTGAGCTACACGCCCAACGGGCTGTTCAATCATACCGCCGCCATCTATCAGATGATGACCGGCTATACGACGGACAAGGTCAGCCCCTCGGGGCAGTTGGAGCCGCCGAGCCCGAAAGACTTTCCAAACTTCGGTTCGAACCTCATCCGCCTGCGGCCCCCCACGGAGCCGATGCTGCCCTTCGTGATGCTCCCGCGGCCGCTTCAGGAGAGCAACGTGGTGGGCAAGGGCGGGACCGCCGGGTTCCTGGGGAAAGCGTTCGACCCCTATACGCTGTACCCGCCCGGCGACGATATGAACATGGAGAAGATGGCGGGTTTGAAGGTGGACGATCTCAAGCTGCCGGACGACGTGTTCGCGGCCCGGTTGCGTCGCCGGGCGGACCTGCGACGCAGCGTGCTGGACGGAATGCGGGAGATCGACGCCGCGGTCGCCACGCACAAGCTGGACGCCTACTACGAGCAGGCGTTGGAACTGGTCACCTCCGGCCGGGCCCGGGAGGCGTTCGATCTGAACGCCGAATCCGACGCCGCCCGCGACCTCTACGGCCGCAACACGTTCGGCCAGAGTTTATTACTGGCCCGGCGCCTGGTGGAAGCCGGCACGCGGGTGGTGGAGGTCATCTGGCCCAAGGTGGCGAACAGCGACAACCACTCCTGGGACCAGCACAGCGGCGCTGACCAAGCGGATGAAGGACCAGTCCGGCCCGATGTTCGATACGGGCCTGAGCGGTTTATTAGCCGATCTGGACGACCGCGGCTTGTTGGAGGAGACGTTGGTGGTCGCCGTCGGCGAGTTCGGCCGCAGCCCCAAAAAGGGCGTGAGCACCTCCGGCAACGGCAACTCCGCCGACGGCCGCGACCACTGGCCCTACTGCTACACGGGTCTCGTCGCCGGCGCCGGCGTTCAACGCGGCCACGTCCACGGCTCCAGCGACGCCACCGCCAGCGCCCCGGCGACCGACCCGGTCCACCCCGGCGAACTACTCGCCACCATCTACCACGCCTTCGGCATCCGCCCGGACACAATCGTCCACAACCACCTCAACCAACCCCGCGAACTGGTCAAGGCGGAAGCGGTGACGGGGCTGTTCGGGTGACGGCGGCGCTCCTCCCGGGACCGCTCATGACCCGTCGGCGGCATCCTCCGGGGCGGCATCCTTCGGGGCGACGTCCGACGAACGCGGCGGCGGGGCGAAGCCTTCGAGTCCCAGCCGCGGCGGCGGCTGAAAGTCGGGGCAGTGGGCGATGCGGACAGAGTCGAGGACGAGCCGCCCCCGGCCGCGGCGCTGGTTCTGCGCCCCGAACCGGACGGGGTGAACGGCGGCCGGAGCGTGCCGCCCCGCTTCGAACACGAACTTCCGGTTCCTGAACGTCGCCGCCCGGCCGGGCTCGGCCAGCACGCCGAGGTCCACGCGGACCCCCCCCTTCCAGATCGGCACGACGCCGTAGCGGCGGTTGCTGAACGCCAGCCGCGGCCCCCCCCGATAGACCGGCCACCAGCCCGCGGCGCCGGCGTAAGTTTTCGATCGCCGCTCGTAGAAGTGATAACCGCCCCAGGACGATTTCGGGAGCGGGTCCGGGACGGGGACGCTAGCGATGTCGGGATTCAGGTCGGCCATGACCCCCGGTCCCAAACCCACGCCGACTGCCGGGGCCTGCCACACGTCCGGGTTCGTCGACGGGTTGAACGGCTCGACCCGGGCGGCGGCGAACAGCGGTTCGGGCAGCCGCCCCAGCGGGCTGAGGTAGGGAATCGTCAAGTCGGTCTCGCCGGCCAACTCGATCCCGTTCCCGCTTCCGACCGCCCCCTTCGCCAACTCTTCACGCGGCACGATCCGGTATTTGCCCGCGCGACACCGCCAGCCGGGCAGGCCGGGTCGGAACGACGGCGTCCACGTCTCCCCGGCGGCGAGCGCCTCCGCCCGGTCCAGCACGGCGGTCACGTCTTCCAACCAGCCGAGTTGCACCGGGTCGTCAGCGGCCGCCGCCCGCACCGCCCCGGCGGCGGCCCGCAGGGCCGGAACCTCCCCGCCCGCGATCGCGGGGGTCTCCGGGTCCAGGGCCGCGACCAGCGCGGCGGCCTCCGCCGCGGCGGGCCCCCGGGCGGCCGCGAGGGGGCCGGCGACGTAGTCCCGGCGGTAGCCGTCCAGCACCGCCCGCAACTGGAGCGGCTCCCGATCTGCCGGCGGCCAGAGGCGTAACAGCGCCAGCCGATCGTCGTCCCGGCCCTCCTCCGCCATCTCGCGGGCGAGCGAACCGACCCACAGCGCCCACTCCCAGTCCGCCGGGGAGGCGATCAGCTCCTCCTCGGGCGGCGGGGAGTGAAGCAGGGATTCCACGAGCGCCTCCCGCGTCTTCCGCCACATCGCCCGCCGCGCCTCCGGCGGGCGCCCCTCCACGTCCCGCTCCTCGTCCCACTCCCCCCGCACGCCGAACGCGATCTGCATCCCGATCTTCGGGGCCAGCGTGCCGCGGAGGGGGGCTCTCAAGCCGGCCCGCGCCAACCGAAGCTGCGCCTCGAACGACCCGCCCCACTTCGGGTGGAGCGCCTCCCGGAGAGCGTGCCAGGCCGCGGGGGCGTCCACCTGGACGGCGACGGCCTTGCCGAACCACTCCGCCGGCCCGAGCGAGTCCTCATGAGCTTTCGCGACCCGGATCATCCCGGTCGGTGCGAGCGGCAGGTTCGGGTGGAGCAGCCAGGCGGCGTGGCCGTGCAGCGCGGCGGCGGCGTGGTCGGCGTCAAACGTCTCCCAGGCGTCCTCCGGCACCCCCGACGCGAACGACCCGCCGCGGGCGTCCCACCCGGTCTCGACCAGGAAATCGAGCATCACCACGTGGAACGCGTACGGATCGGCCCCGGCGGCGGCGGCCCGGTCCAGCGCGCCCAGCAGGGCGAGGCGGTAGGGGGCGTCGAGGTTCCGGTCGGGGTGGAGATTGTCGAGCATCTCCCAGGCGACCTTGTACAGAACCTCCGGCAACTGCGGCCGGGCGGCGACGGCCTCCGGCGTGACGGACCGGGCGAACAGCTCCAGGCCCGCCGCCGCGTCCGCCGCCCGGGCCGACAGGTTCAGCGCCGCCGCGACCTCCTCGGGCGCCTCCCACGCGTAGCGCGTCCGCTCCGCGGCCCCCCGGAACGCCCAAACTGCGCCGCGGCGCGCAAAAACGCCGGCGCCGCCGCGTCGTTCAGAACGGCCCCGCACGCGGCGTTCAACGCCGCCAGATCGTCCGGTTCCCGATCGTGGGAAGTGATCCGGCTGACCACGCGCCATTCCAGATAGGCCCGCGTCAGCGGGTCGTTCGTCCCGGCGCTCCGCACCCGCTCGACGACCGGCGGCAGAGGGCGGGCTGAACCCTGGTCCGTCGACCGATCCGACCACTCGCCGCCCGCCCACTCCTCGGCGGCCTGATCCAACAGCCGCCGTTCGTCCTCGGTGAGCGGGCGGGCCGCCGCGTACTTTGCGACCTCCTCCCGCCAGATGCCCGCCAAGCGTCTTTCATACCGCGCCCGGTGCGACGAGACCGTCATCGGGCGGTTGCCGTCGCCCGGTTCGTTCAGGACCTCCGGGAGGGGGAACGGGCCGACGGTCTCCGAGCCGACGGCTCCGCGGTCGGCGATCGCCAATCCAAACTCCGCCTCGGCGTCCTCCAGCTCCCAGGCCAGTCGGTCGTGAATGTCGTGCGGCGTCGCCGGCGGCGGGGCGTCCTGCGCGGCCGCGGCGACGGCCGCGAGGGCCGCGACGGCCACGGCGAGGGCCGGCAGATCACGGGGGAGCAGGGGCGGGGAGAGCTTCGTCCGCAACATCGATTCTCGCCGATTTGCTGGCGGGGGCGGGGCGTGTCGGGCGAACGTACGCCCCCGTCCGCGAACCCGCCAGCCTCCGCGAACCCGCCCCCGACCGCACCCGCACGTCCCCGGGGTCCGAACGGAGACTCCCGACGACCGTCCTCCCCCGCCCCGCCGAGCGGCTCGGTCCGCACGGCCCGGCCGCGAGCCCGCCGCCCGATCGCGTTCTTGAACCGGGCGCCACACACTCCGGATCGTCCCGACCGCCGCTTCGGCCCGTGTTCCCGCCCCCGTTCCCGCTGAGTCCCATGCCCCGCACGCCGGTCGTCCTGCTGTCGTTGTCTTTGGCGTTGACCCCGGCGGTCGCGTGCGGGCAGATGTCCGGGATCCGGGGGGCGGCGCGGTCGGCCGCCCTGGTCGACCGCCTGGACGCGCCGTCCTCGGCCGCGGCGGAGCGGCTGATCACCGTCGAGGCGGTCGCGCAGGTGCGGGTGAAACCGTCCCGGTTGCGGGTCGTGCTGGCGGTCGCCGCCCAGGGCGAGACCGCCGACGCGGCGAACGCGGCCGGCCGGGCGTTGCTGACCGCCGCCAAGGCGAAACTGACCACCGCGGGCGTCGCCGCGGCGGATGTCGACGTAGACTTTATCGCCGCCTTCCCGGTCTACGCCTGGCGGGTCGAGCAGCAGGCCGGCCGGGACGTGCTGGCGGAACGGCGGAGCGGCACGCGGGTTCAATATAACCTGCACGTCGCCGTGCCGGACGAGGCGGCGGCCCTCGCGGCGGTCGAGGCGGCCGGGGGCGACGGCGTGGACCTGCTGGCGGTCGACTACTGGAGCGACGATCTGACCGCCCGGCAGACCGAGGCCCGTCGAAAAGCCCTGACCGCCGCCAAGGCCAAGGCCGATTTGCTGCTGAGCGTGTTCCCGGAGCCGCCCCGGCCGATTAATGTCTGGGAGAACACCCGCGTGCTGTTTCCGCACGAACTCTACCGGACCCTCCCGCAGGCCGAAGACGACGCCCGAAGCTATGATCACCGCGACCTCCCGCGGGTCCCGGCCCCGCGGCCGTTGCAGGTTTATTACCGCGGGCTGTTCGCGGACGTGGACGCCGTCGAGCCGGTGATGCCGGGCCGGCGGGAGATCGAAATCGTCTCCACCGTCCGCCTGTACTACGAAGCCCCGGGCCGCCCGGTTCCCGCCGAGGACTGACCCGGCCGCGACTGACCGGGCCGCGACTGACCGGGCCGCGCGGGGCGAGGACGCCCGTCGCCTCGATCGGTCGTCCGGGCGGGGGTACGCTCCAGTCGTCCCCCCGCCCGCCCCTCACGGAAGAGGCCCCCGTGCTCGCTTCGCCCGCCCCGCCGACGGTCCTGACGGTCGTCGCGACGACCGCGCTCCTGCTGGCCCCCGCACCAGCGGCGGTCGCGCAGACATGGGCGGACGCCGGGGCGAACTCCTGGGAGCGTGTCACGGAGAGTATAGAGACGGTCCTCGACGCCTCCCGGGAGACCGGCCGGCTCGGGGAGGACGTGAGGGCGATGGCCCGGGCCGTCGCCGCGGACGACCTGCCGGCGGCCCGCGCCGTCGCGGAGCGGCTGCTCCGCCCGCCCGCAGGCGGCATCACGATCATGGTGGGTGATACGTTCTGGTATGAACGGGCCCTGGGCCGGCGGCTGGCGGCGGTCGCGGCCCTCGCCCCGGCGGACGGGGCCCGGCTGCTGCACTGCGGGGACGAACAGGTCACGACCGCCACGCTGGACGCGCTCGCGACGATGGGCGAGGCCGGCGCCCCGCACCGTGACGCCGTCCGCCGCCTGTTGAAGTCGAAGCCGGCTTCGATCGAGGTGCAGAGGCGTGCGGTGGGCTGCCTGCTGGCGATCACGCCGGAGGGCGAGGCGGCGCTGGATCAACACTCCGTCGGCGGGTTCCTCACCATGTACTGGGGCAACGGGGACGAAGCCGCGGCCGCGGAGCCCACGGGACAGCCGGACGAACAGCGATACATGGGAGCCGGGCTGGTGGCGGAGGGGTTGTTCCGCGCGCTGCACAGCACCGGGCACACGCGGTCGGAGGTCCCGGCGCTGCTGCACGCGGCGGAGCACGGCACGCGGGACGAGCGGGTGTTCGCGCTGGTCCTGCTGTCGCGTTTGAACCGGGAGGCCGCGCCGGCCGCGGACGCCCTCTCCGCCCTCCTTAACCGTCAACAAGACCCGTTCCTGCGGGAGCTGACGGCCTGGGCGCTGGTGACGACCCGGGGCGAGCCGGCGGCGATCGAAGCCGTCGCGGACCGGCTCAGGTTCGCCGACGCCGCCGAGCGGGAGGAGTTCGTCAGCGGTGGCCGCGAGTTTTTGGACGCGATCGCCAAGGAGGAGCGGGACACGGTCGAGTTTCTTTTAGAGCAGCCGGGGGCGCCGGCGCTTCTGAACGCGGGGAGGAGCCGTCACAGCGACCTCCGCTTCTACCTCCGCGGATTGAAGAGCGTGGAGATCGACCTGCCGCCCGCTGCCGCCCGCGCGGTCGAGGCGCTGACGACGCATCCGGACGAAGACATCCGCCGCCTCGCCGCGGAGGTCTTGGGGGCGACGGCCGCGAATCCCTAAATCGGGGGCGCCGGCGTTCCGCCTCCGCTGCCTATCGGCGGTCGAGTCCGGCATCCTGTGCCGCCCCGCCGATCTCGCCCCGCCGACCGATGACGATTCGCCCCCGCTTTGCCCGGCCGCTGCTCGCGGTCTGCTTCTCGTTGTCGTTCGCGACGGCCGCCGCGGCGGCGGAGCCGCGGCCGCCGAACGTGCTGTTCGTGTTCGCGGACGATCTGGGCTGGAAGGACGTGGGCTATCAGGGCGACGGGTTCGTCGAGACGCCGCACCTGGACCGCTTGGCGGCGGAGGGGATGACCTTCACCAACGCCTACGCCGCCGCCGGGAACTGCGCCCCGAGCCGGGCCTGTTTATTATCCGGCCTGTATACGCCGCGGCACGGGCTGTACGCGGTGGGGAGCACGCGGCGCGGGCCGGTCAAACGGCAGCGGCTCGTGCCGATCCCCAACCGCGACGGGCTGGCCCCGCGGTTCGAGACCATGGCCGAGGCGCTGCGGGCCGCCGGCTACGCCACCGGGCACTTCGGCAAATGGCACCTCGCCAGCCAGGACGGGGCGTTGCCGACGGAGCAGGGGTTCGACGTGTCGGTTAACTCCTTCGGGAACGGTCCGCTGCCGGGAGGGGTCAAACAATCGAATCGGCCCGGCCCGCCGTCCGATCCCAAGGGCGTGTTCACGCTCACCGACCGCGCCGTCGGGTTTATGAAGAAGAACCGCGACCGGCCGTTCTTCTGCTACCTCGCCCATCACGCGATCCACACGCCGCTCCAGGCCCGGCCGGACACGTTGGCGAAGTTCAAAAGCAAAGGCGGCGACGAGCGGCCGAGCGCCCTCTACGCCGCGATGACCGCGGACCTGGACGCCAGCGTCGGACAGTTATTGAAGGAACTGGACGAGTTGGGTCTGGCGGAGAATACGTTGGTGATTTTTACCAGCGATAACGGAGCGACGAACGCCTCCCCGCAGGAGCCGCTCCGCGGCAGCAAGGGCGGCTACTATGAGGGCGGAATCCGCGTGCCCTGTCTCGCCCGCTGGCCGGGGGTGATCGAACCGGGGAGCACGTGCGACGTGCCGATTATCAACGTCGATTTCTACCCGACGTTCCTGGAGGTCGCCGGCGCCCGGCCCGGCGCCCCGCGGCTGTTGGACGGCGCCAGCCTCGTGCCGTTGTTCAAGGGGGGCGAGTTGAAGCGGGACGCGATCTTCTGGCACTTCCCCGGCTACCTGGACCGCCCGGTGGTGCGGGGCCGCCCGTCGGACGTGGCCCTCGGCTTCCGCACCCGGCCCGTCAGCGTGATCCGCAAGGGGGACTGGAAACTGCACCTGTTCCATGAGGAGTGGGTCACGGGCGGCGGCCGGTCCGCCCTGCCGGACAGCGGCGCCGTGGAGCTCTACAACTTGGCGGAGGACGTGGGCGAGCGCAACGACCTCGCCGCCGCCCGGCCAGGGACGCGGGAGGAGTTATTGAGCGACCTGCTGGCCTGGTTCGAATCGACCGGCGCCCCGCTGCCGACGGAGCCGAACCAGAAGTACGATCCAACGGACCTGGGGCGGCGGTGAACGAGCCGGCGTACAAGCCGACCGGCGTTCGCTACGGCGACACCGGCGACGTCCCGAAGGCCAATGATCTCTATTACCGGTGCGTCGTGTGCGGGACGGCGATCCCCTTCGACCGCACGCCGCAACGTCGGGTGCGAGTGCGGCAACGTCTTTATCGACTGGGACTGTTTGCGGCTTGTCGTCACGGACTTCGACAACTTCGAAGTGGTGCGACGGGCGGCATGAGCCGGTCTCAACACCAACCCGAAGCGTCAGCGAGGGTTCCGGCGTGCGGAGCACGCCGGCCTGCGGCCGGAGCCCTCGCTGACGCTTCGGGTTAGTGTTTTTGTAGAGATCGGCTCCGCCTCGACTTGCGCCTCGGGCTGCCAGTACGCGATACGCGTCGCCGACCGGCAACGGCAAACCTGGGGGCGTTGAGGACCGGTCCGTTCTAAAAATGCAGCGCCCGGCCGTCGACGGCGAGGGCGGCTTCTTTGACCGCTTCGGTGAGCGTGGGGTGGGCGTGGCAGGTGCGGGCGACGTCCTCGGCGGTGGCGCCGAACTCCATGGCGGCGGCGCACTCCGCGATCAAGTCGCCGGCGTGGGGGCCGAGGATGTGCACGCCCAGCACGCGGTCCGTCGTTTTGTCCGCCAGGATCTTCACCTGACCCTCCGTGTGCCCGATCGCCTTGGCCCGGCCGTTGGCGGCGAACGGGAACTTTCCCTTGCGGTATTCGATTCCCTCAGCCTTTAATTCTTCCTCCGTCTTGCCGACGGCGGCGATCTCCGGGGCGGTGTAGACGATGCTGGGGATCACGCCGTAATTAATGTGCCCGTGGCCGGTGGCGAGGCGTTCGACGCAGGCGATCGCTTCCTCCTCGGCCTTGTGGGCCAGCATCGCCCCGCCGATCACGTCGCCGATCGCGCTGAATGCCCGGGGCGGCTTGCAGTAATGCGCATCGACGGGGATGAACCCGCGCTTGTCGGTCTGGACGTCGACCGATTCCAAGCCAAGCCCGTCCGTATAAGGCCGGCGGCCGACGCTCATCAGAACTTTATCGCACTCCACGGGGTCGCCGCCTTCGATCAGCACCTGTCCGCCGCCGCCGTCGCGTCGCTCCACGCCGGTCACCTTGGTGCCGAGCCGCAGGTCGAGGCCCTGTTTGCGGAACATCTTCTCCGCGGCTTTGGCGATCTCCTGATCGGACAGCGGGAGAATATGATCGAGGTATTCCAGCACCGTGACCTTCGCCCCGAGCCGGCGCCAGACGGTGCCCAACTCTAATCCGATATAGCCGGCGCCGATGACGACGAGATGCTCCGGGACGGATTCGTAGGAGAGGGCGCCGGCGCTATCGGTGACGAACTCGCCGTCGATCTCGATGTCCGGCAGGCTGACGGGGGCGCTGCCGGTGGCGATCAGCACGTGCTTCGCGGACAGGACGCCGGCGTCTTGCCCGTCGCCCCGTTCGGAAGAGACCCGGACCAGCACGCGGTCGCCGTCGCGGCCGGCGAGGGCGCCGCGGCCCCGCACGCGGGTCACCCCGTTCTTTTTGAACAGGCCGGCGACGCCGCCGGTGAGTTGCTTCACGGTGGCGGATTTATTCTGCAACATCGCCGGCAGATCGAGCCGCACGCCGTCAAAGGCGACGCCGCGGTCGGCAAAGCTGTGCAGGGCGCTGTGGTAGATCTCGCTGCTTTCGAGCAACGCTTTGGAGGGGATGCAGCCGACCCGCAGGCAGGTGCCGCCGAGGTCCGGTTCCAGTTCCACGCAGGCGACGGTCATGCCCAGTTGCGCGGCCCGCAGCGCCGCGACGTAGCCGCCGGGGCCGGCGCCGATCACGACCAGATCGAACGGGCGGGCGTCGGCAGCGGCTTGGGCGTCGGCGGGGGAATCCTGGGACATGCGGGGGGACGGGGCGAAACGGCGGCGGGCGTGCGGGGCCGAGGCGGGTCGGCGGGGGAGCATGATAGGCCCGGGGCCGGGGGACCGCACCGATTGCCGACCGGACCCGTGGCAAGGAATCTCCGGCCCGAGCGCCGGTAGGGGATTCCCCCGTCGTGCGATGGGTGGTAATATGCGTGCCAGAACAGGTATCAGAGAACTGGCAGCGTCGCCCTCCCCCTTTCCCCTCCCGGTCGGTATGCCGACGATCCATGAGCCGCCGCGGTCCGACGCGAACGTTTCGGCGCTGGATATCGCGATCGAGGACGCCGCGTCGAAGGCGGGCCTGAAGTTCGTGCCGGAGCCGCCGCCCGCGGCGGTGGGGCCGTCGACGCTGCTGGGCGTGGCGGTGCTGGATCGTCAGCTGCGTTACCGGCGGATCGACCCGACGCTGGCGGCGATGAACGGGGTGTCCGTGGAAGACCATCTCGGCCGTACCGTGCGGGAGGTCGTGCCGGATCTGGCCGACGAGATCGTCCCCGCGTACCGCCGGGTGATGGAGACGGGCGAGCCGGCGCTTTCGATGCGGATCCACGCCGACGCCCGGGCGGCGCCGGCGGGACGGCGCTGGTTGGCCAGCGCGTTTCCGCTGCCCCCCGGGGCGGAGGCGTTGGGGAGGGGCAAGGCGGTCCCCGCCGGCGTGGTCACGATCGTCCGCGAGGTGGACGAAGACCTCGCGCTGCGGCCCCGCGGCGTCTCCGACGAACGCTTCCGCGAAATGGTGACCCGGGCGACGGTGGGCCTGGCGCAAGTCGACCGGGACGGGACGTTTCTGTACGTCAACGATCGGTTCTGCCAGATGACCGGCTGGCCCCGCGAACGCCTGGTGGGCGTGCGACGGCAGCAGGACGTCACGCACCCCCGCGACGCCGTTCAGAACGGCGCCTCCTTCGAGCGGGCCCTGCGGACCGGCGCCCCGTATCTCATTGACAAACGATACCGCCGCCCGGACGGCCGCAGCGTGTGGGTGCGAAATACCGTCACCGTGCTGCCGGGGCCGGACGGCGGGGTGGAAAGCGTGTTCGCCGTCGCGGTGGACATGACCGATCGCGTCCGCACCCAACGCTCCCTGGCGCGCAGCGAGCACCGGGTGCGGTTGGCCGCGGAGGCCGGCGGGCTGGGGGTGTGGTCCTTCGACCTCAAAAGGGGCCTCGCCGATTGGTCCGCGGACGCGCTGGCGATGTACGGCGGCGGGTTCGGAGACAAGCCGACGATGAACGACCTCCGCGACCGCGTCCATCCGGACGACCGCGGCCTGCTGGGGGAGACGACGCCCGGCGCCGACCCGGACGGCCCGCGGCGTGTGGACGTCACCCACCGCGTCGTTTACCCGCCGCAGCCGGGCGAGACGCGAGGCGAGGTCCGCTGGGTGCGGGCGCTGGGCGAACGCTGGGTGGACGACAACGGGCGCCCGCTACGCAGCACGGGGGTGCTGCGGGACGTCACCGCCGAGCAGGCCGTCGCCGACAAACTGGCCGAGAGCGAACGCCGGCTGCGGTTGGCGGTCGACGCCGCGGACCTGGGCACCTGGGAGTTCGACGCCGCCACGGGGCTGTCCGACTGGGACGAACGCACCGCCGCGCTGTTCGGCGTGGGGGCGGAGTTCCGAGCCGGCAAACGGCTTTACACCCATGAGGAGATGCTCGCCGCGATCCACCCGCAGGACCGCGAACGGATCCTCCAGGAGATCCCCCGCACGCTCGATCCCGACCGGCTCCGGCAAATACGAGGTGGAGCACCGCGTCGTCTGGCCGGACGGGACGGTGCGGCAGTTGGCGGTGGCGGGGGAGGCGGCGTTCGAAGAACGCGGCGCGGTGCGGATCGCGGTGCGGGTGACCGGCACGGTCAAGTACGTGACGGCCCGGCGGGAACGGGAACGCCGCCTCGCCCGCACGGAGGAACGCCGCCGCGTCGCCGCCGCCGCCGCCGACCTCGGCGCCTTCGACCTTGATCTCCTCACCGGCCGCCTCTGGTGGGACGAGCGTGCACGGGCGATCTTCGATCTGCCCGGCCCGGAGGTGACGGACGTGGAACACGGCTTCGCCCGCATCCACGACGACGACCGCGCACGCTGCCGGGCGGCCATCGACGCCGCCTGCGAATCGCCCGACCGCCCCCGCTATCAAATCGAATACCGGGTCGTGCACGACGACGGCGCCGTCCGCTGGGTGCGGGCCTACGGCGAAGCGCAGTTCGACGTGCCCGGCGACCCGGCGACCCGGCTGGTCGGCTGCCTGCAGGACGTCACGGAGGATCGCACGCGGGAGAACCGCCTGCGACTGAGCGAAGAACGCCTCCGCCTCGCCGCCGGCGGGGCGCGAATTGGGCGCCTACAGCTTCGATCTGACCACGCGGACCGTCTGGTGGGACGCACGGACCCGGGAGCTGTTCGGCGTCGAGCAGGAGACCGTTTCGCTCGCCGAGGCGATGCGGCCGGTTCACCCGGACGACCGGCCGGCGGTGAAGGCCGAAACCGCCGCGGCCGTCGACCCCGCCGGATCCGGCCAATTCCGCATGGAATATCGCGTCGTACTGCCGGACGGGGGCGTCCGCTGGCTGCGCTCGATGGGCGCCGTTCAATTCGAACCCGGCGGGGCCGGCGGGGCGTCCCGCGTCGCGGTTCGGTTGATCGGCTACCTGCAAGACGTCACCGATGCCAAACGGGAGGCGCGGCTGCTCTCGGAGTCCAACGACCGGCTCGAACGGGAGGTCGCCCGTCGCACCGATCAACTGCGAACCGCCGCCGAACGCCTCGCCGAAGCCAGTCGGCAGGAGCGGGACCGCATCGCCCACGTGCTGCACGATCACCTCCAGCAGATTCTGGTGGGGGCCAAGATGAACGTCGCGGTGCTGGAGGCGACCTCCGCGGGGGAGAACCAGGAGATCGCCGTCCGCGTCAGCGGATTGCTCCAGGAGGCGATCGAAGAGAGCCGCAGCCTGTCCGCGGAATTGTCCCCGCCGATCCTCCGCAGCGCCGGTCTCGGCCCGGCGCTGGACTGGCTGGCGCAGCAATTCCAGGAGCGGCACGGGCTGACGGCGACGATCGACTGGGATCCGGACGCCTCGGAGCCGCTGGACGATTCGCTGGCGGCGCTGCTGTTCGGGGCGGCCCGCGAAAGCCTGTTGAACGTGATCAAACACGCCGGCATCGGCGTCGCCCGCATTCGACTCACGTCCTGCGACTGCGGACCCGACTGCGGAACCCCGGTCGGCTTACGGGCGGTCGGCGGCCGGGCGGCCGGGGGACCGGGCGTACTGCTCACGATCGCCGACGACGGCGTCGGGTTCGACGCCCCCGCCGACGACGCCCCGTCCGGCGCCGACAACACGGCCGGCTTCGGTATGAGCGACCTGCGGCAGCGGGTCGACCTGCTGGGCGGCGTCGTCCGCGTCGCCAGCGCCCCCGGCGCCGGCTGCACCGTCGCGGTCTGCGTCCCCCTGCCGGACGCGAACCCGCCCCCGGCCTAAACTCTTGCGTGGCCTGAAGCCGCGGCGAGACCGCTTTGAGTGTCGCTGCGGTCAGCGGCCCGGACCGCGCACGAAAAAACGCGGCGCGACGGGGTCCCCTCCAACGCTCCCAGCGTTATCCCGCCGCGCCGCGTACGGCGGGCGCGTCACGATCACGGGGTCTGACGAGGGTTCGGACCGAACCCCGCCCACGCCGCACGATCGGACGCACGGCCCTCGCGGGCCGCGACTCGTGCGGGCCGACGACGCTCTCCCGAAGCGGGATTCGACGCGGCCCGGTCGCCGGGGGGCGGCGACCCGCAACGCTACGTCGCCCCCCGGGCGGGGCAAACGATGCGGCGGCGGAGACCGCAAATCGCTGCCGGTTCGCGCCGTTCCGCCCAGACCACGCGACGTTAGAGCGAGCCGCGGAATGTCGTAGCGGCGGCTTCCAGCCGCCGACTCTTGGCGTGGCCCAAGGAGACGCCCCCCGTTCGCTGCGCTCACGGACGGCGGCTGGAAGCCGCCGCTACGGATCCCCTCGGCCTGCTCTGGCGGGCTCGGCGTCCGCGACCGGGTTCGGGCGGCCGGACAGCGTGACATGTCGGTCGCCGGTCTGGTGCACGGCGACGTGCGGTACGTCGGCCTCCGCCAGCAGGGCGTTCAACTCTTCCACCGTGTACGCGGCGTGCAGCGAATCCCGCAGCAGCTCGCGGGCGGCGGGCTCCTCGTCCGCGGCGTGTTCGGTCACCAGAGCGTCCGCCGCGTCCGCGTCGTACGGCCGCACCAAGTCCCGGAAGAACAGCAGGCCGCCCGGTTGGAGCACGCGGGCCGCCTCCCGCAAGACCGTCGCCGGCTGCGTGAGATGGTGGAGCAGGCTGTTGGCGATCACCGTGTGAAACAGGCCGTCCTCGAACGGCAATTCGTCGGCGCGGGTCTGCCGCAAGCGGATACCGCCCTGCAACCCGGCGGCGAACACGTTCTTCTTCGCCCGCGCCAACATCGCCTCGGAAGCGTCCGTGAGCGTCATCCGGGCGAAGATCGGGCGGCGTCCCAGCTCGATCGGGATGCGGGCCGTGCCGGTTCCCAAGTCCAGCAATCGCAACGGGTTCAGGCCGTCGCGGAGACGTTCGGCCAGGCCGGCGTCGGTCAGTTCGCGCAGCAGATCATCCACGAACGCACGGTTCACGGCCGTGTGGTCCATCCGATCGTAAGCGGCGGCGTCCTCCGCCGACGCCGTCACCTCCGCCTCCGGAGTACGGGGCAAAATGGATTTGGGCATCGGGGGCGGCGTCCATCGCGGCGGCCGGCTCGAAGAAACCGGGGTCATTGTGGAATACGAAGTCGGGCGACCCGACGGGGGTCGCTCGGGCAGGCCAAACACAGCGTCGACCTCCAGTGGGCAGCTTCGACCCGGATCGTACGGCCAGAAACCAGACCGTAAAGCGGACCCTACGGGGGTTCTCCCCCCCGGGAGAACCTTCCGCCGGCCGCCCCGCCGCGCCCCGCCGCGTCGTTCCGGCCTACCCCGCCCGTCCTCCCGCTCCGGCGGGCGTCTTCCCGCCACATCGGGGTTCACCCGCCGCAGATTTCGCCCGCCGCCCGATCTGCCGGGCTCCCCTTCGCGAACCTGCGGCGATTGCCCGGCCCGGCGCCCCCCTTTATTCTGCCCCGTCCGCCCCGCACCCCGCTCGCCCCCCCGCCCGTGCCGTTCCGCCCCATTTTGCCCCGTCCGCTCTCCTCCCGTCCGCTCTCCTCCACGGTCCAGCGGCCGGTTCGCGCGGCGGCGCGGACGTTTTGGATTGCCGCGGCGCTGGCGATCGTCGGGGGAGGAGCGGGGTGCGAACGCAAAGCTCCGGACGCCCCCGTCGTCACGCCGGACACGCCCGCGGACACGCCCGCCGCGGACACGCCCGCCGACCCGGCCCCGGCCGATTCCGCCCCCGCCGTCGATCCGGCCCTGACCGCGGGCGTGAGCGCCTTCCGCGCCGCCGGCGCCGCCGTGACTGAGAGCGACGGCGTCGTCACCGCGGTGTCCATGCCGGCCACCAGTTCCACCGGCGCCGACGACCTGGCCACGCTGCGCCTCATGCCGGATTTGAAGAGCCTGACGCTCGGCGGCCCGGACTTCGACGACGACGCGATGGACGCCGTCGGCCAACTCACCTCCCTGGAGCGGCTGGACATCTCCGGCACCCCCGTCACCAACGACGGCCTCGCCAAGCTGGCCGGGCTGACGAACCTCAAGGTGCTGCGGCTCAAAACGGTCTCCGTCACCGACCTGACGCCGATCGAGGGGATGAGCGATCTGCGGGAACTGGACCTGCGGTTCTCCAAGGTGCGCGACGACGCGATGGCCTCCGTCGCCAAGCTGCCGAAGCTGACCACGCTCAAGCTGGAGCGTTCCGGCGTCACCGACGACGGGTTGGCGATGCTGTCCGCCGATCAGCCGATCCGGGCGCTGGATCTGGACACCGGCTTCTACGACCCGCTGCCGATCATCGTGGAAAAGTTCCCGAACCTTCAATCGCTGGAACTGGACCGCTTTGACGCCTACGAAGCCGAGGGATTCGCCCCGCTGGCGAAACTCACCAAGCTGAAGAGCCTGTCGTTGCAGGAGACGTTCCCCGAAGACGCCTTCCTGGAGCCCGTGCTGGGCGAACTGACGAACCTGCAATCGTTGAACCTGCGGGCCACCGGCGTGTCCAGCGCCCTGATGCCGACGGTCGCCAAGCTGACGGAACTTCGCACGCTGAACCTCGCGGAGGCCGCCGCGGTGCGGGAGTCGGGCCTTGCCGAACTCGCCGGCCTGACCAAGCTGGAATCGCTGGACCTGTGGGCCACCGGCGCCACCGACGCCACGATGAAGGAGGTGGTGTCCGGCTTCAAGAACCTCAAATCGCTCTCCCTGCAACAGGTCGAGGTGGGCGACGAGGGCCTCGCGGCGCTGGCGGATCTGGACGCGCTGGAACAGTTGGACCTGACGGAGACGAACGTGACGGACGCCTCCGTCGACGTGCTCAAGGGGCTGCCGAACCTGAAGTCCCTGACGCTGAAGAACACCGACGTCACCGCCGCCGGCGTGACGGCGTTGGAAGAGGCGAACCCGGACCTGCAGATCGTGCGGTGAGCCCCCGTGCGGTGAGCCCCCGTGCGGAGCGGTCGGCCGACATGGGCGTCGCCGGCGGATCGCCGTACACTCCGCCGATGCCCGACGACGCCGTGCCGCCGACCGCCGATCCGCCCGCCACGCCCGCGCTGGGGCGCCCGCGTCGGCGACCCCAGTTCCCGCCACGCCGGTTCCCGCGACCGCGGCGCCTGCGGACGATCGTCCCGTCGACCTCAAAAGCCGCCCGCTGGCCGGGCTGCTGGCCGCGGCGCTCCCCGGGGCCGGACACTTCTATCAGGGGCGGCACCTCAAGGGGGCGATTTATTGCGTGTGCATCCTCGGTCTGTTCCTGTGCGGGCAGGCGCTGGGCGGGTGGCGGACGGTCGGGTTGGAAAGCGACGCCCCGGGCGTCTCCCGCGGGACCGAGGACTCCGAGGGCCCCGGCCCCGATCCGTTCCTCACGCCCTTCGGACCGGAGCGTCGGCAACTCCTCCAACATTACACCGCCCAAGTGTTCGCCGGGGCGGTCGCCTGGCCGGCGCTGCTCCAGTCCCGCCGGTTCCATGATGCGGCGGACAACGTCCCCCGACGCCGGCTGAGCGAATCGCTGGACGACCGGTTCGAGGGCGTGCTGGTCGCCGATTTCGTCGGCCGCATGGACGCCCAGAGCCGTTCCGTCGTGCTGGCGAATCTGTCCGGCGTGGTGCGGGTCGCCCCCCGCGGGGACGGTTCACAGGTTGAAGGTTCGCTGGAGGTCGCCGCCACGCCCCCGGACGATCCCCGCGTGCGGACCGGGTTCGAGGGGCTGACGGGCGTGACGGTCGCCCCGCCGATCCTCCGACAGGTCACGCTGACGCCCACCACGGTGCGGGGCTTCGACCGACCGGTCAACGGCGAACCGGGCCGTTTGCTCAAGCTCTGGATCGACCCCGCGGGGCTGTCGCAGATCGCCTTGCCGGCCGGGGTGACGGCGGACGAACTGGACCGCCCGCGGGTGGTCGGCACGGTCCCGCGGCCTTTCTGGAACTGGTATCTCGCCCCCCGCGATCGTCGCGCCGCGAACCGGCTGCACGCGGAAAAGGGCACGACCATGGACCTCGCGGTGGTGTTCACGATGATCGCCGGGCTCCTGAACGTGCTGGCGTTCTGGGACGCCGTCGACGGCCCCGCCTACGGCCGCACCGATCGCATCCCCGACGATCCGGGTTCCGACGGCCCCACTCCCGACGCCCCCGGTTCCCCCGCCACCGGTTCCCCCGCCACCGGTTCCCCCGCCCCCGCCGCGGCTTAATACGCAGGCCCCGTTGATGTTAGACGCGCTTCCCCCGCTCGCCGCGGACCCGGGTCGGTTGTTGTGGGCGCTGCCCACGGCGGCGGCGATCAGCCTGGTTTATACCGCCAGCCGGTATGAAGACGCCGCGGTGATCCTCCGCCGCAGCGCCGGGATGTTCGTCAAAACGCTGCTGTTTCTGGCCGTGGTGTTCGCGGCGTTGTATCTGCTGAGTTTCAATCTTTAAGCAACGACGCTCGCATACCAGCCCGGAGCGCAAGCTCCGGCCGTCGGCGCAGCCGACGGGCTTAATCTTCAATTCAACCGAACGACGCCCGGCCGATGCTTGCGCATCGGGCTGGTATCACGTTCAAACGACGCCACGTTCAAACGACGCCACGTTCAAACGACGCCGCGGGCGGGCCGTCGAGGGACGCGTCTTCGGACAGGTCCCGGACCCACTTCGCTTTGAACAGCTTTTGAACGGCCCGTTCCACCTGGCGTTGTTTGCGGGCGTGGCGGAGCGGCTTGTCCGGCGTGACGGCGGCGGTGCCGTGCGTGACGTGCACCACGCTGCGGGACATCTCCGCGACGGGGAACACCGCGGTGTCCAGCCCCGCAGCCCAGATCCGCTGCGCCACCGCGATCCCCCCGCCGACCGGGCCGTCCGGCACGAAGGAAAGACTGTGTTTGAGCAGCGCCTCGCGTCGATAGAGCGCGCAATAGTCCCGCGGATAATATCGTCCGGAATGCGCGCGGGTCTTTTTGCCCAACGCCCGCTTCACCTTCGCGACGGCTCCGCCGGTGACGCGTTTCCAGCTTTGATACAGCGGGCTGCTCAGTTCCAGCTTCCAAGCCCCGGACGCCGCGATCGGCGGGGCGCCGGCGGCCGTGGGTTGATTGATCGTCCGCAGGTGCGGGTCCAGCCAGCCGTCGCGGCGGGCGAAGACGTCGCAGTGCATCGTGAGCAGATATTCGCCCCGCCCCTCCCGCGCGGCGAGATCCCAGGCGGTGAAGACGTTCGTCGGCCAATTGTCCGACGTTTCTTCGGGCCGCTCGATCAGGGTGATCCAGGACAGCGACCGCAGATAATCCAGGCTGCCGTCCGTTGAGCCGTTGTCGACGACCAGCACTTCCAACTCGACGTCCGAACCGCCCAGCTTCGGATCGATGCTGGGGGCGAACTTCCGCAGGCTCCGCAGGCAGGGTTTGGCGTAGACCTCGACCTGCCAGTGCGGGATGCAGACGGTGACGACGGGCATCGAACCGGGACGATTCGGGGAGGATGGCGGGGGAGAGCGGCGACCGCAGACTTGATACAGAAGCGTCCCGAACGCTTGGAGCGTTCGGGACGCGATACCGACGGGCGGATCGGCCGACCGGGCTATTTGGTGTCGCGGAGGGGGTCGAGGTTCGCTTCGCTGACGCGGGGATACAGCGAGTCGTGGCTTTTCTCGAACTGCTTGGCGAAGGCGGTGACGTTGACGTTCTGCCGGTCGCGGCCGAACAGCGGCTGGGCGTCGAGGCTTTGCTCCGCGGTCTGGTTCTTCATCACGATGTCGTACATCGCCAGGAACTTCGCGGTGCGGGTCACGCCGTGCTGGCAGTGCACCAGCATCGGGTAATTGTTGGGGTCGGCGAGAGCGTCCATATGGGTTTGCAACTCCTCGTCCGCCGGGTCGATGGTCAGCGGCATGGACAGTTCCAGCAACCGGGCGCCGGCGTTGGTGACGGCGTCGCGTTCGCCCTGCCAGCGGGCTTCGCCCATTTCGCCGGGGGCGCAGAGGTTGACCACGCTGCGAATCTGCCAGCGTTCGACCAGTTCGCTCATCACCTCCGGTTCGCACCACCCGCTGCGGTAGACCTTACCGGGGTCGTGGGTGGCGACGTGCTTGTATTTGTGGTGCTGCTGGTAGGCGTACCCGCCGGCGGCGGCGCCGCCCAACAGCAGGACGGCCAACGACAACAGGACGGTGCGACGAGACATGATGACGGGCGGGACGGGAACCGGGACGCGGGGGGAAAGCCGGCCGCGGGCGGACGCGACAGAACCGAACGCGACGGGTGCGAGGGGTACGGGAGCGGTGTAGGTCGCCCCCGCGGCGGCGGTCAACGGCGGTCGTTGCCCGGCGTGTCGGTCGCGGCGTGGGGGGAGTCGTATAGTACGCGGAACCCCCGCCCTCTTCCCCCGGGAAAACCTGTGCCGCCGTTCGTTCTGCTCGCCGCCGCGCTGCTCGCCCCGGCGCCGGATCCGGCGCCGGCTCCCCCGTCCGCCTTGGCCGTCGTGCCGACGCCGGGGGATTGGCCGGCGTTTCTCGGCCCCCGCGGGACCGGCGTCAGCGACCAGACCGGCCTGCGGGACGCCGTCCCCGACGCCGCCGCCCTCCTGGCTTGGCGGGCGGAGATCGGCGAGGGCTACAGCGCCCCGGTCGTCGTCACCGTCGCCGCCCCAAAGAATGCCACGGCGGGCGAGCCGACGTACGCCGTCCTCACCCACCGCCGCGAGGGGGCCCGCGAGGTGCTCACCCGCCGCGATTTGGCCACCGGGGCGGTGGTGTGGGAAACCGCCGCCCCCACCGCGTACCGCGACCCGTACGGCTACAACGGCGGCCCGCGAGCCTCGCCGCTGGCGGTTCTCGACGGCGTGCTTCCCCAGCAGGCCGGCGGCGGGGCCGTCTACACCCTCGGCGCCGCCGGCCGGGCGGCGTGCGTCGACCTGACCACCGGCGAGGAGCGTTGGAGCCGCGACTTCAACGCCGACCTCGACATCCCCCGCTGGTTCTTCGGCGTGGGCGGCTCGCCGGTCCTTTATGACCGGCCGCACGAAACGCCGCTGGTGATCTTCGCCCCCGGCGGGCAGCCGAACGCGGGCGTCGTCGCCGTCGACGCCGCCACCGGCGCGACCGTCTGGCAGGCCGTCGGCAAGGCGACGTGGGACGGGGCGGAAAGCCCCGACGGCCCGTATCAATGGACCGGCGAAGAACAGGTCGTCAGCTATTCGACCCCGACCCTCGCCACGCTCCGCGGGGAGCCGCACCTGCTCTGTTTGGTGCGGCAGGGGTTGGTCAGCCTCGACCCCCGCACCGGGGCGGAGCGTTTTCATTATTGGTTTCGCAGCCGGAAATACGAAAGCGTGAACGCGGTGCGGCCGGTGGTCGTCGGGAACCGCATCCTCCTCTCCGCGGCCTATGAGTTAGGTTCGGTCTTATTGGAGGTGAACGCATCCGGCGATGGCGTGACGGAGGTCTGGCGGAAACCGGACCTCTTAACCTGCCATTGGAGCACCCCGGTGGTGCACGACGGCTTTATCTACGGCTTCGCCGGCCGGCACGAGCGGGAGGGGGAATTGCAGTGCGTGGACCTTGCCACGGGCGAATTGAAGTGGTCCGAGGACGGCCGCGACGCGGCGGGGGCGATCACGCCGTCCCGCACCGCCGCCGGCTATACGAACGCCGCCGGCGAGCGGGTTCCGTTCCCCTACTTCGGCCGCGGCTCCTGCGTGTTGGCGCCGCAAGTCGGCGGAGAGCCGGGGGGCGAGGGCGGCACGCTTTATATTCTCGGCGAACGCGGCACGTTGCATTGCGCAGCGCCGTCGGCGGAGGGCTATCAGGAACGCAGCCGCACCGCGGTCCCGGGCGTCGGCTACCCGGCGTGGCCGGCGCCGGTGTTATCGCACGGCCGCTTGTTGCTCGCCGACGACGAGACGCTGACGGTGTTGGATTTGCGACAGTAGAATCGCGTGTTGCGGCTGACGGCCTTTCTTGATCCCCGGAGACCTAAGGTGGTAACGCTCGAAGATATCAGAAGCGATCCGGCCGTCGTGGAGGCGCTGGACTGGCCGTTCGACTTTTCCCTGCAACGGGCGGATTTGGATTCAGGCTGGATTACCCTCAAGCCGCAGCGCCCCTTCCGCGTCGTCGCCGGCGAGGGGCGGGCGGAGTCTTCATCGCCTACGGCGACGGGGCTCCGGAGTCCCTGCCGATCCTGCACGCGACGTCCGAAGGCCAGGCAGGCCGAGTCGCATCGAACTTGAATGAATGGCTCGGGCTATTAACGGCGATTCCGTCTACAACGTTCGGGCGACGGATTGCACGGTGGTCGCTGACGACGGCTGGGAGTACGAATCGCTTTTCGGCAGATTCACCCCGGCGGATAATCGTCGCTGGGCAAGTGATCCGTAGTGGGTTGCCAGCGATTGGCCGCCTGCTGATTGCGGACGAGGAGACGCTGACGATGCTGGGCGTGCGCCGGTAATCACCAACCCGCAGCGTCAGCGAGGGAGCCGACCGGCCCGCACGCCGGCCTGCGGCCGACGCCCTCGCTGACGCTTCGGGTTGGTGAACAGGCAGGGGCCGCGGGGCCTCTACTTCTGGTCCAACACCTCGACGGCCCGGAACGGCTTGCCTTCGAGCATCGCCAAGCTGGCGCCGCCGCCGGTGGAGACGTGGGACACTTGGTCGTCCATGCCGAATTGTTGGACCGCGGCGGCGCTGTCGCCGCCGCCGATGATGCTGGTCGCCCCGTCGGCGGTCGCCGCGGCGACGGCTTCGGCGACGGCTTTGGTGCCGCCGTCGAAGGGGGGCATCTCGAACACGCCCATCGGGCCGTTCCAGACGATCGTTTTGGCGCCGCGGACGATCTCGTCGTACGTCCGGCGCCGTCTCCGGGCCGATGTCGAGCCCCTCGAAGCCGTCGGGGATCTCGCCGGCGTCGACGATCGACCTTGTTGCAGTCGGAACTGAAAGTCGTCGCCGCAGTGGGTGTCGACGGGCAGCTTGAGTTTGTCGCCGCCCGTTCGCCATCAGTTCCTTGGCGAGGTCGGTTTTATCCTTCTCCACGAGGCTGCCGCCGACCTGGCCGCCCTGGGCGAGGCTGAAGGTGTAGGCCATCGCCCCGCCGATCAGCACGCTGTCGCACTTGCCCAGCAGGTTCTTGATCACCTCGATTTTATCGGAGACCTTCGCCCCGCCCAGGATCGCCACGAACGGCCGCTGCGGGTTCTCGATCGCTTTGGAGAGATATTTAATCTCCTTTTCGACCAGCAGGCCGACGACCTTCGGCTTGCCGGTCATCGCCTCGGGCACGGCGACCATGCTGGCGTCGGTGCGGTGGCAGGTGCCGAAGGCGTTGTTGACGTAGGCGTCGCCGAAGGCGGCCAGTTTGGCGGCGAAGTGCGGCGTCGCCGTCCTTCTCGCCCGGCTCGAATCGTAGGTTTTCCAGCACGAGGACCTCGCCGTCCTTCAAGGCGGCGACCTTGGCGCTGTGCGTCGTCGCCGACGGTGTCCGTGGCGAAGTGGACGGTCGCGCTCCAGCAGTTCGCCCAGCCGGTCGGCGGCCGGTTTGAGGGAGTATTTCGCCTCCGGGGCGCCGCTTGGGCCGGCCGAGGTGGCTCATCAGAATCACCCGCCCGCCGCGTCGAGCACGTTTTGAATGCGTGGGGATCGCGGCGGTGATGCGGCGGTCGTCGGTGATTCACGCCGCCCGTCCAGGGGCACGTTGAAGTCGACCCGCATCAACACGGCGTGACCGTTGGGGTCGAGATCGGCGAGCGTTTTGGGCGAGGGCATCGGAGAACGAACGGGTGTGGGACGGTAGGCCGCGACCGCAGGAAGCGCCGCGGGCTTGGAAGTGTGACCGCGGCACAGAGCGACGCAAGGGTGAGCCGCGCGCCGGTACACTGGCGGTTCGCCGGTACACTGGCGGTTCGACCCCGCCCCGGCGCCCGTTCGGAAAGCCCCCGCATGTCGCCCGCCGCCCCGCCCGTTCTCGACGCCCCGTCCGTTCTCGACGCCCCGCCGGTCCGCCGCCGCGCCGCCGCGCCCGCCCCGCCGCCGCCGGCCGGGCTGATGACGCACGTCGAGTTCTGGCACTATGCCAACCGCCCGGAGAACGATCATCGCAACCTCGAACTGGAAAATGGGAAGGTCGTCGAGATGTCCCGGCCGAAAAAGCTGCACGGCATCTTGATGATGCGGATCGGCGAACTACTGCGGAAGTACAGTGCCGAGGCCGGAGTCGGAGAGGTGGGGGGGGGGATTCCGGCGTCCTGGTCGCCCGCGGGCCGGACACCGTCCGCGGGCCGGACATCTGTTTCTATGCGGAGAAGACGTCCTACGCCGACTTACTCGCCGACTACGACACGCCCGGTTACGACGACGCTTTGCCGGTGTTGATCGTGGAGGTGCTGTCCGCCAGCGACCGTCACGCGGTGGTGGTCCGCAAGGTGAACGGCTACCTGGAAGCCGGGGTGAAGCTGGTGTGGGTGGTCGATCCGCCGGCCCGGGAGGTGACGATTTATCGCCCCGGCGTCCCGCCCGCCTTCGCCGCCGGCGACGATCCGCTGCCGACCTCCGACGCGCTGCCCGGCCTGACCTGCCGCGCCGCTGATCTGTTCCCCGCCGCCTGACGCCCGCCCCCGCGGAGTCGTTTCTGACCTGTCGCCCCCGCCCGGAGACCGCCATGTCGCCCGCCGCCCCGTCCGTTCTCGACCGCCCGCCCGCCCGCCGCCGGTCCGAACCGGCCCCGCCGCCGGAGCGGTTGATGACGGCGGAGGAGTTCCAGACGTTCGTCAACCTCCCGGAAAACCAGGATCGCTCGTTCGAGTTAGATGAAGGCCAGGTCGTCGAGATGTCCCGCCCGAAAAAAGCCCACGGCCTCGTCTGCACGAACGTCGTGTGGGAGTTGGAACGTCATGCCCGCCGCACCGGCGTGGGGCAGGTGTTCGCCAACGACACCGGCATCCAGCTCGCCCACGATCCGGACACTGTCCGCGGGCCGGACGTGATGTACTTCACCCGCGGGCGGGACCTCGCGGAGCTGCTCGAACGCGGCGCGGCCCCCGGTTGGGAGACGGACCCGCCGGACGTCGCCGTGGAGGTCCGCAGCCCCCACGACCGCCCCGGGGAGATCGACCGCAAGACCGCGCAGTACCTCGCCGCCGGCACGCCCCGGGTCTGGGTGATCGACCCGGCGGCCCGCACCCTGACCGTCCACGTCCCGGACGCGGAACCCCGCACGCTGCACGCCGGCGACGCACTGACCGAAGCCGCCGACGGCGTGCCCGCGGGGTTTGTGTTGGCGATCGCCGATCTGTTCACTGCGTGACGCCCGCCCGACGCCGCTTCGATCCCCCCTGCCCGATGCTCGCCCCCGCCCTGCTGCTTGCCGCACTCGCCGCCCCGCCGGACGCCGCTGTGACGGTCACAGGGCAGACCGACGGGGCGTTTCGAGCCGGCTGCCCGATCGCCTTCACCCTCGCCGGCCCGGAGGTTCTGAGCGAAGCCGGCGACCCGAACCCGTTCACCGATTATACGTTCACCGGCACGTTCGGCCCGTCGGACGAGCCCGGCCCGGACGGCAAGGCCGGCCCGGACGGCGACGCGTCGATCGTCGTGCCCGGTTACTTCGCCGCGGACGGGAACGCCGCCGAGACCGGGGCGGACTCCGGCGATAAATGGCGGGTGCGTTACCGGCCGAACAGCGAGGGGCCGGTTCGGTACAGACTGAAGTTGAAAAAGGGCGACGAGTTGATCGCCTCCGCCGCGGGGACGATCGACATCGCAGGTCCCCCGCGGACCGACGGACGGACGGCCGACTTCCGCACCCGCGGCGCCCTGCACAGCCGCGACGGCCGACTTGTCCTCGTCCCGCCGGGCGGGCAACTGCGGGACGCGACGCCCTTCTATAAAACCGGCGCCGGCAGCCCGGAGAACCTGCTGGCCTACGCCGACTTCGACGGGACCTACTCCCTCAAAAGCCGGCCCCGCCAGGGCGAATCCCACTCCGTCGCCCCCCACCGCTACGCCCCGCACGTCAAAGACTGGAACGACGGCGACCCGACCTGGGGCGCCGGCGAAACCGCCGGCCGCGGCAAAGGGCTGATCGGGGCGCTGAATTATCTCGCCGACGCCGGGGCGAACAGTCTTTACTTCGTGCCGTTCAACGTCGCCGGCGACGGCCGCGACGTCTGGCCGCACGCCGCCCCCGACGGTCGGGAACCAAACGACCGCACCCGGTTCGACTGCTCCAAACTCGACCAGTGGGAACGTCGTCTTCGATCACTGCCGACAAGCTCGGCATCGTCTTGCACATCTTGCTGACGGAAACCGAGAACGAAGCCCTGTTCGAAAATCGCGACGGCACGGCGCCGACTTCGCCGACACCGGCGTTCCCTTCGCCGACACCCGCAAACTGTATTACCGCGAATTGATCGCCCGCTTCGCCCATCACCCGGCGATGATCTGGAACCTCGGTGAGGAGAACGGCCCCGAAGGCTCCGGCAAACCGAACTCCGACGACCGCGGCAACACGAACGCCCAACGCCTCGCCTTCGCCAAGTTCATTAAAGAAACCGACCCGTACGATCACCCGATCGTCGTACACACCTACCCCGGCGATCAGGACAAGGTGTTCCCGCCGCTGCTGGGCTCGCCGGACTTTGACGGGGCCAGCTTGCAACTCAGCCCGATGTCCAAGACCCGCGAGCAGACGTTGAAGTGGCGCCGCGAAAGCGCCGCGGCCGGTCGGCCGTGGTTCGTCTGCCTGGACGAAGTCGGCCCCGCGAACGCCGGCGTGCTGCCGGACGCCGCCGACGGGGCCGAGGCGAACCACCGCGACGTGCGCCGGGCGTTGTGGGCGAACCTCTTGAGCGGCGGCAGCGGGGCGGAATGGTACTTCGGCTATAAATACCCCCACAACGATTTGAACCTCGAAGACTTCCGCAGCCGGGCGAACGTCTGGCGGTTCTCCAAGACTCGCCCGCGAGTTCGCCGAAACCGAGGGCCTGCACGAGTACCAGCCGGCGCCGGAACTGTACGACAGCGAACAGGTCGTCGCCGCCCGCCGACCCGCCGGCGAGGGCACGCCGGCGGCGCTGTTGGTCTACGTCCCCGCCGGCCGCGACCCGGACGTGCCGCTGCCCGCCGCCCCGGCGTCTGGAAACCGGCACGCGGTGCGGTGGTTCGATCCGCAGGCGGGCGGCGCCTGGCGGGAAGGCGGATCGCCGTCGATCGCCGGCCCCGGGGAGGAGGTGCGTTTCGGCGCGCCCCCCGACGGCGACCGCACCCGCGACTGGGTGGTGAAGATCGGCGGGTGACGCCCGGCATTCCCCATGCGTCGCAGACAGACGGAACAGTGCTCGAACCCCGCCCCGTTCGAGTCGAGCCGTCCTCGGGGTAGTCCGCCTCGCGTGGGGAGCTGGCGGTTCCGTCAGTCCCTCGCCGACGAGATCGCCGACGGGGTCATGCCGATGTAACGGGCGCCGCCTGCTGGGCCGCAGTAGAAAACAGCCGGGACCGTCAACGGCGGGCGAGGCCTGTCGCCGGGCGGCGACGGTCGCCGGGCGTTGACGGTCGCCGGGCGGCGACGTTTGTGGCCGTGCTGACCGCAACAGGCACGCTGGTCAGCGTGGTGCTCAAAGATCAATTCGACCGCCCGCGTCCGCAGCTCGTTCCGCACGAGACGCAGGTGTTCACCGCGAGCTTCCCCAGCGGGCACTCCGCGATGAGCGCGCTGTTTCTGCTGACGCTCGGGGCGGCGGTCGCCGCGGCCCAGCGGCGGCGGACCGCGACCGTTTATATGGTGGCGGTCGCCGCGGCGCTGGCGCTGCTGATCGGCGCCAGCCGGGTCTACCTGGGCGTCCATTGGCCGACGGACGTGCTCGCCGGATGGACGTTCGGCATCGCCTGGGCGGCGGGCGGGTGGTGGATCTATCGATTCCGACAACGCCGCCGGACGCAGCGGGCGACGGCGGGCTTGGAGCCGGCCAAACGTCTCCCCGAGGTGTGAGAGGGAACGGCGTCCGGCCCCGGGGCAGCCCCGGGCACACGCCGAGGTCGTGCGACGGGCGCAGATCGCAACCGCCTCGCCTCGCGCCTCGGGGCTGCCGATCGCTCGTGCAAGACACGCTGTTGCCGCGGGCGTGCGCTCCTGAACGTGCTTTGGGCCGCGGCCTCGCCGCGGCGTCCCGCCGTCGTTCCTCGCCACACCCGCTCGCCTGTTATGGACGTCGCCCGCTCACGCCGCCCCGTCGGAGACGGCCGGCTGCGCTTCCCGATCGCCGTCTTATCGGGGCTGGCGTGGCTCCTGCCGACCGCCGCGGCGGTCGGCGATATCGCCCCGGATCCGCTCGGCGGCGGCGTTAATATGTTGGGGAAGTCCGACGCGGTGCGAATGGCCGGGGAGGTCGTCACCCTCACCGTGACCCCCGACCGCTGCACCACGCACGCGGTCTTTCAGATGAAGAACCTGACGGCTGACGACGTGACGATGGAGGTCGGCTTCCCGTTCGCCTACCCGACCGATCTGGAGCAGTTTACCGTCGACGTGGACGGCAAGGCGATGAAGGACGTCTCCCTCAAAAGCCGCGGCCGGCGGCGGAAGTGGTACGTCTGGGACATGACCTTCCCCGCGGAAAAAACCACGACGGTGACGGTCGACTATCAGAGCCAACTTGATTGGCCCCATCATAGTTGGAACTTCGACGGCGGGAACGTCCAGAATCTGTTGCTCAGTTTCACCGCGGCCCGTGTCAAACGGCAGCAGGCGACCGAGGAGGAGAAACTGCGGTATGAGGTGCTCAAGAAGCGACTGCGCTACGAGCAGGTACAGTACATTATGACCACCGGCGCCGGCTGGGCCGGGACGATCGGCTCCGCCCGGATCGAGGCGAAGTTCCAGGGCTTCACCTCGGATAACCTCGTCACCCGTTATCCCAAACCGGGGACCGGTCAGTTCTCTACCCCGACCGTGAAGCGGGACGGCTTGATCTGGGAGAAAAAGGACTTCGAGCCGACGAACGACATTGTCTTTTATCTCTCCCCCAACATCACGCGGCGGGAATTGAAAGCGTGGGCGGCGGACCTGCTGCGGGAGCGTCCGCATCACCCGGAACTCACGCGGATGGTCGTGGCGCTGGCGGACGGTCCGCAGGAGACGGCCCGTGCGGACGCGCTGTTCGATGCGATGCTCGTCCATTGGTCGACCCGCATGACGTTCGACGGCCCGGGGTCGGACGACCCGCGCCGCTCGCGCCTGTCCGTTGACGCGTGGAACGCCGCCCGTTCCGTCACGTACGCATGGAATCCCCGCCCCCCCCGCCCGGCCCGGGCGCGGCGGCTGGCTCCGGTCCTAACCAAGTTCGCCGACGAAATGCTCGCCCAACTTCCGCCCGTGGGGGAAACGTCGAACCGCCTCACCGACGGGCAGATCGAGTTCTCACGCCGCGGGGCGGAGGAACTGCGGACATGGGCCGCAGCTCAGACGGAGGACGTGGCAGTTCAGACAGAGGACGCGGCGGCGGCTCCCGGGGGCGAGCGTGTCGGATCGGACTGACGCCCCGCGGCCGCGTCGCCCATCCGCCCGTCCGGTCGCCCATCCGCCCGTCCGGTCGCCCAAGAGGTCGTCAATCTTCGGGGGGCGTGGCGGCGGACGCGGGCTCCCCGTCGTCGCCGCGACGGTTCAGCCAGACCCGCAGGTGAGCGGTAAGTCGTTTGCCGACGGCCCGCTCGTCGCCGGCGACGGCGTCCGCCCCGGCTTTCGCGAAGTCGTCCCGGTGCAGTTCGTGACGGGCGCGGACGATCACATGGGCCTGCGGGGCGGCGGCTTCGAACCCGCTCGACCAGCGCCAGCCCGGCCGCGTGGTGCGGGACGGCGACGACCACCGCCGCACACTCCCGCAGCCCGGCGTGATCGAAGACTTCCGGCCGGGTCGCGTCGCCCAGTTCCGCCTGAAAGCCCAGCCCGCGCGCCGCGTGAACGGCGTTCGGGTTCAGATCGACCACGATGGTCCGCACGCCCCGGTCGAGCAGGGTCTCGGCGACGATCCGGCCCGCCGGTCCGAATCCCACGATTCCGACCTCCGGCGGATCGCCCTTCTCCGCAGTTCCGCCCGACGCCGGCGGCGCCTCGCCGAGCAGCCGGGCGACCAGCGCTCCGAACCGCGGGGCGAGCGGCACCAGGAACGCCGTCAGAAAGAAGGATCCGATCGCCGTGGACACCACCAGCGAGTACAGCCCCTCGGAGACCACGCCGCTTTCCCGCCCCACGCTGCCGAGCACGAACGCGAACTCGCCCACCTGGGCCAGCGCCAACCCCGTCGCCGCCGCGACCCGCCGCGGCCGACCGAGCACGCGAAACACCGCCCAGACGATCAGCAGCTTCAACACCGTCACCGCCGCCACGACCGCGGCGACGACGTACCAGTTGTGCACGATCCAAACGGGGTCGGCGACCATCCCGGCGGCCCCGAAGAACAGCGTGAGCAGGATCACCTGCAACGGGGCCACGTCCGCCCGGATCTGCGTGGCGAAGTCGCTGCTGCCCAGCATCATCCCCGCGACGAACGCCCCCAGCGCCGGGGAGATGCCCGCCGCGTGGGCCGCCCACGCGGAGCCCAACCCCGCCACCGCGGCGAAGGCGACGGTCAGTTCGCGGTTTCGACGTAGCGTGAGCGTGCCCAGCGCCCACACCGCCGCCCGGGTCAGCAGGAACAGCGCCACGACCAGCCCGCCGGCGACCAGCAGCAGGCGGCCGATCTCCGCGGCGATCTCACCGCCCGATCCGCCGCCGCCCAGCACCGTCATCAGCAACGCCAGCGGCACGACCGCCACATCCTGGGTCAGCAACACGCCCAGGGAGTCCCGCCCGTGCGGGGCTTCGATCTGGCCGCGTTCCATTAGGATCCGCAACACGACCGCGGTGCTGCTGGGGGCGACCATCGCCCCGAACGCCACCGCCGCGGCGACCGTGGGCGTGAAGAACCACGCCGCCGCCCCCGCGATCACGATCGTGATCACGACCTGCAACGCCCCGCCGATCAGCGGCTTCGGACCGAGCTTCCGCAATCGGGCGACGGAGAACTCCAGTCCGAGGCTGAACAGCAGCAGGGCGACGCCGAGTTCCGCGACCGCCTCGATCTCATGTTCCGAGGTCACCACCCCCAGCCCGCCCGGCCCGCCGAGCGCCATGCCGGCCAGCAGATAGCCCACGATCGGGCTCTGTCCGAAACGGGCGAACAGCCCGCCGACCAGCAACGCGCCGGCCAGCAGCACGACCACGTCACGCAAAATCAACCAAAGGTCCACGGGCGACTCTCAAGAAAGACGAGGGGGCGACGGTCGACGACAAGCGACGGCTCAAGATCCGACGGCGCCGGCGGACTCTGCTTCCGGCCGGGGCTCGGGCACGTCCGGAGCCCGTGCGACTTCCCGCACGACTTCCCGTGCGACTTCCCGTGCGACTTCCCGTGCGACTTCCCGCACGACAGTCCCCGCACGACAGTTTCCGCACAAACGAAGGCGATGCCCTGACCGCCGCGGGGGTCGATCATCACCGCTTCGAACGCCGGCTCGCTAACCGGGTCGGCGGCCACCCATTCGACCAAAAAGTTCGCCCCGCTGCCGCCGGAGGTGTCTTCGCGCTCCACGAGGAAGTCTTGCGATCCGGACGGCCCGAGCCGCAGCGGTTTGTTCAAGAAGCACCGCACCGGGGCGCCGTCGGCGTCGTGAGCGGTGAGGACGATGCAGACGGCGATCAACCGCTTGAAATGCCGCATGAGATCGTCGGCGTCGCGGCCCGTCACGTCGGTCGTCATCAGGTCTCCGGGAGCGGCGACGGAGAGGTCGCGGGGGTAAAAGGGAAGCACACTGTACCCGCCGCTCCCCGACGGGACGTGCCGACGACGCGGGCGCCCTGTTCGCAGGCGAACCCATCGCGCAGGCAAACCCGTCGCGCAGGCAAACCCGTCGCGACCGACCGGCCCGCAGCCGCTTGATCGACGACGGTGACGCGTGGGCCGGGCCGTCGCTCAACGGCTGCCGAGCTGCCTGATCCGTGGCGACTGCCGTCATCCGTCAGCGTTCCCGTGGCTTTGGCGGGAGGTGGAACGGGCCTTTCCACCAGTTCCCCTGGAACGACCTGCCGGGCGTGCCGCTGGAGATCGTCCGGCACACGGAGGCGAAGCGGGACTTCGTGCGATTGCCTCGGCGGTGGGTGGTGGAGCGAACCTTCGGCTGGATGGGTCGCCGTCGCCGGCTGGCCCGCGACGACGAACGGCTCGCGGGAACCTACGGCGACGGTCGCGGGGCCGGCTGCCGCGGGGCTGTCCGGTCCGCAACGATCGCTGCTGTACCGTACGGCGGCGTTGACGGGGCTGCGGGCGATGGAACTGACGAGTTTGACCCCGCGTTCGTTCGACTTCGACGCCGCCGACATCCCGCACGCCGACGCCGCCGGCCGGGACTTCGCCCCGTCGCGAACGAATCGGCACGCCCCGCGGCATCACTTCATCAGGACGCTGGCGAACAGCGGCGTGCATCCGAAGGACGCGATGACGCTGGCCCGGCGCTCCTGCATCACGCTGACGATGACGTGATACGCACACTGGATACGCACACCGGCGTGCGGGACATGAGCGCGGCGCTGGCGTCCGTCCCGGCCGTGCCGGACTCCCCTGACGAGCGAACGGCCGCGACGGGCGCCGACGCCGCGGACGCCCTCCCCCGCGGCGCCGACCAGCGCCCCCGGCATCCCCCGCGGGGCTGCGGTCACGGTTGCCGTTTGGTTGCCGGTCCTGGCGGGGACGGACGCGAACGCGTGGGCACGCGTTCACGTCCGCCGCGGTCCGCCCCCCGCGACGCCCCCGCGGACGCCCCCGGGCTGGAAACCCACGATTCAAGGGTTAGAGTGGGCGAACCTCGCCCCCCGGGCGCCGTGTCCGACGGGAACGAGGCGCTCCGGCCGGAGTGGCGGAATGGCAGACGCGAAGGATTCAAAATCCTTTTCGGGGAAACCCGAGTGTGGGTTCGAGTCCCACCTCCGGCACTACAGAATCAGTGGTCGGCGGCTGATTCGCCCGCTGCGGCGGTGTTATCAGACGGGCCGGCGTTAGCAGATCCGTTAGCAACCACCGCGCTGGCGACAGCGGCCCAGACCGCATCGGCCGTCATGCCGGCGTCCGCTTCGGCATAGAACGCCAGCGTCGTTGTCACGCTCCGGTGCCGGGCGAGGGCTTTGAGGTGTTGCGGCAGCACCCGTTGCGCCCACCGGAAGCAGAACGAACGCCGCAGGTCGTGGGCGGTCGCACACTTTCCCGGCTTTACCTCGACCCCGCAGGCCCGGCCGATGTCGCCGATCACCCGGCCCACCCAGTCCGAGTCCAGCCGGACGACGGTGCGGCCCGGGGCCGGCTCCGGGGCGAACACGAACCCCGCCCGGTCCCGCTCCGGGGTGTCCGCCAGAAACGCCGCGAAGTCCGGGGTCAGCGGCGTGACCGTGTCCCGCTTCCCCTTCTGCAATCGGCCGGGAATGAACACCGCGGGAAACTTGCCGTCCAGCCGGACCCGAATGCCGGCCGCGTCGTCCCACGTCAGCCCGACCGCCTCTCCGATCCGCAGCCCGGACAGCCACAGCCCCCGCAGCAGGTGAACCCAACCGGCGGCCCGATCCTCCCCGACGACGCCCGGCACGGCGGCCAGCAGGCGGGCGAACTCCGCGTCGGTCAGCGGGCGGCCCTTGGCGGCGGCTTCGGTCGCCGGCACGTCCACGGTCGGGGCGTCGGCGAGCAGTCCGATCTTGTACGCCCACCGCAGTGCCGCCTTGAGGTGCCGCAGGTAACTGGCAACCGTCGCGTCGGCGTTGCCGGCGGCACGCATGGCGGCCTTCAACCGGCCGACCGCTTCGGCGTCTACGGCGGTCAGCAGCAGCGGGTTGAGGTGTCGCTCAACCGCTGCCACGGTCGTGCGGTAGCGGGCGACAGTCGCCGGTCGTTTGTCCGGCAGGAAGTCGCGTTCGAGCCGGGCGACGAACGCCGCCCACGTCACCCGCCCCGGGCCGTCGGCACCGGCGACCAGTTCCTTCTTGAACCGCCCGACCCAGCGTTCGGCCTCCCGCCGAATCTTCTGCCCGGTGGACTTCGTCCGCTTGCGGCCGGTTTTTGGGTCGACCCATTGCGCCTCCCAGTACGGGCGGCCGTCCCGCTTCATCAGGGCGACGGCGATCGGTCTGGCGGCGACGGGCATGTCGGAAGGGGGGGGGGGCAGAACACGAGGGTTGTGAACGTGCGTCAAGGTATCGGCCGGACGCTGGCGTGACAGCGTCCGGGCGGCGGTGCCCGCCGGGGCCTATCGCCCCCGCACCGCGATCGTCCGCAGCCGGTCGTGTCGCCGCTCCCAATCGGGCATGTAGGCCAGCAGGAACGCCTTGAACACCCGCCCGTGGTTCGGCACCAGCCGATGCACCAGTTCGTGGACGATGACGTACTCGCCCAACTCTCGCGGCAGCTTCAGCAGGCCGGCGTCCAGCGTCACCCGGCCGGCAGACGACATACTCGCCCACTTTGTCCGCATCGCCCGAACGTGGATCGACGGCGTCGGCACCCCGACCCGGGCGGCCCAGTGGCGGACCGCCCACCGCAGTTCGTTCGCGTCCCGCCAGCCGGCGGCCCCGGCGGTGCGGCGGGCGGGCTTCGGTCGGTGGGACGGTGTTCGGGGAGACGGCGTCAAACCCGGTCCAGCTTCAGCAGCGTATTGGCGGTTTGGATAATAGCCTTCGGTCCCACCACGTCCCGCAGTGCCCGGTATAGCTGCGCCCGCAGCTTGGCCTGCTGACCGGAATCCCACCGATGATCGGGAAACTGCTCGAACAACCCGTTCAGCCGGCGGGCCGCGTCCGGGGCCGGTGTGTCGCCGCCGTCGTTTTCGCCAGGGGGCGGCCGCAGGGCCAATAGGATCGCGTGTTCGTTCGCATTCAGCCCTAACTGCTCTCGCTCTGCCTTCCCATTCACGGCCGCTTCGGCGAGGTCGTGGAATCCGTCCAATGCCTGTTGCGTCGTGATTTGCCGGTCCTCGTACCGCTCTGCCAACGCCTCCGCCCGCTCGCCGATTGGCACCAGGAACGGCTGCGTCGCGGCGTCCTTCCGCACCGCGTCGGCGATCGCCTTCCGCAGGTTCAGCACTTTCGCCTCCCCGGACCCGGCGCCCCGCTTCAACGCCTCCAACTCCGCCGCCCCCAGCGTGTGGATGGCCCCCGGCGGTTCCAGCGTGGTGAGGTCGAAGCTCTCCCGCAACATCGTTCGCGTTTTCGCGGCGAACTCCCGGTCGGTGTAGTCCGGCCCGGTGCGGTACGCTTTCCGCACCAGCAGGTACAGCTTCGCCAGCCGGCCGTAGTCGTCGATGTACGGCCGCAGGGCGGCGTCCGGGGAGAGTATATCGTAAACCGCCTGCACCTGTTTGAAGAACTTATAGAACGCCTCCCGGTCTGCCCGCCGGCCGTACTTCAGGATCGCCCGCTCCGCGTCGCGGTCGTCGTAGGGGTCGGGGAGGATCAGGTGTTCGGGGGCCTGCTCCGCCATCATCGTGCGGAACAGCCCCCGCAGGTCGTCGATGTTCTGAATCACCGACCCCACCTCGTCCGCGTCGAAGGCGAGGGCCTTCTCTAAATCCTCGAAGATGCCGATGTAGTCCAGCACGAACCCGCACGGCTTTTCGTTCCCGCCCTCGTCGGTGTAGGGGCGGTTCACCCGGGCGATCGCTTGCAGCAGGACGTGGTCCCGCATCGGCTTGTCCAAGTACATCGCGTACAGCAGCGGGGCGTCGAACCCGGTCAGCAGCTTTTCGGTGACGATCAGCACCTTCGGCAGCCCGTCCGGCTTGACGAACTCCGTCCGCAACGCCTTCTCGTCGGCCGACGACAGGTGGCGCCGCTTCAGCAGGGCGTCGTCGTTCGGGGCGGAACTGATGACGACCGCGCTCCACTCCGGCGGGAGGTGCTTATCCAGTTCTTGTTTATAGAGACAGCAGGCGGTGCGGTCCACGGCCACCAGGAACGCCTTGAACCCCATCGGCTCCACGTTCTCGCGGAAGTGCCGGGCGGCGTGTTCGGCGACCGCGGCCATGCGGGAGGGGGCCATCAGCACCTCCTTCAACTTCACCGCCCGGTCCAGCACCGCGTTCAGTTCCTCCACGTCCGCCAGCCCCTCCGCGTCGGCCCGCTTCAAGAACTCTTCGTCCAGCGTCTCCCGGTCCAGTACCCGCACGCGGGCGGGGGCGACGGCGTAGTTCAGCTTCACGGTGGTGCCGTCGGCGACGCTCTCCGCGATGCCGTACTTGTCCAGGTAGCCCCGCGGGGCGTCGTCCCCGCCGAACACCTTGAACGTCCCTTCGCCCCGATACAGCCGGTCAATGGGCGTGCCGGTGAACCCGATCAGCGTGGCGTTCGGGACGGCGGCGAGCAGAAAGTTCCCCAAGTCGCCGCCGGTGGTGCGGTGGGCCTCGTCCACCAGCACGATCACGTCCTCCCGGGCGTTGGCGTCCGCGTCCGCCCCGTCGAACTTGTGGATCATCGACACGATTAGCCCCCGATACCCGCCCCGCAGCAGCCGCATCAGGTCGCGTTTACTCTGCGCCACCTCGACAGTGCCGATGCCGTGGGCCTCGATGCTCTTGAACAGGTTCGCCTCCAACTCCGTCCGGTCCACCAGCATCAGGACGGTCGGTTTGGTGCCGGCGGCGCCCTTCAGCAGGCGGTTCGCCACGGTCACCATCGTCAGCGTTTTGCCGCTGCCCTGCGTGTGCCACACCAGCCCCCGCCGCTTGTGCGGCTCCCGCACGCGGTCCAGCACCTTCTCGACCGCCCGGCTCTGGTGCTGCCGCAGGACGAACTTCGTCAGCCGGTCGTCTTTGGTGAGGAAGACGACGTAGTCTCGCAGCACCCGCAGGAATCGGCCCCGCTCGAAGAACGTCCGCACCTTCCGCTCGAACGAACGATGCCCCCCGCCTTCACCCTCCGACGCCGGCATCTCGTCCCGCCAGTTCAGCACGCCGCGGCGGGTCGTCGCCCAACTGCCGCCGTAATAGAACCCCAGCAGTTCCGTCACCTCGAACAACTGGCTGCTGGCGAACAGGTCCGGGATTTCGGTGTGGTAGCGGCGAATCTGCGTCATGCCCTCTTCCAGCCCGTGCGGCTTGTGGGCGGACTTCGTTTCCGCGACCGACACGGGGATGCCGTTGATGAGCAGCGCCGCGTCCGCCCGGTTCTTCAGCGGGCCGTTCGTCTGCGTCCACTCCGCGGTGACGTGGAACTCGTTGCGGTCCGGGCGGTCGAAGTCGATCAGCGTGACGGCCCGCTCCCGCCCGCCGCCGGCCCCCGGCACGAACACGGTGTTCTCGCCCCGCAGCCACGCCAGGGCGTCGCGGTTGCCCTCGATGGTGGCCGGCAACAGGTTCAGTTTGCGGACGACCTCCGCGGCCCGGCCAGCGTCCAGCACGCCGGGGTTCAGCCGGAGGAGCTGGTTCGTGAGGGTCTGCGTGAAGAACCGCCCGCCCGGCCCGCCCCGCAGTTCGGTGGCCCGGCCGGTCGGCAGCGGCTCCCAGCCTTCGGCCGCGGCGTAGCGGATCAGCGGGTCGCGGACGGCGGCGTGTTCGCTCATCGCCGGGCGGGGTTTCGGGTTATGGGTAAAGGGGCGTCAGCCGGGCCGGTCAGTGTGCGGGATCAGCGCCGCCGCCGACAGCCGACCGCCCATCAGTTCCTCCAGCAGGGCGTGGAACAGTTCGTCGTGCAGGTCGGCTGCGTGGGTGAGGGATAGCTCCACCGCCTCCATCGCCCGCAGTGCCGCGGTGATCTGCCGTTGCCGTTCGACGGGCGGCAGCGGAACGGCGATCTGCCGGTAGTCGTGAAACGCCAGATTGCGAATGCCGGTCGTCCGCCGTTGAAGTCGCCGGGTCTGACCCGATAGGTGGAAGTCCAGCAGCCAGAACAACAGATAGTCCGGCTCCACCCGGTCGCGGTCTTCGACCCGCAGCCGGCTGGTGAAGTTACTAAAGCAGAACGTGCCGTCCCCCTCGAACATCACGACGCGACCGACCGGCTGCTTCGGCCCGCCCCCGGACCGTTCGATGACGATATCGCCGGGCCGCAGCCGCTTTCGCTCGATATGCCGAGCTTCGACGGGGATCACCGCCACGTCGGAAAAGTCGATCCGGCCGTCCGGTCCGAAGTTCGTGTTGCGGACGACCGCACAGTCCGTCATCGGATCCCGCTTCCCCTTCCATAAACCGTTCTCGAATGAAAACAGCGTTTCATCATCCAACGTGACGGTGCGATGGGAGGACACACCACGTTCCGCCAGCGTCGCCGCGGCGTCGAACAGGTCGTGCATTGCGTACAACTTCCGCTCGCGTTCGGCGTCGGCTTCGCGGCGGCGGGCCGCCGCCGCGGTTCGCACCGCCGACAGCGCCGCCGCGATCGCCCGCTGCTCAGGCAGGGGCGGGACGGGCATGACGTGGCCTAATAAGACATCCTTCGGAAGTCGCTGCCGGCCGGTGGACCCCTCCATCCGGCTCGCCAGCAGGTTCCGCACGCTGCCGTTCAAGAGGTAATAGAATAGAAACTCAGTGCAGCCCCGCCCCTCGATCCCGTGCAGCGGGATGACTTCGGTGGTCGCCAACCCGAACGGCGTCGGCAGATCGCGGGGGATGCCCTGCTTCCCGTTCTCGAACGACGGGGTGATCTTCGGGATCAATACGTCCCCCGCCTCGAAATACGTCCCGCTCGTCAGTTCGGCCGCCGTCTTCGGGATGAACTCGCTGAAGTATGTCCGCCCCTCCGGCACCATCGCCATCGGAATGAACGGGATCGCGGGCACTTCGTCATATTTCAGCCCCCGCGGCTTCCGGGTGGCGGCGAACGCTTCCAATAGCGGCTGCCGCCGCCAGCCGTTCCGTAGGTCGTCCGCCGCCATCAGGCGACGCTACCGGTTGCCACGCCCAGACTCGCCAGCACCTCTTCCAACCGTTCGTCCGCCGCTTCCCGGTCGGCCTTCGCGGCTTGGATGTCGGCGAGGATGTCCGGTAGCGGGCGGTGCTCCACGTCCACGCCGGTTTTCACGAACTGCGACGGGATCAGGTTGTAGTCGGCGGCTTCGATCCGCTCCCGGTCCACCACCGCACACAGCCCGTCGCGGTCCTCCCACGCTTCCCAAGCGTCGGCGATCGTTTCGATGCCGGCGTCGGTCAGGCGGTTCTTCGGGCCGACCTTTTCGGCGAAGGCCGCGGCGTGGATCAATAGCACCTCCCCCGCCCGGTCCGCCGGTTTGTCCCGGTTCAGCAGCAGGATCACGCCGGGCGACGGTGTGTTGTAGAACAGGTTTTCGGGCAGCAGGACGACGCCCTCGATCAGGTCGTCCTCCACGAACTTCTGCCGCACGTCCCGCTCCTTGTCGCGGTTTTGGGACCCGCTGCCGCGGCTGACGGCGCCGGTGTCCATCACAACCGCGGCCTTCCCGGCGTCGTTCAGGCAGGCGAGCATGTGTTGCAGCCAGCCCCAATCCGCCGACCCCTCGTTCAGGATGCCCCGCCCGAAGCGGTCGTAGCCGTCGCCGTCGTAGAACCCGACGTCGTACCCGGGCTGGTTCCACATCGGGTTGGCGACGACGTAATCGAACCGCTTCAGGCCCCCGCCCTCGGTGGCGAACTGAGGCGAGCGCAGGGTGTCGCCGACGGCGATGTGGCTGCCGCGTTCGTTCTCCCCGGCGAGCACCAGCCCGTGCAAAATCATGTTCATCTTCGCCAAGGCGAAGGTGGCGGGGATGCGTTCCTGCCCGTACAGCTTGGGGGCTTTGGTCGCCTCGTCCGGGTGGCGTTCGCGGAACGTCTCGTGCAGTTTGAGGAGCAGCCCGGCCGACCCGCAGGCCGGGTCGTGGGCGGTGGTCAGCGGGCGGGGGTCCAGCAGGCGGGCGATGAGCGTGCCGACCTCCATTGGGGTGTAGAACTCTCCCGCGCTCTGCCCGGCCCCTTCGGCGAACTTTCGCAGCAGGTATTCGTAGGCGTGGCCCAGCAGGTCCGGGCTGGCGTCGTGCAGGCCCAGCCGGTGCTTGTCGATCTCCCCGATCAGGTTCGAGAGGGCGTCCTCGTCCAGAATGCGGCTGCCGGCCTGCGTGGCGGCGTAGTCGATCACGTCCAGCGTGCCCTCCAACTCCGGGTTGGCCTTCGCGGTCGCCTGCATGGCGTCGGTGAGGAACTCTCCCAACTTGCCGACGGGGCGCTCCGCGATCTTCTCCCAGCGGTACTTCGTGGGGACGTAGAACCGCACGATGGGATGCGCCCGGTTTTCAAGGCGTCGGCGTGGTCCCAGCCGATCATCTGCCGGGCGTCGTCTTCACTGCCGTAGTCCTCGATGTGTTCGGCGAGGTGGTCGTCGTACACGTCCGACAGCCGCTTGTAGAAGACCAGCGGCAGGATGTAGTCCTTGAACTTGGGGGCGTCCATCGCCCCGCGGATGCTGCACGCGGCGTCCCACAGCCAGCCCTCCATCGTGCGCAGCGTCATCGGGCCGTCGCCGGGGGCGTCGCCGTTCGCGTCTGTCCGCTTCGCCTTCGCCACGTCACGCTCCGTCGGGTGGGGCGGGGAAGGATGCGGGTGCGGGGCCAGCAGTGCAACCGAGCGGGGTGGCGAGGTTCAGCCGGCGTCCTCTTCTTCCGCACCGTCGGCCGTCGCCCCATCGCGTTTGGACGGCGATGTCAGGCCCTTCCACCGAACTCGGCCCTTCGACAGAAAGGTGGCGGCCCCCAGTCCGATCGCCCCCAAGATCGCCGCGGCGCCGGGGCCGGGCATCCCGGCGAAGGCCAGCCCGACGCCGGACGCCGCCGCGATACTGAACGCCCCGAACGCGAACGGCTGTGCTCGCAGGGCGACGGTATTCTGCGTCTGCGAGGCGTCCCGCCGCCGGTTCGCTTCCAGCATTTCGAGCTTGTGCCGGTGCTTCTGCTCGACCTCGATCTGCTTGAACAGCCGTTCCGCGGCCCCCGGCAGCACCTCCTCGTAACCCGCGACGTATTTCGGGGGCGGCAGCGGCCCCTCGTAGCTGGCGGACACCGCCATCATCCGGCGTTCCTGCCGGACGGCCATTCCCGCCGCTTCCGGCGTCGGCTCCACGACCGGGCGGACGGGATCGGACAGCGCCCCGACCGGCGGCGAGGGATCGGCGGTCGTCAGGCCGGTGCCGGGCGGGGAATCTTCCGGTGCCGGAAGCGGACCGTCTTCTCCGACCGCGGCCCCTCCGTCCTGCCGGTCAACCCCGCCGCTCATGCGTCGGCGTGGACGCGGGCGAGCACGTCCGCGGGGATCACTTTGCGGACCGCCCGGCGGCCGTCCCCGGCCAGCTTGTGGGCGTCGCGGCGGAAGGCGGCGGCGTCGGCGGCGAACCCGCCGGACGGGCGGATTGGTCCCGCCGGCGGCAGGCGGGCACCGGCGAGGTCGCCGACGCTGCCGGCCCCGTACAGGAACCCGTCGATCACGGCGGCGGTGCGGTGGGTGCGTTTCGGCATGGCGGCGACCTTTAGGGGAACGGCGGGCGGGGGAGCGCGGTGGGTAGTTTACGACGCGGGCGGGGGGAAGTGTGGGGTCCGAACGGTCCGCCGCCAACCCAACGCGGTCCGCCGGGAAACATCGGGGCGGCCGGGTGTCCCCCGCCGAACGTCCATCGGTCGCCGCCGGGCGGCAGGTCCACCCGGCCGGACCCGTCCCGGGCGACGGCCGTTCGGGAGGGGCGGATGGGGGGGCGGGTCGTTTTCTCCCGGGGGTCCGGCTCGCAGACCACGCCCCCGGCGGATGCGCGCTGCGGGACATTTCGACGGTCGTTTTTCCTACGGCCGTTGCGGCTCGCCCACGCGGCAGGCGACGATGCTGGGCGAGGCGGGCGGATGGCAGGTCGCGCAGATCAGGTGCGAACCGGACAAGCTCACCCAACCGATCGGGTGTCCGTAGGGACACCATTCGTTCGGCGGGCGGTTCCAACGGTGCCGGCGAGGGAGGGGGTCGTCGCGGGCGTCCAACGCGGCCAGCACCGCGGGCTTGTCCGCCAGCAACCGACGGGCGAGAGCGGCGGCGAGGACCGGGCCGCGGATTCGCAGCCGGTCCCCCTCCCGCAAGACCAGCAGCCCGGACCGACCAGCTTCCGCCAACAGGGCAGCGGCGTCCGGGATATCGTGATGAGGGGCGTCATCTTTCAAGCGGACCATTCGCCTACCTCCCCGTCGTCATCGCCAGCGTCGTTCGAGACTGCGGCCGGGTCGGCATTACCCGAAACCACCTGTTCCGCTTGGCGAACGGGGGTTTCGGGTTGCAAGGTCTCGGCTCCGCCGGCGCCGTACAGCGTGAAGTCTTCCGTCGGACGACCGCCGCGGGGGCCGGGCGGGCGGGGCACGAACCGGCCGAATCCGGCTTTCGCCAAGTCTCGCAACGCCCGCTCCGCCTTGCCGCTGTCGCCCCCGTAGATGTGCCGGCGGGCTTTGGCGAGGTCGCGGGCGGTGACGGCGCCGTCGCGGGCGGCGCCGACCCACTCCGCCAGTTCCCGCCGGCCGGCTTCGCCTTCCGCCTCTCGCAGCATCGCCAGCACGCGGGACGATTCGCCTTTGAACCATTCGGCCATCGTCACGCCGGCGTTCACGCTGGCGGCGTCCGTGGCCCCCGGGTCGCCGGGGCCGTCTCGCCCGGCCGGATGCTCCAATGTCGGGTCGCCGGCGGCCTCCCGCACCAGGTGGACGATCAACGCGAAGCGGGCGGCGTAGGCGGCGGCCTTGCTGAAACTAGCGGCCTCGTCCCCGCGGGCGTTCGTCATCTCCGCCCCGTTGGCGTTGAAGAATCGAATATAGTCCGCTTTCCCGTCGGTCGTCAGCGGCACCTCGACCGGGGCCGGGTCGCCGTCGCGGTCGGGGACCATGGGCAACTCGTACAGGGCTTGCACGACCGACCCCAGCCGGTCCCGCACCACCGTCGGCACGTCGCCCTCCCGCCACGTCAACGGCCGACGCGGGGGCCAGACGAACAGCCAGCGGGCGACCAGCCCGCTTTCCAGATGGTCGGTCGTCAGCAGCCGTTTGAGCGTCCCCGGCTGCACGGTCCCGCACAGGCTCACGCTCGCCCGGGGGATATAAGTGAACTTCTTCGGGCCGGTTCGCCGGTCGATGCGGACCGGCCGCCCGCCGTGCATCGCCAGCCACTTCGCCCCGTCCCCGCCGCCCTTGCTGGCATAGCGGTCCAACATGCCGAACCAGCCTGCCAGTTCCTCCGTCGCGGACAGCACGCCCCGCGGGTTCACGTCCAGAACATCCCGCAACGCTTCAATGGTGGTGTCGTCCACGACGTAGGATCGCAACGTCGGCTCCGGCGGTTCGTCGGGCGGCTCGCCCTCCGGTTTTCGCTTCCACTTGGCGGATTCCGCCTCCCACTTCGCATGTTCTTTCTCCCACGCGGTGAAGGCTTCGGCGTACCGGCGCCGTTCCGTTTTCTGCCGGCGGTGAACTTCGGCGAGGGCGGCGTCCAACGCCGGGCTTTTCCGCTGTCCGCTCTCGCACACGCCGGCCACCCAGACCACGGCCGGTTCGCTATAGGTGTTGTTCAATCGCAGCCGGCGACTATTGCCGACCGCAGACGCCAGCGACGCCAGCAGCAGCCCGGCGACCATGCCGGGTTCGCAGCCGATCACCTTGGCGTAAGCCGCGACGTAGCTTCGCACCGGCTCCGGCAGCGACGCCAGCGGGAACGGGACGAACCCGGTCGGCCGGTCCCCAAAACCGCCGCCGTCCGGTGCGTTTCTGCGGTTTCGGGTAACGCCGACGGGAGCAGTGTTCGCCGCGGCGAGTACGCGGGCCTTCAACGTCTCCGGCTCCGTCGCGTCGTGGGCGTCGATAAAGTCGGCTGCGTCCCACCCCGCCGGCATCTTATCCTCCCCGTCCCACAGCCCGGCCGGGTCCAGCAGCCGCACCGTCGCCGGAGGGTCCAGCGTCGCTAACAACCCGGCGACGTTCGCGGCGTACTTCGCCCCGGGTTCGTCGGCGTCAGGCCAGATCGTCGCCGCTCGCCCGGCCAGCGGCGACCAGTCCGCCTTCCGCCACGCGGACGAACCGCCCGGGGAGGTCGTCACCCTCAGACCGACCGACGCCAGTGCGTCCGCGGCCTTCTCCCCTTCGACCAGGAACACGGGTTCGGCCGGATCGCCGGACGGGTCGGAACCCAGCAGTTCCGGCAGCCGGTACAGCGGGCGGGGAGCGTTCATCGCCCCGTTCGCCCACCCGTCGCCGCGGCGGGAGGCTTGGCGAATCGCCTTGCCGCCAGTCGGCAGTCGCCACCGCAGAACCAGCCCGACCGCCTCCCCGCCGGCGTCGCGGTATTCGTGCCGAACGTGCGGCGGTTTGCCGAACGGGACGGACGCGGCCCGCACCGCGGCCTCGGCCGTCGGGTGCGGCGCGGTCGTGCGGGGGGCCGGGGTCTGCGCGCTCCGGTGTGCGACCGTCGGTGCCGACGCGCTGACGGGAATCACCTTCCCGTCGTCCCGTGGAAACCGCTTCCACGTCACCGGCCGGCCCGTCATCGGTCGGGAGGTGCAACTCATCCGCGACCATCCGCAGGGCGGTATTGAAGTCGCATCCGGTCGCCTTCATCACCGCGGCGAATCCGTCGCCGCACTGGTCGGGCAGGCAGACGTTGCACCGCACGGCCCCGTCCGCGGCGTCGATCAAGCGGAAGCGGTCCGTCCCTTCCCCGCACCACGGGCACGGGTGCGGCTTGCCGTCCAGCAAATCGGCGGGCAGTCCGGCGAGGGCCGGCAGCAGGTCGACCCACCGGCCGGCGGCGGCGGCTTTGATTTCCTCTTTATCGGGACCGCGGCGACCGCGGGAGGTAGATTTACGGGCGGGCATCGCAGACACTGCGGGTGTGTGAACGAGAGTCCGCCGTGCGACCGGCGGGCGTGAACGTAACGGCCCCGGGGGCACCTCCCCCGGGGCCGCTTTCGCAAGCGCAGACCGGGGGCGGCGACCGCCGCGGCGGCCGTTTGAGCAGGGGGGAACGCCCGCCGATCGGCGGGCCGTCAGAGTGCCGGGAACGTCGGGTTCCCGGGGGTCAGGGGGCAGGCGTGCCGCCGGCGGACCCGTCCAAGACGTATTGGATGAAGTCCTTGCCGTGGACGTAGCCGCGGTTCGCGGTGTAGCGGACGGTCAGTCCGTTCGCCTTAGTGCGTCCGATAAATAACTCTAGCGGTAGCCGCAGTGGCGGAGATAGTTCCGGCATTGCGCGGGCGGGAACAGGTCGAGCACCTGTCCGCAGAGTTCCCACAGCCGGTCGACGGTGCGGGCGGCCCCGTCTCGCAGCAGCTTCTTGAACTTGGAGAACGCCAGTTCGATTGGGTTGAAGTCCGGGCTGTAGGCCGGCAGGTACGCCACCGTCGCCCCGACCGCTTCGATCGCCTCCCGCACGCCCCGCACCTTGTGGGCCGACAGGTTGTCCATCACCACCACGTCGCCCGGCTTCAGCGTCCGGCACAGATGCTGCCGGACCCAGGCCAGAAACACCGGTCCGTTGATCGGCCCGTCCACGCACAGCGGAGCCACGAACCCGCTCGCCCGCATCGCCCCCAAGAACGTCGTGGTCGTCCATCGCCGGCAAGGGACGCCTTCGTACAGCCGCGTCCCCCGCGGGCAGCGGCCGTGCGTGCGGGTCATGTTGTCCTTGGCCCAGGTCTCGTCGAGGAACACGAGCCGGTCGGGATCGAGGGTCTTAAGCCAAGCCGCCCATCGCTCGCGGGCGTCGGCTACGTCGGGCCGCTCGCGTTCGGCGGCGATCAGCGTCTTTTTTTACGCGTGATCCCCAGCCCTTTGAGAGCTCGGGCGATCAGCCCCTCGCTGGCTTCGATCCCGCGTTCGGCCTTCAGTTCGGCTTTGAGTTCCCGCAGGTAGGCGTCGGGACGGTCGGCGCTCTTCGCCTTCAGCCAGCCGGCCCAAGCGTGCCAGGTCGGCGTGCGGTTGCGGGTCGTGGCCGGAGCCAGCTTGCCGGTCTCGCGGCGGTCCTGCTTGATCCGGCGGACCCAGCTCTCGGAGCAGTCGAACCGCAGCGCGACCGCCCGCGTGCCCTCTCCGGCGTCGCAGGCGACCAAGACGTCCCGGCGAAACTCTTTGGAATAGGCGACGGACACGGCGGCGGCTCGGCGGAGAAAGACGCCGCAAAGCCTACGCACCCCGCAACCGCCGCGCTAGAGATAGCCGCCGGACGCACTAGCGGTCCGCACCGCGTGCCGGCCCCAGCCGGTCCGCCGCATGAACTCCGGCAGGGGATATAAGACGTGCGGCTCGATCGCCGTGCCGGGCGTGCCGGACTTGGGAGCGTTCTTGGTCTTGCCGTTGGAGCGATTGGACATCGGGGCGGTTCTAAATGCGGGGGGGGTGTGAAGCGGGGGGCGGGGGCCGATCGGTAGTAGTGCCGGCGGCGTGCGGGGGCAGTCTGCCGATCAGCGGTCGCCCCGATAGACCCGCGGCGGCGTATATGAGCCGGCTCCCGCGTTATCTCCCGCCGTCGTGTGATTGCTCCCGCGTTCCTCCCGCGTTTGCGGCGGCTCACTCTCCCCCGTCGGCCAGTTCCCGCCGCAGCGTTTGGTTGGTGACGCACCGCAGGGGCATCCGAAACCGCTTCGCCCGACCGTTCTTGCCGTTGTCCGCGACAAAGCGGTATCGCCCCTCCCGCCGACCCAGCCGCAGGGCGTCCTTGCCGATCCCCAACGCACGCCCGGCATCTTCGGCTGTCAGCCACGGCGTCAGGGGTACTTCCGGCGGTTCCGCCCGGGGGGCAACTTCGGCAGCGATGTCGATTCCGACTCCCCGCTCCGCCAGCAGGTCCGCGGCGGCGATACAGGCTCCGAACAAGTCCGGCACCTCAATATAGAACCACCCCGGCCAGCGGTAGGGCAGCGGCGGGTCGGTCTTCGCCCGGTCTTCCACCCGTGCCCGGTCCGCCTTCCACGTTTCCTCCGGGTAACGGCCGCACCCACCGTCGATCCCCACCGCCCGCCATCGCCGGGCGCACAGGAACGCTTCGTCCCGCATCCCGACGGCGAGGTCGTAGACCGCCCACAGGAACCGCCGGCGGTACGGCCGGGCGTCGTCGTACAGGTCCGGCCCGACGGTGGCGAAGGTCGCGGACCGCACCGCCGCGGGGGCGGCGGCCAGCACGCGGCCGGCTTCGTCCAGCAGCGGCACGAACGCTCGCACCGCCTCGAACGCGGCCCGGTGTTCACGGTCCAGTCGTTCGGATTCGACACGCTCCGCCCGTGCCGGGATCGGGTCCGGCTCGCCCCGCAGAAACGCCCGATGTCGCTCCGCCAGCCCCCGGTCCGGCGGCAGTGCGGCATGGACGCCGCGGTAGACCCGCGCCGCCGTCGGCTCCCACGCCGGGGGATCGGCTCCCGGCACCGGCCGGTGCCCATGGGAGGGCGTCACCCACGCCCGTTCGTCGGGACCGACGGTCAGTTCCCCCTCATCGTCAATGCGGGTCCAAGCGTGCGGGGTGTCCCACGAACCCCGGGGTCGGGTGAGGATTGCACAGTCCGCCGGGTGCGGGGACGCCGGGCCGGGGGCGTCCGGCTCGTCCTCGATCATCACCGCCGGCACCGGCGGAACGGCCGCCCGCCGGGCCGCCTCCCGCATCCGGTCCCGCACGTCCCGCATCTGCCGCACCCACCGCGGGACGGTGTCCGCAGACGGGACCGCCGCCGGCAGGGCGATCGGCGGGGTCGGCGGCGGCGGGGCGGCTTCTCCGCGGTCCGCCAGCAGGTCCAACGCGGCGAGGGACGCGGTGAACAGGTCCGGCAGCCTGACGTACCACCAGCCGGGCGGCGTCAGGTCCACGGTGAGAAACGCATAGTCCGACTCGACGCTCGCCCACTCCGGTTCGGGGACGACCAGCCGGCCGCCGTCGTAGGCCCGTTGACGCCAGCCCCACAGTTCCGGGTCGGCCGCCCCCCGCAGGGCAAGGTCGAACGCCGCCCACAGGAACAGGCAGCGGCCGTCTGCGTGTTCGTAGATGTCTGGCCCGACGGTGTGAAAGACTCCCGCCCGCACGTCGGCGGGAGCCGACGCCAACTGCTCACCCGCTTCGTCCAGCAGCGGGGCCAGCGATCGGAGTGCATCAACCGCGGCGGCGTGGGCTGCTTCGTAGATCGCCGGCCCGTTGCCGGCGGGCAACACCCCGAACCGCTCCGCCGACGCCCGATCCGGCGGGACGGCGGCGGAGATCGCTCGATGCACTTCCACCCCGGTCCGCCGTTCCGGTTCGCCGCGACCGACGGGAGACTGCCCGATGTACGCCTTGAGTTTGCCAGCCCCGAGGCATAGCTCGCCGTCGCCGTCCAGCCGGACCCACCCGTGCGGCGGGCGGGTGTCGTCCCCGTTCTGGGCGAGGATCAGGTTCCGCGACGGGTCCGGCGGGGTGTGCGGCTTGACCCGCGGGTCGTCACGTTGGATCAGCACCGTTGAAATCGGCGGAACCGCGTGCCGTCGCTTTAGGTCGCGGATGTCCTCCCGCACCTCTCGCAACCGCTTCGCCCACCGCGGGACGGCGGAGGCCGCCGGCAGGACGACCGACGGGGCCGCGGCGGGCGGCGGGGCGTGCGGTACGCCGGACAGTTCCCGGGCCGCCCACGCCGCGGCGAGCAGGAAGTCCGGCACCGTCACGAACCACCACCGCCCGCGGTCGCTCCCGTTCGGGCCGTCGTCCAACGCGGCCGGGTCCGTCAGCCCGTCCAGAACGTCGATCCGCCGATCCCCCGTGAACGGTCGCCGCGTCTCTGTTGGCGACCGGAACGACCGCACCCGGGGCCGCATCGCGGGCGGCACGGTCGGTCCGGCCGGCTTCCGGAAGGTTGCCAGTTCCCACACGGCCAGCACCCACGCAAACGCCGCCTCCGCCTCCCCCAACTCCATCATCATCCCCCGCCCGGCCTCCCCGGCGGCATGAACGTCTCCTACGGTGAAGGTGTACCCGGCCTTCCACTTCGCCCCGGCGAACAGCACTTCTCGCCGGAACTGACCCCAACGCCGCTTCTCCCCACCGGGGACCGCGTGCCGGAAGTCCGCCAGCAGCCGGCCAGCGGTGGCGAGGTGGTGGACCAGCCGGAACCCGTCGCCGCAGGTGTGCGTCAGCCACCGGTCGGACGCGGCCCCCGCATAGCAGAACGTGCCAGAACGGCCGCGGGACGAGCCGACGACCGGCGGCAGCCCGTGACACCGCGGCGGGGCCGGCTCCGGCGCTCCGCCGTGCGGCCTCCGCAGCGTCGGCGCGGCTGACGGGTCCGGCGGGAGGGCAAGCGACGCCAGCACGATCGGGTCGGGTTGTCCCGCGAAATCCGCCGCCGGGTCCGAACGCCCGCACGCCGCGACCATCGGCACCGTTCCGAGGTCGGTCTTTGCGGCCCGGAAGTGTTCGGCCAGCCGGGCGAACTCCGCCCGCACGATGTCATCGGTCGTACCGCTCACGTCGCATCCCCGGGTGTGAAGCCGGGGGGCCGGTGCCGCGGGGCGGGGGGATGCTCCGCCGCCGCGGCGACCGGCCCGGGGGGATCAGCCCGCACCCGGCACGCTCACGAAATACCGACGGCAGTGTACGGACGAACGGTCCCTGAACCACGCCCGACGGTTCCCCGCACGGCGCGGTGGGCGATTTGGCATCCCGTCGTGATCCGCCGTGTCGTAAGATGTCCGTCCGTCCCCGTCCGTCCCCGTCCGTCCCCGTCCGTCCCCGTCCGTCCCCGTCCCGCCGCAACCCCGCCATGACCGTCCGCAGTCTCCCGCTGTCCCAGCTCGCCGGCATGGGTGAGGCACAACGCCGCGACGCCTTGACCGCCTTCGCGGCGAACCGGCATCAGCCGCTGAACGGGCAGGTCGTCGCTGTGGAACAACGAATCGCCGCGTTTGAGGCGGAATATGAACTGCCGTCCGCTGCTATGCTCCGGCAGGTTCGGGCCGGTCAGCGGGTCGAAACGGAACCGCTCAACCGCTGGATGATGCTGCTGGATGCCCGGGACCGACTCCACGCCGCCGGCTGACGCCCAATCGCCCGCGGCCAACGCCGACCGGCACGGCCCCTGCCGATTGGACCGCTACGTCAGCGTCCATGAAACCGTGTTGGAGCAGTTCCGCACTGAGGGCTTCGTGAACGGCGACACGCTCGCGTTCCTCGACTTCGGCCCGTTCCTGGAACTCGCCGGGGAGATCGGCTGCGCCGGCCGGATCGTCGTGAAAGTGTGGAAGCGGCTGGAATACAGCGGCGAGGGCGACATCCCGTTCGTGCGGACGGTGCGGTATTCCTACCATGTCTCCGTGCAGCACGCGGGCAGCCTGTTCCGCTACGACGACGCCCATCCCTACCCGGGGCACGCCGACGCCCACCACCGGCACCAGTACGGCTGGCCGAACCCCGGGCAGGTGGACGGGTCTCCCGCGTGGGTTGGCGCCGCACGCTGGCCGACGTTGGGCGAGGTGATCCGGGAAGCCGCGGACTGGCGGGCCGCGAACCGCGACCGGCTGGACCACCCGGACGACTTCCCGACGACACTCGCCCCGGCCGACCAGATTCGCGGCGGCTGACGGGCGGGGGGCTATCTGCGCCTCACCCCCAAGAATCATTCGGGCCAGACAACATTCGTGCCGTCGGTGAGGGTTACTGCCTTCGGCGTGAACTTCCATCCGAGTTTCGTGCCGGCAGGCACGCGAAGCAGCGCCTTTCTCCGTTCTTCGTCCCGGGGGAGGTTGTAGTTTTGAGCACGATCCAACTCGTCAAAGGAGTCTTGGATGCTCTGCACCGCGACTACCGCCCGGCCTCCGAACTTGCCCTCTTCCGTCCGCGAGAACGTCACCGCCTCTACGATACTGTCCGATGTCGTCACGTCGCCGGTCACGCTGGCGACGTTCTCAAGGTGAGTCGCCGGCGATGCGGTGAACCGTAGCGATGCGTCTAAGCTCGCCAAACCGCCGGGTACTTCCTCCCAGGGGGCTTCCGAACCGTTGGGCAGATCATCGGTGTCGATCCGCACCATCGCCAGTCCTGCGGCGAACGACTCTCGGTCGAACGGTGCTTCTGTTGGGGTGACCGGCTCCGCCGGCACGACGGCGGCCGGTTCCTCCCCCGGCCCGCACCCGGCCCGCACCCGGCGGTTCCGACGGCAACGGCGAGCAGGGACAGGGCAACAGCGGGACGCACGGAGGACTCCAATCGGACACTGGGGCGGGGTGAAGTTCACCGATGGTGCCGAATCGCACGCCCGACCGCACCCGTCCCGCCGCTCCCCGGCCGCAAACGGCTTCGCGGCGGCTGACGGGCGGGCGGTCAGTCGTCCGCCGGGAGAACGGTCGCCGCAGGAATCGCCGCGGGACGGCGGGGGTCAACAGCCTGCCGGTTCCGGCTCGATCTTCGGTTTCGGCTTCATCATCGACCGTAACCGCTCCTTGAAGTGGTCGGGCGAGGCGGTGATCTCGTCCATCAACCGGCAGGCTCCGCCCTCCGGGGCGTTCTCCCCCCGCTCCCACGACCGGACGGCGCTGACGGACATGCCGAGGAACTGGGCGAAGATCGGTTGCGACACCCCTAGTATCCGGCGGGCGGCTTTGACCTCCGCCGGCCCGTACTGCCGAGGTTCCAACTCCATCACGAACCGCCGGCAGGTGTATTTCTCCTGCACGGACTCCGGCCGCTCGTGCAGGTCGTCGCGGAACTGCCGCAGATCGCCCAGCACGTCATCGAACGTGAAGTCGGCGGGCGGCAGATCAGGGCGATCGTCGGACATGGCGGGCGGGTTCGGCCGGGGGGCGGACACTTCAGGCCTCCGGGTGGAGTTGCTGGGGGAGGTGAGGACGAGAAAAGTCGTCCTCGATCTCATCGAGAATCTGCTTCGCCTGTTTGGCTTGGGCGTCGCTAATGGTGACGGTGCGGGATTTCGGATAGATGCCGAACAGCAGCACCTTGCCGTGAGCGGGAAAATAGGCGTACAGGATGCGGAAGCCGGAACTCTTACCGGCGTCCTCCCGGGCAAACCGCAGCTTCCGCAGGCGGCCGGTTCCCGACACCACCGGGGCTTTGGTTGGTTCGGCACAGATCATGACTTGCACCGCAAGCAGATCCTCATCCGTCAGTCGGAGTTGCTGCCAAGTGCGGGTGAAGGTCGGCTGCTCAATGAAGTTCAGGAACTCATCGGGTTCCAACTCCAGGTGCTTCGGGTATCGGAGCGTCGCGTTTGGGGGCATTCGTTGTGTCGTCCGGCTGGGGCCTCCGGCCCGAGCGGAATGACCGGCACCGGAATACTACCGGCAGATGTCACACTTGCAACCCCGGTTCGGCTCGAACCGTTGGGGACCGCAGGATCAGAACGCCCGATCTGCCCGTTCCCGCTCCTGCCGCCGCATCTTTTCCATGAACCGCGTGTCCTCCCGCAGCCACTTCGCCTCCCGCGGGTCCAGACCCATCGACGCGAACGCCCGTTCGTCCGCGTGCGCTTCCTGCACGCTCCGGTAGGTCAGTTCGTGACAATGCCGGCAGCCGAACAGTTTGCCGCGTAGATACAGCTTCCCGACCCGCCGACCGCACGGCACGCCGGCCCTCGCCAGCGGGCACAGGAACCACGGCCGACGCCCGCCATAGTGCGGCGAGGTGTACGCCAGCCGCACCGGGATCGTCACCGGCTCCCCGCCGGCGGTGTAGTCCAGCGTCAGCACGTCGCCGGACGTGTGGAACCCCACCGCGGCCCGTTGCTCCCCGGTGGCACTGCTCGTCCACCGCAGCGACCCCGCCGCCCCGTCGGCGAGCATCCCGCGGCGGTTCATCCAGTTCACGTCCGTGAACGCCGCACAGTCCTCCGCCGGCATCTTGGCGTCGTAGCGGTACCAATCCCCCCGGGCCACGGCCGTTCTCCCGTCTTGCCAAAATCATTAGGCGACGCGACGCAAGCGCCACCGTTCGTTCAAGCATAGCAGTACGAACCGCCCCGACACCCTGCGCACCGCCGGACGCTCAAACCCGTCGCCCGGTGGGGGTCGGCGAGACCGGTTCGGCGACCACTCCAGCCGCTTCGAGCAGGTCGCGGATCGTCCGTTCCGGGTCCGACGGCTCCGGTGGTCGGGACGCGGCCCCTCCGGCCCCCGCGACCGTCAGCCGATCTGCCGTCGCCGCCGGGGAGAGCAGACCCAGCAGCCGGTCGATGCGGTCCCGGTAGGTCGCCGCCCGTTGTTCGGCCTCCCCGGCCCGCCTGGCGATGCAGTCCACGATTCGGCCGGTCTTGTCCGCGGCGAGCGCGTCGGCGAGGTCCGCCCGTGCGGCGGCGCGGTCGTTCATCGCGTCCAGCAGCAGCCCCCGCCAGAACGTGAGAGAATCGGCGAGGGCGTCGGCCGGAGCCTTCCGCACCAGTTCCCGGTTCCGCCGTTCGGCTCGATCCAGATACCGCCGGACAGTCCGCCGGGCGAGTCCCCATTCGGCCGCCAGTTCTCGCGTCAGTTCCGTTCGAGAGAACCCCAACGCCATTCGGCCGCGGGCCTGCTCGATGCGGTATTCCACCGTCCCGCGGGGGCCGTGGGGGCCGGCGTCCGCCTCCCGATCATGGCAGTCGGCGAACGGCATGGCGGCGGGGAGCAGTGAACGGGGGCGAGCGCATCGTACCGGGAAGCCGCGACGGGGGTTCACGCTACGGGGGCAGTCTCACCGCCGCGGGGGAGTGTTAGCAGAATCGTTAGCCACGCCCGCACGCGAACGCCCCCGCACGCCCCGCCGAACGTCGCCCGCACGGCAGCCGAAATCAACGGGCGCAGGCTTTCGGACGACGCCCGACCACCGCCCGAACGCCCGGTACCGATTCAAAATCCTTTTCGGGGAAACCCGAGTGTGGGTTCGAGTCCCACCTCCGGCACTTGCAGGGTAGAACGAGCTGGTCTTGACGGGGTCAGGCCGCGGCGTAGCGCTGGGCCGCGGCGGCGCATAAGTGCCTCAGGCGGCGATCGTGCGGCACCGTGTGGCGTTCCGGAAGTGGGGCGATTCCAGCCCCGCAACGGTTCGGTGCCTCCAAGGTGCCTCCGACCCCATTCGCCCAAACCCTCCAGATTCCGATGGCGAACCTCGGTCAGAAGGGCGGCATCTACCTCGCCCGGTTCCGCTACGGCGGACGGGAGTATAAGAAGAGCCTGAAGACCCGCGACCGCAAGGAGGCGGAGAGCGGCCGGCGGATCGTGGAGAACGCGATCCACCGGCTGACGACCGGCACGCTGACGATTCCCACAGACGTCGACGCCGGCGCCTTCATCGTCTCCGGCGGCACGGTCGCCGCGGCGGCGAAGGCGGCGAACGCCCCGCCGCTGGCCGAGGCGGTCAGACGGTTCGAGGATCGACAGGAGCCTTTGGTCGCTCCCGCGTACCTGAAAAGCCAGTCCATGCACCTGCGGCACCTCGCACGGCACCTCGGCGGAAAGGCGAAGACGCCGCTGGATCGTCTGACCGTCGAGGATCTGCGGGGCTACCTGCAAACTCGGCTGAAGACTCGGCACCCCAACACCGTCGAGCGGGAACGCCAAACGCTCCGCCAGTTCTTCGGCTGGGCGACCGAGGCGAAGCTGATTCCCGCCGACCCGATGACCGGCGTGAAGCGGGTCGGAGAGAAGCCGGCCCCCGATCGGTTCCGCACCCGGGACGAGATCGCGGCCCTGCTGGCCCGCGGCGGCCACACCGATGACGAGGTGCGGGAGCTGTGGACCACGCTCTTCCTGCTGCCGCACGAAGTCGGCGAACTGCTCGACTTCGTGAAGGAGAAGGCCGACGACCCCCGCAGTATCCTGCTCCACGCGATCCCGGCCTATACGGGCATACGGCGGGGCGAAACGCTGGGGCTGACGTGGGATCACGTCGACCTCGCCCGCGGCACCGTCACCGCCCATAGCCGTAAACAGAGTCGTAAGCAGAAGCAGACCCCGCGAACGATCGACCTGCACGCCGATCTCGTCCCGCTCTTGGTCGAGGCGGAGAAGGCGGGGGGACGTTACGTCGTCAGAGATGAGGACGACGGCCAGTTGCAAGGCAACCGCGGCGACCGCCTGTTCTGGCGGCCCATGCGGCACACGGACTGGCACTTGGAGAACGACCGGTTCAAGGTCGGCTTCCACACCTACCGCCACTCGTTCGCCAGCAACCTCGCCGTGGCCGGGATCGACCAGCGGGTCATCAACGAATTGATGGGCCACACCACCGAGGAGATGGCCAAACGCTACCGCCACCTGATCCCGGCCAAAACGAAGGCGGCCGTGGGAGTACTCGACTACGGCTCCGAGCGATGAGATTCGCATGCCGGGCGTCGGCGAGAAAATCGGAGCATCTGCCACAGACAGAACTTGCCAGCGGCAGGCGACCGTGTAGTCTGGCGGGCGAGTCAATGCTGTAGGACCTCCCACGGAGGCGTCGGGCGCGATTCGTCGCCCTGACGTGGGACACGCTCTCCCCTGAATCTGGGGGGAGGACCACTTGTCGGATTCTGGATGATCCAGCCGGCAGGGAAATCAGAACGCGGCTGTAGCCGCACCTATCACCGCTGCATGCGTTCGGGCTTGGCCCGTTCCGCGGAGATGGTCCAGCCTGATTTCCCGAGCACGGTTCTTGGATCTCTCTGCGGCTCCAGCGGTGACGGAACTTCTTCCCCTCACCCCCTTCGGAGTCGGAAATGGTCGGAAATGGAGCGGACGCACGCGGTCCAGCCGCTGCGACCCAGTCTCCGGCGATTTGGTCCGAGCTGCGCGCGATTCGGCGTGACGTCGCCGAGCTCGTGGAGCATGTGCGGGGCCGGGCGAAGCCTCTGTTGGCAGAGCAGAGAGTACATGCCGCCCCCGCCGCATCGCCCGATCAGCTCCTCAGAGCGCGGAAGCCACGGCCGCACTGCGCCGGAGCTTCGCTGACGAAGCACCCTCTCCCCGCTCTGCCGCGGGGGTATCACAGTCGGCCGATTCAATTTTCAAGAACTAAGACCGCTGCGTTCACCGCTCGCGGTCGGTTCGACCTCTTCTTATAGCAACCACGAGCAAGGGCTGCCGGTCAGCACTTTGAGCCGGAAGCCGCGGACATCCCAAGCAGTCGCGGACAAATACAGCGGGGCGATCGCAGGCAATCGCCTGCCCGTCTTCCTCTGGGGCCAGCCGCGCCCCGGCCATCAACTCCCAGACGACGCGCGTCATGTCGCCCGTCGCGCTGTTGAACAACGCCGGCTGGGATCGCCGGCGTCCCGATCGCCAACGAGTGGCGACGGCCTGACCGCACGTTGCGGTCGGCCGCTTCTTCATCCCCTCCGCTCGGAGGGAACTCCCACCCCTCGAAGTTCCAAGCAGAGCAATGCCTGACGTTCACACCGTCTCCCGCCCCGACCAACCCGCTTCCCCCCACCCCGCCCCCGTGAAGACCGCCCCGATGCCCGCCGTTCCCTCTTCCCCCTCGACTGACGACGCCATGACCACCCCCGTGAAGACGCAAGACCCCGCCGCCGCGACCTCGGACGCCGAGGTCAGCAACAAGCCGTCGGGACCGTTCGTCTCGCTTAATAATCCGCCGCTCCCGTACCCCAAGCGCCGAAGCCCCACCGACGCCGAAGCTGATCTCGACGCACCGCTGACCGAGGCCGATCAGGAGGAGACGGCTCTCGACGATTTGGGCCAGAGCTACAGCGATCAGTTCGCCGATCTTGACTCCGAGCTGCCGCTGGCGAACCTTGATGTGAATATCCGGAAGGCAAAGGGGGGCGCCAAGCGAACCGTCGTCGTCCGTCGCAGCGGCAACCGACTGGTGCAGGACCGCTGCGACCTGAACGATTCGAAGGCCCGTGAGAAGCTGGTCTTCCGCATCGCTCAGAAGCTCGGGCTCAAGGCCGGCCGCGAGATCGAAGACGCGATCGAGGCCATGCTGCTGAGGGCCCTCGACGCCGCTGAGGCGCGGGACAGAGGGGAACCGGACGTGGATGCGATCGAGCGTCTGAACGGCCTCGCCGTCTTGCAATCGAGCGAACGGTTCATGGACCCCGGCGGGCGGGCGTTCGTAGACGTCGAGCGCCCGCGTGCTGACGGCGACGAAGAACTGCCCCCGGTGCGGGAGGCCGTGGAGGTGAGGAGCCCGCGCTGCAAGAACTGGCTTCGAAAGCTTGCCGGGGACGCCGGAATGCCCATCCCGCACAACTCGGAGCTTGTCAGGGTCCAAGAGACGCTCGCGGCCGAGGCGGAGTTCGGCGGCGTCAAAGAGGTGTTCCGCCGCATCGGTCACTACCAGACGGACGACGGCCCCGTCGCGGTCGTCGACCATTGTCGCGCAGACGGGAAGATGACGGAGATCGGCCTCGCAGGTCGAAAGACGGTCCTCAAATCGCAAGTCCGGTTCATGAGGGACCTGTCGATGGGGGAACTGCCGCTGCCGTCCGCGAAGGGCGACCTAAGAAGCAGTCTGCTAGGCAGTGTGGACGTATTCGTCACAAGTGAACGACGACCGCGGCCAGCCAGCACAGGCCCAGGAGGGTGTCGGGCCGTTTCTCGAACCGGGTGGCGACTTTGCGGTACTGCTTGAGCCGCCCGAACAGCCGCTCCACCTGGTTGCGGTTCTTGTCGATGCCTTCGTCATAGGGGAACGGCTCTTTACGGGTCTTCGGCGAGGGGATGCAGGCCGCCGCCCCGGTCGCGGCGATGCGGCGGCGGGTGGGGTTCCCGTCGTAGGCCCGGTCGGCCACGACCACCGCCGGCTTCAGGCCCTCCAGCAGCGGCGGGACGCCGATCACGTCGTGCCGCTGACCGGCGGTCAGGCACAGCCGGACCGGGCGGCCGGTCCCGTCGCAGGCCGCGTGCAGCTTGGTCGTCAGCCCGCCCCGGCTGCGGCCGACGCACCGCCGGGCATGGGCGTCTTTTTTCTTCGCCCGGCAGGCGCCGACTTCCGCTCGCCTGCTGGTGGACCCGGACGCTGGCGCTGTCCAGTTGCAGTTCGGTCAGGTCCGGCTCGCCGAGGGCCTCGGCGAACTTCTCCCACCGGCCGGCGGCGCTCCACCGGCTGAACCGCCGCCAGACGCTGTTCCAGTTCCCGTACCGCTCCGGCAGGTCCCGCCACGCCACGCCGGTCGCCGGCCACGAACAGGACCGCGTTCACGAACGTCCGGGCGTCGTGGCCCGGCCGGCCGCGGGCCGGGAGCAGCGATTCCAGCTTCGCCCACTGGGCGTCGGACAGTTCGTGGCGGCGGAGGGGCATCGGGTCGCTCGAAAGCCCGATCCTCGCACCCTCCACGAATACGTCCGCACTGCCTAGCTTCCCAAGATCGCCGGGCGCCATGCTCTCACGCCGGAGTGCCGCGGAGCGAAACGCAGGCGAGTGAGCAGGCGAGCGGCTCGGACCCCGAGCCCACGGTTGGGCGTCGCCCTCCATGCTCACCCCGCGGCGCGCGAACCTCGCGGCGACGCCCGCGTCGCCCACGCCGCGGTGAGAGCAGGCCACCCGCCGAGCACCCGGCGTGCTCAACCTGCAAACTCGTTTTGAGAGAGGGGAGTCAGGAAGAACCATTCCATCGCGGTCTTTCGATTTTCCGCAAGGAGTTGCCGTCGGGCAGCGAGATCATAACCGTCGAGTTCTGCATAGGAATATTGATGCGCCTTGGCGATATCGTCGAGCGTCGGGATACGGGTCAGCCGGTGGGTGTTGCGAAACACTTCCACGAGCCGCGGCGAGGTTTCGATATCGATGAAGTCATGAATCTCAATGAGTAGGTCGTGATCCGCAAGCGCCGCGGCGACCGTCGGGGTGAACAACTCCTTCTCAAACCCTTCGCAGTCGCTGACGATCAGCGCCCGCTGCCCCAAGGGCAACTTGAGCAGCGCCTCCGGGTCGCAGCGCGTTTCAATATGTACGCGGTCGGCGACGTCGTTTCCCTCCGCCATCGCTCGGCAGAGATCTCGCGCTTCCTTTTTAAGGTCGTACGCGTAAACCTGCGAGTTCGGCAGGCGGCGGGCGAACCCGACGGCGTAATAACCCTCCGCGCATCCGATGTCGACCACTGCGTCGTAGCTTCGGCTGCAAGCCGCTTCGATCAGTCCGTGCAGTTCCCGCTCGTACGATCCCAACAGCTTTGGCATCAACGCGCTACCGACCGATCGGTCGGCGACGTACCGCATACCGGCGAACGGTCCCTGCCGAACGACCCGGTCCGGCGCGATACGGTTCAGGGCCTCTCGGAAATCCAGCGGCGGGCCGAATTTCCTGCGGCTTTCCTCATCCAGTGCCGCATAAACGGCCGGAGCGAGGGCCGATCGCACGAGGGGCCACACGGCCCGGGTGCGGGCGATCCTCCCCAAGCCCTTTCGGAGGGTGGGCCACATATCACGCAATTGTCATGAAGAGAGCGAAAGGCGGCTGCGAGGAGCGACTCGCGCCCCGGAACGTCGTCCGGCGTCGACTAAGTCACGCCTTCATCGCCGCCGCCAGAATCTTGCTCGTGCCCGGGCGCATGATGCGGGTGTCCACTTGCTCGCCCTGCTGCAACGTGGCGCGGACCTGTTTGCCGCTGATGAAGACGGGTTTGTCGTCCGGGTGGTTTTCCATCAGGTCCACGCGGCCCATGCTTTCGTAGTAGGCGGCGAAGCCGACTTTGATGGGCTGGATGTGCAATTCGCCCTTGAGGTTCTCGAAGATCTCCTGGGCGTCGAAGTCGCCCCAGATGGCCGTGCCGTCGGCGTAGGGGGCGTCGGCGTGTTTGCGGCCGATGACGATGTGCGTCAGGCCCATGTTCTGCCGGTAAATCGCGTGCATCACGGCCTCCTTGGGGCCGCCGTAGAACATCTTGATGTCCAGGCCCAGCAGGACGACGCGGTCGCTGACTTCGCCGCCGACCTTCGCCCACAGCTCCGCGTCGCTGTCGCCTTCGCCGAGGCCCTTGTCGGCGATGAGTTGTTCATAGGTCTGCATGCGGATCTCCGCGGAGACGTCGTCGCTTTTGGTTTCGCCGACCAGCGGGTTCAGCACGGCGCCGGCGTTCTTGCCCTCGCGCAGCAGCGTTTCGAGGCCGTAGACCATCGCGTATTCGTGGGCGCGGTGCAGCGGGTTGCGGGTCTGAAAGCCGACGACCGCGTCCCAGCCCTTTTCCGCGACCATCGCCCGCACCTCCTGCGGAGACAGCACGTACTGACCGAAGGACGGGTTCTTCGGCTGGGGGAGCGCCCGCAGGGTGCCGCCGAACAGGTGGGTGGCGTCGGCGTCCTGCTCCATCACCATGCTGCCGCCGGGGTGGTCGGTGCGCTCGGTGCCGTAGACGGCCTTCACGTACTCCGCCTTGTCCCAGGGGTACACGTCTTCCACGTCCACGGTGGCGACGATCTCGCCGTCGGGGTTCGTGAGGGCGACCGTTTGGCCGGCGAGGACGGTGGTGGCGAGGTCCGCGTTCAGCGGGAACGCCAGCGGGATCGTCCAGGCGTAATCGAACCCGTTGTGGGTGAGGACGCTGTCGGACAGCACCTTATCATAGACGGCTTTCGTCATCGGCCCGGTGAGGGGCGAGAGCGTGCCGTCGGCGATGCGGTAGACCGTGGAGAGGTCCGCGGCGCTGACGGGAACCTGCGGCAGGTCCGCGGCGGCTTTCTTGAAAGCGTCGACTTCCGCGGCGGGGACGGTGCGATCGACGGGCGCGGTCAGGCCGCCGTGGGGGGGGATGAGGTCGGCCATCAGAACAGAATGCGGGCGCGGGGGGCGGTGCGGGATCACGAAGCGATCGGCGCGGGAGTGTGCGGGACCGGCCGCGGCGCTTCAAGGGCGGCGGCCCGGACGGGGCGTCGCACGGCCCCCCCGGGGGCGCAACCGATCAACAACCCCCGGCCCGAACCGCCGTTGCGGGGGCGTCCATTGATCTGTGGAGAATTCTGTGAAATCGGGCGGCGGGGGCGAGCGGGTCGTTCTGATTGCCCGGCGGGCCGGTATCATCATCCCCGTCGCGGTGGGACCGAAAGGTCCGCTCGCGGCCGGGCGGAGTCAGGGAGGTTCCGCCGCCCCGTCGGACTCCCCGTCGGGCTCCCCGTCGGGCTCCCCGTCGGGCACTTTCCCTTCGGGACGCCTGCGGCAAGAGCCGCCCCGCCGTCCCGTAATCCGTTTTCAGGTTGGCATGCTCGCATCGTCCACGGAGGTCGCATCGTCCACGGAGGTCCTCGCCGAGCCGCGCGTGCCCGCTGCGTCGCAGGCTCCGAACGCCCCGCCGACGCCCGCGGGGCAGGCATCGGACGTTCAGGGCGATCGGGCGACGACCGGGCCGTTCCCCACGCGGTCGGACACGCGGCGGCTGGGGGTCACGCACCTCGGCAAGTACTACCCGCCGGCCCGGGGGGGGATCGAATCGCACGTCCGCGACCTCGCCGCGGGGCTGGCCGGGCGGGGGCACCAGGTCGCGGTGCACGCGGTCAACTGCGGGGGGACGGCGTCGGGCGGCGGCGGGGCGGTGACGCTGGGCCGCACCCGCAGTCGGCGGTTCCAGGACGACGGCGTCGCCGTCACGCTGCACGGGCGGGTGGCGAATCTGATGAAATTGGATCTCTGCCCGCGGCTGTCGCTGGGGCCGGGTCGGATGCTGACCGCCCCGCCGGCCGCCCACAGTTCCCTCGGCCCGTATCTGGGCGGAACCGCGGACCGGGAGGCGGGGCCGCCGCCGGACCTGCTCCATTTGCACGTGCCGAATCCGACGATGATGTTCGCCCTGGCCCGCAGCGGGTTCGCCGGGCCGACGGTGGTCACCTATCACAGCGACATCATCCGTCAGTCGCGGGCGGCGGCGGCGCTACGACGCTTGGAGCGGCGGGCATTGAATCGGGCGGGGGCGATTCTGGTCTCCAGCGCCGCCTACGCCGACGCCTCGCCCGTGCTGCGGGAACACGCCGACCGCGTGCGGGTGGTGCCGTTCGGCATCGATCTGCATCGGTTCTCCGGCCTGGACCCGGTGGCGGACCGCGCCGCGGCGGCGTTGCGCGCCCGGCACCCCGGTCCGCTGTGGGTGATGGTCGGTCGGGTGGTGTATTACAAGGGGCACGAGGTGGCGGTGCGGGCCTTGCGCGACGTGCCGGGCACGCTGCTGATCGTGGGGGACGGGCCGCTGGCGGAGCGGATCGAAGAGCTTGCCGCGGAGTGCGGCGTGGCGGACCGCGTCGCGTTCCAACCGAACGCGGACGACGCCGCCGTCCGCGCCGCCCTGCGGGCCGCGACCGCCCTCTGGTTCCCCAGCACGCAACGCAGCGAGTCGTTCGGCATCGCCCAGGCGGAGGCGATGGCCAGCGGCTGCCCGGTGCTGAACACCGCGATCCCCGGGTCCGGCGTGGCCTCCGTCAGCCTGGACGGCGTCAGCGGAATCACCGTCCCGCCCAATGATCCCGCCGCGCTCGCCGCCGCGGCCCGCCGCCTGGCGGAGTCCCCGTCGATGCGCCGTGAATTGGCCGACGGCGCCCGCCGCCGGGCCGCCGCGGAGTTCGATCGGAACCTGATGCTCAGCCGCGTCGAGGCGATCTATGAAGAGGTGACCGACGCGGCCGCCCGCGACCGCCGCGACGGACGAAGCCACGGGCGCAACAGTGGGCGAAACAGGCGCGACCACCGGGGCGGCTCGTGACGGTCGCCGCCCCGCTCCTCGCCGCCGCTCCGCCCCGCGCCAATCCGGTCGCCCCGGTCGCCCCGGTCGCCCCCGACGGGCGTCACGGGCGTCACGGGCAGGACGACGCAGCGGACCCGGGGGGAGCCCCGCTCCGGTTGCTGCATGTGTACAGCGGGAATCTGTACGGCGGGGTGGAGCGGTTGCTCGAAACCCTGCACGCCCGCGGGGCTGACCTGGGCGCCGATGCGCGGCAGGACTTCGCCCTCTGCTTTCCGGGACGCGTGACCGATCGCCTGCGGGACGCCGGGGCGCCGGTGGTGGACCTCGGCCCGGTCCGGCGGCGGGCGCCGTGGACGAGGCTGCGGGCGCGACGCCGGTTGGCCGCCTGCGTGCGAGCCGCGGCGGCGGCCGGTCGGCCGTACGACCTCGTCCTCTTCCATGCGTTCTGGCCGCTGGCCCTGCTGGGCGGCGGCGTGCCGCGCGTCGGGACCGGGGCCGTCCCGCGGGCGGTTTGGGTGCACGACGACCCGGACCCGTCCCACTGGACGTTCCGCGGGGCGGTGCGGGCCGGGGCGGACGCGGCGATCTTCAACAGCGAGTTCGTCCGCGGTCGCCCGGCGTCGAAGGTCTTGTTGGAGGGACTGGAGATCCCCCCGGAACGGGCCTGCGTGATCCGTCCGCCGGCGTCGCCCCCGCCGCCGGCGAGCGCGGATCGTCGCAAGGCGGTTCGGGCCGCATTGGGGGTGTCGGAGGGGGAGGCGTTGATTCTCGTCGCGGCCCGCTTCGACTCCTGCAAGGGACACGCGCTGCTGCTCGACGCCCTCGGGCGTCTTGCCGCCGGCCGGTCGACGGAGGGAAGGATCTGGAGCTGTGCGATCGCCGGCGGCTCCCAGCGTCCCTCGGACAAAGCTCAGGTTGCGACGCTGAAGGCGCAGGCCGAGCGACTCGGGATCACAGACCGGCTGCGTTGGCTCGGGCACCGGGACGACGTGCCGGACCTGATGGCGGCGGCGGACGTGTACTGTCAGCCGAACGTCACGCCGGAATCCTTCGGAATTGTGTTCGTCGAGGCCCTGTACGCCGGCTGCCCGGTGGTGACGACGGCGATCGGCGGCGGCCGGGAGATCCTGCGGCCGACCGGCCCCGCCGCGGGAACTGACTCCGCCGAGAGAACCAGACGCGGAGCGGCGACCGTCGGCGGGCGTCTGACCGGCATCGATGCGGACGCGGTCGCCGAGGCGCTGCGCGCCCTGATCGCCGACCCGGCCCGCCGCCGCCGGCTGGCCGCCGCCGGCCCCGCGCGGGCGGCGGCGCTGTGCGATCCGGCGTCGCGGCTGGCGGAGTTGGGCGCGTTCTGCCGCGGCGTGCGTTCGGCCGCCGCGCCGAGCCGGGCGATCGCATGACGGCCGGCGTCGCCCCGCCCGCCGCCCCGTCCCCCGCCGTGACGTCCCCCGCCGCGGCGTCTGCGGCGACGCCGTCTCCGGTCACGCCGCCGGACGTGCGCGCCCGGGCGCTGGCGAGCCTGGGCACGAGCGGCGCGGCGATCTATCGGATGGCGGTGCGGGAACTGGACCGGCGCGGCGTACGCGGCCGGTGCGTCGCGGACGTGGGCGCCGGCGCCGGGCTGCTCCGCGATCTGCTGGACGATCGGTTCGAGCGGTACGTCGCCGCGGACGTGGTTCGCTACGACGCCCTGCCGCCGGACGTGGAGTTTCGAACCGTCGATCTCGATACAAACGCCCTGCCGTTCGACGATGGGGAGGTCGACGTCGTGCTGGCCGTCGAGGTGATCGAGCACCTGGAAAACCCGCGTCGATTCCTGCGGGAACTGACGCGGTCGGTGCGGCCCGGCGGGTGGGTGGTCGTGACCACGCCGAACCAGGTCAGCCTGTTGAGCAAGGCGACGCTGCTGCTCAAGAATCAGTTCAACGCTTTTCAGGAGGGGGATTACCCGGCTCACATCACGGCCCTGCTGCCGGCGGATCTGCGACGCATCGCCGCGGAGTGCGGGCTGCGGGAGGTGTCGATCGCGTTCAGCGAACGCGACCGCCTGCAGGGTACGGGGCGGCATTGGCCGGGGTGGGCGTCGCGGGCGTGGCCGGCGGGGCTGTCGGGAAACGTGCTGATGTGCGGGCGGCGATGAGCCGCCCGCCCGCCCCGTCCCGCCGCGACCGCCGACGGCCCCCGCCCGGCGGCCCGCCGCCGCCGCCCTCACCGCGGTCGTCGCCCTCACCGCGGTCGTCGCCGCCGCCCCCCGCCGCTTGGCCGCGGGGATGGTGGATGCACCCGGGGATCTGGTTGCCGATCGCGTTGACGCTGTTCCCCGCGGTCCTGCTGCTGCCGGGCACGCAGCCGGTGCGAACCCCGGTGCGGATGCTGTCCTACGTGATCGCGTTGGCGCCGGCGGGGTGGTACGGGGTGCGGGCGTTCGGGCCGCGGGCGCAGCCCGTCGGCGCCCTGGCTGACCATGGCGCTGCTGGTGATGGGGGCGATGATCCTGCACCCGACCACCAACGGCGTGCTGGTGGCGGGCGCCCAGATCGGGCTGTACGCGGCGGTCGCGGCCCCCGTCTTCTGGATGGCGCGCGTTCGCACCGCCGCGGGCGATCTCTCCCGCAGCCTGTTCGTCCACCTGTGCTGCGTGGGGGTGAACGCGTTGGTCGGGGTGTTGCAGGTGTACGACCCCGGCCGGTTCATGCCGGCGGAGTTCTCCGAGGTGGTGATGAACAGCCAGCACGGGCTGGACGCGGCCAGCTACGTGGGGCCGGACGGCTCGCGAATCGTGCGCCCGCCGGGGCTGTTCGACACCCCCGGGGCGGTGTCCGGGGCCGGGATGGTCGCGGGGATCTTCGGATTGGCGATCGCGTTGGACGGCCGCACGTGGCGGGCGAAGGCGCTGGGGGCGTTGTTCGCCCTGTGCGGGGTGGCGTCCATTTTGCTCACGCAGGTCCGCAGCGCGCTGCTCGTGCTGGCGGGGATGGTCGCGGTCTACCTGGGAATGCTGCTGATCCGCGGGCGGGTCCGCCAGGTGGCGTGGGGCGCGGCCGTCGGCGGGACGGCGGCGGCGGCGGCGGTCGCCGTCGCCCTGTCCCTGGGCGGGGACAGCGTCTCGGAGCGGTTCGCCAGCCTCGTGGACGAAGACCCCGGCGAAGTGTTCTACCGATCCGGCCGCGGCGGGTTCCTCGAAACCGCCCTCACCGAGTGGATCTTCGAATACCCCCTGGGCGCCGGCCTGGGCCGCTGGGGCATGATGCGCAAGTACTTCGGGGACCCCCGCAATCGCGCCTCCCCCGGCATCTGGGCGGAGACGAACGTCAACGGCTGGATCCTCGACGGCGGCGTGCCCCTCCTGCTGCTGTATCTGGCGGCGCTGGCGGCGCTGTTACTCGCCCTGTACCGCGCCGCCGTCCGCTCCCCCGAACACGTCATCCGCCAAGCGGCGACGCTGGCGCTGGCGGTGTGCGCCGGCTGGACCACCTTGATCCTCAGCTACGCCCCGTTCTGCTCCACCCTGGGCGTGCAGTTCTGGTTCCTCGCCGGGCTGATCCACTCCGCGGCGCTCACCGCCCGCCCGCCCGGCCCCCCGCGGCCCACCCGCCCGCGGCCCGCTCCCTTGCCAGCCGGCCGCCCGCGGCCCGATCCCTTGCCAGCCGGCCGCCCGCGGCCCGCTCGGGCGGCGGAAGGGGGACGGCTGTGACCAGCGGTTCAGCGAGTTCCCCGGCGGCGACCCGTCCGGCGGGGGGCGGCTCCTCGGTCGATCGGTTCGCCCTGGTCGCGGGCGATTTCCGGTTGCACGGGGGGATGGATCGGCCGAACTACGAACTCGCCTGGCACCTCGCGGAGCGGGAGGGGGCGACGGTGAACCTGGTCGCCCACCAGGTCGACGCCCCGCTCGCCGCCCACCCCCGGGTGCGGTGGACGCGAGTGCCGCGGCCGGGGGGCCGGCACCTGCTCGGCCGGCCGCTGTTGGCGCGGGCCGGTCGACGGATCGCGGGGGAGACGGTCCGCGCGGGCGGCCGGGCGATCGTGAACGGCTCAAACTGCGCCTCGCTGATCGGCGCCGCCGGCCGCATCCCGGACGACGTGAATTGGGTGCATTACCTGCACGCCGACGCTCCGCCGCCCCGGCCCGCGGGCGGGCGGATCGGCCTGCGGACCCGCCTGGTCGCCGCGGCGGATCGTCGGGCCGAACGTCGGGCGCTGCGGGCGGCGAGACTGATCGTCGCCGATTCCGATCGCCTCGCCCGGGCCGTGGTCGATCGCCTCGGCGTGCCGCCGGACCGCGTCGGTCGGGTGTACTACGGCGTGGATCCGCAGGCGTTCCGCCCGCCCTCCGCCGCGGAGCGCGCCGCCGCCCGGGCGGCGTTCGACGTGCCCGACGACCGCCCGGGCGACCGCCCCGAAGAGCGCCCGATCGTGGCGTTCGTCGGCGGGTTGGGAACCGACCGCCGCAAAGGGTTCGACGTTCTCTACGAAGCCTGGAAACAGTTGTTGAACGGCGAAGCGAGTTCCGATCGTCCCTGGGACGGCGTGCTGATCGCGGCGGGCGGCGGGCCGGAGCTGCCGTCGTTCCGGGCGGCGGTGGAGCGGGACGGCCTGACCGCCTCGGTGCGCCTGCTGGGACAGACGCCCCGCGTGCCCGAGCTGCTGGCGGCGGCGGACGTACTGGTCGCCCCGACCTTCTACGAACCCTACGGCCAGGGCGTGCACGAGGCGCTGTGCTGCGGCGTCCCGGCGCTGGTCACGGACACCGCCGGCGTCGTCGAGCGGTATCCCGCCGCCCTCCGCCCCCTCCTCCTGCCGGACCCGCCGACTGCCGCGGCGCTCGCGGAGCGCCTGCGGGACTGGCGGACCCGCCGCGTGGAAACCGCCGCGGCGGTGGCGACGCTGTCGGCGGAATTGCGCCGCCGCGACTGGGAGGCGATGGCCGCGGAGTTCGTCGGGCTCGTCCGCCGTCACCCGCCGGGGAGAGGCGATGACTGAGCGCACCCACCTTAATCCGCTGCGTATTCGGCTCGCACTGCCGGACTCGCCGCTGCCGTTCGGCGGGGCGGCGGGGCGTTGGTGCGACATTCTGCTTCGTGGGCTGGTCGCCCGGGGGCATGAGGTCGTTGCCTTCGCCGTCGCTTCGCCCCACGAGCAGGAGACGATTCGCGATCTGTTTCCTTCGGAGCAATTCCACCTCCGCCTGTCCCACGCGGGCCGTGGAGCATGTGCGAGAGTACGCCGGCGATTTGTACTAATAGCCTTGGAGGGATATCTCTAGCCCGGGCACGAAGGGCGAAAAGATGCGACCTCTGAATGGTACTCCGGTTCAGTGTCCGGCTGGAGCAAGAGGATGGACGATTTCTCCGAAGAGCATCGCTCGTTCTCGAGAGCAGGGCGGTTTCAAACTCGCAGCCGAATGGCGGTCAGCGAGATCTGGATCCGTTGGTACTGGCTGGCAAGCAACATCTTGTCGCCGTCCATCCTGCTCGGCACGACTCAGGCGAGAAAACCTGATCTTGCGATTGCCCTGTCCGCGAGAGCCTTGGCGGTTGACAGCTGTCCGGCGTGCGCGAACACTTCAGGCCGTAAACCCCTCCCTAGGCATACTGTCGTCGGGTGGCTATTTTTTACGTGGGGGCGGGGTGATCCGCATCCACGATGCGGCTGGCGCGGATTTATGAGCGGTTCAGCAGCTGGGGCAACCGAACTTGAGGCTGTCGCGAGCGTTTCAGTTGCCGCCGGCGCCGCGGGTTCAGGCGACGAATTGTCGAATCTGAAGAGGTTGTCGGTACGCGGTGGCGCCATCACCATTTGCGGCCAGATGGCAAGTGTGGCGTTGAAACTCGTCTCCACAGTTGTCCTTGCGAGGCTCCTCGTTCCGGAGGACTATGGGGTCGTCGCGATGGTCGCGACGGTTACCGCGTTCGCTGGCGTCTTTCAGGATTTTGGATTGTCCACCGCGTCCATCCAAAAGCTGGAACTGACCCAGGAGCAACAGACGAACCTGTTTTGGATGAATGTGTTATTAGGTTTGTTCCTGACCGGGGTCACGGCTGGTCTGTCTCCGGCGGTGGCATGGTTCTACGGTGAGCCGAAACTGACTCTGGTAACGGTGGTAATGTCGTCGGGCTTCCTGATTGGCAGCGTCAGCGCGCAATCGGCTGCGACGCTGACGAGAAATATGCGCTTCGGCTGGCAATCAGCGGCGGGACTATCAGGATCGGCTGTCACATTCGTCGTGGCTGTCGCGTTCGCAATGCAAGAGTGGGCTCATTGGTCCATCGTATTCGGTACTTTGGCTGGCTCTGTAACGACGGCCGCTTTCCTCTTCTGGCTCTCGCCGTTTCGGCCGGGGCTGCCGAGTCGCGGGAGCGGCGTCCGTGAGATGGTCAGGTTCGGAGCCAATGTGACGGCGTTCAAGGTCGTGAACTATTTTCAACGAAGCCTGGACAATCTTTTGATCGGCGCCGTCTGGGGCGCGGCGGCTTTAGGGGTTTATAGCCGTGCGTATGCTTTGATGATGATGCCGACGTGGTCTATTCGAGGGCCCATCGACGCGGTCGCCCTGCCGGCGCTTTCTCGATTGCAGGCGAGACCCGATGAATTCCGCAGTTATTATCGGACGCTACTGCTTGTCGTTTCCTCGCTGAGCATGCCGGTCGCGTCGATTTTCGTCGTGTATCCGCAAGAGCTGGTCGCCGTCGCCTTTGGAAAGGAATGGGCCGGGGTCTCGCCGGTGCTTCGCTGGCTCGGCGTAACGGCGTTCATTCAGCCGTCGTTCATGACGTGGGGAGTCGTCGCACTGAGCCTCAAACAGGACAGGGTCTATGTGTCTTACGGGGCGGCGTTCGCTGCGGCATGTGCCCTGGGGTTTCTCGGCGGTGTGTCTTGGGGGCCCGCCGGGGTGGCGGCAGGATACGCCGCGGCGCACTATGTCTGCTTTCTCCCAATTTTGAAGGGCGTCCTAAGGTGCACGCCGGTTCGCTTTGGAGACTTCTTAAAGACGCTGTCGGCGCCAGCCGCTTCTGCGATACTGGCAGGCTTAATCGTGCGATCGGCGCTGTCGCTCAACGAGTTCCGAGCGGACACGGTCGTTTCGCTGACCCTGGCTTCGCTTGCATTCGGGATTCTTTACCTGGCAATCCTAGGCGCGACCTTGACTGCGACAGGATCTACTACTTTCCTGCCGATGAGTCTCCGTCTTTTAAAGACTCGCTCCCGTCCTGACAAAAATGATTAATCGTGACAATTCGCTCAAGGATCCGGACGTTTTTCAACAAGACACGCCGCGCGGCGACGTCGCGGCCTCTTTCTCACGGAGTAAATTTCTACTCCGATCTGAAAAGGCTTATGCCTCAATTCCAGCCTTCCATCATATTCGACGTTGGCGCCAATGTAGGGCAGTCGGCGGCTGAAGCGCTAGCTGCTTATGGGGCTTCCGGAGTGTGGTGCTTCGAGCCTGCGCCGGGCGCTTTCCGTAAGCTGAACGCTCGCTTTAGCGAACTAAACCAGGTTCGTTGCTTCCAAATTGCTCTTGGCGATCGTGAGGGGAGAGCCTCCATGATACTCGACGGGGCGAGTGTGATGAATCGAGTGTGCGAACCTCAATCCCAAGCACCATCGAATTCAGCTTCCGACGTGCAGCTACGAACAATTGATAGCTTCTGCGGCGAACATTGCATCTCGGCGATTGACATACTTAAAATCGATGCGGAAGGTTATGACCTGCATGTTTTACACGGCGCCGCTGGTCTTCTGGAGAGACAATCGGTTGGCGTGATCTATGTCGAGGCCGGCTTGACCAAGCCTCCTGATGTACAAGTCCCGTTTGAAGACATTCACGCTGAACTTACCAAGCATGGATACTCGCTGTTCGGATTCTACGATCAAGTCAATGAATGGAAGGTCGGAAGCCCGGCGCTCCGTCGGCTAGATGCGGCGTATCTCAATGCGAAGCATTCGAGAGCGCCGCAAAAATAGCGCTACGGTTGCACATTCACTGCCCGACGGCGAAAGTCTCGGACACTGCAGCTTCGTTTGCAAATGTCTTGGAGGGGTTTTAGAGCGTGTTGTTGACTTGCACACCACAGGAGTGGTGAATAGGTTCCGGATATGTTGCCGTCTCCGCGCGAGCTGTGGAATCTTCTGAACAGGTGAAGCCAAATCTGGGAACTGCTGGATCCGATTGCGCCCGCCCGCACCGCGGCGCTGGCTCCGACGACGACCATTCGGAGACCTACATGATGACCAAGACCTCTCCAGCCGCCATGCCCGCCTCCGTCGCTGAAACAGATTCCTTCGCTATCCCTATCTCCGCGGTGATTCCCTGTTATAACGGGGAGCGATTCCTCGGGGAGACGCTGGACAGGATCCTCGGACAGACTCGCCCGGTCGCGGAAGTGATCGTCGTCGACGACGGATCGACAGACGGGTCGGCCGCCCTCGCCGAGTCGTTCGACCGACTGGGCGGGCCGCCGGTGCGGGTGCTCCGGCAGGCCAACGCCGGCGAAAGCGTGGCCCGCAACCGCGGCGTCCGCGCAGCGTCCGGCGAGTGGGTCGCCTTCTGCGACGCCGACGATCTGTGGGAGCCGGACCGGCTCGAACGGCTGCTGGGAGCTGCGGGGCCGGACGACGTCGCCGTGCACAGCGACGTGTACCGGTTCGGCGTCGCCCGGTACGTCATCCACGCCGACGCACAGCCCGCCGCGGACCGGTACACGCCGGCCGGCGTCGCCACCGGCAACCCGTTCGTCACGCCCTCAGCGGTGGTGGTCCGCCGATCCGCCTGCCCGCAGTTCCCGGAGTGGACCCGGCACGCGGAGGACCTGCTGTTCTTTTGCGAGTTGGTCCGCCGGGGACCGGTCGCGTTCGTCCCCGCCCCGCTGATCGGGTATCGCCAGCACGCGGCCGCCCAATCGAACACCCCCGGCATCTGGCGGAGCCGGCACGAGTCCGTGCTCCAATGGTTGGGGCGCACGCCGGACCTGAGCCCCGACCAGGCCGACCGTATTCGAACCCACTGGCTTCGCGACGGCGCCCGGATCGGCCGAGCGACGTTGCACGCCGGCGATCAGGAGGCCTTCCGCGACTGGCAGCGGTACCTCGCCCCGCACCGCGGCGCCGGTCCGGAGGTGGACGCCTTCCTGCGAGAACCGACCCGGCCGCTGGCGTACTACCGCCTGCTCGGCCTGCTGTACGCCGGTCGCTTGGCGGCGGGACGCATCGCCCGGGCGGTCCGGCTGCGGACATGACGTCGGACAAACCCGCTGCGCCCAGCCGACGGCGGCGCTCTACCACGGCGGCGCTCTACGGCGGCGGCGCGGCGGTCAGTTCGTCGCGGAGGCGGGCGGCGATCGCCTGCCAGGCGAATGCGCGGTCGTACAGCGTCCGGCCGGCGGTGCCGATTCGCTCCCGTCGGGCGGGGTCGTCCAGCAACGCGGCGACCGCCGCGGCGAACGGGTCCGGCTGCGGCGGGCTGAGGAGCAGGGCGATTCCGTCGGCGTCGCGGAAGACGCGGTCGGTCAGGAAGGCGTCGGTGCCCACCGTCGCCACGCCGTGCTGCAACCCGGACATCAGCGAACTCCGCCGGGTCGACACGCCGTCCACGAACGGCGCGAGGGCGACGTCCATGGCGCGGAACCGGCGGGCGGCCTCGGCGGGCGGGAGGCGTCCGGCGTCGATCACGCGTCCGCCCACCGCCGCCCGCACCGCCGCCCCGTGCGGCCCGACGTACAGCAACGCCGCGGCCGGATGGCGCGCCCGCGCCGCCGCCGCCGCCGCGTCCACCAGCGGGAGCAACCGCGACCCGTGGGCGGTGCCGAACAGCCCCAGCGCCGGATCGTCCGGCCCCAGCCCCGCCGCCGCCCGCACCGCCGCCCGGTCGGACGCCGCCGCCGCCGCCGGCGCCCGCGGCAGGTTGGACCCCACCGGCAGATGCACGACCCGTTGACCAGTTCTCCGCCCCCCACGGCGGCCCCCCCAACCCAGCCCCCCGCGGCGGGATCCACGCTGATCGGCCCACGCGTTGATCGAAGAAGAACGCCACCTCCGCGGCCGCGGCGACGGCGGCGTACTGCGGTCGCTGCCACAGGGAGAGCACCGCCGTCTTCGGGCCGCTGAACGGCACGTGCAGCTCGTGGAACATCACCGCCAGCCGCGTGCCCGGGTTCGCCCGGCGGCAGGCCCGCAACGCCAGCGGCAGCCGCGGGGCGAACCCCCGGCGGCCGTAGCTGAACGGGTTGTATTGCACGACCAGCCAATCCGGCCGGCGCCGCCCCACGGTGTCCGCCAGCCCCCGCAGCAGGTCGGCATGGGAGACCACCTCGACCCCCGGGATCGCCTCCGTCGGCCCCGGCCCCGTCAGCACGCCGATCTCGCCCCCGCCGCTGCCGGTCCCGTCGCTGCCGGTTCCGTCGTGCGGAGCCGGTGCGGCGAGGGCCGCGGCCAGGCGGGCGGTGTAATCGCCGATCCCGTCCGCCGCCGGCGGCAGCGTGGGATACAGCAGATCGATTCGGGGACGCGGCATCAGGGCGGGGCGTCGGGGCGGGGCGTCGGGGCGGGGCGAATGGGGCGGCGGCGGGCGGGTCCTGCTCGACGGTCCCTTCCGGCGACCCCGTCCGGACTCTATCGTCCGCCGGAGAGGATCGGGCACGATCACCACCGCGGCTGACCACCACCCACGCCGCCGACCACCCACGCCGCCGACCACGAGGTCGGGCGAGATCAGACGGTTCCCACGCTCATGTCCCGCACCCTGCTGTGGATCGCCGGCAAGCTGCCCCGCCCGGTGACGCGGGCGGTAACCCGCGCGCAGTGGAAGCACCCGGCCCTGCGGGCGGCGGTCGAACGGCTCTACGGCCTATTCCGGGAGCGGGACGGCGTGATCCAGGGCGGCGCCGGCGCCGGTCTGCGGTTCAACCCCGGTCCCTCCCACGCCGGCTACCTGCTGGGCACCACCGAGCCGGAGGTCCAGCGGCTGCTCGCGGAGTTCCTGGCCCCCGGGGCAACGGCGCTGGACGTGGGGGCGAACGTGGGGTTCCTGTCCGTCATCGCCGCTCGGCTGGCGGGCGGCAGCGGGCGGGTGATCGCCTTCGAACCGCTGGAGGAGAACTGCCGCCGGATCCGCCACAACGCCGCCCTCAACGCCGACGCCGCCGGTTTCGCCCCGATCACGGTGCGGTGCGAGGCGCTGGGGGCGGCGGACGGGAGCGCGGCGTTTCAACTGTCCGAGGTCTCCACCTGGGGGCGGTTGGAATCGACCGGCCAAACGCCCGGCCGGCCGGCCGGCGTGCGGGAGGTGCCGGTGCGGTCGCTGGATTCGCTGCTCGCCGAGGGCGTGTTCGGCACGCCGCCGGCGCTGCGCCTGCTGAAGATCGACGTGGAGGGCGCCGAGGCGGACGTGCTGCGGGGCGGACGAACGCTGTTGGCGGACCTCCGGCCCGTGCTGCTGATCGAATTGCACGGCACGAACGCGGCGGTGATGCGGGAACTGGACCGCGCCGGCTACCACGCCGCGGTGGTCGGCGGGGATGGGGGCGGGGGCGGGCTGTCGCCTTTGGAGGCGCCCTGGTCCGCCTACTTATTGGCCGCGACGCGACAGGACGCCGCCCTGTGCGAGCGCGTCGACCGCCTCTGCGCCGCCGCCGCGGAGGCCCGGTGAGCGTTCCCGAGGTTCCCGCCGCGGGCCGCCCCCTGCGCGCGTGCTCTCGATCGGGCACTCTTATGTGATCGCCGCGAATCGGGCGGTCGCCCGGCGGGTGGCGGAGGATGCGGGGTTTGAAATCGTCGTCGCCGCCCCGGCGACCTACCACGGCGACTTTCGCCGGCACGACTGCGAGCCGGAATCGGACGGCTCCCCGCTTTCCATCGAGCCGCTCCCCGCCCGCTGGACGCGGCGGGCGCACCTGTTCCGCTACGCCGGTCGCCCGCTGCGGCGGTTGCTCCGCGACGGCCGGTTCGACGCCGTGCACGCCTGGGAGGAGCCGTACGTCTTCGCCGGCTTTCAGGTCGCCCGGGCGGTCGCCGCCGCGGGCGTGCCGTACGGCTTTCGCACCGCCCAGAGCCTCAACAAGCGCTACCCCCCGCCGTTCGCCCAGTTGGAACGGGCGACGCGGAAACGCGCCGCCGGCTGGGTGGCGGGCGGGTCGCTGGTGTTCGACAACCTGCTCGCCCGCGGCTACCCACGCCAGAGCGGCCGGATCATCACCCTCGGCGTCGAGACCGATCGGTTCCGCCCGCTCCCCCCCGACCAGAAAGCCGCCGTGCGGGCGGAACTGGGCCTGCCGGGGCCGTTGATCGTGCAACTCGGGCGGGTGAACGAGGACAAGGGCGTCCGCGTGCTGCTGGCCGCGTTGGAGGGGCTGGGCGCCGTGCGCGACGATCGCCCGTGGGGCCTGCTGATGCTGGGCAACGGGCCGCTCGAAGAGACGGTGAACCGCTGGGCGGGCGCCCGCGGCTGGGCGGATCGGGTGCGGGTCGGGGCGGTGAAGCACGAGGAGGTCCCCCGCCTGCTGGCCGCGGGGGATCTGCTGGTCGCCCCCAGCCAGACGACGCCGCACTGGAAGGAGCAGTTCGGGCGAATGCTGATCGAAGCGTTCGCCTGCGGGGTCCCGGTGATCGGCAGCGACAGCGGGGAGATCCCCCGCGTGCTCGGCGACGCCGGCCGCGTGGTGGGCGAACAGGACGTGCCGGCGTGGACCCGCACGATCGCGGCGCTGCTGGACGACCCCGCCGCCCGGGCGGATCTCGCCGCCCGCGGGCTCGAGCGGTGTGCGCGGTACTCCGTGGCCGCGGTCGCGGAGCGGTGGAAGGCGTTCTACCGCGACCTCGCCGCCGCCCGGAACTCCGCCGCGGGACCGATCGGATGAACGCCAACCGGATGAGCGACGGCCCGCTCCGCATCGCGTTGGTGGACGACTTCCCGGAGGAGGGCTGGCGGAGCATGGACCTGTGCGCCGAACGCCTCGCCGCGGAGTGGGCCGGCGTGGGGGCCGGCGTGGGGGCCGGCGACACGCGATTCGCTGCGGAGCGGGTCTGCCCGCCGTTCCGCAGGCCGTTCGGCCGGTTCGCCCCGCTGGCGCCGGGGCAGCGGGCGCAGCGGGCGGCGGCGAACGCGGATCGGCTGTGGAACCGGGTCCGCACCTACCCGGCCCACCTCGCCCGGATCACGGGGCGGTACGACCTATTCCATATCGTCGACCACTCCTACGCCCACCTCGTGCGGGGCCTGCCCGCGGCGCGCACGGGGGTCTTCTGCCACGATCTCGACGCCTTCCGCTGTCTGCTCGACCCCGCCGCGGAGCCCCGCCCCCGCTGGTTCCGGCGCCACGCCCGGCGGCTGGCGGACGGGCTGGGACACGCCGCGGCGGTGTTCGTCAGCACCGCGGAGGTGCGGCGCCAACTGCTCGCCTCCGGCTTCGCGCCGGCCGACCGGATCGTCCGCGTCCCGTACGGCGTCTCCGCGGAGTTCACCCGACTTCCGCCGCCTGATGCCCCGGGAGCCGCCGACGCGACCGCCCCCGATCTCCCGCCCGGCCCGTTCCTGTTGCACGTCGGGTCGTGCATCCCCCGCAAGCGAATCGACGTGCTGCTGGCGACGTTCGCCGCCCTCCGCGAGGAGCGGCCGGACCTCACCCTCGTGCAGGTCGGCGGACCCTGGACGGACTCCCAGCGGGCGACGCTGGACCGCCTGGGACTCAATGGGTTCGCCTCGCAACTCTCCGGATTGAGTCGGCGGGAGTTAGCGGCTCTCTGCCGGCGGTGCGCCGCGGCGTTGCAGCCGAGTTCGGCGGAAGGGTTCGGGCTGCCGGTGGTCGAGGCGTTGGCCTGCGGGGCGAAGGTCGTCGCCAGCGATCTGCCGGTGTTGCGGGAGGTCGGCGGATCGGTGGCGACCTACGCCCCCGTCGGGGACGTGCCGGCGTGGCGGCGGGCGGTGTCGGCGGCGCTCGACGCCCCCGCCCCCGATCCGGCCGCCGCGGACGCGCACCTCGCCCAATTCACCTGGGCCGCCCACGCCCGCCGCCTCGGCGACGTGTACGAACGGCTGTCGCGGGGGGAGTCGTTCGAAGAGCTAACGGCCGACGGGGCGTCCTCGTGAGCGACGTGGTGAAACACGCGGTGAACGACGCGGCGGTGAACGACGCGGCGGTGAACGACGTGACCGGCGAGCCGCGGTGGCTGTTCCTCAGTCCGGTCGGGGCGATCGGCGGGGCGGAGCGGGTGTTGCTGGACGTGCTCGCGGGGGTGCGGGCGGAGCGGCCGGGGGCGGCGCTGTCGTTGCTGTGCGGGGGGGAGGGGCCGTTGGTGGAGGCGGCCCGGGAACTGGGCGTGAGGACGCGGGTCGTGCCGCTGCCCGCGGCCGCGGCGCGACTCGGCGACAGTCCCGGCGGGGCGGGGGGGACGTCGGCGCTGCTGACCGCGGCGCCGGCGGTGATGCGGGCCGTCCTCCGCTGGCGGACCGCGATCCGGGCGGAGCGGGCCGACCTGATTCACTCCAACGGCCTGAAATCGCATCTGCTGACCGCCGCGGCGCTGGCGGGTTCGCGTCGACGACCGCCGGTCGTGTGGGCCGTCCACGACTTCCTCTCGGAACGCCCGCTCGCGGCACGGTTGCTGCGACGGGCGAAACGGGGCGTGCGGGCGTTGGCGTGCGTGTCCGACGCGGTGGGACGCGACGCCGCGACCGTGCTGCCGAACGTCCCCGCGACGGTGATTCCGAACGCGGTCGATCTCGGCCGGTTCAAGCCGAACCCCCACCGCGGGGCCGGCGGGCCGTCGGTCGGCGGCGACGCCCTCGACGGCGCCGCCGGTCGGGCGCCGGCGCCGGCGGGCACGCTGCGGGTCGGGCTGGTGGCGACCTACGCCCTTTGGAAGGGACAGGACGTGTTCCTCGAAGCCGCCGCCCGTCTCGCCGCCGGTCGTCTCGCCGCCGCCCGTCTCGCGGCCCGTAACCCCGATCGGGCGGTGCGGTGGTACGTCGTCGGCGGGCCGATCTACGCGACCGCGGCCCAGTGGAGTCGGGAGGAGTTGGCAGCGCTCGCCGCCGGGGCGGACGCGGACGCGAACGTGGCGGACGCGGACGTGGCGTTCGTGCCGTTTCAAGCGGATACCGCCGCGATCTATCAGGCGTTGGACGTGGTCGTGCACGCCAGCGTGCGACGGGAGCCGTTCGGGCTGACGATCGCCGAAGCCATGGCCTGCGGCCGCCCGACGATCGTCGCCGCCGCCGGCGGGGCGGCGGAGTTGTTCACCGAGGGCGTCGACGCCCTCGGCCACCCGCCCGGCGACGCCGCGGCCCTCGCCGCGGCCGTGGCGCGGCTGCTCGACGACCCGGCCCTGCGCGGCCGCCTCGGCGCCGCCGCCCGGCAGACGGCGGAGGCCCGATTCGACCGCCGCCGGCTCGGCCGGCAGTACGCGGAACTGTATGCTGGGGCGATCGCCGGGGGAGTCTCGGCCGGACGGGCCGCGGCGGACCGCCCGGAGACGATTGAATCACCGGAGACGGACGAATCACCGGAGACGGACGAACAGGGGGGGCGGAGGTGCTAAAGCGTCTTTGGAAGCCGTGGTTCGTGCGTCGCCCCGAGCGATTGGTCCGCCGGGCGTGGACGGCGCTGGCCCCGCCGCCGCCCGGGTTCCGCCCGCTGCAAACGGCTTGGGGGGCGACCATCGAGGCGGACCCGTCGAGAGAGATCGGGCGCAGCATCCTCACCACGGGGGTGTACGACCTCACGCTCTCCGAAGCGGTCGCCCGGCTGACGCCGCCCGGCGGACAGGTGATCGACGCGGGCGCGAACGTGGGCTACGTGGCCGTGCTGGCGACCGTGTGCGTCGGCCCGGGGGGACGGGTCCGGGCCTATGAACCGCACCCGGACCTCGCCCCGGTCGCCCGGCGCAACGTCCGCCGCGCCGCGGGACCGCACGCGGATGCGGTCGTGCACACAGCGGCCCTGGGGGAGCGGCCCGGACGGGCCGATCTGATCCTCCCGGCGGGGTTCGGCGCCAACGACGGGCTCGCCCGCTTAGCCGGCGGCTCCCCGGTCGACGGTTCGGGCGACGCTTCGGGCGACGCTTCGGGCGACGCTTCAAGCGCAGCGGGTGAGCGGCGGGTCGAGGTGGACGTCCGCACGTTGGACGGCGAACTCCGTCAGCACGGGTTCAAGCAGCACGGGTTCAAGCAGGACGGGGTCAAGCAGGACGGGGTCAAGCAGGACGGGGTCGGCGGAACCGTGGACCTGCTGAAGATCGACGTGGAGGGGCACGAGGAACCACTGCTTCGCGGAGCGGTCGGCTCGTTGGCGGCGGGGCGGATCCGGCATGTGTTGTTCGAGGATCAAGCGGTGCGGGACGGGACCGGCAGCGCGGTGACGCGGTTGTTGGAAGACGCCGGGTTCACGCTGTTCTCGCTCGGCCGGACGTTCCGGGGGCCGACGGTGCGTCCGTTGACGGCGGGGCGGCTGGCGTCGACGTCCGAGCCGCCGAACTATCTGGCGACCCGCGATCCCGCCGCGGCGCTCGCCGCTTTGGAGCCGCCCGGGTGGAACGTGCTCCGCCGCCGTTTCGCCGCCCGTATCGCAGGCCGCTCGCCGACGGCCGCGGAGCCTGATTGAACGAACCGGCGCACCGGCGATGAAGTGGGGACATCGGCGTGGACCGCGGCGGCGAACCAAGCGAGGCCGAAGACGTTGCGCAACCTTCTTGTCCTGACGGGCGGCGACGCGGACGACCTCCGCCGGCGGATCGGCCGGGCCAAGAAACTGTTCCACGCCGCGGTCCGCACGGAACTGATCGACCGCAACGCCTTCGCCGGTCAGAAGACCCAGGTCCGCGGCAGCCCGGACAAGGCCCCCTTCGTCACCCGCGAGGAGACCGCCCGGGTGCTCGCCGCCTGCCCGGACACGCAGTGGCGGCTGATGGTCGCCCTCGCCCGGTTCGGCGGGGCGTCCAGCGGCACGGAAGAACGCGTCGGCGATCAAACGCCGACGCAGCAGAGCGATTTGCCGGTCGACGCCGCCGGGCGCCGCTCCGTGCAAGAGCCGTTAAATCCCCGACCAGCAGGACGGCCTAAGTCTCTTTCGCTCTATGGTTTAGGGAGAGAGTGAGAGAGAGTCGATGTCTGCCGAAGAGGGCGGCGTGGAATGCGGCGCAGGCGAATGCGATGGCGATCTCGCCTTCGTCGTCCCTGGGTGGTCACGCCTGACGCCTGCGTTGCGAGCGGGGATCGTCGCAATCGCGGTGGCCGGCGAACAGACTCCCGGACGAAGTGCCGAGCCTGTGTGACCGGCGAGACGCAAGTCGTTCAACGACATGGCGACGCGGGATTTTTTGAACGGGACCCCAAGGCTCGAGCCGCCGAACGCTGCGAGCAGCGAGCAGCGAGACGGCCTGCGGTCGTGGGCGGGGATCGAGTTGACAGATGCCGCACGACGCGACTCCCGCCGCCTCGACTGCAAATCCCCGCTTGATCAGCCCGCGTACGGCCGACCGCATGACGTGGCTTCCCGCCGACATGGGTTCCCGCCGACGTGGCTTCCCGCCGACATGGCTCCCCGCCGACGTGGGTTTCAACGCCCGGCGAGGGCCGCGGCGATGCGGGACGGGCCGTTCCCATCGGCGGCCGGGCAATCGCGAACGAAAACCGAGCGCGCGTCCGGCTGCCCGCGGACGAACGCCACGACGGCGTCCGCGGTGATCGGATCGCCGGTGAACTGCCACCCGGACACCGGCAGCGGGGGCAGGGATCGCAGCGCCTTGTCGGTCAGGCCGGTGTGGCTCAGCGTGATGCGGCACTCCGGCGCCCCCAACGCGGGAACGCGAACGCGGATCTCCGCCGCCGTCCACAGCAGGGCCGGCAGCGGGCGGGCGAGAGCGCCCTGAAGCCTGCAGACCGCTCGCAGCGACGGCTTTTGCGGGGTGGACGGCAGTTCCCACCCGGTCAGCCAGTCGCGTTGCGGTGCGGCTCGCAGCGCCGCGTGCCACAGCGGCGCCAGCGTCGTCTCGCTGGACGCCCGCCCCGGGCCGCGGTGTGCCCGCCGCGGGCCGCGGTGTCGGGCGAACCCGGCTAACCCGGGACCGCCGACCGAAGTGCTCGTGAAGCTGACGCTCGTCAGCGTGCGGGCCTCCGCCAGCCCGGCCCAGAACTGATCGGAGGCGTACCCGTTGCTGACGCGCAGGGTTTGAATCGCCGGCAGCGTGCCGATCGCCCGCAGGCCGTCGTCGGTGACCGCGAGGTCGTCCAGCGTCAGTTCCGTCAGACCGCGGCAGTCCGAGAGCGCCGCGAACCCGACGCCGGTCGCCGGGGCGTCGCGGAGCCGGAGCCGTTGCAGGCGATGAGCCCCGGCCAGTCCGGCGAGGACCGCGTCCGTCGCCTCCGGGCCGGCCAGTTCGAGCCGCGTCAGCCGCGGCACGGTTCCCAGCGCCGCGGCTCCCGCCGGCGTCAGCGGGCAGAACTTGGCGTCGATCTCCAATTCGCCGCCGCCGCCCGGCCGGGGCTCCCCGGGCCGGGCGAACGCCGCGAATCCGGCGCCCGTGACCGGAACGGCGCCGATCTTGAGCAGGTCCAACGCCGGGGCGCTTCCCAGGTGCGCCAGGCCCTCGTCGGTGAACAGCAGATCGTACAGGTCGGCCGTGATCGTCGGCCGGTCGCCCCCCAGCGTGGCGACGTCGGCCCACCGGCCGCGCATGTAGTCCAACGACCCGTCCCCGCACCGCGTCCGGGACAGGTTCAGATACTCCACCCGGTTCAGCGGCAGTTGCGTAACGCCCGCGTCGGTCACGCCCCGCTGCCCCTTGACGCTCAGCCGGCGGATCTCCGGCACGTCCGCCAGCGCCGCCAACCCGGCGTCCGTCACGCCGGTGTAATCGAGGAAGAAGCTGTGAATCGACTTCGACACCGCCAGCGCCCGCACCCCTTCGTCGCCGATCGCGGACCGGTCGAAATCGACGGTGTCCAGGTGCGGGATCCGTGCCAGCCGCGCGCAGCCGCGGGCGGCGATCGGCGTGCGGTACAGGTTCACGCGGCGGAGCGTCGGGTGGTCGACGAACGCCGTCAGCCACTCGTCGTCGAAGTTCGCGACCTGCCCCAGATCCACCACGGCGAGGTTCGGGGTCGCGGCCACGTCGGCGACGTCGTCCGCATCAAACCCCCGCCGGCCGCCGCCGAAGTTGACGAACACGGGGGCCTCGGGCGTGTCGAGCAGCCGCGCCCGGACGATCGGGTGCGGCCCGTCCCCGCCGCCACGCGACAGCCGATAGCGGACCGGCGGACCCTCCCCCTTGCGCAGCAGCGACGGGCGCCAGGACGGGTTCGTGTCGACCCCGTGCGATTCCATCCACGCCAGGATCGCGTCCCGCCGCCGGCGGAGCGCCTGCCGGGCGTCGTTCGCCCGCGGCCCCCCGCCGTCCGCGACCCGTCGCAAGGCGCGGGCGGCGGGGAGGGAGCGGTCCTGCGTGGCGATCTCCTGCCAATCGTTCGCGGCAGCCTTCAATCGCTCAAATGCCGCGGCGGCGACGGCCGGCGGGGAGTCCGGGGCGAGCAGTTCCGCCAGCGCCGTCTTGGCCGCCGCGGCGTGTTGATCGACGGGCGCGGCGGGCTCGCCGACCGGCGCTGCGGTGGCGAGCGGGGCCGGTCCGCAGAGGGTGAGCAGCAGTGCGGCGACGGCGGGCATCATGGCGGATTCCGAGGACGGAACGGGGGAAGCGGGCGGGGCGTCAGCGGCCGGCGAGCGCCGCGTCGATGCGGGCCGGCCCGTCGCCCCCCGCGGCGGGGCAGCTTTGGACCGTCACCCAGTTCAAAGTTGGTTGGCGCTCCGCGAACGACACGACCGCGTCCGCGGTGATTGGATCACCGTAGAGACTTAAGCTGCGGATCGGCAGCGCCGGCAATCCCCGCAACGTCTCGTCCGTCAGGCCGGTTTCGTGAAGACTCAGGCCCAGCAGGGCCCACCGCTTCGATTCGTCCGTCAGCCCCCGCATCGCGCCGCGGCTACGTTGCAGAGCCGCCAGCCCCGGGCCGGCGACGGGCAGGCCGCGAACCTCGATCGACTGAAGTCGTTCGCCCTCCGCCAGCGACGCCCAGATCGCGTCGCTGATGTCCGGGGCCGTCGCGTCCGCCGGCGCCCCCACCGGACCCGAGCCCCACGTCCCGGCGGACCGGCCCCCGTACAGGGAGAGCTGGGCCAGGTTCGGCAGGGCGGCGAGGGCGGGGCCGGCGGCGTCCGTCGTTCTCCCGTTCGACAGGACCAGGATGGTGAGCGATTCGCATTCGCTCAGCGCCGCCAGCCCGGTCCCGGTCGCCGGGCCGGAGGCGACGATCAGCCAGCTCAGGGCCTCCCAGTCGGCCAGCCCCGCGAACGAGTCGTCCGTGAAGCCGGGGCCGCCGACGATCAATCGTGTGATCCGCAGTGCGTCGCCCCCCGCCAGCGCCGCGAAGCCCGCCGCCGTCACCGCCGTGCGTTCGCAGGCCAGCGAAAGGATGTGAAGCCGATTCGCACCCCGGCCGCCACGTCGGGTGCGACACCGGGCCAGCGCCCGGCAGCCGGCGTCGTCGAAGGCGGTGTCGGACAGGTCCAGCCGGTCCGGCAGCGGCCGGTCCGCCTCGGCGAACGCCGCGAATCCCGTGCCCGTGATCGCCGTGCGGCTCCCCCGCCGGCGCCGGGCGGGAGGTTTCGATATGAAGGGTCTGCCCAGGTCCTAATGAGCGGGGTGCGCTGCGGGCGTGGTTGAACGACACGCCCCGGGCGATCAGATCTGCGAAGACCGCGTCCCGCCGGGCCGCGGGCGCGTCGGCGGCCGGAGCGTCCGCCGGCGGCGGACCGCAACCGGCGGCCGAGAAACACGCGGCGGCCAGCAGGCACGCGACATCGAGCGGGAACGGCCTGAGGGTCATGACGCCACCCTACGCCCGCGCCGCCCCCGCCCCCGCCGCGGGGGACGCCGCGGTCGCGCGGCGGTCGTCCCGGCGACCGTTTCAGTTAGCGCCCGTGAAACTGCCGAGCCCCGCGGGAACCCGGCTTCGGGTACGGTCGCGAACCGCCGCCCCGCCCAAGACGGCCCAAGTCCGACTAGGTCGTGTGGACAACAAATGTCGACGTTTGTGCTGACAGAGTAGCGCGAAGCGACTGGACGCGGTACGACATCCGGCAAACTTCGCTCCGACAGCCAGCGTCCGATGCCGCGCCGACATGCCTTGACCGACCAGAAGTGGACGGCCGTCGAGCCGTTGTTGCCGGGCCGCCCCGGCGCTCCCGGCCCGACCGCCGCCGACAACCGGTCGTTCGTGGAGGCGGTGATCTGGATCGCCAAGACCGGCGCTCCCTGGCGGGATCTGCCGGAGCGATTCGGGAACTGGAACTCCGTCTGGCGGCGGTTCGACCGCTGGTGCAAAACCGGCGTCTGGGCGCGGCTGAACGCGGTGCTGGGCGATCCCGATCTGGAAGAGTTGCAGCTCGATTCGACCGTCGTGCGGGCGCATCAGCACGCCGCCGGGCGCGGCGCCCCAAAAAAGCGAGCCGCCGGTCAACGCCGCCCTCGGCCGCAGCCGCGGCGGGTACAGCACGAAACTGCACGCCGCCGTGACCGGCGCCGCCGACCCCGTGCGGTTTCTGCTGACCGGCGGGCAGCGGCACGACGTGACGCAGGCCGCGGCCCTGATCGCGGGGCTGAAGCCCGGATACGTGATCGCCGACAAGGCCTACGACTCGGCCGAACTTCGCAAACGGCTCCGCCGGCAGCAGGCCAAGGCCGTCATCCCTTCCCCGAAGAACCGGAAGGTCAAACGACGGCCGAACAAGGTCCGGTACGCCCGTCGAAACGTGATCGAGCGGTTCTTCGGCCGGCTCAAGCACGACCGCCGGGTCGCGACGCGGTACGACAGGAAGGACATGAACGATTTAGGCTTCGTGCATCTGGCGTCCGTCCTCGTCACCCCCCTGCCAGTTGTCCACACGACCTAATGTTCGCTGCCCTGCTCTTCGCCTGCCTGCTGCCCGCCCCGCCCGAAACCGCCCCGCCCGAAACCGCCCCGGACGTGGAGGCCCTGCCAGCGGCCGCCGCCGCGGGGGGCTCGCGGGGGGAGGAGGCGTTCGCCGCGCTGGTGGAGTTCGCCGGCGACTGGGGCGACCTGCGGACGCAGGACCGCTCCACCCCCGCCGCCGAGGCGTTGCGGGCGTTGGCCGACGGCACGGGGCCGATTGCCGAACGGGCGGCGGACGCGCTGGCCGACCGGCGGGTCGCGATCCTCACAGACCTCCGCGAGCGGGGGTTCGCCAACCCGTCCGGCCGGTGCCCGCCCCTCGAGTGCGGGACGCGGTGGGGCTGTCCATGAGCCCGCCGGCGAACGCCGTCCTGTTCTGCGTGGACGAGAAGAGTCAGTGTCAGGCGTTGGACCGCTCCCAGCCGGTATTGCCGATGACGCCCGGGCGGCCGGAGCGACAAACCCACGCCCCGCTTTCCCAGAGAACAAGGGTTCCCAGAGAACAAGGGTTCCCAGAGAACAAGGGCCGTCGCGGGACCACGAGTTCGCGGCCTTGAACGTGAAGACCGGCGAGGTGTTCGGCCGCTGCCGCCGGCGCCGGGCGCAGGCGTGCCTGTCGTTTCTCCGCACGCCGACCGGAGCGAGTGGGCCGAATCAGGTGGAGCGGTTCTTCGCCGAGATGACCAGCAAGCGGCTGCGAAGAGGCGTGTGCCGCAGCGTACCGCAACTGGAGCGAGCGATCCGAGACGATCTGGACGGCCACAACGAAGAGCCGAAGCCGTTCGCTTGGACCGCCGACGCTTCGACGATCCTCCGCCGGGTCGAAGCCGTCTGTAGAGAGACTTCAGACCCGGAACACTAGCGCGTGTCGGCCTCAGCGGTTCCAGGGCATCCTCGCCAGCAGCAGGCCCATGCCGCAGGTGTCGGTCAGGCCGGCGAACGTCAGGCCGGCGCCGACGAACGCCGGCAGCCCCGCCCAATACGGGTGCACCGTGAGGGCCAAAACCGAGCCGATCAGCGCCAGCGAACCCGCGACGATCCGCACCTGACGCTCCAAAGAAATTGACTTCTTCCCCCGTTCCACCGGCAGCCCGGCCGCCTCCCACGCCGGCGTGCCGCCGTCGACGCTGATCGCCTCCACCCCCGCGGCTCGCAATCGTTCGACCGCCTTGGCGCTGCGGGCGCCGCTGTGGCAGATCGTGAGGATCGGCCCGCCGTTGTCGGACGCGGTGAACGCCGCGGGGTCGAGCGTGTCCAGCGGCAGGTTGCAGGCGCCCGCGGCGTGGATCTCCCGGTACTCCGGCGGCGTGCGGACGTCGATCAGCGCCGCTCCCCCGCTCAACAGCTTGGCGGCCTCGCGAGGAGAGATCGGGCCGCGATCCGCCGGGCAAGCGGTCGCGGGCGGGGCGGAGGGGGCGGCGACGCTCATCGACGGACGCGGGGCGGGGGAAGCGGGAGAGTTCGTCGATTCTAGATCCGTCCAGACCTGCGCCGCGGCGGCGAAGGCCCCGCGGCGGGACTGCCCGTAGACTGCCGAGATGCCGGCCCCCAACATTCTCGCCCCGGCCCTCGCCTGCGGGGTTCTCGCCGTCACGCAGGTCGTCGCGGCGTTCTGGCCGGAGTTGCGCAAGTCAAAACAAACGATCGGCGCCCGCAGTGCGGAGCAGCCCACGCCGATCGTGCCGGCGGGGGCGTTCTTCGCGATTTGGGGGCCGATCTACCTGTCCTGCCTCGCCTTCGCCGGGTGGCTGATCTGGGGCGTGACCGCCGGGGAGGTGCACGCGGAGCGGATCGCCCTGTCCGCCGGGTGGGCGGCGGCGGGGTTGTTCGCGGGGAACACGCTGTGGGCGTTGTGGGTGCCGGTGCGGGGGCTGGACCTCGGCAGCGTGCTGATCATCGCCGCGGAGGTCGCCTGCGGGCTGTGGGCGCTGGGGGCGTTGCGAACGCTGGACGACATGGGCGAACCGCTGGCGGGGCTCGCGCTGTGGCTGGGGGCCGTGCCGGTGCGGTTCCTCGCCGGCTGGGCGACGGCGGCGGCGTGGGTGAATCTGTCCAGTTGGCTCGCCGGCCGGCCGGGCGAGGAGATCGCCCGCCCGGCGCTGCTGAACCCCCGATCGACGATCGGGGCGGCGGCGCTGCTGACCGGCCTGATCGCCAGCGTCGCCGCCGCTGCGTGGTGGGGGCGAAGCGTCGCCGTGGCGCTCGCCGGCGGCTGGGCGTTATTGGGAATCGTCGTGGTGAACGTGCGACCCGGCGGTGAGGAACGCAGTGATCCCGGCGCCCTGAACGTCCCGGACGTTTGAAGCGTCCGGGACGCGGCGCCCGGTCGCTCATGCGGCCCGCGAAACCGCGAGCGGCGTTGGTGGATCGGCCCGCTCCGCCGCCGCCCGCAGCCCCGTCATCTTCGCCAAGGAATAGCTCTTGCAGGTGTCGTCGGCGTGGCGGATCAGCAGAAAGGCGCCGGCCGGGCCTTCGCCCAGCGTCTCCAACCGGCCGCGGCGGGGGACGCCGTGGTAGTCGAAGCAGAGGTCGCCGGTGGGCGCCAGCGGGGTCAGTTGGCAGACGGCGTCGCGGGTCAGGCGCATCGGGCGGGCTCCGGCTCGGGGGGCTCAAGTGGCCTATTGTACACCATCCACAGGGCGGGTTGTAGGGGTGAAAGAGGAGAGACCCCGGCGCCGGCGGGGCGATCGACGCCGCGGGGCGGAGGAGGAGCCGGAGCGGGGCGGGGCGCGACGTAGGGTCGTCGGCCCGTCGCGACGATCGCGGCGACGGCTCTCACGATTCTCCGGCTCGCGCTCTCCCGTGACCCGCTTGGTTCCCCTGCCGCTGGACCGGCTGGCCTGCGACGGCCCGCTGCCGACCGCGATCTACACCGCCGCCGGCCCCGGCTGGGCGGGCGGCGGCGGCCGCACCGTCTTGATGTTGGCGAAGGGGGCGACGCTGACGCCGGAATCGCTGGACCGGCTGCGGTCGCGGGGCGTCGTCGACCTGATCGTCGACGCGGACCATCTGGACGCGGTCTCCCGGCCGGAACCGAGCTCCGCCTTGGCCGCCGCAATTTGTGAACCGGTGCCGGTCGCCGCCCGCCGCCGGCTGCCCGCGGACGCCTTGATCCGCCAGCTCACCTGCCCGGTCGGTCCCGCCACGCCGGAACGGGAACAGGCCGCCCGCGCCCGCCGCGACGCCCTCGCCGAGGGCGTCGGCCAACTGTTCGCCCACACCGACCCGCCCGCGACCAAGCCCGCGACCAAGCCGACGAGCAAGCCGGGGGCGGCGATGGGGGAGCGGGACTCGCACCGCGACGCGGCGCCGTCCGGGCCGCGACGGCCGAGCGGGCGAATCGACGGGGCGGGGCTGCGGGGCCTTTCCGAGCAGTCGGTCGCGGATCTGTGCGCGGATTTCAACCTGTTCACCGCCGTCGGCCTCGCCCGCCCCGCGGCCGGAATCGAATCCCGGTCCGGCGAACCCGGCGGGACCGGACCCGGCGGGACCGGACCCGGCGGGACGGACGGCATCGGCCCCCGCTTCGAGTCGGTCCCGCTCGCCCGGTTGCGCGATCACGCGGTGCGGACGGCCCACCTCGCGCTGGCGATCGGGGCGGTCGCGGGGCTGCGGCGGTGGGAATTGGAACACCTGGCGATGGGCTGTCTGGCGCATGACGTGGGGATGGCGCACGTCGACCCGGCCTTGTGGGACGGCCCGCACCGGCTGGACCGGACCGCCTTCGCCGCTGTCCGCGAACACCCGCGGCTCACGTTGGAATTGCTGCGGGGCGTGCCGGGCGTGCCCGCCGCCGCCCGGGCGGTGGCCGCCCAGGTTCACGAGCGAGCCGACGGCAGCGGCTATCCGTTTCGATTGAAGGGCGGGCGGGTGCATCGCCTCGCCCGGATCGCGGCGGTTGCAGACGCCTACTGCGGCATGACCGCGGACCGGCCCCATCGGCCGGCCTTGGGCGCCCACACCGCGGTTCGCACGTTGGCCGCCGCGGCGATCCGCGGGCAGTTCGACCCGGCCGCGGTGCGGGCGTTCCTGGAAACGGTCGGCGTGTTCCCGCCCGGCACCGCGGTGGTGCTGTCGGACGGCCGCTGCGGGCGGGTCGTCGAGGCCGACCGCGACCGCCCCGCCGGCCCGCGGGTCGAACTGTGGAACCCGTTCGAAGACCGCTTCACCGGCGAAATCGTGAACCTCGCCGCCCCGTCGGATCTCGCCGCGCACGGCCCCGACGCCGCCCATGGTCCTGACGAAGCGGCACGGGCCGTTCGCCCGCGGGTCGTCTCCGCCGGCGAGTTCGGCGACCCCCGCTCCTGGACGCCCTGAAAACCGGCCGGCCAGGAGCGTGCGGGGCATGAGGCGGAGACGAGAACGCCGTCCGCAGCGGGTGGGGGAAATCCCCTCCAAGCCTGGTTTCCCCCCACTTCGGCGGGACTCGGCCCGCTTCGGCAGGGGCGGGCGTCTGACGTAATGCGTTACCGTCAAGCCGAGTTACGTCGACGGCTCGCAACAGGAGCGTCCGGCAAGCGTTAGGGGGAACTCCCGGGGGGAGGGGTTGCGGTTTTCCCGATAGTATGCTTGCGAAGGGTCTGCCATAACTCCCCTGTCGGAAGTCGCAGCGACCCGACCCCCAACACGAATCACCCCCCGGAACGGAGTCCGAGAATGTTAGTTTTGACCAGGAAGGTCGGCGAGTCGATTGTCATCGGAGACGGCATCACCGTTCGTGTGCTGGAAGTCGGCGGTCGCGTCCGTTTGGGGATCGAAGCCCCGCAGGACGTCTCCATCACTCGGCCGGACGCCTCCGCGAAGCCGGCGGACGCCGTCGAAAAGGCCGTCCGCCCCGCCCACGGCGCCGCCGCCCACAATCCCGCCGCTCACAGCGGGCTGGCGGAGCGGATGCGGTCTCGCAGTCGGCAGGACGAACTCGTCGCCGACCTGCACGTGCCCGCCCCAAGGCCTGCCCGAAAAGCTGCTCGCACCCGCACCGGCGTCTCCGCCAACGCGATGCTTGAGTAGCCCCCGTCGGCGTCGCACCCACGACATTGCGTCCACGTGCGTCGGCTCCTCGGGGGAATCTTTCACCGACCCCACGGGCTCCAGCCCGATGAACACGGGGTGAGGGACTGCGAGCGAACGCACGAGCTTCGGTTGGAGGGATTGTCTGTCGACGTGCGGTCCGGGATACCCCGGCCAATGTACCGCGACCTGTATCGGATCGACGGCAAAAAGCATCCTGCCGTGCCGCCGACCGGCTGAACCGGTCTCGGGGGAACCCTGTTTGAATCGCGGGCGCCTGCCCTTCTCGCAGGCGCTTGCAGGTGAACGACCACGTCAGAACGTGGGCGTCGACGGCTGGCGGGCGCCGGGGAAACTGGGGCGGGGAGGCGACGGACGCTACGTTCCGGCGTCCATCCATCGGGCCGGCGTACCGCCCGCCCCTGAAGAACCGGGAGACGAGGATGTCGCATCCATGCCGTGCCGCGGGGCTCATCCTGTGTCTGCCGCTGTGTCTATCCCTGTGTCTACTCAGCGGAGGCGTCGGCGTCGTCGGGCAGGCGGTTCCCGCGGATGAACCGACGAACGGCTCGCCAGCGGGCGGGCTGCCGACGGATGGGGCGGAGGCGCCGTGGAGCGCGTTCGGGATCGGGGCGTGCCATATCAATAACCGCTCCGCGGAGGACTTCGCGCGCTGGATGCCCCAGATGGCCGCAATCGGCCTGCGGGTGCATCGGACGCCCAATACAAATTGGGGCGCTCTGGAGCGAGAGCCGGGCGTCTGGACCTGGGATCGGCTCGACGAACAGATGCGCTACCTGGACGAACGCGGGTTTCAATACGGCGCGATGCTGATCGGCAATCCCGTTTGGAACGCGGCGGACGCGCGGGGCGGCCTGCCGATCAACAACCTCGACGGCTGGTCGAATTACGTCACGCAGTTAGTCACGCACCTGAAAGGCCGCGTGCGCCGCTACGAGGTCTGGAACGAGCCGCCCAACTTCATGGGCAAGGATCAGACCGCGGCGGACTACGCGCAAATCGTCGCGACCGCCTATGACGCCGCGAAAGCCGTCGACCCCGATTGCGAGATCGGGCTGGCGGCCAAGTCTGCGCATATCACCTTTCTGGAACAAACGATTCTCGCGGGGGCGAAGGATCACTTCGATTTTATCGTGCTGCACCCCTACGAGACGCTGGACGGCGTCGCGGAGAACGCGGGCACGGAAGCCGTGTATCTCAACGTCGTTCCAGCGGTGAGGAAAATGCTCGCCGCGCGCAATCCGGAGCGGGTCGACGTGCCGATCGTATATACGGAGCTCGGCGTCGACGCGGAACGGAAAGGGGCCGACGCGCAGGCGCACGCGCTGGTCAAAGCGTACGTGATGGGCGTCGCCCAGGGCGTGGAGTGCGTGCAATGGTTCGAAGGGCGCGACGGCGACAGCGGACCGATGGGCCTGCTGGACCGCAACGGCGTGGCCCGCCCCGCCTATACGTCCCTCGCCACCCTGATTGAACGTCTCGGACAACGGCCGCGGCCCGTCGGCTGGATCATGCTGAACGACCGACATCATGCGTTCGTGTTCCGCGGCGCCGCGGGGCCGGTCCTCGCCGTTTGGGGCGATCCCGGTCCGGCCGCCGCCGATTCGGATCAGGTCGATTCGGAACAGGTCGATTCGGGTCAGGTCGATTTGAATCAGGTCGACTTCGGCCGGGAGGTGCGGGTCGTCGAACCGACCACCGGCCACGTCACGACGCGGCGGTCCGTCACGTTGGGCGCGGCCCCCGTGCTGATCTTGGACGTGCCGGCGCCGCTGATCGCACGGGCCGCCGCCAACCGGGGCCGGCCGATTCCCTGGGGCGGGAACGATCCCGGCACGCCGGCGGAGTACGCCGCGGCGACGGAGGTGTCGATCACGTTCGGCGCCGCGACGGTCGAACGCGGCCTGCACACGCGGTCCGGGGCCCGCGTGGGCGAGGCGGTCGTCGCGTACGGCGGCTCGGCCCGCTCCGGCCGCGTGCCCGGCGGCAACGCCTATATCGTCGATCCGAACTTCCTCTCCTATGAACCGATCCCAATCGAGATCGCCGCCGTCGTCCGCCGTAACCCGGAGCAGGAGAACGCCGGCTTTAAACTCGTCTACGAGTCCCCCGAGGGCTTCAAAACCGCCGGCGGGTGGTACACGGTTCCCAAAGGCGACGCATGGCACACGACCGTGTGGCGGATCGACGACCCGCAGTTCGTCAATTATTGGGGGTTCAACTTTCTGTTGGAATCAGACGGCGCCAGATACAATGATTATCTGATCCGCAGCGTCACGGTCCGCAAGCTCGAAGCCCCGACGCCGTAACGCAGCGCCGTCGCCCTCGTTCCGTCGCGGCGAGGCTTGTCCAATGAGGCTGGCCCAATCCGCCGGCGGGTGCGGGACGGGGGCGGGTGCGGGACGGGGGCGGGTGCGGGACGGGGGCGGATCGCGGTACGGTGGGCCGTCCGATTGCCTGCGTCGAACCGAGGGTCGCCCCGTGCTGTGTATCGCCGTCACGCCGACCAGCCGCACGCTGGCGAAGGTCGATCTGTTGAACGCCGCCCGCCGGGCGGACCTGGTGGAACTCTGCCTGGATCACCTCACCAAAGACCCGGACGTGGGGGATCTGCTCGCGGCGTGTCCGAAGCCGGTCGTCGTGTCCTGCCGGCGGAAAGAACACGGCGGACGCTACGCCGGTTCGGAGGCGAACCGGCTGGGTCTATTGCGGCAGGCGATTATCGCGGGGCCGGCGTACGTCGAACTCGATCCCGACGCCGCCGAGGCCCTGCCGCGGTTCGGCGACACGAAGCGGCTGGTCGCCTTTCACAGTCCCGACAAACCGCTGAAACAGATCGCCGCGACCGTCGATCGGGCCGTGGACAAGTTGCACGCGGACGCGGTCAAGTTCACCTGGCCGACGCCCACGCTGTCCGCGGCTTGGCCGTTGATTTATGCGGTGTCGCAAAAGCTGTCCGTGCCGGTGGTGGGGCAGGGAATCGGGGCGGGCGGGCTGACGTTTAGCCTGCTGGCCCGGCGGTTGGGGTCGCCGTGGATCTACGCGGCGCTGGAGCGGGGGATGGAAGACGTGGCGGGCCAGCCGACGGTGGAGGAGTTGGACGCGACCTACGACGCCCGATCGATCGACGGGACCAGCCGGTTCATCGCCTTCGCCGGCTTCCCACAGGACGGCGACGCCGCCGCGGAGTCACTTTGTCGAACCTGGAACGCCGCGGCCCGGACGGCTGGCGTGCCGCACCGGGCGTTGCCGTTGGAGGTCGGGGCGTTCGACCATCTGGGCGACATGCTGCGGATCCTCAAGATCCGGGCCGCCGCCCTGGGGCCGGCGCTGTCCGAGCCGGCCCGCGGCGGGTGGACGGCGTTCGCCCCGCCCTCCTCAAGCCCTGGCGGGACCAACCTTGGCGGGACCGACACCGGCGAATCGACGGTCGACGGGGCGGCGACGGTCGCATTGAAAGGGACGCACGGCTGGCGGAGCCGCGACGCCCAACCGGCGTTCGTGGTTGCGTTGGCGGCGGCGTGCGGGGGCGGTTTGGAGCGGCGCCAAGTCACCCTGCTGGGCGCCGGCGCCGGGGTCCAGCGGCTGGGCCGGGCGTTGATCCAGCGGGGGGCGAACCTCGCGGTCGCGGATCCGGACGACGACGCCGCGGCGGCGTTGGCGAAGACGCTCGACGCCCGGGCGGTGCAGTGGCGGGCGATTTACGCCACGCACACCGACGTGCTGGTCCGCAGCGGAGCGGGCGCCGGTTTGTCGCCCGGCGCCGGCGTCGGCCCGGTGCCGCTGGGCGCCGGCCCGAAGGCGTACAACCCGTCCGGTTTGGAGCCGCGGCTGACGATCGCGGACGCCGCGGCGGTGTGGGGGGACACCGACTTCCTCGCCGCCGCCCGCCGCCACGCCTGCCCGCTCGTCGAACCCGCCGCGGTGCGAAACGCCGTCCTGGCCGGGCTATTCCAAGCCGCCACCGGGGCGACGTGGCCAGGGGGTGGGTGAAAGACGCAGTCAATTGGGGCACATAGACTTACGCCGGTTTCGCGGCGAGCGTTGCAAGTCGCGGCAGGTCGTTGCAATATCTGGCCTGATTCTGAAAACCCCCGGCCGTCCCGCACCGGCTCAAACTTTGGATCGATCCGAATTCACGCCGGAGGCCCCCGGGGAACTGGTCGCCGTTCGGGTGCCGACCGGCGTGCCCGGGCGGGACTGGGACGAGGATGTCGCATTCGTCCCCCGTCCGCTGCCGCCGGATTGGGGAATGCCCCTGAACCTGTGGCCGCTGTTGGCGGAGGCAAAAGAGAAGGTTGGGGTGCTGGAAGGGATCGGGCGGGGCCTGCCGAACCCGGCGATCCTGCTCCGCCCGCTGCGGACGCGGGAGGCGGTGCTGTCGTCGCGGTTGGAGGGCACCTACGTCACCCCGCGGGAACTGTTGCTGTTCGAGTTGGAGGGCGGCCCCGACGCGCCCGACCCGGACGAGCCGGAGGCGAGGAACGATCAACGGGAAGTTTCAAACTACGCCCGCGCTCTCCATTACGGGATGACGAACGAACGGCCGCTCTCGACCCATTTCATTCGACAACTCCACGAATTGCTGATGACCGGCGTGCGGGGGCAGGACCGTCATCCGGGCAGCTTCCGACAGATGCAGGCGATCATCGGGCGGAACCGCCAGGACCGTCGGTTCGTGCCGCCCCCGCCGGAGCGGCTGGCGGAGTGCTTGGACGCGTTCGGGGATTATCTGCGGCGGCCGGTTCGCCCGCTGGACCCGCTGGTCGACGCCTTCGTGGCGCATTATCAATTTGAGACGATCCATCCCTTTGAAGACGGCAACGGCCGCGTCGGCCGCCTGCTCTTAGCCGTCAGTTTCCCCCGATGGGGCCGTCTGACGAAGCCCTGGCTTTATCTGAGCCCGTTTTTTGAAGCGCACCGCCAAGCCTATTTCGACGGCCTGTTCGGGGTCAGTTCGCGGGGCGACTGGGCCGGCTGGCTGGAGCTGTGCCTCCGCGGGGTTGTGGAGACGGCCGAGGACGCCATTCGCCGGTGCGAGCAGTTGCGCATCCTGCGGGGGCAGTTTTCGGAGCGGGTGAAGGAGGGCGGCGGTTCGACCCGGCTGTGGGAGATCGCAGACGGATTGTTCGAAAGCCCGTTCGTCCGCATCACCAACCTCGCGGAGCGGTCGGGAGTGAGCTACAACACAGCCAAGCAGGATTGCGAAAAGCTCGCCGCGGCGGGGATCCTCGCGGATCTGCCGAAGACCCGACCGAAAACGTACTACAGCCCGGAGGTGTACGACCTGGCCTACCACGTCGATCCCGCCCCGGGCGAACCGGGCGTCGCGGACGGCTGAGCGTCGCCTCTCAGGGCGGTCGTCGCGGGGGCGTAACCGCTCCATGAGAACCGCGACCGTCGGTCGGCTCGCTCACAGTCACAACTCGGCGTCAGGGGGATGATTGGGAAACCGCACGCCGGCCCGGTCCAGGGCGGCGTGCCAGAACTCGTAGTCTCTCAGGGCGTGGTCGCGCAGCAGCCTACGGGTGAACTCCGCCGGCAGGGCCGGGTCTGTTTCTGCCAAGGCGGCGACCTTCGCGGACTCCGCCGCGCCGTACCAGCTGAGGTCCATATAGAGCCCCCACGTCCCGTTCCAGCAGGGGCTCGCACAGTGCACCAGCCCCCACCGTCGGTGTTTGTGAAAGCGCGACGCCGGCATCCGGGGGTGCCGGCAGGGCACGCCGAGATCCCGCGCGACCTTCTGGATGAGATCCTCCCGGTCGTGGTTCTCAGTCCGAACCGGGATTGCGCACACGCGATACTGGACGACATCCCGATGCAGATCGCAGTCAGGGCAGTCTTCCACAAACCACGACCGATCGACGGCGACCATCCAGAGTGCCGGCAGGCCGACGACGCAGCCCAGCGCCACGGCCCAACGCCTGCGGCGGCTCGGACGTGGCGCGGCGGAGTGATCGGGCATGACCGGCGGGCGGGCTCGACGGGCAGGGCGGGGGGCGGATGATGGCGGTTCGCCCGCGTCCCCGCCACGTTCGTCCCGCTCCCCGCTCGCTCCCGCCGTGTCGCCTGAACACTTTCTCAATCGCGAACTGTCCTGGCTGGAGTTCAATCAGCGGGTGTTGGACGAGGCGGCCGATCCGCAGGTCCCGCCGTTGGAACGGTTGAAGTTTCTCGCCATCACCGGGGCGAACCTGGACGAGTTCTTCATGGTCCGCGTGGGCGGCTTGCAGATGCTCGCCGAGGAGGGCCGCGAGGGCGCCGCGCCCGCCGGCGAACCGGACGACGAACTGTTCTCCGACGACGGCCCCGGCGGCGCCCCCGGGGCCGATCCGGCCGGGATGACCCCCGAACAGCAACTCGCCGCCATCGCGGAGCGCTGCGCACGGATGGTGCGCCGACCAATACGCGCTGCTCGCCGAACTGGACGCCCTGCTGGCCGGGCACGGGTTCGTCCGCCCGAACCCGGCGAAGCTGACCGGCGCCCAGTCCGCCGCGGTGGAGCACGCCTTCGGCGAGGCGTTGTTCGGCGTGCTGACCCCCACCAGCGTGACCGCGCCGGAGGACTTCCCCCTGGTGGAGACCGGGGCGGTCTGCGTGCTGGTCCGCCTCGCCCCCGTCTCGCCGGACGAGGGCGACGACACGGAGATCAAGGCCGCCGCGAACGCCCTCAGCGACGGCGAATCCCGGTTCGCCGTGATCCCCTGCGGCCGAGCCGTGCCCCGCTGGCTCACCCTGCCGGCCGAGGGGGCGCCGGAGGGCGCGTCGGCCGAGGACGCGACGGCCGACGGCGCCGCCGCCAAGGGGACTTCGGCCAAGGGCGCCGGGCCGGGGGAGGACGGCGGCCGGGCGTTCGCGTATCTGCCGGTCGAGGACGCCGTGGCCCTCTCCGCCGGCCGGTTCTTCGAGGGACAGACCGTGGAGGAAGCGGTCGCGTTTCGCGTGACCCGCAACGCGGACCTCGCCATCCGCGAAGACCAGGCGGGGGATTTATTGCGTCAGATGCGGCGGGTGCTGGAAAAGCGGCGGCAGGGCGGGTGCGTGCGGCTGGAATTGGCCGCGGGGGCCTCCGCGGAGGCGACGGCGTTCCTCACCCGCTGTTTAGATGTCGAACCCCGCGACCTCTATACCGCCGCGGGGCCGATCGGGTTGGGAGCGTTGATGAAGGTGACCGGGGCGGCGGGCTTCGACGACCTGCGCACCGAGGATTGGCCCCCGCAACCGCCGCCGCGGCTGGACGCGGACGAGCCGGCGTTCGAAGCCCTGTCCGCCGGCGACGTGCTTTTATATCATCCCTACGACAGCTACGAACCGGTCGTGCGATTGGCGGAGGAAGCCGCCGCCGACCCGGACGTGCTGGCGATCAAACAAACGCTGTATCGCACCAGTTCCGACAGCCGGATCGTCGCCGCGCTCAAAACCGCCGCCCGAGCGGGCAAAAGCGTCGCCGCGGTGGTCGAATTGAAGGCCCGATTTGACGAGGCCCGCAATATCGAATGGGCCCGGGACCTTGAACGGGCCGGCGTGCAGGTGATCTACGGCGTGCGGGGCCTCAAAACGCACGCCAAGCTACTGCTCGTCATCCGCCGCGAGCCGGACGGCGTCCGCCGCTACGCCCACTTCGGCACGGGCAACTATAACGAATCGACGGCCCGGATTTATTCCGACGCCAGCCTGATGACCGCCGACGAGGACCTCACCGCGGACGCCGTCAACTTCTTCAACGCCGTCACCGGCTACAGCCAGCCGCAGGCGTTCCGGCGGATCGAAGCGGCGCCGATCGGCCTGCGGGAGCGCGATCGCCGAATTGATCCTCGCCGAAGCGGACCGCGCCCGTCAGGGGCTGCCGGCGGCGATCGACGCGAAAATGAACTCGCTGGTCGACCCGAAACTGATCGACGCCCTCTACGAAGCCAGCGCCGCCGGCGTGCAAAATCCGATTGAACATCCGCGGCATCTGCTGCCTGCGGCCGGGCGTGGAGGGGGTCAGCGACAATATTCAGGTCGTCTCCGTGGTCGATCGGTTCCTGGAGCACGCCCGGGTGATGCGGTTCCTGCACGGCGGGGACGAACTGACGTACCTGTCCAGCGCCGACTGGATGCCCCGCAACCTGGATCGACGGATCGAACTGCTGGTCCCCGTCACCGCCGAGCCGCTCAAAAAACGGCTGCGGGACGCGATCAACTTATATTTTCGGGACAACGTCAAAGCCCGCGCGCTGCACGCCGACGGCGTCTGGCGGAAGGTGACCCGCCGCGGCCGCAAGCTGCGATCCCAACGGGTGCTGTACGACGAGGCCGTCGCCCGGGCGGAGCGCTTACGGCCCACCGTCTTCGAGCCGCACAAAGCCCCCGGCACGCAGGACGCCTGACGCAGCGGGGTTCTGCCGGTCGGCCGCGAATCGTTTTCGCCACATGCCCGCGGGACCCGACGGGGGGAACCGGCGTAGGGGAGATTTGTACGCCGATTCGCCCCCTCGGTCCGTCGTGAGACGTCTTCGTAGGGCATCTTGGTATGTCGCCCGCCTGGTCCGCCGAGGACCGAACGCGACTCACCCCGCCCGACTCCACACGACCGCACAATCCTATGGCCCGCCTCATCACCGCCGCCGTTCGTTGGATCGAAGCCGAGTCCTCCAGCCCCGACGTCGCCCGCCGCGAAGTCGACCGCGACGCCTACAGCCGCGACAACCACGCCGACGCCGCCCGCTGAACCCGCCACGCACCCGGATCGCCCGAGGCGTCCGGCGACAGGTGACGCGATGCACGCCAGGTGACGCGACGCGGGCCGGGGGCTGGAACCGGCGACGGGCGAACCGGGGGACAAAAAGTTTCGCCCGATCCGCGATACCGCCGACGCCCCGCCGGGGTTCAAACAGGAGACCCGCACCCGCCGACCGCCGCCCCTCCGGGAGGCGTCCCGGTCGGCCCGCCGGGCGTCCCGCACCCCGTCATCCGCTCGCCCCCATGCTGTCGCTCTCCTTTCGCCGGTCCCTTGTCCGCCGCCGTTCGCTGGCCGCGTTGACCGCCGCCCTGGTCCTGCCGCTCGCCGGTGCGACGCCCGCCGTCGCTCAGGAGGATCCCCCCGGCGCCCCGGACCGCCCCGCCGCCGAGCCCGACCGCCCCCGCCCGCCCCGCGGCGACCGCGGCGATCGGCCCGACGGCGACCGCCCCCGCGGCGAGCGCCCGGACGGCCCGCCGCCGGAACGCCGCGGCCCCGGCGGTCCGCGCGGCCCGGAGCAGATGGGCCGGTTCCTCCAGATGATGCCGGTGATGGCCGCCCTGGACGCCGACGGCGACGGCACGCTGTCCGCCGCGGAAATCCAGAACGCCTCCGTCGCCTTGAAAACCGTTGATAAGAACGGCGACGGCCAGATCGACGGCGACGAGATGCGGCCGAACTTCGAAGGCAGGCGTCCCGGCGGCCCCGGCGGCGAAGGTCGTCCGGGACCGGGCCGTCCGGGGATGGATCGTCCCGACGGCGACCGCCGCCCGCCCCGCGGGCTGGACAACATCCTCAAGGAGCGGGACAAGAACGGCGACGGCGTGCTCTCCGACGACGAGATCCCGGAGCGGATGCAGAAAGGCATGAAGCGGATCGACACCAACGGCGACGGCAAAGTCGACCGGGCGGAACTGGAAAAGCTCGCTGAACAGATGCGTAGCCGCCGCGGCGACGGCGACCGCCCCCGCGGCGAACGCCCCGACGGCGAACGCCCCCGCGGCGACCGTCCGGACGGCGACCGCCCCCGTGGCGAACGCGACGGCGACGACCCCGTCTGAACTGCGATTCTCCCCGGCGCCGGCTGTCTGACGTTCACCGCCCGCCCGGCCCTCCCCCGAGGGCCGGGCGGTTTGCATGCGCCGTGTCAATTTTCAGAATCAGGCGAGGCGGGGACTGGCGGCGGAAGCGTTTGTACACTATTCTGTACACCGGTTCGGCGGGCGTCCGCGGGGCCGATCCGTGTCCCCCCCGTCTCTCCTCCCCCGTGCCGAAAACGTCCCCGATGGTCGCCCGCACCGCCCGCCTGGTTTCCCCCCGCCCGACGACGAGTCGCTCCGGCGTCTCGGCGATCGCCCGCCCGCCGCGTCGGCACGCCGTCGCCCGGGCGCCGGGGCCAGTCGCCCCGGCCGCCCCGGCGCGAGCCGACGGGGAGTTCGCCGCGGGGGCCGCCCGGATTCTCATCGGACCGGCGGCCGCGGAGGCGCGGGGGGAAACACCGCGTGACGTGGCGCCGTCGCAACCGACGGGGCGGTCCGCGTGCGGGCTGAGCGGGGCGAACTGGCTGAGCGGCCCGTCGCGGGTTGCGGCCCGCGCCCGCCGCGACGCTCGCCGGGCCGCGGCCTCAGCCGGCGGCGCCGTCTCGCGCGCCGCCTGACGAGCGACGCCGGGTTCGAGACGAACCGGCGGAGACCGGTGCGGGAGGCGGGGGCCGACGGAGCGGCGGGTTTGGGGGGCGGGGTCCGTGACCGGTTCGAGGGGGGAGGTGTGCGATGTCCGGCAGTGCGCCCGACCGACCCCGGAACAGCCGTTTCGGCAACAGCCCGCACGGCAACAGCCCGCACGGCAACAGCCGACGGGGGACCGGTCTTCCCGGCGGCGCCCGCTCCGGCGTCGTGCGGCCGGGCGACGACGAGCCGGGGCCGTGGGGGCGGCCGTGGGGGTGGTGGCGTGAGGTCGCCCTGATGCTGCCGCCCCCGCCGCGACGCGGGCGGCGGGCGGACACGGACCTCGCCTCGGTGATCGCCGCGATCCTGTACCAGCGATCCGAGGGCTGCCCGTGGCGGCGGCTGCCGGATCGGTTCCCGCCTTGGCAGACGGTTTATTCCTATCACCGGCGCTGGCTGAAGGACGGCACGCTGCGGAAGATCCGCGACGCCGCCCAGACCGCCGACCAGTCCCGCGGAGACCGGCCCCCCGCGCACGAGGGGTGAGGAACGCGGCGGGCGAGGCGAACGGCGGGCGGGGGGTCGCGGTCGCGGTTCGGTTTGTGTGTGGGCGGACGGGGTGGCACAGTTCCCGGCGGTTCCCCCCGCGTCCGCTCGTTGGCGTCCGCCCCCTCCGCATTCCTCCCCCCGTCCGCGTTCATGGCCCGCTACGACCACGACGACGACGGCGGGGGGACCGGCGGCTTCGAAGATCCTCGCTTCGCCAACGGCCGGCGCCCGGACGATGACGACGACGACGGGTTCGGCCGGGCGTACGGCGTCGGCGGACTGACGGGCGGCGGGGCGGCGGGCGCCGGACGGGGCGCCGGGCGGCGGGTCGGATGCGGATGCTGGCTCACGCTGCTGGGGCTCGGTGCGGGGCTGGCCGTACTGTGCTGCGGCGGCGGGGCCTGGCTGTTGGAGACCGGTCGGCACGACCGCATCGCGGCGACGATCCTGGACGACCCGGCGCTCCGTGGACAGTTGGAGGAACGCCTGGGGCCGGGCGTCTCGCTGTCGCCCAACCTGTCGGAGACGTGGGGCACGCCGGGTGAACGGGAGGCGTTCGACGCCGTCGGCCCCCGCGGCGCCGGCGTGCTGTTCGTCGAAACCCGGCCCGCCCGCGACGACGATCCGGACGCGGCCCCCGGCGCCGTGCGGGCGCTGTCCGGACGGCTGCGGCTCGACGACGGGACCAGCGTGCGCTTGTGGTTCGACGGAGAACCGCCCATGAACCGTAGACCGCCGTTGAACGGGGAGCCGCCGATCGACGGGGCCGGCGAGCGTGGGGGTGAAGCGGAGGACCGACCCGCCGCGGACGTTTCTGATCCGAACGCCGCCGATCCGGAGGCCCCCGGGGCGTTCGACGGCGGCAAACCGCGCTTGGAGGTGCGTCGGCCTCCGGGATAGGCCGTCAATCCCCGCTGGGGGCGATCCACGCTGGGGGCGAGGGGCGGGCGAGTTGGAAACGTGGCGGGAATCCGGCGGGCGAGTTTGCGGGCTGGTGCGGCGGGGCCGGTCGCGGGGCGGCGGGGGAGGTCCGGTTGTGCCGGCGGCGCCGGTCGGTCGGCCTGCGGCCGGCGGGGACCGTCTGGGAGGGGTTCGGGGGGACGTGCGGCGTCAAGGGGTTCGCGGAGCGGTGACGACGTTGCGTCTCAGGCCCCGGTCTTACCCTCACGCCGGCTCGGACATCGTCCGTTCGACGTGGGGTCCGGGCGCCCGGACCACCTGGACCCGGTCCGTCCCTCGCCGCCGCCCCGCCCGTCGTTCGCGGCGGGATCGTGCGGCGGCTCACAGCGTACTCAGCACGGAGGCTGATCCCGTGAAGACCTTATTTAGCGCCTGGCGGCGTCGCCGCGGGACTCTCGCCCGACGAAGCGCCGGCATCGCCGTACTGCGGGCCGCGGCCTGCGCCGCCGCCACCGTGGGCGTCGCCGGCGTCGCGGCGGCGGACCCGGTGCCCGAACCGCCGCTGCCCAGCGACTACGCAAAGAGCCAGCCGCAAAAGGCCGTGGCGGACGCGATCAACAAGCACCGGCCAGCCTGGAAGCGGTTCGACGGCACCTACCCGGCCGACCACCCGTTCGCCGGCGAAAAGTACGACTTCTACGACTACGATTATCAGCCGACCACTAAAAGCGAGCGGTTCCGCAACCTGCGCGGGTTGAAGCCCGAACAACAACAGCGGGCGCTGGCGCAGCTCAGCGGCGAGATCTACGGGCAGTTGCCGCTGGCCCGGGCGCAGATTGAAAACCAGACGTACCGGAACCTCGGCTATCTGCTGCGGCCGGACGGGGTGTTCGGCGGCGTGGGCGTGGCCCCGGTGATCGCCGCCCCGCCGGTGATCGGCGTGGGCGCCGGGCCGGTGCCGATCGGCGGGGTCGCGTTCGACGCCGCCACCTTCGGCCCCGCCGGCCCGATCGGCGTTCCCTACGGCGCTCCGTACGGCGGCGGCGGGATGTACGGCGGCGGGTTCGCCCCGGGCGTCGCTTCCGCCGGGTTGAACATCGGCGGCCCGGTTGGCCCGGGCTTCGGCGGCCCCGCATACGGTGGCCCCGGCTTCGGCGGACAGGGAATTGGCGGACAGGGCTTCGGTCCCACGCCGGATCCGGCGTTCGGTCCTGGCGTCGCCGCCGGCACCCCGGTCCCGGCCGGTAGTTATCTGACGCCGGACGGTCGCCTCGTCGGCCCCGACGGTCAGCCCGTTCGCCCCGGCGCCCCCGGCGGCTCGGTGGGCGGTCCCGTGGGCGGACCGATCGGTCCGAACGGGCAGCCGCTCGGGCTGAACGGCACCGGCTCGGCGCCACTGGGCCCGAACGGGCAGCCGATTCGCCCGAACGGCCCGAACTTCGGCCAGCAGGGCGGCCTCGGCCTGAACGCCCCCGGCGCCGCCGGCGGGCTGAACGGCGCCGGCACCCCGATCCCCGCCGGCAGCACCTTCGGGGAGAACGGCGAAGTGATCAGCCCCGACGGCCGCGTGATCGGCGGCGGACGCCCCGCTGGCCCGGCGTACGCCGGCCCGGGCGGCCCCGGCTACGGCGGTCCTGGCTTTGGCGGCCCCGGCTACGGCGGTCCTGGCTTTGGCGGCCCGGGTGTTGGCGGCCCGGGTCTGATCGGTCCCGGCTACGGGGCGCCCGGCCCCGGGTACGGCGGGGAGTTCGCCGGTCCGGCCTATGGCGGAGCGGTGTACGGCGGCCCGCCAATCGGGCCGGGCGGCGGGGCGATCGTCCCGCTGGTCGGTCCGCCGGTGGGCGGGTTTGGCGGCGGCGGGTTCGGCGGCGGGGCCATCGTCGGTCCCCCGGTGCCCGTCGCCCCGCCGGTCGGCGGCGTGCTGGGCGGCTGGGTCACCGGGTACTACGTCAACGGCGACCTCGACGGTTTGGATCACCGCGCCGGGTTCGACTACGACATCGGCGGCGTGAACTTCGGGCTGACCCGGCAGATCTCCCCGAACCTGTTGGTCGGCGGGTTCGTCGGGTTCAGTCACCTCGACGCCCACGTTAATCAGTTCGACCTGGGCCGCTACGACGTCGATACGTTCCAGTTCGGCGGGTACTTCCGCAAAATGCTGGGCAACGTGTACGTAATCGGGGCGGCGACCGCCGGCATCGACGACTACAGCGTGCACCGCAACGTGGACTACAGCTTCATCCAGCGCCCGGCGACCGCCAACTTTAGCGGTCACACCGCCAGCGTGTTCGGGGAGCTGGGTTATACCCACGCGATTACCTGTTCGTGCTTCGTCCAGCCGTTCATCAGCCTGCAATACACCCATGTGATGCGGGGCGGGTTCACGGAGGAGGGCCGGTTCGATAAAGACCGCTTCAACGATTACTTCGACCCCCAGGGCAAGGGCCCCTACCACCCGAAGGGGCATCCGTCGGCGGGCAACACCCCCAAGCAGTTCGCCACCGGCGGGAACGAGTACGGCTCGAACCTGACGGTCTCCGAGACCCGGGACGACTTCCTGCGGACCCGCGTGGGGGCTCGGTTCTTCCGGCGCCTGCGGAACTGCGAAGGCACCTTCCGCGTGCTGCCGGAACTCCGGGCCTACTGGGCCCACGAGGAGTACGACCCCAGCAGCTTCACGGCCCGGATGTGCGATATGAAGGACTGCTCCTTCGTGGTCGCCGGGTTGGAAGGCGTGAACGACGCCGCGGTGCTGGGCGGCGGGCTGACCTTCGCCCACTGCTGCGGGCTGAGCCTGTACGGCAACACGGACTTCTTCATCGCCGACCGCCAGACCGCCACGGCGATCTCCGCGGGCACGCAGTTCGTCTGGTGATCCGGCCCCGCCCCGCGATCCCGCGGCGGCGCCCGGACATCCTGTCCGAGCGCCGCCCGCGGAACCCGTGGGGGAACGGCCGGTCGGTGTGATAAGGCCGCGGCGGGGCGTGCTCCGACCAGCGGCGACACGAGCGACAGGCGTGTCGAACCGCGACGACCACACGTTTCGCGGCGGCCCGGACCGGGTCCGCCGGCTGCTCCCCCGACCGCCCGGTCGCTCCGTCCGTCTCACGTGCAGGATCTCCTGCATGTCGGAACCGACGAAGCGACCGGGCGGTTCTTCATGCGCAGCGCCGGCCGGTGAGGTTCTGAGAACCCTTAGAGCGCTGGCGCCCCTCGTCGAGCCCATGTTCGCATGAGGTTTCGCGGCCCCCCAACGTTTTCAGCGCCCGCGAAACCGCAAGCGACCGTCGCACATGCTCTGTCGACGGAAAGCCTTTCCCGGCTGTGAGCGACGGCCCCGTGAAGCGACGGCTCCCGGCTCGCGTCTCGGAGTGCCGTTTTCCAATCGGTTTATCAAGGTCTATCAACAGGAAAAGCCCCCCGGCCGCGTGGGCCGGGGGGCTCTCCCGTCGCTGGGCAGGCGCCGCGGGCGGCGGCGGGTCAATACGACCCGCCCTGTCGCTCGCGGACGCCCGGTTGGCGTCCGGAGTCGGCCCACAGCGGGCCGACCCCCTCTTCACCTTCGCATCTTCAACAAACTCTCACGCTGCTGACGAACCGGGTTCGTTGCTCACTGGGTTCCGGAAGAACCGGATTTCACTGAAACAGGCCGAACGGATCCAGCAGGCAGAAATCGTCCTCTTCGCAGCACACGGCCGGGGCCGGGGCGGCACAGGCCGGGGCGGCGGAACCGCACGAGGCGGCCGGGGCGCCGTAGGACGGGGCGGCCGGGGCGCCGTAGGATTCGCCGTAGGACTGGCTGGCCGGGGCGCCGTAGGACTGGGCGCCGCAGGGAGCAGCGGCCGGGGCGACCATCACGGTCTCGGGGACCATCTGGCAGACCTGGACCTGCACCTCTTTGGTCACCTGCGTCGGAACGCAAACGGTGTAGGTCTCTTCACGGTTCTCGGTGACGGTCTGGTAGCTGGTCACCTGGTACTCCTGGGTCTTCTCCTCGGGCACCATGACGGTGTAAGACTCTTCGCGAGTCTTGGTCTCGGTGTTGTAGGAGGTGACGTTCTTGGTGCGGCTCTTCTCGACGGTGTCCATCACGGTGACCTGGTAGTCGTACGTGACGTCTTCGACCACGGTGTCGCACACGGTCCGGGAGCCCTGGCGGGTTTCGGCGTTCATGACGGTGACCTGGTAGTCGTAGGGGACCTCTTCGGTGACGCACTCGTTGACGGTCCGCATGCCTTCGCGCTGCTCCGTCGTCATGACGGTGACGTCGTAGGTGTAGGGGACCTGCTCGGTCACGGGCTTCCGCACGGTGCGGGTGGCTTCGCGGGTCTCGTAGTTGTTGACCGTGACCTGGTACTCGTAGGGCACCTGCTCCGTGACGTAGCTCGTCTCGGTGCGGGTGGCTTCGCGGGTCTCGGTGTCGCAGACGGTGACGTCGTAGGTGTAGGGGACCTGCTCGGTCACGGGCTTCCGCACGGTGCGGGTGGCTTCGCGGGTCTCGTAGTTGTTGACCGTGACCTGGTACTCGTAGGGCACCTGCTCCGTGACGTAGCTCGTCTCGGTGCGGGTGGCTTCGCGGGTCTCGGTGCGGTTGACGGTCGTGTTGTAGGTGTACGGCACCTGCTCGGTGACGTAGCTGTAGGTCGTGACCGGAACCTGCTCGGTCACGTAGTTCGGCACGTAGACGCGCTGGGTCGTCGGGCCGCAGCCGTAGCCGGCGCCGGCGTAGGCGGCGCCGTAACCGGCGGCCGGGGCGGCGTGGCCGCCGTGGCCGTGGTCGCCGAACAGGCCGAGCGGATCCAGCAGGTCGCCGAGGCAGCAGCCGTCGTCGCCGGCGGGGGCACAGCCGCAGGCCGGGGCCGGCTGACCGCAGTCGCCGCAGCCGCCGCCGTAAGACGGACCGGCCGGGGCCGCGGCGTAAGCCGGACCCGCGACGGGCACGTCCTGGTAACCGCCCATGTCCTTACACACGGTGGTGTAGGTCGTCTGCGGGACGCACTTCTGCACGTTGCGGAAGCCGGTCTGCTGCACGGTTTCCGGCACGCACACGGTGTAGGTGTACGGCACTTCCGTCTGCACGGCGCGCTGCACGCTACGGGTGGCGCTGCGGGTTTCGGTGCTGGGCACGCACACCTGGTAGGTGTACGGAACCTGCTCGTCGACGTAGCTGGTCACGGTCCGCATGGCCTGCTTGGTCTCGGTGCGGGGCACCTGCACGGTGTAGGTGTAGGGCACTTCCGTCTGCACGGCCTTGCAGACGGTCCGCATCGCGGTGCGGGTTTCGGTGCTGGGCACGCACACCTGGTAGGTGTACGGAACCTGCTCGTCGACGTAGCTGGTCACGGTCCGCGTGGCCTGCTTGGTCTCGGTCGTCGGGACCTGCACGGTGTACGTGTAGGGAACCTGCTTCGAAACCATCTTCTGCACCGTGCGAGTCCCCTGACGGGTCTCGGTGGACGGAACCTGGACGGTGTAGTCGTAGGTCTCGGTCCGCGGCACCTGCTTGGTGACCTGGCGGGTGCCCTGCTTGGTCTCGGTGCGGGGCACCTGGACCGTGTACTTCTCTTCGACCTGCGTGGTGACGGGAACCGTCACCTGATACTCGACGGTGCGCGTTTGCGTGGTCGGAACCTGCACCGTGTAGGTGCGGGTCTTGGTTTCGGTCACGGGCACCTGCTTGGTCACGGGGACCGTGCGGGAGCGCGTTTCCTGGTTATAAACAGTCTCGGTGACCTGGCGGGTCTCCGTGACCATCTGACGGCGGTACACCGTCTGGGTCTGCGGAGCCGCGGGGGCGCGAACCGCCCATCGTGGAGACCGGGCCGCTGACCACCGGGGCGGCCGGGGCGGCGTAGCCGTATTCGGCCTGCGGGGCCATCGGGGCGCCGTAACCGGCGACCGCGGGGGCCGCGGTACAGCCGCAATCGCCGGCGGTGGCCGACGGGGCGGCGGCGAGGGCGGCGCCCACGCACGCGGCCAAGGAAAGGGACGTCAGACGTCGCATTGGGAGGGAACTCCTCAGAGGTTTAGTAGGGGTGAGGACCGAACGCCAAGAACGCAGCCCCGCCCGGGGGCGACAGGAGCCCCGGACGACGCCGTGAATAGAGTCTGAGCCGAATCCGTCCGGTGTCGGCCCGCGGCTCCCGCCGTCTCCGTTCGCCCCGGGGGGCGAGCAAAACGACAAACGAGCGTCCGGGCGTGCGGCGTCCTTGCGCCATCCCCCTTCGCCGCCGATCTCGGTCGAACGCCCGGCGGCGAGAGGAACCATGTGAGGGTGACCAACCCCGTCGTCCCCCCCGGTTCAGACCTCGAACTCTCCACCGACCGTCCCGAAGGACGATCCGCAAAGAGAGCCCCAGAGCCCCCAGCAGATACGACGCCCCTATCTTGCCGCCGCCGCAGAGCGAACGCAAACCCCCCAGTCCACGGAGGGTGGGGAAGCGAGGCAAACCTCGCGGGCCTCCGAGAACCCCGGGGGCTCGACCGGGGATTCCCCCGCGCCGCGGGGCCGGTTCTCGTCCAAAACGGTCGATTCCGTCCCTTCTGGCCGCCGCAACGCTGTGCCGAACCGTTGCCGTCGCTCGGTTTTCCGGCGGGCTGGCCGCCCCCCGTCCCGGTGGTGCGGGATGTGCCTGTTTCACGGCGCCCGCAACGGAAGTTTCAAGTCCCGGCCGCGGACGCCCCTCGTCCCGCGTGCCCTCTGGCTGATCCGCCCCGCCTCTCATCCATCCAACCCGTCGCCGTTCAACCCGTCGCCGTTTAACCCGTCGCCCGTTCTCCCGTTGCCGACCCGGGGCCGCCCGCAGCGTCGGTCACGCCGCCCAGGATCGCGGGGCGGCGGATGCGGCGGCGGCCGGGGCCGGGGTGAACGCCCGCGGGGCCGGGGTGAACGCCCGCGGGGCCGCGGTCTCCGCCGTCATCGTCTGCGGCGTCGCGTCCTCTGCCGCCGGGGTCGCCGCTCCGCCGCCCAGCAATTCGCGCCACGTCTCCGCGTGCACGCTCAGCACGCGGGCGGCGTCGCGGATCGGGGCCGGATCGTTCAATCGGCCAGCGTCGGACAGGCGCCGCAAACAGAACGCGAACCGGTCCGCCACCCCCGCGGCGACCGCCTCGCCGACCTCCCCGCCCGTCCCGGCGGCCTTCGGGTTCACCCCGGACAGCATCTCCGCCACGCAGGCCGTCGCCCGGTCCAACGCCGCATACCCGGCGGCTTCGTCGCGGTCCAGGCCGTCGCTCAAGTGGGCCGCGGCAAGGTTGCTGAACCGCACCGCCGCGTCCGCGATCATCCCGTGCAGCGCCGCGGGGCTCGCCGTCGCGACCGCCGACTTCAAATAGTCGTTGGGCTGGTTGTGGAGCGGGGTCTTGCGGCGTTCGTCGGAACCATGAAGGGCGGCGTCGGTCACGGGGCGGGTCGGGGCGGGAGCGGGGGGAAGGACGTTCCCCCCATCGGCCGCCCGCCCGCCGCGGCGGCGGCGTTAGCGGTTGCTGGACACCAACTCCAACGGCCGGATGTTCGACAGCGCCGACTGGAACGAATTGATTCGCGACACCGTTTCCTCCATCGCCGCGAACTGCCGGACTAATCGGTCCCGCTTGAGCAACAATTGCGATTCAAGATCGCCGACCCGGTCGGTGATCTCCGCCTGGCGCCGTTCCAAACTGGTCGACTCCAGTTTTAACAGCCCGCTGAACGGATCGGTGAGGCCCGTGACGAGGGCGTCGGCGGCGTCGGCGAAGCCGGTCTCGCTCTGTTGGAAGAACGCTTTCGTGCCCGCCGGGTCGCGTTCGAGCGCGGCGTCGAGCCGGTCCCGATTGAGACTGATCTTGCCGTCCTTTTCAATCCGCACGCCCACGTCGAACAGCGTGCGGGGGGCGTCGGCGTTCTGGCTGGCGCTGGCGCTGGTCGTCGGCGGGCCGAAGCGTTTGCTCAGCAGGCTTTCGACGCGCCGCAGCACCCGGCCGACGGTCGAATTGCCCTGCAACACGCCGCGCTCGTTGGTCGCCGGATCGAACGACGTCAGAGTCTCGGTGAGGTCGATCAAGTTGTTATAAGAGGTGACGAAACTTTGCAGCGAGGCGCCCACGCCGGAGTTGTCCCGGCCGACGGTCACGGTGACGGGCTTTCCCGTGGCCTGTTTAATCGTCACGCCGACGCCGCCGGGCAGATCGTCGAAGGAGCCGTCCGGGTCGGACCGCAAAAACCCGCCGCCGGCGTTCGCCCCGACGGCCAGCAAGGCGTCTTCGCCGCGGACGGAGACCGCCGCCCCCAGCCCGGCCCGGGCCCCGCTGAACGGGGCGGCGAGGCCGGAATCGTCGATGCGGAAGCGGCCCGCGGAGCCGGTGTCGGTCGCGGCGAGCAGCAAGCGGGACGGGGCCAGCGTGGTGCCGTCGTCGGCGATCTGGGCGGTCACGCCGTAGGCGCCGGCGTTGAGGCGGTCGGCAAGGTCCTGCAACGTGTCGCCCGCTTCGAGCGTCAGCACCGCCGCGTCGCGGGCGGACAGGGCGCCGTCGGTGACCGTGCCCGTCAGCCGCAGGGCGTCGGCGGCGGGGCCGTCGCCGACGGTCAGTTCGCCCGCCCCGCCGGCGGCGTCCACGAGGCGGAACCCGTCGCCGGTGGCGTTGAGTTCGGCCGTCACGCCGGCGCCCGCCCCGCCGTTCGCCGCGGCGGCGCTGCTGTTGAAGGCGTCGAGGAAGTCCCCCAGCGTCGCGTCGTCCGCCAACCCATCCAGGCTGACGGTCACGTTCACGCCGGCGCTGTCGGTGACGGTCAGGTCGCCCCGCACGCCGTTGGTTCCGCCTCCGCTGATCTCGCTCGTGAAGTCCGCCAGCGCCGTCGACCGCCCCACCGACCGCCGCGCGACCCGCCCGCCGACCGCTTCGTCGTCCGCGAACGTCCCGGCGATCCCCAGGTCCGCCGCCAGCGTGCCGGTCACGTCGGAGATCGCCAGGGACCCGGCGCCGCCGGAGGAGTCGGTGAGGGTCAGCCCGTTCTCGCCGACTTCCGCCCGCAGATCGAGCCCGCTGTGATTGATGGCGGACACGACCTCGTCCAGGCTCTGGGCGGCGGAGAGATCCAGCGTGACGGCGGCGCCGTCGCGGTTGGTCAGTTGAATCTCCCCGCCGCGGACGCCGCCCCCGTTCCCCGCACCGGCCCCGCCGACGTTCCGCAGCAGCACGGAATCGAGCCCCGCGAGCAACCGGTTCCCGGTGAGGCGGTCGTCGCCGTCGGCGTTCACATCGACCTCGGGCGTGCCGTCCAGACCGAGGCCGCGGAGCACGTCGGCGCCGTTCTCGTTCGTCAGGGTCAACACGCCGGCGCCGGCCGGAGGCGTGCCGCCGCCGCCGCCGCCGGTCCCGCCGGTCCCCGGCAGCCCGCCGGGTAGCCCCCCCCCGCCGCCGCCCCCGCCCCCGCCGCCGCCGCCGCCGCCGCTGGGTGCGGGGGGGTCGGTGAGGTCCGTGAGCACCAGCCGGCCGTCGGCGAGGGCGGCGGTCAATTTCCCGCCGTTGTCCGCGTGGTCGTTGATCGCGGCGACGACCCCGCCGAGCGTGGGGGCGGCGTCCAGATCAATTGAAAACGTGGTGCCGTCCGCCAGTTCGATGCCCAGATCGGTCAGCGGATCGTCCTCGTCGGCGGCCGTTTTCAGGCCCATGCCGTCGTCCAGCAGGTCGAAGGTGAAGGCGCCGCTCACGGCGTACACCTCGTCGCCGGCGACGACGCCGGCGCCGCTGCCGTTCAGCCCGAGATCGCGGGCCGTGTTGCCGCCGCCGATATCCGCGACCGTCAACGTGCCGCCGGCGCCGGTGGGGTTCGACAGGTCCTCCAGGACGAACGACCCGCCCTCCACGCGGGCGTTCAGGGCGACGCCCTCCGCGTCATTAAAGGCGTTCAGCACGTCGGCGGTGGTGAGGGCCGCGGAGAGGTCCACGGTCGCGACGTTGCCGCTGGCGTCCGTCACCCGCACCTCGCCCCGTCGCACCCCGTCCCCGCCGTTGAGCAGGTCCAACGGCGTTTCGCCCCGCACGCCGTCGTGCCGGCTGAACACCAGGTCTCCCACGCCCACCGCCGCCTCCGGCGAGGCGAACCCGCGGGTCGTCGCCGCGTGGGCGCTGGCGGTCCGCAGCGGGGTGAACACCGTCACGCCGGGGGGGAATCGGCGTCGGCGCTGACGGCGATCGCGTTCGGGTCGGAGGATTGCACGGTGTGGGCGTCGAACGTCTCCGGCTTCCCCAACCGCTCCGCCGCCACGCCCACGGTCAACGCGAACGCGCTCAGCGCATCCAACCCGCCGCCCTCCGCCTGCAACGCCGCCCGGCGGTTCGACAGCTTGGAGATCGTGCCCCGCTGCGCGCCGATGAGGGCGTCGATGATCGCCCCGGTGTCGATCCCCGTGGCCAAGCCGATCGAGGAGGTGATGGCCGACATGGGACGCGGCGGGCGGGAGGGAGGGGCGGCGAAAAATCGGGCGACGCGACGCGACACCAGCGTGCGGCGCCGCCGGAACGGGGTCCGTCCGTTCCTTTCGCCCGATCCCCGAACCGAGGATGAGCCACGCGCCGGTCGTGCGGATTGGGACGCCGGCCGGGGCGTGCCGAGCGTCTTGTGCCGGCATCGGGGGCGGCTTATCCTTCCGCCGCCCTCGATCAAGACTCCCTCGATCAAGACACCGTCAATCAAGACTCCGTCAATGCCCCTTCCCCGACTATTTGAATACGTGGCGACAATGAACCGGCCCGTCCGTTGTTGGTCCGGCCGCGTTCAACTCGCCGCGTGCCGATTCGCCGTGACGGCGGCGGGGCTGTGCGTCGCGGCGGTCGCCGGGGCCGCGGATCCGGGCGCCGTCGACCCGGGCGCCGTTGATTGGCCGAAGACCGGCGAGGAGCCCGCGTTGCGGGCGATCGTGGACACGTTCGACGAGATCGGGGCGGTGCAGAAGAACGCCGACGGGTCGCTCAAGCAGGTCTCGCTGGGCGGTCGCGGGAGCAAGGACAACGCCTCGCTCTCCCTGCGGTTCGACCCGAAGACGCAGCGGGTCACCGCGATTCAAGGGAACGTGGCGGGGTTTCAGAACGACGAGTTCGCCCTGTTCGCCCCGCTGACGGATCTCAAACAACTCAACCTGTTTCATAACGCCTGCGACTGCGAGCGGGCGCTGTGGCCGACGATCTGCGACGGGGCCGGGCTGGCGGCGCTGAAGGGGAACGCGAAGCTGGAGACGATCACGCTGGCCGGCTCGCCGCTGGACAACGACGGGCTCGCCGCGGTCGCGGAACTGCCGCAATTAAAATCGCTGCGGATCTGGCACGTTGCCGTGACCGACGCCGGGTTCGCCGCGTTGCGGAACCACCCGGGTTTAGAAGCGATCCGCGTCGGGCCGATGTGGAGCCCGACGATCACCGACGCGACGCTGGAGCACCTTTCGCACTGCCCGAACATGAAGACGATCACGTTCGGCGAAAGCTACGTCACCTGGGAGCACGGCCTGCGGCACCTCACGAAGCTCCAAGGCACGTTGAAAACGCTGGACCTGGCGGACTCCGTCGTCGCCCCCGAGGATCTGGACCGGCTCCGCGCCGCGATGCCCGGCCTGACCGTCAAACACGCCGGCCTGCCGGCGGTGGGCGCGTTGATCGTCAAGAACTTCAAAGGAGCCGGCAAAAAGCTGGCGAAGTGGGTTCCGCAACCGTTGCTCGATCAATACGTCGCCGCGGCGGACGAAACGAAGTAGCGGTCACGGGGCGCCCGCCGAGGCGGTTTGATCCGTCAGGAAGCTGGTTCAGAACGTCCCGGAGGACCAACCCGAAGCGTCCGCGAGGGACGCGGCCGCCGCCCGCGTCCCTCGCTGAGCAGACCCGGCGGACGCCCTCGCTGACGCGTCGGGTGAATGGTGAACGGCTTCCAAGCGTCCGGGACGCGGCGTCTTCAGGTTATTTCTCGGCCGGGGTGATCGTGCCGAACAGGCAGCCGCCGTTTTGATCGTGCTGCCACGTGCCGGCGTAGCGGGTTTGGCCGACGCCGCCGGTTTTTGAGGGAACCTGATGAACCAACACCCGGGCGCTGAAGGTGCCCAGGCCGGCGAGGGTCGTTTCTTCCAGGGTGATCACCGGCGTGTCGCCGGCCCAAAACACCTTCACCGGCACCGGGATCGTCACGTCGTTGGAGCCGTATTGAATGCGGGCCGCGATCGTGTACAGGTCGTCCTTGATGTGGCTCACCTGGCCGACCTCATAGCGTTCCTCCGGCATTTTATCCGCCTGTCCGTCGACGGTGAAGCGGCCGGTGAACACGGTGTTCTTGACCGCGTCAATAAATGCGGCCCGGCGGGCGGCGACGGCGGCGTCGGCGTCCACGGCGTCGGCGTTCACGGCCGGGTCGTCGGCGAGCGGGCCGGCGGGGCGCAGGCGAGCAGCACGCAGGTCAGGGCGTTCATCGGGAACCTTCAGCGGGGGAACGGGCGAGGTTGGGGCGGGGCGGGACGGCGATCATACTCGGCGTCGGTCGCCGGTTCCCCCAGCCCAGTGCCGTCGGCCGAGTCCGCCCCGCCGCTTCGAGCCCGCCGGTCCGTCCGTGAAACTTCTCCTGCTCATGCGGCACGCCCACGCCGCCGACGAGGCCGCCACCGACTTCGACCGCCCCCTGTCCGCCCGGGGCCTGCTCGAAGCGGACGCCGTCGGCGACGCCCTCGCCGCGGCGAACCTCCTGCCCGGCGTGATTCTCGCCTCCCCGGCGCTGCGGACGAAAACGACCGCGGACCGCGTCGCCGCCCGGTTGCCGGGGGCGCCGGCGGTGCAAACCGTGCCGGCGCTCTACGGCGCCACGCCCGCGGAGCAGCGGGCGGCGTTACGCACCTGCGGCGACGCCGCGGCCGTGCTGCTGATCGCCCACAACCCGGGCGTCGCCGATCATCTGATACAACTGGGCGGCCCGACCCGCTGCCCCCCCGCGACCTGCGTGGCGTTCGAGATGAACGTGGACGACTGGTCCCAGTTCGGCCCGGACGTTGCCGCGACCGAGGTCCGGCGGATGACGACTTAGCCGCGAGCCGCGAAGAGCCGTCGCGGCGGCTTCCAGCCGCCGACTCTCAACGCGGCTATTCCCGACGGCCCCCGCTCGCTGCGCCTCCCGGACGGCGGCAGGGATGCCGCCGCTACAGATCAGGGCGGCCCGCTCTAGCCGCGACCGCGGGGAGCGTTCCGGGCGACGCACGACGCGCGCCCCCGGTCGCGGCAAACCGGAGCGAATCACCCCGCGATCGGCGTCCGGTGCGGGCGGTCGCGGGCGGGGGTCCAGACGGCGGCGAGTTGCACCACCACGCTGGTCGCCACCGCCGAGGGCAGGCCCCACGCGATCGGCACGCCGAACACCACGCAGCAGCCCAGCCCCCACAGGCCGGTCAGCAGCACGGTGCGGAGCCGCAACCGCTTGGGACGATAGCCGTCCGCGTGCCGCCACCAGCGCCGCAGGCCCAGCAGCATGGTGAAGAACCCGACCAGGGCGATCGCGGGCCGCTCCTCCCCGGCGATCGCGTGCAGCAGGGAGTCCCGTTCCAACGGGATCTCCACCAGCAGCGCCCGGGAGAGCCCCCACGCGGCCAGCCCGGTCGCGGCGCCCACCGCCAGCAACGGGAGGCGCCGCCAACTGTTCCCGGACGCGTGCCGATCGAACCGGCCCTCGACGAGCTTGGACCACAGCAGGACCCCCCAGGCGGAGAGCGCGGTGACCAGCCCGAACACCGCCGCCTCCGGGAGGGTCTGCGACGCCCCGGCGAGCCGCATCAACCCGGCCAGCGCCGCGCTGAGCAGCCCCGCGATCGCCGCGGACCCCGCGAACTCCGTCGCCCGCCGCCAGCCGGACAGGCTCCGGGCGTCCTCCGGCCCCAACGGCTTCGGCCGCCGGCGGCGTCGACGCACCGCCGGCTGGACGGGCGGGGGTTCCGTCCGCACCAGCACGTTCCCCACCAGATAGGCGTCCGGGTTCGGCGGCGGGGAGGTGGACGGCGGGGGATCTTTGAGGGAGTCGTTGGACGTGGCGGCCGCGGTGGAGCCGCCGCTCAGCGCCATCACCACGCGGTAGATGCCGTAGCCCAGCGCCCCCAGGATCGCCAGTTCCCAGGCCGACGCCGCCACCCCGCGGAGCGCCCGCGGGAAAAACACCAGCGCGACCAGCACGCCGATCGCGACCCAAGACAGCCAAGCGGTCCGCGGACGGTTGAATGGATAGGTGGGCGATTCGCCGGGGCCGCCGACCGTCGGAACGGCCCGTTCGGCGTGGCGGCGGGCGGATTGCAGGCGAAGCTCCGCGTTCTCCCGGCCCCGTTGACGGGCTTCGATCTCGTCCCACACCGGTTCCGCCGCGACGCGATCCACGGCCGGCCGAGCCGGGGCGGCGGGGTTCGAGCCGACGGAGACCGGCACGGTGAACGCGGAGGCGTCCAGGTCGAGCGGTTCGTCCTGCCCGCGGACGGCGGCTCGGAACTGCTGTTCCAACTCCGCGGCGCTGCGGGTGCGTTTGTCCGGGTCTTTATGCAACGCCCGGGCGAACACCGGCTTGAGCGCCGGCGGGAGCGGCGACAGGTCCGGCGGGGAGGCCAGGTGCTTCATCAGGATTTCGGCGGGCGTTTCCCCGTCGAACGGCACCGTGCCGGTGTACATCTCGAACAGCATCACCGCCAGCGCGTACACGTCCACGCCCCGGCCGTATCGCCCGTTCGCGACCTCCGGGGCCATATAATAAACGGTGCCGACGCTTTTGGTGTGCTCGCTGCCGCGGCTTTCAGAGATGAACTTCGACAGGCCCACGTCGCCCACTTTGACGGTCCCGCCCTCGGCGAAGATATTCGCTGGCTTGAGGTCGCGGTGCACCAAGCCGCGTTCATGCAGAAAACTGAGGCCCGCGGTGAGGCCGCGGAGCCAGTGTTCGATCTCCTCGACGGGCAGTTTGCCGCGGTCCTCGATCACGTCCGCCAGCCGCGGCCCGCCGGCGTATTCCATCAGCACCCACCAATCGCCCGTCCCGTCCCGCTTGATGTCGTAAATTGTGACGAGGTTGGGGTGATTGAGGTTCAAACAGGCGTTCGCCCCGCGAAGTTCGACCTCGGTGTGTTGATGCAGCAATTTCATCGCCACCTCTTTGCCGCCGTCGGACAGGCCGTAATAGACCTCCCCGAACCCGCCGCGGTGGATCGCTCGTTTGATGGTGTAGCCGTCCAGCGGACGGCTTTCCGGCGGGTGGGTGAAGCGCCCGCGGTTTGCCGAGTTCGGGGCCATCAGGGGGGCGGAGCGGGCGGGGTCGGGGGCGGCGCTGGCGACGGCGTCGGACGGGCGGGGCATCGTGCGGGCCGTGGGGGACGCGGGGAAAACGGTGCGGGACGAGCGAGGGTTCAGAGCGAACGCAGGTTCAGAGCGAACGTCGGACGCCGGGCGGCGGATCAGGGTTCCCGGCAGTGTTCCCGGACGGGATGGGTCCGCGAGGGGTTCGTCGGGGGCGGGGCGATCTTGGGGGGAATCGAGGCGGGGCACGGGTTTTCGATTCGCGTGCTCCGGAGCGGATGTCAGAGCGAACGCAGCGTCCCGGACGCTTCAAGCGTCCGGGACGCTCGATCCCTCCGCGGTCGGGCGGTTCCAGGCCCCTTCAGGTCACTCGCCGTACTCCCGCAGACGTTCGGGGCGGCGGAAGAAGAAGTACGCCGCGGCGCCCCAGGGCGGGGTCAGCAGCACGGCATACGTCCACAGCAGCTTGCCCCAGCCGTCGTTGGACTCGTGTCGCAACACATCCGCCAGCAGCCAGCCCCACAGGCCGGCCAGCAGCACGGCGCCCGCCAACGCCAGCAGCACGACGGGGATCCACAGCATCGGCGTCGCCTGTTGGAAGGTTGGTTGAGAGGTGATGTGAGATGAGGCGCGAACGGGCGAATCACGCCGCGGACAGGGCTTCCAGCCGCAGCGAGACGCCCCCGCCGACCAGCACGTCGCCCGCGGCCGCGGGTCGCCATCCTAACGCCGCGGGACCGCCCGCGGGCGCATCGGCTGCTCCCGGCTCCGCCCCCCGCACGGCCCAGCCGTCGGCCGAATCGTGCGACGGCGGGGGGCGGAACAGCAGCGTGCCGCTCGCCCCGCGAACGCGGATGTGGCAATCGGTTCCCGGTCCGACGACGATCGGCCCCGCGGCGATCACCGCCTGTTCCAGCCGCACCGGTCCCCAGCCCGGCGCCGGCCGATGGGCGGCGCTCGAGCGTCAGCGTCGCCGCGGGCGACAGCGTGTTCGGCGTCGCCGCCACGCCCCGGATCGCCCCGCCGCCCAGCGAAAAGGCCCCGTCCGCCGGCAGGGCGGTCAGGTGTCCGTCCTCCTCGATCGCCCAGCCCTCCCCGGCCCGCAGAATCGCCGCGGCCACCGGCGGCAGGGGGACGCTGAGCGGCAGATCGGCCCGCAGCGCCCCCTTCGGCGGCCCGCCCAGCGTCAGCCGATCCCCGGGGTGCAACAGCACGGCCCCGAGGGCGTCCACCCAGGCGATCAGCGGGGTTGCGGGCATGGGGGGCCGTGGGAGCGGGACGGAAACGCCATGTTAGCCGCGACCGCGGGGAGCGCGATCGGCGCGAACCCAAACGCTCCCTGCGGTCGCGGCTAACGAACAGAACAAACCCCGCCCGCGCGAACTGCGCGGGCGGGGTGGAGGTTCAGAAACCCGACGGGCTTCACGCTTCGTCGCTGGTGATCTTCGCGGGCTCATCAGCCCCGAACAACGCGTCGTAGCGGGCGGCGGCGTCCTCGGCGGCGGCGCCTTCGGAGACGATGTCGCTGACCGGCACGGCGCCGTTCCAGGTGCTGCCCTCTTCGTCGAGCATCCGTTCGCGGACGCTCAGTTCGTCGTCGATCCGCTGGATCAGATCCCGGGTGTCCGACAGGGCGGTGTCGTCAATCTCCACGCCGGCGATCGTTTCGCGGGCCTGCACCATCTGGTGCTTGGCTTCCAGCTGCTCGATCTGCACCTCAAGTTGACCGCGGGCGGCCAGCATGGCGTCCAGCTTCCGCTCGTTGGCGGCGAGGGTTTGCCGCTGGGCGTCGAGGAGGGCTTCCTTGTGACCCAGCGTGGTCTTGGCGGTCTCGTAGGTCGTCAGGCGGGAGGCGAGATCCCGTTTCATATCGGATTCCCGGATCACCCGGCCGGCGTAGTGCAGCTCGCCGGTGCCGATCTTGTCCCGCAGGAAGGCCATTTCGCGGGCTTGCGAATCCAGGGCGGCGGTGCGGCCGGACAGGTCGCCTTTGAGGCGTTCGACGGCGATCTGCTGTTCCGCGACGACCCGCTTGGCGGCGGAGACGGCGGGGTCCAGTTCGTTCAGCTTCTGGCGGGCCGCTTTGATTTCAAAGGAGACCGGCACCGCGTCCCGCAGGCCGCTGCGGGCCTCGGTGAAGGCGGTTCTGCCGAAGGTGAACAGGTCCGTGCCAAAGACGAGGGCGCCCAGACCCAGCGTCAGGGCGGTCCCGAGGAGGGCCTTGCGAATCATCGGAGTGGCTTTCGAGAAAGCGTACAGGGAAGCGATCATGGCGAGCTTCAGGGTGAAGCGAGGGGGGCGGGAAACGCCCCGCATGACAGGTTCTTCGCGGCGGCGGCGGCGATCTTGGCGCGTTCCCGAACGAATCCGCAGATTGCCCCGACGGCGGATTGCCCCGACGGCAGATTGCCCCGACGGGCGACGCAAGCGGTTAAACTGCCCCCATGGACACCGCCGCCCCGCCCGCCCCCGCCGTCCTCGACCTCCCCCCGGAGTTCGCCGCGGCGCTGAACTCTCCCGCTGGACTGCGGGTCCGCGACCCGCAAACCGGGACGCGGTTTTGCCTCGTCCCCTCGCCGCCCGAGCGTCTACCGCCCGAGCGTCTACCGCCCGAGCGTCTACCGATGGACGCCCAGGGAGATCGCCTCCCCAGGACGCTCGAAGAGGAGGTGGACGAGGCGATCGCTCAGATGGACGCCGGTTTGGGAATGACGACTGAGGAAGTGCGAGCGGAAATGGCCCGCCGCCACCCGGAACTGCGAAACCGCTGATGGCTCATACGGTTCGCCACTCACGGCGGTTCTTGCAGAACCTTGACGCTCAGTGGGAGATCCTGTCCGATCTCCACGGCGCCGGTCTCGCCAACACTTGGCACGACGCGGCGCTGGAGAAGGCGGACGAACTCGTCGAGATGCCGGCGGCTCGTGCGCTCTGCCTCGATCCCGCTGTTCAGGGGCGTGGTTTGAGGGAGGCGTACTTCGGAGCCGGCAATTCCCAGACCCACCGGCTGATCTTCCGTGTGCGGGGCGCCGTGGTGGAAATCCTCACGGTGCGGGCGTTCGCCCAGGATGATCTCGCCCCCGGCGACGTGTGATCCCGCCTCCTCTGATCCCGCCTGCCCTGATCCCGCCTGCTCTCCCGCCCCGCCGGATCCCCCCTTGCCGCCTGTCGCCGGGGCGACCTACCGTCACAGGCTTTTCCTCCGCCCCGATCGGTCCCCGCCCGTGCCCACCCGCACCGCCCCCGCCGTGGCGCTCGGGCTGACGGTGCACGGTCTCCTGGCAATGGGGCTGACGGCGTGGCTGGTCGCGGGCGTTGCGGTGGCGGGGGGACTTGAAGACCGTTATCACGCCGGGTTGTTGGAACGCGGGCTGTTCGGCGTCGCGGAGGGGGCGAACCTGCGGACGCTCCGCGATCCGAACGCCACGCCGACGCAGCGGCAGACCGCGGCGGTGCGGTTGGCGGCCGCCCTCGCCGAGCACGCCCGCTACGCCGACGGCCCCGAACGCGACGCCCTAATCGCCCGCGCCGCGGACGCCCTCGCCACGGTCCGCCGCGAATCGCCCGATCTGCCCGCCGTTCGCACGGACCTCGCCGCGGCGTTGCTGGACGCTGTCCACGCCCTCCGCCTCGGCCGGGACACGCTGCCCGATCTGCGTCCGGCGCCCACCAGAACGAACGAGGCGACCGCCGCCCTCCGCGCCGCCGATGCGACGCTTGATTCCCTCCGCGGCGCCCTCGAAACCCGCCGCAGAGACCTCGCCCGCGGTCGCACCCGTGACACGGAACCGCTGACCGCCGACGAACTGGCCGATCTGGCGGAGTCCGCCGCCCTCGCCCTCGCGGAGTTGCGCGTGCTGCGGGCGGAGCGAACGCCCGACGCCGCGGCCCGCCGGCGTCTGGCGGAGTCCGCTGTCTCCCTCGCGCTGCCGGTTCGCCGCGAGGAACGCCTCCGCCGGCGTGCCGTGTCGCTGGCGGACTCCCGCAGACTCTCCGGAGACTCCCGCGGGGCGGTTGAAGCGTTAGCGACGTTCGCCGGGCGACGGACGGACGGGGCGATCGCGGCGGCGCTGCGATTGCGGATGGAAAGGAGCGGCCCCGGGTCGGCGGCGGCCCGCGTGGCGACCTTGCGCGGAGAGCAAACGGTGGGCGGAGAGCAAACGGTGGGCGGAGAGCAAACGGTGGGCGGAGAGCAAAAGCGTGGGGCGACGCCGACGGTGCTGGGGGCGGAGACGGAGTTCACCTCCGCCGTGATTCTCGCCCGGCTGGCGGGCGAGGCGCGGGCGGCGGGGCGGGGGGACCTCGCGGATCGGTTGCTCGGGCGGTTGGGGCGGGACGCGGACCGGGCGGCGGCGGCCCACGGGGGGCCGTGGGCGGCGCGGGCGCGGCGGGTGGCGCGGCTTGCCGGCCGCGCCGCCGGGTTGCCGCCGGAGGTCGCCGCGGCGGTTGGGGAGGCGGACGCCTTGGCCGCCGCCGGTTCCCCGCGCACCGCCGCCGCCCGACTCGTCGCGGCCCAACGGGCGTTGACGACCGACGCCGCCCCCGCCGTCCGGCTGGCGTTGCTCGAACAGGCCGCGACCGCGGCGCGACGAACCGGCGCCGCCGCCGACCGCGACGCCGCCGTCACGCTGCTCGCCGGGGCGTTGGGGGAAACCGTGCCGTCGGCGGAGGCGGCGTCGGTGCATCTGGCGTTCTGTTCGCTGCTCGCCGATCGCTTCGCCGCCCGCCCCTCGCCCGCGACTCACGCGGCGTTGGCGGAGGCGTTGGCGGACCATCGCGCCCGGTTCGCCCCATTCCCCACCGCGGCGGCGGCGACGTGGCGGCTGGCCCGGCACGCAGAGGTGCGGTCGCAGCGGTCGGCGGCGCTGCCGCTGTATCGGGCGCTGCTGGACGACCCGGCCCGCGGGCCGGCGGCGGCGGCGGGGTTGGCCCGCTGCCACGAGGGGATCGTGCGTTGGCTGAGCGATCAGGCACGCCGCACGCACGCCGCGGGGGAGCCGACGATCGCCCGCGCCCGCCGTCTGCAACAGGCCGCACGCCGGGCCGCCGCGGTCGCGGACCTCGCCCCGCTCGCCGCGGCGTCCCTCGATCAGGGCTCAGACAGAGCCTTAAACCCGGCGGCGGCCCCGCTGCACGCCGCCGCCCGGGCCGAACTGCAATTGCGCACCGCCCGCGTGCTGCTGGGCGAACTTGCCTCGGATGGGGACTGGATCGAGCCGCACGAAGGGTCGCCCACCGGGCCGACGCCGGAGGAACTGGTCGTTGCGGACCGGCTGTTCGCCACGGTGCGAACGGCGGCGGGGCGGGCGCTGGGAGATGCGGCGTCGCCGTCGACCGCGGCGGCGTTCTGGCGGGCGGCGGGCCGGGACGCGGCGGCCCGCGGGGCGGTGACGGCGGCGCTGCGGGGGCGATTCGACGACGCCGTGCGACTCGCCGCCACGTTGCCGGACGACCCCGCGGCGCTGCGGCCGGTCTCCGCCGGCTGGGAGCGCGCCATGCACACGCGGGCGACCGGCCGGGCGAACCCCACGTTCGCGGCGGCCCGGGCGGCGCTGGCGACGCGGTTGCTGGAGTTCCCCCTCCCAAACCAAGAACGGCGGGCCGTGCGGGTGCGGCGGGCGGCGGCGCGGCTGGACCGCGGCGAGCCGACCGCGGCGGCGTCGGAACTGCTCGATCTGCTGGCGGACCGCTACGACCCGCGGGTCGCGGCGTTGGCGGCGGCGGCGGTCGAGCAAAGTCGGTCGCCGGCGGTGGCGGCCGCGGCGCTGACGGCCTGGCAGCGGGCGGAGGCCGCGGAAGAGGACGGATCGGCGGGCTGGCTGGCCGCCCGGGCCGGCCACGTCGCCGGGCTGCACGCCGTCGGCCGCACCGCCGACGCCGCCCGCCTGCTGGCCGTCACCCGCCTGCTGCACCCGAGGCTCGATCAGGCCGCCCCCGCGACCCGCCGCCGGTTTGCCGCATTGAATCGGGCGCTGGGCCCCCGGGCGTCGGGAGCGCCGGCGAACGTCGCCCGCCGGAATGAAGATCGCGACGCCCGCCGATCTGCGTCGCCACGCTGGTAGGCGCCGCCACGCTGGTAGGCGCCGCACCGATCATTCCGGAGGACGAACCGGCGGACCGGCTCATCGGCGACGTTGGATTCGGCGGACAGGGTTGACGGCCGACCGGGGGGGGCCGGCACACTGCGGGCGTTTCGTCGCCCCGCCTGCTGCCGACCGCTCGCCGTGCCCGCTTCCTCTTCCCCCGCGAATCGCCCCTGGGGCGGCGTCTTTCCCGCCGCCGTCACCCATTTTGTGGGCGGCGACGGACCGGACCGGGACGCTCTCGACCTGGACGCCACCGCCTCCCACCTGCACGCGATGCTCGCCGCGGGGATCGACGGGTTGGTGATGCTGGGCACGGTGGGCGAGAACCCGGCGCTGGACCCGGACGAGAAGTTGGCGGTGTTGAAGTGCGGCGTGGACGCCGCGCAGGCGTACGCCGCCGCCGCGGGGACCGATCCGGTGCCGGTGCTCGCCGGGGTGGCGGAGAACACGACGGCCCGGGCGGAAGCCTTCGCCGCCGCCGCCGCGACCGCCGGGGCGAACGGCCTGATGGCCCTGCCCGCGATGATTTACAAGGGCGACGCCGCGGACGTCGCCGCCCACCTCAAAGCGACCGCCGCCGCCGGGGGGCTGCCGGTGATGATTTATAACAACCCGGTCGCTTACGGCATCGACCTGTCGCCCGCGGACCTCGACGCCTTCGCGGACGATCCGCTGTTCGTCGCGATCAAGGAGAGCAGCGAGGACCCCCGCCGGATCACGGATCTGTATAATCGCTTCGGCGACCGCTTCCGATTATTTTGCGGGGTGGACGACGTGGTGCTGGAAAGCTTCGCCGCCGGGGCGATCGGCTGGGTCAGCGGGCTCGTCAACGCCTTTCCCGCGGAAAACCGTTTGCTGTGGGACCTGTTGACCGCCGGGCGCTGGGAGGAGGCGCGGGAGGTGTACCGGTGGTATATGCCGCTGTTGCATCTCGATACGCGGCCGAAGCTGGTTCAATATATCAAGCTGTGCGTCGCGGCCTGCGGGTACGGCGCCGCCCATTGCCGCCCGCCGCGGCTGCACCCCCGCGGGCAGGATCTTGAAGACGTGTCCGCGTTGATCGCCGACGCGATCCGGAACCGCCCGAACGCGGCTTCCTACAGAACGGGCGCCGCATGACCGATGCGTTCCCCCTGCCCCGCAGGCTGCCGGTCGTGGACACCCACACCGGCGGGGAGCCGACGCGGGTGATTCTCGATCTGGACGGCGCCACGTTTCCCGCGTTGGCGACCGGTCCCGCGAGCGACCGACGCACCCGGTTCGCCACCGACTTCGACGCCCTCCGCCGGGCCGTCGTGGAGGAACCGCGGGGGCACGAGGCGGTGGTGGGGGCCGTCGTGCTCCCGCCGCACGCACCGGCCCGCGTCGCCTCGGTCGTGTTTTTTAATAACCGCGGCCCGCTGGGGATGTGCGGCCACGGGACCGCCGGCGTGGCGGTCGCGTTGGCTCATGCCGGGGCGATCGCACCGGGGTCGCACCGGCTGGAGACCCCCGCCGGCCCCGTGTCGTTCACCCTGCACGACGACGGGCAGACCGTCACGCTGACCAACGTGCCCGCGTATCGCTACGCCGCGGGGGTGGAACTGGACGTCGGCCGCGGCGGCCGGTCGGATGTGATCGTCGGCGACGTCGCCTGGGGCGGGAACTGGTTCTTCCTGACCGACGCCGGCGGCCGGGATTTGAGCCTCAAGAACGTCGGGGCGTTGTTGCACGCGACGAAGCGCATCAAAGCCGTCCTCAACGACCGCGGCGTGACCGGCGCCGACGGGGCGGAGATCGACCACGTGGAACTCTGCGGCCCGCCCGCCGACCCCGCCAACCACGGCCGCAACTTCGTGCTGTGCCCCGGCGGCGCCTACGACCGCAGCCCCTGCGGGACCGGGACCAGCGCCAAGCTCGCCTGCTTGGCCGCGGACGGTCAGCTCGCCGCGGGCGACGTGTGGCGGCAGGAAAGCGTGATCGGCAGCGTCTTTGCGGTGCGCCATCAGGTCGGCCCCGGCGAGACGATCGTCCCCACCCTCACCGCAACCGCGTACGTCACCGGCGAGAACGTCTTGATCTTCAACCCCGCCGACCCGTTCCGCGGCGGGATCGTTTAACGCGGGCTTGAACGTTCCCGTAGCGGCGGCTTCCCGCCGCCGCTACGGGACGGCTGATCCGTTCTTCATCCACGTCGTGAAACATTCACGACGCAGCGTGCGCCGACGTCCGTCCCCTCGCTGACGCTTCGGGTTAGTATTGGGAGCCCCTCTCCCCCCCACAGCCCGCGGCGGCGGGCGACCAGCTTATGTCCGAAACCTCCCCGGTGGTGATCGTCGGCGGCGGGGTGATCGGCGCGGCCTGTGCGCACTATTTAATCGACGCCGGGCGGCGGGTCGTGCTGTTGGAAAAAGATCGGTTCGGGGCGGCCTGTTCCCACGGAAACTGCGGGCTGCTGACGCCCAGCCACGTGCTCCCGCCCGCGGAGCCGGGGGTGTTCTCGGAGGCGATGAAGAACCTGTTGAACCCAGACGCCCCGCTGCGGCTGTCGCCGCGGGCGGCGTTGTCCCTCAAAGACGGCCCGCGGTTGTGGCGGTGGATGGCGGAGTTCGCCCGGCGGTGCAACGAGCCCGCCGCGCTCGCCGCCGGACGCGGCATCCGCCCGCTGCTGGATTCCTCCCGGACCCTGTACGACCGCCTCGGCGGGGAGGAACTGGAGTGCGAGTTCTCCCCCACGGGCCTGCTGTTCGCCTTTCAAACCGCCGGCGCCTTCGCCGCGTTCGGCCATACGAACGCACTGCTGACGGAGCATTTTAACGCCCCCGCGCAGCGGTTGGACGCCGCGGCGCTGGCGGCGTTCGAGCCGGCCCTCAAACCCGGGCTGGCGGGCGGGTTTTATTATGAAGGCGACGCCCACCTGCGGCCCGACGTGCTGATGAACAGTTGGCGGCAGGCATTGATCGACCGGGGCGCGAACCTCCGCGAGGGCGTCCGCGTGACGGGCTTTCGCACGGAACACGACCGCACGGGGAACGGCCGGGCCGCCGCGGTTCAATACCGGGACGCCGACGGCGTCGCCGGGGAGATCGCCGCCAGCGCGGTGGTGGTCGCCGCGGGGGCGCTGACGCCGGACTTCCAACGGGCGCTGGGCGTCCGCGTGCCGGTGGCGCCGGGCAAGGGATATTCGCTGACGTTGCATCTCGACGATCACGGCATCGACCCGTCGGCGGCGCCGCGCGTGCCGTTATTATTGCCGGAGGTGCGGGTGGCGGTCACGCCGCACGCCGGCGGGAACGGGCGTGCGGCGGCGCTGCGGCTGGGCAGCGTGATGGAGTTCGCCGGCTATAATCCCTCGATCGCCCGCCGCCGGTTGGCGCTGCTCACGCGCGGGGCCTCCCGCTTTTTAAACGTCCCGCCCGACCCGCCGGCGGACGATCACCCCGCCGGCGACAACCGCTGGGCCGGCTGGCGGCCGATGACGCCGGACGGCCTCCCGCTGATCGGCCCGGTCCCCGGGGGACGCGGCGGGCGGGCGAACAACCTCTACGTCGCCGCCGGCCATAATATGTTGGGGCTGTCGATGGCCCCGGCGACCGGTCGATTGACGGCGGAACTGATCACCGGGGCGGACCCGCACCTCGACCCGACGCCGTACGCCCCGGGGCGGTTCTCGCGGGGGTGAGATTCGGCGAACATTATGTGACGCGTGAACCGCGGGGCGGTCGCACGGTCGGTTCCCTGAAAGGGGAGCCCGATGTCCGCTGCCGAGCCCGTCGTCCGCTTGGCGGTCGTGTGCGCGGGACTGTGGCTCGCGGCGAAAACGCTTGCCGTGGCGGTCTGGCCGCGTCGCGGAGCGTGGCGGCGGGAACTGGCGTGGTGGGCTTGGCCGGGGTTGGAGCGACGGCGATTTTTATTCGGTTCGACCGAGCCGGCGCCCGCTCGGGAGTGGGTCCGCGGAGCGTCGTTCACGGCGCTGGGGAGCGGGCTGTTCCTCGCCGGCGGGGCGTGGACCGGTGGGGGCGAGCCGCTGCGCGGCGGGGCGTGCGCGGCGGCGGGGTTCGTGTTCGCCCTGCACTTCGGGGCGTTTTATCTGTTGGCCCTCGCCCTGCGGCGGAAGGGGATCGACGCGGCGCCGTTGATGAATCGCCCGCTGTGCGCCGCCACGCTGGCGGAGTTCTGGGGGCGTCGGTGGAACACCGCGTTCGCTCTGCTGACCCGCGATGCGGTCTTCAAACCGCTGGCGCGTCGGTTGCATCCCGCGGTTGCGTTATGGACGGGGTTCGCGCTCAGCGGAGTCGTGCACGAAGCAGCCCTCACGCTGCCGGTCGACGACCGCCCCGGCGTCCTCCACGGCGGGCCGTTCGGCTATTTCCTGCTGCAGGCGGCGGGGGTGAGTTTTGAACGGCGCCTGCGCCAGAGGGGGCGGCTGTCGGGCCTGTCGAATCGGGTCTACGCCGCCGCGTGGTTGGTCCTGCCCCTGCCGATGCTTTTAAGCGAACCGTTTCTGACCGACGCCGCGGGGCCGGCGGCGGCGTTCGCGCTGCGCCTGATCACAAGCTGAGACCCCGCCCCCAGAGATTCCACCAACCCGAAGCTATCCCACCAACCCGAAGCTATCCCACCAACCCGAAGCGTCAGCGAGGACGAGGGCGCGCGCAGCACGTCGGCCTGCGGCCCACGCCCCCGCGGACGCTTCGGCTGATTTCATCGCCGTCCGACTGGCCGATCTCCATGACTCTCGAACTCTTCGTCCGGCTCGCCGGGGTCGGCCAGTTGGGCATCCTGATCGCCTCGGCGCTGGTGCCGTTTCGATTGGACTGGAAGGCGGAACTCGCCTGTCTGTCGGCGCTGCACCGGCAGATGTACTGGACCTACGGGGCCTACACCGCCGGCGCGATTCTGGCGTTCGGGCTGATCGCCGCGGGGCTGCCGGGGGAACTGGCCGCCGGCACGCCGTTGGCCCGCAGCGTGTGCGGGTTTTTGGCGCTGTTCTGGGGGGCGCGGCTGTGTTTATTGGGGGTGTTCGACGTGAAGGAACACCTGACCGCCTGGTGGCTGACCGCCGGGTATTGGCTGCTGAACGGTTTGTTCGTCGGCCTCTGTCTCGTCTACGGGGCGGCCGCGACGCTGTGAAGACTTGCTGCGGGGGGCGGGGCGAAGACGATTGACGACGAGGGCGTTGACGACGAGGGCGTTGACGACGAGGGCGTGCGTGTTATGACGAGGGCGTGCGTGCGGGGCGATCGGTGACGTCTTCGATCGTGCCGACGGTGCGGACCGCGTAGCGGTTGCCGAAGCCCTTGGCGAACTCCACGACGGCCCGGCCGGCGACGTGGCGCACGGTCCCGTCCGGGCGAACGATGCGGTGCTTAGCCTCGAACCGCCCGCCGACGTGCGGGTCCAGGGCCCGGCTGATGGCGGCGTGCACGTTGGCCCGGTCGTCGGGGTGGAAGTATTCCACCGTCGCGGCCAACGGGCGATCGTCCGGGGCGTCCGCGGGCAGGCCGAAGATGACTTTCGTTCGCGCGTCCCACCGGACCACGTCGGTGCGGGCGTTGTAATCGAACGTCCCCAGATCGGCGGCGGCCAGGGCGCGACGGCCGTGGTCGGCGTCGGCGGCGACTTCATGCTGCGAGGCGGTTTCGTCCGTCACGTCCCGCAGCACGCCGACGCTCCGCAACAGCGTGCCGTCCGGGCCGAACCGGTATTCCCCCGTCGCCCGCACCCACCGCAACTGCCCGTTCGGCAGGATGATCCGGTGGGTCAGATCGGTCGGCAGCGGGGCGGGGGCCTGGTCCGGCGTCTGCTGGACGGCGGCGGCGTGGCTGTCGGCGTCTTGCCGGGCGGCGTACAATTTCGGCCAGTCCAGCGGGTGCACGCGAGCCCGCAATTGCACCACCGTGGGCGGTTCGTCGAACCCGCCGTAGATTTCTAACGCCCGGTCGCTCCACGCGGCGGCGCCGGTGACGAGGTCGAAATCGTACACCCCCAGCCGAGCCGCCTGAACCCCTTCGCGGCACAGGTCCCCGAGCGTCCGTTCCCGCAGGGCGTCGTCGATGGACACGCCGTCGACGGACACGTCGTCGACACGCAGCACCACGTGCGGCCCGCCGCCGACCCCGGCGTGCGATTGGCCGGCGTGCGATTGACGATGCGTCGATCCCGGCCGGGCGGCCGTTTCCGTCAAATCCGTCGAAGGCGGCGACATGAAGAGCGAGCGAATGTTTCGTGTGGATTAGACCGAATCGACGCACCCTAGACGCTGATCGCAGTTCGGAAAACCGAACCTTGGCCTCCTCACCGAACTTTCGCATTTGCCCCAAGCAACGTAGACCCCAGCGGCCGAGCGGTGCGGCGCCTGACGGGTTCCGTACAGGTTCGCCGCGGGTTCCGTGCGGGTTCCGTGCGGGTTCTCAGTGATGGTCCGGCCAGCGGCGCCAGGCGAGATCCCAATCCATCCACATCCGCATCAGGCTCCACAACAGTCGCAGTTTGGCGACGTGCTGCGCGCTCAAGGCGGGGCCGTCCTCCGGGTTCGCCTGGGCGGCGGCGGCGAGCCCCCATTTCTCCCCCAGCGCCTTGCACAACCCGTCCGCGGACAGGTCCGCCGCCGCCACGCCCGGTTCTCTCTCGTCCGGATCCTGCGTCAGACCCGCGTCGAAGGCGGCGGCGAACAGGGCGAACAGGCGATCGCGGTAGGGGATCACCTCCGGCGGGCGGGTCTTCGCTTCGCACTCGTCCAGCACCGCCTCGACCTGCGCGAAGATCTCCTCCGCAAAGTGCGGATCGGTCGCGTCGGGCAGCGGGAACGGTTCGGACGTGGGTGCGGACATGCCGGGCAGTGTACCGCCACGCCCCGTCGCCGTAACGCCGGGTGAAAGCCGTCACGTCGGGGGAAAGCCGTCACGTCGGGGGAAAGCCGTCACGTCGGGGGAAAGCCGTCACGCCGGGGGAAAGCCGTCACGTCGGGGGAAAGCCGTCACGTCGGGGGAAAGCCGTCACGTCGGGGGAAAGCCGTCACGTCGGGGGAAAGCCGTCACGTCGGGGGAAAGCCGTCACGTCGGGGGAAAGCCGTCACGTCGGGGGAAAGCCGTCACGTCGGGGGAAAGCCGTCACGTCGGGGGAAAGCCGTCACGTCGGGGGAAAGCCGTCACGTCGGGGGAAAGCCGTCACGTCGGGGGAAAGCCGTCACGTCGGACGAAAAGCGTGCGTCCGGCGGACTCGTCGCCCGGCTGCCGTTATCCTCCCGACATGCCCGACCTCGCCCCCCCCGCCGACGCGGCCCCCGCCGACGCGGCCACCGCCGGCGCCGACCAGGCCGACGCCCCCGTCTGGTTCGTCACCGGCTGTTCGAGCGGCTTCGGCCGTCATTTGTGCGACGTGGCGCTGGCTCGCGGCGGGCGGCTGGTGGCGACGGCCCGGGACGTCTCGACCCTTGCGGGACTCAAGGGGAACGACGCGAACCTCCTCGTCGCCCCGCTGGACGTGACGGACCGCGGGCAGATCGACGCCGCCGTCGCCGCCGCCCGGCAGCGGTTCGGGCGGATCGACGTGCTGGTGAACAACGCCGGCTACGGGTTATTCGGCGGCGTCGAGGACACCCCGGACGCGGAGGTGAGACGGCAGTTCGACGTGAACGTCCACGGCCTGCTGGACGTCACCCGGGCCGTGCTGCCGACCTTTCGCAAGCAAAAATCAGGACATATCTTGAACCTGTCCAGCGTCGCCGGGCAGGTGGCCCGGGCGAGCACCGGGTTCTACGCGGCGACGAAATTCGCGGTCGAGGCGCTGTCCGAAGCGTTGCGGGAGGAGGTCGGCCCGTTGGGGGTGAAGGTCACGCTGATCGAACCGAGCGGGTTCAAAACCGATTTCCACGGCCGCAGCCTCGCCGCTCCGAAGACCGAGGGAGCCGATTATACAGAGACCGCCGCCGCCGGCCGCGACCGCGTCCGCGGGATGGCCGGCAACCAGGCCGGCGACGCCCGCAAAGCCGCCGAATTGATGTGGCAGTGCGTCGGGCTCCCCGACCCGCCGTTCCGCCTGCCGATGGGGGTGATGGCGGTTGAATTAATTCGCGAGAAACTGACGTCCGTCGCCGCGGACGTGGACCGCTGCGAACCCAGCGCCCGCAGCGCCGACGGCGACGGGCCGTTGGTCCCGCTCTCCTAAACGCCGACCCGAAGCGTCAGCGGGGGCCTCCGCACAGCGGAGGCGTGGCGGGCGGCGCCCGCGTCCCTCGCTGACGCCTCGGGTTAGTATTCCTTAGTATTCCATCCCGCCGTCCCGCATCCCCCTCCGTCCCATGCCCACCGCCCTCGTCACCGGCGGCGCCGGCTTTCTCGGCTCCCACCTCTGCGATCGCCTCGTGGAGCGGGGGGACGAGGTGATCTGCGTCGATAACTTCTACACCGGCTCCAAGCGGAACGTCCGTCACCTGATCGGCAAGCACAACTTCGAGATCATCCGGCACGACATCGTTCACCCGCTCTATCTGGAGGCGGACGTGGTTTATAATATGGCCTGCCCGGCCAGCCCGGAGGCGTATCAGGCGAACCCCATCAAAACGATTAAAACCTCCACCGTGGGGATGGTGAACGTGCTGGGCCTCGCCAAACGCTGCGGCGCCCGGTTGATGCACACGAGTACCAGCGAAGTTTACGGCGACCCGGAGGTCCACCCGCAAACCGAAGACTACTGGGGCCACGTCAACCCGATCGGCCCGCGCTCCTGCTACGACGAAGGCAAGCGCGTCGCCGAGAGCCTCTGCGTCAACTACGCCCGGGAACACGGAATGGCGGTGCGGATGGTGCGTATTTTTAACACCTACGGCCCCCGCATGGACCCCAACGACGGCCGGGTCGTCAGCAACTTTATCTGTCAGGCGTTAAAGGGCGAACCGCTGACGGTCTACGGCGACGGCGCCCAGACCCGCAGTTTCTGTTACGTGCAGGACCTGATCGACGGCATCCTCGCCCTGACCGAATACGACCCGCCCGCCGGGGAGTTACAAGAGGACGGCGCCGCCCCCGGCCCGGTGAACGTCGGCAACCCGGGCGAATTCACCATGCTGGAACTCGCCGAGGCGGTGCTCAAGATCGTCGGCGGCAGTAGCGAACTGAAGCATCTCCCGCTGCCCACCGACGACCCCAAAAAGCGCCGCCCGGACATCGCCAAGGCCCGCCGCCTGCTCGGCTGGGAGCCGAAGGTGCCGCTCGAAGAGGGCCTGAAGCCGACCGTCAAATATTACCGCGAACGACTGGGCCTGTGAGCCCCGGCGGGCCGGCGTCCGACGCGCGCGTTCCGCTCCGCTCCGTCTCGTTCGGTTCGCGGGGCTGCTGGTCGCGGGGTGGTGCGTGATGACGTTCACGCATGAACTCGGGCACGTCTTGGGCGGGTGGGCCGGCGGGGGGACGTTGCGGTCGGCGTGGCTGGGGCCGTGGCCGCCGCCGTCTTCGGCGTTCGCGCCGAACCCGCATCCGCGGCTCACGCTATGGGCCGGACCCCTGTTGGGGTGTGCGGCGCCGGCGTGTTTCGCCCTGCTGATCCGCCGCCGGTGGGCGTGGTTCTTGGCGGACTTCTGCCTGCTGGCGAACGGGTGTTATCTGGCGGTCAGTTGGGCCACGGGCGACCGCTTGTTGGACGCCCCGCGGCTCTTGGCGGCGGGGGTCTCGCCGGCGTGGCTGGGGCTGTTCTGCGTCGTCGCCTGCGGCGTGGGTTACGCCCGCTTCCGGGCCGACTGCCGGGCGGTATGGGGGAGACCGGTTGCGGGGGGACCGGGAACGAGACCGCCCGCCCCGGGAACCCCGGAACGGGCGGCGGAGGGTGACGGGGCAGCCTGTTGAGCGCTTCGACAGGGGCGTGCTTCAGAACTCGCCGCCGGCTTCCCCGCCGGCCCGGGTGCCCAGGCCGCCCCACACGCCGTAGGGGCTGCGGCCGGAGACGACGTTGTCGGCGTCATTCATGAGGTCGCCGGTGTCGACGGTGTCGGAGATAAACTTCACGCTGCCGTCGACGAGGCAAAACTGCACGCCGCCGGTGTGATAGCTGGTCGGGGCGAGAATGCCTTTGCCAAAGCGATTGTTGTTGTTGGGATCGCCGACCGGCGTGCGCACGCAGGACGGGCCGTTCGGCGGGCTGATGGTGTGGAAGCCGGACGAGTACTCTGCGTTCGCGGTGGCCCACGCTTTGCCGCGGGTGCTGTCCCCTTCGGAGAGGTAAAACCCGGGCTGGTCCGGATCGATCACGTTCGCGGTGTCGTTAATACAGGTGCTGTACGGGTCGTTGAACGCCGCGTAGGTGGAGTCGGTTTCCGGGCCGCTCCACTGAAGATTGACGCCGACCGCCACGGCGCCGATAAAGCTGCGTTTGTCGTCGGTGCGACCAGATTCGCCCAGCAACAGGGTGTTGACCGTGCCGTCGCGGGCGTCTTTGAAGCCGAGGCAGTTCAAGCCGGAGGTGCCGCTGTGCTGCACGATGCCCATCCCGCGACCGCGGATATACGCCTTCACTTTGTCGGTATCCGGGTGCAGGCCGTTGTCGCCGAAGTTCAAGCCGTAGTTCGTATCCCCGTTGCCGACCACGGGGGTGCCGTCGGAGGGGCACAGCAAGCTTGCGATCTGGAAGTCCCAAGGGGCGAAGGAAGTGACGCCGGTTCGGTTCATCTCCCCGCCGCCGAACGCCGGGCCTGTCGACGGGTTACTGATTTGCGTCCACATCGCATTTTGATCCAAGAACGGCGTCAGCGGGGGCAGAAAGCCTAATTTGCCGTTGTTGCTGTTCGACCCCGTCGTGCCGCCGGAGGCGGACGGAAATACGCTCCATTGGGAGTGGTAATTGTGCATGGCCAGCCCAAGCTGCTTGAGATTGTTCTGGCACTGACTTTTGCGGGCCGCCTCACGCGCCTGCTGGACGGCGGGGAGGAGTAGGCTGACCAGGATCGCAATGATGGCGATGACCACCAGCAGTTCGATCAAAGTGAACCCGGAACGGGCGGTTCGGGGGGAGGTTCGGCAAGAGAACATGGGCGGACGCCCCGGGGGGGATTGTGGTGGCACGAGGGGACGCATTCGGGCGACGTGGGGGAATCCCCACGGTGAGCGCCCCGAAAGCGAATCCTGATGCTAACGTGCCGAACCTCTCGCACAAGACACTTTCGATGCACGTCGTCCGTGCGCACGATCGACGAGGCGGGGCTTTTTTCAGCGAGGTCGTTCTGCGGGGTCATTCGAAGGACGGCGGCGTTAGGGTGGCGCTTGCGGGACACGCCGGATAAATCTTCGGAGCGGTTCCCCCGCGTCTGGCTGTTGTCCACGAGTGCGGAACTCGCCCGCTCCCCCCCTTCCAAATCTCCCGTTCCCCAGCGACGTTCTCCCGTGTCTCATTCGCTCCGCCGTCTTGCCATTCCGTTGACCTTGTTCACGGCGCTCCTCGTCGCCGCCCCGCTGGCCGGGTGCGGCGGTCCAACGAGCGGCCCCGTGCCCCCCTCGGAAGATCCGGTGGAGAACCCGCCGGAGTCCGTGAATACGCTGGGCGACAACGACGCCTGACGGGTTCCGCCGTCGGGCTGGAACGCCGTCGGGCCGGAACGCCGTCGGGCCGGAACGCCGTCGCCCTTCGCGCCGCGGCCCGGTTCTGCGACGAATACGGTCTCCCCCGCAGGCCGACGGCAACGCGCCCCCGCGATGAAGATCCGCAATCCGACCCTCAACCGTCTGCTCGCCGGCTTCGCGGCCCGGCTGCTGACTTGGGGGCTGCGCACCTGCCGGCTCGAAGTCTATACCGCGCCCGGGACCAGCCCGTTGACCGGACGATTGGGCGAACCGGGCCGCCCCGCGGTCGCCGGACGGTTCCGCACCACGCCGCCCGCGCCCGACGTGCCGCACACGTACGCCTTCTATCCCTTCTGGCACGAGTGGATCGTGCCGTACGTGTTCGCCCGGCCCCACGCGAGTATGGCGGGGTTGATCTCCCAGCACCGCGACGGCGAATATCTGGCCGACGCGATGACCGCGGTCGGATTAAAAACCGTCCGCGGGTCGACCAGTCGCGGCGGTGCGGCGGCGGTCCGCCAGATTATTGACGAGTGCCAGGAGTGGGACGTCGGCATCACCCCCGACGGCCCCCGCGGCCCGCGGCGGGAGATGAAGCCCGGCGTCGCGTTCCTCGCCAGCCGCACCGGCCGGCCGGTCGTGCCCAGCGCCGTCGCCTGTTCGTCGGCCTGGACGATCCGCGGGAGTTGGACGGACCTCCTGCTGCCCAAACCGTTCAGCCGCGTGGTGTTCTGCGCCGGCGAGCCCCTCCTCATTCCCGCCGACGCCGACCGGGACGAACTGAACGGGTGGTGTCGAAAGCTCGAAACCGCGATCGCCCGGCAGGAGTCCCGAGCCGGCGTGATCGCCGCCGGCCAGCCGGACCCCGGCACGCCGACCGACGGCGTCATCGCCGAGTTCGAACCCGACCCGGCCCTCCCCGACCCGGCCCTCACCGATCCGGCCCACACTGACCCGGCCGTGGCGCCGGACGCCGACTCCCCGGACGAGGTGCGGCGGGCGGCTTAGGCGCTGTTTCAGAACATGTCAGCGTCTGAACCTGAAGCGTCAGCGAGGGCAGCGGGCGCCGCCCGCGTCCCTGAACTCCGAGAAAAGCCGGCGGACGCCCTCGCTGACGCTTCGGGTTGGTCTTGAAGCGGCGGCATCGAGCGAACCGGGTCGATCCGTAGCGGGAAACCGCCGCTACGGGGAGAGGGAGATTCGGCGTCGGCGGCCGAGTGCATCAGGCGGCCGTTCACGTGCGTCGGCCACTAGCCGAACCGGGCGGACGCGGGTACACTCCCGCTCGCTCTTGCCCCGCTCCGGCCCGGGTTCTGTGCGTCTGATCCTCGGGTTCGCCCGCTCTTGGGTTTACCTGGGGGGATCGACGGGACAGCCACCGGGACCAATGCGGACGGGGCTTCCCCGACGGCCGCCGAGACGTTCTCTGCTCTGAGAACCCCCGGCGCTCTGGACGAAAGTCTGACGCCGTCTGATCCGATCGAACCGGGATGCGCCCCGGCCGACGATCATGGGACCGGCGGGCACTTCGGCGAATCGCGGATCGGAACCGCGCGCGGCCGGCTCACCCGCCCCGCGCAGCCTGATCGCTTCGTTTGAAGCACTTCCCGACAAAGAACGCCCCCGGTCTGCCATGAACACCGCTCTGCTCTCCGCCCCCGTCCCGCCCCGCGCCGACGACGCCGCACCCCCCGCGGACAGCGACTCCGTCCGCCCCGAACACGTGGCGCCGCATCACGTGGCGCCGCATGAGGTGGAGGCCTCCGCGGACGATCTTCCCGCGGACGACAATCTTCCCGCGGACGAGGAGGCCGCGGACGATCAGTCCGTGAACGGCGCCGCCGACGTGTTCACGGACGACGAGATCGCCGAGTCCGACGGTCCCGACGGTCCCGACGAAGCCGCGGACGCGGCGCCCGCCGAAACTCCCGCCGAACAGGTCGCCCCGCCGGAACCGCACCTTGAAACGGCCGCGTTGTTGCAAGACGGCCCGCCGGCCTGCGGCGCGTCCGATCACCCGGTCCCGGCCGTCGTTCCGCCGGAACCGACGCTTGAGGTTTCGCGGGCGCCGGAACAGTCGTCCCCCGCGAAACCGCAAGGGAGCGTCGCGCCCGCCAAGCCGAAGCCGGCTCCGAAGAAAGTCGAGTCAAAGGCCCCGGCGCCCAAGCCCGAGCCGCAGCCCGAGCCGAAACCGGAGCCCGCCTCCGGGTTCGCCAAGCTGGGGCTCTCCGCGGCGCTGCTCAAAGCGTTGGCGGAGAAGGGGTACGAGACGCCCACGCCGGTGCAGGCGGAGGTGATTCCGGCGATCCTGGCCGGGCGGGACGTGCTCGGGCAGGCGGCGACCGGCACCGGTAAAACGGCCGCTTTCGCCCTCCCGCTGCTCGACCGATTGCGAATCGCGAAGACCGCCCCGGACGCCCCGGACGAGGAGTTTCCCGGCCCGGCCGTCTTCTGCATGGCCCCGACCCGCGAACTGGCCGCGCAGGTCGCCGAAGCGTTCCGCGCCTACCGCGGGGAGATGCGGGTGAACATCCTCACCGTCGTCGGCGGGGAGTCGTTCGGCCCGCAACTCTCGGCGCTGCGTCGCGGCGTGGACGTGGTCGTGGCGACCCCGGGCCGGGCGTTGGACCTGCTCAAGCGGGGCAGTCTGGACCTCTCCGGCCTGCTGGCCTGCGTGCTGGACGAGGCGGACGAGATGCTGGACATGGGTTTCCAGGACGAGATCGAAGCCGTGCTCGATTTCACCCCGCCCGGCCGTCAGACGGTGCTGGTCAGCGCCACGTTGCCGCCCCGCATCCATGCGATCGCCAACAAGCACCTGACGAACCCGGTGCGGATCGAGATCGGCAAGCCGCAGGCCGCCAAGGGCGAGGACGCCCGCGTGGTGCACAGCGCCCACTTCGTCCGCCGTCATGAGAAAGCGGCCGCGATCGACCGGATTTTGGAAGTCGACGGCGCCGGCCCGGCGTTGATCTTCTGCCGGACCCGCGGCGGGGCCGACGACCTCACCACGGAACTGAACCGCTGCGGTCGCCGGGCCGCGGCGTTGCACGGCGGGCTCACGCAGGACCAGCGGACCAAGGTGGTCGAACGGCTTCGCGGCGGGTCGTTGAACGTGGTGGTCGCCACGGACGTCGCCGCCCGTGGGCTGGACGTGCCGGAACTGACGCACGTGTTTCACTCCGACCTGCCGAGCGGCCCCGAGCCCTTCGTGCACCGCTGCGGCCGCGTCGGCCGGGCCGGTCGCGTGGGGCGGGTCGTCTCGTTCCTGCACCCCAAGGAGCGGTTCAAGCTGGTCCAGTTCGCCCGGGCCGCCAACGCGGATATCGCCATCACCGGCCTGCCCGCCGCGGACGACGTGATCACCGGCCGCTTGAAGAAGACGAAGGCGGCGTTGCAGGACGCGGCGACCTCCCCGGCGTTCGCGAAACTGCGGGACCAACTCGGCCCGATCCTCGCGGAGCTGGACAAGGAGTTCGGCCCGGAAACGCTGGCCCTCGCCGCCGCGGCGCTGGCCCACCGCACGGCGTTCGGCGAGGAGCCGGTCACGCAGCTCGGCGCCCCCGGCCCGTCCGGCGGCGGACCGGGCGGGCCGCGGTCCGGCGGGTCGAAGTTGAGCGGCGGGTCCAACTTCAAGGGCGGCCCCGGCGGACCTAAGTTCAAGGGAGGCAAGGGCAAAGGCGGACCGCGGGTGCACGCCCCGTGCCCGCCGGGCAGCGCCCGATTGTTCGTCAGCGCCGGCCGCGACGCCGGCGTCGGCCCGGGCGACTTGGTCGGCGCCATCGCCGGCGAGACGCACCTGACCGGCGGCGACATCGGCGCCATCAAGATCGGCCCGGGCTTCAGCCTCGTGGACGTCCCGCAGGGCGCCGCCGATCAGGTCATCCAGTCCCTCAGCCGCGGCGGCCTCCGCGGCAACAAAGTCACCGTCCGCCACGACCGGCAGGGGTGAGGCTGCGAACGTTTGCGGCGCGATGCGTCGTCCGTCAGGATTCTCGAACCCTGACAGCGTCACGCCGAGGCCCCGTGGGGCCTCGGCGTTACGGCTTCTCCCCCACAAGGAGCGGACTGATGACGCAAACGGAGCGGGTCGCCGCGGGCGGGCCGTGGCGCGGGTGGTATCATGTGATGACGAACGTCCGCGGCGCCTGGCTGCCGGGCGATCCGCGGGGTTGGCGGAGCCGCGGCCACCGCGACCACTGCGACGGGGACTATCAGAACCCGCCCCCGCCCGGCGAGCACGCCGAGCGGCTCCGCCGCGCCCGGAATGCGCCTGCGCGGCCCGCCGGACCTTCTATCCGAGGCCGCCCGCACCGCCGCCTGCCTCGCATTGACGGAACGCCTGCTGGAACTGGGGTCGAACCTGCCGGCCCTGTGCGTCACCGATCGTCATGTGCACGCGTTGGTTCGGTTCTGCAACTACGGCCCCGACGGCGAACCGATCCCGGACGCCGCGATCCCCGGCCTGCACCCCCGCAACACCCTGCGGGACGGTCGGGATCCGGCCCCGCGTCACCTGTTCGGACGCGCCAAGATGCACGCCTCCCGCGAACTGGGCGATGCGGGGCTGAAGTCCTCGCGGGCTCTGTGGGGGCGTCGTTCGCACGTGAAACCCGTGTCCGGGCGGGCGCATCAATTGAACGTCTATCGGTACATCGTGAGGCACCGCGTGCGGGAACGCGCCGCCCTGTGGACGTTCTGCGACGGGCTGCTCCCCCCGCCCGGGTATAAAGCGAAACCCCGCTGACGCATCGCCCCCTGGCGTAACGCCGAGGCTCCGCGGAGCCTCGGCGTTACGTGGGGACGCACGAGCCGATGGCGCCGGAGGCGGAGGCGCCGCTACAGTCGCCCGTTCACGCCCGCCCCCGCTCTGGATCGTCGCACGATGCCTGTCCCGCACCCTCCCCGCCGCCGGTACGCCCTCGCGATCTGTCTGGTCTGGGCGGGGCTCGCTGGGGCGCCGCACGGACCGGCCGTGGCGGGTGAGGTGGACGCGGCCGACGAACAGTGGGTCAGCCTGTTCGACGGGAAAACGCTGGACGGGTGGACGCCGAAGATTCGCACGCACGCCGTCGGCGAGAACCATGCGAACACGTTTCGCGTCGAGGACGGGCTGTTGACGGTCTCCTACGACGGCTACGAGGACGGGTTCAATTCGCAGTTCGGGCACCTGTTCTATAAAGATGCGTTCTCGCACTATCGAATGCGATTGCAGTACCGCTTCATCGGCGATCAGGCGCAGGGCGGCGCCGGCTGGGCGACCCGGAACAGCGGCGTGATGATCCACGGCCAATCGCCCGAAAGCATGACCAAGGACCAGGACTTTCCCGTCTCCATCGAAGTCCAATTATTAGGCGGCGACGGCACGCGCAAACGCAGCACCGGCAACCTGTGCACCCCGGGCACGAACGTCGTCATGGACGGCGAACTTCAGACCCGCCACTGCTTTAATTCCAAGTCGGACACCTTCCACGGCGACCAATGGGTGACCGCGGAGATCGAGGTCCACGGCGACCGGGTGATCCGCCACCTCATTAATGGCGTGGAGGTGTTCCAATATGAAAGCCCGCAGCTCGACCCGCGGGACGCGAACGCGAAGAAACTCATCGCCGCCGCCGGGGGGGAGAAATTGCTGTCGGCCGGTACAATCTCGCTGCAATCTGAAAGCCACCCGGTGCAGTTCCGCAAGATCGAGATCCTGGAACTGCCGGCGGACGTGGCGGTCGCGGAATAAACTGCCGGATGGATTCGCAGGAACCGGGTGGGGCGATTCTACTGCGATTCGCGGCGAAGCAGGCGCTGTGAACCCGGCGCGTCGGCCTGCGGCCGACGCCCTCGCCGACGCCCTCGCCGACGCCCTCGCTGACGCGGCGGGTTATTGTTTCGCGCTCAACCGCTGCACGGTGGTGAAGCGGCCGGTTTCCATGCTGCCGCCGCCGAGCAGGTAGAACGCCGCTTCGCCCGCCTCCCCGGGGACCGGGAGCAGGCGGTGGAAGAAGCGGGGGCTGTCGAGTTCGCCCAGGTCCTCCCACGCCGCGGCGCCGGGGGTGTGGCGCTGGACGAGCCCGGTCAGCGTCGTGACGTAAACCGACCCGTTCGCGGCGTAGGCGGCGCTGCCGAAGCCGTCCATGCTGTCGCCGTTGAGGTCCGGCCCGCGGGTCCAAGTCTTGGTCGCCACGTCATAAAGATCCACGCGGCGGGTGGGTTCGCCGGCGGGGGTCATCCCGCCGATCTGATAGATCAGCCCGCCCTGCTCCTCGCCCGTGCCGACGCCGGGGACGGCGGCGACGGCGTTCGCCCGACGCGGCTCCGGCGGGGTGGGCAGCATGTTCCATGCTAATTCATCGGCGGTCAGGTCCGCGGTCAGACCGGTGCCGTGCCAGGCTTCGCCCTCGTCGCCGGCCATCATCCAGCCGCCCAGCACATAGGCTTTGCCGTCGAGGGTGACGGCGTCAAAGCTGCTTCGCCCGCCGGGCAGGCTCTCCAGGTCCTGCCACGCGCCCGCGGCCGGATCATAGTGGGCGACCGTGGGCATGCTGTGCAGGTCGTGGTCCTGTTCGAGGCTGTTGCGGGCGGTGAATCCGCCGATGCGCAGCACGCCGCCGCCCGGGTGCGGCACGAGCGCCAGCCCCTGCAATTTGGGGCCGCCGGGCAGGTCTTCCCAGCCGGCGTCGACGGCGTCCAATTTGATCCGGCGGAAGGCGCCGGATTGTTCGTCGGTCGAGTATTTATGCGGCGTGCCGGGGTGTCCGCCGTAGTAGTACAGGTAGCCGTCGCTGACGGCGGCGCCCAGGCTGGTGACGCCCTCCGGCAGCGCCGCGGCGGGCACGTCCTTCACGGAGACCTGGTTCACGGACGCCTTGCCCGCCGCGTCGCCCGCCGCCGCGTCGTTTGCCGCCGCGTCGTTCGCCGGGGCCGGCTCCTCGGCCTCGGGGGCGTCGACGGGGGCGGGGGTGAAATCTTTGGCGGTGAACACGGCGGTGGCGTAGCGGCGGGTTTCGGGATACGGCGTCCCTTCATACACGCCGGCGCCCGGCAGGGTGACGTTCGTCCGCACGCTGAGGACGCCGGCGTCCGCGATCTCCTTGTCCGACAGCGTCACCACGCCGCTCGCGTTTGCGGTGTGCTCCTCGCCGCCCAGGTCGCCCGTCACGTTCACCGTCGCCCCGGCGACCGGCACGCCGGCGGCGATCACCGTCAACACGTTGCCCGGCGCCGGCACGATCGCCAGCGGCTGCCCGTTGATCGCCGCGGGGCGGCCGGTGTCGCCGGGGGCGGCTTCCTTCATCGCCGCGGCGGCGTAGTCCAGCAGGAACGATTCCCCGCCGCGGTCCATCACGCCGTACGGCAATGCCAGCGTATAAACGGTGCCGGCCGGGTCGGCGGAGACGTCCGCGGTCAACGCTCCGCCGTCGGCGGCGAGCTTCAGCACGGCGTGCTCGCCGTCCGGCGTGCGGCGGGTGACGGTCCCTTTTTCCAGGATCGCCAGGTATTTCGGGTCGTCGGCGTCGACGCTTTCGCCGAACACCAGCCGCAACGTCGGGCCGGCGCCCTCTTCACTGACGGACAGAAACGGGAAGTGAGCCAGCGCCGCGGCGGGGGCCAGCAGGGCCAACGCGGCGGCGAGGGGGGCGATGCGGAGCACGGTTCGGAGCACGGGGCGAAGCATGACGGGCGAGGGGGAAGGCGGGGGGACGAGATTCTACCGGCCCGCGGCCGACGGCGGGGCAGGCGCAGGGTCAGGGCCGCCGGGTGAGGGCGAAATCAAAGCGGTTGGCGTCGGCGGTCACCGCGGCGCGGAGTTCGCTCCGCGTGTTATAGACCGCCGGGAGGGGTTTGGTCCGCGGCGGCGGGGCTTTGCGGAGCGCGGCGAGTTCGGCGGGCGACAGTTCCGCATCCCCGGCGGGGCCGTCGGGGGCGGTCGCGACGATCTCCACCCGGTAGACCCCGGCGACCGGGCCGACGGCCGCGGGAATGGCGTATTCGCCCGCGGCGATCGCCCCGCTGACCCGGGGGCCGGGGGTGCCTTCGATCGGGACGAACACCACGGTTCCCGCCGGCAGCGGGGCGCCGTCGACCGTCACCGTGCCGGCGACGGGAACCTGCGGCGGTCGTCCGTCGCCGCCGCCGCAACCGGCGGCGATTGCGGCGATCGCCGCGGCGAACATGACCGCCGCCGAGGGCACAATCCCGTCCGCCGCGCTGCGGCCGGGTGCGGCGCTACGTTCGAGCATGGCGGGGTCAGTTCGCATCGACCACCTCCCCGCCGTTGCGGGTGGCGAGGGAATCCAGCAGGTCGGCGTCCACAAAATCGCCGATCAGGTGCACCGAGCCGTCGCCCCGCACGAAGTTCACGCCGGCGGGATGATCGCTGCGGAACGACCGGCTCATCTGACGGGCGGTGGCCGCGTCGGCCGTGCCGTCGTCCCGCGGGTTGAAGAAGTACTGCGTCGTGCAGGCGGTCGAGCCGACAAACGGATTCGCCCAATAGGTGAACGAGAACCGACTCTGCCCGGCGCAGTCCGGGGCGCCGATCGCGGTGGAGAACTTGTAGCTGGGCAGGTTATAGGCCGTTTCGCCGACCATCAGCGTGTTGCTCGTCCCGTCCCGGAACGTCGCGACGGAGGTGTGCCCGTCGGCGCTGTCGCTATACACCACCGCCCCGTTCTGCCGCGGGGCGGGGCTCGGCGGGCCGAACGCCCAGTACTGGTTATAGTCCGCGGAGCCCATATTCACGGCGTAATTGCCGGGGGCGCGGCCCTCGTCGTCGTCGCAGGTCGGCACCTGCCGGCCCGGGGCGGCGCTGGGGCACAGGAACGTTGGAATCCGCTGCCCGCTGACCGCTTGATTGGCCGGGTCGGTGTTGGCAAGGGCGAAGTCGTACAGGGCGAACTCGTTCCCTTTATCCAACTCCGGCAGCAGCATCGTGAAGAAACTCCCGCCGTACAGCGTGGGATACGCTCCGCCCATGCTGTTCGCGGTCGGGAAGCGGTTCCAGGCGCCGTGATAATTATGGGCCGCCAGCCCGATCTGCTTCAAATTGTTCTTGCACTGCGCCATCCGGGCGGCTTCGCGGGCCTGCTGGACGGCGGGCAGTAATAGGCTCACCAGGATCGCAATCACCGCGATCACCACCAGGAGCTCGATGAGCGTGAACCCGGCACGGGCGTGCACATGACCGCGGGCACGGCCGCCGCGGGAGGGGAGGGGGGAGACGAACGACATCTTGGCTCTGCGGAGAGAGGGGCGGGAAACGGACCGCCGTCTCGCTCGCTGACCGAAGCCCCCCGTGACGGCATCGTCCGGGGGCGGTTGGCTGGCTGGACGGGTTGAGATTGCATCTCAACGAGTTCCGCGACAGACTATCCGCACAAGCCGCTGCGAAAAAGCCCGCGGGCAAAAAATCCCCCTTTCCGTGACGAGCGGCCGCACCCATGTCCGACCCGCCGCCGCCCGATCCGCCGCCGCCCGACCCGCTGTCCCCGCAGCCCTTTCCAACGTTTTCGCCGCCCGCTGTCCCGCCCGATTCGCCGCCCGCTGTCCCGCCGGTTCCCGCGGCGGCGGCGGCGCGAACGCTTCCGCCGCGGCCCGTGCGGGTGCGGTTCGCGGACCTCGCGGGGGCGGCGGTCGAGGTGGAGGTCGAGCACGACGGCCAGATCTACCGCCTCCGCCGCACCCGCTCCGGCAAGCTGTTGTTGACCAAGTGACGGGCGATGAACGGCGCCCACCAACCCGACGCGTCAGCGAGGGCGTCCACGGAGCGGACGTCATCACGCTCGACGCCCTCGCTGACGCGTCGGGTTGGTGTTTTGAGCCTCCCCCCTCACCCCGCGGCGGCTTGGAAGTGGGGTTTGAGGGCGTCGTACAGCTTGCCGTAGGCGGGGTAGAGGGCGTCGTAGGTCTCGGCGGTGGCTGCGTGGGGGGCGACGCGGTCGGTCACGGTGATGGTCGCGTCGCAGGCGGCTTCGACGGATTCATATTCGCCCGTGCCGGCCATCGCCAGCAGGGCGGCGCCGTAGGCCGGGCCCTCCGCGGCGTTGGTGACGGCGCAGGGTTCATGATAAATATCCGCCTGCAATTGACGCCAGAACGGGCTTTTCGCCCCGCCGCCGCTGAGGCGCACCTCGCCGATCGGCACGCCGAGTTGCTTAATAATCTCCAGGCTGTCCCGCATCGCGTAGGTGACGCCTTCGAGCACCGCCCGGCCCAGTGCGGCGCGGTCGGTGCGGAGGTTCAGGCCCACCCAGGCGCCGCGGGCGTGCGGGTCCGCGTGGGGGGTGCGTTCGCCGGAGAGATACGGCAGGAAATAGAGCCCCTCGCAGCCGGGGGGAACTTCCTCCGCCCTTTGGGTGATACGGTCGAAGGCGAAGTCGCCGAGGTCCATGCACAGGTTGTTGCGGAACCATTGCAAGCTGCCGGCGGCGGACAGGATCACGCCCATCACATGCCATTTGCCGGGGACGGCGTGACAGAAGGTGTGGGCGCGGCCCTGCGGGTCGTATTGCATTTCGTCGCTGTGGGCGAAGACGACGCCGCTGGTGCCCAACGCCGCGCTGACCACGCCGCTGCGGACGATGCCGTTGCCCACCGCCCCGGCGGCTTGGTCCCCGCCGCCGCCGACCACCGGCACGCCGGCCGGCAGGCCCATCGCCCCGGCGGCGGCGGCGGACAGTTGCCCGGTCACCTCCTGGCTCTCATGGACCGGGGGGAGCAGGCTTGGGTCGAGGTCCAGCTTGCGTAATAACTCTTCGCTCCACCGGCGGTTCGCCACGTCTAACAGCAGGGTGCCGCTGGCGTCGGACACCTCCGTGGCGAACTCCCCGGTCAGGGTGTAGCGGACGTAATCCTTCGGCAGCAGCACGGTTTTGAGCTGGGCGAAGCGGCCCGGCTCCTCGTCGCGGAGCCACTGGATCTTGGGGGCGGTGAAGCCGGTCAGAGCCGGGTTCGCGACCATGCGGATCAGTTCGTCGCGTCCGCCGGCGGCGTTTGTGATGGCGTCGCACTGGGCGCTGGTGCGCTGATCGTTCCAGAGCAGCGCCGGGCGGATCACCTCGCCGTCGGCGTCCAGGAACACGCTGCCGTGCATCTGACCGGACAGGCCGATGCCCTTCACTTCGGAGGGGTCGAAGGTTCCGCCGTTGACCAGTTGGCGGACGGTGTCGATCGCCGCTTTGGCCCAGTGGCGCGGTTCCTGTTCGCTCCAGCCGGGGCGGGGGGTGAGGAGGGGGTACTCGGCGCTGGCGCTGCCGAGCGCCGTGCCGTCGCCGCGGACCGCGAGGGTTTTCGTCCCGCTGGTGCCGATATCGATCCCGAGAAACACGGACACGGGCGAAGACTCGGTTGCGGGCGGCGGACGGATTCGGGGGAATCGAATAGTCTACCCGTCCGCCCGTCCGTCCCGGAACCGTGCCCGATGTCCGCTGCCCCCGACCCGCGGAACGCCGCCCCCGCCGACCCGTGGCCGGACCTGCCCGCCGCCGATTGGGCGGAGACCCGGGCGGCGCTGCACCGCTGGCTTCAGATCGTCGGCAAGGTGCGGCTGAGCGCCGATCCGGGGGAGAACCACACGTGGGGCTCGACGCTGTACGTCACGCCGTTTGGGTTCACCACCGGGCCGATGTACTTTGGGGATCGATGTGCGGAAGTGCGGGTGAACCTGAGGGAAGAGCAGGTCGAGGGGGCGACGGATGCGGGCCGGACCGCGACGTTCGACTTCCTGACGCCCCGCCCGGTGCGCTCAATATACGAGTCGTTCGTCTGGCTGACAGGGGAACTCCGGCTGCCGTTCGACCTCTGGCCGATGCCGCAGGAACTGGGCGCCTGGGACGATATCCCCCGTGACGAGCAACTCGACCGCGACGCCGGGCACGCGACGTTTAATCTCGATCAAGCCCGCGCGTTTCATCGGAACCTGCTGTCCGCCGATCGCTTATTGAAGCGGTTCAAGACGCGATTTCTCGGCAAGCAAAGCCCTTCGCACCTGTTCTGGGGCAGTTTCGATCTGGCCTGCACGCGGTTCAGCGGGAAGGCGGCCCCGCCGCACCCCGGCGGCATCCCGGGGCTGAGCGACCGGGTGACGCGGGAGGCGTACTCGCACGAGTGCGTCTCCGCCGGCTTTTGGGCGGGCGACGGCGCGGCGATCGGCGAGGACGGGGGGCGCCGGGCGAACCGGCGTTCTATTCCTACGCCTACCCGGCCCCCGAGGACTTTCAGAACGCGGCGACGGACCTGCCGGACGGAGCCTATTGGATGGACAGCGGCGGCGAATACGTGCTGCCGCTCTCCGCGGTGCGCTCCGCCGCCGATCCGGACGCCGCCGTCCTGCGGTTCCTGCAAGCCGTCTACGAAGCCGCCGCCGACGGCCTCGGTTGGGACCGGGCGGCGCTGGAGCGGACCGTCACGTAACCGTCGCCCACACCGTCGCCCACACCGTCGCCCACACCGTCGCCCACACCGTCGCCCACACCGTCGCCCACACCGTCGCCCACACCGTCGCCCACACCGTCGCCCACACCGTCGCCCACACCGTCGCCCACACCGTCGCCCACACCGTCGCCCACACCGTCGCCCACACCGTCGCCCACACCGTCGCCCACACCGTCGCCCACACCGTCGCCCACACCGTCGCCCGGACGACGGCACGCCGGCGGTCGTCGGGCGCACCCATCGGCAAGCGCCATGGCGATCGGCCGTGCGTCTGCTAAACTATCGACGCCCCCGCCGTTCGGCGGGGGCGTCTTACGTTCCGCCCCGCCTCCCTTCCCGATCCACGGCGACGCCTATTCCCCGTTCGTGGTCCTGACGCCCTTCCTGGATCAGACGGCGTTGTGGAACCAGATCAGCAAGGGCTTCGACAGCAACGGCGACGGCACGATCGCCGGCGTCCACGAGCGGCACAACGACTCGGACTTCGTCCCGTTCCGCACCCAGATCCCCACCCTGCTGTGCCCCTCGGACGGGGCCGGGAACACCGGCACCGCGATCGGCGATACGAACTACGCGATTAACCTCGGGGACAACGGCTCCGGGGCCGGGGAGGTCGGCAACGACAGCGCCCGGCAGGCGCTCCGCGGGATGTTCGCCCGGAACGAATACTACGGCTTCCGCGACGCCCGGGACGGCACGGTCAACACCCTGCTGTTCGCGGAGTTCGGCCGGGACAACGGCGACCGCGCCCACCAGGCCCACGTGCTGCAGAACGTCTCCGCCCTGACCGTGCTGGGGGCCGACCCGGCGAAACCGGCTTTTCCAACCCCTCCGCCTGCGTGGACGACGCGGAGAACCCCGCCAACCCCGGCTTCTACCCCGGCGGTAATCTCCGCCCCCGCGGCGATCAATATACCAACGGCGCGGCGAGCAGCATCGGCTTTATGACCATCCTGCCGCCCAACGGACCCAGTTGCGACAGCGACACCGCCCCGTGGACGACGTCGATCGTCTCCGCCGGCAGCTACCACCCCGGCATCGTGCAGGCCGTACTGGTGGACGGCAGCGTCAAATCGATCAGCGAAACCATCAACGCCGTCACCGTCGGGCGGGCCAACGAGGCCAACGTCACCTCCGGCCGCAGCCCCTACGGCACCTGGGGCGCCCTGGGCAGCCGCGCCGGCGGCGAGGTCGTCGACGACTTCTGATCTGACCGGCGGGCGCTGATCGGCGGGCGCTGATCGGCGGACAGCGGGCGGCGGGGCGGGGCGGCGATGAGGAGCGGCGGCGTTGGGCCGGTTCGCGGGCGGCGGTAGACTCCGCCGGTCCTTCCCCCGCCCCCTCCGTTTTCGCTCCGCCGCCCGTCATGGCCGACTCCGACGCCCCCGACACGTCCCCCACCGACGGCGTGCGGGTCGGGTTCGATCTGGGCGGGACGAAGATGTACGCCTGCGCCTTCGACGGCGCGTACAAGCTGCTGGGCAAGGACCGCCGCAAAACCAAGGGGCACCTCGGCAGCGAGGCGGGCGTCGAACGGATCATCGACACCATCCAGGACTGCCTGGCCGACGCCGGGGTCGACGCGAAGCAGGTGGTGGGGATCGGCGCGGGCGTGCCGGGCGTCACCGACCTGGATAAGGGCGTGCTGATCAACACCGCGAACCTCGGCTGGAAGGACGTGCCGCTGGCGAAGTTGTTGCAGAAGGCGTTCGACTGCCCCGTCACCCTGTGCAACGACGTGGACGCCGGCGTGTACGGCGAATGGAAGTTCGGCGCCGGCCAGGAGAAACGCTGCGTGCTGGGCGTGTTCCCCGGCACCGGCATCGGCGGGGGGCTGGTGTACGAGGGGGCGATCTTCCGCGGGGCGAAGTTCAGTTGCCTGGAGATCGGCCACATGCCGGTCGATCCGCTGGGCCCCCGCAGCGGGCTGGGCCAGCGGGGCACGCTGGAGGCGGTGGCCAGCAAACTGACGATCGCCGGCCAGGCCGCGTTGGCCGCCTACCGCGGGCAGGCCCCGTACCTGATGAAGGAGACCGGCAGCGACGTGTCGGACATCCGCAGCGGGGCGCTGTCGGACAGCGCCGACAAGGACGACGCCGTCCGCCAGATCCTGCTGGACGCCGCGGAGATCATCGGGACCACGATCGGCGGGGTGGTCAACCTGCTGGCCCCGGACGTGGTCGTGCTGGGCGGCGGGCTGATCGAAGCGATGCCCAAACTGCTGGTCCCCGCGGTGAAGGACGCCGCCGAAGCCGCCGCGATGCCGGCGTTCCGCGGCACCTTCGAGGTCGTCCCCGCCCAGTTGGGCGACGAAGCCGCCGTGATGGGCGCCGCCGCCTGGCAGGCCCGCGAAGCCGCAGGCTGATTGGGGACGTCGAATCTGGGAGGGGGGAGGTGACGCGCAAGCGGGACTCGCTCCACTCACCCCCGCGACACGTCCCTACGGCGACCGACCGTCCCTTCGGCGACCGACCGTCACCCCTTACATCCCACATCCGCCATCTCAGATCCCACATCACCCTTGTCCGTCGCGGTGATCGACGTCGGCGCGACCGCGATGCGGCTGGCGCTCGCGGAGGTCGCCGAGGACGGGGCGGTGCGGCCGCTCGAACACCTGACCCGGGCGGTGAACCTTGGCAAGGACGTGTTCACCGAGGGGGCGATCTCCCCCGCCACGATGGAAGCCTGCGTGGCGGTGCTGCGGGATTACCGCCGGGTGCTTGAACAGTACGGCCTGTCGCCGGGCGGGCGGGGGCTGTCCGGCGGGGGGGCGGGCGGCTCGGAGGCCGGCGGCGGGCGGTTGCGGGTCGTCGCCACCAGCGCCGTCCGCGAGGCCACCAACCGCCTCACCTTTCTGGACCGCATCTTCGCCGCCACCGGGATTGAAATTGAACCGATCGACGAGGCGGAGACCACCCGCGTCACCTACCTCGGCGTGCTGCCCTATTTGCAGGAGGACCCGGCGTTGCACGCCGCCACCGTCGCGGTCGCGGAGGTCGGCGGGGGCACCACCGACGTGCTGGCGATTAAGAACGGCGACGTGCGGTTCTCCCAGAGTTATCGCGTGGGGGCGTTGCGGATGCGGGAGGCCGTCCGGGCCGCCGCCGGCGCCAGCCCCCGCCAGTTGTGGGAGCGCCAGGCGGACCGCGCCGCCCGCCGGATCGCCGCCGATCTGCCCGACGACGCGGACGCGTTGGTGGCGTTGGGATCCGACGTGCGGTTCGCGGCGAATCACCTGCTCCCGCTGGTCCCCGGCGCCGGCGCCGGGGAGGGCGTCCCGGCGCCGGAGGCCGGCCCGGACGCCCCCGCGATCCAACTCCCGCTGGAGCGCCTCCGCACCTTCCTCGACGACGCCTTCGCCCGCACCGAGGACGAACTCGCCCGCCTGTATCACCTCCCCTTCGAACAGGTCGAAACGCTGCGGCCGGCGTTGTTGGTCAACCTGCGGCTCGCCGAGGCGCTGGGGCTGGACGAAATGGTCGTCGCGGAGGTGCACCTCCGCGACGGCCTGATCCGCGACACCGCCGCCCGCGGCGACTGGACCGCCCGCGCCGCCAAACAGGCGATTCAATCCGCGCATTATCTCGGCCGTCGCTATCGCGTCGACGGCGACCACGCCCGGCAGGTCGCCGCGCTGGCGGATCAATTATTCGCACAACTCGCCGACCGCCACCGCCTCGACGCCCGCCACGGCCGCTTATTAACCCTCGCGGGGTTGTTGCACGAGGTGGGCCTGTTCGTGGGCACCACGGGTTATCATAAGCACAGCATGTATCTGATCGCGAACAGCGATCTGTTCGGGGTCAGCCGCCGGGACCTGCATCTGATCGGGCTGGTGGCGCGTTATCACCGCCGGGCGAGTCCCAAGGCGACGCACACGCCGTTCACCCAGATGGACCGCCCGGAGCGGGTCGCGGTGGCTAAACTGGCGGCGATCCTCCGGCTCGCCAAGGCCCTGGACGAGAGCCGCAGCGGCCGGGTGAAGGACGTGGCCGCCCGCGTGGACGGCGACCGCCTGATCCTGACCAGCGCCGGCGTCGACGACCTGAGTTTAGAGCGCCTCGCCGTCAAACAATCCGGCCCCCTGTTCCGCGAAATCTTCGGCCTGCGGGTCCTGCTGCGCGGCGGATAAGACACGCTCCGAGGGATGCCGCCACGGCTCTTCACGGTCCGCTTTAAAAGCCGCTTTTAGAACCAACCCGACGCGTCAGCGAGGGCCGCGGGCGCCGTCCGCGACCCTGAACCCTGAGCCAAACCGGCGGACGGCCCTCGCTGACGCTTCGGGTGGGTGCGATTCCGGTTCGGAAACAGCGGTTGATCGAGCGGCGGTTTCTATCGGCGGGCGACGGCTTCCCGACGGGCGGCGGGGGCCTTGGTCAGCAGGGCGAACACGGCTTCCCGCAGGGCGTCCGGGCGGAAGGGTTTGGGGTGGTGCGCGGTGCAGCCGGCGGCCAGGCAGGCGGCGCGGTCCGCGTCGCTGGCCCCGCCGGTGATCGCCAGGATCGGCGTCGTCAGTCCGCGGTCCCGCATCCCGGCGGCGGCGGCGTAGCCGTCCATCACCGGCATCTGCATATCTAATAGGACCGCGGCGTAGTCTGCGTCCGGGGCGAACGCCTTCTCCAGCGCCTCGGCCCCGTTCTCGACCGCCTCCACCGCAAATCCCGCCTTGCCCAGCACGAGCGTCAAGAACTTCCGCCCGATCTCGTCGTCGTCCGCCACCAGCAAACGCCGGCCGCCGCCGGCGGGGGCGTGAGCGGGCAGGCCCCGGGCAGGAGCGGGGGGGACGGGAGCGGCGGCGGGGGTGGAGGGGGGCATCAGGGACTGTTGGGGCTGCTTGGGGAATGGGGCGGGGGGCGAGGCGGGGGGCGACGGGGGCAGGGCGACGGACAGGCGGAACGTGCCGCCTCCGCCGGGGCGCGGCTCGGCGGTCAGGTCGCCGCCGAGCCCGCGGGCGATCTCGCGGCTGATCGTCAGCCCCAACCCGGTGCCGCCGTGGGTGCGTTCGGTCGTCACGTCCGCCTGGGTGAACGGTTCGAAGATCGCCTCGCAGCGATCCGCGGCGATCCCGACGCCGGTGTCGTGCACCGCGATCTCCAGCGACGCCCCGGCGCCGTCCCCCGCCGGCCGCACGCGGCATTCCGCGGCGTTCGCATCGCTCGGGGCGGAGGTGTGTTCGGCGTTCGTGAGCATCCACTCGATCCGGAGCGACATCGGGGCAACGCCTTAACCTGCCCCGGGCGAACGCCTCCCAGATGTCTCGAACTGTCCTAGGGGAACGGCTTAGGCGAAAGCGTTGCGGGCTCCCCCGCACAGGCCGGCTGACCCCTGGAACCGTCGCGGCAGGACGCCGCCGCGCCGCCGGCTCGCCTCGTCCCCACCTCACCTCGCCGGCTCGCCTCGTCTCCGGCTCACTTCTTCTCGAGCAACGCCAACCCCGCGGCGACCAGCGTGCGGACGCCGACCGGCAACGCGGCCTCGGCGTCCGGGGCGTAGGTCGCGGAGTGCAGGCTCGGCGGCGACAGACCGGCTTTTTCGTACCGCATCAGATCCCGCGGGGCGGCGGTGCCGAGCCGGTACATCAGGATCGGCACGCCCGCCCGGCCGTAGCGGCTGAAGTCCTCCCCGCCCATCGACGGCTCCCCGGCGGCCACGTTTGCCTCGCCCAGTTCGACGCTGAACGCCGCCGTCAGCCGGGCGGTCAGCGCCGGATCGTTGTACAGCGCCGGCGTGCCCTCGGAGGATTCGACCGTCGGCGGCGGCGCCCCCGCGGCGGCGGCGGCGGCGTTCGCCCGGCGCTTGATCGCCGCCAACACCTGCGCCCGGACCGCGTCGGAGTAGCTGCGCACCGTCAATTGGAGCCGCGCCTCGTCCGGGATGATGTTGTGCTTCGAGCCGGCGTGAATTGAACCCACGGTGACCACCGCCGGGTCGGTCGGCTTCACCTCCCGGGCGACGATCGCCTGGGCGCTCAGCACGAACTCCGCGGCCATCACGATCGGGTCCAGCGTCGTGTGCGGCTGGGCGCCGTGTCCGCCGCGGCCGTGGAACGTCACGTCCACGCTGTCCACATTGGCGAGCGTGTAGCCGGCGAGCGTTTCCACCGTGCCGGCGGCGGCCGTCGGCGTGACGTGCAACGCGACGGCGTAATCCGGTTTCGGGAACCGTGTGAACAGCCCGTCGCCCAGCATCGCCTTCGCCCCGCGACCGGTTTCTTCGGCCGGCTGGGCGATCAGCATCACGGTCCCGGCCCAGCGGTCCCTGTGCGTCGCGAAGTACGTCCCGGCCCCGGTCGCCGCCGTCATGTGCACGTCATGCCCGCAGGCGTGCATCAGGCCGGTCGTCCCCCCGCCGGGTCGCTCCGCGGTGACCGTCGAGGCGAACGGCAGCCCGGTCGCCTCCGTCACCGGCAGGCCGTCCAGATCGCACCGCAGCATCAGCGTCGGCCCGGCGCCGTTCTTCAATAAGCCGACCACGCCGGTCCCGCCGACGTTCTCCGTCACCTCATACCCCACGGCCCGCCACTCCTGCGCCAAGCGGGCGGCGGTGTTCGTCTCCTCCCCGGACAACTCCGGATGACTGTGCAGATGCCGGTACAGGTCCAACAGCCCCGGCAGGCGATCGTCCGCCCAGGCTTCAAGCCCCGGCTCCGCGGCGGCGATCTGCGGCGGCGACAGGCAAGCCGCGACCAGCAGGGCGGGAACGATCAGGGAGGGCACGGCGGGCGAGGGCACGGCGGGCGGTGTCCGACGGGGGCGGGGGCGGAACGACGGTCGATCGACACGGTGGGCGTTGACCCGTCCGCTTTCAACGCCGGGCCAGCGGCCGCCGGTGTGGCGAGCGTGGCGTTGTCCCGCCGCTCCGCTGGCGTTTTCCGAACGGTCTCCCTCGCCGCGTTTAAGTCGCCGGCGTCGGTCGTTTCGCTGGTATCCTGAGGGATCCGTCGCCGTACCGGGCCCCACCGGACGGTCGTCGCGGGCGGCGACGGGCTCCGTCGATTCGCCCCTTCATCGGCGGTGCATCGAGCCTCACCCCCCAGGAGATCGTCTTGAATCCCGCCTCCGCCCTCTCAGGCAAGCCTCGCCCCGCCGTCGTGGAGACGATCTGCGAGGGGTCGTCTCGGGAGATGGGTCGGACGCAGGGGGAGGCGGCCCGGGAGAAGATTCACGGAGCCCTCGCCGCGCTGGCGGAGTTGGAAGCGTTCCGGCTGACACAGCCCCGCTGGCTGCCCTATACGGCGTACCGTCGGCTCGCCGCCGGCCGGGCGAGCCGGTTTCTCGACGCGGCGTTCGCCCCCAAAGACGGCACGGCGGGCGACCGCATCGCCGGGTTGGCGGAGGGGGCCGGGTTGAAGGCGAGGGATCTGATGCTGCTCAACGCATTGGAGCCGATGCTGTCGTCGGTCGGGGGCTGTACGGCCTGTCCGGGGGCCTGCTCCGCGGCGGCGATCCGGGGGAGCCGGTCCGCGACCGGGCGACCGCTCGTCGCCCGGAACTTCGATTATCTCCCGCTCGTGCAGCCCTTTTATCTGCTCCGCGACTGCCGGCCGACCGGCGGGCTGCGGTCGATCGAGTTCACCACCGCCCCGCTCGCCGGCGCGGTCGACGGGCTGAACGAGGCGGGGCTGTGCATCTCCTACGACTACGGGTTCACGATCGACGACCCCCCGCGCCCGGCCCCGCCGATCTCCATGGCGATCGCCGCCGCGCTGGCCCGCTGCCGCACGACCGCGGAAGCGGCGGGGTTCCTCACGAACGCCCGCCGTTGGGGCGGGGCGTTGTTGATGCTCGCGGATGCGGACGGGGACGTCGCTTCGTTGGAACTCTCCGGCACGCGAGCCCATGTGCGACGCCCGGCGGCGGGTGAGGACGTGCTGTTCCACACCAATGCCTTCACGCACCCCAGCCTGTTGGAGGTCCAGCCGCCCGCCGACGCGGTCTATACCGACGCCGCTCCCGCGGCGTTGCGGGGACGGCGATTACACCGCTCCTCCGAGGACCGCGAACGGCGTTTCGCGGACCTGTTCGCGGACCCGGCGCCGCTGGACGCGGACGGATTGCACGCGGTGATGTCCGACCACGGCCCCGACGGCGTCCCGGGCGACTTCACCCCCTGCGTGCACGGCGACTACTGGGCGACGACCGCCTGCCTGCAATTCTTCCCCCACGAGCGGCGATTGCGAGCCAGCTATACGTCCGCCTGCCGAGCGGAGTTTGAGACGACGCAGTTATAACTCGGGGGAATCGCCTCGTTCGCGTCGCCGCCCATCAACCCGAAGCGTCAGCAAGAGCGTTCGCGCAGCGGACGCGGGTTGCGCTCGCTCCCTCGCTGACGCTTCGGGTTGATGGAGGCGTCGCTCCTCAGAACGACGCCAGCGACGGACTGCCCGGGAGGTTCACGCCGCGGGGTCCGCCCCGACCACGCCGAAGTCCGTCGCCAGGCAGAGCACGCCGCCGTCCGCCGACAGCCCCCACCACGAGCCGTAGAAGCCGTCGCCGTACCCGCTGGAGAAAATCGCTGCGGCGGCGTCAGGGTCGGCGGCGTCCGGTCGCACGACAGCCCAACTGCGCGTGTGCCGGTACGTCCCATTCATCTCACGGATCAGCGTCTCGAAATAATCCTCCTCCGCATCCATCCGGGCGAGCAGGGCGCGGGCGGCGGCGTCGCTCATGAAGCAGCCGGTGCCCGCGTCCACGCCGTACCCAAAAAACTCGTCAGGGCCGAGAGCGGTCGCGTCCTGCCCCTGCCACGTCGCCGGCTCCCAAGTCGTCGGCGGATGGTCTGTCAGCGGCCGTGGGCAGAAGTGCCACACAGCCGCCGCGACCCGCTCGTCGGCCCCTTCTTCCTCTCCGTGGCGAGCGACCAGCAACTCGACGGGGAACTCACCGGTCGGGGCGAGGCGGGCGAACGGGCGGTCGGAGGGGTCCGCTAACGGGTCGCATGCCACCACCCGCCCCGTCCGCAGCGGGACCGGGCCGACGGACGCCCAGAACAGCGATGTCACCCCCTCCCCCGACGGCTTCCCGTCCAGCAGGCCGGCGAGAAACAGCGGGTCGGGCGACACGGCGGCGGACGGGGACGGGGACGGGGACGGGGGCGGAGCGGGCAGCTTACGCAAACAGTTCCCGCACCACTTCGCCCTTGTCCACGACGCGTAGTGGGCGGCCGAGGGGGGACATGTGCTCGTGGTCGGCGTCGACGCCCAACGCGTGGCAGCAGCTTCGCAGCAGGTCGTCGACCTGCACCGGGCGCTCCTGCACCGCGGCGCCGTCGGCGGTGGTCGAACCGATCACCTGCCCGCCCCGCACGCCGCCGCCGGCGAGCACGCTGTTGAACGCCTTGGGGAAGTGATCGCGGCCGCCGCGGGCGTTCACCTTGGGGGTGCGGCCGAACTCGCCGGTCCACAGCACCAGCGTGTCGTCCAGCATCCCGCGCCCTTTCAAGTCGGCGATCAGCGCCGCGAACGCCGGGTCCACCTGCGAGGCGTTGTTCGCGACGCGGTTGAAGTTGTCGTCGTGGGTGTCCCAGCCGCCCATGCGGACCTCGACGTAGGTCACGCCGGCTTCGACCAGCCGGCGGGCCAGCAGGCAGCCGCGGCCGAACTCGCTGTCGCCGTAGCGGTCTTTGGTGGTTTGCGATTCGTCGTCCAAGGTGAAGACGTCGAGGTTCGGATCGAGCATCAGTTCGCCCGCTTGGCGATAGATTTCGCGGTGATTCTTCACCACGGCGCCGCCGCCGCGGGCGGCGAAGGCGCCGTCCAGGCGGTCCATCAATGCGAGGCGCTCACGGACGCGGCGTTCGTTCACCTCCCCGCCGCGGGGCCGCACGTCCGGCGGGAGTTGGCCGGCCCGCTGCACGTTGAGCGGGTCGTATTGCACACCGAGGAAGCCGCCGCCGATATTCGCCACGTTCGCCCCGCCGTTGCCCACGGTGACGGACGCCGGCAGGTTGAACGCCTCCGGGGCGATCTGCTGGACGATCCCGGCGGCGACGCTGGGGTGCCGCACGCTGCCGGTGGGGGCGTAGCCGGTGTGCAACTGATAGCTGGCCCGCTGGTGGTTGCCCTCCCTGTTGGTCATGGAGCGGATCACCGCCAGCTCGCCCGCCGCGGCGGCCATGTTCTCCCAGCCTTGGGCGAACGCCACGCCGGGGATCGCGGTTTGAATCGTCTCGGTGCCGCCGCCGTTTTCGTGGTCTGGCTTGGGGGAGAACGTTTCGAACTGGCTGGGGGCGCCGGCCATCCAGAGCACGATCATCGCCTTGCCCCGCTGGCGCATCCCGTCCGCGTCCGCGGCCAACGCCGCCCCGAACGGCAGCGACCCGCCCGGCGTTCCCGAAAGGCCCAGCGCCCCGGCGCCCGCCGCGGAATACATCGACAGATCCCGCAGGAAGTTCCGCCGGGTGAACCGGCCGCGGGCGTGAGACAGATGAGCGTGCGGGGCGAACATGGCGGGGGGGGGGGTGGAGTGCGGACGCGTGACGGTGCTTCAGTACTAACCCGACGCGTCAGCGAGGGCTTCGGGCGCAGCCCGCGTCCCTGAACTCCGAGAAAAGCCGGCGAACGCCCTCGCTGACGCTTCGGGTTGGTGATTCAAGATGTCGCTGAACCATTCCTGCTCAAGGTGTATTGTTGATCCAATCGCTGTCGAATCGGCGGCGGAACTCGTCGATCACGCCGGGATCTTCAAACCGAGGCGAGCGCCGGGTCGAAGATATGCGCGTGCAGGAACTTCATAACCTCGCGTTGCCGATCGTCTAACTCGTCCATCTGTCTGCTGCTGGACTGGAGGGTCGTTGAACGCACTCACCGCCGGGTCAAAAACTCCGCCCCGTTCAGCAGGGCCCACGTCAGGTCTTCGAACCCCGTGACCCGATCGGCGGCGTCGCGGACGTGCTCCACGGCGATCTTGCGTTCGGCGGCGGTCGGCTCGCGGACGAGGATCAAGCGGTATAAGGCTCGTACGGCGTGCACGTCGCTGGGGTTCTCCCACAGCACGCGGGCCAGCGGGCCGTCCGCGGCGGAGAGCCGGGCCGTCAGTTGCCCGTTCATCAACGCCAACGCCTGGGGGATGTCGCCGTTCAAGTCTTCGCGGGACGTGCTGGGGTCGTAGCCGAAGGTGGCCTCCAGCAGACGGGCCGCGGGGGAGCGGGGATCCGGGGTTCCGCCGTATCCGCCCGGCCGCGTCCGCCGACCGCGATCGGAACCGTTGAGCCGCTCAAGGCCCACCGCGTCGTCCCCGCCGCCCGCCACATGGGCGACGCTGTGAAAGATCTGGTGCGCCCGCAGCCGGACCGGCCGGGCGGAGACGAACGCCGGCGCCTCCGAATCAATCGCCCGGCCGTACAGGTCCGTCAGCGTGATCGCCCGGATCAGCCACCGCAGGTCGTAGCCGCTGTCCCGAAACCCTGCGGCGAGCGCGTCCATCGCTTGCTCCAGCCGCACGCTGCGGTCCGGGCCGATATCGTCCACCGGGGTGTAGAACCCCTCGCCGATCAGTTGCGTGAACACCCGATTCACCGCGGCTTTGGCGAACCACTCGTTCTGCGTGATGAGCGCGGCGGCGGCGGCCCGGCGGCGGGCGTCCGGCAGTCCGGCGGGCAGCGTCTCGTCCGTCAGGAAGAACCGCGGGTCCGTCCGCGTGCCGGGCTCCTCGGGGTGTTCCAGGTCCGGCATGAGGTGTTCGCCGGCCCGGGAGTTGGTCAGCAGGGCCGGCGGGATCTCAAAGGCCCGCAGCTCCGCGACGCTCAGGGCGCCGTCGCCGTCGCTGTCCCCGGCTTGAAGGAAACGTTCCGCCCGGCGTTTCGCGGGGCTCTTGCCCAGTTCGGCCAGCGACAGGCCGCCGTTCGCGTCCGTGTCGTAGAACCGGAACCGGCGAACCAGCCCCTCCTTCAAGCGTTTGACCGCGGTTTGCAGCCGCTCCCGGTCCCCGCCGGCGGTGTCCACGGCGGCGACCTCGAAGGTCCGCCGCGGCTGCGCGGCCCGGCCCTTCGCCCCCGGTTCCGGCGGGACCTCGACCCGCCGCAGCCGGATGCGGGGGAAGTAGGCGGCGAGGGCGTGGAAGTCCTCGCGCTTCCAGCGATCGTACGGGTGATCGTGGCACTCCGCACACTGGATCTGGATGCCGAGGAAGATGCGGCTGGCCTCCGCGGCGACCTCCCCGCCGCTGGCGTTCTGGGCGAAGATCAGGCCGGTCGCCCCGTTCTCGCCCACCGGGCCGGTGGCGGTCGTCAGCTCCGTGGCGATCGCGTCCCAGCCGCGGCCGGCGGCGAGCTGCTCCGTCATCCAGCCTTCGAACACATGGTCCCCGCGGGCGGCGCGGGCGTTCGTAGCCCGCTTGAAGATCACGTCCCGCCAGTACGCCGCCCAGTTCGCCGCGTAGCCGGGGTCCGCCAACAGGCGATCGACCGCGGCGGCGCGATCCGGGTTCTCGGCGAAGGCGGCCTGCTCCGCCGGGGAGGGCAGCCGACCGGCGACATCCAGCGTGAGCCGCCGCAACAGATCGTCCCCGTCCGCCGCCGCCGCCGGCGACAGGCCTTCGTCCCGCAGGTATCCCGCGACCGCCGCGTCCACCGCCGCCGCGGCCTGGGCGGCGGTGGACGCCAAGGGTGCCCCGGTTCGCCCCGCCTCCGACGGATCCGCCGCCGAGGCCGACGGGTTCGAGCCGAGCAGCGCCGGAGCCGCGAGGGCGAGGAGCAGGCCGAGGGGGATCAGCGGCGGACGCATCGACGGGGCGGGGCGGGAGGGGCGGGACGAACCGGCAGGCGACGGCTCTCCCCATTCAACCCCCGCCGGCCCCGCCGGTAACGCACAATCTTGGCAGGACGAATCGAAATCCACCGATCGCCCGTCAACCACGCTGCCGTCAACCACGCTGCCGTCAACCACGCTGCCGTCAACCACGCTGCCGTCAACCACGCTGCCGTCAACCACGCTGCCGTCAACCACGCTGCCGTCAACCACGCTGCCGTCAACCACGCTGCCGTCAACCACGCTGCCGTCAACCACGCTGCCGTCAACCACGCTGCCGCTGTCCGGGGTCCGCGGGGTGTCTCTTTTCTGCACTGTCATCAGGCCGACGGCGTGTTCGCCCGCTTGAGCGTGTCCAAATGAACCGCCACGTCCTCCGCCAACCGGGCCGGGTCGTAGCCGCCTTCCAACAGGCTGACGACCCGCCCGTTGGCGTGCGTGTCGGCCACCGCGACCGCCGCCGCGGTGAGGGCGGCGAAGTGCTGCGGTTCGAGCCCCAGATCGCCCACCGGATCGCCGCGGCGGGCGTCGAAGCCGGCGGACAGGATCACCAATTCCGGTCGGCAGGCGTCGGCGAGGTCCCCCAATGCGGCGGCGAACGCCCCGACGATCCTCCCCGGCGGCGTGCCGTACGCGATCGGCAGATTGCGGGTCGAACCGAGCCCCGCCCCCGTCCCCGTTTCGTCCCTCGCCCCGCTGCCGGGGTAGAACGGGAACCGGTGCAGGCTGAGGAACGCCACGTTCGGGTCCTCGTAGAAGGCGTCCTGCGTGCCGTTGCCGTGGTGCACGTCGAAGTCCGCGACCAGCACGCGATCGAGCCCGTGAACGGCCCGGGCGTGGGCGGCGGCGAGGGCCGCGTTCGCCAGCAGGCAGAACCCCATCGCCCCGCGATCCGTGAACGGCCGGGCGTGGTGGCCCGGGGGACGCACCGCACAGAACGCCCGCCGCACGCCCGGTTCCGTCAGCACGGCGTCCACCGCCGCGAGCCCCGCCCCCGCCGCGGCTCGGGCGGCGCGGATGGAGCCGGGGGTGAGGACGGTGTCCGCCTCCGCCCGCCCCCCGCCGCCGTCCGCCAGCCGTTCCAACGCCTCCAGATGAGCCGCCGGATGCAGCCGCACCAGCGCCTCGTCCGTCGCGGAGCCGTGATCGCGCCGCGTCCAACCGTCCGCGACGGCGGCGCCCAACACCGGCGCCAGCGCATCCAGCCGCGCCGGCCGCTCCGGATGCCCGGGCCTGTGGACGGTCGGATCGTGCCCGGCGTGCCCGGGGGTGTGGAAGAGGAGGTTCATCCGGGGCGGTATGAACGGGGACCGAGCGGGCGCCCGGCGGGCGGATGGGCCGGGCGCATGGGAGGGTCGGGGCGATACGGGCCGGCGGCGATCAGCTCGGACGGTCGGCCGCACGTTGACCGCCGTCGATTCGCCCGGAAGACTGACGGGCCGGAAGCCTAGCCGGTCGCCGCCCCGTGCGGCGCCCCACGCGGCGACCCGTGCGGCCCTCCGCCGCGTTCGTTTCACGCGCCCGTCCCGAGGCTCCCCATGCGTCGCTTCACGCCCCGTTCGCTCCCGCCGGTCCGCGGCGGTCGGTTCCTGCTCGCCTTCGCGGTCGCGGCGCTTCTCGTGCCCGCGGCGTTCGCCTGGCAGGACGCCGCCGACGCGCCCCCGGCCGCGGCGCCGGCCGGCGAGGAAGCCGCGGCGGCGGAGGCGGGGCCGAAGACCGGGCCGAAGCTGCCCCGCAACATTCAACCGCCGCCGCCCAAGCCGGCCAGCTTCACCAACGTCAAGCCGCTGCTGAGCCCGGAGGCGTTGGACAAGCTCGGCGCCGACGTGCGGCGGGCCCGCTACCAGGACGTGTTGGAGGTCGGCCCGACGGACAAGGACCGCAAAGTGGTCGTGGAGAACTGGGCGAGGTGGCGGGTCGCCCAATTGACCGGCCTCGCCCCCCCGCCGGAGACGGACGACGAGGACGCCGAGCCCCCCCCGCCGCGGCCGCTGGTGGAGGATCGGCGCGCGCTCAGCGACGCGGTGGACGAACTGATCCGCGAGGCGACCCGCAACGTCGGTCCGCGGGGCGGCGGACGGAATTTGGAGGCGGTCCGGATGGCGGTTTACCCGATCCTCGCCGCCGAACTGGTCAAGCTGAAGGACAACCACCTCGTCCTGCGGACGCAGGCGATCAAGGCGCTCAGCCGGTTGGAGGTCGCCGGCGGGGGGCGCGGCAACCCCGTCAAACGGTACGGGCCGGCGGTGGGCCCGCTGCTGGAGATCTACGATGCAACCGGCGACTCCGGGCCGGAGTTGGCCGTGAAGTACCAGGCGGCGACCATGCTCGCGTTCGTGGCGGAGAACGGCCGGGACGTGCCGGGCGCCCTCAAGATTCAAGCCGGCGAACGCTTCGCCCAGGACCTCGCCGACCACCCGGAGTACCCCGGCTGGATGCAGGGCGGGCTGGCCGCCGCGGTCGCCCGGTTGGGCCTGGGCGGCTCGACGGTGGCCCGCCAACTGATGACCGCCGTGACGGACGAATCCCGGCCGTTCGAAGCCCGCACCCGCACCGCCGCGGCCCTCGTTCGTCTGCCCGGCGTGCCCTCGGACGTGAAGGACGCGCTGCCCGCGGCGTTGCAGAACCTCGGCGCCGCGATGGCGCGGGGCTACAACGCCAGCTTCTCCCCGCGGACCGGGCCCGCCACGGAGTATGTGGAGAACTTCCGCACGCTGGAGTTCGCCTTCAAACCGCTCGCCCGCAGCGAGAAAGACCGGCTGGGGGGCACGCTGCTTTCCGAGGCGGACGGCGCCACGCCGGCGTTCCCGGCGATCTACAACCGGATTCACCCGTTGGTCAAGCACGTGGCGAATCAGGACCTGTCCGCCGCGACCAGCGCCTGGACGCCCATCCCCGCCGCCCTGCTCGCCCCCCTCGGCCCCGACGCGGGCTGATCCCACGCGGGCTGATCCCACGCGGGCTGATCCCACGCGGGCTGATCCCACGCGGGTTGATCTGACATCAGGAGAGGCGCCTCGAAGTGGCCGCCGGTGCGATCCCGGGCCGGCGGACGGTATCCTGCGTTCATGCCGAATCCTGCGTTCCCGCCGAACTCCCCGCCCCGTTCCCACTACGGCCCCGATGCGGCGTCGACCCTCGCCGCATCTGCCGACGCGCCGCCGACCGCCGACGACCCGCTCGAAGTTCCCGCCGGGCAGTACGACGCCTGCGTCGCCGCGCTGGCCGACCGCTCCGGCGGCGCCCCCGCCGAAGCCCCCGGGGTGACGGAGGCGGAGGCGGAGGCGCGGGTCGTCGCCGGCGCCTACGCCTATGAGCAGGCCGCGAACCTCGCCCGCGGGGGGAAGATCGAGGCCCTCACGTTCGACCCCGTTTCGCAGCGGGTCGGGTGCCGTTCGCCGCAGGGGGTGACCGCCGCGATTCGTCACGCCCAGACGGTCTGGGCGGAGGCGTACACGGCGGTCGACGAGGAGGAGGACGGCCCGGACGGTCTGTTGGGGGGCGTGCTGGGGACGGCGACGTCGGTCGCGGGGGCGGGCGTGGACGCCGTCAGCGGGGCCGTCGGTTGGGTGTGGGGCGAGGCGAAGGGACGGACCGTCAAACGGTTGTCGCAGGCCGTCGTGGGCAAGAACCCCGCGGTGCTGATGTTCGCCGCCGGGCCGAGCGTGTACCGGGCTCTGGTGACCGGGGAGACCTCCTGGCGCCAGGCGACGAAGGACCTGTTCGAGGCTGGCAGCGGCGCCGCCGGCGGGGCGGCCGGCGCCGCCGCGGGGGCCGCCGTCGGGGCGACGAGCCTGTTCTTCATCCCGGTGCTCGGGCCGCTGGTGGGCGGGGCGGTCGGCGGGTTGGCGGGGGGCCTGATCGGCGCCGGCTTCGGGGAGCGGGGCGGGGAGCTTGTGGCCGACCGCTTCGCCCCCGACGACGCCGACGCCCTGCGGCCGTTGGCCCAAGAAGAGCTCGCCGCCCGCGCCTTCGCCCACGCGCTCGTTCCCGCCGAAGTCGAGGGATTGAAGATCGCGGCGGAGCGGGTCACGACCGACAAAACGCTGCGGCTGTGGTTCAAACTGTACGATCGCACGCTCGACGCCACCGGCCGCGAGCCCGCCGCCGCCGCGGTTCGCACCGCCGCTCGGGAGCTGTACGAACCGTTGGTCGAGGAAGTGATCGCCGCCCGCCCGCGGGTCACGATGCCGGTGGAATAAGGGGCGCGTTCCCATCTGCGCAGCGGCGAACCCGACCGACGGACGCGCACGCGCGCCGGTCGGACGGGCCGCCGGATCGGATTGTCGACTCAGGTTCTTCACGGCACGCGGATCGTTCGCCGCCCCGTCCGGAGGAAGTCCCCGGAGAAAGTCCCGGCGGGATCACCCGACGGGGGCCGGGCCCGGCCGGTGTGCGCCGGGGCTGGGGAAGTGAGGAGTGATACGGGCGCCGGCAGCTGTCTGCCGGGCCGCGGGACACGGCCCGCCCGCGGGACCCGGGGCCGCTCAAACCCGTTCCAAGGAAGCGGATTTGATGGCTCTCCCGGACCGTCGCGTGACGGGTGCGGCGTCCCTGCCGACGAACGGGGGGCGAATCGCGCCGCCCGGCTGCGCAGGCCGATCGGCACGGGGGCGAAGGCAGGCGGCGTTTGTCACCGACGTCGACCGCGCCTTTCGCCCCGCGAGAACCCGACCGCCGCCCGCCTCGATGCGGACGGCTCCGGTCGAGCCCTCACCCTAAGGCGAACCGGGACCGAGTTTCTCCGAACCCGTGATCTCGCAAGAGGTTCCGCGTACGAACTGCGGACGAACCGCGGACGGCCGACAGACGCTTGGAAGAGCGAACCAAGGGGAATCGGCCGCCCCCGGGCGAGCGACGCGGATCAGGAGACAGTCGCACGCCGCACATTCTGGGGGCGGCCCGGCCACGCCTTGACCACAAACCACGCCCTAAGCGGGCCGCCCCCGGCCACCCACCGCCCGGGAACGTGCCGGCTCTCGACGACCACGCCCTATACGATCCAGCAGCGGCCCCACGCGAAACTTGTCTGGCCGCGACGGGTGGCCGGGGGCGACGGGTGGCCGGGGTCGGCGGGTGGCCGGGGGCGAGCGGGTGGCCGGGGTGGGGGATGAACTTCAGGCCCGGGTGGCCGGGGTCGGCCCGCGGGACGCGTGGCGCGGTCGCTCGATGTCGCCCGGCTGCCCCCGGAGAAGTGACGCGGATCAAGAGCGTTGACACGCCGCCGGCGCCGGGGGCGGGCCGGCCGTGCCGAACCGCTCTCCCACGCCTCCTGCGGCCCGACCCCGGCCACCCATTCGTCAGACCGTTGCCCGCCTCGTTCAGTTAGAATCGCCCGACCGCACCTCACTTCCGCCGCCACTCATGACCACCCACACCGGCACGCTCCGCCGCAACGAGACGCCGGGCGGCACGATCGAACTGGACGACGCCCCCGATCTGCCGGACGGGCGGCGGGTGCGAGTGACCGTCGAGCCCGCCGAGGCGGCGGCCGCCGAAGGGGACTCCGCCCCGCTCCCCGCCGACCCGCGGCCCGGCATCGAGCAGGTCGCCGGACGGTACGCGGCGTACGGCGACGAACTTGACGCGCTCGTGGAGGAGACGTACCGGCTCCGCCGTCTGACGCGGGAGGAAGCCCGCCGGCTCCGGGGGGAGCCGTGAGCGATGGGGTTCCTCCTCGACACGAACGTGCTTTCCGCCCAACTGCGCGGCCATCGACGCGTGCAGCAAAAGGTCGCTCAGTACGGCGGCCGGCTGTTCGTTTCGACCGTGACCTTGGCGGAAGTCTCTGTCTGGCCACGCCTGCGCAATGCGAGGGTTCGGCAGGACGACCTCGATCTCCTACTGCGTGACCTACACGTCGTCCTGCTGGACGAATCTATCGCAATTCGGTTCGCGGAAGTGAGCGCCGCCCTCCGCAACGCCGGGACGCCGTTGCCCACCCCGGACCTGCTGATCGCCGCGACAGCCCTGCACCACAACCCCACGATGGTGACCGCCAACCGCCGTGACCTCGATCCGATTCCGGGGCTGAACGTCAAGGATTGGACGACCGTCTAGCCGCCGCACTGTCAGCCGAACAGATCCAGCAGCGGCGCCCCCTTCACCGGGGCGGTGTCTTTGCCGGCGAGGGTGAACCGCTGGCTGCCGGCGAAGGCCTCGATCGGCAGTTCCACCGGCAGGCCCAGGGCGTGGCCGACGGTGGCGTTGAAGTCGAGCACGGAGGTCGGGGCGTCCGCGACGTGGTGGCCGCGGGCGTCGGTGGCGCCGTGGACGGCGCCGCCGCGGATCCCGCCGCCGGCCAGCAGGCTGGTGTAGCCGATCGGGGAGTGGTTCCGGCCGCCGTTGTCGTCGATTTTGGGGGTCCGGCCGAACTCCGTGGTGAGGACCACCAGCGTCGTGTCCAGCAGACCGCGCCGTCGCAGGTCTTCCAGCAGGACCGTCAACGTCTGGTCCAGCGCACCGCAGAGGCCCTGCACGCCCTTATGATTGTCGGTGTGCGTGTCCCAGCCGCCGAGGTCCACCTCGACGAACCGGACGCCGCTCTCCACCAGCCGGCGGGCCAGCAGGCAGCCCTCGCCGAACCCGCCTTTGCCGTAACGCTCGCGGACCTCGCCCGGCTCCTTCATCACGTCGAACGCGACAAGATCGTCGCTGCGCATCATCCGAGCCGCCTCGGCGTACAGCCCGGCGTAGGCGTTCGCGTTGGGGGCGCGATACCGCTTCAGAAAATTGGCGTCGAGGTCCGCGGCGAGGTCCAGGTCGCGGCGGAAGGTTTCGGGGGTCATATCCGGCCGCAATCGGCCGTTCGGCAGGCCGTCGCGGGCGTTGAGGATCGGCAGCGGGGCGTGCTTCACGTCAAAGAATCCGTTGACCGGGTGCCCGGCGAGCCCGCCGACCCGCACGTACCGCGGCAGGTCCGTGTTCGGCGCGGGGCGGCCGGTCTCCTCCGCCAGCCGGGAGGCCCACGCCCCGACCGCGGGGTGGTTCAGGTCCGGGCGTTGCTCGTAGCCGGTGCGCATCTTATAGGTGCCCGCCCCGTGATTGCCCTGCGTGTGATGCAGCGAACGCACCACCGCAAAGCGGTCGGAAATCCCGGCCAACCCCGGGAGCCATTCGGTGAACCGCACGCCCGGGGTCCGGGTGGCGATCGAGTCGACCGGCCCCTGCACCTCGGGCGTTTCCGGCTTCGGATCGAACGTATCAATATGACTCATGCCGCCCCGCATGAACAGATAAATCACGCTCGTCGCCGTCGGCTCGGGCGCAAGACCCGCCCCGGTCCCCGCAGCGCTTGTCGCCCCGTCACCCCCGAAAGCGCCGACGCCCGGCAGCGCCCAGGGGAGCAGACTGACCCCCAAACACTTGCGGGCGGCGCCGAGGAGGAAATCGCGGCGGGCGGCGGGGGAGGCGTGCAAGGGAGTCGGCGGGCGGGAGGCGAACGGGAGGCGGGGGAGACGACGCGCGACTTTATTGGATGAACAAAAACTGCCGGGTGTTGAGCACGATCCACAGCACGCGGCGGGGCAGTTCGTCGTCGGGCACGGCGGCGAGGCGGTCCGACAGCAGCGCCCGCTCCGCCACGGTCGGGCGGCGGGAGAGCGTCGCCAGCCAAACGGTCTCTAAAGCGTCGTCCCGCGACGAGGTCTTTGCCAAGCGGGCGGCGAGGGCGGAGCCGTCCTCCAAGAGCAGATCCAACAGCGGGCCGTTCATCAACGTGAGGGCCTGCGGGGTGGTGGGGTTGTTCCAACCGCCGTCGATCAGGTCGCGGTCGGACTGCCCGAACTGCCGCAACAGGTGGCCGTCCGGGGCGGGGGAGGTCAGTTCCGACGCCCGCTTCAACGCCGCGGGCGAAAACCCGGTCCGCTGGCTCTCCAGCAGGCGGCGGCGGCGCTCGTTGTACTGCGCGACAGACCCCCGGCCCGCTTCGATTCGTTCCTCGACCAGCGCCCAGAACTCGTCCGTCGTCTTCGCGGAGTAAACCCTCTTGGAAAAGCTCTCGTCCGGCCGGGGGGCGTCGACGCCGGCCTCTGGGTTCTCGGTCCGCATGGCGATCAGCGAGTCCCACAATTGTTCCGCCGTCATCCGCCGCAGCCGCACGCCGGGCAGGCCGTCGTGCTCCGCCGCGGCGCCCGGCAGGCACTCCCGCCGGTAGGCGTTCGTGCTGACGAGCAGCCGGAGGAACGCCTGCACGTCGTAGTCCAGGTCCACCAGCGTTTGCGTGAGGTGTGCGACCAACTCCGGGTTTGCGCAGAGGTCGGCCGGCCGCACGTCCGTCAGCGGCCCGGCCAGCGTGTGGCCGAACAGTTCGCCCCACAGCCGGTTCACAATCGTGAGGGTGAACCGGGGATTGCGGGGGGAGGCGACCCAGTCCGCCAGCGTCCGCATCCCCTCGGCCTTCAGGTCGAAGGAGGCCGGATCGCCGAACAGCGGAGCTTCCTGCACGACCGCGCCCGGTTCGGCGTCGTCGTATTGATAATCGTCCGGCAGATGCGGGTTGAACGTCTGCCAGTGAATGACCGCCGTGCGGAGCGGCGAGATCGCCTCGTACGCCGTGCTCGCCCGATCCCGCTCCCGGGAGCCGTGCTTGAGTCCCCGTTTGCGGGCGTCGTCCATCAGGGCCCGCCGCTGGTTCGTCACCTCGCGGAAATCCAGGTGTTTGAAGGTCCGCCCGACCGGCAGGTTGCTTCTCGCGGAGTCGAAGTAGGCGGCGAACGCGTGATAATCCTTCCGCGTCCACACGTCGTACGGATCGTCGTGACACTGGGCGCAGCCGATGTCCGTGCCGAGGAACACGCCCGCGGTGGCCTCCACGTTGGCGAGGCGGTTCTCCGCGTCGCGGAAGTAATAGCCGACGGCCGGGTCGTCCCATTGATAGCCGTCGGCGCCGATCAGCCGGCGGACGAACTCGTCGTGGGGCATGTTGTCCCGCAACGCCTGCTTGATCCACCAGCGGTAGGCGTCGGTGGTGCGGCCCGCGGGCTGTTTGGTTTGCACCCGCAGGGCGTCGAACCAGAGGTTGGCGAACCGACTGACGTACGCCTCCGAGCCCAACAACCCGTCCACCAGCGCCGCCCGCTTCGTCTCGGCGTCGGCCGCCTGTGCATCGGCGGTGTCGTCATCCAGGAACGCCCGCGTCTCCTCGACGGTGGGCACGCGGCCGGCGAGGTCTAGATAAACACGCCGGAGGAACAGTTCGTCCGACAGCGGCTCCGGCTGTGGCACGCCGAGGTGTGCGAACTCCGCGTCGATCAGCCGGTCGATCTCGCGGGCGGCGGCGGCGGGGTCGAAGTCCGGGGTGCGGGCCTCCTCCCGGGCGGCTTGGCGCCAGTTCGGTTGCGACTGCCAGTCCCCGAAGTCCGCCCCGGCGTCGATCCAGCGGCGGAGCGTGTCGATCTGCGCCTCGGAGAGCGGCGGGCCGGAGCTTTCCGGCGGCATCCGCTCCGGGTCGCTCTCGCCGCGGTGCACCAGGCCGAACAGGTAACTGTCGTCGGCGTCGCCGGCGAACAGGTAGTCGCCGATCGCGGTCGCCTCGTCCAGCCGCAGATCGCCCTTGGGCCGTTCGTTGGCCGGGCCGTGACAGCCGTAGCACCGCGCCTGCAAGATCGGCAGCACGTCTTGGCGGAACTCCGGCGCCCCGCCGGCGCCCGCCGGTTCGTCCGTCCCCCCCGCCCAGGTTGCGGGCGTCGACAGCGCGGGCGCCAGCAGCGCGGCCGCGGCGAGAACCGACAGCGTGCGGACCAACAGCGTGCGGGCGGCGTCGGCCAAGGGGAGAACCGGGGTGGAAGAACAGGCGGGGCGAGCGGCCGGGCGGACGCATCGGCGGGCACGGATTCTCCCATGCGGGGACGGTCGCGACAAGCGGGGTCTCGGCGGATCGGTCGGCCGACGCGGCGGCGGGCTCCGGGGGTCCAGCGAGTCCCGTCCCCCCTCCCCCGCCGCCGCCGTGCCCGCTCACGCCGCTCTCCCCGACCTTCCAACTGACTTTCAAGACGAGCCGCTTCAAGACGGGCCGCTTCAAAACGGGCCGCTTCAAGACGGGCCGCTTCAAGACGAGCCGCCACTTGAACCGGCGTGGCCGTCGTGGATGAGTACGGCGGGGGCGGCGCTGTTGCATCCCCGCACGATCCGGGCGCTGCTGGGCGTCGGCGGGGGGCTGGTGTTGGCCGGCGGGCTGGTCTGGCTGATCTCGCTGAAGGTGTTCGACGACCCGCGGGTGTTGGCGGCCAGCCTGATCGGCGGGTGCTGCGCGACGCTGTTCGCCGGCTGGACGCTGGCCACCAAGACGCGCTACCGCATGGCCGGCCTCGCCGCGGCGGGGCTGGCCTGCGTGGCGCTGCCGATGAACCTCTGGCTCCTGCACGCTCAACATCTTGTCGAAGTGACGGGCGGCCTGTGGGCGTGGGCGGCGGGGTGTGCGGCGTTGCAGGCGACGACCGTTTGGCTGCTGAGGGATCGCCGGTTCCTGCTGGCTGTGCAGGGCGGGATCACGCTGACGGCGGCGCTGGCGTTGGGCCAGATGCACCGGCTGGACGAACCGCTGTGGGTCGCCGGCACGCTCGCCGTGCTGGGCCTGCTGAGCGTCGAGGGCTTCCGCCTGTTCCCGGCTCGCCGGGACCACGTGAGAGCGGAGGAGGCGGGACACCCCTGTTCCTCTGAAGCCGGTCCGTTCGCCCGGGATCCGTTCGCGGTGCCGCTGCTGTGGGGCGGGGCGGCGCTGCTGACCGGCGCCGCGGCGTTCGCGGCGTTGGCGGAGATCGCCCGGCACGGCGTCGCGTTCATGCCGCAATTGAGCCTGCACGTGACGGGCTCACGCCTGATCGCCGCGGCGGTCTGGGTGGCGGTCGCGAACGGGTTGGTGTCGCTGGACCGGTTGGCGGCGGGCGTGCGGAGTCGGCGGGACGCCCGGGCCGGCGTGACGCGGGACGAGGGGCTGTTCGGGCTGTGGAGCGCCGTCCCCGTGCTCGCCGCGGGCGCCGGGGCGGCGGCGGTCTGGAACGTGTTGGAACACCTCGGCCTGCCGGACCGCTGGGACGCCGCCGTCTACGCCGCCTGCGGGACCGGCCTGCTGGCCCTCGCCCGGGCCGGCGGCGTGGGGGTGGTGGCCGTCGATCGCGGCTGCGGATCCGCCGACGAAGCCCGCGGCCCCGGCGCCACCGCCCTGCGGTGCGGCACCGCGGTGCTGGCCGGGGCCCAGGCGTTCGCGGCGCTGCGGGGGATGGACGCGCTGCTGAACGGCCCGGTCTGGATCGACGCCGCGGCCCTGGCGACCGTCGCGGCGCTGGGGCTGCTCGGCGGTTCGCTGCACCCGATCGCCTGGGCGAAAACGCTGCACCGCACGCTCGCCGCGCTGACCGCCGGGCTGGCGGGGCTGGTCACGAATCACTTGCTGGACGTCCCGCTGGGGCGGAAGCTCGAAGCGGTCGCGATCGCGATCGGGGCGGCGCTGCTCGCCGCGGCCCATCACGGCCGGGTGCGGGAGCACGTCCGACAGGGCGAAGACCCCGCCGCGGGGTTCGAGACCGGCTCCCATCAGGCCGACGTCGCCCGTCGTCAGCGGGAGGAGGAACGCGGCGTGGTCTCCGTGGGCCTGTGGTTCGGCACGCTGTTCGTGCTGATCCCCGCCGCGGCGGGGGTGTTCGTGATGAAAGCGACCGGCCGGCCCTGGGCGCCGGACGGGCTGGCGCTGGTCGCGGCGTCCTCTTCGCTGCTGATCCTCGGTCTGTCGGCCCGCACGTTGGCGCCGGCGCTGGGCGGGGCGATCGGGCTGGTCGGGGCGTCGCTGGTGATCGTGTATTCGGTGGTGCATAAGGCGGAGGTCACCCTTGGCGTGGGCCTGACGCTGGGCGGCGCCGGGCTGTTCGCCAGCGGGCTGACGCTCAGCGTGCTGCGGGATCGCCTCACCGCCCGCCTCGCCAGCCTGCCCCGCCGCTGGACGGAGCGGGAGGGCCTGTTCGCCGTGCTGGACTGGCGGTGAGGGGGGATTGAAGTTTGAAGTGGGAAGGGAGAAGGATGAAGTGTGTTCGCCGGCCGACCGGCCCTTCCCCCTTCTCCCTTCGCCCCTCCCACTTCCCCCATGGACGATTTCGAGCGGTTCCGCGGTTACCTCCGCCACCTCGCCCGGGCGGGGCTGCACGGGAAGTTGAAGACGCGGCTGGACGCCTCGGACGTGGTTCAACAAAGCCTGCTGCAAGCCCACGAAGCCCGGGAGGCGTTCCGCGGCACGACCGACGCCGAACGCTGCGCCTGGCTGCGGCAGATCCTGGCCCGCGTCATCGCCCACGCCGCCCGGGATCACACGCGGGAGAAGCGGGACGTGCGACGGGATCGCAGCACGGAGGAGAAGCTCGCCGCCGATTCGCTGCGTCTGGGCGGGCTGTTGGAGGCGGACGTGAGTTCCCCCAGCCACGGCGCCGCCCGGCATGAACGGGCCGTCCGACTGGCGACGGCGCTGGACCGGTTGCCGGACGAACAGCGGGAGGCCGTCACCCGTCACTATCTCGACGGCGAAACCCCCGCCCAGATCGCCGCCGCGATGGACCGCACCGGCCCCAGCGTCGCCGGCCTGCTGCGCCGCGGATTGAACGCGTTACGCACGACGCTGCCGGACGTCGCCTGAGGCGGCTCCCAATACTAACCCGAAGCGTCAGCGAGGGCCGCCGCCGCAGGCCGGCGCACTGCGCACGACGGATCCCTCGCTGACGCGTCGGGTTGGTATTTCACGGCGGCAATCGGCTTTTCGAGACCGGCCCGCCCCCCTCTTCATCGATCAGGCTCGCATGACGTTCCCCGCCCTGCTGCTCGCTGTCCTGCCGGTCTGCGGTTCGCCGCCCGCCCCGGCCGTCGCCCCGCAGTATGGGGCCGACGAGGCGTTCGTCTATCGAACGGCCCAGAGCCCCAAGACCGACGGCACGGTCGACCTGAAACTGCACGTCTTCCTACCCGAGGGCGCCGGGGAACGGCCGACGGACGCCGCGGCCCGACCGGCGGCGGTGTTCTTCTTCGGCGGCGGGTGGGTCGGCGGGAGCCCCTCGCAGTTCGCCCCGCAGGCCCGGCACTTGGCGAACCGCGGCATGGTGACGGCGGTCGCGGAGTATCGCGTGAAAAGCCGCCACGGCGCCGGGCCGGTCGAGTGCGTGCGGGACGCCCGCGCCGCCCTCCACGCCCTGCGGTCGCGGGCCGCGGAGTATCGAAATCGACCCGAACCGCGTCGCCGCCGGCGGGGGCAGCGCCGGCGGACACCTCGCCGCCTGCTGCGGGGTGATCCCATCGTTCCCCGGCGATCCGGAGGGCTTCCGCACCGCCGACGCCCTGCTGCTGTTCAACCCCGGCCTCATCTGCGCCCCGTTCGAATCGCCGACTGGAACGACCGCGACGTTCGACCGCTGGATGAAGCGCGCGCTGCCGGCCGGCGGGGACGAACGGCTGTCCCCGATCCACCACCTCGACGCGGCGGACCCGCCGATGATCGTGCTGCAATCGGCCCAGGACGAACTCGTGCCCGCCGCCTCCGTGACGCTGTTTTGCGACACCGCCCGGGGCCAGGGCGTCGCCTGCGAACTGGCCCTGTTCGAAGAGGGCGTGCACGGCTTCTTCAACGAGTTTCGCGGCGGCCGTGCGCCGTATCTCGCGACGCTGCGGCTGGCGGACGAGTTCCTGGTCGACTTGGACTGGCTAGCCGGTCCGTCGCCCGCGGCGGCGGGCGACGAACCGGCTTATCGGCTCACCGGGCGGAAATCGCCCCGCCCCGCACGCCGCTGATGCGACTCGGGGGCTGATGCGGCTCAGGGGATCGGCAGGTCGCTCGGCGGACGCGGGGCGATCTTCGCCAGGGAGGTCGGCCGGTTGAGCGTTTGACCCAATTTGTCGGCCGCTTCCGGCGTGTCCCCGCCGGTGGCGAGCGTGAACCGGCCGACCTCCGTCGGCGTCGCCCCCGGCGTGGTCGTCGCGTTGACGTTGCGGGCCGGATTGCCGTCCGCGGTGAACTGTGCCCGATTCAACGCCACCCACTGCGGACCGCCGCCGGCGGCGGCGGCGGCGGCGGGGGTCGGCACGGTCCGCACCCAGCCGGCGCCGAACTCCGCCGCGCGGGCCTGCGTGGCGCTCACGCCGTTGCGGCGGAAGTCTTCGACGAACGTATACAGCCCCCGCAACGGTTCAAACGCGCCGGCGTCGGTGGGCGTGAGGGTGGAGAACGTCGCCATTTTCACCCACGGCCCCGGGGCGTCCTCCCCCGCGGCATGCCGGGAATAGAAGCCCGTGTATGCGGTGCGGCCGGCGATCGGGGCGCCGGCGGCGTCGGTATCGACCGCGGCGGTCACCAGGAACCGGCAGGTATCGCCGATCTGCCAATCGGCGGCGTCCGTCCGCAAAAAGCACTGCCCGCCGGTGCCCTCCCCGCCGAACCGCTTCACGATCGAGTCCTCCCCTTTCCCCCGCAGTTCGACCCGCCGATCCGCCGGCACGAGATCCGGGTTCTGCCCGGCGGGCGGCTCCCAGACGCTGAACAACGCCTGCTTCGAGCCGTTCGCCGCCTCCTGGATGCCGAAGTACCCGCGGTTCCACCCGCAGGCCATGAAATACGTCCCGGGGGCGCTCTGCCGCACCGTCATCTCCTGATAAAACGCCTCCGCCTTCGGCGCCGGCAAGCGGAGGTGCACGGAGCGACACGCCTTCCCCGCCAACGATTCATCCGCCGCGGCGGGATTCAGGCCAACGAGGGCGAACAGCGCCGCGGCACACAACGCGGCGGGGAGGGAGCGTCGGGCGAAGGGCATCGGCACAGCCGGAGAGAGGGAACGGGAGGTCGGCGAGCCCGCGCCAGTTTACCGGCCGACGGCTTACCGGCCGACGGCGGCGGGCGAATCGGTTAGAATGACGGCTGTCCCACCGCACGGAGTCTTCCCATGCCCACCCCCGCCGCCGTTCCCGCGTCCGCCGCCATCCCCGCCCCCACCGAGCCCCGGTCCCCCGGCGGTCGCAAACCGTATGCCTCCGTCGTGACGTTGCTGGTCGCGGCGCTGGGTTGCGGGGCGGCCGCCTGGGCCTTCCAGCCCGATCCCCCGCCGCCCGGCGCCGGCGCTGCGGAACCGGCCGACGCGACCGCCGACGGGCTGGCCTCCGCGGTGTTCGCCGGCGGGTGTTTCTGGTGCATGGAGCCGCCGTTCGATAAATTAAAAGGCGTCGTCTCCACCACCAGCGGGTACACCGCCGGCAAAGTGAAGAACCCGACCTATGAACAGGTCTCCGCCGGCCGCACCGGCCACGCGGAGGCGCTGAAGGTCGTCTACGATCCAAAGCAGGTGAGTTACGACACGCTGCTGAAGGTGTTCTGGCGGAACGTCGATCCGCTGCGGAAGAACGCCCAGTTCTGCGACCGCGGCACGCAATATCGCAGCGCCGTCTATTACAGCACCCCCGCGGAGAAGACCGCCGCGGAGGCGTCCCTCAAAACGATTCAAGCCCGCTTCGAGCAACCCGTCGCCACGCAGATCGCCCTCGCGGAAACATTCTACGACGCCGAGGGCTATCATCAGGACTACTACCTGAAGAACCCGATCCGCTACAAATACTACCGCTACAGTTGCGGCCGCGACGAACGGCTCAAAGAAGTGTGGGGCGAGGAGGCCGGCGCCGCCAACGTGCTCAAAAAGTTCGGCAAGAAAGCCCCCCCGGCCGAGGAGGACGCCCCCGCTGACGACGCCGCTCCTGTCGAAGAGGTCGCTGTCGAAGAGGTCACCGCCGAAGACGCCGCCCCGGCCGCGGAGCCGGCGGAATAACGTCGCTGATCAAACGGGCCGACGCCTTGGCGTTCACCGCCGCGGCAGGAACGCGCGGGGCGTCTGATACCGGTTGACGAACGTCGGCACGACGCCCTGGATCCGGTCAAACACGAACGGCGGGGGGCCGAACGTCGGCGGCCCGTTCACCCCGCCGGGCAGCGTCAGCCCCGGGAATCCCCGCGCGGGGGCGGATCCGAACGCCGGTCCGCCGAACACGCCGCCGCCGAACACGCCGCCGCCGAAGCCGAGCCCGCCCGCGGGCCCGGCGACGGTCGTGGCGGGAACCGGGGGGTACTCGCCGGTCAGCAACTTCATCGCCGCGGCGTGGCGGTAGCCCGGGTTTGCCCGATACTCCGCCAAGCTGAACGGCACCGCGTGGTACGCGGCCCGGTAGTCGTCGCGGGTGATGCGCGGGACGATCCGCCCCCCGGTCAGCGCCCGCGAGACGCGACGGACGGACGGTTCGCCCACGTCCCTGTTCCGCCCCGCGTCCTGTTCACGCGGCGCTTCCAACGCCGCGTCGGGGACCGGCCGTTCCTGCATCGCCACCCGCCGTGACACCCGCGGGGCGATCCGCCCGGGGGCGTCGGAGCGCTCCACGGCGGCGCCTGGCATGGACGGGACGGAGCCTCCGGCGAACGAGGGGGCGGGGACGCTGATCATCACCAATCCGGCCCCCAGCAGGCTCGGGATCAGCGATCGGAGGGGGCGAAGCGGCATGGCGGAGGAGGGGTGACGCGGAACGCAAGACGGACAGAACCGTCGCAGACTACGCAGCCGGCGCCCCCGTTCGGCAGGGTCGCGGACGGCGGGGCGGTTGTCGGCGGCCGGTCGCGGCCGCACACTCCCGCCCGACCGCTCCGACCCGCGCGACCGGCCCCCCAATCGCCCCGCCGGCCGCCGGTTTCGCCCCGCATCTTCGTCCCCGCGCCCCGTGACCGCCGCCCTCGTGACCGCCGCCGTGCCCGATCCCGCCGCCCCCGCCGGTTCATCCCCCCAGAGCGCCGGCGCCCCCTCCGGCAAGGCGTGGGGCGGGCGGTTCGCGGGCGGCACGGACCCGCGGGTGGAGGCGTTCTCCGAAAGCATCTCCTTCGACGCCCGCCTCGCCCCGCACGACGTCGCCGGCTCCAAGGCGCACGCCACGATGCTCGCGGAGGTCGGCCTCCTCACGGCGGACGAACGCGACGCGGTTCACGCCGGGCTCGATGAAGTCCTGGGAGAGATCAACGCCGGCGCGTTTCCGTTCCGCACGGAGTTGGAGGACGTGCACATGCACATCGAAAGCGCCCTGACCGCGAAGATCGGCGACGCCGGCCGCAAGCTGCACACCGCCCGCAGCCGGAACGATCAGGTCTCCACGGACCTCAAACTGTTCGTCCGCCAGGCGTGCGACCGGACGGACGAATTATTAGCCGACGTGCAGCGGGCCTTCGTCGGGCGGTGCGAGGGCGGCCCGGACGGCGACCTGGACGTGGTGATCCCCGGTTATACGCACCTGCAACGGGCGATGCCGGTCAGCGCCGCCCACAGTTGGCTCTGCTGGGTCGAGAAATTGGACCGCGACCGCGGGCGGATCCGCGATTGCCGGGCGCGGCTCAACGAATGCCCCCTCGGCGCCGCGGCGCTGGCCGGGACCACGCTGCCGATCGACCGCGATCGCACCGCGAGTTTACTGGGGTTCGATCGCCCGGCGGCGAATAGTTTGGACGTGTCCAGCGATCGGGATTTCCTGGTCGAATATCTGTTCGCCCTCGCCCTGACGGCGACGCACCTGTCGCAGTGGGCCGAAGAATGGGTCGTCTGGTTCAGCACGGAGTTCGGCCTGCTCAGCCTGCCGGACGCTTATACGACCGGCTCCAGCATCATGCCGCAAAAGCGCAACCCGGACGTGCCGGAATTGATCCGCGGCAAGACCGCCCGGGTCGTCGGCGCGTTGGTGCAGGTCATGGTGTTGTTGAAGGGCCTGCCGACGGCGTATAATCGCGATCTTCAGGAAGATAAGGTCGCGTTGTTCGACGCCCACGACACCGTCGTCGCCTGCCTCGAATTGATGCCGCCGATCGTCGCGGGGGCGACGTTGAACCGCGACCGCATCGCCGCCCGCTTGGAAGACGGCTTTCTCGACGCCACCGCATTGATGGAACACGCGATCGGAGCCGGCGTGCCGATGCGGACGGCCCACGGCGTGATCGGCAAATTCGTCGCCCTGTGCGAGCGCACCGGCCGCCGCCTCGTCGACCTGACGGACGCGGAGTTCGCCGACGCCGACGCACGCCTCACCGCGGGCGGCGCCGACGCCCTCCGCGGCGTGCTGGGGGCGACAAACGCCGCGGCCGCCCTGCAAAGCTACGGCGGCGGCGGTCGGGAGCAGGTCGCCGCCCAGGCCGCCCGCTGGCGGGACCGGCTGGGGATGAACGCCTGACGGCTCACCCCTCACCCTCCTCACTTTTCACCCCCCCGCCGCCGGTCGCGGCCCACCACGAACGACTCCGTGAACAGCGGCCGGCCGTTGCGGGTCGCCTCCACCGTCCACCGGCCGGCGTCGGTGCGGGCGGGCAGTTCGAAGCTCGCCGCCCACCAACCGAACGGAATCGCGGTCGTCTTGAACGGCAAGGTCGTTTGCACCCGCCCGCGGGGGTCGCGGTATCGATACTCCAAGCGGTCGTCCGGTTGAAACCCGTACAGCCGAGCCCACACCCAGACGGTGCGGCGTTCCCCGCCGACGGGGCCGCGGGGGGCGAAGGGGCCGGCGTCGGCGGGGCGATCGCGGATGGTCTCCCCGGTGGGCTCGGTCGCGGTCACGCCGTGGTCCAGCACGCCGGCCACGTCGCCGGCGTACGGCAGCGGGGTCTGCCACCAGCGTTCCGGGTCCTCCAATGTGGCGACGACGTCCCCGCCGGCGCCCGCGATCAGCACGGGGTTTGAGCCTTCCGCGGAGTGCACCTCGAAATGCAGGTGCGGATCGGAGGATTTGCCGGAACTGCCCACCTGCCCGATCGTCTGCCCCGCCGTCACGCGGTCCCCGGGCTTCACCGTCACCGACCCTTTTTTGAGATGCAGATAGGTGGTCCGCAGCCCGCCGGGGTGGTCGATACGAACGAGGTTCGGCTTCATCCGGCGCGGTCCCGGGCCTTGAGCTGTTTAAAATCGCCGGCGTTGCGGTCCGGGTGGCCGTCGTCGGTTTCGATCACCACGCCGTCGGCGGCCGCGAACACGGCCACGCCGCGGTCCATGGCGGCGAAGTTCGGCAATGTAAAATCAATGCCGTCGTGAAAATCGTAGGAGTACGGCCCGCCGCGGGCGTCCTCGATCCCCTTCCACGTCGGATCGACGTCCACATAATTCGTAATCGCCCAGTCTTGATACGGCGTCCCGGCCAGCGGGGTGACGAACTTCGTCCGCGGCGGCGCGGCCGGTTCGGCCTTCACCGGCGGATCAGCGACCGGCGGATCAGCGACCGGCGGATCAGCGACCGGCGGATCAGCGACCGGCGGATCTGCGACCGGCGGATCTGCGACCGGCGGATCTGCGACCGGCGGCGGATCGCCGCCCGCCGCGGCCCCGGCGCACGTCCCCCAAAGCAGCGGCACGACGAGCGGGACGAGGCGACGCATCGGGGACGACGGGGACGAGGAGAGGAGCGGACATCGGAGCCTGAAACGCCCGCGGCCCCGCGTCAACGCGGCCCGGCATTGAGAGGACCGGCGGCCAGACGCGAACCGCCCGCGGACCGCCGGGGTCCGGGCCGCCATGGCTTCCCCCTCCGCCGCTCGCAAACGCGTCAAGCACCGCGACACCGTCGTGCGGCACATCCGTCGATTCGCCCCGGCCCCCGGCGAGCTGAACTTCGGCGACCCATGCCCCGACGGTGCGCCTCTGGGCGAGCCGGCGAACCGCATCGCGGTGCGGCCGAAGCTGGGGCGGGTCGGGGTGTGGGAGGTGGACCGCCACGCCGGGCGGGCGACGGCGGATCTCGCGGCCCGCCGGGCGCTGTGGGACCTGTTCGCCCCCCCGCCCCCGCCGTTGGTACCGACGCCGATCTTCGCCCCCGCACCGCCGCGGGACGCCGTCGAACGTCCCGCCGAACTGGTCGATGCGTTCCTCGCCCGGCTGCGGGCACATGCGGCGGCGCTGGAGGATCCGGTCGCCCTCGCCGCCGCGGTGGGCGGCGCGCTGGCCCCGCCCACCGACGGATCCGACGGCCTGTCCGCGGACGCCAACCGGCGGGCGGTGCACCGGCTGTGCGAGGCGGCCGGGGGCGCCCTCGATCCGGCGGCGCTGCTGTCGTTCGCCCCGTTCTGGGTGCGGGAGCCGGCCGCGTTCGCGGCGCCCCCGGCCGCTGCGCCGCCGTCCCCGCAGGCGCCGCCGTCCCCGCAGGCGTGGGGCGTGCCGGTGGTGAACCATCTGTTCGGGCGGTACGCGATCCCGGCGGCGCTCGCCCCGGCGTTCGCGTGGGCGCCGGCGGCGCGGCCGGACGGCGTCAAGTGGATGCTGTGGGCGATCAGCTTCGGGGCCGGCGCCGGATTGCGAGCCGCCGGCCGGGCGCTGGGGCCGGCGTTCGGCTGGCGGGCGCCGGGTCGGTTCCAGGCGCACTTCGAGCAAACCGGCGCCCGCCTCGGCCGCTGCCCCGGCGGTCCGTTGGCGGCGGCGATCCGGGCGGAGGTCACCCGCGGCGGCGTCGATGCGGCGCTGCGGGAACAGATCGTGCGGCGGTTGCTCGGCGTGCGGTTCTATCGGCTCGACCCGACGGCGATTCCCGCCGACGCGCAGGCCGACGCGAAGCGGGCGTTCTGGACGGCGACCGTCGGCTGGCTGGCCTCCCGCGGGGCGGGTCTCAGCGATCCCGACGCCCGCGACGTGCTGACGTGGGCGGCATTGGAGTTCGCCCGCCGCGGCTTCGCCGGCGGCCCCGGCGCCCGGCCGGGCGGGTTCGTCTGGCGGGGACGGACGGCGGCGGGAACGCTGTCCGCGGTGCGAGCCCTCGCTGCGAAACAGGCCCTCGCCCAACGGCAGGCCGCCGCCGCGGAGCGACGCACCCGGGACCGCCGCCGCCGCGACGCCGACGGGCTTGCCGCCCGCGACGCCGACCGCCTTGCCGCCCGGGCCGCCGCCCGTCGCGCCGCGCACCGTGACGATCGCCGCTCCGGCACGCCCGGGCCGGTTCGTTGGGAGCCCCGCGGGTGGGACTGGACGTACGCCGCTCGCGGATCGCGGTGGGCGATGACGGAGCGGCTGAGTGCGCAGGAGTTGTCCGCGGAGGGCGACGCGATGCACCACTGCGTCGCCGGGTACGCCCTCCGCTGCCGGTACGGGGACAGCGCGATCTTCAGCCTGACCCTCAACGGCTCCCGGCGGCTGACGATCGAGGTCCGCCCGTCGACCGCGGAGGTGGTGCAGGTCCGCGGGCCGGCGAATCGCGGGCCGACGCCGGAGGAAGCCGCCGTCGTGGCGAAGTGGGCCCGTCAACACCGCCGCCCCCGCCCGATCGTGCGACGGCACGGGTGACGGGGCGACGGGTGCGTCGAGAGGCGAGGGGCCGCCGGGCGTGCGGTACGCTGCCGGAGTCCGATTCGCCCCGACTCGCCCGAATCGCCGCGTGCCCGCCGCCCAGATGTTCTTGGAGGGACGTTCGCTCGTCGCCGGCGTTCGACTTCGGCTGCCTGCGGTTCGAGGGAGCCGACCGGTTGGCGTTGGAGGACGGGTTTGGACGATCGAGGAGGCGGAGGCCACGCTGCGGCTGTCCGCGTCGTATCCGCCGGAGTCGCCCTGGCGGGGGAACGCGATGGTCGTCTGTTCTATGTACCGCCTGCCCGCCGGGGCGGAGGCGCTGGCGGAGACGGTCGAGTTCTTTCGCAAACATGCGAAGGCGAACGTCCGCGTGCCGGGCGTGGGAGCGTTCGCGTGGCCGGTGGAGCCGAGGGCGCCGGAATCGCCGTGACGGCGCTCGACGGCACGGTCACGACGCAAACCGATATGGACGCCCTCGGCGAGCAGATCGGCCGCATGTTGGCGGCCGTGGTGACTGAAGAGCGGGCCGCCCTGCCGGCGGGCATTCCGCACGCTGAGGAGGCGTGGAGCGTGGAAGACTTCGACGGGGCATGGGCGTTCCTCGGCCCGCCCGGGGACGACCTGTAGCGTGTCGACCAGGGTCCGTCCCGTGGATGGGTCGAGCCCCCGGTGCGGGCGACGGTGCGGGCGACGGTGCGGGCGGAGCGCCGGGCGGGCGGAGCGGCGGGTAGGCTGTCCGGCGTCTCGCCCCCCCGTTCGGTTCGCTCGCGCTGATGATCGCCGCCCCCCTCGCCCTGCTGCTCTGTTCGTTCGGTCCGAGCCCCGCCCCGGCGGAGGCGCCGGCGGTGAACTTTTATCCCTGGCGGGCGAATATCGCGAAGTTCGACGGTTCGATCAGGGCGTTGGAGGCGAAGGACGACGAGTTATACAAAGCCGGCGGGCCGGCGCCGGGGGCGGCGCTGCTGGTCGGGTCGTCGTCGGTGCGGATCTGGATGGAGGCCGACGAGCCGCCCGCGGAGATCGCGCCGATTCCCGTGGTCGCCCGGGGGTACGGCGGAGCCCGGTTCAGCGACCTCGCCTGGTATGCGGACCGGCTGTTCGCGGCGCACCTCACGCCCGGAAAGCCGGGGGCGCCGGTCTCCGCGATCGCACTGTTCGTGGGTAACGACATCTCCGGCGCCGCGACGCCGAAGCGGGGCGCCCAGACGCCCGCCGGCGCCGCCGCGTTCGTCCGGCACACGCTCGCCACCGCCCACGCGATGGACGCCGACGTGCCGGTGTTGCTGATCGCCGTCACCCCCACGCCGTCCCGCTTCGCCGGCTGGCCGCACATCCGGGCGTTCAACGACCAGATGAAACAGATCGCCGCGGAGACCGACGGCGTGTTCTATCTCGACACCGCCCCGGCCTTCCTCAACGCCGACGGCACGCCGAAGGCGGAATTGTTCCGCGCCGACCGCCTCCACCAAAACGACGCCGGCTACGCGGTGTGGGCGACGCTGATCAAAGAGGCGCTCACGCCGATCCTCGCCGACGTGAAATAATTCTCCGGATCCGCGCCGCCGCTCACGTCGCCTCGACGCGGTCGGGGGCGTCGGCGAGTTCGACGTTTAATAGATCGACCAATTGCCGCAGCCGGCCGGCGCTGCGGCGGTTGAAGTCCAGGGACAGCCGCGGCAAGTCGATCAGGTGTTCGTCGTCCGCCTCCTGCGCGTGGGCGCCGCAACAGGTGATCGTCCCGCTGGAACACAGGTCGCCGAACTCGTCGTTGATTCGCTCCAACAACGCCTTTCCGGGCGCCGCGTGCAATCGCAGGACGAGTTTCCCGCGGACGTACCGCATCGAGTTATAGACGGCGTAGAAGTCGAGGATCTCGTCGACCGCCTCCTCGACGTCCGTGGTGATCTTATACAGCGAGGTGTCCTCCGGGGAGATCAGCCCTTTCTCCAGCAATTCGTCGTTCACGAACTGCTGCCAGTGGCTCCAATACGTGCCGCCGGGCTCGTCCACCCAGACCAGCGGCATCAGGTCCCGTTTGCCGGTTTGCACCAGCGTGAGAGTCTCAAACGCTTCGTCCTGCGTGCCGAACCCGCCGGGGAAAGTGGCGACGCCGTGGACCTCCTTGACGAACAATAGCTTCCGCGTGAAGAAGTATTTGAGGTTCGCGAGCTTCGGGTCGCCGTCGATGATGCGGTTGGCGCTTTGTTCGAACGGCAACAGGATATTCACGCCCATGCTCATCTCGCGGCCGGCGCCGACGTGCGCGGCCTCCATGATGCCGCCGCCGGCGCCCGTCAGGGACATCCAGCCTTCCTCGGCCATGCGGCGGCCGAACTTCTCCGCGTGGGCGTATTCGGGGGCGGACTCCGCGGTGCGGGCGCTGCCGAACACCGATACCTTCCGCTGTTTGCGGTAGGGGGTGAACATCTTGAAGGCGTAGCGCAGCTCCTTCAGCGCCCGTTCCAGGATCTTCAGGTCGCCCCGCGTGGCCCCGTCGGCGAGGAGTTGATCGGCGGTGCGTTTGATGGAGTCCACCAGTTCGCTCTGCTGGGCGAACACGTGGTCCGGGGCCTCTTCGTCGGGGGCCAGCGGGAGCGGTTCGCTTTCCGCGTCGTCGGTCCGCCCGCGACGCCGGCGACGGGCGGGACGGGGGGCGTCGGAGGGGCGGGGCGAATCAGACGGACGGGGGGAATCGGTCACCGCGGGGGGCTCCTGTGCGAGGCGATCGGGGGTCGATCGGGAGGGGCAGCGTAGCCGCCGGCGGGCGTCTCACCCACCGCGGCGAGAGACGTTCACACGGTCTTCAAGCGGGACCGCCCCCGTTCGGAGGCGTGCATCGGCCGGAGGCGTGCATCGGCGCCGCCGGGCCGGTGAGGAACAGTTCCCCGCCGGCGGGCCAATCGACCCGCAGATCGCCCCCGCGCATCGACACCGCGACCTGCCGGACGCAGCGCCGCACCGCAACCGCCGCCGCGACCGCCGCACAGGCGCCGCTCCCGCAGGAGGCCGTTTCGCCCACGCCCCGCTCGAACACCCGCAGGTCCAGACGATCCGGGGCGCGGACGAAGGCGAATCCGACGTTCACCCCGCCGACGCCGTTCCCCCCGCCGGTCGCGGCAAAGTGCGGGTGCGATTGCAGCGCCGGGCCGATCGCGCTGACGACGGCGTCGCCCGGCGGTTCGTCCAGCAGGAAGACGGCGTGCGGGTTGCCGAGATCCACCAGGATCGGCGGGCCGAACGCCGCGAGCCCGGGGCGGGCGCTGTTGCCGGTGGGCGCCCCGCCCGGCAGCACCGCGGCGAAGGCCAGCGGGTCCGCCGGCGCCGGTTGGAACTGCGGTTCGCCCATGGAAACCCGCACCTGCGCAACCGGCACTTTGGCCGCGTTCTCTTCAACTGAAAGCACGGTCGCGGTCCGCGGGCCGGCGGGGGTGTCGAACGTCATGGGTCCGCGGGCGCCGTCCGGATCGAGCGCCGCGGCGACGCACCGCAACCCGTTCCCGCACGCCGCGGCGGGGGCGCCGTCCGGGTTATAAAACGCGACCGACGCCGCCGCCCCCGGCGTCCGCGGCGCCGCGAGCGCCACGAACCCATCGACGCCGTACGTCGTGCACACCGCCGCCGCATCCGGCGCCGGCCCGCCGGCCCGCCCGTCAGACAGGGCGAACGTATTGCCGGCGCCCTGCCAGAGGACGACCGCGGGGGAACCCGGCGGAGAACTATTCACCGGCGAGGCGCTCCCGCAGGAAGGCCGTCAAGGCTTTTACGAACCGCGAGACCGACCGCGACCGCGGCACGGTCGTCACCGCCTCCCACACCAGCTCCGGCGTAACGCCCGGCAGCACGAGGCTCTCCGGGATCTCCTTGTACTCCCCGCCCGGCCCGCCCGCCAGCCGCAGGAACGCCAGCCCGGATTCCCCATTCGCCCGCCAAACCTCTCCCACGCCCACCGCCGCGTAAATCGGCAAGCGGGCGAGGACGTCGTTCGACACCTCCACCTCGATCGCCAAGTCCGGGGCGGGCAGTTCCTCTGGCGTCATCCCCGCGAACGCGTCCACGTCGGTGTCGACATAATAGCAGTTGTCCGGCTCGAACCCGCCGTCGAAGCCGGGCCGCCGGAACGTCGAGTTCCCCAAGCAGGACAGCGGGACGTCGCACACGTCGTCACAGCCGATCAGCAGATGGTGCACGACCATCTTGAGATTTTCGTGAAGGTTCCCGGTGGACATCAGTTGCAAGCTCCCGCGGTCGTAGGAGACGAAGACATGGCGGTTCGGCAGGGCGTCCGCGATCGCGACGTATTGCGCCAGGCGACGCCGTCGATCCGAAACAATTGGCCGGCGGGGATCGGTTGCGGCGTCCAGCCCGGGCCGCCGACCGCCGGTTCCGGCTTCGCGGCGGCGGTGCGCGGCGGGGGCGTCACGCGAGGCGGCGGGGCGTCGAGAACGGCGGGGGCGGACATCGGGGCGCTCGCGGGGGGAGTCGGGCGGAAGCAGTTTAGCAGGTCGCGTCTCATCCCCCGTCCGGCAGGTCCCCGCCCGATGAGCTTCCGTCCGATGAGCCTCCGCCCGATGAGCTTCCGTGCGGCAAACCTCGGAAGATCGGCTTGCCCAGTCGCTTGTTGAACGGGGTGAACGGGCCGTCGCCGGTCGCCTGTTTCAAGCCTTCCGCCAGCATGTTAAACTTCGCATCTAATTCGTCGGCGTGCTGGACGATCAGACGCCTCGGGCGTGTGCGGTTCGGCGGGGCTGCCGAACTCCCGGACGCCGTGGTGCGAGACGACGACGTGCTCGATCCTTAATAATAACTCCGCGTCCACCGGCCCGCCGGGCCGCTCCGCCTGCTGAGCGGCCGCGGCCCGCAGCCAGTCGCGGCCGATGAGGATGTGACCGATCAGCCGCCCGGACGCCGTGTATTCCGCCCCCGCCGGCGAGCCGTCGAGTTCCTCCAACTTTCCCACGTCGTGCAGCACGGCCCCGGCGATCGCGGCGTCGGTGCAGAGCGGCGGGGACAGGTCCGGGTACATATCCGCATATTTTTCGCACAGCCACGCCGCCGTGCGCGCCACGCTGAAGGGTGTGCTCCAACAATCCCCCGGCGAAGGCGTGATGATTGCGGCTCGCCGCGGGCCATTTTTTGAACGCCTCCGCGCGGTCGTTCAAGATCTTCAACACGACGGCCCGCAGCGGGCCGTCCTCGATCTTGTCTTCGCACAGCGTGGTCAACGCCCGGAACATTTGATCCGGTTCGAATCGGCTGGTCTCGAAAAAGTCCGCTTCGACGAACCCGGCCTCCGCGTCGGCGGGCGTCACGGGGCGGATCTTATCGACCTTCAACTGCGGGCCGTAATTATTCTCCTCGTACGTGCCGCGGAGCTTATAAAAGCGGCCCTTCGCCCAGTTCGCCTCGCAGTCGGCGAAGTGGCCGGAGTCGCTCCAGACCATCACGGACGCCTCCCGGGCGGCGTCGCGGAAGGCGCACTTGTAGAACGGCTTGCCGGTCTTCGTGACGTCCTGCTTTTTGGAGCTCAGCAGGGCGAACACGTCCGCGGTCGCGCCGGGCGTCAGGTCGGACAGTTTGGAGACGGGTTCGGCGAACAGCATGGCGGGAGCGACCGACGCGGGGCGGGGGGAAGCGGCAAAGCGGACCGGGACGGGGGGCGTGGGGTCGTCGCGGGCGGGCGGCGTCTTTCCGTTCACCGGGCGGTGACCTAGACTACCGCACGTCGATCCCGGTTCGATCCCGGTTCGCTCCCCACCACCCGCCCCGCCGGACGCCGATGCCCGCCACCGCCGAAGCTCCCCGATCACGGACGACGACGCCGTCGCCGACGTCTCCGCCACCCCCGAAGTCGTGACGGCTGAAGTCGTCGCCCCGGCCATCCCGGACGTCGCCGACCTGCCCGCCGAGGGCTGCGTGACCGTCACCGAGGCGGCCGTGGGCGAAGTCCGCCGCGTCATCGCCGAACAGGCCCTGCCCGAGGGCAGCGTGCTGCGGGTCGGCGTCTCCGGCGGCGGATGCAGCGGATTCTCCTACGCCCTCGGCTTCGACGACACCGTCGACGAGGCGAAGGACGAACTGTTCGCCCAGCACGGACTAGTGGTCGCGGTGCCGTACAAGTGCGGTCCGCACCTGGACGGCACGGTGATCGATTTCTACGCCGGCGTCGAAAAGCGGGGCTTCACCTTCGAGAACCCCAACGCCCGCAATACCTGCGGCTGCGGATCCAGCTTCAGCGCCTAAGCAGAGATTCCCCGAACTCCCAAACCGGACGCATGCGTCCGGCTGGGGAGCGACGAACCCGTATCCGCCCGCGGCCCCGACGGGACTTTCCCCCCGGGCCGCGGGCGGCGTGCGTTCGTACGGTGCGGGGCTCCCGTTTCTCGCACCAAACCGCCCCGATGAGTCCCGCCGCCCCGCTCACCACCGCCCCCGCCGCCACGAACCCGCAGCGGGTCGTCGGCAGCTTTGCGGATTACGCCGCCGCTCAGAAAGCAGTGGACTACCTGTCCGACGAGAAGTTCCCCGTCGAACACGTCACGATCGTCGGTCGCGGGTTGAAGTTCGTGGAGCAGGTCACCGGCCGGTTGAACTGGGGTCGGGCGCTGTTGAACGGCTTGCTCAGCGGGATCACCACCGGGCTGTTCATCGGCCTGCTGCTGGCCCTGTTCTTCCCGCGGGTCGAGCGGGTGGACGGGGCGTTCGTGGACCTCGGCTTCAACTGGCCGCTGATCCTGTGGAGCGTCGCGATCGGGGCGGTGTTCGGGGCGATCTTCTCCCTGATCGGCTACGCGATGAGCGGCGGCAAGCGGGACTTCACCAGCGTGGGGGCGATGCGGGCGGAAACGTACGACGTGCTGGTGGACGCCGCCCACGCCGAAGAAGCGGACCGCATCCTGACGGGCATGACGGCCGGATGACCGTCAAGCACGGGCCTGGGGGATCGGTCGCGGCGGCTTCCAGCCGCCGTCCGTGAGCGCAGCGAACGGGGGTCGTCTCCCTGGGCCACGCCAGGAGTCGGCGGCTGGAAGCCGCCGCGACGACATTTCGCGGCTCGCTCTAGCGACGCAGCAGTTTGAGGGCGGCGCGGATGTCAGGTTGGGCGTGCAGGGGGAGGCTGGTTTGGGGGACGCGGGGGCGGTCGTCGCGGGCGGCGACGCGGCGGGGGCGATAACCGCTGGCCCGGCCGTCGCCGCCGGCGCGACTGTCGCCGCGGAGGCCGGCGGCGGGGTCGGCGGCGGCGAACAGGTCCTCGGTCGGCCGGGCGGCGGGGGGGCCGTCGGCCAGTTCGTCGGTGTAGTCCTCCGCGAACTCCGGCACCGTCACGTCCGGCTCCATGCCGATCTTCGCGTAGTTCCGGTTCGCCGGCGAATAAAAGCGGGCCGTCGTGAGCTTCATCCCGCTGCCGTGCGGGTTCATCCCGCTGCCGTGCGGGCCGCCGTTGAACGATCCCCGCCCGCCGCCGCGGCCGAGGTCGACGATGCTTTGCACGCTCCATTTGCCGTAGGTCGTGCGGCCCACGATCAGGCCGCGGTCGTGGTCGCGAAAGCAGCCGGCGACGATCTCGCTGGCGCTGGCGCTGTCCCCGTCGACCAGCAGCACGACCTCTAAATCGCGGGCGGTGAGGGTGTTGGCGCCGCGGGCTCGATACGTCTGCGTCTGACCGCCGGCGGGGCCGCGGGTGCTGACCAACACGCCGTCGTCGATAAACAGGTCCAGCGTATCGACCGCCGCGTCCAACAGCCCGCCGGGGTTGCCGCGGACGTCCCAGATGAGTTTCCGCATCCCCCGACCCCGCAGCGTATTCAGGGCGTCGGCCATCTCGCGGGCGGTGCTTTCCTGGAAGCCGCCCATGCGGATATAACCGACGCCGCGGGCCGGGTCGACCATCTCCACGAGCTCCACGCTGTTCACCTCGACGGTGCGGCGGACGAACCGCCCGGTCCGCACGGTGCCTTTGGGGCAGGTGATTTCCAACTCGACGGAACTAAACTCCGGCCCCCGCAGCAGCTTGGCGGCCTCGTCGGTGGTCAGGTCCCGGCAATCGACGCCGGCGACGCCGGAGATATATTCGCCGGGCTTGGCGCCGCCCTCCTCGGCGGGGCTGCCGGGCAGGATCTTGCGAAGAAACTGGCCGCGGCCGGACTCCGCTTCGATCTCGATGCCGATCCCCACGAAGTTGCCTTCGATGTTGCCGTATAACGCGTTGAGGCCGTCGGGGGAGAGGAACGTGCTGTAGTCGTCCAGGGCGTTGGTGCAGCCGGACAGATATTCGAAGATCACCGCGGCCTCGGTCAGGCCGCACAATTCGCGGCCCAGGCGGGCGGCCCGGGCGACGGCGGCGCGTTCGGCGCCTTCGCGGACCGGAGCGTTCCAGAAGTCGTCCCGCAGCGCCGCCCGAAAGCGTTCCACCGCCGCCGCGTCGGCCACGACGCCGGCGCCGTCGCCGGGCAGGTTGTGGGCGAGGAACTTGCGATCGGAGAGGGCGAGGTACAGGCTTTCGGTGCCGTGGGCGACGAGGCTGGTGGCCCCGATCGGTTCGACGTAATTGCGGCGGACCTGCCCCAGCACGCGGTCGTACAGGTCCAGCGCCGCTTGCGGGGAACGCGTCAGCAGGTCGTCGGTATAACTGACGTCCGCGTACCGCCGATGGATCCCGTAATGAATCTTGCTGCGCCGCAGGCCGTATTGGAGCGGCACGACGGAGCCGGCCAGCGGCTCGGCGGTCGGTAGTTCGCGGTCCGGGGCGAAGCGGTCCAGGGCGTCGTTATAGTGGACGACCGCCTCGCCCCACCTGCGAGCCCGCTCCAGATTGCGGCCGTCGGCGACGGCGTCCGCCAGTGAATGGGCGCTCTCCGCACCGGACGGGCCGGCGTGGGCGGCGGGCACGCCCGCCGGCAGGAACAACCCGCCCGACACGACGGCCAGGGCGGCGACGGCGAGGGTCGCCGCAAAGCGACCGGCGGCCGAACGGCGAACCGACAGGGAGGCGTCGAACATGAGATCCCGATCGTCGGGCGGCCGGCCTCCGTGGCGGCGTGCCGATGGGTAGTCGATGACGAAAAGCCGTTTGATGCCGACCGCGTTTCGGCGCCCCCTGGTCCTCAGCGGGGCGTTCGAGTCGCGATCTCCCGTAGGCGAACGGCGTACGACTTGAGCGTATGGGCGCTTCCCGGGGCGGTCAAACTCATAGTGGCCAGTCCGCCGCGTTAATCAGCACGACCCCACGCCGCCCGTCGCCGGCCGACGGATTCGCCCGGACGAGTCGGTTCATACCAATCCGAAGACCGAGCGGGTCGAGCGGCCTGGAGCGACCTGTTGCAAACGGTCCTCCCCCCTCTTTCACCCCGCAGGCCGCTTTGCCGGCGCCGCCGTCGAGAATCGCATTCCGAAACGTTCGCCAAGCCGCGGATCGCGGACGGCCCCACGCGACGAGCCGGGATCAATTTGAAGATTAATGCGAAGGCGCGACCGGCCCCGGCTCATGTGGAATCGTTTCGCTACGCTTCCCGCATGAACGTCCTCCCCCGCACCGTCGGCGTCCCGGGGGCGGTGTTGTTGGGGCTGGGATCGATGCTGGGGACCGGCGTGTTTGTCGGCGTGGCGTTGGCCGCGGAGGTCGCCGGGCCGTGGGTCGTGCCGGCGACGCTGCTCGCCGCGGCGTGCGTGCTGGCGACGACGGCGTTCGTCGCGGGGTGGCTCGCCCAGCTTTCCGGGAACGGGACGAACGATTCGCCGAAGCGGGCGGTGTGGGCGGCGGGACTGTGCGTGGCGGCGGTCGCGGGGTGCGGGTTGGTCGGGTGCGGCTCGCTGGCGTGGTTCGTCACGCCGACCGCGGCGCTCATCGTGGGCGGGTGGTTGGTGGCGGGGGGCGGATGGAAGGGGATGATGCACCTCCGCGGACGCGCTCCCTCCGGTCGCGGCTAACGTCACATCCCAAATCCCCCGTCCTCCATCCCACATCGGATATGCCCCGCCGGTTCGCTCCGCCGGATCCCGCCGCCGCGTTGACGGATCGGTTGATCTCCCAGCAGATCGCCCCCGGCTCCCGCGTGTTGGACCTCGGCTGCGAGGACGGCCGGTTGTTGGCCCGGTTGCGGGACGAAGCCGGCTGCCGGGTGGTCGGCGTGGAGGTGAACGAGGACGCCTTCACCGAGGCGATCGCCCGCCGCGTGCCGGTGTTGCGGTTAGACCTGGACGACGGCCTGCCGGATCTGCCGGACGGCGGGTTCGACGTGGCGGTGCTGTCCCAAACGCTCCAGCAGGTCAAACAGCCGCACGTCGTGTTGCGGGAGATGTTGCGGGTCGCACCGAAGGCGGTGATCGTGGTGCCGAACTTCGGCCACTGGCGGGTGCGAGCCCAGTTGCTGTTCGGCGGGCGGGCGCCGGTGACCAACGCCCTGCCGCACGCTTGGTACGACACGCCGAACCTGCACGTGATGACGCTGCGGGACATGCGGGACCTCGCCGCGGACCTCGGCGTGACGATCGCCGCGGAGTTGCCCATCCGCGCCGGCCGGGCCGCGGCCCGGCTGATCTGGCCGAACCTGCGGGCCGACAGCGTGCTGTTCGTGCTGGAACGCGGCCCGGCGACGTAGCGGCGGCTTCCAGCCGACGGTCGCCGTGCGATCGGCTTCAACACCAACCCGACGCGTCAGCGAGGGCGTCGGCGCGACCTCCCGCAACGAACCAAAGGGCGGCGCGGCAGGATCCACGGTCAGAGTCGGCGGCTGGAAGCCGCCGCGAAGACGGACGGCTCCCCGGTGAAGCAGTTTGTTCACGGACCGCTCAAAACCGCCCGCGGCCGACATCTCAAACATTTGCGCCCGTTCGCGGAGGGACGGGCGAACCGCTCTTGAGGGCCGCCCGCGACGGACGACGATACGGGGCCGCACTGTTCACCCGGACACCGCTCCCTCCCCGCCGCCATGCCCGTCACGCCACCCGTCAAGCCGCCGTCCGCTCGCAGATCGCTGCCGCCCCCGCCGGTCTCGCCGCTGCCGGTTCCGCCGCTGCCGGTTCCGCCGCTGCCGGTTCCGCCGCTGCCGGTTCCGCCGCTGTTGGTGGCGGAGGTGACGGCGCTGCGGGGGGAGGTGCGGGGGTTGGGGGCGGAGGTGCGGGCGTTGGGAGGCGAGGTGCGTCGGCAGGGGCGGACCGACTGGCCGGCGGTGCTGACGGCGGGGGGACTCGCCGCGACGGTGCTGGCGGGGTTGGGCACGCTGGCGCTGGACCCGATCAAAGCCCAGGCCGCCCGGACGGGCGTCGAGGTGAAGGCCCGCGCCGCCGATCACGCCGCCGCCATCGACCGCGTGCGCAGCGACATGCGCACGCTGGGCGAGCAGGTCCGCGACCACACGATCAACGGCCACCGCACCGCGGACGCCCGACTGGACGCGTTGGAACGTCGCGACCGCCCGTAACTGGGCGCCCGTAACGGGGCGCCCGTCACCGCGCGCCTGTCACCGCGTGCCCGTCACCGCGTGCCCGTCACCGCGTGCCCGTCACCGCGTGCCCGTCACCGCGTGCCCGTCACCGCGTGCCCGTCACCGCGTGCCCGTCACCGCGTGCCCGTCACCGCGTGCCCGTCACCGCGCAGCCTCTGACCGGGCGAGACGAATCCTGACCGGGCGGCCCCGGCTCACCGCCCGCCGGCGACGCGGTCGTTCGCCGCCGGGGCCGGCGGGGCGGTCCACCGCAGCACGCGACCGTCTTCGCCGCCGGTCAGCACGGCGTCGCCGTCCGGGGCGACCGCGACCGCCGTCAGCCCGCCCTCGTGCCCGCCGCCGCCACGACCGCCGCCCCCGCGTTGTCCCGACTGTCCGTCCAATGCGAGCAAGCTTTGGGAGACCTCCCCCTTCGCCTCGATCTCCGGCCCCGGCTTCGGGTCCCGGCCGGCCGCGGAGCCGTTCCAGTCCCAGATCTGGGCCGCCCCGTCCGCCCCCGCGGAGACCAGCCGGTCCGGCCGATCCGGGGAGAACGCCACGCCCCGGGCCGCTCCGCCCCGCCCCCGCAACGCGATCGTCTTGACGGTCCACTTCGATCGGTCGTTCTGCGGCCCGTCGTTCTGCGGCCCGTCGTTCTGCGGCCCGTCGTTCTGCGGCCCGTCGTTCTCCGGCCCGTCGTTTTGCGGCGGGGCCAAGACGAACACGAACGGACCGGCGTCCGTCGCCGCGGCGATCACGAGGCGCTGATCGACCAACGACGGGGCCTCCGGGATCGTGCCGTCCGTGCCGTCCGCGGCGAACGCCGGGAGCAGACCGGCGGCGGGCACGGCCAGGTCGTGCACCGCGACGCCCGCCTCGCCGGCGTTCGCCTCCGCCAGCGGCTGGTTCGGGTTCGCCGCGTCCCACAGCCGCACGATGCCGTCGGCGTCCGCGGTGACGACCCAGATCTCGCCGTCCGGACCGGGGGGCACGAACGTCGCCGCGGTGATCGGGGCCGCGTGGGCGGCGGCGGCGCCTCCCAGCGCCCGCGGTTTCGACAGCGCGGCCCCGTCGGCGGTCCCGTCGTCGGCGGCCAGGTCGCCGGACGGGTCGTACTGGTACAGCCACGCCCGGCCGCCGGCGGCGACCAGCAGCGGGCGGACGGCCTCCGGGGGAGCGGTCGCGGCGCCGCCGACCGCCACGGCGCCCACCGCGACCGCGCCGCCCGTCGGACCGACCGCGCCCGGCACGCTCTGTTTGAGGAGCGCCGGCAGATCGCCGGCGCCGCCGGCGCCGTCGTCCGGATCGGCCCGCAGCAGTTGGAAGGTGCCGGAGGCGTCGCCGGTCAGCAGGAACTCGCCGGCCGGGTCGAAGGCGAGGGTCGTTCCGCCGGTCCCGCCGCCCAACCGGCCGTCCTCCGGCCGGTCCTTCGTCGGATCCCAGACCGCCACGCCGGAGGGCGTGGAGAGCAGCAGCACGGACCCGTCCCCGCTGAACGACGCCGCCGACACCTTTCCGCCCGCGTCCTTCGCCGACAACGACGGGCCTTCCACCAACGTCCCGTCCGGCTGCACGTCGAACACCCGCACCGTCGCGCCCGCCCCGGACTCGACCGTCACCGCCAACCGCGGCCGCAGCGGGTCCGCGGCGACGGCGTACGCCCGGGAGCCCAGCCGGAACCGCTCCAGCGGTGTGCTCCGATCCTCGCGGAACAGGACCAGGTGGACGACGTCGGGGCGAGTCTGTTCGAGCGCCGCGAACCCCGCCGCCGCCTCGAACGTGCCTTCCGGCAAGGCGACCGTCTGGGCCATGATCGGGTTCGCCAAGTCGTATTGCCGGATCGCGGCGGACGCGGCCAATCCGGCGCCGTTCCCTCCGTCCGCGTCGCGGGGGGCGGCGAGGTCCACATCCGCCAGATCCAGGCGGAACAGCCGTTTGGCGCCGACCAACACCGCGGATCCGGGCAGCGGGCGAACGATCGTCGGCGGGTTCTGCGGCCCGCCGGCCCGGCCCAGCTGATGAGCCCGGCCAATCGGGGTCTCGTCAGCGGGCATTCCGTCAGCGGGCATTCCGTCAGCGGGCGTTCCGTCGGCGGGCAGTTCCTCGGCCGCAACGGCGAACGGATTGACGGCCCACAGGTTGCCGTCGTCGGCGCCGATCACCAACTTGGACACGTCCCCCGTGAAGCCCAGGGCGGTGGGAGCTTTGTCGAGGAGAACGCGGCGGATCGGCGTCGGCGGGCCGTTGCGCGGCCACCGCAGCACCGTGACGGTGCGGTCCCCGGAGGCGTAGGCCAGCACCACGGAGCCGGCCCGGACCGGTTCGCCCAAGACGTCGGTCATGCGGGCGGCGAGGGCGGCGTCGACTTCCGCCACCGCGGCGGCGGCGACCGACGGCAGCGGGGCCGTGCGGCTGGCCGTTTGGAGCGTCCGGTCCGGGGCGTACCGTCGGACCAACCCCCGCCGGGTCACGTCCCACAACAGCACGACGCCGGCGCTGGTCGTCGCCGCCAACCGCCGCCCGGACCCGACGCCGGTCCCGTCCTGCCCGACGCCCGCGGGGCTGAGCGCGGCGTACGTGGCGCGGGAGGATTGCAGCGTCCCTTCTTCGTAGCGACCCACGCGGCCGGTTTCGGTGACGACGCGGACGGCCCCGCTGACGGTCGTCGCGGCGACGGCGCCGGGCCGGCCGGGGGCGGTTCGCAGCGCCGTGATCGGTTCGCCCAACTCCAGCAGCACGCCGGCCCCGTCGATCGCGGCGAGCGTGCCGGCCCCGGCGGGCGTGGGAGCGAAGGAGACGTCCGTCAGCCGGTCGGCTTCCCCGCCGGGTCCGACGGCCAGCAGTTCGTACCCGCCGGGGACGGCGGTCAGGGCCAGGGCGGTCGGCGGGCGGGCGAAGTCCAAAGTCGCCGGGGACTGCCGCGCCAATCGGCCGGCGGGGTCCGTGGCGTTCGATTCGTCCCACACCAGCGGGGTGAACTGCCCGGCGCCGGCCGCGGACCCGGGCGCGGCGGTCGCGCCGGCGGCCGTGCCGTCAGCCGTGCCGGCGGTGCGCCACAGGCGGACGCGGGCGTCGTCGCCGGCGGTGGCGACCAGCAGCGTGACGCCCTCGGCGGCGGTGGAGTCCGGGACTTTCAACAGGCTCAGCGCCCGCACCGGCGCCCCGCGGGCGCCGTCGTGGTGTGCCCAGACGGCGAGCGTCCTGATCGACCGCAACGCCCGCTGCGGGGCGCCGGGCCGGCCGCGCAGGTCGCGGGGCGGCGTGTCGGTCTCGGGGAGGACGTCGTCCGCGTTCCAGATCAGCACGCGGCCCTCCGCCCCGCCGCTGACGACCCGCCGCGGCCCATTCGATTCTCGCGGCTCGCCCGATTCCCCCGGCTCGTACGGGACGAATCGCACGCGGGTCGCGCCGGCGGTGACGGCCCCGACGGCGGACCCGCTGCGGAACGTCGTGTGCCCGCGGAACGCCCCGCCGTTCGTCGCCATGATCCGTCCGTTCGCATCGCCGTTCGCGCTGCCGTCCAGCCGCCACAGCCGGACGGCGCCGTGGCCGGCGCCGACGACCGCGGCGAGGCGGGCGCCGTCCGGGGATAGGTCCGCGTCTCGCGGGCGATCGTCGCCGCTGAGGTCCACCCGCAGCGTCGGCGCCGCGTCCGCCGCGTCCGGCCGCCAGCCCAGCAGCACGCCGTGCGGTCGGTCCTGTTGGAGCCCCGCGCCGCCCGCCGCCTCTTCGCCCCACGCCAGCACCAACGGCCCGTCCGGCCCGCGGCCGATCCGCACGCCGGACAGCGACGACCCGGCCCGCAACGCCCCGAGCCGTCGCGTCGGTTCCAACGGCTCCGTGGCACCGGCCCCGCCCCCTTGCAGATCGCTTTGCAGATCGCTTTCCAAGTCCTTCAAGCTCCAGACGGCGACGGAGACGGCGTCGCCGCGGTTCCCGTCGCCGACGGCGACGAGGATCGGGTCGTCTGTCCCCCCGCCGGTCGCCACGTCCCGCAGGCGGCGGAGTTGGGGGTCGCGGAGGAGCAGCGTGGCGCCGCCGGGCTCGGCCGGTTCGACGCGGATCACCCCGTCCGCCCCGGCCACGGCGAACCGCGGGGGGCCGGCGGCCGACGCGGCCCGGGGGAGCACGGCGACGCCGGTGAGGTCCGGGGCGCGGCCGGCGGCGGCCCCGTCGCCGTTCGCGGCGGCGGCGTCGATCGCATCTCGGGAGCGGGCCAGTTCGGCCCGCAGGTAGCGCACCTCGAACCCCTCCGGCTCCGCGGGCGCGGCGGCGGCGGGACCGGCGCCGTCCGGGGCGGGACCGGCGCCGTCCGGGGCGGGACCGGCGCCAGGAGCGGGGCGGTTCAGCAAATCGAGCGACGCCAACGCGGTGCGCGCCCGCGAGATCGTCGCGGCGGCGGTCGTCCGCGGCCCGCACCAACGCCATGAAACTGCTGTACTCGGACTCCTTTTGGGCCGCTTCGGCGGCGAGTCTCGCCTGCGTCGCTTCCTGCGCGGCGGCGATGGCCTTCTGCTCCTCGGCTCTGGCTACAACGTTCGCAGCCTTTGCCTTCGCTTCGCTGGCGCGAGCGGCTTGCTCGCTCAGCCTGGCGGCTTTGGCACTCTGTTCAGCGGCGACGGCGGAGTCCTCGGCCTTCTTCCGCTCCGCATCAGCCAGGACATTCGCGGCCTTCGCCTCCGCTTCGCTCTTCTCTGCGGCGACGGCGGCGACTTCGGCCTTCTTCTTCTGGCGGAGAGCGTCCTCCCTAGATCGTTCGGCGCGCACCTGCTCCGTTTTGGCGAGTCGCTCCGCCGCGACCGCTTCCTGCCGGGCGACGTACTGGCCGTAGCCGGTGTAGCTGACCGCCCCGAACCCGATCAGCGTGACCAGCGACAGGGCCAGCGCCAGCGAGCGCGTCGCCTTCTTCCGGCGGTCCAGGCGCCGCTGCGCGTCCGTGGCGAGGGTCTTCGCCTCGCCGTTGTCCGGCCACAGCGCGACGGCGTCGTCGAACGCCGCGGCCCCGCGGGCCAGTTCCCCGGCGGCGACCAGCTCCGCCCCGCGGGCGGTGAGCCGGCGGCTTTGGCCGTGCGCCCGATACTCCCGGACCGCGGCTTGCAGGGCCTCGACCGATTCGTATCGGTCGGCCGGGTCGGTGGCCATCGCACGGCGGGCGACCGCGATCAGTTCGTCGTCCCGGTCCGTGGGGGTGAGGACGTTTTCCCGGGCGGCCATGCAGCAGGCCAACGTCTTGTCCAACCGGACCGCCTTGGGGCGTCCGGCGCGGGCGGCGATCTGCTCCGCGACCTTGTCGTCGCCGACGTGCGGGCGGTGGCCGGTGGCGATCTCCCACAGCATCGCGCCCAGCAGGTAAACGTCGACGGCGTCGGTGACCGGCGCGTCCGGTTCGTCGATCAGCCGCATACTGGCGAGCTGGTTGTGGCCCTGCTCCGGCGCCATGTAGGCCGGGGAGCCGCCGCCGCGTTGGTTGTCCGCGACGCGGCCGGGGCCGGCGAATCGCTCCGTGACGTGGGCGAGGCCCCAGTCCAGGACCAGCACCTGACCGAACCCGTCGAGTTGGACGTTCTCCGGTTTGAGGTCGTAGTTGATGACGCCGCGGTGGTGGGCGAACGCGACGGCGTCCGCGACCTTCAACCAGACGTCGAGGTGTTCCTCCTCGGTCAGCGCCCCTTCGGCGCCGGCGTCGAGCTTCAACACCTTGTGCCAGCCGCGACCGCCGAGGACCTTCATCGCGTAGAACAGGGCGCCGTCGACGTTCCGACCGAGGTCGTACACCGGGACGATGTTCGGGTGTTCGAGTTCGCCGGTGACGATCGCCTCGGTGGCCAGGCGGGCTTTCTGGCGCGTGCTGACGCGCCCCTTGACCTGTTTCAGGGCGACGTCCCGGCCGAGGGACCGCTGTTCGGCCCGGCGGACGACGCCCATGCCGCCCTCGCCCAACGCGGCGAGCACGGCGTAGTCGGAGGCGAGGTCGGCCTCGGCGAGGCTCGCGGCGATCTGCCGGGACGGGACGGCGGCGCTGATGTGGGCGGCCCCGCCGGTCAGCGACGGGGCGGCGGAGGCCCCCGCGGTTCCCCCCCCCGCGGAGCCGCCCGCCGCGGAGCCGCCCGCCGCGGAGCCGCCCGCCGCGGAGCCGTCGTGGGAGAAATCGCTTTCCGACGCCGCCGCCGAGGACCCCGCCGCAGACGCCGTACTCCCGCCGGCTCGGGTGCGACCGGCCGCCGCGGTCCCGCCGGCGCCCCCCGCGGTCCCGCTGTCCCCCACGGAGGTCCCGCCGGCGCCCGCCGCCGCGGTCCCGCTGTCCCCCAAAGAGGTTCCGCCGGCGCCGCCCGCGGTTCCGCTGTCGCCGATCGAAGTTCCGCCGCCCGCGGCGGTCCCGCTCTCGCCGGCCGGACCCATCTCCCCGGTCGGTTCGTCCGCGGCGTCGCCGGCTGGGTCGCCGCCCATTTCACCGGTGGGAACGTCTGCGGCGTCGCCGGTTTCGCCGGTGGGCATTTCGCCGGTGGGCACGTCGGCGACGTCGCCGGCCATTTGCCCGGTGGGTTCGTCCACACCGTCTTCGCCGCCGCCGCCGGCGAGGGAATCGTCGTCGGCGAAGTTCCCGATCGGCCCGAATCCACCGCCGATCAACGTGCCGCTGGGCACGTCCGGCATCGCCGGGCTGGCGGACTCCAACGCTGCGGGGCCCGGCGGGGGATTGCTGAGGAAGGTGGCGCCGTCGTCCCCACCGTCGTCCGTGCCGGCGTCCGTGCCGGCGTCGGCGGAGGCTGACGGATCGAGAAGGTTCGCCCCGTCGGCGAGGTCGCCGAGGTCGTCGTCGAAGTCGTCCAACACGCTGCCGCCCGCCGCGCTGACGGCCCCCTCGTCGAGGTCGTCGTCAGCAACGTCGTCGTCGCGGTCCGCGATCGCACCGAGGACGCGGTCGGCCGGGTCGTCGGCCCGTTCGCGGGCGCCGAGGGTGGCGGAGAGGGACTCCTCCAGGTCCTCCGGGGCGACCTCTTCGGCGTCCCGGCCATGGGCGACGAGAGCCCCCGGATTCATCGTCGCCAGGTCCACCAGCGAGCCGAGCACCCCCGACGTCCCGGCCCCGCGGCCGGCGCCCGCGGCTCGGCCGGGAAGCGTCGGCCGCGTGCCGATCGGGCCGCCGATCGGGCCGCCCGCCGCGCCGTCCTTCGCGGCGGCGCCGCTCCTGGGGCCGTCGTTGTTCGCGCCGTCGTTCGCCTTCCTGTTAGGCCGGCCGGGAACGGGGGTGGGGGCGTCGGCCATCAGCGGGAGTGTGGGCGGGGGGACGCGGAACGAACGGGAGGGACGCCGGCCGGTGGGAGGAGGGCGCCGGCCGGTCGACAGTGATCGGAAGACGAACGCCGGGCGGCGGCGGGGACAGGCAGCGGGCGGCGGGCGGCGGTTACCGGGTCGCGGCGAGGCGACGGGCCCGACGGGCGGAGCGGCCGAGTGTGACCGGCCTTCCCCCGCCCGCCAGTTCGCCGCCGACCGACCCGGGCGAATCGGAGGCCGCCGATACGCCCCCGGCCGGCATGACCGGCCCGCCGGTCTTCACCGATCGGGCGATTCCGTTCGGGCCGTTCAGGTCAGGCGAGCCGTTCAGTTCGGGCGAGCCGGCCCGATCGGGGACCGTCAGGCGGTGGGCTCCCAGACTGTAGCCCGCCATGGCGCGGACGGCGGCGTCCCGTCGCCGCCGCCAGCGGGCCGCGGCTCGGGAGCGGATCGGCACGCCGGCGACCAGCGCCGCGGCGGCGGCCCAGGTCGCGTCGTCGTCCGGGGCGCCGTTCGATTCCTCGCCGGAGGCGCCGTCCGCCTCGGCGGGCGATTCGGTGGGCGACGCAGCGTCGCGGGCGGAGACCGGTTCGCCGGGAGCGACGGCGGCCGGCGGGGCGGCTGCGTTATTGGGAGCAGTCGTGTCTTCGGGAGCAGCCGCGTCTTCGGGAGCAGTCGCGTTGTCGGAGAAGGAGGCGGGGGTCGGCCCGACGGGGGCGGCGTCGAGCAGGGCCGGGGCGGCGCCGCGACGGAACAGCGGTTGTTCTGCGCCGCCGCTTTCGACGCGGAAGGTGCTTTCCACCTCCGGATCCTGCCCGGGTCGCACGATCACGAACTGGAACACGGCCCCTTCCGCCCCGAGGTTCTGGAAGTACGGGTCGGCCAGATAGGCGCTGCGGAACGGGTCGCCGATCAGGTAGTAGGCGAGGTCCGGCACGGTGACGGCGGGGTCGCCGGTGCCGTCGACGCCGTCGGTCAGGCCCTGCTGGCTGCCGTAGATCCAGAGTTGAAGCTCCGGCAGATCGGTCGCCGGGGCGCCGGCGGCGGGGGCGGCGTCGTCCGGGGCGGCCAGCGGGGGGGCGACGAACAGGACCGGCGGCGCGGGGACCGGCGGGGCCGCTTCGGGCGTCACGGGGAGGACGGGGTCGACGTCCGGCAGCGGATCGGCGCCGACCACGTCGCCGAACACGAAGGTCAGCGGCACGGCGTCGGTGGTCAGGTCGGTCGGATTCGCGACGAGCACGGTCCCGCCGAGGTTCGTGGCGATCCCGCCGACGTTCGTCGCCCCGACCAGCCGGATCGAGGGATCGAAGAACGCGGTGTAGAAGCCGAGCAGTTCCCCGCCGTTCTGGGCCGCCTGGTTCGCCAGTTCGATCAACTCCGCTCCGATCGGCAACGCCTGCGGTCCGAAGTCGAACACGGATCCGCCCGCCCCCGGGGCCGGCCGGCTTGCGGAGAGCAACCCGTTGGGGAGGGTCAGCAGCACGGTGACGTTCTGGTCCGCGAAATCGCCGCGGTTGGTGCCGGCCCGCACGGTGAACGGCACCTGCGAGGAGGTCGCCGCGGACAGCAGTTCGCCGGTCTGCCCGACCACGAACTGTCCCGGCGGGCTGCCGGCGATCGGCACGACGGTGCCGGTCAGCGGGGCGACGGCCTGTCCGGTGGCGGTCGTCAACCGGCCGGCCCCGCCGAACGCCACGACGCCCCCCGCCACCACCGCGGCCTGGGTGACGTCGGAGACGCCATCGAACGGGTCCGCATCGCCCACCGCCTGCATCACGTTCACCCCGCCCGCGGCGAACACGGAGGCCGTCCCGGCCGCCGTCGTCACGCCGATCGTCATGCTGGTCGTCGCGTCGCCGGTCAGGCCGGGGGCCGCGCCGATCGTCAACGTTCGCCCGCTCCGCTGGGCGATGCCCACGCCGGTGCCGGTCGGTCCGCCGTTCGCCCGGGCGGCGACGACGAGAACGTCGGCGCTGATCGCTTCGCCGCGGTCCGGGGCGTCGAAGTCGGCGATCCCGACGGCTCCGCCGGCCTCCAGCGACAGCGCCCCGGCGGTGACGAGCGCGGCGCCGGGCTGCGTGATGCTGCCGGTCTGCGCCCGCACGGCGACGAGACCGGCGGTGGCGTCGCTGCGGACGTTCGCGTTCAACGCCACGCCGCCCAGCGCGTCCAAGGCGACCCGCGTTCCGCCGAATACGTCGGCGTTCACCAGCAGATCGCTGTTCGGGGCGACGAGTTCCACCAGCCCCGGGGCGGTCACGCCGTTCGCGGCCACGCCGGCGACGAATTGCCCGGCGGCGACGACCGTCGGCACGGCGACGGCGCCGACGGAACTCGGCACGCTGTAATTCACGATCCGCACGTTCCCCGCGGTCGTCGCGGCGGCGACCGCGGCGACGGACACGTCCAGCGGATCCGCGGCGCCCACGCCGGTCCCGGCCTGCACGGCCAGCGTGGCGCCGGACAGGTTCAGCGCCGTCGGTCCCTCGCCGAATCGCCCGTCCGCCACCGCCCCGCCGGCCTGCACGCCGATCTGCCCGACCCCGGCGTTCACCTGGGTGAGGATCACGTTGCCGGCGCCCGCCCGCAGCACGGCGTTGCCGGACCCGGCGACGCCGACGGTGGTGACGAGCGCGGATTGGAACGTCGCCCCGACGACCCCCTCCGCCATCACCAGCGACCCGGCGGCTTCCAACCCGGCGCTTCCGCCGGCGGTGTCCACCACGGCCCCGGCGCCCAGCAGGAGGTTCCCGTCGTTGGCGTCCAGCACGGCGTTCCCGCCGATAGTGCGGACCGCGGCTTCGGCGTTCACGGTGAGGTTCGCCCCGGCGATCAACGCGACTTCCAACCCGCCCAGGTCCGTGCCGGCCGGCCCCGCTCCGGGACGCGCGTCCTGCACCGTCAGGGAGCCGGCGACGGCCAGATCGACCGCGCCGCCCGCCCGCAGCCCCGCGGTCAAGACGCCGGCGCCGTCCGCCACCGTACCGACAGTCAGATCCCCGCCGGTCTCCGCGATGCGAACGGACCTGCCGGCCGGGTCGCCGGCGAAGTTGCCGACGGCGAGGGTGGCGACGTCCACTTCCAGCCGATCGCCGTTGGCGTCGGTCGCCCCGCCGACGCGACCGTCGGCCCGGATCGCGAGGTTCGGCACCCCGGAGATGTCGGCGGCGGCGTCGGTCCCGAGTTCGACCACGTCCCCGCCGGTCCGCAGCACGAGGGTGTCCGTCACGCCGGTCAGCGTCAGGTTGTCCACCGCCATCGTGCCGGCTCTCAGGTCGACCGGAGCGGCGTCCGGGTTGCCGATCTCCAGCACGGCCGCGTTGATCCGCGTGCCGCCGACGGTGGACAGGGAGAAGCCGGCGCCGGCGCCGCCCAGCACAAAGCTGCGGCCCGCGGTGGAGTTGTTGAGGAAGACGGTGTCGCCCACGGCGTTCACGGCGGAGGCCGCGGCGAAGTCCACGTCCGCCGCGGTAATCATGACGTCGCGGTTCCCGCCGGCGGTGACCGCGGCGGTCCCTTCGAGTCGGACGGCGCCGACCGCATCGGCGTCGGTGTCGGCGTTCAGCAAGACGGAGCCGTCGACCGTGGTGAGGGCGCTGCCGGTCCGCAGCACGATCGAGTCGCACGCGAAGACGGCGATGTCGCCGACCCCGTTCGTCGCGAGGGTTTGCCCGGCGGCCAGCACGAAGTCGCGCGCCCCCAACGCCAGCCCGCCGTTCGTGCTTCCCGAGGAGACGGCGGCGTTGACCGCCAGGTTGCCGTCGCAGTCCCGATCGCTGTCGGCGAACAGGATCACGTCGCCGTTCGCCCCGTTGACCGCGACGGTCTCGTCGATCGTCAGATTGAACGTCGCGGCGACCCGGACGTTCCCGCTGCCCGCGATTTGCACGCCGGTCAGGCCGTCGACCGTGCCGACGGTGAGGCTCTCCTCGGTGGCGTCCGAATCGGGGTTGCCGTCGTCGGCGGAAAGGTTGATCGGCCCGTTGCCGGTCACCAGTGCGGCGACCGTGGCGCCGTCGGCGAAGTCGAGATCCGCGGCGTCGTCCACGGGCGCGTTCACCGTGCCGGGATTCGCCCCCAGCCCGTCGCCCGCCCGCAGACCGACCTGACCGGCGTTGAAGTTGACGGCGTTCGCCCCGGCGTCGTCGGTCGGCGTGGCGTCCGTGATCGCCCCGCCGGCGTCCAATCGCACCAGGCGGCCGACGTTCGTCACCGACCGCACGGCCACGTCGTTCGCCTCGATCAGCCGCACGTCGTTCGCCCCGCCGGCCGGTCCGCCGTTCGTGGCGGACAGGTTGTCCACGGTGACCCGCAGCGGGTTGTCCGCGACGGCGCCGTCGCCGGCGAGGGCGTCGGCGGAGCTGTCGCCGATGCCGTCGAACGCGGACAGCGTCAGCGTCGGGGCGACGACCGCCACGTCCGTGCCGGTCTGGGTGATGGAGCCGCGGTCGAGGTCGGCGGCGCCCTCGGTGTCGGCGGTGATCTGAACCGTGTGGCCGGCGTTGTTCGCGGCGGCGATCCGCGGGGCGCCGCCGGAGTTCAGGATCACGTCGTCGCCGGCGAGGAACGTCAGCGTGGACGGCGCCGCGTCGACGAGGTTCACCGCCCCGGCGGCGGTGATGGTGAGGTCGTCGTTCACGGCGCCGGAGTCGCGGGCTTCGAACGTCATGTCCGCGGCGGTGGCGTCGGCGTTGCCGACGGTGACGGCCGAGGCGATCGTCAGCGCCCCGCCGGCGACGATCGCCCCGCCGCCGCCGGCGTTCGATCCGGCGATCCCGCCGGGCACGTCGGCGAGCGTCAGGGCGCCGGCGTTGGTGACGAACACGGCGCCGGGGGACTCGAAGTCCAGCGTGGCGACGGTCGTCTCCAGCGGGTCCGCGCCGGTCGCCACGGACGCGGCGGCCAGCCGCAGGGCGCCGGCGGTGACGTCATTCGCCGCCCCGTTGTCGTCCAGGATCGCCCCGGCGGCGACGAGCGTCGCCGTACCGCCGTTCCCGGCGGTGATCGGTGAAACGAGCCGCAGATCGCCCGCGGCGGCGGCGACGGACACGTCCCCGTCGGCGGTGGTGATCCCGGCCCCGGAGATGAAGAACGGCCCGGCGGCCGACCGCCGCAGGGCGATGTCGCCGACGCCGGTGGTGCTCAGCCCGTTGCCGAGGACGGCGGCGTTCACGTCCAGATCGATGCCGGTCGCGGCGGAGCCCTGCACGGACCCCGCGGTCACGTTCACCGTGCCCGGCCCCGGGCCGGCGCCGTTGGCGTCGGTGATCGCCCCGGTGTCGGTGACGAGGTTCACGTCGAACGTGGCGGCGATCGTGCCGACGGAAAGGTCCCCGCCGGTGGTGGCGACGCTTGCCGAGCCGCCGCCGGTCGCCGTGACGTTCGTGAGGGCCAGGCCGCCGCCGAAGTCGTTGACGCGGAAACCGCCGGCGCCGGCGGCCCCGGAGAGCGTCGCGACCGCCACGTCGACGGCGTTCAGCCCGACCGACCCGCCGACCGCCGTCAGCGTGAGGGCGTCCGCGACGACGTTGAGGTTCGCGGGTCCGTCGCCGGCCAGTGCGTCGACGACGCTGAGGGTTGCGGCGAGGGTCGCGTCCCCGGTCCCGGCGTTCACGCGGCCCAGCCGCAGGTCGCCGATGCCGTCGAGGAAGACGGCGCCGTTCGCGGCGGACGTGTCCGCGTTCACCCGGGTCGCGGCGAACAGGTCCAGCGCGTCGGTCGCCGTGCCGATTCCTCCGGCGCCGGCGGTGAGGTCGATCACGCCGCCGGAGGTGAGATCCGCGACGCCGTCGTCGGTCCCGCCGAGGATCGCCGTGGCGGCTTTCACCGTCGCGTTCCCCGTCGCCGCCAGCGTGCCGGAGGCGAAGGTGACGGCGTTCGTCGTCACGGCCAGCGCCCCGCCGACCGTGCCGCCGTTGAAGGTCGTCGTGCCCGAGCCGGCCGTCTGCGTGAGACCGCCGTTCGTATTGACCGCGGCGGCGAAGGTGACGTCGCCGGCGGCGTTCACCAGCAGGCTCGCCAACGGGCTCGTCGACGGCGCCGCCGCGGCGCCCACGGCCCCGCCGAACAGCACGTCCCCCGTGCCGCTGGTCAGTGAAAGAACGCGGGGGGTGGCGTCGGAATCGACCGTGCCGGTGAAGGTCACGTCGCCGTTCGAGCCGCCGCCGGTGGTGGCGAGCGTCACGTCGGCGGCGAGGGTGGTCGCTTCCACATCGAACAGCGCGGCGCCGGTGGAAGTCGCCGAGCCGAGCCCCAGCGTGGCGCCCAGCGTCAGCGTGTCCGCCCCGGCGCCGCCGCGGATGGTGAGGGCGGCGTCGAACCCGGCGTCCACGGAGGCGACGACGAGCGCGTCGTCGCCGGCGCCGGCGTCGATGACGAGGGCGCCGGTCGGGACGGCGAAGGTGACGGACTCGCCCAGCGTGCTGTCGATCGTCATCTGCCCGTCCGCGGCGACGCCGTCGGTCAGCGTGACGGTCTCGGCGCCGCCGGTGAAGGTGAACGTGCGGGTCGTCGCGGCGACGGTGTCGAGGACCGGCTCCAGCCCGAGGTAGGCGACGGAGGCGGCGCCGACGGTCGCGCCGTTGTAGAGGACGAAGCCGTCGTTGGCGTTGGTGAAGACGTGCTCCACCGACGCCGCGGTCCCGCCGAGGAGCTGGAGGGCGTCGCCATTCGGATTGAAGCCGGGGGAGTTCTCGCCGCCGGTCCCGCCGTCGAAGGTCACGCCGCCGGCGGGGTCGAACAGCGCCCCGCCGGGGACGCCAGCGTGGTCGACGACGAACAGGTCGTCGCCGGCGGCGCCGTTGAACGTCAGCGAGGCGACGTTCTTCATCACGCCGGATTCGATCAGCACGCCGTCGGAGAACAGCGTGTAGCTGGCGGAGTCCGTCCCGTCGGCGGTGACGGTGAGGGTGTCGTCGCCGGCGCCGCCGTTGAAGAGGACGTTGCCGACGCGGTCGGCGAGGAACGTCAGCGTGACGTCGTTGCCGGCCGCCCCGCCGTCGACGTTGCCGGTGTAGCTGAGGGTCCACACCTGATCGTTGAAGGCGACGGCGGCCCCCTCGGCCAGCCCGTCGAAGGTCCCGACGACGGCGTCGGCGCCGTCGTTCGACAGCAGCGCCAGCAAATCGCCGGCTTGCCCGCGGCCGGCGAAGCCGTCCACGAGGTTCAGCGTCCCGGCGAGGGTCACGGCGCCGACGACGTTCACCTGGTCGTAATCCACGCCGGCGGTCGTCACGCCCGTCACGTCCAGGTCCAGCGTGGCGCCCGCGAGCAGCGTGTAATCGCCGGTCCCCTGATCGCCCACGGCCCCCGCCCCCGCGGCGCCGGGGGCGTGCGTGCCGCCGGACTCCAGCAGCACGGCGCCGGCGATCACGCCGGCGCCGGCCAGCGTGGCGCCGGTGCGGACCGTCGCGCCCGACGTCAGCGAGCCGTCCACCGCCAGCGTGCCGGCGTCCACCGACGAGCCGCCGGCGTACGTGTTCGCCCCGGCCAACGTCAGCGTGCCGGCCCCCAGTTTCTGTAGGTCGCCGGCGCCCGCGATCGCCGTGCCCGCCTGCTGGGCCGATGCGCCCGCCACATCGAGGGAGAGCCGCGTCGCGACGACCACGTCGCCCAGCGTCAGCCCGTTCACGTCGGCGACCGCGACGGTGTCGCCGGTCGCGGCGAGGACGGCGAAGTCGTTCGCCCCGGTCAGCGTCACGTCCTGCCCGGCCCCCGTCCCCCCGCCAGGAACGTCGTCGTTCCGCCGACCGTCAGCGTCGAGCCGCCCCCCTGCGACACCGCCGCGGAGGTGACCGTCAGGTCGTTCGCCCCCAGATTGATCGCATCGCCGGTGGCGCCGAAGAGGACCGTGTCCGTGCCGGCGTCGCCGTTGATCGTCAGGTCGGCGTCGAACCCGACGCCCAATCCGTTGACGGCGACGGTCTGGTCCCCGTCGCCGAGGTTCAGCGTCAGCGAGCCGGCCGGGTTGGCGAAGGTGAGAACCTCGCCGGCGGTGCTGTCCACGGTGGTCGTGCCGGCGGTCGGGCCGGCGGAGACGGTGACGGTCTCCGTCGCGTCGGTGGAGTCGAAGTTCAACACCCGATCGACGGCGTCCGTGTTGTCCGTGATCGGTTCCAGGCCGAGGTAGTTCACGGTGATCGACCCGGCGGCGGTGACGAGCGTGACGTCGCCGTCGTTCTCCGTATCGAATCCGTAGGTCGCGGAGGTGACGCCCGTGCCGGTGAGGGCCAACGCGTCGCCGGCGGGGGTCGCCTGAGGACCGCCCTGGTACGCGATCGTCAGCCCGGCGCCGGCGAGGGAGGCGTCCACGGTGAGGAGGTCGTCCCCGCCGCCGAGGTCCACATTGATCGTCCCGCTCAGGGAGGCCAGCGCGAATCGCCGGACCTGCTCGGCGCCGTCGTCCAGCACGAGGTCCGTCCCGTCGACCCGCAGGGTCAGGGCGTTGGTCGCGCCCGCGGCGGCCTCGGTGACGGACAGCGTCCCGTCCCCGGCGAGGACGGCGGCGAAGGTCGTCGTCTGCACGACGGCGGCGAGGTCGTTGCCGTCCCCGCCCGCGGCGTCCAGCGTGACGGTTTCTCCGGCGAGCGCAAACGACGTGCCGGTCGCCGCCCCGCCGCTGATCGGCTGGCCGTCGACGAAGAGTTGGGCAAACCCGCCGGTCCGCGTGCCGCCGACGTTCGCGAACGTCAGCGTATCGCCCTGCGTGAGGGCGGCGCCGGGGGCGACGGCGAGGTCCAGCGTCGCCCCGGACTCCAGGTTCAGATCGCCGGTGACGGCCAGCCCGCCGGCGCCGGCGCCGTCCGGGGCGCCGGGACCGGCGCCGGCGACGGTCAGGCGGACGACCGAGTTGTTGACGGAGGCGAGGGCGCCGTCGAAGACGACGGCGTCGCCGGTGGTGGAGGCGACGAGGGCGGCGTCGGCCAGTCGCACGTCCGCGACGCCGCCGCCGGTTCCCGCCGCCGTGCCGTCGAGCGTCACGCCGGCGCCCAGGACGGTCGCCCCGTTGGACTGAATCAGCACGCCGTCCGCCGTTTGGCCGGCCCCGGCGGCTCCCGTGCCGTCCACGGCGACGGCTTCGTCGGAGGCGATCAGCCCGCCGGAGACCCGCACGCCGACGTTCTCCGCGCCGGTCGCCACGCCGGTGCGGCCGGCGCCGGTGACGGAGACGGTTCCGCCGGTCGCGGAGATCTCCCCGCCGTCAATCGACACGCCGTCGTTGCGATCGCCGGACTGCCCGCCCAGACCGGTGACCGCCACGTCGCCGCCGGTCGCGGCGATGAGGCCGCCGGAGGCGACGTGCACGCCGACGTTTTCGTCCGCGTCGGCGTCCGCCCGGGATCCGCCGGTCCCGGTGATCGTGACGCCGCCGACGGCCGCGGCGATCAGGGAGCCGGCCCCGTCGACGGTTACGCCGTGGTTGAAGTCCCCGCCGCCCCCGCCGATTCCCGTGACCGCCACCGTCCCGGCGCCGGTCGCCTGAACGACGCCGCCGCCGGTCACCTGCACGCCGTGGTTGTCGCTGGTGAGCCCCGCCGCCCCGCCGACGCCCACCAGCGTGATCCCGCCGGCGCCGGCGGCGGTGAGGATCGCCCCGTCGACGACGATGCCGGAGAAGTCGCCCACGGTGGCGCCGCCGGCGTTCGCCCGGAAATCAATGCTCCCGCCGTCCGTCGTCGCCGACGAGCCGGCGTTCAGCAGGATCGTGCGGCCGGCGATCAGGAACAGGGATTCGCCGGCGTCCATGTCGACCGACACGCCGGCGGCGAACGTGATGTCGCGGGAGGCTTCGAGGGTCACGTCGCCCGTCACCGCCTCGATCGCCTGCTCGCTGATCGTGAAGTCTTCCCCGGGTCGGTCGGCGAGGCCGACCTGCCCGTCGGCCGCTTCGCCGTCGTCGGCGGCGGGGCTGCCGTCGACGATCAGGATGTCCCGCGGGTCCAGCAGCAGGGCGCCGTTCGCCCCGTCGACGCCGCCGGACAGATCGACCGTGCCGACGAAGCCCAGGCGCTGCCGGCCGCTGACCTCCGCGAAGCCGCCGTCGCCGCCCCGCCCGTCAATGCTGCCCACGCCGCGGGCGGAGATGGCGCCGGCGAAGCGGGTGGTGTCGTCGGCCCAAACAATGATCGTGCCGCCGTCGCCATTCAAGCTGGCATTCGCATCGAGGCGGGCGCCGTCGGCGATCGTGGTGAACTCCGCGTTCCGCAGGGCCGGATCGTTCCCCTGGAAGCCGCCGCCGACGTAGATCTCCCCGCCGCCGGTCGCGCCGGAGGCGTCCACGGTCGCCGTGTCCGTCAGCGTGATCGCGTCGCCCAGCAGCGTCGCCGTGCCGCCGTCGCCGTCCGCGTTCGACACGTCCACGGTTCCGGAGACCGTCAGCGACCCGCCGCCGTCGAGCGTCAGGGAGCCGCCGGCGCTGCGGAGTTCGGCGCCGGCGTCGAGGGTCAGCGCGTCAGTCGCCCGGAACGTGCCGTCGTTCCCCGCGAGGTCCAGGGCGCCGGTGACGGTCAGCACGTCCGCCCGCACGGCGGTGACGTCCGCGTCCGCGGCGAACGTCACGGTGGTGACGCCGTCGGTCAGCACGCCGTCGGCGCCGGCGCCGGACAGGCTGGCCGTGCCGTCGACGGTCAGCGTGCGGGTTGTGGCGTCGAACCGGTCGGCGACCTGCTCCACGCCGGTGTGCGCAAGGTCCAATCCGTCCGCGGCGACGGTGTTGGCTTCAGCCGCGTTGGCTTCGGAGCCGTCCGCATCGGCGCCGGGGCCGCCGAGCAGGTGGTGGGCGACGGAGCCGACGGAGCCGCCCAGTTCAACCCGGTCCGCCCCGCCGGCGCCGTCGAACGACAACGTGAGGGGGCCGCCGGCACCGGTGTCGCCGGCTTGGAAGAGGGTGGGATCCAGAAGGAGGGCGTCTGCGTCGCCGGAGCCGGCGAAGTGCAGCGTGTGGCCGTCGGCCGCATCGCCGGAGAACGCGGTGCGGCCGTTGACGGAGACCACCAACCGCCCGTCGACCTCGGAAACGACGAACCGATCCGCGACGCCGTCGTTGGCGTCGGCCCCGGCGTCGATCCGCACCGCCCCGCCGTTCGCCCCGCCGGCGTCGTTCGCCCCGCCGGCGTCGTCGGCGTCGGACCGGGCGAAGTCCTGGGCGTCGGCCGGGTCGGCGGCGTCTTGGCCGCCGTCGTCCCCACCGCCGTACCCGCCGTCCGCGTCCGGCCCGGGGACCAGCGCCAGGCCGTCGAGCGCCCGGATCGGTTCCAGCCGCCGCACCGATAACCGCACCGCCCGGCGGGCGGGCGGCGCGGTCGCAGCGATCTCGGGGGCGTTCGGGCCGGCGGGGCGGGAGCGGGCCATGAACGAACCTTGTGGGCGGAGGACGAACGTACGAACGCCCCGGATGCCCAGCGGGCGCCGGAGACAGGGAATGGACCGTGGGCAGGCAGCCGCGAGCAGCAGGCAGGCGCGAGCAGCAGACAGCCTCGGGCAGCCGGGGGCGCCGCGGCCAGGAGCAACGGTCGCCAGTATCCGCGGGGGGGCGGGGAGCGGTCAAACCGCGGGTCGACGGGGCGCCCAGTGCGTCCGGCCGATTCGCGAAGAACCGGCACGTCGCCCGCCCTCCGCCCGCATCCTCAACCCCCTCCACCTATCCCCGCAGGTTACCTATCCCCACAGGGATCGGATCGAGAATCGAACGCTCATCACGTAAACGTCCCGTGATGTTTTCGGACCCCCCGCGGGCGTCCCGACTCTGCTGTCTTCAACGATGGGGAGACCTGCGACCCACACGAATCGACCGCCGCGAATGCGGACGGACCGGGCGGTTCGCCCGCGAAACAGGTCGCTGCGGCCCACGGCGGCGAAGGGTCGGGCGGGGTTTTTCGCGAATAACCGGGACGATCGCCCCGTCCGGCGCCGATACCCGAGTCGACGCCTCCCGCTCGGCCGCACCGCACCGGTCGCCGGTCACCGGTCACCGGTCACCGGTCGCGTCCCCGTCGCGATCCGGTCGCGATCTCCGTCTCCGTCCACCATCCCCGGCTGTTTGATGCCTCGCCCCGCCGCCCGCCGCCCGGGACGTCGCCCGGGCCTCCGTTTGGGCCGTCACGGCTTGCTCGCGGGGGGTCTGGCGACGCTGCTCGCCGGCACGGCGGGCGGGGGTGAGGGCGGGGGCGACGGGGCCCGCACCGGCGGCGCCTCCGACGCCCCGCCGAGCAGCCCGCTGGCGGCGGCGTTCCGCGACGCGGCGGAGACGCCGGAACTGTTCGACGACGGCGAATCGCCGATCTGGGTGACGCTCCGGGCACCGCGCACCGAGGCGGAACGAGCCGCCGTCACCGACGCCCTCGGCTGGTGGGGCGACGCCCCCCCGAACGGCTCCCCCCCCGCCCCGCACGGCCCGCACACCGCACCGCGCCGCACCCCGGCCGGCGCCCCGGCCGCCGCCGCCGGTCCGCCAGTTCCCCTCGCCTGGTGGGACGACGCGGGCGTCGCCCCGACCCCGCTGTTCAATCCCGCCCTCGCCTGGTGGGGGGACGCGCCGGGCGCCGGGCTCGCGGACGACGGGCTCGCGGACGACGGGCTCGCGGACGACGGGCTCGCGGACGACGGGCTCGCGGGCGCCGGGACCGTCGACGACCACGGGACGACCCCGTCGACGGACCGTCCGGCGACGCCGCGGACCGTCACCGGGGTGGCGTGGTGGTCCCAAGGCCCCGCGGCGGGCAGGGCGGACACCGTGGTCGCGTCCGTCGCCCGGGCCGGATTTCGCCCGCTTGCGCCCACACGGAACTGCGCCGCGTATCGGCGAGTTCTTCGAGGACGAGGCGTCCGTCGACGCCAGGCTCCTCACGTCCGCCGACGCGGCGGGGAGCGACGCCCGAGGCGAATCCGGCGAACCGACCGGGACCGATGGGGAACCGACGTTGTGCGACCGGATGGCCTGCCTGTTCACCCCGCTGCGGGAGATCGACGCCGGGCTGAACTCGCCGACGGCGGTGCTGGCGGCGACGGTGCGAGCCGTGCCGGACGCCTCCGGCGCCTGCGAGCGGCTGGTCCCGGTCAGTTACCTCGACATCGCCCCGCCGAAGGACGAGGTCGCCCCCTGCTTCGCCGCCGCGGGGACCGTGCACGCCACGCCCCAACACGGCCGACCGCGTCCGCTGGCGATGCCGTTCTGCTTCGCCCACCGGCCGCTGTACTTCGAAGATCCGAACCTGGAGCGCTGCGGCGTCTCCACCGGGCCGTGCACGCAGCCGCTGGTCTCGGCGGGGCACTTCTTCGGCACGGTCCCGCTGCTGCCCTGGTGGGCGGCGACGCGGCCGCCGCAGGAGCCGGTCCGGGCGACCCCGTTCTGCCCGCCGGGCCGGAAGTACGATTTCGCCGCGAACTACCTCCCGCCGGCCGAAGCCCCCGGCGCCCTCGCCGAGGCCGCCGCCGCCGCCGCGTTCTTCGTGCTGCTGCCCTGACTGTTCTCGTGCTGTCGGCATGACCGTGGGCCACGACGGCCGTCACGCCGCCGGGCCGGACGCGTGGCTGGTGGGGGCGTCGTCGAGCGCCGCATCCCACACCGCCGCCAGACCGGCGGCGGCGGCGTCGACGGTGAACCGCCCCGCGCGATCCCCGGCGAGGGCGGCGAGCCGAGCGCGTTCGGCCCCGTCCGCCAGCAACCGGGCGATCGCCGCCGCCAACGCCGCCGCGTCCCCCGGGGCGACCGATGCGAACGCTGCCCCCAGCATCTCCCGCGTGCCGCCGACGTCGGTCGCGACGATCGGCAACCCCGCCGCGGCGGCCTCCAACAGGACCCGTCCGAACGGCTCCTGACGGGCCGGGTGAACCAGCAGGTCCGCCGCCGCCATCAGCCGCGGCACGTCCGACCGCGTGCCCAACCGGTGCACCCGCCCCGGGGCGTACCGGGCGAGCGCGGCGAACAGGTCCGCCTCGAATTGCACGCTCTCCGCCTTCCGGCTCCACCGCGCCCCCACCGCGAGGAAGTGCGGCGCCGGGCCGCTGCTGGATTCCATGGGAGAGTCGGCGGGAGAACCGGCGGGGGAACCGACGGGGCGGGCCGCGGCGTCGGCCAGCACGTCCCAGCCCTTCCGCAAGCCGATCTGCCCGACGGTGAGGATCAGCGGGGCCTCCGCGGGGATGCCCAGTTCATCGCCCACCGCCCGGCGCGCCGCCTGCCGGCGACGATGAAGCGGGGCGCCCGGGTGAGGCAGGTCGGCCAGGAACGATGCCGGGTCGATGCCGTTGTGCACGACCCGCACCCGCTCCGCCGGCAGGCCGCGGGCGATGTGATGCGCGGCGGTCGCGGCGCTGACGGCCACCAACGCCGCGCAGCGGCCGAGGTCGCGGGTCGCCGCCTTCGACAGGTTCAAAATATCCCGCAGGTGCGCCGTGACCGGACACGGCAGCGGGCGCTTGGCGGTCGAGTCCGCCGGGTCGCCGGCGAGTCGCCCGAGCGCCCGGCCGACGCTCAGGCTGTTGCCGTGCAGCAGGGCCGCGGGGCGTCCCGTCAGCCGGTGAACCTGGACCAGCGCCGCCCGCAAGCTCGGTTCGTCCTTCACGTCGCAGCCGACGACCGGCAGCCCCGCGGCGGCCAACATCTCCGCCAACGCCCCCGTCGGCGGGGCGAGGGCGACGAGGGCGAATCGCGTCCGCAGCCGCTCCGCGATCGCCAGAAACGACCGCTCCCCGCCGTGCACGGAGGGGTATTCAAACGCCACCGCGACGGTCGGCCGACTGTCTGGCTGACCAGCCGGCCGAACCGGCGCAGGGTCCGCGGGGGCCGAAGCGGGGGAAGACGCGATGGGGGCGGGCCGGGGAGTGAAGGCGGCGGCGGGCGGCTACATTCTCCCCCCGTTCGCCCCCCGCCCCACCCCGGACTCGATCCCACCCCGGACCCAATGACTTTCGAGGACGTCTGCGCCGCCGAGGAGATCCCGCCGAACGAGCTGCGCGCGTTCGAGGTGAACGGCGTGTTCGTCGCCGTCGCCCATATTGGGGGGCCGGACGGACCGACGTTCGCCGCCATGGAGGACAGTTGCCCCCACGCCGGCGCCCCGCTCTCCGACGGCCACCTTGAACCCGGCGCCTGCGGCGGCGAACCCGGCGGCGGCGGCGAACCCGGCGGCAGCGAGCCCGCGGGGGCGACGGTCGTCTGCCCGCTGCACGCCTGGCGGTTCGACTGCCGCACCGGCCAATGGTGCGACGCCCCCAACGGCAAGGTGCGGGTCGAAACCTACCCGGTGAAGGTCGAAGCCGGCCGCGTCCTCGTCCACGTCCCCGACTGACCGGCACGGCGCCGATCGACCGACGTTCCGACCGACACCGAAAGAGATACGAACCCGACGCGTCAGCGAGGGCGTCGGCCGCAGGCCGGCGTGCTGCACACGCTGAATCCCTCGCTGACGCGTCGGGCTAGTCGTGAAAATGCGTCACTCGACCGCGCGATCTGCCGGCGGCGCGGCGACCGCCGGGGCGAGGGATTCCAGCAACGCATTCACCTCCGCCGGGTCGTACTCGTGCGCGGGCAGCGTGAGTTCCACGATGTAGGTGGAACTGCCTTCGCGGAACATGCCGAACACCCGCCGCACCGGTCCGGCGGGGCTCGCGGGCGCCGGATCGAAGCCGCCGCCGGGGCGTGCGTCCACGGCCTCCGGCGCCTCCGGATCGCCGGGACGGGGGGGGCCTTCGGCGGGGTTGGCGGGGGTTTCACCGAATGCGACCGGGAACGAACGGCCGTGCTCGGTGAGGACCGTCCGGACCGTGCCGGGGGCGCCGTTCACATCGAGCATGTCCGCGGCGGCCGCGGCGACGGCGACGGCCGGGTCGGTGTCGTCGTGCGTCTGACGGGACAGAATCATCCGACCGCCGCCGGGGGCGGCGTAGTCCACCAGGTCGGCCCGCCCCTCCTTGAACCACCTGACGATCGGCGGCGGCGGCACGCCCAGGGCCTGCTCCGGCGTGAACCGGTCCGGGATCTCCGCGATCAGCAGCGACGCGGCGATCGCCCGCACGCGGTCCGGATCGTCCGTCTTCTCCACGCCGTTCGCCCAGCTCAAGCCGCCGCCGCAACAGATCAGCACGGCGATCCCCGCCGCCCCGAACAACCACGCGAACGTCCGCGCCTGCGTGCCGACCGCCGGATCAAGCCCCGCGGCCGGCGCCGCGGCGAGCGCCGCGTCCGGCGTCCGGGCCGGTGGCGGATCCGACCGGGGGGCGCCGTCGCCGGGCGGCGGGGCGGCGGGGGGCAGGGCGTCGCTCACGGCGTGGCGTCGCCCATCGGTTCGCCTGCGTCGGCGGCGGCGTCCGCGTCGTTCGCCCCCGCGTCGTTCGCCCCCGCGTCGTTCGCCCCCGCGTCGGCCGGTTGGAGTTCGACCCCGGCCTCTTCCATCACCGCCTCCTTGCCGGCGGGGACGGGTTCGGTTTGGGGGTCGACCAGTTCGATACTCTGGAGCATCGCCACGATCTCGGCCTCGTCGTAGTCCGCCTCGGGAATCGCCAGCCGGACGAGGTAGGAATCGGTGCCGTCGACGAACTCCCCGTCGACCTGACGGAACGCCCCGAGGTCGGCGCCGTCCCGCCCGCGGCCGGTTCCCTCGCTGAACCGCCAATCGACGGACCGCCCGTCGGCGGTGGGCAGGACGCGGGTGCGGGTCTCCGCCACGGTCACCCGCGGGCCGCCGCTGTTCTCCTCGACGGTTTGCTTGAGCTTGGTTTCGATCTCGCTCCGTTGCGTCTCCAAGCTGGCGGGCAGGCGAATCTTCATCAGCACGAACTGCCCGTCGCCCGGTGCGGCGTACGCGGCCAGCCCCATCCGCGCGTCCCCGAGCCAGCGATAGCCCGGGATCTCCGCGTTCACGCCGACCAGCGGGGTGAAATCGTCCGGCAGATCGATCGTGAGAATCTCGTCCGTGCGAGCCCGCACGCCGGCGGGGGTGTCGTCGGGGGTCGCCAGCCCGCTGGCGCCGTACTCCCAGAACAGCCCCCCGCAGCACAGCACGCCCAGGATCCCCCCGCCGATCATCAGCCAGACGAGCACCCGCACCCCGGTCCCGACGGACGCTTTCGGGTTCGGGGCCTGCACCTCCCGATCGGAGGCGTAGGTGCCGAGGTCCGCGTGCGGGCCGTCTTCCGGGTTCGGGGCGTCGCCGCCGAACTCGTCCGGGTCGTGCGGATCGTCGGCCCAGGGATCGTCGCGGCGGTCGTCACGGGGGTCGGCCATCGGGCGGGACGCGGGGGAAAGCGGAGCCGGACGATCCGGGGGAGAACCGGACGGCCCGGGAGGGGACGTCGGGCAGGGGGCGGGGGGGATTGTGGGAGCGGCCCGGCGGATCGGCAAACGGTCCGACCGCCGCCCCCGGCGTGGGGGGATCGCCGGGGGGCGGGCGCCTCACCCGCCCCCGCCGCCGTCCGGCGGGTCGCGATCCGGCAGGCCGCCGGCGGCGCCCGGCGGGCGGAGCTTGCGGGGCAACCGGCCCTCGACCAGACCCAGCAGGTCCAGCGCGATCTCCGTGCCGATCGCCCGACCCTTCGTCAGCCACGCCGCGGCGAACGCCCACGCCGCGGTTCCCTCCAGCCAGAACAGCACGTTCCACCGGTCGCACCACGCCCGCCAATCGTCCGGGAAAAGAAAGAGATACGCCCCCATCGCCGGCGTCGCCAATAAGATCACGATCCCGCTGATTCGATAAATCAGGTTGCGGCGGCGGATCTTGGCCTCGTCGTTGATCCTGGCGCCGGCCTCCGCGGCCTCTTCCCCCGGATCCCCGCCGCGGGGGAAGTGAACCAGCGAATAACAGCCCAGGGTGACGAAGAACAGCCCGCCGGACAGCGAGTGCAGCACGCCGGTCCAGGTGCGGGTATACGGCGGGGCGCTGCCGGCGTCGATCGGGAAAAAAGCGGCCCCCAGCGCCGCGGCGCAGCCGACGTTCGCCGTCCAGTTCTCGCTGCGTCCGCGGCCGGTGTAGCAGAATAAAAACGCCGCCGCCCCGCACAGCGTGCCCACGAACAGGTCCCGCAGCGGGGTGTGATAATAACTGCTCATATCGTCCTGCACCGGCACGCCCGCCGCCCAGCCGCCGACCAACAACAGGACCGGCAACGCCAACCCCGTCACCCCCACCGCCCGCCGCAACGCCAGATACGACACCACCGACGTCCGAGCCGACGCGGGAAACTCAGGCGGCATGGTGCGAGGCTGAAGTGAGCAGGTGCGGGACGAACGTGTGCGGGGGGTCCGCCATTCTCGCACGTCAGACGCGGTTCCTGCGACGCCGCGACGCCGCGACGCCGCGACGCTCATCTCTGCTCGCCCGCCCGACCAGCGGTGGCGGCACGACCGGCATCGTCGGGCGAGCGTGAACCAGAGCAGAGGCCACCGAATTCCCCACGGGGGCGACCATCGGATAGAGTAGCCGGTCAACGGGTGCGGCTTACCCTTACCAACCTGCTATCCCTTGTGGACTTTGTCATGAGAGGCTTTCGCTTCGATCTGCCGAAGACGCTGCAAGCCGCCGGCGTCGTCCTTTCCATGACTGGGCAAACGGATCGCATTCGCCTGTTGAAAGTGCTGTACCGAGCGAACCGGGAAGCCTTGCGGGAGACTGGAATGCCGTTGGTGGGAGGGCACGCCTACGCCCTGCCAAACGGCCCGCTGCACGACGAGGTCTACGCCCTCATCAAAGGCGAACATCCCGGCTATCCGGAATGGAATCGTTACTTCGCCTCGGAGCGGCACACCGTCCGAATGGTCGCCGATCCCGGCCGACTGGATCTGTCCCCTTACGAAATCGGCCAGCTGCGCGCCGCCGTCGACTGGGCCGACCGCTTCGAAACGTGGGAGTTATCGGAAGAGACGCATTCGTTTGCGGAGTGGAGGGAGAACAGGCCGGGCGCAACCCACTCCGGGTCGCGATTGATTCCCGTTGAATCACTGCTGAGAGGGCTGAACCTAAGTGAAGAAGCCGTCGCTCGCGTCGTGGCCGAGAACAAGGCGGACGAATCCGTCCTCGGTTGGCTGGCAGGTGACTGATCCCGCTTCGTCTTCTGGCCCAGCCCCACCTGCGACCTCGCTTGGTTTCGCGAAACCGAACGCGACGACGCTCAGTTGGTTCCGCGGAATCCCCCCTGCAGATCGATGTCCGACCCGCTCCCGCCCGCTCCGCCTCCGCAGATCAACGCCCGCGCCACCTTCTTCGCCGAGGACGCCGGCGGCGGTCACCTGTATCTGGTGATCGTCCCGCGGTCCGTCCCTGAAACGATCGTGGTCTCTCTCACGACCCAGACGCCGGAGAAGGATCAATCCTGCGTTCTGGACGTGGGTGACCACCCGTTCATCAAGCATCCGACCTGCGTGGAGTACGCCCGCGCCCGCGTGGTCTCGTGGGAGCGGTTGGAAGAGGGATTCGCCGTAGGGCGGTTTGATCGTCGGGAGGATGCAAGTCCTGAGACGATGCTGAAGATTTGGGAAGGAGCTTTCGTCACAAATCGACTTAGTCTGCGGTGTTTGGAGTTGATCCGGCAGACGATCCCCGGCTGAACCGCCTCACCCCCCCACCCATTCGCTGGCGGCCTGCCGGGCGCGGGCGGGGGCGGTGGTGCCGGTGACGATCAGGCGGCCGTCGGCGAAGATCGTCACCTCGCCGGGCGGGCCGTCGGGCTCCAGCGGGGGGGTTTGCACCGCGGCGAGGAACCGGTTCGATCGCACCTGATCGGCCCCGACGGCCCGCCGCCAACGGGACGCCAACGCATTCAGATCGACCGTCGCCCCGCCCGCCGGGGCCGCCAGTTGCACCCCCCCGCGGCCGCACAGCGTCGCGCTGCCGGCGCCGCGTTCGCCCCGTAGCCACAGCCGTTCGCCCGGTCCGCCGCGTTCGTCCGGCCCGCCGCGTTCGTCCGGCCCGCCGCGTTCGCCCGGTCCGCCGGCGCCGCACGCGGGGCACTCGCCGGATTGATACAGCGCCCGCGTGCCCACCTTGCGGACGGTCCCGCCCCAGGCGTCGATCATCAACAGATGCGGGTCCGCGATAAATCCAGCGCCGCCCGCGTGCAACCCGCCGAATATTTTCAGGGCGAAGCCGGCGGCGAAGCTCGCGGCGATATTCACCGCCGGCAGCGTCACGCCGGCGGTGTCGCAGGTGTCCGTCTCCCCCGGCGGGGGCGGGTCCGGCAGCACGCACCGCAAACAGGCGCTGTTGTGGGGCAGCACCGGCATCGCCCGTCCGCCGCCGCCGACCGCCCCGCAATAAATCCAGGGCACGCCGGTTTCTAAAGAAAGGTCGTTGAGCAGATAACGGGCCTCGAAATTATCCGACCCGTCGAGCAACAGCGTCGCCCCCGCCGCCAGCCGTTCCACGTTCGACGCCGTCACGTCCTCCACCCGCGGGTCCAGATTCACCTCGCCATTGATCCGCCCCAGCCGCTCCGCCGCGGCGACCGCTTTAGGGGTGCGGGCGTCGGCGTCCGCTTCCGTATACAGCGTTTGCCGGGCGAGGTTCGAAATCTCGACGAAGTCCCGGTCGACCAGCCGCACCCACCCGCCGGCGCTTTTTAATCCCACCCCGGCCCGCACCAGCGTTTCGGCCAACACCGACCCCGTCGCCCCGCAGCCGACGATCAGCGCCCGCCCGGACGCCAACCGGGCCTGCCCCGCCGCCCCCAACGGGGCGAACCGCGCCTGTTTCCGATAACGACCGGCGAAGATCGCCCGTGCGGCCTCCGGATCAAGCAGCGGGGCGGCCCCCGGATCGAGCAGCGGGGCGGCCCCCGGATCCGCGGCCCCCGAATGAAGCGACGGAGCGGGCGGGGCGGGCATGGAAGCGATGAACAGGACGTTTCTGCGGCGGCCGGACGGGTTCGCCGTCGGCGCGACCGGCCGGCCGAATCTCGGCCGGGCGGGACGGTTCGGCCATTCTCAAACATTTGCCCCGTTCGACCACCGATCGGCCCCGTCCCGTCTTCCCGAACGCCCGCCGCGACCCCACAATACCCCGGAACAGATTAGTGTACACGCAAACACGTCGCCCCCCGATCCTTCCGCTGCTGAAAGCGTTTCCCATGTCCGTCACCACCTCCCGCGGGGAAAAAACCCTGCTGCCCCGCCGCGACCCGGAGCAGTTCTGGAACCGCCTCCGGGCCGAGTACGCCGCCGAAGACAGCCGCCGCTGGAAGCGGTTGGCGATGCTGACCCTCACCGAAGCCGTCGGCTGGCCGCCGGACCGCGTCGCCCTGGCCTTCGGCGTCACCCGCCGCCAAGTGAACCGCGGCGTCGGCGCCACCCGCGGCGCCCTCGCCGCCCGCTTTCGCCCGGAACGCGAGGGGGAGATCGACGGGGGATCGGGGGTTTCGGATGGGGGATGTGACGCGCCAGCGTGAGTCGCACGCCGCCTCTCCCATTCCCCATTGAACATCCTCAATCCGCCATCCCCGATCCCCCATCAAAACATGCAGCTCGAACACCTCCCGCTGTCCGCCCTCACGCCGGCCCCGCACAATCCGCGGGTAACGCTCAAGCCCGGCGACGCCGGGTGGCGGAAGCTATCCGCCAGCCTTCGCGCATTCGGGCTGGTTCAACCGCTCGTTTATAATCGCCGCAGCGGCCTGCTGGTGGGCGGTCATCAGCGATTGGAAGTGTTAAAACACGACGCCGCCGAGCGCGGCGGGCCGGACACCGCCCCCTGCGTGGTGGTCGACCTGCCGGACGCGGACGAAAAAGCCCTCTGCATCGCCCTCAATAACGCCGACGTCGGCGGCGGTTGGGACGGGGCGAAACTGGTCGATCTGCTGGGCGAACTCTCCGCCGAGGCGCTCAAGCCGGACGTGAACTTCGACGCCGCCCTCACCGGGTTCGACCCCGACCAACTGAACGCCCTGCTGATGACGCCGGCCGAACCGGACGGTTGTCTCCCGACTGACTCTTCGTCGACTTCTGCCGACTCCCCCCGCCACGGCGGCGCTCGCCCGGTCGCCGTCTCGCTGGAGATCCCGGTCGACCGTTGGCCGGCCGTACGGCCGGCTCTCGACACGCTGGTCGGCGACCACGACCTCACCGTGCACGTCGCCGGCGCCCCGGATTGAACCTCGCCGCACCCGCGGGGGGCTGACGCCCCGCCGCTCGCCGTTCGCAATTCCACCTCTCACCGCGCACCTTCCCATGCAGCTCTCCGTTTCGCACCCCCTGCGGCCCCGTCGGCGGAGCCTGAACACCGCCCGGGTCGCGGCGTCGTTCGGGCTGGACGTCGACCCGGCCGACCGCCTCACGATCGCTGAAGATCTGCCGGTCCACGCCGGCCCCGGACGCATCACGTTGTTCACCGGCCCCAGCGGGTCCGGCAAGAGCACCCTGCTGCGAGCCGCCGCCGATCGCCTCGAAGCGCACGCCGCATCGGGCGGCCCGCCGGTCGTGCGGGCGAACGACCTGACCCTGCCGGATCGCCCCTTGGCGGACGCCCTCCCGATCGGGTTCGACGCCGCCTGCACTCTACTTTCGAAGTGCGGACTGGCCGAACCCCGCCTGCTGCTCCGCACCCCCGCCGAACTGAGCGAGGGCCAACGCTTCCGCTTTGCGCTGGCCCTCGCTGTGTGCGCTGCCCAAGGCGGGGGGGCGGCCGGGGAGGAGCCGGGGGCGGTGGTTTGCGACGAGTTCGCCGCCGTGTTGGATCGCACGCTGGCGGCGGCGGTGGCTCACAACGTCCGCCGCTTGTGCGCGGCGACCGGCGTCGGCTTCCTGCTCGCCACCACCCACGAGGACCTCGCCGCCGACCTCGCCCCGCACCACACCGTCCGCTGCCGGTCGGCCGGCGCCCCGCTCTCCGACGCGGCGCCGACCCCGCAAGCGGACGACCCGTTCGCCGGGCGTACGCCGCTGGGTCCGCTGTTCGCGGCGGACGACCTCGCCGGCCGCATCTCGTTCGCCAAAGACCTCGTGCTGACGACCGCCTCCCGCGGCGACTGGCCGGCCTTCGCCGACTGGCATTACCGAGCCCACACCGTCGGCATCGTCCGCTTCGGCGTGATGCTGTGGCACGGGAGTCCTTCGCAAGTCACACGGGAGTCATCAGAGAGTCCACGACGGGCGGAACCGGTGGGGATCGCGTTGTTCTGCTCGGCCCCGCTCTCTTTGCGGGGACGGAATCAATACTTCGGCACGGGCGCCCGCTGGAGCTCGGCGGGGATTAAAGCGATGAACGCCCAGTTGGTGACGCTGTCGCGGATCGTGCTGCACCCGACGTATCGGGGGTGTTCCCTGGCGGCGCCGTTCGTGGCCGCCGCCTGCGACGCCTGCCCGTTCCCCTGGGTCGAGTCCCTCACCCAATTAGGCAATAGTCACCCGTTCCTGGAGCGGGCCGGCTTCGTCAAGGCGCCGGTCGAGCCGGCCGCGGGCCGTTCCGGGAACGCCGGCGATCTGCGGCAGCACAGCGCGATCTACGGGGCCGGCGGGCGGGGCCGCAAAAAGGGGACGCTTTCGGCTGCGTCGCACGCCAAAAGCCGGCACGCGACGCCGGCGTATTTTATTCGCGACAACCGCGCCGCCCCCGCCGTGCTGGAGGCGAACCGTCGCCAGCGGGAGGGGTGCGATGACTGACGAAACCCCCTTCGGAGCCGGCCTGGAAGAGAGCGAACCCCCGTTCGCCCCGGCCCCGCTGACCGCCGCGCAGCGGGCCGCGATCGTGCGGGCGCTGACCGCCGGCGCCCCGCCGCAAAAAGCCTGCACGGACGCCGGCGTCGACCCGCTGCATTTCTTCGCCGCGCTGGCCGAGGACGCCGGACTCGCCGTGCAATTAGGCCGACTGGATGCGATGCGGAGCCTGAACGTGCTGGCGATCACCTATCAAAAAGCGTTGTCCGGAGCCTCCGCGGACCGCAGCCTGTATCTCAAGTTTCGCCCGCCCCCGCCGGCGATTCCCGCGGACGAAGAAACGTGTGAGTTAAAATGTTCGATCGACGACGCCGAGGAGGGTCAACTTGATGTCTGACCTGATCCAATCGAGCCCGAGGCGCCGGTTCATCTATACGAAGTCCCGTCTCCGCCGGGAACTGGCGCGCCGCCGGGCGCGGCGGGCGACGGCCCTCCTCAAAGCGGCTGCCGCGGACCCGCGGGCGTTTCGCGAGGGGCTCCTTTTAGAGCCCGGCGGACCGTCGTTCGGCGGGACGATGTTGCCGTGGCAGCGGGCGGATTTCGCGGCGCTCGACCCCGCGTGGCGCCGCGTCGCGGGGCTGCCGTCGCCCGTGAAAAACAATTCGGAACCGTCGCCCGGTCGGGCGTGGCTGGAACGCCCGCGGGGGCACAGCAAGACCGCGGACACGGCCGTCATGCTGGCGTGGGCGTTGCGGTTCGCCCGCCGCCCGATCCGCGGCGTCGTGGCCGCCGCCGACCGCGATCAGGCCGGGTTGGTGCGCTCGGCGCTGGCCGGTCTCGTCCGGGCGAATCCGCATTTATTGGGCGAATTGCAGGTCGGGGCGGAGCGCATCGTCAACCCGTCGACCGGCGCCCGGCTGGACGTGATCAGCGGGGACGTGGGGAGCAGCTACGGGCTGACGCCGGACTTCGTGATCTGCGACGAACTGTGTCACTGGCCGGATGCCGGGCTGTGGCATTCGCTGCTGTCGAGCGCGGCGAAGACTCCCGGCTGTCTCCTGATTGTCCTGACAAACGCCGGGTGGGGCCGCGACTGGCGGTGGACGGCGCGGGAGGCGGCCCGCACCCGGCCGGATTGGACGTTCCGCCGGCTGCCCGGTCCGTGCGCCCGTGGGTGACGCCCGCGGCGCTGGCGGAGCAACGAGCCCTGCTGCCGGCGCCGGTGTTCGCCCGGCTGTGGTTGAACGAGTGGCAGGCGAACTCCGCGGCGGCGTTCTTCACCCCCGCGGAGGTCGCTTCCTGCGAGGACGCGGCGCTCGATGCGCACCCCGTCGGTCGCCCCGGCGTGCGGTACGCCGCGGGCGTGGATTACGGGGAGAAACGCGATCGAACCGCCTGCTGCGTAGCACATCGGTGCCCGAACAGCGGGCGGATCGTGGTCGACCGGCTGGACGTCGCCGCCCCCGCGCCGGACCGGCCGGTGCCGGTCGCGTGGGTGGAAGCGTGGATCACGGAGGTCGCCGCGCAGTACCCGGGCGTGCGGGCGGTGATTGACGAATACCAGCTCGCCGGGCTGGCCCAGCGGCTGGCCGGACGGGTGCACGTCGAACGCTTCGCCTTCGCCGCCGGCAAGGGGAACGACGACCTCGCCCGCGCCCTGCGGGCCGCCGTGTACGCCGGCCGCCTCGCCTTCCGCCCCGGCACCGGCGCCGTCGGGAGTCTCCCGGGAGACAACACGGAGACACAGGACGATCTCGCCGCCGAATTGCGGTCGCTGGAACTGATCCAACGGCCCGGCGGGCGGGTGCGGTTCGATCACCCCTCCGGCGGCCACGACGACCGGGCGTTCGCCCTGAGCCTGGCTGTCTGGGCGTTGGCGGACGACCGGCCGGCGGGGCCGGAGCCGCTGGTCGTCTCCTCGGCCGTGTTCTGAACGCCCCGCCACCAACCCGAAGCGTCAGCGAGGGCCGCGGCGCAGCCGCGGGGAGACACGCCGGGCGACGCCCGACGCCCTCGCTGACGCTTCGGGTTGGTGTGGATCACCGCCCCTCGCCTGTTTTCAACCTTCCACTTCAACCTTCCACTTCCCAGCTGAAACGCACTGATGTTCACCCTACTCAAAGACACTTTCGCCGCCGCGTCCCTCAAAGCGAAGGGCGATCGCCTCGCCCGGGAGCGGGCCGTGGCGCTGCTGGAAAGCGCTGGGCGGCCGTCCGCCTATTCCCTCAACGACGAGGCGCCCACGGCCGACGCCGGCTGGGCGGAGGTGGGTTCGATGCACCGCGGCCGCGGCGGCTCGCCCCGCAGCACGCCGGGGCGGCTCAGCGCCGCGGAGACCCGCGCCGCCGCCCGGGAACTGGCCGCCGAGAACCCGTACGCCAAGAACGCGCTGCGGGTGTTGGAAGCCTACGTCGTCGGCCCCGGCGTGACGCTCTCCCACGCCCGCCGGCCCGCGGCCGCGGGAACCGACGCGGGAGTCAGTCCCGGAGACAATGACTCCCCGGAGGGAGACAACGCGCTGCGTGCGACGTGGGGGCGGTTCTGGGCGGCGAACGGACCGCACGTCACGCTGGAGGAGTTGGCGGTGCGGGTGTGGCGTGACGGCGAAGTCTTCGTGAGGCTGTTCAACCGATCCGGCGACGTGCCGGCGGCGCGGTTCCTCGATCCGGAGGAGGTCGGGGCGACGCGGGAGCATCCGGACGGTCTCGGCGTGCTGACGGACCCGGCGGACGCGGTCACGCCGGTGGGTTATCTGCGGATCGACCCGACGACCGGGGAGCACGTGGAGACGATCCCCGCCGCGGAGATCCTGCACGTCAAAGCCGGGGCGGACGATGCGGAGGTGCGCGGCGTGAGCGTGCTGGCCCCGCTGATCGCCCCGCTGACCCGGCACGCGGAGTGGTTGGAGACGGAGCTGACGGCCCGGCGGGTGCAGGCGTCGGTGGTGTTGTGGCGGAAGGTGAAGGGGAACGTCGGCGCCTACGGCGCCGCCGACGGGGCGGCGGGCGACCTGGCCGGGGAGCGGGCCGGCCGGCGGGTGTTCGCGCCCGGGTCGATCCTGACCACGCCGGACACGACGGATCTGGAGTTCCTCGCCCCCAAAAGCAGCTTCGCGGAGGCCAGCCAGATCGGTCGGGTGCTGCTGCTGGGCGCCGCGGCGGGGGTGGGCCTGCCGGAGTTCATGCTGACGGCCGACGCTTCGAACGCGAACTACGCCAGCACGATGGCGGCGGAGGGTCCGGCGGTGAAGCGATTCGCCGCGGAGCAACGCTTCTTCGCCGCCGCCCTGGGCCGGCTGTGGGCGATGCTGGCCGTCGACGCGGCGTCCCGCGGCGCCGTGAAGGAAGCGGCCGCCGCGGCGCTGATCCCGCAGTTCACCTTCGCCGACCTCGCCCACCGCGACCGCCCGGCAGAACGCGGCGCCGACGTGCAGTTGGTCCACGCCGGCGTGCTGAGCCGAGCCGAACTGGCAAGACGCGAAGGCGTCGACCCACAGCGAATGCGACGGGAGATCGGGGAGGAGGAGGGAGCCGCCCCAGGATCCCCCTGATCGTGGTTTCACGGAGATCCGGCCCCACTGGTTGGGGGTGGACGCTACCATTGAGTTCTGCCGATTGGCAAGCTGCTCTGTTCCCGTCCCGACTGAGGAGTTCCCGATGCCGACCGTTCGTTGCGAAGTGTCTGAAGGGCTGCGTGCCACCGATCGGACGGTCGGGGTTCGCAGTGTGAACGGGGGGACGGCGTTCCTGCGGGTGCGGGAGGATTTTCTCGCCTCAGACGGAGCGGAGCGGTATCTGCCGGTCGGCGTCGTCGCTCAAGACGGGGACCGTGTACTGATCGAGTTGCCGGAAGAGGCGGACTCGGGGGTCCACCGGGTGTGGGTCTCGCGGGCTGATTTCCGGGTCTTCGACCTCGCGTCGGGGGCGGCGGCGTGATCTTGTCGGACCGGGAGTTCCGGGCGGAACTGGACCGTGGGGCCATCGTGATCGATCCGAGGCCGGAGGCGACCTCCGACCTATGGTCTTCGACGGCGCTGGACCTGCGGTTGGGGCCGAAGTTGCAGCTTTGGAAACCCATGGGCGGGGCCGGGGTGGAGTCCGTCGTCAAGCCGAGTCGGCCGGACTTCAACGTGACGGAGATCGGCAAGGCGTACGGGGAGGAGCAGGACTGCACCGAGGGCTGGCACTTCGCCCCCAAGCAGTTCGTCCTCGGCTGGACGCAGGAGCGAATCAAGCTGCCGCACCGCTCCCGATTGGCGGCCCGGGTCGAGGGAAAAAGCAGCCTTGCCAGGTTGGGGGTCGGCGTGCATATCACCGCCCCCACGATCCACGCTGGGTTCGGGTTCCGGGCGTCGGACCTCGGGTACGGGGGCAGCGAACTCCAGTTGGAGATCTGGAACGCCGGCCCGTTGACGGTGGAATTGAAGGCGGGGATGCCGGTCTGCCAGTTGATTGTGGAAGAGGTTCACGGCACGCCGGACAAGGCGTACACCGGCCAGTTCGCGGTGCAGGGGTCGGCGGCCGGCGGGAACGGTTGAAATCGCATCCGCCGCGAAGGCGTCGACCCGCGGCGGATGCGGCGGGAGATCGGGGCGGAGGGAGGGCGGAGGCGAGACGTCGCACGCAGGGGCGAGCGACGCGGGCTTCGCAAACGGCGGCGGCCTCTTCCGGGGTGTCGGCGAAACGTCGAACGGAGGGGCGAGCGGCGCGTGATCACCGGATCGACGCCGTCTTCGTACCGTCGGCGTTCGGTTCGCCCCCTTTCCACGCAGGTCCCACCATGTTCGCCGCCACGCTTGTCGTCGCCCTCGGTCTGCCCGCCTTGGTTCAACCTGTCGTTCAGGGGGCGCCGGCCGAGGGGACGCCGACTGTCAGGCCGGCGGCGCTGGTCGACGTGCTGCCGGCGGATGCGGCGGTCGCGGGGGCGTTGGACCTGACAAAGCTCCGCGAGAGCCCGGCGCTGCGGCGTTTGCTGGCGATCGTGCAGGCGCCGGGGGGCGTGATGCCCGACGACCTCGTCGGTCGGCCGGGTCCGCCGCCGTCGAATCCGTTCACCGATCCGACGACGGAGGCCTTGGCGTTCTTCCTCACGGCGGAGCGGGCGGGGGAGCCGAAGGCGGCGCCGGGCGATGACAGGCCGGGCGATGACAGGCCGGGCGATGACAGGCCGGTGATGGGCGGGCCGGTGATGGGCGGGCCGGTGATGGGCGGGCCGGTGGTGTTGGTGCGTCGGTCCGGGCCGGTTCCGCCGTGGCCGTTGACGGCGCCGCCGGGGGTGGAGGAGCGTCGTCGCGTGCTGCCGGACGGGCGCACCGCGGCGTCCCGGGATCGCTCCGCCCCGGCCGCGGCGTTGGCGCAGTTGGGGGACGGGGCGGGCGGCCCGCCGCCGGGCGGACCGGCCGCGGCGCTGCGGGCGGAGCAGCCCAACGTGGCGGCGCTGGGCTGGTTCGACGTGGCGGCGGTGCGGGCGGCGTTGGTGCGGGACCTCGATCTGTCGCCGGGGCAGGACGACGAAGCGGTCGTGGCGCTCGGTCTGATCCGCCCGCTGCTGACGAACGTCAACCGGGCGGCGATCGCTGTGCGGCTGGTCCCCCCGTCGACTTCCCGGTCGGCTTTTCGGCCGGCGCCCTCGTCTCTGCCTGTATTTACGAGAACTCCCGCGGGGGAGTTCGATGCGGTCGTGACGGTGCGGGCGGCGTGCCGGTCGGCGGAGGCGGCCGTGACGGTGCGGGACACGCTGCGGGCGACGGTCGTGCTGGCCCGCAACGCGGCGGAAAGCGTGCCCGCCGCGCAACACACCCGCAATCCGGCGGGGGGGTCGTTCACCGAACTGCTGGTCGCCCCGCTGCGGCGGGCGCTGGCGACCGTCGCGGTGGAGGTGGAGGACGAGACCGTCACGGCGACCCTCACCATGGACGCCGACGGCCTGACCCTCTACGCCACGCTCGCCCCGCCGGCGGAGTGACGACGGCGGCGGCGAAACGGGCGGAACGATAGGGTGCGCCGGCGTTCCCACGGTGGTCCGCCGTCGTGGCCGGCCGCTGTGGCCCGCCGCATAGCCGATCGCCGTGGTCCGCCGTTCGCTCACACTGTTTCGCCCACACTGTTTCGCCCACACTGTCCCCGCTGTTCCCGTCGGAGCGTTTCCCATGAAGCTCGTTCGTTCTCTTGCGGTTGGCGCCGCGCTGCTGGTCGCGCCCCGGGCGATCGCCGCGGAACCGGCGGAGCCGCCGGCGCTGTTGCGTCTCATGCCGGCGGATGCGGTGGCGGGGGTGACGGTGGACGTGGCGCGGTTGCGGGCGGAGCCGCTGTTTGCGGAGCAGTTCGCCCCGCTGTTCGAGCCGCGGGGGCCGTTCGCCGAACCGCTGGACGCCTTGGGGCTGCGGCTCGACCAGATTGAAGCCGTCGCCGCGTACCTGCCGCCCGCCCCGGCGCCGAACCCGGACGACCCGTACCCGTCGCGGGAGCCGTTCGGGGCGCCGCTGGTGCTGGTTCGCACGGTCGGGGCGGCGACGGCGCCGCAGCGGTCGGCCAGGCAGGAGCCCGTGCGGGCGCTGCCGGACGGCCGGACGTTGGCGCTGGCGGGCAGCCGGCGGAGCGCCGCGGCGCTGGCGGCGCTGGGCGAGGCGACCGCGCCGGCCGACGGGTCCGCCGCGGCCCTCGCCGAGGAACTGACGGACGCCGCCCCCGCCGTGCTGGCGGCGTTCGGCGACGTGACGGCGGTGCGGTCCGCGATGCTGGCCGAACTCGACTTCTCCGCCCGCCGGGAGGACGACTGGATCCCCGCGTTCGGCTTTGCCCGGCCCGGGGTCGTGGATGCGAACGCCTACGGCTTCGCGATGGATCTGCGGGACGGGGTCCTGAACGTGCGGCTGCTCGCCCGGGCGCCGAACGACGCCGCCGCGGACCGATTGGTGCGGACCGCCGAAGCCGCCGTCACCATCGCCGCCAACGTCGCCAACGGCCTGCCCAGCGCGATCCTGCGACGCGATCCGGGCGAAGCGGCGATCGTGTCGCTGGTCGCCGGGGCCGCTCGCAAGGCGCTGGCGAGCGTTGAGGTGACCACGGTGGACGGCGCCGGCGGGGGAACCGAACCGGACGGCGCCGCCCCCCGGGTGCACGTCGCCGCGACCGCGGACGCGGAGGTGACCCGGGCGATCGCTCTGCTGACGGTCGGCGCGATCCGCGAGGAGTTCGACCGCGACCGCCGCGGCCGGACCGAGGAGATGGAGGACTTCGAGGACTCGGCCGAGGAGATCGCGGAGGACGCCGAGGAGGTCATGGAAGAGGTCGAGGAGGCGACGGAAGAGGAGGTTCTCCCCGGCGGGGGCAAGGGGGGGTGAATCGCGCGGCGTGGAGGCTGAACGGCGCACGACCCGGCGGCGCATCACCTGACAGTGCCTGACCCGGCGGCGGCGGTCGCGGTAGGGTGCGGCGGTCGCCCCCGTTCCCCGTGCCCGCCGGAGCGCCCCGTGCCCGCCGTCCGCCGTTCGTTCGTCCGTCGCTCCCCCGTCCGTCGCTCCCCCGTCCGTCGCTCCCCCGTCCGTCGCTCCCCCGTCCGTCGCTCCCCGGACCGTCACCTCCCCGTCCTGCTGTGGGCCGTGCCGCTGTGTTGGGCGGCGGCGTGCGGGTCGGCGGCGGGGGGGGCGGAGGAGACGGCGGACCCGCCGGCGCTGCTGCGGTTGTTGCCGGCGGACGCGTTGTTCGCGGGGGTGGTCGATGCGGAACGGGTGCTGGCCGATCCGCTGCTGGACCGCTTGGCGCCGGTGCTGACGGACCGGGGCGGCCTGTTCGCCCGGCCCGCGGAGCGGATGGGGCTGAGCATGGAGGATTTGGCCGCGGCGGCGATGTTCGTGCCCCAACTCGATTCGGAGGCGGACGCGAATCGCCGACGCCGCGGGCCGGAGCAGCCGGTCTTCCTGTTCCGCACCGTCGGCCCGGCCGCGCTGCCGGCGGGGCTGAGCGACACCGGGCACCTGCGCCTCCTGCCGGACGGCCGGACCCTCGTGCTGTGCGACGACCCGCGGTCCGCGGCGGTCGCGGAACTGTTCGCCATGGAGCGGGCCGACGACGTGCCGGCGGCTCCCCCCGCAAACTCCGCCGCGGCGCTGGCGATCGCCACCGCCGCGGCGCTGACCGGTGGGGCAACCGGCGACGCAACCGACGGGGCCGGGACAACCGACGGAGCCGGAGCCGGCGGGCCGGCGGCGTTGGTGTACGGGGACCTGCGGCGGCTGCGCGAAGAGATCGTCACCGGCATCGACCGGTCCGTGCGGAACGAGGACGAGTGGTTGCCGATCTTCGGTCTGGTGCGGCCGGCGGTGGTGAACGCGGATGTCTTCGCCCTCACCGCGAACCTGGAAGCCGGGGCGCTGTCGGTGCGACTGACCGCTCGGGCCCGCAACCGGGACGCCGCCGGGCGGCTGGAACGCACCGCCGCCGCCGCGATCACGCTGGGGGAGAACCTCGCCGAGGGGCTGCCCGCCGCGATGCTCCGCAACAACCCGGGGCTGGGCACGATGGTGGTGCCGGTCGCCGCCGCCGCCCGCCGCCTGCTGGGCAACGCCGCGGTCGCCCGCAACGGCGACGGGCAACACGACGGCCCGAACGACGGTGTTCAGAACGATGATGGGCAGAACGGCGGCGGCCAGAACGGCGGCGGCGGGACCCGCGTCACGGTCACGACGAATCTGGACGCCGCCACGCTGACCTCGATGGCGGACCTGGCGGCGGCGTTCCTCCGGCCGTTCGTGGAGCAGGCCCACAACGACGCCCGCCTGCGTCCGCGGCAAAACAACCTCAAACAGATCGGCCTCGCCCTGCACATTTATCACGCCCAGCACAAACACTTCCCCCCCGCGGTGGTGGTGGAGAACGGCGTGCGACGCAGTTGGCGGGTCGAACTGCTGCCCTTCCTGGATGAATCGAAGCTGTGGGAGGCGTACCGGAAGGATCAGCCGTGGGACAGCCCCGCGAACAAGGCCGTGCTGGCGAAGATGCCGGCCGTCTACCGGCTGCCGGGCGACCGACGGCCCGGGTTCCTCACCGGGTACGTCGCCGTGCAGGACGCGACGGACGGGGGGCAGGGCCGCGCCGCATGGATCGGGGAGACGCCGCTGGGTATCCGGGACATGCGGGACGGGACCGTGAACACGGCGCTGGCGGTGGAGTCGCCGGTCGCCGCCGGCCGTGCGATCCCCTGGACGAAACCGGAGGACGTGACGGTCGACCTATCGAAGCCGGTCCCGCCGGCTGTGTTCCTCGGCCCGGCCACGGCCCCGGGCGCGGCGGGGGCGAAGCTCCTGATCCTGTTCGTGGACGGATCGGTGCGAACGTTCGACGCAAACCTCGACCCGAACACGCTCCGGGCGATGCTGACCCGCAACGGCGGAGAGGTCGTCGACATCATCCGGTGAATGAGCCGGTGAAGCAGCGAGCCGAGACCTGTTGAGCCGGGGTCCGCTCCGCCGTCGCAGCAGATTCCGCTCGCCTCCCGGTTCGCTTCCCCCCTCAAGTTTCACTTCCCCCTCAAGGACGCGTCGCGATGCTGCGCCTCATCCCCCCGCCGCCGGCTCCCCGGGCGGCCGGCCCCGCGTTTGGCCGTGTCGTACGGGGAGTCGTCCCGGGAACCGTGCGGGCCGGTCGAATCGTGCTCGCGGTCGCGGGTCTCGCCCTCGTCCTGACGCCGCGGCCGGCGACGGCCGCGGAGCCGCCGGACCTGCTAACCTACCTGCCCGCGGACGCCGCGTTCGTGGGCGTGGCGGAGGTGCGGGCGCTGGTCGCCGACCCGGCGTTCGCCCCCGCGGCGGCGATGTTTCGCACCGGCGAACTGGCGGATCGGCTGCGGGAGACGCTGGGCTTGGGGTTGGACGATGTCGAACGCGTGGCGCTGTTCATGCCCCGCCTGATCTCAGACGAGAACGGCCCGCCGCCCCCGCCGACGTACCTCATTCGCACCGTCGGCCCGGCGCCGGACCCGATGCTTCAGATCGACGGCGGCCGCGCCCCGCAATCGTTGACCAAACTCGACGCCCGCACGCTGCTGTTCGCCCCCGACGGTCCCGGCGAAGCCGACGGTCCCGGCGAAGCCGACGGCCCCGGCGAAGCCGACGGTCCCGGCGAAGCGACGCCGGCGGCGTCCGCCGTCGACAACCCCCTGCTGAGCGTCGCGACGGCGAACCGTCCCGCGGTCGCGGCGTTCCTCGATCTCGCCCCCCTGCGGCCGATGATGCTGGCGGAGTTGGACCGCGGGGCGAACCGCCGGGCGAACTCGGCGGTCCTGCTGCTCGCGTACGGGCTGGCCCGCCCGCTGGCGGCGAACGTGGACCGCGTGGCGGCGTCGATCACGCTGACGGAGGACGGCGCCGCGGGGGTGAACGTGTGGGCGGACGCCCCCGACGCCGGCGCCGCCGATTCGGTGAAGACGACGCTGAACGCCCTGCGGACGATGATCGGCAACGTGCTGGACGCCGCCCCGAGGTTGGAGGCGTCCGACCCGCAGCAGCGCCTCGCGCTCGCCCTCGCCGTGGGCATGGCCCGCAATGCGTTGTCGCACACCGTCGTCGACGCCGCGGGCGCCCGCGTCGCCCTGACGATGCGACTGGACGACTCCGCCCCGACGCTGGCCGCCGCACTGCTGCCCGCCGTCATGCAGGCCCGCGTCGCGGCTTGGCGGGCCCAGAACCAATTGAACCTGAAACGGCTCGGGCTGGCGATGCACAACTATCATGCCACCTATGGACAGTTTCCGCCCGCGACGGTGGTGGAGAACGGGGTGAAACGCAGCTGGCGGATCGAACTGCTGCCGTATCTGGATCACGCCGAACTGTGGAACCGGTACGACAAGACCAAGCCGTGGGACGACCCGGCGAACGCCGCGGCGCTGGCCGAGATGCCGGACGTGTTCCGCCACGGCGGCGACCGCCGCCGCGAACCGTTCACCAGCTACTTCGCCGTGCTGGCGGCGCACGACAACGAGATCGGCGGCCGATATCACGGCCCGACCGCTTGGAACGCCGAGGGCGCGGCGGGCAGGGGCGCGGCGGGCAGGGGCGCGGCGGGCGCCAGGCTTCGCGATATGAGGGACGGGACCGTCAACACGATCCTGATCGTCGAGGCGAAGCGACCGGTCCCCTGGACCAAGCCGGAAGACCTCACCTACGACGCCACGCGGCCCGTCGACGCAGAGCCCGGGCAAGCCGACTGGCGGGCGTCGCTGTCGCTGGGCGGGTTCGACCCCGATCTGTTCCAGGTGGTGATGGCGGACGGCTCGGTGCACGCGATTTCGACCGCCGTCGACACCGGCACGCTGCGAGCCCTGTTCACCCGCGCCGGCGGCGAGGTGGTGCGAGATTGGACCGAACCGCAGCCGCGCGACACGCCCGAGACCCCCTTCGTGAGAGCCGGACCCGGATCGCCGTAGCGGCGTCTTCCGCCCCCCCGCCCCCCCGCCCCTCCGCCACTCCGCCCTTCCTTCCTCCGCCTTCAAGATATGCTCGGTTTCGTCTCCGCGATCCTGCCGGATCACGACCTCGCCGGCGTGCTGGGGATCGCCGCCCGATTCAATTACGACTGCGTCGAATTGATGTGCTGGCCGCCCGCCGGCGGGGAGCGGCGCCGCTACGCCGGCGTCGCCCACGTGCAAGCGGAGGGGTTGACCAAGGCCGACGCCGCGGACGTGCTGAAACTCGCCGCCGACCACGGCGTCTCGATCAGCGGGCTGGGTTATTACCCGAACCCGCTGGACCCCGACCCGGCCGCGGCGGCCGCGGCGATCGCTCATTTGGAGCGGGTGATCGACGCCGCGGCGTTGTTGGAGGTGAGCGTCGTCAACACCTTCGCCGGCCGCGATCCGGCAAAGACTGTGGACGACAATTGGCCGCGGTTCTTGGAGGTCTTCGCCCCGCTGGTCGCCCGGGCCGCGGAGCGGGGGGTCGAGCTGGCGATCGAAAACTGCCCGATGTCGTTCGGCCCCGACGAGTGGCCCGGCGGCAAGAACCTCGCCTACAGCCCCGCGATCTGGCGGCGGATGTTCGAGGACCTGCCGGACGAGTGCTTTGGGTTGAATTACGACCCCTCGCATCTGCTCTTTATGCGGATGGACCCGTACGCCCCGATCCGGCAATTCGCCGACCGCATTCATCACGCCCACGCCAAGGACGTGCGGGTGGACCGCGAGGCGTTGCAGGAACACGGCCCGCTGGAATATCCGAACCGCTATCACACCCCCCGCCTGCCCGGCTTCGGCGAGGTCGATTGGGGCCGCTTCGCCGGTTTGTTATATGAAGCGAACTACCGCGGCCCGGTCTGCGTGGAGGTGGAGGACCGGGCCTTCGAGGGCAGCCCCGCGGACGTGGAGTTCGCCTTGAAGATCAGCGAGGGCGTGTTGCGCCCGTACTGGCCGCGGGGGTGAGCGGCCGACGTTCACCAACCCGAAGCGTCAGCGAGAGCGTCCACGCAGCGGGCGGCGCCGGCGCCGCCCCCTCGCTGACGCTTCGGGTTCGTATGGAATCCGCTTCTCCGCCCCACCAGCCCTCCCCGCCGATGTCCGACGCCGCCCCGCAACGTAATCCCGTCGGCTGGTTCGAGATTTATGTGAACGACCTCGACCGCGCGACCGCCTTCTACGAGACGGTGTTCGCCACCACCTTGCAGCCGTTGGACATGTCCGGCGTGCCCGGCCCGCCGATCGAGATGCGGACGTTTCCGATGTTGGAACATGGCCCCGGCGCCGCCGGGGCGTTGGTGAAGATGGCGGGCGTCGGCCCCGCTCCCGGCGGCACGCTGATCTATTTTAGTTGCGAGGACTGCGGCGTCGAAGCCGCCCGCGTCGCCGACGCCGGCGGACGGATTCAACAGGAGAAACAATCCATCGGCCCCTACGGCTTTACGGCCCTGGCCCACGACACCGAAGGCAATTTAATCGGCCTGCACTCGAAGGCGTGAGCGAGCGAACGGCGGAGAACACCCACCCGAAGCGTCCGCGTAGCGGACCCGTCCGCGTCGCTCGTTGATGAGGAGAGATCCCGTAGCGGCGGCTTACAGCCGCCGTCCGCGAGTGCAGCGAGCGGAGGTCATGCTGTCGGTTCGCGGCGCGAGACGGCGGCTGGGAGCCGCCGCTATGCTACGGACATGAAAGGCCGCCCGCCCGTGCGTCTGATCGTCGTCGGCGCAATGCTGGCCGCGTTGCTGGCGCTGCGGGTCGGCTTCGGGCCGGTCAGCGTTCAAGCGGTGGAGTTTCTCTGGCTGGCAGCGGCGATCGCGCTGCCGGTCTGGGCGGCGGCGGCGGCGTTGTTCAATGCCAACCGATTCTTTACCCGACGCTCCGAGGAGCTTCGTCTGAACCCCGGGGAGGCGACGGGGCGGGGGTTGGGACTGTGCGTCGCCGCGGGGGCGGCGGCGTTGTCCGCCGTCCTCGTCGCGGAAGCGGGGGGCCATCAGTTCATCGGCGTTCCCCGGACGCCGCGGGGGTGGGCGATTGAAGCGGCGGTCTGGGGCACAGTGCACGGCGTCACATCGTGGGTCGCTTGGCTCGCGCTGAAACGAGAGACGGAGCCGGTCCGGGCGGCGTGGGTCGCAGTGGGGACGGCGACGGTGTGGCTCGCCGCGATCGTCGCGGGAATGATCGCGTCGGCATGGGTCTGGTGAACGGCACGCACGCATTCGGCCGGAGCGTTATTCTCCCCCCATGACCGCCCCCGCTCCCCCGACGGCTCCCCGGTCCGCCCCCGCGGCGGTGCAGTTTCTCGCCCGGTTCCTCCGCAACCCGCGGGCGGTGGGGGCGGTCTGGCCGAGCAGTCGGTTCCTCGCCGAGGCGATGCTCGACAGCGTGAACTGGGACGCGGCCGAGCTGCGTGCTGGAGTTCGGCCCCGGCACCGGGCCGTTCACCCGCCGCGTGCCGGATCGCCTGCACGCCCGGCGCGCGGTTTCTCGCCGTCGAACGCGATCCGGCCTTCGTGGCCCGGTTGAACCGCGAACTGCCGCACGTCGACGTCGCCCACGCGGACGTCACCGACGTCGACGACGAACTGGCCCGCCGCGACCTCGGCGCCCGCCGACGCCATCCTCTGCGGTCTGCCCTGGGCCGCGTTCCCCCAGGACCTGCAAAACCCCTGATGGCCGCGACGCTGGGGCACCTCAAACCGGGCGGCTCCTTCGCCACGTTCGCCTACGTGCAGGGCGCCGTGCTGCCCGCCGGCCGCCGCTTCCGGCAGCTGTTGGGCGAACACTTCACGCGGGTTCACGCCTCCCCGATCGTCTGGCGAAACGCCCCGCCCGCCTTCGTGTACCGCTGCGTGAAGTAGCGACCCGCACGATTCAGCCAGCCGATCGCACGCCCGCTTCACGCCCGCGGCCGCCTCACGCCCGCGGCCGCCTCACGCCCGCGGCCGCCTACGCCCGCGGCCGATCGTCGGACAGGGCTGCGACCAGTTCCTCACGCGTCATCAGCGACCGGCCGCGGACCTCGCGACGCCGCGCCAGGTCGTACAGCTCCCGGGTGGACAGCTCCGCCGCCCGGACGGACAGGCCGGCGGCCGGCGACGGGCAGGCCGGCAGCGACGATTCAGGAGGCGGAGACGGCGGACGCCCGACGGGGTCCGGCCGCGGCGGCACGGCCGGGCGGGGACGGCACGGCGGGCGGCGGGCGGGGCGGAGAGCATCCTGAAACCGGGGCGGGTGAGAGTCCCGACAACTCGTCCAACGCCACGCGACTCCGCATCGCAATTCCGCGTGCGGGGGCGGGCGACGACGAGTCCGGGGGAGGGAAGGAGCCTAGCAGCAACCCGCGGGCGCAAACCCCGATTGCCGCGACGTTAAAGGGTTCCCACCCCTGCACAACCGCACCTCACGCCGCTTTTGCCGTGCGGGGGGACGCGGACGAGACGGACGGGGCGCGCGGCGACAACCGGCGAGATCACGTGCCGGCCGTCCCTCGATCACGCCGGTCGCTGAACGACCGCCGTTCGGACGCCGGCCCGACTGCTCAGCAGCGATCCGCGAACCAGCCCCGGCGGCGTCGCCTCGTCCGTTCCGTCGCTTCCCGGGGGCTTCCCGATGCGTCGGTGGTCATCCACGCTTTCCTCCCGCTCGCTTACCCCTAGGCTATCGCAACCGTCGTCACGGCCCGTTGCTCACGTCCTGCCCCCGATCCCACAATGACTCCCCGAGCGTTTCCCAGCGGCGGCTCCCCGGCGACCTCCGGCGCCGCCGGCTCGGCCCGGGCGGTGATGATTGTGGACGATCACCCCGTCGTCCGTCAGGGCCTCCGGCTGCTGTTGGACCGCGAGCCGGACCTGCACGTCGTCGCCGAGGCCGACGGCGTCACCGAGGCCTTCACCCGCTTCAAGGAGGTCCGCCCGGATCTGGTCATCATCGACCTGTCGTCTGAAGGACGGGAGCGGCATCGAATTGATCAAGGAGATCCACGCCTCCGAGCCGGACACGCACATGCTGGTCACCAGCATGCACGACGAAAGCCTGTTCGCCGAACGCGTGCTGCGGGCCGGGGCGAAGGGGTTCATCTCCAAGCAGGAGGCGACCGGCAGCATCGTCGAAGCCGCCCGGCAGGTGCTCGGCGGCCGGGTCTACCTGTCGCCGGCGATGAGCGACCAGATGCTCCACCGCCTTGGTCAGCAACGACGACGACGCCGTCGACAAGAGCCCCATCGAAAGCCTGTCCGACCGGGAGTTGGAGGTGTTCGAGATGATCGGCCAGGGCCTGACCACCCGCCAGATCGCCGCCAAACTGGACCTCTCCCCGAAGACGGTCGAGACGTATCGGGAGAACATCAAAAGCAAGCTGTCCCTCGCCAACGGCACCGCCCTCACGCGGCACGCGGTGCAGTGGTTGTTGGAGAACACGTGAGCCGCTTCGCGGAAGCTCCAAGGGACAAGGGATCAAGAACCAAACGGGCGAGCGGCGGGCGTCAGCCCCTGAGCGGGACGATCCCGAGGATCCGATGGGCAGCGGCAGTCTCCGTCATGACTTCTGGCGCCCCGGGCGGTTCACGATCCGCTTTGCCGGGGCCGACCCGATCCCGGTGCGGGCGACGATGGGCGAAGCGGCGTCTTGGACGGATGGGGATGACGGAACGGAATGCCGATTCGATTACGGTTCGCGCGACCTGCACCGGAACGGCGCGTGGCTGGCGACGTTGCCGCGGCAGAGGTGGTGGAGCCCGGAGTACGACGACGCGGAGGTGGAGGTGTGCGGGGCGGGAGCGTGGCCGCTGACGGAGGACCGACGGGCTTGGGTGGGGTCGACGATCCACCTGCATCGGCCGATCTCGGAGGACGTGGAGGACGGAACGCTCGGGCCGCGCGCCCCGCTGCTGCGGGTCGGCCGCGGGTTCTGCGGGTGGCGGGCGTCGCTGGTCGGCCCGCGGCGGTTCGGCCACCGCCACGACCTGTCCGCCGAGGAGCGGGCGGTGTGCATCGCCATGCTGGCGGACCAAGCCGTCTCACATCGCGGATAAGCGGGTCATGCATGAAACAGCCGTGGGCGAACCGTCGGACGCCGGCCCCGTTTGCGGCCGTACCGTCCGCCGCCTAGCGTGCGGCGTCCGCCACCGCATCGCATGGCATTGCCAATGACTGCTCGCCTCTCCGCCGCCCTCCTCGTCTGGGCGGCCTGCGGGGCCGCGTGCTCCCCCGCCGCGGAGCCGTTGAAGGTCTTCATCCTCGCGGGGCAGTCCAATATGCAGGGGCACGCGCTGACCGGCACCTTCGACGCGATGGCGCTGAGCCCGCAGACCGCCCCGCTGTTGGAGGCCATGCGCGGCCCCGACGGCGCCCCCCGCGTGCTGGACGACGTCTGGATCTCCTCGCTCGGCGGCGCCCGGGACGAGGCCGGCGAACGCACCGGCAAGCTCACCGCCGGCTTTGGCGCCGAGGGCCGCGGGACCAAGATCGGCCCGGAGTTCACCTTCGGCATCGCCCTGCACGAGCATCTCGGCGAACCGATTCTCCTCATCAAAACCGCCTGGGGCGGCAAAAGCCTGCACACCGATTTCCGTCCGCCCAGCGCCGGCCCCTACGAGTTCAACGCGGGGGAACGGGAACGGCTGGTCAAGCAGGGCCGGGACCTGGACGAGGCTCGGGCCCAGAAGGCGGAGGCCACCGGCCGCGACTACCGCCGCATGATCGCGCACGTGAAGAAGACGCTGGCGGACGTGTCGCGGGTCGTGCCGGACCATGACCCCGCCGCGGGTCACGAACTGGCCGGCTTCGTCTGGTTCCAGGGCTGGAACGACATGGTCGCCGGCGACGTCTACCCGAACCGCGGCCAGCCCGGCGGATACGACGCCTATTCCGACCTGCTGGCGACGTTCATCCGCGACGTGCGCACGGATCTCGCGGCGCCGAACCTGCCGGTCGTGATCGGCGTGCTGGGCGTCGGCGGCCCCGTCGCCGACTACGGCCCGGGCCAGCGGCGGTACGCGGCCATCCATCAAGGGTTCCGCGACGCGATGGCCGCCCCGGCCGCCCTGCCGGAGTTCGCGGGAACCGTCGCCGCGGTGCGCACGGAACAGTTCTGGGACATGGAGGTCGCCGCCCTCCGCACGCGGGAGCACGACACCGTGCGAGAGCCGCGGAAGGCGATCGAAGCCGCGATGAAGGCGGGCGAAACGCCCCGCGCGGAGGGCGCCGCCGCGATCGAAGTGCTGTACGCCGCGGAGTTCACCCCGCGGGAACTGACGTTGCTCCGCGACAGCGTCTCGAACGCGGAGTACCACTACCTCGGCTCCGCCCGCATCATGGCTCCGATCGGAAAGGCGTTCGCGGACGCCCTCTTCGGACTGATCAAAATGCCGGGCTGAAACAGTCTTTAGACGAACGGCGGCACGGGCGTCGGCAGGCCGACCCGCATGAAGAACCGGGCGAACGCCTGCGAAAAATGCTCCACATACGGCGACCGCAGCCGGCGGCGTCCTGGCAGCGACTGGGCGTGCCGTTGGAGGTAGCCGGTCGGCAGGCTGACGATCTGGCGGAAGTCGACCAGCAGGGCGGCGTTCGGGTTCCCGGGGTCGTCGGGGGAACCGAGCATGCAGAAGCTCGGCTGATTCCCGTGGCGAGTTGTTCGCAAACCTTCTTGCCCGAGAGTCCAGTACTGCCGTTGCGGATCGCGGTCACTCGGGCCAGCGGCCGGATCGGACAGAGGGAGACGAATCGTCACCTTCGCGTTCGCCAGGTCGCAACTTTGCGTGACGACGATCAAGTCGGCCCTTTTGACCTTGATGGGCGGCACGGCCTCGCCGTTCCGGTCCCCCCCGGGAGTCTTGCGGCAACGCGGGCACCGGGCAGTTCGGAAGCCAGTCCCCCTGGGCGAGCAGCGGCTCCCGATCCCGAGGCCGCGACCGTCTGCCAGAAACTTTCCGTCACCACCCGTCCTCGTCCAAGTCCCGGCGGGTCGGGAAGGTCGTGGAGTTCTCCGACAGGGCGACGTCCTCCGGGTCCGGCGGGATCAATTCCAACTCGCCCGCCTCCACAAACTCTGTTTGCACCGTGAACCAAGGCTCGAACGGCAGCGGCGGGGGGTCCCAATCCGGGTCGAGCGACTCGAGCAGGTCCGTCTCGTCATCCCTCTCCGCCGCCAGCGACGCCCGCCGCACCCGGTTCGCCCAGACGAAACTGCCGCCCAGGTTCTCGACCGCCCGCCATGAGGCCGCGGACAGTCGCCCGCCCGCCGCTCCCCGACCGGCGGACAGCACGCGAACCCCCTCGTCAATCAGCCGGGGACGGCAGAACGACGGCGGCGGCACTTCGGCGGCGATCATTGGAAGAGCTCCCGGGCTCGGTCGGTGACGAAACTCTCGAACGCCTCGTTTTTGCAGTCGCGGAAACCTTCCAGCAGGTCCCAAAGCTCCGTCTCGTCCTGCGGCGCCTCCCGATCGCGTTGCCGATCGCGTTGCAGGTGGAGATCCAGGATAACGGACGATTCGCCCCCGTGCAGGGGCGGGGCCGTCGCCTCCGTCACCGTCAACGTCGCCGACAGGGCCGGCCGCGGCAGCCGGACCTGCATGAAGACCTCGCCCCCCGCCCCGGCTCCCACCGCAAGAGCCGCGCCGGTCGCCGCCGCGGTCGCCCATCCGGGGACCTGCGGATAGATCGTCAGGTAGGTCGACAGGCGCCCGTCCCCGGGCAGGTCGAACTGGTTGATGTACCGCAGGGACAGGTCCGTCACCTCCGGCGGCGTCAGCGCGGTGCGGTACAGGTCCCAAAGCCGCCGGGCCTCGTCGCGGAACGTCTCCCAGCGGTCGTAAGGGTGCAGCCGGGAGAACGTGAAGCGGTCGTACCGCAGCCCGACAATCTGCCGGCCCCGGGCGTCCTTCAGCACGAACCCCGTCTGCCGGGCGCCGGCGGTCGCTGACGGACGCGGCCCGCCCTCGAACTGGAACAGGTTTTCGCCCGCGGAACCGGTCGTCGGATAGTTGACGGACAACCCGTCCCGCAACGCTTCCAACTCCGGCAGACCCACGCGGTCCGCCGGCCGGACGCCAATCTCGATGATCGCCTCCGCAATCGGGGCGTGCGGGTAGGGCGGGGCGGCGGCCATCGCGCGGGCAGGGTAACGGGGGGAGTCCGAGATGTCATACGTCCGCACCGCCGCCGGCGCGGGGCCGGTTCACGAGACGAGGCCGCCCGGCACGCCCTCGGGCGCGCCGGGCGGCGGTCACGTCACAGGGAAACCCGCCTGCCGGCGCCTCACGCCGGGCCGGTCAGCCATTTGCGCAGGGCGTTCAGCGCGGTGGCGGCGGCGGCGGCGAGGGCGCCGCCGAATGCGGCGCCGGCGTCCAGGTTCGGCAGCACTTCGCTGCTGAGGAAGGCCAGGATCGCCCCGCCCGCCGCCAGCGCGGCGCCGCGGAGGATCTTCCCCACGTCCTCCGCGTTCAACCGGTAACGCGGGGAGGGGGCGGTCGCGGTGTTCATCGTTCGGGCAGTCATCGGGGGATGTGGGATTGCGGATTGGGGATCGGGGATGGGACGGGGCGGACGCCGAACGGGGCGGACGCCGAACGGGGCGGACGCCGAACGGGGGGGCGGGGTCGGAACGAGCGCTGCGCGTCACATCCCGACTCCGACATCCCCCGTCCGACATCCCCCGTCCGACGTCCTGAATCAGCCGCCGAGCACCTTGGTGACGAACGCGGTGTCCGTGGCGCTGACGCCGCCGAAGTAGCGGGCCTTCACCCGCAGCGCGACGTCCCGCTCGAACGCCGCGGGGCCGTCGCTGCGTTGCAGGAACGTCTGGACGGGCCAGACCTCGGTCCAGACGAACTGCCTTTTGAAGTCGCCGAGGTACCAGTCCCGCCGGCCCGCGGCGCCCAGCTCGTCCAGGAACGGGCTGCTGAGCACCTCCAATCGCCGGTGCGGGTTGCCGGAGACGGTGGTCACGCCGCGCGCCGTCGTACCGTGCGGCGGATCTCGGTCGCTTCCACGATCCCGCGGGCCGTGCCGGCCAGCGCTTTCCGGGACGAGCACCTGCGTCGCCGGGGCCAGCACCGGACGGCGATCGCCGTCGATCCGATCGTCCAGCACCTCGGTGGCCCGGTAGCCGCGGGCGCTGTCCAGCGCGGCCCAGTCGTCCAGCGGGACGGCGCCGGCGTGGTCCGGGCTGGTCGTGTTCGCCGGGCCGATCAGGTTCCGATTCGAGCCGTCCGCGGCGTACAGCGCCTCGCCCACGCCGTCGGGGCGGTAGACCGGTTTGCCGGGCTCCGCGTCGGCGACGGCCCGCACGATCGTGCGTTCGCGCTCCTGCCGCAGTCCCTCGCCCAGCCGGATCGCCCGGCGGAAGACCTCGCCGGTCTGATCGAAGTGAATCAGCTCCTCCGTGACGGACAGGATGCGGCCGTTCTTGCTCTCCTCGGAGGTGACGAACTTCTCCGCGAAGGTGCTTTCCTCATAATCGTGGCCCTCCGGGACGTCGTGGGGCCGGCGGTGGCGGTGAAGCCGGCGATCTTCGCCCCCCGCCCGGTCGCCTTGACGACGGTGACCAGCGAATCGCCGATCAGCCCCGCCGCCGCGTCGTAGCCCTCGGCCACCTTGCGGGCCAGCAGCTCGGCGGTGACCACCCGGAACAGATCCGTGCGGGCGCCGGGGGCGTTTTCACGGAGCCGATCCTCACGGAGCCGATCCTCACGGAGCCGATCCTCACGGAGCAGGTCCAGCGGCGCCCGGTCCGGCGCCCGTTCGAGCCGGCCGCGGCCTCCCGCAGCGCGGCGAGACCGTCGCTCACGCTGCGATCGCCGGTTCCCGGCGCCCGTTCCCCCAAACACCCCGCACGCCTCGGCGAGGCGGCGGAGGCTGAAAGTCGTCCGGCGACAGCGTGCCGGCGGCCAGCAGGTCGCGGGTCTTCTCATAAAAAGCGGCGGGGCCGAGGGAGTCGATCAGCCCGGCCAAGTCGGTGCGTTGCATCATTAAAACGTGGGTGTGATAGGAGGAGAAATAAGCGAGATCGAAGAGCGGATCGAAAAGTCGACGCCGGCTCGATCAGGCCGGGCCGGGATCAGGCCGGCCGGCGGTCAAGCCGGCCCGAAGGCGAGGACGTGGTTGGCGGCGGGGCTGTAGGCGCTGGCGAACGCGATGCGCACGGCGGGGGCGTCGGCGGCGACGGTCTCCATCGCCAGCCCGATCGCCCCCTCCCGGTCCCCGACCGCGGCGAGCCGCTCGTCGGACAGTTCGCCCCGCCGATCGGCGGGGGCCAGCGGCGTCCCGAACGCCGCACCCGCCCGGCTCCAGCGCCGGGGCGTAAATCGACAGCGGGCTGACGTCCACGGACACCGCGACGCTCTCGCCGGCGTCGGCGGCGGAGTGGGCCACGCCCACGAACACCTCCGCGAACAGCGCCCGGGTGGTGGCGGCGTCGCCGGACCACGGCGTCGCCCGAGGGCGGCCGCAGCGTCCCGTTGAACAGGCCCACCAGCATCCCGGGACGAATCGCGAACGCCGGGTCGCTCGGCACCCGCACCAACTGCGTCGGGCCGGTGCGGTACGTGAGAACAGACATGATCGAAACCTCTTGATCGGGGTTTGAAGGGAGAGATCGGAAACGATGAAGCGACGCCGAGGGACGGCCCCGGGCGTCAGGCCCCGCGGACGGCCCGGACGAGCAGCGCCGCGGGGTCCGGCCCCGCCGCCGCCGGCCGCGACCGACTCACCGGTCCGGCGACGGGGGAACGGTCCGCGGCGGGGCCGGCGAGGAACGCGCTGGAAACGGCGTCGAACGGCGGGCGGACGACGCGGAGACGTTCAATCACGGCGACGCGGTCCTCGGCGAGGGCGCGGCGGTCGGCGTCGGTCGCGGCGGCGGCCAACGCCCGACGGAACGCCGTCGTCGCCGCCCACTCCGGCAGACCCGACCTCCTCCACCGCCGCGTCCGCCGCCGCCCGCCGCGCCCGTTCCTCCCGCAACCGAGCGAGTTCCGACCGAGCCTCCGCAGAGCTCCTCCCGCAAGACTGACGGAGTCGTTGTCTCCGCTCGTGTCTCCGAGACCGGGAGACATTGACTCTCGAAGCCGCGGAGACGGTCGCGGGGAAGGCGACGGCGTCCACGGACAGCACCTCGCGAATCGCGGTGACGTCGGAGCCGTCGGCGGTGCGTTCGGCGAGCACCACGTGGCTCATCCCGACCTGCGGGGCGGCCCCGGCGGCGTCGCCGGCGGCGAGCGCCAGAAACGTGCGGCCGGCTTCGGTGTCCAAAGCCGCCACGTCGCCCCGCAACCGGCCCTCTTCAAATCGCACGTCCCGCACGCTGCCGACGAAGTCCCGGGCGCTGCGACCGCGTTCGAACGGGCGACTGATCGCAGAACCGGCGGGGGGCGCCGGAGCGTGATCGAGAAAGACCGGCGCCCCCTCGTACAGCGGAGCGGCGGCCCGCAGCACCGGCTCGGGATAGACGTAGCCGTTGCGGGAGGTCGGGCCGCACAATGCCACGCCGCGGACCACCCGGGCGACGGCGTCGACCGCCTCACGGGGCGGCCGCCAATCAGCGATGCGCTCCGTCAGCGGTTCGGGAATGGGCGGCTCGGGAACGGGCGGCTCAGGCGGTTTGGGATCGGTCATGGGGGTTCGCTCGGTTGGGGGCGGCGGCCGCGTGAACACGCGGCCTCTACCCAACCCGGGAGCGGGACCCATCTCGTCCGAACTGATTGCCGGTCAAGGCGTTACGAGCGCCAACCGCACCGGCGACCGGGCAGGTCGCCGGCCTGTTTGGCCAGAACAGAACGGCCTGCCGATCACCGCCCAATCCGGCGGTGAGATCGCGGAGATCCTGCGGGAGCACGCCGTGCCGCTGGAGAACCGCCCGGTTACTTGACCTGCTGCGCCGAATTCGTCAGTCCGAAGAAGGCGAGCACTTCGCCAGTATAGAGTTGACTGTTGATCTCCACCATTTCGCGGATCGTGCTGCCGGAGTCGCCAAGTTGCCGGTCGGGGTCGGCGCCGCGATCGAGCAGGAGGCGAATCAGATCCGCGCGATCCACACTGCCCCCGAATCCATGTAACGCCGGCCAAAGGCCGGATGTGGGGTCGGCGCCAGCAGCGAGGAGGCGTGTCGCCAATTTGATCCAGCCGTCATGATTGTCCGCGTCGCAGTATGCGAAACTCGCACACAACGCCAAAACGGAATGGCGAGGGCCGCCCGCCATTTTCGCCGTCGCGTCGGCGCCGCGATCTAGTAGCGAGTGGGCGAGTTCCAGATCGGAACACTGCATCGCGAACATCAGCGGCGTCTTGTCGCGAACGTTTCGGTTGTGTTCGCCAAACGTCTCGATGGCGTCGGCGTGCTCGTCGAGTAGGCCTTCCAAGATCGCGACGTCGCGATCTTGGATCGCTTTGAACATCCGCTTTGTCGTCGTCTTGTTCATCGCTGGCTGCATGTCTGTTGTTGATCCGTCGCGGCGCATCATCACGTGCCGCCCCCCATTCCCTGGCGCCCGGTGAAGAAGCCGCCGCGCCGGCCGACCGGCGGCTACAGGAGTCGACCGGTAAGTACGCGGCACTTTTACTTGATAAGCCTTTTACTTGATAAGCAATGTGTCGGCCTACTTACCGGAGATTGAACGGATGGTGCTGACGGACATGATGTTACGTCGCTCGGTTGCTCGCGTCAGGCCCCTCACCGGGTGAGGAAGGCTTCGGTGAGGGCGGCGGCGAGTTGGCGGACGGCGGCGGTGAGGGCGGCGCCGGCGGGGGGGAGGTCGGCGACGTTCGCGGGGGGGAGCGCGGCGGGGTCGCGGCCGTGCATCAGGGCGTCGTCCACGTGGGCGACGGCGGCGGCTTCGGCGGCGCCGGCGGCGGCCTTCGCCCGGTCCCCGCCCACCGTGGCGCAAATGCCCTTCAGCGTGTGCGCCGCCACCCGAGCGGCCTCCGCGTCGCCGGCCTCGGCGGCGTCGCGGAAGGTGCGGCACAACGGCGGGGCGTCCTCGGCGAACAGCCCCGCGATCTCCGCCAGCAGGCCGCTGTCCCCGCCCATGCGGGCCAGCGCCGCCGACCGATTGAACACCGCCGGCCCGTCCTCGTCCGGTTCCTCCACGCCCGGGCTCCCGCCCGAGCCGTCGCCGGCCACGCCGTCGCCGGCCACGCTGTCGTCGTCCATGACGGGAAAGTCGAACTCCGTCTCCGGAAGCTCGTTCGCAACTCCATTTGACTCCCCACGGACTCCCACTGACTCCCGTGCGGGCGAATCCGCGGGACTTTGGGGAGTCGCGGAGATGGGACGGACCATGGATGCTCCGGGTGGGGCGGCGGTGCGGCGGGCGCGGCGGGCGTGGCGTTCGAGGGCGCCGATCAGTTCGTGCACGTCGATCGGCTTGGACAGGTAGCCGTCCATGCCGGCCTCCAGGCAGCGTTCGCGGTCGCCTTTGAGGGCGTGGGCGGTGAGGGCGAGCACGGGGGTGCGACGGCAGGCCGCGGGCCCGTTCGATGCGGCGGATCTCCGCGGTCGCCCGCAAGCCGTCCAGCACCGGCATCTGCACGTCCATCAGGACGACGTCGAACCCGCCGAGCCGGCCGCCGACGGCCTTCTTATGAACCGGGGGCTTGCCGGCGGCGGTGCGATCGGCGGCGGCGTCGAGGGCGCGGGTGAAGGTGTCCACGCCGGCCCGGCCGTTGACGGCGACCGTCACGTTGTGGCCGCCGCTTCGCCAGCACCGCGGTGATGACTTTGCGGTTGGCGGCGGTGTCTTCCACCAGCAGCACCCGCAACCGAGCGGCCTGGGCGGCGGGGGTGACGGACCGGGGCTTGCCGCGCCGGGCCGTCGTCGACCGGCTCGGCGCCCAGGGCGGCGACGATCGTGTCCAGCAGTTCGCTGCGGGCGATCGGGCTTTTCGACCGCCCCGGCCACGCCGGGGGCGTCCAGTTCGGCGCGGCGGCGGCGGCGGCCGTCGGCGGTGACCAGCACCACGCCGGTCCCGCCCGCCGCCGCCGCTTCGGCCACCAGCCCCGGCCGGCGAGCGGGTTCGCCGCCCGCCCTTCGCCGCCCGCCCCTCCGCCGTTGCCCGAGCCGTTCCTGGGGCCGCCGGCGTCGGCCGTTGGCGGGCAGGCCGGCGAGGGCGACGTCGGCCAGCACCAGCGGGAAGGCGTGCCCGCGGGCGGCGGCGGCGGCGACCAGGTCGGCGGCTCTCGGCGCGGTGGCGGCGGCGACCGGGCGCCATCTGCCAGCTTTCCAACGCCTCGCACAGCAGTCGGCGGTTCTCCGGGCTGGCGTCCACCACCAACACCGGCAGGCCCCGCAGCTTGGGGGCCAGCTGCCCCGGGCACGTCCGCCGCGGTGCCCTCCACCGAGACCGACCCCGCGTCCGCCGCCGGCAGCGTCAGCGTCACGTGAAACGTCGTGCCGGTCGCCTAGCCCCCGTGAGCCGCGACAGAGCCCCGTGAGCCGCGACGACCCCGTGAGCCGCATCGCCGGGTCGTGCGCGCCCCTCGGTCGCGGCTTACCGGAACGTCGTCCGCCGACACGCTTTCCATCCAGATCGCGCCGCCCATCAGGCCCGACCAGGCGGTGCGTGATGGACAGCCCCAGCCCGGTCCCGCCGTGCTTGCGGGTGGCGGTGTTGTCCGCCTGGGCGAAGGGTTGGAAGACGCGTTCGCGGTCCGCGGCGGCGATGCCGGGGCCGGTGTCCCGCACGGTGAGGTGCAACCGCACGGACTCGCCGGTCGCCGGCGCTCCGGGCCCGGCACGTCGCCGCGGCCGTCCCGTCGCGTTCGATCCGCACGGCGACGCGGCCGCGGTCGGTGAACTTGACCGCGTTGCCGGCGAGGTTCGTGAGGATCTGCCGCAGCCGGACCGGGTCGCCGGTGAGGGCGTCCGGCACGCCGCGGCCGACCGAGCCGGTCAGTTCCAGACCCTTTGCGGTCGGCGCTGGCGGGCCAAGGCTGCGGACGGTTTCCTCGACCACCTCCCGCGGGGAGAAGGGGACGGGGTCCAGTTCGAACCGGCGGCTCTCGATGCGGGAGAAGTCGAGGATCTCGTTCAGCAGCGCCAGCAGGTGGTCGGCGCTTTCCCGGACGGTGCCCAGCCAGTCCAGCACGTGCGGGGGCAGGGCCTCGTCGCAGGCCAGTTCGGTGAACCCCAGGATGGCGCTCATGGGGGTGCGGAGTTCGTGCGAGACGTTCGCGAGGAACTCCGTTTTCGCCCGGCTGGCCTGCTCCGCCCGGCTGGTGGCGCGTTCGAGCTCTTCGGCGGCCCGCTTCTGGCCGGTGATGTCCCGGGCCGACGAACGCCGCCCCGACGATGCGGCCGGCGGCGTCCCGCACCGGCCCGACGGTCAGGCTGACGTCGATCCGCGTGCCGTTCGCCTGCACCCGCTTGGTTTGGAACTGCTCGACCCGGCGGCCGGCGGCGGCGGTGGCCATCAGGCGGCGGTCCTCGTCGACCCGCTCCCGCGGGACGACGCCCGAGCTCCGCGGCGGTTTGCCCCAGGGCTGCTCCGCGGAGAAGCCGTACATGCGGACGGCCCCCTCGTTCCACGTGTGCAGGACGCCGCGCCAGGTCCTTGGAGACTGACCGCGTCCGGCGTGGCGCGGACGATCTCCGCGAGGCGGTTGCGGTCCTGTTCGCCGCTGGCGGCGGGCGGTGACGTCCCGGGTGAAGCACCGCAGCACCGGCCGACGCCGGCGGCGGGGTCGGCCGGGTTCGCCGCCGAACGCCGCCGCCGCCCCGGCGGCGGGGCGATGGCGTCCGCCGGGGCCGCGGGCGGCGGGGACGACGGGCGTCGGCGTCGATCAGCAGCGTGCGCACCTGCCCGCCGCCCCGTGCCAACCCACCGCCGGGCTCCGGTCCGCCGCGGAGGGTGAGGAAGTCCGCCTCGTGCCCCAGCAGCGGCCGGCCGGAGCCGCCGCCGGCCAGCAGCGGCCCGCCGCCGCGACCGCCGGGGGCGAGAGAACTCCGCGATCGGCCGGCCGGCCAGCGCCCGGGGGGGCGGCCCAGCGATTGCGCGAACGCCCGGTTGAGCGGCGGATCGTGCCGTCCCGCTCCACAGCACGACGCCGGCGGCGGCGGTCTCGAACAGGTCGTTCAAGTCGTCCGCGACGGGCAGCCAATGTCGCCGCGGTGCGGATCAGGTCAGCGCCGCGGCCACTGCCGCCCGACCGCCGCCGCCACCGCCGCTCCGCTCCGCGGTCTCGCCCGCCGCCCGGCCGCGGTCCCTCGTCCCAGATCTCCGCCGCCGCCGGCTCCGCCGCGTCGGGCTCTTCGCCGGGCGGGGGACGGGGGGTGAAGAACTCGCACACCGCGGCGACCGCCCCGCGGACGACCGACCGGCACCGCGAACGCCGCCCCGCAGCCCCGCGTCCGCCAACGCCGCCCGGACGGCCGGCGTCGTGGCGTCGGCGTCGGCCCCGTCGCGAGTGGCCGCCGCCGATCCGGCAGCGCCCGCCAGACGGGGCGGGCGCTGGCGAAGGCCCGGCCGGCGGCGGTGGGCGCCTGCGGGCCGCCCCGCCCGGCAGCGGGCCGGGGCCGAGCGGTCGCCAGCAGCCCGTCCAGCGCCGCCCCCTCGTCCGAGGCCGCCGCCGCGGCAGGTGCCAGATGTTCGTGTCCCGCGGCGGCCCGCCCTCGTTTGCGTTCCCCGTCGGGCGCCCCGCCGGGTCGGCAGGACGACGTGGCCCGAGCGGCCAGCCGGTCAGTTCGCAGGTCAGTTCGACGCCCGTTTCGAGCGATCGCCTCCGGCGACTCGGCCCGTTCCGCGAGGTCCGCGACCCGCTCCAACGCGGCGGCGAGCCGCGCGAGCCCCGCCTCGCCCGGCGCCCCGATCGGGGCGGGGCCGGCGGCGGCGAGCGGCGGGGGCGGCGGGGGCGGTCATGGCGGCGGGATTGTCGGCGCCGCGTCCGGGAGGAACAGCCGACGGCGCTCGCCCGGGATTCGCCCGACCGGTTCAGGGCTCGCCCCGTCGGGGCGTCCGGGATTCAGCCCGCTGATTCGTACCGGGTTCGGCCCCGGCTTTGCTTGCACCGGCGTTCGTCGGGCTGCCGGGCGGACCGAGGAACCGCCGCAGCCGACCGGCCAGCCGGTCCCGCACGGCGGGCGCGTGGCACTCCCACACCACCATCACGCCCCACCCGTCGGCTCGCAGGGCCTGCTGGGCTCCGCCGATCGCGGCGGACGTTGCGGGCGAACTTCGCCTCCCAGTACGTCCCGTGCGACTCGCCGGCATGCTACGGCCGCGGCGGCAGGCCGGCTCCCGGCCGTCCGGCTGCCGGTGCCGGTGCCAGAAGCAGCCGTGCACGAACAGCACTTTCCGACGGCCGGGAAAGACGAGGTCCGGCGAGCCCGGCAGGTCCCGGCGGTGCAGTCGGAACCGGTAGCCCAGTCGATGGGCCAGTTTCCGCACGACGACCTCCGGCCCGGTGTTCTTCGCTCCGCACCGCCCGCATGACGGCGCTCCGCACGGCGGGGGCGACGGGATCGGCCACGGGCGCAACGGGGGGCGGGACGAGGAACGAACCTGATTCGGGAGCACACGCAGCATCCGATGACCCCGCGGTACGCGACGATCCCCCTGACCGACCGCCCACGCCCGGGCCGCGCGCTGCCGCTGGACGCGCTGCGGCGTCGGGCCGTCGGGACAGGTCCGCGTCTGCAGGTCCGATGCCCCGGCCCCGCGATGGTGCGGATCGAGCTTCCCACCGACGACGACGCCTGCGCCTCGGCACGCGACGGTGGCGGACGCGACGGCGGTGGACGCACCGCTTACGGACGGAATCGGCCCGGGCGCCCGCATTGGCGGCGTGGGACGCCCGCAACGGGCTGACCGCCGGCGGGGCGCTGCTGGTCCGCCGGACCGGCCCGGGACCGGCGGGCGACGGCTCTCGCGGGGACGGGCAAGCGGACGGCCCACGTCTCCGCGCTCGGGCCGCGGTTGCGGTTCATCGATCTGTTCGCGGGCATCGGCGGGTTCCGGCTGGGGTTCGAGGCGACGGGCGGGCGAGTGCGTGTTCACCTCGGAGATCGACGCCGTCGCCGGCAGACGCCTACGAGGCGAACTTCGGCGAACGTCCCCGCGGCGACCTCACGCAGATCGACGCCGCCGACGTGCCGGAGCACGACGTGCTGCTGGGCGGCTTCCCCTGCCAGCCGTTCAGCATCATCGGGCAAGCGGCGGGGGTTCGAGGACACCCGCGGCACGCTGTTCTTCGACGTCGCCCGTTTGCTCGAACATCACCACCCGGCCGCGGCGGCGCTGGAGAACGTCAAACAGTTCCGCACCCACGACGGCGGTCGCACCTGCGCCACGGTGGTCCGCACGCTGGAGGACCTGGGCTATACGGTCGCACGTCTCGGTGCTGAACGCCCTGGATTACGGCGTCGCCCAGACGCGGGAACGGACCTTCCTCGTCGCCCTGCGGAACGACCTGCCGGGAGCGAACGCCTTCCGTTGGCCGACGCCGTACCCGGAGCGGGCGGACTTGGCGGACGTGTTGCAGCCGGACGCGGACGTGCCGGAACGCGACCGCGGGACGGACGTACATCCGCGACAAACGCCTCGCCCGGTTGGCGGAGCAGGGCGGCACGCCGATGCGGCCGTCGATCTGGCACGAGAACAAGGGCGGCCACATCGGCCAGCACCCGCACAGCTGCGCACTGCGGGCGAACGCCAGCCACAGCTATCTGCTGGTCAACGGCGAGCGCCGCCCGACCGGCCGCGAACTGCTGCGATTGCAGGGCTTCCCGGAGACGTTCCGGGACGACGCGACGAGCCCGCGGGCGTTGCGAAAACAGTGCGGCAACAGCGTGGCGGTCCCGGTGATCGTGGAACTCGCCGCCGCGGTCACCGCCGCCCTCCGCCGGCCCGGTGAGCCGTCGTCGCCCCCGTGAACGCCGGAGGACGGCGGAACGGGGGCGGGCCGGGCGGCGGGCGGATATCCTGTGCGGCGTGACCGCGTCCGTCCCCGCCGCCGCTTCGTCGAACGCCGTGCCGTCGAGCGGGGCGGCGCCGCATCGGCATCGGCGGACGCGGCGGGATCACGCCACGGAGGTCGCGGAGGACTACGTCGAAGCTGTGGACGACCTGATCCGCCTGCGGGGCGAGTGCCGGGTCTCGCAGTTGGCGGAGCGGTTTTCGGTCAGCCACGTCACCGTCACCCGGACCGTCGGCCGATTGGTGCGGGACGGGTTGGCGGAGACCGCCCCGCGGGCGCCGGTCACCCTCACCCCCGCCGGAACCGCCCTGGCCGCCGCCTGCCGCGCCCGGCACGCCGTGGTGCTGCGGTTCTTGCACGCCCTGGGCGTGCCCGACGCCGTCGCCCAGGCGGACGCCGAGGGGATCGAACACCACGTCAGCCCCGAAACCCTCGCCGCGATGCGCCGCTACACCGCCGCGGCGAAGACGGGCGACGCGAAGACGAGCGCGGCGAAGACGGGCGACGCCGCGGAGACCAACGCTGCGGCGGAGGCGGGCTGCTGAGCGTCAAAAGGAGGTTTGCGCCTTCGACGAACGCTTGCGGTTTCGCGGCGCCCAATCACGTCGGAGCGCCGCGAAACCGCAAGCGACGTCTGTCCCCAGCGACGTCCGTCCCCAGCGAGTGCGTCGGTCTCAACTGGACCTCGGTCACCGGTCACCGGTCACCGGCAACCGTCAGCGTGACGCCGCGGTCGTCGGTGCGGATCAACCCGCCCCGCCGCAGTCGACGCAGGGCGAGGGCGAAGGACGTGCGGCCCGCGGACAGCGTCCGCCGCAGCGTCTCCGGATCGACGGGCTTCGCATCGGCCGGATCCCCATCAAGCGGTTCCCCGTCAGACGGTTCCCCGTCGGCCGGTTCGTTCAGGCGATGCAGCAGGGCGGTGACGTCGTCGGCCAGCACGCGGACGGCCAGCGCCCGCCGCCGCACCGCCCGCACGAGCACGCCGTGCCGGGGACTGAAGAGCACGCAGGCCAGCAGGATCGCCCCGGCGACGACCGCCATCATCCCGGCGGTCGTGGTGCTGCGATAGCCGAACCAAGCGGGCACGGCGAGGGCCGAGGCGTGCCCCAACGCCGCGGACGTCGCCGCGAACGCCACCCCCAGCCAGACCATCGGGGCCAGCCGATCGACCACCAGATACGCCGCGGCGGGCGGGGCCACGAACATCGCCACGACCAGCAGACTGCCGACGGACTCGAAGCTCGCCACGGTGGTCAGGGCGACCAACACCATCAGCGTCACGTGGATCGCCCCGGCGGGGAAGCCGGCGGCGGTGGACAGGGCCGGGTCGAACGAACTGAGCTTCAATTCCTTGAAGAACAGCAGGACGAACAGGGCGTTGAGGACCGTGACGACGCCCAGCGTCAGCGCCGCCCGCGGGACCTGCACGGTGAGTCCGAAGGCGGAGAGCGGGCGGACGTCCAGCGGGGTCAGTTCGATCGCCCCGTACAGCACGCAGCCGGGGTCGAGGTCCACGCGGTCGGCCGCCTGCACGATCATCACCAGGCCCAGGGCGAACAGCGAGGTGAACACCACGCCCATCGCGGCGCCCTCGTTCACCCGGCCGGCCCGGCGAATCCAAGCGGTCAGCACGGTGGTGAGCAGCCCGAAGACGGCCGCCCCCAGGAACATCGGCAGGCTGTTGCGCGAGCCGGTGAGGAAGAACGCCGCCGCCACCCCCGGCAGCACGCCGTGCGCGATCGCGTCGCCCAGCAACGTCATCCGGCGGAGCACCAGGAAGTTGCCCAGCAGCGCCGCGGAGACCGCGCACAACGCCCCGGTCAGCACGATCCAGCCGTCCAGATCCCAGGTCCAATCGCTCATCGCGCCGCCCCGCGGGGAGGGCCCGCCGGGGAGCCCGCCGGGGAGGGCGCCGGGGAGCCCGCGGGGCCGTCCAGCAGCGCCGTGAGGTCGGCCACCACGTCCGGCTCCAACACGTCCTCCACGGCGGCGACGCGGTCGACCCGGCCGGACGCCGCCTCCGGATGCGTTTCGAGATACAGCTCCCAAAGCCGCCGCTGCCGCACGAGCCGGGCCGCCTCCGCCGTCCCGTCGCCGGTCAGCCGCAGCCCGCCGCCCGCCCCCCGGTCGTTCACCCCAGCCGGGGCCGCTTCGACCAAATCCGCCGCCCGTCGCACCGCCCGCCGCAACCGTCCCCGCGACCAGCCGAGTCGGTCCGCCAGTCGGCCCGCCAATCGCTCTTCGCCCTCCCCTTCAGGTTCGGGGAGGTGCGGTTGAAACAGGGCGAGGAGCAGGCGTTGGCGGTCGACGGCGCGGTTCAGCAGCGCCCGCCGCCGAGCCCGCACGAGCAGGCCGCGGGAGGACCCGCACACGAGGCTCAGCCCGAAGATCGCGGCGCAGGCCAGCACGATCATCGGGCCGGAGGGCAGCTTGGAGAACAGCGCGCTGGCGCCGGCGCCAAGGTAGCACCCGACGGCGCCGATGCCCGCGGACGCCGCCGCCATCGGGCCGAGGCGGTCGGTCCAGAACCGCGCCGCCGCCGCCGGGGTGATCAGCAGGGCGACGACCAGAATCAGCCCGACCGCCTGCTGGCCGACGATGGTGACGGCCACCACCGTCGCCATCAGCGTCGCGTCCAAGGCGAGCGTCGGAAAGCCCCGGGAGCCGGCGAATCCGTCGTCGAAACAGAGCAGTTTGAGCTCCTTGAACAGCGCCAGGCAGATCGCCCCGCAGACCGCCGCGGCCCCCGCGATGAACTGCACGTCGGCCCGCCCCATCGAGGCCGTTTTGCCGTAGATGAAGGACTCCAGCCCCGCGGAGTGCCCGGCGGGCATCTGCTGGACCACGCCCAACAGCGACACGCCGGCGCCGAAGAACACGCTGAGGGTCGCGCACAGCGCCGCGTCCTCCTTCAACCGCGTCGTTCGCACCAACGCGAGCATCGCGGCGGCGCCCAACAACCCGCTGACCGCCGCCCCGACGTGCAGCGCACCCAGCGATTTTCCGTTCGCCCCCAGCGCCTCCGCGACCAGAAACGCCGCCGCCAGCCCCGGCAGCGTGGCGTGGCTGATCGCATCGCCCACCAGCGCCCGTTTCCGCAACAGCGTGAAGCTGCCGACCAGCCCCGCGGCGGCGCCCAGCAGCGTCGTGCCGAGCGTCACCACGCGGACGTTGTAATCCTCCAACAACGCCACCCGCCGGACCTCCGCCCCCGTCGGCCACTCCGCCGACCGATCCGCGATCGACCCCCGCACCGGCGCCGGGCGATCCAGATTCTCCCCCGCCCACGCCACGCCCGCCGACGCCCACAGCGCCGCGGCGAGCCACAACGCCGCGGTGAGCCACAGCACGCCGGAGCGACGAGACGGGCGGGACAGGACGGTCGCGCCGGTCACCGCACGACTCCCGCCGGCGCCGCGGCGAAGCCCCCGAGGGCCGACAGCCGGCCGCCGTACGTCCTTTGCAGGTTTTCCGCGGTGAAGGTCGTCTCCACCGGCCCCTGGGCGACGACCCGCATGTTCAATAAGACGACGTGATCAAAGTACTCCGGCACCGTTTGCAGGTCGTGGTGAATCACGACCGCGGTCCGGCCGCGGGACTTCATCTCCTCGAGCAGTTCCACGATGGCCTTTTCCGTGGCGGCGTCGACCGCGGCGAAGGGTTCGTCCATCAAATATAAATCCGCGTCCTGCACCAACGCCCGGGCGAGGAACGTGCGTTGCTGTTGGCCGCCGGAGAGTTGGCTGATCTGCCGGTGGGCCAGATCCGCGACGCCGACGCGCTCCAACGCCGCCAGCGCCCGTTCGCGGTGCCGGCGCCGCACCGGCCGGCACCAGCCGATCTCCCGATACAGGCCCATCGTGACCACGTCCAGGGCGTCGGTGGGGAAGTCCCAGTCCACGCTCTCCCGCTGCGGGACGTAACCGACCCGTCCGCGGACCTGTTTGTACGATTCGCCGAAGAACTCCACCCGCCCGCTGGCTCGCGGGATCAGGTTCATCGCCGCTTTTAATAACGTGCTCTTGCCGGCGCCGTTCGGTCCGACCACCGCCACCAGCGCCCCGGCCGGCGCCGTCATCCGCACGTCCCAGATCACCGGTTTGCGGTCGTAGGCGACCGTCAGATCCCGCACCGACAGCGGCGGCGGCCCGGCGGGCCGCCCTGAAGACGCATCAGCGGACGACGCATCGGCGGACGACGCATCGGCGGGCGACGCCGGGGCGGACGACGCGGCGGCTTGCGGGGGCGAGGCGCTCATTCGGATAGCCGGCCGCCGAAGCCGCGGGCCGGGGCCTGCCCGCCCAGCGCCCGGGTGAGGACCGTCAGGTTATGATCCAACATGCCGACGTAGGTGCCTTCATACGTGTTCGCCGGCCCCATCGCGTCGGAGAATAATTCGCCGCCCACGGCGACCGTGCGGCCCCGGGCCTGCGCCCCTCGATGAGTGATTCGATACTTTTGCGGGGCACGCTGGTCTCCACGAACACGGCCTTCACGTTCTTTTCCACGAGCAGATCGACCAGTGCGGAGACCCGCCGCAGACCCGCCTCGGACTCCGTCGACAGCCCCTGGACCCCCTGCACGTCCAATCCGTAGGCCCGGCCCAGATAATTGAAGGCGTCGTGCGAGGTGACCAACACGCGCTGGGCCGCGGGGATCGTGGCGACGATCTGTCGGCCGTAGGCGTGCAGGTCCGCCAGACGGTTCCGATATGCCTCGGCGTTGGCGGCGAACGCTTCGGCGTGGGCGGGATCGAACTCCGTCAACGCCTGTTCGACGGCTCCCACGCAGGCCGACCAGGCGGAGACGTCCATCCAGACATGCGGATCGTCGTGCCCCCCCATCCCCTCCGGCGCCAACAGCAGCGCCGGGTCGATCGCTTCCGTCACCGCGATCACCGGTCGCGAACGGGCCATCCGAACCAGCACGTCGGACATCTTTCCCTCCAGCATCAAACCCGAATAAAAGACCATCTCCGCCCCGCTGAGCAATCGCACGTCGTCCCGCGTGGCTTTATACAGGTGCGGGTCGACGCCGGGGCCGAGCATCTGCGTCACCGCGACATGTTCCCCGCCGACGTTGCGGACGAGATCGGCGACCATCCCGGTCGTCGCCACGACCCGCACCGGCCCCGTGCGGTCGGCGGACGGCGTGCCGGCGGCGTCGGTCAAGTTCCCGCAACCAGCCAACCCCGTGACCGCCAGCAACCCGGCGACGGCCAGCCCCGCGACGGCCAGCCCCGCGACGGCGAACTGGGTCACGGCCAGCAACAGCACGGCGGGGGCGAAGCGGGTCGCGGTCGTCACGAAACTCGGGTCTCAGCGGGAGGAGAAGCCGGGAAACAGCCGGGCGGGGGCGCCGACGCACGCGCGTCGCCGGGGAATGTAGCAGCGGCTACATCGCTTGACCAGCGGCCGATCGTTTTGAAGCCGTTTCAAAACGGTTTGGCACGAACCCGACGCGTCAGCGAGGGAGCCGGCGTGCGCAGCACGCCGGCCTGCGGCCGACGCCCTCGCTGACGCGTCGGGTTGATATTGAAACCGCTTCGGAGCACGAACCGCGTCGATCCGTAGCGGCGGGATCGTGCGCCCGACCGACGCGCTCACACGTCGAGGTCGCGGGCTTCGAGCGCGTGCTTCTCGATAAACTCGCGGCGGGGCTCGACGGCGTCGCCCATCAGGATGCGGAAGATCTCGTCGGCGCCGCTGGCGTCGGCCATCGTGACCTGCATCAGCGTGCGGGTTTCCGGGTTCATCGCGGTCGTCCATAATTCTTCGGGGTCCATTTCGCCCAGACCCTTAAATCGCACCACCGCCAAACCGCGTTCACCCAGTTCGCGGAGCTTGGGAAGCAGTTCCCGCAGGCTTTCGAGGCCGTCTTCGCCGCTTTTGTGGCGGACGACGAACGGGCGCACCACCTCGCCGTTCTTCAATCCCTCGGGGGTCAGGTCCCGCGGGTCCACGCCCAGTCCTTTCAGTGCGCCCAGGGCCTCGTTGATGCCGCGGATCTCGTGCAGGTCGGTGACCGTGAAGGCGGGGGCGGCGTCCGACGACGAGTCGTCGGCGTCGTCGGCTTCGGCTTGGGCGTCGTCGGCTCGGGCGTCGTCAGTCTGCGGGGCGGGGGGCTGACGTTCGGCGAGGAAGGCGTCGAGGGCGGTTTTATCGGCGAGCCAATGTTCGTCGGAGCCGATCGTCACCCGAAAGCGGGGCAATTGACCGCCGCGGCCCTGCTCGTCGGCGCCAAGCAGTTGTTCGCGGACCAGCAGGCGGAAATCGACGCCGCGACGTTCGAGCGTTTCCAACGGCTCTTCCAGCTTGCTCAACAAGCCCGCGAGACGGGCGAGGGCGTCGTCGGCGAACTTGAAACCGTCCTTGTTGACGGTCAACGTCGTGCCGTCGCGGCCCAGTTCGGCCAGCTCGGTTTGCATTTCCTCGTGCGTCAACACGTACCGCGGCGCGGCTTTGGAGCCCTTTTTCGTCACCCGATACAACGGCGGCTGGGCGATATAGATCGCCCCGCACCGCACCAGTTCGCGGAGGTGACGGAACAGGAACGTCAGGATCAACGTGCGAATGTGGGAGCCGTCGATATCGGCGTCGCACATCAAAATAATGCGGCCGTAACGGCGCTTGCGGACCTCCTCGTCGCCCGCCTGCGGGGGCACGCCCACCGCCTTGAAGATGTTGCTGATCTCGTTGTTGTCGAGAACCTTAACGAGCTGGGCCTTTTCCACGTTCAGGATCTTGCCCCGCAGCGGCAGGATCGCCTGCGTTTCGCTGTCGCGGCCGGTGTCGGCGGAGCCGCCGGCGGAGTCGCCTTCGACCAGATAGAGTTCCGTATTCTCCAGTTCCCGGCTGCGACAGTCGCGGAGTTTTTCAGGCAACCCGCCGGTGGTCAGGGCGCCTTTGCGGCGGACCATTTCGCGGGCCTTTTTCGCCGCCTCGCGGGCCTCCGCGGCTTTCATCGCCTTTTGCAGGATCACCTTGGCGATGTCCGGGTGCTCCTCCAGATACTTCGCCAATTGCTCGCCCACGACGCTGTTGACGGCGCCCTCGGCCTCGTTGTTGAGCAGTTTGACCTTGTTCTGGGCGAGGAACTTGGGGTCCGGCAGGCGGACGGTGACCACCCCGGCGAGGCCTTCGCGGAAGTCGTCGCCCTGCGGAACGATATCTTTAAACGCGTTGACGCGCTTGCCGTAGGCGTTCAGCGTGCGGGTGAGGGCGGTTTTGAAGCCGGACAGGTGAAAGCCGCCCTCGCTGTTATAGATCCCGTTGCCGTAGCAGCGGACCTGCTCCGCGAACCCGGCGTGATATTGGAAGGCGACGTCGACGCCGATCAGCTGGGCGGCGTTTTGCTCCTCGCCCACGGTGATTTCGCCGATGCAGCGGATCACCTGCGGGAACAGCGGCGTCTCCGTGCGGTTCAGATATTGCACGAACTCCGTCAGGCCGTCTTCGTAGCAGAACTCCTCGGACTGGTCGGTGCGTTCGTCCTCGATCGCCGTCTTTAATCCGGCGTTGAGGAAGGCGGCGTCGCGGAGGCGGCGGTGCAACGTTTCGTAGGAGACGTCGGTGTCCCCGAAGATCGTGGCGTCCGGTTTGAAGGTGACCGTGGTGCCGGTGTCGCCCGCGGCGCCGAGCTTTTTAAGCGGCTGGGTGAGCTGGCCCTTTTTGAACTCCATGGTCCAGCGGTGCCCGTCGCGTCGGACTTCGGCTTCGAGCCATTCGGCGCAGGCGTTGACGGCGGTGATGCCGATGCCGTGCAGGCCGCCGGTGCCGGTCGTATAACCGCTGGTGCGGTCGAACTTGCCGCCGGCGTGCAGTTCGGTGAAGACGACTTCTAAAGCGCTGCGGCCGCCGAGGGCTTCGGTTTCGGCGACGGGGATGCCGCGGCCGTCGTCGGAGACGGTGACGGAGCCGTCCGCGTTGATCTTCACCAGGCAGGCGCTGGCGTGCTGATTGGAAAACTCGTCGATGACGTTGTCGACAAGTTCATAGACCAGGTGATGCAGCCCGATCGCGTCCGTTCCGCCAATATACATCGCCGGCCGCAGGCGGATGCCCTCGATGCCCTGCAGGTGGCGGATCTGATCGGACGTGTAGTCCCCGCCGTCGGCCATGGCGCCGTCGGCCATGGCGCCCCCGGCGGCGTCGGAAAGCGTCTCGGGGGGAGCGGGGGCGTCGGTGGACATGCGCGGCGGGCTCGGGGCGAACGACGTGAATCCCTGTATTCTACGCCGCGGAGCCCGGTTCGGGAACGCCGCCGGAACCCGGTTTGTCTCTTGTTTTCTTGGACATTGGAACTTCCCGGCCCGAGCCGGGCGCGGTCGGCGGGGTGCGGGCGGTCGGCGGGGGGCTTGCGAAGTTCGCCGTTCAATTTGAACTTCAAGCCCCGCAACCGGCTTTCCGGCAGCCGGCGCCGCATTTCGTCCAGCAGCCGGTCCTGATGGAAGGAGGCCAATTCCCCCAACAGGGCGCTGTTCTGCACGCCCACGTGCAACACGCCGTGCCGCACGCCCACCACCCGGGTGCGGTCCGCGATCCGATCGCCCGCCGCGGCTCGCCAGTCGCGGGCCAACTGCGCGTTCTCCCCGGCCCCGGCGACGCCCTTGATGCGGATCAACTCCGCCAGCGCCGCCCCCAACGTCGACGGCGTGCCGGGGCCGGAAGGGCGACGCGGGCCTGTCGGCTGGCGAGACGAACTCGCGGGCTTGCGGGGCGGCATGGGGAAGCCTTCGGTCGAACGCTGTGACGTCGCTTCAGACTAACCCGAACCAACCCGAAGCGTCAGCGAGGGACGCGGCGCAGCCGCCCGCCCGCCGGGCTGCGCCCGACGCCCTCGCTGACGCTTCGGGCTGGTTCGAGGACGCGCCGACGCCGCTCACCGGTCGCGGGACAGGGGCATGATGACGTAGATGTAGTCCCCGCCGGCCCGCAACACCGCGGCACTGTCCGGGTCGTTCAGGCCCACGGTGAAGGTCGCCTCCGGTTCCAACACCTTCAAAAAGTCCGCCACGAAGCGGGGGTCGAAGGTGATCGTGAAGGCCTCGCCCTGGTAGGGCACGGGCAACTCGATCGTGCTGGCGCCCACGTCCGCGGCCCGGCTGGTGAGGGTCAGGTTGCCGTCCTCAAACGTGAAGTCGACGCCGCGGGTCTCGTCGCTGGTCACGATCTGGGCCTGCCGGACCGCCGAGTAGAACGGCCCGGCGACCATCTCGATGGTGTGTTTGCTTTCGGGGGGAATCACCTGCCGGTAGCGGGGGAAGCGGCCCTCGACGAGGCGGGCGCTGACGACCACGTCGCCGGCTTTGCACAGCACGTCGTTGTCCCGCAGCGTCATGAACACCTCGCCGTCGGCGTCGCCCAGCACGCGATCCAGAATGCCGAGGGCCTTCGCGGGGATCACCGGACCGTCCGCCGGCCCCTTCCCGGGGGAGCCGGTGGCGGAAGCGGCCGCTTCCACCACGGCCAGGCGGCGGCTGTCGGTGGCGGCGAAGGTGACGGTCTCCCCGCCGCCCTCGGCCTCGCCCAGTTCGACCAGCACGCCGCCCAGTGCGTAGCGGGTGCTTTCGGTGTCCGTGGCGAACAGCGTGCGACGGATCGCCCCCTTCAACACGCCTTCGGACAGCGTGTGGTAGGCCTCCTGTTCGAAGTCCGCGACCGGCGGGAACTCCGCGGGATCCTCGGGGGAGAGGCGGAACTCGGAGTGCCCGGCCCGGATCCAGACGGCGTCGTTCTCCTCCCCGTCCGCCGTCGCGGGGCCTTTGCCGGCGGGCGCGGGGCCGAGCTCCAGGTGCACGATCTCGTCGTTGAGCTCCCGCAGGATCTGTTGGACGCGCTGGGCGGGCAGCAGGGTGGAGCCGGGGCGTTCGACGGTCACGCCGCCCAGTTTGACCCGCACGCCGACCTCGCTGTCGGTGCCGGACAGCACCGCACAGTCGCCCTCCGCGTCGATCCGCACGTTGCGGAGAATCTCTTTGGGGGTGCGGGTCGGCACCGCCGCCCCCACCGTGGTGAACGCCGCGGCGAGGGCGGGACGGGCGCAGTGGAGCTTCATGCGGGCAGCTTGGTCAGAACCGGAGTCGCCGGGGACGGGTGGCGCGGACGGCGTGGGAGTGCGACGCGGCGGTTGCGCAACAACGGTGCGAACCGTGCGCAGCGGACGGGGGTTCCATTCTACGACATCCCGGCTCCCGGGGGGCCTCCGCGAGCCTCCCGGGGCGAACGGGGGCGAATCCGTCTCCCCGTCTCTCCCCCGACCGACAAAGCCGCCGACTCGCCGCAACCGCGAAGGACCGCGTGGAACGGGCGACCCTTTATCTACCGTTCGGTAGGGAACATGGTCCCGCCTCCGGCCGGCCGCAGGCCGGACGGAGCCCAACCCTACAAGAATCAGTAGTAATCCTTTACGGGGAGCCCCGCCGCGGTGCACGGCGGACCGGCTCCGCAACGGTAGTGCAGGCGAATCAAGAGGTTGCGGCGACGATCAGCCCTCCGCCGAGCGCGAACAACTGGTGGGTCCACGGTGGGCCGGCGGTGGGGGGGCGGCCGACGGCGCGTCCGCCCGTCCACCGCGCCGCCGGCCGCCGAATCGCGACAGGGACCGTGCACCGGTCGTCCACCGGTTATTCACGCCCGGTGCGGGGGGCGAACGGATGTCCGGTCAGTCGGCCAACGCGCGCAATCGGGCGGCGATCTCGGGGCGATCGGCGAGGCGGTCGGTCGTCTCGGCGGGGTCGGCGGACAGGTCGAACAGTTCTTCCTGGCCGGCGTGGCGGATCCACTTCCAGTCGCCGTCGCGAACAGCGGCCCAGGATGACCGGTGCAACGCTTGGTGCGATCCCGTCCTCCACACGATCGGGCGGTGTTGGCCCAGCGGTTGGCCCAGCGATTCGCCGCGCAGCAGCGGGGCGATGGATTGGCCGTCGAGCCCGTTGGGACCGCTGGGCTGCGGGCTCTCCAGCAGGCCGAGGTCCGCGAAGGTGGGGAACCAGTCGAGGGCGCTGGCGACGGCGTTCGTCCGCGTGCCCGGGGCGATCACGCCGGGCCAGCGGACCAGGCAGGGCACGCGGACGCCGCCCTCGTACAGGGTCGCTTTGCCGCCCCGTAGCGGGAGGTTCGAGCCGCCGTACTTCGGGTCGCCGCCGTGGTCGGTCATGAAGATGACCAGCGTGTGTTCCGCCTGCCCGGTCGCGTCCAGGGCGGCCAAGAGACGGGCGATGCCGGCGTCCATCCCCATCGCCTTCGCCGCGAACGCCCGCCGCAGCGGGTCCTTGATCGGCGTCCCTGAGCCGTCGACGACCCGGGCGAGGTCCGCCGGCTTGGGCTGCATGAGGTTCTCGGTCGCGCCCGCGCCGCCGTTCGCGTCCGGGTTCCAGCCCTTGCCGAAGTGCGGGGCGTTGTAGGAGACCTGCACGAACCACGGCGCCGGCGCTTCTTCCGCCTCGGCTTCTTCCGCCTCGGCGCCGGCGTGGATCACGGCGACGGCTTCGTCGGTGATCACGTCCGTGGCATAGCCGTGGGTCTCGACGAGCGCCCCGCCGCGATACCAGTCCGGCACGTTGCCGTACCGACAGGTGAAGAAGTCCACGCAGCCGCCGGTGTGGCCGAAGAAGGTGTCGAACCCATGTTTCGTCGGCCAGAACCGGCCGCCGCCCGCGCCGATCGCCCCGTGGCCGAGGTGCCATTTGCCGACCAGATGCGTGCGGTAACCGTTCCGCTTCAACAGGGAGACGAACGTCGTTTCGTCAGGTCGAATGCCGCGGCACCCGTCGGCGGGGTCGAGGAACATCAGCGCCCCGGTCAATCCGTCGGCGCTGCGGTGGGCGAACCGCCCGGTCAGCAGGCCGAACCGGGAGGGCGTGCAAATGCTGCTCGCCGCGTAGAACTGATCGAACTTCAACCCGTCCGCGGCGAGGGAATCCAACGCGGGGGTGGGGATCTCGCTGCCGTAACAGCCCACGTCGTGCACCCCCTGATCGTCCGAGAAAATCAGCAGCACGTTGGGGCGGGGCGGGGACGGTTCCTGTGCGACAGCGGCGGCGGGGAGTGCGGCGGCGGCGGGGAGTGCGACGGCGACGGCGAGGGCCGCGGCGAAGAAGGGGGGCGCGTGCATGGGCGCACTCTGAAAGCGCGCCCCGAACGTCGACCAGCCTGGGGGGGCGAACGGGGCGTGATCCGGAGCCGCCTCAGGCGGGGATGCTGCCGATCAGGTCGCCGACGTCTTCGACGGAGTCGCCAATCTGAATGCCGGCGTCGTCGATGGTGAACTCCCGCACGCGTTTATCGTGCTGGCTGCCCCGCATTTTGATAACGGCCAGGCCGCGGCCGATCTCGTCGCCCTTTTCCAGGTAGCGCAGCAGGATGATCGCGTCGGTGAGGGTGGAGATATGCGCCCCGACCTGCCCCCCGGGGCCGACCATGTGGGGGCCGGTGGCGGTCAGCAGGGCGCAGATGCGTTCCCGCTTGAGGTGGCTGGACAGGCCGATGAGGAACTCGCGGAACGTGCGGGGCGTGCTGATCCGCTCCAGGGCGCTGATGCTGTCGATCACGATCCGCGTGGGGCGGAACAATTCGATCTGCCGGCGGATCTCGTGCAGGTGCCCTTCGAGGCCGCGGTTCTCCGGGTATTCGCTGCGGATCTTTAATAATCCGTCCTCCTCCCAGCGGGAGAAGTCGTAGCCCCAGTTGGTGGCGTTGCGGCCTAATTGGGGGCGGCTCTCTTCATAGCTGAGGTATAGGCTGCGTTCGCCGATCTGGCAGCCGTGGGCGGCGAAGGTGGAGCACAGCAGGGTCTTGCCGCTGCCGGTCGGGCCGCTGACCAGCACGACGGAATCCTGGAACAGCCCCCCGCCGGCCATCGCGTCGAGCTGATCGTTGCCGAAGGGGATGCGGTCGGAGACGCTTTCCTGCGACAGCCGCGCCGCGGACAGCGGCATCACCACGATGCCGTTGTGCAACCCGCCGTCGTCTCCCTCAACCGGGGCGGTTTCCCCGCCGGCGGCGATGGTGAAAGGGAACTCGCCGTGGCGGTGGCGATCGCCGCGGAGCTTGTACACCTGCACGGTGCGGCGGACGCGTTCGTTCGTCAGCGTTTGCCGCAGGATGACCACGCAATCAGCGACGAAGTCCTCCACGCCGTGCCGGGAGATCGCGCCCCGTTCGTTCAGACGCTCCGCGGTTATCACGGTGGTGCAGCCCATCTTTCGCAGGGTGTCCCGCAGGCGGACGATCTCCCGCCGCAGCGCCCCGTGATCGTCGAATTGAGCGAACAGCCCGCCCAGCGAGTCGATCACGACCAACTTCGCCCCCCGCTCGTTCACCGCCGCCTGGATCTGCAAAGTGACGCCGGACAGGTCGTACGCCCCGGCCGCGGTCGGGGCCTGCGGGTCGGGGGAGGCGTCGACCGTTTGCAGCGTGCCGCTTGCCGCCGCCGCGTCCAGGTCCCAGCCGAGGGTCCGCACGTTGCGGATCAGCTCCATCGCCGGCTCCTCGAACGTCACCAGCACCGCCGGCTCGTTCCGCTGGACGGCGTTCCACAGGATTTGGGACGTCAGCAGCGTTTTCCCGGCCCCGCTGGTGCCCAGCACCACCGTGGTGCGACCTGCCACCAGCCCGCCCATCAAAATGTGATCCAGCCCGCCCAGCCCGGTCGACATGCGGGGCAGACCGGCCGGCGGGTCCCCGTGGTCGGCGTCGTCCGTCGCGGGGATGTCCGTCGCGGGAATGTCCGTCGCGGCATGGTCCGTCGCGGGGACGCTCTGATCAGGCGCGCCTTCGCCGGCGGGGGCGGCGGGGGGAACGTCAGGCATCGGGACGGGACGACGGGACGAGAGGGGAGGGGAACCCGGGCCGTCCGTCCAGACCCCGTGGGCGGGACGGCGGGGCGGGGACCGCTCAGGTCAGGAGAGCGAAGACCCGGCCGCGGGCGGCTGGGCGCCGGCGTTCGGCTGGCGAGCGTTCGGCTGGCGAGCGTCCGGGCCGTCGGCGGAGGTGTGTGCGGTCGGGGACCGCTCGGCGGGGGAAAGGTAATCCTCGCCGACCAACACCAGGGAGCGGACGCGGTCGAAGTTCGTCAGGTCCCCGATCAGCCGCACCACCGGGGCCGGTTCAAGCCGAACCAGCGTGGGCGTGGCGACGATCCGTTCCCGTCGGGCCACGATCGGATCGGCGATCAGGTCGATTACCTCCACCTCCGCACGGTTTCCCAGCGGGCCGGTGAGATGGCGGGCGACGTGCTCTTTGGCGCGAACCGACAGCACGCTGTCGCCGGTCACGAACAACTGGAACCGATAACTCGCGGGGGCGGACCCGGGGGACAGCTCTTCGAGAGACGCAACGTCAGACAACAGTGCGGGGCGGCAAAAACCTGGTGATCGTCCGGAGATTACCGACAGCGACCGGCCGGCACCTCCCCGGAAAGTCAATCGGGGCGTTCCGGGGAGAAAAACTCTGACGACTGCGGTCTGACGACTGCGGAGGAACCCCGGCGCCGCGGGGCGGATCGCTCCGGGGAGCGACGAGATTCCCCCCAGCTTCCCCCCCTCTTTGCTCCCCGCCGCTCTTTAGGGGGCCGCTTCGCCGCGGACTGCGCGGAGGAGTTGCTCCGGCGGGCCGTCTTTGACCACGTAGCACTCCGCCCCGGCCTCGAACATATCGAGCTCGCGGTGGTCGGACTCGTGCATCGACAGGGCGATCACGCGGATGCCGGGGCGTTCCACTTTGAGGCGGCGGGTCGCCTCCACGCCGTTCAACTTCGGCATGTTCACGTCCATCAGCACCACGTCCGGCCGCAGCTTGCAGGCTTTCTGCACGGCGTCCTCGCCGTCGACGGCCTCGCCGACGACCTCCACCCCCGCCGCCCGTCCCAGCAGACCGGACAGCGACATGCGAATGATGCGGTGATCGTCCGCCAACAGCACGCGGATCGACGGGGCGGCGGCTTGCGGCGGGTCCGCCGCAGACGGTTCGGCGGAGGACGGGTCGGCGGGGGACGGCATCTCAGTCGACGGGGCGTCGGAGTCGGCGAACAGGGGGCGCTGGGCGAAGCGGCCGACGTCGGCGGGGCAGACCAGGCGGACCGTCGTCCCCTGACCGGCGACGCTTTCGACCTCCATGCGCCCGCCCGCGAGACGGAGCCGCTCCGCCAGGCTGAACAGGCCGAACCGATCGGACGCCGCGTTCGCCGCCAACGTCGCCCCCCGACCTCCACCCGGGCCGCCTTGGCGCCGCCCGATGGGGCGTCGATCGGAGGGGCGTCGATCGGAGGGGCGCCGATCGGAGGGGCGGGGGCGTCCGCCGTGGCGTCGGTCGGCTCGGGCGCCGCGTCGAACCCGCGGCCGGCGTCGGAGACCGTCAGGTTCAGCAGGTCCGGCAGGCCCGGCCCGGGGCGGACGCGGCGGAGGGTGAGGCGGGCCTGATCGACGCCGGCGTGCCGGGCGACGTTGGTCAGCAACTCCACCGCCGCCTGATACAGCATCGTGCGACCGTCCTGCGTGCCGGGTTCCGCGTCGTCGTCGCAGTCCACCTCCACGGCCAGCGACCCGGGGATCGGCCCGGCCGGCCCGGCCGCCTCGTCCAACCCGGTGTCCGACGCGGCGTCGTCCGCCGGTCCGTCGGCCGGTGCGGCCCCGGTCGTGTCGCCCAACCAACGCAGGGCCGCCACCAGGCCGGCCTCGTACAGCACCAGCGGGCTCCACAGCCCCGTCAGGTCTTTGCAGAGTTGCACGCTGCGAACCAGCAGGGAATCGATTTCCCCCAACGGGCCGCCCTCGGGCTCCGGCTGGGCCGGGTCCTGGGCGCAGGCGAGGAACATCCGGGCCGCGACCAACAGTTGCAGCATGTCCTCGTGCAGGACGAGGGCTAAGCGGCGGCGATCGCCGGCTTCGGCCTCGTTCGATTTGACGGAGGCCCGCAGCAGCGAGTCCACCTTCTTCTCCACCGCCCGTCGTTCCTCGGCGGCCCGATCCCGCTCCGCGGCGAGCCGATCCCGCTCGATGCGGAGTTGTCTCTGCTCCGCGGTGAGCCGGTCCAGTTTCAAGCAGGCCTCGGCGGCGGCGGCGATGGCGGCGACGTTGTCGCCGACGATCGGGATCGCCTCCTCCAGCCCTTCCCGACGCACCACCCGACCGGCTCGGGCGGGATCCTGGGCGTCCGCGGGGGCCTCGTCCCATTCGGGGTCGCAGGTGAGGATCAGCGGGACGTCCGGCAGCCGATCGCGGATGACGTGCGGCAGCGCCATCCCCTCGCCCCACGCCATCCCGTCCCGCAGCACCGCGAACAGGAACGGGAGCGACGATCCGTCCGTCGCCTGATCGCCCTGACCCTGATCGCCCTGACCCTCGTCGTCTTGGCTAGAGGCGGTCTTGGCGGCGAAGCGGTCCAGCAGATGGACCGCCTCGTCCCGGGAGGAGGCGACCTCCAGTTTGACGTGCGGGAGGACCCGCCGCAGTTCGCCCGCGGCCAGGGCCCGCGGGCGTTCCCGGTCGTCGACCAGCAGGGCCCGGGAGATCCCGTGCACGACGTACGGGGAGGGCTCTCCGGATGGGGAGGGCTCTCCGGCGCCCGCTGGGCCTGCGGTGTTTTCACCCTGATCGGCCCCGTCGGGCGGGGTCGGTCCCACCCGCCCGTGACGGGCCGGTTCGTGCGGGGCCTCCCCCAGATCCCCGGGCGCCGGCGGAGCGGGCGGTGTCGACATCAAGCGGCGGATCGGGCGGGGGGGCGGGCGTTGGGAAGTGTGTTCCGCCGGGGCGATCAGGGCAACGGCCCGTCCGGTCCGGGACGCCCGGTCCTGACGTGGGGGATTCCCGCTCTTCAGGCGGGGCGCTCGGGGACTTCCCCGGGCGGGCGAGGGCCTGACTCCTGCTGGACGGCGGCGAAACGGTCGTCGGAACAACCCTCACAATCCTCAGGCCGCGGCCGCGCGGCGGTCCGGTTGGTTCCCGGCGGCGGGGGCGGTAGCGTGTCGGGCCGCACGTCCCCCGGTTCCTCCGCCCCGCCGCCCGGCTCCCGCCGGCCGGTCGCCCCCCGCCCGGTTTTCGCACCCGTGCCGTTCGCACCCGTGCCGCCGCTTGGCGGGTTCGACCCGCTCTCCGCGGGTCTGTCGTTTGGGAGCCTGTCCTCGGGGAGCCTGTCCTCGGGGAGCCTGTCCGGGGGTCTCCCGCTGTTGGCCGCGGGCGGCGGTCACGGCGGAGAGCCGGCCCCGGGGTGGGTGATGGGGCTGTTCGCCGTCGGAATGCTGCTGACCTACGTGGGCGTCGCGGTCGACCGCCTGCACAAGACCGTCGCGGCGCTGGGCGGGGCGCTGGTCCTGGTGTTGGTCGCACTCAACATGCAATGGTTCGGCGAGACGCCGCTGTTCGCCGAATACGGCGACGTGTACGACGTCCTCGCCGGGGAGCTTAATATCTTCGCCGTGATTATCGGCACCGGCATTCTGGTGGACGTGGTCGGCAAAAGCGGGCTGTTTCACTTTATCTCCATCTGGATCGTCCGGCTCACGCACGGCCGGGCGGCGGCGTTGTGGCTGGCCATTAGTTTATTGACCTTCGCGCTGGTCGCGGTGCTGACCATCGTGCCCGCGATGTTGATTCTCGGCAGCCTCGTGCTGGTGATCTGCCGCAGCCTGGATTACAGCCCGAAGCCGTTCTTATTGAGCGTGGCGATCTGCGCAACTCCGGGGCGCTGGCCACCTTCGCCAGCGGGCTGCCGAACATCCTGATCGGCACCGAGGCGGGCATCCCCTACGTGCAGTTTTTAGAGGTCAGCCTGCCGTTCGCGGCGTTCAGCCTGCTGATCGCGCTGGGCGTGCTGCGGTGGTTCTTCCGCCGCTCCGTGCCCTGGAAGCAGACGGACGAACAAAAGGCCGCGCTGGACGCCAAGCTGCGGGAGTTCGATCCCTGGGCGCTGGTCGAAAGCCGCTGGGTGCTGATCCGCAGCGCGTTGATCCTCGCCCTGACGGTGCTGGGATTCGCCTTCGCCACCACGCTGGGGCTGGGCGTGGATTACGTCGCGATGGCCGGCGGGGTGCTGACGTTTATTATTCGCCGGCAAGGGCGTCGAAGACGCGATCGGCAAGGTGAACCTGACGGTCATCCTGTTCTTCACGGGGCTGTTCCTGGTGATCGGCTGCGTGGAGGCGACCGGCGCCCTGGAATGGCTCGCCGGGCAGGTGGTCCAGCTCAGCGGCGGCAAGTTGGAATTATTGGTCCCGCTGCTGGCGGTGTTCAGCGCGGTGACCAGCGCGATCGTGGACAACATCCCCGTCGCCGCCACGCTGATCCCGATTGTGGAAAGCGTCGGGGCGGAGCCGGGCACGCCGATCGAGCCGCTGTGGTGGACGTTGATTTTGTCCAGCAACCTCGGCGGCAACGCCACGCCGATCGGCAGTATCAGTTGCGTGATCGCGTTGTACACGCTCAAAAAAGAGGCCGGCGTGACCGTCGGCTGGGGCGAGTTTATCAAGATCGGCGGGACCGTGATGGCGTTGCAGGTCGCCGCCGCCATCCTTTACGTCCTCGCCCTGCACCACCTCGACTGGATCCCGGATCTGCCGGGGTCGGCGTAGCCGGTGGCGTGCAGCGGCGTCGCGACGCGGTGCGGAGGATCAGCCGCGGGCGGGAGCGTCGCCGGCTTTGGCGGCTGCGGCGTCGGCCAGTCGACCGATCGCGGAAATGCAGAGATCGAATGCCGTATTGATGTAGGCGTCGGGGAGTTGGATTCTCTCTCCCGGAGCGTAACGGGCGAACGCCCCCACGGCCTGAATGTAGTCGCGGCCGACGATGCTGTCGGCATGAACCAGCACGTCCCGGGTCGCCTTCAACTCGACCAGCGCCGCCTCGTTCTCTGGTTCCAGCGGGGCCGGGAAGAGCCCGCGAAGGAACCTGATCTGATCCGTCAGGCTGCCGTAGGCTCGTTTCCGAACCTCCGTCTCCACGACTCGCGCGATTACCGCCTCGCGATCCGGCGCCTCCAGCACCGTCGCGAGAGGGACTTCGCGGGTCTTCTGATTCGAACCGGACCGCAGCAGCGCCCTCGGGTGTGCGGTGAGCCAAACCCGAATCAGCCCGAGCAGGAAACCGTCAAACGCAGCCACGGCTCGCTGCACCGCCGCGGGGGCGAGATGGTTCTGGAGAAAATACTCCAAGTTCCCGTGGGCTCGCTCGAACAGATCGGCCTGCTCTCCCGCCGCGGCGGGATCGTCGCCCATTGACTCGAATAGCTCTCGAACCCGGCCGTTCCGCTGTTCGAGACGGAAATACTCCCACGCGATCTTGGTGTGACTCCAAAACGTTCTCGCCTCGAACAGTTGCTCGGTATATCGGCGACCGAGCTTCTGAACTTCTCCGGCAAGCAGACCCTCAAGCGACGCCCAAGCGGCCGCGAGTTCGTCCGGCTCCGGCGGACCGTCGTGAGGCTCCGGATCGTCCGGCATCAGGCGTCGACCGCTTCCGGGGCTCCGGGCACATGACGGTGTAAAACCCTTTGCGCCTCCCTCACATCCGCCTCGTGTCTCAGCACGACGGTCGTGTAGGGGGTGTGACGCAACAGGCGAGTGATGTCGTCCTGGCGAACCCAGTGAGCAAAGCCGCCGCGATCCAATGCGGCGGTCACTTCGTCCAATCGATCGAGCGGGACGTGAACGACTGGGGCCGCTCCGGGCGGACTTTGTACCGTGAGGTACGTCTCGCCCCATGGCGAACCTGGCGCCACGGCGTTCGGTTCAGTGACGGATGGATCGATCGCGGCGGCGGGCATCGGCGTGTTCTCGTGAAGTGACCTAGGGTAGTCCTCCGCCCCGCCCGCCGGAACCCCCGCCGGTTCCCCTCCCCCGTGTCGCCGCCCCCATGCCGTTGCCCCGTCCCCTCGCCGACGTGTGGTGGGCCGTCCGGTTTTGCCTTTATAATCGGTTCCGCCGCCGGCTGACCGTGTTGAAGTGCGACGCGGTCGGCGGCGAGGCGCCCGGCGGAGCGGTCGGGGTCGTCGGGTACGGGCCGCGGGACGCGTTGCCGGCGGAGGTGAGCGACGCGTTGGCGGAGCGGTTCGGCGCTGACTTCCCCGCCGTGCAACAGGCCGAGGCCGCGGACGGGGCGACGTTGTGGGTCGGCTCGTTGATCGGCCCCGAAGGCGACACGCCCGTCGGATTCGCCCGCACCCGGCCGGGGGACGGCGTGTCGGGCTGGCACGAACCGCTTGGCGCCGACGATCGGCTGGTCTATGCGATGGCCACGCACCGGTCCGCCCGCGGGCGGGGGATCAGCACGGCGACGCTGCGGGCCGCGCTCGCCGACGTGCCCGCCGGCGGGGTCGCCTGGGCGGACACGATGGTTTGGAACGCCCCCGCGCTAGCGGTGTTACGCCGCGTCGGCTTCTCGTCCGTCTACGAGGCGGACCCGCTGCCGGACCATCCGGACTGAGGGGGAAGTTCCAAAAGACAAGTTCCAAGAGACAAGTTCCAAGAGACAAGGGCGGAGCCGCGCGACGAACGGCGCCGGTTCGGGCCGCCCGTTCGTCGTCGGGATTCCCGCACGCTTTCCCCGCGGTGGGGGGGGCGTTAGTCTGCCGCGCCGTTCGTCGCTCCCGCCCCCGGTCTGCCCGGGGTTCTCCCGTTCCGGTCTGCCCGTTATGCGTCACGTCCTCTCCGCCCTGGTGATGAACCAGCCCGGGCGTGCTGGCGCACGTGTCGGGCATGTTGGCCAGCCGGGCGTTCAATATCGACTCGCTGGCCGTCGGCGCCACGGAGAACCCGCGCTTCAGCCGGATGACGTTCGTCATCCAGGGCGACGACCGCGTGCTGGAACAGGTCCGCAAGCAGCTTGAAAAGCTGATCACCGTCGTCCGCGTGCTGGATTACCAGAACACGGACATGGTCGACCGCGACCTGATGCTGGTCAAGGTCTCCACCGCGGGCGTCGGCCCCGGACGGCGAGGAGACCCCCGCCGCCAAGCGGACGGAGATCCGCGAACTGGTCGACGTGTTCCGCGGCAAGATCGTGGACCTCTCGCCGGCCTACCTGATGGTCGAACTGAGCGGGTCGGAGATCAAAATCGAGGCGTTTATCGACCTGCGTCCGGCCGTTCGGCATCCTGGAACTGGTCCGCACCGGCCGCGTGGCCCTCGCCCGCCGCGGACGGATCACCGAGGGCGTCGAGGACGCCCCCGCGGACGCCGAGGCGCAGGCCGAAAAGATCGCCGAGATCGAAGCCGCCGCCGAACCGGCCGCGGCGTAGGTCGCCGCGCTCCCGCGTCCCGTCACGTCCCCCGATTAGCCGCGACCGGAGGGAGCGCTCCCTCCGGTCGCGGCTAACCCCTTCACCTCCCTCCCGACCCCCCGCGAAGCCCCCGATGGCCGCGACGATTTATTACGACGACGACGCCGACCTGTCCCTGCTGGACGGCAAGACGGTCGCGATCCTCGGCTACGGCTCGCAGGGCCACGCCCAGGCGCAGAACCTGCGGGACAGCGGCGTGAACGTCGTCGTCGGCCAGCGGAAAGGCGGCCCGAACTACGACCTCGCCGTCGAGCCACGGCTTCCAACCCGTCAGCGCCGCCGAGGCCGCCGAGGCCGGCGACCTCGTCAACCTGCTGCTCCCGGACGAGGTGCAGGGGGACGTGTATAAAAGCGACGTCGCCCCGCACCTGAAGCCCGGCAACGTGCTGATGTGCTCGCACGGGTTCAATATTCACTTCAACCAGATCGACCCGCCCGCGGGCGTCGGCTGCGCGCTGGTCGCCCCCAAGGGCCCGGGCCACCTGGTCCGCAGCGAATACGAGGCCGGCGGCGGCGTCCCCTGCCTGATCGCCCTGGAAGCAGACCGAGGGCACGAACCGGACGAAGTCCGCGGCCTCGCGCTGGCCTACGCCAAGGGCGTCGGCGGCACCCGCGGCGGCGTCATCGAGACCACCTTCGCCGAGGAAACCGAAACCGACCTGTTCGGCGAACAGGCCGTGCTGTGCGGCGGCGTCTCCGAATTGGTCAAAGCCGGGTTCGATACGCTGGTCGACGCCGGCTATCAGCCGGAGATGGCCTACTTCGAGTGCATGCACGAACTGAAGCTGATCGTCGACCTGCTCTATCAGGGCGGCCTGAGCTATATGCGATACAGCATCTCCAACACCGCGGAGTACGGCGACTATCAAAACCGGCCCCCGCATCATCACCGACGAAACCCGCGCGGAGATGAAGCGGATCCTCGACGATATCCAGAGCGGCCGGTTCGCCCGCGACTGGATCCTGGAAAACAAGGCCAATCAAGCCAGCTTCAAGGCCACCCGCCGCCGCGAACGCGAGCACGGCGTCGAGCAGATCGGCCTTAAGCTGCGCGAAATGATGACCTGGATCGACGATAAGAAGGTGTGATTCGAAAAAGGCGTGATTCGAAAAAGGCGTGATTCGCGAGCGATTCGCCTGGAAGATCGACGCCCCGGACGCTCCTGGCGCCCGGGGCGTTTTCGTCGACGCCGCACGCCCGGCGGCCGGTATACTGACGGTCGTTCGCACCCCGGAATACGCCGCCGATGTCGCCCGCCCTCGCTTCGCCGACGAACGTCTCGTTCCGAACACGCCGCGACCCCCGCAAAGCGGGGCGGCTGTATCTGACGGAGGCGGATTATTGGACGTTCCAAGCGACTGCCGAGCGTCCGCACGAGTGGAAGTGCGGGATCGGCTTGTTCGCCGAATCCGGCGAAGAGCTGGGCGAGGTGCTGCCGAAAGACGGCTACGACGACGACGGAGAACCCGCGATGCCGACGTACGAACATAATCTCCTGCTGGATACGCTGCTCGACCTGCTCAAACCGCCGCTGGACGGGACGGGGTTTCAGAAGCTGTCGCAAGGCATGGCGGTGCGGGCCGCCGCGGCTCGCGGCGGTCGCATGCGCTACCCGGACGTGCTGATCGCCCCTGCGCCGCCGCGGTTCGAGCCGCACCCGCGGGGCGTGCGGCTGATCTTGGAAAACCCCAAGGCGCTGATCGAAATCCTGTCCGACCCGACGGAGTCCGAAGACCTGAACGCGAAGCTCGGCGACTACGCCTCGATCCCGTCCGTCACGGATTATCTGATCGTCGCCCAGGACGAACCGTTGGTGTTGCACTATCGGCGTCCGGCGGGGGCGACGCTGGCGGACGGCTGGCACGTCACCCGACACACGGAGCGGGCGGACGCGATTACGCTCGCGGAGCCGGCGGTGACGTTGACGCTCGCGGATCTGTACGCTCGCGCGTTGCCCGAATAGCCCGCTCCGGACCGCCGGTATGGCCCGCCCCCCGCAGACGCCCCCGCGATTGCCCGCCCGCGTGCGGGGGAAGGGGGGCAAGCCGATCTTCCGCTCGCCCGGCGTCCCCCGGAAGCCGCCGCGCCCGCGACCGCCGAAGCGGGCGGCGAAGATCACCCCGGAGCAGGTCGCCGCCGCGTTCGTGCGCCCCGTGCGGCCGGTGAACGCTTCGACCGGGTATCAGGCCGCGGCGCTGGCGGCCGCGGTCGTGGTGATGCTGTTGCCGGTCGCTTATCTGGCGTTGATCGCGGGGGTGGGGTGGGCGATGTATTATCACTTCGCGGAGCACGCCTGGCTGTTGGAGATCGGCGGCGAACGGGGCCGCGGGCGGGGCCGGGCGTTTCTGGCGTTCCTGTACGTGTTGCCGGGCCTGATCGGCGGGGCGGTGATCCTGGCGCTGCTCAAACCGCTGGCGTCGTTCGACGGCGGCCGCGAACAGTGGCGCGTGCTGCACCGGCCGGCCCAACCGACGTTGTTCGCACTGATCGACCGCGTGTGCGACGCCGTCGGCGCCCCCCGACCGGACCAGGTGCGGGTCGACCCGCAGGTGAATATGTCCGCCGGCTCTCTCGGCGGGTTTCTGGGGCTGTTCGGCGGGCGATTCGTATTGACGATCGGCGTCCCGCTGGCGGCGGGGATGAGCGCAGCGGGCTTCGCCGGGGTGTTGGCGCACGAGTTCGGCCACTTCGCCCAGCGGGGCGGGCGGGGGGTGTCGGGGGCGGTGCTCGCGGTGCAAAGCTGGCTGGCTCGCGCCGCTTTCAAACGGGACCGGCTCGACGAACTGATTGAAGAGGGCTCCACGACGCTCGGTTGGCTGATGATTCCCTGCTGGCTGTGCGGGATCTGTTTATGGCTCGCCCGGCGGGCGTTGATCGGGCTGCTGCATCTCAGCCAGGCGGCGGTCTCGGCGTTGTCGCGGCAGATGGAGTTCGACGCGGACCGTTATTATACACGGTTGGTCGGGCCGACGGTCTTCGCCGATTCCTCCCGTCGGATCTTCGAATTGAACGCCGGCTTCGACGGGGCGCTGCACGAGTTGTTGCCGGCGCTGGCGGGCGGGGCCCCGCCGGAGGATCTGCCGGCGCTGTGCGTGCACCACGCCCCCCGGTTGACGGAGGACCAGGCGGTGGAGGCGGACGAAGCCCGACGGGCCGACGCCGGCTTCTGGGACACGCTGTTCAGCTCCCACCCGCCGACCGTCCGCCGCCTCGCCGCCGCCCGCCGGGAGGGGGAACGGGTGCTGGCCGCCGGCGGGCCGGGGGTCGAGTTGGACGGTCCGGCGATGAACCTGTTCGGCGATTTCCCCGCCCTCTGCCGGGACGTCACCCTGGACTTTTATCGCTCGATGTTGGGCGGCCGACCGGAGCCGCAGGACCTCGCCCCCGTCCGCCCGCTCCCCCCGGATCCGCACCGCCCGTCACGGCCGACGCAGGACTCCGCCGCGTCGGGGCGAGCCGCGAAGGGGCGTGGTGCGAAGGGACGTGGTGCGAAGTCGAACGGCCGGTCCGCGCGGGGCGCCGCCGCCGAGGGGCCGGAGGCGTTCGACGACCGCCCCGCCCGCCTGTTGCCGTACGCCCGGGCGTATGTAGAAGCGCCCGCGGACGCGGCGGCGCATCAGGCGGACCTGATCGCTCGCCGCGAGCACGCCGCCGCCGCGGCGGACCGGCTGCGACCCGCCCTCGCCAAGCTGGACAAGATCACGGAGCGACGGGTGAAAACCTTTGATCGGCTCGCCGCCGCCGGCCTCACCGGCGCCGGCGGCGCGGGCGGCGACCGGTACGCCCTCCAGGAGAAGTTCGATCAACTCGAACGCGCCCGCGACGCCGCCGAACGGGCCGTGGCGAAACTGGAACGCGCCCCCGCCGCCGCCCGGTTGGCGGCGCTGGATCTGTACGCCGCCCCCGGCGTGGCCGGGAAGCTGCCGGGGTATGTGCGGGAGGGCGTTGAAGAGTTATTAATGTTCGTGCAGATCCTCCGCGACGCCCGCCCGCTGACCCGCGGGGTGCACGACGCGGCGGTGCGGCTGTCGGCGGCGCTGCGGGTGGCCTCCGGCGGGTCGATGTTCCGCGGCGTGCGGTTCGAGGCGGAGGAGCGTCTCGCGGCGCTGGCGACCGCCTGGGAGGAGGTCGACGACAGGCTGCGGGGCCTGTCGGACCCGTTCGCGGTGCCGTTGGAGGTGACCCGCAAGCCGGACCCCGACGCCCGCCCGTTCGACGCCCGGCTGCCGACCGCGACGATCCACGACGGCCCGGCGCTGTTGCTGTCCGCGGCGGCCCGCGGCCTGCGGGAACTGGGCGCCGCCGCCGACCACGCCGACCGCGTCCTCGCCGCCCGCGCCGACTGGATCGTGGCGCGGCTCAAGCTGGACGGGGAGCGACCGGCCCCCCGCCGCCCCGGCGGAGCGTGATAGAATCGCCCCGCCCCGTCTTTCCCGAGACGTCTCCCCCGCCGCCGGCCCCCGCCGACCCGGCCGAGACGCTGCCGTTGGCGGAGATGGACGCCCGCGTGCCGGCCGCCGCCTGATCGCCGCCCGGCCGCCGCTTTTGTTCCTCCGGAGATCGTCCCCATGTCCACCGCCGCTCCCGCCCCGCCGCCGATCCAGCAGGACGCGCCGCCGCCGCGGTTACTCATGACGCGGGCGGAGTTCGAAGCCGCCGACCGTCCGGGAACCCGCGTGGAGTGGTTAGGATTCTCCGGGGAGACCCGCGGCGGGGAGCCGCTGGGCATAGTCCGGCCGGTGCATGGATTCAATCCTGACGGAAGTTATGCGATGGCGTCGCCGCGGCACAGCAAGATCAGCATGAACCTGTCTCTGCTGCTCGGTCGGCTGATCGACGAAGACCAATGGCTCTTGGGCGCCCAGGATGTCGAAGTCGGTCTGCCGACCGGTGCGCAGCCGGTTCCCTGACGTCGTGCTGACCCGGGAGCCGGCCCGGTACGCGCGGGGGGCGACGGGGGAGGACCGCATCCTGTTGACGCCGGCGGTGGCGTTCGAGGTCCGCAGCGACTCGACCGGCCGCGTCGACGAGGAGGACAAGCCGGCGGATTATCTGTCCGTGGACACCCTCACCGACTATGTCCTGATCGACCAGAACCGGCCGCACGTCGTCCACCGCCGCCGGGCCGACGCTGTGCCGGCTCGGTGGAACGTGACGTTTCACAACGACCTCGCCGGTCGGATCGAACTGTCGGCGCCGGAGGTGTCCCTGCCGCTGGCCGAATTTTACGCCCGCGTCTTCCCCGCCTCCGCGGAGACCTCGCCCGCCGCGGGGTGAACCGGGCGGAGGGCGATCGGTAAGATGCGGGCCGGCCCCGCCTCCTCACGCAGTTCCGCCCCCGTGCCGTCCGAGCCCGTGTCGCTGCCCGTTCTCCCCGCCGCGCACACCCCTGACGACGGCGTCAGTCTGCCCGGGGCAAACGGGGTCAGTCTGCCCGGGGCAAACGGGGTGGGCGACGAGCTCAAACAGCTCCCCCGCAACCCCACGCGGGCGGTGCGGGTCGGGTCCGCGACGCTGGGCGACGGGAACCCGATCGCCGTGCAAAGCATGACGGCGACCAAAACGCCGGACGTCGACGCCACCTTCGCCCAGGTCCGCCAGCTCCAGGAAGCCGGGGCGGATATCATCCGCGTCGCCGTCGACTCCAAAAAAGACGCCGAGGGCCTGCGGGCGCTGTCGGATCGCCTCAATGAGCACGGCACGCCGGCGAATCTGAGCGTCGATTTGCAGGAGAACTACCGGCTGGCGGAGGTCGTCGCCCCGTTCGTGGCCAAGCTGCGTTACAACCCCGGGCACCTCTATCATCACGAGCGCGAAAAGCCGTGGACGGAAAAGGTGAAATATCTCGCCGGCGTCGCCGAACAGCACGATTGCGCGATCCGCGTCGGCGTGAACTGCGGCAGCGTGGACCCGGCGAAGGCGGAGAAATACGCGCAGGGCGACGACTTATCGCCGATGCTCGAAAGCGCCTTGGATCACTGCGCGTTCCTGGATTCGATCGGCTTCGAACGGTTCGTGGTGAGCCTCAAAGACAGCGACCCGGCGGCGGTGATTGAGGTGAACCGGCGGTTCGCCGCGGAGCGGCCGGACGTGCCGCTGCACCTTGGCGTGACCGAAGCCGGGATGCCGCCGGAGGGGGTGATTAAGACCCGCATCGCCTTCGAGCAACTCATCTCCCGCGGCATCGGCGATACGATCCGGGTCAGCCTGACGGTCCCCAACGACCGAAAATATGAAGAGATCGACGCCGGCCGCGGCATTCTCGAAGACATCCGCAACGGCCGCGTCCGCAGCGTGGTGGCGTTCGACACGAACGGCCTCAATATCATCTCCTGCCCGAGTTGCAGCCGGGTGGAGAACGAGGCCTTCGTGGACCTCGCCGCCGCCGTCAAAGAGATGACCGGCTACGCCAAGCAGCACGCCGTCACGATCGCCGTGATGGGCTGCCGCGTGAACGGCCCCGGCGAAACCGACGACGCGGACCTGGGCCTGTGGTGCGCCCCGAACTTCGTGAACCTCAAAAAAGGCACCGAACACCTCGGCCGCTACCCCTACGACGAGATTCTGCCGAAGCTGAAGGCGGAACTGGACGCCGTGATCGCGGCTAAGACGACGGCGTGATGCGATTTCTCCTGACTGCCGCGGCCCGAGCGAGGTGGGCGGTTCGGTCGTTGATGAGCCGTCAGGCGATCCGGCGGCGGAAATGGGGGCCGGTCATCCATAACCTGCCGGGGGATGAAGCGGACTTACAGGCGACGTTCCATCAAGCGTTTCTCCGGGTCGAAGCGGAGCGAGAGCCGCTGCTCCAAAAACGCCGGGCACTGCCGCTCCCTTCGCGGTTGGTTCGACTGCTGGCGGCCGGGCGTTGGCGACACCCGGGCGAGGCGGCGGTGACGGCGGCGATTCCGTTCGTCACGGACCCGCTGGAGTTCTTGACCGACCCCGAACAGATGGTGCGAGAGGCCGGCGGTCTCGGCATCCGCGGCGTCGAAGCGGAGAGCGTGCAGTTTCATGAATACGCCGGTTCCCGTATCGGCGAAACCCGCTCGCTGCCGTGGGTGGATGTGGAACAGGTCGTCGCGATCTGTTGCAATGCTCGCCCCGGCGACGACGTCATGGTCGCCCTCGACTACCGCACGGGACTTCAAACGCCCCGCATCATCGCTACCGACTGGTCCGGCGGGGGCGGACCTCTGTATCGAAACATCGCCACGACGTTCGATGACTTCGCCGATCGACTGGGACTCTGAACCGCTCTCCGCGGGCGGGTGGCCGGGGTCGGCCCTTGGGAGGCGTGGCCTGTGGGGGAACCGTCGCCGGGCCGCCCCCGGGAGGGGCGACGTACGCGCGCTAAGCCTCCCACGGCGCACGCCCGGGGGCGGGCGATGCCCGTCGCGCCGGGTGCCATGCTCACACGCCCCTCCCTCAACGGCATCGAGCGGTTCGAGATCGTGCCCGGGGCGGGTGGGCATGCGAGCGACGGGCGACCTTCGCTCCCACATGGCACGTCTCTCTCCATGCCCAAGCCGCGGGGGACGGTGTCTCTGGCTCGCGCGCGTTGGAACACCGCGGCGTGAGCATGCCACCCGTCCGTTTATGGTCCGATTCCAAACGCTGGACCCTCGTTCAATCGGATGACGCCTCGTACGGTGCTTGCTCATGAGCATGGGCATTTGCTTGCACAGCGCTCTGGCATTTCTTTCGGTGCAGGAACGATGGAGGAATTCCAAGCGAGCGTCCTTGCCGCAAGGCACACGCCTAACCTCACAAGTGGCGAACGTTTTCTATTGCTGCGAGATGCGATTGAACGTGCACAGCACGGTGGTGTGGACTGGAGAACTTTGCGACCGAATCTGCGGTCTTTGCCGAGCGGGAACTAAATATGACAAGTACGCCGAAACGTAAATCAAAGTTGGACGAGGCGTCCGAAGACCTCTTTATGCGCGCCGTAGAACTGTTCCATGCCACTGGCCAGCCTAGTGTGAAGTGCGACGAATGCGGATCCATGATTTCGTTCTCAAAGCTCGGATCCTTTGCGTGGTCTCATTCCTGCGAATGCGGCAAGTACAACGGCACCATGCACGGGTTGTGATTCACGGCGGGTGGCATTGTTCTAAATCTGGGTGGCATGCTCTCACCGCGGCGAGGGCGACGCCGATCCTTCCTCCGCCGCCGCCCGCCGCGGGGCGAGCATGGAGTGGGGCGTGGGCGACCTGTTGCGGGTGGGCGCCTCGCTCCACATGCTCACCCGCCGGTCCTCCGCTGCCGCTCCGTCGCGCCGGGTGCCATGCTCACACGCCCCTCCCTCAACGGCATCGAGCGGTTCGAGATCGTGCCCGGGGCGGGTGGGCATGCGAGCGACGGGCGACCTTCGCTCCCACATGGCACGTCTCTCTCCATGCCCAAGCCGCGGGGGACGGTGTCTCTGGCTCGCGCGCGTCGGAACACCGCGGCGTGAGCATGCCACCGAACGCCGTGAGCTTGGACCGAGCTAATTGGGACATAACATACTGTAGGTGAGGGACTTACGGGCTCGATCCGGGTTTCGTTTTTGTCTCCGACCGGCGACAGCTCGCCGTGTTTTCAGGCGTTCTGGAGAGCGTCGAAGTGAGGCGGCGGGACCGTTTCGGCTCGATTCGCCTCCCGGAACAGGGTCGGCGACCGGCCCGCGGCGACATAAAGCGTGCCGCTCTGAGATGACGCATCTCACTATGTCGCATGAGGTTGCGGCCCGGTTCGGCGTGCCCAAGCTCACGGCGTTCCATGCCACCCGTCCGCGTCCCTCGCTGACGCTTCGGGTTGGTAAACTGCGAGCGGGCGACCCCGGCCACCCGGCCGCCTTGGTGACGGAACCCGACGGCTGCCTGCGGGCGGCGTTGAGCTTGTCGGCAGCCGCCGGGCATGCCGCCTCACCCCCCGTAGCTCGCCACGGCGCCGGTGCGGGCGCGGTTCAGGCGGTTGTGGACGTGCAGGCCCTCTAGAATAAACTCCGCCACGCAGGCCAGTAATTGTTCATGATAGTCGCCGCCGGCGAGGTCCGGCTCCAGTTCGCCGGCGATCAGTTCCACGTCCTCTTTGAAGTGCGGGACGCTGTCCAGCAGTTCCAGATAGTCCTTCGTCGTCACGCCCTCGCCGACTTTGATGAGCTTGCCGCTCTCGACGTACTCCACCACGCTGCGGAACTTTTTCGGCTTGAGGTATTGGTCGAAGACGTTCTTGACCGCCTCGTCCGTCATGCGGTCCAGCAGGTCGTCCTCCTCGCCGGGCTCCTCGGTCATGGACATTTCCACCTTCCCCCGACCGCCGGCGGCGGCGTGGGCGAGGTCGGACGGGCGGGCGACGACGTGGCTCTGGCCCTGCGTGACGCCGCGGCGCTCCGCGTTGGACAGCAGGTTTTCATAGTTCGACACGCTCATCCGCACGCTCACGCCGCTGGCCTGATTAACGTGCGGGCTGGTGCGGGCCAGGCGGCTCGTTTCCTCGACCACCTCCTTCATAAACCGCGGCACGGCGACGTCGACGGCGGCGTCCCCCAAGCCGACGGCTTCGCCGTCGGACCGGTCGGTCCAGGCGTTTTCCTCGGTGATCCGCATGCCCAACTCGCGGGTGGTCGGGTAGTGCGTCCGCACGACGCTGCCGATGCGGTCCTTCAGCGGCGTGACGATCCGCCCGCGGTTCGTATAATCCTCCGGGTTGGCGCTGAACACGCACATTAAATCCAACGGCAACCGCACGTTGAACCCGCGGATCTGCACGTCCCGTTCTTCGAGGACGTTGAACAACCCGACCTGAATCTTCGGCGCCAGGTCCGGCAGTTCGTTCATGCAGAAGATCCCCCGGTGACTGCGGGGGATCAGCCCGAAGTGCATCGCGTCCTCGCGACGAAAGCAACGCCCCGCCGGCGTGTTTAATGAGGTCGACCTCGCCGATCAGGTCCGCGATGGTCACGTCCGGGGTGGCGAGTTTTTCGTTGTAGCGGGCGTCGCGGCCGATCCATTCGATCGGCGTGTCGTCGCCGCGCTCCGCGATCAGGTCGCGGGAATACTTGGACAGCGGGGCGAGCGGGTCGTCGTGAATCTCGCTGCCCCGCACCGCGGGAATCGCGTCGTCCAGCAATTCGGTCAGCATCCGCAGGATGCGGGTTTTGCCCTGCCCGCGGAGGCCCAGCAGCAGGACGTCGTGCTTGGACAGCACGGCGTTATACAGTTGGGGGAAGACGGTCTCGTCGTAGCCGAGGATGCCGGGGAAGACCTCCTCGCCGCTTTTGAGTTTGCGGAGGAGGTTCCGCCGCAGTTCGGCTTTGACCGGGACGGACCGATAACCGGAGGCCTGGAGGGCGCCGAGGGTGGCGGGGCGGTCGGCGGCGGTGCTCATGGAAGACGGTTGGGGAACGACGAACGTGCGGGGACGGATGCGGACGGGATTCTAGGAGCGGGGCCGCCGGCGGACAGGGCGGCCGGTCGTCGCGGGGACGGGCGTGGGGACGGGCGTGGGGACGGGCGTGGCGGTAGTCTGTCGCTGGTCCGCCGCTCGCGGGCGCCCGTGTCGCACGGGGGGCCGCCGGCCCGCCGCTCTCCCGCTCCGTCGTCCGAACCGTGTTCCCGCCGATGGCCGACCCCGAACCTCCGCCGGATTCTCCCTCGTCGCCCGCCGGGTCGCCCGTCGGGTCGCCCGCCGGATCGGATCCGTCGGATCCGTCGCAGACGGTGTTTCGGCCGTCGGGCAGCGGGAAGGCGCCGCCGAAGTCCAAGCCGGTGGATCGGCCGCCGCCGGAGCACGTGGGGGAGTTTCACGTGTTGCGGAAGCTCGGCCGCGGGGGGATGGCGGAGGTATATCTCGCCCAGCAGGACGGGTTGAACCGGCAGGTCGCCTTAAAGGTGTTGCGGCCGGATCGGTTGGACGAGGACGACCAGACGATGATCCGCCGGTTCGAGCAGGAGGCGTTGGCCGCCGCGGCGTTGAACCATCCGAACATCGTGCAGGTGCACAGCGTGGGGCGGGTGGACGGGGCGGGGCCGAACGGCGGGCCGCTGCATTATATCGCCCAGGAGTACGTGCCCGGGCCGACGCTGCGGGACTATCTCAAGCGGAAAGGCCCGCCGGGGGCGAAGATCGCGGTCCGGCTGATGCGGGAGATTTGCCGCCGCCCTCGCGGCGGCGGCGGACGCCGGCATCGTGCACCGGGACATCAAACCGGAAAATATCTTATTGACGAAGAAGGGCCATGCGAAGGTGGCGGACTTCGGCCTCGCCCGGCTGACCGATAAAGGCGAGGACAGCGTGACCCTCACCCAGGAGGGCATGACGCTGGGCACCCCGCTGTATATGTCCCCGGAGCAGGTCCGCGGGGACAAGCTGGACGCCCGCAGCGACCTGTATAGCCTGGGGGTGACGGCGTATCATCTGTTGTCCGGCGGGCCGCCGTTCCGGGGGGAGAACCCGATGGCGATCGCGATGAAGCATCTGTCCGCCACGCCGCGTCCGTTGGCGGAGTTGCGGCCGGACCTTCCGCCGGCGTTGTGCGAAATCGTGCATAAATTGATGGCCCGCGTCCCCGGACGGGCGCTACGCCGGGCGCAGGCGCTGGGCGAGGACCTCGCCGCGCTCGCCGCGGCGCTGGAGACGAACCCGGCGTCGGTTCAAAAGATCAAACTCGCCAAGCTGACGGCGCTCGCTCCCGCGGCCGCCGGCAAGCCGTTCCAGCTCGACCGGTTCTTTCAATGGAGCCTCAAACGGCACCTCGCGTTTCTGGTCCCGCTGTGCGTGCTGGTCGGACTGATCGGGGCGGGGGTCGGCTGGGCGCAGCGGCCGGCGGACCCGTTCGCCACGCCCGCCGCCCCCGCCGATCGGCCTGCGGCTGCCGGACGCGGACCGGCAATACGCCGCGGCGCTGTTGGAGAACTCCGAACGCGGCTGGCTGGCGTTGTTGGAATATCACGGCGACGTGCCCGCGATGGCGATTCGGCGCCGGGACGGGCTGGCGAAGTGGTATCTGGACCACGATCGCCCCGGCGACGCCCGGCGGCAGGCGGACAAGCTGGAAGCGGCGGCCTCCGTGAATCTGTCCGGGGAGCGGCAACTGCGTTATAAAGCGAACGCCGAGGCCGCCCGGGCGCTGGCCGATCTGCGGGAGGGGGACGAAGCGGAGTTCCGCCGCCGCATCGCCGCCTTCACCGCCGGCCGCCAGCGGGACGCCGTCGATCCCGAACTCCGCGGCCGTCTGCGGGACGCGATCCTCGCCCAGGGCGGGCTGTTCGACGCGAACGTCCGCGGTCGCTGGCAGCCGGACGAGGACGGACCGCCCGAATGACCGACGCCCCTTCGCCCGCCGCCCGTCCGCCGCACGCCGGAGACGCCGAACAGCGCCCAACGATGACCTAGACTAGGCCGGTCCCCCGGCTCCCCGCCCCGTCCCCCGACGCCGACCGCCCCCGTGCCCGCGGCCGACCGGTCTCCCCCGCCGTCTCCCGATCCGGCGCCCGGTCCGGCGCCCGGTCCGGCGCGTGCCCCGGCGGTGCCGTACCTGTGCGTCTGCGGCGGACGGGCGATGGTCCGGCCGGCGAGCGGCGCTCCCGGGCCAGCCGGCGGGGCCTCCCGCGACGGCGATGCCGGCGGCGGCGATGCGAGCGGGGGGGACGCCGGCGGGGGGGATTGCCCGGCGTGCGGCCGGCATTACGCGGCGTCGGTCTTGGAGGAGGCCGGGGCCGAAACGCTCTGCCTGCGGGACGACCACCCGCCGTACGACGACCCGCCGTACGACCACCGGGCGCACGACGACCAGAACGGCGGCGGCCACGACGAGCACGACGAGACCGTCGATCGAAACGTCACCGCCCCGCTGCCGGACGTCGGCTCCCTGTTCGACGGGCTCGCCGCGTACAGTCGGCGAACCGGCGGCGGCTCTGGCGACGGCTCCCCCCCCGCTTCCTTCGACGGGCTCCTGCCGGACCCCGAGGTCGCCCCCGCGGCGGTCGACCCCGCGGGCGCTCATCCGGGCGCCCCGGCGGGGGCCCCGGTGGAGCAACTCGCCGGGGCGGTCACGCTGCCGTTGGCCGGGGGGCTGCGGCGGGCGGGGGGGGCGTTGGCGGTCGCCGCGTTTGAACCGGGCGAACTGCCGCCGGGCACCGAACTGGAGCACTTCCGCATCGAGGCCCCGCTGGGCCGCGGCGGGATGGGGGCGGTGTACCCGCGCTGGACCTGTCGCTGGAGCGGTTCGTCGCCGTGAAGGTCATCCGCCCCGACCGTGCCGGCAGCGGCGGGCGATCGCCGTCCGGGTCGCCGTCCGGGTTGCCGTCCGGGTCGCCGTCCGGGTCGACGGGCGGAACGGCGGTGCTGGGCAGCGGGTCGGTGGGCAGCGGGTCGGTCGCGTTGGACCGCCTGCTCCAGGAGGCCCGCGCACAGGCCCGGGTGAACCACCCCAACGTCGCGCATGTGTATTTCGTCAGCCCGGACCCGGACAAGCCGTTCCTGGCGATGGAACTGGTCGAGGGGCCGACGCTGGCGGACAAGCTCAAACAGGGGCCGCTGCCGTACGGGGCGGTCACGCGGGTCGGCGGGCAGATCGCCGGGGCGCTGGCCTGCGCGGCGAAATACGACATCGTCCACGGGGACGTGAAGCCCTCGAACGTGCTGCTGGCCGGCTCCCGGCGCGACGGGCCGAGCCGCGTGGGATCGGTCAAGCTGGCTGACTTCGGCCTCGCCCGTCGCACCAATCGCAAACGGACCGGCGGGCTGGAGGGCACGCCGAACTACCTCGCCCCGGAGGTCGTCCGCGGCGGCACCCCCACCGCCCAGAGCGACCTGTACGCGTTGGGCGTGACGCTGTTCGAAATGACCTTCGGACGGCTCCCGTACACCACCCGCAAGCAGGGCCTCTCGCATCGGCTGGGCGCGCACCTGACCAGCGCCCCGGAGTTCCCCGACCCCTGGCCCGCGGACCTGCCGCCCGGCTGGCGGGACGTGCTGGCCCGGTTGCTCGAAAAAGATCCGGCGGACCGACCCGACAACGCCGCGGAGGTCGCCGAGCAGATCCGCCGACTCGCCCCGCAGTCGGACACCCGGGCGGGCCTGCTGATCCGGGCGATGGGCGCCCTGACGGACCTGGGGCTCGTGCTGATCGCCAGCGCGATGCTGTTCGTCTCGGTGGTCTGGCCGGGCATGGACGCGATTCGCCGGTACGTGCCGATCCCCGCGGAACTGCTGGCGATGATCCCGCTGGCGGTGGTGGCGAAGTCGGTGGGCTGCGGTCCCTCGCTGCTGTTCGCCTGGTGGCAGGCCCGCACCGGTCGCACGCCGGGCAAACGGCTGTTCCAGGTGCGCGTCGTGGATCGGTACGGCCTGCCGCCGCCGGGCCGCACGTTGTTCCTTCGCGGCTTGGCGCAGACGGCTCCGGTGTGGGGCCTCGTGCTGTGCGTGTTGGTGCAGGACCTGACCGGACAGGAGTGGCTCGAACAGTCGCTGGCCCTGTTCGTGCTGACGGTTTGGCTGATCGACACCGCCGCCGCGCTGCTTCCCAAGGGGTTCCTCACCCTGCACGACCGTTTGCTGGGCACCCGCGTGGTGCTGGACACCGCCGCCCAACCCACAAGCCGGGGCGAATAGGCGCCGGCCCCGGCGGCCGGCCCCGGTTCTCGTTCGTCCTCATTCGCGGTCCCCCGTCGCGGCGGCTGCTCGCGGCCGGTCTCCGCGGGACGCTCAGCGGGGAGTCCGATTGAGTATCGGGGAGTCAGCAGACTCCCCGTTGTCTCCCGGCGACTCTCCCCGGGAGTCTCCGGCCGCGCTCGACAGCGGGTCGGTCAGCCAATCGACGACGCGCCAGTCGCCCCAGCGGCGGTCGCGGTCGGGGGAGGAGTTTGGGTGAAGGACGCCGCGGGGGGTGCGGGCGATGTAGCCGAGGTGGCCGCCGCCTCGCAGACGTGCACCCGCACGCCGGGGCCGAGCGGCCAAGCCGCGGACGACGGCGGCGGGCACCAGCGGGTCGTCCGTGGCGGAGAGGATCAGCGTGGGGGCTGCGATGCGGCGGACCAGCGGGGCGGCGCTCTCGCGGGCGTAGTAGTGCTCGACGGTGTCGAACTGCCAGCCGGGCACGGTGACGGCGGCGTCGAAGTCGCGGATGCGGCGGGGGCGGGCCTTTTCCAACGCTCGCACCTGCCGGCCGCACACCCGCGTGGCGCTGGTGACGTGCCGGGTCAGTTGCTTGGCGAAGTGTCGATCGTAGAAGCGCTGCACCGGGCCGGTCAGGGAGTCGCAGCAGGCGGCGAGATCCACCGCGGGATTCACGCGACCCCCCGCAGCGGCACGTCCGGCAGCGCCCCGGGGTGCGGGGCGTGCGACGAGGCGACCCGCCCGTCCCCGAGCACGTCACCCCCGATCACGCCGTCGCCCGGCGCCTCCCCGGGCTCCCCCGCCGCGGCGTGTTCGCCCAGGGCTTTGAGCACCATGTTGCCGCCCATGGAGAACCCCGCCAGCCCCAGCGGGGAGCCGGGGCAGAGCCCGCCGGGGCCGCACAAAAACCACGCCGCCGCCCGCACGTCGCCGGACAACCCCGCATGATAGGGCTGGCGGGAGAGGTCCGCCCCGGCGCCGCAGGTGCGGTGGTCCATGCGGAAGGCCCGCACGCCGCGGTCGACCAGTTTCGCGGCGGTGCGGACCATGTACGGGCTGTCCGCGGTGCCGCCCAGCCCGTGCACCAGCAGGGCGACGGGGTCGCCGACGGTCCAATCCGGCGGCTTCGTCTCGTGCAGGGCGAGCGGCGTCGCCGTCGCCCAGATCGACCCGGTGGCGGGCGGTTCGCACGCCCGCCGCGGGGAGCAGAAACGGCCCGGTCCCGGGCCAGTACACCGCCGCGAGCGTTTGCGCGTGCCCGCCGCGCACCAGGCGGTGCGGCACGGAACGGGGGCGGATCGAACGCGGGCAGCGGGGGCGTTGCGCCGGGGATCGTTGCGCCGGGGGGCGTTGCGCCGGGGGTCGTTGCGCCGGGGGGCGTCGGCCTCGGGGCGTCGGGGCGGATCGGCGGCCGGGGGGCGAGAGCGAGCAACGCGGCGGGGGCGAACCGGGGCGCGGCGGGTGCGGGAGCCGCATTGTGACCGCGGGCGGGCAGGCTGGGCAACGCGGGAAGGCCGCGGACGGTCTCACAGCGGGGTGAGTCGGTCGGTTTCTCCGGGCGGGGGCGGTGACGGCGGGGGCGCCGCGGAGCCGATCGGCGTCGGTTCTCAGGACTCATCCGGTCTTCACGGCAACCCGCGGGAGCCGTTCATCCGGCCGTGGAGACTGTGGTTCGTCAGGAGGCGAGCGGCCCGCCGCGCGCCCCCGACGGCGCCGCCCACGCCCGCCGAACGCCCGCCGCCCCGGCGGCGATCGGGGTCCGGGGGCGGCCGGGTTCACACAAGGTTCACACGGCGCCCGGTCGTTCCCTCACGTCGGCTCAAGAGACTCCTCGCACCTCCGGGGGACACGCTTTCCCCGGCGCACTCCACCGGGTCCTGCCCCGGCCTTGCCAAAGCGTCGACCGCATCCGGGCCGACGGGGTGCGGCGAGGGTCGCCGCGACGGCTGACCGGTTCGTCAATCGGTCGTCTGTCCGGCCTGTATTTCAGCGCTCCCACCACAATCCCTCCGAAGACCCACCTCAATTATGCAACGTCGTCTCTCCTCCGCCGCGGCCCCGGTTCAGGGAACCCGCAAGCGGTTTCACCCTGATCGAACTGCTGGTCGTCATCGCGATTATCGCGATCCTGGTGTCGCTGATCATCCCGGCCGTCAACAACGCCCGGGCCGCGGCGAACAGCCTCAAGGACAAGTCCAACCTCAAGAACATCGGCATCGGCCTGCACAGCTTCGCCACGAACGACCCGCAGGAACGGTTCTGCACGCGGGGCGTACGATTTCCGCCGCGACGGCTGCCCGGACACCTACGGCTGGGTGGCGGACCTGGTGAACAGCGGCGCCGCCAGCGGCCCGGACCTGACCAGCCCGATCAGCGACCTGCAGGGCTCCGAGAAGCTGAACGACCTGATCGGCGCCGCGCCCACCAACGACGGCAAGGACGGCGGACCCCGCCGTACCGTTGCGACGGCATCTGCCAGCAGTTCGCCTCGCGGCCGGCGCTGACCGGCGGCGACCGAGCGCGCAACATCGTCGCCACGATGATGGAGGACGGCTACACCACCAACTACGCCGCCAGCTGGTGGCTCGTCCGCAGCGCCCCGAAGGCTTCGCGCCGCCGGCGGCGTGACCTCCTCGACGAGTCACCACCACCGGCGGCCTCAAGGGCCTGGCGGCAGCCTCGGCCCGCTGACGCGGACCCGCTTGGAGAACAGCAACATCGCCTTCCAGCACCGTCTCCTGGATGGGCGTCGCCGCCCCCGGCGACGCCGACGAGGCGATTCTGTCCACCGACATCCCCGGCAACCTGGCCGCCGGCGAGCGGCTCTCCGAAGCCTTCAACGACGGCCCCGCCCAGCGCCCGTCGACGGCCGACACCGTGAAGCTCGTCGACAAGACACGCCCGGCCCGATCCTGATGTCCGCCCCCCATCAGGAGACCGGCGGCCTGCCCAACGGCGACCCGTCTTCGCCGACGGCTCACCTCAACGGCAACCGCATCCCGCGCCCAGCAGCACGTCTACCTGCAGGACACCCGCGACTGGTTCGCCTGGGGCGGCACCGGCAAGCAGAAGCACGTCAACCTGCTGCAGGGCGACGGCTCCGTCGTTCAGGTGCATCGACGAGAACGGCGACGGCTTCCTGAACCCCGGCTTCAACGTCGGTCGACGACGGCACCTCCGCCGACAGGTGACCGTCGGCTACACCGACGGCATCGTCGAACTGCCGCCCAGCGTCTCCTACAACGGCCCGCTTCTGGACACCGAAGGCGTTCAGAAGGAAGCCTTCGAAGACTGAACCCCCGCTCCGGCGGGTTCTCCCGCCGGACGACGTTCAGGTTGTGACGAGCCATGCGGCGGCCGGGGCTTCCCCGGCCGCCGCTTTTCGTTGCGGCGGCGAAACGGGCGAACGGCGGGCGGATTCATTCAATCCTCATCAAACGGTGCCGAAACGTTCCCCCGCTTCAGCGACGATCGGCGCCGCTTCGCATTCCTCCCCAAGCCGCAATGTCTCGCACCGTTCTCGCCGCCGTCGCCGTGCTGGCCCTCGCCGGCTCCACCGCCCACGGGGGAGTGATCGTCGGTTATCGATCCATCAACGCAACTACCAGGGCCGCTGCGTTGACTGCCACCGGCGTAGAAGGGGTAGACCTAGCCCGCGGCGACGGCATCGCCGCCGCCAGAGGCAGCACATTCAATTCGAACCAGTGGCTCCAACCAGGAGGCTTAGGGGGAAGCAAGTCGACAGCTGTCTTGACAGACCATTTCCTCACGTGGGGGTTTACGTCAGATGTAACGACCTTCGACCTCACCACGCTCGATATCGCCTACGACCGCTCGACCAGCGGGCCAACTTCAATCGCTATCGATATCGCGGTCAATGGGTCCGGTCTGTTCAGTGAGGTTCATTCGAATAACAACGTGTCTGCCTCTGAGAACGATCTCTTTGCGATTGACCTATCCACATTCACTAATGTCACCTCGGCAATGTTCCGCCTCTCGGGCTGGAACGCGGGCTCCAATACCGGCACGTTTGATCCTGAAAACCGCGTGGGCGTCGTCGGTGAGACGATCGATTTCGCCATCGTGGTGAACGGGGAGCCCGCCAGCGTCAGCGCCGTGCCGGAGCCGGGGTCGCTGATCCTGATGCTGACGACCGCGATCGGCGGGTTGTTCGGCGGGGTCCGCTCCCGGCTGCGGCAGCTCGCGGCCTGAACGGGCTGCTCGTTGGAACAGGTCCGCGGAGGCGTCAGCCGCTCGCGCCGCAGCGGGGCGAAGGCGGATGAGCAAGCAGGCGAAGCGGGTTCCTCGCGAGCGGCGACGGTGCGACGGGGCCCCGCATCGTTTCCCCCCGCCGCCTCTCTCAACTCACCCGATTCCGGGCCTCGGTTAATAAACCGGAGAGGTTTTTCAACCGCTCGGCCCCCAGGCGCCCCAACTGCGCCCGGTGCAGGGCGACGACCGGGTCGGCCAGCTCCGCCAACACCGTGCGGCCCTTCGCCGTGGGGAAGACCCGCACGCTGCGGCGGTCCGCGGGGCACCGCCGGCGCTCCGCGAGGCCCAGCTTTTCCAAGCGGTCCGCCAACCGGGTCACGTCCGGGGCGTGGGCCACCAACCGAGCGCCGATCTCCCGGATCGCGAGCCCCTGAAAAGACGCCTGATCGCAGCGGGCCGCGGCGGCTTCGGCTCCGACGAGAATCCGCAGGCAATTATACAGCGGCTGCGACAGGCCGCGGGCTTTGAACAGGTCGTCGAACTGCCGGGCCAGCACGTCCGCGGTGCGGATCACGTTGAGATACGCCTCTTCTTCAGGGCACTCGAACGGGCATCGCTTGCCCAGGTCCGCCGCCAACCCCGTCGGCGGCGGACAGCCCGGGGCGGAACCGGTCGGCGGCGGGTCGGGGGCGTGCACCCAACCATGATCGTCGGTCGCGGCGGCCCCGGCAATCGCACCGGGCGGACGCGGCGCTCCGGGGAATCCGGCCCCGTCGCCGGGAGATCGTCCCCCGCCGGCCGCTCGACCCCCGTGACGCCCCCATTCAGTCCCCGCTCAACGCCGGCCCGTGTTTGCGGATCTGTGTTTGCGGATCTGTGTTTGCGGATCTGTGCTTGCCGGTGCGTGTTTGCGGACGGAAACGACGGCGGCGCGGATTGGCGGGAACTCTGGCGGCGGTCGCGGCGTCCGGGCCGCGTTCCCGTCACCCTGACGCTTCCCCGTCGCTCCCCCGACCCCCGGCGCCGCCGTGTTCCGCTCCCGCCCGTCCCGTCGTGTTCATCAGCGTCCTGACCGACGCCCCCGCCGCCCGCTCGCCGGGCTGCCGCCGCTGGCCCTGCTGGGCGCGGTCGCCCTCGGCCCGGCGCTGGCGGGGTGCGAGGAGGAACGCGAAGCCGCCCGCAGCAATGCGCCCGCTGAGGTCACCGCCGGCACGCCCGTCGAGGCAAACGTCGCTGCGCCCGCCAGCGCGAGGCCGCGATCCGGCGAACGAGACGGCCGGGTCGCTCGCGATACGGGCGGCGAGATGGCGGAGGCGTCGGCCGAGATGTCCGAGGAGACGTGGGCCGTCGCGGACGAAGCGGCGGCGCCCCCGCCGGCCATGGGACCGCCCGCCAACTTCGGCGATGTGGGCGGGATCGGCGGCGGCATGGGCGGGATGGGCGGGGGCGGCTTCTCCGCGGCCCCGGTGGACGCCTCCCCCTTCGGAATGTTTGAATCGATTGCGCCCGCGGCGCCCCAAGCACTCGCCGACCGGTCGATGTCCGGGGTGTTCGATCACAACAATATTCCATCCGAAACGGCCCCCCGCCGCTTCGCGCCGGACTCGGAAGGGGGCGAGTCGCTGCCGATCCCCGGCGAGTCGCAGGCGGAAACCCGCGAGAAAACTCCGGAGTTCGACCGGGAACAATACGCCCGCATCCCGGAGAACCGGTTTCTCTCCGCGAAGGACACGCCGCTTAGCACCTTCGCCGCGGACGTGGACACCGCCAGCTACGCGAACGTCCGCCGGTTCCTCAATCAGCACGCCACGCCCCCGCCGGGGGCGGTGCGGATTGAAGAACTCGTCAATTATTTCCGCTACGACTACGCCCCGCCGGAAGGGACCGACACCGAAGAACCCCGCCCGTTCGCGGTGCACGCGGAGGTCGCGGCCTGCCCCTGGGAGCCGGCCCACCGGCTGGTGCGGATCGGGCTGAAGGGACGCGAGATCGCCGCCGACGCCCGCCCGCTGTGCAACCTGGTGTTTCTGCTGGACGTGTCCGGCTCGATGGATTCGCCCGATAAACTGGGGCTGGTCAAACAGTCGATGAAACTGCTCACGCAACAATTGGGCGAGAACGATAAAGTCTCGATCGTGGTCTACGCCAGCGCCACCGGGCTGGTGTTGCCGCCCACCGGCGGCGACGACCCGCGGAAGATTCTGGAGGCCCTGGACCGCCTCGCCGCCGGCGGGAGCACCAACGGCGGCGCCGGCATCGAACTGGCCTACCGCACCGCGGTGGAAAGTTACATCGAAGGCGGCGTCAACCGCGTGATCCTCTGCACCGACGGCGACTTTAACTTCGGCGTCACCGACGACAGCTCGCTGACCCGCCTGATCGAAGAAAAAGCGAAGGCGGGCGTGGCGTTGACGGCGCTGGGCTTTGGCACGGGCAACCTTCAGGAAGCCAAGATGGAGCAGCTCGCCGATCACGGCGACGGCAACTTCGGCTACGTGGACAGCCTCCGCGAGGCGAAGAAATTGCTGGTCGAGGAACTCGCCGGCACGCTGGTGACGATCGCCAAGGACGTGAAGATCCAGGTCGAGTTCAACCCCGCCGCGGTGCGGTCTTACCGCCTGATCGGTTACGAGAACCGCACGATGGCCGCGGAGGACTTCCGCGACGATCAGAAGGACGCCGGCGAGATCGGCGCCGGCCACACCGTCACGGCCCTCTATGAAGTCGTGCCGACCAGCGAGGACGAACCGGACCCGGAGGTCGCGGAGTTGAAGTATCAAACCCCCGGCGAACCGACCGAGGCCGCCGCCGGCAGCGGCGAACTGTTGGAGGTCGCCCTGCGGTATAAAGGCCCGAACGCGACCAAGGAGGACCCGGCGGCGGAGTTCAAGGTGCCCGTCCCCGACGCGATGACCACCTTCGACGAGGCGAGCGACGATTATCGCTTCGCCGCGTCGGTGGCCGCCTTCGGGATGCTGCTCCGCGGCAGCGAACACGCCGGCAGCGCCAAGTTCGGCGATGCGACCGCCTGGGCGAAGGCCGCCCTCGGCGACGACCCCGGCGGCTACCGGGCGGAGTTCGTCACCCTGACGGAACAGGCCTCGCGCCTGGGCGACCAATCGCGGTGACGAACCGCGGCGACAAACCGCGGCGATGAACGGCCATGACGAACCGCGGCGATGAACGGCCGTGATAAACGGCGGCGATGGAAACGCCCCGTCCCGACGCCGCCCCGGAGCGTTCCCGCAGGAGCGCTCCGGGTTGGTGCGGTCCCGAGACCGCCTCTAAACTGACGCCATGAACGCCCTCCTCGCCCCGCCCGCCGCGTCGCACGCCGGCGGTCAACACAATGAGTACGCCCCCCCGGGCGACCCGCGCTCGACGCCGACGGCGACGACCTTACGCCGCTCCCGAACCGCCCGCTGACGGAGGCCGAATACCTGCGCATCGAACGCGCCGCCGGCGGCCGGCGGTGCGAATACGACGGAACCCATCGCCGACCCATACCCAACAACACCCGCCGCCATGTCGACATCGCTCGTGAGGCGGAAGACTCCCTGTGCAAACTCATCGCCGCCTCCGGCCGGTCGCTGACGACGTTTCGCTCGGACCTGCGGCTGCGGATCCCGTCTGGCCGACACCGCTACCCGGACGTGATGCTGACCCCGGACCCGCCGGCGATGCTGGACGGGGAACATGACGAAGTCCTGAACCCCCTGTTGATCGTCGAGGTTCTCTCCCCCTCCACCGCTCATGTCGACCGCGGCGCCAAGCTGGCGGAGTACCGCGGCATCCCCTCGTTGACGGATTATTTATTGTTCGCCCAGAACGAACCGGCGGTCGATCATTACGTCCGCGTCGGCGGCGGGGCGGATCATCCCGACGAACCAGACGCTTGGCGTCTCATCAGCTACGAAGGCCCCGCCGCCGCCGTCCCGCTGGCCGGCCTGGGCGACCTGGCGCTGGGGCCGCTGTATCCACAGGGTGATCAGCGCCGGGGGTGAAGGGCGCCGCGGGCTTGTCCGGCGTCGGGCGGTTCGCGGAGACATGCATCGGCCGACGCTGGTTTGTAAGCTCGCGGGTATGCTTGCCGCCCTCTCGTCACCCGCCGCGTCATTCCTCCTCGCCGCCGCCGTCGCGTCGAACGCCGGTCCGGCGGAGGGCCGCCCCGCTGCGGTCACGCCGGAGACGCCGCTGACGGGGGCGAACTCCTGGGCGTTCGACGCGCCGGACGATCCGTTCTCCGCCGGGGCGCTGCTGGATCTGCGGTCGCTGAACGAAGCGGAAAGCGGGCGAACCGGGTTCGTGCGGCTTTCCGAAGACGGGGCGTCCTTCGCCTTGGGCGACGGCACGCCGGTGCGGTTTTGGGCGGTCGGGACCGACGGCTATCGGTTCGACCCCGACGCCATGGACTTTCACGCCCGCTGGCTGGCGAAGCGCGGCGTGAACCTCTGCCGGCTGCACGTCACCGTCGCCGCGCATCAGGAGGGCGACGCCCTCACGGACGTGAACGACGACCTGATCGCCGGCTGTCACCGGTTTATCAAAAGCTGCAAGGACAACGGCATTTACGTGCTCCTCTCCCCTTACTACGGGCACTTCGCGGCGCCGAAGTCCTGGAATCTGCCGGGCGGGACGCCGCGGATGGAAGGACTGATCTACGTTTCCCCGCAGGTGCAGGACGCTTATAAGGTGTGGACGAAAGAGTTCTACGCCCGCGTCAACCCGCATACCGGGCTGATCGATCGCCAACGACCCGACGGTCGCGATGCTGCAGATCCTCAATGAGGACAGCCTGCTGTTCTGGACCGCCCAACGGCTGCCGGACCCGTATCGGACGCTGCTGGCGGAGGAGTTCTCCGTCTGGCTGACGGAGAGATACGGCTCCGTCCCCGAGGCGTGGGCGGCGTGGGGAGACGGTTTCAAAGGGAAGGACGACTGGACGACCTGGGTCATAACGACGGGGCCGGTCGGCTCGGCCTGCTGCGGCCCTACGACCTGACCGTCGATGCGAAAGGGGCTTATCGGAACCGGCTCAAAGACACCGCGGAGTTCCTCGCCCGGTTCCAGCGAGCGTTTTATGCGGAGATGGGCCGTTACCTGCGGGAGGATCTCGGCTGCAAACAGGTGTTGAACGCCACGAACTGGCGGACCGCGAACGACGCGAAGCTCAAGGGGCTCGAACGATTCAGTTACGCCGCGTTGGACTGGGACGCGGAGAACGAATATGTCGGCAGCGACTATCAACATTCCGGCGAGAACGACGGCTACCGGATCGACCCGGGGCATCTTCTGGTCAACGAATCGGTGCTCGGCAAACCGCTGGAGATGTGCACGAACTTCCGGCAGCGCAGCGGGGCGCCGTTTATCGTCACCGAAACCGCCTGGAAGAACCCGAACCGCTATCAAAGCGAGGGGCCGTTCCTCGTCTCCGCCTATCAGAGCCTGACCGGGATCGACGGGGTGGTCTGGTTCGCGATGCAGACCCCCGGATTCGAAACGACGCCCAATAAACCGTTCTGGCGGACGGGGGATCAGATGTCGGTGCATAAATGGAGCCTCGGCTATCCGGCGCAATCGCTCGGCTTCCCCGCCGCGGCGTTGACGTTCCGGCGGGGCGATTTTCGACAGGCCGACCCCGTCGCGATCGAACGCCGACCCGAATCGGAACTGTTCGACCGCCGACCGCCGCGGGTCACCGACGACGAAACTTACGGCGACGCCCGCGATCAACCGGAACTGCAACCCGGCTGGGAGCCGGAGGAGCGGGCCGGCGGGCCGGAACTCCCGCGGGCGGCGTTCCTCGTCGGGCCGGTCGTGGACGAGACCGTCGACGACGACGCCTCCGGCGGGGACTTCGTCTCCCCCACCTGGACCGGTTGATCGACCGTGACGCCGGGCAGATTCACGCCGCCACCGGCGAGATGATGTGGGACTACAAGCGTCGCGTCTGCGTGACGGAGGCCCCCCGCGCCCAGGGCGTGACGGGCTTTTTGCGATCGGCCGGCGGCCTGTTCGTGCTGGACGACGTCACGATCGAGAGCGCCAACGATTACGCCACGGTGCAGGTCGTCAGTCTGGACGGCGCCCCGCTGGGCGACAGCGGCAAGGTGTTGGTGCAGGTCGTCACCGTGAACCGGCTGACCGGCTATCGCACGGAGCCGGCGACCTTCACCATGGGCAAGGGCGACGGCGCCTACGAGGTGGCCGGGGAGCGGATCGTCCGGATCGGCGAGGCCCCGCTGCGGCTGGCGAATACGCGGGTGACGGTCGCGATCGCGAACCCCAGCCTGACGGAAGCGGTGATCCTCGACGTGAACGGCGACCCGGTCCGCACGCTGCCGATCGCCGACGGCCGCTTCGAAATGCCCGCCGACGCGGTGTACGCCGTGCTGCGGCCCGCGACTGACGGATCGCGGTAGACTGCGGTCATGCCCGCCCTCGCCGACGCCCCGCCCGCCGCCGCACCCGTCGCGGCCGATCCTGTTGTGACTGATCCGCCCCGCCGCCCGGCCGGCCCGGGGCTGACGGTCGCCGATCTGCACGCGCAGTTCGGCCCGATCCCAGCGTCCCGCATCGTCCGCGACCCAGCCCCGGGCACCGCGACGCGGGCGGATCATGAACGGTTCAACGCGGAGGGGCGGGGCCTGTTCGAATTGATCCACGGCACGCTGATCGAGAAACCTGCGGGCGACCTGTCCAGTTGGTTCGACGGCGAAATCTTCGGCCTGTTGAGGGAGTTCGTGAAGCCCCGCAAGCTCGGCTGGGTGCACCCGGCGAGTGCGTTCTTCGACCTGCCGGACGGGCTGCGGGCGCCGGACGCGTCCTTCACCCCCCGCGCCGCCCGGCCGGACGGGTTGCAGGCGCGCGGGTATTCCGACATCGCCCCCGCGCTGGTCGCGGAGGTGCTGTCGCCCGGCAACACGCGGCGGGAGATGGAATTGAAGCGGTCCGTATACTTCAGCGCCGGCGTGGAAATCGTTTGGGAGATCGACCCGCTGGCCCGCACGGTGGTCGTCTGGACCGGCCCGGACGCCGACACGACGCTGCGGCCCGGCGACGCCCTCACCGGCGTCCCCGCCCTGCCGGACTTCCGGGTGGAATTAAACGACCTGTTCGCCGGGGCGGCGGGGTGAGGGGCGAGATGAACGGCGTCCCTGGAACGGGCGGCGACGGGTGACGAACCTGCTTGGAATCGCGTTTGGCCTGCTCCTATTCACGGCGGGCGTATTGACGCCGGCGGCGTGGGGAGCGGTCGTGCTGCGCGGCGCTGAAGTTCGCCTCGTGCGACGGGATGCAGACGACCGTCTGCCGGTTGGCACGATGTTCTCCTGGGGCGGGATGATGGCGGTGGCGGCGTTCTTCGGGGCGCTCGGCGCCGGGGCGTGCTGCATCGCCGCGGCGTCTTTGTTGGACGCTCTGGGATCGTCGGGGGAGGCGCTGGCTTGGCTGTCGGCGCTGGGCGTGACGCACGTCGCGACGACGGCGGTCGCGTGGTCCGCCTTGGAGTCCGCCTTGGAGAAGGGCGCGTCGCGGGGCCGGGCGATGATCGCCGCCGTCGGCGCCGCGACGGTCTGGTTGGCCGGAGTGCTTCTGGCGCTCGCGGCGTGGTACTGGGTCCTCGCAACCTACTTTTGATCGACCGCCCGTCAGACGCCGGGCCACTTGAGAGCGAACCGCGGTCAGTTGTAGCGTGTATCGCCGCAGTGGCGGAAGTCGTTGCGGCACTGCTCGGGCGGGAAGCGGTCCAGCAGTTCGCCGGTCCGGCGCCACAGCGCCTCGACCGTCCGCTCGCCGGCCTGCCGGATCAGGTGTTTGAGCTTGCTGAAGAGCAGCTCGATCGGGTTCAGGTCCGGGCGCATGCGGCGGCAGATACCGCACCTTCGCCCCAACGGCCCAGATCGCTTCGGCGACGCCGGCCACCTTGTGGGCGGAGAGATTGCGGGCGTGTTTCCAACTCCGCCGGGCGGCGGCCCCTCGTCGTCAGCCAAGACCGGGGGCGGGACCGCTCGCAGGCGATCAGCGTCTTTTCTAGGGGCGGAAGCCCAGCCGGTGCAGTTCCCGACGCAGAGCCTCATCGGAACAGGTCAGACCCAGATCGGCTGTCCGCCGGCAAACGGTGCGGTCGGGCTCGGCGGTCGCCGCCGCGACGATCTCCGCTTCCCGGCCGGCCAGAACCCGCGGGCGGCCCGGGCCGTTGCGGGCCGCGAGCACGCGTTCCCTCAGATCCTGGAATACGCACGCACCAGATCGCCTTCGTGAGCGGGATGAACGGCGGCATTCTGCCGTCGCCGAACCCGCTACGCCATACACCGGTTCGCGCTGGAGATCGCCGCCGGACGCACTCACGGCCCGCGGAGGCGACGGGCGCTCCTGTTTCAATCCACGCCCCCGTGAAGGGGCGACCGGTCCCGCTCTACGCGACTGAACCTACGCGACTGAACGGAAATCCCGCCGGCCGCTCACGCCGCCAGTGTTCCCGGCTCGCACCGGTTCGTCTGGTCCGGGCGGAGGCCGAGGGCGGGGCGGAGGCCGAGGGCGGGGCGGTCCGGATTCGCCAGCAGGGCGAAGCCTTCGAAGTCGGTGGGGGCGGACAACCGCTCCACGTCGCCGGTTTGCAGGAGCGCCGCGAGGTTCCGGTCGTGCACGCCGACTGCGAGGCGACGCAGCTTCCGCAACGCCCCGCGGTTCGGCGGTTCGCGTCGCAGCCGTTCCACCAGCGTCTTGCCCTCCGTCCCCCACGGCACGAACGCCGGCGTGGCGTCGTCGGGGATCATTTGGAACCGAGCGTCGGCCGTGGCGTCGGCCGCCAGCGGGGTGAGGTTCGGGGCCGTCTTGAGCAGGGCCGCACGGAAGCAGGGCGGCACGGGCTTTTTCGCGTCCCAATCGCCGCGGTCGCCCTTGCACTTCCACGGTCGCCCTTGCGCTTCGCTCAGCAGATCTTTGAACGCTCCGCGGGCGATCAGTTTGCGGGCCGTCTCCGCGGCGCTACGCAGCAGGCCCGGCGGGTCGGGGACGATCTTTCGCACGGGCTCCCTTTCGCACGGGCTCCCGCACGGGCGCCGGCTTCCCGTCGACCCCGTTCTCAAGGCGGACGTTCTCCGGGTCGATCGGGAAGTCGTCGCGTCGTTCCAACGCCGGTTGCGTGCCAGCGCCCGGCCGCTTCGCCCCACGGCCCGCTCGGCGACGGCGGCGAGGTGATCGGGCAGCCGTTCCCAGTCGGCCGTGGTGCGGTCGTTCGTGCTGCGGGAGAAGAAGACGGCGCTGCGGGAGGCGGGCATGGGGAACCTTCAATCGGGCGGGGGCGGGAGGGGTTGAATCAGGTCTCCAAAGGCCCCGACGACCTGCGGGCGTGGCTTCGCCCAAGCGGCGAGCGTGCGGAGTTCCGCCTCGGCGGCCGATCGGTGGACCGGCCGATGCCACGCCGCCCGCGCCAGTTCGAGGTTCGCCGCGAACGCCTGCCGCGACAGGATCCGCACAACCCGCGGATCGGGCCGCGTGTGCACCGATCGCCGCGGCGTCGACGGGGACGCGGTGTCCAGTTCCGTCGCCGCCCAGTGCCGGACCGCGGCGGCGGCGGCGAAGGCGGCGGGCACGTCCGCCGGTCGGCCGACCCGCAACCGCAGCGTCGCCGATCGCACCGCGTCCAGCGCCGGCGGGGCGGGCGTCGCCGCCGTCTCCGGATCGGCCTGCGGCCTTGTCTGCGGCCTGGCGCCCGACGACGTTTCGGTCCCGGACGGTCCCGCGGGGGGCTCTGTCGGGCGGGCCTCCGCGGCGAGGCGGGCGGCGTCGGCGGCGTTCAGGGCGGCGATCAGTTCGTCCGTCCGCCCGGTCTCCCCCGCGGCCGCGGCGAGGGCGGACAGCGTGCCGGTCAGTTCCCCCGCCGCCGGCCCGGCGCCGCCCCGGCCGGCAATGGCCGGGACGACTAGGCCGCGGACGGCGCCGGAGTCGTCGCCGGGGACGGTCCAGGCGAGCAGCGCCTCGAACCGCGGCCCGGCCGGCGCCGCCGCCAACCCGCGGAGCAGGTCCGGGAGCAGCTCTTCAGGCACGTACCGCACGGTCGGATCGACGCGAGCCGAGAGCCGGTCCAGTTCGTCCAGCCGCCCCAGCGCCGCGATCATCGCCCCGCCCTCGATCAGCTCCGCCGTCGTCGACCGCAACAGGGAGCGCTCCGCCCGCGGCTCCGGCGGTGGGCGGTTCGTGCGGGCTTGGCGAACCCGGTCGTCGAGGAACGCGACGGCGGCGTCCGTCTCGCCGCGGGCAAACGCGGCCCGGGCCAGGGTGAGTCGGTAGCGCCCGCCGCCGCCGTACGGATCGTGGTCCTGCGCCCCGACCCGCACCGCCTCCGCGGCCTGCGGGGAGGCGGGGTCCGCGGCCAGCGCCGGGAGCGCCGCGTGCAACAGAATCGCGCGGTCCGCCCGACCGCCGCCGCGACGGACCCGCTCCGTCATCCGCGCCAGCAAGGCCGGCACGTCGTCGGTCTCCCCCGTGTCGGTGTCCCCCGTGTCGGTGTCCCCCGTGTCGGTGTCCCCCGTCGCCAGGGCCAGCCGCACGCAGACCAGATCGGCCGACAGCGCCGCCGGGTCCTCCGCGGTGCGGGTGGTCAATCGGTTGCGGAGGGCGTCGGTCGCGGCGGTGTTCCCCGCGGCGTCGTCCGCCCGCCGGGTCCATTCGAGCAGCGGGACCACGGCGTCGGTCGGGGGCTGGGAGGAGCCGGGCGACGGCAGCGAGGCGGCGTACAGGAACGCCTCGGTCGGCCGGGCGTTCGGCAGGACGACCTCCCGCAGCGTGGCGGCGACGGCGGCCGGGTCGGCGTCGACGCGACGCCAGCGGGCCGACAGGACGTTCAGCAATTGGGCGATCTCCGCGTCCGACAGCCGTCCGTGATACCCGGTTTCCGCCGCCGCCGGGCCGATCGTCGCTCCGAACAACCCGCTTCCGCGATGCATGATCTGCGGCCCCGCGGGGGAGCCGTAGACGCGCGTGCCGCTTCGCCCGTCGCCGGCCAGCGGGGGGCCGCCGCCCAGCGCCGCCCGCACGATTCGCTGGCTGAACTCCACGAGCCCCCCGTCCGCCGCCAGCGTCGCGAGTTGCAGCGCCCGTTTGGCATGAGCCCGGGAGGGCGCCGGCGATTCTCCCGCGGCGGCTTCGCGCGTGTTCCGCTGGGGCCGGTCCCGTTCGAGCAGGTCTGCCAACAGGCGTGTCCACACCGCCTCGGCGGCGGCCGGGTCGCCGCGGTCCAACGCCGCCCGGCCGGTGGAGACGATCAGCGCCGTCCGCCAGCGATCGCCGGCGGAGGGGTGGTCGCCCGACGGATCGCCCGACGGATCGCCCGACGGGTCGCCCGACGGGTCGTCCGGCAGCCTCGCGGCGGCGGCGAGGGCGGCGTCGACCAGCGCCCGCCCGTCCGCGGCGGTCTCCGCGGAGGCCAGCGCCGCCGAGCCGACCAACCACCAGGCGCCCAGCGTGTCCGGGTCGCCGTCCGGTGCAGCGGCTCCCGCCCCGTCCGAGCGGGCCAGCCGGAGCGTTGCGGCGACGGGCGCGACCGCCGCGGCCGGGTCGTCCGCGGCGAAGGCCAGCAGGGCGGCGGCGGCGTGCAGTTCGAGGTCGTCCGGCCGCGGGGCGAGGGTCTCCGCCAATGCCGCCCGCACCGGCGCCAGCCGTGCGGCTCGCCGCCCGCCGTCGTCGCCCGTCCCCGACTGCGGGCCGATCAGCGTGTCGAGAAATTCGCTTTCGACCCGGGCGTCCGAAAGCGTCTCCCGGTGCGAACCGGCGACGATCAGCAGGGGCAGCGCCGGCCCGGGCGCCGGCGGTTCGCCCGCCGCGACCGCCGCCCGATCCGCCGCGGCCCAGGTTTGAAGGTGAGCCGTGACCTGCTCCGCCGTCGCCGTTTTGCGGAGATTCGCCGCCCGCGCCGCCGCCTGCCGTCGTCTGGCGCAGCCCCAGGACGGCACGGCCGGCTCCTCCGCCCGGTCCCGTCGGAGCCGTTCCCGCAACACCAGCGCGTCCAGCGGGAAGCCGAACCGCGCCAGCTCCCTCGCGATCTCCTTCTGCCAGGCGATCGCCCGCTCGGCCTGTTTGCCGGCGTCGTCGGGTGTGACCAGCGGCGGGGGATCGGCGGCGAGGCCCACCAGCAGGTTCCGCAGGTCCCGCCTCGCCCCGGTTGTGAACACCAGATGCACGAGGCGCTGATGCGGGGAGTTGTGGAGCCTGTCGATCGGTCCGGGGCGCTCCGCGACCGCCCGCCGCATCAGTTCCAACGACAGGTCGGCCAGCGGCCGGTCGCCCCGTGTTGGGCCGCGGTCCAGTTCGTAGCTCAGCAGCCAGAGGGCGGCCGCCGGCGGGCGGTCGTCCCCGGCGAGCGCCAGCAGCGCCGTCGTCTCCGCCCGCGCCGCGGCGTGATCGCCCGCCGTGACGAGCGCGGCGGCGTGCACCAGCCGGCCGGGCGCCCAACTGGGACGCTCCGCCAGCCGGGCTGCCAAGCGGGCGAGCAGGGCGTCCCGCTGGGCGTCCCGCGTCCGATCGAGGACGAGGTGCAATTGCGATTGGTGCGGATACTGCCCGTCCCAGGTGGCCAGCAGCCGTTCCCAACCCCGGGCGACCGGCTCGTCGGCGGAGGCGAGCAGTTCATCGACGGCCAGTGCGTACACCTCCGGGAACCGCAGCGTCGCCAGCGCCCGACCGCCGAACAGCCGCGACCGCTCCTCCGGAAACCGATCCCACAGCGACAGGAACGCCTCGCGGGCGGCGTCCGGGGCGTCGGGCGACAACCATGCGAACACCCCTTGCCCCGCCGCCAACACCCGCCACAGATCCCGGGGGGAACGCCAATCGGCCGCGTCGGTCCGGCCGACCGCCTCCATCAGCGCCGCCGGGCGGTCGGCCGCCCGAAACGTCTGCTGAACCGCCATGAGGCTTCTCCCCCGATTGTCGAGAAGGGCGGAGGGATCCTCCGCGATCACCCGTTCGTACAGTTCGCTGGCGGCCTGATGGTCGCCGGCCTCGTGCAGCGTCCGGGCGGCGGCCATTAGCGAGGCGGGGTCGAAGCCGACCCGGATCGGAGTCACCAGCGGGATCGGCGATTTCTCGGCGTCCGGCCCGCGTTCGACGGCAGCTTGCAGCGCCGCCAAGTCCGCCCGCGCAACTGCGTCGTCGGGCGTCCGCGCCAGCACCGCCCGCAGCGCGTCCAACACCGGATCGAGTTGCCCGGCGGCCTCCAACACGACCGCGGCCCGCGCCCGCATCAACCGCGTGATCCGCTCATGGCGCGTCTCCGGCCGCTCCGTGGGGGAACCGGTGGCGGGGGAACCGGTGGCGGGGGAACCGGTGGCGGGGGAACCGGTGGCGGGGAACTGTCGAAGGGCGGAGCGGGCGAGGTCCGCGGCGGCGTCGCCGGTCCCGCGACCGCCGTCCGGGTCCAACGCCAAGTACAGCGTGCGGGCGATCTGTTCGGGATCACGCTCCGCCGCGGCGAGCAGCGCGTCGGCCTCCGCGTACATCCCCAGGCGTCGCATCGGTCCGATCAGGCGGCTCCGCTCTTGGTAGGTCTTGGCCAGGGCGAGCAGTCGATTCACAGCCACGCGAGCCCGGTCCGGGGCGGCCGCGGCGGCGGTGAGGACGAGCCGTTCCCGCTCCACGCGGTCCGCCGGCTCGGGCGGTTCGACGGCGTCCAGCAGGGCGAGGGCGCCGGCCACGTCGCCCCGTGCCAGCAGCGCCGCGGCGACGGCCCGGCGGAGGGCGAAGTCGTCCGGCCGCTCCGCCAGCGCCGCCCTCAGCGCCGCGATCGCCCCGTCGCCGTTCCCCCGCCACGCCTCCACGCAGGCCAGCCGCAGCCAATCGTGCCAGCGATGAGACGCCCCCGGCCGCCGGGTGCGCGCCCGCAGATGCACAAGCAGCGGTTCCTCGCCCCGGTCCTCCGTCACCGCGTTCGTCAGGGCGGCCCCCGCCTCCCCCGCGGCGCCGTCCCCCCGCAGCGGGGCGAGCGCGGCCGGCCGGCGGAGCCAGAGGAATTGCGACCGCAGCAGCGCGACCTGACCGTCGCCGATCGGCGCCGCCCGCGCGGGAAAGCCCGTCACCTCCGCCGCACGGGTGAGGCCGCCGTCCGGCCTGACGGTCCACGACGCCACCCGCCGCCCGTCGGTGGCGGCGTTGAGCGGGTCGTACCGGGGCAGTTCGGCCCGGGGGCGAAGCACGGCGTCGGCGTCGGCGTGCCGATCGAGCAGCGCGAACGCCCCGTCGAGATCCCCCGCGGCGGTGCGAGCCACGGCGAGGCCGGCCAGCGTGCGGGCCGACGGCAGGGCGTCGACCCGCCGATCCGGGGGGAGCGCGGCGATGCGGTCCAGCAACGTCGCGACCGCCGCGGGCCGGCCGGCCCAATCGCTGCGCATCCAGGAAGGCCAGCCGCCGGGACTCAGCAGGTCCGCCGCGAGCCGCAGTTCCGTCGGCTCGTCCGCCGCCGCCAGCAGCGCGGCGACGCGGGCGTTCGCCCGGTCCGTCCGCCCCGCCCGGGTCAGTTCGACGAGGGCCAACCCCTGCGCCTTCGCCGCGATGTCGTAGACGCGGGTCGGCGTCGGCCCGTGGTCCCGCAGCCAATCCGCGGCCCGCTCCGCCGCGGCCAGATCCGCCGCCGACAGCGCCGGCGGGGCGGCCCCCTGTTGCAGGGCCGTCTGTCGACCCCACAACCCATCGACGTACGCGACGAACTCGTCCAAACCGGCGTCCGGCCGGCCGGCAAGTCGAGCCTTCAACTCGAACCGCAGGGCCTGCTCGCGGTCGTGCGGCGGCCCCGGCAGGGACCGCACCGATGTGTCGAGTTCCAGAAACTGAGCTGCGTCCCACAACGCCCGCCGCGACGGGTTCGCGGCGACGGGCGGGCCGGCGTGCTCTTTCGATTCGTGCATGGTCACCCCCGCGGCGGCGAACAGGGCCGGGGCGAAGGCCGGGTCGCGGACCCCCAGCCACGCCGCGGCGAACAGGCGGGCGGCGCCGTGGTCCCGCAGTTGGAGCGGCCCGATCGGCTTAAGACGCTTGTTAGAATCTCGCCACCGCCGGGCCAGCCCCGTGCGATACAGCGCCGGCTTGATCTCCCCGAGCCGCACCCAGGGCAGCGGGGTCGTCGCACCCGGATCGCGCCGCGGGCCCAGTGCCGACAGGGCGGACGCCGGAACGACGGAGGGGGCGTCCGCGGGCAGGTTCAGCGCCCAGACCCGCCGCAGCGCCGCATCCGCGATCCGGCGGCGGGCCTCCCGGTCCGCACCGGCGGCGTGGGGGGCGCCGGTCCCGTCCTCCGCCGCGGCCGCGATCGCCCGACGGACGAGCAGCTCCCAATCCTCCCCGTCCGGTGCGTCCCCGCCCGGTGCGTCCCCGTTTGGCGCGGGCAGGGCGTCGATCAATTGGAACGCTTCGCCCGCCCGGCCGGCGTTCAGCAGACGGTCGACGGTTTGCAGCCGCTCCGCCGCATTGTCATCGCCCAGCGCCGCGGGGGCCGCGACGACCAGCAACGCGGCCGCCCACGCGACGGCGCCTCGCCCGATCGGCCTGCGGACCGACCGAGGGACCGAGTGAAGAAGAGGATTCGTCACGCCCGCGCGCTCCGTCTGGGGACTGGGTGGCGCCGACCGTCCGTCGGCGCCCGCATCGTTTGGCGCCGGCGGCGGCGTGTCCACCGGCGCCAGCCCCGCCGGTCCCGGCCCCGCCGGACTCGTCCGGCGCCGCCGCCGCGGGCGCCGCCGCCGCGGGCTTAGGACTCCCCCGTCCGCCCGACCCGCCCGACCCACCAGGCCCAGGCGATCAACAGGCCCTGCATCGGCAATCGGCCCCACAGCAGCCAGGCCGGCGCCGCGCGGCCGGCGGCGGTGCGGTCCGGGTTCACGAGCATCTCCACGTGCACCCAGGTCAGCCCGACCAGCATCGCGATCAGCCCCCACGTCGCCGCGGTTCGCAGTCGGGGGACGAGGAGCCCGATCCCCCCGGAGATCTCCGCAACGCCGACCAGCCCGTTCCACAAATCCGGCCGCGGTAGCGGCGGCGGGATGAGCGGGAGATAAAACTGCGGATTCACAAAGTGATTCACCCCCGCCCCCGCGAACGCGGTCGCGAGGAGATAGCGGGCGACGGTGCGGGGACGGGGCATCGGTTTATTCGTTCCCTTCGCCCGTCGTCGCCGCTTCGTCCGTCGTCGCCGCTTCGCCCGCGGCGTCCGCCGGCGCTTCGGCCGGGACCGGTTTGATCCACACGAGGAAGTCCGCGGAGGCGTGGTCCTTCCACCGCGTCAAATAAGGCTCGTCGGACGAGTCTTCGATCATCATGGAATACGCCCCGTGAACGGCGTAGTGGCCGGGCTCGTCGAAGGCGAACCATTTTCGCAGGTCGATCTCGTCCTCGAAGACCTCGCCCGATTCGACCGTTCGCAGCTGCATCATCCCGCCCATATGATTCGTCGTGCCCACGTCCGCGACCTGGGCGCCGTAGCGGTAGGCGGCGAAGGTGTATTGATTGTCCCGCCCCGCGCCGCGGTAGTGTCCGCCCTGCCAGAAGGCGAACGGGGCGTCGCCGACGTTTTTGATGTGGAAGGTCGCCTTCACTTCGCTTCCCAGGCGGAACGTCTTCTGCGCTGGGGTGAAGGTGACCAGCAGCTTGTGCCCCGGGTGCCGGCGGCGGTAGATCGGCGTGTTGAACAAGGCCGCCGCCCGCTCCGCATGCTCCTCGCCCGGAAGAGAGAAGGACAGGTTGGAAGTCTCCCGCCGGGTCGCCCCCGACCCGCCCTGCGGAAACGCCCGGCCATTGAGGATCAGCAGATACGAGTTCGGCCTCAAATCCGCATCAAACGGGATCGTGACGGAGAGCGAGAAGTCGGCTTCCGCGTCGTCTTGGGCGTTGATCCAACTCGTCTTGATCTCCAGCTCCCGCCGTTCGCCCAAGGCAAACGTGCGGCCGTCAGGCGCCGTGACGGTGCGGCCCGTGACGGTGGGGTCCGTGACGGTGGGGGCGTCGTCGGCCGTCGACCGGAGATAAAAGCCGTCGGCGGGGGCGTCGGCCCCGAGCAGCAGCGACGTGGCGAGGAGCAGGGCGTGCATGACGGGCCGGGCGGTGGGGGGAGCGGGGGCGGGTCCAGTCTGTCAGACGCCCGATCGCCGCGGAAGGTTCCGGGAAACCGCCGCCGGCCCGGCCGGGCGTGGAAGCGCTCTGGACCTCGCGTCCCGATCTGAACGATGTTCCCAACGCTTCCCCCGCCCGGGTTCTGCGCCGTGACTCGTTCCTTCGTCCGCTCCCTCCGCCGTCTCGCCCCGCTGTTGTGCGGGGCGGGGCTGTTGGCGTCGACTGTCGGCTGCGCCACGGATCGGGCCGGGAACGGGGCGTTGGCGGGGACGCTGGTGGGCGGGGCGTTGGGGGCGGCGGTGGGCGAAGCGAGCGACAACCCGCTGGCCGGGGCGCTTTTGGGCGGGCTCGGCGGGGCGGTGGTGGGCTCGGCGATCGGCGAAGCCAACGATCGGGCCGAGGCCGGCGCCGTCCGCCGGGCCACCTATGAACGGGACGTCGCCGCCGCCCGCGCGGCCCGGGTGGGCATGGACGAGGCGATTCAATTGACCCTCAGCGGGGTCGATCCGGCGGTGATCGCCACGCACGTTCGCCAGAACGGCGGGGGCGGGCGATTAAGCGCCGCGGACCTCATCACCCTGCAACAGAACAATGTGGACCCGCGGGTCGTCACCGCCCTGCAAACCGCCGGCCCGCCGATCGTCCCGCGGCCCGCGCCAGCGCGGGAACGGGTGATCGTGCAGGAGATTCACCACGGCCCCGGCTGGGGCTACCACGACCCGTTTTGCGACCCGTTCTGCGGCCCGCCCCATTCCTCCCGCCGCCGCTTCCGCCGCCGTCATGTGGAGCCCGGGCTGAGCCTCGGTCTGCATTTTGATTAGATTCACGTCGATTAAATGCACGTCGCCCTCCTCGGCGTTCGTCCCGGGCTGCCGGTTCAATGAATCTCCGGCGGCTCCCAGTCGCCCCAGCGTTCGAGGTAATAGGCGCACGCGGGGTCGTCGAGATGCTCTTCGAGCCAGACCTTCGCGGCGGCGACGCGGTCGTGTTCCTGATCCAGCGTGAGCCGACCGGTCAGCACGCGGGTTCTTAAAAAGACGAAGTAGGTGTCCAACACGTCGCAGCGGCAATAGCGATTAATTTCGTCGTCCCCGCCGGCGTCGTGCAATCCCTGCACCTTGGAGCCTTCCACCCCGGTTTTCCCCGGCTTGCCGAGCATATTGGCGAGCACGTTCAGTCCCCCGCTGAGTCGTCCCGCGCCGTAATTGCTGAGGACCTCCATCAAATCGAGGTGGGCCTCGCCGTTATAGCGGTTGCGGGGCTGCTTGTAGCTCGGGCCGCTGTCGGCGAACCAGTCCGGCAGGCTCAGGCCGTCGCGGTAGGCGCCCAGTTCCATCACCGGCAGGTCGTAGCCTCTTCCGTTGAAGGTCACCAGCGTGGGCCGGCGATAATATTTCCATCCCTCCCAAAACTGCTTGACCATCGCGGACGGGGCGAACCGCGGGTCGTCCAGGCTGGTCAGGCCCAGCAACGTGCCGTCGGGCGCGACCTTCGCCACCGCCACCGCGCAGGGCCGCACGAAGGTGACCGGCAGCACGTCGCTGCCCTTGGTTTCTAACAGATCCGCCCGAAAGCGTTTGAGGGCGTCGGCGGGGGCGAGGTCGGCCTCCGGGTATTTCACCCGGGAGACGAGGTTCCCGTCGCCGACGGTTTCCACGTCGAATACCAAATGCGAAACGGGCTCGGGCACGGGGCGGGCGGCGGTTGAAGCGGGAACGTTGAAGCGGGGACGTTGAAGACGAACGGACCCGCGGCGACGGGTGAACCGGGAGCGGTCGGGTCGCCGGGTCAGGTCGCTGGGTAGAGCGGCCCCAGCGTCAGGCCCCCCACCCCGGTGACGGGCACGACGGCGTCCGAGCCGGCGTGAGTGACGAGTTTCCACTCCGTCGCCGACAGCCGGGTGTAATGGTCGACCAGCGGTTCGTCCTGCGAGACGATCAAATAATCCGTCAGGGACGGGATCGTGCGATAATCGTCCAGCTTGGCCCCGCGGTCGACGTGGGCGGTCGTGGGGGAGAGCACTTCCACGATCACCAGCGGATCGGTGACGGTGTCCTGCTCGCCGTCCAGCATCCGCGGCGGGCGCGGGGTCAGCATCACGTCCGGGTAGCGGTGCCGCCCGCCCGGCACGCGCAACCGCATGTTGGAGCGAAACGTCTTTCGGGACCGGTCGCCGATCAGGTCGTCCAGCATTCGCTCGATCGCCTTGGCAAGGTCGATATGCAGTTCGCTTTCGCCGGCCATCGGGAGCATTTCGCCGTTGGAGAACTCATGCCGCAACCCGTCTGCGTCCGCCCGCTCGGTCCGCAGGTATTCTTCCTCGACGAGCCGCACGATCGAGCCGGGCGGCGCATGGGAGGGCGACGCGGCGGCGGCGGGTGACGGCGGGCGAGGCGGGGCGAGGAGGGCGACGGACATCGGGGCGGGCGCCGGGGGACGGGACGCCCCCACGATACCGCATCCGCCGCCGGCCCGCGGGCCGAACCCCGGGCGTCCCCCGGTCGTCCCCCGGGCGTGGCGCGGGCGTGGCGCGGGCGTGGCGGGTCGTCTGGGTGGCGGCGGGTCGTCTGGGTGGCGGCGGGCGGGCCGCGGGGCGAAGATCGCCGCCGCCCCCGACCCGTGGAGACGCTCCGATGCGTTTGTCGCTCGCCCTGCTGCTCGCCCCCGTGGCGCTCCTGCCCTCCGCCGGCCACGCCGTGGCGGACGAGCGGCCCAATATTCTGTTCGTGTTCGCGGACGACCTGGGGCAGCGGGACCTGGGCTGTTACGGGTCGACCTTTTATGAAACGCCGCACGTGGACGCCCTCGCCGCCCGCGGCGTGCGGTTCACTAAGGCGTACGCCGCCTGCCCGGTGTGCAGCCCGACCCGGGCCAGCGTGTATACCGGCCGCTACCCGGCCCGCCTGCCGCTGACCGACTGGCTGAAGGGCCGCCGCCAGCCGCAGGATTCGCCGATTTTGCACGCGGAGTATCTGGACGAATTGCCCCTCGAACAGGTCACGGTCGCGGAGGAATTGAAGTCCGCCGGCTATCGCACCGGCTTCATGGGCAAGTGGCACCTCGGGGGGGAGGGATTCTCACCCACCGATCAGGGCTTCGACGTGAACGTCGGCGGCGGGGCGAACGGCAACCCCGGCGATTATTTCTGGCCCCGGTGGGGCAAACGGGTGAAGGGGTTGGAGGGGGAGTTCGAGGGTCAATACCTCACCGATCTGCTCGCGAAAAAGGCGGCCGGCTTCGTGACGGAGTCGTCTAAAGCAGAGGCCCCCTGGTTCCTCTGCGTCGCCACCTATCAGGTGCACACGCCCATCCAAGCGAAGCCGGACCTGATCGCCAAATACGAAGCGAAGCGGGACCGATTCGCGACGGGGAACCCTCTGTATACGCAGCCCGGCGGCGACGGGCGGGGCGGCCGACCCGGGTCGCCGGTGCAAAATAATCCGCATTACGCGGCGATGGTGGAAAGCCTGGACGACCTCGTCGGCACGGTCGTGGGGGCCGTCGCGGAGGCGGGCGAATTGGACAATACGCTCATCGTCTTCTTTAGCGACAACGGCGGGCTGGCGGTCTCCGAGGGCCGACGCACCCCCGCCACCACCAACGCCCCGCTGCGGGCCGGCAAGGGCTGGCTGTATGAAGGCGGGATTCGCGAACCGCTGATCGTCGCCGGCCCCCGCGTCGCGGCGGGTCGGACGTGCGACGAGCCGGTCATCTCCAACGACCTGCGGGCCACGTTCCTGTCCGCCGCGGGCTTTGAAGACGCCGACCCGCGGGACGGATTCGCCTTGAACGGGCTGCTCGTCGCCCCGGACGCGCCCGCGTCACAAAACCGGCCGCTGTTCTGGCACTACCCGCACTTCAGCAATCAGGGCGGCGCCCCCGGCGGGGCGGTTCGCGACGGGGACTGGAAGCTGATCGAACGCTACGAAGACGGCGCCCTCGAACTCTACAACCTGACGCGGGATCCCTCCGAACGCCGCAACCTCGCCGCGAAGAACCCCGCCAAGGCGGAGGAACTGCGGGCGACGCTTTCCGCTTGGCGACAAGAGGTGCAGGCCAACATGCCCGCCGCCAACCCGAACTTCCCCGGCCCGGTGCTGGAGCGGTAGAGCGGGGTTCTCACCCCCGTCCGAAGCGTAAGCGTTTGCGGCATCCAGCGGCGGCGGGGCTTCGCCACCGGTCATGCCGAGGCCGACGTTCAAAGCCCCCGACCTCTGAAACGCCTTCCTCGAAACCTGACGGTTCACCGTGGAACATGACGGTTCACCGTCACGGCACGCTGCACGATCATGATGCGATCGCCGCCGCGACCGAGCAGGCCCGGCAGGAAAGCCGGATCACCGGCGTCCCGCTGGTATTTGGGGAGGACGGCCGCTGCGTTTGGGAGGACGCCGACGGGACCGAGGCGCCCCGAGCCGGACTGGGCGAAACGCGTCCGCGAAACCGGCGAGAAACCGCCGGTGTTGTATCGGCGGGTCGGGTCGCAGGCCGGTCTTATACCAACCCGAAGCGTCAGCGAGGGGCCGGGCGCAGCCCGGCGGGCGACGTGGCCGTGGGCTTCGCCGCCGCGACGCGGCGGCCCTCGCTAACGCTTCGGGTTGGTGACGGCTTAGATCGCCTCGCCGCCGCAGACTTTAATAATCTCGCCGGTGACGTAGCCGCTGTCGGCTTTGCTGGCGAGATAGACGTACGCCGGGGCGAGCTCCTCCGGTTGGGCGGGGCGGCCCATGGGGGATTCTTTTGCATAGACCGCCATGCCCTCGGCGGGGCGGGCCTGGGCGTTCAGCGGGGTCCAGACCGGGCCGGGGGCGACGCAGTTCACCCGGATGCCGCGCTTCAAGAGTTGCTTGGACAGGCTCCAGGTCAGGCTGTGTTCCGCGGCTTTGCTGGCGGCGTAGTCCGGGCCGGTGGCGAAGGGCATCAGCCCGGCGATCGAGCCGGTGTTAATCACGCAGCCGCCGGTTTGTTCCAGGTGCGTCGCGGCGGCTTTGATCATGCGGAAGTAGCCGAAGACGTTGACCTCAAACGTCCGCACGAATTGTTCGTCCGGCAATTCTTCGATGCCGTCGGACATCGTCATCACGGAGGCGTTGTTCACCAGAATATCAAGCCCCCCCAGCCCGTCGACGGCGGTTTGGACGGCGGTTCGGCAGAACGCCGCGTCGCCCAGGTCGCCGGGGATTAAGACGCAGCGGCGGCCGATCGCTTCGACCTCGGCCTTCACCTCGTCGGCGTCGGATTGCTCCTGCGGAGTATACACGATCGCCACGTCGGCGCCCTCCTTCGCGAACAGCACGACCACCGCCCGGCCGATGCCGCTGTCCCCGCCGGTCACCAGCGCCTTTTTGCCCAGCAGCTTATCGGCCGGCTTGTACGCCTCCCCGGCGTGCCGGGGGCGGGGGGACATCGCGGAGTCCAGCCCCGGCCAGTCCTGGTGTTGCGGCTCGAACGGCGGGGTGGGTTGATCGGGCGGGGTCATGGGGGTGCGTCTTGAAAGGGCGAGGGCGTCACCGTAGCGGCGGGCGGGTGGGGCGACACCGGGGGGTTCCGGAGGGCTGGGTTCGTCGAGAAACAGGACCGGGCGTCGCTTGCGGCTTCGCGGGGCCGGAGCAAGGTCGAGCGCCCGCGAAACTGCAAGCGGGGGACGCACCTTAAATCCCGCCGCACCCCGCGTCCCGCCGCCCCGTCACTCCCCCGCCTCACTCCCCCGCCTCACTCCCCGACCACCTCCCAGCGGCTCCACAGGCTGGGCTGCAACTCCGCTTCGCTGGGGACGTCGCTGGTGATCGCGGTCGCTTTATTCGACCAGTACACCCGCTGCACGGTCTCCCGGCCGTTGCCGCGGAGCAGGCCCAGGTCGCCGCGGTAGGTTTCGCCCGGTCGGGGCGTCCAACCCAGCAGGTCGAGCGGGACGCGGACCTCGAAGTTCCCGGCGCCGTCGTCGGCGAGGGTCACGCGGTCGCTGACGTCGGTCACCTCGTCCAGCGTGATCGTCCGCCACGGGCTGCTGAAGCCCACCGGCACCGTCGTGCCGGGGACGACGCCGCGGTACAGGACGGCCCGCGTCTCCCCGTCCACCCGGGTGACGAGCAACCGCAGGTCGCCCGCCTGCACGGGGCGCTGGGCGGCGGGATCGTCCTCAAGCCCGGTCCCGTCGCCCGCGGCGAGCATCAGGTCCAACGCCCCGCCGGTTTTGAAGAGCGATGCGGGCGGCCCGCCGGCGTTCCGCAGCAGGTCCGGCTGGCCGGTGCGGAACGCGGCGAACAGGGCGCCGCCGCCCTTTGCGTCCAGGGAAACGCACACGGCGGCGTCCGCTTGATACGCCTCGGATTTGCTGTTGAAGTTCGCTTTGGTGCCGCGGCGGTCGATCACGGCCCAGCGGGCGTCGGCCCAGTCGGCGAGGTCGCCGTCAACGGTGGGGGCGGCGGTCCGCACGGGGACGGTCACGACGCCGCGGACGGCGCCGGCCTGGCGGCGGCGTTCGTTCTCCGCGAACCACTGCCGGGCGGCGTTCAGGTCGTCCGCCGTCACCTCCAACGCCGTCGGCGGCAGGCGGCGGATCGAGTTCAACCCGTCGATTCGCACCAGGCTCGTGCGGGCGCCGTCGACCAGATACACGTTGCCGTCGGCGGTTTGGGTGACGCTGGGCCAGAAGTTCTCGTCGTGCAGGGAGACGTCCGTCACGTCCATCCCGCGTTCGGCCCGCGGCATCCCCCACACCGGGCGGGTGCGGACGTCGTGGAACAGCGTGGCGACGAACAGCCCGTCCGCGGTGAATAAATAGGCGTTGCCCATGTTGCCGTTGACGGCGAACATCGGTTCGCCGGCGGGTTTGTCCGGCGTGGGCGGGGCGATCCAGCCGCCCAGCAGGCGGGTGTGGCCGACGACCATCCCGGGGCGGTCCGGCACCGCGGCCTCGTGGCTGGCGTGCAGGCCGGGCCACAGGCTGGGGTAGCTCCATAAAGGCACGCCGTCCTTCGCCCCGCCGAGTCCCTGCTTGGCGAAGGGCGGGGGGGCGTTGGTGGCGATCGTCCAGCCGGTGGCGTCGGTCCCAGACGCGTCGCTTCCGCTTGATAACGTCAGCGCCTGATCGCCGCCGCTGGAGGCCGGGCCGTTGGCCTCGTCGATCAATACGACCGGCACGTCCGCCCAGTAGGGCACGCCGGTGGCGGGGTCGATGCGGGCGGGCGCCCGCACGACCTGATCGTTGAAGCGGGCGAAGACGGCGTCCAGGTTGTTCATGACGGTCACCCCGCCGGAGGCGGCGGCGAGGATCGCCACCTCGCCCGGCTGCGGAACGCCGTCGCCGTCGCGGTCGCTCCAACTAAAGACCGCCTGGTTCTTATGACGGGGGCCGTCCGGATCGAGGCCCTCCGGCCAGAGCGGCAGGAACGGCTCGGTCTTGAGCAGGTCCCAATGTTGGGCGGAGCCGACGCCGCCGACCAGGCGCGCCCGCGTCGGTTCGTCCTTCCACACAAACGCGACCGGCGTGCCGCCGGTGGGGCTCGTGGTGTAACAACTCGTGAAGTAGCGGTTCGAAGCGTCGCCGCCGGGATACAGCGGCGTATCCGGCGAGTACGGCCCGTAATGCGATTGCAGCCAGGGTTGCGGCCGATTGAAGACCCGCACCAGTTCGTCGGTCCCGGCCTCCCAATCGAGACGGAACTCCATCCCTTTATAATAGAACCGCGTGTCGTCGAGCGGGTCCAGCACGCCGCCGCCGCCGTACTCGGTGGGGCCGTAGAACGCTTTGACCAACGCGGCGGGGCTTCGGGCGCCCGATTGCGGCTCCCAGACGCTCACCCGCTTCGGGCGGAAGTCGCGTTCGGCGATCCACACGCGGCCCCGGCCGTCGACCGTCAGGCCGTGGGGGTGGTTCATATGCGTGGGATCGTACGGCCCCACCGCCGGCGCCCCCGGCGTGCCGATCGCCTTGAGAAACGCCCCGTCCGGGCCGAACGCCTTTACCTGATGGGACGATCCGAGGTCGCTGAGATAAATCCGACCGGCCGGGTCCGTCGTCAGCATCCGGGGCTCTTCGAGCCCCTTCAAACCAAGATCCGCGAATCGCACGTCGGCCGGGTCGCCGGTCCAGTCGGACCGCAGCACGCGGCCGCCGCTGAGCGTCAGCAACCGGCCGCGTTCGTCAAAACAGACGGCGACGGGGGCGTCGACGGGCACGGCGCCGGTCTGGGCGCCGGTGCGGAGGTCGAAGACCCGCAGTTCGTTCTGGCGGGGGAAGGCGAGGAGGAGCGTGCCGTTGGACGCGGCGGCGTCGGCCAGCACATAAATCTGCCGACCGCCGTCGAAGCCCTCCATTTCCGGGACGGTCGCTTTGTCCCGGTCCCGTTCTTTAATCAACGGGTCGACGCCGAGCTTGAGCTTGGCGACGTTGCGTTCGCCGACCGGATCGGCCGCGTCGCCGCGCGTTTTCGCGTCGATGGATAATTGTCCCTCCCAGACGCCGGCGACGTAACAGAGGTCGCCGTCGATCGCATTGGCGCCGAGGTCCGTCGTCAGGGTGGGCGCCCCGGTCCAGGAGCCGCCGACGTGCCCCTGCCCGCCGACTTTCACGCCGTCTTCGGTCACCCACTGTAAGCCGTGGCCGCCCTCGGAGACGTACGACCCCAGAAAGATCAACGGCTCGCCATCCGCGGTCTTGGCGCCCGGCGTCCAGGTCGCGGCGCCGGGGGGCGTGTGGTTCGTCATCCAATAGCCGGTGTCGTCGGCGGTCCGCCAGGGCGGTTTGCCGGCGCTATAGACGCTCATCTCATATTTTAACGCCACCGGATCCCGCACGAGCCCGCGGACGGTATAGCTGCCCGGGGCGACCGGGCGGGTGGGGATGTTGTAGAGCCCGTGCCGCGGCGATTCGAGATCGCGGGCCAGGTCGTCGCTGCCGTCCCACCAGACGGTGTGTTCGCCGGCGTCAAAGGGGGTTTCGGCGATGAGGTTCCGGATCCGTTTGCCGTCCGCATCCTCGATCACCAGCGTGACCACACCGGGCTTGTCGAGCTGAAATTGCACCGGGATCGGCGGGTGAAACGCCTCTTCCGGCGGGGGGAGGACGGAGGAGAGCGGGGCGGCGTCCAACGCCGTCAGCGCGGCCAGTTCGCCCAGCCAAACCCGTCGCCCGCCGGCGATATGCGACCGGAGGTGCTCGTGCGATCCGGTCGAGGGGGCCGTGATCCGCAGCCGGATCGCCCGGGTGTCGACCGGCTCGTCGAACGCGAGCCAGTTCGGTCCGAGCCCCATCGGATAATAGGAGTCCAGATCCGCGGCGCGGGCGACGGTCGTCCAGAGTGCGTCCGCGGCGCCGTCGACCCGGTCGTCGGCGGCGCCGGTGAAGGCTTCGATCTCCACCCCGTCGAAGCCGGCCCACAGCAGGGCCAGCCCGCTAGCCGCACCGGCCGGGACCACGCGGCGGTGAGGGTCGCGGGGTGCGCGGCGTCGACGATCGGGCCGTCCGGGTTCTTTCGGTCCACGTTCGACCAGGTGGCCCAACCGTTGTGCTCCCCATCCAGCGCCAGACCGGCGGCCTCCGGGCGACCGCTCGCGACCGCCGCGGCCTGGGGGCCGAGGTTCGCGAACCGGCCGGACAACACCCACACCCCGCCGAGCCGCCCGGCGGGGTTCGCCTCCGTCGGGCCGGCGACATGCGTGAACCGCAGCGCCCGCGTGGTCGTCCCCGGCGGCAACACCCACCAGGCGTACTCGTCCCACGTCGCCTCCCGGGTTCCCGCCGCGATCGTCCCGCCGGTCGACGCGTTGGAACCGACCGCCGACCCCGTCGACAGCCGTGCGGCGGGCAGCCAGTTCGCCTCGTCGGCGAGGTCTCCGGGAGAGGCCGCGCCCGGCTTGAGCACGCTGAGCGTCCCCCCGCCGCGGGCCAAGACGGTGCCGACGGGAACGGATTTGGTGAATCCGATCCGCAGGTGGCGGGCCCCGGGGGCGGGCGCCTCGCCGAACGTCACGCCTTTCCAATGCGGCTTCCGCCCGCGGGTCCAAACGAGATCCGCCGGCCCGTCGAGATCAGGCGCGACCACCGCGGTCTCCCGCCCGTCCTGCCACTGGGCGAAGGCGGCCGGGTCCAGCATGTCCCGGAGCAGCGGCGTGGCGAACGGTTCGGGAACCGGCCGCTCCGCGGCGACGGCGCCCGCCGCCACGCAGACGCACCCCAGCCACGCGACCGCACGGATCAGATCGGACAATTTCGACACGGGGTTTTCAATCGCTCAAGCGGGGACAGATCGGTCTCCCTCGATGATAAACCCCCCGCCCGATCGCGCCCACCGCCCGGCCGCTTGCGGAGCGGCCGCTCGCAGGGCAATCCTTTGGACGAATCAGAGAGTTCTATCGAGCGACGGTACGCGGGGGGGCGGTTTCCGTGAAAGACCGCGGCGGGGCAGCTAGGATCAGCCGGTCGCATCCATGGACAGACACGGATGCGTCTCCACCGCACGCCGTTCGTCCCGCGCCGATGCCCGCCGATCCGTCGCAGTTCGATCCGTACGAGAAATGGCTGGGCATCCCCCGCCACCGTCGGCCGGCGTCGTATTATGATCTGTTGGGGATTGATTTTGAGGAGACGGACCCGAAGGTCGTTCAACGAAACGCGGCCCGCCGACGGGCGTTCCTCAAGCCCAAGCTGAACGGCCCCCGGGCCGACGCCGCCCGCGAAGCGCTGTATCTGTTGGGCGAGGCGGTCGTCGTGCTGACCAATCCGCCCGCCCGCCGCAAATATGATCGCGAGCTGGACGTGTTGGAGGACCGGTGGGCTCGCGAGGAGGCGCGGGCGCGACGGCTTGAAGAGCGGCGACCGGAGGCGCCGCCCGCTCCGGCGAAGGTCGTCGGCGAGGACGCCGGCATCCTGCGGACGTTCCTGATCGTCCTGACGGTGCTGGGCGTGGGCTGCGGGGCGTTCTATCTGCTCAGCGGTCGCGGCGACGGCCCGATCAACCTCCGCGCCCCCGATCAGGAGATCGCCGACGACGATCCGGCGTTCGGCCCCGGCGGCAACGCCGGCCCGCTGGAAGAATCCGGCCCGCTGGACGTCTTCCGCGGCTCGGAGGAGCCAGGAATCGACGAGACGGGGACCGGCGATTTCGCCGGAACGGGCGAACCCGGCGGTGATCCGTTCGCCCCGGGCGGCGGCGGGGAGAACCCGTTTGGCGACGACGGAACTGGCCCCGGTTCGACGGATCCGGAGATGGCGTCGGGCGACCCCGCCGGCCCCGACGCCGCCGGCCCCGACGCCGCTGAGGAGGGCGAACGCACCGCCGACGGCGTGCGGCTGATCGCGGCGCGGGAGATCGGCCGGCACGCGGAGCCGTTCGCGGGGCACGTGGCGGTTTCGGCGGACGGCACGCGGATCGTCTCCGGCGGGCAGGACGGGCGGGTGCGGTGCTGGTTGCCCGCGACCGGCGCCGAGGCGTGGAACTATCCGTTCCGCACCGGCGCCGTCGCCGGCGTGCACGCCGCGCCGGACGGCGGTTCGGTCTGGGCCGTGGGGAAGGAGGCGCGGACCGCGGTGCAACTCGCGGTCGCGGACGGGGAGGTGTTACGCCAGTTCCGGGTCGAATCGATGGACGGCGCCGCGGTCGTGCAAAACTCCGCCCTCAGCCGTGACGGCGAGGCCCTCACGGTTCGCGGCGAGGACGGCGCGATCGAGATTTACGAGACCCGCACCGGCCGTCGGATCATCCGCGAACTGGATGTCTTCCCCCCCGCGATCGTCGCCGGCCGCACCGCGGATACGCTCTTCTTCGGCGGCAACGAACAGGACCCCAACCCCGACGCCACGCCCCCGCCGCGGTTCCCCGCCCCCGGCGCCGGACCGGGCGACCCGGCCGACACGCCGGACAGCCCCGCGGTGCGGGCCGTGCGGCTGCGCGACAACTGGCAGCGGCGGGCTCGGAACATCAGCTTTGAGGGACGCGTCGACCGGGCCGCCCTCGACGGGTTGGCCCATCGCACCACCGCGTTGGCCCTCGCCCCGGGCGACGTCCGCCTCGCCGCCGCCTCCGGCCCGGCGCCGGCGGGGGTCGCGGCGGAGAACAAGGTCGTCGTCTGGTCGCTCGACGCCGGCGGCGGCACGAAGGAGCGGGAGATCACGCTGCCGGGCGGCTGGACCTGGGCCCTCGCCTTCTCCCCGGACGGCCAAACGCTTGCCACCGGCGACGGCGGCACGAACGACGCTTGGTTTGAAGGGACCGGCGGCCACCTCTGGGACGTGCAGACCGGCGCCGAAGTCGCCCGCCTGACCGGCGCCGACGGGACGCTCTCGCTGGCGTACGCCCCCGACGGCCGGACGTTGTACGGCACGACCGCGGACGGCCGCGTCCTCGCCTGGACCCTGCCCGCGGTCGCCGACGCCGCCTCGCCGCTCAACCCGTCGCCGTTCAGTCCCTCCCCGTTCAACCCGTCGCCGTTCAACCCGTTCGAATAACGGCGGGTCGGCTTGTTACGCGGCCCGTCGTACGGACCGCGTTTGCGGGGCGACGGCGAGGCGGGGCGTCGTCAGGTCGGTTCGGCCGACCGCCCGCAACACCGCGTCCGCGGCGGCGGAGGCGGCTCCGGTTTTGACGGTGCGGTCCGCGGCGGCTTCCACCGACCGCCGCACCGCCGCCAAACAGGCGGGGTTGCTCAGCCAATTATCGAATAGACGGACGATCTCCGTCACCTCGCGGCAGCGGTCGTCCGGGGGGAAGAACTCCGGATACAGCCGTTCTCCCGCGAACAGGTTCGGCAGCGTGACGGAGTCGCTGACGATCAGCTTTTCCATCGCCCAATATTTCGCCCGCGACGTTTGATACAGCATCGCCCCCGGGGTGCGGCGGGCGAATAATTCAAGACTCACGGAGCCGCTGACGAACAGGCAGCACTCCGCCAGTTCGATGACTTCGCTGGTGCGGTTCGTGCAGATTTCCACGTTTGAGATATCGGCGAAGAGCTCCCGGCAGCGGGCGGCGTGGGCCGGTTTATAGGCGGCGACGCGGAAGGTCACGTCCGGGTGCAGTCCCGCGAGGCGCCGGACCGCGGCGGCGAGGATCGGGCCGTTGGCCTCCACCTCCCGGTCCCGCGAGCCCGGCAGCACGCCGACGGTCCGCGCTCCCCGGCGTTCCTCCAGGAAGGCGTCGTCCAGACGCTTGGCCGCGGCTTCGTCGAAGAACGGGTGACCGACGTCCTCGCAGGGGATGCCGGTCGCGGCGCTCACGCCTCGTGCGGCGTACCACGCCGGTTCGAACGGCAGCCCGCATAATACGTGGTCCACATATTGGCGAATCTTCCGCACCCGCCAAGGCGCCCACGCCCACATCTGCGGGGGGAGATAATACATCACCGGCACCCCCGCCGCCTTGGCCGCTTTGGCGACGTGCCAGTGGAAGCCGGGAAAATCGACCAGCAATACCGCGTCCGGTTTTTGTTCCCGAAAATAGGCCGCGGCCCGATCGCGGAGGGCGAAGAACGTGTTGAGGTGCGGCAACACGGCCCGCACGCCCATCACCGCCAGATCGGTGAGGCGGAAGTGTTGGTCCTGCCCCGCCGCGGCGAGGTCCGGCCCGCCGTACCCGACCGCGCGGAGGTCCGGATCGCGGCGGCGCAGTTCCGTCAGCAGATGCGCCGCGTGCTGGTCGCCGCTCGGTTCGCCGGCGGACAGGAACAGGTGCATCGGGACCGGTGCGTGGAGGACGGAGGCCGCGGGGAACAGGATATGCGTTGTCGGTCCCCGCCGCGCGATGCGTCAAGATCGGACCGGGTTCGCCCGGGTTCGCAGCCCTGCGCCCATCGCGACGGCGCACGAAAACGGCCCGCGGGGGAAGTCCCCCGCGGGCCGCGACTGTCATCGTCGTTCAAGGCATCGTCGTTCAAGGCTTCGTCGTGCGAAGCTCAGTCGGCTCAGTAGAGCGTGGTGGGCTCTTCTTCCTCGACCGCGTCCGGGTTGGCGTCGGACTTCAGGTTCAGCTTGAACTTCACCTTGCCGGGCGATTCCGCCTTCACGACAACGTTCCAACTGGCCACGTCGCCGGGGGCGAGTTCGGCGATCTTGCCGAAGCTCAGGTTCTGGCCGTTGGCCTTCACGTCGCTGTCGCCGGTGGCGGACACGAACGTCAGGCCGTCCGGCAACATGCCGGTCAACTGGATGTCCAGGTCCGGGGCGCTGCCCTGGTTCTTGACATAGATCTCGTAGGTGGTGTTCTGGCCCACGGGGACCGGGTCCACCTTGTCGACGGTCTCGATCAGAATCGCGGAGATGCCCTTGTAGTTGGTGGTCAGGGTCTTCTCGACGGCGTCGACGCAGTAGGCGGCGGCGCGGGCGACCACGGCGACTTCGCCGGGCTGGTCAGCGGCGTACGTCGCCCGGAAGGTGCGGCTCTGGCCCGGCCTCAGGCAACCGATGATCACGTTGTCGCCGTCCAGGGCGCGGGTGTTGAAGTTAAACCGGTCCGCGTCGTCAACGGTGACGTAGGCGTTGGTCACCAGCGCGTCGCTGTTGTTGGTCACGGTGAAGGTCATTTCGGACTCGCGGCCGAGGTACTGCTCGTTGCGACCGTCGATCCGCAGGTCCAGGTCCGGCTTCAAGACGCTGACGGTCTTCACGTCGGTGTTGGCGGTGATGCCGCCGGCATTGGCTTCGGCGGACAGGTCCAAGTCCTGGCCCGCGGCGTCTTCGGCCAGCGTCAGGGGCACCTTGACGGACTTCGACTTGCCGGCGGCCAGCGGGGCCATCTCCAGCTTCACCATCTGTTTGCCGTCGGCGGTCGTCAGACCCTCGGGCAGGTTGTGGGTCAGCACGACCGGCTCGGTCGTCCCGGTTCCGGTGTTCACGACCTTATATGCGATGAACACGTCGTCGCAGGCGTAGATGCCGGTGACTTCGCATTCGGTTTCGATGTCCCGGTCGGCGTAGAGCGTCCAAACCAGTTCGAGGTCCGGCTTGGTCACCTTATACATGGTGCACAGGGCCGGGTCGTAGTCGACCACGATGCAGCTGCGGGCGGTGCCGGTCTCCGCGGCGCGGGCGGTGACGGTCAGGGTGCGGCTCGGCGCCGGCGGCGAGTTGCCCGGCGTTGAAGGTCATCCGGCCGCCTTCGACCTGGGCGGCTTCGTCGCTGGCGCCGCGAAGTTGCACGCCCTGCGTGGTCTCCGTGACGCGGATGCCGCGAATCGGCTCGGCGGAGACGTTCTTCAACACCAGGTCGTAGGTGAACTCTTCGCCGGCCCGAATCTGGCTGGGGCCGCGGCGGGTAATCTCAATCGCGTCGTCGCCGGTGGGACCGGCGAGGGTCAGGCCGCTGTCGGCGACGTCTGGTTTCGCGTCGGCTGCATCTTGGGAGAGGCTCAACGCCCCGCAGGTCAGCAGGGCCGCGCCGGCCGCGACGGCGGCGGTGCGGAGGGAAGCGAATGTCATGGGGAGGTGCTCCATTTGGATTGCGTCGAACATGAGGGTCGGGTCGTTCCCGACGGCTACACCCTATTGACACGGGCGTCCCGCGGAATCACGGGATGCCCTGTTGGCCGCTGCGGATTCTCCCCGGGGAGCCTCCCCCCGGCGGTCGCCGGGCATTCCCCCGCGCCGTTCACCGCTCCTTCACAGTGACTGCTCCAATTGATTCTTCAGCAATGGATTCTTCAAACCGACAACTGCACCAACTCGCCCGCGGGCTCGGCGCCGTTCGCCGGCGCGGGTCGGTGGGCGGTCGCATCGCCGGGGGCGCCGGCGGGCAGGCCGAACAGCGTGGCCCGGGCGGTCTTTAATAAGCCGCCGACGCTGCCGAACGCCGCGTCCACCGCCGCCGCCTCGTACCCGCTGTGCACCATGCAGTCGGTGCACTTCGGATTGCCGCTGGCCCGCCCGTAGTTCGCCCATTCCACGGAGGCGATCAGTTCTTGATAGGTCTCGCAGTATCCTTCGTCCATCAGATAGCAGGGCTTCTGCCAGCCGAACAGGTTATATGTCGGCATGCCCCAGGCGTGGCAGTCGAGATCTTGGTTGCCGCGGAGGAACTCCAGGAACAGCGGACTCTGGTTGAACGTCCACCGTTTTTTCACGTCGGCGAGGATCGTTTTGAACAGCCGTTCCGTCTCCCCGGCCAGCAGGAAGTGTTCCTGGTCCGGCGCCTTTTCATACGGATAGCCGGGGGAGACCATCATCCCTTCGACCCCGAGATCCGTCAGTTGTTCGAACATCTCCCGCACGCGGGCCGGGTCGGCGTTGTTGAACACGGTGGTGTTCGTCGTCACCCGGAACCCGCGGGCGATGGCCGCTTTGATGCCTTCGATCGCCACGTCGAACACGCCCTCGCGGCAGACGGCTTCGTCGTGCTCCTCCCGGGGACCGTCGATGTGCACGCTAAAGCTCAGGCGTTTGCTCGGCGTGAACAGGTCGAGCTTCTTCTCTAACAGGATCGCGTTCGTGCACAGATACACGTATTTCCCGCGGTCCGTCAGCCCGGCGACGATCTCGCCGATCTGGGGATGCAGCAGGGGTTCGCCGCCGGGGAGGGCGACCATCGGGGCGCCGCACTCTTCGGCGGCGCCCCAGCACTGCTGGGGGGTGAGCTGATCCTTGAGCACCGGCTTGGGATGCTGAATCTTCCCGCAGCCCGCGCAGGCCAGATTGCAGCGGAACAGCGGTTCGAGCATCAACACCAACGGATACCGCCTGTTGCCCTTCAGCTTTTGGCGAACGACGTGCGAGGCGACGGTCGCCATCTGGGAGAGCGGAACGCCCATGAAAAAGAGGCCGGGGAGGGGGCGACGGTGCGGAGCGTGGTGTGCGTCCGTCATACCAGACCCGCCGGCCGCTTCACACCGCGGCCGGGGCGTCCGGGTGCTCGGCCGCAGTGTCAAAACCCACCCGCCGCCCACCTCCCCGCAATCAGCAGTGCCGCCGCGGTCGGGCCGGCGCTGACGAATGCGGCGGCGACCAACAGTGCTGTCGTCAGGGTCCACCCCCGCCACGCGGTGGCCGTCGCCGCGACAAACGTGGCGGACATCAGGAAGAACTCGACCGCAACCCGCTTTCCCCCGCCCGAGAGGCCGGGGCCGTCCAGCGACATCGCCCCGATCATGGCGAACAGGTACGCGTTGACGCCGAGAAACACCGCGCCGAACTGACCGAGCCGCCGGCCGAACGCGGGATCAATCTGTCGTTCCAGCTTCGGCCCGTCCGGCGGTTCGGGCTCGTCTTCAACGCTCACCCCGCCAGCCCGTCCAACGCTTTGTAGATGCCGTCGAGCCGCAGCGTCGCGGCGCCGGCGGCGAGCGTCAGCACGGCGTCCCGCCCGCGGTGGGTTTCCTCCGCCCAGTCCCCGTCGGCGGGCCGGCGGTGGTGGACGACGTGCGGTTCGTTCTGGCTGAACAGCAGGTAATCCGTCAGCGACGGGATCGTGCGGTAGCCGGCGAGTTTCTCGCCGCGGTCGATGTGGGCGGTGCCGTCGGAAAGGATCTCGACAATGACGGCGGGGTTCGTCAGCACGGTCTCCGGCCCGCCGGGGCGGATCGGCGGCTCAAATTCGCTGGGAGCGAACGCGAGCGACCCGTCGCAGTAGTAATACGGGCCGTCCGGGACGCGAACCTTGATGTCGCTGGAGAACCCCTCGTACGGCTTGCTCTCGAAGAGCAGGCCGAGGCGAAGGTTGATCTTCCACCCAAGCTTGCAATGCGGCTTCGATGCGCCTGGCACTTCGCGAACCTCCCCGTCGATCCATTCGTGCTTCGTTTCGGCGAACTCCTCCCAGTGCAGGTACTCCTCCGCCGTGACATACCCGTTCGGTAGACCGGACGGCTCGGCGGAACGAACAGGCGGCGGGGCGAGGGTTGCGGACATCAGAGAAGGCCTGAGGGACGGGGCACTGATTCTAACGCACGCGGCCCCGGCGCGTCATTGGTTCTTGCGTCTTGTCCCTTGGGATTTCCTCCCCTCACACCTCCATCAGCATCCGGCCCGGGTCCTCGATGGACTCTTTGATTCGCATCAGGAACGTCACCGCTTCGCGGCCGTCGACGACGCGGTGGTCGTAGGTCAACGCGACGTACATCATCGGGCGGACGACGATCTCGCCGTCCACGACCACGGCTCGGTCCACGATGTTGTGCATCCCCAAGATCCCCGATTGCGGGGGGTTCACGATCGGCGTGCTTAACAGCGAGCCGTAGATGCCGCCGTTGGTGATCGTGAACGTGCCGCCCTGCAATTCTTCCAGGCCGATCTTGCCGGCTTTGGCGCGACGGCCGAAGTCGGCGACGGTTTGTTCGATCTCCGCGAAACTCAACGTCTCCGCATTGCGGATCACGGGGACCGTCAGCCCCTTGCCGCCGCCCACCGCGACGCTGATGTCGCAGTAATCGTAGTACACGAGTTCGTCGCCGTCGATTTGGGCGCCGACCTGCGGCACCGTGCGGAGGGCGTCCACCACCGCTTTGACGAAGAAACTGCTGAACCCCAGCTTGATCTCGTACTTTTTCAGGAACGCGTCCTGATACTTCGCCCGGGCCTCCTTGACGGCGGACATATCAATTTCATTGAAGGTCGTCAGCAGGGCGGCGTTCTGCTGGGCGCTGACCAGGCTGGCGGCGATCTTCTTGCGGATCGGCGTCATCCGTTTGCGGGAGATCGCCCGGCCGGGTTCGCCGCCAGCCGCCGAGTTCTCCGGGCCGACGGTCATCGGGGCGGCGGCGGGGGCGTCCGCCTTCACCAGTTCAGCGCCGGATCGCCGGGCGCCGGAGCCGTTCGCCAAGTAATTCTGCACGTCCTCCTTCAATAACCGCCCGCCGGGGCCGGTGGCGGGCACCTGGGAGACGGACAGCCCGTTTTCCGCCAACAACCGGGCCGCGGCGGGCATGACGTGCGCGTCCGGCGAGCCGCCGGCGCTGGGGGCGGCGGCGGCGGCCTCTTCGCGGCGGGGGTCGGCGGTGGTGCCGGTCCGCTGGGGGGACGCGGATTGGTTCGGCGTTTTCTGCTCCGTGGACGCCACGCCGGCCGGTTCGGACCCGCCGTCGCCGCCGCCGCTTGAGGAACCGGAGGAACCGGAGGCCCCGGACGAACCGCCGGCCCCTTCCTCGATGTGGGCCAGCACGTCGCCGACCGCCACGTTCTCCCCCTCGGGCTTGAGGATCTTCGTCAACCGGCCCGCCGCGGGGGCGGTGACCTCGCTGGTCGCCTTATCGGTTTCGAGTTCGACGATCACCTGATCGCGTTCGACGGCGTCGCCCTCGGCGGCGTTCCACGCGGCGACCTGCATTTCTGTGACGCTCTCCCCGGCGCTGGGGACGGTCACCTCGACAACGGCGGCGGCAGGCATCGGGCGGCGGGGCGGCCGGCGGGAAACCGGCGGCGTCTGGGGGGAGCGGGGCGAAGCGGGGACGCGGGCGGCGGGGCGGGCGGGCGACGCACGGTCGAACGCGTCAGACTCCCCGCGATCTCCGTGGGGTGCAACCGTGCCGAGCGACCCGGGCCGCCCGGGAAACGCCCCACCGCCGCCGGCGCCGCCGGTTCGCTCTACCAGTTCCGCCGCCGCCGGCCGCCGCGGTGGTTCGGTCCCGCGTTGAACAGTTTGAACAGGACGAACCCGACCAGCCCGATTCCCGCGACCGGGATCAGGCAGCAGCACGCCCCCCCGGCGAGCGTGTCGCCGAGGTCGTCGCCGTCGCCGATGACGACCTCAAACTGGTTTGATCCGCCAGCGGCATTGTTGGGGCCGCCGGCGTGGGGGCCGCCAGCGCTGGGGCCGCCGGCGTGGGGCGGACCGTTCACGTCGGCGGGCGGGGGATCCGGGAAGGCGGTGTCGGCGGAGGGGTTCGACAGCGCCGTCAGGGCGACCGCCGCGGCGCCGTCGGGCAGGGGGGCGAGCAGTTCGTAATCGGTGTTCGCCCCCGCGTCGCCGACGGCGGCGGAGCCGTCGCCGGTCGATTCGGCCAGCACTTCCCGCAGCGCCTCGCGGAGGGCGGCGGGGTCGTCGGCGCGGCGGTAGCGGTCGACCTGCGTGGCGAGGGCGTGGTTCCCCCGCATCGCCACGCCGATCACGTCCACCGTCAGGCCGGCGCCCAGGGCGGCGGGGACCGCGGCGCTCATCCGGTCCGGGTCGGTCGCTTCGCCGTCGGTGACGATCAGCAACCGGTAGTCGCCGTACTTGCGGGCGGCGCGTTCGACCCGCAACGCCTCCGCGGCCTGGGCGATACGTTCTCCCAGCGGGGTGCCGCCGCCGGGGAAGACGAACTCTAACTTGTCGTTCACCTCCTGGGCGGCGTGCGGGGCGATGGGCAGCAGTTCGCTGCCGCCGTTCAAGCCGGCGCCGTAGCCATTGAGCAGATACACCCCCACGCGGGCGCCGGGCGGCAGGGCGGCGAAGACCTCCCGCAGCGCCGTCTTCGCCACGGTCATCTTCGACTCCCCGGAGCCGGGCATCGGCTCCATCATCGACCCGCTGTCGTCCAGCACCACCGCGACGTGCAGCGCGTCCGGGGCGGCCAGGTTGTCGGACAGGGCGCCCGGCGGCTCCTGCGCCGCCGCCCCGCCCGCCGACAGGACGAACAGCAGGGCGAATAGCGGTGCGAACACGCGGTCGACACGCGGCGTGGCGGGGCGGGGGGGCATGGGTTAGTCCGCCGGGGGAGGAACGGGAACGGTGAGCACAGCGGTGGCCGCGGCGGCGGGATCGGGGCGGGAAGCCAGCGACGCCGCGATCGCGTCGCGGGTTCGCGGAACCACGCCCTCGTGCACTGTCACACCGTTGATCGTCACCGTGACGGGCTCGTCCAGGTTCAACAATTCATCGGAGAGATAAAGGGTGACGAGACCGACCGCCGTGCCGTTCGCCGCATCCACGGGCACGCCGACTCTCACCTGCTGCCCGGAGACCTCCGCCGTGAGGCGGACCCCCTTTTTCGCCTGATCCGCCCGCACGCCCAGCCAATAGAACCGCGGGTGCGTCACGTCGTCCTGCAACCACACGACCTTTTTCGGCCACGGGTTGCGCGTGAACTTGCTCATCCACGGCAGCGCCGCCCGGTCGCGGCGGTTCATCCAGTGGCCGGTATTGGGATAGATCGTAACTTTGTGCGTATAGCCGCCGGGGTCGGCCGCGTGAAATTCGGCGAGTTCGTCTTCCCACCGCGCCGCGTGCTGGTTGCGGTCGTAAGCGGCGTCGTCCCCGCCCATCCAGAGGGAGAACGGCAGATTGCGGAGCCCGTCCGGCTGCGTTTCGTTCGGATGGCCGGCCATCATCGAGGCCGCGGCGAACCGATCCGCCAGCCTTGGCGCCAGTTGGAACACGCCGTCCCCGCCGGCGGAGTAGCCCATCAGATACACCCGGTTCGGGTCGACCGTCCCGTCGGCGACGTAGGCCAGGATCAACCGGTCCAGCAGCGGGTCGATATGGGCCTGATGCCACAGGTCCCAGGTGTTCCCGGGGGCGCGGGGGGCGACGACGACGCCCTCGGCGGGTTCATACAGGCGAATTTGAGTATGCCACTGCGAATCGTTCACCGCCGCCGGGGCGCCGCCGCCGCCGTGCAGGGAGATGAACAACGCGTGCCCGCCGGCCGGTTTCTCCCCGAACCGGCGCTCCAGAAACCGCAGCGTTTTGCCGCCCGCTTCGATCGCTTTCGCGGCCCGCTCCGCCTTCAGCGCGGGTCCGCGGTCGGCGACGAGCGTGGCCCACGCCGCGCGGCCCCGCGCCACGGCCTCCGCTTCGGACAGCCCCGGGACCGGACCTTGCACGACGGCGGGGCCTTGCACGACGGCGGGGCCTTGCACGACGGCGGCGAGCAGCAGGGCGGGGATCATCGGGGATGCGTCAAACGGACAGGGAAGATTCGCCGCCCAAGCCGGAGGACTGCCTCCGGCTCCGGCGGGCGGGAAACGCGGGAACGAATTAGAAGTCGAAGTCGTCCGGCCCCAGCACCTCGGCGTTCACGCGGACGATACGGAACTCCACCCGCATGTTCTGCTTGGCTTCGGCGAGGCTGCGGGGCTTGGGAATGACCGGGTCGGAGATGCCCGCCCCGGTGGGGGTGAGGGCGGACAGGTCCACCTGCACGCCGGCGCCTTTGGCGTACGTCGCGATCGCTTTCTTGACGGCGTCCGCCCGGGCGACGGACAGGTTCAGCGCCTTTTGCATCACCGCCCGCGGGCGGTGCTTGGGGGGGGCGTCGAACGCCCCGGTGGCGATCAGTTTCGTCACCGCGTCCAGATCCGTCGGGTCGAGCGGCCGGCCCTGATAGAAGTATTTATACTCGCCAGACGGCCGAGTCCGCTTCAGCGTCCCGTTGGCCAGCCCGCCCAGCACCATCTCCCGCAGCACCGCGGTGGGGTCGGAGTGCCCGCGGATCACCACCACCGCCCCGGCGTAGCGGGCCGCGTTCTCCACCGCCCGGCGGAACTCCGCCCCGTAGCGGTCGGCGCTGAACTCGCTTTGATTCGGATCGAAGTTGATGGTGAACTCGAGAATCGTATTGGCGTCCAGTTCCGCGTCGGTGCCGAAGATTTCCGCCTCCCCGCCGACGATCCGCTCCCGGGCCTCCGGCTCGCTATATTCCACGCCGGCCTTTGTCGCGACGGAGCGATAATCGAACGGGGCCGGCTCGAACCCGTTGCGCGCCTCCGCGTACCCCCAGGCGGTCGCCAGATCGAGGGCGTCCGACAGCTTCGCGTCGAACCCGACGAGGTTGCCCTCGGTGCGGAAGAACTCGATCTGACCGGGCAGGTTGGCGAACTGGCAGTCCAGCAGCAGGCCGTGCGCGTCGACCTCCAGGTTCGGCATTACGTCCTTGCCGAAGATCGACTGGGCGGAGGCCAAGAGTTTGCGATACTCCGGGCTCATCCGGCCGTTGCCCGATTCGAACTCGTTGCGCAGCTTGACGACCCGTTCCCGCCCCGCGAGCCAGCCGGCGACGAAGTCTTCGCACTGGTCGCGGTGGCTGTCGAAATAATCTTTACGGACGGCGTACACGTCCGCGACGCTGCGGGACAGCTCCGCGGTGCTGACCACCACGCGGGCGCCCTTCACGGTGCCTTCGGCGCCGGTGCCGGCGGCGTCCGCCCCGCCGGTCAGACCGATCATATCCGGCGTGATCACGCAGCACGCCGCGACGCTGGCGTCCTTGCGAAACAAGTCCGCGGCGCCGTTCGGGCCGGTCAGGTCTTTCACGAACACGATCTCCACGTCGTCCCGCGACAGCTCCGCGCTTTTCAGCACGTCGTAGAGCAGCCCGACGTGCGGCCCGCCCTGCTGGACGGCGATCTTCTTCCCCTTCAAATCGTTGACGGTTTTGACGTTCTCCCGCCCGACCACATGGTCCCCGGCGCTCCAGGAGAGCTGCAAAATCACGACCGGCTTGGTGCGGGGATCGGCGCCGATCACGCCGCTGGCCTGCCCCAACATGCGAAAGGTGCCGCGGAGGAAGGGCGACTTGCCGCTCATATAATCTTTCACCTGCCCGACGAAATCGTCGCCGGGGGTGAGGTTCAGGTTCAGGTCGAGCTTGTCGAAGGTCGACCCTTTCGCCGTTTTGAGCCCGCCGCCGTTGGCCTCGAAGGTGGCGACGTCCCCGCCCCAGGTGATAAACGGGACGTTCAGCACGCCGCCGTCCTTCACCGTTTTGACGGGGGCGTCGCCGACGAGTTCGGCGAAGTTCTGCGGCTTGAAGTTCTGGGCGGAGGCGGCCGGGGCGAGGGCGAGCGCCGCGGCGAGGGCGGCAACGGACAGGAGCAGTCGCATGGCGTCGGGGCGGGGGAGGAGGAAGGGGGAGAGTCGGGGCGGCGGACCGCCGCAGGGTAGCCAACGCGGCGAACCGCGGCGCGGCTCACGGGCGGGCGTGAAGGGATCGTGCCGATGGGCTGCGTAAGCCGACCGGTGCGGGAACCCCGTCCGCCGCCCGCCCCGAGGCGGGGCGGCGTCGGGTCAAGCTCCCCACCCGATGCGGGTTCGGGACCTGTTTTGTCGGAACTCCTTGCAAATCAAGCGGTTCGGAGGGCAAACCGGCGTGCGGGCGGCGCTGGCGGGTCGTCGGTGAAGGCGGCGGTCGGGGTGGTCGGGCTCGGTTGGCGAACGGCTCGGAACAGCCGATGCGGCATGGCCCCAGCCGCCCCCGGGAGTGACGGCGTACAGTCACGGGCGTGAGCGACCGCACGCCGTCCCTCCCGGGGGCGGCCCGACCTCGCTGTTTCCGACACCCACGCCCTCCACGGGCCGACCCCGGCCACCCCAGCCGGAGGGAACGCGTCTCCCGTCGCCCGTGCGCTCCCTCCGGTCGCGGCTAGAGCGGGCCGCTCTGATCTGTAGCGGCGGCATCCCTGCCGCCGTCCGGGAGCGCAGCGAGCGGGGGCCGTCGGGAATAGCCGCGTCGAGAGTCGGCGGCTGGAAGCCGCCGCGACGGCTTTTCGCGGCTCGCTCTAACGAATCTGCCTCCTCATCTCAACACTCCGTCTCTCAACACTCCGTCACGTTCACCGCTAATCCGCCGCGGCTGGTTTCCTTATACTTGCTGCTCATGTCGGCGCCGGTGCGGCGCATCACGCGGATCACGCGGTCTAAACTCACGCGGTGGGTGCCGTCGCCGCAGAGGGCTAACCGCGCGGCGTTCACGGCTTTGACGGCGCCCATCGCGTTGCGTTCGATACACGGGACCTGCACCAAGCCGCCGACCGGGTCGCAGGTCAAACCGAGGTTGTGCTCCATGCCGATCTCCGCGGCCTGTTCGACCTGACGGGGCGTGCCGCCCAGCGCCTCGGCCAGCGCCCCCGCGGCCATGCTGCACGCCACGCCGACCTCCCCCTGACAACCGACTTCGGCCCCGCTGATGCTGGCGTGCTTCTTGTATAAACTGCCGATCGCCGCGGCGGTCAACAGGAACCGCCGCACGCCGTCCCGGCGCCGCTCCGGCGAACCTTGCGCGTCCGGGGCGAAGCGACAGAAATAACTGATCACCGCCGGCACGATTCCCGCGGCGCCGTTGGTGGGGGCGGTGACGACCCTGCCGCCGGCGGCGTTCTGCTCGTTCACCGCCAACGCCCAGAGGTTCAACCAGTCCAACGCCGCCAGCGGGTCGAGCGGGTCCGGCGAATCGGGCGCCCGGACGGCATTGAGTTTCTTATACAGCGCGGCCGCCCGGCGGGGGACTTGCAGCTTGCCCGGCAGCACGCCGGGCGTGCGGAGACCCGCGTCGATGCACGCCTCCATCGCCGCCCACAATTGATCGAGTCCGGCGTCCACCGCCGCGGGGGTCCGCACCGCCTCCTCGTTCGCCCGCACGACGTCGGAGACGGCCCGGCCGGTCGATTCGCAGAGCGCCAGCAGTTCGGCGGCGGAGTCGAACGGGAACGGGACGTTCGCCGCGGTCGCGGCCGGTTCCGCATCCCCCGCGGCTTCCCCGGCCGTCACCACGAAGCCGCCGCCGATGGAATAATAGTCCCGGCTCAATACCTCCTCCCCCGCCGCGTCGAACGCCGTGATTCGCATCCCGTTGGGGTGGGCCGGCAGGGATTCCCGCCGATGCCACCGCAGGTCGCGGTCCAGGTCGAACGCCACCGGGGGGCCGCCGGGTAGGTTCAAGGCGCCGGCCGCTTCGACGAGGGTGAGAAGGTCGCGGAGGCGGTCGCAATCGACGGTCTCCGGGTCCGCGCCCTCTAATCCGGCGAGCGTCGCCTGCGGCGTGCCGTGCCCGCGGCCGGTCAGGGCCAGCGAGCCATATAAGTCGACCGTCACCCCCGCCGTCGCGGCCCGCAGGCGGTGCTTCTGAAGGGAGGCGAGGAACCGCCCGCCGGCTCGCATCGGCCCGACGGCGTGCGAACTGCTGGGGCCCACGCCGATCTTGAACAGATCGAACGCGCTGACGAACGCGGCGGGAGCCGCCGGCGGGGCGACGGGCGGGGGCGAAACGGACATCCACGCAGGATACCGACCCGGCGGGCGAGCGATTCTCCGGCGGGTGCACGAATCTTTCGTCCGAGCCGGAATTGTCCCACACCCGAGGCGAACGATTCGTAGGATGGGGCGATGGGAACGCTCCTCCGCCTGCCGCCGGCCCTGCTCGCCGTGCTGCCGCTGGTCCTCGGACCGGCGGCGTGGGCGATGGACTGCGGGTGCGATACGCGTTGCGGGACCGTCGCGGAAGCAACCGTTTGCGCTTGCCGCCCGACCGGCTGTGACACCTGTTGCGACACGACCGGCCCGGCCGCCGAGGGTTGCGGATGCGGGTGTGAACCCGTCGTGCCGCTCGCCCCGGCGGTTCCGACGACGGAATCGGTGTTCGTCCCCGCGGCCGTGCCGCCGGCGCCGTTCCCTTCGACCGGGGCGGACGCGAAATCTGTCGCCGGACGGGACGTTCGGGAGCCGGACCCCGCGGCGAGCCCGCCGGTGCGGGTGCGATTGTGCGTGTGGCGAAACTAACGCGGCCGGTACGGCCTGCGAGTTTCACGTTTGACGTCACATTCACTCCGCCGCGGCTCCGCCGACGGCTTCCCTTTCAAAAGGATTTTCTGATGACCCAGTTCCTGAGTATCGCTGCGCTCGCCGCCGCGGCCGGCCTGTTCGCGTTCGCCCCGGCTCCGGCCGGTTCGCTCGCCGCCCCGGTCGGCTGCGTGGGCTGCGCCTGCGACGCCGACTGCGTGTGCGACTGCGATTGCGCCGTCACCGGCGTGTGCGTTTGCGACGCCGAGTGCTGCGAGGCCGCCGCCTGCTGCGCCGCGACCGACTGCGCCGCCGCCTGCGAAGCCGCCGGGTGTTGCGACGGCGACCTTTGCTGCGAGGCCGGCCTGTGCTGCGACGACGGCGACTGCTGCGACACCGCCGCCGCCGCCTGTTGCGACGCCGCCGCCTGCGACGTGAAGTAGCGAGGCCCCGTCCTGCCGTTCGTCGATCGCCCCGTCGGTTCCCCGTGAACCGGCGGGGCGTTTGCGTGCCGGGGCGGCTCTCTGTTTGCGTGCCGGGGCGCCGCGGCGGACGATTCGCGGGATGTCCGTCCTGCCCGTCCGCCGTCGCGAAGACTTGGTGATTCGGGAGCAGTGGTTTCGCGGCGTGCGGCACTGGGTCGTCAAGGATCCGCTGGCCCGCACCTACGCCCATCTGCGGGACGAGGAGTTCGCGGTGCTCGCCCGGCTGGACGGCGCCGCGACCGCCGGCGGGCTGCGGGCCGCGTTTGAGGCGCTGTTCCCCGGCCGGACCCTCACCCCGCCGGCGCTGGCCGGGTTTCTCGCCGAACTGCGGGCCGGCGGACTCGTCACCACCCCGCCGGGCCGCACCGCCGTCGCCCCGCGGGCGAGGTGGTGGAAACGCGTCGCCCGGTGGCCGGCGTCGTTGCTGGCGATTCGATTTCGCGGCGTCGATCCGACCCCGCTGCTGGTTCCGCTCGAACGCCTCGCGCGGCCGTTGTTCGCTTGGCCGGCGCTGCTGGCGGGGGCGGGGCTGATCGGCAGCGCCGCGGGGTTGTTCCTGTTGAACGCCGACGCTCTGTTCGCCGCCCTGCCGGACGCGGGGGCGTTTCTGTCGGCGGACAACCTCGTCTGGCTGCTGGCGACGTTGGGGGTGATGAAGATCCTCCACGAACTCGGCCACGGGCTGACCTGCACGCATTTCGGCGGGGAGTGCCGCGAATTGGGGGTGATGATCCTCGTGCTCGCCCCCTGCCTGTACTGCGACGTCTCCGACGCCTGGCTGCTGGCCGACCGTCGCAAACGCATCGCCGTGGTCGCCGCGGGGGTGGCGGTGGAAGTGGCGCTGGCCTCGGCGGCGCTCTGGCTGTGGTGGTTCGCGGAGCCGGGGTTGTTCCGCACGCTCTGTTTGAACGTCGCGGTGGTGGGGTCCGTCTCCACCGTGCTGTTCAACGGGAACCCGCTGTTGCGCTACGACGGCTACTTCGTGCTCGCCGATCTGCTGGAGATCCCGAACCTCGCGGAGACCGCCAAGGCGACCTGGCGCGACGCGATCGGCCGCTGGTTCCGCGGCCAACGCGGCCCGGGTCGGTTCGCACTGGGTTCGGACGAGGGCGAGGAGCCCGCCCGCCGCCGCTGGCTGCTGGCGTACGGGGCGGCGGCGGCGGCGTATCGCGTGTTCCTCACCGTGGCGATCGCCTGGCTGCTGTTCACGATCCTCACCCCGCTGGGCCTGCGCCCGTTGGCGGAACTGATGGCGGTGGTCGCGGCGCTGGGGCTGGTCGGCGGGCCGCTGTTCGCGGTCGCCCGGGGCGTGGGGGAGAGCCTGCGGGGCGGTTTGACCCTCGCCGCGGGCTGGCGGGGGGCGAAGGAAGGCGAGCTGGCGCCGGCTCGCCCGCCGATCCGGCCGACGCGCCTCGCCGCGGCGGCGCTGGTTTGTGCGGGGCTGGTCGGCGTGGTCGGATTCGTCCCGCTGCCGGAGACCGTCGACGCCCCCGCGGCGCTGCGGCCGGCCGGCGCGGCGCGGGTCTTCACGGTCACCGGCGGCACGATTGTGACGGCGGTCGCCCCGGCGCGCGGGTCGCCGCGGGCGATCCGGTCGTGGTGTTGGCGGACCTCGAATTAGACCGGCAACTGGCGGAACTTCGCGGTCGGCTGGCGGTGATCCGGGTGCGGCGGGACCTGCTGACGGCCCGTCGCCTCCAGGACCCGACCGCCGCCGCGGGGCTGGCGGCGCTGGACCGGCAGGCGGAGTCGCTCGCCGCCCAACTGGCACGTCGGGAGGAGGACCGCGACCGGCTGACGTTGCGGGCGCCCATCGCCGGCACCGTGGTCGCCCCGCCCCGCACATCGGACGCGCCCGCCGGCGCCGGCGCCGGCGCCGACGACCCCGGCGCCGCGTTGTCCCCCTGGACGGGCGTCCCGCTGGACCCCGGCAACCGCGGCGCGTTCCTCGCCCCCGGCACGCTGGCGGCCCTCGTCGCGCCCCCCGATCCGCGTGCCCCCCCGGGCACCTCCGCGGGGCCGGTTCGTGCGGAGGCGCGCCTGGTGGTCCCGGAGGCGGCGGTGCAGCGGGTGCGCGTCGGGCAGCGGGTGCGGTTGAAGTTCGCCCAGCGGCCCGGCGCCGTGCTGACCGGCCGGGTGACGGAGGTCGCCGCGGAGGCGCTGCGGACCGTCCCGCGGGAGCTGGCCGGCGTCGCGGTGGCGGTCGCCGGCCCGGCCCCCGGCGCCGACGGCCTCGCCGCGGGCGGTTTCGGACAGGGCGACCCCTCCGCCCTCCGCCCGGCGGAGACCAGCTACGAGGTGCGGGTCGCCCTCGATCCCGACGCCCCCGCCGCCCCCGCGACCGCCGGCCTGCTCAGCCGCGGCGTCGGCGCCGCCAAGATCCGCGTCGCCGCCCGCCCGCTGTGGGCCCGCGCCTGGGAAACCCTCCGCCGCACCTTCCGCTTCGACCTGGGATGAAGCCGACGACGAGGCCGTGGCCGCCGCGCGTTCGTCCGCGGCTCGGTCCGGCCGCATGACGCTCCGCTGAAGTACGGTCTACTTCTTGCGGTCGCTCCCGGGTTCGTCGGCGGGGGGCGGATCCGCCGGCTCCGGCTCGTCCGTCATCTCGACCCAGCCGATCAGCTTGAGCTTGGGGTCCGATGGCACGATCCGGGTCACCGTCAACGTGATCGGCGGCCCTTCCGCGTACTTGATTTGATCTCCCACGCGGACCGTACGGGTCGTCACCGGCAATCTCTTCCCGTCCCGCTGGGGGGGCGCGATCCAGAGCGTCGCCTCCGGACGGGACGGCGTCCCTTCCTCCGCCTTGGGGGAGATGAGCTTCTTGAGATTCATCTGCCCTCCCAGTATTCGGTTTGAGCCGTTGGCAGGCACGAAAAATTTATCGCGAGGCGGGGCCGGCAGGTCCCGCACCCACTCGAACGGTTTATCGCGCTGTGGCTGCCAATCGTACCCGGGACGGACCAGCAGCACGCCGCCCCGCGCCGCCTCCCAGACCTGCCACAGCCGGTTGCCGATCGGCACGACGGTGCGCTTCGGCATCCTCTTGTAGGTTGCGTAGTACCCGACCGACTTGCCGTCCGGCAGCGGGGTCCGCCCGCGCAGCTTGAGGATTTGAACGTACCGGCGGCCGTCGTCGCCCACCGCGGAGTAACCGGCCCCGAACGGCATTCCCGGGTCCGTCGGAGGGTCGTTCAGGAACCCGCGGTTCGGGGCTGTGACGCGATCCTTGGCGGGATCCCAGGCGCGTTGCGTCTGCCGGGGCGATGCGACGGCAACATCATCGCCTTTCGGAGGGGCTGCCGGCAGAACAGGCGCCGCGGCGGACAGGATCAGGCCGAAGACTGAATAATGCATGACGACGTTCACTGGCGTGGCTCTTCTACTCGGTGGCGGCGGGAAGCGGGCAGATGACGTACCGTACGAGACTCTTCTTGAGTTCGTCGGCGTCCGTGCGGGCGTCGAGATCCGGGCTGCCCAGCAACTCCGCCGCCCGCGGCGTAGAGATGCCACCCGCCGAAAAGCCACGTCACCCTCCATGCCCAAGCCGCGGGCCACGTTCGCCCCGCATCGGCCCCGCCAAAAACCCCGCGGCGTGAGCATGCCACCCGTCGTCTGGATTCGGACGGCGGGGCGGATCGCGGCGATTGCCGCCCCGTGTGGCCTCACTCATCGGCGGGGCCGGCTGGGCCTGAGATGCCGGGGTCGGGAACGGGATCCAAGTCCCGCGGGGCGGGCGGGAAGACCACGTCGTACTGCGCTAGCACCCGCTCGGTCGAATGATGGACTGGATCTTCCAGCTCTTCCCCTCCGGCGGCCAGCCATTGGCGTCCCGCAGGCGGCCCGAAGACTTCGCCGATCACCCTGAGAAGCTTGCGGCGGTCGTCCTCGGAGCCGCGGCCCGACAGCAGTGCCCGTCGGCACCCCTCGGCCGCAGGCACCCCGATCTCGATTAGTGCTCCGAGGGCGGGAAGACGCTTCGGATCGTAAAGTTCCTCCTCCCTCGTCCGGCCCACGCCGAGCGGCTCGGGGGCGAAGCGGATCTCCGTCATGGGCCTATCGAAGCCCGGCTCTACCTCGAAGTCGATCCACGCGACGAGCAGCGGCACCCCTTCGGCGGCCCGGGCAACCCGGAGCCCGTCGATCGCAACTTGCGCCCGCTTCAACCCGTCGATGTCGCCGGGCGCCGGGCGGCGTTTTAGGTTTTTCCGGCATGCCTCCACAAACGCCCGCCGGGCTCGGTTGAATTCCGAGCCCTGCTGCAGGAGAAGCCCCGTCGCTGGACTGTTGGCAGCACCCCTCATGGTTTGCAGCGTTTGGGGCGGGGCCGCGGAGGCTGTAGCCAGGGTGACGCACACCGCGGCGGCGGCGATTCGGTAGCTCATAGTTTCGTATCCGTGCGGCTTCATGATGGTGGAAACAGTGAGGGGATCCGGCCGCTCCGAGGGCGGCGGACCAGGGCGACCGCGTTCGCCCGAGTGCGGGCGTCGCCGGCGGCGATCGTCCGAACCGCATCGGCGCCCGAGAGGGTGAACCGGTCCACCGCGGCCGGTTCGAGCGGGCCGAGACTTTTTAACTCAATCCGCCGCACGGGGTCGTAGATTTTTTCGTGGAGCGCGGACGGACTCACGGCCGTCCCGCCGGCGCCGAGCTTGGTGTAAAGCTCGTCCGTCGGGTGCAGTTCCGCGTGCGGAAGCGCCGCGGCTGCGCCCGGGAGGACGGCCAGCAGGAGTTTCGCGGGGGTGGTCATCAGCTCGTCGCCGGTTGTCCCGCGAGTCTACCGCCGTCGACCGGGCGGCGGGGGGCTTGCGGAGCGACGCGGCCCGATTCGACCGGTCCCGCGTCGCACGCCGCGCCCGCTCAGTGACGAACCGCCCGCCCGGCCAGCGGCCGCCGCACACGCTGCGGTGGGCGCATGCCGCCCGGGTTGGGGATCTGACAGCGGTCACTATTCTTAAGGAACCTCACGGTTTCCCACGGGATCGGCAATGGGAGCCAGGCCCCGCTCGGCCGGCGGGAACAATTCGTCGTATAACGCAATGACCCGCCTCATGCTGTGGGCATAGAGCGGCTCCCCGTCCGGCATGATGCTCACGCGGCTTTGCAAAACTCGTTCCAACTCTTCCTCCATCAGCGCCCGGCCGAGCACGGGGCCGAGAACCCTGTCGATGACCAAGCACTGCCGACGAATTTCCTCCAGGTTCGGGTTCTTGTAAACCGTCGCCGCGCAGGCCTGCGCCCGAGGCAGGCCGATTGAGATCAGCGCCTTCACTGCTGGGTATTCATACGCCGGCCCCCGTACTCCGACGCGGTGCGAGAACTTCGCGTAAGGCGATTCAAACGACAGGAACTTCAATAGCAGGTGGGACGACCCGGCGTGCCGCAGGTCGCCCAGACTCTCGATCGCCCACAGCACTTCGTCGTCGGTCACGTCGTCGTATTCGGCCAGCCGGTTCTCAAGCAGGTATTGACACTGCCTGACGTGCAGCCGACGACATCGTTGTAGCGAACCGATCTCTTGACCGAACTCTGTGCCGCGGGTCTCTGACCGGGCATCGATGGGCCCCGGGAATCTGAGCGGCGGCCCCGGGAGCTTGCCGTGGACTTCTCGGCCAGGCACAAGAGGTTGTTCCTCGGGGGGGGGGGCAAACTGACACCGCCATACCGACGACGCAGGCCACTGGAACGAGACGGATCATCGAGACTGACAGTGCAGGTCAAGTAGAGGACGTTCGGAAACGTAGCGGCTTCAGGAAGACGACCGCGACACTTACCTCACATAGTTCTCACTAGGATTGCCGCGGGTAAGCTCGCGAGTCGCAGGGTCTACCTTTGCGTGAATCGAGGAGGTGTAGAATATTTCAGACGATACCGGCACGCCATTTGCCGCGTCGAAACTGTTGTTGCTTCGATTCAACACCAAGTGCAATTTGCACCTGAATGCATCCTTCCTCAATAGCTCTACAGCGAACTGAAGCTCGGGATAAGTGAGGGTGCCATCTAGATTCAAGCCCGTCACAGCTAATTCGGAGAATGTCAGAGCATCAATGAGGCAGACTGTGTTGTCACTGGCGTCGAGGCCTTCGTCAGAATTGTCTTCGTCGTCATCGAATACCAGATTCGGCAGCCGGCCCCCCGTTAGCACCCTGGTCCCCTGGTAAGCGCCCCCCGGATCCTTGTAATAGCCCTCTGTAGTGAAGGAATTCTTGAAATCGAACTGCACGCCATTGAGTTTACCCACTCCGCCGGGAGTGATGGTTGCGGTGATCGAATACTGGTTTTGAATCCATCCTCCTCGTACGCGGGGCTGCCCCAGTCTTGGATCGCCCGGGGGAAGCAGGCCAGGCACAGCCTCGGAGGTCCTTTGCGCGGGTCCGCATTGGAATCTATCCCCCTCGGCATTGTCGCCCTTGAACTCCAGCGTCGCCCAGACCGGCCAGATCGTCACGCTCTCACAAGTGTTGTAAACAGGTTCGCCTTTGTCGTCCTTGACAATTTGGCCGTTGAATCTTTGGGCGATATTAACTGTCGCTGTTTTCTTTTCCGACACGCCGATTGGCACCGTTGCCTGCGTCGGGTCGTTCTGATCCTTAGTCGCGTCGCCACCCCACTTGATATCGGTGGGATCCAGACTGGAGTTGACTACCAATTTGAGAGTAAGAAGACCTCCTTCGATTCTAGGGCCGACGATGTTGTCACCCTGCACCACTTTGTACATGCCCCCGATCGCCCCGACGGGCTTGATCTCCCGAATGCCGCAGCCGTAGTAGTTTTGGATTGTGATCGCCAGCGATTTTGATGATGAGCCGCAAGTGCACGTCACCACATAGGGGATCGTTCCCTGAACTTCGACATCAGGATCTTCTTCGAAGATGCCCGGGATGATCCCCGCCGTGCCGAAGTTCGTCGCCGGGCTCCCTGTCAGCGTCGCCAAGCTGAATTCGCTCGGCACGTTGTGCGCGTTCTCCCCTTTTGAATCCTTGTTTTCGCTAGACCAGACCGGTTGGCCGTCCGGCCACGGCCCATCCGCCGGGGCAGGATTGCGACGGGCCTCCAGCGAAACCGGAGGCGACATCGAGAATATTCCGTCTAGCGGAGGAGGACGCATCGCCGCGATCCGCTCAATCTCTACGGCGGTGAACGTCATTGTCTCGAACGCCGTAACGGCGCATTTGTTCAGACCGCAGTTCGGACCGGTCCGTTCGTACGACAACCTCAACTGAGCCTCCCATGATCCGCCCTCGGAAGACAGCATTCGCAGGTGGACTGTACTCCCATTGTTCGACAGCAACTCAAACGGTCCTTCGTCGCCGATCGGGAGCGGCCTCCAACCGTCGGTTAGTTTCTTTTTGACGGCGAATATCTCCCAGAAGTATGTCTCTTGCTTATCAGGACATCCCGCGGCGGCTCGTGAATAAGCGGGTACGGCCGAAAGCACTTTGATTTCTGGCCTACCGATGCAGCCGATCCGGTCACGCTCGTTCCCATTGATGGATACCCCGCAACTGTAGATGGTCCCGCCGTAGGCAATCAATTGGGCACCGTCGATATCGCCTTCGCCGGTGTACAGAGTATTTAAGTAGTCGACGGTCAACTCATAGGAATGGTTAGCCTCAAATGTATAGTCGAGGTCGCGTAACGATTGATCGAGATTCGGCAAGGCTTGGCCGTTTCCCTTCTCATCCAACGCCTTCACGGCAGGGGCGTCTAGTGTCAGGTCCGTTACATAGACATCGATGCCATCGTCGCTGAATGCGACCACTGATACGCCGCTCTCCCCGACGGAGAAGCGAACTTTGGCTTCCCATGCGTCGCCTGTTTTCGCACTGCTCCGGCCTAATGGTTCGTTGTCTTCCGCAACGCTGCGGGCATACGCTTCCGCGCTTTGACGGGTGGCGCCCGCTCCCAGCGGGAGGAGCAGGTCTCCTGACTGCCCGGATTGGGGGGCGGAGAACAAGACGCACGCTGCACAGAGTGTCGCACCCGCGTGTTGACGCCAGCCCTGGAGGGATCGCGCCGCCGGTTGTAATTCTGCCGTGTTCATTCTTCTGCGTCTTCGGGGGCGACGGCCGGGATGTCCTGATCCGCGTCGGTATCGGACGTGAGGTAGTGGTCGCGGAGGGCTGTTACGCCGGGGGCTTGGATGTCCCCGAGAACGGCGGTCGCTTCATCGCGGCGATCCTGTGCTTGGAGTGCTATTGCGAGCTTCGCCCGCCAGGCGTCGGACTGATTGCGGTTGTGGGGGAGCATCCGAACGATATCGCCGCAGGCTTGAGCCATGCGATCCCAGCTCTTACCCGCCTCGAACGCCGTCACCGCGGATCGCAGGAGGCTTTCCCGCCCGACGAAACCGACGATGCCGCCGGCACCCGCCTCCGTGGCGTCTAAGTGAGGAACAAGGTAGACCTCCGCGACGGCCACCGCTAACCGGCCGTCTTTGATGTATTGCGCGGCACAGATGATCGCCCAGCGGACGAGGCCGAGGCCCGAGTCGCGGACCGCCCGGTCGTCCTGTTCGAGCAGTTTCTCCGCCAGCCACAGGTCCCGCTCCATCATGCCGTGCAGTTCCGGTTTGTGCTTCTGGTACTCGCCCTGGAAGGCGCTGTACTGGTCCACGTGAGGCCAGAAGTTGACCGGGACGCCCGCCTTGGGCTTCGTCTTCGGGAGGCGATGCCGTCCGGCCTGTTCGCGGAGGTACGCGCGGAGCTCGGTCCGCAGCCCGCGGATCTTCTCATCCGGCAGCGGTTCCAGCGGCGGCGGGAGCGGCGCGACCGGGGCCGGCAGTTCCGCCCACAGCTTCTCAAAGTAAGCGTCGTCCCGCACGACCACTGGCTTCTCCTCCGGGGCCTCCGCCGGTTCGGCGGGGGCCGGGGCGGGTTCGGCCGGGGCGTCGCGGACGAGGAGGGGGGCGGCGGGCGGTGGGACCGGCCGGCGGTCGCGGCGGGGCGGTCGCGGTGCGGGGGCCGGGCGGGCGGGGGCCGGCTGGTAAGTCGGGGCGGGGGCCGGGGCGTCGGTGACGACGGTCGTCTCCCCGCCGCAGCCGGCGAGCGTCGCCGCGAGCAGCGCGGCGATCGCCCGGCTCATGTTGTAACGGCGGGCGGGGCGGTGCGGGTCATGCGGGTCGACGGTATCGGCTGCGTCAGACCGTCGCAAGGGGGCTGTTCGGTCCCTTCTTCACTCGCCCCAACCGCCGCTCACCCCAGAAACGCGCCGACGAGGCGGCCCAGGCGGGGGAGTTCTTCTTCGATCAGGAAGGCGTCGTGGCCGTAGGGGCTGTCGAGTTCCGCGAACGTCACGTCCCCGCCGACGGCCAGCAGGGCGCGGACGACCTCCCGGCTGCCGGCGGTCGGGAACAGCCAGTCGGTCGTGTAACTGAGGATCAAAAATCGCGCCCTCGCCCGGCCCAACGCCTCCGTCAGCGAGCCGCGGCCCCGCGCCAGATCAAAATGATCCATCGCCCGGGTCAGGTACAGCAGGCTGTTGGCGTCGAACCGCCGGGTGAACCGCCGGCCCTGGTAGTCGAGATAGCTTTCGATCTGAAACTGCACCTCCTTGTTGATGTCGTGCTGGAAGCCGTCCGGGCCGGCGTCCGGATCGTCGGAGGGCCGCTGCAACCGGCGGCCGAACTTGCGGGCGATGTTCGCCTCCGACAGATAGGTGATGTGCGCCAGCATCCGGGCCAACGCCAGCCCGGCGTCCGGGCCTTCCCCGCCGCGGGCGACGGCGTCGTAGTAGGCGCCGTCGCGAAAGTGCGGGTCCGATAGAATCGCCCGCCGACCGACCGCGTTGAACCCGATGCCCTGCGGCCCCAGCGTCGCGGCGCTGGCGATCACGACCGCCGCGTCGAGGCGCTCCGGAAACCGCACGGCCCATTCCAACGCCTGCATCCCGCCCAGGCTCCCCCCGATCACGGCCCGCAACCGCTCGATGCCGAACAGGTCGCGGACCAGTTCCGCGTGCACGGCGACGATGTCGCCCAGCGTGACGAACGGAAACCGCAGCCCCCAGCGGGCGTCGCCTCCCTCGTCAGATCCGGGGCGGACGTCAGATTCGGGGCGGACGTCAGATTCGGGGCGGACGCTGCCGGGTCCGGTGGTCCCGCCGCACCCGCCCAGGACGTTGGCGCAGATCACGAACTGGCGGTCGAGGTCGAGGCCGTGCGCCGTGCCGTGGCCGACGAAGCCGTCCCACCAACCGGGTTTCTTGTCGTCGGGGGCGAGCCGGCCGGCGAGGTGGGCGTCGCCGGTGAGGGCGTGACAGACGAAGACGGCGTTGTCTTTGGCGGCGTTGAGGGTTCCGTGCGTCTGATAGGCGACGGTGACGGGCCCCAGTTCGGCGCCGCCCTCGGTGCGTAACGGCGTGCGTTTGAAGAGGGTGGCCGTCCGCACGACGGCCAGCGGCGCCGCGGGCGGAGCGTCGTCGAGCCGAGCGTCGCGAGGCCGGGCGGGCGGGGAGAGCAGAGCGGACATGCGTCCAGAATACCCCGCGGAGCGTCCCGAACATGAGGCGAAGACCGAACCGCCCGTCTCTTCCGGGGGTCCGTCTCTTGCGGGGGGGCCGTCTCTTCCGGGGGTCCGTCATCTTGCCGCCCCGGGCGACGGCGATTATCGTACCCCTCCGCCAGCCGCCCCCGATCGGGCGCCGCGCGCGATTCCCCGATGGTGTAACGGTAGCACAACAGATTTTGGGTCTGTTTGTCTAGGTTCGAATCCTAGTCGGGGATATCGTTTGTTCAGTATCTCGCCGCACTGAACCGCGGCCGGCCGCGTCAAGCCGCATCTGTGCAGCGTCGGTAGGGTCTTCCGGGGCTTCGTGCGGCTCCCTGCGGTTCGTCGCAACCGGACGCGACGTTGCAGAATGGGGCTGGCGCGCGTTGCATTGCGCGTTGCCGACGACGGCCCGCTCCTCGGCCGCTCGGACTACGGGCGTTGAGGCGGCCCGCTCGAAGTCGGCGTCGGTCGTGGTCAGGTAGTGCTCGGCGGCCACGTCGGCGCTGTTGCCGATCCAGGCGCAGACGACGTGGCCGGGGAACGTCGCGGCCAGTTCCGTCTGCCCCCGTTCTTGTAAACGCCGGCCCGCAGGTTGTGGAACGGCTTGGGCCACGGCTCCAATCCGACACGGCGGACGATCTTCAGGAACGTCGTCCGCATGTTCTGGTCCGGCCGCCGGTAGCGGGTGACGACGTGCCGCTCGCCCTCCTCGGCCACGTCGAACGCGGCCTCCAGGTGCGGCCGCAGTTCGGGGAACAGCGGGATCGTCCGGCTCCCGCCGCCCTCGTGGCGGGCGGTCTTCGGCGAGGTCACCCGCAAACGGTTCCGCTCCCAGTCGACATCCTCCCACGTCGACGGCAGCAACTCCGACGGACACCGCAGACCGCCGAACCGGCACAGGCCGAAGATCAGCCGCCACTGGGCGTCCGGGCAGGCTTCCAGCACGGCCGCCGCCTCCTCCGGCGTGACGAATCGAAACTTGTCCGGGTTCCCCCGCACCTGGCACTTCTGATCCGCGAACGGATTCCGGTCGATCAGCTCCTTCCGCACCGCGGCGTTGAACAACTGTTTCGCCCGTCCGACCCGCCGGCGGACGGTGTTCTCGTTCAGCCCGCGGGCGGTCAGGCTGCGGCGGTCGCGGTCAGGCTGCGGCGGTCGTCGGCGTCTCCGGCCGTCACGTCCCGAAGGGCCCTTCGCCCCCGAAGAACGCGGCGAGGTCCTCCGCGGCTTTCCGAAGAGGGGTCAGCGTCGCCGGCTTCACGTCGACCGCCCGGCTGTTCGCGTAGTCGGCGAAGAACGCCCCCACCGTGGCGGAGACGCGAGGGGCGATCAATCCGGCCTTCGCCAGTTTGCCGTGCATCACGTCGTCCAGAGCGGCCACCCAGCGGGCCGTGGCGTCGTCGGGAGCATGTCCGGCGAGCGCGGCGGCGTTCAGCCGCTCCACCTCGCCCTTCACCTCCTCGGCCAGCCGCTTCGCGACCTTGCCAGGGTACAGCGTGCGGCGCTTGCCGTCGGGGCCGGTGAAGCCGACGCGGCGGGTGCCGTCCGGGCGGTTGCTGATCGAAGCCATGAGCGGAGACGGGGCGAAGGGGAACTTTGGGAACGGGCTGTCGCGCGGGGCGTCAGTCGGACGGTCCAGTCAGTTCTCCACCGTCGGTCGACGCGGCTTGTTCGGCCGCGACGGCGAACGCCTCAAGCGCGGCCGGGCGGTCTTTCACCAGCCGACCGAGCATCACCCGCGGGATCGGTCCGTGCGGCACGGTGAGGTCGCGGAGCCTGCGTTCGGAGACGTCCAGCGCCTCGGCGGCCTCGCGGGGATTCAGCAGCACGCGGGAGTGCGGTTCGGCATGTCAGGCGGGCGGTTCGGCGTGTCAGGCGGGCGGTTCGGGGCGGGCATGAGCGATGGGGCGGTCAGTGGTTGAGGCGGGTTCGTCAAACCGGGGGGGGGGGGGGGGCAATTTTAGGGCGGCCGATCTCCGCCGAAGTCGCGGTCGGGCTCCTCGTCCAGAGCGACGCTCCACACGCCGCGGGGCCGCGGCGCGAGCTTCAGCAGCCGATTGCGGCGGTCGTCCCGTTCCGGCCGGTCGGATCCGGGATCGGGTCGGAACGTCCAGACGGGCGCCGGCGCCGGTGACGCCCCAATAAGTTCCGACGCTCCCCCGGCACTGTTCGGCCCCCCCCGTCTCCCGGTGGGCCGCACCCGGATGGGCGGCCCTCTGTTCCTTCTGTAATGGAGGAACCACAGCCTGTAATGGAGGAACCACAGCGCCACCGTGGGCGACCTTAGTGACTGTCCGAGAAGTCGGTCAGGCGGCGGGTCGATCGCGGAAGGGCGGATCGACGTTCGACGGGGCCAGCCGGTGGAGCATCAGGCGGATCGAGGCCAACTGCACCAGCGCTTCGCCGCTGTCGGTCCGCCGTTCGTATTCCAGACACAGCCGCCGGCAGCGCCGCAGCCAGCCGAAGGTGCGGTCCAAATCGAACAGCGTGTTGAGGACTTCCCGCAGGTCCGTGCCGCAGGTCCGCGCCGCGGGGCCGGCCGCCGGGTTTGGCGGGCGGCCGCAACGGGGCGAGCCGCTCCCCTCGGGCGTCGGACAGATCGGTCTTGTAGGCTGCGCGGCTCGCCGAAAGGCCTCCCGGACGGCGAGAGAGCGGGGCAAACCGCATCAGCGTACCTGCAGCGAACTTCTCGGACAGTCACTCAGACCGACCGCTCGGTCAGGTGTGTTTGCGGCCGGTGAAATTGGAGCTTATCGAAACCCTCGTCGCCTCGAACGCCGCATCAGCCCCCCGAGAACGGACGGCGCTGGCCCGGCAGCTTGCGTTCGGTGAGAACGGCGGGGGCACGCCCTTAGAATCCTGAACTGCCCGCCCCCCGGTGACTGGGCTCGACGAGAGTCGGCCGCGTCGTCGACTGACGACGGGGGGAAGTTTCGGCGACGCGCCGGGAACGTCCGGCCGGCCCCGCTCCGGTCCTGGCCGCCCCGCGATGGACCGGGCGGGGACGGGTCGGACGCCGTTCGCCGGCCTCCGTTTGCTCGTAGATCCTTGCGGAAGCAAGCCCGAACACGCCCGCCGTCGCCGTCGCCCGGTCTGGGTCCGGCCGCCCGGCTCCCGCTCCCGAAGGGACCGTACGGCCCCCGCGGGTTCGGGCTTGTCGCGGGAGGACTCGTTTCGGAGGCGCTTGAACCCCCGCCCCACCTAACCTACGACAGGCCTGTCGGTTACGTCCGTGATTCGCGTTCCTGTCGTGGAGGGCGACGGACGTGCGAGGGGTCAAAAAAGCTACGCCGGCAAAGCCGGCTGAAGGAGCTGTCGTTCAAGCCTCGCGAGGAAGGCTCGGGGAGCGCGGCGAAAGCGGGTGCGACGGCGGCGGGTCTCCCGGCGTGCGTTGAGTTCGGCTCGCAGGCGCCGCCAAGCGGCGAGGTCCGCCGGCGCCAGATCGGTCGCCGCGTACGTCCGCCGGCCGGCGGCGCATCCTCTCCCGCGGCAACGGTTTGGGCGGTTCGTGAATCGAAACTCGTCCCCCCCGCCGGTGGGGTGGAGGCGCGTCGCGTCCGTCGGCCTCCCCCCTTTCCCCGGAGATCCCGATGCTGCACGCGGTCGCCTGTTTATTGAATCCCTGCGGTGATCGACAACCATCGACGGTTCGCCGCGGCCCTGGGCGTGCCGTTGACGACGGTCGAATTGTCCTTCAACGGGCGGTTCGAAATCCCCGGTTCGATCCGCCTCCTAGGGGATCCGGCGACGCAGACGCTCTGGCAGAAGGAGCGGTTGCTCAATCTCGCGATCGAGTCGCTGCCCCCGGAGGCGGACAAGGTCGCCTGGATCGACGCGGACCTGCTGTTCCTCAATCCGCACCGGGCCGCGGAGACCGAACGCGTACTGGAGGAGGTCGCCGTCTGCCAGCTGTTCGAACGAGCCCACGAGACGAACGCCGCCGGCCGGTCGGCGCAGTCGTACCCGAGCTTCGGCGCCGCGCTGGCGGCGGGGACCGGGCGATGGCGGCCGCGTGGCTGGGGCGCCCGGCTCTGACAGCGTCCCGACGCGACGCCCCCGGCTGGTGGGCCGACTACCTCGCCTGGGCCGAACGGCAGGCGCAGCGACCGGCGGGCGGATCGGCGTCGTGCCCGGGGACGTCGCGCACCTGTACCACGGGGACCCGCGAAACCGCGACGACGGCGGTCGCGTCGCCCGTCTCACGAAGCATCGATACGACCCGCGGACCGACTTAGCGAGGGACGAGAGCGGCCTGTGGCGGTGGACCGGCGACAAACCGGCGATGCACCGGGCCGTCCGCGACGATTTTCAATCCCGCAACGACGACGGGAACTCCCGCCGCCCGAATCCCGATTAATAATCCGCAGGGGTAGTAATCCGCAGGGGCGGGCGGGGGCGGCGCGCCCGATCCGTCCGCATCTGTTTACGAATTCAAAAGGCCGCGGAGATCGGCCGAACCGCCGTTGACAGGCGACACGCGTACAGTAAAACGGCGGGGGAGGCCCGGCCGCAGCGCCGCGGGGCCTCCGACGTCTTTCCGCATCTTCTCTTCCCCCCCACCCGCCCCCGGCCCTCTCGGCCGGGATCGCCCGAGGTCTTCTCATGCGCGTCTTCTTAATCGGCTACCCCGGCGACCTGGGCGGGGCGAACACCGAAGCCTGGCACACCATTCAATTGTGGCGCCGGGCCGGGTTCGACGTGCACCTGATCCCCACCTGGGGCGGCGATCGGCGGTGGCGGGCGCGGCTCGACGCATTGGGGTGCGTCACGCACGAAGTCGGGCCGGGCGGGCTGGACCGCGTGCCGGGGCTGGCCGGCTCCCCGGTCGTGGGCTTTTGCAACGGGGAGTTCCTCGCCCACGCCGGGCGCTTCCGGGAATTGGGGTGCCCGATCGTGTGGGTCAACTGCATGACCTTTCTGTTCGAACACGAAAAGACCTGCTTCAAAACTCACGGCCCCGCCGACGTGATGGTGTATCAGTCGGAGTTCCAGCGCGGCCGGATCGAACCGCAGCTGACGGAATTGAACGGCGGCGTCCCGCCCGCCAACGGCCATCTCATCCGGGGGGCGTTCGACCTTGAGGAGTGGGACTTCCGGCCGCGGCCGCACGCCGCGGACGAGGCGTTCTGCGTGGGCCGCCTGGCCCGACCGGACCTCGATAAGTGGTCGTCGAACACCTGGAAGATCTACGAGCGGATTCAATATCAAAACCGCCGGGCGCTGGTGATGGGGGCCGCCCGCGCACCATGGAGAAACTCGGCCCGGCCCCGCCGTGGGCGAGCGTGCTGCGGCCGGCGGCCCTGCCGGCGCAGCAGTTCTTCGCCCACCTGCACTGCCTGCTGCCGGTCAACGGCGGAGCCCGCGAGAACTGGCCGCGGGCCGGGCTGGAGGCGACGGCCGCCGGCGTGCCGATCGTGGCCCAGGACCAATGGGGCTGGCGGGAGATGATCGAGCACGGCACGACCGGCTTCCTGGGCCGCTGCGACGAGGAACTCGCCCACTACGCCGCCCGGCTGGCCTACGACGAACCCCTGCGGCTGCGGATCGCCCGCGCCGCCCGCGCACGGCTGGTCGAGGAACTCGCCGCTCCCGACGTGCTCGCCGCGGCCTGGACGGAGTTATTTCAAAGCGTCACGGCTCCGACGTCGCGGCCCGCCGCGGCGGCCGCCTGAAGGCGCCGCACGCCGAAACCCGCTCCCGACCGCCCCGCCCCCTCCACCCGCCGACGACGATGCCCGCCCCCCATATGACCTGTTTGTGCACGACCTACGTGCGACCGCAGATGCTTGAAAACGCGATCGCGTGCTTCGAGCGACAGTCCCACCCCGCGGACCGCCGGGAGCTGCTGATCCTGGACGACGCCGGACAATACCCGACGCAGCCGTCCGGCCCGGGGTGGCGGGTGGTTTCGATGAACCGTCGGTTCGCCACCTACGGGGAAAAGGTGAACGCGCTGGCGGGGCTGGTCGACCGCCGCACCGACGTACTGGCCCACTGGGACGACGACGACGGGTACGCCTCCTGGCACCTGGCGTCCCACGCCGCGGCGTTCGCGGCCGGGGCCCGGTGGTCCCACCCCTCGGAGGTGTGGGTCGAAACGGCGTCCGGCGAATTAATGCGTAAGCTTTCCGGCGGCCTATTTCTCGCCTCCTCGGCGGTGACCCGGGACCTGTTCGTCGCGGTCGGCGGGTTCCCCGTGATGAACAGCGGCGCCGACCAAGCGTTCGCGGCCCGACTCCGCCGCCGGGCCGCGCCGGCGGACCCGCTGGGCGGCGGCCGGGCGGCGTATATTTATCGCTGGAGCGAAACCGGCTGCTATCACCTCTCGGCGTTGGGGGCGGACGGCTACGACTCCCCAAAACTGGCGGACCTGGCCGCGACGGCCGAGCCCGTGCAAACCCTGCGGCCCCGTCTCGCCCGGCCGTGGGACGAACTGATCGAAAGGGCCGCGGCCGCCTCGGACTGAAATCCCGTTTTTCATGGACGACCCGTCCTCAAAACGTGGTCCGCAGCCCCCCGTCCGCCCGCGGAACGGGGGGCTTGGTCGTGCGCGGGTCGGACCGCCCGGCCGCGCTTGCTCCCGCCTCTTTTATCACCTGTTCGAAAGTTCGCCATGACCGATCCGCACGAGAATCCCGACGACGCCCGAGACCTGCTGTTCGATCATGAATCGGACCCGCGCAATCGCGGGGTCGCGGCGGGAGCCACGTACGCCGCCGCCCGCCGGAACCCGCTGTGCGGGGACGAGGTCTCGATTTCGGTGCGGGTCGAGGGCGGGGTCGCGGCGGAGGTGCGCTGGGAGGGGCGGGGGTGCGGGTTGAGCCGGGCGTCGGCGTCGCGGCTGTGCGAGGCGGCGCAGGGCCGGCCGGTCACGGAGTTGCTGGATCCGACGGCCTTCGCCCCGAGCTTCGGCCTGCCGCTGAGCCCGCCGAAGCGGGTCTGCGAAACCCTGCCCCTGCTGGCCCTCCGGGCCGCCCTCGCCATTCGTAAACATTTCCCGCCGCAGAGCGAAGCTTGAACGGATTGACGTAGATTAGTGTACACGGGGACATATCATCAGCGAGGGGCCGGCCGCCCCTGAAGACCGCGTCGGCCGGCCCCCGAGGTCGTTCTTGAGATCGAGGTCGTTCTTTAAACGCGTCGCGGACGCCGGAAGTGATTCCGCGGCGGACCGCGCCCGCTCCCGTCTCGCCTTTGTCGTCGTTTCACACCTAACCGATTGCCATTGATGTCTTCCAGTTCCTATTATCTCCCGAGCAGTTCGGCACCCCCGAGCAGTTCGGCCCCCAGTAGTTCGCTGCCGCCGAGCAGCTCCGGACCCCCGAGCAGCTCCGGCCCGCCGAGCAGTTCCGGACCGCCGAGCAGTTCCGGACCTCCGAGCAGCTCCGGACCCCCGAGTAGTTCCGGCCCGCCGAGTAGTTCCGGCCCGCCGAGCAGTTCCGGCCCGCCGAGCAGTTCCGGACCGCCGAGTAGTTCCGGCCCCGGCAGTTCCGGCCCCCCGAGCAGCTCCGGCCTTGGCGGGTGCGATCGGCAGTGCGTCGATCTGGTCCGTCCGAGCGGGGGCTCTGGCTCCTCCTCGGGCGGGCCGGCGGGCTTCGAGGGCCCCGGCGGGGCCTTCGGGGACTTCGCCTGGACCGCGGTCCGCGCCACCGACCGTCATCATCAATGGGGCGCGACGGCCGACTTCGACCGCGCCGACGGCGGCGTCACGACCGTGTCGTTCGCCCACGAGAATCGCTCCCAGACCGGCCCCGACCTCTTCTGCTATGAGGAATCGCTGAGCCTGTCCGACTGCGAGCCCGTGGGCTGCGACACCAAGGCGACGCTGTGCTACGACGAAACTGCCTCGGACCCCGCCGATTGGACGGCGACGCTCTGCCTGGAAGTCGCCTGCCCGGACAGTAGTTCCGGCACGTCCTCCGGCACGTCCTCCGGCACCTCTTCGGGCACGTCGTCCGGGTCCTCTTCCAGTTCGTCTTCCGGCAGTTCCAGTTTCACCCCGTCGAGCAGTTCAGGCTCCTCGTCCAGCAGCTCCGGCGCCCCGCCGCCGAGCAGTTCCAGCTCCTCACAAAGCTCCAGTTCCTGGTCGCTCTCCAGTTCGTTCAGCTCCTCCGGCTCGTCGTCGGCCCCTCAGAGTTTCCTCCGGCTCGTCGTCCGGCAGTGGACTGCAAATCCGCGACGTGTTCACTGGAAGTGTCATTTCAGAGGTCGGGGGAACCACTTTGAAGTGCGTCGGCCAGCAGATTCAGCTAGCGGTCGAGGGGCCGATTCCTGCCGACGCGGAGATCAAGTGGCGGATTCCCAACCTCTACTCCGGGAGCTATTTCGGAGCGATCAAGAGTTATACGCTTCGATCGCCGACGGAGTGGTGCGAGCGGGCGGCGGTGGAGCCCCTGGAAGAAGAGATGGTAAGGGGACCGCTCCTCGACTTCTACTGGATTGACGCGGTCAGCGGAGACGTCACCGTCGAGGTGACGGCGCCCGATGGAAGTTTCAGTACGGCGTCTGCGGCGTTTAAAGTGCAGCGGCCGACCTGCTCCGGATTCCAACTGGAGCCGGCCGGTGTGGGGTCGGTAATTTCCGGCGTGGACGCGGATGGGTACGTCTTCCTGCGATATGGGGTTGCACGACACAGCCCGGGGAAGCGGGGGATGTTTTTCGAGACCACGGTCGCAGCTCTGGCCGACTTCGGCGGGCACTTCGGACTCGTTCAGACGATCAACACGACTCGGGGGTTTCGCGTCGGAGCTGAGGGTCTTAATCCGGGAGGGTGCAGAGGTATGAGCGAAGGCAACTGGGGCGGCGGGTACATTCTGGACAGAGTGAGTCGCACGATCCCGTTCTTCAACGATAAGATCGTGTTCGTGCCCGCCGGGGGCGGAATCGACCTGACAGGCTCCGACAGCCCATCCATTGCGCGTGCAGATGCTTCGAAGCTGCTTCGGATCTACGCACACGACAGGTTTGAAGGATATTTGGTCTTCAAGCCGCAGCAGCAGAACGACGGGGAGGACAATATTTTCGTGACCCTCCGTCAGTACGAATGGTCCTGGAAGGGGAACGTTGAACGACCGGACGGCGCGGCCGTCTGGCCGACGGTCCCGGACCGGGAGGTTCCGGTGCCCACGGAACGAGACTCGACCTACCTGCCAATGTGGATCGGGCGGGTGCAGGATTATCAAGATCCTATGAATTGGCCGAGGGTAGCTCCGTGCCCCGTGATGTTCGGCGGCCCGTAGACCGTGTGCGGCCGGTAGGATTGGGGGAAAGTCGCGTCACTCCTCCGCCAAGAGCCCCCATGATCCTGCCGCTACGCTCGATGCCCCTGCCCGCCGTGGCTGTTCTGATTGCCGCGGCGGGGTGCGGCGGGGGAGGGGCGGCGGGAACTAAGGCGTCGGCCGAGGCCGGCGGCGAGGCGGACTTCTTTACCGGTTTACGGTCGGACCTGTTCTGCGCAGCCGAGTGGGTCGATGCGGTAACCGTTGCGGGAGTTTCTCCGGACAGATCTGGAACTTTGTGGAATCCCGCCCGATTGCCGGCGATCCGCCTCACGGTCGCAAACCTGACGGACCGGCCGGTGGAGATCCGTGAACCGCTCGTGCCGGGGCCGAGACTGCTCATCAGCGAGCAACGCTACCTGACGCAGCCGTTCCTAACTGCTGACGGGGCGTTGGACGACGGATCTATGACTAGTAGAACGCAAACCTACGGCACTCTGCCGGCTGAGCCTGTTGTGCTTGAGGACAGCCAGTTTCGGGAGAATGTGGCCGATGTGACATCTTTGCTCACTCCCGCCGGTCGGGCGACCGCAGCGATAATCGAGACCCACGCCCAATGGACCCCCGTTCCGCCCGGTGGGAGGCTGACCCGCCAAATCCCGCTGGGGGAACTGTTTGAGTTCGATCTGCCCGGCCCGCCGAGAATGCTGTCGTTTTCCTACAAGATCGCGGCTCGCGACGATGCAGGGAATCGGGTGCCGGTCTATCAGATCGACTCTGCCGACACGGTTGTTACGTTCCCGGATCCGAGGCCTGAACCCGAGGCCTCCCCGTAATTCGTGACCGGCCTGATGATTACCTGTCGCATCTCGTCACCGACCACGAAACCCACGACCGCGGCCGCGTCACGCAGACCCTCGGCCCCGTGCACGAGGCGCTCGTCGGCGGCGCCCCGGTTCAGGTTCGCACCGCCTCCTGGACGGTCTATAAGGACGCCGACGACGAAACCGTCTCCGCGGCCGGTTACCGCCGGGTCTCGGACGACGCGGACGTGCTGATCAACCCCGTCTCCATCACCAAACGGGACCGCAACGGCAACGTCCTTGAGGAGATCACCGCCACCGCGACCGTCGGCGGCCCCCCGCAGGCCAGCGACAGCTACGCCCAAAGCGACTACGTCGCCCGGACGACGCACGCCTACACGGACTGCTGCAAGCTGGCCGCGACCCGCGTCTACCACACGATCCCCGCCACCGGCGAGGGTCTTGAAGGAACGCACTACGACGAGACGACCTTCGGCTACGACCTCCGCGACCGCCGGGACCGAACGGTGAGTCCCGGCGGGACGATCTCGGTCACCCTGTTCGACACCCTCGGCCGGCCCGTCGCCTCCTACGTCGGCACCGACGACGCCGGCGCCACCGCGACCGACCCCACCGGCGGCGGCGCCGGCGGCGGCAGTTCCTCCGGCAGCGGCAGCGGCTCCGGCGGCGGCGGCAACGACATGGTTCTCCTCAGCGAGAACCAATACGACGACGGCCTGCCCGGCGGCGACGGCAACCTGACCCGGTCGACGACCTTCGTCGACGACGCCACCGCCCGCGTCACCCACCACGAGTACGACTGGCGGAACCGACAGGTCGCGACCCTCGGCGAGGAGGACGCCTGCTCCGTGACCGCCTACGACAACCGCGGCCGCGCAGTTCTGACCGAACGCCGCCACGGCACGCCCGCCGGCCGCCTGCTGGCCAAGTCCGCCACGTTCTTCAACGACCGCGGGCAGACGTTTCGTCAGGTTCAATATGAAGTGGACTACGAGACGGGGGCGGTCGGCGATCTGATCGACCGCCGCATGCGGTACGACGCGGCCGGCAACCTGCTGTCTCAGACCCACGCCGGCGCCGCGGAGTTCATGGAGTACGCCTACGACTCCCTCGGTCGCCGGATCTCCACGACCGATCCGCTGAGCCATACGACCGCCACGGCCTACGACGACGCCGGCCACGCCGTGAGCGAGACCGACCGCGTCGGCGAGACCTCGACCCGGGCCTACGATCCGCTCGGCCGCTTGAAGAAGTCGACCGATCCGCTCGGGAACGCCACCACCTTCGGCTACGACGACGCCGGGCGGCAGAACCTCGTCACCGACCCGCGGGGCGACTCGAAGACCAGCGCCTTCGACGACGCCGGCCGACAGATCGCCATGACCGACGCCGCCGGCCAGACGACCGGCTTCGTCTACGACGCCGACGGCAATCAGACCTCCGTCACCGACCCCCTCGGTCACACGACTCTCCATGAGTACGACCACCGCGATCGCTTGGTGAAGACCACCGACGCCGGCGGCGCCGTGACGCGGCAGGCCTACGACCGGGCCGGCGATCTCCTCGCCGAGACCGACGCCAAGGGGAACGACACGCTCCACGCGTACGACGGCCTCGGCCGGAAGGTCTCCACGACCGACCGGCTCGGCCACACGACGACGTTCGCCTACGACGCCCTCGATCGTCAGACCACGCTGACGGACGCGGAGGGCGGCGTGACGAGCTACGCCTTCGACGGCCTCGGACGCCCGGCCAGCACGACCTGGCCGGACCACGTCCCCGCCAGCCTGCCCGGCGACGCCGGCTACGGGATCACCGCGACCGAGCACGACGAGTACGGCCGTCTGCTCCGCAGCACGGACCAACTCGGCGACACCGTCACCCACCTGTACGACGCCGCCGGCCGCCGCACCACGCGGGTCTACCGCGCCGCGGCGGACTCGCCCTCGGGAACCATCGCCGACCAGGACGACTTCACCTACGACGCCGCCGGCCGGCTGCTCTCGGCGACGAAGGGGCGGTACGCGAACAGCATCGCCTACGTCTACGACGCCGCCGGGCGGATCACGTCCGAAAGCCTGACCACGAACGGCCAGACCTACGTCATCGGCCGCGGCTACGACGCCGCGGGGAACCTGGACGAACTGACCTACCCCGACGGCACGGTCGTCGACCGCCCCCACGACGCCCGCGGCCTGCTCTCGTCGGTGGATTACGACGGGAACCTCGCCGCCAGCTTCGTGTACGACGACGCCGGCCGGGAGACCAGCCGCACCTTCGGCAACGGCTTGACCACGACCACGGCCTACGTCCCGAACGACAACCTGCTGCAGAGTCTGGCGACGCCGGGCGTGGGCACGTACAGTTATGCCTACGACGCCAACAAGAACCGCACGTCCGAGACGATCACCGGCGTGATGAGCGACTACGGCTACAGCACCGGCCCCGCCGGCTACGACGCCGAGCATCGGCTCGTGAACTGGGAACGCAGCGACGGGCTGCTGGACCAGGACTGGCTGCTGACCGCCGTCGGCGACTGGGACCAGTTCACCGAGGAGGCGACGACGCAGACGCGCACGCACAACGACGTGCATGAGTTGACGGGCATCGACGGCCAGGTGCTGAGCTACGACCCCAAGGGCAACCTGACGGCCGACCACCTCGGCCGCAGCTTCGAGTGGGACCAAGACAACATGCTGCGAAGCTGCACCGTCTCCGCGACGGCGACGGTGGGCCAGGAGGGCACCCACGGCTACGCCTACGACGCCATCGGCCGCCGGGTGTCCAAGACCGTCGATAACAACGACGGCACCTTCACCACGACGGTCTTCAGCGAACTGACGCTGCCGATCCCGCCGCTGGGCACGCCCGGCGGGCAGACGCTGTGCGAGTACGCCGCCGGCGCCGCTCCGGCCTCGCCGCAACGAAGCTACGCCTTCGGGGCGTACTGCGACGAGCCGCTCGTCATGGTCACGCCGACGGAGGAGTTCTACTACCACCGCGACGGGCGGTACTCGGTCGTCGCGCTGACGGACGATACCGGGGCCGTCGTGGAGAGGTATGGGTACGATGCCTACGGGACTGCAATCACAACATCTGTGATCAGAAGTGGATACGATTTCACCGGCCGATCGCTTGATACAGAAACGTCACTGCAGCACCTCCGAACACGTCGCTATTCAACGAGGCTAGGTCGGTTCTGCTCTAGAGACTTGGCCGTCCGCCTCGGGGACAGCTACTCGCTCTACAAATACGTCAACGGAATGCCACTTAGTACAGTTGACCCGGGCGGGGAGCACCCCTTGGTTATTCCAATTGTAGCTGGCGGCGTTACGATATCTGCGGCGGCTGCAGCCAAGGCGGCGGCGGCGGCATTTGGGCTTACCGTGTGGGCCTGTGCATCACACCCGCCTTGTGCAGATGCCATGGCCCGGGCGGTCGAAAAGACCATTTCGGGAGTTTCTGGAGCGGTAAAGACTGCCTCGATATCTACCTGTGCTGTGCTGCACTTCCATTATGAACAGAGAGAAAGGTCCTGTAGCAAGTGTCGGCCGAGCAGGGGCAAGACATGTAATGAAAGAATCAAGCGCTGTCTTCATGCAGGCGTGAACGGTTCCTGCTGGGAGATGGCCATTGCCGCCCGTCTGGCGTATATGGTGAGCGGGTGCGACTTTATATGGCCGGGGCTAAAGGTGGACCCGTGGGGCGACCATCTTGGAGAGGTGATTAACAAGAAGAAGTCTTCTTACAACTGCACCGTGTCAGCTCTCAACAACTGCGTCGACCCCCTCGGCCTGTGGCCCTTTTGATCACTGCACTCTCATTGGAATTCAACATGGTTGTCGAACTGGCAAAAGAACTCCTCGAATTGCTGGATGGAGACGGTGCAAGCATTGAAGACTGCATTGTCGATCTTCTTCGAGGTTCGACGTTCTACCAGGTAACTCAAGGACTCGCTCAGGGCGCATTGAGGAGGCGAACTTTAAAGAGCTGGCATCTATGATTGTTGCTCTTCTTGACGACGGGCCAGGTGGAGTCGGCACGCCGATTCCAGAACCTCTGAGAGCATTCGCAAGACTCGAAACATCTGCAGAATTCTTAGAGTGCAACTCGAGCGGCCTACTGTCTCATGCTGAAAGCTTGGGCAGAAACCCGAGCCGCCCGGTCTTAGCCCGCTGGGCGGCGGCACTCATGCTTCGGCGGTATGCCATGGAAAGCAGTGACGAGTACATGCCGCTTTCTCACGTGCTGCAGTTCACTGATGCCGTAGTTAATCAGTATCCATCAAAGGAGGTGCCCGCTATCATTCGTGCATTCACCCGCGTTACGTTGGCGTCAGAAGGGTTGATGTCGATTAACCCGGACGCACGGACGGGGTGAGCATGGAGAGCGACGCCCGCCCCTGACTGACGCTGCGAACCGCTGTAACGGACGCTGAGACCCGCGGGCGGGGTTCCTTCGGGAGCCCCGGCCGTGTTTTCGTTCCGCCCCCTCATTTCCCTCGCCACGTTCTCGTACGACGCCCTCGGCGGGTGGCCGGGGCGACTCGGCCGATCGCTGACCGAGAACCGTGGGTGGCCGGGGTCGGCCCGCCGGCGGCGTGGATCGCCTGATCCGCGTCGCCGGGCCGCCCCCGGAACCTGCGACGTTGAAGTACTGCGACCTGCCTGCGACCCGCGGCCGGGGTTCCTTCGGGAGCCCCGGCCGTTTTGCGTTCGGCATGTGTTCAACTCGTGATTCGTCTCGACCGCGAGCGGCGGGGCCGGTCGTGTTCATGCGTACTTAGCTGCGGGCCGCCCCGCGCGTACGCGTCCCGCCCCCTGCCGGCCGCCGCCGGTCTTCCGCTTGGAGACCCTGTCCGTCGGTGTGCAGTCGCTTGGGATCGGACCCCGGTTGAGTCTGCCCCGCTGAGCCTGCCCCGCTGAGCCTGCCCCGCTAAGCCTGACGGCGCAAACCGTTCTGCGGTCCCGCCTGGCGGCCGGCCACGCCGTCCACCTCTACGTCTACGACGAGGTCGCGGGCGTGCCGGAGGGCGTCGCGGTCCAGGACGCCGCGGTCGTCGTGCCGCGGGACCGGGTCGTCGCTTGCTCCCGGGGGCCGGGGCGGGGGTCGTCCGCCGCCTGCGCGGACCTGTTCCGGGACGTCCTGCTCGACGAGCGGGGACGCTGGCGGGTCGACGCCGACCAGATCGGCCCCGCGCCGTTTGATTTCCGCCGAGATTATGTGTTCTCGCGGGAGGGCGGCGGCTCGGGGGACGGCGCCGGCCCGGTGACGAACGGCGTGTTCAAGGCCCCGGCGGGTTCGGAGGCGATCAGGTCCTGCCGCGACGTCTGCGAGCGGAAGGACCCCGCCACCGTCGCGTGGGGCGAACTGGGGCCGGCGCTGCTCCGGACCGCGGTCCTGAAGTTCGGGCTGCAAGCGTCTCCGGAACCGCCGCAGACGTTTCTGCCGATCCCGCTCTGCCGATCCCGCTCTGCCGATCCCGCCGTGGGACTTCCGCCAGATCGCCGAGGTCCGCCCGAACGTCTCCGGCAGCCGCGGCGTGCATCTCGACAACGAGATGCGGCGTCGGGCGGGCTTGGACAGGAACGCGCCGATCCCCGACACCCTGTCCGGCGACCTGGTCGCCCGCTTCGCCTGACCGGCGGGCGAGGCGGACGCCGGACCGAACGCGAACCGCGACCGTCCGACGGGCGTTTCCCTCAGCGAACCTTGACCAAGCGCTGCCGTTAATTGTTTGACCGCGCGTGCGATCGCTGGCGGCCGGGATTCCCGCGGGAACCCCGGCCGCCTTTTTGATCACCCGCTTCGCCCCCGGGCCGCCGAGGCGAGGCGCCGTGGTCCTGTCCGATCCGGGCCGGCTCGCATTCTCAAACAGCCCCGCCGGGCCGTTTTCGCCGTCTCGCTCTTGTGCGACTATACGTGTACGCGTAAACACTAACAGGCGGCGGGCCGGCCGCTCCTGCCCGCGGCTCTTCAGATCACCCGCCCCGACGGCGAAAGTCTTTCCGATGAAACTCTGCTGGTCCGCCGAGCCCCGCTTCGGCGACGCCTTCGACCGTCACCTTCCCCCGTCGTTCGGCGTCTCCGTGGAATACGCCCGGGGGGGGCGGTGCGGCGGACGCCGCGAGGCTCGGCAGCGTTTTCGGGTTCGCGCCCGACGACTGCGCCGTCGAGGAGCCGTCGGCGATCCGCGGGCAGGCGTGCGGCCGCGTCGTGGCCGAAGGCGGCTGGACGGCCCCCGCCACGCCGGAGCCCGGATGAACGCCTCCCCACCCCACGTCGCCGCCGGCCTGCGGGAGCACGCCCGGCGGCGGGCGGAAAACCGCTCGGCGGCCCTGCTCGTCCGCAACGTCCACCGCCTGGAAAAGGGCCTGACCGCCCCCGGGCCCCGCCGGCCGTTCGCGGCGGATTATCTCGAGGAGACGGCGGCCGCGTTCATCGCCCTCGCGACCGCCGGCGACGAGTCATTCCCTGACTGCGACCGGCTGCCCTACTGCAAGTCCGTGCTGGGAGCAGACATCCGGCGATCGCGGGACCTGGGGCCGTCGCCCCCCGCCGTCGGGCGGGCCTGCCGCCGGTTGGAACGGTTCTGGGAGGAACGCGGCGGCGAGCCCCCGGGCCTCGCGTTCCGCACGCCGCCGGCCCCGCGGCCCCGCGGCGGCCGCGGCGTTCGCCCGGCTGGCGCGGGACCGGATGTCCGTCCGCGAGTTCGAGGACGCCCCGGTCGACCCGGACCTCCTGGACGCGGCGATCGCCGACGCCCTGCACAGCCCTTCGGCCTGCAACCGCCAGCCGTACCGGCTCCTGCTCGCCACGAACCGCGACCTCGTCCGGCGGCTGGCCGGTCTGTGGCTGGGCACGGGCGACTTCGGCGCGAAGGCGCCGGTCTACGGCGTGTGGATCGGCGACTGGTCCGCCCTGGTCCGCCTATGAGCTGGAACGCGACCGCTACGCCCCGTGCGTCGACGGCGGGTTGTTCGCGGCGTCCCTCGGCCTCGCCCTCGCGGCCCGCGGCTTGGGATCGTGCCTCATTAATTGGGCGGACCGGCCGGACGCCGACGCGGCGGCCGCGGACCTGCTCCGGCTCAAACCCTGGGAGCGGACGCTCCTGTCGATCCTGATCGGCCGGCCCCGGCGCAACGTGCGCGTCCCCCGGTCGGGAAAGAAATCTCTCACCTCCGCGAGGACCTTTTTATGAACGTGCTGATCACCGGCGCCGAAGCGGTCAATCAAAGCGCCCACCTCATGCTGCTGGCGATTCTTCGCCGGCTCCGCCGCTGGCCCGACGCACGAGCGGCGATGCGGCCGTCGGGCCGGCTGCCGCGGGAGCGGTTTGCGGAACTCGGGCTGCTCGACCGGAACGAACTCCCCGACGACTGGACGGAGATCGTGCTCGACGCCTCCGGCGACTGCTTCGGCGACTGCTGGGGGGCGGCGAAGGCGCGGACCCGCGGGATCGGGCTGCCGGACGCCGAGCGCTCGGCCCGTCGCGTGTATTTTCTGCCCCAGCTGGCGCGGGTCGGGCGGGCGGTCGTCCAGAGCGGTCGCACGGTCGCGGTCGTGACGCACACCGTCGGCGAGGACGCGGAGCCGGCCGCCCATCTGTTGCGGTCGCTGCCGGAGGCGCATCGCGTGGAGGTCGGGCTGACCGACCCGCGGGAGATCAAGTGGTTCCTGGGAACCTGCGACGCCGTGTTCGCATCCCGGTTTCACGCGTTGGTCTCGGCGCTGTCGCAGGCCGTCCCCGCGGCGTCGATCGGCTGGGCGCATAAAGCTGGGCGCATAAATACGAGCAGTTGTTCGCCGCCTACGGCTTAGAGGAGAGCCTCTGGACCGCCGAGGTCGCGGCGGCCGACGTGTCCGCGTTTCTGGCGCGGTCGGCGGAGACGCGAAAGGCCCTCGCCCCCGCCGCGGCGGAGCGGCGCCGGCGCGTCGAAGAGTGCTGGGCGGGGATCGAAACGGAACTGTTCGGGCGGCTCCTCTCCCGGGAGTGCGGGGCGCGCTGCACGTCCTGCACGGCGGGTTGGGCGTCAGCAGGACAACCGTCCGCCGCGACCTCGGCGCCATGGAGCGGGCCGGCCTGCCGGTGCGCTGCGAGAGCGGCTGTCGGGGGGAGAAGACTTGGCGGCTGGCCTCGCCGGGCGGGCTGCTGCCGTTGGCGTTCCGGTGGGACGAGGCGGCCGCCCTGCACCTCGCCCGGCCGCTGCTCGGCTCGCTGAAGGGCACGTTCGTCTGGGAGGCGCTGGACCGAGCGTTGGGGAAGGCGCGGGCGCACCTGGGGGAGCAGGCCCTGAGCGATCTGAACGGCCTGTCCGGCGGGCCGCCGTCGGGAAAGTGGCCGCGTGGGTGCTGAGCTTCGGCCCCCGGGCAGAGGCGCTGGAGCCGGCCGAACTGCGAGCCCAGATCGCCGCCGACCTGCGGGCCGCGGCCGCGAGAGACGCCCCGCCTCCCCCCGCCGAAGGCGCCGCATGAGCGAGCCGTCGGGGCGGCGTCCGCAGGCTGCGGGGCCCGCCATCGCGTCTGAACGCCGAACGAAGGGCCTGGAACCCGGCCATCTTCGGGCGGCGCATGAACCGGCGTCCGCAAGTCGTCGCGTCCGCGGGGGTTGGGTTGTACGCTGTGCCCCCTCCGACCACGCCCACAGGCACTGAGCGCACGGTTTCGGCAAACCTCCCAGCCGGCAGAACTTCCCAGCCGAAGAGCTTCCCAGCCGGGAGAACTTCCCGACCGGCAGGGCTAAACGACCGGGGCACCTATGCTGCGGCGGGTCTTGCCGTCCCCGTTCGTCTTTCCGGAGCCCCGCCGTGTCCGCCGCCGTCCTCTTCGCCCTCGTCGTCGTTCCGGGTCTGGTTGAGGAAGGGAATTGGCCGGCGTGGCGGGGGCCGGCGGGCGACGGGCGGACCGCCGCGGCGGACGCCGTCAGCCGATGGGGGCCGGAGCAAAACGTCCGCTGGCGGGTGGAACTGCCGGAGGCCGGGAACTCCACGCCGGCCGTCTGGGACAACCGCGTGTTCGTCACCCAGCCGCTGTCCGAACCGGACCGGCGGGCGCTGCTCTGCTTTGATCGGGGGACCGGAGCAGAACTCTGGCGGCGGGGCGTGGCGGCCTCCGAGGCGGAGGCGACGCACCGGACGAACCCGTACTGCTCCGCCTCCCCGGCGACCGACGGGGAGCGGGTCGTCGCCTGGTTCGGGTCGGCCGGGCTGATCTGCTGGGATTTCGACGGCGAGGAATTGTGGCGCCGCGACCTCGGGGAGCAGCGGCACATGTGGGGCTACGGTTCGTCGCCGATTCTGCATGACGACCTGTGCATCCTGAACTTCGGCCCGGGCGACCGGGAGTTCCTGATCGCCGTCGACCTCGCCACCGGCGAGACCCGCTGGCGGGTCGAGACCCTGGACGACGCTGCGGAGCGGGCCCTCAGCGGCCCGGAGAACGACGGGAACGCCAACGACTTCGCCCGCGACGACGCCCGGGCCGACCGGCTGCGCGGCTCCTGGAGCACCCCGATCGTCCTGCCGGTCGACGGCCATGACGAACTGATCCTCACGCTGCCCCGCCGGCTGAGCGCCTTCGACCCGGCGACGGGCGAACGCCTGTGGACCTGCGGCGGCGGAGCCCCGCTGGCCTACGCCTCGCCGGTCGCCTCGGCCGACGGGATCGTCGTGGCGCTGGGCGGGTACGGCGGAGCCTCGTTCGCCGTCCGGGCCGGCGGCCTGGGCGACGTGACCGACACCCGCCGGCTCTGGCACGAACCGAAGGGCGGCGGCCACCTGGGCACCGGCGCGATCGTCGACGGGTTCCTGTACGTCTGCGACATGGGCGGCGTCCTCAAGTGCCTCGACGTCACGACCGGCCGCGAGCGGTGGAAGGCCCGCGCGGTCCCCGGCGGCGGCGGCGGGAGCTGGTCCAGCGTGACCCGCGCCGGCGACGGCCGGGCGTTCCTGCTCACCAAGTCCGGCGCCGCGGCGGTCTTCCGGCCGAATCCCGAGCGGTACGAGCGGCTCGCCGTGAACGACCTGGACGAACCGGCCGACGCCTCCGTCGTGCTCGCCGGCGACGATCTGTTCGTCCGCACCGACGCGGCCCTCTGGGCCTTCGCCGCCGATGCGGCGCCCGGTCCGCCGTCGGACGCCGATTCCCAATAGGGGCCGCCCGTTTTCTGTGGGGGAAGCCGCCGCGTCCGAACCTCCACCTGCGGGAGCGGTCCGGGGAACGTCCGTCGCGACCGCGGCGGACTCTCCTCCCGTCACACCAAGTCCTGATCACGGCCCGGTCCGACCGGGAGATCCCCGTGGGCGCCGGCGCCGCAACCTTCCGCAAGTATCCCCTTCCGCAAGTATCCCCGGACGCCGCACCTGTTCGGCTCGACCGGCACGTCGGACGACCGCCGGCTCGGCCGGGCGGAGAGCGACGCGATCCTCGCCGACCCCGGCCTGATCGTCGAGGAGAAGATCGACGGCACGAACGTCGGCGTGCACTTTCACGCCGCCGTCGGGGCGGGGCCGGCGGGGCTCGTGATCCAGAACCGCGGCCACATCCTGGGCGGCGGGGAGCACGCCCAGTACGCCCCGCTGAAGGCCTCCTGCGCCGGGGCGAACGCGGACCTCTGGGACGTGCTGGGGGATCGGTTCGTGCTGTTCGGCGAGTTCATGTTCGCCCGGCATCACATCGCCTACGACGCGCTGCCGGGTCTGCTGATCGAGTTCGACGTGCAGGACAAACGGGACGGCTCCTTCCTCCCGCTGGCCGACCGCCTGGAGCTCTGCGGCCTCCTGAATCTGCCGACGGTCCCGGTGTTGCACCGGGGGGCGATCTCGCGGGCCGGGCTGGAGGCGCTCGTCGGACGGTTCGCCTACGGGGCGGCGTTCACGGACCCGCGGACCGGGCGGTCGGACGATGGGATGGAGGACCTGTACCTGCGAACCGAGGGCCTGCGGACCGAGGGCGGCGACCCGCCGCGGGTCACGACCCGGTCCAAGTTCGTCCGCCCAGAGTTCACTGAGGCCGTCAAGACGTCGGACCACTGGCGCAATCGCCCCGTCGAACCGAACCGGGCGGCGCCGTGAACTGGGACGACTTCTGCGGCCCCGACCCCCTGCGGGTCGCTGCTTGTTCGAATCGAGCGACTTGGCCCGGGCGATGGCCGCCTGCGGACAGGACCCGATCTGGCACGCCGAGGGGGACGTGTGGACGCACACCCGCATGGTCCTGCGGGCGCTCGCCGCGGGCGACGGGCTGTCCGCTCGCCGACCGGGAGGCGGCCTTGCGCCCTGATCCGCGACCATGGCGCCCCGCCGCTGTTCGTTTCGTCCAGACAGTCGACCGGGAAGCGTTCTTGATACGGGCGATGATAAATCGCCAACACCTCCTCCGTCCGGCAGACGAACCCGCCGGACTGTTTCGGCGGCCCCGTTCCCCGTAGAACGCGGCCCAGCAGCGTTTGCGGTGCGGCTGCAACAAGTTTTTTCAAAACCTGCCGCACCGACTCGTGGGAGATCGAATCCACGATCTCCAGTTCCACGACGCGGGCGGCCAGCAGCGTCAGACTCCAGCGGGCCGGCGTCGTACGGAACAGGGCGGGCGGCGGCTCCGAGCAGGCCAACGCGACGATGCGGGCCTGGGCGGCGCCGTCGATCTTGCGGGGCGGTCCGGCCAGGCGGGGCCGCCGGGGGCCTGATCGGCTTTCAGCAGAATCCAGGCCCGCTGGAAGACCTTGCGGTCGATGCGGGCCAGCTTGGTGAGATCGACCAGCCGCTCGCGTTCCGCGGCGGACAACGCGACGACGGACTTCTTGCCACGGCGAGGACTCCGCCCGGGTTCGGGAGCCGTCAGCATGCCGCGCCGACCCGCCAGTGTCAGCTTGAGGTCGTACTAGTGTCCTGAGTTGGAAGTTTCGTTGCAGACGGCTTCGACCCGCCGAAGGATCAGATCGGCGTCGGCGGTCCAGACGAACGGTTTGGCGTCGGCGTTATGACCCTCGACGTAGTCCCGGATCGCCCGCTCCAATTGCGGCACGCTGCGGAACACGCCCCGCCGCAGCCGTTTATTCGTCAGTTCCGCGAAGAACCGCTCGACCTGATTCATCCAGCTCGCCCCCGTCGGGGTGAAATGCAGGCGGTACTCGGGGCGTCGGGCGAACCACCGTTTCACGGCGGCGGTTTTATGCGCGGCGTAGTTGTCGAGCACCAAGTGGATCTCCGTCCCGGGGTCGCGTTCGGTCGCGGCGTCGAGCTGCCGGAGGAACGAGAGAAAGTCCTGAGCCCGGTGCCGCCGCCGACAGCGGCCGAACACCTCCCCGGTCTTCACGTTCAACGCCGCGAACAGGCTGGTCGTCCCGTGCCGGAAATAATCGTGCGTCCGCCGCTCCGGCCGGCCGGGCGTCATCGGCAGCACGGGCTGGGAGCGGTCGAGCGCCTGACACTGGCTCTTCTCGTCCACGCAGAACACCACGGCGTTCGCCGGCGGGCTCATGTATAAGCCCACCACGTCCCGCACCTTCTCCACGAAGTACGGGTCGGTCGAGAGCTTGAAGGTCTCGCTGCGGTGCGGCTGCAGCCCGAAGGCCCGCCAGATCCGGGAGACGGCGCTCTGGCTGAGACCCAGCCGCTTCGCCAAGCTCCGCGTGCTCCAGTGGGTCGCGTTCGGCGGGGTTTCCTCCAGCGTCGTCCTGACGACCTCCTCGACGCGGTCGTCGCCGATCCTCCGCGGGGCTCCGCTTCTGGGCTCGTCGGTCAGTCCGTCCAGCCCGTGTTCGAGGAAACGCTCCCGCCACCGCGTGGCGGTCGGCCGCGAGACGCCGAGGCGGCGGGCCGCAGCCACGATCGACGGTTCGTCGGCGCAAGCCAACACGATCGCCGCCCGCAGGGCCAAGCCCCGGGGCGTTTTGCGGCGGCGGGCCAGCCGGGTGAGTTCGGCCCGCTGCGCGTCGGTCACGACCAGTTCGGTTTTCGGCTTGGACCCGGGCATCTGGGGCTCCGAATTGCGTAAAACCGCAGCCTACCCGCCCTCGTAAGATGCGCAACGAAACTTCCAACTCAGGACACTAGTGCGTGGATTGCCCGCTGGGGTTGCGGCCTGTGGTGCATCGACGCCCTCGACGAGTCCCGGCGAAAACCTCCGACGGCAGGTAAAACCGACGGCAGGTAAAACTGCAAGGGCCGTACGTGCTCCGAACGTGCCAGGTGTTTTCTCCCCCGCGAGATCTTCTCGAGGCACATTGTGAGCTTGCCCCCACGACCCATGAAGGGGACGACGACTACGGGCCGGCCGAAATTGCGTTTCAATCCACGCTCCCGTGAAGGGGCGACAGCTTGTCGCCGGCGAGCGGCGGCTACGGGCCGCGTTTCAATCCACGCCCCCCTGAAGGGGCGACGGTCGCGGCACGCGATACCACCCGACGCCCGTGCTGTTTCAATCCACGCCCCCGTGAAGGGGCGACAACATTTCCGCCCGCATCCCCCGATCCCTGGGGGAGTTTCAATCCACGCCCCCGTGAAGGGGCGACCGGGTGGGGGCTCGTCTGCCTGATCCGCTTCCGCGGTTTCAATCCACGCCCCCGTGAAGGGGCGACGGGTGCGGGCTCGTCTGCCTGATCCGCTGCCGAAGTTTCAATCCACGCCCCCGTGAAGGGGCGACGGCGATGCCGGCGTACCAGTGCCCGCACTGGCAGTTTCAATCCACGCCCCCGTGAAGGGGCGACTCAACTGGCGGGTGATCCCCTCGGCCCGGCTGGTTTCAATCCACGCCCCCGTGAAGGGGCGACGATTCGATCAGCTCGAACGCCGCCGATCGTCGCCGTTTCAATCCACGCCCCCGTGAAGGGGCGACGCGGAAGCAGTAGGTTTGGGCACGGCGGGCTCCATGTTTCAATCCACGCCCCCGTGAAGGGGCGACCTCGAGCGGCGGAACCGGCTGACCGGGGAGATGGCGTTTCAATCCACGCCCCCGTGAAGGGGCGACACCTCCGCCGCCAGCGTCGGGCCGACGCATGTGCGTTTCAATCCACGCCCCCGTGAAGGGGCGACCACTTCGTCGACAAATGTGGGGGATACATCGAATGTTTCAATCCACGCCCCCGTGAAGGGGCGACTGCGAACGGTGATGGTCATGCACGGGGAAAATTACAGTTTCAATCCACGCCCCCGTGAAGGGGCGACGATTCCATGCCCGCGACGGTCTTTGCACTTCGCGAGGTTTCAATCCACGCCCCCGTGAAGGGGCGACCCGGCGTGGTGCTGGGGGCGTGCTGGGGGCCGGACGTTTCAATCCACGCCCCCGTGAAGGGGCGACGCCTAGCATGTTCGGCTTGATCACGTGGCTCGCCACGTTTCAATCCACGCCCCCGTGAAGGGGCGACGAACCCGTACTGTTTCAACCAACGACCCCAGATCTGTTTCAATCCACGCCCCCGTGAAGGGGCGACTGCTGGACGCGGTGCTGGACGCCTCGGTCGAGTCGTTTCAATCCACGCCCCCGTGAAGGGGCGACACCGGGCGGCGGCATGTCGCACGTCGCCAGCGTGACGTTTCAATCCACGCCCCCGTGAAGGGGCGACGAGAGAGGACATCGTGAGAGTCCGTCCGAAGAGAGTTTCAATCCACGCCCCCGTGAAGGGGCGACGTGGTCAACGCATTCTTCGAGTGCCAGTAGAGGCGTTTCAATCCACGCCCCCGTGAAGGGGCGACCCGCCGCACAATCCCACAACCTCTCTAGCGGCGAAGTTTCAATCCACGCCCCCGTGAAGGGGCGACGCCGCCAATCTAACCTCTGACGCCGCAGCGGGTCCAGCGGGCGGAGCCGCGAACCCCGCCGGTCGTCGTGGGCGACGGGCGGTCGTCGAGGCGATTGATTCCAGATCGTCTTGTCAGAGAAGGAGCTTGCGTCGATCGCGAACCTCCCGGGGGCCGGGCGGACGCTGACGGTTCGCGGGGTGCTTGCCGCCTCCGCAGCGTCTCACACGATCAGCGGGCCGTCCACGTCGTAGCCGGGTTTCGCCCCGTGGTGCTCCACCTTCGTTTTCCAGTTCCGCCCCAGCCGGTAGAACCGCAGACTGTCGACGCCCGGGTCGATCAGCCCCAGCAGCTCCGCCCGCAGAGTCGCCCAGACCGCCGGGTCGACCTTCATCTCGAACACGCTGTTCTGCACCCGTTGGCCGCGGTCCTCGCAGGCCTTCGCCACCCGCCGCAGACGCTTCACGCCGCCCTCGCTGGACGTCGACACGTCATAAGTCACTAAAACATACATCGCAAGCGCCGGGCGGAGGACGAGTTTATTTCCAGAGCAGCGGCGGCCAGGCGTCCAGATCGCCCCGCAGGCGCCGGGCGAGCAGCCGGGCCTGGAGATGAATCAACAGGCCGGCCGTCACCTTCTCGTTTAAAAACGGGTGCGTGACGACCTCCTGCTTTTTCGCCTGCCACGCCGTCAGGACCGCCTTGCGGGTCGCGTCGTCCATGGAGACGGCGCCGGTCTCCGAGGTGGTGAACCCGGACGGCTTGATCTGCCGTCGATTGACGAGCGTGAGGGCGACGCGGTCCGCCAGCAGGGGGCGAAACTCTTCGATGAGGTCCAGGGCGAGGCTCGGCCGGCCGGGGCGGTCGCGGTGGAGGAAGCCGACCTGACAGTCCAGCCCGCAGCTTTCGGCGGCGCTTTTCGCGTCATGCGTGAGCATCGCATACAGGAACGAGAGCAGGGCATTGACCGCGTCCCGCGGCGGACGCCGGGACCGACCGGCGAACGAGAACGCCGGGTCGCCCGCCAGCAGGTCGCCGAAGGCGGCGAAATAGGTGCGGGCGGCTTCGCCCTCCACGCCGCGGAGCGCATCCGTCGCCGAGAAAGACTGCGCGGCGCCCTCGGCGCCGGCGTGCCCGGCCCGGCGGGCGCCGTGCAGGTTCGTCTCCAATCGGCGGGCGGCGGCCCGCAGGCGCTCAGCCCGCTCCGCGTCGGCGGCGTCGCGGGCGGTCCGCAACAACACCTGCCGACAATTCGAGACCTTGCCGAGCACCGCGGAGCGGGCGATCTCCAGCGTCGCGGCGGGGTCGTCGGCGGCTCGATATTGAGCCCGACGCAGCAGCACGTTGCCGGGGGTGAAGCCCACGACCCGCGCCCGCAGCTTCCCGTACTCGGAGAGAAACGACACGCTGACCCCCGCTTCCGCCGCGGCCCCCAACAATTGCGGGCTGGCCCCGACGCGTCCGAAACAGCAGATGCCGTCCAGATTATGCAGCGGCACGCGGAGCTTCGTCGCCTTCTTGCCCGTCGGCTCGCCGGCGTCGTCCAACCCGTCCGCCCGCACCGCGACCGACGCCCCGTCCTTCGCCAGATAAGTGCCGGGGGTCGTGACGAAGAGGGTGTTGAGATGTTCCTTCATGCGGCCTCCCGATCGAGGGTGTTGAGTCGGCGTTTCATCCAAGCCTCAGCCGAGCGGCCCGCGGACGCTTCCGGCAGGCAGAGTTTGACCAACGAACAATTCGGGCACCGGGCGTCGTTGACCGCCGGCGGGGTCTCGCCGGAGGCCAGCAGCGGCATGCAGCCGGTCGACCGCCTGACGGGTGAGGTCGCGGAGTTCCCCGTCGATCGCCACCTCCGTCCGACGACGGGTCTTGCCGTAGAACAGCCGGCCCTCGGGGACTTCGACGCCCAACATCTCCTCCAGACAGAGGGCCTGGGCGCACAATTGAACGCGGTCGCAGTCGCCCCACTCCGGCGAGGTCTTGGGGCGGCCGCGTTTATATTCGACCGGCAGCGCCCGCCACCCGGCCAGCGACGGCCCGGCGCCCCCTTCCCGGGAGCGGGCCGCGGCCCGGATGGTTTCGGCGATCGGTCCGTCGAAGGCTTCGGGGGGCGTGAACTCGACCACGTCCGACTTGCCGACGAGGTTCAACGCCTCGCTCCGCAGGTCCACCCCCCGAGCGACGCGGACCCCGCCGTGAGTCTCCGGCCCGGCCTCATGAGCGTTCTCATGCAACACGGTCCCTTCGGCAGTCAGCCGATTCTCCGCCCACAGCCCCTCGGTATGAATTAGCGCACACTGCCGCTCGCAAAATACGAGATGTTGCAGGGCGGAAATGGGGAGGGGGTCGGGCATCAGAACGGCGTCGTCTCGTCCCCGTGCTGCGGGATTTTGCCGAAGATGCGTCGCAGTACGCCTTCCAACTCGTCTTGAAACAGACTTCGACCCGACGTGGCTTCCGGCGGGATCACCCATAGGACTCGTTCCTCGGGTTCAACTTGATTGCTCGCGGTAAGATCCTCGTAAAACTGGACCTTCTGGTCGCGGCGGTAGTACGGCTCCTTCCACACCTTCCACGCGCGATCGTAGTCCTCGTCGCCGGACATTCCTTGGTATTCGATCCAAAGCGATCGGTTCAGCAGGGCGTCCCTGACGCAAAAATCCGGCGACAGTTCGTCCGCCTTGCCGTTGCGGCGAGTGAACGGCAGTTTGGGCTGTTCATACTCGTAAGGGACGTTCATCCGGTGCAGCAGATCGGCGATCAGCCGTTCCCCGTGGGACTTTACGACGTCCCCCTTTCGTGTTATCAGCCGGACACGGGCCTGGTCGCGGGGGGCGGTTGCCATTTGGTGGAAGTATCCAAGCTGAAACTCTCCCTGCTGAGCCACATTGAGAAACCGCGGGAAACGATCTTGAATCTCCCAGTGGACGCGGTTGAGCAATGCGAGCAGGTCTCGCTTGAGGGCGAAGCTGCGGATTTGTCTCACACGGTGCCGCGCCGTTTTGAACACTCGCGGCAGCACGTTGGCCGGCGACGTGGAAGCGGCCCCGTAGTATCGGTCGGAGTAGGTGGAGTTCACCTGATCGTCCGCGAGCGACTGAATCTGCTGGAACAGCGCCAGCATTCGCCCACAGTGGTAGGCGGCGGACTCGTGAAACTCATTGGGCACGCCGGCCGGCGCTGCGCCTGTCGTTCGGTGGGGGGGGCGGTCATTCGTTCATCCCTTCGCCTTCAAACGGTTGGACGACCGTCACCCCCGCCGGCAGGTCGGCGTCGTCGACCGTGATCTGCGGCTCGTAGTCTTCGAACCGCCGCGGGGGCGTTTCGCGGTCGGCGTCGGCGAGGCCGGGGGTCTTCACCCGGGCGAACAGTTTGTGAGCCGGGGCGTTGCCCAGGGCGCTGTCGTGCCGGAAGACGATCAGTCGGCGGGCCGCCATTTGCCCGCGGGCGGCGGAGCGGTCGTACTCGAACATCTGCTCCAACGACTTCCATAACAAAGCAAGGTCGTCGTCGCCGAAGCCGGTCTGCTCCGCGAGGTGCGGATTGATAAAGCCGTGCGCCCGATAGAGTCCGTAGGGCAGCGTGAACTTGCGGCCCATCGTGCGGTTGTCGCCGGACTGTTTTTCCGCCTCCGCTTCGGTCGTGACCGCGCAGCGGGTGACGGCGTGCTCCAACGTAACGACCGGATCGACGCTGCGGGCGAAGGTGAACTGCACCGGCCCGCGGACCTGCCCGCAGTTCACGCCGGTGCTCATCACCGCTCCGAACGTGCGGATGTCGAAGAAATTCCCGCACATCCAGTCTTTCAATCGGGCGGCGTCCTCGTCTTTCTTGGGCAGCTTGCCTTTGACCGGCTTCAGATCGCACGCCGTATAGGCTTTTTCATGCTGAGCGTTCAGCACAGCCTTCTCTTTGACATAAATTTCGTACGGCGGCGTTTCGCCGTGGACGAGGCCGACGTAGTTGCGAATCTTGCGTTTGAGGCAGACGTCGGTGACCAGTCCCTCGCCGGTCTCCGGGTCGATCCGCGGCAGGTTGCCGGCGTCCGGGTCGCCGTTGGGGTTGCCGTCGGTCACGTCGAATAAAAGAACGAAGTCGTAGCGGTGCATCGGGGCGTGGGGCGAAGGGGAAACGTTGAAGGTTGAAGGGAGACGTTATTCGGAAGCGGTCGCCGCGGCGGCGGCTTCGCGGTCGGCCTTGGACAGGAACAGATCTTGCCGCTGGTGGTAGTAGCCGACGGCGAACAGACCCTGCGCCGGCAGCGGGAGATGGCCCGGAAAGCCGTCGAGCCGGCCGACGATCTCCTGAATGCGGCGTTCGTGGGCGATTTTGTGGCCGGCTTTCTCCAGCTTTGCGGCGTGGTGCTGGCTCATGCGGACCAGTCGCGGGAAGACCGAACCGGGGGTTGCCGAAGCGGCGCTGAAATAGCGGTCCTTGATCGTCGTGTTGACGCCGGGGAAGGCGTCGTCCTGCACCTTCTCCAACGCCGCGAACAGGCGGCCGAGGTGATAAGCCGGCTCCGGGCGGTCGGGGTCGAGGGCCACGGGCAATTCTTTCAACAGGGGGGAGGAACGACCGGCCCGGAACTCGCGGTTCAGGCAGGCTTTAAGGGCGCCGGCTCGCACGCCGCGGACTTCGCGGTCGGCCCGGGTGCGGCGAACGAGAGCGGCGAGAAACGCCCGCGGGTACGGCGTGCCGTTCAACAGGGCCGACAGCAGCCCCCCGGACAGCAGCGGGGAAATCTCTTTCGTTTCCCGGGCGGTCTGAATCTGCAACCGCCAGAGATTTGGCAGCTCCGGCTCCTTATCGTTCTTCGGCCGCACGATCTTCAGGTCCGCAAAGTGCCGATGGGCGTTGCGGACCAGTTCGTCCAGCGTGCCTTCTTTCCAGAATCGCACGCTCAGCCGGGCGGCGTTGGGGGACAGGCCGAGCAGATAGAACGGCATCGCCGGATCGCCCAATTCCGCAGGGAAATCGCCGGTCCGCAGCGCTTCCAGAACCGCGGCGACCTCCCCCGTGACCTCCGCGTCTTCGACATCTGGATCCAAGGCGATGCCGAGGAAACTTTCGCCCGGGCCGGGCTGTTCCGTCCAGAATACGACGGTGGCGTCGCCGACCTGCACGCGGCGGCCGCCGTCGCGGTCGAGCAGGCGGTTGAGGGCGACGGCGTATTGAAACGCCGCCGTCTCGCCCACCGGGGCGTTCGCGCCCTGGCTGTGACCGTAGGACTCCGTGGAGTCGATGTTGAACGACACCAGCAGCGCGCCGATCGTTGCGCTCCGTTCACCCCTTTAATCTTCGGTTCGTGCAGGCGGGCGATCGGGCCGACCTCGCCGGTCAGCAGGCACTGGCCGCCGGCGCCGGACTCCACCGCGGCGGCGGCCTCTTTCTTCAATTGATCGGCCCACCAGGCCCGGACGGCGGGGCGGTCGTGAACGTGGCCGGTCTCGTTCGCCAGGGAGAAGACGCCGAACCCGCTCGCCGCCTCCGCCAGTTCTGGGCAGCGTTCGGCGGCGCCCTCCGGCTCCCACCGTTCGAGGAACCGGCAGACGGCGGCGAACCCGGCGTCGTCGATCTCCGCTTCGAGTTCCAGGTGCCGGTCGCGGAAGGCGACGAAGGTCTCGGCAGTCCGCTCCGGCTTGGGGTCGTCCGGTTTATAGCCGAGCATGTAGCCCGCGTTGTCCCACAGCAGACAGGGGTTGACGCCGGAACCGGACGGCTTTCCCTGCCCCGGAACGACCATCATCTCCGGCGTGCGCTTCTTGCCCTTCAATTCGCCCAGCGGTTCGACGCCGACGAGGGTTCCGTCTGATTTGAGGGTCACGCGGAACGTGATCTTCTGCCGGCTGTAGCCGGCGGGGACGACGTCGACGGTCGGGTCGTTGTCCAGCCGCTGATAATAGTATTGCAGAGCGGTGAGAATCATGCCGCACCTCCGGTTCCGGCGACGGTGAGGTCAGGTTTTGGCATCCGCCGCGGGGGCGGGGGGAGCCAGTCGGGGCGGGGGACGTCGATCACGCCGTCGGTCATCGTCGGGCGATAGAAGTGCGGTTCCATGCCGTTGTTGAAGTCGAGGTCGTGCAGCATCCAGCCGAGATCTTTGTCGCCGCGCAACTCTTCCGGGACCGGCGGGAGGGCCGACAGGTCCGCCGGCTCGAAATCGCAGGCGAACTCGCGGGTCCCCAGATACGGCCGATGAAAACACTGTCCCTTCGCCGCCCGGCGAGCGAACATCGCGGCGTGTTTTTGCGCGTTGTCGGCCCCGCCCAGCAGCTCGAACCGGGCCTCGATGATATATTCCACGTCCCGCAGCAGCGTGGCGGCCCGCTGTTGGCGGTCGTCCTCCACGTTCAGGCCGAGCCGGCCCGTCCCCGCTTTCATCGCGGCCCCGGCGCCATGCTTGCCTTTGGTGGGAATCTTGGAGGCGACCTCGTTCCGCCGCACGGTGGTGAACCGGATCGGCTTCAACACCCGCAGCCGGGTGACGACCCAGCGAATCTCCGGTTTCCAATAGATCGCTTCCAATACCCCGCGGGCGCCGGAGGGGGTCGGCACGTCGTAGGAGACGCGCTCCGCCTTCATCTCCGGGCGGGTCCAGCAGGCGAAATCCCCCCAGACGCGGAGGGCGACGGCGTGGGGATCAGGCGGCGGGTTGGCCATCGGCGGACTCCGGGCGGTGCGAACAAACGCACAGTGAGGACGGGCGGACAGGTGTGCAAGCGTGATCGGATCGCGGAGGGGGACACATCGACCCAGAAGATTTCAGCGGCCTTTGCGGGGCAACTGTCCTTTCTTCTTCCGCAGCCGGCTTACGGCTTTCCAGACATCCCTCTCGGTGAGCGAGTCACCGAATACGGGACGAAGTTCCGCCCGCATCCGACCGATCGCCGGGGTGTATGGCAGGTCGTCGCTACGGCGGGGCTGCCGCCGATAGGCGTCGATCAGTGCTTGTCGCTGCTCGGGGGTGAGGTGGTCCATTGCCGGCTCCAAAGAGTTGGGGCACGGAGCTTGACCAAGAGCCGACGGTGCGCCAAGGGTCGAGTTATTGTTCCTCGGAAAGAAACGCGACATTTGAGTCGGGTCACGACCGCGATGAATCGCGGCGTGACCTCTAGACGACCTCGCGAGTCATCGTACCTCGGTTTCAATCCACGCCCCCGCGGAGGGGCGACCGACCCCATCCTAGGCGAACGGCGTGAGATCGCGGCCCCCTCACACCACCAGCGTCCCCGCTTCGTACCACCCCGGGCGGTCCGGGCGCAGGCCGAGGTGCGCGTCGTAGAGGTCCGGGTTCGCCTGCACGGCGAAGCCGGCGAAGCCGTCCGCGGCGTGCAGGAGCGCCACGTCGCCGCTTTGCACCAATGCCGCGTAGTTCCGGTCGTGCACGCCGACCGCGTAGCGACGCAGCGTTCGCAACGCCCGGCGGTCCGGCGGTTCGCGGCGCAAGCGGTCGATCAATCGTTCCCCCTCCTCGCCCCACGGCACGAAGACCGGTGTGGCGTCGTCGGGGATCATCTGGAACCGCTCGTCGGCGGTCGTGTAGTTCGCCAGCGGGGAGAGGTCCCTGGCCGTCTGGAAGCAGTCCAGCACGCGGCGGTCCCAGTCGTCGCCCTTCCGCTTCCAGAGGTGCAGTTCGAAGAACCGGCGGATCGCATCCGGGCTCAGCAGGTCCGGGAACTCCCCGCAGGCGATCAGGCTGCGGGTCGTCTCGGCGGCGCTGCGGAGCAGGCCCGGCGGGGGCGGGCGGTCCGGCTCGAACAGCGTCAGCACGCCCTCCGCCGGTTCCCCGTCGGCGTCACGCAGCCGCCCTTCCCGGTTGCAGCGGCCGGCGGCCTGGGCGGCGCTGTCCAGACCGCACAACGCCCGGTAGACGGCCGGGAAGTCCACGTCCACGCCGGCTTCAATGAGCTGCGTGCTGACCACCCGACACGGTTCGCCCTCCGCGAGCCGGCGGCGGATCTGTGCGAACCGCTCCGCCCGGTGGGCGGCGCACAGGTTCGTGCTGAGGTGGATCAGGCCGTCCGCGTCTTCGCCCAGTTCGTCGCGCACCGCCTCGAACAATTCCCGGGCGTGCGGGCGGCTGTTGACGATGCAGAGGGCCTGAGGCTCCGCCGCGAGGCGGGCCGCGAGCGCCGCGTCCGGCAGCGGGCCGACCCATTCGCAGCGCACCCGCCGCATCGCCGCAGAGAGCGCCGGCGGGTCCGGGACGATCTCCCGCACCGGTTCGACACTGCCGCCGGCCGTCACGTTCTCCAGGCCGATCGGGAACTCCTCCCGTTTCTCCAACGCCGGCTGCGTGGCGGTGCAGAGGACGACCGTGCAGCCGTAAACCTCGACCAGTTCGCTTAGCGCTCGCAGGCAGGGGGCGAGCAGGTCCGGCGGCAGCGTCTGGGCCTCGTCCAGCACGATCACCGAGCCGGCCAGCCGGTGCAGCTTGCGGCAGGCGGCCTTTCGCGCGGCGAACAGGCTTTCGAACAGTTGCACGTTCGTGGTGACGATCAGCGGCGCGTCCCAGTTCTCCGCGGCCAATCGGGCGGTGAGGGAGTCCCCCTCGGGATCGCGGGCGGAGTGGTGTTCCAGTACGACCTCGCCGATTCGCTCTGTGCCGAACGCCGGGGCGAAGACGTTTCGGTACACGCCGGCGGTCTGTTCGATCACGGAGGTGAACGGGATCGCCGTCACGACGCGCCGCAGGCCGTGCGCCCGGCGTGACAGGCGGCGTGCCGCAGGGCGAAGGCCAGCGAAGCCAGCGTCTTCCCCCCGCCGGTGGGCACGGACAGGCTGAAGAACCCCGGCGGCCGGTCGGCGGCGGCCCGGCAGGCGGCGAGGACTTCCGCCCGCCGGGCGTTCACCGGCGTGCGGGGCGCGTTCGCGGCGAGGCGGTCGAGATGGGCGTCGAGAACCGCGGCCAGTTCCCCCGGCGCCCGGTCCCCTCGCCAGGGCGTCGCGGCGACATCCGGGCGGGCGGCGGACCGGGCCGCGTCGCCGAACCGTTCGGATTCCAGCGAATCGGCGTCGCACAACGCGGAGAACAGCATCCGCCCGAGGAACGCCAGACGAAAGGCGACGCGGTCTTTCGCCCGCACGGCGGCGTCGCGTCGCAGGGCCGCGGCCAACCGCGGCGGCAGGGCGGAACCGTCCTTCGTGCCCAGGATCGCCGGAGCCGATCGCTCCGCGGCGGGGGCGGCGGACCAGTCGGGGATCGTTTTCGTCAACCGTTCGGCCAGCGGCGTGCGCGCCGTCTTCGCGGAGAAGTCCGCCAGCCCCGTGTGGTGCGCCGCGATCGCGTACGCCAACAGCCGACCGACCGGCCCCGGCAGCGTTTCGGCCGCGTGCTGAGCCCCGGCGGTCGCGTGATCGACCTGCGAACGTCGGACGAGGTGGTCCTGGAACTCCTGCGAATACTTCCCCAAATCGTGCCACCGCCCGGCCGCTTCGCCCCACGCCGCGGCGTCGAACGCCCCGGCGAACCCCGCCGCCCGATCGGCGACTGCGGCGAGGTGATCGGGAAGTCGTTCCCAATCGGACTGCGTTCGATCGCTCGTGCTGCGGGAGAAATTCATGCGACATAATGGATGCGCGGCTCCGTCATTTCCACCATTGAGCAGATCATTGTTGGGGACATTATTATCGAGGACACTGTGTTATCGAGACGTTTTCGGAGGCTCAGCTCCGCCATATGCGCGTAGCCATACGCGCGTCTACGACGTTGAGCGATAGAATCTTCGTCGCGCATAGGAGCCGGCCTCATCGTTCACCCGACCTCACGCATCACCCGCTCGGCGGCGGCGAGGTCGCGTTCGGCGTCAATCTCGCTGGCGCCGACGTCGCTGTGGCCCAGCGCCGTGCGGGTCAGCTCGATCAGGAGCGACATCGTCGCCGGCGGCGAAATCGGGCAGAACGCCGTCGACCGAGACAGGATTCGATGAAAGCCCGATCCGTTTCGCTGCGGCGCTCGCCGAAGGCGCCTCATAAACGCCCCCATGTGGGACCGCGCAACGCCCTGCCGTCGCCCGCGATGCAACACCGAATCCGCCGTATCCCGCTGTCTGATCGATCGTCGTGTGACGTCTGCTCCTATCCGCACAGAGTTCGCCGACGTCGCCGTCCATCACCTGCCCCCGGACCGACCGGTCGGCGCTCAAGGCGGCCGGCCCCGCACCCCCAACCGCACCGTGCTGAAGGTTCTGTGGTACGTGCTGACCACCGGCTGCCGCTGGCGGGACGCGCCGCCGGAGATGGGCTGCTCCGGCGAGACCGCCCGCACCCGGCTGATCGAGTGGGAAGACCTCGGCGTCTGGGCGCGGGTGCACCCGGGCGTGGAACAGGCTGGCGACGGCCGTGATCAACGACCGCCTCTGGCGACGCGCCGCCGCGGACGCTGATTCATCTCAACAGCCGGTTCTCCGTCCGGTTCTTATCTTCCATGAGGGGGGGATTCAGGAAGGGTCGGGGACGGCGAGGGTCGGGGACGGTCCCGCTTCTGTCCCCTCTGCGTCCCGCGGCTGTCCCTGTTCGAGTCCCCCGGGGGATCAGGCGTCGCCTTGGGGGGGGGACAGCCGATGCGGGGGTTGCTGCTGCCGAACGGGGCTGGACGAGAGCGAGCCGCGAAAAGCCGTCGCGGCGGCTTCCAGCCGCCGACTTTCGACGCGGCTAGTCCCGACGGCCCCCGCTCGCTGCGCTCCCGGACGGCGGCAGGGATGCCGCCGCTACAGATCAGAGCGGCCCGCTCTAACCGAGCAGGGCGGCGAAGAGGCGGTCGGAGGGGCCGGTTTTGGAGAGGAAGACTTCCGCCCCGGCGTCGCGCATCGCTTTGCCGACCGCGGCGTCGGTGTGCATCGACAGTCCCACGACGCGCGTGCCGGGCACCTCCCGGACAATTCGTTCGGTCGCCTCGACCCCGCCCAGGCCGGGCAGGGAGACGTCCATCACGACCACGTCCGGTCGCAGTTCCTTCGCTTTGGCAATCGCCTCCAACCCGTCGCTGGCCTCCCCGACCACTTCCAAACCGGCGTTCAGCGAGATCAGCGACGCCAACCCGCTCCGGACGACGCTGTGGTCGTCGACGAGCAAGACCCTCACCGCGGACAAGTCGCAGGCGCTGGCGGAAGACTCGGGCGCGGGCGGCGGGGTCGCGGGGGAGGCGGGCGGCGCGGCGGGCGGCGTCGACCCCGTCGGGGGTGCGGTCGTCCCGTAGCCGATTCAGTTCGTGCCGCGGGAACGTCACGGTGATCGCCGTGCCCTCCCCGGGGGCGCTGCGGGGGTGGAACGAGCCGCCGAGGAGTTCGACTCGCTCCCGCACGCTCGCCAGCCCGAACCCGCCGGCGCTCTTGGCGTCGGCCTCCGCCTTCAGCAGGCGGTCTGGGTCGCAGCCGCGGCCTTCGTCGCGGACTTCCAGCCGCAGCCCGCCGTCGGGGAACGACAGCGCGACCTCCGCATCGGTCCGGCCGGAGTGTTTGAGGGAGTTCAGCAACAGTTCCCGGCAGGTTTGGAACAGGAACGCCTCGATCTGCCCGGGTAGCTCGGGGGCGTCGGCGGCCGGTCCGCGGGGGGCGACGACGTGGACGCGGAACCGGTGCTGCTCCTCGAACGTGGTTCCCAGCCACCGCAACGCTTCGGACAGGCCGCGGTCGTAGAGGACCGGCGGGCAGAGGTCGACCGCCAGGGTGCGGGAGGCGTCGATCGCCTCCTGGATCAGCTCGCGGAGCTTCGTCAGCGCCGCCTCGCCCTCCTCGCCGCCGGCGGCGGCGAACTCGCTCCACATCTTCGCCCCCACCAGCAACTGTTGGAAGTGATCGTGCAGCGTGTAGGCGATGCGGCGGCGCTCCTCCTGTTCGGCGCCGGTCAGTTTGGCGGCGAGCCGGCGGAGCTGGTCGGTGCGGTCGGCGACGCGGCGTTCCAGGTCGTCGGTCAGTTCGCGGAGTCCCTGCTCAGCCCGCTTCAGGTCCGTCACATCGCGAACCGTGCCGATGTGCCGGTTCGGACGGGGGCCGTCGGGGGTGTCCTCGAAGCGCACCTCGCCGTCGGCGGCGATCCAGCGGGTCTCCCCGTCCGGCCGAATGATGCGGTACGTCACCTCGATTCGGCGGTCGCCGGTCGGGTCCGTGGCGGCCCGTTCGGCGGCGTCGAGGGCGGCGAATTCTTCCTGCGGGATCATCGCCACGAATTCGTCCCGGCCGAACGGCGCTTCGGGGTCGACGCCGAAGATCGCTCGGGCGTTGTCCGACCAGGTCAGCGTGCCGTCGCCGAGCGTGCCGCCGTCGAGCGTGCCGCCGTCCGCGCCGCGGTGGCGGGGGCGGTATTCCCAGGTGCCCATGCGGGCGGCGGTGACGGCGATCCGCAGGCGGGCTTCGCTGTCGGCGACGGTGCGGGCGGCCTGCTCGGCGGCGGTGACGTCCCGCACCACGCCGACCACCCTCCCGTCGGCCGGCGGTCCGTCAAAGCGGCCCTGGAAGGTGACGTGCTTCACCCGTCCGTCCGGCATCCGCAGGCGGAAAGCCATCGGCGGCCAGTGGTCGTCCCCAGCCTCGAAGGCGGCCCCGATCTCCGCCCGGACCCGCTCCCGGTCGTCGGGGTGAACGACGGCGTCCAGAACGGTGTCCAGGTCGCCGGTCCGGTCCGGCAGTTCGTTGATCTCCGCGGACCGCTCGTCCCAGCTGATCACGCCCCCGTCCCGGTCGATCTGCCAGGTTCCCATCTCCGCGGCCTGCAGCGCGAGCCGGCGGACCTCCGCGGCGCGGCGAACCTGAACCTCCGCTTGCCGCAGGTCCGTCAGGTCCACCACGAACAGCGCGTGGTCCGGTCCGCCGCTGGGCGAACCGTCGTCGGCCCCCTCGCCCAGCGGGGTGGCCGACACCAGGGCGAACAGCGGCGAGCCGTCCGACCGCCGCAGCTCCAACTCCGCCGGCGACACCGCCTCCCCGCGGGCTAGCGCGACCTTGGCCTCGCCGTTCCGGCCGGCCCACTCGGGCAGCAGTTCGGCCAAGCCGGCGCCGCCGACGGGTTCGGGGGCGTCGCGGTCCAGGCCGAAGGTCCGCAGCAGTTCGTCGTTGACCCGCACAATTTCGCCGCTCGCCGAGATCACCGCCACGCCGACCGTCGCCCCCTCGATCGTCCGCCGCAGCCGGTCCTCGGACCGCTTCACCTCCGCGGCGAGCTTCTGCAATTCGGTGACCTCCCGCACCACCACGCTCACCCCGCCCGGCCGATCGCCGGGGCCGGGCAGCGGGTAGTAGGAGGCCTCCCACACGCCGCTCCACGCCCGGCTGGGCGTGGGTCTGGCCGCGGATGATCCGGTCCTTGATCGGCCTCGCCGGTCCGCATCACGTGGGACATCAGCGGCATGACCGCGTCGGCCAATTCCGGCAGGATCTCCCGCGGGGTGCGACCGAGATGGTCGGCGACCGGGCGGCCGTTGATCTCCGCCAACGCCTCGTTGATGCGGGCGTGCCGCAGGTCCGGCGTCATCGCCGCCAGCCCGATCGGGGCGTGCTGGTAGATCGTCTCGATCTCGTCCGCCCGGGTGCGGGCCAGCGTCTCCTGTTTGGCGAGTTCGTCTTGCGTCCGCTTCAATTCGGTCACGTCCACAAACGTGACCGCGACGCCCTCGATCCGATTGTCCTGCGTGCGGTAGGGGAGGATGCGGCGGAGGAACCAGCGGCCGTCCTCGCTGCGGACCTCCCGGCGGTCCGGCTCCAGCGTGGTCAGCACCGTGCGGGCGGCCTTGATCAATCCGGCGGTCCGCCGCACCGGAGCCCCCTCCGGCATACTGCCGTGGGACTCGCCGGACCGGGCATCGTCGTCCCCCCGGTCCCCGACGACGCCCCGGTCCCCGATGACGCCGCGGTCCTCGATGAACCGGTGGGCGAGGTCGTCGATCGGTCGGCCGACGTCGGTGCGGATCAGCCGGAACAGTTCGCCCGCCTCATCCGTGAACCGGCGGACCCGCAGGCCGCTGTCCAGGAACACCACGGCGATGCGGGTGCTGGTCAGCAGGTTTTGGAGGTCGTCGTTGAGCCCCTCCAGCTCGTCGACCTTGGCTTCGAGCTGGGAGTTGAGGGTGGTCAGTTCCTCGTTCAGGCTTTGCAGCTCCTCGCGGCCGGCTTCGAGTTCCTCATTGCCGCTCTGGAGTTCCTCGTTCATGGAGAGGGCCTCCTCGTGCGCCCCCTCCAGGTCCTCGTTGGCGGTTTCAAGCTGCTCGATGGTGTCCGACAGCTCCCGCCGGACCACGTCCAGTTCCTCCTCCAACGCTCGGACGCGGGCGGCGCCGGCGGAGCCGTCCGGCGGGGCGTCGCCGAGGTCGGCGGCGAGCGGCTCGTCCATCAGGTGGACCATGAGGAGCCGTTCGTCGTGCCCCTCGGCCTCCACCGGGACCACGCGGATGCGGACCATCACGTGCTCGCCGGCGTCCCCGCCCCGGCCCTCGTGGCCGGCGGAGGTGGAGTCCTGCGATTCCCCGCCGGGCCGGGCGCCGTCGGTGCGAATCTCCCGCACGCCGTGCACGACCTCCACGCCGTCCCGGGTGGCGGCGTGGATCGCCCCGCGGAGCTTCGCCCGCAACCCGGACCGCGCCTGGTCCAGCAGGGAGTCGGTCGGCGCCCCGTCGGGCACTTCCAGATACTTCTGAACCGGACCGGCGGAATAGAGGATGCGGAAGTTCGGCCGCACCAGCACCGACGCCCGCCCGCCGGTACTCAGGGCGAGCCGGCGGAACTCCTCCTCCAGCGCGTTCCGCCGCGTCACCGCCCGGACGCGTCGCTTTTTGAGCCGGGTTCGAGAGAGCAGCGGTCGGCCGAAGCCCTCGCCGTCGGCGGCGCCGGACGCGCCGCCGATCGGGTCGGCGCTCGACGGGCCGCTCGACGGGCCGGCGCCCGCCCCCGCGGTCCGCGGGCGGCGGAACACGCGGTGCTTTTTGGAGGGGACCTCGAAGTGCCCCTCCCCGCGGGCGACGCTCTCGGACGCCCCTAAAAACAGGTGCCCGCCCGGCCGCAGGGCGAACCGGAGCTGCCGCATGATCACGTCCTGGGCGTCGGCTTCCAGATAGATCAGCAGGTTCCGGCAGACGATCAGGTCCAGGTTGGAGAACGGCGGATCGCCGGTCAGATCGTGCCGAGCGAACACGACCCGCTGCCTGAGCAGCTTCGAGACCCGGTAGCTGTCCCCCTGTTGAATGAAGAACCGGCCCAGCCGGGCCGGGTCGACCGTCGCCTCGACCGCCTGCGGATAGACCCCGTCCCGAGCGGCGCTGAGGGCCGCCTCGGAGACGTCGGTGGCGAACACCTGACTGGCCACGCCGGTGCGATCGGCGGCTTCGGCGGCGAGCATCGCCAGGCTGTACGGCTCCTCCCCGGTCGCGCACCCCGCCGACCAGATCCGCACCGGCCGGTTCTCCTTTCGCGCCTGCTTGGCGAGCCGGGGGAAGACCTTTTCGCTCAGGAACGCCCAGGCGTCCGGGTTGCGGAAGAACGACGTGACGCAGATCGGCACGTCGCCGACCAGATCCCGCAGCTCCTCGGGCCGGTCGGCCAACAGCAGGCGGTATTCCTCCAAGCTCGTCAGCCCCCGCAAGCTCATCCGCCGGCGGACGCGGCGGAGGAGGGTGCTGGTCTTGTAGTGCGTGAAGTCATGGTCGGACCGGTTGCGGACCAGTTCCAGCACGGACTCCAGCCCGTCCCGCACCTCCCCGATGGGCAGTTCGCCGGCCCCGACGTCGCCGAGAAACGGCGTCGCCCCGGACACCGCGACCTTGTCCAGTCCGTCGGCGACGGGGGCCTCCACGGTCGGCCCCTCCGACCCGTCCGCGTCCGGCCGACCCTGCGATCCGTCGGTGCCCGGCGGCAGATCGACGAGCCCGCCGATCCCGTCAAGCCCCAGCAGCGCCGCCCGGCGGTCGAACACCTCCCGCAGGTAGACGCCGATGTCGCTGGGCGGCAGGTCCCGGTCGACCAGGCCGGTGGCGAGGGCGTTGCGGGGCATGTCCTCTTCCGTGGCGGTCTCCGGGGCCTGCACGACGGCGAACCCGCCGGCCTCCCGCACCGACCGGACCCCCTGCGTGCCGTCGCTGCCGCGACCGGATAGAATCACCGCCGCCGACCGGTCGCCCCACTCCCGGGCCAGGCTTTCGAGCAGCCGGTCCACCGGGGCCCGCACGGCGGCGGGCACCGACGGGTCACGGTCCCGCACCCGCATCGTCAGACCCTCCACCGTCAACACCCGCCCGGGCGGGGCGACGTACACCCGCCCGGCGGCCAGCTTATCCCCGGATGCGCAGTCCAAAACCTCCAGCGGGCAGTTCGCCGACAGCAGGTCCGCCAGCCGACTGCGGTGGTCCGGCGGGAGATGCTGCACGACCAGGAAGGCCAGCGGGGAATCCGCCGGCAGCCCCGCGGCGAACGCCTTCAGCGGCTCCAACCCCCCCGCCGACGCCCCCACGCCCACCACCGCCGCCGGGGCCTTCATGCCCTTCGTTCCGCCGACCGGTCGATCGCCCCGCGTGCCGGCCGCCGTGGCGACATGGTCTTGTCCGCCACGGTCGGCGGGGGAATCGGCGGCGGGGGAATCGGCCGAAACAGGGCGACTCAAACGGGGTGAACCGGTCTCTTGAGAGGCCATACGTCTGCGAGGGCAGAAGTTCTGTGACGGCGCGACAGCCATGTCGGACGCTGGCGTCCTGCCCGCGTCGCTGACTGCTCGACAGGTCAGTGTATCACCGGGGCGCATCCTATCGAAGGTGCTTCGACGGGGGGCGGCCTGCATATGCGTGTCGGCCTCTCCCCGTGGCGGGTCTGCAGAATCCGTGCGGTCGGGTTGGCTCCGCCCTCGACGACAGTTCTTCTTGGACGGATCGCTCCTCGCACCGCCGCACCTTCCGGAACCGGCTTCTCGCAACCGACTTGGCAGGCGTCCGCGACGGGCCGCCCCGATCGACCGTCAGGCTCTCTTTGCAGCCCGAACGGCCGCAGTCGACCAGGCTGGGGCGGGTCTTCCCGCCGACCCCGTCAGCCCGCACCAAGCCCGTCAGCCCGCACCAAGACCGTCAGCCGGCAGCGGGCGGTCTCGCCGGAGCAGCCCATCTCCGGCGGCACGTCCCGCCACCGGCCGCCGGCGGAGCCGACCGGGCCGCGCTCAGCCGATCGCTGGCGCCGACAAACGCGACAGGGCGCTCGGAATGAACCAACGGGCTCGATCCTGCCGTGCCTCCGCATTCCCATTTGCCGAAGACCGCCTTCTTCCTTTGACGCAGGAGAACTACGCGTGACGCGGGAGAGCTACGCGGCCTCGCCTGAATGCCGGCTGCGTACGGGGGTCAGCAGGGCGAAGAGCAGGAACGCCGCCGCCGCGGCGGACCAGACGGAGTAATCCAGCGGCGGCTTCGGGCCGAACGCCGCCGTCATCGCGGTCGCGAAGGTCGCCAGCAGCGCCGCCGCCGCGAGCGCGAACCAGCGGAGCCGCCACCCGATCAGCAAGCCCGCGGCGATCACGATCTCCGCGGCGGTCGCCACCCAGCCCAACGCCGGGATCATTGACTTCGGCACGAACCAGTTCAGCGATGCGACGTAGGCCTCGTACTGCTCCACGCTCCCCCACGCGACCCCTTCGTCGCCGGGTTTCCCCCAGAGCCCGAACCGGTCCGCCACGGCCGACAGAAACGCGGCGGCCAGGGCGAGGCGGACGCACCACATCGCCGCCTTCAGAACGGGCTGCGGGCGGATCGGCGTCGTGGCGGCGGGAGAAATCGTGTCGGGCATCTGTGAGCGAAGGAGCAGGAGATGAACCTGAGCTGCAGGGTCTTCCCCCGAGCGTCAGGCGGCGGATCCGCGGCGACCGCTCGGTTCAGAACCGCCGGGACGCGGACCGTCCCCCCGTCCGCGAACTGCTCCGCGAGGGCCGGGAGAAACTCGTAGAACTGCGTGGCCCGCAGGATCGTGAACGGCACGCCGGACGCGGCGACGATCGCCTCCTGCCGCAGCTTGCCCCGCATGTAAGGGCTGCCGGCCATCCGATCCGCGCCGACGATCGACAGGGGCAAGAGGTGTCGGACGCCGCCCTCCGCCGCCGCGGCGGCGACGTTCGTGGCGACGGTCTCGAAGAACGTGCGGAGCGCCGCTTCGTCATACGAGGGCGGGTTGGTGACGTCCACCACCACGTCCGCCCCGGCGACGGCCGCGGCGAGCCCCTCGCCCGTGACGGCGTTCACGCCCGTGCTGGGCGAAGCGACGAGCGCCTCGTCGCCGGCTTCTCGAAATGCGGCGACGATCCGCCGGCCGATCTGGCCGGCGCCGCCGAGCACGGTGACGTTCATGGGTCGATTCGAAGCGGGGTTGCGGGAGAGAGGGGGGTCACCGATCGACGGATTCGCCGACGTTGCCCTCGGCGGCCGGCGGCTCGGGGATCACGAGATTCTTCGCCCCGGTCGGGTGCACCATCGTGGCGAGCACCCGCGTCCGCTTCGCGGCGTCCGGGTTCCGCCCCACGAGGTGCAGGATCATCTCCGGCTCAAAGAACGACTCGCCCGCTTTGAGAACCCGCTTCGGCTGGCCCTCGACCTGAAACTCGAACGAACCCTCCAGCACGTACCCGCTGATCGGGCCGGGGTGGCGGTGCGGCGGGCTCCCGGCGAGCGGGTCCAAGGTCACCTCCAGCATCGTGGCGGTGCGGGGCGTTTTGCCGTCGAGGGCCTTCAACTCGTCGGACCGCAGCACGCGGACCGCCACGCCAGGACTGGGCCGCATCACCCCGGGCTCCTCCTGCGGGGCGGCGGCTTCCTCATCGGACTGCTGGGCCAGCCCGTAGTTCAGCGAGAGCAAGCAGCCCGCTACGACGGCGAGCGGAAGGGCGAAACGGCGGAGGTTGAGCACGGGTCGGTCTCGGTTCGAGAAGGGAAGAGGTTTGGTGAGGCGGCGACGAGCGTCAATCAGTGTCGGCGGACCGCGGCGGGGACCGGTCCCGGTCGGCGGCGGTCGCGGCCCAGAGCCGGAGCTTCTCCGGGTTCCGCATCACGTAGATCGCGCCGACGGAGCCGGCCCGGACGCCCAGCGTGACGACGGAGGAGGGACGGTCGCCGAAGTAGATCGCCGCCGCCGGTTGACCGCCGACCCGCACGAACGCGAGCCGCCCCGACCGCCCCCCCTTGCGGAACGACACGGCCAGCAGCTTGGCGATCTGCTCCCGCCGGGTGAGCGGTTTCGCCGCCGCGAAGGCGTTGCCGCCGCCGTCCGAGACCAGCGTGACGTCGTCGGCCAGCAACGCCTCGATGCGCCCCAGATCCCCGCTGCGGCAGGCGTCGAAGAAGGTCTCGGCGAGCGCCTCGGAGCGTGCGGGGGAGGCCGGGAACCGTGACTCCCCCAGCCCGATGCGACGCCGCGCCCGAACCGCAATCTGCCGGGCGTTGGCCGGCGTTTTGCCGATGATCTCGGCGACGCGGTCAAAGTCGTACTCGAACACGTCCCGCAGCAGGAACGCGGCCCGCTCGACCGGGTTCAGGGTTTCCAGCAACACCATGAACGCCGTGGACAAGGAATCGGCCACCTCCGCGGGATCCTCGGCCCACGCGGCGTGTGCGGGCACCGGCTCCGGCAGCCAGTCGCCGACGTAGGTCTCCCGCCCGCCGCAACGGATGCGGTCGATGCACAGCCGGGTCGTCACCCGCACCAGCCACGCTTCGGGGGAAATGACCTCTCCCTCGTGGCGCTGGTACCGCAGGAAGGCGTCCTGCACCGCGTCCTCCGCATCGGCGGTCGTACCGAGCATCCGGTACGCCAACGCCGTCAGACGCGGCCGCAGCCGACCGAGGTCGAGTTGATCTTGCGGCGATTCGGGTTCGTGCGACCCCACGGGGCGGCTCCGTCGATACAGGTCTCCGTCACAAGGACGTGCGGGGCCGTCCCGGTGTGACGCGCGGAGGCCACGATCCTGACTTTTCCGCAGAAAGACCGGGCGGCGGCGGCTCGGAAGACGTCAGGCCGTGTCGGATACCCACGCCCCACAGCCCACTTCCATTCAGGTCTGGCAGGCGGTTGCAGGGGATGGCGGGACGTTCGCGTCACCGACCGCAAAACGGCGGTCGACGGGGCCGAACAGGTGCGGTCGCTGGTCGATCACCCTCGACATGCCGCCGCCGAGCGGATCACGCTGGTCTGCGACAACCTGAACACGCACGAGACCGCGTCGTTCTACAAAGCGCCTCCGCCGGCGGAGGCGCACCGCGTGGCGAATAGGATCGAGCTGATCCACACGCCCAAACACGGCTCGTGGCTGAAGACGTCGGAGTGCGAGCTATCGGCGTTGACGCGTCAGTGCCTGGGCGGGCGGATCGCCGAGATCGACGCGGTGCGATCGGAGGCCGCCGCCTGGGCGGCCGATCGGAACGCCCGTCAGACCGGGGTCGACTGGCAGTTCACGACCGAACAGGCCCGAACGAAACTGAAGTCGCTCGACCCGCAACTAGTCCTGTGACGCTGCGCTAGGGGGTCATGTCGGAGGGGCGGGCGCCGCCGTCACCGCCCTCGCCCGGGTAACCGCCGTCGGCGGGCAGGCCGTTCGGGCCGGTTTCGACCAAGGTTGAGCGAAAGTCGATCTCGTCGTTCTGGAATCCTGCGGCGCTCAGCCCGGCTTGGAGATCGCTGACGGCGCCGGCGATGGCGTCTCCGGTGCGGAAGATGCGGATCTTCACCCCGTCCGGCGCCCCGGGCACCTGCGAGGCGAGTTTCAGAACCTCCGCCAGCGGCATTCCCTCGCGTCGCGGCAGGCCGTCCACGGCGGACCCGCGAATCACGAGGTACTCCCCGCCGTCCACCGTCACGTCCACCACGGCCAACAGCGGGGCGTCCGCCTCCATGGGGTCGGCGCCGGGCGAGGCGACCGTCTCGCCGACGGCGGGCGTGGCGACGCCGTCGCCCCCGTCGCCGGTGTCGCCGTCGAACCGCGGGGCCGGTTCGATCTCGTCGGCGTTGGTCGGACTGGTCGGATCGAGCGTCACCTGCGTGATGTCGTCGCCCCCGCCGGAGGGCACGCCCAGCGACCCGAAGTCCCAGTCCGGCAGGTACATCAGGCCCAGGGCGGCGAGCCCGGCGACTCCGGCTCCGGTGGCGGCGGTACGTTTTCTCATGGGGTCGGGTTCGGGGGAGGCGTGGGCGAAACGGGGTTGGTCGCCGCGGGCGACGGGAACGCCGCGGGCGACGGGAACGCCGCGGGCGTCGGGGCGGGCGAGTCGATTGTATCACCCGCCGCCGCGGAATCGGGCGTGTCGCGGGTGACGATCGGTTCGGGGGCGGCCCCGAGCACCGCGAACTCATATTGCGTGCGGCCGCCCTGGTCCGTTTCCAACCGCCGCACCGCTTCGCCCAGCCCGTCCAGCACCGGCTGGTACACCCCGGCCCGGGCGGTGCGATCGAACGACACCAGGATCACCACCAGCCCCTTCGGCTGCGGCAATCCCTTGGTGGCGGCGAACAGCTTGCGGACGAACTCCTCAGCCCGCTCCCGCTGTCCGTTCGCTTCCAGACGGACCAGCTTCACGCCGTCGTCGCCGGCCGCGTGCCCGGTCGAGAGGGCGACGAACCCGCCGCCGCGGACGTGCAACGTCCACACCTCCGCCCGCTTGAGCAATTCCTGATAGCCCACCAGAAACCGCAGCACCTCGAACCCTTTCTGATCGCGGAGTTCCGCGATCCGTTCCCGAGCGGCTTGGAGATCGTCGTCGGCGGCGCTGCGGGGCTCCGGCCGCATCTGCGCCGCGATCGCAGTGGGCACGTCCAGCAGTTCGGTGAGCAGCTCCACGGAACGCTCCGCGGCGCCTTCGACGCTCTCTTTGGTGCGAACGGCCGCCCGGGCCAATTCGACGGCGCGGTTCCGCTCCGCCTCCAGACGGGCGTTCCGCTCCGTGAGCGTCTCCTTCAACGCGGCCAACTCCCGCCGCTCCGCCGTCACCGCGGCGGTGCGGGCGTCGTCGCGATCACGAAGTTCGTCCAGCGTCGCCTCCAACCGCTCCTCCGCCTGATCGGAGCGGACCTCGTCCGCCTGTCGGCCCTCCAAAAACTGGGCGAACACCACGATCAACAACAGGTCGAGCAGCGGCGTGAGCTGGAACCGCATCCGCAAACCGGTCATGGGCGCACCCCCGCGGACGAGGCCCCGAGCGAACCGCGGCGGGTTCCGTTCGCGGGGGAACCAGCTTCGGCGGAAGCGCCCCGGGGGGCGGGGTCGCGGAGAGCGCCAGTTCCCGCTTGGCCCGGGCGACGGCGGAGCGCACGTCCTTCCGCAGTTCCACCAATCGGGTGAAGCGGGCTTCCAGCAAACTGGCGACGAACATCAGCAGGATCGCCGCGGCGAGTCCGGCGAAGGTGCTCCAGATGGCGTCGCCGAACCGGCCGACGATCGCCCCCACGGTGACTTCCTTCCCCGATCCGTCGTCCTGCAACGAGGCCCCGATCGCCAGGATCGTGCCCAGCACGCCCAGCAGCGGGTACGCCTCGACCATCGTGCGGGCGGTGGTCGCGGCGGCTTCGAAGCTCAGGCCCGGCAGGTAACGGCGGGACTCGTCGAGCGTGGAGATCCGTTCCTTGAGCGCGGCCCGGTCCGCGGCGGCGGTCGGGTCGTCGGCGGGGGCGTCCAGCACGTCGCCCACGTCCGCGAGGAACGCGGCGATCTGGTCCGGCAGCGCCTTCGAGGAGCCCACCACGCTGCGGTGTTTCAGCCCGCGGGTGAAGGCGTCGAGGGTCGTCGCCAGTTTCCGCAGGCTCCCCCCGCTCCAGACGGCCAGCGCCCAGAAGACGAACAGGTGCACCCCGCACGCCACCGCGATGACGGTCGTGCTGAGTCCTGAAAGCTGTTCGAGCAGGTCGGTCACGGGCGGTCGGCGGTGAAGGGGCGGTCGGCCATGAAGGAGCGGTCGGCCATGGCGGGGCGGAGGGGAGCGGAACGCAGGAGCGGAGCGGAAGACCGCCCCGGACCCGCAGGAGAATACGAATTCGACCGATTCAACCCGACGGGGGGCGAATGCGTGCGGAAATCAGGATTTCGGTCGTTACCCTGTCGGACCGCCGCGGTCAACGCCGGACGGCCCGGACGGTTCCCCGCTCCCGGCCTCCGGTTCGCACGTCGGCGGCGGCCCCCCGAGGAGCGGGGGGCGCTCTGTCGGCCTGGCGTTCGCGTGGTGCGAAGCCTGATCGACGCCGGACGGAGTCCGGCCCCGCCCCCGCCCGGCGACGGCTTCGCAACGTGACGGTTCCGCGACCCCGCCGGTCGCCGGCCCCCGGTGCGGCCCCCCCGTCGCGTTCGCCCGTCGTCCCCCCGCCCGTCGTCCCCCCGCCCGTCGTCCCCCCGCCCGTCGTCCCCCCGCCTGCCGGACCCCCGCCCTGATGCGCACCGCCGCGACCGAGATCCCCCGCCTGCTCCCCAATGTGGACCTGCCGGGCTACACCTATACCACCGGTCAGGGATTGCCGCACCCGTTTCGCGACCCCAAGGGGCATAGCCACGGCAAGAAGGGCCGCACCCCCAAACCGCTGATCGCCGAACGCTGGAACGAAAGCCCGGCGTACCTGTTGGCGCTGGATCACTTCAACTTCGGCTTCTACTGGGAAGCCCACGACGAATGGGAGCGTTTGGCCCGCGTGTCGAACCCCGAAGCCCTCGTCGGCCGGTTCCTCAAGGGGCTGGTGAAGATGGCCGCCGCCGGTTTGAAGGTGCGTGAGCAGAGCGTGCACGGCGTGCGTCGGCACGCCGCCAGCGCCGGCGAGGTGTTCGCGGACGTCGCCGCGGAGTGCGGCGAGGACCACTACTGCGGCCTCGAACTGACCACGCTGCAATTCGCCGCGGACCGGGCCGCCCAACTCTCCTACAAGCGGGAACTGCCCGTCGGCGAACCGCTGCGGGTGTTCCCGTTCATCCTCACCCCCGAAACCCCCCCGCTGGGCCTGGACTGACCGGGCGGAGGAACCTCGTCGGCGGGGCGACGTGAGCCCGGAGCGCCCGCGTTCGGCTCGGGCGTGCCGGCTACGGCCGGACGCTGAGGACGGCGCCTTTGTCCAGCAGATCGAACACCTGATCGGCGTCCGCGGCGCGGAGGGAGACGGCGGCGAGGCCGGGCGGCAGCGGGCCGCCGACCAGTCGCAGCGTCGCGCCGGTGGCGGAGTCGATCAGCAGGATCTGGACGCCGCGGACAGTGCGGGACTTCCCGCCGACGGCGTAGTCGCCCGCCGTCACCCCCGCGGTCCGGGCCGCGAACGACCGCACGTAGTAGCCGTGGGCGTGCATCGTCAGCGTGCCGGCCCCGGCGCCGGACAGATCCAGCGCCGCCCCGAACGGGCCGCGGATCACCTTCAGTTCGTCCCCCGCCCGCACCGCGGACGGGGCGACGCGGTTCACCCGGGCCAGGTACATCGCCGGCACGGACAGGTCCGCGGCGACGTCCTCCAGCGTTTCGCCGGCCGCGACGGTGCGGGGCGTCATGAAGTGGGAGGCGGCGTCGAAGTAGATCTGCCGGGCGGTGCCGTCCAACCGGCCGCGGATCGCGGAGCGGGCCGCCGCGTCGTCCCACCACAGCCGGGACAGTTCGGTGTGAGCCTGCAACACCTCGCCGACGGCGAGGGCGTCGTCGATCGCGGCGAGCAGGTCCGGGTCTGACGCCGCGGCGGCCGGTTCGGGATTCGGTTCGGGGCCCCATGGCGGGGCGACGGAGCGATCGGCGGTGGTCACCGCGGAGGGGGCCGCCGACGCCGCGGACATGGACGCCTGGGTGACGGCCCCGGCGAACGGGTCGTCGTTCCCGGGGAAAGACGACCCGGCGGACGACGACCCGGCGGCGGTCGCCGGGGGCATGGGCGCCGCGGTCGTGTCTTCGCCGAATGGATCGGAGTTCGAGCCGACGGGGGCGGACGGAATCGAATCGACGGCCGCGGTCTGCGTGGGCGCGGGTTGGCTGGGGGCCGTGACGGGCGCCGGGCGTGTCGGCGCGGCCGGGGGCGGCACGAGCGGCGTCGTCGGGGCGGTGGAGGCGAAGATCCCGCCGGGCGGTTCGTCGGAGCCGCGGGGCGGCTCGGGCATCGCCGGAACCGTGGGCGGTTCCGGGTCGCCCCAGAAGTCGGCGCCGCCGGCGAGCGTCTCCGCGGGCGCCGGGGCGGCGAGCGTCGCGGGCGGCGTGAAGCTCACGTCGTCCAGCCCGACGGCCGCGGGCCCTTCGGCGGTCGCGGCGTAGGCGTCGGCGGGATCGCTTGCTCCGGAAACCGCCGCGGGCTCTTCGCCCCACAGCGCGGCGAGATCGTCGTCCGCCGCGGCGTCCGCATCGAGGAGCCATTCCTCCGCGGGCCACTCCTCCCCCAATGTCCCGGCGGCGCCGTCATCGGCGTGCTCAGCCAAGGCGCCGGCGGGGGGCTCGTTCAAGCTCACCTCCCACATCCCGGAGACCCAGATCCCGCCGAATGCGACCGCCGCGATCGCCGCCGACCAGCCGATGCGGTTCGCCCACGGGCTGTCCCCCGCTCCGTCAAACGCCGCGAACGGCGAGGAGAACGCCGCGGGCGGCTCGTAAACGGGCGGCTCGTGGACGGGCGACTCGGTCGCGTCGTCGTCCGGCGTCGGCGGGGCCGATGAGGACGTGAGCGGCGGGGGACCGGTCGGCGCGAACGGCGAAGCGGACGGGCGGTCGGCGGGCGGCCAGTGCATCGGGCGAATCCCGGGGGAACGACGGAACCGCTTCCTTAGTTCCTCCGGACGGCCCGGGGGAACCGCAGTTCCCCCGGTTCGCCGATCACGCCCGTTCCAAGCGATTGCCCGGTAAGCGGCGGAGGACGCGCTTCATCTCCAGCGTGGTCAGCGCCGCCAACACCTTGCCCGGGCCGAACCGGGCCGCGGCGTCGGAGTCCATCACCACGTCCACGCTGACCGCCTCCGCCGGCACCACGGCAAACACCGCCGCTTCGACTTCCGACAGACTCCGCGGCGGCGCCTGCGGAGTCTTCTGGGCCTCTTGGGCGACAGGAGACTCCCTGTTGTCTCCCGGGCTGGGAGTCAACGAGAGTTGCGGGGCGTTTAACGACCGCTTCCATTCGCTGCCGAGGTCGGCGAGCACGTCGTCGGCGTCGCGGATCAGCGTGGCCCCGTCGCGGAGGGCGTCGAGACACCCGTCGCACCCGTCGTCGATCCGGCCCGGCACGACGAACACCTCGCGGTTCTGCTCGAGCGCGTGGCGAACGGTGTGCAACGCCCCGCTTTTGCGGCCGGCTTCGACCAGAATCGTGCCCAGCGACAGCCCGGCGATCACCCGGTTCCGCTGGGGGAACAGCCCGCGGGTCGGCGATTGGCCCATGGGGAACTCCGTGACGATCGCTCCGGAGGCCGCGATCTCCTCGGCCAATCCGCGGTGCTGGGGCGGGTAGACGGTGTTCATCCCGGTCGCGGTGACGGCCAGCGTGCGGCCGCCGGCTTCGAGCGCCCCGCGGTGGGCGGCGGCGTCGATGCCCAGCGCCATCCCGCTGACGACCGTCAACCCGGCCCGGGCGAGGCTGCGGGCCAGCGACGCCGCGGTGCGGGTGCCGTAGGTCGAACAGCGGCGGGAGCCGACCATGCCGATCGCCGCGGCGTCGGCGTCCGTCAGCGTCCCCCGCACGTACAGCACGCGGGGGGCGGTGGGGATCTCCGCCAACAGCGGCGGATAACCGGGGCCGCCCAGATGCAGCACGGCGACGCCCGCGTCCGCGGCGCGGCGGAGTTCTTCCTCGGCCTCCCGTTCGCTGGAACGCCGCAGCGCCCCGATCACCTTCGCCCCGATCCCGCTGATCCGGCGCAGCTCGCCGTCGCTGGCGGCCAAGACGGCGGCGGGGGAGCCGAACGTCCCGCACAGCACCTCCGCGGTCCGCGGACCGACGCCGGGCGTGAGGTTCAACCGCACCGCGGCCCGCAACGCCTCGCGGTCGTCGGGCATGGGCTCCGTCACCCTCAAACGCCCTTCGATTGCAGCGTCGCGGCGGTGAGGGTGTTGCGCAGCAGCACGGCGACCGTCATCGGGCCGACGCCGCCGGGGACCGGGGTCAGCGAACCGGCGACCGCCTTCACCGCGTCGAAATCCACGTCGCCGCACAGCCCGCCGCCCTCTTCCTCCGGCAGGCGGTTGATGCCCACGTCGATCACCGCGGCGCCCGGTTTGATCATGTCGGCGGTGACGAACTTCGCCCGGCCGATCGCGGCGACGAGAATGTCCGCCTCCCGGCAGACGGCGGCGAGGTTTGCGGTGCGGCTGTGACAGACCGTCACCGTGGCGTCCGCCCCGCGGGCGAGCAGCAGCATCGCCATCGGTTTGCCGACGATCTCGCTGCGGCCCAGCGCCACCGCCCGCCGGCCGCTCGTTTCAACGCCGGCGGCGGCCAGCAGTTCCATCACCCCCGCCGGCGTGCAGGGGGCGAAACGGGGGCGGCCCTGGGACAACCGGCCGACGTTCTCCGGGTGAAAGCAGTCCACGTCCTTGAGCGGCGCGACCGCGTCCAGAATCGCCCGTTCGTCGATCTGCTCCGGCAACGGCAGTTGGACGAGAATGCCGTGCACGTCGGGGTCGGCGTTCAAGCCGTGCACGCAGGTCAGCAGGTCGGTCTGAGAGGCCGTCGCCGGCAGCGTGTGCAGGCTCGATTCGATCCCGGCTTTCGCGCACGCCCGCTGTTTGTTGCGGACGTAGACGGCGCTGGCGGGGTTCTCGCCGACCTTCACCGCCGCGAGGTGCGGCGTGACGCCGGTGCGCGCGCGTGAAGGCGGTCACGTCCGCCCGCACCCGCTCCCGGTACTCCAGGGCGACGGCTTTGCCGTCGATGAGGGTGGCGGACATCGGGGTGCGTCGGTTCGTCCGGGGGGGGCGTCGGGGGGAGCGTCGGGTGTGCGGGCGGGGCGTAGAGTCTTACGATGTGCGGACGAAATCTCACCCCCACGCACCCCGTAACGCCGAGGCCCCGCGGGGCCTCGGCGTTACGGGCACCATCATGGCCGACCAGACCCCCTCACAGCCGGTTCCCCAACAACACCGGGGCGAGCAGGCCGACGCCGGCCCGGCCGTCAGCGATCTCGAACGCCTCAAGATCGCTTCGAACCACCTCGAAGGCGACCTGCCGGAGGAGCTGGCGAACGACAGCGCGAAGTTCAGCGCCGACGGCGTGCAATTGCTCAAGCACCACGGCAGCTACCAGCAGGACGACCGTGACGTCCGCAAGGATAAAGCGGTCGCCAACGACGAGGACGGTCGCTGGTATATGATGATGGTCCGCACCGCAATCCCCGGCGGCAAACTGACGGCGGAGCAGTTATTGGCGGAAATCGACCTCGGGGACAGCCACGGCAACGGCACCGTCCGGGCGACCAGCCGGCAGGGCTTGCAGGTGCACGGCGTGTTAAAATCGAATATCAAAGAGACGATCGCGGAGATCAACCGGATTCAACTCACCACCTTCGCCGCCTGCGGAGACGTGAGCCGCAACGTGATGAGCGGCTCCTCGCCCGTCGATTCGCCGATCAACCGGGCGATGGCGAAGACCGCCCGGGACGTGGCCCTGCTCCTGCGGCCCCGCACGAACAGCTATTACACCCTGTGGCTCCGCGACGCCGACGATCCGGAGGCCGCCAAGAGCTTTCATCAAGTCGAATTGCCGGACGTGCCCGGCCAGCGGGACGGGGACGACGTCGAACCGCTGTACGGCACGACCTATCTGCCGCGGAAGTTCAAGGTGGGGATCGCCACGCCGGACGATAATTCGCCCGACATTTACACCCAGGACGTGGGCCTGCTGGCGATCCCGTCGAACCCCGAGGCGCCGGAAGGCGACCGCGAACTGCTGGGATATAACGTGACGGTCGGCGGGGGGATGGGCATGACCCCGGCGAAGAAGGACACCTTCCCGCGCCTGGCCGATCGGCTGTGCTTCGTGGAGGCGGACGGCGTGCTGCCGTTGGTCGCCGCGATCGTGCGGGTCCAGCGGGACCACGGCAACCGCGAGAACCGCAAGCGAGCCCGGATGAAATACCTCATCCACGACCGCGGCCTCGACTGGTTCCAAGAGCGCGTCGAAGAATATCTCGGCGAGCCGTTAAAGCCGCTGCACGACGCCGACGTGGAGGACGTGAACGACCACCTCGGCTGGCGCAAGCAAGGCGTCGCCGACGACGGCACGACGCTGTGGAGCCTGGGTCTGCCGGTGCCCGACGGCCGCATCGCGGACTTTAGCGCCGACGACCCGCACGGCGGCGGGCAGTGGAAAAGCCTGTTGAGAGAGTTGTTAAACGAATATCAAAACGAGGTCCGCATCACCCCGCTGGTGGGGATCGTGCTGTGCGGGTTCCGCGAGGATCAGAAGGCGGCGGTCGGCGGGATCCTCCGCAAGCACAACTGCCAGCCGGCGGAGGAATTGTCGTTGATGCGGCGGAACAGCATGGCCTGCGTCGCCCTGCCCACCTGCGGCTTGGCGGTGACGGAAAGCGAGCGGGTGATCGGACAGGTGATTCACGACGTCGAACGCCGCGTCGCCCAGTACGGGCTATCCGCGGAGCGGATTTCCATTCATATGACCGGCTGCCCGAACGGCTGCGCGCGGCCGTATACGCCGGACATCGGCCTCGTGGGCAAGGCGCGGAACAAATATACGCTGTACCTCGGCGGCCGCGTGGACGGCACCCGTTTGGCGTTTTTGTATGAAGACATGGTGCCGTTGGAGAAGATCGGCGAGGTCGTCTCCCCCGCGCTCGCCTACTTCAAGCAGGCCGGCCGCGACGTGGGCCGGCCGGGCGGGGAGACGTTCGGCGACTTCTGCGCCCGCGTCGGCAAGGAGGACCTGAAACGCTACGCCGCGGAGATGGCGGACGAATCCGACACGCTGGGCGGGGAGATCGACACGCTGTCGGACGATCAGCTCGCGGATCTGATCGACCGGTTCGCAGACGATCTCTCCGCGGAGCAATTGAAGACCGCCCTGGAGGAGGGCCGCGGCCGCGGTTCGTCCCAAAACGGGACCGGCGGCCGGCTGGCAAAAACGCTGGACGCCGCGGAGCGCCGCTTCACCGTCACGCCGTCGGCGGAGGTGGCGACTTAGAACCGCGCCCGCGGGCGGACGGCGGCGGGCGGGCGGCGGGCGGGGTGGTACAGTCGTTCATGAAAACCGCCCCGATTCGCTTTTCCGCCGACGACCTGCCGTCGTACCCGGCCAAATTCGCCGGGCTGCCGGGCGCCGGCCACCTGCACACCGCCGGCGCCCAGTTGGCCGCGCGATTGCCCGGCGGGGCCGATCTGGGCGAGCACGCCGCGGACGGCGGGCCGGCCGCACGCCGGGACGTTCCCGCCGGCGACGGCTCCGGGGACCTTCTGGCGGTCGATTTGTACCGGCCGGCGGCCCCCCGCCCGGGCCGCCCGCTGGTCCTGTTGATGCACGGCCTGGGCGGGCACGCGGAGAGCGCCTACATGCGAACCTGCGTGACGGAACTGCTGCACGCCGGGTTGCGGGTCGCGGCGATGAACTTTCGCGGGTGCGGCCGCAGTCGGGGAACCTGCGAGGAATACTTTCACCCCGGCCGGACCGGCGACCTATCGGCCGTGCTGGACCATCTGCGGGCCGACGCCGATCTGTCCGCCGACGGTCTGATCCTGGGCGGCTTCAGCCTGGGCGGGAGCATCCTGCTGAAGTTCCTCGCCGTCGCGGACCCGGACCGGCTGATCGGGGTGCGGGCCGCGGTGACCATCAGCGCCCCGCTGGACCTGGCCGCGTGCAGCCGGGCGTTGGGCGAGACGTCCAACACGGTGTACCAGAAGGATATTCTCCGCTCCATGAAGCAGCACGTCGAAGACGCCCCGGCGGGCGTGACGGCGGAGCAATTGGCGACGATCCGGGCCGCCGGCAGCGTGTGGGCCCTCGACGAAACCTTCGTCGCCCCGTATCGCGGATTCGACGCCGTGGAGGACTATTACCGCGAGGATTCCGCCGGCTGGAGGCTGGATCGGATCACGGCGCCCACGCTGCTGATCGTCGCCGCCGACGATCCGTTCGTCCCGCTGGAAGCTTACGAAGCGGTCGATTGGGCCGCCTGCCCGCACCTCGTCAATCGGGTCGCCGAGACCGGCGGGCACTCCGGGTTCTTTTCCGCCGACGGCCCCACCTTGCACTCCCGCTGCCTGATCGCGGTGGCGGAACTGGGCGCCGCCTGAGCCCCGCCCCCGCGACACCTGCCCCGCGACACCTGCCCCGCGGGAACCGGCGGGAACCGGCGGGAACCGGCGCCGGTCAGGCTGGGGCGCCCGCCGGCCGGACCGGGTTCGCGGGGTTTGGGAGGGCGTCGTCCAGCGGGGTTTCGACCTCCGCGGGCAGGAAGGTCATGATGCTCAGGATCACCACCATCACGCCGCCGCAGGCCAGTTTGCCGGCGGTGCCCAGCAGTCGGCCGACCAGGGCGCCTTTGCTGATCTGGACGGCGTCCGCATTGGTGCGGCCCTTCCAGGTCTCGCCGAGGAACGCTCCGCCGAACGCCCCCGCCGCCCCGCCGCCGACCGCCCCGATCAGCGGGCCGACCACCGGCACCGGGATGCCGACCATCGCCCCCGCCAAACTGCCGACCATCGCGCCGACGATCGACAGCGCCATCCCCCGGCGGCTGCCGCCCGCCTTCTTCGCCCCCGCGGCGCCGGCGGCGAACTCCACCGCTTCGCCCAGCAACACCAGCGCCGCCAACACCGCCACGGCGCCCCAGGCGAAGCCCCAGCCGTACTGATCCTTCGGCATGAAGTACGCCCAAGCGGCGGCCAACCCCAGCACCGCCCAGTTCCCCGGCAGCGTGAACAGCGTGGCGACCCAACAGGCCGCCGCCAGCAGCGCCATCGGGACCGCGAGCATGAAGTAGAACGCGGTCGGATCCATTCGATGTGGGATTCGGGATGACGGACGGGGGATGTGACGGGGCTTCGTCCGTCATCTGCCAGTCTTCGCCGCGGACTCCCGAAAAGGCAACACGGCCGGGCCGATTGCAGTCCGCCGCGTGGCCGTCCATCCTTTCGCGTCCCCCCTCCGACGTCCCCCATCGCCGATCGTCCCCCCCGTGCCTGACGCCGCCGACGCCGCCCACCCCGCCGCGACCGACGCGGTCGAGTACACCATCCGCCGGAAGGTGTTCACGGTGTTGGGGAAGAAGTTTCACATCTACGACGCGGAGGGGAACCTCGTGGGGTTCAGCAAGCAGAAGGCGTTCAAGCTGAAGGAGGACATCCGGATCTACCGGGATGAATCGATGGACGAGGAGTGGCTGAAGATCGCCGCCCGCAGCGTGATCGATTTCTCCGCCGCCTACGACGTGACCGACAGCCGCACCGGCGAGGCGATCGGCACGCTGCGTCGCAAGGGGCTCAAAAGCATGTTCCGGGACAGTTGGGAGGTGCTGGACGAGCACGAAGCGCCGGTCGGGCAGATCCAGGAGGACAGCGCCCTGATGGCGACGGTCCGCCGCCTGAGCGACTGGGGCTGGGTGCTGCCGCAAAAGTTCACCCTCAAGCCCGAGGGCGGCGGGGAGCCGATCGCGAACTACTCCACGAACTTCAACCCGTTCGTGCACAAGCTGAAGGTCGACGTGCACGCCGGCAACACGCTGCACCCGTTCGTCCCGCTGGCGGCGGGCATCCTGCTGGTGGCGATCGAAGGCAAACAGGGGTGAGCCCGTCCCCCGTCGCGGCCGATCTGCCCCCCGTCGCGGCCGATCTGCCCGCCGTCGCGGGGGGGTGGACGCAGGCCACGGTCGTCGTGCCCGGGTTGACGAGGCCCGGGTCGGGCGGGCCGCGGTCGTTCGTCCTGTGGACGCCCGCGGATCCGGAGGCCGTGCTGGACGCGTGCGAACCGGGCGACGATCCCTACTGGGCGACGTTGTGGCCGGTGGGGGAAACGCTGGCGGCACGGTTGCTGACCGACCCCTTCAAGCCCGGCGCGCGGGTGTTGGAACTGGGCTGCGGGGCGGGCCTCGCGGGGTTGGCGGCGGCGTCGGCCGGGGGTGCGGTGACCGCGACGGATCTTGAACCACGCGCGGTCGCCCTCGCCGCGGCCAACGCCGCCGCCAACGGGCTCGTGATCGAGACGCAGACGCTGGACTGGAACGCCCCGCCGGTTCTCTCGCCCGATCGGCGGTTCGACCGCGTCGTGGGGGCGGACCTGCTGTATCAACCGGACCTGCACGCGGCGTTGCTGAACACGTTGTCCGCGACGGTGACCGGCGACGGCGAGGCGCTGCTGGCGGACCCGGGGCGGAGCGTCGCCGCGGGCTTCCTGCACCGCGCCGCGGACGCCGGGTGGCGGGTGCGGTTGGAGGACGACGCCGGGAACGAGCTGTGGCGCCCGCGAGTCGCGGGGCCGCAGATCGTGCGGCTCGCCCGGGACTGGTGACGCTCATTGCACGTAGTGTCGTTTGGCTTCGCGGAGCTTGGCGTCGCTCTCCTTCGCCTTGAGTTTCTGCCGCTTGTCGTGCGTCTTGCGGCCGCGGGCGACCGCGAGTTTCACCTTCACGAACCCGCGGGAGATGTGCACGTCCACGCGGGACCAGCGTCAGGCCCTTCTGTTCGTTGGCCTCGGCGAATTTGCGCAGTTCGGACTTGCGGACCAGCAGTTTGCGATCGCGGGTGCGGTCGTGCTGATAGCGGCCGGCCTCGGCGTACTCGCCGACGTCCAGGTTCCGCAGCCACAATTCGCCGCCCTTGACGGTGGCGAAGGCGGTCTCGATGGAGACGTCCCCGTTGCGAATCGCCTTCACCTCGCTGCCGTGCAGGATCAGGCCGGCTTCGAGTTCCTCGATCAGTTCGTACTCGTGCTTCGCCTTGCGGTTGCGCACGACGACCCGTTCGTTCGGGATCCTCCCCGCCGGACTTCTTGCGTTTGGACTTTTTGGCCTTGGCCATCGGGGGCGAACTGCGGGGCGGGACGACGCGGGGCGGGGGCCGGCGTTTGAGGGCGGTGCGGGGCGACGTAGGATGGGAACGCGACGGGCCGGACGCGACAGTCTAGCGGCCGTCGCCCGATTCCGTACCCGTCCCTCCCCGCCGGACACGTCCCGTGACCTACCCGTTCACCCCGCACCTGCCGGACCGCGGCAGCGACGGGCTGAGCGTCCACCTGCTCGGGCGGCTGGACTGGCAGAGCGCCAAGGCGTTGCAGGAACGGCTCGCGTTCGATCTGTCCGGCCGTACGGACCGCCACGGCTTCCTGCTGCTCTGCGAACACCCGCCCGGGGTCACGGTCGGTCGGGAAGGCAGCCGGGCCGATCTCCGCTGCGACGCGAACGACCTCCGCAGCCGGTCGATGGAGATGCACTGGGTCGCCCGCGGCGGCGGCGTGATCGTGCATTCCCCCGGGCAGTTGTGCGCCTATCCGGTGGTCCCGGTGCGAAGCGAAGCCGATCCCGCGAACCCGCTCACCCCGGCTCTGCTGCGGGACGTGTTGATCGGCGCGGCGTCGGCGACCTGCGACGATCTGCGGGTGCCCCACGACCTCACGCCGGACGGCGCCGCGGTGGCCGCCCGCACCGGGGTGGTCGCGGAGGTGGGCGCCGGGGTGCGGAACGGGTTCAGCCGGTGGGGGCTGTTCGTCAGCGTGGCGCCGGCGATGGAGTTCCCCCGCATGGCCGTGCGGCCGGACGGGGCCCGGGGCGGGGAAGCCGTCTCCAGCCTGTCGGCGGCTCGGCACAACCCGGTCTCGATGCCGGCGGTCCGCAGTTCGTTGGTCCGCCGGCTCTCCGAGGGCCTCGGCTACGACACCGTCCACACCTTCACCGGCCACCCGCTGCTCCGCCGGACCGTCCAACGCACCTCTGTCCCGGTCTGAACCGATGTCCCTGCTCGAAGTGATCGACGCGCCGAGTTCCGGTTGCGCAACACGGTCGGCGCCGCGAAACCGCAAGCGTCGTTCGCGCCGGTTCTGAACGTCCTCGAACCGCCCGGCCCCCCGCTTGCGGTTTCGCGGGTGACCGTGAAACCGCGCCGACTTCCGAAGTGGCTCAAGCGCCCGCTCCCCGCCGCGGGGATGGCGTTCACGGACGAGGTGATCCGCGACCTGGATCTCGTCACCGTCTGCGAATCGGCGAAGTGCCCGAACCGCACCGAATGCTGGAGCCACAAGACGGCGACCTTGATGATCGCCGGGAACGTCTGCACGCGGCCCTGCGGGTTTTGCAGCGTGCCGAAGGGCAAGACGGAGGCGTTGCAGCTTGACGAGCCGGACCGCGTCGCCGAGGCGGCCCGGCGGCTGGGGTTGGAGCACGTCGTGCTGACCAGCGTGACCCGCGACGACCTGCCCGACGGCGGCGCCGCCCACTGGGCCGCCTGCGTCCGGGCGGTCCGGGCGCTGTGCGACGAGCACGTCACGGTGGAGGTCCTCACCCCGGACTTCCGCGGCAACGAGCGGGCGATCGACGCGGTCATCGACGCACAGCCCGACGTGTTCAACCACAACACCGAAACCGTCCCCCGCCTCTACCACCGCGTCCGCCGTAACGCAGATTACCAACGCACGCTCGATCTGCTGGCCCGGGTCAAACGGCGGGCGCCGCAGATGCCGACGAAAAGCGGCTTGATGCTGGGACTGGGCGAGACCCGCGAGGAACTGCTGGACGTGTGCGCGGACCTCCGCGGCGTCGGCTGCGAAATGCTGACCCTCGGCCAATACCTCCAACCCACCGGCGAGCACCTCCCCGTCGAACGCTACGTCCCGCCGGAGGAGTTCGACGAGATCGGCGACCTCGTCCGCGGCTTGGGCTTCGGCCTGGTCGCCAGCGGCCCCTTCGTCCGCAGCAGTTACCACGCGGGCGAGATGAAAGACGTGCTGAACGCGAATCGTTCCTGATTCCCCGATACGCCCTCGATGCGCCGCGTGACGATCTTGGGAGGATCTTGGGCCGGGACGCGATTCCCGCATTCAGGCTGATGCGCCGGAACGCGGTTGGTAAGATGACGCCGGCGGCGGGAGATCGAACGACGTGACTCGAAAGGCAACCCCATGATGACGTTCGCCGAAGAGCTTGCCGACTTCCTCTCGGTCGGGCGGGCGCCCGACGAACTCGCCGCGTTCCGCTTCTCCGACGCGGCCGGCGAGCGGCTGGAAACCCTGATCCGGGAGGAGAAGAACGGCCGGGCGACGGCGGAGCAACGCGAGGAGATCGACAGCGCCCTCGCGTTGGGGCACCTCGTCACGCTCACGAAGTTGAAGATCGCCCGGGGCGACCGCTCGCTCGCCGCCGCCCCGACGGAGGCCCCCGCCCGGCCGCTGGAGACGGCCGCGGTATGAGTTCGTACATCCCGGCGGAACTGCGACGTGAGGCGCTGGCCCGCGCCGGAGGTCGCTGCGAATACTGCCGCCTCCCGGAGGCGTTCGCGATCCGCGGGCTCGAAGTCGATCACGTCGTCAGCGAGCAGCACGGCGGTCTCACCGTCGGGACCAATCTGTCGGCGGCCTGTCCGCGGTGCAATCGGGCGAAGGGTCCCAACGTCGCCGCCATCGACGACGACACGGGCGAAGCCGTCATTCTCTTCAACCCTCGTTTGCAGAACTGGGAGACGCACTTTCGTTTCGACGGGCTGGAGATTGCCGGGACCACCCCCGTCGGCCGCGCGACCGTTCGCATCCTGGCCATGAACGGTCCGACCCGGATCGCCGAGCGAACGCTGGCCGCTCTGACGGAGGATCTTCACGCATGACGGACCCCGCCCCCTACCTGCCCGTGCCTGTGCCGTCGTTCGGGCGGTTGCCGGCGGGGTGGCGCCGACGTTCGCCGGGTGGCTGGTCGAGACCGGGGAGGCCGTGCGTCGGGGGGAGCGGGTGGCGGAACTGACGATCCCCGGGCTGCTGGTCGACGCCCTCAGCCCCGCGGACGGGACGCTGGTCCGGCAGAACGTGCTCGCGGGGGCGAGGCTCGATGCCAACGAACCCCTCGGCTGGGTGGAGCGGGTGCATGACTGATTCGGTCTGGGACGACGTCCGCGGGCACGACGCGGTGATCGACGGCTTCCGCCGGGCGGTCCGGCGGGGGCGGTTGAGTTCGGCGCTGCTGCTGGCCGGGCCGGCGGGGGTGGGGAAGCGGCTGTTCGCCGACACCCTCGCCCGCTGCCTGCTGTGCACCCGCACGCCGGACGACGAATTAGAGGCGTGCGGCGCCTGCCAGGCCTGCGTCAGCGCCGCGGCGGACACCCATCCGGACCTGCACCGCGTCCGTCTGCCGGAGGGCAAACGCGAGATCCCCCTCGCCGCCTTCGTCGGCGACAAGGAGGACCGCGGCTCCAGCGGGCTGTGCTACGAACTCTCCCGCCGGCCGGCGCTGTCGCCGCGTCGAATCGCGATCGTGGAGGACGCGGATCTCGTCAATTCGCAAGCGGCGAACGCCTTCCTCAAAACGCTCGAAGAACCGCCCGCCGGGGCGGCGCTGATGTTGCTGTCGGACCGGCCCGAATCGCTGCTGCCGACGATCCGGTCGCGGTGTCAGACGGTGCGGTTCGGCCCGCTGCCGGACGCGGACGTGGCGGCGCTGCTGCTCGATCAGGGGCTCGCGGAAAGCCCCGCCGAAGCCGAGCAGGTCGCCCGCTTGTCGCGGGGCAGCCTGGACGCCGCGAGCCGCTTGGCGGACCCGGCGGTGCGGGGGTTGCGGGAGGTGGTTCGCAAGCACGTCGGCCGCGGCGGACCGGTGGCGGCGGCGAAGGCGGTGGTCGGCGCCGTCGAGGCCGCCGGGTCCGACGCCCCCTCCCAGCGGGCGGCGGCGGCCTGGGTGTTCGCCTTCTGCGCGGACCTGTACCGCGACCGCCTCGCCGGACTCTCCGAAGCGTTCGCCGAAGGCCGGTCTCCCCAGGAACGGGGCTCCGCCGACGAGCGGCTCGAACGGGCCGCCGCGGCGCTGGATCGGCTCAGCGAAGCGGAAGCCCAGGTCGCCCGGAACACCTCCGTCCCGCCGGTGATCGAAGCCCTCGTCTGCGATCTGAACCGGGCCTGAACCGGGTTCGCATCAGGTGCGCACCGGTCTTGAACTGCTGCGCACCGGTCCTGAACTGCTCTTGAACCGGTGACGAAACCGCTGGGGGACCGGCGCGACGGGTCGCTCTTCGGAGCCGGCCTGTCGCCCCGCGGCGGGACTCCGCTACCATCGCCGCGGCTCCTCCCCCACCGCCCGCCGTCCCGCGATGAACCGCCCCGCCGAACGGCCCGACGACACGCCCCGCCCGTACTCCCGGGAGGCGTACCTGTTCGTGTTTGAGGCCCTGCAACAGGTCCAGGACGACCTGCCCGCCGCCGGTCCGGAGGGCGCCGCCGATCGACGCCACGCCGCTCGCAGTCCGAACCGGGACGGCCGGCCGGGCCGGCACATCACCGCGGCGGAACTGTGCGACGGCTTCCGCACGTTGGCCGCCGCCCAATTCGGCGGGCTCGCCCGCACGGTGCTGAGCCAGTGGGGCGTGAAAAGCACCGACGACGTCGGCCGGATCGTGTTCGAACTGGTCGACCGCGGCGAACTGTGCAAGTGCGACGGCGACCGGCCGGAGGACTTCGCCGGGCTGTACGATTTCGAAACGACCTTCGCCACCGCCTTCGACGCCGACCTGAGCGCCGTCACCCTCGCCCCGACCCTGTGACCGCCGAACCGGCGACCGCCGACCCTGTACTTGTCGAACCGGCGACCGCCGAACCGGCAAGCGGGCGGCCCGACACTCCGCGGTGGGCGTGGCCGGCGATCGCGACGATCGCGGTCGTGTGGGCGGCGCTGCTGGGCACGCTGGCGGCGACCCAATCCAACGAGCCGACCCTCAACCGCGTGCAGTTCGCCCGGGCGGACGCCTTGGCGCTGCTGGAAGTCCTCGCCCGGTCCGGCGACGGCGTGCGGGCCGTGGTCAAAGAAGTCGTCCCCGGCGGACGGGCGACGGGCGGAACGGTCGCGGAGGAACTGGCGGCGGGCGCGACCGTGACGATCGCCCGGTTCCCGGCGGGAGCGGCGACTCCGGGCAGATTGACGGCGGCGCCGGTGCGGCGGATCGGGCGGGGCTGGGCGGTCGCGGATCCGCCCGACAGCCTGCCCCGGCTGGTGTATTCACTGGCGAACCCTTCGGATTGGTCCGATCTGAAGGCGGCGGCGGCGGCGTTGTCCGCCGGCCGTGATCCCTACCGCTGACGGGCGAACGTCGGCGGCGCCGGCGGGTCGATGGAACCGGCAAGCGGCCAAACAGGCGGTGACCCGTGCGCGGGCGCCGACCTAGACTGGCCGTCGGTCGTTTCACCCCCCGCCCCGCCGCCATGTCTCGCCCCGCCGTCCCGACCTCGCCGCGACGTTCCGCCCGACCCGGCGTGCCTCCCCGCCGGACCACCGCACGCCGGGCAACCGCACGCCGGGCAACCGCACGCCGGTGGGCGACCGCCGCGGTCCTCGCCGCCGCCGCCCCCATGGTCGGGGCCGTCGCCCACGCCGCCCCGCCGGCGTCGACCATCTTCTCCATCTATCAGCCCAAGGTGGCCGGCGGGCCGGGCGTGGAGATCGAAACCCCGCCCGAGACGCAGTGGGACCAGTGCAAGGTGACGGAGACCCAGCAGGGCGGGGACAGCGGGTACGTCGTCGAGGGCCCGCAGGGGCAGACCCTGCGTCGCATCCTGGACGTGGACGGCGACAACACGATCGAGCTGTTCATCTACTACAACCAAGGGATGGAGGTGTATCGGGAGTGGGACGCCGACGGGGCGCAGAAGAACGCCAGAGGCGAACCCGTCGTGCTGAGCAACAACTTCCGCTGGGTCAACTTCGGCGGGACGAAGTGGGGCGTGGACGCGGACGGGGACCTGACGGTGGATCGCTGGAAGCGGATCAGCGCCGCCGAAGCCGCCGCCGTCGCCGCCGAGGCCGTGATCGAGGGCGACGCCGCGATGCTCCAAACCGTGCTGGTCACCGATGCGGACCTCCGCTCGCTGGGCGTGGACGACAAGATCCGCGACGACGTGATGTCGAAACTCGCCGATCCCGCGGCTCAACTGAAGGCGATGCGGGCCGGCTCCAAGATGCTCCAGGCCAAGCCCACCTTCCAAAGCGTCAACCCCGGACAGCCCGGCCTGATCCTGCCCGGCCAGAGCAGCCGCGGCGAACTGGAGGTCGTGGAGAACTCCAACGCCCTGCTGAACGTCCCCGGCGGAACGATGGGGATCGTCAGCCTCTCGGAGATGGTCCGCGTCGGCGATCGGGCGGAGACCTCCGTTTGGAAACTGACCACGATCCCCACGCCGATCGACGGCGACGGCCGGATCGTGCTCGGCGGCCCGCTGATTCAGCCGGTCAGTGCGTTCAGGGAGATCCCCGGCGGCGGCGAGGGATTGGATCCGAAGGTCGCCGAACTGCTGGGCGAACTGGCCGACCTGAACGCCGCCCGCCCGGCCCAGGACGCCCCGAAGGCGAAGCATCTGGACCACGCCGCCAAGATGCTCAAGGTGCACCGGGAGCTGTTCAAGGTCGACAAAGGCGACGACCGCCCGTTCTGGCTGACGACCCAGGCGGACACGTTCCACGGCCTGTTTTTGAACGAGTGGATCGACGCGACGTTCGCGCAGGCCGAATTGGCGAAGCTCCGCAAGCTGGCCGCCGCTGAGGCGAAGGAGGCGGTCCCGCTGATCGATCAGCGGGCGCTGTTCGTCGGCTGGGGCGAGCGGCGGGCGCCGCTGGGAGCGGATCCCAAACAGGCCGACCTGGACGCCTTTGAGAAGTGGTGGCAGACCGCCCGCGAGGGCTTCGTCAAGAACTACCCGCAGGCGAACGAGTCCGGCACGTTCCTGATCGAACTTGCCATGGAGGCGGAGCAGCGGGGCGAACTCAAAGACGCCGCGGACTATTACCGCCGGATCGCCCAAACCTTCCCGAAAAGCCAACTCGGCCAGAAGGCGGCCGGGGCGCTGCGGCGGCTGAACCTGGAGGGCAAGCCGTTGGAGTTCAAGCTGCCCACCCGCGACGGCAGCACGCTCACCGAACGCGACACCCGCGGCAAGGTCACGTTGCTGACCTTCTGGAACGCGGAGTGCAAGCCCTGCCAGCAGAACCTCCCGGTCCTGAAGGACCTGCATGAAAAATACGGCGAACGCTTGCAGATCATCGCCGTGAACGTGGACGACACCCCCAACCCGATCGCCGCGTACGTCCAAGAAAACAAGGTGCCCTTCCCGGTCGCCTACGAGCCGGGCGGCTTCAACGGCCCCGCGGCGACCTACTTCGGCGTCGTTAACCTGCCCACGATGCTGTTGGCGGACCGACAGGGCCGCGTCGTCGCCGTCAACCCGGACATCCGCGACGTGCAAACGAAGGTCCCCCAGTTGGTGAAGTGACGGTCGTTCGCGACATGAATGGATGACGTGAGCCAGGACTCGCGTTTCGCTCTAGCCGCGCCGCCCGGGTTCTGACAGAACCCGGGCGGTTCGCTGCGCCCGAAACGAATGTGCGATGACGTCGACGCCCCGCCTGCTGTTCTCCCCGACGCGGCTCGCCGCGACGCTGTGGGGCGGTGCGCTGCTCGGCTGCGGCGCCCTGCTCGGCTGCGGCGCCCTGCTCTGTTGCGGCGCCCTGCTCGGTTGCGGCGGGACCCCGCGGAACGCCGCCGCGGCGATGCCGCTGAGCCGGGTGGATGCGGTGCAGATCGAGGACGCCTTCGCCTTCGACCCACGGCGGGCGAATCAGGCCCGGCGACCGGTGATCGCCTCGGACCCGGACCTGCTGATGGGCATCGAAGGGTGGCTGGCCGCGATGGAGCCCCGTTGGAAGCCGGCCCCCGGCGATCCGCGGAGCGTGCGGTTCCAAATCCGGCTGACCGCCGACGGTCGCCCGGTCGCCACGCTGTGGCTGGACAACGGCTACGTCCAAATGAGCGACGGCGGCAAGCGCCTCCGCGGCGCCCGGCTGAGCACGCAGGAGACCGCCGCCGCCGCCGCGCTGTTCGGCCTGCACCCCGCGGAACTCTCGTTGCCCGCCCTACCCGACGCCCGCGGCCCCAAACCGCCCGAAGCCGGCATCCAAACCCTCCGCGGCCGGCGGTAGATCAGCGAGCAGCCCGAGATCCGGACGGAAAACCCCGGTCAAGAGAATCGCCCGCTAGTGCAGAGTCACAGGGTCGGCTGCGGGTTGGCATCCTCTCCGGTCGGAACCCGTTCCCTTCACGGAGACCCGTGATGAACAAGCGATACGTCTTGAAGCTGACCGGCGAAGAGCGGTCGGCGCTCGAAGCGACGACGCGGCGGCAAAACGTCGCCGCCGGCAAGCATCAGAAGGCCGGGGCTCTGCTGCTGTGCGACCAGTCCGACCTCGGGCCGGGCCTGCGGGACGTCGAGGTGGCCGGCGAGGCGAACGCCGGCGTCCGCAGCGTCGAGTCGTGGCGGGGGCGAGCGGCGACGCCCTCTCGCCGCGACTCCGCCCGACCCCGGCAGCACGGCGTCCGGTCCCCGCGGTGCGTCGTCCCCCGTTCGTTCCGGGGGCGGCCCGGCGACGCGGGCGAGGCCGTCATCGCCCCCGCGGGCCGACCCCGGCCACCCGAGCTTGAAGTTCATCCCCCACCCCGGCCACCCGCCCGCCCAGGCCACCCGCCCACCGAGAGGACATATTTAACCCTCGTCAGCCTCCAGTTGTTGTGCGGTGAAAGTCTCCGAGTCCAGATACCGCGCCGGATCGCGTCGCACCTGATCTTCTATGACCTTTCTCTGCCGAGCAGATAGATTCGCACCAGCCATACGGCAGGAAGCCGTTCCCTGGACTATCCAATCGTAGAGCCAATCTGGGACTGTGATTTTATTGAAGAGCGTGCTGCCCTGGTCCTGCTCGACGCGAGAACCTGCCCAGTGATCGTCATCAGTCGGGTTGCAAATCCCTACGCTGAGGAGCCGCCCCATCTTTGCCATTGTGTAGAAGGATTCACCGTAGGCCCGAGTACTGACCATCGTGACCCGCATCAGAAACTTACGACTCCCCGGGGGCAATGGCGTTCCCGCGGCGAGGATAATATCGAGAGGTATTAGGTGCTGTTCGTGCGGACCGGGTGCATCCACTTTCCCAGATAGGTATCGCCGCCAATGCCCGCGAGCTGCAGCCGTTGCCCTGCGTGTTTTTCCAGGGAAACTCGGATCCAGTCCTGCGCGGAAGTGGCGTTCCAGCACCCGCCATGAGACGGATGTCAGGAAGTCGTGAAGGTATGCGCCATACTCCAGTCCAACACTCTCACAATTGTGATGAGGGTGAAAAATCCCGTTGAAGAAGGGCGTCTCCAGATCGTTAAATCTTTGCTCGCAGGCCCGACAGAGTAGAGGCATCTTCAGCCCGTCCTGAGCCCTTCTGTTTGGCTCTTCAGCATAACGCAGATATGGAGTTCCCGCCGTCTTCTTCTGCCACCGGTAGACGCCTTTGGGGATGATGTGACTCTCCTCCAAGCCTCCGAATGAGAAGCACAGGGCACACCTGCCGGTCGTCTGTCCCGAAACAGCCGCGGCCAAGACACTCTTTTGGCTCATACTTTCTCCCCCCGCAAGCTCGCCACCGCGGTGTAATCCTCCAGCGTCGACGTGTCCCCCGTCGTTTCGCGGCCCGCGGCGATGTCTCGGAGTAACCGCCGCATGATCTTGCCGCTGCGGGTTTTGGGGAGGGCGGCGGCGAAGCGGATTTGGTCCGGGGTCGCCAGGGCGCCGATCTGGGTGCGGACGTGCTGCGATGAGCTCTTTCTGGAGGGCTTCGGGGTCGCTCGGTTCACGCTTGGGGGTCACGAAACAGCAGATGCCCTCACCCTTCAATTCGTGCGGGAAGCCGACGACGGCGGCCTCGGCGACGGCGTCGTGGGAGACCAGGGCGCTCTCGACCTCCATCGTGCTCAGGCGGTGGCCGGAGACGTTGATCACGTCGTCCACCCGGCCCAGCACCCAGTAATAGCCGTCTTCGTCCTTGCGGGCGCCGTCGCCGGCGAAATAAATGCCGGGGAACTTGCCGAAGTAGACCTCTTTGAACCGCTCGTGATCGCCGTGCAGCGTGCGGAGCATGTGCGGCCAGGGCTGCGTCATCACGAGTAATCCGCCCTCGCCGTCGGGGACTTCCTCGCCCTGCTCGTCGACGATCTTCGGCACCACGCCGGGCAGGGGGAAGGTGCAACTGCCGGGTTTGGTGGGCGTGACGCCGGGCAGGGGGGAGATCATGATCCCGCCGGTTTCGGTCTGCCACCAGGTATCGACGATCGGGCAGCGGCCGCCGCCGATCTTCTCGTGATACCACATCCACGGCTTCGGGATTGATCGGCTCGCCCACGCTGCCCAGCAGGCGCAAGGAGGAGAGGTCGTATTGCGCCGGCCACTCGTCGCCCCATTTGATAAACGCCCGCACCGCCGTCGGGGCGGTGTAGAAGATATTGACGCGGTGCTTTTCGACCAGCTCCCAGAACCGCCCCGGGTCCGGCCAGTTGGGGGCGCCCTCGTACATGACGGTGGTGGCCCCGTTGGCGAGCGGGCCGTAGACGATATAGCTGTGCCCGGTGATCCAGCCGATGTCCGCGGTGCACCAGTAGGTATCCTCCTCCTTCAGGTCGAACACCCACTTGCTGGTGAGCTGTGCCCCGAGCAAATAGCCGGCGGTCCCGTGCCGCACGCCCTTGGGTTTGCCGGTGCTGCCGGAGGTATACAGGATGAACAGCGGGTGTTCGCTGTCGACCGGCACGGCGGGGCAGTCGGCGGAGGACGTTCTCCATGAGTTCATGCCACCACAGGTCGCGGTCGGGCGTCATCGTCACGTCCCCGCCGGTGCGACGCACGACGACGCTTTTCTGCACGGTCGGGCTCTTTTCAAGAGCCTCGTCGACGGCGGCTTTGAGGGGGATCTCCTTGCCGCGTCGCCAGCCGCCGTCGGCGGTGACGATCACCTTGGCGCCGGCGTCGTTGTTCCGGTCGGCGACGGCGTCCGCGCTGAACCCGCCGAAGATAATGCTGTGCACGGCCCCGATCCGGGCGCAGGCCAGCATCGCGATCGCCAGTTCGGGGATCATCGGCATATAGAGCGTCACCCGGTCGCCCGCCTCCACGCCCAGGCCCCGCAGCACGTTGCTGAACTTGCACACTTCGCGGTGCAATTGCAGATAGGTGAGGGTCCGCACGTCGCCGGGCTCGCCCTCCCAAACGATGGCCGCTTTATTTTTGCGCGGGCCGGTCAGGTGTCGATCGAGGCACTGGACGGTCGCGTTCAACTTGCCGCCGACGAACCACTCCGTGTCCGGCATCTCGCCCGCGCCGGACGGCGGCGAAGTCGGTGTCCCAGGTGAGCAGATCGAGGGCCTGTTCGCCCCAGAACCCCTCCGGGTCGTCCTTGGCGCGGTTCCAGAGCGCCTGATACTCCGCTTCGCTGCTGATGTGGGCGGCCTGCGAAAAGGCCTCCGGCGGAGCGAAGGTGCGGGATTCGTGCAGGTGCGACTCGATGTTCCCCCCGCCGGCGGCGGACGAAGAATCAGCCTGGTCGGCGACGGGGGCGGGGGGGGCGTCGGACATCGGATTCGGTTCCCGGAAGCGGGCGGCGGGCGAGGGCCGGGCAGGATACCGGCAAGCCCCGCGGCGGGGGAAACGGGGGCGGGGCAGGGGTCGTTGACATGAAAAGCAACAGCGGGTATGGTGGCGACTCGCCACTCTAGGCACGCCGCTTAGGCAACTTTTCGCTACCCGCACGCCGGGTGGCTCTTCAGACTCAAAATCAGGTTACGCCGCCATGCACATCCCTCGACCTTCGCACACTCCTCGAATATGTCTCGGAACCAGATCCTTTGGGACTACGATCCCGGCGGGAACGTCGACCACATCGCTCACCGCGGCCTGACGCCGGAAGATGTGGAAGCCGTTTTCGATCAGCCGACCGGCCGCAAAAAAAGCGGGAAGAGCGGCCGGCCGATGATGTACGGCTACACGCCCGACGGACGTCACCTCTGCGTCCCCTACGACCGTCTGCCGGGCGGAATGATCTACCCTGTCACCGCCTTCGACGCTCCCTGACGCCGCGACCGATTTCATGCCCGCCGCCGCGACATCACCCCGCTCCGCCCCTTCAACTCCTAGCAGGGAGGAGCGGGAGCGTCTGCTCACATACGTTCGGTCCCCGGAGGTCCGTGCGGAGCACGAGCGGATCCGGGCGGAGATTGAACTTGAAAAGCCGGACCTCATTCGTCAGGGCGATGAACTCCTGTTCAAACAGTCTCGCGGTGATGGGATTCCGCTCCGCGGCAGCATGTCTCTGATGCGGTCCCTCCGCACCGACGCCGGCGTCTCCCTCACCGACCTCGCCGCCAAAGCCGGGATGCAGAAGTCGTCGCTGTCGCGGTTGGAAAACGAAGACCGCAACCCCACCGTCCGCACGCTCGAACGGATCGCCGCGGCGCTCGGGAAGCGGCTCGTGGTGCGGGTCGAAGACCTGCCGGAGACGCTTCCGGAAATCCCTGAAGAGCCGGGCGGCTCGAACGCCCCGACGCCGCCGGCCGGCTGACGGTTCGCCGAACGGGCGAGGATGCGGCACACTGCGTTCATGTCGCCCGCCCCGGACGCTCCGCCTGACGCCCCCGCCCAAGCGCCGGGCTCCCCCGCCCCGGGGGCGGTTCAGGACCTTGCCGGCTACCGCCGACCGGAGGATCAATTGCGGCCGGGGTTGCTGTGGTGGGCGACGTGGTGGCCGATCGGGGGGCTGGTGCTGGACAGCGGGCTGCTGCCGTTCTCCCGTTTGAAAACCCTGGTGCTGCGGGCGTTCGGGGCGACCGTGGGCGTGGGCGTGGTCGTCAAACCGCGGGTCCGGATCAAGGACCCGCGGAATCTGACCGTCGGCGATCACTGCTGGATCGGCGAGGAGGTGTGGATCGACAACCTCGCCCCCGTCACCTTCGGCGAGGCGGTCTGCGTGTCGCAGGGGGCGTATCTGTGCACCGGCGGGCACAACTACGCCCGGCCCAGCTTCGACCTCGTCATCGGGCCGATCACCGTGCAGGATCAGGCGTGGGTCGGGGCGAAGGCCGTGCTGCTGCCGGGGGTGACGGTGGGCGCCGGGGCGGTCGTCGCCGCGGGGGCGGTGGTGACGAAGGACGTGCCGCCGAGAATGATCGTCGCCGGCAACCCCGCCCGGGCGCTGCGTCCCCGACCGACGCGCACGCCGCGGAAACCCCGTGACCCAAGACCCGCATGACCGGCGAGCCGACGCGGGCGCCCGACGCCGACGAGCCGACGCGGGCGCCCGACACCGGCGAGCCGACGCGGACGCCCGACACCGGCGAGCCGACGCGGGCGCCCGACACCGACGAGCCGACGCGGGTGGCGATGGTCACGCGGTCGGTCAGCCGGGCCGGCGGGGGGTTGGCGTCGGTGATTCTGGACCTCGCGGGGGCGTTGACGGCGCTCGACCGCCCGCCGCACGTCCTCAGCGTGCGGGACGAACATTTCGACACAGACGCCGCCGCGGTGGACCTGTTGCACGGTCGGCCGGTCGCCGGGGAGGCGTTCGCCCCCCGTGGGCCGCGGGTCACGCACGGCGCCTGGGGATACGCGCCCGGGCTGGATCGACGGCTGGACGAACTGGCCCCGGACGTCGTCCATTCGCACGGGCTGTGGCATCACAGTTCCGCGGCGACGGCGGCGTGGGGGCGGCGGAGCGGGCGACCTTGGGTCGTGTCGCCGCACGGGATGCTCGACCCGTGGGCGGTCCGGCGAAGCCGGGGGAAGAAGCGCCTCGCGTGGTGGCTGGCGGAGCGTCGGCACCTCGCCGGCGCCGGCTGCCTGCACGCCCTGGCCGAGGCGGAGGCCGACGCCGCCCGCGCCTACGGCGTCGCCGCCCCGATCCTCGTCATCCCCAACGGCGTCTCCCCCGACGCCCCCCGCCCCGAGCGGCCCCCGCCCTGGGACGAACCGGGTCCGGCCGGCGGGTCGGCGCCCACGGCGAGCGGGCGGCGGGTCCTGTTGTTCCTCGGCCGACTTCATCCGAAGAAGGGGCTGGATCTGCTGATCGACGCTTGGGCGGACCTGTTGAAACAGGAACCGCAGGCCCGCGACTGGCACGTCGCGGTGCTCGGCTGGGACGACGGCGGGCATGACGAGGCGTTGAAGACGCGGGCCGCCGCGCTCGGCCTCTGCGGCCCGGACGGTCGGCCGACGGGGGACGCGGACGCGATCGGGTTCTACGGCCCGGCGTTCGGCGAGCGGAAGGCGGCGGCGCTGGCGGGGGCGAGCGGCTTCATCCTGCCCTCCCACAGCGAGGGAATGCCGGTCGCGGCGCTGGAGGCGTGGGCCTACGAACTGCCGACGATCCTCACCGACGCCTGCAATCTGCCCGCCGGCTTCGACCGCGGCGGGGCGCTGCGGGTGGAACCGACGGTCGAATCGGTGCGAACCGGTCTGGCGGCGCTGGTCGCGGAGCCCGACGCCGACCGCGCCGCCCGCGGCCGGGCCGCCCGCGCGTTGGTGGAAGCGGAGTTCGCCTGGCCGGTGATCGCCCGCCGGTTCGGCGCGCTGTACGACTGGCTCGCCGGCGGGGCGGAGCCGGACGGGGTGCGGCGGGACTAGGTTCTTCTGGTCGGAGCGCCCGGCTCCGCTTGCCGCGGCGGGGCGGCGGCGACATGGTGAACCGATGACCGCCCCCGACCCGCTCTCGTCCGGCCCGCTCTCGTCCGACCCGCTCTCGTCCGACCCGCTCTCGTCCGGCCCGCTCTCGTCTGACCCGCTCGCGACGGCCCCCGCGTTGGCCTTCTTCGCCGTGGCGACCGCGGACGGGTCGCTGGACGCCGCGGAGATCGGCCGGTTCCGCACGCAACTGGAAGCGGGCAATCCCGGCGGCGGGGACGCCTACGGCCCGCTGTTCACCGCGGCGCTGGGTCGGCTGTCGGCGGACGCGGAAACGCTGGACGCCGCCACGGAAGCGGCCGGCGAAGCGGTGCTGACCGGCGGAGCCGACGCCGCTTGGCGGGCGGTCCGCGAGGCGTTGGACGGGGAGCCCGACGGGGACGCCGCGCGCTTCGTGGCGGACGCCGTGGCGTTCGCCCGCGGCATCGCGGAGGCGGCGGGCGGCCTGTACGACGTCGGCCCGCAGATCAGCGACGCCGAAGACGCCGCCATCGCCCACGTCGCCGCGGCGTTGGGAGCGGGGTGAGGGCGAACGGGAGGCGAGCGCGGGGGCGTCAGCCCCCCGTGCCGTGCGCACGAACTGCGTGCGGGAACCTTGCGGGCGGGCGGCGGGCAACCGCCCCCGCTCGTTCCCCCGCCCGCCCCCGAGCCCGTTGTGCGGGCTTCGGCCCCCCGTACCATGGGGGCGTCCGCCCGAGAGCCCGCCGGAGATCGTCATGCGTCGCCTATCCGCCCCGTTTCCCCCCGCTCGGTTCATTGCCGCCCGGTTGATCTCTGTCAAGCCGCTCGCCGCGGCCCTGGTCGCCGCGGCCCTGGTCGCCGCCGTCCCGGCCCAGGCCGCCGGACGCACCGAACTGATCGGCACCGCCGACGGCTGGACCCTGCCGGTGGAGGTCTACCAGCCCAACGGCGGCGGCGAGGAGACGCCGGTGATCCTGCTGCTGCACGGCGACAAGGGCAACCGCAAGAACTGGCAGTCGCTGGCGGAACACCTCGAAAAGCAGGGCTACGCGGTGCTCGCCCCGGACCTCCGCAAGCACGGCGAGGCCGCCCGCAACGGCCGCACGGAGACCGGCGAAGCGATGCGACCCAACGATTACAAAGCCGTCGTGGCGTTCGATCTGGAAGCGGTCAAACTGCTCGCCCTGGACCTGCACCAGAAAAAGCAGCTCAACATTCGCAAGCTGGGCATCCTGGCCGCGGAGGACGCCGCCCCCGCGGCCCTGCTGTTCACCTTTGCGGATTGGAACAAGAAACCGCTGCTCGACGCCCCGGACCCCGCCTTCCGCACCCCCACCGGGCAGGACGTGCGCGCCGTGGCGTTGCTGTCGCCGGAGGAGTCCGTGCCCGGGCTGAACCCCGGCCGCATCCTGCGGCAGTTGGCGAACGACAATGCGGACATCGCCTTCCTGATGCTGGTCGGCGCGGAGGACCGACGGGACGGCGGGGCCGCGGAGGATCTGTACAAAAGGCTCGGCGGCGAGCGCACCGCCCGGGTGGTGCTCGCCCCGGTGCCCGGCGTGCCGCTGCGGGGTACGGCGCTGTTGCGTCCGCCGTTGGGCGAAAAACTGTTCCTGGGCCTCGCCAAGCCGGACGGCAAAGGGTTCTTCGATCAATACGTGAAGGCCCGGGCGGACGTCACCGACCAGTGGCGCGACCGCAGCGGCCGGTGACGGTTCCGCCTCTCCGCCTCGTTCTGCTCCGACGTTCTCCTCCGACGTGAAGTGAAGCACGCCATGCTCGCCGCCCCGCTGCTGCTCGCCTGCCTGCTGGTCCCGCAGGACGCGCCCCCCGCGCCGGACGCCCCCCGCCCCCGGACGGTCGCGGAGTGGGAGGCGGCGTTGGACGTCCCGCTGCGGACCGAGCCGAAGCTCCGCCCCGGCGACACCCTCGCCGAGGCGCTCCACCGACTCGCGATGATCCACCAGATCAGGATCCTCCCGGACGCCGCCCGACTGGATGTGGCGGCGATCGACCTGCGGGACCTGACGATTGACAACCCGCCGGAACTGGAAGGGATCAAGTTGCGCAGCGCCCTGAACCTCCTGCTGGAGTCCGTGAACGACGAGCCGCTGACCTACCTTGTCGTCGACGGCGTCCTGAAGATCACCACGCAGGACTACGCGGACGAGTTCCTCACGACCCGCACCTACGCCGTGCGAGACCTGTTGGAGGCGGCCGGGCCGTGGGCCGCAGTCGCCCGCAGTCAGGTGGACCAAGTGAGGTTTAGTAGCGGTGGGCATAGCGGCGTCATCACCTCAATGCTCGAAGTGCCGGCAACCGTTCGGAACGAGGCGGAGATCCCCGATCCGCCGCTGACGCCGTTCGAGATGAGCGTCAGCGCAAAATTCCGCTCATCGAGCACATCCAAACCGTCACCGGCGGCGTCAACTATGGCGGCGGGTGGCTAGAGATCGACGGCGAAGGCGGGTCGATCGAGTTCTTCAACGGTCTGCTGACCGTCCGTCAGACACAAGCCGTGCATCGGCAGATCGCCGCCCTGCTGGCGGACCTGCGGGCCGCCGACGCCGCCCAACCCTGGACCGTGCCCACCGACCTGCCGACCGTTCCCCCGACCGCCGCCGCCTCCGAGGCGACGGCAGCGCCCGACCTGGAGCCGACCGAATGACCGCCGCCCCGCTGCTGCTCGCCTGCCTGCTGGTCCCGCAGGACGGTCCGTCGGACGTTGCGCCGCTGACGGGGCCGGCCTGCGGCGCAGGCCGTCGCGGCGTTGGAGGCGGCGTTGGACGCCCCGCTCGCCGTCGACATGGACGTGCAGCCCGGCGACAGCCTCGCTGAGGCCGTCCAAGGATTGCTGCCCGGCCAACTCGTGCTGCTGGACACCCCGCGGCTGGATTGGTTGGGACTCAACCACAGTGACTTCCTCATCGAGAACCCGCCGAACCTGCCCGCCGGGCGGTTCCCGGCCCGAATGGCGTTCGAGGAACTGCTCGCCATGGTCACTGACGAGCCGCTGACGATCATCAACGACGGCGGCATCCTCAAGATCACCACGCAAGACTACGCAGACGAGTTCCTCACGACCCGCACCTACGCGGTGCGGGACCTGTTGGAGGCGGCCGGGCCGTGGGCCGTCGCCCGCTGGCCGGAGTCGGAGGTTTTCCAAAAATATATCAACGGTCCGAGGATCCCCTGTTTCGATCCGGGCCCGACCGCGGCGACTCCGCCGGAGGGGATGACACTCTGCCCCGGCTTCCGCGTGCCGACGGGACCGCCACGGACCCCGCTGCAGGTCTCCGCCGCCGCGGAGCAACAGTTGATCGAGCTGCTTCAAGCCGTCACCGGCGGCCTCGGCCACGGCGGCGGGTGGGAGGAGATCGACGGCGACGGCGGGTCGATCCAGTTCTTCAACGGTCTGCTGACCGTCCGTCAGACACAAGCCGTGCATCGGCAGATCGCCGCCCTGCTGGCGGACCTGCGGGCCGCCGACGCCGCCCAACCCTGGACCGTGCCCACCGACCTGCCGACCGTTCCCCCGACCGCCGCCGCCTCTGAGGCGACGGCAGCGCCCGACCTGGAGCCGACCGAATGACCGCCGCCCCGCTGCTGCTCGCCTGCCTGCTGGTCCCGCCGGGGGACGCCGCCGCCGAAGCCCCCCGCCCCCGGTCCGTCGCGGAGCTGGAAGCGCTCCTGGACGCCCGGCGGGTGGACCTTTCCCCCCTCCGCCCCGGCGACACCTTGGCCGAAGCGTTGGACCACTTCGAGGTCGCCTCCGGGGTCGTCATCCTCCCGGACGCCGCCCGGTTGGACCCCGTCGGGGTCGACCTGCGGGACCTGCCGATTGAGGACCCGCCGGAACTGGAAGGGATCAAGTTGCGCAGCGCCCTGAACCTCCTGCTGGGGTCCGTGAACGACGTGCCGCTGACCTACCTTGTCGTCGACGGCGTCCTCAAGATCACGACGCAGGACTACGCGGACGAGTACCTGGTCACCCGCGTCTACCGCGTCCGCGACCTGCTCGAAGCGGCGGGGCCGTGGGTGTTTTCGGAGGCGGATTGGCGGGCGGCGGCGCTATTGGAGTGCCTGACGCCGGAGCCGATGGTCAGCAGCATGGGCGTCATGCAATCGACGCCCCTGGTGACGGCTCCCCGGTGCGCGGCCTGCGAGCCGGATCCGCCCGTCGAACCGACGCCGGCCGACGTGGTCAAATTCGCGGAGAAGCGACTGGTCGAAGTCATCATGAACTCCACCGGCGGCCTCGAAGACGGCGGCGGGTGGCTGGAGTTCGACGGGGAGGGCGGCACGCTACAGTGTTTCAACGGCATCCTGATCGTCCGCCAGACACAAGCCGTGCATCGGCAGATCGCCGCCCTGCTGGCGGACCTGCGGGCCGCCGACGCCGCCCAACCCTGGACCGTGCCCCTCGCTCCGCCCGGCCCCGCCGCTCCGGACGCCGCCACCCCGGACGCCGCCACCCCGGACGCCGCCACGTCGGACGCCGCCGGGAGCCCGGCCGAGTGACGGACGCGCCCGCGTATCGCATCGCCCCGGCGGCGCCCGAGGATGCGGGGGCGATCGCGGAGTTCAACGTGCGCCTCGCCGCGGAGACCGAATCGAAGGCGCTGGACCCGGAGGTGGTGCTCGCCGGGGTGACCGCGGCGCTGACGGACCCGGCGAAGGGGCGATATTTCGTCGCCCGTCCGGATCCGGCGCCGCACGGTCCGCCGATCGGCTGCCTGATGATCACCTGGGAATGGAGCGACTGGCGGAACGGGGCGATCTGGTGGATCCAAAGCGTCTACGTGCACCCGGACCACCGTGGGCGGGGCGTGTTCCGGAGGCTGTTGGGCCACGCCCGGGCCGCGGCGATCGACGCCGGGGCGGCGGCGCTGCGGCTGTACGTCGAACGGGACAACCGCGCCGCCCAGACCGTCTACGAACGCTGCGGATTCTCCGAACCGGGGTACGTGGTGTTTGAACAGTCCCCGGTTCGGGCCGGTGGGCTATGATCTGACTCTCCAACCTCCGTCGCGGGTCGGCGTCGGGAAAAATCGTCTTTCGACGATCGGATGGAATGCGGTAGTTTGGCCCCCCGCCTCTCCCAATTCCGTTTCCGGGGAGGAATGTCGACCGATCTTGCCCTTCCCCGCTCCACTCACGGCCGCCGTCCCATGGCCCAGATCACCCTACAGGTGTTGGAGGGGTTGGAGCGGGGCGTGACGTTCCGCGATCTCGCCACGCCGATCACCATCGGGCGGGAGGACGAGAACTCGGTGCGGCTGAACGACGAACGCGTCAGCCGGTTCCACGCCAAAGTGCAGGAGGACGGCGGGCGGGTCATCCTGACGGACCTGGAAAGCACCAACGGAACACGGGTGAACGGGCGCCCGATCAGCGCCCGGGTGCTGCGGCCGGGCGATCAGATCTCCGTGGGCCGGTGCCTGCTGGCGTACGGGGACCGGGACGAACTGGACCGGCTCGCCGCGGACGTGCGAAACCGGGCGGCGGGTCTGACCGACGCCGGCGCCGGTTCCGGCGACGGTTCCGGCGACAAGGACCCGGAACAGACCCGCGGACGGCGCGCCGCTCCGTCCCCCCGTGCCCGGCCTGCTGGATGACGCCGCCCGCACCCCGCCGTTCCTGGCGCCCGGGGAACGGCCGCCGGTTCCCCTCGGTCTCGACCTCGTCCAGCGGGCCCAGTTGTGCGACCTGCTGGGGTTCGTTCATGAGGAGATCCGGACGGCGCTGACGGACAGCGCCGAGACCGACGCCCGCTTCGTCGCCCTGCCGGACGCCCTCCCAGACGGTCTGCCCGGCCGCGGGGCGCCCCTGATCGCGTCGCGCTCCTGGCAGACCGGACCGCTCGATCCCGAGGAAACGCCCAGCGAGGGCGGTTCGGCGGGCGGATCCAGCGCCGGGGCGAGCGGGATGCCGGCGCTGGAAGTCGGGGGCGATTCGTCGCAGGCGCCGACGCACGGCGGGCCGCCCCGCACCGTCTCCTGGGAGGTGTGGCAACGCCTGATGCGATTGGAGATGGATCTGGCGAAGTCGCTTCGCGGCCGCCGAGCCGGGATGAAGCCGGCGGGGGCGCCGGGAGGCGGGAACCCGGCATCGCCGTCGGCGGGCTGCGGATCCCCAAACCGTCCGGGGCAGGCCGGCGCCGGCCGCGGCACGGCCGGCATGATCCGATCTGCCGCACCGCGTGTCGGGATTCCGACGCCCCGCCGGCGCTTCAGGACTGATCGGAGGCAGCGAGAACCGCCCGGGCCGAGTTCACGGCGTGCGCGCCCGCTCCGCCCGACCGCCGCCCGCCCGTGCCCGCAGTCCACCCGACCGGACGCCGCGGACGCCGTGACCGCCGCGGACGCCGTGAGCCGTCGCCGACCGGTGCGCCGGGTGACGATGGAGTCCGTGCTGACCTCGCCCGGTCTGCCGAGCCTGCCGGCGGTGGCGGTCCGGCTGCTGGAGGAGTCCCGCCGCCGGACGTGGACGTCGGTCAGATCGCGGAGTTGATCGCCGCGGACCCGGCGATGTCGGTCCGGCTGTTGAAGGCGGCGAACAGCAGCTTTTTCGGGTTCCGCGGGGAGATCGCCACGGTCAATCGGGCGGTCGCCCTGCTGGGGGCCGGCGGGGTGGTGTCGTTGGCGCTGTCGTTCAGTCTGTCGGACGATACGTTGAAGGTGGGGCAGACGGCGGACGCGTACCGGGCGTATTGGCGGCGGTGCGTCGTGCAGGCCGCGGCTGCGGAGTTGGCCGGCGATCTGCCCGGCGCCGCGGCGACCGGGGCGGGGGCGACCGGGGCGGGGGCGGACGGTGAGCGTGCGGACGGGAAGGGGGACCGGTTCCTCGCCGGTCTGCTGTGCGACCTGGGCACGTTGGCGCTGCTGAAGACCTTCCCGGCGGAGACCGTGGCGGTTGGACAGCGGCGGAGCAGGCCCGGCAGGACCCGGCTGGCCCGGGAGCGGTCGGACGTGGGGCTTCGACCACGCCACGGTCGGCGGGGAGCTGGCGACGAACTGGGGCCTGCCGGAACGCCTCGCCGTCGCGGTCGCCCGGCACCACGACACGCCGGAAGCGCTCGAAGCGGCCCGGGCGGGCGGTTCGCTGTCGGCCGCCGCGGCCCCGCTGGCCCGGATGGCGACGCTGGCCAGCGCCGTCGGCGATCACTTCTGCGGACCGGACGCCGGGCCCGGCGCTGGGCCGCCTGCGAAACGCCGCCGGCGTCGCTGTTCGGGCTGAAGGGCAAGCGCTGACGCATTATCTGGAGCAGGTCCGCGAACGGACCGACGCCGCCGCAGGACTGCTGGAGGTCGATCTGGGCACGATGGGCAGCCCGGCGGATCTGCTCGCCGCCGCGAACGAGCACCTCTCCGAACTGGCGACCCGCCAATCCGTGGAGGCCGACGCCCTCGCGGAGCGGCACCGTCAATTGGAGGAGGAGCACCGCGACCTCCAGCAGCAAAGCCTCCGCGACTCGCTCACCGGGCTGTACAACCGGCCGTACCTGGTCGACGCGCTTCGCCGAGAGGTCGCCAGCTGCGCCCGCACGGCGAGCACCGTGGGGGTGATCTTCGCGGACGTGGACCGGTTCAAAGCAGGTGAACGACACCTACGGGCACGCCGTCGGCGACCGCGTGCTGCGGGCGGTCGCCGGGGCGTTCGCCCAGGTGCTGCGGCGGACGGACGTGCCGGCCCGATTCGGCGGGGAGGAGTTCGTCGTGATGATCCCCCGTCCCACCGAGGCCGGCGCCCGGGCGGTCGCGGAACGGTTGCGGGAAGCCGTCGAGTGGACCTGTCGCACCGTCGGCGGGGTCGCCGTGGAGACGCACCGCCAGCTTCGGCGTGGCCTTGGCGGTGCCCGCGGACTCCCCGGACGCCGCCGACAAGCTGCTCGCCGAAGCGGACGCGGCGATGTACGAAGCGAAGAAGACCGGTCGGAACCGCGTGGTCGTCCGCAGCCTGCTCACTCCCGCGGAGCGTACGCTGCACGCGGCGGTCTCGGCCCGGCGGTTCTCCCGCTGGCTCAGCGCCAGCGGGGCGATCGCGGTCCGGGACGTCGGCGAAGCCCTGTGCGACCTCACCCCCCCGGACAGCCCGCTGGGGGCGTTGGCCCGTCAGGCCGGCGTGCTGGACGAGGTGCAAACCGACATGATCGCCGACGTGCAGGAGCCGAACGAGCGGTTCGGCGAAGCTGCGGTCCGGCTCGGGTTGCTCACCGATGCGCAACTCGCGGAACTGCTCGCCCGTCAGCAAGAAAGCCCCCGCGCCTGGCAGACGCGATCGTCGCCCGCGGCCACGCCGACCGGGCGGAGATGGACGTGCTGCTGGACGCCCACGCCGCCGCCGGCCCGTCCTTCGCTCCCGGCGACCCCGGCCTCGTCGCGGCCTCGGTCTGACCGACGGCCCCCTCACGGCGGATCGTAGCCGCCGGGGTGAAACGGGTGGCACCGGGCGATGCGGCACGCCGCCTTCCACCCGCCCCGCATGGCGCCGTACTTTTGCACCGCTTCGACGGCGTATTGACTGCACGTCGGCGTATATCGGCAGGTCGGCCCCAGCAGCGGGGAGATCCACGCCTGGTAGCACCGCACCGCCCCCACCAGCAGGGCCGCCGGCAGTCGGTTGAGGAACCTCACGCCCCCGCCCCGCCCGTCGTCGTCGCCGCGCCCGCCGCACCGTCCCGCGGGCGCTGTTTCTTCGGCCCCTGTTTCTTCGCCCCCTGTTTCTTCGCCCACTGACCGGGCAGCCGGCGGGCGAGTTTCCGCAGGCTCTGGCGGAGCCGCGGCAGATCGGCCCCCGTCTTGGGCCGCGGGATCAGCACGAAGTCCCACCCGGCGGGAAGCTCCGCCTTGGAGGTGCGAAACGCTTCCCGCAACAGCCGTTTGACGCGGTGCCGGGCGACGGCGTTGCCGTTCTTCCTGGACACGCTCAGCCCCACCCGGCTGATCAGGCGACCCTGATACGCGCCGGCCCGGATCGTCCTCCGTCCGCGGCGCCCCGAAGATCAGCAGCACGCCGTCCGCCGCCCGGCACTTCGCGTCGTACACCCGGGCGAACTGCGGCGTGGTGCGGAGCCGCACGTGCTTCGGGAACCGCTCGTCCGGCGGGCGTTCGGCGGCCGATTCGCCGTCGCCCTCAAACTCCATCAGCGTCCCGCGGCTCGACCGGATCGGCGGACAGGTCGGCGACCGGCTCGGCGGGCGGGGCGGCGGACAGGGCGGCGGACAGGTCGGCGGGCGGGGCGGAGACGGTCTCCTGCTCCGCGCCGGTCGTTTCCGCGTCGGCGGCCTGTTTGGCCGCTTCGCGGGCGGCCTGCGTCTCCTTGCGGTGCCGTTCGATCTCCGCCCGGGTGGCGGCGTCGAACAACTCGGCCTGCAACGGGTCTTCTTCGAGGAACGTGCGTTTGTACCAGCCGAACCCCCACACAATCACCACCAGCGCGAACAGCCCCCCCGCGGTGACGAAGAACAGGTGCCACGCCGTCTCCGTGATCCGCTTCTTCCGATCCCGGGGCGACGCCCGCGGCGCCGGCGCGTCGCTCCCCGCGTCCGCCTCTCCCCCGTCCACCGCCTGAACCCCCGCGGCCTGAACCCTCGCAACCGGGGCCATCAAGACCGGGGCCATTGCGACCGGCGCCGGGGCGGCGACGACCGGGGCGGGGGAAGCCGTCCACCAGGCGATCCCCAGTAGCGCCGCCGCGGCAAACGACAGCCGGCGGGGCGGGGCGAACGGCATCGCGGACCTTCGGGGCACAAGTGGTTGACCGACACGGTCCGCATCATGCTACCGCCGCCGCCCCGCGCCTCAACCCGCCGCGGTCTGATCGGAAACGTCCGGGAACTCCCCGCCGACCCGCGGCGTCCGGCTCGCCCCGCTCCCCCGGTCCTCCCCCTGGTCCCCCCGCCGGCCCGTCGCTCATGCCCCATTCGCTCCGCGTTTCACTCGCCGCGTCCGCCCTGCTCGGTCTGCTCGCCCTCGTGGGGTGCGGGGAGGCGAGCGAATCGTCCCAGTTCTCCATGCGAGGAGGGACCGAAAAAATGTACGAGATGGAGGCGGGGGCCGAGGAGGTCTTCGAGTCCGTCTCAATGGACGACAGCGGGTCGATGGACCGCGAAGGACGCTCCACCGATCTCGCGCCCAACGCGGACCCCGCCCGTCCCGCCGCCGCCAAGCCGCGCATCATCTATACCGCGAGTCTAATCGTGGTGGTGGAGGACTTCGCCGCGACGGAGGCGGGGCTGCCGGCGCTGGTGGAGAAGTTCGGCGGATACGTGGCCGGCTCGAACGTGGACCGCTCCATGGGCGATCGGCTGCGGGGGACGTGGACGGTGCGGATCCCCGCGACGAACTACGCCGCCTTCCTCGCCGGCGCCGGCGGCCTGGGCGTGGTGGAGGAGCGGAACGAAACCGCCCGCGACGTGACCGCGGAGTTCGTCGACACCGAGGCCCGCATCGCCGGCCGCGAAGCGTTGGAAAAGAGCCTCTATGAACTGCTTGAAAACCGCCCCGGCGATCTCAAAGACATTTTAGAAGTCAAACGCGAACTGGCCCGCGTGCGGGAGGAGATCGAAACCGCCGAGGGCCGCTTGCGATATCTGTCGAACCAAACCTCTTACAGCACGATCACGCTCAACGTCCGTGAGGAACGCGACTACGTCCCGCCCCGCCGCCCCGGCTTCAGCGAGCGAATCGCGACGACGTGGGACGATTCGCTGGCCGGGCTGGCGTCGTTCGGCCGCGGCGTCGTGCTGCTGGCGGTCGCCGTCGCCCCGTTCGCACTGGTGATCGGCCTGCCGTGCGCGTTGCTGCTCTGGTGGCTGATCCGCCGCGTGCGGCGCTCGCGCAAAGCGGCGTGACGAAACCCGTTCACCATCCCTTCCGGCCCCGCCGCTGCTTGCGCATCTTGCGGCGGTCGCGGCCGCGGACCGGTTCGGTGACCGGAATGGCCAGGCCCGGGTCGGCGGCGGGGTCCATCTGCGTACGCTCCGCCCCCTCGCCCGCCGGGCGGCGGGCGTCGAGGTAGCTTTGCAGCAGAATCTGCGCGGCGAGTTTGTCGCGGGCGCTTTTCGTCGCGTTGCGGCCCGTCACGCCGGCGCTGCGCATCAGATCGTCCGCCGCGGCGCTGGTGCAGCGCTCGTCATGATAAACGACCGGCAACTTCAACACCCCGGCGACCCATTTCCCGAACGCCCGCGCCCCGGAACTGCTGCCGCTTTCTTCCCCGCCGAAGTGCAGCGGCAAGTCCAATCGACCACCGCGACCGGGTCGTACTCCCGCTTGAGCGTTTTGAAGAACGCCGCGTCCGCCCCCGGATCGGTGCGGACGTACGTCTCCACCGCCGCGGCGTACTCCTGCCCGGTGTCCGAGACGGCCACGCCGACCCGCACCTTGCCGTGGTCCAAACCCAGTAACCGCCCGAACTTCGGCAACTCCGCCGCGGCGTCGGGCGCCGCGGCGTCGGGCGTCCTGCCGTCGGGCGGCGTTGCGGCGGGCGACGGCGTTGCGGCGGGTTCGGGCTGACGTGCTTCGTCGCTCATAGATACTCGTCCAAACCTCGTGCTTTCAATTCGCCGATCAGGCGTTTCACCGCGTTCTCGTCGCCCCGCTTCGCCACCAGAGTCGCGTCCGCGGTGTGCACGATAATCAGGTCTTCGACGCCCAGGGCGCAGATCAGATGTTCGCCGGTCGTGTCGCGGACGGTGCAGTTTTGCGACTCCAGCGAGACGAACTTCGCCGCGTCGCTGCTGTGCCCGTGTTCGTCTTCGCCCAGCAGCCGCCGCAGCGCGCCCCAACTGCCGACGTCGTCCCAATCAAACGGCGCCTCCAGCACGCAGGCGGCGTCGGTGCGTTCCAGCACCGCGTTGTCGATGCTGACGGAATCGCATTGCGGGAACTGCTGCCGCGACCGCGGCGTCGTAGCCGACCGTGCCGACGGCGCCGGCGATCGTCTCCAGCCGGGCGCGGGTGTTCGGTTCATATTCGGCGAGGGCGTCTAAAATCGCCGCGGCCCGCCAGGTGAAGATGCCGCAGTTCCAATAGAACTCGCCGCTGTCGAGATACTGCTGGGCGGTTTTCGCGTCCGGCTTTTCACGGAAGGAGGCGACGGAGAAGGCGTTCTTCGTCTTCGAACCCGGCCAGCGGGGCGCCGCGTTGGATATAGCCGAAGCCCTCGGAGGGGAACGTCGGCGGCACGCCGAACAGCACGAACCGGCCCGGGGCCGTCCGCCACGACCGCCCGCCGCCGTCGCCGCGGCCTGTTGGAAGACCTCCGGCGGGCCGATGACATGGTCGGCCGGCAGCACGAGCATCACGGCGTCTGGATCGGCCCGCTTGCAGATGCACCGCGGCGAGCCCCACGCAGGGGGCGGTGTTGCGGGCGCACGGCTCGACCAGCACGTTCGACGCCGGCACCTCGGGCAGTTGCCGCCGGACTTCGTCGGCCTGCACGGCGTTGGTGACGACCCAGATCCGCTCCGGCGCGATCGTCGCCGCCGCCGGGACCGTCGCCGCCGGGACCGTCGTCGCCGCTCCCCCGTCCGGGCCGTACAGGCGATCGACGGTTTGGCGGAGCATGGTCTGCTCCCCGGCGATCGGGAGAAGCTGCTTGGGCAGGGCGGTGCGGGACTGCGGCCAAAACCGCGTCCCGCTCCCGCCGGCCATGACGACGGCGTGCAGCATACGGAGGGGAGGGGAGGGGGGAGGCAGGGAAGGAGACGGCGATCGGCGGCTGGGGCGCTCGCCCGCCCGGGCTCGCCCGGACGCCGCGGCGGCAGTGTACCGGCCGGCGCCCGACCCGACGACCGCGCCGCATCCGCCGACCGTTGACGGCGTCGGGACGGACGTTCACGTTAGTCGACCGTCGGCACCGGACGGAGCCCGCCGCGACGCCACCCGTCCTCCACCCGTCCTCCACCGCGGCGCCGAAATGACCTTTGCCGAACGACTCGCCGCCCTCGCCAAGCGCGCCGGGCATGATCGACCACCTCAACACCGAGGAGGCGACGAAGAACGCGCTCGTCATGCCGTTTATCGCGGCGCTGGGGTACGACGTGTTCAATCCCCGGGAAGTCGTGCCGGAGTTTCACGCCGACCTCGGCATCAAGAAGGGGGAGAAGGTCGACTACGCCATCAAACACGACGACGAAATCGTGGCCCTGGTGGAGTGCAAAACCGCGGGCACGAACCTCAACGACGCGAACATGAACCAACTGCTGCGGTACTTCCACGCGACCCGCGCCCGCATCGCCGTGCTGACGGACGGGGTGAAATACCGGTTCTACTCGGACCTCGACGCCGAGAACCGCATGGACGCCAAGCCGTTTCTGGAACTGGACCTGACGGACCTCCGCGACGAGCACGTCGCCGAGGTCGAACGGATGTGCAAGGGGAGTTTCGACCTGGACCGTATGCTCGACGCGGCCGGGGACCTGAAATCGCTGCGGGAGCTGCGGAACGCCATCGCGGAACAGTTCGATGACCCGACCGAAGAGCTGGTCCGGCTGTTTTACAAAACCGTCGTTCCCGGCCGGTCCTTCACCGCGACTGCAAAGGATCAGTTCACCGGGCTGGTCCGTCGCGCGTTGCAGCAGTTTGTTAGCGAACGGGTGAACAACCGATTGCGTCACGCGCTCGAACGGGAAACCGTGGCGACGGAGCCAAACAGCCTCGGCGACGAATCGTCGGCCGAGACCGAACCGGACGACGGCGTCGAGACCACGGAGGAGGAGTTGGAGGGCTTTCATATCGTGAAAGCAATCGCCTGTCAGTCCATCGCCCCGAACCGGATCGTGCACCGGGACACAAAGTCTTATATGGGAATTCTGTTGGACGACAACAATCGCAAACCGATCTGCCGGCTGCGATTCAACGCCTCCCAAAAGTACCTCGGTCTGCTGGACGCCGGTAAACAGGAGACGCGCCACGCGATCGAATCCTTGGACGACATTTATAAGTTTGCCGATCAGATCCGGGAAGCGGCGGAGCGGTACGCCCAATAAACGGAGGCCGACCGCATTGTCTTTCAATCACCGTCCCCGACGATCCCTCGCCGGGGGCCTCAGGAAGCGCCCCTTCACCCCGCGCCGCCAGCGCCTATGATACCGGGCTGCGCTGACGCTTATCCGCGTCGGCGACGGCATCCCATAACTCTGATCCAACATCCGCAGCCCCACATCCTCCGATGGCCTTTCGCCCCGAACAGCTCACCATCAAAGCCCGCGACGCCGTCGCCGATGCGCAGGAGCGCGCCGCCGACGCCGGGAATCCGCAGCTCTCGCCGTTGCATCTGCTCAAAAGCCTGCTGGACGAGACCGGCGGGGTGGTCGAGCCGGTGCTCAAACGGGTGGGGGTGAACCTGCGCGCAATTGGCGTCCACCGTGGACGCCGAGTTGACCCGCCTGCCGGCCCGGGCCGGGGGCCGGGGGGGCGAACCGCCGGGGGCGGACACGGCGTTCATGAAGGTCCTCGACGCCGCCCGTAAACGGGCGGACGCGATGAAGGATCAATTCACCTCCACCGAACACCTGTTATTGGGCCTGCTGGACGCCGGCGGGAGCGCCGGCCGGTTGCTGGAAATGGCCGGCGCCGACGAGAAAGACCTGCTCGCCGGGCTCAAAGAGGTGCGCGGCGGGCAGTCCGTCACCACCCAGAACCCCGAGGGCACCTATCAGGCGCTCGAACAGTACGGCCAGAACCTCGTGGACCTGGCCCGGCAGGGCAAAATCGACCCGGTGATCGGCCGCGACGCGGAGATCCGCCGCGTCATTCAAGTTCTCAGCCGGCGCCGCAAGAACAACCCCTGCCTGATCGGGGAACCCGGCGTCGGCAAAACGGCGATCGCCGAGGGGCTCGCCATGCGGATCGTCGACGGCGACGTGCCGACGAACCTCAAGAACAAGACGATCGTCGCGCTCGATATGGGCGCGCTGGTCGCGGGGGCGAAGTTCCGCGGGGAGTTCGAGGAACGCCTCAAAGCCGTGTTGAAAGAGGTCACCGACAGCGACGGGCAGGTCATTTTATTCATCGACGAAGCCCACCTGCTGCTCGGCGCCGGCAAAAGCGACGGCGCGATGGACGCCGCCAACCTGCTCAAGCCCGCCCTCGCCCGGGGCGACCTGCGCTGCGTGGGGGCGACCACGCTGGACGAGTACCGAAAATATATTGAGAAAGACCCGGCCCTCGAACGTCGCTTCCAACCGGTGATCGTCGGCGAACCCAGCGTGGAGGACACCCTGAGCGATCCTGCGGGGGATCGTCGAGAAATATCAGACCCACCACGGCGTGAAGATCACGGACGCGGCCCTGCGGCAGGCCGCGGCGCTGAGCGATCGGTATATTAACGACCGCTTCCTGCCCGATAAAGCGATCGACCTGATCGACGAAGCCGCCAGCCGGTTGCGGATGGAAATTGATTCCATGCCCGCCGAACTGGACGAGGCCAACCGCACGCTGGCCCGCCTGCGGGTCGAGGCGAAGGTGCTCGAACAGGAGGGCTCCCCCGAGAGGCTCGCCCGGCTCCAAGAATTGAACCGCGAGATCGCCGACCGGGACGAATCGTTCAACGCCCTGAAGGCCCGCTGGGAGGCGGAGAAGGAGACGCTCAGCGGGCTCAAACCGCTTCAGGAAGAGATCGACGGGCTGCGGACCGAACGCGAGCGGGCCTTCACCGTCGCCCGCCAAACGAACGCCAACGAGGACTTTCAAAAGGCGTACGAAGCGGAGGTGAAACTCAAAGCGGCCGAGGAGCGCCTGACGGAATTAGAAACCCGCTTTGCCGAGATCGACCCGGAGGACCGGCTGCTCCGCGAGGAGGTGACCGGGGAGGATATCGCCAAGGTGGTCAGCGCCTGGACCGGCGTGCCGGTGACGCGGATGCTGCAAACCGAACGCGACAAGCTGCTCAATATGGAGCAGTTGTTAAAAAGCCGGATGGTCGGTCAGGACGAGGCCGTCGCCGCGGTCGCGGACGCCGTGCGGAGAAGCCGCAGCGGCCTGGCGGACCCGCACCGGCCGGTCGGTTCGTTCCTGTTCCTCGGCCCGACCGGCGTGGGCAAGACGGAGTTGTGCAAAGCCCTCGCCCAGTTTTTATTCGACGACGAGCGGGCGCTGACCCGGCTCGATATGTCGGAGTTCATGGAGAAGCACAGCGTCGCCCGCATGATCGGCGCCCCGCCGGGGTACGTCGGCTATGAGGAGGGCGGCAAGCTGACCGAAGCGGTCCGCCGCAAACCGTACAGCGTGATCCTGCTGGACGAGATCGAAAAGGCCCACCCGGACGTGCTGAACATTTTACTCCAGGTGTTGGACGACGGCCGGTTGACGGACGGGCAGGGGCGGACGGTCGACTTTAATAATTGCGTGGTCGTGATGACCTCGAACATCGGCTCGGATCGCATCCTGGAGATGAGCGACGCCGGCGAATTGCCCGCGGAGGTGAAAACCGAGGTGCTGGGCGTGCTCCGCCGCACGCTGCGGCCGGAGTTTTTGAACCGGATTGATTCGGTGGTCGTGTTCAACCCGCTGAGCCGCTCCGAGATCCGGCAGATCGTGGATTTGCAATTAAAGGGATTGGCGGATCGCGTGGAGGCGGAGGGCTACCATTTGAAGGTGTCCGACGACGCCAAGCAGTTGCTCGCCCGCGAGGGCTACGACCCGACGTTCGGCGCCCGCCCGCTGCGGCGGGTCATCCAAGACCGCTTGCAGAACGGCCTCGCCAACGCCCTGCTGGACGGGCGTTATGACGAGGGCGCGACCATCGCCGTCGACGCCACGCCGGACGGCTTCCTGTTCGGCGGGGAGCGGGAGCGGGAGGAAGAGGACGCGGCGTGAGGGGCGCGGCCGCCGCTAAGCGGCGTCCGCCAGGGCCCGGCGGTAGGCGGCGAGGGTGAGGCCGGCGGTGCGGTCCCAGGAGAACGCCCCGATCCGCCGCCGGCCGGCGGCCCGCAGCGCCTCCGCCCGGGCCGGCTCGACGACCCGCGTGAGAGCGGCGGCGATCGCGTCGACGTCCTCCGGATCGAACAGTTCGGCGGCGTCGCCGACCACCTCCGGGATCGAACCGGCCGCTGACGCCGCGACCGGGGCGCCGCAGGCCATCGCTTCCAGCGGGGGCAGGCCGAACCCCTCGTACCGCGACGGATACACGAACGCCGCCGCCCCCGCGTACGCCCCGGCCAGCTCGTCGTTGTCCACCCGCCCGCAGTGCGTCACGCGGTCGCGGATGCGGAGGCGGTCCAGCAGGGCGTCTTCCTCCGGCGTCCACGGCCCGCCGACCACCGCGAGCATCAATGCATCGCGGTTCTTCCAGCGGGCGAACGCCTCCGCGAGGCGGTCGAAGTTCTTGTAGCCCGCCCGCGCCCCGACGAACAGCAGGTACGGCTCCGGCAGGCCGCAGCGGTCACGGAAGCCGGCGGCCGCCGCGGGGGTGGCGTGGGCCTGCCAGTAGGCGTTGTCGGCGGCCAGCGGGGTCACGGTCACCCGCTCCGGGGGGAGGGCGTAGAGGTCGCAGACGTCCGCCTTCGTCGCCTCGGAGATCGCCAGCACGCGGGCGGCGCCCGTCACGCACCGCTTCTTCCGAGCCAGGAACCGATCGTGACCGGGGTCGTGGAAGAGGTCGCGGAATCGCTCCTGGATCATGTCGTACACCGTGACCACCGTCGGCGTGCGGGTCAGCGGCAGCGTGGCGAACAGCGAGGGGTGAAACACCGCGCGGGGGGCGGCGTCGATCCGGCGGACCCAACGGCGATCCTCCCACGCGCGGCCCACGCCTTGCAGGGCGGCGGGCAGGCGGTGGTAGCCGCGGCGGCCGGAGAGGGGGAACCGCCGCGCCCGGGTCGCGCCGCGGTCCGGGCCGGCCTGCGGGGCGGCCCGCGGGACCATCAGGCAGGCCGGTTCCCCCGTCGCCGCGGCGATGCGGGGCAGCAGTTCGTCAAAGTACCGGTTGATCCCGCCCGCGGTCTGCAAGCCGTAGATCTCGCCGTCGACGAACAGCCGCAGGCCCGGCGTCGGCAGGCCCGGCGTCGGCAGGCCCGGCGTCGGCACGGTCGGCGGCGTCTCCCCCGGGATCAGCGGTCGCGGCGTGCTGTGGGTCATGGGCGAGCCGGGTCATACCCGATCGGCGCCCCCTCCCACATCCCACATCCCACATCCCACATCCCACATCCGACGTTCTCTCCGGCGCCCCGGGGAGGGGCCGGGGGGAACCGGGCTGTGATCGCCGGGGGGGGGGAGGTTACCCTCCCGCGAACCCGCCCCCGCTGCGTGACCCGCACAGGCCGCGCCGTCGGCCCGCGCTGTCGGCGCGACCGGCGTCGCGGCGGGTCGTCGCCCCGTTCGTTTCTCCCCCGCCGCGTCTCCCGCCCCACCGAAGCCGATGAAGCACGCATTGGTGACCGGGGTGACCGGTCAGGACGGATCGTACCTGACCGAGTCGTTGTTGGCGGACGGCTACGCCGTGCACGGGCTGACGCGGGATCCGGCGGGGGCGAAGGCGGCGGCGTTGTCGGCACTGCCGGGCGTGGCGCCGCACGAAGACCGCCTGACGCTGTACGCCGCCGACGCCACCGACGGGGCCGCGATCACCCGGTTGATCGCGGAGATCGCCCCGGAGCAGATCTTCAACCTCGCCGCCCAGAGTCACATCGGGGAGTCCTTCAAAAGCCCCGCGGGCACCGTCGCGGCGAACGCGCTGGCGGTGGCGAACCTGCTGGAAGCGGCCCGGACGCTGTCGGACAAGCAGGAGGTGCGATTTTATCAGGCGTCCAGTTCGGAACTGTTCGGCTCCCCCGACGTCGTCCCGCAGAACGAGGAGACGCCGCTGCGACCGCAAAACCCGTACGCCAGCGCCAAGACCTGCGCGTTCCATCTGGTGCGGAACTACCGCGACGGGTACGGGCTGTTCGCGTGCAACGGCATTCTGTTCAACCACGAAAGCCCCCGGCGCCCGCCGAACTACGTGACCCGCAAGATTACCTTGGCGGCGGCCCGCATCGCCGCGGGGGTGCAGAAAGATTTGACCCTCGGCTGGCTGGGGGCGACCCGCGACTGGGGCTACGCCAAGGAGTACGCCGAGGCGATGCGCAAGATGCTCGCCGCCGACGAACCGGACGATTTCGTGATCGCCACCGGGGTGACGCACACGATTGAGGAATTGCTGGCGTTCGCGTTCGACCACGTCGGGCTGCACTGGCGGGACCACGTCAAAACGGACCCCGCGTTCGAACGACCCACCGAGGTGAAGAACCTGCGGGGCGACCCGTCCAAGGTGGAGCGGGTGCTGGGCTGGCACGCGGAGACCACGTTCGAAGAACTCATCCGGCAGATGGTCGACGCCGACGTTCGTCGGGTGGCCGACGAGGAAGGTCTGAAACGATGAACGCCGCCCCCGCCACCGCGTCCGGCAATCCCGCGTCCGGCGATCCCGCGTCCGGCGATCCCGCGTCCGGCGATCCCGCGGCCCCGGATCCGTTCACGATCGCGGATGCGCGGGACGCGGCGGGTCCGGCGGACAAGCCGGCGTTTCATATCTCGATCCGGCCGACCTCCGGCTGGGGGCTGCCGGACTTCCGGGAGCTGTGGCGTTACCGCGATCTGCTGGTTTTGCTGACGATCCGCAACCTGTCGGCGAAGTACCGGCAGAGCGTGCTGGGGCTGGGCTGGGCGGTGATCCGGCCGGCGATCAACCTGTTGGTGTTCACGGTGGTGTTCGGCCGGGTGGTGGGGCTGGACGACGCGATGACCGTCCCGTACCCGCTGTTCGCGTTCTGCGGGCTGACCCTGTGGACGTTCTTCGCCGGGGCTCGCAACACCACCGCCAGCGTGGTCAGCGGCCAGAGTATGCTGACGAAGGTGTATTTCCCCCGGCTGGTGTTGCCGCTGTCCAGCGTGGGCGGGGCCTGGGTGGACCTGGCCGTGCAGTGCGTGCTGCTGGTCGCCCTGCTGATCTATTATCAGATCGTTCCCCCCGTGAACGTCCTGGCCCTGCCGGCGTTCCTGCTGCTGGCCACGGTCGCCGCGTTCGCGGTCGGCCTGTGGCTGACCTCGTTGAACGTGAAGTATCGGGACGTGGGCCAGGCGGTGCCGTTCCTGCTGCAAATCGGCATGTACCTCAGCCCGGTGATCTACCCGCCGAAGTTCATCCCGGAGCGGTACGAGATCATCTATTACCTCAACCCGATGGCCGGGGCGATCGAGGGGGTGCGGTGGTGCGTGCTGGGCTCGACGGCGCCGCACTGGGGCTACGTGGGGCTGTCGGTCCTGACCACGCTGTTGATCCTGGGCACCGGGTTGATGTACTTCCGCAAAACGGAAAACACCTTCGCGGATATTATCTGACCGCTGCGAACCCCCGCCGGATCAAACCCCCGCCGGCCCGATCGACCCGCCGGCCCGATCGCGTGCCGGCCTCTCGCATCTCCCCCCGTCTCCCCCCCGGACTCTCTCGCGTGGCCTCCTTCGTTCTGAAAGCCGACGGCGTCGGCAAGCGGTATCGAATCGGCCTGACCCACGCCGGGTCGCTGGGCGAACTGACCAACCGCTGGGGCCGCCGCCTGCGGGGGCTCCCCCCCGTCGCCCCGATGCTTGAGGAGGACGTCCAGGACGTCGTTCCGGTGGAGGAGGACGACGACGAAAGCGGCGTGATCAGAGCCCGGATGGGGGCCGCGGTCCGGGAGGGGTCCAAGGACTTCTGGAGCCTGCGGGACATCTCCTTCGAGATCGAACCCGGCGAGGTGGTGGGGATCGTCGGCCGCAACGGGGCCGGCAAAAGCACGCTGCTGAAGATCCTCTCCCGCGTCACGACCCCCACCGTCGGCACGGTCGAGATCGCCGGCCGGGTGGGTTGTCTATTGGAGGTGGGCACCGGCTTCCACCCGGAACTGACCGGCCGGGAGAACATCTATATGAACGCCACCCTGCTGGGCATGAACCGGCGGGAAGTGGACTCGAAGCTGGACGAGATCGTCGATTTCAGCGGCGTGGAGCAGTTCCTCGACACCCCCGTCAAACGCTACAGCAGCGGGATGACGGTCCGGCTGGGGTTCGCCGTGGCGGCCCACCTGGAGCCGGAGGTGCTAATTATCGACGAGGTGCTGGCCGTCGGCGACGCGGACTTCCAGCGGAAGTGCCTCGGCAAGATGGAGGACGTGGCCCAGGAGGGCCGCACCGTGCTGTTCGTCAGCCACCACATGGGCGCCATCAGCCGTTTGTGCGGCCGCACGATCGTGCTGGAAGGCGGCCGCAAATTGCTGGACGGGGACACGGAGGAGGTCATCCGGGAGTACCTCGGCGGACCGGTGGCCGAGGACGAGTTCCCCCGGATGATCTGGAAAGGGAAGGGGCAGAAGTGCGGCCACGGCGTCTGGCTGCACTCGGTCCAGGTCAACGACGCCGCCGGACAGTGCGAGAAAGAATACTTCTACGACAGAGACGTGCTGTTCACGGCGGAGTTCACCGTCACCCGCCCCCTCGAAGGGCTGCGGTGCGGGTTCGGCCTACGGACGATGGACGCGGTCGAGGTCGGCGGGGGCAACCGAGAGGTCGAGTACGGCGGGGGAGTGGTCGCACCGGGCCGCTACCGGTGCGAGTGCCGGCTGCCCGGCGAGACCTTGAACGACGGGGACTACACGCTTTACTTCGGAATGGACAAGGCCCCGTACGCGATGGCCGACGCGGTGGTGAAGCCGCTGGACATCGCCACGGTCCGGCTGAGATTTCGTCCCAAACCGGACGTCGTCGGCCGCCAGGACCGGATCCCCGGCTTCGCGATTCCCAAGTTCCAGTGGTCCTTCGGCCCCTCCTGAGCCGCCGGACGCATCGCGGCGGCGAGGTTTACGGCCGCGGTCCGCCGCGGCTATCGTCGCGGCCCGGTCCGGACCGCTGCGCGGGCCCGCCGCGGGCGTCGCGTCCGCACGCCGCCGTTTCCTCGCCCCCCGTCGCGATGCCCTCGCCGCTCCGCAAGCTGCTCTCTCTGCGTTCCCGCCTGCGTTCCCGCGCCACCCCCGGGGCGGCCGGTCTGACGCGGGAGGAACTCCGGGAGGAGTTGGCGGTCCTCAAACAGGATGCGCACTACACCAAGCACGAGCTGATCCAGGCGCGACGCGACCTGGAACTGCTGCGGGAAGCCGTCGGCCGCGTGGAGGCCCGCCAGGTCGCCGCGGGGCCGGCGGACGCCTGGGGCGACGCGGAGTTTCGCGCGTTCTCCCAGTCCGGCGAGGACGGGCTGCTGGAACACCTCATCCGCCGCGTGCCCGTCGGGTCGGAGCAGTTCCTGGAGATCGGCGTCGAGAACTATACAGAGTCCAACACCCGCTTTTTATTGCGGAACCGGCACTGGGAGGGGCATATCGTCGAGGGGGCCGCCCACCAGGTCGCGGCGATCCGCGGCAGCGCCGCCCACTCGTTCGAGCGGCTGTCGGTTTATCATGAGTTCGTCACGAGGGAGTCGATCAACCGCATCCTCGCCGACACCGGCCTGCCGGAGGAGTTCGGGCTGTTTTCGTTGGATATCGACGGCAACGAGTTCTGGGTTTGGCGGGAGATCACGGGCTACCGGCCGACGCTGTGCGTGGTCGAATATAATTGGCGCTACGGCCCGGAGCGGGACGTGGTGGTGCCCTACGATCCGGCGTTCGTCCGCGAGAAGGCGCATTATTCCCGGGTCTACTACGGCACGTCGCTGGCGGCGTTGGTGCGGCTGGGCGCGGTGCGCGGTTACGCGTTCGTGGGCTGCAACCGCACCGGCGTCAACGCCTTCTTCGTTCGCACGGACCGCCTGCCGGACGGCCTGCCCGAACGCACCGCCGCGGAGGGCTATCGGCCCGGCACGTTCTCGGATTTCTGGAACGAACAGGGGGAGTTCCTGATCGTTCCGCCGGCCGAGGAAGTCCGCTTTCTGGCCGAACTGGACATGCCGTTCGTGGAACGCCCCGAGGTCTAAGCGCCGGATCGCCGACGCCGGTTCAGACGGCGGCGGCCCGGCCGGTCCCGACGGCGCCGGCCTTGCCGGTCGGGGCGGTTTTCGGGACGATGCGGGTCGGAACCGCCCGTGATCCCGCGCCGCTCGGGAACGTTCGCCCCGCCCCGACCGCCCCGCCCGTGACCACGCCCCCGCCCCCAACCGCCGACGCGGAGGCGGCCCTGCCGGATCTCGCGCCCGGCGCCGCGGGCGCCCCGGCGAACCCGGCGCTCGGGCGGGCCGGAGCCGACCGGACCGGCAGCTATTCCCGGGAGCGGGCGGAAGAACTCGGGTGGAACAGCATGACCGGGGACTTCCACCCGGAACGCCAAGCCACCGTCGACGACAACGTGATCGGCCCGCGGGTGCTGGACGCCGGCTGCGGCGGCGGGGCCTGGGTCGGTTATCTGACCGAGCAGGGGTACGACGCCTACGGCGTGGAGTACCACCGGGAGATCCTCGGGGACGCCGGTCGCTGGGGGGCCGGCAGCCGGTTGTGCGTCGGCGACGTCACCCGCCTGCCGTACGCCGACGACAGCTTCGACACGACCCTCTGCTTTGACGTGCTGGAACACGTGGACGACGTGGCGGCTCTCAAAGAACTTGCCCGCGTGACCCGTCGGCGGATCATCATGGCCGTCCCCCGGGAGAACGTGCTGGGCGATATGGCCGTCACGTTCCTCACGTATATCGACCTGACCCACCTGCGGTATTACACGTTCGAGACGCTGGAAGCGCTTTGCCGCACGGTTTGTCCGGACGCGGAGGTGGACGTGCGGGGGGAGTTTCAACTGTTCGGGTTCCCGTTCTTCTATAACCTGATGAAGCAGGACGCCCCCACCAGAAAAAGCACGCGGTTGCAGGTGGCGGAGCGCCGGAACGGTCAACTCCTGCCGGACACGCTGATGCACGCGCTGATCGAACTGGGGGCGATGGAGCAGGAAAACTTCCATCATATCGCGACCAACGTGGCCGCCGTGGTCACCTTTCCCGACCCCGACGGTTCGACGCCGCCCGCCGCCCCGCCCCGGGTTCCGGCCGACGCCGACGGCCGCGCGGCGGAGCCGTCCGGGCTGCCCCAAGGATCCCACGAATGACTAAGCCGGTCCGCGTTCTTTATGACATTTCGATCCAGGGATTTCTCGCCGCGGGCGATTTCCCCAAGACGGGCGTGTCCCGGGTGATCGATCACGTCGCCAAGGAATTGGTCCAGCGGGACGACGTCGACCTGACGATCGGCGACGTGCACTCGCTGTTCTCCTCCGAAGGCGTGCCGAAGCACCTCGCCCTGCACCCGGAACTCAAAGACGTCCCGGTCGCCCGATTGGAAGCCGGGTGGCGGGGGCGGCTGGGCAAAGCCGCGATCAAGGTTGCCAACCGGGTGCCGTTCGCCCGCCGTCGGCCGCACCGGATCGCGAACCGATTGGCCCACGAGTTTGAACAAAAGCTCGTCAGCGATCTGCGGCTCGAGTCCGGCCAATTAGAGTCCTTCGACGTGCTGCACGCCACCTTCAATCAGATCCCCGATTGGGCCCCGCGGAAGAAGCCGGTTCGCGTCACCACGGTGTACGACCTGATCCCGATTCGCCTGCCGGAATATAAAGAGTTCTCGAAGTCGCACTACGAGATGACCATGCAGATGGTCGAGCGATTCGGCCCGGACGATTGGCTGCTGGCGATCTCCGAATATACGCGGCAGGACTTCCTGGAGGCGTGCCCCAGCCTGCCGCCGGAGCAGGTGCTCGTCACGCCGCTGGCCGCTTCGTCGCGGTTCCGGCCCAGCGACGCCCCCCGCGAGGACACGATGAACTATCTGTTCGACAAAGACTGGACGCCGGACACCGCTTATTTCCTCAGCCTGTGCACGCTCGAACGCCGCAAGAACCTCGAAACCACCGTGCGGGCGTTCCATGAACTGACCCGGCAGACGGATCGGGACGTGCGGCTGGCGCTGATCGGCCCGCACGGGTGGCGCAGCGACGAGATCTTCCCCGACGATCTTCCGGCGAACGTCCGCGAACGGATCGTCACGCCGGGTTTCGCCCCCGACGACGAACTGCCGGGGCTGTATTCCCACGCGACGGCGTTCCTGTACCTCTCGATGTTCGAAGGCTTCGGGCTGCCGCCGTTGGAGGCGATGCAGTGCGGCACCCCGGCGATCACCTCGAACGTCACCAGCTTGCCGGAGGTGGTCGGCGACGCCGGCTTCGCCCTGCCGCCCCAGGACGTGGAGGCCGTCACCGACGTGATGAAGCGGTTGCTCGACGACGACGAACTGCAGGCCGAATATCGCACCCGCGGGCTCGCCCGGGCCGAGGAGTTTAGCTGGGCGAAGACCGCCCAACTGACCGCCGAGGCGTATCGGACCGCGCGGGACGCCGCCGCGTGAGCCCCGCACCGCTGCGGGTCCTGTACGACCTGTCCGTGTTGGGCGAGGCGGAACGCCTCACGCTGGCTTAGACCGGTGTCTATCGGGTCGTGGACGAGGTGGCCCGCCACCTCGCCGGGCGGGCGGACCTGGACGTCCGCTGGACCGCCTTCCAGGACCCCCGGCACCTGGCCGCGGTCCGCCGCATGAAAGCCGCCGGCCGGCTGGGCGGCGGCCCGGTCGTCGGCCCCCGCGCGAGCGCCGCGGCGCTGGGCATGGTGGATCGGGCGCTCGCACGCGCCGGCCGCACCCGGTTCGGCGGCCCCGTCGGGCGGGTCCGGCGGGCGCTTGCGCGGCGGTTCCTGACGCGGTATTACTCGCCGCGGCGCTTCGCCGACGCGGACGTGCTGCACAGCCCGTTCTGCCCGCTGCCGCCGGAGTCCGGCCGCCGGGGCGGACCGGTCCGCGTGCTGACGGCGTACGACCTGATCCCGGTCAAGTTCCCGCAGTGGTTCGACCCCGGCGCCCAGGACGGCGTCCGCCTCGCATTCGAGTCGCTCACCCCCCGCGACTGGGTGGCGTGTATCTCCGCATCGACGCGGCGTGATCTGCTGGAGTTCCGCCCGGACCTCGACCCGCTGCGCGTGCGCGTCACCCCGCTGGCCGCCGCGGACCGGTTTCGCCCGGTCGGGGACGACGCCCAGATCGCCGCGGTCCGCCGCCGCATCGGCCTGCCGGACGGCGCTCCCTACTTCCTCAGCCTGTGCACGTTGGAGCCGCGCAAGAACCTCCGGCACGTCGTCCGGGCGTTCGCGGAGTTGCGGACACGCACCGACGCCGACCCCTACCTGGTGCTCGTCGGTTCGAAGGGCTGGCAGTTCGAGGAGCTTTTGGGGGAGATCGCCGCGGCGGGCCGGGCGGGCGGCGGGGGGAGCCGCGTGATCGCCACCGGGTTCCTGCCGGACGGGGACCTGCCCGCGATCTACGCCGGGGCGACGGCGTTCGTGTATCTGTCGCTCTACGAGGGGTTCGGGCTGCCGCCGTTGGAGGCGATGCAATGCGGAACCGCGGTGGTGACGAGCGACAATTCGTCGCTGCCGGAGGTCGTCGGCGACGCCGGCGTGATGTTGCCCGCGGGCGACCGGGAGGCGCTGGTTCAAACGCTGTCCCGGCTGTTGGAGGACCGGGTCTACCGCGACCGACTCGCCGCCGCCGGGCGGGAGCGCGCCGCCCAGTTTACCTGGGACCGCTGCGGCGCCCAGACCGTGCAACTCTACCAGGATGCGGCCGCCGCGGCGGATTAGAAACTGTTTCAAGACACCAACCCGAAGCGTCAGCGAGGGCGTCCGCCGGTTGTTCTCGAAGTTCGCGGACGCGGTCGGCGCCCGCAGCCCTCGCTGACGCTTCGGGTGATGACTCTGACATGTTCTGGAACAGATTCTTATCGCAGCGCTGCCCAGACGGACCGCTTGTCCCGTCGGCCGGCGGCGGGCGCCGATCACAAAAAACGCCCCGGCCGCTTTCGGAGCGGCCGGGGCGACGGTGATGAAACGCTGGCCCGCCGATCAGGCGGCGCGCTTCATGCCGGCGACGGCGGCGGTGCCGGCGGGGCCGGTCGCCGGCTGCTTGGCGTGGGCGCCGGTGGAGACCTCGAAGTCGCCGGCGTGCTTTTCGCGGCGGGCGAGGTCCAGGTCGTGATCGACCATCAGCTTCGCCAGGCCCTTCAGATCGGTCTCCGCTTCCCAGCCGAGATTCTGCTTCGCCTTGCGACGGGTCGCCCAGCAGCAGGTCGACCTCGGCGGGGCGGAAGTAGCGGGGATCGGTCTCGACGTAGTCCTTCCAGTCGAGATCCACCGCCCCGAAGGAGAGTTCCAGGAAGTGCTGGACGGTTTCGGTCACGCCGGTGGCGAGGACGTAGTCGTCCGGCTGATCGGCCTGCAACATCCGCCACATGCCTTCGACGTATTCCTTGGCGAAGCCCCAGTCCCGTTTGCTGTCCGTGTTGCCCATATAGAGCTTCTTCTGCAAGCCCCTCGGCGATGCGGGTGGCGGCGCGGGTGATCTTCCGCGTCACGAACGTCTCGCCGCGGCGGGGCGATTCGTGGTTGAACAGAATCCCGTTGACGGCGAACAGCCCGTAGCTGTCGCCGATAGTTCACCGTGTGGTGGAACGCGGCGACCTTCGCGCAGGCGTAGGGGCTGCGGGGGTAGAAGGGCGTCGTTTCCTTCTGCGGGGTCTCGTGGACCTTGCCGAACATCTCCGAACTGCTGGCCTGATAGACCCGGACCGGCTTCTTATCGGCGAGGCGGCGGGCCGCTTCCAGCACCCGCAGGGCGCCGCCGGCGACGATGTCGTGCGTATAGATCGGCGAATCGAAGCTGACCCGCACGTGGCTCTGGGCGCCGAGGTTATAGACCTCGTCCGGCTCCACCGCGAGCATCAGATCGACCAGCCCCTGCCCGTCGGCGAGGTCGCCGTAGTGCAGCGTCATCGACGGGCCGTCCCCGGCGTCGTGCTGGTCCTGGTAGAGGTGTTCGATGCGGGCGGTGTTAAAACTGCTCGCCCGGCGGATCACGCCGTGCACCTCATAACCTTTTTCCAGCAGCAGTTCCGCGAGGTAACTGCCGTCCTGCCCGGTGATGCCGGTGACCAGGGCCTTTTTCATTGCTGCGTCCTTGTCGGGGTGAAAATCGAGGTGAAAGCGGGTTGGTCGGCGAGAGGAAACCCGGGGGCGGAGCGTCAGCGCTCGCGGCGGGCGCGAAACCAATCGACGGTCTCCGCCAGACCGTCGCGGAAAGTGGTGGTCGCCGTCCAGCCGAATCGTTGGGCGGCCCGGGTGACGTCCAGGCAGCGACGGGGTTGGCCGTCCGGCTTGGTCTCGTCCCAGACAATTTCGCCCGTGAAGCCGACGACCTCCGCGATCAGCGTGGCGAGGTCCCGGATCGTGATCTCCCGGCCGCTGCCGAGGTTCACCGGGTCGCCGCCCAGTTCGCCTTCCCCGGCTGCGGGCTCGACCGCTCCGTCGCGGCGAGCACGCCGGCGGCGGCGTCGCGGACGAACAAAAACTCCCGGCTCGCCCGCCCGCTGCCCCAGGCGACGACCCGGTCCTCGCTGCGCTCGACGGCTTCCACCATCTTCCGGATCAGCGCCGGGATCACGTGGCTGGTCGCCAGATCGAAGTTGTCGTGCGGCCCGTACAGGTTGACCGGCAGCAGACTGACCGCCGACAGCCCGTACTGCCGGCGGTAGGCGTCGGCCCCGACGATCAGCGATTTCTTCGCCACGCCGTACGGGGCGTTGGTGACTTCAGGATAGCCGTCCCACAGCCGTTCTTCGCGGAACGGCACCGGGGTGAGGTTCGGGTAGGAACAGATCGTGCCGACCTGCACGTACTTGACCACGCCGGCCCCGCCCTCGCGACTGCGGCGGGCCTCCTCCAACAGGTTCAGACCCATCATCGCATTGGCGTACCAGTAGCGACCGGGGTTGTCCCGGTTGGCGCCGATCCCCCCGACCTCCGCGGCGAGGTGCAGGACGACCTCGGGCCTTTCCTGTGCGAACAACCGGCGGACGTCGGCCTGTTCGGTCAGGTCGCAGTCGGCGGAGCGGGGGACGATCAACGCCGCCGGATCGCGCTGGCGGATCAGATCGCAGAGATGCCGGCCGAGAAAGCCCGCCCCGCCGGTGACCAACACCCGCCGCCCCGCCAGCGAGAACGCCGGGTGCGGCGGGGGAACGGGGGAGGTCACGGGGCCGGTCGCGCAGGATGTGCCGAAGGGGGCGGCATTCTAAGCGAACCGGCCGCGGGCCGGAACCTCGACCTCATCCATCCCCGCACGCCCCCCCGGGGAACCCGTCCGCCCCCCGGGCGAGGCGGCGGACTGCCCGGGCCATGCCGCGGGTGGGGCAACGGGCGGCCCGGTCACTTCACCAGCTTGGGCGTGGGGCGGAGGTAGTCCTCGAAGATGCGGACCAACTCCTCCTCGTACACCGCCGGGTTGCCGGAGGTGCGAGGGCTCAGGCCGCCGTCGTCGGCGGTGTCCGCCAAGCGGGCGAGGCGGTCGGCGTACTCGTGGTCGGCGCCCAGGCCCATGCCGATGGGAATCGTTTTCCCCTCGGACTTCCACCGGTCCACGTGCATCAGGGGGGCGTTCAGCCAGGTGGCGCCCGCGGCGTAGAACTCCCCCGCGTCGTCCGCCCCGAGGGTGGAGCGGTACGCGGCGACGTCGCTTTCGTCGGTCGTCCAGGCGTTGGGGATGCCGTCGGAGACGATCACGATGATCTTCTTGGCGAACGACCGGCCCGCGCCGCCCTCCGCGGCGGGGGCGAGGTGGGCCTGTGCCAGCAGCACCGCCGGGTCCAGCGCCGTGGTGGCCCCCACGTCCCCGACCGCCTGGAGCGTCGCGACGGCCTCCATCGCGGCGCGGTAGTCCGCGGACAGGGCGAAGGCGATCTCCGGCTGGTGGTAGGGGCCGAGGCCGTCGAAGGTCACCACGCTGACCCAGTCCCGCACCTCCGGCCGGCCGGAGCCGTTCAGATCGTCGATCACGTCCATCCCCGCGATCAGCCCCCGCCGCAGGGCGTGCATGGGTTGGGTGCGGGGGGGGAACCGGAACGTGCGTCCGGCGACGGATTCGCTCCGCAGTCGCACGTACGGGCTGGCGTAGGAGAGCGGGACCTTCCCGCCCAGGGCGGGGTTGGCGTTGTCGGCGTTGTCGTGGGTCGGGCTGCGATCGCGGCCGAAGTCCTGCAGGAACTGGGCGTAGGTCAGGAAGCCGACTTTATTCCGCAACGCTTCCACCGGCCCGCGGCTCGCCCCGGAGAACGTCCAGGCGTTCGGGTTGTTCATCCCGGTGATGCGGTCGCCGTCCTGGGCGGGCGGCAGCCAGTCGCTTTTATAGATCGACCCCTGCCGCGGCGTGCCCGGCGGGTCGCCCGGTCCGGCGGCGGCGGTGTGCGCCAGCGCCGCGGCGGCGAGGCGGGCGTCGAGCCCCGCCAGCGTCTCCTCCGCCGCCCGCGGGGCGGAGAATCCAGCGGCCGCGTAAGCCCGCAACGCCGCGGCGGGGTCCGCGAGCCCCTGCGGGACAAGCTCGTCCAGCCACCCGACCGTGGGCCGCGGCGGCGGCGGCGGCGGGCTGGGCTTGGGCTTCTTGGGTTTCTTGGGGGGCTTGGGCTTCTTGGGCTTTTTCGGGGGCTTGGGCTCCTGGGCAGAACCCCCGCCGTCGCCGCCCCCGGCGGTCGGCGGGGCGGGGTCCTCCGGCGGGGCGGGCGGTGGGGACGGAGTCGGCTCCTTCGGCGGAGTGGGCGGGGCCGGCGGCGGCGGGGGCGGGTCGATCCCCACCCGCACGCCCTTGATCACGTAGTCTAAATACTTCGCCCAATAATCGTACTGCGCGACGGAGTCCGCCGGCGGCGTCACGCCGGGCATCAACGGGCGCAATTGATAATCGATGATCGCGCTGTAGCACTTCCGCTTGCGGGTCGTTTCGTCGTCCGCCGGGTCGATCCGATACCGCAGCGGCACGCCGCCGGCGGCGAGAATGCCGTCGTCCTTGGTCAGTTCGGCGTAGGCCTCGTCGTTCTCCGCGACCAGTCCCCCGCCGAGATGTTCCAGGCGACCCGGGTACGCCCCGAACCCGAGGTCGTCGAACAACGCTTCGGCCAAGTCGTTCCCGACGGTCGAGTAGCCGGCGCCGGCGAACTTGGCGTTCAACAGCGGCGTCGCCCAGGCGACCTCGGTGTCGTCGTTCATCGACCCGCTCAGGTCCACCACGAAGCAGATATCCCGCGGGTGAATCGCGGCGATCGCCTCGGTGCGGGAGTCGAACGTCTCCGTCCCGATAATCGGCCCGAACAGCAACCCCTGATCGCGTCGCCGGGTGATCACCTTCACCGCGTTCGGCGTGGCGGCGGCTTCGTCGAAGGAGCGCGCCTCCAGATCCCAGAAACCCAGCGTCACGTCCTCGTCGGGCACGACGACCTCCCGATTATTCGCGTCGTTCTCCAAGGCGACGCGGCGGGCCTCGGCGACGGCGGCGGCGCGGCCGTCCGGCAGATCGGCCACGCCGGCCAACGCGGCGGCGTCGGCGGCGTTCTGCAACTCCCCCCGCGTCATCGCCACGTAACCGATATCAATACTGAACGCCAAAAAGGCGAACACGATCACCAATAATACGGCGGCCAGCGGCAGGATCACCCCCCGCCGGGGCGCCGGGCGCCGCCGGGGTGCCGCGTGACGGAGTCCGATATGAGTCGGTCGGCGGCCGGGGCGGGAGACGGAGTGCACGGCGTGTTCCGGAGCGGGGACGGGCGGGCGCCGGCGAGAATCCCGGCGTCCACTCAAACGCTGCGTCGCCCTGATCGCCGCGGCGCGGCGTTCCCGCCGACCGCACATGGATTGCCGCGCCGGTCGTACCGATCACGGCAGGGTTGCCGCGCACGCGGCTCGGCTGCGGCGCCGGCTCCCGCTTCAGGCAGCCCCGAACCGCTCGATCAGGGCCGTCCGCCGGTAGGCCAGCCCGCGGTTCAATTCGGTGCGGACGCGGTCCGCGGTCAGCACGAATCCCAGCAGACCGCCGGGCGCCGCGAAGCGAAACGTCTCGTGCACCACGCACCCGCCGGCGCCCGGGGCGTCGAGATCGGGGGCGACGACATGCACGTTCTCGAAGGTGGGCAGCGGGCCTTTGGTCATCGTCTCGGTGAAGGTCCCGCCGGCGTCGCCGCGGTCTTCGAACGCGGTGACGGTATAGATCACCCGCTGCGGGACGCCGAACCCGGTGATCTCCAATTCGTTCGCCGTGCCCATCGCCATCGCCCCCGGCCCGTTCAGCAGCCGCACGCCGGCGGATGGGTCGGTCAGCGTCATCACCTCCGCGGGACGGATCAGCAGGGCGAAGACCTCCGCCGGCGCCGCGGCGAGGGCGACGGAGAACTCCAATTCATGAACCGCGGGCATCGGGCGTGCATCTGCTGGGGAACGGGCCGCCCAGTATACGGGCTGGCCAGTATACGGGCCGACCAGTATCGCGCGACGCAGACGACGCGCTCCCCGCGGTCGCGGCTAACATGCCCTTCCGCCGTTCCCCCTCCGCCCGTTCGCGTGCCGCCTGATCTGCTCCGCCGCTGCCGGGTGTTGGCCGGGCCGACGGCGTGCGGCAAAAGCGCCGCGGCGCTGCGGCTGGCGGACCTCTGGAACGCGGAGATCCTCAGCCTGGACTCCATGGCGGTATTTCGCGGGATGGACGTGGGAGCGGCGAAGCCGACGGCGGCGGACCGGGCGGCGGCGCCGCATCATCTGCTCGATCTGGTCGAGCCGACGGAGGCGTTCAGCGTCGCCCGCTATTTAGAACTGGCCGAAGCCGCCGTGCGGGACGTGCTGGATCGGGGGAAGGTCCCGCTGTTCGTCGGGGGGACGGCGTTTTATCTGCGAAGTTTATTGCGGGGTCTGGGCGACGCCCCGCCGAGCGACCCGGCGCTGCGGGCGGAGTTGGAAGCGGCGATCGCCGACCGCGGCCCGGCGGCGCTGCACGCGGACCTCGCCGCCCTCGACCCGGCCGCCGCCGCCGGCATCTATACCACCGACGCCCGCCGGATCGTGCGGGCGCTGGAGGCGATCCGGCTGACCGGCGAGTTATTTTCCGCCTCCCGCCCGGCGGACGATCCGCTGCCCGCGAAGGACCGGCCGGCGCTGTGCGTCTGGCTCGACCCGCCGCGGGCCGTCCGCTGGGACCGCATCCATCGCCGCGTGGACCAAATGCTGGACGACGGGTTGGTGGACGAGGTGGCCCGCCTGCGGACCGACCCGGGCCTGGGCGCCACGGCCCGGCAGGGGCTGGGTTATAAAGAGATCCTCGACCACCTCGAAGCGGGGGCGCCGCTGGCGGAGTGCGTCGCGCGCTTGAAGACCCGCACCCGCCAGTTCAGCAAGCGGCAGTGCACCTTCTTCCGCGGCCTGCCGGAGTGCGTCCGCGTCCCGCTCAGCGGCGACGAAGACGCCGCGATGGTCGCCGCCATCGTGGACGCCTTCCCGGTGCGGGCGTAGCGGCCGACGTGCGATTCGCCATTGGGAACGCGCCCTCACTCGCCCGGCAGCACGGCCCCCGGCAGCACGGCCCCCGGCAGCACGGTCCCCGGCAGCACGGCGACGGGTAGGCTGTTGCCAAAGCGGGCGAAGTCTTTGAAGCTCCAGACGACGCGCTTGTCCGGCGTCACTTCCAGGATCTGCGGGTTTTCCGGGCCGGCGTGGCAGTTCACCACCACGGTGTTGCCGTTCGCCAGCCGGGTCGCCGTCGTCACCCACACCAGTTCGACGCCGGGCAGGTCGTCGGAGGTCAATTCCCAGACGGTCTCCCCGGCGGGGTTCACCTCGATCACGCGGTGCCCGTCGCCGGCGCCGATCAGGGTGTGGCCGGTTTTTAATCGCTCCACGCCGTAAACTTTGGAGCCCACCTCGTACTCCCAGACGACCGTGCCGTCGGCGGTATATTCCCGCACGGCCTGGTCCTTTTCATGGGCGACGAGATACGTGCCCGCGGCGGTCTTGCGGGCGAGGCGGGTGTCCCGGTGACGGTCCGGGTCGTTCACGGTGAGGGGCACCTCGACCAGCACGGAACCGTCCTTCGCCACCTCGATCAGCCGCCGCGTCCCGCTTTCGGCGACCAGCGTCGCCCCGCCGGGCAGGCGTTGGAAGGCGTGGATCTCCACGTTCTCCGGGGCGTCGTACCGCCAGACGATTTCTCCGTCGGCGTCCGCTTCGAGGACGTTGCGGAAAGTCGTTTGATACAGCGTGTGGTCCTCCGGCAGGGCGTGCAGATCGTGGATCGCGCCGATCTTGCGGGACCACGCCGTCGTCCCGTCCGCGTTCACCCGGGCGAGGGTTTTCTTCTGATAATCCCCCGCGATCACCGCCCGCGGCGGGCCGGTTTGCACGGCGGATCCAGCGGCGGGGGCGGCGGCGTGCGGCGGAGCGGCCCACGCGGTCGCGGCGAGGAGCAGGGCGAGCATCGGCGGCGGGGCGGCGGGGGGCGGGAACGTCGCCGCAGCGTATCCCGACCGCCCGCCGGCCGCGCCTGAACCCCGGGGACAGGCGGAACATCCCGGGGACAGGCGGAACCGCGACCCCAATCGCCGGCGCCCGCTCGCGCCGGCGCCCGATCGCGCCGACACCCGATTCGCTCGGCGGTATGCTGCCGCGTTCGCCACCCGCCCGCCGCCCCCGCCTGCCCCCGCCTGCCCGCCCCGGGGGCGGCGCCCGGGGGGGTTCGCCGCTCTTCGCTCTGGTTTGATTGGATCATGGACGCTCCCAAAAAAGCCACCGACGACCTGAAAGCGTGGGTCGCGGAGGTCGTCGCGCACGCGACGCCGGACCATGTCCACTGGTGCGACGGGTCCGAGGCGGAGAACCGCCGGCTGACCGACGCGATGGTCGCCGACGGCACCCTCGTGCGGCTCAACGCGGAGCAACACCCCGGCAGCTTTCTGCACCGCAGCGACCCCGGGGACGTCGCCCGTCTGGAAGACCGCACGTTTATCTGCTGCGAGAACGAAGCGGACGCCGGTCCGCTGAACAATTGGAAGGCCCCGGCGGAGATGAAGGCGGTTCTCGATCCGCTGTTCAAAGGCTGCATGACGGGCCGCACGTTATATGTCGTGCCCTACGTGATGGGCCCGCCGGGCGGCGACGCGGCGAAGGTCGGCGTGGAACTGACGGACAGCCCCTACGTCGCCGCGAATATGCGCATCATGACCCGCATGGGACGGGTCGCCCTGGAAGAGCTCGCCCGCAAAGGACGCTTCACCAAGGGCTTGCACAGCACCGGCGATCTGTCGAAGGAAAAGCGGTATATCGCCCACTTCCCCGGCGAGGACCTCATTATGAGCTTCTCCTCCAATTACGGCGGGAACGCGCTGCTGGGGAAGAAGTGTCATGCGCTGCGACTCGCCAGCGTGCAGGCCCGGGACGAGGGCTGGCTCGCGGAGCATATGTTAATCGTCGGCGTGACGAATCCCGCGGGCCGCACCACCTATCTCGCCGGCGCCTTTCCCAGCGCCTGCGGGAAAACGAACCTCGCCATGCTGGTCCCGCCCGAAGCCGATCGGGCCAAGGGCTGGACGGTGGAGACCGTCGGCGACGATATCGCCTGGCTGCGGTTCGGTCCCGACGGCCGGTTGTGGGCGGTCAATCCGGAATACGGCTTCTTCGGCGTGGCCCCCGGCACCAGCGCGGAAACCAACCCCAACGCCCTGGCGAGTTGCCGGGCGAACACGCTGTTCACCAACGTCGCGCTGCGGCCGGACGGCACGGTCTGGTGGGAGGGCCTGGGTCCGGCGCCGCCGGAGTGCACCGACTGGCTGGGGAACGAGTGGACGCCGCACGCCGATCATCAAGCGGCCCACCCCAACAGCCGCTTCACCGCCCCCGCGGGGCAGTGCCCGAGCATCTCCGAGCGTTGGGAGGACCCGCGGGGGGTGCCGATCGACGCGATTATCTTCGGCGGGCGTCGCAGCCGGGTGATGCCGCTGGCGTTCGAAGCGTTCGACTGGGAGCACGGCACGTATCTGGGGGCGACGATGTCCTCCGAGAAAACCGCCGCCGCCGAGGGAACCGTGGGCGAACTGCGGTTCGACCCGATGGCGATGCGGCCGTTCTGCGGCTATCACGCCGCGGATTATTGGAAGCACTGGCTGGAGATCGGCCGGAAAGGGAACGCCGGGGGCGTCGAGAAAATGCCGAAGGTGTACCACGTCAATTGGTTCCGCCGGGGGACGGACGGCCGCTTCCTATGGCCCGGCTTCGGCGATAATATGCGGGTGTTGGAATGGATCTGCGACCGCGTGCAGGGCGAGGGCGACGCGGTCGAAACGCCGCTGGGATATCGCCCGACGCGCGAGGAACTGCACATGGACGACCTCGGCGTGAGCGCCGAGGACGCGGCGGCGCTGTTCGCCGTCAACCGCGACGACTGGCTGGCGGAGTGTGACAAACGGGACGCGTGGTTCGACCAGTTCGGCGACCGCCTCCCGCCGGAGCTGCGCCGGCAAAACGACGCCCTGCGGGCCCGGTTGGGGTAATCTCCCCCCATGAGCCTCACCTCCCCCGACACCGCCCCCGACGCCGCCCGGGCGTTGGTTCACGGCCTGCGGCGGCAGAGTCCCGCTCGGAAGCTGGCGATGGTGGGCCAACTGCACCGGACCGCGCGGCTGCTTGCCGAAAGCGGTTTGCGTCGCCGGCACCCAGATTGGTCGCCGGAACGACTCCGCCGCGGGCTCGCCCGCAAAATGCTGGGGGCGGAGACGTTTCGCCGCTACGCGGCCGCCGTCGGCTGGGGCGAATCATGAGCGGCGACGCGACGACCGGCCCGTTCGACGCCGCTCAAACACTCGACGAGTTCCTGCTGAGCGCCGGCGAACTGCTGGAATCCCTGGCGATTCCGTACATGGTCACCGGCTCGTTCGCCAGCAGCGTGCACGGGGAGCCGCGGATGACGTTGGACGCGGACCTCGTCATCGATCCCCCCAACCGCGGCACGCTCGCCAGACTGGTTCGAACGCTTCAGGCGCACGACTTCTACGTCTCGCCGCAAGCCGCCGCGGAGGCGTTTCAGAATCGCCGGATGTTCAACGCCATCAGCAACGTCACGCAGTATAAACTCGACCTGATCCTGACGAAGGACAACCCCTTCGACCGGGAACGATTTTCCCGGCGGACGCGGACGCCGTTCTCCACCGGCGCCCTGTGGGTGACGTCGCCGGAGGATATCGTCCTCGGCAAACTGTCCTGGGGCCGGCAGATGGGCGGCTCGGAACGGCAGGAGCGGGACGTGGTCGGCGTGCTGGTCGAACAGGGCGACGCCCTGGACGACGCCTACCTGGACCGCTGGGCGGACGACTTGGGTTTGCGGGCGGACCTCGATCGCCTGCGGGCCGTCGCGGCGCCGTTGACGCCCCCGGATTGAACCGGCGGGGACTGAACCGGCGGGGAGCGGGGCGGCGGGGGGGGATCGTCGTCGGGAACGGGCGCGGCTCCGCCGATCGGCTTCATGCTCCACCCGCGTCGCACGGCGATCAGGCGGAGCAGCACCGTCGCGGCGACGGCGAAGGGCTGCACCGCCCGCGGGTCCGCCCCCAGCCGCACGGGGATCAGCAGGCACCAGGCGCCCACGAACGCGCAGGTGGCGTACAGCGGCGCCGGGCGGAACAGGCTGGGCACGCGGTTGCACACCACGTCCCCGATCACCCCGCCGAAGGTGCCCGTGACCACGCCCAGCAGGGCGCTGACCAGCGGCCCGGCGCCCTCCTGCCGGGCGATCGCCGTCCCGGACACCGCGAACAGCCCCAATCCCAGGGCGTCCGGCGCCGTCAGCCAGCGTTCGGACCGCTCCGCCCAACGCGGGAGCAGCACGCCCACCGCCGCGATCCCCAGCACGACCGCCACGTACTCCTCCCGTTCGATCCAGAACAGCGGGTGCCGATCGAGGAACAGATCCCGCAGCGTACCGCCGCCGAACGAGACGATCATCGCCGTGGCCAACGTGCCCACCGGATCCATCCCGTGCCGCCGCGCCAGTCCCACCGCATAGATCGCGGAACTGACGACGGCGGCGTATTCAAGGACCGGAATCACCGGGGGCGGCCGTGAAGCGAACGGGGGGGCGAACGGGGGGGAACCCAACGCGGCCGCTGGACCGGGCGGGGGGCGCCGCGGATAGTAGCCGGCCCGCTCCCGGAGACCCGCCGTGCCGTTCGACCCGCTGCCGACCGCTTTTGGCCTGTGCCTGTGGGCGGGCGGCGTGCTGGCCGCGTTCGCCCACCGCCGGACCTGGCGACGCATCGCACAACGAGCCGCCCGGGGCGAACTGGAAGACTGGGAGGTGAGCTTTCACCGCGCCCGGCGCCGCCGGCGCTCCATGGTGGCGGGGCTGCTGATTTTTTTGGGCGTGGCGATTCCCGTGGGAGACGCCGCCCTCGCCGCGGCGCCGGGGCCGGCCGTGCGGCCGTGGTTCGCGGCGTATCTGGGCGTGCTGCTGGCCGCGGTCTGCGGGATGCTCCTGCTGGCGGCGCTCGATTGGGTCGCCACCGCCGTCCACACCCGCGATCGGCTGGCGGACGTGTACGCCAAACGGGCCGCGTTGGAACACGCCGTCCGCGAACTCCGCGCGGAGGCGGCGCGAGCCAGCGAACCGCCCGACCCGGCCCCGCCCCGCCGCCCGCCGTTCAACCGGCTGCGGGACTACTCCTTCGACGATTGACCGTGCCTCCGCCGACTGAGCGTGCCTTCGCCGACGGGGCCGCCGGGGTTACTCGGCGCCCTCGGCGGACGCTTTCTAGCGGCTTCCGCCTCGGCGGCCTCGCGGGCCGCTTCGGCCGCCTTCATCGCCTCCCACGCCTTCAGGAAGTCCCGCTGCGCGGGGGTGAGCACGCCGAACACCGCTTTCTCCTGCTCCGCCTCCAGCGCGGCGATCTGGTCCCGCAACGTCTCGATCTGCCCGTGGTACTTCGCCTGCACGGCGTAGACGCGCTCCTTCTGCTCGCCGGACAGCCGCAGCACGCCCATCCCGGGCGGCAGGCGTCGGGGGTACACGTCGATCCCCTCGCGGGCCCCCTCGGTGGTGGGCTGGAAGTCAGCGGTCGCCGGCGGATCGTCCTGACCCACGCCGGCCCGGTCGAGGGCGGACAGACCCAACACGCAGGCGGCGCACAGTACGGCGGGCAGCAACGGGCGAAGCGACATCAATCCACTCACGCGGGGGGAAAACGAGACGAACCCCTTGTGGCGAGAATGACGCAGGCGTTCAACCACACAACGCCCAACTCGGAGGCGTGCGTCCGGCTTGGGCGTCGCGTTTCGTCATAACCCGAACCGCTCAGGCGGTTTTCAGGTAGCCGTGCGCTTCGAGGTGGTCCACGACCTCGTTCGCCAGCGTCTCGACGTCTTTGCCGTCGCTATCGAGGACCAGTTCGGCCTTCTCCGGCTCCTCGTAGGGGGCGTCGATGCCGGTAAAGCCTTTGATCTCCCCGGCCCGGGCCTTCTTATACAGGCCCTTGGGATCGCGGGCCTCGCAGGTTTCGAGGCTGGCTTTGACGTAGACCTCCAAGAACTCGCCCTCGCCGAACAGCGCCCGCACCTCGTCGCGGTCGGCCCGGTAGGGGCTGATGAAGGCGGTCATCGTCAGCAGGCCGGCGTCGGTGAACAGCTTGCCGACCTCGCCGATGCGGCGGATGTTCTCCGTGCGATCCTCGGGGCTGAAGCCGAGGTTCTTGTTCAGTCCCATGCGGATGTTGTCCCCGTCCAGCACGTAGGTGTGAAAGCCCTTCTGATGGAGGAGGTGATCCACGACGTTCGCGACCGTGCTCTTGCCGGCGCCGGACAGGCCGGTGAACCACAGCAGGGCGGACTTGTGACCCATCAGTTCGGCCCGGTCGGCCGCGGAGACGCGGGACTCGTGCCAGGTGACGTTGGTGGCTTTCTGCTCGGCCATCGAAGGGGGAGAGAGGTTGGGGGGGCGGCGCGGGATCGGGTGAAGCGCACGATCGTACGGGATCGCGGCGCGTTTCCCAAAGCCGCCGTCACGCCGAGGCCCCGCGGGGCCTCCGCGTGACGGGGATTGGTCCTGCGTTGCATTCGCCCCGCGAACCCCGTGCAATCGGCCCGCCATGTCAGACGCCCCCGCCGAACCGCACCTCCTCAAACTCGGCATCCCCGCCGGCAGCTTGCAGGAGGCCACCGCGGACCTGTTGCGCAAAGCGGGCTACAACCTGCAAATCTCCTCCCGCAGCTACTTTCCCCGCATCGACGACGGGGAGATCGAGTGCCTGCTGATCCGCGCCCAGGAGATGGCCCGCTACGTCGGCGAGGGCATCCTGGACGCCGGCATCACCGGCCACGACTGGATCGAGGAAACCGGCGCCGACGTGGTCGAACTGACGGAGTTGGTGTTCAGCAAAGCCAGTCGCAAGCCGGTCCGCTGGGTGCTGTGCGTGCCGGAATCCTCCCCGGTTCAAAGCGTTCAAGACCTGGAAGGAAAACGGATCGCGACGGAGGCGGTGGGGCTGACCACGCGCTATCTCGCCAAGCACGGCGTGAATGCGAAGGTGGAGTTCAGTTGGGGCGCCACCGAAGTAAAGCCGCCGCGGCTCGCCGACGCCATCGTGGAGGTCACCGAGACCGGCAGTTCGCTGCGGGCGAACGACCTGCGGATCGTGGACGAGGTGCTTCAGTCCACCACCCGTCTGATCGCCCACCCCGCCGCCGCCGCCGACCCCTGGAAGCGCCGCAAGCTGGACGACTTGGTCTTGATGCTCAACGGCGTGCTGGCGGCGGAGGGCAAGGTCCAATTGATGATGAACGTGCGGAAGGCGGACCTGGACGCGGTGCTCGCGGTGCTGCCGAGCCTGGAAAGCCCGACGATCAGCAGCCTGGCGGACGCCGACCGGGTGGACGTGCTGAGCGTCGTGGAGGAGCGTTTCGTCCGCCGCGTGATGCCCGAACTCAAAGCCGCCGGCGCCCGCTGGATCGTGGAGAGCCCGATCTCCAAGATTATTGAATGAGATCCTACTAACCCGACGCGTCAGCGAGGGCGTCGGGCGCCGCCCGTCGGGGGCCGCCCCCGCTGCGCGGAGGCCCTCGCTGACGCGTCGGGTTAGTGTGGCGTCGTCCCCCGCCCCGCCCGGCCCGCCCCCGTGCCCTACGTCAACATCAAGGTCACCCGCGACGGCCTGACCCGGGCAAACAAAGCCGCCCTCGTCGCCGGCGTGACCGACCTGCTGGTGCGCGAGTTGGGCAAGCCCCCGGCGCACATTCACGTCGTCATCGACCCCGTGGAAGAAGAAAACTGGGGCTACGCCGGCCTGCTGACGCCGGACTGGCGGGCGACGCAGCGAACCGCTCCGAGTTCTCCCAGGGAGTGACCCGATGCCCGCCGCCCTGTGCGTCCTGCTGCTCGTCCCCCCGCCGGATTGGGAGGCGGCGTTCGACCGGGTCGCCGAGGCCGGCCCCGCCGCCCGCGACGCGGCGCCGCACATGCTGGACCTCCTCGCGGCGTGGGAGCGGGTTGACGGGAAAGGCCATCACATGGCGGCCGACGCCGTCACCGCCCTCGGCCCGGACGCCGTCCCGGCGATCGTCTCCGCGGTGACCGCCGACGATTCGGCCCTGCGAACCGTCGGGTGGCGGGCGCTGGCGTGGGCGACGCCGTACCGGCCCCACGATCCGGCCGCCCCGGACCCGGCCGTGGCCGCCGCCGTGCTCGCCGCCGCCGAGCCGGAGTTCGACGACGCCGACCGGGCCGCGGAGTTCGCCCGGTCGTTCTGGTATCAGGCTCGGCACCGCGTGCCGACGCTGGGGGCGGTCCTCCGGCTGCTTGACCACCCGGCCCCGCGGGTGCGGGCCGCCGCGGCGGAGGCGGTCGGGGCGGGGTTCCTGTGGGAGGAGCGATTCGGCACAGCCGTTTACGACCGCCCCGCCGCCGTGGCGGCCCTGCGGCGGGCGGCGACCGACGACGCCGACCCCGCTGTCCGCACCGCCGCGATCGAGGCGCTGGGGGAATTGGGCGAGGCCGGCGACCTCGTCGTGCCCGCCCTGATCCCGCGGGTCATCGCGTTCAACTGGGACCACGACTTCGAGAACGCCAGCCGCCTCGGCGAAGACCTCGCCGCCCTCAGCCGCTCTCCCGACCGGGCCGCGGCGATCCGCACCGCCCTCGCCCCGCACGCGGAGCGGCTGGTCCGCGGGCAGACCTATCACCTCCTCGACCGTCTGCAAGATATGGAGTGGGGGGCGGACGCCTTCGGCTTCGCGGAGGCCGTCGGTTCGCTGGTGGACGACGACGAGTGGCGGTGGTCGGCCGTGGCCGCGTTGGGCGAGATGGGGCCGGCCGCGAAGTCGCAACTCCCCCGGCTCGTCCCGCTGCTGGGCGAGGCGGGGGCGAAAATCGAGGCGGAGGAGGAGAGTTGGGGCGACGGCGAGTTGCGCCTGTGGGTCGCCCAGTTTGTCGCGAGGATCGACCCGGGTCACCCGGCCCTGCCGCCGCTGGTGTTCGACCGCATCCCGGCGGTTCCCGAGGACCTGCCGAACCTCCCCCCGCCGACAGACTGGTCCGCCGAACAGACGCCAGCGTTCGACCGGTGGAGCGACCGCTGGTCGGCGGTGGAGGACGACCTGCAAATGGTCCTGCGGGTGTTGGAGCCGATGGGCTCCCGCGCCGCCCCGGCCCGGGCGAAGCTCGTCCCGCACCTCACCCGCTACCAATACGGCCGCCAAGGACATTCCTATTCGCACCCCGCCAGGCCGAGCCGCGAACTGCTCGCCGCGGTCGCCGCGGCCGGCCCGCTGCCGGACGCGTTGCTGCCCGTATTCGCCCGAAACGCCGGCCTGTTCAACGCCTCCGCGACCCACCGCCCGCTGCTGGGGGCCGGCCCGCCGGCGCTGCCGCACCTCGCCGAGGCGCTGGCCAACGCCCGCCCGCCGACGGTCGAGGAACTGGGCCCCGTGCTCTTGGCGGAGGGATACGCCGCGGGCGAACTGCCGGAGGTTGTCGCCGACCTCGCCGGCACGCGGGTCTACGACCTGCGGTTCACGCTGTGGCTCGTAATGAAGTTTCCCCCCGCCGCCCTCGCCGAACATCGCGGCGCCCTGACCGCCGCCCTGGCGCCGCTCACCCGGGACGAAAGCCGGACGGTGACGCGGTGGGCGTTGGCCGCCCTGCACGCGGTGCGGCCGGTCGACCCGGCTCCCTTCCTCGCCGCCGCGGCCGACACTGACCCCCGTGTCCGCGGTGAAGCCGTGCGGGCGTTGGGGGCGTATGGCGACGCGGCCGAGGTGAAGGACACGCTCACCGCGGCGTTGAACGACATGTACGCCACCGTGCGGCTGCCGGCGGTGCGGGCGTGGCGGGCGGCGGGGTATGAGGAGGCGGCGCTCGCGGCGCTGCGGGAGGATCCGAACCCGGCGGTGCGGCTCGCGGTCCGGAGATCCGGGCGCTTAGCCCGCCCCTGAGCGCCGCTCTACCGGGCGAACCGCCGGCCCCAGGCAATCCATTCGGGGAGCGTCAGCGTTTCGGCCGGGTCCAGATCGCCCGTTTCGTGATCAAACAGCAGCAACTCGTCGCCGGGCCCGCCGGTCCGCACGCAGTAGACGCTCCCGCCCCCGTTCCAGCCGACGTCGATCAGGTTGCGGGGATAGGGACCGGGCCAGTCCTCCTCCTGATACGCCCGCGACCGCTCGGTCGACCGCCGGATCAACTCGGCGGAGTGGAACACGCCCTCCTCACCCTCGGTCACCAGATCGTCGGGGAAGTCGCTCAGAAACGCCCGGTAGGCGGCCGGGATCGTCACGCCCAAGACCTCCTCCAGGCGACGCAGTTCCGCCTCTCCCAACGGCTCCGCAACGTCGGCTCCGGCTGAATCCAGGGCCCCGGCTGAATCCGGGGCTCCGGCTGAATCCAGGGCCCCGGCTGGATCCGCGGCGCCGCCGGCTGCCTCTTCCTGCGGCTCCGTGCCGGCGGTGAGGAGGGCGACGATCGGTCGGTTCCCCGCCGCCTCCGCTTGGGCGAGCGGAGATTTCCACACGCCCAACGAACAGTTCAGATCTGCGCCGGCGTCGATCAGCAGCGCGACCAGTTCCGGCGAACCGGACAACACGGCGCCGAAGATCAGCGGCCTGCCGCCGTGGGAGGCGTTCACGTCGACCCCCTGCCCGACGAGCCAAGCGGCGATCTCCGGCTCGCCATGATCGATCGCGGTGACGATCGGCGGCAGGCACCCGTCGGAGAAATCCGCCGGCAGCCCCCGTGCGACCAGCCACCGCACCTCCTCCAACCGGCCCTGCTCCGCCGCGTGGTTGAGCAGGCTTTGGCCGAGCAGCACGGCCGTCAGCGCGTCGGGGGACGAGTCCACCTGCGCGTGGACGGATTCCCAGTCGCCGCCGCGGAGGGCTTGGTAGAGCTGTTTCTTGTCCATGACGAACGCTGGTGGGTGCGGGAAGCGGCGACAGGCTAGCTTGCGGGGATGACGTTCGCCCCGCCGCCCGCCGTCTTCAAGCTCGGCGGGAGCCTGTTCGATCTGCCGGACCTGCGGGGACGGCTGGCGGCGGTGTTGGCGGGGACGCCGCGGGCGTTGATCGTCGCGGGGGGCGGCGGTGTGGCGGAGGCGGTCCGCGATCTTGACCGCACCCATCGGCTCGGCGAGGAGCGGGCGCACCGGGTGGCGTGCGCGGCGCTGGGGGTCTCGGCCCGATTCGTCGCGGAGTTGCTGCCGGGGGGCGAACTCGTGGCGACCCGCGAAACCGCAAGCGATGTTTGGGATCGGGGGAACGTCTGCGTGCTGGACCTGCCGGGGTTTCTGGCGGCGGAGGAACCGGGCGACTCGGCCTCGCCGCACCCGGTTCCCCCTTCAACCTGGGACACCACCAGCGACACCCTCGCCGCGTGGGTCGCGACGCGGTGGCCGGCGGACCGGCTCGTGCTGCTCAAAAGCTGCGACCGGTCGCCGGGCGCCGTCGACCCGCACTTCGAGCGATTTGCGGAAGGGTTGAACGTGGAGTGGGTGAACCTGCGAGCGAACGTGCGGCCGGCGAGCGGTGGGCGTCAGCCCTCCGTGTCATCGGGCGGTCGCGAGCACACGGCGGGCTGACGCCCCCCGCTCGCCGACGGCCTCCTTCAACGCCCGCACCTTCGCCTCGTTCACCCGGCCGGTGCGATCCCCGTCGCAGGCGGCGCCGCGGACGGCGATCACGTCCGCCCCGCAGCCCAACGCCCGCGGCACGTCCGCTAGCGAGAGCGAGCCGGCGAGGGCCAGCCGCATCCCGCCGGCCTTCACCCGTTCTCCGAGCCGGGCGAGCCGGTCGGCGGGCAGGTGATCGAACAGGCCGCGGCCGTCCTTCAGAAACGTATCGAACAGGACCGCCACGCAGCCGGCCCGGGCGGCGGCGGCGATCACCGCGACCGGACCGGGCGCGGAGGCGCTGCGGGCGTCCGCGTACGCCACCGCGACCCACGGCAGCGGCCGGCCGGCGGCGCGATCGAATCGCTCCCGGGCCGCCGCCCACCGGTCCTCCCAATCGGCCCGCCCCGCCAATCCCTGGCTGCGAAGACCGAGCTTCACCAATGCGGCGCCCGGCGGCACGGCGGGGACCGGGTCGCCGTCGGCGTGCTCGTCGACCTCTCCCAAGGCGAAGCTGACCGCGACGTTCGACCCGCACGCTGCGGCGACCTCCGCCCACACCGTTGCCTCCGCCCGGCCCAGCGAACCGCGGGACGGCTCCTTCACGTCGACAAGAGCCGCCCCGCCGTCGAGGGCGGCGCGGGCCTCCGCGGCGCTGCGAACGCTGACTAAAAGCTGTGCCATCGCGGGGGCCTGTCCGTCGACCCAAGCACACGCCGGACGTTTGGGTCCGAGCCGAGCGGCATGAGAGAATGTGAACGAAAATCCGTGGGGGGCGAACAAAATGGTTCAAGCCCCCACCGGTCCGCAACCGAAGCAGTTCCCCAGCGGGCCGCGCGACCGGCACGGCCTGCCCGACCCGGCGTTTGCATGGTTCCCTCAAGTGGGGGCCGGCGGGACGTCGGGCCTCCCCGGCGGGTCCGTCCCGTCGTCGATCGACCGGTCTCCCCCCGACGCCCCCGCGGACCTCCGCGACCCCGGCGTTCTCGCCACGGCCGACCGCTCACACCCGGCCTCCCCGAGTCCGCGGGACGAAGGACATACGCCTCTCATGCCGCTCCGAATCATGCTCCGCACGGCCCTCCGCCGCCTCGCCCGCCGGCCGGCGCCGGGTCGCGTCGCCCGCCACGGCATCATCCACCACCGCGTTCTCGCCGCGGCGGCGTTGACGCTCGCCCTCGCCCCCCTCGCCCCCGTTCCGGCCGCCGCCGCCCAGGCCCCCGGCGATTCGCTGGGAACCGCGATGGGGGACGCGGACTACGAGGATCTGTTCGCTTCGCCGCGGCCCGTCCCGCGGGCGTCGGCGGGGGCGGCCCGTCCGATGTCCGGCCTCGTGCGGGCCGGGTTCGAATCGTCCACGCCCGATCGCGGCGTCGTGCAGACCTCCGGGGTCCGGGGCGCCGGGGTTCAGGACGCCGGGTCGGCCGCCGCCCCGCCGGCGTTCCCGGCCGCCGGCGTCGGCCGCCGCGTGGACGACCTCGACCGCTTCTTCTCCCCCCGCCCGGTGGCCGCCCCGGTGGCCGCCCCGGTGGCCGCCCCGGTGACGGCTGCGATCACGCCGACCGCGGCTCCGGCGTCGGCCGCCGGCGAACCGAGCGGGTCCGACCGCCGTCAGCCGGCCCCGCGGTCGGGCAGCGGAGCGTTCAGCGCCGCGGACTTCGGCTTCGGCCCGACCACGCCGGTCGCTCCGCCGACCGTGACCCCGACCGCCGCCCCCACGACCGCCGCCCCCACGACCGCCGCGGGGACGATCGTCCCCGCCGCCGCGACCGACGACCCGTTCGGCGTCATGGAGGACCCGTTCTCCATGCCGACCGGCGCCTCGGGCACCGGCACGACCACGCCCGGCGTGACCACCGCGGACGCCACCGCCGACCCGGCCGTGCGTGCCGCGGTCACCCCGGCGTCGGATCCGTCCGATCCGTTCGGCCCCTCGAACCAGACGACGGCGGACGAGATGTCGGCGGACGGGACGACGCCGACTGAACCGACGACTCGGCCGAACCCGCTGGCGATGGACGCCCCGCCGCGTCGCGTCGCTGAAGCGACCGGTCGGCCGGCCGGTCGCTTCAGCGACGCGACCCGGCCGTCCGTGCCCCCGGTGCGGATTCCCGCCCCGGTCGCTGCTCCGACGCCCGCGGCGCCGGTCGCGGCGTCGGTGCCCGCGGCGCCGGTCGCGGCGTCAGTGCTCGGGGCGCTGGAAATGGGCGGCGGGATGGGGCCGCAGAGCGCGGACCCTCAGCGTGCGGTGGCGGCACGCCGGGGCGATTCGCGTCGGCCGCGTGTGCGTCTCCACCCTCACGGTGTCCAACGCCGGCCCGGCGACTGCCTACGGCGTGACCGTCACCGGCGACGTCTCCGCCAACATGGGCCTCGCCGCCGCCGACCCCGCCCCGGACGGCGGCCCCGGCGCCGGCGGGGTCGACACCCCCAACCCCACCTGGACCTTCCCCGTGCTGAACGCCGGCGAAGAGCAGACGATCCGCCTCACCTACACCCCCACCGCCGTCGGCGGGGGAACCGGCGGGGGAACCGGCGACGGGACCGGCGACGGGCTGAACGCCGACCCCGCGACCGCCAACCGGCTCGCCGCGATGGTCACCAGCCGGCTGATCGCCCGCGGCGCCCCGGTCGTCACCGAACCCAAGCTGACCGTCGAACTGGACGGCCCGCGTGAGGCGCTGCTGGGCGAACCGGCGACGCAGACGATCCTCGTCTCCAACCCCGGCACCGGCAGCGTGGACGAAGTGCTGATCGAAGCCCTGCTGCCGGACGGCCTGGAGCACCGCGGCGGTCCGAAAAAGCTGACGATGAACATCGGCGCCCTCTCCGCCGGCGAAACCAAGCCGGTTCGCCTCGGCCTGCTGACCAGCGCCGGCGGCGTCCAGACGATCACCGTGCGGGTTCGCGGCGAAGGCGGCCTCGAAGCCGCCACCGAGGCCGCCGTCCTGGTCAAAAGCCCGCAGATCGAACTGGCGATCGACGGTCCCGGCCTGCGGTACGTCAACCGCACCGCGGTGATGAAGTTGACCGTCACCAACCCCGGCGACGCCGCCACGGACAACGTCCGGCTGGGCTACCGCATCCCCGAAGGCTTCGCCTTCCTAGCGACCGACGCCAGCGGCACCCACGCCCCCGCCGGCCGCACGGTGCGGTGGTTCCTGGGCCGGGTCGAGGCCGGCGGGAGCGTCACGGCGACGGTGACCCTGAAGGCGACCGTCGGCGGGGAGCAGGTCCACCGGGCCGAGGTCTCCGCCAGCAGCCGGGCCAAGGCCAGCGCCGAGCGCCGCACCCGGATTGAAGGCACCGCCAGCCTGGTGTTGAAGATTCAGGACAGCGACGACCCGGTCGAGGTGGGCTCCGAAACGGAATACACCGTGACGGTGTCCAACGAGGGCACCGCCCCGGCCAAAACCGTCGGCCTGGCCTGCCGGGTGCCGGAAGGCACGGCGACCGGCGTGATCCGCGGCCCCGCCGCCTATCGCACGGAGGGCCGTCTGATCCTGTTCGACAGCCTCCCGGAACTCGCCCCCGGCGCCAAGAAGATCTACACCCTGCGGATCAAAGGCCTGACCGCCGGCAGCAAGCGGTTCCAGACCCGCCTGGTGAGCGAAAGCATCAGCGAACCGTTGATCCACGAGGAGATCACGAAGTTCTACGCGGAATAGTTTCCGGTTGAACGACGGACCGACCCGCGACCCGGACGCTCCCCGAGCGTCCGGGTCGCTTTCGTTGCGCCCTGTTCCGCGGCGCCCCCGCGGGGGTCGCGGGGTTCGCTAAACTGCCCCCGCCATGCCAAAGCTCGCCGCCCCGCCGCCGACTCATCGCCCGCAGGCCCCCCCGCGATCGCCCCGCCCGCTGCCACGGGGTCCGCGGGGCAAGCCGACGCCGGCGCTGCTGCGTTCGGTGGGCGACCCGCCGGACGGGTTCCCGATGACGGACGCGGCGTACGCCGCCCGCACCCTGGAGTTCCACGCCGAGCTGGTCGACGGCCGCCTGGATTACCTCGAAATGCCCGACGACCTGCACGCCCGAATCGTCCGGCACCTGAACTGGACCCTGGAGGTTTATCTGCGGGCCTGTCGCCCCGACGCCGCGTTGGCCGGGCAGGACATTCGCGTGCGACTTCCCTCCGGCCGGTCCCGCGAGCCGGACCGCGTGCTCCTGCTGGACGGCGACGACCCCCGCCGCGGACCGGCGTTCTGGACCGGGGCGGACCTGTGCGTGGAGGTGGTCTCCCCCGACGACCCGGACCGCGACTACCAGGCGAAGCGACTCGACTACGCCGCCGCCGGCGTGACCGAATACTGGATCGTCGACCCCCGCCCCCGCACCGCCGACGACCCCCGCGGCCGCGCAATCCGCGTGCTGACGCTGGAAGACGGGGCATACCGGGAGCGGGTCTTCGAGGAGGGCGAGACGGCGACCGGCGACCGGCTGCCGGGCTTGGAGATCGACGTGACCGCCTGCTTGGCCGGGGCGTGAGGGGGACGACGCCCGCGCTCACGCCGTCTCGCGGACGGCCGGCGTCATTGGGGCCGCGTCGATCAGCCCGGCGATCAACGCCGGTATGTCGGCGTCGATGTGGACTGTCCCGTGCAGCGGGGCGAGGGTGCGGGGGGCGGCGCCGTCGGTCTCCCAACGGGCCAGCAGCGTCCGCCAGCGGTCCCGCACCTCCTCATCCGTCGGGGAGAACGGCGGGGGCGGGGCGGGCGGGCGGAGCAGGGGCGGGGCGTCGTCCGGCTGCATCGGGCCGGGGGCGATGGCGCTGTCGCCCGTCAGCAGCACGCCGCCGAACGCCGGCGTGGACAGCATGATCGAACCCGGCGAGTGCCCCGGCCAATGCAGAATCTCGATCGGCAGGTCGCCGAACGCGCCCGGCTCACAGGGGTCTTCCCACTCCTGCATCAAGCCGCGGACGCGGGGGTCGTGGCGGTCTTCGGGGTGGAGGAACAGGGGGAGGTTCAGTTCGCCCGCCAGGACGTCGAAGGCGTCCCCGCTGCCGGCGAGGTCCGCGTGGGACAGCACGCAGCCGACGACCTCCACCCCCTCCGCCGTCAACCCCCGCACGCCGGGGACCGCGTGCCGCAGCGGGGCGTCGAACAGCAGCGCCTTCCGCCCGCCGGATCCTCCCGGGCCGGACTTGAACACCAACGCGTAGCTGTTCAGCGGCCGGTGCGTGCCGCCGCTGGGGGAGCCGAACTGCGGAAGCATCGTCAACCCGCCGTCCGCGGCGTCGCCCACGATCCACTGTCGGCGGGGGTGGTAGAAGGCGGTCATGCGGGGCGGGCGGTGGGGCGGGTCGCGGCCGGCCATTATAGTTCGCCGGCCCGGCCTCTTCCGCCCGGCCCGTTCCCGCTCGTCCCCGTCGCCCGCGTCTCGCCCCATGGCCGTTCCCCTCGCTTCGTCCCGCCGCCGCGTCTGGGGGGTGCTCGCGGCTGCGGCGCTGCTGGGGGCGCCGTCCGTCGCTCCGGCGTGGTGGGACGCTGGGCACGAGACCGTCGCCGCGGTCGCCTGGCGCCGGCTGCCGCCGGCCCGGCGGATCGTGATGGCCGATCTGCTCCGCGCCCACCCCCGATATGAAGAAGACTTCGCCGCCGCGATGCCGCCGGAGGTGCGGGACGCCGATCGGCCGGTGCAGGACGAATGGCTGTTCCGCCGGGCCAGCGTCTGGCCGGACGTGGTTCGCGATCGGGCGAACAAGGACCGCCGCGCCGCCTACAACCGCGACACCTGGCACTACGTCAACATCCCGCTGTACCTCACGCCGGAGGACGAATCGGCGCTGAAGGCCGGCTGGGAGGCGGACCCAGATCGGTTCCGGCCGAACACGACCTTCCCCGTGCCCGCGGACGCGACCGCCGCCGACGGCTCCGACGCCGCCGACCCCGACGCCGACACCGCCGACGCCGACGGGCCGGGGATGAACCTCGTCCAGGCGTTGCAGTTCAATCTGGCGGTGGTCGGCGATGCGACCCGTCCCGCCGCGGAGCGGGCGGTGGCGCTCTGCTGGGCGTTGCACCTGGGCGGGGACGTGCACCAGCCGATGCACGCGGTCGCGTTGTTCACCGACGGGCTGTACCCCGAGGGGGACCGCGGGGGGAACCTCGTGAAGGTGGCCCCGTCGGAGGGCCAACCGGGCCGCAATCTGCACGCCGTCTGGGACGCGGCGCCCGGGCAGACCTTCACCCACGCCGAGGTCGTCGCCAACACAAACCGCTTGCTGGCGGACCCGGGACTGACCGCCGCCGGCCGGGCCGCCGCGGCGCAGACGGACCCGCGGGCGTGGGCGAGGGAGAGCCGCGAACTGGCCCGCTGGGCGGTTTACACGCCGGACGTGCTGGCGTACGTCCGCACCCGCGAAGCGGCCGAGGACGCCGGCCGCGCCCCGGACCCGGCCCCGCTTCGCATCGCCGAGGAGTACGTCGCCACCGCCCGCCGCCTCGCCGACCGCCGCCTGACCGAAGCCGGCTTCCGGCTGGGGGCGGCGCTGGCGAAGTGAAACGCCGGCACGCTGCGAGCGCCGACGAACTCACCACTCCGAGTTGATCTGCTGGCCGTCGTTGCGCTGGATGAGGCGGGCGTAGGTTTGCTGGTCGATGGAGTAGTTCATCAGGCGGGAGGAGCCGTCGACCAGGGCGACGTTGCAGCCTTCGGCGTGCCAGGCGCCGGGGCGGGTGAAGACGTTCCGTCCGTCAACGGCGCCGACGCCGGCGCCGGCGACGCCGGGGGAGAAGATCGGCCCGTTCCCGCTGCCGGACCCGCCGTCGTCCGGGTCGTAACTCGTGCAGCAGTGATAGCCCTCGGCCCAGACGCCGTAGAGGGATTCGATCAGCAGGATCGTGTTGACGGTGCCGTCGGTGTCGACGTCGCGGAACCGCGTGGCCATGTTGGGGCCGAACATCCCGCCGACCCGGTCGTTCACCATGGAGCCGTCCGGGCCCTCGACCAGCGTCCGCACGCCGGCGCTGCCGACGTAGTTGGACTGGCCGTAATCGCCGGTGGGGTTGTCCGCGAAGCCGGTGCAGTCGGCGGTGTCGGTGCGGGTCGGCACCATCGAGGCGCTGGGGCAGACGTAACTGGGCACGGTAAAGGCCGCGGCGGCGTTCTGCCCGGGGAACCGCGGAAGATTGGTGTTCGCCCCGAAGTTGATCAGCCGGTAGGTCGGCCCCTGGTCGAGTTGCGGGAGCAGCATGGCGTGCCAGCCCCAGTAGTTACTGATCGCGATCCCCTGGGTGGTGGCGGAGCAGTCCCCCATCGTCGACCCGTTGGGCAGCACCTGCCCGGTGACCGCCATGCCGTGGTAGATCGGCGGCGGCGGATCGGAACCGTCGTCCCCGACCGGGGGCCGCTCGATCACCCCGGCCGGAAAGGAGTTGTAGCTGCCGTGATAGGTGTGCATCGCCAAGGCGACCTGCCGGATCTGGCTGAGGCACTGGGTCCGGCGGGCGGCCTCGCGAGCCTTCTGCACCGCGGGCAACAGCAGGCTGGCCAGCACCGCGATGATCGCGATGACCACCAGCAGTTCGATCAGCGTGAACCCGGCCCGACGCGGACGCGGCGGCGCCCCGGGAAGGGGCGGGGCGGGGGCGGGGCGGGGGGCGGGAAGCATGGCGCGAAGTTCCTTGGGGGGGCTGAACAGTCTAGCAGATCGTGGCGGCCGGGCACGGGGCCACGGCTCATTCAGATCAACAGTCTCAGGGCGATGGCGCGAACGCTCAAACCGGCGAACCGGCGACCGGCGAGCGGCGAGCGGCGAACCGGCGAACCGGCGAACCGGCGAACGGGCGAGCGAGGGGCGGGCGGGGAGGCGGTCACGGCCACTCCACTTGGCGGCCGTCGTTGCGTTCGATCAGGCGGCGGTAGACGTCGCGATCGACGGTGTAATTGATCAGGGAGCAGTTCCCGCCGACGAATCCCGCGGTGACGCCCTCGGCATGCCAAGAGCCGGGGGTGGTGAACGCGGCGTCCGGGGCGGTCACGCCGGCGGCGGAGCCGACGCCCGCGGCGCCGGCGTGAAACACCGGCGGGTCGCCGCCGGTGCCGGCCATCTCGCCGGTGGGGTAGCTGGTGCAGCTGATCTGCCCTTCGCTCCAGAAGCCGATGGTCGATTCCAGCAACGCCAGCGTCTGCGGGCTGCCGTCGGTGACGTCCCGCATCCGGGTCGCCTCGCCGACTTGGAAGAACCCGCCGGTCCGCATGCCCAAGCCGTCCTCGCCGCGGGAAACCAAGCTGCCGGCGGCGCCGAGATAGTGGTTTCCCGCCCAGTCCGTCCCGTTCAGGCCGTCGTCGGTCACGTCGTCCTTCAAATCCAACGCCCGCGGCGGGAGCGACGCCGACGGGCACAGAAAGGTTTGCACGCGGGTCGTCGCCGCGTTCCGGTTGGCCTCGACCGACAGCCGCGGGCAGGTCCGAGAGATCGACCGGGCCAAAAACGGCTGATCCAGTTGATCGAGAAGTTCGGCGTGCCACCCCCAAAACTGCGACAGGTACAGCCCCCCCGGGCCGGCGGCCCCGCTTGCCAGCACCGGCGTGCTTTCGTAGACGGTGCCCCACACCATCGGGCTCTCGTTGTCCCCGCCGCAGGGAATTTTGACCCACAGCGCCGTCTTCAGGGTCTCCACGCCGATGGGGAAGTGGCGGTGTGCGGCATGATAATTGTGCAGCGCCAGCACGATCTGCTTGGTGTTGTTCAGGCAGACCGTCCGCCGCGACGCCTCCCGCGAACGCTGCACCGCCGGCAGCAGCAGGCTGGCCAACACCGCGATGATCGCGATGACCACCAGCAGCTCGATCAGCGTAAATCCGGGTCGTGCTCGTCGGCGGCGGGACGCGGGACGGTCGGGGAGGCGGTGCATTCCAGTCTCGGGCGGGGGGAGGCGAGAGGCGCGAGCCCATTCCAAACCCCGCCGCCCCGCCGCCGGATCGCACAAAACGCTCCGGCGTCGAAAACTTTCCGAATCGCCCGCCCCGCCAAGCCCCGCCCCGCCAAGCCCCGCCCGCCAAGCCCCGCCCGCCGGCGTCGAACTTCCGACACGCTCGTGCGCAGCGGCGAACCCGGCCGCGGGGAGAACGGTTCTCCCCGCGGTCGGACCGCCGCGTCCCGTCTTCGCAGGGGGAAGCCTTCGCAGGGGGAAGCCTTCGCAGGGGGAAGCCGGGGGAACGCGGATCGACTCGGGTTCTGCATCACGCATCGGGTTCTGCATCACGCATCGGGTTCTGCATCACGCATCGGGTTCTGCATCACGCCTGACGTGCCGCCCCGCCCGGCTGAGCCTCCCCGGGGGAGGGCCGGGATCCGGCCGGTGTGGGCCGGGGAGAGGGGAAGTGAGGGGGGATACGGGCGACCGGCGTGCGCCGGGCCTCGGGACGTGGATCCGCCCGCGGCGCCCGGGGCCGGGCGAGCCGGTTCGTGAGAACGGGTTCGCGGGCTCTCCCGGATCGACCGCGTGACGGGGGCGACCTCCGTGCCGCCGGACGGGGGGGGCGGGTTCGCGACGATCGGCAGCGCAACGCCGACCGACGCGGGGGCGAGGGGAAGGCGGCGTCCGTCACCAACGTCGGCCGCTCCCCACCCGCCCCGCGAGAAACCCGACCGCCGCCCGCCTCGGTGCGGACGGCGTGCGGTCAGGCCCTCACCCTACGGGGGCGGGGACCTCTTCGGACGGAACCCTTTGCGGCCCAGAGCGTTCGGCGTCCCGACCGCCTGTCGCCCGGGTGGCCGGGGTCGGGCGGGAGCAAGCCGCGACGCCCTCTCGCCGAGACTCCGGCGCGCGACGCGCGGTCGCTCAGCCCCCCGGTGCGTCGCCCGCCGTCCGTTCCGGGGACGGCCCGGCCACGCGGTTTCCGACAACCACGCCCCCACGGGCCGACCCCGGCCACCCCGCCGCCGGGCCGCCCCGCCGCCGGGCCGCCCCCGGAACGGGTGACGAACGAGCCCGTGCATCGCACGTCCCCCTCCCGGGGGCGGGCGGCCGACGCCGCTGGTAGATTCGAAGGCCACCCCCGCCCGACCCCGGCCACCCGCCGCCGCCCAGAAGGGCTTCGAGACTTGCGGCCTCAGTCGGCTTTGGGCGTGCTGGGGGCATGCTGTTGTGGATCGTAAAATTGCAGGTGGACCTTTTCTTCGCGGGCCACCTGTCTTAACAGAGTCAGGGACTTCTCGTGAACCGTCAGGTCCAGCTTCTGGACGGGTAAGCCAATGCCGTTGGCAGAGGGCAGCGCTGATTTGGACAGGACCCGCACGACGAGCGATCCACTCTGTTCAGCGCGAACCGCAGGGGTATAGCCGACCCAGACAAGTTGACTCTCCTGTCGCCAGATCAGCGAGACGGCAAGACGTTCCTGCCCGTTGACGTGCGTGGAGGAGGAGGCCACGAGGAAATCCTTGCCCCACTTTTTGACAGCCGCCCGCAACAGGGCGACGGTGCGATCGTCAAGATGCTGTGCGTCGGTTTGCGTATAAGTTGCCACGATGCTGACTTGGCCGTGTTGCGTCCAGTATTGGGTTTGCGTGAAGAATGAGTTTTTCGGCTCATCAATCAGGTAAACCGGCTTGTCTTCTCCGAACATGGGGATGCGCACCACGGCCGGGATCTTCTGAACTTTATCGGCCGGAGTTCCCACCGGGACTGGAAAGTCGAGGTCGGGCGGTTTCGGCTCGGCGGACGCCGCGGGCACGATCCAACTGCCCCAGAAAGCGACAGCCAGGAACGCGGCGAGGGTCGTGCGGATGGAGGAACCGTTCATGTCAGCGAATCCCTGTGCTGGTGGTGATGAGGACTTCGTTGAGGATACGACGGGACGGTCGCGTGCAGGTGAACAAAAGCTGTGAGGGCGCCGACGGGCGGCATGTTTCTCCCGTCGACTGATCCTTCACACGGTGCGCCATGCTCTCACCGCGGCGTGGGTGACGTGGGGCTGATCTTCAGCCCGGCCCGCCGCGGGGTGAGCGGGGAGGGCGACGCGGCCCCGCTCTTGCACGGGCGACCGTCGCCCCGCATGCTCACCCGGCGGCCTGCCGCTCCGCTCCGGTCCGCCGTGAGAGCATGGCACCCCGAACCAGAAGCATGCCACCCGCCGCCATGACGAAGGACGAACTCTCGGCCGCTCTCGCCACTGCTCTCCAAGCTGTCGACAGCCGGTACATAGAAGGCGTTTTTGCACATACTCCTTACTCTTCGGATTGGGTGTTTCGCCGTGGTACTCTTATGTTCTGCGAGGATGGTAATATCGATTGCGGAACCTTCCTGCCATATGTCGACGAATGGCGAGAAGTAATTGGTCTTGAAACTCGGGTCGTACGGAGACCCGGCTGGCCCGGCGATCGCCTTCCGCTAGTGAAGATCTTTTGCCACGAGGGTCGCTTCTTGATAGAAGAGCGCTATGACTATGAATACATCTGCCGTAGGAGAGGAGAAGTTTCGAGGCTATTGGACGGTGCACTATTTCCTGACTTCCCACTTGTCATGCATGCTTATGCTGGAAATCAGCAGGCGGCGGGTGGCACTGGTGACTGACTGATCCGGGGTGGCACTGGCATCCTGCCAGTGTTGTGCGACGTGGACGAGCCAAGCGACGCCCGCACCACGAGCCGCGTCGCTCTCACTGGCGAGACGCCTTAAGAAGCAGTCTTCTAATTCAGGCTGAGGCTTTGTCGAGGCGTTTGAGCATGAGGTGAATCATACTCAGGCGGCGGGTGGCACTGAACGCCGTGAGCTTGGGCGAGGCTTGATCCGCCGTAAGGCCCGGACGTGAAACGGGTTCGGCTCCGTCGTAGGGTCGCGGTTTTGTGCTTGGCAGCACCCCGCAAGACCCCGGATCGAAGGAACCGAACCCGTGACGAAAGCGTATGGAGACCGCTTGATCGACGCCATCGAGAACCACCTGCCGCACCGCTTTTTTCCGGCCTCCGGCGGCCGTCGCCGCCCGGCTGGAAAACGCAGCGACTGGCTGCCGCGGCGTTGATCCTGCCCTGGCAGGAGACCCGGCTGCGAACCGTCGCCTTCCAGCAAACCCGCTCGTTTCTTGCCGGCGGGTGGCATGTTCCTCCCTCCGACTGACCGATGATCCGGGTGGCATGCTCTCACCGTGGCGCCGGGCGACGCCCGACCGCTCTTCACCGCCGCCCGCCGCGGGGTGAGCATGGAGTGTGACGTCGGTCCGCTCTTGCACGGGCGTGCGTCGCCCCGCATGCTCACCCGGCGGCCCTCCGCTCCGGTCCGCCGTGAGAGCATGGCGCCCACCAAAATAGAAGCATGCCACCCGCCGCCATCTACCTCAGGCCAAGATGACTTCTAAGAAGCAAGACTCACGTCCTTATCAACCGCCCGGAAGTCTCTCTGAGATTGTGAAGGTCGGCTATCCAGAGTGTGGTTATCCGCTGCCCAAAGGACATGTCGAAGGTGCAAATCAAGGAGAAGATTCAGCTCATGTCAATCAATAAAGGGGTGCCTTACAACCTTCATGTGAAGGCGATTCGCCGTATCTCTCCTTGCCCTTTCTGCGGCGAAAAGGTGGCCCTTCAGGGCCCGTCTGGACGACCTACTCAACTTGGCATGTCGGACCTGTGGATTCCGTCAGAACAAATGTGGCATGCGGCACCATCACTCGTAGTTCATTACATTACGAGCCACAGCTTTTTGCCTCCTAAGAGCTTTCTGGACTCCATTGAATCCTTTGATCTAACTTCGTCAGTGAGTTCTCAGGAGATCTACAACCTCGTCGTTCGTGGGCGGCGGGTGGCTGGGGCGACTGGAGGTGCCCGATCATGTGTGACCGTGGGTGGCTGGGGCAGGAGGACGGCGCCAGCCGACCGAACGCCCCAGAACCGGCGACGGCGGGTGGCATGTTCCTCCCGCCGACTGACCCCTGATCCGGGTGGCATGCTCTCACCGCGGCGCCGGGCGACGCCCGACCGCTCTTCACCGCCGCCCGCCGCGGGGTGGGCGGGGAGGGCGACGCGGCCCCGCTCTTGCCCGGGCGGGCGTCGCCCCGCATGCTCACCCGGCGGCCTGCCGCTCCGCTCCGGTCCGCCGTGAGAGCATGACGCCCCCAGAAACAGAAACATGCCGCCCGCCCGGCCTATCGTTCGCAGTAATTCTCCCCCGCACCATCTCACGTCCATGTGCCCTCTCAGAACCAGTGCTTTGTTAGCGTGTTTCACGCTGTGTAGTTGTCAACTGATCTCTCCGCCCCCTGCCGCCGCCCCCGTCGAGCAGTTATGCCTCTACAGCTCTAACTCGACGCCGGTTATTTTAAGGGTGAGAGAAGGTCCTGGGGATGGCGGGCAGGGCTTGACGAAACCGCTCGATGGCACAGACGCATCCAGGGCGTTACAGGTATGGAAATCGATCGCATCTACAGCTTGTGGAGCAGCAATCCGCCCGCCGCTGTCTAGCATTGATTTTATCATGGACGTGAAGTCCGGAAAGGGGTTCTGCGAGATACAGTTCCAATACAGCAATGAGGTGCTGATGGTTCAACCAGTCTTTGACCCGCGGGATGAAGCCGCGTCATTTGCAATCTCAAGAGCCGAATCCGCCCGCATCGCGGATCTTCTTTACGAACTCGCTATTCCCATGACAGAACCGCCTGTGGGAGTGAAAGTCGAGGGCACACATTGACTTCTAGAGAACTGTGGCGAGGGATGATCGGACGGGCGGGTGGCCGGGGTCGGGCGGGGGTGGCGATTCGACCAGCGACATCGGCCGGCCGCCCCCGGGCGGGCGACGGGCGGGCGGGCGGCGTGCTCTCACCGCGGTGGGTGGGGCGTGGATTGTTGGGGGGCGAACTGCGATCGCGGGGGGCACCGAGCGCCCGGCGGGTCGCCGTCGTCCTGTCCCGCCGCCGATCCGGTTGCCGTTTGACGGACTGTGGACGGACGGCCCGTCAGGGTCCTGCGCCTTTGGACGAGGTGATTCTCGCTGGCGGTTTCGCGGCGCCGGACAGTTCTGAAGCGCCCGCGAAACCGCCAGCGGCCGTCGCACGCGCAACGCTCTGACGGAGCCTCCGTCGACGACCGCCTCGCTTCAGCCCGCCGCGCTTCAGCCCGCCGCGGCGAGGACGCCGGGGAGGGCTTCGCCGCGGGCGGGCAGCGTGACGGCCCGCACGCCGGTGACTTCCGGGTGGTCGGCGATTTTTTGCATCGCGGCGCCCGAGGGGCGTTCGTCCAGGTGCAGCACGGCGACGCTGTCGCCGCCCGGTTCGTCGCCGCCGCGGCCCAGGCGACATGTCCGCGATGTTCACGCCCTTCCTCGCCCAGCAGGTTGCCGATGAAGCCGATCAGCCCCGGCACGTCCCGGTGGCGATAGATCAGCAGGACGCCGTCCAAGAAGGCGTCCAGGTGGAAGCCGTCCAGGCGGATCAGCCGCAGGTAGCCGCTGCCGAACAGGGTGCCGGCGACGGCGTGCTCGCCGGCGTCGGTCCTCACCGTGGCGCTGACGTGACGTGCTGAAGTCGCCGGCGGATTCGCTTTTCGTCTCCTCCAGCGTGATCCCGCGGTCGCGGGCGACGGCGGCGGCGTTGACCAGGTTCACGTCCTCCACCGCGTCCGCCAGCAGCCCGGCGGCGAAGGCGCCGGTGACGAGGCCCGTCTTCTTCTTCGCCGCGTCCCCGCGGAAGTCGAGCTTGACCCCGTTCACCCCCGCGTCGCCGGTGATCTGGCTCAGCAGCACGCCCAGCCGGTAGCCGAGGTCCAGATACGGCCGCACCTCCGCCATCTCGGCGCCGGAGACCGGGACCATGTTGACGGCGTGGCGAATCTCCCCGGTCTTGAGGAAGTTCGCCATGATCTCCGCGGCTTCGACGGCGACCAGTTCCTGGGCCTCCTCGGTGCTGGCGCCCGAGGTGCGGGGTCATCAGCAGGTTCGGAGCGTCGTGCAGCGGGCGACTCGGCCGGCGGCGGCTCCTCGCTGTACACGTCCAGCGCCGCCCCGGCGACGGTCGCCGTCCTTCAACGCCGCGGCGAGGGCGGCTTCGTCGATGATCCCGCCGCGGGCGCAGTTGATCAGCCGCACGCCCGGCTTCATCGTTCGCCATGCGGGCGGCGTTGATCAGGCCGCGGGTCTCGTCGGTCGAGGGGCGTGTGCACCGTGAGGTAGTCGACCCGCGGGACGAGTTGATCCACGTCGCGGACCAGTTCGACGCCCATCTCCTTCGCCAGGTCGGAGGACAGGAACGGGTCGTAGCCGATGACGTCCATCTCCAGCGCCACGCAGCGGCGGGCGACGGCCTGGCCGATGCGTCCGAGTCCGACCACGCCGATCGTTTTGCCGGCGAGTTGCGTGCCGGTGTATTTCTTCCGGTCCCAGCGGCCCTCCGCCATGCGATTGGGCGGCGGGGGCGGTGTTGCGGGAGAGGGCGAACATCAGCGCCAGCGTTTGCTCCGCGGTGGAGACGGTGTTGCCGCTGGGGGTGTTCATCACGACGACGCCGGCCTTGGTGGCGGCGGGGAGGTCGATATTGTCCACGCCCACGCCGGCCCGGGCGACGGCTTTGAGGCGGGTCTGGCCTTCGAGCATTTCGGGCGTCAGCTTCGTCCCGCTGCGGACGATGATGCCGTCGGCCTCCTTGAGTTCCTCGCGGAGCTGCTCCGGCGTGAGGCCGCTTTTGACGACGACTTCGATGCCGCCGGCCGCTTCGAGTTTCTCCAACCCGGCGGGCGAGAGGCTGTCGGTGATGAGAACGCGGGACACGGCGGCGGGCGGGGCGCTGGGAGAACGGGGCGGGCGGACCAGAGGATACCGATGCGGCCCCGAAGTTCACGGCCGGGCGGCGGAGACCGCCCGCCGCGGCGCCCGCGACACCCATCCCCCCGCGGCGGGGTTAGAGTCGGTACACTCGTTCGTCCCCCCGTTCCGGAGCCGCGCCTGATGTCCTCTCCCCGCACGGCCTCCCGCCGTCGCTTCCTGTCCACGTCTCTCACGGCGACGGGCCTCGCGGCCGCGCCGGGTCTCTGGCTCACGCCGGGGCTGTTTGCGGAGGAGTTGGAAAAGACGCTCCGCCGCACGCCGCAGCAGACCGAGGGGCCGTTCTATCCGGACCGGTTGCCGCTCGATACGGACAACGATCTGCTGCGGCTCAACGACGCCAGCACGCCGGCGCTGGGCGAGGTGACGCACTTCACCGGCCGCGTGCTCAGCGCCGCGGGCGAGCCGGTCCGCGGGGCCACCGTGGAGATCTGGCAGGCCGATGCGAACGGCAACTATCTGCATAGCCGCGGCGGCGGTCCGAAACCCCGCGACACCGGCTTTCAGGGGTTCGGGCGATTCCTGACGGACGCCGCCGGTCGGTATTACTTTCGCACGATCAAACCGGTGCCGTACGGTCCCCGCACGCCGCACATCCACGTCGCCGTGAACAAGGGGGCGAACCGGCTGCTGACCACGCAGTGCTACATCAAAGGCCACCCCGGCAACGCCCGCGACGGCGTGCTGCGCGGCGCCCCGGAGGCCGAACGCCGACTGCTGACGGTCCCGTTCACGCCCCTGAAAGATAGCGGCGCCGGCGAGTATCAGGCGAACTTCGACGTGGTCCTCGGCCAGATGACCGACGAAGTCCCGCACGCCTGAGGCGGACGCGGAGGCTCCTGCCCTGGGGCGGCGAACCTCGCGGGGCGTTGCGATCCGGGGCCGGGTTTCGCACGATCCGCGGCCCCTCTCTCCCCCGGTCGCCCAGCCGCTTTGCCCACCCCCGCCGAGGTCCGGAAACAGGCCGCGCTGGATCTGATCGTCTCGCCCTGGACGTTGGGGCCGGCGTTGCTGGGCGGCACGGCGTTGGCCGTGGGCTGGGCCGGGGGCGACCCCACCTGGTTGTTCGCGGGGTTGGGCGGGTTGATGGCCGGCGGGGGGATGCTGGCGACGCGGTGGCTCACGCAGCTCGAAGCCGTCACCGCCGGGGCGTGGCGCAAGCTGATCGACGCGGAACAGTCCGACCGCGAAGCCGAATTGGACAAGCTCGACCGCGCCCTGCAACGCGACGGCGATCCCTCCTCCCAAAAGCTGCTGCGGGCGCTCCGCACGATCCGCGACGGTCTGGAACGCGACGACGCGGAGGGCAAACTCGCCGGGGCGGGCGGGCTGGTGAAGGACCGCTCCGAAGAGGTGTTCGCCGCCTGCGTCGCCCAGTTGCGACGCAGCCTGGAACTGGACGAGACCGCCCGCCGACTCGCCGGCCCCGCCCGGCGGGAGCTGCGGGCCGACCGGCAAGAGATTTTGAAGGAGGTCGGCGAGACGGTCCGTCACCTCGCCCACACCGTCTCCGAGGTGCGGGAGGCCCCCGTGAAGCGGCGGGAGGGCGACCTGGGCCGGTTGCGGGCCGAACTGGACGCCACCATGGAGGTCGCCCGCCGCACCGAAGCCCGCCTCCGCGACCTCGACCCCGGCGACGGTCGCGTGCGGGAGTGAGGCGACGGCGAACCGGGGTTCCCTTCCCCCCCGCGGCGCCGTTCCCCACACTCGCGGGGTGAACCGTGCCGCGCTTCCCGGACGTTTCACCCCGCTCACGCCCCGTTCCTCCCTCCACCGCGACCCATGTTCGGCGCCCTCGGCCGTCTGTTCCGTTCCATCGGCTACCTGTTCACCGGCAAGATGGACAAGGCCGGGGAGGGGCTGCGGTCGAACCCCGACGTCATCAAGGCGAACTACGACCGGATCGTGCGGGAGAAACGCAGCCGGATCAACACCTATAAAGACGCGATCGCCGGCATGATCGCCCAGGAGGAGTCCAAAAAGCAGCGGCTGACCGCGCTGGTGGGCGAGATTGAAAAGCTGGAGCAACTCAAAGCCGGCGCCGCGGCGAAGGCCCGCAAAGTCGCCGCCAGCCACGGCGGGAACGTGGAGGCCGTCAAAAAAGACCCCGAATACCTCAAGTGCAGCGCCGCCTTTAAAGATTTCAGTTCGCACCCTCGCCGAAAAGCAGGACCGGGCCGCGGAGATCGAGGCGGACCTGGAAGGGCTCGTGACGAACGTCGCCGGTCATAAAACGCAGATCCAGTCGCTGATGCGGGAGCTGGACAAGTTGAAGGAGGAAAAGCACGACGCCGTCGCGGACGTGATGAGCGCCCAGGAGGAAAAGCAGCTCGCCGATATGATGACCGGCCTCGCCGAGGACCGGACCGGCGAGGAGCTGCGCGAACTCCGCGAGCTGCGGAACAAGGCGAAAGCGAACGCCCGCATCAGCCGGGAGGTCGCCGGGTTGGACACCGCCAAGGCGGAGGACGACTTTATGGAATACGCCCGGGCCGACGCCGCCGAGGACGAATTCGACGCCCTGATCGGCCTGTCCGCCGAGGCCGACGGCACCCCGCAGGTGAACGAGGCGCCGATCAAAACCAGCATCCCCGAGGGGTGAACCGCGCGTCGTCGGCTTATCGGTCGTCGGCCACCGGCCCCCCGCTCGTTTCCCCGTCGTTTCCACACTCCCCTCACGGACGCTTTCCCATGCGTGTTCCCCGCGTCTCCCTCCCGCTGGCGGCCCTCGCCGCGGGGCTGCTCGTGCTGCCGGGCTGTTCCTCCGATAAGGACGACGACCCGGCGCCGGTGGTCAACGGCGGGGGCGACGGGCCGCAGGGCCCGCCGCCGTCGTTCACCCTCGCCTGGAGCGAATACCCCTCCTGGAGCGCCTTCGGCGTCGCCGCGGAGGACGGCATCATCGACGGCTCCTCCGGCGGGATGAGCGACCTGGAGCAGCAAGTGGAACGTCGACGTCGTCCTCAAACAGGCGGACTACGTGCCCTGCCTGACGATGTACTCCGGCGGGCAGGTCGACGCGGTCTGCATCACGAATATCGACATCCTCCCGCTGGCCGGCGGTCGCCCGGCGGTCGTGGCCTTTCCGACCAGCACCAGCGTCGGCGGCGACGCCGTCTTGACGGTCGGCGTGGACGGACTGGAGGGGCTGAAGAACACCGAGACCCGCGGGCTGGCGAACACGGTCTCCCACTACGTCTTCGAGCGCTGCCTCGAAGAACGCGGCGAAAACCCCGCCGACTTCCCGTACAGCGATATGGAGCCGGACGCCGCCGCCGTCGCGTTGCAGGGCGGGCAGGTGAACAGCATATGCGTGTGGAACCCGTTCCTGCTGTCGGCGGAACGCAACACGCCGGACGTGACGCGGTTGATGGACTCCGCGGAAATCCCCGAGGAGGTGATCGACCTCGTGGCGATCGGCAAAGACAGCCTTGCCAAGCCCGGCGGCGACCGCTTCGCCGCCTGCCTGGCCGAGGCTTACCACGCCTTCAACGGCAAATTGAACGGCGCGCAGGGCGACGAACTGCTGGTCGCCCTGGGCGAGAAGTTCAGCAAGCTGGGCTTGGAAGATATGAAACTCGTCACCGCCCAGACCAAGTTTTACGCCACCGCCGCGGACGCGAAGACCCTGATGACCAAAGCCGCGTTTAAAGACGACGTGATGCCGAAGGTGGTCGCCTTCACCGAGGCGCAAGAACGACGGCCCGGCCCCCTCCGTCGGCTTTGAAGACGACGCGGCGGACCTGAACTTCACCGTGCAGTATCTCGATCTGGAACTCGCCGGACCGGCGAAACTGATCGGGCCCGCACGTTCCGTCAGCCTCCGTCCCGCCCGATGGACCCGACGGGCGGCCCCGCGATGATCCGCCGCCGATCTCCGCCGCCCGCGTCGCCCTGGGTGTCGGCTGCGCTGGCGGTGGCGCTGGCGTATTCGCTGCTCAGTTGGCAGGCTCATCAAGACAACCCCCGCAATACCACCGTCCCCAACGCCGCGCAGCTGTACGACGGCGTGTGCGCGATTGCGACCCCGAACACACGCACCGGAGAGTGGCTGCTGGGAGCGGACGCGGTCGCGACCGGGCGGCGGTTCTTCATCGGCATGACGCTGGGGCTGACGGCGTCGTTTCTAGTCGGCGTGGCGATGGGCGCCCTCACGCCGGTGGGGGCCGCGTTCGGGCCGACGCTGCTGTTCTTCGGCTCGATCCCGCCCACGGCGATGCTGGCGGTCTATTATCAGGTCTTCGGCATCGGGGAGGGGTTGTATCTCGGCCTGATCGCCGTGGGCGTGTTCCCGCTGCTCGCCGGGGCGTCTGTATAAAAGCGTGCTGACCGACGTGCCGGACCACGCGTCAGCAAGGCGTACACGCTGGGGGCCAGCCATGCGGAGGTGGTGTGGAATATCATCGTCCCGCAAACGCTGCCGCGGTTCCTCGAAAGCCTGCGGCTGGCGGCGGGGCTGGGGATGATCTTCCTGATCGCCGCGGAGTGGTTGCTAGGCGGACGTCGGCTTCGGTCACCGCCTCAAAATGCAGATCCGCGTGGCGGATATGGCGTTGGCGTACCCGTACCTGTTTTTGCTGGGCGCTGTTCGGGCTGGCGGTGGACCGCGGGCTGTTGGAACTCCGCCGCCGCGTCGCCCCCTGGTGGACGGAGCATGAACGCGACGATCGACCCCCGCCGCGGTCCGCGATTTCCGCCGGCGTTGGAGGTCTCGGACGTCCGCAAGGCGTTCGGCTCGCAACAGGGTGCTGGGCGGGGTGAACCTGACGATCCCCGTCGGGCAGATCGTGGCGCTGGTCGGCCCCAGCGGGTGCGGGAAAAGCACGTTGTTGCGGTCGATTCTGGGCACCCACCGGCCGGATTCCGGCGCTGGTCAAAGCCGGCGGGACGCCGGTGGACGGGCCGAACCGGGACGTGGGCGTCGTCTATCAACATTATACGCTGTACGACTTCCTCACCGCCCGCGGGAACGTGGCGCTGGGGCTCAAACTCGACCGCACCACGCTGCCGTTCCGGCTGTTCCAGTGCTGGAAGTGGTGGGCGCTGCGGAAAGAGTATCACGCGGAGGCGGACGCCTTTCTGGACCGCGTCGGCCTGGGCGCCGCCGCGGGGTTCTACCCGCGGCGAAATGAGCGGCGGGATGCGGCAGCGGGTCGCCGTGGCCCAGGCGTTCGTGCTGCGGCCCAAGGTCGTGCTGCTGGACGAACCGTTCGGGGCGTTGGACGAGGCGACCCGCGAAGAACTGCAACTGATGCTCCTCCGCTTCGCCGCGGAAAACCGCACGGCTCTGGACGCCGGCGAGGAACCGCCGTTCACGATCCTGATCGTCACGCACGAATTGAACGAAGCGTTATACGTCGCCGACCGCGTCGTCGGTCTCTCGCAGTATCACCCCGGCGGCCGTGATCCCCAGACGGGCGGGGCCAAAATTGTTTATGACGAACCCGCCCCGTTCTTCGCCCCGGACGACCCGCGGGACATCGCCCGCCTGGTCGAACAGCGGGAGGCGATGCGGGCCGCGGTATTCGACCCGGCGAACGTCCGGCGGCACGCGCAGTTGGCGGGCGTTTGACAGCGACCCTCCACCAACCCGAAGCGTCAGCGAGGGCGCCCGCCGGTTCTTCTCGGGATTTGGGCGCGCGGGCTGCGCCCGCGTCCCTCGCTGACGCTTCGGGTTGGTGTTGGTTGAATACGGTCGCTACTCGCCCGCGTCGGCTGGCGCGTCGTCCTCCTCCGCCCCCGGCAACAGCTCCGCGACTGGCAGCGAAAACTCCCGGCCGGCGAGGGCGAATACCACCGTCTCCTCCGGATCATAGGTCCGCAGCGTGCGGTAGACGGCGGCGCCGTCGGCGGGCACGCGGGGGTCGGTGCGAACCTCCAGCATGCGCTCCGGCAGGTTCACGATCCAGTAGGGGCTGATCCCCGCGGCGGCGTAAATCGCCGCTTTGCGGGTGCGGTCGAGGTGCAGCGACACGTCCGCCGCCTCCGCGACAAGTAGGGCGTCGGCGGCGGTCGGGTGGCGGCGCGACCAAGCGTGCGTGGGCTTTGACGTGACCACGGCGTCCGGCTCCGGCTCGCTGTCTGCCGCCCGCAGCGTGAGCGGTTTATGCCGCCGCACGCCCCACCCCGTCGGCAGGCGGTCGCGGAGCACGTCCGCTAGCGTCTCCGCGTGATAATCATGCAACGGCGAGGCGACGGCGGACTCCGTCAATTCGCCGTCGATGAGTTCGACGTGCGGCTCGTCGGCGAACGCCCCGCCTAAAATCATCGTGTGATACCGAGCGACCGTGATCCGAAACGGCCGCGGGCCGAACCGGGACGGGCGCGGCGGATCGTCCGGCCCCGGGAAATAGCCTCTCGACTGCGGAACGATCAGGTCCGGCGGTCTCATTCCGCCGCGGCGGCTTTAATGGGCACCGCGTCGGCTAGGGCCAGCAGGGCGAAGGCGGTGACCATATTCGGGTCGCCCTCGTACCAGCGGTCGGCGTCGTTCACCCAGGAGCCGTTGTCCCGCTGCATGGACAACAGTTGCCGCGACAGGTCGGCGCGCCAGGCGTGCTCCACGCCGTTCGCGTCCGTCAGCACGTCCCCGCCGAGGGTGTTCAACGTTTTGGCGAGCGTTTGCAGGTAATAATAATGCCCCTGCAAGCCCATGCCGGGGTTCTCGGCGACGGTATAATGCTTCGCGGCCCAACCGCGGGCCGCTTTGACCCGCGGGTCGTCGGCGGTGAGGCCGGCGTAGATCATGCTTTTGAGGCCGGCGTAGGTCATGCTGCCGTAGCTGCGCAGCCCGCCGTTGGGGGTGACGCCGGCCCTGGATTGCCCGCCGGCGGCGGGGGTGTAATAGAAGCCGCCGTCGTTAATTTTGCTGGCGAACTCCGTGTCGTTCCCCTCGCCTTCGAGGTTTTGCGTGCGACTGACGAACAGCAGGGCCTTTTTGAGCGCCTCGTCCTCCGGGCCGCTGCCGGTGCTTTTGAGGGCTTCGATGAGGAACTGCGTGTTGGACAGGTCCGGCCGATCGCCGCCCCCGCCGTAGCCGGCGCCGCCGTAACGCACGTCGCTGCTTTCCAGCCCCTCGCCCTCGTCCCATTGCAGCCCCTTGAGGAACGCCCGGCCGCCCTTGATCGTCTTGGTATATTGATCTCCCTTGGCCCGGGACAGCGCCATCAACGACAGGGCCGTCTCATAGTTGCGGTGGCTGGAGCCCTCCGCATACAGGCCGCCGTCCGGGTTGGCCGCGGCGGCGACGTGCTGTAGGGCTTTCGCGACCGTGGCGTCGTCGCTGGGCAGGCCGGAGTCCATCAGCGCCACCGCGGCGATCGCGGTGATGCCCAGCGGCTCCCGGGCGGTCCAACTGCCGTCGTCGTTCTGCGTGGTGCGCAGGTAATCGATCCCCCGCTGCCGGGAGGCTTCAATGGACGCGGCGGTCGGGGCGACGATCGGATCTGTCACGACCGGATCTGTCACGACCGGGTCCGCGGCGACCGGGTCCGCGGCGACCGGGTCCGCGGCGACCGGGTCCGCGGCGACCGGGTCCGCGGCGGGGGTGAAGGACGGGGCCCCGATCGAGATCAGGGCGAGGGTCGACAGGGCGCAGGCGATCCGCACGGGGACGCTCCGGGTGTGGGAAGGGGGTGGGAAGGGGGCGGGTGTAGGACGGGAAGCATTCTAACGCCCCCGCCGCCCCGCCGGAGCGTGCGATCGGTCCCGTCCCGGTTCAAAACTCGTCAAACACCTCGCCGCCGCCGCGGGTGCCGGCGCCGCGCCAGATCGGCCGGGTCACGCCTTCGGAGATTGCGCGGACGCTGCCGTCCATCAGCGCCGCCTGCACCACGCCGCTGTGATACGAGCGACTGGTGACCGCCGCCAGCGTGGCGTGCACGGTCGCCCCGCCGGACCCGCCGCCGTCCTGCTTGCCCTCCTGCCAGGAGGAGTAGTCCACGTCGTACTGCTCGCCAGCGGCGCCGTCGGTCCAGATCACCTCGGTGTTGGGGGTGAAGACGGTGGTGAAGCCGGCGTGGTGGGTGCGGCCGTCGGGCCATTCGGTGTGGCCGGTGTTCTGGTTCTGGGAGCCGAGCTTCCTCTGCCCGGTCTGGGCGAAGGCGAGCAGTTCGGCGACGGTGTCCGGCACGGCGCCGCCGGCGACGTCGAACGGCGCCGTCGGGGCGACGTTGCGGAAGTAGGGGGTGAACGCCTTCACCTCCGCGATCATCAGCGTGTTGGTGGTCCCGTCGCGGACGTGCCCGAGCGCGACCGCGGCGTTCGGGAAGAACGGGCCGTCCCCGCCCAGCCCTTTGCGGCCGCCGCGGGCCGGGTCCCAGACCAGCCAGGTGCCGTGGTTGAAGGCGTAGGTGGTCGGATACAGATCGACCTTCGAAGCCCCGGTGTCCCGGGCGACGAACGACAGCGGGTCGCTGGGGCAGCCGAACGGGGCGACCTTCAACCGGTCGATCGCCGCCTGATTGTCCCAGGCGACGGTCAGGTCGACGTTCTTCGCCAGCACGCCGCGGTCCAATTCGGGCAGGATGCGGCCGTGCACGCTCCAGGAGCCGTTGTTCCCGGTAAAGCCGGAGGCGTCCAGGCAGGCGCTGGGGGGGATCACCCGGTGCGTGGCGTGATAGTTATGAACGGCCAGCGCCATCTGCTTGAGGTTGTTCTGGCACTGGGCCTTGCGGGCCGCCTCGCGGGCCTGCTGCACCGCGGGGAGCAGCAGGCTGACCAGGATCGCCACGACCGCGATCACCACCAGCAGTTCGATCAGCGTGAACCCAGACCGGCGCCGCGGACGTGCGGCGAGCCGCGGGACGGGGGCCGGTCGGCGGGCGGCCGGGCGGGGGGGAAGCGGTCGGCGGGACATGGGTTGCGTCAGGTTTTGGGGCGGGGCGCCGGCGGGGCGAGAACCTGGGGAGCCGGCGGGGCGGCAACCTGGGGGGGCGGGGAACTTGTCGCCGGTCGCCGGCCGGTGTCAAGTTGTGGGGAGATGCGTCTCGCCCCGTCCTCCGCCGCCCCGTCGGACACTTTGGTCGGTCGTGAAGCGAGCGTCGGGCATAGCGTCGGGCATGAGGCGAGCGACGGGGCGGGGCGCGGGGCGGGCGCCGGGGCGTTCGAGACCGACGCCGCGGACCTGTTCCGGATGCGGGTGGAGACGCCGGAGAACATCGTGTTGGAACTGCCGCTCGCCGGGTTGACGCGGCGGGCTGCGGCGTGGCTGATCGACACGGCGATTCGGGGCGCGGTTCTCGCGGCGGCGTTGTTTCTGTTGATCCCGCTCAGCGTTGCGGGGCTGGGGGAGGCCGCGGGCGGGGCGTTCCTGCTGTTGGCGTTCCTCAGCGAGTGGGCGTACTTCACCCTCTGCGAAGCCTGCTACGGCGGACGCACGCCGGGCAAAGCGGCGTGCGGGTTGCGGGTCGTGCGAACCGACGGCGGACCGATCACGTTCTGGCCGGCGCTGGTTCGCAACCTGCTGCGATTTGCGGACGCATTGCCGCTGATGTTCACCCCGCCGCCGCACGTCATGAGCCCGGCCGGCGTGCCGCTGTACGGGCTGGGGGCGCTGTGCTGGACGCTGAGCCCGCGGGGCCAGCGGATCGGCGATCTGTTCGCCGGCGCCGTCGTGATTCGCACCGTCCCCGCCGCCGTCCCCAAGCAGCCGGTGATCCTGGAGAAAATCAGCCCGATCGACCGGGCGTTGATCGCCGGCCCCCGCCCGCCCCGCGGCACGTTGGCGGTGGTGGACGAGTACCTCGCCCGCCGCAGCGTGCTGGACCACGACCGCGGTCACCAATTGGCGCTCCCGCTGGCGCTGGCGATCGCCCGGCGGCTGAAGTACGCCGGCGATCCGGACGACGTGCGGGTCTACCCGATGGCGTTCCTCGCCCGCGTCTGGGCGACCTACCTGCGGCCGGAGCCGGACGGCGCCGAGGACCCGCCGACGCTCCCGCCCCGCACGTCCTCCCCATCGGCGCGCTCCCCACCGGCGCTCGCCCCACCGGCGCTGCCGCCCCGCGTGCGGAGGGGCCGGCGATGACGAAACGCGACTTCCTCGCCGCCCGCCGCCCGCGGTGGGAGCGGTTTACGGCGCTGCTGCGGCGGTTCGATCAGCGGACCCTGCGGGGCCGCACCGCCGCGGAGGTCGCGGAGTTGTCCCGCGGTCTGCGGGAGTTGGCCGCGGACCTCGCCGTCGTCCGCGCTCACGGGTGGGGCGAGGGGTTGGACGGCTACCTGAACACGCTGCTGGGCCGCGGGCACACCGCGTTCTACGCGGCCCCGCCGTCGGCGTCCGGCGGGGGGCCGATCGCGGGGGCGCTGGGCTACCTGATGCACGAGTTCCCGCGGGTGTTCCGGCGGAACGGACGCTTCTTCCTGGTCGCCGCGGCGTTGTTCTTCGGACCGTTCCTCGCGGCGTGGACGGCGGTCACGGTCCGGCCGGCCCTCGCCGATCGCGTGCTCTCCCCCGAGACTCAGGCCGAGTACGACGCGATGTACGCCGAAGGCGGCGCCCTCGATTCGGACGGGGCGAATGAAGAAGGGGTGGGTGAGGGTGGAGAAGAGGTGAACGCCTCCGCGTTCGATTTCGGCGCGTACGGGCAGGCAGCGCAGCTATATGGCGGGGTATTACGTGTACAACAACGTCGGCATCGCGTTGAAGTGCTTCGCGTTGGGCGTGACGCTGGGCGCGGGCACGGCGTACGTGCTGCTGTCCAACGGCATTCAGATCGGGGCGGTGTTCGGGTACGCGGGGGTCAGCGGGAACGGCGGGCGGTTGTTCAGCTTCGCGGTCACGCACGGGGCGTTCGAACTGACCGCGATCGCCGTCGCCGGCGGGGCCGGGTTGATGCTCGCCGACGCCCTGCTGCACCCCGGCCGCCGCAGCCGGCTGGGCAGCCTGATCGTGCGGGGCCGGGAGGCGATTCAGGTCGCCGCGGGCGCCGCCGCAATGCTGGTCGTCGCCGCCGGTTTGGAGGCGTTCTGGTCCCCGGCGCCGATCGCCCCGACCGTCAAGTACGCCGTGGGCAGCGGGTTGTGGATCGCGGTGATCGCCTGGCTGTCGCTCGCCGGCCGGGGCGGCGAACCGGCGGGGGCCGACCGATGAGGCGCCCGTTCGCCGTGCCCCTCACCCCGCACGGGCCGGCGGGGGCGCTGGACGTGGGCCTCGCCGCCTGCGGGGCCAGCCCGACGCTCTGGCTGCGACTCACCGTGGCGGGCGGCGTTCCCGCGGCGATTCTGGCGGACGTCGCCGGTCGTACGATCGGTCGCCCGTGGGCGACGGCCGCGGTCGCGACGCTGTTCGTCACCGCCCCGCTGGGCCTGCGAATCGCCGCAACCGCGGTCCGCGGGACGTTTGGCGAGGCGTTGGGAACAGAGGCGTTGGGAACAGAGGCGTTGGGAACAGAGGCGTGGGGAACAGAGGCGTGGGAAGAGGTGGAGGACGGCGGGACCGGCCGACCCCGCGTTCGCACGCCGCCCGAACGCACGCGGGAGGCGCTCCTCGCGGCGCTGGGCGTGCTGCTGGCGGCGCTGTTCCTCGCCCCCCGCTGGCTGGATCTGCCGACGAGCTTCGGGGCGTGGCTGGCGTCGCCGGGGGGCGGCGCCGCCGTCGGGGTGACGCTCGCCGCGGCGCTGGGGCTGTGGGCCTGGTCCGACCTCTCCCGACGAGCCCCGTTCGCCCCGTCGCCGGCTAAAACGTCAGCGGGTGAAACGTCAGCGGGCGAAACCGCGCTGGGACGGGTCGTCGGGCGGTTGGGGATGCGGGCGCTGCTGGGCTGGCCGTTGGCCCTGTTCTTCGTGAACGGCGGGGCCGTGGGGGCGTGGGTTTGCCTGATCCTGTGGGCGCCGATCGCAATCGCGGCGGCGGGGCGCCGGGGGTTCCGGTCGGAGCGGGCGGCGCTGCGGTCGATCTCCGCCCGGCTGCACGACGAACACGCCGACGACCTGTTGAAATCCCGCACCGCCGCCCTCGCCGCCCGGGCGAACGGGCTGGCCCTATTCACCGCGGGGCTGTGGCTGGTCGGCGTGCTGACGGTCGATCTGGTCCTCTCCGCCCTGCTGAACTGGCGGCCGGGGCTGGGGGCGGCGCTGGGGGGATGGTCGTCGAACGGACCCGGGTTCTGGGCGACGCTGGCGGACGACCACGGGGCCGCGGCCCTCGCGGCGCTGGGCGGGGTGGGGGCGTACGTCGTCGGGCGGATCGGTTGGTTCGCCACGCTGGTCGACCTGCGGGTCCGGCGGGATTGCTGGGACGTGCAGCAAGCCGTCGCCCGCGAACGCGACCGCCTCGCCGACGAAGAACGCCGCACATCGCCGGCCGGCCCCCGGGCCGCCCCGCGGTCACATCGCATCACGGGAAGGGCGACCGCCGCGGCGCTGCTGGCGGCGTGCCTCGCTCCGTCGGCCCTGGCGCAACGCCCCGCGGCCGATCCTGCGAAACCCACCGACCCCGCCCAGACCGACCCCGCCCAGACCGCCGCCCGCACCGAGGCCGTGCTGTCCCGTGAGGAGTTCCGCCCCCTGCGCGACTTCGCCGCCCAGGGCGACGGCCTGTTCCCCCCGCTGGACGGATCACGATCCCCGACAGCCCCCCGCGGCGCCGGCCCGTCGTCTGGCGGCCCGTCGTCGGATGGCGGTTCGTCGGATGGCCCGTCGTCGGATGGCCCGTCGTCGGATGGCGGTTCGTCGGATGGCGGTTCGTCGGGCGGGGGAACGTCGCCGTCGGGGCCGCGGGGGAGTTCCCCGCCGTCCGGCTCGTCGCCGTCCGGTGCGTCGCCCCCCGGTGCGTCGCCGGAACGCCCGCCGCCGGACGCACAGCCGCCGGCCCGCCCGCCGGCCGGCCCGCCCGCCGGGGGGGCGCCATCCGGGGGGGCGCCCGCCGGGAGTGGGGGCGGAGCGTTGGGGGCGGTCGTCAGCACGGTCGCGGTGTGGGGGGCGGGGATCGTGCTGGTCGCGGTCCTGTTGATGCTGATCTGGGCGGTGGTGAAAGGCGTGACGAACCGGGAGGCGGCCCCGCAAACCCCGGCGAGCGCCGCGGCGGGGGGCGTCGCGGCGGCGGAGGGCGGCGGGGCGCGGGCGCCGGCGCCGGCGGCGGACGAACGCCTCGCGGCGGCCCGGGCGGCGGCGGCGGACGGGCGCTACGGGGACGCCGTCGGCCTGCTGCTGGACGGACTGACCGACCGCGTGGAACTCGCCGGCCTCATCCGCCCCCGCAACGGCCTCACCGCCCGCGACTACCTGCGGGCCGCCCGCCCGGACCCGGCCCTGCGGCCGGCGTTGCGCACGGTGGTGACGGTGTTCGAACCGCTCGGCTACGGCCGTCGCCCCGGTCGCCTCGAACAGTACGCGCGGGCCGAGGCGGCGTATCTCGCCGGCGTCTCCGATCGTCCCGCCGCGGCGTCGCCCGTCCTCTCCAACCGCACGGGGGGCGACCGATGATCCCCGTGCCGCTGGGCGTCCGGGACGCGGCGTGGGCGGCGGGTTGCGCGCTGTTGCTGGCCGCGCAGTTCGTTCCCGCGGACTGGCGGCCCGCCCTGCCGGAGGACACCCGCAGCCCGGCCCCCGGCGGTCAAAAGGCCCTCGTGCTGCTCGCCGGACGGGCCGGCTACGACGTGAGCCGCCGGGAGGCCCCGCTGGCGGGCGTGCTCGACGACGAACGCCGCCGCGACACGTTGCTGGTCGTGCTCGGTCCCGCCCGCCCGCCGACCGACGCGGAACGAGCCACGCTGGAAGACTGGGTGAAGGCCGGCGGCGGACTGCTGTTCGCCACCCGCGGCGGACGCTCCGCGGACTTCGGTTCCCTCGGCCGCATCAAAGGGGACGGCGGGGAGACCGGGGGCGAACCGATCGTCGCCGCGGGCCTCGCCCAGCCCGAGCCGGCTGTCCGCGACGCGGGACGGGCGCCGGGCGAGGGGCCGAAGCGGTTCTGGCCGTACGGCGGGTCGGTTGGGGGGGCGGGCGTGCCGCTGGTGCGGGCGGGGGACGAAACCCGCGTGGCCCTCACCGCGTTCCGATCTGGCGGGACGGCCGTGTTGGCGGCGGGGTCGGCGGGGTTCAGCAACCGCTCGTTGGCCTGGGGCGACAACGCGGCGCTGGCGTTCGGCCTGTTGGAGCGCGCCGCCGACGGCCGGGGGCGGATCCTGTTCGACGAATCGCTGAACCTGACCGGGACGCCGAAGACGGTCGCGCTGTTGCTCGATCCGGAGTTGCGGCCGTTGACCTTGCATCTGTGCTTGCTGGCCGTGTTGTGGGGCTGGTGGCGGGGGCGGGCGTTCGGCCCGCCGCTGCCGGACCCGGATCCGCCGCGGCGGACCCTCACCGATCACACCGACGCCGCCGGCGACCTCGCTTGGCGAACCGGCGACGGGGCGGGGGTGGTCGGCTGGTATCGCCGCGCGCTGGCCCGGGAGTTGGCGATTCCGGCGGGGGCGAAGCCGCGGGCGAAGCGGGCGGAGGCCCTCGCGGTCGCCGCCGGTCGCGATCCGGCGGAGGTGACGGCGCTGCTGAACCGCCTCGGCCGCGTCGACGCCCGCACCCGACCGGGGGCGCCGTCGGCGTTGTCCCGCCGGGAGGCCGCCGGGCTGATCCGCGACCTCGCCCGCCTGCGGGCCGGCGTCGGCCGCGTCGGGCGCCCGCGGGGCGGGCGCTGAACGGCCGGCTGACCCGGGCGTTCGCGTCGACGTTTCAGGGGGCGAATCGGTGGGGGGCGAAGAAACTTTGCCGGCGTCGCCCCCGGGCCGGTGGTTCGGGTCATGCGGGCCGTGCGGGCCGGCCGATGGGGAGACGGGACGATCGTTTCGCATCGGCACGGCTGTGCCGGGGCGGTCGGATCGTTTCGCCGCCGAACGCACGGTTCGGCTCACGCCTCTTCATTACGGACCCGGCCGACGATGAACACTGGACGCCGCTCCGCCGCCCGCGGACCGCTCGCCGGGGACCTACGCCCCAGCGCCCCGACGTTTGGCGCCCCGACGTCTGGCGCCCCGATGTTTGGGATTGGTCCGGTTCGCCGCGCCGTCCGGCGGGCGGCCGCCCCCGCGGCGTTGCTCGCGGCCCTCGGCGCCGCGGACGTCGCCCCCGCCCAACTCGTCCCGGACGTGCCGAACGGCTCCGCCGCGGCGCCCGCCCCCCGCGGCGGATGGTTCGCCCGCAGCCTCGGCCTGGTTCCCGACGGCCCCGCGGCCCAGGATCCCCAGCCCGCCGTTCAAGCTCCGACCACCGCCTACGCCTCCCCCCAGACGCCGTACGGTTCTCCCCAGACGCCGTACGGCTCGCAGCCCGGCTACGCCCCGCAGCCCAGCTACGCGCCGCAAGCCCAGTACGCCCCGCAAGCCCAGTACGCGCCGCAAGCCCAGTACGCGGCGCCGGGGGCGTACGCGGTGGATCCGGCGGCCGGTCCGTCGATCACGCCTCAGCAGGCGGCGCTCCTCCGCCAGCAGCAGGCGTACCGTCAGCGGGCCGTCGCGGCTCATCACGCCGCGATGCAGGCCCGCGTTCAGGCGACGCCGGGGGCGACGCCCGAGACGTCGGCTCAGACGCGGACCGTGACGCAGGTGGACCATGCGGAGCAAGCCGCCCCCGCCCGCATCAGCGTGCTGGGCGCCGTGATGCGGCCGCGGACCTACGAGTTCTCCCGCTCCGCCCCGGATGTGGGCACGCTGTTGGAGCGGGCCGGCGGACTGACCGGCAACGCGAACCGCGTGGTGCGGGTGATCCGCAACGGCCAGCAGGTCGGCGCCGTTCGCTACGCCCCCGGGATGCGGCTGCCGCTGACGGCGGGCGACGTGGTGCTGTGCGACCCGGCCCCGCACACCGGCCCCCGGGAGCGGGGACGGGTTTACCTGGCGTTGGTCGGGCTGACGGACCGCCCGGTCCTGCTGAAACTCGGCGAGGCGGACGCCAACGTCCCCTCCCTGCTGACCAGCCTGGACCTGCCCCCGCAGTCGATGGCCGCAATCGGCGTGCTGCCGCCGGCCGGAACCGCCGCCCCGGCGCCCGGCGGCCCGCTGCCGGACGGCACGGTGCTGGTCTTCGGGGCGGGGTCGGTCACGCCGGCCCAGTTCGCGGCTTTCGCGGACCAGCGCTTCGGCGATCTGGTGCCGGAGGAGGATCAGGACGCCGTCTCGCTGGCGGACTCGTTCGAGCCGGTCAAGCCCCGCTCCCCGCGGTCCGCGACCCCCGCGTCCTCCCCCGCCCCGCCCGCCGAGGCGGCCCCGGCGTTTCGGATCTCCCCCCGGCGGTCGACGACCCCGAGCCGCGACGCGCTCGTCACCCCCCCGCTAACGCTCCCCGCCGCCCCGGACGGCGGGCAGTTCACCCCTGCCGACTCCCTGCCGACTCCTTCTGGGAGTCGAACAGGGAGTCCGCGGGAGTCCGCAGCCGGCTCCCCGTACGCGCTGGCGGCTCCGGCGGCCGGCACGCCCGTCGTGTCGGGGCATGGCACGGGGGAGACGGTGGTGGACGTGACGAATCTGTACGACTCCGGCCCGACCGAGGTCGCGATGCTGCCGGCGCCGGAGGATTCGCCCTACTACGGCGGCGGAGCCGAGGGCTTGGCGCTGGCGGACTCCGGTTCGCACCTCGTCCCGCTGGAGAACTACGGCGAGCTGCCCGGCGGCTTGCCGCCCTCCCCGGGGAACGCCTTGCCCGGCGGGTTGGCGGCCCCCGGCGGGTTCGGCCCGGATCCGATGCGGGTGGCGACGTCGCCGCTGCGTCCGGGGCGATACTCCGACGCGACGCCCGGCGCTCCGCGATCCCTCGCCGGCCCGTCCGGCGCCGGCCCGTACAGCGCTGGCCGGTCTAGCGCCGACGCCCCGCAACTGTTGGCCGCTCCGCCGACCGCCCCGCAGCCGATTCCGCAGACTTCAGCCAAGCCGATCCCGAGCGAAGCGGTCACGCCCGCCGCCTCGGGGACGACTACTGATGGAGCCACGGCGGACGACGCGACGGCGAACGAAGCCGCCGCGGGCGGGTTCCCCTGGCTGCCCGTGGGGCTGGGCTTCGGGGCGCTGCTGGGCGGGCTCGCGGCCGCCTTCGTGGCGCTGCGGCGGAAGCACGACTCCGCCGACGAAGCCGTCCCGGCGACCGCCGCGACCGCCGCCCCGGCCGCTCCGGCCCCCGTCGCAGCCGGCCCCGTCGCAGCCGCCCCCGTCGCAGCCGCCCCCGTTAAAGCCGGCCCCGTCGCAGCCGCTTCGGTCGCAGATGATGCCGTCAAAGCCGCCCCGGCCGTGTCGCGGGCGTCGGTGTTGGAGGATCTGATCGCCGACCGCCTGCCGATGGAGGAGGAGGCGATCCAGCTGCCGGAATCCGTCGCGCTCTACGGCCGCAGCGCCGGCATGACCAAGTTGCGGGTGCAAACCGCCGAGGGCGGCCCCGCCGCCCCGCGGTTCGCCCACGCCGAGGATCGCGTCGAGTCCGGCGCCGAGCTTGGCGCCGGGTCCGGCGCCGGCCGCCGGACCGAGTCGTTCGCCGTTTAGCCGTCCGGTTTGCGTCGTGCGATGCGAGCCGTGGGGTTCGCGCCGTTGAATTCGCACCGCGAGGCCCCCGTTTCCGTCAGCCCACCCCGTTCCGGGACTGCGTCGTATGTCTGTCATGAACCAGTCCGTCACGCCCCGCCCCTGCCTGACGGCGCTGGACCTGGGCGCCCATCGCTTCCGGTCGCTGCGGCGGAGCGGCGGTCGCACGATCGGCCGCAGTTGTCGGGCCGCGTACGGCACGCTGCCGGACAGCCCCGCGCGGCGGCGGTTGCTCGAACAGGTCGGCCTGAACTTCGCCACCACCCGGGCCGATTCCTACGCGGCGGACGGCGACGCGGGGGAGTCTGAACTGTTGCTGTTCGGCGACGCCGCGGACGAGTACGCCAAGCTGTTCGGCACGCCCCCGCTGGCGCTGCTCCCGGACGGCAAGGTGCCCACGGACGACCCGCCGGCCCGGCAGATCGTCGCCGCGCTGATCGACTCGCTGCTGCCGGATCCGCTGGCCGCGGACGAGCCGGTGAAGGTGGTGTTCCCCGGCAAGGCGGCGGACCGGGAGTTCCTCACCCGGGTGATCCGGCTGCGGGGCTATGAACCGGAGGCGGTGGATTCCGCGGAGGCGTTCGCCGCCGCCACGATGCCGGCCACCGGCTTCCGCGGGCTGGCGCTGATCTGCGGGGCGGACCGCTGGGAACTGGCCGCGACGCTGGGCGGCAAGGTGGTCGCCCGCTGCGTCGCCGAGGGCGGCACCACCGCCCTGGACCGTCGTCGGGCGGAGGATCGGGCGGAGGTCGTGTACGAACGGGACGGCGAAAAGTACCTGGACGTCCAGGCCTGCCGCCGGACCCGCGAGGAGTTCGCCGGCACGCTGCTGGCCCCGATCGGCGAGGAAGAAGCCGCCGTCGCCGAGTTGCACGCCGCGGCGCTGGGCGAGTTGTTCGCCGAGGCGGCGAGCCGGTTCGCCCGGGAGCCGGCGCTGCGGCATATCCACAAGCCGCTGCCGGTGTTCTGCGGCGGCGGCGCCGCCCGCATCGCCGGCTTCGCCGAGCTGGTCGAACGGGAACTGACCGCCGCGCAGTTCCCGATCCCCCTCGGCCCGGTCGCCGCGGTCAAGCCGGACGAATACCTCACCGCCCGCGGCGCCCTGATCCTCGCCGAACTCGACAACGCCGCCGCCGAAACGAACGGCGACCCGGACCTGACGAACCTCGCCGCCGCGGCGTGAGGGGTCACGTAAAGGGTCAGGGGACTTCGGGTAGTTTGCCGGGCAATCGTGCACTACCGTCAGGTATGTCTGTCGCAGCCCCTACCGTCGACGCTCTCCCGCCGCGGGCGGTTCGGGACGTGCTGTATGAGGGGGACTGCCTGGAGATCCTGCCGTCCCTGCCGTCGGCGTCTGTGGACTTGGTGCTGTGCGATCTGCCGTACGGCACGACGCAGAATCGCTGGGACAGCGTGCTGCCGCTGGCCGATCTGTGGGCGGAGTATCAACGCCTGCTTAAGCCGCGTGGGGTGGTGGTGCTGACTTCGCAGGGCTTGTTCACCGCTCGCGTGATGCTGAGCAACCCCGATTGGTTCCGCTATAAGATCACCTGGGTGAAGTCGAAGCCGACGAACTTCCTGAACGCTCGCCGTCAGCCGTTGCGGAAGCACGAGGACCTGTGCGTCTTCTACGGAAAGCAACCGGAGTATTTTCCCCAGATGACCCCCGGCGAACCGTACGATAAAGGCGTTCGAAAAGCCCAGTTCACCGGCAGCTACGGGGAGTTTGCGCCCGTGCGGGTGAAAAGTGACGGCGGGCGGTTCCCGACCGACGTGATTTATTTCAAAACTGCGGAGAGCGAAGGGCAGGTCTGGCACCCGACGCAGAAACCGGTGGCGCTGGGGCGGTATCTGATTCGCACCTTTACCAGTCCGGGAGCGGTCGTGTTGGATAATGCGTTCGGTAGCGGTAGTTTTTTGGTCGCCGCTGCCGTCGAGGGGCGTCAATTCGTCGGAATTGAACTGAACGAGGCGACTCGACAATTCAAGCGGGACCCTGTCGACCTCGTCGCAGTCGCCCAACGCCGTTTGCGGGACTGGTGCGAATGCACGCGGGCGACAGTCCGCCCGGCGATATCAATCGGCTGACGTCGACAGGCGTGTGGCGCGAGCCAATGCCTCCCGCCTCGGCTCACGTGACTACGAGGTGAAACGAACCGTCGCTTTTGCGGATCAGGACGACCCAGTTATTCGGGTTGCCGTTGGCCTGCAGCGAGTCCGAGATGTCCTGGTCGTAAATCACGTGCGTCGTCGGTGCGTGGTTGTTGTGGTGACGATCTGGAGCATGGTCGACGACGAGTGGATGCACGCCGAGGTCTGCGCCAAACATAGTGACATGAAACGGAACGGTCGCCGTCTCGCCCGGCTGTGCCGCTCCGGGTGGTTTCGTCTGCCATGCACATCCCGCGAAGAAAACGTCTCTGAAGAACGTTTCAAAGGGGATCGGCTGACCGTCGTATTGATTGTCCGACCGTGTCAGACGGAGGTGCTTCACGACGCTGCCCTTCGTCTGCCCCTGCGCGTCGGTGATAGACTGCTGCTTCGCCCAAATGATCATTGCGGCGCTTCCCATAGCGTGAGCGTGCGGAAAACCGAATCTTTCACGCTGTGAAGCCGTTTGTCGAGCCAGTCCACCTGTTGATGCCCCCTGGCCTTGCCCACTTCACCCAATCCCAAACGCCGTCCGCACCGCGTCGACGGCTTGTTCGCCTTCGTCGGCGGCGACGACGACGCTGACGCGCATCTCGCTGGTGCCGATTAATTGCACGTTCACGCCGGCGTCGGCGAGGGCGGCGAAGAGTTTTAATCCCACGCCGGTGTGGCTTCGCAACCCCACGCCGGAGACGCTGAGCTTGGCGACGTGCGGGTCCGTTTGCACGTCGCCTTCGCCCCAGGCCCGCGCGGGGGCGGCGGCGAGTGTCGCGGCGAGTTCCGCCTCGCGTTCGGGCACTGTAAAACTAATCGCCGCGTGGCCGGCGTGCGAGACGTTTTGCACGATCATGTCCACTGTGGCGCCCAGATTCACCGTCGCCCCGCCCGCGGTTTTCTCTTTCGGGGCGACGACGGAGTCGTCGGCTTGGGGAACGGAGTCGTCGGCTTGGGGAACGGAGTCGTCGGCTTGGGAAGAGGGCGGGCTGCCGGCGACCGCTTCGAACAGCTCCGCCAGCACGCCGGGGCGGTCGGGGACGGGGCGGACGCTCAGGCGGGCCTGGCGGGCGTCCAGCGACACGTCCGCGACCACAATATCCTCCATTCCCTGTAAGCCCTCGACGACGGTGCGAACCCGCTGCTCCTCCGGGGAAAGCGGTTCGTCCCCGGCGTCTTGATCCCCGGCGTGCGGGCCGGGCTGCGGTTCCTCGCGGTCCAGATGGAACGCGGCGTGGACGGCCCGGACGGCTTCGTCGGCACGGTCGCGGGCGATCAGGCAGGAGACCTTGATCTCGCTGGTGGTGACCAGTTCCACGTTGCAGTCGATGCCGGCGAGGGTGCGGAACAGCTTCGCCGCCACGCCGGGGCGGTCCGGCATCCCGGCGCCGACCGCGCTGATCTTGGCAAGGTCCGTGCCGACGGTGACCTCCGCCCCCTGCAGCGCGTCCGCCGCCGCCTTCGCGGCGGCCAGCGCCGCGGCGAGGTCCTCCTGCGGCACGGTGAACGACACCTCCGCGATCCCCGCCACCGACAGATCCTGCACCACCATATCCAGCGGGATCGACCGATCGGCCATCCGCCGAAAAATCTCCGCCATCACCCCGGGGCGGTCCGGCAGGCCGGCGAGCGTCACCCGGGCGGCGTCGCGGACCAGCGCCAGGCCCGTCACCGCGCGGGCGGGCACGGAGCCGGCCCGGGCGATCAGGGTGCCGGGCTCGTCCGTCAGACTGCTGCGGACCACCACCGGCACGCCGTACTTGCCGGCGAATTCGATGCTGCGGCTGTGCATCACCCCGGCGCCGAGGCTGGCCAGTTCCAGCATCTCGTCGTAGCCGATGCGGTCCAGCTGACGGGCGTTCGGCTCGACGCGGGGGTCGGTGGTGAACACGCCGGGCACGTCGGTGTAGATCTCGCAGCGTTCGGCGCCCAGCACCGCGGCGAGGGCGGCGGCGGTCAGATCGCTGCCGCCGCGGCCCAGCGTGGTGATGTCGCCGGACTCGGAAACCCCTTGGAACCCCGCGGCGACGACGATGCGGCCGGCGTCCAGGTGTTCCTTCAGGCGGTCCGTCTTGATCGCCCGGATGCGGGCCTTGCCGTAGGTGTCGTCGGTGGCGATGCCGATCTGCCCGCCGGTGAGGGAGACCGCTTCGGCGCCGGCCTCGCGCAGCGCCATCGCCATCAAGGCGACGGATTCCTGCTCCCCGGTGGCGAGGAGCATGTCCAGTTCGCGGGCGGGCGGGTCGATGTCGAACTCCGCGGCGAGGCGAACCAGTTCGTCCGTCTTCTTGCCGCGGGCGGAGACGACCATCACGACCTGGGCGCCGCCCTGCTGGGCGGCGACGGCGCGGGCGGCGGCGCGGCGAATGCGGGAGGTGTCGCCGACGGAGGTTCCGCCGAACTTTTGCACGATGATCCGGGGCATCCCCGCAGGATACCGCCCGACGCGGCGTTCGTCCCGGACCCCGCCGCCGGACGTTCGCCGACCGGGCCGCCCGTCACCCCGCCAGTCACCCCGCCGGGCCGATGCGGAAGTTGCGGAAGGCGACGCGATCGGCGGTTTTCAACGTCTCCGCGAGCAGCACGAACGTCACCTCGCCCCCGTTGGCGTTCGGGTCGAAGGCGAACGTCAGCCGGTGCGGGGCGAACGTCCCGCCGAGTTGCAGGAAGGTGGACCCGGCGTCCGCCGCCCCGTCCGCCGCCCCGTCCGCCACGGGCAGTTTGACGACGAGGCCGCCGTTCGGTTCGGCCTTGGCTTCAAACGAGACAGTGTAGTCCTCGCCCGGCGTGAGCTTCAGCCCGGCGAGGTTCATCTTCACCACCGCGAGCGGCTTGTCCCGCAGCGTCGACAGGTCCACCGCGTACTCGCCGTTCACGTCGAACCGCGGCTGCTGGGGGGCGTACGGGGCGTGCCAGAAGGTGAGGTCCGGGCGGCGGGGGAACAGGTTTTCGCCGCCCAACGCCACCTTCGGCGTCGACGCCAGAACCGCGGGCGTCGCGATCAGGCTGATCGAATACGCCGGCAGCACGACGGCGCCGCCCTTGATCGCAGTTGGAACGGCCAACGGCGTCTCGGTGGGGAGCGCGGCCTCCGGGGGGCAGGCGATGGTGAGCCGGACCGCGTCCGCGTGCACCTCCGCCGGCAGCGTGACGGTGCGATCCGCGGCGCCGCGGTTCGTCAGCAGCAACCGCACGCCGTCCGCGTCCGACGCGGCGCCCGTGCCGTCGCCCGCCGACGTGCCGAAGCCGAACAGGTCGTCGCCGGCGTCCTCGGGCAGGGCGATCGGCCGCAGCGTCGTCGTCTCGGCCCAGGCGAGACCGAGCAGGCGGAAGAACTCCCAGGAGGCGGTCTTCTGCACCGCGCCGGTCTGCTCGTCGATCTCGAACGTGCCAAAGCGGCCCTCGTAAATATTATGGAAGCAGGCCAGTTCGATCCGGTCGCGACGAGCGATCAGCCGGTCGTACATCGCGGAGAGAAACAGCAGTTCGGCTCCGGCGTTTTTCCACCGCTCCAAGCCGACGCCGCCGAGATTCCATTCCGTGTACCAGATCGGTTGATCGGGGGCGAACTGCGTGAGCTGATCCGCCGCGTCGTCGATCATCGCCCCGGGCCGCAGCAGCGCTTCGACGGGCACGTCCTCGCCCTCCTCCAATACGAACCCCTGTCCGCCGTAATAGTCGTGATAAACGACGGCGTCGTACCAATCCTCGGCGCCCACCTGCGGGTTCCATTTCGTGTGATACGCCTTTCCCTCGCCCAGCGGACCGAAGCAGGCCCCGATCTGCACCTCCGGCCGCGCCTGTTTCACGGCCGCGGCGAGCGGGCGGCAGACGTGGAGATAATCCCACACGTTCATCAACGATCGCCCGTCCCAATACGGTTCGTTCGCGAACTCCACCCGCGACACCTTCAGCTTTAAGTCGTCGAACCGAGCGAACAGCTCGCCGATCTCCGCCGGGCTTTCCTCATAGACGTTGAGGACGTAAATCGGCTCCAGGTCGTAGCGATTGCACAGCCGGGCGAAGCCGGGCAGGTCGAGCCTTTTTTCGAGCTTGCGGAACAGCCGGATCTGTTCGCCGGCCCACTTCGTTTGATCGTCGACGGGGTCGGAAAAGGAGTCCTCCCGCCACAGATAGTTGTTGGCGATGCTGCCGCCGGGGAACCGCAGGCCGCGGGGCCGCAGCGTGCGGACGGCGGCTTCAAATCGCGGGCCGTCGTAATTCATCCCGCGGAACATCGTTCCGGTGAGGATGTTCCCGTTGAACGTATACAGCGATCCGGGCAGCGGCTCCGCCGGCTTGAGCTCCAGCGCCGCGGGGGCGAATGAGGCCGCCCCGCGGGCGGGGAGCAGCGCCGGGGCCAGCGCCGGGGCCAGCGCCGCGGCGGCGCCGGAGGCCAACGCGGTGCGGCGGGAGATCGGGGCGGACATGGGCGGGTCGGGCTCGGCGAGCGGTTGTTGAACGAGCGGTTGTTGAACGAGCGTCGTCGGGCGAAGCTCGGCGTCCGACTGTAACCCCCCGCCGCCCGGCCCGCTCCCCCCGCCCCATGATCCTTCACCGCCCCGCCGCTCCGCGGCGCGTCCTGGCGTGCGTGGCGTCGGCGTCGTTCGTCGCGGCGTTGACCAGCGCCGCCCCCCTCCGCAGCGCTGACGACCCCGCCGCCGAGGCCGCCGCCGCCGAGGCCGCCGACGACACCGCCCTCCTCCAGGCCCTCGTCGACCGCGGCGGCGACGTGCGGTTGCCTGCCGGCCCGCTGCGGATCACCGCCCCGATCCTCGTCGACCTGCAACAGCACGGCCGCACCTCCGTCTCCGGCGGCGGCGTGGCCCGGGTCGTGATGGCCGGCCCCGGGCCGGCGTTTCGATTCGTCGGTACCCACGACGGCACCGCCGCCCCCCGCACGGTGAACGACCGGGTTTGGGAGAAGGAGAACGCCCCGATGCTCGACGGCGTGGAAATCGTCGGCGACCACCCCGAAGCCGACGGCGTCGAGGCCGAGGGCACGATGCAATTAACTCTCACCCGCTTGGTCGTCCGCGACGCCGTGCACGCCGTGCGCCTCACCGGGCGGAACCGGAACGTCACCGTTTCCGACTGCCACCTCTATGAGAACCGCGGCGTCGGCCTGTTCCTGGACGGCGTCGACCTGCACCAGATCAACGTCACCGGCTGTCATATCAGCTACAACCCCGGCGGCGGCGTCGTCGCGCAGGGCAGCGCGATCCGCAACCTCCAAATCGGCGCCTGCGATATCGAAGCGAACACCGGCCCGGCGCCGGTTCCCGGCGACGCGCCCGGCGACGCGGCGGAACCCGGCGACAGCACGGATCGCTCCGCGGCGAACGTTTGGCTGGACTCCACCGGCGCAGGCGCGACCGTCGCGGAGGTGACGATCGCCGGCTGCACGATTCAGCACGGCCACGCCGCGGCCCGCGGCGCCAACATCCGCATCCAGGGCGGTCCCGACGCGGTGCGGGAGGGGGAACAGGCGCGCTCCGGACTCGTCACCATCGCCGACAACCTGCTGTCCGACGTGCAGACCAACGTGGAACTGACGAACGTCCGCGGCGTCACCGTCACCGGCAACGTGATGTGGCAGGCGTTCACGGCGAACCTCGTCGCCGAGGGCTGCACGCGGCTGGTGATCGCGAACAACATGTGGGACCGCAATCCGACGCACCACAGCGGATCCAACGCCGGCGCCAAGCTCGGCGTGCGGCTGGAACGCTGCACGGACTGCACCCTGACCGGCAATCACAGCGCCGGGGCGGTCTTCGCCGACGCCGCCCTCATCCTCCGCAACTGTTCCCGGGTGAACCTGTCCGGCAACACGATCACCGACTACGGCGCCGGCGGTTTGCTGCTGGACGGCGTGTCCCACGGCCTCGTCACCGGCAACCTCATCCGCGACGACCGCCCGGCCGCCAACGGCGTCCCGTTGCAAACCCGCGACGTGCGAAACGTCACCGTCGCCGGCAACCTCTTCGGCGACGACGGCGCTCAATCAGCGCCCGCACAGCGTCCCGGACGCTCCCAGCGTCCGGGACGCTGAACCCGCACGAACCTTGCGAAGATCGGTCGCAGAGATCGCCGCCGTGATTAGGATCAGTCCCTGCGCGGGCGTGAATAGAGGAGAAAAGTCCCAGTCGATCGCTCCGGCGTTATGAGGCGTCGGCGAAACGCTCGTCGTCCGCGGGCGGTTCATGCAGTTCGCGGCGCCTTTCCGGCGGCAACAGGCGATCCGCCAGACGGCGGCCCAGTTTGGAGAGCCCCACGCAGGCCGGTCCCACGGACCAGATCGTCAGCACGAACCCGCCCCCCGGGTTGCGGCCGGCTCGTAACTCCACCACCAGCACCGTGGCGGCGTATAACCCGAACGCCAGATTGAACGGCGCCAGCAGGTATTTCAGCCCGCGTTCGTACTCCGCGGCCAGCGTGTCGCTGCCGGTCAGTTTATAGCCCCAGTACGCCACGTTCACCGCCGCCGAGACCGTCACCAACGCCCCGCCGACGAAGTTGCCCGGCCCGAACGGCACCCCCAGCGCCCGCAGCGCCGAGACGTATCCGATCACCGCCGCCCCGGCACTGAGCACCGCCAGCAAACCGATCAGGTTCTGCACGCACCCGACGGCGTCCGCGGCCGCCGGCACGCCGTCCTCCGGCCAATCTTCTTCGAGCAGTTCGACAGCCATCAAACGCTCATGCCGGGAAAACGCGGGCGTAAATCTCCGCCAGCGGCAACTCCACGGCCGGATCGGCGAGGGACAGCACGGCGTCCGCCGCGTCCAACCGCGTCACCTCCCACCGCGCCGGCACGGCGTCGACGGCCCGGCGGCGGTGCAACACCCGGCGGGTCCGCTGCTCCACGGCGACGTAATCGGTGACGGAGGGGATCGACAGATAATCCGCCGGCTTGTGCTCCAGGTCGACCTCCTCGGTACTGTCTGACAGCACCTCAATGCAGATGGACGGGTTCAGAAGGACGAGCCGTCGATCGTGCGGGTGATCCGCGTATCGCGTCGGAATCTCCGTCAGCACCACATCCGGGAACCGATGCCGGCCGGTGGGGCAACCGACTTCCGCATCCTGGGTATAGACGGCCCAAAGGGCGTCGTTTACCGAACGATACAGCATTTTCAGGAGGTTCGCGACGAGTCGGCTATGTCGTTCGTCTGCCATCAGAAAGTTCCCGTCAAGATCGAATCCGAATCGCGGCCACACCAATCCCAGCGGCTCCCCGCCTTGGGTCTCGTCGGTGACGCCCAGCCACTCGACCCGCGTGCCGGGGCAGGCGTCGGCCGCTTCGAACTCCGCCCGCGTCATCAGAATCCGCGGCGGCGGCGGCGGCGGGACGGACGGCGGCGGAGCGGGCGCCGGCGGCGACGCGGCCGGCGGGGGGGCGAGAACGGCGGACATCGGGCGGGGCTCCGGGGAGGGGCCGGCCATCTTACCGGACCCGGGTCGTTCAACGTGAGCGGCGGCAAACGGTTGCCGCCGATCGCGGGCGAGCGGCCCGCTCCCTGACGGTCGGCGCTCGTTTATCCTAGCATCTCCGCCAGCACTTCGGGCGGGGCGGCGTCGTACTTTAATAACTCCATGCTATAACTCGCCCGGCCCTGCGACAGGCTGCGGACCTGCGTCGAGTAGCCGAACATCTTCGCCAAGGCGACTTCCGCGTCCACGACGGTCAGGTCGCCGCGGGGTTCGGCGCCGGTGATCATCGCCCGGCGGCTTTGCAGGTCCGCCTGGATATTGCCGAGAAACTCGCCGGGGGTCACCACCTCCAGCTTCATCTTCGGTTCCAGCAGCACGCAATGCTCCTCGCCCAGACAATCCCGCACCGCCCGGGCGCCCGCGGCGGCCAGCGCGGTTTCGGTGGTCAGGCCGGGGGCCTGCTCCACATCGGTGATCGTCAGCTTCACGCCGCTCAGCGGGTAGCCGACCACGCCGCCGCCGCGGGCTTCGTCCAGCGCCGCCCGCTTGACGATCTCCAGCGTCGCCTTGGGGAAATCGTGCGGCAGCGTTTGCTCAAATGTGACCGGATCGGCGGCCGGGTCGTCCGGTTCGAACCGCGCGAGCGTCACCGTGACCACGGCCCGGTCTACGGCGCCCTCAGGCAGCGGGCGCTCGAACTCCCCGCGGCCGGCGATCGCGGCGGAGCCCTTCACCGTCTCCCGATAACTCACCCGCGGTTTGTGCACGCGGATCTTAAGATTAAAATCCCGCTCCATCCGATTCTTGATGACTTCCAAATGCAACTCGCCCATGCCGGAGACGATCGTCTGGCCGGTCTCCGGATTAATGCGGGCGTCGAACGTCGGGTCCTGCCGGGAGAGGCGGACCATCACGTCCTCCAGCTTTTTGCGGTCGGCGCTGCTCTCCGGCTCGACCGCCATGCTGATGACGGTCTCCGGAAAACGAATCGATTCCAGCACGATCGGTCGCGTGGCGTCGCACAGCGTATCCCCGGTCACGGCCTCCTTCGGACCAAATAATCCCACGATATCCCCGGGGCCGACCTCATCCACTTTCTCCCGGCTGTCCGCCTGCATCCGCCAGATCTGATTGACGAGCTCTTTTTTGCCGGTGCGGGGATTGAGCAGGCGGGAGCCGGTCTTGAGCGTGCCGGAATAGATCCGCACGAAATACAGATCGCCGTGCTTGTCGGCGACGATCTTGAACGCCAGCGCCGCGACCGGCTCGGCGGGGTCCGGCTGGCGCACCTGCGGTTCGTCCGCCTTTTTGGGGTTCGGGTGCGTGCCGGTGACGGCGCCGCGGTCCAGCGGGGAGGGGAGATAATCGACCACGCCGTCCAGCAGCAACTGCACGCCCACGCGGTGCAGGCTCGACCCGCAGAACACCGGTTGCAGCGACCCGTTCAGCGTGCCCGCCCGCAGCCCGGCTTTTAATTGATCGACGGGCAGATCGTCGGTTTCAAGGAACGTCTCGGTGAGGGCGTCGCTGGTCGTGGCGACCGCTTCGAGCAGCCGGCCGCGCCACTGCGCGGCGAGATCGGCGTAAGCCTCCGGGATCGGGCCGTGGTTCACCTCTTCGCCGTACTCGCCCGTGAACGTGACCGCCTGCATCGCGACGAGGTCGATCACCCCCTCCAATTGTTGCGGCTCGGGCATCATCGGGATCGCCACGGCCACGGGGTTGCCGTGCAACCGGCTGTTAATCTGACCGAAGACCGCCTCGAAATCCGCCCCGATCCGGTCCAGCTTGTTGATAAAGCAGATCCGCGGGACGTCGTATTGATCCGCCTGCCGCCACACGGTTTCGCTTTGGGCCTCGACGCCCTCGACGGCGCTGAACACCACCGCGGCGCCGTCCAGAACCCGCAGGCTCCGCTGCACCTCCGCGGTGAAATCGACGTGCCCGGGGGTGTCGATGATGTTGACGGTATGACCGTTCCAAAAGCAGGTCACCGCGGCGCTGTAGATGGTGATGCCCCGCTCGGATTCTTCCGGGTCGAAATCCGTTTCGGTGGTGCCGTCGTCGACCTCGCCCATCTTGTGGGTCGACTGCGTATAGAAGAGCACGCGCTCCGTGGTGGTCGTTTTTCCGGCGTCGATATGCGCGACGATCCCGATGTTCCGCAGGCGGGAGAGATCGGCTGGGTCGGGGTCGGCCATTGTCGAAGGCGGAAGGGGGAGGGCGGGAGTCGGAGGGATACTAACCCGAAGCGTCAGCGAGGGATTTCGCAACGCGCCCGCGGGGCTGCGCCCGACGCCCTCGCTGACGCTTCGGGTTGGTGGAGCGTCAACGAAACAGCCGCGGCGGGCGGAACCCGACGCGGCTGCGAGTGTCGCGGGCAAGTCGCCCGGCTCAATAAGCGAAGTGGGCGAACGCTTTGTTGGCGTCGGCCATCTTGTGGATGTTCTCCCGCTTGGTCATGGCGACGCCTTCGCGTTTATAAGCGGCCATGAGCTCGTCGGAGAGACTCAGGTGCGTCGGGCGACCCTTTTTGGACCGCACCGATTCGAGCAGCCAACGGATCGCGAGGGTTTGCTGCCGCTTGGGGCTGACGGGGGTCGGCACCTGATAGGTGGCGCCGCCGACCCGCTTGCTGCGGACCTCGATCGCCGGCTTGATCTGCTCCAACGCTTTATGGAAGACGTCGATCGGGGAAATCTCCTCGCCCTCCTCCTCGACCCTCGGCCGGTTCGCCGCGGGGCATCTTCTCGCCGATGCGATCCAGCGCGTCGTAGAACACCGCGTAGGCGGTGCTCTTCTTGCCGTCGTACATCAGGCAGTTGACGAACTTCGCCGCCAACAGCGAGTTATACCGCGGGTCCGCTTTGAGCTGCTTGCGGGAGGCGGTGTAGGACTTGGACACGGGAAAGTCAGCGGTTTGAAGGAAGAAGTAAGAAGTGGAGGAGCGAGCGGCCGGCGTCAGAACGACACTTCTGCCTTCTGACTTCAAACTTCTCACTTCTACTTCGGTCGCTTGGCGCCGTAGCGGCTGCGGGCCTGCTGGCGGCCGGAGACGCCGAGGGTGTCCAGCACGCCGCGGACGATCTTGTAACGCACGCCCGGCAGGTCGCGGACCCGGCCGCCGCGGACCAGCACGATGCTGTGTTCCTGCAGGTTGTGGCCTTCGCCGGGGATGTAGGCGGTGCATTCTTTGCCGTTGGAGAGCCGGACGCGGGCGACCTTCCGCAACGCGGAGTTCGGCTTCTTTGGCGTGACCGTCTTGACGTTCAGGCAAACGCCCCGCTTCATCGGGGAGCCGTCCAGCAGCGGCGTTTTATTCTTGGCCTTCTGCGTCTTGCGAGGCTTGCGGACCAGTTGGTTAATCGTGGGCATAGTCGGTCGTTCAGGCGCCGGTGCGGCGGGACGGTGCTTGTCAGTGCGTGTCAGTAACGGTGACGGTGACGGTGACAGGCCGTGAGCGATCCGCCGGCGGCGGGTCGGGCAGTGTAAGGAGGCGTCGCGAACGGTTCAACCGGACCGGACGACGTTCTGCCGGGGGCCGGCCGGCCCCCGGCGTGACGCACGCGAAATCAGCCCGCGAAGGGCGGGTGCTCGATGACGCCGTCCACCTCGGACGGTCCGGCGGCGACCGGGGCCGGCGCGGGCGGGGGAACCGGGGCCGCGGCGACCTTCTCCAGCAGGTTGCCGGCCGGTTCGTCCCGCAGCGGGGCCGGGGCGGCCTCGCCGGCGACTTCCGCGAGCATGTCGCGGCGGGCGGCGAGGATCCGTTCCTTTTCCGCCTGCATCGCCATCAATGCGCTGTCGTGGATGCGAACCTCCGCGTCCTGGTGCTGATGGAACCCGGTCCCGGCGGGGATCAGGTGACCGAGGATCACGTTCTCCTTCAGACCGACCAACCCGTCGCTTTTGCCGGCGAGGGCCGCTTCGGTGAGGACCTTGGTGGTCTCCTGGAAGCTGGCGGCGCTGATAAAGCTTTCGCTTTGCACCGACGCCTTGGTGATGCCCAACAGTTGGGTTTCGCCCTCGGCCTTGCGGGGCTCGCAGGTCTGGGCGGGTTCGAGGCCGGCGGCTTCGAGCTCCCCGTTGACCTCCTCCAGCGTCTCCTTGGGGACGATGTCGCCTTCGTCGAAGTCGGTGTCGCCGGGGTCGGTGACCTTCAGGCAGGTGTTGAGCTGCTCGTTGGCCCGCACGAACTCCGTCTTGTCGACCAGCACGCCGGGCAGCAGCGGGGTGTCGCCCTCGTTTTCGATCTGCAATTTACGGAGCATCTGCGAGATGACGATCTCGATGTGCTTGTCGTCGATCTCCACCCGCTGGGCCTGGTAGACGCCCTGGATTTCGCGGCGGAGGTAGTTTTGCACCTCCATCGTGCCGCTGACCCGCAGGATGTCGTGCGGCTTGAGCGGGCCGCTGACCAGCGCGTCGCCGGCTTTCACCTCGTCGCCGGCGTGCACCAGCACCGGCTTGCCGGGGGGGATGATGTGTTCCAACTCGGTGCCGTCGGCGGCGATCACCTTGATGACCCGCTTGTTGCGTTTGCGCTCCGGGACGAACTCGATGATCGCCGTCGACCTCCGCGATGACCGCGGGGTCCTTGGGGGTCCGGGCTTCGAACAGCTCGGTGACCCGCGGCAGACCGCCGGTGATGTCCTGCGTGCCTTCCGAGGCCCGCGGGTTCCGGGCGAGCACGGTGCCGGCCTTCACCGTCGCGCCCTCTTTGGCGTCGATGTTGGCCCGTTCGGGCAGGTAGTAGAAGTCGAGGATCTTGTCCTCGTCGTCCACCAGCACGATCTGCGGGTGCAGGTCGCCTTTGTGCTCGATGACGGTGCGGCGGATGTTGCCGGACTTCTCCTTCTCCTTGCGGATCGTGACGCCCTCCACCAGGTCTTCGTAGCGGACCTTGCCGTCCGACCTCGGCCAGCACCGGGACGCTGTGCGGGTCCCACTCGCAGAGGACCTGGCCCTCGTCGGCCATCTCGCCCTCGTTGATGGTCAGCGTGGCGCCGGTGGGGACCGGGTAGGTCTCTAGTTCGCGGCCCTTCTCGTCGGTGAGGATGATCTCGCCGTTGCGGGTGAGGGAGACCTCTTTGCCCTCGGCGTTGGTCACGCTGCGGAGGCGGGTGTACTTCACGCGGCCGCTGCGGCGGGCGTGGATCTCGCTTTCCTCCAGGCTCGTCTGGGCGGCGCCGCCGATGTGGAAGGTCCGCATCGTCAACTGGGTGCCCGGTTCGCCGATGCTCTGGGCGGCGATGATGCCCGCGGCGAGGCCCTCCTCGACCATCGAACCGGTGCTGCGGTCCATGCCGTAGCACAGCCGGCACAGGCCGAGCTGGCTTTCGCAGGTCATGGGGGACCGCACCTGGATCTTTTTGAGGCTCATCTCCTCGATGCGGTCGGCGACGGACTCCGTGATCAGTTCGTTCTCGCGAACGACCGTCTCGCCGGTGATCAGGTCCACGATGTTATCGCGGGCCACGCGGCCGACGATCGCGTCCCGCAGGCTCACCTCGACCGATTCGCCGCGGTACAGCACCTCGCGGGTCACGCCCTGCGTGGTCCCGCAGTCGTGCTGCGTGATCACCATGTTCTGGCAGATGTCCGCCAGTTTGCGGGTCAGATAACCGCTGTCCGCCGTCTTCAGCGCGCGTATCGGCCAGGCCCTTGCGAGCCCCGTGGGTCGACGAGAAGTACTCAAGCACGTTCAGGCCCTCTTTGAAGTTGGCCTTGATGGGGGTCTCGATGATTTCGCCGCTCGGCTTGGCCATCAGGCCCCGCATGGCGGCGAGTTGCTGCATCTGACCCTTACCGCCACGGGCGCCGGAGTCGGCCATCATGAACACCGGGTTCACGTAGGCGCCGTCTTCGCGGTAGTCGTGCTGCATGTCGTGGTACATCGCGTCGGTGATGACCTCCCGGCACTTCGTCCAGACGTCGATCACCTTGTTGTACCGCTCCTGCGGGCTCAGCACGCCCTTCTTCATAGGCCTTCTGGAAGCGAAGCACCTGGCCTTCGCTTTCGGCGATGGCGGCTTCCTTGCTGTCGGGGGTCCGCAGGTCGCTGGAGCCGAAGGAGACGCCGCTGTTGGTGGCTTCGTTGAAGCCCAGCACCTTCATCCGGTCCAGCAGGTCGATCGTGGCGCCGCGACCCCGTTCGAGGTAGCAGTCCGAGATGACCCGGCCGAGGTCCTTGGACTTCATCGTGATGTTATAGAACGACATCCCGTCGGCGACCATGTCGTCGAACAGCACGCGGCCGGCGGTGGTGTCGATCAGGCCGCCGTCCTGGAAGTCCTCGGCCCCGTCGCCCTTGACGGTGCGACCCTTGGGCAGCCGCAGTTTGATGCGGGTGTGCCGGGTGACCTTGCCCGCGTCCAGCGCCAGGAAGACCTCGTTCTTATCGGCGAAGACGCTGCCCTCGCCGGGCCGGCCGTCCTTGGCCAGCGTGAGGTAATAGCAGCCCATCACGATATCCTGCGACGCCGAGATAATCGGGTCGCCGTTGGCGGGGCTGAAGATGTTGTTGGTGGACAACATCAACGTGGTCGCCTCGACCTGGGCTTCGATGCTCAGCGGCAGGTGAACGGCCATCTGGTCGCCGTCGAAGTCGGCGTTATAGCCCTTGCAGACGAGGGGATGCACGCGGATGGCGTTCCCTTCCACCAGCGTCGGCTCGAACGCCTGAATGCCCATGCGGTGCAGGGTGGGCGCCCGGTTCAGCAGCACGGGGTGGTTTTTAATCACCTCGTCCAGGATGTCCCAGACTTCTTCTTCCCGGCGTTCCAGCATCCGCTTGGCGGATTTGATGGTGTCCGCGTGGTCCAGCTCTTTGAGCCGGCGGATGATGAACGGCTGATACAGTTCCAGCGCGATCTTCTTGGGCAGGCCGCACTGATTCAGCTTCAATTCCGGGCCGACGACGATCACCGACCGGGCCGAATAGTCCACGCGCTTGCCGAGCAGGTTCTCGCGGAACCGGCCCTGCTTGCCCTTGATCATGTCCGTCAGGGACTTGAGCGGGCGATTGGAACTGCCCAGCACCGGCCGCTTGCAGCGGTTGTTGTCGAACAACGCGTCGACGGACTGCTGCAACATCCGCTTTTCGTTGCGGACGATGACCTCCGGGGCGTTCAGGTCGACCAGCTTTTTGAGCCGGTTGTTCCGGTTGATAATCCGGCGATACAGGTCGTTCAGGTCCGAGGTGGCGAAGTTGCCGCTGTCCAGCAGGACCAACGGGCGGAGGTCCGGGGGGATGACCGGAACGACGTCCAGGACCATCCACTCGGGGCGGTTGTCGCTGTCCCGCAGGGCCTCGACGATTTTGAGCCGCTTGATGAGTTCCTTCATCTTGGCCTGGGAGCCGGTCGCCTTGAGGTCCTTGCGGATCTGCACGCCCTCGGCGACGAGGTCGATGCCCAGCAGCAATTTCTTGACCGCCTCGGCGCCCATCTCGCATTCGAAGGAGCCGACGCCGAAGTTCCGCTCCGCCTCGCGGCGTTCGTCTTCGGTCAGCATCTGGCCGCGGGTCAGCGCGGGGGCGCCCTCGGCGGTGACCGCTTCGCCGGGATCGGTGACGACGTAGTCCTGGAAGTAAATCACCTTTTCCAGCGACGAGGTCTTCATGTTCAGCAGCGCCCCCAACCGGGACGGCATGCTTTTGAAGAACCAGATATGCACGACCGGGGCGGCCAGTTCGATATGCCCCATCCGCTTGCGGCGGACCCGGCTGTGGGTGACCTTCACCCCGCAGCGGTCGCAGACCATGCCCTTATATTTCATCCCGCGGTACTTGCCGCAGGAGCACTCCCAGTCTTTTTCCGGGCCGAAGATGCGTTCGCAGAACAGCCCGTCCCGCTCCGGGCGGTAGGTGCGGTAATTAATCGTCTCCGGCTTTTTGCACTCCCCGTGGCTCCACGACCGAATATCGTGCGGGCTGGCGAGCCCGATTTTGACGGAGGCGTAGTCGTTGACGCGGTCGAAATTAGGTTCGGCGACGGACATGGGCGGTGCGGCGGGGAGGGAAGAGGACGGACGCTGCGGGGGGCGGGCCGACGGCTGGGAGTCGGGGGGACTCCGGCGCCGCGGGCCCGATACGGGACGGCGGGGAAGCCTATTGCGGACCGGCGACGGGCTCGGCGGGCGCCGGTTCCGCGTCGGGGGGGCGGTTCGCGTCGGACAGGTCGGCGAATAGTTCCTGGAGGGCCTGCACGATGACGACCGTGGCGTCTTGCTGGACGACGTTCGTGCCCAGCCAGGTTTCATAGCCGCCCAGGGCGTGCTGCTTTGGCGTGGGCAGGTAGCCGTAGGAACCGTTCGCCAGTTCGATCGTGAAGGCCCGGTCGAACCCGGGCAGGGCGGGGATCGCGCGTTTCAATTCGAGGCCGGTCTCGGTGAAGGTTTCAAAGGGGATCGCGGCGATCCCCACCGGGCCGACGCGGTGCGCCTGCACGAGAATCGCCACGGCGTCCGGCTGCCGCGTTAAATCACGGCCGCGGCGGGCGTAGGCGGCTTCGTGCCGCTGGTACGGCTCCTCGCCGGCGGCGGCGCGGGCCTCGGCCTGTTTATAGAACGCCAATTGCTCCGGCGTCGGCTTGCGAACGCTCAACACCAGCTCCCGCTGGGCCGACGCCAGCGGCACGTCCTCCTGGAAGACGAGGTCGGCCTGGGCGGCGGCGATCTTCGCCGCAAGATCGTCGGCGACGGTCTCCATCTGGCTGTACGGCGGGCGCCGGGGGCTCACGGCGGTGAAATCCATGTTGTTCACGTCCCCGCTGGTCCCGTTGGACAGGATCCCGACGAACCGCGGGGTGAGACGTTCCGCGTCGAGCCGGGCGGCGATCCGGCGGGCGAAGGCGCCAAAGTAATCGGCGGACAGTTCGCCCCCGACCACGCCGCCGACGTAGTGCAGCGAATAATTCGCCAGCAACGCGATCGGCCGGCGCGACGGCGAGCCGTCGGCCTGGGAAACGCGGGACCGCACGAACAGAAACGCCGCCTCCGGATCGACCGGCCCGGCCGGCTTCACCAACGCCCCGCTGCGGCGCGGCGGGTTCATCCGCACCTTGTCCACGCCGCCGAACGGGTTGCGGGCGAGCTTCGGATCGCTGACGAACCACCGGCGGTTGAACACGTGGGCGGGGGCGTCCACCGAGCCCCACGCTAATTCAGCCGGCTCCAGTTGGTCGACCGCCTGTCGGACCGCGTCGGCGACGCCGCGGGCGAGTTGCCGTTGATAATCGTCGAGGTTCGCGGCGACGGACACTTTATTCGTCTCCCCCCGGGCGGAGGGGCCGGTGTGCGTGTGGGTGGAGGCGGTCAGCACCTGGGCGGGGGCGAGGTTCGTCTCCGCGGCGATTAACGCCTTGGCGGCGTCGAAGACTTCGCGGGGGGCGCCAAGGTTGTCGCACAGCACGATCGCCAACCGGTCGTCGCCGTTCGTCAGCACGAGGGCCCGGGCGTGCAGCGGGTCGTGCACGCGTTGGGCGACCGGGGAGTTCCAGTTGCCGACGATCTTCACCCCCAGCGGCGGGGTGATCTCCACCGCCGCCGCCCCGGCGTGCAGCCCGCCGGGCTCCGCCGCCGCCGCCCCGGGGCAGATGCAGGCCGCCATCCCCGCCGCGAGCGCGGCGAAGAGACGGACGGCGGCGGACGCGGAACGGAAAGACATGGCGGGCGACCTTCGACGGGATTGACGACGGAAGACTGTCGAGACCGAGCGGGCGAACCGGGGACGACGCGCGGGCCGTGCGGGCCGTCTCGTCGTCCCCGGCCAGCCTGCGTCACGTCAGGCGCCGCTCTTCTCCAACTGCATGTTGAGGCACAGGCCGCGGATCTCGTTGAGCAGCACGTCGAAGCTGGCCGGGGTGCCGGCTTCCAGCGTGTTTTCGCCTTTGACCATCGACTCGTAGATCTTGGTGCGGCCCTCCACGTCGTCGCTTTTGACGGTGAGGAGTTCCTGAAGGATATACGCCGCCCCGTAGGCTTCCAGGGCCCAGACCTCCATCTCCCCGAACCGCTGACCGCCGAAGCGGGCCTTGCCGCCCAGCGGTTGCTGGGTGATGAGGCTGTAGGGGCCGGTGGCGCGGGCGTGGACCTTGTCGTCGACGAGGTGGTGCAGTTTGAGCATATAGATCTGCCCGACGGTGGTTTTCTGTTCGAACGGCTCGCCGGTGCGGCCGTCGTACAACTGAGCTTTGCCGTCTTCGGGCAAGCCGGCTTCCCGCATGCACTCTTTAATCTGGTCGTCGTCGGCGCCGTCGAACACTGGGCAGATCGCCCGGAACCCGGTGATGCTCGCGGCCCAGCCGAGGTGCGTTTCCAAGATCTGGCCGACGTTCATCCGGCTCGGCACGCCGAGCGGGTTAAGGATGATGTCGACCGGCGTGCCGTCGTCCAGATACGGCATATCCTCCTGGGGCAGGATCTTGGAGATCACGCCCTTATTGCCGTGGCGGCCGGCCATTTTATCGCCGACGGAGATCTGCCGCTTGCTGGCGACGTAGACCTTGACCATCTGCAACACACCGTTGCCCAGTTCGTCGCCCAGTTTCTTGCGGTTGATGGCGTGGTCGCGCTCGTCGATCGCCTCTTCGACCGCCGACCAGCCGGCCTCGTACGCCTTGCGCAGCTCCTGCTTTTTCTGGGGCGAACGCACGTCGAGGTTCTCCGCGTGCTCCGGGAACTTGCGGGCGTACTCGACGACGAAGGCGTCGTCCTCGATCTTGGAGATCTGCCGGCCGTCGTCGTCCTCCAGCGGCTGGCCGAGGGCCTCCTCATAACCGGTGAGGAAGTCGCGAAACACGCTGGCGGCGGTCTCGTCGCCGGATTTCTCGGTCTTCTTGAGGTCCTCCTCGTAAGCCTTCTTCTCCACGTCGGACAGGCTCATCTTGCGGGAGAACTTTTCCGTCTGGATGACGATCCCCTCCACGCCCGACGGCACGTCCAGCGATTCGTTCTTCACGTCCTCGCCGGCCCGGCCGAAGATCGCGTGCAGCAGTTTTTCTTCAGGGGTGAGTTCCGCTTTGGCTTTGGGACTCACCTTGCCGACCAGCACGTCGCCGGGGCTGACCCGGGTGCCGACCTCCACGATGCCCTCGTCGTTGAGGTGCCGCAGGGCCTTCTCGGAGACGTTGGGGATATCGTTGGTGAACTCTTCCTTGCCGAGCTTCGTTTCGCGGATCTCCACGTCGTATTCGTCGATATGAATCGACGTGTACACGTCCTCTTTCACGAGGCGTTCGGACAGGATGATCGCGTCTTCGAAGTTATAACCCTGCCAGGACATAAACGCGACGAGCACGTTCCGCCCCAGCGCCAGTTCCCCGTGCCGGGTCGCGGCGCTGTCGCAGAGGATCTGGCCCTTGGTCACCTTGTCGCCGGGCATCACGATCGGCTTCTGCGTCATGCAGGTCCGTTCGTTCAGGCCGGTGAACTTCCGCATCGGGATGCTGACGCCGTCGATCTCAATATGATCCGCGTCCACGGCGGTGATCGTGCCGTTCTTCGGGGCCTTGACCACCATGCCGCTGTTCTGGGCGACGTCCCGCTCCAGGCCGGTGCCGACCAGCGGCGGTTCGGCGATCAATAGCGGCACGGCCTGCCGCTGCATGTTGGAGCCCATCAACGCCCGGTTGGCGTCGTCGTGCTCCAGGAAGGGGATCAGGCCGGCGGAGACGCCGATCATCTGGCTGGTCGACACGTCGATATACTGCACCCGGCCGGCCGGGATCCACTCGGTGTCGTTGCTATACCGGGCCAGCACCCGGCCCTCGGTGATCTGCCCGTCCGTCATGGGCGTATCGGCCGGGGTGATGTGGTAGCGGACCTCCTCGTCGGCCCGCAGCCAGTCGATCGTGTCCGTCAGCTTCCCGTCTTCCACCTTGCGGTAAGGCGTGATGAGGAATCCATAATCGTCCACCTTGGCGTACATGCCCAGCGAACTAATCAGCCCGATGTTCGTGCCCTCGGGCGTCTCGATCGGGCAGATGCGGCCGTAGTGACTAAAGTGCACGTCGCGGACTTCAAAGCCCGCCCGCTTGCGGTTCAAACCGCCGGGGCCCAGCGCCGACAGCCGGCGCTCGTGCGTCAGCGTGGACAGCGGGTTCGTCTGGTCGACGACCTGCGAGAGTTCGCTGCGGCCGAAGAAATAGTCGATCGCCGCGGAGACGCTTTTGGGGTTCACCAGCGTCCGCGGGGTCATCTCCTCCACGTCCTTCAGGCTCATCCGCTCCTGCACGGTGCGGCGGAGCTTGAGGAAGCCCTTGCGGATCTCGTCGGCGCCCAGTTCATCGATGGTCCGCAGCCGGCGGTTGCCGAGGTTGTCGATATCGTCGACGCGGGCTTCGTTCCGGCCGGCCCGGATGTCCAGGATATAGGTGATCGCGCTGATCAGGTCCTCGACCCGCAGCGTCATCTCCGTATCCGGCACTTCCTGATTGAACTTCCGGTTGATGCGGAAGCGGCCGACCCGGCCGAGCCGGTAGCGGTTCACGTCGTGGAACTTTTCGGCGAACAGGTCCCGCGCCTTGTCCAGCGCCGGCGGGTTGCCGGGCGCAACCGCTGATAGATACGCAGCAGCGCCTCCTCGTGGGAGTTGGTGGTGTCGTCCAGCAGCGTGGTGACGATCAGCGGGTCTTCGACGTGCTTTGTCAACAGCAGGGTTTCCAGCCCGCTCTCTTGGAGCTCTTTGGCGAGCACCTCAGTGATCGCGTGGCCGGTCTCGACCATGATCTCGCCCTCGCGGTCGGTCCCGACCGGGTAGATCAGATCGTCCGCCGCCGTCTTGCCGAGGACGGTCTTCAGGAACTCCTCGTCCTGCCCGACGGCGATCTCCTCCGTGTCGAAGAACAGGTCCATCAAGGCTTTGGCGGAGCCGTATTTTTCGTCCATCGCCCGCAGCAGGGTCAGGCAGCTGAACTTGCCGCTCTGGTCGATGCGGACCTGCAGCACGCCCTTCTTGGAGATCACCATCTCCACCCAACTGCCGCGTTCCGGGATGATCCGGCAGGTCACGTCGGTGCCGTCGTCGCCGTCGCCGGTGTTGACGAAGTCCACGCCCGGGCTGCGGTGCAACTGGCTGACCACGCAGCGTTCGGCGCCGTTCACGATGAACTCGCCGCCGCCGATCATGATCGGCAGGTCGCCGAGGTACACCTCCTCCTCGACCGGCTGTTCCTTGACCAGCCGCATCCACACCCGCAGCGGGCGGCCGTAGGTCAGGCGAAGCTGGCGGCATTCCGTCTGGTTGTACCGCGGCTTGCCCAGCTCATATTTGACGTATTCCAGGCGGTAGGTGCCGTCGTAGCTCTCGACGGGGAAGATCTCCCGGAGGACCTCCTCGATGCCGAAGTCTTTGCGGTCGCGGGGCGACTCGTCCTTCTGGAGCAGCCGGGTGTAGCTGTCCGTCTGGATATTGGTCAGGCCCGAGATCGGGAACGCGGCGTCGATATCGCCGAAGTTCCGCACGGTGTCGAAGTAACGGATGCGTTCCGAGGGGATCGGCATCGAGATGTCGGGCTTGAGGTGGAGAAGGACGGAACCGGCCCGGGCGGTCCCGCGGGAACCGACCGGACGGCAGGGCGCCCGCCGCGCGTCGGACGAGCCGGACGCGGGGCGGGTTCGGCCGAAAACCCGTTACAGGGAATCAGGCCGCGGGGGGCCGGAGGGCGAACCGGCGAAAGAACCGAGCGTCGCCGCGTCAAACCCTGGCCGACAGGGACTCGACGCCTTCGCAAACGCAGACGCCTTCACAGACGTCGTCGGGGCATTAGATACAGACGGAACACGCGCAGCCGACAAGCCGACGCATCCGGGAACGCGTCGGCCGAAATCCCGACCGCCGCGTGCGGGGCCGGAGACGGTGGGGGAACGGAGGGGACGCCGCAAGGGGGGGAGGCCGCCGCTGTCGGTTGCGCTGAGTCGGGGAGCATCGCACGGGGAGCATCGCGCGGGGGAGGAGCCGCACGCTGTTCCGAACCCGTCGCCGGGCGCCCGGACCCGCCGGAGTCCGGGGCAACGTGCAGTGTCGCCTGTCAAGGCGAACTGTCAACCGCCCGCGGACATTTCTCGTGCCAAACAGTCGCGAAGTCTCCCAACCCGCCGGACGACCTCGCCTGTTTCACCCGACGGACATCCTCCGCCAGGCACCCTCCTGAGCCCGCTGTGTCGCACACGGTCACGCAGACTGTGACGCACAGGAGGAGGAACGGGTCTCGCCCAGCGCAGCAAACGACCCGAACGCTGGGCAGCGTCCGGGTCGCGGAACCTCGTCGGCGGGACGAGCGGGGCTCTACTTGAGTTCCGCTTCGCCGCCGGCTTCCTTGATCTCGGCGATCAGCTTTTCGGCGTCTTCCTTGGCGACGCCTTCCTTGACCGGCTTCGGGGCGCCTTCGACCAGTTCCTTGGCCTCCTTGAGGCCCAGGCCGGTCGCGGCGCGAACGATCTTGATGACCGGGATCTTGTTCCCGCCGAAGCTGGTCAGGATCACGTCGAACTCGGTCTGCTCCTCTTCCGCTTCGGCGCCGCCGCCGTCGCTGGACGCCATCATCATCCCGCCGCCGCCGGCGGCGGGTTCGATGCCGTATTCATCCTTGAGGTAGTCGCTGAATTTCTTCGCTTCGAGGAGCGTCATATTGACGATCTTCTCGGCAAGTTCCTTCATGTCCGCCGGGATGTCGGCGGTTTCGGTCGCGGTGTCGTCGGCCATCGGGGTGTCCTCCGGGGGTGGTGCACGGCCGGACGAAACGACGCCGGCGGGGCTTTCGGTGAAAGGTGAGGGGGCAGCAGAGTTCGCCGCGGGTGTGACGGCCCGCGACGCACGAGAGAGACTAAGAGGTTTTGTTGGGGCCGGCTTCGCCGTCGGCGATCTGCTTGACCTGGCTGGCGATCAACTTGCCGGTCCCGACCAACGCGCCGGAGAGGTTGGCGCCCGGGCTGAGGATCTGGGCGACGATCGTCGCCAGCAGTTCTTCGCGGCTGGGGCTCTTGGAGAGGGTGACGACGCCGGCTTCGTCCAGCGTCTGCCCCTCGACGGAGCCGCCTTTGATCTCCAGCTTGCCGATCTCCTTGGCCCACCTGGTGATCTCCTTGGAGAGTTGGACGACGTCCTCCCCCCCGAAGACCAGCGTGCTGGGGCCTTCCAGCACCGGGTCCAGCCCGGAGACGCCCTTCCGCTCCAGCGCCCGACGGGCGAGGGAGTTTTTGACGGTGAGGGCGTGGATGTTCTTCTCCGCCAGCGCCAGTCGCCACTCGTTGCAGGTGATGGCGTCCACGGTGGAGACGTCCACGACCAGCAGGTCGGTGGCGTCGCCGATCCGATCCGCGACCGCGTCGATCAGCATTCCCTTAACGTATTTACTCATGAGTTCGGACGACGGGGCTCGTGCGGCGGGGCGTGGGGTGCGGGGCGAAGCGTCCGCCCCAAGCCGGAGCCATGGCTCCGGCTAGGGGGCGCGTGCTTCACAGGGCGATCTGAATGGACGGCATCATCGTGGCGGACAGATACACGCTCCGCAGGTACACGCCCTTGCTGGTGGACGGCCGCATCGATTCGATCCGTCCGATCATCGCCCGGGCGTTCTCGGCGAGGTTGTCTTCGGTAAAGCTCAGCCGGCCGACGACGACGTGCACGACGCCTTCCTTGTTCACCTTGAACTCGACCTTGCCCGCTTTGTACTCGCGGACGGCGTCGGCGACGTTGGGGGTCACCGTCCCGGCCCGCGGCGAGGGCATCAGGCCGCGGGGACCGAGCACGCGGCCCAGCGGACCCACCACGCCCATCATGTCCGGGGAGGCGATCGCGACGTCGAAGTCGGTCCAGCCGCCTTTGATCTTCTCCGCCAGGTCCGCCCCGCCGGCGTAGTCGGCGCCGGCCTCCTCAGCGGCGGCGAGGGCGTCGCCGCGGGCGAACACCAGCACGCGCTGCTCTTTGCCGATGCCGTTGGGCAGCACGATCGAACCGCGGATCATCTGGTCCGCCTGCTTCGGATCGACGCCCAGCTTGAAGGCGAGTTCGACCGTCTGGTCAAACTTCACCGCCGGAATGTTCGCCGGCTGACCGCCCTCCAGGTTCTTCAACCGCTTGACGGCGGCGTCGACGGGCATGGGCGTATACGCGCTGGTTTGCTCCAGCAGGTACTTCATCCGTTTCGATTCGGCCATCGGTGCGTCTCGGGAGGCTCTAAGAGCGGGGTGCGGGGGATACGGGGCGGTCGGTCGGCGTGCGTCTGCGGAATCGGTTCCGGCAGGCGACTAGCCGACGACGGTGATCCCCATGCTGCGGGCGGTGCCGGCGATCGTCTTTTTGGCCTGGTCCAGCGAGCCGGCGTTCAGGTCTTCCATCTTGGTCTTGGCGATCTCCTCCACCTGGGAGTCGGTCACGCTGCCCACCTTGTTCTTCAGCGGGTTGCCGGCGCCCTTGGCGACGCCCGCGGCCTGCTTGAGCAGCACCGCCGCCGGCGGGCTTTTGACGATGAACTCGAACGAGCGGTCGTTATAGACCGAGATCACCACCGGCACCGTGGTGCCGGCCATGTCGCGGGTCTGCTCGTTGAACTGCTGGACGAACTGTCCAATATTCACGCCGTGCGGACCTAGGGCCGTCCCGACCGGCGGGGCCGGCGTCGCCTGGCCGCCGGTGACCTGGACCTTGATGGTGGTGACGAGTTGCTTTTTAGCCATCGGGGATCAAATTCCAAGAGACAAGAGATCAAGAACCAAGGTGCGGCGACGAACCGAATTTGGTTCTTGGATTCTTGGAGGTTGGAGCTTCTTTAGACCTTCTCGACCTGCCAGTACTCGAACTCGGTCGGCCGCGGGCTGCCGAAGATCTCGATCAGCACCGTCACCTTGCCGTGCAGCTCGTCGATCGCCTCGACGGTGCCCTCGAAGGTTTCGAACGGCCCCTCCTTGATCTTGACCGTCTCCCCGATGGGCAGATCGATCTGGACCTTGGCCGGCTCGGCTTCCTCGCCGGCCACTTCGTCGACCTTGCCAAGCATCCGGTCGACCTCGTCCGGCCGCATCGCGGCGGGGCGGTCGTCGGCGCTGGTGAACGAACCGCTGGAGCCGGTGAACCCGCCGACGCCGGTGGTGTCTCGGACGAGATACCAGCTCTCGTCGTTCAACTTCATCTGGATCATCATGTAGCCGGGAAAGAGCTTTTGCTCGATCACCCGCTTTTTGCCGCCCTTGGGGTCCACGACCTTCTGGGTGGGAATGACGATCTCGCCGAAGTCCTCTTCAAGTCCCTCGCGGCGGATGCGCTTCTCCAGCGACTTCTTGACGGTCTTTTCCCGGTTCGACGTGACCTTCAGCACGAACCACTCGTAGCCGTGCTCGTCGACCGTCGACTGCTCCACCGGCGCCGGGAACTTCCGCGGCGCCGGCGTCGGCTCCGCCGACTCTTCGCCAGCGTCCGCCTCGGGTTCAACCGAACCGTCCTCCGCGACGGGCACGACCGCTTCGGCGGAGGCGTCCTCGGCGGACGCCCCGTCGGCAAGGTCGGCGGACGCAACGGGGTCGGTCATGGGACCGGGGAAGGGAGAAGGGGCGTCCCGCAGAGTCGTCCGGTTCGTGACGAACCGGGGACCGCGAACGCCTTGAATGCGAACGACCGGCCGCCGAAGCGACCGGTCGGGTCGTGCAGAATGGCCGGGCGGTTCCGAAACTTCAACCCACCGCCCGACGATTTTAGACTCCGGCGTTCAGCTCCCCGCAACAGGGCCCGCCGCCGGCGTCGCTCGGCCGGCGTTCGTCAGCCGGCGTCAACTGGCCGGGACGACAGCCTCGACGTCGTCGCTTTTAAGGTTCAACACGCCCAGCGCTTCGAACACCCAGGCCCACACCATGTCGTACAGGAACAACACGCTGGCCAGCAGGAACATGATGGCGATCACGACCAGACTCGCCCGCAATACTTCCGGCCAGGTGGGCCAGGACACCTTCGCCATCTCCGCCTCGACGGAGATCAGGAAGTCCGCGAACTTCGGATAGTTCACCAGGCGGAACGCGAACCAGCAGCCGGCGGCCAGCAGCACGGCGGGCACGCCGTAGCGAACCGCGTCGTCGTACTCCGCCAGCCGTCCCTGGGCCAGCACGTAGCAGCCGATGAACGCCACCAGACCGACCGCCGCGCCGGTCGCCTGCCGCACGATTCGGCCCTGGTTCCGCTTGTAGAGCCCGGCCGCGAGCAATTCGGACCAGATAGAGCCGGACGCCTGTTGCCGGGACATGCGAAGTCCGTTCGCCGCGGGGGGCGTTGGGCCGGGGGATCGCGTCTTGCGAGACCGGCGGAGGAAAGGGGGACCGCCGACGAGACGGCGGCGCGGTCAGGGGGAAGCACGAGCGGAGGGACTCGAACCCCCAACCTGCGGATTTGGAATCCGCTGCTCTACCGATTGAGCTACGCTCGTGTGCCCCAAGGGCGACGACGAGTCGTCGGCTTGGGAAGGCGATTCACTTTTTACGATCTTCCTTGTGGACCGTGTGCTTGCGCAGCTTGGGGCAGTACTTGAGCAGCTCAAGCCGATCGGTGCCGCGCATCTCCTTTTCGACGCGGTAGTTCCGCATGCCGGTTTCGGTGCACTTCAGCCAGACGTATTCGCGGGCCATCGTCGGGAACGCCGTGTTGTGAGGGGACCGCGGGAAGGACGCGGGGGACGAAACGCAGGTTCGCCCGTCCCGCGAACGCATCGCGGAACGGGCGAGGGATCTGCCGGAAGACTACTCGACGATCTTGGTGACGATGCCGGAGCCGACGGTCTTGCCGCCTTCGCGGATGGCGAAGCGGGAGCCGTCCTGGATGGCGACCGGCTTTTCCATCTCGACTTCGAGGTTGACGTTGTCGCCGGGCATGCACATCTCGGCGCCGCCCAGCAGGCTGACGCCGCCGGTCACGTCGGTGGTGCGGAAGTAGAACTGCGGCTTGTAGCCGGAGAAGAACGGGGTCTTCCGGCCGCCTTCGTCCTTGCTCAGGACGTAGACCTCGCACTCGAACTTCGTGTGCGGGTTGATCGTCTTGGGAGCGGCGAGCACCTGGCCGCGCTGGACGGCGTCCTTGGCGATGCCGCGGAGCAGCACGCCGACGTTCTCGCCGGCTTTGCCGTGGTCCATCGTCTTGTTGAAGGCTTCGACGCCGGTGACGGTCGTCGTCTGGGTGTCCTTCAAGCCGACGATCTCGACCTTCTCGCCGACCTTGACGATGCCGGCTTCGATCTTGCCGGTGACGACCGTCCCGCGACCCTCGATGGAGAAGACGTCTTCGATGGCCATCATGAAGGGCTTGTCGGTTTCCCGCTTCGGCTCTTCGATGTAGCTGTCGAGGGCTTCGATGAGCTCGCCGATGCAGGCGTTGGCGCCGGCGTCGCCGGGGGTCTCCAGGGCGGCTTTGGCGTTGCCCTTGACCAGCGGGATGTCGTCGCCGGGGAAGTCGTACTTGTCGAGAAGTTCGCGGACCTCCATCTCCACCAGGTCGAGCAGCTCCTCGTCGTCCACGAGGTCCACCTTGTTCAGGAAGACGACGATCGCCGGCACGTTGACCTGCTTGGCGAGCAGGATGTGCTCGCGGGTCTGCGGCATCGGGCCGGCGTCGGCGGCGACGACGAGGATGGCCCCGTCCATCTGGGCCGCCCCGGTGATCATGTTCTTGACGTAGTCCGCGTGGCCCGGACAGTCGATGTGGGCGTAGTGGCGGCCCGGGGACTCGTACTCGACGTGCGAGACGGCGATGGTCACCGTCTTGGAGGCGTCGCGGACGGTGCCGCCCTTGGTGATGTCCGCGTACGGAATCGCCTTGGCGAGGCCCTTGGAGGCCTGCACGTTGACGATCGCGGCGGTCAGCGTCGACTTGCCGTGGTCAATATGACCGATCGTGCCGACGTTAACGTGGGGCTTGGTCCGCTCGAAGTTGGCCTTAGCCATCGGTGATTTCTTCCTGCCTGTCGCCGGACGCCGGCGGCCATGCGGCCCGTGTCGCGCCGGGGGTGGGACTGTGGGGGTCGCGGTGGAAATAACGCCCCGCCAGCCTTCGCCCGCGGCCCGGAGGGGCCGCGGAGGAAAGCGGGCGGGGAGAGCTGCTGATGGGATTTGAACCCATGACCTCGTCCTTACCAAGGACGCGCTCTACCACTGAGCTACAGCAGCGCTGGGGAACGACGGCAGATCGCCCCACCGCAAAGTCGGTGGACCGGACAAGGTCGGTGGACCGGATGCGCCGTCGGGCGAGCATCATTGCGGGTCCGACCGGTTCGGCAAAGCCCGGCGGGGAGAAAATCCCCACGAACCCGCGGAATCGTCAGCGGCCCGTGCGGGCTGCGGCGTCGTCGGATCGCTTGGGCGTCGTCAGACCGGCGACCCCGGCACAAAGGCGGGCCGAAGCGGGTGAAGGGAATCGAACCCTCATCACAAGCTTGGAAGGCTAGTGCTCTACCATTGAGCTACACCCGCGGGACGGAAAGTTTCAAAGACCAAGAAAGCAAGAACCAAAAACGGAGCGATCGCCGCTCGTCATTTGGATCTTGACTTCTTGGTCCTTGGTCATTCCTACGTAGTGGGAGTAGCAGGATTCGAACCTGCGAAGGCTTAGCCACCAGATTTACAGTCTGGCCCCTTTGACCGCTCGGGTATACTCCCAGTCGTCAGCCGCGGTGCAAGAACCGCGGGCGAACAGCTCGCGGCGGGACTCGAACCCGCAACCTTCGGTTTACAAAACCGATGCTCTGCCAGTTGAGCTACACGAGCGTGACCTGCGTCACGCAGCGCTTGGCGCAACGGACCCGCCCCGGCGGCGCCGGGACGGGGCGAGAGTCTAGCAGTCCGACACGCCGCCGCAAGGGGAGGTTCGGTGTCTCCGAAGATCGGTCGCGGCACGGCTCGCGTCCCGGACGCTTCAAGCGTCCGGGACGCTGCGGTCATGGACCAATCGCCCGGCTCACCGGTCGTGCAGGCCGGGGACTTCCAGGTGGGCGCCCTCGGCGTGCTTTTTGAGCTTCTTCAGCGCGCGGCCTTCGAGCTGTCGGATTCGCTCCTTCGTCACGCCGAAGCGGTTGCCGACCTGTTCGAGGGTTTGCGGCTCGCTGCCCTCCTCCAGGCCGTAGCGGTAGCGGAGGATGTCCCGCTCGCGGTCGTCCAGTTCCATCAGGATGTCGCCGATCACCGCCCGCTGGCGGTTGTTGGTCAGTTCGTCCATGTACGGATTCGCCCGGTCCTCCTTGGAGAACTGGAACACCTCCTCCTTGCCGGTGCGGAACCGGTCGAGTTGGCGGTGCTCCTGCGGGATGCTGCGGGCGAAGTTCTTCATGATCGCCCAGGTGGCGTACGTGGAAAACTTGTTGCCTTTCGTGTAGTCAAACTTTTCAACCGCTCGCATCAAACTGACGTTCCCGTCGCTGACGAGGCCGAAGAAGTTCGCCCCCGGCTTGATGTGCCGCTTGCCGATCGACACCACCAACCGCAGGTTCGACTGCGTGAGGAAGTTTTTCACATCGATCGCTTCGCGGGTCCAGGCTTCGAGGTCGTCGAGCTGCGCTTCGGTCGGGTCGGACTCGCCGATCTCCGTGCGCAGCCGGTTCGCCTTGAACTTCAGGTAGTTCATCTTGCGGAACCAGTACTGCTCGTCCTCGCGGGTGAGTAGCGGGTAGTTGTACAGGCTGGCCAGATAGGGCGGCAGGCCGCTGGGCACGCGGATCCGGCGGTGCGGCTTGTCCTTCACCGGCGGGTCGCAGAGGACGACCTCGTCCGCGTCGGGGGTGTGGAACTCCGGGCTGTCCATGAACGCCGGCGGGTCGCCCATCACCTCTTCGGCCCGCAGTTCGTGCAGGGCCCGCTTGATGACCGGCTTGGTGCGGCCGAACGCCTTCGCCAGCCGGGCGAGCGTCACGCCGCGGCGTCGGCGGCGGAGGATCTCCTCTTTCTCCACCCGCGTCAGGTCGCCGGGGCGCACGCGGAACACCGGGCGGTCCGGGTTCTCCCGTTCGAACTCCCGCAGCAGGGTGCGAACCGCCTCCGGGCTGCGGCTGAACTCCGCGGACAGTTCCTTGGCGATCTGCGGCGGGCTGAACCCGCCGTTCGCCAAACTCCGAGCTTTGCGAACAATCCGCCCGCGATCCGCCTCGGAGAGGGTGACGGTTTTACGGCCCTGCTCGACCTGGTCGGCGTGGTCGCGGACGAACCGGTCCACCGTGCTTTGCAGGAAGCCGACGCGTCGGCGGCCGTCCAACTTCAGCTTGCGACTGACCAACCCGCGGTCCCGCCAGCGGTCGACCGTTTTGCCGGAGACGCCCAGCTTGCGGGCGATCTGGTCCACCGTCAGCACCGGCTCGCCCACCTCTTCGGCGGAGAGCCCGACGCGGGCGGACAGGTCCTCGGCGAACAATCGCAGATCGCGGAGGGCTTCTTCGCCGCGAAACGTCTCCGCGCCGTCGGCCTCGGCGGCGGCGGGCACCTCCTCGTCCGCTCCCCCGTCCAGCGATCGGCGGAGATCGCGGGCGGCGTAGGCGGCGTCGGGGTCCAAGCGGCCGGCGAGTCGTTCGGCCCGGCGGACCCGGGCGAGGCGCACTTCGCGGGGGTCGCCGTCGGCGGCGTCGTCGGTCAGGCTCTTTAGCTCGGGGATGACGTAACTCATGGCGTCCGATCGGCGGGAAGATAGGGGTTGCCGACCGGATAGGGTCGGGCGGGTCGGGGCGGTCCGCACCCCCGCCACGTTGGCGGTCGGGTTGAACCGGTGCACGTTCGGCGCCGAACCCCGCACCGCGGCGAACCGGATCGCGGTCCCGCCGAGCGGGCGGAGGGCGGCTGGAGAACAGCGGCGGGGAGACGTACGACGATTTCCGACACAAAGTTTGGCAAAAAGTTCGGTGCCGCCGCCCCGAGACCAGAACCGCACGTAACCCGTTCTCATCACCGAGTTTCCGTTCCGGCGAAAAGATCGGTGGGCGCCCCGCGGGTCGATTGTCGGGCGATGCGGAGTCGTGGTGGTCGGGTTGACGCCGCGCGGTACAGTCCGCCGCCGCGTTGCATTTTGCCCCGTTCATGCGGCGCCCCGCCGCTCTCCGCCCCGCCGTCTCCGCCGCGATGTCCTCCGCTCCCCCGTCCTCACAGGTCGCCTCCCCCCCGGTCGCCGCCGCCGACCCGGCCCCGTTCTACGCGATCGGGGCGGGGACGTTGCTGATCCTCACGGGGGCCGCGGGCTACCTGCTGAGCGAGAAGGCGAGTCCGGTGACGGCGCTGATCCCAGCGGTGCCCGGGCTGATCCTGATCGTCTGCGGCCTGATCGCTCGGACCGGGGAGAAGGCCCTCAAGCACGCGATGCACGCCGCCGCGGCGGTCGGCCTGCTGGGCGGGCTGGCGGCGGTCGCGGGGATGGTTGCTCGGTGGGAGAAGGCGACCGTGCTGGCGCTAGGCACGCAAGCGGCGATGGCGGTGATCTGCTTCGCCTTCGTCGCCCTGTGCGTGAAGAGCTTCCGCGACGCCCGCAAGCGACGTGAAGCCGCCGCCGCGTGAGGTGCGGCGGTTGGTATGATGGGGCGGTTTCCCCCGCACGGATTGCCCGATGGCCACGCTGACGATTGACGACGAGACGCTTTCCAGCCTCACCCGTCGCGCCCATCGCCGTGGAATGACGGTCGAGCGTTTGTTGGCTGCGGACGCGGCCAAAGACGACGGGGCAGAGAATGGGTTCGGAACGTCGGAGCCGGATCGACTGGACGATTGGGACGAGTGGCTTCGGGCGTTCGCCGCGAGACACGCTCCGACCGGCCGTCCCGTGGACGACTCCCGTGAGAGCATCTATCCGTGACGAGGATCCTGGCAGATACGAACGTCTTCCTGCGGCTGGCTCAACCGGATCACCCCGATGGTAAGGTCGCCTTTCAGGCACTGCGCCTTTTGGGGGAAGCGGGCTATGCAATCTCGCTCACCCCGCAATCGTGCTACGAGTACTACGTCGTCGCCACCCGCCCGGTGGACCGCAACGGATTGGGAATGACGCCAGCCGATGCGGTGGAGGACATCGAGATCTTGATCCGGCGATTCCGCCTGTTGCGAGACGAACGCGGCATCTTTGACGCCTGGGTCGAACTGGTGGAGCGACACGCCGTACGCGGCAAACCAGCCCACGACGCCCGCTTGGCGGCGGCTGCGCTTCGGCATGGGATCACTTGTTTGCTCACGTTCAACTCGTCAGATTTCAAGAGGTATCCGGCTTTGATCGTCTTGGACCCCGCCGATACCGCCAGCTTCGCGTCGATTCCGTCCGTGGAGAAGTAGCGCCCGTCGTCACCGCCGCCCGTCGTCACCGCCGCCCGTCGTCACCGCCGCCCGTCGTCACCGCCGCCCGTCGTCACCGCCGCCCGTCGTCACCGCCGCCCGGTCGGCTCGGGGCGTTCGGAGAGGACCAGCGTCATCGGGACCTGGCGGCGGTTGCGGAGGACCGTCAGCCGGACCTGCTCGCCGACGGGGGTCAGGCTGACCAGGTTGATCAGGTGATCCAAGTCCTGCACCTCCACGGCGCCGAACTTCAGCACCACGTCGTTCCGCCGCAGGCCGGCGGACGCCGCCGGGGTGCCGGGCTTCACCACTTGCACGCGCGCCCCGTACAGGCGATCGAGCCCCATGCCGGCCAGCGAGGCGCGGTCGAAGGCACTGTCTAACTGCACGCCCAGGTACGCCCGCCGGACGTGGCCGTGGGTGACGAGTTCGTCGAACACGCGGCGGACGAGGTTCGCGGGGATGGAAAAGCCGATCCCCTCGCTGCCCCCGCTGCTGGAGGCGATCGCGGTGTTGATGCCCACCAGTTTTCCGTGGAGATCGATCAGCGGGCCGCCGCTGTTGCCGGGGTTGATGGCGGCGTCGGTCTGGAGGAAGTCCTGGTTGATCAGGTCCTGGGTGCCCAGATCCAGCCGCCGGCGGCCCTTCGCGGAGACGATGCCCAGCGTGACGGAGCGATCCAGCCCGAAGGGCGAACCGAGGGCGAGCACGAAGTGGCCGATCTCCAACGCGTCGCTGTTGCCGAAGTGAATCGCGGGCAGGTCGCGGTTGCGGATCTCCAAGACGGCGAGATCGGTGGCGCGATCGGTCCAGATGCGGGTGGGGCGGACGATGTGGCCGTCGGCGAGCTTCAGGTCGACGCCGCCGCCGGGCTCCGGCTTGCCGGCGGGGGATTCGTTGCCCGCGACGACGTGGCGGTTGGTGATGACGAACAGTCGCCCGTCCCGCACGTCCGCCCAGCGGGGATGGCGGATCAGCACGCCGCTGCCGGTCTCCTCGACCATCCCGCCGTCGTCGTCGCGGTAGCGGGACTCGATGTGCACCACGCTGGGGGAGGCGAGCCGGCTGACGCGGGCGATGGCCTCGCCGCCCATCAGCAGGGGGCGCTCCGGCGTTTCCTCCAGTTCGACGCGCAGGCGTTGGGCCTGCTCGACGCTGGTGTAGCCCTCGGCGAGGGCCACGTTCGCCCCGCCGCCGTCCCAGGTCAGCCCGGCCGGCCCGGTCCAGCCGCCGAACGTCGCCCCCGCGGCGAATAGCCCGGCTCCGGCGAGCGCCCCGGCGGCTCGATCTGCCCAACGGCGTGTCGGCTGGGGCGGGGCGAGAACCGAGGGGGGGGGAAGGGGGCGGGGGAGCGGACGGCATGGGCGGGCTCCGGGGGAGGGGCGGCGGCGGCGGCCGGGGGTCGCCGGCACTGCTTCATTCTTCCCGGCGAAACGCCGCGTGCAATCGGTTCTCACCCGAAGCACCCCCGCGGCGGGCCCTCCGACCGGCCGAACCGGGGGGCGGGGAACGACCGGACGCCGCCCCGCGACCGGCCGTTCTTCCCTAAACCGATCGCTGGCGTGCGGTTCCGGGGCCGACTCCGAACCGGCGAGGGGGGCCTGCCGCCAACCCGCCGTTGACCGCCCGGCCCCGCGTACACTGGACTGCCGTCGCTCTGGACTGCCGTCGCTTCCGCCCCGCCGCCCGGCCCCGCCGTGTTCACCACCTTCGATCGGTTCCTCGTCCGCCGGTTCCTGCACACCTTCACGGTGCTGTTCATCACCTTCTACGGGCTGTACTGCGTCATCGACGGGTTCACCAACGCGGACGCCTTCACCGCCGGGGAGCCGGGGTTGCCGGTGATCGTCTCGCGGATGGCCTCCTATTACGGCTGGCAGACCGCGTTGATCTTTGACATGACCGGGCCGATCCTACTGGTCTGTACGGTGATGGTGAGCCTCGCGTTGATGGTGAAAGCGGGCGAGTTGGCGCCGATGTTGGCGGCGGGGGTGCCGACGTACCGGCTCGCATTGCCGCTGCTGATCGGCACGGGCACGGTGACGGGGTTGGTGGTGGCGAATCAGGAATTGCTGCTCCCCGCGATCGCCGCGGAGTTGGGGGCGCCGCGGGGCGGGTCGAAGCACGCGGATTACCCCACGGTGCAACCGGTGCAGGATTACTCCAGCGGGGTGACGATCTTCAGCGGGCGGTTGAACCTCGGCAAACGCTGGATGGAAGAGGCGGAGTTCAACCTGCCGGTCCCGGGCGTGGTCACCGAACAGTCGATCTTGACGGCCGGCCGCGCGCAGTTTCACCCGGACGCCGTCCTGCCCGGCTACGACGAGCCGGTCGCCGGCTGGGCGCTGACGGACGTGAACTTCACCTACGACGAATTGCCGCTCGCCGCCACGCCCTCCGGTCAGGTGCCGGTCGTGCTGCCGGTCAATCGCCGCAACCCCGCCACCGACGAAGCCGGCGCGACCAGCGAACTGTTCGTCCGCACGGATATCGACTTCGACCAACTCCACAACGAGGCCCGCGCCGCCCAGATCTGCGGCACCCCGGAGCTCGTCCGCCGCATCCGGAACCCCGCTTACAGCGGGAACGTGCGGCGGGGGTTCACGGTCAAGCTGCACGAGCGCTTCCGCCAGCCGTTGCTCAATCTGCTCGCCACGCTGGTGGCGGTCCCGCTGGTGATTCGTCGGGAGGCCCGCAGTTTGGTCACGTCGCTGGCCGCCTGCGTGGGGGTGATGGGTCTGCTGATGGGCCTGATGCAGGGCGGGCAGTTCGCCGGCTCCTACGGGCTGCTTGCCCCGGACCTCGCGGCGTGGCTGCCGGTGATCTTCTCCGGCACGCTGGCGACGGCGCTGGCGGGCAAGGTGCTGACCTGAGGGCGGGGGCCGTCGCTCGGTGAGCCGTCACTCGGCGAGCCGTCACTCCGGGGCTGGGGCGTCGCCGTCGTCCGCTTTGTCAGGCCGCGGCTTGCGGAAAGTGATGACGTGCTGACGGGGCAGGTCGGCGGCGGTGCCGACGTATTCCAGGCCGAACTCCGGCCGGCCGGCCTCCTTCTTCACCTGGGCTTCGCTCATCTTGTGAACCTCCTTGATGGGCACGCGGGGGTCCTCTTTGCGGTACTCGACCCAGACCAACCGGCCGCCGGGCTTGAGGGCCTTGGCCAGCGCGGCGGTCATGGCGTGCGGGTCGTCGAACTCGTGGTACACGTCCACCATGATCGCCACGTCCACGCTGTTCGGGGCCAGTTTGGGGTCGGTCGGTTCGGAGAGCACCCCCTCCACGTTCGTCACGCCGATCGCTTTCATCCGGGCCTTGAGCCGGGCGAGCATCTCCGGCTGGATATCCACCGCTTTCACCACGCCGCCGGGGGCGTCCGCGTTTCCTTTGGGAGAGCCGGCGATCCGCGGGGCGATCCGTTGGGCGATGACGCCGCTGCCGGCGCCGATGTCCGCCACCACCATGCCCGGCTTTAACTTCAGCAGTTTAATCAGCGTGGCGAGGTCTTCCTCCTGCTGACGGTTCGGCCGTTCCAGCCAGGTCGCCCCCTGGTGACCCATCACCCGGGCGATCTGGCGGCCCATATAATAGCGGTCGATCCCGTTCGGATCGGCGCCGGGGCGGTCTTCATAGAGGCTCTCCGCTGCGACCGCCTCCGCTTGCGGTTTCGCGGGCGCTTCAGGGGGGGGAGGGTCGGTTTGGAAAGCGCCCGCGAAACCGCAGGCGACGAGCGCGAGGGGGAGCGTCATTCGGAAGCCTTCTCGCCGGTGAGCGGATCACGACTCTGAGACCGCATGATCGCGGCCCAATCGTCGGGGGAGAGCGCCGTTCCGGAGTCCGGCAGCAGCACGGGGATGCCGTCGTCCACGGCGTACCGCAAACGGGTCTCGGGGTCGCAGGAAACCAGCGAGCCCGCGTCCGGGTGCACCAGCGGGGTGCGGGCGACCGGGCAGACCAGCAGGTCCGCGACGGCGGCGAAGTCAAACGGGCGGGCGGACCCGTCGGCGGGGGATGGGGAGGCCATCGGTCAGAAGCCCCGATCGGTGCGGAGGGAGGCGAAGTCGCGGCGGTCGGTGGCGATCCCGGCGTCCGCCAGCATCCCGCACAGCGCCCGGCAGGCGATGCCCAGCCCGTCCGGCCCGCTGAAGCCGCCGAACTGCCCGCCGCCGCGGAGGTGCGGTTCGAGTTCTAAATAGAACCCCGGCAGACCCAGCGTTTCGACCCGGTGGCTCAGTTCCGGCAGGTGGGCGGCGAGATCCTTGAACACCGCCGCGTGCCCGCTGTCGCCGACGTCCGCGGGGACGAAGTTCTTCAGCCGTTCCTCGTCCACGTAGCCGTCCCAGGTGAGGGACGGGTCGATCTTATAGTCTTTAATATGAATCCAGCCGAGGTGCGGCCGCATCGCTTCGTACTCCGCATAGCAGGCGGCGGCGTCTTTATTCTGGGCGGCGATGTTTCCGCCGTCGTAGATCAGCGCCATGTTCGGCCGGTCGACCTGCTCCGCGATCGTGGCGAGCAGCGAGCCGGTTTGGCCGACGAGGTTCGGTTCGATCTCCAGACCGTAGATCAGGTCTTCCTTCGCACATAAATCCGCCAGCGCCCCGAGCTGATCGACGGCCTGCGGGATGTACGGCTCCGGATCAGCGCCGGCGGGGGGGTAGAAGGAGAACCCGCGGATCAGCTTCGTGCCCAGCGCATGCGCCGCCCGGACGGTCGCGGCGACCTCGCCGTCGAGGTACTCCTGCCAGGGGATGAACTGATTGTGGGAGCGGTCCGCCTCGTCCTTCAGCTTGACTTTGCCGAGGCGGGAGCCGACCGAGGTGACGCCCACGCCGAAGTCGGCGTGCAGGCTGCGGAGGTCGGCGAACTCCGCATCGGTGCACTCGACGCAATGCTTGGGCTCCCCGCCCTCGAATTGCACCCAGCGGGGGGAGTACCAGTTGAGGCCGACGGCGGCGACGGCGGCGAGTTGTTCGGGAACGGCCTTGGAGGCGGGCCGGGTGGCCTCGTCGGCGAAGGCCGACAGCAGCACGGCGGGCGGGGCGTCGGGCACGGGTGGGCGGGGCTCGGTCGGGGCGTCGGAAGCGCGTGGAGACAGGGGATTGTCCGCGGCGCAGCGGGGGTTTCAACACGGGGCGGGCGCGGGAATACTGGCGGGTATGCCGAACCTCTCCCCCTCGCCGCCCCGCCGCCGAACGGACCGACGGCCGCTGATCGGCCCGCACAACCATGGTCGACGGTTCCCGTGGCAGCGATACCTCGCGGCGCTGGACGAGGGAGATTACGACCCGGACTGTCGGTTCGAGTTGAGCCGTGGCATTCTGATCGTGGAGGGTATGTCGATGGCCGAGGCGGCGAACCCGTGGCACTTCCTGGTGATCGACCGGGTGCGGGAACTGATTTCTGCGTGGCGACGCGACAACCCGGGGCGGGTCGTGGCCGTCGGCGGCGGGGGAGAGAATCGACTGGTCATCCCGATCTCTGAATCGGACCGGCACCCGGATCTCGCGATCTACACCGTCCGCCCGCCGACGAACGACCGCCGTGCCTGGTGGGACTGGCCGCCCGAAGTGGCGGTTGAGGTCGTTTCGCCCGGCTCAAGCGTTCGCGATCACGAGGAGAAGCCGCCGGAATACCTCGCCTTCGGCGTGGGCGAATACTGGATCTTCGACCCGGACCACCCCGACCGCCCCGGCCCCTCCGCCCGCGTGTTCACGCGTGTTCCCTCCGCCGATGGGAGCGGCGACGCCTGGCAGGACCGCTGGGAGGACGACGCGGTGACCAGCGACCGGTTCCCCGGGCTGAGCGTCCCGGTCGCCGACGTGCTCGCCCCGCTGCCCGACCCGCCGCCGGAGGACTCCGAATGACCGCCACCCTCACCCCGTCCGCCGCCCCCGCCGACTCGCCCCCCCCGCTGCCGACGCTGGGACCGCACGCGCACGGGGAGCGGTTCGCCTGGGACGACTACCTCGCCGCGCTGGACGCCGACGACGTGACGCCGGGCTGCTTTTCGAACTCGGACGCGGGATCCTGATCGTGGCGAACGTTCCAAACCCGTGGCACGACTTCGCGGTCAACCGAATCCAGCGCCTGCTGTCCCGCTGGGACGACGCGCACCCCGGCCCGACCGAGCGGCTGATCTCCGGGGGCGGAACCCGGTTGGTCGTGCCGCCGTTTTCCTCGGATCGGCACCCCGACTTGGCCGTCTACGAGACGCTCCCGCCGTCGAACACGAGCCGGGCGTGGTGGACGTGGACGCCCACCCTCGCCGTCGAGATCGTCTCCCGCAACTCGCGGGCGCGGGACCACGAGGAGAAGCCGCCCGAATACCTGGCCTTCGGCGTGGGCGAATACTGGGTGTTCGATCCCAGCCACCCGGACCGCCCCGGCCCGTCGGCCCGCGTGTTCACCCGCACGCCGGGGCCGGACGGGGCCGACGTCTGGGCCGAACGCTGGGAGGACGAGGTCGTCACCAGCGACCGCTTCCCCGGGCTGAGCGTGCCCGTCGCCGACGTGCTCGCCCCGCTGCCCGTTCCAATCGCCGAGCCCTCCGTTCCCTCCCCCGAAAACGCCTGATGCCGACCACGCTGTTCGCCGATCCGCCGCGGTTCGTTCCCCCCGCGCCGCCGCCGCCGCCGGTTCGTCGCCGCTTCGGGCCGGCGGACGACGGGGCGAAGGTGCCGTTTGAAGAGTGGTGGAACGGGGAGTTTCCGGAGGGGTTCGCCGCGGAACTATCGCGTGGAGAGGTGCTGCCGATGGAGGTCCCCAACCTGCCGCACGAGGAAGCCCTCGACCGGCTGCGAGCGGCAGTCTACCGGTGGAGAGAAGTCCACCCCGGCGTGATTCGCATCATCAGCGGGGGCCTCGGCTCCCGCGTGCCGGTGCCGCCGTTCGATTCGGATCGGCATCCGGACCTCACGGTCTACCTGGGGGCGATGCCCGGCCACGGCCGGCAGGTCTGGCGGCGCAACGTGCCGGCGGTGGTCGCGGAGGTGCTCTCCCGCGGCACCCGAACCGAGGACGAGGGGCGAAAGGCTGACGAGTACCTGCTGTTCGGCTGCGCCGAGTACTGGCTGCTCGACCCCGACGCCCGCACGGTGCGACTGCTGGTGCGGTCCGGCGGGCAGTGGGAGGAACGCGACGCCGGCGCCGGCGGTGTGCAGACTTCGGACGCGCTGCCCGGACTCGCGCTCGACCCGGCGGCCCTGTTCGCCGACCCGCCGGGCGAAGAACCGGACGCCGCGGACGCTTGAACCGCCGCGGCCGTCGCCTTTTCGGGCCGGTCGGCGTAGGTTCCCGGCCCGTTCGCAGACCGCACAAGTTCGCCCATGGCCTCCCCCGCCGACCGCCTCGCCAAGGCTCGGATCGAAAAGCTCGACAAGATCGTCGCCCTCGGCCGCGACCCCTATGGGCAGCGGTTCGACGATCACCTGCCCATCAAGCAGGCTCGCGACAAACAGCCGGCCGACAGCGGCGTCGAAGGAGAAGCCGTTCGCGTCGCCGGGCGGGTGATGCAGGTTCGCAAGGCCGGCAAGCTGCGGTTCTACGAGATCGCCGACGCGTCCGGGCAGATTCAACTCCTGTTCTCCCGCGGCGATCTCGACCCGGAGCAGTGGGAATTGATGGCCGCGCTGGACTACGCGGACCTCGTCGGCATCGACGGCGTCACCTGGAAGACCAACACCGGCGAGCCCAGCATCAAGGTGCGGGCCCTCACCCCGCTCTGCAAAGCCCTCGCCCCGCCGCCGGACAAGCACCACGGCGTGCAGGACCCGGAGTTATTAGTACGCCAGCGCTCGCTGGATCTGATCTACACCGAAGGCGTCCGCGACCGCTTATTGAAGCGGGGGGAGATCGTCAAAAGCGTCCGTCAAACGCTGGCCGACCGCGGGTTCGTCGAGGTCGAAACCCCGGTGCTGCACACCGTCGCCGGCGGGGCCGCGGCCAAGCCGTTCGGCACGCATCATAATGCATTAGATGTAGACCTGACGCTGCGGATCGCGCTGGAACTGCACCTCAAACGATTGATGGTCGGCGGGATCGAGCGGGTCTTCGAACTCGGCCGCGTGTTCCGCAACGAGGGCATCGACCAGACGCACAACCCGGAGTTCACCATGCTGGAGGCCTACCAAGCCTACGGCGACTATCGGTCGATGATGGATTTAACAGAGGCGGTCGTCGTGGACGCCCTCCGCGTCTTGAACGGGCCGGACGCCCCGCTGACGATCCCGCACGCCGGCAAGACCGTGGACTTCACCCCGCCGTTTGAACGCCGCACCTACGCCGACCTGTTCCGCGAACACGCCGGCTGCGCCCTGGATGATGAAGCCGCCGTCGCCGCCAGGGCGGGCGAACTGGGCATCGAGACGACTGGCCGGCACCCGGACGTGATCGTCGGCGACGTGTTCGAAGCGACGGTGGAAGACGCGCTGGAAGGCCCGATCTTCGTGACCGATTATCCCGCCAGCCTCTGCCCGCTGACCAAGCGAAAGCAGGACGACCCGCAGATTGCGGAGCGGTTCGAACTGTTCGTGCACGGCATGGAACTGGCGAACGCCTACACCGAATTGAACGACCCGCGGTTGCAGGAAGAATTGTTCCGCAGTCAATTAGCGGGACAGGCGGAGGAGGACTCGATGGCGAAATTAGATACCGAGTTTTTGCAAGCCCTCCGCATCGGGATGCCCCCCGCCGGCGGGTTGGGCATCGGCATCGACCGGTTGTGCATGTTGCTGACGGACGCCAAGGGCATCCGCGACGTGATCTTCTTCCCCACCGTGAGGCCGTTGAACGACCAGAATTAGAGCAGGCCCAGGTGATCCGTAGCGGCGGCTTCCAGCCGCCGTCCGTGAGCGCAGCGAACGGGGGCCGTCTCCTTCGGCCACGCCAAGAGTCGGCGGCTGGAAGCCGCCGCTACGACATTTCGCGGCTCGCTCTAGCCGCGACCGGAGGGTGCGTTCCGCGCGATCCCCGAGCGCTCCCCCCGGTCGCGGTTAACCCGGCAACCGCACCTCGCACCAATCGCTGCGGGTGCCGGGGAGCGGGGGGTTGTCCGCGGGGCGGGCGGTGAACACGGCGGACCACTTCGGCTCCGTGGTGCGGTTCCGCCGGGCGGCGTGGAACAGCCGGGCGTGGAAGAACAGCCCGTCGCCGGCCTTCAGCGGCACGTCGAGCGCCCGGGCCAGCAGGTCCGCATTCTCTTCCGCATCGGCCTTCAAGAACTTCAGATCATCGAACCGCGACGGATCATGCGCCTGCGTATGAGTCCCGGGGATCACCCGCAGGCAACCGTTCTCCGGCGTTTCGTCGCCCAACGCGATCCAGAGGTTGACCAGGTCCGGCCGTTGGAAGTGCCAGTACCGCACGTCCTGGTGCCAGCCGGTGTCGGAACTGAACCGCGGCTGCTTCGTCATGATGCAGTTGTGATGAGCCAGCGGGATCACCACCTCCGGCCCGACCAATTGCGCCAGCCGCCCGCGGACCGGGGCGCTGGTGAGTAGTTCGGTGAAGACGGGGCCGCGGGCGAAGGCGTGTTTGAGGCGCCGCACGGTTCGCCCGCCCTCGCGGTCGGCGGGGTCCGGGGCGCCGGGGTAGCCGACCTCCGCCTCGTACTCCACCGGCCCCGTCGGCGTGCCGTGGACTTTGTGGATGTCGTGGGCGCCGGCCAGATCGCGGGCGGTGAGGGCGCGGATCGACGCAACCGTCTGCGCATCAGCCAATTCGGGGACGATCAGGTAGCCGTCGGCGGCGAACCGGGCCACGTCATCGGCGGAGAACCGGTCCGGGGTGAACGCTGGGCTCATCGCGTGTCCGCGGCCGGTTCGGTCGCGGCGGCGGAGTCGTCCGTCGTCGCGGCTTCGGCGTGGGGCACGGTCGCGGGAGCCGGCGAGCCGTCGGCGAGACCGGCGAGGAACGCCTCCGGCCCGGCGTCGTCGGCGGCGAACTGCAACGATTCCCCCTCGGCGTCCGCGGCGGCGGACAGGCGGTTCAACGTCGTCTGCTCGTACGCCCGGTCGGCCCGCTTCCAACGCCAGACCAGCGCCGCCCCGCCGGCCGCCGCCGCCGCGATCACGCCCAGCGCGACCCACGGCAACGACTTCGGCGTTTGCGGGACCGCGGGGGCGATCGTCACCCCGCGCACCGTGTCCGCCAGCACCAACGGGCTGACGTGCAGGCCCTCCCCGTCCTTGGTCGCCGCAGCGTACGCCTCCAGCTTGAAGAACACGCCGTCCGCCGTCACCGGCACGCCGTCCTTCAGCAGGCGGCCCCGCGGCAGGTCGTCCGCCCGGTTCGCCCGCACGTGGATCGGGTTCGGACCGGCGTCCGGAGCGTAGATCCACAGGTCGACCCCCCGACCGTCGGGCGCATCGAGGATCCGCGCCGCCCGCCCGAACACCCGCACCGGGCGACCGCGGTAGTAGTCCGCATCGCCGATCATCCCGTTGAAGGAGACCGCCGCGGTGTCCGCCGCGATCGTCGGCGGGCGCCGTTGGAGCCGGGCGAGGATCTCCGCCACCGCGTCCCGTTCCGCCCGATTCATCCCGCCGACGGTGCGATCCCGGGCGACCGCCGTGAGAGCCGACGGGAGCCGTCCGTCCGCCTCGAATCCGTCCGCATCTGGCCCGTTCGCATCTGGTTCGTTCGCACCGGCCGCGTCGCCGTCCGCCGCATCGTCGCCCGCCGTCTCGTCGCCGGACTGCGGCACGGTGCGGGCCACGCGGACGGTGCCCGGCTTCAAGGGGGCGTCCTCCCGCACGGTGAAGTCCGGCGTCTCCCCGCCGTCGGCGCCGGACCGCGTCACGCTGGAAGGAGCCGCGTCCGCGGCGCCCGGGGGGGCGATCCAGTACCAGTTCGCCGGATTCGCGGCCCAATTGGCGGCGAACAGCACCATCGCCAACGCCCCGACCATCGTCAGCATCCGCCGTTGATCGGCCCGGTTCAGGTACGGGGCCGGGCTGCGGCGGGGGCGAACTCGCATGTCACCAGTGTACGCGGCGCGTGCGGCGGACGGCAGTCGCCCGCCCCGCGGTTCGTTCCGGTTCCGAATCGATTCTCCCTTCGGTCAGCGCCGTGCGGCACGACCGCCGGTCACCGCGGGCGGACGCGGCCGCCGCCGGGTTGGGAGATCGACGCCGGGGCGCCGGTGCGGGCGGAGGCGGTCGCGGCCCGGGTGAGCGTCATCGCCCAGCCGAGGTCGTGCAGGTCCGGGGCGGGGATGAGCCCGCCGACCGCCCGGCGGAGGAACAGCGCCAGCAGGGTGTCGAACCCGGGCCGCTCCTCGGAGAGGTCTTCCGCCCGTTCCGGCTCGCCCCGGACGGTGTACCGCAGGCCGTGCGCGCCGGACAGCGTCGCCGTCCCGCGTTCGCAGCGGACGACGGCCTTCAAGACCGCGGCCTCCCCGGCGAGGTCGTCCGCCGCCGCGAGCGTCAGCGCCGCCCCCCGGCCGCCGCGGGCCTCCCCGGTCGCCGGCTCGCCCGGGTCCAACCGCAACTGGGCGGAGATCGCCCCCGCGGCGGGCTGGGCGGCGGCGGGATCGGCGGCGGCGGCGACCTCCCGCACCGGGCCGGGCAGCAGGTGGGCGGCCCAGTCCGCTAATCGAGCGAACTCCCAGGCGGCCACCGGTTGCCCGTAGGCGTCCCGCAGCGGATGGGCGGCCGGCAGCGGGGCGACGACGCGGACCGCGTGCACCGCGCCCAGCGTGGTCGCGATCAGTTCGCGCAGCCGCAGCGTGGCGGGGGTGAAGCGGGCGGACAGATCCGGGGTGACGACCGTGCCGGCGCTGGCGGCCCGGGCGGCGAGCGCGTCCAGCCGGTCGTCCGTCGGATCGACCGGCCCGCACAGCAGCGCCGGCTTGTTCGCCAACAACAACAGGTCCAGCGCCGCCAGCCCCCACCAGGCGGGGTCGCCCAGCAGCACGGCCCGCACGTCCGGCCGCCGGGCCAACGCGGACAGCCCCGCCGCCGCCGCGACGCCCACGCCGGGCGACTCCTGCGGAACGACGAACTGCCGCGACAACTCCTCCGCCGCCGCCCGCGTGCGGACGGGCACGGCGTCGTGCACCGCGACCAGCCGGACCCGGCCGGCGAGTCGTTCGAGGGCCGGGCGCTGCCGGTCCGGCCAATCCGGGCCGAGCCCCGCGACGCCCACGCCGATCACCGCGGGTGCAGGCATAAACCGCGACGCGGGAGAATGAAGTGCGGGGAACGGGGCCGGCGCCCCGCCGTGCGACAGGCGAGCCCCACAATGGAGACGACCGGCGCGGGAACGACCGGCGCGGGAACGACCGGCGCGGGGACGACCGACGGATCGGCGGAGGGTTCTACCCGCCCCCGTCTCCGGCCGCCACCGGGGCGACCGACGACGCGGCAAGCCGACGCCGCGGGGGACGATTGGAACCCGAACCGCCGCGGGCCTCACTCACCCTCGGCGTGAGCGTCGTCGCCGTGGTCATCGTCGTGGTGGTCGTCGTCGCCGTGGGCGTGCCCGTGATCGTCGTCGTCATGGGCGTGGCCGTGGTCGTGCCCCGCGTGATCGTGACCCGCGTGGGCGTCGTGGCCGGTGTCGAAGGGGGCGTTGTACTCTTTGCCGTCGATGTCCACCTCGACGCGGCCCTTCAATTCGCCTTCGCCGCCGTTGGGGAGGCGTTCGCGGAGGAACATCCACTCGGCGGACTCGGCGTTCGCCTCGCCGACGGCGTCGAGCACGAGGTTGGTCTCCGCGTCGCTGTCGGCGTCGTCGAAGAAGATGGCGACGCGGCGGGCCGGCACCGGGGTCTTCATGTCCGCTCCGAGCACGTAGAACCGGCCGCGGGCGGCGTCGTCGCCGTCGACCACCAATTCGCCGTGCAGGCTGTGGTCGCTGGTCAGTTCCAGCACCGTGCCGCCGTGCGGGCCGGGGGCGTGTTCGAGGGGGGCGTCCGCGTGCTCGTGGGCGTCGCCGTCGACGGCGTCGCCGTACCCCCCGGCGTCCTCATCGCCGCTCCCGCACCCGGCGACCAACAGGACGCCCCCGGACAGCAGGACGGCGGCAAACGAACGGCGGGCGAGACGGAGCATGGGAGCGACGCGGGGGGAAACGAGTGCGGGAGAGCCGGTGGGGGAGAGCCGGTGGGGGAGACCCGGTGCGGGAGACACAGTGTACGCCGCCGGCCGGCCGCGCGTTGGACGAGGAACCGGTCGGCGGGAGACGCGAGCGGGGCGAACCGCCGGCGGTCAGGCGTCGGCGACGGTGGCGGCGATGCCGCCCTGGGCGGCGTCGGCCTGGGCGTCGCGTTCGTCCTGCACGAACGTCCGACCCCGATACAGCTTCGCCACGACCAGATAAACAGCGGTCGCCGCCAGCATCAGTCCGGTGAAGAACCAATAGTAGTCGGCCCCGGGCAGTTTGGAGGTGCCGTCGTCGTTGTTGATAAACAGGTTGACCAACAGCACGATCAGGTTGCCGCCGGTCACGCTGAGCAGATAGACGCTCATGACCAACGATTTCATGCGGTTCGGAGCCTGCGTGTAGCTGAACTCCAGACAGGTGATCGAAACCATCACCTCGCCCATGGTGAGGATCAGGTACGCCAACAATTGCCAGCCGATGTTCGGTCGGAACTCGGTCGCCGCGACGTTCGGCCACCCGCCGGGGAACAGGGCGTCGTCGGCGTAGCCGGCGGGCTGCTCGCCGGCGGCCAGCACGCGGATCTCGCCCAGCCCGATCGCCGGGCCGCCGGCGTTCTCCAGAAAGCGGAACATCACGTACTCCCCCTTGGTCCCCGCCGGCAGATCGACGCCGGCGTAGGCGCTGTCCGCGACCGCGGCGGGGTCTAACTCCAGCGTGCCCACGCTCTTCCACGGGCCGGTCGCGGAGTCGCTGACGAGAATCTCCGTGCGGGTCGGGGCGAAGTCGGCGGCGGGGATCTCTGTCACGGCCTTGGCGGCGGCCTCGTCCTTGGCGTCCTTCCGCTTCTTCGCGGCGTACGGGGCCGGGTCGACGCTGGCGTTGAACTCCACCCGGTCCAGCGACCAGCTTTTCCGCTCCCGCAGGCGGATGACGGCGACCACCGGCTCCATCGCCCCGTCGTCGCCCCGCGTCACGTCCCCGCTGATCCACCCGCGGGAGGACGCCCCGCTGTCGAGCCCGTCCAGGGCGTTTTCGAAGCGATACTGGTCCGGATCGGCGACGCCCACCCCGGACAGGCCGTCGTCCTTGGCCTCCTGGGAAGTCATCGCATACCCGGCGGACCGCCCGCCGGTGATGTTCTGTTCGATAAGCGCGGAGACCGCGAACGCCCCCGCGGTCAGCAGAAAGCCGATGCCCACCTTCCGCAGCGGGGTCAGCCCGCGTTTTAAGAACGGCTTGTCGCGGGGCTCGCGAAGATCCTTCGGATCGCCGCCCAGCAGGCGGTGGAGGATCGGATACAGGCCGTACGCCATGATCGGGATCAGGGCCATGACCATGAACGGGTTCGCCGCTTGGATCTGCGAGGGCAGCAGTTCCGTGCCGGCCACTTCTAAATCCATGCTTTTCGCCTGGAACACCCACTTGGACGCCGTCTGATCGAACAGCGCCCAGAACACCGCGACCAGCGCATAAATCGGCACGAGGTTCAGCAACGCTTTGCCGCCCACGCCGCTGAAGGATTCTTTAATGAACGCGGACCCGCCCGGCGGGACGTGGGCGAACTCTTTGCGGCCCATCCAGAACAGCAGCGTGGCGATCGCCATGAGCACGCCCGGCACCCCGAACGCGACGCTCGGCCCATACCATTTGAGCAGCAGCGGCGTGAGGATCGTGGAAACCGCCGACCCCAGATTAATCATAAAGTAGAACAGGAAAAACACCTTGCTCAACAGGTGTTTGTTCCGGCTGCCGAACTGGTCGCCGACATGGGCGGAGACGCACGGTTTAATCGCCCCGGTGCCCACCGCGATCAGCGCCAGCCCGGTGAACAGGCCGACCCGGCTTTCGTCCAGCGCCAGCGCGAGATGCCCGAAGCAGTACAGGATCGACAGGTACAGGATCGTTTTATATTTGCCCAGGAACCAGTCGGAGACGACCGCCCCGATGATCGGAAAGGCGTACGCCGCCAGCACGAAGGTGTGGACCCACTCGGTCGCGGTGCCCTCAGTGACGACGGCTTTCTCGTCGGAGCCCCACCCCATGAGGTACTCCGTCATAAAGACGGCGAGGATCGCCTTCATGCCGTAAAAGCTGAACCGCTCCGCGCACTCGTTGCCGACGATATACAGGATGCCCGGGGGCCACTTGCTCGTGACCTCCGGCCCGGTGCGATAGCCCGTCTGGGGGTCGATCGGGGCGGCGGGGGCCGGGGCGTCGCCGGCGCCGGCGGGCGGGCCAACGGGCGGGCCAATGGGGGGGCCGGCGGGGGTGTCGGAAGCCATGCCGGGAACTTCTGCGGGGCGGGACGATCGGGGCCGGGCGGCGAGCCGCCGGAGACTACCCGGCCCCTGCGCCCGCCGCACCTCACCCCGCCGCCAGAGTGCCGCTCAGGGCGCCGGTCAGTCGCGGGCGGTCGGTTCCAGGGCGGCCAACTGTTCGCGGCCCTCGACGAAGCGCCGCAGTTTGCGGGCGCTGGGGACCTCCGTCAGCATCGCGATCAGCAGCGTGCCGATCACCAGCCAGCAGGGCCACCAATCCTCGATCAGCAGGGCAACGAGGTTCAGCATCGCCGCCCCCTCCAACATCGCCAGTCGCACGATCAGCCGCGTCTGAAACGCCCCGGCGGGGCCGTGGGCCGCTTCATTGGCCGACACGGCGCCGTTCGCGACCAGCGAGCCGACCGGCTTGTGAACGAGCAGCATCAGCACGCCGAACCCCAGGGCGACGTAGGAGAGGATCGGGTCGCCGGGGTCCAGATCGGCGTCCAGTTCGCCGCCGACCACGTCGGCTTCGGCCCCGTCCAGCGCGACGCCGCCCTCCAGGTCGAGTCCGCCGGGACCGGCTTCGCGGTTGGCGTTGCTCGCGGCGACGAACGCCCCGAACAGCAGCACGCCGAGGATCAGCACGCCCGCGATGATCTGCCCGGTGACGACCTGCGGGCGCAGGCGGGCTTCGGTCTCGGCAAGGTCGGTGTCCATGGGGGCATCCTGACGCGGTCACGGCCGCTCGGCCTGGGGAAAACTACCGTTTCAACTCCCGCATCGCCCGGGCGATGTAGGCGCAGCCGGAGTACGCGGTGAACAGCGTGGCGGCCCACAGCAGGGCGTCGCGGGTCCAGACGAACAGGCTGCGGTCGCGGCCGAGGATCTCGACGTCCGGGCCGAGCCGGGCGAACTCCGGGGCGAGGCTCAGCAGGCTGGCGGTGACCGCGACGAACTGCAACACGGTCTTCGCCTTGCCGGTCCAGTCGGCGCTGAAGTCGACGCCGTGCTTTTCCAGAAAGCCGCGCAGGCTCGACACGAACATCTCCCGGGCGACGATCACCAACACCATCCAGGCGCTAACGCCGCTCCAGACGATCAGTTCGCCGCCGCCCGCCGCCAGCGTCACCTGTTTTTCGAGCAGGAAGAGCAGGGCGCCGACCACCACGATCTTATCGACGAACGGGTCGAGAATGCGGCCCAGCGTGGTGACCTGCCCGTACCGGCGGGCCAGCCAGCCGTCGAGGAAGTCGGTGGCGGCGGCGATCACGAACACCGCCGCGGCGCTCTTCCACAGCCCGTCGTAAGCGATCATCCCGAACAGCCCGCAGGCCAGCAGCAGACGGGAGAACGTGACCGCATTGGGCAGGTTCAGGCTCTCCCGGCCGATGGGCGCGGGGCGGGCGTCTTCGCGTAACGCCGAGGCCCCGCGGGGCCTCGGCGTTACGGCGTCGCTGGGCGAAGCGGCTTGCACGTCAGTCATCGTCGTCCAGCAGGGCGGCGGTGGCGAGCCAGTCGTAGCCGTCGCGGGCGGTCAGTTCCGCGGGGATGAACGCGCCGACGTCCAGCTCCGCGTCGACCTCCGCCGGGATCGTCAGCCGGACCGTGCCGTCGATCTCCGGGGCGTCGGCAAACGTGCGGCCTGTATAGACGCCGCCGCCCTCGTCGCCGTCCACCAGCACGTCCAGTTCGTAGCCGATCAGCGAGTCCGCAAACGCGAACGCCGCCGGTTGCTGGGCGGCCATCAACGCCTCGACGCGTGCCTGGCAAACCTCCGGCGGCAGGTGCCCGTCCAGCTTCATGCTGGGCGTGCCGGGCTCCGGACTGAAGGGGAAGGCGCCCAGTCGTTCGAACTTCCAGTCGGCGACGAAGTTCACCAGTTCGTCGAACTCCGCCTCCGTCTCGCCGGGGAAGCCGACCAGCATTGTCGTTCGCAGCACGAGGTTCGGGACGCGGTCCCGCAGCTTGCCGACCAGGGCTTCGGTCTTCGCCCGGTTCGTGCGGCGGGTCATCCGCTTGAGCACCCGGTCGGAGACGTGTTGCAGCGGCATATCCAGGTACGGCAGCACCTTGCCGCTGCCGGCGATCACGTCGATCAATTCGTCCGTGAAATGAATCGGGTAGAGGTACATCAGCCGGATCCAATTCAGCCCGTCCACCTCTTCCAACGCCCGCAGCAACGCCGCGAGCCGCACCTCGCCGTACAGATCGAGCCCGTAATAGGTGGTGTCCTGGGCGACGACGATTAATTCCTTCACCCCGTCCGCGACCAGTTCGCGGGCCTCGGCGACGACCTGTTCGATCGGCTTGGTGACGTGCTTGCCCCGCATCATCGGAATTGAACAGAACGTGCAGGTCCGGTCGCAGCCCTCGCTGATTTTGAGGTAGGCGTAGTGGTCCGGGGTGATCCGCAGGCGGGCGGTGTCGTCGAGCGCCCGAATCGCCGCGGGGCGGAAGACGTCGCGCTGCTCCGTGACCGGCGAGACGCCCCGCCGGGTCTCGGTGAGGCGATCGGCGACGGTGCCGATCTCGTCGCGGCCGAACACGTTCATCACATGATCGACGCCCGGCAGATCTTTACGAACCTGCTCCGCCCCCACCCGGCCCGGCAGGCAACCGGCCACCACCACCCCGCCGGTGCGGCCGGCCTCTTTGAGGTCCAGCATCTCCCGGACGACGGACTTCGATTCCTCGCGGCTGGGTCCGATGAACCCGCAGGTGTTGACGACGACGAAGTCCGCCCCGTCCGGGTCCGGCACCAGCGCGTAGCCGCCGGCGGCGAGTTTGCCGAGCATCGTCTCGGAATCGACGAGATTCTTCGGGCACCCCAGCGAGACGAAGGCGTACGTCCCCCTCGCCTCGCCGCCGCCGGCAACCGGGGACGGGGCGGGGGCGAACGGGGCGGGGGCGTCCGCCAGAATCGGGAGGCTATTTTTCACGGGACCGCAGTTTAGACCGGACCGCCGCGGCCCGCCACGGGCACGGCCCGCCGGCGCCGTCCCCCGGTTCAAACCGAGCCCGACGGGAGTGCAAACCGAGCCCGACGGGGGTGCGGCGTGAACTTGGACCGGACCGTTTCGCCGACACCCGCGGCCCCGCGTCGCGGTACCTTACGCTCCGGCCCCCGTCCGGTTCGTTCCCGCCCGCCTTCCCCCGTTCCCGCCGCGCGATGTCCGCCGCCGCCGATGCGGGACGCCCCCGCGTCCACCGCCACTGCCCCGGCTGCAATCAGGCGTTCGCCGCCGCCGGGCCGACCGCCGCCTGTCCGACGTGCGGGGCGTCGCCGCCCCCGCCGTCCGGCGCCGCCGCCGCGGCGTACGGCGCTTCAACACTGGCGGAGACGCAGCGCTTCGACGTTCCCGGCGCCGCCACGACGAACGGTTTCGGCTCCACCGCCGCCGCCACCGCCACCGCCGACGCCGCCGCCTCCGCCGCCGACGCCGCCGCCGGCTCTCCGGACGTTCCCACGCCGGCGGATTTCGACGCCGCCCTGGGCGACGAACTGCACGTGTATCGGTTCGAACATCTGCTCGGCACCGGCGGGATGGGCCGCGTCTACCTCGCCCGGCACCGCGATCTGTTGCGGCGGTGCGCGCTCAAGGTGCTCAGCCCGCGGATCGGGCAGGGGGACGTGGACTTCGTGGACCGCTTCCAGCAGGAGGGGCGGGCGTCGGCGGGGCTGTCGCATCCGAATCTGGTGGTCACGCACGCCATCGGGGAGAGCCGCGGCTTTCACTTCCTGGAGATGGAGTTCGTCCCCGGCCGCACGCTGGCCCGGCTGCTCCGCGAGGAGGGCACGCTGCCGCCGGCCTGGGCGACGAGCCTGGCGGCGAAGATCGCCGAGGGGCTCGGCCACGCCCACCGCCGGGGGATCGTGCACCGGGACCTGAAGCCGGACAACGTGCTGGTCACGCTGTCGGGGGCCCCGAAGGTGGCGGACTTCGGACTGGCCAAGCGGGTGCGGGACGAACACGGCCAGCCGGTCGGCGCCGGCGGGCACCTGCTGGCCGGCACGCCGCATTATATGTCCCCGGAGACCTTCGCCGGGGAGGCGCCCAGCCCCGCGGCGGACGTGTGGGCGCTGGGGGTGACGTATTTTCTGATGCTCACCGGCCGTTTGCCGTTCACCGGCGACACCGTGACAGAGTTGAAGCAGAACGTGCAGCACGCCCCGCTGCCCAACGCCCGGGCGTTGAACCCGGCGGTCACGCTGGAGATGGGCTCCTGTTTGGCGCTGCTGCTCGATAAATGCCCGTCGAACCGCCCGTCGGACGCCGTCTCCGCGAACCTGCTGTTAAAGACGATCGGCGGGGAACTGCGGGACGTGGGGGCGTTGATTGAAAGCGCCTTCGCGGAGCACCCGGAGGTTCGCTGGATGCGGTGCGGGGAGACGTTCCGCATCACGGTGAATCTGCCCGGGGGCCGCACGCAGGCGGTCTCCGTCGGCCCCGGCGACCACGCGGTCGCGGAGCGGTTATTGCATATCTCCTCGGTCTGCTGCCCGGCGAATCCCGACTATTATGAAGCGGCCCTGCGTCTGAACGCGGAGATGGCCCACGGCTCCCTAGCGTTCAAGCCCTCGACCCGGACGCCGGCCACCGCCCGGTCCCGTCGCGCCGCGGGGCGGCGGTTCACTCAACCGACCGGGACGGGGAGGACCCGGCTGGCACCCCGTTCTTCGTGATGCGGAACAGTTATCCGCGGGCCACCGTCGACCCGGAGGAGATTCGCCACAGCGTGTTCGAGGTCGCCGCCCGGGCCGATGCGGTGGAACTGCTGCTCACCGGCCGGGACGTGCATTGAAGAGCCCACACCGAGACGCGCCTCGTCGTCAGGCCGTCACCCGCCCTGCCGGGCGCGGCCGCCCTGCCAGGGGCGGCCGTTGAGATCGGCGACGACGCGCACCAGCGCCTGCGTGCCGTCCCGGGCGCCGCCGGCCGCGGCGACGGCGTGATACAATTGCTTGGCGAGCGCCAACCCCGGCAGGCACAGATTCATACGGTCCGCCTCCGCGAGCGCCAACCCGAGATCCTTGAGGAAGTGCTCGACGTAAAACCCGGGGGCGAAGTCGCCGTTCAACATCCGCGGCGCCAGGTTGGACAGGCTCCACGAGCCGGCCGCTCCGCCGCCGACGCTCTTGAACACCGTGTCCAGATCGAGCCCCGCGGCGTCGGCATAGATCAACGCTTCGCAGACGCCGATCATGGCGGAGGCGATGAGGGTTTGATTGACCATCTTCGTATGCTGCCCGGCGCCGGGGCCGCCCTGCAGCACGACGGTCTTGCCCAACACGTCCAACAGCGGGGCGAGGGCGTGAAAGGCCGCCGCGTCGCCGCCGCACATGATGGACAACGCCCCGGTCTTCGCCCCCACGTCCCCGCCGCTGACGGGGGCGTCCAGCGCCCGCACGCCCCGCTGCGCCGCGGCGTCGGCGATCTCCACCGCCAACGCCGGGGCGCTGGTGGTCATATCGACCAGCATCGTCCCCTCCGCCGCGGCGTGCAGCGCCCCATATTGCGGGTTCAGGATCACGTCGCGGACGTCGGCCGGGTAGCCGACCATCGAGACGATCACGTCGCTGTTCGCGGCGACGGCCCGGGGGCTGTCGGCGGGTTCCGCCCCCTTCTCAATCAATCCCGCCGCCTTGGACGGCGTGCGGGTGAACACGGTCAGGGCGTAGCCGGCGTCCAACAATCGGTCGGCCATCGCGGCGCCCATCACGCCGGCGCCGATCCAGCCGACGCGGGTCGTTTGCGGGGAGACGGGAGACATGCGGCGGACGAGCGGGGGCAGGCTAACGGCGGACCGGCGAACGGGGAGGCCGGCAGGATAAGCTGCCGGCGTGTCCGCTTCGCCCCCGCCGCCTGACGCACCGATCGCCTTCCTGGGCGATCGCCTGCTGCCGGCCCGCGACGCCCGCCTGCCGCTGGACGACGGCCTGATCGCCGGCGGGGCCGCGGTCACGGAGCGGCTGCGGACCTTCGGCGGGGCGCTCTTCGCGGTGGACCGGCACCTGGACCGCCTCACCCGCAGCGCCGCCGGCGCCGTCCTCGACCTCCCGCCGCGGGCCGCGCTGGCGGAGGCGCTCGCCGCGGTCGTGCGGCACAACGTCCGGCTGTGCGAACCGGGAGACGAACTGAGCGTCGGCCTGTTCGTCTCCGCCGGCTCGCCCGCCCGTGACGGCGGGGAGCCGGCGGGGCCGGTCGCGGGGGTGACCACGACCGTGCTGACGGCCGGCCGGTTCGCCGCCGACTACCGCGACGGCGTGCGGTTGGCGGTCCCGGCGACGCGGCAGATCCCCGCGGCCTGCCTCGATCCGCACATCAAAACCCGCAGTCGGCTGCACTGGCGGATCGCCGCCCGGCAGGCCGCGGCGCTCGACCCGGGGGCGAAGCCGCTGCTCCGTCATCTCGACGGCCCGCCGCACTGGGGCGCCGTCGCGGAGACCGACACCGGCAACGTGCTGTCGGTGCGGGGGCGGACGATCCGCACCCCGCCCGCCGCCGGCACGTTGGACGGCGTCACGCGGGCCGTGACCCGGGAATTGGCAGTTCATCTCGGCTATGACTGGCGGGAGGAACCGCTGACGGTGGACGACCTGTGCGACGGGGACGAGGTCCTGATCACCTCCACCACGCCGGTGCTGTGGCCGGCGGTGCGCATCGACGGCCGACCGGTGGGCGCCGGCGCCCCGGGGCCGGTCTTCGGCACGCTGATGAGGGCGTGGGAACGGCATGTCGGGACGCCGCTGCTCCCGGGAGCGCCATCATCTTGACGACGTTCGGTGCGAACACGCGACACTCCCCAGCGTCATGCCCGCACGTCGCCATAGGACATAACTGATGACAGGGGAACGACTTACAGGTCGTCCTGGGAGAACCGGCGCCGGTCCTGCGGATACGAAGGGTTGGACACGCCGCTGACGTGCTCCGCTCCTCCCCTCCTTTTGACGAGACACCGATGTCGATTCCATTTCTGCCCAAGTTCGTCGCCGCGGCGGCCCTGCTGTGCGTCGGCGGCCTGACCGCCCCCGCCGCGCAAGCCGGCCACCACTACGGCCACCACTACGGTTCTCCCTACGGCGGCGGGTTTTACGGCCACCGCGGCGTGCCGATCTACGGATTCAACCGCGGACTCAACCGCGGGTTCTACGGCGGCGGCTTCAATCGCGGGTTCAACCCCGGCTTCTACGGCGGCGGGTTCAACCGTGGGTTTAACCGCGGCTTCAATCGCGGCTTTTACGGCGGCGGGTTCGGCGGCGGGTTCGGCCCGCGTCGCGGGCTGACGATCGGGACGAATCGGTTCTTCCTGAACATCCGCCGCTGAGGCCAGCCGGCGGCGCCACGTGGGACGGCGCCGCGGCGCCAGCGTCCCGGACGCCCCCCGCGTCCGGGACGCTGGTTTCCTGCGCACACCGGCCGCGAATGACCGGCCACGGATCACCGGCCGCGGATCACCGGCCACAGATGACGGGCGGCGGACCGAACGGCTAGACTGCCGCGCCGCCCGCTCCCCGCCCTCGCCCGCAGATGTCCGAGTCCGCCGCCCTCGCCGCCGCCGTGCGGGCCGGTCGGTGGGCCGCGGCCGCCTGTCGGGCCGTCCGCTCCGCCGCGGACGCCCCGCTGCCCCGCGGCGTCGCCTTGGATAAAGCGGACAACAGCCCCGTCACCGTCGCGGATTTCGCCGCCCAGGCCCTCGTCTGCCGCGTGCTGGCCGAGGCGTTCCCGGACGATCCGGTCGTCGGGGAAGAGGACGCCGCCGCCCTCCGCACCGGTGAACAGGCACGGTTCGCCGCGCAGGTGACGGACGCGGTGAACGCCGCCCTGCGGCAGTTCGATCAGCCCGCCGCCACCACCGAGGACGTGCTCGCCTGGATCGACCGCGGCGGGGCGGCCGGCGGAACCGGCGACCGGTTCTGGACCGTGGATCCGATCGACGGCACGAAAGGCTTTTTGCGCGGCGGGCAGTACGCGGTGGCGATTGCGCTGGTGGAATGCGGGGTGCCGACCGTGGGGGTGCTCGCCTGCCCGAACCTGTCGGTGGGGGACGAAATCGGGGCGTTGTTCTCCGGCGTGAAGGGCGTCGGGGCGACGGTGCGGTCGCTGGAACCCGATTCCCGCCCCGCCGCGATTCGCACCTCGCCCACGACCGATCCGGCCGCGGCCCGGCTGTGCGAATCGGTCGAAGCGGCTCACACCGCCCACGGCGCCGCCGCGGAGATCGCCGCGGCGCTGGGCGTCGCCGCGGAGCCGTTGCGTCTGGATTCGCAGGCGAAATATGCGGAGGTCGCCCGCGGCGGGGCGGACGTGTATCTGCGCCTGCCCACGCGGCCGGGATATGTGGAACGGATCTGGGATCACGCCGCCGGGGTGGCCGTCATTGAAGCGGCCGGCGGACGCGTCACCGACGTGAACGGGGACGATCTGGATTTTACCCGCGGCCGCGGGTTGGAGAATAATCGCGGCGTGATCGCTACCAACGGCCCGCTGCACGCCGCCGTGCTGGCGGCGGCCGGCGGCGTGTTCGGCGCCTCCAAGTAGCGGCGACCGACGCGTGCCGTTCACCCTCGATATCGGCCTCACATTGGGCACGTTGGTCGCCTGCGTGCTGGCGCTGACGTTCACCACCGCCGCCCCGGACGCCGTGCTGTGCGGGGGCCTGGCGCTGCTGGTCGCCTGCGGGATTGTCTCCCTGGACGCGGCGCTGGACGGGCTGGGGAACCCGGGATTGGCGGCGGTCGGCGTGCTGTTCGCCGTCGCCGAGGGGCTGCGGCAGACCGGCGCCGTGGAGTACGCGGGGCGTCAATTATTAGGCCGGCCGTCCGGCGTGGCCTCCGCGGTGCTGCGGGTCACGGCGCCGGCGGCGGTCGTCAGCGCCGTCCTCAATAACACCCCCGTGGTGGCGGCGGCGCTGCCGGTCGTCAGCGACTGGGCGAAGCGGCACGGCATGAGCCCCAGCAAAGTCTTGATGCCGCTCTCCTTCGCCGCGGTGTTGGGCGGAATGTGCACGCTGGTCGGCACGAGCACGCTATTAGTCTTGGACGGCGAACTGCGGAAACTCGTCGGTCCGGACGGCGTGCGTCACCCGGGCTTAGAGTTGTTCGATATCACCTGGGTCGGCCTGCCGTGTGCGATATTGGGGGTGGCGTATCTCGCGTTCGCGTCAAACTGGTTGCTGCCGGAGCGGACCCCCGCCGGGGAGAACCTCCGGGACACCCGCGAATACGCCGTCGAGATGACCCTGCAACCCGGCAGCCCGATGGTGGGCGAAACAGTCGAGGGCGCCGGCCTGCGGCACCTGCCGGGGGCGTATTTATTGGAGATCGTCCGCGACGCCCCCGCCGCCGAAACGCCCGGCGCCGGGGCGCCCGCGGATCGACCGGCCCCGGAACAGGACGGCCCGCCCGGCGCCGCCGCGGGACCGCCGCGGGCGGCGATCGTGGAAGAGCAGGTGCTCGCCGCGGTGGGGCCGAACGAACGGCTGCGGGCCGGCGACCGGCTGGTATTCGTGGGGGCGGTGGACAGCGTGAAGGACCTCCGCCGTCTGCCCGGCCTCACGCCCGCGGCCGATCAGACCTTTAAACTCGACGCCCCCGCCCGCGGCCAAGGCGCCCGGCAACTGGTGGAGGCCGTCGTCTCCGACGGCTACCCGTTCCTGGACCGCACCGTCCGGGAGAGCCGGTTTCGCACCCAATATAACGCCGCGATCATCGCCGTCGCCCGCGGCGGCACGCGGGTGCCGGGCAAGATCGGCGATATCCGGCTGCGGCCCGGCGATACGTTATTGCTCGAAGCCCCGCCCGGGTTCGTCACCCTACGACGGTTCGGCGAACACTTCTTTCTGGTCTCCGGCGTGGCGGACAGCGTTCCGCCGCGGTTTCATAAAGCCTGGATCGCCCGGATTATTCTGGCGGCGATGATCGCGGCGATGTTCTTCGGCGTGGCGCCGGCGCTGGCGGCGGCGGTCGCCTGCGGGGCGATGATCTTTTCCCGCTGCATGCTCATCAGCGAGGCCCGCCGGGCCGTCGACTGGAGCGTCCTCATCACCATGGCCGCCGGGCTGGGGCTGGGGGCCGCGCTGCACAGCAGCGGGACCGACGATTATCTCGCCCACTATTTATCCGGATTCGCGGGCGCGAACGCCCGGGGACAGTTGGCGACGGTCTTTTTGCTGACCGCCGTGCTGGCGAACCTCATCACCGCGAAAGCGGCGGGGGTCTTGATGTTCGGCATCGCCGTGGCCGTCGCGGACGGGTTAAATCTGGAGCCCCTGCCGTTCGTGATCGCCGTGATGGCCGCCGCCAGCGGCGTATTCGCCGGGCCGGTCGGCTTTCAAACGAACCTGATGGTCTACGGCCCCGGCGGATATCGCACGAGCGATTATCTCCGGCTCGGCCTCCCGCTGACGGGGTTGGTGTTCGCGGTTTCGATGGCCGTCATCCCGCTCGTCTGGCCCTTCGAACCGGCGACCGCCGCCCCGCCCCCCGCCGCGGCCGCTAAACTGATCCCATGAACGCCGCCCCCGCCCCCACGCTGCCCGCCGACCTCGCCGCGCTGCTGGACGCCCACGGCGAACTGCGCCTGACCCACCCCGCCACCGGCCGCCCCCTCCGCCTGGTCCCCGGCGATCTGGTCCCCGGCGATCTGGCCCCCGGCGATCTGGTCCCAGCAGGCCCGGCGTCCGGCGACCCGGTGCCCGGCGGGGCGGGCGGGGATCAGCCGGACGAACGGCTGCCCACGCCGGCGGAGCGGGCCGAACTGGACGGGCGTCAAACGGACCTGGAGGCGATCCGGGAGGGCGTCGCCGAAGCCGACGCCGGGCTGTGCCGGCCGTGGGCGGAGATGCGGGCGGAACTGCGGGCGGAGTTTCCGTTTCTCACCGCTCCGACGGCGACCACCGCCGGGGCGACCACCGCCGGGGCGACGAACGGGGAGGTACGGCGGTGAGTTTCACCGTCACCCCGACCTCCAAGGCCCACCGGGCGATCGGCCGCGAGGTGCTTTGGAGGGAACGATGTCGGTCCCAGGCCTCCGCCGACCGATGGTTCCAGGCGCTCGACCGGGCGATGACCGCGTTGGCCGACTCGGCGGGCAGTCATGCCCTCTGCCGGGAGTCCGACGATCTGCCCGGCGGGCCGTACCGGGAGTGCTACTTTGGCGTCGGTCGGGCGAAGTCGCACCGGTTGGTGTACCGGGTGCGGGGCGGCACGGCGGAGGTTGTGGCGGTGCGGAGCTTCGCCCAACGCGATCTCGCGACCGGCGACGTCTGACGCCGCCCGACGGGGAACCGCCGGCGCCTCGGTCGTCGTCCCCCCTCCCCGCGGCTTCCTCCGCGCGGCTTCCTCCGCGCGGCTTCCTCCGCGAATGGATTGCCGGGACGACGGCCCCCCCGGCCCACTGAGATCGCGGCGGCGGTTTGTTTGCTGAACTCGTGGCCCTGTCAGGGGTTCCGTCCGAACAGGTCCCGAACCGCCTTGGGGGTGGGGGGACCGACGTCTCCCCGCCCGCATCGAGGCGGGCGGGGGTCGGTTCCTCCCGGAGCCAAGACGCGGCCGACGTTGGTGACGGACGCCGCAACCTCTTGCGCTCCCTCGCCGACCGGCCTGCGCAGCCGGGCGGCGCGACCCGCTCCCCCGCCCGCGGCACGGACGCCGCCCCCGCCGCGCGGATGATCCGGGAGAGCCATCGGGCAGCCGCCCGACCGGCCCCGGACGCCGCGGGCGGGTTCGTTCCGAGGCCCGGCAGACGCCGTGCGCCCGAATCCTCCTTCCTTCCCCCAACCCCGGCCCACACCCGCCGGGCCCCGGCCCCCGCGAGGGGATTCGCCGGGCGGGGCGGCGACGTGAACCGCGTGATGCAGAACCTGAGTCGACAACCTGACCCGGCGGCCCGACCGCGGAGCGAACGCTCCGCGGTCGGGTTCGCCGCTGCGCGCTGCGCCGCCGGCGCTGCGGCGCCGGATCCGACCCAACTCGCCCGCCCGGCCGGCCGCCGATTACCACCAGACGCGGGTGCGGATCGCGTCAATCAGGTCGTGCAGCCAGACGTACCCCACCGACCGCTCCCCGCAGCGGATGCGGGCCACCACCGTCGCCCCGGGGCGGGTCCGTACGTCAGAGGCGCCGCTGGCGAAAGAGGCGCCGCTGACGAACCCGTCCTCCACCGGGGCGAAGACGCGGACGCTGGGCTCCACGCCGCCGGCGCCGGCGCCGGCGGGACCGGCGGCGTGCGGTTCGACGGTCGGGTCGATCCGGTCCGCGACGGTTCGGTACGTCGGCCCGGGATCCGCGGCGAGCAGGTACGTCACCGGCAGGGCCGGCGCCGCCCCGTGCGTGCGCCCGGCCGCGGCGGCGTCGAGCAGCGGGCCGGCGTGCCGATCCGGAACGAACAACTCCAGCCGCCAAGGGCCGGCGGTGTTCGCGACCGTCATCAACCGCGCCCCCCGCGGCACCGGGCGGCCGGGCAGACGATCAACGAGCCCCCAGGTCAGCACCCGGCCGGCGATGGGGCTGGTGACGGTCAGTTCGTCCCGCTGGGCCTCCAGCAGGTCCGCCTGGGTGGCGAGGTGGGCGAGGCGTTCGACCAGTTCCCGCTCCTCCGCCGCGAGCCGCCCGGCCCCCTCGCCGGCGCCGCCGTCCCGCCCCGGCTGGGCGGCGAAACCGGCGGCCCGCTCCGCGCGGACCGCGCCGAGCCGCTGGATCGCGGCGTCCGTCTCGCCGGACAGCTCTTCGGTCCGCAGTTCGAGCGCCGGATCCGCCAGCGTCGCCAGCACGTCGCCGGCCTCCACCAGGCTGCCGTGACGGACCTTCAACTCCCGCACGACGCCGTCGCGGGGGGCGAACACGTCGCGGGAGACGGCGGGCGCCAGGCGTCCGCGGGCCGTCACGTCGAACGGGGTTTGCACGAGAACCAGCGCCGCGATCGCCGCCGCGACCGCCGCCGCGAGCGGGACCGTCCACGGCAACCGCGAGCGCCGCAGCGGAGCGGTGAGCAGTCGCCCCGCCCGCCCCAGCGGCCCGCGACGGGCGGCCCGGGCGCGGGCCAACGCCGCGGCGGCGTGCGGGGCGATCGCATCCAGGGCCGCGGTCGTGTCGCCGGACGGCCCGTCCGATTCGCCCCCGGGGCGGGGGAAAAGGTCGGCGATCAGCACCCCGACGGGCGCCCCGCCGGCCGGATCGCGGAGGATGGCGACGTCCGTGCGGGCGGCGCCGCTCTCGGCGCGATGATCGGCGAACGCCGCGGCGATGCGGCGTTCGACCCGCCGCCCGCGGCGCTTCGTCCCCAGCGGCGGCGGCTCGTCCGCGGAGGAGAACCGGTCGCGGCCCGCGGCCCGGGCGCCCCGGCTGGCGGCGGCGGCGAGGCGCTCCAGCGATCGCACCGCCCCGGCCCGGCGGTCGAGCGTCGCGGCGTCGCTGACCGCCCGCACCCGCACGTCCCGCCCCCGCCCGAAGCCGGACCGGAACCAGCCGCCCGCCGGGGCGGCCACCGTCAACCGATCGGCGCCGACCGCAGCCCGGCCGCCGTCCGCGAGCGTCCGCCCGGTCGCGGTGAAATCGCCCGCCGCGTGCAAACGGGCCGTGAACGCCGCGGCCGCTCGGCTCCGGGCCAGTTCGTCCTTCAAACGGGCCAGTGCGCGGCGGGTGCGGCCCTCCTCCCAGATCTCCGCGAACGCCCGCACCGCCTCCAAGGCCAACGCCTCCCCGCCGGCCACCTCCGACGGAGCGAACGCCGCTTCCAACACCGCCCCGGCGCCCGTTTCCCCGGCGCCCGCGTCGCCCCGGATCGGGCAGAGGGCCAGCGTGAACCGGGTCGGGTTGCCGGCGCCGCCGGATTCGCCGCCGGGTTCGCCGGCGCCGGAGAGCGGCGGGACCATTGCCGCCGCCCGGCCCGCGGCGGAGCGAATCAACGCGGCGCGGTCCACGCCTGTGCGATCCAATCCTGCACGATCCGACGTCGCATGGTCCGGCGTCGCATGGCCCGGCGTGTCGGCCAGCACGCCGCTGGCGGCGGTGCGGGTCGCCCCGTCGCCGGTCACCTCCCACACCGCGGCGCCGGCGGCCCGCACGCCCCGTTGCAGACGGTTGAGGAACGCCGCGTCGACCGCGTCCGGCGGCAGGTCGGCCCGCACCACGGCGGCGGCTTCGTCCAGCATCCGCTCCACGTCCGCCCACCCGCCCGGCGGCGGGGCGAGCCCATCAGGCGGCCCGTTGAACGGCGATGCGGCGTCCGGCGGCCCGTCACGCTCCGACGGCGGCGCGGCGGCGGGCGGGGCGACGCTCGAGGGACGAACCGTGCGGGGGGCGAAGGACCGGGCGACGCGGCGGCGGCCGGCCGTCTCATCCTGCCCGGACCGACCGGCGACGCCAACCTCCGCCGACGCCGGGCCGCGGACGCCCCTGTGGAACCGACGGGCGCCCGCCCCTCCTTTCGCCGCCGCATGGGGCGGAAAACCGGACGGAACCGTCCCCCGTCCGGCGATGGCGGCTGCGTGAGCGCGAACTTGGATCGGTTCTCGCCGCGGTTCTGGCCAAACCGGCGACGGGGCCGGTTGTTCCGGTGAAGCCGGTTCGGCCGGCGGCCCGATCCTCTCCGAACACGCACGGCTCTCCCGCCGCGCCTCCTTGCGCTCCCACGCCCACAGTCCACGATGCTCGCGCCTCGACCGGCTCCCGCCGCCCGTCGCCGCTCCCGCCGCCGGTCAGGGCGCCGGCGGGCGTCGGGACCCCGGCGTGCGGCTGGGGGCGCTGTGCCTGTTGGGTCTGACGGCGATCGGCGGCGGGTGCGCCGCGGTCGATATCGCCCGGCTGACCGGCGCCGACCGAAACGTGCGGCTCGAACAGGTCCCGCAGGTCGCCCGCGTGCCGGACGCGCTGCCGGACCCGACCTCCGAGCACGACCCCCGCAGCGCCCTCGGCTTCAAACCGCGGACCGTCCGCGACGCCGACGCCCCGATCGAGCATTGGGAGATCAGCCTGCCGGACGCCATCGCGTTCGCGGTCGAGAACAGCACGGTCGCCCGGGACCTCGGCGCCGCGGTGTTGCGGAACCCGGACGGCGTCCGGACCCGGTTCGATCCGGCGCTGCAATATACCGACGCCCGGTTCGGCCCCGAAGCCGCCCTCGCCGCGTTTGACGCGGAGTTCACCGCCGAACTGCTCGGCCAGAACAACGACCGCGTCATTAACAACCAGTTCGCCGGCGGGGGCGTGCAGCAGTTCCAACAGGACTTGCTCACCGCCCGATCGGAGCTGAGGAAAACCAGCGCGACCGGCAGCCGGTTCGCCCTGCGGCAGTTCACTCAATACGACAACAATAACGCCCCCGCGAACCTGTTCCGCAGCGCTTACGACACGTTCGTCGAAGCGGAAGCCCGTCACCCGCTGTTGCGGGGCGGCGGCGTGACGTTCAACCGCCTCGCCGGGCCGAACGCGGCCCCGGGGTTCTATAACGGCGTCGTGATCGCCCGGGTGAACCACGAGATCAGCCAGACCGAATTCGAAACCGGCCTGCGGGACTTCGTCTCCGACGTCACGAACGCCTATTGGGAACTGACGTACGCCTACCGCAACCTCAACGCGAAACGGCAGGCCCGCGATCGGGCGCTGGTGGTCGCCGAGGCGTTCCGCGATCGGGCGGCGGGGATGGGCGGGTCCGACGCGGAAAAAGAGGCGCTGGTCCGCGAGCAGTATTTCCGCTTCCAGGAGGAAGTGGAGGAGGCTCTCGCCGGGCGGCCGATCGAGTTTACGTTCACCGGCGCCGGCCGGGGCGGCGGGACGTTCCGCGGCGGCGGCGGCGTGCAGACCGCCGACCGTCGATTGCGGCTCCTCATGGGCGTGCCGCTGAACGACGACCGCGTGCTGCGGCCCCTCGACGAAGGCCCCGCCGTCCCCGCGGAGGTCCTGTTCGACTGGGGCACGATCGCCGGTCGGGCGTTGGACGTGCGGCCGGAGTTACGCACGCAGCGGCTTCGCGTCCGCCGGGCGGAAATGGAACTCGCCGCGGCGAAGAACTTCCTCTCCCCGCAATTAGACGCCGTCGCCCGCTACCGGGTGCGCGGGTTCGGGGACCGGCTGGTCGGCGCCGACGGCGGCCCGTCGGTCCGTCAACCGGGCAGCCAGGCGGTCGATATTCTCGCCGGCGGCGACTTCCAGGAATGGGAAGCCGGCGTGGAGTTCAGCATCCCGCTGGGCTTCCGCCGCGCCCATGCCGCGGTGAACAACGCGGAGCTTCAAATCGCCCGTGAAAAAGCCCTGCTCCGCGAACAGGAACGGCAGGTGATGTACGACCTGTCGAACGCCGTCGCCGAAAAAGACCGGTCGTATCAGAGCTTGCAAACCGGTTTGAACCGTCACGCCGCGGCGCTGGAGTTATTAGCGTCGCTCGAGACCCGGTTCGGGCTGGCCCGGCCGGTGGTCGAGGGCGAGGACCCCGACGAAGCCGCCGGCGGCGTGGGCGAGTTCGGCGAATTGGACCGCTTGCTGGACGCCCAACGGCGGGTGACGGACTCCGAACTGGCCGTGTTCCGCTCCCGGGCGGCGTACGAGGTCGCGATTAAGAACGTCTTTTTCGAGACCGGCGAACTGCTGCAATATCATGAGGTGTTGCTGGCCGACGGCGGCGCCGCGGGGCCCAGCGTCTCCGCCCCCCCGTCAAGATTCGAACCGTCGCCCACGTCAAGGTTCGAACCGACGCCGGCGCCCGCGCCGGACCTGCTCGCCGCCCCCGCCCCGACGCCGATTCCCGCCGACCCGCCCGACGCCCCGAGTCGGTTGCTCCCGCTCGAACCGTCGGAGGACTCGCCCGTCCCCGCCGGCCCGCCGATCGTCCCGCCCGCGGACGAAGAGCCCGGTCCCGCCGCCGACGAGGCCGAACCGCGGGACGCCCCCCTGCCCGGCCGGGCGTCCCTGGAAGAGCTGTGACGGCAGACAGGCTGTGAGACCCATCGGTCGGGTCGCATGACGGGCTCCTCGCACCGACCCGCCCGCCATGTTGACCCGCCCGCCATGTTTCAGCTCGCTTCGTCCCCCGCGCCTCCGCTTGCCGCCGGGGCGTCGTTGAAGCTGTTCACGGCGGCGTGGCTGGTCGGCGGAGGCCTTCTCGCCGCCGCGGCTTCCAACGCGGTCGCGGACGAAAGCTCCCCCGCGACGGACGGCGACGACCGGCCGAACGTCCCCGGCGAAGTGGGCACGCTGCTGGATCTGTTGGAGGAGACCGGCGAAACAGACGACACCGTCGTGATCTTCCTGACGCTCGTCCGGCGAATCGAACGTCGGCCGGCGGAGGAGGTGTACGATCTTCGAACCGACCCGTACGAACTCACGAACCTCGTCGGTCGACCGGAAGCGCGGGCGGAGCAGGCCCGGCTCTCCGCGGCGTTGGACGCTTGGACGGCCCGCCAGGGCGACCGCGGGACGGCGACGGAGTTGGAAGCCCCCGCCCTCAACGCCGCGGCCAGCCGCCGCCTCCCGCCGTCAAGCGGTGAGCCCGGAGCGCCCGTTTCGGGCTTAACCCTCGTCCTCCGTCGCCCGGGCGATCTTGGCGTCGAGCTTCGCCGCGAGATCGGCTTCGATCGTCGCGTAATCCGGATCGCCTGCGTGGTTCACGCGGCCCAGCGGGTCGTTCTCGCGGTCGATCAAGAGGACCGAGTCCCGCTCGCCGGTCCAACGGACGTAATGATAGTCCGCGGAGGCGATCGAATCGCCCGGTCCGAACCGTGTATAGGCGTGGTCGCGGTGCGGGGCGGCGGGGTTCTTCAACACGGCCGCGAAGCTGTTCCCGTGCACGGCGCCGGCGGGGATCGGGACGCCGGCCAACTCGCAGAGCGTGGGGTGAATATCAACGAACTCAACGAAGGCCGGGGCCGCCGCGCCCTCCGCCAGGCCCGGGCCGCGAACCCACAGGGCCGTTCGCAATGCATCGTGTAAGAGCGTGTTCTTGGCCCATTGATCGTGTTCGCCCAGCAGCCAGCCGTGGTCGCCCAGCACGACCACGACGGTGTTCTGCGCCGCGCCGGTCGCTTCCAGCTTGTCCAACACCCGGCCGAGCAGATCGTCCGCGTGGGAGACGGAGGCGTAGTACCCCCGTCGCATTGTGCGACGGTACTCCTCGGAGTTATATTTCAGCTCCCGGGCCAGATCGAGCGTCAGCGGGATATAAGCGTTCTGCTCCCGGATCGTGCCCAGCCCGGTCGGTTTGGGCTGCGGCCAGCCGCGGTACTCGGCCAGTTCGATCGCGTCCGGGGGGTAGAGGTCGTAAGTCGCCGCGGGGGAGTAGAACGGCATGTGCGGCTTGGCGAACCCGCAGGCGAGAAAGAAGGGCGCGTCGCCCGCGGCGAGGCGGTCGAGGTCCGCCATCGTTTTTGCGGCGATCAGCCCGTCGTGCGTCTGAAGCGGATCGACCTCCCCCGCCTCCCACATCGGGACCTTCGGCCGACTGCGGCGCCCGCCGGTCACGCGGCCGGCCGCGTTCGCCTTCATCCAGGCGGCGGTGGCGGCGTTTTGATACTCCAAGCCGCCGATGTTCGGACGCCACGGCGGTTCGGTCCAACTGCGGTCGGCGGCGTCGTCCTTATGGTGAAAGACCTTGCCGTTGCTGACGGTTCGATAGCCCGCCTCGCGGAACCGCTGCGGCAGCGTGGGGGCGCCGGGGGCGTCCTGATCGGCCCGGGCGAGATAATTCCCGAACCGGCCGCGGCGGGGATAGAGCCCCGTGAACAAGCTGGCCCGGCTGGCCCCGCAGGTGGGCACCTGACAATAGGCGTTGTCGAACCGCACCCCGGACTTTGCAAACCGGGTGAAGTTCGGCGTGACCATCCCCTCGTGCCCGTAATCCGCCGTCTGGGGCCGCAGATCGTCCACGTAAATCAACAGCACATTCGGCCGCCCGGCCGGTTCCGCTCCCGCAGCCCCGGCGAGCGGGGCGACGAGGAGGAACCAACACGCGGCGAGGCCGCCGAGGCGTGGGAGAGCAGGCATGACGAGACCGGGCGAGGGAACGCGGAACCCACGCAGCGTAGGGCGCTGCGAGCTTTGGTTCACGCTGCGGCGACGTGGCCGCGACGCAACCGCGACCGACGCGACGACACGGGGATCAGGAAGCGAGCCAGTCGTCAGCCGGCAGGTGGGGGATTGGGCGGAAGTCGCGGTCGGCGGTCAGCAGCGTGAACCCCCGCCGCAGGGCGACCGCGGCGATCAGGGCGTCGGGCAGTTCGAGCTGAACGCCCCGCGTCCGCGGGTCTGAGCGGAGGCGGGCGGATTCGTCGGCATCGGCCTCGACGAGGGGCGCGAACCGCAGCCGCGTTCGGACCGCCTTGAAGCGCGACGCTCGCCGGTCTGACGGAGGTCCGCTGCCAGCCCAAGTCGCCGCCTCCCCCAACGCCACCGCGCAGACGTAGAATCGGTCCCCCGCCGCCAGTCCCGAGAGCAGTTGCGGTAACAGCGGACTGACGGGCTTCGCCATCTCCGTCAGGTGATTGGTATCCAGCAGGAAGTCCGTCACGGAACGAGGTTCGCCGCGGCGTCCGGCAGGTCGCGAGGATCTCGCGGAGCGTCTGGCCGCGTCGCCCGCTTCTCCTCCGCCTCCGCGGCGAAGAACTCGGCGGGATTGGGCGGTTCCTCGCCGTCACGGAGGGCGTCTCCGCCGGCGGCCAGCCATTCCCGGTCCATCTCCGCGATCTCCTCCTTCAAGGTTCGCCAGTCCTTCTCCGGCGGATGGCAGGGCGGGGGCGGATGGCAGGGCGGGGGCGGATGGCGGCGGATCGATTCGGCGATGGATTGGCCCACCCGGCGGGCGAGTTCCTCCTCGGAAATCGTCCCGGGATCTCCCGGCCGCGGCGGGGGCGGGTAGGTCAGCCGCAGCGTGGACGCCGCCAATTGCTCCGCGGTCACGCCGCGGTCCTCAGCGAACTGCGTCAACGCAGCAAGCGTTTCAGCGGGCAGGTCGATCGTCAGCGGCACGGGGACGGGTCCGGGCGGGGGCACCCGTATTAGTAAGCAACGATTACTCCTCGCGTTACCCCATGCCGCCCAATCAGCACTGTCAAAGCCGGGGAGGGGAATCGAACCCCTCTCTCTACTCTTCGGAAGGTCTAGGGTGCAATGACGACCGGCTCTGTGTTCGCTGGAGGGTCAACCATGCCCGGCAGTAGAGCAGCTCCAAACCACACCAATTTCATGACTCGCATGAACTTGCTCATCGGTCCCTCCAAGAGAAGAGTTAGGTGACAGATCACCAGGTCCCTGTAACAGAACCACCAGCGAACAAGAGCTTCAATCGCCACGTAGCCTAAGACCCACCACCCGAAGACGCTCATGTGTGGCAGTGCTCACTGACATTCTATGCAGAGCGCACGGGTGATTCAAGTTCTTCCTGCACAATTCGACACGAACTTCGATCCCTTGCTCACCCCGTCTTCGCCAGTTCGAGCACTTCGCCGAAGCGGTCGAGAACCTCGGCCTTGACCATCGCCCACTCCGGTTGGTCGAACTGGCCGGTCTCCACAAGATGAAACGCGCGGCGGCGGGCCTGCTCTAATAGGTCGCGGTCGCGTTGGGGATCGGCGACGCGGAGGGCGCTTTTGCCGCTCTGACGGGTGCCCAGCACATGGCCGGGGCCGCGTTGCGCGAAGTCCGCCTCGGCGATCTCGAAGCCGTCGGTGGTGCGTTCGAGCACCGCCAGCCGCTCCGCGGCGGTGGCGCTGGTTTGATCAGTATACAGAAAGCAGTACCCCCGCCGTGATCCCCGGGCGACGCGGCCGCGGAGTTGGTGCAGCTGGCTCAGGCCGAAACTTTCCGCTTTGTGAATGACCATCAACGTCGCGTTCGGCACGTCCACGCCCACCTCGACCACCGTCGTGGACACCAGCACCCGCGTCTCGCCCGTTTTGAAGGCCTCCATCGCGGCCTCTTTCCTGTCCGCCTCCATCCGCCCGTGCACCAGGCCGACCGCGTAACCCTTCAATTCGCCCTCCGTCAATTCTTTAAAGGTCGCCTCGACGGAGGAGGAGACCTCGGCGCTGTCGTCCCCGTCTTGGGGACTCCGGGCCTCGTCGGCGGAGCCGACCTTCGGGCAGATCACGTAACACTGGCGGCCCTCGTCGATCTTCTCCCGAATAAAATGCCAGGTCTTTTGACGGGCCTTGGGGCCGGGGACGCGGCTGGTGACGACGGGCTGCCGGCCGGGGGGGAGATCGCGGACGGTGGTCACGTCCAAGTCGCCGAACTGGGTGAGGGCGAGGCTGCGGGGGATGGGGGTGGCGGTCATCACGAGGACGTGCGGGTCCCGGTCGCCGGCGCTGAAGGCGGCCCGTTGGGCGACGCCGAACTTGTGCTGCTCGTCCACCACCGCGACGCCCAGCCGCGGGATCTCGACCCCCTTTTGAATCAACGCCTGCGTGCCGACCACCAATTGCACCGCCCCGCTTTTGATCCGGGCGAGCAGGTTTTTGCGCTTTTTCTGAGTGAGCCGCCCGGTCAATAATTGCCGTTCGACCCGGCTGTGAGCCAAGGCGTGTTGCACGGTGGCCCAGTGTTGATTGGCGAGCACCTCCGTGGGGGCCATCAACACCGCCTGCCGACCGTGGGCGACGGCGGTCAGCATGGCATATAACGCGACCACGGTTTTGCCGGCGCCCACGTCCGCCTGGAGTAGGCGGTGCATGGCGATTTCGGAGGAGAGATCCGCGGCGATCTCCTTGACGGCGTCGTTCTGCCCGGCGGTGAATTCGAACGGGAAGAGTCGACGGATGCGGGCGTCGATCTTCGCGCTCACCGGCAGCGGATCCGCTTTGCCGCCGGCCCGCCACAGCCGGCGCCGCAGCGCGACGCCGAGTTGAAACTCGAACAGATCGTCGAACAGCACCCGGTCCCGGGCGGCGTTGAACTCTTTTAACGAGCCGGCGGCGTGCAGATTCGCGGCGGCGTCCCGCAGGTGCGGCAGGCCGTGCGTCGTCCCGGAACGCCTTGGGCAGCGGGTCGCAGATATACTGGGCGAACCCCTCCACCGCCCGGGTCGCCAGCATGTTTAGTCCCCGCTGATTGACGCCCTCGGTCAGCGCGTAGCGAGGTTCGATCCCGCCGGCGGCGTCTTCTCCGGGTTCGCCCTCTAAAATCTGCACCTGGGGCGACGAAAACTCCCACGCTCCGTCATAGCGTTTCGGTTTGCCGGTGACGAGCACCCGCATGCCCGGCGGGAGCTTTTTGCGCATCCACGGCTGATTGAAAAAGCTCGCCCGCACCGTGCCGGAGGAGGTTTCGATAATCGCCTTCACCAGCGTGCGACCGCCGCGGGTGGGGCGGGCGTCGGTGTCGAGGATCACGCCGCGGACGGTGTGGACGGCGTCGTCGGTGAGGTCGTCGATGGCCGCGGCGACGGACAGATCCACCACGTCCCGCGGCAGTAAGAACAGCAGATCGCGGACGGAATGAATCTCCAGCTTGGCCAGCAGCGCCGCCCGCCGCGGCCCGCACCCGCGCACGTACTGCACGGGCGTGTCCAGCGGGTCGTCGGCGAGGTGCACGTCGGCGGTCATGGCCCCATCCTAGGCCGCCTGTCGAAGGGACGTGCGGGCGAAGCGTCCCGGACGCCCGGAGCGTCCGGGACGCTGGGCGAGCGGCGCCCGTGCAGACTTTCGGGAACCGCACCGAGCCGACCGCCGCATCCGGCGTCCGCCCCGCCCGGGTTCCCGCTGGGGTTCCCGTCGGGCGTCACAGGATCTCTTCCAGAACTGAGATCGTGGCCACCCCGCACATGTACAGCCACGCGACGGCCGCCGCGTACAGCAGCGCCGCCCGCTTCGCGGACTGCGTCCATCCCCCGCGGCGGAGCAACCACAGCCCGCCGACCGCCGCCGCCGGAACGGCGCACGGGGCGATGACGGCCCAGTCGCCGACGGCGCGTTCCCACCAGTGCATCAGCGACCAGACCGGCTCGATCCGCAGGTTCATACAGATCACCAGCAGGATAAAGCTGCCGACGAACGTCGCCAGCGGGACGCCGATCAGCCAGACCGCCGTCAGCCGCCACGGCCGGGCGGGGTCGACGGGGTCCGGCTCGAAGATCGTCGCCCAGTCCCGCCGCCGGGGTCGCCACCCCGCCCACCACGGCCGCGGGGTGACGGCGGGCGTCGTCCCCCACCACCGCGGGCGAGGATCGCCGAGCAGTTCGTCGTGCGGGTCGTCGTGCGGGGGGAACTCCATCCCGCCCAGATTACCGGCCCGACGCGCACGCGTCAGGCTTTGAAGCGGTTCCAAAATCAACCCGATGCGTCAGCGAGGGCCGCGGGCGCAGCCCACGTCCCCCACACCGGAGACGATCGGCGGACGGCCCGTGCTAACGCTGGGGGTCGGCGCACTCCCCGTTTGGAAACAGCATCCCGTCCGCCCCCGCTCAAAACTCATAGGCGATCAACGCGTCCAGCGCCCGGACGTAGATCTTCCCCGGCGTGACGGCGACGTGCGGCCCAACTGGTGGCGTCGGTGACGTGGCGCTTGTCGAGGATCTTGAACTCGGCCGGGTCGGCGGCGAGGATCAGCAGGTCGCCGCGGGCGTCGAGAGCCAGGATGCGCGTCCCGTCGGTGATCATCGACCAATAGCCGCCGAACGGCGTGCTGGTCCAGGCGGCTTCGCCGGTTTCCAGGTCGTAACAGACGATGCGGTCGTTTTTGAGGTGTTGATAAACGAACCCGTCAATCACCACCGGGCTGCTCATATAGCCCTGCCGGCCGTTCTCCCAGAGGGTTTTCACGGTCCAGGCGTCGCCGTCCCCGGCCTCGGGAACCCGGGCCACCTCGAACAGCGTCGTGCCGCCGCCGTAGGTGCTGGTCAGCAGGCGGGCGGCGTCGCCGTTCTCCCCCGCGGGTAGGACGGTGGGGGTGAGGACGTTCATCCCGCGGAACACTTCGATCGGCTGCTCCCAGTAGACGGCGCCGTCGGCCGGGTTCACGCCGCACAACTTGGTGCGGGCCTGCACGAGGATCTGCTCCACGCCGGCGATTGTCGCGACGAACGGGGAGGAGAAGGCCCCGTCGTTCTCCGGGTCCCCGCCCAGGATGTTCCACAGCGTCTCGCCGGTGGCGGCGTCGAGTTTGCTGAAGCCGGCGATGGTGTGGGCGTACACGGCCTTATTCCCGTCGGCGTCGGTGTGCACCAGCGGGCTGGCGACGTGGCCGAACATCTCCGGGTCGGCGCCGGCCCGGGCGGCGAAGTCGACCCGCCACTTCTCCGCACCGGTGGCGGCGTCCAGAGCGACCAGCACGTCCCGCATCCCCGCGACGTACAGCGTGCCGGCGCCGGTTTCGTCCACGTCCAACGCGGGGGTGCTGCGGATCCAGTCGCCGTTGGCTTTGGCGAAGAAGGGCACGCTGAAGGCGCCTTTCCACTTCGCCTCCCAGAGGAGTTCGCCGGTGGCCGCGTCAAAGGCTTTGGCGGTTTCGTAGGTCTGGGCGACGGTCTCCGTGGTATAGACGCGCCCCCCGCCCCGGCCGCCCTGGCCGTCGGGGGCCGGGCCGACGGGGGCGGGGCCGACGACCGGGCCGGAGTAGCTCGCCCCCAGCGGAACCCGCCAGGCTTCCTTCACCGTGGCCTCGTCTAAGGACTCTGGCAGCGTGACGGCGGTTTGGCCGTCGCGGGTCGGGCCGCGCCACTGGGCCCACCCGGTCCCGGCCTCCCCCGCCGCGGCCTCCCCCGCCGGACCGGCGGCGAGCAACAGAGCGGCGAACGGGAGCAGGACGGGGGACATCGCGGCGGATCTCAAGGGGCGGGGGCGGAATGATAGCCCGCCCGCCCCGCCCGCCGACCCGTTCCGTCAAACCGTTCCGTCAAACCGTTCCGTCAAACCGTTCCGGTCGACCGGCCGGAAGCGACGGTCAGGCGAACTTCGTTTTGCCGGGGACCGGGACGGGGCCGATCTCCAGTTTTTGCGTCATGCTGGAGATCGTGTCCGGGCCGTACTGCTTCGTGCTGGTGAGCATCTGGTCCCAGGTGATCTCCGCGCCGGTGTAGGCGGCGTCGCGTCCCATGATGCCGCACAGGGTGGAGAGGGCCATATAGTCCACGTCGTTGGGCGTCTCGCCGTTCCGCAGCGCGGCGAAGAACACGTCGTGCTCCGCCTGGTGCATCTGGGTGGCGCCGCGGTCGCGGTTCCAGAACTTGTTCTCGCCGGTGATCTGGAACTTCATCAGGTCGGTCGCACCCTTCGTCCCGAAGGCGAGGTTCCGATACTTGCCGGGGGTGCCGGGCTGCTGGCGGGTCGTGGCGTGCATGTGCACGCCGTCGGCGAATTCATAAACGCAGGCGAAGTGGTCGTAGATGTTGCCGTTCTCCACGCCCGTGCGATTGATCCGCCCGCCGGTGGAGATGACAGACTTGGGGTATTCGCCCTTCAGCCAGCAGAGCATGTCGAGGTCGTGGACGAACTGCTCCACGATAAAATCGCCGGACAGCCAGTTAATGCTGTACCAATGGCGGAGCTTCCACTCCGTATCGCTCCACTCGTCCCGCTTGGGCAGGGTGCGTTCGTAGCCGCTGTGGCGGATCGAATCCAGCGTGATTAAATCCCCGATCGCGCCGTCCTGCAGGCGCTTGATGAGGTCGACCATCTGCGCCGCGTAACGCCAGCAGAGCCCGCCCAGCAGGCCGACGTTCGTCTCCTTCGCCTTTTGGATCGTGGCGAGCACCCTGCGAACGCCCGGGGCGTCCACGGCGACGGGCTTTTCGAAGAAGGTGTGAATGCCGGCGTCCACGCAGGCTTCCAGGTGCTCCGGCCGATAATAGGTCGGGGTGGCCAGCAGGATCACGTCCGGCTGCATGGCGATCAGCTTTTTGTAGCCGTCCAGCCCGATGAACTTCGCGTCCTCCGACACCTGCACGCGATCCGCGACGTCGGAGACCGACAGCCCCTTCAAACAACGGTCGACCTTATCCGGGAACGGGTCCGCCACGCCCACCAGCACGGCGTTGGGTTCGGCCCGCAGCGCCTGGGCGGCCGCCCCGGTGCCGCGTCCGCCGCAGCCCACCAGCCCGATGCGCATCGGGGCGTTCGCTTTGACATGGGCGCCGGCCAGCGGGGTGACGCCGAGGGCCGCCCCGGCGGCGGCGGCGGTGGACAGGAACGTGCGACGGTCGGACATGAACGATGCCGGATCTGGGATGTCGGATGGGGGATGTCGGCGGGAGCGCAGCCTTTCCCCGACCGACCCAATCTAACCACCCGCCCGCCCCCGTGCACCTGCCCACATCCCACATCCCCCATCCCTCAGGTTGCGCGGGTGCGTTGATGTTGGCCGAGGTAGCCGACGACCACGGTGTCCGCCGCCCGGTCGTAATAGAACGCCAGCCGGATCGACAGCCGCGGGTCCTTGTTGTTCCCGGCGCCCAGGTGCCGGGTCAACGGCACCTCCTCCCCGCCCCAGACGGTGCGATAGTCCTCCGGGAACTGCCCCATCGTGGTCGAGGATTGATTCGGGCTATATCGCAACCCGCACTGCCGCAGGCATTCTTCATCGAGATCCGGACACGCCGCGCGGCCGGCGAGGGCGTCCCGCAGGGTGGTGGCGAGGAACTTCAACCCGAGATACACCCGATCCGGGTGTCGGTACGGATAGCCTTCGCGCACGCTTTTCGAGTTGAGGACGAACGCGAGGGCCTGCGGATATTCCTCCGCGGCGCGGGCGACGGCGGCGTCGACGCTGTCGGCGTAGCGGGCCGCCGGGGCGTCGCCGTCGTCGTCCGCCTCGTCCGCGGCCGGACGGGGCAGCGCATCGAGCACCCGGGCGAGGGCCGCCGCCGGATCGTTGGCCGCCGGGTCGTTCGCCGCCGGGGCGTCTGAACCCTCTAGTTCGGAACCGGCGGCGTCGGCGAGGCGTTGGACGGCGGCCCGCAGCGGGGCCGGGTCCTCCGGCACGGTCTCCCGAAACCGGACGTCGCTGGGCGGCACGCCCAGAGCCAATAAACGGGCGGCGAACTTGGCGGCCCGGGCGGCGTGATATTCGAACCGGGTCGGCTCCGAGTCGTCGGCGTGCTCCGCGGCTTTGCCGGCGGCGTGGGCGAACTTCTTGAACGCCTCCCGCTCCGCTTTCCCCCGGCTGCGGGCGACGGCGGCGCCGCCGATGCGCGAGGCGAGGTCCGCGTGGTCCGACGGATCCGCATGGCTGCCCTCCCGCAGATAGCTCCGGATGAAATAGGCGATGCCGGTGCGGGCGTCGGAAATGTCCCGGATCGTTTTATAAATCGCCACCTGATCCCGGTCCGGCTTTTCCCGGAGCGCCCGCACGGCGATCAACGTCATGGATTGCGCCTCCGCCGTCAGATCCAGCGCCGCCTTGAGATGGTCCAGTTCCTCCCCCGTCACCGCCTCCTTCGCGGAGGCGCCGCCGTCGATCTCCGGGGGAACGGGGGCGGCGCCGAGGAAGCGGTCCAAAGTCGTGTCCAACAGCGCCGCCGCCTCCGCGAGCACTTCGAAGATCGCGGCGGCCCGGGTGTAGTCCGCGGGGGCGGCGGCGGGCGGGGCCGGTTCGAATAGCGGCCACAACGCTTCGCCGGGGTCCGCGGCCGCTTCAATGGTCTCCCGCCTCGTCCGCAGCGGGCCGGTCTCCGCCCCGGCGACGAGCCGATCCGCGGCCCACCGCAACGCCGCGGCCTTCGACCGGCACCGGTCCGGCGCCCGGGCCAGCCCCCGCACGTCCTCCGACCGCAGCGTCGAAAGCTCCTCGTTCTCCGCTGCTATGAGCCCCGTCGCCGCCGTCCCGGCCGCCGGCGCCGGCGGGGCGGCGCCCAACGTCAGCCGGTCGCGGATCTCCCCCAACGAGGCCACCGGCAGCGAGGCCGCCGGCGCCGGCGGGGCTTCGGTCTTCTGTGGGAGCCCCCGCGCCGCCTCCGCGGGCGTCGCACCGATCGGCGAACCGGGCGCCGGCGGGGCGACGGCGGGCGCGGCGGGCGACGGGCGGTCGGCGACCGTGGGACTTGAGCCGGCGATGCGGCGGGCGGCGTCGGCCACTTCGTGCAACGCCCCACGAACGCCCGGGTCGGCCGCCACGCGGGTCAATCGCGCCGCCCAGCCGTCGTCCGCGGCCCGCACGGCTCGCACCGCCGTCCGCACCGCCGCCAACGCCAGCGCCTCCCAAGGATCGGCCGCCGCGTCCGGCTCCGCCGCCGGCTCCGCGTCCGGCTCCGCGTCCGGCTCCGTCAACGGCTCCTTCGACCCCAATCGACCGTTCGTCCCCGCGGCGTCGGCGCCGCGGGTCGATCGGGGGCCGGTCCGATCCGCCTCCGCCGGGCGGGCGCCGGGGCCGCTTTCATCACGGGCGTTTGCCTCTCGGGCGTCAGGATCGCGGGCGCTCTCGTCGCGGGGTCGGGGTCGTCCGCCAAGCGTGCGGACGGCGGGCTCGCGGACGGCGGGCTCACGGACGAGGGGGGGCGAAGAGGGCATCCGGACGGTCCGCGGTTGGAGAACGGTGGGCGAGACAGGAACGACGGGGCCGGCACACGACGGGGGCGACATCGGGGGGCGACGGCGGGGGGACCGAACGACGGCGGGGGGCCGGAACAGTGGCGGACTCGTCGGACGCTCTGTGGGACGTGAGAAAGGAAGCGGGGAGCGGGGAGCGGCGGGACGTTGGCGGCGGGACGTTGGCGGCGGGACGTTGGCGGCGGGCGGGCGATGTGCTAGCACCCCCGTCCCCCCGGACGGGTCGCGGACCGGAGTTCCCCCGATCTGCCGACCGTCCCGTCGCCCCGCCCGTCCCGTCGCCCCACGTGACCGAACGGCCGGCCCCGGAAGAACCCGAGGGTCGACCGAACAGTCTGCCGCCCCCGCCCCCGCCCCGCCATCCGCCCCGCCACGCCCCCGCGCCGGCCCGTCCGCGTCGCGGCCTCGCTGTGCGCGGCGGTCGGCCTGCTGTGCGTCGCGGCCGGGTGCGGGAAAACGATCACTCGGGAGGCCACGGAACAACTCCTCACCGCGGACAGCATCGATCGGGCGATCGCCCAACTGGACTTTTCCGCGTTCGACGGCCGGTCCGTGTTTCTCGACACCGAACTGCTCGAACATAAAAAGCTGGACGGCGTGGGCGTGGGCGGGCAGAACTATCTGATCGGGTCGCTTCGCCAACACCTCATGGCCGCCGGGGCGGAATTGGAAACGAAAGCGACGGACGCGGAGTTCGTCATCGAGGCTCGGGCCGGGGCGGTCGGCAGCGATTCGCACGAGGTCGTGTACGGGATGCCGGCGAACTCCCTGCTGTCGTCGGCGGCCAACTTCGTCCCGAACGCCCCGCCGGTGCCCTCCCTGCCGGAGCTGTCCATCGCCAAGCAGTCCCAGGAGCACGCCGCCACGAAGCTGCGGCTGTTCGCCTACCACCGGGAGCGGCGCCAGATCGTCTGGCAAAGCGGCGAGGCCGCCGCGACCTCCGAGGCGTCCCACACCTGGCTGCTGGGCGCCGGTCCGTTTGAAAAGGGCGAGATCTACGGCGGAACCCGGTTCGCGGGGGAGAAGCTGTCGATCGTCCCGAGGTGGCTCCGCCGGAAAGATCCGAACGCCTACGACCCGGTCGCCTCGCTGGAACAGTACAACGAGCCTCGTATCTACGGCCTCGACCCGGCCCCGCCGCCGACGCCCCTGTTCCCGGACCCCGCCGACGGCCCGGTGCGGCTGGCCTCCGGCGAAGACGCCGCCGCCGAGCCCCCGCGGAGACGAAGAAACCCGCCGAGACCCCGCCGCCGAAGCTTCAGGCGAACGTCAAAGGGACGAAGAAGTAGACGCCCGGTTGACCGAACAGCGCACGGGACAGTTGACGGGACAGTTGACGGGACGAGGGGGACGGAGCGTGTCGGCGCCGCTTGACGCCGTCGCCCGCGGGGCGGTCCACTGGGGGCGGCGGTCCATGGGGGAACGCCGATCCGTTTCCATTCGCCGTTCCTGTTTCACCCGAGTCGCCCGATGTCCGCCGCGTTCACGCTCGCCCTGCTCTGCGCCCCCGGCTACGCCGATGCTCCCGAGGCGCAACCGGGGGAGCCAATCGCGTTATTCGACGGCGAGAGCCTCGCCGGCTGGACGCCGGTCCTGTCGAACGACACCGATCCGACGACCGTCTGGAGCGCCAAAGCAGGTCTTCTAAGTTGCACCGGCCGTCCCAGCGGCTACATCAAAACCGACCGGTCGTTCAAGAACTATACGTTGTCCGTGAAGTGGCGCTGGACCGGCAACCCCGGCAACAACGGCGTGTTGGTGCACGCCACCACGCCGAACGCGCTGGGCGTGTGGCCGAAGTGTCAGGAAGTGCAATTAGCGACCGGCAACGCCGGCGATTTTTGGGTGATCGGCAGCGAGATCACGATCCCGCTGGAAGGCGTGCCCGGACACGAGGACATGGTGCGCGGCCGTCGTCACCTCAACTTCGTCGACGACGCGGAAAACCCCGTGGGCGAATGGAACGAGATGACGGTCGTCTGCCGCGACGCCACGATCGCCGTGCTGGTGAACGGCCGACTGGTGAACTACGGCTTCGACAGCAGCGTCACCGAGGGCTCCGTCTGCCTGCAAAGCGAAGGGGCGCCGATTGAATACAAAGAGATCGTGCTGACGCCGTTGGGAGAGTCGGAATGACGGTGGCCGACGGCCTGCGTCTCGCCGGTCTTTTACTCGTCGTCGGCTCCTGGATTTGGCTGATCCTACAGATCATGCGGAGCAGCCCGCCGCTGGCCCTCCTGGCGACGCTGATCCCGTTCATGACCTGGTGGTTCGCCGTTCAGAACTGGGACCTCGCCTGGAAACCGATACTTTGTAAAACGTTCGGGTTCGGGCTAATCCTCGCCGGGGCGCTGCTGGACGGGTGACGCGGGGCGGCAGGGTCTCCTCGCGAACGGGTCGGAGAAGCAGGATGGCCCCCCCGCCCCGGTTGAGTCGGCCCGGCTCGCCCGGCTACCCTGATCGGTACAGTCGCACCGCCTCGCGCGGGAACGCTCGCTCGCTCGTTCCCGCCGCCGCCCCGTCGTTCACACGCGTTCCGTATGATTCGCCCCCTGTTTCTCTCCGCCGCGGCGCTGCTCGCCGCGGCGCCCGCTTTCGGGCAGTTGTCCCCGACCAAAGACAACGGTCCGATCCCGGACAACGCCAAGTACGGGCAGGCGGACAGCTTCCGCGAATTGACGGAGATCCTGCCCACCCCCAACGCCTACCGCACCGCCAGCGGCGCCCCGGGCCACGCCTATTGGCAGCAGCGGGCCGACTACGACATCGCCGTCACCCTCGACGAGGACGAACACACCCTCGCCGGGGCGGAGACCGTCGTCTATCACAACAACAGCCCGGATCGGCTGGAGTATTTGTGGATGCAATTGGACGCCAACCTGTTCACCCCGGACAGCCTCGCCCGTCGCACGCGAACCGGGCCGACGGACGTGGACGACATGTCCTTCGACGCACTCAAAGCGATGCTCGCCGCGGAAACGTTCGACGGCGGGTTCAAAATCGACCGCGTCGCCGCCGGCCCCCGCGCCGGCGACGGGCCGGACCTGCCGCACGCGATCGTCGATACGATGATGCGCGTCGACCTGCCGACGCCGCTGGAACCGGGGGCCAGCTACACGTTCAGCGTGACCTGGCATTATACGCTGAACAACGTGGACGACGTCGGCGGCCGCACCGGGTACGAACCGCTCGACGACGGCAACGACCTGTTCTGCGTCGCCCAGTGGTTCCCCCGGATGTGCGTGTACGGCGACGCCGTCGGCTGGCAGCACAAACAATATTACGGCCGCGGCGAATTCGCCCTCGAACTGGGCGACTACGAAGTCACGATCACCTGCCCCGCGGACCTGATCGTCTCCGCGACCGGCGTGCTGCAAAACCCCGCCGGCTGTCTGTCGCAAACGCACCGCGACCGCTTGGAAGAGGCGAAGACCGCCGACAAACCGCTGTTCGTCGTCACCCCGGACGAGTCCAAAGCCGCCCGCAAGACCCGCAACAAAGAGGGCGGAACGAAAAGCTGGTTCTGGAAAGCGAGCAACGTCCGCGACTTCGCCTTCACCGCCAGCCGGGCGTTCATCTGGGACGCCTGGGGCCGCACGATCCCCGACGAGGACGCTGACGACGGCACACACTTCGTCATGTGCCAAAGCCTGTACCCGAGCGAATGCGAACCGCTGTGGAGCCAGTACAGCACCCAGGCGATCGCCCACTGCATCGAGGTCTATAGCAAGTTCACCTTCCCGTACCCGTACCCCAACGCGATCAGCGTGTACGGGGTGGTCGGCGGGGGGATGGAATACCCGATGATCTGCTGGAACGGCCCCAAACCCGAGGAGGACGGCACCTACACCGCCCGCACGAAGTATTTCCTGATCTCCGTGGTGATCCACGAGGTCGGGCACAATTACTTCCCGATGATCGTCAACAGCGACGAACGCCGTTGGACCTGGATGGACGAGGGGCTCAACACCTTCCTCCAGTACCTCGCGGAGCAGGAATGGGAGGACGACTACCCCTCCCGCCGCGGCGCCCCGGCGGACATCGCCTCCTATATGAAAAGCACCAACCAGGTGCCGATCATGACGAACTCCGAAAGCCTGTTGCAGTTCGGCTCCAACGCCTACGCCAAGCCGGCGACGGCGCTCAATATCCTGCGGGAAACGATTCTGGGTCGGGAACTGTTCGACAAAGCCTTCAAGACCTACGCCCGCCGCTGGAAGTTCAAGCACCCCGAACCCGCCGATTTCTTTCGCACGATGGAAGACGCCAGCGGCCGGGACCTCGATTGGTTCTGGCGGGGCTGGTTCTACTCGACCGATCACGTGGACCTGGGCGTCTCGAACTTGCGGGTCTACACCCTGGACGCCGGCGACCCGGTGGACAAAGAGAACCGCGACCGGGCCGACGCCGAGGAGGAACCGGAGACGCCGTCCACGCAGCGGAACCGAGATCTGCCCAAGCGAATCGCGGAGTTTCCCGAACTGCTCGATTTCTATAACAGCTACGACGAGCTCAAGGCGACGGATAAGTCGATCAAGACCTACAAAGAGTTTTTAGAAGGACTAAACGACGAGCAACTCCGGCTGCTCAAAAGCGGCGTCAAGTTTTACGCGGTCGACGTCACCAACGACGGCGGCCTGCCGATGCCGGTGATTTTGAAGCTGACGTACGCCGACGGATCGACCGAGGAAGTGCGGTTGCCGGCGGAGATCTGGCGGGCGAACAACCGCAAGATCACCAAGGTGCTGATGCGCAAAAAGGCGGTGGAAAAGGTGGAGTTAGACCCGAATCTGGAAACCGCCGACGTGGACCGCAGCGACAACATGCTGCCCCGCGAGTTGGTCGAGAGCCGCTTCAAACTGTTCAAGAAGAAGACGGAGTCCAACCCGATGCGGGACGCCCGTAAAGCCGCGGAAAAGGCGGCCAAGGCGAAGGCCGCCGCCGACAAAGCCGCGGAGAAAGCGGCGACGGACACCGAAGGTCCCGCCGGCGCCGCGGAAGAGAAGGACGCCGCGGAGGCCCCCCGCTCCGACGATTGACCGCCCGCTGATCGACCACCCCCGCGGGTCCTCTCCCGGAACAGGCTCGGCGGCGCCCGTCGCCGGGATGAGTCATTGCGGGATGAGTCGCGGCGGGGTTAGTCGCGGCGGCCCGCGGCGGCGTCCAACAGGGCGAGCACCTCCGCATGTTCCGCCAGCGCCCGGTCCAGCGGGACGCGGTTGCGGCCCCAGGTGTGATCCGCGTTCATTTGAAGCTGCGCCCGCAGGGCGGCGGCGGGGGTGAGGCCGCGGTTGTCGGTGAGCGTCGCGTCGCCGCCGCGGGCGAGCAGCCGGCGGACCCAGTCCGGATCGTTGGAATTGGCCGCCGCGTGCAGCGGGCGACGGCCGTGGGCGTACTGGCCGTGCGACAGCCCGTTCGGGTCCACCCCCACGTCCAACAACCAGTCCAGCATCGCCAGCGTGTCGAGTCGGTTGTCCATGACCCACCGCCGCCCCTGTTTGCGGCGGTCGCGGGCCTGGACGTAGTCGGTGGTGCGGAGCAGTTCGACGGGGCCGGCGGCGTCGCGGGGGCGGGCGTCGGGGTCGGCGCCGGCGTCCAGTAGCAGGGCGGCGATCTCCGTGAGGGCCGGGCGGTCCGGGGCGCCGTACTCGCTCATCGCCCGCAGCGTGAGCCAGAACCCGGTGTGCCGGGAGCCCGGCAGCACGCCCGTCGTCGCCCCGGCCGCCAACGCCCGTCGCACGGCGGGCACGTCGCCGCGGCCGATCGCCGCCTCCAACCGCCGCCCGGCAGCCTCCGCGGGCGGCGTCTTCGTCACCACGCCGAACCGCACCGCATCGATCCGGGCGACGTGCGTCTCCTTCAGGAAATCCTCGTGTCCGCGGCCGGCGTCCAGCCGGCCGGAGTTGCCGGTGCGGCCGTCCCGGACGAAGCACAGCCCCGGCACATAGGCGTCCGCGTCGCGGAGCAGCGTGTCGTGGGCGTCCTTGACGCTGGTTCGCTCCGCCAGCCACGCCGCGGCCTGCTCCGGCGGGAAGGCGGCGCCCTCCAGCAGGGTGTCGCCCTCGCCCACGGGGTCGTCGGGATCGTCGTCCGGGTCCGGCTCGTCCCAGCGGACGCCGTCGGTGACGAAGTTCACCACGTCTTCCGGCCCGCCGCCTTGGGCGCCCGGGTGGCGGCGGTGGCGGACGACCAGCACGCCGGCGGTGTCGTAGGCGCCGGTGCGCAGGGATTCGCCGCGGAAGTCGCCCAGGCGCCCGTCGATCAGCGTGTCCGCATAACTGATCGTCACCAGCGTGGACCAGCCGCCGGTGCGGTGCACGACCAGCAGCGCCCAATCGCCCGGCGGCGGGACCCATTCCCCGGCCAGCGCCGCGGCGGTGACGTCCCGGTCGATCGCCCCCACCGCCGCACAGTCCGCAAGGGCTGCGGCGGGATCGTTCGCGGCCTCATCGCCGCCCTCCCCGCCGCCGTCCTCCGGTCGCGGGCGGATCAGCAGGGACTCCCAGGTGGTATCGCCCCAAGTCTCCCAGGCCCCGCGGCGGTTTGCGGGGGAAGTGCGTTTCGCCATCGGATCATAAGGGGGGAGAACGACCGGCTGCGAGGCGGGCGGGGTATAAAGCGGCCGGAAGTCGCAGCCCACCAACCCGACGCGTCAGCGAGAACCCGTTCGCATCGCGGGCGGGGCTGCGCCCCGCCTCCCTCGCTGACGCTTCGGGTTAGTATTGGACGGGGCTGCGCCCGCCTCCCTCGCTGACGCTTCGGGTTAGTATTGGGCGGGGCTGCGCCCGCCTCCCTCGCTGACGCTTCGGGTTAGTATTGGAACCGCTTCTGTGAACGCCAACCTGTCGCCAGCCCCGCCCCCGCATGTCTGATTCGAAGGCCCCCGCCGGCTGCGGGTTGCGGTTGTGGGTGGAGAGCCGCACGCCGATCAAGGAGCTGCCCGGGTTCCGCCCGAACCACTCCGTGCCCAAGGAGACCACCAGTCGGACGCGCCTGTACGTGGCCGGTATCGGCGAGGCGGGGGTCGTGGCGGACCTGGAGCGCGTCGCCCGAATGCTGCGGGAGGCGTTCGGGTTGAAGCGCAAGGACTTGAAATCGATCGGCCCGGACCGCGGCGGCGGGTCGCTGGTTTGTCCGCAACTGACCTACACGGTGACGGTCTCGCAGGCGGACGACGACCCCGCCGGCGCCCTCACCCGCCGGGAGGTGGAGCCCAGCGACCCGGACGTGCTGGCCGATCCGGGGCTGGCGTTCGCGTTCGCCCCCGGCTTCACGGCGCTCCAGCGGCGGTTCGACGAACCGGCGGACGTGGCGGCACTGATTGACGCCGTGGAGGACGCCGACCCGCCGGAGGTGAACAGCCTGGACTACCCGCTGGACGCCTCGACCTGCGAGCTGCGGCTGGCCGGCTTCGGCGGCACGGTGCGGATCACGGCGGACGACGCGGCGATCCTGGCTCCCACGCCGGTCCCGCCGGGCGATCTGGTCAAGGCGTGGGCGAAGGTGAAGGGCCTGTTGGAGGTCGCCGCGGGGGAGTGAGCGGTCGCCGCGACCTTTGGTCATGGCCTCTGGCGACGGTCTCTCGTCACGGAGCGTTTCTCCGACACGCCGCGGTCCGGGCGGGGTTCGACAGGGAATACGGCCGGCCCGTTTCCCCCGCGAACTTCCGCCCAATGCCTCGCTCCCGTCTGTTCTTCGCCGCGACCGCTCTGCTGGGGGGCGTGGCGCTGGTCGCCGCTCAACCGCCCCGCGGAGGCCCGCCGGGCGGCGGGCGGACGCACACGGTCACGCAGTCCAACGGGAACCTCAAACTCGTCCCCGCGGACCGGCAGCCGCCGGGCCAAGCGCGGGCGACGATCACGGAGGAAGGCGAGTCGCGAATTATCTCCACCGCCGGCCTGCCGGATCACGCCGTCGGGGCGTTCCCAAACCGCGGCAACCCGCACGCCATCGCCGCCCAACAGAAGAGGTACCGGGCGCCGTTGAATCCGGAGGTCGCCCCCCGCCCCGTTGAAGGCGGCCGAGCGGCGTTCGGCGTGGCGGTGAACGGCGTGGAGTTCGACCCCGGCGCCGCGGAGTTTTACGGCGAAGGCGGCGGCGGCGGCGGCGGCGGCGGCGGCGGGCAAGGCGGCGGCGGGCAAGGCGGCGGCCGGCCCGGCGGCGGCGGGCAAGGCGATCCCGCGGGCGGCGGCGGGGAGCGGTGGCAGTACGAGGCGTTGTCCGGTGCGGTGCCGCTGGGGCTCGACGCGAACCACGCCCATGTGCAACCGAACGGCAAGTACCACTATCACGGGCTGCCGACGGGGTTGTTAAAGAGCCTCGGCTGGAAGGCCGGGCGCATTCGCCGCTGATCGGCTGGGCGGCGGACGGATTTCCGATCTATGCGAAGACCGGCTTCGCCGCCCCGACCGACGCCGCCGGGCCGATCAAGGAACTCCGCAGTAGCTATCGGCTCAAACAGGGCCGCCGGCCGGACGGCGCCGGTCAACCCGGCGGGACGTACGACGGCGCCTTCACCGCGGACTATGAATACGTCGCCGCCTCCGGCGACCTCGACGAATGCAACGGCCGCCGGTGCGTGACGCCGGAGTTCCCCGACGGAACTTACGCCTACTTTCTGACCGACGATTGGCCGGTGATCCCCCGCCTGTTCCGCGGCACGCCGTCCCGCGACTTCTTCCGCGGCCCCCCGCGGGGCGGTCGGTGAGCGGCGGGGCGAGCGGCGGGGCGACCCGTCACGCCGGGTCGGACAGGTCCGCCCCGGCGAACAGGTCGTCCAGCGGCACGGCAAACCCCGGCAGGACCGGGGCGCCGGAGAGCGTATCGCCCTCGCGGAGCGTCACGTCGGCGTCCGGCCCGGTCCAGACGACCACCGTGCGGACCAGCGGGTCGGCCTCCCACACCAGTTCCACGCCGGCGGCGAAATAGACCGACCGCTTCAACTCCATCTCCCGCCGCGTGTTGTCGGGGGAAAGGACTTCGACCACCAGAGCCGGGGGGACGTCGGAGTAACCGCGTTCCTGAAGTCGGCCGGAAGGCCGCTGCTCCTTCCGGGTGAACGCCGCGTCCGGCGCCCGCAGCCCGTCCGGCAGGTCGAAGAACCCGTCCGCCCCGTGCACCCAGCCGAGCCGCTCCTTCCGGGCGAAATTCCTCAGCAGTGCGCAAACTCAAGGCCGAGCCAACTTGACAGATCGCTCATCGGCTTGCGGACCAGGGTACCGTCGATCAACTCGTACAGGCCGCCGCCGCAGCGATTGACGCGCTCCCAATCCTCCACCGTCGCGGTGCCCGGAGCGGGATCGGTGAGCACGCGGCTCAGCGGGATCGGTCCAAACCGCTGATGCAGGTCCCGCGGCGTCCACCCGGGGGCGGCGGGGCGGCGGGGCTTGGCGGCGGGGGCGGGCATGGGGCCAGTGTAGCAATGCTGACGGCCGGCGGGACGATCGGTCAGGCCGGCCTTGCGGACTCGTCACACCGTATAGAACCGCGCCCGGCTCGCGGCAAAGTCATGGGTGGTGACGACGGTGCGAATCAGCTCCGCCAGCTTCAACCCGCCGGCGACGGACGGCTCGATCGGGTTGGCGTAGTCTTCGGGAGCGACGAACGCCGTCCGCAGGTCGATCACCGGCAGTCCCCGGCGGACGGCGACGCGGGTGATGATGTCGTTGAACGCCGGCAGGGCGGCGGTCGCGGGGCGTTGGCGGCGGGGTTCGGGATAATTCGGGTCGTAGATCGTGCAGACCGTCAGCCGGCCCTCCGCCGCCGCCGCCGCCGCGGCGACCGCGGCGTCGTACCGCTGCTCGAAGTCCTCCCGCAGGACCGCGAGTTCGTTGAAGACTTCGACGGCGTTGGAGACCGGCTTGGTGAGGATCGACGCCGACCGCAGCGCGTCGTTCCCGCCGGCGCTCAGCACGGCGTAGGCGCCGTCCAAATCGCCGGCTTCAAACTGCCCCGGCACGTCCGCGACGACGGCCCCGTCCCGGGCCTTCAGCACGGCGGACCACCCACGCCGGCCTCGGCCATGACCTCTTCGAGGTGGTCGCCGGTCGACTTTCCGCCGGCGACGTACCCGCCGTTGTCGAACACGCTGTCCCCCAGCAGCACGACCGGCCCGGCGGCGTTCGCCCCGTCGGCCCGCCCCGTCAGGTTACGAGTCGGCCCCGGCCCGGCGGTCCCGCCCCCGCACCCGACCAGCGCCGCGGTCCCGCCGGCGGCCAGCAACGCGACGGGGGAAGGCCGTCGATCGACGAGCGGGAATGTTCATGACATCGATCCTGGGGTGGGGCGAGCGGCATGGCGCGGTATGGCAACGTACCGCCGCCGTCGCCGCGAGGTTTCAGAGCGGATGCTCCGCGACGCTCAGGACGGCATACGACCCGTCCGCGGACACGTGCAGCGTCGCCGTGCCCCGCATCCCGTCGCGTTTATAGACGGCTGCCGCGGTCACGGGGGGGTGGATCGAACGCGTGATCGAATCCGAGGTCGTCGCTGTTCCCATCGGCGTGGAAGAACCCTTCTCTCGGAAACACGAGGTGGTCGACGTCGTCATTGTGCCGCTCCGCGTGCCGATCGACGGCGGCGGCGAACGCATTGCGAGCTGTCAAAACCGCCGCTGGCGTGCGGGGGCGCCGCCGGGAAGCGGGGCGGCGGCGAAAACGTACCGACCGCTCATCGTCGAGGTCGCCCGAAGCTCCCCCGCGGGGGCGCCGGCCCCATCAGATCTTTATCCACCCACTGAACCCGGGAACCACTCCGGCTAAATTGACGATGAACAGTCCGAACGCGTCTTCTGAAGCGACCCGCTGCGCAGGTGACGGCGTCACCGTCGCCGCGATCATCATCTAACTGGAGTACAGCACGAAACAGGCGGCGGCCGGGACCAGCGCCAGTTCCAGCCCCCGCCGGACGACCCGTTGCCGCGACGTCGATCCAGGATCGGCCAAGTCCGCCAGCAGCCCCGCCGCGTAACGCGTTAAGAAGTTCACGACGTTCGAGACGGCGGTTTGGATCGCGACGGCGTTCACCTCGACGCCCGCCGCCGCGGCCGCCCCTTCGGGCCGCCCCTCCGCGAGCCGACCTTCTCGTCGAACGTGACTCTTCCGCCGCAGGATGTGGTGGTAGTGCTGGGCGAAGCGGTGGCTCTCGTCGCGGACGTATTGCAACAGCCGCAGGCCGTAGCCGTGGCGGGACGAGGATTTTCGGGGTCGGGTCGCCGGGCAAAAACACTTCTTCCTCGCGCTTCGCCAAGCTGATCGTGAACGGGCGGTTCGTCTCGTCCAGGCCGATCGCCTCCATCGCCGCGACGACGGCCGAGAGTTGCCCCTTGCCGCCGTCGATCAGCAGGATGTCCGGGAACCGTCCGCCCTCCTGTTGCAGCCGCCGCAGTCGTCGGGAGACGACCTCCCGCATGCTGGCGAAGTCGTCCACGCCGGCCACGGTCTTGATGCGGTAGCGTTTGTAGCCGGGCTTGAACGGCAGGCCGTCGATAAACTGCACGAGGCTGGCCACCGTCTCCCCGCCCTGCAAATGGGCGATGTCCACGCCCTCGATCACCCGCGGGCGTCTCCGGCAGTTTGAAGACCTGCTGCAAGCCCTTTGAGGCCCTTTCTTCGGGTCGATCTGGAAGACCTCCGGCTGGGCGTGCTCGTCGAGGTCGCCGCGGAGGTCGATATTCTCGATCGCCCGAATCTGATCCCGCAGTCGGCCGGCCCGTTCGTAGTCGCGGGACTCCGCGGCGTCGGCCATCTCCTTGTTCATGTCCCGCAGCAGGTTTGTCGTTTTGCCGTCCAGCACCATTTTGAGCCGCTTGACGTCGCGGGCGTACTCCTCCTTGGTGATCTGCAGGTTACACGGGGCGGTGCACTGTTTGATCGAATGCAGCAGGCAGGGCCGAAACCACTGCCATTGTTCGTCCGTCGGCGTCGATGTCGAGGCTGCAGGTGCGAAACTTGAAGACCTTTTGCAGGGCGTTGATGACCCCCCGCAGCTTGCCGGCGCTGGGGAACGGGCCGTACAGCTTGACGGATTTATCGTTCGGCTCCCGCGTGAACTCCACCCGGGGGAAATCCTCCCGCCGGGTGATTTGTAGGTACGGGAAGGTTTTGTCGTCTTTGAGGTCGGAATTGATACGCGCGGGCGAATGTCCTTGATCAGGCGGGCCTCGGTCAGCAGCGCCTCGACCTCGTCCGGGCAGTCGACGTGGTCGAGGTCCGCGATCTGCGTGACCAGTTCCGCGGTCCGCCGTTCCGTCGGCGGCGGCTTTGAGGAAATAGCTGCCCACCCGACTCCGCAGGTTGACCGCCTTGCCGACGTAGATCGACCCGCCCGGCGGCGTCCTTGAACAGGTAGACGCCGGGGGTGGTCGGCAGCGCCCTGGCCTTCGCCCGAGCGGCTTCGAACCCCGCGGCGGGGGCGGCGCGCCGGCGGATGCGTCGGCGAGCGGTACGGGATCGGGCACGGCGAACGGGGCGGCGTGGGGCGGATCGAGGCGAGGGGGCACGGCGGGGCGGCGGGCGGGGGCGGGCGGTCCGTCGGGGATGCATCATAGGTGACCGCGGTGTGCGAAAAGGGGCCGGCCCGCCGCGGTCGGCCTCTGCAATCGACCAGACGATCCGCCCGCCCCGGTTTGGGGATCCGCCCCGGGACCGCGGAGCCGCGGGGCCGGTAGGGTTCGTCTCCCGTTTCCCCCCGGACCGCCCCGATGTCCCGCCCGCTCCGCCCCGTGTCGTTCGTCGTCCTGCTCGCCGCGGGCGCAGCGACGCTCTCCCCGGCGCCCGCGTCGGGGCAGGACCTGGAGGACGTGCTCCGGGGCATCCAGCGGTTCGAAGAACTCCGCAATCGCTTCGAGGAGATGGAAGCGGAACGCGAACGCCAGCGGAACCGCGGCCCGAACGCCCCGGAGGAACGGCCCGTCCGGCCCGACGTGAATCCCGCCGCCCCGCCCGCCGGCAGTCCGCCGGGGCTGTACGGTCGGCAGACGCCCGGCCCGCAGACCTCGGGGCCGCAAACGCCGTTCGGTTCCCCCTATGGGGCGGCCTCCCCCTATACGCCCGCGTCGCCGTACGACCGGTCCTACAACTCCCCCTACACGCCGCAGTACGGTCCGGCTGATCGCAACCCGACGGGGCAGCCCCTGTTCAACGGCGGCGCCCAGAACCGACCGGCCGTGGACGACGGGCTGACGTTCTATGTGATGCGCAACCCGGGCGTGCGCGCCGGCAAGTATCAGGTGCAGGGCGTCCCCGGCGGCGCCGTGAGCGTGTGGGTTCTGGACGACTCCGACACGGGCGGACGCCGGAGGAGCGATCGGAGGGATCCGACGGCCGATGCGGAGTCCGCGCTGCTCGACGCTTTTCGATTGATCGAAGCCAGCCAGAAGCCGCTGACGGATCTGCGATACTTTCTGCAGTACACCTCGCAGGACGGACTGTTGGTTCCGCTGGGCGAGGCGCGTCGGCTCGGTCAGCAGGCCGCCGCCGCGGAGCAGCAGTCCGCCGCCCTGCTGGCGTCGCTGCTCCCGTCGACCCTCTCGTTCGCCTCCACCGACCGTCGGGCCGGGCTGGGGGGCGAACCGGACGGGGCGGACCGATTGATGACCTGGACCGACACGAAATGGGCCGCCGCGGAATCGGCTTTGCGGAACTACGACGGAGCGGTTCGCGGCCTGACCGCGGCGGCGGCTCGGGCGGGTTCGTGGCCGGCGGGAAAGGCGACGGACCTGCGGCGGCTCCACGCCCGGACTCTCACGGCCCTGGACCGTGTGCGGGCGGCCCGCGGGCGGTCACGGAACGGGAACGCGACGGCGCTGCCGGGCCTCGCCGCCAACGGCCGGCCCCAAGGGGGTGACGATCGCCTGCGGTTGTACGCGCTGTCGGGCCGGCTCACGGAATGGACGGGCGCCCTGTTGTCCGCGATCGCCCGCGATCCGCTGCTGCCGGTCGCCGCGGAAACGCCCGGCGTGCGCCGCGGCCTGCACCCGCTGGACGCCGCACGGCGGGCGGACGCGTCGGCCCGCGATCTCGCCGCCGCGCTGGCGGAAGGGGCGGACGGCCGGACGATCTCCGCCGCCGACGCCGCTTTCGAACAGGCCTGGGCGGACTGGAACACGGTGATGGGGCACGACGGCCACCGGCACGACGGTCACCGGCACGACGGGGGTTCCGGCGGCTTCGTGTCCGCCTATGACCGCGACGGCGACCAGAACGAGGTCGCCAAAGCCGCGGAGACCGTCGAACTGATCCACGAGGCGCTGCACGCGGCGGTCCCCCGCGGCGGCGCTTTTGGAAACAATGCCGCGGATGCGGCGACGGACGCCGCCCGGCGGGCGGCCCGATCGGCGTCGGCGTTGGACGCCGCGCTCCGCAACGCGGACCTGCGGGCGCTGCGGGGGGACCGTCAGAACTTTATCGCGGCGTCCGGCCAACTCGCCGCCGCCGCCGGCTATTACGCCCGGGTGATCGATTCCGCCGCGGTTGGAGCGGCGTCCGAACGCCGCGCCCGCGGGGTGCTCGACGCCGCCTATAACGACGCCGCCGGCGGCCTGAACGCCCTCGCCAACGCCGGCCGCCGCGACAGCGTCGCCGGCCTCGCCCGGGACGTGCTGAACGACCTCAACGCCTGGCGGTCTGCGGTCCGGTCGGTGAATTGACGCGGCCGGTGAATTGACGCGGCCGGTGAATTGACGCGGCCGGCGAATCAGTGAGGCGGCAAGCGAAACGGCATGTGAGTCCGACGCGCCAGCGAGGTTCGGAACCAACCGGCCTCGCTGACGCGTCGGGCTGACGTTCTCGATTTTATAAACTCGATTTTATAAAGAAGCGCCGAACTGGTCGTTCATCCCAACGTGAAGGCCGGCAGGTCGATCGGGACGCCGCCGTTCATAGCGCTTTCGTGGGCGCACAGGCCGACGCAGGTCCAGTTGGCGCTTTGGCGGGCGTTGGGGAACGGGTCGGCGCCGGTGCGGAGAGCTTCGACGAAGTGATGGGCGAGGTGCGGGTGCGAGCCGCCGTGGCCGCCGCCCTGCGTGAAGCTGAGGTGTTCCTCCGCGGAGACCTCGCCGTCCCGATCGACGTCCGCGGCGGCGGCGTCCGCGGCGCCGTACACGCCGGCGGTGGTGAACTTCTGGATCTCCGCCGGCAGACGGTCCGCGAAGTCCGGCACGCCGGCGGGCTCCGGGATCTCCGGCTCCGGTCGCTTGGCGACGTGCAGGAGATGCGGTTCGCCCTCGGTCAGGCTCCATTCGAAACTTGCCTTGGAGCCGTAGGCGTCGAAGCTCTCGCGGTACTGCCGGGCGGTGTCGAACAGGCTCCGCACGACGTTGGCGCACACGTCGGTCCCCTTCAACGTGACGTGGGCGCTTTCCACCGCGAACGGGCTGCCGTACTTCGGGATCAATTCGTCCCGCACCCGCCCGCTGCCCACGCAGGAGACGCACTCCGCCGGGGCGTCCGCCAGCGCCAGACAGGGGCCGACGCAGTGCGTGGCGTACCACATCGGCGGCAGCCCGGGCCAATAGTCCGGCCAGCCGTCCATATCCTGCTGGTGCGTGGCCCGGAGGAATTGCAGCCGCCCCAGGGCGCCGTCCCGATAAAGCCGTTGCACGTGCAAGAACTCCCGGGCGTAGACGACGGTTTCCGCCATCATGTAGGCCAAGCCGGTGTCGTCGACGAGCCGCACGATGCGTTCGCAGTCCGCGACGGTGGTGGCCATCGGCACGGTGCACATCACGTGCTTGCCGGCTTCGAGGGCGGCGATCGACATCGGCCCGTGATCGGGGATCGGCGTATTGATATGGACGAAATCCACCGCCGGATCCGCCAGCACGTCTTCATACCCCGTATACCGCCGCGGCACGCCGTACCGGTCCGCGGTCTCCTCGCAGGCCCGCCGGTCGCGTCGGCACACCGCGTATAACTCGGCGTGCGGATGCTCCTTGTAGATCGGCAAAAACTCCGCCCCGAACCCCAGCCCCACCACGGCCACACGGACGGGACGGTCGTCGATCGGGACGCGGGGGGCGGTCGGCATTGATTAGATTTGAAAGGAGGAACGGTGTGCGGGGGCGTCCCCCTCGCAACGGACCCAGATCGCTTGGGGAGGATTTACAGCGTGCGCATCACAAAGCGGCGCCACTTGACCGTGAGGGGGCCGCCGGAGTGCATTTGCAGGCCGATCACGCCCTCTTTGCGGCCCTTCGGGTCGACGAGATCCACGCTGGGGGTTCCGTTGAGCCAGGTGCGGACGCGGTCGCCTTCGGCCCGGATGCGGTAGACGTTCCAGTCGTTCGGCTTCACCTCGGCCTCGGCGCTGGTTTGCTCCGGCTTGTTTTTGGCGGGGTACAACATGCCGCGGGCGTTTTCTTCATAGAGCTTGCCCCACCAAGTCGCGCCGGCGTCCGCTTGATAGCCGCGCATCTCGCTGTCCGGGCCGGGCGTTTGTCCCTCTTCGGCCTCTTTGAGGAAGCGTTCGCTGCGGAACTGCACGCCGCTGTTGGCGGCGTTCGGGGAGAGCTTCATTTCGAAGGTGAGGTCGAAGTCTCCGAACACGCGATCCGTCGTGAGGAAGGTATTGTGGTCCAGCCCCTGCGAAGTTCCCACGATCGCGGGGACGCCGTCGATCTCCGCGACCGTCCACAGGCCCTCCTCGCCGGTCCAGCCGGCGAGGGTTTTGCCGTCGAAAATCGTCACCAGTTCTCCGCCGGGCGTCCCGTCGGGGGGCGTGGCGGACGCTGCGGCGGGCGGGGGATCGGGGGCCGGTTCGCAGGCGACGCAGACGAGCGCCAGCGTGGCGACGAGGGCGGCGGGGCGGCGGAAAGCGAGGCGGGGCATCGGGGACCTCTGGGAGCGGTGGGGGATGCGGCGGGGGGAACGGTCAGGGCGTGCGGCGGAGGGCGACGAGGCAGATGTCGTCCGTTTGGGGGCCGCGGCCGGTCCAGGCGGCGACGTCGGCGTTGACGGCGCTCATCACCGCGTCGGCCGGTCCGGCGGTGCGGCCGAACACCGCCGCGAGGCGTTCGCGGCCGTACAGACCGCGGGCGCGGGCGTCGAGTTCCTGGCCGGCGGCGGCGTGGTCGCCGGCCCCTTCGCGGACCGCCTCGGTGATGCCGTCGGTGAAGATCAGCGCCCCCTCGCCGGGCCGCAGCGTGCGTTGGGCGACCTCGAATCGCTGGTCGCCGTCGATGCCCAGCGGCATCCCGCCGCTCACCTCGCCCAGCGGCTCCACGGCGCCGGCGCCGGTGCGGATCAGCGGGGCCATGTGGCCGGCGTTCACGGCGTACAGGCAGTGCGTTTTCGGGTCGAGCAGCAACACCACGCAGGTGATGAACCGGTGCCCCATCGGCCCGGCCGTCAGTTCGATGTTGAGCCGGCGGAGGGCTTTGGGCAGCAGGGCGGCGCTCCGCAGGTTCGCCGCGGCGAGCAGGTGGGTCTTGGCGGCGGAGCTCATCCGGGCCATCAGCAGGGCTGCGGGCACGCCCTTGCCGGCCACGTCGCCCAACGCGATCGCCAGCCGGCCGTCCGGCAGGGGGATGTAGTCGAAGTAATCGCCGCCGACGCTCTGGGCGGATTCATAGCGGTCGGCGAACTCATAGCCGGACAGCGGGGGCGGCGTTTGCGGGAGGAACCCCTGCTGGATGCGGGCGGCGAGTTCGAGATCGCGTTCGGCCTCGCGGCGGCGGGCGGCGTCGACGGTCAGCCGGGCGTTCTCCGCGGCCAGCCCGATCGGCACCGCGACGGCCCGCAGCAGATCGAGATCGTCCTCGGAAAACTGCCGGGTCGGGTCCGAGGTGTCCAATTGCAGCACGCCGAAGGGGGCCTCCCCGCGGCCGGTCAGCGGGATGCACACCACGCTGCGCAGTTGCAGATCCGCCAGGCTGCTGGAGGCGTCGAACCGGCTGTCGCCGTCGGCGTCGATGCTCAGGATCGCCTCGCCCGTCTCCATCACCCGGGTCACGATCGTGCGGCTGATGCGAACCTGCTCGCCGTCCTCGTCCGCCCCGACCACGCCGAACCCCAGCGACGGGCGAACGCGGGTGGCGCGGACCGTCGGGGCGTCGCCGGGGGCGTCCGCGAGCATCACGAACCCGCGGTCCGCCTGCGGGAACGCTTTGAACAGGGAGTCCAGCGTGCGATCCAGCACGCGGTCCAACCCGTCGCTGCCGGCGAGGTCCCGGGTGACGGACAGCACCGCCCGCAGCTTGGCCTCCGGGTTCACGTCGAGTCGGTAACCCGCCGACCCGGGTGGCCGGCAGCGCCGCCAGCACCCCGGCGGCTTCGTCGGAGAACTTGTAGTCGAAGTGGGAATCCGAACTCGACGGCGCCGGCAGATCCGTCGCGGGCCGGGCGTTCCCGGCGCCTGGGAGCCCGGCGAGCCGGTCGGGGGCGTCCGTGTCCGCTCCTAAGGCGTCCCCGAGGAATGCAACGCCGGCGAGTCCGCCCTCCAGCGTCGCCCCGCCCCCGGCGCTGTCCCGATCGGGCAGATCGCCGGATGGATCGCCGTCAAACGGCCCGCCGGGGTCGGCGGTGACCATCGCCGGGTCGGCGGACCCGTCGTGCGGGGGGACGCCCGGGTGGGAATCGAACACCGACGGGTCCGAGTCCTCCTCGTCCCCCGTCCCCGCTCCCGCCCCGCCGCCCGGCTGCGGCGGGGGCGTGACGGCGACGAACGTCAGCGTCACGTCGCAGATCACCACCTGATCCCGGTCGCGCAGCTTCATCCGGCCCTGCACCGGTTCGCCCCGCAACAGCGTGGCGTTCCGACTGCCAAGGTCTTCCAGATAGAACCCGCCGCCCTCCGCGGCGTCGCCGGGGCTGATGCGGGCGTGCCGCCGGCTGACGGTGGGCACGTCCAGCGTGACCTCGCACTCCGGGTTCCGGCCGATCGTCACGACGGAACAGCCCCCCGGACCGTCCAGCGGGACGAACCGCACCGGCCCGCCGCCCGGTCCACCCGGTCCGCCGGCCGGCGCGTCACCGGGGGCCGCGCGGTCGCGGACGGCGTGACCGGAGACGGCGGCGGGCCCGTTCCCGGTCGGCTCGATGCGGAGGTGCGGCACCGGGGAGCGAACCCGAACGGGGACTCGGCGAAAGACGGAACGACAGGCGGGGCCGACGCAGCGTACCCGCTCCCCCACCGCTTCGCACCCGCGCTCGGTGCGGGCGTTTACGTTCGCCCCTCCCGGCTACCCGTCCCGGCTGCCCTGTCCGGCCGCCCTGTCCGGCCGCCCTGTCCGGCCGCCCTGTCCGGCCGCACAGGCCGACCGTCAGTTCAAGTCGGCTCCCACCGCGTCGCCCCGTTTGCCGGCGACGACGTCCTGCGGACACCGCCCGGATCTGCCGCACCATCGTGGTGTGGCGGAAGGGGTCGGTGAAGCGCCGGCGCCCCTCGGCGCCCAGGCGTCCGCGGAGGGCCGGGTCCGCCGCCGAGGCCGCCAGCGCCTCGGCGAGCGCCGGCACGTCCCTGGGGGGGACGAGGAACGCCGGTCTCCCCCGTGAGGCACACCTCCTTCGCCCCGTCGGCGTCGAACGCGACGACCGGTTTGCCGGCGATCAGGCCCTGCGGCAACACCCGCGGCAAGCCCTCCCGCAGCGACGTGTGCACGACCAGATCGCTGGCGTGCAGCAGTTCGGGGATGCGGTCGGTCGGCACGAGCCCGGTGAACACGAACCGGTCCGTCAATCCGGCCGCGGCGATTTGCGTTCCAATCCCTCCCGCAACGGGCCGTCGCCGATCAGCAGGTAGCGCAGATGTCGGGACGCGATCCTTGAGCAGGGCGGCGGCGTCGACGAGGAAGCGTTGCCCCTTCAGGTCGCTCAGCCGGGCGATCTTCGCGGCGACCACGTCCGTCGGGGCGAAGCCGAGTTCCGTTCGCACCGCCTCCCGGGCGCGCGGGCGGAGTGAGGAACGGTTCGACCAGCATCCCGCTGCGGATCGTGGTGAAGGCTCTCCCGCGGGGCGACGCTGGCGGCGACGTACTGGTCCGTCATCGCGTCGGCGACGCTGATGAAGTGGGCGGTACGCCGGCCGGCCCAACGTTCCGCGGCTCGGAACGCGCGCCCGGCTGACCGGATTCTGAAACGGGTGAAAACTCGGCCCGTGGACCGTGTGGACGGCGGGCACCGGCTTTCCGCCGACGCGAGCCCGTGCGGCGCCGGCCCGGCCCAGCACGCCGGCCTTGCCGGAGTGCGTGTGGACGACGTCCGGCTGCAACTCGCGCACCAGCGCCGCGAACCGGCGGAGCGCGGCGTAATCCGCGACCGGCCGCAGGTTCCGCACCAAGCCCGGGCAGTTCGATCACCTCGAACCCGGCCGCGCCGGCGCGGGCCATCAGCGAGCCCTCCCGCCCGATTCCCGGTCCGGTGACCAGCGTGACGCGATCGCCCGCGGCGTGCTGGCCCTCGCAGGTCAGCAGGGTGTTCTCCTGCGCCCCGCCGAGGATCAGGCGGGTGATGAAGTGAAGCACGTGCATGGGGAGACGCGCTAAATCCCGTAGGACGCCGAGGCGCCCGCGGGGCCTCGGCGTTACGCCGCCTTCGCCAGCATCCCGCGGCCGGACCGGGTGACGCGAGTACCGCACGCCGGCGGCGACGTTCGACAGGTCCACGTCCAACGCCCCGGCGGCCAGCAACAACCCGTGCAGGTCCGCAGCGTCGTCGGCGTCCGCCGCATCGGCCGGGCCGTCGGCCGGGTCGTCCAGATCCGCGGCGTCGTCCGCGTCGGCGACGGTGTCCAACGCCAGCCGCGGCACGGCGACCGGCGCCGCCCGCGGCGCGGGGCGTCCCGTCGCTCGCGCGGTCCTCCTCTTCACTCTCCGATTCCAACTCCAATGCGTCCCCCGCTTCGCCGTCGCCGACAGGCGGCGCGTCGTCGTTAGCAACGGCGGCGTCACGGGCGGCGGCGGCTCGTTCCGCGGCGGCCTGCTTCACGGCGGCGTCGTACGCCGCCAGCAATGCGAGGGCCGGGCGGGACAGAGCGAAATCGTCGGCGAGAAGATCCATACCCCCCGGTTCGGACCGCCGCCGCCGGGCGACGCAGCGGCCGGCCGCGTGCCGGAACCGCCGACGCGGATCGCCCGGAAAATCAAACGTTCACCGCCCCCCCGGGTCAAGATCGCGGCGTCCGGCGTCGCTCCGGTCGTGCGGGAACGAAGGATCGAGCCGGGAAATCCGACGGCAACGGAGCGGAGGCGGTGAAGGTCGGGCGGCCGATCGTCCGATGCCACCGTCACGACCCGAACAGCGGGCCGCACCCCGCATCCCGGGGACGCGCCCGCCCGACTGCGTTGTCGAGCGTTCGGATCGTGTCCCGTCGCCGCCGAGTCCCGAACGGACGCCCCACACCGATGTCGCTTCCGACCTCGCGGACAGCCCGCGCCCCCGCCTTGTTCGCACGCTGGCCTCCGCCGCCGTGCTCGCCGCCGGCGCCGCCGGCTCGCTCGGCCTGACCGGCTGTCAGGCCAGCATGGCCGGCCAGACGCTGCCCAGCCCGTACTACCTGCGGGACGACGTGCAGTTCTTCCCCGCCGGTCCGGAGTTCCAGTTCTCCAATCAGGTCCGGGCGATCGAGGAGTACCAGCTCGAAGGCATCGGCGGCGGCGGCCAGGGCGTCGCCGATCCGATCGGGCCGGTCAACTGAGCCTGCGGCTTCAGAAGCTCCAAGGACCAAGAGATCAAGAGATCAAGAACCAAAACGAGGGGGGGGCATTGGGTCCCCTCAGGTTTGGTTCTTGACTTCTTGGTCCTTGGGATTTCGCCCGGCGCAGCCGTGTCGCCACCAAGGTGTCCAGGAACATCTGGCTGGCGTGGTACATCAGCATCGGGAACACCGCCAGCGGGACGCCTTCGCCTTCGCCCAGCAGGTTCGGATCGCCGAACATCGCCGGGCTGACGGCGATCAGCAGGCCGATCGGCAGCGTCTTTTGACTGCCGGCGAACGCGCAGGCGATCTGCTCGCCGCGGCCGAAGCCCAGGCGCCCGGCGCCGAAGTACGCCACGCCCATCGCGACCGCGTGCACCAGCACGCAACTGGCGCCGACCCAGGCGACGGCGCCCAACAGCTTCAGACCGCCGGCCTCCTGGCCGACGTGCAGGTCGTCCAGCGTGCGCCCGGCCTTCGCCGCCCCGGTGAAGACGATGCCCAGCACCAACGCCAGGGCGAGGTTGCCCCAGGTCGTGCGTCGACCGGCCGCCAGTCGGCCGACCGCGGGGATCGCCCGCACCGCCTGCCCCACCGCCATCGGCAGCGCCGCGGTGAGGAGCAACCGGACCATCAGGCTCGGCACGTCGAACGAAACGCTCTGCCCGGTCGTGACCAGCAGCGCCGCGGGGGCCGTCAGGAAGCAGAGCCCGTTGGTCGACAGCGTGACGAGTAGCGACACCGCGTCGTTCCCGCCGGCCTGACGGGTCCAGACGCTCGCCCCGGCCATCGTACAGGCGCTGGCGCTGGCGATCATCAGACCGAGGCGGAAGTCGATCAGCCCCTGCGTGTAGCTCAGCGGCCAGGCGAGCAGCGGGACGAGCACCACGTTGCACCCCGCCGCCCACAGCACCGGGCCGGGCTTGGACAGCGCCGCGATCAGCTTGCCGCTGTCCAGGCTGAAGGCCATCAGGAACAGCACCGCCGCGGTGAGGAGGCGGGCGTCGAACCAATCGCCCGGCGGCCCCCAGTCCGCCGGCGTGCTGCCGGGGTTCCAACCGATCGCCAGCCCGCCGGGGATGACCACCGCGAGGGCGCCCAGAAACCAGTGCCGCCGCACCGCCCGAGCCAACGGCGACGCGGGAGCCGGCGCGGGGGAGACCGGCGACGCGGGAGCCGGCGCGGGGGAGACCGGCGACGCGGGGGCCGGCGCGGGGGAGACCGGCGACGCGGGGGCCGGCGACGACGGGGGGGCCTCCGCCCCGGGAACAGGGGAGTCACTCACTCGGGCGTGTCGCTCTCGTTGCCGGCCGGGGCCGGTTCCGCTGTGGATTCGTCGGTCGGCTCCTCACTCGATCCGGCGGCGGCGGCGTCCGGGTTTGCGGGCATCACCTCTTCTATCACGCCGGGTTCCGCCGAAGCGGTCCCCTTGCTCGCACCGGCCCCGTCCGCCGGGAGATTGCTTGCGGGCGGGGTCGGCCGGGGGGCGGTCCAGCGGGTGAGCCAGACTTTCAACCGCGGACCGTCCGGGCCGCCGGCGACCTGCACGGCCAACCGGAGGGCGTCCGGATTGCGGGCGTCGCCGGCGAGCTTGACCAGACGACTCGCCGCCGCCGGCGCCCGGGCGTTCGGCTCCCCGAAGATCAGTTGCCGGAGCAGATCGACGGCCGGCCCGACCTGCCCGCGGTCGAGGAGGGCTTCCGCGAGGAAGAACTTCGCATCGAACTCCGCGGCGCTGTGAAGCTGTTGGACCTCCGCCGGCAACGCCCGATCGGCGGGCCACGGGACGAGCCCCTTGGCCGCCGCCGCCCGCACGGTCGTGTCCGCCGCCCGTTCGTCGCGGCTGCGGGCGTTCGCTCCGGCGCCGGGGGCGGCCCCTTCTTGGATCTCGGCGGCGCGCTGCTCGCGGATCTCCCGCTCGGTGACCGGCGGCAACGGCTGCGGACTGACCAGCGAACCGAGCGTCTCCGGCGACAACGCCTCTCCCAGCAGACCCACCGCCTCCCGAAGACCCGCCCGCCCGCCGGCTAGCTGGGCGTGACGAGCGGCCGCTAATTGATGGCTGGATTCGGTGACGGTCTCCGCCCCGACGATCTCGAACGACATGCCGCCGTTGTCGTTGAACCGCACCCCGCCCGGCGGTTTCAGACCGACCTGCATCGGGGCCGCCAGCGTATCCGGGACCGCGGCGCCCGGCGCCGCGGCCCGTGCGGCGGGCACCGGCCAGACGGTGAGGGCGTTCGGGTCGAACCCCGCGGCGGCGAGGCGGCTGACCAACCCGGGCCGGTCGTCGCGATCGTGCAGCGGGTCGAACACGCGAACCGCCCGCTCCCCACCGACCGTCCCGTCGACCGTCCCACCGCCGGTCCCGTCGACCGGCGGCAGGGCGACCAGCCGGCTCGCCATCCGCCACCAGCTCGGTTCGCCGATCAACTGCGGCGCCGCGTCCCGCACCGCCGCGGCGTCCGGAACCGGCAGGCCGGCACTGTTGTAGAAATCGACGACCGCCCCAAACGCCGCGTCGTCGCCGCGTACCTTGAGCCAGCCGGGCCGGCCGGTCCGGATCGCCGGGGCTGGGGACCGGCAGGCCGGTTCGCATGTCGAACAGCAACACCTCGGCCCCGCCCCCGCCCGCCGCGTTGGCCTGACCGTTTGGCAGGGGCACGGCGACCCAGGCGGTCGGCTCCGCGGGATCGCCGGTTCCCCAGGGGGTCAGCAGCGCCGCGTCCAACCCGGCCTGCCGCAACAGATCGGCCAGCAGCCAGGCACGGTCCGCCCAGTCGCCCTCCCCGCGCAGCCGGGCGTGATAGGTGGACCCGGCGGGCCGCTGGCCGTCGGACAGAGTTCCGAACAGCGGGAACAGCCGCTCCGCGACGTATCGGTTCAACGTCACGGCGGCGGCCTCCGCCGGCAGGTCCCGGTCGACCAACCCGCCGACCGCGGCGGCGTCCATCAAGCGGGTGCGAAAGAAGCGGGCGTCCGCGGCGTCGATCCGCCGGGCCGACACGTCCGCCGCCCCCCTTTCTCCCAACAATCGCACGAGCAGCGCCTCGGCCGCCCCCGCATCGTCCGATCCCGTCTCGCCTAAGCCGGCGTCGTCCGACCGGGCGGTCAACGGCAGCGGGCCGGCCGGCACCCCGGTGCAGGCTTCCTGAAGGGACAACGTGAGTAGTCGGGCGGCTTTGTCGGCGTCCGCGGTGCGGTCCAGTTCGCCGGGCGTGAGCATCGTCGCGGCGCCCCGCGACCAGGTTCCGCACTGCCCGTCGTCTTCCGCGACCGCCGACCCGCCGCCCCGATTCACCTCCACGACCGGCGGGGGCGCCGACGGTCCGCACCCGCCCGCCAGCGGCAGGGCGAATGCGATCAGCAGCGACGCCGACGGCGGACGGGGGAACGCGAGGCGGATCACGAGAACCTGCGGATGAGGCGAACGGGGGGGCGACGGGCGAACCCGGCGGGGCGAATCAGGCGAGGCTCGAGCACGACTTCGCGGAGCCGCACGAGGCTGCGGAGCAGAGCGGGCACGTCCTCGAAGCGCACTTGGTTCGGACCGTCGCTTTGGGCGTGGTCCGGGTCGGGGTGGCATTCGAGAAACACCGCGTCCACGCCCGCCGCGACCGCCGCGCGGGCCAGCGGGGGCACCGCGGCCCGGTTCCCGCCGGTCGTCGCCCCGCCGGGCCGCTGCACGCTGTGCGTGGCGTCAAACACCACCGGCACGCCAAACCCGGCCATCACCGCCAGCCCGGTGAAATCGTTGACCAACCGCCCGTACCCGAACGTGCTGCCCCGCTCCGTGAGCAGCACCTCGTCGCAGCCGGCCTGACGCAGTTTGTCGACGGCGTGGCGGGTGTCCTCCGGGGCGACGAACTGCGGCTTCTTGACGTTCACCGCCCCGCCGCGCCCGCCGTCCCGACGCCGCACCACCGCGGCGGCGGCGGCTTCGAGGAGGTCCGTCTGACGGGCCAGGAACGCGGGGATCTGGAGCACGTCGCACACCTGCGCGACGGCGTCGCACTGGCTTGGCAGGTGGACGTCGGTGGTGAGGGGCAGCCCCGTGTTCGCCCCGGCCTTCTCCAGAATCCGCAGGCCCTCCTGGAGCCCGGGGCCGCGGAAGCTGCTCGCGCTGGTGCGATTCGCCTTGTCAAAGCTGCACTTGAACACCGCCGGCACGCCCAGTTCCGCGGCGATACCCGCGACGCGATCGGCGGCCTTCAGGGTGAAGTCCTCGCTCTCGATCACGCAGGGGCCGAGGATGAAGTGCAGCGGTTCGCCCGGCCCGCAAAGGCTCGCGGTCGCGGCGCCGGGTCGCCTTCCTAAAGGAACCCGGCCTGACGGAACCGAGCCGGGCGTGACGGACGGGGCGGGCACGGGCACGACGGGCACGGGCGCAGAACGGGGGGCGTGAGGCACGAACGACGGAACCGGCCGGACGATATCGCCTTCCCGCCGCCGTTCCTACGCGGCGCCCGGACCGTCCGTTGGTCCGTTCCCCGCCCCGCCCCCCGGCCCGGCCCCCGACTCGGCCCCCGGGCGATCCCACAGACCGGCCGCCGGGTGGCGTAATTTGCGGACGGGCCGGCCGGCCGATTGGTTCGTCGCCAAAGGGTCGTAAGATGAGGTCGTCGCATTGACGCAAGGCCCCCCGGCGCCCGCCCCCGCTTCGCCCGTCCCCGCCGCCCCCGCTTCCGCCGCCGCCCCCGAATCGGATCTTGGCTCCGATCCAGAGCCCCCGGTTTCTGGACGCACGGTCGACCCCGCCCCCGCCGCGGTGCTGTCCTGTCTGCCGCAGGCGGTCGCGGTGGTGGATGCGAACCGCCGCGTCGTCTGGGAGAACGGCCGGCTGGCGGACCTGCTGGCCCTCCCGTCAGGCGGCTCGCCAGGCGACGAACCGGGCGGCGCCGGGGTCCTCGGGCGGGGGTTCTATGAACTCTTTGACGTCGACGACCCGACCGACCGGCTGCTGCGGTCCGGCGGGTGCCCGATCGGTGCGGCGTTGGGCGAGGGGCCGCGGCGGTGCGGGTCCGGGGAGACGGCGGAGAACGTGTTGGAAGCGGGCGACCGCTGCTTCGCCCTGCTCGCCCGCCGACTGACCGAGGGTGAAGAAGAAGGGGCGGGATCAGAGGGCGGGGGCCGGGCGGTGGTCGTGGTGCGGGACGTGTCCGCGGAGGTCCGGCACCGGCACAAGCTGGACGCGATCCGCCGGGCCGGCGAGGAACTGGGCGACCTCACCCCCGAAGAAGTGCCCGATATGACGGCGGAGGACCGCGTCGAATTGCTCCGCGGCAAGGTGTTGCAATTCACCCGCGATCTCATGGAGTTCGACACCGTCGAGATCCGCCTGCTGGACGACCACACCGGGGAATTGCGGTCGCTGCTCAGCTCCGGCATGGCCGAGGGCGTCCCCGAATTGCCGCTGCGGGCGGACCCCGAACGCAACGGCGCCACCGGCCTGGTGGCCTCCACCGGCAAGCCGTATCTGTGCGACGACACCGCCTGCGACCCGCATTATCTGCCCGGCGCCCCCGGCGCCCGCAGCGCGTTGACGGTGCCGTTGGTCTTGGGCGAGCAGATTCTCGGCACCTTCAACGTGGAAAGCCGCGAGCCGGCGGCGTTTACCGAAGACGACGTGCGATTTGCGGAGTTGTTCGCCCGGGAGGTCGCCGCGGCGCTGCATACGTTAGAACTGCTCGTCGCGGAAAAATACAGCACCGCCCGGGAAAGTACGGAGCGCACGCTGCGGGAGGTCGCCGTGCCGGTGGACGAAATCCTGCGGGACGCGGCCTGGCTGTTGGAGCGGTATATCGGCCACGGGCGAGAGATGTCCGACCGGCTCAAACGGGTGTTGATGCGGAGCCGGGAGATTAAAACGCTGATCCACCGCGTCGGCGAAGAATTACAGCCCGAGCCGACCCGCTCCCCCCTGCCGCACGGCCCGGGGCGGGCGGCCCTCAAAGGCGCCCGGGTGTTGGTGGCGGACGCCGACGCCCATGTCCGCACCGCCGCCCACGCCCTGCTGGGCCGGGCCGGGTGCGAGGTGGAGACCGCCCATAACGTCGGCGAAGCGTTGATGATGGCCCGTAGTTTCCCCTACGACGCCGCGCTCGTGGACGTTCGCCTGCCCCCCGGCGACGACGGAGCGTCCGCGGAATCGACCAACGCGGCGGACGACGACGACTCCGGCCTGCCCCCGGAGATGCGGGCGGGAGGATACGACTGCTTTAGCGCCCTCCGCGAGCACGCCCCCGGCCTGCCGGTGATCTTTATGACCGGCTTCGGCTACGACCCCGGCCACAGCATCGTCCGGGCCCGCCGCGAAGGGCTGCACGGCGTCCTCTATAAACCGTTCCGACCGGACCAGCTGATGAGCGAACTCGAATCCGCCGTCGCTTAGAAACTGTTTCCACACCAACCCGAAGCGTTAGCGAGGGACGCGGGCGCTCAACACCAACCCGAAGCGTCAGCGAGGGACGCGGGCGCCGCCCGCGTCCCTCGCACCCCGGGAAACACCGGCGGGACGGCCCTCGCTGACGCTTCGGGTTGGTGCTTGAAAACGCTTCTGACCCGCTCTTCCCCGGAAAATGCTGATGTCCGCCGTTCCCCCGACGCTTCCCGCCGACGCCGTCGTGCTGCACTTTGAAGTCCGCATTAAATCAGACCGCCTGGAGGAGTTTCGCGGGCACGTCGCGACGATGACGGACTCGTCGAAGACGGAGCCGGGCTGTCTGTTTTATCGCTATCACACGGCGGACGACGATCCGGCCCACTTCATCCTCTGGGAGGCGTGGGCGGACCGCGGGGCGTTAATCACGCACCTCCGGCGCCTTGTCGAATTATTCGGCCCGCCGGCGCCGGGGTCGAACCCGCCGATCCCCGCGGCGCTGTCCAACTGTTTCGCGGACCTTCGCGTGCATGAATTGACGCCGGTCTAAATATCAACACGAGGCGTCAATGAGGGCTTCGGGCGTCGTTCACCGTCCGCTGCGCAGACGCCCTCGCTGACGCGTTGGGTTGATGATCCGGGACGTGAAATGGCGAACCGGTTCAGAATCGCATTTCGAGGCGGGCGTCGCCGCTGTGCAGGACGCTGGCTTCGCCCAGACCGGCGCGATAGTTGAAGGCGAGCCGCAGCGGGCCGTCGCCGATCGTCAGGCCGGGGCCGAGCGTCACGCGGTCCGCCCCGAAGTCCGTGCCGCGAACGAGGAACGTCGAGCCCGGCGCCGCGGCGAAGGCGTTCGTCGATTCCCCCACCATGCCGGCGCTGACGTCGCGGCTATAAATCGCCTCCAGCGTTCCGCCGATCGGCAGGCCGGCGACGTAACCCAGGGCCCCGCCGGCCCGCACGCCGGCGCGGCGCGGAGTTCGTCCAGCGACCGATCCGCCACGCGAAGGGCGGAGGCCCCGCCGGTTTCGGTGAAGGCGTCCTGTTCATTATAGGAGTACCGCACGCCGGCGATCGGCATGAGGTAGGCGCCGGGGGAGCCGAACAGGAAGCCGGTTTCGGCGTCCGCGGCGGCGAGGATCCCGTCGAACGCCCCCGTGGTGCGATCGGCGAAGGGCACGATCGGGTTGTCGATCCGCACGGCCCGACGGGACTCGCTGTCGCTCACCCCGCCGAAGCCGGTCAGCCGGACGTACGACCGACCCGCCGAGGCCCGCAGCGACCCGCCCGCGCGGTGCAGGTCGCTGGTGATGGAACTGTCCAGCGTCGGCACCCGCACCGTGACGGATTCGAACCCGTAGAACGCCTCGGCGTCCAGGCACAGCGCGCGGCGCGGAAGGTTTGCGTCAGCCCGACCGCCGTGCCCGCGGCGCCCAACTCGGCCGTCGAGCCGTTCAGGTCGCCGCTCACCCGGCCGCCGGTCCCGTAGCCCTGCGCCCAGCCGCCGAACCCGACCGGCCGCACGAACGGGCCTCGCCCGGGTCGCCCCCGACCGAAGCGATCCGGGCCGTAGGAGCCGGGGCAGTGCAGCGGGAAGGCGGCGTCGCGACCGCCGACGAGGTCCAGGAAGCTCAGCGACGACCGATTCGTCGCGGAGAGATGCGTGGCGTAGATCTCCCCGGAGAGCCCGTCGAAGGCGTCCACCGCCGCCGCGGCGGTGGGCAGCGTGTCGAGGGCCGCGACCAATCCCGTCACCCCCGGGGCCGCGACGACCCCGTCCAGCGCCCCGCCCACCGCGAGCCGGTTCAACGATCCGCCCAACCCGGCGTAGGCGTTCGCCCCGCCGGCGACCAGGGAATACGTTGTCGCGTCGAAGGTGGTGTAGAACCGGACGCCGGTGCCGTTCTGGAGGGCCAGCGGGGCGCCGACGGTCAGCGAATCGGCGGCGAGGAAGTCGTAGCGCGTCCCCCGCACCAGGGCGCCGGGGGCGAACCGGGTGACCCGCACCGTGCCGCCGTTGACCAACGCCGCCCCGTTCACGTTGATGCGGTCGTAATCCACGCCGGCGATCGGCGTGACGCCGGGGGCGACGGGGTTGACCTCGATGTCCAGCAGGGCGGTCGGGGCGGTGGCGAACAGGCCGTTGACGGTCGTTACGCCGGGGCTGTTCCCCGGGGCGAGGGCGCCGGCGACGACGAAGCCGTCGGGCGTGTTGAAGGTGGTATTTCCCCGCAGCGTGGCGCCCTCGGTCAGCCGGAAACTGGGGGCGTTCCAGGCGCCGTCGACGATTAGCGTGCCGCCGTCGTCCACCGCGACGGAGCCCGCCGTCGCCTCGTTCACGCCGCCGGTCCGCAGCGTGCCGCCGTCGCGGACGGTCGCGGTTCCGTTCGCCACGTCCAGCAGCCCGCCGACGGTCGCGGCCCCGTCGACCGTCAGGGCCGAGCCGCCGCCGGCGAGGGTGAGGGCCGCGGCGTCGAAGGTTCCGTCGGTCACGTGCAACCGGGAGCCGGCGCCGGTCACGGTCGCGGCGCCGGCGAGGTTCACGTCGCCCCCGCTGGTCAGGGCGGCGCCGTCGGTCAGGTTCAATGTCTGAGCGTTCACCGCGCCGGCGGAGCCGACGGTCAGCCGGGAGCCGGCCCCGTCCGCGGAGAGGGTCGCCGGGCCGCTGAAGGTCGCCGGGCCGGTGAGGGTCACGGCGCCGTCCACCGTGGCGGTCGCCTGATCGGTCAGCCCCAGCGAGGTCGCGGCGAAGGTCCCGCCGGCCACGTGCAGGGAGGAGCCGGCGCCGTTCACGGTCGCGGCGCCGGACAGGGTTGCGGCGTTGCGCGTGGTCACGTCGCCGCCCGCGGCGATCTGGAGGGTGGAGCCGGTGAACCTGCCGGCGTCGGTCACGTTCAGCGTGGACCCGGTCCCGGCGACGGTCGTCGCGTTGGCGACGGACAGCGTGTTCGAGACCGCCACGTCCCCGCCGCCGCTCACGCCGAGGGAGCCGGCGGCGAACCCGCCGCCGCCCGCGTCCAGCGTGGAACCGGCGCCGGCGACGGTCACGGCGCCGGAGACATTCGCTGCCCCGGCGCCGGCCCCCGTGCCGGTGGTGGCGACGGTTCCGCCGTCGGTCAGGGCGAGGGCGCCGGCGGTGAAGGCGCCGGCGGTGACGTTCGTCCGGGAGTTCGCCCCCGCGACGCTCGCCCCCGCGGCGACGGTGGTGGCGCCGGCGGAGTTGAGGACGCCGGCGCCGCTCACGGCCAGCGTGGTCGCGTTCAGGGCGCCGCCGTCGGCGACGGCGATCGTGGAGCCGTCGACGGTCACGGCGGTAACCGTCGCCGCCGCGGTGGCCGCGACCGTCACCGAGCCCAGCCCGGTCAGGGCGAGCGAGGCGGCGTCGAACGTCCCGCCGGTCACCGCCAGCGAGGTTCCGGCGCCGTCGACGGTCGCGGCGCCGGCGAGGTCCACATCCCCGGCGAGGGTCGCGGCGGCGGCGGAGGTCAGGGCGAGGGAGTTTCCGCCGAACGTCCCGCCCGTCACGCCGAACGTGGTGCCGGCGTTTGCAAAGCTCGCCAGCCCGCCGACGTTCACCGTGCCGGCGCTGGCGAAGCCGCCGGCGTTGAGAAAGGAGAGCGAATCGACGTCCAATCGCCCGCCGCCGAGGACGGTCGCGGCGCCTTGGGAGAGGAAGTCGTCCGTCGTCAGAAAGCCGGCGCCAGTCACCACCGCCGTGCCGCCGGGGGCGACGGTGAAGGCTTCGACGGTCTCCGTGGTGGACGTGGTTCGCGTCTGCCCGGCGCCCACCACGACGTCCTGGGCCGTCGCCGGCAGCGGTGCGATCGTCCCCGTCGCCAGACCGATCGAAAAGATTCCCGCCGCGAGCAATTTGACTGGCCGCCCGGCCCGGAGCGAGCCGATGAATCGATGGTGGCTGGCGAGAACGTCCATGTTGGGTGGTTGTTGGTGACGAGTGTCGACGGCGGAATCGCTCGTCGCCGCGGGGCGCAGCTTGGAGCAGCCGCGTCGGGACGTGCGACCGCTCGGTCCCCCGGACGGCGCCCCGCCGGGTCCTAGAACAACTCGTCGGTTCTGACAATCGCCCCCCCGCCCCGTGCGACGTACCGCCGCCGTGCGGTTCTCGTCGCCGGCGGCGTCACCCGCCCCGCAGGGTGAGGCGGAACAGGCGATTCACCGCCGGGGCGTCCAGGTCCCGGACGACCTCCAGCACGGCGGTGCCGTTCGGCTCGACGTGATACCCGAACGCCGTCCCCGTGAGCGGGTTCTCCGGCACGGGGGCGACGGTCACGTCCCCGGTGGCGTCCGGGAACGAACCGGCGGCGGCGGCGTGAGCCCGTAGGGCTTCCACGGTTCGCAGCGCGGCCCAGTCCGTTCGACTGCGGTACGCCGCGGCCAACGTGACGTGCAGCGGAGCGATCGCCACCAGCAGCGGGACCGGCGGGGCGCGGTGCGGGCCGTGCACCGTGCCGGCGAGCGTGTTCTTGAGGGCGTCCAGCCGCTTCGCCTCGGCCAGCGCCTCGGCCGGGGGCAACGCGAGCGTCCGTCGGATCGACTCCCGGAAGCGCCGGATCTCGCGATCCTGTTGAACCGCCAGCGCCTGACCGGGCGAGAACGCGGCGAGTTTGTCGGCGTCGATCCCGTCCGCCGCCAGCGCCGCCCGGATGAACGGCTGGGCGTTGGTCAGCAGCAAGTCCACCTGGTCCGTCGCCCGTTCCGCCGGCGTGGGGTTCGGGGGCGCCGCCTCGTCCAGCGACAGGATCGACGTCCACTTGGCGATCAGTTCCGCCCGCCAGCGTTCGGCGGTCCAGTCGTCTCGGTCCTCCGCCCCCTCCAGCCAGGGCGCGAACCGGTACGGGAGGGCGGCTTCCCGCTCCCACGTTTGAAGCGTCCCGGCGGCGGGATCGGGCGCTTCGGTCAACGCGTGATAGAGGTTCGGAGCGTCGGGGGCGGCGACGAACGGCCGAAGGACGCTCTCCCGCGTGACGGCGTGCAGGGCGAGCCCCACGAGCGCCGGGATCATCAGCCCCACCCGGCCGCAATCTTCGCCGGCCCGCAGGCCGATCACGGCGTCCGCGACGGCGCCGGCGAAGTCGCCGCGTCCGACTCGCCCCCGGGCTCGCACCGCCGCCAGCCGAGCGACGTCGCGGAGGCGCTGGACCTCCAGTTGCCGAAACGCCAGTTCCTCCCGGCCGGACAGCGCCTCCAACCCCAGCCCCCACTCCGCGGGCGCCCGGCGGGCGGCCGCTTCGGCTTCGACGAGCGCCGGCCACGGCGGTTCCCCCCCGGCGACCAGCGCCGCCTCCAACCGCTCCGGCGTGAGGGCCTCAGGCGGTTCGTTCAACAGTTCGACCATCCGATCCACCGCCGGCGTCGCCCCCGGCGGCGCCGGCTCGCGGGGTTGCGCCGCCTCATAAACGAGCAAGGCGATCACCGACCGAGACCAGTACAACGCCGCGTTGCCGGGCAGCCGCTGTTCGGCGGGCACGATCAGCCGCGGCCCCGCGTGTTCCGCCGGCAGGGGGGCCGGCGAGAGGGCCAGCTCGATCACCTCCGGAGCGGCGTTCGGGACGGCGTTCGGAACGGCGTTCGGAACGGCGATGGAAGTTCGATCCGGGGCGTCGTCCGGCGGCCCGGCGGATCCGACCGGCGCCAACGTCAACGCCGATGCCGCGGCAAACGCGGCGGCGAACGCGGCGGGGGCGGAGCGAACCTTGGGCGGCGTCACGGGCACGGCTGTCGGCGTCACTGTCACGGCTGTCACGGAGGGAGGGACGCTTCGGTGAACGGAATCGCCGTGCCCACGGGGCCATCGCCGAGCCGAACGCCGTCGAGTGGAACGCCGTCGAACGGACCGCCGTCAGGCCGAACGCCGGGGGCCTCCCGGCGGGCACGCCGCGGGCCGATCCGTATGATGCCGGTTCCCTCCCCCACCCTTCCCCCACGACCCCCGCCGCGCGGCGGGCGACCCCCGGCGATGGCGGACGACTACTACAAGACCCTCGGCGTGCCCCGTACCGCCGACGCCGCGGAGATCCGCAAGGCGTATCGCAAACTCGCCGGCAAGCACCACCCGGACCGCAACGCGGACGATGCGAAAGCCGCGGAGACCTTCAAAGAGGTCGGCGAAGCGTACGCCGTGCTGTCGGACGCGGACAAACGGGCCGCCTACGACCGGTTCGGTTCCAACTACAAGCAGTTCGGCGGCGGGCGTCCCGGGGGCGGCAGCCCGTTCGGCGGGGGCGGGTTCGGCGGGGGCGCCGGCGGGGGGCCGGTCGACGCCAGCGATCTGTTCGGCGACGGGTTTGATTTGAACGACCTGCTCGGCGGGTTGGGCGGGGGCGGCCGGCGGCCGCGGGGCGGCGGGAGCCCCTTTGGCGGCATGGGCGGCGGCGGGATGGGCGGCGGCGGCATGGGCGGCGGGGCTCGTTCCCGACCGCGCAAGGGGGCGGACGTCCGCACCACCGCCACCGTGCCCCTCACCGTCGCCGCCCGCGGCGGGGAGTACGAACTGAACCTCGATCGCGGCGGCAAACGGGAGTCCCTCACCGTCAAGATCCCCGCCGGCATCGCCGAGGGCGGCACGATGCGGCTCGCCGGCAAGGGCGAACCCGGCGGCCCCGGCGGGACCGCCGGCGACCTGCTCCTCACCGTCAAAGCGGCCCCGCACCCGGTGTTCCGCCGCGACGGCGCCAACCTCCTGATGGACCTCCCCCTCACCCCCGCCGAGGCCGCCCTCGGCGCCAAGGTGGACGTGCCGACCCTCTCCGACGGCACCGTCACCCTCACGATCCCCCCGGGCACGAACGGCGGCGCCAAGCTGCGACTCCGCGGCAAAGGCGTGCCCAACACCAAAGCGGGAGCCGACGGCGACCAGATCGTGCAAACGAAAATCGTCGTCCCCAAAACGCCGACCGATCGCCAGCGGGAACTGTACGTCGAACTGCTCGCACTGGACGCCGACGTCCGCGACGGACTGACGGACTAACCGGCGGGCGGACTGACCGGCGGACTGACCGGCGGGGAAGCTGTTTCGCGACTTCGGTTCGAGTCCCAGCCCGATCCGCAAGCGTCGGCCGTCGGCGCACCCGGCAGGCCACACGCAAGCGAGTACGGAACGACGCTTGCGCGTCGGGTGAATCTTGAACGGCTTGCAGGCGGCGGGCGGGCGAACCGAGCGACGAACGACGAGCGACGAACGACGAACGACGAATCGGCGTGTCCCGTTGCGAAGACTGCGGAAGCCTCGGACGCTCCCGCTTTCCCCTCCGACGACGCCTCAGGATTTGGTCATGGCCCAGTGGCCCGGCATCTCGCAATCTGACCTCACCGATCGGGCGGCCCTCGTCACCGGCGGGCCTCGTCACCGGCGGCTCGAAGGGACTGGGGGAGGCGATGGCCGCGGGGTCGGCGTCCGCCGGGCGCACGTCTGCCTCGTCAGCCGTCATGCAGACGAGGCCCAAGCCGCGGCGGAGAAGATCGCCGCGGAATACGGCATGAAAGCGATCGGCATGGCCGCGGACGAACGACCCCGCGGCCCCGGACGCCGGCGACGCCCTTGCAGCCGGTCGGCGAGGCTCGTTGCGATTCGCTCTCCGCCGGGGGAACGCCCTGATTCCCGTGGGCCGGGCCGGTTCTACGATGGCGGTTCGCTTCGCTCGTTCCGTACTGAATTGCACCGCCGCCGTGCCCGCCGCCCCCGTCCTCCCCACGCTCGACGCTCGCCCGGCGCCGGCGCCGGTTCCCGCGAAATCGGCGTGCGGGTCCTGCTGCGGAGCGGACGACGGCGTGCCGGAGAACCCCGCCGCCGGCCTCGCCGGTTCGCCGCCGGGTCGCGTCACCGCGGCCGGACGCTGGACCTGCCCGATGCACCCGGCCGTCCTCCGCAACGCCCCCGGCGACTGCCCGCGGTGCGGCATGGATCTCGAATTGATCGAGGAACCGGCCCTTCACGAAGCGCACGGCCCGGGCGACGGGCACGGCCACGGGGACGAAAATGCCCGGGACCTCGCCGCGATCACCCGGCGGTTCGCGCTCGCCGCGGTTCTCGCCGCCCCGGTGCTGATCCTCGCGATGGGGCCGATGGTCGGCCTGCCGGTGGACGACTGGTTCTCCGCGACGACCAATCGCCTGCTGCAATTGGCGTTCACCCTGCCGGTCGTGCTGTGGGCGGGCTGGCCGATTCTGGCGCGGGGGGTGAAGTAGCTCTGGCCGTTGCGGCCGAACATGTTCACCCTGATCGGGCTGGGCGTCGCCGCGGCGACGCTGTATAGCATCGTCGCCACCTTGCTGCCGGACGCAATCCCGGAGGCGTTCGGGGAGGGCGGTTCCGACGGGAACGTGTTGCCGCCGGTGTACTTCGAGGCGGCGGTGACGATCGTGGCGTTAGTGCTGCTCGGGCAGGTGTTGGAACGCCGCGCGAGGCGTCGGACCGGCGACGCGATTCGCGACCTGATGAACCTCGCCCCGGCCACGGCCCGGCGGATCGGCGACGACGGGGTCGAAGAAGAGGTGCCGCTGTCGGCGGTGCGGGTGGGCGACGTGCTGCGGGTGGTGCCCGGGGCGGCGGCGCCGGTGGACGGGACGGTGTTGGAGGGCGGTTCGCACGTCGACGAATCGCTCCTCACCGGGGAGCCGGCCCCGGTTCGCAAAGCCCCGGGCGATGCGATCACCGGCGGGACGGTCAACGGGACGGGGTCGTTCACGATGACGGCCCAGCGGGTCGGGGCGGACACGGCGCTGGCCCGGATCGTCACGCTCGTCGCCGAGGCTCGCCGCAGCCGGGCGCCGGTGCAGGACCTCGCCGACCGCGTCGCCGCGTGGTTCGTCCCGACGGTCGTGCTGTGCGCGGCGCTGTCGTTCGCCGGCTGGTCGCTGCTCTCCGACCGCCCGGACCGCCTCGCCGTGGGGGCCGTGGGGGCGCTGAGCGTGCTCATCATCGCCTGCCCGTGCGCGTTGGGGCTGGCGATCCCGATGAGCGTGACGGTGGGCGTCGGCCGCGGCGCGAAGGCCGGCGTGCTGGTCCGCGACGCCGCGGCGCTGCAAGCGTTGAGCGAAGTCGACACCGTCGTGCTGGACAAGACGGGCACGGTGACGGAGGGGGCGCCGCGGGTGACGGAGATCGTGCCGGCCCCCGGGGTGGGCGAAGAGGAACTACTGGGCGTGGCCGCGGCCGTCGAACGGGGGAGCGAACATCCGCTGGCCGCCGCCGTCATCGCCGCCGCGGAGGAGCGAACACGAAGCGTGCCGACCGCGACGGACTTCGCCTCCGTCACCGGCCGGGGCGTGACCGCGACGGTGGACGGCCGGGCGGCGTTGGTCGGTTCGCGGGCGCTGCTGACGGGGGCGGGCGTGTCGCTGGCGAATCTTCCCGCCGACCCGGATGCGCTGCGGTCGGCGGGCCGCACGGTGGTGTTCGTCGCCGCCTCGCCGGTTCTCGGGGAGACGCCGCGGCTGATTGGCCTGCTGGGCGTGGCCGACCCGATCCGCGACCGTGCCGCCGAGGTGGTGTCCGATCTTCAGGCCCTCGGCCTGTCCGTGCAGATGCTCACCGGCGACGACCCCGCGACCGCGGCGGCCGTCGCGGAGCAGGTGGGGATCGACCCGGCGAACGTCACCGCCGGCGTCTCCCCGGAGGGCAAGCACGATGCGGTGCTCGCCCTGCAATCGCAGGGGAAAAGCGTGATGATGGTCGGCGACGGGGTGAACGACGCCCCGGCGCTGGCCGCCGCGGACGTGGGGTGCGCGGTGGGCGGCGGGGCCGACGTGGCGATCGGGGCGGCGGACGTGACGTTGGTCGGCGGAGACGTGGCCGCGGTCGCCCGGGCCGTGCGGCTGGGCCGGGCGACGATGAGCAACGCCCGTCAGAACCTCGCCCTCGCCCTCGTCTACAACGCCTGTGCGATCCCCGCGGCGGCCGGCCTGCTGACGGCGCTGTTCGGCGTGCCGCTGTCAGCGTCGTGCCGATGCTCGCCGCCGCGGCGATGGCGTTCAGCGACGTGAGCGTCATCGGCAACGCGTTGCGGCTCCGCGGGGCGAAACTGGATTGATCTGGGATTTGGGATGTCGGATGGGGGATGTCACAATCTGGTACGGTCCGCGTCGTCCGGCCACATCCCACGTCCCCAATCCCACCTCCCACTTCGTCGAATGTGGCCCAACAGTGACGAGACCCAGCAACTGCTCGCCGATGCGGCCAAGCCGGAAGGGGGCGACGACGGCGCCGCCCGCACCGACGCCCGCAACGATCTGATGGACCGCCATCGGCGGAGCCTGGAACGGCTCGTTCGCATGCGGTTGGACCGGCAGGTGCAGCGCCGGGTGGACGCCAGCGACGTCGTGCAGGACGTGTTGATGGAGGCCCACAAGCGGCTGGACACGTTCCTGGCGGACGGATCGATGCCGTTTCATTTGTGGCTGCGGCAACTCGCCCGCGACCGGATCATCGACATGCACCGCCGCCACCGGGCCGCGGCGAAGCGCAGCGTCGACCGCGAGCAATCGTTGCAGGGACGGCCCGGCGACGACGACAGCGGGTCGGCGCTGGCGGCCCAATTGAAGGACGCCGAACTGACCCCCGCCGCGGCGACCATCCGCAAAGAGCTGGAGGAGAAGTTCGTCGCCGCGCTGGACGAACTGAACGAGGACGACCGCGACCTGCTCCTGATGCGGCACATCGAAGGACTCGGCAACAGCGAGGTCGCCCAGGCGCTGGGCCTCTCCCAACCGGCCGCGGGGATGCGGCACCTGCGGGCGCTGCGGCGGTTGCGCAAGGTGCTGGGCGAGTCGGCGGAACCGTGAGCGGATGGCGGATGTGGGATGGCGGATGTGGGATGGCGGATGTGGGATGTGCAGCCGCCGGTCGCGGGCTCGTCCGTCGTCACATCCCTGATCCCACATCCCCAATCCCACATGCCCATGCACGCTCTCCTGTTCGACATCGACGGCACCCTGCTGCGGGCGGGGTCCGGGGGGCCGGCGATGGCGGCGGCGGCGACCGCGGCGTTCGGGTTCGTCAGTGACGAACTGAACATCCCCTTCGCCGGGCGGACGGACACCGCTATCAGCCGGGCCTATCACCAGGCCCACGACGCGGAGCACACGCCCGACAGCCACGCCGCCTTCCGCGACGCCTACCTCGCGGCGCTGCCGGGGGCGCTGGCCGACCAAGCAGGTCGCGTGCTGCCGGGCGTGCGGGCGTTGTTGGACGAACTGTCCGGGCGAACCGACGTGACGCTGGGGCTGCTCACCGGCAACTTCGCCGCCGGGGCCGCGGCGAAGCTGGGGCACTTCGGTCTGGCCCGGTACTTCGACCTGTCGGTGGGCGGGTACGGGGATCACTCGCCGGATCGAAACGACGTGGCGCGGGCCGCGGTCGCGGCGCTGCCGCCGGATGTCCGAAACGGGGCGGATGCGGTGTGGGTGCTCGGCGACACCCCCGCGGACGTGTCGTGCGGCAAGGCGGTCGGGGCGAAGACGCTGGCGGTCGCGACCGGCGGCTACTCCCGGGCGGAGCTGGCCGCCTGCGACCCGGACGTGACGCTGGACGACCTGTCCGACACCCCCGCCGTGTTGCGGGCGCTGGGGTTGGCCTAAGCCCCACGCCGCCGTCGCTGGCGGTTTCGCGGACTCCGATCCGGGAAGCGACCCGCGAAACCGCAAGCGACCGTCGGCAGGATGAACCCGTCGGCAGGATGAACCCGTCGGCAGGATGAACCCGTCGGCAGGATGAACCTCCCGCCCCGCGGACGGTTCGGGTCTCGGTTCCCGTCCACCCGCTGCTCCGTCCGCCCCGTGATGCAATGACGAATCCCCTCGCCGTGTCCGGGCCGGTCTCGCGGGGGGCGTATCTGGCGTGGGGGTTTGGGTTAGCGGCGTTGAAGTATGCGGCGGAGGCGGGGTTCGTCGCGGCGACCAGCGGGCGGATGCTGGGCGTGCTGGAGTTCCTGTCGCCGTCGGCCGATCGGCTGGAGGAGTTCAGCCGGCTCGGCGGCGGGGCGGCGCCGTTGTACGTTACCTGGACGCTGCCGTTCGTGTACGTGTGCGCCGTGATGAGCGTCCGCCGGGCGGCGACCAGCGGGATCAGCCCGTGGTTGGGCCTGCTGAGCCTCGCCCCGTTTCTGAACCTCGCGGTGATCGCGTTCCTCGGCATCGCCCCGCCGGGGGGAGAACCGCTGGCGCCGGCGGAGCCCCCGCGCGGTCCCGGCGGCGATCCGGACGGCACCGTCGCGGATCGCAATCGGGCGGCGATGTGGACGGTCGCCGGCGTGCTGTTCGGGCCGATCTACACGGTGGCGATGGTGTTCGCCTGCGTGTACGTGCTGAAGGATTATGGGGCGCCGCTGTTCTTCCTCACGCCGGTGCTGGTGGGGGCCGTGGCGGGGTTCTGCGCGAACGCCGTGGACCGCGTCGGGACGGGGGCGACGATGGGCGCCGCGGCGCTGGCGGCGTTCGCCTCCTACGGTGGGTTGCTGGTGGTCGCGTGGGAGGGGATCGTTTGTCTGGCGATGGCGTTGCCGCTGGCGATCCCGTTGGCGCTGGTGGGCGGGCTGATCGGCGCCGGCATCGCCAACGCCACCCGAACCGGCGGCGGGCCGCGGTTCGACGGTCGGGGCGCCGCCTGTTTGATGCTCGCCCCGTTGGGCAGCGTGATCGCCCCCGCGGAGGCCGCCCCGGTGCGTCCGGTGGTCACGAGCGTGATCGTGAACGCCCCGCCCGCGGCGGTGTGGGAGCGGGTGATCGCCTTCCCGGAACTCGATCCGCCGGAGGAGTGGTACTTCGACACCGGCCTCGCCTACCCGGTGGGCGCCGTGATCGAGGGGGAAGGCGTGGGCGCGATCCGCCACTGCCGGTTCAGCACCGGCGCCTTCGTCGAACCGATCACCGCCTGGGAGCCGCCGGGGGCGAACGGCTCGGGGTCGGAATCAGGAACCGGGCGGTTGGCGTTCGACGTCACCAGTCAGCCGGCGCCGATGGTCGAGTGGCACCCGTGGGCGGAGATCTCCCCGCCGCACCTGCACGGCACGTTCGAAAGCGTCCGCGGGGAGTTCTTGTTGGAACCGCTGCCCGGCGGTCGCACCCGGCTGACCGGCACGACCTGGCGCCGCACGAAGATGGCCCCGCAGCCGTACTGGGCGGCGTGGACCGACGCCATCCTGCACCGCGTCCACGGCCGGGTGCTCGGCCACGTGGCGACGCTGGCGGAGGGGGACGCCGCGGGGGAATGATCGGGGCGGACCCGCGCTTCCCCCCTCTCGCTTCGGGGAGAGGGGCCGGGCGTGACGGCGGGCGAGCCCTCGCCGGCGCCCGTTCGGAACGACAGAGCGAACGCAGCGTCCCGGACGCTCCAAGCGTCCCGGACGCTTGATCGCTCGACGCCCGGGCGGTTCCGGCTCCTCACCGCATCCCGGCGAGCATCGTGGGCACGCCGGCGAGGATCTGGGGACGGGCGGCGGCGAGGGTCAGTTCCGGGCAGTTGAGGTGCTCCGCCCAGGCGGCGGTGGTGGTGAGTTTGTCCGGGGCGGCGATGCCGGGGTACAGGTCCGCGTCCTCGGCGCTGGCGTTCAGCACGCCGGCGAGGATCCGGCCGATCGGGCGCCCCGGAAACCACTCCCGCACCAATTCCTCCGCGGCCTGCACGTTCTCTTCGAGCGGCTGCAACACCGCTTCGGCGAGGCGATCCGCGACCCGCACGACCACGTCCAGCGGGGCCGGCCGCGCCCCGTCCGACCCGTCCGCGTTCACGGCCAGGTGGTGCCCGGCGGCGGCGTTCGCCAGCTCTTTGGGCAGCCCCCACTTCGACAGGAACCGCCCGCCCAGTTCGGCGTGGTCGGTGCCGAAGCGCTCCCGCTCTTCCAACAGCAACGGCGGGCCGTGCGGCATCCGGGCGTGCACCCCCGGGTAAGCCGACGGGTCGTACCCGCCCAGCAACATCACGCCGAGGTCGCTGAGGAGCGCGGCGGTGTACGCCTCGTCCGCGGCGGGCGTTTGGTCGCCCTTGGCCAACTCCGCGGCCGCCGCGGCGCTGACCACCGCCCGCCGCCACACCGCCGCGTGCAACGGTTTGTCCGGGGAGAACCGGTCCGCGAGGCTGAACGTCACCGCCAACAATCGCAGGCTTTTCCGGCCGACGTACGCCGCCGCCCGCCGCACCCCGGTCACCCGGTGCCGCAGCCCGTACCGGGCGCCGTTGACCACTCGCAACAGCTTCGCGGTCAGGGCCGGATCGCACTCCACGCAGCGAACCACCTCCCGCATGTCGTAGTCCTCCGAGGAGGTCAGGGCCAACAGCCGACGGGAAGCGAGGTCGCCGGCCTGCACCTCGGCCACCGAGTTCATGTAGGCGTCCAGCTTGGCCGGGTCCGCCGGCGCCGGCGGACCGGCGGCGACGTCGTCCAGCAGATCGTCGTAGGTGGAACGACCTTCGTACCCTGCCCGTTCGGGTTTGGGCCGGAAGGCGGAGCGAACGGGGGCGGCGGCGGTCATGGGAGACGGTCGGCGGGAGAAGCAGGAGCCGCGGGGACGGCGGCACGGGGGAGGACGCGGGTCGAGAGCGGAGCCCGCCGCAGGGGCGGGGCGGGCCGCGGAGGAACCGGGTCGCTGAAGGAGTAGGTCGCGGAGCGGCGGGACGCGCGACGACGCCGGCCGCGACGGGACGGTCCGTGGGCGAACGATCCGACGCCGCGCCGGTGGCGCCGGTTGCCGGGAACGGCGCGACGCGGTCCCGCCCCGCCCCGCGTCGGTCCGGCGAACCGTCCGGCGCGTCCGGCGGACGCGACATACGGTCGAGACGTCGACCCCGTGGAAAACGGGCTCGCCCTGATTGAATCCTCACCACGCCTCCTCTCCGCCGCTGCCATGTCCGCTCTGCCGACCGGCGACGAACTCAAGGCGCTGCCGCTGCGGGCGGTCGTCGCTTACGCCCACCGCTGCGCCGCCCGGGCGGCCCGCCGCTGCCTGCCCGCCGCCAACGGACCGGGGATGCCCTCGACGTTCGGGTGCGGGGAGGCCGTCCGCCGCGCCCTCCGTCCGGCTGCGAAAGTCGCCGCCGGGGAGGCCGTGTCCCGCCGCGACCTGACCGCCGCCGAAGATGTGATCGTCGCCACCGTCGCCCGCTTGGGCCGCGGCGAGACCGACGCCAGCGGCGCGACCTGCCCCGACCCCTCCGCCGACGGCAACCGGTCCGATCCGGCCGGCCGGGCGGTGGCGATGACGGCGAACGCCGCGTACGCCGCGTTGGCGGCGGCGTCGGCCGTCGCGGACGAAACCAGCGGCGGCCGGTCGATCCGCGGGCACCGGGCGGTCCTCAGCGCCGTCACCGCCGCCGAGGCCGCCGCCGGCGCCTGCCCGGCGATCCGCATCGGGATGCGTCGGGACTTCGGATTGCTCAGCCGGTTGAACCTCGGAGCGTTCCCCGACCCCGGCCGCGGCGTGGACGTGTCCGACGGCGGCCCGCTGGGCGACCTCGGCAAGGATGGCCGCCGCCGCGACGAGACGTTCGATCTGGATCACGCGGACGCTGAGCTTGACGAGGCCGAACTGGACGACACTGAGCTGGACGAGGCTGCTCTCGACGACGCCGAGTCGGACCACGCCGAGTCGGACGCTGCCGAACTTGTGGAGGAGCCGGCGGGGCCTGCCGCCTCGCCTCCCGCCTCGCCCGCCGTCTCGCCTCTCGATGCAAACGCCAAGGAGCCGGCCCGCATCGCCATGGAGGAGCCCGTCGCCCCGCGGCTCGCTCCGGAACTGCTCTCGCCTTCCTCGTCCCCGTCGCCCCGCGATCCGTTTGGGTTGGGCGCTGCCCTGTCAGCCGTGACGACCGATCCGTTCGCGGTCCCGGCCGCGGTGGCGGACTGGTCCCCGGCGCTGCCTTCGTCATCGGGGGAAATCGAGCCGGGGGAGAGCGTGCCCGGGGTCCAGGCGGCGGCGGGCGGGGCGGCGGCGGGCGGGGCGGCGGCTCGATCGTCGGCGGCGCTGGCCCGGCGGGAGGCGGCGCTGTCCACCCGCGACGCCGCCCTCTGCACCCGCGAGGCGGCGTTGGCCGAACGCGAGGCGACGTTCGCGGATCGGGAAGCCGATCTCGCCGACCGCGAAGCCGATCTGTCCGACCGCACCGCCGCCGCGGAGCACGCCACCCGCACCGCCGCCGGCGAACTGGCCGCCGCCCGTGCGGATCGACAGGAACTGACGGACGCCGCCGCCGCCCTCCGCCGCGTCTGCGAACAGCACCCGGTCCTCACCGGCGCCGTACCTGCCGGCGCCGTACCTGCCGGCGCCGTACCTGCCGGCGCCGTTCGCAGCATCGAGGCGGCTCAGATCGCCTGACCGGTGCCCCGCCGTTCGCCCCGCCGGCTCCCCCCCGCCGGTTCTTCTCCCCCCGACATCCCCACGGATCGACGTATGTCTGCCGTCAGCGCCCCGCCGCCGCTCGCCCCGGAACTCGCCGTTCAGAATCGCGGCCGCGCCGCCGGTGCGGGGGGCGACGGATCGGCGGCCGCCCCCGCCGCCGGCCCGACGCGGCCGACCGATTCGCCGCGGTTGCTGATGGATCTGGTCGAACTCCGCCCGCCCGCCGGGGCGCCCGCGGGGGCGCCGATCGCGGCGGTCTGTCGGAACGCCCTGGTGGACGCGCTGCGGCACCGGGACCATCGCACCCTCACCCATTCGCACCGGGCCGCCTGGCTGGCCGGGGGCGTCGCCCGGGGGCTGGGCGTGGGCGGGGCGGAATTGGCCGTGATTGAAACCGCCGCCCTGCTGCACGACGTGGGCAAGATCGGCGTGCCGGACAACATCCTGCACAAGCCCGGCCCGCTGTGCACCGACGAGGCCGAACTGATGGACCTGCACCGCGGCGTGGGGTCCGCGGTGCTGCAAGCCTGCGGGGCCAGCGACGACCTCCTCGAAGTGATCGCCCGGGTGGGCGACGACGGGGACGGCGGCGACCGGGGCGACCGCAGCGAGGTGCACGACCTGCCCGGCCGGATCGTCAGCCTCTGCGAAGCCTACGACGCCCTCCGCACCGCCCAGCCGTACCGCGACGGCTACCCGCACGCAGCGGCCCTGAAGGCGCTGTCCGGCCGCACCGAACACCGGTACGACCCGACGATTCTGGACAACCTCGACCGCTGGGTGCAGGTCCACGGGGAGGCGTCCGCCCTGGACGATTTGCTCGCCCCGATCGACCCCGCCGCCGACCCCGCCGCCGCCCTGCGGGCGGTGCGGTTCTGCCACATCTTCGGGTATCTGTCCGTGCTGGAATCGCTGTACGAGGGCTTCTGCCTGCTGGACGCGGACCTCCGCTGCACGGTCTGGAGCCCCGGCTTGGAAGAGCTGTTGGGGCGCCGGTCGAGCGAGGTGCGGGGCGAGGTCCGCACCGGCCGCACGCTGGAGTTCGCCGACCCCGACGGCGCTCCCCTGCCGGACGCCGCCCGCCCGCTGGACCGCGTGCTGGCCACCGGCCGCCCGGTGGCGGAGACGGTCAGGATGCGTCGCAGCGCCCGCGTCCGCCGCGCCGACGACCTCGGCTTCGGCGACGCGGGATCGGGGAACGATCAGCCCGCCGAATGGGTCGAGGTGGAAGTGCAGGTCTTCCCGCTGACCGACCCGTCCGGCGCCGTGCGGGGCGTGGCGGAGATCTACCGGAACCTGAACCGTCAGCAGCGCCGCCCGCGGGAGTTCAAGGAGCTCCGCAAAGCCGCCACCCGGGACGCCCTGACCGGCGTGGCCAACCGCGGGGAGTTGGAAAGCCGCCTCGCCCGGGCCCTGCGGGAAAGCCGCGAGGACGGCCGCCCGCTGGCGGTGATGTTCCTGGACCTCGACCACTTCAAAACCGTCAACGACACCTGGGGCCACGGCGTGGGCGACGAGGTGCTCAAGCACCTCACCACGCTGCTCAAAGCGGAGTGCTACAGCGGCGAAACCGTCGGCCGGTACGGCGGGGAGGAGTTCGTCGTCGTCTGCCCGCAGACCGATCTGGAAGCGGCCCGCGTCCGGGCCGACCGCCTGCGACGGGTGATCGCGGACACGAAGGTCAACGGCCGCAGCCAGCCGCGTCCCACCGCGAGCTTCGGCGTCGCCTGCGCCGAGGAAGGCGACACCGTCGAAACGCTGGTGCAGCGGGCCGACGCGGGGCTGTATCTGTCCAAAGACACCGGCCGGAACAAGGTGACCGCGCTCACGGAGGCCCAGCGGCTCGCCGCCACCGATCCCGCCGCCGCCGAAAAGCAGGCCCGGGCCGCCGACCCGCGGGGCGCCGGCTTCCGCTTCGAACAGACCGTGCAGGCCTGTTTGGCGGCGTCGATGGTGGTGCACAAGATGCGCGGCTTCCTGGAGGACCACGCCGCGAAGGTCTTGAACGTGACGGATAACGAGGTGCGGTTCAAACTCGGCCACGCCGGCCTGACCGGCCGCTGGGGCCGCCGCCGCGACGAATGCCCGGTCGAGGTGCGGGTGAAGGTCGGCGCCGAACTGATTCAAACCCGCAGCGCCGCGATGTTGAACGACGTGACGATCACGATCGACCCTCTCGGCTGGGGCGTCAAACGCCCCGCCTGGGAGGAGCGCAGCGGCCAGGTCGCCCGCGATTTCGAAGGCGTACCTCGCCGCGGGCTGAGGCGTCTCTCGCCGCGGGCTGAGGCGTCTCTCGCCGCGGGCTGAGGCGTCTCTCGCCGCGGGCTGAGGCGTCTCTCGACGCGGGGGATGGGAGCGAACGGCCGCTCCGGTGGCGACGATTGCAACGGTTCGGCAGACTGTGGACGTTCGTCCCCCGGTCCACGCGCCCCGAGCCCCCGCGCCCCCATGCCCGCCGGCCTGTCCGCCCATCTGCACACGGCCCTCTGCCGGGGGGAGAACTCCGCGGACGTCCGCGGGTATCGCCTCGCCGAGGCCGCCAGCGCCGGGGCCTTCACGGACGTGGCGTATCTGTTGCTCCACGGCACGCTGCCGGATCCGGATCACCTCGCCGACTTTCGCACGCTGCTGACCTGCGCCGCGGAGGTCCCGCCGATCATTCGGAACCTCACCGAAGAACTCCCCCTGCACGTCACCCCGGGGCAGACGCTCCGCACGGTGGTCAGTCTGCTGGGCGAGTTCGACGCCCAGGCCGGCCAGACCGACCCCGCGGCGCTGCGGACCCAGGCGGTCGACTTGATGGCCCGGCTGCCGTTGGTGTTCGCGGCGACCCGGTTCTTCAAAAACGGCCAACAGCCCGAGGCGAACGCGGAATTGTCCTTCTCCGCGGACCTCGTCCGCCTGCTGACCGGCAAGATCCCCACCGAGGCCGAAGAGGTGGCGTTTGAGGCGGACATGGTCCTCGCCGCGGACCCCGCCCCCAGCGCCGACGTGTTCGCCGCCCGCCTCGCCGCGGCCCGCGGTGCGGATCTGTACGGCGTCGCGACCGCCGCGTTGTGCAACGGCGACGGCCCGCCCGGCGGCGGCGACACCATCACCGATCAGGAGGACGTGACCAGCGCCGTCGCCCGCTGCGTCGCCCGCGTCCCCGTCTGGGCCGCCCACGCGATCGAACAGCTCCGCGAACTCGAAGACACCCCCGGCGGCCACGTCGACACCACCGTCACCTACGACCGCCCCAAAGAGCAGTTGTTCGAACCGCTGTCCGAACGCTGAGCAGGGTTACCAGCCCGGAGCGCAAGCTCCGGCCCGCGAGCGCAGCAAGCGGGATTCTTTCACCCGGCCCCCCGTCGGCTGCGCCGACGGCCGGAAGCTTGCGCTCCGGGCTGGTAAGACTTTTATTATGCTCAAAATCGGCATCGTCACCGTGTCCGACCGGGCGACCGCCGGAGTCTATGAAGACCGCGGCGGTCCCGCCGTGCGGGAGTTTCTAGAAACGCGCCTCGACGATTGGGAACCCCACGCCCGCATCGTGCCGGACGAGCCGCCGCAGATCGCGGACGCGATCCTCGAACTGCTGGAACTCGGCTGTCGGCTGGTGATCGCCACCGGCGGCACCGGCCCGACGCACCGGGACGTGACCCCCGAAGCCGTTCTCCCGCTGCTCGACAAAGAATTGCCCGGCTTCGCCGAAAAAATGCGGGCCGACGCCTGGCAGGACGTGCCCACCGCGATCCTCGCCCGCCAAGCCTGCGGCGTGCGGGGGAACGCGTTGATTCTCTCGCTCCCCGGCAGCCCCAACGCGATCCCGCAGTGTTTGGGGGCGGTGTGGGGCGCGATCCCGCACTGCTTGAAACTCATCGCGGACAACCCGCCGGCGGAGTGACGCATTGAACCGCGACCGTCCGGGAGCCGGCTCCCCGACGGTCGCGGTTCTATCGCCCCCCCTCACCCCACGATCCCGGAGATATCCAGCGTATAAAGCTGCCGGCCTTCGGAGTGCGGGCTGTCCACGCACACGGTGCGTCCGTCGCGGCTGATCCGCGGGTGGGTGTCGCAGCGCCATTCGCCGCTATACGCCGGGGGGCTGTGGAACGACGCCAGGTTCGTCCGTTTGCCGGTCGGCACGTGGTACAGATAGACCGTTTGCAGCCGGGCGCCGTTGCGGGGGGTGGGGTAGGTGTCGTTCAAGATCCAGTCGCCCGGCGCCCAATTCGCGTCCGGCGGGTCGGGCAGATAGGTGTTATGCCCGTCGGCCGTCATCACGCCGGCCCCCACGGGGCGGATTTCACTGGTCCGGTCGGTGAACAGGTAGAAGCCCCCGGGTTTGCCGGCCGGCCGACTCCAGGCGCAGACATGCTCTGAATCCCTCCAGATGAAGTGGCTCGTCGAGCCGCTGGGGTCGAGGACGTACGGCTCGGATCCGTCGCGGTTCATGGTGAACATTCGCGTCCGACGCCCGCCCCGCCCGCCGTTCGGCCGCCAGCGATGCAGCACGATGAACCGCTCCCCGCTCGGGCTGAACAGCAGATGGTTGAAATAATGCTTCGCCCCGTCCATCGAAGGTTGCCGCGGTTCGATCGCGGCGGCGTCGGCGATGCTGAAGATCAACTCCCCCTCCCCCGTGTCCAGGTTCACCGAGCGCACGCCGCTGTCTTTGGGGACCAGTTCGTCCCGCTGCGGGTCGGGCAGGCCGTCGTAGCCGTAGCCGCGGCGGAGCTCGTTGATGCGGCGGAAGTCCGCGTTGATCCCCGTCTTCCCGTCTGGGGCGAGGGCATAGATCGGCTCCGCCACGGTGCGGGTCGGCCCAGCCGGAACCGCGAGATCCTTGATTCGGCAGACGTACCCGTCGCCCTCCCGGTCGTTCCAGACCACCTGCATGCCATGCCCCGTTCCCTGAGAATCCGGCCGGAACTGCAACATGCAGCCCTGCTGCCAGCTGAACGCCGCGGAGCGCCCGACCGCTTGGAACCCGCCGCCGACCTCGCTGAGGGGCGTCGCGCGGTCCACATAGCCGACGGTGATCGAATCCTCCGCCGTCGGGCTGCGGCCCTCAAACTCGATCTCGTTCGACAGCACGTGCCGATCGCCCGGGCTGAACTGGAGCTTGTCGTAATACCCGAACCAGTGATGCTGCGTCCCGCCGGTCAGTTTGCGGACCGGCACGGCGGCGTTCACCACCCCCGGCGAGTCCGCCCGGCTGCTGCGGGGCAGCGCCAGCGAGGCGGCCCCGGACAGCGATCCGGCAAGAAAGCCACGGCGGGAGAGCGGGCGAACGGGCATGAAGACTTCGGCGAGAATCACGGCTTCGGCAAAAATGACGGACCCGGCCGGCGAACGGACGGACTCACCCCACGATCCCGGAGATATCCAGCGTGTAAAGCTGCCGTCCCTCGGAGTGCGGGCTGTCCACGCACACGGTGCGTCCGTCGCGGCTGATCCGCGGGTGGGTGTCGCAGCGCCATTCGCCCTTGTACGCCGACGGGCTGTGGAACGACGCGAGGTCGTGCCGCGTCCCGGTCGGGACGTGGTACAGATAGACGGTTTGCAATCGCTCCCGGCCCCGCGGGTAGGTGTCGTTCAAGATCCAGTCGCCCGGCGCCCAATTCGCGTCCGGCGGGTCGGGCAGATAGGTGTTATGGCCGTTGGCCGGCATCTCTTTCGGTCCCACGGGGACGACCTCGTCGGTGCGGTCGGTGTAGAGATAAAATCCCCACGGCTGACCGTCCGGCTTGCTCCAGGCGCAGACGTGCTCCGGATCGCGCCAGATGAAGTGGCTGGTGTTCCCGCTGGGGTCGAGCACATACGGCTCGGACCCGTCCGCGTTCACGGTGAACATCCGCGTTTGGAAGCCCCCCTTCCCGCCGTTCGGCCGCCAGCGGTGCAGGACGATAAACCGCTCCCCGTTCGGGCTGTATAAAAGGTGGTTGAAGTAATGCTTGGCCCCGTCCATCGACGGCTGGCGGGGTTCGATCGCGGCGGCGTCGGCGATGCTGAAGATCAATTCGCCCTTCCCGCTGTCCAGGTCCACGCGGCGGACGCCGCTTTCGTCCGGGACCAATTCGTCCGCGTGCGGGTCCGGCAGGCCGGCGTAGCCGTAGCCGGGGCGGAGGTCGTTGATGCGGCGGAAGTCCGCGTTGATGCCCGTTTTCCCGTCCGGGGCGAGAGTGTACACAGGTTCGCCCACCAGGCGGGTCGGGGCGTCGGGCGCCGCGAGGTTCTTGATCCGGCAGACGAACCGGTCCCCGTCGCGGTCGTTCCAGACCACGTCGTCCCCGTGCCCGGCCCCCGCGGCGTCCGGCCGGTACTGCAACATGCAGCCCTGCTGCCAGCCGAACGACAGCGACTGCCCGATCTCCACGAACCCCGCGTCCGCAGTCCGGTCCACGTAGCCGACCTTGATAAAGTCCTCCACCGTCGGGCTGCGGCCCTCGAACAGGATCTCGTTCGACAACACCCGCGAATCGTCCGGGCTGAACTGCAGCTTGTCGTAGTACCCGAACCAATGATGCCGCGGCCCGTCCGTCAGCTTGCGGACCGGGACGACGGCGTTTTTGACGCCCTCCATGCCGGCCTCCTCGGCCCGCCCGCGGCGCGGCAGGGCGAGCGCGGCGCCGGCGGCGGCGGAGCCGGCGAGAAATGCACGGCGGGAGAGGGGCGGGACGAACATGGCGGGACTCCGGCGGGGGCGACGGGCGAGCGGACGGACTCATCGTCTATGGCGGTCGCGGCGGTCGCAAGGATCCGCGGCGGGCGGTATCCTGCCGATCCGTTCGCCCCCCTTCCGTTTGCACGCCCGCCACGTCGTCCTGATGCACAAAGTCACCCTGATCCCCGGCGACGGCGTCGGCCCGGAAATCGCCCACGCCACCCGCCGCTGCGTCGACGCCGCGATCGAGGCCCACGGCGGGAAGATCGACTGGGACGAGCAAGCCTGCGGCATTGAGGTGATCGAAGCCGAGGGCGGCGTGCCGGACCGCGTGATGGAGTCCGTCCGCAAAAACCAGGTGGCCCTCAAAGCCCCCATCACCACGCCCATCGGCAAGGGCTTTCGCAGCGTCAACGTGTATCTCCGGCAGGAACTGGGCCTGTTCGCCTGCATCCGCCCCTGCAAGCAGTATAAAGGCGTCCGCACCTATTACGAACACGTCCCCGTCGACCTCGTGATCGTCCGCGAGAACACCGAGGACCTCTACGCCGGCGTCGAGTTTAAAGCCGGCGAACCGGCCTCCGCGGCGGTCATCAAGGCGATCAACGAGCACGCCCCCGGCAAGAAGATCAGCACGCCCCCGGACCAGACCGGCGTGAGCATCAAGCCGATCTCCCACCCCGGCACCCGGGACATCGCCCGCTACGCCTTCCAATACGCCGCCGACAACGGCCGCAAAACGGTCACGAGCATCTGCAAGGCGAACATCATGAAGTTCACCGACGGCTTGTGGTACGACCGCACCCGCGCGGTGGCCCTCGCCTGCGGCGCCCAATTCGAGTGGCCCGAAGAAGCGGAGGGCGTCACGCCGGACCCCGAGGTGACCGGGATCGACGCCAGCGGCGTGAAATATAACGAGCGCCTGATCGACAACATGTGCATGCAGCTCGTCCAAAAGCCCGAACTGTACGACATGCTGCTGACCGAAAACCTGTACGGCGACATCCTGTCCGACCTGTGCGCCGGGCTGGTGGGCGGCCTGGGCGTCGCACCGGGCAGCAACATCGGCCCGGACAGCGCGATTTTCGAGGCGACCCACGGCAGCGCCCCGAAGTACGCGGGCCAGAACAAGGTGAACCCGGTCGCGCTGATCCTCAGCGGCAAGATGATGCTCGCCCACCTCGGCGAACGCAAAGCCGCCGACGCGTTGGAAAACGCCGTCGCCCACGTCATCGCCGAGGGTAAGAACGTCACCTACGACCTCAAAGCCGACCGCAACGACCCCACCGCCGTCGGCACCAGCGAAATGGCGGACGCGATTATCGCGGCGTTGTAGATCGCGTCGCTGGGAACGCGATGGACGTTCGCGCGTGCGACGGGCGCTTGCGGTTTCGCGGGCGAGTGAGGCACTTCGGCGTCGCAACACGGCAAGCGAGGATCCGCGTGGCGCACCTGCCGGTCTCTGTTGATCGTCACTGATCCGGTCGAGCGACCTTCCGAGAGCCGGCTCCCGGAAGGGGGCGGTTCTGCGGTAGACTGCCGTCTTCCCCCGTCAGGAAACCTCCCGTGCCGCAGCTTGTCGAACCGCCGTCGCCGCTCGTCGCCTCCGCCGGGGGGAGCCGGCCGGTCGTGTTGCATCGGCCGGCCGTGGTGCGTCGGCCGACGGTGATGCGGGGGATCACCTGGGCGGAGTACGTCGCCCTGCGGGCCAAGCCGGAGAACGCGCACGTCAAGCTGACCTACGACGGCCCCGCCGGCGGGCTGCTGGAGATCGAAATGCCGCTGGGAATGGAACACGATTCCCTGTCCCGGCTGCTCCACGATTTCATAACCGCGTTCTGCAGGCGACGCGGCCTCGCCTACCGGGGCGTCGGCTCGATGACGCAATCCCGCGAAGAACTGGACCGGGGATTGGAGTCGGACGAGTGCTATTACCTCAAGTCGGTCCCGCAGATGCGGGGGGTGCGGCGGCTGAACCTGTCCGCCGGCGATCCGCCGCCGGACTTGGCGGTGGAGGTGGACGTGACCAGCCCCGGGGTGAGCAAACTGCCGATCTACGCCGCCCTGGGCGTGCCGGAGGTGTGGGTCTGGTCGGACGACGCGATCGTCGTCCGCCGGTTGTCGGACGCGGGCGAGTATCAAATCGTGCCCGAGAGCGGCGAATTGCCCGGGTTCCCCGTCGCGGCCGCCGCCGCCCTCACGTCGCGCTGGGCGGACGAGCCGACGGACGTCTTGGTCGCGGAGTTCGAGGCCGGCCTGAATTAACAAGCCGATTCGGAACGCCTTTCAGCGCCAAGCCGCCGCGTCGGCGGGGGGCGGCGTTTCCAGCGTATCGAGTTTTCTTCCCACCAGCCTGCGGACGATCCTGATGCCTCTGCGCCTTGCCCTGACGCTCTTCGCCGTTCCCTGGGCCGCCGTGGCGGCGGACGCGGCGGAGCCGGACTCGCCCCCCGCCCCGCCCGCGGCGGCGTCGCCGGGGGAGCCGATCGATTATGCGCCGCTCGCCTTTTTCCCGGATCGTTGGGCGGCGCAGCAACGCGAGACCGCGCTCGTTCCCTGGGAGGGCCGGCGGATCGTCTTTCTGACGACCACGGCGGATCTCGACCCCCAGGTGATGGGGGTGGTTTTGGACCGGCTGGACCGCGGGTGGGCGCATTATGCGTCGCTGGTCGGGCAGGCGCCCCAGCGGCTTAAAGAACTCAACGGCAAGCCGACGATCGCCGCGGTGCCGGACGCCAGCCTCACCTGCGGCGTGGGCTGCGGTTACGTCGGGGCCACGGGGATCGAAGCGGCCAAGTTCTATCGCGCTGACTACGAGATCGTCTCGCAGGACCCCCGGGCGTTCCCGCACTACTTCTTCTATGAGATGGGGCGGAACTACTACGTGTTCGGAGATCGCCACTCCGAGTTCACCACCGGCTTCGCGGTGTTTATGCGATACGTCTGCATGGACGCCGTGCAGTGTCGGGATCCGGACCCCAGGACGCGGAGGCAGATCGAGGCGGCCGAAGCGTTGTACGCCGCGTCGGACCTCGGGTTTCTCAAAGCCTTCACCACCGGGGCCGGTTTGGGGGAGAAGGCGCCGCGGCTCAAGGGCGTCGCCGGTCCTTCGGATCAGCCGGTGATCTACGCCTCCGCGATGCTCAAACTGCGCGCCGACCACGGCGGGGACGCCTGGGCGAAGCGGTTCTTCGCCCACCTGTTAAAGTGTCCGGCGATTCCCGCCGCCGCTGACGAAGACCCCGCCGCTGAACGTGGTTTGCGGCAGTCTCTGAACTGGCTGGTCGCGGCCTCGTTAGCGGCCGGCGAGGAGCTGACGCCGATCTTCGTCGACCGCTGGCGGTTCCCGATGGGGCCGGGCACGCGGGAGGCGTTTCAGGCAATTGATTGGGGGCAACAGGGTTTGACCCCGGCCGCCGTCCTCGCGGCGCTTCCCCGAGATCCCCGGCAGTAAACTCTGCGAGCGTCGCCTCGGCGTGCTGTTAGACTCGCCGTGCTGTTAGAATGGTCGTCCCCCGTTCTGAAGAGACCGTGATGCTGCAACTCGTCGAACCGCCGCTCACGGCTCGTCGCGACCCCGCGCCGCCGGTCGATCGCTCGATCAACGCCCCGGGGGGCGGGCGTTCGACGTTGCGCGGGGTGACGTGGGCGGAATACGTCGCCCTGCGGGCCAAGCCGGAGAACGCGCACGTCAAGCTGACCTACGACGGCCCCGCCGGCGGGCTGCTGGAGATCGAAATGCCCCAAGGATTGCTGCACGAATCCATCAGTCGGCTGATGGTCCTGCTGATCGCCGCGTTCGCGGAGGAACGTGGCCTGCCAATCAAATCTGTCGGTTCGGTGACGCAGAGCCGGGAGGACCTTGATCGGGGGCTCGAAGGAGATGAATCATTTTTCGTCGCCTCGCTGTCTGACTTGGACGGCGCCGGGTGGGATCTGGATCGTGGCGATCCGCCGCCCGACCTTAGCATAGAGATCGATATCACCAGCCCCGGCGTACGAAAGCTGCCGATTTATGCGGCCCTCGGCGTGCCGGAGGTCTGGGTTTGGGACGGCGGCGAGATCACGGTCCGCCGCCTCGGCGGCGAGGGTTACGTCATCGCCGACCAGAGCGAAGAACTGCCCGGCTTTCCGGTCGCCTTCGCCGCAGAACTGACCCGGCGGCCGTTCACCACATCAGATCCGGTCCTGCTGGCGGAGTGGCGCGCCGCCGTCCGCCCGGACCGGCCGGCGCGGGCAATTAAGCGACTGGCGTGCGGCTATTCCGCGTCGCGGTCGATCATCAGGCGCGGCGGGGGCACGCGGGCGGCGATCTGGCGGAACGCCTCCCGCAACAACTCTTTATTCTCTTCCGACGAGCCGCCGCCGGGCACGTCCACGCTCACGCCGGCGCCGGCGTGGCCGATGGCGGACATTAAGTCACGGTCGGCGCCGGCGCCCACGCTGAGGGTGTGCACCGTGGCCCCTTCGTTGATCGACTCCCGGGCGTGATAAAACGCGTACTGCTTGTTCACGTCGCCGGTCGTATAATCCGCGGCGCCGTCGCCGTCGAAGTCCGTCAGTTCGTCCCAGTCCCAGTCGTCCGGCAGGGTGAAGCCGGGGGGGCTGACGTTGGCGTTGCCGTCGGTCATCACCAGGATCGTCGGCCGGGCGCCGTAGCGACCGTGTTGGGCGAGCATCCGTTTGGCCTCCTTGACGCCGTCGCCCAGGCCGGTGGTGGCCTGATAATACCCGGCCTGCCGGTGCCGCTGGATCGTGTCGATCGCGGCGTAGTCCAGGGTGATCGGGTCGCCGGAGACGTCCGCGACCATATTTTCGGCCGGATCGTTGACGGAGGTCTCCCAGCGGGCGGTCGTGTCGTAGCTGACCAGTCCGAGGTGGTCCCCGTAACGCAGTTCGGCCAGATACTCCGTCAGTTGCGTCACGCCCTCTTTCATGGCGTGAAACGGCTGGGCCGGCGCCTTCCACAACGTCGGCGTATCGACGTGTCGCGGGTTGTACGCCAGGATGTAGCTGACCAGCCCCGGCTTGCCGTACTTTAAGAGTTGGCCGGCGTCGTGAGCGGAAAAGGTGTTCTCCATATACCAGAGAAAGTCGTTCCAGCTCCCGCCGGGGAACGGATAGGAGACGCCGTCCAAACCCAGTGCGTCCAGGGTCGAGTCGGCGTCGTACACGAGGCGTTCGCCGTACTGGCCGAACGCATTGTCGTTCTTCCACGATTTGATTCGCACCTCCGCGACGCGGTGACTGTTCGTGCTAAAGGTATGCGACTTGCCCACGTCGTCGTAGCTTCCGCCAGCGGCCGTCGCCGTCCTTCACCCACACGCGGTCGATTTTGTGGGTGCTGGTCACCGTCCCGCCCCAAGGGGTGGGCTTGAGCGTGACGTGCGGGATCTGAAGCGTACTGTTCCGCGGCACGCCGTGCAGCGTGACGTAGTCCGGCTCGTCGGGCAGCAGGGAGTCGTCCAGGCCGAGGTCGTCGTAAATTTCCAGCATATTGGCGGTCACGTCCGCTTCGCCGAGACGGCCGAAGGCTTCGAACTCGCTGTCGTTGTTCATCGAGGCGGAATAATCGAGCACCAGCACCAAGTCGCGGGGCTCCGTATAGGCGATGCTGGAGACGCGGAACGTGTGGCCGGTCATCCCGAAGATCCGGCTGAAGAACGCCGGCATCTGCCCGTCCGGGGCGGAGGTGTCCGGGTTATCCTTCCGGGCCGCGACCTCCACCACGTTATACGGCGCTGCGCCCCATTGGATGCGGTAGCGGCCGGCTTGGTCGTCGTAGACCCGCCGCCCGAGCCGCACGTCGAGTTCCGCATCGACAAACGTGTCGTTCATCCCGGCGACCTTCTCCGCCATCGCGCGGGCTCTGGAAGCCATTTCGCCGTCCAGGGCGCTCGGGTCGTCCCCTTCGGCGACGGTGTCCGACAGTTCATGCACGGCGGCGAGGGCGGCGGCGTCGGTGGCGAACTGCATCCGCGCCCGCGTCAGCGAGATCAGTCCCACATCCACCCCCAGCGCCACGAACGCCAGGACCGCGAACAGGCTCACCACCGCCAGCGGGGTGAACACGCCCCGCCGCGGGCCGCCGCGGGCCGACGATCGCGGGAGGACCCGGGGGTCGTTGTCCGTGAACAGGTTCGGGCGTCGCATGGCAGGATGGGAGTCAGGGAGAGTCGGTCGTCAGGTCACTGGGAGTCAGCACCTCTTCTCGTAACGCTTTGGCCGGAGTCAAAATCGGTGGCTGTCGCGGCCGGCGCGGAAGGAGAACCGGGCTCGCAGGCGTTCGCCGAACCACATCTGGGCGAACGACCCGCCGGGCGTGGGGACGCTGGCCTCCATCGTGAACAGCTTGAGCCGATTGTCGGCGGAACCGAGGTCGAACGGCTCCCCCTGCGTGTCGCCTTCGGCGTGCGTCATGGCGAACGTGACGTCCTCCCGCGGGGTGCCGCCCGCGGCGAGGAAGTTGCGGACGTCCTCCTCGACCTTCTGGGACGGCGTTTGGCTGCCCGGCAGGGTCTCGTCCCAGTCCATCGACGCCAGCCGGCCGGCCTCGCGCATCGCCGACGACAGCCGGTGCGCCTGCTGGATGCAGGCGTTCATCTCCGCACTGGCCACCACCAGCAGGATGAAGAACGGCGCGACCGCGGCGAACTCCACGAACGCGGCGCCCCGGCGCTCGGCGCGGCCGGCGCGCTTGGTGCGCTCGGTGCGGCCGGCGCGCTCGGTGCGGCCGGGGCGAGGTGATGTGCGGGGGTTATTCATGGCGGTTCACCGCCTGTCCGAAGATGATTTTCGGTCCCCCGTCCGGCCCTTTCAGCAGGAACGGGGGGATCAGGCTGACGTCTTCGTAGGTCACCTCGACGCGCACCAGGAACAACTGGCGGGGGCGGGCGTCGCGGACCTCAATGTTCGGCAGCGACTCCGTCGGGATCGTCGCCGGGTCCCCGCCGGCGTCGAACGTGGCGGCGTTTTTGACGAACACCCGCACGTTTCCGCTCGGCACCGCGGCGCCGGCGGTTTCCAAGGCGAGGGTTTTCACCTCGGCGGTCGTCACCCCTTCCATCACGCCGTATCGACCGGCCTTTTCGGCGGCGGCCCGCAGGGTGGCGGCGGTCATGGAGGCGTGATTCACTTCCAGAATCGCCCCCAAAAATACCCCGAACAGCGGCAGGCAGACGGCGAACTCCGTCAACGCCGCCCCCCGCCGCGGCGCGGGGCGCCGGGACGACGAAGGTCTGCGGAAGGGCGTGCGGGGAGACATGCGTCCGGAACGCTAGGTCGGTCTCGGAGGCTGCGCCGGACGAACCGGCCGCCAGGCGGTCTGAACTGGCATACGTCACGCGCCCCGCCGGCGCCATCCGTGCGACCCGTCGGCGCTCGGGGGCAGATTCGCCCGCCGGACCGGCTTTCGCGTGGCCCGGCACGGCAAATCGCTTCCGCTCTTCGCCTCGTCCGCACGCGTCGGGAGGCGGGCTCCGCGGGCGGCCCGTGCGGGCGTCGGGGGAAGAACCGGCCCGGTTGCCGGCGACGCCGCGGGCGGCGTAGGGTGCGGGTCACCCCAACCGTCCCCGCCCCGGGGGCCGACGCCGTCATGGCGACTCCCCGACCTACCGGTTCCCCGCGGACCGGTTCCCGACACGACAACCCCCGCCGGCAGGGCCGGATCGCCCGCGAGGCGGCCCGACTGCTTCGCGAGGGCCGGCAGCCGACGCTCTCCGACGCCGTGCAGAAGGCGGCCCGCCGCATCTGCGGAGCCCGGCCGCGGATCGGCGAAATCCCCGATCCGCGGGAGGTCGCCGCGGAACTGGCCCGTCTCGATCATCAGGCCGAGTTCCCCGAGGCGACCGAACCGGTCGGGGCGACCGCCCGGGACGACGATCGCTTCGCCGCCTACCGGACGCTGCTGGACGATCTGGCGGACGTGAAGCTCGGTTCGCCCCAGCGTCCGGGGGGCGACGCCCTGACGCACAGCTTGCAGGCATATACATTCGCCGCTCACGAGACGGCGTGGGACGAGGAGTTCCTGCTGGCCGCCCTGCTGCACGACGTGGGTCGGGCGATTTACTTTCGCGATCCGGTCCCGGCGACGTTGGAGGCGCTGGACGGGCTGGTGACGGACCGGACGCGGTGGTTCATCGAGCAGTTGGCGGAGGGCCGACGGTGGATCGGCGGGAAGTTGTCGCCGCGGGCGTGGCGCCGTTTGGCGGCCCACCCGGACGGGGAGATGTTGAAGGCGCTGGCCCGCTGCGACGCCGCCGCCGTCCGTCGGGCGATGCGCGTGCCGCAGTTGGACGAGGCGCTGGATCAGATTCGCGCCCTCTCCGACTGGACCGGCGACTGGGACGCCCCCGTCGATGGGAACGCCCCCGACGACCGTTCCCGGCCGGAGGAAGATTCGCTGTGGGCGACGGACGATCGCTGCGGTTGGGGCTAGAGACCGTCGCGTCCCCCCACCTCTCTCTCTCCCCCGGCCCGCATGATGTTCGGTTTATTCAAGAAGAAGGACCCGTTGGCGGCGTTGAAGGCGCAGCACGCCGCGACGCTGGAACGAGCCGCGGAGGTGTCCCGCACGAAAGGCGTGGTCGCCGCCAGCGCCGTGCACGCGGAGGCCGCGGCGTTGGAGCAGGAGATGGACCGCCTCGAAGCGGAACGAGCCGCGGGGTGATCGCGGCGCCGGTTGCGGCGTTGGTTACGGCGGCTCGCCCGGGGCGGCTCACGGGGGTTCCGGCTCACGGGGGTTCCGGCTCACGGGGGTTCCGGCTCACGAGGGTTCCGGCTCACGAGGGTTCCGGGCTTCGCACCTGCGGCGGGCCCTGGGCGGGGAGGGTGCAGACGACACGCGTGCCGCCGGCGTCGGAGGCCGGTTCGACGGTCAGCGATCCGCTGAGCACCTCGGCGCGATACCGCATACTCCGCAGGCCGATGCCCGGCGACGCCGCGTGCGTCCCGTTCAGTTCTTCGATCCGGCCGGCGGAGGCGAGCAGGTCGGCCGGGAGGCCGACGCCGTCGTCGTCCACGCACAGTCGGATCGACTGATCGGTGCGGCGGAGGGTGACGGCGACGCGGTCCGCCCCGCTGTGCCGGATCGCGTTGCCGACCGCTTCCCGGGCGAGGTGATACAGTTCGTTCCGCACGTCGGGGGCGTCCGGTTCGTCCGCGGGGGCGCCCTCGAAGGTCACCGCCGGCCCGGGGGCGGATTCTCCGTCGTCCGCCCCGCCGGCCGCGGCCGCGTTCGCCGTGGCGGTTCGTTCCGCGGCCAAGCGGGCGAGGGCGCTGGTCAATTCGCCGCGAACGGCGCCGACCGGCATCAACCCGCGGGCCACCTGCCGGACGCGGGTGGCGGCGTCGTCCGCCTGGGCGAGGAGGTGCGCCGCCAGCGCCTGGGGGGTGTCGTACCGGGGCGTCCCGTCGCCGTCGTGGGCGGCGGCGTGCAGCGCCGCGGGGTCGGCGGCGTCGAGGTCGAACTGCCGGGCCATCACCGCGGCGAGGAACTTTAGCGCGGTCACGTCCTGGGCGGGGCCGTCGTGCAGGTCCCGGGCGATGCGGGCCTGCTCGTTGCTGCGGCCCTCCAACACCTCGCGTTCCAACGTCCGACGGGCGGTGACGTCCCTTTGGCTGGCGACGAAGTGCGACGGCGGCCCCTGCGGTTTCTCCCGCGGCCCGCCCTGCACGTCCGGGCAGCGCAGGCCCCCGGAGTGCCCGCTCATCCCCGGTCCGCCGTACAGGCCGCCCTCCACGCCGTGCACCGCGTGCGCCCAAACCGGCGCCGCGGTCCACTGCACCACGTAACGCTCGCCGTTTTTGCGATAATTCACCGTCTCCCCGCGGAACGACTCCCCGGCGAGCAATTGCCGTTTTAAACGATCGGTCTCCCCGGCGTCGGAGTCCGGCCCCTGCAACATCCGCGGGGAGTTCCCGAGCGCCTCCTCCCAGCGGTAGCCGGTGATCCGTTCGAAGGCTTCGTTGACGAAGCGAATCTCCGGCCCCGGCGCGTCCAGGTTCGGTCCGGTGATGACCACGGACTCGTCCAGCGTCCGCACCGCCTCGGCGAGGATCAGGCGTTCGCGTTCGCATTCCAGATGGTCGGTGACGTCGTTTTGCACGCCGATGTAATGCGTCACCTCGTTCCCGTCGCCGGTGCGCACCGGGGAGAGATAGAGCTCGTTCCAGAACGGGCTGCCGTCCTTCTTATAGTTTCGAAGCAGCGCCTTGCCCCGCGTGCCGGCGGCGACCAGATCGCGGATCGTCCGCACGCCCGGTTGGTCGTCGTCCCGCCCGCCGGGGGCGTCCTGCAGGAATCGGCAGTTCCGCCCCAGCGCCTCCCCGCGGGAGTAGCCCGTAAACTCGCAGAAATAATCGTTGACGAACACCAGCGGCCGATCCTCCGCCCGCACGTCCGCGACGGTGATCATCGAGTTCGCCGAGTTCAACGCCGACGTCAGCAGTTTCCAATCCTGCTTGACCGACAGCGGTTCGACGGTCCCGCGGGAGGCGACGTGGCGAGGCGGCATGGGAGCATGAGCGACGAACCTTGTGGAGCGTCGAACGCCGACGCCGGTGGCGAGACTATTTCCTCCGCCCTCCGCCAGGCAACCGGTAATCCCGAGTCATGGATAGGGATTGTCCCGACGAGGTGCGAGAGCGAACCGGGCGAGCCCTCGCCGAGCATGGTGGGGTTTGGTACACTGCCGCCGCCGGTGCGACCGGCGTCGCCCCCGCAATCGTCACCACGGCCGCGGCCCGCGGCCGCCCCGAAGGATCGGACTGATGCAGACCGCCCCCGCCCCGCCCCGCCCGTCGGGGAGCCTGACGGGCTCGCACGGCTCGACGGGACCGCGGATCGAATACGGCGTGACCTCCGTGGGCGACCTGCGGGTGGAGTTGGAGGAGGGCGACGACGCCGGGTCCTCCCGGACCCGCGGCCCCAAAGTGGGCGCCGTGTACGTGAACGACGAGCCGCTGCGGCCGAGCGGTCGATTCTGGACCAGCTTTTTCATGCGGTTCGGCATCGGCAAGTCGGTCTTCAATTATTTCGATCACGCGGAGGTGTTCGCCCGCCTCGCCGCCCGCAGCCCCTCCGATCGCCTGCGGTTCGTGGTGGAGCGGGACGAGCACGGGGCCGGCTCGCTGCTGGCCGTCTCCAACCCGACCAAAGCGGTCGTGAAACAGGACGACCTGCGGGAGTTATTGGATCGCTACGACGGCCACCGCGTGACGTATCACAACGGCGTGGTCGAAAGTCACCACGCCCCGCGGGTGGGGCGCCGGTTCCACGTGTCCGGGGACGCCTTCGCCAACCGGTTCGTGGTCCGCACGCCGATCGACGGGTTCGGGCAACCGAGTATTTATCTGTCGCTGCTCCGCGAGGTCTGCTCCAACGGCATGATCGGCGAGTCCCCGGCGTTCCGCAGCCAACTGGCGTTGGGCAAAGGGGACGACGAGGTGACCTACACCCTCAGCCGGGCGTTGGACGGATTTAATAACGACGAGGGCTACGCGGCGCTGCGGCAGCGGTTCGAAAGCGCCGCCGAAAGCTGGGCCAGCGTACACGAGGCGGCCGGGTTATACGCCCTCCTCGCCAAGCTGACCGGCGGCGGCGATTCGCCGGGGTCGACCGGCCCGCGGTCGTTCGGCACGGACGGGGCGAGCCACGACGGTTTGTTCGAACGCAAGGATCTCGGCACGCAACTCCTCAAGCGGTTCCATCAAACCACCGGCGACGTGACCCGTCTGTACGGCTTGGCGAACGCGAACGCGCTCTCGGCAAAGCGTCAGAAGACGTTGCCGGTGAACTGCAAGGTCTACGACCTGCTGAACTTCGCCACGGAGGTCGCCACCCACCACGCCGGCCCCGCCCACGCCCGCCGTCTGCACGCCTGGGCCGGCGGGTTGGTCAGCGGCGAATACGACCTGGAAGGCACCGCCGATCAATACGGCGACTTCCAAGACTTCTTCGTCGGCGACGACGCGGCGCAAAACGAACCGTCCAAACCCCGGTAGGCGGTGTGCCGCCGGAGCGGATTGATCCCCCGACACGGTCCCCGCACGGATAGAATCGCGTCATGCTCGCCACGCTCGAACGTCCGCCCCGTGCCGCCCCGTCGCCTCCGAACGCTGCGTCGACGCTGCGCACGGTCGCGGCGCTGGCGGATTTGTTCGGGGATATCCCGCTGGACCGGATCGTGCTCGATCCGGCTCCGGGGACGGCGACCGCAGAGGATATCGACCGCGTGAAGCGGAACACCGGCCGGGTGTGCGAACTGATCGACGGGACCCTCATCGAGCGAGCCGTGAGCGCCGAAACCGATCTGATGGGCTTCAAGCTTGGAGCCCTGTTGCTCGCTTTCGTGGAATCTCGCGGGTTGGGTTGGGTGTTGGGCGGTCAGGGGTTTCTCCGCCTGAGCGGCAGCCGAGTTCGCGCCGCGGACGTGGCGTTCGTCCGGTACGAGCAGGTGGAAGGCGACCGGTTTCCAAGCGAGCCGGCCTATCCCGACCTCTACCCTGACTTGGCGATCGAGGTGCTGTCTCCCTCGAACACGGCTCGGGAGATGCGGCAGAAGCGGACCGACTGCTTCGCCGCCGGCACGTCGCTGGTGTGGGAGATCGATCCGGCGACGGCGACGGCCGCAGTCTATACGTCGGTTGACGAACCGGACGAGGCGATCGGCGTGGACGGCGTGTTGAACGGTCGCGACGTGCTGCCGGGATTTTCGGTTCCGCTGCGGGACGTGCTGAACGCCGTGCGAAAGACGACCCCGCAACCATAGAGGCGCACGGCGGGTCGAACGGCGGATCTGCGTCGCCCGTTCACTGCCCGCCCTCCTCGCGGCGGCTCCAGTACGGCAGCTTGACGCCGCCGTCGAGACTCAGCGTGGAGCCGGTCATATAGGCCGCGTCGTCGCTGAGGACGTACGCCGCCGCCTTGCCGCACTCCGCCGGCGTGCCGAGGCGGCCGAGCAACAGTTCTTTGGCTCCCGCTTCGATCTGCTCCTCGGAGAAGAACTTGCGTTCGCCGGGGGTGTCGATCCAGCCGGGATGCAGGATGTTGACCCGCACGTCGTACTTCGCCACCTCGACGGCGGCGGTGCGGGCCATCTGGTCCAGCGCCGCTTTCGCCATATTATAAGCCATCGCCGTCGGAAAGGCGATCTCCGCGTGCGGGCTGGAGACGATCAAGACGCTCCCGCCGCGGCCGTTCTCTTGGAACTGCTTTCGCATTAACCGACAGACGGCCCGCAGGCCGTAGAAGGCGCCCCACATGGAGACGTCGATCGTTTTTTTGAACTCGTCCAAGTCGGCGTCGAGGAACGATTCGCGGGCGCTGTAGACGGCGTTTGAGACGAATAAATCCAGCCCGCCGAGCCGATCCGCGGCGTCGGCGACGAGGCGTTCGACGTTCGCCCGTTCGCCGATATCGCCCTTGAGAATCACGGCGGTGCGGCCGAGGTCCCTGATCTGCGTGGCGACGGCTTCCGCCTCGGCGGGGCTGGAGCGGTGGTTCAACGCGACGTCCGCTCCCTCACGGGCCAACTCGACGGCGACGCCCGCCCCGATCCCCTTGCTGGAGCCGGTGACGAACGCGGTTTTGCCTTCCAGGCGGCCGGACATGGGCGATCAGTGCGTGGGGGGAGGATGATAAGCCGGGAGCGCCGCGACCGGTTATTCGCCGCGGAGCGTGGCGACGATCGGCGTGCGCACCGCGGCCCGCACGGCCCACAGGCTGGCCAGCATGCCCGCGGCGAACACCGCCAGCAGGGTGAGGGCGCCGCCCAGCCAGGGGGCGTCCGCGGTGCGGCCGGACAGGTGCGGCCACAACGCCAGCAGCGCCGCGATCGTGCCGCTGGTCAGGCCCCAGACCAACAGCAACGCCGTTTCGGTCAGCACCAGCCCGCCGATTCGTCGCGTGCCGAGCCCCACCGCCCGTAATAACGCCAGTTCGCTGCGACGCTCCAAGACGTTCCGCAGCATCACCGCGGCCAGCCCCAGCGTGCCTAAAAGCAGGCCCAGTCCGCCGAGCGCCTGAAACGTCGATAAATACGTGTTCTGCACCGCCAGGAAGGAGGCGATTCGCTCCCCCACTGGTTCGGCGTCCACGCCGTAGCCGCTCAATCGGCCCTCCAGCGCCGCGGCGAGCGCCGTTTTTGATGCGACGGGGGCGTCGATTAAGAAGTAGGCCCAGCCGTCGTTGGTGGGAAAGAGGCGTTCGAAGTTCGCGGCGCCGGTGAGCAGCACGCCTTGAAAGACGCTGCCGTCCAGTTGGCCGACGACCTCGAAATACGCCGTCGGGTTCTCCTCGTTCGGCACCGCGATGCGATCGCCGACGCCCAGCTTGAGGCTATATTGCAGTGTATTCACGTCCCCCAGCACGGGATAGACCGGCAGGGAGCCGTCGGAACCGTCCGCGTCCGGCAGTCCTTTATTCAATAACTTCCATGGGTTGTCGCCGGGCGTGTCGGCGAAGCTGAAGCCGCCACGTTTGATCTGAGAATCCGGCACGCCCAGCACGGTCGGCAGCCCGGTTCTGTAGAGGTTCAAGCAGCTGGCGTCCGCCCCGGGGCGGACGCGGAACGGGGCCACGTCGTTCATCGCCGCGAACGCCGGGCCGGTCAGGCCGAGTTCGGTTCGCCCGCTTGGCGTGGAGGGATCGAACGGCAGCGCGGCGGCGGCCTCGGCGACCAATAAATACCCGCCGTTACCGCTGTCCCTGTCCGGCAGGCCGGCGGCGGGATCTTTGCGGGCCGCGGCGACGGCGACCAGCAGGAAGGTCGCGCAGGCGATCAGCCCGGCGGTTAAGACGCTGCGGGTCCGCTGCCGGGCGGCGTTGCGCAAGCCCAGGGAGACGCTGGACCGCGGCACGCCCCCCGGCCGTCGGGCCAGCCACCAACCCAGCGCCCCCAGCGCCGCCGCGAGCAATAACATGCCAGTGCTGAAGAACGCCAGCACGTTCCAGCCGAACCCGGCGAACGCCTCGCTGCCGGGGATGAGTCCGCCCAGCGAGGCGAGCATTAATCCTACCGCCGCCGCCCCGCAGCCGACCGCGACCCACTTCGCCGCGGTCCCGGCGGACTCGGTTTCGCCCCGCGTTTCCCCCGCTAATAGCGACCGCACGCTGGTCCCCCGCAACGCCCGCAGGCCCCACCAGACCGCCCCCGCCGCCAACAGCACGCTGATCGCGAACCCGGCCGCCAGGCTCGTCGGGGTGACGTCTAGGAACAGGAACCGCGTGCCCACCGCCCCGACCCACAGCGTCCGCAAGCCCCACAGCATGAGGGCCGCGTACCCCACCGCCGCCGCGGCGCCCACCGCCCCGCCGACCGCCACCACAATTAATCCCTCCGCCAAATGCAGCCGGCGAACCTTGGTCGGGCTGCAGCCCCAGCGCCCGTTCGAGCCCCACTTCGCTCGCCCGCCGTTCGAGCCCCAGTCGGAATAATAAGGCGATGAGAATCGCGGCCGACAGGATTAAAAACAGGCTGAACCCGACGAACAGCCCGGCGAAGTCCGTCGTCCCCGCCGCCGCGGCGAGCCCTTGCGCCTTGACCGGGGCGAACGCCAAACCCAACGCCCGCAGATCGACCGCTGCGATCAGCGCCTTGGTGAACCGCTCCTCCGCGGCGTCGAAGTCTTCGATTCGCCCGCCGTCCGGGCCGTTTAATAAGAGGCTGGTGCTCGACCCGTAGCGGCTGGGGAACAGGTTCCGCATCCGTTCGATCGGCAGGAACGCTTTGGGGAGGGCTTTATAATCGTCCCAGTACGTTTCGTCCGCGGGGGTGACGCGGTCGAGGTTCATCTCGAACGGCTGGTCCCAGTCCGCGAAGGTCGCGGCGTCCGTGACGCCCTTCACCGCGGGGGTGAGCGTGGCGTCCGCCGCCGCGCCGTCGATCGGCACGACCCCCGAAACGGTGAACGTCTCGCTGCGTTCCGGAGCGTCGGCCCCGTCGTCGACGGGATACCAGTTGAGTCGCACCGCGTCGCCAGTCGTCACGCCGAGTTGCTCCGTCGCCAGGAACTCGTTGAGGACGATCCCGTCGCCCGTCACGCCGAGGCCCTGCGGGGCCTCGGCGTGACGGACTCCCGCGACGACGAAGTAGGCGCTGTGACGGTCGTCGGGGTTCTCGCCGACGGGGCGGATCGCGTTCGCCAAGGCGACGTATCGGGGCGAGGCCGTCAGCCCGGCGACCTGCGCGGCCCGCTGGGCGGCGGCGGCGAGGGTCGGGTCGAGGATCATCCGGTCGCTCTCCACCGACAGCGTGCCCCGCGCGTCATTCCGCACGAGCTTCACCCGCAAATCGGTCAGCGACAGCCCGGTGCGGGCGGCGTTCGTGAGCCGCTCCGCCGCGTCGGGAGCGGCGGCCGCCTCGTCGCCGGTCGAGACGAACACCGCGTTCACCCGGCCCGGCTTCTCAATCACCCGGCGTGCCGCGCGATCGCGGATACGGACCGGGGTGAGGTCCAGCAGGTCCCGCAGCGTGTTCAGTTCCGCGAACGCCACCGGCGGGATCTGCTGGGCGGGGTTCAGATCGAACCGCCCCGCCCCCGCCTCGTCCGGCAGGATCGCGGCGACCTTCAGCGGGACGGTGGCGGTCGAATCGTCCCGGTTCGCCAGCAGATTCCCCCGCGGCACCGCGCTGGGGATCTCCACGGAGATCGTCACGTCCTCCCCCACCCCCACGCCCAACCCCTCGGCGACGCGGCGGTTCAGCACGAGTTCGCCCGGCCCGGGACGGGCGACCTCCAGGGTGTTCAGCAGCCCCCACAACCGCTCGTCCGTGCCGAACAGATTGACCGAGCCCACGCGGCGGATCGCGTCGCCCTCGCCGGCGGTCAGCCCGGCGCGGAGGGCCAGCGCGGGGGCGACGGCCCGGCGCGTGACGGCGGAGCCGTCAACTTGGGGGGGGGGCGGAGAGGCGGTCGACGAACCCGTCCGTGACGAACCGCCCGCTGGACAGCGCGAGGTCCACATCGCCCAATCGCTGGAGCGTGAGGTCCCGCAGGCTGGCCCGGACGCTGTCGCCCACGACCAGTGCCCCGCCGATCACCGCCGCCCCCGCCGCCGTCCCCAGCAGCGCCGCGAGGTGCGTGCGGCGGTAGAACCACAGCGACGCGAGGATCAGGCGGAGGGAACTCATGGCGGAAGGCGGAGGGGGGAGGACGGAAGGAGTTTACGCGCGAAGCTCCGTCGTTCCTTCCGCCTTCGGCCCTCCGCCCTCCGCCCCGGGAGCGCCCGCCTCCGTGATCTTGCCGCCTTCAAACGTCAGGCGGCGGGGGAAGCGGGCGGCGAGGGCCTCGCTGTGCGTGACGCACAGCAGCGTGGTGCCGGCGTCTTGCGCCAAGTCTAATAATAAGGTGCCGACGGTCTCGGCGGTGGCGGGGTCGAGGTTGCCGGTGGGTTCGTCCGCCAGCAGCAGGCCGGGCTCGTTAATCAGCGCCCGGCACAACGCCGCCCGCTGCCGTTCGCCGCCGCTGAGCCGTCCGGGGCGATGATTCGCCCGGTGACCGAGGCCGACGCGGTCCAATAATTCCGCGGCCCGCGCCTCGTCCGCGCTCGTCACCTGGCGGCCGGCGAGCACGGGGACCAGCAGGTTTTCCGTGACCGTCAGTTGCGGCAGGAGGTGGTGATCCTGGAAGACGAACCCGATCCGCTCCGCCCGGAACTGCGCCTGCCTCCCCTCATCAAAGTCCCAGGGCGTCTCGCCGAATAATTCCACCCGCCCCGCGGTCGGCGGTTCGAGCAAGCCGACGATGTAGAGCAGCGTGCTTTTGCCGACGCCGCTGGGGCCGGTCAGCACGACCGCGTCGCCCGGCTCCGCGGCGAGGGTCGCGCCGGACAGCACCTCCACCGTCTCCGCCCCGGCGGCGTAGGTTTTAGAGACGTCGGTGAGGCGAACGGCGGGCATGGCAGGCTCCAGTGCGGGGTCGTCACACTAACCCGAAGCGTCAGCGAGGGCGTCCGCGCCGTGGACGCGGGCTGCGCCCGCCTCCCTCGCTGACGCTTCGGGTTGGTATTTATTCCCCCGTTCCTCGATCCGTGCCAAAAACGCCTCCGGCACCGGGACGCTGGTCATGGTGCGGTCCGGGGTGAACGTGCAGGCGACGGTCTTCATCGTGCCCTCGGCAATTAAAACCGGTTCGGCGTCGCGGCCGTCCGGGGCGGGGGCGTCGCGGGTGAAGGTGTAGTCCAACGTGAGGCTTTTCACGCCGATCCGTTGGACGCTGACTTCAATGTTCAGTTCATCGCCGAAGAACGCCGGCGATTTGAACCCGCATTTGGCGCTGACCCGCGGCCAACCGACGATGCTGCCGTCCGGTTTATGATCCATCACGGACAGCCCCGCGGCCCGGAGGAAGGCGTGCTCCGCCTCCTCCATGTAGCGATAGAATTGCGCGAAGTGCACGATCCCGGCCATGTCCGTCTCAGCGAACTGGACGAGGCGGGGGTAGACGTGGCGGGAGAGTTTTTCGGACACGGGAGAGTGAAGCTCCAAGGTTCAAGAAATCAAGAACCAAAGAGGGTCGGTCGCTGAAGGTCTGGTTCTTGAGTTCTTGGACGTCGAGGCTTCCGGGCTACGCCCGGTCCGAGAAAAACTTCGCCAGCGTCGCGGCGCTCGGTTTGGGGGTGACCAGCGAGATCAGCCACGCCGCGGTGCCGGCGGACAGGAACATGCCCGTCACGGGCATCAATTCGACGGTGCGGTAGAAGGGGATCGGCAGGTGGATCATGAACTCGTCGTTCTGGGCGAAGTCGGCGAGATAAAACATCCACGCCCACACGCCGGCCGCGGCGAGGATCCCGGCGTACGCCCCCCACTTGCTCAAGCCCCGCCAATAGACCGCCAAAAAAGCGACCGGGAACAGGCTCGCGAACCCGCTAAAGCACCAGATGCCCAACTGAAACACCCGCGTGCTGCCGCCCATCCACAGGCTCAGGGCGTAGGTGACGGCCACCACCGCGATGATAAACCCGCGGCTCATCAACACGATCTGGCGGTCGGTATATTTCCCCGGACGGCTGTGGTGCAGCACGACGTCTTTGGTGAACATCGTGCCGATGCACAGGAATTGGCTGTCCAGCGAACTCATGATCGCCGCCAGCACGCCGGCCATCAAAAACCCGCCCAGCACCTTGCCGGACAGCTTCGAGACCATCACCCCCAGCACCGCGTTGGCGTTGGCGCCGGGGTTCTCCAGAAAGGCCGGCGGCAATCCCACCAGCCCCGTCGTCGCCCACACGCCGATCAATACGCAGGGCACCCAGACGATCGCGATAAACGCCGGGTGCACGACCACGGGCAATTTAAAGCTGGCGGCGCTTTTGGCCGTCAGCCAGTGTTGGAACAGGTGCGGGAACATTCCCACGCTAAACGGGATGAACAGATAGGTGGCGAATCGCCAGGGGTCCAGCCGCTCCCGTTTGCGGAAGACCGCGGGGCTTTCCACGGTGTCGATCTGGTCCTCCGCGGTCACCTTGTCCCGCACCCGCTTCGCCTTCGGGATCTCGCGACTGATGATCTGCAAACTATCGAGGAACCCGGTCGGCTCTTCGGTTCGCACCTCGCCCCGATTCGGCCCGTCGGCGTATTGCACGCGGCCTTCCGTCACGGCCCGTTCGGCGAGGGTGGTGGCGATAATATAAAACGCCACGACCCCCAGCGCCATGAACACGCAGGTTTGAAAGGCGTTCGCCCAGGCCGTGCCCCGCATCCCGCCGGCGAACACGTAGGTCAGCACCACGCCGCAAACCACCAGTTCCGTCAGCCACGCGGCGATGCTGCCGTTGTCGTTGATAAACGGCAGGTGGGCCAACGAACTAAAGTCGCCCCGGGTGGCCCCCTCGATCGCCTTCCCGCCGGCGATCACGCCGACCAGCAGGTACGGAATCACCAGTCCCACCAGGATCGGCACGAGGACCAGCCCGATATTCCGGCTTTCCAAACGGTCCCGGAAAAACCCGGCCTGCGTCGTGTAACCATATTTCTTGCCCCAGCCCCAGAGCTTCACCCCCAGCACGAAAAAGCAGAGGGAATGCACGATCCCGCTGCTACTCGCGAGCAACCCATACACGCCCACCCCCTCGGTGAACGCCTCCCCGCTGCTGCCGACCAGCGCGAAACCCGTCATCGTGGTGCCGAACAGGCTCATCAAGAGCAGGAACGGGCCGATGCTGTGGGAGGCCAGCAGATAATCTTCGCTGGACCCGGTAAACAGCCGGCTCGCGCCCAGCCCCAGGGCCAACAGCAGGCCGAGGTAGCAGGCGATGATGACGACCTGCCAGATCGCCCCGGAGGAGACGCCCGGTTCGGCGGCGGCGGGGGCCGCCTGGGCCAATGCGGGAAGAAGGAAGTCGATCACGCGGGGGCCCCTTGCATGTCGTCGCCGCCGGCTTGACGCCAGTTCGTTTTCTGTTTGGGAATCGGCCGTTCGCTGGCCGGCAGCAGGTCGTCGTCCACCGGCCAGGCGACGTTCACCGCCAACAGCCAGACGGCGCTGGCCGCCAGGCTGATGGCGGCGTGATAGCCCAACGCGACCGGCAGGAACCCGAACAGCAGGTCGTCGCTGCCCCAGAACCAAATGTCCTGATGGAGCACGACCAGCAGGCCGATCAGCGACCAGACGAGGAGTTTCACGGCGAGTCGTTCGATGCGAACCGGGGGCGGGGCGGGAGTGTAGCGGCGGGCGACCCGCGTCACACCTGACGCCGCGGCGAGCCGAGTTCGAACCGGGCTCGAACCGCGCAGCGGCGGACCCGGCCGCGGAGCGATCGCTCCGCGGTCGGGCCGCCGGATCGGGTTGTCGCCTCGGGTTCTGCATCACGCGGATCGTTCGCCGCCCCGCCCGACTGAAGCCGGGGCCGGCGGGTGTGCGCCGGGGTGGGGGAAGAGAGGGAGGATTCGGGCACACGGCGATCGCCGGGCCTCGGACCGTGGACCCGCCTGCGGCGCCCGGGGCCGTGCGCGCCTGTTTCACGGTTGATTCAAACGATTCAACGGTGAAGCAGGCGCGCGGCTCTCCCGGGGGATGCTGCGCGGCGGGGTCGGCGTCCGTGCCGACGGGCGGGGGCGGATCGCGTCGACCCACTGCGCGGGCGGCCGACGCGGGGGCGAGTTTCACGGCGTCCGTCACCAACGTCGGCCGCATCGCTCGCCCCACGAGACGCCCGACACCCACCCGCCTCGGTGCGGGGGGACCGTCGGACCCTCTACCTCTACGACGATCAGGGCCTGTCGCGGGGGCCGACCGTGCGGAAGCCGATGCGGGCGAACGGCTTACGCAACGACTGACGGGGACGAACTGCGGACCGGGTGGGAACCGGGAGCGTCTGGGAGCCGGCTTCCTGACGGTCGCGGTTCCACAGGCGCGGGCGGGGCGGCCCCACCGTCCAGGTCGAGAGTCGGCGGCTGGAAGCCGCCGCTGCGAAGTTCCGCGTCCCGCTGGGAGGACGATCTCCGTCGCGACACGATCTACCCTCCGAACAGGTCGCCCGCCCGCACCCGCAGGCCGGGGAGCGCCGGGTCGTCTTTCAGCACGCGGTCGCCCTGGAAGGTTTCGGCGGGGGCGTCGGCGCGGTGAACGGTGAGGGTTTGCAGCATCGGGTCCGCCGCCCACACGCGGGGGACGCCGGCGGCGAGGTACTCCCCGATCTTTGCGGCCACGTCGCCGGCCCGGTCGGTAAAGCTGACGATCTCCACGACCAGCCGCGGGACGCCGTGCCAGACGAACATCCCCTCGCCCTTGCCGGGCGGGGGCGGTTGGGCGGCGACGGTCTCCGCGTCGAACACGACCACGTCCACACCGAGGCGGGTTGTCCGGTCCGGCAACTGCACGGCGGCCTCCCCGCTGGCGACCTCACCGCCGGGCAGATGTTCGTCCGACCAGGGGACGAGCTGGGCGGCGGTGCGGGCTTCGCAGGTGGAATGGGGGCGGGAGCGAAGATTCCCGCTCGTTTCCTCCGCGGGCGGGGTCTGGGTTTCGCCCGCGTTGCGGTCCTCGCGCCAGACAACACCGTCGATCAGTTCGCAGCCGACCGACAGGTTCTCCGGGAGCCGGACGAAGTCCGTCAACGTCATTCGTTGGCCGTGCCGGGGACGAAACCAATTTCCGAGGCGCTGAGACATCGGACCCGCGAAACCGCAAGCGAGGAAGGGGCCCAAAGCGTAACCGCCCGTTCAAACCGCCGCCATCTCCCGCTTGCTCTGGGGCATGTGCTCGAACATCTCGTCGAGTTCCGGGCGGAAGACGTTGCCGACCAGCACGTCCACGATGCCGTTCTTATATTGCGGATAATCTCGCAGGAAGCCGCCGATGCTAAAGCCCTCGTCGTAGAAGGCGTAGACCAGTTTGCGGAAGTTCTCCACGCCCTTCTTATACTCCGGCTGCCAGGCGCCCAGCGCCGCGGCGGACGTGTCGCCGGCGGCCAGCGCGGCGGCGGCCGCGGCGCCGCCGCGGAGGCCGCTGTCCAGCGCCAGGAACACGCCGGAGCTATACACCGGGTCGATAAATCCGAAGGCGTCGCCCACCAGCGCCCAGCCGTGGCCCGCCCCCACGCCGCTGTAGTAGGAAAAGTCCTTGGTGGTGAACACGTCCCGCACGCGGGTCGCGTTCGCCAGGCGCCGGGCGATGCCGGGGGCGGCGGCGATCTCGGACTCGTAGGTATCCGTCGTGGAGGAGCGGTGCGGGCCGAACATGTGGCTCATATCGCCGGTGCAGCCCACGCTGGTGATCCCGTCGCCCAGCGGGATATACCAGAACCACGTCTTCTTATCTTTGCCCTGGATAATGACGGTGCAGCCGTCTTCACGCGGGTCGTCGGAGCGTTCGGCGCTCTCCCAGTAGCTCCACAGCGTGCCCTTCTTGAGGTGCGGGTCCGCCTGCATCGTGCCCAAGCGGCGGCCGAGGAACGCCGTCTGCCCGGTGGCGTCTAATAGCACGTCGGAGGCGATCTCCCGGGTGAAGGCCGCGTCCCCGCGGCCGAACTTCACCTTCACCCCCGCGGCCCGGGCGTGTGTATTGATCTTGCCGTCGGCGTCCAGCGGTTCGCCGTCCCACAGCACGTCTAAAACGTGGGCGTCGGTGCGGACCACGGCGCCTAATTCCTCGGCCCGCTCCATCACCATGCGGTCGAACAAGCCGCGTTCGACCTGCCAGGTCTGGGTGCCCTCCTTATTATTGGGGCGGCCGTCGTCGTCCAGATCGAAGTAGAACGGGGCGCTTTCCTTGCCCATCGAACCGACGAACTGCACGGAATATTTTTTGACGAACCCGGTCTCGTTCAACCGATCCACCAACCCGAGCCGCTTGAGGCTCCAATAGGTTTCCGGGATCAGCGATTCGCCGACATGAAACCGCCCGGCCGGTTGGCGTTCGAGCAGCAACACTGATTTCCCGGCCTCCGCGAGCGCCGCCGCGGCGCTGCTGCCGGCGGGGCCGCCGCCGATCACGACGGCGTCGTACCGATCCGCGACGGGGGGTTGGACGCGGTCGTCGGTCTCGGGGGTGGTCGTCTGGATCATGGCAGGGAGCGCAACCGCGAGGCGGGGCGGACGGTAACGGATCGGCGGGAGTCGTTCCTGACGCACCAGTCTATCCGGCGGAGGGGCGGGCGACAGGTGCGACGCGCTGCACATGCCTTTCGTCGACCGGCCAGGAGTCCACCAACCCGACGCGTCCGCGCGGGCCGTCCGCCGATCGTCTCCGGTGGGGGGGGGGCGTGGCCTGCGGCCGCGTCCCCCACCGACGCTTCGGGTTGGTGTGGAACGGCCGCGTCCCTCGCTGACGCTTCGGGTTGGTGTGGAACGGCCGCGTCCCTCGCTGACGCTTCGGGTTGGTGTGGAACGGCCGCGTCCCTCGCTGACGCTTCGGGTTGGCGTGGAAACAGGTTCCCGCCGAACGCGTCCGACGTCGTTCACACCGGCGCCGCGACTTCCAGCAGGTCCAGCGCCGGCTTGCCGTTGGTGAAGATCGTGGCCAGCCGGCCCCACGCCGTCGTGCCTTCGCGCACCCCCAGATGCCGGGCGAGACCGGGGCCGGCGGTGAGCTTCAGCAGGGCGCCCAGTTCCACCTCGCGGAGCACGTCGTAATTAATCAGCACCCGGCCCAAAGGCGTTTCGCCGCTGAGGATCTCCTCCCGCGGCTCCCTGTCCAGATGGGACAAATCGAACCGCACCAGCCCGAACTGCACGGTGCGTTCGGCCTCGCCGGGGCGCTCGGGCTCCCGGACGAGGGTGATCTTGCGGCAATACTTGCCGGCGTCCCACTTCTCGTCCAGCACCCGCACCGCGACCGGCCCGCCGTGGAAGCGTTCCATGGTGACGGTCATGTGCGCCTCGTGGTCCAGCAGTTCCCGGTACGGCTGGGGCACGGCGCTGGCGGGGACGTGTTCGGCCCCGGCCAGCAGCGGACCGCTGGGCGAGTGGCTGGGCGAATTGTTGGACGAGTCGTTGGGCGAGTCCCCGGGATCGCCGGCGGGTTCCGGGAAGATCGCCACCAGCGAGTCGAGTTCGGCGAGGGCGTTCACGGGCGGGGGGGGCGGGAGCGGGGGCGGGGCCGATTGTCGCGTCCCGGCCGCCCGGAACGCCAGCGGCGGGCGCCCGAAACGGCGGGGGCCGGGTCAGAACGAGCCGACCGCCTCCCCGCCGTCGGGGGTGGCGAGGGCCCGCAGGGTGGCGGGATCGACGTCGGCGGAGACGAAATGCACCGAGCCGTCCGCGGCGACGAAGTGCACGCCGCCGCCGCCGCCGGGGTTCTCCCACAGCGAGCCGAACCCGCCCGCGACGTTCAACCCGTCGGCGGGATCGCGGAGGTTGTTCGGGTCGCCCCAGGCGGCGGGGGCGCCGTTGACCGGGTCGATCTCCCCGGCGAAGATCGTGGAGCCCAGCCCGTCGCGGTAGTCCCTCACGCGGCCGCCGAACGGTTCGCCCAGCGCCCGCACGTTGCCGGCGTAATGGGCCGGGGCGAGCCCGCCGGCGGGCGGTTTGACCGCGGGGGAGAGGAACGGGTCGATCCGCGTCTCGTACACCCCCACGGCCGCCGGATCGTCAAAGGGGACCTGCGGATCGACCTGTTTCCACAGCGCCGCCTCGTCGACGAACGGCAGCAGGGCGGTCATCCAGGCCATGCGGGGGGCGTCGGCGCCGCCGGTCGCCATCACCCGCGCCAGATTGTGCGACCCGCCCAGATCCGTCTTCGGCGGGAACGCCTTGTAAACGGAGTGAAAGTTATGCGCCGCCAGCCCGATCTCTTTGAGGTTGTTCTGCGAGACGCTGCGCCGGGCCGCCTGCTGGGCCTGCCCATAGGCCGAGTTGAAGAGGAAGTAGAATCCTCCCCCGCACAGCACGAGCGGCGTCAGGCAGAGCGCCACGATCCCCGCGATCAGCCAGCCGCTCATCCCCGTTTTCTTCGCCGGCCGGCGGCCCGCCGACCGGCTCGCGGATCGACGTGCCGACGGCCCCGCCCCGCGTCCGGCCGCCCGACGGCTTGGCGGACGCGGCTTGCGGGGCCGCCGGGGCGGGAGGTCGTCGTCGAAATGATCGCGGCGGTCGGCCATGGCGGCGGGGGAGCGTGGGCGGGGCGTGGGGGTCGAGGCGAAGCGGGCGCCGCAGTGTCGCCGCCCCGCCCCCGCCGCCGCAAACCGGCCCGCCGGCACGAGGCGACGACCGGCTGGGCGACGGCTCAGAACCCGCTCCCCTCGATCGCCTCCCCCCCGTCCGGCGTGCCGAGGGCGGCGAAGACCGCGGGGTCGATTGATTCGCTGATAAACCTCACGGAGCCGTCGCACATTACCACGTGCCCGCCGGTCCCTTCGTAGTACGGCCCGCCGAACTGCCGCGGGGAACGGCCGAACCCCAAGGCGGTGTCCCGCAGGTTCGCCGGGTCCGCCCACGGCTTCGGGAACCCGCCGATCTGGCCGGCATAAATGGTCTGCGTCGTCCCGTCCACGATTTGCGAGAGCCGCGGCGCCCCGCCCTCCCCCAACACCCGCACGTTACCGGCGTAGTGACTCAATGCGAACCCGCCCTCGGCGTGGCGGCCTTCATAACTCGGGTGCGGGTCGATGAAGGCCGCCACCTCCGTCGCCACGACGGCGGCGTTCGCCGGATCGTCGAACCGCTTCGCCGCGTCGTACGCCCGCCAGAGCTTCGGTTGATCCAGAAACGGTAGCGACGCCGTCTGCCAGGAGGGAACTGGGTTCTCCGCCCCGCTGATCGACAGGTTCCCCGATCCATCCACCGCGTGCGGCGGGAACGCCCCGAAGACCGCATGATAATTGTGCCCGGCGAGGCCGATCTGTTTGAGGTTATTCTGCGAGACCGACCGCCGCCCGCTACGGCCGCTTTGCGTGACGGGGGGCAGGAGGAGCGACACCAGCACGGCGACGATCACCACCGCCGCGAGCCAATGCCACGGCCCCCACGACTTTTCCGGCAACAACTCCCCCGGCGACGGCGGGCGATCGCTGCGGATTGGGGCGGGGTCGGTCATCGCCGCGTCAGTCTACCGAGGGTCGGCGGGCGGGGTTAGACTCTTCTTCGCCCCCCGCCGGAGAACGCCTGATGCCCGCCGAACCGATCCCGCCCGCCGCGTCCCCAGCGCCCGCCCCGCCGCAGATCGTCGTGCCGCCGGAGGTGGTCGAGGCGATTCGCGCCGCCGGGTACGCCAGCCTGGTCCTGTCGGACGGGCACCCGCTGATGCGCGTCCAGCCGGAGCCCGAGGCGGTGCGCTACGAGCGCGCCCGCAGCACGATGTCGCCTGAAGAGGAGCGGGCCTTATTCGACCGGTACGAAGACTATGACGGACCGACCTGTTCGCTGGAGGAGCTTCTCGCGAGCCTGCCCAATCGCCAGACCGCGGAGGCGGCATGAGCGAGCGATACGGATTGGAGTTCGCCCCCGACGCACAGCGGCAGATCGGGGAGTTTCTCGTCGGGTCGCGACTCCGACAGTGGCGCGAGGAGCGGATTCTCCAACTTCATTACCTCCTGAAATCCGACCCGTTCAGTTGCGGCGAGGGCCGGGAAACAGACGCTCGCCGCGTGCTCATGCTGGACAGCTTGGTTGTTCGCTACACCATCGTCGAATCGCTGCGACGCATGTTGGTCGTGGACGTTCAAGTGGTTGAATCGCCCTTGTGATCCGCCCCCCCCGGCTCACGTATACCGCACCCGTTTGAACTGCTCCTCGAAATACTCCGGCAGCAGGCTGTCGGTCTGCAAAAGCCCCTTGCGGGTCAGCACGATCTCTTCGCCGTCGACGTTCAAATAACCCGCGGCCGTCTGGTTCTTCAGCGGCTCGGCGAACTCCTGGCGCACGTCCACGCCGAACTTTTCGCGGAACGGGCGGGCGTGCACGCGGCCCTCTTTGAGTTGCAACACGAACTCGCGGATCAATTGCTGGCGCCGCGTGGGAACCAACGCCCGGTTGATCGGCCACTCGCCGGCCTCGACGGCGGCTTGATAGTCGTCGATCTTGTCGAGGTTCTGATAGTGCACGCCTTGGAAATGGCCGAAGCTGCTGACGCCGGTCGCCAGCAGGTCGGCGCCGCGCCACAGGCTGTCGCGGTAGACGAAGCGGTCTTCATCCCGGTTTTTCACGAACTCGTTCCCGCTGCTGGGGACGTAGCCGAAATCAGCCAGATAATCGATCGTCTCGTTCATCCACCGGCGCTTGGTGTCCCAGTCCGCGATGGGGCTGTCGATGCCCTGCTCCTTGATTTCTTTGGAGATAATCGTGTTGTGCGGCAGTTCCATCTGATAGACGGTGATATTGTCCGGATCGAGCTTCGCGGCTTCCTCCAGGTTCTTCCGCCAGTTAGCGTCCGTTTCCCCGATCATGCCGGCGATCAGGTCGATATTCACCTGCGGGAAGTCTGCTGCGGTGATCCAGTCCCACGCCTGATAGCATTCCGGGGTGAGGTGGGCGCGGCCGTTCACTTCGAGGATGGTGTCGTCGAAGTTTTCAATGCCCAGCGACAAGCGGGTGACGCCGATCTCTTTAAGGGTCTGGACCTTCTCCTCATTCAAAGTGCCGGGTTCGCACTCGAAGGTGACCTCGCGGGCGGTCTCCCAGTTGAGGTGCGTTTGCAGCTTGTCCCGCATGCTGCGGAGTTGTTTGCTGCTTAAATAGCTCGGCGTGCCGCCGCCGAAGTAGGCGAACTCCAGGTCGCGCCCCGCCACGCCGGGTGTGTGTTGGAGCTTGGCGAACTCCGCTTCGAGGCTGTCCACGTAGCCGCGGACCGTTTTCGCGTTCTGCTGCGTATAGACGCGAAAGTAGCAGAACTTGCACCGCTTCCGGCAGAACGGGATGTGAATATAAAGACCCAGCGGGATCGACGGGTCGACCGCCCCCGTTTCCCCCGAAGCTGACGGCGGCGATCCATTGAGCGCCGCCAGCGCCGCGGGCACGGCGTCCTCCGTCCACTGACTGAACGGCGGGTAGTTGGAGACGAAATAACTGCCGACCTCCGTGGACCCCTTCGCCTTGGTGGTGGTCGTGGATTCGGTCGTGTCGCAGCCCTCGCCGCCGGCGGCTTCCGCGGCGGAATCAACCACCGGCAGACGGTTCGGCAGAGCGGCGGCGTCGCTGTCGGACGGGGCGGCGGCGGGGGCGAGATCAGGCATCGGGTCCGGCAGTGGGGGCGGCGGGCCGGTATTGTAGCGGAACCGGGGAGCTTCGGCGGGCGCCCCCGCTCGTCAGGCGCCAGTCCCTTTCAGAACAGAGCTTCAGAACAGAGCTTCCGAAGATCCGATCTTCGCCGCCTCCTCAGTCCGCAGCGATCAATAGGAAGCCGATCATCATCTCTTCCCAACTCTGATCGCCCCATCGCACCGTCGCGGTCGGGTCCGGGTTGGCGGGGTTGCCGGCGCTGTTGTCGAAGGTCGCGGTGCAGGTGATCGTCGAGCCTTTCGTGACCCGCAGCGGCTCCGCCAGGTCGTACCGCAACTGCCAGTTAAAGTCGTATTTCGGCACGTCCAGTAGGGTGCGGGTGGCGCCGTCGGGGGTGGCGAGTTCATATTTGAAACTCGACCCGCGAAAATGCATGTGCGGGGTGAGGGCCAGCAGGGTGAAATCGCCGGGCGCTTTGCGGCTCGCGACGACTTTATAATCTTTCGCCCCGGGCGGAATCGCGAAGCGGTGCGTCATCACCGCTTCGCTGCGGACCAGCGTGAGGTTCTGTTCCCCGCCGACCGACGCCGGGTCCACGAACTTCAATCCCACCCGCGACAGATCCGTCTCCGGCCGACCGTTGGCGGTGTAGTGCATTTCGAACAGGAACTGCGATCCGGCTTTGATTTTGAACGCCTGCCCCGGCTTTAATTGCATCGGCGGCAGGCCCGGAGCGTAGCCGATGAGGGCGTCGCCCGGGTTGATCTTCCTGCGAACGCCCGGCGGGAGCACCCGCACGATAATATGATGCACCACCGCGGCGTTCCCCGGACGCGGCTCCGCGGCGACGACGTATTGATCTTCCGTGAAGCCGGGATCGACGCGGAAATAGCGGTAATTGACGACCCCCTCGGCCGGCACAGCGGCGGGTTCGTCGGCCATCGGCAGGACGAGGTCCGGCGTGCCGATCCGCCAGCCTTCGGCGAATGTCGGCGGGGCCGGGGCGGCGGACGGGTCGCCCTGCGGACAGCCGGCTTTCACCCATGTCAGCAGGGTTTCCTTCTCCGTGGGGGAGAGGCGGGCGTCGTTGCTGAACGTGCCGTGCGCGGGGTCCGCCGGCCAGGGCGGCATGCGTTCGGTGGAGACCATCTCCGCCAGCATCGGCCCCCAGCCGGCCGCTTCGTCGTAGTCCAGCAGGGCGAACGGAGCCGCTTCGCCGGGGCGGTGGCAGGGGGTGCAATTCTTGAAGATCACCGCCGCCGCCCCGGGGGCCCCATCGGCGCCGGTCGCCCAGGTGACCGCGGCGTCCGGGTCCGGCGTGCGCACCCGACCGATCTTGCAGCCGACGACCTCCGTGAACGGAATCGCGACCGGTTCGTTCGTCAAGACGCTTTCTAAAGCAAGGCCGAAGTCATCCCGCGTGGCCGCGTCCCGGGCGTAGCCCACGCCGTAACGGTCGTCGATCCGCCCGCGATATTTTAGAAGCCGTCCGCGCTAGCCGACGGGGCCGAAGATCAGCACCTCCGGGGTGCGTTCGGCCTTTAACCGGTCGGCGAGGGCGTTGCCGGGGTCTTTGAGGACGGGCACGCCGGCCGCTTCGAACTCGTGTCGGGTGCGGAACGCGGCGAGGTCGGACAGCGAGTCCTGCCGGTTGGCGTCCACCAGCACGACCTTCACGCCGCGTTTCGCCCCGTCCTCGGCGACGGCCCGCAAACGGGGGGCGGCGATCTGCACCAACGGACATTCCGTCCCGACGAACACCACCACCACGGCCTTCACCGCGGCCTCCGGCGTCTCAGCGGCCCCTTCGCCGATCGCCCCGTCGCCGATCGCTTTACCCAGCGTGGTGCGGTTGCCGTGCACGTCGCGTAGTTCGGCGTCCGCGGGAAAGAGCAGCGCGGGCTCGGCGGCCGGGGCTGCGGCGACCGGGTCGCCCGCGCCGGCGAGCGCGGCGAGCAGCAGGGGGGCGAGCGACATGACGGGGGTGCGTCCGGTGCGGGGTTTGGGAGAACGGGGTATCTATAACGTCATCTAAGCCGGACGCAGGCGTCCAGCTTAGTGGCGGTTTCAGTACCGACCCGAAGCGTCCGCGGGGGCGTTAGCGCAGCGGACGCGGGCTGCGCCCGTAGCCCTCGCTGACGCTTCGGGTTGGTGTTATGAGCGCGGGCTGCGCCCGTAGCCCTCGCTGACGCTTCGGGTTGGTGATCTGAACGCGGGTTGCGCCCGAATCCCTCGCTGACGCTTCGGGTTGGTGTACTGAACGCGGGCTGCGCCCGAAACCCTCGCTGACGCTTCGGGTTGGTGTTCTGAACGCGGGTTGCGCCTGAATCCCTCGCTGACGCTTCGGGTTGGTGTACTGAACGCGGGTTGCGCCCGAGTCCCTCGCTGACGCTTCGGGTTGGTGTACTGATAGGTTCAGTCTTCCAGCAGCGGGTCGTCTTCGGTGAGGGTCGGGTTGCGAACGGTCACGTTGCGATACCAGACCGGGTCGCCGTGGTCCTGGAAGACGATGCGGGTTTGCTCGTTGTTGGCGAGCGGCTGGGCGAACTCCTCCCAGCCCTTGAACTTGCTGGTCGCGACGGCCGCTTTGAACTCCGGCGAATCCAGCTTCACGTCCACCACCTTCACGCCGTTGAGGTAATGCCGGATGCGGGCGCCGGTTTTGACGATGCGGCCGGTGTTCCACTCGCCGACCGGCTTGATCGGCTTGGGGGCGTGCGGGCAGGGCACGGCGCCGGTGGCGGGGCAGGTCTTATAGACTCGCGCCGGGTACAGCGCGTACAGGGCGCCGACGCTGGTCTTCGGGTTCTTGCCGTCGCGATGGACGGCGTCGTCGAGGATCTGATACTCCGGCCCCGTTTTGTACGGCGGCTGGCCTTTCTTGGGGACGACGCCGTAGATCACGCCGCTGTTGGAGCCTTTCGCCACTTTGAAGTCGAACCGCAGGTCGAAGTCCCCGTAGGTTTCTTTCGTCTGGATATCGCCGCCGGAGCCGCCGCCCGCTTTGCCTTTGAAGTGCAGGGCGCCGTCGTCGACGGTCCAGTTGGAGCCGACTTCCCCGCCGTTGTATTTCTCCCAGGCGTCGGTGGAGGAACCGTCGAACAGGGCGACGGCGCCGTCGGCCTGCTCTTCGAGGGACTCGTGGGCGAACGCCGGGGCGGCGCACAGCAGGGCGGGGGCGAGGAGGGCCGCGGCGAGCAACGGGGCGGGCATGGGAGGGGGCGGGATCGGGGGCGGGGAACGGGGAGCGCTGCCGGACGGACCGGGCGGCGGGACGCATCATACGATTCCGACCCGTCCCGTTGTAGCGGCGGCGGGGAATCGTCAGGCTGGGGCGTCGCCCGGTCCCGCTCGAGTCGCCTGATGCCCGTTCCGCTGTGCCGCCTCGCGGTTCTCGCCGTCGTCTCGCTGCTGTATGGAGCCACGCCCGCTGCCGCGGACGACCCGCGGACGGACGGGCGGACGGACGTGCTGTTCATCGCGGTGGACGATCTGAACGACTGGATCGGCTGCCTGACGGACGCCCGCAGCCCGTTGGCCGGCGGGCACCCAAACACGCACACGCCGAACCTGGACCGGCTCGCCGCCCGCGGCGTGCTGTTCACCAACGCCCACTGCGCGGCGCCGGCGTGCAATCCCAGCCGCACCGCCGTGATGACCGGCCGCCGGCCGTCCACCACGGGGCTCTATCTGAACCATCAGGATTGGTTCGCCGCGGTTGAAGGGGTGCCGACGCTCACGGAGACCTTTAAGAACGCCGGCTATCAGGTGCGGGCCGGCGGGAAATTGTTCCACGGCGGCAACGCCCACGAAACCGACGCCCGCTTCTGGCACGAGTATTTCCCGCTGCCCGGGTTCCCGACCCCGGCCTCGGCCAAGGGGAAGGCCACGGCGAACGGCCTAGGCCGCGGTCACTTTGATTGGGCGCCGCTGGACCTGCCGGACGCGGCGCTGGGCGATACGAAGCTCGTCGACTGGGCGACCGGCGTGATGGCAGCGGACGGGGTGAAGCGCGACGCGGAGAACGGCCCGCGGTTCACGGCGGTCGGGCTGTATCGCCCGCACCTGCCGTGGTTCGTGCCGCGAAAATACTTTGACGCCGTCCCCGCGAACCCGGCGCTGCCCCCGGCGCCGGGCGACGACCTGGACGATCTCCCGTCGGCCGGGGTGAAGATGGCGAACCCGGGGGGCGATCACGCCGCGGTGCTCGCGGGGGAGCAATGGTCCCCGGCGGTGCGGGCGTACCTGGCGAATATCCGCTACGCGGACGGGCAGGTGGGTCGGTTGTTAGACGCGCTGGACGCCTCCGGCCGGGCGGACAGGACGATTATCGTGCTGTGGGGCGATCACGGGTGGCACCTCGGCGAGAAGCAGCACTGGCGGAAATTCACGCTGTGGGAACGGGCGACGCGGGTGCCGCTGATGATCGTCGCCTCCGGGGTGACGGGTGCTGGCGGACGGTGCGACGCCCCGGTCGAACTGACGAGCCTGTTCCCGACGCTGTGCGACCTCGCCGGCGTCACGCCCGGCGGAACCGACGACGATCCCTTTGACGCTCCCAGCCTCCGCCCGCTGTTGGAGAACCCATTGTCCGAAGGGCCGGCCGCCGCCTGGGAGCACGTCGCCGTGACGATTCACGGCCGCGGGAACGCCAGCGCCCGCGGCCCGCGGTTCCGACTGATCCGCTACGCCGACGGGTCGCGGGAACTGTACGACCACCAGCTCGACCCCGGCGAACAGCAGAATCTATTGGACGAAGAGTTGCCGGACGGGGGAGCCGCACGAGCCGCCGCCGACCGGCTCGGTAAGGCGTTGCCGCCAGCGTACGCCCCGAACGCCCCGGCGGATTCCCACCGCAAGCGGGGCCGCAAACCGGGACGGTGAGGCGTGGCTGCGAACCGCGTCGCCTGTGGCGGCGGCATCCTGCCGCCGTCCGCGAGCGCAGCGAGCGGGGGTCGTCCGGGCGGTTCGCCCCGTGCGATCTCTGTCGAGCGTCGGCGGCTGGAAGCCGCCGCTACAGAACGCTGCGGATTGCGTCAGCGGACGGGCGTCTCGGCCGTGGGGGTCTAGGCGTTTCGGCGGGCTCCTCCGCCGGGGGGCTCCACAGTTCCGGGGTCGCGCCGCCGTCGTCGGCGGGCCTCAGGATGACGACCTGACCGCCGGCGACCGTCAGCGGCGCGGCGGTCTCTTTTCCCTCCGACCCGTCTTCGTTGGCGGCTGGGGCGGCGCCGATGCGGACGGTCACGGGGCCGACGGCGCAGCGGGTGTGTGTCATGATATATTTCGGCGGCAACGTCGTTTCCCGCCCGGCGACCCGGTACGTCTGCGGCGAATCGGTGCGGTTCTCCACCTGGAACGACACCGCGGCGCTGCTGGGCAGGGCGAACAGTTGCACGGAAAAATAGCGCCCGCTGTCCGCGTCGTGGACCACGCCGACGCCGGTTTCGGTCACGCCCGCGGCCAGGAGGTTCGCCCGGTGGCCGGGGGAATTGATCCAGTCCGTGACCGCCGCCTCCGCCAGCTTGGCGGATTGATAACCAAACGGGCTAAAGTGATAGGCGAGGTTCTCCCGCACCGCGCAGTAGTCGTACCCGACCGCTTTGACCCGCTGGGCGGGCGTGGTCCCGCCGGCCTCGTGACCGAACAAGGCTTTTTCGGCGAGATACTCCCCGTACTTCGTCGCCGCCTCGGCGAGGGTTTTGTTGCGGACGACCGGCTTCAGATCGTGCTTGGCCCGGAATTGATTGGTGCGGTCGGTGATCTGTTTCGCGACCGCCGCGACGTCCGCGCGGTCTGCGGTGGGGCGTTCGCCGCCGGTGGGCTCCAGGGCGAGCGTCCCGTGCCCGGCGGTCGCGTCGGGCGGTTCGGCGTCGGCGTCCGTGGTGGTGGGCGCCGGCGGGGCGGGCGCCGGCGGGGCTTGAAACAGAAGCCCCGGCGCCAGCAGGGCGGCGAGCAGCGGGGCGGTCGGGGCGAGCGGCATGGGCACAGCGGCGGGGCGGGGCAGGGGGCGACGCTTCAGTATGAACCCTTCAGTATGAACCCTGCTCGCCCGTCCCCCACCGAAGCGTTTTCCGCGGCGGTCGATCGGCGGTCGGATCTTGAGGCGAACCCGGTTCGATCCGCCCGACCCGCGCGGATTCGGGCCCGAGCGATCGGGCGCGAAGTGTTCTTGACCGGCGGGCGCCGGCGAACCTACACCCCCCGCCGCTCTCCAAGCACCCGTTTCAATCCGTTCACGCCCGAGGCTGCCCGCCTCGCGGACGTTCGTCGCGGCGCTCCGTTCCCGCCCGGCTGTCGGTGGGATTCGCCTTCACATGAAGGGGAATCCGCCGGCGGTCCGCGTGGGGCACGGGGGACTCGCCGCCGCAACGCCCGCGGACCGTCGCGCCTCCCGGCCGGAGTCCTCTCCGATGCACATCGCCCCCTGTCCCGCGACCGTCGCCGCCGCGTCGGTCGCCCGTGCGCCGGTCGTTCCCGTGCCGGGGGCTCCCGGACTGCTGACCCACTTCCTGACGCCCCGGATGCCCCTGATGACTCGTGTCCTGACAGCCGTTCTCCTGTCGGGAGCGGCGGTCTGCGTCGCCCCGCAGGCGGTCGCCCAGCAGTACGCCGTCCCCGCCGGGGAGGCGATCGTGTTGGACGGCGGGGGGAGGAGCGGGGGGCACGTCTCTCCCCAGATGCACACCGCGTACCGATCCACCGTCGGCGGCCAGTCTTTCTCTGAGAACGGGTTCGTCGACGGCGGGTTCGTCGACGGCGGGTTCGTCGACGGGGAGGTGATGGACGGTTCAATGATGGACCTTCCCGTGACGGGCGGGCCGGTCGTCGCGGAGTCCTACCCGCAGGTGCGTTCCACCCAATACCCGCAGGGGGCGTACCCGCAGGGCGGCGGGGGCGGATACGTGTTCGACGAACCCTCCTACGCCGGCCCAGTGGTGGGGGAAAGCGTGTGCGGCGCCGAGTGCGGCGACGCCGGCGGCTACGGCGAGATCATCTACGACAGCGGCTCCGGCTACGGCGGCTCCGGATACAGCTACGGCGCCCTGGGTTATGGGTGCGACGGCGGCCTGTGCGACGGCGGCCTGTGCGACGGCGTCTGCGGGTCCTGCGGCACGACCGGGTGCACCCCGGGCGCCTGCGACCCGACCTGCAAGGACGAGTTGGTGTGCGGCGGGCCGGTGGTGTGCAATAAGTTCGGTCGGTGCGGCAAATACTACACCAACGCCGTCGCCCAGGAGGCGTGCGGCGTCAGCGCCGGCTACAGCTTCCTGTTCCTCCGCCCCAACCAGGGCGACGCCACCGCCGCGATCCGCCGCAACCCCGTCGGCGCGGGCGGCTCGAACAACGTCCGGGAGGAGTTCGACTTTAGCGTGGACGCCGGCTCCCGAATCTTCGTCGAAGTGATTCGGCCCGACGCCCTCGGCGCCCGGGTCACCTGGAGCGGGCTGGAATCCAACTCTGATCGGCTGCGGTTCGCCGGGACGGCCCGGGGCGTGACCAGCGCGGCGCTGCCGGCCAGTTTCGCGCCCGTCACCAACGTGCCCTCCGGCAGCCTCACCGCCGGCCTGGGCGACGTGTTGCAGGTCGAAAGCGAAGTGCAGTTCTCCGTGTTCGACCTCGACGCCACCCAACGTCTGCGGGCCGGCGGCTGGCTGCTGAACACCGGCGGCGGCGTGCGGTTCGCCCGCTTGGAACAGGACTATGCGGCTCGCGTGACCGGCCGGAACGGCGGCTTTGCGAACGGCGAAACGACCTTCAGCGGCGTCGGCCCGACCGGCTTCGCCGAGGCCCGCCGTCCGCTGGGCGACACCGGGTTCGCATTCCTCAAGTTCCGCCCGCCTGTCGCTGTTGGCCGGCGACAACGAGAGCCGCGCCCGCGTCTCGCAGAACGGCGTCACCACCACCGGCGCCGCCAATCGCACCGGGTTCGTCCCGGTCGGCGAGGTGCAGATCGGCGGGGAGTGGAGCGCCTGGGTCAATCCGGACACCCTCTTCTTCACCCAACTGGCCTACGAGGGCCAACTGTGGGCGAACACCGGCGCCCCCGGGGCCACCGAGGGGAACCTGGGGTTCACCGGGTTCAACCTCGCCGTCGGTTTGGAGTGGTAATCGGCGTGGCGACCGACCGGCGTCGCCGGGCGGGGCGACACGGCGCCGCAGACGAAATGCCGCAGAGCGGGCCGATCCTGAAGGATCGGCCCGCTCTCGGACGTTCGTGCGATCCCACATCTTGAATGGGGGACGCTTCGACTGGGGGACGCTCCGACCGAGCGTTACCGCCAGGCGCGGACGCGGTAGACGCCGCCGCGGCCGCGGGCGGTGGCGTCGGCGGTCAGCCGCATCGGCCGGCCGGGGGTGCAGGTGTTGGGCATCCCGCCGGAGGACCAGCCGACGCCTTCAAAGGCGCCGATCGTCCCGCCGACGTGCCCGCGAATGCCGCGGGAGGCCATCATGTTCGCTTCCGCCTGGGCCCGCGCCTGGTCGCTGCCGCCCATCATGTTCCCCCCGGCCGGCGCGGTGCGCATCGGGGTCGCGGTGCGCATCGGGGTCGCGGTGCGCATCGGGGTCGCGGTGCGCATGGGGGTTGCGGTGCGCATGGGGGCGTTCGTCTGCATCGGGGCCGCGTGGCGCACGCCGTTGGCGGGCTGGACGCCGCCGACCGTTTGCACGCCGCCGACCGTCACCACGCCGGAGGATTGCGGGACCGTCCGCATCCCCGGCTGCGGTGCGTACCGCGGCTGGTAAGAAGAGGCGCCGGTCGGGGAGGCGGTCGCGACGCCGGGCGTCACGAGGCGTTCGCCGGGCCGCAGCACGACGCCCTGCGGCAGTGCGTTACCCTGCGGCAGCGGCGTCGCTTGGTAGGTCGGCGTGGCCCGGGACGGCGGGGCGCCCTGGGGCAGTTGGGCGAAGGCGGTCGGGGCGGCGAAGACGGCGGCGAGGCCGAGGGCCGAAAGCGGGCGAATCGTCATGTCTCTCCGAGGAGCGGGGAAGGGCACGCGGGAGGCGCACCGACGCGACAGGGTCGGGAGGTGCGTGCCGGAAAGCAGCGCCGCCCCGGCCGGGTCCGCCCCTGCGGACGGACGCCGCACCAACGGCGGGGCGGGGACGGTACGGGGCCGTCAAACTCGCTGCAACCTCCCGGATCGTCACGCCCCGCCGGGCTCCCCCCGGCCCCGCTCTTTGCCCGGCACCCGTTCTGTCTCCCCCTCACCCATCCGCCGCCCGCCAATCCTGCTCCGTCGCGGTCGCGACCTGCCGTTCCATCACCCACCGCCACCCGTTCGGCCCGCGGACCAGCAACGCTTCGAACCGCACCACGACCGGCGTCCCCGCTGCGCCCGGAGCGTGCGAGACGTATCGGAACAGCCCCGTCTCGTGGGCCGCCCGCGGCCCGATCACCCGTTTCGTCAGGCGGAACTCCACCGCGGCGACCGTCCGCCCGGCCTTCGTGTCCTCAAACCCCGGCTTCCACGTCGCCAACTGCTCCGCGATCGGGGTCGCCACGCCCCCGTCCTCGTCGTCGGCCACGAAGACCGCGTCCGGGTGATAGAGGCCCGCGTACCCGGCGTAGTCCCCGTCGCGCACCGTGCGGGCCGCTTCCGCCCAGAAGCGATCCAGCTCCGCGGCGGGATCGCGGGCGGGGCTTTTGGCAGGGTCGTCGACGGTCGGCGGCGCGACCAGCAGGGCGGCGAACAGCAGCGGGGACAGGGCGACGGACATGGCGGGCGATTCGGACGGCGGAGGGAACGGCAACGGGTCGGCGGGGGGTCGAGTTTGCTCGATTTCTCAATACAATCCAGCCGGTACGATCTAAGTCGCGCCCCGGTCCGCGGGGTTCTCGTCCCGCTTCGAGTCGGCCCGATGTCCCGCTCCCGCCCCCCGGCTCGCACGCCGCGGCCGATGCACACGCCGGGCCTGTCCTGTGCCGCCGGATGCGTCGCGGCACTGTGGCTGGGCGGGATCATGGCGCCCGCCGCCCCCGCGAACGACTGGCTGCGGCGGGCGGAGGCGTCGCTCGACCGGGCCGCGGACCGTTTGGAAGCCGATGCCAAGGCCGTCCGCAACGACCTGCGGGAGGACCTCGACCGCGAACTCTCCCCGGAGCGTCGCGGCAAACTGCGGGCGGAGGTGCGAGCCGACCTGCGGGCGTTCGGGGAACGCCTTGAAGAGGGGGGCGGGGAACTCGCCGACCGGGCGGAGCGGCTGGCGGACGTGCCGGTCCGGTACTTCGACACACGCCCGGACGACCCGGACGGCGCCCGCGCCCGGCTCGCCCGCGATCTCGACCCGACGAACGTGCACGGCCCGCTGCGGGGCGCGACCCGCAACCCGCTGCTCGATCCGCTGATGGTCGTCGATTGGGCCACGCCGTTCCGCCGGCGGGGCTTCGTCGCCGTGCACCCCTCGCCCGGCCCCGCCGTCCACGCATCGTCTGATTCGGCCGACGGCCCGCCGGCGCCGCGGTATGCTCGTTCGCCGGTCATCTATATCAACGGCGCGCTGACCGACAAACCCCGGGCCGTTCGCACCGGGCAGGCGCTGGCGGACCGGTTGGGGACCACGGTGTTCGTCTGGCACAACGAGACGAACGGCAGCGTCGGCGACGGGTTGGAAGCTCTGTTGAACATGGCGGATCTGCCCGTCGGCGTGGGCGACGAACTGCGGGACGCCGTCGCCGGGCCGCGGCCGGTCACGGTGATCGGCCACTCGCAGGGGGCGGCCCAATTGCACGCGATTCTCACCGCTCGGAAGCGGCGGGGGCTGTCGAACCGGCACGTCGCCTGCGTGCTGCTGGGCGCCCCGAACGCCGCGGAGACGAAGCTGGAGGTCGGCAAGTGGTCCTTCGTGACGTACGGCGACGACCTCGTCCCGAACCTGCTGGGCCGGAACCGGCCGCTTCGCGACTTCGCGACGCTCCGCGACCTGACGGTCGACGACCACCCCGTCGACCTGTACGTCCCGCTGGTCACGCCGGAGATGCTGTGGTGAAGCCGGCGCCGCGGCGCCAGCAGGCTCCCGCCAACCCGCACGCCGTCAGCGCCATCAACAGCCAGGAAGACGGCTCCGGCACGGCGGCGGCGGCGTTCTCGAACTCGATGCGCAGCGACTGCTCAAACTCTGGATTCAGAGTAAACCCATTTGAGAACGTGGCCGTCACGCTGTCCTGTGTGAAGGTCACATCAAAGGGACGGGTGCCTGAGAACTCCCCGGAGTTCACCGTGGTGTTCACGCCTGTCAGCGGCGTGGCGAATTGCAAATCGGTGAACCGGAACGTGACCGGCGTGCTCGAACTGAACCCGATCGACCCGGTGGGACGATCGAAGCCCAGCACGATCGCGTCCTCGGATAGATCCGCAAAGCCGTCCACCGACACGTTCCCGAACGCGCCGGGATCCCGCACGATCGCCCCGCGAAACTCCTCCCCGGGGCCGACGAAGGCGGTCGAGGGGGCGAACAGGTTGCTCCCCCCCGTGCCGCGCGTCAGGGAGCCGGTCACGGGGCTGGACACGACCAGACCGGCGGGGGCGGCGGAGGCGCCCGTCAGAACGAGCGTCGCGATCGCCGCCGGCAGGGCGATCGACGGGCGAACCGCGAGGCGGAGCGGGGGAAGCGGCAGGCGGCGGATCATGGGACGGGGCGGCGAGGAGGGGCGGGGGCCGAGCCGATCGTACGGATTGTTCAGTCCCCTTTTGCCCGTCTTTTGCCCAACGTCGGCGGGTCCGCGACAATCCCGTCCATCGCCCCACCCGCCCCCGGGGTTCGCACGGATAGGGGGAGAACCGGCGGGGGGAGCACCGGCGGGCGGGCTTGCCCGATGGGAACTCCGCCGACGGGTCGGTACGGTCCGGGAGTCCGCCCGTCCGCGCTCCTCCCCCACGCCTGTCCGATGGCCCGCTCGTCCCTTATCAGCTTGATCCTCGGCGGCGGCAAAGGCACGCGGCTGTATCCCCTCACGCAGCTGCGCAGCAAGCCCGCGGTGCCGTTAGCGGGGAAGTTCCGGTTAATCGACATTCCCATCTCCAACTGCCTGAACAGCGGGTTGGAGCAGATTTATCTGCTCACGCAGTTCAACTCCGTCAGTTTGCACCGGCACATCCGCGAGAGTTATAAGTTCGACCGGTTCGGCGGCGGGTTCGTGGAGATCCTCGCCGCCCAGCAGTCCCAGGACGAGGCGGAGCACGACTGGTATCAGGGCACCGCGGACGCCGTCCGCAAAAACCTGCGGTATATTGAACAGCACGGCGTGGAGCACGTGCTGATCCTCTCCGGCGACCAACTGTACCGGATGGATTACGCGAAGATGCTGGCGACTCATAAAGCGGCCGGCGCCGACGTGACCATCGGCGCCCTGCCGGTCACCCGGGAGCAGGCCAAAGGGTTCGGCATCATGACGCTGGACGACGGCGGCCGCGTCACCGACTTCACCGAAAAGCCGCAAACCGACGAGGCGATCGACGCCGTCCGCACCGACCCCGCCTGGATGGACGCCCACGGCGTCGACAGCCAGGGCCGCGACTGCCTGGGGAGCATGGGCATCTATCTGTTCCAACGCGACGTGCTGGTCGAACTGTTAAAGGCGGACGACGCGGAGGACTTCGGCAAGGAGGTGTTCCCCCGGGCGATCAACTCCAAGCACGTGCAGGCCCACCTGTTCGACGGGTACTGGGAAGACATCGGCACGATCCGCAGCTTTTACGAGGCGAACCTCGCCCTCGCCGGCCCGACGCCGCCGTTCGAGTTCGCGGACGCCGCCGCCCCGATTTATACGCAATCCCGCTACCTGCCCTCCTCCCGGATCGGCGGGGGGAACGTGACCGGCAGTTTGATCTCCGACGGCTGTATCATCGGCGAGGGCTGCACGATCGAGAACAGCGTGATCGGGTTGCGGTCGCGGATCGACGACCACGTCACGATCCGCAACAGCGTGGTGATGGGGGCGGACTTTTATCAGCGGGGCGAGCATCGCACCCACGACCTCGCCACCGGCCGGCCGCCGGTCGGCATCGGCGCGGGCAGCACGATCGAGGGGGCGATCGTGGACAAAAACTGCCGGATCGGCGCCAACGTCACCTTCGCCCCGCCGCCCGCCCCCGCCGGCGCCCGCTACGCCCCGGACGCCGATTACGGCTGGGGCGTGCTGCGGGACGGCATCGTCGTGCTGCCCAAAAGCACCTCCCTGAAAGACGGTTGGAGCATGTGAGGGACCGTCCGCGGCGTGTGCAAGCGCCCCCCGACGCCCCCCGACGCCTCACGGGCGCGTGAACGCCGGACGCGGGGGGAGCGGGCGGGACGCGGACTGCTTAAACTCCCCCCGCGCCCGTCGGTTCCCCCGACGCCTCTCCCCTTTCGCACGTCCCGATGAAGCACCTTGCCGTTCTCACCGCCGGGGGCGATACGCCGGCGCTCAACGCGACCCTGTACGGCGTGACCCGCCGGGCGAACGAACTGGGCATCGCCGTCACCGGGATCATGAAGGGCTTTAGCGGGATGACGGACCCGCGGGTGCCGCACGTCCGGCTCAACCCGTTGTTCCAAACGATCCCGGAGCTCCAGCCGCACCACGGCGGAACGATTCTCGGCTCCAGCCGACATTATATCGGCGAGAAGAACTTCGAAGGCTGCCGCGTCGCCACGGATTGTCTGCGGAAACTCGGCGTCGAGGCGCTGATCTGCGTGGGCGGGGACGGCACCATCAACGGGATGCAGCCGATCGGCGAGTTCATGCCCTGCGTGCTCGCCCCGAAAACGATCGACAACGACCTCGGGTTGAATTACGACGGCGAGCCCAACGACTGGGTGATTCAAGACCCCGTCAAGAACCCGGACGGCGACTCGCAGCCGACGTATATTAAACGTAAATCGCCGATGGTCGTGACCCGGGATACGATGGTGAACGTCGCCACCCCCGGCTACGCCACCGCGGTGCTGGTGGTCGCGCAGGGCATCCAGCGGATTCGCACCACCGCCGAAAGTCACCGCCGCATCGCGATCGTCGAGGTGATGGGCCGCGACAGCGGGTTTATCGCGCTGGGCAGCGCCTACGGCCAGCCGGACCTGATCCTCATCCCGGAGACGCCGATCGATCTGGACGCCGTCGAGACGGAGGTCAAACGCCTGTACGACCAGCAGAAAAACGTCGTGCTGGTCGTCGGCGAAGGCGTGCGGGACACCACCGGCGAGCAACTCGGCGCCAAGGCGGCCAGCACCGACCCCAGCGGCAACATTATCTTCCAGGGGGCGGCGGAAGAATTAAAGCGGCAACTCGTCGCCCGGCTGGCGGACGATTATTTCCGACGCTCCAACCGCCACGACAAGGCCGAACGCGCGATCTTCACCCGGAAGGTCGGTCACACCCAGCGGGGCGGTCGGCCGGTGCAATTCGATCGTTTTCACGCCGTGCAGTCCGGCGGGAACGCGGTGGACATGCTCCACCAGGGGCAGACGAACGCCGTCAGCATCCTGAACTTCAGCGAACGCGACGGCTTCACCCACGACAGCCTGCCCGCCGGCAGGCTCCGCGATCGCTGGGGCATCATTCGCCCCCGCACCGTCGCCCCGGAGTTCTACGACGACCGCCTGTTCGGCCCCTCCAAAGTCGGCCGCGACTATCTGCGAACGATCTTCACCGACGCCCTGGGCCGCGACGACGCGGAGTTCTGGCTCAACGATATGTTCCAACCCGGCCACCTCGGCCGCCGCTACGCCAGCGTCAACGTCGACGTCGGCAAACGGGTGCGGTATTTGGAGGGGTGAACGGGGGCTTGCGGTCCGCGTAAAAGCACCAACCCGAAGCGTCAGCGAGGGGCGTTCGCGCCAGCGGACGCGGGCGGCGCCTAGAGAGTTGAACGGGGGCTCGCGGTCCGCGTAAAAACGCCAACCCGAAGCGTCAGCGAGGGGCGTTCGCGCCAGCGGCCGCGGGCTGCGCCTAGAGAGTTGAACGGGGGCTCGCGGTCCGCGTAAAAACACCAACCCGAAGCGTCAGCGAGGGGCGTTCGCGCCAGCGGCCGCGGGCGGCGCCTAGAGAGGTGAACGGGGGCTCGTCGTCCGCGTAAAAACACCAACCCGAAGCGTCAGCGAGGGGCGTTCGCGCCAGCGGACGCGGGCGGCGCCGGCGGCCCTCGCTGACGCTTCGGGTTGGTGTCGAGAACTGCGTCCCGGCCGCGGCGGCGTGCTACCCTGATCGGGTTCGCCCCTGCCACGGTCGGTTCCGATGCCCGTCTCCCGTTCCGACCTGCGGCGGCTGCTGACCCCGGAGCGGCTCGCTTGGTTGGGCGCCGCGGGGCTCGTGCTGGTCGGCGTGCTCACCTCCGGCTGGTGGTGGCCGGCGGCCTCTTCGCTGATCGCCGGCACAGGACCCGTCGCCGTCGACCCAGAGGGCGCCGCTGGCGATCCCCACGCCGGCCACGATCACGCGGCGCACGCCGGGGTCGGGGCCGGCGACCAGTACGAGACGATCCGCCTGTCGCCGCAGGCCCGCGGCACGCTGGGGCTGCGGGTCGAGGAGGTCACGATCTCCGATTTCGTGCGGACGATCGAGGTGCCCGCCGTCGTCGCGGAGGTGCCCGGCCGCACGTCGCTGCGCGTCAGCGCCCCCATGACCGGCGTGCTGACCGATGTGTTCGTCACCGAGGGCCAGGCCGTGGAACCGGGCGATCCGCTGTTCGTCCTGCGGCTCACCCATGAAGACGTGGTCCGCGCCCAGACCGAATATCTCGCCACCCTGGAGGCGCTGGACGTGGAAGATCGGGAGATCGCCCGCCTGGAGGGCGCCGGCAGCGGCGTGGTCGCCCGGAAGGTCGTGTTGGAGCGGGAGTATGAACGCCAGAAGCTCGCCGGATTGTTGAAGGCCCAACGGCAAGCGTTGTTGCTCCACGGGTTGGGCGAGGAGCAGATCGTCGGGATCGCGGACTCGCGGAACCTCGTGCGGGAGGTGTTGATCGCGGCGCCGCTGCCCCACGACCCCGCCGACCCCGGGCACGCCGATCGGCACGACCTGCCGGTGCGGGCCGTCGCCCTCCGCCGCCGCGGGCGCTTTGCGGACGACGCGGCCCCGGCCGGCGCCGCGAGTGACGGCGCCGCGTCTGAGAGAAGCCGGGCGCCGCTGACGGTGGCCCACCTGCACGCCCGCCCCGGGGAGGCGGTGGAGGCGGGGGCGGAGCTGTTGGAACTGCACGATTTGCGGGAGCTGTATATCGAGGGCCGGGCGTTCGCCGCGGACGCCGCCGCCGTCACCGCCGCCGCCCGCGACCGCCGCCCCGTCGTCGCCGTCCCCGCCGACGGCCTGCTCTCCCCCGACGGCCTGCTCTCCCCCGACGGCCTGAGGGGCGATCTGTCGGACGGCGTGGGCGGCGCAGACGACGCGGCGCCGCTGACCGGGCTCCTCATCCGGCACGTGGCGAACGACGTGAATCCGCAGTCCCGCACGCTGCCGTTCTACATCGCCCTGCCGAACGCGCTGATCCACGACGGCGGCGGCGGGAATACGGGATCGGACGGCGGGGGGAACGGGGCCGCAGCGATCGGGCGGTTCGTCACCTGGCGGTACAAGCCGGGCCAGCGGATGCGGGTGCGGGTGCCGGTGGGCCTGTACAGGGGCGTGATCGTGCTGCCGGCCCGGGCGGTGACCGAAAGCGGGGCGGAGCGGTTCGTGTTCGTGGAGAACGGCGCCACCTTCGAGCAGCGCCCCGTCCGCGTCCGCTACGCCGACGGCGAGCGCGTCGTGGTCGCCGACGACGGCAGCGTGTTGCCGGGGGAATCGGTCGCGGTGACGGGCGCCTACCAACTTCGCATGGCGTTGAAGAACCAGTCCGGCGGCGCCCCCGATCCCCACGCGGGGCACAACCACTGACCGGGGCGGGTGCGGCGGTCGCTTGCGGTTTCGCGGGTGATCTACAGTCTTCGTCGCCCGCGAAACCGCAAGCGACGGTCGCGACCGCCGTTCCGCTCGCGCGGCGCAATGGGCTATCTCCTCGCGGTGTCGCACCTCATCACCCCGCTGTTCGCCGCCCTGCTGACCGCGGGACCGGTGCCCGCCGCGGCCCCGCTCCGGAGCAGGAGGATGCGAATCTGCACGCGGTGCATCTCGCCGGGCGGTCCGCGTGGGCCTGCGGGGATCGGGGGGTGGTGTGGGGGTCGAGCGACGCCGGCCGCACCTGGCGGTTCCAACCCACGCCGACCGGGCTGCCGCTGCGCGAGCCTGTCGTTCCTGACGAACCGCCTCGGCTGGGCGGCGGGCGGCGGGGTGGCGGCGTGGACCGGCGACAGCGTCGGCGTGGTGCTGAAGACGACCGACGGCGGGGCGACCTGGGAACGCGTCGACGCCGTCCCGCTGCCGGCGGTCGTGGCGGTGCGGTTCTTCACCCCGGAAACCGGCCTCGCCGCCTGCGAACCGACCGACTTCGCCCCCGCCGGCCTGTGGAGCACCGCGGACGGCGGGCGCACCTGGGCGCCGCGCCCGGCCCGCGGCTGGGCCGTTGGCGAGCCGCGGCGCTCACCGGGCCGCAGCGCGGCCTGCTGGTCGGCGAACGCGGCCGGATCGCGACGTTCGGCGGGGGCGAACTGCGGGCCAGCCCCACCGCCCCCGGCGGCCTGCCGGCGTTGCACGCGGTCACGCTCCGTACGACCGGCGACGCACCGACTGACGGCCCGGCCGTCTTCGCCTGCGGGGACGGCGGGCGCCTGTGGGCGGGCGACGCCGCGGGGCGCCTCTGGCGGCCGATCGCCGGCCCGCTGCCGACCCGTTCCCCAGCGGCCGGCGGCGGATCGCACGGCTCCCCGCACTACGCCGCCGCGGCGGATCTCGACCTGCGGGGGCTGTGGGCGCAGGGGAACGCGTTCGCGGTGTGCGGCGATCCCGGCGGGGTGGTGTTCGTCCGCGCAGCCCGACGCCGCCGGCCGATTGCACTGGACCGCCGGCAGCGCCGGCGGGACCGCCCCGCTGAACGCCGTCGCCTTCTCCCGGGCTCATGACGCCGCGGCCGAGGGCGCCGGCGCCGCCGCCCCGTACGGCCTCGCGGTGGGGGATCTGGGCGCCATCGTCCGCACCGCCGCGGCGCCGGGCGACGCGGCGGCGGCCGGTTGGGCGGCGGTGCGGGGGGGGAATCGGCGGGCGGCGGCGCTGGCGATCGTCGCCGACCCCGCGGACGCCCCGTTCCTCACCCTCGTGCAGGGCGCCGCGGACGGCGGGCGCCGGACCGTCGTCCTCTGCCCGGTCCGGCGGGACGTCGGCGCCGCCGCCGCGACCCGATCGGGCGAGACAACTCGCTTGAACAGCGCCGTCCTCACCGCCGGCGGGTCCGCGGGGGCGGTCGCCTGGGACTTCCCGCTGACGGTCCCCGGCGGCGGAGGACGACCCGGCCGTGCTGCTGGGCGAATGGAACGCCCGCTACGAAACCGGCGCTGCTGGCGACGACGAGACCCGCGCACGCGGCGGGGCGGACCGGTTGGTGCGGCGCCTCGCCCGCTCCATTCGCACCTGGCGGCCGAGCGTGGTCATCCTGCCCGCACGCGACCCCGCGGCCGGTCCCACGGGGCCGGCGGCGTTGGTGCGGGCGGCGGGCGAAGCGGCGTTGATTCTCGCCGCGGACCCGACCCGGCTGACGGGCTGGGACCGGCTCGGGCTGCGGCCCTGGCGGGTGACGCGGGTGTTGGAACGCCGCCCGGACGGCGAGCCCGCCGCGGTCACCGTGCGGGCCGCCGACCCGCTGCGAACCCTCGGCGGGGCGACGGGCGATCTGGCCGCCTCCGCGCTCTCCCGCGTCAGCGTCAGCGCCGGCCCCGACCGCCGAGGGGTTCCGGCCGCTCGTCCCCACCGGCTTCGCCCCGCCGGCGACCGCGGATCGGGTGTTCGCCGGGGTGCATCTGGTCGCCGGGGGCGACGCCCGGCGGGCGGATCGGCCGCGGGGCGATCCGCCGGATCCGGGGGTGACGCTGCGGCGCCGGTTGCTGTCCGCGGCGGCGGATCGGGTGGCGGCGGGGGCGGCGTCCAACCTGCTCGGCCCGCGGGACCTCACCGCGAATCTGCGGCCCCTGACCGCCGGCGTGCCCCCGTCACGGGCCGCCGCGGACCTCGCCCGGCTCGCCCGCCGGCTGTCCGACGCCGGCGAACTCGACGCCGCGGAGGCCGTGCTGATCGAACTGGCCGAACGCTTCCCCACGAAGCCCGCCGCCCACGCCGTGCTGCCGGACCTGATGCGGCTGTGGTGCGGAACGGAACCGTCCTCCCGCCGCCTCGCCGCGATCGGCGTGCGGACGGTGACGACCGAGCAGGACGCCGTCGTCACCGCCGGCGCCGCCCGCGCCGCGGCGCCGCGGGTCCAGACGGCGGACGTCAACGTGGACCGCGGCGTCGGCCAGCGGACCGCGGTGCGTCGAGCGCCAGTTGGAGGGCGTGCTGCGGCTCGGGGCGCTGCTGGAACGCACGGCCCCGCGTCTGTTCCTCTCGAAATCCGTGCAGCGCCCGCTGGCGGCGGCCCGGCGTCAGTTGGGACGGCCCACGCCGCCGACCTCCCCGGCGACCGCGGTGCTGGCGGACGACGGGTCGGATGCGGAACTGCCCTGCGGATTCGCCCCCGGCACGCCGCGACTGGACGGGGCGTTCTCCGACGACTGCTGGCGGGACGCGGAGGCCGCCCCGCTGACCGACGCCGCCGGTCGCAGCCGCGGCGGGCTGGTGATGACGGCCCGCGACGCCCGCTGGCTGTTCCTCGCCGCCTCCCTGCCGATCGACGCCCGCTTCCCGCCGCCCGCCGGTGAACATGGCCGCCCGCGGCCACGACGAACCGACCCGGCCGCACGATCGGTTGGAGATCGCGTTGGACGTCGACCGCGACTTCGGCACCGCCTGGAACCTGACGATCGCCGCGGACGGCGCCGTCGCCGCGAGGACTGCTGCGGCGACGCGACTTGGAACCCCGACTGCGCCGTCGCACGTCTCCCGCGAGGCCGGCGCGACGCGCCGACGACCCGGGCGAATGGCGGATCGAAATGGCGATCCCGCTGGCGGACGTCGCCTCGACTCCGCCGCGGACGGCGGACCGCCGGTCGGGTCGGCGTGGGCGGCTGCGATTGCGGCGGGTGACGCCCGGCGCGGGCGCCGCCGACTGGCCGGCCCCCGCGGACGCGCGTGCGCCGTGACCGACGACGCCGACCGCCCCTTCGGCACGCCTGCGGTGGACGAAATGAGCGGCCTGTTCGACGCCCCGCCGTCCGCCGATTCGCCACCAGTCCGCCCCCGCCGGGCGGGCCGGGCGGGTTGATCGTCGGCGTGGACGAGGCCGGGCTGGGCCCGAACCTCGGCCCGCTGGTGATCGCGGCGAGCGTCTGGCGAACCCGCGGCGACCCGTGGGAGGTGGACCCGGTGGACGCCTTGCCGGGCGTGCTGGCCCGCGACGTCAAGGCGGACCGCATCTGCATCGCGGACAGCAAAGCGGTGTTCGCCCCCGGCAAAGGGCTGGGCGAACTGGCCAGCAGCGCCCGCACCGCGTTGGCCGTCTGCGGGCGGGAGCCGGAGACGCTGGGCGGGTGGCTTGCACGTCGCTCGGTTCGCCGTCGCCGTTCCTCGACGAGGAGGCGCCGCGCAGCCGTGGTTCGACGATCTCACCGACGCCGCTGCCCGATCCGACGGGCGACGACCTCGCCGCCGCGTGGCGGGCCGCCGGCGCCGCGGCGGGGTTGGAACTGATCGCCTGCACGCGGACGTGCTGTTCGCCCCGCGGTTCAACGCGGACCTGCGATCGGCTGGGCGGGAAGGGCCGGCTGCTGACCGCCGCCTCGCTGGCCCTGCTGGCGAAGGTGTGGAACCCGCACGCCGCCCCGCCGACCCGGGTCGAATGCGACAAGCACGGCGGCCGCAACTTCTACGCCGCGGCGCTGGCGGAGGCGTTCGACGAACTGCCCGTCGTACTCCGCGAAGGCGCCGCGGCAGCGAATACACGCTCGGTTCGCGGGAGCACGGCGGCGGCCGGCACCGCGTCGCCTTTCGCCCGCGCAATGAAGCCTTCGGCCCGGTGGCGCTGGCGCTCGCTGGTCGCCAAGTTCACCCGCGAACTGCTGATGGACCGCTTCAACGCCTGGTGGGCGGACCGCGTCCCCGGCCTCGCGCCCGACCGCCGGCTATCCGAACGACGCACACCGGTTCTCTCGACGAGACCGCCGAGGCCCGGCTGTCGCTGGGCGTCGAGGAAGACGCCTTCTGGCGGGCGAAGTAAGCGGACGCGTCGGCTCCGCTCGTTCCGCTCCCCGCCCGGGACCGCCGTCATGTTCGCCCCGCTGCCCTCCCTTCGATCGCGGGGGCCGCCCTGCTCGCCGCCGCTCGCCGCTGCCGGTTTCGCCGCCGGTTCCCCGACGGACCGCCGGGCGAGGTCCTGGCCGAAGCCGCCGGCGAATCGATCACCCGCGGGCGGGTCGCATCTGCTGCTCGACGCTCCGCGGCGTGCCGGAGCGACAACCGGGCGGAACGTGGGACGCCACGGTCGAGGAGCTGAACGACCGGGCCGGATGCGGCGGTTCCTCGCCGACCGCCGGGCCACGCCGGACGAGGCGGCTCTGGACTCGCAGACCGCCGCGCTGCTCGAAGCGCTTCGGCGAGGACGAGGCGATAGACCGCCGCATGGCGGAGCTGGGCGTGACCGCCGCCGACGTGCGCGGCCGAGGCCGCCCTGCCGCTGGCGTGGGAGGTACAGGCCCGCCGGCTCATCACCCCGCGACCGCTGCGGGACCACTTCGAAGCGAACCGCCGCCGCTTCGACGACACCGCGCTCACCGTCGCCCACATCTTCCAAGCCGGGCGACGCGACCGCCGAACTGGCCGCGGTGAAACGGCAGATCGACGCCGGCGAACTGACCTTCGCCGAGGCCGCGAAGCGGTTCTTCCGCCGCCGACGGCGAAGTCGGACGGCGGCGTGATCGGCCCGGTCCGGCCGGGCGACGGCGGGTCGCCGCCGGAGGTCTCCGCGGCGGCGTTCGCGTTCGCCTGAAGGCACGGAGGACGAAGTCAGCGACCCGGTGCGGTCCGCGGTGGGCACGCACCTGGTGACGGTACTCGGCGTCGCGGAGCCGGGCGAGGTGGCGTTGGAGGACGTGCGCACGCCGCGTCCGCCACGACCTCAAGGCCGAACTGTGGGACGAGCAACTCGACCGCCTGCGGTGAACCCGACCGGCGGGGGCCGCCGGCCGGAGCGCTCGCCGCTCGCGGCTCGCACCGGGCGGGTGCGTCAACGGTCACGGCACGCCGCGACACCGCCGGCGGATGTCCCGCGTCGCCCGGGCCGCGCGGCGGTGCGGACCGCCGGCGGTCGCCGGTTCCGGCTCTTGGGCGGATCCTCGGTCGGCTTGAAGACCATCACCATCACCGCCCCGCCCGCGGCCATCACCAGACCGAGGAAGAACCGCCAGTCCGGCAGCGTTTTGGTCGGGTGAAAGTAGAGCAGCGTGGCGATCGTGTTCACGATCGGCGCCCCCGCGAACACCAGCGGGGCGACGTACAGCGGGCCCCACGGCCGTCCGGCCTTCGTGACCGCGAAGATCACGCACAACGCCCCCGCCGCCCCGAACGTGCCGGCCAACAGCCCCCAGGTGATCGCCCTTCGACCCCCAGTTCACCTTTCCGGGGACGCGCGGTCGGGTCGTAATTGAAGGCGAAGATCAGCACCAGCGGGATCAGCACCGCGGTCAGGAAGTACGCCACCCCCACGAACAGGAACGCCCGCAGGTTGCTGTTCAGGCTGATCCCCGGCGTCCCCTTGGCGGCGAGGTGGATGCTGGGGACGTAAATCCCCCAGGTGAGGGCGGCCCCGGTGATAAACAGGGCGACGATCAACGGCTTGGACATGGGCGAGGGGACGGGGCGGGAATTGTGCGGTCCGGGATGGTAGCCGCGGCAGCCGGAGGCGCCACGGCGGGCGGACAGGGCATTGCGGGGAGCGGACGAGTCGGGGAGAATCCCTCCGTGCACGCTTCAATCGCAACGCCTGCCGATCTGGACCGCATCAAACCGTACGAGGAGCGGCTGGCCCGGGATCTGTCGTTCGCCGTCGCCGAGTTCGATCGCTTTTTCGGCCCGAACCTCGCCCCGTTCGCGACGCTCCGCCGACTCGTCGATCGGCTGGAGGCGTTGGGGGCGGACTACGCCGTCGCCGGCAGCTTGGCCTGCTTCGTCCACGGGCGCCGCAAAGTCACGCCAAACCTGGACGTGCTGCTTTCCCGCGACGGCTTGGCCGCAGTTCGCACGGAACTGGTCCGCCATGGCTATCGGCCGTCGCCTGATCGGAACACGTTATTTGATGCTCGGGCCGAAGCGCCGATTCGGTTCCTGTCCGCCGGCCGAGGTCGCGGTGACGTTCCTCCCGCCCCCGAAGCGATTCTCCTGCCCGATCCCATGGACGACGCCGTCGAGATCGACGGCGTCCGTTACCTCTCGCTCAGAACGCTGATTGAGCGCACGCTCGCATCCGGCCTCACTGCCCCCAATCGATCGAAGGGATCACAGTGACATAGTCGGACTCATTCGCGCCAACAGGTTGACGACGGACTTCGTGAACAGGCTCCACCCAAACGTCCGCGGCGGGTACGGGCGGCTGTGGAACGCGGTGGAGGAGAGCCGCGGGCGGGAGGAATAAGCCGATCCGAGCGCCGGCGGCTCCCCGCCGACGCCGCGATCGTTAGACTGGCGACGCTCTCATTCTATGCTGGCTATGCTGGAAGCCGATGACGCAACTGCTCGCCGAAGCCTTCGATCGTGCGGCCGGACTGCCTGAAGAGGGGCAGGACGCGCTCGCACGCCGGCTGCTCGCCGAACTTGACGCCGACCGGCGATGGGACGAAGCGTTCGCGGCCCCGGCCTCCGACGAGCTGCTCGCCAAGCTGGCTGACGAGGCCCTCGAAGTCTGCCGGAAGGGCGGAGCGAAACCGCTGAACGTCGCCGCGTTCGACGAAGTCGATCGGGAACTCGATGCGACCGCCGCGGCTGACGGGTAACCGGCGTGCCTTCAATCGCGACGCCGCAGTTCTGGACCGCCTATCGACGACTGCCGCGGTCGGTCCGCCGGCGGGCGGGATGCGTACGCTCGGTTCGCGGCGGACCCGCAACACCCCGGACTCCAGTTCAAACGAGTCGGGACGCGTCGACCAGTCTATTCCGCCCGCGTCGGGATCGACTATCGCGCGCTCGGAGTCAAAGACGGCGCAGGCATGGTCTGGTTCTGGATCGGGCCGCACCACGAATACGACCGGCTGCTCAACACAATGTGAGACGCGCACCAGGCTCATGCCAGCACCGCGTCGTGCCCTTCGGTCTGCAACACGACCATGTCGGCGTAGCGGCCGCCGCTGAGCATGAGGTCGTCGTGGGCGCCGGTTTCGGTGATGCGGCCGTCTTCCAGCACCACGATTTGAGTCGGCGTCGCGGATCGTGCTCAGGCGGTGGGCGATCACGAAACTCGTGCGGCCCTCCATCAATTCCGCCAGCGCCGTCTGAATCAGGCGTTCGCTTTCGGTGTCGAGGTTGCTGGTCGCCTCGTCCAGGATCAGTATCTTCGGGTCGGCCAAAATCGCCCGGGCGATGGCGAGGCGCTGCCGTTGGCCGCCGGAGAGTTTGACGCCGCGCTCGCCGATGAACGTATTCAATCCGTCGGGCATTTTGACGATGAACTCCGCGGCGTTGGCGGCCTCGGCGGCGGCTTCGATCTCCTGCCAAGACGTCGCGTCCGGGCGGGCGTAGGCGATGTTGTCGGCCACGGTGCCGTCGAACAGGAACACGTCCTGCTCCACCACGCCCAACAGCGTGCGATACTTTTCCACGTCGAAGTCCCGCAGGTCCGTGCCGTCCAGCGTGACGCGGCCCTCGGTCGGATCGAAGAAGCGGGCGACGAGGTTGCAGAGCGTCGTCTTGCCCGCCCCGCTGCGGCCCACCAGCGCCACCGTCGAGCCGGCTTCGGCGACGAGATTCACGTCCGTCAACGCCACCTCGGAGTCGGCGTCACCCGCACCGGGTCGACCCCCCGGCTCTCTTTGCCCCGGCGACCGGCGGGGTAGCGGAAGGTCACGTCCTCGAACGCGACCCGGCCGTGGACCCGGGCTCGCTCCAACTCCGCGGGGGCGGCGGGCGTGGGAAAGTCGCGGTCTTCTTCCAGGATGTCCATCACCCGGTCCAAGGCGCCGACAGCCCGTTTTGCAACTGCGTGGCGCTGTTCGCCAGCACCGCGATCGGCTCCAAAAGCAGCAGGAGATACGTGAGGAACATCATTAGTTCTCCCAGCGTCAGTTCGCCCCGGATCACCTGCTATCCCCCGTAGGCCAGCAGGCCGGCGCTGGCGGCGGGGATCAGGGTCTCCCAGACGACCTCGATAATCCGCATCCACCACCAGACGTGCAGTTCCTGCCGGCCCATCAGGTGTTGGCCGGTCATATTGCGGCGGGTTTCGGCCTTTTGACGGCTGAAGGCCCGGACGACGCGCATCCCGCCGAAACTCTCGGTCGGCCTGGGCGTCCACGTCCTCGCGGGTGTTCCGCACGGCCCGCCACTGCGGGCGGATGCGGTCGATCCAGGTTTTATGCGTGAGCCAGATCACCGGCATCAACGCCACCGCGCCGGCCAATAATCGCCAGTCCACGAACGCCAGGATGACCAGCGAACCGACCAGCTGCACGACCGCCCGCCACGGATTATAGACGCCGTTGAAGATCAATTCGCCCACGCTGCCCGAATCGTTCCGCAGCACGCTGGCAATGCCGCCGCTTTTGAGGTCCTGCACGCGGTTCAGCGGCAACCGGACGGCGTGTTCGAACACCCGTTTGCGGACGCTCATCTGCACCCGTTTGGTAGCCCGGGTGGCGAACCAGCGGCCCCACAGACTGATCGCCGACCTTCACGAAGCTGATCGCCAGCACGGCCCCCACGATGATCCACAGCAGACTCGACCCGGCCGTCCGGCGTGGTCGGCGAGGGCAGGGGGAGGCGCTCGGTGAGGACACGCGGGCAGGGGGGTGTCGCCCAGGACGCTGTCGATCACGAACTTCGTCGCCGCCGGCGGAACCAGCCCCAACAGCGTGCTGAGCGTCAGCGTCGACCAGCGCGAACGCGATCTCCCCGCGGTGGCCGCGGACCTGCGACCAGAACGCCGCGATCAGCGCCCTGGCGGGCCGGCTGCGGGGCTCGGTGTTCTTGCGGCGTCGTTCGGCGCCGGCGGTTTCGCGGGGGTCGCCGGGCGGGCGGTCGCCGGTGCGGCCGTTTCGCTTGGAACAGGTCGCGGCGGTAATCCTCGAAGCGAGCCCGGCTGGGGCGACCGGAACGAGAGCCGGTTCGGGAGCCGGTTCGGGAACGGGGCGGGGCGGGGGCGGTCTGGGAAGTCGTGCGCATCGTCGGCCATCCTTACCCCGGCGGGGCGGGCGGCAAGCGGCCGAATCGCCCGGCGTTCACCCCGCGGCCATCGCTCGCAGTTTCTCCCACATCTTCCGGCACTTGGGGGGGAGGGCGGCGGGGTCCACCTCGTCCAGCAGCGTCGCGGCCCGCCGGCGCTGGCCGGGCCGTTCCAGCAATCGCCGGGCCGCCCGCAGGCGGACGATCGCGAGGTGCGCGGCGTGGTCCGCGAACGGCTCCGCCCCCGCCGTCGCCCCCGCCGTCGCCCCAGCCGGCGAGGACGATGCCGCGTGCGGGTCGGCGTAGTGCGTCAGGTACAGGTCGAACAACTCGCCGGCCTCCTCCGCGAAGTTCGCCTTATCGACCGCCTCCGCGAGGGCGAACAGCACCGGCTCCGGCGGCACGAACCTGGGACGGCCGCCGACCAGCGTTTCCCACTCGCCCAACGCGCTGATCCCGTCGCCGGCGTCGAGATGCTTGCGCAGGCGGGTCAGCGGATCAGCCGGGCGACGCGGCGCCTTCTTCCCCGCCCGACCGGGCCGCGGGGGATCGGCGTCGCGGGAGAGATCCTCGCCGGCCTGCTCGCCGGTCGGCCCGCTGGCGGTTTGCGTGGGGACGGTCAGTTCCCGCTGATACTCGGTGCGTCGCAGGTCGAACTCGTCCTGGTTGCCGTGCGTGCCCCCCAGCACGGCGAACAGGTCCCAATTTTCGCAGTCGACCCAGCCCCGCTTGAGCCACAGCACCCCGGCGCCGGCGCCCACCGCGGCCCCGATCACGTTCATCAACGCCCCGCTGACGGCGAACCGCAGCCCCAGCACGGAGGTCTGAACCGCCAACGCGAACGCCTCGAACCCCACGTACAGCAGGGCGAACGTGAGCAGCGGCACGCCCGTGATCCCCCCGATTCGCCAGACGACCCAGAACACGTTCACCTCGTTCCGCGGCGCCCAGATCATGCAGATCGCCACCAGCCCGAACACCGCCCCGTCGGCCCCCAACGCGACGGTGTGGGCCGGGTAGCCGCCCTCGTAGCTGTCGAGGAACAGGTCGATCTCCTCGTCGTCCATCGCCTTTTGCTCGCGGAGATTCGCCTCCAACCGGGCGCGGGGCTGGGCGGTCAGCCCGCCGCGCAGCAGCGCCGCCTGTTCGATCCCCGCGGCGCCCGCGGCGATCGCCAGATAGAGCAGCAGGAACCGCCACCAGCCCAGTTTGCCCTCGACGATGATCCCGAACGCCCCCAGGAAGATCACGTTCGCGATCAGATCGATCCACCCCCGATGCAGAAACGCATAAGTGAACCACTGGACCGGATGCAGCCCCTCCCCCAGCCACAGCGCCCAGTCCAACTTCAGATCGCTGAGGCCCCACACGTCCGGGGCGATCTGCCCGAGCGCGACGTGCGTCGCCACGTTGGCGATCGCCAGCAGAACCGTGGCGATGGGGAGGTGGTAGATCGGCGCGTCGGTGCCGACCGGGATGAACATCGCCGCGAGCCTGCGTGGTGGGGGGGAGCCGGTCGGAACGCCGCGCCGATTGCGGCGGATCAGGATCCGGGCGTCAAGCGGGTTCGAGCGCGCGGCGGTCGCCGGAGAACCGAGCGTCCCGGACGCTCCAAGCGTCCGGGACGCTGCGCCCGCTCCGATGCGCCGCCGACCCGGTACACGACCGTCACGCCCCCGGGGCCGGGATCTCGCCCCCGGCGGCCTCCTCCGGGGCGGCGAAGACGGCGTCCTGGATCGGGACCAGCACGTCCAACACCCGCCGCAGGATCGCCGCGGGGCTGCCGATCGCGTCCAGCCGGTGGATCACCGCCGGGTCGTAGAACTCGCTGACCGGGGCGGTGGCGCGGGCGTAGACCTCGTAGCGGTGGCGGATGATCTCCTCGCTGGCGTCGTCCATCCGCCCCTCCCGCAGCGCCCGGCGGCGGAGGCGGGTGACCATCGCCTCGGTGTCCGTGCATTCGAGGTGAATCAGGGCCTTCACCTCGACGTGTTCCTGCAACATCTGGGCCTGATGCACGTTGCGGGGGATGCCGTCCAGGATCAGCAGGTCCTCGCGGGGCTTGAAGCTGCTGAGGAACATGTGGGCCTCCAAGGCCCGGCGCCAGATCTTGACGGTCAGTTCGTCCGGGACGAGATCGCCGCGGGAGATGTGTTTGGTGATCTCCTTGCCGTCGTCGCCGCCGAGGTCGATCGACCGGAAGATATCGCCGCTGCTGAGGTGAAAGAACCCGGGGATGCGGGCGAGGATGCTGCCCTGCGTGCCCTTGCCGACGCCGGGGGCGCCGAACAGCAGCGCGGCGGGGAACCGGCGGGGGCGCTCGGCGGCGCGGTGGCGCTGGCCGGGGCGGGCGGGGCGATCGGACATCGGGTCTCGGCGGCGAAGGGCGGGCGTCGGGCGGCGCGGCGGGCAGCCTACCACCGACGCCGCCGACGGTCCGCCGCCGAACGGCCGAACCCGACCACCGCCGCTCACTTCGCCCGCCGTTGATGGATCAAGCGGCCCAGCGTGAGCAGGTTGCAGGCGACGGGGAGGGCGACCAGCCACCAGAGGCCGACGGTGAGGCGCCGCGACCAATCTCTCGGCCCGCTCCAGACCGGCAGCCGGCCGTACGCCAGGACCGCGTGCACCTCCCGGGGATGCCACGAGCCCGGCGGCGTTCGCCGCGCCGCGCACTCGAACGCTGTACCGTTCGGGCCGGCGGAGTCGGGAACCTCCAGGCCGCTTGCCAGCAGCCCCACCCCGAGCAGGGCGAAGACCGCGATCCACGGTCGGACCAGCCGCCAGTCACGCGAGGGCGGCTCCGCATCGTCCCGTCGCATCGCCCGCCACCCCGCCAGCGCGGACCACCCCGCCAACGGGCCGAGCAGCCACCAGACGCTGACGATCAGGACCGACAGGTCGGCCGCGGCGCCGGGCGGGCGGGCGATTGGAACGACGCGCACCCTCGGCTCCCCGAGCCCGTGATCCCACCGCTCGACGCCAAATTGACTTGTGGCGTCCACCCATTCAACCCCCGCCGGCCCCTCTTGAAAGGCCCAGCCGACCCCGAGCCGACGCGGGTGCGGCCAAGCCGCGGGAGCGACCGTGACCATTGGCCCGGCGGGGAACGCGGCTCCTCGGTCCGGATGTTCAATGTCCCAGACCGGGAACGCCAAGACCGTCGCCCCCAGCAGGGCCGACGCGAACAGCCAAGGTCGTCCCGCCGCACACCCGATCCGTGCGGCTCGCCCCAGCCACCACAGGCGGGGCGGCGGGTCCGGCATCGCGGGCGGATCGTTTGGATCGTCAGAACACACTCCAAGCCGGAGGCATGCCTCCGGCTTGGGCGAGCGATCAACGGCGAACCTAGAACGCACCCTGAAGATCCGTAGCGGCGGCCTGCTCTAGGCGTTACCGGTTCAGGAACGCCACAACGGAGCCGACATCCACCGGCAGGCTCACGTCGCCGTAGTCCGGCATGGCGGTGACGGTGACGCGGGGGCCGGATTGATCGAAGGAGACGAACTCCGCCCGCTGGGTCACGTCGCTGCCGGCGACGCCTTCGTACATCCGCTTCAGGTTCGGCCGGTTGCGGACGGTGACGATGTCGCCGGGACGCACGAGGATGGACGGCGTCTTGACCGTGCGGCCGTTCACCTGGAAGTGGCGGTGGGCGATGCCCTGCCGGGCCTGCGGGCGGGTGAGGGTCATCCCGCTGCGGCGGATGACGTTGTCGAGCCGCCGCTCGCAGAGGGTGAGGAGGTTCTCCCCGGTGTTGCCGGGCATCCGCCGGGCCTTATCGAACAGCGTGCGGAGCTGCTTCTCCCGGAGGCCGTAGTAGTACTTGATCTTCTGCTTCTCGATCAGGGCGAGGCCGTAGTTCGAGACCTTCCGCCGCCGAGCCGGCGGGCCGGGCGGGTTCGGACGGCGGTCGAACGCCTTGCGGGCGCCGGCGTCCTCGTACACCTGAAATCCGAGCCGACGATTGATACGGGCCTTCGGTCCGGTGTAACGACCCATGGGTGCAGCGAAGCGGGGACAGAACGAGGGGGACGGCGTACGACCGCCGGAGACGGGGGGCGGCGATCGTTCCACAGAACGATCACGCGGGTCGGGGAGGGTATCGGGGGGGACGCGGGGGTTCAACCGTGCGGGGCCCGTCAAGTTGACGGGGAAAGGGGGGCGTCCTTGCTGCCCTGATCGATCGCCAATCCCTCGGTCAGCCGGGCGATGAGCGTGCGCACGTCCGCCTTTGCGAACCCCTTCTCGCCGACCGGGTGAGGGTGAACGGGTGCGGGTGAAAACGTCAGCCGGTGATTTGGTCGCCGACCACACCTGGAACCGCGACCGTCAGGGAGCCGACTCCCTGACGGTCGCGGTTCCCAGTTGCTACGCCGCCCCCTCCGCCGCCTTTTCCGGCCGCATATCGGAACTGCTGGTGCCGCCCTTCACCACGATCGGGTCGGTGAATAGCTTGCTGTTGGGGAGGAAGATGTCGTCGCCCTCGTTCTCCATGAACGTGTACCGCAGGTCGATCCGCTTGACCACGCCCTCGAAGCCGCCGCACTTCACGGTGTCGCCTTCGTCGAACGGTTTGTAGAGGATGATCAGCACGCCGGCGATCAGGTTCGAGACGATGTCCTTCAGCGCGAATCCCAGCGCGAACCCGGTCAGCCCCAGCCCGGCGATCGCGGCGGTCATGTCGATGCCGGCGGTTTCCAGGCCGACCAGCACGCCGGTCACCATCAGCGTGAGGTACGCCGCCTTCGCCAGCAGCCGGCCCAGCGAGCGGTCCACGCCCCGCGACGCCGCCAGCCGGCTGACCACGCCCCGCAGGATCACCGCCAGCAGCCAGAACGCCAGAAAAATGCCCACGCCCGCGACCAGCCAGGGCAGGAACTCCCAGAAGTCCGCCTGGAACTCCGCCCACATCTTCTCCCCGGCGTCGAGTTGCTCCCTCATGCCCGCCGCGTCGGCGGCCTCGGCGGCGGTGTCTGCGTCGGCGGCCTCGGCGGCGGTGTCGGCGGCGGCGGTCGGGGGCGGTTGATCCGCGGCGTTCTGGCGCGGTCGTCGTCGGTCTGGAACAGCATCTGGGAAGGTCGAAGGAGGAACGGCGGAGTGCGGCGCGACCGCCCAATCTAGCCGCCCCCGCGTCATTCCTCATGCCAGCCGCCTCACTCGCCCAGCAGGCCGCGGCCTTTCAGCCACGTTTCGCACAGGCCGGTCCAGTCGGGGCCTTCGCGGCCGCGGTCTTTGCTGTCCGGGCCGCCCATGCCGAAGCCGTGCGGGCCGGTCTCGAAGACGTGCAACTCCGCGGGCACCTTCGCCGCCCGGCAGCGCCTGCCAGAAGAGCACGCTGTTCTCCGGGGGCACGCCGGCGTCCGCGTCGGTGGCGACGAGGAACGTCGGCGGGGTCTCGGCCGTCACCTGGCTCTGGAGCGAGAACGCCGCCAGTTGTTCCGCGGTCGCCTCTTTCCCCAGCAGGTTCCGGGCGCTGCCGCCGTGGGCCGATTCGCCGGTGAACGTGATCACCGGGTAGATCAGCACGGCGAAGTCCGGCCGGGCGCAGACGGTGCCAAGCAGCGGGTCGGCGGTGGCCAGCGGGTTGACTGCCCGGGTCTCGGCAGTGTGCAGCGTGGCGGCGGACGCGGCGAGGTGCCCGCCGGCGCTGAAGCCCAGCACGCCCACTTTCGCCGGGTCGACGGCGAATCGCTTCGCCTCTTTGCGCATCAGCCGGATCGCCCGCTGGACGTCCAACAGCGGCGCCGGATGCAGCGTCCCGGCCACCTGCGGACCGACCCGGTACCGCAGCACCCCGGCGGTGATCCCCCGTGCGTTCAGCCACGCCGCCACGTCCTTGCCCTCGTGCCCGGTCGCCAGCGTCCCGTACCCGCCGCCGGGGCAGACGACCACCGCCGTGCCGTTGGGCTCGTCGGCTTCGTGAACGGCCAGGGTCGGCGGGTCGCCCCCCGCGAGCCCGCCCGGAATCGAACCGGCAGGAACTTCGACGGCTTCCCACAGCGTGAGGACCGTCGCGGACTCGGCGGGATCCCCCATCAGTTCGACCGGCGGAGCGAGCAGGAGGGCGGGCAACAGGGCGGCAATCATCCCGGCACGATAACGGCGGAGCGATCCGATGCGTTAGCGTGCGTCGCATGTTCGACCCCGCAGGCCCCGTGCTGCTGATCAGCGCTCTGAAGCGAGAACGGCCGCCCGCACGAGCCGACTGGCGCACGATCGCCGGCGGCGTGGGGCGGGTTCGCTCCGAAGCGGCGACCGCCGACGGCATCGGCCGGCTGAAACCGCGGCTGGTCGTTTCCATCGGCTATTGCGGCGGGCTGGACCCAAAGCTGCGGGTGGGGGACGTGGTGACGGCCGATGCGGTCCTCGCCCCGGACGGGGTTCGCTATGCAGCCGAACCGCTGGGCGAACCGGCCGTGACGCTCGCCACCGCCGACCGCGTCCTCCCCACCGCCGCCGGGAAGGCGGCGCTACGTGAGGCCGCCGGCGCCGCGGTCGTCGAGATGGAAGCCGCCGGCGTCGCCGCAGCCTGTGAGGCGGCCGACGTGCCGTTCGCCGCGGTCAAGGTCGTCACCGACGCCGCGGCGGACGATCTCCCGCGGGGCGTCGCACCGTTCTTCGATCTGAACCGGCACGCCTTCACCTGGCGGACCCCGCTGCGATGCTGGTGGGCGGTGTCGAAGCGGCCGGCGCTCGTCGGCGATTTACGCCGGCTGGCCCGCACGTCACGGCGGTGTTCGAAGAGCCTGGCGGCGTATCTCGACGCCGCCCTGACGCCGCCCACCCGCCCGGACACGGAGGGCTGACGCCCACCGCTCGCCTGTTCCTTCCGCCCTCCGCGCCTCCCCCCTTCAACAATGTCGCCCTGGCGCCTGTCCGAACTGACCTATCAAGAAACCCGCGACGCGAGTTTCCCATTGGCCGTGCTGCCGTGGGGGGCGACGGAGCCGCACAACCTCCACCTGCCGCACGGGACCGATAACTATCAGGTGAACGCCCTCGCCGATCGGGCCTGCGAACTGGCCCATCAACAGGGGGCGAACGTCATCTTATTGCCCGGCGTGCCGTTCGGCACGCAGACGAATATGAAGCGCTGCCCGCTGGCGCTCAATATGCACCCCAGCACGCAACTCGCCGTGCTGCGGGATCTGTGCGGCTCGTTGCGCGACGCGGGCGTCGATCGCCTTTTAATCATTAACGGGCACGGCGGGAACAACTTGAAGTTCGCGTTGCGCGAATTAATGGAACAAACGCCGGTGCATCTCTTTCTGTGCGATTGGTTCGGCTCCGCAACGGACAAAGCCCGGGAGGAGTTATCGCTCGCCCCCGGCAGTCACGCGGACGACACCGAAACGTCGCTGATGCTGCACCTCCGTCCTGATCTCGTCGTGACGCACGCCGACGGCACGCTGCGGGCGGACGCCGGGGCGACCCGGCCGGTGAGCCTGCAAAGCGTCCGCGACGGCGTGGTGCAGATAAGCCGCCGCTGGGACTTGTTAACCACCGCCACCGGCGACGGCGATCCGCACGCCGCCGCCGCCGCCAAGGGCGCCCGGCTGTTCGAACTCGTCAGCGAACGGCTGGGCGAGGCGGTTCTTGAACTCGCCACGGCGCCCGCGACCAATTCGTTTCCCTTCACCGAGAAGTCCTGATGACCGCGCCCGCCATGCCCCCGCACTTCGACCGGGTTCTTGAGGAACTCGAACTGACGCGATTCGCCTCGCTATTCCAGGAGGCCGCATTGCCGGCGGTCGCGTTCGACCTGACCCCGCTGTCGGCGGGGGAGGCGATCGCCGCCGGCGCCAGCAAGCTGAGCGGCGTCCCGGACCTGCCGGCGGGGTTCGACTGGCCGATCAATACGAATCCGAAGGAGCCGGGGCGGGACGGGACGCCGCCGCCGGACCGCCGGCTGGACTTCCTGCTGCAAATTGATCTCGCCGCGGTCCGTCCCGTCGCCGAGGCCGCGGGCGTCGGCGGCGCGCTGCCGGCGGACGGAACGCTGTCGTTCTTTTATGACCTCGACGACCAGCCGTGGGGGGGCGACCCGCACGCGCAGAATGGATTCAAGGTGACGTATACGCCGGCCGGGACGCCGTTGGCGCCCATGCCGATCCCGCCGGCGCCGGTCGAAAGCGAGCACGACGTCTCGCTGCCGGAGTGTCGGATCAGCTTTCGCCCGACGGTCACGTTCCCGCACCACGGATCCGCCGCCCGGCACCGATTGGACGAACGACTCGAAGCGACCGGCACGCTCACGGAGGCCGACGAGGACAGCCTGTGGGAGGTATGCGCCCGGCTGGAACACCCCGCCGGCGACACCAGCGATTTAGGCGCCCACCGCCTGCTCGGACACTCCTGGAACGTGCAGGGGGATATGCAATTGCGGGCCGAACTGATCTCGAACGGCGTCTCCGACGCCGACGAGGATCGGGACGTGCGGCGGGAGGAACTGGCCGCCGGAGCGGACGACTGGGTGATGCTGCTGCAACTCGCCTCGGATTGGGACGCCGGCGACGAATTGATGTGGGGCGACCTCGGCAAGCTGTATTGGTGGATCCGTCGGGAGGATCTCGCCGCACGGCGGTTTGATCGCGTCTGGATGACGCTGCAATGCGGCTTAGGGCGGGGGCTGCGGTTGGAATACGGGGGCTGCGGTTGGGATACGGGGGCTGCGGTTGGGCAAGCCGAGACGCCGCCGCGGGGGTTCCCACACGCCGATCTGCGTTTTTTCGTGAACGAGCGCTTGACGCAGCGATCCGAGAGTGGAAAGTAGTCTTCCGGCGAGTCACCCCCACGGGGCGACCCGCCGCGACGAGCGTTCCTCACCGACCACGGGAGAGACGATGCGACTCTGTCAGTCAGCCTTGCGGCTCACGCCGCTCTTGGCTCCGGTTCCGCCGACGTACGGCGACCCCTCTCTTCCCCCCGCTCGATCGGGCTCCCCGGGCCGGGTCGGTTCCCACGACCGACCGGGGCGGGTTCGACGATAATTTTCTGCTGAACCGGCGACGCTGACCGTTCGGGCGCCTCGTGCTGTCCGACGGGCGACGTCGCCGGCCGGTCGCCGCTGCGCGGTCGGGACTTTCCCGCGTGCTGAAGGCGTGTGTTGTGCGTTCCCGCGGCCGTTCGGCCCGCGGGCGGTTTCCCCTGTCCTGCTTCTTGATTCGGAGTGATCCGATGCGGACTGAAGTTTCCCTGCACCACCTCCCCCGGACCCCGCAATTGCGGGCCGTGGTAAACCACCTCGAAGAGAAGGCGGATCGCCTGCTCGGCCGCTTCGGCCGGGGGGTGCGATCGGCGGAGGTGGTCGTCCGCGGCGGCGACGCCGGCCACGGGCCGCACGAGACGGACCTGCGGTGCACGGTGCGGGTAGCGCTGGCCCGCGGCAAAGCGGTGGTGGTGAAAGCCACCGGGGCGACCCCCGCCGCCGCCGCCGCCGAGGCCCTGCTGCGCGCCCGCCGCACCGTCGCCAAGCGGCTGGACATGCTGGCCCGTCCGAAACGCGCCACCCTCCGCAAAGCCGCGGCGTAGGGGATTGACGAGGGTTGATCGGAAGAGACCGCCGGGCGGGGGCTGCCGTCCTCGCCCGGCGTTCGGTATCATGTCGGTATCATGAACGATATGTCCGCCCCATTTGATAAGCCGCTGAGGATTCTCATCAGCCACGTGGCGGAGGACGACGAACTCGCTCGGCGGGCTGCGGCGACGCTCAGGCACGCCGGATACGACGTCTGGACCGGCGACGAGATTTATCCCGGCGATAATTGGGCCGCCAAATACGCCGAGGCGTTGGCCTGTTCGCAGGTCATGGTCCCGTTGCTCTCACCCGCCGCGCTGGATTCGGAGCGGGTCCAGTCCGACCTGTCGTTTGCGTTGGGTCAAAAGCAATACGCAAATCGCCTGATCCCGGTCTTCCTCGGCGGGGCTGACCCGCTCTCAAACCAGTTTCCGTGGGTGCTGCGACGGCTCCCGCTGGTGCGCGTCTCGAACGAGTCCGGCGGGGAGGAACGCGCTTCGAGGAGGTGGCGGCCATCCTCCAGGGGTCTTCCCCACCGCCGCGTCACGGAGCGGGCACGCTCAGCATGGCTCTGCAGGGGACGGTCTCCCATGCCCGCTGACGGTCGGCCGGCGGAGGTGTTCCTGTCCCACAGCAGCGCCGACCGGGCGTTCGTGGTGGATCTGGCCACGGCGATGCGGCGGCACGGGGTACCGGTCTGGTACAGCGGGACGGAAATTGTCGGCGCCCAGCAGTGGCACGACGAGATCGGCTCCGCCCTCGCCCGCTGCGATTGGTTCGTTCTCATCCTTTCACCGAACGCCGTCGAATCGATGTGGGTGAAACGCGAATTGCAGTTCGCGCTGCGACAGAACCGGTTCGACGGCCGAATCGTCCCCCTGCTTCGGAGGGCGTGCGACGCGGACGCCCTCTCCTGGACGCTGGGAGCGATGCAGTTCGTGGACTGCCGGCGCGGTCTGAACGCCGCCGGCCCCGACCTGCTGCGGGTGTGGGGGCTGGGCTATCGCCCGGAGTGAGCACGTCCCGGGCGCGAGCCCCTCAATCGTCGATGCCCTTGGTCGACAGCAGTTCGACCGCGTTGCCGTGCGGGTCGGACAGATACAGGCTCTCGGTGCCGTCGCGGTGCGGTTTGAGTTCGCCAAAGCTCGCCGCCTCCGGGTGGACGAAGCCCAGGTGCGGGGGGTGCTGGCCGGGGGTGACCAACGCCAGGGAGACGTTCGCGAACTTCAGCAGCGCCCAGGTGTCGTCCTGGTAGGCGATCTCGCAGGTGAAGTGTTCGCGGTACCACTCGACGGTGGTCTCGATCTCTTCGGCCTCCACGGCGACGTGGTGCAGGCGGTCGAGCGGCGGGGCGGCGGGCATGGGACGCGGAGCGGAGCGGGGCGAGGCGGGAGGCGAACGGGCGAAGTCTACCCGGTTCGCCGTCGCCGACAGGCGGCGCGCCCGCTCACGGACGCGCGCCGCCAGACGGCGACGGCGAACCGGGGGCGTCACGCGGCGTCCGCGAGGGCGACGAGGTCCGGGGCGTCGGCGGGGCCGCGGGCGACGTGGGCGGCGATCACGCCCGCGTCGGACAGCAGGAACGCCCCCCCCATCTGGAACCCGTCGCCGTCCATCGCGCCGATCCCGTACTTCAGCGCCGGCGCCAGCCCCGTCGCCCAGATCTTCGGGGCGAACAACTCCGCGGCCTCCCCGCGGCCCAGTTCCAGCGCCCGATACAACACGCGATCCGGGTCGGAAAAGCAGGGCAGATCGCCCAGCCCGTAGCGTTCCAGCAGGGCGGCGGCGGCGGGCGGGGCGCTCATCGTCAGCGCCGCGGGGGTGACGCCGGCCGCTTCAATTTGGGTTCGATGCGCCGCCAGATCGGCCAACTCCGCCCGGCAGAACGTGCACCCGGCATGCCGCACCGCCAACAACAACACCGGCCCCCGCCCGAGCCACGACGACAGCGACTCCCCCCGCTGATCGGCTGTCGCTTCCGCCGCCTCCGCCAGCGAGAGCGGGACCGGGCCGCGGTCGCCGTCCGGTTCGCCGCCCCGGTCGCCGTAGGCGTGGCGGTCAAATGTCCGGTACAGGATCAGCCCGAAGAACGGCCACCAGATCAGGTCGTTGACGAGGTTATGCACGCCCATCGCCCAGGGCAGTTCGCCCCGCAGCGCCCCCCACAGGAAGCCGATCGGGCCGAACGTCTTGCCCAGAAACCCCACCAGCACGATCGGCCAGTGCCGCAGCGGATCGCGGGCGGCGCACAGATAGCCGACGCCGTAGACCCCCACGATCATCCCCACGCAGCGCCAGAACGCCGGATTGCCGACATCAATGCCGGTCCAGCCGATCGTCCACCCCACCGGCAGCAGCACGACCGCGGTTCCCCACAGCAGATTATAAACGCCGGCGGCAATTAATACGTCCCGCATCCACGGGGCGGCGGCGGGGCGGGGGGCGTGGGGAGGACGCATAGAACCGCGACCGCGGGGGCGCCGGCCCCAATAACCTGGCGCCGGGTTCAATCCGCCGGACCGAACCAGATCCAGCCCTCGCGACGCAGCGTGTCGGGGGGGAGATCCCCCGGCGGGCGATGCACCCGCCCCGCGACGAAATCCGCCGCGGCGAGTACGCAAACCGCGGCGTCGAAGGCGTCGTCGGAGGCCAATAGCGGTCCGCGATCCGTCGGAAACCGCACCTCGCTCGCCAGTCGGTTCAGCAGTTCGTCCCGGGCCGCGGGACCGCCGCCGTTCCCCTTGTAGCCGCTCGCTTTGAGCCCCCGGGCGCGCAGCGTGGCCGCGGGGTAGACCTCAATCAGCCCCGCGGCCCCGTCGGCCGGCGGGCCGGGCGAGGTGAGCAGCGGGAACGGCGCCTCCCCCCGCAACTCGCCCGCGACCCCGACCGCATACGCGGCGGTGCGGGCGATGCGATCGGCCCCCACGCTCATCGGCGGTTGCCCGCCGAGGGTTTGATGAACGAACCCGTCCGTCATGCGGCGGAACAGGCGATTGCGGGCGAACGGCAGCGGCTCGCCGGCGGCGTGATCGGCCAGTGCTTGCGCCAGCGGCGCCGGCCAGCCCAGCGGGGCGTCGAAGGCGACGACCGCCGGCCGCCCGGCCGGTCGCTCCGCCAGCCACCCGCCGATCACCCCCGCCGGATCGGCCGCCCCGACGAACGCCTCCTCCACCGTCACGCCGTCGTCCCCGCCGTCCCACGTCCCGCACGCCAGCCCGGCCTTCTTTGGATTGGTGGAGCAGTCGAACCCGATCAGCGTGACGGTCGGCGGGACGTTCATCGGCTCCCTCGATCAATGGCCGGCGGCGCCACGCCGTATTCGCTGCCGGTTTCCGGGGCGGGCAGGCCTGTTAAGCGGCTGCGGGCGGGGTTTGCGGCGTTGAACCAGACGTTGTCCTCGAACCGAAACGTCTCCGCCGCGGTGCCGGGGCCGACGTTCACCAGCGTCCAGACGCTGCCGGCCTCCCAGACGACCAGGTTCCCCGCGATCACGCCGCCGCGGGTGTCGGGCATGTGCTCCGCCCGGTTCTCCCGGAGGATGCGGAAGGGGAACGCGGTTTGATTCCGCAGCGTGCAGCCCTCCACGCGGCCGCCGTCGGAGCCGACGAACGCCACCGCGGCGGCGCCGCCGATCAGATCGCACCCGCGGACGGTCACGTTCGCCGCTTCAAACGGGGCGCCCGGCGGGCGGAAGAACGCGGCGCCGGTGTGTCCGCCGAGGTTCACGCATCGCTCCTTCACGCCGGTGACGCGGCAGTTTTCGAACAGCACGTCCCGGCAGCCGCCCTTGGCCTGCAAGCCCACCGCCGGGCCGGTCGCCTCGCCCCGGGCGTCGCGCTCCGGCGTCCACCCGCCGTCGACCCGGCACCGGCGGACCGCGGCGTCATGACAGCCGACCAGATCGATCCCCTGGCCGCCCCCGCCCCAGCGCAGGGCCGCGCAGTCGTGCATCCGCAAACCGTCGATCCCGGACAGTTTGAACCCGTCCAGGTTCGCCGCCCGATCGCCCGGCCCGCCGCTGTCGCGCACCGTCAGGCGGCGGAGCGTCAGCGGGCCGGCGGGAGCGTCGGCGCCGCCGTCGTCCGCGCCGCCGTCGTCCGCGTTCAACCCGTTGCCGCTCGCCCCCTCGAAGATCAAGTCGGCGAGAACCGCGTGCACCGGACCGGACAGCTTGATCCCCTCGGTCCCGCCGCGGAACACCGGCGGGTTCTCGGGATCGTCCCCGCACAGCGTCACCGGCCGGTCGGCCTCCCCGCGCGGGGACCAACCCAGCCCGCCGCGGTACACGCCCGGCTTCACCCGCACCGTGTCCCCCGGTCCGGCGGCGGCGAGGGCGGCCCGCAACTTCGCATCTGAGTCCACCGTCACGACCCCCGCCGCCGCGGGGGCGGCGGAGAGCACGCACGCGGAGAGACAGACCGCCGGCAGCAGGGCGGCGAGAGGCGCGAACCGAACGGGCGATCGGGTCGGAAAACGGGCGACGAACATGGCGGCGGGCTCCAGGTGAGACGAACCGGGGGGCGAACGGGGGAGCATCGTTCGCGGTCCGCGAGGTCTCAACGTCGCCCGGAAGGTCCGCCGCTCAGGCCGCCGGTTCGCCGGCCGCCGCATCCTCCATCGGGACCGGCGCCGGGACCGGCGCCGGCGGGCGCCAGGCCCAGATCACCCAGCCGATCAGCAGGGTGACGCCGCCCGCGGTCGCCAGGCTCGCCGCCATCTGACTGAGCCAGTGCCCGCCCAGCACGACCCGGCAGCAGACCCCCGCGATCAGCAGCGCCACGGCGATCAGGGCGGCGGCGATCGACAGGCCCCGCGGCGCCGCCCCCCAGCGGGAGGAGACGACCCGCGGCAGCAGCGCCGCGGCCCCGAACGCCGCTCCGAATACCAGCCCGAAGGTCGACGGCAGCCCGGAGGCGTCGCTGGGCGAGGCGATCGGCACGAACTCCGCGGTCGGCTTGGGCACATGGATGCCCTCCCGCAGCCCGAGATCCATCAGACGAACCAGCAGGAAGGCCGTGGGAACCGCGACCGCCCCCCGCCACCCCGCTTTCGCCCACGCCAGCCCGGCCCCGCACAGCACCGTCAGCCAGACCCACGGCGGCTTCGCGGCGGCGGTCAGCCCGACCGCCCACGCCGCGTCCGGACCGAACGACGCTTGCAGCCCCCGCGTCGCCGCCACGTCCCCCGGCAGCGGCCCCTGCGCGTTCCAGGACGCGGCCCCCAACGGCACGCCCACGGCCAAACAGATCAGCCCCGCAAGCAGTAAGCGGCGAGCGATCGTCATGGGCGGTGTCTTCGATTCAGCGGAGGCGGGAGCGGCAAATCTACCCGGCGTCCGTCGAACCGAACACCTCGCCCCCGGCGTTCAGATGGGCCGCGAACGCCGCTTGGAGATCGCCGGCGTCCTGCCCGGCGCGGTTGCGGATCAACTCACCCGCGACCGTCAGCGGGAACCCGGGCAGCGCCCCGCTCTCCGCGACGATCTGATAGGCGCCCGCGGCGGTCAGCCGGCTGGCGAGGAGCGTCTCCGCCGCGTCGTTCCACACCCAGACCTCCGGGACCCCCAGCGCGGCGAAGATCGGCAGCTTGTCGACGCCGGGGTTGGTCACGTCCACCTCCACCACCAGATCCGGCGGCGGGGCGCCGCCGGAGAGATCGAGCGTGTTGACCGTCAGGTCTGGGGCCCGATCGAGGTGGGCGATGTAGAATGAATCATCAGCCTCGGCCCCGCGAATCAGGTCCGTCCGGTTGAGCGTCACCGCTCCGGTCGGCAGGAACCGCGGTCCGCCGTGGCGGCGAAATTCTAACACCAAGGCGTAGAGCAGCCGGGAGACCAACTCATGCAGCGGACCGAGCGACACTTCAACCTCCAGCCGACCCGTGGGTCCGTCGAACGTGAACCGGTAACCGGCGTGCTCCGGGGCTTCCCGCAGTCGGCGGTAGGTCGGCCAGTCCACCGCATGCAGCACGAACCGCCCGCCGACGGGCGCCGCCGGCGGGCGTTCGCGGGGCGGGGCGAGGGGAGATGATCCCCGCCGGACGGCGGGCGGGGCGAGCGTCGGCGGGTCGAGCAGGGCGGGCGTCACAACGACATCCTAACCGCCCACCACCCGGCGAGCTCGTCGTTCGCGTACGCCGTCATCAGTTCCGAAAGCTCTTCGGGCGCCGCGGTCTCCCAGAGCGGCCGCAGGTCCGGTCGGCAGAGCCACAGCCAAGCGACCGTCTCCCCAGAGGTTGGGGGAAGATCGTCCGGAGCCCACTCCAGCCCGTCGCTCAGGCCGAAGTTCGACCCGTACAACACCGTCACGCAGGACACCCGCTCGTCCAGCCGGTCGAATTCCGTCACGGCGGAAAACGCGACGCGGCGTTCGGGCGGATCGGGCATGGCGGTCGTCACGCCGCCACGGTACCCGTCCCGACGCACAACGCCGAGGCCCCGCGGGGCCTCGGCGTTATTGCTCGATCAAGATGGACGTCCCGCCGTTCAGTGCGGGGCGACCAGCGGGGGGGCTTCGATCCGCATCTCCTCGGCCAGTTCGCGGAGCTTGTCGATCGCCCGGTTCTGGAGCTGGCGGACCCGCTCCTTGCAGATGCCCAACTGCCCGGCGACGACCTGCAACGTCTGCACGCCTTCGCTTTCCTCCAGGCCGAAGCGGGCGGTGAGGATCAGGCGTTCGCGTTCGTCCAACTCGCCGGCGGCCTTGGCCATCAGGCGCTGGAAGTCGCCGTACTGGCTCTCGTTGAGGTGCCGTTCGGTGTGCTGGTGGGGGCTTTCGGAGATGATCTCCCCGGTGCCCAATACCATCCGGCTGTTCCGCCGGCCGCGCTGCTGGACCATCCGATAATACGCCCGGCGGATCGCGTGCGTGGCGTAGGTGCTGAACCGGAAGCCGCGGCCGTAATCGAACTTCGCCACGGCGTTCATCAGCGCCACGTTGCCTTCGCTGACGAACTCGTCAAAGCTGACGTTCTGGTCCGCGAACTTGCGGGCGATGCTCACCACCAGCCGCAGGTTGCAGCGGGCGATGCGGTTGCGAGTCGTTTTCGCCTCGGCCAGCAGGAACTCGCACTCCGGCAGCTTCTTCTTGCTGGGCCGGTGCGGGGACAGATTCTCCCGCAGCCCGGCCGCCTTCCATTTGAGGAAGTTCATCTTGCGAAACAGGGCCGCCTCGTGCTTCGGCGTGAGCAGCGGGACCTCATACAGCCCGGCCAGGTAGTTCGGCAGGCCCGGCGGGCGGCGGGCGCGACGACCGGGCGTCCCCTCCTCGATCAGCGGGGTGGCAAGGATGATCTTCTGCACCTTGGGATCGGCGAACTCCGGGTTGTCGATGAAGTCGCACTTCGCCTCCAGCACCGCCGCCGCCCGCGCCCGCCGACCGGCGGACGATTCCGGATCAACCGCCGCCGCGACGCCCGCCCCCTCCGGCACCGCCTGACGCTCCGGCGGGAGCCGGTTGACGGGGGACCGCCGGGTCTTCGAGCCGCTGGTCTGAACGGCGGGGGTCTGCGTCGCGGGGCGGGCGGCGGGCATCGGGGGAGGATCCGTTCGATGGGGGCGGGGGCGAGACTCAAGGTGCCGGAGCACGTGCGCGGCCGATACGGACGCCCGCCGTCACGCCGCGTGGGGACCGTCCCCTGCGGCGAACGCGCCAGCGTCCGACCGGTCCCGCGGCGAGCCGCCGAACGCTCTCCAAAGAGGGGAAACGTCCAAATCGTTCACCACGGGCCCGGACGATACGCGGCCGGCGGGGGGATCTCAACGATCCGCCGCCCGGCTCACCGCCCCGTGCCCGGGTGAGGGAATCCCCCCGGCGGCGCGACGAGCCGACGGAACCCTTTTCCCTTCCAGCCGTTACGTCATTCCGCCGTTACGTCATGCGGGCCGCGAGCATCGCCAACGTCAGCGCCCCCCGTCCGGTCCAGAGGGCGGTGCGGAGCCAGTTCGTCGTCACCAGCGCCGCGTGGGCCGCGGGGGCGAAGCCGGCGGCCAACTCCGCGTGCCGGGGGACCTGCAAGCACAGGGTGGACAGCCAGATCCCCGCCGTCATCGCCGCCCCGGCATAGCACTGCCACGCCGGCACCCCGGCGGGGACGCGGGCGATCAACCAGCCGCTGACGGCCAATTCCGCCAGCATCAGCGGGGCGACGAGCCAGGTGATCCGGGCGGCGTGGCGACGCTCGTACTCCACGAACCCCTCCGCCCCCACGCCGTCGAACAGCGGGTAATGCACGACCTGCACCGTCCAGATCAACCCGACCAGCGGCAGGGTCGTCGCGGCTTGGAGCAGCAGGGCGTGCATGGGGGAAGCTCCAAGACCAAGGAATCAAGAACCAAAGGCAGAACGACGGAGCGGCTTCAGTGTTTTGGTTCTTGATTCCTTGGTCTTGGAGCTTCCCCTCTAACCCTGATCCACCACGCGCTTCCGCACGTCGATCTGCACTTCGCCGAAGGTTTGTTCGTGCTGGGCGAGGGCGACGTTCAACGCTCCCAGTAAACGCTTGGCGGTGAAGGGGTTCATCACGATCCGCTGGGCGATCGTCACCTTGCTGGGCACGCCGCCGCCGGGGTGCGGGTTGAGGCCGACGTCCAGAATCAACTCCTCCGGGCTGCGGGAGACGCGCAGGAAGTTCGCGTAGCAGACTGCCGCCTGGCTGTCGTCAAGTTCGACGTTGACCCGTTGCTGGCCGGCGGGCTCGGGACCGAGGTCCGCGCCGAAATCGGCTTCCGGGTCGGGGGGGAGGGCGGCGCTCATCGGGGGCGTCCTGTGCGGGGGCGGATCCTGGATCGCCCGTCATACCGATGCCCCGCCGCGGCCACAACGCGGCGGGGCGCAACCGGCTGGCCCCACGCACAGGCCGCGGCAGACTGGCGAACAGGGCGCGTCGGGCGTAAACTGTGCGATCCCCCCGCTCCGCGCCCCCGGTTCGTTCGTTCCGCCCCGATGCCCAACTCCCCCAGCGCCAAGAAGGCCCTCCGCAAGAGCCAAAAGCGGCGCCTGGTGAACCGGTCGAAACGCAGCGCCCTGCGCACCGATCTGAAAAAGGCCCGCACCGCCGTCGAGGAGCAGCCGACCGACGCCGCCGACGAGGTGAAGACGGCCCTGCGTCACCTGGACATCTCCGCCGGCCGCGGCCTGATCCACAAGAATAAAGCCGCCCGCCTGAAGAGCCGGCTGGTCAAAAAGCTGAACGCCGCCGTCGCCGCCGGCTGATCCGGAGTCGGGTTCGGTTTAAATAGAAACGCCCGCCGCACCCCGCGGCGGGCGTTTTCATGCGCGGGGGAAGGTGGAACCGCGACAAACAGCGCAGCAACACGCCGCGGCCGGTGAACCGGCCGCGGCGTGACGAACCCGCACAGCGGGTCGCGGTGGCGTCCGCGGTTCACTCAAACTCGGTGGCGCTCAGCGGGGCCTGGAACGGCAGGCCCCGCAGGCCCGCGGCGATCGTGGGATCGCTGCGTCCGAAGATCTTGGCAGACCCGCCGCTGGAGAGCAGCCGCAGGTAGACGTTGCGGTCGATCGAGTCGTTGATGTTCGACACGTGGCCGTCGCAGTAGCCGACGTTCAAGGCCCCGCCGGAGTGCTGCGAGGAGACCTGCGGCCGGGCGACGCCGTCTTGGAACGCGAAGTTCGGCTTGTCCACGTTGCCGGAGGCGGAGAACGTGCCGTAGCCGGCGGCTTCGTTCGGGAAGGTGACCTGCGTGCCGGACGGATCGCCGACTGCAACTTCCTGCACGACGGCGCCGAAGCCGAGTTCGAAGCTGTCGCCGAGCAGCCAGTCGGAGGCGCTGTCCGATTCCGAAATCCAGAACGTGTTGGTGGTGCCGTCCCACGCGCTAATCTTGCTCATGGTGAGTCGCATTTCGCTGCCGTCGCCGAGCGGGTTGTGCATGGAGCCGGTCTTCAAGTGGTCGCTGATGTCGACCGCCTGGCCGGTCACGTCGTTCCCGTCCCAGCTGTAATTCCCTCCGGTGTGACTCGCCGGGGCTCCGACGCCGCCCGCGGCGGTGGGGGCGTAGCGGGAGGAGACGTAGCCGAAGTTCCCGCGGTAGCTGAGCCCGCGGGTGCCGTTGTTCCGCTCGCTGTCCGGGCAGATGTAGCTCGTGATCCGCCCGTCGCCGAGGTTTGAGTTACCCAGCGTGGCCTCCAGTGCGGCCGTGGTGGTCCCGGCAAGATACAGTTCGTCAAACGGCACCAGCGACCGATCCTGCGCCCGGGCGTCGATGAACGGCAGCAACTGACGGGACCACGGCTTGTAGCTGGCCAGGATCGTGCCGCCGCCGTTGGCGGTCGTCCCGAAGAACCCTTCCTGAAGGTGCGGCAGTTTGCGGTCGCTGGCGACCTTGTTGGTCAGGCCCAAGGTAATCTGCTTGACGTTGTTCTTGCACTGCAACAGCCGGGCGGCGGCGCGGGCCTGCTGGACGGCGGGGGCCACCAGCGACATCAGCACCGCAATGATGCTGATGACCACCAGCAGTTCGATCAGCGTGAAACCGGAGCGAATCGGACCCCGTCGCGCCGCGGCGAAGGGTCGGCGGGGGCGGGGGATGTTCATCGGGGCGGTGCCTTGAGCGGACAGGGGAGAGGACGCGACGGGGCGTCGATCGGGATGGGCGGGGAAGGGGCGAAGGGCCGGATGATTCTACCGCAAACCGCGTGCCGCGGGGGGCGAATCCCCCATGCAGCCAGTTCACGGCGGTTACTGGATCCGTTGGCGGTGGATGATCAGGTCCTGCCAGGAGAACTTCGCCCCGCCCGACAGCGGGTCCCGGGCGAAGCTGTAGGTGTTCTCGCCGGAGGCGGAGGTCTCCGGCAGATGATCCGCCCGCAGCAGGGCGGGAACCTTGGAGCGGTCGATCAGGAAGACGCCCCGGTAGCGGGGGCTGTCGCCGCGGCGGGCGCCGATCCGCACGATCCGCTGGCGGGTCTCGTCGCCGTTGGAGGCGTCGCCGTCGTCCGGCACCACGCCGGTCAGTTCGCGGGCCTGGAAGTAATCCACCTGCACCCAGCAGAGGAACACGTTGCTGCGATGTGTTGCAGAATTGAGCACCTTGTTGAGCAACCGGTAGCGGGTGGTGAAGTCCAGATCCGCGGGGTTGGCGCCGCCCTCGGCGGTGGCGGCGTTGATGTCCGCGGCGCCCACGCCGAAGAACGCCCGGGGCAGCAGGCTGGTGCGTTCGTCGGCGTCGACCAGTGAGGCGCCGGCGCCGATCCAGGCGTCGGCCTGCGGGCGGAGCCGCAGCGGGGTGAACTGCATCGCCTCGCGAAGCCGCTGCGACACGTCCGCCTCGCTCCCCGCGACCGACCGCGTCGGGGCGTGGAACCCGCCGAACGGGTGCCCGTCAATCCCGCCGCCGGCGCTCAGGCCACGCAGGGCCACGCCCGGCAGCACGGCCCGGGCGGTTCCGTCGCCCCACACCCCCGGGATCGCCAGCGGGTCCAGGCCGTCGCGGGACAGTAGCAGGGAGCGGTAGAGATCGTTCTGATAGAACGGCCCCAGCCCGGCGTCCGCGGCGGGGGTGAACGCGGGAGCGGTCATCGGCAGCGTGGCCGTCAGCCCGTTGGGCTCGCCGTGCACGCGGCGGTCGTCGAACAGCCCGGCCGGCCCGTGCGGATCCCGCAGCGTGTTGAAGTTGATTCGCCCCGCCTGACGGACGGCGCCCACGTCGAACGCTCCGTCGGTGCCCAACCGAGCGGTCGGGCCGACCGCGACGGTCTCCGCGGCGGCGTCGGTCATCTCCATGGTGCGGCGGGGCGTGCCGACGTATTGCAGCAATCGGTACCAACTATTGAGGTACTCCGTCGTGCCCGCGGCGCCCAGCGGGGCCTGCCAGGGGGCGCGGGAGACGTCCGGGTACAGCACGCGGGAGCCGGCGACGACGAACTCGTTCAGCACGGCGTCGTGGCCGGGGCCGGTCTGCTGGGTGGCGTCCTGCGGATCCGGGTCGTAGCCCAGCCCGATCTGCCGTTCGTGCTGCGTGGTGAGGGTCGGGATCTCCTGGAGACCCGCCTTCTTGATCAGGGAGATCCCGCTGCCGAAGGCGCGGTCGCCGGGGGCGGTGAGGCCGGTGAGGCTTTCCGCGTCGTACAGCGGCACGCCGATCAGGTCGGCGGGGCCGGCGAAGTCCCGGTCGAAGTGCGGTTGCCAGAGCAGGAACGGCCGCGTGTAGCCGGCGTGCCCGCCGGGGCTGTTCCGGTCGTGCCCGCCGAGGGAGTTGAACACGACCCGGCCGTACTCCGCCGTTCGCGGGGAGGCGTTCAGCAGGGAGCGTTCCGCGTTCGTGCGGCCGACGGCGGCCAGTTCGCTGGCCCGCAGCAGCGGTTCCATCCGCACCCGGCTGGCCAGCTTGGGAGCCTCGTTCGTCCCGCCCGCGGCGGCGATCGGGCCGGCGGCGGCGGCGGCGGGAGTCACGGGCACGAAGTGCGCCCCGAACGTCCCGTCGCCCACCGTCACCCCGTCGTTGTCGTCGTCCTCGAAGATGTCCAGCCGCGTCGTGACGACCCGGGTGCGGTCCACGGTGATCCACGGGTTGTCCTCGTCCTGCTCCGCGAAGTTCGCCGCGGCGGGGTCGGACGCCTTCGGCCGGCGGAGCGGGTTCAACCGGGTCTGGAGCAACACCTCGACCACCGGCACGTCCGCGGCGTTGGCGTACTGCTTGGCGGCCGGGGCGGTGGTCAGGCTGAACAGGTCGTTCGGCTCCGCGGCGGCGGGATCCGCCAGCGCGGTGACCGTCAGGTCGTTGTTGAGGTGCTGGACGCGAAAGTTCGGGTTCGCCGGGTCGCCGGTCACCAGGGTGTCGAGAATCTGAGCGGCGTTGCCGGGGGTGACGTCCCGCAGCACTTCGCCGGGGTCCGTCTGCCGGGCGTTGTCCGCGAACGGCTGCGGGGCCAGGGTGATCCAGTTCGCCGCGTCCACCGGCGTAACGCTGGCCTTCTGAACCTCCAGATTCACCCGCATCCGGCTGCGGGCCGTGGCGCTGTTGAAGGCCATGCCGGTGACGTATTCGTCGTCCGCGTTGGCGACGGTGTAGATCGGCCGGGCGGCGGTCAGTTTGCCAGCCCGGGGGGTGATCGCCCGGGTGCGGATGACTCCGGTTTGTGCACCGGCGCCGGGATCGGTGCGAAACTGCCGTGCGTCGCTCGGGTCGCGGACGACGATCCGGTAGTTCTCGCCGGGGGCGCCGGTGATGGGGCTCTGGGCGAAGTTCAGTTCGCTGGGGCCGGTGTAGGCAAGCTCGACGAACAGGAAGTCGTGCGGGGCCCCGCCGCTGGACACGCCGGCGTCGTCCCACTCCGTCAAGGGATGATTGAAGAGGGCCCCGTCGCCATCGGTCCCGGACTCCGCCCACGTGACGTTCGCCATCACTTCGGACAAAGCCAATTCCTGCCGCTCCACGCCGGCGACCAACCCGCGGCCGGTGTCGGCGGGGCCGGGCGGATTGACGTAGCCGTCGTCGTACGCCGTGTAGCCGTTGAACAGGTTCTTGTCGTACACGAACAACGTGCGAACCGGGTCCGGATCGACGGCGTCCACGATGTTCACCGCCAACTGGGCCATCTCGCGGAGCTGGTCCTCGGTGTAGATGCCGAAGCTGGCGTTCGTGGCGGTGTAATCTTTCAGCGCCGGCGGGGTGGCGGTCGCATCCGTCTCGACCCCGCCGACGGTGTACAGCAACACGTAGATGTCCCGGGCGAGGTTCTGCCGGTCGCGGCGGGCGTGCCACTCCTGAGCCCGCAACGCCGCCTGCCCGGTGAGGTTCCCGAAGTCCCACGTCAGCAGGCCGTTGCCGTTGCCGCCGCCCGCGGCGGCGCGGAGGGCGATCTCGGAGATCCCGAACCGCGGCGTCCCGCCGGTGGTGTCCACGTAATCCGCCGCCGCCGGGTGACCGGCGGGGCCGACGACCTGCGCCGCGGCCAGGTCGGTCGGGTGCGGGGTGAGGGTCCGCAGCCGCAGTTCGCCCTGTCCGGCGCCGCCGTCGGCGGTCGCGTCGAACAGCGGATCCGCCGGATTGGTGACGCGCTCGGAGACCTGGTTGAAGCTCAGCTTGCGGATCAACCGCCGCAACGCCCGCTTGCCGGCGGGGGTGTTGAGTTCCACGTTCCGGGCAGCCTGCCCGAGGATCGACCGGACCGACTCGCGGAACGGGTCGTTCGCAGCGCCGACGGCCACATCGAAGGAGGGCGGGAACTGACGGACCACGCCGGCGCCGGAGCCCGCGTTCCCCGTGTATTGCCACTCCCGCTCCGCCGCCCCGGGGCTTTGGAAGCCGGTGCCGGGCGGGTCGAAGGGCGCCGCGGCGGTGGTCACGTCCCAACTGACGGTGGTGAACCGCCGGCGGATCGCCTCGTGGCCGGGGGCCTTCTGGAAGCTGACCGGGGCCAGTTGCAGCACGCGGCTGTCCGTGCGGGCGATGCGGTAATCGGCGTCCGTCAGGTGCAGACGGGCGGTCTCGGCGGGGGAGAATTGCGCGTCCGCGGACCCGCGGGTCTGGGCGAGTTCGAAGTCGACGATCATTTCCCCCGGATCGTCGATCTGAAGGCGGTTGAACTGCCGGATCGCGTTGGCCTGGCCGACGCCCGCCGCGTACAGCGACGGCGCCCCGCCCTCGTTGGCGGCGTCCGCGGGCAGCGTCGTCCCGTCCGCGACCGCCGCGGCGTCGCCGTTGTCGGGCCGCACCAGCGACCCGCCCGCCGCCCCGCGGCCGGTCAGCACGGCGGACTGCGTCCCCTGGATCGGCTGCCCGGCCCCGTTCAACGCGGGGGCGTAGGCCCGGTTCGCAAAGGTGCGGCCCTCGTGCAGGGCGGTGGCGGCGAACCAGTTCCGGATCGTGGAGAACCCGCCGACGTTGTTAAACCCGTCCACCGCCGCCCCGCCCGCGGGGAACAGCGGCAGCACGGCGTTCATCAGGGTGGGGAACCGGAACCGCACGTTCCCGTCCTCGGCCTGCGAGGCGCCGCCGCCGTTGACCGCGACGTTCGTATCCGCCAGGAACAACCGCCGCAGCCCGTAGCGGGCGTCGGTCGTCAGGCCGCTGCCGCGGCGGTCGGTCGGCACACCCTCGTGCAGCGCCGTCATCGTCAACGTGTTGCCGGCGTTGTAGCCCCGCGCCCCGCCGTACACGAGCCCCGGCAGCGGGCGGCCCATACCCTCGAACGCGTTGAAGTTATCGTCGCCGGCGCCCAGCCCGTTCAGGCTGTTCGCGCTGAGGCCGGGGTAGGGGAAGTACGCCGCGGCCTTCGGATCGCCCGCGGCGACGCGGTAGGCGCCGGTCTCCAACCGATCCGGTTCCCCGTACCGACCGACCAGCAGATCGTCCGGCACCCGCAAGGCGCCGCCCCGCGGGTCGTCTTTGAAGGTCGTGCGGCCGTGCAGCAGGAACCACCATTCGAGGTTCCGGCTCTGATCCGCCCCGCCGGTCCAGTTGCCGGCGTCGAAGAACCGGGTGAACGCCTCCACGTTCGCCGGGTCGACATCCCCGCTCAGGGCGTACTGCGGGTTCACCTCGTGCGGGCTGCGGCCCGTGTTGCTCTGGGAGAGCAGCGGGACCTGGTTCGTGCTGCCCCGGAAGTGCGGCCCGATCAGCGTGGTGCTGTCGTCCACGCCGTCGCCGTTCACGTCCGCGTAGGAGCCGTGACCGTTGCCGTGCTTGTTCAGATTAAACAGCGCGTCCACGTCGACAATTTTCATCGCATACAGCGGGACGAACTGCCCGCCGCCGTCGCCGACGTTCTGGATCGGGAAGTCCAGGTCCAGCCAGATCGCGTCGTTGATGCCGTCGTTGTCCGGGTCGGCGGGGTAACTGTCGGCGTAGGCTTGCAGGGCCGACATCGCGGGGTCGTCACCCCGGCCCCTCCGCCAGATCGGTTCCCGGCCGATGCCGAAATCGAACGGCTCCACGTAGGACGGATCCGTCGTCGGAACCGTGTCCGGGTAAAGGTCGGAGACGAACCGCCGGGCGTAGTCTTGGTCTTCATACGCCACGCCGAAGTTCGCGGGGTTCTCCGGGTCGATCGCCACCGCCCGCCGCTCCGAATGCGGCGTCATCACAAACGGCAGCGTCGCCGGATCCGTGTACCACGGGTGCACCGACGTGCCGCCCATGGGGGTCCACTCGCCGGGAACGTTCGGGTCGAGCAGGTAATCGTTCGCGCCGATCCGGTTCCGCAGCAGTTGGGGGCGGACCCACGACGGGATCGTGATCTGCCGCCCGGTAACCGGTTCGGTCCAGGTGTAGGACAGGAAGGCGCTGTTGAGGTCCGGGTAGGTGTAGTCCGCATCCGGCGCCGGCAGCCGGCTGACGGCGGGGTTCCGCATGTTCGCGTAGAAGGTTTGCAGCGTCGCCGGGTCCGCCAGCGTGCCGATCTGCGAACCGGGGGCGTGGGTCAGTTGCAGCGCGTACTGGTCCCCGCCGTCGACGACGCCGTCGCGGTTCAGGTCCAGTTCCGGCCGGGCGGTGGAGGGGTTCCAGACGGTGCCGATCCCGGTGCCGTTAAAAGGCGTGAGGTCGGCGCCGACCATGTTCGGCAGAATGGATTTATAACCGCCGTACAACATGCTGTTGCGGGCGGTGTCCGGCGGGCCGACGATCAGTTGTTCCAAGGCCCAGTTGAAGAAGACGTCCGGGTCCTGCTCCGCGGGGGCGTTATAGCTTTGGGCGAAGTACTCGCTGTTCGTCTCCTCCTGCATGGTGAGGGTCAGGAACAAAAACCCCAGCAGCATCAGGGCGCCCAGCAGGGCGATCACCACCACGATGACGGTGCCCCGCCGTTCGACGCCGGGTCGCGAGCGCCGTGGCGGGAGGGCGGCACGGGCCGTGCGGTGCGGGGCGGCGGGGTGCGGCGGGCGTTCATGGGTCAGGGTCCCGTGGGGGAGGGCGGGGTCGTTGGAGCGGCGGCCCGGCCCGGGGCGCGTCGGGAGGTGGGGAAAGGCGTCGGGGGAATTATTCGACGAAGCTGTGGCGGAAGGACTCTTCCCGCAGCTGATCGCTTTGCACGTCGTAGTAGCGAACCGTGATCCGCACGGCCCGCAGCGGCTTCTCGTCCCCGCTGCCCGGCGCGCCGATGGCGTTGGGATTGGGGAACAACCGAGCCAGCGGGTCGCCGGTGACATAGCCCTTGGCGTAATACCCCCCGCCGCCGCCGCCGCCGGGGGCGGTGTGCGTCGGCAGGGCGTCGTCCAGGAATCCGTTGGCGGCGGCGTTCAGCAGACCCTCGGTGGTAACCGGGGTGGTGGCGAAGTTCGCCCCGCCGTCCAGGTCCTCGGCGGTGACCAACCCCACTCCGGTGAAGGTCTGGTCCAGCGGTCTGCCGTTCTTGTCGCGGATCGGCAGACCTACGTCCCCGCCGAACGGGTTTCGCAACGGCCGATACGGCGGCGGATAGGGGCGTTCCAGCGACACCGCCACCCGACTGCCGTCCGGGCCGACATAGCCCACGCCCATCAGCGCCATCTCCGGGTGCCAAGTATCGAACCGGTTGCCGAACGGGTGCGGCTGGCCGGCCGAATCCGGGGACGCATCGCCCGTGAGGTCGAGGGCGGAATCCCCCGCCGGGGTGAACGACGCGAGCCGGTCGGCATGATAATCGCCGGGGATTTGAATCTTGTCATCAAAGTTCCCGTCCCCGTCGACGTCGAGGATGTCCCGGGCCTCGACGGATCGGGTATGCCCAAGGTCCACGAAGTCCCCGATCGCGTCGTCGTACACTTCAATATCGAACCCGTGCACGTTGGTCAGCAGGATCTCCTCGCCCCGGCGGTTCCTCAAGGAGGTCGGATCGGTGACAAACAGACCGGCGTCCGCGGCGAAAATCGGTCCGTCCAGCGCCCCGTTCCGTGGCACCCGGCCCGGCAGGTCGAACTCCGGCCGGCTTTGTTCCTGTGCGGTGTAGCGGCCGAGGAACGTGCTGTTCCACACCCGAACCGGATCGGCCGAACCCACGGGCGCGCTGGTCAGTCCGCCGCCGGGGTTGAACAGCACTTCCAATCCCTGCGTGGCTTTCAGAAACTCCCGCGGGCGTCCGTACGGCTGATCCAGGGTCCGGTTCGCGGCGTCGGTCACGAAGAACCCGGCCCCGTCCCTTAGGAACGGGTTGCCGAGGGAATCCGGCCCGCGGTAGTCGTCGAGCAACACGCCATAGTTCATCAGGTCCGCTGCTTCGTTAAAATTCACCCGCACCAAGTTCCCGCCGGCTTCGTTCTCGAGGCTCGCCGCGGAGTGCAGCCGCGGGCCGAAGTTCGACGCCCCCTTCGTCGCCAGCGTCTGCGGATCGCTGTAAGCGGAATAGTCGAAAGAATTTCCGAACGCCGGATCGGCGGGGTTGGGCGGCCAGGGGTTCGGTTCCCCGTCGGCGTCGGAGTCCCACAGGAGGGGGTCCGTGTCGAGTTCCCGGACCAGCTTGCGGGCGCGGATCAGGTTGCCGTCCCGCAAATAGAAGGTAATCACCTCATAATTCGAGACGCCGGTTGGGGAGGTGGAGGCCAGCGCGCTGTCGCCAAATTCGGTGCCCACTACCGGGCTGTCGCCGAGTTTCTCGTCCCCGACCGCCCCGCTGGTGTTGTATTGATCGGTGGCCGGCTGATCCGTAATTACCGTGCCGCCGGCGTCCCTCAGCACCGCGGCCTTGCCCCGACCGGGGGAGTAGACGACGCCTCCGCGGTTCTTGACGAGCCGTCGGTCGATGGTCCAGGAAAATACGTCGTCCGTGTCGTCGTCCGGGTCATTTTCGCTGATCGACAGGAACCCCCGCCGGCTTTCGAGGCTGCCCAACTGAACCAGAGTCCCCGGCACCTGCGTCGTGCCGCTGCCCGAGGCGAAAACGACGTTCCCGCCGTCAGTCTCCGGTTTGAACTGCCAGCCGACGACTTCCAGCGCCGCATCTCCGACGACGTCCTCCTGGCGCTCGACATAAGCGAACGTCCGCCCGGAGAACGCGACCACCGTCCGAAACGTGCGGGCGGACAGGTCGTTGTCGAATCGCGTGGTTAGCAGCCGGGCCTTTTGGTCGTTCGCCGCCATGCCTTTGCGCATGGTCACGGTCTCCGTCGCCAGACCGAACACCTCGGCGAATAATAACATCATTAACAGGACCAGGGTCGTCGCGACCAGCATCTCAATTAACGTGAACCCCGCCCGGTTCGCCGTCGCCGCGAGGCGGCGCGTCACCAGGCGGCGCGTCCCCCGGCGGGAGACGAAACGGGCGGCGGCGGGGCGGCGGGTGAACACGATCCGGCGGCGGGCGGGGGGAGAGGACAATGATAGGGCGGGGCGAACGGTCATGGGATCACGGGTCCAGCGTATAAACGGACACCACGCCCCGCGGGAACGTGGCGAACAACGGCCCGCTCGCCCCCGCTTCGTTCCGCCGCGGCGTCTCCGACGACAGCAGGAACTCCAGATAACGGGGCGTCCCCAGCGTGCTGCCCAATGCGGTATACAGCCGTTCGATATGAGCCGGCGGGGAGGCGGCGGCCCGCGGGTCGCCGCCGGTTTCCAGCACCCGGCCGACCTGCAACCAACTCAACTCGCCCACTTCCAGCAGCCAACTGCCGCCGGAGACCAGCGGGTTCCGCTGGCCGGCGCCCTCGTCCCAGAACAGCACGTACGAGCCGGTCGCGCTGCGTTCGCACCGCCAGACCGACTCGTCCTCGGCGGACAACGCCCGGTTGAAGAACACCGCGACCTCCGCCTCCTCCCGGCCGGTGCCGGTCCGCCGGCAGGTCAGCATCCAGCTATAACGCCGGTCCGGCCGTTCCAGCCGCACCCGCAGCGTACCCACGGCGTCTTTGGCCGTCATGCCGGTCGAGGTGAGGAACCCGCTGCGGGGCAGGGCCAGCTTGATAATGCGGCCGTTCGCGGGCACCACGTCCACCGCCGCGTGCGTGCGGTAACGGGCCAGGGGAATCGCCGCGGTCGTTTTTTGATCGGGGGCAAACACCACCGCCCGGGCTGTGCCGGCTCCGGCGGGCGGGGCGTCTGTGCCGTTCTGCGGAAAGAACTCCTCCAGCGAACCGGCTTCCACGTCCTTCGCATCGAACAACACCTCCAGATAATCCGGGTCGGTCCCGGCCCCTTTTCTGCGGGTGATGACGGCGTCCACGTCCGCCTCCGCCCCGTAATCCCCCGCCCGGCCGACGACGTTGTACGCCGTCTCCACCATCTGCCGGCGAAGACCGGCGTTGGCGGGATTATTGGCGGCGTTGACCATCTCCCACGGGTACGGCCACGCGAACCGCAGCGTCGGGTCGCCCACCAGCGGGGCGCCGGTCAGCGAGTTCGTCCCCGCCGAGGTCGCCGAGGCCCCCGCCCCGAAGAACCACGGGCTGGTCAGCGGGTTGCCGTCGCCCGCCAGCGTGGCGGCGCCCAGCGGGTCGACCACGTATTTCCGCGGCGTGCCCCCGTTGCCCCGGTACGCGCCGCCCGGCCCCCAGGCCAACGTATTCGCGTCGGACACCAGGCTGTTCGGCCCGCACACGTTCACGTTGCCGTTGGCGTCCGGGTCGCGGAGCATCGCCAGCCCGTCCACCCCGGGACTGGTGCCCTTGGGAAACGCGGCGACGATCGACGTGGGCACCCCGCCGATCGACGCCGGCAGCGGGGCCTCCAACCCCGCACTGTTGCTGAACCGGACGGTCTCCTCGGCGTTCTCCTTGAGGATCGTGCCGGCGGTCAGTTGGGTGGCCCGGGCGCCGCGGAGCACCGCCAGCGGGAACAGCGTGGCGACGCTGGTCACGCCGATGCCCATCACCATCAGGCTCATCAACACCTCCGTCAGCGTCACGCCGGCCCGGCGGACGAAGCGTCGCCCGGTCCGCGTCGCCCGGAACCGCCGCGTCATCGCCACGGACAGGCGAGGCGCCCTACGGCGCGACGGGCGGCGGGCGGACGGGCGGGCGAACATGACGGTGCGGGCGGAGGGGGACGTGCGAATGGAACGGCGGGCGGCGGGATGTTTCGTCATGGGTGGCGTCACGGGGCCTCCAGACCGATCTCGGCGAACCGCAGCGGGTCGTCCGCCAAGCCGTCCGGCACGGCCGTGCCGGGGGAGGCGTTGTTGAACAGGTCCTGCCCGTTCACCGGGGAGACCGTCACGGTGCCGGTCTGGGCGTTGACCGTCACGATCAGATCCTCAGCGCTCTTGCCGGGGCCGAGGTAGCGCTGATCCGCCGTGCTGTAACTGGGCGGGGCGTCCGGATCGGTGCCGACGTAGCCCAGCGGGAGGAACGCTCCGGCGACATACGGCCCGGCGTTGGAGCCGCGGTCCAGGTCTTCGATGCTGACCACCGGCAGGTGGATCAACCCGCCCGCCGCCAGCGGACCGGTCACCAGCCCGGACGGATCAAACATGATGTCCAACGGCCCCCGCGGCACTTTCACCCCGCCGACGTCCGCGAACCACTCCGTCGGCAGGGCGTCCTCGCGGGCGGCGCCCCGCAGGTCGATCGCGGTGTCGTTGGGCAGCGCCCGCGGATCCTCCCCGGCCAACGGCACGGTCCGCAGTTCGAACACGTAACCGTCCTCCGCGGCGTTCGCATTATAAGCGGCGATCTCCTTCAAGGACGGGGAGGTCATCAGATACACGCTGGCGATGCCGGCGGTCCGCTGAACCTGCTCGGCGGCGGTCTTCCCGCCGTTGGACTCGATCAGCGCCTGATACCACCGCCCGGATCCGTTCGCGTACTTGGGCAGCCGGACGCGGGCGCGAAAGAGGTTTTCCGTGATCTTCTCCCCCAGCAGGCCCGCCTGGAACACGCGGTTGATCGCGTGCTGCGGCCAACCGGAGACCGCGGCGGGCGTGAGTTGCGCCACCACGCCGGGGCCGCCGCCGGAGATATTCACTAATTCCCGAGCCGAAAACTCCGCCCGGCGGTTGGCGTTGGGGGGGAAGTAGCCGGCGCTTTCGACGTATTGCAGCGTCGTGCAGGCGAATGGCTCGCCGGCGCCGTCCAGCAGGTTCGTGTTCACCAACAACCGCACGCCGCGGGCCCGGGCGCCCTCGTCGGTTCGGGACGTATAGATCGCCCGGTCCCGGGCGCCGCTGATATAACTTTGCACCTGACGGGCCGACCCGCTGACCTGATCCGCGGTGCGGAACGCGCCCACCGCCCCGATCGTCACCCCGCCCAGGATCAGGATGATGGTCATCGTGATCAGCAGTTCGATCAGCGTGAACCCAGTCCGATCGGCGAGAGGCATACCAGCCCGGAGCGCAAGCTCCGGCCGGCGGCGCAGCCGACGGGGACGTCGATTCGAGCGACGCACGGCCGACGCTTGCGCGTCGGGCTGGTACGCGGATTGATTCAACAATGATGTGCGGGAAATCGTCATCTCAGAATCCCGTCTGCGCGGTGGTCAGGTTGTCCAGGGCCGCGTTCGGCTCCCTGGGCTGGGCGAGGTGCCCGAAGTTCGCCCGATCCTGCGGCTCATAGAGCCCCAACTCCCCGTCCGCCCCGGCGGAGACCGCGATCGGCACGTAAAAGGTGGAGGGGGTGTGAAAGAAGTGTTCAAAGTCCTTGCCCAGCGCCGGCAGGTTCGTCGGCGGGAGCGTTTTGTCGGTCAACCCCGGGTTGAACACCGTGGCGAATTCAAAGTGCATCTGGGCGAAGCGGTCGTCCGGATCGCTCCGCAGCGTGCTGCCCAGCGTGGGCAGGAAGGGGTCGTCGATTGCGGGACTCGTTTCATCCGCATCCATATCGATGTCCGAGCCGTCTGCATGAAGTTCCCGGCTGGGGAGCGTGGAGCCGAACAACGCCGCCGCCGCCGCACTGCTTTCACCCTGCCCAGCGGCCGGGGAATATGCGGCCATGTCCCAGCGGCCGTCGGTATTATCGGCCCGGGCCTCGGTCGCCGAGACGAATCCGTCGCTGTCGGCATCCGGCGCCGGGCGAATCAGGCGGGTGGGCCAGCGGTAGAAGCGGATCGGGTTGCCGAACCCGTCGACGATCTCGCGGAGGCCGTCGCCGTCGGCGTCGGCCAGTTCGCTTTCCTTGAAGGCGTCGGCGTCGGTGTCCGCCACGCCGTAGGTCTCGCCCTTCGTTAAGAACAGCAACAGGGCTTCGCTGCTGGCGGTGGGGTCCTCCGCATAGGCGACGGCGCCGGGGTGGATCTCCTGGGTGTTGAACGGCGCCTGCACGGCGGTCCCGCCGGCCCGCACGCGGCGGGTGACGTCGTCCGCTTCGGACAGCGGCGTCGGGTCGTCGTCGGTGCCGTACGTCCCGTCCGCCCCGGCCCCCTGCGAGTACAGGTAACCCGGCATCTTGGAGAGCATTTCCATCTTCACCCGCAGCGCCCCGGTCGCTCCGCCGCCGACCCGCGACAGGTTGCCCGATCCGCTGTCCAGCCCCCGCCGCAGCGCCCCGATCCGGCGCTCCAACTTGCCGTCGATCTTCGCCAGCGTGGTCCGCGTCGCCGCTTCCCGGGCGCTGGTCAGAAAGGCCAGCGTGACGGTCACCGTCAGCCCCAGCAGGATCCCGATAATGGCCATCACGACCATTAATTCGATCAGCGTGAACGCCCCCCGCGGCGTGCGGAACCGGGCGGGCGGCGGCGGGGGGGGAAACGTCATGGGAGCGAAACGGCGGCCGGCGGGAGGGACGGGGGTGAAACGGGGCGCCGGGCGATCACCCGTCGCCCAGCGTGCCGGAGGAGACGAAGTTCGTGATGTTGTCCGCCCCGCCGTCGTTCAATCCGCCGGGGGGCGTGAACCCGTCGTCGGCGCTATAGCTCCCGCCGCCGCCGTATTTGCCGTCAGACCCCGGCGAGATGATCTGATACCCGTTGGCGCCGATCGGTTCGCCCGTGGGGGTCTGATAGACCCCAGTGGCCAGCGACGCGGTGCCGTCGTCATTCTTGAACACGCCGACGTTGTAGGTTACGTCGCGCATCCCGATACGCCGCGTCCGCCGTCGCTGCTGGCGTAGATCAACGGGGCCGTCTGGCTGTCCAGGGCGTCCAGGTAGGTGAAATAAGAGAGCAGCGGCTCCGCGGCGGTCGGCGTGGCTCCGGCGTCCTCCACCTCGTTGACGTACTTCAACCGGTCCGGCTCGAACATATAGAACGGCATCGTGCGGCGTTGCCGGTCCAGCAGGACGAACCCGCCGCCGCTCTTGGTTTGCGCGTTGAACGGGTCGATCGGGCTCTTGCTCCACCCGGCCAGTTCCGTGACTGGAATCATGTTCGTGCCGTCGAAATCCCCGCTCGCCGGCAATCCGCCGAGGAACAGCACCAAGCACTCCGCCCCGCGGAGGACGCCCCGCTTGCTGTAGTCGCCGGGTCCGGTCACGTCCTCGCCGGGGAAGTCCATGTTATTGAGGCTCGCGATCATCGTCGCCTCGTCGATCGACGTGCCGAACAGGCTGCGTAGCGTCGACATCGTCTCCGGCGTGACGAACTTCGCCGGCGTGCTACCGGACGCGGCCGTCCGCCGCAGGTCGATGTAGCTGGGCGGCATCCGGTTGTAGACCATGTGAAACTGCGACAGCGCCGCCTCCATCCCGCCGATATCTGTGCGAACGGCTGTGTTGTTGGCGGTCGTGACGGCGTTGAAAACCGCCGGCACGAGCAGGGCCATCAGCAGCGAGATCACCCCGATCACGACCAGCAGTTCGATCAGCGTGAACCCGGCCCGCGACGGGCGGGCGCAGCGCCGGGGGGGACGCGGCGGGGCGACGGGCAGGAACGGGCGGGCGATCACGGGGGGGGCTCCGGGGAAAGGTGCCGAACGGCCGGGGAATGGATTGCAAACGGGGCGCCGCACGCCCCGCCAGACGACTTAACGCCTTGCAGCGTCAAGCGTTTGCGGAACACGAGACCCATCGCCCGGGGCGTTGCGTTTCGCAACACCCGGTGGGGAAGAGCGACGCAGAATCGGGCGGACGGGTCTCGGAGAAGCTCCAAGGATCAAGACGCAAGAACCAGGGGGGAGGTGCGGCGACACGCCCCGCGACCCCCGGCTCCTTTGGTTCTTGTCTCTTGGGATTTGGAGCTTCTCCAAGCGTCAGGACAGGTCGTTCAGCAGGTCGATCAGCGGCATGAACAGGGCGATCACGATGAACCCCACGACCAGCCCCAGCACGACGACCATGATCGGCTCCAACAGCTTGATCAGGCCGTCCACCAGGACCTTGACCTCCTCGTCGTACACGTCCGCGACCTTGTACATCATGGTGTCCAGGGCGCCGGTTTCCTCGCCCACGTCCACCATGTTGACCACGATGTCGTCCACGATGCGGGCCTCCTTGAGGGGCACGGCCATCGATTCGCCCTCGCGGATCGCGGCGTAGATGTTGTCGAAGGCCCGGGCGAACACGCCGTTGCCGGCGGTGTCCCGGGCGATGATGATCGCTTCCAAAATCGGCACGCCGGAGGAGATCAACGTGCCCAGCGTCCGGCAGATGCGGGCCACCGTGGCTTTTTCCACGATCTTGCCCAGCACCGGGATATGCAGCAGGATCCAGTCGGTGACGTACTTGCCCGTGCGGTTTTTGCGGATGATCTTGAGGATCAACCAGATTGCGAACGGCACCGCGGGGAACAGGTAAAAGTACTTGACCACGAAGGAGCTGGTGGAGATCAGCGCCTCGGTGATCGCCGGCAGCGGGGTGCCGAAGTCCTCGAAGATCTTTTTGAACTTCGGGATGATGTAGTACATGATGAACCCGACGATCCCGACCGCCACCGTGACGACCGCGACGGGGTAGATCATCGCCCCCTGGACGCGTTTTTTCAGGCTCTGGGAGCGCTCTTTGAAGTCCGCGAGCCGCTGGAGGATAATCTCCAACGCCCCGCCGGCCTCGCCGGCCTTGACCATGTTGACGTACAGCCCGTCGAACGCTTTGGGCTGCTTGGCCATCGCCTCGGACAGCGTCATCCCGCCTTCGATATCGTCGATCACGCCGATCAACGAGTTCTTCATCACCCCCGGTTTGCACTGCCCCTCCAGAATGCGGAGCGACCGCAGGATCGGCAGCCCGGCGTCCTGCAGCGTGGACAGTTGCCGGGTGAAGGTGGTGAGTTGCTTCGGGCTGACCCGGCCGATGGTGAAGCCGCCGCCCTTCTTTTTGCGCGCGGGCGCTTTTGGAGGACTTCGGCTTCCCCTTTTCATCCTTGGAAGCCGATTTTTTCTTCCGGCTTTTCGACTCTCGGATGTCGGTGACGAAGAAGCCCTTTTCGCGGACCTTCGCCTCGGCGTCCTTTTTGGTGGGCGCGTCGATCGACTCTTTGATCTCCAACCCGGTGTTGTCCATCGCCTCGTAGACGAAGGTGGGCATATTGGTCTCCGGGCGGCGTGGAAGCGGCGGGGTACGAGCGGCGGGCCGGACGGGAACGGGGTCCGGGGAAGGATCCGGTCGGGCCGCGAGTTTTGTGTGAAGGGACGGGGAAAGGCCGAGCGGCGACGCCGATCCTAACCCAAAACGTCGGCGGGGGCGTGGGTCGGCGGGCGCGGCGGCCGGGCGGGCCCTTGGTTCTTGCGTCTTGTTCCTTGGGATTTCACTACGTGATGTCCTCGATCACGGTTTCGCGGACGACTTCGTCGATCGTGGTCACCCCGTCGAAGATCAGTTTCAATCCCGCTTCCCGCAGGGTGACCATGCCCTGGGAGCGGGCGAGGTTGCGGAGGTCGTCCACGTTGGCGTCCTCGGAGATCAGGTCGCGGATATCGTCGGTGACGTCCATCAGTTCGTACAGCCCGACCCGCCCCTTGTACCCGCTGTTATGGCAGGTCGCGCAGCCCTTGCCGTAGTAGAAATTGTACTGCCGAGCGGTTTCCACCGGCAGTTGGAGTTCCATCAGCAGTTCGTCGGACGGTTCGAACTCCGTGCGGCAATCGGTGCAGATCCGGCGGACCAACCGCTGGGCGAGGATGCATTCGATGCAGGCGGTCAGCAGGAACTTCGGCACCCCCATATCTAATAAACGGGTGATGCTGCTGGGGGCGTCGTTGGTGTGCAGCGTGCTGAACACGAGGTGCCCGGTCAGGGCGCTTTGGACGGCGATCTCCGCGGTCTCGTAGTCGCGGATCTCCCCCACCAGGATCAGGTCCGGATCGTGCCGGAGGATGGCCCGCAGGCAGGCGGCGAACGTGACGTCGATATCCGAATTAATCGGACACTGCACCAACCCGTCGATGTCGTACTCGATCGGGTCCTCGGTCGTGATAATCTTTTCGGTGACGTGGTTCAGTTCGTTCAGCGTGGAATACAGCGTGGTCGTCTTGCCGCTGCCGGTCGGGCCGGTGACCAGCACGATGCCGTTGGGGCGTTTGATCATCCCGCGAAAGCGGTCCAGCGTGCCGGCGTCCATCCCGATCTTGTTGAGGTCCAGCGAGACCACCGTGCGGTCCAGCACCCGCAGCACGCAGGCTTCGCCGAACATCGTGGGCAGGATGCTGACCCGCAGGTCGACCGGATTGCCGCCGACGTTTAATTCGATCCGCCCGTCCTGCGGCATCCGGCGTTCGGCGATGTCCAGATCCGCCATGATCTTGATGCGGCTGATCACGGCGTTCGCCATGTGCCGCGGCGGGGGGATCATCTCGTACAGCACGCCGTCCGCTTTGACGCGGATTTTGAATTCGTCCTCGAACGGTTCGAAGTGAATGTCGCTGGCCTGATCCTTGATGGCGTTGAGCAGGACGATATTGACCAGTTTGCGGATCGGGGCCGCGTCCGCCATCTCCTCCGGGTCGGACAGGTCGTAGGCGTTCAGGCGGGCCTCGTCGGACTCCCCCTCCAGTTCGCCGATCACGTCCTCGATGCTGTCGGGACGCTCGGCGTAGTTGCGTTCGATCGCGGCGGCGACGTCGGCCTCGCTGCTGACCGCCCCCCGCACCTCGTGCCCGAGGAAGTTCTTGAGGTCGTCCAGCGCCTCGATATTCTGCGGGTCCGCCATCGCGACCGTCAGCACGTCCCCCTTCAAGCTGACGGGGCAGATCTTATAGATCTCGCACATCGTCTGCGGGACGCTTTCCAGCACCTTCGCCGGGATCTGGGTCTGCTCCAGGTCGACGACCGGCATCCCCCACTGCTCGGCGAGGGCCTCGGTGATCTGGGCCTGCGTGATGAGCCCGCTGCGGACCGCGACCTGCCCGAACACCTCCCCGGGGCTCTGCTTTTGTTCTTCCAGCAGGTCCCAGACCTGGTCCTCGGACAGGTGGCCGAGGTCCTGGAGGATCTGGCCGATTTTGCGGCGGGCGGCCATGGGACGGACGTGAGAGGGGGGGAAGTCAGAAGGAAGTAGCGAACGGAGCGGCGGTCGGTTCGAACCAGTCGTCAATTCTGACTTCTGACTTCAAACCTCGACCTTAAACCTCAATCGAAATCGTCCTCCTCGAAGTCGTCTTCGTCCCCCTCCTCGTCGTCGTAGAGGCCGCGTTTGGCTTTCTCGATGCGGACCTTCAATTCGCCGGGGTTGTTCGCTTTATACAGCACGTCCTCCTCCTCGACGATGTTGTTCTTCCACAGGCTGAACAGGTGGTCGTCCAGCAATTGCATCCCGTATTTACGGCCCGTCTGGATGGACGAATTGATGCGAAAGGTTTTGCCCTCGCGGATCAGGTTGGCGATCGCGGGGGTGACGACCAGCAGTTCGTACGCGGCGACCATCCCGGACGGCTTGCGGGGCAGCAGCGCCTGGGAGAGCACCCCCAGGATGCCCACCGAAAGCTGCGTGCGGATCTGTTCCTGCTGGTTGGTCGGGAACACGTCGATGATCCGGTCCACCGTGCCCTGGGCGCCGGTGGTGTGCAGCGTGCCGAACACGACGTGCCCGGTTTCGGCCGCGGTGATGGCGCTGCTGATCGTTTCCAGGTCCCGCATTTCGCCGACGAGGATGATGTCCGGATCCTGCCGCAACGCCCGGCGGAGGGCCTCGGGGAAGTTCGGCACGTCGACGCCGATCTCCCGCTGATTGACGGTGCTTTTCTTGTGCTCGTGATAATACTCGATCGGGTCTTCGAGCGTGATCATATGATGCGCGTGCGTCTCGTTGATCCAGTTCATCATGCTGGCCAGCGAGGTGGTCTTCCCGCTGCCCGTGGGGCCGGTGACCAGAAACAGCCCGCGGGGGCGGGTGATGAGGTCTTTGACGACCGGCGGCAGGCCGATCTGCTCCATGGTGAGGAACTCGTTGGGGATCCGCCGCAGCACCATCGCGATGGTGCCCTTCTGCTTGAACACGCTGACGCGGAAGCGGGCTTTGTCGCCGTAGGCGAAGCCGAAGTCCGTCCCGCCGACCTCCTGGAGCTCCTGCTGGTTGCGCTCCGGGGTGATGGACTTCATCAGGGAGTTGGTGTCGTCCGCGTCGAGCACCTTGGTTTCCAGGCGCCGCATCCGCCCGCCGGCCCGGATCACCGGCGGCTGGCCCACGGTGATGTGCAGGTCGGAGACCTTCTCCTTCACCACCGTTTCCAGCAGCTTGTCGATCTGCACGGTGGCCATGGCGGCGGGCTCTCGGAAAGACGGGGGATCGGGGGGGAGTGTGCCGGGGGACGTCGGCGGGAATCAAGCGGCCCCGTAACGCCGAGGCCCCGCGGGGCCTCGACGTTACGGCGGCGGGCGGGCGGTGGGGGGCTAGTCGCTGCGCGCATCAGTTTCTGCACCTCGGCGAGGGTGGTGACGCCGGCCATGGCTTTGTCGCGGGCGTCGTCGACCAGCGTCCGCATCCCGAACAGCCGGGCCTGCCGGCGGATCGCCTGGGCAGGTTCGCCTTTAAAGGTCATTTCGCGGATCGCGCTGTTCATGCCCATCAATTCGAACACGGCCCGCCGCCCGCGGTAGCCGGTGTGGGAGCATTTATTGCAGCCGCGCCCCTTCACGAACGTGGCTTCTTCGGCCTCGTCGGGGGTGATGTCGAAGTAGTCCAGTTCGCTCTGGTCCGGCATGTACGGCTGCTTGCAGCTTTCGCAGGCCACGCGAACCAGCCGCTGGGCCATCACCGCGAGGATCGAACTGGCCACCAAAAACGGCTGCACGCCCATATCGATCAGCCGGGTGATGCTGCTCGGGCGCGTCGTTGGTGTGCAGCGTGCTCAAGACGAAGTGACCGGTGAGGCTGGCTTGAATCGCCATTTCCGCGGTCTCTTTGTCGCGAATCTCGCCCACGAGGATGACGTTCGGGGCCTGCCGCAGCATCGCTCGGATGATCCGTTGGAAATCCAGTCCGATGCTGTGCTTCACTTCGACCTGGTTGATGCCCGGCAGATAATATTCGACCGGGTCCTCCGCCGTGATGATCTTCTTGTCCGGCCGGTTCAGTTCGCCCAGCGCGGAGTACAGCGTCGTCGTTTTGCCGGAGCCGGTCGGCCCGGTGACCAGAAAAATGCCGTTGGGCCGACGGATGATGTTCTGGAAGGTCTTATAATTGTCCTCGTCGAAGCCGAGGTTCCGCAGGCCGACCTTGATGTTGTCGCGGTCCAGGATCCGCATCACGACCGCCTGCCCGTGGTTGGTGGGCAGCACGGAGACCCGCAGGTCCAGCTCTTTGCCGCCGGCCCGCGTTTTGATGCGGCCGTCCTGCGGGCGTCGCTTTTCGGAGATGTCCATCGACGCCATGATTTTAATCCGGCTGGTCATGGCGGCCAGCATCCGGCGGGGGGCGCTGTCGCGCTCCACCAGCGACCCGTCGATCCGATAGCGGATGCGGACGCGATCCTCGAACGGTTCGATATGAATGTCCGAGGCCCGCATCTTGACGGCTTCGGAGACGATCAGGTTGACCAGCCGGATGATCGGGGCGCTGTCGTCCTCGTCGTCGGCGTCGCTGGCGGTGAGGGTCGCCTGGGTGACGTCGATCTGGGTCTCGGTGATCTCCGTCAGCATGGTGTGCATGGTGTCGCCGCCGGCGTCCCCGCCGCCGGCGCCGCCGTAGTGCCGGTCGATCGCGGCGACCACGTCGCCCCGGGCGGCGGCGGCGATCTCGATGGTCCGCCCGCTGAGCAGGAACTCCAGCTTTTGCAGCGCCCCCATGTCCGACGGGTCCGCAAACGCGATCGTGATCTTGCGGTCGGTCGCGCTGATCGGCAGCACGGTGTTCTCCCGCGCGACCGACACCGGCACCAATGCGATCACCTCGTCCGGGACCGTCAGGTTCGCCAGATCCAGCGATTTCCCCCCGCCGGCGGCCTCGGCCAGTTCGCTTTCGTCGATGTACCCCAGCGTGACCAGCATCTGGGCCGGGCTGGTCTTCTTGCGCTTCGCGAGATCCTGGGCCTCATGGAGTTGCTCCCGGCTGATGACGCCGTCGGCGACAAACTTTTCGAGGATGTCGGCGGCCATGCGGGGGCGAAAAGCCGGCGGGGCCGGCGTCTGAACGAGAAGGGGAACCGGGGAGGCGGGCGAGCCGGGGGGAGATGCGGTGCGGACGCGAAAGGAACTGTGCCGGAGCGGCACGACGGCCGGAACGGCGTTCCCGGATCATCCGACCGGCCGCGCGAGGTGTCAACACGTCGCCCCCCGACGCCCCGTCCGCCCGCGGGGACGACCCCCGGCCGACCGGTCGCACGGGTTCTCGGACGTCACGCCCCAAACCCTGCCGCCGCGAACCTGCCGCCGCGAACCGCGGCGACGCGAACCGCGGCGCCGCGGGGCGTGTCGGGGCGGGCGGAGACTTTCCCGCGGCCGTCGGCCCGGGTATGCTTCTCCCCCGCGGTTCGTGGCGTCGGTCCTCCGGCGTGTGTCGGTCCTCCGGCGTGAAACGAATTGCCCCGGGGCTGTAGCTCAGTTGGGAGAGCGCTGCGTTCGCAATGCAGAGGTCGTGAGTTCGAATCTCATCAGCTCCACTTTCGACAGTCGTTCAGGCGTCCCTCGCCCCGTCGGGTCTTCCGGCGGGGCGGTTTGCTGCGGCCGGGGCGCCACGGGAACCCGTCGCCTCCATCACGCCGGGCGAACAACCGGCGCCGTCGCGCGGACCCGCTCCGACTTGAGCCGGTTTGGGCCGCGGGACTGCACAAACAGGAGGTTGACAGGGGGCGCGAACCGAAGCAGGTCATTGCCCGCGCGACTTCCCCCCCGGTAGGCTGGAGGTCCGCCCCTGTTCCCGGACCCGTCGGACCTCCCCTCCCCATGCCCGTTCGCATGTCTTCGCCCGTCCGCCGCCGGTCCGTTCTCAGGGCCGGGCTCGCCGCATTGCTGGCCGCCCCGCTGGCGTTCGCCCCGGCGGGCGCCGTCGCCGCCGACGGCGACGCCGCCCCGGACCGCGATCGGAAGATGAAGACGGTCCTGGCCAAAAGCCTTGAACTGGACCCGACCGCCGCCTTCGTCGACTTCTTCGAAGGCCAAGCCAGCGGGGAACTGTCCGTGAAGGTCGTCGCCCGGGACGAGAAGGGCGGGAACCTGCTGATCGCCAACGAGGGCGACGCCCCGATCACCATCCAAATCCCCGACGGCATCGTCGGCGTGCCGGTCCAGAACCAGATCGGGTTTGGCGGTCCCGGCGGCGGCGGCGGGCAGGGGTTCGGGCAGCAGGGCGGCCAGGGCGGCGGCGGGATGCAGGCGTTCGGCGGCGGCGGGCAGGGCGGCGGGTTAGGGCAGCAGGGCGGCGGCGGATTCGGCCCGGGCGGCGGCGGCGGCGGCGGGTTCGGGGCGTTCTCCATCCCCCCGGAGACCATCGCCCGTCTGCCGTACACCTCCGTCTGCCTGGAGTACGGCAAAGCGGAGCCCCGTCCGCGGGCCAAGTACGAACTCCACAAGCTGGAGGACGTGGTCGAGGACGAAACGCTGCGGGAACTCATCATCCTCGTCGGCACCGGCAAACTGCATCCCGAAGCCGCCCAGGCCGCCGCGTGGCACCTCAGCGACAAGATGACGTGGGGGCAACTGGCCTCGCTGAAGAAAGGCGTCGCCGGACCCAGCCCGGACGTGCCGCTGTTCGACCGCCGCACGCTGATGGGCGCCCAGCGGATCGTCGCCGTGTCCGCCCGCCGCGCCGAACTTCGCCGCGAAGGCCGCACCGCCGCCGCCGCCCGCTAAAGCGGCCCCGGGACCCCCGGTCACCGACGAGAACACGCCGCGGCCCCCTTGGGCCGCGGCGTGTTGTGTTGGAACGCGACCGAAGTCGATGTCCGCTCGGTCCCGCTCGGTCTGGAGCGGGGCGTCCGGCGGCGCTTCTGCTCGGGCAGGAGCATCTCGACGCCGATCGTCAGCCCGTTGAAGGTGATGTCGTCGAAGGCCCGCCGCGGACGCACGTTCGACCGGGCGGCGCCGTTCGAGTCGCTGACGAGGTCGTAGCTGGTGGACTCGTTCGGCCGGGCGACCTGGGCGATGTAGATCAGGTCGTAGCCGACGCTGAGCTTGAAGTTCTCGCCCATCGGCACCCGCAGGTACGCCGCGAGGTCCAGCACCGGGCTGAGCTGCGTGTGATGATCCGTGAACCTCGTGACGCCCTCGTTCGGGCCGGCGAAGTTGAAGCTGCGAGTTCGCACCTGGGCTTGGTTCAGGCCCGCGGAGACGCTCGGCCGGACGCCCAGCGTGAAGTACTCGTGCCGCAGTTCGGCCTCCAGACCCAATTCCGTGCCGAACAGGTTGTTGTGCACGGTGGTGGACAGTTCCCGGTTGTACAGGGCGGAAGGGCCGTTCGGGGTGACGGTGGTCGTGCCCCGCTGGTACATGTTCTGGTTGAGCATCATGTACCGCACGCCGACCAACGGGCGGATGCCGAAGCCGATCGGCTTGGAGACCTGATCGAAGTACATCCGGGCGCCGGCGCCCCAGAACTCGGTCTCGTACTCCAGTTCGTAGGAGGTGTCGAAGGCCGTGGAGAGCCCGGCGTTGGTGCCGAAGGTCGTCGTCGGGACGCTGACGTCCGTGGGGAACAGGGTGTTGCCGAACAGCGGCAGCGTGGGTTGCAGCGTGAACGTCTCCTGGGAGAAGGCGAACAGGTAGGCCTCGACCCGGCCGACGTTCTTGATGCCGCGGCCGATCGTGATGCGGGCCCCGTCGAACTCGTCGATGTCGTTATTGTTCAACCCCGCGACCACCGCCGCCCCGTCGGGACCGGCGAATTGCTGGGTGAAGTTGCCGTCGTTGCGGTCGTCGAAGACATCCTGGCCGAACGGGAAAAAGTTTCCGAACGGCCCGACGACGTCCCGCGTGGTGACGTTCTGAACGGGCGCCCCGACCGGGCCGGCTTCTTCGCCGACCATGCTGTAGCGGAGGTACTCCAGCCGGGCGAAGCTGCCCGTCGGCGGTTTCATGCGGGCGATCGTGGTCCACAGCGACCCCGGCCCCCGCGGCCGTCCGCCCCGCACCCGGTAGTCCACCGGGCCGGCCGGTCCGCCGCCGCCCGGACCGACGAATCCGCCCGGCGGGCAGTACGGCGCCGGCGCCGGGGGGGCGTACTGGGCGGGAGCGACCGCCGGGTCGTACAACCCGCCGGGGGCCGCGGATCGACCGCCCCGGCTCATCCCGCCCTGGGTCATCCCGCCCCGGCTCATCCCGCCCCGCACCGCCCCGGCATGCGGGCCGAACTGGGCGGGGGCGCTGGGCGAAACGTACCCGGCGGGCAGGACGGACCCGCCGACCGGGCCGGCGCCGTGACTGGATCCGGCGCCGTCGGCCGACTGCACCCAGGCGGGGGCGGCGTCGGCAAATCCGGGGCCGCCGGACAGCGCCACGACGCCGTCGTCGGCGAGCGCCGCGGTGGGCGCCAGAACGGCGGGGGCGAGAGCGGCGGGGGCCAGGGCGGCGACCGCGGCCGACCACCGACGGCCCTTCGAAAGGCGAGCCATGAGGGACCGGGCCATGGGCGAACGGGGGATCGGGAGGGGGGTCGCGGCCGGGGTGCGGTCCGCGTGCCGGGACGGCCGCTCGCTGGCGCTAGTTCGGCGGGGCATCGTCTCGGGTCCTGCGTCCGAACTACGGGAGGCCCGCCGGCGACCGTGCCGACGGGCCGACCGCCCCCGCCCCACGCCCTCCGCCCCCCCGATCCTCGTGGCGAGGGCGGGGCGAGACGGACGGGACGGGCGTCGACGGCGGACGGACGGGTCCGGACGGCGACGCCCCGGGAGCGCTGGAAGCGGCGGTCGTGACTGCCGTATCGGTCCCCCCGGATCGACCGCTCGTGCGAAACCCGCCGGACATGCCGAATCTGCGGCCCGCTCCCCTTCGCCCCCCAACCCTTCGCGACGCCGGGAACCCTTCGCGACGCGGGGAACCCTTCGCGACGCCGGGAACCCTTCGCGACGCCGGGAACCGCACGCCCCGGCGGTTAGAATGCCGGCATGACGGACCCGCCCTCGCCCACCGACCCTCTCCCGCTGGCGTGCGCGCTGATCGCCGCCCCCTCCGTCAGCCGCGATTCCAACCACGCCGCCGCGGCGATCTGCGAAGCGGCCCTCGCCGCGGCCGGCTTCGTCGTCGAACGCACCGCTTACCGCGACCCCCGGGGCATCGAGAAGGTGAACCTCCTCGCCCGCCTCGGTCCCGCCCCCGGCGAAGCGGCCGGCCCGGGCTTCGTCTGGCTGGGGCACACCGACGTGGTGCCCGCCGACACCTGGACCGGCCCCGCAGGCGACGGTCGCCCCGCAGGCGACGGTCGCCCCGCAGGCGACGGTCGCCCCGCGGGCGACGGTCGCTCCGGGGGGGCGTTTGAGCCGGTGGTGACGGACGATCGCCTGTACGGCCGCGGCGCCTGCGACATGAAGGGGCCGGTCGCCTGCGCCCTCGCCGCCGCCGCCCGCCTGTCTGCGTCCGGGAAGCTGTCCGCGTCTGGTGAACAAACCGGCTCGCCGCTGACCGCCCCGCTGTGGATCGTGCTGACCGCCGACGAGGAGACCGGCTTCGAGGGGGCCAAGGCGCTCGTCGCCGCCGGCGGGATGTATGAAGAGGTGCGAACCGCGAACCCGCCGGGGATCATCGGGGAGCCCACCGCCCTCACCGCCGTCCACGCCCACAAGGGCTCCCACATGCTGACCGCCACGGCCCGCGGCGTCGCCGGGCACAGCAGCACGGCGGAGGGGACGAACGCCAACCTCGCCCTGGTCCCGTTCCTCGCCGATCTGCTCCCCCTGATCCGCCGTACGGAGACCGATCCCGCCCTCCAGAACCCCGCCTTCGATCCGCCGGGACTCAGTTGGAACCTCACGCTGTCCGACGGCGGGACCGCGTTGAACGTCTTCCCGGCCCGCAGCCGGGCGACGGTCTATTCTCGCCCCGTGCCCGGCGTGGACGACAGCCCGCTGGCCGCCGCGTTCCACGCCCTGGGGGCGCAGCACGGCGTGGAGACCGCCGACGAACGCCACGCCGGCCCCTTCCGCACCGACCCCGACGGGCCGTTCCCCCGGGCTGTCCGCGATCTGCTGGGCCAGGCCGCACCGCAAACCGTCTGCTACGGCACCGACGGCGGCGTGTTCGCCACGCCCACCGCAGAGGGCGGGGGGGGATTGACGAACCTGTTGGTCCTCGGCCCCGGCGACATCGCCCAGGCGCACACCGCCGACGAGTTCATCACGCGGGACCAACTGGCCCGCGGCACGGACCTGTACGAAACGCTGTTCCGCATGTCCTGCACCGGCGCCCGTTAGCGTCTGCCGCCCAGCAGCGTCCCGATTCGCCGCCGCCGCGGGGTCTGGTGCGGCCGGTCGGAGCCCGGTACGTTCGTATCTGGGACAACCGATACTTTCCGGTCGTCGGCCGCGTCGCGGGCCGAGCGAGGAGATGCGATGAAGTCACCCGCCCTCCCGCGCGGCACGCACTCGGCGGCGGCGCTCCTCTCTCTGGCGGGCCTCGCCGCGGCGACGGCGGCAGACCCGCCGCAGGAGCCGGCGCCCGGGGCGCAGCAGAGTTACGAGCGGATCGTCGCCCCGTTCCTGACCGCCCACTGCACCGGATGTCACGGCGCCGACGATCCGGAGGGGGCGCTGAACCTTGCCGCGCTCGATCCGGACCTGCGGTCCCACAGCGCGGCCCGCTGGGCGTTGGTGCACGAACAACTCACCGCCGCCGCGATGCCGCCGGAGGGCAGCCCCCCGCCGGGCGCCGCGGAGATCGCCGCGGTCACGGGGTGGATCGAGGCGGAATTGAAGCGGTCCGGCAAGCACCTCGCCCGCCGCGAGGCCTACCGCAACGGCAACGCGGTGGCGCATCACCTGCTGTTCGACGCGGATCGGCACGCGCCGCTGGACGTCCCGCCGCGGATTCGCACCGTCAGCCCGGAGATCTACGCGAGGTTCTCCGGCAAGCTGGCGAAGGGATTCGAGGAACTGATCGGGCAGCCGTTCACCGTCGGCGGGGGGACGACCTTCCGGGACATGGACCTGCCGCGGATCGACGAACCGGTGACCGCCGGGCTGATCGACAACGCCCTGCTGCTGGCTGCGCGGCAAACCGGGTTCCGGTGGGAGGGGGAGGCGATGAAGCCGCTCCGCGGGACCCGCAAGGAGTTCCTCCCGTTCGTGGACGAGCGGGAGCCGCTGGGGGAGGCCCAGATCGAGCGGGCGATCCGGTTGCAGTTCGCCCACGTCTTGCAGCGGGAGCCGGACGCCGCGGAACTGGAGCGATTCGCGGCGTTGATGAACAAAAACGTGGCGGAGGCCGGCCGCATCACCGGGGTGCGTGCCACGCTGGCGGCGGTCTTCCTGCTCCCGGAGGCGATCTTCCGCTACGAATTGGGCGCCGGACCGATCGACGGGGCCGGCCGCGTGCGGTTGACCCCGCGGGAGATCGCCTTCGCCCTGGCGTACGCCCTCACCGACGACCGCCCCCCCGGCTGGCTGATCGACGCCGCGGAGCGGGGCGAACTGGACGGCGACGCCCAGGTCGCCGCCGCGGTGCGGCGGATGCTGGACGACCCGAAGCTCCGCAAGCCCCGCATCCTGCGGTTCTTCCAGGAGTACTTCGACTACGCCAAGGCCGTCGACGTCTTCAAGGACGGCAAAGCGTTCTTCGGGCACGATCCCCGGGCGCTGGTCGAAGACGCCGACCGGCTGGTCGAATACGTCCTGGAGGGGGACCGGCAGGTCCTCAAGGAGTTGCTGACCACGAACGACGCCTTCGTGTTCCACCAGGGGGCCGCCGAATTGAAAGCGAAGCGGACCGCCGCGCGGGCGGAGTTCGAGCGCAAGCGGATGGAGAACCCGGCAAAGTTCGAGGGCGAGACCGCCCGCCTGCCAGGCCGCCCGATTTACGAATCGTATAACCTGGACGACTTCCCCGACGAACAGCCCGCGACGCTGCCGGACGACCGGCGGGCGGGAATCCTCACCCAGCCCGCCTGGCTGGTGGCGCACGCCACCGCCGACGACAACCACGCGATCCTGCGGGGCAAATGGGTGCGGGAGCGGTTGCTCGGCGGGGTCGTGCCGGACCTCCCCATCACCGTCGACGCCCAACTGCCCGACGCCCCCCACCACACCCTGCGGCAGCGGATGGCCGTCACCCGGGAGGCGTACTGCTGGCAGTGTCATCGGCTGATGAACCGCCTCGGGCTGCCGTTCGAACTCTACGACCACTTCGGCCGCGTCCGGGCGGTCGAGGCGGTGCTGGACCCCGAGGCGACCGCCGCGAACCGCGACCCCAAAGGCAAACCGCGGGGGGATCTGTTCCGCGACCGACCCGTCGACGCGACCGGCGGGTTCGAGTTCACCCTCGATCCGAACCTCGCCGGAGATGTGAACGACGCGGTCGAGATGCTGCGGCGGCTGGCGGAGTCCGAGGTGGTCGAGCAGGTGTTCGTCCGCCACGCCTTCCGGTACTTCGCCGGCCGCAACGAGACCCCCGGCGACGCCGCCAGTTTGCAGGCCGCCCACCGCGCCTACCGCGCCGCGGACGGCAGCATGCAGGCGCTGATCGTCAGCCTGCTGAGCAGCGAATCGTTCCTCTACCGCGTCCCGGCCGCTCCCGACGCCGCCGGCCGGGCCGCTCCCGACGCCGAACCTCCCCCCGCTCCCCCCGCTCCCCAACCGGATTCCGACCATGGCCGTTGATCGTCGCGGCGTACTCAAAGGCCTCTCCCTGGGCGCCGGCGCTGCCCTGTTGCACCCGATTCTGTCGCAGGTGTCGGCCCGGGCGGCGGGGGCGGACCAACGGCCGCTGCGGTTCGTGTTCGTGGTGGAGGGCAACGGCTTCACCCCCCAGCAGGCGGCGCCGGTCGGCCTGATCCGCAAGCCCCGCCGCGCCGGACCCCACGGGGGGGCGGACGCACTGGTCGACCTGTCCCTCTCTGACCGCGAACTTCCCCACGCCCTGGAGCCGCTGAACCCCTGGAAGGAGAAGGTCACGGTGGTGCAGGGGCTGTCGGGCCGCATCTGCGGCGGCGGGCACTCCAACGACTTCAAGGCGTTGGGGGCGTTCGGCGGCGGCGGGGACCGGGCCGTGCTCGGCCCCACCGTCGACGGGGCGCTGGCGCGGTTGAACCCCGGCGTCTTTCCGTTCGTCGGACTGGGCGTCTCCAAGCGGCCGGAGAACGCCGTGCTGTATAACGTCTCCGCCTGGGGGGCGAATCGGGTCCTGCCGCACATGGTCCAGCCGGATCAGGCGTACGCCGCCCTGTTCGGCAGCGTGGCCCGCGGCGCCGCCCGCGGGGAGTTCGCCGCCCGCAACAACCTGCTCGACTTCCTCAAGGAGGACGTGCGGCGGGTGGAACGCCGCCTCGCCGGCCCGGAGCGGGCCGACCTCGGCGCCTACCTGGAAACGCTCGAAACCCTCCGCGACCGCCAGAGCCGGCTCAACGAGATCGAGCACACCCTCCGGGAGCGGGGGCCGACCCCCGGCGACAAGTATACCTCCGCCGTGGAGACCGACCGACTCGACGCCCAGTTCGATCTCGGCGCCGCCGCGTTGGTCTGCGGGCTGACCAACGTCCTCACCCTCTCCTCCGGCGCCGGCACCCGCGACTTCGATCTCTGTTTCACCGGGTTGGGATTGAAGAAGGGAAAGCACCACACCGGGCACGGCGGCGGCCAGAACGGCATGGATTGGTACGGGGTTTCCGACATGATCCGCCGGTTTCACTTCGACCAGATCGCCAAACTGGCCCGCCGCTTGGAGGCCGTGCCCGAGGGCGACGGCACCATGCTGGACCACACCGTGATCCTGTACCTCAGCGACGGCGCCGAAGGGCACCATTCCCGCTGCTGGGAATGGCCGATGGTGGTCCTCGGCGACGCCGGCGGGCGACTGCGGACCGGCCGCTACGTCGACTATCCCGCCTACGCCGACCCCGGGCACCGCACCATCGCCAACATGTACGTCACCCTGCTGCAACTGGCCGGCTCCTCGCGGACCCGGTTCGGCGCCGACGATCCGGGGTTGAAGGATTTCGATCAACACGGCCCGCTCCAGGAACTCCTCGCCTGAACCCCGGCCGCCGCTTGAGAGCAGGCCGCGGAAGATCGTAGCGGCGGCTTCCAGCCGCCGACTCTCGGCGCGGCCGAAGGAGACGACTCCCGTTCGCTGCGCTCGCGGACGGCGGCTGGAAGCCGCCGCTACGGATCATCAGGGTCCGCTCCACCGCCCCGGCCGCCCTGCCGCCCCGGCCGCTTTATCGCTGGTAGATCGGCAGGTAGTGGTACTTCACCGACAGGCTGAGGATCGACAGGCTGGTCGCGTACACCTTGCCGTGGCTGCTTTCGGACCCGTTCTGGGCCTGCCAGGAGCCGTCCGATTGCTGGTGTTCCAACAGCAGGTCCCGCACCAACTTGGCGGCGGTGCGGGCGTGCTCCCCGCCCCGCTGGTACATGCCCTGGGCGTAATAATAGGTGCCGTAGGAGAACCATTTGTCCTTCCACTGCGGCGGACGGGCGGAGAGCCAGTCCGCCGCGCCGGCGACCCGCGGATCCTCGTACTGGCCGCACACCTGCATGGCGAGCAGGCCGGCGGCGGTCATGGCGTAGGTCGGGTTGCTGCGCTCCGGCTCGTAGGTGAACCCGCTGACGCGTTTGTCCGGCGTGCCGTCCCGGCCGACCGGCGAATCGTACGACCGCCGCAGGTACGCCACCGCTTCGCCGATCGCCTCGGCGGGCACGTCGATCCCGTCGTTCTTGGCGCTCCGCAGGGCCATCACCTGCCAGACGGAGGCGGACAGGTCGCTGTCCTTACTGCTGCGTTCGTACCGCCAACCGCCTTTGTTGCGGGGATCCTTGGGCTGGTTCTGGGCGTCGAGGATCACCTGGATCGCCTTTTCGCACCGCGCGGATCAGCCGGTCCTGGGCTTCGTCCGCCCCCATGCCCAGCATCTCCGAGAGCATCAGCGTGATGATGCCGTGCCCGTACATCCGCGAGCCGTCCTTGCGGCCGAAGTAGCCGTCTTCTTCCACGCGGTCCTCCCGCAGCACGAAGTCCAGCGCCTGACGCATCGTGGTTCCCTCCGGCGTGGGGTCGGACGGGGTGGTGCCGACGCTCGCCAGCGCCATCACCGCCAACGCCGTCATCGCGGTCGGGTGGCCCTTATCCGTGACGGAGCCGTCCTCCTTCTGCTGGGAGAGCAGATAGGCGACGGCCCTCTCCATCGCGGCGTCCACCTGCGGGTCGTCCTCCCCCGCGGCCGGTTCCCCCAGATCGAGGGGACCGGCCGCCGGCGGGGCGAGCGGCGGGGCGCCCGGAACTGCCGGCGGGGCGTCCTGGGCGAGAACCGACGGCGGGCCGCACCAACCAAACGCGGCGAGAACCGCGACGGCCATGGCGATCAGCGGGGGGCGGGTCATCGGCTCCCCCCGTTGCCGGGCTGGCGGCGGGCGCGTTCGGCGAGGACGCGGAAGTAGGCGTTCACGCTGTCGCGGTACTCCTCGGAGACCGCCGCGGTGCGACCGGCGGAGACGTCCTCCGCGTCCTTGCGACGAAGATTTGCCCAGTCGGCGTCGGTGGTTGCGTCCGGCCGCACGCCGGGTAGGCCCGCTCCGCCGGAGCCCTCGGCGACGCCCATCGCGTCCCCCATGCCGGACCCCGGTTCGCCCGGCGGGGCGTTGGCGGGCATCCCCAGCAGCGCCATCCCGGGGGCCGGCGGGGCGTTCTGAGCCGCCCGGGCCGCGGAGACCGCGGCCGATTGAGCCGCCGCCGCCGCCGCGAACAGTTCCGCGGCGGCGTCCGTCGGGCTCGGGGCCGCGGGGGTGCCGTCGCCGGTCTCCCCGGCTTCGCCCGCTTCGGCGCCGGCCGGAGCCGGCGGGGCGTTCATCGCCCGGTCGATCGCGTCCAACTGCCGAGCGAGATCCCGCCCTGCGCGCCTGTTCCTCCGGCGAAACCCGTTCCCGCGGCGGCGTGGGCGGCGTCCCACCCGGCGGCGAACCGGCGGGCGGCGCCCCCGCTTGGGGAGAACCGGCGGGCGGTGAACCCGCCGGGGCTTCGCCGGGAGCGCCCGCCTCACCCGCGGCGGGGGGCGCTCCGGCGGGCGGGGCGGCGCCCGCTTCGCCGGGAGCGGTCGCTTCGCCGGGAACCGGCGGCGGGGCGAGCGTGGCGGCCAGCGCCTGCGCCTCCCCGGCCAACGCCGCTTCGGCCGCCGCCACCGCGTCCCGTGCCGCGACGTCCGCGTTCGGATCCGCGGGCTTCGCTTCGCCGGCATTGGGATCGCCCGCAGTGGGCTCGCCGGCATTGGGATCGCCAGCGGCGGCCTTGGCTTGGTCGGCGGCGTCCGCGAGCTTCCCTTCGGCGGCCTTCGATTCGCCCTCGGCCAGTTCGGCGATGGCGTCGGCGGCCTGCTTCAGGGCCTCGGCATTCGCCGGTTCGCCCAGCCGTTCCTCATGCCGGGCGGCTCGCTCCAGGTCCGCGGCGGCGGCGGCGACCCGCTCGGTCACCCCGGCCTGACGCTCCTCGGATCGCTTCAGTTCCGCCTCCGAGGCGTTCAGTTCGCCCGCAAAGTCCGCGGCGGCGGCAATGTCGGCGGCTTTCGCCTTCAGCGCCTCGGCGTCCTTCTCCGCCTCGCCGGCCAGTTGCTCGGCGAGTTGGGCGCCGGGGTTGGCGGCGTCCAGCTTCGGTTTCGGCTGTTTGCCGGCCGCGTCAGTCGCCTGTTTCGCCGCTTCCGCGGCTTTCTTGGCGGCGTCGCGGGCCTGCTCGGCGGCGGCTTTGTCGGCCTGCGCCTCCGTGACGTCGGCCTGTGCCTCGGCGACCTTGGCCTCCGCCTCAGCGGCTTTCTGGGCGCGGCCGGCGTCCTCGGGCTCCTTGGCGGCGCTTTCCGCGGCCTTCTTCGCGTCGCTCTCCGCGTCGCGAGCGTCCTTCTCCGCCTCGCGGGCCTCCTTCTCCGCCTTGCGTAACGCCGCGTCCGCCTTCTTCTGGGCGCTCTCCGCCTGACGCTGGTTTTCCCGGGCGTCCCGCTCCTGGGCCTCCCGGAGCCGGTCGCGATCGCGTTCCAGACCTTGGCGGCGGTCCTCCCGTTCGCGGTCGGATTTGTGAACCTCCGCGTCGGTTCGTTCGCCGGCCTGTTCCTCCGCTTTCGCCAACGCGGCGGCCGCTTTCTCCAGCGCCTTGCCGGCCTTGTCGGCGGCGGCGGCCAGTTCGGGCAGCGGGGCGTTCGCGGTGGCGTCCTTCGTCGCCTCGACCGCCTCGGCCAATGCGGCGCGGGCTTCCTGCAACGACTCCCGCGCCTCCGGCGCCCGGTCGCGATCGACCGCCTTCTCCGCCGTCTCGGCGGCCCGCTCCTTCAGGCGCTCCGCCGCCTTGGCGAGGTCCCGCAGGTCCTCGGCGACGGCGTCCTTTTTCTGTTGGAACGCCTCGTCGGAGCGGTCCAGGTCCGCTTGGACGTCCCGCTCCTGTTCGACGGATTCCTCCAACACGTTCTGCACGTCGGCGGCGGCGTCGGCGGCGATGTCCGACAGCGCCTCCCGCATCGCCGGGTTCACCGCCAACTCCGCTTCCAACTGCTCCAATAAGGCCTGCGGATCGCCGGCGGCGGCCTCGGCGAGCGCCTCGGACGGGGCGAACCGTTCCGCCAACGCCTCCGCGGCGCCGGCCTCGGCGGCCAATGCTTGCAGGGCCTCGCGGGTTTCGGCGAGTTCCTCCTCGGTGGCGCCGGCGTCCAGCTTTTCGAAGTGGTCCGCGACGAGGTCCAGCACCTCGGCGGTGGCGGCCTGCTGCTCGGCGGCGTCGGCGAGCGGTTCGGTGCGATCCTCCGGGGTCGCGGCGTCGTTCGCGGCGGCCCGGGCGGCGTCGGCGAGGGCGTCCTCCGCCGCTTCGACGGGGGCCTCGACGGCGGCGACGGCGGCGTCCGCGTCCTTTGCCCGGTTCCGCTCGGCGTCGTCGGACAGGTCCTGCCGGTCCGCGTCGTCGGCCAGCGCGTCGGCCAACTCCGCCAGATCACGCTCCGCGGCGGCCTGCTCCCGGGCCAGTTCGCGGACGGCCTCCCGGCTCTGCTCACGGGCGGCCTCGACCGCGTCCGCGGCGGCTTCGGCGGCCTCCTGCGGAGCGGCCGGGTCGTCCGCGGCGGCTTCGGCGGCGGCGGCTTCGGCAGCGGCGTCCGCGGCGGCGGCTTCCGCCTCGATCGCTTCCGCGGCGGCCTCGGCGGCGTCTTCCCGCTCGCGGGCGGCTTCGGCGGCGGCGCGAGCCAACTCCGGGATCGTCGGGGCGTACTTCGCCAGCACCGCCCGGGCCTCGGCCAGCGTCGGGGCGAGGTCCGCCTCCACGACACGCAGCTTTGCCGCGTACTGTGCCAGTTCAGCGTCCGCGGCGACGGGGCCGGCGTCCTTCCAGCGGCGGTCGACGATCAGCGGTTTCGCCCGCTGGGCCGCCGGCGACCACCGGGCCTCGTTCAATGCGTGCTCGATCCGGTTCCCCTCGCCCGCCGCGTTCGCGCGGCGGAGGCGCTCCACCGCGTACTCCAACTGCATCTCGTGCGCGTCCCACTGGCGGGGATGGTCGAACCGGCCGGCGGGGGACTGGGCGCCCCAGCGCTCCCGCTCCCGCAGCGATTCCGCGGACCGGCGGGCGGCGCTCACCTCGTGGCCGGCCTGCAACACGTTCCACGCCCCGGCGATCTCCTTCAGGGCGAACGACGCCGCGACCCCGTCCGGCAACGCGGAGGCCGTGCCCGCTGCGTCGTCCCCCCCGGCCGGCGGTTCGTCCCCGGCGGACGGATCATCCAGGACGGGCGGCTGGGCGAGCACGGCGTCGGCGACGGCGGAGACCGCCCGGGCGGCGAGGCCGGCGTCGGCGGCGAACACGGTGTCCGCATCCGCCCGGGCCTTTTGCAACGCCCGCACGTCCCGCAGGCGGTCCACCGCGGGGGCGAGGTCCCCGCGGGGATCGGCGGCGACCTGTCCGCGTTCCGCCCGCAGCTTGTCGATCTCCGCGGAGTCCTCCGCGGCGGCCCGCTTCACGGCCAGCTCTTCCAGCCGCGCGACCGTCCCGGCGGCCTCGCCGATGCGGTCCGGCAGGTCGCCGGTGCGGTTCCACAGGTCTTTCAGCGTGTTTTTCAGTTCGCTGGCGAGGTTCTGGAGCGTGTTCGGCTTGTGGCGCCAGTTCAGATCGTCCCGCACTTCACGGGCGGCGTCGCGGAACGCATTGAGGTCGCTGTCGGTCGGCTTGCCGTCCCCCGGTTTGGCGACGGCGACCGCCAGCTTTGAACGTAGTTCGCCGGAGGCCTTGAGCAGGCTGTCGACCTCCCGCTGGACGCCGTCGGTGAGGCGATCACGGTGGCGGCGGGCGAACTCCTCGACCGCCTCCAGCCGGCCGCGGACCACCGCCTCCTGCCGGGCCAGCCGGTCCCAGGTCATCTCCGGCGTGTCCACGATCCGGCTCTGCTGGCGGTGGACAGCGGCCATGTCGGCGGCGAGGGCGGCGAGGAAGTTGTGCGTCGCGAACCGGCGGGCGAACGTCTCCGCCGCCCCGGCGTCGCCGGCGGCGCTGTCGAAGTCGCGGCGGGCGGCGTCGCGAATCGCGTCCGTCGATTCCCCGCGGGCGGCCTGTTCGACCGGGTCCGCGGCGGGGGTCAGGCCGATCTCCGACACCAGCCGGCCCAGCAGTTCCAGTTCCAATGCGTCCGCCCCGGACGGCTGTCCGGGCAGGGCGGCGGCGACCGTGCTCACCAGCGCCGCGGCGGCGTCGCGGCGGCGGCCGCGCAAGTCACGCAGCGTCGCGTACTCCTCCGCCGTCGCCGCGGCGTCGTCCGGCGCTTGCTTGACCCGTTCGAGGGCGGCGTAGGCCAGTTCCTTCTGCTCTTCGAGCGTGGCTTTGAGCGCGGCGAAGGCGTCCACCAACGCGATCTTGCGCTCCGCGGCGAGGTGGCGGAGCGGGTCGAAGTCCTCCCCGGCGATCAGCACGCGCAGCGTCGGGCTCTCGCCGATCTGCCCGTTGCGGTCGACGGCGATCAGCTTCGTCCGCACCTCGTCGCCGGTCTTGAGTTTCATCGGCAGCAGATCCCACCGCCACGTCGCGGCGAGGGTCCGGCCGCCGGCGTCGCCCATCAGGCTGTTCGTGGCGGCGCCGGTCGCCGTGCGGCCCGCCTCCGCGTCGGGAACGAGTTCAAACGGCAGCGGCGTGGCGGTCCATTCGCCGCCGTTCACGGAGGTCAGTTGTTCGAAGCGATCCAGCGGCAGGTCGTCCGCGGCGCTCGCGGCGAGGTCCAGCAGGTCGTCCGGCGGGAGCAGCAGGCCGGCGGCGGCGCCCTCGGGCAATCGGGTGAAGGCGACGGTGGGCGGGGCGTCCGCCAGCGGGCGGATCTCGCTGCGCGGGGCGAACGGGTTGTCGAACCCGGTTTCCGCGCCCACCAGGTGCACGCGGAGGGTGGCGGGGGCGTCCATCGGCACCGCAGCCGTCCACCGCACCACGCCGTCGTCCCCCTCGGCGGCGATCAGCGGGAGGGATCGCACCGCCGCGTCCGGATCGGCGGGGGAGAGGCGGAGTTCCGCTGCGCTGACCGGCTGATTCGGTTCGAGCGTCAGCGTGACGGTCGACCCGGCGAGGGCGAACAGATCCCCGTGCGCCTCCGACACCGTTTGCGGGTCGAGCCCGGCGTACTCCGGGAAGACGACGGTTTTGGTGAACGTCGTGATCCGCGGCCGCGGGCGGACGGACAGCGTGTACCGCCGCGTCACCGCGTCCCCGGCCAGGATGCGGTAGGTCACGTCCTCTTCGCCCAGCGTCAGGTTCACGGCCCAGCGGGTTTCACCCGCCCGCACCCCCGCCGAACCGTCGGCGGCGTTCTCCCCGGCGTCGCCCGTGACCGGCCGCATCGGCCGCAGGGCGGATTGTTCGTCGCTGGGGGACTGCGTTTCGAGAGTCACTTCGTTCAGCCCGCCCTCCAACGGGCCGAGGCCGCGGACGGCGACCACCAGCGCCACGGTGTCGCCGGCCGGCAGCGTGCGGGACGGGGGCGAGGGTTCGAGGATTTCGACCTGCACGCGGGAGACGCGGGCCAGGTTCGCCCCCGGCAGCGCGGCCCGGTGTAAGAGGTGCAGCACGCGCGGCCCGCCGGTGGCCGCCGCCGCCGCGGTGAGGGCGATCACCACGACCGCCGCCCCCGCCCAGCCCGCGACCAGGCGGAACGGCAGCAGTTTGGAGGGCCGCACCGTCGCCATCCGCTTCGCCACGTCCCCCTGGAGCAGCGCCCGGAACGCGGGGGAATCGTGCACGGAGGAGGGATCGTCCGCGGCCAGTTCGACGGCGCTGAGCAGCCGTTCGCGGACGCCCGGGATCCGCGTCCTCGATGGCGGCGGCGATCGCTTCCCGCCCGCTGAGTTTGCCGAACCGTCCGAAGCAGGCCGCAATCCCCGCGATCCCCGCCCCGGCGTACGCCGCGACGCTCAGCAGCCAGCGGGTCGAATCGCTCAGCAGCCAGTACCAGTCCACCAGCGCCACCGCGGCGAGCCCCACCACCAACGCGGTGACCGCCGCGCACAGCACGCGGAACGCCACCAAGCGTCCGCGGCGGCGGCGGTAGGCGTCCAGCTTGCGGGCGACGGCCGGGTCGAGGGCGAGATTCATGGTCCGGAGCCGATCAGAGCGAACGGGGACGACGGGGCAGCGACGACGGGGACAGCGACGACGGGGGCAGCGACACAGCAGAACGACGCAGCACACCAACCCGAAGCGTCAGCGAGGGGGTCCGCGCAGCGGACGCTTCAGGTCGGTGAGGGATCATCATAGTAACCCCGCGCGCTTGCGGAGGAGCCATTCGAGCGTCAGCGGGATCAACACGGCGAAAAACCACCAGTAGCTTTGCCACAGCGGGGTTTCCGATTCGATCACCCGCCCGTCCGACAGCGGGGCGAGCAGCGCCGCGAGCCGGCCGATCTCTTCCTCACGCAGCAGCGTCCCGCCGGACGCCTCCGCCATCGCGGCGAGCAGCGTGGGGTTGGCGGCGGTGTCCGCGGATTCGATCGTCACCGGCGGCTCGACGACGAACCCGGCGCGGGCCTTCAGCGCCCCCGCGGCAAAGCCGGCGGCCCGAATCGAGACCTCGTGCTCGCCGGGCTCCAGCGGCCCGGTCGCCCCGCGGTACCGGCCGGGCACCTCGGCGTCCTCGGTCAGCGGGACCGTGCCGACCACCCGGCCGTCGCGGGTCAGCAGGGCGTCCACCACCGCCCCGGTCGCAGGCCGGCCGTCGGGCGTGCGCAACTCGATTCGCACCGGGGCGGAGTCGCCGGGGGCGTATCGCACGCCGCCGGCGTCCAGCGCCAGCAGTTCGTCCCGCACCGCGTACGGCCGCGGCATGATCGCCCCGGCGAATTGGTTCCACAATCGTTGGTGATACACGTCCGCGGCCCGATATCGCCACCGCCACGTCTCGTCGAAGGCGAGGTACAGCGCCCGCCCGGCGCCGAACGACCGGACCACCATCGCCGGCGTGCCGTCGCCGTTCTCGCCCGGCGCCGCTTCGGGGATCGCTTCGAGCCACACCTCGGCCCCGGGCAGCGGCTCCACGGAGATCAACGATTTCGGGGCGGGCAGTTCCTGCCAGAACGCTTCGTCGGCGGTCTCGTCGCCCGTGACTCCCAGCGCCCCGGTCGCGACGCCGGCGGGCGTCGGGCGGAGGGCCGCCATCGGGACCGGCAGCGGTTCGCCCCGGGTGACCGGCAGCAGATCGGTGAGCGTCGGGCTCGGCAACGCGGCTAACGCTCCGCGGCGGCCGTCGACGAACACCAGCCCGCCGCCGCGAACCGCGACGAACTCCCGCAGCCAGCCCTGTTCCTCGGCCGTCAGCAGGGTCGGCGGGAGTTCGCCGTACACGATCAGGTCGTATCCCAGCAGGCCGGATCGGCTGTTCGGGAACACGCCCTCGCCCGCTTCGTCCTGCGCCCGGCCTCGCCGCGGGGCAGCGTCCGTCCCCCGCCGCCGGCGTTCGGGGGGGCGATGACGGTGTCCACCTCCCACCGCGGGTCGCGGGCGAGGGCGTTGCGAAGGTAGCGGGTCTCCCAGCGGGGCCGGCCGTCGAGCAGCAGCGCCTTGCGGGCGACGAGATTCGCCGCGAGCCGCAGCGGGCGGACGTTGTTCTCCGCGTCCACCTCGCCCGGCAGCGGGGAGAGCCGCACCTCCAGATCCAGCGACACCACGGACTGATCGACCCGGGACTCCCTGCTAACGCCGCCGGGGGAGTCGCCGACTCTCCCGAAAGAGTCCGCGACTCCCCCGAGGCCGGCGGTGAGGGGTTCGACGTCGAACTCGAACGGCACCCGCCGGTCGCCGGCGCCGGTGGTGGTCAGATCCTCCCGCCAGACGACGGTCTCCCCCACGCCCGCCGACCCGACGCCCGCCGACCCGCCGACGCCGGCAGCGCCTTTCGAGACGAGTTCCGCGGTGAAGCGCGTGCCGGCCGGGGCGGTGTCGCGAAGGGTGAACGTGCCGCGGACGCGGTCGGTTTTGAACACGAGGTCCGGGGCGGTCACGTCCACCACGGCGAGATCCGCGGCCGGCTCCTCCGCTCCGAACAGCACCGGGAACACCGCCACGCCCGCTTCCCCCAACGCCCGGGCGGCTTCGGTGGGGGAGGGGCCGGCGTTGTGGCGACCGTCGGTCAGCAGCACGACCGCGGCCCGGGGACCGGTCGTGACGGCGCTCGCCGCCCCGGCGGCCAACCCGGCCCCGTCGGCTAACGCGGTCGCGAGATCCGTGGTGGGGGCGAAGGTCGGCGGCCCGGCGCCGGCGGCCGGTTCGCCCGTGTCCTGGCCCGCCCCGTTGCGCGTCGCCCCGTTGCGCGTCGCCCCGTTTCCGGCCGCTTCGTTTCCGGCGGCTTCGTTTCCGGCGGCAAAGGCCCGCGGCTGTGCGCTCGGGCCGGCGAGGGTGCGGACGGAGACGGCGTGCCGCTGGCGTAACTCCGGCAGAATCGCGGTGGGGGCTTCGGCGAGCAGCAGATCCGCCCGCCGCCAGCGGGGCAGCGGGTCGACGGCGGCGGTGGCGCGCCCCACCTCCAAGTCGAGAGCGGCCCGATCGCCGGTCGGGCGGGCCTCTTCGGTGTCGTACTCCGCGAGTTGGGCGTCGAACCGGTCCGCGGCGCCGGCGGGCAGGCGGCCCAACGCTTCGGCCAGTCGCACCTTGCGGGCGTCCGGCAGGTGGCGGTCGAAGCGGGTCATACTTTCGGAACCGTCCACCAACACCCGCACCCGGCCCAGTTCGCCCTCCACCCGGGTGTGCGTCAGCACCGGGGCGCACAGCAGCAACACCCCCAAAGCGAACGCCAGCGACCGCAGCGCCGGCAACCCCCAGCGGTAGCCCTTCGCGAGGTGCGACGCCTCCCGCAGATAGAACCGCCACGCCAGCGCCGCGGCGACCACGGCGAGCAGCAGCCCGGCCCACAACGGCAGCGGGCCGACGAACCGCAACGCGGTCCCCCCGATCTCCGGATCCACGAACTCGGCCTCTTCGGACAGCATTTGTGCCAGCGGCGGATTCATCGCGAGTCCCCCACCGGTTGAAGCGACGGCGGCGTGCGGGACGGCTGGCTGAAGCGCTGTTGGAGCATCAATTCGAGGAACAGGGCGGCCAGCAGCCCGGCGAGAACCCACCGCCACAACTCGCGACCGTGGCGGCGGCGATCGTCGCGGGCTCGGTATTCGTCGGCGGAGGCCACCGCGGTCGCTCCCAAGCGTTCCGCCAGGGCGTTCGTCTCGGCATCGGTCAGCGTGCCGGGGACGGACTCCCGCGGGTCGGCGACGACGGCGAAGCGGGCGACGGCGGGGTCGTCCGGCGAGGCCGCCGGCCAGGTGAACTCGTAGAACCCGGGCAGCCGCGTGTTCTCCAGGCGGGCGAGGCGCCGGGCGCCGGGGGCGTCGCCGTCGTCGCCTGCCGTCACGTCGCCTTGGGACACGTCGCCTTGGGGCGCGTCTTCTTCCGTGACGGTGACGGCGGAGCGGCGGCCGTCGGGCGCGATCGCGACGACGGCGCCCACCCCGGCGGGCGCCAGCGCGACCGCCGGTTCGCCCGGCCGCAGCGTCGAGGGCGGCACCGGGCGGGTCGCCAGCGTCGCGGCGAGGCTCTGCATCAGGGGGACGAAGTTGGGCCGCAGCGGCAGGTCCGACCAATCCGCGTCCACCGCGGTCGTCATCTGCACCACGGTCCCGCGGCCGAACGACTTGAGGATCAACAGCGGGTCCGCGGTGTCCAGCCGGGCGATCGTCCGGCCGCCGTCGGCTCCCTCCGCGGGGGCGTCGACCGTCATCCAGCGGCGGACGTCGGCGGCGGTGAGGTCGCCGTTGGCCGGATCGTTGAACGGTTCGAGGGCCGGGTGATCGAAGCGTTCGGCGAGCACGCGGCTGGGGGCGTCGTCCCCGCCCGCCACGCCGGTCCAGGGCCGCGGGAGCAAGCCGTTCCCGCCGTCGTACAAACGGTCGCGGTGCCAGCGGAGGTCGACCCGGTCGCCGGCGGCGATCAGCAGCGATCCGCCGTCCGCGACGAACGTCGTCAGCGCGGCGAGCGCGTCGTCCGTCAGTTCCTTCACGTTCGCCAGCACGACCAACCGGGCGTCGGCGAGGACCTCCGCGGACAGCTCTGACGGGGCCAGGGTGCGGGTTTCGATCAGGTCCGCCGCCCGCCCGCCTTCCAGATCCGGCGAGCCGAACGACAGCGGGGTGAGGGCGATCGAGAGGAAGTCCGTCTCCCCGCCCAGCGGTTCGCGGGAGGGGGCGCCATCCACCAGCAGGGCGGGCAACCGGTCCAACACGCGAACCGTGGCCCGACCGACGTCGTCGGCGGGCAGCGAATCTCCCCGCGGGGCGTCGATCGGCGTCGCCGTGACCGCCACCGCGTGCGTGCCGGCCGTGACGAACGGGTGCACGAACAGCGCCCCCACCGTCCCGCTGGCGGGGACGACCACCGACTGCACGCCGGCCTCGGCGCCGTCCACGCTCAACACCGCCCGCACGGTGCGATCCGCGGCGGCGTGGTTCCGCAGCGTGGCCCGCAGCCGCACCGGCCGCCCCACGCCCACCGGCCGGGTCGGCGTGTCGATGCCGTCCACGGAGACGTTGTCGCTCGCCGCCCCGCCGCCGGTTCCCCCGCCGCCGGTTCCCCCGCCGCCGCCGACCGGCAGCAGGGTGAGGGAGGGGGGCAGATCGAGGTCCGCGGTGCGACGGCGGAACGCCTCGGCGGCGTCTGCGGTCAGGTTCCCGCTCTGCCCGACGCCCTGGAAGTCGCTGACGACGACCAATTCACGGTCCGCGTGGCTCATGCCGGACAGGGTGTCGAGGGCTCGATCCAGCGCCGCCGGCAGGTCCGCCGGGCCGGCGGCGGCCCCCGCGGGGGAGCCGTCGGCGGACCCCAGCGCGTCCAACGCGGACCGCAGGGCGTCGGCGTCGAAGGTGGGGGCGTCCGTCAGCCCGACCGGCGGGGAGCCGGCGAGGATCACCGCGAAGTCCGACCCCTTGCCGGCCCCGTCGATCAGGTCCTTCACCGCCGCCGCCGCCGCGGCGAACCGCGCGCCCCCGGCGCCTCCCGGTCCGTCACCCACCGTGCCCATCGACAGGCTGTCGTCCAGCACGATCGCCAGCGAGACCGGCCCGTCGCCCGCGGCCCCCGATCCGCCGAACAGCGACCCGGTCCAAACCGGCCGGGCGAGACAGAACGCCAGCAGCACGGGGATCGCGCATCGGACCAGCAGTAATAGGAGTTGGTCGAGCCGGAACCGCCGTCGGTTCGTGCGGACCACCTCCGCGAGCAGGTGCATCGCCCCCCACTCGACGGTGCGAAACTTGCTGCGGTTGAGCAGGTGAATGATCAGCGGGATCGCGAACGCGAACGCGCCGAAGGCGAGGGCGGCGTTGAGGAACGTCATCGGGCCGTTCCTCCCCCAAGGTCCGCCGTAACGCGGAGGCCCCGCGGGGCCTCGGCGTTACGGTCGCGCGGAGAGAGTTGCTCGTTCATCGCTGCCGCCTCCGCATCGCCAGGTGCGCCGCGAGAGCTTCGGCGTAGGGGCGATCGGTCGTCAGCGGGACCAGACCGATCCGCTGGCGCCCGCAGCCCTTCTTGAGGGCGTCGCGGAAGACGTCCAGCCGCTCCAGATAGGCCCTGCGGACCTGGGCGGGGTCGATCGTGTGATGATCGGCGGGGTCTTCGAGGTTGCGGAACCGGGTGCGGCGGTCGAAGGGGAAGTCGATCTCGTCCGGGTCCATGATCTGAAAGACGACCACCTCGTGCCCGCCGTGCCGCAGGTGAGCCAGCGCCGGCAGCAGGCGTTCCACGTCGCCGAACAGATCGCTGAGCACGATCAGCAGGCCCCGCCGGGGCAGCTTGGCGGCCATGCGGTGGAACACGTCGCCGATTTCCGTTTCCCCGCCGGGCTTCGTCTTGGACAGTTCCGTCAGGATCGCCGTGAGGTGCTTTGGCCGGACCCGCGGGGGGATGAACTTGCGAACCTTCGTATCGAACGTCACCAGCCCGACGCCGTCCTGCTGGCGGATCATCAGATGGGACAGTGCCGCGGCGCAGCGGACCGCGTAGTCGAGCTTCGTCAGCCCGTTCGCCCGGGTGCCGCCGTAGGCCATCGAGCCGCTGCAATCGACCAGCAGCGTGGCCCGCAGGTTCGTCTCCTGTTCGTGCTCCCGGATGAACAGGCGGTCGGTTTTACCGTACAGCTTCCAATCAATCGTCCGCGGGTCGTCGCCGGGGACGTAGCTGCGATGCTCTTTGAACTCGACGCTGAAGCCCTTGTGCGGGCTTTTGTGCAGACCGCTGCGGAACCCCTCGACCACCTGCTTGGCGAGCAGTTGGAGGTTGCCCAGCGTGGCCGGGGCGTTGGCGGGGAGGAGATCGGACACGAGCGGGGCGAACGAGGGATCGGGGGGGAACCTATTCGCCGCGACCAACGGGAGCGCTCCCCCCCGGTCGCGGCTAACGGGCAATTACGCGACCCGCGTGGGCTTCTTGGGGGCGATCTTCTTGCCCGCGGATTTGCCCTGCCGCGGCAACGCCTCGATCAGGCGCTGCACGATGTCGTCCACCGTCACGCCCTCGGCCTCCGCGTTGAAGGTCGGCACGATGCGGTGCCGCAGCACCGGGGCGGCGAGGGCCAGCACGTCCTCGCGGGTCACATGATGCCGCCCCCGCAGCAGCGCCCGGGCCTTGCCGGCCAGTACAAGTTGTTGGCAGGCCCGCGGGCCGGGGCCCCAGTCGATCATCTCCCTCACCCAGCTCGCGGTGTGCGGATCCTTGGGGCGGGCGGAACGCACGAGGTCCAGCACCAGCGATTTCACATTGTCCGGCAGCGGCACCCGGCGGACGGTGCCCTGGCAGGCGACGATCTCCGCCCCGTTCACCACCGGCTCCGGCGTGGCGGACAGCGTGGACGTGGTGCGATCCAGGATGTCCGCCTCCTCATCACGCGACGGGTAATCGACCACCACGTTGAACAGGAACCGGTCCCGCTGGGCTTCGGGCAGGGGATACGTGCCCTCCTGCTCGATCGGGTTTTGGGTGGCGAGCACGAAGAACGGCTCCTCCAGCGTGTAGGTCGTCCCGCCGACGGTCACCTCATGTTCCTGCATCGCTTCGAGCAGCGCCGCCTGCGTTTTGGGCGGCGTGCGGTTAATCTCGTCCGCCAGCAGCATCTGGGTGAAGATCGGCCCGCGGTCGAACACCAGGTCGCGGGCGCCGGTGTTGCGGTCCTCCTGGATCAGGTCCGTGCCCGTGATGTCCGCGGGCATCAGGTCCGGGGTGAACTGAATGCGGCGGAACTCCAGGTGCATCGCCTGGGCCAGCGAGCGCACCGTCAACGTCTTGGCGAGCCCGGGGACGCCTTCGAGCAGGCAATGCCCGCGGGCGAGGATCGCGATCAGCAGTTGTTCCACGACTTCGGTCTGCCCGACGACCACCTTGCCCACCTGCTCCCGGACGGCGGCGCAGATCTCGACTAACCGGGCGGCGCGGGCCTCATCGCCTTCCGGTAGGTCGGCGTCGGCCGGGGCGAAGGTGACGTCGGGATCGGTCATCGCGGGGCGGGCGGCAGGATCGGTGGGCGGGAAGGGATCGGCGGGCGCCGATCCGGCGGGGCGGTCGAGCATAAGCGCCCGCCGTTGAAAATGCCCGCGTCTTCGTAACCCGTCCGACCGGCCGCACGTTCGCCGCATTCTTCCCTCCGCACGACCCCACCTCCCCCCCGCTCCGCTCGTCGCGCAGTCATCACGCAACAGTCGGCATCACGCAACAGTCGGCATCACGCAACAGTCGGCGCTCAAGCCGGAGTCCAAGCCCACGCGAACGCCGAAGCCGGGGCCATGGCTCCGGCTGGGCCGCCGGTCACGGGCACGCGCCGCCGGTCACTCCGCGGACCGCACCTCGCCGCCCAGTCGCAGGGGGACCTGCACGACGGCGTCGGCCCGCCGCACGGTCAGCGTGACGGCGTCGCCGGGTTGTTTCTGTTCCACGTCGCCTAGAAAGCCGTCCGCGGTCTGCACGGGGACGCCGTCGAGGGCGACGATCACGTCCGCGGCGCTGCGGTCGACGCGTTCAAAGACCAGCGGCCCGCGGCGTTCGCGGGTCACCAGCGGGGCCCGCAGGCCGGCCTGTTCGGCGGGGCCGCCGGGCGTCAGCTTGGCGATCTGCAAACCGCCGGGCACCTCGAACACCTGTGAGATGCCCACTTCCGGACGAATCACGCGGCCGTAGCGGATCAGTTGCGGCACGACCCGTCGCACCAAACTGCCGGGGATGGCGAAGCTCACGCCGGCGCTTTGCCCGCTTTTGGAGGCGATTGCGGTGTTCACGCCGATCAGGGCGCCGCGGCCGTCCAGCAGCGGGCCGCCGCTGTTGCCGGGGTTCACCGCGGCGTCGGTTTGAATGATGCCCCGCACGGTGCGGATCCCGCGGATCGGCAGGTCGCGGTTCAAACTGGAAATGATCCCCGCGGACATCGTGCGTTCCAGTCCGAAGGGGTTGCCGATCGCGAACACGCTTTGCCCGACGCGCAGGTCGCGGCTGCCGGCCAGCGGGATCGGGTACAGGTCCTCCGCCGGCGCCCCGATCAGCCGCAGCACCGCCACGTCCCCCACCGGGTCCCCGCCGACCAGCGTGGCGTCGTAACTCTCCCCGGTGAACAGTCGCACCTCCACGCGGGCGGCGCCCTCCACGACGTGCAGGTTGGTGAGGATGTGTCCTTTGCGGTCCAGCACCGACCCGCTGCCGCGGCCCTCGGACTCCTGTTCGACCCGAAACAGCCCCTCCCGCGACACGCTGTGCGCGGTGATGTTCACCACGCCGCGGTTCGCGGAGTCGTACACCCGCACCCGGACCGCTTCCTCCTGCGTGAGCGGCGCCGGCCCGGGCGTCGGAGCCGGCACGGCAGCGTCCACCGGCGGCCCGGCCCCCGGCGCCAGCGGCCCCGGCGTGCGGGGGCCTGCCGGAACGCGAGGCACCGGCGTGAACGGGACGGAATCGTCCGCCGCCGGCGTCCCCGGCAGCGGCGCCGGCAGCCGGGGCGGGGCGACGACCTGGGCCGCGGCGGGCGTCGCGTTCGCACTCTGCGACCGGCCGTCCACCAGCCAGACGGTCAACCCGCTGGCCAGCAGCGCAGACAGCAAACAGCCGGTGAAGGAACGCATGGGCGCGGCCTGGGAGTGAAGACAGCTCGGGAGACGGGACCGGCAGCTTAGCGAGTCTCGCCGCTACGGTTTGGCGCCGTCCGCGTGCGGCTCCGCCGAGGCCGACCGCACCGCCTCGCCCCACCACCCGACGACCGCCCGGGCGGCGACGATGGGCGACCGCTTCGTCTCGGACGCTTCACCCAGCGCCCCGTCGGCGAGGGGGAAGGTCAGCCCGCAGGCCAGCAGGCCGATCAGCGGCGCCAACCGGGCGCCGCGGACCGCGGACCCGCCGGGGTTCCACAGCGTGCCCGCCAGCACGACCACGCCGCAAACCGCGATCTGCCAGGCCAGCGAGGGGGCGAACCCCGCCGCCGACTCGCCCGTGGCGAAGCCCCCCGTCACCGCGGCCTTCACGGCAATCCCGGCGACCGCCGCGGCGGCCAGCGCCGCCCCCCACCGGGCGGGCGTCGGCAGGGCGGTTTTCAAGCAGAATAACGCCAGCGCCGTCCCGCAGAACGCCAACGCGGGGCCGACCGCCGCGGCCGGCAGCGGGGCGAGATGCGCCAGCCATCCGAGCCCGGCGTTCGCCCCGATCTCCTCACCCAGCGACCCGCCGGAGCGAATCACGCGGGCGGCCCCCGTCAGCGCCCCGGCGGCCAGCGCCCCCGCCACGCCGCGAGCCACGCCGACCCAAATCGGCTCCGCCGTCAGCGTGGGGGCGGACTGCGTGGGGGCGGACTGGGAAGCGGGCGCCTCCCGCACCGTCACCGCGACCGCGGGCGATGAGTCGGCGGGCGATGAGTCGGCGGGCGGCGGGTCCGCAGACGGCTGGGCGGCGAGCGGCCGATCGGCGGGCCGGGAGAGCGGTTCGTCATCGGCGAACAGTTCCGCGAGCCGTGACGGCGGCCGTGGTTCGGGCACGCTCGGGCGGGGCCGGGCCGCCGGGCGGGAGGCGGGCGGCGGGGTCCGGCGGCGGGCGGGCGTCGTCGGGAGCGACGGGGCGAACAGCGTGACCGCCCCGTCGGGCAGGTAGTATTCGCCGCGATCGGGGGGCGCCGGAGCGGTCACGGGGCGGGGCGGGGGGCGGACGGGCGGGGCGAGGCGGGCAGCCGGGGGGAGGCCGGCGGGGCGATCTTCGGCGGGAGCAGCGCCGAGAGCCCGGCGACGACGGCGTCGAGGCTCACCACCGCCTGTTCCCAGTTGGTGTGCGTGCTGGCGGCGGCGGCGTTCACGCGGAACTGATCCGCGGCCCGCCGCAGTTTCGGCACCTTCTTGGCGAGCATACGTCGCAGCCCCGGCACGTCGTCAAGCCGCGTTTCCACCGCCCGCGCCACGTCGAACGCCACCCGCGGCAGTTCCAGCAGGGCCTCGTACTCCTCCGCCTCCTCCGAGTGCTTCACGAACGTTCGCACCATCCACAGGTGCGCCAGCAGATCGGTCGCACAGGCGACGGTTTGGGCGTCGGTGAGAACGGGCTCGGACATCGCCCCACCTTACTCACTTCATGTCACTTCTTACTCACTTCATGTCACTTCGCCCCGCCCGTAACGCCGAGGCCCCGCGGGGCCTCGGCGTTACGCCCCCTCACTGTCTCTTTGCCTGATCGTTCAGCGACCAATCGTAGTCGCGAAACTCCAGCGACACCCCCGGCGCCGTCGCCGCGGCCCGCACGTCCTTTGGCAGGTACGGCTTCACCCGGGTGAGGATCGCGCCGGGCGAGTCGCCGAAGTCCTCGCCGAACCAATCCAGGATCGAACTGACCGTCGCCGTCTTCGTGCGGGGATCGAAGGTGAAATGCTTTGGTCGGGCGAAGAAGTCGCGGGCGTTGGCGGTCAGTTGGGCGTCCACATTGGCCGGCGTGTACGCCTCGTTCCGCAGCGTCGGACAGCCGACGGAGGCGCACACGATCGCGAAATGAATCCGCGGCTCGCCCAGCTTTCGCAGGATCTTGTGTTCGATCGTGTCCAGCGAGTACGTCTTCGCCCCCACCTGCAACGGCAGGTCCTCCCAGACGTTGTAACCAAAGAACTTCGCGGTGTGATTGCGGATGCTGGTCGTCGGGTACACCCGCAACATCCCTTCGAGGGTGAGGGCGTTGTACGCGTTGATCCAGAACGCCAGCTTCGCCGCCTTGGTGGTCGGCTGCGACGGGTCGCCTTTGCCGAGGAGCGCCAGGTAGCCGTTCAACGCCTTCCGATCCGCGGCGTTCGCTTTCCAGCCGCGGTAATCGACGAACCCATCGGCGTCCACGTACTTCGCCAGCAGGGCCGTGAAGGCGGCGTGGTCCACCTTGTCCAGCGACACCCGCCGCTCCGCCGGCCAGACGGCGCCCACGGGGTCGGCGGCGGCGAGCGACGGGGCGGCGGTCAGCAGCAGGGCGAGGACGGCGGGGCGCGTCATTGGTCTTTCAGGGAAGACTGGGCCGGGGAAGACTGGGCGTCGGCTTCGGAAGGGTACCAGTGGCGGGGGAGCAGTTCCCCCAACGAAACGGTCTCGCCGGGGGCGACGAGCACCGCGGCGGCGGCGTTGGCGGGGTCGATCTGAATCAGCAGTTCCCGACAGCGCCCGCAGGGCGGGAGCACGCCGCGGCGACCGACCGCCGCCACCGCCGCCACCCGGGACTGCCGCGTTTTGAGCATCTCCGCGACGGCGCTGTGTTCGGCGCAAAACCCGATCCCGCAGGCCAGATCGAGATTCACCCCCGTGAACAGATCCCCCCGGGCCGTCAGCACCGCCGCCCCCACCTTCGCCGCGAAGCAGTCCCGCGGCAGCGCCATCGGCCGCCGCACGGAGCGCACCGCGGCCAGCAACCGGTCCAGATCGACGGCGGGCGGCGCGGCGGTCACGGGGGCAGGATACCGAGGTTCGCCCCCGTCGACAGGCGGGGCCGTGTCGGGAGCGACCGACGCCGCACCCCACCGCGCCGCCGACCGGCGACGGCGAACCAGGCCGTTCACCCCGCCGCCGCCCGCGGGGCGTACAGGTCGGCGCGGGTGGGGGGAAGTTCGCTCGGGCCCTTGGCGGCGTGTTTGCTGGCGACGACCTGGTAGATTCGCAGGCTGCCGTCCTGGAAGGCGAAGCTGACGCCGGCCAGGTACGCCTCCCACAGCCGATAGCGTTCCGGGCCGACCATCGCCAGGGCCTCCTCCTTGCGCTCCGCGAGGCGTTCGGCCCACTTGCGGGTGGTGAGGGCGTAGTGCTCCCGCCAGTCCTCCACGTCGTGCACCTCGAACCGCCGGGCTTCGAGCGTCTGCACGGTGTTGCCGATGTGGTCCAGTTCCCCGCCGGGGAAGATATATTTCGCGATCAGTTTATGCTCCGGCCGCATCTTGCGGAACGCTTTCGCGCTGCCCTTGCTCCGCCGGGTGATGCCGTGGTTCAGCAAGATCCCGCGGTCCCGCAGCAGGCCGTACAGGGTGCGGAAATAAGCCGGCAGGTTGTCGATCCCGACGTGCTCGTACATCCCGATCGAGGAGATTTTATCGTACGTGCCCGTCAGCTGGGAATAGTCTTTGATCTCCAGCGTGATTCGGTCTTCCAAACCCAGTTCCTTCACCTTATCCGTCGTATAGGCGAACTGCTCGTCGCTCAGCGTGACGCCGTGGACCTTCACGCCGTAGTTCTGGGCGGCGTGGATCACCAGCCCGCCCCAGCCGAAACCGATGTCGAGCATGCTCTCGCCCTCTTTGAGCCGCAGCTTGCGGCAGATCATGTCCAATTTGTCGTGCTGGGCCTGTTCGAGCGTGTTGTTCCAATCCGTGAAATATCCGCAGGAGTATTGCATCCGCGGGTCGAGGAACAGCTTGTAGAAGTCGTTGCCGAGGTCGTAGTGAAAGCGGATGTAGTCGGCGTTGTCCCGCTTGGCGGCGTCGCGGCCGGTGTCGTCGCCGCCGCGGTAGTCGTGCTGGACGGGGGTTTCGGCCTTGCTGAACAAGAACGGCAGGACGGCTTTGAGCAGCGTCTTCTTCGACAGCCCCCGCAGCTTTTTGGTGCTGCCGGGCACCCGGGCGAGGTCGCCAAATTCGATCAGGCTGCCGCCGCGGAACTCAATCTGCCCGGTGGCGTACAGCCGGACGGCGTGGTCCAGCGTGGGCCTGCGAATCAGCGCCCCGATCACCCCCGGCCCGGCCAGGGCGATCCGCAGTTCCGGGTGCGGGTTCTCGCCCAGCGGTTCGCGGCTGCCGTCCCACAATTCAATGCTGAACGGGGCGTTGACGGTCTCGCGGAGGTGCGCGATCGCCCGCCGGGCCGCGGCGAGTTGCTTGGTGTCGGTCCGTGACATGGCGGGGGGCGTGGGCGGCGGGGCGGGACGGGGCGGGCGGGGCGGACGCCGCCGGACCTCGCCCGATCATCCGCTCTGGCGCCCGTCGTGGCGAACCCGCGGACCGCCGGGCCGTGCCTCGGTCGCACGGGACGCTAGAATCGCGGCCCGACATCGTTTCATCGTTTCGCTCGCACGTCGCCCCCGGCCCCGACCATGCCCGCCGCTTCGCCCAATCTGTTCGCCCCGAACTTGTTCGACAAAGTCTGGGACGCCCACGCCGTCCGCACCCTGCCGGGCGGACAAACCCAACTGCTGATCGGCCTGCACCTCATCCATGAGGTCACCAGCCCGCAGGCGTTCGCGATGCTGCGGGAACGCGATCTGACGGTCGCCTACCCCGACCGCACCGTCGCCACGGTGGATCATATCATCCCCACGGACAGCCAGCTCCGTCCGCTGCAAGACACGCTGGCCGAGGAGATGATGCAGGCCATCGAAACCAACTGCCGGGATTTTGGAATCGAATTGCTCACGCCGGAGAACGGCGACCAGGGCATCGTCCACGTCGTCGGCCCGGAGCGCGGCCTGACGCAGCCCGGCATGACGATCGTCTGCGGGGACTCTCACACCAGCACCCACGGGGCCTTCGGCACGATCGCGTTGGGCATCGGCACCTCGCAGGTGGCCCATGTCCTCGCCACCGGCACGATGGCGCTGGCGAAGCCGAAGGTCCGCAAGGTCAGCGTCGACGGCGAACTGGGCCCCGGCGTCACCGCGAAGGACGTGGCGTTGGCGATCATCAACCACCTCGGCGTGCAGGGCGGCGTCGGCTACGCCTATGAATACGCCGGCGACGTGTTCGCGGGCATGTCGATGGAGGAGCGGATGACCGTCTGCAACATGTCCATCGAGGGCGGCGCCCGCTGCGGCTACGTTTGCCCGGACGAAACCACCGTGGAATATCTCCGCGGTCGCGACGCCGTCCCCGCCGGCGACGCCTTCGAGCGGGCCGCGGAGTGGTGGCTGAGTCTCGCCAGCGGCGAGGACGCCCGCTACGACGACGAGGTGCACCTGCTGGCCAGCGAGATCGAACCGACCGTCACTTGGGGCATCAACCCCGGCCAGAGCATCGGCGTGGGCGGGAACCTCCCCGACCCGGCCGAACTGCCCGAGGGCGAACGCTTCGCCGTGCAGGAAGCCCTGACGTACATGGGCCTGGAGGGCGGCCAGAAGCTCGAAGGCACGCCGATCGACGTGGCCTTCATCGGGTCCTGCACGAACGGCCGGCTGAGCGACCTGCGGCAGGCCGCCGAGATCGTGCAAGCGATCGGCGGCCGGGTGCCGGACCGCATCCGGGCGCTGGTCGTTCCCGGCAGCCAACGCGTCCGCGCCGCCGCGGAGGCGGAAGGCCTGCACACGATCTTCAGCGAAGCCGGCTTCGAATGGCGGCAGGCGGGTTGTTCGATGTGTCTGGCGATGAACCCGGACAAATTGCAGGGCCGCGAGCTGTGCGCCAGCAGTTCCAACCGCAACTTCAAAGGCCGCCAAGGCAGCCCCACCGGCCGCACCCTGCTGATGAGTCCCGCCATGGTCGCCGCCGCCGCGCTGGCGGGCGAGGTGCGAGACGTGCGCGGGGTGGGGGCGGCGGTGGTGTGATGCTGGAACTGATCGCCGATGGTCCTTCACTCACATTTGGGGAGGACGAACAGGGACGGCCGACGGTCGAGATGACGGTCGAGCCGTGGGCCCCGCCCGGACGGCCCGCCCCGCGGCCCCCGGGGCGACCGTCCTCGCGCGGGTGACGGACGACGCCGGCCCGCTTGTCCTCCCGCCGCGTGTTCTGCATGAGTTCGGGCTCGCCTCAGATCAGGGGGGCCGTATCGTCGTCCGGGCGACGGTCGCGGGCCAACCGTGGACGACCGAAGCGGCCGCCGGCCCCGCCGGCGTCCCCGCACGCGTCGGGGCGGGGACCTTGGAGGTCCACGGGTTTCGCCTCCCGTCCGAACGGGCCGCCGCCCCCGAGACCAGCGACGCCCGGGGAGCGCCCGTCGCGTCGTCCCTTCCGGGGGCGGCCGGATCACGCTGGTCAGCCCACCGCCGCGTCCCCCCGGCCGCCATAGGACACCCGCCCGAACGCACTGGCGGCGCCAGTGGCACCCGACGGGCCGCAAAGCCATGATGCGACCTTACGTCAGTACCACCCCGCCCGCAGGACCGTTGATGAAACCTCGCTTCTGGAAGCTGTCGCAGGGCGGCACCGACTTCATCGGCCGGGACACGTTGCTTTCCATCGAGCAGCGACTCGTCTACGTTCACGGCCGGACCAAGGCAAAAGGCACGTCGTCCACCGCCCAAGGCGAAGACTTCATTAATGCCCCCATCGGTGACTACTTCTACCTCACCCGTGGCAACAAGGGCGTGTTCGTCCTCGGTCAGTTCACCGGTCCCCCGAACTTCCTGTGTTCCCTGGGGGACGGCTGGGTGGACCGGCCATACCGGTTCATCCAAGCGGCGGTCGAGGTTAAGCCGTACACTGGCCCAGACAAATGGTGGGCACCGAACAATAACTCTACCTTCGTGCGGGTGCCGGATGGCGAGTTGCAGTTGTTCGAGGATAGCATCCTGTGGCCGCACTTCGGCATCCGGCTATCGCAGTTCGGCATCACTTCCGATGGCGGGTGACGCGCCGATCCAAACGGCGAGGCGGCCGGTCCTGGGGCATCCGCTCGCTCGCTGACGCTCGCTCGACTCCTGCCTCAGCCACCCCCACGTGATTCTCGTGATGTGGCGAGAATGGGTGCAGACATCAGTGCGTTAATTCTTTGGCATAACGGCACCTAGCGTCATGAGTCACGGCGGCCACTTCTTCATGTCGCTGATTACCTGCGGGTTGTGGGTGCCGATCTGGATTCTGTGTGCTGTTTTGGGCTGGATGCCTGTCACACAATGCACCATGTGCGGGAACCCCTTGAAGAAAACTCGATATATCTGGAAGGTCGCGGGGCAAAAGCACCAGCTATGCAGTCATTGCAATCGTACGATCGAGCGGAAGAATAGCAGGCAGGCGACCAGACACCTCTGAACCTCGGCGGGTGGCTGGGGCAGAAGCGAAGCGGATGCCCCAGAACGAACGGCGTGCGATCAAGGGGAGAACAGGCCGGGCGTCACCCGGTCTGGGGCGTCCGGTCACTCCGCTCCGCGGCGTTCCCTCCTGCCCCAGCCACCCGAGCGAAAGAAGGATCGGGGGGACGAACATCCCCCGCCGCCCGCCGCCCGCCGCCCGCCGCCAGCGACTGGGCGTCAGGTCGGAGATTGCGCCCTCTGCCGGGTGCGGGCGTCGCTTGCGGGTTCGCGGCGCCCATCAGCTCTCGGGCGCCGCGAACCCGCAGGCGTTCGTCGGAGGCGCCATTCCCTGTCTGATCCTCAATCACCCCGGCCGGCCCGCCGCGGCGTTAGACTGTCGGCATGTTCGCCTCCGGCTCCCTCTCCCTCCGCGAGTTCGTGTCGCAGGAACCGCACCCCGCGGCCGTCGTGCAGGCCGCCGTGCTGGAGTTCCTGTCGGGGCGGGACGACGCCGTGATCTTCGGCGCCCAGGCGGTCAACGCGTACGTCGACGAGAACCGCTCGACCGAGGACGTGGACGTGCTCACCACCCGCGGTAGGGATTTCGCCGAGGAACTGCGGCAGTTCCTGGGCGACCGCTTCGGGTTCGCCGTGCGGGTGCGGAGCGTCCGCGGGGGGATCGGGTTCCGCGTCTATCAGAAGCGGAAGGAAGGGAACCGCCACCTCGTCGACGTGCGGCCGGTCGAAGCGTTCCCGCCGACGCGAAACGTCGGCGGGGTGATTGTCGTCGCCCCGGCCGAACTGATCGCCAACAAGGTCGTCAGCGCCCACGCCCGGGGTGAGCGAGCCAAGGGCGATACGGACCGGCGGGATCTCAAGATGTGCCTCCTCGCCTTCCCCGAACTCAAAACCGAAACCGGCCCCGTCCGTGATCGCCTGATCGCCAACGGGGCACCCCCCGAAGCGCTGGAGGCTTGGAGCGAATGGATTGCGACCGCCATCGAACCCGAGGGCGAGGACGACGACATGGATTGGTGAGCGGGTAGACTGGCTCACGCCTCCCGCACGCACGGGGGGCTGACGCCCCGCCGCTCGCCATGTAAGTTCCTTGTCGCACGATCGCTACGAAAACCCGCTGCTGACCCGTTACGCCTCCGATGCGATGGCGGAAGTGTGGGGCGCCGGCGCCAAACACGGCCTTTGGCGGCGGTTGTGGTTGGCGTTGGCGGAGTCTCAGCGGGAATTGGGGCTCGATATCCCGGACGCCGCGCTAGACCAGATGCGCGGCTCGCTGGACCTGTCGGACGACGACTTCGCCCTCGCCGCGAAGTATGAAAAAGACCTGCGGCACGACGTGATGGCTCACGTGCACGCCTGGGGCGACGTCTGCCCGGACGCCCGGCCGATCATTCACCTCGGGGCGACAAGCTGCTTCGTCACCGACAACGCCGAATTGATCCAGATGCGGCGGGCGCTGGAACTGGTCCGCACCCGGCTGGTGCGGGTCATCGACGCCCTCGGCCGGTTTGCCGAACAGTGGGCGGACGAGCCCTGCCTCGGCTTCACCCACCTGCAACCCGCCCAGCCCACCACCGTCGGCAAGCGGGCCACGCTGTGGTGCCAAGACCTCATCTTAGATTTAGACGAGGTGGAGCACCGCTTGGCCCGGCTCAAGTTCCGGGGGGTGAAGGGGACGACCGGCACGCAGGCGACCTTCCTGCAATTATTCGGCGGGGACGGGTCGCAGGTCGACCGGCTGGATGAACTGGTCCGCGAAAAAATGGGGTTTGAAGAGGGCTACGCCGTCACCGGCCAAACCTATCCCCGCAAGGTCGACGCGATGGTGTTGGCGGCGCTGTCGGGCGTGGGGCAGAGCTGTCATAAAGCGGGCACGGACCTACGCATCCTGCAACACCGCAAGGAGTTGGAGGAGCCGCAGGGCGACCGACAGATCGGCAGTTCCGCGATGGCGTATAAACGGAACCCCATGCGGGCCGAGCGGATGTGCGGGCTGGCCCGATTCGCGATCAGCCTCGCTGCCAACGGCGACGACACCGCCGCGACGCAGTGGCTCGAACGGACCCTCGACGACAGCGCCAACCGCCGACTCAGCCTGCCGCAGTCGTTCCTGGCGATCGACGCCTGCCTGCTGATTTATGCGAACGTCGCCGGTGGACTGCTGGTCTATCCGAAAGTAATCGCCGCGAACCTCGCCGCCGAACTGCCCTTCATGGCGACCGAAGCCGTGTTGATGGCCGGCGTCGAAGCCGGCGGCGACCGCCAGGACCTGCACGAACGGGTGCGGGTGCACTCCCGCGAAGCCGGCCGGGCCGTTAAGGAACGGGGCGAAGCGAACGATTTAATCGTCCGCCTCCAAGCCGACGACGCCTTTGCCGGCGTGGACCTGTCGGCGGCGCTCGACCCGGTGAAATATATCGGCCTGCGCCCCCGAGCAGACCCGTCGATTCGTGGAGCAGGTCGTCGTTCCCATCCGTGACCGCTATGCCGACGCCCTCGCCGAAGACGCGGGCGAATTGAAGGTGTGAGTCACGCGGAGCGTCCCGGACGCTTCAAGCGTCCGGGACGCTCCCTCGCCCGCCCGCGTCCCCGGCCGATTCGACCGGCGGGAGCAGTTCGGCGGCGTCGAACTCGATCGTCATCTCCCCGCAGCGGAACGACAGCGTCTCCCCCGGCGAGACGTCCCGCCGCCGATAGCTGGGCGGGCGCTCCTCCGTGCCGTCGCCGGGGGAGGGTTCGTCGTGCACTTCGACGCGGCGGTCGATCAGGTTGACGATCCAGTACGGCGTCACCCCCGCGGCGGCGTAGATGCGGAGCTTGCGGGTGCGGTCGACGTGCAGCGTGCTGTAGGAAACTTCAATGACGACCGCACACTCCTCGGCCGATGGGTGCCGGGCGAACCATTCTTGGTCGTCCTCCGGCACCACGACCAAGTCCGGGAGCGGTTCGTTAGCGGGCAGCGTAATTGCGTCCTGCAATCGCACCTCCCAACCGTCGGGCAGCGCCCGCCGGAGTCGTTTATCAATGCGGCTGACGGTCCCGGAGTGCAGCGGTTCGGGCACGGGTTTCTCGGAAAGGAAGCCGTCGAGCAGTTCGATCCGCTGGCCGTCGTTGGGTAACGCGCCGGCGTCCCGCATCGCGTGGTACTCCGCCAAGGAGATCGGCCGCGGGAACTGCCCGGCCGTCGGCCCGGGCGACGCCGCGATCGTTCCGCTCGTCGTCGACTCGGACTTGGGGAGGACCGCCGCGGGGACCGACCGCCGCGGCGCCGGCGTGGCGACCGGCGGCGCCGGGGCGGTCCGCCGCTCCGGCGGGTCAAGCGTGGCGGGAGCGTTCATCAAAGGGCTTTCGGGGACGGGAGCCTGCCATGAGCCGACCAAGTGCATTCACCAACCCGAAGCGTCGGCCGCAGGCCGACGTGCTGCGCAGGTCGCGTCTCTCGCTGACGCTTCGGGTTGGTGCGGTCATGGGTTCGCCCCATCTTCCCCCCGCGGGACCGGCCCCGCAACGGGGGCGTCGGCCGCCGCACGCGCCGCTCACAGGAACAGGACGTACAGCCCCGCCACGCCCAACATCAACGCGATCCCCGCCGGCACGGCCCACTTCCAGGGGGTCATATCGATCGGCGAGGGCGGCAGGTCCGGCTTCGGCGGAACCGGGGCGAACTTCAACACCAGCCCCAAAAAGAGCACCATGGCGGCGAACACGCAGCCGATAAAGTGCCAGTTGTGCATCACGCCGTCGACCCGCGGCCCCACGCCCGGGACGAAGTACTTTACCCCCACCAGGGTCGACCCGCCCAGGATCGCCGCGGCGCCGGCCCAGTCCGGCAGGCGGCGGGTATTGAAGGCCAGCAGCGTCGCCGCGAAAATCGGAATGAAGTACAGCGCCCGCATGTCCTGCAGGTAGGCAAAGATGCCTTCCACACCGCCGAGCAACGGTCCGCCGATCACCGCCGTCACGGCCACTGCGGCGCCGAAGAGTTGGCCGACCCGCACCTGCTGGGCCTCGGTGGCTTCCGGATTGATTTGGGCTTTGTATACCCCGAGGCTGAACAGCGTGGCGGTGGAGTTTAAGACGCTGTTAAACGTGCTCAAAATTGCCCCGAACACCACCGCGGCGAAGAACCCCAGCAGCTGTTTGGGCAGCACGTCCGCGACCAGTACGCCGTACGCTTCGATCCCCTTCGTGACCTTCCCCCCGCCGACCAAATCCGACCCGTACAGGTGCAGCGCCGCCATGCCCGGGATCACCATCACGATCGGAGCGAGCAGCTTGAAACCGGCCGCCAGCAGCACGCCCTTCTGGCCGCTGGCGAGGCCGTCCGCGGCAAGCGTCCGCTGAATGATCTGCTGATTCGTGCACCAATAAAAGAGGTTCACCAGCAACACGCCGGACAGCAGCGTCGACCATGGAATCGTCGGGTCTTTCAACGTGCGTCGGCTGAGGCGTTCGTACTCCACGGGAGACTCCTGACTTCGCAGTCGCTCCGCCAACGCGAGCGGATCGACGTTCGCCGGAGCGTCGATCCCCACCTCGTTCGCTTTCTCCCGCACCGCCGCGGCCACGTCTCGATAGGCGGCCGGGTCTTCCGCTTTGAGATAGGCCAGAGATTCCTTCAGCCCGACGGAGGCGGCCGGTTCGACGCCGGCTCGGTCCTCCGCGGACAAATCGTCCCAGGCCTTCCGCCGATCCTGCAACGCTTTGCGGGCGTCCTTGAGCGGTCCGACCGCTCGATAGTCGTCCTGCAACGATTCATAGAGGTCGCCGCGGGTCGCTTTCATCTCTTGAAACGCCTCGACCACGTTGTCCGCGGTGGGACTCTTTTCCTGCACGGCGGCAAGACTTAAATAAGCGATCAACAGCCCGCCGATCAACAGCCCCACGCCGTTAATCACGTCGCTGAACGCCACCGCCCGCAAACCGCCGAACACCGCGTAACAACTGCCCACCACGCCCAAAGCGATCACCACGAGCCACAGCAACAGGGTTTTTTCGGACTCGAAGTTCAACGCCGTCGGGTCGTCTCCGAGGCCCGTTAGCGCTCCCAAACCGAGCACGCTAATAATCGCCGTCGCCCCAGTATAAAGGACCACCGGCAGCGTGATGAGCGAATCCGCCAGCACGAACAACAGCGTGCTGACGGACCGCGGTTTTCGGGCCGAAGCTGCCTTCCAAAAACTGCGGCACCGTGGCGACGCCGCGGGCCAGATACTTGGGCAGGAACACCAACGCCATCAGCACCATGCTGAACGCGGCGAGCACCTCCCAGGCGAACACGCTGATCCCCTCGTCGAACGCCCCGCCGTTCAATCCCACCAACTGTTCCGTCGATAGGTTCGTCAATAACAGCGACCCGGCGATCACCCCCGCGGTCAGGCTCCGGCCGGCGAGGAAGTAGCCTTCGCCGGTCGCGAGATTCTTGCCGCGGGTGAAATAATACGTCAGCCCGGCGACCAGCCCGGTGAACAACAGGAACGAACCGACAGTGAGCAGGGACATCCGGGCGACGGGCGACGGCGGAACGGCGGGCGGGCCGCGGGAGTGTACCGGCGCCGCCCGATCCGTTCGCCTCCGCACCCCGCGACTGCCACGACTGCGGCCCAAGTTTATTTCGCGACCGCGGGGGCCGGCTCGGCAAGCAGTTCGGCCACCACCGCTTCGAGGAAGACATCATCGTGCACCTGGCCGGTCGTCATCCGCACGGTCCCGTCGCGGCCGACGAACACCGTTGTCGGAAACTGCCCGCCGCCCGGCACCACGTCCAACAGCGCCTCCGGACCGGGGCCGACCGGGTAGTTGAGCCCCTGCCTCGCCGCAAACGCGGCGAGTTCGGCCGGCTCGTCGTTGTAATTGAGGCCGAGAATCCGCAGCCCTTTCGCCCCGTAATTCGTTTGCAATTTGATAAACGAGGGCGCCTCCGTCAGGCAGGGGCGCACCAGGTGCCCCAGAACGCCACGATCACCGCCTCGCCTTGATAATCCGCCAGCCGGTGCGTCTTGCCGGCGAGGTCGGTGAAGGCAAACGCCAGCGGGTAGGACTTTCCGGCCGCCAGCGCCGCTTTTGCCGCCGCCGCGGCGGTCTCGCGCACCGCGCGTTTCCAGCGGGCCAAACGTGCGGGGAACCCCGGCTGTGCCCGCAGTGCTTCCAGGTCGGGGTCGTCGTTCAGCAGGTCGAAGTTTGTAAACCCGAATTCAAAGGCTCGGTCGAGATCGGCGAACGCGGCGTCGTGCTCTCCGTCGCGGGCGTGGCCGCAGGCGGCGTAAAAGAAGACGGCGTCAAACGATTCTCGCGCCGTTTGCGGGGCCGCGTTGGCCTCCAGCGCCCGCGTCGCTAATTCCGCGGCCAAGGCGAACGCGTCATAGCCCGCCTCCGCCGGCAACCGCTGACCGAGGAACTCCAGCGTCACGGCCAGTCCGGCGGCGTGCCGGTCCAGCGGCGCCCGCTCGGGCCAGGCTTCGGCGAACACGGTCGCGTACGCCGTCCGCTGGGCCGCCGGCTCCATCTGCCCGATCAGCGCCGCGATCCGGCGACGCACAATCTCGTCCGCCGCCCCGTCTTCGTTCAACCCGCCCAGTCGCGGGACGAGTTTGTCAGCGATTCGGTCCGCCAGCCGGTCTGCCAGCCGATCGACGATACGATCCGCGAGCGCGTCCGCCAGCCGGTCGAGATCCGCCTCGCTGAGCGACCCGCCCATTGGCGCTGCGTCGTTCAGGCCGGGTTCTAAGTCGGGTTCGAATTCGGGGGAGCCGTCCTGAGCGGGGGCGACCGCGGCGAGCAGGGCGACGCACGCCGCGGCGGCGAACGGGGGGCGGACGAATCGCATAACGGGCGGCGCTGCGGACGGGTTTTGAGCGAGGGTTCTAGCGACGGGTTCTAAATGATCTCGGCGATCGGCTCCGTCTCGCCGACGCCGGTCAGCTTACGGTCGAGCCCGGCGTGGAAGTAGCGTGAGGCGGTTCGGGTCGAGCCCCAATTGGTGCAGCACGGTGGCGTGCAAGCGGCGGACGTGCATCGGGTCGTCGACCGCCGCGGCGCCCAGTTCGTCCGTCGAGCCGACGCTCACGCCCGCCTTTGATCCCCCCGCCGGCCATCCACATCGTGAAGCCGTAGGAATTATGGTCCCGGCCGCTGCCCTTGGCGTATTCCGCGGTCGGCTGGCGGCCGAACTCCCCGCCCCAGACGACCAGCGTTTCGTCCAGCAATCCGCGACGTTTCAGGTCTTTGAGCAACGCGGCGACCGGTTTGTCGGTCCGGCCGGCGTGGCGGTTGTGGTTCACTTCCAGGTCGCCGTGGGCGTCCCAGTTATTGTCGTTGTGATGGCCGCCGGCATACAGCTGCACGAATCGCACGCCCCGCTCCACCAGCCGGCGAGCCACGAGACAGCGACGGCCGAAGTCCTCGGTCCGCTCGTCGTCCGTTCCGTAGAGACGATGCGTCTCCTCGGTTTCCTGCGACAGGTCGACCGCCTCCGGGGCGGCGGTCTGCATGTTATAGGCGAGTTCGTAGCTGGCGATCCGGGCGTTCAAGTCGCTGTTGAGGCGCCGGTTCGACGGGCCGCGTCCGCCGGGCAGCCCGTCGCCGGCGAGGTGGTCGCGGTTGCGATCGTTAATCGCGTCGATCACCGCCCGCTGGGCCTGCGGGGAAAGGCGGTCGCTGTCGAGGTTGAAGATCGGTTGCGACCCGGCTTTGGTGCGGAAGGTGGTCCCCTGAAGTTTGCTGGGCATATAGCCGCTGGACCAGTTCTTCGCCCCGCTGATCGGCCCGCCGCTGGGATCCAGCATCACCACGTAGCCGGGCAGGTTCTCGTTGGCGGAGCCCAGCCCGTAATTGACCCAGGAGCCCATCGCGGGGGAGCCGGACAGCAGTTGCCCGCTGTTCATCATCAGCATCGCGGAGCCGTGGATCGGGCTTTCCGCGGTCATGCTGTGCAGAAACGCGATGTCGTCCACGCACTCGCCGACGTGCGGGAACAGGTCGGAGACCATCTTGCCGCACTGCCCGTACGGCTTGAACTTCCAGCGGGGTTCAACGATGCGGCCCTCGTTCTTTTTGCCGCCGCGGCCGAACGTTTTCACCTCGACCGTCTGCCCGTCCCGGCCCTCCATCGCCGGTTTATGATCGAAGGTGTCCATGTGGCTTGGCCCGCCGTACATGAACAGGAAGATGACGGACTTCGCTTTGGGGTGATGATGCAACCCCGCGGCCAGCGCCTCCGCCGCCGGATCGTGCGCCTGAGCGGTCGAATGAAAGAACCCGTCGCCCGACAGCAGCGAGGCCAGCGCCACCGCCGCCGAACCCCCCGCCGAGTTGATGCAAAAACTCCCGGCGGGTCCGGCCGCAGTAGTTCGGGGCGGCGGGGTTTGAGCGGGACATCCAGGAGCTTTCCAAAGGCGAGCGGCGGGGCGTCAGCCCCCCGTGCGGGCGGGGGGGGCATTGTACGGCATCAAGCGCGGCGGACAGAAGAGTTCCCCCGGTCAGCCTCGTGGGTCAGCCCTGTGGATCGAACCCGTCAAACGACGACCGGTCCGGCGACGGCGACGGCATTCCGCACCGCCCGCAGCCATTCGTCGCCGATCCACTCCAGATCGCCATACGGCACGACGACCCGCACGTCCCACCCCGCGTCGGTCAATTCCGCCTTCATCCCGACCGCGGCGGGGCGATTGGTGGTGTAAATCACGACCGGGCAGACCGGCTCCCGAGCCGCGAGAAAATCAGCCACGTCCCGACCCGTGCCGGCGTTGAGACTGCGGCGGGCGTGGATCGGAATTGGGTCGAGGTCGTGATCCAGCACGATCAGCAACGCCCGATCGAGATGGTCGTGCAGGTACCGGGCCGCCTCCGGCGCCGTGGTGAAGAACCGCGGCGGAGACTGCGGCAGGCGATCCGCCAATGCCGCCCGCATCGCGGCCGGGCGGCGAGAGTCGTCTTCGAGAATCACGATGTCCGTGGGAGCGGCCATCATGCGGCTCGGGCGGCGGGCGGGGCGGGAGACTCGGCGGCGACTGGATCGAGCGCTCCCGGGCCGGCTTGAACGGGCGGATAAAAGGACCGCAGAAAGTCGCGGTCGGACTCCCGCAGGACCGCCGCGTAGTCCCGCCCGCCGCGGTCCCGGTAATCCTCTAAAAGCTGCAGAATAAACGCCTCCTGCTCCTCGCCGGGCCGGCCGACCAGCGTGGGCAGGATCTCAAAGGTGTCCGCTAAATCGATCAGCCGTTCGTCCCCCAGCCGGAAGCCGGCTTCGCGGGCTTCGGTGAAGCCGCGGTGCAACACCTCCAACAATTTCAGCAGGAACATCTCCCGCGGCGGGCCTGGCGCATCGTCCGCGGCGGGGCCGTCAGGCACGGCGGGTCGGGGTTGATCGTCGGTCATCAAACGGCGTCGGTCGGGCGGCGGGGTCGTCAGTCTACGGGATCAGACGGACCGCCGGCAGGGGCGTCAGCGCCCGCGTCGGGGCGTCGGCGAGCGGCGTGATCAGAATCGGCGGGATGCCGGGGCGCTGGGCGGGATCCTGAAATCCATAGAACGCCCGCAGGTAACGGGGGTCGGGCGCCAGCGTCGACGGGCGGTTGGCATACAGGGCGTCGAGCGGCACGTTTAAGGGAACGTCCGCCCGCCCCGCCTCGATCAGCTTCGCCGGAATGGCGTGTAGACCGACCTCCCGCGCCGCAACCAATCGCCGCACCCCCTGTCGAAGGTAGTACCGCGGCTCATCCATCCCCCGTTCAATCCAGATACAAAAACCCGTTCACGTTCAGCGTGACCAGGCACCATAACTCAAAGGCTCGATCGGCGTCGAAGGCGTATTCGGTTTGCATCCGCTCCATAAAGGCGACGCCGTCCGCCACCGCCTCCTCGGTCGCGGGGCGGGAGGTCGTGAGGGCGACGGCCCGGGCGAGGCGGGACCGGTCGTCGGGAAGCGATTCGCCGCGAATCCGGTTCGCCAGGGCGGCGGCTCGGTCGTTGGCGAAGTCGCCGTTCAGCAACGCCAGCGCCTGGGCGGGCTGCACGGTGTTGAAGCGGGCTTCGCAGGCGCTGTCGGTCTCCGGAAAGTCAAAGTCCGCCAGCGCCGGGTCGACGAGGCTGCGTTTGATGAACGAATACACCGCCCGCCGGGCGCGTTCCTTGCGCGGGCTCTTGCCCCAGCCCTCGCCGGGGCGGGATTGGCCGGCGAGCGCTTCTTCGCTCAGCTTGGGATAGAAGCTGGGGCCGTACATCGCGAGGTTCAATTCGCCCGTGACGGCCAACGACGCGTCCCGCAGTTCCTCCGCGGTCAGCCGGCGGGGGTCGAATCGCCAGAACAGGTCGTTGAGCGGGTCCGCCGCGGCGGCATCAGCGTGGGGGCCGCTGGACCGTCGATATGCGGCGCTGGTGACGATCAATTTATGAAGTGACTTCAGGCTCCAACCCTCCGCGACGAAGCGATCGGCGAGCCAGTTGAGCAGATCCGGGTGCGTCGGCGGGGTGCCCAATTTGCCGAAGTTATTACTCGACCGCACCAACCCGCGGCCGAAGTGGTGCTGCCAGACGCGGTTCACCGCCACGCGGGCGGTCAGGCGGTTTTGCGGGTCGGTGGCCCAGCGGGCGAACGCCAACCGGCGACCGGCGGCGCCGTTCGCGGTGGGTTCGGGCTCGAACGTCTCCGTCATAAATAACTCCGGCACGCCGGGCTCCAGCGGGTCGCCCTCGGCGCCGTGGGCGCTGCCGCGGGCCAGCACGAACGTCGCGGGGATCTTGCCGGGGGCGTAAGCCTTCGCCACCGCGAGCGTCGTCTCCCGCGGCGGCAGCGCCTTCCGGCGGGCGGCGACGCCGTCCAAGTGCTCCTTCGCCCCGCGGTACGCCTGCATCTCGTCGGCGGAGAGATGTTTGTGCAGTTCCTGTTTGAGGATCGCCTCCCGGCGGTTCACCGGCCCCTCGGTCGCCCGCTGATTCGGGCCGGACATCTGGGCGATGCCGCGCTGTTCGATCTCCCGTTTCTTCGCCTCCCAGCGGGCGCGTTCCACGTCTAACGCGCGATGAGCCGCCGCGACCTCCGGCGGGGTCACGTCCGCCTGGTGATTCTCCGGTCCCCGCGTCTTCCAGGAGGCGTAGGGCGTGAGGTCCCGGAACACCGCGACCATCTTGTAATAATCCGCCTGCGGGATCGGGTCGAGTTTATGATCGTGGCACCGGGCGCACCCCACGGTGAGCCCCAGCACGCCCTCGGCGACGGTGCGGACGGTGTCGTCGAGCTCGTCGTAAACAGCCTGCTCCCGGTCCGCCGGTTCGTCGTCCCACACGCCCAACCGATAGAAGCCGGTCGCGGTCAGATAAGCCGCCCGCTGCTCGGGCGAGTCCGCGGGCAGTTCGTCCCCGGCGAGTTGTTCCAAAATGAATCGGTCGTACGGTTTGTCGTCGTTCAGGCTGCGGATGACCCAGTCGCGGTACTTCCAGGCGTTCGGCTTGGTGCCGTCGCGTTCATAGCTGTTGGTTTCCGCATAGCGGACCAGATCGAGCCAGTGGCGGCCCCACTTCTCGCCGTAGCGGGGCGAGGCGAGCAGACGCTCGACCGCGGCCTGATAAGCCCGTTCGGCGGCCTGCGGATCGTCGTCGGAGCCGAACTGGGCGACGAAGGCGGCGGTCTCGTCCGGCGTGGGCGGCAGGCCGGTCAGGTCGAAGGAGAGCCGGCGGAGCAGCGTCGCCGGGTCCGCCGGCGGGTTCGGTTCGAGCCCCGCGGCGTCCAGGCGGGCCTGGATAAAGTTGTCGATCGGGTTCTGAACCGCGGCGCCGTCGGCGACCGCGGGCGGGTCGATCACCACGGGCGCTTCGAACGCCCAGTGGGCTTCCCACTTCGCCCCGCCGTCGATCCAGTTCCGCAGCAACGCGACCTCATCCGGGGTGAGGCGGTCGCCCTCGGGCGGCATCTGTTCCCATTCGTCGGTCGAGGTGATGCGGGCCAGCAGGGCGCTGCCGTGGGCGTCGCCGGGCAGGATCGCCGGTTCGCCGGCGTCGGTGACGGCCAGCGCCGTCTCCCGCGAGCCCAGCATCAACCCGCCCTCCGCATCGTCCGGGCCGTGGCAGGCGAGGCACCGGCGGGCCAATAACGGCTGCACGTCCCGGGCGAAGTTCACCGCGGGAACCGGCTCGGCCGAGTCGCCCTCCGCGGCGCACGCCCCGCCGACAGGCAGACCGACGAACACGCCGAGGGCCAGCAGGGCCGCCGCGCATGAGGACGGGGCGAACGAGGACGGGGCGAACGAGAACGGGACCGATCGGTTCATACCGAGAGTATGCGGGCCGCCCCGGCGGGGAACAACGGGGGAGCGGCGGGGCGGGGCGGCAACCGCTACGCCAGCAGGTCGGCGAGGTCCCGGAGCGAATCGACCCGCTGGCCCGGGGCGTCCGGCGGGATCGCGTCGCCGGAGATCAGCAGGGCTCCGCCGTGCGCTTCGCAGGCGGCGGCCTCCGCGAGCGCCGCGGCGACGAACTTCGCGTCCGCCTGCGGCCCGCCGTTGGCGGACACCCACAGATAATCCGGCCGCAGCCGGTCCGCAGTTCCGCCCAGCACGGCGGGGGGCACGCCGGCGCCGAGGTTCGTCACCGCACATCCCGCCGCCGCCGCGATCGCCGCGGCCAGGTGCACGCTCAGCGCGTCCACCTCATACCCCACGTCCGCCAGGGCGACGGTTCGACAGGCCGCGGCCGGGCGGTTCGACCCGGCGCCCGCCGACGCGGCGCCCGCCGACGCGGCGCCCGCCGACGCGGCGCGGCGATCGGCCCCCTCGCAGGTGAGGTCTTGCAGCCGGCTGACCGCGGTCACGCTGTGGGCCAGCGCCCGGTGCAGCGTCGTGCACTCCCGGCTGGGATGGTTGCACCGGGACCGCAATTCGCGGAACCGCCCGCCGATCAGATCGTCCAACACCACCGGCAGATCCGCCCCGCCGACGAACAACGCGACCGCCAGGCCCGTCGTCACCGCCTCCTCGCCGGCCTCCAGCGCCTGGGAGTACCGGTGGAACACGGCGTCGCGGTCGCACAGGTCCACGCCCGCGGCGCCCTCCAACGCCGGCACCGCGGGGGCGAGCGCCGCGGGGTTCAGCTTGCCGCACCCGCGGCTCCGCACCCAGGCGAGCGCGTCGCACAGGCGGATGCGGCGATGCCCGCCGGCGGTGCGTTCGGCCCGCAGCGCCCCGTCGTCGACCAGCCGCTTGACCGTCGATTCGCTGACCCCCGCCGCGGCGGCGACCTGTTTGGGCGAAAGCAGCTCGCGCGCGCCCCGCCGGCCGGGCGAGCGGGGGAAGTCGGCGGGGGCATCGGGGCGGGGGGACAGTCGGCGGGACGCAAATCACGGCCGCACTGTAACCCCCGCGCCCCGTTCGACAGGGGGCGCCGAACGACGCGGGCGGCCAGACCCCGGGCAGATCAACCCCCGGGCAGCTCATCCCCGATCAGGTCAGCGTTCAGCGGGGGGCGAGGAACGGCCGCAGGTTCCGCAGGGGGCTGTCACGGATCTTCCGCAAGTACCCGACCCCCGGGCCGGCGACCACCCGACCGGCCGGGTCGATCAGGAACCGATCCGGCCGGCCGTGGGGCAGGCGGAAGAACGTGGCCGCGGCGTAGGCGGCGAAGGTCGCCCCGTCCGTCGCGTCCTCCTCTTCCGCCCCGCCCGCCCCGTCCGTCGGGGCCGCGTCGATCAGCGCCGGCCCGGGGGCGGGGTCGGCGGCGAGGCCGGCCCGCACCGCGGCGGGGTCGGCGGCGCGATCGAAGACTGTGACCACCATCAGCCGGCCGCCGTACGCCGCCGCGATCTTCCGAACGTCCGCGCCGTCGTCGTCTCCCGGCGGCCACGGGCGGAGGTCCAGCAGGACCCACCGGCCGCGGAGGCTCGCCAGCGTCGGCGGCTCCGCCAGCGGTTTGCCGTTCGGCGAGAACGCGGCGGCGTCGGTCCACGCCGGGGCGGGGTCGCCGGCCCGCAGCACGCCCGGCCGGCGGCCCGGCCACGTCCATCGGGGCGGGGCCACGGGCAGCGGCGGCGGCGGCGCCTCGGCCAGCACGAGGCGGACCGGCGGCACTTCTTTCCCGAGCCGCAGCTCCCCCGGCCGCAGCACGACCACGGCGGCGCCCTCCCGGTTCGCGGCCGGGTCGAAGGCCAGCAGGTCGACCGGCACCCCGCCGTCGGACCCCACGGTCGGGCGGCGATGACCGAGCCGCGGGGCGAGGCGGAACCGGCCGGCGGCGTCGGTCACCGCTTCGCCCAGCATCAGCTCGGACTTCGACAGGCCCTCGCCCCCGTCCGTCACGGCGGCCCCGGCGACGGGGGCCCCGGCGGCGTCGACGACCGTGCCGACGATCTCCGGCGGGCGGCCCAGCCGCAGGTCCCCGGCGTCCAGCGTCTCCCCGGCAACCCCCGCCAGATCGGCGACCGCCGGCAGCCGCCCGCCTTTGTCATCCGATGCGATCACCCGTACCCGCCCGTCCCGCAGTTTGGCGGCCGGGATCCGCAGGGTGAACCGCCCCTCCGCGTCCGCCGCGGTGTGGTCCACGCCCGAGCGGGGGCTCGGACTGTTGATGGCGACCCACCCGCGGCCGGCCCGATACCCGTTGAGCCAATCGGGGTCACGGTACCGGCTGTACGACTTCACCGAGGGTTCCCCGATGGGGTAACCCGACGCGGCCCCGAACCTCCACGGGCCCCAGCCGGCCAGCGGCTCGCCGGTTTCCGCGTCCACCAGCCGGCCGACGACGGTGACGACCGGGACCGCGTCGACCGTCATCTCCGCCGGGCGGTCGGGGGCGACCGTCAGCTCTTTTCGTCGCGAGTCCCGGTCCAGGAGGACGGTCGGGTGGTGGACCCAGACCTCCGCCGCCCCGGTCCGAACCCGCCACTCCAGCACCACCGCCCCGTCCGGCCCGCGCGTCGCCCTTTTGGGCGGGACACCGCGGAGCGTCCACGTCTTCCCGCCGCCGGTCCCGTTCCCGCCGACCTTCCCGGACAGGGTGTACCCCTCCGTCGGCAACGGGGCCCCGTCCCCCGTCCCCCCCCGCACCGTCGCCCGCACCGTCCCGGCGGACATCGTCACCGGGACCGCCTCATCGAACAGCCACGCCCGGACTCGTTCCGACCCCGCCGTCAAGACCGGCGCCACCGCCGGCGCGAAGCCCCGCAGGAGGGCCGATGTGACAGCCGGCGCCGGCAGCGGGTCACGGGTCGCCGCCGGGACCTCCGCCGACACCGCGAAGGTGGGATAATCCGGGTGGACGAGGGTGACCAGAACCGACGACCCCGCCCACAGCCCCGGCAGTTCCAGCCGGCCGGCCGCGTCGGACGGTTTCCACGGCGTCCCCCGGGCGGCGGCGAGGGCGGCGGGGCTGATCGCCCCAACCGTCGCCGACGTCGCCCCCGTCGCCCGCACGCCGGCCAGCGGCCGGTTAGCCCCGTCGCGGATCTTCAACACCAGCCGCCCGGCCGGCCGGACCGTCACCGTCAGGTTCGGCGCGGTCCGGTCCGGTCTCACTGATCCCTGCGCCCAGCCGACGGCCCCGTCCCCCCGGGCCACGGTGGCGACGAAGACGACAGCGGCCGCGTCGTCGGCCGCGGCGGCCGGCGGGCGGCCCAGCGCGAAGGTTCCGTCCGCCGCCACCGGCGCCCGCAGCACGGGACGCTCCGGGAACGGCCCGTCCGGTGCGGCGCCGGAGACATCCCCCTCCGTCAACACCACCGCCACCACCTCCCCCCCGCCCCGCGGGGTCCCGTCGGCGTCGAACACCGTGCCCGTCAGCGGCGGGGCGGCCGGCGCGGCCCCCGGCGGCCCGGCCGGCAGCAGGGAAGCAAACAGCAGGACGAGCGGTGCGGCAATCATGCCCCACCTTACCCGCACGGCTCGTCTCCAGTGTCCCAAATCCCCGTAACGCGGAGGCCCCGCGGGGCCTCCGCGTTATCGAACGAGCAGGGACGTTCAGTCCCAGGACAACGCGGAGCCGGTTTGGTACTCCGTCACCCGGGTCTCGAAGAAGTTCTTTTCCTTCGCCAGGTCGATCGTTTCGCTCATCCACGGGAACGGGTTGCTGGCGCCGAACTCCGCCCCCAGCCCGATGCGTTCCAAGCGGCGGTCGGCGACGTGGCGGACGTAGTCGCGGAACAGGTCCGCGTTCAGCCCCATCACGCCCTTGGGCAGGCAGTCCTGGGCGTAGGCGATCTCCAATTCGACCGCGTGCAGGATGCGGGCGCGGGTCTCCTGCTGGAACTTGGGCGTCCACAACTCCGGGTTCTCGGCTTTAATGCCGTTAATCAAGTCGATCCCGAAGTTCAGATGGGTCGTCTCGTCCCGCAGAATATATTGGAACTGCTCGCCCACGCCGGTCATCAGGTTGCGGCGGTGGAAGCTCAGCATCATCACGAAGCCGCTGTAGAAGAAGATTCCCTCCATGATCAGGTAATACCCGATCAGGTTTTTGAGGAACGCCTGGGCGCCGTCGAACGTTTCCGTGGTGAAGTTCGGGTCCATGATTTCGCGGGTGAGCTCCATTTCGAGCTCGTCCTTCGCCGCGATCGCCGGAATCTCCCGGTACATATTGAACAGCGCGCCCTCCTCGAGTCCGAGGCTGTCCACGATGTACAGGAAGGTGTGCGTGTGGATCGCCTCCTCGAACGCCTGCCGCAGTAAATACTGCCGGCATTCCGCGTTGGTGACGTGCTTGAAGATCGCCAGCACGAGGTTGTTCCCCACCAGGCTCTCCGCGGTGGCGAAGAAGCCGAGGTTCCGCAGAATCACCAGCCGTTCGTCGTCGGACAGCTTGTCGCTGCGCCACGTCTCGATGTCCTTGGTCATCGGGACTTCGGTGGGCATCCAGTGGTTCGCGCAGCCGTTGACGTAGTGCTCCCAGGCCCACTTGTACTTCAGCGGCATGAGCTGATTGACGTCGACGGCGCCGCAGTTGATCAACCGCTTGGCGTCGGCGTCGAACCGGCCGGTGTTTTGCGTGGTGAGGCCCTCGGCGTTTGCGGCAACGTCGACCGCAGCCGGACCAGGGGCGTCGTCAAACGACAGGGCGGCGCCCCCGCCATGAGCAACCGGGGCAAGCGAACGCGGAGCGAGAGTGGCGGACATACGGTTCGCGGCGGGGAGGAAAAGTCTTGTGGTCAGACGGAGCCGGCAGATGGGCGGGCCGCCGTCGAGGCGGAGCGAGCGGCGGCGGGGCTCGAACCCCACTGGTTGTACCCGCAGTCGGGCGGAAACCCAACATGGCGTTTGCGAGTCGCTCGCGAAATGCGGGGTTCTCCGGGGGGCCGGCTCCGGCGTCGCCCGCGACAGGATGGACCGAACCCCCAGATGTGGGGGGGCGATCGCGAAGATGTCTGCGGAGCGGCGACGGCGGGGCGCTGGTGAAGCAAACCGGGCCGGCGGCCGGGGCGGGTCCCGACCGTATCGACCGCCGACGCTGCACATCCGCACCGCAGTTCGTCGGTTCGGTTGTGTTCGTGCGTCCGCCGACCGGGGCGGCGGCGCGGTAGGATCGACCCGCCCGATCCGCCCCGGATTCCCCCCCCGCGTCGTTTCTTCCCCCGCGTCGCCCTTTCCTCTGCCGAGCGTCCGCCGTGCCCGCCGCCGTCCTCGTCGATCCGCCGGTGCGCCGCCGGGCTGAACCGCCCCCCGCGCCGGAGCGCCTGCCGGCGTCCCCGCCGACCCCGCGTCCCGTCTCCGAAGCGTTTCCCGAATTCGCCGACCCGACCGACGCAGTGGTGCTGCGTGGGGTGAGTTGGGAGACGTACCTCGCCCTCGCCGACGCCCCGGAGAACCGCCGCACCCGCTTCACCTACGACGGCACCGACTCCGCAGAGGGCGGCGTGCTGGAGATCGAAATGCCTCCCGAGTTCCGGCACGAGAACGTGTCCCGACTGCTGTTCCATCTGGTTGTGATTTTTCTCACCGCTCGCGGGATCGATTGGGAGCCGGCTGGGGCAGTCCACGTCCGCCGGCCGAGACGGCGGGGCGGGATGCCGGATGAATCGTTTTACCTTGCTCCCGCGTCGATCGCCGCGGTTCGGGCGGCCTTGAGTGAGGCGGAGGAGCACGCCGACGATCGGGAACCGGTCGCCGCGGCGGCGCCGGATCTGGCGCTGGAGATCGTGTTCGGCAACCCGCTGTCGGACCGGAAGCGGGCGGCGTTCGCGGAGGCCGGCATTCCCGAAGTTTGGGTGTGGCAGAACGGGGCGCTGGGAGTCCTGGCGCTTGTGGACGCCCCCGATCCCGCCGAACGCACCTTCGCCGACGCCCCCGAGAGCCGCCTGCTGCCCGACTTTCCCCTCGCCGTCGCCGTCGACCTGCTCGCCCGCCGGGGGGATCTTGGCGCCCCCGGCGTTTTGCGGGAGTTCGCCGCGGCTCTGGCGGCTGCATCCGCGGCGTGACGGTTCACGCCTCGACAGATTGTGTGCGAAGCGTCTTCGCCCCGCCCCGCCACGCCGTCCACGCCAGCAGCGTCCAGCCGAGGATCAGCAGGACGCCGCCGAGCGGGGTGACGGCGCCGAGCCAAGTCGCCCCGGTCAGGACCAGCAGATACAAACTGCCGCTGAAGATCGCCGTGCCCGCGGCGAAGCAGGCCGCCGCGGCGGTGAGCGATCGCGAGGGGGCGTGCACCGCCCACAACCCGCAGGCGACGACGGCGAGGGCGTGCCACAGTTGGTAGTCCGCCGCGGTCTCCCAATTCGCCAAGCGGCGGGCGGCGAGGGCGGCGTCGGGGTACGTCTCCGCCACGAAGCCGGTGATCCCGTGGGCTCCGAACGCCCCGCAGGCGACGCCGGTTCCCCCCAGCAGCGCCCCGACGGCCACGAGGCGGGAGGCGGACCCGTTCATTCGCCCCCCTCCAACACCTGCGCGAAGGCCCGCAGCCACGCCGGGTGGCCCGGCCACGCGGGGCAGGTGACGAGGTTCCCGTCGACCACCGCCTCCGTCGGCGGGACCTCCTGGTAAGTCGCCCCCGCGGCGGTCACCTCCGGCCCGCAGGCGGGGTACGCGGTGCAGGTTCGGCCCCCCAGCACGCCCGCGGCGCGCAGGATCTGCAACGCATGACAGATTGCCGCGACCGGCTTCTGGGTTCCGCCCGCCCCGGGGCTGAAGAAGTGGCGGACGAGGTCCAGCACGCGATCGTCGAGCCGCAGGTACTCCGGCGCCCGCCCGCCGGGCAGCACGAGGGCGTCGAACGCCGCGGGATCGACCGCCGCAAAATCGTGCGTGAGGGGGAAGAGGTGCCCCGGCTTCTCGCTGTAGGTCTGGGCGCCGTCGAAGTCGTGAACCGCGGTGCGGACGGTCTCCCCGGCGGCTTTGTCCGGACAAACCGCGACGCACTCGTGCCCCATCGCCCCCAGCGCCTGAAAGGAGACGAACGCTTCGAGCGTCTCGACATAGTCGCCGACGACGAACAGCAGCTTTTTCGGGGAGACGGGCTCGGACACGGTCGGGGAGAACTCGTGGGGGGCGGGAACGTCAGCTTATCCCCGCGTCGCTCTCTCCTCGAACCCGACCGACTGAATCTCGAATGATTATCGAGCGCCCGCTTGCGGTTCCGCGGCGCCCGATGGCTCTCCGGCTCCCGCGAGACCGCAAGCGAAGGGGGCTCACCGCCCCTCGTAATAACCCTTCTCCGTCGCCGAATCGACGCGGAACCGCGGTTTGCCCAGGGCGTCCGGGCCGGCGGCGGGGTCGATGCGGCCGTCGACGGAGACGATCAGGTTCTGCTCACCTTCCAGACCGGCGAGGTGGCCGTTGTCGATCAGCGTCAGGACCCCGCCGAACCGGTCGCCGGCGTCCGGGTGCATGGTGTAGGTGAGGGTCCAGACGTTCGTCGCCGCGTCGTGATCGACCACCCCGGTGACGGTGCGAGCCGGGCCGGCGGTTTGGTCGACGCCGGCGGGCTGCACGGCGCCGGCGGGGCGGACGGCGCGATCGCGGCGGGGGCCGGCGCCCTGTCCGGCCACCTGTCCGGCGGCTTGTGAGGAAGCGGCGGCGGCGTTCAAGAGCGGTCGGGCCGGGGCGTACGGCAGGCGGGCGGCGGGACCGGGGCGGCGTCCGCGGGGGCCGGTCGAGCCGAAGTCGTCCGGCAGCGGGTCCTGGAAGCCGTTGGGGGTGGTGCCGGGCGGGGGCGGTTCGAACAGGTCGACGCCGTTCGGGTCCGGGGATTCGTCCAGATCGAAGGCGTCGGGGCTGTACTCATCGACCGCGGGGGGCAGATCGCCGCCGCCGGTGGGGGTGGTGCCGAAGCCGCTGCGCTCTTCATAGTAGGGGCCGCCGCTATCAGGCGCGCCGGAGGCCCCGCCGGTTCCGCCGGTGGGCGTGGTGCCGAAGCCGCCGTTGTAGGTGGGGGCGTCCAGATCGTCGACGTCGTCGAATCCGTCGTTAAACCCGTCGTCGAACTCGCCGCCGGGGAAGTCGTACCCGCCGCCGGGGGCGGACAGCGGCGGCACGCCGCCGGAGGGCGGGCCGAGGTTCGTCCCGCCCGGCAGCGTGCCGGGGAGCGGCTGGGGCGCGATCTGCCCGCCGTACGGCTGCGGCTGCGGGGCGAATCCGCCCGGCTGGTTGTAGTACGGGGGCACGCCGCCGCCGTACGGGCCGTAGGGCGAGGGGCCGTACCCGGAGGAGCAACACCCGCAAACCGCCGCCGCCGCGACCGCGATCGCCAGTGCCGCCGGCCGGGTCCACGGCTTCCGATTCTGCCGCGGCAGGTCCATCCGCGGCGGGGCGGGACGCGGCCGGGCGGGGCGGAACATACGGACGAGCCGGCGAACGGGAGGCGAAAGAAGCGGTCGCCGCGGGGGATAGGACACCCGCCCGCCCGCCGTCCACCCCGCCCCCGGCCGGCGGACGACAAAACTTGAGGGGAAAACCGCGACCGTCCAATTTTCGCTCGTCGCGTCGGAAACACGCCGCCTGCCGGCGACGGCGACCCGGGGGCGTGCGTGCGATCGGGCCGGGGGCTTCCTATCGTGGCCTGTCCCGTCCCGTCCTCGGAATCGTCTGTGATGCCCCGCTCCGCCGTGTCGCTCGTCCTGCTGTCCGCCCCGCTCCTGTTCGCTTGGAGTCCCGGCGTCCCGGCGGCGGAGCGACCTGCGGACGCGCCGCCGAACGTCGTGGTCGTCTTCTGCGACGACATGGGCTACGGCGACGCCGGCTTCAGCGGCGCCACCGATATCGCCACCCCGCACCTGGACGCCTTGGCGAAGGGCGGCATGGTGTTCACGGACTTCTACGCCGCGCAGGCCGTGTGCAGCGCCAGTCGGGCCGCGTTATTGACGGGCTGCTATCCGAACCGGCTCGGCATCTCCGGAGCGTTCGGGCCGGAGGCGAAAGTCGGCCTGAACCCGGCTGAACTCACCATCGCCGACCTCTGCCGACGGCAGGACTACGCCACCGGTATTTTCGGCAAGTGGCACCTCGGCGACGAACCGGGTTTATTTCCGACCGACAACGGCTTTGACGAGTGGTTCGGCCTGCCGTACTCCAACGACATGTGGCCGCTGCACCCGCGGAACGCACAAATCCGCTGGGCCCGGGCCGACCGCAGCCTCGGCTTCCCGCCCCTGCCCCTTTATGAAACCCCCTGGGAGGGCGAAAACGCCGGCGTCCCGCAGGTGAAGATCGCCGCGGTCGACAAGCCGGACCAAACAATGCTGACCACCTGGTACACAGAACGCTCCGTGGACTTTATCGACCGCCACGCCGACGAGCCGTTCTTCCTGTACGTGCCCCACAGTATGCCGCACGTGCCGATATTCGTCAGCGACAAGTTCGCCGGCAAAAGCGGCCGCGGGTTATACGGGGACGTCATCATGGAGATCGACTGGTCCGTCGGTCAGATCGTGGCGGCGTTGGAAAAACATCAATTGCGGGAGAACACGCTGATCCTGTTCACCTCCGACAACGGCCCCTGGCTAAGCTACGGCACCCACGGCGGGGACGCCGGCGGGTTTCGCGAAGGCAAGGGCACCACCTGGGAGGGCGGCCAGCGGGAGCCCACGCTGTTCAATATGCCCGGCACGATCCCGCCCGGCGCCGTTTGCGACGCCCCCTGCGGCGCCATCGACCTGCTGCCCACCGTCGCGGAGTTGATCGACGAAGACCTGCGGGCCGCGTTGGGCGACGATCGCGTGATCGACGGCAAGTCGATCCTGCCGTTACTCAAGGGGGAGACGGAGGAATCCCCGCACGAAGCGCTGCTCTTTTATTGGGGACGCGAATTGCAGGCGATCCGCAGCGGCGACTGGAAGCTGCACTTCCCCCACGAATACCGCAGCCTATTGAGCGGCGGCGGCCGCCACGGCACGCCGGCGGCGAACGTCAACGAACGCACCGAAGGCGGCTTGTATCACCTCAAACGCAACCCGAGCGAGACGAGGAACGTCGCCGCGAAGAACCCGGAGGTGGTGGCCCGGTTGGAGACGCTCGCCGACGCGGCCCGCGCCTCCCTGGGCGACAGCCGCACGGGAGCGAAGGGCGAAGATGTCCGCCCGATCGGTCAGGTGAAGTAACCCGATGCGTCAGCGAGGGCCGCGGCGCAGCCGCGGGGAACGCCCGCCGGGCTGCGCCCGACGCCCTCGCTGACGCGTCGGGTTAGTGTAGCAGAATGCGCGTCTTCCTTTCTGAACATTGCACCTGCGGCGCGGTCCATCGGGCGGCGGCCGATCCGCTGTTCGCCGAGGGCGCCGCGATGCTGCGGGCATTGGCGGCGGACGCGGCGCGAATCGACGGCGTGGAGGTGGTCGTGATGTGGGCCGCGGGGTTGGAGCCGTTCGGCGTGCGGGGGGTGGAGGTGATCGAGGTCCCCGGTTCGCCGTCGCCGCTAGGCGACGCGTTTGACGAGTTGTTCACGAAGATCGCCGCGGAGTCAGACAGCATATTATCCATCGCCCCGGAGATGGACGATCTGCTTGCGAAGCGGGCGACAGCGTCAGGCGATCGATGGCTCGGAGCCCAGTCGACCGCGGTGTCGGTTTGCGGCGACAAACGGCGACTGGACCAGACTTTGACCACCGCAATCCGCCGCCCAATGCGGCACGAAGTGATCGGCGGAAGCATCCTGGCGCAACTCCCAGCAGTGATAAAGCCGAAGGACGGGGCGGGGGGATCGGCGTTTCTGTTTCGCACAGTTGAGGAGTTCAGGAGCGGCATCGGCGCCGTATTGGACGAGATCGGCCGCGGCTCCGACGGCGACCCAATCGTTCAGGAGGACTACATCCCCGGCCGCCCCTGCTCCGTCGCCGTCATCAATAATACGCCGCTGCCCACCGGCGTGCAGGACATCAGAATTGACGGCTCCCCCGGCCGGCTCTCCTATCACGGCGGGACAGTCCCGGCGGCGGACGTGGATCAAAACGCCGTCCGTCGGCTCGTCGCTCAAGTCTACAACGCCGTCCCCGGGCTGCGGGGGTGGTGGGGGATTGACTTCGTGATCCCTGAGGAACCGTTCGAGGGCTCTTTTGATCCTGTATTGATCGAGGTGAACCCCCGGCTGACGACCAGTTATCTCGGCTATCGCGCCCTCACCCCGGACAACCTCGCGGAGCGGATCCTGTTTCCCGAACGCACCTTCCCCCCGCTGCGCTGGCGGGCGGGGAGCGTGTCGTTCACGAAAGGCGGCACGCTGAACTAGCCGCGACCGAAGGGAGCGTTCGCGGGTCGCGTCGAACGCTTCCACCGGCCGCGGCTAAGATTCATCGATGAATACCCTCGGATTGGACATCGGCGGCGCGAACCTCAAAGCGGCGGACGATCGCGACGACGCCGCTTCCGTGCCCTTCGCCCTCTGGCAGAACCCCGCCGGGCTCGCCGCGGCGCTGGGGGGACTGGCACAGCGGTTCGAGCCGTACGACCGTCTCGCCGTCACCATGACCGGCGAGTTGTGCGACTGCTTTGAAACAAAAGCCGAGGGCGTGTCGCACATCCTCCACGCCGTGGAGCAGGTCGCGCACGGCCGGCCGATCTGGGTCTGGCAAACCGTGGGGGAGTTCGTGGACCCCGCCACGGCCCGGGAGTTCTGGCGCCTGACCGCCGCGGCGAACTGGCACGCCACCGCGACCTTCGCCGGCCGCTGCGTACCGGAGGGGAATGCGCTGTTGATCGATATCGGCTCGACAACCACGGACCTGATCCCGCTGGAGAACGGCGTGCCGGTTCCCACGGGGCGAACCGATCTGGCGCGGCTTCACAGCGAAGAACTGCTGTACCGCGGCGTCGGCCGCACGCCGGTGGAGTTCGCCGGCGCGGCCTTCGCGGCCGGGGCGCCAGTCCTGTTGCCGCCCGAACGCTTCGCCACGATGCGCGACGTGTACCTCGTGCTCCGCCGCGTCCCCGAGACGCCCGCCGACCACGACACCGCCGACCACGACACCGCCGACGGGCGACCGGCGACCCGCGCCCGCGCCCTCGGCCGGCTGGCGCGGGCGGTCTGTTGCGATCGGACGGAACTGTCCGAGGAGCAGATCGAAGCGTTCGCCGTCTCGCTGCACGAACAATTGTGTTTCGAGATCGGCGAAGCGGCGACGGTCGTCGGCGGGGCGCCGGTCGCGTTGATCTACGCCGGCAGCGGGGCGTTCCTCGCAAACGACGTTCACCAAACGACGACGTTGGAAGCCGCGGAGAAGATCGTGATCGCGGACCTCTTCTCCCCCGCCGTCTCCGCCTGCCTGCCGGCCCACGCGGTCGCGCGATTGTGTGCGGAGCGGTGTTGAAACCGTAGAGCAAATCGCCGTGCGAAGAGAGCCGGCTCCCAACCGGTCGCGGTTCTAAAGCGTGTTCATGAATCGGGCGACCGCCGCCGCGTGCGCCGCCGTCACCGGCCAGCGTTCGCCCCGCGCGACCCAGGCGTGCAGGGCGTCGAGCGGGGAGGACGCCGGTTCCGTCCACGGGCGGGCCGCCAACTCGCCGCCGGGTTCGCGGGTGGCGAGAACGCCCTCATGGTAGGCGCCGGCGGCGGTCCGCAGGCTCCAGCCGCTTTGCCAGCGGACCGCGGCGCCGCGGACGAGTTCGATCAGCGCCGTCCCGCCGGTCGCGTCGTCCGCAATCTCCGCCCGCCACGTCACCTCTTCTCCTCCCCCTGCGACGTCCCCCCGTACCGTCCGCGTCGCGTGCACGATGCGCGGGGTCTGCCAGTCGGAGAGCGCCAGCAGTTCGTCCAATCGGGCCTCCAGCCGGTCGGCGGCGGCGCCGTGCTCTTCAAGCCCGCCCAACGGCGTTTGGGTGTGCTCCACGAGGGTGAAATCCAGCGGCGCCCCGTCTGGCGGGTGCATGTTCGGATGCTGTTAGAAGAGGTGAACCGCCGACCGCGCCGCCGCAAAGGCCGCGGTGAACCGGGCCGGGCGAAACGGGAGAGCGTCGGCGTGCGGGCCATCGGGGACCTCGACGATCGTTCGGCCGGGTTCGCCGCGAACGACGGCGTCCGCGTCACTCTCCGCGGCGAGAGCGAACCGCGGGTCGTCGGTCAGTTCGTCCGCCCACCACAGCGCCCACCGGGTGCGGCCGGTCACGGCGACCCGAACCGGCGCATCGGTCAGCGGATCGGTCGGCGTGGCGTTGGAGACGGGCACGAAACGGGTGGCGTGGGGCGGGCCGGGAAGGATAATCGCACGATGCCCGTTTCACCCCGCCCGCCCGTCCCCCGGTTTCGTACGTCGAACCGGTTTCGCCCCCGAGCCGGCGTCACGCTTCCGCGGCGACGCGGCTCGCCGCGGCCGTCTTCGCGACCGTCAGCGTGCTCCCCGCCGTCGCCCAGATCCCGGGGCTGCCGGACGGCGCCGACGTGACGAAGCTGATCGCCCCGCCCGAGGAGCCGGAAGGCCCGCCGGCGCCGGATGCGATCTGGGCCGGGCAGGTGGACGACCGCGTCACCGCATTGGCGTTCAGCCCGGACGGCAAGACGTTGGCGGTCGGCACGTTCGAGAAGGTCGAACTGCTGGCGACCGCTGGCGGCAAGCCGGTGCGGACGATCAAAACGCGGTCCGGGTTCGTCGAAGGCGCTGTTGTGGCTCGAACCGGGAGGTCCTCACCGTGGGCGACTACCGCCGGGTCACCCGCTGGAACGCCATGACGGGGCGGGGGCTATCGAAGACGACGGGGCCGCGGGGCTATGTGACGGGGCTGATCGCTGTGCCGACTGACGGCGGCGTCACGCTGATCGGCGCGCGTCTGCAGAAGACGGCACCCTGCGGCGGTGGGAGGATTGGGGGCAGGCCGGCGCCGCGGGCGATCCTGCGACGACGTTGCCGCTCGGGGCGGAGTCCCGCGTGCCGGTGCGGGGGCTCGCGCTGCATGGGAGCCATCCGCAAGGGAACCGGCTCGCCGTCGCCTTCGGCGACCCGGATCGCGATACCAAGCCCGGGCCTGTCTTCCTGTTGGACGCCACGACTCTCGAAACCCTCTTCCCCCTGCCGGTGCACGTGCGGGCGGCGGAGTGCGTGACCTTCAGCGCCGACGGGGCCTATGTCCTCAGCGGCGGGGCGGACGAGGTGGGGCGGCTCTCGTTGCTGCCGGCGCTCGCGGATCGGCAGTACGTCACCGGGAAAGCCGATCCGGACCCCAAACCGATCGGCCGCTACGCCGGCCACGCCCGGCCGATGAACGCCGCGATCGCGGTGCCCTCCGCGGGCGCCAACCTCACCCCGATCTTCGCCACCGGCAGCGGCGGGCGGGCCAAGGGCGGGAACGAACTGCGGGTCTGGCGCTTCGAACCGACCGGCTCCCAGATCGACGAACCGGCCGACGCCGACGAGCCCGCGGGCGGGGAGGGGGAGACGAAGGACCAGCCGACGGGCAAGGTGCGGGACCTGTCGGCGATCGCGGACTTCGCCGGGCCGGTGCGGAGCCTGGCGCTGTCGGCGGACGGCACGCTGCTGGCGGCGGGCGACGACAGCGGCGCCGTCCGGGTCTACCGCGTGCGCGATCTGCTGGGGGACTACGCCCCGCCGCGGACGCCGCTGCTCGCCCCCAAACCGGCCGCCCGTCCCGTCGAACCGGCCGCGCCCGACGAGCCCGTCGCCCCCAATCAACCTGCCGCCCCCGCCGCCCCCGCCGCCCCCGAGGAGACGCCGTGACGACCGCCGCCCTGCTGACGCTTTCCCTGCCGGTTCTGCTGGCCGCCGAGGACGCCCGCCCGCTGGGGCCGGCGGAGTTCAACGCCCGCTTCAAAGCGTTCGTCCTGCTGCATCGCGATCGCTCCCTCCCCCCGGCGGCGACGGCGCCCAGCGGGGTGCGATTGCTGCGGAGCGTCGGGTCGGTCCGGGGCCTGCGTACCGATCGCCGCCGGAACCTGCGGCGGTCGCTGGCTTACAAACTGACCGAGACCCGCGACGACCTGATCCGCCAGGGATTGCGGTGGGAGAAGGATTGGCAGCGGGGGCGCCTCTCCACCGCCGCCCGCCGCCGCGGCCAAACCACGCTGGCCGGCCCGGCGGAGATGCGGAACGCCCGCCGGCTGATCGATTTGATTCAATCCGTGATCGCCCCCGACACCTGGGACGTGAACGGCGGGCCGTCGACCGCCAGCTACTTCGAGCTGTATCAGGTCCTCGTGATCCGGGCGCCGCAGCGGGTGCACGGGGAGGTCGGCGGGGCGCTGGGGGGCCTGCGAAAGTGAGCGGGCCGCACGAGCAAAGGCTCTCCCGGGGCACCGCGTTGGTGGCGGGGATGATCTGCCTGGGCAGCCTGAGCACCGCCGGGCTATTCTGGTTCTGGCACACGCGGACGGCGGCTTATCTGCCGCTCGCCGACGCCCTCGCCGCAGCCCTGCCGGACAGCAGTCCGCGGGTGGAGGGCGGGCGACGCCGACGGCCGGACCCGCACGTCTCGCTGCTGCAAGTCAGGTTGAAGGTCCCGTTCGACCCCGGCGCCGGCCTCCCGGGGGCCGGGCTGCCGGGAGCGGGCGGCGCCGCCCCGCCGCCCGCCGCCGTCGCCACGCTGGACGTGGTGGAAGAGGTCGTCGCCGCCAGCGCCTTTGCGGGGCGGTACGACGTGCTGGAAGTGCACCTCCGCCGCGACGGACCGGGCGGCGTGATGACCAGCGCCACCTACGTCCGCCCCCTGCCCGGCCCCTCGCCCCAATGACCGCTCCCGTCCCGGTTCCCCCGGACATGGCCTCTCCCGACGAGGCGCCGTGGTACGCGGACGGATTGCGATTCGAATGCACCGCCTGCGGGGCGTGCTGCACCGGGGCGCCGGGGGCGATCTGGGTGGACGCGGGCGAACAGCGGGCGATCGCGGCGGCGGCCGGGATCAGTCTGATGGAACTGCGGTTGAAGCGCACCCGCCTGATCGACGGCCGGATGAGCCTGCGGGAACGGGCGAACGGGGACTGCACGTTCCTCGACTCCCACACCCGCAAGTGCACCGTGTACGCCGCCCGCCCGGTGCAGTGCCGGACCTGGCCGTTCTGGGATTCGAACCTCGACACCCCCGCGGATTGGGACCGCACGCGCTCCGAGTGCCCCGGCGCCGGCGTCGGCCCGCTGGTGAGCCTGGAAGACGTGCGGGAGCGGGCGGGGCGACGGGCGCTTTGAGAACCGATCGCTGTGAGAGGCCAGTTCGTTTCGAGAATCACCCCGCCCGCGAGCCCCCGTGTCCGACCTCATCGCCCGCTACGCCGCTTTGCGAGCCGAGGCGACCGCCCTCGCCGGCGGCCCGGCGGATATTCGACAGCGGGCGGCGCTGCTGCATCGCCTGTACCTCGACAGCGGCGGGAATCACGCGTTCGCAGAAATCGCCACGCACGGGGCGCTGTGGGCCTATGGGTTCTTCGAGACCACCGGCACGCTCGGCCGCGTCATCTCCTACCGCTACGTGCTGAACCGGGCGGAGATGGGGCGCCGTCACGCGATGCTTCAGGGCTTCGCCGACGGCTTCAAAGAGGCGAACCGCAGCGTGTTCGTCGACACCTACAGCCAGTTCTACCTGACCGCCGAACTGGACGATCCAACCGACGCCGCGCCCCTGTTCCAGGAAGACCGGATCGCCCCGGACCTCGCGGACGCGCTGGGCACGATCCACGAGGCGAACCGCCGCGGTCGCCTGCTGGACGCGGACGTGCGCAAGGATCTGTTCAAGCGGGTGCTGCGTCGGGAGCAGACCGTCACGGTCGGCCCGAAGGTCGACGAGGAGTTCGCGAAGTTCGACTGCCCCATCCTGCGAGCCTGCGTGATGCGGCCGCCGGTGCGGTTCAGCTACTTTCCGAAGCGGACCTGGTTCTGGTTCAAGAACTTTCAGGACACGGAGGAACACGTCCGCCGTGCGCACCGGTGCTTTGACATCGCGGAGCAGGTCGGCTGGCCGACGGTGTTCGACTCGATGCGACGCTACGCCGTGCTGCCGGACGCGTTCTTCGCCGACCCCGCCGGCTACTCCGCGGAATTAAAGGAGCGGTTGTTGGCGCGGGCGCCGGTCGCAACAGCGTGAGCCACACACGGTGAACGTCCGGGCAACGCCGGGTGAACGTCCGGGCAACGCCGGGTGAACGTGGGGCGCTGCGTCGCCCTAACAGGTGCACCCGCTTGATATTAGGAAACGGGCGGTCCTACAGTGCGGGGGCCTCGCTCGCGGCTCCCCGATTCCCTCGCCCTCCCGCCCGCTGCGCCCCGGTGACCAAGAAAGAGATCGTCAAAGCGATCGCCGACGAACTGGGGCTGACCCAGATGGCGGTCAAGGAGGTCGTGCAGATGACCTTCGATCACATCGTGGACACGCTGGTGGACGAACACCGGATCGAACTGCGGAACTTTGGCGTGTTCGAGGTCAAGCGTCGGGCGGCCCGTCAGGCTCGCAATCCGAAGACGGGCGAACCGGTGGAGGTCGCCGCCCGCTACGTCGTCGCCTTCAAGCCGGGCAAGGAGATGGAGGAGCGCGTCAAACTGATGGAGCGCCGCGAGCGGGAGAAGGCCGAGGAGGCCCGCCAGCGCGACCTGCACGCCCGGCAGTACGGCGTCCCGTCCGGCCCGCCCGCGGCCGTCGGCTATCAACAGGGCGTGCAGCCCCCGGGCAGCCCGGCGTACGCCCGCCCGCAGAATCCCCCGCAATCCCCGGCCCCCCCGCAGAGCGCCGACCGACCGCCGGTTCGCCCCGACCCCCCGCCGGCGGTCGCCTCCGCGGGCGAGTGAACGGGCGGGCGGGCAAGTGGGCAGGCGGGCGGGTGAGTGGCTTGGCGGGGGCCGGAGGGGGGTGATCCCGTTCGGGCGCGATGCTCTTGGGGCGGCTGTAACCCGCGAATCCGCACCATCCGGCCCGGGCCGGACAAGCGGCGTGAAGGTGACGGGCGCAGCGGTCGATTCATCCGGCATAGACGGGTCGCGGCGGTCCCCCGGGACCGCCCCGGGCCCGGCCCCCATCCCCGGCGTTCCCTGAGCGATCAGGTCGACGTCGGCGGGGGCGTGTGTCCCGACCCGGTATCCGCCCGGCCCCGCGGCCGTTTGGGAGAGCATCCAATGACCACCCCCCCGACGCCCCGTTCCGCCCCGGTTCGGCCAGCGAAGATTCGACGCCTGAAAATGGCGGCCGCCCTCGCCCTGTTGGTGGGCGCCGCCGCGATTCAAACCGGCTGCGTCGTGCCGATCTACGCCACCGAACGCGACGAACGAGCCCGCCAACTGCTGTACGTGTCGGAGAACCTCCGCCACATCACCCGCATCTGGGAACGCATCTGGTTCCTCGACCTGCCGGACAGCGCCACCCCCTACCGCACCCACGGCGGCATCATCTAGGCGAGCGAGGGGGCGTCAGCCCCCGTTAGGCGAGCGAGGGGGCGTCAGCCCCCCGTGGCCAGAAGGGAAGGCTGAGGGCCGTGGGCGGAAGGAGGAGGGGCGGCGCACCTGCGTCCGCTTTTTCGCCGTCCGCCTTCGCCCGTTCGCCTTCGCCCGTTCGCCTTCTGCCTTACACTGCGGGCGTGACCGCCCCGGATCCCGCCCCCGCCGCACCCGATCTGCGCATCGCGCTCGGTCGGTTGCGGCTGGCGAACCCGATCCTGGTCGCCAGCGGCACCTTCGGGTACGCCCGGGAGTTCGCCCCGCTGGTGGATCTGTCCACGCTCGGCGGCGTCGTGCCGAAGACCGTCACCCCGCAGCCGCGGATCGGCAACCCGCCGCCCCGCACCGTGGAGACCCCGGCCGGGATGCTCAACAGCATCGGCCTGGACAACGACGGCGTCGAGCATTTCTGCACGCATCATCTCCCCTACCTAGCGGGTTGGGGACGGCGGTGATCGCCAACGTCGCCGGCAAAAGCCCGGCGGAGTTCGCATCGATGGCGGCCCAGGTCGAGCGATCCTCCCGGGAGAACGGCGGCGGGGCGGACGCGATCGAACTGAACGTCTCCTGCCCGAACGTCACCGGCGGCGTGGACTACGGCCGCACCCCCGAGGGCGCCGCCGCGGTGGTGCGCGCGGTCAGGAACGCCTGCGGCCTGCCAATCCTGGCGAAGCTCACCCCCAACGTCACCGACGTGCCCGCGATCGCCCAGGCGGCCGCCGACGCCGGGGCGGACGCCGTCACGCTGGTCAACACCTTCACCGGGTTGGCGGTGAACTGGCGAACCCGCCGCCCGGCGCTGGGCAACGGCATCGGCGGCCTGTCCGGCCCCGCGATCAAACCGCTCGCTCTGCGGATCGTGTATCAGGTCTCCCAAGCCGTCGACGTGCCGATCGTCGGTTGCGGCGGCATTCGCACGCTCGACGACGTGCTGGAGTTCCTCGTCTGCGGGGCCAGCGCCGTGCAGGTCGGCACCGCCAACTTCGCCGACCCCACAGTGTCCGGCCGACTGGTGAACGAACTCTCCGCGGCGCTGCGGGACGAGGGGGCGGCCTCCGTGCGCGACCTGATTGGTACACTGGGTCCGGCGAAGACCGCCCAAATGGCGGGGGCGCCGCAATCCGGTTCCGCTCGATAGGAAGAACGATGTCCAACACGAACATCATCACGCCTCCCCCCTGTGGGAAAACGAGCGGGAACGAACTCGGGGACGGTCGGCCGCCGCGGCGGGCTGTGGTGGACTCCGTCGCGGCGGAGGCCGGCGGACGCTCCTACGACCCCGCTGTCGACGAGGTCCCGCCCGGTCCTCCGGGTCGGGTGATCCTGAGGCCGAAAATCGGTCCGACGAGTTTCACCCGCGCGGAGGCGAAAGCCGCCGTCGCGGCCGCGAATGCGGAACGCCTGCGGCGCCGGACCCGCGCGGAAGAAGCGAACGCCGGAGCCCGCCCGGACCGGCCGGCGGGCGCCGACCATGCCTGACACGCTGGACGTGTTCCTGAACTGCCCGTTCGACGCCGACTACGAGGCGATGTTCAATGCGGCGCTGTTCGCTGTCGAAGACTGCGGGTATCGCGTCCGGTGCTCCCTCGAACAAGACGATTCCGGGCGAACGCGGATCGACCGGATCGTCATGATTATCGGGGAGTGCCCGCTCGGTATCCACGACATCTCGCGGACGGAACTGAACGAGCGGGGCCTGCCGCGGTTCAATATGCCGTTCGAGCTCGGCCTGTTCCTCGGGGCCGCCCGCCTCGGCACGGCGAAGCAGAAGCGGAAGGTGACGTTGATCCTCGATCGAGAGCCGTACCGCTTCCAGCAGTTTCTCTCCGACATTGCGGGGCAGGACATTTCCAGTCACGGGGGAGACCCGGTCGGCTTGATGACGCAAGTGCGAAACTGGCTGAACGCGCAGACGGCCGACCGGACCCTGCCCGGCGGCACGGCGCTCCAACAGCGGTACGCCGCGTTCAATAACGACCTGCCGACAATGGCGAAGACGGTCGACCTCGACCCCCGCGAACTCACCTACGCCGATCGGCTGACGCTCATGGCGGAGTGGCTAGAATCTCACCCCTAAACGCCCCGCCCGCCTCACCGAACCCCATGCGCGTCCTTTCCGGCATTCAACCCACCGGGCGGTTCCACTGGGGGAACTACTTCGGGGCCATCCGCCAATACATCGCCCTGCAAACCGCCTCCGAAGCCGACGGCGGGCGGGCGTTTTATTTCCTCGCGGATCTGCACGCCCTCACCACGATCCGCGGGGAGCCGGAGACGTTGCGGCAGCACACCCGCGACGCGGCGCTCGACCTGCTGGCGTTGGGGCTCGATCCGAACAAGGCCACGTTGTTCCGGCAAAGCGACGTGCCGGAGGTGACGGAGTTATTCTGGGCGCTGCTGACCGTCACCCAGATGCACCTCCTCGATAAAGGCCACTCCTATAAGGAGAAGAAGGCCCGCGGCCTGCCCGCCGACGCGGGGCTTTATACGTATCCCATCCTGCAAGCCGCGGACATCCTGCTGTACGACAGCGACACCGTCCCCGTCGGCGCCGATCAGGTGCAGCATATCGAGATCACCCGCGACCTTGCGGAGCGGTTCAATCGTATTTATTCCGCGGACGTGCTCGTCCCGCCGAAGGCGTATGTGCTGGACGATTCGGCGAAGGTGATCGGGCTGGACGGGGAAAAGATGTCCAAGTCCTACGGCAACACCATCGAGATCTTCGAGACCCCCAAGCGCCTCAAAAAGAAGTGCAATTCGATCGTCACCGACAGCCGCACCGTCGAAGACGTGAAAGAGCCGGAGGGGGACAACGTCTTCACGATGTATAAGCTATTCGCCGACGAGTCGCAGCGGACCGAACTCGCGGCCAAGTACCGCGCCGGCGGCATGGGCTACGGCGAAGCGAAGAAAGCCCTCATCAACGCCGCGACAGAGTACTTCGCCCCCGCGCGGGATCGCCGCGCCGACTGGGAAGCCCGCCCGGACGACGTGGAGGACGTGCTACGGGCCGGCGCGGAGAAGGCCCGCGCCGTCGGCGGCGAAACGCTGGACCGCGTGCGGGACGCATGCGGGTTAGGATCGCGACGATGAACGCCCCCGCCGAGCCCCCGCCCCCGCCCCCGCCGCCCGCCCCGCCGCTGGGGATCGATCTGGACGGCACGATCGACGAGAACCCCGCGTTCTTCGGCACGCTGGCGGCCGTGTGGCCGGCGCCGGTGACGATCATCACCTTTCGCCGCGACCGGGCGAAGGCGATCGCGGACCTCGCCCGGCTTGGCGTGCGCTACGACGAACTGGTGCTGGTGGACCGCATGGACGCCAAGGCGCAGGTCATCGCCGACCGCGGCATCGGCGTCTATATCGACGACCAGGACGAGATGACCGCGAACGTCCCCGCCGGCGTGACGGTCTTGAAGATGCGGAACGCCGGCAACTTCTGCTTCGAGACCCTGCGGTACTGGTACAGCGACCGCACCGGCATCAACCTCGACGCCCCCGGCCGCGTGCCTCGCAGCGCCAAACCGGGGGCGCCCCAGTGATCGTCGGCCTCGGCACGGATATTATTGAATGCGATCGGATCGCCGCGCTCATCGAACGGCACGGGGAGTCGTTTACGCACCGCGTCTATACGCCTGCGGAGCGGACGTATTGCGATCGGCATAAGAACTTTGCCCAGAATTACGCCGGGCGCTGGGCGGCGAAGGAGGCGGCGATGAAAGCGCTGGGCACCGGCTTCGTCCCGCCGATCCGCTGGCACGACTTCGAGATCCTCCCCGAACCCAGCGGCGCCCCCGTCATGACCGTCACCGGCGGCGCCGCGAGCGTCCTCACAGACCGCGGCGGCGCCGGCGTGCTGGTGACGATCTCCCACTGCAAAGCGTACGCGACGGCGACCGTGATTCTGATGGCCGCGGGGAGGCCCTGAACGTCACGGCTCCAAATGCGTCATGGCCCCGGCGGGGTGAATAATTCCGCCAGCGGGACGGCGAAGCCGGGGAGGACGGGGGCGCCGGTCAGGGTGTCGCCGGCCTCGGCGGTGAGGGTGCGGGCGTCGTCGGGGCCGGACCAGACGACGACCTCGCGGGTCAGCGGGTTCGCCTCCCACACCACCTCCACCCCGGCGCTGAAATAGATCCGCCGCTTTGTTTCCATCTCCCGCCGGGTGTTGCCGGGGGAGAGCACCTCCACGATCAAGGCCGGCGGCACGTCGCTGTAGCCGCGTTCTTGCAGTCCGTCCGGGCGGTCGGCCAGCCGGGTGAACGAGGCGTCCGGCGCCCGCAAGCCGTCGGGTAGGCAAAAGAAATTATTGGCGGGGTGGACGTAGCCGAGGCCGCCGTCCTCCGCAAAATTCCCGATCAGGCGGAACAGTTTTCCGCCGAGCCAACTGGAGAGATCGCTCACGGCTTTGCGGATGAGGGTTCCGTCGATCAATTCATAGAGCCCGTCGCCGCGGCGGTTCAGTCGCTCCCAATCGTCGCGGGTGGCGGTCCCGGGGCCGGGGTCGTGAACGACGCGGCCGGCGGGGATCGGGTCGAACCGCTCCAGCAGGTCCGCCAGCGTGAGCCCCGGCGCCGCCGATCGCCGCGGCCGGCGGTGGCTGCGGAGGGCGGGCGCCGGGGCGACGACCGGCGGGACGTCGGCCAGTGCGGCGGCGGGCGACGGGGCGGGGGACGGCAGGTCGGCAGTCGCGGGCGTCATGGCGGCAGTCTAACGGCGCCGGCGAGGCGGCGGGCCGCTACTCCTTGGCGTCGCCCTCGCCCTTCAGGTACTTTTCGAACCAGGCGTGGTCCCAGGCCATCTTCGCGGCGCGGTGCTTTTTCTTCATCAATCCGTGCGGCTCGCCGGGGTAGACGATCAGTTCGGTCGGCACGTCGAGGTAATGGGACAGCGCCCGATAGAGCGTGCGGGAGTGGGCCGGGGGGACGCGGGCGTCGGCGCCGCCGACGTGGATCAACGTGGGCGTCTGCGTCTTGTTCAATTCGTACAGGGGCGACGCCTTCAGATATTCGCCGGGGGCCTCCCAGGGGAGCTGGCCGCTCATGTAATTCACCACGTGGCCGGGGGTGTCCTCGGTGCCCCACTGGATGACCTGATCGACCACGCCGGCCCCGCTGCTGGCGGCGGCGAAGCCGTATTCCTGCGACTCCACGCCCGCGGTGAAGGTTTCCGACAGGAGTGCGTTCGTCAGGAACCCGCCGTTGCTCCAACCCATCACGCCGACCTTCGCGGGGTCGATCAAACCGTCCGCGGCGAGTTTTTCCACGCCGGCGAGGATGTCCGCGACCTCCACCTCGTTTTCGCGGCCGATGAGGTCGGTCATGAACTTCTCGCCGTAGCCGGTGCTGCCGCGATAATTAGGGCTCAGCATCGCGTAGCCCTTGGCCGCCATCAGCGCCCGGCCGTAGATGCGGAAGCGGCGCTGGTAGGGCTCCGCGGCGGTCGGCCCGCCGTGGATCGCCACGACCAACGGCAACGGACCGTCTTCTTTCTTATAGCCGGGCGGCAGTTCGAGGATCCCCTCGACCGGGGCGCCGTCCGGGGCGGTCCAGGTGTAAATCTGGACTTCGGGAAAGGCCCAGTCGGCGGCGTGGGGGTTGGCGTCGGTGAGGCGCAGGTATTTCCCCTCGCGAAACGCCCACACGTCGCCCAGTTCGGTCGGCGTGCCGGCGGAGACGATCGGCGGATGGTCGCCGGACAGGGCGAAGTCCCGCACCACCACGTCGCCGGGGGTGACGACCGACACCGGCGAGCCCGGGCCGGCGGTGCGATACACCCGCGCCCGGCCGTGATCCTCCCCGACGAAGGCCACGTCCTCCGTCCCCGCCGCGAACTTCGCCGCGTCGAACCCGATCGTGACCGGGTCCGCCGCCTCGATCGTGGCCAGCCCCCATCCGCCGTCGCCCACTGAGGCGACGTAGAGCATCACGGGGTAGCCGTCGAAGGCTACGGAGAACAGCACGCGACCGTCGTTCGATATGTCCGGGGCGTCGATCCAGCCGAAGGGGCTCGGGTGATCGTCCCGCCAGCCGTCGGGGGTGATCGTGGCGGTCTCCTTGTTCGCTACGTCGAATAAATCCACGCGGCTGCGGCCCTCGTGGGTGATGAGGTTGCGGTCCTCGTCGGTGACCATCGCCACGCTGCCGCCGTCCGGGGCGACGGCGAAGCTGCGGATATAGCGGTCCGGGGCGCTCGAGTTCTTCGCTCCGCCAGGTGTTCAGATCAAGCCGCATCAGCGTGCTGTATTCGACCACGCCGTGGCCGTAGTCGAGATCTTTATATTTCGACCGCAGCCCGGCGAGATCGTCCTCCACGGCTTCCCGCGGGACGGTATAGAAGACGGCGCCGCCGTCCTGCGTCAGCGCCGCGTCCTCCACGCCGCCTTTGACGCGGGTGACGGCAGCGAGGTTGCGACCGTCGGCGTCGATCTTCCAGACCTGGGTGTCGCCGTTGAGCGGGGCTTCGTCGCCGCCGTCGCGGGCGGAGAGGAAGTAGATCGTCTTCCCGTCCGGGGCCCACATCGGGGAGCGATCGGAGGCGCCGTCGAAGGTCAGACGGGCGCCGTTGGTAGCGGGGTCGTCGTCGTTGGGGGTCACCCAGAGGTCGGTATTCATGCGGTCGGAATCCTCCGACCACCCGGTGAGGGTGAAGGCGACTTGCAAGCCGTCCGGCGAGGGGGCGACGCTGCCGACGGACCGCAGGGTGAAGTAGTCCTCGGGCTCAAGCTGGTGGGGGACGTCCCGTTTCTGGGCCGCCAGTGGAGAAACGCACAGGGCCAACGTGAAGAACGCCGCGAGCAGCGGGGCGGGGCGGGTCATCCGGGAACTCCGTCGGGGAAGGGGGGTGACGTTGTTCGGATTCGCCCGCGAAACCGCAAGCGAGTCCCGTTAGCCCCGCGCTTCGAACCGCCCCAGCACCGTCTCCGCGGCGTCGGATTGGGCGAGGATCACGGCCACGTCGCCCTTCTTCAATGCGTCGTTGGCGCCGGGAACGCGGACGAACTCTTCCCGGTCGATCGCCGCGACCAGCGCCCCGCGGAAGCCGACATCCTTCAGCGGCACGCCGATCAATTCGCAGCCCTCGCGGACCTCCACCTCATACACCGCGGCCTGTTTGCCGGCCACGTCGAACCGGGCCAGCACGGCGCCGGTTTGGACCATGCCGTCCACCTGCCGGCTCATCACGCTGCGGGGACTGACGGCCACGTCGATGCCCAACTTGCCGAGGACGTTGGCATAATCGGGCCGGCGGACGACGGACATGATGCGGCCGGCGCCCAGTTCGCGGGCCTCCACGCCGCAGACGATATTATCCTCGTCCCGGCCGGTGGCGGCGACGAACACGTCGGCCCGGTCGACGCGGGCTTCCTCCATCTCGCTGCGGCGGGTGACGTCGCCGTGCAGCACGGTGACGCCGTCCAACTTGGCGGCGAGTTCTTCGCAGCGGTCGAGGTCGCCCTCCATCAGCACCACGCTGAACCGGCCTTTGGACAGCACCCGGGCGAGGTTGAAGCCGATCTCCCCGCCCCCGCCGATGACGACCAGCAGCTTGGGCGGGACGGTTTTGCGAAAGCGTTTGGCGGCGTCTTCGAGCGAATCGCCGGTCCCGATGAGGGTGACGGTGTCTCCCGCGTGGGCGCTGTCGTCGCCGTTGGGGATGCGGGCGACGCCGTCGGTGACGAACACGCCGGCCAGCACGCCGGGGCCGAACTTCAGGTTTTTCAGCGGCACGCCGCAGGCGGGGGCGTCCTTTTCGACGAGCACTTCCTGCACCTCGACGCCGCCGCGGACGAGGTTTTCGAGCACGAACATCCCCCGCATCCGCACGCTGCGGGCGAGTTCCAGGGCCGTGAGTCGTTCCAGACTCGAGCAACCGATCGACGCCGAAGTGGCGGCGATAATCGAACGTGCTGCTGTCCAGATACGACGGATTGAACACCCGGGCCACGCTGCGGCGGGCGCCCATGCTTCTTGGACAGGCTGGCGCCGACGAGGTTGATCTCGTCCTTGCTGGTGACGGCCAGCACCAAGTCGGCGCTTTGCACGCCGGCTTGGAACAGCGTGACGGCGTCGCAGGCGCTGCCCTTGACCGTTTGCACGTCCAGTTGTTCGCCGGCGATCTCCAGCACTTCGGGATCCGGATCGACCAGGCAGACGTTGTGCCGGTTGCCCAGCACCTTGCAGATGCTGGTCCCCACGGTCCCGCCCCCGAGAATGACGACGTTCAAAGCAGGCGGGGCGGATCGAGGCGACGGAGACGCGGGATGCGTCGGAGATGGTAGCGAACCTCTCACGCCAACCAGAGCCGGACGCCGCCGTTCGGGGTGGGTTCCGCCGCGGTTGCGGGGATCGTGCGGGGCGAGTCGCAGAATCAGTGAACCGGTGTCCCGGTTTGGGCGTTCCCGGGGGCGTCCGGGTCGCTAGACTCTCGCCCGGCCCGCCCGTTCGTTCGTCCCGCCCGCCCGTTCGTTCGTCCGCCCGTCCCTTTGGGCGACCCGTCTCCGTTTCCCTCCGAGTTCCTTCCCCGTGCCGATGAAGCCCCGCGTCTACTGTGCCGGCCCGCTGTTCAACGCCTGCGAAAAGCGGGAGATGACGCTGATCGCCGACCGCCTGGAGGACCGCGGCTATCCGGTGTATCTGCCGCACCGCGACGGGATGGAGTTCAAAAACATCCTCCCGCTGCTGGTCCCCCGCGGGTACGAACCGGCCGAGGCGGCGGAGTTTTTGCACAAGTCGATCTTCGCTTTGGACGTGTATCAACTCGCGGTCGCCTGCGACGCGATGGTCTGGAACCTCAACGGCCGCGTGCCGGACGAGGGCGCCGTCAGCGAAGCCGCGATCGCCTGGACGCTGGGCAAACCGCTGGTCGCCTACAGCGACGACGCCCGCTGCCTGATCGAGGGCCGGTTCAACCCGCTGCTGGTGGGCCTGGTGGATTTCGAACACACCGACGACCTGGACGAACTGCCCACGCTGCTGGCCGAGGCGATCGAGGAGAGCGCCGCCGACGACCACACCCCCGCGGCGATCGCCGATCTGCCCCGCCGCTTCCGCCAAACCGTCGCCGACGGCGAGGTGATGTGGGACCTGCTGAGCAACCGCGACCACGCCGAGAATAACGTCATCATCGCCGATACGGTGGAGGAATTATTCGCCCCCAGCCGCGCGCGGGCGTTGGTTTAGAAGCGGATCATCCACGAACCCGACGCGTCAGCGAGGGATCCGGCGTGCGCAGCACGTCGGCTTGCGGCCGACGCCCTCGCTGACGCTTCGGGTTCGTGTCAACGAGTCTCGCCGCGTTCGGACAGACAATGCCCGGTTCCCTCCACGCCCTGCCCGAACTCGCCCCGCCCGGGGCCGGGGGGATCGTGCGGTTGCCGGGCAGCGGGGACGTGCCGTTCACGCCGCGGGTGCGGGCGCTGGTCGATACGCCGGCGCTGCAACGGTTGCGGCACGTCTCGCAATTGGGTGTCGCGTCGCGGGTGTATCCCGGGGCGACGCACACGCGGTTCGAACACACGTTGGGCGTGTACGGCAACGCGGTGCGATGTTTGCGGAGTCTCGCTCGGGTGGAGGCGTTTGCGGACGTGGCGACCGCCCACGATGCGGAGGTGTTCCTCTGCGCCGCCCTGCTGCACGACGTGGGGCACTGGCCGTTCTGTCACCCGATGGAAGACCTGAAGCTTCCGGAGGTGCCGGACCATGAACATCGCGCCGCCGCTCGCTTCGCCCCCGGCACGCCCGCGGGGACGGCGCTCACACAGGAATGGAACGTGGATCCCGCCGAAGTCGCCGATTTTCTCACCGGCGACGGGGCGACCGACGGGCCGGCGCGAGGCTTGTTGCGGGGGTTGTTGGACGGGCCGATCGACGTGGATAAAATGGATTATCTCGAACGGGACAGCCTGCACGCCGGCGTGCCGTACGGGCGAAACTTCGATAAAGACCGCCTCATCGCCTCCCTCACCGTGCACCCCCGCACGGGCGGCTTGGCCCTCACCGCGAAGGGCCGCACGGCGGCGGAACTGATGGTGTTCGCCCGGTACGTGATGTTCGCGGAGGTGTATTGGCACCACACCGTGCGGGCCGCGACGGCGATGTTGCTCCGGGCGGTGTACGATCGCCGGGCAGAGTTGATCGACGAGGATCTGTACGACACCGTGGACGCGGAGTTCGAACGACGCCTGCTGACCGCGTGCGACGGCACGCCGGCCGCCCGGTTAGCGGACGGACTCTTCCGCCCGGCCTGCCCGCGACTTTCCCCGGTTCGTCCGGAACCTCCGGGCGGGGCATCTATAAACGGTTGGCGGAGTTCGGCCCGCACGAGGGCGCCGCGGTGTTCCGGCGACTGTCCGGGCGACCGTACGCGCAGCTCGCGGCGGTGTCCGAGGCGCTGGTTTCGCAGCTTCAAACCAAGGCCGGCGACGTGGCGCCGAGCGATCTGGCCCCGACCGACCTCTTATTAGACGCCCCGCCGGCCCACCGGGAGGTGCAATTCAAGGTGGACGTGATCGGCGCCGACGGCGCCGCCCGGTCGCTCGCGGAGGTTTCCCCCGTCACCCGCACGCTGGCCACGGAGCAGTTCGACGACCACGTCAAACGGGTCCGCCTCTACTGCCACCCCCGGCTGCGGGACGCCCTGCGGCCGCTGGATTGGGAGGCGAAATTAGGCGCGGCGGCGGACGCGGCGTGATCGCTCCGCCCGTCGCTCGGTTCGCTCCGACGCGTCGAACCCGAGGACGTCGTTCACGTAGTCGTTGCGAAAGGCGCCCCGCGGATCGAACCGGTCGCAGACGGCGCGGAACTCCGCCAGACCGGGGTATGACCGCTCGACCGCCTCGGCGGTCAACGGGAATCATTTGCCCCAGTGCGGGCGGGCGTCGAACAAGGCGGCCATGCTTTCCGCCAGGAACCGGGCAAGTTGGTAGAACGGTTCGCGGGGCTCGACGTAAGTGATGAAACTGAACGCGTAGCGGACGCCCGTCCGGGGGGCTCCCAGCCCGTCCCGTCCGGCGGCAGTCGTCGCGATCAGGGCGTCGTCCCGCAGCACCTTTCGCACGCAGACGGCGTAGTGCGCGGTGTACGTCCCGCCGAGACGGTCCAGCGCGTCCGTCAACCCCAGCGGCTCCACGGCGTCCCGCACCGCCTCGGGAACCCCCGCGGCCCGGTCGTCCGCGAACCGCAGGACGGCCTCCACGAACGCCGCGGCCTCTTCGAGCCGCTCCGCGGGGACGAACGTTTCCAGTTCCAAATGGCGGAACAACTCGTGCTCCATCACAAGCATCCGGTCGCTACGGTCGGTCACGACCCAGCGGGGGAACAGAAACGCGGGGAGCAGCCGGCGGAATAAGAATCGCACCAGCCGCCGGCTTTTCAGAACCGACGCGAACGTCTTGATCGCCAGATGTAGCCCGAGGTCGATCGTTACAAACCAATAGACGCGATACAGCCGCGCCGCCCCGCGGCGTTCGTTCCGAGGTGCGACGGACCGCTCCTGCGCAAACCAACCCCAACGGTGCGGGACGAGATAGAATTGTTGTAGCGGCGACCGTTCCTCCAACGCCAAAACCTCGCGGAGCGACGCGCAAGGGGTGACCTTCTCCCGGACAAAATACTGCGGCACGCAGCGCAGCGTCACCTCCACGATCACGCCCAGACAACCCAACGCACACCGGGCGGCCGGCAAGTCCGCTCCGTCGGTCACTTCCACGACGCGGGCCCGGCCGCCGGGATCGGGAAAACAGGCGATCCGCGCCGCGGCGACATAATGCGACAAGCTGTGCCGCCCCGACCCGTGCGTGGCTGTGGAGATCGCCCCGGCAATCGTTTGCTCCGTGATGAGGCCGACCGACGGCGTCGTCAGTCCGTGCCGGTTGAGTTCGGCGAGCAGGGACTTGATCCGGCAGCCGCCGCCAACCGCGGTCCAGGTTTCACCGTCTCGCTGGTGCAACCGGATCGCTTGGAAATGACGCAGGTCGATCAGCGCATCGTCGCTGACGATCGCATCGCTCCAGGCGTGCTTCGAAGCGACGACGCGGATCCGCCCGTCGGCGTGGGCGTCGAGGATCGCTAAGAGTTCGACCTCGGTCCGCGGGGCGTAATACTTCCGAGGCATGACGCGGACGTTGTTCCCGAAATTCCTCACCCCGCCGACAGGAACCGAGATCGTGTCAAGCATTGTTCCAGGTGGTTCTGAAGGCGGCGCGGGAGGACGGGGAAGTCATCAGAGCCCGCGACCGTACCCGGCGATCGCAATGTGCAGGGCCGGTCCCGGCGCGTCACCCGCGGGCGCCGCGGTAGATCATATTTTGTTCGGTGCGCGCTTTGCGGGCCAGCGTGGGCAACACCGCGTCGTAGCCCAACACGATCAGGGCGTCGCCGGCGGCGAGAACGGTGTCGCCGGGCGGGCGGCGGAGCACCTCCGCGTCCGGCCCGTTCTCTGTCACGCCGCGGTGCAGGGCGACGATCAAAAAGCCGATCCCGCCGGCCGCCTCCACCTCCGCCAGGCTCGCCCCGACCCAGTCGGACCCGGCTTCGATGAGGAACTCGTTCATGCCAAGGCCGATGCGGGCCAGTTCTTCCTGAAGGTCGGCCCGGCTGTCGGCGTCGGTCAGCAGGCTCTCGGCGCTGGGGCGGGTGATGAGGGAGGCGATCTTGCCGGCCCCGATGCGCGCCGGCAGCACCACGCGGTCCGCGCCGCTGCGGATCAGTTTCTTCTCGCTGGCGGGATCCTCGGCCCGGGCGATGACGCGCAGCCCGGGGTTCACGCCGCGGGCGGTGAGGGTGATGAACACGTTCAGCGCGTCGTTCGGCAGCACCGTGGCGAGCGCCCGGGCGCGGGCCACGCCGGCGGTTTCGAGCGTTTCCTCGGTGGTGGCGTCGCCCAGCACGACCCACCACCCGGCTTCTTCCGCGGGGGCGAGGCGTTCCGGGCGGCTGTCGACGATCACGAACGGGGCGCCCGCCTCGGCCAGTTCGGCGCACAGGATTTTGCCGACCCGCCCGTACCCGCAGACCACCGTGTGTCCGGTGAGGCGTTCAAGTCCTTTCGTCATCCGGCGGCGTCCGAGAAGCTGATTGACCTGCCCTTCGGCGAGGGCCTGCACGAGTCCGCCGGCGAGGTACAGCCCGCTGGTGGTGCACACGAGGATCACCCCGGTGGTGAACAGCCGCAAGCCCGGGCGGTCCGAGAGGTCGTTGACCTCCCCGTACCCCACGCCGAACACCGTGATGACCACCATATAAACCGAGTCGATCCACCCCCACCCCGCCGCCCGATACCCGACCACCGCGAACCCGCAGCTCGCCAGCACGAACCCGACCCCGGTGACGATCGTGCGCGCGGGACGAGTCATGGGCGACGTGCGGCGTCAGGACCGGCCGTCGCGGCCGTTGCGGCCGTTGCGGAGGACGGGCGGAGCATTCTCAACTCTCCCGAATAAAATGCTGGGCGAAGCTGCGGACCTCTTTGCCGTTCAACACGTGTACGGTCCGCAGGCGTTCGACCGTCGCGGCGCCCATGCGGCCCAAGGGGACGTGCACCAGCTTCTTTTTGTACCGCCGGGCCAGCCGGCGGAAGCCGGCGCCGGGGGGGGATTCGGACAGCACCGCGACGTGCTTTTCCTCCGAATATAAACAGGCGCCGGCGAGCAGGCGTTCCTCCAGCGTGTCGCAGAAGTTCAATCGGCGGTCGTGCCAGACGTCCACCACCGGCCGCGGGGGGAATAAAAATAGGCACCCCCCGTAGAGCGCCCGGGCGATGCCGGGACCGATCAGGTCGTCCTTCCAATCGCTGGCGAACAGGGCCAGCGTGGATTCGTCCGCGTGCTCCGCGTGCCAGGTGATCCGCCAGGGATAATCCCGCGGATCGGCGGGGCTGTCGAACAGCATCACCACGCTGTCGATCCCGCCCCGCACCGGCGGCATCACTTTGACATAGAGGTCGCCGGTGTGCCAATTGCGGAGCGTTTCCCGGATGTCCAGCCCGTCCCGCAGGCTGCGTGGTGAACTTCTCGCTGCGGGCGAGGTCGGAGCCGATCAGTTTGAGCGCCGCGTCCTTCACATGGGTGCGAAAACTCTCGATCTTGCGATCCTCCGGCGGATAGCTGCATTGGCGGAATGGGTTCCAGCGCTGCTTCCAAGCCTGTTTGTCGATCTCCGGCGGGCGACGATTGAGGTCGATCGTCCGCCACGTCGTCGGCGGGCCGGGCAAGCGGTTGACGGCGTCGCAGACCTCCCCGTCGGGCAATTGCACCCGGTCCGGGCCGAACTTCATCACGCGGAAGGGCGTCTCCTCGGAGATCACCCCGGGCCGCGGCGTATAATCGCGGGCGGCTTCCATCACGTGCACCGCAAACGCGTCCCCGAAAATCTGCTTGGCCGCGACCGCCAGCGTATAGAGATCCGGCGTGAGGCGGCGTTCGATCAGACTGAGGTTGCGCACATAGCGGAAAAAGGTCGCCATCAGCTTGGGCGTGATCGGTCGGGCCCGCTTTTGATGCTCGGCGACGTAGCGGTCCCGCGCCTCCAACAACAGCGTTTTGACGCCGTCGACGGACAGGCTTTCGTCCGGGTCCAGCTCCGCCCGGGCGCGTTCGTAGAGGGCGGTGACGAACGGCAGTTCGCCCAGACAGAACGTGAGCGTGCGGGGGGCGACGCTGTAGACGTCGCACTCCTCCACGTGGTCGTCTTCCCGCGGGTCGGCGACTTCGAGATACGCCTCCCGCACCCACGGCCACTCCGCGAAGGGGACGGGGAAGAAGATGCGGTCGTAAACCCGTTCGAGCTGCCGGAGACGCCCGGCCATATGCTTGCAGCGGTCCGCGAATTGACCGTCCGGGCGGGGCAGACCCGGCAGCACGGCGGCGGCGTAGCGGGCGGCGGAGGTCCGTTTGAGGGCGTACGGGTCCGGCGCCGGCAGGGCGAACGGTTGGTAGCGGTCGGTTTCCAGATCGATAAAGGAACGCGCCAAACGTTCCCCCACCGCCCCGCGGACCGCGGCGACGATCGGCTGGCAGGGGTCCACCGGCACGAACGACACCCGGGCGTCGCCCTCCGGGTCGTCATCGTCTTCGTCAAAGCCGTCGCCGCCGCCGTCGCCGCCGCCGGCAAAGGCGAGGCCGCCGCCGGGGTCGGAGAGGTGCGACCAGTCCCGCGGTTCGACCTGCACCACCGCGGAGACCGCCGGCAGGTGTCCGACAGCCTCTTCAAGTCCCGCTTTGAAGCTGGGCGGCAGCGGGACGGCGAGGCAGTCGAAGGCGTTGTCCAACCCCCCGCCGCGGCCCGGCACCCCGGCGAGCAGCGCCTGCCGCACCGCCACCGCGAAGTCCCCGCTGCCGTTGACCACCGGGTACGCGGTGATCTTGGGCGAGAGCCGGAACACGCCCGCGGCGGGGTCCTGCGCGTCGTCGGCGGGCGGTTCCGGTTCGCTCATGCCAAGATCGTACCGCGGGGCGGCGGGACGGTCAGCGATCGCGGCGAATCCCCCGTGACGAGCGGCGGGGCGTGCGGTGACACGGGGCGCTGACGCCCCCCGCTCGCCTTTCATTCCTTGTATGCGTCCAGCAGCGCCCCCAACTCTCGCACCGTCGCGGCGTGCTGCGGGTCGGCGGCGAGGTTCGCGTTCTCCTCCGGGTCGGCGTCGTGGTCGTAGAGTTCGGCCGAGCCGTCGCCCCAGCGGGTCAGCCGCCAGCGCTGCGTGCGGACGCTGTAGCCCATCCCGCCGAATTTCTTGTTGCGGCTCGTCTGGGTGAACGCCGGGCGATCCCAGTTCGCCGCCGGATCTTTGAGCAGCGGAACCAGCGAGACGCCCTCCAACCGCTCCGGCGCCTCGTCCGATAGGCCCGCGAGGTCGGCGAGCGTCGGGTATAGATCGACGAACTCCACCGGCCGCGTGCAGGTCCCGCCAGCCCCCTCGCCCCGGTCCGTGACGCCCGGCACGGCGATCGCCATGGGGGCTTTCGCGGAGCGTTCATAGAGGCTCGTCTTCTTGAACATGCCCTTTTCGCCAAGGTGATAGCCGTGGTCGCTCCAAAACACGACGATCGTGTTCTCCGTCTGACCGGCTTCGTCCAACGCGTCCAGCAGGCGACCGACGTTGGCGTCGAGAAAGGTGACGGAGGCGTAATAGGCCCGTTTGCTGTCGTCCGCCTGCGCCTTCGTCACGCCGTACCAGGGGTACGGCTTGATCCGCTCCACGGCCGCGTCCGGCACGCCGGCGGGTTGGCCGTCGAAGGGCGGGACGGTCACGGAGCCGATGGGATACGGCTTGAAGTGCGGCTTCGGGGCGACGTAGGGGCAGTGCGGACGATAAAACCCCGCGGCGAGAAAGAACGGCTTCTCCGGTCGCTCCCGCAGGTGTTCCTGCATCAACGCGATCGTCCCGACGGCGACGAGGCCGTCGGTATGTTCCAAGTCCGTGCCGTCCGCTTCCAGCACGCTCAAACTGCTGCCCAAGCCGCGTTTGGGGGTGTAATTGACGATCAACCCTTCCTCCGCCTTATCGCGGCCGGCGGGGTTGATCACGCGGTTCCAGCTTTTCGGGTCGTCCAGCGAACTGGTGCCGATCGTCCCCGGGTTGCCGTAATGATACACCTTGCCGACCCGGGCGGCCCAGTAACCGTTCTTGCGGAACAATTGCGGGAGGGTGACCACGTCCGGGACGGCCTCGCGGATCGCCGTGCCGTTGCCGTAGATGCCGGTGGTGTCCGGCCGCAGGCCGGACAGCATTGAACTCCGCGACGGATTACAGAGCGGGTACTGACAGTACGCCCTATCGAACGTCACCGCCCGCTTTCGCAAGCGATCCAGGTTCGGCGTGACCACGCCGGGCTCGTCCAGGCAACTGGTCAGGTCGTCGGCACAGATCAGCAGGACGTTCGGTCGATCCGCGGCCGCGGCCGGGGCGGCGAGCGCCGCGGCGCTCAGCAGGGCGGCCAGCAGCGGGACGAACGGTTGGGGCGACATCTGAGGCGTCTCTCGACGGGGGACGGAGCGGTCGCGACAGCGTACGCCGATCCGTCCGCCGGTTCACCCGCGGGCGGCGCCCCGCGGGACGCGGTACGCTGCGGCGCCGCTCGCCCCGTCCCCCGCCCGTTTGTTGCGATGAAACGCCCGCTCGCCGTTCTAATCGGCGTCCTGCTCGCCGGCCCGTTCGCCCTGGCCGCCGAAAAGCCCGCCGCGGCCCCGCGGCCGAATATCCTCTGGATCACCATCGAGGATTGGAGCCCCGACCTGTCCTGCTACGGCACGCCGGGGATCCACACGCCGCACGTAGATCGGCTCGCGGCGCAGGGGACGCGTTACACGCGGGCGTTCACCACGGCGCCCGTTTGCTCGCCCAGTCGGTCGGCGATGATGACGGGATTCCATCAAAACTACATCGGCGCCCACCAACACCGCACGGCGAACAAAAAGCCCCTGCCGCACGGGATCCGGCCGATCCCGAACCTGCTGTCGGACGCCGGCTATTTCACCTGCCTGATGAGCCGCAAGCTGGATCTCAACTTCACGCCCGGCCGCCGGCAGGATCTATTCGACGGGACGGATTGGAAGCAGCGGGCCGCGGGACAGCCGTTCTTCGCCCGCGTCACGTTCACCGGCACGCACCGCAGTTGGAACCGTGATCCGCAGCGGCCGATCGCCGTTGAAGACGTGGAACTGCCGCCATATTACGCGGACACCCCCTTCGTTCGCCGCGACTGGGCGAACGGATTGGAACAGATGCAAATCGTCGACCGGGAGATCGGCGGGTTGCTGAAGCGGTTGAAAAAGGAGGGGCTGGCGGAGGACACGCTGGTGTTCTTCATCGCGGACCACGGCCGCTGTCACTTTCGCGGGAAGCAGTTCCTCTATGACGGCGGCCTGCGCGTGCCGTTGATCGTGCGGTGGCCGGGGCATGTGGAGGCGGGGGCGGTGAACGACGAACTGGTCTCCGCGATCGACCTCTGTGCGACTTCGTTGGACGTGGCGGGCGTGACGCCGCCGGTCCCGCTGCACGGGGTCAGCCTGTTCGACCCGGCGCTCGCGGAGCGAAACTACGTCTTCGCCGCCCGCGATAAGATGGACGACACCCATGACGCGATGCGGGCGGTTCGCTCCAAGGATTATAAACTGATCCTGAACCTCATGCCGGAACGCCCCTGGCTGCAATATAACGCCTATAAGGAGCGGTCGTACCCGGCGCTGGCGGAGATGAGCGTGCTGCACGCCAAGGGCGAATTGACGCCGGAGCAAGCCGCGTTCTTCGCTCCCACCAAGCCGCCGGTGGAATTGTTCGACCTGCGGACCGACCCGCACGAGGTGCACAACGTCGCCGACGATCCGGCGTACGCGGAGGTGATGAAAGAATTGCTCGCCGCATTGCAGCGTTGGCGTACGGAGGTGATCCAGGACGCGGGCGTGTCCGACACGTTCCGCGCCGCGAACGCCTTTCCCGCCGCCCCGCAGGCTCCCACGGTGGACGCCCCGACGGTGGGCGGATGGGTCGACGAACACCTGACGGCTGCTGAATTAAGTGCTCACGGGCTGCCGCCGTGGTACCCAACCCGCACGCTGACCGAGTGGGAGGCGGTCCGGGCGATGTGGGAGCCGTACGTCTTCCGCAAACCGGGCGAGAAGACGCGCCCGCCGGCGATCGAGGGGACGAGCAAGCGGAAACTGTGACGCCCGCGCGGGCGTCGGGGAGCGGTTGAACACGAACCCGACGCGTCAGCGAGGGCACGGGCGCAGCCCGCGTCCGCTGCGCGGACGCCCTCGCTGACGCGTCGGGTTGGTCTTGAAACCGACCTCACCCGAACCGGTGCCCTTCCGCGGGACCGCCGGGAGCGAGGGTGAGGACGTCGACGCCGTGGTCGGTCATGAACAGCGTGTGCTCGAATTGGCGCTGGGTTTGCGGTCCTTGGTGCGGACGCTCCAGCCGTCGCGGCGGTCCGGCTTGCCGGTGTCGGGCGTGCCGGCGTTCAACATCGGTTCGATGGTAAAGCACATGCCGGGCTTCAACACGACGTTCTTCGCGGTGTCCTCCGGGTAGTGGGGGATGCCGGGCTCCTGGTGGAACTCCTGCCCCAGCCCGTGCCCCTGGAAGTTACGGACGACGCCGTACCCGCGGTCGCGGGCGAGGCCGAAGATCGCCCGGCCGATGTCGAACACCGTCCCCCAGGGTTTGGCGGCGTGGATGCCGGCCCACATGCCGTCGAAGGTGGCCTGCACTAGTTCGACGGTTTGCGGGTCCACAGAGCCGATGAGAAACGTTTCGCTGCTGTCGCCGTGCCACCCTTCGACGATCGTGGCGAGGTCCACGTTCACGATATCCCCCTCCTTCAACACATAGTCGCAGGGGATGCCGTGGCAGACGACCTCGTTCACGCTGGTGCAAATACTGGCCGGGTAGTCGCGTCCGCCGTGGGCGTTTTCGTAGCCCAGCGTGGCGGCGCGGTGGCCGTGTTCGCGGGTGTATTCGTAGGCGATCTCGTCCAGCTGCGCCGGTGGTCGTGCCGGGCACGACGTGCGGGCGGATCACGTCCATCAATTCCGCGTTGAACCGTCCGGCTTTGATGAGGGCTTCGTGCTCCCGCGGCCCGTAGATCGGGGCGGGCGTCCGTTTTTTGAGCGGCTTGCCGTCCCCCGGCTTGCTCTTCCGACCGCGCCGCCCCTTGGCGGACGAACGCCGGACGGCCGGGCGGGGTGCGAGGGTGCGGAACATGACGGACGCGGGGCAGACGAACGGAGGCGGGCGGGGAGACGATCATCCGCGAGCGAGCCCACCCGGGCAACGGTGGGGCGGATACCAGCCCGACGCGCAAGCGTCGGCCGTCGGCGCAGCCGGCGGGGGGGCCAAGCATCGGAGACGTGCTTCCAACGCTTGCGCATCGGCCCGATACGGGGCGCTACTGGCGGTTCAGGACATAATCCCGAGTCTGCTCCAGCGCCGCGTCGTCGTTGATATAGCAGATGTCGCCGCCGTCAGCCCACCACCGCTCGCGCCCGGTCGCGTCGCTGTTTTTGAGGGCTCGCGTGCCCCAAGTTTTCAACTCCGTCCGCGCTTTCTCCGGGTGAACCCCCGGGGCTGTCACCACCACATGGACATGATTCGTCCGCACCGCGATCGCGTGCGGCGTCCACCCACGAATCTCGCAGTGGCGGCGAATCACCGCCTCCACCGCGTCCCGCTGCGCCGGGATCAACAGGCAGGGATCCTCCCGCAGGATTCGTAAGGCCAGATCCCGCCGCCGCTCGTCGGGGGCGATCGCCGCCCCGCCGCGGGCGGTCGAGCCGCGTTCGTCCCCCGGCAGCCACGTCCCGTAGGTCGTCCAGGTCAGAAAGTAGGCAAGCGGGTCAGAATACGGCGCGGCCATCGGCGTAGGATACCAGCCCGACGCGCAAGCGTCGGCCGTGCGTCGTCCGATCCGCAGTGAGGTCCGCCGGCTGCGCCGACGGCCGATGCTTGCGCATCGGGCTGGTAAATTATTCCCCTGCGCCACTGGCGGGCGTCGTCGCCCAGTAGAGCTTCGGCGGCGTCTGGACCCCAGCTCATCGCGGGGTAGTCGTGCGGCGTGTGTGCCGGCTCGGCCCAGGCGTTCAACACCGGGTCGAGGAACCGCCACGCCGCTTCTAATTCGTCGTCCCGGGTGAACAGGGTGCGGTCGCCGCGCATCACGTCCAGTAACAGCCGTTCGTACGCCTCCGGCAGCTTGGTGGGGAAGGCTTCGCTGTAGTCGAAGTCCATGCGGACCGGGTGGATCTGATACTGCATCCCCGGGCGCTTGCTGGAGAAGCTCAGTTCGATGCCCTCGTTCGGCTGCACGCGGAACACCAGGCGGTTCGGTTGGGCGCCGATGAGGTCGCACACGTCCCCGCTGCACTCCACGGTGCGGAACAACTGCATCGGCGGGAGTTTGAACTGCACGGCGATCTCCGTCGAGCTTTTGCCGGCAGGCGTTTGCCGGTGCGGAGATAAAAAGGCACGCCGCTCCACCGCCAGTTATCGACCCGGCACTTGAGCGCGGCGAACGTCTCGGTCGAGCTGCCCTCGCGGATACGGTCCTCCTCCAGATAGCCCCGTCTTGCCCGCGGCGGCGACGTATTGGCCGGCGATCGCCCAATCGTCCAGCGCGTCGCCGCCGGGCCGCAGGGCTTCCATGCACCTTGCGTTTCTCGTCGCGAATATCGTCCGCGGCGAACTTTGCCGGCGGCTCCATCGCCACCAGCGCCAACAATTGCAGAACGTGGTTTTGCAGCACGTCCCGCAGGGCGCCGGCGGTGTCGTAATACCCGCCGCGACCGCCTTCGATGCCCTGCGATTCGCTGACCGTAATTTGAATATGATCGACGTGCTGGCGGTTGAACAGCGGCTCGAAGATGCCGTTGCCGAACCGGAACATCAACACGTTCTGGACCGTCTCCTTGCCGAGATAATGGTCGATCCGATACAGCTGCGTTTCCCGCAGCTTGGCCCGCAGGTCGCGGTTTAATTCGCGGGCGCTTTCCAGGTCCGTGCCGAACGGCTTTTCGACCACCACGCGCAGCCAGGGCGGGATGGTCGTCCTGATCGTCCTCCGGGATCAACCCGCCGCCGGCGAGGGCTTCGACGCAGTCGTGGAACAGGTTCGGCCCGACGGCGAGGTACGCGACCCGCTGGTCGGTCACGCCGGCGTCGCGTTCAATCGCCTTCACCTCTTCCCCCCAGGCGGGGTATTGATCGGTCTGGGCGATGTCGAGCCGGCGGTAGAACAGCCGGGCGGCGAAGCGCTGCCAATCGCCGTCGGAGACCGGTGCGGTGCGGGCCTCCTCGTTGACCGCGGCGTGCATCTCGTCGCGGAACTGTGCGTCCGTTTTGTCCCGGCGGGCGACGCCGATGATGGGGGAGGCGTCGGACAGATAGCCGTCCTGCCAGAGGTCGTACAGCGCCGGCAGCAGTTTGCGGGCGGTCAGGTCCCCGCTGGCCCCGAAGATGACGAACGACGCGGCGCCCGCTTCGCCCTCGCTTTTGAGGATGCGGTCGGTGACCGGCTGCACGGTCGGGCGAATCGCGGTGGGGGCAGGCACGGGAGACTTCGCAACGCAAACGGGACGGGGGCGCGGCATCCTACCAGCCCGACGCGCCCGCGTCGGCTCACACCAACGGCATCAGCCAGGCGAGCAGCAGGCTGCACGCGAACGAGGTGACGCCCAGGATCGACAGCAGGGGGGTCCAGCTTTTCAATGTTTCGGCCTCCGTCAGGCCGCCCATTTTCGCGAAGATCCAGAACCCGCTGTCCGTCATCCAACTGCCCACCAAGCTGCCCGCCGCCGATCGCGGTGCCGAGGTACACCGGGTGAAACGGCAGCGTGGCGGCGTCGGGGCCGGTGACGAAGTCCGCGAGGATCCCGCTGGTCACGATCATCGCCGTCGTGCTGGATCCCTGGGCGCTTTTCAGGAGCACCGCGATGCCGAAGCCCAGCCCCAACAGACCGAAGCCCTGGGTGGCTGCTTTCGCCGAAAGCGTCCGCGATCGCCCGCCCCACGCCGGCCTCCTTCAGCATCCCCCCGAACGCCGCCCCGGCGCAGGTGATGAGGATGATGACCCCGCCGCTCATCAGGCTCGTTTCCACCAGCCGGCCGACGGCCTCCCGGGTGGGGCGGCGTTGACGGTAGAGCAGGAACAGGCTCGCCGCCGCGCTCAGCAGCAGCGCGAAGTTCGGGTCGCCGATCACCCGGGCGAGGCCGACAAGATCCCGCCGGCGGTCGTATTCGCGGATGCCGGGCGGAGCTTTCACGATGCGAATGCCCGGTTCGCTTCCGACTTGAACGCCCAATCCGTAGCGATCGGCGAGGACGTTCGCGGCCTGCTCCGCGGCGCCGGAGTCCAGGTCGCGGTCGATCGACCCGTCCGCCCTCAAGACCCCGAGCTGACTGCGGAGATAGGCGTCGCCCGCCGTTTTCACCCCCACCAGTCCGACCGGCAACAGGACTGGGACCAGCGCCAGCCAGAGGGGCAGCGAGCGGGCGGCGGGAGGCGGGACGGCGGGGGGCGTGTCGGCGGGGAAACCGTCCGGGTTCGGCACGTCGGCCGGTGCGCCGCTGACGCCGAGGCTCGTGCCGCTGTCCGGGCCGCCGGGCAGGGCGTCGGGGACTTCGCCCGAGGCGTCCGGCCGCCGGGGGTGACGGCATTTTCCGATCGATCCAGGAGCCGAACAGCAGGCCCACCACCGCCGCCGGCAATGCGATCAGCGCCCCCACGCCCATCATCACGCCCAGGTCGATATTCAGGTTCTCCGCGAGCGTCAGCGGCCCCGGCGTGGGCGGGACGAGGGTGTGCGTAATCGCCCCGCCGGCGGCGATCGCGATCAGACACTTCAAATAGTTCTTGCGGGTGCTGGCGTAATAACTGCGGGCCAGCGGCACGAGCAGATAAAAGACCGTATCGAAGAACACCGGCACGCTCAGGACGTACCCGCTGCCCAGCAACGCGATCGGGCTGCGTTCCTCGCCCAACAATCGCACGAACGACTGCACGATGCGATCCGCCGCCCCGCTTTCGAGCAAACAGGCCCCCACCACCGCCGCCAACGCGATCACCAACCCCACGTTCTTCGCCGCCCCGCCGAACTCCTCGGCGACGCGGGTGATTTTCTCCCCGATGGGCGCCGGAACGAACTCGTCGCCCACCTTCTCCAGCGGGTTCATTAAACTGACGACGAACGCCGCGGTCAGCAACGCCAGAAAAGCGTTCACCTTCAAGCCCAGGATCAACACCAGCACGACCGCGACCCCGACGGCCAGGATGACGAACGGGGACATGGGCGCGGCGGGGAGGACGTGGGGGCGAAGTCGGCGAGCGGTGGGCGGCGGTCCTCCGAGCGGTGGGCGGCGGCCCTCCGAGCGGTGGGCGGCGGCCCTCCGAGCGGTGCGGTGTCGGGGCAAGATGCCGATGCGTCCCGCCCGCGGCAACCGGCCCCGGGTCGTCGCGGCGCTTCCGCCGCTCGCGGCTTCAGACCGCCGGTCGCAGCTAGCATCGCCGCTCGCGGCTCAGACCGCCGGTCGCGGCTAACATCACGCGTGCTCTACCACACCGACACCTTCACGCTGCCCCTGCCGGACGGCCACCGGTTCCCGATGGCGAAGTATACCCGCTTGCGGGAGCGGGTCGCCGCGTGGTTGAGCGAACACGCCCCGCCCGGCGTTGCACTCGCACTGCCGCCCGCGGCCACGAACGCCCAACTGCTCCGCGTGCATACGCCGGAGTATTTACAGCGCATCGCCGCCGGCGCCCTTGACCGTCAGGAGGTGAACCGGTTGGGCTTTCCCTGGAGCGACGCCCTCGTCGAACGCTCCCGCCGCAGCGTGGGGGCGACCGTCGCCGCCTGCACGGATGCGGTGGAAGGGGCCAAGACGGGCCGGCCGTTCGCGGCGAACCTTGCCGGGGGAACCCATCATGCCTTTGCGGATCGGGGGGAAGGGTTCTGCCTGTTCAACGACGCCGTCGTCGCCATCCGCGATCTTCAAGCCCGCGGGCTGATCGAGCGGGCCGCGGTGGTGGACTGCGACGTGCATCAGGGCAACGGCACCGCGGCACTTTGTGCGGACGACCCCGACACGTTTACCCTCTCCCTGCACGGGGCCCGCAATTATCCGGGGAAAAAGGAGACCAGCGACCTCGACGTCCCCCTGCCGGACGGGACCGGCGACGACGTCTACCTGGCGGCGCTATCCGCCGCGTTGGACGCGCTGGACCGGCGGTTCGATCCGCAGTTGATCCTGTACGTCGCCGGCGCCGACCCGTACGAACAGGACCGGCTCGGCCGGTTGAGCCTGACGACCGCCGGCCTGCTGGAACGGGATCGCACCGTGTATCGGTGGGCGCAGGCGCGGCGCCTGCCGGTCGCCGTCGTGATGGCCGGCGGCTACGCCCCGGACGTGGAGGCGATTGCGGACATTCATTACGCCACGGTGCGGTCCGGCGTGGAGACGCTGTGTTCGTAGCCCTTCGCCCCCCGGCTTGCCCTCGTTTCGCCTCGGTCGTCGTTCCGCCTCGGTCGTCTGCCCCTGTCAGGACTGAACAGGGGGAACGGAACAGCGGGGACCAAGCGATGGGGACCAAGCGATGGGGACCGCGCGGCCGGGGGATCGTTATGCTGTCGAGGAAGACGCTCCCGGACCACCGCCCCCGGACCGCCCCGACCGATGCCCGCAGCGCTCCGTCAGCTTGACGCCCCGTCTTCCAGCCCCCCCGGGACGGCCGGAGAAATCACGCAGACAGACGTGACGCAACCGCGGGGCTCGCCGCCGGACGCCTCACGGGACGACCAATGGGCTCGGGACACCGGCCTGGGGCCGCAGGACCGGACGATTATCGGCTCCGGCGACGTGCCGGACGGCGCTGCGAACGGCGTCGCGAACGCTGCCGCCGCGCTCCCAACGGACAAAGATGGCTTGGCGTTCGGTCGGTACCGCTTAAAGCGAGAACTGGGCCGCGGGGGGATGGGGGCGGTGTATCTCGCCCGGGACGTGCAATTGGAACGGGACGTTGCGCTCAAGGTGCCGTCCGCGACCGCCGCCGCGGACCCGGTTCTGGCGGAACGATTTCTGCGTGAGGCCCGCGCCGCCGCGACGCTGCGGCACCCGTCCGTCTGCCCGGTGTACGATGTCGGCCAATTTCCCAGCGGAACCGGGGACGGTCGGCTGTTCCTGACGATGGCCCACCTCAGCGGCCAAAGCCTGAGGGACACGATCGACGGCCCCCGGCCGGTGCGATCCGCCGCGGAATTGGTCGGCACGCTGGCGGACGCGATGGCCCACGCCCACGACCTCGGCGTGATCCACCGGGACCTCAAGCCCGGCAACGTCATGCTGGACGAAAAGGGTCGCCCGCACGTCACCGACTTCGGCCTCGCCCGGCGCGACTCCGAGGGCGCCCGCGTCACCCAGACCGGCGCCGTGCTGGGCACCCCGTCCTATATGAGCCCGGAGCAAATCCTCGGCGAACAGGACGCGATCGGCCCGCAAACGGATATTTATGCGCTCGGCGTGATCTTCTACGAACTGCTGACCGGTCGGTTGCCGTACACCGGCTCCGTCACCGCGGTGCTGGGCAAAGCCCTGACCGAAGACGCCCCGCCGCCCCGCACGCTCCGCGGCGAGATCGACCCGGCGCTGGAAGCGATCTGGCAGCGGATGACCGCCCGCGATCTGTCGGAGCGGTTCGCCTCGATGCACGAAGTCCGCGACGCCCTCGCCGCGTGGCTGGACACCGGCGCGGCGCCGCCGGCGCCGGCCTCGGCCCGCAGCCTGGCGACCACCCTGCCGGGGCGGGTCGCCCCCGTGCCGTCCCCCCGAACGAGCCCGGCCCCGGCCCCGGCGGCGACGGAGAAGCGATCGGCGACGCGGCGGTCGGCGACGTGGCGGTGGGCGGGCGGCGCCGCGGCGGGCCTGGTGGTGCTGCTGGGCGTGGTGACGATCGTCTTCAAAGGGCCGGACGGCTCGCCTATGACGATGACGGTCGACGTGCCCGGCGAGGTCACCTCCGTCCACGCCGGCGACGGCGCCGGGGGCGCTGGGAACGGCGGCGGAGGGACCGGCGGCAACGGACCGGGCGGCGGAGGGAACGGCGGGGGCGACGGGGCGCCCGCAGACGATGCGGCGGTTCCTGACGAGAACCAGTCCGATCCAGACGGCGCCCCGGCGGAAGCCCTCACGGCGGCCTCGTTTCCCGATCTTGAGCCGGACGCCGACGGCTGGCTCACCCTGTTCAACGGCCGCGATCTGACCGGCTGGACCCCGGAACCGGCAAACGCCTGGTCGGTCGAGAACGGGGAACTGATCGCCCAACAGCCGCCCAGTTGGGATGCGTCCGTCCTGCTGACGACCCAACTCGCCCCCCGCCCCTTCGAACTGGAGGTCGAGTTCCTCCCCTCGCCGATGTCCAACCTGAAGCTGCGGGCCCGGCGGGTGGGCGGCGACGGGGCGGACGCCTCGGACTCCGTGTACGCCACCCTCGGCGATCCCGCTCATCAGCATTGGGGGCAGTTGACCTCGCGGGTCGCAGCTCGGGGCTTCCCCTACCGCGGCACCCCGCCCAACGCCCTGCAACGCACGCGGGCCGAAATCGAGCGTGACGACGACGGCTGGCACCGGGCGCTGATGCGGGTGCGTCGCAACGTGGCCACGCTGACGGTCAACGGCGTCAAACTGCGTTCGAATCAAGCCGCCGACATGCCCCGGGGACGCGGCCTCCGTCTGGACCTGACGCGGGCGTCCGACGACGCCTCGCCGGTGCGGGTGCGAATTCGTTCGGTCCGCGTGCGCCCCATTGAAGAGGAGGGGCCGTTCCTCCTCGCCGAAACACTTCCGACCCCGGACGCGACGCCCTCCCGCGGCGCCGCCGACGCCGCCGATTGGCCCGCCCCCACGGCGGGGGCGGCGCCGGATGCCGAATGGGTGGACCTGTTCGACGGCCGCTCCCTGGACGGCTGGATCGGCGATCAATCGGTGTGGAGCGTGCAGGGCGGCCTGTTGGTCGGCAGCCCGGAGCCCCGCCCGGGGGACGTGGAGACGAACCTGCGGCACACGGCGGTGTTCGGGGACGCCGTGATCCGCATCGTGCATCGGTCGGAGCATTGGTATTACGCCGGGGCGCTCGTGCGGTGGCGGCCCGGGGAGGACGACGGGGCGATGATCCACACCTTCAACGGATTCCGCGGCAGCATGGGCGGGAAGCTGCGCCGAATGGACGGCCGCCCCGGCCCGCCCGCAGTCGCCACGCCCAACGCCGGCCGAGCCTTCGACGCGATGGCCGAAAACGGCGCGCCGGACGGTTTCGAGGTGCTCGAAATCCGCAGCGTCGGGGGCGAACTGTTCACCTACCGCAACGGCGTCCCGATCGCCCGGGGCGTCTACCCCGACCTCCCCGCCGAGGGTCACGTCGGCCTGCGGCTGGTCGCCACGTCCGAGAACCGCACCCGCCTGGAGGCGCTGTCCGTCCGCGTGCTCCCCCTCAATCCCAAACCGGACGCCGACGAACAGAACGACGAGGACGCTCCCGCCGCGGCGCCCTGAGGGCGGAGGCGTGCTGTCCGCGAGGATGACCCCGTGAGCGGCAGGAGCCCGCTCCCTGCGACAGCGAGCGTGGTACGCTGCCGGCCCGCCGCCGGGCTGCCGGCCCGCCACCGGGCTTCCCCCGCCGCCGGGCTTCCCCGTCAAGCCGTTCCGTTTCATGTCCCGCCCCCGACCGTCGCCGGCCGGGAAGCCTCCCGCAGACCAGACCGCGGGGGTGGGCTCCACGATGACGGCCCCCCCGATCGGTTCCCCGAGCCGCCCCCCGGCGAACGACTCGGCGGCGGACGAGAACGCAGGGGGCGAGAACGCAGGGGGCGAGAACGCAGGGGGCGAGAACGCAGGGGGCGAGAACGCGTCGGGCGAGGCGGAGGCGGTGTTGGATCTCGGCGATGGCAAGCTGGTGTTTGGGCGGTATCGGCTCCAACGGGAATTGGGCCGCGGGGGGATGGGGGCGGTGGACCTCGCTCGGGACGTGCAATTGGACCGGGACGTCGCCTTGAAAGTCCCGTCACGCGAAGCCGCCGCCGACCCGGAACTGGCCGAACGGTTTCTCGTCGAAGCCCGCGCCGCCGCCACGCTGCGGCACCCGAACCTCTGCCCGGTGTACGACGTCGGCCGGTTGCCCGACGAACGGGGGGACGAGCGGCTGTTCATCACGATGGCCTACCTGCCCGGTCAAAGCCTGCGGGACCGCTTGCTAGAACAGAACGGCTTGCTGGAACAGAACGGCTCGCCGGAACAGAACGGCTCGCCGGGGCAGTACGACGGCGGCCCGCAGCCGACGCCGACCCTGGTGCACGACTCCGTGCGGATGATCGTCCGGCTGGCGGACGCCGGCGTCCGCGTCACCCAAACCGGCGCTGCGCTGGGCACGCCGGCTTATATGAGCCCGGAGCAAATCCTCGGCGAACAGGACGCCGTCGGTCCGCAGTCCGACATCTACGCCCTGGGCGTGATGCTGTACGAACTGCTGACCGGCCGGTTGCCGTTCGACGGCGCCGTCACCGCGGTGCTGGGCAAGGCCCTCACCCAGAACCCGCCGCCGCCCAGCAGCTTTCGGGGGGAGGTGGACCCGGACCTCGAAGCGATCTGGGCGCAAATGACCGCCCGCGAGCCGGCGGAGCGGTTCGATCATATGCACCAGGTATGTGACGCCTTGGAAGCGTATTTGGACACGCTGCCCGCTGAACTCGCGGGGCGGGGCAGCCGTGCGTCGACCGCCCGCCGCCGGAGTCCGTCGCCCGCTTCCATCCTGCAAACCGCCGGCCGCCGCCGTCGACCGCAGCCGCCGTCGACGGCCCGCACGCCTCGTCTGTGGCGGGGGCTGGGTGTCGCCGCGGTGGTCGTGCTGTTGGGCGTGGCGACGCTTCTCCTCCGAAGCCCCGGCGGCACGCCGCGGACGCTGGCGCTCGACGCCCCCGGCGACGTGCCCACCATGAGCCCCGACAAAAACGCCGCCGCCGCCGATATTGCCAGCGCCGACGCTGCCAGCGCCGACGCTGCCAGCGCCGACGCTGCCAGCGCCGGCGGGGTGAGCGATACCGCGGCGGGCGTGCGCCACGATATCGTGGGCGCCTTACCGGCCCGCGTACGGATTCGCTCCGTCCGCGTCCGCCCGATCGCCTCCGCCCCGCCGGCCCCCGACGCCGACGGGTGGACGGACTTGATCGACGAACGCGGCCTAACTCGCTGGACTCAAACCGCATCCGGGCGCTGGGCGATCGAAAACGGTGAATTAATCGTCGAACCGCCGCCCGCCGACGGGGCGGCGGGGGGACGGAGCCTCGCCCGCCTCACCGGATTCGCCCCCGGCGAACATGTGAAATTGGAGTTCGAATACGCCGCGTCCCCCGGGACGCTGGTGCGTCCTCACCTCCGACGGGCGACGCGGTTGAGCGCCGTCTCTGCCGATCTGGGCGATCCCACGCGGGGAGACTGGGGCTCGTTGACGGCTTGGTCGATCCAGCGACCGGAAGAGGAACGCCGCCGGCTCCTCAACGACGGGCCGGAGTTCGCGGCCGCCCGCCCGGAGGCCGCCGCGGCCGCGACGAATCGCGACGGCGTGGCCTGGACCACCGTCCGGCTGCGGGCGTTCGGGCGGACCGCCGATCTCACGGTGAACGGCGTCGACCTCGGCGGGTCCGTGGACTCGCTGATGCCCGAGGGCCGCGTCGTGCAGTTGGACGTGCGTCAAACGTCGCCCGAAGACCCGCCGGTTCGTGTGCGATTCCGCACGCTTCGCCTCCGCCGGCTCGACGCACGGGGCGGGCCGATTCTCGCCCGAGCGGCGGGGGCCGGAGCGGCGGGGGCCGGAGCGGCGGGGGCCGGCGCCGGAGCCGCCGGGGCCGGGGCGGCGCCGTGACGTTCGCCCACCCGGCGCTGCTGGGGCTGGTCGCATTGGCCGGGACGCCCGCGCGATTCATTGGCTCGTGGGGCGGTGGGCGCCGGTTGAACCGTGGGCGGCGATGCGGTTTCTGACGGCCGTCACGCCGGCTCGGCGGCGGTCGGAACTGCGGGACCGGCTCGTGCTGGCGACGCGGATGCTGGCGTTGGCGCTGGCGGCGATCGCGGCGGCGGGGCCGCGGGTCGTCGACACCGCGGACGGGGGCGGGGCGTTCATACCGGAGGACCCGCCCACGCTGCACGTCGTCCTGCTGGACGATTCGCTGTCGACCGCGCGGCGGCGCGGCGACGGGACGGCGTTCGAGTCGCTCCGGCGATCCGCCCTCGCGGTGGCGGAGAATGCCGGGTCGGCGGATCGCTTCGCGTTGGTGCGAACGGCGAAGGCGGACCCAACCACCGGGCCGCCGCGGGTGTTGGGGCCGCTGGGGACCGGGGAATATCGACGGCTCGTGCGGGCGGCGGAGCCGCGGGCGACCGCCGGCGACGCCGCCTCCGCCCTGGCCGCGGCGGCCGCCCTGATCGACGGGCAGGCGGACCGGTTCCCCGCGGCCCGCATCACCCTGCTGACGGACCGGGCCGCGGCGGACTGGGGCGGCCCGGCGATCGCCGCCGGCATCGAACGATTAGGCGTCGCCGGCCGCGGGTTGAACTCCGATGGCCGGACGAACGCTGTACGGTGGGTCGGCCCGCCGGGGCCGGGGCCGCACGGTCGGGTGGTGACGAAGCTGTCCGCGAGCGCCGGCGACCCGGACCGACGCCTGGACGCCGTCCCGCGGATCGGGGCGCCGGCGGAGTTAGTCGCGACCGTCCGCACCTTCGGCCCCCGACCGGCGGGGGCGGTGGCGTTCTTCGTGGACGACCAGTTCGTCGGCCGCGTGCCCCTCGCCGCGGTCGGCCCGCGGGGGGGGGAGACCGGCGGTCTGGCGCCGGTCGACTCGGCGCCGGTCAACGTGACGGTGCGGGCGCCGGTGACGTTCCAATCGCCCGGCGTGGCGCGGGTGGAGGCCCGGCTGGAAGGGAACCCGGAGGGGGCGCCGGAGCCGGCGGCGTTGGCGACGCGATTCGCGGCGATCCGGGTGCGGGGGCCGTTGCGGGTGGTGATTCTCGCGGACCGGCCGCTGACCGGCGGGGCGGCGGCAGACCCGGCGTTCTACCTCGAACAGGCGCTAGCCGCGGATGCGGAGACGTTCGCCGTGACTCGGGCGACGTTCGACGATCCGCCGGCCCTCGACCGGGCAGGCGTGGATCGGGCGGGCGTGGACGCGGTGGCGGTCGTGGGCGCCCCGCCGCCGCCGGTCGCCGCGGCGGTACGGACGTTTCTGGAGGACGGCGGCGGGGCGTTCGTCACGCTCCGCCCGACGGACGATCCGGCGGATCTGCGGGCGCTGTTCGCCGGCCCGTTGGGCGCGGTGCGACCGGCCGGCGTCGCGGGCGTGGCCGACCCGGCCGACCCCGCGGCGACGGGGTTCACCTTCGAGTTCGCCCCCCCCGCAAACGAAACGGCCGATGAGCCAGCGGCCGAAACCGCGGCCGGCGATCAGGCTGCTGGCGAGCTGTCGGCCCTGCGGTCCGTGGGCGGCGTGCGCGGGGGGCTGACGGTGGGATTCCGTCGGCTCGAACTGATCAAAAACCCGCCGGCGGGGGCGTGGCCGGTGCGGGTCGCGGCCCGATTTGAAGACGAGGCGGGGCGGACCGTCGAGCCGGCGGCGCTGATGTCGATCGGCCCGGGCGGAGGGCGGGCGGCGCTGCTGGCGACCTCCGTCGACGCCACCTGGGGCGGTCCGTGGCCGGCGGCGGGGGCGAGCTTCGTACCGCTGGTTCGCGGGCTCGTCGCCTTCGCCGCCCTTCCGTCGTCCGTCCCGGAAGCGACGACCGGTGACGTCGTGACGATTGCGACGCCGCCCGGCCGGTTCATCCCCGCGGTGCAGGTCAAGACGCCGGACGGAAGCGAGCGGTGGGCGCCGGTCGAGGACGGCGTCGCCCGGGTCACAGGAACGGACGAACCGGGGTTTCTCCGGGTCGCCGTCGGGGGCGTGGGGGAACGGCTGATCGCCGTGAACGCCCCGGCGGAGGAGGCGGACCCGCGGGCAATCAGGGACGGGACGACGGGGACGGACGACGCGGCGCCGTCTGTACGAACAACGACAGCGGCCGCGGAGTCGCGGCCGCTGTCGGCGTGGGTTTGGGCGGCCGCGTTGGGTGCGCTGCTCATCGAGCCGGCCCTCATCCGGGGCCGCCGGCGGTGACGTGATCGGTCACCGTTGGCGAGCCCGCGACGGGCGGCGTACATTGTCCGCGGGTCACTCCGCGGCGGGCTCGTCCTCAGCCGCTTCATCCTCAGCCGACTCGTCCTCAGCCGATTCGTCCTCGGGGATGTCCTCTTCAGCCGGCTCGTCGGCGGGGGCCGGCGGGGCGGCTTCGGCCTTGGGGTTCTCCGCGTCGGCCTTTTCCTTGGCGGCGGCTTTCGCTTTGGCGTCGGCCTCGGCTTTCGCCTTGGCGGCGGCTTCGGCCTTGGCTTTCGCCTCCGCTTCGGCCTTCGCCTTCTCCGCGGCGGCTTTCTCCGCCATCGCCTTCTGCTTCGCGGCCTGTTCCGCTTTCGCCTTGGCCTTCGCTTCAGCCTCCGCCTTGGCTTTGGCCTCCGCGGCGGCCTTCTCCTTGGCGGCTTCCATCTCAGCGGCCTTGGCCATTGCGGCTTTCTCCGCCTCGGCTTCCGCTTTCTTACGGGCCTTTTCCGCGGCGGCTTTCTCGTCCATCGCCTTCTGCTTGGCGGCTTTCATCTCGGCCGCTTTCGCTTCCGCCTCGGCCTTGGCTTTTGCCTCGGCAGCGGCCTTCATCTGGGCGGCTTTCGCTGCGGCTTCGGCCTTGGCTTTCGCTTCGGCGTCCGCCTTCATCTTGGCGGCTTTCGCGGCGGCGGCGGCGGCCTGCTCGGCCTTGGCCTTTTCGGCGGCGGCCTTCGCTTCGGCTTCGGCCTTCTTAGCGGCCATATCCGGCTCCGCGGGCTCCGGTTTGACGGAGTTCTCCCCGATCTCCGGCTGGGCGGGCTGCGAGTCAGCCGGCGGCTTGGGCTGCGGGTAGGTGACGCGGCTCCACTGGCCGGTGGCCGCGGAGAGCACCGCGAAGCCCTTTGCCGACCGCACGGTTACGTACCGCGACGAGACCACCGGGGTTGCGTTCGCTTCCGATTCGTCCAGCTTCAGAAAGTCGCCGGCGCCGGCGACGCCGCTGAAGGCGTACACGCCGCCCTCCACGCGGATCGCCGCCAGGCTGCCGCCGACCAGCGGCGGGGCGGTTTTGCCGCGTTCGCCAAGCTTCTGGGCGCCCCATTTTCCGGACTCGCCGCCGTAGGCGTACACGCTGTCGCCCACCTTGACCATCATCACGCCGGCACCGATCTTCGGCTCCAGCTTGCCGCGCTGGTCCTCCGGCACGTCAACCGGCAGCGGGACCAACCGGCCGCTTTCGGGACTATATCCCCAGACTTTGGAGCCGTCCGGGGAGATCAGCGCCGCCGGTCCGGCGGCGGATTCCACAAACGTTTCCCCCGTGGACGAACCCGTGGAAGACCCGGCGGGCGAACCGGCCGCCGTGGACGGCGCCGTCGGCCGGTACGTCGTCACCGGCGTCGAGTAACTCGGCGTCGAGTAACTCGGCGTCGAAGACACTGGCGCCGCGGACGCCCGCGGAGCGTAGGTCGGCGTGGAATAGATCGGTGCGGAGTAAACCGGCCCCGAATAAGCCGGCGGTTGATCACTCGTCTGTCGCACGCCCGGGCCGGGCAGGACGCGTTCGGAAAGGATTCGTCCGCCGAACGCTGGCGGGGCGTCGAACCGGACGGGGCCGCTGGAAAGCTGGGCGGCGGCGGGCAGGGCGCCGCCGGCTAACAGGGCGGCGGCGAAAGCGGGGCGGAGCATGAGCGGCGGGAGCGACGTGCAGGAATGAACAGGTTGAACAGCGGGATCAGGGGCGGCTCCGTCCGCGAGCCATCCAGTCTGCCCAATCCCCCGATCTGGCGTCTATCGCAAACCCCGACGAGATGATCGGCGCCGGCTGTTTCGTCGCCCGTCGATCGGTCTGTGACGGTCCCGGGCGGGGCGGCGGGGGTCCGCCGGAGATCGGTACCGCAGAACCGACCGACGGGCGACCGGGGATCGCTTGACGACGGGCGGGGCCGGAGCGACGACCGGCGGGGCCGGAGCGACGCCGGGCGGACCCAGATCAGGGACCTGAGCCAGAGCCGGGGGCGGGCGGGTACAGGGCGCGTCCGCCGGGTGGTACACTGCGGAATCGTCCGACGGTCGCCCCGCCCCCGGTCCGCCCCGCGGTCCGGCCCCACGGCTCCGCCGACGGTCGCTCACTCGTCCTCCGCTGACTCCGTTCGCCTCGTCCCCCGTTCGCTCCGTCTTGGGGAGCGGCGGGCGGTCCGTCGGCCGGCTTCGCGTCTCCCCTCGCTCCGAGTTCGTCCGTGTCCACCGCCGCCCCCGCCGCGCCCCCCGCCTCGCACGCGGCCGGCGTCGCCGTCCCCGCGGACAAATCCGCCGCCAAGAAGACCCTCAACGGGGCGGAGGTGCTGGTCGCGGGGCTCGTCAAGCAGGGCGTGAAGAACGTGTTCGCCTACCCCGGCGGCGCCAGCATGCCGTTGCATCAAGCATTGCTCGCGGCGCAGGAGGAACTTCGCACGATCCTGCCGCGGCACGAACAGGGCGGCGGGTTCGCGGCGCAGGGCGTGGCCCGCGTGACCGGCGAAGTGGGCGTTTGCATGGCGACCAGCGGCCCGGGGGCGACGAACCTCGTCACCGCCCTGGCCGACGCCAAACTGGACAGCGTGCCGATCGTCGCGATCACCGGGCAGGTCCCGCAGGCGGTGATCGGCAGCGACGCCTTCCAGGAGACCCCGATGGTGGAGATCTCCCGGGCGATCACGAAGCACGCCTATCTGCTCACCGACGTGCGGGACGTGGCCCGCGTGGTGAAGGAAGCGTTCTTTATCGCCCGCACCGGACGCCCCGGGCCGGTGCTGATCGACTTCCCCAAGGACGTGCAGCTCGCCACGCTCGCCGCCGACGAGGTCGACCACGACCCGGCGCTGGACCTGCCCGGCTATAACCCGGTCGTCAACGACCCCAAGCCGGCCCAGATCAAGCAGATCCTCGCGGCGATTAAACGCAGCAAAAAGCCGGTCCTCTACGTCGGCGGCGGCTGCGTGACCGGCGGGTCCAGCGACGCCCTGACCAGCTTCGCGCTCAAGACCGGCATTCCCGTGACCACCACGGTGATGGGCATCGGCAGCTTTCCCGGCGACCACGAACAATCCCTACATATGCTGGGGATGCACGGCACCGTGCCGGCGAATTACGCCGTCGCCGAGGCCGACCTGCTGCTCGCCTTCGGCGTGCGGTTCGACGACCGCGTGACCGGCAAGCTGGAAGACTTCGCCAAGCACGGCAAGATCGTCCATGTGGACATCGACCCGGCGGAGATTCACAAAAATAAAGAGGCCCATATCCCGGTTCACGCGGACCTCGGCAAGACCCTCGAAGCCCTCAACGACGCGTTCGACCCCGCCGACGGTCCGGACGTCGCCGCCTGGCGGGAGCAGATCGCGGAGTGGAAACGGCAGTTCCCGCTGAGCTACGCGGAGAGCGGCCCCGGCGGGAACGCTGAGGCGATCCTCCAACAGCACGCGATCCAAACGCTGTACGAGCGGACGAAGAAACTCAACCCCTACGTCGCCGTCGGCGTGGGTCAGCACCAGATGTGGAGCGCCCAGTTCTTTAAGTTCGCCAAGCCGCGTCGCTGGCTCAGCAGTTCCGGCCTGGGCACGATGGGCTTCGGCCTGCCCGCGGCAATGGGCGTGGCGGCGGAGTTGCCGGACGAATTGGTCATCGATATCGACGGCGACGGCTCGTTCCTGATGAACGTCCAGGAACTGGCGACCCTCACCTGCGAGAAATTGCCGGTCAAAATCCTGTTGCTGAATAACCAGCACCTCGGCATGGTCGTGCAGTGGGAGGACCGCTTTATGAACGGTCGCCGCGCCCACACGTACCTCGGCCCGATCGACAACCCGGAATGGTTCGGCGACGGCACCGGCGACACCCCGGGGGAGACGTACCCCAACTTCGTGCAGATCGCCCGCGGCTTTGGCGTGGAGGCGGCTTAGGTTCGCAAGAAAAGCGAACTGCCCGCCGCCCTCGATAAAATGCTGGAGTCGAAGGGGCCGTACCTGCTGGACGTCATCTGCCCCTACCAGGAACACGTGTTGCCGATGATCCCCAGCGGCGGGACCGTCAAGAATATTATCACGAAGTGAAGTGGCGGCCGCCGCCCCCGATGCTCGACCCGACCGCCGCCCGCCCGCCCCGCCGCCCGCCCGCCCCGCCGCACGGCGGGTCGGGGATGCGCCGGTTTCTCATGGCCCGCGGTGCGTTCGGCGCCCTCGCGCTGGGGCTGGCGGCGGCGATCGGCGGGACCGTCGGGGCCGGACTGGCGGCGGTGACGGGGCTGTACCTCGCCGCGACGCTGTATTGGTTCCTCCGGCTGCGGGCCGCGGATCGCGATGCGGCCGGATCGTCCTAGCTGGATCGTCATAACCCCAGCGGCTTCGCCCGCCGCATCGGCCGCTGTAGAGTGCGTCGATGAACGACTCCCCTCCGCAGAGCGTCCGTTGGGGCGTGCTAGGCGCCGCCCGCATCGCCGTCCATAAGGTGATCCCCGGCACGCAGCGGGCGGCGAACGCGGAGGTGGTCGCGATCGCCAGTCGTCGGCCCGAAGCGGCGCAGCAAGCGGCCGCGGACCTCGGCGTCCCCCGTGCGTACGGCAGCTATGAGGCGCTGCTGGCGGACGACGGCGTGGACGCCGTATATATCCCCCTGCCGAACGACGCCCACGTCCCCTGGGCGCTGCGGGCGCTGGACGCCGGCAAGCACGTGCTGTGCGAGAAACCGTTGGCGTTGTCCGCCGCGGAGGCCCAAACCCTCGTCGACGCCGCAGACCGGCGGCCGGAGTTAAAAGTGATGGAGGCGTTCATGTACCGCCTCCATCCGCAATGGATTCGTTTTAAGGCATTGATCGACGGCGGCGCAATCGGTGAGTTGAAGGCGATTCAATCCTTCTTCAGCTATTTCAATCGGAACCCGGACGACATCCGCAACGACCCCGCCAAAGGCGGCGGCGGGTTGATGGATATCGGCTGCTATCAGATTTCGCTGTCCCGCTGGTTGTTCGACGCGGAACCGACCCGCGTGCTGGGGCGGATCGAGGAGGATCCGGACTTCGGCGTGGACCGCCTCGCCGACGGCCTGCTGGAGTTCAGTACGTCCTCCGGCCGCGGCACGTCGAGCTTCACCTGTTCGACGCAACTCGTGCCCCATCAACGGGTCAACGCCTTCGGCGCCGAGGGTCGCGTGGAGCTGGAAATCCCCTTCAACGCCCCGCCGGACCGTCCCTGCGTGCTATGGATACAGTCCGGAAGCGATGAACCCGTTCGCGAAGAATTGCCGATCGCCGATCAATATACGCTGCAAGCCGAAGCTTTCGGCCGAGCGGTGCTGAACGACACTTTGGTTCCCACCCCGCTGACGGACGCCGTCGCCAACCTGCGGGTCATCGAGGCGCTGCGGGAGAGCGACGCCCGTGATGCATGGGCGACGCTCTGACGGGGCCGCCGTCGAGCGCTAGAATCGTCCGTCGCCCCCTCTGAACTCGATCCGATGCCCGTCGCCGCCCCCGCTCCGCCGCCCGCCTCGCCCGCGTTGCCGTCGAAGGACCGTCTCCGCAACGGGATGCATCTGGACCGGCGGGAGTTTCATCGACGGTACGAACTGATCGGCGAGACCCGCCCCGAGTTCCGCGCCGAATTGATCGGCGGCATTGTCCACATCACCGACCCGATGAGCAAGAATCGCCCGCACGGCCGCTGGACGCATCTGATTCAAGCGTGGTTATACGAGTATGAGAAGCGAACTTCGAGCGTGATTGCGCGAGCCGACACGACCGTCGCGCTCGGCGAGTACTCCGAGCCGGAGCCGGACGCTCAACTGCGGGACCGGGCTAAGGACGACGCGGACGTGGCCGACACCGTCACCGGCCCGCCGGGGCTGGTGGTCGAAGTGTCCGACAGCACCCGCCGCACCGACCTCGGCCCCAAACGGCACGACTATGAGGGCGAGGGCGTGCCGGAGTATCTGGTGGTCGACCTGCAACGTCGGCAGGTGCGGTGGTTTGTGCGGGACGAGGACGATCTGTTCGTCGATCTCGCCGCGGACGCGGACGGTCTCTTGAAGAGCCGCGCGTTCCCCGGCCTGTGGCTGGACGCCGCGGCCCTGTTCGCCGAAGACCTCGCCGCCCTCGAAGCGGCGGTCGTCGCCGGGGTTGCCGCCCGCGACGCCGCGGCGTGAGTCGACGATCATTCCGCCTCGGCGAGCCCGCGGCCGCAGCCTTGGACCAGTACGAACCGCCCGCCGGCGGTGACGCCGCCGAACCGCTCCGTCGTTCCGTCCGGCCACCGGACGGAGGCGTCTAGTGCGGCGCCCGGCGACGTGGCCCCCAGCCCGAACGACAGCCGCTTCTCGTCGCCGCTCTGATAGCCGTCCCCGGCGGTGATCCATCGGGTGCGCGGGCCGGCGGGGCCGCCCGCCGGGGCGGTCACGGTCACGGCCGCGCCGACGGCGTCCCGGTCGTCGGTCGTGCCGACCAGCCGCAGGGAAACCGTTTCGCCGCCGGTCGCCTCGTTCTTTAACAGGACGGCGGCGCCGCCCAGGTGCGTGACGACCGCGTCGTCGCGACCGTCGCCGTTCCAGTCCAAGCGGGCGAGCCCGCGGCCGAGGGCGGGCCTGTCGAAGAACGGGCCGCCGTCGACGCTGGGCTCGAACCGCCCGCCGACGTTCTTCATCAACGTCGGCCGCATGAACAACGGCGATCCGCGGTGGGTGAAATCGTCGATATGACCGTTGACGTAGAGCAGGTCTTCGTCGCCGTCGGCGTCCACGTCGAGAAACGCCGCCCCGAAGCCGAGCGTTTCATAACCTGAATCGAACAGGCCGGCGCCGCGGGTGGCGTCGTCATACAGGAGCGATTCGCCGTCGGCGTGGGATTGGTACAGCGTGTTTGATTCGCCCTCGAAGTTCGTCACGAACAGGTCCGGGCGGCCGTCGGCGTTCAGGTCGGCCAGGGCGAGGCCCATGCCGGCTTCGCTCTCGCCGGCGTCGGAGGTCGCGGCGCCGGCGCTGGCGGCCATGTCATGGAACGCCGGCGGGCCGCCGGGGCGGGCGGTCGAGTTGACGTAAAGCTGATTGGGCCGCTGATCGTTGGCGACGTAGATTTCGTTGCCCGGGCGGCCGTCCAGCTCCGTGACCAGCACGCCCAACCCAGGTCCGGGCGCGGCGACGCCAGCGGTTTCGGACGCCTCCGCGAACCGGCCGGTTCCCAGGTTCAACCACAGCCGATCCGCCGCGGCGGGGAAGGCGTGCGGGGGGCAGACCCGGGGCGGGTCGGCGCCGGTGCGACACACTCGGGCGAACACGTCGGCGCCGGTGAGATAGTTCGCTTCATAAATGTCCGGCAGACCGTCGCCGTTGAGGTCGGCGATCGCTGCGGAGACGGTCCAGTCCGTGCCGTCCGGATGCGGCGTGAGGCCCGCGGCGGCGGTGACGTTCGTAAACGTGCCGACGCCCTCGTTCCGCCACAATTGATTCGCCCCGACGTTGCACACGAACAGGTCCGGAAAACCGTCGGCGTTATAATCGCCCGCGGCGGCGCCCTGTCCGAAGCCGGTCAGGGCGAGCCCGGCGGCCTCCGTCACGTCCTCAAACCGCCGGCCGTCGACGTTGCGAAATAAACGCCCGCCGCGGGCGTCAGGCGGGGGCGGTTCCTCCTGATCGGAAACGCCGTCGGGCGGCCAATCGCGGCCCTGGGTGAACAGCAGGTCGGGGCGGCCGTCGAGGTCGTAATCGAAGGCGACCACACCGCCGCCGGTCCACTCGTGCATCCGCCGCCCGCCGATCATCCGGCCGTTCGCGTCCGGCGCGCGACTGTCGAAGCGGGTGAAGAGCAGACCGGCGCCCTCCGTCGCGTCCGAGAATAATGCCGGGCCGGGCGATGTGCCTTCGACCGCAGCCGACGGTGGCGAACGCTTGAGGGGGGGAACGGGCGTCGGGTTCGCTCGCTCGCCGCAGCCTGTGATGCCAAGCGCGAGGCACAGCCCGACTGCGAGCCGGGCAGTCGGCAACGGGCGGGGGTACGGGGCGGTCACCGCGTCATCTTCCCGCGGCGGGGGCGGTTCGGACAGCCCCCGATGGACAGCCCGCCCCGCGTCCGGCAGGGTGCGCCCGTGACCGCCCGTGCCCGCCGCCGTTCGCTCGTCCTGCTGATCGCGGGGGCGTGCGTGGCGGCGGGGACGGCCGCGGCGATCTGGTGGGGAAGCGGGCCGGCCGTGCCGAGCCCCGCACGGGCCACGGCGTTGGTGCGGATGCACAACGCTGCGGTCGCGGCGCTGGAGGCCGGCGACCCGGCCGCGGCGGATCCGCTGCTGGTCGAGTTGATCGACGAACCGCTGCCGGCGGGGCTGGGCGTGCGGGCGACGGCGCTCCGCAATCGGGCGGTCGGCGCCGTGCTGGCGATCGACCCGCAGTCCGGCCACGCCGTCCAGGCAGGGGAGCGATCGGCGTGGTTCATACGAGCTGCGGAGGCCACGGGGGCGTTTGAAACCCACGCCCCGAACGACCCGGCGGCGCCGTACCTCATCAGCCGCCTCATCGCGGCCACCGGGAACGACGGGCTGGAGGCGTCGGCGCTGGCCCGCTGTGCCGAGAACGCCCCCGGACAGGCTTGGCCTCTGGTCCGGTTGGCCGAGGTCTCCTCCCGAAACAATCGGCCGGCGGATCGCGAGAACGCCATCGCCGACTGGAAGCGGGCTGTCGAATTGGAGCCGGGCAATACATGGATTCTGCTAAACGCCCTGCGGGCGACGGCTGGAGGGAAGAACGGCGACGCCGCTCGCCACTTCGCCGCTCTCCATGATCGCCTCGTCCCCTCTATGGACGGGCTCGCGCAGCGGCACGACGGGGCGATCTTCCCTCTGATCGACGCCGGCGAGGCCGCCGCGACCGCCGGCGACTGGCCCGCCGCCCGGCGATCGGCGACCCAATTATTCAATGTGCTCCGCAGCGAAGAAGTCGTGCGGGCGGACCGGCTGGCGGTGGAGCGGACGGCGCTGGACTTTCTCGCCCCCGATCTCCCGCCGGCGTTCTATGAGGCAACGGGGCTGGCCCGCACGCCGGACCCCGCGGCGATTCCGGTCAGTTATCAACCGTTCGCCGGTCCGGCCGCGGCGCCGCCGGTCGCGGGCGTGCTGGCGTTGGACGCGGCGAATATGAATCTCCGCGGGCGGGAGGAACTAATCCTGCTGACGGCCGACGCCGTGACCGTCCACAGCCGCGACGACGACGGGGCGTGGGCGGAAACAACGCGATATCACGTCGACTCCGGCTCCTATACTGGCGTGACCGCCGCGGACCTCGATCTCGACAGCCAAGCCGCCGCATCGCCCGACGCCGGTTCACTTGGCGCCCATACCGCCGACCCGGACCTCGTGCTGTGGGGGCCGGGCGGGGTGTTGTTATTAGAGAACCGCCGGCGTGCGGACGGCGGTCGATCGCTGCTCCCGTTTTCCGAACAGGAGGCGTTTAGCGCGCTCGTCGGCGTGACCGATATGACGGCGGCGGATCTCGATCAGGAGGGGGATCTCGATCTGGTCGTGCTGTCCGCGGCGGGGCCGTCGCTGTGGTTCAACCGGGGGAACGTCACCTTTGAAAACCGCACCGGCCGGTCGGATCTGGGACGCGAACCAATCGATGTGACGGACGTGCTGGCGGTGGACTTCGACCGGGATGTGGACCTCGATCTGCTGCTGGGAACCGCGGGCGATGCGGCGCCGGTGGGCGTGTGGGAGAACCTGCGGCACGGGGAGTTCCGGGCACGGGTTCCGCAGGGCGCCGACGGGGCCGACGGGATCGGCGGGGGGCCGGCGGGGTTTGAACTGCTGGACGCGGACGGCAACGCCAGTTGGGATCTCGCCGTGGCGGACGGCGCCCGGGTGCGGCTGCACCCCTCCGTCACCCCCGCCCCCGGCCGGGTATCGTGGGGCGAACCGCGAACGATCGCGACGGTTCCCGCGACCCGGCTGCGAGGCGTCGACCACGACAACGACGGCCGCGTCGATCTGCTCGGCTGGGGCCCGACCGGCACCTGGCTGTGGCGGAGCGTCGCCGGCGGCTGGACGGACGTGTCCGACCGCCTGCCGAAGCGTCTCGAGACAGCCAATCCTATTCGAGACGCGCTCGCCCGCGATCTGGACGGCGACGGCGACCTTGATCTCGTGGCGCTCACGTCCGAGGAACCGGCGGGCGGGCGGGTCGTGCTGTGGGAGAACCGCGGCGGAAACGCCAACGCCTCCCTGCGGATCGCGTTGCGGGCGGAGTTCGACCACGACGGCACGGACCCGAAACGCTGCAATCACCTCGGGCTCGGCAGCCTGTTGGAACTGCGTCGGGGGCCGATCTATCAACCTGCGATCGTACGAAGCGCAGTCACGCACTTCGGCCTCGGCCCGAAACCCGACGACGCCGCCGCGGGGAATCAGCGACCCGCGGGCGAGGCGCTGCGCGTGCTGTGGACCAACGGCATCCCCGAGGTGATCCGCGACCCGACCACCGGAACGATCCTGCACCCGCAAAAGCTCGGCGGGTCCTGTCCATATCTTTACACATGGAACGGCGAACGGTTCGCCTTCGCCACGGATCTCTGCTGGGCGGCCCCGATCGGGCTGCAATTGGCCGAGGGCGTGTTCGCCCCCACCCGCGCCTGGGAGCACGTCAAAATCGACGGCGCCGCCCTTGAGCCCCGCGACGGGCCGCTCGGAAGCGTGTATGAACTGCGGGTCTGCTGCGAGTTGTGGGAGGCGGAATATTTCGACCGGCTCTCGCTGACCTGCGTCGATCACCCGCCCGGCACGGACGTCTTCACCAACGAGAAGGTCGGCCCGCCGGAGCTGGTTCAGCCGCATCTTTATGCGACGAACGCCCTGCACGCCCCCGCCGCGGCCCGCGTCCGCTCCGGCGGCCCCTTTGGCTCCGACGAGGCGGGGTGGCGGGACGTTTTAGAGACGGTGCGAACCCGTGACGAGGACTATCTCCAGCCGTTCGATGCGAAGCGAACGCAGGGGTTCACGGAGCCGTGGACGTTGGAACTGGACCTCGCCGGGGCGCCGGCGAGCGGGACCGTGTTGCTGCTCACCGGGTGGGTGTTTCCGACGGATACGGGCATTAACGTGGCGCTGTCCCAGCATCCGGACCGCGGCGGTCCGCGACCGCCGGCGCTGTCGATGGAGACCGCGGACGGGGAAACCGCGGACGGGTGGGCGCCCGTGCTGCCCAACGCCGGCTTTCCCGGGGGCAAGACGAAAACGATCGCCCTGCCGCTGCCGGATTTCCCCTCCGCGCACCGCAAGGTGCGACTCAGCGGGACGCAGGAATTGTATTGGGACCGGGCCGCCTGGTGCGTGCCGGGCGACGTGGAGACGCAAACGACGCCGGCGGAGTTATTGTCCGCGGAACTGCGATACCGGGGATTCTCCGCACGCAGTTGGCCGGAGGCGGGGCACGGGCCGGACCGGTTTGATTATCACACCGTCGACCCCGCCCCGCTGTGGCCGCCGATGGCCGGGCCGTTCACCCGGTACGGCGACGTGCGGGAGTTATTGACGGAGGCCGACGACCGTCAAGCGGCGCTCGCCAGCGGGGACGAACTGGCGTTGCGATTTGCGGTCCCGCCGCTGTCCGCCGATCAGGTGCGCGACGGGTGGACGCGGGACTTCGTGATCAGTTCGATCGGATATGATAAAGACGCGAACCTGCACACGGTGCACGGGCAGGGCGTCTTGCCGATGCCGCACGCCGCGATGACCCGCTACCCGCCCCCGCCGGACGAGCCGTTCCCCGACACCCCGGCGCTGCGGGCGTATCTTGAGGAGTATCAAACCCGCCCGGGCGACGCCCGCGGCTTCTGGCGGGCGCTGCGGGACGCCTCGCCGTGACGTGCGCCCTGCTACTCGCCGTGGCGTTCGTCCCGGCTGCTGTGAGCGATGGGGCATTGAAGTCCCCGCTGGCCTGTGCCGTCGCCGCGGACGGCACGATCTATCTCGTCGACCGCGGCACCCCCGGCGTGTGGCGTGTGGGGGCGGATGCGGAGCGACCGACGCTCTTTAAGATCGGCGGTCGCGTGTTTCGCACCCCGCTGAACGCCCCGCGGTGCGTCGCCGTCGCGGCGGCCTCGGCAGCGTTTCCGGGGGGCGCCGTTCTGGTGGGCGACTCCGCGACGAGAATGATTTATCAGCTCGATCCGACGATCAAAGAACCGCCCGCCGCACCGCTCTTGCCGCGGGGGGACGGGCCGCGGGGGGACGGGCCGCGGGGGGACGAGCCCGGGCCGATCGGCGTGCCGTCGGCCCTCGCCGTGGCGGCGGACGGGACCGTGTTCGTCGCGGACCTTGAATCGCAGCGTATTTATCGGATCCCCCCGGGCGAGCCGCCGGCGCCGATCGCGGTGTTGGCCGGCGTGCGGGGACTTTGCCTCGCCGCGGACGGCGGGCTGTGGGCGGTGACCTCGAATGACGACGCCGTTCGGCGGCTTGTGCCGCCGGTCAACGCACTGTTAAACGACGGCCTCTGGACGATGACCGTCGCGGTCGCGGGGCGGCCGTTTCGCAATCCGCAGTCCGCGGCGCTGGGGTCGGACGGGGCGTTGTATGTGGCGGACAACGCCGCGGCGTGCGTTTGGAAGCTGGCGCCGGCGCCCGGCGGGCGGTTTGCGGCGCCGGTGAAACTCGCCGCGGGGGCGCCGCTGATCGGGCCGACGGGGCTCTGCCTGGACCGATCGACCGACCCGCCGCGGCTGCTCTTCGCCGACCCGCGGGCGAAGGCCCTGTTCGCGATCCGGCTGACGGACGGGGCGATCACGACGCGGGCGCGCTGACGCCGGCGTGAACTTGAAACCCTGCTAGTGTCCTGAGTTGGAAGTTTCGTTGCAGACGGCTTCGACCCGCCGAAGGATCAGATCGGCGTCGGCGGTCCAGACGAACGGTTTGGCGTCGGCGTTATGACCCTCGACGTAGTCCCGGATCGCCCGCTCCAATTGCGGCACGCTGCGGAACACGCCCCGCCGCAGCCGTTTATTCGTCAGTTCCGCGAAGAACCGCTCGACCTGATTCATCCAGCTCGCCCCCGTCGGGGTGAAATGCAGGCGGTACTCGGGGCGTCGGGCGAACCACCGTTTCACGGCGGCGGTTTTATGCGCGGCGTAGTTGTCGAGCACCAAGTGGATCTCCGTCCCGGGGTCGCGTTCGGTCGCGGCGTCGAGCTGCCGGAGGAACGAGAGAAAGTCCTGAGCCCGGTGCCGCCGCCGACAGCGGCCGAACACCTCCCCGGTCTTCACGTTCAACGCCGCGAACAGGCTGGTCGTCCCGTGCCGGAAATAATCGTGCGTCCGCCGCTCCGGCCGGCCGGGCGTCATCGGCAGCACGGGCTGGGAGCGGTCGAGCGCCTGACACTGGCTCTTCTCGTCCACGCAGAACACCACGGCGTTCGCCGGCGGGCTCATGTATAAGCCCACCACGTCCCGCACCTTCTCCACGAAGTACGGGTCGGTCGAGAGCTTGAAGGTCTCGCTGCGGTGCGGCTGCAGCCCGAAGGCCCGCCAGATCCGGGAGACGGCGCTCTGGCTGAGACCCAGCCGCTTCGCCAAGCTCCGCGTGCTCCAGTGGGTCGCGTTCGGCGGGGTTTCCTCCAGCGTCGTCCTGACGACCTCCTCGACGCGGTCGTCGCCGATCCTCCGCGGGGCTCCGCTTCTGGGCTCGTCGGTCAGTCCGTCCAGCCCGTGTTCGAGGAAACGCTCCCGCCACCGCGTGGCGGTCGGCCGCGAGACGCCGAGGCGGCGGGCCGCAGCCACGATCGACGGTTCGTCGGCGCAAGCCAACACGATCGCCGCCCGCAGGGCCAAGCCCCGGGGCGTTTTGCGGCGGCGGGCCAGCCGGGTGAGTTCGGCCCGCTGCGCGTCGGTCACGACCAGTTCGGTTTTCGGCTTGGACCCGGGCATCTGGGGCTCCGAATTGCGTAAAACCGCAGCCTACCCGCCCTCGTAAGATGCGCAACGAAACTTCCAACTCAGGACACTAGTTCAAATATTTCGCCACGTCCGCCCCGTACGCCCGGACGGCGGGCAGCAGGCCGGCGAGCGCGGCCAACACCGCGAGCCCCGGCACGAGCCAGAGTTCCTCCCACCGCACCGCCCAGGGGTCGATCACCAACCCGGCGGGGAGGAACGGCAGCACGGCGAAGGTCAGGGCGTGGCCCAGGAAAAATCCCAGCAGCCCGCCGGCCAGCGTGACGACCAGCGCCTCCAACAACACCACCGCGAACACCGTCGCCCGCTGGGCGCCCAACGCCCGCAGCACGGCGACCTCCGTGAGTCGGTCCGACAGCGTCGTATACAAGCTGACGAACACCCCCACCCCCGCGACCACCACCACCAGCGCGCTTAACGCCACCAACACCTTCTGGGCCGGGGCGAGAAACGTTTGCCGCAACCGGGACACCGGCCCCGCAGGGTTCACCGCGGCGACTTGGAAGCCCTCATTGATCTGCGCCGCGACGATCGGCACCCGCATATTCGCTTCGCGGTCGCCTTTGACGTTCACGAAGATCGCGGAGACCTCCTTTTGCAGGTCCGGCGTGCCTTCGCCCACGCCGGTCGAGCGGATTCGATACAGTTCCTGTTCCAACTCGTCGCCCGCCAGTTCCGGCTGCCCGTTGAAGGCTCGCCAGCGGTTCAGGCCCTCGGCGAGGGGTTTGTCGTGGCCGCTGACGGCGTAAAACCCGCTGAGATGCACGAACGCGGTGCGGTCGTTGGCGGTGCCGGTCGGCAGGAGGATATTAACGATCTTGAACAGTTCGTGGTGGACGTGGGCGCCGGGATCGTCGGCGGCGCCGTGCACGAGTTTAAAACTGTCGCCGATCTTCCAACCGTTGGCCCGGGCGACCTCGGAGCCGACGATCGCTTCGAAGCCGGACTCCGCCCCCAGCGTGCGGGCGCTGTCGACCACGCGGAAGGGCTCGTCCCGATTGACGCCGGCGCGGAAGAATCGGCCGTCGGTGGCGACGATCGGGAAGCCGCCCTCCTGCGTGGTGTCGCCGAAGGCGATGGGGACGGCGTCCGTGAATCGCCCGTTCGGCCGGTCGATCTCCGCCCGCAGTTCTTGATAATATCGATACGGCAGCGGCTCCATCGCCGCGGGCATCCGGTACAGCGTGGTGAGGACCAATTGCAGGTCGCTGCCCTTCGGACCGAGGATCAGATCAAACGACGTCGCCGGCTTCGACAGGGATTGATCGACCACCGCGGCGGTGCTCAGCACCGCGACCACCAGCATCGTGCCCAGCGCGACCGACAGCGCCGTCAGCGCCGTCACTAACGCGCGGTTCTTCACGCTCTTGAAGGCGATGACGAGGGGGGACATCTTTGAGGCAGAAGGAGGAAGGGCGAAGGCGGAAGGCGGTTGCGGGGCGGGCGGTCAGACGGCGGCGGGCGCCGGCCCCTCCGCCTTCTCTCCCCCGCCGTCAGCCTCGGAAACAACCCGATTAATGGCCGCCAAATCCTCCACCCGCCCGAAGCGGGCGGCGGCTTCGCGGTCGTGGGTGACCAGCAGCAACGCGACGGAGCGCTCCTCGCAGGTCTGGCGGAGCAGGTCGAGGACGGCGTCCCGGTGGGCGACGTCCACGTTGGCGGTCGGTTCGTCCGCGAGCATCAGCATGGGCTCCCCGGCCAGCGCCCGGGCCACCGCGACCCGCTGCCGCTCGCCCACCGACAGCTGCGACGGCCGGTTGCCGGCCCGGTGCGACAGGCCCACGCGGTCCAGCAGGTCCGCCGCCGCCGCCCGGCCCGCCCGTTTCCCGCGGGTTCCGGTGAAGCTCATGCCCAACAGCACGTTCTCCAGCGCGGTGAACGCGCCGAGCAGGTGGAAGGTCTGGAAGACGTAGCCGATTCGCTCCGCCCGGAACCGATCGCGGGCGGCCTCGGGCAGCGCCGGTGAGGTTCACGCCCCCGATCTCCACCCGCCCGGCGTCCGGGGCGGTCAGGCCGGCGATCACGTTCAGCAACGTCGTCTTGCCGCCCCCGCTGGCCCCCAGCAGCACGGCCTGTTCGCCCTTCGCCAAGGCGAAGCGGGGCACGTCCAGGATCCGCACCGGCGGCCCGCCGGCGGGGTCCGGGTAGGACTTCGTCACGTCCGTCGACCAGCAGCGTCACGGGGGGCGGGGGCGGGTCGGAGGGCGAACGAGGGCGGAGACGAGGCGTCGGCGGGACGGTAGCATGGGATCGGCCCGCATCGCACCCGCCCCGACTGACGGAGAAGAGACTCGGATGTCGTTGACTGCTACGCCGCTGCTGACCGTGCTGTTGGCCCTCGCCCCGCAATCCGGCGAGGCTCCACAACCCGGCGACGTGCCGCAACCCGGCGCCGCCGCGGCGGACGCCGCACCGGAGCCCGCGGCGCTGCTCGACGCCCTGCTGACGGATCATTGGGCTTGGACGCTGGAGAATCTCCGGAGACCGCCAGCTACCTCGGCCTGCCGGGACACGACGACCGCTGGAACGACGATTCGCTCGCCGCCCTCACCCGCCGTCACGCGGATCGGATCGCGTTCGCCGATCGGGCTGCGGCGATCGACGCCTCGCAACTGAACGACACCGCCGCGCTCAACCTCACGCTGTTCCGCCGCGATCTGGCCGTGCAGATCGCGGAGTGGAACACCGGCTGGCACCTGTTGCCGATCAGCGCCCGGGAGGGGATTCAGGACGCGGCAGCCTCGCCGACGCGCCTGCCGTTCGAGACGGTCAAGCACTACGACGACTGGCTGACGCGGATCAACGCCTTCGGCGACAAAGATGGACGCCACGCTGGCGCTGCTGTCCGAGGGCGTCACACCGGCCGCACGCATCCGCGGGTCGTGATGAGCCGACTGCCCGCGGCAGATTCGCGCCCAGATCGTGCGAGGATCCCGCCACGAGCCTGTTCTATAAGCCGTTCCGCGACATGCCCGGGATCGCGGCGGAGGACGCCGACCAAGCTGCGGGCGGCGGCGAAGATCGGCATCGCGCAAACCGTCGTGCCCGGCGTACGAGCGGATGCTGGACTACTTCGAAGGCGTTTATCTGCCCGCCTGCTACGACCGCGTCGGCTCTGGCAGTGGCCGGAGATGGTTGCGAAGGACAGGGTCCGGACGGCACGCGTGCGGTTCTGGGACGGGCCGCGGTGCTACGCACACTTCTGCCGGAAGTTCACCACCACCGACGCCACGCCGGACGAGATCCACGCCGTCGGTCTCTCCGAGGTCGCCCGCATCCGCGGGGAGATGCTGAAGATCAAAGAGGAGGTCGGCTTCGACGGCGATTTGCAGGCGTTCTTCACCCACCTGCGGACGGACCCGAAGTTCTTTTACGGCACCGCCGCGGAGCTGATGGACGGGTATCGGGAACTGATCCGCACCGTCGATCCGGAGCTGCCGGAGTTGTTCGGCACGCTGCCCGCGGACGCCCTACGACGTGCAGGCGATCCCCGCCCACATCGCCCCGGACACCACGACGGCTTACTACCGCGAGCCCAGCGCCGACTTCACCCGGCCCGGCACGTTCTTCGTGAACACTCTATCAGCCGGAGAGCCGCCCGAAGTGGGAGATGGCCGCCCTCAGCTTGCACGAGGCGGTCCCCGGACATCACCTGCAGATCGCCCGCAGCATCGAACTAGAAGGCCTGCCGCGCGTTCCGCAAGTACGGCGGGCTATACGGCGTTCATTGAAGGTTGGGCGCTGTACACGCGAACAGCTGGGCGACGAACTGGGCGTCTACGACGACCCGTACGCCCGGTTCGGCCAGCTGACCTATGAAATGTGGCGGGCCGTCCGGCTGGTGGTGGACACCGGGATGCACCACAAGCAATGGACCCGCGACCGAAGCGATCGACTACTTCCTCGCCAACGCCCCGAAGACGCGGCTGGACGTGGTCAACGAGATCGACCGCTACATCGCCTGGCCCGGTCAGGCGCTGGCGTATAAGATCGGGCGAGTTGAAGATCAACGAACTCCGCCGCTTCGCCGAGGCGGAGTTAGGCGACGACTTCGACGTCCGAGCCTTCCACGACTTCGTCCTCGGCGCCGGCGCCGTCCCGCTGGACGTGTTGGAGGAGCGGGTGAGGGCTGGGTGGCGGAGCGGCCGCTAGGACACTTGTTCAATACCAACCCGAAGCGTCAGCGAGGGCGTCGCGCGCCGCCGGCATACGATGAGCCGTTCTCGCCGGACGCTCCGCGTTCGTGCGCCCGGAGCGCAAGCAGATTGAAAACCGCTAGCCTCGCTGACGCTTCGGATTCGTGATCTACCCCCACGTCGCCGCGGGCAGTTCTAAGAAGTTCTTGCAACAGGTCCACGCCCGCCTCGGTCAGAAAACTTTCCGGGTGGAACTGCACGCCGTGGACGGGGTGTTCGCGGTGCTGCAGACCCATAATCTCGCGGCCGTACTCGTCGCTGTCGACCCAGGCGGTGACTTCGAGGCAGTCCGGCAGGGAGTCCGCCGGCACGTCGAGGCTGTGGTAGCGGGTCGCGGTGAACGGATCCGGCAAGCCGGCGAACACGCCGGCGGCCGGTGTGGTTGCACCTCGCTGACCTTGCCGTGCATCAGCCGCTTCGCCCGGCCGACCGTTCCGCCGTAGACCTCCGCGAGGCTCTGGTGGCCCAGGCAGACGCCGAGGATCGGCACGCGGGGGCCGAAGCGTTCGATCACCGCTTTACTCAGGCCCGCCTCCGACGGCGTGCAGGGGCCGGGGGAGACGACGATGCGGTCCGGTTTGAGCGCGGCGATCTCGCTCCAGCGTGACGGCGTCGTTCCGCTCCACGACCACGTCCAGCGACGGGTCGATCTCCCCGAATCGCTGCACGAGGTTGAACGTGAACGAGTCGTAATTATCGAGGACGAACAACATGGGCGGCGGCGCGGGCGGAGCGGTTCGCCCCATGTTAGCCGCCGCGGATGTCCGTCACCTTCAAGCCGAAGTGCTCCCCGACCTTCACCGCCTCGCCGACGGCGTGGCGGCGGTTGGCGACGTACAGATCCAGCGGGGCGAGACAGTCCTTTTCGAAGCTCAGCAGCGCCCCGGGGACGAGATTGCGGATCGTCGCCAGCGGCACCCGCTTCTCCGCCAAACGGACCGTCACCGGCACCGGCAATCGGGCGAGGCGGGGGGAGAGCGGGCGGGGCAGGGGCGCGGGCATCCCCCCTGCTATCGGCACGCCGCCCCGTCCACGTTCACCCCGCCCCGCCGTCCTGACGCACACGCTGTCCCCAGCCCGCCGCCTCCAGCCAGCCCGTCGCCTCCAGCCAGCCCGTCGCCTCCAGCCAGGGCGCCGCGGGCAGCCAGGGCGCCGCCGCCAGACAGGGCGCCGCGGGCAGACGCCCGCCCCGTCGGGCCGTACACTGGTCCCCTGCGCCGCGAACGCCCCGCACGTCCGCCCCTCTCACCCCCCGCCCGCCCCGCATGGACTTCCACCTGCCCGACGATCCACGGGGGTTCATGAAGCTGTGGGGGGCGGTGCATGTGGTGCGGAAGACGCCGTTCCACCTGTTCACCTTCGGGGCGACGACGTTGCCGTACAAGCTGGTGCTCGAACCGGAGGACGCGCGGCGCCGCCGTGGGCGTGGTCGAGGGGGAGATCACCGTCGATCGGCCGACGATCATCACCCCCGGCAACGCCGGTCCGCAGTTCCGCGGCTTCTTCGCCGACGATGACGACGACGGCCCCTCCTTCGACCCCGGCCACGGCTACGACGACGGCTACCCGAACAGCCCCGGCGGCGGCGGGGAAGCAACCCGTGGGACGGGGCGATGGGCGACGACGAGGACGGCGAGGAGGTCGTGCGATTCCTGATGAGCCGCGGCGTGAAGTTCGGCGACTTGAAGCTCGGCCACCGCCGGCTCAAGCGCGGCGTGGTCGCCCGCAGCCCGGAGAACGGTGGTCGAGCAGCTCGAAGGAAGAGATCGTCGACGAGGACGACCGCACCGCGATTCTCGTCGCCCCGCACGGGCTGGGCGGCGTCGCGCTGGTCCGCTACGCCGCGGAGTGCATCATGGACAGCGCCCCCGGCAACATCGGCGAGATGCGCGAACGCGGCTTCCTGCCGTGAACCAGCCGCACTTCAACGACCGGCTCGACCGCGGTCGAAACGCTGCTGTCCCATCTCCAACACGAACTGGGCCAGATGCACAGCGTGCTGTTGGCCCACACCGCGGAACTGTCGACGCTGAACCGCCGGATCGAGCGGTTCGAGGGCCGCCTCGAACGCCTCGCCGAAGAGCCGGAAGACACCGACCCCCGCGCCCAGAAACCGCCGCACTACTGATCCTGCAATCCTGCTGATGACGCGATTCTGATGGCCGGCGCCTTGGAGACCGAACGCCTGCACCTGGTTCCGTTCGAAGCGGACGACGCCCCGCGGTTGATCGCGCTCGACGCTGATCCGGAGGTCGTGCGGTACGTGTACGTCGGCCCGTTCGGCCCCCCGCCGCCGGAGCGGTACGAGGCCGAGGCGCTGCCGCGGTTTCGCCTGTACGCGGATCACCCGACGCTCGGGGCGTGGCGGGTGCACCCCAAACAGGCGGACGGCACGCCGGGACCGTTCGCCGGGTGGGCGCTGTTCCGGCCGGTGGGAGACGCAAAATGGTTCGAACACGCGGGCGAACTGGACCTCGACCCGACGACCCCGGAGCTGGGCTACCGATTCGCCCGCGAGTACTGGGGCCGGGGGTTCGCCACGGAGGCGGCCCGGGCGGTGAGCGTCGGTCGCGGCCCCGCGGTCGCGATCCGGCAGGTGGCGAACGTCGCCAGCGGCCGGGTGCTGGAGAAATGCGGACTGACGTTCGTTCGCACCTTCCAACTCCCCGACGTACCGGCGCCCACGGCGCTGCACGTGCGGGGGGCGCTCTAGAAGCGGTTTCCCCTCGACCAACCCGAAGCGTCAGCGAGGGCCGTCCGCCGGTTTTTCCTGGAGTTCAGGGACGCGGGCTGCGCCGCGTCCCCTCGCTGCCGCGTCGGGTTGGTACAGCTTCTAGCCGCGACCGCTGGGGACGCTCACAGGCTTCGCAGGTAGGCGTCGAGGTCCGCCCAGTCGGCGTCGTCGGCGTCGTCCATCACGCCGCTGGGCATCAGGGAGTTCGCCCCGACGCTGCGTTCGAGCACGTCCTTCGACTCCACCCGCCAGGTGCGGCCCTGGGCGTCGCGGAGGGTGACGCCGTCGACGCTCTGGTAGACGGCCAACCCCTCCAGCACGTTGCCGTCGGCGGTGACGATCACCTCCGTGCGATACCGGCTGGGCACGTCGCGGGAGGGGTCGAGGATCGCCGTCCAGCGGTCGCGGCGGCCGTACCGGGAGCCGGCGCCGGACAGGTCCGGACCGATCGCCTCGGGCCGCCGTGGCAACTCGCACAGCCCCGGGCCTTGAACACGGCCGCGCCGCGGACGGCGTCGCCGGCGTCCCAGTCGATCCGGGCCAGCCGGCCCCGCGGTCGCCGCCGATCCGGCGGGCGCCAGACCGGGGAAGCGGGCGGCGACGTACTCGCTCCAGCCGGCGGCGGCGGCGGGGGCGGTGGGCTCGACGGCGGCGAAGGCGGTCGTTTCGCCGGTGTTCCGACGCAGCAGTTCCACCGCTCGCGTCTTCAACCCGCGGCCCCGCTTGTCGTCCGCCAATCGGCGGAGCAGCGCCGCCAGCGCCCCGGACTCCGCCGCGTGCGCCGCCTCCGGCAGCGTCGAGGAGGGCGGCAACCCGTCCAAGCGCCTCCAGCGCCGCGGTCACCACCGACAGGTCGCCGTTGTCCAACGCCTCCACGAACCAGGGCCGATCCACGGCGCCGGCCGCTCCGTTCGCCCCGTCGGCCAAGCTCATCACCACGGCGCTGCGGACGGCCCGGTTCTCGTACAGCGGGCGGATGCGCTCCGGACCGCCGTCGCCGTCGCCCAGCAGGAAGACCACGTCGCCGTTCCAGTCGTAGTCCGGATCGGTCGCGGCGGCGGCGAACCGGGCGCGGGCCGCGGGCGATCAGATCGCCCGGCACGTTCTCCAGCAACGCCACATGCGCCGGACGACCGAGGTCCGGCCGCTCGACCAGCGCCGCGGCCAACCGCGGGTCTTGTTTGAACAGCGCGTCGTACAATTCTTGAGACCGCGGCTCCCAATTCGTATCGGTCTTGAGCCCGCCGGCGGCGACCTTGTCGTCCAATCGCACCAGCGCCGCGGCGATCGCCGCGGTTTGCGCGGCCGATCGCTCGACCGGCAATCGGGCGGCGGCGAAGAGGTGGTGCAGGTCATCCGCGGGCTCGCTGTCCTGGGTCAAACGGGCCGCCAGTTCGCCGAGGATCACCGGGTTGTACGGGGCGATCATCGCGGCGACGCGGACCAGTTCGCGGTCGACCGCGGCCTCCTCGCGCCCCTGCCGACGGCGGGAGAGCAGCCGGGAGAGCCGCGGGACGACGAGGTTCAATTCCCGCTCGTGCGGGGCGAGGTCGAACCGGGCCGTGTAGCCCTCGAACGCCGACCCGTTCCCCTTCTGGGCGTAGTCGTACGACGGCCCGTAGTCGCCCAGCGCGACCTGCACGAGCCGGACCGCGTCGCGACGGACGTCCGGGGCGGCGTCGCTTTCCAGCACGTTCAAACCGAGCCGGATTGCGGCGTCGTCGAACCGCGGGTTGGCGGCGAGGTAACCCAATGCGAACGCCACGCGGCCGGCGTCGCCGCGGGCGTCGGCGGCGCGAGCCAGCGGGGCGAGGTCCGCCGTCGACAATCGCCCGATCACCCGACCGGCGGCGCTGCGAACCAGCCGGTCCGGGTGGGCGAGGTCCTCCGCGACGGCGCCGATCGCGGTGGCGAAGGCGGCTTTGGCGGAGTCCGTCATCCCCGCGAGCGCTTCGAGCGCCGCCCGGCGGACGCGGGGCGAGTCGTCCGTCAACAACGGCACGAGCGCGCTGGCGTCCGGGGCGGCCGGCTCGCGGACCGCGTGCGACCAAGCAGGCCCGCGCCCGCACCGCGGCTTCCGGGTCCGCGGCGAAGAACGGCAGCACGTTCGCCGGCAGACCGCCGTACTTTTCCGTCAGGATCTCGATCGCCCGCACCCGCTGGCCGACCGGCCGCGACTGATCCAACGCCGCCGCCCGCAGCGGTCCGGGGCCGAGTTCGCGAACCAGCGGTTCCCAATTCGCCCGGCTCCACGACGACAGCGGTTGCGGGGCGGTGAGCACCGTGGGTGAGCGGGATCGGTCTCCGTTCGCCGCGACCGGAGGGAGCGCGTCGTCGTCGACGCGGAGCGCTTCCCTGGTCGCGGCTAAGGCGCTTCGCCCTCGTACGTCAGCCGATAGACGCCGCCGCGGGTGCCGCGACCGCCGACGGAGACGCACAGGTCGCCCGCGGGGCCGACGCTCATCGCGGTCGGGGCGAAGCCGGCTAACCCGCTGCTGGCCATCAACTCGACCGGCTCGGTCGCGTAGCCGGCGCCTCGTGGTTCAAGGGGCAACGGCCAGACGCGGCCGAAGGTCCAGTCGGCGACGATCACGCGTCGCGTGAAGCGCCTCCGGGAACGCCGTCGTGCCGGTAGCAGACGACCCCCGTGGGGGAGCCGCGGCCCAGTTCGCAGACCACCGGCGGCATGTTCGGGGGCGTCGGCGGGGCGTTTGACGCTGCGGCTGAGCCAGCCGGCGTGCGATCCGGGCGATCAGCGCCAGCACGCGGGTCGGGCGGTACCACGGCAGCGTCACCTCGCGTTCGCCGTCGCTGTCGAAGGTGAACATGTCGCCGCTGGGGTGAAAGGCGAAGTCGTAGGCGTTCCGCATCCCGTGGGCGACGATCTCCCCGCCGGTCAGGTCCGGGGTGAGCCGCATCAGCACGCCGCCCTTGGGGGCCAGCGGGCCAGTCTTCGGCACCGGGGAGGTCGGCCGGGTGATGAACTCCGCCCCGATCTCCGCGTAGTTTCCGGCGATCAGATACCACCACCCGTCCGGGCCGCGGTAGATCGCGTGGACGTCGTGCTCCACGCCGGTGCGGAACTTCAGGAACCGCTCCGGCTCGACCGGTTTGCCGTCCGCGCCCTTCTTGCCGAGACCGTCCCAGACGCCGTCGCCGTCGGCGTCGCGGTAGCGCAGCAGTCCGCCGTCGCCGACGCACATCAGGTCGTCGCCGAAAAAGCAGAGCCCTTGCGCGCCGTCCTTCGGTCCGTCGGCGAACAGTTGGGCCTCGTCCGCGACGCCGTCGCCGTTCGTGTCGAGCAGCCGTTTGACGAACCCGGGGCCGCTGACGACCACCTCCCCGTGCGCATCATGGGTGAGGCAGAACGACGTCCGTGGCGAGGTCGTCCCCGGCGAACGCCACCGCCCGGAACTCCGGCGGGGTGACGAGATCGCCGGTCCGCGGCGGCCGGGGATCGGCGACCGGCGCCGGCTCGACCTCCGGCACGGGTTCGACCTCCGGTTCCTCCCCCGGCGCCGGGGCGACGGGCGCGGGAATCATCGGCGCCGCGGGCGTGCCGCTCGGCGTGGGCAGCTTGTCCGGAACGGCCGTTTCCTCGGGGGCCGTCACCTCCGGGGCCATCACCTCCGGGGCCATCGTCTCCGGGGCCATCGTCTCCGGGGTCGTTCCCTGCGGCGAGTCCTCATTCGGCATCCCCTCATTCGGGGCGGTCCCTTCCGGGGCCGGAGCCGGGGCGGGGCGGATCGTCGGCTTTGGGGCGAGCAGCGGCGTGCGGCCCTGCCAGTCGTCGTCCCCCGCCGCCGTTCCCCCGCACAGCAGTACGATCCCGGCGACGGTCGCGATCAGGGGCCCCGCCGCGGACCCCACCGGGGGGACGAGAAGAGGCGGGGTCCGCCGGGGTTCGAACGCCATAGCCGCCTGCTCGGAAAGAACGAAGGGGAGCGGGGAAGGATGCGATCGTAGGTGCCGCGACCGGACGGCGGCAACGGGAACGGGCGCCGAGGCGACGTCGCGGTCGCCCACATTGCGGCGGGGCGTGCGATTTCGCACTATCCGCGGCCCCGATCCCCCCGGCCGCTTGCGCATGTCGAAGTCCCGCTCCGCCCCCGACCGTCGCGCCGGGGAACTCGCTCGGGTCGTGCGGCGGACCGTGCGGCGGGCCGGCGGGCCGGGTCGGCCGGCGCCCGTGGGTCGGCGGACGAACGTCGCGGCGTGCTGGGCGTGCTGTCCCGCGCGTTGACGGGCCGGCGCCGGACGCGGTGGCCGCGGGCCGCGTGGGTCGTCGGGGCCGTGCTGATCGCCGGCGGGTGGATCTCCGCGAACGCCCCCGCCGACGCCGCCCCCGCCGACGCCGCCGACGCCGCCGCCCCCGTCGCCCCGGCCGTCTTTGCACAGGCCGTCTTTGCACAGGCCGACGCCCCGGACATCCAGGACGCCCCGGATGAAACGCCGGTTCCCCCGGACGACGCAGTCGCCCCGGCCCCGGACGAAGAGCACGCCGGCGACCACGATCACGCGGCGCCGGACGCGGAATCGGACGGCCCCGAGCAGAAGCACGCGGAGCACTCCGCCCACGGCAGCATCGTCGCCCCGCTGCTGGCGGCGATCGTGGTGATCCTGTTCGGCGCGCAAGATCTGCGGCGACCTGTTCGAACGGATGGGCGTCCCCAGCGTGGTGGGCGAATTGGCGCTGGGCATCGTGCTGGGGAACTTCGTGCTGATCAGCGGAGCGCTGTCCGGGGGCGGGGGGTGGCACTGGCTCGACTTCCTCCAACCACCGGATCCGGAGGCGTTCAGCCGGTCGCTGGCCAGCGACGTGGGCGCCACGCTGGCGCTGCTGGCGGAGATCGGCGTGATCTTCCTGCTGTTCGAAGTCGGGCTGGAATGCACCGTGCGGGAGATGATGCGCGTCGGCTGGACGAGCCTGCTGGTGGCCATCGCCGGCGTGGTCGCCCCGATCTTGCTGGGCTTCGTGATCTCCAAGGCGTTCTTCTTCCGCGGACCGGGCGATTGGCAGGAGCCGGCGTTCATCGGCGCGACGCTGTGCGCCACCAGCGTGGGGATCACCGCGCGGGTGCTGCGGGACCTGAACCGGCATCAAGATAAGGAGAGCCAGATCATCCTCGGCGCCGCCGTGATCGACGACGTGCTGGGGCTGATCGTCCTCGCCGTGGTGCAGGGGGCCATCGCCGCCAGCCTCGTCCGGGATCGGGCGCTCGCGATGCCCGGCGCCGAGATGATCGCCGGCGGCGACGACCAGTTCTGGTGGGACGTGGCCTCGATCGTCGGTCTGGCGGCGCTGTTCCTCGGCGGGGCGCTGGCGCTGGGCGCGGTTCAATTCCCGCGGTTCCTGTTCAAAATGGCCTGCAAACTCCGCGGCCGCGGGCTGCTGGTCGTCACCGCCCTGCTGATTTGCTTCGGGTTCAGCTATCTGGCGGATTCCATCGGCCTGGCGACGATCGTCGGCGGCGTTCGCCGCGGGGCTGATCCTGGAGCAGGCCCAGTATAAAGAGCTGGGCGAGCGGGAGGACGTGCATGAATTAGAGGACGCCATCCGCCCGCTCACGGCCCTGTTCGTGCCGATCTTCTTCGTGCTGATGGGGATGCGGGTCGACGTGCAGGAGTTCGCCGGCAGCCGCTTCTGGATGATGGCCCTGACGTTCACCGGGCTGGCGATCCTCGGCAAGATGGTGTGCTCCTTCGCCTGCGTGGAAAAGGGCGTCAATAAGATCGCCGTCGGCATCGGCATGGTGCCGCGGGGCGAAGTGGGCCTGATCTTCGCGGCCGTCGGTTCGACTTTGGAACGCTGGGACGAAGACCTCGGCCGCGACGGTGCCGGTGGTGGACGACACGACCTTCAGCGCGATCGTCTTTATGGTGATCGTGACCACCGTCATCACCCCGCCGCTGCTCAAATGGTCGATGGGGCAGGGCGGCGCCGGCCCCGGGGAAGACCCGCCGGACGACGGCGCCGTGCCGCACCCGCACCCCGACGTGTCCGCCCCCGAAACGCCCGAGGACGACCCGAAGGACGGGCCGGCGCCGGTTCTGAACTAGACCGTTTGTCGGCAGCCTGTGCGGGCTCAGCGTCCCGGACGCTTGGAGCGTCCGGGACGCTGGGCGAGCGATGCCCTCTTGTGCTGAGCACATTGCTCTAGCCCTCCGGCGACGGTGCGTCTCCGTCGCGTTCCGCCCGCCACCAGAACACCGCCAACGCCGACCCGCCCCCGCCGCAGGCGAACTTCAACACGCACAGCGGCCACGGTCGCCACCACGCCCCGGTTTTTAACTCCCACACGTCCGAGGCCGCGAACGCCAGCAGCACGGCGACCAGCGCCCACCGGTACCGGCTTGCCCGGGCCGGCGTCGGCCGGCACGCCAACGCGACCGCCACCACGGTCCACCATACCGCCTCAAAGGCGTTATACAGGTTGTGCGGCTGATCGAAATCGACCGCGGCGAGCCAATCGGGCATGGGGTCTTCCTCACCGACCCGACGCATCAGCGGGGGCGTCGAACGCTCCCCACATCTGCTGCGCGAACGTCCTCGCTCACGCTTCGGGTCGGTGTCTTGTGGAACTCGGAACCGGCGTTTCATCCTCCGTCGGAACCCCGCGTGCCGCCAGCCACGCCAGCACGGCGGCGGGCTCCCAGGTTCAGGCGCCGGCGGGCCACACGACCAACCGGTCGGGCGGGAGGGCTTTCAGGTCCGCGTCGAACTGGGGGAACGACGCCGCGGTGTAGCGGAGGTCGTCCCGCCCTGACGGCCACGCCGGCACGTTGCCGAGCCCTTCGGCTCGCGGGTGCAGGGCCAGCGCGAGGCCGCAGTCGAAGCCGATCGGGTCGCTCTCCCAGGTCGCGGCTCGGTCGATGTCGCCCAGCGGCAATCGGCGGGGGTGCGGGGTCCAGAATTGAATCTCGGTCCAGAGGAGAACCGGCCCGTTCGGTCCGTCCTCGGCCCGCAACCCGTCCCGCCGCGCCCGCCAATGGCGGAGGATCAGGGCGGAGGGAACCGTGCCGATCACCGGCGTGAACGCCATGAACCACAAGGTGAGGGCGTTCCACTCCCCCTCCTGAACCCAGGCGCCGATCAGCATTCCGATCGCGAACAGCGTGAGCGCCGCCGCCCCGACCGGCGATCCCCACCCGCTGCCCCGGCCGAGGACGACGCAGCCGTCGGCGTCGGTGGGGAATGCGATCGGCGAGACGGGTTCGTCATCGCCGTCTCCGCCGCCCCCGCACGCCCGCCGCCACGCCGCGGCGAGCCCGGCGGAGAGCAGCAGCGCCGGCCACCAAACGGCCCACATCCCGACGAGATAGCTCCACACCCCCGCCCTCGGCAGTAGGGAGAGCCGGTCCGCCGGCCGGCGTTCCATCCGCCACAGGTTCCACACGCCGAGCGCCGTTCCGACGGCGAGGTGGGCGGCGAAGAGGAACGCGGGGCGCATGGGTTCGCTCACCAACCCGACGCGTCAGCGAGGGGGTCGGCCAGCGGCCGACGTGCTGCGCACGCCGACGCCCTCGCTGACGCTTCGGGTTGGTGGAGGTGCATGTCACCGGTCCCTCAACCGGGCGGCGAGCGCCGCGGCGGACGGGCGGTCCGTCGCCCGCACCGTCAGCGCCGCGTCGCACAGGGCGGCGAGGTCGGCCGGGACGCGGGGGTTCATCGAACGCACCGGGGGAACCGGTTCCCCCCGCCCCGCCCGGGTCGCCAAGACGGCGGCGGAGGCGCCGGTGCGCGGGGGGCGGCCGGTCAGCAGGGCGAACAGCGTCGCCCCCAGCCCCCACACGTCCGCCGCCGGGCCGATGGGTTGAGCGGAACCGGCGCCCCACCGCCGCGGGTCCGCCTGCTCCGGGGCGCAGTACGCCGGGCTGCCGAACGCCCCGCTCTGCGGATCGAGCGCGGAGGGCGGGGCGAAGTCCGTCAGCAGCGCCGCCGCGGGGGCGGGGTTCCCCGTCAATGCACACTGGCTCAACAACAGGTTCGCCGGCTTCACGTCCCCGTGCACGACGCCCGCGGCGTGGCACCGGGCGAGCGTCTCCGCCAGCGCCGCGGCCCACCGCACCGCCTCGTCCGGCTCGATGGGGCCGCGGTCGATCAACGCTTGCAGGTCCGGCCCGTGCACGAGATCCAGCACGGCGAACCACCCGCGTCCCGGCGTGCGACCCACCCCTCTGACCCGCACCACGCCCCGTTCCCCGCCGTCATACAGCACGGCCGCCGCCGCACAGCCGCGGCGGAAGCGACGGACGGCGGCGACGTCCCCGCTGAGCCCCTTTCGCAGGTATTTGACCGCGACCTGTTCCCCGGTCGGACGAGATGTCGCCCGATACACTTTGCCGGTTCCGCCGGCGCCGAGGAACCGGGTCAATAAATAGTCGCCGTAGCGTTCGATCGGGGGGAGCGTGCCCGGTCCCGAGGCGAGCGTCTCGAACCGCCCGCGGGCGGCGGCGCGGAGCTTCGCCATATCCCGGCGAACGGACCGCGGCGTGCGGCCGGTGAACGTCGCGGCGGCGTCCACGTCCCACCCGTCCGCCACCCACCGGGCCGCCGTCCGCGACGCCACGGGCAGTTCCGCGAGCGCCTTGCCCAGTTCCTCCCGCCCCGCAATCTCCGCCGACGCGGTCCCGTTCGCCCCGGCCGGCTCAGACCTGTCGACAGCCTGATCCCGTCCCGCGTCCCGCTTGGCGGCGCCGTGTCGACGGGCCAATCGGCCAGCCTTGCGAACGATGATCTTCGCCAACAACCGCCACGCATCGCCCGGCCCCCGCGGCGCCGACCGGCCCGCCTGCGCCCCGAGAAACAGGCTGTTCCAAGCCGATTGGGTGACGTCCGCCGCGTCGACGCGTCCGGCCAACCGCCGCGGCAACCGGGACTCCGCCAGCGAGAGCGCCCGACCGGCGAGCCGATCGTGCAGCGCCTCCGCCGCGGCGTCGTCGCCGGTCCCCGCGGCGGCGAGCAGATCGGCGGAGGGGGCGTCGGAGGGGGCGTCGAACGACACGGCAACAAGTTTTCAGGCGGGCGTGTCCGCGACCGCGGGCGTTCGGGCATCGGCAGGGGGAAGGGAGACCGCCGCGGTTCCCCGCCCCATCCTACCGTTCGGAGAGACCCCATGGCCTACGTCGTCACCGCCCCCTGCTTTGGCTGCAAAGACACCGCCTGCGTGGCCGTTTGCCCCACGGAGGCGTTTCGAGAGGGAACTGAAATGCTGTATATCGATCCTGACGAGTGCGTCGACTGCGACGCCTGCGTGCACGAGTGCCCGGTCGATGCAATCTTTTACGAGGACGACGTGCCGACGGAGTGGCGGGGATTTGTCGCATTAAACGTGGAATTAGCCCCGCAGCGCCCGCCGATCACGGAGGCGCGGGGGGAGAGGTGAACCAGCGGTCGCTATCATCGCGGCATCGCGGAGACTTTCTCCCCGCAGTGCGTCGCCTTGGCCGGCCCCAATGGGGCCGGCAAGAGCATGGCGGCGCGACGCGGGCCGGGCGGATCCTGCTGCACGCGACGGACGGCTGACTGTCCGGCGGGAATGATCATGATCGAGAAGCCGCCCCCGACGGCCGGCCGTTCCCGGAGACGGGCCGGCCGTTCCCGGAGACGGGGGGCGGTCGGCTGTCTCCTTCTGGGGATCGCGGTTCGGGAACCGACCTGTTGCGGCGCAGGCGCTTGCGAAGGCTGACGCAAAGACTTCGTTCGCATCGGGCTCACCAGAGAACGGACAGATCATCGGACTGCTCAGTCCGACGCTCCGCCGGACGCGGCGTCAGGCGGCTTGACGGGCCGGGAGAGTTTCCGCTTCGCTCGGATCGCACAGGGGCAGGGTTTTTAGAACGCTCTCCGGCGGGGCCGCCGGGGCGGGTTTGGGGCGGGCGGCCTCCGCGGGGGACGTGCCGGCGAGCGTCGCCCGCAGGGCCGCCGCGAACCGCGGGGTGACCGCGGCCCGGCTGAAGCGCTCCACCGCCGCCTTGCGGCCGGCGTCGCCGAGGGCTCGCAACGTCCGGGGCGGGAGGTCGGCCGCGGCGGAGATCGCTTCGACCAATCCGTCCACGTCCTCCGGTTCGCACGCCCACCCGCACGGGGCGACCCGGGGGCGGCCCGGCAGATCGCCGGTGACGGTCGCGGCCAGTTCGCTGCCGGCCGGGGCCACGCAGAGCGCCGGGGCGCCCGCGGCCAGCACGCCGTACAGCTTGCTGGGCATGAGGTACGGGATGACGCGGGCGTCCGTGCACACGAGGTGCAGGTCCGCCGCCGACAGGCTGTCGCCCAGCGTCGCCTTGGGCTGATAGGGCAGGAACCGGAGATTTGTGAGCCCCAGTCGCTCCGCCCCCGCCTTCAACCCCTCCTCCGCGGCGCCCCCGCCGACCAGCAGGAACAGGATGCGGGGGTCGTCCGCCAGCCGGGCGGCGGCGGCGAGCACGTCTTCGAGTCGCTGCGTGCGACCCATGTTCCCGGAGTGCATCACCACGAACTTCGCCCCCGGTTCGCCCGGCTCGCCCAGTTCATGACGGTGTCGGAACTGGTTGCCGCGGCGGACGGGCGTCACGGCGTCGGCGTCGGCCCAGTTCGGCAGCACGGCGATCCGCTCGGCCGGCACGCCCATCCCCCGGAACGTCTGTTGCATATCGGACGACAGCGTCACCACCGCGTCGGCGCTGCGGGCGGCGGCGTGCATCGCGGCTCGCACCGCTCGCACGGCGGGGCCGTTTCTCAACAGGCCCAGCGCCACGCCTAATTCCGGGTGCACGTCCTGGGCGTGAATCACGAACTTCGCCCGGTGACGCCACGCGAGCAGCCGGCCGACCACCGCCAACAGGAACGGGTCCGTCTCCGCGACGACCACATCCACCTTCGGCGTGAACAGCCCCCGCATCAGCGCCGCGGTGAGGAAGGTGCAGAAATCGACGGCCCGCAACGTCAGCGATCGCTTCGTCCGCCCGGCCCATTTCGTGTGCCAGACGCGGCGGACGGTCACGCCGCGCCAGATCGTCACGCCGGTTTTCGCCGCCAGCCCGTCCGGGTTCGCGTTCGGCCGCCCGCAGATCACCGAGACCCGCCACCCGCTCGTCTGATCAGTTCCTTCGCCGCCCTCCTGCTCCGCGGCGAGGTCTTCGGTCAACTCGGTGAGGAGTTGGCCGGTCGCTTCGGCGTCGGGGCGGTAGGACCGGTTCAGGAACAACGCCCGCGGCCTTTCGGCGGCGGCGGCCGGGCGCGGACGGAGGTCGTACTGAAGGCGGCGGTCGTTCCACATACGCGGGGGCGTAACAGTCCGGGCGGATCAGGGGAACGGCGGGTCGGGCGGGTACGGTCGCGGCTCCGGGCCGTTCGACATGCGGGACGCCTCCCGGGGAGACCGTCGGATCTCAGCGCCAGCATACCAAAGAAAGAAGCTCGTCTCGCACAGGCGAGACGAGCTTCGGAAAGAACGGGCCGACCGCGACGGGCGGGGGTGGGGCAATTGTCACGGCCGACCCTCTGGTCGGTACGGAACTTTAGCGCTGTCCGGGGCGGAGTCAAACGGTTCGGGAGCAAATCTCCTTGGAGGGAGAGTCCGCCCCCGTTGGCGTTGCGTCGGAACCGGGCGTGCCGCCAAGGATCGTTGTTACTTCAAGCCGTCCAGGGCGACCCCGATCACGCCGATGGCGACCCGGGCGCCGGCGTTGCCGGTGGGCTGACCGAAGTCGTCCGGCTCCGCGTGCACGATGAAGCCGCGACCCACGACGCTGTGGGCGCCGTTGAGGGAGATCACGCTGTCCGTCATCTCCACCTGGGCGACGCCGTTCTTGTCGGCGGTGATGTTGCCAAGGTCGCCGGTGTGACGCTCCGCGTCGGCGGGCTTGCCGTGCTTGTGCTCGCCGACGTCCATATGCCCGCCGGCGCTTTTGCCGGCGGCCATGTCCGTGATGTCGCCGAACTGGTGCACGTGAAAGCCGTGCTTGCCGGGCGTCAGGCCCTTCACCTCGCCGGTGATCTTGATGTGGGTCGTCGCCTCGGAGATCACGCTGCTGCGGCGGACCGCTTTTTCGACCTGTTCGAAGTGCAGCGTGCCGGAGACGCCGCTGTCGCCCACGGGCATCAGCACGCACACGGCTTTGGTGACGACGGGTGCGGCGACGGGGGCCGCGGTCGTGAGCTCAAGATCCGACTCGACGGTGAGTTCCTTCACGTCGCCGCGGTAGACCCCGGTGATCGGCTCCTTCGGCGGCGGAGCGGCGGCGGCGCGGGCGGCGGTCAACAGACCCGCGGCGGAGGCGGCGGCGGCGGGAACGAACAGGCGGCGGTGCATAGTCATCGGTGGAGGATCAGAAAGGGGCGAGTCGACAGTCGGAGCTTAGCGAGCGGTCAGGACTTCTTCGTGGCGAAGATATAGACCAGCAGGACGACGACGGCGCCGATGACGGAGCCGATCCAGCCGGCGAAATTTAACCCATCGCCGGCGTCGAACAACAAGCTGCCAAGGAACCCGCCGACCAGCGAGCCGACGATGCCCAGGATTGCCGTCGCCAGCAGGCCCATGCTTTGGCGGCCGGGAATGAGGAACCGGGCGATGGCTCCCACGATGAGGCCGAAGACCGGCAGAAGAATCCAATCGATCAGTGACATATCGGAGTGGTTTGGCAGGAAGCAGGCGATAGTGGGGCGGAGTATCCGCGACGGGGACGACGTTGCACATGTCGTTCCGCTTGCAGAAATTTCGACGGGCTGGCGTCATCGCGACCACCAGGCCGGGCGAACGGCGTGACCCCTTGCCGGGGCGGACCGGCCCCGGTAGCGTCGTCGGGTTTGCTCCGCTGTGCGTTCCGGAACCCTGCGATGTCCTCGTTCAACCCGTCCGAAAGCACCGTCGGGCAGAACCTCGACCGCGGGATGGACCTGTTCCGCCGGGCTCATGTGGGGGACGTGGCCCCGCTGAGGCCGCTCACGCCGCGGAACGTGCTGCTGGTGTTGGACGGCAGCCGGCAGGACGCCTGCTCCGCCCCGCTGGCGGCTTATCTGAAGGCCCGCTTCGGCTGCACGCTGCACGTGGCCGACGCCCGCGAGAGCGACCGCTCCGACGCCAAGTCGCTTGAAGTCGCCGACGAATTGCGGGCCCGGGCGCTGCCCCGCACCGCGGGGGAGAGCTACGAGCAGATCCTCGCGGCGATCGCGTCCAGCGGGTGCGATTTGGCGATCGTGCCCTGCCCGTTCGGCCGGGAGCCGGAAAGCGTCGGCCCGCACTCCGCCGGGCTGACGACGGACATGCTGCTGGCCCGCTGCCCGACACCGATGTTGATCGTGCGGTGGCCGTTCCCCGTCAAACCGTTTTTCATTGACGATCCTGAAGAGGGCAGCGGGGAGTTCCCGGCCGCCGGCGGGGCCTCCCCGTTCGCCAAAATCGTGGTGACGGTGGTGGGGGAGAACGACGCCGCCCGCCCCGCCGCGGCATGGGCCTGCGGGTTGGTCAGCGCCGGCGGGGGCGTGCACCTGGAACTGATGTTGGAAGAGGAGTTCTACCAGAACGTGCGGGCGGCGCTGTTCGAACTGGACCCCAACGGGGACGTCTCCCACGAACGGCTGACCCGGGCGTTGCGCAAGGAGTACGGCAACCTGCACGCGGGGCTGTCGAAGGCGGCGGAGGCGGGCGGATTCGCCTACGAGTTGCAGACCCGCCGGGAAGAAAGCGCCCCGAACATCACCGCCGGCCCCGGCGATCGTCTGGTGGTCCTCCCGCTGGAACGCGGCGACCACCAGAGCGAAGGCCACGTCGCGGACGCCCTCCGCCGCTCCGCCAACCCCCTGCTGATCGTCCCCACCGCGGCGCCGGCGTGAGCGAGGGCGATGACGGCGCCGGGGTTGGACGACAGCGGTTTGGACAGACCCCGCGTCACCCCGTCTTGCTCAGCCGGTCGGCTTGGAACAGCGGTTCCGGGAGGCGGTGGTCGCGGAACCAGGCTGACGCGGTTCGCACCGCCGTCGCCACGCCCGTCCGGTGGCCGGGGGAGACGAACACCGGGTTCGCCCCGGCCCCTGCGCCCGCTGAATCTGCGGGTTCACCACGGATGCCCCGACGACTTCGCCGTGCAGTGCGATCCGCCCGTCCTCCCGCACCGCCCCGCACAGCTTTTTCTTCGCCACCCCGACGGTCGGCACGTCCGCCAGCACGCCGAGGCCGCAGGCGACCCCGCAGCGCCGCGGGTGCAGCACGCCGTTGCCGTCCACCAGGATCAGCGACGGGCGGTGCCGGTGTTCGCCCAGCCGGTCGTCGCACAGCCGGTCGAACAGCGCCGCGTACGCCGGCAGTTCGCGGTACGAGAGGAACCCGCTGACGTACGGGAACCGGACCGGCGACTCGACGGCGAGGGCGAAGGTCGGTTCCGCCGCGTCCGCGGTCATCTCCACGTACGCCGCCCGGGCGGTGTGCGGGGTGGGGTACGCCACGTCCACCGCCGCGATCGGCCCGGGGGGGAGGTCATCTTGCAGCGACACCCGCTCCGCCAGCGTGGTTTGTTCCGCGATCAGGCCGTGCAGCGGGCCGACGCCGGGCAGGCCGGCGAACCGCACCTCCCCCAGCGGAACGCGGTCCCCGGTCGCCGCGACCCCCTCGGCCCGCAGGCGTTCCGCCTGACGGGGCAGCACGCACTCGCCGCTCGCCCGCACCGCCCGCCAGGTCGGCACGTCGTCCCACGCGATCTTCGTACCGCTCGGCGGTCGGCGGCAGGTCGTGCCGACCCACACCGCCGCCGACTTCGCCCCCAGAGCCGCGGCGAGATCCCCAAACGTCGTCACCCGCCCGGCGGGCACGGACCGCAGCAACCCGGCCAGCGCCGCGAACAGATCCGGCGGGTCGAGGACGAAGGGCCGCACGGGCTAACGGACCGCCGCGATCGCCGCGGGCGGGGCGCCGATGCCGACGACGTGCACCGCGCCGGTCCATTCAGTCGCCCCGGGCGCTGGGAAACCGGTCTTGGGGGCGACGAACGTGGCGGTTCGGTCGGCTCGTACGCAGCATTGGACATCGAACGGTTCTCCCGCGTCGGCGTCGAAGCCAGTCGGCACGTCCACCGCCAGCACCTTTGACACGGCCGCACGGGCGGCACCAATCGCCCGCACGGCCGCGTCCATCGGCGCCCGCGGCGGGCCGGTCGGGCCGGTGCCCAGCAGGGCGTCCACGATCCACCCGTCGGCCGCCGCCTCGGACAGGGCGGCGGTGAGTTCGCCCTCGCCCATCGCGGTCCAGTCCGTCCACGGCAGCCCCATCCGGCGGGCGACGCGGGCGTTCATCGCGGCTTCGCCCGGTTCTTCGCCTCGTTCCTCCCCCACGCCGGGCGGTTCTGGGAAGGGGGCGAAGAGGTGCGCCTCGACCCCGCGGATCGCGAGGTGCCGGGCCATCGCGAAGCCGTCCCCGCCGTTGTTCCCCCGCCCGCAGAGGATCGCGACCGCCCCCGGGTTCCCCTCCGAAAGGCGGAACAGCAGTTCGGCGCATCCCCGGGCGGCGTTCTCCATCAGCACGGCGCCGGGCAGGCCGTAGTCTCGCAGGCAAACCTGATCGACAGCCCGGCACTGCGCGACGCTCAGCGGGGTGGGGGGAGCCACAGGAGGATGGGGGAAGCGGGCGGGGTTGTGCGGACGGGGTTCGCTCCTGGCCGACGCCCCGGGGGCGGTTCGGTGCCCCGGGGGCGGTCCGGGCGTTAGCATGAAGTTCGCCCGCCTCCGCGACCAGCCCCCGTTCCGCCCCGTCGGTTCTCCCCCGCCGGGCGTTCCGTTCCCCCCGCCCGCCCCCCCGTTGCTGGACGATTACGCCGACCGCCGCGCCCTGATCACCGGCGCCAGCAGCGGGCTGGGGGCCGCGTACGCCCGCACGCTCGCGGCCCGGGGAATGCACTTGGTGCTGGTCGCCCGGCGGGAGGGACGTTTGCGGGACCTCGCCGCGGAACTGGACGCCAAGCACCGCACCCGCTGTCAGGTGATCGCCGCGGATCTGTCCGACCCGGCGGAGGTGCGCCGCGTGGCGGAAACCGCCGCGGAGGACGGGCACGGCGTGGAATTGTTGGTGAACAACGCCGGCTTCGCCGTCGCCGAGGACGTGCCCCACACCGACCGCGCCACGGCGCTGTCGATGATCGATCTGAACGTGCGGGCCCTGACGGACCTGACGTACCGGTTCCTCCCCCCCATGCTCGCCCGCGGCCACGGGGCGGTGCTGAACGTGGCGAGCGTCGCGGCGTTCACGCCGGTCGCCTACATGGGCGCCTACGCCGCCAGCAAGGCCTACGTGCTGCACTTTTCTGAAGCATTGTGGGCGGAGGCCCGCGACCGCGACGTGACGATCACGGCCTGCTGCCCGGGCCCGACGCGGACGGAGTTCTTCGACGTCGCCGGGGTGCAGGGCTGGTTGCAGAAGCGCCGGGCGCTGGATCCGGAGGTCGTCGTCCGCCGCAGCCTGCGGGCCATGGAAAAGAAGAAACCGGTCGCCGTGATCGGCTGGAAAGAGAAGTTGCAGGCGTTCGGCATCCGGCTCGCCCCGCGACGGGTCTGCGTGTTGGAAAGCCGCAAGTTCTTCCGCCCCAAACACCGCGAGGCGGACGCGAAACTGCTGTCCAGCGATCTCTCCCCGGACGGAACCGACCAATCGACGCTCGACGAGAATCACGACGCCGCCGACCCCGTGCGGCGAGCCGGCTGAGCCGGTTGGGCACGGGGTTGGCGCTGCTCTGCGGCGTGGGAACGCTGCCCGGAACGCCGGCGAGGGCTGAAGAAATGGTCCCGACGCCGGTCATCTTCGACACGGACCTGGGCAACGACGTCGACGACGCCCTCGCGATGGGGATGTTGCACGCGCTCGCCGATCGCGGGGAGTGCGACCTGTTAGCGGTCACCTGCACCAAGGCGCACCCGCTGGCCGCTCCATTCGCGGACGCGATCAACACCTTCTACGGCCGGCCGGACGTGCCGGTGGGGGCGGCGTCGATCGATGGCGTGTTGAACGGACCGACCCGGGCGGAGGGTCGATTCCTGAAACTCGCGAACGCCATGAACCCGGACGGCACGCCGCGGTTCCCGCACGATCTGTCCCACGACCCCGCGGAGGCGCCGGACGCGGTGCCGGTGTTGCGGCGGGCGCTGGCCGGGGCGGCGGACGGCTCCGTCGTGATGGTGCAGGTCGGCTTCAGCACCAACCTCGCCCGGTTGCTGGACAGCGAACCGGACGACGTCAGCCCGCTGGCCGGCCGCGCCTTGGCGGCCAAGAAGGTTGCCCGGTTGGTGGTGATGGCCGGCGATTTCGGCGGCGGCGGGCCTGAGTACAACGTGCGGGAGGACCGCGACGCGGCGGCCCAAATGGCGGCGGACTGGCCCACGCCGATCGATTGGAGCGGGTTCGAGATCGGCGTTGCCCTGCCGTATCCAGCGGCGAGTATCGAGCAGGACTACCGCTACGCCGCCGCTCACCCGCTGCCGGAAAGCTATCAACTCTATCAGCCCACGCCGCACGCCCGACCAACCTGGGACCTGACCGCGGCGCTGGACGCGGTCCGTCCGGGCCGCGGGTACTTCCGGTTCAGCCCACTCGGCCGGGTGACTGTCGCGAGTGACGGCCGCACGACGTTCGCCCCCGCCGCCGACGGTCCGCATCGAGTCTTCCTGCCGCCCACGCCGGAGGAACGCGGCCGCATCCTGGCGACCTTCGCCGCCCTGTGCAGCCAACCGCCGCGGGGGCGGTCGCTTCCCTAAGCTGCCGCGCGGCGATCGTCGGGGGGCTCGGCGAGGGCGGCCGTCGCGGGAGGTTCCGATCCCATGTCCGGTTCCACGGCGGACTCCAGACCGTGCACCCGCAGGCCCTCGCTGGTGACGGGCTTCGATCGCGGGGGGAGGAATCGCTTGCGGCACCACGCCACCGCGGGCACTTCGTAGTAGTGGTGGAACAACGCCGCCGCGGCGAGGCTGACCGCCAACGCGAACCCCGCGAGCGGCAGCATCGCCCACAGCCCGCCGGCCAACCAACCCAGCGCCGCGGCCGCTTTGAACACGAGGCTGAACAGCGCCTGGTGGATCAGATACCAGGCATAGCTAAGATCGCCGAACCACCGCGACGCCCAGGAACGGCCGATCTTCCACCCGGCGTCCTCGCCCAGCACCAGCCCGAGCGTCAGCACGACGAACGCCACGCCGCGGATCCAGACCTCCCAATATCCGAACGGTCCCCCGCGTTTCACCCCGCCGGCCCAGATCGCCTCCGCGGACACGATGACGAACCCCAGGGCCCCCACCGCCGTCAGCGTCGCGGCTAAGCGTCCCCCGGCGGCCGGATCGGTCGTTCTGGACGCCGTGCCGGTGGTCAGCTTGCGTCGCACCCAGGCGACGCCGGCGCCGGCGGCGAACAGCGGGGGGTACGGCGTGGCGACGAAGTCCAGCGGGTAGTCCAACGCAACCCCGCACCGCCCGGCCGTCCAGACCGCCGCCAGCCCGGCGAGCAGCGGCCAGATCAACCGACGGTCCAGCAGGGCGAGCGCGAACGCGGCGTAGAACAGCGCTTCGTATTGCAGCGTCCAGGCGACGCCCAACACCGGCGCCGCGCGGCCCACGCCCCCGCCGACCCAGTCATGGTCCAGCGGGATCAGCGTCGCGGCGGCGAGCAGCTTGAGCGGGTCGGTCGGGACCGTGGACTCCGGCATCGTGCCCGGTCGCAACATGGCCAGCGCGACCGCGGGAATCGCGAACGCGGCGAACAGGGCGACGTAGGGCACGTGCACGCGGACGATCCGCCGCCGCACGAACAGCCACGTCCGCGATAGTCGTTCCCGCAGCGGCTTACGGGCGCCGCCGCCCGCGGCGGCGAGGTCACGCAGGTGGGCCGTCGCGATCACGAACCCGCTGAGCACGAAAAAGAACTCGACCCCCGCGGCCCCCGGCGCCGTCGCCGCGAGCGTCCAGTCCGTGCCGAAGTACTGCGGCCCGGAGCAGATCCCGCCGAGATGGAACAGCACGACCCCCGCCGCGGCGAGCCCCCGGCCGGCGTGCAGGGAGTGGTACACGAAAGCAGCTCGCGGGGACGCGGGGAGGCGGGACGTTCACGGCGACATAACCCGCTCGCGCGGCCGTGGGCAAGGGCGACCGCCCTCCCGCCGCTCCCCCGGATCAGTCGCCCCCCCCCCCGATCAGTCGCCCCAGGTTTCGGGCGGGAGGAAGCGGGGGAACTCCGTTTGCAGGAAGCCGTGCATGTCTTCGTGCAGCTCCGGATGGCTGTACCGCATCACCTTGGGCACCAGTGTGCCGCTGACGGGGTCCTTCAGCAGCATGTCCACGTAGTCGTGGAAGTAGACGACGCCTTCCCAGAACGTCCCGCCGCCGCCGAGCCGCACGTGGACGTAGTCCGGGTCGCCGTCGTCGAGTTTCGCGTCGTAGCCGCTGTCCAGCGCCGCTTCGTGCAGCATCCGGGCGTGGTTCTCGCGGGCTTCGTAAGGCAGCACCGACGCGACTCCCGGCGGCAGGGGGGAGGGGCGGGAAGACGGGACGCCGCATTCTAACCGCCCCCGCGCCGCCCGTCGCCGCCCGCCGCGGCCGATCGTCGCGCACCTCGCCGTGTACCGCCGCCGCCGCTCCCTCCGGGTTCCCCGGGATCGGCCCGCCGGGGTACACCCGCGACCCCGCCGCATGATCCGGTTCGCTCCGGTTCGTCCCCCGCTCCCCACGGGCTCGCTTTGGCCGACGATCCCACGACTGCCGACCAAACAGGCGGCGACGCGACGCCCGACGCGCCGCACCTGCTCCCGTTCCCCCCCGGCGGCGAGGATGCGGGGCACGCGGACCCGAGCGCGGACGCGGAGTCGAGCGCTAAGGAGGTGGGCGACGAGGAGGTGGGCGACGAGGAGGTGGACGACGAGGAGCCGGAGGATGGCGGGACGCTATCGTTCGGCGACGGCGAGGATCTGGAAACGGCGTACCGCCGGGCGCTGGCGGCGGTGGATGAGGTGGGGCCGTCCCTCACATTGAGCCCGCCGACGGTCGATTCGTCCCCTGCGTCCAGCCGTCCCGCGGGTGACGACGGGACCGAGGGCGACGCGGCCGGCGAACGCGACGAGCCGGCGGACGGGGGGGTGCAGTCGGAGCCGCGGGCGGAGGCGGCGCCGGTGCGGGTCACGCCGCGGGAGGTCGTGGAGGCGGCGCTGTTCGTCGGCGGGGCGGGGCTGACCGCGGGCCGGGCCGGCAAACTGCTGCGGGGCACGTTCACCGATACGGATCTCGCCGCCGCGGTCGCGGAGTTGAACCGTCGGTACGACGCCGAGGGCCGCCCGTACCGGGCCAAGGCGACCGACGAGGGCTACGTGCTCTCCCTGTTGCCGGAGTACGAACCGCTCCGCCGGCGCCTGTACGGGCTGGGGCCGCGCGAGGTCACGCTGCCGCCGGACGTGCTGGAAACGCTGTCGGTGGTGGCGTACCGCCAGCCGGTCACCGCCGCCGACGTCGACCGCACCCGCGACCGGCCCAGCGGCGGGGCGTTGCGACGGCTCGTCCGGCTCGGCGTGCTCCGGCTCGACAAACCGGCGGAGACCCCGGACGACGAGGGGGAAGTCTAGCGGGGGACGCGGCGGCGGCGGGGGACGCGGCGGCGGCGAAACCGGAGCCGACGTTCTCCACCACCGACCGGTTCCTGGACCTGTTCGGCCTGGGATCGCTGGACGAACTGCCCGTCCCCGCGGACCTGCGGTTCAAGTAGCGCCGGGCGAACGACGAACGGGCGCCGTTCGCGCAGCGTCCCGGACGCTTCAAGCGTCCGGGACGCTGCGCCCGCACGTTCCTTCGACAAGCGAACCTTCGACACGCGTTCCTTCGACAGGCGAGCCTTCGACACGCGAATTAGAGGTCGGCAGGTTCCAAAACGTGATCCGGCAGGGTGCCCAGCCCCGGGGCGGGTGAGGGGAAGCGGCCGGCGACGGCCCGGAGGACGCAGTTGACGAGCGCCTCCCGGGCGATCGGTTTGGTGGCGTAGGCGTCGCAGCCGGCGGCGAGACACTCCGCGGCGTCGCCGTCCATCGCGTGGGCCGTCAGGGCGACGACCGGTCCCTGGTAGCCGCGGTCCCGCAGTTCGCGGGTGGCGTCGTACCCGTCCAGAACGGGCATCTGCATGTCCATCAGCACCACGTCGAACCCGTTGCTGCGGTCGTCCGGTCCGCCGGCGGTGCGGGGGGCGTCGGCGGGGGGGAGCAGGGCGTCGACGGCGGCGCGGCCGTCGCAGACCGCTTCGACCTCCGCCCCTGCTTTTTGGAGCAGGAACGTGATCAGCCGGCGGCTGTCCTCGATGTCCTCGGCGAGCAGCACCCGCCGGCCGACCAGCGGCTTGGGCGGCGAACTCGGTTCGAGGGTCGCCTCCGCGCGATCGGTCGGCGGGCGATCGAGCGGGCGAGGCGCCGAAGGCAGGGCCAGTTCCGCGACCGTCGGGTTCGTTCGGCACTTCGGGGCGGGCACGCGCAGGCGGAACGTGCTGCCCTGCCCGAGGACGCTTTCGGCGGATAACGTGCCGCCCATCCGCTCCGCGAGCCGCCGGGAGATCGACAGCCCCAGCCCGGTCCCGCCGTACTTTCGCGTGGTGCTGGCGTCGGCTTGTTCAAACGGGTCGAACAGCCGTTCCAGTTGGTCGGCCGGGATGCCGCAGCCGTTGTCGGAGACCGTGAACTCCAACCAGTCGTGCAATCCGCCGCCCCGCGTTCGCCCGCCGTCCGGGCCGGCCACCGGCACGACGGAGAGGGAGACGGCCCCGCCGCCTGATTTCACGCCGCCCGATTCGCCGCCGGTGAACTTCACCGCATTGCCCAGCAGGTTCAGCAAGACCTGCCGCACCCGCGTCGGGTCGCCCATCACCGCCCGGTCGATCAGTTCCGGGGCGAGGTCCAGTTCCAGCGTCAATCCGCTGGCCTCCGCCTTGGGCCGCATCAATTCGGCCAGCTCGCCGACGAGGTGACCGACGGGGAAGGGGACGCGGTCCATTTCCAGCTTGCCGGCTTCGATCTTCGCCAGATCCAGCACGTCGTTGATGAGGCGGAGCAGGTGTTCCCCGTTCCGCCGAATCGTGCGGGCGTGGCCGACGATCTCCTCCCGGGCCTCCCCGAAAGCCGTCGGAGACGGGCCGTCGGCGGCGCTGTCGGCCGCCTCGGCGGCGCTGTCGGCCGCCTCGGCGGAGAGGTCGGCGAAGCCCAGGATCGCCGTCAGCGGCGTGCGCAGTTCGTGGCTCATGTTCGCCAGGAACTCGCTTTTCGCCCGGTCGGAGGCTTCGGCCGCCTGCTTGGCGTCGCGGAGTTGTTCCTCGGTCTGCTTGCGGGCGGTGATGTCGACCACGGCGCCGTGGAAGCTCAGCGGGCGGTCGTCCTCGTCGCGGGTGACCTTGCCGCGGGCGGCCACCCAGCGGGTCGGGCCGCCGGGCGGGCGAACGCGGAACTCCGTGTCGAACCGCCCGGTTTCATAAGCGCGATGAATCCCGCTGGCGACCCGTCCCTGATCGTCCGGATGGATCGGATCGTAAAGTCGATCCGGCTCGATCCCGACGGTTTCGGCCTCCGGGGGGAAGCCGAAGAACGCCCGCAGGCCGCTGTCGGCGAGCAGCACGCCGGTTCGCAGGTCCCACAGCCAGGTGCCGACGTCCGCGGCGTCCATGGCGCTTTGCAGACGACTCAGCCCGCACTGCCGGGCGGTGACGTCCGAGCAGAGGATCACGATCCCGCCCACGCCGCCGAACTCGTCCGTCCAGGGCTCGACGTGCCAGTCCAGCCAGCCGGGGGCGCCGTCGGACCGGGTGAAGGCGTCCGCTTCGGCCCGGCGGGTTTCCCCGGCCAAGCATTCGTCGTGCACCGTCCGCCACCGCGGCGGTTGATCGGGGAACACGTCGTAATGGGAGCGCCCGACGAGGTTCAACGTCGTCGGCAGGCCGTGGACCTCCAACCACTGTCGACTGTGGGTGACGTACCGCATCGACCGGTCGAACATCGCCACCGAAGCCGGCGCCTGTGTGATGAATCGCTCCAGCAGGTCGTGGCGGTCGCGGCGGGCGCTTTCGGCGGCGGCCTCGGCCCAGGCTTTCTGGGCGTCGGCCTTGGCGGCCGCCTGCTCCGCCTTCCGTTCCGCCGTGATGTTCAGCCCGGCGCCGCGGTAGCCCAGCAGGGCGCCGGACTCCCCGAACATCGGGCTGCCGCTCAGGCGAATCCACCGCTCTTCGCCGTCCGGGCGGACGCTGCGGCGGACGAGATCGCGGAACGGGGTCCGGTCCCGGCAGACGCCTTCGAACCACTCCTGAACCCGTGCCGCTTCCTCCGGAACGCGGAACATGTCCCACGGTCGCATCCCGATCATCTCCGCCAGCGGACGGCCGTAGACGTCCTCGGCCGGATCGGTCAGGAAGGTGAAGCGCCCCTCGCCGTCGACCTCCCACAGGTACTCGCCGGCGCTCTCCGAGATGTCGCGGAAGCGTTCCTCGCTGGCCCGGGCGCGGGCCACGGCGGCGGCGCGGGCGACGGCTAACCGACCGGCCCGGATCACGTCCGCGGCGACGGCGGCCAGATCCAGAATCGCCGCCCGGTCGTCCTCCGACCACTCCCGCGGACGGTCGTCCAATGCGCAAAGCACCCCCAGCGACGGCTCCTCCGTCAGCACGACCGGGGCGCCCAGATAGCCCCGGATCCCCAGTTGACCCGGGAGGGGGAGCCGGCTGTGAACCGGGTCCTCGGAGATGTCGCGGATCGCCAGCGCCTCCCCGGAGACCGCACAGGTCCGGCAAACGCCGGCGTCCCCGGGAACCACGTCGCCGGAAGGCATCCCCGCGGCGCTGACGATCCACAGACGGTCGCCGTCGACGATCGACAGGGCGGTGCGTCTCACCCCCAACACCCGGGCGGCGGTGCGCGTCAAACGGTCTAAGGCCTCCGCGTTGCACACGCTCGGGGCGCACAGGTCGGGGATGACGAGTTCCGCAACCCCGGCCGCCGATGCGGGCTTCGGGGCGGGCTGGGGGGCGGCGGTCGACAGCTCCCGCCCGGTGTGGGACGAAGCGGGACCGGCGGGCGAGGCGACCTGCGGCACGACGGCGGGACGGGTGGGAGGGAAACGGTGCGTCCCCACAACATGCCACCCCCCGCGACGTTCGCGGCGACGGACCGATCCGTACGGCGATCCCGCACGCTCTGTCCGCCGCCTCTGCCGGTCCCGCCGGTTCGCGCGACCGCGGGCCTGCGGGCGCGAAGGCCCGCGGCGGGTCGGAACCTCACGCCGGACGCGCGGGCGTCTGCCGGAAACCGGCCTACGCCGTCAGGCCGCTCAGCAGGCCGCCGGCGCACAGATCTTCTTGGCCGAAGGTGTCCCGGTCGATGCCGAACGGTTTCGCCAAGCTCAACAGCAGGCGATTGTGCGGCACGTTGCCCATGTGCAGTGCCCGGCCGGTTTTGAAGCCCAGCCCGCCGCCGATCAGCACCCAGGGGATGTCGTCCAGGCTGTGCGAGTTGCCGGTGCCCATCTCGTTCGTCCACACGACGGTCGTGTGATCCAGCATCGAACCGGCGTGGCCCGGCTCGGGGGCGTCCGCCAGTTGTTTGCACAGCCCGGCGACCTGCTCCGCATACCAGGCGTTGATGCGGGTGAGCTTTCCGGCGGCGTCCTCGTTGCCGTCCGGCTCGTGGGACAGCGTGTGGTGGCTCTCGTCGATCCCCAGCCACCGCATCTTCGCCCCGCCGACGCTGTTGGTGTATTGCAGCGTCGCGACGCGGCAGGAATCCCGGCGGAAGGCGTCGATCAGCAGGCTCTGCTGGGCGGCGCTGATCTCCGGGATGCGGTCGTTCAGCAGTTCCAGCGCCGGGTCCGGGGCCGGCAGGGCGTGGCCGAGGTGTTCGGCGTCGTCTTCGCCGCCGTCCGGTTTGCCGACGGGCGCCGCCTTCGCCAGTTGGCGTTCCATCTCCCGCACGAAGGATTCGTGCTGTTCCAGGATCGCCCGATCCTCCGCCCCCACCAGGCCCTTCACCTTGACGAGGTCCGCCCGCACGTCGTCCAGCACGGTCGCGAGCAACGCGTCGTCCTGCGCCCGGCCGTACAGCTTGCGGAACATCCGGTGCGGGTCGTCGACCGGTGCGATCGGCTTGTTGGAGCCGGCGTAGACCATCCGCGTCCAAGTGTCGGCCCGGTCCGGCACCATCACGCCGAACTCCAGCGAGCCGAACCGCGTTTCCGTCGCCGCGGAGGCTTGCAGGTGGTTCTTGATCTCCTGATCGACGGAGATCCCGCTGCTCCATCCGGCCGGGGTGTCGCTGCCGCCCTGGATGTTGCCGGGCAGCAGGATCTTGCCGGTCAGCAGGCAGCCGATGCCCCGCATATGGCGGTCGCCGTCCCCCTGCATCTTGTTGTCCACGCCGCGGAGCAGCAGCATTTGCTCCTTGAACGGGGCCAGCGGGGCGAGGGAGCCGGTCAGTTCGAAATCGGCGGTCTCCGTGTACGCCTTCGCCTTCCGGTCCAGCACGTCCGGCCAGAACGTGTCGGGGATCACGCCGTTGGGGCTGAAGATCACCACCAACCGCCGCGGGGCGGGGCGGTCGCCCCCGTCTGCGGCGCCCGTTTCGTCGGGGGAAAACCGGGCGGCCAGCGCCCGGCCGAAGCCGAGGCTCGGCAGGTTCAACACAAACGGCGCCGCCGCCGCGGACAGCCCGAGGTTCTTCAGGAACTCCCGACGAGCCGAACGAAACGGCGTGCGGGACGACGGCGTGCGAGAGGGCAGCGGGGAAGTGGTGCGGGAAGGCATGGGTCGCGGCGGGAGGGGGGAGTACGGGGCCGGCCGGTGAACGCGGACGGGGTCAGTTGCGGACGGGGTCAGTTGCGGACGGGGCAGGGTGCGGGCGGGGCTAGTTGCGGGCGGGTCCGTCCGCGGCGGCGGACCGGGCGGCCGCCGAGTCGTCGCCGTCGTCGAGCAGCGGGGGGCCGAGGGCGGCGACGGTCGCGGCGGCGGCGAACGCGGCTTTGACGTCCGTCCCGTTCTCCTCGAACCGGGCGGCGAGGGTCGCGCGGGTGTCCGGCCCGTACGCCGCGGCGGGCTGCTTGACGGCGTGGTGGAACAGACGCTCCACGAACGCGGCGCGGGCGTCGGGGCTGTCGGAGATCAGCCGACCCAGAGCCGTCGCTCCGTCCAGCGCCACCTCCGAGCCGTCCGGGGCGGTGTAGCGGGCGGCGGCGTCGATCGGCTTCACCGCCTCGCCGCCGTCCTTCTTCGGCAGTCGTTCCTCGAGCGGAACCGGCCGATCGCGTCGTACTGCTCCAGACTGAACCCCAACGGGTTGATGAGGTTATGACAGGCGGAGCAGGCCACGTCCGACGTTTGATGGGCGATTCGCTCCCGGGTGGTCATCTCCTCACCGAAGTCCTCGGGCAGCAAACTGAACGCCTCCTTGGGCGGCTTCAGACTGCGGCCGAGCAGCTTCCGCGCAACAAACACGCCGCGGTGGATCGGGCTGGTGACCCGGTGATGCGCATAGCCAGCCATCAGCAACGGATGCGTGAGCAACCCCGCCCGCCGGTCCGGCTTCACGGCGAGCTTCGCGAACGTTTCGTCCGTGGGCACCGCGGACGGGTCCACAAGGTCGTCCCGGTACAAAGTCGCCAAGCGGGCGTTGAGGTACAGGTGATCCGCGTTCCACAGCGCCCGGAAGTCCGTGGCGTCCCCCGCCAGCGCCTCCGCGACGGTGAGTTCCAGGCTGGTGCGCAAATCGCCCGCGGCGGCGGCATCGAACCCGGGGAACAGGGTCTCGTCCTTCGCCATCCACTCGGCGCCCTCGGGGACGAGCCAGTCCGCGAAGAACTCCGTCAGCTTGGCGGTCGCCCGGTAGTTCTGGCTCATGCGGTTCGCGTGCCAGGCGAGCTGGTCGGCAGTTATCAGTTCGTTCTTGCCGATCGCGGCCCGCAGCGTGTCGTCCGGCAGGCCGTCCCACAGGAACAGCGCCAGCGCCGCGGCCCGATCGTGATTGTCCGGCGCCTCCCCGCCGGCCGCGGCGATCGCGGCGTGCAGGTTGGGGTACAGGAAGTGCGGGCTTTTGAGCGTCATCAACACGCACCGCCGGGTCGCCTCGCGCCAGTGGCGCCCGTCGGCGAAGGCGCCGTCGACGTAGAGCGCCCGCTGCTCGTCGTTCAGCGGGCGGCGGAACGCGCGGGCGGCGAACGTCTCGCAGAAGGCGCGGGCCTTTTCCGTCTGCTTCTCGGCGGCGTCCCGCGACTGGATCTTGAGGAACGTGCGGACGCTCTCCTCGGTCTCCAGCAGGACGTCGGCGACTTCGAAGGCCGCCTCGCTGGTCGCTTCGTCCCAGGCGGCGCTGACGGCGGCGCCGCGTTCGTAGCCCACGCTGCGATCGTCCGGCGGGAACGGCGTGGACACCAGCAGCGTCCGCGGATACCAGCTCGGCAGCAGGCAGCGTGTGGGAACCACCGTTTCGGTGCGGTGCGGCACGACCCAGGACAGCCGGCCCACGAACGCCGACTTCGGCGGCGTTTTGCCGAACGACTCGCCCATCCACTTCGACATCCGCAGCGACAGCGGGACCGGCCGGCCGGCCAGCAGGAACGCGGACGCCTCGTGCCGGGTCTGTTCCCCGCTGCGGACCTTCTCGTCCACCAGCACGGCGCCGTTGAGCGTGAACTCCACCTCGTTTGAGCAATCCACCGCGAACCGGTACTCGCCGGTGACCGGGGGCAGCACGGCCCCCTCCCAGCGGATCTCGAACCCTTCCTCGTGCATTTTGCCGCTCGACGGGCCGAGTTCGTCGCCGTCGGCGGGCTGCGGCACGCCCGATTCGATTTGCAGATCGACCGTCGCGTCGACCCGTTTGAAGGCCAGGCGTTTGTCCCACGGCCCCTTCCGGGAGAGGTAGGACACGGTGAGGCCGCGGTCCCCCTCGATGTTGCGGTCGTTCGTGAAGCCCGTGGCGAGATCCGCGATCGTGCTGCGATACTGGCTCTGGGTCAGCCGGACCAGTTCCACCCGCGGCGGAGCGTTCCGCAGCCGGGCCGCCTCCGAGTAGAAGGCGTCGTGGGCGAACGCGGCGACCGCGGCGGCGTCTTCCCCGACGACCGAATCCGGATCCTCCTCCGGCATCGTCCGCGAGATCAGGTCCGCCAACTGGCCGACGGACAGGTCGCCGTGCAGCGGATGGTCGTAGAGGTATTCCACGCCCTCGCCGCGCCCGCCGTGGCAGTCCGCACAGACGCGGGCGAACAGTTCGGCGCCGCGCTGCGCCGCCGGGGCGTCCCCGGCGGCGGCTGATTCCAACGGACCGGGGGCGCACAGCGCCGCGACGGCACAGGCGAAGGTGACGGCCGCCCCGGCGGGGCGGATCGGAGCGGAGTTGAACATGTTGTGAGGCGGGAGACCCGGGGACGGATCAGGGCATCGGGCGGGCGGTCCGGCACGCCGGCGGGGGCGTGGACTGAAACTCGCCGCGGGGGGCGACGGGGGCGGTATTCCCCCGTACAGGAGAGAACCGCAAACCGCCGCGAACCCGAACGAACCAATTGTATCTCATCCGCCGGTCGTCGGCAAAGCGGTCCCCGCTCCGTCCGGGGCCGCACGACCGGATCGGGGCGATGCCGACTCGCCGGTCGGCCACAGTTCCTCGTTTGGGAAACAGGACCGGAAACAGGACCGGAAACAAGACGGCGACGGCGAACCGCCGTTACCACCGCAGTTCGGCCCCGCCGGTGCCGGCGTGACCGACGGAGTCCTCGCCCAGCAGCAGGTCGTAGTGCGCGTACAGCCGGACGTGCGGGCCGAGCACCCCGGTCAGTCCGCCGCCGAACACCCACTGGTTCGCCGGATCGTCGCCGACCGAGGTGAGCGCCGGCAGCGTCGGGGCGGCGGCGAATCGCACCGGGGCGGGGCTGTCGGAACCGGACGCCTCCCCGAACCACCACGCCCGCACCTCCGGAATCAATGCCAAGCGGCCCTCGTCGCCGAGCGTCTTCGCCGCCCGTCCGCCCAGCTGAACCCGCAGGCTGTCGCCGCTGGCGTCGCCGTATTGCAGGTCCGCGGCGCCCAGCCCGGTCTCGCGGTAGCCGTCGCGGGAGGAGTGCACGTATTGGAGCCCGACCAGCGGTTGCAGGTCGAGCCATTCGACCGGCAGCCGATAGCCGCCCTCCGCGGCGAGCGTCACGTTGGAGCCGTCCGTCTCGCCGTTGGCGGCGAACGCCTGCCCGCCGGCGCGGATGGTGCGCGTCGTCTCGTAGCGGTCCCCGCCGTACACCGCCGCCGCCGCCGCGTGCCAACGGCCGGCGGTCTTCGTGCCGTACAGGCCGATCTGCCAACTGGAGACGTCGGCTTCGAACCGGTCCGCGACGCCGTCGCTGTCCGAGCCGGTCCCGCCGACGCCGAACAGCAGGCCGACCCGCGTGCCCGTCGCGACGAGGCGGTCCACGCCGAACACCGCCCCGCCGGTGAGGTACTCCGTCTCGCCCGGTCCGGAGCCGACCTCCCCGCCGACGACGTACCCCTCCGCAAACCCGCCCCACGGCAGTTCCCGCTCGCCGCGGCGGCGGCCCGTCCGGGCGGCGCGTCCGCCCGGGGTGAAAGACGCCTGATCGACTCCCGATTGGGAGTCCGTGTCTCCCGCATCGGCGGTGCGGACTCCCCCCTTGACTCCGCCGGACTCTTTGTCGCCCATCTCCGAGCTCAGTTCAAACGAGCCGAAGCCGAAGTCGTCGTTCGTGCCGCCGCCGGAGGCATCGGCGAGGAGATCGTCGTTTTGGCCGCGGAACAGGCCGCCGCCGCCGACGCGGCCGGGGCGGAGGGCGCGGAATGCGGTGCGACGGACGGCCCCGGCGCCGGCCCGGGCGACGCCGCCCAGTCCGGCGGCGCCGGCGGCGGTCAAGCCGTTGAGCACCGGCCGGGCGCCGTCGGCGTCGGAAAGCAGGGCGGCGGCGAACAGGTCCGCGGCCGGGCCTTGGGCCACGGGCATGAGGGCGAACAGGGCGTCCGCGGCGGCGGCTTCGTTGGGATCGGCGAAGACCGCCGCCCCGTTCGCCACCCGGCTGAGTCGAACCCGCACCGACTCCGCCCCGCCGCCGGTCGTGGGAACCGTGGAGGCCGCCCCGGTCGCCGACCAGGCGGAGACGTGCACCGCCGTCGGCCCCGCAGTCACCCCGCCGGCGGCGGTGAGGACCGTCAGGTCCGTGGTCGAACCCGGCTGGGCGATCTGCGCGGCGAGCGCCCGGCGGGCGGCGCCGTCGGCGGCCGTCAGATGGACCGTCACCGAGCCGCCGGAGAGGTTCGCGGTTCCGCCGACCGACAGCGCGTCCGACCCGCCGGGGGTGTGATCGACGACGAACTCGCCGCCGGGCCGCAGGGTCAGGTCGCCCTGCACGGACAGCGTTTGTCCGCCCACGCCGTCCGCCCCGGGGGCGATGCGGCCGGAGGAGAACACGTCCCCCCGCACCGTGCCGGCGCCGGCGAGGGTGGTGTCCGCGGCGAGATCCAGCGTGGGGGCGACGGTGTCCACCCGCACGGTGGCGCCCGACGCGACCGCGGCCCGCACGCCGGGGGCGGCCTGGAAGGAGCCGGCGTCCGGGGCGAACTGAAACGATCCGCCGCCGTTCAACGCGAGGCCGCCCTGCAGATCAACCGTGCCCGCCAGTGTGGTGTGGGCGCTGGGGCCGGCGTTGATCAACTGTCCGCCGGCGGCGGTGGTGGCGAACCCGCCGCCGCCCAGCGTGACGGCCCCGCCGGTGGCGAACCCGCCGCCGGAGAGCGTCAGCGGGACGGCGCCCAGCGACGCCTGCGTGTCCGCCCGCAGCAGGCCCTCGGAGACGAGGAATCCGCCGGCCGCGGCGTTCGCGCCGGACAGGGTCAACGTGCCGGCGCCGACCTTCGTCAGCCGGCCGGTCCCGCTGAGCGGCCCGGCGAACGTGAGGCCGGCGTTGGTGCGAACGGTTCCCCCGCCGCCGCCCAGCAGCACGGCGTTCGCCATCATGGAGTCCTGTCCGGCGGCGAGGTCGGAGAACAGTTCCCCGCCGTCCAGCGTCAGCGTGCCGGCGCCGAGGGCGGACAGGCCGGTGACCGCCAGCGTGCCGCCGGTGACCGCGGTGGCGAGGTGCGTGCCGGGGGCGAGCAGCCGCAGTTCGCCCAGCCCGGTCTTCCGCAATTCGCCCCCGGCGACCCCGCCGAGGACCGACCAGCCCCCGCCGGCGGTCTCGACCGTGCCGCCTTTCGAACCGAGGGCGAGCGCCCCGCCGTACACCACGGAGCCGGTGGTGTGGGCGGTGCGCAAGGTGGCGTCGTCCAGATACAGATCGCCCCCGCCGAGGGCCCCGCCGGCGGCGAGGACGAGGGTGGCGCCGTCGACGGCGGTGCCGCCGGCATGGGAGTTGGCGGTGGCGAGCGTCAACGCGGCGCCGCCCCGCACGATCAGTCCGCCGGCGCCGGTCACCCCGCCGCCCAGCAGCAGGTCGTGGCCGTTCAGGTCGATCGCCCCGCCGCCCGCGGCCAAGTCGAGTCGGCGGAGGAAGGCCGGCCCGGCGGCGTGCCCCGGGCGGTCGTCCAGCACGCCCAACAGCTTCAGTTCCGCCCCATTGCCTAACTGCACGTCGCCGGTCCCCAGCGCCGCCGCGGAGCCCACTTCCAGTCGCCCGCCGAGAATCGCGGCGCCGCCGCCGAAGGTGTTCGTCCCGGTCAGCGTGACGGTCCCCGTGCCCAGTTTGAGCAGCCCGGCGGTGGAGGAGCCCGCCAGCGTGCCGCCGAACGCGGAGCTGTACCCCGGCCCGTCCGGGGCGCTGCCGGCGCCGGGATTTGCGGGGAAGACGCCCAGCACGAGGCGATGCGAGCCGAGGTTCAGCGTGCCGTCGCCGGTCAATTGGCCGAGGTAGGTGTCGCCGGTCAGCCGGCCGCCGGCGGCGGATTCCAAGTGCAATCCGCGGCCGAAGCCGGTGTCCGTGCCCGCGACCGCCGTGCCGGTGACGACCCGCGTGAGCCGGTGGGCGTTGTGGCCGTTCAGCGTCAATTCCGCCGCGGACCCGCTGCCCAGATCCACCGCCACCACGCCGGACCCGGTGAACGTGGGATTGAGGACGTGCGGACCGGCGGCGGTTTGGCCGTTCCCGTTCGGCTTGACCAATAATTCGATGCCGCGGCCGCCCTGTTCGAGATCCACCCGCACGCCGGTCCGACCGGCGGGGATCGCCCCGTTCAGTTCGATCAGCGGGGTGACGTTCGGATCGGCGAAAGCCGGCACGTCGAACCGCAACCCGGTCCCGCCGGGGTACAGGGCGTCGAGGGCTTCCCGGAAGCTGAGTGTCGAGGCGACCGTCGTCTCGTCGGCCGCGGTGGTGACGGTGCGGGCAATCGTCTGCGGGGCCGGCTGCGAATCGGCCGTCGCGACGGCCGGCGCCGCGAACGCTGACGCCGCGGCGCACGCGGCGGCCGCGAACGGGGTGCGTCGGGAAGCGGGACAGCGATCGGCGGGGAGCACGGCGGGCGTCCGTTCCGGGCGAAAGGGAACCGCGATCCGCATCCGGCGGATCGTTCGCGCACCGGGGATGCGGGCGCGACGGTTCGGGTGCGAATCCTGTCGGACGCCCCGCGGGAGCGGCTTGAGGCGAATCGCTCGGGCGCGGAGAAGTTTCCTCAGCCCGTCTCGCAGCCCGCCCACCGCACCGCGTCCACGCGGTCGCCGGGGGCGAGGGCGGCGTCGCCGGGAACCAGCGCCGCCCCGTTCGCCGCCGCGGCGCCGCGGAGATCGCCCGACCCGGCCCAGCGGACCGGCGTGGCGGTCAGTCCGGCGGGCGTGTCCGTCAGCCGGACCGGGCGGTACAGCGGGCGATCGCCGCGGTTCGTGACGGCGTCGGTCAACGTCGCGGGCGCCGTCGCCGGTTCGCAGTTCGCCCAGCCGCCCAGCCGCCGCAGGGCGGGGCGGACGAACAGTTCGAAGCCGGTCAGCGAACTCACCGGATTGCCGGGCAGGCCGAAGACGGCGGTCGGGCCGCGGCCGGGTTCGTCGTTCCGCTCGACGGGTTCGTCGTTCCGCTCGAACAGACCGAACCACAGCGGCTTGCCGGGCTTCACGTTCACCTTGTGGAAGACCTGCATGACGCCGCAATCCGCGAGCACGCCGGGCACGAGGTCGTAATCGCCCATGCTGACCCCGCCGGAGAGGAGGAGCACGTCGGCGTTCAATCCCTCCCGCACCTTGGCGGCGAGGGCGGCCCGATCGTCGACGGCGTGGCCGAGGGGGACCGGCACGGCGCCCGCGGCGGCGATCGCCGCGGCCAGCAGCGGGCCGTTGGCGTCGCGAATCTGTCCCGGCCCGGGCGTCGCCGCGGCAGGGACCAGTTCGTCGCCGGTCGTCAACACTGCGATCCGCACCCGCGGCCTGACGGTCGCCGGATCAAAGCCGTGTTCCGCCAGTAGGGCGACCGCCGCGGGCGTCAGCGGCACGCCCGCGGGAACCAGTTCCTCCCCCGTCCGCACCGCCGCCCCCCGGGCCATCACCGCCGCCCCGGGGCTCGGCGGACGGGAGGGGGAAAGGGTGACCCGATCTCCGTCGCGGGCGCTGATCTCGACAGGCACGACGGCGTCCGCCCCGGTCGGCAGCGGGGCGCCGGTCATGATCTTCACGCACTCGCCCGAGCCGACGGTGCGGGTCGGCACGCAGCCGGCGGGCGCCTCTTCGATCACCGTCAGCGTGACGGGCGGGGATCCGCAATCGGCGGCGCGGACCGCGTAGCCGTCCATCGTCGCCTTATCGAACGGCGGCGAATCGGCCGTCGCCCGGGCCGCTTCGATCAGGCACAGCCCGGCGACCTCCGCGAGCGGGAGCGCCCGCCCCGACCGCGGGGCGAGGGCGGCGAGAATCGCGGTGCGGGCTTCGGAGACGGAGAGCATCAGATGTTAGCCGCGACCGGAGGGAGCGTTGGGGACGGCACCCTAACGCCCCCCCCGGCGCGGCCCACCACCAGCTCAGCGGCTCACCACCAGCTCAGTCGTCGCTGATGAACTTGCAGAACCGGCTGGTCGAGCCGTCGCTGGTTTGCTCCTGGTAGAGGAACTTCACGTCGGCCTCGTCGAACTTCTCGAAGAACTCCTCCCAGGTGATGCGGTGCAGGCCGCTGTCGGGGGTGTTGGGCTGTTCTTCGGACGGGTCCTCAAAATCGATCCGCAGAATCCCGGGGGAGCCGCCCTTGCCCTCGGTCTCCGCGACGGTGGCGGGATAGCCGCTGCGGCTCTCGGCCCAATCCTTGATGGTGTCGTGGTCGGTGGTGGTCTTCGATTCGTTGTCGGCGGAGGCCATGGCGGGGCGAAGTGGGGGGCGGAATGAAATGAGCGATACAGAGCGTGTGGGTAGCGAATCGCGTGCCGATGCGGTCGGGTGGTCGCCGGGCGACCGCCGGAGGGGCGTCGGGAACCGCGAACCGGCCGAGCCGGGTTCCCCGCGGTTCCGGGGGCGAACTACACTGAGAGTCGATGACCGGTCCGAGCCCGCCGCCGACGCCCCCGGTCCGGCCGCCGGCGCGGTGCGCGGCGCGCAGCGGGCTGGGCGATCGCGGGGGGTGGGCGGTCACGACCCGCAGCGTGGCGGACGCGCTGACGTTGCTGGCGGTGGCGGTGATGGTCGCCCACGCCTTTCTGATCGAGGGGTACGTGATCAGCAGCGGGTCGATGGCTCCGGGGCTGTTCGGCTATCACAAGCGGGTGGTGTGTCCGTCGTGCGCCCACACGTTCGCGCGGGGGGTGACGTTCGACGGCAGCGTGGAGGGCCGCATCACCGCCGGCGAGCGCAGCGGGACGGGGCGGGTCACGCTGGCGGACTGCCCGAACTGCGGACAGCCGGCGATCGACGTCTCCGCCGCCCCGGACACGCAGGGCGACCAACTGCTGGTCCTCAAGCACGCCTTCGCCTGGCGGGAACCGCGGCGCTGGGAGGTGGTCGTCTTCCGTCACCCCGAAGACGCCCGTCAGGCGTACGTCAAACGGGTCGTCGGGCTACCGGGCGAAGCGATTCGGGTCGACGGCGGGGACGTGTGGGCGAACGGGGAACTGTGCCGCAAACCGCTGCTCACGCAGCGGGCGGTGCGGATCCCGGTGTTCGACCCGGCGTACGCCCCGCACGATCGCGAGGAACCACGGTGGGCCGGCGGCGGCTGGGTGCGGACCGACGCCGACCGCGACGGCCGCCCCGCGGTTCGCTTCGACACGCCGGCGGCGGTGCGGCGGGACCAGCCGCCAGCGAACGAGGCGCCGGTGAAAGAATCGACGTTGGACCGCGGGTGGCACAAGCTGGCGTATCGGCACGTGCTGGCGGCGGGGGGAACGCACGAGACGGCGGTGACGATCGACCCGCCGCCGCGGCGTCTCCGCTGGGAGAAGCCGCGGACGCCGGTGGGGTTCGAGTTCGATCCGGTCACGCACACGCTCTCCTGCCGCGGCGTGTTGAGCGGGGCGGACCGCGACCGATTGCGGCGGTTCTCCCGCGATCCGCGGTGGCGGGAGGCGGTCGAGGAACTGGCCGATCGCAGCCGGTTCGCCCCCGTCACGGACGCCTACGGCTACAACCAGGCCCCGGACGCACGATTCGAGGCGGCGGTGCGGGACTTCTCCCTCCGCGTGGACGCGGATCTGTCCCGCGATTCCGCAGCCGCCCTCGGTCTGCAACTGACCGACGGGAACCGCACCTTCCTGCTGGTCGCGGATCGCTCCGACCGCGATCGACACCCCACCGGCACGCTTTCCCTGCATGAGCTAGGCGCCGACGGCAAGCCGGTCGGCCCGGCGGTGCGGGCGGCGGCGCTGCCGGCGGGCGTCGCGGCGGGGCCGGTGCGGGTGGAGTTCAGCCTGTTCGATCGGCAGGCCGCCGCCGCGATCGACGACGTGCAGCCGTTCGCCCCGGTCCCGTTCGTCCGTCCCGAGGACGCTCCCCCGCCGGATCACTGCCCCGCGACCGTCGGGGCCCGCGGCGCCGTCCGTTTGACGGACCTCATGCTGTACCGGGACGTGCATTACACCCGCGGCCGGGCGGTGCACGGGGTGGAGGAGGACTACCGCTTGCGGGAGGGCGAGTTGTTCGTGCTGGGCGACAACAGCCCGGTCAGCCTGGACAGCCGCGGCTGGACCGACGGGGCCGTGCCGGATCGGCTGCTGGTGGGCAAGCCGTTCGTCGTGCACCTGCCCAGCAGGCCCGGCACGCTGAGCTGGGGCGACGCCTCGACCACCGTCCGCGTGCCGGACCCGTCGCGGATTCGGTACGTGCGGTGAGGGGCGGGTGAGGAGCCGAAGCTTCAAGACCAAGACGTCAAGAACCAAAGACGCGGTGGAGGGCGGCGTCGCACCGGCCGTCGTCGCCGCTCATAATGCCGTGACGGAGCCTGCCTTGGTTCTTGACGTCTTGGTCTTGGAACTTCCACGAGCCCGCCCCCGATGACCGAGCCCACGACCGCCGCCGCCGCCCCCCCCGCCTCTCCCCCCAAGAAGGACGGCACCCGCGAGACGATGGAATCCATCGTGGTCGCGTTCGTGTTCTGCTTCCTGTTCAAGACGTTTGAAGCGGAAGCGTTCGTGATCCCGACCGGGTCCATGGCGCCCACGCTGTACGGCCGGCACAAGGACGTGGAGTGCCCGGGGTGCGGGTTCGAGTGGGCCGCCGGCGCCAGCCGGGAGGTCGACGAGAACGGGTATCTGTACGTCCGCCGCAGCGATGAGGGTTTGGTTCCGTCCAAGCCGGTGCGCAACGTGAAGTGCCCGAACTGCGCCCGCCCCGTGGACCTGACCCCGCTGCCGCCGTTCGCGGGGGACCGCATCCTCGTCAACAAATGGCCCTTCCTGCTGGGCGAGCCGGAACGCTGGGACGTGACGGTCTTCAAGTTCCCGGAGAACCCGACCACCAATTACGTCAAGCGGATGGTCGGCCTGCCGGGCGAAACGCTGACGCTCCGCCAGGGCGACCTGTACCGCATGACCGACGGCGTCGCGGAAATCCTCCGCAAACCCCCCGCCAAGCAGCGGGCGATGACGTTGCCGGTCCACGAGCACGCCCGGCCGGCGCCGGACCTGCTGGCCGCCGGCGTGCCGGAGCGATTCGCCCCGGTCCGCTACCGCGGCGAAAGCGCCGGCCCCGGGGCGGTCGCCGGCTGGACGGAGGACACGCTCGGTTGGTCCGCCCTGCCGGAGGCCCGCGCCCTCCGCCGCAGCCCCGCCGCGGGGAGCGAATGGAACTGGGTCCGCTACCGGCATCTCCGCCCCACCGCGGCCCAGTGGCGGGAGGTTCAAGGCGGGCTGAAGGTGTCGGACGTCACGCCCAAGCTGATCCTGGATCACTGCGCCTACAACCCGGACGTCCTCCAGCCGGACGGGGCCTTCTGGGTGGGCGATCTGGAACTGGCCCTCGAACTGGAACTGTCGGAATTGACCACGGGCGGGGCGGGCGTGCTGCTGGAATTGGTCGAGGGGGACCGCACCTATCGCTGCCGGATCGACGCCGCCACCGGCCTCGCCACGCTGAGCTACTACGACACGCTGCCCGGCGCCGCGGCGGCCGCGGCGATCTCCGACGGGGCCGCGAACACGCTCGAATCGACGCTCGCGGAGGGGCTGACGGACCTCGTCGGGGCGGGGACGTACGACCTCGTCTTCGCCAACGTGGACGACGCCCTCACGTTGTGGGTGGACGGCGAGCCGGTCCCCTTCACCACGCCGGACGGCGCCGCCCACGACGGCCCGGTCCCGTATCCGGCGCTCACCGGGACCCGCGTGCAGGAACCGACCGACCGGGACTTCACCCCCGCCGGGTTCGCCGTGAAGAACGCGGCGGCCCGGGTCAGCGGGATGACGATCCGCCGCGACCTCTACTACCGCGGCAGCTTTCGCGGCCCGGACGACCTCGGCCCGGTGGAACGCAAATCCGACGGCCTGGGTCGCCGGTTGGAGTTCGACGACGTGGAGCCCGGCCGGCTGAGCGAGTTGGCCGCGCTGGCGGACGAGCCGCTCGCCTACGCCCGGCGGTATCGCAGCACGCTGCTGGCCGGCGATCCGCGGGTCGACCGCCGGGTGTACGAACTGACGCTCGGCCCCGACGAGTTCCTGATGCTCGGCGACAACAGCCCGAGCAGCCTGGACAGCCGGCTCTGGTCGAACACCCGCGGCGCCCCGCGGCGGCACGCGGTCCCGCGGGACGCCTTGGTGGGCACCGCGTTCGCCATCTACTGGCCGCACGGGGAGCCGATCCTGTTCGGCAAGTCTGTGGAAGACGGGGTGACGGTCACCCGCGGCTGGGCGTCGCCGTCGATCCCGGCGCTGAACCGCTGGTTCTATCATGTCGGCACGAACGGCGAATTGGCGCCCAACTACCAGGAGCACGGCATCCCGTTCCTGCCAAACTTCTCCCGCCTGTTCCAACGCATCCGGTAGCGCCCCGTCCGCTCGTGGGAGCGGACCGCACGGTACGCTGACCGCATGACGGACACGGACCGCCCGGACACCGCCCCCCGCCGGCTGTTCCGCCTGCTGGCGGACGTCGCCCGGCCGTTCGTCTGGCTGTTCGCCCTGATCGGCGTCGCGCTGATCCTGTGTCCCGACACGGTGATGCGGTCGGTGAGGGGGGAGCGAACCGCGGAGGGGGTGGTGCCGTTAAGGAGGCCCCCGGGGCGGGTGCGGGTCACGGCGGCACAGGGGAAAAGGGTGTTGCCGATCACGGGGGCGGGCGGCGGGGAGAATTGGTCGCCGCACCCGCGGATGCTCGTGGTGAAGGCACTGGGCGGGCCGCGGCCGGAGTTCGCCGGCGACCACCGGGCCGTCGTTCTGGAGAACGTCGTGCCCATCTCTTGGTCGCTCGCCGGGCTACTCGTCAAATCCGGCATCACCTACCGGGAGAGTTACCTCGGCCAGTTCGACTCGGAAACGAGAACGCCGCACACGCTGCACACCGCCGGGGTGAGCCTGTGGCCGCTCGTACTCGCCGCCGCGGCGCTGGGCGTTCTGCTGTGGCGCCGGCGGATCGGACAACCGGCGGGGGAGGCGCCGCGGCGGGGGCTGACGCGGCGGCTGCTCCGCCCGTGGGCGTTGCTGGCGGCGGGGGTCGGGCTGTTCGTCGTGCTCCTGCAAGAGGCGGAAGTCGGGCTGGCGAAGTGCACCGGCACGGTCAATCGCGGGCCGGCCGACACCCTCCACCCGCGGGCGCTGGAACTGATGATCACGCGGGAGGACAGACTGACGAGCCTCACTCGCTTCACCACGCCATGGGTCTTCGCGGCTCCGACCTCGGGGGCGTGGCTCCTCCATATCGACGCCGTCTCCGTACGCAATGAAAAACGCAATGTAAAACGGCCGGTGTTTACCGCCGTCGGCGTCAGCCTGTGGTGGTTCGCGGCCGCGGGCCTGCTGGCGAACGCCGTCACGCTGTGGCGGGAACGGCGGCGGGCGATCAAGCCGCCGGCATGACGACCGCCCGGCGATTCGCCGGCCTGCTTGCCGCGGCGGCCCGGCCGTGGGTGTGGGCGCTGGCGGGGTTGGGGGCGGCGCTGATCGCCTGCCCGCCGCAGAACCCGCGCGTGCCGGAGTCCGCGGGGCGGCTGCGGCCGGCCGTCGCCGTCGATTTGCGACGCGGCGACGACGGGAACTTCACCCCGCCCCGACCCCCGCCGGTCCACATGCGGCTGGTCCGTCTGACGCTCTACGGCCGGCAGGTCTCGGACGCCGAGCGGGATCGGGATCGCCCCGCGTGGACGACGCACGACTTCCCCCGGATCGGAGTCTGGTTTGAGCGGGGGTTCGACGTGCGCGGCATCCCCGACCGCGACGGCGACCATGCCACCTGGCACCGCGCCGCGCAACTGCAACTCAGCGTCGTGACGCTCGCCGGTTGGACGGCGCTGCTGACCGCGGGCAGCGTGTGGCTGTGCGTCCGCCGGGGCGGCGAACTGCTCGGCGGGCGGCGGGTCGCGCGGGTCCGGCGGTGGGGGCGCCCGTGGCTCTGGACGGCGGCGGCGGTCGGGGCGGCGTGTCTTGCCGGGGGGCACGGGAACCAGCTGATCGGGGAGCCGGGATGGACGGCAGCACGATGGGAGGCGGCGCCCTTCCCGCACCCGCGCCGGTTCTCGTTCGTCGTTCAGCACGCCCCCGCCCCCTGGGACGAAGCGCGCTACGGGGAGCGTGGGTACGACGTTTGGGAGACGCGGTGGTTCTCGCCGGCCGTCGAGCGGGCGGCGGGGCTGTGGGTCGGCACGTGGCAGCGGAACACGCCGTTCGTTCTCGTCGGGGAGCGGACGATGCAGCGGACCACGGCGGCGACGATCAGCCTGTGGTGGTTCGCGGCCGCGGGCCTACTGGCGAACGCCGTCTCGCTGTGGCGGGAACGGCGGCGGGCGACCAAGCTGCCGGCATGACGACCGCCCGACGATTCGCCCGCCTGCTGCTCGAACTGCTCCGGCCGTTCGGTTGGCTGTTCGCGCTGCTCGGGGCGGCGTTGATCCTCTGGCCGGCGTGGGGGTTCGGGAGCGTTGAGGACGGCTCGCTCAGGCCGGGCGGCGACGTCACGATGGAGATCACGGGCGGTTGGATCCTCCCCGACGACAACGGCGACGAACACCCCGCCGGCGCCTGGCACCCGCGGATGCTGTCCGTCAAATGGCTTCGCGAACCGCTGCCGGCGGAGTGGGCCGCACAGCTTGGTCCGAGCCTTGACGCTCTCCCCGAGGGGGTCTCCCCCGACGCCGCCGCGTTGGCGCTCGCCTACAACCAGTGCCGCCGCGGCGGCCCGGGTTTCTACTTCCGCTCGGAAGGCGGTCCCCTGTATCACCGGGTGAAACGCCCGCCGCCGGTCGTGTTTCCGTATCTCGGCCTCGTCACCGGCCAGACCGCGGCCGGGACGCACGAGTTTGCGAGGACGGTGTTTCGGTACGACTCGGAGACGCGCACGTTCACGGACCTGTCCCTGCTCGGCCCGCCGCACCGGGTGCGGGGCGTGGCGATCAGCCTGTGGCCGCTGGTGGTCGCGGCCGGGATCGTCGGGTTCCTCCGCTGGCGGCGGACCGTCGGTCGGCGGGAGCGGGGCGAAGACGCCGCCGCCCCCGGTCTGCCGCGGCGGATGGCGAGGCCGTGGATCGGGCTGTCCGCCGCGATCGGATTGGGCGTGGTGGCGGGCGGCGGCTCGCACATGGGATTCCCGCTGGGACCGTACAGCGTGACCACCCACATCGTCCGCGGCCCCGCGGACGTGCCCCACCCGCGGGGGCTCAAGGTGTGGGCGCATGAGAACGGCCAGCGCCCGCCCCCCGGCTCCACCTGGGGGCCGTCGGAGACATTCCATCACAACGCCCCGTCGGCCGGACTGTGGTCGACGCAACGCATCGGCGGGGGTGGAACCGGGTTCGGCGCCACCGTCAGTCTGTGGTGGTTCGCGGCCGCGGGCCTGCTGGCGAACGCCGTCACGCTGTGGCGGGTGCGGCGTGCCCGGCGGAGGATCGTCGTATGACCGCCGCCCGCCGATTCGCTCGTTTGCTCCGCACACTGGCGGCCCCGTTCGTCTGGCTGTTCGCGCTGATCGGGGCGGCGCTGGTCGCGTTCCCGCCGTGGTCGATGTGGACCGCGGGGGACGCCGAGGGGTGGCCGTCGGCGGGCGTGCTGGTGGAGATGACGGACGGGGAATCGCTGTTCCCGATCGGACCGTCCCCGAACCTCTGGTCGCCGCACCCGCGAGCCCTCTCGGCGGGCGTGCTGGGCGGGCCGGTCACGGACGGGAACCCTGATCTGAACGCGGGCTGGTGGTGGTGGACGGACGACCCAAACGGCGTCCGCTGGCCGGTCGCCGGGCTGGTCAGCGGCACGGGGCGGGTCCAGCGGGGCGACTTCCTCGAAGAACGGCCCTATTCGTTGGAGGTCTCGGGGACGGATCCCGGGCCGTTGCGCCGGCTGTACGGGCTGGGCGTGAGCCTGTGGCCGCTGTTGACGCTCGCCGCGGGGATCGCGGCGCTCCGCTGGCGGCGGCGGGCAGGCCAGGTGGATGACGAACGGGGTGACGGGGCGGCGTCGCGGGGCGGGGGGCGTCGCCGGCTGCTCCGGCCGTGGGTTCTGCTGGCGGCGGGCGTGGGGGCCTTCGCGACGGTGGGGGCGTTCGTCCCGGCCGGGCCGGGGTTGTGGACGACCCGCGTCTCCCGCGGCCCGGCGGAGGCCCCGCACCCGCGGGTTCTCGAACTCGCCGTGCTCTGGACGACCCCGCCGCCGGCGTCCGTCAGTCGCGGCGGCGCCCGGCGGACGGCGCATCCCACGGCGGGGCTGTGGGTCCGGCATTACATCGTCCCGGCGGCGCAGGCGGTTCCCCTGGGCTGGTACGGCGAATCCGCGGTCGCGATCAGCCTGTGGTGGCTGGTCGTGATCGGGGCCGCGGCGAACGGGGCCACGCTGGGGCGCACGCGACGGGCGAGGCGGGAACGGGGGGGCGAATCGGGGGGCTGACGGCCCGCCGCTCGCCTTGCCGTCGTCGCGGCGCCGCCGGGGTCGTCGCGGCGCCGCCGGGGTCGTCGGGGGGAGGCGTCAGGCAAGAATCGGGCGGGCGTCCCCGGACCGCTCGTCACACCCTCCTCCCCCCTGTCCGCGTCCCTGTCCGCGTCGTGCCCACGCCCCGCACCTCCCGATTTCTGCGGTGGGGGTTTCGGCGGTCGGTGCTGGGCGGGTTCCCGTTTCGACGGGGGCTGCTGGCGAAGCGCTTCCACGCGGTGCGGTTGCTCGAACCGGTCCCCGCGGCGCTGGACCGGGCGCCCGCGGGGCGGCGGGCGTTCTATCTGAACCACCCCGGGTGGTGGGATCCGCTGGCGGCGGTGGCGCTGGCGGAGCATCTCGCCCCGGACCGCGTGCCGTACGGGCCGATCGACGCCAACTCGATGCGAAAAACGCCGCTCCTGGGGCGGCTGGGCATGTTCCCGGTGGAGCGGGACGCCGCGGCGGGGGCGAAGGCGTTTCTAACCACGGCCCGGGCGATCCTGGACGCCCCCGCCGCCGACCTGTGGCTCACGCCGGAGGGCACGTTCGCCTCGCCGGAGGTGCGTCCGCTGCGGTTCGCCCCCGGGTTGGGTCACCTGCTGGCCCGCGATCCGCATCTGACCTGCATCCCGGTCGCGGTGCGGTACGACTTCTGGACCGACCGCCGCCCCGAACTGCTGCTGGCCGTGGGCGAACCGGTCCGGCGGGCGGACGTGGCGGGCGCGGCGTCGGTCGAGGAACCGACGACTCCGCCGGGCGGCGGGGTGCGGTCGGAAGAGGCGCGGCGGACCGCCACGGGGGGGACGCCCCCACCGGCGCCGCGGAGTGCTCCCGATTCCTGGAACGGCGGCTGGAGATCATCCTGAACACCCTGTCCGCGGCCTCGGCGGCCCGCGATCCGGGCCGGTTTCGGTTGCTCGGTCGCGATGCCGGCGGACAGTCCTGATGCTCGCTTCCTTCTTCCACAGGCCCCGGCCCGCGATGTCGTTTCTCGCCCCGCCGGAGACCGCCGCGGATTGGCTCGCCCTCGACGGGCTGGCGATCGCCTGCCTCGCCTGTGCGACGCTGCCGGCCGTGTTGGTGGCGTTGAACCTGCCCGCGTTTCGCCGGCCGCGGAAGGCAGGCGACGGGGCGGACCGCAGTGGGGCGGACCGCAGTGGGGCGGACCGCAGTGGGGCGAACAGCAGTGGAGCGGGAGGCAGTGGGGCGGGAGGCAGTGGGGCGGACGAAGGGGCGCCGCGGGTGTCGCTGCTCATCCCGGCCCGAAACGAAGCGGCGGGGATCGGCGAGTGCCTGCACGCGGCGTTGGGCAGCGTGGGGGTTGATTTGGAGGTGGTCGTGCTGGACGACCATTCGACCGACGGCACCGGGGAGATCGTCGCCGAAGCGGCTCGGGAGGACGGGCGGGTGCGACTGGAATCGGCCCCGCCGCTGCCGACCGGATGGTGCGGCAAGCAGTGGGCCTGCCGCACGCTGGCGCGGCGGGCGGATCGCTCCCGGGATCTGCTCTGTTTCATTGACGCGGACGTGCGGCTCGCCCCGCAGGCCCTGCGAACGCTGTGCGACGAACGGGCGCGGCGGGCTGCTCGTCGGGGGGGACTGGGGCTGCTGGGCGGCTTTCCCCGCGAGGCGTGCGGCACGCCTACTGAAGCGGCGGTCATCCCGCTGATCCATTTCGTGCTGCTGGGGTTCCTGCCGATCGCGTTGGCCCGTCGGCTGAAGGGGCCGGCGTGGGCGGCGGGCTGCGGACAGTTGTTCCTCACCACCCGCGACGCCTACGAGGCCGTCGGCGGGCATGACGCGGTGAAGGCCAGTTTGCACGACGGCCTCACGCTGCCCCGGGCGTACCGGGCGGCGGGGCAGTCGACCGATGTCGTCGACGCCGCCGGCCTGGCCGTCTGCCGGATGTACCGCGGGGCCGCGGAAACATTTGCCGGGCTGGCGAAGAACGCGACCGAAGGCGTCGCCGCCCCGGGGCTGATCGGGTTCTTCACCGTCGTGCTGGGGCTCGGGCAGGTGGCCCCGGTCCCCCTGCTGATCGCCTGGGCGCTGGGGGGGATCTCGCTGTCGAACCCGGCCGCGGCGGCGTTGGGGGTCGCGGCGGGGCTGTCGTTCGGCACGCGGGCGGCGCTGGCGCTGGCGTACCGGCAACCCTGGCGGGGCGTGGCGCTGCACCCGCTGGGGGTCGCGTTCTTCTTGACAGTCCAGTGGTACGCCCTGGGGCGGAAGCTGCTCGGCAAACCGGCGGCGTGGCGCGGGCGGAGCTACGCGCCGGACGCCCGGCTCGCGACGTCCCCATCGGCGACGTCCCGCCCCACGGCGCCGCGGCCGACCGCGTCGTTCAAGACCGAGACCGCCTCGTTCACGACCGAGGCGCGATCGTCGTCGCCGGGGCTGTCCCAACGATCCGCCATCGTCTCGCATTCGACGATCGTCCGCTGACCCTGCGATCGCCGGCCCGGCGATCTCTGACCCTGCGATCGCTGACCATGCGATCGCTGGCCGCGTGAGACGCGTGGTGACGACCGCGGTTGCTTCCTGCACGGATCATGCGGGCGGCACAGGTTCTCCAGTCGCGCACGGCCCCGTGGGCCGGCGATCTTCGCCATTTTGCCGAATCGGCCCGAAAGGGGCCGCACGGCTTCGGGGGCGACGTAGTTTTGCCGGCTGTCGGATCGTCCGGTCGCGAATCGTCCCCCGTCGCCAGCGGCGGGGAGCGATCGGGGCGGGGCGAATCGACGGCAGGGTGTCCCGGGTCGGACCCCGTGCGGGTGTTCCGCACGCTCCGCCGACCCATCGCGGCACGTCCCGGAGGGGTCCGGGGCGCCGTCAAACCGATTACTGGAGAGTCCCATGAACAACTTCCTGACCAGCGTCAAGACCTTCCTCGAAACGGAGGACGGCCCCACGGCGGTTGAATACGCCGTCATGCTGGCCCTGATCCTCGTGGCCTGCATCGCCACGGTCCAGACGCTGGGCACCAACGCGAACGCCCAGTTCGAAAGCATCAACGGCTACCTCGGCACCGGCGGCGGCGGCGGCGCGGGCGGCGGCGGCGCCGGTGGCGGCACCTGATCCGCAGGACCGACCGCAGGTTCATTCGGCCCGGGGGCACACGCCCCCGGGCCGTCTTCGTCGTGCGCCTCCCGGATTGCCGTTCGCCCGGCGGAGCCGCGGCGGACGGCTTGACCGGTTGGCCTGACCGGTTGGCTTGATCGGGCGACCCAATCGTTCGGCTCCGCAGGGTCCGGTTAGGCGGTCCGGGCGAACCGCCCATGTTGTCGGGGCTGATCGGGGCGGCGGCCGGTCAGGCGGCCGATAGGACCGGTGCGACCGGTCCCGCCGGCGCCCGTCTCTTCCCCCGATCCACACCGGCGATGTCCCGCACGACCGCCCCCCGCCGCTCGGCGACGGTTCCCGCGGCGGGGGTTCTGAAATGCGTGTGTCTGGCGGCTGTCGCGCTGCTCGGCTTGGATGAGGGCGCTCCTTTCGCATCGGCCCAAACCGCGGCCTCCACCGCCCCGGGGCTGACCGCGGCGACCCGTGCGAAGCTGGATCGGCGGGTCTCCCTGACGCTGCCCGGCGTGCCGCTGCGGGAAGCGCTGATGAGCGTCCGCGAGGTCGCCGGGCTCAATCTGGTCGTCAGTCAGGAACTCGCCGGCACGGTGGACATGTCGTTCCGCGACGCCCCGGTGCACGAGGTGTTGGACACGCTGTTGTTGTCCCGCGGGCTGGGCTACCGGGCGGTGGGGGACGGGCTGGTGGTCGTGCCGATCGCGGACTTGGGGGCGGGGAACCCGCTGCTGGCCTCCGAGGTGTTCGCGACGCCGTCGGTCGATCCGTCCCAACTGCTCCCGATCGTGCAGGAGATGCTGTCGCCGGAGGGCCGCGTGCACGCGATGGCCGCCGGGCGGGCGCTGGTGGCGTTCGACTACCCGTCGCGGCTCGCGGCGATTCGGGCGCAGGTGGACCGGTTGGACGCCGCCGCCGCGGCGAACACCGTCGTGCTGGATCGCCGGGCCGCCGCGACCCGCGGCGCCGCGCCGGGCGGTCGGCCCGGCGCCGGCCCGGGGCCGGAGGGGGTCGCGGTGGATTCTGCGGTGATCCGGTTGCAACACGTCCCCGCGGTGGAGATGGCGACGGCGCTCGTCCCGCTGCTGGGGGAGACCGGCCGCGTCTCCGCGATGGGCAACGAGGACCGGCTGCTGGTCGTCGACACGCCCGCGAACCTGCTGGCGATCCGGAACGCCGTGGCGAAACTCGACGTGCCGCGGGTGCAGGTGCGCATCCGGGCCCTGATCTACGACTGTGCGGTGGAGGACAGCCGCCGACTGGGGCTGAACTGGAACGGCGGCCTGCGGGGACGCGGGTTCGCCGCGGACGGCTCGCCGCTGCGGACGCTGGCGTTCAGCGGCGTCACCGCGGCCGGCGTGGTCAGCCCGACCGCCGCCGGCGGGCTCGCGATCGCGCAATCCGCCAGCCAGTACCTCGATCTTGGCAGCACGTTGAAAGCCCTGAACGAAAGCTCCGACAGCCGCCTGCTGGCCGATCCGAACGTCGTCGTGCTGAACCACGAGCGGGCGGACATCAAGATCGTCACCGAGGTGCCGTTTCAGGAACTCACGCAGAGCGCCCTGGGCGGAGCGATCGGCACGACCGCCTTCCGCGAGGCCGGCGTGCGACTGGAGGTGACCCCGCACATCGCCCCGGACGGCACGGTCACGATGCAGGTGCACCCGGAGTTCAGCGTGCTCAGCGGCTTCACGCCGGATTCCAACGCCCCGATCATCGACACCCGCGAGGCCACCACCACGGTCCGCATCGCCAACCGCGAAACGCTGGTGCTGGGCGGCCTGCGGCAGCGGAGCAAGGTGAAGTCCCGCAGCAGTCTGCCGCTGCTGGGGTCGATCCCGCTGCTCGGGCGCCTGTTCCGCAATCAGGACTTCGAAACCCGCGAGAGCGAACTGCTGGTGTTCCTCACGCCGGAGATCGTCGGCCCCACGCACTCCGGCGACTGCCGCGAGACGGGCATCGCCGTGTTCGGCCGCAGCGAATTGGAGGCCTCGCCGCTCTGCCCGGTCCCGATGGGCGCCGCCGCGGCCCTGCGTGAGGATCGGTGCGCCTGGGGCCAAGGTCACTTCGACGGGGTGGAGTCCGGCGGCGCGATCTACGACCCCGGGTGTGACCTGCCGCCCGGCGTGTTTGCCGCCCCGGCGGTCGACGGACTGATCGCGCCGCAGTTCGGCCCGCACGAGTCGCTCCCCCCGGCGCCCGCCCCGGCCCGGTTCGCCCCGATCAACCCCGCTCCGGCCACGTTCGCCCCGATCAGGCCCGCTCCGGCCGAGCCCGCCCCGATCAGGCCCGCTCCGGTCAGGCCGAACGTGAACTCGTCCCGGCCGGCGCCGTCGTCGACCGTGCCGCCGCCGTTCGGGGCGCCGCCGGCGTTTCCCGAGGCGGGCGATCCGCCGCCGTCGCTCCTCGCTCCGTTCTGACCAGCGTTCTGCGAAGCCGAGCGCGAATGCTGCGACCGCCGCCCGGCCGTCTCACCCCGCCCGTTCTTCCAGCGCTTCCCAACGGGTGAAGGCGCGTTCGAGCTGCTTGGTGAGCTTGGCGTCGCGGGCGGTGGCGGCGGCGACCTCCTTGGGCGGCTTCTGATAGAAGCCGGCTTCGGCCATCGCGGCGTGCAACGCGGCCTGCTCCGCTTCGAGCGTTTCCATCTTCGCCGGCAGGCCGTCCAGTTCCTTTCGCTCCTTGAACGACAGCTTGTGCCCGCCCGACGACGAACCCGACGACGAACCCGACGACGAACCCGACGACGCAGTCGTCGGCTTGGGGGGGGCTTGAGAATCGGGATCCGCGGGACGGCCCTCGTCGCGCTCCTTGGCCCGCATCCAGTCGGTAAAGCCGCCGTCGTACTCCTTGAACCGTCCGTCGCCCTCGTAGGCCAGCACGCTGGTGGCGACGTGGTCCAGGAAGTCCCGGTCGTGGCTGACCAGCAGCACCGTGCCGGTGTAGTCGACCAGCAATCCTTCGAGCAGTTCGAGCGTCTCCAGGTCGAGGTCGTTCGTCGGTTCGTCCAGCACGAGCACGTTGGACGGCTTGGTGAACAGACGGGCGAGCAACAGCCGGTTCCGCTCCCCGCCGGACAGGCTGCCGACCGCCACGTTCACCCGATCCGGCGGGAACAGGAAGTCGCCCAGGTAGCCCACGACGTGCTTTTTGCGGCCGCCGACGGTCACTTCCTCGGCCCCGTCGGTGACGCTCTCGCGGACGGTTTTGGTCGGGTCGAGGGTGTCGCGGAGCTGGTCGAAGTACGCCACTTCCAGGTTCGTGCCCTCGCGGACGGAGCCTTCGGTCGGGGTCAGGTCGCCCAGCAACAACCGCAGCGCCGTGGTCTTGCCGCAGCCGTTCGGGCCGAGCAGACCCAGCTTGTCCCCGCGTGACAGGGTGAGGTCCAGGCCCTTCACCGTGGGCTCGTTGGCGGGGGCGCCGGGCTCGCTGGGATAGGTGAAGGAGACGTTCTCCGCTTTGAGCACCAGCCGACCGCTCTTCTCGGCGGCCGCGGCGACCATGCTGGCGTTGCCGAGCTTGTTGCGGCGGGCGGCCCGCTGGCGGCGGAGATCTTCCAGGGCCCGCACGCGACCTTCGTTGCGGGTGCGGCGGGCCTTGATGCCCTGCCGGATCCACGCCTCCTCCCGGGCGAGCACCTTGTCGAACGCCGCGGCTTGCGCCTGTTCGGCCTCCAACTGTTGCGCCCGGCGGACCAGGAACGTTTCGTAATCGCACTCCCAGGCGCTCAGACCGCCGCGGTCCAGTTCGCCGATGCGGTTGGCGACCCGCTTCAGAAACGCCCGGTCGTGGGTGACGAACAGCACCGCCCCCCGCAGGCTGCCGGCGAGCTTTTCGACCACGGCGATCGACTCCACGTCCAGGTGGTTCGTCGGTTCGTCGAGCAGCAGGACGTCCGGATCCGGGGCGAGCGCCCGGGCCAGCAACGCCCGGCGCTTCCGACCAGCGGAGAGATCGGCGAACTGTTCACTCGGATCAAGGCCCAACTCGCCGATCACGCGGTCGACGGCGACGTCGATCTCCCAATCCTCCGGCGGGTGATCCTGGGAGGCGGCGGCGCGGCGGGCGCCGGCGAACACCACCTCGTGCACGGTGCCCTCGGTGCCGGCGGGGACCTCCTGTTCGAGCCGGGTCAGCACGCGGCCCTTCTCGACGGCGATCGCGCCCTCGTCGGGAATCAATTCGCCGGCGGCGAGGTTCATCAACGTGCTCTTGCCGGCGCCGTTGCGGCCGACCAGCGCCATCCGCTGCCCCGCTTCGAGCCGCAGCGTGACGCCGTCCAGTAGCGCAGCGTCCCCGTGGGAGAAGGTGACGGCTTCGAGGGACAGCAAACTCATGGGCGGAACGGGCGGGCGAACGGGGCGGGGCGGGAATGACACCCGCCCCCCGCCCCCGCGGCAAGGCCGGGAGCCGTCGCCGCGTCGCTCTCCGCCCGAAACAGGCCGCCCGAAACAGGCCGCCCGAAACAGGCCGCCCGAAACAGGCTGCCGACCGGCGGCGGCGGCGTCACGCATCGAGCGCCTGCTCCGCGACGCCCTGCTCGTTCAGCGCCGGCGGGGCGGGGACGGCGTCCGCGGGGGCGGTCTCCGGATCGTCGAACCGCAGCGTCGGCGGCTCCGGAGCCATCTCCGGCGCCGGGGCGGGGGGCGGAGTTTGCTGACGCGGACCGTCGGCGGCCTTCTCGTCGGCATCGGCGCGGGCCGTGCCCCGGGCGATCAGGCGGCGGCCGCAGGCGTCGACCGGGACGGCGCTCCATTCGTACGTGCACCGCGTGCCGCACTCGTCGTCGCGGGAACCCAGCGACTTCACGCAGCGAATCGCCCCGCCGCATCCGCGACCGTGGTTCGTCAGCTTGGCCAGCCACCCGCCCGTCCGCGGCCGACGCCCCTGATAGCCTCCGCCGCCATGGCAGGACCCATCGCACCCGGCCGCCGTGCAGCCATTCACGCCGCACCCGCGGCGGGACCGGCCGCACAGCGTGTCGCACAGGGCGGCGAAGGGCGACGTGGTGATCGGCGGGATGCAGATCACGTCCCGTTCAATCAAATTGCAAGACCGCTGAACCGGTTCGGAATCGACGTTCAATTCGCAAGCGTACCGGGCCGGGCGAGCGCACGGCCTGCCGTGTCGGGGTCCGCCAACATGGGGGCCGCCGTGCGGGCCGCAGCCGTCGACGTCGCAGGGCGGTCCGGCGAGGGCCGCCGGGGCGAGAACCGCGGACAGCAGCCCCGCGACGGCGATGCGGGGGAGATAAGACAGGCGTTGGCGAACGGACATCCGTGTGGCTGGCTGGGGGTGAAAATATACGGGTGAACAACCGAGGCGGCGTGACGCCCCGCGGGGGATCGCTCGTCGGACTTGAATTTGGGGAACTAGAAGTCGAGCCGGAACCGAATATTGGCGGCTTCGAACTCTCCGCGATCGGATCGCCGGCCCCGCCGACGCCGTCGACGACCGCGGAGTCGTTGATTCGCCCGATCACGTAGTTAAATTGCATGTTGGCGTTCTGGTTCCAATACCAGTTCAAACCCAACGTGACGCTGTCGGACTCCCCGCCGAACACGTCGGCGTCGTTGAGGTCAATGTGGGAGTACCGAGCGGCCACCTGCCAGGCGCCCCAACCCCCGCCGCGTTCGCCGTCGCAGGCGTTCACGAGAAAGAAGTTCTCATGCGGCTTCACCCGGCCCAATGTGCCGCTCTCGCGGCTCCAAGGCAGATGCTCGCCGGTCAGGAAATAGCTGACGTAGGTGTATCCGCCCCAGAAGTCGGCGTCCTCGGAACCGTCGTTGCGGTTGTTCCACAAGCCTTGGACCTCGCTGGTCCATTGCAGGGCGCCGTAGTTGAAAACGTGCTCCAAGCCGAGGATATCGAACCGCTCCACGTCGTCGATGCGGCCGGTGTTCAGCCACCGTTTTGCGGTGCGAGCCTCCGGCCGGGTGCGGAAGCGAGCCTCGTTGTTATTCTGCGGACCGCCGGTCTCGTCCGGATCGGCGACGGCGCCGGAGACCGCGAAGTGCCCATAGCCGCGGCCCTCGGACGGTTCGTCCCACCAATAGGTCGTCGCCAACCGGCCGGCGGCCTGCAATTGATAGCTGTCGCCGATATAGATGCCGTCGTCCTGGATGCGTTCCAGGTTCCAGACGCCGTAGCGCCAGTTATAACGCAGGTCGTCCGAGACGCCGTAGGAGGCGATGCCTAACCGACGGGCGTCTTCGTTGAAGGCTTCGACCACGTCCGGCCGGGCGATGAAGACGTTATAGCGGCTGCTGTTCAAATGGTCCAAGCCGAACGGCCGTTTCTGGTTCCCGATCGTCAGTGATTGCAGGAACGGCAGATTGCGAAAGCCGAAGTACGTGTCGCGAATTTCGAAGTCGTTGACGTTCGCGAACTCCGTCTCCATCTTATAATACATGTTCGGGGCGATGTTGCCTTTGACCCCGATCCGCAGGCGGCGGAAGAAGAAGCGGTCCTGGGGGTTCTCGCCTTCAAATCGCTCGATCGCCTCGGGTGACGGGGGAAGGCGTCGTAATCGGCGTGCAAACGGCCGAACAATTGGGTCGTCGCCCCTTTGGTGCCGCGGGAGACGAAGGTCGAAGTTCCGTCCTCCAAATCGACGATCCGGTCGTTCAGCGATTCAAACTTCTCGACCAATAACTCGCCGCCCTCTTCCCCCTCGAACAGTTCCTCCAGGCTCCGCAGTCGGGCGTCGAACAGGTCGCCGGCGTCGTTCGCGGGGAAGGGGCTGTTCGGGTTCTCGCCCGGGACGATCAGCGCCTGATCGGCGACGCCGAGGTCCGGCGGGCTAACGTCCTGCCGGTACGTGGTCGGCCGGAACAGCGGGGCGCCGGAGGGTTCAGGCTCCGCAGCGAAGGGGGCGTCCAACCGCGTGCGGAGCGTGCGAACCTCCGCCTCCGCCCGGTCGAGACGATCCACGAGGGAGGCGAAGTCCGCCGCGGAGACGACGGCGTCGGCGTCCGCCGCGCTCGCAGGGCTCGCAGGTGCCGTCGCGGTCGCCGTCGCGGTCGCCGGCTCGGGGAACGGGGCGGGGGCCACGTCGTCGGCCCAACCGATGGAGCCCAGGCCCATGGAGCAGAGGGCGGCGGGGGCCAGAAACGCCCCGCGGGCGAGCCAACGTGAGGGACGGGCGAACATTGTGGCGTTCCAAGCGAGGCGGATCCGTCGCAACCCGCATGGCCGCAACCCCCGCTACTTCGGTTGATGCCGGGGCAACCGGGGCGATCGTTCGCCGGAGTTCAGGCAGAACCGGCCCGACCCCTCTCCGTACTTGTGGAGGAGCGGCACGACCGGCGCCACCCGGCCGGTGCGTTGCTTCGCTCCCGGAGGAGCGCCGGCCGGTCGTTCGTATGCGACCGGCTCGGAACGAAACCGACTCGAAGCGGAGAGGGGGGGATTCGAACCCCCGGTACCCTTACAGGCACACCGGTTTTCGAGACCGGCCCGTTCGACCACTCCGGCACCTCTCCGGGTTGCCGCCCCGCGACGCCCGACGGGCGAACGACGTGGGGCGGGAAGTGGGGGCGAAGAATACCCGCCCGCCGGACACGCCCCAAGCCCGCGGCGTTCGGGGCGGGGGTTTCGGTGCGACTCCAGCGTCCCGGACGCTCCAAGCCTTCAGGACGCTCCAGGCGTCCGGGACGCTGCGCCGCGCGCCGGCTACGATCCTCCGCCCGCCCCACTTCGCCCGCCTTCATGCTCAACGCCGTCATTCGTACCGCGTTGCGGAATCGCGCCGTCGTGCTGGCGCTCGCCGCGGCGCTGCTGGCGGTCGGCGGGTGGCAGACGGCGCGCCTGCCGATCGACGTCTTCCCGGACCTCGACCGCCCCCGCGTCGTCGTGCTGACCGAGGCCCCCGGGATGGCGCCGGAGGAGGTCGAAGCCCTCATCACCTTCCCGCTGGAAACCGCCCTGAACGGGGCGACCGGCGTGGAAGCGGTCCGTAGCAGCAGCGGCGTGGGCATCTCCGTGGTCAACGTGGAGTTCGCCTACGGCACGGAGATCTACACCGACCGCCAGATCGTCACCGAACGCATCGCCGCCGTCGCCGAGCGAATGCCCGCGGGCGTCGAACCGTCGCTCGCCCCAGTCAGTTCGATCATGGGACAGGTGTTGATCCTCGCCCTCTGGACCGAGGGCGGCGCCACGACGGGGGGCGACGAAACGGACCCGCTGGAACTCCGCACGCTCGCGGATTGGGTGATCCGCCAGCGGTTGCTGACGGTCCCCGGCGTCGCCCAGGTGTTCACGATGGGCGGCGGGCGAGCGGAGTTTCAGATTCTCGTCGACCCGGACGCCCTCCGCACCCACGGCGTGACGATGGAGGAGGTCGCCGAAGCCGCCCGCGACGCCAACCGCAACGCGACCGGCGGCTACCTCGACGACCGCGGGCCGACGGAACTGCTGGTCCGCGGGCTCGGCCGGGCGACCAGCGTGCGGGACCTCGAACTGGTTCCCGTGGCCACCCGCGGCGGGGTGCCGGTGACGCTGGGCGAGGTCGCCCGCATCACCCGCGCGGCCGGGGTGAAGCGGGGCGACTCCGCGGCGTTCGTGCGGGTCGCGCCGGAGGGGGAACTGAAGGGGGAAGAGGAGGCGCAGTTCGCCGGCGGCCCGGCGGTGGTGCTGACGGTCACGAAGCAGCCGGGGGCGGACACCCGGGCCGTCACCGCCGCGGTGAACGCGGCGCTCGCCGATCTCGCCCCGACCCTCCCGCGCGACGTGCGCAGCGAGACGGTCTATTCCCAGCGGGCGTTCATCGACCGGGCCGTGGAGAACGTCGCCGAAGCCCTCGCCGACGGCGGCACGCTGGTGGTCGTGATTCTGTTCGCCTTCCTGCTGAATCTGCGGACCACGCTGGTGACCCTCACCGCGATCCCGCTGAGCGTGGTGGCGACGGCGACGGTGTTCGCCGGGTTCGACCTCGGCATCAACACGATGACGCTGGGCGGACTGGCGGTGGCGATCGGGGAGTTGGTCGACGACGCGATCGTCGACGTGGAGAACGTGCACCGCCGGCTCGGCGAGAACCGCCTCAAACCGCCCGACGAACGCACGCATCCGTTGCGGATCGTGTACGGGGCGAGCGCGGAGATTCGCGGGTCGATCGTGTTCGGCACCGCGGTGGTGGTCCTGGTGTTCCTGCCGCTGTTCGCCCTGCAAGGGATGGAGGGCCGGTTGTTCGCCCCGCTGGCGGCGGCGTACGTCGTGAGCATCCTGGCGTCGCTGGCGGTCTCGCTGACGGTCACGCCGGTGCTTTGTTCGCTGCTGTTGATCGGGCGGAAGGGCTGGTTGATCGCCGCCCCGCTGCTGGGCGTGGGGCTGAGCGCCGCGACGTTTCACTGGATCCTCCCCCGGGCTGCGGAGATCGCCGGCTTGCCCGGCCTCGTGCCGGGGGACGACGGGCATCGCTGGTGGTGGACGTTCGCCGCGGCGCCGGCGTTCTGGCTGGGGGCGCTGGCGCTGGATCACGTATTGGGCGACGCCGGCGAGGGGCCGTTGCTGCGGGGCTTGCAGTGGGTCGCCGGCGGGGCGATCCGGTTCTCAACCGTCGCGGCCGGGCCGGTGCTGCTGTTCGCCGCGGCGGCGGTGGTCGTCGCGGGGGTGGCGGTGAGCCGGTTGGAACGGGACTTCCTCCCGCCGTTCAACGAGGGCGCCGTGCAGGTCAACGTGCTGCTCGCCCCCGGCACGAGCCTGCGCAGCAGCGGCGAGATCGCCGAGGCCGTCGAACAGCGCTTGTTGCGAACCGAGGGCGTCCGCACGCTGGTTCGCCGCACCGGCCGGGCGAAACTGGACGAGCACGCGGAGGGGGTGAACGTCTCGGAGATCATCGTCGAACTCGACCCGGACGCCCCCCGCGAGCGTGTCCTCAACGACCTCCGCGAAGCGATCGCCGACGTGCCCGGCGCCGTCGGCAGCGTCGAGGGGCCGTTGGCGCACCTCATGTCGCACATGATCTCCGGGGTGAAGGCGCAGGTGGGCGTCAAGCTGTACGGCGACGATCTGGACACGCTCCGCCGCGCCGGCGAACGGATGCGCGCCACCATCGCCGATGTGCCGGGACTGACGGACGTGGTGCTCGAACCGCAGGTGACGATCCCGCAACTGCGGATCGAACTGGACCGGGCCGCCCTCGCCCGCACCGGCCTGCGACCCGGCGAGGTGATGCGGTTCGTGGAGACGTCGATGAACGGGGAGGTCGCGTCGGAGATCCTCGTCGGCCAGCGGACGTTCGATCTGGTGGTGCGGCTCGACGAGCCGTTCCGGGAGGATCTGAACGCCGTCCGGCGCCTGACCCTGACGGCGCCGGACGGGGCGGAGGTCCCGTTGGGCTCCGTGGCGGAGATCTACGAGGGCGGCGGTCCGAACACGATCAACCGGGAGAACGTCCGTCGGCGGATCGTGTTGCAGGCGAACGTGCAGAGCCGTGGCGTGGTCGACGCGGTGACGGACATCAAGGCTCGCCTCGCCGCGGTCGAATTGCCGCCGGGGTACTTTGTGGAATACAGCGGCCAGTTCGAGAGCCAGCAATCTGCGACCCGGCGGCTGGCGGGCCTCACCGTGGCGAGCGTGCTGGGGGTGTTCCTCGTGCTGAACACGCTGTTCCGCAGCGCCAACTTCGCCCTCCAGGTGATGGCGGCGCTGCCGGCGGCGTTCGTCGGCGGGGCGGTCGCGTTGGTGGTGACGGACCAGACCCTCACCGTCGCGGCGCTGGTGGGGTTCATCTCGTTGGCCGGCATCGCCAGCCGCAACGGGATCCTGCTGCTCTCCCATTACCTCCACCTCGTGCGGGAGGAGGGGGAGGACTGGACCCGCGACATGCTGGTGCGCGCCGGTCGCGACCGCCTCGCCCCGGTGTTGATGACCGCCCTGACCAGCGGCATCGGCCTCGTCCCGCTGGCGCTGAGCGCCGGGGAGCCGGGCAAGGAGATCCTGTATCCGGTGGCGACGGTGATCGTGGGCGGGTTGATCAGCAGCACCGCGGCGGAGTTCGTCGTGCGGCCGGCGCTGTTCTGGGCCGTCGGCCGCGGAGCGGGGCGCCGGTTGACGGCAGGGCACGGGGCGGCAGGGCACGGGGCGGAGGGGCACGCCGCGGACGACCCGCTCGCGTGAGTCGTTACAATGGTTCGTTCACCCGTTCCCGAATCACTCGGTAGGAACCCCGAAGATGCGTCGCTCGACCCTGTTTCCCGCCGCTGCCCTCGCCCCGGCTTATCTGCTGGCCTGCACGCTGACCGTCGGCTGCGCCCCGGAGGAGGACGACGACGTCATCGCCGATCCGGCCCCCGCCGCGGGCGACGCCCACGCCGATCACGACGACAGCGACCACGCCGACCACGACCACGCTGACCACGATCACCCGGCCGAAGGCCCGCACGGCGGGTCGCTGATCGAACTGGGCGACGAGGAGTACCACGGCGAATTGCTGCACGACGCCGAAGCCGGCACCGTCACCGTCTATCTGCTGGATAGCACGGCGAAGCTCGCGGCGACCACCGACGCGACCGAGGCGACCGTCAACCTGTCCCACGACGGGGAACGGAAGGCGTTCACCCTCACCGCGGAGCCGCAGGAGGGCGACGCGGAGGGCCGCAGCTCGAAGTTCGTCAACACCACCGACGCCGCGTTGGGCGAAGAACTCGACCACGGGCACGACGACGCGAAGCTGATGCTGAAGATCGACGGGACGGCGTTCTCCGGTTCGATCCGCCACAGCGCCGCCAGCCACGACGAGGACCACGACGGCCACGACAACGACGGCCACGACAACGAGTGAGCCGCGGTCGGCCTGCTTCGACACCCATCCGAAGCGTCAGCGAGGGACGCCCCAGCGCCCTCGCTGACGCTTCGGGCTAGTTTTGGGGCAGCGGCATCGGCGCCGGCAGCGGGGCGGGCGGCGGCGGGGCGACGGGGTCGAGAGGATCGTCCGCATCTGGCAGGGTCGGCGGGGCGGCGATGGCGTAGGCCAAGTCCGCCGCCGCCACCCAGAACGCGAACCGAGCGGCGACGAGGCTTTCCGCGGCGCTCGCCGCGGAGGCTTCCCGCAGGTTGAGCCGCAGCAAATCGCTCTCCCCCAGGCCGAAGGCGTCCACCTCCGCCTCCCGCAGTCGTTCGGCCAGATCGGCGCTGATCACCGCCTGCTCGATCTGGTCCCGGGCGGCCTCCAGCGCCGCCAACGCGAGCCGCACCTGCACGCCGACCTTGTCCGCGGTAAAGCGGCGTTTCGCGGACAGCATCGCCAACTTCGCCTCCAACTGCTGGGCCTTCCCCCGCGCCTTGCGACGCTGGAGGGGCACGGAGAACGTCAACGCCGTGTCCAGTTCGAACGGCTGCTTGTCGCCCTTCGAGGAGGACAACTGGCCCACGTCCTGGCTGACGACCACTCCGGCGTCCAGTTCCGGCAGCAGGTCGTTGCGGGCCTCCGCCAGCGACACCGCGGTCTGCTGGCGGGCCAGTTCCAGCGACAGCAGTTCCGGCCGCCGAGCGACCGCGTCCCGCATCAGAACCCCCGGCGGCGGGGTCGAATCGGTCCCGAACAGCGTGACCGGCTCGGGGAACCGCGACGGCAACAGGTCGTCCTCGGGCACCAGCGGGACGCCGTCCGGCGACCGCAGATACAACGACAGCTTCGCCGCCGACTGTCGGAACTTCCGTTCCGCGTCGATCACCTTGCTGCGGCGGGCGGCGATCAGCCGGTCGTTGTCCGCCAGGACGATCTCCGCGACCTCGCCCTGCTCCACCTGGAAGTTCAGTCCCTCGGTGCGGTCCAGCGAGAGGGACAGCAGGCGCTCGGCCACGTCCAGCAGACGCCCCGCGGCGACCCACTCCCAGTACGCCCCGGAGGCGTCGCGGACGGCGTCGAGTTGAGCCAGCGCCACCGTCGGCTCCGCGGCGGCCCGTTCCAGCGAGGCGATTTGCAGCCGGGCCCGGCGGTCGTCGATCCGGCGGTCTTGCAGCAGCGGGACGGTGAAGCCGGCTTTGAATTCCCCGCCGTCGTTCGTCTGGCGCTCCTGATACCACGGTTCGAACGTGCCCCGGCCGATGCGGTAGCCGGCGAACAGGTCCGCCCCGCCGATTAACGGTTGCTCCACGCCGGCGCCGTGGCGGTAGTTCTCGTAGAACCCGACCGGGGACAGCTCCTGGGCGGCTTTGAGCTTCGTGTCGAACTCCCCGGCCGCTTCGAGCCGGAATCCGTCGGCGAGCGGCCGATTCGCCGCCGCCTCCGCCAGCAACGGGTAGGTGAGGAGCACCGACCCGGTCACGTCGCCCAGCGACAGCGTCGGCCCGGAGGTCTCCGAGGGGCGATCGAGGTCCGCCACGTCGTCTTCCCCCCCGCCGCCCAATTCCGCGTCCGATCCGCCCGGTAGCAGCGACGTGCTCCCGCCGAAGTTCGGCCCCTCGCCGATGCCGCGGTCCGTGCCGACGCCCGGCGTGTCCGTTCCGCCGCCGAGCCCCGCACCGCCGAGGCCTCCGTCGCCGAGACCCGTGCCGGGGGCGGAGCCGAGATCGCCGCCCTCCTGGCCCACGTCCCCGCCCGTGGTGGCGGCGTCGCCCTCGCCGGGGTCCAGCGGGCCGGCGGTGGGGGCGTCGCCGGTGTCGGTCTGAAGCGGGCCGGCGGTGGGGGCGTCGCCGGTGCCGGTCTCCAACGGACCAGCGGTGGGGGCGGCGGACGGGTCGAGCCCGCCGCCCTCGCCCCCGGCGCCGAACTCCTGCGGGCTGAACGCCGCGGGACGCACGGCGGCGTCGCGGCGGGACGACTGCGGACCGACGGCGAACGGGGCGTCGCCCGCTTCCACCGCCGCCGGCCGGGCGGCCAGCGTCAGCGGGCGATCGCCGGGGCGGTAGGTGGTCAGCACCCGATTCGCGTTGCACCCCGCCGCGGCCAGCAGACAGAAGCCCGCCGCGAACCGGCGGCGGCGGGCGACGAGGCGAGCGGCGGAACGTGCGGGGAGAGCCATGCCGTCCGCTTCGGACGATCGTCACGACCGGCCGCACCCGCGAGACCGGCGGGCGCCGCGGCCCCCCCGCCACCCCCGACCCGCACAGGCCGCACAGCTTGCCGCCGCCGGTGGTGGTCTGCCGGGTCGGGCGCCGGGTCGGGCGCCGGAACTTCGGCGTTCACTTCTTCTTCTGAAGCTTAACCGGTCCGGCGGCCCCCTTCGTCTTGGAGCCGGGGGCGTCCTTGAGGACCGGCGGGAAGCCGTTCATGCGGCGCCACATCTCGTAGCCGAGCGTGACCTGTTCGAGCAGCACCCAGCCGTTGGCCCGCACGCCCTGCCGCAGAAAGCGGGGTTCGGGCCACGGGCCGTCGGTCGGGTCCGGGACGACGAGGGCGCGGAACCGGCCGTTGCCGTCGTCCACGGCGTCCACCGTGGCCACTTCGCCGCCGAAGGTGCCCACCGCCACGCTGGGCCAGCCGGCGGTCTGCACCGCCGGCCAGCCTTCAAACTGCAAGCGGACGTGTCGCCCGGCGGCGACCAGCGGGGCGTCGTTCCCGTCCAGCCAGATCTGCACGGCCCGGTCGTCCACGTCCGGCACCAGCGTGAACAGCGGGTCGCCCTTTTTGACGTACCCGGTGCCGCCGTCGGCGATCAGCTTGGTGATGAACCCATCCGCCGTGGCGACGACGCGCTGATTGCCCTGGCTGGCCTCTTTCGACTCGGCGTCCAGCAGGTCCTTACGAGCCTTCCGAACGTACCCCTCAGACTTCTGCACCTTGGCCTCGGCCATGGCGACCTTGCCCTTCGCCTCCTGGATCTTCGCGCCGGCCTCGTCGAGTTTGCCCTCCAACTCCCCTTTCTTGGCGGCCTGCTCGCTGCGCTTCTCCTGCACGGACAGCCGGGCGTCCTCCAGGTACGCCTCGTGCTTGGCCACGTCGGCGAAGGCCTTGAGGTATTTCTGCTCGGCCTCCTGAAACTTCAACTCTGAAACCAACCCTTTGCCGAACAGGGCGACCTTGCGGTCGTGGTCCGCCTTCGCCTGGACGAGGGTGGCGTTGGCGGCTTCCAAAGCCTGCTCCTCCGCTTTGACCTTTTGCTCCGCCCCCTCGATGGCGCGGGCATAAGCTTCGAGGGTGTCGACGAGCGACCGCTTCAGCGACGCCACGTTGCTCTCGTAGTTCGTCACGCCAAACTCCGCGGCCGCCTTGTTCAACTTGGCGGCGTCCCGGGCCAGTTCCGTGTTCTTAAGGTATCGCTCGCTCTGGTTGACCTGCTCCTCCAACCGGGAGAGCAGCTGATCGTCGATGTCGGCCAGCTCCACGACGAACTGTCCCTTCTGAACGCGGTCGTTCTCGCGGATGCCGTCCGCCCACTCGATGATCCGCCCGTCGATCACCGCCTGCACGACCTGTTCGCGGCTGCTGGGGTTGTAGGCGATCACGGAGCCGCTGCCGGCGACCGACTGCTGCCAGGGGGCGAAGAACATCGCCACCACCGCCAGCATCAGCCCGCCCAGCAGCACCTTGCCGGTCAGGCGGGCCAGCCGGCTGGCCTTGGCCAGCCGCAGCGCCGGCAGGGCGCGCTCGCGGTAGGCCCGCTCCGTGAGGAGCAGGGAGGACTGGGTGCGGTCGTCGGGCATGGCGAACGGGTCGGCGTGGCGATCGGCGTGGGGCGTCAGTCTACACCCAACCCCCCGCCGCGGGGTCCCCTTTGCGGGGCGTCCGTTGCGGGGCGTCCGTTGCGGGGCGTCCGTTGCGGGGCGCTTGCGGCGGGGGTTCAGGGGGTTATTGGGTGAGGCGCCGGGGCTCGCCGTCGGTGAGCCGGCGGGGGACGGGGAGAGGGGCGTGCCGTCGGGGGCGACGACGCGGTCGCAGGCGGCGAGGACGTCGAACCGGCGTGAGAGCAGCAGCACGCTGTGGGAGCCGCGGGCGGCGTTCAGCAGGTCGGCGGCGTCGTCGACGGCCAGGCCGTCCAGCAGGGAGTCGATCACCAGCAGCCGCGGCCCGCCGGCCAGCGCGCGGGCCAGCACGAGGCGGCGGAGCTGGACCTCGCTCAGCGGGGCGCCGCCGGCGGTGAGCATCGTGTCGACGCCGCCGGGCAGATCGTCCACGGCGTCCTCCAACCCGACCCGCACCAGCGCGGTCCGCACGTCCGCGGAGGTGACGCGGGGGCGTTCGAGGTGCACGTTCTCCGCGACGGTCCCGGTGAACGTCTCGGCCCCGCCGCCGACCGATGCGCCGGCGACCGCCACGTGCCGCCGCAGCGCGTCCGGGCGGTAGTCGCGGGGCGGGAGGCCGTCCAGCGTCGCCAGCCCCGCGGTCGGTTCCCGACGGCCGAACAGCACTTCGGCCAGCGCCGTCTTCCCGCCGCCCGGCGCCGCCAGCACGGCCGACGCACTCGCCCGGCTCGACCGACAGCGAGAACGTCGTCCCGCCGCGGACCGTCACCCCGTCCAGTTCCAACCGGGCCCCGCCGTCGCCCCCGGCCCGCCGGGGCGTCGAGGTCGTCGTCCGGCACGGCGCCGGCGGCGCTCAACGCGCCGTCGACCCGCTCGGTCGGCAGGGCGAACAGCACGCCCAACTTGTCGCCCGCGGCGGCGAGGTCGTACCACGCCTCCAGGTGCTTGCCCATCTTCGCGAACGACGTCAGCACCAGCGCGACGATCAGTTCCGCGGCGACCAACTGGCCCAGCGTCAGTTCCCCGCTGATGACCAGCCACCCGCCCAGCCCCAGCAGGGTCGTGCGCCGCCGACCGCCTGGAGGAACAGGGCGAACGCGACCTGCCGGAACAGCACCCGGAAGTGCTTCCGCCGGGCCTCCAGGTAGTCGGCGGTCAGTCGGTCGGCCCGGTCGACGGCGAACGCCGGGCCGCCGGAGTGGCGGAACGTCAGCGGGTTGGCGGCGACGTCCTCCAGCCAGGCGGCCATCCGGTACTTCTGCTTCGATTCGTAGATCGCCGTCTTCACCGCCCCGCGGCCCAGCACGTAGGTCACCGACCGTCATCAGGCTCAGCAACACCAGGTCGAAGCCCAGCAGGAAGGGGTGATAGAAGGCGAGGATCCCCAGCCCGATCACCGCCCCCAGCACGAGGTTCAGCCCGTCCAGCAGCAGCCCGGCGGCGACCTTCTGGACGGTGACCACGTCGAAGAAGCGGTTGACCAGCTCCGGCCCGCTGTGCCCGCGCATGCCGTCGCCGGTCACGCGGGGCAGGCGGCGGGCGAGGTCCGCGGCGACCCGCACGAACATCCGCCGCTGGATCAATTCCGCGACCCACACCTGAAGCAGCCGCAGCGCCGCCTGGAACATCAGGAACCCCAGCAGAATCGCCGCCAGCCACAGCACCGGTTGGAGGAACCGGCCGAACGCGACGGTTCCCACGAGGCTTTCGACGGCGATCGGCGTGGCGAGGTTCAGGCCGGCCACGAACAGGGCGAACAGCCCGATGTTCCACACGTCCCGGGCCTCCGGTTTGAACAGCGCCCGCAGCACGACCCAGGGGGACGGGTGCCCGTCGTGGGCCTCGGCCTGCAGGTTGAGGTTCGCCCCGTCCTCGACGGCGATCACCCAGCGGATCGTCCCCCCGGCGGCGGCGGCGTGCGGGGCGGCGGCGGCGGTCAGGGCGCCGTTCGGACAGGCGTTCCCCGCCGCCGCCCTCGCCCCCCGAACTCTCCCCGCCGCTGCCGTCCGCGACGACGCGGCGGACGTCCGCCCCGCGGCCGCCCCGCGGTCCGGCGACCCACCACGCCGCCGGTTCCGGGCCCCGCCGGGACTCGTAGTCCGCGGGCAGGTACGTCAGCGCCGCCGCCCCGCCGTTCACCACGCCCAGCCCCTCCGCGGGCGGGGCGTCGATCAGGCGGACCGGCAACTCCAACGCCCGGGCCGCTTCCCGCACCCACCGCCACCACATCCGCGACGGCGCCCCCGGCAGCGCCCGCACCGCTTCGCCCGCCGCCCGCAGGACGGAACCCCGGTCCGGCGTGCGGCCGGCGGCCGTCAGGAACAGACAGATCGCATCCGCGCAGCGGTCGGCGGCGTCCGCGGGCGTGCGGTCGGAGCCTGCGAGAGAAGGCATCGACGCGGCGTCGGGCGGACGGCCCTCGGGCGGGCGGCGGTCGAGGTCGGCGGGCAAGGGGGCGATCTCGGCGGGGACTCCACGAACGGCGCCGCCACTTTACCCGACCCGCCGAGATCGTCCCGCCTCCGGCGCCGCGTGAGAGATTGTTTCACCGATTCGCGTGCGTCACGCTCCGCCGTTCCCCCTGGCTCGCCGGTCGGCCCGTCCGTCGCCTTCGCCGCCCCGTCGGGCGACCTGTTAAGCGTTTTTTCGGGCGTCGGGGACCGGCCGAACGTCGGGCTGCTCAGCGGCAAGTCCCCGGTCCGGATTGAAGCGGCGGAACTGGCCCGCCGACGCGACTCTCCCGAGCGTCCCCCCCACGCCCTCCCGCTGGACGAGGTGACGTTCGGCGAAGCGTTCCAACAGGCCGGGTAGGACGCCTGCGACCACGGCAAATGGCGCCTCGGACACGGCACGAAAGAGAACCCGCACGCCGGCGGCCCGGGCGAGCAGGGCTTCGACACCGTGATCCACAGCGGCTCCGCCGGGGCGACCGGCACGTTCTTCCCCGTCGGCGAGGACGGTGCGTTCCCCGTGGAGAAGGGGAACGCCGTGACCAACCCGCTCGTCGGCCAGCCCGACGACGACCTCACCGGACGGCTGACCGACGCGGCGGTCGACTCCATCAAGCGGGAAGCCGCCGGCGACCAGCCGTTCCTGACGGTCCTCGCCCACTACGCGGTCCACACCCCGCTGGAGGCCCGCGAGGACGAGGTGAAGAAGTACGCCCGCAAACTTCGCCAAGCCGGCGTGGAGAAGGGCGGCATGGCGAAGGGCGGCGGACGCGACGACGCGGATTTGATCCGCGATCGCAGCGGCATGACCAAAACCGTCCAGAACAACCCGACCTACGCCGCGGTGGTCGAGCGAGTCGACGACAGCCTCGGCCGCGTGATGGCGGCTCTCCAAGCAGCCGGCGCGGACGAGAACACCGTCGTCGTCTTCACCTCGGACCATGGCGGGCGCTCCACCCACGGCTTGAAGAACCGCCGCCAGATGGCGACCTCCAATCTCCCGCTGCGGCAGGGGAAGGGGGCGATCTTCGACGGAGGATTGCGGGTGCCGTTGATGGTCCGGCGGTCGGGGACGACCCGACACAACGAGGAATCATATTTCCCGACGCACGGCGTCGACGTTTATCCGACGCTGTTGGAACTGGCCGGTCTGCCGTCGCGGTCGGAGCAACTCCTCGACGGGCTGAGCTTCGCCGATTCGCTGCTGCCCTGATCTTCCGTCCAATCGTCCCGCGGGCAGGTCGTTCGGTTTCGAGACGAACTGTTCTGGTCGAAGTGGCTGGACGACGAACCGGTCGGCGACGGCGGCCGAGTCGGCGCGACGATCGAACTGTTCCACATCCATGAGAACTTCGATCCCGGCGACCGCACGGATCTCGCCGAGGCGGAACCGGAGCGCGTCGCCCGCCTGCTGGCGCGGCTTCGGGCGCTTGAAGCGGACACCGGCGTCGACGCCCTCCGCACCCGCGGCGGCGCCCGCGGGCCGCGCGGTACAGAGGATTGACCACGCGGCGTTCGACCACGCGGCGTTCGACCACGTGTCGTTCGACCACGCGGCGTTCGACCACGCGGCGTTCGAAACGGGTTGAACGCCGCGTTTCGTTTCGTCAGTCGTAGGCCGTTCGTCAGTCGTAAGCCAACTGGGCCGTCGCGGTGACGTCGGCGTCGGCGGTCACGCGAACCCAGTAGGCGCCGAACGCCTCCGGGAAGGCATGTTCGACCGGGGCGTCCGGCGTCACCTCGAAGGCGCCGTAGACCCGCCAGGAGCCGTCGCCGGCGACATCCGTTTCGACCGTGATCTTCGTCGGCCGGTCTGCGGAGAGCGTCAGCCGTTTGCGGTCGTAACCGGTCATCAGGTATGGGTCGGAGGGTTCGTCGGCGGTCGCCGCGGTTTGCTGCCACGGCCCGCCGCGACCGACCGGCTTGCCCATCTTCCAGACCTCGTCCAACGCCCCGACCCACAAGGCGGTCTCGCCGTCGGCGCTGCGGATCACCCGCGGATTGGAGCCGGCCGCCCCCGGGGCGATCCCGGAGAGAACCAACAGGCCCCGGTAGCTGCAAAAGTCGTGGATGCGGCGGCGGTGGGTGGTGATGGGCCGCAGCTTGGCGAACCCGCCGGCGTTCCGAGCGGGCAGTTCGTAGAACGTGCCGTGGCAGTTCATCAGATCGCGTTCCGTGGCGACCTCCCGGACCAATCGGCCGAAGCCTTCCCCGACGACGTCCAGCGGGCCGGGGGCGGCGAATCGGTCGTCCTTCGGCAACCGGTAACGGGCGCCGTCGTCGTCGACGTACAGCACGCTCGCGGCGTCGACGGTCAATACGCCGGTGCGGTCCGGGATCGCGGCGTTCGCCTGCAGGAACGCCAGGGCGGCAGGGTCGTCGTCCGCGGCGAGGGTCGCCTCCGCGTCCAGCGTGTAGTGGCGCGGCGGGGCGGTTCCGTCCGTCGCGGCGAAGTGCAGCGTCCGTTTGTTCCCGCTCCGCGCCCGGATGACGCCGCCGACGGTCGCTTCGTCGCCCGGCTTGGCGAGTCCGGCGAACAACGCCGCGTCCTTGGTGGAAAGGGCGTCGGCCGTCGGGCGGTCGTCTTCGTCAGCGTAATAAAAGGCGGCCGTGACGGTGGCCGGTTCGCTCAACCTGACGCGGATCCACTCGCCCGCGGCGTCGGCGGGGAAGGCGTGCCACGTCGAACCGTCCACGGCGACCCCGTCGGACCCGGCCGCGTCGGACCCGACCCCGTCTGACCCGGTCCCATCCGGCGCCGTCACGTTCGCCGTCATGTTTAACCTGGTCCAGACGCCGTCGCCGTCGCGGTCGACTTCGAAAGTGAACGTCGTCGGTCGATCGCTGGCGAGGTGCACGCCGCGTCGGTCGTAGCCGGCGAACAGGAACGGATCGGACGGCGTATCGGCGGCGACCGCCTCCGCCTTCCAAACCGCCCCGCGGCCCAGCGCCGGGCCGAACGTGTCCAGTTGCTCCGGCGCGACGAACCAGAGGTTCGATTGACTCTGCGGGCCGGCGATCTCCCCCTTGGCCCGACGTTTGTTGAGGAACTCGCTGGCCGCCGCGTCGTCGCAGCCCAGCACGACGCGGTCGCCCCACCGGCAGAAATCGCCCACGACCTTCAGGTAGTTCGACCGCGGCCGGATGCCGGCGGCGTGGCCCGGGCGGAAGCTTTTGGGGAACCGCCAGAACGTGCCGTGCATCGTCATCAACAGGTCGTCGGCCGCGCCCCCGCCGTCCGGCCCGGGCGGGTTGAAGCCGATCTCGCGGATGCGGGGCCACTCCGTGTTCCACCCGTGGGCCCCGTCATAGCTGTGACTGCCCTTCGGCAGGCGGTAGGTCGTCCACTCAGCCCCGCGGTTCTCGTCCCCGTTCAGAACCATCAGGATCAGCGACTTGTCGTCCCAGCCGATCGTCCAGACCGGGTCGGCGGCGGGGTTCGGATTGCCGAAGATCCCGCCGGGGCCGGTGACCTCCGTGAACTGGTTGCGACGCACCAGCGTCCAGGCGTCGCTCCCGGCCCGGGCGCCGTCCCAGGTGGCCAGCGCCCCGGAGGGGGTGGTGGGAACCGACTGGGCGAGCCCGCCGTGTTCGCCGTTGTTGGCGTAGATCACGCGGCCGTGGCCGGAGTACAGGCCTTTGCCGTGGTAGCCGGGCAGGTCCATCCGGGGGCCGGGAGTTTTGTCCGCTTCGTCGCGGAACAGCGGGGTCACGGCGAGCGTGTCCACGTCGATCTCGTACAGCGCCTCCTCCATCGAGGCGCTGTAGATTTTCCCCACCGGGTCCGTCAGGTGACGGGCGTTGCCGGTGGGGCGGCCGAACATCGCCGTGTGGGGAATGGTGCGGATCGTGCCGTCGGCGCGGATCGCGTGCGGGCCGATGAACAACTGGCCGCTCTCCCGGTGGATCATCCGGTTCGCGGGGGTGCCGCCGACGGACTCCGACCGCACGATCTGATCGAGGGTCGGGGTGATTTCGTACAGCTTATCCGAGGAGCCGCGCGGCTTGTGCGGGGCGTAGGTGACGGCCCACAACCGGCCGGCCCAGGGCGCCACGGCCCCGGTGCCGCACTCGTTCTCGTCGTTGAAGAAGGCGAGGTGCGGGTAGATCCCGCCAAAGCTCGGGCGGTCGATCGCGGCGTACTCCGGGACGGCGTCCAGGCCGACCGCGCTCGCCGGAGCGGCGGCCTCCTCCACCGGAGCGGCGGGGTCGTTCGCTGGAGCCGGGGGAGCGAACCCGCACGCGGCGAGGGCGGCGGCGAACGCCGGGGCGGAGACAAGCAACATCGCATCGGACTCAAACGATGAGTGGACCGCATCACTGTCATATCAACGGGAATGGATCGCAATCCGGATCGCAATCCACGGCCCCCCGCACCCGGCGATCCGCGGGATGGCGGGGTGTGGGATGGCGGGGTGTGGGATGGCAGGCCATCGGCGGGCTTCGCACAATCGCGTCGCTCGCCCGACCGCCTGAGAACGTGACCATGATCGCTGCTTCACTGCTGCTCGCCGGCCTGACGGGGTACGCAAACCCCGCGGCGTCGCCCGTCGGCGCGACGGGGGCGGAGCGACCCAACGTGCTGCTGATCTGCGTGGACGATCTGCGTCCGGAACTGGCCTGCTTCGGGGCGGACTGGATCGCGTCGCCGCACATCGACGCCCTCGCCGCCCGCGGCCGGACGTTCCACCGTCACTACGTGCAGGCGCCCACCTGCGGGGCGTCGCGGTACGCCCTGCTGACCGGCCTGTACGGTCCGCCGGGCAACGACGCGTTGTTCAAACGGGCGAGCCGGCTGCACCGCGATCCCGCGGCCGTTCCCCCCAGCCTGCCGGCGTGGTTCCGCACGCACGGGTACGCGGCGGTGTCCGTGGGCAAGGTCTCCCATCACCCCGGCGGCCGCGGCGGCTCCGACTGGGACGATCCGAACCGACCGGAGATGCCGGACTCCTGGGACCGCCACCTGATGCCGGTCGGTCCGTGGCGTCACCCCCGCGGGGCGATGCACGGCCTGGCGCACGGGGAGATCCGCACGAACGCCGGGAAGATGGCGGTGTTCCAATCAGAGCCGGGGCCGGACGACATCTATCCGGACGGACTGATCACGGACGAGACGCTCCGCCAGATGGACCAATTGAACGCGGCCCGTGAGAGGAACGGCCAGCCGTTCTTCCTCGCCGTCGGCCTGATCCGCCCGCACCTGCCGTTCGGGGCGCCCGCGGAGTACATGACGCCGTACGAGGGCGTCGCCCCCCCGCCGATCCCGCACCCCGACAAGCCGACCGGCAAGACGACGTGGCACGGCTCCGGGGAGTTCATGAAGTACGATCGCTTCGGCAAGAACCCCAACCACGATGCGACGTTCGCCGACGCCGTCCGCAAGCATTACGCCGCCTGCGTGAGCTACGCGGACGCCCAGGTCGGACGGATCCTCGCCGGGCTGGACGCCTCCGGCCAGCGGGAGCACACGATCGTCGTGCTGTGGGGCGACCACGGCTGGCACCTGGGCGAACATGCGATCTGGGGCAAGCACGCGCTGTTCGAAGAATCGCTGCGGAGCCCGCTGATCGTTTCCCACGCCGGGCTGCCGCGGCCCGGCGAGCCGACGCGGGCGGTGGTGGAAACGGTCGATTTGTTCCCCACGCTGTGCGACCTCACCGGCCTGCCCACGCCGACGTTCGTCCGGGGCGAATCCCTGCGGCCGCTGTTGGAGGACCCGGTGGAGAACCCGGTGGAGGACCCTGTGGAGAATCCGAACGCCCCGGCCGCCGCGGACGGCGTCGCGGTCTCCTACACTGCCAAGGCGGAGACGATCCGCACGGACGCCCACCGCCTGATCGCCCACCGAGACGGGTTCCTCGAACTGTACGACCACCGCACGCCGGACGCCGAAACGCGGAACCTCGCCGCGCGCAGCCGGAGATCGCGGCCCGGTTGCTCGCACGCCTGCGGGAGCGACGTGGGGCGGGCGGACGGTAGGGCGGGGGCGTCTCGTGATGGAAAGAGCGCCGCTTGCGGTTTCGCGGGGGGCGCAGAACCCTCCGGCGCCCGCGAAACCGCAAGCGGAGGGCGGCGGGGTATCGTCCGGCCCGGTCGCCGCGTATGACGCCGGCCCTGATTCGCCCCACCGTTCGCGTCCCGCCCCCGTGCCCGCCCCCCCTCCGCCGCCGAATGCGTTGCTGGGGGACGAGGCGGGGCGGCCGTTGCGGGTGTGGGCGATCTCCGAGGTCGCCCCGGACCGCGGCGCCGCGGGCGGGCACGTCGTGATGCGGCGGCACTTCGTGGATCGTTCCGTCGGCACGGTCGTCTGGTCGGACCCGGCGGACGTGCTGCGCGACCGCCGCGGCGCCGGCGGGGTGGCCGGGCGCCTGCTGAATCGGGCGCTCCGCACGCGGTTCGGCCCGACGGCGACGGGCCTGCGGCCGCTGTGGGAGGCGGTCTCGACCCGCATCGACCCCGCCGCCGAACCGCGGGACCGGCTCGGCGGGCCGGCGGATCTCATCTTCACCGTCGCCCACGAGACCGCTTGGCTGACGGCCCGGCGGGTCGCGCGGACCACCGGGCTGCCGCTGGTCACCGTGTTCCACGACTGGTCCCCGGACGTGCCGGAGATGCCGCCGGCGCTGCGGACCGTGTGGGATCGGGCCTTTCGCGGATTGGCCCGCGACTCCGCCGCGGCGTTGTGCGTGTCCGAGGGGATGCGGCGGGAACTGGGGCCGTGCCCCAACGCCCTGATTCTCCCCCCGATCCCCGCGGACCCGCCGCCGAAGCGCTTGGCCCGCGACCGGGCGCCGGGCGAGCCGATCCGCCTGTTCTACGCCGGGCTGTGCGGCGGGTACTACGCGGAGCAACTCGCCGCGCTGGTGCGAGCCGTCGCGGCGGACGGGCGCTTCGCGCTGGACGTGTGCGGGGTGGGAACCGACGCGCTGCCGACGCCGCCGGCGGGGGAGGGCGGGGTGACGATCCACGGCGACGTGCCGCCGGCGCGGCGGCAGGCGATCGCGGCGGAGGCGGACGTGGCGCTGGTGGTCCTGCCGTTCGATCCGGCCCGGACGCGGCATCTGCGGACGCATTTCCCCAGCAAGCTGATCGAATACTGCGGGCTCGGGCGGGCGCTGGCGGTGTGGGGGCCGCCGGGCGCCAGTTCGATCGAGTGGTCCGCCGAGACCGGCGCCGCGGTTCCCGTCACCGATCCGAACCCCGCCGCGCTGCTGGCGACGCTCGCCGGGGCGGCGGAGAGCGGGGCGGCGGCGTCCTCCGCGGCGGCGGCGGCCACGCTGTCCCGCACGCAGTTCCGCCCGGACGCCATCCACGACCGCCTCCTCGACGCCCTGCACACCGCCGCCGGCGTGCCGCGGCCGGTCGCCCCCCCGGCGGCTGAACGGCGTTCCGTCGACGACGCGATCGTTCCTGCCCCGTCGGCACTGGCCGCCTGATCGACGGGACGAAGCGTATGAGGCTCCGCATTCCCAGCCGCGTGCAGAGGTTCTGCGAGGCGCTGCGGTTCGTTCTGTACAACCACCTCGTCACGCACCTGCCGGGCTACGGGCTGCGGCACGCCTATCTGCGGCGGGTGCTGGGGTACGAGATCGACCGCACGGCCTCGGTGGCGATGGGCTGTTTCGTCACGGGGGATGTGATGACGGTCGGTCCGCGGAGCGTCGTCAACCGCGGGTGCTACCTGGACGGCCGCGGCGGGCTGTGGCTGGGGGAAGACGTGAGCGTCTCGCCGGAGTGCTATCTGCTGTCGTTGACGCACGACGTCCGCGATCCGACCTTCACCGCGGTCCCCGGCCCGGTTCGGCTGGAGGACCGCAGTTGGATCGGCGCCCGGGCGGTCGTGCTGCCCGGCCGCACCGTGGGCCGCGGCGGGGTGGTGGGGGCCGGGGCGGTGGTGAGCCGGGACGTGCCGGCGCTGGAGATCGTCGCCGGCAATCCGGCCCGCTCGGTCGGCCGCCGGCCCGTCGAACCGACCTACGAACTGAACTGGCGCCCGTGGTTTGACACCGATGTCGACTGACCCGCCGACCACTGGTTCCCCGCCGACCGGTTCTCCGCCGCCCGGTTCCCCGCCGACCGGTTCCCCGCCGACCGGTATGCCGACGACTGGACCGCCGCCCAAAACGCCGGCGTGGTTCATCACGGCGGATCCGGAGGTCGTGACGAGCGCCGTCACGGGGCCCGTCACGGGGCCCGTCACGGGCGCCGGAGCACACGGCGGGGCGCCGGCGATGGGGGGGAGTCACCGCACGATCCAGGTGATCGAGGCGCTGGCGGAGCGGTTCGACCTGCGCGCCCCGCCGACGCCGCGGGGCGGGCGGGCGGGCACGCTGGCCCGGTTCGTCGCCGGCGTGCCGGACGGTTTGCGGCGGCCCGGGCCGTGGCTGCGGCGGCCGTGGTCCCTGCTGCGGGTCGGGGAGAGCCGCCGGCAGGCCCGGCTGATCGCCGCAGCCGCGGAGGGAGATTCCAGCGCCCCGACGCTGTGCCTCTGGGACACCAGCGGTCGCCGGGGGTTGGGGCGGGCGTTGCGGGCGCGGGGGCAAACCGTGGTGGCGTGCCCGCTGTCACTGTCCTCGCTGGACCTGCCGGGCGGGCGGACGGAGCGGAACGAGCCGAACACCCTGGACGCGGAGGTCGCGGACCTCGCCGCCGACGCCGACCTGGTGGCGACGATTTCGTGGGAGGAGTGCTGGTTGCTGCGGTGCCACGGCGTGCCGGCGATCTGGCTGCCGTACTTCCCCCCGCGGGCGGTGCGGGCGCGGTGTGCGGCGGTGCGGGCGCGGCGGGCGGCGGGGAATGGGGCGGCGGGGAGTGGGCCGATCCTGCTGCTGGGGTCCGCGGTGTTCCCCCCCAACGCCGAGGCGCTGCGGGCGACCATTCGGCTCTGCGGCGCTCTCCCCCCAAAGCTGCGGGCCCGCTGCGTGGTCGCCGGGAACGGGACGGAGCGGTTGGCGGCGTTCGCCGGCGGCTTCGGGATCGACTGCCTCGGTCGGCTGCCGGACGCCGACCTGGACGACCTGCTGGCCCGCACGTCCGCGGCGGTGATCTGGCAGGAACGCGGGACCGGGGCGCTGACGCGGGTCTCCGAACTGCTGCTCGCGGGGGTCCCGCTGGCGTTGAACGATCTTGCCGCCCGCAGTACGGCCATTTATAACGCCGGTCCGGGGTTGACCGTGCTGCGGCGGCCCGCTGATCTGGCCGCGGCGTTGGCCGCGGTCCCGTCGACGGCGCCCCCGCCGACGCCGCCGGACGACCTCATCGCCGCCGCGGTCGATCGGATCGCCCGCTTGGCCGCCGGTTGACGGCGCCTCCCCCCTGACGCTCCCGCCCCGACCTCCCCGCGGCCGGGGGCGTTCGCCGTCGCCCCTCCCCGAGCCGTCCCCTTGAAACACGCCCTCATCGCCGCGGCCCGACGGGTGCGACACCTGCCGGGGTTGGAGCGGATCGACGGCCTGTGGGGCGCCGCCCGCGGGGTGTATCGGTATGCGTTGGACCCGCGGCGGCGTGGCGTGGCGGTGCCGGTCGGCCGCGGGGCGGGTTCGGTGCGGGTGCCGCGGGAGTTCCTCGGCAACGTGTTCGATGAGGAGGAACCGGAGACCGTCGCCGCCGTGCTGGATCACCTGAAGACGATGCACACCGCCGGGACGACCGATCTGGAAGTGGTCGACGTGGGCTGTTCGCACGGGCTGTTCACCGCCGTCGCGCTGTCCAGCGACGCGGTGGGGCGGGTGATCGCGGTGGATTCGCAGCCGATGGCGCTGGTCGCCTCCCGCCGGCTGTGCCGGCACCTCGGTCCGGATCGGCTCGTGCCGCTGCGGGCGTTCATCGATCTGCAAACCACCGCGGGCGAAACTGGCGACAGTCTGTTCGCCCGCACCGCAAGCGCCCTCGCCCCCCACGCCGCGGACGGCGGGCCGGTGGACGCGGACTACGTCTGCCTCGGGGAGGAGGGCGCCGCGGAGATCCCGGCGATCTCCCTGGACGACCTGCTCGCCCGCACCGGCCCGCCGCTGTTGATCAAGATCGATATCGAGGGCGGGAGTTGCAGGCCCTCCGCGGGGCCGCCGAAACGCTGCGGACCCGTCGGCCGACGCTCGTGCTGAGCGTGCACGACGAACTGATCCAGAACTACGGCGGGTCCGTCGCGGCGGTGGACGCCCTGCTGACCGACGCCGGCTACGGCTACAAAGAACTTAGCGTCGACCACGAACGGCACTGGTGGTGCGAGCCGAACCCCCCCGGCCCCGCGACCCCCGGCCCCGCGACCCCCGGCCCCGCGACCCCCGGCCCCGCGACCCCGTGAGCGATCGGCCGCCGACCGTCCTGCATCTGCCGGGCTCCTACCCGCCGCACGTCGCCGCGGGCAAGGAGATCTACACCCACACGCTGGCGAGGGCGCTGGCGGATCGCGGCGTGCGCAGCGCGGTCGCGGTCAGCGTCGACGGCGTGCCGGGGGCGGACCTCGGCCGGTACGAACACGACGGCGTGCCGGTGCATGTCCTCCCCCCGCTGCCCGGCGAGGGCACGCGGCGGAGCTACTTCGGCAAGACCCAGCCGGCGCTGCCCGGCTTCGCGGCGGCGTTGAAGACGATCCGCCCGGACGTCGTTCACTTCCACGATCAAAACGGCGGCGCCGGGCTGAGTCACCTGCGGGCCGTCAAGGAAGCAGGGCTGCCGGCGGTCGTCACCTATCACAGCCCCGGCCAAACCTGCCCGCGGCACGATCTGATGCGGTTCGGCCGAACGCAGTGCGACGGGTTCGTCTCCGACCGCCGGTGCACGGCCTGTCGGCTGACCGTCGGCGGGCTGCCGCGGGCGGCGGCGGAACTGATCGCGATGGCGGAGTGGCCCGGCGGAAACGACGAGGGCCAGGACGTGGCGAACCGGCTGCGGCACGCCCGCCGGGCGACGCGATGGTATCGCGAGGCGCTGGCGGAGTTCGGCGCCTCCGCCGACGCCGTCGTCGTGCTGGCCGACTGGTGCCGGGCCGTCTGGGAGATCAACGGCGTGGATCCGGCCAAGATTCATCTCGTCCCCACCGGCGGGCGGGCGGATCGGCCTCGGCGCGCCCGGCCCCCGCTGGCCGGAGCGAACCCCGCTGACCGTCGGCTACGCCGGCCGCTGCGTGGAGGTGAAGGGCCTGCACGTGTTGATCGACGCGGTCCAACGCCTGCCGGCCAACCTGCCGATCGAGGTGCGGTTCTTCGGCGGCGGGTGGGACGAACCCTACGGCCGGGCGCTGCGGGCGAAGATGGCCGGCGACGCCCGGTTCGCCGCCCCGCGGGTCGTGCCGAACGCGGCGATGGGCCGGACGTTCGCGGAACTGGACGCCGTGGTGATCCCGTCGGTGTGGCCGGAGACCGGCCCGCTGACGCTGTTCGACGCCTTCGCCGCCGGCACGCCGGTGATCGGCAGCGATCTGGGCGGCGTTGGGGAGCGGGTGACGCACGGGGTCGACGGCCTGCTGTTCCCCCCCGGCGACGCCGCGGCGCTGGCCGCGGCGCTGCTGCGCTGCCGGGACGAACCGGGCCTGCTCCCGCGGTTGCGGGCCGGCGTCCGCCCGCCCCGCACCGTGGCGGACACCGCCGCGGAGATGCTCGACGTGTACCGTGCGGCCGGCGCCGCGGCGTTCGATCGCCCCGTCGAGGATCCCGTGCGCCGCCCCCTCCCCGAAGCGGCCTGACCGTGCCGGATCCGTCGCCCGCCGCCCCTGTGCTCGCCGACGGCGCCGATCCGCTGGTGGAGGTGCGCGTGCCGACCTACCGCCGGCCGGCGTGGCTGGCGGAGTGTTTGGCGTCGCTCTCCGCCCAGACGCACGCGCGTTGGCGGGCCGTCGTGCTGGACGACGATCCGGACCGCTCCGCCGCCGCGGTCGTCCGGCGGCACGGCGACGACCGCGTCGTCTACGAACCGAACCCGCAGAACCGCGGGGCGGCGGGCAACCTGGACGCCGCGTTCGTCACCGGTCCGCGGCTGGGCGGGGCGTTCGCCTGTGTGGTGGAGGACGACAACTGGCTGCTGCCGGACTGTTTGCGGGCGAACGTCGCGGCGCTGAACGGGGCCGGGCTGAACCTGCTCGCCCGCAATCAGGAGGTTTGGGATCGGCGGTTGGACGAGCGAACCCGGGCCGGGCACACGACGTTGGGTCACTGGTACACCCCGGGCGTGATCGAGCCGGTCGCCCTGCACGCGGGGATGTTTCTGTTCCCCGGGGTGTCGAACGGGTCGCTGTTCTGGCGCACCGCGGCGCGGTCGGAACTGGCGGTGGGCGCCGGGGTGACGGAGCCGTCGTTGCAGGAGTACTGCCGGTGCGGGCAGATCGTGGAGCCGGTCCTGTTCGCCCCGGAGCCGCTGGCGGTCTACGCCGAGGTGAAGGCGGGCGTGGTGCGGGAGGCCCGCCCGACCCGGTCGTTCGGCCGCTTCCTCCAACGTTTGTGGCGTGGGCTGGTCCGTACGCACGGACCCGCGGTCATCGACGCGGCGTACGAACTCGCGGAGCGGACCGGCAAGGTGCGAGACTTGGAAGCGGCGTTGCTGAACGCCTTGATCCGGCCGCGACGACCGCTCTCGCTGCCCGTCGCCGGCGCCGCCGCCCGCGTCGTCCGCGGGGCGGTCAAACTCGCCGTCGTCCGCGACCCCTCCCCACACTACCGGCTCCCGCCCGTCCCCGGTTCGCCCGGCCCCGGTTCGCCCGGCCGCCCCGGTTCTCCCCACCGGGAAGCCGCCTGAGCGATCCCGCCCCCGGCCGCCTGCTCCACGTCCTTCACACCGCCGAACGCGGCGGCGTGGAGGGGAACGCCCTCGCATTGATCCAGGCCCGGCCCGCGGCGGCGCACTCGGTGCTGGTGTTGAACGACGGCGGTCCGATGGTCGCGGCGTGGGAGCGGGCCGGCGCCGCGGTGACCTGCGTCGGCCGACCGGGCCGCACGCCGGGGCGGATCGCGGCGGCGGTGACGGGGGCGCTTTCTTCCATCAAGCCCGCCGGGGCGATCGCTTGGTCCGGCGTGCCGGGGCTGCCGGAGATCGTGCACGCCTGCGGCCGGGCCGGCGTGCCGCTGGCGGTGCACGGGGGCAACCCGGCCCGCCGGATGCCGGTGCGGGTCGACCTGCGGTACGGGCTGCTCGAACGCCTGTTCCCGCCGGGTGGAGGGCAAGCCGGCGGCCCGCTGCCGACGTACGTGTGCTGCTCCCGACACGTGGCGGAGTCGTTCGCCGTCAGCCGCTACCTGCGGCGGTTTCCGAGGACGGTCGTCCCCAACGGCGTCCCCGCAACCGGCCCGCCCGCCGCCGTCCGCCGGTTTGATCCGAGCGGGTCCGGTCCGGCCCAGTCAGGCGAGATCGACAGGCCGTTCACGATCGGCATGACGGCCCGGTTGAGCGTCATCAAAGATCACCCCACGCTGCTGCGGGCGGTTGCGCAACTTGCGGATCGCGTTCCGAACCTCCTGCTGGAACTGGCCGGCGACGGCGAGACCCGGCCCGCGTTGGAGGCGCTGGCGGCGTCGCTGCACCTTGGTGCGCGGGTGCGATTCCTGGGGGACGTGGGGGACGTGCCGGCGACGCTGCGGAGGTGGGATCTGTTCGCCTACGCCACCACGCCGGACGAGGGATTGGGCAACGCCGTCGCGGAGGCGATGGTCGCGGGGCTGCCGTGCGTCGTCACGGAGGTCGGTCCGATGCGGGAGTTCTTCGAGGACACGCCGGACGGACCGACCGTCCGGCTGGTCCCCCCCGCGGACCCCGCGGCGCTGGCCGCGGCGTTGGGCGAGTTGATTCCCGATCACGCCGCCCGCGGACGGCTGGCGAACGCCGGGCGGGCTTTCGCGGCCCGCAAGTTCGCCCCGGAGGCGTTCGCCCGCGGCTATCTGGCGGCGCTGGGCCTGCCGGCGGACTTCGGCGCCCCCGCGGCGACCGCCGACAGGCCCGGGGGAGGTGCGGCATGAACCGACCGACCGATCGGCGGCGGCTCGTCGCGGTGGGGGATCCGGCGGACCCCGGGTGCTTCAGCGGCACGCCGCACGGGCTGCTGACCGCGGGCCGTCGCCACGGCGCCCTGCCGGACGCGGCCCCGCTGCCGCTGGATTGGTACGCCGGCGCCCGGCGGCGGTGGGCGTTGGGCCGACTGCTGCGGGGGCGGACGCCCGCCGGGTTCCAGTATTCGCCCGCGTTCCTGGATCGGGCGGAGCGGGAACTGCCGGCGGGAACGCTGTCGGGGCGGATCCTCAGCGTGTCGCAGCACTTCCCGCGGGCCGCGAGCGTCCGGGAGGCGGGCGGGTCGATCGACTACTACGTCGACGCCACCGCCGCCCAACTGACCTCCGGCCGCGGGTTGGACGTGCGGGTCCCGGCGGACGTGCGAGCCTGCCTGCTAGAGACGGAGCGGGCGAACTACGCCGCCGCGGGGCGGGTGTTCACGATGTCCGAATGGGCGGCCCGGTCGGTTGTGGAGGACTGCGGAGCCGACCCGGCGAAGGTGTTCGCGGTGTTGCCCGGGGCGAACCTCGATCTGCCGTCGGGGTTCCCCGACGCCTCGTCGCCCAGCGCCCCGCCCCCCGGCGCCCCGCACCCCGGCGCCGCGGGGATCGACCGCCCCGCCGTGCTGGGGTTCGTGGGGAAGGATTGGGCCCGCAAGGGGCTGCCCGTCCTGTGCGATGCGCGGGACGAACTGGCGCGACGCGGCGTGCCGGCGGTGGTGCGAGCGGCGGGGTACGCCCCGCAGGCGCTGGCCCGGCGGGAGGGGGTGGAGTTCGTGGGGTTCCTCGACAAACGCGTCGATCCCGCGGCGTACCCGCGGTTCCTCGCCGGGTGCGATCTCGGCTGCCTGTTCTCGGAGCGGGAGGCGCTGGGCCTGAGCGTGCTGGAGTTCCTGCGGGCCGGCGTGCCGGTCGCCGGGTACGCCGCGGAGGGCCCCGCCGAGACGCTGCCGCCGGACGCTGGCGTGCGGTTCGCACCAGGCGCCCCGGCGGAACGGATCGCCGACGGCCTCGAAGCGTTCTTCACCGACCCGAACCGGCCCGCCTGCACCGCCGCCGGGCCGCAGAACTGTCGCCATCGTTAACCTGGGATCGTTGTTTGGCGGAGATGCACGGGATCTGGATGGACGAGTCGTTCGAGCCGTTCCGTTTGGTCGAATCGTGCGGAGCCCGGTGACCGGGCCGCACCGACCCCACAAGCGCCCGCCGACCAATGCCTTCCGCGTTGCCGTTATCCCGTCCCGGCATTCTCCGCCGGGTCGCCCGGGGGGTGAAGTCACGGAAGGGCGGGGTCGGTCACGCTTTAAAGTCGGCCCGCGTGCTGCGGAACCGGGAGGCGCTGGGGCGGGCGGTGCGATCGCCGGAGACGGTCCGGGTGTTTTCGAACTCGCGGGGCGGGTCGACGATTTTTACGGAAATGCTGCTCGACGGCCGGACCGCCGTGCTATGGGAACCGATGCTGACCCCGGAACCGCCCGCCGGGCACGAGGCGGCCCGGGAGGCGGTCGGCAATCTGCCGTACGTGCCCCGCGGGTGTGAGGACGAAGACCTTCGGGCGCTATTCGTCGACATGTTCGACGGCCGCACCCAGTGCCGGTCCACCTACCCGAACCCGATGCCGGGGCTGAATCAGCGGGGCGATCGGGCGATCGTCAAACTGTGCGGCGGGTCGGCGTGCCTGCCGTATCTGGCGGATCTGCTGCCCGCCGCAACCGGCCGGCCGCTGCGGGCGGTGCACCTCGTGCGGCACCCCGCTGCGGTGATCGCTTCGCAGATGAACTTCACGCATTTCGATCAGTTCGAGCCGGTCCGGGACACCCGCTCCTATCAGAACGGTCGTTATCAGGATCTGTTCGAGCGGTACGCCACCGCGATCAGCGACGTGCGGACTCGCGAGCAGATGTTCGCCGTCTGGTGGTGCCTGTTCAACGTGGACGCCCTCAAAACGCCCGCCGAGAACCGCACCTGGCACACAGTCTGTTACGAGGACCTGCTGACCGACCCGGACGGCACGGCAGAGCGTCTGCACGCCCATTTGGCGGGGACGGAAACGGTCGGTCGGCCGGGGCCGCGGCTGAATCTTGCCCGGCTCACGCAGGCCAGCGCGACGACGGTCGGTGGGCGGGCGTCGATCGATCCCACGGCTCAACTGGGGCGGTGGCGGAAGACGCTGAACGCTCGGCAGATCCGCGACGTGTTGGCGGTGGTGGAGGCGTTCGGCATCGATCTGTACGGTGACGATCTGCTACCGATCGCCCGGTAACGCCGCCGGCCGAGCCGGCGGCGCCCGCTCCCGGCCCCCGCCCGTAGGTTCCGCCCGGCCGCATGTCCCGTCCGGCCGCGTCGCTCGCTTATCGTCCGGATGTCGACGGCCTGCGGGCGGTCGCGGTGGGGATGGTCGTGCTGTATCACGCCGGGCTGGGGTTCCGGGGGGGATACGTCGGGGTCGATCTGTTCTTCGTGATCAGCGGCTACCTCATCACCGCCCTCATCCTGAAGGCTCAGGACGCGGGGGACGGGGCAGGTGCGAACGGGGCCGGGGCGAGCGGCGTCGGGGCGAACGGGGCCGGGTTCTCGCTGGGCCGGTTCTGGGTGCGGCGGATTCGCCGGATCGTGCCCGCGGCGACTGTGATGACGCTCGTCACGTTGGCGGTCGGGGCGGCGGTGTTGCTCCCGGCGGACTTCGCGCACCTCGGCGCCGCCGCGTTGTGGCAACAGGCGATGGCGGCGAACGTCTGGTTCTATCTGTCCGCTCCGTCCGGCTACTTTGCGGAGTCCGCCGAGCTCATGCCGCTGCTTCATTGTTGGAGCTTGGCGGTCGAGGAGCAGTTCTACCTCGTCGTCCCGCTGGCGCTGATCGGGTGGAGGCGGTCCGGGCTGCACCGGCGGTTCGGTCGGCGGGGATTGGCGGCGGTCGCGGCGGTCGGGGTCGCCGCGTCCCTGGCTCTCGCGGAGTACGCCGTGCGGGACAACCACCCGCTGTTCGCATTCTACCTGCTCCCCTGCCGGGCGTGGGAGATGGGCGTGGGGTCGCTGCTGGCGATCGTCGGCGGGGGCGAACGGCTGCCGCGGGCGGTGCGGGAGACGCTGTCCGCCGGCGGGCTGCTGGGGGCGTTGGCGTGCGGCTGGTTCCTGTCGAAGTTCACGCCGTTCCCCGGCCTGTGGGCGGCGCCGCCCTGCGTGGCGGCGGCGGCGGTGATCCTCGGCGGCCGCGGCGGACCGACGTGGGCCGGACGACTGCTCTCGGCGAAGCCGGTCGTGTTCGTCGGGCTGATCTCCTACAGCCTGTACCTGTGGCATTGGCCGCTGCTCGCCTTCCTGCGGGAATGGTACGGGCTGGACCTGTCGCTTCCCCTGCGACTGGCGGCGGTCGCGGCGTCGTTTGGATCGGCGGCGCTCTCCTGGCGGTTCATCGAAACCCCGTTCCGGCGATCGCGGGCGGCGGGACGGAAAGCGAGCGGGGGCGAAGCCAGCGATCCGGGGGGAACGACGCTGGCCGGTGGCGGCGTGGTACACGGCGTCGGTCGCCTGCGTGGCGATCCCCGCGGCGCTGATCGTCGCCGCCGACGGCTGGCCGTCGCGCTGCACGACCGGCGACACCCTGCCCGCCGCGTGGGCCACCTATCTGCCGATCGAAGACGCTCCCGGGCTCCCGGCGCCGACGGTCCTCGGCGGCGCCGACAGCGAACTCACCGGCCGGCTGCTCGCGATCGGAGCGCCTGCCGACCCGACCGGCGCCGGGGCGCCTCCCCCGATCGACTTCCTGATCTGGGGGGACAGTCACACGCTGGCCCTCACCGGAACGACGCATCGGCTCGCGGCGGAGCGGGGGTTGCGGGGCGTCGTCGCCACCCGGGCCGGCACGCCGCCGGGACTCGGGCTGCCGATCAAGCCGGAGGGCGCCGCGTGGAACGAGCGAATCGGCGTCCTCCTCAACACCCGCGACGTGCCCGCGGTGCTGTTGGTGGCCCGCTGGTCCCAATACTTTCGCGACGACGAACTGCGCGGAAACCAATCGGCGGAGGACGCCCTCGTCGGCGCCCTCCGCGAGACGGTCGTCGCCCTGCGGCGCGACGGCCGGCGGGTGTTCGTGGTGAATCAGGTGCCCGAGCAGATCCGCCACGTCGGCCGAACCGTCACCCGCTACGCCAGCTTCGGCTGGGACGCCCCTCGCGGCGTCACCCGCGCCCGGTACGACCGGGACCAACGCGGCGCGGCGGCAGCGATCGCCGCGATGGTCGACGCCGGCGCGGTCGAAGTGGACGCCGCCGCCCGACTGTTTCCGGACGCGAATCGCGCCTCGATCCTCCGCGACGACGACGGGCCGTTCTACTTCGACGACAATCACCTCAGCGAACACGGCGGCCGCACGTTGCTCGGCCCGCTGCTGGCCGACGTGTTGGACGGGCTCGTCGGCGGTTCGCCCGGCGGTCGCCCCCCGCGTCGTCACGTCACCGGCGACGCCCCGGACATGCCGCAATGACCGCCCCCCCCTCGCCCCCGCCGTTCGCGGCTCCCCCCCGCGTGCTGCACGTGTTGAGCACGCCGCGGGCGGAGGGCACGCCGCACCTCGTCCTCGATTGGCTGCACGCCGACCGGCACGTCGCCCAGGACGTGCTCGTGCTGCACCGCGACCCGGCCGATTTGACCGACCGCCTCCGCGCCGGCGCCGACCGCTACCGGGAGCACGATCTGCTGAACGAGCCGCGCCGCCGGAAGTTCCCCGGCGTGGCGTCCGTCACGCGGGCTGCGGTGCGGGACTGGGCGCCGGACGCGGTGATCTGTTGGAACACCGGGTTCGGCCCCTGGGTGTGCGGCGGGGCGCGGGCGGGGGGCTGTCGCCGGTTGCTCGTGCACGCCGGCAACCCCGCGAAGGTCGGATTGAAGGAGGACTGGCGGAGCCGCTACATGACGCTGCCGATCGCGGCGCTGGGCGGGACGGTGGTGTGCTGCTCCGATTACGTCCGGGATTCGCTCCGCCGCGTGCCCGGCGTGCCGGACGGGCGCATCCAGACGGTCTACAATTGCTCCCGGGCCGCCGCCGTCGCCGACCGGGCCGGCGCCGTTCGGTCCGCTCGCGCGGGGTCTGCCGGATCAGGCGGCCCGCCGACGGCGGTGATGGTCGCCACGTTGGAGGACCACAAAGATCACGCGACCCTGCTGCGGGCCGTGCCGCGGGTGCTGGCGGGGCGGCCGGACTTTCGGTTGTCGCTGGTCGGCGGGGGCTCGCTGCGGGCGGAGATGGAACGATTGGCGGGGGAATTGAACCTCGGCGACGCCGTGCGATTCGAGGGAACCTGCACCGACGTGCCGGAGCGATTGGGCGCCGCGGACCTGTTCGTGCTGTCCACGACGCCGCTGGAGGGGCTGGGCAGCGTGCTGTTGGAAGCGTTGGCCGCGGGGTTGCCGGTCGTCGCCACGGACGTGCCGGCCTGTCGGGAGACGCTGGTCGGCGGGCGCTGGGGCGACCTCGTGCCCCCGCACGATCCGGCAGCGTTGGCGGACGCGATCCTGGCCCGCCTGAACGCCCCCGCGGACCCGGCCGCCCGCACCGCCGCGGCGCACTATGCCGCCGGCTTCACGCCGGAGCGGATGCTCGACGCCTACTTCGCCCTCGCCGGTCTCCCCCCGGCCGGTCCTCGCTCGGCCAGCCAGCCTCCGCGGCGGGCCGAAGCGTGACGGGCGACGCGACTCTCGCCGTCTGCTGGCCGGCGTTCGGCCCGTATCACGCGGCTCGATTGGACGCCCTCGCCGCGGCCCACCCGGGGCGGGTCGTCGGCCTGGAGACCGACCCCGACGACGACACCTACGCCTGGGACTTCACCCCGCGGCCGATCGGCTGGGAGCACGTCCGCGGCGGCGGGCCGGGGACGGTGGCGGCACGGCTCAACGGAATCCGGCCGGACGTGCTGTTCGTGAACGGCTGGGGGTTTCGCTCCTCCCGGGCCGCCCTGCGGTGGGCGCTGCGAACCGGCACGTCGGCGGTCTTGTTCTCCGACAGCCGCGGCGACGACGCCGGCCGCGGCGGTCTGCGATTGGCCGTCGCGGACCAGATGAAGCGGCGGGTGGTCCGCCTGTTCGACGCCGCGGTCGTCGCCGGAGCCCCGCATCGCCGGTTCCTGGAACGCCTCAGCCTGCCCGCGGACCGCCTGTTCGAGGGCCTGGACGTGGTCGACAACGCCCACTTCGCCGCCGCCATCCCGCTTCGCGAGACACTTCGCACCGCACGCCCCGCGGGGGGGGCGGACGACAGCCCGCGGTTCCTGTTCGTCGGTCGGTTCGTCCCGAAGAAGAACCCGGCCGGGTTGGTCGCCGCCTTCGCCGCTTATCGGCGAACGCCGACGGGGCGTGACGCGGGCGGCGTGCTGACGCTGGTCGGCGCCGGACCGGAAGAAGCGGCCGTGCGAGCCGCCGCCGCGGGCGTGCCGGGCGTGCGGATCGAGCCGTTCCGCCAGTCCCCGGACCTGCCCGCGGTTTTCGCCGCCGCGGACGCCCTCGTGCTGCCCAGCGTGCGGTCCGAACAGTGGGGCTTGGTGGTGAACGAAGCCCTGGCCGCCGGTCTGCCGGCGCTGGTGGCGAACGGGTGCGGGTGCGTGGAAGACCTGATCGAGCCGGCGGACCCGTCTGCGTCGTGGGAGCCGGGGACGCCGGGGAACGGCTTCACCTTCGATCCGCACGCCCCCGGCGCCCTGACCGCGGCGCTGGAGCGATTCGCCGCGCTGCCCCCGGACCGCCGCGCCGCGATGGGTCGGCGGAGCGAAGCGATCATCGCCCGGTGGACGCCCGCCCGTTTCGCCGCCGCGGCTCGCGCGGCCGCGGAGATCGCCCTCGCCCGCCCCCGCCGCAAACGGGTCGTCGATCGGCTCCTCCTCGCCGCCCTCGACGCCCGCGGGTGAACCGCTCTTGAGGGGGGACAGGCCCGACGGGAGCGGCTCACAATTCCACCATGCGGCCTTCTCGGTGGCTGCGCAGCACGGCGTCGCAAAAGAGGTTTTCCCGGTGCCCCTCACGGAACGTGGCGTAGGGAACGGGCGAACCCCCGTGCGAACCGCCGTGGTCGCCGGTGCGAATGGCGTCGTAGAATGCCCGGAAGGTCATCTTGAAGGTGTCCGGGAAGCCCTCGTTGTGCCCGCCGGGATAATCGGCGTGCCGGGACGCCAGCGGCGAGAGCGTCGCCGGATCTTTGACCATCGCCTCCGTCGGTCCGTCCCGCCGACCGACCCACAGGTCGTTCGGCGATTGGCTGTCCCAGGCGAAGGTGGCCTCGGAACCGGAGATTTCATATCTCAACCGGTTCTTATGCCCCGGGCTCACCTGCGAGACGAACAGCGAGCCCAACGCCCCGCCGGAAAACCGAATCGTCAGCAGCCCGAGGTCTTCGGTCGTAATCTCGACCGGATGTAAATCTCGCTCGTCCGGTTGTTCGTTGGAATAAGTTCGAGTCTCCCCGGCGGGACGTTGACGGACGGGATGGACGGTGCGAAGCGTCGCGTAGACCGCCTCCGGCACGAGGCCGGTCACCGCGCACACCAGGTCCAGCCAGTGCGTGCCGATGTCCGCGACCGCCCGCAGCGGACCGCCCTGCTCCGCGAGCACCCGCCAATTATAGTCGGTGTCGTGGAGCAACCAGTCTTGCTGATAAGACCCGGTGATCGTCCGCACCGTCCCGGCCCCGCCCCCGGCGATCGACTCCCGGGCGTGCAGGTTTAGCGGGTAGAATCGGATATTATAGCAGACCGCGTGGGCGAGGCCGGACGCCTCCGCCAATGCGACCAGTTCGCCGCTTTCGGCGGAAGTCGTGGCGAGCGGCTTTTCGCACAGCACGTGCTTGCCGGCCCGCAGCGCCGCCTTCGCCTGGGAGTAGTGCAGCCGGTTCGGCGTGGTGAGATGCACCGCGTGCACCTCCGGATCGCCCAGCAGTTCCTCATAGGTTCCATATGCCTTCGGCAGTCCCAGCGATTCCGCCGCGGCTTGAGACTTCTCCGCGCTCGACCCCTGCACGCCGAGGACGCGGACGCCCCCCAGACGCGACAGCGCCTCGACGTGCGTGCGTCCCATAAAACCGGTTCCGGAAACGGCGACGTGAATCATGGAAGGGGCGGTCCGTTCGGAAAGGCAGTCGGGGGAGTTGCTAAGCCGCGGTTTCAATACCAACCCGAAGCGTCAGCGAGGGAACACGGGCGGAGCCCGCGTCCGCGAAGTGCGAGACGAACCGGCGGACGGCCCTCGCCGGCGCTTCGGGTTCGTGTCCGGACGGTTCTGAAACAGCGTCTATGATATCGGGGAAAGGATTAGCCGGCGTGCCGGGCGAGGAAGCGTCGTCCGTGGCCGGCGCCGTTGAGCGTGCGGATCCGCTCGACCACCCGGGGCGTATACACTGCGGACACCGCCGTTTGGACGCCGTCGTCCATCGCGGTCGCCTTCCAGTCCGGGTGCTTCTTTTCCAGTTCCGCGGCGTGGGCGGCGTAATAGTCGCGGGCGGCGCCGGACCGGATCAGCAGCGATTCGGACGACCAATTCACCTTCGCCACGCCGGCTTCGACGGCGGCCCTCAGTTGCGCGTCCGGCAGCCCGGAGGAGCCGTGCAGCGCCACGCCGATCGGCCGACCGGCCAGTTCGGACGCCAGTTCCCGATGGGCGGCGACGGCTTCGGGGCTGAAGGCGTCGGTCGCGTCGTCGGCGAGCCCGTGCCGCGTGCCCACGCCCGGCGCCCACAGAGCCAGATAGCCCGGGTGTGCTCGTTCGACGGTTCCGAACAGGCTGCGGGCCTCCTCCAGCGGCGTCACGCCGTCGTCCACGCCGGCTTCCATCTCCAACGTGGCGGGCCGCTCCTCCGCGTCCGCGAACGCACAGAGTTCCGACAGCAGGGCGACGTTCCGCTCGGGCGACAGCTCCGAGGAATCCAGCGAAATGCTCGACGCCCCGGCGCCGATCGCGTGCTTCAAGATCTCCGCCGTCGCCGGCCCTTTAATGTGGTCCGTATGATAGACGACCGGGACCTCCGCGAACCGGGCGGAATCCGCGATCGCCCGCAGGTCCGCCAGATAGCGGTCCACGCCCAATCTCGGATCGCCGGCCCCGTAGGAACGGCCGGTCAATTGCCACAGGCTGGTCTCGATAATCACCGGGGCGTCGCACGCGGCGGCGGCGAGGAGACAATCGGTCACCGCGGCGTGGCTGTCGGCGTTGACGGCGAGCACGGCGTACCGGTTCTCGACCGCGTCCTCATACAGCCGACGGGTCTGGGGCGGGGTGAGCAACATCGACGGGCGTCAGAACGAGGGATTCAGGATTGGGGCAGGATGCAGACCTTCAACGCCTCGCCGGACTCCATCAGCGGGAACGCTTCGGTCATCCGGGCCAGCGGCAGCGTGTGGGTGACGAACTTCTCGCCCGGGAAGCGGCCGGAGTGCAGCAGGGCGAACGCCGCCTGGAAATCGCTTTTCTTCTCGGAATAGGAGCCGGACAGATCCAACTCCTTGTAGTGAATATGATTGACGTTCAGCGGGGCGACCGGGGCCGACTTCGGCAGACCGGCGAAGAAATTGACCCGCCCGGCCTTGCCGGCGATCTCCAAGGCGTCGTTCTGAGCCGAGGCGGCGGAGACGGCGACGATCGTCACGTCGGCGCCAAGGCCGCCGGTCAATTCGCGGACGGCCTCCAGGTGCCCGCCGTCGCGCTCGACCAGCACGGTTCCGTCGATCTCGAACCGCTCCGCCATCTCAAGCCGGGCCGGGTTCACGTCCAGCACGAACACCTTCTGGGCGCCCTGCGATCGGGCGAGGCAGGCGTGCATCATGCCGATCGGCCCGGCCCCAATGATCACGACGGCGTCCTTCAAACCAACCCCCAGCCGCGAATGGGCGTTCATACAGCACCCCAGCGGCTCCGCGATCGCCATGGTCGTGTCGGGAATGTCCGAGGTGATTTTGAACAAATTGCCGTTGCGAACCGCCAGCGCCGGCACCTTCATCAACGGGGCGTACGCTCCGTCGTGGTGGTAGCTCATGGTGGTGCGGTGGGAACTGAGGTTTTCGCGGCCCATCTCGGTATAACGATCGCCGTCGTGCACCAGGACGATATACATCGAGACGCGATCGCCGACTTTCACGTTCGCGTCCGGCGCCGCGGATTCGACCACCCGGCCGCAAAACTCGTGACCGAGGATCCGCGGCGGGGCGATCTTTTTGTCGCCGTGCCGGTAGGTGCGCAAGTCCGTCCCGCAGACGGCGCAGGCGTCGATTTCGAAGCAGGACCTCGCCGTCGTCCAACGTCGGGTCGGCGACGTCTTCAATACGAACGTCCTCTTTTCCGCGGTAGACGGCGGCTTGCATCGTGGAATGAGTTGGAAGGGGGGAGACGGCGCCGGAGACGGGGCGGCGGGGAATTAAGACATCCAGTTGCTCGCCGCGGAGGCGGTCCATTTCTGGGTGACCTTTTTGGCTTTGGTCCAGAACCGCAGGCCGTCGGCCCCGGTGACGTCGCCCTGCCCGAACTTGGAGTCGTTCCAGCCGCCGAAGGCGAAGGGCTCCCGGGGGACGGGCACGCCGATGTTCACGCCGATCATCCCGGCGCTCGCTCGCATCTCAAAATAGCGAGCGGTCGCGCCGGAGGAGGTATAAATGGAGGCGGCGTTGCCGTACGGGCTGGCGTTTTCGATCGCGAGGGCGTCGTCGAGGGTCTCGACCCGCAGCACGGTGAGGACGGGGCCGAAGATCTCGTCGCAGGCGGCTTCGTGGCCGGGCTCGACGCCGTCGATCAGGGTGGCGCCGACGTAGTGGCCGCCGGGCCGACCCGGGACGGAAACGCCGCGGCCGTCGAGCAGCAGCCTCGCCCCGGACGCCTCGGCGCGGGTGATATAACCTTCGATCCGCTCCTTCGCCGTGCGGCTGATGATCGCGCCCATATTCTCCCCCGCGACGACCTTCCGCATCTCGGCGGCGACGGCGTCGAGAAGGTGGTCGGCGTCCCCGACCAGGATCAGGACCGAGGCGGCCATGCACCGCTGGCCGGCGCAACCGCAGGCGCTGGAGACGACGTTGCGGGCGGTGATCTGCGGGTCGGCGTCCGGCACGGCGACGAGGTGATTCTTCGCCCCGCCCAACGCCAGCGTGCGTTTGCCGTGCGCGGCGCCGCGGGCGTGCACCAATTTGGCCACGCGGGTCGAGCCGACAAACGCCGCGGCGTCGACGCCCGGGTGGTCCAGCAGGCCCTCCACGACCTCCCGGCCGCCGTGGACGACCTGATAAACGTGTTCCGGCAAACCGGCTTCGGCGAGGTATTCGCCCAGTTTGTCCGCGGTGAGCGGCGTTTGTTCGGACGGTTTGAGCAGAAACGTATTGCCGGTCGCGATCGCCAGCGGGACCATCCACAGCGGGACCATCGCCGGGAAATTGAACGGCGTGATTCCCGCCGCGACGCCCAGCGGATAACGCCGCGTGAAGCAATCCACGCCGCGGCTGACCTCCAGCAGCCCGCCCTGCTCAATCGCCGGCAGCGAGCAAGCATATTCGACGACCTCCAAACCCTTTTTGATCCCCGCGATCGACTCCCCAACCGTCTTGCCGTTCTCCGCGGTGACTAACTCGCCCAACGTCTGGACATCGCGTTCGACGATCTGTTTGAAGCGATACAGCGGCTGGACGCGCTCTTTGACGGGCGTGGTTCCCCACGATTCAAACGCCGTCCGAGCCCGAACGACCGCGGCGTTGAGCGCAGCCGCATCGGCGAACGTCACTTCGCCGACCCGCGACCCGTCGACCGGCGAAAGCACCGGTTGAACCCGGGGCGACAGCGGCGTGGACGAGTTCACGGGCGATCCGTCGGGAGGGGACGCGGGAGCGTTCATCAAAGAGCATTTGGGGAGATTGATCGACGGCGTCGCCGGCCGTCGGGCTGGGGAGGCTACCATGCTCCCCCGCCGGTCGCCCCCTCTGCGGGCGACTGGCGGCGTCCGTCGCGCAGCTTTACGGTTGAGTCGTCGCGAGATCGGTCGGCGGGACGCGGGCAACCGCGGCGGGCCGGCGGTTCCGCACTTCATCGTCCGCAATTCGCCGCCCGGGTCGTCGTGATGGTCGCGCCGCTGTTGATGCTCGCCCTGCTGTCGGCCCCGGCAGACGGGGCTCTGGCAGACGGGGCTCTGGGAGACGGGGCTCTGGGAGACGGGGCTCTGGGAGACGGGGCTCTGGGAGACGGGGGACCCGGGATCGCGGCGGCCGAGGCTGATGGGGCGGTGCGGCGGTTTGAGCGGCGGGTGGTGGCGATCGCCGCCGCGGAGAGCGCCCGCGGCCGGGTCGACGCGGTGGAGAACGAACTGCGGGCCCTCCGGCTCGTCCCGCAACGACGACCGTTCGAGGGGCCGCGGCGGGGGGGCGTCAATCTGTTGGCCGAAGTTCCACCGGCGTTGGGAGCGACGCCGCGGCGGACCCTGATGGTGGGGGCGCACCTGGACCGGGTTCCGGTCGGACGGGGGGCCGTGGACAACGCCGGCGGCTGCGCCTTGGTGTTGGAACTGCTCGAGCGATTTCGGGCGAGACCGCTGCGGCATCACCGGGTGATCGGGTTGTGGTTCGATCAGGAGGAACAGGGTCTGCTGGGGAGCCGAGCGTTCGCCGAGGCCGCGGGCGCCTCCGACACGCGGGGGGACGAACCCGCCGAAGGGGCCGCGGCGACGTTGCCGGACCTGTTCGTGAACGTGGACGTGTTCGCCTACGGCGACACCCTGTGGGTGCACCATCCCACCGCCGCCGATCGCCCCGCCGCCGCAGCGTTCGTCCGCGGCACCGCCGGGCGGGCGGTGAAAGGACAGCCCGCCGCGGGGCCGGGGGAGACGGGGCCGGGGGAGGCCGTCGGGCTCTTCCCGGCGGTGGTGGGGGCGATCTACCCGCCCAGCGATCACCGGTCGTTCGCGGCGGTGCGGAACGGGGCGGAGCCGGGTTCGGCGGCGGCGGGAATGACGGTGCTGTCGCTCAGTTTGCTGCCGAAACCGCAGATCTTGGAAACCGTCGAGTTCCTGGAGGCGATGGAGGGCGGCGCCCGGCCGACGCGGGCGGGCCTGCCGCGGGTGCTGGCTCTGATTCACACCGCCAACGACACCCCCTCCGCCGTGCGGCCCGCCGAGGCGGTCGCCGGAATCGACGCGGTGGAGGCCGGCCTGCGGGCTCTCGACGCCGCCGCCGCCCCGGCGAGGGCGGCGCCGTGAGGGTTTGAAGGCCCGCGGCGGGCTTGGTGATCGGCGAAGTGGCGGAGCGGTTGCGTCACGGAGCGGTTGCGTCACGGGGCGGCGGCGGGGACGGTGGGGGGATGGACCTTGCCACGCTTCGCCAAGCCGTCGTCCGCCGGCTCGACGCCGACCGCCGGGCCGGCCTGACCCACTTCCCCAAGGGGGAGGCGTTCGCCCTGTCGCCGCTTGACGACGACACAAACGCGGCGGCCGAACGGGACGAGGTGACGCCGGACCGCGCGCCGCCTGCCGGCGACGGCAAACCGGCGCAAGCCGCGGACCGATCGGCCGGGCGGTTCGCGGAGGGGATGAAGCGGGACCTCGCCGCCGCGACCCCCGCCCCCGCCGCTCCGGCAGTCCCCGCGACACCGTCCACGGCGCTGTTCGACGCTGGGGAAGGGGCCGGCGGAGGGGCCGGGAACGCGGTGCGGTCGGACCAGCCCGCAGCCGATCGGGCGACGGCGTTGGCGGTGCTTGAGCAGACGGTCCGCGGGTGTCCGCGGTGTCCGGAGTTAGCGGCGACGCGGAACCACACCGTGTTCGGGACCGGCGATCCGTCCGCGGCGATTCTGTTTCTGGGCGAGGCGCCCGGGGCGGACGAAGACGCGACCGGGGAACCGTTCGTCGGCCGGGCGGGCCAACTCCTCAACGACATTATCCAGGCCTGCCGGTTGAAGCGGGAGGAGGTGTATATTTGCAACGTGTTGAAGTGCCGCCCCCCCGGCAACCGCAACCCCGCCCCCGCGGAGGCGGCGAACTGCCGGGAGTATCTCGACGCCCAAATCCGCACGGTCGATCCGGATTATATCGTCTGCTGGGGCTCCGTCCCCTCCAAAGAGCTGTTGGGCACGAAGCAGGGCATCGGCAAACTCCGGAAGCAGTTCTTCCAATACGGCCGGGCGAAGGTCGCGTGCACCTATCATCCCAGCTATCTGTTGCGGAACCCGGCTGCGAAGAAAGAAGTGTGGGCGGATATGAAGTGGCTGTTCGCGGATATGGGCGTGACGTTATAGACGAGGCCGGCTTGAGCGAACGCAGGCGGTTGCCTCCGGCGGCTTGAGCGAAACTGCACGAAATCGTCGCTCCCGCGGGCGCGAAGCGTGCGCGTTCGATATCTGCGTCACGGTCGGCGGGGCGGGGGTCGGAACCGCTTCGCCGATCCTTAAAAGTCCCGCAGGCGGAGCGGGCGGCGGGTAGGGTCGCGGGCCTCGGTTCCGGTGCGGTCATGCCGCATGTCGGTCGGGGATTCCGCGACGGATCGCGTCGCCCCCGCCCCTCATGTCCTCCGAGGTCCCGTCGTGGCCGACCGCCCGCTCTTCACGTTTGCGCCCCAAACGTTCGCCCGTCCGGCCGTCGCCCCCGCGACCGGATCACCTGGGTTGAAATCGCCCGCGGCCGGAGCCTCGCGGCTCCCCGGGGCGTCCGCCGGGACGGGTTCCGCGTCGACGCCCCGGCGTCGCAAACTGACCGGCTGGCGGGCCGGGGGCGCCTTGGCGGCCGTGGGGGTGATCGGGGTGGCGGCGGTCCCGTGGACCGGGTCGCCCGCGGTCGCCGGATGTCCCTGCGCCAACCGCGCGGCGTCCGGTCACGCCCTGTCCGCGGCGCCCGGGGCGTATGCCGCCGCCCTGCCGTATGCCGCCGTGCCGTACGTCGCTCCGACGTTCGTTCCGCATTTCCCCGGCCAATATCCGCCTCAGTATGCCGCCCCCGCCGCGGCGGGTTATGGCGGGGCCGGCTCTGGGGCGTGGGGGAACTCCTGGCCGGCGGCCGGCCCGGGAGCGTTCCCCGGCGGCGGGATCGCGGCGACCGCAGTCGCGGCGGACTCCAGCACGTTCCAGCCGGTGCCGCGTCGGGCCGCCGCGGAGCAGATTGAACCGCGGACGGTCGGCCGTGTGGCGGCTGGGCCGGCGTGGTGGCAGGACGGATCGCAGCGGAGGCCGATCCTGGCTCCGCGTCCCGGCGATCCGGCGCCGCCGCTGCCGAATCGTATCCCGCCCGCGGATCGGCCGTTACCGCCTCTCTCGGAGACGGACGACCCGCTCGACGCGGACTCACCCGAGTCGGGTTCCATGGACACTGACCTCACGGCCCCCCCCGCGATACCGGCGGACCCGTCCTTCGGCGAACTCGACCGCGGCCCGCAGGCCCCGCCTCGCGGCGGCGAGGCGTTCGAACCGGTCCCGTCTCCGGTCCGGGCGCCCCAACCGCTGCGGATCGACGCCCCGAACGACGGCCCGACCGACGGCGCCGCGGAGGGCGGCTCCACCGGCGACGCCCCCCGCGGCGACCGGCCGATGCCTGAGGCCCCCGACGCTGACGCGCTCCTGGCTGACGCCCCCGACGATGCCGGACTTGCCGGAGAGGTTCGATCCGCTGCCCAACCCGTACGGCGATCCGTACGAAGGGCGCGGGGCCGGCCGGAGCGGGGGGCGGTCTGCTGATCCGTTCACCGCGACCGGACCGGATCTGGTGGAGCCGTCCCGGATCTTCTCCCCAACGGGACCGTCCGGCCCGGCCCGGCCGCCGCTGACGGAGCGGAGCGTGCGACCCCACCTCGCGACGCCCGGGACGGCGGGGGCTCTCCAGCGTCCCGCGGCCCCCCTGGTCGCCGGCCCCGCCCCGTTCGCAAGCTACGGCGCCACGCGATCCGCCGCCGCGCAGTTCGGGACGGCGGGGTCTGCGGGCTTCGGTCAGTTCCCCGGTGGTGGAGCCGCCGGCTACTGGCCGGCGGGGTCTGCGGGGGTTCATCCGTCCGGCGACGTGCACGCCGGGTTTGTGCCGGGCGGGTTTGTGCCGGGCGCGTCCGCCTGCGGGCCGAGCGTCTTCTACGCGACGCCGGCCTGCGGCGGTTTCGTCCCCGCCGTCGCGCCGCCGGTGGCGCCGTGCGGACCGGTCTGCGGGCCGGCTTGCGGCGGCGGCGGCGGGTTTGGGGGCCTGTGCGGGGGGCTCGGTCGCCTGTGCGGACTCTTCCCCGACAACTCCGGATGCGTCCCGGTGTGCGGCGGGGGATGCGGGTTCGGCGCCGGCTACGGCGGCGGATTCGGGCCGGGCTACGGCGGCGGCTTCGCCCCAGGCGGCTTCGCCCCAGGCGGCTTTGGGCCGGGCGGCTTTGCGGGCGGAGCGGGGCTGGGGCTGAGCGGGTTCCCGGGCCACGCCGGCTTCGCGGGCGGCTACGGCCGGGGGTACGGCCCCGCCGCGGCCGGATTTGGCGGCGGGTTCGGCGGCGGACTTGGCGGCGGGATCGGGGCGGGGTTCGGCGGCGGAGCGTTCGGGCCGTTCTGACGGACGGTCCCGGTCCGTCGGGCTTCTCTCTGGAAGAGGCCGGATCGAAGTCGGGGCGACACGGGGACTGGGCGGACGGGACTATGCAGGGCCGTGGGCGTCGCTAGAGTGCGGCCCATGGCTGTTCCGCCCGCCGACCCGTCGGACCCCGCCGGCCCCTCCGGGGACTCGGAACGCACCGGGTCGGATGCGTCCGGGGGCGAACGCTCCGATGCGGGCCGGTCCGGCGCCGGCCGTTCGCGACGGTCCCGCCGCTCCGACGCCGGTCGGCCCGCCTCCCAGCGTGACGAGCGAGACGACGCCGGCCATCCTGCAATGCCGCCGGAGTCTCTCCGCGGCCGGGTGTTGGTGGCGAGCCGTCAGTTGCGGGACCCGAACTTCTTCCGCACGCTGGTTCTGCTGGTCGATCACGGCGACGACGGGGCGTTCGGTTTGATCGTGAACCGCCCCACGGACACTTCCGTCCGACGGGCGTTGGCCGGGCATGTGGAAGTCGAGAGCGGTTCGGAGCGGGTCTTCGAGGGCGGACCGGTGGAGCCGGCGGCCCTGTTCGTGCTGCACAACAGCGTGGAGTTCGCGGACGGGGAATTGCCGATCTGCTCCGGGCTGTTCGTCGGCAGCAGCCGGGAGGCCTTTGAGGGACTGATCGACGCGGTGGACGCCGGCGACGAACGCACCCGCTACCGCGTCTTCACCGGCTGCGCCGGCTGGGGGCCGGGGCAGTTGGAACAGGAACTCGCTCGGGCCGACTGGCGGGTCACGGACGCCGAGGCCCTCCTCGACGGTCCCGCCGATCCGATCTTCGGCCCGGACCCCTACAGCGCCTGGGAGGCGGCTGATCGGCTCGTCGTGCCCCCGCCGTTGGACGGCCTCGACGGCGGCGATTTTCGGATGAATTGAGGCGGATGATTAAAGCCCCCGGTTTGGTGGAGCGGCGCTGGATTCGCTTCGAACCACGGCCCGCGTCACCCGCCGAAGCACCACCAAGCGCCGTTCGGACCCTCGGTGCCGATGACCAAAACGGTTCGCCCTTGGGGACCGCCGACCGCCGGGCTGGCGACGATGCCTTTTAACAGGTTCTGCGACCAGACCTCCGTGCCGTCCGCTGCATTGAGACAGCGAAGCGTGCGATCCGCCCCGCCGAACCAAACCCGCGCCGCTCCCTTCTCTTTGCCGGGGCCGGCGCCGGTGACGACCGGGCTGCTCTCGCTGCCGGCCCGCATTCGATATTCCCACACGGTCTCGCCGGTCTCGCGGTCGAGACATTTCGCCAGTTTGTCCCCCCCGGTGACGAACACGCGGTCCGCGGTCGCCGCGGCGCTCGATTTATATTCAAACTGCCCCTCCGGCGTCGCCCGCCAGAGGATCGCCTCCGCCTGCGGCACGTCCGCCCCGGGCGCAGCGTGTTTGGAGGCGTCCACCGCCAGCACGTCGCCGGCGTAGGTGCCGAAGTAAACCGTTCCGTCGACCGCCGCGGGGGAGGCGATTAAATAGGTGCCGATCTCCACGTCCAACGTGACTGATCCGTCGGCGATCTCCGCTCCGCGCAGGTGTTCGTCGCACCCGGCGATAAACGTGCGGCCGCCGCCTTTCTCCCCCGCCGCCACCGCGGGGGTGCAGTGGACGCGGCCTTCCGTTTCCAAGCTCCACCGCAGTTCGCCCGTCGCGGCGGTGAGGCAGTATAGTTTTGCGTCGTAGGAGCCGAACAGCGCCACGGACAGCGGCGTTCCGTCTTCGCCCGGGGTCGTGGCGACGGTCGGGCTGCTGATGATTTCGCCGCCGGTTTCGAACGTCCACAGCCCCTTGCCGGTCGCGGCGTCCACGGCGTGCAGGAAGCCGTCTTCGTCCCCGAGATAAACTCGCCCGTCCGCCACGGCGGGGAAGCTGAGGAAGCCGGGGCGGAAGTTCCCGGCCTCCTCGGTGCGATACGTCCAGATCGACGTGCCGTCTTGAATGTCGCGGCAGTGCAGTTCGCCGGACAGCCCAGCGGTATAGACGCGGTCGCCGACGATCGCCGCGGTGGCGGCGACCCCGTCGGGGGCGTCGACCTTCCACAGTAGTTTCGGGGCGTCCGGCAGGGAGTCGGCGGTGGCGCCGGTTAATTGCGGGTTTTTGCGGAACGACGGCCAGTCGCCCCCGTTCGCGGGGGCGGAGCCGGTCGTCGCCGACAGTGCGGCGGCGAGGCAGAGGGTCAGAACGCGCATTGATACAGCCCTTCAAGGTCTTTGACGGCGACGGGGCGGGGGTTGAACGCGGCGGTCCACTGTGCGGCGGCCGACGCGGCGAGGTGCGGCAGGTCGTCCTGTCTCACGCCGGTCCGAGCGAGCCCGGCGTCGACGCCGGCGAACGGCAGCAGGCTCTCCAAGAACTCCGCCAACGCCGCGGCGGACGGCGGCAAGCCCCCCGCGGCGGCGAGGTCTTCATAAATCGCCCGCACCGCCGGGTCGGCGGCATTAAATCGGACGACATGCGGCAACATCCGCCCCACGGCGACCCCGTGCGTGGCGCCGTACCGGGCCGTCAGCGGGTTCGCGAGCGCGTGGGCGGCTCCCAACATGCTCTGTTCGATCGCGACCCCCGCGAAGTGCGCCCCGGACACCATCGCCCCGCGGTCCTCCGCGGTCGCGACCCCTTGCAGATAGGGGCGAACGCTGCGGGCCAGCAGGCCGAACGCCCGCCGGGCGAACATGCCGCTCAGTTCGCCCCGCACCCGACAGACGGCGGTTTCGACGGCGTGGGAGACGGCGTCAATCGCCACCGGGGCGGCGACTTTGGCCGGGACCGTGGCGATCAGATCCGGGTCGAGAATCGCCGCGGCGAACGCCGCCCGCCGGTCCCCGCAGGCCATTTTGACGTGCGTCTCGTCGTCGGCGATCAGGGCGAAGCTTTGGGCTTCGCTGCCGGTCCCCGCGGTGGTGGGCACGCCGACGCTGGGCAGGAACGTGCCCCGCCCGCGGCCGACGCCTTTGTAGCCCGCCATCGTCCCGCCGCCCGCGAGCAGGAAGTTCGCCCCCTTCGCCACGTCCATCGAACTGCCCCCGCCCAGCCCGATCAGCAGGTCGGCCCGATGATCGCGGGCGGCGACGACCGCGGCGGCGACGTCGGCCTCGGTCGGGTTCGCGCCGGACCTCTTCGAACACCGCAACCGCCAGCCCCACGGCCCGCAGGGCGTCCGCCCCGGCCGCGGCGTGCCCCGCCGCGGCGACGCCGGGGTCCGTGACCAGCAGCGCCCGCGTGCCGAGCGGGGCGCCGCCCTCCTGTGCCGGCGGGACGACCACCTCGCCCAGCCGACCGAGCGCTCCCGCGCCGAACAGCGCCCGGGTGCGGGGCCGCCAGTCGAACCCGGTTCCCTCGGCAAAGCGGGCGTCGGGCGCGACGTCGGACACGGCAGGGCGAGATGCGAGGCGGGCGGGGCGGCACGGCGAACGTCCGCGGGCGGGAGCGGCATGATAGTCCCCCGGCGGGGCGTCTTCGACCGGCGGCCGGCAAACCCCCCACATCAGCCCGCGACCGTCAACGTGCCGGCGGGGCCGTCGAAGGTGAACGCGACCTCTTGCAGGATCTCCCGCCCGAGCAATCCGAGCCCGTCGTTCGTCACGGCATATTGACCGTCGTACACCCGTCCCAGCAGGTCGACTTCCGCCCAGACGGTCGGGAGAATCCCGATCGTGCCGTCACCCCGGCGAAAACGCTTGTCGGGGCCGGGGCGACGGGCGGGGGATGCCGCGACGGCGGAGGCGGGCAGGCAGGTGAAGTCGGCGCCGGTGTCGATAAAGAACTCGACCTCGATCTGCGCGCCGCCTGCGGTCAGGCGGACCGGCAATTTAAGAATGGGGGCGGGCGGGCGATGTCGCGCCGCGTCAAGCGGCGTCGTGAGCGTCGTCATGCGTCTTCGCCGCCCGACGTTTCCGCCGTGGGATCGATCCGGCGAACCGTTTTGCGAAAGAACTCCGCATCCTCCGGCGACGCCAGCCGCGGGGAACGGAGCCGGGGGAGGTTCTCGCTCGTCGCCCCCGGATCCCCCTCGTTCGGGGAGGTTCCGTCCGCCCGCGTCTCCACGGTCACGTGGGCCTCCCCGTCCGGCAGCGTTGCGCCGTCGGCGATCTCCAAGCGGCCGTCTCTCACTCTCGCGGCGAAGGTTTTCAGCATCGGTCCATGGTCCGGGGGAGGGGTGGGTCGTGCTCATCTTACCGCCCTCAACCCCGCGGGTGGTGCTGGGCGTGGACGGCCTTGAGGCGGGTGTGTTCGACGTGCGTATAAATCTGCGTGGTGCGGATGCTGGCGTGGCCCAGCAGTTCCTGAAGCGCCCGCAGATCGGCCCCGCCGGCCAGCAGGTGCGTGGCGAAACTGTGCCGCAACGTGTGCGGGCTGACCTTCGAACTGCACCCGGCGAGCGCGGCGTATTTCTTCACCAAGTCCCACACCGTCGCCCGCGTCAGCGCCCGGCCCGTGCGGGACAGCAACAGCGGAGCCCCGTCGCCGCCGGCCCCCTCGCCGCCGGCGCCCGGACGATCGCCGGCCAGCCGGGGGCGGGCGTCCGCGAGATATGCTTCCAAGGCCGATCGGCACCGCGGGTTCAGGCCGACGATCCGCTCCTTGTCGCCCTTTCCCGAGGCACCGCGCCCACCCGCCGCCCAGCCGCACGTCGTCGGTCTTCAACCCGATCACCTCGCTCGCCCGACACCCGGTCGCGTAGAGCAGCGACAGCGCCGCCCGGTCGCGGAGAACCAGCGCCCGCTCGTTCTCCCCGGCCGCCGGGCGGGGGGCGGCGGGGCGTCCAGGAACGCCTCGACCTTTTGCGGGCTCAGCACCGTCGGCAGCCGGTCCCACAGTTTGGGAGAGTCCAATAGTTCCGCGGGGTTTTCCGTCGTCACGCCTTCCAGCACTAGATAGCGGAAGAACTGTTTGAGCGTGACGAGGTGCCGACCGATCGTGGCGGGGGCGTACTCGGCGGCCGACAGATTCGTCTGATAGTCGAGCAGAAAACTCCAGCGTGACCGCGTCCGGCCCGACGTTCCGCGACGGTTGGTCCTTCACCCAGCCAGGAACCGTGCCGAGGTCGCGGACGTAGGCGGCGACGCTGTTCGTCGCCATGCCGCATTCTGCTTTCAGGTAAGTGTGAAACCCGAGCGCGTGCGACGTCAGCCCCGGCGCCGCCCGGGCCGCGGCGAACCGACTGCCGGCCTTCGGTTTAAATCGCGGAGGCATGGGAACGGGGGTTTCGGATCTGGGATGGGGGATGTTGTAGGATCGGCTTCGGTGCGGCGTTCGCGTCACATCCCCAATCCCACTTCCGACATCCCATATCACCCCACCGGTTGCAGGGGGGCTTTGCTGGCGACGAAGGTTTTGGGACTCTCCGCGTCCTCAAACAGCACGCTGACGCGGCGGTTGCGGGCGCTGCCGTCGCTGTGCGTGACCGTGCCCAGCCCGTACCGCGGGTGCCGGACGGTTTGGCCGATTTTGAACCCCAACGGGATCTCGGCGCCGGTCGTTTCGCCGTTGAGCAGGCCGGCGGCGGTCGTGAGTTTGAGTCCCTTTTGGGTGAGGGAACCGACGCGGCCGGCGTCCTCGGACACGCCGGCGGACTCGACCGCGGAGTCGTCCGCCGGGGGGGCGTCGGTTTGCGGGTGGTCCCAATCAGGGGCGTCGTCCCCGCCCCGGTCGTCCCCGCCCCGGTCGTCCCCGCCCCGGTCGTCCCCGCCCCGGTCGTACTCCGGCTCCTGGGAGTAATCCTCCAGGTCGTAGCCGCGGGAGCCCCATTCGATCGCCGCCGCTGCGGTCGTCGAGGTCCAGCGTCATCTCCGTGAGGAAATCGCTGGGGATGCAGTGTTGCGGGCGGCCGCGGACGTCCCGCTTGCGGGCGTGCGTCACCGTTAACTTCTTCATCGCCCGGGTCACGCCGACGAATAATAATCGGCGCTCCTCTTCGATCTCCCGGCCGTCGTGCGCCTTGAGGCTCCGTTCGTGCGGTAGCAGATTCTGCTCCACGCCGACGACGTAGACGATCGGATATTCGAGCCCCTTCGCGGCGTGGAGGGTCATTAAGGTGACGCGGCCGCTTTCCGGCTCGATGGCGTCGGAATCGGCCAGCAGCGCGGTCGTTTCGAGGAACCCGTCCAGGCTCCCGGCGCCCTGCTGTTCGTGGTCGTACTGGGCGGCGGCGGTGACGAGTTCGTCCGCGTTGGCGAGCCGTTGAATCTCCTCCTCGTCCCCCTCCGCCCATGCCTTCGCGAGGCCGCTCTCCTCCAGCACGGCCCGCACCAGCGGGGCGACGGGGCCGGCGGCTTTATTGCTGAGGGAATCGATTAACGCGGCGAACTTGCCGACCAGCGTGGCGGCTCGCTTGGAGACGCCGCTCGCTTCGCCGGCCCGGCGGGCGGCTTCGAGCATATCGATGTTCTGGGCGTCCGCGAAGTTCAGCACCCGGCGTTGGGTGGTGTCGCCGACGCCCCGCTTCGGTTTATTGACGGCCCGGGCGAAGGCGACGCGGTCGTCCGGGTTCGCCAGCAGTCGCAGATAGGCCAGCGTATCCTTCACCTCCATCCGATCGTAAAACGCCGTGCCCGCGGCCACCTGATAGGGGACGCCGCGGCGGGAGAACGCCAGTTCCAACTCCCGCGACAACGCGTTGACCCGATAAAACACCGCCACGTCCGCCGGCTTGTATTGATTGGCGTGCACCGCGTCGTGCACCTCCTCGGCGATCGTGTCCGCCTCGTGCTTGCCGTCGCGGCAGTACAACCGGCGGGGGGCGTCGCCCTCCTCGCCCACGCCGATCAGCTTTTTCGCCTTGCGGTGCACGTTGTTGGCGATCAGTTCGTCCGCGGCGAATAAGATCGCCCCGGTGCTGCGAAAGTTCTCCTCCAGTCGAACCGCCTGCGCCCCGGGATAGTCTCGCTCGAACCGCAGGATGTTCTCGATCTTGGCCCCCCGCCAGCCGTAGATGCTCTGGTCTGGATCGCCGGTCGCGCACAGGTTCGGGCAGTCCTGCGAGAGGGCTTTGACCAGTTGGTATTGGGCGAGGTTCGTGTCCTGATATTCGTCCACCAGGATGAACCGGTGGCGATCGTCGAGGTGCGCCCGCAGCTCCGGGCTCTCTTCGAGCAGCGTGACGGCGTGCAATAACAGATCGTCGAAGTCGACGGCGTTGCTGTCCAGCAGCGCCTTTTGGTAGGCGGGATAGACTTTGGCGAGCACGGCTTCGATATGATCGCCGACCTCGTGCTCGAACTTCAGCCGGAACCGTTCGGCCGTCAGCATTTCGTTCTTCGCCCGGCCGATGCGGTTCAAGAGTTGCCGGGCGGGTAGGCGGCGGCGTCGACGTCTTTTTCGCGCAACACCTGCCGCATCAGCGCGGCTTGGTCGGCGGTGTCGTAGATGCTGAAGTTCTCCTTCAGCCCGACGGCCTGGCCGTAGCGCCGCAGCAACCGACTGCAGAAGCGGTGAAACGTGCTCACCCAGACCCGCGTGCCGGGCAGCAGGGCGGCGACGCGGTCGGCCATCTCGCCGGCCGCTTTATTGGTGAAGGTGATCGCCAGGATCTGCCGCGGATCGACGCCCCGATCCACCAGCCGGGCGATCCGCCGGGTAATGACCCGCGTCTTGCCCGACCCCGGCCCGGCCAGCACCAACAACGGCCCGCGAAAGTGCTCCACCGCGGTCCGCTGGGCGGGGGTGAGGTCGTCCGGCTTTGCAGGTGCGTTCGCCGGCCCGTCGATCCCCGCGGCGGCGCGGGAGTGATCGGCCGACAGGGCTTCGGGCGAAGCCCCTTCCATTCCAAGACGGGGCGGCCGCGGTCGCGGGGGGCGGGGCATGGGAGACTCGCGGGTGAACGTCCGTGCGGGCGGGGGGGATGGTACGGGAAAGCGGCGCAGCGGCGAACCCGGCCGCGGGGCGTTCGCTCCACGGTCGGGTCGCCGGTTCAAGTTGTCGACTCGGGTTCACGTCAGCACGCGATTCGTTCGCCGTCCCGCCCGGTCGCAACCGGAACCCGGCCGGTGTGTGCCGGGGTGGGGGGAGGTGAGGAGGATTCGGGCACGCGGCCTTTCGCCACAACAGCGATACGCCGGGCTTCGGAAGACGACCGCGCGCGGCGCCCGGGGCCGGACGAACGGTTCCCCGTATAAGAAACAGTTCGCTGGCTCTCCCGGACGGTCGCGCGGCGGGGTCGGCGTCCATGCCGACGGGCGGGGGGCGGATCGCATCGAATCGCTGCGCAAGCGATCTGACGCGGGGGCGAGTTCCACGGCGTCCGTCACCAACGTCGGCCGGTTCGTTCGCCCCGCGAGGCGCCGACTGCCGCCCGCATCGATGCGGGCGGGGAACGTCGGCCCCTCACTCCATGCGGGATCGGGACCTGTTATGACAGAACGCTCTCTCCGACAGAGGGTTACGGGAACGAACCGCCGTGTGCCATGCTCTCACCGCGGCGGGCGAGGCGTCGACCGTACTAGCGGTCCGGCCCGGTGGTTGGCCGGTGGGTGGCCGGGGTCGGCCCGCGGGTGACGACGTTCTCGGGGCGAGCGCGGCCGGGCCGCCCCCGGGACGGGGGACGCTCGATTGCTCTGTTCCGAAGCCGCACGCCGCCCCTCCCGGGGGCGGCCGGGGTCACGCCGAAGAGGTCGTCCCAAGCCTTCCGCCGCCCGACCCCGGCCACCCGACCGGCCTATAGTCAGTACGGCGTGCCCCACTGGCGGGGGTCGTCATACTGCATTGCGTCGCGATCCCGCTCGTAAGGGCTGCGACTGTCTGGCCTCCTGTCCCTGGTGTTCAACACCCCGCTACAGACGAAGATCCCCCCTGCCACGACAGCAACGAGCACAACCCAAATGAGGACTGTGGAACTGTCAGCCGGCTTGGCACTGTCTTTTTGCGGGGGCTCAGCCTTGTTTGGAAAAAGGGCCGCAAGTGCGATTCTGGCCTCGGAGTTCGGAGCGAGCGCTTCTTCACTTCTCGCGAGCTCCTCAGACCGCCGCGTCGCAAACTCTCCTGTCGGACATTTGTGCCAGCTTCCTGTTTCGATCGGTCCCGACGCGTCTGAAACGAAGATGTCACTCGTTGCCCTTCCGTAGATGAATCGAGCCTGTTCACCATCGTCACAATAGAGGCGGGAATGCTTCTTTACAATTCCGTCTTGTGCGTGCCTGCGTAGTTCTTCGGCAGTCAATGGGCCGAAATGCTTGCCGTGCTCGCCGTTTTCCACGTACCAGACATGTGCGCCGGGAGCAACGTCTATCCCTTTCAACAGCTCGTTAAGTGATTCTAGCGAGGCGAGGAACTCTGGGGAGAATCCTTTTTCCCGCATGGATTGCAGGTAAGCGTCACGTCGTTCCTCGCGTGGAGTAGGCACGACATAGTCCTTCGCGAAGAAGAGGATTTAGGTGAACGGGCGGCGGGTGGCCGGGGTCGGCCCGCTGACGGTGCTTGATCATAGGGTGAGCGGGGCCGGGCCGCCCCCGGGACGGGGGACGCCTGATTGCTCTGTTCCGGAGCCGCACGTCGTCTCTTCCGGGGGCGGCCGGGGTCAGGCTGAGGATGCGTTTTGAGCTTTCGGCCGGCCGACCCCGGCCACCCGCCGGCGTCGCTCAGGGCCGGGATCGTCCTCGCCTGCGATGAAAAAACTCTTTGATGTGTTCTTGCACGGCAAATACCTCTTTCAGACGGTCTTTGACGAGTCGCGGGTCTGCACTGCGTTCCCGCATCTCCGCCACGACTTCTTCGCCGCGCTTCAGGTCCCTCAAGAGTTGCCGAAGTTCGGCGTCTTCGATGCGCCGCTGGTTTTCGTCGGCTCCCGAACCCGTCGAGCAGGGCGGTTCGGGATCGCAGTCGCACTCGGGAACCGTGGGCGTGGGCAGACCGAGGCCCGGCCAGTCAATTAGGCCGCGGGCGATGCGGACCTCCTCCGCCTCCGGCAACTGCTCTTTCAGCCAAGCCTGCAACGCCTCGATCCTCTCAATCACCTCCGGCGGGTACTCGTTGCTGGGGATCGGACCGTAGGTGGAGCCGGTGATGACCAACCGTTTTAGCTTCTTCAGCTTGGCGAACTCCTTCACGGCGGCGTGCTCCAGCCGAGTAGAGCGTTCGATACCGACGTTTAACTCTTCCAGGTTCGGCACGCCCTCCACGAACCGCCGCATCTGGGCCGCGGTGACGACCGGCGGGGCCTCGGCGGCATCGTCCTCCAGCGGCTCGAACGGCTCCTTCCCCCGCTGTTTGACCAAAAGCTCTTTCAGTTCCGGGTGCGGGCTGCACTTGGTGAACAGGTCGTGGAGGTCCACCGCACAGTTCTCGAACCTCAGCTCCTCCAAATTCATGAGCGGCTGCACGAACGCATACCGCCTCGGGTCGCGGAGGTCGATGGTTCGCAGGTCGAGGCTCGTGATGTGGGTCAGGAGCGGCAGGTCTTTCAGCACCTCGTCATTGAACGGCAGCCGGTCCGGGCACCGGTAGCACTTCTCGCCCACGGAGGCCGACAGGATCAGCCGCTTGATCTGCGGCTCGTCCCGGAGCAGCCGCAGGATGCCCGGCCGCACGTCGGTCACGTACCCGCCGGCGGTATCTTCCGTGTAGCCGAGGTAGCAGTAGCTTGGGCCGTTCTTGGGAAGGTGGAGGCGGGCCTTCAGCTTGCGCAGTTCCGTCAGGCCGGGCGACGGCTCGTCCGGCGGGCCGGGTCTGTCCTGAGCCGACGCAGTCGGACAGGCGAGGCAAACGGCGCCGGTGATCGTGCAGAGACCGGCGGTAAATAACATGATTCGCTTCATCGCGGAACCTTTTCTGTGTCGACCGGCGGCGGGAGAGAACTCGGCACATGTGTGCACGGCATCCTGGCCGGGGGCGGCGGGTGGCCGGGGTCGGCCCGCTGACGGTGCTTGATTATAGGGTGAGCGGGGCCGGGCCGAGGAGGTCGTTCCGAGCTTTCTGCCGGCCGACCCCGGCCATCCGGCCGCCCACTAGAGCGAACCGTGGTCATCTGTAGCGTGTATAGCCGCAGTGGCGGAGATAATTCCGGCACTGCTCGGGCGGGAAGCGGTCCAGCAGTTCGCCGATCCGGCGCCACAACGCTTCGACCGTCCGCTCCCCGGCCTGCCGGATCAGGTGTTTGAGCTTGCTGAAGAACATCTCGATCGGGTTCAGGTCCGGGCGCATGCGGCGGCAGGTAGCGGACCTTCGCCCCCGCCGCCCGGATCGCTTCCCGTACGCCGGCTACCTTGTGGGCGGACAGGTTGTCCATCACGACCACGTCGTCGGGCCGCAGGACCGGACAGAGGTGTTGCCGGACCCACGCCAGAAAGATGCGGCCGTTGATCGCCCCGCTCACCACCAGCGGGGCGATCGGGCCGTCGGCCCGCAGCCCGCACAAAAACGTCGTGGTGTGCCAGTGGCCGTGCGGCACGGACGCCAACAGTCGCCGGCCCCGCAACGCCCAGCCGCGGGTCGGCGTCATGTTCGTCTTCGCCCAGGTCTCGTCCAGAAACACCAACCGCCCGGCCCGCGGCTTCGTCGGGGAACGCGGCGCCGCGGGCGTGCTTCCAACTCCGGCGGGCGGCGGCGACGTCGGGCCGGGACTGCTCGCAGGCGATCAGCGTCTTTTTTTGGGGCGGAAGCCCAGCCGGTGCAGTTCCCGCCGCAACGCCTCCTCCGAGCAGGCCAAGCCCAGATCGGCCTTCCGCTGACGAACGGTGCGGTCGGGCGCGGCCGTCGCCGCCGCGACGATCTCCGCTTCCCGACCGGCCAGAACGCGCGTCCGGCCCGGGGCCGTTCGGGCGGCGGGCACGTCGCTCGTGCCGCTTTCTCGTCGACGCTGGACCAGCCGCCGCACCCACGCGGGGCTGACGGCGAAGCGGTCGGCGACGACCTTCGTCGGCTCGCCGGCGTCGCGGGCGGCCAGCACGCGTTCCCTCAGGATCCTTCGAATAGGCACGCACCACTTCGCCTCCGTGAGCGGGATGAATCTGCGCATTCTGCCGCAGCCGAACCCGCTACGCCATACGCTGGTTCGCTCTAGCCGCGTGTTGACGAAAATGAGATTGGCGGGGAACCTGGGAAGTCTGACGGAAACATATCACAGCGAGCGTCGCCGTGAATCATCGCGACCAGAAAACTGACCCACCCAGATTGGCGCGTGTAAACCTTCGAGCTTCGCGGCCCCATGACCGCGATCGTCCACTTATTAGGGTCGCCGCTTTCCGTGACCCAGAAAATATGATCGCCGTTGTCTGTGCCGCCAAGAGGTAAGAAGCCGCCTTTGGCGGGAAAGCAAAGCATCTTGAATTCGCTTGGAAACTTCCCGGACGATTCATCTAATGCGCCATTTACCGCCTTCGCCTGCGAGATAAGATTGAGATGCTCGTTGCCTGTCGCCGGGTTGAACACCCAGAGAAAGTCGTCAATAACGCCGGAGCCGTAGATTCTGACGAAGTCCTTATAATCGTCAGGGAGATTGGACAATTCACGTTCACAACGCGCCCAAACCTCGCCTGCCGGAACGTCCAGCGGGTCCGCTGGCATCGGCATTAGTGCCATGAGTTCGTCGATCGCGCTCATCTCCACCTGCCCGGGGGGTTCAGCACCGTCACATTGAGCCGCAGACCTCTAGATCCGACGGCTTCTAGCGTGACTCCACGTGGGATCCGGCCGGTGAAGTTATACATCGGCGTAATGGTGTAGTCGACACCTTGCCCCCCCTCAACGGCTTGTCGAATTGCGGTCTCAAAGTCTCGCATCACCGGTGAGTTGGCGGACGGGTGGCCGGGGTCGGCCCGCTGACGGGGTTGATCATAGGGCGAGCGTGGCCGGGCCGCCCCCGGACCGAGTGGCGCTCGATCACTCTGTTCCGGAGCCGTACGCCGCCCCTCCCGGGGGCGGCCGGGGTCAGGCTGAGGATGTCGTTCCGAGCTTTCCGCCGGCCGACCCCGGCCATCCGGCCGAATGCCCTCGGCTGCGCCGACGGCCGATGCTTGCGCATCGGGCTGGTAGGGGCTTCACCCATCCGTCACGCAGCCGGCGCTGGCGTCGGAGACGAGTTTGACGTACTTGCCCAGGGTGCCGCGGGTGGCGCGGGGGGGATGCTGCGGGGCGTTGGCCGCCCGCTGGGCGAGTTCTTCGTCGGACAGGTCGACCGCGAGGGCGTTCGTCTCTGCGTCCACCGTGACGATCTCGCCGTCGCGGATCAGGCCGATCGGGCCGCCGAGGTGGGCTTCGGGGGTGACGTGGCCGACGATGAAGCCGTGGGAGCCGCCGCTGAACCGGCCGTCGGTGACCATCGCCACGTGGGCGCCCAGGCCGGCGCCGACGATCGCGCTGGTGGGGGTCAGCATCTCCGGCATGCCGGGGCCGCCGACGGGGCCTTCGTGGCGGATCACGACCACGTCGCCCTTCTGGATCTTGCCGGCTTCGAGGCCGGCGAGCATCTCCTCTTCGCTATTAAAACAGCGGGCGGGGCCGGTGAACTTCAAACCCTCCTTGCCGGTGATCTTGGCGACGGCGCCGCCGGGGGCGAGGTTCCCGCGGAGCACCCGCAGGTGACCGGTCGCTTTGATCGGATCGTTTACGGGGCGAATGACCCGCTGGCCCGCGGTCAGACCCGGCAGGTCGGCGACGTTCTCGGCGAGGGTGCGGCCGGTGACGGTGGGGCGGGAGCCGTCCATCAGGCCGGCGTCGATCAGCATTTTCATCACCGCGGGGGCGCCGCCGACGGCGTGCAGGTCGCTCATCACGAACGTCCCGCTGGGCTTCAAATCGGCCAGATACGGGGTGCGTTCGGAGACGGCGGCGATGTCCTCCAAAGTGAACTCCACGTCCGCGGCGTGGGCCATCGCCAGCAGGTGCAAGACCGCGTTCGTGCTGCCGCCGAGGGCGGTGACGAGGGCGACGGCGTTTTCGAAGCTCGTCTTGTTCAGCAGGTCGCTCGGCTTGCGATCCGCTTCCAGGCAGTCTTTGAGCACCGCCCCGACGGCCCGGCACTCCTGGACCTTCAGCGGGTCGGTGGCGGGGATCGAACTGCTGTAGGGCAGCGACAGGCCCAACGCTTCGATGGCGCAGGCCATCGTGTTCGCGGTATACATCCCCCCGCAGGCGCCGGCGCCGGGGCAGGAGTGGGCGACGATCTCCGCACGCTGTTCCTCGGTAATCGAACCGGCGATCGCTTGGCCGTAACTCTGGAAGGCGGAGACGATGTCGAGTTTGTCTCCCGGGTCGACTTCCGGATCGAGTCCGTCGACTCCCGCCCCGAAGTCGTCGGGAGTCTGCTGGGAGTCAGGAGCGAGTCCGCCGGCCGCGGCGGGAGTCCGGCCCGGGCGACAGCCGGGTTGAATGGTGCCGCCGTAGACCATCACGCTGGGGCGATCGAGCCGGCACATGGCGATCACGGCGCCGGGCATGTTCTTGTCGCAGCCGGGTAACGTCACGAGGCCGTCGTACCACTGGGCGGCGACGATCGTTTCGATGCTGTCGGCGATCAGGTCCCGGGATTGCAGGGAGTAGCTCATCCCCTCCGTGCCCATCGAAATGCCGTCGGAGACCCCGATCGTATTGAACCGCATCCCGACCAGCCCGGCGGCGGTCAGGCCGGTTTTGACCTCCGCGGCCAGATCGAGGAGGTGCATGTTGCAGGTGTTCCCCTCGTACCAAACGCTGCCGACGCCCACCTGCGGCTTGTTCAGATCGTCCGGGGTCAGGCCGGTGCCCAGCAGCATCGCCTGGCTGGCTCCTTGGCTTTTGGGGGCGGTGATGCGGGCGGAGTACCGGTTCGGCCCGCCGCCCCCTGCGTTTTCCGGGGCGGGTTCGGGGCGATGCGGGGGGAGCGTCTTGGCGGTCATGCGGGGAGTGTGGGCGGACCGCGGGCGGAATGGCTAGTCTGTACGTGCGGTTCCCGGGCAAGCCGGGGATCGCGGTCCCCCGGCTTGTTTTGTTGCGCGTGCAGGAACCTTCGATGTCGCTGCCCCGCCGTTCGCTGCTCGCCGCCGGTTCGCTCGCTGCGCTGGGGGCGGGACGCGCGGGCGGTCAGGAGCGACCCGCGAAACCGCCGGCGAGCGTCGTGCCGCCGGCGAGCGTCGTGCCGCCGGCGGGGTTCGCCGGGAAGGCCGTGGCGAGCGCGAACGGGCTGGACGCCGTGAGGCTCGCGGTCAAGCAGATGGCGGGGGGGGCGGATCCGCTGGCGGCGGCGATCGCGGGGGTGGGGCTGGTGGAGCAGGACCCGGAGGACCTGTCCGTCGGGTTGGGCGGGCTGCCGAACGAGGACGGCGTGGTCGAACTGGACGCCGCGGTGATGCACGGTCCCACGCACACCGCCGGGGCGGTGGCCTCGCTGCGGGGGGCGCTGCACCCGGCCCGGGTGGCGGAGTTGGTTCGCACCCGCACCGATCACGTGTTGCTGGTCGGCGGAGGCGCGCGGCGGTTCGCCACCGCGCACGGGGTTCCCGAGGACGATCTGCTCACCGATCGCGCCCGCCGGGTGTGGCTCAGGTGGAAGGAGGAACTGTCCGCGGACGACGATTGGCTCTCTCCCCCGGCGGATGCCGCCGCGAAAGAGGATCTCTCCGCCGTGCTGCGCTGCTGCGAACCGAGCCCGCAACTGCTCGCGACGGTCGCGGCCGGGCGGACGCCCCGGCCGACGGGCACGATTCATCTGTCCGCGATCGACGCCGCGGGGGCGCTGGGCTGCACGACGACCACCAGCGGGCTGGGCTTCAAGATTCCCGGGCGGGTGGGGGACTCGCCGATCATCGGGGCGGGGCTGTACTGCGAGGCCGGCGTGGGCGGCGCCGGCAGCACCGGGCGGGGGGAGGCGAACCTGCAAAACCTGTGCAGCTTCGCCGCGGTGGAACTGATGCGCGGCGGGCTGAGCCCGGAGGAGGCCGGCCTCGCGGCGCTGAAACGGGTCGCGCAGACCACGCCCCCGCGACTGCGGGATGCCGCCGGCCGGCCGAACTTCGGGCTGAAGTTCTACCTGCTGGGCGCCGACGGCCGACACGCCGGCGTAACGATGTGGGGCCCGGCGAAGTACGCCGTCGCCGATGATCCGACCGCCCCCGACGGCGGCGCCCGCTTGGAGCCGTGCGCCGCCTTGTACGACCTGCCGGACTGAGTTGTACGACCTGCCGGACTGAGTTGTACGACCTGCCGGACTGCGTTGGACGACCTGCCGGACTGCGTTGTACGACCTGCCGGACTGCGTTGGACGACCTGCCGGACTGCGTTGGACGACCTGCCGGACTGCGTTGGACGACCTGCCGGACTGCGTTGGACGACCTGCCGGACTGAGCGGCGGGCGACGCCGGTTCCGGGCGCTTCCGCCCACGCTCCCGCCGGTCCGGCCGTACGTTACACTGACGAGCCGCGCGGGCCGCCCGCTTCACCTTCCAACTGCGTCCGCCGTGGCCTGGTTCCTTTCCAAAAAGCCGTCCGGGCCGGCGAAGACGGTCAAGGAACTGGCGAAGCGGCTGATCGACTGCGGGTTGATCGATCAGAAACGGTTCGACGTGGCCCTGACCACGGTGCCGGCGTCGAAACGCTCGCCGGAGACGGTGATCGACGCGCTGGAGGAGGCCGGGCACCTCACCAACTTCCAAGCGGATCTGGTCCGCAACGGGGAGATCGAGACGCTGGTGATCGGCGGGTACAAGCTGATCTACCGCAACGCCGCCGGCGCCTTCGCGCGGGTCTACCGGGCGGAGGACAAGCAGGGCCGCAGCGTGGCGTTGAAGGTGCTCCGCGGCCGGCACGCCTCGGATCCGCGGCAGGTGGCCGCGTTCGAGAAGGAGGCCCGCATGGCCGCCCGGCTCGATCACCCCAACGTCGTGCCGATCCTGGACGTGGGCGCCGACGACGGCCGGCACTACTTCGTCATGGAGTTCATCGAGGGCGGCAGCCTGCGGGACGTGCTGACGATCCGGGGACGCCTGAGTCCGAAGGACGCGGTCGGCGTGGCGTTGGACGTCGCCGAGGGGTTGGCCCACGCGGCCCGCTACGGCATCACGCACCGGGACCTCAAGCCCGGCAACGTGCTGTTCGACACCACCGGCGTCGCCAAGCTGGTGGACTTCGGCCTGGGCGGGGAGGGGGACGACGGGGCGGACCTGCGGGCGGTGGAGTACTCCACGCTCGAAAAGGCCACCAAGGCCCCGCGGGACGATCCCCGCAGCGACCTCTTCTTCCTCGGGGCGCTGCTGTACGAACTGCTGACCGGCGTGCCGCCGTGGCCGGCGACCGGCGTGAAAAGCGAGCGGGCCGAGGTGAGCCGCTACCGCGACGTCGCCCCCGTCGTCGATCACGCCCCGGACCTGCCGCCGGCGGTGGTGTCGGCGGTCGGCAAGCTGATGTCCTGGAACCCCGCGGCCCGGCATCAAACGGCCGCCGAGGTCGTCGGCGCCTTGCGGACCCTCGCCGCGGGTTTGGCGGATGCGCCGGTCGCGGGGGAGGAGGCCGACCTGGACGACGAGGCCAGCGATTTGGGGCTTGATGGAGAGCACGCCGCCGGCGCCGCGGGCCGTCCGCTGCCGAAACTGTTGTTGGTGGAACGCCGCCCGGCGAAGCGGGGGATCGTCACGGAGTACCTGTCGAAGCGGGGGTTCGACGTCACCAGCGCCGACGGGGCCGACGATGCGCTGGCGCTGATCGAACTCGACCCGCCCGACGCCGTGCTGCTGATGGGGGAGTCGCTGGGGGACGACCTGTTCGGCCTGTTCGGCACGCTGAAGGCCCAGGGGGTGGACGGGGAGCCGTTGGCGGTCGTGGCGCTGGTCACGGCGACGCAATCGAAGAAAAAGAACGCCCTGGACCCCACCGGAACCTGCCGCGTGCTGGCCCAACCGGCGAGCCTGCGAAGCGTGCGGGCGGAACTGTTTCGTGCCTTGAAGCGGGTGCTGTCCGAAAGCCGGATGATTCGCCTGCGCGATTACACACAGAACACGAGCGGCAAATGACGGCGTGAATCCTGCACCCGAGTCGGCCGACCTTCCCGTCGATCCGTCCCGCCCGCTGCGGTTCGGCATCCTGGGCACCGGCCGCATCGCCGGAAAACTGACCGCCGCGATGGCCCGCACGCCGGCGGTCCGAGCGGTGTGCGTCGGCAGCCGCGACGCGACGCGGGCGGCGTCGTTCGCCGCGCTGTACGATGTGCCCGCCGCCGTCGGTCGGTATGAAGAGGTGCTGGCGAACCCGCACGTGGACGCCGTCTACCTCGCCCTCCCGCCGCACCGCCATCTGGAATGGGGGCGGGCCGCCGCCGCCGCCGGCAAGGCGGTGCTGTGCGAAAAGCCGCTCGCCCCGACCTTTGCGGACGCCGCCGCCCTCGCCGACGCCTGCGCCAGCGCCCGCGACGGGGCCGGCGTCGCCCTGATCGACGGCACCCAGTGGACCCGCACCCCCCGGGCGACCGCGTTTCGGGCTGCGCTCGATACGGACCCGTCGTCGCCGGAAACGCTGGGCGAGTTGAAGCGGGTGACGGCCGCGTTCAGCTTTCACGCCGAAGGCTGGGGCGATACGGAGCACCGCCTGGACCCGCACCGCGGCGGCGGCGTGCTGCTGGACCTCGGCTGGTACTGCGTGCACGCCGCCCTGTGGGCGTTCGGCGACGACCCGGTGCGGGCGTCCTGCCACCTGTCCCGCGACACGAACGACGCCGGCGACTTGGTCGACGTCGCCGCGAGCGGCACGCTCGCCTTCCCCGGCGACCGAACCGCGGGCTTCGACGTGAGTTACGGCGCCGCCTGGCGGAACTGGATCGAGTTCGCCGGCTCCGGCGGCAGCCTCGTCTGCGACGACTTCACCAACCCCCGCGACCCGGCGAAGGTGCGTCATTTCTGCCATGACCGCCGCGGCGACGCCTCCCGCGTCGAACTGCCGCCGTTCGACCCGCAGGTCGAGTTCCTCACCCACGCCGCCGCCGCAATCCGCGCCGGCGGGGATGAAGCGGGGGTGACGCTGGCGTTGCGCACTCAAGCCGTGTTGGACCGCTTGCGCGAGGCGGCGGGGTGAGCGGGCTGTTCGCTATCGTTCCTCGATGGCGATCACCTTTGACCCCCGACCGGGCGCACTCCTCTCGTGCGACTACACCCTGCACGCCTCGCCCCGAGCCCCGGAGATGGTGAAGAAGAGACCGGTCGTGGTCGTCGGGCGGCGGAGCAAGGATCTGTGCGTCGTCGTGCCGCTTTCCACCACGGAGCCCGCTACATTGCGGGATTTCCATCAGTCGGTTGATTTATCTTTCGGTCCGCCGCACCTGCGGGCCGGGCAAACTTGGGCGAAGTGCGACATGCTCTCCACGGTCGCCTACTGGAGACTGGACCGCTTCTTCCAAGGGCGGAACGCGGCGGGCCGGAGAAATTACCGGGACTACCAGATCTCTGACGACGATCTGCGGGCCGTTCGACGGGGAATCCTCGCCGCCCTTGACATTTCGCTCTTGACGGCGGCCCCGAATGTGCGATGATACTTTTGTCACCCAGAAATGGGGCTTGCAAGTCTGCGGGTCGCCCGCAGCACTCGCTGACGATGGCGATTTCAAGCCTGTTAGCGACCGTGACGCCTCGGTACGATGTGCCGGGGCGTCGTTCTTTGCACGACGAGAGATGCGTCCGGCGAACCCGTGGTCAGATCTGCGTGTCTCTCCCGCAGGATCGGTTGACGGCTCGCCCCGCGAACCCATACTGTTTCTCCGGCCCACCGAACTTGACGGTTCGGCGGGTCCCGCAGGCGGGTGTAGCTCAATTGGTAGAGCGTCAGCTTGCCATGCTGAAGGTCGCCGGTTCGAGCCCGGTCACCCGCTTTTCGCCTGCAATCGTTCGTAACGCCGAGGCCCCGCGGGGCCTCGGCGTTACTCTTGCGCCCCCCGCCGTGACGCAGCGACCGGCCGACGCGACGAGCCGCCGACGCACCCCCGGGCGACGTTGAGCAATTCTCGCCCGCGGGTACGCTACCTGACCCGCATTCCGTTCCCGACCCGCACGTTCCCCCGATGTCGACCGACGCCCCCGTTCTGGATGACCCCGCCGAAGACTTTGTCGACGGCAACGGGCTCGACGGCGACTCCGAACTGATCGGGGAGGACTTCGACGACGAGTTCGACGGTCCGGAGGATCGTCGCAAGATGGACCTGTCCGTCGTGGTGGAGGACGCCGGCCCCTGCCTGAAGCACGTCAAGGTCACCGTCGCCCGGGCCGAGATCGACGCCGCCCTCGAAGAAGCCGTCGGCGAATACGCCGACGAAGCCCAGGTCCCCGGCTTCCGCATCGGCCGCGTCCCGGTCACGCTGATCAAAAAGCGGTTCAAGGAGCAGTTGGCCGGACAGGTCAAGCAGCGGGTCCTCATCGACAGCCTGGAACAGGTCTCCGAGGAGCAGGACCTGGACCCGATCAACGAGCCGGATCTGGATGTCTCCACCCTCGATCTGCCGGACGAGGGGGACTTCGAGTACGAGTTCGACGTGGAGGTCCGCCCCAAGTTCGACATGCCGGACCTGTCGGGCCTGAAGATCGAACGCCCCGAGGCGGAAGTGACCGACGCCGAGGTCGCGACCTACCGTGAGGAGTTCCTCACGCAGTACGGCCGGCTTGAACCGCAGGACCGCCCCGCCGCGGCCGGCGACACGCTCAAGCTGAAGATCACCTTCTCCCACGACGGCAAGGAACTGCACGTCGTCCCGGAACTGACCGCCAAGCTGAAGCCGATCCTCCGTCTGACCGATGCGGAACTCGAAGGGTTCGACGACCTGCTGTCCGGCGCCGCCGTCGGCGACGTGCGGGAAGCCACGCTGACCGTCTCCCCCGAGGCGGAGCGGGTCGAACTGCGGGGCGAGGAGGTCGCCGGCAAGTTCGACGTGCTGGCGATCTCCACGCTCAAACTGCCGACCCTCACCAAAGAGCTGTTGGACCGCATCGGCGTCGAGAGCAGCGAGGAACTGGACGAGCAGATCCGCGGCTCCCTCACCCGCCAGCGGGAGTACCGCCAACGGCAGGACGCCCGCGAGCAACTGCTCACCGGGATGATCGAGAGCGCCGACTGGGAACTGCCCGAAAAGCTGGTCCGTCGGCAGACCGAGAACGCCCTGCGTCGCGAACTGCTCGAAATGCAGCAGGCCGGCTTCACCACCGCCCAGATCCGGGCTCGCGAGAACGAACTGAAGCAGAACGCCGTCAGCGCCACCCGGCAGGCGCTCAAGGAGCACTTCATCCTCGACCGCGTCGCGGAGGAGAACGACATCGAGCCGACCCCCGGCGAGATCGACCGCGAGATCACGCTGATGGCCCTCCAGCAGGGCGAACCGGTCCGCCGCGTCCGCAGCCGGCTGGCGAAAAGCGGCATGGTCGAGAATCTGGCGGCCCAGCTCCGCGAGCGCAAGGCGGTCGACTTCCTGCTGGAGAAAGCGACCTACGTGGACGTGCCCACGAAGGAGACGCCGGCGGACCGTGTGGAAGCCGTTAAACAAAGCGTCTGCGGCATCGGCTCCGTCGCCGCGACCGCCGACGAAGCCGCCGACGCCGAAGGCGGGGCGGGCGAGGAGGAGTGATTCGGTCGACGTTTCACGGCTCCGTCTACCTCGGCGACGCCGGATCTGCCCGCGATCTCCGCAAATTATATAATTTGGAGCTCGCCGCGATCGTCGACTTGGCCGCCGAGGAACGTCCCGCGCAACTCGGTCGCGACCTCGTCTACCTTCGGTTGCCGCTGCACGACGACGGCTCGAACCCGCCGCCGTCGCTCGTCTGCGCCATTGAGTGCGTCTCGTCGCTGCTGAAGTCGCGGCGGCGGACGCTCATCGCTTGCAGCGCGGGGATGAGCCGGTCACCATTGATCGCGGCCGCCGCGCTCTCGCTGCAAACCGGCGATGCGTTTGACGAGTGCCTCACCCGCCTCACCGCGGACGGGCCGTGCGATATCTCCCCGCCCCTCGCGGCTTCCGTGGCGGAAACTCTGGCGACCATGCAAGGCGGTTGAACGCCGGTCGGGACCTACGGGACCTCCCGCTGTAAGAACACCGCGTCCAAAACGCGTCCCCACTTCTCCCCCACGCCCGGCAGGCGGCCGACCTCCGCGAAGCCCAGCGCGGCGTGCAGGGCGAGGCTGGCGGGGTTGTCGGCCGAGACGACGCCGATCACGTTTCGCAGGCCCTGCGCCGCGGCTCGTTCGAGCAACGCCGTCAGCAGCGCCCGGGCCACGCCGCGGCCGCGGGCGGCGGGGGCGACGTAGACGCTGTGCTCCGCCGTGTGTCGGAAGCCGGGTTGCGGGCGGAACGGGCCGAGCGTCGCGAACCCCCGCACGTCGCCGGCCTCCTCCGCGATCAGCGTCGGCCAGCGGTCGGCCTGCTTCGCGTCGAACCACGTGCGCTGCTCGGCGGGCGTCCGCAGTTCTTCGGTCCAGACCGCGGTGGTGTGGGCGACGGCGTGATTGAAGATCGCCAGCGCCGCGTCCAGATCGGCGGCGGTCATATCGCGGACGGTGACGGGGGCGCTCACGTCGCCAACGTCTCCAACGGCCCCACGCCCACGGTGGTCGCGATCTCCAGCGGGAAGGTCGTCAGCAGGTCCCGCAGGTCGTGCACCGTCAGCCGGCGGAGGTCGGCGAGGTCTTCTTCGACGGTGCGATATTCGCCGCGGTCCTGCCAGTTCCCGCCGAGGCTGCCGAGCCGGCCCATCGGTCGTTCGCTTCTTAACACAATGCGGCTGGCGACTTTATTCTTGGCCTGTTCCAACTCCGCCGCGGTGACGCCGCGGGCGTTGACCTCGTCGAACACGCCCCGCACCGCGGCGACGTTTTCCGCGGCCCGGCCGGGGTCGCAGGAGAGATAGGTGAGATACATGCCGGCGCCGGCGAAGTCGGTGTAACTTAATTCGCAGGCTTCGCAGCGGCCGGGATCGACCAGTTCCCAGAACAACCGGCTGCCGGTGTCGTCGCCGACGATGACGGACAATAATTCCGCCGCGTGTCGCAGCGGGGAGGCGGCGCCGGGGGCGTCGCCCGCCAGCATCACGGTTTCCTGGGCGTTCTCCGGTTTGCAGATTGTCTGCACCGCCCCCGGCGGGTGCGGCGCCGGCAGGGGACGATCCGTCGTCCCGGCCGGCGCCCGCCCGGCATGTTCCTCCGCGAGTTTTAAGATCTCGTCCCAGTTTGCGTTGCCGCAGACCGCAAGAATTAGATTGGAGCCGACGTAGCGGGCCGCGTGATAGTCCCGCATCGCCGCGATCGTCAGCCCGCCGACGGATTCGTTCGAGCCGAGTATACTACCGCCCAGCGGGTGATCGGCGAAGTGGGCGTCGTTTAGGGCGTCGTAGGCGACGCTGCCGGGCTGGTCGTCGTGCATCCCGATCTCCTCCAGGATGACCTGCTTTTCCAAATCAAACTCCGCCTCCCGCAACGTCGGCCGGGTGAGGGTGGACAGCAGATCGACCGCGACCGGTAAATGCTCCGGCAAAACGGCGGCGTAATAGACGGTCTGTTCGTGCGACGTGTAGGCGTTATACTTGGCGCCGATCTCGTCGAACACGCGGTTCACGTCCTCCGCGCTATATCGCTCGTCCCCTTTGAAGGCCATATGTTCGAGAAAGTGCGACACCCCGGCGAGTTCGGCCGGTTCGTCCCGTCGTCCGCAGCGGACAAAGTACCCGACGGCGACGGAGTGAGCGTCGGCGTCCAGTTCGGCGAGGACCGTGACGCCGTTGGGGAGGGTGTGGTGGTGGAACATGGGCGTCAGGCGGGCGGCTTCGCGATGATGAGATCCCCCGCCAGCGGCCCCCCGGCGAGCCGTCGGAGGTGGCGGTCCGTGGTGTAGAGCACGTCCGCGTGCCGCAACGCCGTGGCGAGGATGAGCGCGTCGGGCGTTTTCAGTTTCCGCGGCGGGTCTCCGGCCAGACAGGCGGCGCGCAGGTCGGCGGCTTTGCGGGCGACCTCCACATCGACCGGGATCAAACGGACGCCGGACGTGTTGAAGAACGCATCGACCACTCGCAACTCCTCCTCGCCGTACTTCGGCCGGAGCAATTCGGCGACGACGACCGTGGAGAGCAGCAGTTCCGCCCTCCCCGCGGAAATCGCCTCGATGAACCGCAGGCAGCCGGCCGCGGCCGGTTCCCCGTTGAGATATCCCAGGAGGACGGACGAATCCCAGCACAACCGCAGGGGCCGCGGGACGGCGTCAGTCACGGGCGTCGGCGTCTTGGTCGACGGGCTCGTCCCACTCGTCCCGCTCCCGCCGAATCTCCGCGAGCGTTTCCTCGAAGTCGATCCGCCCGCGAAGGATGCCGAAGAACTGCGACAACGACGTGATCTCCTCCGGCTTTGGGAGCGGCGGCAGATCGGTCCGAGCGGTCGCCCGGGCGGGCGGCAGGTCGGCGGCGGGGGACGGCACGTCGCTCATGCGGTCATTCTACAACCCGGTTCCGCCGCCCACCAACCCCCACGCCTGCCGGGCGATCTCCCGTTCCTCCGCGGTGGGAACGACCATCACGGCGACGCCGCCGCCGGCGTCGATGCGGCGGGGCTCCCGCGAGCGAACGGCGTTCGCCGCGGCGTCCAGCGTGATCCCGAACGCCCCCAGCGGCTCGCACACCCGGCGGCGGATCTCCGCGGCGTTCTCCCCCACCCCCGCGGTGAACACGACCCCGTCCAACCGCCCCAGCACCGCCGCGTACGCCCCGATGTATTTGCGGATGCGGCGGCAATAAATCGTCAGCGCGAGTTCGGCGTCCGCGTCGCCGTCGGCGGCGCGGGCCAGCACGCGGCGAACGTCGTTGTCGCCGCACAGTCCCTTTAAACCGCTCTCGCGGTTCAATAAATGGTCGATCTCCTCCGGCGATCGCCCCGTCGCCCGTTGCAAATAGGTCGCCGCGGCCGGATCGAGGTCCCCGCTGCGGGTGCCCATCACCAACCCCTCCAGCGGGGTGAGGCCCATGCTGGTGTCGACGCACGCCCCCCCCGCGACCGCCGCGGCGCTGCACCCGTTGCCCAGGTGCAGGGTAACGAGGTTCAGGCCGGACGAATTGCGGCTGCCTTCGTTCTGAAGGAACGCGGCTGCGGTCCGGCTGACGTATTGATGCGAGGTGCCGTGAAAGCCGTACCGGCGGACGCCGTGATCGCGGTCGCACCACGCCGGCAGGGCGTAGCGGGCGGCGGCCTCCGGCATGGTTTGATGAAAGGCGGTATCGAACACCCCGACCTGCGGCACGCCCGGCAGGCGAGCGGCGAGCGCGGCGATCCCCGCCAGCGCCGGCGGATTGTGCAGCGGGGCGAGCGGCACGAGGCGTTCCACCTCCGCGACCGCGGCGGCGTCTATGAACGCGGGACCGGTGAACGTCCGCCCGCCGTGCACGATCCGGTGGCCGACGACCGCGGGGCGGGCGTCGCCTAATTGACTCATCACCGACGCCAAGGCGTCGGCTTGGGAGGCTGGGCCGCCGGGTTCGCCGAGCCGCTCCACGGCTCCGGATCGCAACGACGTCAGAGCCGGGGCGTTGAACAAATCCCATTTCAGGGAACTGCTGCCGGCGTTGAGGACGAGAACGGTGGGGGCCATCATCTTACCAACCCGAAGCGTCAGCGAGGGCGATCATAGGGTCGCTCCCGAAGCCCTCGCTGATCGGGTCGCTCCCGAAGCCCTCGCTGACGCTTCGGGTTGGTGTGAACTCGGCTTCGTACAAATTAAACCGTCAGCTGCACGAGGTCCGCCTCCGCGGCGGCGGGTTTGACCGGGACGCCGTCCGCTTCCGCCCGGTCCAGCAGATACGGCGCCGCTTTATCGGTGTGGTCGTGGCCGTGATAGACGCCGAAGTCGGCGAACAGGTATTTCTTCGCCAATCGATACGCCCAGCTTTTCTCCGGCACTTCGTCGCCGGGGTGAAACTGACTGGTACGGACCGTCATCGCGGACAGCTCCGCCATGGCGGTGCGGCGGGCGGTGCTGTCCTCCGCCGCATGCGCCTCGACGACTTCTTTTAATAAGTCAGGGCGTTCCAGCACGATGCAGCCGCGGGTCGCGGAGGCGGCGACCTCGCGGAAGTCTTTGAGGAACCGGCTTTCCAGGAAGCGATCCCGCAGGTGACGGGGGTCGTCGCCGGCCCGTCCGCCCTCCTGATGGATGGATTCTTTGCTGAACTGCACGATCGGGCAGGGCTCGATATCGCCCCAGGGATTAATGTGGTGCGAGATGCCGGTGACCGCCGGACACAGGGCTTTGCCCTCGCCGTCGTAGTAGGCGTCGATGATCGCAATCGGCTTCGACGCCCGCCGGGTGACGACGAACTCCCGCAGTTTCTTCTGCTGTTCGCGCGACAGGCAGAGGTCCTCGCAGGCGTCCGGTCCCATCGGGCGGTAGACGTGGAACCAAGTATAGAGCACGCCCATCTCGATCAATTTATCGAGCCAGGCGTCGTTGACGAGGTCGTCGAAGTTCGACGCCGCCACGCTGGTGCACACGCCGGTCGGCACCTTGTGTTCCAAGCAATTCATCACCCCGCGGAGCGTCTTGTTATACACGCCTTTGCGACCGCGACGTTCGTCGGAGACGGTTTCGTTTCCTTCCACGGAGATCAGCGGCGTCACGTTCGCCAGCCGCCGCATTTTCTTCGCCACGTCGGCGGTGATGAACTGGCCGTTGGTAAAGATCTGGAAATAACAGTCCGGGTGGTTCTCGACGATGTCGAGAAGCTGCGGGTGCATGAACGGTTCGCCGCCGACGAGGCCGAAAAAGCGGTTGCCCATCTCCTTCGCCTCGTTGATGAGGCGGTCCATCGTGGCGAGGTCGATCTCCTGCCGATCGTGGGCGACGTCGACCCAGCAGCCCTGACACCGCAGGTTGCAGGAATTGATGACGGAGACGTACAGGAACGGCGGGAAGAACTGGCCGGACTTCATCCGCTTGCGGTGCAGCCGGACGCTGTTCGCCCCGCCGAGGCCGAGGTTCCAGGCCATCTTCCAGATCGCGCGGGCGTCGACGCGTTGGAGCAATCGGCGGGCGAAGCGGACGGTCTGCATCGGGGGCGTCCGGGGGGGAATGTGCGCGGGACCGGCCGGCGGGGCGATCGGCCGGCGGGGCGGGGCAGTATCGCCGCGAACCGGCCGCGGTCCAATGGGACCGGGCGCCGCGTTAGGCTGGGACGATGCAAGCCGCCCCGTTGATCGCCCTGCTGTCGCTCGCGCCGCTGCCGTTCGCCGCGGCCGCGGACCCGCCGGCAGAACTGCCCGCGGAGTGGGGCGGGATTCCGCTGCTGGATCTGAACGACGACGTGGGGCGGTTCGTGGTGGTGGATCGGGAGCCGGGGCAGTACCTCGGGCACGTCTCCACCGTGCGGCCGCTTCCGGATGAGCCGGGCGGCGGGATGACGGTCTTCGCCGCCTATCCCAAGGGGCACGGGAAGGGGCCGATCCTGCTGAAACGCAGCGACGACGGCGGCAAAACGTGGTCCGATCGCCTGCCGACGCCGGAGAACTGGGCGACCAGCCGGGAGACGCCCACGCTGTTCCGCGTGGTCGACGCCGCCGGGACGGAACGGTTGATCCTCTGGAGCGGCCTGTCCCCGGCCCGGCTGTCGGTCAGCGAAGACGCCGGCGCGAACTGGACCCCGCTGACGCCGGCCGGCCCGCCGGGGAACCGCTGGGGCGGGATCGTCGTGATGGGCGATCTCGCCGAGGTCGGGCCGCCGGGTCATCACATCGCCCTGTTCCACGATGACGGCCGGTTCCTCGCCCCCGGCGGCAAGGCGAACGGCACGTTCAAACTGCTGCAAACCCGCTCGACCGACGGCGGGCTGACGTGGTCGGAACCGCGGACGTTGTGGTCCGGGGCGGATGTGCACCTGTGCGAACCGGGGCTCGTCCGCAGCCCGGACGGCAGCACGCTGGCAATCCTGCTGCGGGAGAATCGCCGGCGGAAGAACTCGCACATCATGTTCACCACCGACGGCGGCGACACCTGGACCGAACCTCGCGAACTGCCCGAAACGCTGACCGGCGACCGCCATCAAGCCGTGCGGGTGCTTCGAAATGAGCATGGGGAGCCGGACGGCCGGCTGTTCATCTCCTTCCGGGACACCGCCGCGGGCAGCCCGACGAAGGGGGACTGGGTCGCGTGGGTGGGCGCTTGGGAGGACATTGTCGAGGGCCGCCCCGGGCAATACCGGGTGCGGCTGAAGGACAATCTGAAAGCCGCCGACTGCGCCTATCCGGGCGTCGAACTCCTGCCGGACGGCACGATTCTCGCCGTGACGTACGGCCACTGGGAGGCGGGGGAGCCGCCGTACATCCTGTCCGTCAGGCTGCGGCTGGAAGAGTTGGACGCCCGCCTCACCGATTCCCAGCGTCCCGGACCCTCCGAGGGTCCGGGACGCTGATCGCTCACACGGTTAAGATCACCGCATGTAGGATCACCGCATGAACCAATTCCTGACCCGTCGCCAACTGGGCGGAGTCGTCGCCGGAGCAGTCGCGTCCACCGCAATCGCCTCCGCTGAGGTCCACGAACCGCTGACGGCCCCCAAGCCGCCGGTCCCGCGGGGCCTCGGCACGCAGGCGGCGCTGCTGTTCGAAGTGTTGCTCGGTCAGTTTCCGGAGGTGCGGGTCGAGGCGAAGCGGCCGGAGATCGCCCGGCAGATCGTGGAGAACCTCTACCTCGGCCGCGTGCTGGCGGCGGAGAGCCTGACCAACGCCGACGGCCCGGGTCCGCTGTGGGCGGCGTACCGGGCGGACGCTGAACTGAGCGACGAACCCCCGGAGACGCCATGAGCCGGCCCCGTCGTGGTGAATCGCCGGCCCAATTCGTCGCCCGGGAAGTGCGGCGGGAGCATCGCCCGCCGCGGTCCTGGCCGCCGGTGTTGGGCGGTCTGCTCGCCGCTGCGGCCCTGCTGCTGTGGTTCGGGCCGGAGGGCGCCGCGGATCTGCGGCGGTTCGCACCGATGCTGCGGCGGTTCGCACCGATGCTGTGGTGGGCCGGGATCGCGTTTGCGGCGCTCGGGGTGGTCCTCTGCCGGGGCCTGCCGCGGTGGATGAGCGGGTTCCTGCTGGCCGCCTGCCTGCTCCTGTCAGTCTGACGCCCGTGCCGATCGACCCCTTCGCCGACCTGCCCACGCACGCCGCGGCCCTGCGGCGGGGGGACTACTCCGCGGTCGAACTGGCACAGCTCTGCCTCGATCGGCTCGACACGCACGGCCGCACGTTGAACGCCGTCGTCACCCTCACCCGCGAGCGGGCGTTGCGGGAGGCGGAGCGGGCGGACGAGGAACTGGCGAGGGGCGTGGATCGCGGCCCGTTGCACGGGATCCCGTATGGGGCGAAGGACCTGCTCGCGGCGGAGGGCTACCCGACCACCTGGGGCGCGGCGCCGCTGCGGGACCAGCGATTCGACCGCGACAGCGCCGCGATCGCCCGACTGACCGACGCCGGGGCGGTGCTGTGCGCGAAACTGGCGATGACGGAATGGGCCGGCGGCTTCGGCTACCAGCAGGCGAACGCGACCTTCACCGGCCCCGGCGTCTGTGCCTGGGACGAGACACGGTGGAGCGGCGGCAGTTCCAGCGGGTCCGGCAGCGCGGTGGGGGCGGGGCTGATCCCGTTCGCCCTCGGCAGCGAAACGCTGGGCAGCATCCATTCCCCCGCCGCCAACAACGGCGTCTGCGGGCTGCGGCCGACCTTCGGCCGGGTCGACCGCACCGGCTGCCTGTCGCTGTCGTGGACGATGGACAAGCTCGGCCCGCTGGCCCGCACGGCGCACGACTGCGGACTGGTGTTGCAGGCGATCGCCGGCCCGGGGGAGCCGACGGCGGGGTTCCCGCCGGACGAGATGGTTTCATCCCAACCGTATCGCGATCCGCCGGCGGTGGCGCTCGGACCGCCGTTCAAGCTGGCTGTGCTGCCCGGCGCCGCGGATCGGGCGCAGGACGCGGTGCGGGCGAATTACGAAGCGGGTCTCGACCTGCTGCGAACCCTGGGCACGGTGGAGGAAATCGTCCTGCCGCGGCGCCCGTACGACGCGGCGGCCCGGCTCATCATCAATGCCGAACTCGCCGCGGCGGCGGACGCCTTCGTCTCGGAGGGATTGGCGTGGGATCTGACCGCGCCGGAAGATCGCTACGGCGGGCTTGCCGGGCGGATGATCCCCGCGGTCGATTACCTGAACGCCCTGCGGGTGCGGGCGCAGTTCGCGCGGGAACTCGACGGATTGTTCGCCCCGCCCGGCGCCCGGCCCTTTGATGCAATCGTCACCCCGGCGCGGGCGACGGTCGCGGAGCCGTTGGACCGGCCGTTCCGCCGCTACGCCCCCGGGGCGCGGGCCGAAACGCTGGCCGCCCCGGCGAACGCCGCGGGCCTGCCAGGGCTCTGTCTGCCGAACGGCTTTGACTCTGACGGCCTGCCGACCGGATTGAACCTCGTCGGCCGGGCGTTCGGGGAGCACCGCGTGCTCGCCGTCGGCCGGGCGTATCAAGCCCTCACCGACTGGCACACCCGCCGACCGGGGCGGTGGACGTAGCCGAGCGATTCACCCGCTCGGTCCGTATCAGCCTGTCCCGCTGCCGCATCAGCCTGTCCCGCATCAGCCGTTGGTTCCAAACTTGCGGTCCATCTCTTCGGCGAAGTCCTGGGTGGAGAGCAGCAGGTCCAGGCGAGCCTTTTCCTTGCCTTCCACGACGGCGTCGCCGGTGCGGTCGGTCAGTTCGCTGAGGGCGCCGTCGACCTGGTCCATCTCGTCATGCAGCCCGCGGGCGGCGCCGACGGCGGCGTCGAGGCCCTCAGTGTCCATGTCCGCGTTGTGCGTGTGCAGGATGCCGTCGCCGGTGGAGCCCTTGAGGGAATCCACCGCGTGCTCCCGCTCGTCGGCGATCTGGCGGGCGAGGCGGTCGTGCATCACCGTCAACCGGGTGCGGTAATGTTCGACGGTGCCGGCGGGGGCGTCGTGCGCCATAACGTCACAACTTCAACGGGGAGGTAACGCCGAGGCCCGGCGGGGCCTCGGCTTTGCGAACTGGACTCTGCGAACTAGACTCTGCGAAGGAAACTAGGCGTGGACGGGGCGGACGGCGTGCTCTTCGAGGTGCATCTTGCACCGCTTCAAGCCGTCGTCGAGCAGGCTTTTCGGATCGAGGCCGAAGGCCCGGGCGGCGATCTCGCCGAGGCTCCCGCCCGGCGGCTGCCAACTCATGTGCACGCTGACGCGGGTGCCGTCGCCCTCGGACTCAAACCGAGCCTGCCCCTCGTACTGCACGAGGCTGTCGGGCGTGCTCTGCCAGACGACCTTTTCGTTCTCGATCTGCTCCGTGACGACCTCTTCGCAGTGCAGTTGGGCGCCGGCGAAGGTCGTGCCCCAGCGATGACGACCGCCGCCGAGGTCCTCCACCTCCCAGTGCCCCGGGAAGAACCGGCGGCTGCGGTCGGCGTCCAGGAGGAACTGGAACACCTGCTCGCGGGGGGCGTCGATGTGGATCGTCTTGTCCAGGTGGATCGGTCGCGGAGCGTCCCGGGCGCCCAGTAGATCCTCCACCCGGCCGCCGCGACGGCCTTTTTGGAACAGGGCCAGCCCCACCGCGGCGAGCGGCAATCCCAGCGGCCCGCGACGCAGCGCCGCCCGGGTTAGCAATCCGAGCCCCGCGGTCGCCAGCCCCAAGCGGGCGCCGTGGGTCAGTTCGCCCGTCGGCAGGTTTGCGGCGAGCCCGGTCTGCGGCCTGTGCGGGATCGGCTCCCCCGCGGTGGAGAGCAGGGCCTCGACGCTCCTCACGCCCCGCACCTTTTCCACCGCCGGCACCAGCAGGTCCGGTTCGCCCGGCCGCACCGTGCCGCCCAGCGTGACCACGCCGTCCCGGCTGTCGACCCGCAACCCGCCGGCGTCTGTCAGCACATGACCGGCGGCGCTGCGGACGCGGTTCGCGAGCGTCTCGTCGTCCGCGACCTCGCCCGTCAGCAGGCCCTTCGCCTCGAACGCCTGCCCTTTGATCCGGTTGGCGAGGTCCTTGGACCCCTTGTCCCACAGCGTGCCGTAGTCGGAGCCGGCGTGGACGAACTGGTCCTTCAGCTTGCTCCGACGGGTCGCCCCGAATTGCGGATCGAGCAGATACATCGCCCCCGCGCCCAGCGTGAGCCCCTTGAGCAGGCCGCGGCTTTTCTCGAACATCGTGGGCGGGGTGTGGGCGGAGCGGGACGGCGTCGAAGCCAACGTCACTCTATCCCACGGGAATGCTTTGAAGCGCCGGGGGATCGTCCCGCCGGCCCTCGGGGATCGACCGGGGGCGGCTGTTGTCGGCGGAGCCCCCGGGGCGACAATGATTCACCGCCCCCGCGCGCCGTTCCGACCCGCGCGTCCTTTCGAACTGGCACGGATGACCGAACCCACACCCGTTCCCGATGCCGACGCGTCGTTGGGCGACGTGACGTTCATCGCGTTCGATCTCGAAACGACCGGCTGCGCCGCGGCGGCCGACCGCACGGTGGAGATCGGCGCGGTCCGATTCGATCTCGCCGGGCGGGAACTCGGCGTGTTCGAAGAACTGGTGAACCCCGGTCGGCCGATCCCGGCGAACGTGATCCGCGTGCACGGCATCACGGACGCGGTCGTCGCGGACGCCGCGCCGATGGCGGAGGTGGCCCCCCGGTTTCTGGAGTGGGTCGCGGACAGCCCGTCGCCGCCGGCGTTGATGGCTCACAACGCGCAGTTCGACATGAGCTTCGTCGGCGCCGGACTGGCGCGGGCCGGGCTGGCGGCGCCGCCCTCGCCGGTGTTCGACACCGTGCGTCTGTCCCGCCGACGGATGCCCACGGAGCGGAGTCATTCGCTGAAGAACTGCGCCGCCCGGTTCGGCGTCACGAACGACCGGGCCCACCGCGGCCTGTCCGACGCCCGGGCGTTGATGCAGGTCTTCCTGAACCTGATCCACCGACCGCCGGCGGTGCGGACGGTCGGGCAGCTCGACGCCCTGTGCGGGTGCGGGGCGCTGCGGGCGTCGATCCCGCCCGCCGGACCCTCCGGCTCCGGACCGGGCGGCCGCGGGTGGCCCCGACGGCGGCGGCGGTACGAGCCGCCGGCTGGCGACCACGACACGCTTTCGGCGGCGATCCGAGCCAGCATGACAGTTCGCATCGTGTACGACGGCGGCACCAAGGGCGTCGCGGCCCGCTCCGTCACCCCCCGCAGTTTGCGGCGCCGGGGAGGCGAACTGTACCTCTACGCCTGGTGCCACACCGACGCGAAGGAGAAGCAGTACCGCGTCGACCGCATCCGCGAAGTGACCTCCGGTTGAAGCCTGGTTGAAGCCTTGTCGGAGGGCTTCGGCGGACGCTCGCGACGCCGTCATTCCGGACGCGGCGCCGCCAGGGGGACGCGATGGTCGGGGACGCGATTGTTGATGAGCCGCGGGGCCGTCACCTTCTTCATCCGGCGTTTCAGCGTCCACGTGGAACCGGGGCCGGTTGGCTGGCTGAACAACGCGGTGCGGACGGGCGGGCGGCGGGCGGTTTGCGGGTTCGAGTCAGCGTGACGCCGCTCCACGTTCTGGGCCCGAATGACGAAGCCGGCGTGCGGGGTGCGGCGGGGGCCGTTCGTCACCGCGCTGTTCTTCACGGCGAGCGCCACGCCCGGACCGGTCATCGGCCAAGCCCGGTCGTCGTTGCCGACGGTGGAGGAGTAGACGGTCTGCGGCAAGCCGATGGGAGACAGCCGGACCAGCAGGTTCGGGGTGAAGGCCCGGGCGAGCGGGTCGCGGGGCACCGCCCGCAGGCTGCGGTCGGCCCGGCCGCGGGGCCGCGGGGCCGCGTGCAGCGTCCAGTCGTACCGGGCGAGAAGATCCGCGGCGTCGATCGGCCCGCCGAGGGACGCGACCAGTTCAAGATGTTCTTCCGTCACCTCCGGCGTCCGCAGCCGTCGGGCGGCGAGATCGGCGAGGCTGACCGGCACGCGATCGGCGGTGGCGGCTTCCCACTCCGCCAGCACCGCGGCGGCGGGGTTGACGGCCTCGCCCGCAGCGGGACCGTCCGCAGCGGGGCCGGCGGAGCAAAGCAGCAGGGCGAGCAGAACCGGGGAAGCCGGCATGGGTCCCATCCGTGGGGGAGCGGGGGCGAGAGACGTGCGGCGCCTCATGCGCCGAAGTCCTACGATAGAGCGCCCCCGCCGCGGCGCGAACGGCGGTTTCTCAGGCGGCCGCGAGCCCCCGCAAACGTCTCGGCGAGCCCCCGCAAACGTCTCGGCGAGACGGTCGGATCGACCCGCCCCGCGGCTCGACCCTTTCCCCCCCGGCGGCGTCGGCCCATCATGGCCCCGTCTGGCTTTGTCCCGCACCGGCCCCGCGAGTCTTCCCGTGCACGTCGTGTCCGCCGCCCGCTCCTTCCCCCTCCTGCTCGTCGCGTTGGCGGCGGGGTGTCTGTCCGCCGTGCCGGGGACGGCGTTCGGACAGATCCAGATCATCGTCGACGATCCGTTCGGGGCCGACCCGCAGGACGGGTCGCGGCCGCCGCACTCGGGCGGCGAGTTCCGACGGGACGAATCGGCGACCGAGGCGGACCCCGCCGCCCCGGATCCGCTGCCGGCCCGGCTGGCGTTCGCCCGGGCGGCGCTGGCCGCGGAGGGCGTCGTCGACCCGCTGCCGCAGGCCGGGCCGTTGCTGATGACCTACGAGCGGGCCACGTTGCCGAACACCCGCGACCGCCGCGGGCAGACGGTGCGTTCGATGTCCGGCGTGATTCGCGTGCTGAACGTCGGCGACGAGCCGGTGCACCTCGGCCCCGGCACGAAGCTCGAAGCCGATCTCGAAACGCTGCTGCCGAACGTCACCCCGGAGCACCTGCGGTTCAGCTCCAACGACATCCAGGGCACGGCGGAGGATTGGCAGGGCTACCGCACCGTCGCGCCCGGCGCCGTCGCGGAGTTCCCGGCCGCGTTCGTCACCCTCCCCGGCGGCCCCCGCGTCCTGCCCTCGAAGCTGACGCTGACGGTTCCCTATGTCGTCGGCGGGGCCGTCGATCCGCCCGACGAGGCAGGCAAGACCGACGACAAGGTGGACGGCGGAAAGCCGCAGACCGTGACGCTGGAGGTCGGCGCCTACCACCGCGGTCTGGCGAACCTGCACGTCCGCCGGACCGGCCCGCGCAACGTGCTGGCGGCGCTTTCCGTGCGGGGCGAGTTGACCTACCTCGGCCGGTTCGCGGCGCTGGACCGGCTGCGGGCGCTCTCCGAAGACGGCCTGCGGCGGGGCGTCCTACTGTGGGAGAGCGTTGAGCGTAACGAGGCCGGGGCTTGGAGCCCGCGAGTGCCGCCCCTGCCGACGCCGCCGTCCGGATCGTTCGGTTCCGGCTTCGACCCGGCGTCGCGGTCGCAGTTCGCGGGGTTCTATCACTACCGGACAGGCGGCTCCCCGCCGGAGCAGGCGGGCTTCGCGGAGTTCGCCCGCGCCCCGGAACCGCTCGCCGCCCCGGATGATCCGGAGGCGACCGACGAACCGAACGCCGGTCCCGCCGCGGCGGCGGCCCGTCAGCAAGCGGCTTACGCCCGGCGGTCGGCGCTGGAACGAACCGGGATGTCGCCCAGCGGTCAGGGGCCGGCGAGCGATTTCGGGACATACCACGAGGACGCCACCGACGCCGCCGCCGACGTGCTGAAGACGGCCTTGCGGACGCTCGACGCGGAGGCGTCCGAAGCCCTGATTCGCTCCGCCGAGCCGCTGGTCCGACCCGGCGCGGTGCGGCACGCCGGCCCGAATCTGCCGGCGGCCCGCGTGCCGCTGCTGATCGAACTGACCGCCGACGCGACGGCCGCGGTGCGGGTCGCCGCCGCCGCCGCCCTCGGGGCGTTCGACCGGGACGAGGCGCGAACCGCGCTCGCCAAACTCGTGACCGCCGCCGACGACGCCCCGCTCGCCGCCGCCGCCGCCCGGAGCCTCGCCACCTCCCGCTTCCCCAAGGGGCAGGTCGCGCTGGCGGGAACGCTGGTCGGCGGCGCGGTCGGCGTGCCCACGGAGGTGTTCGAGGTCCTCGCGGAGCACGCCGATCCGGCGTGGGAGGACACGCTGGTCGCCTTGGCCGGGGACGACGCGACCGACCCGAACGTGCGGGTCGCGGCGCTGCGGGCGGTGGTCGCGGGACGATCGACCGCAGCGGATCGGCTGCTCGCCGAGGCGATCGTCGGGGAGGACGAGGTCGCCGCCCGCGCCGCCTTCAGCGAACTCTCCGGTCGGCCGGACGTGCTCTCCCGCACGCGGGCGACCGCGTACGCCCTGAAGGTCCTGCGAAACGCGGCGGAGGCGGGGGATTCGCTCGACGGGGAGATCGTGGAGTACCTCCGCGAGACCCGTCCGCCCGCCGCCGCGGAGCCGCTGTGGACCCTCTTCGAATCCACGTCGGACGGGAGCTCGACGCAGTCGACGATCGTCAAACTACTCGCCGCGATCGCCCCGGCGGCGGGGGATCCGGCGTCCGCGGCGGCCGTGGGCGGGCGGTTGGCCGACGCTTGGGACGACCTGGGCTCGCAGGCCCGGACGATGACGTTGGACGTCGTCGCCGACCTGGCCCCGGACCGCCTGCCCCCCCTCGCCGCGAAGGCGCTGAACAGCGGCGACCAGTCGTTCGAGCAGGCCGCGACCGTCGCGTTGGACAAAGCCGGCGCCGCCCCGGAGACCGTCGACCGCCTGCTGATCGACTCGTTCGCCAACGCCGAGCGGGAAGACGTCGCCCTGCGGGCGGCGATGCGGCTGGTGATTCGGGCCTCGCCGGCGACCCGGGCCGCGATCCTCGCCGCCCGTTGGGAGGAGCAGCCGGCCCGCCGCAAAGCGGTGGAGGAGGCCGTCGGCCGCCTCACCCAGTACGGCCCGGGGCAGGCGTTCTTCACCCGGGCGGCGATCCGCAGTTTGGCGGACGACGACGACGACGGCCTGCCCGACGGCGGCGTCGAACCGCACCGCGAAGGGCTGAAGTACCTCGACATCGGCGTGCAGCTCGATCCGACGCTCGCCGCCGCGTGGAGCCAGCGGGCCTTCAGCCGCGGCCAGGTCGGGATGCTGGAAGGCGCCCGCGACGACTACCGCAAAGCCCTGGACCTCGACCCGTACGACAACCTCGCCATGACCGGGCTCGCCATCCTGGAGATCGAATTGGGCGGCGACGTGGAGGGCGGGCTCGCCCGGGCGGAGGAGGGCTTGAAGAAGTACCCCGACAGCCGCCTGTTCGCCTACAACATGGCCTGCGTGTACGGCGTGGCGGCGAAGTCGCTGCAAACCGCAGTCGACGCCGGCGAGGCCGACGACGAAACGACGGCCCGGTTCAATCGTTACCGCGACCGGTCCCTCGAACACCTCGTGCGGTCCTACCGCCTCGGGATGATCGACAAGGAGCACCGCCACCACGCCGCCACCGACCCGGACCTGACCGTGTTGCACGGCGACCCGCTCTTCGAACAGATCGTCGCCGGCACGCTGCCGGACGCAGACGCAAAGATCGACGCCGAGGCCGACCCGCCCCCCGCCGCCGAGCCGCCCCGCCCCGGCCCGCCCGCCCGTGGGTGACGCCCTCCCCGTTTCGCCGTCGCTGACAGGCGACGCGGCTCTACAAGCCACTGCCCATGCGCATCGATCAGGTCGTCACCGGCGGCGGGGACCGGGGGGAGTCCTCCCTGGCGGACGGCTCCCGCGTGCCGAAAACGGACGTGCGGCTCGCCGCGCTGGGCGACGTGGACGAGTTGAACGCCGCCGTCGGCCTGGCCCGCTGCGCCGCCGGCGGGCAGGGGGCGATCGACGGTCCGCTCGCAGCGGTGCAGCAGGACTTGTTCGATCTGGGAGCCGACCTTGCCGTGCCGTTGCGGCCGGACGAAGCGGACGCGGACCGTCCCCCGCTGCGGATCACCGCCGGGCAGGCAGACCGGCTGACGGAGGCGGCGAAAACCGCCGCCGCTCCGCAGCCGGCGTTGTCCAGCTTCGTGCTGCCGGGGGGCTCCGAGTTGGCGGCCCGGTTGCACCTCGCCCGGACCGTCTGCCGCCGGGCGGAGCGAAGCGTGTGGTCACTGAACGCCGCCGCCCGGTCGGCGGACGGCGCCGGGGTGAACCCGCACGCGGCGGTCTACCTGAACCGGCTGGGCGACTTGCTGTTCTGCCTGTCCCGCACCGCCAACGAAAACGGCGCCGGCGACGTGCTGTGGGTTCCCGGTTCGACCCGCGAATAACCGTCTGCACACCAACCCGAAGCGTCAGCGAGGGGCGCCCGCGCAGCGGCGCGGGCGCCGCCCGTCTCCCCTCGCTGACGCTTCGGGTTGGTGTTGGAACAGCGGGCTCCTCAGCCCGCGATCACGGCGATCTCGAACCAGGTGTCGAACCGGCCGCCCGGCTGCAGCGTCCGCCAGCCGGCGTCGACGCCGCGGCCGTCGAGGTTCACCGCGTCCGTCGCACAGGTGTACGGTTCGATGCAGACGGCGGCCTTCGTCGGCGCCGCCGCGTCGCCCTCGCGGAACCAGGGCGGGGTGAAGACGACCTGCTCCCGGAACGCCGCGTCGCAGCGCTGCACGATCCGCAGCCCGTTGGCGGGGTTGGAGAGGGACGATTCGATCACGTCCGGCTCGTCCGCTTTCGCCGCCACGCGGGTGTAGACGTCGTCGAGGTTCAGCCCGCCGAACGCCGGGCCGTGCCGCAGATCATCGCCGTCTTTCACGTCCAAGGTTTGGCCGGTCGGGACGCCGCCGATCAGTTCGTGGCGGGCGGCGGCCGGGACGGTGACGGTGCAGTCCGCCGCCGTGCCCGCGGCGCCGATCGGCAGGACGAAGTAGGGGTGCGTGCCGAGGCCGAACGGCAGCGGCTCCTCGCTGAGGTTCTCGACCGTCAGGTCGCACCGCAGCCCGACGTCGGTCAGTTCGTAGCGGACGGTCAGCCGGCCGTCGCCGGGCCACAGGGCGGCCCGATCGGGGTCGTTCTCCGACATCGTGAACGACGCGGCGGCGGAGCGTTCGGTCTGCTCCGCGACGGTCCAGGCGCGGTCGAAGGCGAAGCCGTGGATCGCGTTGCCGGCGCCGTCCGAATGCGCCTCGCCCGGCCCGTCGCCCAGCGGCAGGATGTGGGAGCGTTGCTGCTCCGTGACGAACTCGCCGGCTTTGATGCGGTTCGGGAACGGGAACAGCAGCGGGACGCCGCTGTGCGACGGCTTGCCGCCGGCGGGGAACGCCGGTTCCGCGGCGATCACCTCCACCGGGCCGCCGCCGGTTTGTTCGCCCGAGTCGCCGTCGGCTGGACGCACCGGGGGCAGGGCGAGGCGGTACAGATTGAACCCACGGTGCGGGGCGATCTCGGCGGTCGCCCCGGAGGGGGCGGAGAGGGTGAGCACGTCGGCGGTCATCCCGCCAGGATACCCGTTGGGGCGTTCCGCCTCACGCGATCCCGGCGCAGCAAAGCGTCCCGGACCCTCGGAGGGTCCGGGACGCGGCGGCGCCCATCGTCGGCCTCAACCTACCGGCCTCAACCTACCGGCCTCCATCAATCGCCCCAGATCAGCCGCACCAGATCAGCCGCCCAGCACGCGGCCCTTCGCCCGGAAGACGACCGGGTCGTCGCGTCCCTCGACGTCCACGGTGAAGGTCTCCGTGTAGGCGCCGCCCTTGTCCGGGGCGGTGAAGGTCATCGGGACCACGTGCACGGGGCGTTCGGTGTCCGGCAGCTTCATGCCGAAGTGATCGCCGCTGGTTCCGTCGCAGGCCATCGCGCTGATCTTGAACGGCTTCTTGCCCTTGAGGACGACGTTGAACCGCTTGGTCTGCCCGCCGGCGACGGTGCCGAGGTCCACGTCGCGGACGGTGATGTCGTCCTCGACCAAGCCTTCGACCAGCACCGGGACCTTGGGATTGTTGGCGTCGGAGGTGACGAGCGTCAGCCGTTCGCGGATGCGGCCGGGGGGGGCGTCCGGGGAGAGCGTCACCTTGAGGGCGTAGTTCGCCCCGGCGGCGGTGCGGCCGGTCTCTTCGACGTTCGCGGTCAGCAACTCCCCGGCTCCCTCGACGCCGCGGATCTGCCAGCCGGCCACGCCCGCGTAGGCGATCAGCACGGTTCGCTCCGCCCCGGCGCCTTTGTCGACGGCCCCGAAGTTCACCTGACCGGGCGTGAGGACGACGTCCTTGCGGCAGTACATCCGCACCGGGATGCGGACCTCCGCGTACCGCGGGGCGTCGAAGCGCACGATGACGTTGGAATCTTTTTTGCCGTGGTACTGCCGGGTGTTCATCTCGATTTTGAGCCGGACGGTTTCGCCGGGGGCGATCGTCTGGGCCTCCATCTCGCCGGAACTGCATCCGCAACTGGTGGTCACGCTGCTGACGTGGACCGTCTGGTCGGTAGTGTTGTGCACGTCGACGAAGGTGCGGGTGAGGGCCCCGCGGGCGACGACGCCGAAGTCGTGCTCCGTCTGGCTGAACAACGCCTTCGCCCAGGAGTCGTCCCGGGTGGTGGTGACGGCGACGGGGGGGACATAGCTCGCCCCGCCGCCGATCGGGGTGCCGTAGTAGATCTGGGCGGCGGCGTCCGCGGGCAGGGCCAGCAGCCCGGCCAGCGCCGCGACGGCGAAGGCCGTCGGCGGCCCGAACCGCGGGACGAACCCGAGCCGCGGGACGAACGGGAGGCGGGCGGTACGGGGCATGGTGGGGACGCTCGGGCGGGGCGGGGGACGCCGGCAGGATCGCGGCGGGGCGCAGCGGGCGCCCGCTGCCGTTCTTCGGCGGCGAATCCTTCCACGCAGTATCCCCGCCCCCCGGAATCGGTCAATCTGTACTTCGCGCCGCACGGACCCCGCAGCGCCGCCCCGACCGCCCCCGCTTCGCCGATCGCACCCAGCGGCGCCCAACGGTGCGTCGGATCTCCCACGGGGGCGACGGCGCCCAGCCCCGTCAGTCGTTCCGCCCCGTCAGTGGTTGAGGGCCGTCAGTCGTTGAGGGCCTGTGCCATCCGCAGGTACTCCCGCTCGACCAGCGCCTTGCCGTGCTCCCGTTCGAGCCGGCGGACGGAGAAGTGGGCGCGGGCGACGCTTTGGAAGTGGCTGGTGAAGGCCACGTTGATCGCCGCCCCGGCGGCGGCCCCGAGGATCGGCACGGCCATCGCGGCCATCTTCTCGGAGACCGTCACCCCGTAGCGGGAGGCGATCTTCGCCAGGAACTTCACCACCGGGCCGGCCGTGTCGTCGGCCAGCCCGCGGGCGGCGATGGATTGGCTGGCGGCGCCGATCTCCTGGGCCAGCAGCACGCGGGTGGCGAAGTAGGCGCTGTCGTAGCCGTCGTCCGTCGCTCCGAGGGCTTCCGACCCGTCCGTCTCCGCCGGGCCGCCGCCCAACGCGAACACGTTCAGGCACTCCAACCGGGTCTCCAGCTTGGACAGGTCTTCGCCGTTGGCCCGGGCGATATCCGCCACGCTGCGGAGCATCACCGTGGTGCTCAGCGGCAATTCGATCAGGGCGCTGGGCAACCCGAACGCCCCGCCCACCATGCCGACCGCCGCCCCGGCCAGCTTGTGGGAGAGGTCCCAGCTCGCGGCTTCGGATTTTTTGTCCATCGTTTTGACGGCGACGTTCAGCGCCGCCTCCAACGACGCCTGCGTGACCTCTTCCACCTTGCCTTGCGCGATGTCCGGCAGGAAGTCGATCGCCCGTTCCAACTTCGCCCCCAGCGCGTCGGAGAGTTGCCGCAACATGCCGCGGTACTCCAGCACCTCGACCGCGTTCCGCAGGTCGTCGGCGGCGTCGGCGGGCAGTTCCCCATTCGGGACGAGGACCGCACTGGAGAGGGCGGCGTCGTGCTCGGAGGCGAGCAGGGTCGGGGTGTCGGACGCGTCGGTCACGGCGGCGGCTTTCAGCGTCGGCAGATGGGGCGGGGCCGACACGATAGCCGGCGCCAGCCGGCGCCGCGAACCGCCGCGCTCCCAGCCGTCGCGCCGCTCAGAACTCGCCGAACGGATCCTCGCCCGCGGCCCCGAACAGCGGGTCCGGGGCGCCGGCGATCCGGGTGCGCTCCTCGCCCGGGGAGTCGCCCCGCTGGGGCCGGTCCTCCGTGGGCCGGTCCTCCATGGGAGAGAGGGCGCGGGCGACGGGGGTACGGGGAACGGCTCCGGGACGAACGGGGCGGGGGAAGAGATCATCCGACGGCACGGGCGCCGACGGTACATCTGCCGAAGGGGGCGCCGGTGCGGGCGGGCGGGGCGTCTGCCCGTTGGCCGCGGGGGAGCGGTCGACGCGCACCGGATGCGTCGTGTCGAACCGCCGGCCGTCGGCGGTCTCGAACTTCGCCACGAGGTGCAACGTCTCCCGCCCGGAGCCCGGACCGGACTCCGCGCGGAGCGTGGGGGGAGCGGCAGACGGAACCGGTAGCCGGCGCCCAGGACGGTGCTCCGCCACGCCTCGGCGGCTTCCGCGGCGTCGAACGACCACGCCCCGATCTGCCGTTCGTCCTTCTTCGCGGCGAGGTTCACCAGTTCCAGCGCGATCGAACCCGGCGCCTTGAGCGGTTGCCCGTCCGCGTCCGCGGGGGCCAGCACGACCGCCAGCAGTTCGTCGCCGGGCACGCCGTCCCGGTCCAGCCCACCGGTCAGCAGCTTGGAGACCGTCAGTTGTTGGACCCGCCCGAGCAGCCGGGCCTGCTCCGGCATCTCCGCGACCACGGCCCCGCCGCCGGTCAGTTGATCCCGCAGCAGGTCCGCGGACCGCTCCGCGGCGGTGAGGTCCGCCCGGGCGTCGCGGAGGGCGATCTGCGCCCGCGTCAGTTCATCCTGCGTGCGGAGCAGGTCGCCGCGGAGGGCGGAGGCGTCGCCGGCGGCGCAGCCGGTCAACGCGATCCCCGCGGCGCCGGCGGTCAGCAGGACGAAGGCAGCGGCGGGGCGAATGCGACGCACGCGGCGACCCTAGTCCCCGCCCGCCCGCTCGCGGAACCCCGGATCTCATCACCCCGGCTGAAGCCGCCGGGCGGGCGACTCGCCCGGGGCCGCGTCACCCCAGCCAGCCGTTCTCCAGCAGGCCCCAGCCGCCGAGGAACAGCAGTTCGGTCGCCAGCGGGAAGGCGGGCAGATGCCGGGCGAGGAACCGGTTGAACGGGTCGGCCACGTATCGGTCGCGGCGGAAATCGCGGAGCCAGACGATCAGCATCCCCGCCTGGAGAATCGGCAGGAAGGCCAACAGGAGCCGGCTGGGGGCGCCGCGGTCCCAGCTTTGCCCGGCGACCCAGAACCGACCCGGGTGGTCCGGATCGTACCGAACCAGCGCCAGGGTCCGGGGCGGCGCGGGGAGCCCGTGGGCGGTCTGCCACGCCCACGCCGCCAGCGGGGCGGGCAGGCGGTCCGGGCCGACGGCCGCCCCGGCGAACGGCGGGCGGGGCAGACGCACGGTGGTGACGCCCTCGTGCCACCGCAGGAACGGCGGCTGCGGCGCGGGGGGCAGGAAGAACCGGACCGTCAGCCGCACGTCCACGCTGCCCCGGCGATCCGCCGGGATGCGCTCCGCGGCGACGGCGACGGCGCCGTTGAACACCGCGTCGTCCCAGGCCCGCCGGTCCGCCCAGAACCCGCCCAGGGTGATCAGCAGATCCGCGGTCAGGCTGACCAGCACGCCGACCACCGCCAGCGTGCGGACGTTCTCCCCCGGCCGGATCGCCCCGCGGCCGCCGCCCCAGGTCAGCCGGCCGGTGAGGATCGCCGCGGTCGCCCACACCACGCTCGCCAGTTCGCCCCACCAACTCAGGGCGGCCAGCCAGGGTTCGGTGCGACCGAAGTCCGCCCGCCACTGCGGCCACCAGAGCCACACCACCGCCGCGCACAAACACCACAACACCGCGACCGCCAGCAGTCGCCCGGCACAGGTCGCCGCGACAGCGAGAAACGCCAGCGGGTCCGGCTCCTCCTCCGGCGAGGGGACGAAACCTGCGGACGATGTGGCGGAATCCCGGGCGAACGGGTCCACGGGCGAGCGGCCGGCGGGAGCATCGGGAGCGGACACGGCAGAGTGTAGGGCCGAACGGCCGCGGCGGGGATGCGACCGCCGCGGACCGCATGGGACCGCCGCCGTGGTCCGCGCCGCCGTGGCGGTGCGAACCGGGGGGACGTCGATCGTCTGCCGGCGGTTCCGGCGGGCGGGGCGGTCCGCCGGGCGCCGGCGGGGGGCGTTGAAGAAGGGCGTGTCCGGGGGGGGCGAAAAGCGCCTCCGCATCACGTCCCGGGCGCGGGTAGACTGGGGCTCCGCTTCCCGTTCCCGCCGGGCGTCCCCCGTGCTTCGTCGCTGCCGCTCCGCCGTCGTCCTGCTTGGCGTGGCGCTCTGCGCGGGGGGCGACGCCGTGGCGGCGGGGGCGGCGGGGGCGGAGCCGGACCTCGCCGCGCTGCGGCCGCTGCTGGACCGGTTCTGCGTCGACTGTCACGGCGAGTTTCTACGCGGAGAACGAGTTTCGCCTCGACGCCGGCGCGTTCCCGCTGTCGACGGCGAACTTGAACGCGAAGTCGCTGGCGGCGCTCGTGAAGGTGCACGACCGGCTGAAGGCCGGCGAGATGCCGCCCGCCGAGGCCGGCGACGACCCGGACGACGCCGCCCGCGGGCACGCCGTCGGCCGCCCTCGCCGGCTGCACTTGGACGCCGCGGACCACGCCCGGCAGGCGCGGCAGGGCCGCACCCGGCTGCGGCGGATGACGCGGGGCGAATACGAGCACGCCGTGCACGACCTGCTGCACGTCGACGTGCCCGCTGAAGGGCCTGCTGCCCGGCGACGCCGTCGCCCACGGGTTCGACCGCACCGTCGACGCGCTGGGCACCAGTTCGCGTGCTGGTGAACGGCTATCTCGAACGCGGCCGACGCCGCGGTGAACGCCGCCGGCCGATCCGCCCCCGGCCGGAGACCGTCACCGAACGGCACAGCTATCTCGACGCGTACGAGAAGTACGACGCGGCTTCAAAGAGCGGGCCGAACCGACGCTCCTCCTGTTGCCGGACGCGCTCGCGGTCGTTCGAACCCAACTACAGCCCCACGGATCTCCGCAGCTTTCGCTGCGACTACCCCGGCCGCTACCGGGTGAAGATCAGCGCCTACGCCTTCAACCACGATCCGGCGAAGGCGGAGCCGGTCGTCTACCAGACGTTCAAAGCGGACTCCGTACAGCCCGAGCGGGATCAAGGAACTGGTCGGCCACTCCGCTGCGTACCCCAAGCCGATCGATCCGCCCGCGGACTGGGAGCCGGAGCCCGATCGAGTTCACCGTCACGTTCGCGGAGAAGGAGACGGTTCAAGTTCGTCCCTTGGGACGTCGGCTATCTGATTCGTCAGGAGACGCCGGCGAAGTCGACGGAGAACGCGGTCGCGATCCGGTGGGTGGAGATTACCGGCCCGCTTGCTGGAGGAGTGGCCGCCGCGTCTCCCATCAGGCCGTCTTCGGCGCCAACCCGGTCGTGCAGACGAACGCGAGGAACAGACCCGCGGGAAGCGCTGGATCACGAAGGAGTACGCCGTCGCCTCCGACGACGCCGCACGAGGACGTCCGCCGCCTGATCGCCGACCTCGCCGGTCGGGCGTTTCGTCGCCCGCTGCGCAAGGGCGAACTCGACGATCTGATCGCCCTGCTGGACGAACGGCTCGAAGCGGGGGTGTCGTTCGGAGAGGTGATGCGACCTGGGCGCCAAGGCGATCCTGTGCGACCCGGCCTTCCTGACGATTGGCGGCGAATCCGGCCGGGAGCGATCCGGCGACGGCGAGCAGCCCCGCGAACCGCTCGCCCCGCACGCGCTGGCCCCGCACGCGCTGCCCCCGCACGCGCTGGCCAGTCGCCTGAGTTTCATGCTCTGGGGGTCCATCCCCGACGACGAACTGCGGGCGCGGGCCGACGACGGCACGCTCTCGAACCCGGCCGTCTACCGGGCTCAGGCGGAGCGGATGCTGGCCGATCCGAAGCACGTCCGGTTCAACGACGACTTCCTCGATCAGTGGCTCGATCTGGCCTGGATCGACGCCAGCGTGCCGGACCCGGAACTCGCCCCGGAGTACGACGAACTGCTGCACCCCGCGATGGTGGAGGAGACCCGGCGGACCTTCGAATACATGCTGGCCCACGACCGTCCCGCGCGAGAGGTGGCGGACGCGGACTGGGCGATTCTCAACGCCCGGCTCGCCCGGCACTACGATCTGGACGCGGACGCGCTGGGGTTGAAGCCGGTCGGCTTCAAGAAGGTGCTCGCTGCCGGCGGACAGCGTTCGCGGCGGGTTCCTCACGCAGGCCAGCGTGGCGAAGGTGACGGCGAACGGCACGCACACCAGCCCGGTGCTGCGGGGGCAGTTCGTGCATGGACGCGATCCTCGGTCTGCCGATCCCCCCGCCGCCGCCGAACATCCCGGCGGTCGAACCGGACGTCCGCGGGACCTCCACGATCCGCGAGATGCTCGCCGCCCACCGGGCGGACCCGGCCTGTGCGACCTGCCATCGCAAGATGGACCCGGCCGGGATTCGCGCTGGAGTCGCTGGACGTGGTCGGCACCTACCGGGAGCACTACCGCCTCCGCCCGGGGACCGGGCGAGCGGGGTGCGAGTCGTATCATCGGCAACCGGAAGATCCACTACCTACGTCGCGCTGCCGGTGGACCCCGCCGACGCGTTGACGGACGGCCGCTCGTTCTCGAACCTCAAGCAGTTCAAGGCGCTGCTGGCCGAGGACGACCGCCAACTCGCCCGCAGCCTGGCGGAGAAGTGGCTGATCTACGGCGCCGGCGAGGGCTGCGACTTCGCCGACCGGGCGGAGATCGACGCGATCCTCGATCGCGCCGCCGACCGGGATTACGGCCTCCGCACCCTGTTGCTGGAGACGGTGTGCAGCGACGTCTTCAAACGGCCGCTGATTTGGCCGCACGCCCGCTGCTCCGGCCTCCCGCGCTGCGCTCACCGCCTTCGCCGTCACGCGTTCCCATGTTCGACCCTCTGCCTGGTCCGCCGCCGTCCCCAGACGCACGCTGCTTCGCGGCGCCGGCGTCGCCGTCGCGTTGCCGTTGCTCGAACGGTTCGCCCGGCGGGGCGCGCGGCGTTGCTCCGCCGACCCCGCGGGCGACCCAACCGCGCCCGGCCGGATGGTCTGCCTGTGCGCCACGCTGGGCCTGCACCGTCCGCTGTTCCGACCCGGAGACGGCCGGCCGCGACTACGCGATCACCCCGTACCTCGAACCGCTCGCCCGGCACCGCAACGACTTCACGGTCCTCGGCCGGGCTGTCGCACCCGGAGGTCAACGGCGGGCACAGCAGCGAGAAGAGCTTCCTGACCGCCGCCCCGCAACCCCGCGGCGAGCAGCTTTCGGAACAGCATCAGCCTCGATCAGTACGCCGTCGAGCAGCTCGCCCCGGACACGCGGTTCCCATTCCTCACCCTGGGCATCGACGGGCCGAGCCTGAGCTGGACCCGGGCCGGCGTGCAGATCCCGGCGACCAACGAGCCCCAGCGAACTGTTCCAGGCGCTGTTCCTCGACGGCACCCCGGCGGAGCTGGACGCCCAGATCGGGCGCCCTGACGGACGGCCGCAGCGTGCTGGACGTCGTCGCCGCCCGGGCGAAACGGCTGCATGACCGGCAGCCCCGCCGGCGATCGGCGGACGCTGGACCAGTACTTCACCAGCGTGCGGGAACTCGAACGGCGGATGCTCGGCTCGGAGGCGTGGGTGCGATCGGCCGAAGCCGACCGTCGACTACCACCAGCCGACCGACGTCGACGACCGGGCCGACTTCGTCGCGAAGCAGAGCCTGATGTACGACCTGATCGCGCCTGGCCCTGCAAACGGACAGCACGCGGGTCGTCACGCTGATGCTGTCCGGGAACAACCTCGTGCCGCCGATCGACGGGATCGAGATGGACTGGCACAACCTCTCGCACCACGGCAAGGACCCGGAGAAGATCGCCCAGCTCCGGCCGGATCGAACTGGAGGAGATGCGGCTGCTCGGCGGGTTCCTCGACAAACTCGCCGATACGCCGGAATCGGGGGGCGGTCGCCTGCTGGACAGCACGCTGGTGCTGTTCGGCTCGAACCTCGGCGACGCCTCGATGCACGACACCCGCGAGATGCCCATGCTGCTGGCCGGCGGGGCGGCGTTGGGCGTGAAGCACGCGGGCCACCTCGCCTTCGATCCCGAATCGCACCCGCCGCTGTGCAATCTGCACGTCAGCATGTTGCAGGCGCTGGGCATCGAGACGGACACCTTCGCCAGCGGCACCGGCACGCTGACCGGGCTGGGATGAGCAGGGCCCCGGCGGTCGCCGCCGCATCGAGAAGCTCTTTGATGACGAACCCGACGCGTCCGCGAGGGCGTCCGCCGGTTCTTCCTAGAGTCCGGGGACGCGGCCGGCGCCCGCAGCCCTCGCTGACGCTTCGGGTTGGTATTCCGTCAGGTCCTGAAGCAGCCTTTAGCTTGCCGGGAACAGGGCGGACACTTCCAGCCGAAACCCCGGCAGCACCGGCTCGCCGGGGAGGGCGTCGTGCTCGGTCAGGTTCAAGGAGTCCTCCGGCCCAGAGCGCTGTACCACGGCGCCCGCGGCGGCGGGGGCGGCGACGGGGGCGGGGGCAGTCCAGGGCGGAGCGGGGCCGCCGCACGACGAAACGCGGACTGAACCGTCCGCGTTTCACGTCTAACGCTGGCGCGCCCGGCGTCCCACGTCCCGCGCCTCGCCAGTCCGCCCGAACCCCGTCGCCCCCGCAGCTCGCCCCCGTTTCCCGTGTTCCCCCGCGCGCGGGGGTGGGCTCACACGATTGCCGATCATGACGATCCTGCGGCGCGTTGAGAACCCGGCGGTCGGCTCCTACAGTTCCCGCCCGCCCGCCCGCCGCGGCGCCTCCCACCGCACAGAACAGCCCATGCGTGATCCCCTTTCGGCTCTTTCAGGAAACGGGTCTGTCGGCGCCGCAATGGGCGGGTTCGACCCGGCCCGCACCCCGTTGATGAACCGCGGGCCGGCTGCAGCAACGGCAGATGACGATCGGCGATCTCCTGTTGGAGAACCGGATCATCTTCCTCGCCGGTCCGATCATGGACGAGTCGGCGAACCTCACCGTGATGAAGCTGCTGTATCTCCAGAGCGAGAACCGCAAGCAGGACGTGCACCTGTACGTCAACAGCCCCGGCGGGAGCGTGACCGCCACCATGGCGATCTACGACACGATGCGGTTCGTCGACTGCGACGTGTGCACCTACTGCGTGGGCATGGCGGCCAGCGGCGGGGCGATCGTGCTGGCCGGCGGCACCAAGGGCAAACGCTACGCCCTGCCGCACGCCAAGATGATGATCCACCAGCCCCACGGCGAAGTCGGCGGGCAGGTGAGCGACATCGAAATCCAGGCCGAGGACATCCTCGCCACCCGGCAAACGCTGAACGAGATCCTCGCCGACCACACCGGTCAGGACATCGACACGATCGCCAGGGACACCGAACGCGATCGCTACCTCACCGCCAAGCAGGCGGTCGAATACGGCCTGATCGACGAGGTCCTGGAGAAGCAGGCCGAGGCGGAAACCTCGCCCGGGCTGACGCCCGGGATGTCGGACGTGGGATGTCGGATGTCGGATGTGACGCGCAAGCGTGCGACGGCCGCCCCGCGGGAACCGCCCCTCCCTTCGCTTGCGCGTCACATCCCACATCCCCAATCCGACATCCGCCATGACGAGCCTCGTCCCTTACGTCATCGACAAGCAGGGCCGCGACGAGCGGGCCATGGACATCTATTCGCGCCTGCTGCGCGACCGGATCGTCATCATGGGCAGCCAGGTCAACGACCAGGTCGCCAACAGCCTCGTCGCCCAGTTCCTCTACCTGCAGTTCGAGGATCCGAAGGCGGACATCCACTTCTACATCAACTCGCCCGGCGGGTCGGTGACGGCGGGGATGGCGATTTACGACACGATGCAGTTCATCTCCTGCGACGTGGCGACCTACTGCCTCGGCCAGGCCGCCAGCATGGGCGCCCTGCTCCTGACCGCCGGGGCCGCCGGCAAGCGGTTCGCCCTGCCGAACAGCCGGATCATGATCCACCAGCCGCTCGCCGGGTTCCAAGGAACCGCGACGGACCTGGACATCCATGCCAAGGAGGTGATCCGCACCAAACGGCGGATGAACGAGATCCTCCAGAAGCACACTGGCCGGGATCTGGAAGAACTCGAACGCGACACCGACCGCGACAAGTTCCTGCAGCGCCGAGGAAGCCGCCGAGTACGGCCTGATCGACAAGGTGGTGGAAGAGCTCGTCGGCGCCGGCAGCCCCCAGATCGGCGGCTGACCGGGGGCCGTGTTCTCCGCTAGACTTCAGCGACCCGGGCGCTCCGCAGCGTCCGGGTCGCTTCGTGTTCTGAAGACGCCCCGCATGACGCCCGCCCTCGCCCCGCCGCCGTCCCCCGTCGAGCCAGCCGCCGATCCGGCCGCCCGGCTCGCCGCCGAGCGGGCGCCGGTGGAGCGGGACGAGTACGGCCCCGTCTCCGCCCGCACCGGGGTGCGGATGACGGCGGACGAGTTCCTCGCCCTGCCCGAGGCCCCGGACGTCACCCGCTGGCTGATCAATGGGGAAGTTTGGGAGGAACCGATGACCGTCCGCAGTGCCCCGCACACCAGTTGCGAATCGCGAGTCGCCCGACGTTTGTGGGATTGGCTCGATGAGCGCCTTCCCGGAGGAGAAGTGGCATCGGGGGAGGCGGCGGTCCGTATCCCGAGCCGGGAGACGGTCGTCGGCGTGGACGTGGTCGTGTTCGATGCGGAGACGATGTCGAACCAACCCCCTCCGCCAGGAAAGGGCGAGGGGATGCACGTCTGGCACGGCGTACCGCGTCTCGCCGTGGAGATCATGAGCCCCAGCGACCGGGTGGGCGACGTGGACGCGAAGGTTGAGGAGTATCTGGCTGACGGCGTCCCGCTGGTCTGGGTGGCGAACCCCGGTCCGAAAACCGTCACGGTTCATCGCCCCGACGGCCCGGTCCGCACCTATCAGGGCGACGACGCCGTGCCCGGCGGGGAGGCGCTGCCGGGGCTGGACGTGCGGGCCGGCGACCTGTTCGGCCGGTGAGTCCCCCGCGATCCGCCGCCGGCGCTGTCGCCCGGGAGCCGCGAATTGCACACTGGTGCGGTGCTGCACGAGACGTTCCCCCCGCCGACACGCCTCGCCGCCGCGGCGAGCCGCTGGCGGGACGATCGCACGGTCGGGGCGCTGCTGGGTCTCGCCGGAGCCCTGTTGCTTGCCGGGCTGCTGGGGGAGACGCCGCTCCTCGCTCTCCGCGCGGCAGGGCGCACCTGGACGGAAACGCTGTTCGAGCGTGGGCTCGGCATGGGGTGGGAAGCCGCACGTCGGCTCGTCCACCTGTTGCTCGCGGGAGCCGCGGCGTGCGGGTTGGCGGCGGTGTTTCTCCGGCGGTCCGACGCCGCGCCGCCGGCAGGCGCCCCGACTGATGCAATTCTTCCGAGGGGCGGGGCGGAGGCGCTGGACGCCCCGTTCGCTCCGCACGGGGGGCGGTGATGGACGAACGGATGATCGCGGTGGCGGCCGGTGCGTGGGGCCTGCTGTGGCTGGCGTCGGCGATTGTGCCGGGCGTGCTGGGGAAGCGGCGGGCGCGGGCGGGCGTGCCCGGCGGCCGGCGGGCGGTCGCATCGGCGCTGCTCGGGTCGGCGCTGCCGGCGTTCCTCTGCGGGCTGTGCGTCGTGCGGGCGGTCTGGGCGGACGAACCGCCCGTGTGGTTGCTGGCGGAGTAGGAGGATCGATTCGTCGCGGCTTGGATCGCGGGGGCGATTCTCTGGGCGGCGTCGCTCGGGCTGCTGGTCTCCGCGGGCGTGGCGGCGACGGCCGCCGCTTCGACGCTCGAACCGGAGACCGGACCGATGGCGCGGCCGACGTCGCCGGATCGGTTGGAGAAGGGACCGGAAGCATGAACGGTCCGCTGACGATCTGGACCGGCTGGACCGGAACCGCGTTCGCAGCGGCGCTGGTCGCGATCTGGGGCTGGGCGTTGGCGGCGGCGTACCTCCAAAGCGAGCGGGCTGCGGAGCGTCCGCCGGGAACGCGGCGGCGGATCGCGGGGGCGCTGATCGGCCTGCACGGGGCGCCGCTCCCGCTGTGCGTGTGGCTCCAGCCGGAGGGTTCGGCCCTGCTGATCCTCGCCGGCCTGCTCGTGCTCACCCAGCAAGCCGCCGCGGCGCTGACCTTCGCCGGCGCCCACGCCGCGTGGCGTACCCTCGATCAGGCCGAACCGCCCGAGATTCATCTGCCCGGCGGCGCTCCGCCCGGCGCCGCTGCACCATGAACGGGAGACGACGGCGGGGCGACGGGGTAGGCTCGCGGGCGTTCCTCCTCCTCCCTCGCCGCCCGGCTGCCGGATGATGTTCTTCGGGGCGTTCGCACTGGTCTTCGTGGGACTGTACGTCCTCAACTGGTTCGCGGTGGTCTTTCTGACCGGGGCGATGGGGCTGCGGCGCCGCCGGTGGGGGACGCCGGGCGGCGGGTGGGCGCTGGTCTCCGCCGCCCTGAACGGCGTGGTGGGCGTGGGGGTGGTCGGGGTGATGGGCGGCCTGTCCTGGATCGGCCCGGGCAGCGAAGAGTTGGCGGTGTTGATCCTGCTGGGGGTCGCCGTCCTGCTGCTCGCCTGGGTCGGGTCGCACGCGGCGTTGGGGATGGCGCTGCATCGGGCGTGGGAAGCCGCCGACGCCGCGGAGGCCGACGCCGCCCGCGCCGCGCACCCGATCGGAGCGACGTCATGATTGAGACGCTGATCAAACTGACCGCGGTCGCCTTCACCGCCGCCGCGTTCGCGGTCGCGGCGCTGTGGTTCGCGCTGTTCGTGAGGGCGGCGAAGCGTCGGGACTTCCAGCACGGCGGGGCCGTCGCGGCCGTTCAGAACGGCCCTGGACGTGGGTTCGGACGGGTGATGTTGGGGGCCGCCGCGGGCGTGGCGATGGGCGTGGTCGCGGGCTGTACAGGGGCGCTGGGGCTCGCGGCGGAGGCGGGCGCCGGCGTCGACCTGCCGGAGCTGTTCTCCCTGTTTCTGCTGGCAATCCCGGTGGGGCTGATCCTCTGCCCGGGGCTCGTGCTGTGGGGCACGGTCGCCGCGTGGCGAATCGCGGAGACGGCCCCGGACGACGCCTTCCCCGCGCCTCACGGGGCGACCGCCGCGGCCGGGGAACTCGACCCGCTGGACACCCCGTTCGATCCGCTGGACGCCCCGTTCGACCCGCCCGCCGGCGGGGGCGCCGGCGGATGAACGACCTGGCGACGCTCGGCGGCTTGGCCCTCGTCGGCGTGGGACTGTGGGCGGTCGTCGGCTGGCTGGCGATCGCCGGCGTCGGCCGGTGGCGGCGGGGGACGGCGGGCGGTCGGTGGTCTGTCGCCGCGGCCACGCTGTTCGCCCCGATGGCAGCGCTGGAAATCTGCGCCGTCTCCCTTATCACGCTGCGCGCACTCCTCATGCACGGGGTGCGAAACGGCCCCGATCTGCCGAGTTGGATCTATGAAGCCGTGGAATTGGCCATGCCGCCTGCCGCGCTGGCGCTCACCGCCGGCTTGGCGGCGCTGGCGCTGGCCGGGCGGGCCGCCCTCGCCGCGGCGGTCGCGACGGCCCCCGCGACCGACCCGACCGCCGACCTGGGGGAACACGAATGAGCGGAGATCTGGCGATGCTGCTGTTCGCCGCGGCGGTCGTCGCGTTGGGAGCGGCGTGGGCGCTGTTGCTGCTCGGCTGCGTTCGCGCCGCGGCCGGGCGATCGCCGGCCGCCGCTGGTTGATCGCGGCGGGGGCGCTGGGGCTGACCGGCGCCGCGGCGGGGGTCGGGCAATTCTACCTCCTCGCCACCGAGACGGAGGCGGGGCAGGAACTCTTTCAGGCCCTGCTCCTCCTGACGGTGGTCGCCGAACCGCTGGCCCTGATCGCCGCCGCTCTGGGGCTGCGGGCGGTCTGGCGGCAACTCGAAGGGTGGGCGAGTCGGTAGACTGACCGCGTTCGCCCCGCCCGTTTGGTTCGCCGGTCCCGCCGATGTCTTCACCTCTTCTATACACCCGTCGCACGGCCCTCGCGACGGGGGCCGCGGGCCTTGCCGCGTGCGTCCTGCCCGGACGGGCCGCGGCGCACCCGAACCACGGCGGGGTGGTGCCGGACCCGCACGGGCGGTTTGCGGAGCGGATCGAACTCCGCCGGTTCGACGTGGTCACGCTCACCGGGTCCGGGGGCGACACGACCGCGGTGCGGGTGACGGACGCGGACGGCCGGGTCGGAATCGTGCCGGCGAACAACCGCTTGCCGCAGATTCGCTCCCTGTTCGACACGCTGGCGGCGCCGTACTTCACCGGCACGGACGCCCGCGATCTGCCGGATCTGGTCGACCATGTGGACGTGGCGGAGCGGCGCTACAAGTACGTCGGGATGCCGTTTTGGAACGCCGTCGCGCACTGCGAGCTGGCGATCTGGGACCTGCTCGGCCGGCGGGCGGGGATCAGTTGCACGGACCTGCTCGGCCGGCGCCGGCGGCGGCGGTTGACGGTGTACGTGTCGCGGTTCGACCGGGACACCTCCCCGCAGCAGGCGGTCGATCAGGCCTCCGCGGATCTGGCGGCGACCGGGGCGGGGGCGGTCAAGCTGAAGGTCGGCCGGCGGATGAGCACCACGCCGGAGCAGAACGCCCGCGACGTGGCGATGGTGGCGCTGGCCCGCAGAACGTGGGGCGACGACATCGAAATCCTCCTGGACGCCAACGGCAGCTACACCGCCGGCGAGGCGGTCCGGGCCGGCGCCCGCTTCGCCGATCACGGCGTCGGCTTTCTGGAGGAACCGTGCGACTGGCGCGACGTCGAGGCCACGCTGCGGGTCCGGGAGCAGCTCGACGCGAAGGGCGTGCGGCTGGACCTCGCCGGGGGGGAGCAGGATTCGATGCTGCCGGTCTGGCGGCGATTCGCCCGGGCGAAGTTGTTCCGCCCGATGCAGCCGGACCTGTTCTACGTCGGCGGGGCGGTCCGTTTGCTGACGGTCGCCCGCATCGCCGACGCCGCCAAACTGCCGACGACCCCGCACGCCCCGCGGGCCGGGATCGCGGCGTTCCCGGATACCGTCGTGCGGGCCACCATCCCGCACCTCGGCCGCTTCCAGGAGTACCGCCGCGTCCCCGAACTGACGGACGGCATGATCCCCGTCCCCGACGGCCCCGGCTGGGGCCTGCCGTGGGACGACGCGGAGGTGCGGGCGGCGAAGGCGGCGTGAGGCGGGAACAGCGCCCCCGCCCCCAGCCGAAGCGGTTGAGGGCGACGCAGGCCCGGCCTGCCGTCACTCCTCCGGCGACCAGACCCGCAGCGGCGGGCCGTCGTCTTCCCCCCGCACGGTGTGCCGGCCGTGGCGGTGTTCGAGCCACAGGATGAACGCCAGCAGCCCCAGGACCGCGGGGAGCGGCCAGACGTCGAAGACCCCCGCGGCCCCCTCGCCTCGCCCCTCCAACGCCATCGTCAGGTCTTGGGCGCCGGCGCCGAGGGTCGTCGCCGACGCCGCGGCGGCGCACAACACGGCGAACGGGCGGGCGCTCCAGGCCGGGGCGGTGAAGATCACCACGCCGCACGCCGCCAGCCCCGGCCACAGGCAGAGCGCGACGGCCCGGGGGATCTCCGCTGTGAACAAGGTTTGAACCGGCAACCCAGCGACCACGAGAGTCCGCATCCCCGCGACGCTCAGCCCGAACCCCACCGTCCCGGCGACCAACGGCAGCAGGGCCGCCGTCACCAGCCACCACCGCCACCCCAGCCGGTCGAGAACCCGTAACGCCCACTGCGGCGGCGGCTCATCCGACGGCGGCTCATCCGGCGGCGGTTCGCCTGCCGGCAAGCCGTCTGACGAAGGGGCGTCCCCGTTGGGGAGCGTCGGCGGCGGGTCCGGGGTGGGGAACGCCGGCACCGGTCAGCCGCGCATCTGGATCATGCGGGCCTTCGCCATCGCGTCCTCCGCCTCCGGAATCAACCCGCACCGCTGGCTGATGACTGACAGGTGCGTGAAGCTGAAGGCGTCGTCCGGCTCCAACTCCGGCACCATCTTGGCGTGCTCCAGCGCCTCGTCGTTCCGGCCGAGCCGTTCGAGGTAGGTGGAGATCGCCACCCGGGCGGCGACGTGCGTCGGGACCAGTTCGATCAGCCGTTCCAGCGTGGCGACCGCCGCGTCGAGATCGCCCGCGGCCTTCTGTTTGTTCGCCTCGCGGAGGAGCAGGTTCGCCTGCTGCGGAGAAGACTGGGCGGCGGCGTCGGCCATCAGGGACGAAAAGCGGGTGCGGGGGACGAGCGGGTGCGGCCATCCTAAGCCGCCGTCCAGTGCGCGGCCATGGCCCCGCCAACCCGGCCGGCCGACGGGAGCGCCGCGGCGGACGAGTCGCGAGCCGACGGTGATCGTCGCGCCCGAACGACCGCCCGGCGGGCTGAACCCGCGCGACCCCGCCGACCGATGCGACCGTCATGGCCCGGCTCGACGCCGGACCGCACTCCGTCGCCTCCGCCCTCGGGAAGTTCCCGCCGCTATGTCCGCCCAAGCCGCCCGGTTGCACCGCCCCGAAGACGCTTCCGCCGCCCAATCGGCGCAACCCTCGGCGGTCGCCGCCTGGGACGGGGCTTGAACGCCCTGCTGGGCGGCCATCGCGAACCCGCCGCCGCGCCGCCCGCCGCCCCCCCCGGCGACGCCGACGGCGGGGCGATCAGCGTCGAGTTGATTGAACGAAACCCCTTCCAGCCCCGGCAGGATTTCGCCGAGCCGGAGTTGAAGGAACTTGCCGAGAGCATCACCCGGCACGGCGTCTTGCAGCCGTTGCTGGTCCGCGAGGTGGACGGCGAGTACCAACTGATCGCCGGCGAACGCCGCCTGATGGCCGCCAAACGGGCCGGCCTGGAAACCGTCCCCTGCCGCGTGCTGACGCTGGGGGATAAAGAGGTGTGCGAGGCGGCGATCGAGGAGAACATCAAGCGGAAGGACCTGCACCCGCTCGAAAAGGCGAAGGCGTTCCGCGACTACCTGGACCGCTTCGGCGGGACCGTCGAGGCGCTGGCGAAAAGCCTGTCCGTCAGCCGGCCGGCGGTCTCGAACCTCCTCCGCCTGCTCGACTTGGAGCCCGCCGTCGCGGAGGCGCTGCGGCACGAAAAGATCTCCGCCGGCCACGCCCGGGCGCTGCTGGCGCTGTCGGGGGCGGACCAGAGTCGCCGCGATGGAATTGGTGGTCGACGGCGGCCTGACCGTGCGGGCCGCGGAGAAGCTGTGTCGCGATCAGGCGTTCGAACGGGACGCGAGCACCGCCGCCGCCGACGCCGAGGCCGCCGGCCTCACCGCCCCGGTGCACGTGGACGACACGCTCCCCGCCCCGACAGACGGCGACGAGGACGCCGGCCCCGAAGCGATCGCCGGCGCCATCGCCCCCGCCGAAGATTCCCCAATGCCGGCCGAGGAGCCGGCCACGAATGAACAGTTCGCCGAGCCGACCGCCGCCGCCGCCGAGCCGGATCTGAAGGTGTTCGACGCCGAACCCGCGTCGACGGCGGGGGACGGCGACGCTCCGAAGTCCGATGCCAAAACGCTCACCCCGCATCTGGAAAGCGTCCGCGACGGCCTGCGGGACCAGCTGGGCATCCCCGTGGAAATCGTCCTGCGGGGCGCCGAGAGCGGCCAGATTCGCTTGAACTTCGCCGACAACGCCGCGTTCGAGGGCCTGCTAAAGCGCCTCCGTGCCGCGTGAGCGCGACAGTGGAACCCGTGAACGGATGATGTCATGCGGCGACGATCGGTCGGAACGGGTGCCGGCTCGTCGCCCTCCAGCTGGAGCGACGGCGGCGAACCCGGTCCCGCATCGACCTGTCCGCCGAACCGGCGTACGATGCCCCCGCGTGGCGACACCGCATCGACGCCGCTTCGGGACGTAGCTCAGCCTGGTAGAGTACCTGCTTTGGGAGCAGGGAGTCGTTGGTTCGAATCCAGTCGTCCCGATTGTTTTTCCCGCACCTGCTGGGCTCGCTTTGCCCCTTACCGGCCCCTTAGCCGACAGTTCGGCCGGAGTTCGCCCGCTGATCGCCGCCCAAAGCCGCCTGCATCGCGGCCACCGCCAATCCGGCGGTGTTAGGCACGACGTGCGACGTACGTTCGGGTTACCGTCTCGATGGTGTCCCCCATGCACGCCGCCACGGCGGTGATCGGTGCTCCCGCAGCCAGCGCCAGCGTGGCAAACGTGTGCCGAGCCTGATGAGGGTGCCGCCGACGCACGCCGGCCCGTTCGATCGCCCCGTACCACGCTCGGCTGCGGACGCTGGCGGGGTGCGGAGGGCCGCCGCCCCGCGTGCAGAACAGCAGTCCCGCGGTCGCGTTTCCCTCGACCAGTTTCTCCGCCAGTCGATCCGACAGGGCGCCGCAGACCTCTGGCGGCAGCGGCACGGTCCGGCGGGACTGCTTCGTCTTCAGGCGGCCGACCACGACGCGATTCCGCTCGACCTTGCAGGCTTGTTCGATCCGGGCCGTCCCGGCCTGAAGGTCGAGATCGTCCGGCCGAAGGCCCAGCGCCTCGCCGATCCGCAGGCCCACGCCGAACAGCAGCGGGGCGACCGCCGCGTAGCGGTAGCCCTCCGCCGCTTCGCAGATCCGGCGAATCTCCCGCGGGTTGAACGTGTCGATCGGCTCGTCATCGTCCGTCCGGGGCTTTCGCGGGCGGGGCACCTCCTCCAGCGGGGAGCCGACGACGATCCCGCGGGCTTGCCCCACGCGGACCGCCTCCGCGAGCAGCCGAAACGCGACCTCGCGGAACCGGTGTCCGACGCCGGCCCTCTCCCACCGAACGATCTGTGCCTCCACGGCCGCGGACCCGAGGTCGGACATCCGCACCGCGTGCAGGTCGCCGAGGTGGGCGATCGCCCGCTCGTACTGGTCCACCGTGTTGACCGCGAGGTGCGTTTTGCCGGCCTGCCGTTGCCGGAGCATCTCGCCGACCGTCACCGCGGACGGCGTGGCGAGGGTGCCGCGGTCGCGGTCGGCGATCATCGCCCGGCGGTCGACGTCGGCGTCCGCCTCGGAGCGCGCCACGATCCGTACAGGTACTTCCCGCCCCCGACGGGAACGCAAGCCCGCCAGGCACACGCTACCTTCCGGCCGTTCCGGTTGGTCCGGTGCCTCGCTTTGATCGTGCCGTCGCCGCGTCTTCCCCGTCTGGCGGGCATAGCTCATTCCTGTTTGGGCTTCTTCTTCAGCACGCCGCCGGCCTCGCACAGTGCGGTCCAGGCGGTTTCGGAGTCGTAAAGGGTGAGGCTGCCGAACGGAATCCCCTTGATGCCGACGGCAGCCAGCAGGTCGTTCACGGTCGTCTCGGATCGTCCGAGATACCACGCGATCCGGGCGGAGGAGTGGCGGCCCGGTGGCGGCCAACTCCCCCCATCGGGACGTTCGGTGGTGGTGTGTGCAGCTTGTTTCGGAGTAGACAACGGAAGGTTGCGGGTGGCAGACCGCCCCCGTAAGGTGCTGCCGAAGCGATTTCGACAGTCCTCGTGGTGATGCTCGGGGACGACCCTAGGTGTGGTTGCCTTGAAGGGGTCGGATCAGCGGCGAGTACCGGCCCGGCGAGCGATGGGGTGATGCCCGGAGTTCGCCGGGTCCCGTCGTTTGTGGGTGGTGATGAAGCACCCAGTCGCCAGCCGATGAAGGCCGCGGGGAGAGAATCGGCGGACCGCGGCTACGCGGGGTCGAACGCCGGCTGATCTTGCTGCACACTGTCATCGTCGCGGTCCCCGGCCAGTTGCATGGCGTGGTGACTTCGGTCCCCCTTCCACTTGTCCAAGGTGGAGGTGGGGGCCGCGACATTTCTCGCCGCGGCACCGAGAACGGTAGCCGCCCGCCGTGCCGTCCACAACGGCCCCGGTGTCTCCCCGGCCCCGTCGGCCGTCTGCGGGACCATCTCGCCCGCACAGGCCGTCAGCGCCGGGCGGTAGGGCTTGCCGCGTCCGATTGCTGCCGTCAGCTTGTACTGATGATTCGACGCGTTGACAAACCGCGGTGGTGCAAGGCCTGCAAGCGGCGCCGCGCTTCACCAATCGACGCGGGGTAGCCCTTCATTGGGGCGGTGCTGACCACCCGCCCTCACGTGCGGGCTCGCAGGGCCGGTGTGGGCCGTGGTCGGCACACGTCCTGTGGGTGTTCGGCGGCCGCCATCGCCGACTTGCACCGCAGCCGTCCTGATTGATGTGCGGGCGCTCGTGGGGCTGGTGTTCGGGCTTCGGAAAGACCAGAAGGCACTTCGGCGTTGACGGACATCATCGGCTCCCTTTGGTGAACTCACGGGATTCCGCCGGTAACAGGCATCGACTGCGGAGGTGCATCCGCCCCGCCGTGCCGTCCGACGACGGCCCCGGCGTCTCTCCGGCCCCGTCGGCCCGACTGTGGGGCCGTCTTTCGCACAGCCCGCGACAGGGCCGGTCAGGCCGCAGAAGGGCGGGCGGGCGGCGGGGGCGATCCGGCGGTCACGGGAATGGTGTACAAACTACTGTACACGCTGTCACCTCCCGCCCCCCGCGTCGGCGAGATGTTCGCGGCGGCCGGGGCTCCGCCCATGCCGCCGCCCGCGTGACCGTCCCCGTCGGGCTCAACCGCAGGACCGTCCGGCCTCGGTCTCTCCGCCTTTTTCAGAGTCCCCCGCGGGCGGGCCGTCAGGCCCTTCCCGCACGCGGGGGAGGATTCTTTAGGGATTAATAGGGATTTCTGACCGGTCACCGGGAGGGTCCTCCCGGTCACCGGGAAGGTGCCACCCGCCGGTCACCGGGAGGGCGCCGCCCGGTCACCGGGAGGGGGTGGGGAGAACACCCGTGGGGTCGATTCCCCGGCGGCGGAGGACCGCGGCGACCAGTACGCCGACCCGCTCGGGACTCTCCCGGCGCGGCCGCCGGAAGGGGGCAAGCGCCGGCGACGCCCGGCCGCGGGAGCCGGCGACTTCGGGCGGGTCGGCTCCCCGATCCCGGTCGGGGCGGGGAGGGCGGCCGGCGGGCTGGAGATCTGACGGAGGGGCGACGCATCGCGGGCACCGGGCGAACGGGAGGGGAGAACCGTCCTAGTGAACACGACAACAGTGTCGCAGGTTTGCGTCATTCTCGACACCCCGGCCCCGCTGCGACACGGGCGCGGGCGGGAAGATGCGTCGTCCGATCGTGTTCACGGCGAACATCGGCTGCCCTTCTCGGCCGCGGAGGGCGGAACGACGCCACGACGGGCGACATCATCAGCGTGTCTGCATGGCAAGACGAACGAAACGCGGCCGCGGCGTCCCCGGCTGTCTGCTCCTCGGCGTAGGGGTCGGGGCGGCGGCCGTCGGCGTCGCAATGCTCTGTAGCGGCCTTCGGCGATCGGCCGCGTTCGCCGCGGCACGCCGGCCCACCGTCCCCCGACCCGGGCCCTTCCGCCAAGCCGAACAGCGCCGCCGACGTTGACGAGGTGACGGTTCTGAATCAGGGCCGGGACGCCGTCAGGCGGTTTCTCAAAGTCCCGCGACGGCCGACTTCTCGACGTGGGACACCACCACGGAGTGGTTCGAAGCGGCCGGCACCTGGGTCACTTCGGCACCGTCACTTGACAGCCCTCCTTCGGCCGAACGGAGCGGAGTTACCGCGTGGTCATCGACTACAGCGATTAGCCGAGGAGATCAATCCGAACGCGTCATCCTCGGCGGAGACGTCATCTACCAGCGGCCGGTCGGCCGGACTGAGAACCGGCCCGGTCGCTCACGCGGCCGGGCCCGTTGGTTCGCATGACGACATCGTGGCCGCCGGGGGACGACCCGGGCGGTAACTCCCATGGGGCGGCACCATGAGGGCATGGCCCTCCACTATGCGGACGCCGCTCCCCGGGATGCGGACCGGGCGCTGTCGGCCGACGTCCGGTCGTACCCGGATGGTCGTCGCGGCGAATTGGCCCCGGCGGATTCGAACCGCGACCTCCAGACGAGTCTGGCCAGCTACTGGACTCCTCCACGGGGCGTCAGCACCTCCCCCGGAGTCGGACCGGGCCCGGCGGCTTTGGAGGACGCCACCCGCCCGGCGGCGGGAGGGAGAGGCGGACAGGTCATGCGGCGCTCGGTTCAGATCACCGGAGCCGTCCGCGTGCGGCCTCACTCGGCCCCGTCGCGGGCGTCGATCTTCGCCACGACCCCGCCGAGGGCGGAGCCGGCGAGGTGGGCGTACCGAGGTCATCGCGACGCCCTCGCGCCCGAGAATCGCGGCGGCGGCGATCTCCCCGACCTCGGCGACCAGTTCGGTCCCGCGGGTGTGCCGCGTGCTGTACAGCTTGAGGGCGGCCGGCAGGGCGGCGGCTCGGCGGGCCTTGCGGAACGCCCAGTTCAGCCGGTCGGGGTTCCACGGTCCGCCGGCGGGGTCCCGCCAGATGGGGCCGGCGTCTCGGCCGTCGACGGCCCTCGCCAGGACCGGGGCGAGGGCGGCGACCACCGGGATCACGCGGTCCTCGCCGGTCTTCGCCGCGGTCTTGTGTTCGGTGAGGACGATCGCCGGCACCCCCCCGGACTCGGTCAGGTGCCGCATCTCGGCGGTGCACAGTTCCCCGGGCCGCATCCCCGACCACCGCAGTCCCTCGAACGCCAGCGTCGCCCGCGGGCAGGCCGTCGCGGCCAGCAGGGCCGCCCACTCGGCCGGGGCGAAGATCGCCGTTCGCTGGCCGAACCCGGCCCCCTTCAGGTCGCGGGCCTTCAGCACCGCCGGGCCGAACCCCAGGTCGTCGGCATAGCCCTGAAGCGTGGCCCACGCCTTCCGGTTGCGGGTGCGGGTGGACGGGCTCCGGCGGGTTCCGTCAGGGGCGACGTCGGCGGCCCGCAGCGCCGCCAGCAGGGGCGGCCGCTCCAGATCCGCCCAGGCGCCGACGAACATCGCCGCGGAACCCACCGCAGGCCGTTCCGGTAGCCTTTCACGGTGGCGGGGCTGCGCTCGGCGTCGGCGAGGCGCTGCGCCACTCCTCCCACGCGGCGGCCGGACTCGTCGGGTGCGGGCAGGGCATCGGCGTCTCGGGGAGGGGGCTGGCGTCATTGGGGGCGGGGTCGCGGCCGGACCGGCGAGGGCGATCAGACCCGCACCACCCCGGCCGCGGCTGTCGGTGGTCGTCGCCGGCAAGAGTCAGAGCGCCCGGCACGGCGCCCAGCAGCGTGGCCCCCCGAGTCTCCGCCGCCCGGCGGCCGCGGATCATCCACTGGCGGACGCAGGCGGCCCGCTTCGGACCGGTGGGCAGGACCGCATAGCGGGCGAGATCGTCCGGGGCGTGGCGGTGATAGCCGCCGGCGTTCAGCAGGCGGGCGGCCTCCGCTTCGCGGGGGCCGTCCGGCCCGTCCAACAGCAGCGTCCGAGCGGCGGCGGGACGGGTGTGCCGGGTCCACCGGCGGTCGCCGTACTGCTTGCCGTCGATGTCCGACCGGCTCTCCGCTTGGTAGCACAGCCACGCCGCGGGGGCGTGCACCGTCAAGGCGCCGTCGCGGATCGCTCCGTTGAGCGTGTGGTCGACGTGGCCGTTGGAACTGTACTGCGCGGCGGTCCGCGGGTCCGTGACCCGCAGGAACCGCTCCGCCGCGGCGGGGGAGAGGTAGGCGAGGGCGTGCGTCCGCTGGAGCCCGCGGAGCATGACGACGCCGCGGCCGGCCGGCTCCGGGGGGCGGGGGTGGTCTCCGCCCAACGCCACCGTCCCGGCGCCCCGCGGCAGCGCCCGGGCCAGCGCCGACACCCGCGACGAGAACAACCGGTCGAAGCCGCAGTCGTCTTCGAACACCGCGAACCGCTCGTGTCCGGCGTCCAATGCCGCCCGGATCGCCGCGCGGGCGACAGTAGGCAGCCCCACGCCCCGGGGCCGGCGGTGAACCAATCCGGCGGCGGACTCGGGGGACGGCGGCCGTCGACAGCGGAGAACCGTTGCACGCGGCACAGGGGCCAGACGCGGAGGGATTCGACCCGGGCCGCGAACCCCCGCCAGCGGTCCGGGCGGCGGTCCAGGTTGAGGCAGTACGCGGCGTCTAGCCCGAGGGGGTTGGGCGGGCGTCCGCAGCCGGCGGTTTCGCAGTGCGGTCACCATGAGATCGTCACGTCCCTCACGTCGTAGGTGTCGCCGGCCCATCTCACCTGCCTGTTAGGGTCCGCGACAAAATGCGTTCCGTTACAGGCGTACGGCTTAGGGATCGAGATAAAAACGGACGATTCTTGCCCGCTGATGAATTGGTTGCGGGTTGCCGATTGCCCGCAAGCCGGGGCGTTTTCCGTTGTGTCAATGTTAAGGGTGACGTTCAGAGAGCTAAGTCCCCTTGACGAATCGGGGTTTGTTCCGCAATGCCCCAGGAAGTGGGCGTATGGGACAAGCGATACGTTGGTCTCGATGATTCGGGGGGCCATAAACAGAGTTGCCAATCCCTCCGGTGCGGGTGCATTGGCGATCCGTGTACTCGATAGGGGCCGACCGGCCGAATAGGTAGGGGAAGAACCCGCCAGAGGGTTGTTGTGCGAGGATCACGCATTCGGCCTGGATGTAGATCGGCGACGCCAGGAACGCCGCTCGGCGATCCTCGCAGGACTCTTCCACCAAATCGCCGCACGACCCCGCGATCCCCGACGACCCCGCGATCCCCGACGAACACGCGGGGGCGTCGGCCGGCAACGCGAGGGAAAACTCGACCGTATAATAATGCTGAAAACCCGGACAGCACCCGCCCGTGGGGAACGGGGGGTCGATCCCGCCGGACCCGGAATCTCCACTCCCGTCACCGCTGCCGTCCATGCTCCCGTCCCCGCAACAGCACCGCCGATGAATCCCGTACCCGCTCCACATCACGCACCTCCGCTTTCGTCGCTGGGTTCGTCGTCAGGGCAGCCGGGGAACGCCTGCAAGATCGTCTGCACGCCGCTCACATGCCAAAATTGCAACCGCGTCCCGGCCGGCAAGTCCGCCGCGGGGTCGTCGTTTTTTAGATCGACGGACTCGCCCGTCGGCTTGTAGTCGGCGTCGGTGACATCCGCGGAGCCGACGCCGTCCGCCGGAATCGTCTCGGCGGCGAGGGCCCGGCGGATCCGCACCGGCGGCAGCGGCGACGACCTCCGCTGCCGCCTCAGCGACGGCGAACCGCTACCGAGCGTCTCCCGGGCGGCCCGCCGGACGCGGTCGTAGCTGCGCTGATCGGAAAGGCGACGACCCTCAGGTCTCAGGTCGTTGAAATCGTCTTCGTCGAACAGTTCGTCCGTATGAAGAACGCGTCGTCGGGTAGGCCGCGGCCTCGACCACGCTGCCGGCGCCGTCGAGTGGGACCGGGTCGCTGATCGGGTCGGCCCCGGCGTCCTTGATCCGGCAGCCGCACGCCGCCGGCCTCGGAACTGGCGTCTTCGTAGACGTCGCGTCGAGCCGCTGGAAGTCCCAGCCGCTGCGGCGATAGACGAACTCCATCGTGCGAACCCAGTGGGAGACGCCGTTTCAAAGGCGGAGGCCGCTCCCAGGTCCGCACACAGCACCGTCCGGGCTGGCTTCCGAGGAAGGGTGCGGAGTTCAGCACTCCGGCGAACGATCCGCGACCGATCGTCCCAGGTCGCGGTTTCCTTCTCGACGCTGAAGATGGTCGGCGACGTCTTTTTCCGGCAGCGTCGTCGGCGGCAGCCCGACCGAGGTCGAGATCGGGTCGCCGTGGCGGTCCTCGTCGCACGCGACCGTCGCATCTGGGCCCGGCTGCTGATCTTCGGCGGGCGGGCCCGCGGGTTTCTTGTTCCTCCGGCGACTCCAGCGGTCGTTGTCGTAGGTCAGCGTCAGCGTGAGTAGGCTCCGAGGCCGCGGGCGTCGCCTGCTTGATCGGCGGGCCTTGAGCCGCAGGAACGCGTCGACGGCCGAGACCGACAGGTACGGGAAGGCGAGGGCGGCCGCGTCGGCCGCCGCCGGGAGCCCAGCCGCCCGCCGAAGGGCCTGGCGTCGCCGGCCCGGTACCGGATCAGCCGCTTCTCCGCGTACGTCGCCTTGATCTTGCCTTTGCCGTCGATGGACTCGCCGCTGGAGCGAGCGGTCGGGGTGGAGATGTAGAGCGTTATTCGCCCCCCCCGTCTCGAACGCGGGGTTCTGCGGGCGCGGCGGCGTTCTCACGACCTGCTTCAGCAGGTCGATGGCTTTCGGTGTTTCCGCGGTCCGCGGGCGGCTCCGGCGTCGGCGTCGGCCCGGTCGGCCGCTCATCGCGGCGGACGTTTCCTGACTGTTTGCGTCCAGACGGTGACCGCCCGGACCTGCACCTTCTCGCCGTCGAATTCGTCCACCGCGGAGGCGTCGACGTCGGCCTCAATGTTGATCGTCGGGGGATCGTCAGGGACGGCCGGATCGCGTCCTCGCGGGCCTGCTGGACCTCTCGAAGAATTGCTTGACGGAGTCCGACGGCCACGGTCCCCGGCGGTGGCGCGGCCCTCGGCGAGTCGCTCGTCGGCGAGTCGGGCACGCTGTCCGCCATGGCTGGATCGTGTTCGACCTCGACCTGGAGCCGGGTGCAGGTTCAGTAGCGTTTTCGAGCCCGCTCGCTAGACGCCGATCTGGCGGGAGCCCCGCCACCGCGAGGGTCGCCGTGACGCTATACTTCCAGCCGACGTCGAGGATCTTCAATACGTTGGCGGCGTGGGCGACGTCGTGACAGGTGCTTCCACCGCGGCCAGCACGACGGCGGACGCGTCGATCCCGCGGGGCCCGTGGCCGACCCCGGGCGTACATCTTCAGTACGGAGACGGCGGCCTGCACCCACCGACGGTCGGACAGTAGACCGTTCCGGTCGCACCGCCGGTCCTGGCGGCGAACGCGGGTCCGGGAAACCGATCTTCAGGTTGTCGGTCAGCGTCGACCACAGGCCGGCGGTCATCGTCGCGACCGGGCCGGGCGATCCGCGCGACTTTCCGCCCTCGGCGGTGGCGTGGCCAGCGCCTGCTGAAGGTCGTACTTGGATGGTCTGCTGGCGACCAGGCCTTCGACTCCGCCCTTGGCCACGCCCATCGCGTCGGTGAACGCCTGATAAGATCGGCACGCCGTTCGGCGGGGCCGATTCAGGATCTCGCTGCTCGACCTTCCTGGCGCCCTCGACGCGGGCTGTGATGTCTGGAAGGCTGCCGAGCGCGCCCGGTCGCCGCGGCGATGCCGCCGAGGACCTGTTCCTCATGTTCGGCGGCTCCGCGGCCGTAGGCCAGCAACTCGCCTCCGAGGTCCTCCCTGATGTTCGTAGTTGAAACGGCGTGGAGGCTGAATCAGTCGCAGACCGGCCGATCAGGGCGTCGGCCTCCTCCGCCGATCGGCAGCGCGCCGAACGCCACGCGGCCGTCCGGCCTCGGCGACGATCTACGCCCCAGCCGATGCCCGCGACGGCGGACAGCCCGCCGGCCAGCGACTGAGGGCGAACCGGCGTCGCCGATCAGGCCGGAGAACACGCCGCGGTCCCCGCTTCAGCGTCAGCACCTCGCTGACGACGCCGCGGACCGCCTGGGGTGACTTGTTCGGCGACCCTGATCACCGCCTTGAGCCGGGGTAGCCCGCAGCCGCCGCCCCGCGGCCAGCACCTTCAGCAGCGCTCGGGCCTGGGGCAGCATCGCCTCGACCCGCGGCTGCGCTGGTGGCCCTGCTGCTGCTTCGTTTGAGGCCGGCCGCGGCGGAGTCGCCGGCCGCGGCGACCGCGGTCCCCTCCCCCTTGATCTGCCGCCACGCCGCGGACAGCGACCGGGTGCTGCGGACGGCGTTGGCGAAGCGGCCGGCGGCGATCGCCGAGTTGACGACGCTGATCGCGGCCGCGGTCCCGCCGGCCGCCGTCGCCGCGGTGTTCAGGGCGGACCGCCACCGCGGCAGAGCGCTCCCGCTCGCCGCGGCGTTGCTGCTGTTGATCGCCCGTTGGAGGGCGTTGACCGGCGGGACGGCAGCGGCCGCCGCCCGCCCGGCGTCGCCGGCCCCGCGGGCGGCCGCGTCGCCCAAGGACGCGGCGGGGTCCTCGGCCGCCGCGCTCGGCGGCGTCGGCCGCCGGCACGCGCGTCGGCGGCGTGCCCGGCGACCTCCGCCCGGCCCTCGCCGACCCCGGCGATCAGGCCGGCGACGTTCGCCCGCAGATTGACGACAAGATCGGCGATCGTCACGGGGTTCTCGGGGCGGGTGAAAGACGGGAGCCGGTCGCTTGGGCGAACGCGGCGGGGTCGAACTCGTCGCCGGCGTCGGCGAGGTCGTCGGGTTCGGACAGCGGCGGCAGCCGGAAGGCGGCGGGGTCCAGTTCCGCCCCGCCCAGGCCGCGGCACAGCACCGCGAAGCCGTGGGCGACGGCCGCCTCAAGCCGGCGGTCGGGCAGGCCGCACACCCGGGTCGTAGGCCGGCGACTCGGCGGCCTGCTTCGGGGTGAGCCGCCCGCCGACGGCGTCGGGATGGACGGACCCGCTCGCCAGCGCCAGCCGCATCAGCGACCGCCGGCGGGGGTCCGCCCTTAGTTTCCCTCAAGGTCCTCCACGCTGGACGTCATCCCTGCCCGCTCACGCGGTTCGCGGCCGCGAACAGCGGCTTGACATAGTGGGCGGGCTGGGCGATGACGGACGCCACGTCGCACGGCTTCCACAGCGGGGTATCCGTCCGGCTTCACCGCGTAGGCGACGATCATCCGGGCCCGCATCTCGCGGGAGGTCTTCGCGTTGATTTTGCCGTTGCGGTCGACGTACTTCGCCTGCACGGCGGCGAGCTTGGTTTCGTCGCCGCCGCGGAACAGGACCGTGACGCCGTTGGGCAGCGTGACGGATTTCCTCCAGCACCTTGGCGCCGGCGAAGACTTGGCCGGGGTCGGTGGCGGACTGCGGTGGGCTCTCGGGCGGGCGTTCGTTGTAGTCGCTCATGCGTCTGCGTCTGCGTTGGGGAGGGTGAGGGGTCGGGGGAGGGGGTCGGGGCGTGGCGGCCGGCGGCCGGGGTTACTCGTCGTCGTCGCCGTCGCTCTCGGGCGGGTCGCGGTCCGGGTCGACGCCGGCGGCCGACAGCAGGCCGACGACGTCCGTCCGCAGGCGGGCGGACGTCACGTCGACCCCCTCCTCCGCGGCGATCTCGCGAACCTGTTCCAGGGAGTAGCCGGCCAGTCGGCCGCCGCGATCGTCGGCGGGGTTGCCGGTCGCGTTGCCGCTCCGCAGCCGGGCCAGCGGGTCGCCCAGCCCGTGGATGTTGGCGAGGAACGCCTGCTTCGCTTCCTCGTCGGCGGGGTCGATCCCGCAGGCTTTGAACGCTTCGTCGTCGGTCGGTTCGGCCAAGCCGCTGGCGACCAGTTGGGCGACCTCGCGGCGCTGCCGCTTTCCGGTCGGCTCGTGTTCGTGGCCGGCCGCGACCCGGATGATCGCGGGCACGGCGTACTCGTACCCACTCGCCTTCACGTACTCCCGATCACGCGGGTGGTACTTCGGGTTCGGGATGTTGGCGGGACCCAGCAGGCGGAGTTTCATGGCGGTCGGGGCGGAAGGGACGAAAAAAGGGCGGCCGCCCCGGCGTGGGAGCGGCCGCCCTTCTGGCGGCGGGGCTATGGGCGCCGGCGGGTGCCGGCGGATGTGGTCGTCGCTTGGCGGCAGGCCGCTGGGGCCCGCCGCCGGCGGTCAGGCGTCGGGGTCGAACGACCGCGGCGTCAGCGTGCCGGGCTCCTTCAGACCGACGGTGAACGGGGCCTTGATGCCGTCGTTCATGGCGACGGTCAGGCCGCAGCCGATTCGGTTGGTCACGAACGCGTAGCCGGTCGCTCCGGCGTTGGCGTTGGCGGGGTCCCCGTCCGGCAGCGTCAGCACGCCGGCCCGCCCGAAGTGGGTGAACGGGTCCTTGCTGAACATCAGGGCGTGAACCGGCAGGTCCGGGTCCAGGAAGAACTCGCCGCTGATCTCGTTGCCGGCCGCGTATCCGGTCGGGGTTTCGTCCATGCCGACGCCGAGTTGGTCGAGCGTCCGCCCCTCGTACGTTTCGAACTCCACCTCGCCGACCTCGGCGGAGAGGATCTGGGCGACGGGCGTGTACACGCCTGCGATGTCGATCTCTAAAACGGTGCCCTTGCCGGGGATCTTCATGGCGGCGGCTCTACGCTGGGGAATGGAAAAGGGTGGCCCGGGCGGTGACGCCGAGGGCGGGGCCGTCGATCGGGTAGCGGGCGGACGCCGGCGGGTCGTCGTCCACCCCGCTGGGGACCACGGCGGTGACGCGGCGGCCGGCGAGGACCAGGCCCTTGACCGCGGCGAGGGCGTGGGCGATCAGGTCGCCGAGGTCGTCGGCGGCCCCTGGGTCCAGGTGCCGGCACCCGGCCTCGACGGTCACACGGATCAGCGACCCGTCGTCGCCCTCCAGCGTGGTCAGCGGATTCGGTTTGCCGGCGAACATCGCGACGTGCGGGAACGGCTCCCCGTCGCGGGCTTGCCGGCGACGACGGTCACGCCGGTCTCGTCGGCCAGTCGTTCGGCCAGGGCGGTGCGGAGCTGACGGGAGGGCCTCCGCGACGGCCCGGGCGGCGGCTTGCCCGGCGGCGGCGGTCATCGCCGGGGCGGCGGCCTTCCCGACGGCCCTCGGGGATCGGGTTCGGCTTCGCCCCGCGGGCGCCGCGGACGAACGGGACGGCGTAGTCGACCCGCAGCGGGGCGTCGCCGACGTTGTAGCCGACGGTCGCCCCGGGGGAGTCGTCGCCGCCGACGCCCTTGACGCCCACGCTGCGGGCGAGATCGCCGGACCGCTTCGGCGTGGCCCGGGCGATCTCTCGGCGGGCCACGGCCGCGGCGGACCGGGTCGCGGTCCGGCCGATCCGCGGCGAAAGCCCAGGACAGGAGCGGAGGGCGGCGTCGGCCGCGGCGAAACCTTTGAGGGCGGCGGCCATCAGACGGCCCCCGGGCGGGTGTACTCTCGGAACCGGACCCACAGGACCCGGCGGGACAGCCCGGGGGCGTCGGCGGCGGTCGCGGATACGGCGTGGCAGGCGACGGACAGCGTGCCCGCGGCGGTGGTCACGTTCGACGGGGTCCAGCCCTCCAGCAGTATCGACGGCTTGGGCGGCCGCGGCCGGGGCGGTTCCCGGCGGGCCGTGCAGGCAAACGGTGACGCCGTGTTCGCGGATCCCCTCGTCGGCGGCCAGACGCTCGAAGGCGGTCGCCCGGGGGGCGACGTCGATCACCAACCCGGCGGTCAGTTCGGTCCGCGGGCGGCGGACGGCGTCGACCCGGCGGACGGTCCCCAGGGCGGCCGCGTCCAGCAGCCGGGCCACGGCGTTGGCGAGGGCGTCCGGGGACGCCGGACGGGCGAGGCGGGGGCCGGCGGGGCGGGGTCGCCGGCGGGAGCGACAGCGGGGCCGACGCGGACGCACCGGGCCACGCCGTCGCCGGCGGAGGCGCCGCGCCGCTATTCCAGATCGCCGGCGTCGTCGCCGACCCGCCACTGGGTGGCGTCGGCGAAGGTGAGGACGTCGCCGTCGGCCAGCGGACCGCCCGGCGGCGTACACCGCACGTTGCGGACCTTGACAGGGTCGGACACCGCCCCGTTCGCGACGTCGCGGATCTCTTCGGTACGACTCCCGCGGACGGCCTCGGTTCGCATCGTCGTCCCGCCGCGGCGGACGATCGTCACGCACTCGCCCAGCACCCGCATCGTGGTGATGCGGGCGGCGGCGAGGGCGGCGGCGGCGAGCGAGATTCTCGGCATCGTTAGCTTAGCACCCGCAACGCGGCGGAGCCCTGACCCTCGGTCGTGCCCACGCCGTCGACGTCCAGGCGGACGAACCGCCTCACGCCAGCGGAGAGGGCGACGCGGGCCGCGGGGTTCGCGTCGGTCAGGTCGACGGCGTTCAAACCGGCGATCGGGGTCGCGGCGGCGAAATCGGCGGTGTCGGAATGCTGGGCGGCGGCGGTGATCGCCGCTCCGCCGCCCAAGCCGGCGACCTTGATTTCCAGGTCCATCCCGTCCGGCAGACGGCCGGTTGGGTCGTGGCCCAGGTCGATCCCGGGGCCGGTGGCGGTGTTGGCGTCGTCGGGCGCCGAGACCGCCGACACGAGGAGGGCGTCGATTCGGTTCGGGCGGTTTTTCTCGTACACGGCGGGGTTCCGGCGGGCGGGTCGGGTTGGGGCGGCCGCGGCGGCCGGGTGGTCGGGGACCCGCCGCCCCGGCCACGTTGGCGGGGGACGGGCGGGCCTTTAGTTCAGGCGGGGACCGTCAGGCGCTCGGCTTGCCGGCGGCGGTTTCGGTGTTCGTGAGGGCGAGCGTCGGGGCGATCTGGACGCCGTCGAACTCGGTCGGGTTCGACGGGTAGCCCGTGCGGACGATGTCCCCGCCGGCGGTGGTGATCTGGCCGGCCCGGCTGTCTCGAAGCTGCCGCTGACTGCGGGGGCTCATGTAGAACACGTCCGGCAGGACGCCGTTGGCCTCGGTGAACTTTTGCAGCAGGTCGGCCAGCAGGGATTCAGTGAGCGGCTTATCCGGCGTCAGGTTCGCCAGCCGGCCGACGCTCCGCTTGTCGTTCACGGCGACCCCTGGGCGGCCGAAATAGGTCTGTTGATACCCGCGGAACTGCTTCCCTTCAGCGTCCTTCAGCATGGCCTTGATCGGCTCGTCGGCGCTGAAGTCGGCCCCCATCCCCCACAGCCAAGCGACCCCCACCGGTTCCTACTTCACCGCGTAGACGCTCGACCGGACGCCGCCGGTCCCGGTGGCGTCCACCGACAATTCGTCCGAAACGTAGTCGATCAGGCCGGGGTGACCGTCGGCTCGCTCGGCGCGTAGTAGAACCGCCGGCACAGGGACCGGAACGCCCCGTCCATGACGCCGGCGCCCTCGCGGGCGAGGACGGCGGGCAGTCCGCCGGCGTCCTCCTCCGCCACCGCCCGGTCGACCTCGACCAGCGGCTCCATGAGGAACGTCTCGAACCGCCGCATCTCGTAGCGGCTTTTCACCGGTTCGGTGCCGGCGTTGTGCTGCCGGAACCCGATGTCCGGGGCGCCGACGCGGACAGGGCGTTTGTAGGACGTCCCGGCCAGCGACTCGGCGTAGGTCAGCACGTCCCGCCGGTCGGCGGTGCGGCCGCTGATCTCGGTGTGCGGGGCGGCGACCTCCTTGATCATGTCCCCCAGCCCGTCCGGGCCGCGGAAGTTGGCGACGTCGGCGAGGGTGATCCGGTTCAGCATGGCGGTCGGGCGGGCGGCGTGAATGACAGCGGGCGGCCGCCCCGGCGGCGGGCGACCGCCCTTGTGGCGGTGGGGTTGCGGGAGGCCGGCGGGTGCCGGCGGATGTCGGATCGGTTACTTCGCGGCGGCCGCGGCGAGGCCGGCGGCGAACTTGCCGACGCCGGTGGTCGGGGCCTTCTTCCCGGCAGCGGCGGCGCCGCGCCGCCGCTCAACGGCTCCTCGCCGGCGGCTTCCAGGGCGGCGGCCCGCGGCGTTTCCGCTTCGGCCAGCCGCGTCCGCAGGGCTCCGTTCTCCGCGGCCAGGGCTTCGGCCAGCGGGGTGCCGACGGTGAAGGCGTCGACGGCGTGGACCGGGCGGCGGGGTCCTCGCCGAACGCGGACAGGTACGTTTGCAGGTCGCCGCGGTTGAAGGTCTCACCGCCGGCGGGGGTCTCCGGCTCCGGCGGCGTCACGGGCTCCAGCGGAGTTTCCGGCTCCGGCGGCGTCTCCGGGGGCGGGTGACGGGCTTGGCGGGTCCGCGCCGGGGGCGGCGTCGCCTCGGTCTCGGTCACGGTGGTGGCGCTGGTGTCGGCGGACAGGCGGGATTTGGGGCACGGGGGGGGGCGTCCAAGGGGGGCGGGCGTCGCGGGAGAACAGGCCGTCCGGGTTCGCGGCGGCGTCGCCCACGATGTCGACGGCCCGCAGCAAGCCCAGGCGGGCGTGCGGGAGATTGTGCGTGTTGTCGCTGTCGGGGCTCTCGAACTCGGTCAGGTCCAGGTACTCCCCGAACCAGTCATCCCGCAGGACGGCTCCGTGTTCGACGTGGAACGCGGTTTCCGCCTCGGGGTCGTGATCGAAGACGATCGACGTCCCGAATGCGGTCGGGTCGACGGCCATCGCCAGGACGTATTCCCGCCGCTTCTCTGGCTGTCCGGCGGCTCCACCGCGGACATGTGCAGGTCGGCCCCGGACGCGGTTTCCGTCGCGGGCCGGGTTCAGGAACCGGCCGAGGTAGGCGACCATCCCGGCGGTGTCGCTGCGGGGGTGACCGAACCGGCATTTCCGGCCGTCGGCGAACCCCTCGGCCACTTGGTCCAAGAACTCGGCGTCACACCACAGCCAATGACCGAGTGCCTCGCCGGCGGTGATGACGGACACCCCGGGGACGATCCCCTTCCCGGCGTTCCCGCCGGCGGGGTCGACGTCACCGGCGGCGAAGCTCGACCCGGACACGTCCGTCCGGAGCGTGAACGCGGCGCGGGCGGCGTCGCGAATCGGCAGGTGGCGGGGGCGGGTCGGGTCCGGCACGGGTCGCACGTTATCGGGGCGGGGGCGGTCCGCGGCGGGCGTCCGGCCGCGTGCGGACGGCGGGTCAGGGGGCGGCCTTCACGGACACGGTGGGGCCGGGGTCGCGGTCGAAGGCGAGCTTCATCCGCCGCAGGTCGGCCGCCCGCAGGTCGCCGGCGGCGGCGGCTTTCAGGATCGCCGGGCGGTCGGGGGCGAACGTCATCCACACCATGTCGCCCAGATTCCCGTAGGCCAGCCGCTCGCACGCGGCGGCGATCGCCTTCTTGTCGCCGACGTCTCGGATGCGGGGCCGGCCGTTGCGGATCGTCACCGCGGCGGCGGTGGTGCGGAGGGTCTTCGCCCCGGCCAGCCCGCCGTCGGGGTCGGTCGCGGCGTAGCTCCGCATCCGTTCCAGCAGCCGGCCGCGGGCGACGGCGTCGGCGACCGGCTCCCCGGCGTCGCGGAACGGATCGGCGGCGGCGACGGCGGCGGCCTCGGATTCGGCCCGGCGACAACCTCGGCCCGGGCGGCCTCGCGGCGGTCGATCGCGGCCACCGCGTCGGCGGCGGCTTCAAACTCGGCTTGGGTGGCGACGGCGGGGGGCAGATCGCGGGTGTTCATCGTGCGGGGTCGGCGGGGGGATCGTCCGCCGGAGTGGCGCGGGGTTGGGGGCGTTTCGTCGCCGCGGTCTTCGCGGGCGATGACGGCGAGGGCGGACGCCAGCACGCCCGACAGGCCGCGGGCGTCTGGGTCGGCCGCGGTCACGATGCCGGCGGCCTCCTTCACGCGAATCTCGTCGGCCCGTTCCTGCACGACGTCGCGGAGGCTGCGGCCGGTGCGGCGGCGGATCACCGCGGTCTCGGTGTCCAGGCCGGCGGCGATCGCGGCGACGTCGCCGGCGACCTCGCGGCCCTTGTCCCACCACGGCAGGCCGGACGGGTGCCACGACCACCGCAGGTCGGCGGCCGTCGTCCCGGCGGGCAGGACGAGTTCGCCGGTCGCCACGGCCAGATTCAGCCGCCAGCCGGTCAGCCAGTTCAGCAGGTCCAGCAACCGGGCCTGCTTTGGCTTCGGCCTTCCTGCAGGTACAGCGTGAGGGCAGCCTTGCTGCCGAAGAAGTTGGTGTGCGACTCGTCGTAGAAGACCAGCGGCAGGTCGAGCGCCTTCAGGCTCACCGCCGTCATCGTCTGCGTGAACTGCTGGAACTCGCTGCTCGGCTGCTTGCTCTCCAGAACCCCGATCTCTTCGTCCATCCCCAGTTCGGCGACGTTTGGGCCGTCCCCCAGCAGGTCGAGCGTCTCTTCCTCGGGCTCGCCGCCGTTCTCCTCCTCGCCGTCCTCGTCGGCCCGCCGCTTGAACCAGACCCGCATCGGGGACTGCTTGACGCGGGACAGGGCGTGTTCGAACCCCTCGTGCAGGTCGCGGAAGGTGTTCAGCGCCGCCAGCGGCGTCACCCCGCGGATCTGGTCGAAGCGGTCCAGGTAGGCGTGCAGCCGGCACCGGCCTGGGGGTCACTTCCCGCTCGAACTCCAAGCCCCGCCCGGTGCGGCGGTGCACCGCGTACCCCCTGCGCCTTGCCGCTCTGGGCCGACGCGGACGCCGTCAACCCACTCCTCCCCGTCGGCCAGCGGCCGCACGGTCGCGGCCCCGCTCCCGCTGGGGTTCTTGATCCGGTCGCCCTCGATCGGCTGCACCTTGCCGTTTCGCAGGCGGACGGTCAGCAGGTCGCCGTCCTTCACCGCGTGCGATTCAGCGAGTCGGACGTAGCTGGCGAGCGAATGGCGGCCGGCGGCGTCGAAGTTGGCCGGCCGGCTCCACTTCCGCACGAAGGCTTCGACCGCGTCGTCCAGATCGTCGCGGCCGTTCTCCGCCGTGAAGTTGTAGCGGGCGACGAACTCCAGGTGCTTCCCGCACGGCCCAGGCGGCCGTCGGGAAGTTGCGGGTCAGGTCGCGGGCGTTGGCGGTCAGTAGCCGGCGGCCGCCCCGCCGCAATTGGGCATCTTGTCGCCCGCCGTGAATCGCGACGCGGCGCCGGCGGCGGCCGTTGTGTTCGGCGGCCTCGTACCCCAGGGCGGAGGCGGCCCGGCGGGCCGTGCGGGCGAGAATCCCCACGTCAGGACCCCAGGTTCACGGGGCGGAGCCGCAAGCCGGTTCGCCGGGCGAATGCTCTCGGGCCCTCCTCGCGGGCCAGCCGGGCACGCAGTTCGGTGAGGCGGCGGCGAATGGCGGCCGGGTCCACGTTCACCGTCGCCCCGGTCCCTCGGTCACCGCCCCGCTCGCCCCGGTGTCCAGCAGCGCTTCCAGCCGGGCGATCGTCTCGCGGGTGGTGGGGGCGGGGTCGCTCACCCCGGCATGGTGTCGGCGGGGCGGCCGCAGTCGGGGAACCTCGCGTCCGCACGCGGCCGGCGGGTCAGGCTTTGATCCGCAGCCGCCGCCGCTTCCGCTTCGGTTTCTCGGTCCCGGGGTCCCGCAGCCCGTCGAACCCGGCGGCGGCGAACGCGTTGTAGACGGCGTCGAACAGGTGATTGTCCGGCCGGTTCGTCGGCAGTGCCCAGACGGTCACGCTCCGCCCCCAGGTCTGCGACGTCTCCACGTCCCGCACCTCGGCGGCGAGGTGGTCGGCGATCATGCGATGCTCCCGCGGGTCCTCGCCCCACAGCGCCGTCTCGCGGGTCGTCGGCGCCCCCGAGGAACGCATCCGCGACCCGGGTCTTCCACCGGTTGGCGTCAAGCATCAGATATTTCTGCCGGCTCTTGGGTGGGTAGACGTACCGCCAGCCCGGCCCCTGCGTCTCCCCCTCCGCTTCCTTGAGGCTGTATTCGGCGAGCGGCTTCGACGCGGCGCCGGATCCCGCGGCCCTGCGCGAGACGACGCGGCCCGGCGCCTTCGCCCTGCGGACGCACCGGCGGACGACGTCCGTCAGGTGGCCGTCATCGACCAGCACCCGGGCGGCCCGGACCTTTTCGCCGTCCTCGCGGGTTCCACTCCCGGTCGCGGGCCTCCTCCAGGAACTCCCGCACGGCCGCCTCGAACGCGGCCAGCTTCGCCACCCCGGGCCGCTCGGTTTGGAAAATGCTCCGCTGGCGGCCCGCAGCGTGGTGTACCCGCCGATCGGCTCCGGGCTCATGCCGCCGTCGATCACGAACGCCTTCCCGGCCTCCGTGAAGGCGACGGCGACCCAGTACAGGGCGGTTTCCTGAATGTCGATGCCGACGGTGACGCGGGTGCACTCCTGCGGGACCACCCCGGCGGGCGACGCCGGAAAGCTGCCGGACGACGTCCACCGCCTTCAGTTGGGGCACGTCCGAAGCGGTCGCGGTCTCCGGCGTCTGTTGGGCCTCGCTCGCGAACCCGCCGGGGTCGTCGTGCCGCCAGTAGAGGGCGACCTGAATCGCGGACACGTCGCCGGCGTCGGGGTCGTACGCGTGTTCCCAACGCCACGGCGGCCCCGGCCTCCAAGGCGTCCCGGTGGGCGACGTAGTGGGCCCGGGCGGTCCGTCGCCGGCCTCCAGTTCTTCCGTCCGCAGCTTCCAGTGCTTCAGCCAGAGCGGGCCGTTGATCCCGTCGGGCAACGATTTCAGCAGCGGGCAGGTGAGCCCCTGCCACGTCGGGTTCAGCTTGCGGTCCAGCAGCCGGATCGCCAGGTCTCCGGGTCGACGGCCGTCATCAGGGCGCGGAGCATCCCGATTCGCTTGTTCCGCCCGCCCATCCCGCCGACATCGCTTTTGATGAGTTGTTCTCGCTGCCGGGTCTGGCCGGGGCTGCGGGCGCTGTCGCGGGTCTGCGGGTCGTCCAGCAGGGCGAAGTCTGGCCGGACCACCGTCCCGCCGCCGGGGGAGTGCTTGCGGCCGCGGACGTTGCCGGCGGTGATGCCCGCCGCCCCGATGCAGGCTCCCGACGCGTCGGACCCGGCGACCGTCGGCAGGACGATCAGGTCGTTCGTCCCATTCCGCACCTGGCTTCCGCCCGCCGCAGGTCTGGCCGTTCGCCCGCGCGGCCATCCCGTCCAGGCAGGCGATCGGGTAGCACACCTCCGGGAAGTCGTCGGCGAGGGCTTCGTTCGTTTCGAACTCAACCTTGATCGACCGTAGGCACGCCTCCGCCGCGTCGGTCGTCGCGGCGATCAGCACCGGGTAGCGGCGGTGCCCGAACAGCACGGCCCAGCACAACGCCCGCTCGGCGATGGTCGTTTTGCCGAACCCCCGCGGGTAGGCGATCGCCCGGGTCCCGCCGTCCAGCACGGCCGCTTCAATGGCGGCGATCATCTCCAGGTGATCCAGCGAGAACTCACACGGGAACGCGGCCGCGTGGTAGGTCTCCAGGTACAGCCGCAGGTCCCACCGGCACGCCTCGCGGCGGTCCAGATCCTCCGGCGGCGGGATCGCCCCGATGTCCCTGCCTTTCGCGGACTGCTCCGCGACCGGCGGGCCATGTCGGCCCGCTTCTTCGCGTAGGCGTTCGCCATCGGCACGGGTCAGGCCCCCGGCTTGGGCGTCTTCTTGGGCCGGTGCCGCGGCGGTCGCCTTCGCCAGGGCCACGGCGGCCAGCCGGGCCAGTTCGGGCACGTCGGTCCCCTCGGGGGCCAGTCCCAGCGGGTCCAGGTAGGACGCGGCCGCGGCCAGCCGCTGGGTATGCTCCCTCCTCCTCGCCGGCCCGCTCCTTCCGCCGGGCGACCTCGCCGGGCAGGTCCAGCAGTCGGTTCAGTTCTTTGCGGGCGGCCAGGGCCGTCCGGGCGTCCCCGCCGGCGACGGCGGGGCGACGATCTCCCGCAGCCCGGCGACGGCCTCGCCGATCTCGCGTTCGGCGTCGACGTCCGCGGCCGCCCGGATGCGGTCGCGGGCGTCTTCGATCGCGGCGACCTGGATCGTCCGGGGCAAGGTCCGGGCGGGCGTCCCAGCCGGCGAGGATCTCGGTCGGCGCTAAGCCCCGACAGGATCAACCCGGCCGCCGCCGCGGCCGGGTCCGGCGGCGGGCTCTCGCCGGCGAGAGGGTCGACCCGGGCGAACCCGGCCGCCGCGGCGAACGCATCGTGCGGCACGTCCGCGGCGGCGTCTGTAGGGTCGTCGTGGCTCACCCGGGAAGTGTCGGGGGCGTCCCCGCGTCCCCGGGGCGGTCGCGTCCGCGTGCGGCCGCGAATCGGCATGTACCACTACTAACGCAGGGTCAAACGCCAACCGCCCCGGGAAACAAACTCTCCCCAGGAGCGTGCCACCTCCTTCGTTGGTCGCACGTTTCCACCTCCAGAAAGGACCCGCGGCCGGAGAGGGCCGACCGTCCGTACGCGGCCGCCCTTCGCCAGAATCCGCGGACGCGGCCGCCCGGCGTCGACCGCAGCGGCCCGGATTCGCTTCGCCTGGCGAACACTTCGTCCGGCCGATACACCGTCTTACCGTGGGGCGGTTGTTCCCGCCGCCGTCCCTTCCCCGCCCGTCCCGATGCCCTCTGAACTGTACGCCCCGATGTCCTGACCTTGGACGATCCGGTCGCCCCGTCGTCGCTCCGCTGCCGATCGACCACGGAGCCAACGTCACCGTCAGCACGCACCGCGAACGGTTCGGCCCGTCACCATTCCACGCTGTGCTGCGTAGGTCTCGCCCCCGACGTTCGTGGAGTACCACCGGGAGTTGATGCGGCGAATGTTCTCGCCGATCGTGGTTCACCTCGCCGGGTTCGCCGCCCAGCAGGTCCGACGGCGGTCAGCGTGCCGCCGGCGGTCGACGTTCGTTCGTCGGGCGGAAGACGTTCGGCGGGGGGCGGCGGCCGCTTCACCGGCATATCCGATGATCCGCCGCCGCTACCTTCACGCGTGGGCAGGGGCCGCCCTCGCCTGCCTGCTGTCCATGCTGGCCGCCGCAGTCAGGTGGGCGTGGTTCGCGATCATCGGATGACGTGACGCGATATCCGCCCGATCCCCAGCGGCGGACCGACAGCAGGTCCCGCAGCACGTCCCGCCAGGTCCGCGGGCGGGGCGACCACTGATCGGCCAGTTCATCCAGGTCATCGCCCCACCATTCCGGCGGGGGCGGGGGCGGCGGCGGGGCGAGCGGGCGAGGTGGAGGCGGATTCCGGGCCATGCTCGTCGGCGGGCGTTGAAAGATTCGGCAGGACGGCCGTGCACGGGTGATACCCTATCAGCCGTGCGTCGCGGCGGTCGTCGGGGGTCGGTTCGGCGGAGGCTCAACGGGTGGGGACGCGGGTGGCCACGCCAGCGGCGGCCGGCCAGTCTCCGAACCGGCCGCGTCGGCAATCTTGGCCGGGGGCAGGAACGGCCAACGGCCACGGCGAGGGTTTCGGCAGCGGGCACGCGGCGGCCACGGGTCAGACCTCGGTCCGGGGGGTGAACGCGGCGGACCGGTCCGGGTAGACGGTGAGCGTCAGCCCGTCCGGGTCGGTCGGGTAGGTTTCGACGGCCTCCCCCTCGCCCAGGACGACGGACACGCCCCAGGTCCCCCGGGGGGATGCTTCGCCCAGTCTTCGGCGGTCAGGCTGTACACGACGCCAGCGACGTCCCCGAGCGTCGGGTGCGTGACGCTTCGCAGGACCGCGGGGCGGTCCAGCAGCACGCCGCCGGCCGCGTCCGCTGCACCACGCGGGCGGACGGGCCGGGGTCGCGGGGGGTTCCATCGGGGTCGGTCACGATGACGGCCAGGGGGCGGACGGTGTCGCCGCGGCGGCGGCGGATGGGTCGGGGTGGCTCACGCGGCGTCCTGGGGGCAAGGGCGGTCAGGCCGGCGGGGTCCGAGACGATCGTCGTCACGTTCCGTCCAGGGTGATCGGGTTCGGGAACGTCAGCAGGGCGACCGGGCGGTCGTTTGCGGCGGTTCCGTCGACGTGCTCATAGATCAGGGCGTGAGCGACCGGGCGCGACCCGTCCCCGTCGTTGGGGACCGGCAGGTCGTCGGCGTCGAACCGGGCGGCGTCGCTGCCGTTGTCCTCGGCCACGGTCTTCCCGGCGAGGGCGGCCCGGGAATAGGCGGCGTTGTCGCACTCGTCCAGGGTCGCGATCCCGGCGAGGCTGTCGGGGTCCGGGTCGTCGGCGTCGGCGCCGGTCATCAGCAGGGCGACCCGCAGGTCGGCGGCGGCCAGATTGAGCAGCCCGGCGAACAGGCGGCGCTTGGCGGAGTTGTAGATCACGGGGCGGACTCGTTGGGGGCGGGGTTCAGTCGGCGAGGGCCGCGGCGGCGACCGGGCCGGCGGCGAGGGCGGCAGCGGCGGACGGCCCGCACGCGGCGCCGGCAAGGGCGGACGGGCCGGCGGCGAAGGCCGCCGGACCGGAGCCCGCCGCCGAGCCGGTGCGTTCGCGGCCCCGACGGCCAGGACGGCGACAGCCCGGTCCAGACGCAGGACGGGCCGCAACATCGAAACCCGCAGAACGGCGACTCGCGGTTGCGGACCACGCGGCTGCGGAACCAGGGTGACGCCGGACGGCGGCCCGGCGGCGACCGTCAGCCGGGCGGTCGCCTGACGGGGACTTGTAGGGGCGGGGCCGCGGGCGATCGCCGCGGACCGCAGCACGGCGGCCACCGCCTTCCGCAGGGCGGACGGCGCCAACGGCCGCAAGCCCAGGGCGGCGGGCGGGGCGGCGGCGGCCTTTTCGGCGGCGGGGTCTTCCACGGCGGCGGCCAGGGCGGCCGCGGCCGGCGTGACGGCGGCGGCGGCCGCTTTCGCCGCGGCGGGGGCGAAGATGCCGGCACGCAGGCGGCCGGCCGCTGCGGGTACGGACTTCGCGGCCGCCGCCGCCCCCGCGGCCGCGATCCCGACGGCGGGGGCCGACGGGGTCCGCTCTGGGGCGGGCGGGGCGGTTCCGAGCGCCAGACCGGCGGCGTCCGCCGCGGCGGCCTTCTCGGGAGCGGCACCGGTGTTGGAATGCAGCCCGGAGACGGGGACCTGGGCGGCAACAGCGGCGGCGGGGTCGGCCGCGGCAGTCGTTAAGAAGGCGGCCGGGGCCGCCGGACGACGGACGGGGGCGGATGCGGCGGACGCGGCGGCCAGTCCGGCCCCGCCCGCGGCGGCGGTTTTCGCGGCGCCGGGAGCGTGCGTGACCGCCGCCAGGGCCGTCGCCGGGGCGGCCGCCTCGACCGCGGCTTCCACGGCGGGGGCGAAGTAGCGGCCGGCGAAGTAGCGCCCGGCGAAGTAGCGGCGGCCGAACATCCCCTAGCTCCCGTCCAGGGCCACCGCCGAGCGGTTCCCGTCGGCGTCGCCCGCGGCGGAGATCCGCGGCTTCGAGCCGTCGGCAGCACGAATGACCACGGGGCCGTCGGCCGCCCCGGACACCTCGCCGGCGAGAGCGGCCAGCACGATCCGGGCGGCCCCGGCGAGGGTCTGCCCGTCGACGTCGGCCGCCCCCGCGATCGCCCCGACGTCGGTCCTGCCGCTCGCATCGACGGCGACAGTCCGGCCGCGGATCAATGGTTGCAGCGGGGCGGCGTCCCGCAGCACGGCGGCGACGTGCACGGCGGTGTCGCCCGAGTTGTCGCTTCGAAGTGTGACCACGACCGTCTCGCCGGCCGCGACCGGGAACGGCTCCAACGCCTGTCGCAGCCGGTTCCGGCCGCTCGCCACCGTGACCGTCGGATCGGTTCCGTACACGCTCACCCCGTCCACGGCGATGCCGACCGTCAGCCCGGTTTCTTCCGCGGCGCCCAGGTCGTTGGACCCGTCGCCGACGTGCAGCACGATGTCCGCCAGCGTCGTCGCGGACGGAACCGTCGTGGTCAGGACGGTCGCCGCAGACGTGAGGTCGTGGTCGCCGTTCTCTTGGTCAAGGGTTCGCATCAGATGCGGGTCCTTAATCTGGTTCCGACGGGCACGGCCGGCGCCGGGGACAGACTGTTGTTCGGGTCCGCGTACCAAGCCCGTTCGTCCGCGGTGCTAGCTCGCGGCAGGCAAACCACGTCTGCGAATCGGGCTTGCACCGCACTTGTCCCGAAGGATCCCAGGCGGACCGCCGCCGCTCCGCCGGATCGGTTGCCGTACGGGCCGACGCCGACGGTGTACGGGTCCGCCCCGACGGTCGCCCCGCCCACGCGGATCACGACCGCGGAATTGCTCCCGAACTCCACCCAGCACGGAATCCAGCCCGCCCCGAAGGACGCCGCCAGCGGGTGCACTTGGAGGTCCGGCCGGAAGTAGATCGCTTGCGATCCGGCCGCCGCGTACCCCCCGTCGCCCTGCCCGAACGACCACCCGTCGCTCGCTCCCCCCGCTCCCCATCCGATCTTGAGCATCGAGCCGGGATCGTTCGGGGCGTCGATCTTGACGCGGAACGCCCATGCCGTATTCGTGAACGTGTGCGTCCCGCCACCGCCGACGGCCTCCGCGAAGCCGGCCGAAGTCCCGTCGCAGACGAGTACGTTGCGACCCAGCGCCGCGTCCGCGGCGCTGATCGCCCCGGCCCCCAACGTGGCGTGAGCCCCGCGGCCGGACAGGTCCCGCAGCGTCCCCCCCGGCCCCGCCGCCCCGGGCAGGGCGAGGGCCGCGTCGGCCAGCAGAGCGTCGCGAATGGCGCTCACTCCCCGCCCCCCGGCAGTTGGACGGCGTCGAACGCCGCGGCGGCGTCGGAGGGCATGGGGTCGCCTCGCAGGGCCGCGGCCTTGGCGTCCCGCAGGCGTTGCAGTTTGCGGTCAAGCACCCCGACGTCAGCCGCCCGGCGGGCCGCAGCCACGCCTTCGGGGGTCACGTCCTCGGCGACGTAGCATGCCGCCGCGAGGGCGTCGCCCGTACCGGACGGCAGCCCGCCGTCGGCTTGGATCGCCGCGACGGCGGCGGCGTGGGGGGATCCGGGCCCGAAGTGATATCGGGCGTCGGGAACGTCTCGCATCACTTCCCGGGCGGGGCTGGTCAGCGGGTCCTTCGCGGCGACGTCGGCGTTTTCCTTGACCCAGCGTTCCAGCCGGGAGCGCCTTCCGTCGGCGGCCAGCAGGTCGGACAGCGTCCGGAGCGGAATCGGCCCGTAGTTCGCCGGGTCCGCCCGCCGGGCGGCGCTCACCGCCGCGGCGGTGAGCGCGTCGTCGCCCGGGACGTCGTGAGTGTTCAGTTCGGCGGGGGTGGGGGCGGCAGACATCGGGCGGCGTGGCGTGGTCGAAGGCAGGACGCGGAGCGGGCCAGGGGCATGGGGTCCGTCACGGAGACGCCGGCTCCCAACCTCCGGCCAATCCCGACAGGACCGCGGTGATCTCCCGCTCGCGGGTGTACCGACCGGTCGGACTCACCAGCACCGGGAAGGCGGAGATCCTCATCTCCTCCGCCCGCGGGTCCTCGGGGCCGACGACCTCGACGTTCGCGGCGTCCGCGAGACCGGCATCCTCGATCCGCCGGCAGGGAGGGCAGGTTTCGCCGAGCGAGAACAGCACCCACCCCGAACGAAAGGACGCGGGTGCGGCCGGGGCAGGGGGTGCGGGGGCCTGCGGGTCCGACCGCGGGGCGCCGGCGACCGGGGGGGCCGCGACCGCCGGGCTCGTCTCCGATTCCGCCAGCCCCTTGACCACCGCGGCGACGGCGTCGGCGTACGCGGCGGCGTCGGCGGGGTCGGCGGCGGCGAGGGCGGCGTTTAGCGGCACGCGAAACCCGTGATACCACGGCAGCCGCACGTCGTCGTCAGGCAGGCCGGCGAGGAAGCGGTCGGTCGCCCGGCGGACGATCAGGCGGGCCTCGTCACGGGTGACGCCGTCCGCTCGAAGCGACGGCAGGCAGGCGGCCAGCCCGGCCCGCAGCATCTTCCGCCGCGGCGGATCGTCCAATTCCGCGGCCAATCGGGCGGACAGGGCTGCCAGATCCTCCCCCTCGCCCGGCGGCGGGTCGACCGGCCCGTCCGGGGCTTCGCCGGGGATCGTGATCGGCACGTACTGCACCACACCGCCGGAGCTAACTGCGGCGACGTAGTCCCCGGGCGGGGCCACCAACAGGCGGCGCCCGTCCTCCAGCGTCTTCAGCGGCAGCGGGGCGAAGATGTCCCCCCGCGGGAAGATTTGAACCCCCACCGGGCCGCACACCCCGTCATCCGCCCCGGTCACGGTGACGACCGCAGCGGGGGACCGCGTGACGGCGGGGGCCTCGCCGGTCAGTAGCACGCCACCGGCGAAAGTCTCGACCGTCGCGTCGGGGGACGCGGTCAGCACGACCGCCGGCGTCGCCGTGACCAGCAGGTCGGCGGCGACTGCGGGTGGGACCAGCAGCGCCGCGGCGAGGGCGGCGAGGGCGGCGTGGGAGGGGGTTACAGCCACGGGGTGTCGTCTCCGGAGAGGGCGTTGATGATGTCGGCCGTCCGCAGCACGCCGTGGCCGAACGAGGGGTCGTGACCGGGCGTGCCCCGGTCTTCCATGAACGGGCGGGTGAACTCCCGCCACGCGTCCGCCCCGGCGATGGTCGGGCGGCCGGTCGCCCGGACCCGGGCGGTCACCAGCGCCCCGCACCCGGCGGCTCCGGGGCAGGCCATCGACGTTCCGTTCATCTCCACGCGGCCGCCGCGGATCGACGCGGACACGATCCGCTCGCCCGGGGCGGCGAGATCCATTTCCGTCCCGCCGCTGCTGAACCCGGCGATGCGGCCGTCGCGGCGGACCGCACCGACGCACAGCGGGTCCGGCCGGTAACGGGCCGGATGGCCGATCGTGTTCCGCCGGCCGTTGAATCCGGCGTTGCCCGCCGCGGCGAACACCAGCACGCCGGCCCGGCGGGCGGCGACGATCGCGTCCCGGGTCGGGCCGTACGGCGGCCCGCCGAGGGACAGGCTGATGACGTCGGCCCCGACGTTCACCGCCCACCGGATGCCGGCGGCGATTCCGGTGGACGAACCGCTTCCGCCGTTGCTCAACACCTTCCCGACGATCAGGTCGGCGCCGGGGGCCACGCCGATCCCGTTGCGGCCGAGGGCGGTCCCGGCACAGTGGGTTCCGTGTCCGTTCCGGTCTTGCACGGACTCCCCGCGAACGAACGTCTCCGCCGCGATCGGCTCGGGCAGGTCGCGGTGCGGGACGTAGCCGGTGTCCAGGATCGCGATCTTGATCCCCTCGCCGGTTTCCCGGTCCCAGACCGGCCCCCAGACCTCCGGGGGCATGTGCCACCCGGCGGCGTCCGCGGCGACCTCCGCCCCGACGACGTGGTCCGGCGGAGGGAGTAGAGGACGGGGTCGGTCACGGCGGCGGGCGGGGCGAACGGGTCGGTCACGGCGGCGGGCGGGGCGAACGGGTCGGGGACGGGTGAGGGCGGCACGCGGGCCGCGGTCAGACGGTCGCGGCCTTCCCGCGGCCTTTCCGCTCGCGGATCGCCCGGATGACTTTCACGATCTGGATAATCAGGGCGCCGATGCCGGCGATGACCTCCGGGCTCTTGGCGTCCGCCTCCGGAGCGGCCTTCACCTTCGCGGCGGCCTTCGCCAGCACGACGGTCCCGCTGGACAGCGGTTCGCCGGAGGCGGTCAGCGGGGCGGCGTAGGTCGGCAGGTCGCCGCCCGCGTCCGCCAGGGACGCCCCGGCGTCGCCGAGGGCTTGGAACTCCTTCGCCTCCGAGCCCCAACCGGTGATCGCGGCGATCACGCCGTCGACGGCTTGGCGGATCGCTTCGGTGTTCATCGCACGCAGCAATTTCACCAGGGCGTCGTCCACGCCGGTGGCGGTCCGCGGGGCGATCCGCTCGCCCATGCTGATCGCCTTGTTGACGATCTCCCCGGGCGTCTCCGCCCGGAAGATGTCACGCAGGTCGCCGTACAGGGCGAACAGCAGAGTCGGGTCGATGTAGCCGGACAGGCTCGCGAGCATGGCGACGGCGTTTTTCAGGATGGACATCTTCGGGCGGGCCTTCAGCGGGCGGGGTTGGGGTTCAGCAGGTCGGGGGCCGCGGGGCGGCCCGGAAAAGGGGTCGGGGCGTCGTCAGCCGGATATTCGGGGGCGGCCTCGGGATCGCTCTCGGGGGGCGGCGGCTCCTCCAGCACGACCGCGGCCCGGGTGAGGTGGACGCGGCTTTCGCGGTCGTCGCCCTCGCGATCCGCGGACCAAGCGGCGACCAATTCGCCGGCGGCCCGGGTCAGCCGATCCAACGACCACCGCAATCCGCGGGTCGAAAAGTCGGCCGTGTTTTCAAACCGTTCGTTGAAGCGCCACAGCAGCCGGTGGAGAGCCCGGCCGCGGGCGTCGTTTTCGCGGGCGCTCGCGGACAGTCGGATCATCGCCTCGGCGTTCTTGCCCATTGAGGCGCGGCGGTCCCGGCTCTCCGGAAGTTGGATCAGCAGGAAATGGGATCCCGTCAGCAGGAACAGGCCGATCAGGACCAGCACGACCACGAACACGTCCCCGCCGAACCCGGCGGCGTGTTCGACCACGCGGTCCAGGTCCGGCGACTTGATCGGGAGCGAACTGGCCGTGGCCGACGCCTCGGCGCCGCCGGCGGTTCGTTCCAATTGACTGCCGCACAGCAGGGCCGCGGCGAGGACAAGGCCGACCGTCACGCGAACGTCTCCGGCACGGGGGCGGCTTCGTATGATGCGAATGCGGTCGTGCGGCAGTGCCGGCCGCGGGGCTTCACAATTCCGGCCGCGGCGAACCGGTCCCACCACCGCGGCAGCGGTTCCAGTTCGAGCCCCTTCCATCCGCAGGCCGGGCACCGGACGTACCGCTGCACGGACTGCGGCGCCCCGTCCGGGCGGGCGGCGGCCTTCACGGTCTTCGGCTTCACCCGCCCGCACTTGGGGCAGTACGGCGTCGGGTTCACCCGCGGCAGCGGCGGGGTCCGGGGGCGCTCCGCGGCGTCGGCGGGGGCGGCCGTGGCGTTGCAGTCGGGCATGGATGCAAAAAAGGGCGGCCGCCCCGGCTCGGGGGCGGCCGCCCTGTTGGCGGCGTGCGGTTGGTCGCCAGCGGTGCCGGCGGTGTGTTAAATCGACCGCCCCGGGCTCCTCCCGGGTCGCACGTCCCACCCGGGACGGCCGACAGAGGGGCCACGGTAGCGGGCGGCCGAGCCCCGGACGGGGCGGCCGGCCGCGTGCGGACTCACGCGGCCTTCAGGGCCCGGAACCGCAGGTCCTCCGTCGTCGTCTCCCGCGGGATGAACTTGGGGCGGACGATCCGCTTCCGGCCGCGGGTCTTGCCGTTGCGGCCCGCCGGGGCCGGGGCGTCCGGCGGGACCTCCAAGCGTCCCCAGGGCGTATCGAGCGACCACCCGTGGTCAGGGTGAAACACCACGGCTCCGACGATGGGCATAGCTGTCCCAAAAAAAAACGGCGGCCGCCCCGGGCCGGGGGCGACCGCCGGATGGCGGAAGGATGACGGCCGACGGTTGTCGGCCCGATGTGCGTTGGCGAAGTGTACCGGTGTCAGGGTGCACCGCAACCCCCCTATCAGGAAAAGCCGGTAACGGTCAGGGCGGGCGATCCGTCGGGCGGCTTCGGGACTCCGGCCGCCAGCAGCCGGAGAATCTCCCGCCGGGCCTCTGCCGGGGTGAACCCGTCCCACCGCGGACGCTCCCGGCAGACGGGGCAGTGATCCCACCGGCTCCAGCCCGACGCCCCGCCCGTCCCCTTGACGTGGAACCATTCCGCCCGCGTGCAGTCGCCGCACAGCACGGCGTCGCACGTCTCCAGCGGGTCGTCGCCGCTCCAGGGCGGCGGGTTGACGTTCCCGTCGCACAGCAACCCCTCGGCCTCCGGCATCTCCGCCCCGCAGACATCGCAGGCGACGCGGTCGAACAGGCTCGGCGTCGGGTCCGTCGCGTCGGGCATCAGGCTGTCGCCGTGGGCGGGAACGCGACAGGCCGGGCGGTCTTCGGCAGGTACAGCGGGTGCCGGGGATGGCCGTCTTTCGTGGTCCCCAGGGCCGACGCGGGGGAGCCGATGCCCCGCAGGATCGCCAGCACCTCGGCGTCGCGGCCGCGGTGGCGCCCGTGCACGCCCCAGCCGACCACCGTCCGCCCGTTCGCCATCAGGCACATCTGGCGGATCGCTTCGTCCGCCCCGGGAGCGTTGGGTTCCGGCTCGGCCAGCATCGACCGGGGATCGGTCGCACGGAACGTGAAGGCATTCAGGATCGTGATCGACCCCCAGCCGAACGCCTCGGCGAACCCCCGCACCCGCCGTAGCGTCGGGTCCAAGCGGTCGGCGTCGGCGGTCGACGGGTTGAGCATGACGAACACCCCCGGCGGCCCGTCTCCGATCAGGATCGTCAGCGTGTAGCGGTGGCGGCGGCACGGCGTGAACGTCGCGACGTAACGGCCGCGGTCCGTCACAGCGTCGTCCAACGGGTTCGGCGGCGTCGGGACCGGCCGGAGGGGCGGCGGGAATAGCGTGGGGGCGCTCATCTTTGGGGCAGCCGCGGGGAGGGAACAGGGGCGGGGCGTTTGAGGGGCACGGGGGATTGGTGGTTACCGGTCAGGCGTCGGCGGGGCATTCGCCGTACAGGTCGACAGCGGCGGCTTTCACATCAGCGGCGGCGCGATCCAGTGCGGCCGCAACGGCTTTCATCCGCTGCGGCATCGGGATCCCGATGCGGTCCTGTTTTAGCGCCAGCACCCGGCCGATGTTGGCGACAGCGGCGAGCGTTGCCGGCGTCAGGTCGTAAGCGGCGACGCCCAAGGCCGTCCGCAATTCGTGATAGTCCTTCCGGGCCTTCGCCGCTGTCGCCTGATGCCGGGCGAAGGAGGCGTCGTCAGGAATCCCGACCTTCATCCCCTCCCGCTTCCCGTCGGCGAACGCCGCACGGCGGACCCGCTCGACATGTTGCTTCGGACATGGCTCGTCAGCGAGTTTCCCGGCCGCCTTTACGAATGCAGCCCAGAACGTGCGGGGCGGGTCGGGAACATCCCGACGGAGTGCTCGGCGCTTCTTCCTCAGCCCGGCCGCCCCGTCAGATTCCAGTAGACCCCAGCCGTCGGGAAGCTCGCCCACGGGGACGATCCCCGCCGGGGCCACGATCCACCATCGGGAACAGTATTTTGCGACCGCTTCGGCCTTCGCTGCGTCGCCGTCGATTTCCCGCCGCCAGTCAGACCGGCTCACCTTGATTTCATAGCCGTTCAGTTCAAGGCCACGGGACGGCCACAACGCCATTGCCACCGCGTCCGCCCGGCGTGTGCCGTCGAACCCGGCGGCGTTCGGCACGTTCCGGGCGACGGCCCACTCGTCGCGGGGAAGATACGCCCGTAGCCGGGCGAACATCGTCGTTTCGGTCTCGGGTTTGGTTGGGGCTTCGCTCATAGTTTAGGCGTCGGTCGGCGCGAGGGCTGGAGGGGTGAGGACGTATCACCCGTCAGGCGGGGACGGCGGCGAGGGCGGCGTACCGCTCCTGAATGGCGGCCAGCAGGCCGAAGTCGCGGGGGTCGTAAGCCCAGCCGGGGCACCCGTCGCTCGTCAGTTCCGGGTCGATGTCGACCAGTGCCTCGTACAGCGATGCTGAACCGTGATCGAGACCGTGAATCCGACCGGCCAGCGCCGCACACTCCGCAGCGTGCTCACCCCATTGCTCCGCGTCCCGCAGGTCCTCTGCCGCGGCCTCCGCCACGAACTGCTTTTGCAAGAACTTCCCGGCGAGGTAGTCGGGCGAGTGCGCGGAGCCGAACCACTTGCGGCCGTAGCCCATCGCACTCGTCACGGCGTTGTCGCCGGGGCACAGGTCGCCGGCGATCGTGATGCCGGCCGGGTGAAAGACGATCAGCACCTCCCGGAATGACCGGCGATTGGCCGGCAGCAACTGCACCGCCGCGAGCTTCTCCCCAGTCTCGATCCGGTCGAGCGTGCACCCGGCGAGCATCTCGCGGTACCAGCGGAGGGAATCGGTGTGGCACTTACGAAGCATGACGGTCGGGACAAGACGGGGACAAAACGAGCGGTTTTTGACAGCGACGGGAGATCAGGAATCACCCGTGCGGGGGCGATTCACCCCCGCACGGCCGCGGCCTCAAAGCTCGTCGTCTTCAGCGGCCCTCAGCGCCGCCTTCAGTTCGTCGTCCAGCGGGGGCAACGTGGCCTCCGCCCAGTCGATCACGGGCAGCCCGAACCCCGCCAGCAGCTTCGCCGCGTCGGGGAACGACAGGCCACCGCCGTTCCGAATGTGAGACCGGACGGCGTTCGCCAGCAGCTTCACCGCAGGGCGATGCGTCCCGGCTTCCTCCAGGCTTCGCTCCTCCGGCCGCAGGTGGTCGTAGAAGAATCGGCCGTAAATCGCCCCTTCGGCGAGGCTCTGGAGCGGTCCGAAAATCATCTTCCCGCAGGCGGCGTGCGACACGGCGTACTCCCCGCCGTAGTGGCACCCGTCCAGCCGGCGGTGCACAACCAGCGTCCCGTCCGTTCCCTCGACGGGGATCGCTGGCAGGTCGACGGTCTCGGGCAGCGGGTTCTTCGTAGTTCCGCCGTTGGTGTGGACGGAAACGGTCACGGTCTTCATCGGTGGTTCTCCGGGGGGAGGGGGAAAGGGAAGTCGGTGGTCTCCCGGCACCGCGGGCCAAGGCCGGCGGCGACGGATTCAGGGTTGGTCAGCGGAGCCCCGCAGCGGCGGCAGCGGGGCGGGTCGGCGTCGGGGATTAGGGAGCGTTGGCCGGGCAACCCGGCCCGGCGGGTCTGCCGGTCGCGGGCCGCGGGGGTCGCCAGCCGGCCGGCTTGGTTCGGGTCAGGCATCCGCGGCGGCCATCGCCAGCAGTTCGATCGGGATGTCGTCGCGGGCAGGCTTCGGGACGGCGACGATCGCGGCCCGCTTTTGCTGTTCGGTCGCTCCGGCCGGCAGGTCGGCCCCCAGGCCCCGGGCGAGGTCGTCTAGAGCCTCGCCGCGGTACAGGTTTGCGAATGCGTCGTCCGGCCCCCAGCACGCCCCCAGCACCACGCCGGCGGTGTCCGCCAGCCGCTCGGCCTCGGGGGCGTCGTAATCTTCCCCGTCGGCCCGGTACTGGATCGCGTCCGCGACCACGCCGGCCAGCGTCTCGATCGCCCCGCCGTTCTCCCCCCGTTGCACCGTTCGCATCGCGGCGGCGACGGACGCCTCCCCGGTCGGCCGTTCGTTCGCGGCGAACCCGATGGCGAAGTGTGCGGCGTCGGGCAGCAGGGGCGTGTTCCCGCCGCTCCGCTCGGCGGCGTATAGGGCCAGCCCAACGATCCGGGCCGGGTTCGTCGTCTCCCGCACCCGCTCGGCGCTCTTCTGCATCCGCCACCACGCCAGATAGTTCCGCAGGCTCTCGGCCGTCGGGCTCCCGTCGTCCTCATGCGTCGTCACCTCGACCGGGGCCGCGGTCTTCACCGGCTCCGGCCGCTCGGCCGCGGGAGTGTCGACGGTGGTCGACGGCGGCCGGGGCGGCGGGTCCGAGTCGACGTCGGCGGCGTCGTCGTCGCCCTCGACTGCCTCCGCCGCCGCGTCCTCGGCCGTCTCGGCGGGCTCGGGGATGTCCTCGGCATCGGGTCGGTCCCGCTCCGCGGCCCGATCGCGGCACCGGGCCAGGACCATCGCCTCCCGTTCGGACCGGTCGGCGTCGCACTCGGTCAGCGTGTAGAAGATCCCGCCCCCCAACGTGAACGCCTCCAGCGCCTCCCGTTCGTAGAGGGTGATGTCCGCAGCCCCAACGGCCACGCCGTCGATCACCGCCGGCAACAGCGTCCGGCCGTGGTCTTGCGCGACCTCCGCGACGACCCCGGCGAGATCGGCGTACGTCGGGATCGGTCGGCCCTCGAAATGCTCGGTCAGCACGTCGAGCAAGCCCGGGCACCGGCGGTAGGCCAGCAGCCCCAACGCCGTTTTCGGCGGCAGGTCGCCCGACCGCACGCGGTCCCGCAGGGCGCCGGGCAGGTCCAGCAGACGGAGCCGGTTGGTGATGGACTCGCGGCTCATCCCCAGCCGCTCCGCCAGCTGGGCGTGCGTCAGCGTGATGCCCTCCGCCTGGGCGGCGGTCAGCATCGTTCGCAGCCCTTCGGCGTCCTCGATCGGGTCCAGGTCCTCCCGGTCGGCGTTCTCGCCGTAGGTCGCCTCGGCGGCCGCCAAGCCCTCCCCCCCGGCGAACGGGCACACCGGGACGAACATCAGCCCCGCCAGCTTCGCGGCCGCCAGTCGTCTCCCGCCGGCGACCAAGCGATACCGCCCGTCCGCGTCGGCCGACGTCTGGACGGTCAGCGGCGAGAGGAGCCCGTTGCGGCGGATGGACTCCGCCAGCCGCTCGATCTTCCGGGGATCGAAGTTGGTCCGCGTTTGGTGCGGGGAGGGGTCGATCAGTTGGACAGGGAGGGCGTCGGTCGCCCCCAGGCGGGCGGGGGCGGCGGGCGGTTGGGCGAGGGCGGGCATCGGGCGGGCGGGAGAGGGGAAGGAACGGGGCGACTGCGGCGGTCAGGACGGCGGCGGCGGGTCGGGGACCGGGCGAACGTGCAGGACGATCCGGGGGTTCCCGCCGTCGATTTCTTCGCGGAACGTCCCCCAGTCGGTCCGGTCGTCGTCCAGCAGCACGCCGGCGTCCCGCAGGCCGTCCACGGCGGGTTTCAGCTTGTCGCGGCGATTCGTCGGGTCGCCGGCGATCCCGCACCGGCGGAACCACTCGACATCGACCACCGCGGCGGACCACGGCAGCGACTCGTCCAGGTCCGGACGGGCGGCGAGGGCGGCGGCGGCGGCTTCGTGGGCGTCGCCGCGGGCTTTGAGGACCGCCCGGTGCCGGGCCATCGGGTGCGACGGGCGGGCGTTCTGGCCGACATCCTTCGGCGGGATCGGCAGCACGACCAGCAGCGGCCCCCCTTCCTCGCCCCCGCCCTCGCCGCGGCGGAGCGTTTCGGTCAGCGACCGGCGGGCGGCCGGCGACAGATCGGACTTCAGCAGGTCGGCGACCCGCGAGCGGCGGCGGCTCATCGGATCACCCCCAGCGCCCACAGGGCGACGAGGACGGCGGCGGCGGTCGAGATCGCTCCGGCCCTCGCCAGGGACCGCCAGCAGGCCGCGGATTCGCGGTGGACGGCGTTTAGCGCGTTCCTCCTCGCCCTGCGTTCGGCGTCGACGGCCCGCAGCCGCCGAGCGGCCTCGGCGTCGTGGTCTCGCTGCCACGCCGCCCCCTGAATCCACGCGGCCATCTGGGCGGGATGCTCCAGGTAGGCGATCATCGGCGCCGGCGGGGCGAGTTCGGCGGCGGGCGGGTCGGCGGTGTTCATGCGGGTCGGGGGGCGGGGCGTTCGATGTTCGCCGGCGAACGTCGTCGGCGGACGTGGGTTCGGGCGGCGGGCAGCGGGGGACGGGGCTATCAACGCGGCTCCCTGTCGAAGGCGAAGGCGGCGGGCCGCGGCGGGCCTTTCGGGTGCATGGCGTGAGACGCCAGCAGCGCCGCCGCCCGCATCTCACGTCGGTCGTCTCCGCCGTACCCGCGGGATTTGGCGAGGCTCGCCAGGGTGGCGGGCTTCAGCCGGTCCAGGTGTTCGCCCAGGGCCTTCCGCACGTCGGCGGACAACCCGGCCGCCAGCAGTTCGGCGGACGGCAGGCTGCCGGACGCGGTCGCCCCTCCGCCGGAAGTCTTCGCCCGGGTCTTCCGCCCTTTTCCGCGGCCGAACCCCCGGGCGACGGCGTCCTTCGCCCGCCGAGCGGTGGACTCCAGGAACCGGCGGGCCGTCTTCAAAGCCTCTCCGCACCGCTCGATCGAGCGCGGCGTACACGATCTCGTAGGCGTTGGTGATCCGGCCGCCCCCGACTCGCGTCTTCCGGACCAGCCCGTCCGCGATCAGCCCGCGGATCACCGTGTCCAGGTGCGACGTCGATTTGAGGCTCGCCCGTTTCGCGAGGGCGATCCGGCCCGGCTCGCACACGCCGTTGTCGCCGGCGAACCCCTCCAGGGCGACCAGCACGGCCTTCCGGGCGATCTCCAACGCCCCGTCGCCGCCGCCGGACGGTTTCGCGTCGCCGGGCAGGCAGTCACGGACGACGGCCGTGCGGGCGGGGCGGCGGTCGAACACGCCGGCGGCGGCGACCTGCCCGCCGTTCAGGGTCGCGGCGCTCATCGTTCGCCCCCCTCGAAGCGGTGCCCGCAGTTCGGACAGGTGCAGGGGCGGACCTTCGCGGCCGGTCGCCGGGTCAGCACGATGCCGCGGCTCGTTTTCTCCAGGAGCTTGATCCGCCCCTTCCGCTGCAACGCTTTCAGGTGGCCGGCGGCCGCGTTGGTGGACGACACCCCCAGATCCTCGGCGATCTCGCGGATGGACGGGGCGACGCCGCGGCGGTCGATCTCGGCCCGGACGAACTCGTAGACCTCCCGTTGGCGCCGCGTGAGCGGCTTCGCCCCCGGCGGGGCGTCGTTCGGCGGGGCGACGGCGGACGGCATGGGCAGAACGGGGGCCGGAACCCCGCGGGCGGGGCGTTGAAAGGGGAGGGAGAGGGACGCGCCGGTCAGGCGGCGGGGGCACGCTCGCCGGCGGATAGGAACTCCCGTAGGGAGCGTTTGCATACGCGGGCGTTCATGCCGTTCGGGGTGTTCGACATCCGAATCAACCCCTCGCCCCTCCACTTATAAAGCGTGGTCCTGCCACAGTCGGCGAACGTGCAGGCGGAGCGAACCGAGAGAGCCCCATCGTCAAACATCGGGTATCCCCACTCTGCGTCCGAGGTGTCCCGCTCTGGGGCCTCGCAGTGTGGTTCGTGGACGGTGAGGCTCATCTGTTAGTGCATCCGGGAGGTGCTGTCGGCCGGACGATTAGAACGCGATCTTCCGCGTTCGGTAGGCACTTGTCCGCCCGTGGAGCGTGGCCGTTTTGGGCGTTTCCCCTCCTCGCTCCCCGTCGCCTCTCCTCAGCCTCCCTCGCCCTAAAACGAATCCGCAAAAAACTTTTGCGGCGTTCGCGTCCGCGGTGGCGAGCTTCCCAGGGGGCGGCGCCTGCCCCTTATCTTGCCCCTTATCTTGCGAACGACACGCGAACCATCCCGAACGCCGGCTCATCCCATCCTACAGGGGCCGCGAACATCTGGTGAACGACACGCGAACGTCTTTTATAGCTGCTTTGGGAGCAGGGAGTCGTCGGTTCGAATCCGGCCGTCCCGAATGGCCCGCCCGGTTCGCCGGGCGGGCCTTCATTTCCTTTCCTCACAGTGCCGAACGCGACTCATCGCGTACCCCGGGGCGGTCCCGGGTGCGGCCGGAACAGCCGCTCGTTTTTGTCACGACTGACAAAAACGGGCGTGTCACACTCCGGTCCCGCCCGATGCCCGCCACGACGAAGACGCCCCGCGTCCCGAAGCTCACGTTCCACAGCACCTCCGGCCAAGCCCGCGTGCGGCTCGGCGGCCGGCAGGTGTACCTCGGCAAGCACGGCAGCCCGGAGGCGACCGAGAAGTACCACCGGCTGACCGCCGAGTACCTCCGCACCGGCGAGGTGCCCGAGGAGGCCCGGCCGGCCCCGGCGGTCGTCGCCGGCGCCCCCGCGGCGACGGCGGGCGGGCCAGCCACCGCCGACCCGCCGGATCGCACCGTGGACGAGGTGATCCTCGCCTACTGGAAGTGGGCGGAGGGCTACTACGTCAAGAACGGCGAGCCGACCAGCGAGCTGTCCTCCCTGAAGCAGTCGCTGAAGGCGTTGCGGGGGCTGTACGGTTCCACCCCCGCGGCTGAGTTCGGCCCGAAGAAGCTGAAGGCGGTGCGGGACGCGGCGGTCCGCGACGGGCTGAGCCGGAGCGGGGCGAACCGCCGGGCGTCGCACGTCAAGCGCCTGTTCAAGTGGGCCGTCGCCGAGGAGTTGGTGCCCCCGTCCGTCCACCAAGGGCTGACGGCGGTGACGGGGCTGAAGCGGGGCCGCACAGCAGCCCGCGAGCCCGAGCCGGTCGGCCCGGTCGACCCCACCCTGGTGGAGGCGACGCTGCCCCACTTGCCGACAGTCGTGGCCGACATAGTCCGCCTGCAACTACTGACCGGGATGCGGCCCGGGGAGGTCTGTTCGCTCCGCCCGGCCGACGTGGACTGCACCGGCGAGACTTGGATCTACCGCCCCGCGTCGCACAAGACCCAGCACCGCGGGCGGGACCGAGTGATCTCCTTCGGCCCCGAGGCCCGGGGCGTGCTCACCCCCTACCTCGACGGTCGCCCCGTCGGCAAGCCGTGCTTCAGTCCGAAAGAAGCCGAAGCCGAACGGCGTGCCGCCGCGACCGCCGCCCGCACCACCCCCGCCTCGTGCGGGAACACCGTCGGCAGCAACCGCACCAAGACTCCGAAGCGATCCCCCGGCGATCAGTACGACACCCGCTCCTACGGCCGGCGGGTGCGGCTGGCGTCGGAGAAGGCCGTCCCGCTGCCGGCGGCGTTGTTGACGGAGTTCGCGGCCATCAACACCCTCCCGAACGCCGATCGGGCGGAGATCAAGGCGGCGGTGAGGGAACACCGGGCGGCGTGCCGCTGGAGCCCCAATCAACTCCGCTACACCCGGGCGACGCAGCTGCGGGCGAAGTACGGCATCGAACTGACCCGCACCGTCTTGGGCCACAGTGACATCGGCACCAGCGAGATCTACGCCGAACGTGATCTCGCCGCCGCCGAGCGGGTGATGCGGGAGGTGGGGTGAGTCTGAGCGCTGGCTGAAGTTTTCGGAGAACTGGCGTCTCCAGTGTCTCTCGCGTCTCCCCAGTTCGGTCGGAGACGCCGGAGACGCCGGAGACGCGAGGATCAGCGGAGAGTGGGGAGCGGAGAGTGGGGAGCGGGCGTTTTCTCGCCCGCGGCGAAGCCCTCCAGCAAGTCGCCGATTCAGCGGGGTTGCCCGTACCGCCGCGGTCACGGTTCGGCGAGAATACGCCCCCCGAACATCGTCCGGATGTTGCGTCGACTGGAAATCGGTCGCCGACGCGGCGATGTGGGCGACGCTTGTGCCGGCGAGGATTTCGACCTTTGATCGGGCGAAGCCGGCCGGTCCGTCAATCCTCCGAGAAGTTTGCGGTCAGCTTCAGGGTCGTGCAATTTTCCGAAACGTCGCGGCGGAGCTTCTCGTCCGCGCCGGCCGGCAACAGCGCGTTGATCTCCAACAGGACGGTCACCTCCGCCTTCGGCAGCGTGGCGAGGTGGCGGACGACCTCTCGCTGGATCTGCTCGGCGGCGGTGGCCAGCGACAGCGGGTCGATCTCGCCCTCCGCCACGAACCTCACCGCCGTCGGCGTCGCCGGAGCCGGGGGAGTGACGCGGGCGACGCCGTCCGCTGTTGGACCAGGAGCGTCCCCACCGGGGGCGGCAACCGGGGCGGTCTCCGCGGGCCGTTCGACGGAGAGCTGGGCTGCGGCGGGTTCAGCCTTCACCAGCACGCCGCTCTCGCGCACGGCCCCCGCCTTGCCGGCGCGGAGGTTCTGGTAGCGGCCCTCGGCGTCGTCGTGGGCATCGGCGTAGGCGAAGGCGTCCTCCTCCCACGTCAGCGAGGCCACACCCTCCTGTGCCGCTTCCAGAATCAGCTCCGTCGTCGTCAGCCGGGGCAGGTATAGATAGCGGGAGAAGTCGTCCAGCAGTTGCCGGACAGGGACGTGGTGATCATCGTGTTCACTGCGCCAAAGGGGAACCGAATCGAGATGATGCCGCAGTGTGCGGGCCCCGAAGTCAGTGATGAGGGCCTCGTCGCGGATCAGCTTCTTCGCTGCGGTCGCGGGCAGACCGTCGCTCCGCCCGGACTGCGACACCGTCGCCTCGTCCCACTCGATCTCGCCAGCGGTCGTGATCTGCGTGGGGCTCAGGACGTAGACGTACGCCTCGCCCAGACGACCGTCGATGTCGGCGTCGGCCTTCTTCAATTGACCCTCCGCCTGCCGGGCCTGCTGCTTGGTCAATTCGAGCGTCTCCTGTTCCTCGTTGATCGCCCGCCACGCCAGGAACCGGCGGACGGCTTCCCGCAGCGCGTCTAGCCGGCGGACGTCGGCGGCGGCGAAGACCACGGCGTTGCGGTTCTGCCGGTCGGCCTTGCCGCGACTTTTGAGGATCGCGCGGGCGGCGTACAACGCCGGGCCGTCGCCGGACTTCGCCGTGTGGGGGTGTTCGGGCGGGAGGATGACCAGCCGGACCTCGGGCTCGTCCGGCACGTCGCCGGGGTCGGCGGTGACGTGGACGGCGGCGAACGGACCGCGGCGGGACTTCTGCTCCTCCCGTTTCAGGCGAGCCGTCAGCTCGACCTCGATGTCGTCGTCGGGGACGGCGGCGGCGCGGTCCTCGGCGAGACGGTTGACGTTCGGTTTGGTGCTGTACCAGTACCGGCCGGCGTCGCCGTACAGGTACGTCGCCCGGCCCGTCAGCCGCCGCAGCGCGTCGCCGAAGGTCGCCACGCTCTCGCCGGGCTGCACGCAGCCGAGTTTCACCCGGGCCTCGTCCACGCCGCGGTTCGCGCCCTCCTGCGCCGGCGCGGAGCCGACAAACACCGTCCGCGTGACCCGCCGGCAGGCGTGGTAGCGGCCGAGCGTGGGCACCTCCCCGTCGACGATCGCCGGTAGGCTGCCGGGGCCGTCCACGTCGCTGCGGAGCACGGCGGAAAAACTCTCCGGCAGATAGTCGTTCAGCTTCACGCTCACCCGCGGGTCCGCCACGGGGATGGTGCCGGGCAGGATCATCAGGTTGCGATCGTCGGACTCCCACAGCGAATGAATGATCGCCGCCATCAGCCGCAGCACCCCGCGGGTCCGCTGGAACCGCTCCAGTGAGCCCCAGTCATTGTACAGCCGGTCGAACAGCTCCGGGTGAATCGGGTAGGCGTCCTTCAGACGCTGCTCGTAAGTCGGTTCCTTGCAGGCGGCGGGAAACTCTCGGTGGCCCTTCGCGTATTCCTCACGGAACGCCTTGGCGACGGCGTCCCGCTTACGCATCGCGTCGGCGTCGAACGGCTCGAACAGCCGGCGGCGGACGATCTCGAAGCCCTCCTCCGCGTTCGCCGGCTGCCACGGGGCCTCAGTCCGACCGACGACGTTCCGCAACCGGTTCAGGGCGACCCCGCCGCGATCGCCGCCGCTCTCCACGCCCTCGCTGGCCGGCAGGCTGACTACCAGCAGCGTGGTCCCGCTGACCCGCGCCGCCTCCGTGAGAGCTTGTGCGAAGGAGAATTGCGCGTCGAACGACCCGCCCGGCAGCCGGTCGCCGGCATCGCCCTCGTTCCGTAACTGGCCGGCGTAGCGGACCCATTCGTCGATGAGGATCAGGGACGGGCCGCACTGCTCGAACAGCGTCCGCAGCGCATCGCCGGGGCTGGTGCCGGTCTCGTCCGCGCCCTGCACCAGGGCGTACCCCTTCGCCCCGCCGAGCTGCCACGCCAGTTCGCCCCACAGCGTCCGCACGACGGTCCCGTCGTTCTTCTTAGAGACCTGCCCCGGTTGCAGCTTGACCCCGTGCAGCACGGCCCGCCGAACGTCCCGGGGGGCGCTGAGGTCGTTCGCCTTGAACAACTCGTCCACGCCCGGCAGGTCCGCCGCTTTCGATCCGCCGCACAGGTGGTACAGGGCCAGCATCGAGTGCGACTTGCCGCCGCCGAAGTTCGTCTGCAACTCCACGACCGGGTCGCCGCCCTCGCCGGCCAGGCGGCGGGCCGCGCCGGTCAGCAGGCGAGACAGACCTTCGGTGAGGTACGTCCGCCGGAAGAACTCGTGCGGGTCGCCGTACTCCGCGGTCGCCTCGCCCAGGTGGACCTGCCAGAGGTCGGCCATGAACTCCGCCGCCTGGTACTTGCCGCTGGCTACGTCCGGGTGGGGGGCGATCACGTCCCGCCAAGCCGGTAGCGTTTCGACCGGGGTGCCGGCGGTGTTGGCTTTCTTGAGATCACGCTTGCTTTGCAGGTCGAACTGCTGACGGAGCAGGTCGGCCGTCATCTCCTCCAGTTTGTCGACGCCCTCGGCGTTCATCGCCCGGCCCAAGCGGGCCATGCTGTCGAGCGCGCGGTGGGCGTCCTCCAGGCCGAACTTGTCGCCGTGGGCCCATTTATTGCGGAAGTCCCGCACCTCGAACGCCAGCGAGCGGTCCGCCGCGCTCAGCACGTTGCGGAACACGCCGTTCCACTCGTCCAGCAGCAGGTTGAGCGTCATCCCCGAATCCGCCCAGTTCAGCGGCTTGCGGGGGCCCTTCTGGCGGTCGTGGGCGGCCTTCGCCCAGTCGTCCTCCCCGTGGACCGGTTTGAGCTGCGCCTCCAGGAACGGCTCCATCCCCACGGAGAGAATCTCCAACCCGCGGCCGACACGTTCTTTATTGCTGACCGCCACGGGGACACGCTGCGCCGGGGTGTTGTGGGAACCCCGAACCGGGGCGTCCCGGCAGGATGACCCGCGCGGCGCCCTTGCGGAACCGAACGCGGGCCGCGGACCGCCCGCGCGCCGCCTAGCGGCGACGGCGAACCGGCAGAACCCGTTCAGTCCCCCAGCAGGGAGCCCTGCGTTTGTCGTTCGCGGCGCACCTCGCGGGCGAGCTTCGACAGCTCCGGCCAGGCGGTGATGAGGCCGTTGTAGGCCCGACCCTCCGCGCTCAGCTTCTTGCGTTCGCTGAGGGAATACAGCCGGTAGGCGAGGTCGCGGGCTTTGTCGGCGTCGGGGCCCAGTTCGGCCAGCAGGGCGGCGGCGGACTGTTCGCCGTCGGCTTCGAGCCGGCGGATCAGGTGCTGGCAGGCCTCCCACACGGTCAGCCGGTCGTCCGTCGCGGGGGACCAGTCCTCGGGCAACTGCGGCCGGGGCACCAGCCGCACCTTGCCGGCCCGGGAGGTGATGACGCCGGCCCGCACCAGGCCGTCGACGCTGGTGTTCTTGGCGTTGGAGAGGGTTTCCGCGTCGCCGTAGGGGCCTTCGGCGGGGCCGTGCTGCTCGAACCAGGCGACGGCCCAGCGGGTGTCGCGGTCGAAGTCGCCCTCGGCCTCGGCCAGCGACGCGTCGAGAACCTCATTGATGAGCCCCAGCGCGGTCCGCACGGTCATGGCGGCCCCGTCGCTTTCGAGGACCTTGGCGTGCCGGGTGAACACGGCCATGCCGGGCCCGATGGCGGCCTGGGCGAGGTCGACCGGCGCGATCCCCCCGGCCCGCAAGTGGGCCAATGCGTCCGGCAGTTCGGCGTCGAGCAGCCGCTTGAACTCCCGGCGGGTGGCGGTCGGGGCGTCCGCGGGCCGGGGGCGGCAGACCAGGACGATGGACGAGGCGAGGGCATTCATGCGATTTTTCAGCGCCTCAACGGATTCAGTGGAGACTGGCCATGTGCCATACGTCGTGAAGCCGGCCTCGAACGCGGCCTGGAGCATCGTCTCCCAGCCTGTTGAAGACGCTAGCTTAGAGCCGGCTCCCCTTCCTTCCTGCTGCTTGAAAGCGTAAAAAATGGTAACTGGCGCGCTCCTCGCGTCTTCTCCATGAATAACCCGGAGACATTCGAGAAACTCCGTCCGAAAATACTGCATGGCCTTCTCCTTGTCGTCGTCATGGCGGTATGGAATGGCTACCACCTCCTCCTTCTTCGGCGTTAGAGCCAACCGGTCGAACAGGGGCGAAGACCCGTCGAACGCACGCTTGAGCCAGACAAAGAAGTAATCACTGAGATCCGAGTAGATGATGTTATCATAATATGGCGGATCGGAGCAGATTGTGTATTTGATGTGGTTCTGGTGGCTCTGTGCCTTCACATTTCTCGCCCGCCCCGGAAGGACTCCGGGTGCGGATTTGATCGCTTTGCTGAGCCACTCGTACTGTGTCTCAAACGACCCACCAGTCGACGCGAAGATGTTTACTTCACCATAATCCCACGTCATGGGGACCGCTTGTCGCATGAACACTTGCTTCACCAACTCGTCTTTGCGGTGCGAACTCCAAACGCAAATTGTCGAGCAGTAGTTCGATTGCCTGCTCACCAGCATCGCGAGATACATGGAGACTGCGGAGCCATACGATTCGGCGTATGCTGCATCACCCATTGCTAAAACATCTTCAGCAACTCGGATTCGTGCTTCCGCCGCCAGTGCAGAGAGACAGTCCAACGCTACGAGTTGCCGTTTTGTGAAGAGATCGGCAAACGAGATCATGCCGTAGTTCGGAGTTTTGAAATCCCGAGCATTCGGCGGCAGTGCCACGTCCGGCGTCCATTCTGGTGCTGCGGAACTGGCGACCTTGGCATGCTCGGCCAGAGGGCCCAAGTAAACCCGCTCCCGATCCCCCTCAAGAGCAACCGCCATTAGACGTTCCCCAAGACCAACTTGTTTGCCCCTTTGACGTATGAATTTGAACGGCATAGCGTCTCCCGTCAGCAGGCAGGTGCCTCCGCGCCTAGTTACGGTTCCCGCGTCCGCCGCCGCCTCTTGCTCCGCCGTCGGCGTCCCCACGCGCACCTCGAACCGGTACGTTCCCGCCGCGCGGTCCACGACGGGTTCGACCCACGCCAGCTTGCCCTTCTTCTTGCTCAGCCAGAAGGACCGGGCCAGCGGGACGTGCGCCCCGCGGGCCGCGGGGTTGGGGCTGGCGACGGTGCGGGCCCAGAGCCAGGCGATGACCGTCAGCTCCCGGCCGACGTACTTGTCCAAGTCCGGTCGGTCGGCGGCCATTGCCTCGGTGATCTGGACCTTCGGGTACAGGTGGCCGATCCGCTTTTCGGCCTCGTCCCGCATCCATTTGCCGTAGTACCGCACGTCCTCCGCCAGGCCCTCGGCGCCCTTCCACTCTTTGGCCAGCAGCTTCTTCGACTGCCCGGGGTGGACCGGGGGCTGGCCGGCGAACTTGGGGGGATCTCGATCAGGGCCTTCGTGATGAGGACCGCGACCGGGTTCAGGTCGCTGCCGACCGCCCGCAACCCCAACCGCTGGGCCTCCAGCGGGATGCTGCCGCCCCCGCAGAACGGATCCAGCACCGGCGGGGCCTGCGTGGCGAGGAAGTGGTTCACCTGCTCGCGCGAGGCCTTCATGCCTTCAATCTGACCGAACGTGTAGGCCGGGGGCGAGGCGCCCTCGAACTTCGGCAGGTCATCGTGGCCGTCCTCCTCGGGGGCGGCGGGCGGCACGTCGTCATCGGCGGCGTACTCGCCGGTCTCGATCTTCCGGCTGGCGACGCACCGGGCGATCTCGGCCCGGGCGCGGCCGAGGATGTCCGGGTCGTTGGAGTTCTTCCAGACGACCAGCTCCTCGATCAGGGAATGCAGCTCCGCCCGCTTGGCCTCGGCCAGTTCCTTCCCGATCGTCCCCTGGCGGACGTAGCGGGGGTCGCTTTCGGGGTCGTCCACGAGCGAGCAGAACAGCACGGCCCGGCAGGCGGCGAGCGGTCGGCGGGCCCACCACAGGTGCAGCGTGGACGGGTGCCCGTGCCGGATCGATTTTTCCTTGGCGCTGGCCGCGTTGATCGCCGCCAGCGGGATCGAAACCTCGATCAGCTTTTTACGCGGGGGCAGGTCCTTGTGCGCAGCGGTGGGCGCGGGGGCAGGCGTCCGTGCCATGGTTCGGGTCCGTCCGGGGGGTGCGACCCGGCGTCCTTGCCGCGGTCAAGGTCGAACTTCGGCCGATCCGCCGATCGCCGCCTGCCGAGCCGGCCGAGCCCCCACAGCTTGCCATCCGGCCGGGTGAAGGCGGTCGACCCTGCGGACCGGCGAAGGTGAACCGCTTCGGGCGCGGCTTCCTCACCCCAGCCCGTCCAGCGCCGTCCAGGCCAGGCCGAGTTCGGCCGTCACCCCGGCGGCGAGCGGGACGGCGAGGTCCGGGCCGGCGTACACGTCGTCCGTCCAACCGTCGGCGGTGCGGGCGTGGTGTTCGACTCGGGGTTCGGTTTGGCTGACGATCAGGTAGTCCGTCAGCGACGGGATCGTGCGGTAGGCGTCGAGCTTCTCGCCGCGGTCGACGCGGCCGGTGGACCGGGAGAGGATCTCCAAAATCACCAGCGGATTCCGCAGCACGTTCCGCGGACCGCCGGGGCGGATCGGGGGTTCCGTTTCCGGGGGGAGACCAGCGACGCACCCGTCGGCGTAGTAGTAGGGGCCGTCCGGCACGCGGATCATCATGTCCGACCCCAGCACCCGCGCCGGTCGCCCGGCGAACGCCGCCCGCAGCGCGAACTGCAACTCCGGGGCGAGGGCCTCGTGCTGGATGGACGCGCCGGGCATGGGTCGGACCTTCCCGTTGATCCATTCGGACCGCTCGAAGGCGGTCTCCTCCCGCCGCAGGAAGTTCGCGGCGGTGACGAAGCCTGTCGACCCACGGGACGGGGCCGACGGTGCGAGCGGCGGGGCGGCGGGGGCGACCATGGGGGCATCCTAGCAGACGAACCGGGCGGCCGGTCAGACCGTCTCCGCCGCCGAGACGCCGCGGGCGCGGAACTTCGCCACGCTGTAGTTCACGCTGGCGGCGTGGCCGGACGGGGCGGCGTCGTCGGCCGGGCCGGGGACGTACCACGGCTCGCCGGTCGTCACCGTGCCGTCGGGGGCGACATCCACCTCCACGATCACCAGGAACCACAGATCCGGGCGGTTCAGGCCGGCGATCACCTCCGACCGCATCAGCGTGACAAGGTCCGCGCCCGGCCGCAGACCTTTCACTTCCAGCAACCGCTGCGTGCCCGTGGCCGGGTCGAGGCTGGTGAGGTCGTACCCGAGGCCGTTCTGTTTCGAGACGTCCTCCACGGTGAAGCCCAGTGCCTCCTCCGCCGTCGCCACCGCCGCCATCGCGGCAAGTTCGGAGGTGCGGGTATCGCGGACGGTGACGGGATCGGGCGGCTCCTCCGCCACCAGTCCGGCGGGCATCACGAGGGCCGCGGCGATCACCCGCGGGGGGCGTTGGTCGACTTGGGCCTCCCGGTCCAGCTCCTTCAAGCGGGCGTCCAGCCGGCCCTTCAACTCCGTCGCCCGGTTGGCGTAGCGGGAGGCGAGCGAAGCCGCGTTCGGCCGGCCGGCGCCGTCCGCCACCTGCCGGCGGAGCTTGGCGGCTTGTCCGTCCCAGTGCATGATCTCCCACTTCAGCCGCTTCTGGACGGCCTCGCGGGTCCGCTCGACCCGCTCGACGCGGCGGTCGCGGACTTCGGCGAGGTGCTCCCGGGCGGGGCCGTCCACGGCCATCTCGACGGCCCGCCGCTCCGCCCCGTCCCGGCAGGCGGCGACGGACTCTAAACTAAATGCCCGCTCGCGTTCGGCGGGGGTGGCGGCGCGGAAGTCGAGGTAGGGGGCGAACCCGGCGTCCAGGGCGGACCCGTCCGGCAGCAGTTCCACGAACAGCACCCGGCGGGAGATCACCCGCCGTTCGCCGCGCGAGTCCTCCCGCCCGTCGCGGACGACGTGGTCCAGCAGGGCCAGCACGCGGGGTTCGCCGTCCAGCCGGCGGTCGTCGACCAGCACCGCCCCGGCGGTGAGGGCGTCCCGATTTTCGACCGCGGTGAGGGCGAGAACCGCCTCCAGCAACGGGTGCCCGGGGGTGAGCAGGTCCGCGGTCGCCTGGTCCTTGAGCGACGCGGCTTCCCTGTGGAACGTGACCCGCTCGTAGGCCGGCGGCAGAGGCGACCCGGTGCGGGCGACGGCCTCCTCCCGAACCGCTGGGGGCACCTGCCGGACCTCGAACCGATTCGTCTCCCGCGGGCGGAGACGCCCGCCGAGCCGTTTGAATGCGTCGGCGAAGAAGTCGGCGACGTAGTGCGGTTGGAGCCGGCGCGTCGGCCCGCTCCATCTCCGCCCGCACGGCCCGGACCTGGGCCATGTCCAAGCGGTCGTCGCCGAGGGCGTGCTCGCGGATCAGATTGCTGTACTCGGACGAGTCGAACGGCTTCTTGATCGCCCGACGCACTTCCTCGGCCGTCGCTGGGTCGTCGGCCTTCACGACCGCCTCGATCATGAGCTGCCGGAGACTCCGCCCGTCGTACCGCAGGCGGTCGAGGACGTTGAAGATCTTGCCGTCGAGGTCGTTTCCGGCGATGACGAGCTTCTCCAGCAGGCGTTGGTAGACGTCGCCCTCGCGGGTGCCCTCGGCGACCAGGTTCCAGAGATGGCAGGTTTCCGCCTGCCCGATGCGGTGAATCCGCCCGAACCGCTGTTCAAGGCGGTTCGGATTCCACGGCAGGTCGTAGTTGACCATCAGGTGCGACGCCCGCTGGAGGTTGATGCCCTCGCCGGCGGCGTCCGTGGCGACGAGGATCTCGGCAGTCGGGTCGTTGTTGAAGCGGTCCTGGGAGACCAGCCTGGCCTTACGGTCCATGCCACCGTGGATGGTGACCACCGCCTCCGCCCGCCCCAGCAGCGTCGTGAGCTGAGCGACGAGGTAGTCGAGCGTATCGCGGTGTTCGGTGAAAATTACGAGTTTCCGCCGCCGGCCGGACGGCGTCCGCATGTGCTCGTCCTCGGTCAGCAACCCCCTCAGTTCCTCCCATTTGGTGTCGGTGCCCCGCACCCGGACCTTGTCGGCGGAGGCTTCCAGTTCGCGGAGGGCGGCGATCTCGGTCCGCAACTCGGCGGCGCTACGGGCGGCGCTGGCGCGGTCGATCAGATGGCCTTCGAGAGCTTCGAGTTCGTCGCCGGGCAGGTCGTCGGGCTGTTCGTCGTAATCCTCGGGCAGATCGGGGTGGTCTAAATCGATGCCGAACAGCCGGCCGGCGGCGGCGTCGCGGGACAGAGCCGAGGCCGCCAACATGCCGGTACGTTCGGCGTCCTCGACATCGGCGAGGGTCGCCTCCAGCCGCTCCCGCCGGCGGGTGAGGGACTTGGCGATCGCCGCCGGGCTGCTGGCGAGACGCCGCTGCAAGATCGTGAGGGCGAAGCCGACGGCCGCCCGCGCCTTTCCGTCCGGCAGGGCCCGCTCCGCCCGGTTGAACTGGTCACGAACGTAATCCGTCACCCGGTCGTACAGTTCGGCTTCGGCTGGGCTGAGTTCGTAAGCGACGGAGTAGCACTTGCGGGGCGGGAACAGCGGCGAGCCGTCGAACTTCCGCAGATCCTCCTTCAGTAGCCGACGCATCAGATCTTTAGCGGCGGCCCGGCCGCTGTCGACCTCGTCGCCGCCGCGACTCTTGCCCTCGAACCGGTCCGGGTCGACCAGCCGCAGGAACAGCCGGAAGTCATCCTCCTTCCCGTTGTGCGGGGTCGCCGTGAGCAGCAGGAGGTGCCGGGTGAACGGCCCGATTCGCTGAGCGAAGTTGTATCGTTTTGTATATTTCGCCTCCTGTCCGAAATAGGTCGCGGACAGTTTGTGAGCCTCGTCGAACACCACGAGGTCCCAGTCGATTCGCTCCAGTCGGGCTTGCAGATCCTCGTTCCGGGCCAATCTGTCGAGCCGGGCGATCGCCAGCGGGTTGCGGTCGAACCAGTCCAGCTCGTCGTCGGCGGACCCCGGGTGCAGGGCGAACTTCAGGGAGAACTTCTCGTCCAGTTCGTCCCGCCATTGCTCCGTGAGGCTGCCCGGCGAAATGACAAGGCACCGCCGCAAGTCGCCGCGGGCGATGAGTTCACGGATTAGCAGGCCGGTCATGATCGTTTTACCCGCCCCCGGGTCGTCGGCGAGCACGAACCGCAACGGCTGGCGAGGCAGCATCTCCTGATAAACCGCCGTGATCTGGTGCGGCAGGGCTTGGATCAGCGAGCAGTGGACGGCGAGATAAGGATCGAACAGCCACGCCAAGCCGATCCGTTCCGCCTCAGCGGCCAGCAGGAACGCGGCGGGATCGGCGCCGAACGTCCACCCGTCGCCGGCCTCGACGACTTCGAGGCGAATCTCGGCGTCCGGATAGAAGACGCGTTGGTCGAACCGGCCGTCAGCCTTGTACGTCACCGTGACGGTGCCGGACGGGCTGGCGTCAACGGCGACGACCTCCGCCGGGTCGTCGCCGCACAGGCCGCGGACGGTCATCTTCGGGCGAAGCTCGGGGGGAGTCAGCACGGGCGTCTCGGAGGGAGGAGCGCACAGCTTGCGGACCTGCCCCGTCATCTGCCACCGGTACTCCACACCCGCTAAACGTCGGTCGGTTCCGCCGCACTGTCGAGTGACGCCGCGGATTACCCGCCGGCCCCTTTCCCCTGTCGGAGGCCACAGATGCCCGACCCGCCGCCGATTCCCGCGGCCCCGCTGCTCGCCGCCGCCGGTACGTCCGGCCCGTGGGCGAACGACTTGTTCCCCGCCGTCCTGCTGCTGGCCCTCGGGGCTGGGCTGGTTGCGCTGGGGGCTTGGATCGTGAAGCCCCCGCCGCCCAGGCGCACCGACCGTCGCCCCCGCGGCGACCGCAACCGAAACCGCGGCCCCCGCCGCGACAGTCGCGGCCGCTTCCGCGGTCCGTCACCGCAAGTCCCTTCCACACACACCAGCCCCCCGCCGGACCCGATCCGCCGCCCGTTGCGGCTGCCCTAGCGGGGCCCGCATTTCCGTCCACTTACCCAACACGAAAGTGAGGTGGCCCCATGAGCCACGTCGTCACGATCGAGACGAAGCTGAAAGACGCCGCGGCGATTCACGCCGCCTGCGTCCGGCTGAAGTTGCCGGAGCCGAAGAAAGAGTCTGTCAAGTTCTTCGACGGCGCCGAACACGCTGGCCTCGCCGTTCGCCCGCCGGGGTTCGTGTACCCCATCGTCGTCCAGGAAGACGGCACCACGCTGCAGCGACACCTACAACGGCCGGTGGGGCGATGAGGCCTTCCTCGGTCGGCTGAGGCAGGCGTACGCCATCGAGGCGGCCAAGCTGCAAGCGAAACAGCGAGGCCATCGCATCGCCGAGACCCCGCTGCCCGACGGCGGGATCAAGCTGACTGTCACCGCTGGGACCGATGGGTTTCGGCGCCGCCGGAAACAGCTACGGGGGGCTCGTCTGATGAATCCCCGCATCGAAATCAACGTCACGCCCGAGGGCGAGACGAGTGTTCAGACCATGGGCTTTGCCGGCCCCGCCTGCCGGGCGGCGTCGAAGCCATACGAGGACGTGGTCGGGGCGAAGGCCGCCGAGCGGTTGACCCCTGAGTACCACGCGACAGAGACCGTCAGCGAACAGGAGCGGCTGCGGACGTAATGCCCCACGGCCGGCGTTCCATCTCTTCCTCACTCCCAAACATCACGAGAAGGAGGTGCCCATGAGCGACACCACGCGGGGCACGAACCCGCCCGGCGGCGGCCGGAGACGCGAGAGACGCGGTCGACGCGACTTCCACCAGAACTCTGGCGATCGCGGCCGGTCCCGCCCACGTCGGAGCGGCGGCGGTCGCCCCGCCCGCCCCGGCGGAGAAACTTCATCCGATTTCCGCGTCTCCGGCGTCTCCGGCGTCTCCACGCCGGAACAGGTTCCCGCCGAGACGCTGGCGACGAAGCTCGCCGAGCTGATCGCCGCCGCCTTCCCCGGCGTGCTGGTGACGAGTGACGAACCCGAGGAGGTCCTCCGCGATCTCGCCCGCCTGTGCGGCGAGCGGAACTGGAACGTGGCCACATGGGCCGCCGACGGCGGCGAAGACGGACCGGCCGACCCGCTCGCCGCGGTGAAGGCGCTGCCCAGCAGCGGCGACGGCGAGACGCCCAGCGTGCTGGCGATGCTCCACGCCCACAGGTTCTTCAACAGCGCCGAGCTGCTGGCGGCGATCAGGACCTCGCTGGCCGCCGGCAAGACCCGGCGCACGCATCTCGTGCTGATCCAGCCGACCGGCGAGCTGCCCGCGGAACTAAAGCGGGACTTCGTGACGGTGGCCCACCCGCTCCCGTCGCGTGAGGAACTGGACGCCGTCGCCCGCGGCGTCGCCACCGAGCCGGGCGAGCTGCCCGAGGAACTGCATCCGGTGCTGGACGCCGCGGCGGGTCTGACCCGCGGCGAGGCAGAGAACGCTTTTGCCCTCTCGTTAGTCCGTCACGGACGGCTCGATCCAGACCCGCTATGGGAGATGAAAGCCCGCGAGATGAAGGGCGGCGGTCCGCTGACCCTGCACCGCAACGGCGCCGGCTTCGGCGCCCTTGGCGGGCTGAGCGCCCTCAAGGACTTCTGTCGGTCCGCGTTGACCAACCAACACCCGCACGCCGAACCCAAGGGCGTACTCTGCCTCGGGCCGCCCGGAGTTGGAAAATCGGCGTTCGCCAAAGCTCTGGGCAGCGAGGTCGGAAGGCCCACGCTGTCGCTCGATATCGGCGGCCTGATGGGTTCCCTCGTGGGACAAAGCGAGCAGAACACGCGGCGGGCCCTGGCCACGGTGGAGGCGATGTCGCCCTGCGTGCTGTTCATCGACGAGGTCGAGAAGGCCCTCGCCGGCACGAACGGCGGCGGGCAGTGACAGCGGTGTCGGCACGCGGATGCTCGGCACGTTGCTGAGTTGGCTGGCGGACCGCCCGCGGGGCGTGTTCGCCGTGGCGACCAGCAATGACGCATCGAAGCTGCCGGCGGAGCTGACCCGCAGCGGGCGGTTCGACGCCACGTTCTTTCTCGACCTGCCCGCCGCCGAGGAGCGGGCGTTGATCTGGGACCGCTACCGGGCGGAGTACGGTATCGATGCCGACGACCTTCCGGCGGACGACGACGGCTGGACCGGGGCGGAGATCGAGTCCTGCTGCCGCCTGAGCGCCCTGCTGAACGTACCGTTGGCCCGAGCCGCCTCCTACGTCGTCCCCGTCAGCGAGAGCGGCCGGGAGCAGCTGGCGAAGCTGCGGCGGTGGGCGAGCGGTCGCTGCCTCGACGCCGAGGGCGGCAGGCCCGTACCGGTATCGCGATCGGAAGCAATCCGGCGATCAACCGCGACCCCGCCGCAAGACGCAGCGGAAGCCGCCGGGCGAGAGCTACTCGCTGAACTGACGCGGCCCACGACGCACCTTGCTTTCGCACGCCCCGGCAGTCCGCCGGGGCGTTTCTCATTTCCCACCCATAGGAGCCGCCGATGACGCTGCTGATCAGCCCGCCGCGACGCGGGCGAACCCACGACGACGGAGACCTGCCCGACGCCGAGACCGACCACGGGGCCGCGGAGGTCACCGTGCTGGACGAGGAGCGGGATCACGTCGAACGGGATCCCGCCGACCGTCTGCGGGCCGACGCCGCCGCGGTCCGGCTGCACGTCAGCTGGCCCGGTTTGCGACGGACGCTGTCCGCCGAGCAGAAGGAGGACGCAGCGTCCCCTTTCGACGCCGAGTCCGGCAGCCTGTCCGCCAGCAAGAAGCTACTGGACACCAAGCATCCCGGCCCTGCGGACGGCCTCGAAGGTGCGTCACGCGGCGGTGTCGCATTGGAAGAGCGCCAGCCTGCCGTACCCGGAGAACGGCGTCCGTCTGCTGCCCCGCACCGATCTGCCGGCCTTCGAGCGGCGGATGAGCGAGCTACAGGCGGAACTGTCCGACGCTGCCGCGGACGTGGACCGGCACCGCGACGAACTGGTGTCCCGCGCCCGTCGGCGGCTGGGCGATCTGTTCGACCCGGCCGACTACCCGCCCTCGCTGGCGCCGCTGTTCGGCTTGTCGTGGGACCTGCCCGCGGTGGAGCCGCCCGACTACCTGCGTCGCCTCTCGCCCCGCCTGTATCAGCAGGAATGCGACCGGGTTCGGCAGCGATTCGAGCAGGCCGTGCAGTTGGCCGAGCAGGCGTTCGCCACGGAACTCGCCCAGTTGGTCGAACACCTCCGCGAACGCCTGACCGGCGGCGAGAACGGCGGCCCGCGGGTGTTCCGCGACTCCGCCGTCGAGAACCTCACCGAGTTCTTCGCCCGTTTCCGTCGGCTCAGCGTCGGCGGCAACGAGGAACTGTCGCGGTCGTCGCCGAAGCCGAGGGGCTGATGCGGGGCGTGGACCCCGCGGATCTGCGAGCGAACGACCGGCGTCGGCTGGCTGCAGGATCGCGTGCGCGAGGGCTTGGCGGGCGTCGCCGACGCTCTCGATCCGATGCTGACCGACGCCCCGCGGCGCCGCGTCCTGCGGAGTCCGCGATGAGCGGCGTCTGCAGGAGCTGTTCGTCAGTCCCGGCGGTGATGCTCGCGGGCTGTACGGCGAACTGATCGAAACGGAAGCGATCGGCAGCTGTCGGATCGCCCGCGCCAGCCATGTCGAGCCGCACCCGCACGGCGGTTGGACGGCTGATCTCTCCCCCAGCGGCGGGCCGGTCCTCGGCCCGTTCCCGCTGCGGAGCGAGGCGTTGGCCGCGGAGGTCCGACTGGCTCACCCGCAACCTGCTGAACCCGCTGGGCTGAGCGCCCAGCGCCACTCCCACCTTCACCCCCCCGAGCGGCGGGTCGGCATCAGCGCCGGCCCGCCGTTCTTCCTTTCCCACTTCAACATTTCACGAACAGGAGCTTCCAATGCCCCAGCACGAACTGAACCGCCGGATCGCGGCCGTCACCGGCGAGAGCGTCGGCGAGATCGCCCGGATGGGCTTCCAGATCGACGGCCCGCCGTCCTTCACCCACCTCGACGACGACCTCGGCCCCATCGACTGGGACGCCGTCGACGCCTCCCGCCGGTGCGAAGGTGCATCGCAACGGCAGACCCGGCGTCGCGTTCCACTGACAAAGCGGAGCGTCCGCGTCACGACCGGCGGCGGGTTCGTCCCCGCCGCCGGCCTTTTCCCCATCCAATCCATCCTGAACACGAGAGGGCCGCATGCCCCCGATCACGCTGCCCCGGCGGACGCTATACGGCTTCCGCACGGCGCTGAAGAAACACCTCGGGCTGAAGGCCCGCGACGACGGCCCGCCAGTCCGCATCGACGCCGGCGCCGACGGCGGCACCCGCCTCACGTCCGTCGGCCCCGACGGTCGCGGCGTCAGCTTGCTCATCCCCGGCGACTCGCCCGTCTGCCGGGCTGATCCTGCCGTTCGCCCTGCTGGCCGACGCCGGGGCCGCGAAGTCCGGCGACGTGCAGTTGTCCGAGTGCGACGGCGGCACCGCTGTCGTCGCGAACTGGGACGAACGCGGCGTGCCCCGCAGCGCCCGCGGCACGCTGGAGAAGAACGGGCGGGACCGGGCAGTGAACTTCGAACCGCCGTCGATCACGGAGTTCAGCGACCCCGGCGCCGCCTTCGGCGGTGCGCTACGGGCCGCCTGCGGCGTCACCGACACCGAATCCACCCGCTACGCCCTCGGCTGCGTCCGGCTGGACCCGCACGGCGGCCGGATCGAAGCCACCGACAGCCACTGCCTCCTGATCGCCCGCGGGTTCCGGTTCGCCTTCGACGAGCCCGTCCTGCTGCCCGCCCCGCACGCGTTGTCCGTCGCTCCGCTGAGGAACGTGGAGGTGCGGCTGGGGTTCGCACCCGGCGGAAAAGCCTCGGGCGTCGTCGTGTTGTCGTGCGGCGACTGGACGATCTGGGCGACCGAAGCCCGCGATGCCCGGTTCCCGGACCTCGACCGCGTCGTCCCCGCCGGCGAGCCGAAAGCGACCGCGACGTTGTCCGCGGCCGACGCGGCGTTCCTCGCCGATCGGCTGGACCGCCTGCCCGGCGCCGGCGACGAGCGGAAGCCGGTCACGCTGGAAACGAAGGATGGCGTGTTCCTCATCCGGGCGGCCGACGACGGCGGTGCGCCGGTGGAGTTGGCGACGACCGACTCCGCCGTTCGTGGCGAGGCGGTCTGCGTCGCAGACCGTCGGTTTCTGACCCGCGCCCTCGCCGCGGGGTGCACGGAGCTCTCGCTGTACGGGCCGGAGGAACCGGTGCGATGTGCGACCGCGGAACCGAGCGGCGGCCGGGCGCCGACGACCGTGGTGTTCGCCACGCTGGCCGGCGACCCGGTCCCGGCGGCGGACGCCGTACGGCTAACCGCGACGGAGACCGCCCCCGCGATCTCTCGGTCCGCACGTCGAACCGCCCCGCCGAGAACCGCCGCCGCCGAAGAATCCGGAGAAAAGTTAATGCGCCGGGGGGAATCCGAATCCCCGGCGAGCGGCGTCCGCGGCGAACGTCGAACGCGGAGCGTCCCCGGCCGCGTTTCGGTCGAAGGCCCGGACCACGACGCCCTGTTGGAACGGGTCGCCACGCTGGGGAGCACGTTGTCCGAAGCGGCCGGCGAGGCCCGCTCGCTGGCAACGGACCTCCGCAAGCTCAAGAAGCGGAACCGGGCCGTCACCGGCGCCGTTGGCCGGGTTGAAGCGGCTCGGCTCGCTTGTCGCCTGACCCACGCTCATTCCGAACTCGAAGGAGGAGAACATGCTGAAGTTGAACGCGGGCCTGTCCCGCAAGATCGGCCAGCCGGACTACGGCAGCCGCGGGGCGATGGTGAACGTCGAGATCGAGTTGCCCGCCGACGTGCTGAAGGACCCGGAGAAACTGAAGCGGCAGGTCCGCGGGTGCTTCGAGACGCTGCGGGCCGCCGTGGACGAGGAACTGGGCGTGACTCCCAACGACGACCTGCAGGAAGACCGCTGGCGCCCGACCGGGGCCGTGCGGCGGAACGGCTCCGCGAACGGCCACGCCCGAAACGGTCGCGGTGGTCTGCCGTGCACGGAGAAGCAGGTGCGGGCGCTGCACGCCTTCTCCCGCCGGGCTGGGGCCGACCTGACCGCAGAACTGCGTCGCCTCGGCGTGACCACCGCGGAGGAGCTGAACCGCCGTGAGGCGAGTGACGCGATCGATCGCTTCAAGGAGCGTACGGAAAACTGAAGTCCTGTCTCCGCTGATGACTCGCCTCCGCCCGAAGGGGCGGGGGCGAGTTTTTCTTTAGCCTTCGGGAGTCTCACCGACCGGGGGGCTCTTCTCAGGCGCAGCACTGAGAAGGTTCACGAAGAATATTGCGAGCGCTGCGGCCGCCGGCGGCTTCCCACGTTTGGCCAAGTGTTCGAGTTCCGTTCGCCCAGTGCCGAGTACGTCGTCTTCCCCGACCGGGAACAGGGTTCTCACCTCAGTCAGCAGCCCGCCCCCCGGCGTCTCGACATCCCGTAACTTTCCGCCATTGATATTTGAAGTCCTGATCCGCCACACGGCCTCCGCTGCGTCCGAAAGAGCCTTGGCGTCGGCCGGCGTGAAGATCGCCGGGGATCGATCCTCGGCGTCGATGTATTTCTTGAGCCACTCACCCTCACCCCTGCTAAGTTCCTTCCGAACAATTTCAGCAGAGTCCGCCATCTCTTGTACCCATAACGGGCCTGAATCTCCTGCCGATTCTTTTTCCGACGCGGAGATCATCAAGACATCTTCGATCAGGCCGCGGACCGCCGAGATGTCCCGGCCGTGAGTCGGCAGCGTGCCCCGATGGAGCAGGCCCCACTGCTTCAGGCCCTTCTCTAGTTTGGGTTCCCACTGCGTTCCGGCGATCCACGCGAGTCTGTCGACGTCAGGCTTGGATATTCCCCGCGGGAAGTCTTGCGTCGAGGTCGTAAAGAGTTCCGCGACTTTGCCGAGGAACTCGGCGTCGTTCCACAGCTCGTCTTCCCTCCGGGCTGATTGATCTTCTTCCCCCCCGACAGGCTCCTGGGGGGCTGGGGGCGGGCCGGACGCAGGTTTGTGCAGCTGCAATGCGTCATGCAGCACAGACAGCGGGCGGAACTCTGCCCACTCCGCGCGGGGCAGGTCCGGGAAAAGTAACTCACAGAGCCGTTCCGAGATTTTCCCCCGCACCTTCTCATCAGTGACGTCCGGCGGGGTGGCGACACCGACGGCGTCCGCCAATGCTTGATGGGCCGGAGGATCCGGAGCCGGAGGAGATTCGGAACGCTCTATGAATCCACCGAAGAACTGCATTAGCGAATCCACCGGCGAAACTTCCTCGGCTGTGTCCGCCTCCGCCACGCCTGCCTCCGCCTGCCGATCGTCGGGCGGGGCGGACGACTCCTGCCTGTTCAGCAATACGAAGGCCGCCACGACCGACGCAGCGGTGACGAGAAGGGCGGCCATGCTCAGCAAACCGCGAGACGGCCTGCTGACCGCGTCGCCTCCGGTGGAACTCTGCGGAGCCGCCGAGGCTGGTAGATCGGTCGCCGCGGGGCGTACCCGTACGTCTTGAAAGTCGCTCGAACCGAGGGGCGGGAACTCCATGAAGTTCCGCCCGTCCGGCGTCGCGCGCTCCGCCGTCCAGTCGAACCTCTCGATCGCGTCGCCGAGCACGCCCAGTCGTCCTTCGAGGTCGTTTCTCACCAGATCGAGGTCGATGTCCCCGGCTCCGTCCGCGGGCGGCACGAGGATCAACCACTCCGGCCCGCGCCGGACCCGGCTCGGGTCGTGCGGGTCGGGCTGCGAGACGATCCGCGAGACCGCCGCCCCCACGCCATCGCGGGCGTCGCGGACCGCGTCCGAGGCGGCGGCGAGCGCGGCACGGCACGACGTTTCGTTCTCGCCGCCGAGGAGGCCGGGGGGGAGCAGCGTGGCGTGGCCGTGACGGCCGGCCCTCGGGGTGTGGGCGATGATGAACGGCCGGTCCGGGTCGAACAGGGCGGGTTGCGGGTTCGGCATCAGTCGTCCCTCCACGCGGTCAAGGCGGGTTCGGTCGGGAAGCCTTGCAGACTGACCCGCACCACGTTGGTGAAGCCATCGCCTTTGAAGTCGAGCTTCGCGCCGCCGCTCGCGAGATCAGCGACGAGGAACTTGCCGCTGAACCGGCCGCCGGGCTCATCTCCCGAGGGCCAGTCGTCCTCCCAGATCTTGCCGGTGAAGTCGACTTCGATCTGTCGCCCTCGCCCGGAAATCGTACTCGCGGCCGACCGTCCAAGGCTTTGCAGGGTCCGGCGGATCCGGACCGACTTTGATCGGAATCGGCTTGCCGACCCCGCTCAACGTCATTAGCAGCGTCGTATCGTTCCAGCCCGGCATCGACCAATTCAGCCAACGTCTGTCGAAGTCGACGGAGTCGACCCGGAGCTTCAAGTCCAGCGGCTTCTTCATCCTCTCGGAGTGGGCGAGCCAAGCCTCGACCGTCGCGTCCATGGCGTGCAGCGGGGTCCGCTTCAGGTACTCCCGGGCGTCCCCGGGGCTCTTGTATTCGCGGAACTTCTCGTAGAGGTGCTGGTCCAGTTCCCGGTCATGGCTTTTCTTCAACTGGGCGAACAAGGCTTCGCCGCCTTCGATACGCAGCTCCGCGTCCCAGTCCCGTTCGGCCGCCTCGAAATTCTCGGCCAGTTCCGTCGCGTCCGGGAAGTATGTCTCGTCCAACAACTTCCGGTGTTCCTTCGTCAGCCGATCCCGCGCCTCCGTGGGAAACTCCGCGATCAGTTCCGCGATCGGCAGGCTGCGGTTCGCATTCAACAGAGTTCCGGCCCGGACGAGGTCGCCGTCCCGAAGAAACTCTCGGTAGTCCTCCCGCACGGACCCCGCCAGCACGGCATCGTCGCCATTGGCAATGGCGACGTCCGCCTGCCTCCGCAGGGCGGCGAGTTCCTTGACCAGATCGTCGGGGCCCTGCCCCGCGTGCGGCTCCTTCATCCGCTCCGACCGTAATGACTTCAGCGCGATCAAATCCTCCTCCCGCGGGTGCTGCACGCCCTCCACCCGCTTCAGCACCAGTTCGGCCGTCGGTCGCAATTCGCCCCACCACGCGACGTTCTCCCGCTCCAGTCGAACCCGTTCGCCGTCCGCCACGAGGGTCCGCGCCGCGTTCCCGCTGAGGGCGGGGCCGGGGCTGTCTTCGGTCCGGTCGAACGATCCGAGATACCGGGCCGCCGCCTCCCCGCCGCGGACCGGATCGTCCGCCGCGGTCGTGATCACCCGCTGGAATTCGGCGCCGTCCCGGGCGTGGTCCTCCTCGAGAATCACGGCGTCCGCATCGGCGACGTACCGGCCCTCCGGCCTCGCCTGCTGATAGCTGCGGGCCAGCGCGGCCCGCTCAGCCCCGACTCCGCCCCGAGGATGCTCTCCCAGGCCTTCAGGTCCTCGGCCTCGTCGGCTTCGCGAACGAGGCCGCTCGCCTCGCCGAAGTGGTTGCCGAGTAGTTCGCCGGACTCCACGAGCATGAGATAATCCGCCGCCCGCGCCCCGCGGACCACCACGTCCGCCCCGGACGACGCTCTCGCGAACGCCTCGTCGTCGCGGGCTTCTTTGATGGTGCCGACGATCTGTTTCGCCTCCTCGACGTTCCCGCCGTTTGGGTATCCGGCGAGGTAGACCTCCGCCCTCGCCGCCCGCTTATCCACGTCCTCGGCGGCGAGGACTGTCGCCCACGCTCTCCGCTCACGCTCAGCCCGACCGGCCTCGACCGGCCCCGTCAGATCGTCGTCGCTCACGCCCCACGGGTTGAACGGAAACTTGAGGGCGACGTGGCGCAGCGGGCCGGCGTCGGCGAAGGCGATCAGTCGATCCTCCGCTTCCCTGACCGCCGCCGGGGCTGCCTCTCTGTCCGCCACCAGCGTACGATCGGCGGCGAGGGTGGAACGGTCCCAAAGGGCCTCCCCGGCGATCCACACGGAGACGACCGCGGCGACCGCCGTGGCCGCCTGAGTGAACGTCTTGAGGAAGACGAGGCCGCGGGCGTCGCGGATGCGTTGCCGTCGCGCCCGGTTCGGCACGGTCCTGCGAAGTCCCACCGCCCGCTTCAGCAACGCGGCGTCCGTCCCGAACAGGGGGGACGGTCGCCAGTAGCTGAGGTTGCCCGTCTCCCGTTCCAAGTCCTCCACCGCCAACTCGTCGTGCCGCCGGGCGGCCCACACGATCGCATCCTCCAGTCCTCGGGAGGCCAGCGGCTTAACGGTGATCGGCCGCTCGATCTTGACCGCGTCCCCGTCGATCACCTCCTCCACCGTCTCGCACCGGCCGAGCGCGCTGACGGGGAAGACGGCGAAGTTCTTCGTGCCGTCGCCGCCCCCGGACTTCTCGCTGACGCCGTTCGACAGGACGTTGGCCAGTTCCTGATGGTAAGGGTGTGCCGCGAGCCAGTCCTCCACGACCCGCACGTCCGTGCCCCCGTCGATCTCCTCCTCCCCGTCTCTGGGCGATTCGTGCTCTGCCGGCGTTTCGCCGCCCGGCGGATCGTCATGCGTAACCAGCGGGGTGAAGGGGAGGCCGGTGCGGTCCCATTTATTCAACAGCATCGCCACCGGCAGCCGGAGACCGCCGGAATCGCCGTCCTTGAGCCGCTTTTCCAAGACCTCGTAGGCCTGCTTGAGGAGATCGAGTTCGTCTCCGGAGTCGCCCGCCCGCGCCGCTCGTGGCGCCCGCTAGCACCAAAAGCCCGTCCGCCTCGGCGAGGTGGTCCTGCAACTTGGCGGCATAGCTTTCAGGGTCGAAGACCTTATCCGGGGCAACCAACTCGCCGCTGTAGTCCACCATCTCCAGCGTCCACGAGTCGCCTGACGGCGTCTTCACACCGAACTGGTAGACGAGGTTCGGTTCGTCCTCGTCGGTCGGCGGGGGGAGTTCCTTCCGGCCGATCGCCGCCGTCGCCTCCGCCATCGCCCGTTTGCCGCGCCGCATCACCTCCTCGGTCGCGGGATCGTCCGGCGGCAGCGGGGACACAGTGAACTTGCCCGGGTGCGGCCGGCGGGCCATCGACAACGCCGCCAGCACGCAGGTCTTCCCCGCGGCCTTCCGGCCGTACACGGCGAACCGGAGTACCCCGGGCCGACGGGGCGGGCTGCCTCCCCCAGATCTCGCGGCCGGCACCGGCGCATCTGTGGAAGCTGTGGAATTCGCGGAGTCGTTCGTGCTGTCGATCAAAACTCTTGGTGCGTTCGGAGTCGATGTTCGGGAGTTACTGGAGCTCAGGGGTCAGGTCGAGCGACGGTCGTTCGAGGAACTACGCAGGAGGCGGACGAGGAACCGGCGGACCGGTCCAACGGCGACGAGGAGCAGGACGAGAGCCCCGACGCAGGCCGCGAGGATCAGGCCGAAGGCTGCCGTCGCGCCGGCGGCCCCCTCGCTGACGGCGTCCCCGACGGCCTCGGTGATGTCGTCGGCGACGTCCTGCGTCCCCCCGGCGACGCCGCGAATCGCGCCGGCGATGGGTTCGCCGACGTACTGAATCAGACGGCGGGCGCCTTCTTCCGTGAGGTTCCCGAGTTCGTCGACCCATTCGTCCGGGGCGGCGAGGAGGGCGGCCATGGCCCCGCCCGCGGCCCACTGCTTCCAGTGCGGCCGCACCGCTTCGTCCCAGAACTTCCAGCGGTTCGGGCCGCCCGTGAGGAACGTCCCGAAGTCTTCGAGCGTGACCGCGCGCACGCCGGACGGGACCACGACTGTGCCGCCGCGCAGGCCGGCGTCCAGCTTGACCGCGGCGCGGGCCGCGTCGTCGCCGGCCACCCCGAGACCGGCGGCGAGGTCCGCCCCGCCGCGGCGCAGCAGTCCGCCCCGGAGGCCCACGTCCGGGACCGTACGCGTGAGCGAAGCCCCGCCCTCGGCGAGGACCATCGCCGCCTGCCGCTCGGCCGGGGCGAGGTCGTCCAGCGATCGCACCAGCGCCGGATCGGCCCCGTTCAACAGACCGCGGAGCCGCCGGAGGTCGGCCGCGTCGTCCGCGGTGTGGCCGAGCCGGCGCAACGCAGCGTCGCGGAGGTCGTCGTTCTTCGCCAGACGCGCGGCCACGTCGTCAGCCGCCGACAGCGGCACGTCGTCGGCCGTCTTCGCCGCCCCCCGTAGCAGTCGGTCCCAAACCCCCGCGTCCGCCGCCGGGGCGAGGGTCATGGCGAAGAACGCCGTCCAAAGGGCGACCCTGAGGCGAGGACTGGTCATCGATCGGCCCCCGTCGCGTCCTCGTCACCGAGCAGATCGGAGGCGTCGGTGAGCAGGACCGCCCACCACGTCGCCGCGTTGAACGTCGGGAGATCGTCGCGGGTCCAGTTTCGCGCGGACTCGCCGACGGAACTGGCGAGCTCGGCGAGATTTTCGACGTCCGCCTCGGCTGCCTCGGTGCGGGAGATCGACTCGAGGCTCCCGCTCACGACCACGTCCTCGGCGACGGTGTACAGCAGCGGGGCGTACGACGCCGCGAGCCTGTCGAATCGCACGATTACCCGGCCGTCCCGCCGCATGAACAGTCTCGCCTCCAGCTTCGTGACCGCCTTGAACAGTTTGCGTCCCGCCCCCGTGGCTTGAGTGCCTTTGAATGCCAGCCGCACTGGTCCGGTAATCTCGACCGCCCCGTATCGCGCGAGTTTCTCTGCCGCCTCCCGCTGGAGGGCGGAGAGCACCTCGCGGCTGAGATAGGTGCCGGCCGAATCCGCCGCCTCCTTCGCGGCGACTCGAAATCCCCTGCCAGTCAGGTTCTTGACGGCCGCCGTGCCGAGCTTCTGAACCATGACCTCGCTTGCTTCCCTCATCCCGGCCTTCCCGGCTTGCTTCACGGCCGCCTTGCCGCCTTCTTTGACGACCGCGGAGGGGTTCAGCGGCCCGGCGAACATCAGCACGGGGTCGGCGACTGCCAACGTCCAGTCAAGGGCCGACACCGGACGACCCTGCGCCAGCTTTTTCGGAACCTCGTATAGGGTGTAGTAGAGCGGGAGCCATGTGGCCGGCCCCGACGGCGGGGGACCGACCTCCTCGGCCAGCGCCGACCCGGTGTACCCTTTGTAGCGGTCGAGCAGCGCGCCGGCCCCGACCCCGCGCGGGTCACGTTCTTCAAGGCTGCGGCCCGCGTGTCGTCGGAAATGTGTCGCCGCGTCAGTAGGTGGATCATCGCGGGTTTATCGCCGTAGTCCATGAGGGCCTTGACGGTGTCGTTGTCGCCCCGCAGCAGGGCCCCGGCGATCGCGTCGTCGGCCCCCGGCGCCGTGCAGGGGGAGTTCTCGCCCAGCAGGTGGACAGCGAGGGAGCCCCACCGGGCCAACAGCGCTTTGCCGTCGCGGCGGGCGAGCAGTTCGAAGATGCCGGGCTCCCAGATGGCGTCGGGCGCGGCAATATGACCGTCCCGGACTGCCCGCTCGTACTTCGGCCAGACGTCCCGGTTGAAGGTCCGGCGGAACCGTTCGTCGTCGATCAGCCGGCGACGCAGCGACGTGCCCAGTTCCCCCGCGAGTAGCTGCGCGTCGGCGAGGGGACCGGCCTGCCGACCGCGGTCCCGCCGCAGGGCGTCTGAGAACAGCCGGTCGAGCCAGCGGTCGTACTCGGAAACCGCGTCTCGCCGGTCCGCATCTCCGCGATCGTCACGGGGGAACAGAAAGAACCGCTCCGCGGCGATCACCCCCCGCCGCCCGAGGTCGAGGATAAGTTCGCGGTGGACGGCGAGGGCCTCGGCGAGCGCGACCGCCTCGGCCCCCGGCCGGACCGCGTAGAGGCCGCCGATCCGCCCGCGGTCTTCGTCGGTCCGGGCGTCGTCGAGGGAGCGGGCGACCGCGTCCGGGTCGGGCGTACCCGCCAGCAGCGTCGCGAACTCCGGCGCCCCGGCGAGCAGGGCCATCGAACGCCGCGAACCACTGAGCGGCCCGAGTTCGGCCGCGATCCGATCCGGCTCTTTCGGGTCGGCCTCTGCGACGAGTGCGAGGTACGGGGCCAGCAGCCCGCCGACGGCGTCCACCGCGTCCGCGGTCCACCCGGCCGCCGCGAGCGTCGACCGGAACGTCGGGACGAGATCCGACGCCGCCGACAGCCCCGCCGGACCGCGAGCTCCCGCGAGACGACCCGCCGTCACCCCGGCGACGGCGGCGGCCAGGATGCGGAGCGCATCTCGGCGAGGCGTGGATACTGGCATGTCGGCGGGAGGCGGGAGCGTCAGAACTTTGCGGCGGAGCATGGCGGCCGACGGTAACGACGTGCAAGTTCCGGCGTGCGGCCACTCCGCTCCAAGCGGAACCTCCAGGGGAGCGGGGACATCCTCCAGACTGCATCGTCGGCCCGGCAGCGCCGGACGGCGGTGAGAGTCACGGGGGAACCCTGCGCGGGACGAGGATGCTCGCCGGGGCAGCCCCACCATGGCCGGCCCGGATCCTCCTGGTCGACCGAACCGTGCACAACGGGGTCATACGGGTGGCCGAACTGCGGTGGGGGCGGAGGCCGCCACGATGGTGTCTGTCTAAAGGAGGAAGCGGGCTGCCAGGGGAACGGCCGAAAATCGTCGGTCCGATCCTCCTCCGCGGGCGAAGTGCAAGCTCTTCGGGCGAGGTGCAAGCCCTCAGCGTAATCCATTGACGACCCGTGGCGACCGCCGGCGCCGGCGCCGCGGGCGTCCAACCGATCCTGTCGCGGGCGGGGGCGACCGAGACCACCGTGCCTATGCGCTACGGGGAGAAGCGCTCGCGAGTCGGACGCCGACGGGCCGCGTAACCCGATGGCAGAACGTCCCCTCCGCTCGCCAGGATGGTTCTCGGGGTGCCCAAAGGTCAGATCCGTCCGCCGGCGGGGTCGTTGAAACTCCGCTTCGTCGCCCCCGTCTAAGATGCCGCCGGCGTCCCGGTCGCCGTGGACCTGCTGTACTCGTTCACCGGCTGGCTGCTCTCCCCGATGCTCGCCGCCGCCGCGATGAACCTGTCCAGCGTCAGCGCGATCGGAGACGCACTGCGACTTTGGAAGCTATAGTCGGACGCTCTACGATTTCGGAGACGGGCGGTACTCGACCACCTTGAGGCTACCAATACGGCTCGCCGTGGGCTTCGACGACCCACGCAGCCTGTGCTTCACTGGGGCATACTGTACGGACCGGTCCGACTGGGGACGTAGGAGCATACAAAAGACGCCGGAGCGAAGACGCTCTGCTCGTGGTGCCGGGGGGCGTCCCGAAGCGATATAACGGGCCACTGGGTGACAGCTCAAGCCAAGCGACAGGCGCGGAGTGCGCCTACCTGCGGATACGACGCTGCGGGCCATAGGGTCAGCCCCCGCCGTGGCAGTCGCCGGTTAATGCGGACCGGGGACCGCTGAGACAGGTCAGTTCGATCGACGCGGTGATTCGGCCCACTTGCAGGCACACTGGTTTCGACACGATGGCCCCGGAAGTTGTACCCATATACCGCAGTCGCTCACGTCGCTGTGCTGAAGTAGTGCGGACTCCACCTGGCCTCCACAGAGGTCGGACCTGAACGCCGCAACGGCACACGAACATTCGCCATAGAACACCGAGAGGAAGCGGGATGTACTTCGGTACGAACGTCGCGAGCCGCCCGCTGCAGGCGGGAGAGCATCCAGACCGGCTACACTGGTCCCGCCCGCCAGACGGCTCAGCCGATCGCCTGCGATGGCCCGATCACGGGCAGCGAGAGGTCTGCGGGGCCGGCGAACGGCGTCGCCCAAGCGGCCCGCAAATCGGGGAAGGATCCCGCTGGGGCCGCTACCTGGAGCGTATGTGACGTCGACGGCCTCGGCACGCCGGCCAGCAGCACGACCGGCGGGGGAAGGGACGCGGCGAAAGAGACCGCCGTCGACAAATCCGTCACTACGACCGCCGTGCCGGCGGTGCGAGGCGACCGGCCGGGCAACTTCGGTTGCTCCGCCTCGGTGCTAGGTCGAAGGCCGTCTGCGGTCGGCTGTCCGCACGTATCGCGACCGCAATGCAGCGTTACGGATCCGGGCGATCCGCCCCAGTGAGACAGCTACCCGGCTCAGGATTCTTAATGCGCCGGGGGGAAACGGCATCCATGAGCACCGCGTCTCTACCGGCGAGCGGCCGAATCGGCCCGCTGCGGTGGACCACGTACCCCACCGCCCGCAGCGTCGCCGGTGTCGTCGGGGCCGACGCCGTGGCCGGTTCGACCCGCTCCGCCCAAAGCGTATCCCGCAACGAAACATCCTCGGCGGAACCCGCCAGCCGGACCACATGGAGGAAGGACAGGACCGGGGCGCCGTGCAGCAGCACCACCGGCGGGGGCAGGACGACCGCGGTCCGACCGGCGGCGGAAGGAGACCGCCCCTCCGCCAGGCGAACGGCCGCGGCTGCGTCGGTCATCACCACCAGCGTGTCGCCGGCGCGTGGTCGATCGGCGTGTTCGCCGCCGAGAACCGCTTCGGCGGTCGCGGTGTCGATCCGCACCGCGTAGGCGCCGGGGACGACGAACTCCACCGGCGCCGCGAACAGCCCGCTGGGATCCACCCCCGCGGCACCCGGCGGTCCGAAGAGGAACTGACCGAATCGCGGGACGGCCGCCAGGGTGGGTTGCAGACCGGCGAGGATCGCGGACACATCCACGCCCCGCAGCGCCAGCGCCCGCAACAACTCCGCCGACGGGCGTACCCGGCCGCTCAGCGTTTTGCTGACGGCCGACTGCCCGACGCCGCACGCCGCCGCCGCGGCTCTCTGCGACCCGAAGACTGCGGTCACCGCGTCGGCCAATCTGGCGGCGACGGCCGACCAGTCGGAGCCTTCGGCGGGGGGCTCAACATCGGTCACACCGGCAAACTACCGTTCGGCGAGGCTCGCGCCTTGCATCAATGCCGTCAGGGCGTTGAGTTTCGCGAAACGTCAGTCCTGCGGAGAGACATCCGGCGCCAGAGATTGCTTCGCGGTGCCACAGGGCAGTATGCCTTGAGGGAATCCCTTCACTTTCCCTGTGTGCCCGTGCTTTGCCCCCGCGGGGCCCCGGCGCCGTCGACGCACCCAAGAGTCAGCTGACTGTTACGCCGTTACAGCGTATCCGGAGAGAGAGCTTAGAATGTAAAGGACTCTCTCAGCGATCTCTTTTACTTGAAACGTCGTAACACTGTAACAAATGAGGGTAAACTACTCCGCCTTCGTGGTTTACGTTGTTGCAGGCCGGCTACGGCCGCGGGCGTCTATGTAACGAAAAGGCCCACGGACGGGTAGTTCCCGCCCGCGGGCTCGGGTTCGACCGAACGACGATCGAGATCAGTCTTCGCTCCGCATGGCCCGGAGACGCGTTTTTGTCTTCTGATCTTCAACGTCGTCGTTCTTCAGGTCCAGCACGTCCAGCGGGACGAGCGCTCCGCGGTCGGGGCGCCCGTTGATCCGCTGCGTGTCCGCAAACACGCCCTCGACGCGGAGGAGAACGGTTTTCAGGTCCATCCCGTCCCACGGCGTGCCGGGCAGGAGGAAGTTGCCGGCGGCGTTGGTCACCAGCAGGCCCGGCGGCTTCGCCGACGAATCGGCGCTCTTTCCGCGCCGGCCCACCGCCCGAAGTCCCGCCAGGCCGAGAGCCCGGTCCACGTCTTTCTTATCGCTGGAACGCGGACCGACCGGGATCTTGGCCAGCCCGAACCGCATCATGACCAACTCGCCGACACTGTACTTGCGGCCGTCGAACAGGACAGGCGCCGCGCACAATGCGTCCAGCAGATCCCGCCCGGTGTCGGCGGGCTCGGCGTCGCCGAGCCCGGCCAGGAACGTCTCCAGCGAGGAACGCGCCCGGGCGTCGTCGACCTCCACGCCGCCCCGCAGCACGGCGTCGAACGCCGCCGGGAGGGCGAGCGACTCCGTCAACCGGCGGTCGACCCCCACGGGGCACGGCGTCTGGATCCGGTCGGCGATCCCGTTGGCGGACCGCACGGCCCAGACCGCGGCGGCGATCAATTCCGTCCGCAGTTCGTACAGCTCGGCGACCGGGGGAACGACCGGCGCCGCCGAGTCTTTGTCGGGCGCGTCGAGGGACAGGACGATCTGCCGGTTGCGGTCTTGGGCCGGCAGATCCCCGGCCTCGATGCACAGCACCCACGCCAGCAGCCGCAGTTCGATCGCGTGGGCGATCTGCCCGGCGGTCCCGCGAACCATCCGGGCGCCGCGGGACGCGGACCGCAGCAGTTTCAGCACCGCGCCCCGCTGCTCCTCGTTCTCGAACTCGTCCAGCACCAGCGGGGGAGAGTCGTCGCCGACGCTTTGCCGCACGCCCGCGGCGGTCGCGTCGTCGAAGATCAGGGCCCAGTCGGCCGGTCCGCCGAACAGCGGCTTGAGGATCTTCTCGACCAACGTGGTCTTGCCGGAGTTCGTGACGCCGACCACGGCGACCCGCGGGCGGAACCGCAGCACGGCCTGCACGAACGTGGCGACGATCAACGCGGCGGCGAGCGCCGCGCCGCCCGGCGTGGTCCAGCGCCACTGGGCGAGGAGACCTTCCAGCCGGCCATACGCGGCGGCGGCGCGGGCGTCGTCCATCCCGTCCAAGGCGCCGCGGAGACCCGTCCCGGCCCAGACGCCGCCGCCGCGGATCACCGGCCGGCCGTCGACGTCGTGCGCGTCGTGGTCGACGGTGCGGTCCCCGTCGTAGCGGTAGACGCTCCCGCCGTCGTTGATGAGCGGCTTCGCATCCGCGGTCGGCCAAACGCCGCGGCCGCGGCCTCCGTCGCGGCTGCGGGGGGCGGTCGCGGCGGCCAGCGCCAGCGCCTCCTTCACTTCCTTGAACTCGGCGGATCCCGGCGGCGAGGACCCGTTCCGCTTCCGCACCGCCAAGGCGGCGCGGTCCGGGCCGAGCAACTGCAGGAGGTCCTCGAACTCCATCTTCGCGACGCGGGGGATCCGGTGGGTGCGCCCGGTGCCGGCGCTGTACACGAACAGGGACTCATCCTCGCCGGTGGAGACCACAGTCAGCCCGAGTCGTTCCAGTGCCAAGCCGGCGGCAAGCCGGGGCGTCGCCGCGACGACGACGGCCGTCTGGGCGATCAGGTCGCGATCCGCCGCGATGCGGTCGAACGCGTACTCCTCGGCGGCCGCGGCCGCGTCGAAGCGGTCTAGCAGGTCGGAGCGAGCGTCAGCGGAGACCGCGTCGACGGCGTCTGACAGCAGCGGGCGGGTGCCGTCGGGGTGAAACAGGAAAGCCTGCACGTTCGTCCCGTCGCGGTGCGGGCTACAGGCGAACTGGGCGGCCGCGGGGGCGGCGGGCGCAAGGGAATGATCGGACATCAGAATCTGGGGGTGTAGAGAGACTGAAAGCGGGTGGCGTGCGAACGGAGTGGAACGTGAGAAAACGACTGAACACGAAGGCGAACGGAGGTGAACGATCTAACGAGGCAAACGATCTAACGAAGCGAACGAGGTGCGGACCGGGCAGTCCGGCGGGACTTCAAACGGCGGTTCAGCGCCGGCGGGAGATTCGGTCGGCGAGCGCCGGACCGGCGACGGCCGGGCGGCGGCGCTGCGAGAACGCGCTCTCGACGGAGGCGAGGGCCTTCGCCTCCTCCGCGGCGTCCCAGGGGGCGGCGCCCAGCAGCAGTGCCGCCTCGCCCCAGGCGTCGGCGTAGCCGTTCGCTTCAAGGTCACAGGCGGCGTTGAACAGCCGCTGATTCCACCGGGGACCTTCGCTGAACTCGCCCAGCAGGAAACGCTTCGTGGTGAACCCGACGCCCGGCAGTGCCCGCACCCGCAGCCGATATACGGCGGTCATCGCCGTCGGCGGGGCCGCGCCCGACGGGCGAGCGCCGACGGGCCGGGACGCCCCCGCCGCCTTGCGTTCGGCGTGGGCGCGGAACTCCGCGGCGATCGCCCCCGGCAACGGGGCGAGCGGCACGTCCAGCGGACTCAGCCCGTCCCGCCACCGGTACCGCCGGCCGCTCGCGTGCAGCGACGGCGGGGCCACGATCGTGCCGCCGGTCCCGCGGAACTCCAGTTGCGGGTGCCAAGGCGTGATGCTGGCCGCCGTCGTCAGCCCGGCGGGGAGGGCGAAGTAGTGATGGCGGCGGTGCGGGTCGTCCGAACCGCTATTTGCCGTCCAAGTCGTCGGCAGGTCCGGCAGCCGGTCGCGGAGCGCCCGGGCCGCGTCGGACGAGTCGACGTCGACGACGCCCAGCAGGCCGGGCCCGCCGAGGGAGAGGGCGACGCCGAACTCCTCCTCCCCGCCCCACACTTCGTCGATCTCCGCGTCGGTCGGCAGCGTGCCGGCGTCCCGCAGGGCTTTATATTCGATGCAGGGGCGTTTCTCCGCCGGACGCACCGGCAGCGGCTGGAGGCCGCGGGCGGCGTACAGGCGGACGGCGAAGACGACGGTCGCCAGCAGGCCGGCGGAGGCCGGCGGGGCGGCTTCCAGGGGGTCGCGCTCCGGTTGCTCGGGGTTTAACATGAGTTCGTGGAGGGATCCGCGGCGCCCGCCCCGCCCCCTGTCAGAGGCTCTGGGGCGGGCGTCGCGGGTTCGATGAGTCGCAGGACGCCGGGCTGCACGGCCGCGGGCGAAATCCGCGGCCGGCCGGCACGCCGCAAGCCCCGTCCGCCGGCGCCGCGCCCGGGGAGGGCGACGACGCGGGCGGTACGGGGCGACGACGCTCCGCGGTGCGGCGGGCCCACTACGCGGCGTTCGTTTCGTCGTAGGGCACGTCCAGCGGGCCGAAGTGCTCCTGCACGAGCTCCTTCACACGCTTCGGCGGCAGCAGGCCGATCAGGTAGTAGAGGGTCCACCCGTCGCCGTCCGGGCGGCCGAGTTCTTCGTGTGGGTAGCAGTCGCGGCTCTCGCCGACGCACGCGGACCCGCACCGGGAGATGAAGAACCCGCCGGCCGCGTGCACCGCGGCCTCGAAGGCTCGCATCGAGAGGTGGCGGCCGGGGAGCGGCAGGCTGTCGATCACCTCGACCCCGCCGATCTCCGGGGACGGGACGACCTTGCGGTGAACCGGGGCGCCCTCGCGGTACGCCGCGTCGGCACGACATCCCAGCCGCTGCCCCGCCGAGTTGAAGAGGGCGAAAGCGGCGAACTCCCAGATCAGTTCGTCCGCGGAGGCGTCGGCGCCGACGGGGCCAGGGCGATGGCCGGGCTCGTCGGGGACGACGGGCTCCGCGTCCTCGTCGGCCTCCGCATATTCGGCGAGCAGATCGGCGACGGCGTCATGAACGTCGACGTCGACGAAGCCTTCGGCCGCCTCGGCCGATTCGGCCGCGGCCTCGCCGACCTCGGTCCGAGCCTCTTCGAGGCGATCGTTGAAGATCGAGACGAGGTCGGCGGCGAGTTCTTCGGCGTCGGGACGGTCGGCGAGCAGATTGTCGACGGCGTCCTGTACGTCGTCGCCGGCCCAGCCGTCGGCCTCGCGGGCCGCCTGCGCCGCTGCCTCGCTGATTTCGCTTCGGACCTCGTCGAGCCGATCGTTGAGACCGAGATGAGCTCGCTGGCGAACGCTTGGTTCTTCGCCAAGCAGGCGGCGGCGGCGGTGAGGGGAAAGGTGAACGGGATCATCAGTCGGGTCTCAGAGGGCAGGGGGAACAGAAAACAGAGGGACCGGCCCCCGACGCGGGGACCGGGGTCGCTCGGCGCCCGCCGCGGTGCGGCCGGCGCCGGGATTCGGAGACGTCGCGGGCTACAAGCCGGCGGCGTCGAGTTCGGCGGAGGCCTTCACGGCCTCGGCGCCGCGGCGGACCGCGGGCTCCGCCACGCTCACGCGGGGGGCGGGGCCGGCGGCCTTGGCCGCCAGCTCGGCAGTGAACTCCTCCACCGCCGCCGGGGTCGTCATCCAAGTGCGACCGGCCTTCCAGCCGCGGAGGCGGACCCCGTCGCAGCCTTTGGTCAGCCAGCGCGAAATTGAGCTGCGGTGGACCTTCTTGCCGTTCTTCTTAGGCAGGTGGTCCGGCACCCAAGTGAGGGCGGGAACTAGCTCGTCCGCGGCGTATTCGCGGGTCTTCGGGGTGGGCATGACGGACTCGGCGACGTGGGGTCGCGGCCGGCGCTTCCGGTCGCGTTCGCAAACACCCTCACGCCGCCCTCCACGACAATCACCGACATTCACTCCCGGCGTCGCCGCGTGCGACCGGCCGCTCAAAGCAGTCAGCCGTGCAGCGGCTTCGCGATCAGCTTCAACGCCTCGTCGCCATAAACGATCCGGAGGCGAACGGCGTCCAGCTTCCGTGAAAGCCGCTCCGCGAACTTCTCCAACGCGTCTTCCGTCGGGGCGGCCCCGGGCTTCCAACCCCTGAACTTGTTGAACCGGAAATCATCCCACTTCTCGGCGATATGAGCTGCGGGGAGGCGGCTTCGGCCGCGGATCAGGGCGGCGAACACCAGTTCGTTGTTGCCGCGGCTGTCGCGGAGGGACGCTTCTATTCCGTGGCGGTACACCACGCCGGTCGCCGGGTCGAACTTCACCCCGTGGTCCCACGTCAGCATCGGAGGTCGCGTCGGGTCGAGCGTCGCCCGGGCCGCGGCGTCCGAGTTCTCGCAGAACGCCTGCAGCACCGCATGCGATGCCGCGTTGAGACGGTAGCCTGTCGGAACCTGCCGAACCTGCACCAGGTCCGGCAGGTGCTCCATGATCTCGGGGGGCAGACCCAGTGCTCGCCACAGCCGGGGAACCTGCCGCAACGTGCTCGGGTCCGGCTCCACCTCGTACGGGCCGACAGTCACGAAACCGACGGCCGGCACCAGCGGGAACTCCGGGTAGAAGGCTGGGCGCCTTTTGCCCGTGTGACCCTCCCGCCGACTCCCCTCCCCTTTCTCCCACGCCGCGAAATCGGCGGGGTAGGCGGCTAGATTGGAGAGATACTGCTCCCGGCGGAACTGGATGTCCGCAGCGGCCCTTTCCGGCAAATCTTCAGGCAACCCCCACGGGGGTTCCGGCTGCTCCGAGGCGGGGACGGCGGCGCCGTCGCGGCGGTGCAGGTCGCCGCGGTCCAGCGGCCAGCGCGTCCCAACCGGCGGGACCAAGACTGACCTCCAGCACCCCGGCGGGTACTCCAGTTCCGCCAACGCCCGGCCCAAATCGAACGGGTCGAGAAGGTGCGGCTGAGCGTCCCGCACCAAGGCCCGCACGCCCTCGGCGAACGCCACAGCCGGCCGCACCCGGGCCTCCACCAGTTCTTTCAGCCGAGTGGTGCTCAGCGTGTCCCGGTCGAAATCTTGGTCGCGATTCCGAAGGCCGTCGAGGTCAGCATCCGGCCAACGTTTCTCCAACGCCGTCTCTACCGCGTCCCGCGGGTAGAACGCGTGCGCCGACTCGTCGGCTTCCTCTTCGGAATCGCAGCCCGCCGGGGTCGAGTCCCTCAGCTCGTCAAGCACCCGCAGCCCGTCCGCCGAGCCGGCGCCGAGGGCGGCGGTCAGGCAGGCCCGCATCCAGTGGTACTGGGGACGGAGGGCCGCGGGCACGTCGTGGTCCGCCGGGGTCGGCCGGACGCCGCGTTCCTCCCGACCGGTCGCCCGCAGTTCGCCGAAGTACCCGCCCGCGACCAGGGGGGCGAGCCCGGTGTGGGCGACCAGCCGGGCGGTCAGCCGCCCGAGATCGTAAGCCGCCCCCGCCGGGGTGCCGACGGCCAGTTCGTCCTCGTAGGACGGGGGCGGCCACTCCGGACCGATGCGTTCGCCGATCTTGCGGTCCGTCTCCTCCTGAGTTTCGAGGCCGTCCGACTTACCCCCGGCAGCCGTCCGGCCGGCGGTGGTCTCTGCCGCTCCGTTCGCATCGGCTCCTCGATTCATCGGTCGTGGTGCTGCTGCGGTCGCGAGCGGATTGCGGCGGTCAGCGGCGGCGGGGCCGAGGGGGTCGGCAGCCGCCGGACTCCCCCCGGGGACAACTGACAAATACTGACAAAAAACGGCCCCGATTGACACCCCCGCACGGTGCCGGACGCGGTCCGATGCGACTGGACGCGACGACGGTTTCGGCTTACGGTGACCGTCTCATCCCTGTTCCGACAGGTCCGCGGGCGGCACCGCGGGGGAGGGCTCCCCGAGCGATTTGGGAGCAGGGAGTCGCTGGTTCGAATCCAGTCGTCCCGACTTCGCTCTCGCCTTACGGGGAGGGCGTTTTCCGCATCCGGCCGGACAGCCGGGGCGTCCGACGAACGAGCCGACGGGGGTCAGGATTGACCCCCGAAGGCCCGGCGCCTCGGACCCTCGACCGTGCCCCGTGCCCTCCGTCTCCCCAAGCTCCAGCGCCACAAAGTCTCCGGCCGGGCTCGCGTCAAATGGCGCGGCAAGGACTATTGGCTGGGGACGTACGGCACCCTCGCGGCCGACGAGGCGTACCGGCGGTTCTGCGTCGCTCTGGTGGAGGGTCGCGAACCCGACTCGGCGGCGAAGCTCCGCGAGGCGGGCGACGACGGCCCGCTGACGGTCGCCGGCCTGCTGCTCGCGTTCAAGAGCTGGGCGGAGGGGTACCACGTCGGCCCGAACGGTCAGCCGACCCGGTACCTCGACGACCTGCGGCTCGGGCTGCGGCTCTGGCGGGAGCGGTACGGCCTCGTTCCGGTTGAGGAGTTCGGCGGCCGGCAACTCCGCGAGCTGCGGGAGGCGATGATCGCGAAGGGGTGGAGCCGGAAGAACACGATCGGGAAGCGGATCAACATGGTCCGCGGGGTCGTGCGGTGGGGCGTCAGCTGCGACCTCGTGGAGCCGTCCGTCCTCGCCCGCCTGGAGGCGCTGGAACCGCTGATGCCGGGCCGCGGCGGGGCGAAGGAGACCGACCCGGTGGAGCCGGCGCCGCTGGCCGACGTCGAGGCCGTCCTGCGACACACGACCTCGCGGATCGCCGCGATGGTGCGGCTGCAACTGCTGACCGGGATGCGGCCCGGCGAGGTGTGCGGGCTGACGGCCGCGGAGATCGACCGGACCGGGGATATCTGGGAGTACCGGCCGCGGAAGCACAAGAACGCCCACCGCGGGAAGGCCCGCCGCATCCAACTCGGCCCCCGCGCTCAGGCGATCCTTGCCCCGTTCCTCGACGGGCGGCCCGCCGACAAGCCGCTGTTCAGCCCGGCGGAGTCATATCAGGAGGCGCTGGACCGCCGCCGCGCCGCCCGCGTGACGCCGGAATCCTGCGGCAACACCCCCGGCAGCAACCGGGCCGCGGCGCCGAAGGTGCGGCCGGGCGAGCGGTACAACACCCGCAGCTACCGGCAGGCGATCCTCAGGGCCTGCGAGCAGGCCGGGGTGCCCCAGTGGTCGCCGAACCAACTCCGCCACACCAACGCGACGCTGATCCGCAGCCGGTACGGCCTCGACTCCGCGAGGGCCCTGCTGGGCCACGCCGGGGCCTCGACCACCGAGATCTACGCCGAGCGGGACGCCGAGCAGGCCCGGCGGGTCGCCGCCGAGATCGGCTGAGGCTGCGTCGGATCGCCGCGGGTGAGGGGCGGCCCGTCGCCTCCCCGCGGCCCCTCGCGGATCGCGTCGAGGCGACCGCCGGAGCCGCTTCGGACCCCGCGTTCAGGAGTTATATATGCTCCGCGAATCCGTACGGTTTAGCCTCGTGGAAAACCGTACGGATTCCCTGCGATCGCAGCGTGAGGGGTGCCGCGGGGTCGCCGCGAGAAATGGCGTTGGACGACCTCTAAAAGGGCGTTAGCGTGGGGGCAGACTGGATGGGGTGGAGATCGGCTCCGCCCCGGTCGCCGGCCCCCCGGGGCCTTGATGCGGGCGGGACAGCCTGCGGTGTGTTCCTTGCCCTCACCCGCCCTGATCCATGCCCTCCCCAACCGACTCCCTCGCCCACCTCCGAGAACCCCGCCTGTCCCTCTGCGGCAGCGGCGAGGACAGCGTGCCCGCCGTCTGCGGGGTCAGCCCGCAGACGGCGCTGAACTGGCGCGACCGCGGCCTCGACGGACGCAAGCTGCCGACGTTCAACGTCGGGCGCCTCTGCTTCGTTCTCACCCGCGACCTCGCGGCGTTCCTGAACCCGGACGACGCCGAGGACCGGCGACCGGCTGAGCCCGCGAAGGCGTCCCCCGCGGGCGACCGGGCGAACGCGGCGCTGGACCGTGTCCGGTGGTGACCTGAAAACGAAAATGCCCGCCGGCCCACGTGGATGGGGCGAACCGGCGGGCGTGCCCGAGGGAACGGACACCATGAGCCTATCGCACCCGGCCGCAGACGCGCAATCCCGCATTGGCGGGGCGTGCTGCGCCGTGGTGAAGGACGAGACCGCGGCTGAGGCCGCGCTGACGGACGCCCGCACCGGAGCGGGCCGCTCGCACGACGAGCGAGCCGGGTTCGACCCCCGGCGTTCGCCCTCGCCGCGTCCCGAGGTGGGGCCGGCGCAAAGAGCGACCCGCGGGGGGCCTGAATCCCCCGCGGGTCGTGAACGTCGATCTGGCAAGCTCGACAGGACGGCAGTCTATCCCCCCGCCGCCGCGTTCGGCACCCCCCTTCCCGACTTCCCGGGCAGGGGCCTCAGTGCCCAGCGTAAAAACCAGCCCCGCGGCTCGTCCGCGGACACGGACGGCGTGGCTCACCGCCAGCAGGGCCAGCGTGGAGATGGAACGACCGACCTGCTGCTCACGCGGTTCCATCCTGACGGATGCGAGCGGCGCGGGTTCGAGCGGGAGACCCCGCCACACTGCGGGGGTGATCCGGCTGGGCCGGTAGCCAAACCGGCCGAAACGGAGGGCATGCGGGCGACAGCCCGGCCCCTCCCGGGCGAACCCGCCGCCTCGCAAGCGGCGCCGCAAGGTGTATTCCCCCCTCACGATCCAAAACCGGGCAACGTCCTGCCTGCGACCCGGTGGGTGCCGCCCTTCTATAGGGTGATCCGAGGGGGGAAACGATCTTCGCTCCGCGAGCCGATCGACGTTCCCGACGCCCAAGTTGGGCTCCCCGGAGATTTAGGACCCGGATCGGCCTGATTTAGGCCGGATCGGACCGCCGGGAACTGGGTTGTTCTGAGGTAGGGCACCCCAATGGCGGCGGTCTGTCCTGCCGACGCCCCAACCCCGAAATCGCCCCTACTCGACTCGTCGAATCCGTCAACCGTGCGGCTCCGAGGATCGGCCCGGGAACGAAGCGTCGGCTGCCCTCGCGCCTGACCCGCGGCACGAACTACACCACGTCTCACCCCCCCGCCGGCGAGGACCGCCGGTCACACCTCCGAGGAACCACCCGTGCCCACCAGCACCCCCACCCGCGGCGGCGACGAAGCCGCCATCGCCCAAGCCGTCGACTCCGCCGTTCAGCAGGGCGCAGAGACCCTGCGTGACGAGTTCAACGGCAAGCTGCAAACTCTCGGCGCCGCCATCGACAACCTCCGCTCAGCGTCCAACAGCACCCGCTTCGGGCCCGACCCGGCCGGCCTGCACGTCGGCGGCTCGTCCCGGCCCGCGGAGGGCTACAGCATGATGCAGGCCGTCGGGCTCAACCGCGGGCTCATCGACCGCGGCCAAGCGGCCTACGAGGCGGACGTGAGCGACCGGCTCCGCAAGCTCTACTGCGAACAGGGCGGGTTCCAGCCGGCGAGCGCCACGTCGATGTTCGTGCCGATGAGCGGCCGGGCGATCGAAGCCCTCGACTCGCCGCTGGGGCGGGAGTTGCAGGAGGCGTCGGCGGCCGGCGTCGCGAAAGCCGATCCCGACGAGCTGCGGTGGATGGCTCGGCGGGCCGGCGGGCCGGTGCGGCAGAGCCTGTCCACGTTCGACGACGCCGCCGGCGGCGTGCTGCTGAGCGGCCGGGCCGGCGAGATGATCGACCTGCTCCGGGCGAACGAGGCGATGAGCCGCCTCGGCACCCGCGAACTGACGTTCGCGCCGAGCGGCCGGATGTCGTTCCCCCGGCAGACCGGGGCGTCGACGTCGTACTGGGTGGGCGAGCGGCAGGAGATCCCCGAAACCGAGCCGACCACCGGGCAGCTCGACCTGCTCGCCCGCAAGCTGGCGTGCCTCATCACGCTGCCGAACGAGATGCTGCGGTTCGGCGGGCCGACGGCCGAGGCGTTCTTCCGCATGGATATGGCGAAGAGCATGGCGCTGGAGGCCGACCGGACGTTCATCGGCGGGGTCGGCGGCGGCGGCAGCGCCCGCCCCGCGGGCCTGCTGGACACCGCGGGGGTGCAGCGGCTCGACGCCGGCACGCTCGGGGCGAACGGCGACGTGCTGGAACCGTCCGACCTCACCAAGGCCCTCGTCGCGGTCGAGAACGTCGACGCACAGACGGACCGCTTCGGCTGGCTGATGCGGCCCTCGCTGTTCGGGCAACTGCTCGAACGGCGGACCTCCGCCGTGGCCTCCGGCGACCGCGAAGGGGCGTACCTGTTCCCGATGAACCGCTCCGACATCAGCGACGGCGCCCCCGCCCGGCTCCGCGGCCACCGGCTCGTCACCAGCACGCAGGTGCCGGGCGACCGCACGAAGGGGACCGACTCGAACCTGACGGCGCTGATCGCCGGGGCGTGGGATCAGGCGATCATCGCCCGGCACGGGATCATGGAGGTCGCGGACACCTCGACCGGGGACACCGCGTTCCGCCGCGACGAAACGTGGTTCCGGTGCATCCAGCACCTCGACTTCGCGCTCCGTCACCCGGAAGCGTTCGTCGTCGTGGATAACCTCGACGCGACCGTCGGGGTTTGATCGACGGAGGGGAGGGAACGCCGCGGCGGTTGAGGGCCGCCGCGGCGCCGGACCGGGGGCAGGACGCCCCGTACCCGCCAAGGACGGCGGGCGGTCCGGTCCCCCCTCGCCCTCGTTCCCCTCGACCGCGGCCGCCGCACGACGCGGATGAGCCGATTTGAGCCGCTGGGCGGCTCATTCTCCGCCCCGGAGCCCCCCGCACGGATGCCCGCCGCCGGCCGCAACGCCGCCCTGATCGACGCCCTCGCGAAGGGTTTGGGCACGGACCGGGCCGCGGCTGTGAGCGGCTACAGCCCCGCCACGGTGAAGCGCCGGCGGCAAGACGAGGCGTTCATGTCGACCGTCCGCGAGCGGCGGGCGGAACTGCTGGGCGAGACCGCCGCGAAGCTGAACGCCGCGGGGGCCTCGGCCGTCGTGACCCTTATGAAGCTGCTCGGCGACGACCAGCCGGCCCGCGTTCGCCTGGGCGCGGCCAAGGCGGTACTGGCCTCGGCGCTGGATTACCGCATGGCGGCCGAACTCGACGCACGTTTGGCGGCCGTGGAGGCCGCTCTCGACCCCTCCGGCCCCGCCGGCGGATGATCCCCCCTCCCCCACCCCCGGCAGGACGCCGACGATGCCTCACCCCCAACTCGACCCCGCCGCCGACGAGCGGCGCCCCGATCCCGTGTCCGTCGCCGACCTGCGGGTGCTGATGGCGCCCCCCGGGGACCGCGTGCGGGTCCGCAACCCAGGCGTTCTCGCGGCGATCGGCGGGCTCGCCGAACACCCCGCCCTGCCGCCCGAGGACGAGGGGGCCGCCGTCGCCGCCGCCGCGGCGGTCGCCTACGGGCAGGAGCGCCGGCTGTGGCGTGCCCTGACCCGCCTTTCCGCCGCCGGCCGCCGTGTGCTGCGGGCCGAACTGGCCGCCGTCGCCCGGGGCCAGGCGCTCCGCGGCACCGGGATGGTGACCGCCGGGCACGTCCGCGACGTTCTCCGCGACGAGGGGGCCGGACTGGACGACGAGGACCGCGACAGCGTCGTAACGGCCGCGGAGTTGATCGGCAGCGGGCTCGCGAGCGTGGTGACGGCGGAGCGGCTAATCCTCACCCCCCGGGCCGTGGCGGCTCTCGGCGTCGTCGCCGATCGGGAGCTGACCCGCGTGCGGCGGGAGGCCGCGGAGTCGACCGCGAGGCGGGCTCGGGAGCTGGCGGCGGCGCGGGCGGCGCTGCGGCGGGCGGAGCTGGAGCTGGAAGCGACGCGGCGGGGGCGGTCGTGACGATCCGCGGCACGCTGTCCCGCCTCGCCCGTGCTGAGAAGCGGTTGCAGGCCCGTGGCCCCGTCCGACCCGCGGGGGCGGAGGTCCGCGACCTGGCCGACGACCCCGCCGTCGCTGACTCGTTCCGGCCGACGCTCCGCCGGCTCGCCGACGCGATCGACGCCGACGACGACGCGGGGATGAACGCGGCGCTGGACGCCCTCGACTCCACCGGGCCGCCCCTGCTGGACCTCCTCGACGAGGCGCTGGCAGAGGCCGCGAGGCGGCTGCGCGGCGGGGGTCAACTGACCCCCGTTTGACCCCCGGAGGCCGGTTTGACCCCCGATCAGGTGGAACGGGATTGAATGGGGTGGACGGTGGACGGAGCGGCGAATCCGCTTACGGTGAGGGTGTTTCAGCCCTCAAACCAGCAGTCGGCAGCCACCGGAAAAACCACCCCGTTTATATTTTGGGAGCAGGGAGTCGCTGGTTCGAATCCAGTCGTCCCGATTGGCCCGTCCGGTTCGCCGGGCGGGCCTTTTCACCTTTTCTCATAGTGCCGAACGCGACCTATCGCGTACCCCGGGACGGTCTCGGGTGCGGCCGGAGCAGCCGCTCGTTTTTTGTCAGTACTGACAAAAACGGGCGGACCGCCAACCGGCCCCGCCCGATGTCCACCGCCAAACGCGTCCCGAAACTCAGTGACTGTCCGAGAAGTCGGTCAGGCGGCGGGTCGATCGCGGAAGGGCGGATCGACGTTCACGGGGGCCAGCCGGGGGAGCATCAGGCGGATCGAGGCCAACTGCACCAGCGCTTCGCCGCTGTCGGTCCGCCGTTTGGATTCGCGACACGGACGGCGGCAGCGCCGCAGCCAGCCGAAGGTGCGATCCCAATCGAACAGCGTGTTGAGGACTTCCCGCAGGTCCGTGCCGCGGGTCCGCGCCGCGGGGCCGGCCGCCGGGTTTGGCGGGCGGCCGCAACGGCGCGAGCCGCTCCCCTCGGGCGTCGGTCAGGTCGGTCCTGTAGGCTGCGCGGCTCGCCGAAAGGCCTCCCGGACGGCGAGAGAGGGGCCAAACCGCATCAGCGTACCTGAAGCGAACTTCTCGGACAGTCATAGAGTGAGGAACACGACGCAGCGACGCACGGGCCAGCCGCTCGGGGGCCGCTCGACTCCCACTCTTGAGATTCGAGCGGCTTAATAAAACCGCTCACGGGCGGGCGGAGGAATCGGCTCAGCAGAGATCTCCTCAATTGTCGCAGACCGCTCTGCGCGACAGTCCCGGCTGCCTGCAGAACCTTGCACAATCAGACCTCCTTCATGGATCACGATGGTTCATGGATCACGATGGGCGGTCGTGCGGTGCTGGGCGATCTCACCCAGCGCTCGGGGAGTCTGGTGCGTAAGGATGGAAGTCCGCCGTCTCGGCAGACGCCGACCGTTGACGCCGCCCGGCGGCGGCCGGTAACTTGCACCCAACTTGCATTAGCGAACCGACGGTCCCCTGACCCGCGTCCTCCGACGACTGCCGGCTCTCTTGGCCGCGGCCGCCTATCTGGCGGCAGCGGTTGGCGGGACGGGTCTGCACGGACTGACCGGCGGTCACGCCCACTGTGATCATGGGCACGGCGACCATGGGCACGGCGACCATGGGCACGGCGACCACGGGCACGGCGATCACGGGCACGGCGACCACGAGACCGCCGCCGGATGCTGCGGCCATGCCGGCGACGAGTACGCCAGCAGCCGACGGCTCTGCTCGCACGGTCACAGTCATCGTCACGGTCATAGTCACAGTCACGACCGCCACGATCCCGCCGGTCGTCGACTGGCCGGCGGAGCCGGGGCGCCGGAGCGGTGTGAAGAGGACGGTCCGGTCGAACCCGGGGAGGAGCGGGAGTCGCCCGCCCACGATCCGCACCACTGTGCGGTCTGTCAGTTCTTGGCGATGGGCCAGCAGGTCGCCGAAGCCCCGCGACCGGTCGACGAGGCGGCGGCGACGCCCCACGCGACCGCCGACATCGCGCCGTCGATCGGTCGGGGGGCTGATCCGAGCGAACGGGGACGAGGCCCGCCGGCGGCGGTTTGACCGCGTTCCGGCGTCCGTTTCCGTGGTTCGTGCCGCGCTCCTTCTGAGCGTCGGCCGGTGACTGCGGCGGGGGAGGCGGGCGTGCGGTCTCGTGACCCCGCCCCGCTCCCCGTGCCCACGGTTCGGGCCCGCCGGCTGCGGCTTCTCATCGGAGAAGTTGCGGACGGTTCGCCAGGCCGCGGGCGGAACCTCCCCTCATGTCCACCGCCACTGCGGCGGGCGGTCGTGCGTCCTCCGGCGCCGCCGTTCCCCGGCGGGCGGTCGCGCGTCTGACGCGACTGCTCCACCATGATTTCTGCCCCGGTCAGAACGGTTGGGCGTACAAGTTGAAACACCCGCTGTGGGCGGTCGCCGCGGCGACCGTCGCGGCGACGTTGGTCGGCGTCTCGCTGAACGCGTCGGCGCTGTGGGTCGCGGCGGCGTTGGCCGTCGGCGGGGCGCTGGGCGTCGTCTGGCCCTGGGTTGCGGCCCGCGGGCTGCGGTGCGGAGTGGAGTTCGACGGCCGCCGCGGACGGGAGGGCACGCCCGCGACGGTCGTTCTGCGGGTGACGAACCGCCTGCCAATTCCGGCGTGGGGGCTGTCCGTCGCGGACGGGTTCGGCGAGTCCGGCCCCGGCGCCGGGGGGGCGGCCGACCTGTCGCTGGACCGCGTGCCGGCCCGGTCGACGGTCGAGTACCGCTGGATCTTCACCCCGCCGCGGCGGGGCGTCTATCCGCTGGCCCCGCCGCGGCTGGCGACGGGGTTTCCGTTCGGGCTGTGGAGCGCCTCGGTCTCCGCGACCGTGACGCGTCGGCTGGTCGTCTGGCCGAAGTCCGCGGCGGTGGGCGAGGTGCCGGACGCCGACGACCCCCACCCGTCCGACGACCGCCTGTCCGACCGCGATCCCGGCGAGTTTGGCGAATTGCTCGGCACGCGGGCCTTCCGCGAGGGCGATTCCCTCCGTCGGGTGCACTGGGCCCAGACCGCCCGGCACGGCGACCTGGTGGTGTGCGAGCGGCAGGCGGGGCGGACGGCGACGGTCCGGCTGCGGGCGGACCTCGCCGGCGCCTCCTACCTGGATGAGAACCGGGACGACGCCGTCGAGGCGGCGATTCGCGTGGTCGCCGGGCTGTGCGAATCGCTGGTGCGGCTGGGGGCGGCGGTGGAGTGCCGGCTCGGCGCGACGACATACCGGCTGGGCAGCGACCCGGCGGCGCTGCGGGCCGTGCTGGACGCGCTCGCGGCCGTGCCCCGCGGCGGGTTCGAGGAGTCGGCGGCTCTCCCCTTCGCCGCCCGTCAGGCCGCGGGCATCGCGGTCACCGGACCGGCCGGAACCGTGCGGCGGGGCGAACGGGCGGTGCGGGTCGGCGGGGAACGGGTCAGCGGGGAACGGGTCGGCGGGGAACGGGTCGGCGGGGAACGGGTTCCCCACTGCTCCCGACACTCCGCGGCGGCCTGGTTGGCGGTGACGCCGGGGTTTGAGGAGCGGTTCGCGGCGGACTGGCGGAGGGCCTGTCGTGCTGCTTGAAGCTGTGGTTCGCCGTCCTCCAAGTGACGCGCGCCGCCTCAAGGCGACGGCGAACCCGGAGGTCTCCACGCCGCTCCGCGCTGCGGCGGTCGCGGGGGCGGTGTCCGCGTCGGCGGTCGTGACGCTGGTGGCGGCGAACGGGGAGCGGTCGCCCTGGCTGGTCGCCGCGGAGATCACGGCGGTGGCGACCGTCACGGTCGCCGCGGCGCTGGCGTCCTCGCGGGTCGTGCGGAGCGGGCGAACGCTCCCGCTGTGGGTCGTGGGGTTGGTCGCCGCGTCGGTCGGGGCGGAGCCGGTCCTGCGCGGGTACGACGTGGGGCGGGCCGTGGAGATCGTGTTGCTGGACGGGCTGCGGGTCGCGGCGCTGGCCTGTGCGGCGTGCGGGCATCTGGCGGGGGCGAACCGGCTGAGCCGGCTGCTGGCCCTGTTTGCGGCCCTGTTCGCCGCGGGCCTGCCGCTGGGGCCGGCGGCGTCGCCGTGGGCGGTGCGGGCGGGGCTGCTGGGCTTCGCCGCGGCGGCGGCGTGGGGGGCGGCGGCGGCGTATTGGGGAGGGCTCCGGGGCCGGGTGAGCGTCGCCGGGCCCGGGTTTCAATTGTGGGGCGGACGGTGGGTCGCCAACGGCCTGATCGCCGGGCTGGCCCTCGCCACGCTGGCGGTCGGCGGCGGGGGCGTCGCCGCCGGGCGGGCCGGGTGGTTTCCCACCTCCGGCGGGTCGGGGTCGGACGCGACGGATCCGGCCGCCCGCGACGGCGTCGGCAACGGGGAGGATCTGGTCGCCGGGTCCGAGGACATCCGATCCTTCGCCCCGGTCGACGACGCCCCGTTCCTGGAAGACGACCGGCCCAGTCTGTTTGACGCTTTTGACGACACCTTCGAGGAGCCGTTTGACCCCGCCGAGAAGAACGAGCGGTCGCAGGCCCTCTCCCGGGAGCAGGTCGCGGAGAGCCGGCGGAAGGACATCACCCTCGCCGGCCGGCCGGCCGGCGGCGCCCTGTCGACCCGCCGCAAGCCTTCGCCGGCGGGTCGGACGCCCGACGAGCAGGCGTCGCCGGCGCTGCTGTTCGTGTCCGGGCGGGCGCCGGTGCATCTGCGGCTCGTCACCTACGGGCGGTTCGACGGGGTAACCTGGCATCCGCAGCCGGCGGAGGGGGCTCACGCGTTGAAAGCGGTCGAACGCGGCGGTCGCACGTGGATCGGACCCGAGGTGAGCCACGCGTGGAGCGACCTGTTTCGCGGAACCGACGCCCATGGGCTGAAGGTGGTGAACCTGTCCGGCCCCGGTCTGCCGGCCCCGCCCAACGCGACCGGCGTGCACATCGCCGACGTGACGCGGGCGGACCTGTTCGCCCCCGCCGGTCCCGACACGCTGCGGCTGGACCGCTCCACGGTGCCGCCGCTGACCGTGGTGCACGCCCGCAGCCGCCGGCTCGATCCGGCGACGCTGGACGGGGCGCTGCTGTTCGGAACCGTCCCCGACGGCTGCGACGGCGTGCCGGACGACCTGCGGGAACCGTTGACGGACCTCGCCGCCGAGTGGACCGCCGACCGAAACCGCGGGTGGGACGAGGTGACGGCGATCCGTGACCGGCTGCGGGCGGATTACGCCCTCGACCGGGCCGTCGGCGATGCGGCGGACGGCCCGCCGGTGTTGGACTTCCTCACGACGACGAAGCGGGGCCGGGCGTACCAGTTCGCGACCGCCTGCTGCCTGATGCTGCGGTGCCGCGGGTACGGGGCGCGGGTGGTCGGCGGGTTTTACGCCGACGAGGAGGGCTACGACCGGGCGTTGGGCCACACGCTGGTGGCGGCGGACGACGTGCACGTCTGGTGCGAAGTCGCCGTCGCCCCGAACGTGTGGGCGACGGTGGACCCTTCGCCGGGATACGAGCCGCTCGGCCCGCCGCCGACGTGGCGGGATCGTTGGGAGCACGCCGCCGCAACAGCGTGGCGGTTCGTGACGGATTACCCCGCCGCGTCGCTGGCCGTGCTGCTGGCGGGCGGGGCGCTGGTTCTGTTCCGTCGGCGGGTCTCGGATGCGGGCGACGTACTCGGCTGGCAGTGCGCCCGCGTCTGGCGGGGTGAACGGGGCGCGGTGGTCGCGGCGGTGCGGGTGCTGGACCGGCGCTGCCGGCGGTTCGGGCCGCCCCGGCCGCCGGGGCTGTCCCCGCCGCGGCACTTCGCGGCCCTGGCCCCCGGACTCCGGCCGGGGGCCGCCGCCTTCGCCGACGCGGCGACGCGGGCGCTGTTCGCCCCGGCGCTCTTTCCGGGCGACGTCTCCCTCGCGGCGGCGGCCGTGCGGGGGCGGTTCTCTTCAGCGGCCGTCACCCGCGAAACCGCAAGCGAAAGGCGGGACCGATGACGATCGAATCCTCACCGGCAGGGCGAACCGCCGTGCTGCACGCGCTGCGTGCCCGGCTGAACGCCGCGCTCCGCGGGAAGCCGGACGTGGTCGAACGGGCGCTGGCCTGCGTGCTGGCCCGCGGGCACCTGCTGATCGAGGACCGCCCCGGGCTGGGCAAGACCACGCTGGCGAAGGCGCTGGCGGACGCCCTCGGCGGCACGTTCGGGCGGGTGCAGTGCACGCCGGACCTGCTGCCCAGCGACGTGACCGGCTTCAATCTGTTCAGCGAGAGGACCCGCGAGTTCGAGTTCCGCCCCGGCCCGGTGTTCGCCGACATCGTGCTCGCCGACGAGATCAACCGGGCCACCCCCCGCACGCAGAGCGCGCTGCTGGAGGCGATGGCGGAGCGGCAGGTGACCTACGACGGCACGCGGCACGCGCTGCAGCGCCCGGTTCCTGGTGATCGCCACGCAGAATCCCGCCGGCCAGCACGGCACCTACCCGCTGCCGGAGGCGCAGTGCGATCGCTTCGCGATGAAGCTGTCCGTCGGCTATCCGTCGCCGGCCGAGGAAGCCGGGCTGCTGGCCGCGGCGGTGGGCGAACGGCTCGAACCTCCCCCGCCGGAGCCGCCCGTCACCGACGCCGCCGGCTTGGCGGCCCTGCAAACCGCGACCGCGGCGGTCGCCGTCACGGAACCGGTGCGGGATTACCTGCTGCGGTTGGCGACGGCGACCCGCACGCATCCGCGGATCGAATTGGGCGTCTCCCCGCGTGGACTGCTCGTTCTGCAACGGGTGTCGCAGGCGTGGGCGGTGCTGAACGGCCGGGACTTCGTCACCCCCGACGACGTGCAGGACGTGGCCCCGGCGGTGCTGAGCGTCCGGCTGGGCGTCGACGCCGACGATCCCGGCCCGCTGGTGACTGAACTTCTGGAAACCACCCCCGTCCCCGACGGCCGAGGCTGAAATGCAGAGACCCATGAACCCCCGCGGGATCCTGCTCGCCCTGCTCGCCCTGCTCGTCCCGCTGGCCGGGTGCGGGCAGTCGGCGGGCGAGACCGGCGACGTGTACGTCGACCACGAGCACGAACACCGCCCGGAACATCATCCGGAGAGCTTTCCCGCGGCCGTCGACGCGCTGCGGGTCCGTCTGCCGGCGCTCGCGGGCGCCGGGGAGGACGCACGAACCGAGGCGGCGGAGATCGTCGGCTGGCTGCCGGAACTGGCCGCCGACAGCGACCTTCCCGAGGCCCGGTGGGAACCGCTCGCCGCCGGGGCGAAGCGGCTGGACGCCCTGCTCCCCCGCGTCGCGGCCGGGGACGCGGCGGCCCTGACGGAGGCGAACGCAGCGCTGGCCCGGCTCGCCGCCGCCGTCGACGAGGCCGGCCGCGATCAATTCGAGGTCGTCCCGCAGGACGATCATCACCACCATGACCACGGCGACGAGGGGCACGACGATGAGCTTTGAATCCCTGGACGCCGCCCTCGCCGGCGGCCTGTTGCGGGCGGCGGAGTCGCTGTGCGAAGCCTCGCCGTTCCTCGCCTGCGGCCTGGTGGTCGCCGCGGTGTTCCGCCGGCTGGTCGGGCACGGCGGCGTGCGACTGATGTTCGGCGACGGCACGCGGACCGGCATCCTGCGGGCCTGGGCCGTCGGGATGCTGCTGCCGGTGGACGCCCTCGGCGTGCTGCCGGTGATCCGCGAGATGCGGCGGGCCGGCCTGCGGGGCGGGACGATCCTGGCGTTCGCCCTGTCGGCTCCGCTGTTCAACCCGCTCTCGCTGCTGTACGGGCTGACGCTGAACGACCCGCTGACGATTCTGGCGTTCGCCTTCGGATCGCTGGTCGTGGTGACCGGCGCCGGGCTGCTGTGGGACCGGGCGTTCCCCGACACGGCCGTCCGCGAGGACACGCCCCGCCCGGTTCAACAGGGCGTGAGACGCTTGGCGGCGGTGGCCGTCGCCGGAGCCCGGGAGGCGGCGGGCGGGACGGTCCCGCTGGTGCTCCTCGCCCTGTCCGGGCCGTTTCTGCTCGGCGTGATTCTGCCGAAGGGCTACCTCAGCACGGCGGTGAACGGGGAGAACGTGTTCGCCCCGCTGATCACCACCGCGGTGGCGATCCCCGCGTACGCCTCGCCGATGGCCGCGATGGGCACCGTCGGCAGCATGTTCCAGCACGGCAACAGCGTGGGGGCGGCGTTCGCGATGCTCGCCCTGGGGGCCGGCACGACGCTGGGGTTGCTGGTCTGGGCGTGGCGGGCGTACGGCGCCGTGCCCGCCGGGACGATGCTGGCCGCCGTCGTGGGCGTGACGCTGGCGCTCTCCTACGGCGTGGACCGCCCGCTGCGGCCCGACGGCGCCGAGGAGGGCGGCCACACCCACGCCTTCGACCGCTACACCGCCCCCTTTCAGCCGTCGCAGCCCGCGCCGTGGTCCGCGGCGTGGGGCGATCTCCGCGACGGCGTCGAGGCGCACGAACAGATCGCCCTGATCGTGCTGGCGGCGTTCCTCGTCGCGGGACTGGGCCTGCGGCTGGCCGACCGCGACGGCCGCGTCGAAACCTGGCTGGAGCGCCCGCCGACCGCGGAGGAAACCGCCCGACCCGCCGGCCGATTCGACGTGGCTCTGCCGGCCCCCGTGCTGGGCGGGGCGGCGCTGGTGGGGCTGGCGGCGGTCAGCGTGCTGGGCTGCTTCACCTATTACCCGCCGCCGGGCGAGTGCTTTGAGCAACTGTGGATCATGCAGGGCGAAGCGATGAGCGCCGCGACCTCCGGCGACCGGGCCCGCTCCGACGAGTTCATCCCCGTCTGCGAGGACTGGGCCAAGCGGGCGCAGGTGGGCTACGTGCTGCGGAACGGCCCGGCGGGCGAGTTCCGCGATCTCCGCACCGCGATCTACCTGGACCGGCTCGAAGAGCTGGAGCACGAAGTCGCCCATCAGGCGGCGGAGTCGAAGCTCGCCGACCCCGACGAACAGGCGATCCGACGTCAACTCGTCGGCCGGATCGGCCGCAGCTTCTCCCGGATGCGAGCCGCGTACACCTCCCACACGATCACTCCCGACGCAGCGTTCCCATGAGAACCGTTCAAGCCCCCCGCAGCGTCCGCGTTCCCCGGGACGGCCGGCCGCCGTTGCCGCTGCCGTGCCGGGCCTATATCGTGCCGGAGGCCGCTGGTGAAGGCGGCGCCCGTTCGCACCTGCGCCCGCCCGTGCCCAAAGCCGACCGTCCCGCCGCGTCCCCCGGTTCGTCGGAACAGAACCTCCCGACCGAGGACGAACTGCGGGGCCGGTTGCGGCAGACCGGCTTGCGGGTCACGCCCGCCCGGCTGGCGTTGATGAAGGAACTCGCCGGCGCCGGCGTGCCGCTGTCGCACGGGGAGGTTGTCGATCGGTTGACCCCGCCCAAACCCGGAAGTGCCAGTACAGCCGGGGGCGTGAAGGCCGGCGCGGAGACGCGGCGGTTCGACCAGTCCACGCTGTTCCGCGGGCTGGGCGACCTGTCGGACGCCGGGCTGGTGGCCCGGTTGGACCTCGGCGACGCGGTCCGCCGGTACGAGTGGCTGCCCGCCGACGGCGAGGCGGTGCACCCGCACCACGTCTGCACCGACTGCGGTCGGATCGTCTGCCTGGAAGGGTTCGCGTTGAAGCTCACGCCGTCCACGGGAGCGGCCCGCGACCAGGTCGGCACGATCGGCGAGGTGGTCCTGCGCGGCCGCTGCGGGGCGTGCGAAACAGCCGCGGCGAGCTGAACGGAAGTCGTCGGCGGCTTGGCAGGGGTGTTTTCGATCAGTCGATGCCCCGCCGGAGTCCGTCCCCTCCCCGTTTCTGCAAAAAGATTGCAAAAGAGACCCGGAGGGGCTTGCCGGGCGCCTGCCCGAAGCGTCAAATGCAATCCAATTGCAGATGAGGGCGGCAGGCGATTGCGTGCCGCGTTCGCCCCACCCCGCCGACGCGGGGCCGCTTGGCGTATGCCTTGAATTGAAGTCCGTCGCCGCCGGTCTGCGCCCTGATCGCCCTCCTTCAACCCACCTCTCCGATGTCCGCCCCCGCCCGCCGCCGGTTTCGGTCCGGCTTTACCCTGATCGAGCTCCTGGTGGTCATCGCGATCATCGCGATCCTGGTTTCGCTGCTGCTTCCGGCTGTCCAGCAGGCCCGGGAAGCGGCCCGCAAGGCTCAGTGCCAGAACAATCTCAAGCAGATCGGGCTGGCGATTCATAATTACGAAAGCACGTATCAAATGTTCCCGCCCGGCGGGTGGGACTCGTATAACAGCTTCGCCCAGCAGGCGCAGATTCTGCCGTTCCTGGATCAGGGGAACCTCGCGAAGCTGATCGACTTCGAGCAGCCGCTGATGGACCCGGCGCTGCCGGCGTGGCGGACGCAGCTCAACGTGCCGAACGAGGCGGCCGCCGGCTTTGTCGTGCCGACGTATCTGTGCCCCAGCGACGGCGAGGACCCGCTGTTCACCGACGGCAACGGCGACGTGTGGGCCGCGACGAATTACTTTATGAACGTCGGCTCCGGCGTGGGCATCAACTATTGGGAGAGCAACGCGAACACGAACGGCGTGTTCTGGCGGGGCTCCGACACCGGGTTCCAGTCTCTCCGCGGACGGAACCACCTCCACGATCGCCGTCGCCGAAACGCTGCTGGGGATGCGGGGCGACGACACGACCGAACTGGCCGACGCCCAGCGGCAGATGGCCCGCGGCGGGTCCGGCAACGCGGGCTCGCCGGGCGATCCGACGGGGCAGGAGTTGTTCGACAGCATCCCGTCCTCCACGTCGTTCGTCGGCAACCGGGCGACCTCATGGATCCGCGGGCTGGGCTACAACACCTACGTCGACGGGTTCCTCACGCCGAACAACGACGCCCCGGACGTCGGCCACCACGGCGGCGGGCTGACCGGGGCTCGCAGTTTCCACTCCGGCGGCGTGCAGGTCCTGCTGTGCGACGGCAGCACGCAGTTCGTGTCGCAGGGCGTCAAACAAGACGTCTGGCGAGCCCTGTTCAGCCGCAACGGCGGCGAGGTGATCGACGGCGACGCATTCTGACCCAACGCCGGTCGCCCCCCCCGTTCCCCCGTCGTCTCCCGCCGGCCTCTGATGATGAATGAGTCCCCCTCCGCCGAATGTCCGGCGCCCTGCTGCGGCGGGGAATCGCCTGGTCACGCCGGGGGCGCCGACCTGTTCGGGATGGCCTGTTCGCTGGCCTGCGCCGTCCACTGCGCCGCGATGCCGCTGGTGATCGCGGCGGCGCCGGCGGTCGGGGGGTCGTGGCTGGGCGGGGAGGCGGTTCACTTCGTACTCCTGCCGATTTGTGCGGCCGCGGCGGCGTGGTCCATGCGGCCGGGGCTGCGGCGCCACGGCCGACGGTCGCCGACGGCGCTGGCCGTCTGCGGGGTGGCTCTGCTGGGGGCCGCGGTCGCCCTGCCGCCGCTGCTCGCCGGGCCGGGTGAGACGGCGGGAGCCGCGGAACCCGTCGGGTGCGCCGCCGCGTGCTGCGCCGTCCCGCCGCCGGCCCCGGCGGTCGCCGAGCCCCCGATCCGTCACGCGACGCGGCTGGCCCTGCCGTGGCTCACGCCGGCGGGCGGCGGCCTGCTGGTCGTCGCCCACCTGTGGAACCTGCTCGCCCCGCCCCGGCGGCGTCTCGGGGAGACCCTCCCGTCCGCTCCCCTCATGCCCCAAGCGCTCTGACCGATGACGTTCCTGATCCTCGCCGCGGCCTTGGTCGCCGCCTCGCCGCTTACAAATCCGTCGGACGAGGCGGCGGATCGCCCCGACTGGGCCGGCTTCCGCGGCGGCGGCGCCAGCGTCACGGAAGCCGCCGATCTGCCGCTGAGGTGGTCGCCGGACGAGGGCGTGGCGTGGTCGGTGGAGCTGCCGGGCGTCGGGCAGTCCTCGGCGGTCGTGGTCGGCGACCGGGCGTACGTCACCTCGGTGGACGGGCCGAACAAGGAGACGGTCATCCTCTCCGCCCTCGACCCGGCGACGGGCGAACTGCGGTGGACCCGCCGGTTCGACGCCGTCCGCACCAGCCCGAACGACTTCATGCACGGCCGGGCGGCGCCCACCCCGGCGGCGGACGCGGGCGGGGTGGTCGGATTCTTCGCCTCCGGGGACCTCGTCGCCCTCACCCCGGACGGGAAGGACCGCTGGCGGCGGAACCTGTGGGAGGAATACGGCCCGTTCGAGAACCGCCACGACCTCGGCGGCAGTCCCGCCCAGGACGACGACGCGATCTACCTGCTCCTCGACCACGGCGGCCCGTCCGTGCTGCTGGCGGTCGACAAGGCGACCGGCGAGACCCGCTGGACCGCGAAGCGGGAGCCGCGGATGAGCTTCACCTCCCCGGTCGTCGCGACGATCGCGGGCGTGCGGCAGGTCGTGTGCAGTTCGAACGGCTCCGTCGACGGTTACGACGCCGCGAGCGGCGAGAGGCTGTGGACGGTTGACGGACTGACCGGGAACACGATCCCCTCGCCGGTCGTGGCGGGCGATCGCATCCTCGTCGGGGCGAAGCCGGGCCGCGAGAACACGAACGTGCCCGAGGCCCAAGCGTCGAACTGCTGCATCCAAGTCTCCCGATCGCCGGACGGCGGTTGGACCGCGGAGATCGCCTGGCGGGCGACCCGCACGCTGAGCCACTACTCCAGCCCGCTGGTGCATCGTGGCCGCTGTTACTACCTGAACAACATCGGCGTGCTGGCCTGCTTTAACGTCAAGACCGGCGACCTGCTGCACCGCGGCCGGCTGGGCTTTGAAAGCTGGGCGACCCCGGTCGCCGCCGGCGACCGCATCTACTGCTTCGGCCGCGGCGGCGAGTGTGCGGTGCTGGCGGCCTCTGATCAGTTCGACGTCCTCGCTCGGAACGAACTCGCCCTACCGACGCCCGCGACGCCCGAGGCAGACCCGCCCGAGGCAGATCCGCCCGAGTCCCCCGCGGGCGGCCCGCCGGGCGCCGGCGGCTACGACGGCCCGTTCGTCTACGGCGCCGCCCCCGTGCCCGGCGGCTTTCTCTTGCGAACCGAGACGCGGCTCTACCGCGTCGGCCCCGCCGTGCGGCCGATCGGTCCGGACGCGGATCAGGCGTCGCGTTAGTCCGCGGACGTTCTCCGGGGGCCAATGTCTCCCTCGGACGAAACCTGCTTCCCCCCAATCCAACCAACCTCAGATCCGGCGCCGTGATGCGATTGTCCCCCCGTTCGCAGCGGATCGGGCGGTCGCCGCGGCGGGCGCCGCTCCGATCCGGCCGCCGAATTGATTCAGCCGGTCACGTCGGCCGGAGGTTTTGAATGCGAAGCAGGTGATCGGCCGCCGCGGAGAGCTCCATCTGCTGCCGGGAGTTTCCGGGTTCATTCGCAGACGGGCTTCGATCTTCTCCCGCCGATCCTTGCGGGCGGTCTGCGGGTCCGCCGGCTCGGCGTTGCGGCTCTTAAAGCCGGCGATTCGATCATCGTGTCGTCGACGCTGACGTGATCGTCGCTGCACGGTCCCGCGGCGACCACCTCGGACACGACGGCCCTCGAAGAACGCCGCGGCCAGACCGTGCTCCTTCAGCCGCGTTCCGTTGTGCGTGAACGCGGCGGCGTCGAAGGGCGTCCTCGGCTGGGCCGCCTTTCCGGGTGAGAACAGGCTCCGAAGTTCGCGTGACCGAGCCGTCGTCGCGAGCGAGTTTTTCAGCAGCCTGCTAGAGCGAGCCGCGAAGAGCCGTAGCGGCGGCTTCCAGCCGCCGACTCTCGACGCGGCTATTCCCGACGGCCCCCGCTCGCTGCGCTCCCGGACGGCGGCAGGGATGCCGCCGCTACAGATCAGAGCGGCCTGCTCTAGTTCTTATCAGGACCGGCTTGCTGGGCGTCGCCGGCGAGTACATAGGCGATCAGGTCCAGGGCTTCTTCCTTCGTGAAGTAATTCAATAAACCCTCGGGCATCGCGGAGCGGTCGCTGGTCGTTTCCTCCAGGATCTCGTCTTTGGGAACGACCGTCGGCGCGTTCGGGTTGAGGGGGTCCGATTTGATGCGAATCTCCGCCTCCGTCTCGTCGACGACGAACCCGGACACGACCTCGCCGGAGGCGGTCAGCAGCGTGCGCATCGCATACTCCTGGGCGATCTCCTTGGAGGGTTCGAGCATCGAACCGAGGACGTGGGCGGCGGTGCGTTTTTCGTCCGGCAGACGGCTGAGGTCCGGCCCGAAGACGCCGCCCTTGCCGCCGACCTGGTGACACTGGATGCAGCCGATCCGCCGGAACGCCAGCGCCCCGGATTCCAGCGACCGTCCCCCGGCGGCGAGGTCGGCGTCGCTAAAGTCGTCGGCGGTCCACTGCTTGACCAACTTCGGAACCCAGCCGTCGGTCTCCACCGGGGGGATCGGCAGGCTGCCGTCCTCCATGGGGTACTCCGTGAGCAGATCGAACGCGCTCCAGAAGGAGGCGTCGTCGCCGCGGTCGATCGCCCGCAGCGCCGCCACCCGGCTCGGCTCGATCGGCTTCGCCCGGTTGGACCACGAATTGCGGACGTAGGTGAGGACGGCGGCGAGTTCCTCGTCGTTTAAAAGATGGCGGAAGCCGGTCATCGGGGGCAGCGGCGGGGAACTATATCGCTTGCCCTTGACCTCAATTGTGCCGTGCATCCCGTCCAGCGCCATTCGGATGAGTCGGTCCTCGCTGCCGTTGGTCCACAGGGTGCCGTCGATCGGCGGGTACAGGTTGGGCAGGCCCTGTCCGCTGGGCTGGTGGCAGGTCGCACAGTGGCTTTCGCGGCGGTACACCTCGGCGCCCAACGCCATCACCGCGGGGTCCGCCTTCACGGGAATGCGGGCCCGCAGGACGTTGAGCTGCCGGCCGACCGGGGCTCCGCTCGCGGCGGCGAGACTCGCCCCCAGCCGCAAGCGGCCGGAATAGTCGGCGCTTTGACGTTCCACCGGCGTCGCCGCCTCGGCACGTTCCAGCAATCGATTCAGAACCGCCGCCGTCGTCGCCTGCGGCAATCGATCGGCGACCGCGCCGTCGGTCCGCAGGGCCAACGCGGACAGCGCCGGTCCGCCCAGCACGTCGTCCGCGACGAGCGCCGCTAAATCATCGATCTTGCGTCCCTCGTCCCCGGGCCAGTCGGTTACGATTTGAAGCGCCTGGAGACGCAGGTTGCCGCCGCCGGACCCGCGGAGGTCCGAGGTCGAGATCTCTCGCGTTTTAAATCCCGGGCCTTCCCAGGCGAGCGACAGGCCGTCGTCGCCCCCGTTGTCGAAATAGGTGAGTACGACGGGGTGCAGCCCGGCGTCCAGTCGGACGCGGGCACTCTTTTGCGTGCGGCCGTGCAGCCCGTCGTGGTCGATGACCTCCCGGCCGTCCAGGTACAGCCGCGAACCGTCGTCGGAGCGGAGGTGAAACGTATAGAAGCCGCTTTTCGGCACGAGCAGCGACGCGATCTGTTTGGTGGCGAAGCGGTCGCGGGCGCCGCCGGGCACGAACGTTTCGAATTGATCGAGGCGTCCCGTGAGCGCGGGGGTGAGCCGGTCGAGCGTTTCGAGCCGCACGTTCGCGGGATTGGGAGCGAAGTATTCAAACGCGACCGGCGGGCCGGGCGTCGCGGCCTGTGCGTCCGCCTCGCTGCGGAGCGTATCGGGGAGTTTGAACATCAACGGGCGGACCAGCGGGGTGAATCGCCGCTGCACCGTCGGGTCGGTCACGACCGCCAGCGTGGTCAGCAAATCGCGGAGACGGTCGCGGGAACCGAAGGCGTGTCGCCAGACGGCGTCCGCGTCGCCCGCGGGCAGCCAGGCGGCGTACGCCGCTTGCCGAACGGCCGACGACCCCGTGGCCCCGGCGATCTGCTGTAGGAGCGCCCGATCGGTCGCCTCGTCGCCGGCGACCTCGGGCAGCAGGGCGGCGAGGTCGCCCAGGCTGTTCCGTCCGTCCTTTTCAGCGGTTTTGAGAAGCACGGCCAGTTCGGCGAAGGAGGATCGTCCGTTGAGCTTCGCGGACGCTTCGAGGACGCGGAGCCGCACCTCCCGGGACACCCCCGCGCGGATCAGCAGGGCGTCGTAGACCGCGGGGGACTGCTCCATCTTCAAGAGCAGGGACGGTTCCGCGTTCGCCAACGCATAGGTCCGAGCCGCGGGGGAGAGCGGCGTGCCGGCCCGGATCGCCGCGGCGACGGCGGCGTCCACGTCGATCTGGCCGCGGGCGTACGCCAGGATGTCCTTCAACTCCGGGTCGACGGGACGAACGGCGACCTCGAAGATCGCCTCGGCCGCGGGCGGGCCGCCGAACTCGACCGCCGCTTTAAGCGCTTCGGCCCGCACCAATGCGGAGTCGTCCGTCGCCGCGGCGCGCAGCAACGGCTCCCAACCCGGCAGGTGACCCGACAGCGCCCGCCCGCGGATCTGATGGTTCGCCCAGTGGCCGAGCGTCCGCACCGCCGCGGCCCGCACGCGGGGTTCGTCGGCCCGGAAGGTCTTTTCGATCAACGACATCGCGGGCGCCCGGCGTTCCTCAAGCACCCACAGGCATTCCAGCAGCGCCTGGGCTTCGTCCCGCTCCGGGGCGGCCTGTTTCGGGTCGAGGTTCGCGGTGAATGCGGCGACTTCGCGGAGCGCTTCGTCGGCGTCGCGGCCGGTCAATTCAATGCGGGCGCGATAGCGGACGCTGTTCGTCGGGCTGAAGAAGTTGTGCAACACGTCGGCGGTCGATTGATCGCTCATCGCGACCGGCGTCAGCGGGGCGCGGCCTGTTGCGGTCACCCGATAGATTCGCCCGTGTTCGTGATCCCGGTTCGGATCCCGGATATTGTGCTGCATGTGGCCGATCAGGGTGTTCTGCCAGTCGGCGACGTACAGGGCGCCGTCGCCGCCGACCTCCACGTCGACCGGGCGGAAGTTGGAGTCGGTCGAGCGCAGCAGGTCGTCGGTGCGGACCGCGGTGATTTCCGCGCCGTTGTATTGCACCTCGTATTGCAGCAGGCCGAGAAAGCCGATCGTGTTGCAGATCAGGAAGTTATTCTGCATCTCCTCCGGGAAATGGCTGCTGGACAGGATGCCGGTCGCGGCGACGGGCCGCCATTCCTTTTTAAACCACTGCCGGCCGCCGGGCCGCAGGCCCCTGCCGAGGCTGACGTAGCCCCCGGTGCCGGTGGTGCCGTCGTTGGCGAATTGATAGCCCCAGCGGTCGAACACGTCGCCGTGCGGGTTGGGACCGATCGGGTAGTGAAACTCCATTTCGAACGTGCGGGGATTGAATCGGTGCACGCCGGACTGGCCGCTGCGATAGACGCCGGCGGGCGTTTCGATCGCGGCGACGTTAAAGACGCCCCGCGACCAATACAGCCAGCCGTCCGGGCCGAGCAGCATCGCGTTGGCGCTGTGGTGGGAATCCGCGCTGGACAGGCCCTGCAACAGCCGGATCTTCACGTCGGCCTTGTCGTCGCCGTCGGTGTCTTTGAGGAACCACAATTCCGGCAGCGCCGCGACCAATACCCCGCCGCCCCAGAACTCGAACCCGGTGACGCTGTTCAACCCGTCGGCAAAGACGACGCAGTCGTCCGCCTGGCCGTCGCCGTCCTCGTCCGGCAGGATGACCAACGCATCCCGCCGGGGCTCGGTCGGATTCCAGTGCGGGTACGACGGCCACACGGAGGCCCACAGGCGCCCGTCCGGGTCCACGGACATCTGCACGGGATTAATCAGCCGGGGGAACTGCTCCTCGGACGCGAACAGGTTCACCTCCAACCCCTCCTGCACCGTCATTTCGGCGAGCGCCTCCTCTCCTCCCAGATATTCGAACGCCCCGCCCTCCAACGGCCCTTCCCGGTTCGGTTTGACGGTTAATTCGGCCGGCAGATTGTCGTCTTTGATCTCCAGGTCGCCGCCGGCGGCGAGCGCCCAGATTTTCCGGTCGCGGTTCGCGGTCATCACGTCCAGGATTTCCATCTCCCGCATCATCACGTCGCCGTTGGACTGGCCGAACCACGCCAGTTTGGAGCGGCCGCCGAAGACGTTATATTCGTCCACCACGCGGTATCGGCTGAACCAGTGATAATTCTTGTCGAGCACGGCTGCGCGGAGTTTTGCGATCTGTTCGTCCGACGGCAGCGGTCCCGCGGCCGGATTCGCCAGCGGGGAGCCCGGCGTGGTGAGGATCGCGCGGGCCAACGCCCGGTTGCCGCGGTCCAGCAGGTGCACGCCGTTGGTCGTCAACGGCTCCTCCGACTGTGCATAGAGCGTCTGCGACATCGCGAACAGGTCCACGAACGGGACCCCCTTCGCCTCGCACACCGTGCGCATCGCGTCTGTATAAAGCGTGAGGTTCGCGTTGTTGGCGGCGCCGTCCGGCAGGTGCGGGCTGTTGAGATCCTCATGAGCGATCGGGGAGAACATCACCAGCCGGGGCGGCGATTCGCCGTTGTATTCCCGGCCCCGCATCCCGTCGATCAATTTGCCGAGTTCGTTAGCGAACGCTTCTAAACCACGCTCGCCCCGGAACGATTCGTTATAGCCGAAAAAGCAGAGGATCACGTCGGCGTCGACCTTGTCCAACCACTGGTCCGCGTCGCCGAAGTTCGCGGCCCGCTGGCGGCGGTTGATCTCGTCGCCGGAGAAACCGAGGTTCCGGAACGTGAATTGATGGTCCGGCCGGAGGGCGTGGAGATATGTCTCCAGCCAGCCGTCGTGCTGCATCCGGTCGGCCAGCGTGTTGCCGATATAGGCGACGTGATCGCCCTGTTCAAAGATCGGTCCCGCGGCGACGGCCGTTCGGCCGCACGAGACGACGACCAGGGCCAGGGCCGAACGGGCGACGAGGTGACGGAGGCGCGGCGTCATGGCGGGATCAGCGAGGCGGATCGACGGAAGGGGCGCTCACCCCGCCGTCCGGTGTGGCCGGAGGCTGGGGAACGCCCCCAGATGGTCCGCACGGCCCGGGCCGTCGTCAATCTCGCGGCGATCGTCGATCTCACGCTGGACGACCCGATATGCAAATATGCGATCGGACCTGAAGAACGACGCCCCCGTCCCGATCGCGGGACCGGGGCGCCGATCCGACGGTCAGGCGCCGAGCAGTTCGACGTTCCAGTAGGCTTCGCTGAGGAACCGCTCCCAGCTTTCGACCCGCACGTTGCGGGCGCTGTAGACGGGGTTCCAGGCGGGCCGCTTGGGCTCCCGGGGGAGCGTCATGCGGGCCTCGTCGGGGGTGCGGTCGGCCTTGCGGTGGTTGCACTTCACGCAGGCCAGCACGCAGTTTTCCCAGCACGTGGCGCCGCCGCGGCTGCGGGGCAGCACGTGGTCGATGGTCAACTCGTTGCCGCCCGGCTTCACGCCGCAGTACTGGCAGGCGTGGTTGTCCCTGCGGAACAGGTTCCGACGGGTGAAGGGCACCGTGCGGCGGTGCAGCTTGTCGTAGGTCGTGAGGGTGATGACCTCCGGGACCTTCAGTTCGAACCGGACCGTCTTGACGGTCGGCTCGCCGTCGTCGGGGGTTTTGCGGCTCCAGTCGTCCCAGCTGTAAAGCTGGTAGTCGGCGGGGTCGACGACGCGGGCGGAATCGTTCCACAGCAGGACCAGCGCGCGGGCCACGTTCGCCACCCCGACCGGCTGCCAGTTCCGGTTCAGGACCAATGTGGGGCGGGAGAGGGCCGCGACGGCGGTCATCGGAGAGCTTTCGTGCGTCGGCGAAACGCCGACCGGGAACGGGGCGAAGCAGTCACGAGTCCAGACCGCCACGCCGCCGGAAAGTTCGCCCCCCTAAGCGGGCGTCCGCTCCGACAGCAGCCGGAAGACGTTCGTGCGCGGGGCAACTTCCGGGCCGTTCGGGTCGGGGTCACCCTATCGGGGCCGCGTACCCCCGGCAACAGGCTCCGCCGACGGGGGCGGGAGTCTTCATCGGCGAATCACCGGGTTTTTACGGTCCGGCGGACCGCGGCCGGTCGACATCATCGGAGCCCTCCCCCGCACCGCGCCCCGCCTGTGACGCACGCCGCGCCCGTCGCCCCCGACTCGCCGACCGTTCCCGCCCGACCGGCGAAGAAGCCGGTCCGGTGGGGGCGGCTGGCCGCGGTCGCGGCGGCGGCGCTGGCGGCGGGACTCTGGTTCGCCCCGGCGCTGGCCGCCCGCTCCGGCCTGCGGCACACGGTCGTTCACCGGATCTTCCCCGGACTGAACGCGGACGTGACCGTCGGTCGGGCCGAGTTCTCGTGGCTCTCCCCCGCGACCCTCCGGGACCTCGCCGTGTCCCCCCGCAGCAGCGCCGCATCCGGCGCCGAGCCGTTACTGCGGGTCGCGGAGGTTCGCACGGACCGGCCGCTGCACGCCCTCCTCGCCGCGGCCCTCTTCCCCGGCGACGAACCGGCCGATTTCGGCGCCGTCACATTGGTCGACCCGCACCTCCGCGTCGCGCTGCGGCCGGGCGGCAGCGATCTGGAAGACCTCCTTTCCCCCCTGCTGGCTGGGGACTCCGACGGCCCCTCCCCGGGCTTCGTCCTGGCGGTGGAAGGCGGCGCCGTCACGTTCATTGATGCGGCCGGCCGGCGGTCCGAGGGGCGGGATCTGACCGGTTCGGTTCGAGTCCCAAGCGGTTCGCCCCGGCCGGACAATGCGAAGTGGACCGGCGGATGGGGGGACGGGGAACGCTCCGGCACGTTCGCGGTGACATTCAGCCCTGCGAAGGCGGAGGCGGAGGCGGAGGCGGGCGAGCCGCTGCCGGACAGCGCGAACCAGTGGACCCTCCGCGTGGACGATGTGCCGCTGACCGCCGCCGCGCCGCTGCTGACCCGCTGGTCGGGGGCGGGCGGGGAGATGGATTCCGGCGCCGCCTGGGCGGTCGACGGGGTCGTCGGCGGGACGCTGGACGGCAGGCTGTCGGCGGACGGCTGGACCGCCGCCGGCCGGTTCAACGGAGCCCGCCTCACCGCCCGCCGGGCGGATTGGCCCGCCGGCGATCGGCTCCGGCTGACGACGGCGACGCTCTCCGGCGGGGCGTCCGGCGCCGGATCCGAGCTGCGGGCGAACCGGCTGGCGTTCGCCTCGGACCTGCTCGATCTGTCGGCCCACGGCCCGCTCCCCACGGCCGTCCCCGCGGACGCCGCGGCGCTGCTGACCGCAGACCGCAGGCTCTCCGGCCGTGTGGACGTCGCGGCGCTGGCCGCCCAGTTGCCCGGTCTGCTGCACGTTGCGGACGGGGCGACGATCGAAGCGGGCACGTTCACCCTGTCCGCCGGGACGTCTGCGGCCCCCGCCGCGTCAGTCGCGCCCGGCGCCCGCCGCTTGACGGTCGCGGCGGACCTCGCCGGCCTGCGGGCCGCTCTGGCGGGGGGCGAACGGGTCGAACCGGAGGGGCCGATCGCCGCCCGGCTGGAGGCGACGCGGGACGCCGCCGGGACGGTGATCGTGGACCGGCTCGCCGCCCGGGCCGACGGGCTGACCGCGATCGGCCGGGGGACCGCAGACGATCTGACGGCGGACGTGACCGCGGACCTCGCGGCGTTCGACCGCACCTTCGGCCGGCTGCTGGACCTCGGCGGCCGGTGGTCCGGCGCCGCGGAGGGCGCCGTGCGCCTCCGGCGCCCCGCCCCGAACCGCCTGACGGTGCGGGCGGGGGCGGTCGGTCGGCAGCTTCGCTTCACCCCGGCCGCGGGCGGCGATCCGATTGAAGAGGAGGAGGTGACGACGACGGCGGGGGTGGATCTGCTCCGCGACGGGGCCGGCGATTGGTCGGCCATGTTGACCGGGCTGCGGGCGGATGCGGGCGACGACATGCTGACGATCGTTCCCCGTAACGCCGGGCGACTCTCTCTGACTCTTCGCGGAGAGTTAGCAACGCTGGTTCCGCGGGTTGCGGCGTTCGCAAGTCTCCCAAATGTCTCCGCGGACGGTGGGTTGCGGGCGTCCGCTGTGTTGCGTCCCGACGGGGCGGCCTGGGAGGTGGAGGACGGGCGGGCGGAGTTTCGCCGGCTGAAGGTTTGACGCCCCCGGCCTGCGGCTGCGGGAAACCGTCGCGACGCTGGACGCCCGGGGCTTGCTGGACCCCGCCGCCGGCACGTTCGTCGGCGGCGGGGAATGGATCGGCGACGCCGTCACGCTGCGGGCGGATCGCTTGCGGTTCGACCCCGCCGCGACCCCGGCCATGACGACCGAACTGGCCGCCGCCGGCGATGCGGGCCGCCTGTGGGCCTGGTTCCCCGCCGCCCAAGCCGCGGGCCTGCGGCCGGAGGGCCGATTCACCGCGGACGGCACCGCGACCGCTTCGATGCGTCCAGCCGGCGGGGGCTTCGCGGGAGCCGGGTTCGCCGGAACCGTGGGCGTCACGGACCTGTCGCTGCTCACGCCGCCGGATCCGCAGTCGGCCCCGGGAACGCCGTGGTTCGTGGCGTGGCGGGAGCCGTCGGCCACGGTCGCGGGGACCGTGCGGTACGACGCCGGCGTGACGGGCGGCGGTCACGACGTGCTGCACCTCGGCCCGTTGGCGGCGACGGCGGGCGGGGCCTCCCTGACGGCCGGCGGCACGCTGTCCGACCTGGCCGACACGCTGCGGGCGGACCTGTCCGGTCGGTTTGCGGCGGATTGGGCGGCGCTGGGGCCGCGGCTGGGGCTGGCGGAATCGGGCGTCACGTTGACCGGCCGCAGCGATCGCCCGTTCGCGGTGCGGGGGCCGCTCCGTTCGCCCACGGCTCTCGCCGCCCGTGCGGAGTTGGGGTGGGACGAGCTCGCCGCCGGCGGGTTCTCCTTCGGTCGGGGCGATCTGGTCGTCACGCTGAGCGGCGGGCGGGCGCGGGTCGACGGCGTCGACTGGCCGCTCGTGCCGCTCCCCGCCGCTCCCGCGGATCCGTCGGCCCCGATCCTCGCGGGAACAGGCCCCCTTGTGACGGGCGGGAGCCCGTTCGACCGGACCGCCGCGGTCGGACGGGTGCGGACGACGCCGATCATCGACCTCACCGGCCGCGAGCCGGCGCTGCGGCTGCCGGCGGGGCGAATCCTCTCCGGCGTGCGATTTACGCCGGAGGTGACCCGCGGGTGGTTGGGGCTGATCAGCCCGCTGGCGGCGGGGGCGGTGCAGGCGGACGGGGCGTTCGATGTGGATCTCGACGGCGCCGCGGCCCCGCTGTCCGACCTCCTCTCCGGGGACCTGCGGCGGGCCGGGGCCGGCGGGCGGCTGGTGATCGAGCGTGCCGACTTCACCGCCGGCCCCGTCGCCGGCGGGCTGCTGGGGGCGGTCCGAACCGCCAGCGAACTGCTCCGCGGCTCCGTGGGGGCGGACTTGGAGGACGTGCGGGTGCGTTTTCCGGCCCAGTCGGTGCCGTTCCGGCTGTCCGGCGGGCGGGTGTTTCATCAGAACCTCACCGCCCGCAGCGGTTCGGTGGAGGTGACCACGGCCGGCTCGGTGGGCGTGGACGGCACGCTCGATCTGCGGGCGGACGTGCCGCTGGGCGGCCGGTTCTCCTCTGACGGGGGCGGGGGCGACGGCGGCGGCGGGACCGCGACGATCCCGATCGGCGGCACGTTGGACGCCCCCCGCGTCGACCCCTCCCGGCTGGCCGCCGCCGCCGCCCGCGGCGTCGTCGGCGAAGCGGTCGATCGGGAACGCGACCGCTTGGAAGAACGCGCCGCCCGCGAGATCGGCCGCGGCCTGGACCGCCTGTTCGGCCGGGAGTGATGTTCGGCCGGGACGGACCCGCTCAATCTCGCGGCTGTTCGCCGGGCGCCCCGCCCCGTAGGCTCGGGCGTTCCCGGGTCGCCGCCAACGAGAGGTCGAGATGCACGCCTTGAGATTCGCCGTCACGTTAGGTCTGTCCGTCACGTGGGGTTTGGTCGTCGCCGCGACGGCGCCGGCGGGGGAGCCGCCTGACGAAGCGGTCGGGGCGACATTCGCCGAGATCCTCACCCGCGTGCACCGCCGCGACCCGGACTCCGGGGCGATCCGGAGCGTCTTCGCAAAAGAAGACGCCCCCCCGGTGATGATTCTCCAACTCCATCCAGAGAGCGGGACAGCGGAACGCGTCCCCTCCGGTTTGATCTTCGAGATGCACGAGGACCCCAATACCGGCACCGTGATCGTGCGGTTGCGCACGCAGACGATGAACCTGGACGTGTACGAGATGTACCGCTTGAAGATCGACCGGAACGTCCGGGCGGAGTTGGCCAAACTGGCGTTGATGAAGACGTTGAACGCGGAAAAACAGACGCTCCGGCGGACGAAGGAGGCCGCGGAGATCAAGCGGATCACGGGGGGCCGGTTGCGGTACGGGATGTCCCGGGTGGAGGTCGTCACCGTCTGGGGGCCGCCGAACGAACCGCCGCCCGGCCCGGGCTATCAGCAGGCCGGCCGGTTCGATTTGCACTACGACGGCTACCTCCTTGGATTTTACGCCGGGTTGAACAGCATCCGGGAGATCGTGCCCGAGCCCGTCGCGACATCCTCCACGAAGTTGCGTTAGCCGCGAGCGAAGGGAGCGTTCCGGTGGGTGGCCGGGGTCGGCCGACGGAACGCCGGGAGCGGTTCGGCGTGAATCGGCCGCCCCCGTGAGGCGCGACGCGAAACGCGCGGGCTCGCCCGTCGCCCGTCCCGGGGGCGGCCCGGCCACGGCCACCCCGGCGTCGCAGTCGCCCGCGGCCGACCCCGGCGACCCACGGTTGAGAAGGATCGGGCGGAACGCTCACCCCAGCCACCCGCCGCTCCGGTGCATCCGATGGTTATCCGCTGGAAGATTCGATTCGGGCAATCTGTTGACCGAGCACTCTACGGTTCGCGTTCATCTTCGCAGGCAGTTTAGTGGTGAGCGAACACAGTTCGTCGATAACTGATGCGAGGTGTACCTTAGCATCGAGACTGTCTGATCTAAGAGTTGACTCGATGCCGCGGTCATACTCCTGCCGGAGTGACCGGTGATGACGGTGGTTGCGTCTGCAATTCCGACACTGCTTTGCGAACGAGTCGACGTAGAAGCCGAAATCTTCGTACCACCGCTTCTGCTCCTCCGCGGTAAAGCAAAATCTGGCAGAGCAGCGGTCGCACCTAAACGTTGCGTCTACGTACCAATGCCTCGGACTTACAGAGTAGTTCTGTCTGGATACATCGGCACGGACTGCCGTGCGGTGGTCGAGGTGCAAGCACTCCCAGAAAAGGTGCTTGGGCATGTTTGCTGAGCTGTTCTCGCCGAAGTGATCCATGACATGTCAATTCGGATAACAACCCGTTCACCGGGTAACGGAGGGGGCGGCGTCGGCGGGTAGAATGCCCGCCTCGGGCCACCCGCCGATGCCCGACCCTGGAGTTACTCCGGTGGGTGGCCGGGGTCGGCCGACGGAACGCCGGGAGGAGCGGTTCGGCGTGAATCGGCCGCCCCCGGGAGGCGCGACGCGAAACCCGTGGGCTCGCACGTCCCCCGTCCCGGGAGCGGCCCGGCCACGGCCACCCCGGCATCGCACCCGCCCGCGGGCCGACCCCGGCCACCCGCCGATGCCCGACCCCGGAGTTACTCCGGTGCAACGCCAAGGTTATCCGTCCCCGATGATTCGGTTCGAGTCGGGTGCAGCGATGTCCAAAGGATTAGAAGTCCCATGGCCAGATCCAGTTCTTTCTTCCGCAGTTGGGACAAATCGAACCCTGGTAACAAGTGGCCTGCGAGTGGTAGCCAGATTTCGATGCGGAGACCAAAAAAACGAACGAAGCGAGCGTGATACTGAGCACCGCCCCGGAAGTCATTGGTTCCCAGATTAGGCTGATAGTGGCCCCAAGAGCTAATAGAGTGACGGCAACGACGAAAATTACTCCGGGAGAAGTACTTCCGCCTGGACCCACCCCACATTCGAGCGTCCATCGAGCATCGCAGGCTTTACACCGCACCGGGATCGTCCATGGTAACGAAATATCTGAGTTAGTTGAGACCGGATAACAACATGTTCACCGGGTAGTGGGGACGCGTCGGTCGGACGGTATAATGCCGAAGGCAACCGTCCGACCGGCGTGGCCACACTACTCCGGTGCAACATCAAGGTTATCCGTCGTTATGCGATCCACTGCCCGTGTCCACTGGTCGACAAACGGCCTGTCTTGCCCTGACCTGCCACCGTCTGCCATCCGCCCCGTCCGTAGCGACCGCCTATGTGCCGGGAGATTAGGACCCGCTTGCGGTCTGCTGGGATGTGGAAAGCGAACAGGGGAACCCGGAAGATCGAACGGGTGGGGTCAATGCCGTCTCCAGCTTTCGGCAGAACCGACTCGTCCTGCACCATCGTAAAGTCGTCCGTAGATGTCCAAACACGACAGGGTTTACCGAACGCCAGCGTGAACTTCCGATCGTAGTCGGTGTGTTCGGTTGCAACGAGGTAGTCGGGACGCAGTTCGTTGCGCGATTTAGCTGCGTTGACAGCTTCGGACCAAGTCTGCCGTGCCATGTCCAGCAGGAGCGCGTAGAGCCAATCGGTTTTCCAACTCATCGATAACTCCAAGACCGGATAACTAGTATTTCTCCGACACTCCGCAAGATAACGCTCGCACGTTATCTTGCACAGCGCCGGGTTCGGGCAGGTCGAAGTCCGCCGGGCTGACGACGCCGCGGCCGCCTCGATTCAGGACGTGCGTGTACACCATCGTCGTCCGAACGTCTTTGTGACCAAGGAGTTCCTGCACCGTGCGGATGTCGTAGCCGGCCTCGATCAGGTGTGTCGCGAAACTGTGTCGGAACGTATGGGCGGTCGCCCGCTTCGTGATATCGCTCCGACGGGCCGCCGTGGAAATGGCGCGGGAGACTGAGGATTCGTGCAGGTGATGCCGCCGCCGAACGCCGCTCCGCGGGTCTCGGCTGATCTGCGTCGCCGGGAATACGTACCGCCAACGAAAATCGCGGGCCGCGGCGGGGCTCTTGCGTGCGAACGCCGCCGGCAATTCCACCGTGCCGAACCCGCGAGCCGCGTCTTCATCGTGCAGCGACCGGGCCAGTTCGAGCTGCCGCCGCAGTCCGCCCCCGGCTGCGGCGGGCAGCATCGTGCGGCGGTCTTTGTCGCCCTTGCCTTCGCGCACTGTCAGTTCGCCGCGGTCGAAGTCCAAGTCCTTCACCCTCAGCCGCAACGCCTCCAGCAACCGCAGACCGGCTCCGTACAGCAGAAGGCCGACGGTGCGGTGCGGGCCGTCCAGTTCGGCAAGAACCCGCCGGGCCTCCTCCCGCGTGAGCACCACCGGCAGCCGTTTCGGGCGACGGGCGCGGACGACGTCCTTCACCGCACCCAGCGGCTCGCCGAAGACCTTGTCGTACAGGAACAGGACCGCGGCGAGGGCTTGGTTCTGGGTCGAGGCCGCGACGTTTCGGTCCACCGCCAGATGCGACAGGAACCGATTGACCGCCGGCTCGCCCAACTCCCGCGGGTGTCGGCCGGCATGGAAGCGGACGTACCGACCGATCCAGCCGACGTACGCTTTCTCCGTCGCTCGGCTGTAATGCCCGGTTCGCAGTCGCTCCACGACCCGGGTGTGCAACAGCGGCGCGGGCCGGCCGGGGGTCAGCGGCAATGGGGCGGCGGGCATCCGCGGGATCCTCCGCGAACATGGTGCCGCCGCCCCTCGGCCGCGTCAATCCGCCAACCCGCGCCCACGACCGGCCGGCGGCAGTTCGTCTCCGTAACCCTTATCCGCGGAGAGCGTTGCGGCAAAACAGGTCCCGCCCCCGCCTAGGGTGAGGGGTGCGACCGCACGCCGCCCGCACCGAGGCGGGCGGCGGTCGGACTCCTCGCGGGGCGAACGACGCGGCCGACGTTGGTGACGGACGCCGCATCTCGCTCGCCCCCGCGCCGAGCCGGCACGCGCAGCCGACCGCCGCGACACCGCCCCCCGCCCGCAGGCACGGACGCCGCCCCCGCCCCGCCTTCCCCCGGGAGAGTCGTCAGGCCCTTGCCTGAGCGGCCCCGGGTACGGCGGGCGGGACGACCCCGCGGCCCGGCCCGATGCTTCATGAACAGAGATCTTCGTGAACAGAGATCTTCGTGAACAGAGATCTTCGTGAACAGAGATCTTCATGAACAGAGGCCGCCAGCCCGTATTCCACCTTCAATCCCCCAGCCCCGGCGCACACCGGCCGGGTCCGGCGCCGGTTCCTCCCGGCACAGGCCGGGCGGGGCGGCGAACGAACCTGCGTGATGAAGTACCCACGGCGACCGGTCCTCCCACGAACGCGGTCCTCCCGCGAACGAGGGAACCCGGCGGCCCGACCGCGGCGAGATTCGCGTCTCCCCGCGGCCGGGCTCGCCGCTGCGCCGCTGCGTCTGGGCGTCTGGGCGTCTGGGCGTCTGGGCGTCTGGGCGCCGGGGCGTCTGGGCCGGATTCGCCGGTTCCGCCCCGCCCGCCGCCGCCGCCGGGGGGCGATCGCGCCCGCGGCGGTTGCGGCGGCCCCGCGGGGGGCGGAAGATCATCGGCTCCCTTCCCTCCGCCCTTCCGGCCCGGCGATCGGTGCGACCGCGTGCGGTTTGATCCCGCCCGCGGCGCGGATCGCTCAATCGAACGACCTTTCGGAGTTCCCCCGCCATGAAGTTCCTCGACGGCGAGACGGTCGGCATCGACCTCGGCACGACCTACAGCGCGATCGCCCACCTCAACGACGAGGGCGAACCGACGATCATCAACAACGGCGACGACCGCCCCATCACCCCCAGCGTGGTGCTGCTGGGCGAGGGCGGCCGGGTGATGGTCGGCCCCAGCTTCGAACGCATCGCGCTCGAAAAGCCGGAAAACGTCGTCGAGGCCGTCAAACGGCAGATGGGCAACAAAGGCTATTACGTCGTCTATCAGGGCAAAAAGCTGACCCCGGAGTTTATCAGCGCCCTGATCCTCAAAAAGCTGAAGCAGGACGCGGAGGTGCGCATCGGCCCGGTGGCGAACGCCGTGGTGACGGTGCCCTATTACTTCAACGACTTCCGCCGCAAAGCCACGCAGGACGCCGGGCAGGTGGCGGGCCTGAACGTGGTGGACATCATTAACGAGCCCACCGCCGCCACGCTGGCCTACGCCTGGCAAAAAGGGAACCTCGGTCGGACCGACAGCGGGTCCGGCGAAACGACGATTCTGGTCTACGACCTCGGCGGCGGCACGTTCGACGTGACGGTGGTGCGGTTCACCTCCACCACCTTCCGCGTGCTGGCGACCGACGGGGACGTGATGCTCGGCGGGCTCGACTGGTCGAACCGCCTCGTCGATCATCTCGCCGAGCAGTTCACCCGCAAACACGGCGACGACCCGCGGGCCGATCCGGAAGGGCTGCGGGCGTTCTTCCAGGAGTGCGAAGACGCCAAGCGGAAGCTGTCCAAAGGCGACCGGGCGCCGGTCAGCGTGTATTACAAGGGGAAAACGCTGACGGTGCAGCTGACCCGGGCGGACTTCGAGCGGATGACCGCCGACCTGATGCAGCGGACCCGGGACACCACCGAACTGGTCCTCCAACAGTCGGGCGTCGACCCGGCGCAGTTGGACGAGGTCGTGCTGATCGGCGGGTCGACGTATATGCCGATCGTGGAACAGACGTTGCGGGAGATCACCCGGCAGGAGCCGTCCCGCAGTTTAATGCCGGAGCGCGCCGTCGCCGAGGGGGCCGCAATTCACGCCGCCATCCTCCAGGCCAAGCACGGCGGCGGCGGGAAAATGGCGGACGCGCTGCGGCGCCGGCTCGAACGCGTCAAGCAGGTGGACGTGAACAGCCACAGCCTGGGCATCAAGGTGGCGGACCCGGAAAAGAAGGGCCACCGCATGAATCACGTGATGATCCCGCGGAACACCTCCATCCCCGCCAGCAAAACGCAGCGGTTCAAAACGACCAGCGAGAACCAGAAGACCGTGCACGTCGAGGTGCTCGAAGGCGAGGCCCGCGATCCGGCCGCCTGCACGCTGATCGGCGACTTTCGCATCGTCGGCCTGCCCCCGAATATGAAAAAAGGCAGCCCGGTGGAGGTGACGTACTCCTACGACGCCAGCGGCCGCATCAGCGCCGTCGCCCGCGATCTCACGGCGAATAAAGAGGCGACCACGGAGATCGTCCGCGACGGCGGGTTGTCCGAAGGCAACGTCGCCGACTTCGAAAAACTGGCCAGCGAATACGACGTGGACTGAGGGGGCAGCTTCAAGACCAAGATTTCAAGAACCAAGGACGACGAGGCTCCGACCTTTTGGTTCTTGATTTCCTGGTTCTTGATTTCCTGGTTCTTGATTTCCTGGTTCTTGATTTCCTGGTCTTGAGATTTCGCCGTTCTCACTTCGCCCGTTCCTTCCAGTGCAGGATCCGCAGACTCCCGCCGGCTTCCTGATACTCGTACGCCCCGAGATCGTGCCGACGATAACTGGGGCGGGCGGCGCCGAGCAGGTCCTCGTCGACCGTGCCGGACAGATCCCTGCCGGCGTTGATGGCGGGGGAGCCTTCGGCGAGGCGGTAATCCCCGGCGGCGGCGTCGCGGAACAGGGGGGCGGCGACGACGTCGTCGGGCCCGGGGGTGACGTTCGCGTAGGGGGCGGGGGCGTGGATCAGGACGTGGTCGAGCGCCAGGGTTCCGTCGGCGCGGTCGGTCCCCCGCCCGCCGCCGGAGACCAGCACGCAGTTGCGGGCCGTCACGGCCCCGCCCAGCACGTGCAGGGCGGGGTTGTTGCCGGTCGAGACCAGCGTCGCGTGGTTCAACGTGAGGCTCTCGTCCCGCACCATCAGCCCGCGGCCCGGGCCGACGGCGAGGAAGTTGGTGACGACCGCATCGGCGTCGTAAGCGATCTCCAACCCGATGCCGCTGTGCCCGCGGGAGGAGCAGTTCAGGACCGTCACCTCGTCGCAGGACCGCAGATACCACCCGTGGCTGCCGACGTCTGCGAAGTGACAGCGTGTGAAGGCGCAGCGGTCGGCGCCGTCGATGTGGAACCCGCGGAAGCCCACCCCGCCCGGGGCGGAGCAGTCCGTGGCGGTGATGCTTCCCGGGGCGTCCTGGGCGACGAAGTACTTGACCGGGTGGTCCGCGACGCACCGCACGAGCGTGGCGTCGCAGCGGATCAGACGGAACAGCTGATCCTGGACCGGTGCGTGCGTCCCGCAGTCGGTGGCGGTGAGGGAGCCGCGGTTGACGACGAACCCGTCGTCCCGCGTGACGCCGACGGTGCACCGGGTGAGGTTCACCACGCCGGGCGCGGCGGCCTCGCAGAGGACGACCAGCCCGTCGTCGTCGCCGTGGAAGTCGCAGTCGGTGATCTCCACCCGCGGATCGCCCCAGTTGCCGCCGTCGACGGACGCCGCGTCGCCCTCAGCCCCTTCGAACGTACAATTCACGGCGGTGAGGGTGTCGCGGAAGGACCGCAGGTCCGCGGCCCGGTCCCGGCCCCACAGGTCGCAGTCGGCGAGGGTGACGTGATTGTCGCCGGCGTCGTCGTCCCCGAACGTGTAGAGGGCGGTCTCGTTCTCGCGGGCGGTCCAGCCGGTGATGGAAATCGCCGCCCGCTGCACGTACAGCCCGGTCGAGCACCCGCGGACGTCCAGGTTCACGGCGGCGGTGACGACGTTGCCGTTCGCCGCCGCGTCGGCGGTGGAGAGCCCGATGCTGTGCCCGCGAACCGTGAGGCCGGCGTGCAGGGTCGGATCCAGTCCGCAGTTCTGCAGGTGCACGCCGGTGCCGGCCGCGGCGGTGGGCGTGCCGTCGGCCCGGTAGGCGGTGGGGCGGGTCACGGCGATCTGCTCCAACACGATCCCGCCGGCGTCGGCGGGGTCGTCGTGATCGTACTGCAGGCCGTTCCCGCAGTCGGTCGCGGTGAAGGTGCGAACCGCCGCCACGGCTGTGCCGGCGGACGCGTTGCGCCGCAGGTTCGCCCCCCACTCCGGGCAACCGGTCGCGGAACAATTCAAAAGCGTCGCCGACGACGCCTCCCGCAGGTCGAACCCGACGTTCGAGTCCGCGGCGTGCACGTTGGTGAGGGCGGCGGAGCCCCCGTGGGCGTAGACCGCAACCGTGGCGACGCCCCCGGCGGTATTGCCGGCGACCGTGATCCCCGGGGCGCCGCCGTCGATCGTCAGGTCGGCCAGATGGCTCGACACGCCGATTTTGTTGCCGGTGACGGTGAGGGCGTCCGCGGCGTCCCACCGCCACGGGCCGTACCAAACCCACAGGCCGGCGTCCGCGTTGCCGGTGAACGCGGTGTCGTGGAGGTCCGGCGAGACGCCCCCCTGCGGCCACACGATCGCCCCGGCGTGGCCGTCGCGGAAGGTGCAGTCGTCGAATTCGACGGCGTCCCCGCCGACCACCGCCCCGGCCCGCAGTCCCCGCCACGAGCCGGACAGCCCGCCGCCGACGGTGGTCACGCGGCGGTACGTGCAGTCGTCGCAATAATAAGACGCCAGCGTCACCGATCCGCCGGTGAACGTGCAATCCTCGATCAGCACGTCGGCGACCCGATCGGTAAACACCGCGACGACGTTGCCGGTCCAGGATTTTGCGGCGAGGTGCAGGCTCGACCCGGGGGCGGCGGACCCGTTCGGGCGCCGCAACAAGCCGTACGTACAGTTCGTGCAGGTGACCGTCTCGGTCGCGATCAGGGTGAACGCGCCGCCCATCGCGGCGTCCACCCAGATGCCGGCGGTCGTGCTGCCGGAAATCGTCAGGTTCTCCGGAGCCGGGTCGTTCCGCTCGGTATACAGGCCGATCGGGCAGTCGACGATCGCGGTCTCTTTGAGCACCTCCGTGGCGGCCCCCGCCCGCGCGGCCAATCGCACGCCGGTGTCGCACCGGGCGACGGAGCAGCGGTCCAGCGTGAAGTCTTCGCCGTGAATCGAGACGCCGGTCCCGCAGTCCGCGACGTCGCACTCCGCCAGCACAACGTCGGCGGCGTCGGTCCACAGCCCGCAGACGGAGGCGCCGGAGATGTCGCAGGCGAGCACCTGACAGGCGGTTCCCGTGCTTTGATAGATCGCGTAGTCGGCGCCGGCGAACGTGCTGTTGCGGGACAGCACGTAACTGGACAGCACCCGCAGGTGCGTGGTGACGGCGGCGCCGGTGAGCGTGCTATCATCAAGATCGACGTTGGCGCGGTCCGAATAAATCGAGGTTCCGCAGTTCGCGAACGTGCATTCCCCGACGTCCACCTGGCCCACCTCCGCCCGCAGCCCGATCGAGAGACCGTCAAAGGTGCATTCAGCGAAGTCGTTCTGAACGCTGTCCTGGCTCAAAACGCCGACGGCGTTGGACGCGTTGGGATTGGCGGCGAACCGCACCCCGCGGAAGGTGATGTATTGTTCGTCCAGCAGCCGCAGGGCCCACCCGCCGCCGTCGGCGGGCCGCAGCGTGACGGTTCCGGCGTCGCCGGTGCGGGCGCCGGCGCTGTCCGCGAGCCACCGCGCCGCATTGCCGGCTGTGCCGTCCCGCAGGCCGAAGACGCTCTCGGTGTAGGTGCCGGCCCCGACGTACACCACGTCCCCCGGCCCCACCAGCGGGGCGGCCTTGTTCCAGGTGCGGAACGCCGCCGCGGCGCTGCGGCCGTCGTTCGAATCGTTCCCGCTCACGCGGAGGAAGTATTCCGTCGCATCTGCCGTCCCCGTCGCGATCAGGAAGAACCCCACCACCGCGAGCGTCCGCAGGGCGGCGGGGGAGTCGTTAGTCATTCTCATCGGGCGAGCCGAAGTCCGGGAGCGGCGGGAGCGGCGGCGGCGGGGGCGGCGGGGGCGGACCGAACGCGGCGCTCCGGGGGAAATCCGTCTCCGACAGGTTCCCGGGGGAGACCCGCGGGCGGAACGGCGTCGAGAGGGACGCCGACGGGCGGGGTGACGGGCGAGATGACGACGGACGGGCGGGGCGGGGCCGGGCGCTGCGGAACGCGCGGTCGGCCGCCGGCGCCCGTGCGGTTCGGGCGCTTCCCCCGCGGCGCCCGTCGGAGACGCGCAGGATCTTGCGTTCGGGTTGCTCGACCGTGACGGTCTGGTGCTCGACGGTGACGGTTTCCTCGCCCAGTTTCACCACGGTCACGCCGTCGCGGCTCTCGCCGGCCGCCAGCAGGAGGATCCGGCCGCCGCCGTCCTCGTCGCCGAGCCACAGTTGAGCCATGCGGCGGCCATCGAACTCCCAGAACCCTCGCAGGTGCAGATCGTCCGTCGCCGGGCCGACGTCCTGGGCCGCCTCAACGGCGGGCGGCGGACCGAAGAAGTCCCAGCTGACCGGGTCGTCCGGAATGGCGGCCGCGGCCACGTCGGCTTCCTGAGGGACTTCCGCTTCGATCAGAGGCGAGGCGATCTCCGCGGCGACCGCGGCGTCTGGGTCTTCCGTCGCCGCCAGTTCTGTCGCCCCGCACCCGCACAACCCGCCCGCCCACGCCACGCCCGCCCACGCCACGCCCGTCCGTGCCGCGGCCGTGAACGGACGCCGCAGTGCGTCGACGGCGGTGGAGAGCGTGCGGAACACGGCGGGCGGGGAAGTGACGGGAGGGGGGCGATCGGCTGGAACGCACGACTGTGCGGCGCCGCAGGCGGATCGCACGATCCAATCGGCGCCGGCCGCCGACGCCGGGGCGACGCCGTGCGGCGGGTGCGGACGGAGCCGATCGCACCGGCCGGGGCAGGCGGATAACCCTTCGCCCGCAGAGGTTTTTGCTCTCTCGAATCCGTGTCGTAGGGTTCGGGGTCGCGTTTCGCTCCCCCTGCTCCCCCCGCCCGATAATCCCCGCCGCCCCGCCCGCCGTCGCTTCTCCGTCCTCCCGCTCCGGCGGCGGGTCCGGCACGCTGGGCGTGCTGCTGGGCGATCCGTTGCTGCGGGCGGTGACCGTGCGGCGCCTGGAGTTATTGGGATACGCGGTGGCGACGTTGCCGGAGGACCCCGCCGCGGCGCCGGTCGCGGCGGCGGACGCCGGCGTGGGCGGCGTACTGATCGACCTCGATCTGCGGGACGGAGCCGGCCTGCGCATCGTGGAGCGGTTGGCGTCGGACGACGCGACCGCCGCCCTGCCGGTGCTCGGCCTCGCCGCCGATACGCCCCAGGGGTTGGTGGAGGAAGCGTTCGCCGCCGGCGTGGCCGACTTCCTGATCCTGCCCTACGACCCTTTGGTGCTCGAAGCGAAAGCCGCCGCGTTGCTGCGGTCGGACGTCGCTCCCGGGTCGCCGTCGCCGGCGGGCGCTGCCCGTCGGGCCTAACGCGCCGCCTGCCGGCGACGGCACACCGGAACCTCCCCTCCCCCCGAACGGACACGCACCGATGGCCCGCCGCCTGGGCGACATTCTACTGGAACGCGGCTGGATCGACGGCGACGCCCTCGACCGCGCCCTCGCCGATCAGCGGGGCGGGCGCGGGCGGCTGGGCACCCTGCTGCTAGGCCGCGGGCTCGTCTCGCGCGACCAATTAGGCGAGGCGTTCGGGGAACAATTCGAAGTCCCGTTTCGGTCGCTGACGGCCACGCAGATTCACCCCCAACTGCCCCGGCTGTTGCCGGAGACGTTCGCCCGCGGTCGGGAACTGGCGCCGGTGGCGGTGGACGGGGACCGGGTGACGCTCGCGATGGCGGCTCCGGACGATATGGAGGCGATCAGCGAGGTCGAACTCCTCACCGGGTACCGCGTGGACCCGGTGATCTGCCTGGCCGACGAATTAATCGCGGTGCTGGACCGGGCGTTCGACGAACGGGTCGCGGCCCGGCAGACCGCGGTCGATATCCGCTTTGAGGAACTGCGCACCGGCGCCGCCGCGCCGGCGGCGGTCCAGACCGAGGAAGACCCGGACGCGCCGGTGGTCCGGTTGGTGCGCTCGATCTTAATGGGGGCCGTGCACTCCGGGGCCAGCGATATTCACCTGGAGCCCCACGATCCGCAGATGCGGGTCCGCTACCGGGTGGACGGGCAACTTCAAGAGATTATGACCGTCCCGGGGCACAGCGAAGAATCCGTCGTCGGCCGCATCAAAGTAATGGCGGATATGGACACCGCGGAGCGTCGCCGCCCGCAGGACGGCACCCTCACGCTGGTGGACGGGGAGTCGCGGGCCAGCTTCCGCGTCAGTTCGATCCCGACCGTGGGCGGCGAGAAAGTCGTGATGCGGGTGCTGGACGAAACCGGCCGCACGTTTAATTTCGACGCGCTGGGAATGCCGGACGATCAGGTGGACCGCGTGCGTCAGTTGCTCGATAAACCGCACGGAATGGTGGTGATGACCGGCCCCACGGGGTCCGGTAAAACGACCACGATGTATTCGATGCTGTGCAGCATCGACGCGGACCAGCGGAACATCTCCACCATCGAGGACCCGGTCGAGTTCCGCCTGCCCGGGATCAATCAGGTGCAGGCCAATAGCGAGTTCGGCATGGGCTTCGCCAACGGGTTGAAATACCTGATGCGGCAGGACCCGGACGTGATTCTCGTCGGAGAAATCCGCGACCGGGAGACCGCGACCGCCGCCGTGCAAGCGGCGCTGACGGGTCACCTTCTGATCTCCACGCTGCATACCAACGACGCGGTGGGCACCGTCGCGCGTTTGGCGGACTTGGGGTTGGACCAGTTTAAGATCGCCGGTTCGCTGATCGCCAGCATCGGCCAGCGGTTGCTGCGTCGCATCTGCCCGCATTGCCGAACCGAGCAGCCGGCGGACCGTCGGGCCGGCAACCGAAAATTGATTGATCTGCTGTTCGCCGGCCGGGACCGTCCCGCCGACGTGGACCCGGACGCCGTCTTTTACGAGGGCGCCGGCTGCGAGCGGTGCCACGGGACCGGCTACGCCGGGCGGGTGCCGATCTATGAAATTATGACCGTCACCCCCGCGATGGAACGGGCGATCGAAGCCGGCCTGCCCGCTAGCAAGCTGCGGGAACTCGCCGCGGAGGACGGCATGATTGAACTGGCGCTGGGCGGGTTGCGCCAAGCACGGGCCGGGGTGACGACCGTGGAAGAAGTGTACTTCAAACTGGCGGGCTGACGGCGATGGCGGACGTCGGATGTGGGATGTGACGACCCCGCCGTCTGACGCCCGACCTTCCCCGTGTCCGCCATCCGATATCCCCGATCCTACATTCCCGATGTCCGCCGCCGCTTCCCCCGCCCCGACCGGCGTGCTCGGTGTTCTACAAAAGCTCCAGGACGTCAAAATCGGCGGCGGGTCCGGCGTCGTCGTGAAGCGGAAGGACTTGGTCGGGATCTTAAGGAACCTGTGCACGTTGATCCGCAACGGCGTGGGGCTGCCGGGGGCGATCGCCACGCTGCGGGAGGATCCTGCGAACCGCCGCTACGCTCCGATCTTCGAGAAGGTGGGCGAATCCGTGGCGACCGGCAGCACGTTGTCCAAGTCGCTGGCGCTGTATCCGGACTCGTTTCCCCCGCTGTTGGTGCATCAATTACGCGTCGGCGAGCAGGCCGGCACCCTGCCGGACAGTTTGGATCGCGTCACCGCACAATTGGAACAGGGGGCGAACCTCGAAGTCGTTCTTGATTAAGAAGCTGAGCTACCCCGTCCTGGTCACCGTCGCCGGCACGCGGGGCGGTGGTGTTTATGATCCTGTGCGTGATCCCCACGTTCCAGGAAATGTATGCGGAAAGCGGGGCCACGCTGCCCGGGGTGACCCGCCTATTAGTATGGGTCGGACAGACGGCGTCGAGCCACTCGATTTTGATTCTCGGATCGCTTGCCGCGGCGATCGGGGGCGGCGTCTGGGCCTGGAAGGAACCGAAAAGTCGGGCCTGGATCGATAAAGCCTGCGTGCAGGCGCCCGGGCTGGGAACGTGGTTTCGCAAAATCGCGGTGCTGCAATTTATGGACGTGCTGGGCAACCTGATGGAAAGCGGCTTCACGCTGGCGGACGCATTAATTCCCGCGTCCGAGGCGGTGTCGAATCGGCACGTCCGCGGCCAGATTCGCCGTTTGCACGCGGCGGTGCGGCGGGGCGAGCGATTCAGCTTCGCCCTCGACGCGGAGGGCGGATTATTCCCCCCGATCGTGCGGCAACTCGTGATCGTGGGCGAACGCACCGGGCGACTGGCGCCGATCACGGCCCAGATCCGCACGCACCTCCGCACCGACGTCGAAAAGACGACGAGCGCCCTGCTGGGGACGGTCGAACCGGTCCTGACCGTCACGCTGGCGGCGGCGATCGGCGGCATTCTCATGGCCGTCTACCTGCCGATGTTCGACCTGATCGGTCAGATTCAATAACGCCCCCGAGGTCGCCCCATCGGCGACCGCACGCGGGGGCCGTCAAACTGTTCCTCCCTCCGCCCAGGTGGCGCTATGTCGCTCTCCCCCGCCGCTCCCCCCCGCCGCCGCGGGATGGGCCGCCGCAGACCGGACTCTTCCGCCGTGCGGCCTCCGCGGCGGGGGTTGTCGTTGTTGGAACTGATCGCGGCGGTGATCCTACTGGGGGCGGTGGCGGCGGTGGCGGTTCCGCGGTTCGGGACTGCGGCGAGGGCGGTGGATGTGGAAAGTTGCCATCGCTGCCGGGAGACGATCGATCTGCACGCCGCGATGTTCAAAAGGAATACCGGCTCGTGGCCGCAGGCAAATCTATCGAATCTGGCCGCGACGTTGCCCGAGGGGCTGCCGGCGTGTCCGGTCGACGGGACGGCGTACTCGTTGAATACGACGACCGGCGAGACCGTTCCCCATCTGCATTGAACGCGGCGCCTCGACGGCGTCGTCTGAGAAGCGCCTTTAAAATGAAGAACGCACCAACCCGAGGCGCCAGCGAGGGCCGTCCACGCTGTGGACGCGTGGGCGGCGCCCGCGTCCCCTCGCTGACGCTGCGGGTTCGTATTGAATTCGCTTCCTCGCGCGAAGCGACTTGCGCCCGGACCGGACCGGACGTACGGAAAACCGTCCCCGACGCGGGGAAGAGCCCGGCGCACCTGCCGGGCGTGTTCTAGACTCCTCTGACGGTCATGTACGACCGCCCCCGGTCAAGAGCGTCGTTGATAAGGCGATCCGGCCGTTCCCCCTCACGATTCCTGATATAGGACTCACCGATGACCCGCTCCCTCACGGGCCGGACGGATCGCGGTCAGGCGCGGGCCTTCGCCCGTCCCCGCCGAACGCTCCGCCGCGCCGGTTTTTCCCTGCTGGAACTGATCGCCGTGGTGACGATCCTCGGGATTATCGCCGCCGTGGTGATTCCGCGAATCTCCTCCTCCTCCGTCGTCGCCGGTAAGAAGGCGGACGAGCAAAGCGCCGCGGAGATGCGGTCCGCTTTAGAACGCCACTTTTTCGACTCCGGCGCCTACCCGGACGTGGCGACCGCAGAGCTGGCCGCGACGGAACTCGTGACGGACGGTTACCTGCACTCCGTGCCGGCCTGGAAGGAACACACCGCGGCGTACGATAAGGCGACCGGCAAGATCACCCTCACGGTCACCCCGTGACCGGCGCCGTCGCACGACCGGGCGTCGCTCGGTCCGGCGTCGCCTGATCCGCACGGATGGCAAGTTTATGTCGCCAACATTCATGTCGCCAGTCGCTCCCGCCGCCCCCCGCCGCTGGCCCGTCGCCGTCCTCGGACGCTCCGCCGGGCCGCGACGGGGGGTGTCTTTATTAGAGCTGGTCGCGGTGACCGTGCTGCTGGGAGCATTCGCCGCGGTGGCGGCCAACCGGTCCAACGGCTTGTTCGCCGACGCCGCCGCCCGAACGGAGGTGGAACGGTTCGCCGGCCTGCTCCACGACGCCAAGCGGCGGGCGATCCTCACCGGCGATTCGCATCGCGTCGCCTGGACGAGAAGCGGCGGCGCGGTGGCGTCCGCCCAACTGGATCGGGAGACCGCTCCGGGAACCTGGACCGCAGTCGAAGACGCCGTCGTCGTGCCGGCGGGGCTGACCGTCACCTCCAACGTGGACGACGTGACGTTCTCTTTTGAAGGGATCCCCGCCGGCGCGGGGGACGCCGTCACGTTCACCGGGCCGAACCAAGCGTGGCGGATCCAAATTCCGCCGCTGACCGGCGCCGTGCGGATCGAACAATTATGAACACGCCCGCCCGCCCCCGCCGCATTCCGCCGTCGTCTCGTGGCGGATTGACGTTGTTGGAGGTGATCGCGGCGTCCGGGGTGATCGCGACGGCCCTCGCCCCGGCGCTCCGGATCACCCGGACCGCGCTCCTGACCGCGGACCGGCTCGACCGGCAGGAACGCTGCCTCACGGTGGCGAACGATCATATCGAATCCTTGATGGCCCGCACCGTCGCCGACTGGGACACGGTGGTCTCCCCCACGGCGACGACCGCCTCGGCGGCGGTGTCCGGATATCCGGGGATGCGGGCGCGAGATTTATCCACGGACGCAGCGGCCGCCGGCGGCGTTGCGGGTCGGCTGGCGAGCGTCTCCACGCTGATTTGGTACGACGACGACGGCGACGCCGTGCACGATTCAGGCGAACCCTCCGTGACCCTCGCCACCGCCGTCGCCCGATTGACCGCCTACGAACAGCACGCCAACCCGTGACGCCCGCCGCCCACGCTCGACCGCCGCGCCCTCTCTTTCATCGGCGGGGGATCACCCTGTTGGAACTGGTCGTCGCGGCGGCGTTGATGAGCGGCGTGACCGCCTCTTTGCATATGGTGTTGCGGGGGACGGCCGCGGCGACGGATCAACTGCGGGGCGAGAACGACGTCCTGCGGCACGCCGACGCCGGGCTCCGGTTCGTCACCCGTCGCTGCCGCGAGGCGCAAGGGGTGGCGTCCATCGACGCCGCGGCGAACGCCTTCGTTCTAAATGTCGGCGGCGGCGATCAGATGGGATTTCGGCGCTCGGCGAGCGGCGAAGATCTTCAACTGGACAGGATCGTCTCCGGGGTGACGGAGACGCGGACGATCGCCGACGGCGTCACCTCGTTCGCCCAGACCTTCTATAAAGCGGACGGCGTCACCGTCACGACCGACCCGGCGGCGGCCCGGCTAATTGACGTGACCCTCACCGTCGACCTTCCCCGCGACCACGCCCCCGGAAGAACCGTTCGTGGGCGCGTCTGGATACGGCAGTGGTGAACGAACGGCCGATCGACAGAGGGTGCGCCGTCTCTCCCCCCGCCCGCCGACCCGTCTCGCCGAGCGCCCGCCCGCCCGTCGCCCGCCCGCCCGTCGCCCGCCCGCCCGTCGCCCGCCCGCCCGTCGCGGGGCGGCGTTGTTGTTGGCGCTGATCGTGGCGAGCGTCGCGGCGCTGTTGACGATCGCATTGATGGACGCCGCCCGGCTGCGCGTCCGCGCCGCGGGAAATACGCGGGACTATGAGACGGCCCGCTACCTCGCCGAGGCGGGTTTACATCGCGGGTTGTGCGAATTAGAGGAGGATATCGACTGGCGGACCGGCGTCTCGAACGTCGCGTTCCCGCCCGGCGGCGCCAACACGTATTCCGTCACCGCGACGAACGGGGCGGACGGAACCGTCGAACTGCGGGCCACCGGACAGATCGTCCGCGACGCGGGCAACGTGACCCGGGTCCTCACCGCCACCGTGAAGCAGGGCGGATAATGGACGCCCCCTCGCCCCCCCCGCTGATCGACGGACTCGTTCCGCCCGCTCCCGAAGCGGACGCCGAACCGCTCGCCCCGTCTGGCGTCGCCCCGTCTGGCGTCGCCCCGTCTGGCGTCGCCCCGTCTGGCGTCGCCCCGTCTGGCGTCGCGACCGTGGACGCCCCCGGCGTCGGCTTGCTCGCCGGTCTGCGGGCTCGGGCGGAACGCCGCGGCGACGCGACGACGTCCGACCCCCGTCAGGGCGGGGAGCGGCCGGCATCCGTGCCGGTGGAGCGTCGTCGACAGGACCGGCGACGCGGCGCGAAGCGGACCGTGGGATTGGAACTGTCGCCCAGCGGGCTGTCGCTGGCGGTGACGATCCGCGACGGCGCCGCGGTCCCGACCGCGGCGGAGCACGCTGATCCGCAGCGGACGGACGCGCTGTTCTACGGCTCCGACGGGTTCGAACCGTTCATCGCCCAGTCGCGGACGGTCTGTCGGTTTCGCCCCTGGCCCGGCGGGTGCGGGCCGACGGAACCGGGGTTCTCCCGGGAGGTGTTGGCCGAAGCGTTCGCCGCGGCGGCGGCGGACCTCGGACCGGTGGGCGGATCGTTGTCCGGGGCGCCGGTGGACGTGGCGCTGGGCGGGGCGCTGTGCGTGACGCGGGTGCTGACCGCCTCGCACGAGGACGCCGCCCGCGAAGCCGCCGCCCTCGCGGACCGAGCCGGCCGCTACCTGGGGCTCGGACGGGGGGAGAAGACGTGCGTGACCGCGGAGGAGCGGCTCGACGGGAAAACCCGCCGCGTGCGGGTGACGGTGGCGCCCCGGCAGTTGGCCTCCGACGTGTTGCACGTGTTGGGCGACGCCGGGCTGCGGGCCGGGCGGATTGAACACACGTTGGCGACGCTGTCCGCCGGGCTGCACGCCCGCGGCGCCGACGGCGACCGGCCGGTGCTGTTGCTCGCCGCGGACGGCGACCGGCTGGACGTCGCCGTCGCCCACCGGGGCCGGTTGCTGTTGGACTACCGCCCGGTCGGGCACCGGTCCGCGGGCACGGGCGCTGGGTCGGGCACGGGCGCTGGGTCGGGACCGGGCGCTGGGTCGGGAACGGGCCTGGGCGAGGGGCCGGAGGCCGGGGCCGCCGCCTCCGCGGGCGAGTTGGCCGGGGAAGTGCTGCTCCGCCATCAAAAGCGGATCCGCCGGTACGTCGCGAACCAGTTGCGGGGCCAGCCGGGCGGGGCGGAGTTCCTCGCCGAAGCGGACGCCGCCGAAGAGGCCGCCACCGGCCTCGCCGCGGAGATGCGGGCCTACGTGACCGGCGGCGCCGCGGTGACCGGCCGGTTGTCCGCCGAACTGGACCCGCGGCCGGACCTCGCCGTCGGCCCGCACCCCGCCCCCGGCGGGGTCGACTTCGCCGCCGCCGTCCTCGACGATTCGGACAGCCGGGGGAGCAGCGGGGCGACCGCCGTGTGGTCGGTGGGGGCGGCGGTTTCGCCCGGCCCGCTGGCGGCGGTTCTGCTGGCCTGCGGCGTCGCGGGCGGGGAGGACGACGCGACCGCGCTCTCCACCCGCGGGGACCTGTCCGCCGCGGTGCGTCCCGCCGGCGGGGTGCCGTGGGCGGAGTTGGCGAAGGTCGGCTGGCCGGTCGCCGCGGCGCTGGCGCTGACCCTCGGCCTCTGGGGGCTGGCGTGGCGGTCGCACTCGGGGCGGGAACCGCTCGAAGAGGCCGTGCAGGCGGCCAAGGCCGACGCCGATATGGCGGACTGGCTCCGCGAGAAGCTGCACAAAGCCGCGGAGCTGGACCGTCGCGCCGCGGAACTGGCGCTGGTTCGCGGGACGGGACCGATGTGGGTGTCGGCGCTGACGGGGGCCGGCTCGGCGCTCGCCCGGCCCGACGGCGCCGGGGCGGAGGGCGGTTTGTCGACCCGGCGGGCTTGGCTGGAAGAGTTCGCCGTGCGTCCCCCGAGCGATCCCGCCGCCCCCGACGCCCCGGTTGCGGAGATCGACGTGGTCGGCGGCGGTTACACGGACCGGGACGTGTTCCAGTTCGCCAACCGGCTCCGGCAGTCTCGACGGTTCGCCCACGTGCAGCTCGCGGCGACCCGCGAGGCCCGCTTCTCGACCGGCCCCGGCGTGCGATTCGAACTGACGGCCACCCCCACCGGGACCGGACTGGCGCGCTCCGGACCCGTGCGGCCCGCGGTCGCAAACGCCTCGTCCGATCAGCCCGCCCCGGCGATGCGTTGACGGCGCCGGTCGTCCGCGTCGGCTCCCCCCGTCCCCTTCCCGCCTCCCCCCGCCTGACCGATGGACGGCCCCGCCCAGCAATTTCTGGAGCACCCCCGACGCACCTGGTTCGTGTGGGGGGCGGTCTGTCTGGTGGGGCTCGCCCTGACGCTGCCCGCCTGGGAATCGTTCGCCGCGGCGAACGACGGACGGGCGACCCTGGAGACGGAACTCGCCGCGACCCGGGCGGCGGCGGCGTCGCTGCCGGCGTTGAAGGCGCGGATCATCGCGCTCCGGGCGGCGGGGGCCAGCATCGACGGGTCGCGCGGGTTGAACGAGACGACCGCGGAAGGACTGCGGGAAGAGGTCGAGCGGCAGATCACCGCGGCCGGCTGCCGCCTTCGCCGGCTGACGCTCGATCTCCCGGTGACGACGCCGTGGGCGGACGGCCCGCCGCCGTTGCCGGGGCTCGCCGCCGCCGTGACCGGACGCGGCTCCGCACCGAGCGCGAACGGCCCGTCGGCGGGAACGTTCGACTTGGTCACCCAGCGATTAGAGGCGGAGGCCGTCGGGTCCGCCGAACAGATCGCCGGGCTGCTCGACTGGGCCGCGACCGCGCACCCGCACGCCGTCGCGTTGGAATATACTTTGAAGTTTGAAGAGGCGCCCGGTCCCGCGTCCCGCAGCGTGCATCTCACCTTCTCCCTGCTGCTGACCTCCGTTCACCCGCATCAGAAGCCGGCGGCGAAATAATGGGGGGCGGGACGGGCGGCGAGAGGACCGGCGGGACGGAACGGGCGGCGGGGGATCAGTCGGCGGCGGGACGATCAGCAGCGGGACGGTCAGCAGCGGGACGGGCGGGCGGGAGCGAGGCGGCGCAGCAATGGGATCGACGCCTGTAGCAACCGCGGGCGGTCGCGGGGTGGGAACATGCGGGGCGGAATAAAGCCCCCGAGCCGGAAATTTTACCCCGGCCGCAACGAGTCGACGCCGTCGGGGAAAGCGTGAGCTATCCCTTTACGGGCGGTTCGCCGTCCGTATCCCGTCTGCCTTCCCGCACCGACCCGCGCGATGTTCCCGTTTTATCTGGACCTGACCGAATTGGCCGCCGCGCATTGGGCGGGGCTGGGCGTGATGGCCGCCGCCGCGCTCCAAACCCTGCTGTTGGTGGCGCGACCCGGGTGACGTTCGCCCCGCTGCGTTCCCGCCGCGTCCCCCCGCGGCATTCGACCCTCCCGCCGCTCGCCGGCTCTGCTCCCAAGGACCGCCCCCGTGAACTGGACCGAGATTTCCGCCCACCTCGCCGAGACCTGGCCCGTGTGGCTCGTGACGGCGCTCACGCTGTACGCCACCTGGGTCGACGTGCGTGAGTTGCGCGTGCCCAACCGGCTGACCTATCCGATGATCCTCGCGGGGATGCTGTATCACGCGACGTTCGGCGAAGGCTGGGTCTTCGGGCTGATGGGCATGTTGGTCGGCCTCGCCACGCTGATGCCGCTGTACGCGGTCGGCGGCATGGGGTCCGGCGACGTAAAATTAATGGCCGGCATCGGCGCCTGGCTGGGCGTGGGCGTGATCCTGCCCGCGTTCGTCGTGACCGCCGTGGTCGGCGCCGTGATCGCGATCGGCATGGCGTTCTGGGGCGGCGAGTTCCGCAAGCACCTCGCCCAGTCGTTCACCATTTTGTGCGAGTGGAAAAGCGGCATGAGCCTGCGGGAAATCTCGGAGACCGCCGCCGAGCGCAAGCCCCGCATGAAGCTGTTGCCCTACGGCATCCCCATCTGCATCGGCAGCCTCGGCTACTTCGCCTACGCCGGGATGTATTGATCCCCGAATCCGCCGGCGCCCTTTCAATATTTCAATGAGGGCGTCGGCGGACCGTTTGCGATTCGCCTGTCACGCCGCACACCGCACGCCGCACACCTCACCCCCCTCACGTCCCGATGAAACTGAACCCGCTCGTTTTGTTCGGCCTCGCCGGGGCTCTGGGCCTGGTGGCCTTCCTGGCGACCCAGCAACACCTTTCCGCCAACACGGAGGAACGAAAAGTCGCCGTGCTGGTGGCCCGGACGGAAATCCGCGTGGGCGATCCGGTCTCGGAGTCGAACAGCGTCTTTAAAGAGATCGCCGTCTCCGGCCTGCCCCCCCGGCCGATCACCAATCCGGAGCAGTGGGAGGGCAAATACGCCGGCAGCCGGTTCCTGCCGGGCGAGGTGATCGTGCAGGATAAAGTCAGCGCCAAGTTCGGCGCCGATAGCCGCAAGATTCCCAAGGGGATGTTGGTGCAGACGATTAACGTCGACCGCGCCCGCAGCCACGCCGGGCTGCTGTCCCCGGGGGATCGGGTGGACGTGTTCGGGTCGTTCGATATTTCGGAGACCGACGAACGCACCGGCCGCCTGAAGAAGTATCAGATGATTAAACGGGTGATCGGCGACCTGGAGGTCTGGTCCGTCGGGGCGACGGTCGTGGGGACCGAGCAGGGCGGCGACCGCGAAGGGCAGAAGGATACCGCCCGTCGCACGACCAGCACCATCGGGATGCTGGTGACCCCGGAGCAGTTCGGGCGCCTCGCCGGGGCGGAGTCCGCTGGGAAATTGTTCCTCGGTCTGCGGCACCCGGACGACGAATCGGACTCCGGGGAGATCGCCTTCACCACGGAGACCCTCTACGGCGACCCCGCCGACCAGCAGCGCCGGGCGGAGCGGGAGGTCGAGGACGAGGCGGCGGAGACGCTGGCGGAGATCGACGCGGCCGGCGGGGTGAACGGTTTTCTGGATGACGAGGCGGCCGGCGCCGCGTTCTCCAGCGCCCCCGCCCCACGGCGATCGACGGACGTGCCCACCTGGACCGTGACGATGCACGTCGGCGGGGACAGCCGGCCCAGCGAGGTGGTGGACGTCGCCGCGGCCCGCGACGCCGGCTTCACCGAAGCCCAGATCTCGGAGAAGCGCCGGTTGCTACGGGATCCGGTCGCCGCGGCCGCCGCCGTCGCCGAAAACCCCTTCGCCGCCCGCTTCACCCGCCCGGACGTGGACGCCCCGCGGACCGCGGCGCCCGCCGACCCGCCGGAACCGGACGCAGACGAAGCCCCCGCCCCGGCCGCGGACGGAGCCCCCGGCGCCACGCTCGCCGCCGGCGGCGTGCGGGACGACGGCATGTTCCCCGACCCGGAATAATTCCAACCGTCGCCGCACGCACGCCGACGCCCGACAGATCAATACGACCGGCGGCACGCCCCTCAGGCGCGCCGCCGGTTCCCATTAAATCGCTGAGAATCAATGACTGTCTCGAACCGGAGCGTTCGGAAACGCCCCCGCGGCGAACGAGCGGTCAGGTGGCGCTGCCGATATCGTCGCCGTTGTAGTGCGGATAGAACAGCCGGCCGATCTCTTCGCTCAGCCGCATCATAAACTCCTGGCGGAACTTGCCGGGGTTCTGCACGCTGCTGTCGCGGGCGATGGCGAGCGGGTACAACGAGGACACCGGCTGGTCGAAGATAATCATCGCCTCTTCGCCCTCCTCCTCGACGGCGTACACCGTCACGAACGCTTCGGCGCGGCCCCGCAGCAGCGTGGCGCTGTTCTCTTCCCACAGGCTGAAGCGGGTCAGGTCGATATAGATGACGTGCGAGACCTGCATCGCCTCCGCGATCTCGCTCGGCTCCTCCCAGTCGGGATTGTTCGCCAGCCATTGTCGCACCTGGCCGGTCTCGCGGACTTTGATCTTGTTCAGCGTCAGCTTGGACGTGACGTAGCGGGCGATATCCCGGTCCAGCGTTTCGTTGCCCATATCGGCCCGCAGGTCGACGGGCACGTAACAGGCGACGGCGACGGTCACCTCTTTATCAGTCAGACTGGTGCGGGTGGCCGCTTCGAACGTCGGCTCCACGCTGGGCGGACCGCCGATGAGGTAAGCCGCGATCATGAACAGATTGCACCCGCTCATGACGATGGGACACAGCGCCGCGGCGCCCAGCACGACGATCCGCCGGGTCGGGGGCAGGCGGAAAAACGCAGTTCGCAGCAGTCCCGGACGAAAGGGCCCGCTCCGCAGCGGCCCGAATGAGAAACGGGGGCTGCGGAGGGCCGGCGACAGCTCGCGGGGGGGGCGGTGCATGGGGTCGTATTCCGGAGCGGCGTTGTAACAACGGGACCGCGGCGGCGGCTGTTCGGCAGATAATGCAAACGCCCCCGCGGGGGGAAGACCGGGTGCGGCGGAAATTCGCCGCCGCGACGCTCTCTCTCCCCGCCCCGGGCTTGAAGCGCCGTCCGGCGTTAATGCACCGTGTCGCGCTGGTGAAACGGAATGAACCGCTGGGACGCCTGTTCGCACAGCCGTTCGAGATATTTTTCGCGGAACAGCTTGTCGGAGCCGCCCGAGCGACTCTCCGGCCGGTGCTGCGGATAGACGCTTTCGAACTCGCCCGCGAGGACGTGATTCACGCCGGCGCCGGACTCGCTGCGTTCGTAAGCCTTAATCAACCCGCCGGACCGGCCGCGGAGCAGGTCCGGACTGTTCAACTCGTACCAATCGAACCGGTCCAGTTCGATCACGATGATGTAATCCACGTCGAACTCTTCGGAGATCGGCCCGAGGTGCGCTTCGCTCCACACGCCGCCCCGCTCTTCCACCCAGTCTAAGACGCGGTCGCTATTAGCCACGTCGACCCCCGCGGACCGCAAGCGCCGGCCGATGCGGCGGACGAGTTCCTGATCGACCTCCGGATAGCGAGTTTTGACCGATTCCGGCGAACTCGCCAGGATCAGCACGGTGTGGTCGCCGTCGGTCAGATCGACTTTGGTGGCGGCCTCGAACACCGGGGTCTCCTCATCGCCGAACAGCATTCGGCCGCCCATGATGAACAGGCTGCACCCCGGCAATCCCACCGCCAGCAGCCCCGCCAGCGTCCAGAGACGCAGCCCCGTCCACCGTCCGGCGGCCCCGCGATCGGGGCGGCCGGGTCCGGGAACGCGACGGTCGGGCGGTGGGAGGGGCGAGCGCATACCGCGGGGTGTAGTTCAACCCCCGCCCCGCTCCAACAGGCGGACCGGCGTTCGCGAGACGCCCCCCGCCCCGGTACGCCCCCAGTGCGACCGCGTCGCCCCCGGGTCTGCTCCGACACGCTACTCCGCCAAGCGAAACGCCCAATCGATCAGGGTGACGATCCCCACCGCGGACATCCCTGCCACGCCCCACCACTCCGGCCGGGCGATCGGGCGGCCGAACCGCGGCAGCGCGAATCGACCGGTCAGCGCCGCCCACCCCAGCACGGGGATCGTCGCCAGACACAGCAGCGCGAGCAAAAACCCGCCGGAGTTCGCCGACAGGCTGCCGCCCCACTGCCCGCGGGTGAAATGGGAGAAGCTGGTCGTCATCCCGCACGCCGGACAGGGCTGCCCGGTCAGAACCCGCACGGTGCAGGGCGGCAGACCGAGTTGTTGATGCGTGCCCAACCCCGCCGGACTGGGGGTGAGGACCCGGGCCAGCGAGAACCCCGCCAGCAACGCGAGCGTCACCACCGCCGCCGCCGTCCGCTGGGGGCGAGAGAGGGGGGCGAGAGAGCGGGGGTGCGCGAGACCGGACCGCCCCGCGTGCGGCGCGGGGCGCCGTCGCGGATGGAGAACTCACCGAACTCGTCCTCCGCCCCGCCGTTCCGACGTGCGGCCACCCCGGCGGCGGCCACCCCGGCGGCGGCCCCACCGTGGACGGCGGTCCCCTCGGAGCGGGACGGGGGCGGGGCGTCGGACGGGGGCTAAGTCATTGCGATCAGAGAATACCGCGGGCGGGCGGGCGGCGTTCAAGGCGCGACGGCGTTGTCGGGAGCGGCGATCGCGGGCGATGCGGCGTCGTCGAACAACGCATCGCACGGATCGCCGGCCGCGTCGCGGGGGTCGGCCCCGCCCCGGCCGATCGCCACGCCCCGGCCGACCGGTACGCCCCGGTCGACCGTCACGCCGCGGTCGACCGTTACGCCGCGGTCGGCCGGGGCAACGTCCGCCACGGAGTCGTCCTGCAACATGAAGTCGCCCAGCGTCTCTTCGTCCGCTCCCACCGCGGGGCGGGCGTGCGGTCCTCCGGCGTCCAGCAGGACCGGATGTCGGGCGGACGGGGTTCCTTCGACGGCGGCCCACCAGTCGCGGGCGGCGTCGTCAGACCAGTCGGCGGCGCACGCACAGGCCCGCAACGCCGCGGCGAGGTCGGCGGCGGATCCGAACCGCTCCGTCGGGTCTTTCCGCAAACACCGCATCACCACCGCGGACAGATCCCGCGGGACGTTCGGGTTCGCTTCGTGGACCGGCGTCGGCTGCTGTCGGGCATGGGCCCGCAGCGCCCGGGAGGGCGTGGGTTCGTCGAACACCGGCCGGCCGGTCAGCAGGAAATACGCGGTCGCCCCGATGCCGTACAGGTCGCTCTGGGCGGTCGGTCCGCCGCCGCGAGCCACCTCCGGGGCGGCGAATAGCGGGCTGCCGACCACGCTGCCGGCCTGGGTCAATTGCGGGTCCTGCTCGTCGCCGTCGCCGCTTTGACCGTCGCCGCTTTGACCGTCTCCGTTCGCGTCCGGCAGCCTCGTCGCCGGGCCGATCCGTTTGACCAATCCGAAGTCCAGCAGCTTGGGGACGTCTCGCACGCCCCCGCGGTCGGAGGCGATGACGTTCGCCGGCTTCACGTCGCGGTGAATCAGACCGATCGCCGTGCGCCTCCGCCAACGCCCCGCACACCGGCGCCAGCAGATGCACCACCCGCCCCGGCGGCAACGGGCCGGCTCGTTGGACGAGTTGGTGCAGGGTCAGCCCGGGAAGGTATTCCATCACGCAATAGAAGGCCCCCTCCGCCGAGATGCCGAAGTCGTAGATTTCAATGGTGTTGGGATGCGTCAGGCGGGCGGCGGCGCGGACTTCCGTATCGAACCGGGCCAGGGCGCGGTCGTCCTCGGCGAGCGACGGGCGGATCAGCTTGACCGCACAGGGCCGGCGGAGCAGCCGGTGCTCCGCGAGATACACCTCGCCCATCCCCCCGGAGCCGATGCGATTCGACCAAACGGTAACTGCCGATCTCCCGGGCTTTCCGGGCCGCCTGCTGTAAGGACGTCAGCCGCACCGCCCCGTACAACGCGGCGCCGGCGCTGGTCAGCACCCAGACCATCATCGCGGTCAGCATCCCCTGCCCGATCAACACCTCGTAAACCTCCGGGAACCGGGCCGCCGCCACCCCCGCGGCGATCAACGCGGCCGCGGCCATGACGGCCAGCGCCGCCGCCGCCCGGGCCGCCCGGTTCGGGATGAACAGGCCGTAGATCTGAATGAGCAGCATCCACGGCGCCGCCGCCGTCGCGGGGAACGCCGCCGCCATCAACGGCCGCACCTCCGGCCGCGCCGAGGCCAACCCGTGCTGGTGCACCCAGACGAAAAAGACCCCCGGCACGCCGAACGTCAGCGCCTCCGCGACCCGCAGCCCTCGTGGGTCGATCGGCCCACGGCCCGCTGAGCCAAGCGATCACGCCCAGCAGCGTGGCGATCACCGCCCACCGCGGCCACCCCGCGGCGGTCAGCGCCGTTCAGGCCGAAGTCGTCGAGGAAGAGGTGCCGGGCGAGGAACCCCAGGAACGCCGCGAGCAGCAGGGCGGCGGCGGTCCGCAGCCGCCACCGGACCCGAGTCTCGCCCCCGCTCCCGGCCGAGGCGGCCCCAGGCCCGCTTCCAACCCCGCTTCCGCCCGCGCGGCCGAACCCGCGTTGTGACAAGCGGTCCCGCAGGCTTCCGGCCCGAGAACGCCCGCCACAGGCGTCGCGGTCGCAGCGAGGGCAACGAAGCCGCATCGGTCGTCCTCGATCGTCGTCCGGCACGCCGCTCTGCGGTCGCCGCAGCGTCGACCGGCGATTCGGACGGTCTGGACACCGCCACCCTTGTGCGTGTTGAAGTGAGCGTCGAAGGATGAGACGACCGAACGGTCGACAGGCGCCGCGAAGGCGGCGTCAGTATTCTCCCCGCCGCCACGGGCGTGACGCAAATCATCGCTCGCCCCCCGGCCGACGCCCGCCGCTCCCGGCGCACGACGGTTCCTGATCAGGGGGCGGTTGTCGGCCCCGGGGCCCGGCTCCTAGCGTGACCAGTCGCCCCGCCGCGGCCGACCGTATTTCGTCTCCCTTCGCCGACCCCCTGCCCGCCCCGCCATGCCCGATTCCCCCTCCTCCGCCCCGGACGTCGATCCCGACACCCCCGACGCGGATACCGCCGGCGGCGTCCGGTTGCAGGTCGCCGGCGCCCGCGGGCGGGACGTGGGCAAAGGCGTCGCCCGGTTGGGCGAGGCGACGTTCCAGCGGCTCGGCCTGGAGCCCGGCGACCCGATCGAGATCGTCGGCAAGAAGCGAACCGCCGCCGTCGCCATTCCCCTCGCCAACGAGGACGACGGACTGGATATCATCCGTCTCGACGGCTTGCAGCGGGCGAACGCCGGCGTCGGCAGCGGCGATCGCGTGGGCGTGCGGCCGGTCTCCCCCACGGTCGCCCGCCGGGTCACGTCGCCCCGGCCCAGCAGAACGTGCGACTGTCCGGCGACCCGGACGCGCTGAAGAAGACCCTCGCCGGCCGCCCGCTCGTCGCCGGGGATATCGTCTCCACCAGCGTCTACCGCACGCCGCCCGGCGGCGAGGGCGACGCCCCGACGTGCCGGAGGAGATCCTCCGCCGCATGTTCAACGCCCCCAGCTACGGGCTGCAGGAAATCCGCCTGATCGTGACCGCGACCAAGCCGCGGGGCGAGATCGTGGTCGTCGGCGACGAAACCGAGGTCGAACTGCTGCCCACCTTCACCGAGCCGGAGGAGGCCCGCGCCAGCCATATCACCTACGACGACGTCGGCGGGTTGCAGGGGGTGTTGGAGCAGGTCCGGGAGATGATCGAACTGCCGCTCAAGCACCCGGAACTTATTTCAACGTCTCGGCATCGACCCGCCCAAGGGCGTGCTGTTGCACGGCCCCCCCGGCACCGGCAAAACGTTGCTGGCCCGGGCGGTCGCCGGGGAGTGCGACGCGAATTTCTTTCATATCGCCGGCCCGGAGATCCTCGGCGGCGGCTTCGGGGAAAGCGAATCCCGGATGCGGGACCTGTTCGAACGGGCTCGGAAGGAGAGCCCCGCGATCCTATTTATCGACGAACTCGACGCGATCGCCCCCAAGCGGGAGCAGGTCGGCGGGGAGATGGAAAAACGCATCGTCGCCCAACTCCTCACGCTGATGGACGGGTTGGAGCCGCGGCAGAACGTCGTCGTCATCGCCGCGACGAACCGGGTGGACAGCCTCGACGAAGCCCTCCGTCGTCCGGGCCGGTTCGATCGGGAGATCGTCGTCGGGGTGCCCAACGAGCAGGGCCGGCGGGAGATTTTGGAGATTCACACCCGCGGGATGCCGCTGGAAGAGGACGTGGATCTGCACGCGATCTCCGACACCGCCTACGGCTTCGTCGGGGCGGATCTCGGGGCCCTCTGCCGCGAGGCGGCCATCGAAGCGCTCCGCCGCCGGCTGCCGGATATCGACCTCGACGCCGAGGAGATCCCCTCTGAAGTCCTCGAAACGCTGCACGTCACCCGCGGCGACTTCACCAATGCGATGAAACGGGTCCAGCCGTCCGCCCTGCGGGAGATTATGATCCAGGCCCCGGACGTGACCTGGGACCAGATCGGCGGGCTCTCGCGAGGCTCAACGTCAGCTTCGTGAGGGCGTCGAACTGCCCCTCACCCAGCCGGACAGCTTTCGGAAGTTCGGGATTCGCCCGGCGAAGGGGTTCCTGCTGTACGGTCCCCCGGGCACCGGCAAAACGCTGCTGGCAAAGGCCGTGGCGCGCGGCTCGAACGCCAACTTCCTCGCCGCCAAAAGCAGCGACCTATTAAGTAAGTGGTACGGCGAAAGCGAACAGCAGGTCAGCCGATTATTTCGTCGTGCCCGGCAGGTCGCCCCGGCGGTGATCTTTTTGGACGAGATCGATTCCCTCGCCCCCGCCCGCGGCGGCGGTTTGGGGGAGCCGCGGGCGACCGAGCGGGTCGTGAATACGATTCTCGCCGAACTCGACGGCATTGAAGAATTGCAGGGCGTGGTGTTGATCGCCGCCACCAACCGGCCGACGTTGGTCGACCCGGCGCTGCTGCGGCCCGGGCGATTCGATGAATTAGTTTACGTCGGCCCGCCGGACCGCGACGGGCGGTTGAAGATCCTGGAGATTCACACCTCGGAAATGCCGCTCGCCGACGATGTGGACCTCGGCCACGTCGCCGACGAGACCGAACGCTACACCGGCGCCGACCTCGAAGACCTCGTCCGCCGCGCCGGCCTGAGCACCCTCCGCAAAAATCCCGACGGCGAGAACGTGGCGATGGCCGCGTTCGAGCAGGCCCTGAAGGACAGCCGCGCGACCGTCACCGAGGCGATCGAGCAGGAGTATAAAGAGATCGGCGAGCAGCTCAAACAGGAGGGTCCGCAAGGCGATCATAAGATCGGCTTCCTGGCGGACCGATATTGAACCGGCAAGACGCCCCGACCGTCGGGGAGGGGCCGCTCGCCCGCTCCCGACAGCCGGAGTGCGAGCGGATTATTCCGCCGCGTCGCCGGCCCGCAGCCGTTCGATCTCCGCCTTCAATTCGGCAACCTCGGCACGGAGCCGTTCCGTCTCGCCGTCCCCTCGGGCCGGCCGCTCCCGCTCGGGTCGGGCGTTCGTTATGAGCAGGCTCGCCGTGCGGTACGTCCGGACGGCGGCTTCCACCGCGTTGACTTCCATCTGGACCGCGTGCCGCTTCAACCGGGCTTGCCGGAGTTTGTCTCGGGCGGCGGTCGCCTCCGCCTCCGTCGCCTCGCCGTCCTCCACAAGCCGTTCGAGGGCCGCAACGTGCCGCTCCGCCGCATCGAGCTGCGCGCGGGCGGCCTGCGCCTGTTCCTCCACGGCCCGCAGGCGGTGCCCCGCCGCTTCCCGTTGGGCGGCGCGGCCGTGTTGAACGCGCGCCCCCCGCCCGTTCGCGGCTGCGATCACCTCCTCCGCCGCCCGCCGGTCCAGTTCGGCCTGCCGCAGGGCGGCCCGGGCGGTGACGACCTTCACCTCCGCCTCGATCGCCTCCATCCCGGCGGCGTCTCCGGCATTCACCCACATCTTCACCCCCTCCCGGTACCGCTCGGCCAGTTCCAAGAGCTGCCGGGTCTCTTCAATGCGGACTTCGGCCCGCGCCCGCAGAATCTCCCCGGATTCCGCCGGGATCAGCCGCACGTGGGAGACGCCGGCGGCGTCGATGGCCGGGGGGATCAGCCTGTCGGCCGGCGAATCGGGGGCGGCGCCGAGCAGCGCGAGGGCGAAGAGCGGGAGCATCGGGGAACCTCGATCGGGGGAACGCGAAGTTGAGGCGACGCCGGGCGTGCGCAGCGCCGGGGTCGACCGCGGTTCGACAGCGTAACGGCCGCCGCCGCCGGCGGGGCGACGGCCCCCGAACTGGACGCCCCGCCGCCGCCGGCCACAATCGCGGCATGCCCGCCAAACGTGGCCGCGGCGGGGCGTCCCCGTCCGCGGCGCCCGACGATTCCGCCGCGGCGGTCGGCCGCTCCGCCCCGGTCACGGGGCTGGCCGATCTGCCGGGCCTCCTGCTCGCGCAATGCGCAGTTCGCCCCGGTCGCCGCCGCGTTGGCCCGCGGGGACGGGGCGGCGTTGGAGGGGGCCTGGGCCGGTTCCGCCGCCGCCGCGATCGCCGCCCTCGTGCAGCCGGAAGGGCGCGGCGGGGTCGGCCGGCCGCTGCTGGTCGTCACCGCCCGCGTCGCCGGGACGGAGCACTTCGCCGCGGACGTCGCCGCCATGCTGGGCGAGTCGCCGTCCGCGAACGGGGGGGGCGGTCGGCCCGTCGCCCTGTTCCCGGCCCGCGACGGCCTCACCTCCGTCCCGGACCCGGCCGATCCGGTCTTCAGCGCCCGCGCCGGCGCCTTGAACCGATTGGAAGAGGAGGACGCCGCCGCCCGCCCGCGGGTCCTCGTCGCCCCGATCCAAGCCCTGATGCAGCCCGTGCCGTCGCGGGCCGCCCGCGCCGCCGCCACCCGCACGCTGACGGTGGGCGAAGAGGCGGACCCCGAGGAACTGATGCGGTGGCTCGCCGATCGCGGGTTGGAACGGGTGCCGCGGATCGAACTGCCCGGCGAGTTCAGTCTGCACGGCGGCATCTTCGACGTTTGGCCCGCCGGCGAGACCGATCCTCTGCGGGTCGAATTCGCCTTTGAAGAGATTGATTCTCTCCGCACCTTCGATCCGGCGTCGCAGCGGAAAATCGACCGGCTGGACCGGGCGCGGCTGACCTGTCTGCCCGCGCCCCCGTTGAGGGCGCGGGGATCGCGCCGCCTCACGGCGACGGCGAACCGGGAAAGCTGGAGGGGGAAATCGCGACGGCGTCGCTGTTCGACAGCCTGCCGCCGGAGTATGCGATCGCCCTGCTGGATCTGGCGGAGATCACGGACGAGGGCCGGCATTATCTCAACCGGCTCGACGATCCGCGGGGGCTCTATACAGTCCGCACCGTCCTCGCCCGCTGCACGCAGCGGCCCAGCGTGACGCTCGCCCGGATCGGGGCCAGCAGTTACGAAACCACCGGCCGCTTGCGGGTCGAGGCGGTGGAAAAGTTCACCGGCCCCAAGGGGCAGGCGGTCGAACAGTTGGCCCTCGTGCTGGGCGCAGGCGAACGGGCGTTGATCGCCTGCCATAATCAAGGAGAGATGAAGCGGCTGGGCGAATTGATTGCGGAGGTGGACGAGGAGCCGGTCCGGAACGCGGAGGCCCCGCGGGACCTCCGCGTCACGCCGCTCAAGGACCGCGTGACGCTGTGCGTGGGCGAGCTTTCCGCGGGCTTTCGTCTGATCGATCACGGATTGCTGGTTCTGACGGATCACGAATTATTCGGCCGCCCCGGCGCCCGCGGGGCCGGGCTGCTCGGCAAGAAGGGGCGACCGGCAGAGTCGCGGGCGATCGATACCTTCCTCGATCTGTCCGACGGCGATCTGATCGTGCACCTCACCAACGGCATCGGCCGGTTCCGCGGATTGAAGGTGCTTGAACAGCGCGGTCAGAAGGAAGAGCATTTAGAACTGGAGTTCGCCGGCGACGTGCGGGTGTTCGTGCCGGCGTCGTTGATTCACCTCGTGCAAAAATACGTCGGAGCGACGAAAGCGGCCCCGAAGCTGTCCAAGTTGGGCACGCTCGGGTGGTCGAAGAAGAAAAAGCAGGCGACCGACGCGGTCGAAGATATGGCCGCGGACATGCTGCGAATGCAGGCCGCCCGACAGTCCGAGCCCGGCCTGCCGCACGCCGCGCCCACGGACTACGTGCAAGAGTTCGCCGCCGCGTTTCCTTATGATCCCACGCCCGATCAGGCGTCGGCGTTTGCGGAGATCCAAGGAGACCTCTCCCAAACCCGCCCGATGGATCGATTAATCTGCGGCGACGTGGGCTACGGCAAGACCGAGGTGGCGATGCGGGCCGCCTTCCGGGCCGTCGACGGCGGTCGGCAGGTCGCGATTTTAGTGCCGACGACGGTCCTGTGCGAACAGCACGCCCGCAGCTTCGCCGAGCGGATGGCGGAGTTCCCGATCACCGTGGAAAGCCTCTCCCGATTCCGCACCCGTCGCGAACAGAAACGCGTCTTAAAGGGCCTCAAAGAGGGCACGGTGGACGTGGTGATCGGCACGCATCGACTCGTCTCGCCGGATATTAAGTTCGCGGACCTCGGGCTGCTGGTGATCGACGAGGAACAGCGGTTCGGCGTGGACGTGAAAGAGGCGTTGAAACAGATTCGTTTGCAGGTGGACGTGCTCACGCTGTCCGCCACGCCGATTCCCCGCACGCTGCACATGAGCCTGCTGGGGTTGCGGGATATCTCCAACCTGACCACGCCCCCCCCGGGCCGGCAGCCGATCGAAACCCGCGTGACCCGCTGGGACGACGCCCTCATCCGGCACGCGTTGATCCGCGAATTAAACCGCGGCGGACAGATCTATTTCGTCCACAACCGCGTGGGCGATATCAAGGAGATTCGCGACCGCGTGTTGAAGATCGCCCCCGAGGCGACCGCGGGCATCGTGCACGGCCAGATGCCGCCCACGGAGGTGGAGGCGACGATGGCGGAGTTCGTCCGCGGCAAGCTGGACATGCTGTTCGCCACGACGATTATCGAATCGGGACTCGACGTGCCCAACGCGAACACGATGTTCATTCACGAAGCCGACCGCTACGGCCTCGCGGATCTGCACCAGCTTCGCGGGCGGGTCGGTCGGCACCACAACCGGGCGTACTGTTATCTGTTGCTCAAAGACGGCCGGATGTTGACGGACGTCGCCGCGAAGCGGTTGAAGGCGATCGAGGAATATTCCGAACTCGGCGCCGGCTTCAAGATCGCGATGCGGGACCTGGAAATCCGCGGCGCCGGCAATATTCTGGGCACCGAACAGAGCGGCCAGATCAACGCGGTCGGTTACGAACTCTACTGCCAACTGCTGGAGAACGCCGTCCGCACGTTGAAGGGCGAGCCGATCCGCCGGCCGCTGGCGGTCAATATCGATCTGCCGGTCAGCGCCTTCCTGCCGGACGCGTACGTGCCGCCGGGCCGCACGAAGCTGGAGGTGTACCGCAAGCTGTCGAACGTCCGCGGCACGCCGGAATTAACGGAGTTCGCCGACGAACTCAAAGACCGCTTCGGTCCCCCGCCGGCCCCCGTCGGCCGGTTGCTGGCCGTCAAACGGTTCCAACTCGCCTGCCGTGACTGGACGTTCACGGACGTGAAGATCGAAGACGGCTACGCCCGCTTCAACTATGAAGACGCCGACCGGATGACGGAGTTAAAGGGCCGGCTCAAACGAAACCTGCGGGTGGCGGACCGCCGCACCGCCTATATTCCCCTGCCCGACCCGACGGCGACCGACGAGGCGTTGTTGGAAGATTTGATGCGGTTTCTGACCTGAACGGTCGAGAGATTCCGTCGCATTTGCCATGATGGATCCGACCCCCGTCGCGTTCGATCCGAGAGCCACCATGTCCTCCCGCCGCCAGTTCCTTCATACCGGCTTCACCATCTCCGCCGCGTCGCTGGCCGCGGGGGTCCACGCCGCGGGGCGATCGGCCCGCGCCTCCCGGTTGGCGAACGACGTGATCGAGGTCGGCTGCGTGGGGACCGGGGGGCGGGCGTTGTGGTTGATGAGGCGGCTCGCGGGGATCCCCGGGGTGCGGCTGGCGGCGGTGTGCGACGTGTGGGACGCCGCCCGGGCGCGGGGGATGAAGGCGTCCGACGCGAAGGCCGTCGCATATCCGGACGTCCGCAAGATGCTGGACGCCGGCGGGCTCGACGCCGCCCTCGTCGCCACGCCGGACCATCAGCACGTGCCGGTCTCCGCCGCCTGTTGCGCCGCGGGACTCGACGTGTACTGCGAAAAGCCGCTGACGCACTCCGCCGAGGAAGGAAAGCGGATTATTAAAGCCGTCCGGGATCACAAGCGGATCATGCAGGTCGGCACGCAGCACCGCAGTATGCCGCACCTGATCGAAGCTCGGGACCTGCTGCGGAGCGGGGCCGCCGGAGAAATCTCTAAGGTGCGGATGACGTGGAACCGCAACGACCCCCGCCGCGGCGTCGCTCCGCAGGTGGACCCGGCGACGGTCGACTGGAACCTGTTTCTCGGCGACGCCCCGCAGCAGCCGTTCGACAGCCAGCGGATGCGGAACTGGCGCTGGTACTGGGACTTTGGCGGCGGCATTTTTACTGATTTGATGGTGCATTGGGCGGACACGGTGCGTTGGATGCTGCCCCAGTTGTCAGGAACGGGGGGCGAGGTGTCGCGAGCCGTCAGCGTCGGCGATCACTTCACCACCGCCGGACTGTGGGAGACGCCGGACACCGTGCAAACGCTGCTGTCGTTTCCCCCGGGGGAGGACGGCGGCGCGCCGGGGCCGCAGATGCATTTCGAAGGCACCTTCGCCAATCATCGCGACCGAGCCTGCACGGAGATCATGGGCTCCAAGGCGACCCTCTATATCGACCGCGGCCGGTACGAGTTGATCCCGCAACACCGCAGCGGCGTAGCGCCCCGGGAGCGATTGGAGGCCCCGGACAAGCTGCGGGGTCTGGACTTCTACGACGCCGTCGACGGGGCGAAGTACCACTTGGAGAACTGGATCGACTGCGTGCGAAGCCGGGCCGAACCGAGTTGTCCGGTGGAGGAGGGGGTCGCCAGCGCGAACCTCGCCCACGCCGCCAACGCCGCCCTGCCGGGACGGCTGCGCCCTTGAAGGCGAGCGCGGGGAAGGCGAACGCGGGGGCGTCAGCCCCCGTGCGGGCGACTGGCGCCGAGGCGTTGCCGGGTGGTTCTCGCAGCGTTGCGTGCGGAAACGGTCGGGGGTAGGGTTCCGGCCCGCCGCTGTGATTGAGACGCGGTCTCAACATTGGACCTGCAGCGGTCCCGCCCAGTCCTCCCGCCCCCGCACCGCCTTGCCGTCGGCCGTCCCCAGTCCTGCCCGCCCGCCCCGCCGGAACGGGTTCACGCTGATCGAACTGCTGGTGGTCATCGCGGTCGTGGCGATCCTGGTGAGCCTGCTGCTGCCCGCAGTGCAGCAGGCCCGCGAAGCGGCGCGTAAGGCGCAGTGTCAGAATAATCTCAAGCAGATCGGGCTGGCCCTGCATAACTACGAGTCCGTCGCCGGCGTACTGCCGCCGTCGTTCGTGGTGGACGCCGACCCGGCCGTCACCGGCGGGCAGTGGAGCGTGCATGTCCGCTTGCTGCCCTTTTTGGAACAACTGAATCTGGAAGAACTGGTCGACTTCGAAGCGGCGTACGGGGGGGACAGCGCCAGTCTGGAGGTCCGCACGTTCCGGGTGCCCACCTATCTCTGCCCCTCGGAGATTAACGACCGCGTCCGCACCGATTCGAGCGGCGCCCCGATCCACTACCCGACGAACTACGGGTTTAACGGCGGGGACTGGTTCGTCTGGAGCAACGAGACCCGCCGGCTGGGCGACGGGGCGTTCGCCCCGAATAGCGCCTTCGGGTTCCAGTCGTTCCGCGACGGCGTGACCGGAACCGTGGCCTTTTCTGAGGTCAAAGCCTTCACCCCCTACGTCCGCGACGGCGAGGCCAGCCCCGCCGATCCGCCGACGGACGCCGCCGCAATCAGCCCGCTGGCGGGGAGTTTCAAGGCGGACAGCGGCCACACCGAGTGGGTCGACGGCCGGGTGCATCAGACCGGCTTCACCGCCGCGCTGGGGCCGAACGCGCTGGTGCCGGTCGCCGGCGGGGAGGCCGGCGGCGGGGCGGACGACGGGGACTTCACCGCCTGCCGCGAGGGAAAAACCTGCACCGGGCCGACGCACGCCGCGGTCACCAGTCGCAGCTATCATGAGGGCGGCGTGCACTGCTTATTGATGGACGGCTCCGCCCGCTTCGTGAGCGACTCCGTTAAACTGGACGTGTGGCGGGCCGTCTCCACCCGCCAAGGCGGCGAGGTGACGGACGAGTTTTGAGTCGGTTCTGAACCGGCCCTCAACCGGGACGCCCGCGGGATTTGTCGGGGCTGAAATGCAAAACGCCCCCCGACGCGGTCGCGTCGGGGGGCGTTCTTGGCTGACTGCGTCGCCGGATCGCAGCGCCAGATCGCGGCGCGGGGGTCAGCGGGGCGTCAGGAACCGCGTCGGCCGGCGGTCGATCTGCCGGGAACCGCTGGTCGGGGCGGCGTCGCGGACCGGCCGGCGGGCGGAGCGGAGCACCGTGTGGCTGTCGTTCTCCCGCACGCCGCCCGTTCCGGGCTGCGGCTGGGCGGTGGAGTACAGCGCCGTGCTGCTGGTGTTCTGGCTCACGCCGCCCTGCCAGGGCTGCGTCGGGTACGGCTGCGTCGAGCCCGGCTGCGTCGGGCCGGTGGCGTACACCACGGTGTCGCTGGTGTTCTCACTCACCCCGCCGCCGGGGTACGGCATCGGGTAGGGGGTGGGAGCCGGGTACGGCGTGGGCGTGGGGTACGGGCTCGGGCACTGCGACGGGGACTGAGACTGCGGCGGGTAGGGGGTCGGGTACTGCGGGGTCGGGTGCGGGGTGAACGTACTGCTGTCGCGGGTCAGATTGCCGTGGGGCGCGCCGTAGCTGTTCCAGGTCGTGCCGTGTTCACGCACCAGCTTACCGTTCACATGGATCCACCGGTCGACCTGCCGCAGGGAGCCCGGGTCGACGACGCCGCGGTGCGGGTCCAAGGCGCTGTCACGGGTGGTGACCGACTGGCGGTTCACGTCCGTCACGTCGGTGAACGGGTCGTACTCGGTATCGACGAACCCTTCCTGACCGACGATCGGGTTGGCGTGCGGCGCCGGCTGCGGGTACGGCAGCACGACCGGGGCCCCAAGGCCGGCGGACCCGTACCCGGCGACCCGGTACTGCGGCGGGCTTTGGCGCACCCGTTGGAGGCGGGGCTGGACGGCGCCGCGGACCGAACCGCCGCCCAGTGTCGGGGTGACGACGCCGACGGGCGTGGCGATCCGTTGGGCGGATGCAGTCGGCGCCGCGACGGCGGCGGCGAGAGCGGCGGCGGCCAAACGAGCGGAGAGCGGCAGGAGGTTCATCGGAGAGGCCCGTATCAAGAGGTGACAGTGATGTGGTGATCCGGCCGTCGTCGGCGCCGTTTGTCGGCGGCTCGCGTCGGTCGGCGGCCGGTGTCGGCCATGCCTTTCCTCTGTCGCGAACCGGGCGCCGGAGTTTCCGACGCTTGAAGAAAAATCGCTCGACGACCGTGAAGATCCTGTTTTTGTTGCGGTCGTTCGTCTGCGACGGACCGAACTGCGACGCGAGGTGTGGTCGAATATGTGTCGCCCCGAAGGTGCGTGCGTCTTCATTGTGATGGCGGTTTGTGGATTGTGGGGACGTATCGACCGTCCGGGACCGCCCGACCGTCCGGGACCGCGGAGGGCCGCCCGGGTAGGCTCCGGGGATGACCGCCGCACCGCCCCCCCCGCCCGCTGCCGTTCCTGCCCCGGGCAACGCGGCCCCGGGCGATGCAGCCCCGTTGGGTGACGCCGGCGAGTCGCAGGGCGGGGGGAAGGAGAACCTGCTGACCGCGTTGATCTTCGCCGGGATCGTGCTGGCGTTGGCGTTGGCGTGGCTCTCGCCGACCACCGCGGCCGCGTTTGCCGTCGGCGGAGCGGTATTCCTGTCGATCCTAAAAATGTTGGTCGTGCCCCTGGTGGTGACCAGCGTGATCTGCGGCGTGCTGTCGATGGGCGACGTGCGAAAGCTCGGCCGGCCGGGGGCGGCGACGGTCTTCTATTACCTCACCACGACGGTGCTGGCGGTGGTGACGGGATTGATTCTGGTCAACCTCTTTGAGCCCGGCATCGGCTTCGACGCCGCGTCCGAGCAAGCCGCCGCGGCGGCGGCCCTCGAAGCCAAAGTGGGCGCCGACACCGTCCGCGACGGCGGCGGGGGCGTCGGGGCGATCTTGGAGAACCTGCTGACAATGCTGTTCACGGACAACCTGTTCCGCAGCGCCGCGGACACGGATCTGCTGCCCCTGATCGTCTTTTCGCTCGCCCTGGGGGCGCTGCTGACCACCATGAGCGCCCGGGCCGGCACGCTGACCCGCGTGCTGACGGAGACGAACGACGTGCTGCTGAAATTCGTGCTGGCGATCATGTGGCTGGCCCCGATCGGGGTGTTCTGCCTGGTCGCCGGCCAGTTCGGCGGGGAGGCGGTCGAGGCCGCCCGGCTCGCCGCGGAGCAGGGCCGCGAAGTCACCCCGACCGCGGCGATCCTTGAACTATTCCGCAAGACGGCGTGGTATTCGGCGACCGTGCTGACCGGCTTGGCGGTGCATTCGCTGGTGACCCTGCCGCTGATCTTATGGGTGATGACCCGGCGGAACCCGTATCGATTCCTGATCCAGATGGGGCGGGCGATCCTGACGGCGTTCGCCACCGCCAGCAGCAGCGCCACGCTGCCGGTGACGATGGAAACCGCCGTGCAGAAAGCCGGGGTGAAGGCGAAAAGCGTGGACTTCGTGCTCCCGCTGGGGGCGACGATCAATATGGACGGCACCGCGTTGTATGAAGCGGTCGCGGCGATCTTTATCGCGCAAACGCTGGGGGCCGCGTTCGACCTGAAGTTTATCCGCCCAGATTATCGTGGCGATGACGGCGACGCTGGCGGCGATCGGCGCCGCGGGCATTCCGCAGGCGGGGCTCGTCACGCTGATTATCGTGCTGAACGCCGTCGGCCTGCCGGTGGAACTCGCCGGGCTGATCCTCTCGGTCGACTGGCTGCTGGACCGCTTCCGCACCGCGGTGAACGTGTTCGGCGACTCCGTCGGCGCCGCGGTCGTGGAACGGTTCCTGCCGGAGGAGGCGGTCCCCGAAGCGACGAGTTAACCGCGACCGAAGGGAGCGTTCTCGCGTCCCCCGCAACGCTCCCTTCGGTCGCGGTTAACAGATTATCGACTAAGGTGCCACGCTTCGACGGCGTATCGCTCCGCCGACAACTTCGACATCAATTCGACCGGCACGTCCGGCGCCTCCCCGGTCGCCCCGAAGGCGTCCCGCAGGGCGGCGATCAGGCGGACGCGCGACGACGGTAGATTGCGAACGAACGCGGCGTGGTCGCGGCCGGCGCGGTAGTCCGGCTGGCGTTCCGGCGGGGTGAGGAACCGGGGGATCGCGTCGAGATCGAAGTCGTACAGCAACGTGCCGTGGTGGATCAGCGCCCGCTTCAACCACCGCTGCGCGTTGCCGCCCGCCTTCACCCGCGTGCCGTGCGGCCCGGGGACGGTCAGGTCGCTGGTCCCGTCCACGCCGACGCCCGCGATCAGCGGCCGCAACGCCGCGGCGAGCCGGTGCATGATCGCGGAGGTGACGCCGCCGATCTCGCCCGGCAGCCCCGCCGGCGGTCCGACGGGCAGGACCAGCGACCAGCAGAGCGCCCCCGGCCCCAGCAGCACGGTGCCGCCGCCGCTGGCCCGCCGCAACACCGGCACGCCCGCCGCCTCGCACGCCGTCCGGTTCACGTTCAACGCGACTTTGTTCGCCCGACCCAGCACGACGGACGGCGCCGGCCGCTCCCAAACGCGCAGCACGCCCGGCCCGCCGTCCGCCTCCTGCGTTCGCAGCAGTGCTTCGTCCAACGCGAGATCCTCCCGCGGATCGGCCCGCGTGTGATCCAGGAACGCGAGCGGGGCGGGGCGGGGGAACACGGGACGGCAGTATGACGGTCGCGGCGCCGGAATCGCAGCGGTAGGCTGCGTCGGTCCCGGTGGCGCTCGCCCGAGCGCGGGGCGGCGCTTCGCCGTCCGGGCCGACAGGTTCGGCCTCACACTTCGGGCAGTGGACCAAGTCGCTGTGAGCGACATGGTCCGCTGGCGGGACGCCGGGGCGGCTGGATCAACTCCGCCGCCCCGGTTCTTCACCCACGAGCCAATCGCCAATCGCCGGCCGCCGTGTCGTCCGACCCACCCAACGCCGGCGCCCCCGCCGGCGGGTGTGGACGAATCCTCGAAGCCGCGGCGGTCCTCTGGTTCCTCATCTCGCTGGGCGGGCTCGTCGTCGGGGCGGGGGCTCTGTTGATGAAGGCGTTCGGGGCGCTGATCGGACTGCTGGGCGGGTCCGTCGTCGCCGCGATCGGGCTGAACGTCGCCCAATGGTACTTCTTTAAAAAGTTGAACCGCGTCGATCGCTACTCGCTGTTCCGCTTAAGACACCGCTGGCGGGCGTACCGGGGGAAAGGGTTTGATCTTGAAGAACTCGCCGGGCGGTGCGGTCTCTCTGCCCACCTGCTCAAGACTCATCAGCCTCGCTATCGGTCGGCGGAGATTCCGAAGCGGTCCGGCGGCGTGCGACAGTTATTCATCCCCGATCCGACGACGATGGATCTGCAACGCACGCTGCTCCGCCGGGTTCTCGCCAAGCTGCGGGCGGACCCGGCGGCGTGCGGGTTCGAGCGGGGGAAGGGGATCGTGGATCACGCCGCCCCGCACGTCGGCCGGGCGGTGGTGGTGACCTGCGATCTCAAAGACTTCTTTCCCTCGGTCACGGCGAAATCAGTCGATTATTACTTTCGCCGGATTGGTTGGAACGCGGAGGCCGCGGCGCTGCTCACCCGGCTCACCACCCACGCCGCGGACGACGGTACGCCGGGTCTGCCGCAGGGGGCGCCGACGAGTCCGCGGCTCTCTAATTTATTGATGCACGGGGTGGATTATAAGCTCGCCAAGGCCGCCGCCCGGCGGGGGTTCCGGTATACGCGGTATGCGGACGACCTCGCGTTCAGCAGCGCCGAGGACGACCCGCAGGCCGTCCGGGATTTGCTCCGCCACGTCGAACGGACCGTGCGGCGGGCCGGGTTCCGGTTGAACGCCCGTAAGACCCGCATCCTGCGTCGCCACCAACGGCAGAGGATCTGCGGCTTGGTGGTCAACGACCGGCTGAACCTGCCCCGCACGGTGCGACGCGAACTGCGGGCGGCGCTGCATCGGCGGCGCGTCGGCCGTGAGGCCACGTACACCGACGAGCAACTCGCCGGCTGGATCGGCGTGCTGGCGATGGTGGCCCACGGACCGCGGGGCGGGGTGGCCGACGCGGCGCCGCCGGACGGTCGCGGCTAACCTTTGGACATGAGCGCCGACGCCGATCGCCGCAGCGCCGACGCCGCTTGGCTCGCCGCCGGCACGGGGATGCCGCCGGGGCTCTCCTGGGGGTTCTCCACGGACGCCCCGCTGATCGGGCTGGCGGTGGCCCGGGAGGGCGGTCGCACGCTGGTGGCGGACGCCGGCGGGGGGCTGTACCGGCTGGATCCCGACGGGCGGGTCGAACACCTGCAACGGGGGCTGAAGGACCTGTCGGCATTGGCGTTCGCTGATTCCGGCGCCGCGGCGGCGGCGGCGTTCGGGGCGGACGCGCTCGGCTGGATCGAACCGGATTTGAAGGTGAAGTGGCGCCAGTCGATGCCCGCGGCGATCACCGCCGTCGCCGTCGATCCGCACGGCCGGCACGCCGCCGTCGCACTCTCCAACGGCGACGTCACCGTCTACACCAACCGCCGCAAGAAGCTCGCCCGGTTCACCGCGCTACGACCGTTGGATCATCTGCACTTCCTCTCGACCCGCCCGCTGCTGGTGGGGGCCGCGAACCGCGGGCTGATCGCCGCCCACGACCTGCGTGGTCGACAGGAGATGGACGTGAAAACCTGGTCGAACTGCGGCGACCTCGCCGTGACCGGCGACGGGACGCGCATGGCGATCGCGGCGTTCAACCTGGGCGTGCAGCGGTTCGACGGCCGGGGACGGGTGCGGGACACGCTGTCGACCGGCGGCAGCCCCGCGAAGGTCGCGCTGCCGTTTCGCGGCTGGGGGCCGCTGGCGGTTGCGACGCTGGAACACGACCTCTACCGCCTCACCGCCGCCGGCGGGGTGGACTGGGCCGCCCCGGCGCCCGCGGCGATCGCCGGCGTGGCGCTGGACGCCGCCGGCCGGCAGATGACCGTCGGCTTCGAAACCGGCCGCGTGGTACGGCTGGAGTTCTTCACGGACGGCTGACGGGCGGCTGACGGAAGGCTGACGGGCGGCGAACCGCGGCGCCCAAACCGCCCTTGCCGTCCGCCGCCGCCGCGACCTAGACCGGCCGACTGTTCCGCGGGCGAAGCATCGCGCCCCCGGGACCGGTCCCCCCTCAGGTTCGCCCGATGGTTAGCGAGAGCCCGGCCATGACGCCCGCCACGACTCCCGCAGACTCCCGGCTGTCACCCGCGGAGACTCCCGCGGAGACTCCCGCCGCCGCGTTTCCGCGGCGGCTGCCCCGGCGTGTCCGCTGGGGATTGGGGGCGTTGTTGGCCGGGGCGCTGGTCCCGGTGGGATGCGACGTGGTCCCGCGGAACCGGCTGGTGGAAAGCCGTCAGACCGCCGGACAGTTGCGGGAAGAAGTGCTGACGGCCCAGGAGGAACGCGATTCGTTCGCCGCCCGGTACGAGTCCGCCTCCGCGCTCGTGGCGCAGGAGCGGGCGTTGGTCGCACAGGAGCGGGCCGCCCGCCTCGCCGCGACGCAGGAGCGGGACGCCCTCGTCGCCAGCGCCCAGCAGAGCGAACACATGGCCGCGAAGCTCCAGGCGGGGTTGGATATCGCAAACCGCCGGCTCGACAATCTGTCCGGCGAACGCGGCGAGTTGCAGAATCGGTACATCGGTCTGTTGCGGGACGTGGGCGGGGGCGACAGCCCGCTGTCCGGCTCCGCGACGGCCCGGTTCGAAGAACTCGCCGCCCGCTATCCGGACTTCGACTTCGACCCGCTGACCGGCGTCAGCAAGTTCGGCCCGCACGTGCTGTTCGACAGCGGCAAGGCGGACTTGAACCCCAGCGCCGTCCCGCTGCTGCGGGAGTTCGCGGAGATCATGTCCTCCCCCGAAGCCCAGGACCTCAATATCCTGATCGTCGGCCACACCGACGACGAACGCATCGCCGGGGCCCGCACCCGCGACAAGCACCCGACCAACTGGCACCTGTCCACGAACCGGGCGAACGAGGTCGCGGTGACCCTCTCCGCCGCGGGCTTGGCGGAGCGCCGCATGGGCGTCGCCGGGTACAGCAAATATCAGCCGGTCGTCCGCAACCGCGACGACGCCAATCGGGCAATGAACCGGCGGGTCGAAATCTACGTCCTCGCCCCGGAGGTGAAGGTCGCGGGGGCGACGTTTCCGACGCGGCTGTGAGCGGACGGAAGTTCCAAGACCAAGAAGTCAAGAACCACAGGCTCCGCGGCGACGGGCTGAAATTGGTTCTTGATCTCTTGTTCCTTGGAACTTGGTCGCCCTCAGGCGACGTGATGGGGAAACGCGATGACCTCGCTCAACGCCGTCGCTCCGGTCAGCCACATCACCACGCGGTCGAAGCCGAGGGCGACGCCGCTGCATCGCGGGAGGCCGTGCTCCATCGCGGCGAGTAACCGGCTCTCGGTCGGCAGCGGATCGAGGCCGTGCACAACGCGGAGGCGGTTCTGCGGGGCGATCCGCGACCGTAATTCGGTCGGGTCCGTCAGTTCCTGATAGCCGTTGCACAGTTCGAGGCCGTCCGCATACAGCTCGAACCGCTCCGCGACCGGTGGGCGGCCGGGGTCGGTTCGCACCGTCGCCAACGCGGCCTGCGACGCCGGGTAGTCGCACAGGAAACAGGGTCCTCCGGTCGCCACGGTTCCGAGCCGCGGTTCCACAAGCTCCGCGAGGAGCACGTTGAGGAGCCCGTCGCGGTCCCCGTCGATTTCCCCCGGCAGCGTCACGTCGCGATCGTGGGCGAGGGAGACCAGATCGGCCGCGGTGAGATCCAGCGCCGGCGTGCCCGCGAAGCGGGCGAAGGCGTCGTCGTACGACAGCAGCGTGAACGGCGAGCGGGGGGCGTCAGCCCTCCGTGTGCTCTCGGCCATCGGTCGCTCCCGTGACACGGAAGGCTGAGGCCCACCGCTCGCCTCATTGATCAAAGAACGCACCAACGCCTCCGTCAATCGCACCTGATCCCGCCAGCCGTCGCCGACGCCGTACCACTCGGCCATCGTGAACTCGGGATTGTGGCGGGCGCCGACCTCGCCGTCGCGGAAGACGCGGGCGAGGGTCCAGACGTTCCCGGACCCGGCGGCGACCAGCCGTTTGAGGTGGAACTCCGGCGAGGTTTGCAGGAAGCGGCGCTCGAACCGGCCGGGTTCGTCCCGTCGCGAATCGGCCGGATCCGCGTGCACCCGCGTGCGGAGCGGTTCGAGATGCGCGTCGACGACGACGTCGCGGCTAAGAACCGGCGTCTCGACCTCCAGGTAGCCTTGATCCGTGAAGAACGCCCGCAGCATAGCCGTGAGTTCCGCTCGTCGGCGGAGCGTGGCGAGGGAGGCGGTGGGGCGGAACGCCGTGCTCATGCCGCGATTATTCCTGCGGCGTGGGGACTCCGGCCACGCGGCGGGCGGGTTTGGGCGCGATCAACGGGCGCCGCGGCGCCGCGCCCGGCACGATGGGCAACGCGGATCCGGCGCCGGCGGCGAGATCGCGGGTGCGTTCCAAGGCGTCGGAGACGGCCGCGGCGACGGCTTCGGAGTATTCCGCGGTGCGTCGGGCGTCGGTCAGGGCGTGCTCCGCCCGCTCCCGCAGACCGGCGGCGCGGGCGAGGGCGGCGTCGGCGTCCTGCCAGGTGGACGCCGCCTCGTCCACCGCGACCCGCTGGGCTCGCAGGTCGTCCAGCAGCGAGGCGACCCCGCCGCTGTCGCCGCCGGCCGCCGTCAGGGCGTCCGCGGATCGGCACACCTTCGCCACGTCCTTCTTCAGTGTGTACAGGTCCGCCCGCACCGACCGGCCGGCGGCGAATTGACCGGCCGCCAACCCGCCCGCCACGCCGAAGGCCAGCATCCCCCAGGCGACGCTCCAGGGGACGGCGGACCGCGGCCCGCCGGGCTGCGACGGGGCGTCGGCGGGAGCGGCGGGGTTCGCAGAATGCGGGGCGGCGGAACGCATGGCGGCGGGCCGTGGGGCGAATGAACAGTGAGGCGGATGAACTGTGAGGCGGGCAGCGAACGTGCGGCCGGTAAGGGTGGGACGGGGACGCGGATCGTGACGGGCGAAAGCGAGGCGGGGACGCGAAATCGGCCGTTGCGAACGCCGTGCGTCGGTTCGTACGGTCGGGGTGGCCGCGGGAACTGGGACGGAGTCGCGATGCGCGCCCCTTCCCCTCACCTCAGCAGGCCCCGCCGCCGTGCGTTTCGCCGCCCCGCCCGCCGCCCCGCCCGTGGTTCTGCTCCTCGCCGGACTGTTGGTGATGGGGTCGGCGGATTCGGCCCACGCCCAGTGGGCGGGGGCGGGCGGATACCGGTCCCCGTTCCCGCCGGCGGCGTGGGGGCCGCCCGTCGCTGCGCCCGCGTTCGCCCCGCCCGGCTGGGGAGGACCGGCGTGGGGAGGACCTGCTGGGGGAAGACCGATTGCGGGCGGGGCGGGGTTCGCTCCGCCGCCGACGACGCCCCCCGTGTACGTCCCCCCGGGGCAGGCGCAGCATCGCGCGGCCGGACCCGTTCGGTCCGCCGGTGCGGGTCGAACCGCGGGCGGAACAGGCGTCCGTCGGCGGCGTCACGGCCCGGCGGTACGACTATTCGTTCGACCTCTCCCCGCTGCCCGGCGGACCCGCGCCGGGCTGGTAGCGTCCTGGGATCAGTCGGCGGGCGGAGTGGGCGCCGGGATCGGGGGGAGGCTCGCGACGGTTGCGGGAAGCTTGGACCGACGCCGGGGCGACGTTATCCTGCGGAACGATTGACGATTCCGGCGACGATCCCGGGCCGAGCCCCGCGTGCGGCCGGCCTGATCCGCCGCTACGACCTCACCACCCCGGCTCCCGAACCCGTGCGTTTTTCCCTGATCGACCGGGTCACGGCGGTGCGGCCGGGCGAGAGCGTCACCGCCCTCAAATCGCTGACGCGGGCGGAGGAGTACCTCGGCGACCACTTCCCGGGGTTCGCCGTCATGCCCGGGGTGTTGATGGTCGAGGCGATGGTGCAGGCGTCCGCATGGTTGCTGCGGGTCACCGACGACTTCTCCCACGCCACGGTGACGCTGGCGGAAGCCCGGGCGGTCAAGTTCAACTCCTTCATCACCCCCGGCCAAACGCTGACGGTGGTCGCGGAGATCCACAAACGGGACGGCGTGCGGACCACGTTGAAGGCGATCGGCACCCGCGACGGGACGACCTGCGTCTCCGCCCGGCTGACGTTGCTGTGTGAGAATCGCGCCGACGGTCCCCACGCCCGACCGGCGGACGCCGCCAAGGACGCCGACCTCCGCGACCGCTACCGCAAGGAGTGGGCGGAAGTCTACGTCCCCGCCGAGTAGTCTCCCCCGGCCTCGGTCTCGGCTCCGGTCCCCCGATCGGACTCCCGCCGGCCCCCGACGCCCGCTTCTCCTCCCTGTTCGCCCGGCCCCGCCCGGCGCCCGACGGACCGTCCCCCCATGGCCGACCCCCCGATGGCCGACAACGCCGCCTCCCCCTTCATCCCCAAGCCGTTCGAGGGCCGCACCGCGTTGGTGACCGGCGGCAGCCGGGGCATCGGCCGGGCCTGTGCGGTGATGCTCGCGGCCGGCGGGGCGAAGGTGGGCGTCGTCTACGCCGGCAACACCGCCGCCGCGGAGGAGACCGTCGCCGCGATCCAGGCCGCCGGCGGGGAAGCCGTCGCCATGCAGTGCGACGTGACCGACAACGGCGGCGCCGCGGATCTGGTCGGCAAGTTCATCGACGACTGGGGAAAGCTGGACGTCCTCGTCAACAACGCCGGCATCATCCGGGACGGCCTGTTCGCCACGATGAGCCCGGAGAACTGGGGCGACGTCATCAACACCAACCTCACCGGCGTCTACAACTTCTGCCACGCGGCGACCATGCCGATGATGCGCGCCCGCTACGGCCGGATCATCAACATGAGCAGCGTGGCGGCCCACTACTCCAACCCCGGGCAAGCGAACTACGCCGCCAGCAAGGGCGGGATCGAGGGGCTGACCCGCTGTCTGGCCACGGAAATCGCCAAGCGGGGCGTGACGGTGAACGCCGTCGCCCCCGGGTTCGTGCAGACGGACATGACCGAAGCCGTCCGCAACGCCGCCGGCGACGTGATCACCAAAGCGATTCCTCGCAAACGACTCGGGTTGCCGAACGACATCGCCCGGGCCGTCTGTTTTCTGGCGGACGAACGCAGCGACTACATCACCGGCCAGACGATCACCGTCGACGGCGGCCTGACGCTGGGCGGGATGTGACCGCACGGGCGACGGAGGGACGAGCCACGGGAAGACGCCCCGCGGCCGGGACGTTCTCCCCGGCGGGGGCGGGGGCGAAACGCGGCGGGGTAGGCCGGTCCCGTTCAGTCCGCTAAGCTGCGACGGATGCGGGCGCCGGTCCCGCGCCCGACCACCACAGACTGACCCCGAGACCCGGCCCGACCACGGCGGTCACGGACAAGACCACGGACCCGAACCGATGCCGATGACCCGCGACGACATTTTCGCCAAGGTCTCCGACCGCCTCCAGGACGCCTTGGGCGTCGACGAGGACGAGGTCACCCCCGAGGCGACCCTCACCGGGGACCTCGGCGCCGAATCGATCGACTTTCTGGATATCGTCTTCCGCCTCGAAAAGGCGTTCGGCATCAAGATTCCCCGCGGGGAACTGTTCCCGGAAAGCCTGACCGCCGCCGACAGCAACTTCGTGCAGGACGGCGTCGTCACCGACGAGGGGCTCGCGGAACTCCGCACGAAGATGCCCCACGCGGACATCGACGTCGTTCGCCGACAACCCGAAGGTCGAGAACATTCCGGAGCTGTTCACCGTCAATATGATCGTGAACTTCCTCGACACCCGCGTGAACGCCTAAACGGCGCATCCCCCGTCGCTCCGGCCGCCGCCGCGTGACGGCGGCGCGGAGGGAGGGTAGAGTCTGCCGTATGCGCTGGATCTGGATCGACCGCTTTTCCGAATTCGTCCGCGGCGAACGCGCCGTGGCGATCAAGTGCGTCACCCGCGCCGAAGATCACCTCCGGGATCACTTCCACCTCGACCCGCAGATGCCGGCGTCGTTGATGATCGAGGGGATGGCCCAGACCGCCGGCATCTTGCTGGGGCACGCCAACGACTTCGAACATCTGGTGATCCTCGCCAAGATCCCCAAGATCACGTTCCACCGCACGGTCTATCCCGGCGACGTGGTGCAGTACGAGGCGATCGTGCAAACCCTCGGGGAGCAGGGCGGGACCTGCGACGTGACCGCCACGATCGCCTACGGCCCCGAGGCCGGCGCCCTGATCGCCGAGGGGGAAATCCTCTTCGCCCACCTGGATCCGGACGATCCGGACTACAAAGGGGCGGACCAGCGGAACTTCGTGTTCACCAGCAACCTGTTGCAGGTCATGGACTGACGCGGCGCCGCTCCCGCCCCGTCAATCGCTTCCGAATCGCCCCGCATGGCCGCCAGCATCTACGTCGCCAGCGCCGAGGCTGGGGCCGGCAAGAGCCTCGTGGCGTTGGGCGTCTGCGAATTGGCCGCCCGGCGGGGCGGACGGGCGGGCTTCTTCCGGCCGATCGTGCGGTACGACGCCGCCCGCGACCCGTCGATCCGACTCGTGGTCGACCGCTATCTGGGCGGCGTGGATCCGGACACGTTGGTCGGGCTGAATCGGGAGCGGGCTCGGTCCCTGCTTGCCGAGGACCGGGTGTCGGAACTGATCGCGACCGTGCTGGCGAGATTTCGGGCCGTTCGCGACGGCGGCGCCGACGCGCGGGGGGAGCCGGACGATCTGGTGGTGATCGAGGGCACAAGTTTTCGCGGGTTCGCCCCGACGCACGAATTTGATCTGAACGCGGATCTCGCCGCGAACTTCGGCTCCGCGGTGCTGCCGGTGTTCACCGCCCGCGGCAAAACGCCGGCCGACCTGCGGGACGCGATCGCGATCGCCTTCGACCAGTTCGGCGACCGCGGGTGCGAGGTGCTGGCGGCGGTGGTCAATCACGTGCCGGAGTCGTGGGACCGAGCCGCCCGTGGCTCCCTCACGGCGCCCCTCTCCGGGGACGACCGGGCGGACGGCCCGCCGATCTGGCTACTGCCGGAGGACCCGCGGTTGGAGCATCCGTCGGTGGGCGAGGTCGCCGTCGGACTGAATGCACAGTGGCTGTTCGGACCGGGGGAGCCGCCGGTCGCCGGGGAGCCGGGACGATTTCGAGGGGGCGGACCGGCCGGTGGGGCGATTCGTGGTGGCGGCGATGCGGGTGCCGCACTTCCTGGAACGGCTCGACGACGACGCCCTGGTCGTCACCCCCGGCGATCGGGACGATATTTTGTTGGCGAGCCTCGCCGGCGAGAAGAGCCGCACCGGGCCGAACATCGCCGGCGTGCTGCTGACCGGCGGGCTGACGCCGGACGGGGCGGTGGCGAAGTTGGTCGACGGGTTGGCCGGCGTCCCGGTGCTGGGGGTGGAGACGGATACCTTTATCACGGCCACAAACGTCGCCGCCGTGCCGGCCGTGCTCTCCCCGGACGCCCCCCGCAAGGTGGAGGCGGCGCTGGAGCTGTTCGATCGGCATATCGATACGGCAGCCCTCGCCGAGGCGATCCGCGTGTCGGACCCGCAGCGGGTCACGCCGTTGATGTTCGAATACGAACTGCTCCGCCGGGCCGCCGCGAACAAGAAACGGGTCGTGCTGCCGGAGGGAACGGAGCCGCGGATTCTCAAAGCCGCCGAGACGCTCCTCCGCCGCGGCGTCGCGGATCTCATCCTGCTGGGCGATCCGGCGGGGATTCGTCGGCAGATCGCGGAATTGAAGCTCGACGCGGCAGCCTTCGAGGGGGCGACGATCGAAGACCCGGCGGCCTCCGACCGGCTGGAGGCGTTCGCCCAGGAGTATTTCCAGCTTCGTAAGCATAAAGGCGTGACGGCGGAGGTCGCCCGCGACCGCATGACGGACGTGAGTTACTACGGCACGATGCTGGTGCATCTGGGGTTGGCGGACGGGATGGTGAGCGGGTCCGCCCACACCACGGCCCACACGATCCGGCCGGCGTTTGAGTTCATTAAAACGAAGCCCGGCGTGGGGGTGGTGTCCGGGGCGTTCTTCATGTGCCTGGCGGACCGCGTGCTGGTGTACGCGGACTGCGCCGTGGTCCCGGAGCCGACCGCCGAGCAACTGGCGGAGATCGCCGTCACCAGCGCCGAGACCGCCGCCCGCTTCGGCGTCGACCCGCGGGTCGCGCTATTGAGTTATTCAACCGGCGAAAGCGGCGCCGGCGAGGACGTCGACCGCGTGCGGGAGGCGACGGCGAAGGCGCAAGCAATGCGGCCGGACCTGCCGATCGACGGGCCGATTCAATACGACGCCGCGGTCGACCCCCGCACCGCCGCCTCCAAACGCCCCGGCAGCCCCGTGGCGGGCCGGGCGACGGTCTTGATCTTTCCGGACCTGAATACCGGCAACAATACCTATAAAGCCGTGCAGCGGAGCGCCGGGGCGGTCGCCGTCGGGCCGGTGTTGCAGGGCTTGAACAGGCCGGTCAACGATCTGTCCCGCGGGTGCACGGTCCCGGATATTTTAAACACCGTCGCCATCACGGCGATTCAGGCCCACGCGGCGGTCGCCGCGGTCGCTGAATCGGTCGCTGAACCGGCCGGGGTCGCCGGATGACGGTCGAACTGCTCAGCGGCCGTTCGCCCTTGGTGGAGTGCTCCTATCTGCCGGCGGAGCGGGCGCGGATGGGCGTGAAACTGTTCGCGGAGATCGACGGCGCCCACTATGCGGAACTGCTGGCCCGCGGCTGGCGTCGCCAGGGGCGAAGTTTTTTTCGCTCCGAATGCCCGGCGTGCAAGAAGTGCCGCAGCCTGCGGGTGGACGTGCGGGCCTTCCAACCGACGAAAAGCCAGCGGCGGTGCCTGAAACGGAACGCCCACATCGCCGTGGCGGTGCGGCCGGCCGGGGCTTCGGCGGAGCACGCGGATCTGTATAATCGTTGGCACGCGGATATGCACCGGCGTCGCGGCTGGGAGGGCGATCGGACGACGGTGGAGGAGTACCGCGACAACCTCGTCGGCCCCGGCTACGAGTTCGCCCGGGAGTTTGCCTATTACGACGGCGATACGCTGGTGGGCGTGGGCTTGGTGGACGCCGTGCCGGGGGCGTTGAACAGCATTTATTTCTTCCACGACCCGGCGTGGCGCCCGCTGGGGCCGGGCACGTTCAGCGCGCTCTCCGAGATTCGCCACGCGCAGGAGACCGGCCGGGACTGGGTGTACTTGGGATACTGGATCCCGGAGAACGCCTCGATGGCCTACAAGAACCGGTTCGGCCCGCACGAGATTCTGACCGAACGGGTGAGTCTGGACGAACGACCGCCTTGGCGGGCGCCGGTGGTGGATGGGGCGACCGGCGACGGGGCGGGGCCGTGACGCCGACCGGCCGACTGCTGGCGCTCGTCGGGCTGTGTGCGGCGCCGCTGGCGTTGGGGGCGGCGGCGGCCCCCTGGGCGGACGTGGGATTGCTGGCGGCGGCGCTGCTGGCGGCGGCGGCGGCCTGGGACGCGGTGCGGTCGCCCTCGCCGACCGCCGTCGCGGTGGAGCGGGACGCCGCGGAAGTCTTCAGCGTGGGCGCCCCGAACCTCGTCACGCTGCACCTGACGAACCGCGGGGCGGCTCCGATCACGGTGGAGATCCACGACTCCCCGCCGACCCCCGGGGCGGTCGAGGGGCTGCCGACGCGGGTGAGTTTAGGGGCGGGCGCCGTAGCGGCGGAGCGGACGGCGTCGGCGACGTATCACGTCACCCCGCACCTGCGGGGCGCGCGGGCGTTCGGCTGTGTGTTTTTGAGAAGCCGCACGCGCTGGGGCCTGTGGGAGCGGCACGCCCGGGTCCGCGAGGATCGCGTCGTGCGGGTGTACCCGAACGTGCGTGCGGTGCGGGGGGCGGAGTTACTCGCCCGTCAGAACCGCCGGACCGCCGGCGTGCGGGCCAGCCGGGTGCGGGGCCGAGGGGGGGAGTTCGATCGTCTGCGGGAGTACGTTCGCGGCGACGAGGTTCGACAGATCGACTGGAAGGCGACCGCCCGCACCGGCGACCTCGTCTCCCGCGAATATACCGTCGAGCGGAATCAATCTTTATTACTCCTGCTCGACTGCGGTCGGGCGATGTGCAACGCCTCCGGCGGGGTGACGCACTTCGACCGGGCGTTGAACGCCGCGGTGTTGTTGACGCACGTCGCGACGGGGCAGGGGGATACGACGGCGCTGCTGGCGGCGGGGGCGGAGACGCGGCGGTGGGTGCCGCCGGTTCGCGGGGCGGCGGGCGTGCGAACGCTGGTTCGCCGGACCTACGACCTCACCCCCCGCTACGAGGCCAGCGACTACGGGGCGATGGTCCGTGAGGTCCGCACGCGGCACCGGCGGCGGAGCCTCGTGGTGTTGCTGACGCACGCCGCGGACGACGTGCAACTGGCGGAGATCGCCCGCCACGTCCGCCCGCTGCGCTCGCCGCACCTGGTGTTGGTGGCCCTGCTGGAGAACGCCCCGCTGGCGGAGCGGGCGGTTCAAGTTCCCGCCGACGGCGCCGCCGGGGACCGGGAGGCGTTTCGCGTCGCCGCCGCCGCGGACCTGCGGGCGAGACAGCGACGACGGGCCGCGGCGCTGGCGGCGGACGGCGTGCTGGTGGTGGAAGCGACCCCGGAACACCTCAGCGCCGCAGTCGTCAGCCGCTATCTCGAGGTGAAGGCGAAGCATTTGCTGTAGTCGCCCCCGCCGCCCCCAAGCGGCGCCGCGGCGGGTAGACTGGGACGCCCCCGTGATCAGGAGAATCGAATGTCCCCCGCCCTCGCCCATCCGTCCGCGGCCGAACCATTCGCCGACGGGCTGCTCGACCTGCCGATCGAAGATCGTGACGCGGCTCCCGTTGCGCCTCCGCAAGCTGTGGGCGACGCGGCCCCCTCGGCGCTGGACCGGTTCCTGTGGACCCTGGTGAAAGACGCGGACGAGGAGGCGATTATGAACTTCTGGCTCACCCGGAAGGAGGGGGCCAAGTTACACGCGCTGGAGCGAAAGAAGGAGTCGGAGCGGGGGCTGAACGACGCGGAGAAGCTGGAACATTTCGACCTCAACATCGTTCGACAGGTCGTCCCGCTGTTGAAGGTGGCTGTCGAGCAGAAGCGATCAGGTTGGAAGGGAGAGACCTCAATTTGGGGCGAAGGGGGCGGGAATTGAGCGTTCATGTTCCGGCGGCGTTGCGGCGGGCGGTCCGGGAGCGGGCCGGCGGGCAGTGCGAGTATTGTCGAATCCTCGAGCGAATTGACTCCGAACCGTTCCAGATCGATCATGTTCGCCCTCTCGGCCACGGCGGGCGAACCGTCGCCGCGAACCTCGCCCACGCCTGCCTGCAGTGCAACCGATGGAAGGGGCCGAACCTCGCCTCAATCGATCTGTCCGAAGACGCGCCGGCTTGGTTGTTCAACCCGCGACAGGATTTGTGGGAGGAGCACTTCGTTCCGAAACGCGGCAAGGTGATCGGCCTCACCCCCGGCGGCCGGGCGACGGTTACGCTGTTCCGCATGAACGATCCTGATCGCGTGCGTCTGCGCATCATCTCGCTCCGACCCGCCGGGACGGCTTGATCCGCCGCGGTCAGATTGCCGCCGCGACCGCCCGCAGGTGCTCCAAGCTCTGCCGGGCGGTCTCCACCGGGCCGGGGCCGTCGGCGAAGACCTCGACGCTGATCCAGCCGGCGTAGCCGGTGTCCTGAAGCGCCGCGAGGATCGGGGCGAAGTCGGTGTCGCCCATGCCGGGGCCGAGCAGGTTGGCGTCGTTGGCGTGGAAGTGAGCGGTTTGAGCCGCGAACTGACGGATTAACTCCGCGGGCGGCTGCGATTCGCCGCCGACCATCGCCTTCACGTCCTGGTGGAGCCGGATCTGCGAACTGCCGACGCGGTCCGCCAACGCGACGCCTTCGGCACAGGTGCGCAGGAAGTCCGTTTCCGTGGGGGCGAGCGGTTCCAAAGCCAGCGTCACGCCCCGCTCCTCCAATCGCGGCGCGACCTTCGCCAAGACCTCGGCGGCGTGATCAGTCGCCGTCTCACGACTCATGCCGGATTCGAGGTTCCGCTGCTGCGGGGAGCCCAGCACCATCAGCGAGCCGCCCAGGTCGGCGCACAGGTCGGTCAGCTCGATCAGGCGGTCTGCGGTGGCGTTGCGGACGGCGGCGTCCGCGGTGGTGAGGTGGAAGCCGGTCGTCTTCGCCAACAACCAGTGCAGACCGAGCAGCTCCAGTCCCGCGGCGTCGGCGTCGGCTTTCAGGGCGGAGCGGTCGGCGGGGGAGAGATCCGCGGGGGCGTCGGCGAGGGTGAACGGGGCGACTTCGACGCCGGTGTAGCCCAGGGAGGCGATCAGGTCGCACTGCTCCCGGAAGGTCCGGCCGGGGGCGAGCGTCTCGTTGCAGTAGGCGAAGCGAAAGGACATGGTTTGTCGAGCGGACGAGCGCGGCGGAGAGGGCGATGTCTTAGCTTAACGGACGGACTGCGGGGGCGTCCCGGCCGCCGCGGCCGACCGCTCCGGGACCGGTCGTGACGACCATGCCGGCTGCGTAAGGCCCGGCGAGTCGACCGGCCGGGAAATGTGCGGGGTTGGGGCAAGCTGGCGGGTTTCGGCAAGGCGGGACGCCGATGTCATCCCGGTCGGGACGGTCTCCCCGGCTTCGCGGCTGGTTCCGCGGGGCAGGGGGGGGCCGTTCACCCCAAGGATCCGCGTCCCTCCCACGGAAAGAGTCCCCCATGAAACGGTTCATCGCCGCGGCGGTCCTCACCGCTGTTTGTTACACCGCCCCCGCCGCCTCCGCCGGCCTGTGCGGCCTGCTCAGCCCCGGCTGTCTGCCGGACGCTGGTTGCGACGGCAGCGCCGGCGGCGCCGCCTGCGGCCCGGTTTGCGAGCCGGTCGCCCCCTGCACCCGCACCGTGCGGGAGATCGTGTACGACACCAAGCAGGTGCCTTACACCCGCACCGTCATGGACCGCGTCACCACGCAGGTGCCGGTCACGAAAACCCGTCTGAAGCTGGAAACCTGCTATAAGACCGTGAACTACACGGTCAAGAAGCCGGTTTACAACACCTGCTACAAGGACGTGTGCTACACCGTTCGCAAGCCGGTTTATAACACCTGCTACAAGGACGTGTGCTACACGGTCCGCAAGCCGGTGTATAACACGACCTACACCTGCGTGAACTACACGGTCAAGAAGCCGGTTTACAACACCTGCTACAAGGACGTGTGCTACACCGTCCGCAAGCCGGTTTACAACACCTGCTACAAGACGCAGCGCTACACCGTCCGCAAGCCGGTGACCAACACCTGCTACAAGACCGTGTGCTGCACGAAGTACCGCACCGTCACGGAAAACAAGACCCGCGAAGTGTGCTACACGGTGCAGCGTCCGGTGACCGAGACGAAGACCGTCAACGTCCGCGTCAACGAGATGAAGACCGTCTCCCGCACCGTCCCCGGCCCGATGATCCGCAAGACGGTTCAGACGCCCGGCCAGTGCGTGTACGACCCCAGCACCTGCCGGTACGTGTACCAGCCGGGTTGCTGCCGGACCGTGTGCTGCCCCGGCCCGGCCCGGACCGTCTGCGAGCAGGTTTGCTGCCCGAAGATCGTCCAGAAGCAGGTCTCCTGCACCCGGATGGTCAGCGAAGTGTGCCGTAAGACGGTCCCGTACACCGTCTGCCGCCGCGTGGCCTACACCGAGAGCAAGCAGGTCCCCTACACGACGTGCAGCTTCGTCTGCGAGACTAAGACCCGTCAGATCCCCTACACGACGTGCAGCTTCGTCTGCGAAACCAAGACCAAGAAGGTGCCGTACACGACCTGCTCCTTCGTCTGCGAGACCAAGACCAAGCGGATTCCGAAGACCACGTGCAGCTTCGTCTGCGAGACCCGCACCAAGCGGATCCCGTACACGACCTGCTCGTTCACCTGCGAAACCCGCACCAAGAAGGTGCCGTACACGACCTGCTCGTTCACCTGCGAAACCCGCACCAAGCAGATCCCGTACGTCAAATGCCGCAAGGTGTGCGAAACGGTGATGGTTCCCAAGACGACCTGCGTCCCCCGCACCGTCTGCCTGACCAAAACCGTGTGCGTCCCCCGCGTCGTCTGCCGCGAAGTGCCCGTCTGCCCGGCCCCGGCCTGCGGCCCGGCCACCGCTTGCGGCCCGGAATGCGGTCCCGAGTGCGGCCCCGCCGGCTGCGACGCCGGCTGCCTGTGAGCTGAACCCGCCGCGAACGACTCCCCCCGGCCCGCCCCCCGTACCGGCGGCCGAGGCGGGAGTCGCCCGCGACGCTTCTCTTAATACCGCTTCAAGATCAATCACCCAGAGTTCGGCACCCAGAGTTCGGCACCCAGAGTTCGGCATCCAGAACCCGTCATCCTGCCCGTTGCATCCTGAACGCCATGACACACTGACGGCAGCACGCGGCGGTGGGGCGCTTCCTAAACGGATCGCCCCGTCGACCGGGTGAACGGGGTCCTCCGGGGCGCCCGCCCCCACGACTCCGCCCGACGCGGGGGCGGCTTTCTCCTCGGAGAGAGCCGCCCCCGTTTCTGTTTGCGCCGACCGCGGGCGCCGCGACCGTCGATCGGCGCCCGACCCGTGCGGTTCAAGACGCGGCGTCCCGTCCCGGTTGACCGGCCCGGCCGCCGCTCGCATCATCCAACGCCCCCGGGTTCCCGCCTTCTGACCCACCGCACAGCCCGCCCCGTGACGGACTCCCCCGCGCCGCCGCCCGTCACGCCGCCCGTCACGCCGCCCTCGGAGGCGCCGTCTGTCGAGGGCCCGGTCGTCGAGGCGCCGCGGTCCGGCCGGCGCCGCTGGCTCGCCTGGACGGCGCGGGGGTTGTATGCCGCCTGCGCCGCGGCGGTGGCGTGGCCGGCGACGAAGTTCTTCACCGCCCCGCTGTCCGCGGCCCCCGCCGGCCCGGTGCGGGATCGGGCGGTGAAGCTGTCCGACCTCGCCCCCGGCGTGCCGAAGCTGGTGCCGATCACCGGGGAAGCGGTCGACGCCTGGACCCGGCACCCCGCCGTCACCGTCGGTCGGGCCTGGGTCGTGCGGAATGCTGCGTCGAACGTCGCCCCGGCGGACCTGAATCCGGCGGCGGGAGACGTGACGGCCTTCAGCAGCGTGTGTCCGCACGCGGGCTGTCAGGTCAGCGGCACGGTGCCGGCGGCGAACGGGGCGGACACGGCGGGGCTGCTCTGCCCCTGTCACGGAGCGGTGTTCGCGTTGGACGGCGCCCCCCGACCGACGCTGGACGGCCGCCGCAACCCCAGCTCCCGCGGCCTGGACGCGTTGCCCTGCGAACTGGTCGAGGACGACGACGGCGATTGGTGGGTGCAGATTGAGTACACCCGCTTTCGCCCCGGCACCGCCGAACAGATCAAGATATGAGCGCGGCCCCCGACCCCTCCCCCCCGGCCCCGTCGGCGACGGCCCCTGCGGTGACGGCCCCGCCCGTCACAGACGCCGACGCGGCCGACCGCGGGCGGGTGCGGACGGCGCTCACCGAACGCCGGGCCGCCGTCGGCGGGTGGGTGCACGAGCGGACCGGCCACCGCGGGGCGTTCGACTGGCTCGCCGGCCGCACGCTGCCCGGCGGACCGCGGTGGCGGTACGTCACCGGACCGGTCTGCCTGGGGCTGTTCGGCGTGGTCTTCGCCACCGGGCTGGCCCTGATGACCGGCTACGTGCCCAGCGCCGACGCCGCTTGGAGCAGCGTCCATCACATCGAGTCCACCCCCGGCGGATCGCGGCTGCGAGGGCTGCACTACTGGGCCACGCACGCGCTGATCGTGGCGTTTGCCGTGCACTTGGCCCGGCTGATGTTGGCGGCGTCGTTTCGTTCCCCGCGGGAGTTGGCCTGGGTCAGCGGCGTCCTGCTCTTCCCCCTGCTGGTGGTCGCCGCGGTCACCGGCAACCCGCTGTCCGGCTCCCAGAAGGCGTTTGAACAGATCGAGGTGGAGGGGGCGATCCTCGCTGGAACCCCGGGGCTGGGGCCGCACCTCAAGCAGATGCTGTTCGGCGGCTCGAAGGTCGGGCACCTGACGCTCACGCATCTCTATGCGTTGCACGTCGCCTTCCTCCCGCTGGCGGTGGCGCTGGCGGGCGGGTTCCACCTCTATCAACTCCTGCGGTGGGGCACGGTGCGGCCGGGGGATCGCACCGCCGACGGCGACCCGCACACCGTCAACCACGCCCACGCCCCGGACGAGGAGCCGTACTTCCCGAACCAGACGGTCCGCAACGCCGCCGCGTTCGCCGCCGTCTTCGCCGGGCTGTGGTTCATGGCCGGCCGGCACGCCGCCCCGCTGGAGGCCCCGCCCGGCGAAGGCGCCGAGAGCATGCCGCGGCCGGAGTGGTACTTCCGGTTCCTGTTCGAACTGCGAAACTACGTGGAGCCGGAGTTCCTCGCCACCGGCGTGCTGCCGGCGCTGGGGATCGGGGTGCTGGCGGCGGTCCCGTGGATCGACCGGCTCGGCACGCGGGTCGGGGCGGCGGCGCGGTATCTCATCGTGTTCGGCGGGCTCGGCGCCTGGTGCGGGCTGACGATCAGTTCGATGACGCACGATCAGACGGACGACCACTACCTCGCCGTCACCCGCGCCGCCGCGGAGCGGGCGGATCGCGCCGCGGAGCTGGCCGACTACGGCGTTCCCCCCGAAGGCCCGACCGCCCTGCTGACCGCCGACCCGAAAACGCGCGGCCCCGAATTGTTCCGCGAACACTGCGCCGCCTGTCACGCCCACACCGGCCCGGCCGTGGAATCTTGGGGGCCGGAGCATTCGATCGCGGCGACGGACTGCGGCGGCGCCAACCTCGCCGGCTTCGGCTCCCGCCGCTGGATGCGACAGATGTTGGACCCGCAGAACGTCGATTCCCCCGCCCTCTTCGGCTGCACGCCCTTTGCGGGGGGAGATATGACGGACTATGTGCAAAACACGCTGTGGGACGGCGTCGAACCGGGATCGCCGGAGGCCGCCGCACGGGCTGTTGAACTGGAGGAGAAGATCGCCGCGGTCGCCGCCGCGGTCGCCGCGGAGGCCGGCGGACGGGTGCACGGCGGCCCGTCGATCGCGATCGACCACGGTGGGGAAACGTTCGCCCGCGACGAACTCGCCGCCACCGTGGAGCGAGGCCGCGCCCTGATGACCGGCGCCCGCGACGGGTTGGGCGGGGCCTGCACCGACTGCCACAACTTCGCCGGGGAAGAGTTCGGCTACTCCGTCGTGCTGGACGGGTACGGGTCGCGGGAATGGCTCATTGAGTTCATCGCGAACCCCGCCCACGAACGGTTCTACGGCGAGGACGCCGACGCGGCGGCCCATCCCGGCGAAGGCTATATGCCCGCCTACGCCCCCGCCCTCGCCGAAAGCGGGGTCGAAGACCCCGCGGACACGCTGACCCGCGACGAAATCCTGTTGATCGCCGACTGGCTGCGCGGCGACTGGCTCGGCCGGTGACTGGCTCGGCCGCTGACTGGCTCGGCCGCTGACTGGCTGAAGCGGTGAGGGTGCGGCCTGGAGCAGGCCGCGGAATGTCGTCGCGGCGGCTTCCAGCCGCCGATTCTCGGCGAGGCCGAAGGAGACGACCCCCGTTCGCTGCGCTCGCGGACGGCGGCTGGAAGCCGCCGCGACGGATCTTCAGGGTGCGTTCTAGGCCCGCCCCCGCGGCGCCTCGACGGCGTCTAGAATCGCGTCGATCAGGGCGTCGGAGGTGACGCCTTCCAACTCCGCGTCCGGGGCCGGTCGGATGCGGTGCCGCAGCACGGCGGGGGCGAGGTCTTTGATATCGTCGGGGATGACGAAGTCCCGACCGCGGCACGCCGCGGCGGCTCGTCCGGCGAGCACCAGGCCCACCCCCGCCCGCGGGCTCGCCCCGACCTCCACCCCCGGCCAACCGCGGGTCTTGCGGACCAGCCGGGTGATGTAGTCCGTCACCGCCGGCTCCACGATCACCCGCGACGCCGCCCGCCGCAGGTCGCGCACGCCTGCGGCGTCCAGCACCCGTTTCACGCCCAAGTTCGCCGGTTCGCGGGGGTCCGTGCCGTTCACGTACAGGTCAAGGATCGCCCGTTCGCCGCGGCGGTCCGGATAGTCGGCGATCAGCTTGAACAGGAATCGGTCCAATTGCGCCTCGGGCAGCGGGTAGGTGCCCTCCTGTTCGAGCGGGTTCTGCGTGGCGAGCACGAGAAACGGATCGGGCAGCGGGCGGGTGTCGCCGTCGACGGTGACCTGCCGTTCCTGCATCGCTTCGAGCAGCGCCGCCTGCGTTTTCGCGGGGGCGCGGTTGATCTCGTCGGCGAGCAGCAGGTGGGTGAACGCCGGCCCCGCGATGAACGTGAACGCCTTTTGCTGAAGGTCGTACACGCTGTGCCCGGTCACGTCCGCGGGCATCAGGTCCGGGGTGAACTGCACCCGCCCGCTGTCGCACCCGGAGACATGCGCCAAAGTGGTGACCAGCAACGTCTTGCCCAGCCCCGGCGGCCCTTCGATCAGCACGTGCCCGCCCGCGATCAACGCGATCAGCACGCCTTCGATCAACTCCTCCTGGCCGACGACCGCTTTGCCGATCTCCGCCGCGGCGGCTTCGAACCGCTCCCCAACCTGGGCCGCGGTGACGGCCGGCCCGGGGGCGGACGGCCCGGGGGCGGACGGCCCCGTGTCAGGCGGCCCGGCGGCGGACTGCTCGGCGCCAGACTGCTCGGCGGGGGAGAACACGACGGAGCCGTGCGGGTCCGGGGCGTCGGTCACGCGGGAGTCGCGGTCGGTGGGGCAGGGACGGCGGGGCGGGGGCGGAACGATCGGCCAGCGTCGCCGCGGTCGCGGTCCGCGGCAACCGACGCCGCCGGTCCCGCCCCGGTTCACGGTCGCCCGGTTCGCAGGCGCCCGGTTCGCAGGCGCCCGGTTCGCAGGCGCCCGGTCAGGCGCCCGGTCAGGCGTAGGACCGTTCGCCGGCGGCGGAGGGGACGTTGAGGGCTCGCTCGCGGGACTGCCGGGGGTCGGCGCCGGTGCGGGCGGCTTCCTCCGCGGCGGCTTTTCTCGCGGCGGTCTTCTGTCGACGGAGCAGGTCCAGCGTGCGACCGAAGTCCCGGGCGATCCACACCGAACCCAGGCAGATCGCCCCGCCCAAGCCGTAGTGCAACGCGGGGCCCCACACGTTGGTCACGATCAGCGTGAGGCCCACCCCCAGGGAGACGCCGCACATCAGCACCTCCATCACGAGCCGGGCGCGGGTCTGCTTCCACGTCGATTCCATCACCGCGCTGCGGGCGCTGGTGTTGGCGATCGCGCGAAGTTGACGCATCTCCTCGCGGAGCTTCTCCTTATCCACCCGGGACCGCGGCATCGACGGCGGCGGCGGGAGCGGGCGGGGAGCGACCGACTCGCTCGCCGCGGCCGGGGTCGAAACCGCCGGCGGAGCCGCGACCGACGCGGCCGACGAGGAATCGCCCGCAGCGCCGGAGGCCGATGCCGCGGCAACGCTTGCGACGGCGGCAGTTCCAACGACGGGGGCCGCGACGACGGGGGCCGCGACGGCGGCGGGGGTCTTGGCGACCGGCTTGGGAGCCGGTTTGGGCGGCGCGGGGGCGTCGCCCCGGGACTGCCGCATCCGGGCCAGCAGCGCCTCCATGTAATCATCCACCGAATCTTCGACCGACTGATCCTCCGTCGCAGCGCCCCCCGCCGCCGCAGGAGCCGGCTCCGGCGTGACTGGCTCAGGCGTTACCGGCTCACGCGTCACCGGCTCGGGCTTTACTGGCTCCGGCGCAATCGCCGCCGCGGGAGCGGGTTCCGGGGCCACGGGTTCCGGGGTCACTGGTTCCGAGGTCACGGGTTCCGGGGTCACGGGTTCCGGGACAGCAGCCTCCGGCACGATCGGCTCCGCGGCGACCGGCCTTGCCGGTTGCAGAGCGGCGGGCGGGATCGCCGCAGACTCACCGGGCAGGTCGTGAGCCGCCGATGTGTCGCTCGTTCGCTCGTGGATCGGTTCCGGAACCGGCTCTTCGTCGACGGTGGGAACGTCGGCCGTATGAGCTGCGTCGGCGGAAACGTCGCCGGACGGAACGTCCGCGGCGGGGGCGGCAGACGGGGGAGCGGCCGCGTCCGGTTCGTCCGGTCCGGCGGCGTCCGCCGCGTCGGGATCGGGTTCGTCGAGATCGGGTTCATCGAGATCGGGTTCGTCGAGGTCCAGATCGAACATCTCGCTCAGCAGCGAACGCAGCGGGGGCTTGGCGGCGTCCGGGGCCGCGGCGGTCGGCGCCGGCCGGGCCGTCTCCGCCGCGACGCGCAGCCCCGCGAGCGGATCCAACGCGTCGTCCGTGTCGTCCGCCGCGGCGTCGTCGTCCGGCGCCGCGTGATCGATCAGCGACATCCCCCCGCCGGTCAGCAGTGCATCGGCCGACGGCGACGGTTCGAGCGAAGACAGGCCGCCGGTCAGCCAATCGGCCGCTGATTCCGGCGAATCAGGCTCCGGATCCGCGGAGGTCGGTTCGTCGAACGCCAGTTCTTCAGCGACGGGTTCCTCAGCGACGGGTTCCTCAGCGACGGGTTCCTCGGCGACGGGTTCCTCAGCGACGGGCTGTTCGGCGACCGGTTCGTCGGTGACCGGTTCGTCGGTGACCGGTTCGTCGGTGACCGGTTCGTCGGTGACCGGTTCGTCGGTGACCGGTTCGTCGGTGACCGGCTCTTCGGGCGACGGGGCCTCGGCGGGGACGGTCGCCGGGGTGGCGGGCGGTGCGGTTTGCGGGGCAGCGGCCTCCGGCCCTGGCTCCGGCGGCGGGGCGGGAACGGCCTCGGCCACGATCGGGGCGGCCGCCGGGGGCGGTGCGGCCGCCGGGGGCGGGGCGGGCGGGGCCGATTGCTCGCGGCGGAGCAGGTCGAGCATCTCGTCCAACCGCCGCTGGGCGTCGGCGGCGGGATCGGCGTGGGGGTCCGCGGCGGCCGGGCGGGGGCCCTCGACCGAAGCAACGGCGTCGTCGGCGGGGGGAGCGGTGGGGGGCGGGGCCATCGGGGGCGGCGGGCCGGTGGGGGAGCGGGGCGCCGCGGCCGCCGCGTCGCCGCCGGGCCGACCGCATGACGGTCGACTCGGGAGCGGACGAACGGGCGGTCCGGCCGGGTATCTAGCTCGCTCGCGGGGGGCAGTCAAAGCGGGTGTGGCGGCAGGGCCACATTCCATCCCGACCGGCCCGCCGGCGCCGGTCCGACCCGCTCCGCCCGCAGCCGGACTCCGTCGCCTCGCCGGTCTTTCGCACCTCAACTGTGGCCCGGCGGCCGGATCGAGGGCGCCTTGATCAGGGGCGCCCGGGGCGACCGACTGGGGCGACCGGCCGGGGTGGGATGAACCGCCGGAGCCCGGCGGGCGTTGAAAGGCGGGGCGGGGGGCGGACAATCGACGCCGGACCGGCGACGAGGCGCCGGCTCCGCCCGGCGCCTCGCTTCTCCCGTCCCTTCTCCCCCGACGCCGCAGACCGCCGATGCCGGGGAGGACCGCGACCGGCGCCTGGGCGGAGCGCGTCGCGGAGGCGGTGCCGTTCGCCCGCCGCCTGCCGGGATTCGAAGCGTTGGCCGGATTGGCCGGGGCGCTGCCCCCGCCGCCGTCTTCGCAGCCGTTCTCGCTGGATTGCCGGTGCGGCGCCGTCGCGGCTGGGATGCGGTCCGAACGGGAGCGGGACGAACCCTGCCTCCAATGCGGGGAACGCCACTTCGTGCTGCCCGCCGACGTGTACCCCGCGTCCCCCCGCCGCCGGGTCGATGCGAAGAAGGGGACGAAACCGCGGGCGAAGGTCGCCCGGCCCGCCGCCGCGGACACCGCCGCCGCGGACACCGCCGCCGCGGACACCGCCGCCGCGGACACCGTCGCCGCGGACACCGTCGCCGCGGACACCGTCGCCGCGGACACCGCCGCCGGCTCGCCTGCATCCGGTCCATCGGCGTCCGGTGCATCAACGGCCGGTGCATCGACCGCCGACCCGGGGGTTTCGACTCCCGCCACAGTTCGCGTGCCCCGCTGGTCGCGGTGGGGGGCGGGGGTGCGGCGGCAGGCGACGCCGTTGCGGCTGATCGCGGTGGGGCTGGCGGCGGTGGTGACGGGAACCGTCTGGTGGAGCGTGACGCAGTCTCGGCAGACCGCGGCCCGGGTGACGGTCGCGGAGGCGCCGGCCGCGGCGGCGGAAGCGCTGGCGGAGGGGCAATTCACCCGCGCCGCGGAGCGATTCGGAACGCTCGCCGCCGCGTACGACACGCTGGGCCTGTCGGACGCACCCCGGGCGATCGCCGCCCGGCAGGACGCGCGGAAGCCACCGCCGCCGCGGGCCTCGCCTCCTCCGGCCCCGCGGAGATCGCCCGCCAGGCCGCCGCCGCCCGCTCCCCGGAGGACCGCACCGATTGGGCGCGGGCGTTCAATACGCTGTACCGCGGCCGGTGGGTGATTCTGGACACCTACGCCGCCCGCGTCGCCACGCCGGAGAGTCGGGTCGCTCAGCCTCCCGTCGCTCTGCCCCCCGCCGACCAGCCGTCCGCCGACGAAGCGAACGAACCGGCCGGCGAACCGCCGCCCGACCGGGTCGAACTGCTCTACCCGATGGTGACGGCGGGGGTGCGGTTCCGGCTGATCGGCGATCCGGCCGTTCCGAACGATCTGTCGGCCGGGGACGACCCGCGGCGGGTGCTGCTCGCGGGGCGATACGGGGCGTGCTCCCGCGTGCCGGACGCCCGCGGCGGGGCCCTGTGGGAGGTGCGATTGGAGCCGGGCTCCGCGTTCCTCTGGACCGGGGCGGACACGCTGGCGGCGGTCGGCTTCGATCTGTCCGGCCCGGACGGCGCCGCGGTCCGAGCCGTCCTCGCCCGCCAAGCCAATACGGTGGGGCTGGCCGGCCCGCGAGCCGATTCCTCCCCCCGTCCGGCGACCGCCCCGTGAGCGCCTCCCCCCGCCGCGGTCTCATCTCCCTTGCCTGGGCGCTGCCTGTCCTGCTGTCGGCGGCGGCGCCCGCGGCGTGGGCGGACGGGCCGCCGACGGGGGTGATGAGCAGCGAAGCGTTCGTCGCGGCCCGGGACTCGTGGCCGGAGTGGGAGCGGAGCGGGGCGGTGTTCCGCGTCGAGGGCCGCGTGCGGGCCGTCGCGGGGGGGGCGCTGCGGTTGGAAAAGGTGCCGCTGACCGTCCGCCCGGCCGCCGGCGCCACGCTGGGGCGGGCCGACAACGACACCGCCCGCGTGGAGATCGTCGGGCGCCTCTCCTCGGGGGTGACGGGGGCGTTCCTGGAAGCGACCGGCGTGCAAACGCGGCCGGCGGACGACGCGACCTTCACCGCCCGTAAGCTGGCCCTCGATCCGAACGGACCCCGCCGCCCTGGAGCGGCTCGCCGATTGGGCCGCCGGGCGGGCGACGTTCTACGGGGACGCCGGCCTCGCCCGACGGGCGAGGGAGGTGCGACAGCACGCCTTCAAGCTGCGGTGGGACGCCGCCGGGGCGACGACCGCACGGCCGAACGCCGCCCCAGCCGGCGTCCCGCCCGGCGTGTGGGCGCGGCTCGCCCTGCTGGACGAGACCGCCGCGGGAACTGACGCGGGGGGAACTGACGCGGGGGGGACTGACCTGGGGGGAACTGACGCCGCGGACCGCGCGCTGAAGATCCACGACGCGCTGCGGATGTGGTGGCGGGCGGTGCGGGACGACGGGGCGGCCGATCTGGCGGCGCTGGCGGGCCAGATCCGGCGCCGGCTGCCGGGAGCCGCGACCCCGCCCGCCGATTCGACGGCACTTCCGGAAAAGCTCGGGGCCGCGTACGACCGCACCCCGGAGGGCACGTTTCGCACCGCCGACGAAGCGGAACGGGCGGCGCTGGCCCGCCGGTTCTACGCCCGGGTGGAACGGGCGCGGATCGAACGCGACGCGGCCCCCGACGGCCGCGACGGCTTCGCGGTGGCGGAGGAACTGTCGACGCGGCTGCCGGAGTTGGGGGACCTCGCAGAGAGCTACCGCGGCCGCGAATTGGCGTGGCGGACGGCCCGGGCGGCCTCTGCCACCCGGGCGGAGGCGGTCGAACTGGCAAGCCTGTTGAAGAGCCGCGGCGAATCGGGCGCCGCGGCAGACGTGCTGCGAACCTGGCTGGCGGCCCGGGAGCGGTCGTTGCGGCCGGAGGGCATCGGCGGGTTGATCCGAGCCGCCGAGGAGTACCGCGACGTGGCCGGGGACGACGCCGCGGCGATTCGCCTGCTGACCGAGGCGTACGCCGCCGCGGACCCGGGCGCCGCCGAGGAGGCCGCCGTCGCCGCGAAGCTCCGGGAGATGGGCCTGACGCGGGCCGCGGGCCGCTGGCGAACCGCCGCGGAGGCCGCGGCGATGCCCCTGGACCCGATCGCAGCGGCGGTGAAGGACGGGCGGGTGGCGGTCGGGATGACGGCCCCGCAGGTGCGGGCCGCGTTGGGCGTCCCGCCGGTTCGCACCACGGCGGTCAGCCGGCTCCACCTATCCGAAGTCTGGATCTACGCCCCCCCGACCGCCGCCTTCCGCGGCGGGCCGGCGGCGGGGGCGTCGATCGTGGTGCACCTCTCCCGCCCCAAGCACCGCCCGCCGGAGGACGCCGTCGTCGTCGCCGTCCACCGCCTGTAGACGCGGCGGTCGCGGCTTGGTCAGGGGGAACCGGTGACGCGGGCAGCCATGACGCGGGCAGCCATGACGCGGGGAGCCATGACGCGGGCAGCCGTGACGCGGTGAAGGGAAGCGGGCCGCTCGGTTATCCTGCGACACACCGCTTCCCCCCGCACCGCTTCGCCCGTGCCCATGTTTGCGCCTGCGTCCCGCCTCGCCGCGGCCACGTTTCTGCTCGTTCTTTCCCCCGCCGGCGCGGCGCAGGACGAAAGAACCGCGGACGGAACCGGCGAGCCCGCCGCGGCGCTGCGGCCGATGCGGTTCGACGATCTCTACGGCGCCAAGCGGCTGGATCTGACCGGCGACGCCCCCGGCGGCCTGCGGTGGGCGGACGCGACCCGCCTGCTGGTCCCCGCAAACGAGGGCGCCCCGCAGATCGTGGACGCCGCGACCGGCGCCGCCGCCCCGGCGTACGACGCGGCGGCGCTCTCCGCCGCCCTGACCGCCGCCGGGGTCGACGGGCGGTTCGCGAAATCCTTCGCCCGCCGCCCGGCGTCGCTGGCCGACTCGCTTGATCAGGAACGTCGCCGCGCCCTGCTGCGGTCCGGCGGCGACCTGTTCGCCGTCGACTTCGGCGGCCCCGCGTTCGGGGCGGATTCCGACGTCGCCCCGGTCGCGGTCCGCCTCACCGAGACCCCGCGGCCGGAGGAACTGCCCGAACTCAGCCCGGACGGCCGCACCGCCGCCTTCGTCCGCGACTACGACCTGTTTGCCGTCCCGCTGATCGGCGCCGGCGACGCCGTGCACGCCGGCCCGGCGGTGCGATTGACGGTCGGCGGCGGCGACCTCATCCGCCATGGCAAAGCGGATTGGGTCTACTTTGAAGAACTCTACGACCGCAGTTGGAAGGGCTATCGCTGGAGCCCGGATTCCCGGCGAATCGCCGTGATGGAGTACGACGACCGGGCCGTCGGCGCCTTCACCGTGCTGGATCAGGCCGCCCCGGTGAACCTCGCCGCCCGTCCCGCCGACTCCGGGCAGCGGGTCGAACGCACCCGCTATCCCAAGACCGGCACCACGAACCCGACCGTGCGGCTCGGCGTGGTCGAGGCGACCGGCGGACCGGTCCGCTGGATCGACTGGGCCACCGACACGCTGCCCGGCCTGCCCGCGATGGGCCGCGCCCCCGGCGACGGCGGCGGGCTGATCGCCCACTTCGGCTGGTTCCCCGACGGCACGCGGCTGTACGGCTACCTGCAGGACCGCGTGCAGTCGACGCTGTCCGTGCGGGCCGTGGACGTGCCGCCGCACGATCCGTCGGGGCGAAATCCCTCGGCGGGGCGGTGGAATTGCTGACCGAGTCCGCCGGCGCCTGGGTGCAGAGCCCCGGCGACTGGCCTTTCTTCCCGGCGAAGGAGAACGTCCCGGCGAAGGGGGGTTGCCGGACGGCTCCTTCCTGATCGCCAGCACGCGGGACGGCTGGCGGCACCTGTACCGCTACGCGGCCGACGGCACATTGCTGAACGCCGTCACCGCCGGCCCGTGGGAGGTCCGGGAGGTGCATCGGGTCGTCGGCCTTCCCGGCACACCAGCCGATCTGAGCGTGAAGGGCGGCGGGAACGATTCCCCGTGGATCTTCTTCACCGGCACGAAGGACGACCCGCGGGGGGAGTTTCTGTATCGCGTCCGGCCGGACGGCTCCGGTCTCGCCCGCCTCACGCCGGAGGACGGGACGCACAAACCGCAGGTCGCGCCCGGCGGGGCGTTCCTCGTCGACGCCTACAGCGCCCACGACGTGCCGACCCGCGTGACGCTGCGGCGCGGCGACGGCGAGTTGCTCCGCGTGCTGGGCGAGGCGACGCCGACCGGGGTGACGCAAACCGCCCGCGGCCGATTCACCTGGGTGGAGATCCCCGTTCCCGCCGCCGCCCGGGCCGACGGCGGCACCGACCCCGCCGGCGTGATCCACGGCTACCTCCTCACCCCGCCGGGGCTGGACCTGTCGAATCCGGATCGCCAGGTCCCGACCTGGGTGATGACCTACGGCGGCCCGCACACGCCCGTGGTGCGGGACGACTGGGCGCGGGGGCCGGGGTTGGGAACATCTGCTGGCGACCAACGGCGATCGCGGTGCTGAAGGTCGATCCCCGAGCCGCCAGCGGTCGCGGGTGGGCCGCCGCCTGGGCCGTCCACGGCCGGCTGGGAGAGCAGGAAACGACCGACATGGCCGCCGCCGCCGACTGGCTCAAAGCTCAACCCTGGTGCGACGGGCGGCTCGGCCTGTCCGGCTATAGCTACGGCGGTTACCTGACCGCCCGCGTCCTCACGCACACCGACAAATACGCCGCGGGCATCGCCGGCGGAGCGGTCACCGCCTTCGCAAATTACGACACGATTTATACGGAACGGCTGATGGACACGCCCGCCGCCAACCCGGACGGCTACGCCCTGACGGACCTGTCGAAGCAGGCCGGCCGTCTGCGGGGCCGGTTGTTATTGATCCACGGCGGCATGGACGACAACGTCCACCCGCAGAACGTCTGGCAGTTCGTCGCCGGCGTTACAGGCGCGGGACAAGGAGTTCGAATTGATGGTCTATCCCCGCAGCCGTCACGGGATCGGCGGCACGCACTACCGGCGACTGATGTGGGACGTTCGTCCGCGAGACGATGCTCCCGGATTGAACCCGGTCGGCTGACTCGCCCGCGCCGCCCGTTCCGACGCTCGTCCCGACGACCGCTCCCGCCATGACCGCCCCCCCGCCGCACGACTCCCCGCCGGACGACTCCCACGACGATGTTTCAGAAGCGTCCCCCGGCCCGAACGCCGGCACGCTGGTGTTCGATGCGGACGCCCCGCCGCCCCGGTCCGCAGGGGGCCACGGCAGGCGGAGGCCGTCGCCGCGATCACGCCGGGCGTGCTGCTGGGCCGCTTCAAAATCGTGCGGCGATTAGGCGGCGGCGGAATGGGCGAAGTGTTTCTCGCCCGGGATCCGGATCTGGACCGGCAGGTGGCGATCAAGGTGCTCAGCGGCCCCGCGGCCGCCGATCCCGCCGCCCGCCGCTCCTTCCTGCGGGAAGGCCGGGCGGCGGGTCGCGTCTCGCATCCCAATATCGTCGCCATCCACGAAGTCGGACCGGCCCACCTCGCCGACTTTCTCGACGCTCGCCCGGCGCCCGGCGGCGCCGATCGCACCACGGAGCACGGCGGCGGGAACGGCGTTGAACCGGACGGCCCGGTCTACCTGGTGATGGACTACGCCGGCGACGGCTCGGTGGAGGATCTGTTACGGGACGGTCCGCTGTCGCCGGAGCGGGCGACGGCGATCCTGGCGGACGCCGCCGCCGGTCTCGCCGCCGCTCACGAGGCCGGACTGGTTCATCGGGACGTGAAACCGGCGAATCTGATGCTGGAGCACGGCGGACCCTGGGCCGGCGGGTGCGTGAAGGTGACGGACTTCGGCCTCGCCCGCCGACTGGACGAGGGTCCGGAGGAAACCGGCCCCGGCGCCGACGACGATGCCGCCGCATGCAGCGCCGGCGACGCCGATGCGTTCCCCCGCGACCCCCCGCTGCCCGGCGGCCGGGAGCGTCAAGTCCGCCGCAAAGTGGTCGGCACGCCCCACTTCATGAGCCCGGAGCAGTGCCGCGGGCAACCGGTCGACGCCCGCAGCGATCTGTATTCGCTGGGCGCCACGTACCACGCGCTGCTCGCCGGCCGTCCCCCGTTCGCGGCCCCCGCGGGCACGCCGGCCCGGCCGGTCACCGCGGTGCTGAACGCGCACAAGCGGTCCGACCCGCCGCCGGTGCATGAGTTGCGCGATCTCCCCGCGGCCGTCTCCCCGGCCTGCACGCGAATGATTGTGCGGGCCATGGCCAAGGACCCCGCCGACCGCTATCCCGGCGCCGAGGCGTTGCGGCGGGACGCGCTGGCCCTGTTGGACGCGATCCGCAAGCAGGCCGCGAACGCCTCTGATGTCGACGATTCGGCCGCGGAAGGTTCTGGGGAGATCCGAACCCGGACGCCGGTCGACCCCGTGCTGCCCAGCGAACGCCCCGCCGGAGCGACCGGGAACGACGCCGCGAACGGCAGCGCGGTTCTCGAGCGGATGCGAACGGGGACGCCTCACCCCGCATCGACCTTCGTATCAAACTCCACGTCCGGCTCCGGCGTCCACGACCCGGCCGCCGAGACTCCGGCGGCCGGCACGGCGGTCGAAGATCCGGCCGGTTTCCGGGGGCCGCCGCCGGGCGTGCGGCGGGAGATCTTCTCGCTGGCAGGACGGCGAGGTCTCCCTCAATTATCCTGCGAGTCTGCACGAAGCTGACTTAAACCCGGAGGAGATCGACCGGCTGCGGGTCTGGCTGAACCTCGTCCGCGTGAAGCTCCTCGCCCTCGCCGAGAACCGCCCGACGCCTTGAACGACGCCCGCCCCGAACGGCACCCGCCCTGAGCGACTGGCCCGATCAACCCGGCTCCGAGCGCCGCGATCGGTGGATGCGAACTACGGCGAGTCCTCCGGCGCCTCGATCCGGCCGTCCATCGCCGCGGCGCCGCCGCTCGCCGGGCTGAACCGATAATAGACTTCTAAACAGAGCGTGGCCATCGCGGTCGCGTAGAGCGTGCCGCCGTACTCCGTATAATTGCTGCTCATCGGGCGGACGGGCCACGTACCGGCTTGCGGCCCGTTCTGATACTGCTCTTTGAGCAGGAGGTCCCGCAGCGGGGCGTTCCAGCGTTCCCACACCGGCCCCCCGTGACCGTATAACGCGAGGCTGGCATAGTACCAATGATAAAGGTTCCACGTGCGCAGGTCCGGCGGGTGGCGATCGAGATAGACGACCGCCTCCCGGGCGGCCGGCTGATCCCGCTTCAACCCGAGCATCTGCTTGCAGAACAGGGCTTCGGCGGTCATCGCGGGCTTGACCTTGTGCCCCGGCTCCGGCTTGTAACGGGCCAGCCCGCCGTAGGGATACTGCACGAGTTGACCCTCCGCATCGAGCGTCTCGCTGCGACTGCGGAGGAACCCGATCATCCGCGTGCGGGTGTCCGCCGGCATCGGCACGCCGGCGCTGTCGGCGCTTTTGAGAGCCATTACCTGCCAGCCGAACATGCTCATGTCCCC
>CAWDOB010000003.1:3867500-5169324 GCA_963803815.1 uncultured Planctomycetaceae bacterium
GCCCATGACCCGCCCGCCGTTCGCCGCCCTCCTGCCGGGGCTGCTGGCCCTGTCGATCCTCGTCGCGTCCGGTTGTTCGTCACAGGATGTCGAACGAGACGGCTCCGAGCGGGACGAGCCTGTGCCGCGGGCGCCCGCCCCGGACGCGGCAGGTGCGGCGAACGACGCCGCCGTTCCCGTGCCGCCCGCGGACACGCCGGCGTGGCTGGCCCTCCGCGACGGGCTGCCGCGGACGGCGGAGCAGGTCGCGAAGGGCGGGCAGACGTTCTCCCCTGGCGTCCGCCCCGGCAGCCTGAGCGTGACCGGCCCCGGCAAGGTGCGGGCGGCGTTCCTCGGGGGGCGGATTTCGCGGGGGTATCACCAATTCACCGAGGACGAGATCCAGTTTCGCCCCGCCCACCGCGAGGTGATGTGGCGGTTTCACGACGGGGCGCTGGACGCCGGGGGGCCTTCCTCCCGGCTGTTCCGCTACCCCCGGGACGCCGCGGCGCCCGACCCGAAGCTGTGTGCCTACAGGGACCTGAATTGGCCCGACGGGGCGACGCTGGTCATTGTGGAAGCGACCGCCGGCGGCGCGTGGGGCGATCCGGGGCAGGTCGCGTGGGAACTGGAGGGGATCGCCCGGTCGACCCCCCAGTCGGGCGGAACGGGGCCGGGCGGGGCGCCGGACCTGCTGTTCGTGCACTTCCCCACGCCGGAGACGATCGCGGCGCTGCGGGCGGGGGAGACGCCGGCGGGGATCGCGGCGGCGGAGCGGGTTGCGGAGCGGTACGGCATCCCCAGCGTGAACGTCGCCGCGGAGATCGCCCGGCGGATCGAGGCGGGGGAACTCACCTCGGAAGAATACTTCGACGACCGCCCGCCGCTTCCCCGGCCGGTACGTGAAAGAGCCCGCCCTGTGGACGGCCAAACCGGGGGAAGAACCGCGGGTGGTGACGTTCGCCCCGGCGGGACGGGACGTGCTCCCGGCCGTCCTGCCGCAGGCCGTGACGGCCTTCTGGGCCGCGGAGCCGCCGACGGGACGCTTTTCCTGGCGGGCGAGCCGGTCGCGGAAGACGACCTGCAGGACCAGTTGGCGGCGGAGGCGGCGCCGGGACGCGGGCTGACGATTCGCTCCGCGGCCGCGGCCCCGTACGACCGGGTCGTGTTCGCCTCGCGGACGGCCTCCGCGGCCGGATTTGCAAAGATCACCCTGGCGGCTGACCGCTAACCCGCCGCCCCGCCGACACCAGATCCGCTACAAAACCCGTCACAAAGCCCGTCACAAAGCCCGTCACAAAGCCCGTCACAAAGCCCGTCACAAAGCCTGTCACAAAGCCCGCCCGGACGACCGCCGATGACCCCGCTGCTACTCGCCCTCGCCGTCCTCACCCCGGCGGACGGGGAACCTGACCCGGCGTGGCTCAACGTCCGCGACGGGCTGCCGTGGACGCGGTTCGTCATGGAGCGGTCTGAGAAAGAGGGGGACCGCCCCGTCCGGCTGGCGTTCCTCGGCGGGAGCATTACGGAGGGCAATGGTTATCGCCCGCTTGTCGAGGCGAAGCTGCGGGCGAAATACCCGGACGTTCCATGGGAGTTTCACAACGCCGGCGTGTCCAGCACCGGGTCCACGACGGGGGTCTTTCGGTTCTGGGGGGACGCTGTGCTTGCGGGCGGGCAATGGAGCGAGGTCGGGGGGGCGACGCTGGTGATTGCCGAAGCGGCGGTGAACGACGACCAGGACGAACGGCTGCCGGCCGGCGAGGCGGGATGGGGCATGGAAGGGGTTGCCCGTACAGCGCCGTCGATGGCACGGACGCGGCTGGCGGCTCGACCGGACCTCCTGTTCGTCCATTTCCCGAACCCCCCGATCGTGGAGGCGCTGCGGGCGGGAAAGGCGCCGGTGTCCGTCGCCGCCCACGAGCAGGTCGCGGAACGCTACGACATCCCCAGCGTGAACGTCGCCGCGGAGGTCGCCCGACGGATCGACGCCGGGACGCTCACCTGGACCCAATACGGCGGCACGCACCCCGGCCCGGCCGGCCACGAACTGGCCGCGGGGATGATCGTGGAGGCGATCGCTCGGGGGATGGCGGACGCGAAACGCCCGCAGCCCTCAACGCGGTGGGGCGTCGACCCGCTGCGGCCGGACGCGCTGGACGCGGCGTGGATGATGCGGTTCGACGACGACGACCGCGGCCCGTCCGTATGGGAGAAGGCCTTGGAGAAGATGGGGGCCGCCGAGGACTGGACCGTCGGCGTCCCTGACTGGGCCGCGCTGCCCGGGGGCTGCCGCGCCCGGTTCAAGCAGAAATCCCTGCTCCACACGACCAAGCCTGGGGCGAAGCTGAACGTGACGGTCGAGCGGGAGGAGCACAGTCCGCTGAACGCCGTCGGCCTGTACGTCCTCGCCGGGCCGGACGCCGGGGCGGTCGAAGTGACCGTGCCGGGGGAGGAGCCGAAGACAATCCAGCTGTATCACGACCCGCACAGCAAAGGGCTGCACTACCCCCGCACCGTGCTGCTGTACCGCTCCGCGAAGCCGCTGGTCGGTCAGGTGACGGTGCGGGCGGTGAAGGGCGAACGCGGCGGGACGGCGGTACGGATCGTGGGGGTGGGCCTGGGCCTCGTCAGGGAGCGATCGCCGGTCGGCGAGGCCGAGGGGGAGACGGAGGCGGAGCCGCGCTGAACGACGCATCGGCCGCCGCCGCTCGGTACGCTGACGCGGCTCGTCCCCGTCTCCCGCGTCGTCAGGCTCCGCCCGTGTTCGCCGCCTCGCTGCTGTCCTGTGCCCTCGTCGGCTTTGCCCCGCCCGGTGCCGTTCCAGGGGCCGTTCCAGGGGCCGTTCCAGGGGCCGTCGCGGCGCCGGGGGCCGTGCTGTTGGAGGACGACTTCAACCGAGCCGAGACCGACGACGCCAAAGAAGAGGTCGGCGGCGGATGGCGGACCAACAGCAAGTCCCGGGCGAAGGGGCAGAAACAGGTGGACCTCGTGGAGCACGGCGGCGGCGGCGCCCTGCATATCACGAAGCACGCGGAGGCCGACCACGGCGTCTCCGTCCGCGGGGACGCATCGGCCGCATGGAAAGACGGCACGCTCTCCCTGCGGTTCAAGCTGCCGGCGAAGAGGGGGGACCTGGGCGTCGACCTCGCGGACCTGCGAGAGAAAAGCGTGCACGCCGGCCACTTATTGATCGTGCGCGTGTGGACGGATCGCGTGCTGCTCCAGGATTATAAGCACGGCGGGATGGACCTCGCCCGCCGCGACCGTCGCAACGCGGACGCCATGACGGCCGAAGACGTGCAGGTGATGCGGGCGACCAAAATGGTGGTCAAACGGCGGACCGCCCCGGACGAATGGCACACGCTCACGATGACGACCGCCGGCGACGCCCTCAGCGTCTCGATCGACGGCGAGTCGGTGGGCACGTTGAAGTCGCCCGGCATCGCCCATCCGACCAAACGAACCGTTCGCATCGCGGTCAACGGCGAATGCTGGGTGGACGATTTGAAGTTGGTCGCCGCCGGCGAATGAAGGTCGTTCGCTTCGGCTTATAGTTTGATCATAGTTTAACGCTCCTCGCTCCCGCCGGCCGATGTCGTTCGCCCCGCTGCTGCTTACCCTCAGCGCCTTCGCCCCGGCGACGCCGGCAGCGGTCGCCGGGGGGGACGATCTGCGGTCGCTCGATCGGGCGGACGCGGTGCACGTTTATCAGCGGACGGACGGGCGGGAGTTGAAGCTGTATCGGTTCGATCCGCCCGCCCGGCGTGATGGCGAAGGGCCGGCCGCGGGCGGGCTTCGGCCGGCGCTGTTGTTGTTTCACGGCGGGCGGTGGCAGAACGGCAGCCCGGACTCGATGGCTCCGCAGTGCCGCTATTTCGCCGCCCGCGGGCTCGTCTGCTTCGCGGCGAGTTATCGGCTCGTCGGCTCGGCGCCGAAGGGGAACGGCACGCGCGTCACCGTGGCCGATTGCGTGGCCGACGCGCGGGCGGCGCTGCGGTATCTCGCCGATCATGCGGCGGAGTGGAGCGTCGATGCGAAAAGGATCGCCGTCGGGGGCGGGTCGGCGGGCGGGCATTTGGCGTTGATGACGGCCCTGCCGCCGGGCGACGGCCCCTCCGTCGCGGCTTGCGTGCTGTTCAACCCGGTCGCCGCGCTGACGGACCGGCCGACATTTTCCAAGGAGGTGCGGGCGGATCTCCGCGACCGGGCGACGCTTTATGAAGCGCCGGCGGAGCGGTTGTGCCCGCTGTCGAACGTCGGCCCGAACGGCCCGCCGATCCTGTTGATGTACGGGACGGACGACAAGCTGCTGGGACCGGCGAACCTGCTCCGCAAAGAATATCGGGCGCTCGGCGCCCGCTGTGAATTGGCCGTGTGGGAGGGGCGCGGGCACGGCTTCTACCACTTGGGCAAGCGCGCGAACCGCGACTTTATCGAAACGTGTGCGCGGGCGGACCGATTCCTCGAAACGCTCGGCCTGACGACCGGCCCGCCTACTGCGGAAGCGTTCGTGACGGAACGGCGTTCAAAAACCGGCGGCCGTTAAGCCGAGCGGGCGGCGGCCCGTTCAGCCGATCAGCGCCTAATAAACCAGCGGCGCGGTGACCGGCAGGTCGCCGAGTTTGTCGCGGCCGTTGAGGAAGGCTAATTCGAGCAGGAACGCCGCGGCGACGACCTCCGCCCCGGCTTCGCGGGCCAGCTTGATGCAGGCGGCGACCGTGCCGCCGGTGGCGAGCACGTCGTCCACGATCAACACCTTCTGGCCGGGCGTGACGGCGTCGGCGTGCATCTCCAACCTGTCGTTGCCGTATTCGAGGGCATATTCCACCGACCGCTTCGCCGCCGGCAGCTTGCCCGGTTTCCGAACCAAGACCACGCCGCACCCCAGTTCGATCGCCAACGGCACGGCGAACAGAAACCCGCGCGCCTCCACCGCCAGCACGGCGTCCGGCGGGTTTGCCCGATACGGCTCGGCCATCGCGGCGACGGCCTCCGCCAGCGCCGCCGGGTTCGCCAGCAGCGGGGAGATATCTTTGAAAACGATCCCCGGCTTGGGAAAGTCCGGCACGTCGCGGATATGGTCGGACAGGGACATGCGGGGGCGTCGCCGGAGGGAAGGGCCGTACTCGAATCTGCCGGGGCAGGCTAGCGGCCGGCGCCTGTCTCCTCCAACGACCGGTCCTCCGGCGCTCCCGCGACAGGCGATTGCGGTTCCGAAGCTCGCGATTCCGGCGGCGTCTCGTCCAGCGATCGCCGCAGGGCGGCGGCGTTCCCCAAAATCTCTGCGGCGGCGGGATCGTTCGTGTACAGGCCGACCAAACCGTCGAGCACCTGACGGGCAACGTCGTCGTCGCCCGCTTTCGCGGCGGCCCGGGCGTCGGCGAGGGTGGCGTCCGCCATCGCGAACATCGCCGGCGGCGGGACTGCCAGGTCGTCCAGCATCGACCGAGCGATCCGGCGGTGCTGGGCCAGCCGGGCGGACGGCCCGGCGGCGGCGGTGGCGTCGAGGAACCGCCGCAGCGTCCGGGCGGCGGCGGGGCGGTCGCCGGTGGAGCTTTGATGGGCGGCGAGCCGGAGGAACCGCTCCGATTCGTTCTTCGGCGGGTCGGCGAGGGCGGGTCGGCGGGCGGCGGTCTCGAGTTCATAGCGACGCACCCGGTCCGCCAAACGTTGGGCCTCCCGCCGGTTGTCCGCGCGGGCGGCGGGGGTGAGCGGCTCGTTCGGCCCGCCGACCGCGGCGCTGCGGGCCTCGACCCGCTCGATGCCGCCGGGCGCCAGCAGCGGGGCGAGGTGGCGCTCCTTCGCCCGCACCCAAACCGCCCCGGACGGTTGCTCCAACGCCGCCCGGGCGGCGGCGAGGTGCTGACCGACCGACATCTCCGCCGGCGGCGGTAGCGGGGACGGCCGGAACCAGACCGCCCCGCCGACGATCAGCAGCGCCAAGGCGGTCAGGAGCACCCAGGTTTGCTCGAAGAACCGGGCGACCGGGCCGGTCTCGTCGGTCTCTTCCAGCGCCCGCACCACGCCGTTGCGGACCACCGTCGCCGGCCCCGGACCCTGCCGCGGGAACACGAGGTCCTCGTCCCGCTGCTCCGGCCCGTCGCGGAGGGCGGCGACGTCCGCGGTCGGCGTCTCCGGCAGAGCCGGATCGGGGCCGTCCGCCGTTCCTTCGTCGGCCGTCTCTTCGTCCGCCGACGGTCGGGTGGGACGATCGGCGAACAGGGGGGCGCCCATGTCTCCCCCGGTGACTCCCCGGTCTCCCCGGTTGACTCCCGTTGACTCTCGGTCTGACTCTCGGTCTGACTCTCTGGCTGACTCCCCGGGGCCGGTCTCCGCGGCGTAGTCTTCTCGTCGAACGGCGGCGAGGAGGCGGTTCGACACCACCCGGGCGTCCGCGGGGCGTTTCGCGGGGTCCTTCGCCAGCAGGTCGCACAGCACGGCCTCCATCGCGGGGGGACAGTCCGGGGCGTAGCGGCGGGGCTTGTCGAATTGCCCGAAGCGATGTTGTTGAAGCACTTCGACCGCCGACTCCCCTCGGAACGGCGGGACGCCGCACACGCAGGCGTACAGGACCGCCCCCAGCGAATAGAGATCGCACTTCCGGTCGACCCGTTTGCCGGACGCCTGCTCCGGGGCCATGAACTCCGCGGTGCCGATGACTCCGCCCGTCTGCGTGAGCCGGCCGGCGGCGAACAGTTGCGCCACGCCGAAATCCACCAGCGTCACATGGCCGACGCCGTCCGGCTCGTGCTTCGCCGAGGGGGTGAGGATCAGGTTGGACGGCTTCAGGTCGCGGTGCACCACCCCGGCGTCGTGGGCCGCTTTGAGGGCGGTGCAGATCTGCACGCCAAGGTCCGCCGCCGCCCGCCACGACAGCCGACGATCGCGACGGAGGCGCACCAGCAACGTTTCCCCCGCCACGTACCGCAGGGCGAGGAAGGCGACGGCGTCGTCGTGGGGTTCCTCATCCTCGGGGAGCAGCGCCCCGTCCGCGTCCACCGTCCCGCTGGCGAGGTGCCCGGCGATGTGGGGGTTATGCAGCCGGCGGACGGTCTCCACCTCCCGGGCGAACCGTTCGCGGAAGCCTGATTCACGGGCCAGCGCCGCGGGCAGCACCTTCACCGCGGCGTGTTCCCCGGTCGTTTCGTGCGTGCCGAGGTACACCGTGCCCATCCCGCCGCTGCCGAGTTTTCGATCCAGCAGGTAAGGACCGACGCGGGGGAGCATGGGGGAACGTGGGATTGGGGACGGCGGATCGGGGAGATGAAGCTGGCCCGTTTGCCTCCGGTCCCGCCTGTCTAGGATACAAAGTCGCACGGCGACGTCCGCCATCCCAAATCCGACATCCTCAATCAATGCGTGCCGCCCTCCTGATCGCTCATGGCTCCCGGCGGGCGGAAGCGAACGCGGACCTGCACCGCCTGACGGAACTGGTCGTCGCCCGCGGGGCGTTCGACGTGGTGGAACCGGCGTTTTTAGAACTGGCGGAGCCGGACATCCCCGCCGCCGCCGCCCGCTGCGTCGCCCGCGGCGCCACGGAGGTCCGGATGTTGCCCTATTTCCTCAGCATGGGCGTGCACGTCGCGGAGGATCTGGAGGAGCACCGGGCGGCGTTCCTCAAGCAGTACCCCGACGTGCAATTCGAAGTCCGCCCCCCGCTGGGCCTGCACCCCAAGCTGGTCGAGGTCGTGATCGAGCGGCTGGGGGCTTAGAAGCTGCTTCAACACCAACCCGAAGCGTCAGCGAGGGCGTCGGTGCAGAGCGTCAGCGAGGGCGTCGGTGCAGAGCGTCAGCGAGGGCGTCGGTGCAGAGCGTCAGCGAGGGCGTCGGTGCAGAGCGTGTCCGCTACGCGGACGACCTCGCTGACGCTTCGGGTTGGTATTTTGGCAAGTTGTGAGACAGCTTCTCGGTCCGGGTTTCAAGGGCGTGTGACCCGCTTCAGAGAACGAAGCTCAAGCCAGGGTCGAAGCGGTCCACCCTCGCTTGCGCTTCGGGCTCACAGATGCCGCTACGACCTGTGGGGATTACGCCCCAGAACCTGCTGCGCCGACGGGATCAGGCCGGATCCCGTTACAGCACGTCCGGATCGAGCCGGGCGCGGTTCACGTCGATGCGTTCCAGGATCGTCAGCACGGCCTTCATGGGCAGGCCCCACTCGCGGGCCCACAGCAGGATCGTCAGGTTTTCCCACCCGGCGTCGATCCGGTCGAGGATGCGGTCGGCCAGCACGTTGCCGCTGGCGATCGCGTCGTGCAGCGTCCCGAACGTCGCGGGATCGAATTGGTCCCACCGGACCCGGCCGGCGACATGTTGCAGCTGACAGCTCCGACAAAACTGCGGCCACCGCGTGGCGTACCAATCGCGGATCGCCCCCTCGCCGACATCGTACCCGGTGCGCTCGCTGACGAGCCATTTGTGGCGTTCGGCTTCCCGGAAGGCCCGCTCGTACAGGTTCATCGCGGGGCTGCCGTCGCGGCCGACCGGCGGGGGCGGGGAGGACCGACAGGCGAAGGCCAACGCCGCGGTCAGCGAAACCTGCATCTCCCCCTCGCCCACGTCCCAACCGTCGCACACCGCGGGAATCGCCGTTGGACAGCGGGGGCGACCCGCAGAGAGGGTTGTAGAACGGACGGAAACAGCGGGCATGAACGCGATTTCCTGGGGAGCGGGCGGGGCCGCGGAAGCGTACAAGGCGGTTATAGTGCCCGTTGAGATGGCGTGACAGCCGGGGCAGCGGGCAATTCGGACGATTCTAGCTCGGATTTTGCAGTCGTGGCGGTTTGTGCGGGATCGGTGCGACGGTTTGCCGCGGAAACGTTCGGATCGACGCTCTTCGTCCCAATGCACCGCGGGAGTGCCGCGCCCGTCAGGCGGCGGTCCGCCGCGGGGCGTCGAACGCCTCGCGGCCTTCGAGGATGCTGTCGGCATCGAACCGGCTGCCGAAGTACTTCTCCTGGGCTTCTTTGTTCGACAGCACCTCGCGCGCGGTCCCGCCGACCAGCACCTTGCCCTCGCAGACCACGTAGCTGCGATCGGTGATGGTGAGGGTTTCGCGTTCGCGGTGATCCGTCAGCAGGATCGAGATTCCGCAGTCCCGCAGTTCGCGGATGATGTCCTGGATGCTGTGGATCGTGACCGGGTCGATGCCGGTGAACGGTTCGTCGAGCAGAATCAGATCCGGCTTGGAGGCCAGGCAGCGGGCGATTTCGAGCCGCCGTCGCTCCCCGCCGGACAGCGTGCCGGCGGTCTGGCGGCGCTTGTCGTCCAGGCCGAACTGTTCGAGCAGCGCATCGGCCCGCTTACGTTGGGCCGGCTTGGTGATCGGTTGGAACTCCAGCACGGCGAACAGGTTCTGTTCGACCGACAGCTTTTTGAAGACGCTGTCGTCCTGCGGCAGATAGCCCATACCGCGGCGGGCCCGGCGGTACAGCGGCCAGTTCGTCACGTCCGTGCCGGTCAGGGTCACGCGGCCGGCGGTGGGCACCGTCAGCCCGCAGGCCATGCGGAAGGTGGTCGATTTGCCGGCGCCGTTCGGCCCCAGCAGGCCGACGATCTCTCCCCGGCCGACGTGGAAGTCGATCCCCCGGACCGCCTTCTTTCCGCCCCGATACGTTTTCACCAGCCCCTCGCAGACCAGCAGCGCATCGGGCGGGGCGGGGGCGGGGACGTAGGTGTCGGACATCGGCGGCGGCTCGGTCCGCTCGGTCGGCGCGGGGACGGGGGACGAACTCTAGTCACTCGGCTCCCCGGCGGGGACATCAGTTCGCGCGAGCGGACCCTTGGAGCCGCGCGACCGGCAACAGCGTGAGCACGTCCAGCGGCCCGGCGCCGCCGGTGCGGTACTTCGTCGCCCCGCTTTCCGTCAGCACGGCCAGCCGGGGCGACGAGCTCCGGACAAAGGCGACGCCTTCGCTCATCGGGGGGAAATCGACGGTGCGGAGGTGGTTTTCCGCATCCAGGAACCACAGCGGCGCCTCCCGCTCGCCGCCGTCCCCGGCATCGCCGTCCCCGGGCAGCCTGACCGTCCGGTGCGGCGGGTCGCCGGTCGGGTCGCGGTAGACCGCCAACGCGCTGCGGTTCGTCCGGCCGTACGACACGCTGAGGACGATCTCGCCCGCGGCGCCCACAGCGTTTGGCAGGAACGCCAACCCCTGCACCCGTTGCCGGACGGACAGCACGCCCGTCACCCGCCCGGTCGGGTCGGCGGGATCCGACCGGCAGACCCACGCCCGCTTCCGCCGTCCGGCCCGATCGACGATGTGGTGGCTCTCGTCCGTCGGGAACTGTTTCGAGAAGGGGATCGCGGAGGTGCGGGCGAACTCGCCGGTCCACAGTTCGTCCCCCGCGGGGCCGCTGCGGGCGGTGCAATAGCTGGCCCGCGTTTCGTCCTGTCGGGCAAGGATCGCGGGGAGCGTCGCCGGGGGCGTGCGGGACCGAAGCGGGGCGAGGGGGAAGGTCAGCACGCGATCGTCGGAGGCGACGAACACGCGGTTCACCGCAACCGCCAGCCCGCCGACGTGCCCGGTGTGCGGGGCGCCGTCGGGCTCCGCGAGTTCCACAACCGCCCGCAGTTTGCCGGTCGTCGCGTCCAATACGGAGACGCAGGAGGCGGCGTCCCCCGGCCGGTCGTGCGAAATCAGGAACAGCGGCGGCCCGCCGCCGGACGCGGAGTCGACGCCCGGCGCCCACGCCAACCCCTGCGGCACGGCCCCCTCGCGGAGCCCGGGAACGACCGGTCCGGCGACCGCCCCCGCGGGCAGCGGCGGCCGACGATGAGGGCGGAGCGGCGACTGCGTCCACGGCGGTCCGACGGCCACGTCGAGCAGCAGGACGGCAATCATCACGGCCGTCAACGCCGTGGGCGGGGGCGGCGGAGCACAGGGGGAGCGGGTCACGCCGCCGGCAGAGCCCGTCGGTACAGGTTCCCGACCGCCACCGTTCCGCCCAGCGCCGGCAGGGGGACCGACCCGGCCCGATCGTCGTACATTTCGAACCCCCAAGGCGACTCCGCGTCGGGGCGGTGGTGACGCTCGATTCGCACCGCATCCTGGGCGATCAGCCAGTATTCCAGCGCCGACGGCGTGTTGAGGTAGCAGTCCTGCTTCTCCCCCCGGTCGAGGGCTTCGGTGGAGGGCGACAGCACCTCCGCCACGAACAGCGGGTTCCGCACCACGTCGCCCACCTCGTCCAGGAACTCGGGCGGGTTCGGCAGGACCATCCCGTCCGGGTAGTAGAACGCACAGGTCGGCGGGCGGAACTTGAGGCTTTCGGTGTGGAGCTCCCACAGGTCCTCGTCCAAGAAGCCACGAATCGACTGGGTCAGATCCTGAACCAGAAGGCTGTGGGGGCGGCGAACTCCGGACATTTCTCGAATGGTTCCGTCGGCGAGCAGTTCGGTGCGGGCTGCCTGCGAGCGTTCGACGCTGCGTTCGTGGGCGAGATATTCGGCCTGCGTGTACCGCCGCGATGGACGGGCGGTGCGGGTGCGGGGCGGCGGGGGGGCGAGGGTCGGCGTCATGTCGCCGAGTTTACCGGTTCGCCGTCGCCGGTAGGCGACGCGTTTGGGGGCGACGCGGATGGCCTGAGCCTGTCTCAAACCAGCCCGAAGCGTCAGCGAGGATGTCGGCGGCGGGCCGACGTGAGGCCGACGTGAGGCCGACGTGAGGCCAGCGTGAGGCCGACGTGTTGCGCACGCGGGATCCCTCGCTGACGCGTCGGGTTGGTTGGGCTCTTTCTAAACGGGCTTGGGCAACGCGCCGCCTGTCGGCGACGGCAAACAATGACGCATCAAGCCGCACTCACTTCTTGGCGAGGCGGACGCGGACCAGACGGGCGTAGTCGGCGCTGCCGCCGGGGCGGGGCAGGGTCTTCAGCACGACCGGCCGCCAGTGGGGGCCGTCGGGGGCCGCGGCTTCGCCGTCGTCCTCGAACGCCGGCAGCTTGGGCGGGCTGCCGGGCGGGTGATCGGCCGCGGCGGCGGGGTGCAGATACAACCTGCGGTTCTCCACCAGACGGGCGATCTCCGCGGCGAACGTCTCGTCCAGTCCGGCCCACACCACGGCTTTGGGATTCGCCTTCAACGCCAGCGCCAGCGGACCCTCGACCGGGGCGTGCGGGCCGAGCGCTTCGGTCAGCGCCGGGAAGGTCGCCCCGTCCTTGGAGGAGACGAACTCCGTGATCGCCGCCCGCACCTGACCGCCCGCGGCCAATCGGCCCCACGCGGGACCGTCCGGGCCTTCCTGCCCCTCGGCGTCGCCGCCGCCTTTGCGTTCGCGGTCCATCATCCGCAGCACACGGCTGTCCGGCGTCGCCGGGCGGGCCCGGGTGCGGCACCACTCACGCAGCGAGAAGATCTGGTCCTCCATCGTCACGCTCAGCGGGACCGTCTCCTCGATGGCCCGTTTGAAGTCCGCCTGGGCGGGGCGGCGGTCGTCGGTGTGGGCGTCGATCAGCGCCGAGGTGACGGACTGGGCCAGTTCGGCGCCGCTGTGGCCGTCGCCGACGGTCGCCAGTTCCTCCACGTCGAACGCCTCCGGATCCAGCCCGCCGCGGGCGAGGTGCACCCGCAGGATGTCCTGCCGTTCGTATTCGTTCGGCAGGTCGATGAAGAACAGCTCGTCGAACCGGCCGCGGCGGAGCAGTTCCGGCGGGAGATCCTCGACGGCGTTCGCGGTGGCGGTGACGAACACCGGGGCGGGGCGATCCTCCATCCAGGTCAGCAGGGTGCCGGTCATTCTGCGAACCGCCGCTTCATTCCCGCCGCCGTCGCCGGAGCTACCGGCGAAGCCCTTTTCGAGTTCGTCCAGCCAGAGCACCGCCGGGGCGATCGCGGAGACGCTGGCGAGGGCCTGCCGGAGGTTCTTCTCGCTCTGGCCCTGCTCCGAGGCCATCAGCGCCGCGACGTCCAGCCGGACCAGCGGGAAGCCGAGGATGCGGGCGGCGACGCGTGCGGTCAGGCTCTTCCCGCACCCCTGCACGCCCAGCAGCAACACGCCCTTGGGGGCCGGCACGCCGCGGGCGGCGGCCTCCGGGCTGAACGCCGCGGCCCGCTTTTCAAGCCATTCCTTCAGGTTATGCAGACCGCCGACGGCGTCCGCGGTTTCGTCCAACCCGCGAAACTCCAGCAGGTCCCCGCCGGCGACCAGCCGGCGCTTCTCGTTCACCACGGCTCCCAGCGGGTCGTCGCCGCCCTCGGTGAGAGCCAGTGTGAAGGCCCGGCGGGCGCTGTCGCGGGTCAGCCCGCGGGCGGCGTTCGTCAGCCGCGTGACCAGCGGGCCGTCCCTCAGGGCATGGCTCACGTCCTTCGCTGCGGCGTGCAGATCCGCGGTGAGTTCCGCCGGACCGGGGGGCGGCAGATCGACGGCGGCGGCGTCGGCCCGCAACGACTCCGGCAGCGGGGTGCGGCCCGCGATCAGCAGCGCCGCGGAGTCCCGCCCCGTCAGCGCCGGCAGCAATTCTCGCAGGAGCCGTGCGGCGACCGGATCGGCCAGGTGCGGGCCGGCGTCCGCCAGCACGTGCAGCGTGCGGGGGGCGGCGTCCGCCAGCGCCCGCAGGAACGTCGGCAGATCCCCGCGGTCGCCGGCGGCGGTCCACTGATCGACGGACCACCCTTCTTCCGCGGCGGCGGCGGCGAGGGCGTCGGTCCAGCGGCGTTCCTCCGCGGTGTCCAAAACCAACAGCGGATAGCCGGATCGCACCCGGGAGAACACCTCCGCGACGGCGGCGGCGGTGAGGTTGGGCGCGTCAGGCATGAAGTCAGCGTAACGCAGAGCGCCCGCGGGGGCTCGGCGTGACGGTGCGCACGAAAACGCCGCCGCGGGGAAAGCCCCGCGGCGGCGTCGGTCGGTTCTGAACTGTGCGTCGGAGAGCGTTAGATCTCGATGCCGAGCAGTTCCTCTTCTTCCTCCAGGATGATGATCCGGGGGGTGACCATCAGCATGAGAGACTCGGTGCTGCGGGCGACGCCGGTGTTCTTGAACAGCCGGGAGACGTACGGCAGCTTGTTGAGGATCGGCACGCCGGCCATCTCGCGACCCTCACGCAGCCGCTTGACGCCGCCCAGCAGCACGGTGCCGCCGTCCGGGACGGAGACGGTCGTGTTGACGGTGACGATCTCCTGGAGGGGCAACTGGATGGTCAGGGTGCCGAAGCCGCCGGCCCCGCCCTGGCCCTGGTTGCCGCCGCCGCCGCCGCCGCCGACGCCGGCCACGCCGCCGCCGCCGATGCCCGCGACGCCGCCGCCGACCTGCTGCGGAAGGGTTTGGAGCAGGGCGTTGCGGGCCAGGGCGCCGCCGCCGATGCCCGCCATGCCGATCGCTCCGCCGCCGCCGACGCCGCCGCCGCCGGCTCCGCCGCCGAACCCGCCGCCGCCGAACCCGCCGCCGCCGGCCCCGACGCCGCCGGCCCCGCCCATGCCGCCGCCGGCGCCGCCGCCGGCCCCGGCCGCGAACGTGAAGTTAAAGATGTCAATCACGTTCGTGAACTGCGGGCTGACGGTCAGCCGCACGAACCGGCGGTCCGCGGAGATCACCGCGGTCACCTGCAACGTGATGCCTTCCTGAATCAACTGCACGTCCGGCTGGTACGCCACGGAGCCGATGCCCACCACGGGGGTCAGCGAGGCCACGAAGGCCAGCTGCGAGGAGTTCTGCACGCTGGCCGTCTGGCCGTTGTACAGGGTCACCTTCGGGGCGAACATCAGGTTGTTGCGGCTGTCGCTCTGGACCGCATTGATGAAGAAGAAGGCTTCGATGTCGGACAGAATCGCGAAGCCCACGTTCATCCCGAGGTTCAGGTCGCCGGCGACGAAGTCCGGCACGCCGACGCCGAAGCTGCCCTGCTGGAACGGGATGTCCAGGTCGGTGCTGATGGCCCGGGTGCCGGTCGCCGGGTCGCCGGACAGGCCGACCACGGTTCCTTCGCCGTAGTCGTCGCGGTCCCGCAGATCCCGGCCGGGGCTGGGATCGAACAGGCTGTTCACGTCGTTGCCGGCCGGGTTGATGAACTGCGTGGCGCCGCCCTCCTGCAACGGCGGGAGGATCGGCAGGTTGAAGTTCGGGAAGAACGGCGCGGCGCCGGGCGCCAGCGCCGCCGGGGCGGTGCCCGCCGTCTGCGGTGCGATCGTATCAATCGCTCCGAACGGGCTGCCGTCGACCGGGCCGGCGCCCAGGGCGTCCTGCACGTCGAAGTCGAAGTCGATGCCGATCCGCTCGAAGAACTCGTCGGTCACCGTGACGAACCGCACCTCGACCGCCACCTGCAAGTCCTGGAGCCGGCGGAGCTGGGTCAGCAATTCGCTGATCTGCTCGTGCACGGCCTGCGTCTGACGGACGACCAGGGCCAGCGTGGTTTCACTGGTCTGAAGCGACCCGCGGCCGCCCAGCATCTCCCAGCTTTCCGGCTCCACGGTGGTCCGGATCAGGTCGGACAGCTCCCGGAACCGCATCCGCCGGCCGTCGCCGCTCACGCGGCTCTCCACGCGACCGCCGGTCACCGGGTCCACCAGGGCGCCGGACAGGTCCACGTTCGGTCCCACGCCGCCCACCGAGGGCACGCTGAAGTTCCCCATGCCCAGCCCGGCGCCGAATCCGCCGAACCCGTTCGGGACGGCCTGACCGTTGGACTGCAACATCGGATCCACGCCCGGGGAGGGGCCGCCGAAGTTCTCGATCGCGATCACCAGGTCCGTCACCGGGTACGGCTTGGTGACCAACTGGCCGCCCATCCGGTTGCGGTTGGTGACCTTCAACACGTCGTCGGAGATGACGTGACCCAGGTCCAGCGGCTCCAGGATCAGGTTCAGGGCGCTCCGCAGGCGGATGCCTTCGACGTTGATCGTCACCGGGGTGTCGATGCCGGCGCCGACGGCTTCCACGTCCGCCGGGTCGGCGACGATGTTGATGTCCGCCAGCGTGCTCAGGTGGCCCAGCACTTCGGCCAACGGGGCGTCGTTGAAGTGCAGGCTGACGGGCCGCTCCATCGCCGCGGAGATCATCTTCTCCTGGGCGCTGCTGGTCCCGACCACGCCGGTGGCGCCGTACCGCAGATCGCGGCGGGCGGTCACTTCGCTCCAGTTCTTGGGGAACTCGAAGTCGTTAGCGAAGGGGATCGCGGCGATACCCACGTCCATCAGCACGTTGACGACGCCTTCCTCCTGCCGTTCCCGGAGGTCCTGCACCTGGTACTCGCGGTGGGCGAACTTCGCCTTCCAGACCATCAGCTCCGCGTGCGGGGCGTCCGGGTCCATGGCGCGGGCCTGCTTGGCGGTGGCGAGGGCTTCGACGAACTCCCGGTTCCGCATCTGGTCGTTGAACCGGTCGGTCAGCGTCGCCATCTCCTGCTCGATGCGGATGTTGCGCTGCTGCTCGACGGAGATCTGATCGCGGACGGCGTCGTTGCGGGCCTCAAGCGCCAGCTTGGGGGCCATTTGCTTGGCGTAGCCCTCGACCGCGTCCACGCTGCGGCCGATGTGCCGCAGCATGGGGGCCTTCAGGTCGTCCCGCAGGTCGGCCGCTTCGACGGACGCCTTGGTGCGGGCCAGCACGGCGCGGGCCTCGTTGACGTTGTCCGCTTCCTTGAGCCGCTCCGCCCGGAAGATGGCGTTGAGCACTTCGCCCCGCAGCTTGTCGAACCGGACGTTCTCTTCCTGGCCAGACAGTTCCAGCCGCTGGGCCGGGGTGCGACCGTAGCCGTCCCGCACGGCGGCGGCCGGATCGACCGTCATCGCCGGATCGACCGTCATCGCGGGGGCGCCGACGCCGCCGGCCGGAGCCATCGCGACGAGGAAGCTTTGCAGTTGCTCCGTGCGAATCGGGTCCAGCGGGGAGCCGGCCTCGGTCGCTTCGAACGCGGCGAGGAACGTCTCGAACGCGGCGGTGCGATCGCCGGCTTTCATGGACGTCATCCCCTCCTCGTACAGTTGCTTGGCGCTTTGACCGGCCGGGGCGGGCGTCGGCAGCGCGGCGGCGGTCGTCGCGTCGGCGGCGGGCACGGCGAACGGATCCACCGGCGGGGCGGCGAACGGGCTGTCCGCGGCGGCGGTGGAGACCGCTGCCGGGCCATCGTCGTCGGCGGTGGCGGCGGTGGCGGTGGCGGCGGTCTGGATGACGCCGAAGGTGGCGTCGAAGCCGCGATCGAACGCGGCGTTGCTCACGCCGTTGTTGCTCACGCCGTTCCGCTGCGACCGGCTGGGAGACGACATGGCGCCGGCACGGGCGGCGGCGAGTTCGGCCCGAACCGTCTCCGGGGAGGCGTCCAGCACGCCCCAGGCGATCGCTTCGGACTCCGCGGCGCCGATGTAGGCTTCCGCCTGATCGAACGCCCCGTCGGTGATCGCGTCACGGGCCGCGGCGAGGGCGTCCGCGGCGGCCCCGCGGGCCACCTCGTCGGCGGTCGGCTGCGTTTTGGAGACGGCCTTCGGGGTGAAGGTCACCGTCTTCGTGCGAGCGGCGACTTCAGACAGGATCCGGTCCGGGCTGTCCGCGGCGAACAGGTCCCAGTCCGCGTGCAGTTCCCACGCCTCCAGAGCCAGGGTGCGAGCGTCTTCGAACCGGCCGGCGTCCAGATCCACGCGGGCCTGAACCAGCAGTTTGAGCGCGGCGGCCTTGGTGGATCCGCCTTCGACGCTGTGCGGAGACGCCGGGGCGCCCCAGCCGTCGGTCGCCGCGGCGGCGGGCGCCGGGGCGGCGCCGAGGCCGCCGAAGTCCATCGCCGCAAACTCGTCCGGCAGGATCCGCTCGTTGGCGGCGGCCGCGACGGGCGCCGGGCCGAGGGCCATCAGCAGCGAATCCGGGCCGGCGCCGTCCGGCCAGTCGACGCCGAAGGCGGCGGCGGCGGCGGCGAGCGTCCGGGCGCTGCTTTTGTCGCCCCGCTGCACCGCGGCGCGGGCTTCGGCGAAGAACAGCTTCGCGGTCTCCGCCCCGCCGTCGACGTTGTGCGTCGCGGACGGGCTCACGTCCTGCATCCGCCGCAGGGCTTCGTTCAGCGTCAATTGCTGGTCGCGGGAGAGCCCCGCTTCGCCTTTGGCGGCGAGCGCCAGCCGGTTCTGGGCCGCCTCCAGTTGGCCGCGCTCCAAGAGCATCAGCCCGGCGGCGAGTTGATCCGCTGGACTGGCGTTCGCCGCGGTGTCGACCGCTGCGGTGGCTTGTTCAGCGAGTGGTTTGGCGTTCGCCAACCACAGTCCGGCGATCACCGCCGCTGTGGCTCCGGCGAGGAGTCCGATGCGTTTGGCCAACGGTCCAACCTCCGTGTGGGGAAAGGTGTCTGACAAATGTCTGACGGGGAAGCGCCGCGCCCCGGGCGGCCCGCCGCGCCGCCCCCGCCGAGCCCAAGCGACCGGCGCCCCGTCCCCTCTCGGAGGGAACGAAGCACGCGGTACGGCCCGGGCGGAGCGGCGATGCGGTGGGTGAGTGGTGACCGGAAGGGGCAAACGCCGATCGGCGGCCGCGTCGTGCGGACGCGCCGTCCGGCGGGACGGCTCGAAAACGAGGGGAAACTGAGATCACGACGACCCCGCACACATCCCGCCCCCACGCGATGCGGGAACGGGGGCCTGCGGGGGAAGCGGCTTCGGTCGTAGGTCGCCGGTCCGAACCCGGTCAACCCGCGTGGGGCGAACGGGAGCGAATCGGCCACCGGCCGGAGCCGCTTCGCGACCCGTCGCCTCGGCGTGGCCGCAATAAGCGGCAGAACCGGCGCGGCGGGTCGTCTCCTGTTCAATCGGAACCTTTGCGGTTCCGCTCAAGCCGCGTTCGGTCCGGCGCAAAGTTTCCGCGGAAAACCTCTCGCCTCTCCGCCGCGACCGGCCCTCGCCTCTTCGCCGCGACCGGCGGGAGCGCTCACGGTGTCCCCCAAGCGCTCCCTCCGGTCGCGGCTAGAGCGAGCCGCGAAGAGCCGTAGCGGCGGCTTCCAGCCGCCGACTCTCGACGCGGCTAGTCCCGACGGCCCCCGCTCGCTGCGCTCCCGGACGGCGGCAGGGATGCCGCCGCTACAGATCAGGGCGGCCCGCTCTAACCTGAGGCGTTCGACCGCACCAACAGCGCCTGGAACCCGCCGTCGCTGGGCCTGCCGGGGCGGTGGGCGACGCTGCGGACGACCCGCCAGTCCGCGAATCGCTCTTCCGCCAGCACGGCGGCGACCACCCCGGCGTTCTCCTCCGGTTCGATGCTGCACGTCGAGTACACGCACCGTCCGCCGGGCCGCACCCGGTCCAACGCCGCGGCGAGCAGTCGGGCCTGACTTTCCGCGAACAGCGGCAGGTCGCTGGCTTTGATCCGCCAGCGGGCCTCCGGCCGTTTGCCCAGCACGCCGGTGTTGCTGCACGGCACGTCCACCAGCGCCGCGTCGAACGCGTCGCCGTCCAACCCCGGGAGGTCCGAGGCGTCCGCCGCCGTCGCCCGCACCTGGATGGCACGGAGCCCCAGCCGCTGGGCGTTCGCCGTGACGCGGTCGAGCCGGTTGGAACTGACGTCCGCGGCGAGGATCTCGGCGGCGTCGCCGGACAGCTCCGCGAGGTGCGTCGTCTTCGTCCCCGGGGCGGCGCACAGGTCGAGAATCCGCTCCCCCGGCCGCGGGGCCAGCAGCGCCGCGGCTTGCTGGGCGGTCTCGTCCTGCACGCTGAACCGGCCCTCGGCGAACCCCGGCAGCGTCGTCACGTTCGCCCCCTCCGCCAGTCGCACGGCCTGCGGCGTCGCCCCCGCGGTCGCGTCGACGCCCGCCTCCGCCAGCGCCGCCAGCAACGCCGTGCGAGCGTCCTCATCCGCCGGCGCCCGCAACGGGTTCGCCCGCAGCGTGGGGACGGGCGGCTGATTGAAGTGGAAGCCCAGCGCCCACAGGTCCGCCGGTTCCAGCCGATCCGCCCACCGCCGGGCCAGCCAGCGGGGGAAGGCGAACGCCGCGGCGAAGTAGCCGACGCGATCGTCCTGCGGGTCCGGGAACACGGGACGGCCCGTCGAGCGCCAGCCGCCGCCGGTCAGCGGGACGGCGTCCGCGGCGGGGCCGGGGGCGCTGATCGGCTCGTCGTGCGCCGGGTACACGGAGCGGGCCAGGCTGCGGAGCACGCCGTTCGTCAGCCCGGTCCAGCGGGGGGAACCGACCAGTTCCGCGACCGCGACCGTCTCGTGCACCGCCGCGTGCGGCGGCACCCCGCCGGTGAGCAGCAATTGGTACGCCCCCAACCGCAGCAGGGTCCGCAGCCCCGGTTCGAGGTCCCGCAACGGCCGACTGAGGTGGGCGACGAGGACCGCGTCCAACGTCGCCCGCCGCCGGACCGTGCCGAACACCATGTCGGAGATCAGCCGGCGGTCGTTCGCCGGAATCTCGTACGCCGCCCACCGCCGATCCAGCAGATCCTGGGCGAAGGTCTGCGTCTCCGCCTGTTCGAGCAACACCTCGTGGGCGAGGGCGCGGGGGGAACCGCTCACGACGTCACCTCTTCTACACCGCGCCCGCTCAGCCGCTCGAAATCCTGCCAGAACCCCGGGTAGGTCTTCGCCACGCAGCCCGGGTCCGCGATCTGCACGCCGGGCGCCCGCAGGCCGATCAGGGCGAAGCTCATCGCCATCCGGTGATCGTCGTAGGTGTGCACCGTCGCCGGGGTGATCGGGGCGGGGTGAATCGTGAAGCCGTCCGCGTGCTCCTCGCAGGTCTGCCCGAGCTTGCGAAGTTCGGCGACGACGGCGGCGACGCGGTCCGTCTCCTTGTGCCGGGCGTGGGCGATGCCGGTCACGGTCGTCGGCCCGTCGGCGAAGACCGCCACCGCCGCGGCGGTTTGGGCGGTGTCGGAGATCGGCCCCATGTCGAACGCGGCGTCCCCCACATGGCCGCCCCTCAGCCGCCCCTCCGGCGGGCCGGTCACCCGGGTCTTCTCCTCTTCTACCGCCACCTCGCAGCCCATCGCTTCCAAGACTTTCAGGAACCCCATGTCCCCCTGGACGCTGCGGGCGCCCAGCCCCTCCACGGCGACCGTCCCCCCGGTGATCGCCGCGGCGGCAAACCAGTAGCTGGCGGCGCTGGCGTCCGGCTCGACGGGGTAATCGGTCGCCGTCGGGGCGCCGGGGGCGATCCGGAAGCCGCCGTCCTCCTCCGTCACGGAGACGCCGAACGCCCCCAGCACGCCGCGGGTCATCGTGACGTACGGCACGGACACGAGTTCCCCCGGCACCCGCAGCGTGATCGGGCCGCGGGCCGCCGGGGCGGCCATTAGCAGGGCCGACAGGAACTGGCTGCTCGCCCCGCTCTCGACGGTCGCGGTCCCGCCGGGCAGGCCGTCGGTGACGACGGTGACCGGCGGGCAGCCGGTGTCGGAGCACGTCACCGTCGCCCCCAACTGATTCAGCGCCGCGACCAAATCGCTGATCGGCCGTTGCCGCATCCGCTCGACGCCGTCCAAGCGGTACGTGCCCCGGCCGGCGGCGGCGATCAGGGCGGTGAGGAACCGGATGCTCGTCCCGCTGTTCTCACAGAACAGGTCCGCGGAGGTGGCCGGCAGCACGCCGCCGCAGCCGGTGATCCGGACGGTGGCGGCGTCGGCGTCATGGTTCACCTCCAACCCCAGCGCCGCCAGCGCCCGGAGCATCACGCGGGTGTCGTCGCTGTCCAGCACGCCGGTGAGGGTGGACGTGCCCTCCGCCAGCGCCGCGACCGCGAGCGCCCGGTTCGTCAGGCTCTTGCTGCCCGGCGGGCGCACGGTCCCGCGCACCGGTCCGCCGACGGGCGTGATCGGCAGTGGGTCGGGGAGCGAATCGAGCGTCAAACGTCCGGGTCTCAGCCGGACGCGCACGTCCGGCGCTTGGGGGAAGGGGAGCCGAACCCCCCAAGCTACCCGGTCCCGCGACTTGAGGCGAATCGGCCGTTGGGCGTTGGTTCGTCCGATGTCGAACCGACCGAGGCGGTCGTCCGCCGCGGGACGGCGACAGGACCCGCAATCATCGCATCTTGCCCGGGTTGCCCGATCGTCTGTCGGCCGCGAGGCGGCGTGTGCCCGAAGAACGTCACGGCCCCGCAGGTTGCCCGGGCCGCCCCGCCTTCCCGTCGCCCCCGGACGCTCATGATTGCCGGCGCCGCCCTCCCGCCCCGCCCCCCGCGGTTCGCCCCGCTTTGTAGCGCGTTCGTCCGCACGCTGCGGCGGGCGGCGTGGGCGGCGCTGATGCTGGGACCGATGATCGGCCCGCTGAGCGCCGGCGCCGTCGGCGGGGAGTGGTTCGCGGACGACGGGCTCTTCACGGACGAGTCGTTTACGAACGCCGTGACGGCGCCGGCGGACCGCCCGCCGCCGCCGGGCGGGACGGAGAGTTGGGCGGACTCCGGCGCCGGCTTCGCGGCCGGGCGGCGGGTCGCACCGGCCGGACCGGCCGGACCGGCGGGGGTTCCCCCGGCGATCGTTCCCCCGGAACTGGCGGCGTTGACCGCCCCGCGGCCGACGCCGCGGCCGGTGCGGGCGGCGCCGCGGGTGCGGTGGGACTGGGCGACCGGCGCCGGGCTGGCGGTGCACCCGGTGCGGTCGTTCGCCGTGGCCGCGGGGCCGCGGTTGCCGGGGCCGCGACTGCCGGGGCCGGCGCTGGCGCGGGTCGAGCCGCCGGCCGTGGCGACCGCCGTCGCGGCGATCAGCGACGTGCCGGCGCTGGCGGCGCCGGAGGCGTGGCCGGTGTTCGCCGTTCTCCAGCCGAGCCCGGCGCCGGCGCCGCGGCGTGTCCCGCTGATCGCCGCGAAGCCCGCGGCCTCCCCGGCGCCTCAGACGCGGCGGGCGATGCGGGAGCGGTTGGAACCGGTCGCGGCGCCGGACGCGGTCACCCGGTTCCTCGCCGCGACGGCGCCGGGTACCTGGGCGGGGGCGGTCGGGGGGGCGACGAGCCCGGTGCCCGCCGCCCGCACGGCCGGGGCGAGCCGCACAGACGGCCCGCTGCGGCGCTGACCGGCCCCGCGTGCCGGTTCGGCCGATAGAATGGAGGTCCCGCCCGCCTTTGTGCGCCCCGGGCGTGCCCCGCCGTCTGTTCGCCCCCGCCGCCGTGTCGTCATGACCGCTCGCCCGCTCCGCCGCCCCGTGTCCCGTCCGTCGGGGTTCCTCCTGCTCGGGCTCGCCGCGGTCACGGCGACGGCCACGGTCGCGACGCCCGACGCCGCGGCTCAGGAGCGGATGCGAGCGGGGTACGGGCCGAGCCTGTCGGAGCGACGGGCGCTGGTGCGGGTCGCCCAGCGGGAGCGGGACGAAGCGCGGCGGCGGGGGTCGTCGGGCTATCGGTTCGGCGACTTCAGCGGCGGCGTCCCTGACGACCCGCTCGGTGGGCTGCGGGCGCCCCGGGATCTGCGGCGGGTGCGAGACGACCGGCGCGACGACGGCGTCATCACGCAGGTGCGGGTCGTCGTCCTGGTGGACGGGGCCGCGGGCGTGCTCGGGGTGCGGCGGTGGCGGGAGACGTTCGCCGCCCTCGGCACGGACACCACCGTCCGCACCGGCCGGCCCGGCGACGTGCTCGGCGTGACGGAGACGCCCGGCGCCGGCCTGCGGACCGTCACCGCGACCGGCCGGCTGGCGGCGGGCGGCACCCTCCTCTTCACCGACCGCCAGTTCACCCCGGACCAGACGCGGGCGCTGTCCGCCTGGGTCGACGCCCTGCGGACCCACGGGGCCGCCGGCGATCCCAGCGGCCAACCGCTGTGGGGACTGAGCGAACGCCAGTTCCGCACGGTGTTCGCGGCGCTGTCCGACCCCGCCCCGGCGGGGTTCGCGGCGGCGTCCGGCGGAGCGATCGGCCCGGCGCTGCTGGCGCTCGAACTCCCGCCCGCCATGCCGCTGCGGGTCTCGGAGCAGGCGTCCGCCCTGCTGCGGGCCGCCGACGGCCCCGCGGGAACCGGCCCTGCCGGGGCCGGGGACGGGCCGTTGCCGCGGTTGTCGAAGGGGACGTCGCTGGCGGCGCTGCTGGCCCGGCGGGGGCTGGGGTTTCACCCGACCCGCACGCCGGCCGGGACGCTGGAACTGACGGTGACCCTTCGCCCCGCCGGCGACGTCCTCGTGGCAATCCCCGGCACCGCGGAGGCGGCGGCCCCCGAGGCCGCGGCGCCGTCCGGGGCGTGGCCGGTCGGTTGGAAGGCGGCCGCCGGGCCGGGCCGGCTCGCGGCGGCGGGCGGGCTGTTCACCTTCACCTCGCTGGGCCTGCGGGAGAGCCCGTTGACGGCGTTCGCGGACGCCGTCGAGGCTCAAAGCGGCGTGCCGGTCCTGTTGGACGCCGCCGCGCTGCGGGCCGCGGGGGTGGACCCGGCGAAGGCGACGGTCTCCGTGCCTCCCGGCCGCGGCACCTGGGGCAAAGCGGTGCGATACGCCGTCGCCGAGCACGCGCTCAAGAGCGAACTCCGCCGCGACGAAGCCGGCCGCGGCTTCCTGTGGGTCACCCCGGCCAAACGCTAAAGCGACGGCGGCGTCGAGAGCCGCCGACCGGGGGCGACCCGCGGAGCGTTTGTTCGAGCGATCGTCTCTGGTACGTGTGCGGCGGATCGCCCCCCGTTCCCGCCGCGCCCGCTCCCTTGAACGCTCCGTCGTCCGCCCCGCCGCCTGATTCGCCGCCCGCCCCGGCGCCCGACCGCACGCTCTGGCACGATCCGCTGTGGCGACGAGCGATTGCGGAAGCCCTCGGCACGTTCGCATTGGTGGCGATCGGCTGCGGGGCCGCCGCGGTCAACGAGGCGACGTTTCAAGCGACCGGCGTGGGTGCGATCGGGCACGCCGGCGTCGCGTTGGCGTTCGGGCTGGTGGTGTTCTGCATGATCGAAACCGTCGGACCGATCTGTGGGGCGCACCTGAACCCGGCGGTGACGGTCGCGTTTGCGATCGACCGCCGGCTCGCCTGGCGGAACGTGCCGGCGTACGTTTTCGCCCAGTGCATCGGGGCGACGCTGGCGGCGCTGGCCCTGCGCGAACTGCTGGGCGAGCCGGCGGACGCCGGGGTGACGCGGCCGAACGCCGCGATCGGCGTGGGGCCGGCCGGGGCGCTGGCGGTCGAGGCGGCGATGACCTGCGGGCTGATGACGACCATCCTCGCGGTCGCCACCGGGCCGAAGGAGAAGGGGTTGCTCGCCGGGCTCGCCATCGGCGGGGTGGTGGCGATCGAAGCGATGACCTTCGGCCCGGTCTGCGGGGCGAGCATGAACCCGGCCCGCTCCCTCGGCCCGGCGCTTGCCGCGCCGGGAGTTCACCGATCTCTGGCTGTACCTCGCCGGTCCGCTCGCCGGCGCCGCGGCCGCCGTCCCGCTGTACCGCCTGATCCGCCCGGCGGGTGCTTCCGGCTGAACCCCGCCCGGGCGACGCTGACGGTTCGCACGGTCGCGGCGGCCCGGTTCGATCCGGTGCGGCGGGCGGGCTTGGTCAGACGAGATGAACGGCGTTCGCCCGTCCCCCGGCTCCTCCCGCCGCCATGTCGACCCTCTCCCTGCACGTTCACCCCGAACCGGCGGCGCCGTCGGCCCCGGTCAGCGGGTCGCTGGACCCGATCGCGGAGTTGAAGCTCCGCCGCTGGGCCCGCGAGCACCACGTGCCCGCCGCCGAACGCGACCCGCTTTGGCACCCGGTCGTGTGGCAGGAGATGTCCGCCCGCGACCGCGAACGGGCCGCCCTCGCCACGCTGGAAGCCCGCACCCTGCGGCGGGCCGCGTAGGCGAACGCCGCGGCCCGGGCGGCCGATTCGAGCGGCCGATTCAGGCGAGGGGTGAGGTTTGGGGGCGGGCGAACTAGGATCGCGCCGCCGCTCCGCCCCCCGGCCGGCCGCTCCCAGACCACTCCCGCGATGCCCGCCGCCAAGCCCGCCCCGCCGGGGCTGTTCGATTCCCCCGGCCGGAACCTGTCCGCCTCGGTGGTGGTGTTTCTCGTGGCCCTGCCGTTGTGCATGGGCATCGCGATCGCCAGCGGGGTGCCGGTCTCCGCGGGGATCATCACCGGGATCGTGGGCGGGCTGCTGGTCGGGTTCTTCGCCGGGGCGCCGTTGCAGGTGTCCGGCCCCGCGGCGGGGCTGACGGTGATTGTGTTCGACATCGTCCGCGATCACGGCGTGGAAACGCTGGGCCTCTGCGTGATGGTCGGCGGGGCGTTGCAGATCGTCTGCGGGGCGGTGGGCTTTGGCGTCTGGTTCCGAGCCGTCAGCCCGGCCGTGATCCGGGGGATGCTCACGGGGATCGGCGTGCTGATCTTCGCCAGCCAAATGCACGTGCTGGTGGACGACAAACCGCCCGGCGGCGGCCTGGAGAACCTCGTCACGCTGCCGGGGGCCGTCGCCAAGGGACTTCCCTGGCCGGCGCTGCGTCCCGAGGAGGAACGCACCACGCAGGTCGACCTGCTCAAAGCCAGCGGCGCCCTGCACGAACGGCAGGAGATCCTGCGGGAGCGGGTCGCCGAGCACGTCCCCACCGACGTGGTCCCCGCGCTGAAGGAGCGGGAGAACGAGGACGCCGCCGCGATCGCGGACGGGCTCGCGGCGGACGCCGTCGCGCTGGGCGCCGTGCAGGAGGGGATCGCCATTAATCTCAAGGGGCTCAGCAACGCCTTCGAACTGGCCGAGTTAGCGGACGGCGCCCGCGGCGAATTGCGGCTCGCCCGTCTCAACGCCGCCCTCGCCGCGACGGACGCCGCCGCCGCCGCCCTCTACGCCTCCGCGGCGCCCTCCCCCGCCGCGGCGCTGGAGGCGTTCGACGCCGTCGGCGCCGCCGAAGACGCCCTGCTCGACTTCGAGACCAGCCTGAAGAACCACGACGTCGCCGCCAAGGTGGGGCTGTTGACGATCGCGGTGATCGTGTCGTGGCAGTTGCTCGTCACGAAGGTCGGCCCGCTGAAGTTCCTCAACGTGCTGCCGGCCCCTTTGGTGGCGGTCGCGGCGGCGACCGCGGCGGCGTGGGCCTTCATCCTGCCGGTGTTGTACGTCGAGGTGCCCGAATCGCTGATCGACGAGATCCGCTGGCCGACGCTCGCGGTGCTGCGGACCGTCGATTGGGGCGCGTGCTCGAGCGGCGGGTTCCTGATCGGGGCGGTCGCCAGCGCGGAGTCCCTGCTGTGCGCCGCGGCGGTCGATAAATTGCACACCGGCCCGCGGGCGAACTTCGACAGGGAACTGTTCGCCCAGGGCCTCGGCAACACGGTCTGCGGACTGCTGGGGGCGCTGCCGATGACCGGCGTGATCGTCCGCAGCAGCGCCAACGTCCGCAGCGGCGGCACGAGCCGGTCCAGCGCCATCCTGCACGGCCTGTGGTTGCTGATCTTCGCCGTCGCCCTGGGCAGTCTGCTGGCCCTGATCCCGACCGCCGCGCTGGCCGGCGTGCTGGTGTTCGTGGGCTGGAAGCTGATCGATTTCGCGGCGATCCGGGAGTTGTGGACGCTGGGGAAGGGGGAGTTGCTGGTGTTCGCGGTCACGGTCGCGGGGATCGTCTGCGTGGACCTGCTCAGCGGGGTGATCGCGGGCATCGTGCTGGCGGCGATCCGCCTGCTGACGAAGTTCAGCAAGATGGAGGTGCGGGGCGAACTGGACGAGCCCACCGCCCCCGGGGCGGCGCCGGTCTACCACCTCCGCCTGCGGGGCGCCGCGACCTTCCTGAAGCTGCCGAAACTGGCCGACGCCCTGGAGGAGATCCCCGCGAACGCCGACGTCCGGGCCGATCTGACCGGCCTGAGCTACATCGACCACGCCTGCGTGGACCTGCTGGCGGAATGGCGGACCCAGCACGAACAGGCCGGCGGCACGCTGTCCGTCGACTGGGACCTCCTCCAGGACCGCTTCCGCACCGCCGCATTGCCAGGCGCCGCCTCGGGCGGAGCGACGACCGATGGGTCGACGGCGGCTTAATCTGGAGGACCCGGCAGGAACGGTGGTGATCGTTCGCGACCCCGGCGACCATCGCTCCGCACCGGGGCCCGCCTCGGTCGTCTTCGATCCGCACCCGGCCAACCGCGCTGCCCGCCGCCTGGAATCAGATTCGTCCCGCCGCCGCCGCGTTCGCACGGGACTGGGCGGACGCGGAGAAGGAAAACGCGGAGGCCCAAACCTTCTGGAACGAGTTCTTCGCCGTGTTCGGGGTGAAGCGGCGGTCCGTCGCGGCGGTCGAGGAGCCGGTGAAGGATCTCGCCGGCGACGGCGCCGGCCGCATCGACCTGTTCTGGCCGGGCACGCTGCTGGCCGAGCATAAAAGCCGGGGCCGCGATCTGGGCCGGGCGACCAGTCAGGCGTTCGACGATCTGACCCGCTCGGCCGCCGACGGCCGGGCGAACGAACTGCCCCGCTACGTCGCCGTGACCGACTTCGCCCGCGTGGCCCTGCACGATCGAGATGCGACCCTGCCGGACGGTACGGCCGCCCCGCCGCTGGAGTTCCCGCTGTCCGAACTGCCGGACCGGGCGCAGGCGTTCGCGTGCATGACCGGCTATCGAACGGAGCCGCTGCGTCACGGCGTCTCGAAAAACGAGCGGCGTTGAATGATGAGAAGCGAGTTCAGATCGTGAGCGTCGCCAACGTGGCGGGCTTGCAGCCGCACTCCGCGAGTAGCCGGGGGAACTCTGCGTCGAGGTGCTCGTCGCTGCGGCGGACGAGGAAGACAAGGTCTTCGATGACCTGCCGCACCTGCCCGTCCGTGATCCTTCTGGGACGCCTCTTCGGCCGATCGCAGTTATGAATGCACTCGTTTCGCCGCTGGAAATGGCCGCCATAACGTCGGTCCATGACCCGCGCGGCGGTTTTCGCGGCCCCTCTCTGACGCTTTTCCGACAGGTTGGCGAACACCGGCGGGGCGATGCCAGTTTGCCGGATCTTCGCATCCGGGTGTCGACACCAGCTCCGCAGCGGTCCGCTAAAAAAACGCTCGTCCGATCGAACGAACCCGTTGAGGAGTTTTTTCACCGCGTCGAGGCTCAGCACGCTGGCCCGCTCCACGGACCGGCGGGCGATCTTCCGCCAACGCCAGTTCTGGCGTTCATAGGGCTCGAGGACGAGATCGAGCGGGACGTTCACGCCAGTCACTCCCGGCGGCAGGACGAGGTCCGGCTGCCGCCTCTTGGCCGTCAACGAGGCCGAGAGGACCGCCGCATAAGCGTCGCAAAAATAGGCATCGGTCGCCCCGACCGCCGTCATCCACGCCGCACGCAGGAGATCGGCGCGAAGGCCGGTGGGCGGATCGTCCCCCTTCGGAAGCGGCCGGGCGTGAGCGAGCAGCGCCTCGGCCCGCGAAATATTTTCTTCGAAGTCGGCGCGGGCGGTCGTGGGCATCAGGCAGCGGCTCCGTCACCGTCGTCCGGCGGGCATCACCTCGTCGACGGTGATGAGCCCGGTCTCGTCGTCGAACTCGACCGGCTGTCGCATCGGGAATAAAGACGGCCAGACCTCCGGGATACGCTCCGGGTCGTCCGCGAGGCCAGCGAGGAACTCCTGCATGGGCTCGAGGACGCGATCCGCGACATCGAACAGGTCTTCGCCAGGTTCCCACACGCCGACAGGTTCGTCGGGGAAAAGTTCGTCGTGCAACGCGATCAGGTTGTCGGCGGCGAGGCTGGCTGCCTGCTCGCTCAACTGTTCGGCGGCGGCTTCGGGAGTGAAGGCGCTCATTTCGAGAACCCGGCTGGACTCGGAAGACGAATCGTATCTTCCAGCGGCGATCGGTGCGAGGGGGAACGCCGCCCGCCCGCCGAACGTCCCCCGCTGCACGGCGGCGTTCGGCTCGACCAACAGCATCACGCAGGGGGAGTAGGTCGGCGTGCTGTGGGGCGAGATGTTCCGCCGCGGCGTGCATCTGCACTTCGCCCACCGGACGTTCGAAACGGGCGAACGGGCGAACGTCGCAGCCCTCGCCCAGACCGTGCTGGACGCCCGGCTCGCCCACCCGGACGCCACCCTCGCGGACCTGTACGACCCGGACGTGATGCCCGCCGACCTGCAAAGCGCCCGCGCGGCGCTGGACCGGGCGGTGGACCGGCTGGACCGCCGCAAAGCGTTCGCCGACGCCGCGCGAACGGGCGGAGTTCCTGCTGACCCGCGACGAAGCCCTGACCGCCCCCCTCGCCCCCCGCCGCCGCCGCCGCGCCCGCCGCTGACCCGCGTTCGCGGCTCCGGCCTGCCGCAGCACGCCGCCGCCGCGTAGACTGCCGGCTGCCCCCGTTTTCGCCCCGGCTCGCATGACCGCTTCGACCCCCGCCGCCGTTCTCACCGAGGCCGCCGTTCTCACCGAGGCCGCCGCAGACGGCCCCAACCGTCGGCTGTACATCGAGACGGTCGGGTGTCAGATGAACGTGCTGGACAGCGAACTGGTCGTCGGGGCGCTGCGGAAACGGGGCTTTGAGATCACGCCGGACCCCGAGGCCGCGGACACCCTGCTGTTCAACACGTGCAGCGTGCGGGAAAAGGCCGAGCAGAAGATCTATTCCGCCCTCGGCCGACTCAAATACCGCAAGCGGCAGCGGCCGGGCACCGTGATCGGCGTGCTGGGCTGCATGGCCCAGAAGGATCAGGAACTCGTCTTTCGCAAAATGCCGCACGTCGACCTCGTGGTCGGCACCGGGCAACTGGCGGAGGTCCCGGACCTGATCGACGCCGCCCGCGAACGGACCCTGCGGGGTTCGAAAAGCCGCCTCACCGCCCTCTCGCTCTCCCGCCGGGGCGGGGGCCGCAAGGAGATCGAAGCCAGCTTTGAAAGCTACGACCCGCTGCGCGAACCGACGATGCGGCCCACGCCGCACCAGGCGTTCGTGCGCATCATGATCGGCTGCGACAAGTTCTGCACGTACTGCGTGGTGCCCACCACCCGCGGCCCCGAACAGAGCCGCGCCCCGTCCGATATCAAGAGGGAGGTCGAAGTTCTCGCCGCCCAGGGCGTCAAGGAGATCACCCTGCTGGGGCAGACCGTCAACAGCTACAAACACTCCGGCGAGGGGCGGCTGTATCGCCTCAGCGACCTGCTATATTCGATCCACGACACGCCGGGGATCCAACGCATTAAGTTCGTCACCGGCTATCCGAAAGACCTCGGGAACGACCTGCTGGAAGCGATCCGCGACCTGCCGAAGTGCTACCACTACCTGCACGTCCCGCTACAAAGCGGCTGCGACGACGTGTTGAAGGTGATGAAGCGAGGTTATACCGTCGCCCAGTACCGCGACATGATGCAGCGGGTGTGGGAGATCGTGCCCGGGTGCTCGGTCAGCAGCGACTTTATCGTCGGGAACCCCGGCGAGACCGAGGAGAGTTTTCAAAAGAGCGTCGACTCGATCCGCGAGTTTCGGTTCAAAAACAGCTTTATCTTTAAATACTCGCCGCGGCCCGGCACCAAGGCGCATGAACGTCTGGCCGACGACGTGCCGGACGAGGTCAAGCGCCGGCGAAACAACGAGCTGCTCGCCGTGCAGGACGAGGTCAGCGAAGAAGAGAACGCCCGTCTGATCGGCGCCCGGGTGTCCGTCCTGGTCGAAGGACCGAGCGTGCGACAGAAGAAGACGGCCCAAGACCCGAACACGACGGCCAGCGGGGCCGGCGGAGCGATTCAATTAACGGGCCGCACGCGGTGCGACCGGATCGTCGTGTTCGACGGCAACCCCCGCCTGACCGGCAGCACGGCGGCGGTGCATGTGGACGACTGCACCGGCACCACGCTGCTGGGCTCGATCGTCACCCGCGAGGTGACCCACGCCGGCGGGTTGCCGGTGCTGGTGTGAGGGCAATACCAGCCCGGAACGCAAGCTCCGGCCGTCGGCGCAGCCGACGGGGGCTGCGCGCTGCACTGGGGGCCGCTCGCTGCGCCTGCGCTCCGGGCTGGTAGATAGGAGGACGCTACGCCGACACCCGGGTGCCGATGGTTTCGCCGGCGACCACGCGGCCGATGTTGCCGGCCTTTTGATAATCGAACACCACGATCGGGATGCCGCCTTCCATGCAATGATGGATCGCGGTGGCGTCCATCACCTGCAAGCCCTTGTCGAGCACTTCTTTATAAGTGATCGTCTCGTACCGCTGGGCGTGCGGGTTCTTGAGCGGGTCCGCGGAATAAATCCCGTCGACCTTCGTCGCCTTCAAGACCGCGTCCGCCCCGATCTCCCGGGCGCGCAGGGCGGCGGCGGTGTCGGTGGTGACGAACGGGCTGCCGGTGCCGGCGGCGAGAATGACCACGCGGCCCTTTTCGAGGTGTCGTTCGCAGCGACCTTTGATAAACGACTCGCAGACGTTGGCCATCGGAATCGCGCTTTGCAGCCGGACGTCGACGCCGACGTTCTCCAAGGCGTCCCGCAAGGCGAGGCCGTTGATCACCGTCGCCAGCATTCCCATATAATGGGCGGTCGGCGGGTTGATGCTGGCGGAGACCTCGCTGAACTGCTTGCCCCGTAAGATATTGCCGCCGCCGGTGACGACGGCCAATTGGCAGCCGGTCTCGACCACCTGCTTGATCTGATCGGCGAGCACGCCGACCTGATCCATCGCGATCCCGCTCTCCCCGCGTCGACAGAACGTCTCGCCGGAGACCTTGAGCAGGATTCTTCTATAGGCCGGCGCCATGGGATGCAGTGGGATGTCGAGGTCGGGAGGCGGGATGTGACGCGCAAGCGATCTGCCACGGTCGCCGGCCGCTTGCGCAGTCACATCCGACATCCGACTTCCCGCCTCCGCGATCAACCCTGGCCCAGCGCCCACAGCACGAAGCCCTTGGCGACGAGGTTCTTGTCGTCCAACGCCTGGCTGACCGTCTTGCTGTCGTCCTTGGCGAACGGTTGAAGGTTCAGGACGCCGTTCTCGATGTAGTACGCCTTTAGCTTACCGTCGACGATCTTGTCGATGATATTGTCCGGCTTGCCGGAGCCTTGGCCTCCGCGGTCAGCCGCTCGCGTTCGGCGTTGACGGCGGCGGGGTCCAGATCCTCGGCGACGGTGACCTTGGGACGCATCGCGGCGATGTGCATCGCCACGTCCCGCATGGTGTCGCTGTCGGCTTTTTCCCCGTCGGCCTGGAACAGCACGGCGGTCTTGCCGTCGTGATGCACATAGCCGGCGACCGGCCCGCTGAGGCGGGCCACCTTCGCCACGACGATCTTTTCGAGGATCTTGCCGCTGATCTCCTCGTGCTGATCCCGCAGGCTTTTGCCGGCGGACGGACTCTGCTGGTCGAGCAGTTCGTCGACCGTCGCGGCGCCGGGACCCTCGGCGAGCTGCTTGAGCAGGTCGTTGCCGAGGGTGTTGAACCCGTCGCTTTTGGAGACCGGATCGCTTTCGCACTGCACCTCGACCATCGCCGCGGCGCTGTGATCGTCGGCGACCCACTGGAAGATGCGGCCCTCGGCGGTGACGTTATCGGCCCGCTTGCCCAGCTTCTCCTTGGACATTTTCTGGAGAATGGCGATCGCCTGCTCCTCGTCCCCGCCGGCCTCCACGAGGGCCTTTTTGCAGTTCATCATCGGGAGGTCGGTGCGGTCGCGGAGCTTTTTAACCGCGGCGGCGGTGATAGTTGCCATCGTGCTAGATCGTCGGACGTGAATAGATTGGGGAGGGGTGATGAGGGAGGGGAGGGGGAGGGGGGGAAGGAAATACTCCTCCCTCATCGCCTCCTGCCCCCTCCCTGACTGCATAGCGTCGGCGCTGGATCAGCCGTACGACGGCACGGCCTTCGGTTCGGCTTCCTCGTCGGACGCCTCCGGCTCGGGCAGGTGCTGTTTGCCGGAGTTAATCGCTTCGGCCAGGTAGTCGAACACCAGCCGAATCGTGCGGATCGAATCATCGTTGCCGGGGATCGGCAGGCTGATCAGATCCGGGTTGCTGTCGGTGTCGATCAGGCAGACGGTTTTGACGCCCAGCAGGTTCGCCTCGTGGACGGCGTTATGTTCCTTCTTGGGGTCGCAAATCACCATCACCTCGGGGATTCGTTCGAGCTGCCGCATGCCGTTGAGGTTGCGATAGATCTTGCGGTATTCCCGCATCAACCGGGACTGCTGCTTTTTGGAATAGGTGTCGAGTTCGCCGGTGTCCCGCAGGTTTTCCAGCTCTTCGAGGCGGTCCAGCCGGCCACGGACGGTGCGGAAGTTGGTGAGGGTCCCGCCAAGCCAACGCTCGGTGACGTACGGGCAGCCGCAGGACTCCGCCGCTTCGCGGATCGGCTCGGAGGCTTGCCGCTTAGTGCCGACGAACAGGATCAGTTTGTTCGCGGCGGCGACGTCGCGGAGATACTTTTCCGCCCGGAGCATCCCCCGGACGGTCTCCTTGATGTCGATGATATGAATGAGGTTTTTCTTCCCGAAGATGTAGGGCCGCATCTTCGGGTTCCAGTTGGCCGTGCGGTGCCCGAAGTGGGCGCCGGCCTCCAGGAAATCATTGGCCTTCAGCGTGGTGGTCGCCATGCGAATCGTCTTTCGTCAGGCACGAGGGAGAGCCGCCGCGGCTGGACCTCCAGGCGCCGGGAGCCGAAGCGCCGGGGGTCCGTGTGCCTTCGCCGCGGATCGGCAGGGGAAACGGGTGTGAGCAATGCGACGCCCGCGCAGGGCGGCGGCCGCGGGGGACTGTACCGGGGCCGGTTCTGCCGGTCAAACCGGACTGCGGGGCGGCGGCGAATCGCTCAGACCCGCTCCTTCTGTTCGGTGAGGACGGCGTGCAGGAACTGCACGCAGACGCTGCCTTCGCCGACGGCGCTGGCGACGCGTTTGACGTTGCCGCTCCGCACGTCGCCGACGGCGTAAACCCCTGGGCGACTGGTTTCGAACAGGCTGGGCGGGCGATCCAGCGGCCAGGGGCCGACGGCGCCGCACCCGCCGCCGTCGTCGGCTCGGGGGGGCGGGGCGTCCGGCTGGTTCGGAATCGCCACGTCGGGACCGGTCTTGATGAAGCCTTTCTCGTCGAGGGCCAGTCGCCCCTTCAGCCAGTCGCTGTTGGGCGCCGCGCCGATCATGCTGAACACGTGGCGGATCGATTTTCGTGCGGACTCGCCCGTGCCGTTGTCCGTCCAGGTGACGGCGGCGAGGCTGCCGTCCGGCTCCTCGTCCCCGTTCTCCCCCCGGCCCGCGTGCAGGCCGGTGACCTCGGTGCGGCAGTGCAGGGTGATCTTGCGGGAAGCGTCGATCCGTTTGAGCAGATAGTCGCTCATGCTGTCCGCCAGCCCGTCGCCGCGGACGAGCACGTGCACATGGTTCGCCGTGCCTGATAAATAGACCGCCGCCTGCCCGGCGCTGTTGCCGCCGCCGACGACGATCACCTCTTCCCCCTCGCAGGGGGCGGCCTCGACGGCGGTCGCGGCATAATAGACGCCGCGACCCTCGAACTGGGGGAGGTTGTCCAGCGGCAGTTTGCGATAGGTCGCCCCGCTGGCCAGCACCAGCGTGCGGGCGCGGACGGCGGGATGGTCCTCGACGTGAATCTTATACGGCGGGCCGTTCTGATCGCCCTCGCATTCTAAATCGCACGCCTTGAGGGGCAGCGAGAGCGTCGCCCCGAACTTTTGGGCCTGCACCTGGGCGCGGCCGGCCAGTTCCTGCCCGCTCACGCCGTTGGGAAAGCCGAGGTAGTTCTCGATCTTCGAACTCGTTCCCGCCTGCCCGCCGGGCGCCTCGGCTTCGAGAATGACGGTCTTCAATCCCTCGCTGGCGGCGTAGACCGCCGCCGCCATGCCCGCGGGGCCGGCGCCGACCACGGCGACGTCGTATAAGAGCTTTGCGTCCGGCTCCTCCGTGATGCCGAGGCAGCGGGCGAGATCCACGTTGGACGGCTTGGAGAACGGCCGCGTCTCCCCCTCGTGCCCCTCGCCGCACAGCACGAACGGCAGATCGTCCTGGGAGACGTCATATTTCTCCAGCACCGCCTCCGCTTCGCCCCCCTCGCCGCAATACAAGCTTTTCGAAGGATAGGCGTTGCGGCGGAGAAAGCGTTGCAACCGCAGGGTGTGCGAATCGTTCTTGCGACCCACCAACAGCACGCCGCCGAGGGTGTTTTCAATCAATCCGAGGCGGCGGAGTATAAAGGCCCGCATCACCACGTCGCCCACGTCCGGCTCCGCGGCGAGCAGGTCGCGGAACCTCGCCCGCGGAACCCGCAGCACACGGCCGGCGTTCGTCACCCGGCCGGAGACGAGGATCTTGCGATCGTTAAACAGGTCCAGTTCGCCCGTGAACTGCCGGGAGCCGTGGGTGGTGAAGACGCGGTCGGAGCCGTCGCAGGCGGAATCGTATATCTCCACCTCCGTGCACAGCGGGATATAGAAATCGACGCTCGATTGACCGCGGCGGAACACCACGGCGCCGGCGTCCAGCGTCTCCACCTCGCCGAACCGCTTGCAGCGTTCGACCTGGTCCTCGGTCAGTTGCGGGAAGGCGTGCCGCTCCTGTCCCTCGGGGGCGGCCCGGGGAGATTCGGGGAGCGCCGCGGGCGGGGCGTCGGACATGGGAGCGGTCTCGTGAAGACGGCGCCGGGAACGAGAAACGGCGCCGGAAAGCGGGGGCGAGGATTGTAGCCGCGGGGGCCGCGGTCGCGGATGATTGCCGCATGTCCTCCTCACGCCCCGGTCTGTTCGCCCGCCTCTGGCCCCACGTCGCGGCGTTGCTGTGGGCGGGCGTGGTGGGCGTCGCTGTGTATCGGGATCGCCTGCCGGCGTGGGTCGGGTGGGCGATCCTGGGGCTGTCGGCGTGCGGGTTCGTGCTGCACGCCTGGGACAAGTGGCGGGCGACCGCCGGCGGTCGCCGCGTGCCGGAGACCCTGTTGCACACCGTCGAACTGCTCGGCGGTTGGCCGGGGGCGCTGGTCGGCCGGCACTTCGTGCGAAATAAGACGGTGAAGGTAAGTTACCGCGTCGTCTTCTGGCTGTGCACGCTGACAAACGTCGCCGTGGTCGGCGGGGTTCTCTGGTACGGCGACGGCTTCGGCGACATGATCGCGGGGCTAGGGAGTAGATCGAAGACCGTTTCATTGTGGGAACGATCGCCCGATCGAATCCGCAGATCGCCCAATCGGCCCGGGTTCCGGTCGCGGCGGTGTTGAGGAACGTCACGGGACGGCCGGCGGCGCCGTTTGTGTCGACGGCTGGGGTATGGGAATGCCGTTCCGCCCGCCGACCCCCGCTGCGACCCGTGCCGCATCCCGGCGGGCGTGGGGAGCGTGGTGCGGCTGCCTGTTCGCCACCGGCTGCGGCGCCCTGCCGGGGCTCGTCACCTACCCCTCGGGCGCGACCCCGCCGGCGATCGCCGCGGCGGCGTCCCCCACGGCGCCGGTGATTGCGGCGCCGGTGAATGCGGCGCCGGTCATTGCGGCGCCGATGAATGCGGCGCCGGAGGAACCGCAGCGGGTCGTTCCCGTCGCCCATCACTCCGCCGGACTGCAAGAAGAGACCGACGACAACGGCGCCGCGGCGGCCCTGCCCGCCCCGATGCCGGCGGCCATGGAGTTCTCCGACGGAATTGCCGACGCCGCGGCGCTGACGCTGGCGGAGGTCGAAGCGGCGGCGATGGCGAACAACCCGACGCTCGCCGGGGCGGCGGCGGCGGTGCGCAAAGCCCGCGGCCTGTCCACGCAGGTCGGGCTCGCCCCCAACCCGACCGTCGGGGTGCACGCCGACGACATCGGCGAGGACGGCGGCGCCGGCCGCTACGGCGTGTTCGCCTCGCAGACGTTCGTCCGCGGCAACAAACTGGCCCTCAGCCGGGCCGTCGAAAGTTGGGAGATCCGCCGGCTCCAAGCCGCGGCCGAAACGCAGCGGCTGCGGGTGCGGACCGACGTGCGGCGGCGGTTCGTCGACGTGCTGGCGGCCCAGCGGCGGGTCGAGATCGCGGCGGAACTCGTCACCCTCGCCGCAGCCGGCGTGACGCTGGCCGAGGACCTGTTCGACGCCGGCGAAGTCGCCCGTCCGGACGTGCTGCAAGCCCGCGTGCAGGCCGGCGAAGTCCGCATCGCCCAGCGGGACGCGGAGATCGCCCGCGACGCCGCGTGGCGCCGGTTGATGGCCGCCGCCGGCACGCCGGGCCGCCCGCTCCGCCCGGTCGCGGGGACGTTGAAAGGGACGGCGGAGGGAACCGGGGAGGGAGAATCGATCCTTGGTGATTTTGACGAACTGCTCGCCGGGATCGTGGCGAACAGCCCGGAGATCGCCGCGGCCCGGGTGCGGCTGGAACGGGCGAAGGCGGCGGTCTGTCGGCAGCGGGTCCAAGCGATCCCCAACGTCACCGCCCAGGCGAGCCTCGCCTACGGGGCGGACGGGCGGGAGCCGATCGGCGGCTTTCAACTCGGCGTGCCGCTGCCGGTCCGCAACGACAACCGCGGAAACGTCGCCGCCGCGATCGCCGACGTGCACCGCGCCAGCGCCGATCTCGCCCGGCTGGAGCTCGATCTGCGGGCGCGGCTCGCCGCGGCGCTGGGCGAGTATGAATCGGCGGACAACCGCACGACCGTGCTCGCCGCCGACGTGCTGCCCGCGGCTCGGGAGAACCTGGAACTGTCCGAACGCGGCTACGCCCAGGGCGAGTTCGACGCGATCCGCGTGGTCACGGCCCGGCAGAGCCTATTCGCGGCGGAACTGGCCCGGGTGACCGCCGCCGCCGACCGCCGCCGCGCCGCCGCCCTGATCGACGGCCTCCTGCTCTCCGGCGCCCTGGACGACCCCCCCGACGCCGGCGGCGCGAACCTGCAAGGCGTCGGCCTGCGGGACCAGGCCCTCAGCGGGCAGTGAGACCTGCAAGGCGGTTTCCCAGCTGCGTTCGTGCGGTTTTTGGAAGCAAGGGCGGGCGCCGTTCGCTAAGCGTCCCGGACGCTCCAAGCGTCCGGGACGCTGGGGCCGCACATCCCTTCGACCATCAGTCTGGAACCGCCCGGGAAACTCCTCTTGAACGACCGCGTGGCGAAATCGAAACACACCGGTCCTCGGCCACATGTTGATGCGACGCCCGCTCGCTTGTGCCGGTTGGTACGCCGAACCCACGGGGCCGCAACAGGTTCAGACAGATTAGGTCCCGACCCCGCAGAGGGTGAGGGGGCCGTCGTTCCCCGCCCGCACCGGATGCGGGCGGGCGGCGGCTCCTTCTGGGGCGAGCGAAACGGCCGACGTTGGTGACGGACGCCGCATTCGCCCGCCCCCGCGTCGGTCCGCTTGCGCAGCGAACCGACGCGACTCCGCCGCCCCGCCCGTCGGCATGGACGCCGCACCCGCCCCGCCTTCCCCCGGGAGAGCCACGGCGCCTGGTTTCACCACCGGGCGCCGCCGGCCCCGGGCACGGCGGGCGGGTCGTTCCCGAAGCCCGAGCGGCCGCTTGTTCAACAGCGGATCGCCGGGCCCGAATCCTCCCTCCCTCCCCCAGCCCCGGCGAACACCCGCCGGGCTTCGCCCTCACGGGCGGGGCGGCGAACGAACCCGCGTGATGCAGAACCAGAGGCGATCCGTCTCTCACGGCGAACACTTTGAACCGGCGGCCCGGCCGGAACGCGAGTGCGTTCCGGTCGGGTTCGCCGCTGCGCATCCCGGGGACCGGGGCGCGCTTCTACTCCAACAGATCGCTGATGGAGCCGCCCTCCTCGTGCGTGCGGCGGAGGGCGCTGCCGAACATCTTGGCGGTGGGGATGACGTGCAGGCGGTCCGCGGCGGGGGTGGTTTCCAGCCGGAAGGGTCGGATGGTGTCCGTGATCACGATCCGCGGGACGCGGGCGAGGTTCTCCGCCGCTTTGCCCACGAACAGCCCGTGCGTGGCGCAGGCGGCGAAGACCTGCCCGCCGTGCCGTTCGATCGCGTCGGCGCACAACCGGATCGTCCCGCCGCTGGCGATCATGTCGTCCAGCACGATCACCCGTTTGCCGGTCACGTCGCCGACCACGGTGTTGCCCCGCACGGTGCCGCCGTCGACCCGCTCCTTGTCCAGGTAGGCCACGGCGATCGCGTTCTTGGTTTGCAGGCGGGCTTCGAGGGCGTTGCGGAACCGCCGCGCCCGGCCCATGCCGCCGCTGTCCGGGGCCAGCACCGCCAGCGGGCCGTCGTCGCAGCGGTCGTCCCGCAGCGGGTTGGGCAGGTGATCGGGCACCGACTTCGGCGTGCCGGAGGGATTCCGACCGGCGTCCACGCCGCACAGGTAGTCCGCCAGCAGGTTCTTCGCTTCGAGGTTGTCCGTGGGGATGCGAAAGGCGTTTTGAAAGGCGGACAGGTTGTGCACGTCCATCGTCAGCACCCGCGACACCCCCACCCCTTCGAGGCACTGGGCGAGGTACTTGATGGAGATCGGCGCCCGGCTTTCGGTCTTGCGATCCTGACGGGCGTAGCCGAGGTACGGGCAGACCACCGCGACCCGCTTGGCGCTGGCGTCCTTGAGGCTGCCGGCGAAGAACAGCAGTTTGACGAGCTTTTCCGGCACGGACTGCTCCGGGTCCGCGCACAAACTGGTGATGACGTACACGTCGCAGCCGCGGACGTTCACGCTGCTGCGGGCGTAGGTCTCGCGGTCTTCGAAGAAGGTCTCCACGTGTCTGCTGCGGGGCACGTCGAGGTGATCCGCGACCCGGTCGGCGTAGGTCTTGGAGCCGTCGAGCCCGAACAGCCGGAAGTTGTGCACGGCGGGCCGGATCGTCAGAACGGAGAGGGACGTGAACCGATCCCGGGCCGCCGACGTTCCGTCGAGCCCCGCTCGGACCCCCAGACTAACGCCCCCCGGCCGCCGGTTCACCCGGGGCTCCCGCCGACTCCGCCGTTCGCCCGCCGCATGTCCCCGGACGTCCTCACCCTCGACTCGACCGGCGATACCCCCCCGACCGGCTCCTTCCTGGCCGAACCGCTGGGCGACGATCCGGAGGCCGGCGCCAAACTCCAGGCGACGCGGGGCTGCGGGGGATGGGGATGCACGCTGGCGCTGATCGCGCTCGGCGACGGGCGTCGGCGCGTTCGTCGGCGAGGCGATCGGGGGCGCCTTGGGGGTGCCGGGGGGGGCCGTGATCTGGACGTTCGTCGCCCTCGGGGTCGCCGCGGCGACCGTCCTGTAGCGTCTATCGCCTGCTCATCCGCTGGGGCGTGCACCCGGCGGAGGCCGCCGTCTCCCCCTGGCCGCTGCGGCCCGGCGCCACGGGGGAGATCCGCTTCGCCCAACGCTTGCACAAGGGCTTGGCGCTGCGTGAGTTGCAGGCGGAACTGACCTGCACCGAATCCGCCCGCTACACCGTCGGCACCAACACCCGCACCGAGTCCCGCGAACGCTTCAAAATGCCGCTGCCCCCGTCGACCTCACCCCCGAGAACGACACGTTCTCGCCGGCCCGGCAGGCCGTGACCGCGGTGTGGGAGGCGCCCATCCCGGCCGACGCCCCCCCGTCGCTCGACACCACCAACAGCGACGTGATCTGGACGCTGACCGTCACCCTCGTGATCGACCGCCACCCCGACGCCCGCTCCTCGTTTCTGCTCCACGTCCTGTGACGCGGGCCGACTGCTTCCATCCGTCGATTCATCTCGTCCCACCATTGATTGATCCGCCCGATGGCCCTCTCGTTCGACCTGTCCTCCGCGAGCACCTCGCTGACGATCCACCTGGAGACGACGGAGGCGGCGCCGGGCGAGACCGTGCGGGGCACCGCCGTATTTACTGCGGACAAGGAGGTCACCCCCAAGCACATCCGGTTGGAGATGCTGTGGGCGACCCGTGGCCGGGGCGATGGGGAGAGCGGCGTCGTCTGCACAGCCGACCGGCCGACCGGCCCGATCGCCGCGGGCGAAACGGTCTCGACGCCGTTCGAGGCGATGGTCCCCGAGGACGCCCCGCGGTCGTTCGCGGGGGAACTGGTGGAGTTATATTGGTGCGTCCGCGGCCGGGTCGACCTGCCGTGGGCGTTCGACGAGAAGGCGGAGGCGGAGTTCACGGTCGGGCAGCGCCGATGACGCCGAAACCGCCCGGAACCTTGGCGCACCCTCACGTCTCCTCGTCCACGAACAGCACGCCGCGGACGAGGTCGCGGCTGTCGGCCCGGCCGCCCAGCGAGCCGGCCAGCACGGCGATCGCGGCGACGAACAGGCTCAGCTTGAGGTGGTCCGCGGTTCGCACCGCCGGGTCCACCGTCGGCCAGGTCTCCATCAGCCGGCGGGGGAACACCGTGGCGGCGCCCAGCCAGACCAGCCCCGCGAACAGGGCGAACAGCAGGGTCATCGTCAGGGCGAGGCTCAGCAGGGTGGCGGCGGCGGTCACCACGGCGCTCTCGGCCAGCGTCCGCCCGCGGCCCAGAGTCGCCCCGAACGCGAACGCCCGATACAGCGCCGCCGTCGCCCCGCCCACCGCCACCGCCCCGAACAACCCAAGTTGGTACAGCTCCACCGTGCTGCCCACGTCCCACGGCTCCGGGCTGAAGAACAGGACCAGCAGGACGCTCAGGCCCGTGGTGACCAGCGTGGGCAACCGGCCCAGCAGGCGAACGGGGTTCGCCCGCCACACCGCCCCGCCGACGCCCCCCGCGTTCGCCGCCAGCATCCGCGTCGCGAACGCCGCCGCGCCAGCCGTCCGGCCCCGCGGGGGGTGGACCGCTCATGGGCCTCCCGGGGCAGGTTTCGCCGCAGCCCGGCCCGCTGGGCGTCGGTCAATGCGGTCATCGCCGACAACTCCCCAACGCCGGCGAAGTCGTACATCACGTTCCCCGGGTCGGGGTGATGGTCCAGGTTCAACAGATGCCCGAACGAATGGGTCAGCAGGGCCGCCAGCGCGGCGACCGTCTCGCCGCCCGCCCCCGCCTCGCCCGCCTCGCCCCGGAACGCCGGGTCCAGCCGCTTCGTGGACACCACCGCGACGTTCGTCAGCCGGCTGGGCAGGGCGACGGTGTAGGTGAACGCGGCGCTGGCGAGGTCCACCTCCGTCACGATCAGCAGGAATTGCACGCCGCGCTCCAACTTCTCCGTCAGCCCGATCCGCAGAAAATCCAACGGCTTGTAGGCCCCGTCCGCCGGGACCAGGTGCGGCCCGCGAAAGGCGAGCAGCTCCGCCGAAACTCCCGCCGCCGCCGTCAACGTCGCCCCGAACTGATCGGTCGCGGCCCGGGTCAGGCGGGCGAACTCGTCCGGCCGGTCGCCCTCCACCTCCATCGTCATCACCCCCACCCGGTAGGGCGCCGCGGAGCGTGGAGCCGCAGATTTTGGCGCCGCGGTCGTCGGCACGGATTGATCGGACGGCATGGGCGAAGCGGAGACGGGCGAAGCGGGGACGAATCGCTCCCGAGTGTACCGGCCGCCGGACGGCGGCCCGCCCGGTCGGCCGCCCGGTCGCCCGCCCGATCGGCGGGGGGCGGGTGTCGATGCGTGGACGAGCGCCGATGCGTTATCCTGCGGGGGTTCCCGCCCCGGTCCGAAAGTCGCCCCGTGTCCGTCATCATCGCCGCTGCCGCGCTGTCCGTTACGGGGGCCGACGCGGGAGCGTGGCTCTCCGCCGACCCGCCGCCCGCCGCGCTCCGCAACGTGTGGCCGGAGGATTGGGAGGATGACTATAGCCGCCGCGGTCGCCGGGTTCTCGCCGCGCTGGCCGCGCGCAAGGTGAATCCCGGGAACACCTATTTTGAGAACGAAAAGCGGACCTACGGGTATCTCCTCGCCCGGGCCGTTTCGGGCGACGCCGCGGTCGCGGAGCAGGCCGTGACGGACCTCCAACGGGAGGACGCCCAGGCGAAGGACTGGCACGCCCGCACCGCGGGGATTGATTTTTACGCGGCCTTCACCCTTAAACATCAAACCCGCAAATATTTCCTGCTGAAGGATCGCTTCGCCCCGGCGTATCGCCGCCGCATGTTCGAGGGGGCGAAGGCGTGGACGGAGCAGGACCCGCTCCGCCGCCCGCACCCGGCCTACGAACCGGGGAAAAGCGGCTGGGGGCCTGACGTGAAGAACAGCTGGGTGGACGTCCGCAGCACCGACAACCTCTGGCTGATGCGGACCACGAGCGTCTATTTATTCGCCGAGGAAACGGGCAACCGGGCGACGACGCAGCTCTATAAAGACCGGCTGCTGGCCTACGCCGCCAAGCTGTACCGGGCGGGGCTGGGCGAGTGGGACAGCGAAAACTACCTGGGCCACGACTTCCCCCCGCTGCTCAATCTATATGACTTCGCCAAAGATCCGGAGGTGCGGGGAGCCGCGAAAGCCTGCCTGGACTGGCTATCCGCGGCGGGGGCGGTGAAGTATTCCCGCGGGGCGTTCGGCGGGCCGACGAAGCGAGATTATAATCATCCCCAGCCGTTCGGCGGCAGCGCCGCCCGGATGCTGTGGGTCTGGTTCGGCGACGCCCCCGCGGCGATCGCGTTCGCCGAGGACGCCGCCTGGGAATCCGACGAGGTGCACCCGCTCACCAGCGCCTACCGTCCGCCCGCCGCCGTCGTCGCCCTCGCCCGCGGACAGTTCAAAACGCCCGTCGAACTGTTCAACGCCAAGCCGGTGTATCATGCCACGACGAGCCCGGAGTCAGGCGACCCGCCGGCGTATCTGGAAACGCTTTATCTGAGCGAGACTTTCAAGCTCGGTTCGCTGGCCGGCGGCACGCCGCCGGCGGGGTCGCGGGGGGAACCGGGCGACGTGGGCGGCTTCAAACTGCTCGTTCACGACGACGCCCGCGGCGCCGTGACCGTGCAGGGCGCCCCCGGACCCGACCCTCTGTTCCCCGGCTCGCCGATCTATCAACCGGGCAAGGTCTCCGCGGAGAATCGCGTCGGCCAATACGGGCCGCTGGCGATCTGGCTGTGCGCCGACGGAGCGAGCCCGTGGCGGTGGGTCGTCCCGGACGCGGCGGCGATCTCTATGAAAGACGGCGTGACCTTCTTGAAGTTCGAGCGCACGTTCGTCGCGTTGCGGCCGCTGGGGTGTTCCTCTTTAAAAGTTGACGACGCGGGAACCGCCCTCGTCGCCCGCGGGGAGAAACCGCGGTTCCCCGATCACCGCGTACTGAGCGCGACCGGCGACGGCGGGGCGTTCTGCGGCGTGGCGATCGAGGTGGGCGAACCGGCGACGCACCGCTCGTTCGACGCCTTCCAGAAAGCGGCGCTCGCCGCGGAGGTGGACGTGACGGAATTGAACGCCGGCGTCGTCCGCTACAAAACACCCGCCGGGCGGTGGCTGGGGGTGCATTGGCACGACGATCCGCACGATCTGGGCGTCTGGCGGAACGGCGTGCGACACGACTGGGCGGAGCACGCGGCCCATCTCTATCGGGCCGCGGACGGTTCCGCGTCCGACCCGATCGCCGCGACCTGGGGCGGCGGGACGCTGACCGTCGCCGCCGGCGATCGCACCTTCCGCGGCGCCGTGACGGACGACGGCCTGTTCAGCTTCGAGAACCTGGAGGACGCACCCGCTGAGCCGCCGGTCACCTGCTGGGCAGCCGGTTACCTGCTGGGCAGCCGGTTATTTGACGGCGTGGATGCGCGGTCGGTCGTCCTGCGACGCCGCCCCGTTCAGGTACAGGATCACGTCCGACCGCCACCACAGCGCCGCCGCCGTCGCCACCTTCCAGAGCGACGGCAGGGCCAGAGCCGCCATCAACGGGCCGAGCAATTCCGCCAGAAGAATCAACCGATCGCCGACGGATCCCGCCGCGTCCTCTCCGCCAAACACCAATTGCACGGCGGCAGACCCCAACACCCACAGCGGGTACGCGCCCGTCACGGCGAGCAGCGCCGCGGTCCACCAACGCAACTCGGCGGTCGCCTCCTTGAACAGGTTGAACCGCCCCCACAGGAGGATCAACGCCGCCACCAATCCGGCGTCCACCGCCGTCGTCCAGCGGAACGCGCCCGCCGCGAGCGTGGCGACCACGCCCCAGGTCATGTAGACCGCGACCGGTCCGGCGAGGCCGAGAAACCACCGGCGCCCGCGGCGCTCCCCGGGGGTCAGCGGTCGGGTCATCCGGTCGCCCCCGGCGCTGGCCGCAGCACGCGACAGGGGTTGCCGGCGGCGATCACGCCGGCCGGCACGTCCTTCGTCACCACGCTGCCGGCCCCGATCACCGAGCCGGCCCCCACCGTCACCCCCGGACATAGAATCGCCCCGCCGCCGATCCAGACGTCGTCGCCGATCGTCACCGGCGCCGCGGACTCCAGCCCCCGCGCCCGCGTCGTCACGTCCAGCGGGTGGGTCGCGGCGTAAATCTGCACCCCCGGCCCCAGCAGCACGCGGTCGCCGATCGTCACGGCGGCGCAATCCAGGATCACGCAGCCGAAGTTCGCATAAAACCGCTCGCCGACCGAGAGATGCACGCCGTAGTCGCAGCGAAACGGCGGCGTGACCTCCGCCCCGGGGCCCAGCGCCCCGAACAGCTCCCCGAGAATCGCCGCCCGGCCGTCGTCGTCCGCCGGCTCCGCCGCGGCGTGCGCGACGCACAGCCGCGTCGCCCGCCGACGCAGGGCGACCAATTCCGCATCGTCGGCGAGATACAACTCGCCGGCGAGCATCCGCTGCCGCATCGACGGCGGCGTGTCAGGAACCGGATCAGGCGTCATCTTCAGGCAGCAGCTGGGCGGAGCACGGGGGCGGTCGAAGCGAACCGCTCCAAGTCGTCCGCCGCCAGCGGGGCCGGGGCCAGCGACGCCGGCGCGAGCATCACGGAGTTCACCACCCGCCGGGCCGACGGGTCCGGCCGCGGGACAGCGGCGGTGTGCAGCACGCCCCGCCAGACCGGGGCCGCGTCGGCGTCGGCCGGCGGGGCGGCGCCGGAGTTGTTCACCGCCACAATCCGCCAGGTCGCGGGGTCGAAGTCCGCTGCGGCGGTTGCATAGGGGAGCCACGGGTCGGAGGCGACGGGAAGCAGCGGATTGTACCGGGTTAGCGCCTCCGCGGGGGTCAGCCCGCGATCGGCGGCGAACCGGGCGAGGTCGTGGGCGGCGAAGGTCGAATCGACCGCCGTGGGCTCGTATCCCAGCAGGAGCAAGCTTTGCTCCGGCCCGCCGTCCAGATGCGGGCGGGTGGTCGTCTGCTGATCGAACCGCATCGCCGAGGCCACCGCCAGCGGCTCCCCCGTCCGCCTCCGATGACGTTCCGACAGCCCCGCGATCAGGCCCAGCATCCCCCGTCGGAAGGCGACGGAATCGAACCCCGGGTTCCCGGCGCCCAGGTTCAACACGCACCAACCCGGCTCGGTCAAAGCCGTGCGGCAGACGCGGGCGTGGACGGCGTCCCGCGTCGCGTCGGCGGCGAGATCGGCGGGCGCGATGCGCAGCGGAGCGGCCGGAGCGGCGTGGTACGCTTCTAAAGGCACAGCACGGTCAGGATCAGGAGGACCACGGCGATCGTCAGCCCCGCCGTCAACGCCTTACCGACTGCCGTCGCGAAGAAGGCGTCCGTGCCGGCCTGCCACGACCGGTTTGTCTCGAAGGCGAAGCGGTAGTTCCCCTCCGTCGCCCCCGCCGGGGTCGCCGGGACGGACGCGAGGGCGTCGGAGAGGGCGGCGTCACGGTCCCGCAGGTCCACGGCGGCGATCTCCGTCAGCGCGACAGGCGGCTCGACCGCCCACCGCAGCCCGTCGGCGGCGGAGCGATCCCGTTTCACGCCCAGCGACCGCGTGTTGAACAGCCCGTGCCCGCGAAGCCGCACCTCGTAATCCGGCAGGGCCTCCTGCTGCCGGACGAAGGGCAACAGGTGGTCGCGCGGCTCCGCGGCGGCGTCGACCGCGGTGACGGTCACGTCCGTCAACGCCGTGCTGCGGGCGTATGCCAGCGCCACGCTCGCCCCCAACGCGGCGACGATCACGAGGCTCAAGGCCCACGCCGCGACGCGGAGCGGCAGGCGGCCGACGGGGGAGGCACTCATTGGCCGGGCTCGTCCAGCAGGACGAGGGCGTCGGAGAGTTCGTCGCGGTCGTCGGCCGCCCGGGGGAGGACCGGGGCGAGGCGGCGGGCGGCTTCGGCGATCGCGTCGCACAGGGCGTCGGCGACGGCGCCCCGCTTCAGGCCGGCGGTCAGCACGGCACAGGTCTCGCAGGTGAAGCCCTCGCCCAGCGCCTCCACCACGGCCCGGTCCGCCAGCACGACGGCCCGACGTTCGTACAGACTGACGAACAGCAGCACCCCGGTCGCCCCGGCGGTGTGGTGCACGCGGCGATCGAAGAACGCCCGGCGGGCCGCGGCGTTCACCTCGTCCGCCGCCTGATCGGCCGGCACGAACGGCCGCCGCAACCAGCCGATGCGCCCGGCCAGCCACGCCCCGAGGGTGAACGCGGCCGCGGTCGAGAGTACGAGAACCGTCGGCCCGACCCACGCCGACGGGGCGTCCCAGCTTCCGGCGCGATGGCCCGCGCCGGCGCCCACGGCGTGCGGCCACAGCAACCAGACCGCGATCGCCGCCCCGCAGGCCAGCCACAGACCCACCACGTCCTCCGCCCGGTCGTATCGCCCGGAAGCGGTCGCCACCACGGGAACCAGTTCGCAGGAAGTGGTCTGCTCCGCGGCGGCCACCGCGGCCCGCACCCGCTCCCGGGCGGCGTCGTCGAACAGATCGGCGGCACGTTTCACGGACTTAGTCCCCCGTTCAGTCCCACGGACAATTCACCACAACTCACCACTATTCACCAGGAGTCACCACGAGCCGGTCGCCCCGCCGCCGCCGGAGAAGCCGCCGCCGAACGATCCGCCCCCGAACCCGCCGCCGCCGTCGGAGTTGCGGTTCGTCACCAGGGAATACAGCGTCCAGCCGATGAAGGCGAACACGACCGCCCAGAAGGCCCAGGCCCAGCCGCTGGCGCCGTTGCGGATCAGCGACACCACCGTAAAAACCGTCAGCCCAAGCCCCGCGGCGAGCGCCGGCCAGTACCACCAGGGCGTCGGCGGGGGCGGCAATTCGAGCTGGCGGGCCATCGCGTCCAGGGCCTCCACGCCCGCTTCGATCCCCTCGGCGTAGCGTTCGCGGCGGAAGTTCGGGACGAGATACTCCTCGGTGATCCGATGGGCGGTCGCGTCCTCACGGCGTCCCCAGCCGGCGCCCAGTTCAATCCGGGCCGCCCGATCCCCGGGCGAGACGACCAGCAGAATGCCGGTGTTCCAGTCCCGTCCGTTCACCGTCGCCTGCCCGACGCCCCACTGATTGAACAACTGGCGGGCGAACCGCTCCACCGCGGCGGCGCCGGTTCCCGTCCCGCCCGCGGCCCGGACGGACGGGACCGTCACCACCACAATCGGCGTCGCGGTCGCGGTGAGCAGGGCGTCGCAGCGGGTGCGAAGACGGGTCTCCGCCGCGTCGTCCAGCAGGTTCGCTGTATCAAGCACGAACTCCCGCGGGCCGGGCGGGGCGAGGGGGATCTCCCGGGCGAGGGACGCGGTGGTCGACGCCGCGGCGACCAGCAGGAACGCCACGCGGCACAGGGCAGGTCCGGCGAGGGCGGGGCGGAGGGACACGGGCGACAGCTTACCGCCCCGCCGCAGCCCCGTCAGCCAGCCGGACTCATCAGCCAGCCGACCCCGTCAGCCAGCCGAGCCCTTCAGGCCGCCGAGCCCGTCAGCCAGCCGAGCCGCGGCAGACCCAGACGGAACTCCCGCTGTGTCGCAGCACATACCGGGACACGCTGCCGATCAGAAACTTCATCGTCCGACTGCCGCCGTGGTCGCCCACCGCCAGCAGATCAGCCCCGTGGGTGCGGGCGCGGCGGCACAGTTCCTCCCCGACGTGAGCGGCGGTTTGCAGGTCGGTGGTCACCGTCAGCCCCGCGGCCTCCAGCGGGGCGGCGACCTCCGCCAGGCGCCGCTCCGAGGTCGCCCGCAACTCGTCCCACAGGTTGGGGATCCCGCCGTTGAAGTCCGGCACGAACGTATCAAAGGTCTGCATGACGGAGACCGCCGCCGCCGTCGTGCCCGCCGGCCAGATCATCGAGGCCAGCGTCTCCACGGCCCGGCGGGAGGCGTCCGTCTCGTCGACGGCGACCATCAGCCGCGGCGGCCGGTCCTCCTCCGCCCACCCCGTCGGCCGCACGATCAGCGAGGAACAGACGGACTGCGAGGCGATGCGGTCCGACACCGACCCCAACAGCAACCGTTCCAAAGCCGACTGTCCCACGGCGCCGGCGACGATGAGGTCGGCGTCAACGGCCTCGGCTTCGGCGAGGATCGTGTCCGCCGGGGCGCCCCGCCGCACGACCCCCTTCGCCGCTCGACCGGCGGCGGCCAACACGGCGACGTCCGCGGCGTTCGCCTCCGTCTTGGCGGCGTGCATCCGTTCGAGCGTCGCGTCCGGCACCGCCCGCGGCCCCAAGCCGGTCGCCATCCGCGGCACCGTGAGCGCATGCACCACCGTCACCTCCGGCGGCGTCGGAAACGACAGTTTCGCCAACGTGCGGACCGCCGCCCGCGACTCCGGCGAATGATCCGTGGCAAGCAGCACCCGACGGGGTGCGACAGAATGGGCGACGCTCATCGGTCGATCTCCAGGCGGGGGGGCGAGCGACTCCAGAGTACCGGATTGTCCGGCCCGCGGGAGCCGACCGCTCCGATCGAACGCGGTTTAGTCAGTCCCGGTCCCGCCGGTCGGCGCCCCGCCCCGTCGGGTGGTAAAACGTCCGCGGCTCCGGGAGATAGTCCTGCTCGACCCGGCCGCTAGGGGCGTCGTGCGGATAAAGATAGTCGCCCTTCGCCGGCTCCTGTCGGCTGCCGCCGCTGCGGGGGTCTTTGAGGTGCGGGGGAACCGATAGGATGCGGTGCGATTGGACGTCGTCCAGGGCCGCGTCGATTGCTTGATAGCTCGCGTTCGACTTGGGCGCCGTGGCGACGTACACCGCCGCTTGTGCGAGCGGGATGCGGCCCTCCGGCATCCCGACGAACTCCAACGCCGCCGCGGCGCTCTGGGCGAGGATTAACGCCTGCGGGTCGGCGTTGCCCACGTCCTCGGCGGCGCAGATGACGATCCGGCGGGCCAGAAACCGCGGGTCCTCCCCGGCGCTTAACATCCGCGCGAGCCAATAGATCGTCGCGTCCGGGTCCGAGCCCCGCATACTTTTAATGAACGCGGAGATCACGTCGTAGTGCTCGTCCCCCGCGGCGTCGTGGTGCAAACTTTTTCGCTGCACGCTCTCCTCGGCGTCCGCCAGCGTGACGCTCGCCCGGCCCGCCTGATCGGGCGCCGCGGCGCTTCGCACCGCGACTTCCAACCCCGTCAGCGCGCGTCGGGCGTCGCCTTCGCAGATCTCTGCCAGGAATCGCAGCGCCGCCGGCTCGACGGTCACGTCCGCGTCGCCCAGCCCCCGCTCCCGGTCGCGGAGCGACCGATTGAGCACCGCGACGATCTCCTCCGTCGACAGCGGCTTCAATTCAAAAATCGTCGACCGACTTAGCAGCGGCCCGACGAGGGCGAAGTACGGATTCGCCGTCGTCGCCCCCACCAGCGCCACGCGGCCGGCTTCCACGTCCGGCAGTAACACGTCCTGCTGGGACCGGCTGAAACGGTGGATTTCATCGAGGAACAGCACCGTGCGCGTTCCCGACGCGGCGAGACGATCCGCGGCGGCGCCCAGCACCGCCCGCACCTCTTTCACCCCCACCGCGGCGGCGTTGAGTCCTTCAAAGTGCGCCGCGGAGCGGCCCGCGATCAGCCGGGCCAGCGTCGTCTTCCCGACGCCCGGCGGGCCGAACAGGATCACGCTGCCGACGCGGTCCGCCGCGAGCATCCGCCGCAGCAATTTCCCTTCGCCGAGGAGGTGCGACTGCCCGGCGAATTCATCGAGGGTGCGGGGCGCATCCGAGCGGCGAGCGGCTGGGCCGCCTCCGCGTGGTCGGCTTCGGCTTCGGCGAACAGGGACATCGCTCAGCCCCGCCGCAACGCGTCGCGGACGCCGCGCAGCACCTCGTCCCAGAAGAAGCCCATCCCCCCCCGGGCCCGCCCGTAGCTCGGGGCGAGCGGCAGGGGGACGTGGTGCCGCGGGGTGAGGAACAGCGGGACCGTCGGCAGCGAATCGGCCACGGCCAGCGGTTCCGCGAACGCCCGCCACTGGATCCCGCTGCGGTAGGCCGCGGCGGTCAGCGGTTTGCCCGGGGGCGGCTCGTACGACTCCCCGAGGTCCGTCAGCACCGCCCCGTGCAAGCCGGACGGGTCCGCGGGGCCGGGCGGAAGCAGGTCGAGCAGGACGAGATGAACGCCGTCCTCCATCGCCTCGACGGCTTTGGCGACGAACCGGGCCACCGACGCCGCCCGGTCTTTGTTGCCGGGGGAGGCGATCTCGATCAGGGCGACGATCCGGTGGTCGATCCCCCGTTTGATCGCCAGACGGCTGCGTTTGGCGGCGTAGTATTCGGCGTCCGTTTTGGTGGATAGGTCGGTCTCGACGGCCGCCTTGGGCGGGGCCTCCAGCAGGGCGACGTCGCCGCCGTCGCCGTCCGCCCCGTCGATCACGGGGTTCCCCCAGCCGTCGGTCGCCGGGACTTCGAGGGCGAGCACGTCGTTCTCGTGCTCCCCGCCGGTGACCTCTCCGAAGCGTCGTTCGGCTTGGGCGTAGAAGCCGGGCGGTAAACGCCCCCCGTTCAACGTTTCGGTCAGGTGAGTTAACCAGCTTTGATGGAAGTCGTGGAACGTGCCCGCGTCCACGCGGGTCCAGTCGTCCACAGCGGCGGGGGGCGGAGCGGCCATGCGGGGATTCTACCGACTGCGGACGGGCCGCGGGCGGCCGGATCGTCGCTCAGGCCGGAGCCGCGGCCGGATCCAGCAGCGCCTTGTACTTCCGCGGGGTGGGGCCGAACGCTTCGGCGTAGCTCTCGGCGAGCGGGAGGTTGACGTACCGGTCTGTGGTCAGGAACAGCGGCATCGTCGGGACCGGCGCCCCGACGGCCAACGGCTCGATAAAGCTGGTCGTCGCCGGCCCGGCGGCGCGGTACGCGGCGCAGCACAGCGGCTCGTCCGGCGGCGGATCGTAGTCGATCCCGAACCGCTCCGCGACGGCCCCCTGAATCCCGTCGGGCAGCAGGTTCGTCGGCGGGAACAGGTCCACCAGCAGGACGTGCACGCCGCCGCCCACCGCCGCCTCGATGTGATCGCAGAACGACTCGATCTTCCGGCGGCCGTCGCGGTTGCCGGGCGAGACGAGTTCGATCAGCGCCACGACCCGGTCCCCGCTCGCGTGGCGGATCAAGATTCGGCGGACGGCGGTCGGGGTCGGCGCCTGCAGCGTCAAGCGGGTGTGCGGCGGAGCCTCCGCCACGGCCAGACCGCCGCCGCCGTCGGACCCGTGCCCTTCACGGAGACTCAGCAGGTCCCCCACAAATCGCCGTCCGCCCACCGGGTCGTCGTGGTCGTCGCTCAAACCATTTCCATCGGGCGACTCGGCGGATTCGACGGTCAACCCGCCCTGCGTCTCCGCGACGGCATAGAACGGGTCCGACAGAACCCCGCCGTTGAGTTGCTTGCGAAGCTCCCCGATCCAGCCAGCGTGAAAGTCGCCCCAAACGAACGAGGGCACGCTGGTCCAGTCGTGGATCATCGTCGGGGCGGGGTCGCTCATCCACCCAGTCTAGCCGCCGTCGGGTGCTGCGGGGGCCGTTCTTTCTTCGCCCAAGACCTGCCGCAGAGCGTCCGTCTCGACTTCGGCCCACTCTATAATGGCCTCCGCGTGAAGAGCCGCCGTGCTGATTTGACGCCTATCGCTGAAGTGATCCCCCCCTCGCCATGTGCATCGCCGGACGCAGAGTCGGCGCGTGGAGCATCAGCCGCCCCTGAACGGTTCCGGAGGCAGGTCGACGTTCTCGCCGCTCACCGCTTCTTTTTGAAGTAATGGGTCGCTTGGCCGAAGACCGCTTCGCCGCTTTCCATCAGGGTTTCGGACAGCGTCGGGTGGGCGTGGATCGTCTCCGCGAGGTCCGCGGCGACGGCGCCCATCTCGACCGCCAAGGTGCCCTCGGCGATTAGTTCGCCGGCGTTCGCGCCGACGATGCCCACGCCCAGGATGCGGCCGGTGTCGGGGTCGCAGATTAATTTCGTCAGGCCCTCGGTGCGGTCGATCGTCTGGGCCCGGCCGCTGGCGCCCCAGGGGAAGCGGGCGACCGTCACCTTCACGCCGTCGCGCTCGGCCTCGGTCTCGGTCAGGCCGACCCAGGCCAGTTCGGGGTCGGTGAAGACGACCGCGGGAATGCCGCGATTATCGAAGACGGCGTCCTCGCCGGCGATCGTTTCGATCGGCGATCTTCGCCTCGCGGGTCGCTTTATGGGCCAGCATCGGTTCCCCGGCGACGTCGCCGACGGCGAGGATATTCGGGTCCGCGGTCTCCATGCGGCGGTTGACGGTGACGAAGCCGCGGTCGTCCACCTCCGCCCCCGTCGTTTCCACGCCGCAGGTTTTGCCGTTGGGCCGGCGGCCGATGGAGATGAGGACGCGGTCGAAACGTCTCCGGTCCTGGTCTCTCTGCGTCTGGAGCAGGGTCGCGTCAATGCCGGCCTTCGTCGCCTCGAGAGCATTCGACCTTCGTGTTCATCAACACCCGGTCGAAGCTCTGTTCGATGCGGGTTTGCAGCGGTTTGACGAGGTCCCGGTCCGCGCCGGGCAGCAGGCCGTCGGTCATCTCGACGACGGTCACCTTCGAGCCGAGGGCGGCGTAGACGCTGCCCATTTCGAGGCCGATGTAACCGCCGCCGACGACCAGTAACTTCTCCGGCACGTCTTTCAATTCAAGGGCGCCGGTGCTGTCCATCACGCGGTCGTCGCCGATGTCGAAGATCTTCGGCACCGCCGGCGTGCTGCCGACCGCGACCACGCAGCGACCAAAGTGCAGTTCCCGCTCGTCCCCGTCCGGTCCCTTCACCGTAAGGCTGTTCGACCCGGTCAGCGTGCCGCGGCCCTCGATGATCTCCACGCCGCGGCCCTTGCCCAACTGGGAGACGCCGCCGGTGAGCTTATTGACGACGCCCGATTTAAAGTCCCGCAGCTTGGCCAGGTCGATCGTCGGTTTGTCGAAATGCACGCCCCACTGTTGGCGGCCTCCTCCGCCTCGTGCAGCAGTTTGGCGACGTGCAGCAGGGTTTTGGACGGGATGCAGCCGACCCGCAGGCAGACGCCGCCGGGCTTGGGGTTCTCGTCGATCAACGCGACCTTCATGCCGCGGTCGGCGGCGTCGAAGGCGGCCGGATAGCCGCCGGGACCGCCGCCGAGCACGACCACGTCGTAGGCGCCGTCCGGCAGGTCGCTTATCGGGGTGGGGGAGCCCTGGGGCGGACGTCGTCGAACGCCGTCGGCGGCGGTGTCGTAGTCGCCGGTGCGGGGTTCGGGCCGTCGTGATCGACGGCGTCGGCGGTCTCGGCGGGGGTGTTGGCGGCGGTGGGCAGTTCGTCCGTCTTTGGGGCGGCCGCGGCGGCGGGGGTTGCGTCGCCGCTTCGTGGCGCCGGTCGGTTCGACGGACATCAGCGGCGCCCCGATCGCCACCGTGTCGCCCGCCGCGACGAGCAGTTTCACGATCGTCCCGGCGAAGGGAATCTCGACCGGGGCGACGGCCTTTTCGGTCTCGACTTCGACGACGACCTGATTCGCCTCGACCGCGTCCCCCTCGGCGACCAGCACTTCGGAGACGTCGGCCTCGGTCACGCCCTCGGAGACTTCGGGGAGGACAAAATCGCGGGCCATCGGGGCGGGGTCGGTCGTGCGGCGGGAAGCGGGGTGGACGGACAGTCTACGGTCGCGGGCCGGGGGCTTCATCCCCCGGGACCAGGCCGGTTCGCCGCGGCGTCCGTTCCTCGGGGGATCAGCGTCTCCGCCCCGCTCCCCCGCGACTTCACAGCGGGCGGTCCCGCGCGTTTACCCGCGCGTTTAACGGAAGTGCCGGGATACGTCTTCCTCGTTCAAGACCACCAGCGCCCAGATCCCGCCGGGGCTGCCGAGGATCGCACACCCGTTGCAGCAGGGGATTGCGCAAAGCGCCGCCGCGACCTGCACGAAGCCGAGGCTCTCCAGCTTGCGCATCTGAATCCCGCCGAACAAAACGACCCCGTTGACGATCAGCCCGATGGGGCTGAGACCGGTTTGGATCATCAAGGTCATTCGGTCCTCGGGCGCTTCAAAGTTCGCCTCGGGGATCGTCGCCAGCAGCGTGACGCCGAGGATGATGCCGCAGACGTTAACCAGCAGGGCGAGGGCTCCGATCACGATCAGATAAATCGCGGGACCCTGCACCCTTTCGAACGCCTCTTGCCGACCGCCGCCGGAGCGGGTTCGCGGTCGCGGCGCGGCGAGTGCGCTCCCGCGGTCGTCGTGCTCCTCGTCCGGTTCGAAGACCTCCCCGCACGTATCGCACTTGGCCCGGCCGGTGGACCGAGACCGTTTGAATTGGCTGCGGGGACTGCCGCACATCGGGCAGGACGCGGGGATCGACATCGGGCGGGGCGGCTTATATCGCGGCGGGGGCGAGCCGACGATACCCCCGCCCGCCGTGGCGGTCAGCCGAACGCCGGTCCGCCGAACAGTGGAACCGGGGCCGAGAACGACTGCAGGGCGAGGGAGCGGCAGATTCTAAACGCCGCTGCGGGGTCTTACGGCAGACTACGCGTTGACCAACAGGGACATGAAGTCGCTGAGGGCGACGTTCAGGCTTTTGATGAACCGGGCGCCGTCGGCGCCGTTGACGACGCGGTGGTCGTAGCTGAGGCGACAGCGGCAGCATCAGTTTCTGCACCGGCGTCGCCGGTCGTCGTTGAGTTCGACGACCTGTTTGCCGCGGGAGACGCCGAGGATGGCGACCTCCGGGTGGTTCACGATCGGGGTGAAGTGCCCGCCGCCGATGCCGCCGAGGTTGCTGATCGTGAAGGTTCCGCCGCGCATCTCCTCCATGCCGAGCTTGCGGTCGCGGGCCAGGCCGGCGATCTCGGTGAGTTCGGCGGCGATCTCGAGGATGGACTTCTGATCCACGTCCCGCAGCACCGGGACGACGAGGCCGGCGTCGGTGTCCACGGCGATGCCGACGTTGACGAACTCTTTGTAGACGATCTCGCCGCTGCCGAGGTCCAGCGAGCTATTGAAGACCGGGTGCTGCTTCAAGCACGCCGGCGACGGCCTTGGCGAGGATGGCGGTCATGGTGACCTTCGGGCCGTTCTTGCCGGCGCCGGCGCCGTAGGTTTTACGGGCGGCTTCGAGGGCGGTGACGTCCGCGTCGTCGTGCTGGGTGACGTGCGGGATCGTCTGCCAGGCGTAGGACAGATGCGGCCGCGGAGGTCTTGGCGATCTTGTTCATCCGCTCCCGGCGGACGACGCCGTACTGGCTGAAGTCCGGCAGGTCCGGGGCGGCCATGGCCCCGGCGCCGGCGGGGATGAGGGCGGAATCGACGCCGCCGCGGCCCCGTTCGCGACGGGGATCAATCGGTTCGCCGCCGCCGACCGGCGCCGCCGCCCTCGGCGAAGGCCTTCACGTCGTCCGCAAGGATTCGCCCGCCGCGGGCGCTGCCGCTGACGTCGTAAAGATCCACGTCCAGTTCGCGAGCCAACCGCCGCACGCTGGGCGCGGCGGGGGCGGGCGGGCGGTCGTCTGCTCCGCGGTGGCGTACGCTGCGCGGTGGCGACGCTTGATCGCGCTCGGCGGGGTCGCGTGCGGGCGACTTCTTGAGGCGGGCGCACGCGACGACGAGTCGTCGGCTTGGGGGAGGGGGCGGTGCGTTCTCCGCCGGGGCGTCGGCGGTCTCGCGCCTGCTCGACGTCAGCAGCGCCGCGCCGATCGGCGACGGTGTCGCCCGTCGCGACGCAGGATCTCCGTGATCGTGCCGGCGAAGGGGATCTCGACGGGGGCGACGGCCTTTTCCGTCTCCACCTCCATCACCATCTGGCCCTGCTCCGACCCGATCGCCGACGGCGACGAGGATCTCCGAGATATCCGCGGCCTCCACCCCTTCGGAGACTTCGGGCAGATTGAATGCGGTCGCCATGGGGGACGGGAGAGTGATCGTGAGCGTAAAGCGGAGGCCCGGCCGGGCCTCCGCGTTACGAGGAGGAGACGGGGGCGTCAGGCGACCATCGGGTCGACTTTGTCCGGGTCGACGCCGAGGTCTTTCAAGACGCCGGGGAGTTCTTTCGCGTCGAAGTTCGCCGTCGGCGGCGAGGGCGTCGAGGGCGGCGTAGGCGACGCACTCGGCGTCGATCTCGAAGTGCCGGCGGAGGGCGCGCGCGGGTCTCGCTGCGGCCGAAGCCGTCGGTGCCCAGCGCGACGTAGCGGCCGGGCACCCACTCGCGGATCTGGTCCTGCACGAGCCGGACGTTGTCGCTGGCGGCGACGAACGGGCCGGCGTCGGTCGGCAACATCTGTTCGAGGTAGCTTTGCTGCGGGTCGTCCGTCGGGTGCAGGCGGTTGTGGCGGGTGACGGCGCGGGCGTCGCGGGCCAGTTCGCTGTAGCTGGTCACGCTCCACACGTCGCTGCCGACGCCGTAGTTCTCGGCCAGGATCTCTGGGCCCGCAGCGACGTATTCGAGGATCGGCCCGCTGCCGAACAACTGCACGCGGCCCCGCTGTTGAGAACCGGCGCCGTCGACGGACTTGAACTTGTAGAGCCCGCGGAGGATCCCCTCTTCGCAGCCGTCCGGCTTGGCCGGGATGGTATAGTCGCCGTCGTTGTAGACGGACAGATAGTAGAAGCAGTCTTCGCCCTCGCCGTACATCCGGCGGAGGCCGTCCTGCACGATAATCGCGAGTTCGTAGTTATACGCCGGGTCGTAGGCCCGCAGGTTCGGGACCGTGGTGGCCATCAGCGGGGAATGGCCGTCCTGGTGCTGGAGGCCTTCGCCGTTCAGGCTGGTCCGACCGCTGGTGCCGCCGCACAGGAAGCCCTTCGCGCGGCTGTCGCCGGCCAGCCAGATCAGGTCGCCGACCCGCTGGAAGCCGAACATGCTGTAGTAGACGTAGAACGGAATCATCGGCACGCCGACGTTGGCGTACGCGGTGCCGGCGGCGACGAAGCTGCTCATGGCGCCGGCCTCGTTGATGCCCTCCTCCAGCAGTTGGCCGTCCTTGGCCTCCTTGTAATACATCGAGACGTTGCGGTCGACCGGCTCGTAAAGCTGTCCCTTCGGGCGAATAAATCCCCACCTGGGCGAACAGCCCTTCGAACCCGAAGGTGCGAGCTTCGTCGGGGATGATCGGCACGATCCGCTCGCCGATCGCCTTATCCTTAAGCAGGACCTTTTGCAGCAATTGGCCGAGGACGAACGTCGTGCTGACCATCTTGTCGCCGGTGCCCTGGAAGAAGCCTTTGAACTTCTCCAGCGGCGGGATCTCCAGCTTTTCGTGCTCCGCCAGGCGGCGGGGCATGGAGCCGCCGAGCGTTTCGCGATGCTCCGTCAGGTACTTCATCTCCGGCGAGTCGGCAGCCGGTTTATAGAACTCCGCGGCGTCGCACTGGACGTCGCTGACGGGGACGTGGAAGCGATCGCGGAACGCCTTGAGCTGCTCCTCGTTCATCTTCTTTTGATTGTGGGCGACCATCTTACCCTCGCCGGCCTCGCCCAGGCCGTAGCCCTTGACCGTTTGGGCGAGCACGACCGTCGGGCGGCCGTTGCGATCCGTGGCGGTTTGATAGGCGGCGTAGACCTTTTTCGGGTCGTGGCCGCCGCGGCGGAGTTTTTCGAGCTCCTCGTCCTTCATATCGGCGACGAGGGCGCTGCAGTTCCGGGTCGTTGGCGAAGAACGCTTCGCGGACGACGGCGCCGGGGGCGGTGGAGAGGCGTTGAAACTCCCCGTCGACGGTGCCTTCCAGCTTCGCGGCGAGCTTGCCGGTGTGATCCTTGGCGATTAATTCGTCCCAGCCGGTGCCCCACAGGCACTTGACGACGTTCCAGCCGGCGCCGCGGAAGATGCCTTCCAACTCCTGCACGATCTTGCCGTTCCCGCGGACGGGGCCGTCGAGGCGTTGCAGGTTACAGTTCACGACCCAGACGAGGTTGTCGAGGTTCTCGCGGACCGGCAGCGTGATGGCGCCCAGCGATTCCGGCTCGTCCATCTCCCCGTCGCCGAGGAACGCCCAGCAGGTGCTTTTATCGTTCGCCAGCAGCCCGCGGTTTTTCAAGTACCGCAGGAACCGGGCGTGATAAATACTGGTGATCGGGCCGAGGCCCATGCTCACCGTGGGGAACTGCCAGAAGTCCGGCATCAACCAGGGATGCGGGTAGCTGGACAGGCCGGTCCCGCGGGGCAGTTCCTGACGGAAGTTATCGAGGTGCGATTCGTCGAACCGGCCTTCCAGGAAGGCCCGCGAATACATCCCCGGGGCGGCGTGGCCTTGGAAGTAAATGAAGTCGCCGGGGTGATCTTCGGTGCGGGCATGAAAGAAGTGGTTGAAGCCGACTTCATATAGCGTGCAGGAACTGGCGTAGGTCGAAATATGTCCGCCGACGCCCTTGTCTCCCTTGTTGGCGCGGACGACCATCGCCGCGGCGTTCCAGCGGATCAGGCTGCGGATCTTGCGTTCGATCTCCAGATCGCCGGGGTACTCCGGCTGGCGCTCCGGCGGAATCGTGTTGACGTAGGGGGTGGTCGGATCGAACGGCAGCTCGACGCCGTGCCTGCGGGCGTAGCCGTCCAGTCGGCGGAGCAACCGGGTCGCTTCGACGGAGCCGTGGCGGTGCAACACGTCTTCGAGGGACTCGAACCAGTCCTTCAGTTCGGCGTCGTCGAGGCTCCCCGGTTCATCAGAAGACTGGCCGGCTTGACCGTTCCGCGAGTGCGTCGCGTCGTGGATGCGGGCTTCGGGCGTGGCGAGGGTGCCGGAGGCCATCGGGGTCGTTTCGCAGCGGGGACGGAGTCGCAAACCGGTCCGACAGACCCCGCGCGTGTTCAGCGAACGAACGTCGGCGGAGGGGTGCGGGGCGGCCGGTCGCGCAGTGTAGTGGGGTCGCCCGGGGCGGCCAAGCAGGGCGGGGGTCAGGCGAACCGGCCGGCGCCGCGTCCGCGGAGGAACTCCCCGCCGGTCATCGTCCGTTTGCCGGCCGGCTTGATCGAGCGCACCCGCACGGCGCCGGACCCGCAGGCGACGATCATCTCGCCGGCGCGGTCGGTGACTTCGCCGGGCTGCCCGCCGTCGCCGGGGACGGCGTCGACCGCTTCGAACACGCAGCGGGCCGGTTTGCCGCCCTTCGCCTGCAAGCCGCCGGGTTCGAACTGGGAGAACGCCCCCGGCCAGGGGCTCATGCCGCGGACGTGCCGGCCGACGGCGGCGGCGCTGCGGGTCCAGTCGATCCGCCCCTCGGCCTTTTCCATCTGCGGGGCGTGGGTGGCGAGGTCGTGATCCTGCCGCACGGGCACCGCGGTGCCGGCGTCCAGGGCGTCCAGCACTTCCAGCGTCAGGGGGGCGGCGAGGGCGGCGAGGCGATCGTGCAGGTCGCCGGCGGTTTCGGATCGGCCGATCGCGGTGGCCTCCGCCCCCAGCACCGGCCCGGCGTCCAGTTGACGCACGATGCGGAAGATGGTCACGCCCGTCTCCTCTTCCCCCGTCCGAATCGCGGCGTGGATCGGGGCGGCGCCGCGGAACTTCGGCAGCAGGGAGGCGTGCAGGTTGAACGCCCCCAACCGCGGCACGCCCAGCAGGCGTTCGCTGAGGATCTGCCCGTACGCCGCGACGACGAAGGCGTCGGCTTCGAACTGGCGCAAACGGGCGAGGCTATCCGCGAGGTTCACCTTCGGCGGTTGGAACACCGGCACGCCGAGGTCGTCCGCGGCGGCTTTCAACGGCGGGGCGGCGGTGTGCTTGCCCTTCCCGCCGCGATCCGGCTGGGTGACGAGGCCGACAAGGTCGTGCCGAGACCCATGCAGCGCCCGGAACGCCGGTTCGCCGAAGGTGCCGGTGCCGAGGAAGAGGACGCGCATGGGGGGAGCATCAAGTTCCAAGAGACAAGAACCAAGGCCGGCCCCCCCTTGAACGCCTCAACGAGGACGTGAACGGTACAGCAACACGCCGCCGACGAGCGTTCCGGCGAAGCACCACAACGCCGCGAGCGCGTTGTCTCCGCCCGCGCTGCGCCGTCGCCGCGGTGAAGGACGGTTTGTCTCCGATCAGGTAGCAACAGCGGGCGAGGACCGGGGCCAAGCCGGCGGCCAGACCGCAGATCGCGACTCCGGCGCCGCCCAGCAGGACCAAGGCCCAGCCGCCGACGACGTTCGCCCGGCGGGCGAAGCCGTCCGCGTCGGTCACCGCATGGGGTGGCGGGAGGCGCTGAACGTTGGGGTCCACGCCGTCGGCATGGTCAGTCACAGCTGGATGTTCGGTCACAGCTTGAACGCCTCAAATGACTTGAGCAGGGCGCGATCCTCTGGGATCTCGCCGGTGCGTTGGCCCTTGCGCCAGGCGTGCTCGAAGTCCGCCAGTTTGGAGGCGGCCTTGGCCTGTTCGGCGGGCGTCATGCGATCGGGGAACATCACCCCGTCCAAATGATCGAACTCGTGCAGCACCACGCGGGCGGGCAGTTCGTCCAGTTCCAGCGTGAATAGTTCGCCGTTCAGGTCGAACGCCTCCACGGTGATCGACTTCGCCCGGCGGACGTCGCCGAACACTTCGGGCAGGCTCAGACAGCCTTCCTCGGCCGTCTCGCTGCCGGTGCGGCGGACGATCTCCGGATTGATAAAGACACGTTCCTGGTCGCGTTCGTCGGCCTCGCCGGTCGGGTTGACCACGAACAGACGCCACGGACGGGCGACCTGCGTGGCCGCCAGACCGACGCCCTCGTGGGCGTACATCAGTTCGAACATCTCCGAAACGTGGCGCCGCAGGGCGGCGTTGATCTCGGCGACGGGCTGCGCTTTGTCCGCTTTAACGCGGGGTGCGGGTGCGGGACGATCTGGAGTGCATCCGCTCCCGAGGAGACGGAGACGGTGCCCGCTGCGGGGGGGACGGGGCGATCGTCGCGGACATCGGACGGGAGACTGGGTGCGAAAACGGGTTCGCATCCTACGCCCGGTTCGCCGTCGCCGACAGGCGACGCCGTCCCCTCGGGGACGCGGACCGCGCGGGGCGACGACGGACCGGCGCGGCCCCCGGCACGGGCCGGCTCAGTACGTCGGCACGCAGTTGACCGGGGCGGCGGCGGTCTGCGGGGCGGCGTAGTAGGCTGGGGGCGGCGGCGGTCTGGTAGTAGACCGGGGCGGCGGCGGTCGGTCCCATCGGGGCGGCCATCGCGCCCTGCGGGTAGATCGGGGCGCCGTAGCCGGCGCCGTACCCGCCGCCGCCGCACTGACCGCTGTCGCAGCCGCCGCCGCCGGGGGCGCCGTAGTAGCTGCCGTACCCGCCGCCGGCGCCGCAGCAGCACCCGGTGGACAGGGCGACGATGCCGGCGCCGGCGAGGGCGGGACGGCCTTCTTCGGGAAGACACTTGAGGGAACGGGCCAGAGTGGTGAACCGGGCCATGGGGGCAGTCCTTGCGTGGTCCGGCCGCCGGCGGCCCCTGTTCCCACGAGGGGGAGGGGAGCCGACGAAGTCCGGTGTGAAACGGGAATGAGTTGTGCCGAGGGAGCGGGCGGCGTCGCGTCGTGCGATCCCCGCACGGCCGGTGCCGGCGGGGAGCGAGCGGTGGGGAGAGTGACGCCGCCGTGCGGGCGGGGGTGTAGTGCTTCGGCCGCGAAGCCCCAAGGCGACTTGAAGAGAAATTTTGCAACCGGGTGCAGATTCTCCCGCGCAGAGCGAAATTCCGCGACACCGGACTCGGCGAGCGTGGGCGGCAGCCCCCCGTGCGTTCCGAGCTGCGAACCGCGTCGGGCGGCTGACGCCCCCGCGCTCGCCGGTTCATGGGGCACCCGCGGCCACATGCCAGGACCGCTTCAGCCAGCACCCAGCCCTCCAACACCAGCACGACCACGCCGATCGCCGCCAGCAGCCAGTGCTCCTTGGCGATCCAGCCGGTCTCCGGGGGTGAAGACCTGCACGGCCATCGCCCAGGCCGGGACCGCGATCATCAGCGCCGCGGCCGGGATGAGCCACCAGACCGGCTTGCGGCGGCGGTGCAGATAGAAGGCGATCACCAGGAACGCCAACCCCGCGAGCAATTGGTTCGTCGCCCCGAACAGCGGCCACAAAATCAGTCCGCCGGTGCCGTACGCCCATGCCCGCGGCCGGCAGCATCGCGATCGCCCCGCCGGCCAGCACCGCCGACCAGCGTCGCCGGGTGCCGGCCGGTCAACGGATCGAAGACGGGCGATTTCTCCGCCAGCCCCGCCGCCAGTTCCTGCACGACGTACCGCTGCAGCCGGGTGGCGCTGTCCAGCGTCGTCGCCGCGAACCCGGCGACGGTGGTGGCGATCAGGCCCACGCCGAACCACGCCGGGATCCCCAGCCGATTCAAAAAGTTCGCCCCGCCGTCGACGAACGCGCCGATCATGTCTCCGCAGGTTGAAGTCGCTTCCAACTCCCGCCCCGGGCTGCATAGACCGCCCGCCACGCCTCCTGCGGCGCGAGGCCCGACGGCGGACCGTCGGCTCGCGGCAGGGCGGCGTCCATTCCCAGCCCCGCGGTGCAGGCCAGGATCACCAGGACCGCCAGGAACGCCTCCGCCAGCATCGCGCCGTAGCCGACGGCGCGGGCGTCCAGTTCGCTTTTGAGCTGCTTGCTGCTGGTCCCGCTGGCGACGAGGCAGTGAAACCCGCTGCACGCCCCGCAGGCGACGGTGACGAACAGGAACGGCAGGATCGCCGGGGCGTCGACGGGCCGGTCGGCCGCGGAGACGATCGTCGGGGCGCCTCCAGGTCGCCGCCCCGGTCGCCCCGGCGACGCCGCGCCCCGACCACCAGAGCCGCCATCGTCAGGAACAGCAGGCCGCTGTTGAGCAGGTCGCGCGGTTGGAGCAGCACGCCGACCGGCAGCACGCTCGCCGACGTAGCAGTAGGCCAGCAGCAGGACGGTCCAGACCACCACCGGGCTCCAGGAGCCCAGCCCGCCGCCGGCAGCAGCGTCGGCGAGGTCGAACCAATGGCGTCCGTCGCCCCCACCCACACGCACCCCAGCAGCACGGCCAAGCCGCCGAGCACCGGCAGCGCGCAGGTTCCCGCCCTTCTTCAGGAAGACGCCCAGCCCGATCGCCAGCGGCATCGCCGCCCACACCGGCAGCACGCTTTGCGGGTACAGGCCGAACACGCTGGCGATCACCAGCCCGAACACCCCCAGCACCACGGTCAGCGCCAGCCAGAGCACGCTCAGGAACAGCCACCGGGCCCGCGGGGAGATCAGCCGGCCGGCCGCTTCGCCCACCGTCGCCCCGCCGTTCTTCAAACTGACCACCAGCGACTGCCGAAGTCGTGCACCGCGCCCACCAGCACGCTGCCCAGCAGCACCCATACCAGCGCCGGCAGCCAGCCCCAGAAGACCGCCACCGCCGGCCCCACGATCGGCCCGGTGCCGGCGATGCTGGTGAAGTGGTGGGCGAAGACGACCCAGCGGCGGGTCGGGACGAAGTCGCGGCCGTCCTCTTTCGTCACGCTGGGTGGGACGGCGGCACCGTCCACGCCGAACACGCCGGCTCAGCCACCGCCCCAAGAAGACGTACGCCAGCGACAATCCCGCCGCGGACCCCAGCAGAACCAAGAGGACGGACATCGGCTGGGACCTGGCAGAGCGAGACGCGGGGCGAGCGGCGGCAGCGTGAACGTCCCCGCCTTCAGACGCGCAACTCGCCCCGCACGCGGCGGTCTCCCGTCACATTCCCGCGACCTCGCCGGCATCACCGGCCGATCCGGAATCGCCGAACGACCCGGCAGGAGTCGACGGGCTGGGGCGCCGTGGCAAGGTTTTCGGGCGACCAGCGTCCCCCCAACTTGCCAGGGTTGCCGAAAGCATTCTTGCGGACGGGTCGACCCAAGCGGTCGACTCGCCCGATTCACTCGCCCGGAGGAGCCGGCCGAGCCTCGTTCATCGCCCCGTGCAACGCCCCGTAAGGAGACGCCATGTTAGTTCTCAGCCGCCAAAAAGAGCAGACCATCGTCATCGGCGACGATATCCGGATCACGATCGTGGACGTGAAGGGCGACAAGGTGCGGGTCGGGATCGACGCCCCCCGCAGCGTCACGGTCCATCGGGAAGAGGTGTTCCTGGCGCTCGCCGCCGGCGAACCGGCCCGCAAGGCCGCCTGAGCGGCGGCGCTGCCCCGACGCCCGTTCCCCCGACCGCCGCGGGCGTCGCCGGGGGCTCGGTCGTGCGGCGGCGGCGGGCGTGACCGATCGTGCGGGGCGGTTCCCCGACGCACCGTCGCGGCGGGGGCCGCAGGATCGGCGCCGTCGGCAGCGTTCGCGCGGTCGGGGCGGTTCGAGTGGGAATCAGGCCCTATTGCATCCGTGGCGGCGGCCGATCCGGACCGATGGTTTTCCCGGGTCCGTCAGGAAGACGCCGCCCCGCCCGCTGAGCCGGCATGACGCCGCGCATCCCGGGTCCCCGCACCGCCGGGGCGTTTGATTCCCTCCCCCCGGTCGGACCGTCCGCCTTTATTATCTCGCACATTTAATGTGCGTGTGAGGAAGGCTCGATCCGCCGGTCGCCGCTCCCCGGCGGCGCCCCTCCCAATACTTCGTTGAAGGACCCCGGGACCCATGACCCGCATCAACACCAACGTCGCCTCCCTCCGCGGCCAGCGTTCGATGGCCAAGAGCGACAAAATGCTGGCCTCCGCGATGACGCGGCTGTCCACCGGCGTGAAGATTAATAACGGCAAGGACGACCCTTCGGGCCTGATCGCCGGCGAAACGCTGCGCTCGCAGGTCGCGACGATCGAGAAATCGATCACCAACTCGAACCGCGCCAACAACGTCCTCACCACCGCGGACGGGGCGTTGGGCGAGATCGGCGGACTGCTCACGCAGGTCCGGGGTCTGGTGCAGGAAGGCCTGAACGACGGCGCCCTGTCCCAGGAAGAACGCGACGCCAACCAGCTCCAGATCGACAACGCGTTGGGGGCCATTAACCGGATCAGCTCCAACACGAGCTTCGCCGGCGATAAACTGCTGGACGGCTCCAAGGCGTTCACGACCACCATCAGCTCCGCGGACAGGCGAAGCTCAGCGGGTTCTCTATCGACGCCGCGCTGCTCGGCGGCGCCTCGTCGCTGGACCTGGACGCCTCGATCGATCAGGAAGCCGAACAGGCTCAGTTGATCTACTCCGGCGGCGACTTCACCGAAGCGGCCGTGCTGGAAATCGGCGGCTCGAAGGGGACCGAGGTCATCCGCCTCGGCGAAGAAGCGACGATCGAAGACACCGTCTCCGCCGTCAACACCCTGACCGACGCCACCGGCGTGGCCGCCCGGGTCATCGACGGCACCACGCTGGCGGGCAATACCTCGCTGACCCTCGGCACCGACATCGGCGTCGAGGTCGCCCTGAGCGAAGCCGGCCGCAAGCTGGTGGACAGCGGCGGCCTGTCGATTGAAATCGTCGACCCCACCACCACCACCAGTTCCACCACCGGGTCGCTGATCGACAACGGCGACGGCACCTTCACCGCGCAGATCACGCTGGAAGACAGCGACGGCTCGACCATCACGGCGACCGCCGCCGAAGTCGTCGCCGCCCTGAACGGCGTCAAGGACAGCTCCGGCAACACGCTGTTCGACACGCAACTCGACGGCGAAACGGCCGGGGCCGACACGGTCACCGCCGGCGTCGCCGACACCGATCTGGATGTCGGCCTGCTGAAGATCGACGACGTCCGCGGACCGAACCAGCGGGGCGGGGCGACCTTCGCCGTCGCCGATCCCGGCGGCACCGCCGACCAGGACTTCGAGCTGACCGTCACCGGCGACGCCGTGAGCATCCAGCTCGCGACCGACGCCGACGGCGTGGTCACCAGTACGCTGACCGACATCTCCGACGCCCTGGAGGACAGCGGCCTGACCCTCAGCGACGGGACTTCCCTCTCCGAGGCGTTCAACGTCTCCGTCGAGGGCGACGGCGACCAACTCGCCGACATCCTTACGACCAGCAGCCTGAACGAGACCAACGGCACGAGCGTCGCGCTGGAAAGCGCCGATTACGGCTCGGCCCAGAACGTCACCGTGAACGTGCTGGAAGGATCGTTCGCCACCACCGGCAGCGACTTCGCCACCGAGAGCCGCCGCGACAGCGGTGAGGACGTCGTCGCCACCATCAACGGTCAGCAGGCCGTCGGCCGGGGCCTGAAGGCGTCGATCAACACCTCCAACCTGACCGCCTCCCTCACCTTCGACGCGGCGAGCAACAACAAGGACGAAAGCGTCGCGATCGACGTGACCGGCGGCGGCGCCGTGTTCCAGATCGGTCAGGACGTCTCGATCTCCGGTCAGGTCGGCATCGGCATCGACGCCGTCAACACCGCCCGCCTGGGCGGCAGCGGCGGCAAGCTGTACGAACTGACCAGCGGCGGCGGCAAGAGCCTTTCCGACGTCTCCAACGGCACCGCCAGCGGCGCCGACCTCGTCGATATTCTCGACGGGGCGATCAACGACGTCTCCAGCCTTCGCGGCCGGATCGGCGCCGTCCAGAAGAACGTGATCGACACCAACATCAACACGTTGGGCGTGGCGCTGGAGAACATCTCCGAGGCCCGCAGCCAGATCGTCGACACCGACTTCGCCGTCGAATCCGCCAACCTGCAGAAGGCTCAGATCCTCGGCCAGGCCGCCACCAGCGTGCTGTCCATCGCCAACCAGAGCCCGCAGCGGGCCCTGTCGCTGCTCGGGTAATCCATTCGTACGTTCGGCTTCGTGAGCCGCGACCGGAGGGCACGTGCCCTCCGGTCGCGGCTCTCTCGTTATCTCAAGACCAACCCGAAGCGTCCGCGAGGGCGCGAGCATCGCCCGCGTCCGCGACGCGGACGGCCCTCGCGTGCGCTTCGGGTGGGTCTTGCAACAGCATCGCCGCCGTGCGGAGAGATTAATATTCCGCCGGCAATAACTCCCCGTCGGCCCGTTCGCCCAAGCGGCTCCAGACCGCCGCGTCGATCGAGTCCCCGAAGAACCGTACCGCCCCGTCGCACAGCGCCGCCTGCACGCCGCCGTGGTGAGCCGACTTGAACCCGGCCACCGCCAACTCCCGCTTCGATTTCTCTTCGGCAGCGGGCTCCCCGTCGACCTGTAATCCGTCCGTCCCGTCGTCCTCTGGCGTAGCCCCGTCGTCGTCTGGCGTAATAACGGGCGCCACAACCGGCGGGGCGGCGTTTGGCGGTACGCCGCTGTGGGCCAGCGTGGCCGCGGTGCCGCTGGCCCAACTCAGCCCCGGCCAGGCGGAGATGTCGTGTTCGCCGATCAACAGCGTGTGATGGGCGCCGTCGAAAATGTCCCGATACGTCACGGCGCTATTGAGGAACAGGACGCCGCCGTTGTCCACGTCGATCGGCACGTCCTTCCCCCCGATGCACCCGGCGTAGCTCCCGCCGCGAGACGAGGACGGGCAACGCGTCCCCGCCGGCCGGGCGTTCCGGGCCGCGTCGTTCGCCGCGGCGTACACGCTTTGCGTGAAATCGAGATGTGCATACAGCGGCCGTTCGTCCAATTGCGGCAAGATCTGCGTGAGCCAATTCATCTGGTACGGCGCCGGCGCCAGCGCCCGATAATCCTCCGGCGCGGTCAGGGTGCGAATCGGCCCGGACTCCGCCAGCGTGCCCGGGGGGAACCGTCCCGCGGCGACCTCATAATTCTGCACGGCGAGCGCCAACTGCATGAGGTTGTTCGCGCACACTGCCCGCCGGGCCGTCTCCCGACTCTGTTGAACCGCCGGCAGTAACAGCGAAATCAAGATCGCTATAATCGCGATCACCACCAGGAGTTCGATCAGCGTGAACCCGGTTCGAATCGAGCCGCGGCGGCGGGGAGTATTTATCAAGCGTGGATTAATCGACATCGGCGGGCCTTTGTTCAGGTTTGAGGATCAACTGCCGGGCGAAGTTAGGGACCGTCCGCCGCGTCCGGGCCGTGTCGCCGTCGCGTTCCACGACGACTTCCAAGGCGACCCCCGCACGCGACTCGGCCGCGTCGTCCGGGGAACGGAACGTGACCGCTGCGGCGCCGCCCGGCAGGACCGGTTCCCAAATGGGCGGCTCCGCCGTTGGGTCCGACCGACGAACCGCGAGCCGGGCTGCGGCGTCCGCCAACAGGTCGGCCTGCACCGCGGCGCCCGCCGGTCCCAACGACCGGCGGTGGATCGCCGCCGTCTTCGCCGCGGCCAGCAACAGCCCCGCCGTCACCGTCAGCAGCACGATCGCCACCATCAGCGACACGCCCCGGCGTCGACCGGACCGATGAGGCGTCGGATCGGTGAGCCGGCGAGTCATTCCCCGTCCTCCCCGACCTGCGACGCCACGTCCGGCAGCCACGCGGCGAGTTCCACCGCGGCGCCGGCCGACCGGGCGTCCGGCCCGGCGACGCGGTCGTAGCCGATCGCGGCTCGCACCCCGTTCGCCCCGAACCCGTTCCCTGTCGAATCGACGGTCCAAACGAACCCCGTCCCCCCGACGGGGAACCGGTCCCGGCCGACCTGCGGGCCGTCGACCGTGCGGCGGATCGCGGCGCCGTCCGCGGAGTAGCGAACGGCGGCGCCGTCGGACCTGGTGAAGGTCAGGCCGTCGTCCGCGGCGCCGGTGGAGCGGGCTTCCGCGCGCGGGCGTCGGCGGCGTCGGCCCGCAGCGTGCGGTGCAAGCGGGACAGCGCCGTCCCCTCCTCCGCGGCGGTGCGGGCGGTGGCCGCCACCCGCCGCACCGCCACCAACGTCGCCGCCCCCGCGGACACCAACGCGACCGTGCCGGTGACGACCACCGTCATCTCGATCAGCGTGAGCCCCGCACGGCGGCGCCGGCTTCGCGGCGAACCTGCGTGGGTGATCTGGGAGGAACGCTTCATTCACTCGTCTCCGGTGCGAAGGCCCAGGCGCTCAGCCGGACCGGGCGGGCGGGGGCGCCGGCGTCGGTCGTCCAGGTGAGAGCCCCGTCCAGCCGCACCGCGGCGACCGCCGCCGACCCCCCGAGCGAAATCGGATCGAGCGGAACCGATTCGACCCGCAACTCCGCCCCCGGCAGGGACGCCGCGAACGCGGCCCGGACAGCGACGAGGTCCCCCGGCAGCGGGCCGCCCCGCCCATCCGTCAGCAGCCCGTCCGTCAGCAGCCCGTCGGTCAGCAGCCCGTCGGTCAGCAGCCCCTTGTTGAGCAGCCGGGCCGGCGGGAGGCGGGACAGGTCTGTGAGGTGGTTCGACAGCTCCGCGATCGCGCGACGACGGCGGTCCGACTCGTGCCGCACCCCGTCGACGCGGCGGGCCGCCGGCAGGGCCATCGCGGCGACCGCCGCCAGCACCGCGACCGCGACGAGCAGTTCCATCGTCGTCGTCCCGCGGCGAAACGCCGGGGTTGGACGCCCGGTCGAGCAGCGGGCGGGCGGGGGAGGAATTGTCATGGCGTCGGTCGTCCCAAATGGTGAATCAACCGGATCAGCGGGGCGAAGAACGCGAGGGCGATCCACGCCACCACGGCGCCGACCAGCAGCGTGGCGGCCGGTTCGGCCAACGCCAGCAGGCGGGCGCGACGGCGGCCGGCGGCGGCGTCGCGGCGATCGGCCGTCAACCGCAGGACGGTCGGCAGATTCCCGGCCGCCGCCCCGGCGGCGGCGAGCCGGGCCTCGCCCGCGGTCAGCAGCCCCGCGTGGTGCAGCGCCGGCCACACGTCCGCCCCGTTCTCCACCTTGCGGGCCAACGCCGCCAGCGCCGGGCCGCGGGTGTCCGCGGCGGCGGCGTAGGCGTGCAGCGCCGGCGGGAACGGCCGCCCCGCTTCCGCCGCGTTCGCCAACGCCCGCGCGACCCGCGAGGCGTGCGTCCCCCGCGACCCGATCCACCGTCGAATCCACCGCGCCCCAGGCAAGCGACCGCCCCGTTGGGGCCGCGCCAACGCCCACGGCAGGACCAGCGCGAGGAGTTGCAGGACGAACACCGGCAGTATCCCGTACCTGATCGCAAACGATCCCGCCATGAGGAGCGATTCCGTCCACGGCGCCGCCAGCCAGCCGGTTCCGCGATCGCCCTCCGGGCCGTCGGGCGGTATCCCGAAGTCCTCAAAAATCTTCTTGAACTTCGGGACGATATAGTAGAACAGGTAGCCCAGCGTCGCCTGCACGACGAACAGGGTCGCCAGCAGGTAGAAGCCGGCGCCCCACCCGCCGCCCGCGGTTCCGCCGGCTTGCTTGGACAGCCGGGCGGCCTCTTCGGCGAGGGCGCGGGGCAGCGTGCCGGTCGCCTCCGCGGCGGCGAGGGCCGGCTCGCTGGCGGGGGGAATCAGTCGGCCTGTCTGCAACGCGGACCGCAGATCCTGCCCGGCCCGAATGGCGTCCGCCGCCCGGGCGGTGCGGGTGCGGTCGTTCCGCAGCAGCGTTTCGCCCAGCCCGTCCAATTCATCCGCCAGCGGCAAGCTGCGTTCGGCGGCGACCGCCAGTTCGCCCAGCAGCGACGCCGCCTTCAGCCGACGCCCGCGACGCACCAGCGCCCAGGCGGTCGCCACGGCGACCAGCATCAGCCCGCCGTTGATCGACAGGAGGGTCGCAAGTTCAAACACCGCCCACGCCCCCCGAGACCAGGAGAGGAACGACGTGGGCGGCGGCGTTGAGGGAGTTCCTCATCACAGGTCGTTCAACAGGTCGAGGAGCGGCCCGAACAGCGCCATGACGATCAGCAGCACGATCGCCGCCGAGGCCCAGGAAGAGGGCCGGCTGCACCACGGCCGCCAGCAGCCCCGCGGGACCGAGCCGGGATTCGACCCGCGCCCGCAGCGCCGCGGCGGCGTTGCGCAGGGCGGCGGCGAAGGCGTCCGGATCGTCCGCCCGACGCAGGGCCGCCCGCAACGGCACGGGCAGAAACCGACGGCGGGCCGCCGCGGCCGACGCCTCGGCGCCGGCCTCCACGCTGTCCGCGGTGAGGGCCACGTCGCGGCCCAATCGTTTGTCGGGACTCGTCCAGCCGGCGGCTCGCAGCGCCTGCGGGAGCGGCGTGCGGGCGTCGACCAGCACGGCCAGCAGTTCGCACAGCCGGGCCTGCTCCCCCGGCCGCAGCGCCGCGGAGAACGGCCAGATCGACGCCGCCCGCCCCCACAACAGCACAAGCGGCCCCGCCACCGCCGACCACCCCCAACGGGATCGCCACGAACCACCAGTTCCGCAGCCACGCGCCGAGCCAGAGAGCGAACCGCGTGAGAGCCGGAACGGGGGTGCCGAAGTCGTCGAAGATCTCTTCGAAACCCCGGGCGCCAGCAGGGCGAGGGCGGCCGCGGCGGTCGCCAGCGTCGCCCCGGCGACGCCGAGCGGCCACAGCGCCGTCCGGGCCAGTTGGCGTCGCTCCTCCGCCCGATCCGCGGTCGCGGCGGCGGCGGCGCCGAGGATCATCGGCAACCGCTCCCCCGCCGGCAAATCGAGCAGCCCGGCCAACGGGGCCGGCAGGTCGCCTGCGAACCTCGACCAACGCGGCCCGCGGATCGGCGCCGGCGGCGGTCGCGTCCGCCGCGGCCCGCACCGCCCGCTCGGCCGGGGCCGGGCGGCAGTTCCTCCGCGGTGATCCGCAGCGCCGCGGCCGGCGGCAGCGGGGAGGCGACGGCGGTCATCGCATCGGCCCCGGATCCAGGGGACGGGCGAGGGCGTCGATCAGCGCCTTCGCGGGCACGGCGACGCCCATGATATAAACCAGCACCACCCCGCCGCCGAGGACCGCCGTCGCCGCGATCGGCCAGAGGGCCGCGCAGCGGGCGGCCGCCGAGCGCGCCCGGCGGGCGTGGACCGCGGCGACCGCCGCCAGCGTCGTCGGCAGGTCCGCCGCCGGCACGTGTCGCCAGCGTCCAACACAGCAGCGGCGGGGCCGGGCGGAGCGCTGACGCCGCGGTTTCGAGGAACACGACGGCTCGCTCTTCCCCGGCGTCCAGGCGGTCGGCGGCGGCGAGGAGGCGTGTCGAACCCCGTCCCCCCGCGGCGCCGGCGGCGGTGCGGAGGGCCTCGCCCAGCGGTCGATCCGCCGCCGTGAGGAGCGACAGAAGTTGGGCGAAGCTGGACCATCGCAGTTCCTCCCGCACCCCCCGCACGCCCGGCAGCCAGCCGAGGGCCCGCCCGCCGGTCAGTCGCACCAGCGCCACGGCGCCCAGCACCACGGCCGGCGGGACGGCCCACAGCCAACCCGCGTCGAGCGCCCCCAGCCGTTCGAACGCCCGCACCGGTCCGGAGACCTCCGCCCCGATTTGCCGCAGCGCATCGGCCAGCGGCCCGGCGACCAGCGGCAGGAACCAGGCCCCCAGCGCCGCCGCCGCTCCCAGCGCCGCCAGCGGGCCGATCGCGCGCCGTCGTGAACTCCGCCCGCAGGTTCGCCACCAAGCGGGATCGCTCCGCCACCCGGGCCAGCGCCTCGCCCGGCCGGCCGGATCGCACGCCGCTCTCCAGCACCGCCCGCATCGCGTCGGCCAGCGGCCCCCGTTCGGCGGCGTAGGCGTCCGGCAGGGTCATGCCGTCCCGCAGCCGGCCGGCGACGCGGTCGCTGAGCCCGCCGGACTCGCCCGCCCCCAAGCCGACCTCCAGCGGCATCCCCGCGGCGGCGAACGCGGCGGCCTCCTCCCCCAACGCGACCAATTCCGCCAACCGCCGCGGCGGCAGACCGTCCGGGGAATCAGCGGCGGCGGGGGCGGACGCGGGCACGGTGCGGGGGGAACGTCGCGGCGGCGGGGGAGCGCTCGAGGATCGAGAACGCCCGCGAGTGTGTCCGGTTCACCCCCTCGTCGCGACTCCTCCCGGCGAACTGGGGAAACCTCTACCGGATCGAGCCGAACCCGAACACCCGCCGCACCTCCGCGGGGTCCGTCCGGCCCCGGGTCACCGCATCCAACGCGGCGGCGAACAGGCGGGAGCCGTCGTCCGCGGCTTCGGAATCGAACCCGGCCCCGTCCCCGCCGCCGCGCCCGATGACACGTCGAGCGCGGCGACCGGAAACCGGCCGCGGTATCCCGTCCCGCCGCACTGCTCGCAGCCGACGGCGACCGTCACCGTCGCGTCCCCCGCTGCATCCCTGGGCAGGGGTAGACCGAGCCGGGCGTCCGCGGCGTCCGTCGGCTGCGCACACCCGCACAATCGGCGGAGCAGGCGCTGGGCGAGCGTCGCCCGTAGCCCGTGGCGGATCTGGTACGGCTCCGCCCCCATCTCCCGCAGTCGCACCGCCGCCCCGCGGGCGGCGCCGGCGTGGAAGGTGGTGAACACGAGATGCCCCGTCAGCGCCGCCCCCAACGCGATCCGGGCCGTTTCCGCATCTCGGATCTCGCCGACGAGCAACACTTCGGGGTCCTGCCGGAGCAGACTCCGCAGGCCGGTCGGAAAGTCAAAGCCGGACGCGGGGCGGGTTTGACTCTGGCTGACTCCCGGAACGACCGATTCGACGGGGTCTTCGAGAGTCGCGATGCTGCGGGACTCCCGTCGTCTGTCTTCCGCAGACTCCCGCAGCAGGGCGTAAGCCGTGGTCGTCTTGCCGCTGCCGGCGGGGCCGACCAGCAACACGAGCCCACCGCGGGCCGCGGTGACGGCCCGCAGCCCGTCCGTCACGTCCGCCGGCAGGCCGAGATCGTCGAGTCGTGCGAGGGAGCCGGCGGGGGCGAACAGACGGATCGACCGCTTTCTCCCCGTGGATCGTGGGAAACGTGCTCAGCCGCATCTGCGGAGCGGCGCCGGCCTCCGAAGCGCCGGGGACGGCGGTTGCGGAACCCGCTTGGGGCGGGCGGATGCGGCCCTCCTGCGGACGTTCGTTGTCGTAGGTGAGCAGCCCGGCGAGCACCTTCAACCGGCCCACGACGTTCGCCGCGACCGGCGGCGGGAACCGGCCGCGGTCGGTCAGTCGACCGTCGACGCGGAACCGCACCGCCAACCCCGCCGGCTCCGGCAGAAGGTGGATGTCGCTGGCCCGATCGTCGGCCGCGGCGGCTAATAACTCCGCGACGGCGGCGGGCACGTCCGCGGCGGTCCGGCAGGCGGCGGGGTCGTGCATGCCATGGAGGGTATCGGAATCAATGTTCGCCGCGACCGGAGGGAGCGTTCTGCCCTCGACCGATGCGCTCCCGCCGGTCGCGGCGAACCGCGATTGAAAAACGACCCCCGCGGGCGTTCCCGCGGGGGCGTGATCGGTCGGCGGTCGGTGCGGGCGATTACTTCGCCAGGGCGACCTGCACTTCGCGGAACGCCGGGGTGGTGTCCCGGGCGCTGCTGGCCAGGTAGGCCCGCTCGCCGGTGTCGCAGTTCTTGATGTGGCCGTAGACCATCTTCCACTGCTCGAACAGTTCGCTCTCCATCTGTCGCAGGTCCCGCAGCGGGCGGCCGTTGACGACGGATTCGTGGAACGCCCGGCTTTTCATCTCATAGTCGACGAGATCGGCCCGGGCGGTTTGCGAGTAGCTCGGGCGGCTCTCGCGGAGCCAGGCTTCGCCGTCCCGCTTGATGCTGATCGCGTTGGTCTCGATGCTGGGCGGCGAGGTCCGCGACGTCGGGGCGGTTGAAGCTGCCGGTCAGGTTCAGGCTTTCCCGCAGTGCGTTCATGCCGGCTTCGATCTCCTTGAGGTCGGCGCGGGCCTGTTCGCTGTTGATCTCGCGGAAGATGCTGCGGAAGTCACGCCACTGCTCGTCGATGAAGCCGTAGGCGTAGCTCCAGTCGGCGGGGTCCTGGGAGGACGCCATCGTCGGAGGTGAAGTTCTGGAAGGTGCCGTAGAAGGCGTTGCCGCTGGCGAGGGCTTCGTCGTTGCGGGGGATGTCGCGGAGCAGTTCGAGCGTGGTGTTGTCGAAGAACCGTTCCACGTCCTGCTGCAGGTCGGTGACCATGTAGCCGAGTTGGTCGCGGTCGATGCCGCGGTCGATCAGCAGCAGGTCGGCGAACTGACGCTGGTGTTCCTGCACGCTTCGCACGTCGCGGCCCAGGGCGCGGTCCTGGTTGCCGCGGAGCCGTTGCGATGACCGGGTTCATCAACTGGGAGAACTTGCGGTACTCGTCGATCAGGTAGTCGCGGTCGATGCGGGCGCCGGCGTCGAAGACAAGGCCGTACATCCGGTCGGCCTGCTGACGGGCCTGGTTGCAGGCCAACCGCAGGGTGCGGCGGTCGGCGTCGGCGGGGATGGCGCTGGAGAATTCAATCGTGTCCGACAGATACCGCACGGCGCTGCGGAGCAGCACGGCGGTCTCGACCAGCGCCCGGCGGTCCAGCGTCGGGCCGCCGGTCTCCAGGGCGGATTCGACGCCTTTGGTCGCGGCGTCGACGGCCCGAATGGACTTCCGCGGCGGTGCGGGAGAGGCCGGGCACGGACACGAGGCGCCGGCTGGTGCGGTTCCAACCGCTGTCCAGTTCCCGCAGTTCCGCCTCGTGGCGGGTGACGGACTGGGCGGTCTGCATATCCCGGGCCAGCAGGTCGGCGTCCACGCCGTAGCCCTGCACCTCGACGAGATAACTCCGCAGGCTGGGGACGTTGCGTTCCTCGGCCCGCAAGATGGCGTACAGACTTTTCATCTCCCGGCTGAAGGTGTCCAGCGCGGCGGCCACCTTGCGCGGGTCCAGGTTCGACGGGCAGCGTCGAACGCCCGGACGAGCCGAGCTCGTAGCCGCTGGTGTCGAAGCCGCGATCGCGGAACGTGGAGTCGGTGGCCCCGACGGGGGTCACGTCCGCGTCGCGTCGGGCGATGCGGTCGTACCGGCCTTGGGCGGCGGCATTGGGGGGAGCGGCGAACGCGGCGGCGAACGCGGCGAAGACGAGGGCGGACAGGCGCGGGACGCATGGTCGGGGTCCTTCCCGGGTGTGGGTCTGGTGGTGATTCACCCGGCGCCGCTTCCAAGCGGACCCGGGGCGGGAGATGGGTCTGACTCCCGGTGTAGCCGTCCGGACGACCCAGCGAAAGGCGAGTTCCGCGCGCGACGGATCTTCTCCCCCGGCCCCGGTCTGACGGTCGATCCTGCGGTCGCTCCGTCGCCGCCTGATCTCGGGGCGAAGAAGCGGGTGAATCCCGACCCGACGCGCCAGCGAGGGCGTCGGCCGCAGACCGGCTGCTGTCACAGCGAGTGCCTCGCTGACGCGTCGGCTGGTGGCAGGCCGTTCCGGAACCGCTTCTACACGAACTCCTGCACGGTGGGCTTGATCGTCAGTTCCAGCACGTTCGCCCGGGCGGGCAGCGTGGCGGCGAGCAGCACCGCGGCGGCGACGTCCTCCGGCTGCAACATCAGCGCCCGACGCTCCGGACCGGGCGGTTCGGGTCGGTTGTCGAGGATCGGGGTCTCCACCTCGCCCGGGTAGATGTTCGTCACCCGCACGCCGCTGTCCTTCAGTTCCGTGGCGAGGGCCAGCCCGACGCTGGTGACGGCGAACTTGCTCGCCGCGTACGGGATCCCGCCCAGCAGCAGGGCCCGCACGCCCGCGACGCTGGAGACGTTCACGCACAGCCCGTCGCCGCGGGCCTGCATCGCCGGGACCGCGGCCTTCAGCACGTTGAACGTCCCGGTCGCGTTCGCAGCCATCACCTTGTCCCACTCCTCGCCGGTCGAGTCCGCCAGCAACCGCCCCGGCACGTTCAAGCCGGCGGCGTTCACAACCACGCCCAGCCCGCCCAATTCGGTTTCGCACCGCGTCGACCACAGCCGCGACGGCGTCCCGATCCGCCACGTCGCAGACGTGCGGGAGAATCTCCGCGGCGCCCGCGGGCGCCGATGCCGCGACCGCTTGGAGCTTCGCTTCGGTCCGCCCGCACACGACGACCCGGCAGCCGCGGGCGGCGAGGGCGTGGGCGATCGCCGCCCCGATCCCGACTGCCGCCCCCGGTCACGAGGGCGAGCTGCTTGTGCGTGGAGACGGGGGGGAGGTCGGACGGGACGGGGTCGGTGACGGCGTGGGGAGCGACGTGGCGGGGGCGGCGGAGCGGGCCGCACGGGCGACCCAGACGTGCAGGATGACCGACGCCTCCCGCAGACTCGACCCCGCCGCGACGCACGCCTCCGCCAACACCGCCGGCGGCACGGCGAACGCCCCACTGTCGAACGCCCCGCCCGGCAAGCGGCCGCGGCGATCCGCGGTGCGCACCACGCCCCCAACGCCGCCGGCGTGAGCGGCGGGAAGAGGTGCGTGACGATCGGCAGTCCGGCGGCCGCCGCCTCCGGCGTCAGGTCCCGGTGCGTGCCGATCGCCACCGTCGCCCCCCGCCGCGCCGCCCGTCGCAGGCCGAGCGAGAGCAGCGGCGCCGGCACGCGGTCCGCTTCGTCCCAGTACGCCAGCGGCCCGACCGGCAGCGGGGCGAATCGCAGCAGCCCGGTCCCGCAGGGGCCAAACCGGCGGCACGTACCGGTACGGTCCCGGCCGCTGCGTTGCGCCAGCGGAGCAGCAGGGACGTCTTCCCGGCGCCCTTCTCCCCCAGCAATTGAATCACCCGCCGCTCCCCCGCCGCCGGCGTCGCGGGGCCGTCGCGGTCGACCCACAACGACTCGGCGACGCCGGGGACCGGATCCGCGAGGAACGGGTTGAACCGCAGGCCCAGCGCCGCGTAGGGGGAAGCCGCGACGGGCGGGGGCATGAAGCCCGACAGTCGGGGTGCGTCTGGAGCGGGCGGACGAGGCGGGCGAGGCCGCCAGCCTGACGCTCCCTCGGCGACGGATACGACGGTTCTCGCCCGGACGCGGCGTTGCGGCAAGCAGTCAACTTCTCGTACGTCCCCGCAGCAATCGCTCCGTCTCGTCCCAGCCGAGGCAGCCGTCGGTGACGCTCACCCCGTAGGCCAAGTCGGACGGGTCCGCGGGCGAGGTCTTGGCGGCCTTCGAAGAGGTTCGATTCGAGCATCATGCCGATGATCGCCGGGTTCGGCGACGCCGGAGCCGCCGAGGCGTTGGCCCAGCACGTCCTGCCAGACCGCCGGCTGGCGGAGCGGGTCCTTGCCGCTGTTGGCGTGCGAGCAGTCCACCAGGAACCGCGGCGGCAACCCGCCGTGCTCCAGCCCCTCGACCGCCCGCTCGATGCTGCCGGCGTCGTAGTTCGGTCCGTCGTGGCCGCCGCGGAGAATGAGGTGCCCCCAGGGGTTGCCGGCGCTGCGGACGATGCAGGTTTTGCCGTCCGGATCGATGCCCAGAAAGCTGTGCTGCGGCCCGGGCGGCGGTCATCGCATTGAGCGCCGTTTGCAGCGAGCCGTCCGTGCCGTTTTTATAGCCGACCGGCATGCTCAGACCGCTGCTCATCTGGCGGTGGCAGGGGCTTTCGGTGGTGCGGGCGCCGATGCTGGCCAAGGCGATCAGGTCCGCGATGTACTGCGGGGTGATCGGTTCCAGCATCTCCGTCGCCGCGGGCAGCCCGATCCCGGCGATCTCCAACAGCAACCGGCGGGCCTTCCGCAGCCCCTCGGCCATGTCGAACTGCTCGTTGAGGCCCGGGTCGCTGATCAGGCCCTTCCAACCGATGGTGGTGCGGGGCTTTTCGAAGTAGACCCGCATCACGATCAGCAGGCGGTCGGCGGTGTCGGCGGCGACGGTCTTCAGCTTGCGCGGCGTACTCCCGGGCGGCGTCCACGTCGTGGATGCTGCACGGACCGACCACGCACAACAACCGGTCGTCCTCCCCGGCGAGCACCCGCTTGATTTGCTCCCGGCCGTCCTGCACCACGGCGAGGGCGTCCGCGGGCACGGGCAGTTCCTCCACCAGCTCCGCGGGGCTGACCAGCGGCGTGAACTCCCGCACGTTGACGTTGCTGGTCTTCCGGGCAGCCCCGGCGACCCCATCGGCAGCGGCGGACCCATCGGCAGCGGTGAACCGGGCGAGACCGGCGGGCGGAGCGAGAGCGGACACGAGCGGGCGACGCGGAAAGCGGGACGGCGGGGGAAGTCCGGCAGGGTACGCCGCGGGCGGGGGTGCGGGAAACCGCGACGCCCCCCGCGGTTCGCCCTCACCTCTTCCTACGCCCCGTTCCTATGCCCCGCGCGCCGCCCGCTCTCCCGTCCGGCGAGCCGCGAGGCGATCTCCGCCACGAGGTCCCCCGGGGGGCGGTCGGCGGCGTCGATCCGCAGGTCGGCCCAGCGGTCCAGCAGCGGGCGGCGTTCCGCGGCGAGGTCGTGCAGCGTGGCGCCGGGGGCGATCACCACCGCCCGTTCCTTCAGGCAGCCCAGCCGGGCCTCCAGCGCCGCGACGGGCACGTCCAGCCACACGGCGGTGGCGAACGTGGCGAACCGCTCCATCGCCGGGGTGCAGTAAATCACGCTGCCGCCGGGGGCGATCACCGATGGCTCCTCCCTCACCGCCAGGTTGTAGCGCGTTTCTAGTTCCAAGAACCCCGCTCGGTCCAGCCCCGCGGAGACGTCCCCCAACGGCTTCCCCTCCCCGGCGACGATCAGCCGGTCCGGGTCCACGAACGGCACGCCCAACCGCTCCGCCAGCGGGGCGCCGACGGTGCTCTTCCCGCACCCGGGCATCCCGATCAACAGCACGGCGTGCCGGCCGGCGGGCGAGGCGGCGTCGCTCACCGGGGGGCTCCCACGGCCTGAATGACGGCCGCTTCGTTCGCGCCGAAGTCCCGGACCAGACCGACCACGTACAACCCCGCGGCGACGGTCGCGGCGAACGCCAGCCCGGCGACCAGCAGGCCGGACAGCCCCCGTTCCCGCGCACGACGCCGCCCGGGACTTTGAGGCGAAGCGCGGCGGGCGGAGTCGGCGGCCATACTGCGGCCACTCTACCTCACCGCCGTTCGCCCCGCCGCTCCGGTTCGTCATGGCCGCCGCCAATTCTCCCGCCCCCGCCCCCGCCGACCCGCCCGCGTCTCCCCCGCCCGCGTCTCCCCCGCCCGCGTCTCCCCCGCCGAACCGCAACAGCCGCGAACTGACCCGCGGCTGGCAGAAGGGGGTGACGGCGTTCTATTACGGCCTGGGGATGACGGAGGAGGATTTCGACCGCCCCCAAATCGGCATCGGCACCCCGCTGCTGGACGGCAACCTCTGTAACCTGCACGCCCATCAACTCGCCGGATGGGTGCGGGAAGGATGCGAAGCCGCGGAATTATTAGGGTTCGCGTTCGGCACGCCCGCGGTCAGCGATAATATCTCGCAGGGGCACCCGGGGGGACGGGCGAGCCTGCCCAGTCGGAACGCGATCGCCAACGCGGCGGAGATGGTGTGCAGCGCCCACCGCTACGACGGGCTCGTCGGCCTGCACTGCTGCGATAAAAACGGCCCCGGCTTCGCCATGGCGCTGGCGCGATTAAACGACCCCGGCCTGATCGTCTCCGGCGGTTCAATCCTGCCGGGCGCCCATTGCGGCCCCGACGGTCGCACCCGGGACACGACGATTTTAGACGTCTATGATTGCCAAGCCAAAGCCCAGCAGGGAACGATGAGCCCCGAGGAAGCGGACGCCGTCACCCGCACCGCCTGCCCCGGCGCCGGCGGGTGCGGGATTAACGCGAGCTTTAATACCTGGGCCGTCGCCTGCGAGGCGATGGGGCTGAGCGTGCCGTATTCCGCTTCCAACCCCGCCGTCGGGCCGGATAAAGAGGCGGAGTGTAAAGCCGTCGGCGCCGTCCTGGCGAACCTGTTGCGGCTGGATCTTAGGCCGCGGGATATTCTCACCAAGGCGGCGATCGAGAACGGCATGCGGAGCCTGTGCGCCAGCGGGGGCAGCACGAACGGCGTGATCCACCTGCTGGCCCTCGCCGCGGAGGCGGGCGTCGACTTCACCCTCCAGGATATCCAACGTATCTGCCGCGAGACCCCCGTCCTCGCCGCCTTCGCCCCCCGCGGGGCCGGCACGATGCTCGACCTGCACAAGATTGGCGGAACCCCGGTCCTCTTAAAGCACATGTTGAACTGCGGGCTGCTGGACGGCTCCTGCATCACGGTGACCGGTAAAACGCTCGCGGACAACCACGCCGACGTCACGTTGCCGCCGGTCGGGACGGACGGGTTCCTTCGCTCGCCGGAGGCTCCGCTGAACGCCGTCGCGGACCTGCAAATCTGTTTCGGGAATCTCGCCCCCGGCGGCGTGGTGTTCAAGGTGAGCAGTCTGAAGGAGCCGCGGTTCGCCGGCCGGGCGCTGGTGTTCGAGGAGGCGAAGGCCGTGGCCGACGCCGCCGCGGCCGGCCGGATCACGCCGGGAACGGTCGTCGTGCTGCGGGGCTTGGGGCCGATCGCCGCGGGGATGCCGGAGGTGTTGGTGGCCAGCGCCGCCCTCAGCACGCCGGAGTTGGACGGAAAAGTGGCGTTCCTATCGGACACCCGCGTCAGCGGCGTCAGTCACGGGGCGATCGGCGTGCACTGTGCCCCGGAGGCCGCCGCGGGCGGACCGATCGGGCTGGTGGAGGACGGGGACGAGATCGCCTTCGACCTCGCCGCCGGCACGCTGACCTGGGGGGTGAATGAGGAGGAGGCCGCCCGCCGCCGTGCCGCCCACGTCCCGCCGCCGATCGTGCACGACCGCCGCTATCTGGCGGAGTTCGCCGCCACCGTCTGCGGCGCCGACCGCGGCTGCGTGGGCAAGACCCTGTCGTTCTGAGCGAGGTGTCGTTCTGAACGAACCGTCGTTCTGAGCGAGCTGTCGTTCTGAACGAGCTGTCGTTCCGAGCGAGGTGTCGTTCTGAACAAACCGTCAGAATCCGCAGGCGCGCATCGGCCTGCGGCGAACCACCATGGCTCGGGCGTTGTTGGTTGCCCTTTTGCAACAGGGCCGCGGGACGTGACCTACGGTCGAGGGAATCCTCCCCCGGCTCCGGTTCCCGATGTCTCTGCTCGCCGACGCCGACGCCGCTCTCTCCCCGGTCGATTTTCTCGCCCGGCTTCGCGGCGCCGACCCCGCCCAGGCGGCCCCCGCGGCGGCCCTCGCAAAGGACGATGTGGGCCCCGCCCCGGCGGCCGGTCCCTCGGCCGCGGCGGCGGCGCTGATGAATGCGGTGGCGGACGATCAGGCCGCCCGCCCCGCCACCGACTTCGACGACGCCCGCGACGTCTTGTCCGGTCTGGACCCGGAGGCGCTCGCCGGCGCCGGCGCCCAGGCCCCCGCCACTCCGGAGCGCCTGTCGGCGCTGTACGACCGCGTCGAGGCGCTGCTGGGCGGCTCGCCCGCCGCCGAACCGCCCGTCTATACCCCCCGCAGCCCGGAGACGATCGCGGAGTCCGGGTTGTCCGAGGATGAAATTGAACGACTCGTTCTCAAATACCTGCTCAACGTCGGCTCTGCGTCGGGTCGCTCGGTCGGCGCCCAGATTAAATTGCCCTTCACGATCGTGGACCCGATCGTCCGCAAACTCCGCAAGGTGCAGTACCTCACGTTCAGCGGGGCCGCGGAGGCCGGCGACTATCATTATCAGATCACGGAAACCGGCCGCGCCGCCGCCGCGAAGCTGGCCCACGAATGCACCTATTTCGGCGCCGCCCCCGTGCCGTTGGAACAGTATCTGGAGGCGATGTCCGCCCAAAGCATCGCCGGGCAGGTGGCCACCGAGGCCAGTTTGAAGGCGGCGTTCAGCGATCTGCTGATTAACGAAGCGATGTTCGAACGCCTCGGACCCGCGGTGAACAGCGGCCGCGGGATGTTTCTGTTCGGCGAGCCCGGCAACGGCAAAACCAGCATCGCCGAACGCATCACCCGGGCCTTCGGCAGCAGTATTTGGATCCCCCGGGCGATCAGCGTCGACGGGGACATCCTGCGGTTGTTCGACCCCGGCGTGCATGAGGAAGTGCAGGCCGGCGCCGGCTCCGGCTTGCTGGACCTCTCCGGCGTGGATCCGCGGTGGGTTAACATCACCCGCCCCACGGTGATCGCCGGCGGCGAATTGACGATGCAGGAATTAGAGGTCGTGCAGAACCCGGTGACGAAAATCTGCGAGGCCCCGCTGCAACTCAAGTCCAACTGCGGCACCCTCGTGATCGACGACTTCGGCCGTCAAACAATGCCGGTGGACGTGCTGCTGAACCGCTGGATCGTCCCGTTGGAAAAGCGGTACGACTTCCTGAACCTGCCCAGCGGCAAAAAGGTGAAGGTGCCGTTCGATCAACTGATTATCTTCAGCACGAACCTGGAGCCGCGGGATCTGGTCGACGGGGCGTTCCTGCGACGCATCCCCTATAAGATCGAGGTGCCGGACCCCAGCCGGGAGGAGTTTACCGCGCTCATGCAGATCATGTGCGACGCGCTCGAACCTCGACTACGTCGCCGACGCGGTCGACTATCTGATCGAGGAGCACTACGTGAAGGCGGACCGCCCGTTCCGCTGCTGTCAGCCCCGCGACCTGCTCATGCAGGTGCGCAACTGATTGCGCGTACAAACAACGGCCGGTGGAACTGACGAACGAGTCGTTCGACTTCGCCGTCGCGAACTACTTTAGCGTGATGTGAGCCGCCCGGTTTAGCGTGATGTGAGCCGCCCGGGTCGGGATGCGTGCAGGTCGGGGTGCGGCCGGGCGGTCCTGAACAAACGGATTGCGGCGCGGTGACGCAGCCGGTAGCGTCGGCCCGCATGGCCCGCACCGCCCCCCCCGCCCGCACAACCTGACCCGGCCGGGCCTCGCGGCCGCCGTGGTCCTGGCGTCGACCCTCCTCGGCTGCGGGGGGGAGGCCACCGTCGTGAGCGACGACGTGACCCACGGGCCGGCTGCCGCCCCGACGCCCCGGCCCGCCCCCGACCGGCCGGCTCCGGTTCGTCCGGTCCCCGTCCGTCCGGTCCCGGAGTCGCCCCGCCAGTCGCCGGAGCGGCCGCCCGCGGCCGCCCCCGTCGTCGTCCGGGACGAGCCGGACGTGACGCCAGAAGCGGATGAGGAACTTCGCTCGCCGGAGCCGGAGGCCGCCCCGCCGGAGAACCCGCTGGAGGCGTCCGACGAGCACGGCGTCCGCCTCACCACCGGATTCCCCTGCTCGCCGGACAACCTCGTGATCGCCTGCAAGGGCCCGGCCCACTTCGAGGTGCGGTTTCCCGGCGGCGGGCGGATGAACACGGGCTGGTTCCTGTTCCGCCTGGAGGGCGCCGCGGGCGTGGAGGTTCGCATCGACCTCGCCGGGGCGCCCCGCAAGTGGCGGACGCTCAACCCCGTCTGGTGCGCGACCGACGACCTGTCCGACCCGGCGAATTATGCCGTCGAGGCGCCGGAGAAGCCGGTGGACCCCCAAGCGGCCCGCAACGGCCCGCTGATCCCGAACACCTCCGGCCAGCGGTGGCATTTCATCACCGACGTGGAGGCGGACGAGCAGAACAAGACGCTCACGTTGCGGCAGCAATTCGAGAGCGACGGCGTGTTCGTCGCCATGCGGCCCCCCTACACGCCGGAGTATCACGAGCGGTATCTTGAGTCGCTGCGGGAGAACCCGCTGGCTCGGATTCACACCGTCGGGTATTCGCCCGGGGGGCGGCCGCTGTCGGTCGTGCAAGTCGGCGGCTTGACGGACGAGGAGGCCCGCGAGAACCCGTGCATCCTGCTGTACGCCCGCGAGCACGCCGACGAGCACGACACCAGTTGGACGGTCCGCGGCGCGATCGACTACCTGCTGTCCGAAGACCGCTTCGCCCGACGGCTGCGCAAGAAGGTCACGTTCCTGTTCATCCCGCTGCTCGACCCGGACGGGGCGACCCGGGCGCAGTACGAGAACATGATGCGCAGCTTTCACCGGGAAAAGTCGACGCGCGAAAACGAGGTTTGGATCGAGTTCTTCAAGGACCGGGCGGACAAGATGTACCGGCTCGATTTGGTGCTCAACCTGCACAACGTGGAGTCGGCGGAGGCGCCGCACCTGTCCTGCGCGCGGTTCATGCCGGAGTGGTCGACGGTCCGCCACGAGGCCTGCGAGATCCTGCACCGGCAGGGGATCGTGCCGGCGTTCCGCGCCCAGGGGTTCGACGTGGCGCTGAAGCCGTGGGGGGAGGGCGTCTCCTACAACCGGCTGTGCGGGACGCTGTTCTGGTACTACGGGCCGATCAACATGGCCTACGAGGTGAACTCGCAGGCCCCGGACCGGCACCTCACGCTGGCCCAGTTGAGGGAGATCGGCGTCGGCCTGATCGACGAGGCCGGCCACTTCCTGCTCTCCGCGGACGCCCGGCCGGTGCTGAAGGCGATCGACTTGAGCCGGTTCGACCGGGAGCGGAGTTGGCTGTACTACCGCCCTCACCGCAACCTGCTGCCGGGCGAGACGGTGTTCGAGGCCGAATACCGGCTCATGCACGCCGCCGCCCCCGAACTGGGAGGAGCGGGCTCCGCTTACCAAGCCTATCTGGCGCGAATCGCCGACCGGCCGGAGTTGATGCGGGGGCACCTTGCCATCCTGAAGAACCCGGACCTGATGACGGCCGAGCCGGTGTCGCGGTGACGCCGGCCCGGGACGTCCTAAACCGCCACCAACCCCACCCCCAGCCCGAACCCTTGAAAGTCCTTAGGATGCCGAACGTCCACCGCCTCGTCCTGCCGCTCACCGGCCTGCTGGCTCTGACGACCGCCGCCGCCGCGGACGACGACCCCGACCCGCCCTGCGGCTGCGCCGCGGACGCCGCTGCGGCCGATTCGCCGCTGCGGCCGGTCGCCTGCCCGAACGGCCACGGCCCCGACGACAACGATCAGTGCCGGAACAATCAAGGTGAGGTGATCGATCCGCCCTGTAGGCGCATAGCGGACGGTAAGATGCTTTGCCGCCGTTGCGACGAGGACGGCAACGGCTGGCCAGACAACTGCAACTGGTCGTGCAAAGCCGATAAATCCTGTTACTCCTGCGATCTTAACCCAGAGAAGCCCGGTCTCGACGCCTGCGGGGTGCCGATCACCAACCCTATTGAGTACGCGCAGTGCGGTAATCGGCAGCATAGAGGCGGATATGAACCGGACCCCTACGGAGACTGCCAGCGTCCCCGACAGCATTGCGAATATAGCCTCGAGAATTTTTGGGGGCACGGCTAACAACCCCCTCGGTGGATATAGAACCAGCTTCCAGCCTGCGTGCGCCAAGCACGACGTGTGCTATGGGACTTGTAACAGCGACAGGAAGGCATGCGATGAGCAATGGCAGGGACTTATGGCTGCGGCGTGTCAGACGGCCTTCCCGAACGACCCCGAGGGCGTCAACGGGTGCGAATATTTCGTGTATCTGTACTACAATGCCGTGCGTGTTGCCGGGGCCGTCCCTCACCTCCAAGGTCAAATCAAAGCCTGCACATGCTGCCAATGAGTGATTAATAGGAGTTCTGTTCAGCCACCCCCGACCGGAGGATCACACGATGTCCCCCCCGCAAAAAATTTGCCCCACGCGCCGTCCGCCGGCATCCTGCATCTTGGCCGAGGCGGCGATCGTCGGCCTTATCGCGGCCGGCGTCTTCGCAGCCGGTTCTCCGGCTTGGGCGGCCGATCCAACCGGCGAAACGGCTGAACTCGCCGTGACTTGGAAGAGGTCGTACGGCGAGCCCCCCCGCACGCAAATTCAGACCGTCGCGACGGCCGCCGGCGGGGCGACGTACGTGCCGGTCCTGACCTATCTGCCGGGGGCGTTCGTGCCTGGGGAGACGCCGACGACGACGCCCGGCGCCGACAGGCGCGAAACGATCTGGCGGATCGACCCCGCAACGGGGGAGCGCGATCAGGAAATCTTAGTCCACCAAGCTGCCGAGGAGGGGGGCGGCATCTATCCGGGCGCCCGCGACGTGACTGTGCTGTCGGGCGGGGACTTACTGATCCTCGCCCAGTTCGAGGACCGGCGTTGGCTGCTGATCCGCCAGACGACGTCCGGAGAGACTGTTTACAGGAAGCGGCTTTGGACGGACCCCGACGAAGAGTCGCTCATCGCCCTGTCGCGCGTCCTCCCGATGCCCGACGGGGGGGGGCTGCTCGTCGGCGGTCGGCTCAATGCAACCGACGAGAAGGCAGTTTCGGCCGCCTATGCGGTTCGGGTGACTGCCGGCGGCGAACGGCTGTGGGACCGCAGTTACGATTTCGGCGGTGAAGGCCCTCTGACCGACGGCGTCGCCATGCCCGACGGCCGTGTTCTGCTGACGGGAAACGCGGGCGGTCCCTCAGCCCCCGGCGAACCGCGGCTCGCCGTGGCCGTCATCGATGCCGAGGGGGAGCCGATCCGGCGTACGACCCTCTCCGGAACCTACCCGGCGGCGGGCGTGACGGCGGCGGGCGAGCCGGTGGTGACGTTCCTGCGGACCAGCGGGGACGCAACCACATGCGTCGCCCGCGGGCTGAACTTGGACAGTCTGGCTGGGCTCTGGGAGACGACCGTGATTGGCACCAGGGGAGTGCTCGACCCGCCCGCAATCACCGCCGTTCCCGGCGGCTTCGCAGTGGCCACCGCCGATGTCCTCCAGAAAGATCTCATCGTTGTGCAATGCACCAACGGCGGCGGGGTTCGGGCCATCGGCCGTTGGCGTGGGCAGACGCTGATCGGGGCCTTAAGCAGCGCGGTGGCGTGGCAGGACGGGGTGCTGACGGCGTTCTGGACCGTTCGGGAGGGCGTTCATGACGGGCGACGCACCAACCAGGTGGCCGGCGTGGGCTTCAAGCTGATCGGCGAACCGGAGTAAGCCGGCGGGGTGGCCGGGGCGACCTGACCGCCCGCTGAACTGACGACGCGGGTGGCCGGGGTCGGCCCGCGGGTGACGGCCGGTCTTCGGGTGAACGGCCGATCTTCGGGTGAACGGCGGGTGGCCGGGGTCGGCCCGCGAGACGCCGTGCTTGCGGGGCCGCGTGGATCGGGCCGCCCCCGGATTGGGTGACGTTGCTGCCTCAAGCACGCCACGTCGCACTCCCGGGGGCGGCCGGGCGCAGGGGCACAGGAATCGGATGTCGCTCCCGGCCGACCCCGGCCACCCGCCGCGTGACGTAAACTGCCGGCATGGCTCCCCGTCCCGTCCGACTGCTGCGCAACCTCAACCGCGGGCGGGAGATCGTCGCGGTGTTGGTGCGGCATGGGTTCGGGGACGCGGTCCGCCGACTCCGCCTGCGACGCTACCTCGCCCTCGGCCGTCGCGTGTTCTTCTGGCGGCAGGATCCGGAGCCCACGCTGGAACGCACCACGCCGGAGCGGTTCCGCATGGCGCTGGAGGACCTCGGGCCGACGTTTATCAAGTTCGGGCAGGTCGCCAGCACCCGGCCGGACGTGCTGCCGACGGAGGTGATCGCCGAACTGTCCAAGCTCCGCGAGACGGTCCCGCCGTTCGATTCCGCCGCCTCGGTCGCCGCGGTGGAGGCGGCGCTCGGACAGCCCGTCGGCGAGATCTTCCGCGAGTTCGACCCGATTCCCGTTGCGGCCGGTTCCCTGGGACAGGTGCACCGGGCGGTGGGCCGGGACGGGGCGGATCTCGCGGTGAAGGTCCGTCGGCCCGGGGTGCGGGCGGAGGTGGAGCGGGACCTCAGCCTGATGTTCGATCTCGCGGCGCTGATCGAGGGCCGGTTGCCGGAACTCAAGGTGTTCGACCCCGCGGGGCTGGTGCGGCATTTCGCCCGCACGATTCGCCGAGAGTTGGACTTCACCCGGGAGGCGAACGCGGCCGCGGAGGTCGCCCGGGCGTTCGGGGCGGACTCCGACGATCTGTGCGTGCCCGCCGTCCGCACGGAACTGACCACGGAAGCGGTCCTCACCACCGAATGGCTGGACGGGCTGCCGGCCGACGACCCGGCGACGCTCCGCCGGCACGGCCTGGACCCCGCGGAGATCGCCGCGAAGGGCGCCCGGGTCTTCCTCAAACAGGTGTTCGTCCTGGGCCTGTTCCACGGCGATCCGCACCCCGGCAACGTCCGGGTGATGCCGCCGACGCCCAAACATCCCGCCGGCCGCATCGGGCTGCTGGACTTCGGGATGGTCGGGGCGCTGGACGAAACGGTTCGCGATCGGCTGGTGGATTTGCTTGCGGCGGTCGCCCGCGAGGACGTGGCGGGCGTCTCCCGACATTTAATCGCGCTCGGCACGCCGATGGCGCCGATCCAGGAGACGGCCCTGCGAACCGATTTACGGGAGTTCTTGGCGACGCACTATAACGTCCCGCTGGCCCGGCTGCGGGTGGCCGCGGTGCTGGGCGACTTTCTGTCGTTGATCGGGCGGCATCAGATCCGCCTGCCGGGCGACTTGATGCTGTTGGTGCGGGCCGCCGTCAGTGTGGAGGGCACCGGCCGGCGGCTGGACCCGGACTTTAATCTCGCCGCCCACCTCGCCCCGTTCGCCACGCAATTATTGCGGCAGCGGCTCGACCCGAAGCGGCTGGCGAAGCGGTTCCTCGGGGAGGCGGGCGAACTGACCGCATTAGCCGCGGCGGTCCCGCATCAACTCGGCCGCACATTGGATAAACTGAGCCGGGACGAACTGCGGGTGCAACTGGACGTGGCGGGGCTGGACACCCTCACGCAGGAGATCGACCGGGCCGGCAACCGGCTGGCGATCTCGCTGGCGATGAGCGCGTTGATCCTGTCCAGCGCGATCCTGATCCGCAGCGTGCCGGAGAGTTTCTGGTTCGCGGTCCCGATCTTCCTGCTGAGTTCCCTGCTCGGCCTGTGGCTCGTCTACGGCGTATTCCGCAGCGGGAGTTTGTAAAGACCGGCTTTCAACATCGCGTGGGCGCCGCTCGTCCAGCGTCCCGGACGCTTGGAGCGTCCGGGACGCTGAGTCCGCACGGGTTGCCGACAAGGTCCCAGGGCGTCGGCGGCTTCCGAAGCGCGTTGCGGGCTCACCGGATACGTCATCCGGCAGATGGCGCTGGACCCGGGAGACCCTTGAGCCGGCGAGCCCCGGATCTACTGCGGGGGCGGGAACGTCGGGATCGTGCTGCGGCTTTGTCTCCGGTACTCGCCCGGGGTCTGGTCGTAGCGTTTGCGGAAGACGGCGCCGAAATATTCGGCGTGGCGGAAGCCGGTCCGCAGGGCGATCGCTTCGAGCGTCAGGTCGGTGTCCGACAGCAATTGCCGGCCCTGGTGCAGGCGGACGCGGACGATCTCCTCGTGCGGCGTGTGGCCCAGCGCCTGGCGGAACCGCAGGTCCAGCGTCGTGCGGGAGACCCCGGAGGGCCGCACCACGTCTTCCACGCCGATGTCCCGGTGGGCGTTCTCGCGGATGAACCGCACCGCCTGGGAGACCACCGGATCGGTGGTCGCGATCATTTCGGTCGACTGCCGGGTGACGACGCCGAGGGGCGGGATCAGCCGCCAGAGCGGGTCCGGCGTCATGCCGGCGATCAGCCCGTCGAGCATCTCCGCGGCGGTGAAGCCGATCTGTTCGGCGGCGGGGGCGACGCTGGACAGCGGCGGGTCGCACAGTTCGCAGTGCGGCAGTTCGTTGTCCACGCCCAGCACGGCCACCTCGGTCGGCACGTGCAGCCCGGTGCGTCGGCAGGCGTCCACGATCTGCCGGCCGCGCACGTCGTTGTGGGCGAGCACGCCGACCGGTTTGGGCAGCCCGACCAACCAGGCGTCGAGTTCGTCGCGGTCGCGTTCGTTCACCCATTTCTGCCGGTCCCGATAGGCGACGCGAAACACGTGGCAGGGCAGTTTGCGGGCGGCGGCCTCGGCGACGAACGGTCGGCGGCGGATGTGGGACTGGTCGCTCAGCTCGCAGAACGCCACGGTCCGGATGCCGCGTTCCATGAAGTGTTCAACCGCGCAGCGGGCGATGCCGCGGCCGTCGTTGGACACGTGGGGCGTGTCGCCCAGCGGGAGGGCGCTGCCGAGGTTCACGAACGGCGTGCCGGATCGCTCGACCTCCTCCAACTGCCGCCGGTGTTGCATGAACAGGATGAGCCCGTCGGACTGGGTGGCGGTCGACAGCGGCAGGGCGCCGCCGTGATGGGTGGGTTCGGTCTCCATGCGCCAATCGCCGGCGCTGCGGGCGTAGCGGGCGATCCCGCACAGCACGTCGCGGCAATACTGCCGCTCCGACCCGATCAGCACGAAGATCGTTTTGCGGCCGTCCTGGGATGGAGTCACGGCGGCGCCCGTCAGATCTCAACAATGTTCGTGACGAAACCTCTGGTCACGGGTCAGGGGAGGGAGCATAGTCGTGTGTGCTCAGAAATGCCCGCCCCGTCCCGCGGGGCGTCTTCGGCCTTTTCCACACCCGCTTCCTTCCAAGGGTCCCCTGATGACGTCCGTTCCACAATCCTCCGTGCTCCCCGCGAGCGGCCGCCGGCACGGCTTCACGCTGATCGAGCTCCTGGTGGTCATCGCGATCATCGCGATCCTGGTTTCCCTGCTTCTGCCGGCGGTCCAGCAGGCCCGCGAAGCCGCCCGCAAGAGCGAGTGCAAAAACAACTGAAGCAGTTGGCCCTCGCGGCCCACAATTACCACAGCACCTACAAAGTGTTCCCCGCGGGCTCCAGCGGCCCCTCGAGCACCCGGCAGACGGCTGAGCGTCTTCGTGCCGCTGCTTCCGTACATGGATCAGCAGGCGTTGTGGGAGCAGATGAGTAATCCGCTCGCCAGTTTTGATCCGTTTGGCCCGTGGCCTGAGGTGAATACAGACGGCGGATATGCGCCTTTCGGGCATCAGATTACGTCCCTGCTGTGCCCGTCGGACGGGACGGACCCCGGGGTCACTGGCGACTCAAACTACGCGTTGAACTTCGGCGACAACGGACGGCCTGCTGGGAGGAGCGGGACAACAGCTAGCACGACGAGAATATTCGCGGAATGGTGGATCGGCGCCTACGGGCGCACCCCAGACGAGGCAGAAGTACACTGGGGATTACGCGACGTGAAGGACGGCACGACCAACACGATCCTGTTCGGCGAGATCGGCCGCGGCGGAAAGGGGCAGTTCCAGGGCGGGATCGGCTAGTGAGCGCTATCGCCAATGCATACTCGGCCTGTGCAGAACCCGACCACTGAATGCTTGCAGAACGCGACGGTGGTGGACGCGACCGAACCCGGATATTACGTGGAAGGCAACGTTCGGGATCGCCGAGCCGGGGAGCGTCTGGGCATGGTCTGCGAACGCACGCCACGTACACGGGGTTCAACACCATTCTGCCGCCGAATAGCCCCGCCTGCGAGATCCAACGACTACGGTATCGGCTGGGGGATCTTTTCTGCCGGGAGCTACCATCCCGGCGACGTGCAGTGGCGATGATCGGACGGGTCGGTGCAGTTCGTGTCGGACACGATTAATACAGGGAATCTGACGGAGCCAAACCCGACCCGCGGCCAGAGCCCGTACGGGACCTGGGGCGCCCTCGGCACCCGCGAGGGCGGCGAGGTCGTCGACGAGTTCTGACGGCCGCCGGTCGTCGCCGTCTACACGGCAATGTTGTCGGTCAGGCGACGAGCGAGTCACAACGCCCGCCCGGGACTTTCCCGGGCGGGCGGCTTTTGTTAAATCGAGGCGTACGAAGTTCTCCCGCGAAGACCCCGTCTCAGTCCATATACTTCTGTGCGTTCTTCGAGCTGTACTGAATTTCCTTCTGCTGCTCTGGCGTGAATTGGCTTGAGTTGGACACCGGTTTAAGCTGGCCGTCTTCCGCTCCCCCGCACCCGGCGGAGGTGAGCAGAAGAGCCGCGGCGAATGATAAACTCGCGGGCGTTAATCCGCGGACAGCGTGACGCATCGCACGATTGGTAGTGAACATTGCTTGTTGCCCTTGGGACAGGTCGAGGCTGGGGGTTGACACGGACATATACTATGCCGCCGCCCGCCCGCCCGCCACCATGTCGCCTCCATTTTCTATAAGATGTAATCGGCGGCCGCCGAGGTCTCCAATCCTTTGGGCGTTCCGTTGAATTTCATTTCGTGTTGCCTCCACGATCCTCCGCCGAACTGTGTAATATCCATTACGCCTCGGTTGTTCCCCCGCCCCACTTTTGAGACCTCCCGTGACTGATTCCGCCACGACCGGCGCCGCTGCCCGTCGCGCCCTCCCGCCGTCACTTTCTTGCCGCCTCGGTCGCCGGGGTTGCGGCGACGGCGTTTCCCGCCCGCAGTTACGCCCGCATCCGCGGGGCGAACGAGCGCCTCGGCGTCGCCGTGATCGGCGCCGGCGGGATGGGGTCCTCCCATCTCGGTTCCCTCGCCGGACTGCTGGAACGGGACAACCTGCGTCCGATCTCCGTCGCCGACGTGTGGAAGACCCGGGCCGAACGGGGCGCCGCCACGCTCGGCGGGGAACAAAACCTGCCGGTGAAGGCGGAGGTCGATTACCGGGCGATCCTCGACGATCAAGACGTCGACTACGTCACCATCGCCACGCCGGAACACCAGCACGCCCCGGTGCTGACCGCCGCGCTGCGGGCCGGCAAGGCGGCGTACTGCGAGAAACCGCTGACCCACACCGCTGCGGAGGCCGCGGCGGTGTATCAGGTCCAGCAGGAAACCGGCTTAGCGGTGCAGGTCGGCGTGCAGGGGACCTCCTCCGACGCCTACACCAGCGCCGCCGACGCCATCGAGCGGGGCGTGCTGGGCCGCGTGGTCCAGGCGCAAACCCAATACGTCCGCCGGTACGGGGAGCAGGGCCCGTGGCGCGACCCGTCGATCACCGACGCCACCCCCAAACCGGACGACCTGGACTGGAAGGCCTGGCTGGGCGACGCCCCGGACATCCCCTGGAACCCGCACCACTACCACGAGTGGCGCTGCCACAGCCAATACTCCGGCGGCGTCGCCACGGACCTGTTCGTCCACCGCCTCACCCGGCTGCTGGTCGCCTGCGGACTGAAGTTCCCCAGCCGCGTCGTCGGCATGGGCGGCATCTTCCAGTGGCCCGACGGCCGCGATATGCCGGACAACTTCGAGATGCTGCTGACCTATCCGGAGGGGCTGTCCGCCCCGGAGGGGATGACGGTCTACTGCCTCGGCACGCAAAGTAACCGCGTGGCGATCGACCACCAGATCCGCGGCTACCGCGGGACGATGACCTTCACCGGCGAGGGCAACACCCCCGGCCCCGCCGGCTGGGTCGCGAAGGATAAGGACGGCCAAGTGCTCGAAGAGCACCGGGCGACCGGCGGGGAGGACATCACCCTGCATCATTCGAACCTGCACGCCCACCTGCGGGATTCCTCCGTGAAGCTGAACTGCCCGATCGAACTGGGCGTGTACGGCATCACCGCCTGTGCGCTGGCGAACGAGTCCTGGCGCCGCGGAGCGATGCTCTCCTACGACGCCGACGCGGCCGATAAAATCGGCGCCGCCGGCCCCGCGGAGATCCCCGCCGCAACGCCCGCGGACGCCGCGGCCGAGGCCTGATCGCTTCGGTCCCGGTAGAAAACCCGTTCGCGTCCCGGACCCGCTGTGGGTCCGGGACGCTTTGCGTTCGGCCGCACGTGCGACCCTCACCGGAACCGCAGCGATAATCCGGTGCCGGCGAAGACGTCGTCCGCAGCGTCGTTCAACCCAAACCCGACGCGGGCGTCGTACTGCACGTCGTCGCTCAGCAGCACGGTGAACCCGCCGTTGAGGTAGTGCTCGTCGGACGCCGCCCCGGAAAGCGGCAGGAGCACGTAGTACTCCCCGTATAGGCCGACGCGGTCCGTGAGGGAGGCGGAGAGGACGGCGCTCTGGGCCAGTTCCGTATAGAGATCGGTCGCGCCCGCGGCGTCCCCGAACGCGGCGATCGCTTCGGGGCTCGGTCCGGCGGCCCGGCGGTTGAGCTGCGTGCTGCCGGCGAGTGCGAGGTCGTCGGACAGGCTCCATTGATAGACGAGGCCCGCCCCCGGCAGCGCCCGCCCGGCGGAGAACGCTTCGGAGCCGGACGGGACGCTCGTGCCGACGAGCAGGGCGGTCTCCGGCAGCCAATCGGCCTGCGGCGTGAGGGCGATCAGGACGGCGAGGGACAGGTCGCTCCCCCCGTCGAGGCGACCCCGCGGGGCGTCCGGGGCGGGGGCGGCGGATTCCGTCAAACCGGTGCCGCCGACCCGCAGTTCAAACCAATCGGCCGCCACGCCGACCCGCAACGCCGCGTCTCCGAACAGGTTGCGGCGGACCGGCCCGGTTCCGTCGCCGGGGTCGTCGCCGGTGAACTGATAGCCGGCTTCCAGTTGCACCACGCCGCGGCCGACGGGGACCGGGGTCGCGGTGAAGCTGGGGCGATCGGTGACCAGCGGGCCGTCCAGGGGCGGGCCGCCCGCGTCCGGCGCGGCGCGGCCGCCCCAATCGAACAGCGTGCCGCGTTCGCACAGCGGCGTGACCCCGCGGGAGCCGCCCCCGTCGCAGCCGTCGTCGCAGGCGCCGGCGAGGGCCGCCGCACCGCCCGCGTGCAGGCCGGGGGCGGCGACCAGGGACAGTGCGAGGGCGACGCGGGGGAGCGTCATGATGGAACACGGCGTGCGGGAGCGGGAAACTTCCGGTCCGTTCGGTCGTCACGGCGCCGCACGTCCGGCCGTTTCGGTGCAACCGCGCAATTCGGTTGCCGCGCGCGGAGCGGTTTCAACGGACTCGTCCGTCCGCCGATCGGTCAGCCGCCGGGTGGTCAGGCGCCGCGGCCGAGTCCTTCGAGGGTGCGTTCTTCGGTGACCACGAAGTCCATGAACACGTCGTGCTCGTCCGTCGGCACCTCGTCGAACAGTTGGCATTCGAAGACCGGCGCGACCAGCGGGCAATCCGGCCGCACGCCGGCCAGCAGTTTGTCGTAGTACCCCTTGCCGTGGCCGACGCGACCGCCGCGGCTGTCGAAGGCGACGCCGGGGATCAACGCAAAGTCCACGTCGCGTCCCAGGGCGACGCGGTCGGGTCGCCGCCGCAGTCGCGGGGCGGGCTCCGGGATGTCGTACATGCCGAGTTCCAACTCGTTCATGTGGTTCAGCCGGAACAATTCGAGCCGGCCGTCGTCGTTGCACCAGGGGACCAGCACCGTTTTACCGTCTGCCAACGCCTGCGGCAGCGCGGCGCGGGTGCGGACTTCGCTGCGGGCGTCGACGTAGTACAGCACGATCCGGGCCTGCCGGTACTCCGGCAGTCTCGCAAACACGATTGAGGATGCGGTCGCTGACCTCCTGCTTGTCCGGCTGCGCCTTGCGGCGGCGGAAGGCTTCGGAGCGGATCTCGGCCTTGTCCATCGCGGGGGCGTTTGCAGGAGTCGCGGAATCGAACGTCGCCCCCGCGATCGGCGACCGCGGGGGCCGGCAGCCTACACGAAGAGTCCCGCGACCGCGAAACGCCAGGCGGCCCCGAACCGCGGGGCGACTGCGAAACGCCGCTCCCCCCGAGAACCGTCTCCTGATCGGGCCGTCCCCGGTGCCGATGGGGGCGGGCGGCGTCCGGGTGACAGTGCCGTCTTCACGCGCCCCGCCGGCCCCTGCCCCGCCGGCCCGCCGGGCGTCTCGCCGCTCCCGCCCCACGACCGCCCGGGATGTCCGCCCCCGCTTTCGTCTCCCCCGCCCCCGTCGCCCGCCGGCGGGGCCGCTGCCGCCGCCCCAAACGGACGCGCTCGGAACGGGGCCGCTGTGAAGGGGGCGTTGGACGATCGCCTTGCCGGACGGCGCGAACCTGCCGTTCCTGGAAGACGTGTGGCAGCGTTACGCGGACGATCCGCAGAGCGTGTCGCCGGATTGGCGGGCCTACTTCGAGCAGCAGGCCGCGGAGGCGGCGTTCGACGACGCCCCGGCCGCCGGGTCGCCGTTCCCGCGTCGCACGGTGTTCCGTCCCGACCGCCGCGGACGGCGTCCCGCCCGCCGCCGCCGTCCCGCGAGCCGGCGCGGCGACGGCCGGAAGGGGCCGCGGACGCCGCCGCCCAGCAGGAGTCGGTGGATATGCTGATCCGCAACCACCGGGTCCGCGGGCATATCGCCGCGGCGATCGATCCGTTGGGCCGCAACCCGGAGCCGCCGGAGGAACTCGACCCCGCTTTCTACGGCTTCACGGAGGCGGACCTCGATAAAAAGTTCAGCACCAGTTGGTTCGGCGGGCCGGAGCGTCGCACCCTCCGGCAGATTATCTCCTGGCTGCGGAACACCTACTGCCGCAGCATCGGCGTGCAATACATGCACATCGACTCCCTCCGCGTCCGTCGCTGGTTGCAGGACCGGATGGAGGGCACCGGCAACTTATCTGCGGCTCGAAAAGGACACCCAGCTTCGCATCCTCCGCAAGCTGACGGACGCCACCGTGTTCGAGGAGTTCCTGCTCACCAATTTCCCCGGGAAAAAGACGTTCAGCCTGGAGGGCGGGGAAACGCTGATCCCGCTGCTCGACTTGATGATCTCCCGGGCCGGCCGCTACGGCGTGCGGGAGATCGTGTTCGGCATGGCCCATCGCGGGCGGTTGAACGTGCTGACGAATATCCTCGGCAAGCCGGCCCGGGAGATCTTCCGCGAGTTCGACGACGACGACCCCGAAAGCCACATGGGCGAGTGGGACGTGAAGTATCATCTCGGCTATCAGCGGGAACTATGAGGTGCGCGGCGATAAGAACGTGCACCTGTCGCTCTGCTTCAACCCGTCGCACCTGGAGTTTATCAATCCCATCGCCCAGGGACGTTGCCGGGCGAAGATGGACCGTGTGGGCGACACCCACGATCCGACCCGCACCGGGCCGGGCAGCGGGGGGGAGAAGGGCATGACGTTATTGATTCACGGCGACGCCGCGTTCGCCGGCGAGGGCGTCGTGCAGGAGACGTTGAACCTCTCCGAACTGCCCGGCTACGCCGTCGGCGGGACGGTGCACGTCGTCGTCAATAATCAGATCGGTTTCACCACCACCAGCGAGCAGGGCCGCAGCAGCACCTATGCGACCGACGTCGCCAAGATGCTGCAAATTCCGATTTTCCACGTCAACGGCGAGGACCCGGAGGCCGTCGCGCAGGTGGTCAAATTGGCCCTCGACTTCCGCCGGGAAAATAAGAAGGACGTGGTGATCGACCTGTTATGCTACCGCAAGCGGGGCCACAACGAGCAGGACGAACCGGCCTTCACCCAGCCGGAGATGTACGCCCTCATCCGCGACCGGGCCGGCGTGCGGGAGGCCTATCTTATCGCGCCTGCTGGAACGCAACGACGTGACCGCGGAGGACGCCGAGGAGATCGCGGAGCACTCCCGGGCGAAGCTGGAGGCGGAACTGACGCTCGCCAAAGAAGAGCCGAAGTTGGAGGAACAGGCGCCCCTCGAAGGCGTCTGGGACGGCTTCCACGGCGGCCCGGACGCGGACGCGGTCGACACCGCGGTGCCGGCGGACGTGCTGACGGACCTGCTATGCGGACGACGGAGTTGCCGGAGGGCTTCACGCCGCACCGTACGTTGGCCCGGCGGTTCCTCGCGCAGCGTCGGAGATGGCCGCCGGCGAAAAGGCCCTCGATTGGAGCGCCGGGGAGGCGCTCGGCGTTCGCGACGCTGCTGACCGGCGCCGGCCCGAACGGGGCGGGGCCGCAGGGGCACCCGGTCGGCCCGGTGCCGATGCGGATGACCGGCCAGGACGCCGAACGCGGCACCTTCTCCCACCGCCACGCCGTCCTGCACGACAGCGAAACCGGGCGCGAGTATCTCTCGCTGCGGCATCTTTCGGACACGCAGGCCCGCGTCGAGATCCACAATAGCCCGCTGTCTGAAGCGGGCGTGCTGGGGTTTGAATACGGCTACAGCGTCGATACGCCGGAGGGGTTGATCGTGTGGGAGGCCCAGTTCGGCGACTTCGTGAACGCCGCCCAGGTCGTGATCGACCAATTTATCACCAGCGGGGAGGATAAATGGAACCGCCTGAGCGGGTTGGTGATGCTCCTCCCGCACGGCTACGAGGGTCAGGGGCCGGAGCACAGCAGCGCCCGACTCGAACGCTTCCTGCAGCGCCGCGGCGGAGCATAATATTCAGGTCTGCTACCCGACGACGCCGGCGCAGTGCTTTCATATGATCCGCCGGCAGGCCGTGCGGCGCTGGCGGAAGCCGCTGATCGTGATGACCCCCAAAAGTCTGCTGCGGTTGCCGGCGGCGGTTAGCGAACTGTCGGAGTTCACGGACGGCGGGTTCCAAAACGTCATTCCCGACGCCGTCGCGGACCCGGCGGCGGTGAAGAAAATCGTGCTGTGCAGCGGGAAGGTCTATTACGACCTGCTCGCCGCCCGTGAGGAGCGCGACGATACGCAGACGTGGCGCTGCTGCGGGTCGAACAGCTTTACCCTTGGCCCGCGGAGGAATTGAAGGCTGCGACCGCCGCCTACACGGACGGCATTCGCCGACCGTGTGGGTCCAGGAAGAGCCGGAGAATATGGGCGCCTGGCGGTATCGTGATTGCCGACCGTCGGGCTGCGGCGATCTGCTGGGCCGGTTCCCGCTGTCGGTCGTGAGCCGCCCGGAAAGCGCCAGTCCCGCAACCGGGTCCGACAAGGCCCACAAGCTGGAACAGGCCAAGCTGATGAACGAGGCGTTCGCGGCGGGGGGGTGAGAAGGTAAACTGTGGATGCCGTCCCGAACCCCCGGTCGCCGATGTCCGTCGCTCTCGCCCCACCGCCGCCCGCCACGGATCGCGACGCCCCACGTACCCTGGTGGTGGCGGATCCGGAAGTCGCGTTGACGCTCTGCGCGGAGCGGGAGGCGGCCGGTCTGGACCGCTGGGACGAAGTTTGGCACGAGGTTTACATGATCATGCCGCTGCCGAACAACGAGCATCAGGAGATCGCAACGGACTTGGCGGCGGACGTTCGTCCGTTCGTCAAGCCGCGGGGCGGCCGACACCTTCGCCGGGTGCAACGTCACGAGCGTCCCCGACCCCCGGGCGGATTGGCGAACGAATTACCGCTGCCCGGATGTCGCGGTGTTTCTTGCGGACAATCCCGCCGAGGACCGCGGCTCCCACTGGTACGGCGGGCCGGATCTGGCGGTGGAAATCGTCTCCCGCGGCGATCGCAGCCGTCAAAAGCTGACGTTCTACGCCGGCGTGGGCGTGAAGGAATTGCTCATCCTCGACCGCGAGCCCTGGTCGCTGGAACTCTATCGCCTGGCGGACGGCGAATTGCAGTCCGTCGGCACGACCCAGCCCGGCGGCGATCCGCTGAAGACGCAAACCGTGCCGGTGCAATGGTCCCTCGCTGCGACCGACCCGCCGACGGTGGCCGTCGCGGCGGTTTGAGCCGCCGTAGCGTTCAGTCGAAGCCGAGATTTTTTTCAATGTCGCGAGCTTTCGAGCTCATGAAGAGCTTGCGATACCAGTCCTCGTCGTCCTCGACGAGTTCCTGATCAGGCGCCCGAGCTTGCGGACTTCGCTCCAGTCTTCGGTCAAGGTTTCCGTGGGGTCGTCGTACCCGGCGGTGCCGCTGGGGCGGATCGCCTGCGTCGTTTGGAACCACGCTTCCTCCGCCATGTCGGCGACGGCGCAGCCGGCGGAGCCGAGGCAGGAGGCGACGCACACCGCCGCCGCCCCGAGCCACGCGGTGCGGTGGGAGGAATTGGACATCGGCAAGCCAAATCGAGCGGGCGCAACGGCGGACCTGCGGGGCGTAGTTCCCAGGGCGGGCGGCGGTCCAGACCGGTCCCGCGTACACTGCCGCCATGCCCGCTTCCGACCCTTCATCGGCCGAACTGTCCCCGGCCCAACCGCTTCAAAGCGATCCGCCGAAGCTCGACCTGCTCGTCGTCGCCGCCCACCCGGACGACGCGGAAATTAGCGTCGGCGGCACCATCCTCGCCCATCTCGCCGCCGGCAAAACCGTCGGCGTGGTCGACCTGACAGACGGCGAACCCACCCCCCACGGCGACCCGACGACCCGGGCGAAGGAGACCGCCGCCGCCACGGAGACGCTGGGTCTCACTTGGCGTCATAACCTCGGGTTGAAGAACCGTCACCTGACGGACGACCACGCCGGCCGGGCGGCGCTCGCCGCGGTGTTTCGGCTGACGCGGCCGGAGATCGTCCTCGGACACGCCCCGACGGATACCCATCCGGACCACGTCCGCGCCGCCCGCCTGACCGCGGACGCCCGCTTCTGGGCGAAGCTGACGAAAACCGATCTCCCCGGCCAACCGGGCGCCCCGGAGGGGTTACCCGGCGAACCCTTCCTCCCGCCGAAACTCTATCATTACTGGAGCGTGCACCTGCGGGAGATCCCGACGCCCGTCGTTTTGCGTCGATATCACCGGGCATCTGGAACGAAAGCTTGCCGCGGTCCGCTGTTATGAGAGCCAGGTTCTGAAGGGCCGCGACCCGGCGTTCCCCACGCTGTTCGACGATATTGAAACCCGCGCCCGCTATTGGGGCTGGGCGACGCACACGACGCACGCCGAACCGCTCGGCAGCGGGGAGAGCGTGGGGGTGCGGAACCTTTTGACTTGAATTAACCTTTGGCCGGCGACCGATCCACCGGCTCCCGAAGCATCGCCGCGTCTAAGGCCGTCGGCAGATTCGCCGCCCGGCGAAATCACGCCGAACACCGTCGTCCCGCCGAACTGCTCGATCAGGGCCGCGTTAGTGAGCGCCTCTGGTTCACGGGCGTCGATTTCATTGAGCACCACCCCGGTCACCGGCACGCCGCGGGTTTCCGCCGCGGCGAGCGTGAGCAGCGTGTGCCCGACGGTGCCCAGCCCGGCCCGCGCCACGATCAGCAGCGGATAACCCAGGGCCGCGGCGACGTCCAACACCGTCGTCCCAGGTTCATCGATCCCAGGTCCGTCCGCCGTCGCGGCGTCCTCCGGGGCGAACGCCAGTGGACACAGCAAACCGCCGGCGCCCTCGACCAAAAGTATGTCGCACCGGCCGGTCCAACGGTCCGCGGCGTCGATTAATAACGACCCGTCCACGGCGCGGTCCTCGCGGGCCGCGGCGACCGGCGGGGCGAGCGGCGCGAGAAACCGCTGCGGGCAGATCAAATCGTCGTCCGCGGTGGTCAGGTCGGCGGCGGACCGCAGGGCTTCCACGTCGCCCCACACCGGCTCCCCGTGGAACACCTCCGCCCCGCTGCACGCCGGCTTATAGACGCCGACCGTCCGTCCCTCCCCCCGCAATCGCTCCGCGAGGCGGGCGGTGACGTAGGTCTTGCCGACGTCGGTGTCGGTGCCGGTGATGAACAGGCCCGGCGGACGAGACGAGGCAGGCGTCATAGAGGCGTCATAGCGGGTCGAGGCGGACGGGGGCGCCGTCGTCGATGAGGAACTCCTCAGCGGCGCTGCCGTCGCGGACGGCGATCTCCCAGCGGCCGTTGGAACCGACGAGCGCCACCGGTTCGCCCGGCGCCACGTCGGCGTAGGTCCGGCCGGTCGGAACCGTCCGTCCGCGGAGCGTGGCCTGCTTCGCCGCCGGACAGGCCGTCGCGGGCACGTCCGTCAGCAGGTTGCCGAACCCATCCGCCCGCACGATGCGGCCCACGACGGCGCCGTCGTCCAATCGCTCCACACGCGAGCGAGCGAGCGGCGCCCACTCGGTCGTCGGTTCGCCCAGCGCCCGCAGCGGTTCGCCGCGCGGTCAGACGGCCGGCGGCGGGGGCCATCAAATCCCGGCCGTGGAAGGTGTGCGACGCCGATCGGGCCGTCGGAAGTCGCACGACCTCCGCGGCGGGATCGGCGTCGAGCAGGGCTGCGAGCAGTCCGTTGTCCGGGGCGACGTGGAACATCCCGCCGATCGTGGCGGCGAGAATCGCCCGATCCGTGCCGACGCCGGGGTCCACCACCGTCACGAAGGTCGTGCCGTGCGGGAACGCGGCGACCAACTCGCCCAGCGCTTCGGCTCCGGCGAAGAGGTTCTGCGGTTCGACGCCGTGGTGCCCCGCGACGACCCGCGCCCGGGGGTCCGTCTTCATCAGCGCCCCGGTCAGTTGGGCGGCGTAGGTGTCGGTCGTGCCGAAATCGGTAACGAACACGACGGCCCCGTTCGGCGGGGCGGTCTCAAGCGGCGTGGGGGTGGCGCGGAGGGGCACGGGGCGGCAGTATGATCGCCGGCCGCCCGTGTTTCGATCTCGTCGCCGTTCCGTTCCCGATCTGCTGAACCGTCCGCTCGTGTCCCCCGCCGACGTTGTTCCCGCCGCCGCCGTCCCCCCCAATCCTCCACCCGGCCGCCCCCCCGGAGCGGGTCTCGAACCGGCGATGCGGGCGGTCGCGGATGTGGTGGCGCGCCTTCGCAGCCCCGACGGCTGCCCCTGGGATCGGGCGCAAACGCTGTCCAGCATCAAGCCGCACACGCTGGAGGAAGCGCACGAACTGTTCGAAGCAATCGACGCCCTCGCCGCCGCTCCGCCCGACGCGCCGGATCGCGGCGAGAAGGCGGCCGCCGTCCGGGATGAATTGGGCGATCTGCTTCTTCAGGTCTTGCTGGACGCCCAGATCGCCGCGGATGACGGGCTGTTCACGCTCACGGAGGTGGCGGAGACGCTGCGGGCGAAGCTGGTCCGCCGGCACCCCCATGTGTTCGGGGCGCGAGCCGCCGGGGACGCTGCGTCGCCGCGGGACGCGGGGGACGTGCGGGCCATTTGGGCGGAGGCGAAACGGGCGGAGCGGGGCGCCGCCCGCCGCAGCGTGTTCGACGGGGTGCCGGCGTCGCTGCCGGCGCTGGCGGCGGCGAAGAAACTGTCCGGCCGGGCCGCCGCGGCCGGCTACGACTTCCCGGACCGACGGATGCAGTTCGATAAACTGGCCGAAGAACTGGCCGAATTGAACCACGAGTTATTCGACTCAAACGAGCCGGACGCGGTGCCCGCGGGGATTGACGGGCCGGTCGTCCCGGACGAGCCGATCGCCGACGACGCCCGCCGCGATCGGGCGGAGGCGGAATTGGGCGACGTGCTGTTCGTGCTGGCGAACGTCGCCCGCCGGTGGGGGCTCGATCCGGAGCAGGCGCTGCTTCGCTCCAACCGCAAATTCGCCGCCCGGGTGCGGTATATCGAAGACCGGCTCGACGGGCGAGAGTTGGGCGACGCCTCCCTCGCGGAGATGGAGGCGCTGTATCAGGAGGGCAAGCGGCGGGAGGCGGCCGCCGGCGACGACCCGGGCGCCTCCGCTTAAACTCATTTCTCCGGCGGCCACTTCGCCCCGGGCACGTAGACTTCGATCTGTGCGGTGGCCCGTTCCTGGGCGATGAGGGCGGCGACGGCTTGCTTGCGGCGCTCCGCTTTAATCGTGTCCTCGATCCGGTCCCGCAACTCGTCCAGCGGCGGCGGACCGTCGCCGCGGCGTTCGATCACCCGGATGATTTTATACGATCCGCCCGGCGGGAAGCCGTCCGGCGACAGCGGGCAGTCCAACGCCGCGCCGACGGCGCCGACCGGCTGCGACCAAACCGCCGTGATCAGACGTTCGTCCGTCAGCGCTTCCGGCGCGGTCCAGCCCCAGCGACCGCCGTCGGCGGCGTTCGGCCCGCGGCTGTAATTCTTGCGCCACCTCCGCGAAGGTCCGCCCGCGACGCAGGTCGCCGGCGGCGACCTCCACCACGTCCAACGCGACCGGCTTGGCGGCGTCGTCGGCATACGGAATCTCGATCTGCTCCCACCGGGCGGCCTTCGGCGGGGTGAAGGCTTCGCGGTGGGCGTCGTAATAGTCCGCCACCTCCTGCCGGGAGATACGAATGGACTGCATCCCGGTTTTCTGTTCGACGTAAGCCATGGCCATCTGTTGCGGCTTCCAAGCGTCGACGACGGCGGTCAGATCCAGCCCCTGCTCCGCCATCAAACGGCGAAGCTCTTCCTTCGACTCGACCGGCGGGCGGCCGGCGGCGACGGCCTGGGCGTTCGCCTTCTTCAGCATCACCGGGAGTTCGTTCTGATCGAACAGCGTCTCGACCGCTCCGTTCAGGTTCTCCAATTGTTCCGCCTTCAACGTCCGCCGCATCCGTTGGGCGAGGAGCGCCTCTTCGATCTTCGCGGGGAGCCGTTCCGCGAGGATTTTGGCGCGGGCGACGTCGATCTCGGCCAGCAGCGCCGCACGCTGGGCGGCGGTCAGGCCCGGCGGGCCGCCGGGGACCGCGTCGGCGGCGTCCGGGGCCGCGGCGATCCTCTTGGCCGTCTCGTTAAGTTGCACCTCAAATTGCAGCAGGTCTCCGGCGAGCAGCGGGACGCCGTTGATCGTGGCCACCACGTCCGCGTCGTCGAACCGCGACGCCTCGGTGGTGAAGTTGACCGGAACGATCGAGCCGGGAGACTGGTCTTCCGGCAGATCGACGTACTTCTGCCCGACCGGGTCGTCGGAGATTTGGGCGCCCGGCACGCGGATCGGTTTGGGGCCGACGGCGGGATTGTCCACGTCGGTGGCGACGGCGGCGTCCCACTTCTGCCGGATCGCCGCGCAGCCGGGAGCGAACAGACCGCCGAACAGGACTGCGGACAATGCCAACGTCGGCCCCGGCCGGCCGGAGCCCCGCCGGATGCGTGCGGTCAGAGACATGCTGGGACGAGGACGGACGCAGACTGAACGGCCGGTCCGTTCCACCACTGGCGTAAAGCGGACGGGGCGGGCGCGCCGGGCGGGGCGATTCGGCATGACGGGCAGGATTCGAACGCGGCGGGCACCGTGCGGTACGCTAGAACGTCGGCGCTGAGGAGGGCAAGAGGGGTTCGCTCGGCTATTCAGGACACGATCTGTGAGGAACCGAAGAAGGGTGCGACGAAATTGTCGATTTCCTCCGTCCGGAGTGGCACGCGAATGTGGGATTGGTTCACAATCGTGCGGCATGACCACGCCAGGACGAGCCCGATGACCTCCGATGCGAACCCCCCCCAACCAAACGACGAATCGGAAACGGGGCGGTGTGATGGGGACTGTTCGGGGGCCCCAAGCGACGATTCGACGTTGCGAACGGCGTTCAAAGAATCTGGCTGCGGCGTGTTTTGGCTGGACGAGCGGCTTCGCGTCCGGCGGGCCAATGCGGCGTTCTCCCGCTTCGTGGGGCGATCCGGTGAGGAACTGATCGATGCGGCGATCACGGATCTGGACCCCGGTTGGCCGCACGGATCCCCTGAGGAGGCGTTCAAACGTCTTCGCGCCACCACCTCCGCCGGCCATGCGACCCGCCTGCGTCGGCCAGACGGCACGCTCTGGCCGGTCCAGGTGCACCTCAACTTCCTCAGTTTGGGAGGCATGGAGAGCCTGTTCGGGGTCGCGGTGGACACCGCCGATCGCCAGGCCGCCGAAGACGCCCTGCGGACCTCGGAGGCCCGCTACCGAGCCGTCACGGAGGATCAAACCGAGTTCATCGTCCGCATCAGGCCGGACCAGATCGTCACCTTCTGCAACCCCGCGTACGCCCGATTGGTGGACGCCGGCGACCCGGAGCACGTCGTCGGGATGCGGGTTCAGGACTTGGTCCTGGAGCAAGACTTCGGCCGAATCTCCGAGAGTATGCGGCAATTGACGCCGGAAAATCCGGTGGCGTTGAACGAGAATTTGGTTCCCTCGTTCGACGGCCCCCCGGTTTGGGTCTCCTGGGTGGTGCGGGCGCTGTTCGAACCGGGCGACGACGGGACGCCGCGGGTGCGGGAGTATCAGTCGGTGGGCCGGGACGTGACGGAGCGGCGGGCCGTCTGGGAGGCGCTCAGTCGCACCGAGGCCCGCTACCGATCGCTGGTGGAGGACAGTCCAGAATTGGTCAGCCGGTGGAAACCGGGCGGTCCCCTCTCCTTCGCGAATCGGTCGTACTGCGAGTTCTTCGGGCTCTCCAGCGGCCCGGCCCGCGATCACGACGTGCTTTCGCCCCACGACGCCGAGACGCGGGCTGAGGTCGAGCGCTCCGTGGCGGCCCTCAGCCCGGCGGACCCGCTCGCGCGGATGGTGATCCCCGCCCGGCGTGCGGACGGCGCGGTTCGGCAGTTGGAATGGATCGAGCGCGGCTTTTTTGACGACGACGGCCGGCTCGTCGAATTGCAGTCGGTCGGTCGGGACATCACCGAACGTCTGGAAGCCGAGGCCCGCCTGGCCGACAGCGAACGGCGCCACCGCACGGTGCTGGACGATCTGGCGGAGATGGTCAATCGCTTCCGTCCCGACGACGGCCTCATCACCTACGCGAACCGCGCGTTTCTGGAGGCGAAGTGCGACCCGGGCGAGCACGCGGTCGGCCGGATGACGATCTTCGACCACCTGACCCCGGACCTGGCCGCCTCCGCCCGGGAAAAGCTCGCGGCCGTCACGCCGGAGCAGCCGAGCGTCAGCGCGTTGCTCGCCCTGCCCGGACCGGACGGGGCGACCCGATGGGAAGAATGGACGAATCGCGCGCTCTTCGCCCCGTCGAGCTTGGAGGATGCGAAGGCTTCCCCCGTGGTGGTGGAGTTTCAAAGCGTCGGCCGGGACGTGACGGTGGAACTGGCCGCCCGCGGTCGCCGCCGGGAGCGGGAGTCCGCCGCCGCCCTGCTGGAGAAACTCTCCCCGCGGGAACGTCAGGTGTTGAGGGCGGTCACCACGGGGGTCACCAACAAGGTGATCGCCCAGCGGCTGGGCATCACGGAGCGGACCGTGGAAAAGCACCGGGGCGCCGCGATGCGCAAGTTGGGCGTGAGCAGCGCCGCGGAACTGGTCCGCGCCGCGATCGCCGCGGAAGAGTCCGACCCGCCGGTCCCCGACCAGGAAGACGGTCTGCCGTCGGTGGACGATCTGGACTCGACGATCGCCTGATCCGGCGTCCGCCGGTGCCGGAAGCCTCAGAGAGCGGATCGTGACGGCGTGGCGCCTGCGGCCGGAACCCGGACGGCCTGGCGCGCCGCGTGGGAGGCGACGGCACGAAAGCTGCACGTCAGGGGCGTCTGCCATCTCGGCACGTCGCCCGCCCCGCCCCCGCTCTTCCCCGACCTGACCCGGATGCCCACCCAGCGGGACTACTATGAGGTGCTCGGCGTCTCCCGCGACGCCGACGGGACGGTCGTGAAGAAGGCGTACCGCAAGCTGGCGGTGAAGTATCACCCGGACCGCGATCCCACCCCGGAAGCCACGGAACGGTTCAAGGAGGCGGCCGAGGCGTTCGAGGTGCTGTCCAGCGCCGAGAAACGGCAGCGGTACGACCGCTTCGGCCACGCCGGCGTCAACGGGGCCGGCGGACGCGGCGGGTTTCAGAACGCCAACGATGTCTTTGAGACGTTCGGCGATCTGTTCGAAGGCTTCGGCCTGTTCGGCGGGGCCGGCGGCGGTCGCGGGGGCCGGGGCGGGCGCCCGCGTCGGGGCCGGCACCTGCGGACCTCCTTGACCGTCACCCTGCCGGAGGCCGCCGCCGGGGTGACGAAGGAGGTCCAGTTCGAGCGTCACAAACTCTGCCCGACCTGCGACGGCAGCGGAGCCGAACCGGGCACCACGCCGGACTCCTGCGGCCTGTGCGGCGGGGCCGGCCGGGTTCTGCAAAGCCAGGGTTTCTTCCGCGTGCAGACGGCCTGCCCCCGGTGCGGGGGGGCGGGCACGGTCGTCAGCAGCCGCTGCGCGGAGTGCGACGGCGAAGGCACGCTGCCGGAGCGGGTCACGCTGTCGGTCGACGTGCCCGCGGGCGTCGACAACGGCATGCAACTCGCGATGCGAGGCGAGGGGGATCCCGGCTCCGTCGTCCCCGGCGTCGGGGCGGGGCCGCCGGGCGATTTGTACGTCGACCTCACCGTCAAACCGCACCCGCTGTTCCAACGAGAAGGTTCGCACCTCGCCTGCGAGGTGCCCATTTCCTACACCCAATTGGCGCTGGGATCAGACATCGAAGTCCCCGCGCTCGCCGCCGAATTGGACGAGGAACCGGGCCGCGAGACCGTGACGGTGCCCGCCGGCACCCAGCCCGACCGCGTATTCAAGCTCCGCGGTCGCGGTCTGCCCGACCCGCACGGCGGCCGCGGCGGGGACCTGTTCGTCAAATTGAAGCTGGAAGTGCCGAAGGATCTGTCTTCGGACCATGAAGAATTGCTGCGGCGTCTGGCCAAACATGAAGACGCCCACGTCACCCCGCACCGGGCGGGCTGGCTGGCCAAAGTGAAGAAGTATTTTTCGTTAGACGACGACTGACCCCAGATGACGACTGACCGCAGACGACGACCGACCGCCTCGGGTTTATCGCCCGCGGCCGGCTCGCCCTCCGGCGCCGTCCCCCATCGCCCCGCTCGCCCCCTCCCTCCGATGCCCGATCCCACCACGCCCGACCCGTCCACCCGCGGGGAGGACGAATACTTCCCCCGCGACGCCGCCGCCGCGGGCGCCCCGCAGCCGCCGGACCCCGGTCCGATGGAGGAACTCGCCGAACCGCCCGGCGACGGGGCGGGCGAACCGGAGCCGGAATATGCCCGCGAACAGTATGAAGCCGCCGCCGCCGAGCGGGACGACCTGCGGGAGAAACTCCTGCGGGCGCAAGCGGAAACCGATAATATCCGCAAGCGATCGGTCCGGGAGCAGTCCGAGGGCCGGAAGTACGCCGCGGTGCCGCTCGCCAAGGCGTTGCTGCCCGGGATCGACGATCTGCGGCGGGCCGTCGACGCCGCGAAGGCCAGTCGGGAAGCGGGCGCCGATGCGGAGCGGCTCGCCGACGATCTGGTGGGCGGCGTCGCGGCGGTTTTGAAGTCGTTGGAGAAGGCGCTGGCCGAGCAGGGCATCGCCCCGATCCCCGCGGTCGGCGAGATGTTCGACCCCAACCGGCATGAGGCGCTCGCCCAGGCGCCGAGTCTGGATCACCCCCCCGGCACCGTCATTCAGGAGGCCCAGCGGGGGTACGTCGCCGGGGACCGCGTCGTCCGACCCAGTCACGTGATCGTCGCCACGGCCGCGGCGGAGTAGAGTCCCGGCCGCTTCTGTTCGTCTCCACGTCCCGCTTGTTCCCGGCCCAGCGCCCGCCGCGATGCCCACCTACGACTACAAATGCCGCGGCTGCGATCATCGCTGGGACGAGTTCCAGTCCATCGTCGCAGACCCGACGCAAAAATGCCCGGAGTGCGGTGAGAAGAAAGCCGAACGAGTCATCGGCGCCGGCGCCGGCATCCTCTTTAAAGGCACCGGGTTCTATCAGACCGACTACCGCAGCGAAGGATATAAGAAGGCCGCCGACGCCGATCAGAAGTCTTCCGAGCCGAAAGCGGAAAAGAAATCCGAGGGCGGCAAAAGCGATTCGAAGCCGGCTAAACCCACTAAGACCGGCGACTAAATCGATCGGCGACCGGCGTGGCCGCCGCGGCGCCTTTCCCCTGTCCGCACCCGTTGATCCGACCACGGCATGATCGCCCCCCGCACCTGCCCGATCTGCGACGCCGCGATCCCGCCGGACGTGCGACCGGAGGGAGCACGGCCGGCTGATCGGGCGTTCCCCTTCTGCTCCGAACGTTGCCGGAACGTCGACCTACTCCGGTGGAGCAAAGGCGCCTACGCCATTGCGGAACCGCTGACGCCGGACCGCCTGCTGCACGAATTAGGCGACGACCCGGAGGCGATCGAACAACTGCTCGCCCGCGATCCGAACGACCCGGACGCCTGACGGTCCGGGTTCGGGGACGTTCCAGTTCCGCCGCACCCTCCGGTGCCGCCCGCGCCCACGGCTCCCCGATTCCGCGCAGCGACGACCCCGTCCGTGGCGCCGCGGCGCGTCGACGGCCTGGAAGGGTGGAGGGAACTGACGGCGACCCCCGGAGCGAACCCCCCTCGACGGGCGGGGATCGCCCCGGAAGAGGTCGTGCAATCGCTGTGATCGTTGTTCGCGGGGGCGGGGGCGGGGACACTCGCGTCCGCCCCCGCTCCACTTTCGGATCTCCCGATGCCCTGTTCGCCGTTCGTCGCCCCGCTGCTCTGTCTCTCCGCCGCGGCGCTCGGACTCGCCGGCTGCGGGGACGCCCCGCCGGACAACACGCGGTGGGAAGACGCCCAAAACCGTACCACCGGCGGCGAAGTCGCCACCGCTGATCTGACCGGCGAGGACGACGACCCGTTCGCCGGTTCTGAGGACGCGACCGGAGGCGCCGACGAATATCCGGACGTGTGGACCCCGCCCGGCGCCACGCCCGCCGAAGCGCCGGACGACGCCGTCGTGATGATCGACCCGGACCTGCCAAGTCAAGCCGTCGACGCCGGGAGCTTCAACAAGTACTTCCCGGAGGAATCCGGCGACTACGACATGGTTCCGAAGCAGGAAAAGGGCGGCACCGCGATCTGGGACCTGGAGCGGGACGAAGTCGTGCTCTGCCAGTTCTCGATCACTGACGTCGCCGCGAACCCGCGGGCGCTGGAGAAGTACAAGACCGCGGAGATGAAGATCGACGGCTATCCCGCGGTGGCCGAAGGCTCCAGAACGACCGCGATGCTGGTGAACAGCCGGTATCAGGTGAAGGCCAGCAGCCGGGACGACTCGTTCTCGGAGGCCGATCGGAAGGCGTGGCTGAACAAGTTCGATCTTGCCGGTCTCGCCGCCATGGACGCACTCGCGGACTGACCCGCGGCCCCCGCCCGTCGATCTCCGCCCCCGCTTTTTTCTCTCCCGCACGCCAGACCCCGCTCCCCCGATGGCCAAACCAATTTATGAGACCCTCGACGACCTCTCCCGTCGGGGCATGACCCTGCGGATGCTGAAAACGGTCGACTGGGTGGTCCCCGGGAAATACGTCAACGTCGTCGGGTTTGAAGATACGATCCGCTTCGTCACCGGCGAGAACGACCAGGACTACATCCAGCGGGTCGGCGAGCGGGCGATCGAACTGTATAACGATCCGCAGGAGGGTTACCAACGGGCGTTGTGGCTTTATCAGACCTGCGACAGCGTGCAAGGCGTCGCGGGGTGGGCGTCGTTTCTCTCCAAGGTCGGGCAGGACGTGGGGTTCCTCGGCTGGTTCAGCAAATTGCTGCCGAAGGAAGACACGACGCAGGCGATCGACCTCGGCGTCAAACTGGTCGCGGAGATCGTCGCGTTCTGTAGCCTCAACGGCATCCCGGGCGACAGCGTGGGCGACTTCGTCGAGAGCCTGCAGGAGATGGAGAACGAACGCCTGATGCGGATGGGCGCCTTGGTGGCCGTCGACGGCGTGCTGCCGCTCGGACCGGACTTCATCGAAAAGGCGTACAGCATGTTGGAGAGCGCCGGAGCCGACGGCCTTGCCAACAACGAACGCTTCGCCCGCATGAGCGGCCTGATCCCCGGGAACTCCGCGGAGCAGAAACTGGGCTTCGTCCAAGAGGGCCTGACCAGCATCAAGGGCTGGGCGGGGGACTTCGTGGCGAAGAACGACATCTCCCAGAACCGCGTGCTGAAAAGCCTGAACGGCCTGTCTGAGAAGATCGAGGGCAAGCTGGACTACGCCGCCGCCTTTATCGACATGACGACCGACTACTTCGAGCACACCGGCACCCAAAGCGTGGGCCGCTCGCTGATCTCCCGAGCCCAGGCGGAGATTTAATTCGGAGCGATCTGCCGCCGCGCGATCTGCACGAACGAGAAGCGACCCGGACGCGGAAAGCGTCCGGGTCGCTTTTTTGATCGCTGAACCGAGGTCGACTCTACTTCTGCTCGGCGGCGTCTTTCATAGCGGCGTCTTTCACGACGGCGTCTTTCACGGCGGCGTCGGCGGCGTCCTTCTTCTCCTCCGGCGGATCGAGCTTGAGGCTGGCGCTATTGATGCAATACCGCAGGCCGGTGGGCGCGGGGCCGTCGTTGAAGACGTGGCCGAGGTGGCCGCCGCACCGGGTGCAGTGCACTTCGGTGCGGGTCGTGAACCAGCTTTTATCGATCCGCTCGCCGACGTTCTTACCTTTCACGCCGCCGACCGGCTGGAAGAAGCTCGGCCAGCCGGTGCCGCTTTCGTACTTCGCCTCGGTGTCGAACAGCGGCAGATCGCAGGCGGCGCAGTCATAGACGCCTTTGTCTTTGCTGTAAGCGTAGGCCCCGGTGCCGGCCCGCTCCGTGCCCTCCTTGCGGAGGACGTCGTACTGCTGCGGGGTGAGCCGGGCCTTCCACTGGGCGTCGGTGAGAGCCTTCCAATCAACGGCCTCGGCGGCGGGGGCGCGGAATCGACGGCTGCGGGCGGCGTGACGGCGGACCCGGTGACGGCGGGTCCGGTGACGGCGGACCCGGCGGTGGTTTCGGTAACGGGGGGGGCGTTCAAGGAGGCGTCTGCGGGGGGCGTGGGATCGGGCGGGCCGGCGAGCAGGGGCACGGCGATGACGGCGATGGCGGCGGCTGAGCCCGCAAGGGCGAGGCCGGCAAGCGAGCGGCGGGCGGGAGTCATGGGGGCTCCGTCGGCGGGGGTGGGAAACGCGGGGGAACGAACGACCGGAACAGTCTACAGTGCGACGGCCCCGCCCCAACCGCCGCACCGCGGCCCTGTTCACCGCGAACGGTTTCCCCATGCTTCTTTCCGGTACGTCGCCGCTCGCCGCCGCGTGGGCCGTCTTACGTTCAATCGTGCTTCCGAGCGTGCTGTTGGCCGGCCTGCTCTCCCCGCGATGGTCCGCCGCCGCGGAGGATCCGCCCGTCGGCGGGACGCTGTCCGGGCGCCTCGTCTTCGGCGGCCCCGCCCCGGCGCCCGAGCCGATCGAAGTGAATAAAGACGCCGCCGTCTGCGGGGAGCACGCGTTGACGGACAACACGCTGCTGGTCGGCGAAGACGGGGGGATCGCGAACGTGGTCGTCTGGCTGGACACGCGATCCAGCGGCCGCGAACCGATGGCGCCCGCGGGCGCTACTCCGCTCGCTGCGGTCACCCTGGACAATCTGGACTGCCGGTTTGCACCGCATGTCGTGCTGCTTCGTGTGGGACAAACGCTGCGGGTGTCCAACTCCGACCCCGTCGCCCATCAGGCGACCGCCTTCCTGAACCGCAACATCCCGTTCAACGAAAGCATCCCCGCGGGGGCGGACCCGATCGTCAAAACGCTGGAGAAGCCGGAGCTGTTGCCGGCGCCGGTCACCTGCCCGATCCATCCTTGGATGAAGGCCCACCTGTTCGTCCAGTCGCACCCCTATATGGTGGTGACGGGGGCGGACGGACGATTTTCGATCGCCGGGCTCCCGCCGGGCGAATGGACCTTCCGCGTCTGGCAGGAGCGAACCGGGTTCGTCAACAGCGATGAACTGGTCGGCGCCGCTCCGGCGGGGTGGGACGGCGCCAAGCTGACCGTCAAGGTGACCGCCGGCGGGACCGTCGACCTGGGCGAAGTCACTGTAAAGCCCGCGGCGTTCGAATGACGGGCGAGCCCGGCGGCGTTCCGTTCCCGAGTTCGTCGCCCCATCCGCAGGGACGCACGGTGCGGCTGCGGGTGAGTTACGACGGCACGGACTTTTTCGGTTGGCAGGTGCAGCCCGGCACGCGGACCGTGCAGGGCGAGTTGCAGGAGGCGATCTTCCGGCTGACGGGCGAGCGGCGAACGGTTGTCGCCGCGGGCCGGACGGACGCCGGCGTGCACGCGCTGGGGCAGGCGTGTCACTTTCGCACGAACACCAACGCCCCCGCCGAACGATTGAACGCCGCCCTCCGGCCGCACCTGCCGCCGGACGTGACGGTGCTGGAGGGCCGCGACGTGCCGCCGCACTTTCATAGCACCAGGGACGCCGTTTCGAAGACGTATCGGTACGTGATCCTGAACGATCGCGATCCAAACCCGCTGGTCCGCCGGTTTGCGTGGCGGGTGCGGCCGGACTCCCGCGGCGTCGGTTTGAACGACGCGGCAATGCGGGACGCCGCCGCCCAGATCGTCGGCACGCACGACTTCGCCTGCTTTCAATCCACCGGCTCGCCCCGTCCGAACACCGTCCGCACCGTCCACCGCCTCACCCTGACCCGCTCCGCCACGTGGCCCGCCTGGAGCCCGGTCCCCGGTGAGGAGCAGGCAGGCGACGCCGTCGGCCCGTTCCTGTTCCTCGAAGTGACGGGCGACGGGTTCCTCTATAATATGGTCCGCACGATCGCCGGTACGTTAGCGGAGGTGGGTCTCGGCAAACGTCCCGCCGCCGACCTGCATCGCCTCATCGCCGGCCGCGACCGCACCGCCGCCGGGCCGACGGCTCCGCCGCAGGGACTCTATCTGGTCCGGGTGAACTACACGAACGATTGACAGGGCGAACGATTGACAGAGCGAACGATTAACCGGGCGAACAATTGACCGGGCAGATCGCCCGCCTTTCAATCCTCCCGCCAACCCAGCATGAGCGGCAATAAAACGAGGTCGCCGACGAGGCCGCCGAGCATCGCCAAACTGACCAGGGCGCCGAAGTAGATCAGCGGGACGAACTGGCTGAGCGTCAGCGCCGCGAAGCCGCAGGCGAGGGCCAGCACCGCGAACGTCATCGCCCGCCCGACCGTCCCGTGGGCGACCGTCAACGCCTCCCGCCGACTCGCCCCAGCCGGCGTTGACGAAGATACGCGGCGATATAATGCACGTTCCCGTCGACCGTCAGACCGACGGAGACGCTGGCGATCATGGCGGTGCCGATATTTACCGGCAGCCCCGCCCAGCCCAGCCCGCCCAGCACCACGCCGATCGGCAGCAGGTTCGGCAACATGCTTGCCGCGGCCAGTTTCAGACTGCGAAACGCCGCCCACATCATCCCGAACAGGCCCACGCTGGCCCAGGCGAAACTGACCAATTGATCCCGCAGCAGGCTTTCAATTAAGTAGGTGAGCAGCACGAACAACCCGGTGGCGACGGGCGGCTCGGCCTTTGAAAGGTCCGCCGCGGGGGCGTCCGCGTCCGGCGCCGCGGCGGTTCGGGTGCGGAGATAGTCGGCGAACTCCTTGCGGGCCAGCGTTTCAGCACGTTCGATCGCGGCTCGCTTCTGGTTCGACGGTTGGCGTTCAAGGCTTCGCAGCACGATCCGCATTCGGCCCGTCTCCGGGTGGTAGAGCCCCGGTTCCAATTCGGGGGCGAATACGGCAATTTGGTCGAGCTTGTCCTGCGTACTCTCCACCCCAATCCCCAGCAGCGGGATGCGAGGGATGTTCGGCACGAGATCAAGCGTGTCCGTCAACGCCACCGCCTTCGTCACCGCCGGTTCGTCCCGCAGTTTAGCGGCGAGGTCGCGGATGAACTTGAGATATTCTTCGTCCAGCTCTTCGCCGGCGCCGGGGGCCGGGACGTTGATCTCCCAGGAGCCGGCGCCGCCGAGGCGGGTCTCGATATAGCTCAGGCCGCGGACGATCTCGCTGTCCGCTTTGAAGTTTTTCGAGAAGTCGGTTTCGACCTCCAATCGCAGCAGGCCGGCGACGCTGCACGCCGCCAATAAGGTCGTGCCGGCGGCGATCGCCCATTTATATCGGAGAATCGCACCGGGTCCCCAGCCCAACACTCCGCCCAGCAGTCCCTCCCCGGGGGCGCCGCGCGGGGTGGTGTCGAAGTTCCCGATCGTCGCCAGCCCCGGCGTCAGCGAGAGCGTCCCCGCCAACACCGCGAAGGCGCCCAGTCCCATCATCAATCCGAAACTGCGGACCGGCGTGAGGTCCGCGGCGAGCAACGACAGGAAACCGACGGCGGTGGTCGCGCAGCTCCAGAAGATCGGCGCGGCCAATTGGGCCAGCGTTTCCCGAAACGCCTCGATCGGCGGCAGCTATGAGTCCCGCGGCGTCGCGGGTCCGCCGCACCTCCCGAAACCGCACGGCGACGTGCGTGACCGTCGCCACGCCGACGATGCACAGCAGCGAGTTCAACATGCTGGACACCATGCTCAATTGCAGCCCGGACAGATACAGCCCCGCCCGCGTCCAATAAATCGCCGCCAGCACCACGGCCAGCGGCACGAGCACGCCCCACCGCACGCTGCGGAATAACAGCAGCAATACGGCCCCCAGCAGCCCCAGCGAAATATAGAACAGGACGCGGCCGTCATGTTCGACCGCCTCAAAGGCGTCGTGCACCTGGACCGGCTCCCCGGCGACGAACGCCGGCGGGTCGTGGGCCGCGGCGAGGGCGCGAATCGTCTGGAACGTCTCCGCCCGGGAGCCGGGCCCCGCAAGCGGCTGCCCCTCGTACTCCGCTTCGAGCCGCAGGATCACCGCCACGGTCCGGCGGTCGGCGCCGATCAGCACGCCCCCCGCCAGGTCGACTAATTCCTCCTGCCGAATTTCAATCAGGGTGTGGAACAGGCGGTTGATTCGCTTTGGCCGGAGCACCTTCGTCAGGTCCTGCGTGCTCGCGGCGTTGACGCCGGGGACGGCCGACAGGTCGTCCGCGAACGCCCCGATCCCGTCGAGGCCGTCGGACGAGAGCGGGTCCGGCTGGTCCCAGGCGACGAGGACGAACTCGTCCCCGCCGAACAAGTCGCGGCTGCGTTGATACGCGGCCAGTCGCGGATCGTCGTCGGCGTAGAGCGAATCAATGGATCGCTCCAGCGAGAGCCGATCGGCCGGTACGAACGCCGCGGCGGCCAACCCGACGGCGACGATCAGCAGCGGCCAGCGGAACCGGATCGACGCGGCGGCGAAGCGGTCCGCCAGAGCGCGCCCGGTGACGCCCGGGGCGTCGGGAGGGACGGTCTCGGCCGAAACGGGGGTGGGGGCGTCGGCTTCGGGAGCGTCAGCGTCGGGGGCGGCGGCGATGTGGGCGGGGCGGGCGGGGCAAGGCGGGGCTGGTACTCTAAAGCGGTTCGTCCGCCCCGCCACCGGGTCCTCCCGGAGCGCCCGCGCACCCCGCCGCCGGATGCCGCCCCCGCCCCGCCCCGCCGCCGATTCCCCGCCCGCACCACGGGGCGCCGCCCGTTCGTTCGCCCGTTCACCCGGGTGGGCGGTCGTGGGGGGCGTCGTGCTGCTCGCGGCGCTGCTGCGGACCGCGGCGGCGTGGCGGTGGCGGGGGGAGGTGGACCTGGACGTGGACCTGTACCGCGGGCTCGGCGGCGAATCTGCTGGACGGCCTCGGGTTCGCACGGCCGGAGACCGATCTGCCGACCGCGTATCGCCCGCCGCTGGTGCCGCTCGTGTATGCGTCGCTGGGGAACGCGGGGTGGGCGATCCTGCTCTACCAGATCGCTCGCCGGGGCGGCGACGGCGGGGCTGACGGCGCTGCTGGGCCGGCGGCTGGGGCTCGGCTGGCGGGGGGCGGCGGTCGCGGGGGCGGTCGTGGCCTGCGATCCGATCCTGCTGCGGTACACGCCGCGGCCGATGACGGAAGTGACCGCGGCCCTGCTGACGGCCGGTCTGCTGTGCCGGATCGCCCGGGTTCCTCAGCCGGACGCCGGCGTCCGGCTTGGGCGGCGGGCGTGGGGGGGGCTGCTGACCGGCGTGCTGTTCGGGCTGTGCGCCTGTGCCGACCGACGGTCTGGGCGTTCGGCGGGCTGTGGGCGCTGGCATGGGGGTGGGACCGCCTCCGCGGCCGGGCCGGCTGGCTGCACGGGTGGCGAAGCCTCGCGGCGGGGGCAATCGGCGTGACGCTGATCGTCGGCCCGTGGGCGGCGCGGAACTGGGCGCAACTGGGCGAGCCGGTGATGATGACCACCCACGGCGGTTACACGCTGCATCTGGCGAACAACAGTTCCTTCTATCGGAAGGTTGTCCACGGGCCGCCGGGAGCCGTGTGGGGCGGCGCCAGTCTGGCGAGTTGGCAGAGTTTCAGCGCGCCAAGATTCGCTGCGGGCAATCGGGGCGGAGGTGCGATCGCTCGACCTGGTGCCGCCGAACTGGAGCGACGCGGTGCTTCGTCCCCACGTCGTCGGGCGATGCGGCACGCCGTCTCCGGAGGAGATGGACCGCTGGCGGGCCGGCAAACGGGCTGACTGGTGGGCGAATACGCCCCCCCCCGGTGGCACGCCGCGGGAAAGGTCTGCCGCCGGGGCCGTTTCGTGATTCGATCGGCCGAAGGCGCCCGCGGCGCTTTGGCGCCGCACCTCCTCGTCGAAAAGCACTCGCTGCTGAACGACGGATCCGAGGTGTGGGTCCGCGTCGGTACGGAGATCCGAAACCGGCGGACGAATTGGCGCAGGATCGCTGGCACCGCAACAAAGCCGTCGCGTTCATCAGGGACCACCCGCTCGGCTTCGCCCGGGCCGTGCCGTTGCGGATCAGCCGGTTGTGGGGTCCGCGCCGCTGGGGCCGGCGGCGGCGGGGTTGCCGCGAACCGTCCGGTGGGCGGTGGGCGGGTGGAACGTGGGCGTGTTCCTGCTGGCGGCGTGGGGGGCGGTGCGGGTCTGGCGGACGCCGCGGTCCGTCGGGGACAGGCCGAACGCGTGGGCGGGGTGGCGGGCGGCGGCGTTGCTGATCGTCTCGCTGACGGCGGTGCACGCGGTGTATTGGTCGAACGCCCGGATGCGGGGGGCCGTCGTGCCCGCGACCGCCGTCCTGGCCGCGGCGGGGGCGTGCGGGATCGGGCGTCGACGCACTGCTGAATCGTCGGCGGAAGAAGACGGAACTCGAACCGGTGGCGACAGTTAAGCGCTTCGCGGACGAAGGGAAAACCGGCCGGGCCGGCGTAACCTCCCGTTGACCGCCGATCGGGGGACCACGTAGCACCCCCGGTTCCCCCGCCCCCGCCGCGCTCCCCCCGCACCGTGGTGCGGCCGTGCGCCCCGTGGCGGTTCCCAATCACGGACGAACGGCCCCGCCCTTGCCGGTCCCCGCCCGCCGCCGACCGCCCCTCCGCGCCGCCCGGGTCGCCCCGGTCGCGGAGGCGCGAAGCCTGTGGACCTGCGCGTTTGGGCGTGCGGCCTGTTGGCGTGGGGCGTCTGCTCGGCCGGCGCCGCCTTCGGGCAGTTCGAACCGGTCCCGCCGTTCAATCCCGGCCCGCCGCCGGCCCCCGCGCCCTTCGAGGATCTGGCTCCTGGCGAATCGTTTCGCGGTGAATCACTCCCCGGCGAATCGTTTCCCGGCGAGGACCGCCTCGGCTTTCCCCTGGTCGTCCCGGCGCCCACGCCGCTGTTCGCGGAGCCGTTGTTCCCGTTGAACCGGGCTCCGGATCCGATCCCGACCGCACCGGCCGGGGCACAGGTCCAGCCGATTCCGGCTCCACGGCCGCGGTCGCTGCCCAACTTCCGGTTGCCGTTCGTCCCCCAGCGGGCGGCCTCGCAGGACGCCGCCGCCGTTCCTGAATTGAATCCGGGGGCCGCCGACGGCGAAACAGCCGCGGACGAACTCGTCGTCTCCGCCCGCATGGCGCAAACGTGGGAGCCCGTGGCCTCGACCGAACCCGACGCGGGCGCCGGCGAGCGGGCCGCGGCGGAAGAACGCGTCTCCGTGCTCCGCGGCCCGGTGACGTTGCGGCAGGGCGACACCACCGTGAGCGCCCCCACCGGCGTGCTGTGGCGCCGCCCGAGCCCCACCGGGGTCGGCGAGTTCGTCACGGTGTACCTCGAAGGCGGGGTGAAACTGGACGAACCCGGCCGCACGGACACCCAGCGCACGATCCTGCTCAAGCTCGCCCCCGGCAAGCTGACGCTCGACGCCCCGGAGACAATCGTTCCGCCCGGCTCCCTCGATCCGCTGCGGACGCTCGCCGAAGAACAGCGGGAACTCCGCGGCGCCGCCCGACGGACGGCCCGCCTGCTCCCGCCCGAGGCGCCCCGCCGCGACCGGGCCGGCGAGACCAATCTGCTCACCCCGCCCGCCCCCGGCGGCGACGCCGACGCTTTCGGCGAGGGCGCCCCGCTCGGCGGGACCAGCGGCGTGCGACGGCTCCAACTGTTGCCCCGCAGCGCCGTCAATCCGTCCGTCAAATCGTTTGAGTCCGAAGACACCCTCCCCGCGGAGCAGGTGACCGTCGTCAGCGGCGGCGTGCGGCTGATCATCGACGGCCTGGACGTGGGCGGCGGCTTCGGCAACCCGGTGCTGGGCGAACCGGTCGACCAGATCAGCCTCGCCGCGGAGAACGTCGTCATCTGGACCCGCACCGCCGGCGCCGGCGCGGTGGTCCCCGGCGTGGCCCGCGTGCAGCCGGCGGACTTCCCGCTGACGGTCTATCTCGAAGGCGATATCGAAATTCGTCAGGGCCGCAACGTCATCCACGCCCAACGCGCGGTTTACGACGTGAAGGCCGACCGTGGATTGCTGTTAGACGCGGAACTATCCACCATCATTGAGGGCATCGGCCCGGCGGGCGGCGAGGGAACGGTGCGGGTGAAAGCTCGTGAATTGCGTCAATTGGCGGAGAATAACTTCCGGGCGTCGAACGCCTGGACCTCGACCAGCGAGTTCGGCTTTCCCGGCTACCGGTTCGAGAGCCGTCAGCTCTTTATCGAACCCCGCTACGACGACGTCCCCCAGCCCGGGAAGGAAACGGTCGTCAACCCCGCCACCGGTCAGACCACGACGCAAACAAACTGGCTGCGGGCCTACGAGAACCGCTTGATCCTCAACGACCCCCGCTTCGGCGACGTGCCGGTATTGTATACGCCCTACCTCGCCGGGCCGGCGGAGGATCCGAACATCCCCGTCCGCAACATCCGTTTCGGCAACAGCGACGAGTTTGGCACGGAGCTTGAAGTCACGCTTTGATCCGTTCAGTTTATTCGGCATCGAGCAACCGACGGGGGTGAACGTCGATCTGCTCACGGGGGCGTATAGCGAACGCGGCGTCGCCGCGGGGCTGCGGGGCTCCTACCAGAATCGCAGCCTGTTCGGCCTGCCCGGCTACGGCGCCGGCGACGGACTGGCGTGGCTTGTGCAGGACGACGGGCTCGACCGGATCGGCTTTTTTCGCCGGGATATCGAACCGCCGAAGAACCTCCGCTACCGCTTCCGCTGGCGCCACCAACAGGTGCTCCCCGAGGACTACCTCGCGGGACGCGGACGGGTGATCGCCAAGATCGGCAAACGCAGCGATATTAACGTCAACGAGGCGTGGTGGGAGGTCGATTGGGACACCGGCCCCGACGAGAACACCCTCATTTACTTTAGCACGACGTTCGAAAACTACGGATTCGCCAACTGGATCGCGGAGGGCGTGGGGCAGGTCCGTACCAACGATTTCGTCACGGACACCGGCTGGTATCCGAAACTCGATCTCTACGGCCTGGGCGAACCGATCGTCGGCGGGGCCCGTGACCTATTCCACGCATAACAGCGTCGGGTACGGCGACCTGGACCCGGCGGAGTTCCCGACGGACATCACCTATCGGGAGCGGAACCCGATCTTCACGGATCTGCCGTATACCGCGGACGTGGACGGCGGCGTGTTCCTCACCCGGCACGAAATCGTCGCCCCGATCTGGGCGGGGCCGCTGAACATCACCCCCTTCGTGATGGCCGACGGGGCCGCCCAGACGCAGGGCCTGGACGGCGACGCCGTCATGCGGTTCGCCGGCAGCGTCGGCGTGCGGGCGTCGCTGCCGTTCTCCAAGGTCTGGCGGGACGCGCAGAGCCGCCTGCTGGGCGTCAACGGTCTCGCCCATAAGGTCCGGCTTGAATTGGAGGCGAGGTCCACCCGCACGACGACCCCCTTTAGCGAGTTCGCCCAGTACAACGCCCTCGACGACGACCCGCAGCAGCAATACCGCGCCCGCATCCCGCGGTCGATCCTGGGTCTCCCGCCCGGCGTGCCGGTTCCGAAGGAGATCGACCCCCGCTTCTACGGCGTGCGGTCCGGCGTCGGGCTGGACGTGTCGAGCCCGGTCTATGAACTGGTGGACGATCAAGACGTCCTGCGGCTCGCGACGCGGCAACGCTTGCAGACGAAAGTCGGCGCCCCCGGGTTCGAACGGATTAAAGACTGGATGACGCTGGACGTGGCGGCGTCGTTGTTCCCCAACGCGGACCGCGACAACTTCGGCGAAACGATCGGTTTAGTCACCGTCGATTACGCCTGGAACGTCGGCGACCGCACCCGGTTGATCGCGGGGGCGACGCTCGACTTTTTCGAGAACTCCGCCCAGCAATGGGACGTGGGCTTCCTCACCGTGCGAAGCGTGCGCGGCAGCGCCTACCTCGGCCTCCGCCACGTCAAGGCGTTGGACCTCGACAGCACCATCGCCGTCGGCAGTTATAACTATCGCCTCGGCCCCGAAGTGGGCCAGCACCGCCTCGGCGTACGTCGACCTGAACGATTCGCGGAACAGCGGCGAAGAGCTCTCCGTGGCCTACCTCGGGGCGGACTTCAACGTGTCCTTCGGCGTGCGGTACGACAACGCCCGGGGCGACGCCGGCGTGTTGTTCCAAATGGAACCGCGGTTCGCGTCGAACGCATTGGGGACTCTGCTCGGGCCGCAGCCAACCTTCTGAACCTCGGTGCCGCAACCGCCGATGAGGCGCTGGCCCCGCCGCTGTGACACGATTTCGGTCTCGCTTCCCCGTCGTCTGCTCCCCGTCGTCTGAAGGTCGCCGTTTGCCCGCCCTCGCCGCCCCGCCGCCCCGCGACCCGGAGACGCCCCGTGACCCGGAGACGCCCCGTGCAAGCGGCGCGGACGTCGTCGCCCGCCCGCGGCTCGTCCGGCTCTCGCAGGCGGAGGAGACGTTTGATCGGGGCGACGACCTGACGGCGTCGTCCGAGAAGCCGAATCGGCCGTTCGTGAAACGGTTCGTCGCCATCCGGAAACTGCATGGTTCGCGGCGGCGGGCGGCGTGGCGGCAACGCTTGGTCGACGCCGAACGTGGTTTAATGCTCGGCTTTCGCCGCGACGGCGTCCTCGCCGGGCACGTCTTCGTCCTCACCTTGGCGGTCGCGGCCGGGGTGGTGTTCGAGTTGAACACGTCGCGATGGTGCGTCGTCTTCCTGGCCCTCTCCGGGGCGATGGCGGCGGAGTTGTTCGGACAGGTCCTCGCGGCGCTGGCCGCGGCGGTGGTGCGGGACGACGAGCCGGATTCTGAACGCACGCAGCAGGTCGCCGCCGCCGTTCGGCTCTGCTCCGCCGCCGTCGCCGTGGCGGCATGCGGCGCCTGCGCAGCGTTGGTCGCCGTCTTCACCCCCGCCGTGGTCCGAGCCCTCGGCGGGTAAGGTCGGACGGGTTCGCTAGGGAATGGTCTCCACCGCGTCCCGGACGAGGCGTTGGAGCACCTCCCGGGTCAGCGGCGTATCCTCCCGCGTCCGCGTGCCGGCCGGCCCGCCGCCCGGCGGCTTCGTGGTGCGGTAGCGGGCCAGCGTGAAGGCCCCGCTGCCGGACGCGCTCAGCATGACTTCAAAATAACTGGTCGCGCCCGCGTCGCGGGTCGGCGGGATGCTGCGGATCAGCAGTTCGTCGTTCTGCGGGTCGTATTCCAGCGGCCCCAGCCCTTCCAATAAATACGTCACCCGGGCGCACAGGTCCCGTCCCCATTGTTCGAGCGTCGGCTGCGTCGCCCCCGCCAGCGACGGCACGTTGAGCGACAGATGCGACAGCGCCACCCCCAACGTCTCCACCGCGGACAGGTGGGCGTCCACCGTGACGCCGTCGTCCGCGGTGAGTAATAACGTGCCCCCGTTCGCCCCCCCGCCGGCGCCGGCCAGCAACCGGGCGAGTTGGGAGTCGATCTGCGTAGATAGCGTGGCGGCGCTCATGGCGGCAACCCGTGGGGGAGAGAGGCGATTAAGCGGGCGACGATGCGTCCGGCTCGACGACGGCGGGCCGAGGGGCTTTTGGGGGTGACGTCGAACTCGCCGCGGTCGCAGAACATCACCGCGGGCTGTTCGTCGACGATCGTCTCTAAATTGACCGGACGCCCCCACAGTTCCGACAGGTTCGTCAGCGTGTCCCGCGCCCAGTCCAGCCGCAGTTCCACGCCGCCCCAGTCGTGCCCCAGCAGCAGTTCGCCGCGGTTTCGGTAGTTCCCGTCCAGCACGCGAACGACCGGTCGGCCGTGGTTCGTCAGGCTCGTCAACAATTGGCGTTTGATCTTCTCGAACTCGCGGGAGGCGATCTCGTAGTGATCCGTGGAGTCGTTATAGGCAAAGCTGAACATCTTGTGCTTCGCGCAGAACTCCGGCGTGAGAAACTCCTCGATAAACGTGACGTCGTTGTGCACGCGGCGGACCTCGAAGATTTTATCGCGGCCGGCGCCGAGGTCCAGGTCCCAATTCTCTTTGGCCGCCCGATCGTCGCAGGCGTCCCACCGCGGGCCGAACTGGCCTTTGTTCCAACGCTCTTCGATATCGCGGAACAGTTCGATGCCCAGCTTGTACGGGTTCAATCGCTGCGGACTGGTCGCCATCGTGCCGCTGTGATGGTCGGCGTAGGTGACCACCTCGGACGGATCGAGGGCGAATTGCGTCATGATCGTGGTGTGCCAATAACTGGCCCAGCCCTCGTTCATGATCTTGGTCTGACCCTGCGGGAAATAGTAGTACGCCTCGTCGCGGACGATGGACAGCACGTCGTGCTGCCAATCCTTCAGCGGGGCGTGATCGAGCAGAAAGAGCAGCACGTCCCGCTCCGGCCGCTCCGGGAACTTGCGGACGTCCTCGGCGGTTCGCTCCCGTTCCTTGCGGTCCCGATCCCGCCGGTCTAATTCGTCCTGCGGATTGACGAATCCGTCCATATAGCTCTTCGCCTCAAACCGATCCGCGGGCGGGGCGGTCTTCCGACGCTTGCGCTCCTCGCTCCGCGTGCCGGGCGACCTCCTCCCGCGGCGTCGCGAACGGCAGGTGCGGGTCGATGAGGTCCTCCACGCTCAGGCAGCGGTCGATCAACTGTTCGACCGCCTCGTATCCGAACCGATCGACGTAGCGATTGATCCGGGCGGCGTGATTCGCCATCTGATCCAGCATCCGCCGGTTCGTCTTGGAAAACCAGGCGTTGTTCTTGAAAAAGTCGCAGTGCCCGTAAACGTGGGCGATCACGAGCTTTTGGTCCGCCAGTTCGTTCGCGGTGAGGAGGTAGGCATAACACGGGTCGGTGTTGATGACCATCTCGTAAATCTTCGAGAGGCCGTAGGAATACGACTTCATCATCTCGTCGTACTCCGCCCCGAACCGCCAGTGCGGATAGCGAACCGGGAACCCGCCGTACGCGGCCAGCATACTCATCTCGTCGTAATCAACCATCTCGAACACGGTGTCGAAGAAATCGAGCCCGTATTCCGCGGCTTTCGCCTCGATGGAGTCCTGGAGCTTTTTGATCTCCGCCGGCAGCGGGCGGTGGGTGGAGAACGGCATGTCAGCGTCCGGTCCCGAGAAAGTCTTTGATCGAGTCGAAAATCGCGTCGCGGTTCTCGATCTCGCTGAGGATCAGTTGATCGTGGTCCCCTTCGATCCGCCGCAGTTCGCGGATATAATCTCCGCTGCCGTAGGGACTCTCGACCTGCCCGTAGCAGAACAGATTGCAGTGCGGGAGGATGTCGCCGGTCAGTTTGGCAAGGCAGTCGGCGTTGTCCTCGCCCCAGTTGTCGCCGTCGGAGAACTGGAACGCATAGATGTTCCACTGCGAGGGCGGGAAGTCTCGGGCGATGATTTTCTCGCAGGCGGCGTAGGCGCTGCTGATCCGCGTGCCGCCGCTTTCGCGGGTGCGATAGAAGGTGTCCTCGTCGACCTCGTGGGCGACGGCGTCATGAACGACGTAGCGGCGCTGCAAGCCGCCGTACTGCTTTTTGAGCCAGGTGTCGATCCAGAACGCCTCGGTGCGGACGACCCCCTTCTGCTCGTCCGTCATGCTGCCGGAGACGTCCATCATATAAATTACCGCGGCGTTCGCCTGCGGCTCCGGGCGGGTCGTCCAACTGCGATATTCTTCGTCGTCCCGCACCGGGACGACGACGGGGTTTCGCGGGTCGAACTCCCCCGCGGCGATGCTGCGTTTGAGGGCCCGTTTGTAGGTGCGTTTGACGTGCCGCAGGCTGTCCGGGCCGGTGCGACGAACGCTGTTGTAGCGGTCCTTGGTGGCGCTGATCTCGTCTCGGCCTTTCGGCTCGATATTCGGCAGTTCGAGCGCCTCGCCGAACATCTCCGCCAGCTCTTCGATCGAGATTTCGACTTCGCGGATATGCCGTCCCGGTTCATTGCCGGCGGTGCCGGGGCCGTCGCCGTCGCCCGGTTTCCCGCCGCGGCCGATGGGCTGGCCTTCCTCCCCCTCCCCCTGCCCGACCCCGCCGCTGCCCTTTTGGCCATGTCGGAAATGCGGGATCTGGATGTTCGGCACGGGAATCGACACCGTCTCCCGCCCCTTGCGACCGAGCATCTCTCCCTGGGTGACGTATTTCTTCAGGTCGCCCCGGATCTTGCCCCGGACGATTTTTTTGAAGCGCTGCGAGTCACGGTCGATGGCGCGGGACAAAGGACGGGCACGGAAGGGGGGACGGGTGGGTCGATCCGGGGCAATATTAATCCGCCGCGGCGGCGAACAGGGCGGCGACGTCGCAGGTCAGGCCGGAAAGGTTCGGGGAGGTCGCGGTGTCGCCGGGGCGGAACGTGCCGTGCTCGACGTATTCATCGGCCCCGTCGGGCAGTGTCAGGACGAGGACGTGCGGGCCGGCGGGGCCGCCGTCGCCCAGGTCGGCTTCGGGTCGGGGGTCGACGATCCAATACTCGGGGATGCCGGCGGCGGCGTATTCGGCCCGCTTGTGGACGCGGTCCCGCTGAACGTCCCGCCGGTCGGGACTGACCACCTCATAGGCGGCGAGGAGATCGTCACCGGACGGGTACCGCCGGCCCCCGCGAGCGACACCGGGCCTCAGCAGGAACACGTCCGGCTCCCGGTCGATCTCCCCCGGGACGACCTGCACCGTCGCGGGGGCGAACAGCGGCTCGGCGCCCCCGCAGACGTCATGATTCGCCCGGAGCCAATCATAGAGGAAGCGACAGAGCAGCGCGTGGGCCCAGGAGACCATGCCGTGAAAATCCAGAAAGCCGCGAACGAATTCCACCCGCCGGCCGATCCGTCCGGCCAGATCGAAATACTCCTCCTCCGTCCAGTCCCCCTGCTTGGGAAAGAGGTCTTCCGCGACTTCCCACGTCGGTTCCCCGACTTGAGAAGGCAGCGGCGAATAAACCGCCGGCTCGACGGGCGGGGCGAGGGTGGCCGAATCCTTCACCGGTCGTCCCCCTTGGCGTCGCCGCGGGCGAAGATGCTGGCGACGTATTGCAGCACGTCGGTGGCGCTTTCGTCGTCGTAGCCGAAGTCGCGGATCAGGCGGGCTTTGACCACGTCGATCTTCTCCTGCGTCGCCTCGTCGACGGTATTGGAGACGATCGAACTCAGTTTGATGCTGTCTTTCTGATCCTCGAACAGCTTCATTTCGAGGGCTTTTTGCAGGCGCTCGTTGGTGCGGTAGTCGAACCGCTTGCCGTCCAGGGCGAGGGCGCCGATGTAGTTCATAATCTCCCGGCGAAAGTCGTCCTTGCGGGCCTCCGGGATGTCGATGCGTTCCTCGATGCTCCGCATCAGGCGTTCGTCCGGCTGTTCCTCCTCGCCGGTGAACTTGTTCTTGACCTTCTCCCGTTGGGTGTACGCCTTCACGTTGTCGATGTAGTTGCCGCACAGGCGGGTGAGGGCCTCCTCGTCCGCGGCGATGGCGCGTTGAACCTCGTTCTTGACCACGTCCGTATACTCTTCCTTCACCACGCTGATGAGGTGCCGGTAGTGTTCCCGGGCCTCGTCGTCGGGGATCAGGCTGTGGTGCTTCAATCCCTCTTCCAGTTCACGGAGAACCATGAACGGGTTGAGGCTGGTGCTTTCCGCGTTGATGACCAGCGCGTTGCTGATCTTATCCTGCACGTAGCGGGGGGAGATGCCGTGCAGGCCCTCGTGCTTCGACTCCCGGCGGAGCTGCACGACGTTGTCGGAGGTGAACCCCGGCAGCGTTTTGCCGTTGTACAGCTTGAGTTTTTGGAGCAACGTCAGTCCGGCGTTGTTCGGCTGTTCGAGCCGGGTCAGCAGCGCCCACATCGCGGCGACCTCCAGCGTGTGCGGGGCGATATGTTTGCCCTTCACTCTGCGGCCGTTATAGTCCTTCTCGTAGATCTTCACCTCTTCTTTGAGGCGGGTGACGTAGGGGACGTCGATCTTGATCGTCCGGTCCCGCAACGCCTCCATGAATTCGTTGCTTTGGAGTTTTTTGAACTCCGGCTCGTTGGTGTGGCCGATGATGACGGTGTCGATGTCCGTCTGGGCGAACTTCTTCGGCTTGATCTTGTGCTCCTGCGAAGCGCCCAGCAGGTCGTACAGGAAGGCGACGTCCAGCTTGAGCACTTCGATGAACTCGATCATGCCGCGGTTGGCGACGTTGAACTCCCCGTCGAAATTAAACGCCCGCGGGTCCGATTCGCTGCCGTACTCGGCGATCTTGCGGAAGTTGATATCCCCGGTCAGTTCGGTGCTGTCCTGGTTTTTTTCGTCCTTGGGCTGGAACGTGCCGATGCCCACGCGGTCGGCTTCCGAGAGCGTCAAGCGCTTGACCACGACGCTTTTCGAGGACGTCCGTCCAGTCGCCGTCGGCCTCGGCAAGGCGTTCGCGGAAGATAAAGCGGCTCAGCGGGCAGGCTTCGCCGGTGATCGTCACCTCGATGCGCCTCCTCCGAACGGCCGGCGTTGAGCATCTCGCAGATCGCTTCCCGCTGGTCCTGCGGGATGAGTTGCAGCGGCTCGGACTGCATCGGGTCCCACAGCACGCGGGGCTCGCCGGTCTCGGGATCAGTCTCTTTCCAACCGAAGGTATAGAGGGCGCCGGCGTCGGTGCGGCTGTAGCGTTCCAAGCCCTTCTTGAGCAGGGCCGCGATCGTTGATTTACTGCTGCCCACCGGGCCGTGCAACAGAATCACCCGGCGCTCCGTGCCGTAACCTAACGAGGCGGACTTTAAGGTGTTGACGAAGTCCGTCAGCGTGCGGGTCAGGCCGAAGATCGCGTTGCGACCGCCGGTTTCGGGGTCGTCGAAGAACCGGTAGCGAATCGCTCCCTCCTTCTCGTCGCCGACCGGATAGGTGCCGTAGGAGACCACCATGTCGTACAGCCGCTGGTACGCGGTGCGGGCGACGGCGGGGGTCTTGTGGACGAGATCCAGATAATCCGTGAACGACCCCTGCCAGTGCACCTCGCGGTACGTGTCCAGCGACTGATCGGCCGCTAGTTGGGAGAGCATCTCGGTCCCGCGGAGGGGCGGGGGGGCGGTCGCCTGATCGGGGGCGAGGCGGTCGGCGGCGGTCAGTGTGTCGGCCATGAGGTCGCTCCGTGGTTCCAAACTCGGGTGCGGGGGACGCGGCCGGGGGCGGGCGGGTTCGGCCGGGGTGCGGGCGGCGGTCTTCGAACGGCGTTCGCCGATCCGGGGGGCTTCGGCGGGGCGGGCGAAGGGCGGGGCAGGGACGGCGACGCACACACGGGTTTGCCTCGCTCCGCACGGGGCGGGAGCGAGGCGGCGGGGCCTGTGCGGCCGGTCGGGTTGCGAACTGGGCGGGCGTGGAAAGCCGCGTTCGTCAAGGCTGACGGCGGCGGCGACCACGCCCGTCGACCATTATCCCCCCGCCCGGTGGGGTCGCAAGGGGCCGTCCGGCCGGGCGGGGCGACTGCGGCCGGAATGTTTGAGAACGCCGCGGGCTGTCGTATCGTGCCGCTTTGCCCGCGACCCCGGGCCGTTCGACGCACCCGCTCGCCCCGCGTTCGCCATTTCCGCCGCCGTTCCCGCCGCCGTTCGCACCGTCCGCGTCGCCCCCGGCGGGCGGCCCGCCGCGGGATACGACATCCGCTTGGGGGCCGGTTCGCTGGGGGCGCTGCCGGGGTTCCTGCGCGAGCGCCTGCCGGACTGCCGGGCCGCGGTCGTGGTGACGGACGGGAACCTGCGGGACCTCGCCGCCCCTCTGGCCGACGCGCTGCAAAGCGTCGGTGTCGCACCGGGCCTGCACGTCGTGGAGCCGGGCGAGCGCTCAAAGTCCCTCGAATCGCTGCACGGTATCTACGACGCGCTGCTCGATCTGAAGGCGGACCGCCGGGCCTGCGTGGTGGCGGTGGGCGGCGGGGTGGTGGGCGATCTGGCGGGCTTCGCCGCGGCGAGCTACATGCGGGGGATCCCGCTGATTCAGGCGCCCACCAGCCTGCTGGCGATGGTGGACAGCAGCGTGGGCGGGAAGACGGGCGTCAATCTGCCGCGGGGAAAGAACCTCGTCGGGGCGTTTCACCAGCCGGCGGGCGTGCTGATCGACCCGGACGTGCTGGCGACCCTGCCGGAGCGTGATTTCCGCGGCGGGCTGGCGGAGGTGGTGAAATACGGGGTGATCTCCGACGCCGAGTTCTTCGCCTGGCTCGAAGCGAACGCGGAGGCGATTCTCGTCCGGTCGCCGGACGTGTTGGTCCCGCTGATCGCCCGGTGCTGCGAATTGAAAGCGGAGGTGGTCGCCGCCGACGAGTTCGAAACCACCGGCGTGCGGGCGACGCTGAACTACGGCCACACCTTCGCCCACGCCTTCGAGAATCTCGCCGGCTACGGCGCGCTCAGCCACGGCGAAGCGGTGAGCGTCGGCATGACCTGCGCCGCCCGGTTGGCGGCGTCGCGGGGGATGATCGAGCACGCGGTGTTCGATCGGCAGACGGCCCTGCTCGAACGATTCCATCTGCCGACCGATCTGCCGGCGAATTGCGAGTTCGCCCCGAACGCCGTGCTGGCGGCGATGCGGACGGACAAAAAGAACGTCGCCGGTGCGTTGCGACTGGTGTTGCCGGTGCGGCTCGGCGAGGTACGCGTGTTCGCCGACGTGCCGGAAGATGAAGTGACGGCGGCGCTGCCCCCGTAAGGCGAGCGGTGGGCGTCAGCCCTCCGAGTCCCGGCCGCGGCTTCGAGCAGAGCACGGCGGTTTCCGATCAGTGCGTCAGGCGCTCTGCGTTACTGGGAACAGCGTCGCGGGCGTCGGGATCTCGCGATCACTCGGAGGGCTGACGCCCCCCGCTCGCCGACTCGTACCCCGGATCGGCGAACGCTTGGGCGAGGAACCGCGGCAGGTCGCTGGCGATCAGGCCGGGCTGGGAGAGGGCCGCAGCCGCCAGATCGCCGGCGCGGCCGTGCAGGTGGGCGCCGCAGCAGGCGGCCTCGAACGGCTCCATCCCCTGCCCGATTAGCGCGGCGATCAGCCCGGTCAGCACGTCCCCGCTGCCCCCGGTCGCCATGCCGGGGTTGCCGGTGCGGTTCTCGAACAGTCGTTCGCCGTCCGTCACCAGCGTGCGGGCGCCTTTGAGGAGCAGGACGACGTTGTGCTCTCTGGCGAATCGCACGGCGAGCGCTTCCCGGTCCGCCTGCACCTCCTTCGCCGTCACGTTCGGGCCGAGCAGCCGGGCGAACTCCCCGGGGTGCGGGGTGAGCACGCGGGGGAAGGAACCGGGCGGCTCCCATGCCAAGCCCTGCCCCGACGACGGATCGCACAGGTCGTTCAGCCCGTCGGCGTCCACCACCAGCGGCAGTTCCCAGCCGGTGAAGATCAGGCGGGCGGCGGATTTCGCCGCGTCGCTCTGTCCGAGCCCGGGGCCGAAGGCGACGGCGTTCCACTCGCGGTCGGATAGCTCGTCGCTCCACCCATTGCCGGCGGGGTCGACGACGTGGCCGTCCGCCTCCGGCAACGGGATCGTCATCAATCCGGGTTCGATCCCCGTGACCGTATTCGCCAGCGACGCCGGGCACGCCACCGTCACCAGCCCCGCCCCGCCCCGCAGCGCCCCGAGCCCGCACAGCGCCGCCGCCCCGGCCATGCCGCGGCTGCCGGCGACGATCAGCACGCGGCCGTAGTCGCCCTTGTGGCTGTCCGCCGCCCGGTCGGGGTGACGGGGGACGGCGGTGATGCGGTGGATCGTCATGCATTCGCTCCCGTCGCGATCAGTCCGGCGACGTAGCCGCCTTTGAAGCCGGCGTCGATGTTCACCACGACGACGTTCGCCGCGCAACTGTTCAACATCCCCAACAACGCGCTGAGGCCGCCGAAGTTCGCCCCGTAACCGACGCTGGTGGGCACGGCGATCACCGGGCAATTCAGGTGCCCGCCGACCACGCTGGGCAGCGCCCCCTCCATGCCCGCGACCACCACCGCGGCGTCCGGCCCCCCGCCGTCCGGCCCCGCCAACTCCGGCAGGCGTTCGGGGAGCCGGTGCGGGCCGGCGACGCCCACGTCCGCGATCAACGCGGTGCGAACCCCCATCCACCGCAGCGTTTCAACGGCTTCCTCGGCGATTGGTCGATCGGTCGTGCCGGCGGTGAGGACGGGGACGAAGCCCGCCTCGCCCCCTGCGTCTCCCCACCGCACGGTGCGGGCGAGGTCGTTGACGACGGCGTCGGGGAACCGTTCAGCCAGCTCCGTTCGCACCTCTTCACTCACCCGCGTGGCGAAGCTGGATTGCCCGGCCTCCCGCTGGGCGGCGAAGACGTCGCTGATTTGCTCCGCAGTCTTGCCCTCCCCGAAGACCACCTCCGGGAACCCGCACCGGGCGGCGCGGGCGAGATCGACGCTGACATCCAGAGTTCGCGGTGGGGGGCATGGCCGAGAGTGTAACGCCGAGGCTCCGCGGAGCCTCGGCGTTACACTCTCGGCATTATGCCCACCCCACAGCCCCCGCCCGGCACGTACGACGCCCGCCGCGACCGCCTGCGGGCCGTACTCTCTGAAGAACGCCCGGAGGCCGTCGCCCTGCTGGTGGACAGCCCCGTTCACGTCACCTACCTGACCGGTTTCACCGGCGACAGCGCCCGGTTGCTGATCGGGGAGAAGGTCGAACGGCTCATCTCCGACAGCCGCTACGAAGCCCAGATCGCGGAGCAATGCCCCGGCCTGGACGCCACGATCCGCACCCAGGCGACGAGCTTTAACGACTCCACCGCCGCGGTCCTGGGCAAGCTTCGCGGGCCGATCGCGGTGGAGGCGGAACACCTCACGCTGGCCGATTTCGAAACGCTGAAAGGCGCCGCGGCGAACACGCCGCTGTTGACCTCGGAGGGCTTGGTCGAGGGGCTGCGGGCGGTCAAAGACCCTTGGGAGATCGAGCAGATCCGGGCCGCCGTCGCCGCCGCGGAAGCCGCGTTCACCGCCACGCTGAACGATTCCGTGCGGGCCGACGAGACGGAGCGGGCGCTGTCCCACCGGCTCGAAGCGGCGTTGCGGACGCGGGGGGCGAAGGGATTCAGCTTCGCCCCGATTATCGCCGTCGGGGACCGCGGCGCCTTGCCGCACTACGAGGTGGGCGATCCGCGGATCGGCGACGCCGGCACGCTGCTGGTCGACTGGGGCGCCCGAATGCCGGGCGGGTACGTCTCCGACCTGACCCGCACGCTGACGACCTGCGAGGAGGGCCGTGAACCGGAGGGGTTCCGCCGCGTGTACGACACGGTCAACGCCGCCGTCGACGCCGCCCTGGCGGCGCTGCGGCCGGGCGTGGCCTTGAAAGAGGTGGACGCCGCGGCCCGGGCGGTGATCGAGGAAGCCGGCTACGGGGCGTTCTTCGGCCACGGCCTCGGGCACGGGATCGGCTTGGAGGTGCACGAGGCGGCCCGGCTAAGTTCGCTTTCCAAAGACACGGCGACCGCCGGCATGGTCGTCACGGTGGAGCCGGGCGTGTACCTTGCCGGCCGGTTCGGCGTGCGGATCGAAGAGGACGTGCTCGTCACCCCCGGCGGCTGCGAAGTTCTCTCCTCTCTGCCCCGCGACGAACCGCTTCGCCTGACGCCCACCTGACACCCGCCGCGGTTCCCGCCCCGCATGAGTGACGACGCCCACGACCCCGCCGACGGTTCCGCCGAAGAGCACGCCGATCGCTCCGCCGAGGAGCGGACCGCCGCGGGCCGCACCAACGGCCCCGGCGGGCCGTTCGATCTGCCGGCCGTCGAATCGCTGCTCTCGATGATGCAGCAGTTCGACGTCTCCGAAATCGACCTGAAGACCCGCGCCCAACGCTGGCACGTTCGGCGGGGTTCGGCGGCCCCGGTCGCCGCCCTGGCGCCCGTCGCCGCCGCCCCGGTGGCGGCTGTGCCGGCGCCCGTCGCCGCGGCGCCCGCCGCGCCGGCCCCCGCCCCGGCCGCGGCGCCCGCCGGTCGGACGATCGACAGCCCCACCGTCGGCACCTTCTATCCGACCCCCACCCCGGACGATCCGCCCTTCGTCTCCGTCGGCGACGAGGTGCAGCCGGACACCATCGTCTGCGTGGTCGAGGCGATGAAAGTGTTCAACCAAATTCCCGCGGACGCCTCCGGCGCCATCGCCGAGGTGCTGGTGAAAGCCGGCGACCCGGTCGAATACGGCACCCCGCTGTTCCGCCTCGCCTAAACTCGGACGAGCCAGAGCCCGGGCGACCCCGAGTCCGGGCGACCCCGCGTCCGGCTGAATCGTCGGCGGAACCGGCTTGCCGGTCTCGCCGCCCCTCCCCTTCCCCGTCGCCCACCTTCGGGCGGGACGCCGTTCATGTTTCAACGTCTGCTCATCGCCAACCGCGGGGAGATCGCCCTGCGAATCATCCGCGCCTGTCGTGAACTGGGGGTGGAGTCCGTCGCGGTCTACAGCGCCGCCGACCGCGACGCCGCCTACCTGAACCTCGCCGATCAGAAAATCTGCATCGGCCCGCCCGCGGCGTCGGGTTCGTACCTATCGATCAAGCACCTGATCAGCGCCGCGGAACTGGGCAACGTCCAGGCGATCCACCCCGGGTACGGGTTTCTCTCCGAAAGCGCCCATTTCGCGGAGGTCTGCCGGAGTTGCAATATTGAGTTCGTCGGCCCGCCCGAGGGGGCGATGCGGAAGCTCGGCGATAAAGTGACCGCCCGCGGCATCGCCCAGGAGGCGAAGGTCCCCACCGTACCCGGCAGCGACGGGCTGGTCACGGACGAGAACAAAGCCGTCGAACTGGCGGAGAAGATCGGTTACCCGGTGCTGATCAAAGCCACCGCCGGCGGCGGCGGGAAGGGGATGCGCGTCGCCCGCAACGACATCGCCCTCAAGGCCGGATTAAAGGCCGCTTCGCAGGAAGCGGAAAAGGCGTTTAGCAACGCCGGCGTGTATCTCGAAAAGTATATTGAAAAGGCCCGGCACGTCGAGGTGCAGGTGATCGGCGACACCCACGGCAACGTCGTGCACCTCTGGGAACGCGACTGCTCCATGCAGCGCAAGCATCAAAAGCTGGTCGAGGAAAGCCCGGCCCCCAACATGCCGGCGTCCGTTCGCAAGGACCTGTGCGCGGCGGCGGTTCGTCTCGTGAAAACCGCCGGCTATTATAACGCCGCCACGGTCGAGTTCCTGCTGGACGTGCGGGACAACAAGTTCTATTTTATCGAGGTGAACGCCCGCATCCAGGTGGAGCACCCGGTCACCGAATTGGTGACGGGCGTGGACCTCGTCAAAGAACAGATCCGCGTCGCCTCGGGCGAGCCGCTGTCGTTCAAGCAAAAGAACGTGCCGTCCAACGGCTCCGCCATCGAAGTGCGGATCAACGCGGAGGACCCCGCCAACGACTTTCGCGGCTGCCCCGGCGAGATCACCGCCCTTCGCATCCCCGGCGGCCCCGGCGTGCGGTGGGACAGCCACGTTTACACCGGCTATAAAGTGCCGCCGTACTACGACAGCCTGATCGGCAAATTGCTGGTGCACCGCGCCACCCGCGACGAGGCGATCACCACCATGAAACGGGCGCTGGCGGAGTTTCATGTCGAGGGGATCAAAACCACGGTCCCCCTGCTCCAAAAGATTATCGCCAACGAAACCTTCCGCGACGGCACGATGGACACGACGTTCGTGGAACGGACGTTCTAAGGGAAAGTTCCAAGACCAAGAATTCAAGAACCAAATTGAAGGTGACGAGACCCGTTGTTTGGTTCTTGATTTCTTGGTCTGGAGAGTTCCCTACAGCGGTCTCCCCGCCCACTCCGGCGCCGGCTGCGGATCGGGGGTGAGGTCGGTAAAGTCCGCGATCTGTCGTTCCTCGCTCTTCTCCAGTCGGAACAGGCGTCCGCCGCGGGCGAAGATCACGCCGCCGCGGCAATCACGGCCGGACCAGTCGGCGCCGGCGATCAGATCGCCGGCGGTGTGGCGAGGCGCTTCGTTTTGCGGCTCGTTCGCTTTTCGCCAGACCAGGGCGTCCGGCCGATGGTCCGGGTGCGGGCTCATCCCGTCGTACCAACCCCCCCGTAGGATGAGGGAGCGGGGGCCGTCAAAGCGCCCGCCCAGGCCGTATATGGTGCCCTGCGGCCACAGGGCCAGAGCTTGAAGCCAAGGCGCCCGGCTCACCGCTGTCCATGCATGGGTATAGGATGTGCCGCTTTGCGCCGACTGGCGGACCCCTGCGACCAGCAGTCTTCCATCCGGCGACAGGTCGCACGCGGACTCATAGATCCGCCCCTTGATCCACGCCCCGTGCTCAAAGACGTCACGGCGCGTGTCCCAGCCGATGACGTGGAACCACCTCGACGGCCCCCGCCGGAGGATCACCGCCCGGTCGGCCTCCGCGGCGGTGAGGACGAAGAGGGAGGGCACGGCGTCCTCGTCGCGGAGGGGCGATCCGGGGTCAGGCGGCCCGGCGGGCGCCGTCGGGCAGGACAATCGCCCGCGGACCCGGGTTCGCCTCCTGGTCGGGCAGTTTGAAGACGTGCACCGCATCGCGGACCTCGGCGGCGACGGCGTCCTCCATCTCCCGCAGCAGTTCGCGGATCATCGTTCCCGAGCGGCTCGTTTCCTCGCTCCACCGGGCGCGGGCGCGGTCGAACAGGTCGTCGCGGGCGGCGACGGCGCTGGCCCGACGAATCAGTTCCTGCTCGCGGGACGCCGCGGCGGTGCGACGCTCCGCCTCCCAGCGGGTCAGCAGTCGGCGCTGCGTTTCCAACTCCTCGGCCTGACGGGCGAGGGCTGTTTTCGCCTGGGCGAGATCCGCGGTGCGACGGCCGATCGATTCCTCACGCTCGCCGAGATACGCCACCACCCGGCGGCGACTCTCTTCCAGCCGCAAACCGACCGGGGCGCTGGGGCCGGCGTCCTTGAGGCGGGGCAATAACTCCTCCACGGCGACGCGGAGAGTCAATGTCTCCCGATGCGCCGTTCTCAAGTTGCTCGCGTAACTCCGCGAGACTCTTCTCGCGGGAGTCCAGTGCGGCGGCGCGGCGATTCGACCGCCTCCCGATCCTTCGCCGTGGCGGCGACGGCGTTCTGCCGGCTCAGTTCCCACGTCTCCGCATCCTCGGCGACGGCGGCTCGACGGGCGGCGAGGTCGGCGGCCGCGGCCGCGTGCTCCTCCGTCGTGCGGGCGGTGTGAACCCCCAGCGAGTCCTCCCGCTTGCCGAGCAGCTCGCGGAATCGTTCCAGCCCGCGGCGGCGGGCCTCGGCGGCGTCGGCGGCCCGAACCATCTCCGTGCGGGTCCGCTGCACGCGGGCGTCCCATTCGTTCCGCGCCTGACGCAGCTCTTCCGCGGTGCGGTCGAGGTGAGCCTTCCGGAAGTCCAGACGGTTTTCCAGCACGGCCCGCTCCTGTTCGAGCAGTTCCCGGGCGGCGATCTGGTCCTCCTCGAACGCCCGCCGGTCCGCGGCGAGTCGGTCGCGGTCGCTGTCCAATTCCTCGGCGTCTTCGGCCAATTGATCCCGCAGCCGGTCCAGGGCGCTGCGATCGTCGGCCAAACGGCGCTCGTCGGCGCGGCAGTCGGCGTCCCAGGCGCGGCGTTCGGCGTCCCGGGTCTCGTTCCACTCCGTCCGTTCGGCGGCGAGGTCGCGGTCCTGGGCGGCGATGCGGCCGTTCAAGTCCGCGTCGCAGGCCGTTTTGGCGGCGGCGATCTCCGCGGCGGCCCGATCGCGATCGGTGGAGAGCGCGACGCGGTCCCGCTCCAATTCCGAGAGAAACCGTTCCGCGGAGGCGGCCCGGGCGTCGGCCTCGCGGCGTCGATCGGCGGCGGCCCGCTCGCGGTCGGCGGCCCGGGTCTCGCGGTCGGCGGCGGCGGCTTCGCGGCGGGCGACCTCTGTTTCCGTTCGTTCCTCCCGGGCGACGACGGCGGCCTCCCGGCGGGCGACGGCGTCGCGGCGGTCGGTCAGCGTCGCCGCCAGCGCCCGCAGTTCGGGGGCGGAAAGCGCCGCCGCGTCACGGCTCAGCCGGGCGAGCAGGTGATCGGCCTCGGCCTCGGACAAGGCCGCGGCGCGGTCGGGGCGGGCGTCGGGAGCGGACATGGGCAAGCCGGGGCGAAAGGTCGCCCGGGGCGATAGCAGTTCCCGCGACCCCGCGTGAAGCCGAGTCGCCCCGCCGGCGCCCCCGGCGAGTTCATCCGGCGCCGCTCAGGGAGCCCGACGACGCCTCCGCGCAAGCGAAAACCGCCGCGGATCCTTCCGCGACGGCTTCTTCACCCCAGCTCACGAGGAACGCCGTCCTCAAAGGAACGACGACCGCGGCGGAGTGGCTCGCTGTACGGGTAAGCAATTGGGGGAACGCCTCGCCAGTCGGCGAGGGCGAACATTTTCAGCGGCGAACGCTCTAGGAATGAGAGTCCAGCATCGCGGCGAACTTGCTCTTGTCCGCGACGCCGACGACGCGATCCACCACCTCGCCGCCTTTGAACAGCATGACGGTCGGAATCGAAGAGATGTTGTGGCTGCTGGCGACCTGGGGGTTCTCGTCGGTGTTGAGTTTGCCGACGCGGACCTTGCCGTCGTAATCGCCGGCCAGTTCCTCAATGGTGGGGCCGATCATTTTGCAGGGGCCGCACCACGGCGCCCAGAAGTCGACGAGCACCGGGGTGTCGGCGGCGAGCACTTCATCTTGGAAGTTGCCGTCGGTGAAGGTTTGAACGGCCATGAGGTGTCGCTTCGCGTAGGGGTATGAAATACACCCGGGACTTGTGCGAACGTCGTGCCGAACGTCCGGAGGGGGCTCGGGGCGGTCGGCGGTCGCTCGCGGTGGGCGGGATGGTAGGGGGCGGGGCACGCTCGTCAAACGAGTTCGGCGGGCGGCGTCTCCTGTCGTGCCGGCGACGACCGGGAAGACGGTCCGCGTAGGGTTTCCCCGGCGGTCGCGGGGCGGGAGACTGGCGTGATGAATCGGCCGCCGCGACCCGCCGCCCCGCCGCGTCTTGCCCGGCGCACGTCGCTGCTGGGGCGTGGATTGCGTGGCTGGTTGCTTGGCGGATTGGCGGTCGGGCTGCTCGCGGTGCAACCCGCGGGCGCCGGTTTGGCAGTCGCCGTCGCCCTGCTGGGGCCGTCGAACCCGCTGGCGACGGTGCGGGACGACACCCGCGGCGTGCTGCACACGGAAACCGCCGCGTACGAGCAAGTGTTCGCCGCGGTGCACGCCGTCGATCCCGCAGAGTTGGTCGCGGAGGCGGCCGCGTTTCGAGCGGAGCGAAGGGAGGCGTTGAACCTGCGACCGGGCCGGCCGTTCCCCGTCTTCCCGGACCTGTTCAACCACCCGCAGGCGTATCGCGGTCAGGCGGTGACGTTGATCGGGCAGGCCCGCCGCATCCGGGACTTCCCCGCCGGCCCGACCGCGGCGAATCCGGACGAACTGCGGGTCGAACTGGCGATCTACACGGACGATTCTCAGACGAATCCCGCGATCGTGGTCGCCGCGGCGGCCCCGCTGCTGCCGCGGGGGGACGATCTGATGGAGCCGGTGACGGTGACCGGGCGGTTCTTCAAGCGGTGGGGGTATGACGCGCGGGACAAACGCACGCGGGTCGCCCCGTTGATCCTCGCGGCGACGGTGGAGCCGGCGCCGCTGTCGACGCCCCCGCCGGCCGGGCCGTTCGTGCTGGGTCTGACCGCCGCGGTGACGATCGTCGGCCTCAGCGCCGGGGCGTGGGCCTGGTGGTTGCGGCCGAAACGACGCCGGGGAACGGTCGCCGCGGGCGGCGGGGAGGCCCCGGACCTCGGCGGATACGTGCCGCCGCCGGACGACGAATCGGGCGTTCCGCATGTCAAATAGTTCCCGTCGTCCGCTGGGCGCCCCGCTCGGGCGACCGGTGCGGCTGGTCTGCCTGATCTCCGGCGGCGGGCGGACGGTCTTGAACCTGCACGCGCAGATCGCCGCCGGGGCGTTGGACGCGGAGATCGTCGCCGTGTTCGCCTCCCGCGCGTGTGCGGGCGTCGGGCGGTGCCGGGCGGCGGGGTTGCCGGTGGAGGTGATCGCGGCGCGGTCGTTCACGGACGACGCGGCGTTCGGCGAGGCGATCTGGGGGCGGATCGACGCCGGCGGGGCGGACCTCGTGGTGCTCGCCGGGTTCCTGTCCCGGTTGCCGATCCCGCCGGAGTGGGAACTGCGGGTGATGAATATTCACCCCTCGCTGCTGCCGGCGTTCGGCGGCGCCGGGATGTACGGCGATCGCGTGCACGCCGCGGTGCTGGCCCGGGGGGTGACTGTCAGCGGGTGCACGGTGCATTTCGTGACGGAGGAGTACGACGCGGGGCCGATCGTGTCGCAGACCGTCGTGCCGGTGGCGACGGACGACGACGCGGCCGCCCTGGCCGCCCGCGTGTTCGAGGCGGAATGCGAGGCGCTGCCGAACGCGATCACCGCGTGGGCGAGCGGGCGGTTGGAGGTCCGCGGGAACCGGGTGCGGGTCGCGGCTAACGGGACCGCTTGAGCCGCTTTTCGAGGCGGTCGAAGCCGAATTGCACCAGCAGGGCCATCACCGCGGCGGGGATCGCTCCTTCCAGCACCGGCCCGGTGGCGGCGCGGCGGAGGCCGGCGAAGATCGGCTCGCCGTACCCGCCGGCGGCGATGAACCCGCCGAGGGTCGCGGTGCCCACGCAGATCACCGCGGCGGTTTTGATGCCGGCGAAGATCGAGCCCAGCGCCAACGGCAGTTCGATCCGCCACAGCCGGACGAACGGCGGCAGTCCGAGGGCGACGGCGCTTTCCCGCACCGACCCCGGGATGCCCGTCAGCCCCGCGTGCGTGCCCCGCACCACCGGGAGCAGCGAGTATAAAAATAACGCCACCGCCGCCGGCTTGAATCCGAGCCCCAGCACGGGGATCAGGAATACGAACAGGGCCAGGCTGGGCAGGGTTTGGAGCAGGCCGGTCGCCCCCAGCGCCCACGATCCCGCCCCCGGTCGCTTCGCGGCGAAGATCCCCAGCGGCACCGAGACCAGCAGGCCAAACCCCAGCGCCGTGCCGACCAGCGCCAGGTGCTCCACGGTGCGGACGGCGATCCGCTGTGCCAGATTGGGGGCGGGCGGCACGACGAAGCGGCTGTCCCGTGCGGCGAGCAGTTCCCCCGCGACGACGGCCTCCGGCACCCCGTCCAGATCCACCCGGGCGTTCAGCCGGATCATCGTCGGTTCGTCCAGCGTGCCCTCCAACGTGCGAACGGCCGCCAGCGCCCCGGGCGCCCGCTCCGCGAGGTCCGCCCGGTACAGGATGACGGCGCTGTAATCGGGGAAGAAGCCGCGGTCGTCGATCAGTTGCCGGATCGACGCCCGGCTGAGTTTCGCGTCGGTGGTGTAGAGTTCCGTGAGGTCCAGCGTCCCGCCCTCCAAGCCGGCGTAGGCTAACTCGTGTTCCAGTCCGTCCACGTTCGTCTGGGGCAGCCGGTAGGCCCGTTGCAGGCCGATCCAGCCGTCGCTGCGGTCCTTGAACTCGTTGCTGAACCCGAACCGCAGCCCCGGATGGCGGCGGAGATCGGAGAGCGTGCGAACGCCCAGCGCCTTCGCCCGCCGTTCCGTCATGCCCAGGGCGTAGCCGTTGGCGAAGCCGAGCGGTTCGCTGATCTTGATCCCCAGCGGCGCGACGGCGGCCCGCAAGTCGGCGAGGCTGACGAGCCCGCCGTCGTCCAGGATGTCCCGGGCGAGGGTGCCGGTGTACTCCGGGTACAGATCAATCTCGCCGGCCAGCAACGCCTGCCACGCGATCTGCGTGCCGCCGAGGGAGTCGTCGTACACCACCTCCGCCCCGGCGTCGCCGGCCAGTTGAACGGCCAGTTCGCCCAGCACGACCGACTCCGTGAACGACTTCGACCCCACCGTGACCCGCGGCGGGGCGGCCGCGGCGGGGTGCGGCGGAGCCGCGGCAAACGCCAGGGCGGCGAGCACGAGCAGGGAACGAACCTTCATACCGGCAGCCCGCGGTGGGCGGTGACGAAGCGTTCCACGAACTGATCCGCGGGGGCGTCCCGCAGCGCCGCGAACGGCCCCCGCTGGGCGACGCGGCCCCCCGACAGCAGCACGAGGTCCGTGCTCATCCGGGCCGCCTCGGCGAGGTCGTGGGTGACCAGCACCACCGTTTTCTTCAGCGAGGCGAACAGCTCCGTCAGTTCGCCCTGCAATTCATCGCGGACGATCGGATCCAACGCCCCCAGCGGTTCGTCCATCAGCACGGCGTCCGGGTCGCAGAACAGGGCACGGACCAAGCCGACGCGTTGTCGTTGGCCGCCGGACAGCTTCGCCGGGCGACGGGCCAGCAGATCGGGATCGAACCGGCAGAGCATGCACAGCGTTTCCAGCCGCGAGGCGATCCGCTCCGTCGACCAGCCGAGGTGCCGGGCGAGCAGGGTGACGTTCCCGCCCGCGGACAGGTGCGGGAACAATCCGCCGTCCTGGATGACGTAACCGACGCGGTGCCGCAGCGCCCGGATCGCCGGCGTGTTGTTGGGGGGGAGCGGGTCGCCGTCGATCAACACGGCGCCCGCATCCGGGCGGAGCAGGCCGATCAGCAGGCGGAGGACCGTGGATTTGCCGCACCCGCTCGGCCCGATCAGGGCCGTGGTGCGGTTGGGTTCGATCGTCAGCGACAGGCCGTCGAGGACCGTCGTCGCGGGCGTGCCGCGGCGCCCGCCGAACGTTTTGGTGACCTCGGCGAGGGCGAACATCGGGGCCGCGGGGGCGATCGGAGGGAAACCGGCGGGGCGGCGAACCGTAGTGCGAAGTTCCTTCGTGGGCGAGACCGATTTGACCGACGAACGCCCGCCGTCGACTCCGGCGTCAGCCCCGGCAGCCCTGGCGATTGACCGCACGACCGCGGCGATCCTACGGTCCCGCCGCCCGTGACGCCGACCGATCCACCCCCCGCCGCCGCCGAGTCCGCTGCCCCACGGTGGTTCGAGACGCCCGAGTTCCGCCGCACCGTGCTGGTCCTCTGCGTGATCGTGGCGGTGGTCGAGGGGTTCTACGCCGTCTTCAAACGGACCAACGATTATGAGGTGTACCGGCTGTTCGGCGAACACTTCCTCGCCGGGGAGCCGTACCGCAGCGAGGGGAACTTCTACCCGCTGGCCCGCTGCGCGTTTCAGGCGGTGATCGCCTCGATCCCGCGGCCGTTCGACAAGGCGCTGGTCTACTGCGCCGCGTGGCTGACGTTGTGGGGGACGTGGCGGGTTTGGGAGCGATTGGCGACTCGGCAGGACGGCCCGCTGACGCCGGCCCGGCGATTTGCGGCGGCGGCGCTGGCGGGGGCGGCGCTGTTCCCGTTCATCCTCCGAGACTTCGACGAATGCGGCCTGCAACTCCTTTGCCTCGGCCTGCTCACCGCCGCGGGGGCGGCGGTGTTTGACGGCAAGCCGTGGCGGGCCGGGGCGTGGCTGGCGGCGGCGATCTCGTTTCGGGTCACGCCCCTCCTCTTCCTCCCCCTGCTCGTTTGGAAGCGAGAATGGCGGGCGGCGGCGTCGACGGCGCTGTGCCTCGCCCTCTGGAACCTCGCCCCGGCGTTGTACCTGGGGCCGGGTGAAGCGGTCCGGCAGAACGTCGTCTGGGCGAACCATGTGACGACGGTGCTGGGCGATTCCCCGGACGCTTATCCCTCGCCGGGGCATATTGAAGCCCCCAAACATCAAAACGTCAGTTTGCGGGCTGCGCTCGCCCGGCTGCTTGAAACGTATCCGCCGGGGCATTCGCTGCACCTGGATCACCCGTTGTTCGTGCAGTTCGGCGCCCTGGACGTGCCGACCGCCAAGCGAACCATCTACGGGGTGATCCTGCTGATGGGCGCCGCGGTCGCGTGGCGGATGCGGCGGCCGTGGCGGGCGGTGCGGCCGGCGCTGACGCAGGACGCGCCGCACGCCCCGTTCGCCCGCGACTGGGCGGTGGCGTGCCTGTTCGCAGCGTTGCTCTCCCCGGTCTGTTGGAAGCATCACACCGTGTTGGCGTTGCCGGCGGCGTTTCTGGTCGGGCGGCGGGTCGTCGCGGGAACCACGACCGGCGTGCGGGCCGGGCTGTTCTGGGTCTCCGCGGCGGCGATTCTGCTGGGCCGCAAGTTCCTGCTGGGGGACGAACTGGCCCTCGTCTGGCTCTCCTACAACCTCGACACCCTCGCCCTGCTGACGTTCGGAGCCCTCGTGCTGTACGGGCCGGTCGTAGATCGGTCCGCCGCGACCGGAGGGAGCCTTTCGGGCGACGGGAACATCGCTCCCTCCGGTCGCGGCTGACAGCGACTCCCCCGTTGCGTGCGACGCCGCGGGCCGTCATCGTGGGGCGGCTCGCCCCCCCCATCGGATCTGCTTGATGCCCGCCCGGTTCCTGTCGGCCCTCGCCGCCGCGTTGGTGATTCTCCCCGCCGCCGGGTTCGCGGTCGACCCGCCGGCTGACGGCTCCGCCGCGAAGCCGAATATCGTCTGGATCATGGCGGACGACCTCGGGTACGGGGACGTCGCCTGCTTTGGCGGGAAGACGGTGCCCACACCTCATATCGATGCGCTCGCCGCCCGCGGGATGAAGTTCACCGACTTCTACGCCGGCAGCACCGTGTGCGCCCCCAGCCGCAGCGTGTTGATGACCGGCCTGCACACCGGCCACACGCCGATCCGCGGCAACGCCCGCGTCCCGCTGGCGGACGGGTACGTCACCGTCGCGGAGATGCTGCAAGACGCCGGCTACCGCACCGGGCTGTTCGGCAAATGGGGGCTGGGCGAACCGGGCAGCGAAGGCGCCCCCAACAAGCAGGGGTTCGACGAGTTCTACGGCTACCTCAACCAGCACCACGCCCACAACTATTACCCCAGCTTCCTGTATCGAAACGAGGAGGTCGTCCGCCTGCCCAACGTCGTGCCCTCCGCCGACCCGAAGAACAAGAATCCGCGGATGGACGACCTATTCGGCGTCGGCTACGCCACCCAGAAGCGGGTGTACTCCGCCGATTTGATCCAGGAGGAAGCGCTGAAGTTCCTCGACGCCTCAAAGAGCGAACCGTTCTTCCTCTATTACGCCGCGACCCTGCCGCACGCGAACAATCAGGGGCGGACGCAGCACGGCGGCAAGGCGGAGGTCACCGGCGGGGAGACGCCCGATTTCGGCGCCTTCGCGGACCGCGAGGGCTGGGACGACGCCACCAAAGGTCACGCCGCGATGATCGCCTACTTCGACCAGCAGGTGGGCGAGGTCGTGGCGAAGATCGACGAGCTCGGCCTGTCGCAGAGCACGCTGATCCTCTTCACCTCCGACAACGGCCCGCACAAAGAGAGCCGGCAGGACACCAGCCAGTTCAACGCGACCGGCCCGCTGACCGGCTTCAAACGGACCCTGACCGAGGGCGGCATCCGCGTCCCGACCATCGCCTACTGGCCGGGCCACGTCGCAGCCGGCACGACGACGGACCACATCGGCTACTTCGGCGATCTGTTCGCCACCGCCGCGGACCTCGCCGGCGCCGAACCGCCGCCGGGGCTGGATTCCGTCAGCTTCGCCCCCACCCTCCGCGGCTTCGCGGACAAGCAGGCGACGCACGACTACCTGTACTGGGAGTTCTACGAGCAGGGCTCCAAGCAGGCGGTTCGCAAGGGGAACTGGAAGGCGATCTTCCGCCCGCTGGGCTCGAAGACGCCCGCCTTGTATGACCTGGGCAGCGACCTGGCCGAACAGCATGACGTCGCCGCCGACCACCCGGAAATCGTCGCGGAGATGGTGAAACTCGCCGCCGAGGCTCATATCCCCGACCCCGCTTGGACGCCCAGCGGTAAGGTCTCCGACCCGACCGGCCCCGCCGCCGGCAAGACGACCCGCAAAGCAGGAGCCACCCGATGACCCCCGCGCTCATGGCCGCCGCCCTCTTGGCCCCCGTTCCGGCGGCTCAGTTCGGCGGATTGTTCGACAACCTGTTCGGCGAGGCGGAGCCCGCCCAAACCGCCCGCGCCGTCGAGAGCGGCAGCCACGTCGCCCCCCGACGCCGGATCGAAGCTGGCAGCGCGCTCCTCGAAGCCGGGTCGGGGTGCGGCGCCCGGTGCGGATGCGGGTCGTCCCGGACCTCGGCCGCAACTTCAATCGAGACCGGGCGGAGTCCGGTTCGCTGCGGCGGCGGATGCCGGTACAACTCCCGCCGCTCGAAGCCGGCAGCGGGCGTCGGATGCGTTCCCAGGTGATCCCCGTCACGCCGTTCGACCCGCTGCCCGCCGATGCTCTCCGCAACCCGCCGCGCGGCAGCGCCGAGTCCGGCAGCCGCGTGACTCCGCGGGGTCGCGTCGAAAGCGGCAGTCGTTTGCCGGATCACCTGTTCATTCCCCGCTCCACCGTGGCCGAAAGCGGCAGCGGCGAGGCGTTCGAACCGCTCCGTCAGTTGATCCGTGAGACCCACAGCGGTCTGCGGCCGGAGTCCGGTTCGATGCTGGATGAGCTGGAAGAATACGACTGGCCGCTCACGATCCAGCACGGCTCCGGGCAGCAGGTCGTGGAAAGCGGCAGCGGCGAGATCGAATCCGGCAGCGGCCTGTTCGGCGGAAGGTTCTTCCAGTCCGAGGCGCCCGAGTCCGGAGCGATCGCGCCGGCGCCCCGTTCCCGCACCGCACCCCGAGCCGACGCCCGACCGCTCGCGCCCCCTCACGCGGCCGCCCCGGCGCCGCGGTACGACAGCCGGTTGGGCGGCGGGTTCGATCCGCTCGATCTGCCCCCGCCCACCGAAGCGGGGCCCCCGCCGGGCGACTCACGGGTGCACGCGCTGCTGGTTTCGCTGGGCTGGTTCGCCGCGCTGGCGGCGGGCGGCCTCGGCGGATACCTGCTGGCGACCAGCCGCGGGGGCGAACGGCGCCGGCGGAGCTTGGAGCCGCGGCAACTCGACCTGGCCGGGGAGATCGCGGAGACGGCGGATTCGTTGATGGCCGCCGCCGACGGCGAGGAGGCCGGCCGCCTGCAAGCCTGCGTCGAACGCCTGCGGGAACGAGCCGGCCGCACCGCGGTGCTGCTGGACGACCGCTCCGCCGGCGCCGTCCGGGACCTTATCAGTGCGGCGACGACCGGCCCGCCTTCTGAGCCAACCGCCGCCCGCACCGCTCGTCTGCAAACCTCCTACGACAAGCTCGTCGCCGCCCTGCGGCAGAGCGTCCGGGCGGATTCGTAGCCGCGGGATCGGTTGTTGAAGAAGGGAGAGCCCGCCGCGTCAGGCGGCAAGCTTTTCCCACTCCGCCCGCACCCGGCCGAGACCGACGCCGCAGACGTCGAACTCGTCCGCCAGCCGTAACAGGATCGGGCCGTCCGCTTCCTCGGGCGGGGCGTCCGCGGCGTTCCGGTAGGCCGCTTTGCCCAGCGAGGCGACGTTCAGCAGGGCGTCCGCGGTCCCGCGGCGGCGGAGTCGCTCCGGATAGACGCCGGTGAGGAACAACGCCACGTCGCCGGCCTGTCGGAACCCTTCGCGGCGGGGGCGGCCCTCGCGGCAATCGGCCTCCGCCAGCATCCCCGCGACCTGCTCGATCCGGGCGCCGTCCGGCGTGCGCAGGCGGAAAACAGCGTCCCAGCGGACGAATCGCACCAGCAGGTCGCCCAGATAATCCGTCAACGACGGATCCGCGACGCCCAGTTCGGTTTGGAAGGTGCCCTCGACCAGTCCGGCGAAGAACTTTCGCAGGGCGTCCGCCCCGGCCACGATGCGGGAGTCAGCGCGGGAGTCGGAACGGGGAACCTGTTCGGCGGGCGACATCGGCGGGTCTCCGGCGGTGGACGACGGCGGGGCGTGAGCCTCGGGAACGGAACGCGGCGGGCGCAATTTTCACCGTAGGCCCGAGCCGCGGGCGTCGTCAACGCGCGTTCCTCGGGCTGAGAACGGACTCACGCCACGGCGCTCGCCGCCTCCAGGGCGCCGCCGATGTCGGCGATCAGATCGTCGGCGTCCTCAATCCCCACGGACAGGCGGATGAGGTGTTCGTTGATGCCGCCGGCCCGGCGGGCCTGTTCGCTCATGCTGGCGTGGCTCATCAGGAACGGGTACTGCCACAGGCTTTCGATGCCGCCCAACGATTCGGCCAGCGCCACCAGTTTGGTGCCGGTGAGGGTGCGTTGGGCGAAGTCCTGATCGCCCGCGGTCTCGAAGGAGATCATCGCCCCGAACCCGTCCTGCTGACTCTTCGCCAACTCGTGCCCCGGATGGTGCGGCAGGCCGGGGTAGTAGACCCTTTCCACCGCCGGGTGTTCGTGCAGGAAGCGGGCGACGGCGTGGGCGTTTTCCTCATGCTTTTTCATCCGCACGCCCAGGGTCTTGACGCCCCGCAGCGTCAACCAGCAGTCAAACGGGCTGCCGCCCAGTCCCAATGCGTTGCAGGCGAAGGCGACGCCCTGGGCGTACTGTTCGCTGCCGCTGATCACCGCCCCGGCGATGACGTCGGAGTGGCCGTTGATGTACTTGGTGGTGGAGTGCACCACCACGTCCACGCCCAGTTCGATCGGCCGTTGCAGGACGGGGGAGAGGAACGTGTTGTCCGCGATCGTGAACAGCCCCTTCTCCTTGGCGACCGCGACCAGCGCCCGCACGTCGTGGACGTTCATCAGCGGGTTGGAGGGCGTTTCGATCCAGATCGCCTTCGTGTTCTCCGCGACGGCGGCGGCGACCTCCTCCGGGTCCGACAGGTTCACGAACGACACGCGGATCCCGCGGGTGGGCAGCACGTCGTGGAACAGGCGGTAGGTGCCGCCGTAGATGTCCCGGCCGGCGATCAGGTGATCGCCGCTGTGCAACAGATGGCAGGCGAGATCGACCGCCGCCATCCCGCTGCCGGTCACCCGGCAATCGACGCCCCCGCACAGGCTGGCGAGGTTCTCCTCCAGGGCTCTGCGGGTGGGATTGGCGCTGCGGGTGTAGTCGTAGCCGCGGTTGGTGCGCACGTCGTCCCAGATGAACGTGCTGGTCGGATAGATCGGCGTGGTGGCGCTGCGGAACTGCCCGTCTTTATCGACCCCGGTGTGCACCGCCCGGCTGTCGAAGCCGTACGACGAGTAGTCCCGCCCGGCGGGCGGATTGGTGTGCGGGGCGGAGTCGGCCATCGGGGCGCAGCGGGGGTGTGAAGGAGCGAACGACCATTGCAGCGGCGAACCGTGCGGTCCGCAATGCGGTAGACTGGACGCAGCCCGTGGTCTCCCGGTTCAGGTCGCCGGGTTCAGCTCTCCTGGTTCAGGTCGCTCGATGAACGCCGTTCTCACGCCCCGCAGCGTCGCCCCGCCGGCTTGGCCGGAGGGCGTCGACCCCAATCATCCCCCCGCCGTGCTGCCGCGGATGACGCGGGAGGAATATCTCGCCTTCGACGACGCCTGCAAGAGCGACGCCTGGAAGTACGAATGGATCGACGGAAAGGTGCGTGCGATGACCGGCGGGACGATGAACCATGCCCGAGTGATCACCAATCTGGTGGTCACCGTGGACGACGCCCTGCGAGCTGCCCGCCGGCCGGACCGGCCGCGGTATCGGGCGTGTGGGTCGGAACTCCGCACCCGCGTCCCCGACGGTCCGTACTACTACCCGGACAGCTTGGTTCACCCCGTCCCCGCCGACATTGAAGAACCGCCCGACCGCCCCCAGCGCACGCTGCTCAATCCGAAGCTGGTCGCCGAGGTGCTGTCCCCGTCCAGCCGGCGGACGGACTTTCTGGAGAAGCCGGCAGAATACCTGCTCATCCCGACGGTGGAGTACTACCTCATCGTGCAGCCGAACGTGCGGGAGGTGATCCGGCTGACCCGGGCGGGCGACGGGTGGGACGAACGCACGTTCCGCACCGCCGACGTGGACCTGCCGCGACTGGGGATCGCCCTGCCGCTGGATCGCATCTACGAAGACGCATCGCCCGGCCCACGCCTCCGTGATCCGCGGTTGAACGCCGCCTGACGCGCCGCCTCATCCCGCGGTCGCGAGTTGCGGTTCGTCGCGGAAGGTTTCGAACAGCGGGGTCGTCATGTACCGCTCGCCGATGTCCGGGAGGACCACGACCAGCGTTTTGCCGGCGGACTCCGGTTTCTCCGCAACCTTGATCGCCCCGGCCATCGCGGCGCCGCAGGAGATGCCGCAGGTGATGCCCTCTTCGGCGGCAATCCGTTTCGCCATCTCAAAGCTTTCCGCGTCGGACACCTGCACGACCTCGTCGACTAGGCTCACGTCCAGGTTCTTCGGGATGAAGCCGGCGCCGATGCCCTGGATCTTGTGCTTGCCGGGGGAGCCGCCGGAGATCACGGGGCTGCCCTCCGGCTCCACCGCGACGCTGTGCAGCGGCGTATCGCGTTCGGTCTCCCAGTACCGGCTGACCCCCGTGATGGTCCCGCCGGTGCCCACGCCGGCGACGAAGATGTCCACCTTGCCGTCGGTGTCCTCCCAGATCTCCGGGCCGGTGGTTTTGACGTGGATTTCCGGGTTCGCCGGGTTCTCGAATTGTTGGGGGAGGAAGGCGCCTTCGGACTCGGCGATCTCCGCGGCTTTGTTGATCGCCCCCTTCATCCCGTCCGCGGCGGGGGTGAGGACCAACTCGGCCCCCAGCGAGCGGACCATCGCCCGGCGTTCGAGACTCATGCTTTCGGGCATGCACAGTGTGAGGGGGTAGCCGCGGGCGGCGCAGACGAAGGCCAAGGCGATGCCGGTGTTGCCGCTGGTCGGCTCCACGACCTTCATGCCGGGCTTGAGTTTGCCGCTCTTCTCCGCGTCCCAGATCATGTTGGCCCCGATCCGGCACTTCACGCTGTAGGCCGGGTTACGGCCTTCAATCTTCGCCAGCACGGTGCATTTCGTGTGGGCGGCGAGCTTGTTGATCCGCACCAGGGGCGTTTTGCCGATGGCCTCGGAGTTGTCGTTCAGGATCGGCACGGGGGGCGCTCCGGCGGTGTGGGTCGAGAGAGTCGACCCGGATTATCGGCGAACCCGCCGCGGGCGACAAACCAGCGGCCGGCAGAACGTCCGCGGGGCGTCGCCCGCGGTCCGGCCGATGCCGTTGCCAAGGCGGATCGGCGGGGGCGGGGGCGTCGAGGTGGGCGCCGGGGCGGCGGTGGTCGGTTGGTACAGGCTGGTCTCGACCGCCCCGCCGGCGGCGTCGCCCTGGAGCAGCGCCAACGTCCGCTGGGTCGCTTGATTGATGACCACGATCCGCGTCGGGCCGCCGTTCGGACCCAGCGGGCGGATGATGCAGGTGATCTCCGCCCCGCCGGAGGCCCCCAGCGCGTCCGCGACCGCCGCGGAACTGGTCGCCGTGGCGGGCGGAAGCGACTCGGCGGAGGCGGTCCGAGCCGGCGCCGGGTCCGCCTCGCCCCAGAACGCATCGATCCCCGCGTCGGCGGCGGGGTCGTCGGTGGCGGGGCGGTCGTCGGCGTCGCTCGCCCCGGCGTGCGTCAGGCTCGTCGGCGGGTTCGAAGACGGCGCGGCGGCGTGGGGAGACTGCGACGCCGGGAATGCCGCGTCGTCCGGAAAGGCGTCGCCCGGGAAGACCGCATCCGCCAGCGACGTGCGGGCCGCGGGGGTCGCGGGGGTCGCCGCGGGGGCTTTCAAGGCGGTCAGGCCGTGCTTGTCCAGCAGGGCGTTGATCGGTTCGATGGCGGAGTAAAGGCCCGCGGGCGGTTCCTCCATGCGGCTCCACACGACGCCCACCAGTCGGCCGGCGGCGTCGAAACACCCGCCCCCGCTGCGGCCTTGCAGCGGCTGACCGGTGCAACTGAAGTTCGCCGGTCCCGTGCACGCCGGCACCCGCAGGACAACGTGCCCCTGCAGGGTCGGCTCGTCGCCGCCGTCGCAGCCGACGCTCACCACCTTGTCGCCGGTCGTGATCCCCGCCGCGGCGAGCGGGCTGGCGGGCAGAACCTCCGGACAGTCGATCGCCAGCAGGCCCACGTCACTCTTCAGTTCAAATCCGATCAACGTCGCCGGGAAGGTCCGCGGCGCCCCATGGGCGAACGTGTCCACTTCGATCCGTGCCCCCGGTTGATAGCTCTTGAAGATATGCCCGCAGGTCAGGGCCACGGCCCGCCCCGGTCGGCTGGCGATGATCGTGCCGCTGCCAAGGTTCTTGCCACGGTTATCGAACACGCGGATGCGAATCGCCGTCTTCATCGGGTCGCGGGTCGGGGAGACCGGCGGGGCGTCGACGCCGTCCGCGGCGGAGCCGGCGGCGCTGGTTTCGGAGGCGAACGACGGCGGGTTCGAGGAGGCGAACCCCGCCGGATCGGCGGCGGCGAACGGGTCGTCGATCGTCTTGGGCCCCTCGTCCTTCGGCTTGCCCTTCAACCAGCTGAAGAATCCGCCGCCGCTTTCGGATTGGTTCTCGTCCCGCCCGCCGGTCAGTTGGAGGGGGACCTCCGAGGGTTCGACCGGCCGGCGGGGCGTGGCGTTGGGGGGAGCCGGGCCGCGGCCGGAGGAACCGCCCGCGCCGCGTTGCGCCCGGGCGATTTGGGCGGCGTTGGCGGTGACGGCGGTGGTCAGGCGGGTCCGCAATCGTTGGGCGACGCCGAACCCGTCGCCGCCGGGCACGCCGCTGCTCCGCCACGTCTCCCGACCGTTCACCTCCAACACGAACGTGGGGGCGCTGTTGACCTGGAACTGCTGGGCGAGGTCCGGCCGGCTGTTCAGGTCAACCTTGAAGACCGGCAGGCCGTCCGCGGCCATCCGCTCCACGTACGGGCGGATCGTCTGGCAGGGGCCGCAGTTGGTCATGGTGAACCAGATCAGCTTGACCTGACCCGGCTTCGCCCCGAACGCCGCGGTGCGGTCGTGGGGGGGCGATCCGGGGCGGTGCGATCTCGCGGGGCCGTCGCCGGGGCGGGCGGAAGCTGCTCCGCAACGCGATCCGCGGCAAGCGGGTCGGACCCGGCGTCGGCGGGCGGGCCGGCGGAGGCCAACAACAGCGCCCCCGCGGCGACAAACAGCGGCGCCGCGTGCACGCCGCGGCGGCGGGCTCCCCCGGGGCGTTGGGTCTCCCCGGCACAGAGCGGGCCGCGCGGAGCGGCGGGGGGAAGCGGTGTGATGCGTGCGGACACCCGGGCGGCCTCTTGCCGATGGGTTACGGTGGACGATCGCCGTGTCGCGGCTCCCGGGAGATGTCAGACTGACAAGCCCGCGGCGGACGATTGTCGTTCCGACAGCGGCGGAAGCCCGCGGCGGCGGGCGGGACGGCGGCGGCGTCGTGCGTTCGCGGTCCGAATTGGTTGGTATGCGAACGGCGTGCCGTTCGGGGCGAGGCGCCGAGAAAATCCTTCACGCATCGGCCGACGCCCCGCAATCCTGCCGCGGAACCGTCTGTGCGGCGCCTTCGGCCGCGAATCGCGGATACAATCGCCGCCCCGCCCCGCGGTTCCCCCCGCGCTCCTCCCGCCCGCCCCCCGCCGTGCCCTCGCGGTTCGCCCCGCCGCCGCTCACTGTGCCCCTTGCCGTCGCGGCGGGCGCTCTCCTCTTCTCCTGCGGGTGCGAGGGGGAAGCGGGGTCGGTCGCCGTCTACACCGTCCCGCCGCTCCCCCCGGCGGCCGCCGCCGACGACGGTCAATCAGGGGACGGGCCGCTGGAGAACGGGGTGCCGGACGCTGCTTCGCCGCCGCCGTTTGCGGGTGGAAGGCCGCCGTTCGCCGTTCGCCCGCCGTTTGCCGGTGGGATGACCGGCACGCAAACGCCCGAGACGCCGCAACGCCTGCTGGGGGCGGTCGTCGCGGACCCGAGCCCCGGGGCGTACTGGACGTTCAAATTGATCGGGCCGGTCGCCGCGGTCGAGGCCGCCGAACCCGCGTTTCGCACCTGGCTGGCCTCCGTGACGATGCTGGCGGACGGGCCGACCTGGACGGTCCCGGAAGGCTGGACCGAACGGCCCGGCAGCGGGATGCGGTTCGCCACCCTGGTCGCCCCGGGGGCGGTCGAGGCCAGCATCATCCGCCTGCCGGGGTCCGCCGCGGAGTTGATGGACGACAACCTCAAGCGGTGGCGCGGTCAGGTGGGGGCCACCGGCGACGACGGGGCGGTCGATCAGGTCACGCTGGCGGACGGGGCCGCGGCGACGCTGTTGGCCGTCTCCACCCCGGCGCCCGCGGGCTCAGCGGAGGAGACCGTTCCTCCGGAGGCGCCCGCGAAACCGCAAGCGAACGCCGTTCCCTTTGAGTACATGCTGCCGGACGGTTGGACGGAAGAACCGCCGGCGCCGATGTCGCAGTTGGCGCTCCGCATCGGCGAGGGGGAGGACGCGGCCCAGGCGACCGTCGCCCGTTATCCGGCGGACGCGATGACGGTCGAGCAGTTGGCCGGCATCCTCCGCTCCCGGGCCAAAACCGCCGCCGGCGTGCCCCCCCCCGCCGACGCCGCCCCGCTGCCCGTGGGCGGTGCGGACGCCGCCCGCATCGCCCTCCCCCCCGCGGAGCCCGGCGGTCCCGCCGTGCTGGCGGCGGCGCTGACCCGCGGCGACGCTCTCTGGCTGTTCAAGTTGCAGGGCGACGAAGACGCCGTCGCCGCCGCGACCCCGGCGTTCGAGCAGTTCCTCGCCGCGGTGCGGTTCCCCCCGGCCGCTCCCGATTCCCCACGTGAAGGCGAATGACGATGGCCGACTCCTCGTTCGCCGACCGCCCCATCGCGGACGATCCCGGTTCGACCGGCCGGGCGCCGGCGTCCCGCTTCGACCGGTTGTTCGGCCCGGCGTTGCACGTCTTGGCGTCGCTGCGGATCACCGTCACGCTGCTGGCCCTCAGTCTGTTTCTGGTGCTGGCGGGCACGCTGGCGCAGGTGAACGCGGACATCTGGGAGGTGGTGCACACCTATTTTCGCACCTGGTTCGCCTACATCCCGCTCCGCGATCTGCTGCCCCACACGTGGTTCGGTCCGGGCACGCCGGTCGATTGGGACGTGCAGTCGATCGAGGGCGGATTCTGGTTCCCCGGCGGGTGGTTGCTCGGGGCGGGGCTGGCGGTGAACCAGATCGCTTCGATGCTCACCAAGTTCAAGGTGAAGGTCCGGGGGACGATGCTGTGGGTCGGGCTGGCGACGACCGCGGCGGGGGCGGCGATCACCTGGGCGGTGGTGGTGTCCGGGATGAGCGGCGCCGCCGCCCAGGACGAGCCGCTGCTGGGCTTCGGGGCGATGTGGAATCTGTTCCGGGTGACCAGCGCCGCGGCGGGCATCGGCCTGAGCGTCTGGACGCTGCGAGCGCTGTTCGATCCGGTCCGGCGGCGGGAGCCGGCCACGATCCTGATCGCCGCGGGCGCCGTCGGCGGGCTCGGGCTGGCGTTGTGGGCGCTGTTTCAGGGGGCGGTGTCCGACGGCAGCGCCCGGATCCTCTGGAACCTGATGAAGGCGACCTTCGCCGCGGGCATCCTGCTTGCCGGGCTGATGCCGATCTTCGGGCGGCAGGGCGGGACCTTCCTGCTGCACTGCGGATTGTTGATGCTGCTCGGCAGCGAGTTCTACACCGGCGTCGCCGCCAAACAGCCGACGCAGGAAGCCGCCATCTTCCTGCGGGAGGGGGACCGGGTGGACTATCTGTCCGATGCGAGACGGTTCGAACTGGCGCTGATCTCGGAGACCCCGCAGGGCGACCGCCACGCGGTGATCTCCGACGACGCCCTGTTCGCCGCCGCGAAATCGGGCGAGCCGCTCGACGATCCGGCGCTGCCTCTGATCGTCACGCCGATCTCGCTGTTCGGCAATGTGAAGGTGGTCGACCCGGGCGTCGACGGCGCCCTGAAAGCGCCGGCGGACGTGCTCGGCGAGCCGGATTACGCGCTGCTGGAAGTGCCGGAGGGCGTCGGCGTGGGCAGTTCGGAGACCGATCAGCCGGGCGGGTTGTTCCGCCTCACGACTCGCGACGGCGCCGTTCTCGGCACGGCGCTGCTCTCCACCGGTCACACCACGCTCCGCAGCCTGCTGGACCCGATCCCGGTGACGGTCGAGACCGCCGACGGGCCCGTCCGCGTGCAGCTTCGCTACACCCGCAAGTACCTGCCGTACGCCGTCGGGTTGAAGCAGGTCCGGGCGGAGATGTACCCGGGCACCTCGACGGCCCGCACCTACGAGAGCGACCTGCTGCTCACCCCCCTGCCGGATCGGGCCGCGTTCGGCAGCGTCGGCGCCGGCGCCGGCGGGGCGGCGTTCCCCGCGTTCATCAAGATGAACAACCCGCTGCGGTACGGCGGGCGGACCTTCTATCAGCAGAACTTCTACCAGGCCGCCCCGGCGTTCGGGCAACCGCGGGGCACCGGCTTGCAGATCGTCACCAACGACGGCTGGATGGTCCCCTACGTCGCCTGCATGGTGCTGGCGGTGGGGATGCTGGCCCAGTTCTTGATGAGCCTGATCCGCTTCCTCGGCCGCCGCGGACCCCTCCCGGCCGGTGCACAGGCCCGCGCGACGCCTGTCGGCGACAGCGAAATGCCATCCCCGCGGGACGAACCCGGAACCGGCCGCTGGGGGTGGGCGTTTCCGCTCGCGGTGGTGGTCGTGCTGGGCGGTTATGCGGTGTCCAAGTGGCGCGCCCCGGACGACTACCGCGGCCCCAACAAAGCGGAGGCGACGGCCTCCTCCGCGACCAACGACGGCTTCGACCTGGACGCCTTCGGCAAGATCCCCGTGCTGCACGGCGGCCGCCTGCAACCGATCGATTCGGTCGCCCGCAATGCCTTGAAGGCGATCAACGGCAATAAGCAGGAGTTTGAGATCGTCGCCGACCCGACCCCCGCCCAGATCGCCGAGGGCGCGGATCCGACCGAAAAAGTGTTCACCAAGGCCCCGGCGCTGCGGTGGTTCCTCGACCTGATCGCGGACCCGCCGCAACTCGCGAATCACCGCGTGCTGCGGATCCCCAACGGGCAGGTGCTCGGCACGTTCGGGCTGAAGGAACGCGACAAGCTGACCTACGCCCTCGGCGAGTTCCCGGACGATTTCACCCGGCGCCTGTCCGACCGGATCGACGAGATCCGCGGGCCGGACGGCAAGGGGGAGCCGGAGGGAGCCGACGAGCGGGCGTTCGGCGACCTGGAACAGCAATTGGGCGTGCTGAACGAACTGATGGCGGCGTTCGACCCGGACGCCGTCGGCCCGCGGGGGGACACGTATCTGGAGTACGGCCCGCAACTGACGGACTACGCCCGCCGCTATCAGCAGTTCTGGCAGGCCGGCCGCGTGCCGCTCGCCGTGCCCCGCGGACCGCGGTGGGAGACGTTCGCCCACGCGGACGTGCAGGAACGGGTCGAGGCGGACCTGCCGGAGATCTTCGAGTTGGAAACGCAGCTCCAACGGCTGGCGGCCACGGGCGAACTGCCCCCCGGGCGCCGCCGCAGTTCGCGGCCTTCGCCGACGCCCTGCGGACCCGGCTGGACGAGATCCGCCCCGGTCTCGCGGCGGTGTTGACGCCGGAGGAGATCGACGACAAACCGGACCCGGTCGTCGCCGGCTGGCGCGACGTGCGTGAGGCGTGGCGGGCGAACGAACCGCGGGACTTCAACGCCGCGGTCAAACGGCTCCGGCGCGGCGGTCGCCGCCGCCGACGCCGACCGGCGGGAGACGTTCGACGTCGCCCGCGGCGGATGCGCCGCTGTCCCCGGGGGCGATCGCGTTCGAAAGCTGGTTCAACCACGCCGGTCCGCTGCTCTCCTGCTACGTGCTGTACATCGCCGCCACGGTGCTCACGCTGATCGGCTGGGTGTTGGTCCCGGTGAACTGGGGCGTGCCGCCGCGGCGGGCGGCGTTCTGGCTGCTGGCGTTCACCTTCGCGATTCACACCCTCGGGCTGGCCGCCCGGATCTATATCTCCGGCCGCCCGCCGGTGACGAACCTGTACTCCTCCGCGGTGTTCATCGGCTGGGGCGCCGCGGGGCTGGGCCTGCTGATCGAACGGCTGTACGGCTGGGGCGTGGGGAACGCGTTGGCCTGCGTGGCGGGCGTGGGCACGCTGTTCATCGCCCATTCGGAGCCGCTGTCCGGGAACGACACGTTCACCGTGTTGCAGGCGGTGTTGGACACCCAGTTCTGGCTCGCCACGCACGTCGTGACGATCACGCTGGGCTACGCCGCGACCGGGGTCGCGGGGATCCTGGGGCTGTTCTACGTGCTGGGCGGGCTGTGCTCGCCGGCGCTGGCGGCGGTGGTGGGCCGGCCGGGCACGCGGTCGGCCGGGCAGGACCTGGGGCAGGCGTTGGCCGGGATGATCTACGGCACGGTCTGCTTCGCCGCCCTGCTGAGCCTGATCGGCACGATCCTCGGCGGGCTGTGGGCCGACGACAGTTGGGGCCGCTTCTGGGGCTGGGATCCCAAGGAGAACGGCGCCCTGATCATCGTGATCTGGAACGCCTTGGTGCTGCACGCCCGCTGGGGCAAGCTGGTGGGCGAACGCGGCTTCGCCACGCTGGCGGTCGCCGGGAATATCGCGGTCGCCTGGAGCTGGTTCGGCACGAACGAACTGGGCGTCGGCCTGCACAGCTATGGCTTCACCGAGGGCGTGCTGTACGCCCTGGCCCTCGTGGGCGGGGTGCATCTGGCGATCATCGCCGTCGGGGCCGCCACGCCGACCCGGCTGTGGTGGAGCAACCGGGCTCGGGCGACGCGGGCGTAGCGCATGCGTAACGCCGAGGCCCCGCGGGGCCTCGGCGTTACGTTTGATTCAAGACTGATTCAGACAAGGACGTACGACTTACGTCTTGATCGCCCGCCGCTTCTGCTTGCGGGCTTTGCTGCTCGCGGGGCGAGCCCCGTGGTGGGCTTTCTTGAGCTTACGCTGGGTCTTGGCCATGACGTGACGGATCGTGCTGCGGGAGGGCGGAGGGGAATGATAGGGGGATCGGTCGGCCGAGGGAACCGCGGCGACCTCGGGCGGCTTGCGGGCGAGCGGTGGGCGTCAGCCCTCCGGGTTCTCGCACGCGTTCCCACACACGGAGGGCTGACGCCCACCGCTCGCCTGTGAGCTAACCGCAGCCTAACGCCTGTTCAAACGCATCTCGCACCTTGGCGGCGGCGGGTTCCAGCGGGCCGTCGATCATCGCGCCGGACGCCTGTCGATGCCCGCCGCCGCCGAACGAGGCGGCCAGGGCGCTGACGTCGCAGCCCCCGCGGCTGCGGAAGGACAGCTTCACCCGACCGTCCGGCTGTTCGATCGCGACGAACGCCGCCTCCGTCCCGCCGACCCGCAAACAGTCGTTCGCCAGTCCCTCCGAATCCGGCGGGCGGCCGCCGGTGGCTTTGAACTGTTCCGCCCCGACGGTGGTGTAGGCGAGTTTCCCGCTGCAATCGACCTGCATCCGCCGCCGCCCCTCGCCGCTGAGGCGGAGCCGCTGGATCGTCTGTTCCTCGTACAGCTTGCGGTACAGTTCGGTCGGATCGGCGCCGGCTTCCATCAGCCGGGCGGCCAGCCGCAGGGTTGAGGGCTTGGTGTTGGAGTGGCGGAACCAGCCGGTGTCCGTCGCGATCGCGGCGAACAGCGGGGTCACCGCCGCGGGCGGGAGCGGCAGGCCGAGGGCGTCGGCCATCTCCGCGACCATCGCCCCGGCGGCCTCGGCGCCGGTGTCGCGGAACACCGTGGCCCCGATCGCTTCCAGGTCGTCGCTGGCTTGGTGGTGGTCGATGACCACCCGCGTCGCGGGGGTCCGCTGGAAGACCTTCGCCACCTCGCCGAGCTGCGCGTAAGAAGAGGTGTCGACCACGAGGTGCAGATCGTGGTTCTCCACAAAATCGGCTCCCGTCGCGTCGCCGTCGCCCCGCCCGAACACCGCGATCCGGCCGTGCGGGTCGAGGAACGCCAGATTATCCGGGGCGAAGGAGGGGTTCACGATCGACACCCGCTTGCCCAGCTCCTCCAGGATCGCGGCGAGGGCCAGTTCGCTGCCGAGGGCGTCGGCGTCCGGCCGGGCGTGGCTGGTCAGCACCACGCGGTCCGCCGCGTCGAGGAGGGGGCGCAGCGGGGTCCAGTTGACGGGCATGACGAATCCTAATGAGATTCGCGGTCGGATGCTGCTGCGGCGAGGCGGCGGACCTCCGACAGGTCCGCGGCGATCTGCCGCTTCAGGTCGTCCGCCCCGTCGAACGCCCGCACGCCCCGCACCCGACCCAGCAGATCGACGGCCAGCCGGCGGCCGTAGAGGTCGCCGGCGAAGTCCAGCAGGTGGGCCTCCGCGGTGGGCGGGCCGGCGTCGAACGTCGGTCGCGGACCGAGGTGCAGGGCGACGCGGATACGCCTCGCCGTCCACCTCGCACCGCCCCGCGTAGACGCCGGGGGCGGGGGCCAGCACGTCCAGACTCCGCGAGGTTCGCCGTCGGGAACCCCAGCGTGCGGCCGCGGCCCTCCCCCTTCACCACCCGGCCGGTCAGGCCGATGCGGGCGGCCCGAGCAGCCCGTTCGCCTCCCCGACCCGCCCCTCCGCGATCAGCGAGCGGATGCGGGATGAAGAGACCGGTTCGCCGCCCGCCGCGACCGGCCCCACGGTTTCCACCGTCCACCCGTGCGGCCCGGCCCCAGCGACGCAGGGTGGACACGTCGCCGACCGCGGTCCCGGCCGAAGCGGAAGTCCCCGCCCTCGACCACGCCGACGGCGCCGAACGCCCCCAGCAGCACGCGTTCGAAGAACTCCCCGGCGGTGTGGGCCAGCAGGTGGCGATCGACCGGCAGACGCACGACGGCGTCCGCCCCGCCGGCCCGCAGCAGTGCGGCCCGGCGGTCGTGCGTGGTGAGCGGCGCCGGGGCGTGCTCCGGCCGCAGTACCGCGACGGGGTGCGGATCGAAGGTGACGGCGACCGCGGGCACGCCCCGTTTCGCCGCCAGCCGTTTCAGTTCGGCCAGAATCGCCGCGTGGCCGCGGTGGACGCCGTCGAAGTTGCCGACGCTACAGCAGGCCGCCGCGGGCCTCGGGGGGCACGTCGATCGTCCAGCGTTCGAGCCGGGTCCGCGGCGGTCGCTCTCGTCCCGGGGCGCTCGGGACGGGCCATCGGGGGGCGGAGGCGGCGGTTGTGGAGGGAAACGGGCGGATCGCATCATAGCGGGACGATGGCCGACCCGACGCGCCGCAGCCGCCGCCGACCCGCTGTTCGCCTCGCTGCTGGAAGCCGTCCCGGCGACGGTCGCCGGGTTTGTGCGGCCGATTCTGCCGCCGGCAGGGTTCGACGGAACCGCTCGGCGACCGCGTCGGCGAAACGCACCGCGGAGGGCGAAGCGATCCTCCCCCGCCTCCGTGAGACCCCCGGCGACCGGCTGCTGCGCGACCGCCCGGGCAAGCCGGCGGAGATCCTGAAGGCCGGTCTGCTGCTGTTACACGGCGACCTCGACGCCGCGCACCGGATCGCCCAGCAGTACGAGGGCGACCGCGACGCCGACGCCTGGCACGCGCTGGTGCACCGGCTGGAAGGCGACTTCGGGAACAGCGGGTACTGGTGGCGGCGGGTCGGCGATCACCCGATCTTCGCGGCGCTCGCGGATCGCTTTGGCGAGTCGTGGAACCCGCAGGACTTCACCGACCGTTACCGCCGGGCGATGGCAGGGTCGGACGATGCGGCACGCGCGGCGGTGCGATCGGTGCAGGCGGCGGAGTTCGCGCTGCTGCTCGGACATTGTGCAGCCTGATTTGCGGTTCCGGCGCCGGACCCTTCACCCGGGGCGGTCCGGGGGCGTAGAATGAGTTGTCCCGCCCCGCCCGTGACCTCCGCCCGCCATGTTCCCGCCCCCGCTCGCCCTGATCGGCATGCCCGGTCTGCCCGAGATGGCGATTTTCGCCGTGATCGTGCTGGTGTTGTTCGGCAAGCGTTTGCCGACGGCGATGCGTTCGCTGGGGCAGAGCGTCGGGGCCCTCAAGCAGGGCCTCAACGAGAGCAGCGAGATCGACGAGCCCGCCGCGCCGGCTCTCGAATCGACCACCAAAACCCCCACCGCCGCCTGACCCCGCGGGCGGTTTCGTAGCGCAGCGTGCGTTCAACACAGCGTTCCTTCAGCACACCGACCGGGAGAGATTCGATGCCATTTTTGGGCGGGGGCATCGGCGCCCCGGAGATGCTGATCTTCGGCACGATCGCGTTATTGCTGTTCGGCAAGCGATTGCCGGAGGTGGCGCGGAGTCTCGGTCAGGGGATCGGCCAGTTCAAGAAGGGCCTGAGCGGCTTGCAGGACGAGTTTCACAAGGCGTCCGAGCCGCCGAAGAAGAAAGAGCCGGTCGCCGTTGGAGCGACGGCCGGAGCGACCGCCGGTTCGACGGTCGGGGCGGACGAGGAGACTGAAAAGTGGGCCGCCCCCGCGTTCAGCCCGCCGCCCGAGAGCGCGTGAGCCCCGTGAGCGGGGCGGGGCGTTTGAAGCCGCCCCTGAACGCTTCCTTCGGTCGCGGCTAACATGGTGCGATGCCTAACGCCCTCGCCGACGAGACCTCGCCCTACCTCCGCCAGCACGCGGAGAATCCGGTCGATTGGCTGCCCTGGGGCGACGCGGCGTTCGAGCGGGCCGCGGAGCAGGACAAGCCGGTCTTCCTGTCGGTGGGGTACTCGGCGTGCCACTGGTGCCACGTGATGGAGCGGGAGAGTTTTGAGAGCGAGGAGGTCGCGGCAGTTCCTTAACGCAACACTTCGTCAGCGTGAAGGTGGATCGGGAGGAGCGGCCGGACGTGGATGCGGTGTATATGGACGCCGTCCAGGCCCTGTCGGGCCGCGGCGGGTGGCCGATGAGCGTGTTCCTCGCCCCGGACCGCCGGCCGTTTTACGGCGGCACCTACTGGCCGCACCCGCCGCGGCCCGGGATGGCGGGGTTCCTGCACATCCTCGACCCGCATCGCGCACGTCTGGCGGGAGGAACGGGATCAGGCGACGACCGCCGCGGACGGGCTGACGGACGCGGTGCAGCGTTCGGCGGGCGCGCCGCCCAGCGGCGACGGCGAACCGGGGGCGGATCTGCTGGAAACCGCCGGCGGCAAGCTGCTGCGGTACGCCGACCGAGAGAAAGGCGGCTTCGGCCAAGCCCCAAAGTTCCCGCACGCGGTCGACCTGCGAGTCTTGTTGCGGGTCGGGCGGCGGTTTCCCGACGTCGATCCGGAGCGGCCGGCTCCGGGCGACCCGCACGCTTATTTCGAAGCGTTCAGTTCCCTGAAGACAATGTTTCGCGGCGGCATCTACGACCATCTCGGCGGCGGCTTCCATCGGTACAGCACGGACGCCGACTGGCTGGTCCCGCACTTCGAGAAGATGCTTTACGACCAGGCGCTGTTGGTGCCGGCGCTCTGGAAGCGTCTCGGCAGTCCCGGCGGGAGCGTGCTGCTGGAACCCGTCCGCGGGACGTGCGACTACGTGTTGCGGGAGATGATCGTGCCCGGCGGGGCGTTCGCCGCCGCCCAGGACGCGGACACCGACGGCGAGGAGGGCAAGTTACTTCGTCTGGGACGCGGGAGGAACTGTCGAGGCCGGCTGGGCGAGCCGCTGGGCTGGAAGGCCGCCGCGTGGTTCGACATCGCGGCCGGCGGGCACTGGGAGGGCACGAACGTGCTAAATCGCTCGACAAGCGTTGAGCACGGCCCCGGCGGCGATCCCATCAACCCGAGCTGGGCTCTCGGGGGGAACTTCGGTGATTTGGTCGTTCCGAAGCTGCTCGCGCACCGTGACGCGACCCGCACCCGTCCCTTCCGAGACGACAAGGTCGTCGCCAGTTGGAACGGGCTGATGATCGGCGCCCTCGGCCGAGCCGCCGCCGTGCTGGGCGAGCCGAAATACGCCGACGCCGCCCTCGCCGCGGCGGATTTCATCCGCGCGGAGATGTGGTCCGACGGCGTGTTGAGCCGCAGTTGGAAGGACGGGCGCCGCGGGGCGGCGGGGTTCGCGGAGGACGACTTCGCGCTCGCGGACGGGCTGTGCGAGTTGTGGCAGGCTCGCCAGGAGCCGCGGTTGCTGGCGTTCGCGGGGGAGTTGGTGGAGGCCGGCCTCGACCGCTTCGGCGGACCGACGCCGGAGGCGCCGCTGTTTCAAACTGCAGCCGAACGTCGCCCTGCCGGCCCGCCGGGTCGAGGCGACCGACGGCGCCACCCCCGGCGGGACCGCCTTGGCGATCACGGCGCTGCAAAAGCTGGCTGCCTTGACGGGGCGGCGGGAGTGGGACGACCGGGCGACGGCGCTGTTGGCCGGGCTGTCGGGCGTGATGGAATCGCAGCCGATGCAGGCCGGCTGGGCGCTGCTGGGGCTCGACTGGGCCCTCGGGCCGCGGACGGAGGTGGTGATCGCCGCGGACTCGCCCGAAGCCGCGGCCCCGCTGTTGGCCGCGGTGCACGGCACGTTCGCCCCGCACGTGGTGGTGGTGAACGCCGCGGCGAACTGCGGCGGCGTCGACCCGGAGCTGCTGGCGGGCAAGGCGCCGGTGGACGGGGCGCCGGCGGCGTACGTGTGCGTCGGCAAGACCTGCGGGCCGCCGATCGACGGACCCGGCGGCGCTCCGCCGGCGGCTCCTACCGCAACGGTCGACGGGGCAGTAACATTCGCCCCCCCGCCCCGTCGACCGCCTGCTTCGTCGACCATCCGCCCGCGACGCCGCGACGCCGCCATGCCCCCGCCGTCCCTGTACGACTTTTCCAAGTACGACTTCGAGAATCGCCGCTGTACGGGCTGGACGACGTGTTGGAGACGAACCCCCAGCGGTTCGAGATGCTCCAACTGCACGGCGTGGTGCACGTCGACAAAGAGGCGCACGGCGTCGTCGGATTCGTCGATCTGAAAGAGGACGACTTCTGGTGCCGGGGCCATTTCCCCGGCTATCCGTTGATGCCCGGGGTGTTGCAGTGCGAAGCGGCCGCCCAGTTGGCCGGCTTCTACGCCCGCAAGTTCAAGGTGCTGGGCGGGGATTTCGTGGGCTTCGGCGGCATCGAGAACGTCCGCTTCCGCGCCCCGGTGCGGCCGCCGTGTCGGCTGATCGTGGCGGTGCGGGTGACGAAACTGCGGCCCGGTCGGCGGGCGGTGTACGACATTCAGGGCTTCGTGGACGACACGATGGTCTTCAACGGCGGCGATGATCGGGGTGCCGATCCAGAAGGGCCAAACGCACGCCGAAAAAGCGGCCGAGGAACGCGCCGCCAAGCGCCGCGCCCGCGTCGCGGCGGCGCACGCCCCGTGACCGCGGCGGCGTCCGAAGACGTCGGGCGGCCCGGTGCGCGAAGACCTCAATCCGTGGTTTCAACCGCTGTTTGAACTGCCCGATCCCAAGGACCACGGTCCGCTCGACTGGTCGTCGGTGTTTGCGAACGCCGGGCCGGTGGAACTTGACGTCGGCAGCGGTCGCGGGCGGTTCACCAACGAGGGCGCCGCGGCTCGGCCGGACGTGAACCTCTGCGGGATTGAGCACGATTTCACCGCCGCCCGTCGCGGGGCGAAGCGGCTCAAGCGGGATCAATCGCCCAACGCCCGGGTGTTCGGCGGGGACGCCGTGCGATTCTTGCGGGTCTTTGTGCCGCCGGGCAGCCTGTCCGCGGTGCACGTGCTGTATCCGGATCCGTGGTGGAAGCGGCGTCACCGCAAACGCCGGTTGCTGGGCGAGGCGGTCGGGCCGGGGTTCCTCGATCTGATCCTCGCCGCGTTGGCGCCGGACGGCCGCCTGCACGTCCGCACTGACGTGGGCGAGTATTTCGGGGGGATCACCGCGTTGTTGGACGCCCACCCGCGGCTCGCGCGTCGGGCCGATCCGCTGGGACGAAACCGCCGCCGCGATCGTCGCCCACGCTGGCGGCGACCCGCTGACGAACTACGAGCGGAAGGCCGTCGTCGGTCCGGACCGGCCGGACTTTCGCACCGACGCCACGGTGCACATGGCAGTGTGGGACGTGACGAGGGCTGTTGAGCCCGGAGCGCAAGCTCCGGCCGACGAGCGCAGCGAGTCGAACCGAGAGTCGTTGCCGGCTCCGCCGACGGCCGGAGCTTGCAGGCTCGGGCTCAGCCGGCTACGATGTCCGCCCCGCCTCCGCCCTGCCTGTTCGATCCGGACGTCGCCGCGGCGGCGGTGCAAACGCTTCGCGACGCCGATCCCGTGCTGCGCGGGGTGATCGACCGGGTCGGGCCGTTCCGGCTCACGCCGGAGCGGGACTTGTTCGCGCTGCTGGTGCGGGTCGTGATCTCCCAGCAGATCAGCATGGCCGCCGCGAAGACCGTCGCCGGCCGGCTCAAAGCGGCCACGCCCCGCGGCCGGTTCACCGCGACGGCATTGAACGGCATGACCATCGACGAGGTGCGGGCCTGCGGGCTCAGCGGGGTGAAGGCGGGGTACGTCAAGAACCTCGCCGCGGCCGCCCGTGCGCTGCGATTGAAGGAGTTCCCCTCGCTGTCCGACGAGGAGGTGGCGGCCCGCGTCACCGCCGTCAAAGGGCTCGGCCCGTGGACGGCCCGGATGGTGTTGATGTTCGGTCTCGGCCGGCCGGACGTGCTGCCGGTGGGCGACCTCGGCATCCGCAACGCGGCCCGCAGCCTGTACGGCTTCGAAACGATCCCCCCGCTGACGGAACATGCCGCGGCGCACTGGGCGCCGTGGCGAACCGTCGCCGCGTGGTATCTGTGGCGGCACGTCGACAGCGCCGGCGTCACCGAGGGGCTGCACGACTACCCGGTGTGAGCGTTTGCGGCTCCGTGGCGCAGCTCCCTGACTCGCGATCCATTGCGGTGCGGTAGGATGGCGGGATGCCCGTCGCCCTGCTGCTCGCTCTCGTTCCGGCCCTCGCGGAGCCGGCGGAGGCCGTCACCTGGACGACGGACGCCGGGCCGGTCACGGTCTTCGGCCGCGTGATCGTCGAGGGCGGCGACGGGGGCGTGCTGCTGGAAGGCCGTGACGGAACGCTGCACGCGGTCGCCGCGGCTCGGCTCACCGATCGCGTCCCCACCGGCGATTCGTTCGCTCCGCTGACTGGTGAAGAGCTCGCCGCGGTGCTGGCGGCGGAGCTGGGGGCGGAGGCGGAAACGCACGTCACGCCGCACTTCGCGATCGCCTCCACTGCGGCGCCGGAGTTCACGCGGTGGGCGGGCGAACTGCTCGAAGCGGTGCACGCCGGTTTCGTCACGGAGTTCCCCCCGCCCCGCTTCCCCACCCCGCCCACCGGCCCCGCCGGCCCGCTGCCGGTGGTGATCCTGAAGGACCGTACGGCGTTCGAAGCGTTCGCCCGACGCCCGGAGCAAGCGGCCCGCGGCGTGAATCCGGCCCTCTCGCAGGGGTTCTACGATCCGGTGTCGAACCGCGTGACGCTGTACGATTTTTCGGGCTCGTCTCCGCCCGGAGGCGGCGCGCGGCGGGGTGCGTTCCGGGACCGGCTTGCGAACCGGCAGGCGAACGTGGCGACGGTCGCCCACGAGGCGATCCATCAACTCGCCTACAACGCCGGGCTGCACGCCCGCCTCGCCCGCAATCCAATCTGGCTGACGGAGGGATTGGCGATGCAGGGCGAAGCGACGGATCGGCGGTCGCCGCTGGGCTGGCGGGGGTTCGCGGGCGGGGCGAACCCGGGCCGTTCGCAGGCGTTCCGGGCGGCGCTGGCGGCCCGCCGGCGGGATCGGCGGTTGCGCGAGGTGAACCCGCTGCCGGCGCTGATCGGCACGGACGACGTGTTCGCCGATCCGGTCGTCGCCCCCGCGGCCTACGCGGCGAGTTGGGCGCTGGTCCGTCACCTGCGGGCCGATCGGCCGGACGCCTTCGCCGCCTACCTGACCGACCTCGCCGCCCTGCCCCCATTGACGCCGGTCGCGGAGGACGCCCGGCTCGCCACGTTCCGCCAACACTTCGGCGACGACCTTGAGGGATTATGGGACGAGGTCCAGCGGGTGCGTTAGCCGCGACCGCGGGGAGCCTGTCCGAGCCGCCCGAGAACGCTCCCCGCGGTCGCGGCTAACCCCGCACCGCGAACCAGGCGATCGGCAGGGCGAACAGCGCCCCCGCGATCAACGCCCCGACGAACGCCGTCGTCCCGTCGCCCCAGGCGGCGCCGCGGGAGGTCCGCAACCGCCGGGCGAGCACCGCGCCCGAACAGTCCGACCGGGAACCCCACGCCGACCGCCAGCATCAGTCCGCCCGCGATCAGCGCCGGGGCGCCGCCCTCCGGTTCCAACCCCCGCGACGCGAGCCCGCCGTCCGCCGCGGCCCACGCCAGCACGCCCGCCAACGGGGCCAGCAGGCCGACCGGCCCCCCCGTCAGCGCCCCGACCAACCGCCGCCGCGGCGCCTCGCGGGCGGTGCGGCGGAGGTGTTCGTCGCGGCGCTGTTTGGGCGTGGGCATGACGCCCAGTGTAGGCGCCGCGGCGGCCCCACGCATCGGTGCCGGCGGATGGCAGTGCGATTGAACCCGATCCGACCGAGCCCCGACCGTCAGGGAGGGGCCGCTCACCCGCTCCCGATGGCTGTACAACACGGAGGAGCGTTTCGCATCCGCGCTGGCGCCGGGGCGGGCGTGAGCGGCCGCCTTCCTGACGGGCGGGGCTCGGGAGGCTTTTCAATTAGAACCAGATCGTCGTGCGGTCGAGCAGGTCGGGCGGGAGACGCTTCTCAACCGCTTTGCGGAACGGGCGTTCGCCGGTGCGGGTGCTGGCGTGGAGGAACAGGATGGCGTCGTTCTGAAAGTCGTCGGCGTGTTCCACGATATCGTCCAGGTGCATATGACCGAACTTATGGATCTTCGCCCGGCGGTGGTCCGGGCGGAAGAAGGTCATTTCGGTGATGAGCAGCTTCGCCCGCAGGGCGTCGCGGCCGCCGGGGGTGTCGAACAGGCCGGCGGGGGAGGTGTCGCCGGTGTAGGCGACCAGCGGTTCGCGAACCTCCGCGCTCATCTCCGTGCCCTTCATCGCCTCGATGCGGATCTCGTCCTGGGCCAGGCCCTCGAACTCCGGCTTCAGCTTGCGCTTCTTGCCCCACAGCACGTAGCCCAGGCTGGGTACGGTGTGCGTCGTGGCGAAGGTCGTGACGGCGAGTTCCCGGTTCAAGTCGACCGCCTCGTCCGGCTCCAGCCCGATCAGATCGACCGCCATCCGGCCGCGGTCCAAGCGTTGCCAAGCCCGGAGCAGCTTGTTCACGTCGTCGTGGATCGCCGCGGGAACGTAGACCGCGGGCGGCTCCATCTTCATCATCCGGCGGCGGGCCACGAACACCGGCAGGGCGGCGAGGTGGTCCAGGTGGCCGTGCGTGATGAACGCGGTGGGCGTGTTCTGAAACTCCCAGGGGCTGCCGCCGAGGTCGAACAGGATCTTCTGTTCCGGCAGGCGAATGTAGCTCTGCACCGCCCCGCGGCCGTACCCCTCCACCGGGAAGCCGGCGAGGGCGGCCTGATGGACGGGCAGGTTCTCGATCGGCACAGGACGACGGGGGAGTTCGGATGGGGGATGGGGGATGTGACGCGCAAGCGTCCGGCCGGGTTCACACGATAGCCGCCGGCCAAACCTTCACATCCCCGATCCGACATCCCCCCTCCCAGATCGAATCACACCGTGACCAGCTTGCCGCCGGCTTTGACGCTTTTGGTCTCCGCGGCGACGACCTTCAGCGCGTCGCGGGCGAGGGCGCCGGAGAGCGCCCGCGGGGCGGCGTGCTCCTTGGCGCCCTTGACCGCCGCCTGCAACTCCGCGGCGAAGGGGCTGAACCACTCCTCCCCGCCCTTCAGGCTGGGCTGGCGGACCTGCCCGCCCTGCGAGATCACCGTGAGCGGCCGATCGACGGAGAACTCCCCGCCCAGGTTGGCGGCGTTGAACAGGATCGTGGCCTTTTCGAAGTGAGCCTCGAACCCGTGGCGGAAGTCGTGCCCCTTCGCCGCAATCCCGCCGGCGACGCTGCCGACCGGCGGCCCGTGGGAGCCGGCGGGGCCGGTGGCGTCGTCCCAGACGTACTCGCTTTGCACGTGTTCGATGAGCCCCTCGCGGAGCAGGCCCCGGCTGAACACCTTCTTCGGCACGCCGCACAGCAGGCTGATGAAGTGGGTGTCGTGGATGTGCAGGTCCGCCCCCCAGCCGCCGACAGTTCGACGAAGTCGTCCCCGCCGTCCCGCCAGTTCGGCGGACAGATGACCCGGGCGAAGTGGGCGGCCCGGAGCTTGCCGTACTTCTTCTTGTCCGTCGCTTCGTGCAGGTAGCGGAACTCCGGGAAGAACGGCAGCACATGGCCGACCATCAACAGCACGCCGGCCTCCTCGCAGGCTTTGACCATCCGATCCGCGGCGGCGAGGTCCGGGGCGATCGGCTTTTCCACGAAGACATGCTTGCCGGCCGCGGCGGCCTTCAACGCGACCGCTTCGTGCATCTGCGTGGGCAGGCAGATGTCGACCATGTCGACGTTCGGATCGGCGAGGAGTTCGTCGACGGTCTCGTGGGTCGTCACCTTGGACAGATCCACCTGACCAGCGGGCGGACCGAAGTTGCCCTTCAGGCCGGTCCAGTCGCCGGCCCGTTTTTTGGGGTCGCGGCTGGCGATCGCGGTGATCTTGCCGCCGCGGAGCTTCTGGGACGCCGTGAAGTGCGTGTACCCCATGAAGCCCAAGCCGACGATGCCGATACGGATCATGCGGGGCTCCAGAATCGGCAGTGTGTAGACGGAAGTGTGTGGACGGATCGTCGATGGGGCGACGGCGGGGCGGGGCGGCGGACCGCACGACCGTCAGGGTCCGCGGGACGGGGCGGGATCGCAACCGCATCCGGGGGCGTCCCGTCGCCGACGCATTGCCGGGGGCGACGGAACGTCCTAAACTGCCTTCGCATCGGCACGGACTTGCCCGACGCCCGCGTGCCCGACGCCCGCGTGCCCGATGCCCGCTTGCCCGGCGCCCGCGGGCGGTCGGCGGGTTCGACGCACGATGCCGAGGCGGTGCGACCCCGCCGTCACCGTGATCCCGGTGCGGCCCGCGTTCGACGGCGCCGTTTGGCGGCGGAACGTCACGGGACGCCCCCGGTTTCTCTTCCCGACGCTTCTCTCCCCACCGCGACCGGCCCGCGCTCATGTTGAACCTGCTCGGCGACGGCTCCGCCCACGACTGCGACGGCTCCACCCGCCGCGACTTCCTCTCGGTGGGGGCGCTGTCGGCCCTCGGTCTGTCGCTGGCCGACATGGCCGCCGCCGAAGAAGCCGGCGCTGTGAAGGCGGGGCACGAGGACAAGGCGTGCATCCTGATCTTCAACCTCGGCGCCCCCAGCGCCCAGGACTGCTTCGACCCGAAACCAAACGCCCCCAGGGAGATCCGCGGGCCGTTCCAAGCCGTGCCCACGAAGGGGGATTTCCTGCTGTCGGAGATCCTGCCGGAGCACGCCAAACTGGCGGACAAGTTCAGCATGGTGCGGGCCTGCCATCACACCGCCCCGGCCGTGCACGACACCGGTCTGCAAATGATGCAGACCGGGCGAATCTTCACCGGCGGGGTCAACACGCCGCACGCCGGCAGCGTGTTGAGCTACCTGCGCGGCCGCAAAACCGATCTGCCGGCCAGCGTGATCCTGCCCGAGCGGATGGGCCGGGTCGGCGGGAACCTGCCCAACGGCCAAGACGCCGGGTTCCTCGGCCGCGGCCACGACCCGTTCATCCTGAACGCCGACCCGTCGAAGCCGAACTTCGTCGTCCCCGACCTGCTGCCCCCCAACAGCATCGGCGACGCCCGGCTGGAGCACCGCCGCAAGCTCCGCCAGATCGTCGAAGGCCGCACGAACGCCTTCGAGAGCAGCGAGCAGGCCCGGCTGATGGACTCCAACTTCGAAAGCGCCTACCGCCTCATCACCAGCCCGGAGGCGCGGGGGGCGTTCGATCTGAACCGGGAATCCGACGACACCCGCGATCGCTACGGCCGCAATCGGTTCGGGGCCAGCCTGCTGCTCGCCCGCCGGTTGATCGAAGCCGGCGTGCGGTTCGTCACGGTGAACACCTTCCTGACGGTGTTCGACGAGATCACCTGGGACATTCACGGCACCAAGCCGTTCACCTCCATCGAAGGGATGCGCGACGTCGTCGCCCCGATGTACGACCAAGCCTATTCCGCCCTGCTGACGGATCTGATCGACCGCGGGATGCTGGAGAACACGCTGGTGGCGAACCTGGCGGAGTTCGGCCGCACGCCCCGCGTCAACCCCGCCGGCGGACGCGATCACTGGCCGCAGTGTTGGACGATGTACTTCGCCGGCGGCGGCGTGCGGGGCGGCCGGGCGATCGGCGCCAGCGACGAGATCGGCGCCTACCCCGCCGACCGCCCCACCAGCCCCGCGGACGTCGTGGGCACGATCTTCCACAGCCTGGGATTGGACCTGCACACCGAACTCCCCGGCCCGGCCGGCCGGCCGTTCCCGCTGGTCGATTTCGGCACCAAACCGCTGTACGAACTGTTCTCTTGAAGCTGCCCCGACCGACCCCTGAAGCTGCCCCGACCGACCCCGCCCCGAGATGACGTCATGACCGCCGCTGAAGCCCGCCGACTCGCCAGCGCCGATACGTTCCGCCCCTTCCGGGTGATGGCGCACGACGGCCGGCAGTTCGAGATTCCCACCCATTTTGACGTGATGGCGTCGATGGGCGAGCTGCTGATCGGGGTGGACCACGACCCGCAGACCGGCATTCCCGAGACCGCCGAGCATCTGCGGTACAAAGACGTTCGACACTACGAGTTTCTGTCCGCCGACACGCCCGCGGTGGCCGCCTGACCTGCCATGAGTCCGATCGAATTTCGCGACGTTCGAATGCGGCAGCCGTTCATGCCGTTCCGCATTTATCTGTCCGACGGCCGCACGTTCGACGTGAAGCACCCGGACGCGGTGTTCCAAACGAAGAACGCGCTGTACATCGTGGCTGACCACGATCCGGAGACGGGTGAGGTTACGACACGGGAAGTCGTCGGCCTGCTGCACGTCACCGGCGTGACCCAGTTCAACACGCTCGAAGCCCTCGCGGCCTGAATTCACACCACATGATCGCCCCGCTCCTCGCCGCCGTTCTGCTCGCCTCGCCCGCGGAGGCCTCGGACCCGTCGCCCGGGTTGGTCGCCCTGCCGACGGCGGTCTCGCTGACCGGGCCGGCGGACTTTCAGACGCTGCTCGTGCAGGCCCGCCGGGCGGACGGGACGCTGGGGGCGGTCGTGCCGGGGGTTGTTTGGAGCAGTTCGGACGAATCAGTCGTCGTGGTGAAGGACGGGCGGGCGGCGCCGGCGGGCGACGGGACCGCGACCCTCACGGCGACGGCGACGGCGACGGCGGACGGCCGGGCCGCGACCGTGGCCGTCACCGTCACGGACTTCGCCGTTCCGCACGCCTGGAGCTTCCGCAACCATGTGCAAAGCGTGCTGACCAAGCGGGGCTGCAACATGGGCGCCTGTCACGGCGCCGCGGCGGGTAAGGGCGGGTTCCTGCTGAGCCTGCGGGGCTACGATCCGGATACGGACTTCTTCGCCATCACCCGGGCGGCTCGCGGGCGGCGGATCGTGCCGGGCGACCCGGCCCGTTCGTTGCTGCTCACCAAGCCGACGGGGGCCGTCGCCGCACAAGGGCGGGCTGCGGTTCGCGGAGGGAGACGCCGACTACAGGGTGCTGAGCGAATGGGTCGCCGCCGGCACGCCCCGGCCGACGCCGGACGATCCGCGGCTGGATCGGCTCGAAATCCTGCCGGAGCGGGTGACGCTGGGCGTCGGCGACGTGCAGCCGACCGCGGTGATCGCGCACTTCACCGACGGTCGGACCGAGGACGTGACCCGCTGGGCGAAGTTCACCGCCGCCGACGCGACCGTCGCCACGGTGTCGGACGCCGGGGTGATGACCGTCGTCGGCCCCGGCGAGGGCCCGGTGGTGGCGTGGTATCTCGCCCGCAACGTCGTCGCCACCGCCGTCGTGCCCCGCGCCGAGGCCCCCGCGGAGCAGATGTACGCGGACGCTCCCCGGGCCGAACTTCATCGACGAGTTCGTCCTGCAAAAACTGAGCGATCTGCACCTCCCGCCCTCGCCGCGGTGCGACGACGCCACCTTTCTACGGCGAGCTTGCCTGGACGTCGCCGGCCGCCTGCCCACGCCGGAGGAGGTGCGGGCGTTCCTCGCGGACGAGACGCCGGACAAGCGCGTCCGGTTGGTCGACGAACTGCTCGCCTCGCCGGAGTACGTCGACCTTTGGACGCATAAATGGAGCGATTTACTGCTGGTCTCCGGCGAGCGCCTGCGGCCCAAAGCGGTGGATCGCTTTTCCGGCTGGATCCGCCAGCGGGTCGAGGAGAACGCCGGCTGGGACGACTTCGCCCGCGGCGTGGTGACGGCCCAGGGCAGCACGTTCGACAACGGCGCCGCGAACTTCTTCGCCCTGCATCAAGACCCCGAAACGATGGCGGAGACCGCCTCCGCGGCCTTCCTGGGCATGTCGATCGCCTGTGCGAAGTGCCACGACCACCCGCTCGAAAAGTGGACCAACGACCAATATTACGCCTTCGCCAATCTGTTCGGCCGGGTTCGCGGCAAGGGCTGGGGCGGCGACTACCGCAACGGCGACGGGAACCGCACGATCTTCGTCGCCGACGACGGCGATCTGATCCAGCCCCGCACCGGCGAAGCCCAACCGCCGGCCCCGCTGGACGGCGACGTCGTCCCCGCGGACTTCACCGGCGACCGCCGCGAATTGCTGGCCGATTGGCTGACGGACCCCGCGAACCCGTACTTCAGCCGGGCGATCGTCAATCGCGTGTGGGAACATTATCTGGGCGTCGGATTGGTCGACGCCGTGGACGACCTCCGCACCACCAACCCGCCCAGCAACCCGGCGCTGATGGACGCGCTCGCGCGAGTTTTTGGTGGCGAACGATTACGACCTCAAACGCCTGATGCGGTTGATCCTCACCAGCGAGACCTACCAACGCAGCAGCCTGCCGGAGCCGGGGGCGGAGGGCGATACGCGGTATTACTCCCACTTCCTGCCCCGCCGGATGAAGGCGGAAGTGCTGTTGGACGCCTTCAGTTCCGCCACCGGGGCGCCCACGACGTTCAAGCGGGACGAGGAGACGCTGCCGGCGGGCACGAGGGCGGTGCAATTAAAAGACAGCGCCGTCGACAGCTATTTTCTGGACACCTTCGGTCGGGCCGAACGCTTGAAAACGTGCAGTTGCGAGCGCACGGAGATGCCCAGCATGAAACAGGTGTTGCACGTGATGAACGGCGGCACGTTGAACGAAAAGCTGTCCGCGGACGCCGGGCGAATCCCCGAGGGATTGAAGGCCGGCACGGTCGACGCGGCGCTGGTGGAGGAGGCGTATCTGGCGTCGCTGGGCCGGTTCCCGACGGCGGAGGAGGCGTCCGCCGTCGCCGCCGTGCTGGACCAGGCGGACGGGGACGACCGGCGGGTCGCCTTGGAAGACCTCTACTGGGGCCTGCTCAGCAGCCGCGAGTTTTTGTTCCAACATTGAACGTCCGGTTCCGCCTTCACCCGTCACCGAGCGAGGAAACCCAGATGTCGCCCGCCGTCGCCGATCCGCCTTCCCGGGTCGAGCGGGTCCGCCCTCCCGCCAGAACCGATGCGGATCCACTGTCCGTCGAACAGAACGTGCGACCGACGGTGACGTCTGATAACGACCTCGCCCTGACGGGGCGGGTGGCGGAGCGGGTCGTGCTGCACACGGAGCGGGGATCCGTCGAGATCCCGGGGATGTCGCTGGACTACGACGCGGTTCGAGCCTGGGCGCTTTCCGACGATAGTCCCGAGGATTTTCGGTTCTCATTTCTCGACGGCTATGCGGAGATCGGGCGGGTGATCGAATTGAGAACCTCGCACGCGACCCCAAAGGTCGAAATTGTTTACGCCCTCCGCAAGTGGGCGAAAGTCGGCCGTCGCGGTTTGGTCTTCACGGACGCGATGCTGTACAGCGAACCGAACGTGGGGCTGTCTTGCGAGCCGGATGCGATCCTGGTGCTACCGAAAACCGAAGCTGCGGGGCGGATCTCGTGGACTCCCGAGGTGAACCGGGAGGGCGACCCGGTCGAACTGCTGGGGGCCGCGGACCTCGTCTGCGAAGTCGTCTCCGACGGCAGCACGACGAAGGACCTGCGACTGGAGCCCCCCCTGCTGTTCGCGGCGGGCGTTCGGGAGTTCTGGCGGGCCGACTGCCGCGAGGAGCGGTGCGAGTTCACCATCTTTAATCGCGGCGCCGACGGTTGGGATGCGGTCCCCACGGACGCCGACGGTTACGCCCTGAGCGCCGTGACGGGCGTTGCGTTTCGCCTCGACCGCTTACCGCCCGCCGCCAACGGCTGGATCGACTACGACCTGAAGCGTCGGGACTGACCGCCGGCCCCGTCGTCCTGCCACCGCATCCCTGCTCGCCCGCCGATATGACCGCCGCCCGTCTCGTCGCCGCCGTTCTCCTGCTGGTTCCGGCGGCGTTCGTGCCGTCGGCCTGCGTCCAATCAGCCCGGGGCGCCGACGGGGAGCCGGCGGGGCCGGGTTATGATCGGGAGATTCGTCCGCTGCTGACGAAGTATTGTGCCGGGTGCCACAACGCCGGGGAGAACTCCGGGGAGTTCGCCCTGCACGACCATGCGTCGCTGATGAAGGGCGGATACGAAGGAGCCGTGATCAAACCGGGCGACGCGGCGGGCAGTCGATTGTTCGGACTGCTGGACGGGACTCGCAAGGCGCATTGATGCCGCCGGAGGACGAGCCGCGGCCGACCGCCGCGGAGATCGCAATCTTGAAAGCTTGGATCAATGCCGGGGCTGTCGGCGGCGGCGGTCTGCCGACGTTGGTCGTGCCGCGGGTCGCCGTGACCGCGGCGACCGTGCGGGAGCCGGTGCACGCCCTCGCCCTGAGCCCGGACGGAACGACCGCGGCGGTGGGGCGGTACGGGCGGGTCGAACTGCGGAACGTCGCTTCGCTCGACACGACCCGCACGCTCACCGGCGTGCCGGGACATGTGCACGTCGTGCGGTGGCTGGACGACGACAAGGTTCTCGCCGCCGCCGGCGAGCCCGGGCTGGGCGGTGCGGTGGTCGTCTGGGACCTCGGCGAGTGGAGCGACACCGGCGACGAACCCGCCTACGTGCTGCGGGGGCACTCCGACGCGATCCTCGCCGCCGCCCTCTCCCCCGGCGGCCCGGCGGCGGGCGACGCGGCGGCGGGCGACGCGACGGCGGGCGAAAACGCGGCCTTTCCGAATGGACAGGTGCTGGCGACCGGCGGGTACGACAAGCTCGTGCGGCTCTGGGATCCGGCGACGGGCTTGGAGAAGGGCGTGCTGAAGGGGCACAACGGGCCGGTGTTCGGGGCGGCGTTTCATCCCACGCTGCCGCTGCTCGCCACCGCGTCGGACGATCGCACCGTCAAACTGTGGGATCTCGCCGCCCTCCGCGACGGGGGCGCCGGCCGCCTGGTCGACACCCTCACCGAGCCCACCGGCGCCCAACTGTGCGTCGCCTTCACCCCCGACGGCACGCACCTGCTCGCCGCGGGGGCGGATCGGACGTTGCGGGCCTGGGAACTGACCGGCGCCGGCCGGCAGGGCACCACGACGGTCCGGCTGAGCCAGTTCGTGCACCGCGGGCCGGTGCTCTCGCTGACGTTCACCCCGGCTGGGGCGAACGGACGCGGCGGCCAACTCGTGACCGCCGCGGAGGACGCCACCGTCAAACTGTGGAACCGCCCGGCGGAGATGAAGAACGGCTTCACCCAGGCGGCCCCCGCGGTGCGGCTGCCGGATTGGCCGGCGGCCGTCGCGATGCGGCCGCGGCCGCCGGGTGATCCGGGGCCGGTGCGGGCGTTCGTCGGGCTGTTGGACGGCGGCGTCCGATCGGTGCGTTCGAGACCGCCCGGGGCGACGCGGCGGCCGCGGAACGCACGGAAGCCGCCGCCGGCGAACCGGCGTCGATCAGAGCGACGCCCCCGGCGTGGAGGTCGAACCGAACGACACGCCGACCCGCGCCACGCCGCTGGCGCCCTCGACCGTGTACGGGGTGATCGCGTCCCCCGGCGATGCGGACCTGTACCGCTTCCGGGCCGCCGCGGGCAGCGAGTGGGTGCTGACGTGCGTCCGCGAGACCGAGGGCAGCGGGCCGGCCGCGACGCCGCTCGATCCGCTACTCGAAATCCTGCGGCCGGACGGCTCCCCGGTGGTGCGCGTCCAATTGCAGGCGACCCGGGCCAGCGTCATCAATTTCCGGCCGATCGACTCTTTCCGGTCCAACGACACCCGATTGGACTTCTGGGACGAGATGGAGCTGAACGAATATCTCTACATGAACGGCGAGGTCGTCAAGCTGTATCAGGCGCCGAAGGGGCCGGACAGCGGATTCGTCTTCTACGAAAGCCCCGCGAACAGCCACCGGATCAACTACTTCGGCACCAGCGCGACGGCCCACGCGTTGTTCGAGCCGGTGTACACCGTCGCGCCGCACGCTCCGGAGGAGGCCCTGCCGGATAACGGGCTGCCGGTGTTCGAGGTGCCCTACGCCAACGACGACGACCCGGAACGGGAGTGGGGCGAACGCGGCCCGGTTGCAGTTCACCGCCCCGCCGCAAGGCTCGCCGCAGGCGTCGGAGACGGGCGACTACCTCGTGCGGGTCCGCGACGTGCGCGGCGAGGGCGGGCCGACGTACGGCTACAAACTCTCGTTGCGGGCGCCGGCGCCCGGCTTCACCGCGTGCGCATCGCGGGGAAAGGACTCACGCCCGCGGCGGGCAGCGGGACGAAGTTCGAGGTCCGGCTCGACCGGCACGACGGCTGGAGCGGCCCCGTCACCGTCGCCTTCGCCAATCTGCCGGAGGGGTTCGCGATCGCCGGCCCGCTGGTGATTCAAGCCGGTCACTTCGACGTCAGCGGCGTGCTGCGGGTCGCCGCGGACGCCCCCCAGCCGACCGAGGAGCAGTGGAAGGCGGTCGCCGTCACCGCGACCGGCGTCGTCGACGGCGAAGAGCGGGTGCAGGCGTTGGGCGACCTCGGCAAGCTGGCGGTCGGCCCGACGCCGAAGCTCACCGTCCGGCTGGAACCGGACGCGGGCTCGCACGTGGACGCCGACGGGCACCTCGTGATTCGCCCGGGCGAGACGATCACCGCGAATCTCGTGCTGGATCGGCAGCCGGGCGACGCGGAGAAATCGTTCGACGGGGAGCAGAAGTTCGACCTGTTCGGATTGCCGCACGGGGTGATCGTGGACAACATCGGGCTCTCCGGCGTGCTGATCCGCCAGGGGGAGACCGAACGGCAGATCTTCCTGTCCGCCCGCGACTCGGTCCCGCCCGGCGTCCGCCCGATCTTCGCCCGCAGCGACGGGGGAGGGCGGGCAGTGCAGCGACGCCGTCCCGCTGCGGGTGGTCGCCCCGGGGGAACCTGTCGCGAGCGATTGAGCACGGCGCCGCTCGCTCCGAAGCTGTGTCACGACCAACCCGAAGCGTCAGCGAGGGACGCGGGCGCCGCCCGCGTCCCCCAACGCTGCGAGAATCGGCGGACGGCCCTCGCTGACGCGTCGGGTTGGTGCAGTCTGGATTCTGAAGCCGCGGCGGCGGCGGCCGCGGCTCGATTGGCCGCGTTCGGTCCCGACGGTACGGTCCCAACGGTACGGTCCGCCGTCGCGTACCAGCGTCGCCCCCGGCGGCCCCTCCTCCGCCCGTCCCCCGCTCCGCCCGCTCCCCCCGCCCGTGACTCGTCGCGCCCGCCCTCGGTTCGGTCCTGCCGGTTCTGGCCCAGTTGGGGGCGGAGTCGTCCGGTTGGGGCGAGGGCGGGAACAGCGCCCGGGGCTGGTGGCTGGTCGCGGGCGTGGTGTTGCTGATCGCGATCGGCGGGGCCGTGTTCCGCCGCACCACCCGGGCCGGCGTGCTGGCCGCGGCGACGGCGAAGGAGGCGATCCGCCAGCCGATGCTTCTGCTCAGCGGGGCGTTGGCGGTCGCGGTGCTGGTCGTCAACACCTTCCTGCCGTTCTTCAGCCTCGGCGAGGACGTCAAAATGCTGAAGGACTGCGGCCTCGCCACGATGCTGATCGTCGGTCTGCTGGTCGCCGTCTGGACCGCGAGCACCACGATCCACGACGAGATCGAGGGCCGCACCGCGATGACGCTGCTCTCCAAGCCGATCAACCGCCGGCAGTTCGTGCTGGGCAAGTACCTGGGCATTTTGCAGGCCGTCGGCCTGCTGACGGTCGTCGTCGGGGCGATCTTCCTGGGGCTGGTCTTCTACAAGATCATCTATGACGCCCAGGAGAGCGAAGAGAGATGTGACCGCCACCGAGTGGGTGCGGGCGGAGACGCTGGGCGTGGACTTGGGTGCCGGGGCTGTCCGGGAAGGAGATCCGCGTGCCGCAGATCGGAAGGCGGACGGTCGAACGCGTTCAAGATGCGTCCCCGCCCTGCTGCTGGTCTACCTGGAGATCGCGGTGCTGACGGCGATCAGCGTGGCGATTAGCTGCTCGGCTGCCGATGGTCGTGAATCTCAGCGTCTGCTTTACGGTGTTCATCGTCGGGCACCTCACGGGGGTGCTGGTGCTGTGGGAGGGCGACGGCGGGCCGTTGGTGGAGGGCGTGCGATTCGTCGCCGGGCTGATCGCCACGGTGCTGCCCGCGCTGCCGGCGTACAGCAGCGAGGCGGCGATCGCCCGGGAAGCGCTGGTTCCGCCGGAGTACCTCGCGTTGGGCCGCCCTGTACACGGTCTGCTACAGCGACGGCGGCGATCCTGGTGGCGTTCCTGCTGTTCGAAGACCGCGACCTCGCGTGATCGCCGCTGCCGGCCGCCCAAGGCGGGATCCGCGGGGTCCGCGGGGACGTCGCGCGGGATCGAGGCCGTCGCGGGCGGATCTGAGGGTCGTGTCGGCCGGGGACGGGGTCGAGGCGGCCGCGGGCGATGCGGGGCGCGGATCGGGGCCGCGGAGCCTGTTAGACTGGACCGTCCGCCGGTTCCGGCCCATCCTTCCCGCTCACCGCCGTCAGGGAGCCGATCGCCGTGCCCGCCCACGCCTCCCTCCGTCGTGCCTTCCCGCCCCGGGAGTATGTTCGCGGCCGCTCGCTCGCCAGCGCCCTGTGGGGCTTCGCCGCCACGCTGTTGCTGTGCGGGGTGCTGCTCGCGCTGTATCTGGTCGCCGACCTGCTGATCTCCCGCGGCGTCGTGTACGCCGCGGGGACGACCTCGGCGACCTGCTGGTCCTCACCGGCGAGGCGACCCGCAACGCGGACGGCACCGTCGACCTGCCGGACGACTACCGGATGAACACGGGCGATCGCGGGATCGCCCACTCCGTCTGGATGAACCGCGGCGGGTTCCTCGGCCCCGGCCTGGCTGGTTGTACCGGCAGGTCTCGGAGCTGCGGATCGAATCTCTCCGGCGCTGGCCTGCCTGATCGGCGCCGCGGTGGTGCTGGGGTTGTTGCGCAGCCTCTGTCTGTCCCGGCGCGGCTGCGCCGCGGCCCGGGCGGTCGGGGCGGCGGTCACCCGCATTGCGGCGGGCATTGCACCGGCAGGCGTTGCGGCTCGGCCCCAGCGATCTGACGGATGACGGGGCAAAGGAGGTCCTCGCCCTGTTCACCGACGACGGCGAGACGCTGCGACAGGGATTGCAGGACGGCGTCCAGCGGCTCGGCCGGTATCCGGCGAAGATCGTGGTGCTCACCCTGTTCGCCCTGCTGGTCGCCCCGCTGACCACCTTCCACATCGCGCTGCCGCTGTTCGCGTGCTGGTGGCTGCTCCGCCGTCAGGCGGTGGGGGTGAAGGCCGCCCGGCTGGTGGCCACCCACCGCAGCGACCGGGCGCTGCGGCTGCTCGCCGAGGGGCTGACCAAAGCCCGCGTCGTCCGGGGCTTCGGCATGGAAGAGTTTGAAAGCGACCGCTTCAACACGCACCTCGGGCGGTATCAGTCGGACCTCGCCGCGGCGAACCGCAAGGCCCGGCTCTCCCGCGGGCTGGCCCGGGCGGCGCTGGTGGTCGCGGGGGCCGTGGTGCTCGCGATCCTCGGGGCGAAGGTGCTGAACACCGACGGCGCCTTCACCCCCGCCCACGCCCTGCTGCTGTTGGGCATCGCCGCCTGCCTGCTCGAGCCGCTGGGCGAGCTGGCCGATCTGCACCGCGACCGCCACGCCGCCGCCGTCGCCGCGGATCGCATCTACCGCTACCTCAACCGCGTGCCGGAGGTCGGACAGGCCGTCGGGGCGAAGTTCCTCCAGCCGCTCTCCCGGGCGCTGGAGTTCGACGACGTCCACTACACCGACCCCCGCGGCCGCAAACTGCTCGACGGCGTGACCGTCACCCTGCCGGCGGGCGCTGTCACGGCGATCGCCGCGTCCGGACCTGCTCGAAGCGAAGGCTCTGGTCAGCCTGCCGCCCCGGTTCCTCGAACCGCAACGCGGCCGAGTAAAGTACGACGGCGAGGACATCGCCTGGGTCACGCTCGAAAGCCTGCGGGCCGAAACGGTCTACGTCGGCGGCGGCGACCCCTGCTTCACAGGCACCGTGCGGGAGAACCTCACCGGCGGCGATCCGGAGGTCCCGCTGTCGAAGGTGATCGACGCCGCCAAGACCGCCCACGTCCACAACTTCGTCCAACGCTTTCCGCAGGGCTACGAAACGGTGCTCGGAGAGTTCGGGGAGACATTCACTCCCGGGCAACTCTTTCGGCTGGGCTTGGCCCGGGCGGTTCTCCGCGATCCCGGCCGTGCTGATCGTGGACGAACCGAGCGAAGGGCTTGACGAGGACAGCAAGGCGCAGCTCGACGACACCTTCGCCCGCGTCTTCCCCGGCCGGACGGTGCTGCTGCTCCCCGGCCGCATGACGACGCTCCGCCGGGCGGATCGCGTCGTGCTGCTGAACCGGGGACGCGTCGAAGCCGTCGGCCCGCGGGAGGAACTGGTCGCAGAAGGTCCCGTTGTACCGTCACTGGGAGTACGTGCGGTTCAACGTCTTCCGCCACGACAACGCCCCCCAACCGGCCGGCGCCCCGATTGGGTCGGCGAACAGTCGTCCCGCCCCCGGCGCCCCCGCCCTCGCGGGCGCCGCCACATGAGCGGCGTTCCCCCGGCGGAGCGAACTGTTCCAGACCCGTTCCCCCCGCTGCTGGTTCGGGCGACCCGCTTCGCCGCCGCCGCCCACGCGGGCCAAACCCGGAAAGGGTCCGGCGAGCCCTACGTGACCCATCCGCTGTCGGTGATGGCGATTCTCAGCCGGTCCGGCTGGGGACGGGACGACGAACTGCTCGCCGCCGCCGCCCTGCACGACGTGTTGGAGGACACTCCGGTCACGCCCGACGGAGTTGGCGGCGGCGTTCCCCCCGCGGGTCTGCGAACGGGTGGCGGCGCTGTCGGAACGCAAGCGGGACGACGACGGGGCGAAGCTGCCGTGGGAGACTCGTAAAGCGGAGCACCGCGCCCGCCTGGCCGGCGCCGACGGGCCGACGCGGGCGCTCGCCCTCGCCGACAAACTGCACAATTTGCGGTGCCTGGAAGCGGATCTGTCCGGCGGCGTCGACGCCTGGGCGCTGTTCAACGCCCCGCGGAACCGGTGGATCGACGTCACCCGCGAAACGGTCGACGCCCTCCGGTGTTCGCGCACCGCGGGACTGGCGGAGGCGTGCGAGGCGTCGCTCAGTCGGCTGGGATCCAGCGATGAAGGTCCGGTCAGAGCATGGCATTCAGAACCGCCGCTCGCGGTTTCGCGGGCGCTCCCCCGCCGGGCGCTCCCCCCCGTCAGGTCCTCGGTGGCGCCGTTCAGGCCCCGCGCAAGGCCTGTTCGGGAAACTTCCGCAAGGATCGTGCCCGAGTGCGTTGACGAGCCGGAACGGCCCCTTTACTCTTCCCGACCGCCCGCGGGACGCCTCTTTCGAGAGACGATCCGCGGGCCGCGACTTTTCCAGAAACCACTCGGCAGAAGCTCAACACGGTATGGCCGGGACAGGTCAGGAACGCATTCGGATTCGGATGGAGGCTTACGAGCACTCCACATTGGACGCCAGCGCGTCTGATATCGTCGATACGGCGAAACGAACCGGGGCCCGCGTTCACGGACCGATCCCGTTGCCCACCCGGATCGAGCGTTACACCGTGCTGCGTGGCCCCCACGTGGACAAGAAAAGCCGCGAACAGTTCGAGATTCGCACCCACAAACGCCTGATCGACATTCTCCAACCGACCGGCAAGACGATCGACGCTCTCAACAAGCTGTCGCTCCCCGCCGGCGTGGATATCAAGATCAAAGCCAGCGTCGGGGGTTGAGCGATCGTCGGGTTCGTCCCGGCCGCTCCGTCCGCTTCTCTCCGACAATTCCTCGCTTGCGATTTCGCGAGCGAATCAAGATCGTGCCCCGCCGTTGGCGGCTCGCCCGTTCTGTAAGACATCCCCGCCCGCCCCGCGGCTCACGCCCCGGGCTCCGGTCTTCCTCTCTCGCTTCCTTCACGCCCGCCTCCCCGCTATGCCCGTCGGATTGCTCGGCCGCAAGATCGGCATGACGCAGGTGTTTGGGGAAGACGGTTCCCGCACCGCGGTGACCGTCGTCGAAGCCGGCCCCTGTGTCGTCACGCAGGTGAAGACCGTCGAGAAGGACGGGTACGAGGCGGTGCAGGTCGGCTTCCTGGATAAGGATCGCCGCCGGGCCAGCCGGGCGGAGCGGGGCCACGTCGCCGATCTGAACGGCAAAAAGCAGGAGGCCCGCAGGCAGGCCGGCGTCGAGCCGGCCCCCCGGGCGAACTGCGAACCGAAAAAGCACTTCCGCGAGTTTCGCACCGACGGCGAAGAGCACGGCCTGTCCGTCGGCGACACGCTGACGGTGGAGTCGCTCGCCGCCCTGAAGCGGATCGACGTCGTCGGGGTCAGCAAGGGTCGCGGCACCGCCGGCGTCATGAAGCGTCACAACTTCAGCGGCCAGCGGGCCACCCACGGCGTCAAGCGGGTGCACCGCCACGGCGGATCCATCGGCCAGAGCGCCGACCCGGCCCGCGTCATGAAGGGCACCAAGATGCCCGGTCGTTACGGCAACGCACGCATCACCGTGCGGTTTCTGGAAATCGTCCGCGTCGACGCGGAGAACAACGCCGTGCTGCTCCGCGGCGCCGTGCCCGGTCCCAACGGCGGGCTCGTCGAGTTGAAACACACCACCAAGAACCGTCACAAGGCTCCGGCCTGACCGCCCCGCGGCTCGTCGGCCCCCCGGTTCGCTTCTCCCCTTCCATCCCTCCCCGGTCCTTCCCACCCACCTGCGACTCATGGCGACGATCAGCGTCCCCGTGCTCGGCCGCGACGGCGGCGAGACCGGCACCTACGACTTCGACGGCGACGAACTCGCCGCCACGATCTCGAAGCAGCTCCTTCACGACGCGGTCGTGATGTACGAGCGGAACAAGCGGCAGGGCACCGTGCAGACCCGCTCCCGCGGGATGGTGTCCGGTTCCACGAAAAAGATCTATCGCCAGAAGGGGACCGGCCGCGCCCGGATGGGCGCCAAGCGGACCCCGATTCGCCGCGGCGGCGGCGTCACTTTCGGCATCAAGCCGAAGGACTGGTACACCCGGATGCCCCGCAAGGCGGTTCGCCTCGCGACCCGCATGTCGATCCTGTCCAAGTTTCAGGACGGCCAGGCGGTCGTGTTGGACGGATTCGGTCTCGACGAGCCCCGCACCAAGCTGGCCGCTGATCGCCTGAAGGCGCTGGGCTTGTTCGACACCCCGGCGCTCCTGGCGATCGACGGCCACGACCCGCTCACGTGGCGGGCCTGCCGGAACCTCGAACACCTCTGGCTGCGGCCGGTTGCGGATCTCAACGCCTACGACGTGCTGCACCAGCGGCAGTTCGTTATTACCACGGCCGCGTTGGACTCGCTGCTCGGCCGTGCCGATCAGCGGCTCGCCGCCTGACCCGTCCCCTCCCGCACCACCCCGCGTCACCACCGCCGGAGGATTTGAATCATGGGCCGCCCCGTCCCCCCCAAACCGGAACAGTTCGTCGCCGACCGGACGATCGAACTCGACCCCTACAGCGTCATCCTGCGTCCGCTCGTCACCGAGAAGGGCACGCACCTGTCTGAGCGTTACAACGCTTACACATTTGAGGTGCATCCGCAGGCCAGTAAATACGACATCAAAAACGCCGTGCAAACGATCTGGAGCGTCCGGGTCGACAAGGTTCGCACCCAGAACCGGGCCGGCAAAGTCAAGCGGACCAAGTCCGGCCTCGGTCGGACCCGCTCCTGGAAGAAGGCCGTCGTTAAGCTGCACGCCGAAGACCAGATTTCGTTCTTCTGAACCGAGCCTCGCGGCTCCCCCAGTTCACGCTCCCGCTTCCCGTTTAGTTCACCCCCGCTCCCATGGGCATCCGCAACTACAAGCCGACCAGTCCGGGCCGCCGCGACGCGTCGGTGGCGGACTTCGTGGAGATCACGGACCGCAAGCGGCAGCCGGAGAAGTCCCTGCTGGTGCGGATCACCCGCAAGGGCGGTCGCAACAACCAGGGTAAGATCACCGCCCGTCATCGTGGCGGCGGCGCCCGGAAAATGTATCGGCTCGTCGACTTTCGGCGGGAGAAAGACAACGTCGCGGCGGAGGTCGTCGCGATCGAGTACGACCCGAACCGGTCCTGCCGGATCGCGTTGGTGCAGTACGCCGACGGCGAGAAGCGGTACATCCTCGCCCCGGCGAAGCTGGAAGCCGGGATGACGGTGATGAGCGCCCCGTCCGGCTTGGACCCGGACGTCGGCAACTGTATGCCGCTCTCCGCGATCCCGCTGGGCACCACGGTTCACAATATCGAGATGCGACCCGGCCGCGGCGGTCAGATCTGTCGCGCCGCCGGCACCGAAGCCGTCCTGAACGCTCGCGAATCGTCGTGGGCTCAGCTCACGCTGCCCTCCGGCGAGGTGCGTCGCGTGCCCGCCGCCTGTCGGGCGACGATCGGGGCGGTTGGCTTCAGCGAGCACAACGCCATCAAGCTCGGCAAAGCCGGGCGGAAGCGGCACATGGGCTGGCGCCCGAAGGTGCGGGGCACCGTCATGAACCCGGTCGCTCACCCGATGGGCGGCGGCGAGGGCAAGAACTCCGGCGGTCGTCATCCCTGCTCGCCCACCGGCGTGCTGGCGAAGGGCGGCGACACCCGCAAGAAGCGTAAGGCCAGCTCCAAGTCCATCGTGCGACGCCGCAAGTCGCGTCGTTACGGCGTCAAGAAGACCTGATCGCCGGGGCTCCAACCCCGTCGTCCCTCCCCCGCACACTGTTTCCTTCTCCTTCACCTCCGCATGGGTCGTAGCACCAAAAAAGGGCCGTTCGTCGCCGCTTCGCTCCTGAAAAAGGTGGAGAAGCAGGACGCCGACGGCACGAAGATCCCGATCAAGACATGGGCTCGGTCCAGCACCGTGATCCCGGACTTCGTCGGACACACCTTCCAGGTGCACGACGGCCGCAAGCATATCGACGTGTACGTCACCGAGGAGATGGTCGGGCACAAGCTCGGCGAATTCGCCCTCACCCGCACCTTCCGCGGACACGGGGCGAAGGGGAAGCGGTAACCGCCCGCTTCGCCCGCCCACCTGATCCGTCTCACTTCCGACCGCTCCCCTCCCGTGTCACACGTCCGCGCCGTCCACAAGTTCGCCCGCATCTCGGCGACGAAGGTGCGCCCGTTCGCGGACCTGATCCGCGGCAAAACCGCCGGGCAGGCCGAGTTGGAACTGAAGTACATCCACAATCGCGGAGCCCGCATGTTGGAGAAGGTGCTGAAAAGCGCCGTCGCCAACGCGGAGGACAAGGGCGCCCGCAATCCCGAAGGGCTGGTCATCGCGGAAGCTCGCGTCGACGGCGGCCCGATGATTAAGCGTAGCCAGGCCCGCGCCCGCGGGATGTCGTACATGATCCGTCGTCGCACGGCCCACATCCACGTGGCCGTCGACGCTCCGGAAGTTTCCTGATTTCGCCCCTCGCAACCGCACCTTAGAAGGACATCACCGCGATGGGCCAGAAAACTCGCCCCACCGGCTTTCGCGTCGGCATCACGGAGCCGCACCGCTCCAAGTGGTACGCGAACAAAAAGAACTTCGGCGATCTGCTGGTCGAGGACCACAAGATCCGGTCGTTCATCAAAGCCAAGAACAACAACGCGGCGATCGCCCGCGTGGATATCGAACGCACCCGCGACAGCGTCGTCGTTCATCTGCATTCCGCCAAGCCCGGGGTCCTGATCGGCTCCAAGGGGCAGAACGTGGATCGGGTGAAGGCGGAGTTGGAAGACCTGACCGGTCGCCGGATGGATGTTAAGATTGTCGAGCTCTCCAACCCGAACCGCAATGCGGTGCTGGTGGCGGAGGACCTCGCCGGTCAGCTGGAACGTCGCGGCAGCTTTCGCCGGGCGATCAAGCGGACGATGGACTCCGTGATGGAGTCCGGCGTTCTCGGCGTGAAAATGGAATTGGCCGGCCGACTCGGGGGCTCGGAGATGAGCCGTCGGGAGAAGGCCAGTCGCGGGAGCATCCCGCTCAGTACTTTGCGGCGTCACATCGACTACGGGTTCGCCCAGGCCAAAACGGCCCAGGGGATCATCGGCGTCAAAGTTTGGATCGACCTCGGCGACTACTCGGAAGAATCTCATGGCTCTGATGCCCAAGCGGGTCAAGCACCGCAAGCAGCAAAGAGGGCGTATAAAAGGTGAGGCCCAACGCGGCAACACCATCGCCTACGGCGACTTCGGATTGCAGGCCACGGAGGCCGGTTACGTGACGGCGCGCACCATCGAGGCGAGCCGGATCGCGATCATGCAGTACATCCGGGGCGAGGGGAAGCTGTATATCCGCATCTTCCCGCACAAGTCCGTGACCGCTCGTCCGCTGGAAACGCGGATGGGCAAGGGCAAGGGCGATCCGGATCACTGGGTCGCCGTCGTCCGTCCGGGCACGGTGCTGTTCGAGGTTCTCGGCGTGTCGAAAGACGCGGCGAAGGACTGCTTCGCCCGTGTGGCCTACAAGCTGCCGGTCAAGGTCCGCCTGCTCGAAAAGACCGCCGGTCCCTTGCAGTCTTGAGCCGTTGGCGTTGCGGTCTGCCGACCGTCTCGCCACACTGCTCCGTCCGGGCGATCTTCGGGTCGTCCGTCCTTTTCTAGATTCCACTTCTAGATTCCACGTCCCCGCACTCCAGAGATACGATCATGGCGACCGCCTCCGAACTGCGGGAGATGAGCGTTGAGGAACTTGGGCACCAGCTCAACAGCACCCGTCAGGAACTGTTCCGTCTGCGCTTCCAGGCGAGCACCGAAAAGCTGGAGGCTCCCTCGAATCTTCGGAAGCTCCGTCGGGACGTCGCCCGCATCCTCACGATCCGGCACCAGCGAGAATTGTCCGCCGCACCGACGACCGAAGTCGCGGCCGCCGCCTGAACTCCGCCGTTTCCGGCCCTCCCGATACACTCCACCATGTTCTCCCCCACCCGATGAAGACCCGACTCCGCGGCACCGTGACCAGCGACGTGAACGCCAAGACCCTCAAGGTCGAGGTGCAGCGCCGGTATCGGCACCCGAAGTACGGCAAGATCGTGCGGGGGCGGACCGTCTGTCACGCCCACGACCCGCACGGGCGCGGCAAGTTGGGCGACGTCGTCGAGATCGTGGAGTGTAAGCCGCACTCGAAGTTGAAGCGGTGGGAGTTGGTCCAGGTCGTGCAGGCGTCCGACGAGATCGCGGTCAAGGCCAGTCTGGAGACGGAGGCCGAGGTTCCGGAGTCGATCGCCCCGGTGGTCGATGAGGTGACGAACTCTCCGGCCGCCCCGACGCCTCCGGTCGTGCCGAGCGCCGCCGGTGACGCGGACGGCGGCACGCCGGAAAGTCCCGCGTCCTGACGGTCCTGCCCGTCCGTTTTCGCGTTTGTTCGCACCACCCGTACCACGCCGCCCGGCGTCAAGAGTCGTCCGATGATCCAGATGGAATCCGAACTCGAGGTCGCGGATAACTCCGGGGCCAAGATCGTTAAGTGCATCAAGGTGCTGGGCGGGACGAAAAGGCGGACCGCCGGGCTGGGCGACACCATTGTCGTGTCCGTGCAGAAGGCGTCGCCCGGTTCCGCGATCAAGAAGGGCACGGTCACCCGGGGCGTGATCGTTCGCACCCGCAAGGCAACCCGCCGAATGGACGGCAGCTATGTGCGGTTCGATACCAACGCCCTCGTCGTGACGGACAAGGACGGTAATCCGCGGGGGACGCGCATCTTCGGCGCCGTCGCCCGCGAGTTGCGTGTCAAGTACATGAAGATCGTGTCGCTCGCCAGCGACGTGGTCTGAACGTCATCCGGTTTCCACCGCTCAAGATCGCCCCGTCACGGGGCTCACGCCTCACGCTCGCCTTCACTCATGAAGATCAAGAAGAACGACCTCGTCGTCGTCACCGCCGGCAATCACAAGGCCCCGCAGCCGAAGCGGGTGCTTGAGGTGCGCGACGGCGGGAAGAAGCTGGTCGTCGAGGGCGTCGCCGTGGCGTTCAAGCACGTGAAGAAGGGGCATCCCAAGAGCCCGCAGGGCGGTCGTTTGGAGATGGAGATGGCGATTGACGCCTCGAACGTGATGTATTTCGACCAGGCCGCCGGCAAGCCGACGCGCTTGGGGTATCGGTTTACGGAGGACGGGGCGAAGGAGCGATTCTGCAAGGTTAGCGGGAACTCCGCGGGCATCGTCAGTCCCCCCAAGGCTCGCTACGCCGCCAAGTAGCGGCTCGTCTCCCGTTGATTCCTCTCCAGTTCATTGAGTCCGGTTCCCGCGAAAGCGCATCGGCGAGCGGCGCCTCACCCGTCGCGACTCCCCGCCGGTTCCTGAAAGAGCATAATGCAGCCCCGCCTGAAAACGAAGTACGAGTCGGAAGTTCTCCCCGCGCTCGAAGAAGGAGCTTGGTCGGGAGAACGCCCACTCGCTCCCGAAGCTGACGAAGGTCGTCATCAGCATGGGGCTCGGCGAAGCCAGCCGTGACAGCAAGCTGATCGACCAGGCCCAGGACATGCTGTCCATCATCGCGGGGCAAAAGGCTGCGCGACGGAAAGCGACCAAGAGTATTTCCCAGTTTCGCCTGCGGGAGGGCACCGAGGTCGGCGTGATGGTGACGCTCCGCGGCGCCCGGATGTACGAGTTCCTCGACCGGCTGATCGCTCTGGCGTTGCCGCGGGTTCGTGACTTTCGCGGCTTGAATCCGAAGGGGTTCGACGGGGCCGGGAACTTCAACATGGGCCTCAGCGAGCAGTACGTCTTCCCCGAGGTCGATCCGGACCGCTTCCCCAATCAGCAGGGGATGAACATCGTGATGGTCACCACCGCCGCGAACGACGACGAAGGTCGTCTGTTCATGCGTCAGATGGGTCTGCCGCTCCGCAAGCCGGGCGACACCGGCGGTCGTCGCCGGTAGTCTTCGCAACCGCTCTTCCCCACCCGCAACGCGCGGGGGGCTGACGCCCCCACGCTCGCCCCCCCTCTCTTCTCGCCCCAAGGCTCCCGCCATGATGACCGACCCGGTGGCGGACATGCTCACCCGCATCCGCAACGCCGTCGCGATCGAGCGGCCGCACGTCGACATTCCCACCTCCAAGCTCAAGGTCGGCATCGCCGAAGCCTTGCAGCGCGAGGGTTATATCTGGGAGTACGAACTGATTGAGGAGGAGCCGCGGAACACGCTGCGGTTGATCCTCAAGTACGGTCCGAACGGCGAGCGGGTCATCACCAAGATCGACCGGTATTCCAAGCCGGGCCGTCGCGTCTACGCCAACGTCAAGGGCACCCCCGTGGTGCTGGACGGGCTGGGCGTGGCGATCCTCAGCACCAACAAGGGCGTGCTGAGCAGCCGCGAGGCGAAGGCCCAGAATATCGGCGGCGAAGTGCTCTGCACCATTTATTGAGTGGCACGATCGCTTCGGCCGACCGCGACGCGGTCGGCCGGGTGCGGTCTCGCTCCCCCCCCTTCCCCCGGACGCACCGCCTGTCGGCGGCTGGCCGACGGACCCTCCCCGAGAACCTGCCATGTCCCGTATCGGTAAGCAGCCGGTGACCGTGCCCGACGGCGTCACCGTCTCCGTCAACGGCGGCGCCGTGAACGTCAAAGGCCCGAAGGGCGATCTGACGTTCTCCCCGCACCCGAATATGGTCGTGACGCTGGCCGACGACGGCAAGAGCGTCGCCGTCACCCGCCCGAACGATCAGGCTCAGAATCGCGCCCTGCACGGGCTCACGCGGTCGCTGATCGACAATATGGTGGCGGGCGTGAAGGAGCCGTTCGAGCGGAAGCTGGAGATTCGCGGCGTCGGCTACAACGCCAAGCTCAACGGCAACACGCTCGCCCTACAGGTCGGGTTCGCGAACACGATCGAGGTGACGGTGCCGGACGGTGTGGAATGCACGCTGCCCGATCAGACGCACGTGGTGGTTCGCAGCCCGGACAAGCAAAAGTGCGGCCAGTTCGCTGCCAACGTCCGCAAAGTGCGGCCGCCTGAGCCTTATAAGGGCAAGGGCATTCGGTACGACGGCGAGCAGGTCAAGCAGAAAGCCGGCAAGGCGTTCGGGGCTGGCGGGAAGTAACGCGTCCCGCTGCTGAGCCGGAGCCGGAGCCTTGGCTTCGGCCCGACTCCGCTTTGCCCGAGCGGTTGCCCTTTCGTCCTTCCCATCGCATAGTGCCCGGCCCGCCGCCGGGTGAGACGAACCCACCACACGCCGATGCCCACCCAGAAGAAGCTCGCCCAGACCCGCGCCCGTCGCGGTTACCGCGTGCGCAATCGCATCCGGAAGTTCGCCGCCGGCCGTCCGCGGCTGACGGTGTTTCGGTCGAACAAGCACACCTACGCCCAGTTGGTCGACGACGTCGCCGGCAGAACCCTCGCCGCCGCCAGTACCACGGAGTCCACCTTCGGTGGGAAGGCCGCGGGTGACGCGGACGCCGCGAAGCAGGTCGGGGCGTTGATCGCGGAGCGGGCCAAGGCGGCCGGCGTGACGGAGGTCGTCTTCGACCGCGGTCGTTACGCGTTCCACGGCCGCGTCGCCGCTGTCGCCGCCGGCGCCCGCGACGGCGGGTTGAGCTTCTAGTCGACTCCTGACGGCGAGCCGTCAGCTTGGGGGGGGAGCCCCTCGCTTTTCCCTTTCGCCCTTCGCCTTTCCCCTTCGTTTGATATGTCCCGCGGCCGCGACGATTCCGGTGAGAAGACTGTCCAGATTCGCCGCTGCTCCTGTGTGGTGAAGGGCGGCCGGAGATTTAGCTTTACCGCGCTGGTCGTGACGGGGAACTCGCAGGGCAAGGTCGGCTACGGCTACGGCAAGGCGATCGAGGTGCCGCTGGCGATTGAAAAGGCCACCAAGCAGGCCAATCGCCAGATGAAGGACATCCCGCTGGTGGACGGCACGATTCCCCACAAGGTGATCGGCTCGTTTCGCAGCAGTAAGGTGATCCTGATCCCGGCTCGTCCCGGTACCGGCATCATCGCCGGCGAAGCGGTGCGGGCGGTGGTGGAGAGCGCCGGCGTCACGGACATTCTCACCAAGTCGATCGGATCGTCGAATCCGGTCAACCTCGTCAAGGCGGTGATGCAGGGGCTGGAGTCCCTGCGGACCCGCGAGACCGTCGCGACGCTCCGCGGCGTCGAGCTCTAGTTTGCGTTGCGACGCCTCCGCGTCGCATTTCGCTTTTTCACAGATAGTTTTCTCAGACAATAGTCCGCCGCACGACGGCACGGGCGAGGCGGGAGCCGACCAATGATTATCAAAGACGTCCACGAGGGCATCCGCAAGAACCGCAAGAAGAAGCGGATCGGACGCGGTCCTGGTTCCGGCCACGGCAAGACCAGCGGTCGTGGCCATAAGGGTTTTTTCTCGCGGGCTGGATCCAGCAAGCGGACCGGGTTCGCGGGCGGGACGACGCCGCTGTTTATGCGGGTCGCGAAGCGGGGTTTCTCCAACGCGAAGTTCCGGCTGAAAGTGGCCGCGGTGAACGTCTCCGCCCTGGAGATCTTCGACGCCGGCACGGAGATCACGCCGGAGTTCCTCCAGGCGAAAGGCTTTACCAACGGTCCGTTCGACGTGGTGAAGATCCTCGGCGACGGGGAGCTCACGAAAGCCCTCACCGTGAAGGCGCATCGCTTCAGCGGCACGGCCAAGCAGAAGATCGAAGCGGCCGGCGGGACCCATGAGGAACTGCCTCGCACCAAGCCGGTCAGTAAAAAAGAGCGGGCTTCGCTAGCGGAGACTGTCGCCGAAGCGGTTACCGAGGTCGGCCGTAAGGTGTCCGCGAAGGACGCCCGCCGGGCTGCGAAGAAGGCGGCCAAGGCCGCCGGGACGTTTACCAAGCCGCTGTCGGTCGCCGCGAAGCGGGCTGCGGCGAAGGCTGCCGGCGCCGTGGAGTCGGCCGCGGAAGTCGTCGTGGAGGCTGCGGAGTCCGTGGAAGAGGCCTTGACCGACGCGCCGGATTCCGCCGACGCTGACACGCCCGCCGACGCCGAGTAGAGTTCCGCCGCCGCGCCGTATCGCGGCGGGCGGACCGCCCCCCTGACCAGTCAGCCCCGAAGGATCGCGGGACGCGATGCTCAACAAACTCGTCACCGTCTTCCGCATCCCCGAGCTGCGGCGGAAAATCTTCCTGACGCTGATTCTCCTGGCGGTCTACCGCATGGGGTTCAGTATCCCCCTGCCGTTCATCGATCAGGATCAGCTCGCCGCGCTGCAGGCGAAAAGCAGCGGCGACAGCACCGACCCGACGGGGAAGGTGTTGCAGGTCGTCAGCCTGTTCTCGGCCTCCAGCCTGTCAAACGCGACGATCTTCGGGCTGGGGATCATGCCGTACATCTCGGCGAGCATTATCTTCCAGTTGCTCGGCAGCGTGTATCCGCCGCTCGAACAGCTTCAGAAGGAGGGCGAAAGCGGGCGACGAAAGATTACGGAATGGACCCGGTACGCCACCGTGCTGATCTGCATCGGGCAGAGCTACTTCTGGATCAAGCAGCTTTCCAGCGGGGCGCTGACCGGTCAGAAGTTGATTATGACCGAGTACGACTGGTGGCTGTATTACATGCTCGGCACGATCGTGATGACGGCGGGGACGATCTTCCTGATGTGGATCGGGGAACAGATCGACGCCTACGGCATCGGCAACGGGATCAGCCTGCTGATTATGGCCGGCATTCTCGCCCAGATGCCGGGGGCCGGTTACGACCTGCTGCGGCCGGCGCTGAAGAACGGCGTGGCTCTCGGCAGCGACATGGGGATCGATAAACTCCTATTGCTTTCGCTGCTGTTCGCCGGGGTGGTGGCCTGGGTCGTGTTCATCACGCAGGGGCAGCGTCGCATCCCGATTCAAAGCCAGAAGCATGTCCGCGGACGCAAGAGCGCCGGCGGTCAACGTCAGAGCTTGCCGTTGCGGGTGAACCAGGCCGGCGTCATGCCGATCATCTTCGCCAGCAGCCTGCTGATGTTCCCGTACTTCATCTTCCATTACCTCAGCGAGTCGGTGTTCCCGAACGTTCGCATCCTGAAGGACTTGGACGGGGCGTTCGGCGGACAGGGGTTCATCTATAACCTCCTGTACGTCGCGCTGATCTACTTCTTCTGCTACTTTTGGACGGCGATCACGTTCAATCCAAAGGACATGGCGGAGAATCTGAAGGACTACGGCTCGTTTATCCCCGGCTATCGCCCCGGCGCCCGGACGGCGAACCATCTCGAAGCGGTCATGGTGCGGATCACCTACGTCGGCGCCGCGTTCCTGGCGCTGGTGGCGATCATCCCGGCGATTATTAGCTCGTACCTCGGCGTCCCGCCGATGGCGGCGAGTTTCTACGGCGGCACCGGACTGCTGATTGTGGTGAGCGTCGTGCTGGACCTCGTGCAGAAGATCGACAGTCACCTCGTGATGCGGAACTACCCGGGCCTGCTGGACGCGGAGAACTGAGCTGCCTGTCACGCTGAAGACCGCCGCCGAGATCGACCGGATGCGGACGGCCGGGGCGGCGGTCGCCGCCTGCCACGATGCGGTCCGAGCAATCCTGAAGCCGGGCGTGACGACCCGGGAACTGGATGACGCCGTCTGGCGGGCAATGCGATTACGGGGCGGCTCGCCGCTGTTCCTCGGGTTTCCAAACCCGGACGTGGATGGCCCGCCGTTCCCCGCGGTCAGTTGCATCAGCACGGGGGACGAGGTGGTGCACGGCATTCCCGCGGATCGGGCGCTGAAGGCCGGGGAGCTGGTCAGCGTGGACGTCGGCGTTCGCATCAACGGGTGGTGCGGGGACAGCGGCTGGACTTACGCCGTGGGGGAACCGTCCGCGGACTACACCCGACTGATGGAGTGCGGACGGGAATCGCTGGCGTTCGCCTTGCGAGAACTGCCGAAGCGGAAGCGCTGGAGCGAGATCGCCGGCCCGCTGGCGGAGATCGCCGCCGCCGCGGGGTTCGGGGTGGTGCAGGAGTTCAGCGGGCACGGCTTGGGCCGCACGATGCACGAGGATCCGGAGGTGCCGAACTACCCGGACGAACACCGCGACGACTGGGACTTTGACATCGTCCCCGGCCTCACCCTCGCGATCGAGCCGATGCTGACGGCCGGCTCGCCCGACGTGAGCGTTTCCGAGGAGGATTGGTGGACGGTCACGACTGACGACGCGTCCGTCGCGGTTCATTTCGAACACACCGTCGCCCTGACTGAACGCGGCGTGGAGATCCTCACCGCCGGCGTCGGCGAGCCACTGGACCTTTGAGAGAAGCGGCGGGGAGAGTTTGCATCGCGGCGGCACAGTTTTCGCGGGCGGGTCGGTTGAGGTTCTGGCCGGCTCCGCATATAGTCCCCGGTTCGCCCCGCGGAAGCGGTCCGGCCCAGTTCTGCCCATTCCCGTCGCGTCCCGCCCGGGGCGCCCAGCCCGTGGATCGATAAGATGAAGGTTCGTGCCAGCGTCAAGCGCATTTGCGAGGCGTGCAAAGTCGTTCGTCGCAAGGGTCGGGTGTATGTGATTTGCACTGCGAATCCGCGCCACAAGCAGCGCCAAGGCTGATCTTGCCCGCTGCGGCTTCTTCCTCGATTTTCGTTCACCGCTCCCGGGGCGTTCGCCCCCGCTCGTTTCTCGCTCGCCAGCACACGAAGTTATGCCGCGTATTCAGGGCGTCGACATCCCGAACGACAAGCCCGCGTATATCTCGCTGGGCTATCTGTACGGCATCGGCCGGCACACGGCGATCCAGATTTGCGAGCAGCTTGATCTTGATCCCCTCGTGAAGGCGTCCGACATCGGCGAGGAGGGCATTTCGCAGATCAACAACCTGCTCGACAAGTCTTACACGATCGAGGGTGCCCTGCGGCGTCAGGTCGCCGGAGACATCTCCCGTCTGCGGGAGATCGGGTGTTATCGCGGCATTCGTCACCGCCGCGGCCTGCCTGTTCGCGGGCAGCGGACGCAGACGAACGCCCGGACCCGCAAGGGCGGGAAGAAAACCGTCGCCGGCAAGAAGGGCGTGAAGGACGCGCGGCACTAGGCCTTCGGCCGGTTCCGTGGTTCGGTCGCGTGCGTTCCCCCTCCTCTCGATTTAACAGCCCAGTCTCCCACCCGTGGCCAAAGTCAAACGCAAGCGTGTCCGTCGTAACGTCAGTCGGGCCGTCGCGCATATTAAGGCGACGTTCAACAACACCACGGTGACGATCGCCGATACGAACGGCGACGTCCTCTGCTGGGCGACCGCCGGCACGATGAACTTCAAGGGCTCCCGCAAGAGCACCCCGTATGCGGCGCAGCGGGCTGCTGAAAGCTGTGCGGAGCGGGCCGCGAAGTTTGGCGTGAAGGAGATGGAGGTTAAGGTGAAGGGCCCCGGCAGCGGTCGCGAAAGCGCGATCACGGGGCTGCAGATTCCGGGTCTGTCGATCAAGAGCATCGAGGACGTGACCCCGCTGCCGCACAACGGCTGTCGTCCGCCCAAGAAGCGGCGCGTCTGACGGTCCCCGCGTTCGCCGTCCGTTTCGCCCGGCTTGGCGAGCGGGGCGCTGTGAACGCACGAGCGCGGCCAGGGATTCGGCCCGCCACGTTGCCCGCCGCGGCCCCTTTCGGGGGATCGCGGCGCTTCCCGTCCGGTCGGTCAATGTGAGGACCGCCGACGGTCCCGGTTCTCGCCGAACCCGTCTCCCGTCGACCCCACCCAGGTCTTAGTTTTATGCGTATCCGTTGGCGCGGCCTCGAACTTCCCAGCAGCGTCGCCTCCGACCGGGGGACGTTGACCGACACGTACTGCGCGTTTCACGTCGAGCCGTTCGAACGCGGCTTCGGTCATACGATCGGCAACAGTCTGCGTCGGATCCTGCTCTCCAGCCTGGAAGGCTCGGCGGTCAGCAAGGTGAAATTGCAGGGCGTTCAGCACGAGTTCAGCACGATCCCCGGCGTCCTCGAGGACGTGACGGACATCTGTCTGAACCTCAAGAGCTTGGTCGTCAAAAACCATAGTCCGGCTGAGAAGACCCTGCGGATCGAAAAGCACGGCGTCGGCCCGGTCACCGGCGCCGACGTGATCGGCGACGATCAGGTGCACGTCGTGAACACCGATCTGCACATCGCCACGCTGACTGAAGACGTGTCGTTCGCCGCCGAACTGACGGTCAACAACGGCCGTGGCTACGTGCAGGCGGCGGAGTTCTACGAGCGGGACCCGGAGCCCGGCACGATCCCGCTGGACGCGATCTTCAGCCCGGTCACCCGCGTCCGCTATCGAATCGAAGAGACCCGCGTCGGCCAGCGGACGAACTACGACCGCCTGATCTTGGAAGTGTGGACCGACGGCACCATCACGCCGGAGATGGCGCTGGTCGAAGCGTCGAAGATTCTCCGCAAGCATCTCAACCCGTTCATCAACTACCGCGAGCCCGGCCCGTTGATGCCGCCGGAAAGCGGCCTGCGGCGGATGATGGACGAGACCGGCTACTCCCCGGTCGATCAGGAACTCGAAGAGAAGCTCAACATGAGCCTCGCCGAGTTGGAGCTGAGCGTCCGGGCCACGAACTGCCTTGAGAGCGAAGGCATCAACAGCGTTCGCGATCTGGTCAGCAAGAACGAAGACGAACTGTTGCAGGTCCGGAACTTTGGCGAGACCACGTTGGTCGAGGTTCGCGAACAGCTCCAGCAGCACGGTCTGCGGCTCGGGATGCGTGTCCCGGCCCGCACTTGAACGTCGCACGTCGCTCGTCACGCCGAGGCTCCGCGGAGCCTCGGCGTGACGGCATCCCGGTCGGGACGAAACGGTCGCCCCGGACCCCAACCCGCTCTTCACGGCGAAGATGCGGGTTCCCTTCCCCGCCCCTGAACGTCCAACGAAAGCTCTCCCATGCGTCACCGCATGCGTGGCCGCAAACTCGGCCGAAACGCCTCGCACCGCAAGGCCATGTTCAAGAACATGGCGTGCAGCCTGATCCGCACGCTGCGGCCGGACCCGGACGATCCGGGCGCGCCGCTGGTTTTCGGGCGGATCGTGACGACGACTCCGAAGGCCAAGGAGTTGCGGCCGTTCATCGAGAAACTCATCACGGTCGGGAAGAAGGCGAAGATCGCCGCGGCTGCGGCGGAACAATACGCCACCACCGCGGAGAAGGGCTCCGCGGAGTACAAGCAGTGGCGTGAGGGCGAGGGGTGGCGGAACTGGACCGCGGCCCGGGCGCCGTACGTCACGCTGCGTCGGCGGGCGTTCAGCAAGCTGCGGGACGAGGAGGCGGTGGACATTCTCTTCGAAGAGTTGGCCGACCGGTTCGAGAACCGTCCCGGCGGGTACACCCGCGTCGTGCGGATCGCGGCCCGGCGGCTCGGCGACGGCGGCGAGCAGGCGCTGATCGAGTTCGTCGGCGAAGCCGACGCCCGGACCCGCTCCGGCCGCAAACGCACCGCCCCAGTGGTCCGCGACGACGCGCCGAAGGTGGTCGCGGACGAACCGGTCGCGGATGAACCGGTCGCGGACGAACCGGTCGCAAACGAGACGACCGAGGAAGCGGATACCCAGCCGCCCGCGGATGCTGCGGACGCCTCCGGTCCCCCGCCGGAAGCCCCGGAGACCGCCGAGGGCGTCGCCGCCGCGGGCGCCGCGGCGGACGAGCAGCCCCGAAACGAGCCGGACGGCTCGCTGCCGAAGGGTTGAAGTCGTCGCTGATTCTGCACCGTCGCCGTCTGCGTCCCGGACCCTCGGAGGGCCCGGGACGCTTCCGTTGACGGGGGGCGCGACGTTCGATCCCGCGAAACGCTCCGTCGTGCGGGCGCCCGGATCGGCGAAACCGCGGGTTCGACAGCGATCCGGGTTCGCGCTGGCGTGGGGCGTGCTGCTAGACTGGCTCCCGCCCCGCGTTCGCCGAGCGTCTGCCGTGTCCGTTCCTCCGAGCCGCCGCCTGCGGGTCGACCGTGGCCGCACCGGTCGCGGCGCCCGCGGACCGAAACAGGAACCGTTCGATTTCACGCTGACGATGCGGCGGCTGTGCGAGGACGTGTGCGAGTCGCTGCCGGAGTTTGAACACGTCGAGATGCCCCGGGTCGCGGTGACGTTCGCCCAAGCCAAGAAGCGGGTGCCGCACGGGTTGCAGGCGAAGCTCACCCCGCTGCGGTTTGAGGGCGGTTCGACCACCACCGTGCGTCGCGGCGTGACTTACGCCGCCCCCACGCTGCACGACGGGCGGGTCGAACTGCTGTACATCCTCACGTTTTATCTGCCGCGGTTCCTGGACCACCCGCCGCGGGAGAAGTTGACGACGGTGCTGCACGAACTGCACCACGTCAGCCCGGCGTTCGACGGCGACATCCGGCGGTTCCCCGGCCGGTGCTATGCTCATTCGCACTCGCAGGCGCAGTACGACGCGGAGATGGCGACGCTCGCGGATCGGTATCTGGAAGCGGGTCCGCCGGGGTGGGTGGACCGGTTCCTGGGCAGCCGGTTCGTCGATCTACAGGCCCGTCACGGGGCGGTGGTCGGGCTGAAACTGCCGATCCCGAAGCTGATCCCGGTGGGACCGGCGAACGGTGGTTGAAGTTGTTTCAGTACCAACCCGAAGCGTCAGCGAGGGACGCGGGCGCCGCCCGCGTCCCCGAACGCCTGGAAAGCCGGCGAATGGCCCTCGCTGACGCTTCGGGTTGGTAAGGCGGTTCTAAGACAGCGTTCAATTCCGGCGGCCGCACACCACCCGGGGGGAGCGGTCGCCGTCTTTGACGGTGCGGACCTCGGTGAAGCCGGCGTCTCGCATCAGTTCGGCGACGGCGTTTGTTTGGTCGGGGGAGACCTCCAGCATCAGCGTGCCGCCCGGGACGAGTCGGGCGGGCGCCCCGTGACGATCCGGCGGACGTGGTCCAGCCCGTCGGCGCCGCTGAGCAGGGCGAGCTTCGGCTCGTGGTCGCGGACGTCGGCGTCCAAACCGTCCCATTCGTCGTCGCGGACGTAGGGCGGGTTCGACAGGATCAGGTCGAAAGGCGCCGCCCCCGTCGGCAGGGCCTCGAACAGGTCCCCGCCGGCGAGGGTGACGCGGTCTTCCGCCTGATGCGTTTGCACGTTCTCCTTGGCGACGGCGAGGGCGTCGTCGGACAGATCCGTCGCCAGCACCTCGGCGCCGCGATGCCCCGCGGCGACGCACACCGCCACGCAGCCGCTGCCGGTGCACAGGTCCAGCACGCGGGGGGCGTCGTGGGGTTTCAGAGCGTCCAGGGCCTCCAGCACCAGCGTTTCGGTCGCTGGACGGGGGATGAGCACGTGCCGGTTCACCGCGAACCGTTTGCTGAAGAACTCCCGGTAGCCCACGAGATACGCGACGGGTTCGGCCGTCGCCCGGCGTCGCACGAGGTCCCGCATCGCCGTGCGTTGGTCGTCGGTCAGCGGCTGGGCGAACTTCACGTAGAGCTGGATACGATCGCAGCCCAGCGCCTTCGCCAACAGGATCTCCGCTTCGAGCCGGGGCGATTCGCTGCCCTTGTTCCTCAGGAACCCGGCGGAGGATTCGAGGATCGCCTTGACGGTCCAGACCTTCTCGTCGGCGTTCCCCCTGGTTTCGCTCAGCGGGGCGGGGACGGTCTGGGTGGTCAACGGGGCGTCCTGCATGCGGGAATGTGCAGTGTAGTCGCCGCCCCAGCCGGACGCATGCGTCCGGTTGGGGCGCCGCGGCGTATCACTCGTCGTTCCGCACGCTGACCTGCAAGGCGGACAGCATCTTGGTGATCTGCACCTCCTTTTTGCTGATCCCCGGGACGTTCTCCAGCACGATCGCACGGGGTTCGTTTTTGGGGTGCATGATCAGCGTGCCGCTGCGGAGCAGGGCGAACTCGAACACATCGTTGATCTCTTTTTCGATCTTCAAGTTCGGGGCGCTGTACCGCTTCAGGTTCGACAGGGCGCCGTGGTGATGCAGCAGTTCGTTGGGGCGAACTTCCCAGTAATCGAACCGCCGGGTCAGGATCACGAACAGGAACAGGGTGCCGAAGATGCCGCTGATCGTCCAGAAGAACGCCGCGTTGGCGAACGGCCGGAGGGAGCCGAGCACCTCGAAGGTCGCCGGGAACCAGGCGGGCCGCATCGTGTTCAGCAGGATGAGGCCCATTCCGACCCCGAACAGCAGAAAGAACAGCGTCAGCGAGGCGGTCCGGGGAAAATCGAAGCCCAGCACCACGAGGTTCAAGGTGAACAACCCCAGCCACGCCGCGGCGACCCCGTAGGTGCCGGGGCCGGGGTCCGAGGAGACGGTCAGCCAGATCGCCGCGATCACGCTGCCGATCAGCGTGGGGTACAGCAGGATGATCTTCGGATAGGAGACCAGCTTGACGCTCTGCGGCACGCCGGGGGGGGCGTGTTGCGGTTTGGGGCGCTCGGCGGGATCGGCGGAGTCGGTCATGGGGCGGCGGAGCAGGCGGTCGGACGGGCGGCCGAGTTTGGGATGCACCGGAACCGCAGCCGCGTCGGCGGCCGGGTCGGCGGGGTCGGTCGGATCGGAGAGTGTCGCCATCGGGGGCTCCGGGCGGTAGTTCGTCGGGTTGGGTTCGGTCCGGGGGAACGCGGCGTGCGGGTGTGCGGTTCACGCGGGGACGCGGTATCGTCGCGGCGTTCCCCCGCCGTCCCGGATGACGAAGGCCGCCGCGATGCCTGATTCCCCCGCCGAGCCGCTCTCCCGCCGCGCCCTGCTGCGCACCGCCGCCGCCGGCGCCGCGGTCGCCCCGTTCGTCGCGGGGGCCGCCCGCGGGCAGGACGACGTGCCGACCGGCGACGGCACCGTGCAGCCGGACGCCCTCACTGGCCGCGGGGGGATCGACGGGTCGGTCACCGCCGGCCCGCACCCGGGGGTGATCGTCCGGCAGTGGGAGCCGCGGAACCTCGAATACCCGCTGCCCAGCCTCGACGGGGCGATCACCCCGACGAACCAGTTCTACGTCCGCAGCCACTTCGCCGTGCCGCCGGCGGATGCGAAGACGTGGACGTTGACGGTGGAGGGAAACGTTTATAATTCCAAGTCGTTCACGCTCGCCGACCTCGAAGCCCTCGGGACTGAGGAGAAGACGGTCACCATGGAGTGCGCCGGCAACGGCCGCATCTTCCTCGTCCCCAAACCGAGCGGATTGCTGTGGGAAACCGGCGGTGTCGGCACGGCAGTTTGGAAGGGGACGCCGTTGTGGAAGGTGTTGGAGGCCTGCAAGCCGCATCCCTCCTTCCACTACCCGTTCGGAGAGCAAGTGCTCGCGACGGACGTCCTCCTCCGCGGGGCCGACCGCGGCAAGCTCTCCAAGTATCCCGCCCGGTTGCACTACAGCCGCGGGTTGCCGATGCACAGGGCGATGAAGCAAGCGACAGATGCGGCCGACGTGCTGCTGGCCACGCACATGAACGGGGAGCCGCTGCCGCCGCACCATGGGTTCCCGCTGCGGGCGATCGTGCCCGGCTGGTACGGGGCGGCGAGCGTCAAATGGCTCGACAAGATCACGGTGACGAACGAGCCGGACCGCGGTTTCTTCAGCACGTTCGACTACGCGACCTTCCAAAAGACCCCCGCCGGCGAACAGCTCGTCCCGCTGACCGGGATGGCAGTGAAAAGTTCGCTGGCCCGCCCGGCCCGCGGGGAGCGGGTGAAAGCCGGCTCGATCGTCACCTGCCGCGGCGCCGCGTGGGCGGGGGAGCGGGCGGTGAAGAAGGTGGAGTTCTCCGCCGACGGCGGCGCCACCTGGGCCGACGCCAAGTTGGTCGACGAGCCGCAGCCGCTGGTCTGGACCCGCTGGCGATTCGACTGGACCCCGCCAAAAGCTGGTTCGTACACGCTGATGAGCCGCGCGACCGACAGCGAAGGCGAGACCCAACCCGCGGAGCACGACCCGTTGCGGCGGGCGTACATGGTGAACTTCACGGTCCCGGTGGACGTGGAAGCGGTGTGAGCGATGGGGGATTGGGGAGGTCGGATTGAGGATGTGACGAACTTCGCCCGGTCGCCCCGCACGACCACATCCGCCATCCGCCATCCGCCATCCCAGATCCCACATCCATGACGCTGCGCGATCTCGCCGCCCGCGTGCTGCTGTCGGCGGAGATCGACCGCAAACTCCGCCCGCCCCGCGGGCCGCTGACCGACGAGTCGCCGGGGGCTGCGGTGCGGGTCGCGGAGCCGGCTCGGCCGCGGGCGTTGCGGTTCCGCTACCGCAAGAACGGGCCGGCGTTGCCTCGGGGGGAGGCGCTGCGGGACCGCGGGCGCCGCGGCGTGGCCCATCACATCCTCGCCAATCACGAGTTGCAGGCCGCGGAGGTGATGGCGTCGGTGCTGCTGGCCTTCCCCCACGCCCCGGCGGCGTTTCGGGCGGAGTTGGGGGCGATCCTGTGCGACGAACTGCGGCACACGCGAATGCACCTCGCCCGGGCGGAGGCGTGCGGGACGCGGTTCGGAGACTGCACCGTCAACGGCCACGTCTGGCGGAGCGCCGCCCGGTTTCGCGACGAGGCGGAGTACCTCTGCGTCCTCCCGCTGGTGTTCGAAGCTCGGAACCTGGACGAATCGCTGGAGCTGGCCGCCCACTTCGACGCCGCCGGCGATGCGAAAGGGGCCGGCGTGATGCGGCAGATCCACGAGGACGAAATCGGCCACGTCGCCTTCGGGGTCCGGTGGCTCCGAGCGTTCGCCCCGTCGGTCGATGCGACGGGCGAAGCGGGCCGGGGGGACCGGTTGGAGGAGGACGTGTTTGACCGCTGGGCGTCGCGGTTGGAGATGCCGAACCAGCCGGCTCGATCGGTGGGACGCACCTTTCTGGAAGCCCCCCGCCGGGCCGCGGGCATGACCGATCCGTTCCTCGCCCGACTCCGGGAAGCCACCGAGGTGCCGGCGACGGTCGTTCCTACGGACGGTTCAGGCCGTTCGGATTCGATGTAGACGGTTCCTGGGGGCGCGATGTAAACCCGCGGGGTGTCTGCCGACCCCGCCCCGCTGCCGCTCTCCTCGGTGTCCGCCGGTAAGCTGGCGTCGACGGACGGGCGGGCGGACGACCGGCTGCCGGGGTTCGATCGGGTGCGGGCGGGGGCGATGTTGTCGGTCGTCGCCCTGCACGCCGCGCTGCCGTACGCCTGTGCGGCGCTGCCGGGGCTGCTGTGGACCGTGCCGGTGCCCGGCGAGGATTACGGCCTGCTGGCGGACCCGCTGTTCTGGACGGCGGAGGCGGTGGTGATGCCGCTGTTTTTTGGGATGAGCGGTTTCTGGAGCGCCCGCTCCGGCCGGCGATCCAACGCCGGGGCGTTCGTCGCGGGGCGGGTCCGGCGGGTCGCCGTGCCGTTGGTCGTGGGGTGCCTGACGGTGGTGTGCGTGTCGCTGGTCGTCTGGGTCCTCGCCCTGCCGCTGACCGGGCGGATCGATTGGGCGGACGCCCGCCGGCTCGCCCTGCCGGACTGGGTGAACGACGTCCTGTGGGGTCCTTCGCACCTGTGGTACCTGGAGTATCTGTTCCTGTGGGCGCTGCTTCAGGTCCCCCTGGATGCGGTCGCCGCCGCCGCCGATCGCGGGGAGAACCCGACCGCCGCCGGCGTGCTGGCGCGGCTTGACGGCTGGATGCGCTCGCCTTGGCGGTGGACGCTGCCCGCGGCCGGCCTGACCGCCGTCTTGGCGGTGGAGCCGGAGATCTACTTCGGCTTCCAGCACGGCTGGTTCCCGCATCCGGCGAAGTTCCTGCACGCCGGCGTCTGCTTCCTGTTCGGCTGGCTCTGCTGGCGGAACCACACTGTCCTCGCCGCCGCCGGGCGGAGCGTCGTTCCTCTGGGACTCGCCGCGACCGTCGCGGCCGTCGCCGTCGTCCTGTCGACCCACGCCGTGGCCGACGGCACGGCGTCGGATCGCCTGCTGGCCCTGCCGGTCGGCCTCTGCGCCGGCCTGACCGTCGCCGCGGCCCTCACCTACGGGGCGAGTTCCCGCCGACCGATCGGGCGAACCGTCGCGGCGTTGGCGGGGGCGTCGTTCTGGGTCTACCTCGTGCATCAACCGCTCGTCGGAGCCCTGCACCTGGCGCTGTGGTTCGTCGACGTGCCGGCCGATGCGAAGTTCCTCGTGGCGCTGTGCGTGGCGTTGGGGTTGAGTCTCGCCGCCGAACCGCTTTCCCGCCGCACCCGCCTCGGCCGCCTGCTGACCGGGCGGAGCGAGCCGCAGCCGGCGCCGGTCTCTGCCTCGGAGCCGCTGTCGGAGCCCCTGTCGGAACCCCAGTCGGAACCAGCGTTTGAGGGGCTGCCCTTCCCCGCGGATCGCCCGCATCGCCGGGCGGCGTAGCGCCGGTTGCTTGCGGAAGGGGCTCCGCGGCTTGCGGTTCGGCGGGCGTCGCTTAGAATCCGCGACCCGCGCAATCCGTTTCCGGCCCGATGAAAAAAGACATCCACCCCGCTTACCGCCCGGTCGTCTTCCGGGACACCAACAGCGGCGAGGAGTTCCTCACCCGCACCACGATGGCGTCCAAGGAAACGACGACCTTCGAGGGCGAGGAATACCCGCTGGTCAAGGTGGATATCTCCAGCACGTCGCACCCGTTCTACACGGGCAAGATGAAGTACGTGGACGCCGCCGGCCGCGTCGAGAAGTTCCAGAAAAAATACGCGAAGTTCGCCAAGAAAAAGCCCGCCGGCGAAGAAGCCCCGCAGCCCGCCGCCGCGGAGTAGTGAATCTGGACCGCGGCGACTACTGGCGAGAGCCGGCGCCGCCTCCGCCCCCGGAGGTTCGCTTCGAGCGGTGGGCCCCCGGCGCTGCGATCCTCGCTTTTGCCGTCGGCTTCTACTCCCTCGGGAGCGGCTTCGGCCGATTTCGCGACGATCACCCGGGGGATTTATGGCAGTTCCTGACATGGGTTTGGCCTGCGTCGGTGGGGACCGCAGTCGGCCTGTTCGCGGTCTGGCGCGGTGGCCGGTGGGCGAAGCTGCTCGGCGGCGTCGGTGCCTTAGTGTCCGCAGCGTTTCTTCTCGGCCTCCTTGGTCTGCGGCTGGTCGGTCGGTTCCCTTGGAACGGGGTTTGGCCTGAAATCTATCGGCGACTGATCTAGCCCCCGCTCACCGCGTCTCTCCGCATGTTCCCCTCCCTCGAACAGAAACTCGCCCGCTTCGAGGAGCTGGAAGCGCAACTCCAGGCGCCGGATATCGCCGCGGACATCGATCGCATGATCGAACTCCAGCGGGAGCACGGCGGGCTGCAAAAGGTGGCGATCCCGGTCCGTGCCTATCACGACTTGGAGGAAAACCTCGCCGCGGCCCGGGAGATGGTTGAGGAGGAGACCGACGAGGACGCCAAAGCCTACGCCCAGGCCGAAGTCGACGAGTTAGAGGCCGAGCGCGAGCGGATGGCCGCGGAGTTGGAGGAACTCGCCGCCGCCGGCGACGCGGCGACGCGGGGCAGCCTCATCATGGAGATCCGCAGCGGCGCCGGCGGCGACGAGGCGGCGCTGTTCGCCCGCGATCTGTGGGAGATGTACCGCAGCTATTGCGAGACGAAGGGTTGGAAGATCGAGGTGATCGACAGCAGCGCGACGGACCTCGGCGGCTTTCGCGAGATCACCTACAGCGTCACCGGCGACGGGGCCTTTCTGAATCTGCAATTTGAATCCGGCGGCCACCGCGTGCAGCGGGTGCCCGAAACCGAGACGCAGGGCCGGGTCCACACCAGCGCCGCGACCGTCGCCGTGCTGCCGGAGGCGAGCGAAGTGGAAGTCACGCTCGACCCCGAGGACCTGCAGGTCGACACCATGCGGGCCGGCGGGCCGGGCGGTCAGAAGGTGAATAAAACGGAGTCCGCCGTCCGCATCACCCACGTCCCCAGCGGTTTGGTGGTGAAAATCCAGGACGAGAAATCCCAGCACAAGAACCGCGCTAAGGCGATGCGGGTGCTGCGGAGCCGGTTATTAGAACTCCGCGAGAGCGAGGCGAACGAAGCTCGGGCTGACGCCCGCCGGACCCTCATCGGCTCCGGCGACCGCAGCGAGCGGGTGCGGACGTATAACTACCCCCAGAACCGCATCACCGACCACCGCATCGGCCTGAGCATCCACAAGCTCGACCAGGTATTACAGGGCGACCTTGAAGAATTAATCTCCGGCCTATTGGAGTTCGACCGGCAGGAGCGGTTGAACGCGACGGAGTGAGCCGCCTCGGAACCGCGACCGGCAGGGAGCCGGCTCTGTGACGGCCGGGGTGGCCGGGGTCGGCCGAACGAGGCGTTTGACTTGACGCTCGACGCCGATCGGCCGCCCCCGGGAGTGCGATGCGGGTGAGCAGTTGTTCGAACGTCACCCGTTCCGGGCGCGGCCCGGCGGCGCGTTCTCCACGAGCAGCGTGCCTCGCGGGCGACCCCGGCCATCCAAGTCACAGGCGGATCGAAAGGAACCATTCACCCCGGCCACCCGCCCGCCAAGAACGACTCAACGCGGTGGGGTGAGGCGGGACCCCGTCATCAAGTGTCCGCATCGGGTGCCATGCTCACACGCCCCTCCTGACACGTCTCGGTGACCAGTGACGTTCCGGGGGCGGGTGGGCATGTGAGCGACGCTCGCCATTCGCCTCACGGCCGCGAGCCGCCTTCCATGCCCAAGCCGCGGCGGATGTTGCTTGTTCAACGAACGTCAAATGTTCCGCGGCGTGAGCATGGCACCCGGCGTGAGCATGGCACCCGGCGGCCCGGCCACGTCTGCTCGTAGATCCATGTGCCTCGCGGGCCGACCCCGGCCACAGGCGGATCGAAAGGAACCATTCACCCCGGCCACCCGCCCGGCAGGAACGGCTGAACGCCCCGGCGTAGGAGCGAAGCTCCAAGACCAAGAGATCAAGAATCAAATAACTCGGGGTGGCTGGGGCAGGAGCCGAGTGAGCCGCAGGCGAGCGAGCGGATGCCCCAGAGCGATCGGCACTGAAGGACTCCGGTTCGGGCGTCACTGGTTCTGGGGCATCCGGTCGTTCGGCTGACGCCGCCCTCCCTCCTGCCCCAGCCACCCATGCGGAAGGAGGACTAAGCGAAAGGGCCACCCCAGCCACCCGCCGTTCAGTCCGCTCTACTCGCTAGTTCCAACAACTGTTCAATCAAAAGGGGTGGATCCGTCATGTGGAGCATCGCATGGCAGTTCGGGCAGACCGGAAGCAGATCCTTCACCGGATCGACCTGATAATCTTTTGTGAGCGAAGCAATAGGCGTCAGGTGATGCACATGGATGAACCCTTCGCCGACTTCGCCGTAGTTATCTCCGAAGTTAAATCCGCAGGCCGCACAGGAGCAACCGTGATGCTCGATGCAGGCTTTCCGGGCGGCCGCGTTCCGCTCCACCCTATTCACCGTGACCTTTTCCCACGTGCCCACCGGGTAGGTCGTTGCAGACACTTCTTCGGCCATCCTCGTGACGGGAGAAGCGTCTGACGCATACCAAGCCTTGCCGATCTTCAAGAGGTGGCGGTCGTGCAAGACTGCATCGAATCCGTCGATCTTCGACGGCCCAAGGCCGGCTTCGTCCTTTAACTGATCCGACTGCCGCATCGGGAACGTCCGCAGTCGGAACCCTTCTTCCTGCACCAGACGGACGTGCTCAAGGGATTGAGAATACCCCGAGTTCTTGTGTCCGCGGTAATCGAACTGCCACTCCTCCGAAAGTATCTTCGTTCGATTCCCGACAGTACTCCGCTCCCATGCCCCGAAGATAACGAACCGTTCCTTCTCATTGACGAACGACCAGCTCCACTGCCAATTTCGGCAGGTAGCACCGTGAGATTCGACAAATTGGCGGCGGGTCATCAGCGGTTGATCTTCTTCGGTTACCGGATCGCAGTCAGGACGTATCGAAAATATCAGCGACCGCCCGGGAGCCGACTCCCTGACGGTCGCGGTTCTGACTTCTAGCCTCACTCCGTGGCGGCGGTGGCGACGACGTCCATGAAGCCCTTCAATTGCTTGCTGCGGATGGGGTGTTGCAGTTTGCGGACGGCTTTGGCTTCGATCTGGCGGACGCGTTCGCGGGTCACCTTGAAGATGCGGCCGACTTCTTCCAGGGTGTAGGTGTAGCCGTCGCCGAGGCCGTAGCGGAGCTTGATGATCTCCCGCTCCCGGTACGTCAGCGTCTTTAAGACCACGTCGATCTTGTCCTTCAACATCTCCGTGGTCGCGGCGTTGACGGGGCTGTCGCTGCTTTCGTCCTCGATAAAGTCGCCGAAGTAGCTGTCCTCGGATTCGCCGACGGGGCGGTCCAGGGAGATCGGGTGACGGGAGATCTTCATCACCCGCTTCGTCTCTTCCAGCGTGATGCCGGCGGCCTCGGAGGTCTCCTCCATGGTCGGCTCGCGGCCGAACTCCTGCAGCAGTGCCTTCGCCACTTTGCGGAGCTTGGACATCGTTTCGATCATGTGCACCGGGATGCGGATCGTGCGGGCCTGGTCCGCGATCGCCCGGGTGATCGCCTGACGAATCCACCAGGTGGCGTACGTGCTGAACTTATAGCCGCGGCGGTATTCGTACTTATCGACCGCCCGCATCAGGCCGGTGTTGCCTTCTTGGATGAGGTCGAGGAACGACAGCCCGCGGTTGCGGTACTTTTTGGCGATGGAGACCACCAACCGCAGGTTGCCGCCGGAGAGTTCCCGCATCGCCTGCTCGTAGGCGCCGAAGCGGTGGCGGATCAAACGGCACTTCGCCTTCAGACCCGCGGGGGTCTCCAACGTCATGTTTTGCAGGTCGTGCAGTTCCCGCTGGAGGTTCGCCCGCTCCTCGGCGGCGGACTTGAGGTTCTTCAATTTGCCCATCTGACGGACGATCGCCTGCATCCGCTCGTCGATCTGCTCCAGGCGCTTCATGATCGGGATGATCTTCTGCGTCCGGAGGGACAATTCCTCCACGAGCACCGTCATCTTCCGCTTGCGGCAGTCCCAGGAGTGCTTGGCGCCGTTCCGTTTTTTATCGGACAGCTTCGTGTCCATCATCGTGGCGAAGTCGGCGTCGTTCGCCCCCTCGAAACTTTCCAACGTCTTGAGGTTGTGCGGCATCCGACCTTGGATCTGGGTCTTCTCCAGCCCCTCGGTGACGGAGACTTTAATCGTGCGGTCGAAGGGGAGGTTGCCCTCGTTGACCTTCGTCAACATGGCAATGCACTCCCGCATCGCATATTCGCTGCTGACGAACTCCCGCCGGAAGCGTTTGCGGGTGATCTCGATGGTCTTGGCGAGATAGATTTCCTCTTCCCGGGTCAGCAGGGGGATCTCGCCCATCTGGGTGAGATACATGCGGATCGGGTCGTCGATCTTTTTGCCGCTGTCGTCGCCGATCAATTCCTTCGGCTTGCGGTGGGCTTTGCGGGCCCGCTCCGGGGTGGGGAGGCCGACCTCGAACTCGTGTTTGATGTCGATGCCGTGGGCGTCCAGCGCCTCCAACAGGTGATCGAGCTTTTCCGGGTTCGGGGCTTCGTCCGGCAGATAGTCGTTCACCTGCCGGTACAGCACCCACCCCTGCCCGCCGGCCTCCCCGCCTTTGCCCTGCTCCTGGGCGAGGTCCACGAGGGCGTTGATGTCTTCTTTGAGGCGGTGCATAGGGTTCTCCGGGGGGCGGGGTGCAATGGATCTCGCCGGTGTGGGCGGCGGGACCGGACGACGGGAGGCGAAAAGGACGGGGGCGAAACGGGAGCCGGCGGGGCGCTAACTCGGACCGGCGTGTCGGGCGGCGTGCAGGTCGGCTTGGCGACGGAGGAGGGCGCGGGTGGCGTCGTCCAGGCCGCCGCCGGGGGCGGCCCGGGCATGAGCGAGGTCGGCCCGGCTGGATCGGGCCTGCCGGGCGGTGCGTCGACGAGTGATCGCCGAAAGCGTCCGTGCGAGCAGGTCGGGCACGCCGGCGCCCCTTCCATCCTGGAAGCGGGCGTCTTGGGAATGGGCGTCCTGTGAGACGCCGTCGCGGGCCTGGGTGGGGGCCGTCGTGGCCGCGCCCGCCGCAAGTCCGTCCGGGGAGAACGCTGCACGCCGCGTGCCGGAATCGCCGCCGCCGTCGGCCAATCGATCGCCGATGCGCTGGGCGTCGGCGTCGGCGAGCAGCGCGACCGCGAAGCGTTTGAGCGGCGAATCGCCCCGCGGGGCGGCGGCGTTCAGCACCGCGGGCAGGGTGACTTCGCCGTCGATCTCGTTCGCGTCCTCGCACAGTTCGAACAGTCGCCGCAGGCTGGGATGACGCAGGTCCGCGGAGCCGACGACCGCGTGCGCCGCGGCGAAGAGCGCCGGTCGGGTGAGCAGAATCTTCAACAGTTCCGCCTCCGCCAGTTGGTCGCCGGCGGGCTTGGCGATGGGCGGTTCGCTGGGCCGACGCGAGGCCTCGGGGGGCGGTTCGGAACGGCGGGGGTCGGGCTTGCCGCCCTTCAGGTCGGCCCGCAGGCGGCGCTCGGGGACGCCGAAGCGTTCGCTGGTCCGCATCAGCACGAGGTCCCCGCGGCGGGTGCCGGCGAGGCCGGGATCGGTGCGAAGCAGGTCCAGCATCTCCTTGGTGGCGGCGTCGCCGGCCTGGAGGGCGTCCCCGCCGTGGCGGGCGGTGACGCGGCCCAGTTTGAAATCGAGGGCTTCGGGGGCGGCGGCGATCCGCCGGCCGAACTCCTCCGGCCCGTACTGCGACTCGGCGGACACGAAATCCGCCGGATCGGTTCCCGCGGGCAGCGTGAGCACGCGCAGGTCGACGCTTTCGGCGAGCAATTTTTGCAACGCCTTCTCCGCCGCGTCCTGCCCGGCCCGGTCGCCGTCGAGCACCAGCACGATGCGATTCGTAAACCTGCGCAGCACCCCGACGTGCTCTTTTGTCAACGCGGTGCCCAGCGTGGCGACGACGTTCTGGTACCCGGCGTGGTGCAGGGCGAGGGCGTCCGTGTAGCCCTCGACCACCAGCGCGGTGTCGCAGGTCGGCTTGCGAATCGCCTCGCGGGCCACGTCCAGACCGTACAGCACCTTCGACTTGTGGAAGAGGACGCCCTCCGAGGAGTTGATGTACTTGCCGCCGAAGTCGTCGCCGGGCAATTGGCGACCGCCGAAGGCGATGGTGCGGCCGCGTTCGTCGCGGATCGGGAAGATCACGCGGCCGGGGAACAGCGGGTGGTCCCGCAGGCCGCTGCCGTCCTTCTTCACCCCCGCCACGCCGGCGGCGATCAGTTCGTCGCGGTCGAACAGCCCCTTCGCCCGGTCGACCAGCCAGGTCCAGGACGGCGGGTGGTAGCCGAGGCCGTAGGTCTTGGCGAGGTCCGCGTGGATCCCCCGGTCGGCGAGGTACTCCCGGGCCGCGGCGGCTTCGGGGCCGCGGGTCAGCAGCGTGTGGCACTGTTTGTCGGCCCAGGCGAGGACCTCCAACAGTCGGCCGCGGTCCGGGCCGCCCGACTGCGGGCGGGCGCCGGCGCCCCCGTACTGGGAAGCACGGGGCATCTCCAACCCGGCCCGCTGGGCGAGATGTTTGAGGGCGCTGTAGAAGTCCAGCCCGTCGTACTTCATCACGAAGCTGAACACGTCCCCGCCGGTGTCGCACGACCAGCAGCGAAAGGTTTGCCGGTCCGGGTAGACCTTCAACGACGGGTTGCGGTCGTCGTGGAACGGGCAGAGGCCGGCGAGTTCGCCGCCGCCGCGGAGAGCTTTCAGGGAGATCGATTCGCCGATCACCGCGGCGATGTCGCTGCGGACCCGGACCTGCTCCTTGAAGTCGTCGCCGGCGCCCTGCTGCCCGGGGTCGGGAAGACCGTTCGACATGGGAGGTGCGGGGCGGACGGGGGACGGGAACGCGGGCTGGGCGTCCGTCCAAAGCTGCGGGCGTACGCCCGGCCGGGGTTCGTCAACCCCCCGCGAGCGTTCGGGGAGATGACGGTTGCGGTCCGAAGCCTTCGCCCGCGGACGGTCCGCCGGTTCACAACCGTAAATCCTACAGCCGGCGGGTCAAGCGTGCGCCGCAGCGGGCGGATCGGGAATTGGCGTCGCAACTGTCCCGCCGTCAGTACCTTACGACTCAACGCGGCTTCGCGAACCGCTGCGGGTCGGCATGTTGACCCATCCCCCCACGCCCCGTGAATCGCCCGCCCCGGCGTCGCCCGCGAGGTTCCGCCCCGGATCCGGCCGCAAGCGACAGAAAGTTGACGCACGCCGCGGATCGGTCGGGGGGCCAGGCTTCCTGCGAGCGCGGCTAAGCGGTCGCCCGTTTGTAGAGCGGCTGGCAGCCGAACTTCTCGCCGCACTTGGGGCACTTCGCCTTCGCGAGCCCCTTGCCGTTCACCCCGCCGAGCTTCTCCTTCTTGCGCCGTCCTCCGAGACGATCAGCCCGCAGCTGGCGCACCGGTATCCGCTGACGACGGCGGGCAGCTTCGGGTCCGCGAGGTACAGATCCGGCCGGGACAGTTCCGGGACGGGGGCGTCGGTGTAGTGGCCGGTGTGAATGGGGGCGTCGTCGGTGCGGGGGATGGGGGACTCGGGGGCGTAGCGACCGGTCGAGCCGGGGGCGAAGCCGAACTCCTCCATCGCGGCGGCGAACCGGCGGAACTGGCTGAGCGTCAGCGAGACGAACCGCACCTGTTGTTTTTCGGGCGGCTGGTCGCCGTCCGGTTCGCCGCCGGTGCGGGGCAATCGCAACACGACGCGGCCGGTTCCGAACACCGGCTCCCCGCCGAACTTCGATTCGTGCGGCAGGTCCGAAGGGTACTCGACCGTCACCTCCCCGGCGTTCTCCCCCGCCAGCAACACGTGCGGCGCCGGGAGCACGGTCAGGTCCGGGTCGGCCCCGGCGAGGTGCTCGCGGATCTTCGTCCGCACCTGGCCCGGCTTTTCGCCGCCCAACCCAAACGTGCCCTTCTTGCCCTCCATCGTGACGACCAGCAGGGCGTCGGGGGAGAGGGCGAGGTCGGCTTCCTCGAACGCTTTGGCCTGCGAATCGCCCTTGGGCTTCACCTTCCCGGGCACGACCGTGTGCAGCCGCACGCCGTCGATGTAGCGGGTGAACGCCCCCGCGGCGAGTTCGTCCGGCGGACCCACGGGCGCCGTCGGGACGGCGGGAGCGGCGCCGGCGGGAGCGTCGGCGAGGTCGGCGTCCGCGTCGGCGGCCGGTGCGTCCGAGGGATCGGACGGAACGTGGGGGACGAGGTACCGCAGCCCGCAGCCGGGGTGCGGGCAGCGGCCGACCTTCCCGCTGTGCTTGCGGGCGACCTTCACCGGGTGCCCCGCGGGGCAGTGGAGCAGGATCTTGTCCCCCCGCACCTTCAAGCCGCGTCGCCTGCCGCCGCGGTTCTGCTCGACCTCTTGGAGCGCGATGTCCAGCAGCACGTCGCCCGCGGTCGCTTCGGAGTGGTTCACGTCCCCATCCTTCGCCCGGTCTCCCGACGGGGCGGGCAGCGTTTTAGCGTCCGACGCCGCGGCGGGCGGATCGCTCTTGGCCGGGCCGGCGTCCTCCTCTCCCTCCTCAATCGAATACACCTCGTCTTGGGCGGGTTCCTGAGCCGGGGCTGCCGAAGCCGGGGGGGGCGGATCGGCGGATGCCGGATCGGCGGATGCCGGAGCGACGGGGGACGACGTGAGGATCGCGGAGCCGACGTCGTCCATGGTGAACTCGTCGTCGTCACCGTCCGTCCCTTCTGCGATCGACGGCGAGGCGGCGGGGACGCCGGCGCCGGAGAACTCGCCGGTCAATTCGAAGTCGGCGTCTTCGTCGGAGGTGCGGCGTGGGCCGGAGGATGAGCCGTGCTCCAGCCGGGCGACCTCTGCGGAGTCTAGTTCGGGAAGCGGCTGATATTCGACCTCCGCTCGCTCCCGGTGGAGCGCGGCGAAGCGGTCGGCGACGTCCGCCCGCATGAACCCGCCGCAGCTCCAACACCGCACCAGACCGGGACGGACCCGCTCCTGGCAGTTGGGGCAGGGCACGGTCGCCGGGGCGCGGCGGGCGGGGACCGCCGAGGCGGGGCGGGCGGTCGGGTCGGCCATGGGGGGCGGGGGAAAACGCCGGAGGAACGCCCCCAGATTAACGCCGCGGCCGGTCGGTCATAGCGGCGGAGCGCCGGAACCGGCCACACCGCCGGAGCCCGCCGCCGCCCGATCGCCCCGCCCGGACGGACCCACAGGACCGGACCTGTCCGACCGGCCCCTTGCGACCGGCCCCGTGCGAGCCGCCGCGGGGGCGCTTGCGGCGGCGGTGCGGCGGGCTACGCACTCCGGCGGCGGCGGACACGGTAGAATGACCGCATGTCCCCCGCCGCCCCCGCCCCGCCGGTCCGCGTCCCTCGGTCGGCGTTCCCGTCTGCCCCGGTCGCCCCCGAGCCGCCCGACGGCCGCCGACGCCTCCGCATGTCGCGGGCGGACTATGAAGCGTTTGCGGAGCGGTCCGAAACAAAGTTCGAATGGGTCGACGGGGAAGCGATTGAGATGCCGGGCGTCACCATCCAGCACAGCGACCTGCAAACCAACCTGACCGCGCTGCTCTTCCTTTCGCTGAGAAGGCGGGTCGGCAAAGTGAACGGGTCGGACCTCCGCGTCCGCACCCGCGGCGGCGTCGGCCCGAGCCGCTACCCGGACCTCACCGTCTCGCTCGACCCGCAGCGGTTTGCCCCGCACCCTGAAGACAAGAAACTCGACCTGCTGAACCCGACGGTTCTCTTGGAAGTCCTCAGCGACTCCACCGCCGAGGAGGACGAAACCGGCCGGAAGTTTGAGGACTACACCGCGACCCCGTCCGTCACCGATTACATCACCGTCGACAGCCGCACACCGCGAATCGTGCACCGCACCCGCCCCGACGCCGCGGCGGAGTGGACGACCGCCACACTGGCCGCCCCGACGGCGGTGCTCTCCCTCCCCGCCTGCGGCTTCAAAGCGACGCTGGCGGAGATTTATGAGGGCGTGACGTTGGGGTGAACGCGAGCATCTGTCTTGTCTGACGCCCGCCGATCGACAAACCGGCGTCAGGGCTGATCCGGTGGCCGATCAATCGTGTGCGGGACGAGGCTCCGGGCGTCCATCGCTCACGCTTCGATCGCGGCTCGGCCGGTGCCTTCGTGGCGGAGTTCGCGGCCGCCTTCGTCGTCGGCTCGCAGGCTGCCGCGGCGGAAGGCTTCGGCCATCGCCAGCGGGATCTCCGCTTCGGCCAGCACGACCTTCGCCTGGTTCTCCTGGGTGACGGCCCGCTGGACCTGTTCGGTGGCGACGGCCATCGCCCGGCGTTCCTCGGCCTTGGCGCGGGCGATTCGCATATCGGCCTCGGCCTGGTCCGCTTGCAGGCGGGCGCCCACGTTGTCCCCCACGTCGATATCCGCAATATCAATCGAGACGATTTCATAGGCCGTCTGGCTGTCCAGCCCCTTTGCCAACACCGCCTTGGCGATGAGGACGGGGTCCGCCAGCACGACCTTATGCGTCGCGGAGGACCCGATCGCGGAGACGATTCCCTCGCCCACCCGGGCGATCACGGTTTCCTCGGTCGCCCCGCCCACGAGTTGTTGGATATTCGTCCGCACCGTCACGCGGGCGCGGGCTTTCAACTGAATGCCGTCCTTCGCCACGCCGTCCAACGTGTTGCGACCGTGGCGGCGGGGGTCGGGGCAGTCGATCACCTTGGGGTCGACGCTGGTCTGCACCGCTTCGAGCACGTTCCGGCCGGCAAGGTCGATCGCGGCGGCGGTTTGCCAGTCGAGGTCGATCTGGGCCCGTTCGGCGGCGATCAGGGCGCGGATGATATTCCGCACGTTGCCGCCGGCCAGGTAATGAGCCTCCAACTGATCGGTGGAGATCGGCGGGATGCCCGCCTGCACCGCCATGATCTTGGAATCGACGATGACCGACGGGTTCACCTTGCGCAGCGACATGAACACCAGCGTCCACGGCCAAACCCGCACGCCGCTGAAGAACGCCCGCAGCCAGAGCTTGAAATACCGGGCGAACAGCACCAGGAACACGAACCCCAGCAGGGCCGCGACGGCGAGGCCGGCGATGATCAGCACCGCGTACAGCCCGCTGCCGAACAGATCGTCCAACTGGGCCAGCGGCGGCGTGACCGACGGAAGGAAGGGCGGAGCGAGCATCGGCGGCGGTGCGGGACGGCGGGACGTGTCCGGAGGGAACGGCGGCGGGGGCGGCGCGGTTCAGACCGGGTCGGCAGTATTCCGGTTGGGCAACCTTCGTGCGAGCGTCCCCGCCGTCGCACCCCGGCGTCGGGGGCGCGGGGAACAGGGCGGAGGAAGGGGGAGCCGAACGTGCGGCGTCGTTATCGTGGCGTTCCGTTCGCCCTCCGCCCTCGCCCCCCGCCTGTTGATGACGCCCGAGGAAACCCTGCTGCACGACTCCATCAACCTGCCCGCCCCGCCGGAGCCGATGGGGGTCTACGAGCCGATCGTACGGTGCGGGAACCTGTTGTATCTGTCCGGCCACACCGCCGACCCCGCCGACCCGCGGTTCGTCGGGCGGGTGGGCGACGACGTGACCCTGGAGACGGCCCAGAAGGCCGCCGACTACGTCGCCCGCCAGATGTTGGCCACGGTGAAGCGGGAGATCGGCAGCCTGGACCACGTGGTGCGACCGGTGAAGGCGACCGGGTTCGTGCAGTGCACGCCGGACTTCACGCAGGTCCCCGCGGTGATCAACGGCTTCAGCAAGGTGTTGACGAAAGTGTTCGGCGGGCAGGGTCGCGCCGCCCGCAGCGCCGTCGGCGTCGCCAGTCTCCCGGCCGGCGTCTGCGTGGAGGTGGAGGCGATCTTCGAAGTGAAGCCGAACACCCCGCGGTAATCCTTGTGCCGCCCATCGACGTTCTCCATTCATGGCGAAGCCGGACCCGTACCGCCCCCGCCGGCACCCGAACCAGGGGCTGACGCGGGACGACGCCGCCCAAGCGGACGTGACGGCGGACATGCGGCGCCGGGGCTGGTGGCTGACCCGCTCGTTCGGAGCGATGTTCGCCGTCTTCGCGGCCGGGGCGGGGTTCGCCCTCGCCGGGGCGCCGGCGGCGCTGACCGTTGCCGCCCCGCTGTTTCTTGCCGCGTTCGCGGTGGGCCTGTGGCACGTCATCCCGCGACGTCCGCCGGACTGCTCCGCATGCGGGGGCCGGATGCTGCCGGACTACCGCCCGTCCGGCGGCCGCTCCCGCCGCTTCGCCGTCTGCCGGGCGTGCGGGCGGTTCATCGACACCCACTGGAAGTCGCGGTGAGCGCACGAGGCGGCGGGTAGGCGTCAGCGCGGCTTGAGCCGCCGTCGCCAGGCCCATTCGTCCCGGTGGTTGTGCGGGACGGCGTGAACGATCACCCGGCTCGGGCTCGCTTCGAACACGACTGAATAAGGGAAGCGGCCGAGCAGCGCCCGACGGTATCCGCCGCCGAGAGATTCGTACTGATCCGGAGCGTCGCAGATCGAATCAACGCGGCTGTTGAACGCCTGATAGAACACGTCGCCCAAACCTGCCGTCTGCTTCTCGTACCAGCGGAAAGCCTCGAACACGTCGTCGTCCGCCTGGGGAGTGATCGAGACGCTACGCATCGCGATGCACCTTCCAGGCCTCACACCGTGCCTTCACCTCTTCCATGGTACGGCCAGTTGAAGGATCGGCCTCGTATGCAGCGCGGCGGCGGTCCAGCTCCGCCCGCTGCTCCTCGGTGAGCGGCGGCAGACCGGTGGCCCCGACGGCGACATAAAGTTCGTCAGCGAGGGCCAGTTTTTCTTCGTTCGACAGGGCGGCGACGGCGGGGAGATCGGCGAGCGTCATGGCGGCGGGGGGACGTGCGGGAAGGGCGGCCTAGGGTAGCACTCCGTCCCTGCCGCGGGAGCCCCAGGGGTCGCCTCGCCGCCCCCCGGATTGCCCCGCCCCACGCCGCTGGGTACCGTCGCATCGAACGACGCCGTTCCCTTCGCTTCCGGCCGCCCCGCGTGTTCGCTGCGCCCCGACTCTTCGCCGCGGCAAGCCTGTGTGTGGGAGCGTTCGCGGCGCTCGGGGCGGGCGGGGCGTTCGCGGAGGAACCGGTGACGACCGGGGCGGAACGCCGCTTCCTCGCCGAGGTCGCCCCGATCCTGGCGGTGCGCTGTCTGGAGTGTCATGGGCCGACGTCGCGGCAGGGCGGGTTCGATCTGTCCCACCGGGATCGGCTCGCCGCGGGCGGATCGGGCGGGGCGACGGTCGTCGCTGGGAAGAGCGACGACAGCCCGCTGTGGCTCCACGTCGAGAGCGACGCGATGCCGCCGGACGGCCCGCCGCTCTCCGCCGCGGAGAAGGCGGTTTTGAAACGCTGGATCGACGCCGGCGCCGCCTGGCCGATGTCCCGGCCGTGGGCGGTGCTCCGCGCCTCCGGCGCCGCGGCGCCGGGCGCCGGCTGGGTGCGGCGCCTGACGACGCCGGAGTACGTCGCCAGCGTGCAGGCGGTCGTCGGCGTCGATCTGTCCGCGGACGCCGCCCGCCGGTTGCCCCGCGACCTGCGGGCCGACGGCTTCCACAACACCTCGTACAATCTCGCGGTCGATCTCGCCCACGTGGAGGCGTACGCGGGTCTCGCCCGGCTCGCGGTGCGGCGGGCGGACCTGCCGGCGCTGCTCGATCGACACGCCTCCGGAGCGTCGCGGACGGAGCGGATCGCGGCGCTCGGGGCGGTTGCGCTGCGGGGGCCGCTGTCGGAGGAGGAGACCGCGGCGTTCGCCGCGGTCGCCGACGCCGTCGCCGCGGAGGGCGGCGACGAGACGGAGGCGCTGGGCTTCGTGCTCGAAACGATGCTGCAATCGCCGCGATTCCTGTACCGGATCGAAACGCAGCGGGGCGACGGCGCGACCCGGCCGGTCACGGGGGACGAACTGGCCGCTCGGTTGAGCTATTCGCTGTGGGGGGCGCCGCCGGACGCGGAACTGCGGGCCGCCGCCCGGCGAGGCGAACTATCGGACTCCCCCGCCGGTCAGAAAGCCGTCGCGGCGCAGATCGCCCGACTGTTGAACGATCCGCGAGCCCGCGAACGCAGCGCCCGGTTCGCCCGGGAATGGCTGAACCTCGACCGTCTGGACGCCCTCGATCCGAACGCCGATCGCTTCCCCCGCTGGGATCCCGCCCTCGCCGCGGACATGCGGCGGGAGACGCTCGCGTTCTTCAATCACGTCGCCTGGAGCCCGGCCGCGGACGGCCGCGACCGATCGCTGACCGCGTTGCTCACGGAGGGAACCGCGTTCCTCACCCCGCGGCTGGCGACCCATTACGGACTCGACTGGCGCACGATCGGGGAGACCGCCGTGCTGATCCCGCCGCCGGAGGCGGACGGCGTGGTCGCCCTGTACGACTTCGCCGGGGAGGGGAGCACGGTGCACGACCGCTCGGGGGCGGCCGAGCCGCTGGATCTGGTGATCTCGGGGAACTCGAAGGCGGTCCGCGTGCCGGGCGGGCTGGCGCTCCGCGGGCCGTCACGGATCTCCTCCCGCCGCCCGGCGAGGGAACTGACCGCGGCCTTGAAGCGAGCCGGCGAGGTGACGATCGAGGCCTGGGTCACCCCCGCGACCGACCGGCAGCAGGGGCCGGCCCGGATCGTGACGCTCTCCGGCAGTTCCGTGAAGCGAAACGTCACCCTCGCCCAGGACGAACGCCGGTACGACGCCCGCCTGCGGACCACCGTCAACACCGACCGCAACGGGCTGCCCTCGACCGCGTCCGACGACGCGGTGCGGACCGATCGGCCGACGCACGTCCTCTTCACCCGCCGTTCAACCGGGCTCGCCCGGCTGTGGGTGGACGGAGAGATACGCGGTAATCGCAACACCGAGGGTTCGTTCGACAACTGGGACGACGGGTTCCGGCTGGCGCTGGGCGGGGAGATTGGGGACGACCGGCCGTGGCTCGGCACGCTGCACCGGGTCGCGATTTACGACCGGGCGTTGACCGCGGAGGAGGTCGCGGAGCGGGCGGCGTCGCCGTGGCGGGTCGATCTGACGGAGGAGCCGACGCGTCGCGGATTGCTCACGCAGGGGGCGACGCTGACGGTCGGCGGGGACGAGGCGGGCACGGTGTCGCGGGGGCTGTTCGTGCTGCGGGATCTGTTGCTGGGCGACGTGAGCGATCCCCCGCCGGGCGTGGACACCACGCCCAAACCGGCGAAGCCGGGCCTGTCGCAACGGCGGATGGCGGAGGACCGCCTCAAGGACGCCTCCTGTGCGGGCTGCCACGTGCAGTTCGAGCCGTTCGCATTTGCTTTCGAACACTACGACGGACTGGGTTCGTTCCGCCGCAAGGACCACCACGGCAACGCGTTGCGGTCGGACGGCACGGTGAAACTGCCGGGCGGCGGGGGGACGGCGACGTTCGCTTCGACGGCGGAGTTCCTGGACCTGCTCGCCGCCGGCGAACCGATCCGACGCGGCCTGACCCGCAAGCTGACGCAGTTCGCGATCGGCCGCCCGCTCTCCCCCGCGGACGAACCGAGCGTGCAGGCGATCCACGACGCCGCATGGGCCGCCGACGCCCCGTACGGCCCCGGCTCGTATCGCTCCCTGATGACCGCGATCGCGGGGAGTGCGTTGATCACGACCGCGGCGACGGAACATTAGATTGAGCCCGGAGCGCAAGCTCCGGCCCGCGAACGCAGCGAGCGGGACGTGCACGAACGATTCGTCGGGCTGCGCCGACGGCCGACGCTCGCGCGTCGGGCTCATCACGCCCCTCCCCATCGCCCTCCCATGACGCCCCAAGCCGCCACCTCCCGCACGCCGCTGCCGCGTCGCTCGGTCCTTCGTGCGTTCGGCACGGGATTGGGCGCCGCGGCGATCGGGCTGCCGTTCTTCGAGGAGATGCTGGGGGCGAAGATCGCCGCGGCGGCGCCGGCGCTGTCCGCGGCGCCGACGGCGGCGGGGGGCGTGCCGGTGCGGGCCTTCAACCTGTTCTTCGGATTGGGCATCCCGGCGCCGGTGCAGGCGGAAGCGACGAAGAACGGGCGGTTGGAGGGCGTGCTCGAACCGCTGGCGCCGCTGGCGGACAAGCTGGCGGTGTTGCGGAACGTCGATCAGGTGCGGTGCGACGCGAGGGGCATCAACGCCCACTTCGACGGGGCGAGCGGAGCGTTCACCGCCGAACCGCCCGACGGCGACGCCAAAAGCGGCGGGCCGAGCCTCGACCAACTGATCCGCCACGCCGTTCATTTGCACGCCGCCGACCCAAACGCCGGTCGCCCCCCCGGCGACGGGGCCGACGGCGTAATCCCCACGCTGGTCGCCGGGACGTACTTCCGCCGGTCGCGGATCAGCCGGTATGTGCACAGCTACCGGGAGAACGGCACCGTCGCAGCCCCGATGCAGGAGAGCCCCGGCCAGTTGTTCGCCCGCGTGTTCGGCGCGCAGGCGGGCACCGACGGGACCGGGGCGAACGGGACCGGGGCGAACGGGACCGGGGCGAACCGGGGGCCGGACGATCGGCGTCGGCGACGACTCACCCGCAGCGTGTTGGACGCGGTGGCGATGCAGACGAAGTTCCTCGCCGGCCCCCGCGGGCCGCTCGGCGCCGCCAGCCGCGAACGGCTGGCGGATCACCTCGACCGGGTCCGCGAATATGAGCGCCGCACCGTCGCGTTTGAGGCGGAGGCCGCCGCCAAAGCCAGCGCCGGCGTGCTCCTCAAGGAGCCGTCCGCCCCGCCCCCGTCCAAGCTCCGCCACGGCGACGACGCCGACCCGGGCGGCCAGGGAATCGATATCACCCTCGCCGACCTCACCGGCGAATGGCGGCTCACCGCGGACCTGTACGCCCACGCGATCCTCACGGACCGGGTGCGGTTCGGCTCCCTCACCTACCTCGCCGCCGGCGAACGGATCCGCCTGACCGGCGACTACGAATACGACGGCCGCAAGGTGTTCACCTTCGACGACAAACAGCAGCTCGGCCGCGGCGGCTCCGGCGGGTGCAGCCACGAGTGGTGGCACAAGTTTCGGGAGAACCAGCCGAACGAGGCGCTCAAAGCCCACGCCCACCTGAAGATGCGGGAACTCGCGTACTTCATGACGCAATTAGCCGGCGAGGAGGCCCGCGAGGCGAACGGCAAGACCGTGCTGGAGAACGCCCTGATCACCATCTCCACGGAGTCCGGCGACGGCCGCCACAATGACGTGAAGCGGGAACTGTCCGGCGTGTTCCACGCGATCACCGGCGCCGGCGGGCGGTTCAAAACCGGCGGCGTGGTGGACGTCGGGGCGGAAGGGCTGGACGTGTACAACACGCTGCTCGCCGGGATGGGCGTGGCCCGCCGGCTCGGCCCGGCCAAACGCGACGGCCGGGCGATCGACGGGCTGCGGGCGTGAGCGTCGGCGTGGCGAAGTCCGATTGCGGGTCCGGGGGCGAAAAGCCTACGAGCCGTCCGCAGACGTCGGGCCGGAATGATCCGACCTGGCGCCGGGGCGTGATCTAGGTTCGTCGGCCCCGCCCCTCCCAGCCGACCATTCGCCGTGCCCGTCACTCTCGCTCCGGCCCGTTCCGCTTCTCAGGCCGGGGCGACCGCACCGGTCCGGCTGTCGGAGGTCGCCACGCCGGGGCGGCTGTTTACCAACACGTCGATCCGGCTGTCCGAACTGCTCGCCGCGATGTCCACGGCGCTGGATCTCACCGAGGGCCAGCCCGCCGGCCACTGCGCCCGCAGCGCGTTGATCGCCTCGAAGCTCGCGGTGAAGCTCGGTTTGGGGAGCGAAGTGCGGGCGGACGTGTTCTACGCCACGCTGCTCAAGGACCTCGGCTGTAGTTCCAACGCCGCGAAGATGACGTGGCTGTTCGGCGCCGACGACCGCACCGTCAAGCATGACATCAAGACCGTTGACTGGCGGCGGGCGCAAAGCAAGTTTCAGTTCGTCAGCTCGCACGTCGCCCCCGGCGCCGGGCTGTTCACCCGGGTGATGCGGTTCGCCGCGCTCGCCCGCAGCGGCAAGCGGGGGGAGCAGGCGCTGATCGAAACCCGCTGCGAACGCGGGGCGGACATCATGCGGGAGCTGCGGTTCCCGGAGTCCGCCGCCCAAGCCGTTCGTCACCTCGACGAACACTGGGACGGCGGCGGCCATCCGACCGGGGCGAAAGGCGAGGAGATCCCGATCGCCGCCCGTCTGGCCGGGCTCGCCCAGACGGTCGAAGTGTTTTTGAATCAACTGGGACCGCGGGGGGCGATCGGCGTGGCCGAACTGCGTCGCGGCACCTGGTTCGAACCGCGCCTGGTGGACGCGCTGGTCGATCTGGCGGACGACGAACCGTTCTGGACCCGCCTGACCACCGGCGATCTGCACGCCCAACTCGCGGAGATCGAACCGGCGGACGCCGCCCGCGTGACCGACGAGGACGAGCTGGACCGCGTCTGCGCAGCGTTCGCGAAAGTCGTCGACGCCAAAAGCCCCTGGACCCACAAACACAGCGAAGGCGTGGCGAACATCGCCGTGGGCATCGGTTCGGAACTGGGGCTGCCCACGGTGATGCTCCGCGACCTGCGGCGGGCCGGGCTGTTGCACGACCTCGGCAAGCTGGGGGTCTCGAACATGATCCTCGACAAACCGGGCCGGCCGACGAACGACGAGTACGCCCAGATCCGCAAGCACCCGGAGTTCTCCGAGCAGATCCTCAACCGCGTGCACGACTTCGAGCGGGTCGCGGACGTGGCCTGCGCCCATCACGAACGGCTCGACGGCCGCGGCTATCACCACCGCACGACCGGCGACGAACTGCCCACCGAGGCCCGCCTGCTGGCGGTCGCGGACGTCTGCGAAGCCCTCACCGCCGACCGCCCCTACCGCGACGGCATGCCCTGGGAGAAGGCCCGGGCGATCCTGCGGAACGACGTGGGCGCCGCGTTCTGCGGCGACTGCGTCGAGGCGCTGGAAGCCTGGCGGGAGAAAACCACCGTCACCCCCCGCATCGAAGCTCAGTTGGAAGAGATCGACCGGCTGGTCAACTCGATCGTGTGAGCGGAGCCGAGCGGTCGGGCGGGCGAATCAACCCAGCGTCCCGGACGCTTGAAGCGTCCGGGACGCTGGGCCGCGGCCTCATCGCCCGTTGGGGCCGGTTCGCAGGTCGAAGCAGACCATCTCCACCTCCGTGCGGACCAGCAACCGCCCGTCGGCGAGGGCGGGGGTCGTGTAGCACACGCCCTCGACCACGGGTCCGACGGAGCGGGCGATCAGCGTCGGCTCGGTCGGATCGAGGTCCAGCGCCGCCAGTCCGCCCCGCTCCCCGAGGGCCAGCAGCGTGTCGTCCGCGGCGAGGAGGTGGCCGCGTCGCAGGTCGTCGTCCCACAGCCAGGACAGCGTGCCGTCGGACAGGTCCAGACACCGTAACTTCTGCTGCTTGTTCGAGGTTCGAACCGAACCCGTACACATGCCCGCCCGCCGCGACCAGCGAGTTGTACTGCGGGTCGAGTCCGCGGCGGTTGCGCCAGCAATTCGGTCAGGGAGCCGTCCGGCCCGACGCGGGCGGCCATGCAGCCGGCGGTCCGGCCGCTCGGCCCGCTGCCGACGAACAGCACGTCGCCGGACACCGCGGGGCTGGTCGCGTTCATGGCGTCCACGGTCCGCAGTTCGAACGGCAGCGAGCCGAATTCCTCCCCGGTCGCGGGGTCGGCGACGATCAGGCGGGTCTTCATCAGCGCCGCGACGAACCGCCGCCCGTCCGCGGCGCCGGGGGCCGGGAACAGCAGCGGGGTCGAGTAGCTTTCGCGGGCGTCGATCGCCTGCCAGACGACCTCGCCGGTGGCGCCGTCCAGGCAGGTCAGGCCGGTGTTGGGCTCCGTCCCGCCGGTGGCGATCAGCACCCGCTCGCGGCCGTCGTCCGCATCAAACAGGACGGGGCTGGACGAGGTGGCGAACGGCTTCTGAGCGGGCGCCGTCTCCGCGGCGAGATCGCGGGTCCAGAGGGGTTCGGCGGTATCGAAATCGACGGCCCGCAGGGTGCCCGCGGCGCCGTAAGCGTAGACCCGCCGCACGCCGTCGGCGCCGCGGGCGCCGATCGCCGGGGTGGCGTACGGGGCGCCGCTGTGCCCGGGGAACTCCGATTCAAACCTGGCCGGCACGTCGGCGGTCGGGCCGGGGGCGCCGGTGTTCAGATCGAACCACGCCAGCCGCTCGGTCGGTTCCTCTCCCCCCAACGCCGCGGCGCTGGCGGCGAACGGCCCCACGTCCGGGCCGACGCGGTGCAGTAACACGACCGCGCCCTCCGCGACCACCGGGCAGCTATACCCAGTGCCGCAGGGAACCCGCCAAGCGACCGGCGGGCCGCTCTCCGGCCAATCCCAATTCAGATCGCGATCCGTGGCGACGTTCCGCCCGCCGGGTCCGTGCAGGTTCGGCCACTCGCCCGGGGCGGCCCGGAGCCGGTCGGACAGAGACTTGGCGCCCCGCTCGACCGCCGGGCGCCTCGCCCGCGACGCCCCCGGCAGATCGGACGACTTCGCCGATCTCGGCCGCTTCTCCGCCCGTTCAGCGTCGCACCCGACCGCCAGCGCAGCCGCCAATGCGACGGCGATCAGCAGCGGGGCGGGGACGTGACAGGCCATCGACAGGGGAGCGGGCAAGACGGGCGGAACCGCATCGTGCCGGGTGCGGGGGCGGATCGGAAGGCGTCGGTGACCGCCGAATCGATCTTCAACCCGTCTTCACACGGCCGCCCGATCATCCCGTCGCCTCCGCGGACGTGCCGGCCGGGCGGCGGACCTCATAGAGCAGCACGCCCGCGGCGACGGCGGCGTTGAGGCTGCCCACCGGGCCGGTCGGCAGGCGAACCCGCACGTCCGCCAGCGCCGCGACCTCCGGGGAGACGCCCCGCCACTCCGCCCCGACCACCAGCGCCAACGGGCACTTTGGCGTGGCGACCAGATCCGCCTCCCAGGGGGCGACCGCGTCCCCGGAGAGCGTCGCCGCCGCCACCCGCACGCCCTTCGCTTGCAGGCTGGAGAGCGCTCCCGCGAAGTTGCCGACCCGCGCGACCGGCGTCGCCCCGACCGCCCCCGCTCCGCTGTGCACCGCCCCGGCGCTGACGCCCGCGGCCCCGGCGCTCGGCAGCAGGACGGCGTCCGCGGCGAACTCCGCGGCGCCCCGCAGCACGGCTCCCAGGTTGTGCGGATCCTGCACGCCGTCCAGCGCCACGGTGAGGGGCGGCGGGGGATTGAACAGTGCGTCGGCGTCGGCGTAGGGGAAGGGCGGCATCTTCGCCGCGAACCCCTGGTGGTCCGCCCCGCCGCACAGCTTCGTGAGGTTCGCCGCGTGGGACGGGATCACCGGCACGCCGCGGGCCTCGCAGGCCAGCGTCACTTCGTCGGCGATTGCCGGGTCGGCGGTCTCCGCGATCCGCACTTCGTGCGGAACCCAGCCGGCCCGCAGCGCCCCCGCGACCGCGTGCCGGCCGCGGACCCAGCACTTCTGATGATTGCCGAGGAGCGGGAGTTTCGGCACGGGGCGATCGACCGGGCGAGAACCGGAACCGGCGGGACCGGCGCCGGTTGTGGGGGCGGCGGTTGTGGGGCCGGGAAAGGGGCTCGTACACTACCAAAGCCCCCCCGCACGCCCCTCCGGACCCACACGTCCCCCGGTCCGGAGCGGCCCCACGTCCCGCCGCCGACCCCGCCCCGCTGATGGCCCACCGCCCGATGCTGCTGATCGCCGCCGGACTCGCCGCCGGGCTGACCGCGGGCGTCGCCGTCGCCGACGGGCCGAACACCGACGGGCCGCACGCCGACGGGCCAGCATCCCACGAGACCGGCCGCGACCCGCTCGTCGCCCCCCGTCCGACCCCGCGGCTGGTGCCGGACCGGGCGTTGGAGGCCGCCGTCCGTGCGGAACTGCGACTCGATGCGGAGGCCGATCTCACCCCCAAAGACCTGCGGAACCTGTACTTCCTGCGGGCGCCGGGCGGAACGATCCGCCGGCTCGACGGGCTCGAAGGGTGCGTCAATCTGGCACTGGTTGATCTGTCGAACAATCAGATCAAGGACCTCGCCCCGCTCGCCGGGCTGGCGAACCTGCAATCGGCGAACCTTGCCGGGAATGCGATCACGTCGCTGGACCCGCTGTCCGAGCTGGCGGCCCTCCAATACCTCAAACTGGATGGGAATCGCGTGACGGACCTCGGCCCGCTGTCCGGGCTGGCACGGCTCTCGGCGTTGTATTTGAAGAACAATCGCGTCTCGAACCTCGGGCCGCTGGAGGATCTGGACCGGCTCACCTCGCTGGACCTGTCGGGGAACGCGGTGACGGGCGTCGGGCCGCTGTCGGAGTTGAAATGGCTCAGCGCCGTGACGCTGTCGGACAACAAGATTGACGACGTGGCCCCGCTCGCGACGCTGAAGGACCTGCGGTTCCTCATTCTGAACGGGAATCGCATCACGGACCTGTCTCCGCTGGCCGCCGCCGCGACCGCCGACGCAGCGGGTCCCCGCCGGTTCGCCCCCTATCTGCGGCTGCATCTGATCGGCAACCCGCTCGGGGAGGCCGCCGCGGGGCCGCTTGAGGCGTTGAAAGCCGCCGGCGTGCGGGTGGTGATCGAGGAGCCCGGCGTCGCAGAACCGCAAGCCGAGCCGGCCCCGACCGATGAGTGACGCCGCCCTGCTCGCAGACCCGGTTCCGCCGCCGGCCACACCGCCCGCGGAGGCCGGCGGGGGCGAACCGACCCGCCGGACGCCGACGGAGGCGGACCGCATCGCCGCGGCGGTGCGGGCGTTGAAAACCCGCGGCACGCCGCACCAGGTCCGCGCCCGGTTGATCGCCGCCGGCTGCGATCCGGATCAGGCGGACCGCATCGTCAATCGGGCCCGCAGCCGGCTGCTGACCGACAGTCGCCGGCTCGGCGCCCGCATCGCGGAGATCACCGTGATGGTGATGTGCGGGTCCTTGGTCGCTGCTCTTCATCCCCCACGGGGAATTGATCTGCGGGATCATCCAGGTGACCGGCATGGTCGCGCTGGCGGTGGCGTTCCTCGTCTGGCTCAGCGGCGTGGGCGGCGACTGAGCGGGATGTCGGATTGGAGATGTGGGATGTGGGATGTGACGACGGCGGGCGTGCGGCGGTTCTTCCCATCTTCAATCCGAAACCTCTCATCCCCAGTCGTCCTCATGCCCGAGGGGCACAAGGTTCATCACCTCGCGGCCCAGCACACGGCGGCGTTCACGGGGCACGCGATGGACGTGTCAGCAGCCCGCAGGGGCGGTTCGCGACCGGGGCGAACGCGGTGGACGGGCGAGCTGCTCGGCGACGTGTCGGCGCTCGGCAAGCACCTGTTCTACTGGTTCGCGCGATCGGCGGCGGACCCGCGGGCGCCGTCGGGGCGCCGTACCGGAAGCGAACCCGCGGCGTGCACGTTCATCTCGGTCGGTACGGCAAGGTCACCCGCTGACGACCCGCCGCGCCGGACCCTGTCGGGGCCGTGCGGGTGCGGATGATCGCGGCCCGACGGCGGCGCCGTCGCCGCTGCCGAACACCCCCGGGGTGACGGACCCCGGCCCCGCCGTCGGGTTCGATCTTCGCGGCCCGACCGCCTGCGAGACGATCGATCGCGGCCGACGGGCGAACGGATTCTAAGTCGCCTCGGCCCCGACCCGCTCGCCCCGCGGCCGGGCGACGAGAAGGCGAAGGTCCGGGCCGCGTTCGCCAAGTCGAAGAAGCCGGCGGGGGCGCTGATCATGGATCAGCCGGTCATCTCCGGCGTCGGCAATATCTTCCGGGCGGAGACGTTCTATGAACTGAAATGGACCCGACCCGCCCCGCGAACAGCCTGACCGACGAGGAGTTCGACGCCCTCTGGCGGATGACGAAGCGTCAGATGAAGACCGGCTTGAGGTACGGCAAGATCGTCACCCGCACCGCCCGGGAGGCGGGCAAACCGCGGGCGGAACTCCACGGGCTGGAGCGCTTCCGGATCTATCGCCAGCCGCGTTGCCCGCGGTGCGGGACGAGACGTCTGTCTGGGAACTCGGCGGCCGGACGATGTACGCCTGCCGGCGGTGTCAGGGGATGACGCAGTAACGTGCGGAACGCTACCCTCCCACGGCGTCGAGCCGGGATTAGCGGGATAAAGCTCTTGCCGAGCCGTCCGTCGTAGTTGCCGGCGCGGATGAGTCGCAGGCCCGGTGTGTGCTTCGCGGCGTCGATCGCCGCATAGGTGGCGGCCTTCGACCGTGTCGAGATCGCGGCCGTTGATGATGATCTCCTGTATCGACGTGACGCCGTCCGGCACGAGGCTTTTCTCGCCCAATTCCGCTTTCAACGTCGGGCACCACTCCGCGAAGGTGCTGGCGATGAGGAACTTATACTGCGATCCCGCCTTGCTGGCGCGACCCGGCGAGGCCGCCGGGGAAGGGGGCGATCACGCCGTCGCACGCCGCGACCGCGGCGACCGCGGCGGCGCCGGCGTCGAGGGCGGCGTCGGCCGTTTCGCCCAGGAACCAGAGGTTCCCGCCCATGATCCCGTCGCGGAAGCCGAAGTCGCGGTCCATCACGAACTCGCCGGCGAGAATCGGGATGACCCACACGTCCCGGCCGTGGCGGCGGTCTTCGAACTCGTGCCCGTCGCCGAAGTAGGCGATCTTCCGCCCCAGCGGGATCGACCGTCCGGCGGCCACATCGTCCGCCATCGGACTGAACGCCGCCGCGGTGGGGCAGGTGAGGACGTTCTGACTGACTCGTGCGAGCAGCGATTGATAGAGAGCCTGCTCCCGGTCCTTGCGAAAGCGGGGGACGTGAAATTGCAGCACGGCCCCGGGGCGGCCGTCCGGGGTGTCGGCGGGGTCGAGGTAGGGAGGCGACGCCCGCTTCGCAGTCGCAGAGAATCGTGCTGCTGGCGTGCCCGGTCGCGTTGCGCAGGCGTGATCCAGCCAGACGCGGTCGCGGGCGGTGACGATCACCTCCGCGAACAGGCTGCGAAAGGCTTCGGCGTAGGTGTCTTCAATCGGGGCGGGCATCCACTCACCCTATCCCCCGCCTACGCCGGACGCATGCGTCCGGCCCGGGCGCCGCGCCGGGTTCGCCAGAGCGCGACGCCGCTCCACAGGCCTGCGGGGAGGAAGACGTACCAGAGGGAGAGGTCGAAGCCGGTTCGCACGCCGATGTGCGGGTTGTCCGAGTCATAGATCCGGACGTCAAACGGCTCATCGAATCCATACAGATCCAGCGCCGGCGCCCGGCGTTCCGTTCGCACGCCCCAGCGGAGAGAGCCGAAAACGGCCGCGCCCCGCCGCTGCGTCATCGGGCGGGGCGGCGTCAGGTCGATCGACCACGACCCGCAGAAACCGCGGGTGGAGCGGGGTGAACGGCGACCGGCGTGCAGCGACGGTCACCTTCACCTCCGCCACGGTGGGGCCGGTTTCGCGTTCGCCCAGCCCGCCGCCGGCCCAGACCGCGGCGGCGGCGAGGCTGACGAGCGTCGCCGCCCACGGACGCGAAACACGCCGCCACCGCCCCGCCGGTTGCGGGTCGCCCCACCCGCCCCGCACGCCGATCCACAGCCGGACGAGCGACCAGAGCAGCGGCAGACCCGCCAGCCAGCCGATCCCGACGGCGGCTAACGACATCTCGAAAGTCCGCGGCGGACGGGCGGATTCGTACGTTTGCTCCCCACGGCGAACCCGCAGCCCCCACGGTTCAGACCGCCAAGTCCAATCGGCGGAGGCCGCGGGGGCCGGGGGCGGTCCAGGTTTCTCGCGGGACAGCCACCCTGTCACCGCCCGGCCGTGCCAAACAGAGATGCCGGAGTCCGGCGCCCCCACCCAGACCCCCGCGGCGGGGTGAGCCCGGACCCGCCAGTCCACCACGTCGGCATAGTTGAGGTTCGACGGGGGACCCGCCCCCCCGGGTCGCGCGGGGTGCCGCTCCGGCGGAAGCTGATACGCCGGCCCGGGAACCGCGATCAACACCGCCCCCAACCCCGCCAGCGCCCACACCCATGGCTCCAGGAGCCGGGCGAGGACGTGTCGCGTGCGGGTGAAGGTCGTCACGGCGCCGGCGGGCGGCTCTGCGGCGCTCATGCGGGGGCGGGGAAGATGCGGGCGTAGATCGTCGCCAGCGGCAACGCCAGCGCCGGCGCCGTCAGTTCGACCGTCGCCTCCAACCCTTCCACCCGCGTCACCCGCCACGCCGGGTCGGTTCGCTGCCGCCCCGCCTGTGGTGCAGAACCAACGGCTCGTCCTGGGCGACGACGAGGTAGTCGGTGACGGTCGGGCAGGCGAGATAGTCCGCCCGCTTCTCGCCCAGATCGGTGCCGGCGGTGCTGTCGGAGAGAACCTCGACGACGACGGAGGGGTTCGTGAGGACCAGCCGCACGTTCCGCGGATGCGGCACCCAGACGGCCGGTTCGCGGGTGAGGACCAGGTCCGGGAACCGCCCGCGGCCGGTGGGGGAGCGAATCTCGATGCCTTGGGAGTCGCACCGCCACTGGTCACGATCCAACTGGAACATGGGCTCCGTGAGATTGCGGAGCAGATCGCTGTGAACGGCGTTCGGCATGGCGGGGGTTCCGTCGTCGTTGTAGCCGAACACGGGGGCGACCGCCCCCAGCGGCTCCCCGTTGGGCGTGTGGCCGACCACGCCAAGCCACTCGCAGCGGGTGGCGGTGTTCTCGGCGGCCTCTTCAAACTGAGTCCGCGTCATCCGCGGCGGCGGGGCGACGCGGGCCGGACTCGGCACCGCCGGAACGGAGGCGATCGGCCGGGGCGGAGCGGTCGGCGGCGGAGCGAGGGCGGCGGTCATGGGGCGGCGGAGCAGGATGGGATCGAACAGCTTACCGTCCGGCGGGACCCGCGGGGGCGGCCGCTCACGCCACGTCGATGCCGCCCGTTTCGTCGGTGGCCTCTTCCGGCGTGGGCAGTTCGATCTCCGCCGGCACGCCGGGCGGGAGGGTTCTCTTCACCCCGGAGGACCCGGCCGCTTTGGTGCCCAGGCTCAACCGCGGGCCGGTGGCGTCTTCGTCCAGCAGGCGCTTTAAATGGGCGGCGTCCATCACCTCCACCTCCAATAATTCCTTCGCCATGCGGTCCAGCAAGCCGCGGCGGGCGGCGAGGATCTCGGCGGCGGTGGCGCCGGCGCGGTCGATAATCGCTTTAACTTCGAGATCGATCTGGCGGAGAGTCTGCTCCGCATGGAAGCCGTCGCCGGACGATTGCGGGCCGAGGAAACTGCTGCGGGCGTCGGAATAGTGCACGCGACCGAGGGCCTCGCTCATGCCGAACTCCGTGACCATCCGGCGGGCGATATCCGTGCTGCGTTGCAGATCGTTCTGGGCGCCGGTGCTGGCCTCCTCATAGACGAGGTCTTCCGCGGCGATGCCGCCGAGAAAACAGCAGATCCGATTAAACAGTTCGGTGCGGGTGGTGAGCATCCGCTCGTCCGCGGGGAAATGCAGCGTATATCCCAGGCCCATGCCGCGGGGGATGATGCTGATTTTATGCACCGGGTCGGTGTGCGGCAGGCTGCACGCCACTAAAGCGTGGCCGCATTCATGATAGCTGACCCGCTCCTTTTCCTCGTCGTGGATCAGTCGGGTGCCCTTTTCCAGGCCGGCGACGACTCGCTCGATCGCCTCTTCTAACTCCGTCATCGAGACCGAAGACTGACCGCCGCGGGCGGCAAGCAGCGCCGCCTCGTTCATCAGGTTGGCGAGGTCCGCCCCGACAAAGCCCGGCGTGATGCCGGCGATCCGTTCCAAGTCCACCTTTTCGCCCAGCGTGATCCGCTTGGCGTGCACTTTCAGGATCGCGAACCGGCCCGCTTTATCGGGGCGATCGACGGTCACGGTGCGGTCGAACCGGCCGGGGCGCAACAACGCCGGGTCCAGCGTTTCTGGGCGGTTGGTGGCGCCCATCACGATAATTGATTGGCCGCTGTCGAAGCCGTCCATCTCGACCAGCAGGGCGTTGAGGGTTTGCTCGCGCTCCTCGTGCCCGCCGGGGGCGCCGTTGCCGCGGGCTTTGCCCAGGGCGTCGAGTTCGTCGATAAAGATAATCGCCCGCTCCTTTTCGCCGGCCTGTTTGAACATATCCCGCACGCGGGCGGCGCCGACGCCGACGAACATCTCCACGAAGTCGCTGCCGGACAGGCTGAAGAAACTCACCCCCGCCTCGCCCGCCACGGCCTTCGCCAACAGCGTTTTGCCGGTGCCCGGCGGACCGACCAGCAGCACGCCCCGCGGGATGCGACCGCCCAGCGCCTGGTATTTCTGCGGCGTCTTGAGGAAGTCGACGACCTCTTTTAATTCCTCCTTCGCCTCGTCGATGCCGGCGACGTCCGCGAATGTGATCTCCACGTCGTCCTGGGCCGCCAACCGGCCGCGGCTTTTACCGAAGCTCATCGCGGCCCCGGGGCCTCCAAACTTGCGGAGCGCCAGCACTAGAATCCCCACCAGCAACAGGATCGGCAGGAATAAAACCGCCAGCCCGGCCCATTCCGAGGGCGGGCCGGACGCGGTGTAGCCGAGCGTCGACAACTTCGTCTCCAGCTCCGCCCGGGTGTCGGACGCCAGCGGATAGATATTCACTTGGTAGGCGGTCGGCAGCGGCTTGCCGTCCTCGCCCGTCGCGATCTCTTTCTCCGGCTCCGTCGTTGCCTTGGCGGGGGTCTGATCATCCGTTGGGTCGGTTTCGCCGGCGTCGGGATCGACGGCCAGCCCCGGCGGGCCGAGGAAGGTAATTGCGGCGGTGCCCAGCCGGACCTTCCGGGTGTTCTCCGCGGTGAGGGTCCCGTCGTCGATCAGGTCGCGGAACTGCTGCGGGGTCATCTCCGTCCCGCCCCGCCCGGAGGTGGTCAGGGCCACCAGCCCCAGCACCGCGGCGCCCACCAGTCCCAACCACAGCAGGTTGCCGGGGCCGGGGCGGTTCGTCTTGCCGGGCGCTTTGCCTTTGCCCGCGGGCTGGCCCTGATCGGCCACGGGCGGCGTGCCGGAGCCGTTATCAGCCGGGGGGGGCGTGGGTTCGGGCGGAACGAACTCGCCGGCGGGGTCGCGGGGGGCGTCGGGCACGGCGGGCGGCTGCGGGCGGCTGCGGGGAACGGGCGGTCGAGAATGCGACGGCCGCGGCGCCGGGCTCGCACGAAGCGAACCGGGCGGCGAACCGACAACCCTAAGCGACCCGCGGGGGCGGTCAATCTGCCCGACCGCCCCACCCCGCGCCCACCGCCGCGTCGCACCCCGCAAACCTCGCCTTCCCCCGCGGACGTTGTGGGGCGGCCGATCGGCTTCTATCGTGCCGGCGTCGTCCGATTCCGCCCGTCCGATTCCGCCCGTCCCCCGGCCCCGCCCGTGTCCGCTGATTCGTCCCCGGCGCCCCGCCCGTCCCGGGTGGTCGTGCTGGGTTCGACTGGGTCCATCGGGACCAGCGCCTGCGACGTGTTCGCCGCCCGAAAAGAGCTGATCCCGCTGGCGTTCGTGGCGAACCGCTCCTGGGAAACGCTGGCCCGGCAGTGCCGCACGCACGACGTGACGATCGCCGTGCTGGCGGACGAATCAGTCGCCGACGCCGTCGATCGCACCGCGTTTCCTTCCGGCTGCGAGGTGCGGTTCGGCCCGAAGGCGGTGGAGGAGGTCGCGGCCCATCCGGACGCGGACGCGGTGCTCAGCGCCATCGTCGGCGCCGCGGGCCTGCGGGGGACCTGGGCGGCGGTGGACGCCGGCAAGCGGGTCGCGTTGGCGAACAAGGAGACGCTGGTGGTCGCCGGCCCGCTGGTGATGAAGCGAGCTGCGGAAACCGGCGCCGAATTGCTGCCGGTGGACAGCGAACACAACGCGATCTTCCAGGCGCTCCTCGCCGGTCGCCGGGATCAGGTGCGGCGGGTGATCCTCACCGCCAGCGGCGGGCCGTTCCGGGGTCGGTCGGCGGCGTCGCTGCACGACGTCACCCCCGCCGACGCCCTCGCCCACCCGACCTGGGAGATGGGTCGGCGGATCAGCGTGGACAGCGCCACGATGCTCAACAAGGCGTTCGAACTGATCGAAGCCCGCTGGCTGTTCGACCTACCCGCCGGCGCCATCGACGTCGTCGTGCATCCGCAAAGCGTGGTGCATAGCTTCGTGGAGTACGTCGACGGCAGCGTGTTGGCGCAACTGTCCCCGCCGGACATGAAGCTGCCGATTCAGTACGCCCTCACGCACCCTGACCGTCGCCCCGGCCCGACGGCGAAGTTCGATTGGACGAAGGCGTTTGAACTCACCTTCGAACCGCCCGACCGCGAGGCGTTCCCCGGCTTGAACCTCGGCACGCGGGTCGCGGAGCGGGGCGGCACCGCCGGCGCCGCCCTCAACGCCGCGGACGAGGTGGCCGTCGCCCGCTTCCTGAACGGCGAGATCCGTTTCCCGGACATCGCCCGCCTGTGCGAAGCGGCGTTGGAAGAACACCCCTTCGCCGCGGAGCCGACGTTGGACGGGCTGATGGAAGTCGACCGGTGGGCCCGGGCGGCGGCGACCGCCGCCGCGTGAGCCGCACCCCGTCGCGGTGCGTTCTCCAAGGCACGTCGTGCAAGGCGTTGTGCAAGGCGCGTCGTTCAAACTGTCTTCACCGCGGGCGCCCGCCCGCTTTACCCTCAGCCCGGAAGCCGGTGATGTCAGACGACAGATCGACCGCAGACGCATTCGACGATCCGTTCGATTCCGCCGCCGGGCCGGCGCCGCGGGGGGAACGGTCCTGGTGGTCGAGGAACTGGACGTGGGCGGCGCCGCTGGGCTGCCTGACGCCCGTGCTGCTGTGCGGCGGGGTGATCTTCGCCATCGTGGGCATCCTGGTGGGGACGTTCAAAACCTCCACCCCCTATCAGGCGTCGCTGGCGGCGGCGCAGGAGCAACGCCGCGGTGCAGGCTGAGTTGGGAGCGCCGATCGAGCCCGGCTTCTTCCCCCAGGGCCGGTTGCAAATCACCAACGGCGCCGGCTTCGTGGACTTCCACTACCCAGTGAGCGGGCCGAACGGCAGCGGGACTGTGTATGTGGTCGGCGAGGCGGACGACGGCGGGCCGTGGGGCTATCAGGAGATGCGGGTGCAGATCGACGGCGGCCCGGAGATCGACCTGATGAAGGCGGCGCCGTGACCGGCGAGGCGTGGGTCGTGTGGACGGTCCGCTGCTCGCTGGGACTGCTGACCGCGGGGCTGATCGGGCGACGGCTGGGGGCCGACCGGCTGGCGCGGGGATGTTGGGCGGGCGGGGCCGTGCTGATGTGGGCGCACGTCGCCGCGGCGTTCGCGGCGGCGCACGATTGGAGCCACGCCGCCGCCGTGCGGGAGACGGCCCGTCAGACGCAGGCCCTCACCGGGATCGACTGGGGCGGCGGGGTCTGGGTGAACTACCTGTTCGCCGCCGTCTGGACGGCGGACGCTCTCTGGTGGTGCCTGCGACCGGCGGGATACGCGGCTCGCCCGCGACGGCTGGACGTGGGCGTGACGGCGTTCCTGGGCTTCATCGCCGTGAACGGCGCCGTGGTGTTCGAAGACGGGGCGACCCGCTGGGTCGGCGTCGCCTGTTGCGGCCTCCTTGCCGCGGCGTGGAGCGTCGATCGCCGGTCCCGCACTCCGCCGGCCCGCCGTTGATCCGTGCGCCGGACGTTCTAAAACTCGTCGCTGTAGCTCGATACGACGGCGGTCGAGCGTCGCACGCCGGCGGCGTCGACGGTATCGGCGGATCCCGGGGTGAGAGCGGCGGGGGGCCAAGCGTCGAGAACGACCCGCAACTCCTGCGTCAATAACGTGGCCCGGGCCGCGGCCCCGCGGGGGGTGAGGACGAACCGCACCGTGCCGTCCGGCCGCATCGCTTTCGAAACGTCGGCGGGCGTCGGCTCAAACTTGGATCCGGTCAGCCCCAGCCCGATTCGCACCGCCTGCTGCGCGAGCGTCGGCCGCCATCCGGCTCCAATCCGATCCGCCGATCCCGTTGCGTCCGCGGCCAACGGCGCCAGCGCCGGGGGGGGGCTGTCGGAGGTCAATTCGACCTCCAAGCGGTCGTCCGCGACGACGGTCCATTCGGTCAACCGCCACCGCACGCCGCCCAGTTCGTGGGCGCGCGATTCGCCGGCCCCGGCCTTCGGCAGGTCGTCAGGACCAAACAGGCCGGCCGATCCGTCGGCGCCGCCCGCCGGTTCGGGATCCGATTCGTCGGGGGCGGACGGGTCCGGGAGGAGCGGCCAGAGGGCGGTGACGCGGCAATTGGCAAGGGCGTCGGCGGGCCAGTCGGGCACGGTGAGGGTCCAGGTGGGGTCCGCGGTTCCGGCGACCGGCGTTGGCCGCACGGCCCCGACCGTGTGAAAGGACCGGCCGTCGGCGCCCGGGCGTTCCACCTCGAACGCCGCCCGGGCGGGCCAGCTTGGGACGGCGTCGGCCGGAGTGGTCAGGGCGACCGTCAGCTTGGCCGGGCCGGACGTCGTCGGGCGGGGGAAGCGTTCCACACGCAGCGCCGTCGGCCCGGGTCCGGTGGTTCCTTTCACCGGCGGCGGAGCGGCGGCGTGCACCGGGCGGGCGTTCGGAGCGACCCTCAGCCGCCCGTCGGTCCCGACCCGCAGGTCCACCGCCTGACCGGCGGCCAGTTCGAAGGATCGCGTTTCCGGCCGCGGGGCCGAACCCCCGTCGAACCCGGCGTCCGACGCCGCGTCCGATTCGGCGGGCACGGCGACTTCGTAACGGCCGGGCGGCAGGCCGTCCGCCGTCGCCCCCATCCGCATGGCGTCGCGGCCGTCCGCGACGGCCTCCCCCTCGACCAGTTTCAAGGACCAGCGGGCGGAGCGGGACGCACGCTCCAACGCACGGGCCAGCCCCGGGGCGTCGTCGGCACGGGCGAAGGTGAACCCGACGTTCTCCAGTTCGGCCAGCGCTTCACGCACGCGCTCGTCGACCCGGAACCCCACGACCACCACCGCGACGCCGGCGCGGGCCGCGCGACCGGCGACCTGGCGGGCTTTCATGCGGTAATTCCGTTGCGCCTGCGAGCCGTCGGAGTAGTCCGGCGAGACGGACAGTCCGTCCTCACTGGCGATCGAACTGTCCACGCCGTCGGTCACGGCGACCACGGTCCCGCCGCGGCCCACGGCGTCGACGGCGCGGCTCAGAGACGCCAGCAGCGGCGTGCGACCGCCGGGGGAGGAGCCGTCGATTGCGGCGACCAACGCTCGGGCTTGCGGGTCGTTCGCACGCTTCAGCGGCGCCGGGGGCACGGGCAGTTCAATGCGTTCGGACCCGCGGGCGCCGTTGGAAAACCGCATCAGTCCGACCCGTCGGGGACGACCGTCCGCGGCGAGTCCGCCGATCACGCCGCCGGCCGCGGCCAGGTCCTTCCGCTCCTCGGGGCCGCGCAGGGCCAATCGGGCGGCGTCCATCCGGGTCCGTCCGCCGAAGACCGATTCGTCCATGCTGCCGGAGCAATCCAGCACGAACAGCAGGTCCCGCCCGCCGTCCGCCGCGACCGTCACCGATCCCGTCGCGGGATCGACCGTCGCCGTCGAGCGGACGATCGCCGTCGGCGGGCAGGGGTCGACGGCCACGACCGCCGTCGGCGCCCGCCCGCGGAAGAAGGCCCGGGCCGTCAGCCCCACCGGCCGACAATCCGCTGAGGTTCCCCGAGCGACCGAGCGAGCCAGGTCCACCGTGACCGTCGCGGGATCGGCGGCCGGCAGTCCCGTGCGAACCGACGAAGCCGGTCCGACGGAGGCGTCCGGCTCCGCCTCTTCCATCCACGCCGCGGCGATGCCGCTGGGGCGGGCGGCTCCGTCCGGGGCCTCCGTCCACCGCGGTTCGAGGGAGACCGCCGCCCCCGTCGGGTCGCCTGCCCCGCCGATCGTGAGTCGCAACGCGGCCCGCGACGCGATGGTTTCTCGCGACGGGGCGGCTCCCGGACCGTCGGCACGCTCGTCCGGCGGGACCAGCTTGTCGGCGGCGTCCAGCAGGGCGAGGGCGCGAGGTCCAAACCAGGCGGGCGCCGCCGGGGCGGCGTCGGCCGCGGCGTAGGCGTCGGCGGTCAGCCGAGCGGCTTCGAACCGGCACAGCGCCGCCAACGCCCGCCGTCGCGCGTCCCGCACCGGTTCGCGAGCGGCGACCGCGGTGTCCCGCGAACGCATCAGCAGGGCGAACGCATCGGCGCCGTGCACCGCCCGGCCGAACCGGTCGTTCGGCGGCGGGCCGGGAGTTTCGGCAAGAGCCCGCGGGGTGCGTGCCGCGGCGTCTGTGAGGCGGTCCCAACGCTGCCGCACCGCGGGGCCGAACGTGTCGTCATCCCACGATTCCCCGTCGCCGGTCCCGCCGTCGCCTGCCCGATCGCTGTGCCATGCCTGCCAGACCGATTCTGCCTCGGCGGAGTCCCCGTCCAAGGGTTCCATGGAGGCGGCCTCCGCGAGGAAGACGGCCCGCCAGCGGGGCGACGCCGCGTCGGTCGGCGTGGGTTCTTCAGCGGGCTCCCCAGCGGGCTCCCCAGCGGGCTCCCCAGACGAGGCGTCCGGATCGCTTCGACCGGGCGGGACGGCGTTCGCCAGCCTGACCGACCAGCGGTCCCGGAGGGCGCGATCCGCGGCGCTCAGACGGCGGAGAACCAGCGACGTCGTCTCCGCCGACAGCAGCGTGTTCGTCGCGGCGGCGGCGAGATCCGTGCGCGTCGCCCGCCAGTCCTCCCCGGTCGCCGGCGATCGACCGGCGACCTCCTCGGCGGCGGCGGTCAGATCCGCTTCGAACGCGTTCAGTCGCTCGACCGCCCGGCGGGCCGCCGTCGCGGCCCCGGTCAGATCAGGCGGACCCTTCGCACTGGCCGAGTCTTCCGAACCGTCCGGGGCAGACGGCGTGCGCAACGCCGCACGCAGCGCGTCCCGCAGTTCCGCCCGGCTGCGAAACAGTCCGGCGAGCCGCACGGTCGGATCGGCGTCGGCAATGAGGTCGCCGGCCGCCGGCCGTGCGGGTCCGAGATAGGCCCGCACCAGACGAGCGCCGTCCTCTGTGGACGACGGCCCGCGACGCACCGCCCAGGCGGCCAGCGGGGGAAGCTCCGCGGAGAACCGATCGAAGCGCGGCCACGATCGTTTCGTAATCCGTGGCGAACCGGGCGTGGGCCGCGTAACCCTCGGCGGCGGCGCTCAGGCGGTCGCCGGCGGCCGGATCTCCGACGAACAAGCCGTCCTCGCCCTCGCGGCGGGCGGCGTCCGCCCCGGCCAACGACGCGGGGGAGGCGACGGTCGTCAGCGGCACGGCGGCTGCGTCGGCGGCGGTGCGGACGGTCACGGCCCGTTCAAACAGCCCCGCCGCCGCGCCGCCGACCGGCAGCGACGACGACCACCCGGCCAACGTCTCCGCCGCCGCGGACCGGACCTCGATGGCTCCCGCGGTCCCCGACGCCGGCGCCTCCGGCGCCAATCGGGCGTCCAGCAGCGCGGCCGCGTCCTCGGGGAGCACGGGGAAGCCGCGGCGACGGCGGGCCGGTGCGTCGTCCTCCAACACCGCCAGCAGGGCGCCCGTTTCTTCCAGGAACCGGCGGGCGGTCCGGGGGTCGCCCGCCGCACGGAACGCCTCCGCCCGCAACAGGCGATCGTGCAGGGCGGCCCAATGCCGGGGGGCGTCCCGCCACGGACGCCGATCGGCGTCACGGAGGATGTCGCGGCGGCGGCGGGCGGCGACGATCTCTTCGGTCAGATCGGCCACGACCGGATCCGTATCCCGAACCGGCGTCGCCCCGGCCCCCACGATCGCTCGACCGCGGAGTTCTTTGGCGAGCACGTCGGACGAACCACTGCCGGACGGACCACTGCCGGATGAACCACTGCCGGACGGACCGGCGACGACCAGCGTCGGCCGTTGCGTTTCGCCCCGGTGGAACCTCGTCCAGTCGGCGGTGCGATGGGCCACGAAGTCGACGAACTCGCCCACCGTCACCCGGCGATTGCCGTCTCCGCCGGCGGCGGGCTGGTCCGCCTCGCCGGCCAACGCCCGTGCGGCGGCTTGGGCGAAAGCGGTTCGGGTTCCCCCGGGACCGGCTCCGCCGTGGCTCCGTTGCCCCGCGTCGGCGGCGAACAACACGATCGTGTCCTCACCGTTCGGTCCGGCGAGTTCCAGCGCCTCCCGGGCCGCGGCGATCAGCCCCGGCGGCAGGCCGCCGTTTGCGACCCCGGCCCGCAGATCGACCGCGGGCGGGGCCGGATCGAGCAGCAGAATCCGCACCGGCGCCGACTGGGCGGCGGCGGCGGCGACGTACGACCGCACCACCGCCGCGGGATCGGCGCCGTCCGCCAACGACCAGCGAACCAACCAGACGGCGGCGTCGGCGCCGCCGGCGTCCGGCAGGGAGATCTCCTCGGTTGGCGCCCGTAACACGTCGGCGACGACGTCCACCTCATCGGCCAGCGCGGCGAACGCGGTGATGCGCGTGCCGTCCGTCCCCGTCAGTTCGCCGAGGGGGGATTCGACGGCGGGCATCGCCGAGGGCGACGCATCGCCGGGCGGGACGATCCGCACGGTCCGGATCGCGGTCGTCACCGGCCAAAGCCACCACAGCAACACCGCCGAGCCCGGCGAGGCAGGCCAACGCCGCGATCGTCACGCCGGCCCTCAACAACCAGGGGCCGGAGATCGCGGCCTCGTTGGAGGCGGCGCGGTTCCACCCTCGCCCCTGCCGACGAAACTCCGCCGGACGGGCCGGACCCGCGTCAGGCCCCGGCGACACAGGCCCCGACGACACAGGAGCCGACGACACAGGAGCCGGCGGCACGACGGGCCGGGCGCCAGACGGCGCCGGCGGGGAGGGCGAATCCGAGGCGGATGATCCGCCGGTCTTCCAATTGCCGGGCGACATGGCGACTTGTGGACGGGGGAGAGGGAAAGTGTGGGCGAAGCCCCGAGGGGCCAAGTGACGACTGCGAAGTGACGACTGCGAAGCGACGACTGCGAAGTGACGACTGCGAAGTGACGACTGCGAAGTGACGACTGCGAAGTGACGACTGCGAAGCGGGCTCCAACGGCGGCCCGTCCGGCGGTGAAGGGGGAGGGGCGGCTAGCTGATGAGGTCCAGTCCGGCGAGCCCCGCGAAGGTCAGCAACAGCACGGCGAGGACCAGCAGGACGTAGGCGGCGGCGGCGCGGCGGCGATCGCCGGCGAGGCGATGCGGCCGCCACCCGACCCAGTCCTGCACGTCCTCCAAGCGACGGAGGACGCCGGCGACGAACGCGGCCCCGCCGTCCGCCCCCCCGGTCCCGCAGCAATACACGCCGGCCAGACGCGGGGCGCCGCCGCGCGGCCCGTTCCCCGCGGAGGTCTGCAATTGCCCCGCCAACGCGGCGGACCGGCGTCGCACCTCCATGGACAGTTGCACGAGTTGACCGTTGCGATCGGCGTTGGGATCGTTGGGGCCGGCGGGCAGCGCCTCGGCGACGGCCCGATCCGTCCAGCCGTCGAACCACCCGCACAGTTTGCTCGCGGCCCAGACGGCGGTGCGATCGTCCACGGCGCGGCCGGAGGGGAACCGGGCGCCGGCCCGGCTGTAGACGAATCCCGGGGCGAGCCGTTCGCCCCGCGCAATCAATTCGCTCGCCCCGGGCAAACGGTCCAGTCCCGTGAACGCCACGCAGGCGGGGAACGACAGCCCCCACACCGCCGACGCCGCCGACAGATCGTCCGCCACCGCACGGGGCAGGCTGGCGGCGCCCTCCGCGGCGGAGGACCCCAGTCCGACCGGGTTCGACCAGGCCAGCGGGAGCGCCGCCAGCGCCCCGTTCGCGGGGCACAGCTCGCCCCGCTCCCGGGCGATCCGTTCGCACAGGTACTCCGTGCGGCGGATCGCCGCCAGGCGTCCGGGTTCGTCTAACAACCGCACGGCGGGCGGCGCGGGCGGCGGCGGGGTGAACTGAGGCGCCGACGACCGCGACGACGGTCCCGTCGACGCTCCGCCGGGGGCGATCGTGGCGCCGTAGTCGTCCTCCTGCTCGTAACCTCCGCCGCCGTGGCCGCTGTTCTGGTCTCCCGGCGCCACGGTGCTGCCCAGATCGGGCTCCCCATGACGGGGCTCCCCATGACGGGCTTCCCCATGGCCGTGCCGGTGGTGTTCGGGCCGATTGGGGGCGGTCGGCGGCTTGGGGACGTTCCCCGGCAGGGTCGAGTATAGAGCCGCGTTGGCGCCCGGCACGATGGTCCCGTCACCCGCGCCGTGTCCCGGGGCGGACGGGGCGGCTTTCAGATCCCGCTGGGCGGCGGCGGCGCCGACGTTGCTACAGGAGACGTACACGCCTTTGTCGTCCGCGTAGATCCGCACCGCCGCGGAGATCTTCGCCGCGGGCGGGGAGATCACCGCCCAGGTGCGGGCGGCGGCGCCGAAGAACCGGGTCTCCTCCGCTCGCCCCAGTCCGATCGTCAGGAACAGCGGGGCCTCCCGCAGACTCAGGCCGGCCCGGTCCAGTTCCCGCAGGGCCTCTTCCCAATCGGTCCGGATATCCGCGAACTCCGCGTCGTCGCCGGAGAGGAACAGCCGCACCGCCCAGATCGCCAGTCGCACGGCCCCGTACGCCAACAGGAACGCCCAGGCGCAGAACGTCCGGGCGAGGAACCCGTCCGGTTCCAACAGCGGGCCCACCCGCGGCAACGATTCCGGCCGCACCATCGACGGGCTGAACACGCCCAGCAGCACGGCGATGATCAGCACGATCGCCGCTTGCACAGCGACGTACACCCCCGCGGGCACCTTGCTCGGGCGGGAAACGCCGGCGGACGCCGCCGTCCATCGCTTGAGCGTCGAACCAAACCGGGCCGCCATGGAAAGCGTGCGATGGAGCCAATTCAACACACCGCCTCTGAAAAGAGCCGAACGAGAGGAACCGACACGGGGCCGGACTGGAAAATTACTCTGTCACGAATCACGGCGTCACGAATCACGGCGTCACTGACCACGGGGGCGAGAGCCGACAGGATTGAACGCGAGGCGCCGAGCCGAAAAACCGAATCGGGGGCGGGTTCCCCCGCCCACCTCGGCGACGCGAAGCGCCGAGGGTAACGGGGTCGGCCCCGCCGCCGAAGTTAGCGGGCGTCCACGTCGGTCGGCGGGTCCCCGTACCGCACCTCCGCGGTCGCTGCGCGATCCGGTTTGACGGTCGCCTGCCCCGACCCGCTCCGCTGCAACAGATCGTTGAAGCGAAGGACCTCGCGGATTTTCACCGTGTATTCCCCGGGGGGGAGGGACTCGAAGGCGGCTTCGCCGGCGCTGGCGTTGACGCGTCGCTCCGCCTCTTCGGGGCCGGTCAGGGTCACGATCGTCTCCCGGGTGCCTCCGCGGACCGTCGGGAACGTCACGATCAACGATCCCTCGGAATCCGGCCCCGCGGAGCCCGCCGGGGGCGGACGGACGGCGACGACCGCCGTCGTCGTCGCGGTGCGGCCGACGGCGTCCACCGCCGTCAACCGCACGGTCAGCGGGACGTCGCTCATCGTCAGTTTCGTCGCCCCGGACGCCTCCGACGCGCCGGCGGTCTCGTCCGCGGCGTCGACCGTCGGCGTCGCGGCGCCTTCCGGGGTGACGGTCAGTCGTACGGTTTGCAGACCGGCGTCGGCGTCGGCGGCTTCCAGACGAACCTGGAACGACTCGCCGGCCGCGACCGCATCCGGTACGGCCAACTGCACCCCCGGCGGGTTCGCGTCCACCGCGATCGTCATCGCCCCCTCCGCCTCGCCCGCCGCGTATCGCAATGTGAACCGACCGGACGCGGGCAACGGCAGCACGACCTCCCACAGGTCGAAGTCGGTCACCACGGACCAGACCCCGCCCGCGATCGTCGCCTCGGCCCGGCGCCGGATCGGAGCCGCGACCGTCCGCCGGACCGGCGGGACGAACGTCGATCCGGGGCGATCCAGCCCGAGCCGCAACGAAGTCGGCGCCTCCGGCGACCACTCCCCGTCCGCATCGCGGCGCCACCGCGCCCGTTTGGCGACCCCGGGCGGCGGGGGGAACCGGAAGGTCAATGTCGCCGGCCCCGGCGTGCGGCGGATCAGCACGTCGTTCCCGACCCAGAGGCCCGACGGAGCCGCGGACTCGCGGTCGGTAGGCGCTCCCGACGGCGCTCCCGACGGCGCTCCCGACGGCGTTCCTGACGGGGGATCGGAACCGTTCGCGGGAGACTCCGTGACCGGTAAGGCCGCGAGCGCCGGACGGGGGAGATACCCCGTATCCGGCGGGACGCGAACCAAACCGGCGCCGTCGTCGGACAGTTCCCAGCGGGCCGCCGTCAGTCCGCCGGCGACCGTTAGTTCGCACCACAGCGGCGGGCCCGCGGTCCCGTCGCCCCGCGGGCCGCGTCCGGCGGCGAGCCGCGCGGCGGTCCGGAGGGCGGCGACGTCGAACTCCGCCTGCAATCGCACCGCATCCTCCCCCGCGGAGCCGGCGAACGTGCCGGTCATGTTCCACTGCGACCCGCCCCGGCAGGCCGCCAACCGCGGGTCCAACGTCAGTTCGACCGGCGCCGCAGCGCCCGCGTTCTCCCCGGCGTCCCCGTTCTCCCCGGCGCCGGCATCGTCCCCGGCCCCCGCCGCCGGACGCACCGCGACCGTCAACCGGCGGACGGCCCCGCCCAGTTCCTGCCATTCTCGCGTCACGTCGAGCTGGTCCATCGGGTCTTCCAGCCTCGGGACCGTCAACAGGGAGACCGTCCGTTCCCCGCCGGCCGGCGGGGTGACGCGGAAGACGAACAGCAGACCGCCGGCGATCTCCGCGGCGTCGGCGGAATCCGCGGCCGGCAGCGGGGTCAGGAGCGCCTCCCCGCTCGTCCCGTCACCCACCCGAACCACCTCGGGCGTCTCCGGTCGGGAGAGGGCGAACTCCTGCGGGGGGAGCCAGTCGACCCAGCGACCGGCGGCGCCGGCCTCGTCGATCGACCAGCGGCGAACGGCGACGGTCGCGGCGGCGACGCGGTCGGCGGCGTCCAGCGGATGCCGCAACACGGGACGCACCCGCACGGGGTCTGCGGCGGACCGGGGAGCCGGCAGCCGCAGCGTCGCCGTGCCCCCGGGGCGTCCGGCGGGGAGGAACTGCACGCTCCAGCCGTCGGCGTCGAACGTGGGGGCCACCCGCCCCGCCCGCACCGCGAGCGGCCGCCCGCCCGCGGTCAGATCCGCCACCGCGACGAGCCCCAGCGGCGCCCGGCCCCCGGCCGGCAGCGGCCCGGCGGGGGTGACCAATTCGGTTCCCCCGTCCCCCGTGCCGCGGCCGGCAGCCCCCGTGCCGCGGCCGGCAGCCCCCGTGCCGCGGCCGGCTGCGCGGTCGTCGACATTCGCCGCGGCGATCACCTCCGCCGCCGGTGCGGACGAACCCTGCACCGCCAGCGTGGCGAACTCGTCCACCGCGGGCGCCGTGGGAACGCCCTCGCGCGGGGCGAGTCGGAACCCCGCGTACACCGGCGGCGGACCGACCGGCAGCGCGGCCGGCGCGACCCGGTCCGACCAGTACGTCCGCCAGGAGCCCGGTTGCCAACGCGGCGGGGCGGGCGGCGGCGGGACCTCGCCCGGCCCCCGCGGCGTGCCGCTGATCTCCCGCAGGTCGCCCCGCGGCAGCGGCTCGGCGTCGGACAGCGGGGTGGGCGCCGACAGCAGCGCGTCGGCCGCTTCCGGCGGGCCGGTGCGGGCCAGCGTCGCCGCCGTCGTCCGACGGAACCCCGCCAGCGCCCGATCCCACGCCGCCCGGGCGCTTGTCGTCGCCGTCCGCAGGCGGTTCAACGCCGCGGCGTGCCGATCGGTCGCCGTGGTCCCGTCGTCCCGTAGCCCGTCCGCGGCAGCTTCGGCGAGTTCGATCAGGGCGGCGTCGATCTCCGTGGCGCCGGTCAGCGCTTCCGTCAGATCGGCGTCGGGGCCGGTCGGGTCCGCCGGAAGGGACGATTGGCCGTCGGCGGAGCGTTCGGTGGTGCGGACCCGCGTCCGCCAGCGGGCGAGGAACGGGCCGTCCGCGGCGATCTCGGCCCGCAGGGCTTCGGCACGTTCGGCAGCGTCGGCCGCGGCGCCGGTTTCCAACTCGTCCAGCGCCTGCTCCGCGGCGTCCAGGTGCGGAGCGGCGCCGGGGAGAGACGCGAACGCGGCGGGTTCTTCGACCCGCAGCCAGGCCTCCGCCGCCGCGAGCGCCACGTCCGCCCGCTTCAACAGCGGGGCGACCGCGGCGGCGGCGGCGGGACGGCGGGCCGCCCGTTCCCAGCGAGCCGTGAGTTCTGAAATCCGCTCCGTCGCGGCGAGACGTGCCGGGCTCGGCTTCGTCTCCCCGCCCGGGCTCAGCCGGGCGCGACGAGCGTCCGCGAACGGCGTGGCCGCTGAATCGTCGGCCCCGGCAGGCTCGGCCGCCTCGGCGACTCCCGCGGCGACCCCCGCGGCGGCGGGCGGCTCCAGTTCATCAAACGCCTCCGCCGCACGGGCGGTCGCCCGCTCCGCCGATTCGATCTGCCCGGCCCGCCGGCGGCCTTCGGCGGCCAGCAACCATTCACGGCCGGCCCGCCACGTCGCGGGGTCGCGGCGGTGGGGGGCGGTCTCGCGAATACGTTCGTGACGCGCCCACAGCGCCCGCAGAGCCGCGTCCGCGGCGAGCGAGCGCTCCCGGTTCGTCGGATTCCCGAAGTTCGCCTCCCCCGCCGACCCCCGGGCGTTCCGCAGCTTCAAGCCGGGCTCGCCCACCAGCAGGACCGTTTGCGGAATCCCCCGCAACGCCCGCGACCGTGCCGACACCCGCTCCGCGACCGCCTTGAACAACTCGCCCGCGGTGAGTGAGGTCGGCAGGAACTGGGCGGCGCTGCTGGCGAACAGCGACGCCCCCCGGTCTTCATGGGCGGACGCCTCCCCCGGACCGGACGCCGCCAGCAGCACGGCGAACGTGTCGGGCAGACGATCCGCGGCGTGCAGACCGCCGACGGCCATTGCCAGATCCGCTGCGAAGTTCGGCCCGCCCCGGCCGGGCACGGCGGGGGTCGACGGCGGGCCGGTTTCCATCAACACCACGGTGCGACGAGCGCCGGCGGCCTCGGCGAGGCGGAGCAGCAAGTCCGTCGCCCCCACCGAGCGACCGCCCGGCAGACGGAACGCGGGGGCTCCGTCGTCGGTGCGGTCGGGCAGCAGGGCGACGTACGCAACCGCCGTGCCCTCGCCGGCAGCCAAATCGGCGAACCGGTTCCTCGTCTGCGCCCCGGGGCCGCCGGCCAATCCGACCAGCGCCGGCTCGTCCCACAATCCGGGAGGCGCTCCCGAAGGGAACCCCGCGGCGGCCAAACGCAGCACGTCCGTCGGACGCGGGGCGAAACTCTGGGCGTTCTCCCCCGGCGTTCCGGACGACGGGCCGCCCTGCACTGCCGCACCGGCGAGCGCCCCGCCGGATCCGGATTCAGACGGGTCGAGCGGCACGAACATCTGATCCGCGGCAGGCGGCAGCGAGGGCTGGTCCGTCTCCTCGGTGCCGTAGTCCGCCCACGCCAAGGCGTGCAGCGTCGGCCCGGATTCCTGGAGGAACAGCCACCAGAGCAGTCCGCCCAACACGATCAGCAGCGCGGCGGCGGCGGCGGCGGCCCCGAGCGACGCCCGGCGCCGCTGCGCGCGTTCGCGCTCCAACACCGGGCGGCCCGCCGAGTCCTTGACGCCCCCGCTGTCAGTGTCTTTCCAGGTGGGGGCGGTGGTGGACATCGCAGCGGGCCATTGTGAGAACGGAGAAGTCATGTCATCGACGGTGCGGCATGTCGACCCACGTGGACTCCGCCGGTCGCCACGGCTTGAAACGAAATGCCGCGCGACGGCAGCGGCAATGCAGGTTCGCCGGGACCGCGGGTGGGATTGTACAGCCGGCGGGGCCGTCCCGGGGCGTTCCCGTCGCTTCGCGCGCCGCCGACACTTCACCCCCGAACGATTGGATGCGTGGGTTGCGTCAGTTTCGCCAAAGCTGCCGATCTTGTCGCGTCGACAGGAGACGACGGACGTATGTGCGTCTGCGGTCCCGGCTCCTATTGAAAGTACACAATGTTCATGCCGGTCGACCGCGTCCCCAAAAGGTTCCTGTTCGCCCGGCGTGTTGCATCGCGGGCGGCCGTGATCGCGGGACTGTTGGGCGTGCTGCCCTGGAGCGGGACGGCGCCGTCCGCCTCCGCCCAGGTGCCGCTCCCGCCCCCGCCGGCCTACGAGCCGCCCCAGCTTTCCCCCAGCCTGCTGGACTTCCTCACCGGTCGCCCGGTCGCCAACCAGATGAAGTTGGCGATCACCCCGGAACTGCTCAAGCCGGAGTTCGTCGAGGCCCCGCCCGGATCGCCCAAGGCGCTGGCCGCGAAGGTCAAGGCGCTGGAACTGGACGTACCGAATCGGGTCGCGGCCGCCAACTATCTCGGCACCCTGGACTGCGTGCTCTTTCCGGAGGCGAAACAGCAATTGCTCCAGATGGCGCTGGAAGACCCGTTTGAAGAGGTCCGCTACGCCGCGGTCATGAACCTGCAAGCGATGCTGGCCCGCGGACTGGGCAATCCCGACCGGGCCGGCGGGTTCCGGCTCCAGGAAGTCGGCGGGTGCCAGTGCAAGCGATGCAAGAAAGCGGCGAAGGAGCGGGAGAAAACCGTCGACAAGATCCTCAGCGAGACGGCCAAGTATCAGCACAAGGCGGAGCTGGAGGCCCTGAAGCCGGAGACCGTGCCGGACCTGTTCTGCAAAACGCTCCCGGGGCTGATCAAGCTGCCCTTCGCCAAAGCGAAAGAGCGCTGCGTGCAGGCGAAGTCCAAGGTGTCGGACGATCCCCCGCCGGAAGCGGTTCGGGCCGACTTCTGCCAGGGATGCTGCGACGAGGCGACGCTGAACGGCTTATCCTCGATCGCGAACGATCAGCGGGAGACCAGCCCCTGCCTCGCCGAACCCAGCGCCCGCGTCCGCGAGGCCGCCGGCCGGGCGATGCTGCTGTGCGGGTGCTACAAGCGGTCCGGGTTCAACTATCCCTGCCCGGACGAGCAGTTGCCGATCCCGGCGCCGATGCCGCTGCCGATGGGCGAAGGAGATGCGCCGTCCGCGGGCGAGGGTGACGACGGCGGCGAAGGGGACGGCGGCGGCGGCGGCACGCTCCAACTGGAGATCGTGCCCCTGAACGACGCCCCGCCCGCGGCCGACGGCGATCTCGATCTGAATCTGGACCTCAACGGCGGGAGCGACGGCGGATCGTTGGACGAGCAGGACGCCTCTCCCGGCCGACCGAACCGGGCGTTCCGTCCGGTGTTGCCCTCGGCCGACTCGTCCGGCACGCCGGTTCTGCCGGCCCCCCCGCCGGAGCGGCTGTCCGAACCGCTCGGCGCCCTCCCGCCCAGCGCCGTCCCCCGCGGCGCCCTGTTCGTCGCCCCCCTGTTCACCGACGACAGGCTGTTCGCCGAAGACAGGGGACCGGGCGCCGTCGTCCCCGAGACCCTCTCCACGGGCCTCGCTTCCCCCCGCATCACCTCTTCCCACATCGTCTCGTCCCGCATGGTGTCGAGCCGCATGGTGTCGTCCGACGGGTCGACCCGCGAAGATCGGGACGCCGTGCGGGCGGCCGCGTTCATGGCTTCGGCCGCCGAACCGAAGCCGGCCGCGACGCTCCTGGACGATCGCCCGCCGGTCTCCTCGCCTGCACCGCCGGAGAGCCCGGTGCCGCCGGACAGCGCCCCGCCCGCGGACGCCGCTCCCCCCGTCTAGGGTTCGATCCGGTCGCGGCGGCGGCCCCGAACGCCCCGCCGCTGCGGGGGCTCCGGCAGCATTGCGTGGTGGAATTGGCCGACCAATCGCTTGCTCCCGCCAACCCGAGCATCCGTGCGGTGCACGCGGGCCGCTCCTACTTCTTTCACTCCGAAGAGAACCGTGCGGCGTTCGTCGCCGACCCGGCGGCCTTCGCTCCGGCGTTCGACGGGCACGATCCCGTGGCCTACATCCAGCGGGGCGAGGTCGTCGAAGGCGCCCTGCTGCGGCGGTACGACGGGCGCTTCTATCTCTTGGAACGCCCCGAACACTGGGACCTGTTCCGCGCCGATCCGGCCCGTTATCGCGCCGAATGACGCCCCGGCCGACCGGCGTCCGCCCCTCTTCGAGCGGACCGGCGCCGGCGGGCGCGCTCAGCCGCCGATCAGCACGGTGGGACAGCCGGCGACGATCGTGCCGCCGTGGGCGGTGAGGTCCCCCATGCGAGCGGCGGGCAGGTTGAGGATCAACACCTTCGCGGAGCCTTTCGCGATCACGTCCGGCGGACCGACGCAGGTGCACGCGTCCGACACCCGGGCGGCCGGCAGACCGCCGATCAACACCGTCGGCGCCCCCGGCCCCACTATCGGCCCGCCGACGTGCGGCACGATGCCGGTCACCATCGGACAGACGTGCAGATCAACCAAGCGGGCGGCGGGGAGCGACACGGCGGTGCGGGGTTCAGGGGAGAGGGCGAACGACGGCCTGCGGGACAGCCTTGAAGTCAGGCCGGCGGTTTGGGCGGCGGCGGCGGCTTGGGCGGGGCCGGCGAGCCGGGACTCGCCGGCACGCCGCCGGGACGACGGGGCGGTTCCGGGCGACGACGCCCCCCGCCAGGCGCCGCGCCGGAGGGGCCGGGCGCATCCGGTCCGCCGGAGGCTGAAGGCGGTGCGTCAGCGGCGGGGCGGCGTTCGAGAAAGGCGAGACGGCGCTGGTCGGCGGCGGCGGGATCGGCGACCGCGGCGAGCGTCACCGCGGCGTGCACCGCGGTCGTCGCCAGCGTGGGCGGCGCCGGCACCACGGCCGTCGCGGGCGGCCCAAGACTGCCGTGCGAACAAAACGCCGCCATCGCGCACCACGCCGCAGCGGTTTGGTGGCCCAACGCCTCCGCGGCGGCCTCGCAGACGCGGCGGTTCGCTTCGCTCGGGTCGTCCGCCCAAGCCGCCGCAGCGGCCAGCGCGTCGGCGTCCTTCTGGCCGACGGCGTCGCCGGACGGGCTGATGACGCTGTTCACGCACTCCGTCGCCCACCGCACCGCCGCTCGGGGCGGCAGGGCGGCGGCGAGAAACCTCAGCGCCTCCTCGGGATCCAGTTCCGCCAATTGGGCCAAGACCGTCTCCGGCCCGTCGCCGACCCGTGCGAACCCGCTTTCCAACCCCGCTCGGGCGCAGGTTTGCGAGACAGATTCGTCCCGGAAGCCGAGCGGCCCGATCGGCACGTCCAGTGCCCCGTCCGCATCGCCGGTCGGCGGCTCCGTCTCCATGCCGACGTGCGAATCGGTCTCCGCATCGGCCCCGGACCGGCTGGACGGGCGAATGGGCGGAACCGGGGCCGCCGGACTCCCGTGCGTCGGCGCCCGGGGAATGGGACGCACGACGGCGCGGGCCGCCGGCGCCGGGTGGAGGACGAACTGACTTTCCCCGGCACGCACGACCACCTCGGGATGAAGCGGACGAGGTTGGCCGGGGGGCAACCGTTCTTCGTTCAGAAACGTTCCGTAACTGCTGCCGAGATCCTCGATGTAAAGTTCGCCGCCCTCGTACAGCAGTTGGAAGTGACGCCGCGACAGCGAATCGTCTCTTTCCACGACCATCCCGTTTCCAGCCATCCGGCCGACCGTCAGCGGGCGTCCGGCGGGAACGCCGACTTCCGCCCCCGTCGCGGGACCGGCGACGGCCGCGAACAGGAATTCGACCGCGGCGTCGGCGGCCGGGCCGGCGGACGAGGACGGGCGGGGCGGGGGGGTGGGCATAGGATGCAGATCGTCAACGGACGGTGTCGCTCGTGGACGGACGGTATCAAACGGACGCCGGCTTCACACAGCCAAGCGACCGGACGAGTCCGTCGCCGCGGGCCGTGCCGGGGTCGATCAGCCAATCTTGGTCAGGGCGCCGCCCAGCGACAGGATGCCGGTGCCTTTCACGTCGGTCATCGGCGCGGAGATATTCGTCATCGCGGCGCCTTTGACCTCGATTTTAATTCCCTCCAGCGTAATCCCCGAGGGGTCGATTTTGATCTTGCTGGGGCCGACTGTCAGTTCGATGGCCTGCATCGCCTTGACGGTGCGTTTGCCGGCTTTGACGTCCAGCATGTCGCTGCCCAGGTTCAACTCGACCTTGCGATCGCCCATCTTGACGGTCAGCGCGTCGGACCCCTGTTTCAAGGTGACGGTGCGGTCCTTTTCAATCTCGACGGTCTGACTGCTGTCCGAGGCGGCCGGGTCGCCGATCGTGATCTTCTGTCCGTTATAGACGGTCAGTTCGTCCATCCCGCCGCCGGACGGGAGGTTCGCTTTGCCGCCGCCGACCTGCGTGGTGCGGTTGTGCCAGATCTCCTCCGTCTGGTGGCCCGCCGGCGGACCGGAGCCGGCGGACTCCTCGGCGTCGAACCCGACCTTGCGGGTCTCGTTGTTCTCGACGACCGCGTTATAATCCTTTTCGGCGTGGACGTAGATCTCTTCGGAGCCGCGTTTGTCTTCGAATCGCAGTTCGTTGAACTCCGCCGGCTTGCCGTTGGGCGTGGACCGCGACTTGAACCCGCTGCGGGTCTGGGCGCCCGGCATCGCGTAAGGCGGCATGTTCTGCGAGTTATAGACGCTGCCGACGACGATCGGGGCGTCCGGATCGCCTTCCATAAAAGCGATCAGCACTTCATGGCCGATACGAGGCCAGAAATGCCCGCCCCACTGGGCGCCGGCGGAAGACTTGAGCGACCCGCACCCAGCAGGCGCTTTTTTCGTCCTTTTCGCCCACGCGGTCCCACGGGAACTGCACGCGGATGCGGCCGTATTGATCGGTGTGGATCTCCTGCCCGCTCGGGCCGGTCACGACGGCGTTCTGGAGGCCCTGCACGACCGGTTTAGGGGTGACGCGGGCCGGGCGGAACGGCTCGGACCTGTCGTGCGGAACGGCGGTGAAGCTGTTGGAGTACGGTTCGCCCTGCCCGCCGCCGCTCCGGTAAGGCGGATCCTGGACGGCGGAGTGGGTGACGGCGGTCAGCAACCATGGTCCCACGATCGGCTTGCCGTCCCGATCCAACGCCTGGAACGTCCGCCCGGGCCGCATCGTCCGAGCCCCGGAAGCCCCGGAGGCCCGCTCCCGCGGGGCGGACTCCTCGCCGGCCCGCAGTTTCGTCAGGGCGTCGCCCTCCTTTTCCACGTCGCCGAGCCGCTTGTCGGGTTCGTTGAACCGCTGGGCGAACTCGCCGGGGTAGTCGAACAATTCCAGTTCCGCGTTCCCCCCGCCCTTCGCTCCGTCGGCGGAGGCATGAAGTTCTCGGTCGGCCATTTGAAAGTGATAGTCCCGCTGGACGGCCCGGCCGGGACGAACCTCGGCAGAGCGCGACAGGCTGTGCAGCACGTCGACGTCGTACTGATCGTGGCCCGCTTCATCGATCAGCGGGAACTCATCTTGGCGGTCGCACTTCGCGTTCTTGGACGCGTCGTCGGTGACGACCAGCGTATGGCCCCCTTCCGCGTGTTCCCAGAAGTAGTGCAGGCCGTCCTGCTCCAGCAATCGGGAGACGAAGTTAAAGTGCGTCTCCCGATATTGCACGCAGTAGTCCATTTTCGTGTACGTCCCCTTCAACTCGAACCGATAATCGACGGCGGCGATTTTCCGTTTCGATTTGAACTCGTCGAACACCGCCGAGACGATCTCCTTCACGTCTTTATTTTGGTAAACGCAGCAGTCGGACGCCTGGGTGAGGGTCCACAGCCAGGGCGCCAGTTCCAGTTCGAAGGCGCGGGCGTCGTCGCCGCGCCCGCCGACCCCCAGCCGGGTGACGATCCCGTTAAAGTGCGTCAGCTCGTCCGTATATTCGAACGTTCCGCCGGGGGCCGTTTTGCGGCCCGCGACCGCGACGGTGACGGACTTCCCTAACAAAGCGTCCGCGGTGACCTGCGACTCCTTCGCCGTGGGAGCGAACGTGTCGACCGAAAGGCTGAACAGTCCGTTGACGCGTTCGTTGGCGAAAAGTCCGGCGGGCAAGAGAACGCCGTCCCCCAACGGGGTTTCCAACCGCAATAGACGGCCGTCGGTGGTGGGGGCGGGGTCAGGCATCGAGGCGGGGCGGTCGGAGGGACGGGGCGGGGCCGCTTTCGGCGGCGACGGGGGCGGGCGGGCTCTTAATACGGGCGGCTGAACGGGCGGGGGGCGCCCCCGAGCTGCCGGTTGAGCCACAGCATTCCCTCATAGGTGTTGATCCAGTTCAGGGTCCGTTCAAATTTCCACCACGCCTCCCGGGCCGGGGCCGTCGCCTCCAGGTAAGCGGCGTAAGCGGCGTCCAACTGGGACTCGACGGCGGCGACGATCCGGTCGGTCGGGAGCAGCGTGTCGAGCGCCCATCCGACCACGAACCCAACCACCAGCCCGGCGGCGGCGACCAGCACCACCGGGGCGGCGGCGGCCCCGGCTGCCGTCAGGATCGCCCCGATGAGGACTCCGGCGGCGGCGCCGGTCGCGGCGGCGGCGGCGCCTTTCAGAGCGTCCACCAGCAGCGTGAGCCCCAGCGTGCGAGCGGCGATCTCCTCGTCGGACAGGGCCGCCTCGATCAGCGTCATCGAACCGACCAGCAGGATGCCGATCCCTCCGGCTGTCCGGGCGCCCTTCGCGTTCCCGACGACGCCGCCGGTCTTCTGAAGCACCACGCGGGCGGCCCGGACGGTGTCGTCCCCGGACTGCCGGAGCCACCGGCTCAGCCCCGCCACCCGGTCCACCAGTCCCGCGATCCCGCCGCGGGCGGTGCGGACGAACACGGTCCTCTGTCCTTTGACCTTCTGGACGGCGGCTCGAATGCCGTCGGCGTCGCCTTTCAGCCCATGTTCGGCCAAGGCTTGGATCACGGCGAGGGCGTCCCCGCCCGACCCGCCGGCTCGCTTCAGCGGGCCGAAGACGGCGGCCCAGTCGGACTCGGGAATCGCGAGTACTTCCCCGCCGTCAGCGATCGCTTTCGCCGTGCGCTGCGGATGTCGGGGCGGGGCCGCGGAGATCGTCGGCCCGCGGACGTACTGAACCGGAAGCGGGAGCCGCAGCGACGGCGGACGCATCGAAATCGGAAGGCCGCTGGGGTTGCTCGGCGTGCAGACCGTCCATTCGTCGCGACCGGTGATGCGAGAAGAGTTGTCCGGCACGGTGAAGTCGGGGGCGGTCGAAGTGGGGGGGAGCGGCGTGACCCGCCCCAGGTTATCGCCCGGCCGGGTCGGCTGGTTGCGCTGGAATCGGCGGGCGGACGAAAGGCGGCGGGGGACCAGCCTCACAATGGCACATGGTCGAAGGACAATTTAGTAGTTCCAACTGACGCCCCGGGCGGCGTAAAACTTGCGGAGGGCTTCCGGGGAAGGGATTAGCCAAGTCCCGCCGTCCGGTTCGACGGCGAGAAAGACCTCGTCCGGTTCAGGTTTCCGCCGCCCCCGCCCGCCCGGGCCGAGGAAGTCGTCGTTGCTGCCGTGTTGGAACAGATCGAGGTTGGGGCAAACGGTTTGATTCAATTTGTGCAGGAAGACGTTGCGGTGCGGGTCCGCCGCGTGCCGTCCGCCGAACGGGTCGCCGGGGGGACGGCCGAGCTTTTCCGTCCGCTCCGCGACCCATTCCTTCGACATCTTGGTGCCGACGAACAGCCGTTGGTAGCTCCCGTCGTGCCGCCGTTCGTAGACGCCCTGAAGGTCGTAGTCGGAGTAGAATTGCCGCCCGTTCTGCTTCACACGCCCCGTCTCGCCGGACTTCTCGTCCAGGCCGGCCGGCTTGGGAAAGTGATTCCGGCGGCCCTGATGCCTCAGGCTCACGGGGTTGCTGCCGCGGACGACGATCAGCAAGCCCCGGCCGCCGCAGATCGGGTACGCCCCTTGCGCGAACGCATTCAATCGGGCGAGATGTTGCGGATTCATTCCCAACGCACTTTTGACCGCGGGATCGTTCGCGTCGATCGCGCGGGGCTTCGTATCGGTGGGAGAGGTCATGTTCTGGGGAACGTCGGTGCGGGTGCGAAGCGATTCTCGATCGCGGCCCCTGTTATCGGGGAATTGCCTGTCAGGTTGCGCGAAAAATCCGCCGACGAGTCTTCGACCAGTCCAAGGGGTCGGTCTGTCCGCCCCCTGCCTCACGCGGGGCTCACACCACCTCGTAGATAAAGGTTCCGCCTTCGCCGACGTCCACCTTCACCCGTTCGATCGGCTCCTCGGCGGCCATGCGGCCGAGGATCTCCTTGCTCACCGCCGGCAGCACGCTGCCGGTGAGGATGTGGTCGATGTTGCGGGCGCCGGTTTCCACGCTGCGGCAGCGGTCGAGGATGGCGTCGGTGACGGCGTCGGCGACCTCCAGCGTGGCGCCGTGGTTCAGAGCCAAGCGGGCGCGGATCTTGCCGATGTTCAAGCCGATGATGCTCCGCAGCACCTCGTCCGACAGGCTGAAGTAGGGCACCACCGTCATCCGGCCCAGGAACGCCGGGGCGAACGCTTCCAGCAGGCCGGGCTGGATCGCCTCGGCGAGGGCGTCGGCTTCCGGACGGGTGTCCGGGTCCATGGTGAGGGCTTGGATGCGGTCGCTGGCGGCGTTGCTGGTGCAGAGGATCACGGTGTTCTTGAAGTCGATCACCCGGCCCTCGCCGTCCTCCAACGTGCCCTTGTCGAACACCTGATAGAACAGTTCGTGCACGTCGCTGTGGGCCTTCTCCAATTCATCCAGCAGCACGACGGAGTAGGGCCGCCGGCGGACCGCTTCGGTCAGCACGCCGCCCTCGCCGTAGCCGACGTAGCCCGGGGGGGAGCCCTTCAGGCCGCTGACGGTGTGGGACTCCTGGTACTCCGACATATTGATCGTCACCACGTTTCGCTCCCCGCCGTAGAGCGTCTCCGCGAGCGTCAACGCCGTCTCCGTTTTGCCGACGCCGCTGGGGCCGACCAGCAGAAACACGCCGATCGGCCGGCGGGGGTCCGTCAATCCGGCCCGGGCGGTCTGGATGCGTTTGGCGATCTGGTTGAGGGCGTGGTCCTGTCCGACGACCCGCTCCCGCATGTGGGTCTCCAGTTCGGCCACCTTTTTGATCTCGTCGGTGAGCATCCGGCCGACGGGGATGCCGGTCCAACTGGAAACCACCGCGGCGACCGCGGCGCTGTCCACGCAGGGCTGCATCAGGGGTTCCTCGCCCTGGGCGATCTTCAGTTCCTCGTTCAACGATTCGAGGTCCGCGACCAGCTGGGAGCGGTCCGCATCGGACAGCGGTTCAACCGGTTCCGAACCGGCCTGTCCCTCGTCCGCGTCGCGTGCGGTTTCGCGGGCGCTCTCGGGCTCCGCGTCCGGTTCGGCGCCGGGCTCGGCACGCAGCGAATCCGCGGCCAGCGTGCGGCGGAGGTCGCGGATGCGGTCGACGAGGCCCTGTTCGATCTCCCACTTCGCTTCGAGCCGGCCGCGGTCGGCTTCGGCCTCGTCTTTGTCGGCGTGGAGGTCGGCGAGGCGGTCGGCGTGGTCCCCGCCGCTGGCGGCTTCGCGGGTCAGCAGGTTGATCTTCGTGGATAGCATCTGCACGCGGCGGCGGGCGTCCTCGACCGCGGCGGGCGTCGCCCCGTTGCCCAGCGCCACCTTCGCGGCGGCGGTGTCCAGCAGACTGACGGACTTGTCGGGAAGCTGCCGGCCCGGGATGTAGCGGGCGCTCAGCCGGACGCTGTCTTCGACCGCTTCCTGAAGGATTTCGAGTCCGTGGTGGGCCTGGAGCGTCGCGGCGAGGCCCTCCATCATCTGGATCGCCCGCTCCTCGTCCGGCTCCTCGACCTTCACCACCTGGAACCGCCGAGCCATGGCGGCGTCCTTTTCGAAGTACTTTTTGTACTCCGCCCAGGTGGTCGCCGCGACGGTCCGCAGTTCGCCGCGAGCCAAGGCCGGCTTGAGCAGGTTCGCGGCGTCGCCCTGCCCGGCCTGCCCGCCGGCGCCGATCAGGGTGTGGGCCTCGTCGACGAACAGGATCACGGGAATCGGGCTGCTCTTCACCTCGTCGATCACGCCGCGGAGGCGGTTCTCGAACTCCCCCTTCATCCCGGCGCCGGCTTGCAGCAGGCCGAGGTCCAGCGTGCGCAGCACCACGTTCTTCAGTGGTTCCGGCACGTCGCCGGCGGCGATGCGGAGGGCGAAGCCTTCCACGACCGCCGTTTTGCCGACGCCCGCCTCGCCGGTGAGGATCGGGTTGTTCTGACGCCGCCGCATCAGCACGTCGATGATCTGCCGGATCTCCGCGTCGCGGCCGAGCACCGGGTCGATCTCCCCGGCCCGGGCCCGCCCGGTGAGGTCCACGGTGTACCTATCCAGCGATTCGGTTCCCGCGGAGCCCTTCCGTCCGGCGCCCCGCGCCGGCCCCGCCGCCGTCGCCGAAGTTCTGCATCGCGGAGGGGGCGACGTCTTCGGCGGAGCCGTCGCAGATCGTTTCCAGATCGTTCTTCAAGCCCTCCGCGGAGACCGCCGACAACTGCGGGGCGGCGTCGAGGATCAGCCGGGACAACTCCCGATCCGTCAGCGCGGCGAGCAGCACGTGCCCGCTCCGCACCGCGGGGGCGCCGTACTGCACGCTGGCCAGGACCCAGGCTTCCCGCGCCAGATCGACGACCCGCGGGGAGAGCGCCGGCGCCCGGCCGTTGCCGGTCTTCAAGCGGTCCAGACTGTTCGAAAGGCTGACCTCGATCCGGGAGGGATCGACGCCGTAGTGCCGCAGGATGTGCGGCAGGTCGCCGTCCGACAGATCGAGGAGGCGGAACAGCCAGTGCTCCGCCTCGACGTTGTAGTTCGTCCGGGACAGGCAGAGCCCCGCGGCTGACTCCAGCGCCCCCCGGCAGGGAGCGTTCAGCTTGGCGATCAGAGACTTGAGATCGACGTCCACGGGCGGGCGGGGGCGAAGTGAGAGGCGAAGTCCGGCATCCCCCGAAACGCAGCGGGAGCCGCGACGGGGACAGAGCGACCTCGGTCACGCCGACGCGGCCCGAATCCACGCGATGGCGGAAAACCGGCGCCGTGCCGATTTGGGACGTGAGTCGATCTGGCGCTTGCAAGGAGGGGCGGGCGTTGAACCGTCCCGGTCTCCCGGAGCGGTCGGCGACACGTTGACAGGTTCCCGGCGACGCCGCCACCATGCGAAGTCGTTACGCTGAACCGGCTGAGCGAAGCTCCGCCTCGGATTCTTCCCCCGTGCCGCCCTCAGGTCGTTCGCCCGCCTGTGACTGCCCCGTCGGCCTCCGCCGCCCCCGCTCCTGAGCAAGAGCATCACGCGGACGCGGATCGTTCCGACCGCTCAGGCGTGGATGTCAGCAGCCCTGTTGATGAAAAACCGGCTCGCTTCCCGTCGCCCGACACCGACGCCGATGTGGCGGCGGAGGTGGCGGAGGCGCTGCGAACGCTGCTGGCGGGACGCTTCCGTCCCGGCCGGTTGGAGACCGCCCGAGCGGTCGCGGACGCCGTGCTCGGGGGCGCCTCGTCGTCAGTCCCCGCCGCGTTGCGGCAACGGTTGCAGGACTGGGTCGTGGATACGCTCCTGGCCGACCCCGCCGCCCGCGAACGGCTGGATGCGTGTCGTTTGAATCCCCCGTCAGGCCAGGAGCGACCGGCATGACCGCGACCCTCCTCCCGAAGACCCGACCGTCGAACGACGGGAGCCCGTCGGCCCCGGTCGTCGCCCGCGGGGACCTGTCGCCGCTGCAACGTGCGCAGGTCGAAAACCACCAGGGACTCGTGCGGTCGCTGGCGCTGAAGGTGGCGGTGAAGTTGCCGGTCGCGGTGGAGCTGGACGACCTGATCGGCTACGGCCAGATCGGTCTGATGCAGGCGACCCGGGGGTTCAATCCGGCCGCAGGCGTGCAGTTCGCCACGTATGCGCATTACCGGATCCGCGGCGCGATCTTCGACGGGATCGGCAAGATGGCGTGGTTCGGCGGGGCGCGGGCGGCGGAGCTACGGGCCGACCGAGCCGCGAACGATCTGCTTCGCCAACAGGCCGAACGACGCTCCCCAGCCACCGCAGCGCCCGGCTCCCCATTGCCGGATTCCAACACGCGTGGGGCCGCGACAGACGGCGGGTCCGACGTGACGAGCCGCCACGTCACGGGACGTGCGGCCGAGCCCCGCGGGGACGCGGAAAGCGACGCCGCCTGGCTGGGGACCGCCGGACGCAGCTTGGCGACCGTGTTCCTGCTGTCGCAAACCGCCTCGGCGGATGGGACGCGGAGCTCGGATCCGGTCGATCCCGGCGTCGATCCCGCGGAGGCCGCCGGCGCCGCGGAACTTTTCGGCCGCCTCCGGACATTGGTGGACGCCTTGCCGGAGGACGCCGCCACGTTGATCCGCGGCGTGTACTTCGACGGGCTGTCGCTGAAAGACGCCGGCGCCCGGATCGGCATCAGCCGCGGGTGGGCCAGCCGGTTGCACGCCAAAGCCTTCGCGCGTCTCGGCCGGGACTTCCGGAGAACCGATCGCGAACCCGCCTCCCCGCCGCCAAATCACTCCGCCGGCCCGCCTCGGGTTGCTCCCGGCCCCCCTTGAAGTAGGTTCCCCGACCTCCAACCAGAACGCCCATGTCCACAGACTCCCCGATTGACGTCGACGCCCTCGTGGCCCCCTGTTCGGGGGACGATCCCTGCGGGGAGGAGCTGGGCTACGGCTCCGAGAAGTTCGAGATCCGCGATCTCGCCAAGGAACTTCGAACCGAAGATCCGGGGGCGATCGGCTGGAAAGAAGTTCGCGAGCGAGCGACGGAGGCGCTGACGAACACCTCCAAAGACCTGGACCTCCTCACGTCCCTGGCGGAATCCGCCTGGGAACTGCACGGCGTCGCCGGGCTGGGGTCGGCGTTGGCGGTCGCCGGCGGACTGTGCGATCGCTATTGGAACGAACTGTACCCGCGGGTGGGTGAAGAGGACGCCGCCGACGATCTGGAAGCGAGGTCGACCCGGCTGGCGTCGTTGATGGACGAGTCCGGCCCGGACCTGCCCCGCCGGGTCCGCGCCCGCGACCTCGATGCGCCGCCGGACACCCCGGACGCGGAGGTCCGCCGGTCCTTCTACCGCACCGCCGCCGCGGAGATCGACGCCTGCGTCGAGGCGTTGGAGACGTTGGAGAACGCGGTCGATCAGGGGTTCGAGGCGTCGGTGGAGACGTTTGACGCCTTTCTGCCCAAGTCGCTGCGGGCGGACGACCTCAAGCCCTCCGGCCGGGCGCTGCGGGACGCGCTGGGAGATCGACGGGACGCGGTTCGGGACGCCTTCACGGCCGAGTTCCCCGGGGCGGACCTCGACGCCGTGGACGAGGCGGAGCCGGGCGAGGACGACGACGGCGCGGCCGAAACCTCCGCCCCGAGCGACGGCGGGACTCCCGTGGCCGGCGCCCCCGCCGGACCGCCCCGCACGCGGGCGGAGGCCGTCAGTCGACTCCGGCAGGCCGTGGAATACTTTCACAAAGCGGAGCCCCACAGCCCGGTCGCCCTGTTGGTGGAACGGTCGATTCGCTGGGCGGAGTTGCCCCTGACGGACGTTCTCGCTGAACTGGTCAAGGATACGGACGTGCTTGAAAAAATCCGCGAGACGCTGGGCGTGCCCGAACCGGACTCCGACGAGGATTAGCCAAGGAGGAGTCGTCAACGTGCGAACGTTGAACGTGTCGTTGAACGTGTCGAGGTGGAACCCCCGCCGTGACGCCGGGCGTCGGCGCCCTCCCAAGCGGGCCGTCGACCGGCGCCCAAGGCGATTTTCAGCAGGAGAGCGGGACGATCCGGGGCGCCGTGCCGACCCGGACCGGCGGCGACTCGGCACGACCGACGGGCCACGACGGCCCGCGCACACTTCCCTCCCCACCCCAGGTGAACCGATGGCCGGCAAAGCCAGCTTGCAGAAGAAACTCGACCGCGTCCGCCCGCCCCGCGTGCAAATCAAGTACGAGGTGGAGACCGGCGGCGCGATGGAAGAGAAGGAACTGCCCTTCGTGATGGGCGTGATGGGCGACTTCACGGGTCAGCCGGACCCGGACAACCCGCTGGCCCCCCTGAAGCAGCGGAAGTTCACCCAGATCGACCGGGATAACTTCGACGACGTCCTCAAAGGCATGGCGCCGCGGGCCGCGATGAAGGTGGACGACAAGCTCAGCGGCGACGCGGACAGTCAACTGAACGTGGAATTGAAGTTCCGCAGCATGGACGACTTCTCCCCGGAGAACGTCGCCCGGCAGGTCGAGCCGATGGCCAAGCTGCTGGAGACCCGCGAGAAGCTCAAGAGTCTGCTGGGCAAGCTGGAGGGGAACGACAAGCTCGACGGCCTGCTCCAGGAGGTGCTGGACAACTCCGAAACCCGCGCCGCATTGGCGAAGGACCTCGGCGTCGACGGCGACGCCCCGGCCGACGATGTCTGACGCCCCGCCCAGTCTTCGACGCCCGGCAGCTGCCCGTTGAGCCCCCCGCTGGCCCCCCCGCTGAGCCGCCCGTCGTCGAGCCGCCCCCCGTTCCCCGCCCGTTCCCCGCTTTCTCCCCTCCCTCATGTCCACCGACGCCGCCGCCGCCCCGCAGGAGGGCGCCGCCGCCCAAACGGGCGAATCCAGCCTGCTGGATCAGATCATCGACACCGGCATCCGCCCGCTCGACGACTACGAACGCACCCAGGCCAAACCGCTGGTCGAGGAGTTCGTCAAGACCCTGATGACCCCGGGGGTTCAAGCCTCCAAGTACGCCGATAAAACCATCGAGGCGGCGATCGCGGAGATCGACGCCAAGCTGTCGTCCCAGCTCAACGAGATCCTCCACCACGAGGCGTTTCAAAAGCTGGAAAGCAGTTGGCGTGGTTTGAACTACCTCGTGCAGAACGCGGAGACCGGCACGAGCCTGAAGATCCGGGTGCTGAACGCCAGCAAAAAGGACCTGCTCAAGGACTTGGAGCGGGCCAGCGAGTTCGACCAGAGCGCCCTGTTCAAGACGATCTATACCGAAGAGTACGACCAGTTCGGCGGGAGCCCGTACGGCTCGCTGATCGGCGACTACGAGTTCGGTCGCGGCGCCCAGGATATGGCGCTGCTGGAACGGCTCGCCGAGATCGCCGCCGCCGCGCACGCCCCGTTCGTCGGCGCCGCCAACGCGGGGATGTTCGGGCTGGAGTCGTTCAGCGACATCGGCGCCCCGCGCGATATGGCGAAGATCTTCGAGACCCCGGAATACACCAAGTGGCGGTCGTTCCGGGAAAGCGAAGACAGCCGCTACGTCGGTTTGACCCTGCCGCACACGTTGATGCGGCGTGCCCTACGGCAACGGGGAAAGCGAGACCCCGGTGGACGCCTTCGATTTCCAGGAGGATATCGACGGCCGCGATCACTCCAAATATCTGTGGGGGAACGCCGCGTGGTCGTTCGCCGGCAACCTGGCCCGGTCGTTCGCGGACTGCGGCTGGCTGGCGACGATCCGCGGCGTCGAGGGCGGCGGGAAGGTCGAGGGCTTGCCGGTGCACACCTTCCAGACCGACGAAGGCGACGTGGCCGCGAAGTGCCCCACCGAGGTCGCGATCTCCGACCGCCGGGAAAAAGAACTGGCGGATCTCGGCTTCATGCCGCTGCTGCACTGCAAGGACACGGATTACGCCGCGTTCTTCAGCGCCCAAAGCTGCCAGAAGGCGATCAAATACGATCGCGACGCCGCCAACGCGAACGCGGCGCTCTCCACGGCCCTGCAATATATCCTTGTCACCAGCCGGTTCGCGCACTATCTGAAGTGCATGGCCCGCGACAAGATCGGCTCCTTCATGGAGCGGGACGAATGCGAAGCCTGGCTCAACCGCTGGATCAATAACTACACCCTCGCGGACCCGTCCAAGGTCGGCCCCGCCGGCAAAGCGGCGAAGCCGTTGAAGGAGGCGAAGGTCGTCGTGCAGGAAGTCCCCGGCAAGCCGGGCCATTACACCTGCAACGCTTACATGCGTCCGCACTTCCAGTTGGAAGCGTTGAGCGCGAACCTCAGCCTCGTCGCCGATCTGCCCGGCGGCGGGAAGTAGATCGGGCGGCGACGCAGAACGACGCCTCCGGCTGAAAAGCGGTTTCCACACCCAACCGGAGCGTCAGCGAGCGGCTCATGCCGAGCCTTTGCTCACTGACGCTTCGGGGCGGCGTTGAGGCGTTCTGAAGTTGAGGCGTTCTGAAGTCGAGGCGTTCTGAAGCCGTGTTCTGAAACAGCGATTTCGCCTCTCATCTGCCGCGTGCGGATCTCCTGAAGTTTTTCTCCGTTCGCGCGCAACACCGCGCGAACTGTCCCGATAACGGGGCGTCCCCGGAGACCGGGGCGCTTCACCCCCGGGGCGGCCGAGTCGGCTCCCCAACTCTCAACGCACCCCTTTCGGAAGACAAGACCGATGGCCATCGACATGTTCCTCAAAATCGAGGGCAACGGAGACCCCAAGGGCGAAGCCCAGGATAAATCGCACAAGGACGAGATCGACATCCTCGCCTGGAGCTGGGGCATGAGCCAATCCGGGACGACCCACATGGGCGGCGGCGGCGGCTCCGGCAAGGTTAGCGTGCAGGACCTCAGCGTGACCAAGTACGTCGACGCCTCCACCCCCTCGCTGCTGCTGGCCTGCGCCGACGGCGGGCACTTTGATAAGGCGCTGCTGACCGTCCGCAAGGCCGGCAAAACGCCGTTGGAGTACATCAAGATCGAGATGAAGGACATTATTGTCACCTCGGTCTCCACCGGCGGGTCCGGGGGCGAGGACCGGCTGACGGAGAACGTCTCCCTCAACTTCAGTCAGGTGAAGGTCACCTACACGCCGCAGGGCAAGGACGGCAAGGGCGGCTCGTCCGACGACTTCGGCTGGGATATCGCCGCCAACGTCAAGGCCTGACCGCCCGCTTGGCGCCCCCTGCGGCGCCAGCGTTCGGCGCGGGGTTTCACTCCGCCGTGTGTTGGCTGCACGGCCGCCCACCGGGGCGGCCGTGTCTTTATCGTTCGTGCGTTTCGCTTCTCATCACTGTCGGGCCGACTTCGTGACCGCTGCCGAACTCTTCCGCGAAGGCCGGCTGGACGACGCCGTCGCCGCGCAACTCGCCGCGGTCAAAGCCGCCCCGGGCGACGACGGGGCCCGCACGTTCCTGTTTGAACTCAGCGTCTTCGCCGGAGACCTGGACCGGGCCGGTCGGCAACTCGAGACGCTGCGAACTCTTCGCAGCGACCTGGAACTGGCGATCAAGTCGTATCACGACTGCCTGTCCGCCGAACGGGAACGCCGGACCTGCTTCACGGACGGCGTCGCGCCGAAGCTGCGTGACGAACACGTTGAAGAGCTTCGCCCCCGACTGGACGCCTTAGCGGCGCTGTGCGGGGACGATCCGTCGCCCGCGGCGGATCTGCTGGCGGCGCCCCCGCCGCGGCCGGCGACGCTGACGCCCATCGACGCGGGCAGCGATCGCTCCGCCGACGGCGCCCCGGTCACGGTCGCGGACTTCCGCGACGTCGACGATCTGCTCGCCCCGATTCTGGAGTTCTTCGAAGGCCCGCATTATCGCTGGGTCCCGCTCTCGAGCTTGGCGAAGATCGTCTTCGAACCGGCCACGAGCCCGCGGGGCGTGCTGTTCCGCGGGGTCACGCTGGAGTTCGCCAACGGCGACGAGCGGCGCGGCTTCGTGCCGGGCCTCTACCCCAACAGCCATGAGGCCGAGGAGGACGCCGTGCGGCTCGGCCGCACCACGGAGTGGGTCGGCTTCCCCCCCGCCGCCGACGGTACGCCCGGCCCGGCCTTCGGCCTGGGCGGCCGGCTGTTCAAGGTGACCGCCGACGCCGGCGAGGTCGAGCGTCCGCTGGCGGAACTGGCCGAGATTGCCTTTCCCGCCTGACCGGCCGTCCCGTGCCTGTGGGAAGGCCCGTGCCTGTGAGATGGTCGGGGACGCCGCACGCCAAATTGTTCGCGAAGCCCGTCGGGCTCCGCCAGAACCGCCTCTCGTGAGACCGCCTCCCGTCCTCCCCGTCAACAGTCCTCCCCACGTCGGAACTCTCTCATGTCCGCTCGCCCCACTCTCCGCCGCGGTAGCCGCGGTCCGGACGTCGCGGCCCTTCAAAACGGGGTCAATCAGGCGTTGCGACTGAGGCCGCCGATGGCGGAGGACGGGGATTTCGGTCGGGGGACGGACCGGCACGTCCGCACCTTTCAAGCGGCGCGCGGCCTCACCGCGGACGGCATCGCGGGGAACGCCACCTGGGGCGCGCTCGAAACGACCGGCCCCGCCGCCGTCGCTCCGCCGCCCTGCCCGGCGACGCCCAGCTTCAACGGCGCCACGGAGGCTCAGCGGCACGAGCATTACCTCTTTATGATGGAGAGCGTCGGCTACGGCGGGATCGAGTTCGAGATGGACGTCGGGCAGCGCGTGCTGCTGGGTCTCCGCGTGCCCACGGATACTCGGATCAACAATGGGCGAGGCAAGTATGACGACCGCATCGTCGTGCTGTGGAAGGAAGGCGTCCCCCCGATCCGTACCAAACGGGTCCGGGAGTTCGTCGCGAACACCGACCCCTCCGCCAAGTTCGAAGACGGCTACGAATACGCCAGCAAATCGATGATTAACGGCCGGGATGCTGACGGCGACGGCCGCCGGGATCTCGGCCGCCTGCCGGCCGGGATCTATCGCTACCGCAAGGAGTTCGGCGGAAAGTACCAGAAGTACCTTCGCCCGACCGTCAACGTGACGGCGGAGCGGGACATCAATCATGACGGTCTGTTTGACAGCCGGGACGTCGCGACCGTGTCTCACCAGCACAACATGAGCAGCGACCGGACGATGCTGATCCACCGCGGGTTCACGAACGAGACCGGCTCCGCCGGCTGCCAGACGATCGAGAAGTCAGTCTTCTTCGACCAATTCTGGCCGGCGCTCGGCGATCAGACGGAGTTTACCTACGTGCTGCTTCAAGTCGCCGCCCTCCCGGCCCCCGGCTGACCCTCTCCGGGCCGGCAATCCGCTTCACGGGGAAACTACCTAACCTCCTCAAGCCCCCCGCCGATGGCCAGCGTCCTCGAACTCGCCGAACTGTCTGCCGCGGCTTATGAGACCGAGGGGGCTCCGCCGGGCTGGGCTCGTTCGCAGCAGTACGACTGTGGTGGATTCTACGCCGCGGCGTTCACTCGGGTGGCGGTCTGTCGAGCCGACGGGGTCGGCGGCGGTTCGCTGTCGGATCGGGTGTTGGCGTTTCGAGGGACGGAACCGACGGACCTTTCTGATCTTGTGGACGATTGGTCGATCTTCCGAAGCCGATATCCTGCCACCGGCAAACAGGCGGAGGGGATCGCGGGTGCGGCGAGAACGACGGCCAAAGCGGCCGGAGAAACGCTGTATCTGACCGGGCACTCGCTGGGCGGCGGACTCGCGTCATTGGCGGCGGTCGCTCATGGATTGCCGGCCGTCACGTTCAACGCGCCCGGCGTTTATTGGAGCTGTTTACACCGATCGGCCGCACTGGGCGCGCCGGCCGTCACTTGCGAAACGGGACAGGTCGGCGGGGCGCAATTGCTCAATATTCGACTCTCCGGCGACGCCGTCAGCAGGGGGACCGGTCCAGCGATGGGCCATGTGCTCACGCTGCCGAGTCAGTGCGCCGTCTCCGTCACCGCCGTCCTCAAGGTCGGGCCGGCGATCGCTTTGATCCAACGGACGCTGTGCGCCCACGGGATGGCGTCGATTCTCCAGATCTTGCGGGGCCGTTCCGAGTTCCATCGCAGCCCGCCCTTCCCGGAGGAATAATCGCGGCCGGCGCCTCACGTCGGCGGGTCGAACCGACCGACCGGGCGGCGTGGCCTAAGTCATCCCGTCAATCCCCCGTGAACGTCTCGCATGGCCCGTCGCTCCGACGCCTCCGGTCCGCAGCGGTTGCGCCACTCGTTGGTGGAGCGGCTGTGCGACGACTATCCGGACGAATCACGCGATCGGCCCTCCGCCCAACGGCCGCGGGCGGAGCATCTGATCGTCAGCGTTTTACGGGACGTGGAAGCCCTGCTGAACACCGTGCGCAGCTGGCCGCCGCCGGGGGAAGACGGGGCGGCGGACGGCGGTCCGCTGGTCGACTCGTTGCTGGGGTACGGCGTGCCGGATTTCACCGCGGTTTCCGCGGACGACACCGGCGCCGCCCGCTTGCAGGCGGAGGCGGTTCGCCTCACGCTGGAACGGTACGAGCCGCGGTTGGAAGAGGTGCAGGTCACCCCCGTCGCCGCCGACGGGGGCCGGCTGCTGGTGGACGAGGAGAGCCGTGCGGTCACGCTGCATATCTCCGCGGTCTTACGGATGGACCCCCTGCGGGAACGCCTGCAACTGACCACGGAGATCGACACCCGCGACGGCCATTGTTCCGTCTCCGCCCCGGAGATGGGGCTCGAAGCCGGCTCCACCGTTTGACGGCCCGGCGCCGACTCGCTTTCCCCCGGCGACGGGGACGGGGATAACGGGCGAACCCGGCGCCCGGCGCCGCGATCGATTCCCCCGCGGGTCACCCGCGGTTCTTTCCCAACCGCAGATCCCCGACCAACGACGGCGTGCGCGACGATCTGGAACGACTGTACGAGAGCGAATTGGCCGCCACGCGGGGCCTCGCCTCGGAGTTCGGCCGGGATCGTCCGAAGATCGCCGAGCGGCTGATCCTCGACGGCGGCAAGAGCGAAGACCCGCACGTCGAACGACTGATTCAGGCGTTCTCGTTTCTCACCGCCCGGGTGCGGTTGAAGCTGGAGGACGAGTTCCCGGAACTGACCGACGCGCTGCTGTCGGTCCTGTACCCGCACTACCTGGCCCCCGTGCCGGCGATGGGGGTGGTGCAGTTCCGGCCGGACCCGGCGGTCGGCCCGCAGGACGGCCCGCTGCATCTGTCGCGCGGAACCCTGATCCGCACCGCGGAACTGGACGACCCCCGCGTGCGATGCCGGTTCCGGACCGCCGCGGCGCTGGACGTGTGGCCCTTGGAGGTCTCCGCGGCGTCGTACGTGACGGCCCCGTTCCCGGACTCGTTCGGCTTGACCGGCGCCTTGGCGGACGCGCCGGCGGCGGTCCGGTTCACGCTGCGGAGCGTCACCGGCCGGCCGATTGCCGAACTGCGGGGGCCGACGGGCAAACCGCTGGACCTGCTGCGGTTGTATCTGGCGGACCCGGACGGGGTGCGGACCGGGTACGCGCTGTTCGACCTATTCGCCGGGCGGGCGGAGACGGTGGCGTACTCCCCCGGAACCGGCTCCTCCGGCGCCGCCGCGATCGCACGACCGGCCGCTGACGTGCTGATCCCCTCCGGCTTCGACGACGACGAATCCCTGCTGCCCAGCCCCGGGGCGAGCTTTCCCGGCTACCGGCTGCTGACGGAGTACTTCGCCTTCCCGGAACGGTTCCTGTTCTTCGATCTGCACAAACTGGCGGCGGCGGCGGCGGTCGCGGGGCCGGAACTGACGGTCACGGTGCTGCTCAAGCGATCCTCCGAGGGAGCCGGCGGGGATGCGGGCGGACGCGGCGGGTTAGCCGGCCGGGTCGACGTGGGCAACCTGCAATTAGGGTGCGTGCCGGTCGTGAACCTGTTCCCGCACCGCGCGGAACCGCGGCTGATCTCGCACCGCACCGCGGAATACCCCGTCGTGCCGGACCACCGACGCCCGCGGGGGTTTGAGGTGTATTCCGTGGACGCGGTGTCCGCGACCGATCCGGCGACTGGGGCGGTCACGGAGTTTGTGCCCTACTACGGCTACAATCACGGCGGGGGCGGCTCGCTGGCATCGAGCGCGGCGGCCGGGCCTGGCGGCGGGGCGACGGGCGGCGGGGCGACGGGCGGCGGCGGGGCGTATTTCCACGCCCGGCGTCGCCCCAGCGTGCGGAACCGGGACGCGGGGACGGACGTATCCCTCGCTTTGGTCGATCTGGAGTTCGATCCGCGGCACGCCCCGCCGGAAGTGCTAAGCTGCCGGCTGACCTGCACGAATCGCGATCTGCCCCATCCGCTCACCGCGCCGGCGGACTGGGGCTTGCAACTGGAAGACCCCCGCCCGGTGCGGGCTCCGGCGCTGCTGGGGCGATTCAGCGCCCCCCGCCGCGTGCCGGCCGACCACGGACGCTGGCGATTGGTTTCTCATCTGGCGTTGAACCACCTCAGTCTCACCGGCGGCGCCGACGGCGCTGCGGCGCTGCGAGAGATCCTCGCCCTCTACGGCGAAGCGTTGATCGGCGATCCGGAGGGCGCCCGCGCCGCCGCCGCCCAGGTCGGCGGCATCACGGCCGTCAATTCCCGCCGCGCCACCAAACGCGTGCCGGACGGGCGGCACGCGGTGTTCGCCCGGGGGGTGGAGATCACGTTGGACCTGGACCGGTCCCGGTTCACCGGCGGCAGCGGGATGCTGTTCGCCAACGTGCTGAACCGATTCGTCAGCCAATATGCATCGCTGAACTCGTTCACCCAATTGCGAGCCCGTTGGAGCGGCGACCCGCGGCCGTTCCGCGTCTGGCCCGTGCGGGCCGGCGGGCGGGAGTTGATTTGATGCGGGGAATGATCCCATGAGCGACGCCCCCCCGTCCGCGGCGCCGGTCTCGTCCGCGGCGCCGGTCTCGTCCGCGGCGCCGGTTTCGCCCGTTCCGACCGTGGATCCGGCGCCGTATGCCGGCGATCCGGCCCGCGATCCGGATCTCGGGCGGCAGTTACTGCGGGACGGCTCGCGGTTCGAGTTCTTTCAGGCGGTCCGGCTGCTCTCGAAGCTGCGTCCCGGCCGCGGATCCGATCCGACCGTGCCGGACGACGCCCGCCACGGCGGGCGGGGCCGGGCGGGCGAGGCGGCGGGGGACGACGAACCGGTCTGCCGGTTCCGCACACGGGCGCGGCTCGACTTCCCCGCCAGCTCGATCGACCGGATCGAACCGCCGGCGGCTGGCGGCAAAGCGGCCGGGGGCGGCAAAGCGGCCGGGGGCCGAGGAGAGCCGGCGCCGGGCGATCCGCTGTCGGCGGCGCCGCGGGTCTGGCTGAACCATTTCGGATTGGTCGGTCCGTCCGGCGTGTTGCCGCGGCATTACACCGAACTCATTCAGCAACGACGGTGGGACTCGCGGGATTCGACGCTGCACGAGTTTCTGGACCTGTTCTCCCACCGGCTGGCGGGGCTGTTCTATCGAGCGTGGGTGAAGTACCGGCCGTGGGCCGCCCACGAGCGCGCCGCCGCCGGCGAGGCCGCCGCCGCCGCGGACGGTCCCGCCCGCCAGCGGACCTATCTGACCGATCCGGATGTCGGCCGCGCCGCCGACGACCCGGCCGGCGAGGCGCTGCTGGCGACCGCCGGGCTGGCCGGGCCGGCGTCCCGGCTGCGGGACACTGTCCGCAGCGAGCCGGTCCCGCGGCTGGCGCTCTCCGACGATACGCTGCGGTTCTACGCCGGACTGCTCGCCGGACCGAACCGATCGGCGGCCGGCTTGGAAGTGCTTCTAAGACACCGCTTTGCGGCGCCCGTCACGGTGCGGACGTTCGTCGGGCAGTGGTTGCACCTCGACCCGGAAGATCGCTGCCGCCTGTCGTCTGAGGCGAAGCCCCGATTGGGCCGCGACGTCACCGTCGGCACCCGGGTGCGGGACGTGCAGGGACGCTTCCGGGTGGTGATGGGGCCGCTGTCGCTGGACGATTTTCGCGCCCTGCTCCCGGACGGCGCCGCCCACCGGGTGGCCGCGGACCTCGTGCGGTTGTACGTCGGCCCGGAGTTCGACTTCGATTTCGAACTGCGACTCCGGTCCGAGGAGGTCCCGGCCCTGCGGCTGGGCGGCTCGCACGCCCGTCTGGGCTACACCACCTGGTCCGCCGGGACGGCTTTGGCCGCGGGCCCGACCGGCGGCCCGACCGGCGACGCCTTCCGATCGGTCGTGATCCCGGCCCGCGGCGACTGAGCCGCCGCGTCCCCGCGACTCTCGCCCACCGCGGGCGAGGCAGTTCGTGCGACGTTGGGCGAGGCAGTTCGTGCGACGTTGAACGGCGCGGGCGGATCGACAGACTGTTCGCAGCCGCGGCGATCGCCCCGGTCGCCCGCCGCCCGCTTCCACGCCGCGTCCACATGCCCTCTTTCGTCCACTGGCACGAGGGGATGTTCCTCGGCCCGCAACATTTGCAGGCCGGGGAGAACGCCGTCGTGGACCGTCTGGCCCGCGGCGAGGGGTGGCACGCGCCGTACCCCTACGGATTGGCGGAGGTGGAACTGGATCTGGAGGGACTCCGCGACGGCGTGTTGCGGGTGCTGCGCGTCTCGGCCCGATTCCGCGACGGCACGCACCTGCTGGCCCCGGGGAACGCCTCCGTCGATCCGCTGCCGGCGCCGCCCTCCGCCTTCGCGGCGGGGGGACCGCTGACGATTCATCTGGCCGTCCCGCGGGCGGAGGCCGGCCGCTCCAACGTCGCCGCCGACCCCGCGGACAACGCCCGCTATCTGCTGGACCGCCGCGAAGTCGAGGACGAAAACGAGCCCGGCCATCCGCAGGACGTCGCCTTCCGCCGGCTCAACGCCAAACTGATCGCCGGGGAGGAGACCGGCGGGGGCGTGCCGGGCGCCGGCGGGTACGAAACGCTGCCGCTGTGCCGCTTGCGGTTGGGCGACGGCACCGGCGCCGCCGCGGAACTCGACGACGCCTATATCCCCCCGCTGCTGCGCTGCGACGCCTGGGATCCGCTGCAATCCGGCCTGCTGGCCGGGGGCGCGGGACCGGCTGACGTCCGCGGCGGAGAAGGCGTCCCGGCAGATGCTCGACCGCGGGGCGAGCTTCGGCGGGGCGAACGCGGACGACCTGGAACGCCTGTTCCGCCTGCAAGCGGTCAACAGCGCCCTCCCGCCGGTGGCGCAGGTCGCCGCCGCCCGCGGGCTGCATCCCTGGTTCGCCTACCAGGAACTCTGCCGCGCGGTCGGGCGCGGTGTCGATCTTCACCGACGCCCGCCGGCCCCCCGCGGACCTGCCGCTGTACGATCACGACGACCTCGGCGGGTGCTTCCGGTCCGTGCTGGCGTCGCTCAAACCGGATCCGGGCGGGGCCGATTATTTCACCGCCCCCTTCTACTACGACGTCGACGAAGATCGCCTCTGGGCCGAGTTGCAGCAGGAATGGCTCGGCGGCGGGTGGCGCTTCTACGTGGGCGTCGCCAGCGAACTGCCGGATGCGGAGGTCGCCCGTCAGCTCTCCGGCGAGTTGCAGTGGAAGGTCGCCCGGATGGACAAGGTGAACGAGGTGTACGACCGGGCCCTGGATTCGTTGCAGCTCACCCCGGAATCGCTCCCGCGGGACCTGCCCCCCAAAACCGGCGATCGGCGCTGGACCTACTGGTCCGTGAACCGGGAGGGCTCGCGGTGGCGGGAGGTGGAGGAATGGCCGTACCTGGGCATTCGCGTGAACGAACGGGCGGTGACCCGCCGCGACGACGCCGACGGTCGGCTCTGGCTGCGGGCGACCGACGGTCGCAGCGGGTCGTTGCAGTTCACCCTGTTTGCCGTTCCCGCCGATTAAAGCAGTCCCGGCCCCGCCGCCGGCTCCCCCCGCCCCCCGCCGACTTTCGCCCGCGGCGCCCCCGCTCTTTCGCCCATGACTCCCGAAGTCGCCGACCGTGTCGAGCCGATCCTGTCCGCCGTGCTTGCGCTCCGGGCGGCCGGTCATCACGGCCGCCGACCGGACCTGGATCGGGAACGGGATCGTCTGCACGACATGCTGGACGGGGTTCGCACGCTCGCCGGCCCCGCCGCCCGCGACGCCGACCTCATCCGCCGCTGCCTGACCTATTGGTCGGACGAAGCCCTGCAGGCGAAGTACGGCGACGATTGGGGACGCGACCTGTTGGAGTGGCGTTCCTACGGCACCCGGGACCGCGGCTACCGGTTCTACTACGATTTCGAACGGGACGGGCGGCACGCCGGCGCCGACGCGGCGGAGGTGTGGTATCTGGCCTCCTCACTCGGATTTCAGGGGGATATTCTCCTGGCCTTCGAGAAGCTCGGTCGGGAGCCGCCGGGGCTGCGTCCCGACGAACGACCGGACGCCCGCCGCGCCCGGGAGGCGTGGGTCCGGGCGTTGGCCCGCCGGGTGGCCCGGGAGGACCTGCCGTCGCTGGAAGAGGGCCCGCCGCTCGACGGCGACGTCCGCCCGCTGCGGGGCGGCACGCTGCTCCGCGGCGCCGCGGTGCTGACCGGGGTCGCGGGCCTGCTCGCGGCTGGACTTGGCTGGGCGGCGCTGAGCAGGTAGGGCGTCCGACTGATTGCGGTCGCGCTCCCCCGTGAGTCCCACGCGCCAGGACCCCCGACGCGTCAGCTCGGCGAGCGGCCGCTGGAGATGGGGACCGCGCGACTGGGGGGGGCGTCCGGCGGGTCGTCTCCGTTCTCGAATGCGCCCCCGGATGCGGGGTCGGACTGGAACTCGCGGTCGGTCCCCGCTTCGGGCGCGGCGTCCACCTGGGGATCGTTCATCTCGGACGCGGGTTCGGGCTCCCTGACGGGGGGGACGTCGTCGGTCGCCTCGGACTCCGCTCCTTCCGGCTCCTCGTTCGCCGGCTCTTCCGCGGGCGTGTCCGTCGAGGCCGCTGGATTCGCGTCGGCGGCGGTCGGACGGGTTTCGTTGAACAGCTTCTGAGCGGCACGGAGTTCGGGGGTGGGCGCTCCCTCCAGGTTGGCGCGAAGCAGCGCCAAGCCGGATTCCACCCCGCGGGCGCGGGGGTCGGGGCTGCGGGGACGGAGGAGGATCGGCTTCATCCGCCGCTCGGCGGTGGACAGCAGGGTGTTCCGGGCGGAATACTTGCTGGGCAGCATCGGCCGGATCTCCTCGATTTCCCGGTCGAGGCGCTCCACCAGCGGTTTGTTTCGCTCCGCCCATTCGCGGACGTTGGGGTACTTCTTGCGGAGGTCGCTGTACTCCTGCCAGATCTCCACGAGCGCGGTGTAGTGCCGGCGTTCGGTGTGCCGGCCGCTCAGCAGCCAGGCGCCCAGGCCGACCAGCAGCAGCACCGTGAGGACCGTGGCGATGGTGGGGGTCCAACGGCCGAGCGTTTGGCCGAAGGTCTCCGTGGCGACGGCGCCGAGGGCTTCGTCGCGGGTGTCGAAGAACTCCCAGTCTTCGGCTCGGCGGGAGACCTCCAGGCCCTTGCGCATGTCGTCGCTGACCTCGCAGGCGACCGCCCGGCCGCCCTGCTCGCGGACCTGCGCGACCCAGCGCTGAAGCTCCTCGACCACGTTCCCGCCGACGTAGTTCGTCAGCGAGAAGTCGAGCACCAGGTTCGGATACCGCGGATCCCGCAACGCGGCGGCGACGCGACCGCACTCGACGCGGAAGTTCGCTTCCCCGAACCCCGCTTTGTCCCCTTTGGGCAGCACGATCAGCGTGTCGCCGAACGTCTCGACGGGGAAGATCGTGTTGCCGCGGGCGGCGACGGTGGAGGCGGGCATGGCGTGGGGGCGCTGGAGGCGCTGGGACGGCGGACGGCGCCGGGACGGCGGCCGGGACACGCCGGGGGCGAACCGCTGATCCTGCCGGGCGCCCCGCCGTCCCGTCAAACCCGCCGGGGGTCGGCGACCCCGAACCCCTCCTCGCTCCCGCCTCCGAGGCGCCCCCCAAAGCCCGCCCCGTGTGTCTCAATCAGCGCAAAACCGACGCCGGGGGCGAGATCGCTCGCGCCCGGCGTCGGTGGGATGATCTTTCGCACGGACAATCCGTGAGGCAGGCCGTCTGTGTGAGACGGGAACGCCGGTCAGGCGGCTCGCAGCAACATCCGTTCGCGGTCTCGCAGCGCCTTGCGAACGGTGCGACGTTCCTTTTTCGACAGTCCTTTGAGCATCTCGTCCTTCGGGCCGTCGAAGTCCATCTCCGTCAGGTCGACCACGCGACCGCCCACGTCCACGGTGCGGGGCACGTCCTCGAAGCGAATGACCGACGGCTCGTTCCCCTCCTCGTCCCACTCCCCGGGCCACTCCGCGTGGGAGGCGACGACTTCCTCCGCCGGCTCTTCCCCCGCGGCGAGTTCCCCGGCAAGTTCGCCGACGGCGGCGGCGGGGAAGGGCACGGTCGCGGGGGCGGACGCGGAGTACGTCGACCGCACCGCCGCCGGGTCCACGTCGTCCACCCGCTTCGGGGCGGGCGCCGCGGCCGGGGACTCGAACGGAACCACGTCCGCGGTCGTCTCGTCACGCCCCGCGGCGGACCGCGTGGTCGCGGCGGTCGTTCCCGCGGCGGCCGATCCCGCGGCGGCCGTTCTCGCGGAAGCGGTTCCCGCATCGGGGCGAACCTCCCAGCGGGGGCGGCGGAGCAGGCTGACGACCGTCCACAAGCCCGCGACCGCCAGCAGGCCGGCGCCGGCCGCCTGGGCGGCGGTCCAGCCCTCCGCGACGACGATCTGCGTCCAAGGACCCAGCGGCGCCGCGGCGCCCGCGGGGGCCAACAGCAGCGCCGCCCCGGCCCCGCCCGCCGTCAGGCGAGCCAGCAGTCCCAAGGTGCGTCCCGCCCCGCCCCGCCGGGCGGGCCGCAACGCCGCGACCTCCGGAATCGGGGAGGGGGCGTGGGAAGAAGTGACTGTGCGTGATGCGTGATTGGCCATCGCCCTGCCCCGTCCGTGCGGCTGTGCGGAATGTTGACTGAGAGCCCCCGTAACCACGGGGGACGCAGCGGGCATCGACGCCGCGGACGCCCCGCGATCAGCGCCGCTCGTCGAACCGGCGCCGGCGGGGGGCAACGGCCCCCGGACATGTCGCTCCGGCCGATCGCCCCGGCCGCGGCGGTCGTGCCGGTCAGGGAGAGTTCACGGCGCCGCCTCGGATCTGGCGCCGCCCCCGTCGCTGCCCCGTCGCTCCCCCGTCGCTGCCCCGTCGCTGGCAAGAGCTTCGGCCGGACGGGCGGAACGAAGAACGCCCCGGACGCTGGCAAGCGTCCGGGGCGTTGAAGATCGCCAGCGCCGGGGGCACGTTACTCGTCCGTCGCGTCCTCGATTACGTCGCCGGCCTCCTCGACCGCGTCGCCGGCCTGTTTCGCGGCGTCGCCCGTCGCTTCCACGGCGTCTTCGGCGGCGTCGCCCGCTTTCTCCGCGGCTTCTTCCGTCGCCTCCGCGGCCTTTTTCGTCGCCTCGCCGGCCTTCTCCGCGGCCTTCTCGACCGCGTCGCCGGCCTTCTCCTCGGCGGGGGCGTCGGCCGGCATGCTGGAGCGGGGGCCGACCAGTTCGATGAAGTTGCCGTCCGGATCGCGGATCAGGGCCAGGTAGCCCTTCGCCCCGATCTTGACGGGGCCCTTCGCCAGCGGCTTGATCTTGTGCTTCGCCGCGGCTTTGAGGATCGGGTCCATATCGGCCACGTGCAGGGTCAGGTAGCTCGGCCCGTAGGTGCTGTTGACGAAGCGGTTGTCCGCCCGGGCCGGCGGGCGACCGGGCATCTGGATCAGTTTGATCCGGGTGGCGTCCTCGCCCCAGCCGATCGCCATCACGTCGGCGGTGAACTTCCGATAGTCCGTCAGCCCGCTGTCGCCGGCGACCTGCTCCGAGACGGTGAACTCGTCGATCTCCTCAAAGCCCAGCACGTCCTCGTAGAACTCCTCGGCGGCGTGCACGTCGGAAACGAGCACGCCCACGTCGATCGTCGCCTTACGATAATGGCCGAGGTCGGCCTCTGTCTCGCCCTCGTGGTGGTCGGCCGCGGCTCGGTCCTCGGGGGCGGTCGGTCCGAAGACGAACAGCAGGGCGGCGGCGGGCAGCAGGGCCAGGGCGGGGGCGAAACGCGGCATCGCGGGGGACTCGATCGGTGAAAGGAACACGCCCGTCACGGTAGGAGCGACCGCCGCGGGGTGCGACCGTCCGCGGGGTCCACAATTCGTTCGTCCAGGTAGAATGGGCGTTCCCCCCGTCGTCCGAGCCCCGCCATGCCCTCCCCCCGCCGCTGCGCCGGTCTCGCCGCCGTCCTTGTTACGCTCTGTGCGACCGCCGCCTCCACCCCTGCGGCGTCCGCCTGTCTGTGGGATACGGACACGCTTTGGCAGGAACGGGAGGCGTTTCCCGACACGCTGGAACTGATCGTCGGCAAGTTCGCCCGGCACACCGACGCCTTCCTCGAAGATCGCGTCGCCCGACGCCAATCCGCCCTCCGCCTGCACGCCGCCGGGGAGGAGCCGATGCCTGCACCACAGCGGGCAGCGGCGTACGACGACCTCGCCGTGGCCCTCGAAAAGCTCGGCCGGCATGACGAGGCGCTGGCGGCGCTGGAGAAGAAGGTCGCCGACGTGGGCGATCGGGGGGCGTACGAGACGGCGGCGAACCGCGGCACGATCTTGATCCACGCCGGGCGACTGGGGGAGGGGCTGGCGGAGATCGAGCGGGCCCTCGCCATCAACCCGGACGCCCACTTCGGCCGGGAACGGATTCAGAAGTTGTTGGTGGAGTATCTGATCGAACGCCGCGGCGATGCGGAGGAGATTCCGCTGCCGATCGACCCGGACGTCGACGCTCGATCTGCGAGCGGCCACGCCGGGTTCGCCGCGTTTCTCAAGGAGCGAGACGTGTCGATGAAGGACGGGCGAACCGGGGTCGAGGGGATGCTGCGGTTCGGCGACTATCGCAGCCCCGTGCTGCTGGAAGCGTTGGGCGACGTGCTGTCCGCGAACGGATTCCGCGACGATCCGACGGACATCTCAGTTCCCCGTTCCCTGGCGACCCGGGCTTATCTGGCGGCAGGCCGCGCCGCCCCGGAGGCGGCCGGAGCGTATCGCGATCTCGCGGCCGCGGCGTTGACCATGCAGAGGATCGACGACAGGCAGGCGGACGTGGAATCGGTGGCGGAAGCCCTTGATCGGGAGTTCGCCGAAACCGAGGCGTGGTTCGACAAGGTTCGCGAGGACGAAGCCCTGTGGATCCGCGTCTCGCCGGACCCGGACGCCCGGTTTCGCGAGAAGTACGGCGTCGCCGTGCTGCGGGTGGGGGACACCGCGGGCCGGCCGTCGCACATTCAGGACCAATGGTCCGCCGATGCGAAGCACTGGCCGCTCGATGCGGCGATCGGCGTGGGCGGGGCGCTGACGATCGCGGGGATCTGGGGGCTGGTCGTCCTGCGACGCCGCTCCCCGAACGGCTGGGAACAGGACTGATTCTCCGAATCGCCCGGCCGTCATTGAATCGCCCGGCCGTCACCGTCCCGACCGCGGCACCGCGGCGAGACGATCAAGCACCCACACTTCCACCCGATCCGGCGACGGGGCGTCGCCTGTCCCGCCTGTCCTGTCGCCGTCAGTCCCGTCGCCGCCCGTGCTGTCGCCGACCGTTCGGTCAGCGGCGCCCGCCGACGCGGATCGGTGGGCGACGATCCCGCCGGTCCGCAGGCGAAACCGGCCCGAGCGAACGCCGCGGGCGACCAGTTCGTCCAGCACGGCCCGGGTGCGGTGATGGGCGAGGGCGTCGTCCGGCACGCCGTCCGCCTGCGGGGCGGCGAACCCGCGGAGTTCGACGGTCTGCAACTTCCCTTTGATAGCTGTGGCGAGGGCGTCCAACGCGGCGCCCTGTTCGGCGGACGGCCGGTCCGCGGCGGGGGCGAACCGGACCGGCGGCCCGGCGGAGATCGGTCGGCCGGCCCGGGCGCGGGTGAGCATCGGCCGGGCGCCGGGGCTGTTCGGCCGCGGCGTGCCGCCCGGCCCGGGGGCGGAGACCGGCGGCACCCCGGCGTTGGCGTCCGGGGAGTCCGACGCCGTCCCCGCCAATTCGTTTCCCGGAGCGGAGCGCGCCCCGCCGGGATAGCCCAGCCGGTCGTGCAAACTCGCCAGCACCTCCCGGTACCGCGACTTCTCGGAGATCTCCGACATGCTCACCAGCATGATAAAAAAAGTCAGCAGGAGGCTCATCATATCGCCATACGTCACCACCCATTCCGGCACGCCGGGCGGGGCGTCGTCGTCGTCATCCATGAGCGGAACCGATTGTGTGCGAAGGCGAAGGCGGGTTGCGTCCGCGGAGCGACCGGGGGCGGACCGCGTCCATCGGCCCCTCCGGCGGTGCGGGTTGAAGGGGCGTCGGCGAACCGTTCCGACCGGACCGGTCCGCGGCCCCCCCGTCGCGGTTGCGTCGGCATCTCCGGTCGGGACCATCACACACGACCCCGGGCCGCACCGCCGACGCCCCCGTCCCGCCGACGCCCCCGTCGCCCCTGACGTTCCCGTCGCCCCCGCCCCGCCCGCCGGCGCTCACCCGGCTCACCTCTCCGCCCGCCGCGGTTCGTCCCCATGCCCCGCCCCCGTCGCCCGTCGTCGCCCCGGTCCTCGCAGGGTGGGACTTCGCAGGGTGGAACTTCGCGGGGGGGGGCGCCGCCGCCCCGGGCTTCGCAACGCAGCTCCGGGGGAGGCTTTCGCCGCGGCTCCGGCACCGGCGGGCCGGCGGACGACGACGACCTCATCACCGATCAGGGGGAGTTCGACGACTTCTGCCAGCGGGCCCGCGACGCCCGCCTCGTCGCCTTCGATACGGAGTTCGTCTCCGAATCGCACCTTCCGCCCCGAACTGTGCCTGATGCAGTTCTGCGCCGCCGGCGAGACCGTCGGCGTCGATCCGTTCGAATTGACGGATCTCACCCCCTGGTGGGACCTGATGACCGACGATCGCACCACCGTGATCGTCCACGGCGGGCAGGCCGAGGTGAAGTTCTGCCTCGAAGCGACCGCGCAGGCGCCGCGGCGATTGGTCGACGTGCAGCTCGCCGAGGGACTGCGGAGCACCAGCTACCCGCTGGGCTACGACGCCTTGGTCCAGCGGGTGTTGAACGTCCGCCCGCAAAAGGGCTCGCAAACCCGCACCGACTGGCGCCGCCGCCCGCTGTCGGCGGATCAACTCGACTACGCCCTGCGGGACGCGGAGTTCCTGCCGAAGATCTGGGAGATTCAGCGGAAAGACCTTGCAGGAACGCGGCCGCACGGCGTGGGCGGCGGCGGAGTTCGTCCGGTTCGTCCGACACCTCGCCGAGGACCACCGCAGGGAGCCGCACGAGAAGCTGTCCGGGCTGTCGAAGCTCTCCCGCCGGGACCTCGCCGTGGCGCGCGGAGGTCGCCGCCTGGCGCCTCGCCGAGGCGGAGGAGAAGAATCGCCCGGTCCGCCGCATTCTGCGGGACGACCTCGTGATCGACCTCGCCAAGCGCCAGCCGGAGACGGAAGAGGAACTGATCGCCCCCCGCGACCTGAACCGCGGGGACATCCGCCGCAGCGCCGACGACATCCTCGCCGCGATCGAACGCGGCAAGGCGGTGCCGGAGGACGACCTGCCCGAACGCGTCCGCCGCGACGGGCCGGACAAGAACCCGGACGAACACGTGCTCGGGCAACTGCTGGGCATCGCCTTGAGCAGCCTGTGCAACGAGCATGAGGTGGCCCGCACGATCGCCGGGACGGCGAAGGATCTGCGCGATCTGGTCCGCTGGCACACCGCCGGCCGACCGGCGGGCGCGGAGGTCCCGCTGCTGGCAACCGGCTGGCGCAAGGAACTGTGCGGCCAGTTGCTGACGGACCTGCTGGACGGCGAGATCGCGATGCGCGTCGCCGATACCAAAGGCGACCACCCGCTGAGTTTCGAACGCGGCTGAGGCCCGGCCGTCTCGTGGGAGAGACGGGCCGGAGGGACGGGCCGGGCGTGGCGCTGCCGGGAGCGATCCGCGATCTGCGATCAGTCGTCGTCCTCGTATCCCTCCCGGGCCAGACGCTCCTGTTCCGCGGAGTAGGCCTCGTCGGCGAGACGCCGTTCCTCCACGGTGGCCGGGTCGGCTTCGATCACGCCGCTGCGGTCGGAATCACAGCCGACCGCCCCCCAGCCTGCCGCGACGCAGATCAAAGCGGCCGGGATCGACGAGCGGCGGGGGGCCGGGCGGGGGGAGCGGAACATCGGACGGCTCTTAAGTTGCGGGAAGAACGCAGCGCCGCGGCGTACGGGCGGGCGACAGATCGGAATCTACCGGCACGATCCGCGGGCGACCAGAACGTTCGGGGGAATGTCGCCTTTTGCTCGCGTCGCGGCGCGGGTATATTGGGAGCGGTTGATCGGTGTCCTGGGCGTTCGCCCCTCCCGCCGATCTCTTCGCCGCCTTTCCCCCGCGGTCTCTCCGTCCGCTTCGCGGACTGTACTCACCTCTCCACACGGCACCCCATCCAATGTTCACCAACCGACCGCGTCGCCGCGGTTTCACGCTGATCGAGCTCCTGGTGGTGATCGCGATCATAGCGATCCTGGTTTCCCTGCTGCTCCCAGCCGTGCAGCAAGCCCGGGAGGCGGCCCGCAAGAGCCAGTGTCAGAACAACCTCAAGCAGTTCGGCCTGGCGATGCACAACTATCATGCGCAGCACAAAGTGTTCCCGTACGGGCGGGGCGGATCCGGCAACCCCTCCGGCGGAAACGACTTCGACGGCAACGACGGGCGGCTAGCGTGTTCGTCCCGCTGTTGCCGTTCCTGGACGAGGGGGCGATGTGGGAGCGGGTGTCCAACCCCATGACCCTCACCGTCAGCGGAACGGCTAAGAACGTGCCGCCGATGGGGCCGCGTCCGTGGCGGCAGGAGTACCAACCCTGGGCGTCCCAACTGAATGTGCTGCTCTGCCCCTCCGACGGCTCCCCGGTGGAGGAGGAGGCGGACTCGAATTACGCCGTGAACTGGGGCGACAACGGCAACGGCAACGGCGACATCCTGTTTGCCAATGAGGATTGCCGGGGCATGTTCGCCCGGATCAATCAGGCGGGCGTCCGCTCGATGCGGGACGGTTCCACGAGCACCCTGCTGATGGCGGAGATCGGCCGGCCGGACGGCTCGCGTTCCTTCCAGGGCCACTTCGCCCGGCAGGTCGGCGGCTCCAACTTCGGCGGCGCCATCCATGACGATCCGAACGCCGGTTGCTTGGATCGGGTTTCGAATCCCGCCGCCCCCGGCACCTACCTGCAGACGGCCAACTTGAACGACCGCGGCGACCGCTGGGCCGACGGGTCCGCCTCGTTCACCGGGTTCAACACGGTATTCGCCCCGAACGGCCCCAGTTGCATGGAAGGCAACGACGACTCCGGCGACGGCGTGATGTCGGCCGGCAGTTATCACGGCGGCGGCTGTCAGGTTCTGCTGGGCGACGGGTCGGTCCAGTTCATCAGCGACACGATCGACACCGGGAACCTCGGCGCCGGCCCCCGGAATACCGCCGGCCCCTCCCGCCATGGCGTCTGGGGGGCGTTGGGCAGCCGGGCCGGCGGGGACGCGACCGACGGCGCCTTCTGATCGACGGCGCCGGTCTGTCCTATCGTCCTGCATGTTTGCTCGTCCTGTATGTTTGCGGCCCCTCGCTTTCTGAAGCGGGGGGCCGTTCTTCTTGGGCGGCTCGATATTCAAGGCGGCCCGGGCGGCGACATCGGTAGACTTCGATCCATTGTCGGGATCGGGTAGACTGCCTGACCCCGTCCGCTCCCCCCGAGCCCCGCCGCCATGACCGTCCCGACCGCCCCACGCGCGTCCCGCCGTTCCTTCCTCGCCACCTCCGCCGCGGCCGGCGGGGGCGTGATCCTCGCCGGCACCCGCGCCTCCGGGGCGGTGCGGGGGGCGAACGACCGCGTCCGCATCGCCGTCGCCGGGCTGAACGGTCGCGGCAAGGCCCACCTGTCCGGCTGGCTGGGACAGAAGAACGTGGAGATCGCCTATGTGATCGACCCGGACGCCAACGTCCTCGCCGGCGCCTTGAAGCGGTTGGAGGGCAAAGAGGCCGCGAAGAACGTGAAGGGCGTCGCCGACGTCCGCGAGGCGTTGGACGACCCGTCGCTGGACGCGATCAGCGTGGCGACGCCGAACCACTGGCACTCGCTGATTACGATCTGGGCGGCCCGTGCGGGCAAGCACGTGTACGTCGAAAAGCCCATGAGCCACGACGTGGCCGAGGGCCGCGTCGCGGTGGCGGCCCAGCAGAAGTACGGCGTGGTCGTGCAGCACGGCACCCAGCGGCGGAGCAACAGCGGCATCGCCGGCCTGCACGAGGCGTTACAAACCGGCAAACTGCCCCGCCTGAAGATCGCCTACGGGTACTGCTGCAAGCCCCGCGGCGGCATTGGCGTCTCCAAGCCCGAAGCCCCGCCGAAGAACCTCGACTGGAACCTCTGGAAAGGTCCGGCGGTCATTGACGAGTACCACGACAACCTCGTGCATTACGACTGGCACTGGTTCTGGAAGACCGGCAACGGGGACCTGAACAATCAGGGCACCCATCAACTCGACGTCGCCCGCTGGGCGCTCGATAAGGATCAGACCCACCCGATCCGCACCACCGCCGTCGGCGGACGGTTCAAGTGGGACGACCAGGGCGAGACGCCCAACACGATGTTCGCGACGGCCGAATATCCGAACGGCCAGATCGTGATGTTCGACGTTCGCAACGTGAACCACCCCGGCTATAAACGGCAGGTGTTCAACGAGTATTACCTCGAAGACGGCAGTCGGATCGTCGGCGAGGGGAACTATAAGATCTACCGCCCCGGCAGCGACAAGGCGGAGCCGCTGAAACTGGACAAGGGTCAGGTGACGCCGGGCGGGAACTGGGGCAGCTTTATCAGGGCCGTGCGGGCCGGCGACCCGAGCATGGCCAACGGCAACGCCCTGGACGCTCACTACGGCTGCGTGCTGGGACACCTGATGAACAACTCGTATCGCCTCGGCGAACCGGCGAACGTCGATGCGGTGCGGTTCGACAACCCGGACGCCGCAAAGCACTTCGGCTTGCTCCACGACCTGATGCGCGACGGCGCCGGCCTGTCCGACGCCGACACCCGCTACACCGTCGGCCCCACCCTGGAGTTCGACCCCGGCAGCGAACGCTTCACCGGCGAGCGGGCCGAGCAGGCCAACGCCCTGCTCCAGGACCCGCAACGCGACGGCTTCGAGATCCCCACCGTCGAGACCGTCTGACGACGCCGTCTGACGACGCCGTCTGAGCTGCGGGCTGAACGTCCCGCCGCGGCCGGATCGAGCCGCCGGCGGGCGATCCTGCAAACTGTTGCCCCGCCCCCCGCGTCAGTCGACGCGGGGGGCGTTTTGCGTGGCGTTCGCCGCGGTCGGGGGACGGCGGATTCGGCGCCGGCCTTCCCCCCCGCGGGCCGACGTGGAACGATGACGGTCCCCTTCGTCTTCCAGCCACGACGCGATGTCCGAGTCTTCTGCGGACCCCCGATCCTCAAACGCAGGGTCCGCCGAAACGGGCCCCCCCGTGCAAGGTTCGCTGGCCGATCTGGTCAGAGAACTGCGGGAAGCCGCGGCGTTGAAGACCGCGGGGGACGCCCTCGCCTGGGACGAGCAGACGTACCTGCCGGCCCGCGGCGGAGACTTCCGGGCGGACCAACTCGCCGCGCTGGCCGGGCTGACGCACGACCGGCTGACGGGTCCGGCGCTGCGGGACGCGCTGCTCGCGGCGGAGGGGGACGTGGCGTCCGGAACGTGGCCGGCGGACTCCGCGGAGGCGGCCTGCGTGCGGGAGGCCCGTCGGGATTTCGACCGCCGCACCACCCTGCCGCGGCGGTTGGTCGAAGAACTGTCGCGGGTCACCACGCTGGCCCAACGAGCGTGGGCGGAGGCGCGGGGCAAGGCCGATTTCCACGCTTTCCGCCCGCACCTCGCCGCGGTGGTGGAATTGAAGCGGGAGGAGGCCGCGGCGGTCGCCGGCGGACGGGCCGACCTCGCCGACGCCCCGCGGTATGACGCCCTGTTGGACGACTATGAAGCGGGGGCGAAAAGCGAACAGGTCGCCGCCGTCTTCGCCGAACTGCGCGCCGGGCTGGTGCCGTTGGTCGCGGCGATCGCCGATGCCGGCGCCGGTTCGACGAGCCCGCGACCGGATCGTTCGCTGCTGGCCCGCAACTACGCGATTCCGGAGCAGAAAGCGTTCTGTCGCGGCGGCGCCAAAGAGCTGGGATTCGACTTTCAATCCGGCCGGCTGGATACCGCCGCACATCCCTTTTGCACGACGCTGGGGCCGGCGGATTGTCGGCTGACGACGCGATACGACCGGAACGATTTCTCGCAATCGTACTTCGGCGTGCTGCACGAGGCGGGGCACGGGATTTATGAGCAGAACCTGCCGGCGGCGTGGTTCGGCACGCCGCTGGGGGAGGCCTGCGGGCTGGGCGTGCACGAGTCGCAGAGCCGACTGTGGGAGAACTTCGTCGGCCGCTCCGAGGCGTATTGGAAGCACGCCGCCCCGCGGGCCCGGGCGGCGTTCCCCGGCGCCCTCGCGGACGCCTCCTCGGAGCAGCTTTATCGGGCGGTCAACGACGTGCGTCCGTCGCTGATCCGCGTGGAAGCGGACGAGGTGACCTATAACCTCCACGTCCTGCTGCGATTTGAACTAGAACAGCCGTTGATCTCCGGCGACCTCCCGGCGGCGGACGTGTCCGACGTGTGGGACGAGAAGTTCGAGGCGATGTTCGGTTTCCGCCCGCCCACCGCCGCGGACGGCTGCCTGCAGGATATCCACTGGGCGGCGGGGTTGATCGGCTATTTCCCGACCTATGCGCTCGGCAACGTATATGCCGCGATGTTGTGGGACGCGGCGAACGCGGACCTCGGCGATCTGGACGAACAACTGGCCGCCGGCTCGTTCGACCCGCTGCGGAACTGGCTGACGGAGAACATCTACCGCCACGGCCGCCGCTACGCCCCGACAGAGCTCATTGAACGAGCCGCCGGTTCCCCGCCGACGCCGGGGCCGCTCTTAAAGCACCTCAACGCGAAGTATCGGGCGCTGTACGGGCTGGAATAGCATGTCCCGCTCCGGCGTCTCCGAGCGGGACGAGGGCGGCGTGCACCGTGCGGGCGATCAGCGTCGCCCCGGCGGGGTTGGGATGCACGCCGTCGGAGAACAGCTTGGGGGACTCGCCGTCCGGTGGGGCGCCGAAGGCGGCGTGCACGTCGATCAGCGGCGTCTTCTTCAATGCCGCGACGCGCTTGACGGCGGGGACGATCGTCCCGGTGACGACCGCGTCGTTGATCTTCCACACGTCCCGCTCCACCGGCGGCGGCGTGCACAGGAACACTTGGGGTCGTGAAGGCAGCGCCTGGAGGGCGTCGACGAACGCGGCGTATTCTTTTTCAAACGCCGCCGCCGAGAATTGATCCCCCATTTTACTGTCGTTCGTGCCGAGCATCACCACGACGACCTGCGGCCGAAACGCCTGCGCCTTCTGGTAGGCCGGCAGACCCTGATACCACTTGCCGTCGGCTCGCATGGATTGCGGGGAGAGCAGCGTCGCCCCGTTCACGCCGGCGTTTTGCACGTCGAACCCGGGCCCCAGCAGGGTTTGCAGGCGGGTCGGGTAATTCTGCTTCGCGGGCACGCCGGCGCCGAAGGTGATGCTGTCTCCGATCAACGCCACCCGGACCGGCTCGTCGTTCGGGGTCGGTCCGTCGTCCGCGACCGGCGCCGCGGCCGCGGGACCGGCGAACGCTCCGAACAGCAGGCCCCCGAGGAGCAGCCCCGGGCATCGGTCCCAACAAGGATCAGCAGAGCGGGGCGAGCGTCGCATGGGCGTGAAGCAGCGTGGAAGAGACGGGCGGCGAACGCCCGATGCTCCCCCGCCCGGCGCCGCCGCACAAGCGGTCGCGGAGTTGAGCCAGACCCGGCCGTCGCGGCGCCGCCGTCGCGGGTCAGTCGTCGCGGGTCAGTCGTCGCGGGTCAGTCGTCGCGGGTCAGTCGTCGCGGGTCAGTCGTCGCGGGTCAGTAGCGAAGCAGCAGCGAGGCGAACCAGCCGCCGCGGCCTTCGTCGCCGAGGGTCAGGCGGTCGTAGCCGGCCCGCAGTTCCGCCCCGCCCCAAACCCAGCCGGCCTCGGTTCGCCAGCGGAACAGTTCGTCGCCGTCGATCTCGCCGTAGTCGATCTCAAAGCCGGCCGTCGCGGCGCCCAGCAGGTTGGCGTCGAGGGCGACGGTCGCCTGCGGGCCGAGCATCAATTCTCCGGTGTGGTCCTGCACGAAGGCCACCCCGGCGCCGGTGCGCATCGTGCCGCGGGCGTGACTGACGACCTCCGCCACCACGTTGGCGTCGCCGGTGTAGAACTTGCCGCCGAACCGCCCGTCGGGAGCCGCGGGAAGGTCGGAGTCCCACACATATCCCTCCGCGTCGAGGGCCATCCGCAGCCAGGTGGTCGCCACGAGCTGCCCGCCGAACCGGGTGGTGCCGTCGAAGTCGCTCCAGGCGTCGGCCCGCAAACGCCCGCGGCTCGCCAACGCCCGGCCCAGCAGCGAGGTGTGCGTCAGCGCCGTCTCCCCGCGATGCGGCGCCAGCAATGTGACGATCCGCCGGCCGTCGTACGCCCCGTCGTCGACTCCGTCACGCGTGCTGAATGAAAATACCTCGCTGGCGAGCGGCGCCGTGATCCAGTCCGGCAGCGGGAGATCGACGGCGAAGGGGTTGAGCCGCGTGCTGAGCGTTTGGGCGGGCGGGGCGTATTCCAGCGTGATCGGCTCTCCGCCCGCCCGCAACGAGCCGGCGCCCAGCAGAACCCACAGCAGCGCCGCCGCGGCGAACGTCGGCGGGGGCGGTGGGCGACGGATCAGGCGAGTCCTTCAGGTCCGGTGGGGCGGGCCGCTTGATCCGGCAGGCTAGATCGAAGCGACGGGGGAACGACAGCCCAACCCGCAGCGTGGGGAGGCCGACGGGGGAGGCCGACGGGGAGGCCGACGGGGAGACGGCGGGGGTGGGGGCGTCGCCCAGATCGCGTCGCCGGCGGGTGAACGTCGGGGCGACGGGGGGTGTCCGGCGCCTACACTTGTGCATGTCGCGGCTCGCCCGGCGCCCTCGCTCCGGTCCCCATCGCGGGACTGATCGCTGAGCGGGGGAGCGGGTGACGCCACGGATCCCGACCCCCGCCGAGAGCCCCGAATGCTGTTCCAAAGCTGGCTGGATCGTCTGCGGCAGGACCTCGTCCGCTACGCCCCGGAGTGGGCGGACGCGGCGGGGTTCGGCCGTCCCCTGCAACCGGCGGTCGTGCCGGTGTGGAGCGGGGCGCCCGGCGATGTCCGCCGTCCCAGCGGGCGTCGCGCCCGTCGGCAGGCGGCCCCCCGTCCGGCCGGTCCGCCGGAGTGGGCGCCCCGGCAGCGGCTCGCCTGAGGGTACGCGGTCTCTGCTGGGACGAGGGGCGTGCGAGGGTCGGCCGCGTCACGCCGGTTCTGCCGGCGGACCGTCCCGGCGGCGTCCTTCCCAGGGCGGTTCGACCGCAGCGGGCGGGCGGGGCGGGTCGATACGAATCGGGTTCCGCCCGGTCTGTGAGGTCTGCCCCCGTGTTCGCCGATCGCCCGACGACCGGCCCCGGGTCACTTCGCCAACCCGTGGATCAACCGGCGACGCCGCGTCGCGTGCACGCCCGACCGACGGGGGCGCCGACCGGAGCGTTCCCCCGTCAATTGCTGCGAGTCGCGAAGGTTGCGTTGCTGGTCGGTGCGGTCTTCGTCACGGCGCTGGCGGCGTTGCCCGCGCCGCGGCCCTCGGCGGAGTTCCAACTCGCCTTCGCGGATTGGCGACGCGGCGGGGCCTGGTATGTGGACGACGGCGGGACCACGGTTCCCCCCCCCGCCGTCGTGCCCTCCCCGCCGGCGCCGATGAGGAGCGGCCCGGTGATGGTCGCGGAGGCGGAACCGGCTTCCGGCGCCGCGGTCCCCGGTCTCCCCGCCGCGGGACCGCGGCTGGCCCGGCTGCCGACGGGGACCGGCGGGCGATTGACGGACTCCGCCCCGGCTCCGCTGCGTCGCGGTGACGAGCGCGGTGACGAGCGCGGTGACGATCGCCGCGTCGCCCGACAGGCTCCGCGGCTCTCACGCGAGCGAGGCCCGACTGTCCCCCCGCCCGCGTTCGCGGATACGCCCGCCGACGAGCGGACGGACCGGCCCGCACCGGTGTTCGCAGGCGAGGCCGTCGCCGCGGCCGAAGCCCGAGCGGCCCGTCAGGAGTTGCTGGACGAGGTCCGCGCCCTGCGAGAGGAAGTCCGCGGACTCTCGGAGCGATGGTCTGGACTCCGAACGACTCCCGTGGACTCTCCCGGTGACTCTTGGTGACTCTCCGGGGCGACTAGTCGGCGAAGCGGCGGATGGTGTCGCGGTATTCTGGACGGTCGCGCCACGCGTCGAGGTACGGTCGGTAGCCGGGCGCCTGGGGCCATCGGCGGTCTTCCGTGAGCGACGGACGCGGGTCGGGGCCGTAATCCGCCCCCGCGGCGCTTGCGTCGACTTCGGCTGACCAAGCGTTAAACGCCTTTGCCAGCCGATTCGTATCCAGCGGTCGGTCGGCGGCGAGGTCCCGCGTCTCGTTCGGGTCCGAGGACAGGTCGTAAAGTTCCCACGCCCGCGCCGCGTCGTCACGTTTGCCGCGGCGGGTGTAGAGCAGTTTCAGGGTTCCCTCAATCCAGGCGGCGGAGCCCTTCTGCCGAAAGCCCAGCGGCGTCGGGCGAACCCAGTTGGCCCTCTCGCCAGTGAGCAGGGGGAGCAGATTCACGCCGTCCAGCGGGCGGTCCGGCAGGGCGACGCCGACGGCGGCGCAGACGGTGGGCAGGATGTCGCTGGTGACGGTCAGCGCCTCCGACACCCGTCCCGGCGTGATCGCCGCGGGCCACTCCACGATCGCCGGCACCCGCAGGCCGCCCTCGTAGATCGTGCCCTTGCTGCCCCGCAGCGGGGCGACGGTTGAGGGTTTGATGCCGGGCAGCCCGCCGTTGTCGCTGCAAAACCACAGCAGCGTGTTCTGGGCGACGCCGACGTCACGCAGCCCGGCTCGTAGCGTGCCGAGGCTGCGATCCATCGCGGCGATCTCCGCGTGGTGGTCGCGGGAGTTGGGCGGCAGGTGGGCGAAGGCGGCGGCGTCTTCATCGTTCGCCACGAACGGGCTGTGCGGGGAGCCGTACCAGACGACCGCGAAGAACGGTTCCTCCTGCGCCGCCCGTGTGCGGATGAAGGCGAGGGCTTCGTCGACGATCACCTCGGACGAGTCCCCCGCGAACTGCTGGAAGGCGCCGCCGCGGCTCATCAGCGGGTCGCGGTCGAAGAAATTGGTGACGCTCAGCCAGGTGTCGAAGCCGAACGGGCCGGGGCCGAGCGGGTCGTCCTTTAAGATCGGCACCCCGGGACCGCGGAGGCCGTTGAGGTGCCATTTACCGAAGTGGCCGGTGGCGTAACCGGCGTCGCCCAGCAGTTGGGCAAGAGTGATTTCATTGACGTTGAGCGGGTAGCCGTGCTCCTTCACGCCGGTGCGGTCGTTGGTGCGGCCGGTCAGCACACTGGCCCGTGTGGGCGAACAGGTGAACGCCGCAGACCGGAACCCGTCCAACCGCAACCCGTTCGCAGCCATGGCACCCAGGTGCGGCGTGTTGAGGAGCGGGTGCGGCCGATCGCGGTGGCCGATCGGATAGCCGACCTGCGCGAACCCGAGGTCGTCCGCCATCACCAGCACGACGCCCACCGGCGCCGGCGCCGGCGTCGGAGCGGGCGGAGCGGGCGGAGCGGCGAACGCGGCGGCGAGCAGAACGGCGGGAGACATCGGCGGACTCCGGTGTGGGCGGGACGCGGCGATGCTAGCGGCGCTCCCGGTTCGCCGCACGGCGAGATGCGGTATGACCCGGCCATGCCCCGTGCCGCCGCCCCCACGTCCGCCGATCCGACCCACGCCGGGCCGCCGCTGGACGATCCGGTCACCAAGCACCTGCGGACGAACGTGGCCCGGCTGCGGGCGGATCTGTCGGTGGGGGAGGCGCTGGCCGAAGTCCGGACGAAGCCGCCGACCGGCACGGTGATCTATTTTTACGCGGTGAATGCGGACGGCACGCTCGCCGGGGTGATCCCGACCCGCCGGCTGATCCTCGCGGAGCCGGACACCCCGGTGCTCAAGGTGGCGAACACCCACCCGGTCACCATGAACTCCGCGGCGACGGTCGCGGACGCCTGCGAGTTCTTCATTCTCCACCGCCTGTTGGCGTTCCCGGTGGTCGACGGGGCCGGCGTGCTGCTGGGCGTCATCGACGTGAACCTGTACACCGACGAACTGGTGGACCTCGCCGCGAACGACGCCCGCGAAGTCACCAACGACTTCTTCCAACTGGTCGGCGTGCGGTTGGAAGAGGTCCGCAGCAGCGAGCGGCGGGGCGGGGCGACGGCCCTGCTCAGCCCGCTCCGGACCCGGTTCCCCTGGCTGCTGGCGAACGTGGCCGGCGGATTGGCGGCGGCGGGCCTCACGGGGATGTTCGAAGCGGAGCTTCAAAAGGCGGTCGCGCTGGCCCTGTTCATCCCCGTCGTGCTGGCGCTGGCGGAGAGCGTCGCGATCCAGTCGGTCAGCCTCTCGCTGCCGGCGCTGCACAGCGGTCGGCCGGGATGGGGGGCGGTGTTCCGACGAACGCGATCCGAAGCGGCCGGCGGGCTGGTGCTGGGAATCGCCTGCGGACTGCTGATCGCCGGGGCCGGGCTCGCCTGGAAGGGCGAAGCGATGGTCGCGCTCTGCCTGCTGGGCGGGGTGGGCGGCGGGGTGACGTGGGCCGCGGCGGTGGGCGCCGCGGTGCCGAACCTGCTCCGCCGCGTGCACCCGGACCCGCACGTCGCCAGCGGCCCGATCGCCTTGGCCGCGACCGACCTCGGCACGCTGCTGATCTACTTCTCGCTCGCCCGCAGCCTGCTCTGACCGGCCGACGCCCGACCCCGACTCCGCTTCGAAGGCGAACCTGACCGGGAGGAGCGGCTCGGGCCGGACGGGGTGCGGCGGGTCGGTTTGCGGCCGGACTTTTTCGCGGCCCGTTTCGCCGCCCACTGGCTCCACCGCCGCTTACGGCGATCCGTCCAACGCCGGACCCGTGAGGTGGTCAACTGATGGTTCGTGCCGTGGAAGCGGCGGGTGACGAGGTTCAGCAGATCGCCGCGGCTGAGGTGCCCGAACGCCATGTCCCGCAGCACGATCTCGTCTTCGTCCAACGCCCCGTCCGTCAGTTCGGTGGGGTTCGCCTGCGTCGTTTGGCGGGTGCCCACCCGCACGCTGCGGGTCAGCAGGTCCGCCAGTTCGTCCCGGGTGAGGTGCTCGAACGCCTCTTCGCTGAGGGCGGCCTCTTCCGCGTTCAAACGGACCCGGTCCCGGTAGCTTCAGCAGCCGGAGGATCTGAATCAGATTGATGCCCAGGAACGTCGCCTGCCACGCCGTCGGGCCGAACATCGGCACGGACCCGCAGGTGAAGAAGACGATCCCCAGCGTGAGCCCCACGCAGGTCAGCGCCCGCAGCCAGAGCATGTCCCGCGTGAGGTAGGACAGCAGGTAGCAGCCGTTCGCCGCATGCAAACAGAGGTCCGCGGGGACCGCCGCGTGAACCGCGTCGTGGACCGGGCTACTCACGGGGCGACAGGCGGGGCGGGGGGAACGGGCGGCGGCGTAGAGGAGCGTTCCCCCCGCAGCGGCCCGGCGCCGGCGCTCGTTCGGGATGGGGCCGATCCTAGCGAAGTTCCTCCGCCGCTCCTCCGTGAAATCCCCCCGACCCGCGTGGCGCCCAGGGCGGAGCCCCACCCCCGCGGGCGCCGGGCCGTTCAGGCGCCGGGTCCGTCCGGGCGACGGGTCCGTGCAGGCGACGGGTCCGTGCAGGCGCCGGGTCCGTGCAGGCGCCGGGTCCGTGCAGGCGCCGGGTCCGTCCGGGCGCCGGGTCCGTCCGGGCGCCGGGGAAGCCGGGGCGACGGCGGATCGCGAACCGTTCAGGGCGCTGCGAACCAGCCGGACCAGCCCGCGGCGGCGACCGCCGGGGGCGACGGACTGCGGGCGAGGTCCGCCGCGGCGGGCACCAGGGCGGCCCACACAACCAGTCCGCAGGCTGCCGGATCCGATCGATCCAGCGGGTCGCCGACCAACTCCGCGACCCGTTCGCAGGCCGCATGACCGGGGTCGGCGGCGAGCCCCGCCGCGGCGGCGGCGTCCGCCCCGGCCCAATCCTCTCGTATTAGACAGAGTCCGGCCCGCACCGCGTGGGCGGCGGCGCAGGTCGGGTCGCGGTCGAGGGCGGCCTCGGCGAACGCCTCCGCGGCCTCCGTCTTCCCGGAGAGGGCCGCCACCGCCGCGCAAACCAGCGCCGCCCGCGGGTCGTCGGGCGCGTGCCCCTCGCCGCGCCCCGCGGCGACCATCGCCATGCCGGGGCGTCCGCTGGCGGCGAGGCCCAGCGCCGTCAACCAGTGCGGCTCCGCCCCGCCGGCGCCGGCCGCGGCGGCGGCGTCCGCCTCCCGCACCGCCGCGAGCGGGTCCCGCCGATCCAGCGCCGCCCGGGCCGTCGCCAGCCGTACCTCCGCCGGTCCGGCCGGAGTCGCCGGCATTGACTCCGTGAAGATCGGAGCGGCGGGGGCGGCGGAGACGGACATTGTGGAAGACACGAAGACCGCTCGGTGCGACGGGGGACGCTGAAGTGTGGGTCACGGAACCAGGACGGGTCGGACGGTTCGGCAAGGAGACGTCCCTTCTGGCGTGAACCGGCGGCGGCGTCGATCCCGGGGAGAGGGGCCTGCGGATGGAATCGAAACGAGCGGCGAAGTCGGCCTGACCCGCCGCACCCGGCCGGCCGGCGCCATCGGACGGGCGGGGCGGAACGGGGACCGTTCGGGCTCGGCGGGTGAACTCGCCAAGGTCGGATCGCCGATCTGAACCCCACCGGCCCGCTGCCGAGTCGAACTCCCAAGACGGAGACCGACCCGGCGCCCCGCCGCGGCTTTCCGCCGCGGCTCCCGTGCGGACCGATCGCGTCCCGCCGACACGACGTCGGCGGGGCTTCCGCAATCGTTCGACCCGACGGACCGGGTTTCACGCGGGACGGAGTGCATCCCCTGTCGGCCTCGCACCGCGGGGCTCCAAGGTCTGCCGGGCGTCCGCCGGTTTTCTGCCCACCCGCTCTCTCTTTTAAACGGAGTCGTCCATGATGGTTTCCCCGCGCCTGTTCCTCGCCGCCTGCACCCTGGCCCTCGCCCTGCCGGCGGCCGCGTCCGCCGGCGGCGGATGTAGCTGTGCGGCCCCGTTCGGCGGGACCGTCGATCTGGAGTTCGCCGGCTGCCCGTCCTGCGCCGCCCCCTGCGGCGACGTGTGCGGTCCCAGCTGCGCCGCCCCGGTGTACGCCGCCCCGGCCTGCGACTACGGCTGTGCCCCGAGCTGCGGCGCCCCGGCGTACGGCGGCGGGTACTGCTGCCCGCCGAAGCAGGGCTTGTTCTCCAAGCTCTGGGACCTGGAGTGCCGCAAGAACGCCTGGATCATGTCCAAGCTCCGCGGCGGCCTGCACGGCGATTGCTGCGCCCCGGCCTGCGACTACGGCTGTGCTCCCTCCTGTGCCGCCCCGGCCTGCGGCGACTACGGTTGTGCCCCGACCTGTGCCGCCCCGGTGTACTACGCCGAGCCCACCTGCGGCGCCCCGGCCGCTTGCGGCTGCCACTGAACCCCGCCTCCCCGCCTGATCGGGGAGCCGGGATCTGAAGACCGCGTCGCCCGTCGACGCCAGCCGGCCGTTCCCTTCGGGGGACGGCCGGCTTTCTTTGCGTACGGTCTGCCGTTTGGAAGCTGACTCAACACCAACCCGAAGCGTCAGCGAGGGGATGAAGCGTCAGTGGGGGGATGAGGCGTCAGCGAAGGGATGAGGCGTCAGTGGGGGGATGAGGCGTCAGTGGGGGGATGAGGCGTCAGTGGGGGGATGAGGCGTCAGTGGGGGGAGACGGACGGCCCCCGCGTCCGCTGCGCGGACGACCTTCGCTGACGCTTCGGGGTGGTGGGCGGACGGTTCTGAAACCGCGTCTCAGCCGTTCAGTCCACTTGAACCGGGGGGATCAAGTCCCCTCGTCCTGGTCCGGGAACCCATCCGTCGGCGAAGCGAGCGACGGCGGCGGGGCGTCGCCGAACCACGCGGCGGCCTGCCGGGCGGCGGTCTCGCGGATCTCGTCGGTCACATAGCCCGACACCGTCACCAGCGCCGCGGCGATCACGCCGAGGTCGTCCGTGAACCCCACCCCGGGCAGGAAGTCCGCGACCGCATCGAGCGGCAGGATGAAATAGGCCAGCGCCCCGACGATCGTCGCCTTCGCCGCCGCCGGCGTGTCCGGCCCCTGAAGCGTGTGATACAGGATCAACGCCTTCTCCACGACTTGGCGCCCCGCCAGCTTGGCGAACCCCAACAGCTTTGTCTTGAGCGCGTCCGGGGAGTAGGCGTCCGTGGAGACGCGGGACGAGTCGGCGGGCGGGACGGTCATGAGGGCATTGCTCGGGGCGACGGGTGGAGTAGGATAGCGTCGCCGTTCGAGGATCGTTTCGAGTAAAGCCCCCGTGCCTTCCGCCCCACCCTCGCCAAAGCTGAAAGAATATGCGGAGTCGCTGCCGAAGATCTATCGGGACATTATGTCTGCGTTTCCCGCGGTGGAGCCCGACCGTCACCCGGGGTACGGATTGGCGCTCACCTCGATTACGACGCACGTCTCGGTGGGGACCGGCCGGTTCTCGCAGTCGCGGTTCGCCAAGGCTAATGCAAGCCTAGAGGTCGCCGCCGAACGGCTGGAGGAGGCTGGGCTGGTCGAGTTGCGGAACGGTTTTTTCTTGCACCCGACGCCGCTCGGCGAGCGAATCATCACCGCTCTGACGGGACACGTGCCGAGCCCGGATCCCGTTCCGGACCTCCCGTCGCCGCCCGCTGAGTTGTATGAAGAATCATGATCTGGGGGCCGAGCTCCCTGCCCGCGGCGACTCGCCACATCTTCCTGTCCCACTCCTCCGAGGACAAAGGGTGGCTGTTAGACCCTCTCGACGTGGCCCTGCGGGCCGCCGGAGTGATGCCTTGGTACGACCGGCGACATTTCCCGCTCGCGAACGACGGGTTTGAGGCGCTGCGAAACGGAATTGCCGAGTGTCAGCATGTCGTCTACCTCATTACCCAAGCGACGCTTGAGAATCGACGCGGCTGGCAACTGCTGGAACGGTGTTTCGCCTCACAAGTTCAAAGCCTGTTCCGGGCTGGGGGCAACGAGCTCGTTCGACTCGAACTCCCACTGATCTTTCTGCCCAACAAATCCGCCTCACGCGACGCCCTCGGGCAATCAATTTGGCAGCCGCTACTCGCCCGGTCTTTGTTCTGCCCCGAGAGCGACGCGGTCGCTTCGGTCAACTGGGCCGCCGGTCACGTCGTCAGATTCCTTCTCCAAGAACAAGATCGCGGCGACGCGCAGGCGAAGGCGTACCGACAGGACCCGCTCTACAGAAAGGCGGTGGACGCCGTGGAATCCAGCGTACGAGGCGCTAAAAAACGTGCGTTGCGCGTGCCGGCCGCCTTCCGGCTCAAGCCGCCGGATTGACAACGCCCGACGGCGGCAAGAACGGCCGCTAATTGATTTCCCCGTGCCATTCCTGCAGGCTGACGACGCGGGGCGGGGGATCGGCCGCCTCGGCTTCGAGGGCGTCCACCACCGCCACGCAGCCGGGCAGCGTCGTCACGCAGGGGACGCCGTAGGCGACGCTGGCGGCTCGGATCTTGCCCTCGTCCGTGCGGGCGCCCTTGCCGCTGGGCGTGTTAAAGATGAAGCCCACCCGGCCGTTCGCCATGTGGTCGATCAGGTTCGGGCGTCCCTCCTGCACTTTGCGGACGACCTCGGCCTCCACGCCCGCCGCTTTGAGCGTCGCGGCGGTGCCGCTGGTGGCGAGGATCTCGTAACCCAGCGCCGCTAGGCGGCGGGCCGGCTCGACGATCGCGGTCTTCTTCCCTTCCGCCATGCTGATGAAGATCGCCCCGCCCCCGCCGTGGTCGCCGCCCTTGGCGCCGGCGATCGGCAGCGGGTTGCCGGCGGCGATCTGACTTTTCGCGAACGCCGCGGGGAACGGTTGCGCGATGCCCATCACCTCGCCGGTGGACCGCATCTCCGGCCCCAGCACGATGTCCACGCCGCTGAACTTACTAAACGGGAAGACGCTTTCCTTGACGCTGAAATGCTTCGGCGTCGGCGGCGCCTTGGTCACGCCCTGCGTTTCCAGCGACACCCCCGCCATCGCCTTTGCGGCGATCTTCGCCCAGGGCACGCCGGTCGCCTTGGAAACGAACGGGGCCGTGCGGCTGGCCCGGGGGTTCACCTCCAAGACGTAAACGGTGAATGCGTCGTCGTCTTTTTTGACGGCGAATTGCACGTTCATCAACCCGCAGACGTTCAAGGCCTGCGCCAGCTTGACGGTCGCCTCCTCGATCTCCGTCACCACCGCCGGCGGGCAGGCTGTGCGGCGGCAGACAGCAGGCGCTGTCCCCGCTGTGGACGCCGGCTTCTTCAATATGTTCCATCACCCCGGCGACGACGGCGGTTCCCTTGACGGCGGAGCCGTCGGCTTGGGGGGGAACAGGCCGTAGTCGGCGACGCAGTCCACGTCGACTTCGATGGCGTCCTCCAGGAACCGGTCGATCAGCACCGGGCGGTCCGGGGAAGCGTCCACCGCGGTCTTCATATAACCCGACAGCGCCGGGCCGTCGTAGCAGATCTCCATCGCCCGTCCGCCCAGCACGTAGCTGGGGCGGACCAGCACCGGATAGCCGACGCGCTCCGCGATTTCCCGGGCGCCGGCGGCGTCGGTCGCGGTGCCGTTGGGCGGCTGGCGCAGGCCGGTGGTGTTGAGGATCTCCGCGAACCGGTCGCGGTCCTCGGCCACGTCGATCATCTCCGGGCTGGTGCCGATGATCGGCACGCCCGCCGCTTCCAGCCCCTTCGCGAGGTTCAGCGGGGTTTGCCCGCCGAACTGCACGATCACGCCGTCCGGCTGCAAGCGGTCGACGACGTTCAGCACGTCCTCGGTCGTCAGCGGCTCGAAGAATAGCAGGTCGCTGGTGTCGTAGTCCGTGGAGACGGTTTCCGGGTTCGAGTTGACCATCACGCTTTCGACGCCCAACTCCGCCAGCGCGTACGACGCCTGACAGCAGCAATAATCGAACTCGATCCCCTGACCGATCCGGTTCGGCCCGCCGCCGAGGATCATGATGCGGCTGTACGGGCTGAGCCCGCCGGGATCGACGGTCCGGCGGGGACCGGGCGATTCGTCCTCCTGCTCGTAGGTCGAATAATAGTACGGCGTGACGGCTTCGAACTCCGCGGCGCAGGTGTCGACCTGCTTGAAGACCGGCTCGACGCCCAATTCCTTCCGCGTCGCCCGGACCGCGACCGGCGCGGCGTTCAGCCAGTCGGCCAACTGCTGATCCCCGAACCCGGCCCGTTTATAGCGCCGCAGTCTGCTCCGCGGTGACGGCGGAGAGCGATCCGACGGCCCGGATCTCCTCCTCGATTTCCACGAGCTGCAAGAGTTGGTCCAGGAACCACGGGTCGATGCCGGTCAGTTCGTGGATTCGTTCGAGCGTCATCCCGGATTTGATAGGCGTACCGCAGAAAGCTCATGCGGTGCTCGTTGGGCGTGGCAAGACCGGCGACGACGGCGTCCTCGCCCGGCTGCTCCGCAGCGCCCCACAGGTCTTTCTTACCGCCGCCAAGGCCGAAGTGGCCGGTTTCGGTGCCGCGGAGAGCCTTTTGCAGACTTTCCTTGAACGTCCGGCCGATGGCCATCGTCTCGCCGACGCTTTTCATCTGAATCGTCAGCGTGGCGTCCGCCTCCGGGAACTTCTCGAAGGTCCAGCGGGGCACCTTGGTGACGACGTAGTCGATACTCGGTTCGAAACAGGCCTTCGTTTCGCGGGTGATGTCGTTGGGCAGTTCGTCCAGCGTGTAACCCACCGCCAGCTTGGCGGCGATCTTGGCGATGGGAAAGCCGGTCGCTTTAGACGGCCAGGGCGCTGAACTGCGGGAGACCCGGGGGTTCATCTCGATGATCGGTCATCCGGCCGGTCTCCGGATCAATGGCGAACTGCACGTTCGATCCGCCGGTTTCGACGCCGATCTCCCGCATGCAGGCGATCGTGGCGTCGCGCATCCGCTGATATTCTTTATCGGTCAGCGTCTGGGCGGGGGCGACGGTGATGCTGTCGCCGGTGTGCACGCCCATCGCGTCGAAGTTTTCGATCGCGCAGACGATCACGCAGTTGTCGTTTTTATCCCGCATCACCTCCATCTCATACTCTTTCCAGCCGAGGATGCTTTCGTCCAGCATCACCTCGTGCACGGGGGAGAGTTTTAGTCCCGCGGCGACGACCTGCTCGAACTCCTCTTTGTTATACGCGATCCCGCCGCCGGCGCCGCCGAGGGTGTAGCTGGCCCGGCAGATGCACGGGAGCCCCAGCGTCTCCAACGCCTCGCGGGCCTCGTCCATCGTTTTCACGGCTTTGGACTTGGCGACGTCGAGACCGATCTTCGTCATCGCCTCGCGGAACAATTCGCGGTCCTCCGCCTTCTTAATCACGTCGCGGCGGGCGCCGATCATCTCGACGCCGCACTCCTCCAGGACGCCCATCTTCTCGACGGCGAGGGCCGTGTTCAGGCCGGTCTGCCCGCCGAGGGTGGGCAGCAAGGCATCGGGCCGTTCGCGGCGGATGACCTCGGCGACGTACTCCGGGGTGATCGGTTCGATGTAGGTCCGGTCGGCGGTGCCGGGGTCGGTCATGATGGTCGCCGGGTTGCTGTTCACCAGCACGACTTCGTACCCCTCTTCACGCAGCGCCTTGCAGGCCTGGGTGCCGGAGTAATCGAACTCGCAGGCCTGCCCGATCACGATCGGCCCGGAGCCGATCAGCAGGATCTTTTTGATGTCGGTACGTTTGGGCACGGTGGGGAGCGGCGCAGACGGGGAGCGAAACGGGCGGGCGGCCTTCCGCAGAGACGCTACCGGCGCCGGTTCCGAACGCAAGTCGGGTCGACTGGAAACGCCGCCGATCGTCAATCGCCGAGGCCGCGGACGCCCGGTTCGCGGGAGACGACCGGATGGTCCGGCGGAGGCCGGGACGCTGCGGGACGCGATCGGCGGATCGAACTTCACGCGAACTTCCACCGTGGACCGGGGCGATCCCCGTGGTGGACGGCTGCGAGAACGATATCGTGAGCCGGCCCGCCCGCGACGACATTCCCGCCGCGCCCCCTCCCCGCTGCCCTCCCCGATGCCCGTCGAGTCCGCCGTCGTTCCCGTCACCGTTAACGGGCGTGCTCCTGTCTCGCTGACGCACTCGCCCGAGGGGCGGCACCGGGTCGTTGTCGTCGGCGGGGGGTTTGCGGGGATGAACGTCGTGCGGGGCTTGCGCAAAAGCGACGTGGACGTCACGCTGATCGACCGTCGCAATCATCACCTGTTCCAACCCCTGCTGTATCAGGTCGCCACCGGCAGCCTGAGCCCCGCCAACATCGCCGCCCCGCTGCGGGGGATGTTCGACCGGCAGAGCAACACCACCGTGCTGCTGGGCGAAGCCGTCGCATTCGACGCCGAACGCCGCGTCGTCCGACTCTCCGGCGACCAGAACCCCACCACCGCCGGCGGGCCGGAGGACGAAATCCCCTACGACACGCTGATCGTCGCCAGCGGGAGCACGCACAGCTATTTCGGCCGGGACGAGTGGGCGCCGTACGCCCCGGGGCTCAAGACGATCGAGGACGCGATCGAGATTCGCCGCCGCATCCTGCTGGCGTTCGAGGAGGCCGAACGCGAACCGGACGTGGACAAACAGCGGGCCTGGCTGACGTTCGTGCTGGTCGGCGGCGGCCCCACGGGCGTCGAGTTGGCCGGCAGCATCGCGGAGATCGCCCGCAACACCCTGAAGAACGACTTCCGCCGGATCGACCCGGCGGACGCCCGCATCGTGATCGCCGACGGCGGATCGCGGGTGCTGGGCACCTACGACGAAGAGCTCTAGCCGCTACGCCGCCCGCGATCTGCGGGAGTTGGGCGTGGAGATCATCCACGACACCCGCGTCACGGGGTGACCGCCACGGAGGTCACGCTCAGCCCGGAGGACCGCTCGCCCTCCTACACCCTCGCCGCCCGCACGGTGGTGTGGTGTGCGGGGGTGCGGGCCAGCCGGCTCGGCAAACGGCTCGCCGAGGCCACCGGCTGCCCCGCCGACCGCGAAGGTCGGGTGAAGATCGAACGCAACCTGACGATCCCCGGCCACCCGGAGATTTTCGTGCTGGGCGATCTCGCCCACTTCGAACACGCCGGCGACGACGCGAACGGCGGCTGGGGGACGAAGGGCGGCGGGGAGGCGGCGACCCCGCTGCCGGGCGTCGCCCAGGTCGCCATGCAGCAGGGCAAGCACGCGGCGAACACGCTCCGCCGCCGGCTCAAGGGTCAAACGGACGAACCGTTCAAGTACCGGGACCTCGGCACGATGGCGGTGATCGGCCGCGGCGCCGGCGGTCGCGGACCTGTTCGGCCGCTATCACGCCACCGGGGTGTTCGCCTGGGTGATGTGGCTGGCGATTCACGTGATGTATATCGTCGGCTATCAAAGCCGTTTTCTGGTGCTCGTCCAGTGGGCGTACCACTACGTCACGATGGACCGCGGCGCCCGGCTCATCACCGGCCAGACGCTGCCGGTGGAGTTCCGGGTGAAGGAGGACGCCCCCCGTCCGACCCGCTCGCCGACCGGGTGAAGGCCGTCCCGCCGGCGGCGGACCCGCACGGCGTCTCCGCGCGGGCCGCCGGCGACGACGACGCGGAGGACTCATCCGCCGACCTCCCGTCGCTGGACCGCACCCCGTTGCCCGCCGGCAGCGCCGCGGTCGGCGTGACGCCGTGAGCCCGTGACGCCGTGAGCCCGGGGCGCCGTGAGCCCGGGACGCGGGGACGCCGTGAGCCCGGGGCGTCCCCGCCCGTCGGGCCAGTCGGCCGGTCACTCGCTGACGTACATCCGCTCCACGTCCGTCTGGCGGCGGCGAAACTCCGCCGTCGCGGCCTTTGTGAGTCCGTCGCCCGTCAGGATCCAGGTTCCCACCGGCATCCGCGGCAGGCTCCGCAGAAGGTCCGCGGTCAATCCGGTCCCGTCCAGATCGACTTTCAGAACCGGACCGGGCGGCCGCGGAACCCGCCGTGGAGCGAGGGCCAGCCGCCGCACGATCGCCGGGAGCGGGTCGGCGATCAGGTCCGTCGGCAACCCGTACCGATCCTGCCGCCACAGGTCGGCCGCCCACCCGGACGGGCGACCCACCTCCTCGCCCACCCAGCCAAACCGCACCGCGGCCTCCAGCCGCGTGACCCACTGCTCCCCCTCGGTCCCGGTGGGATCCGCCCGCGGGCCGCGGTGATCGGCCAGATCCGCCAGTCCCGGTCCGGCGACGGGGAAGTTCCGGAACTCAACCCGGCGGAGCCCGGGAACCTTCACCAGCGCCCCCCACACCGCATCCGTCGGCTCCGCCCGGGGCTCGTCGCTCGGATTCTCCACGATCAGTTCTTCCAGCCCCGGCAGCGACGCGACCGCCCGCACGCCGGCGTCCGTCACCGGGCAATACATGAAGTCGACCTCCGCCGGAGCCCGCCCGCCGGGCACGGCAAACCCGGCCCCGGTCGCCGGCCCCTCTCGCACGAACAGTCGCTTGAGGGCGGGGAACGTGGCCGCCGCGGCGAGCGACCGGTCGTCCGCCACCCGCCGCCCGGCGAGGCGCAGCGTCGTCAGGTTCGGCAGGGCCCGCAGGTGGTCGACGCCCGCCGCGGTCGCGCGGGTTTGATTAAGCCGCACCTCCATCTCATGGGGGGCGGCACAGCGGCTCATCGCGAGGCAGCCGGCGTCGTCGAACGCCCCGCCGTGTACGGAGACCTCCCGCGGCAGCGGTTTGCCCGCCTCGGCCCAGGCGTCGAACCCGGTTCCCGTCACGGCCACGGCGTGGTGGAACAGCCCGCTGATCCGCGGGGCCGCGGCAAGGTGGGCGAGGCCGGCGTCGGTGGCGGCGCAGCGAGCCAGGACCACGCTGATCCCGTTCTCCGGCACGCCCGGCGGCCCCGAGATCGGCAGGCCGGCCGCGGTCGTCTCGGACCCACTCTGTTCCGGGTCGGCCCAGCGGCCGATCATGTACTTCAGCGCCCCGTCCCCGCAGCGGGTGCCGCTGAGGTTGAGTCTCTGGATGTTCCGCAGCGGCAGGGCGGTGAAGCCGGCGTCGCTCACCCCCTCGTTTTCCGTAAAGTGAAAGGTGTCGATCGCCGTCAGCCCGGCGAGTCCCCGCAGGCCGTCGTCGGTGATGCCGGTGACCTGGAGGTTCAACGACCGCAGCGTCGGGCGGGTCCCGAGGGCCTTCAGGCCGGCGTCGCCGATCGGGTTCCGATAGAGCGAGATTCGCTGGAGGTTCGGGATCGTGGCGAACGCGGCGCAATCCTCGGCGGTGATCCCGCACTCGTCCGCGGATAGCCCGCCCAGCGTCGGGTGCGCCCGCAACGTTTCCCGCCACGCCGCCGGCAGCCCGTCCAGCCCGGACAGTTCGAGCGACGCCAGCGCCGGGGTCCCGCACAGGTCTTCGAAGTGGGCGTCCGTCAGCCTGGCCCGCCGCTGGTCCAGTTTGAAGTAGAGGTTGATCGGCCAGGCGCCGGGCGCCCCGCCGCCCCAGTCGAGCAGCCGCAGGCGGACGGCGGGGTGCGGCCGGCCCGGCGGGGCGGGTCGATCGAGGATGATCCGCCGCGTCACGCCCGGCCGCCGCAGGACGTCCACATTGAAATGGGTGCCCCCGGTCGACGTGGGGCGTTCGATCCGCACGCCGCCCCGTTCCAGTTCCGCCCAGATCGCCGCCCGCCGTGCCTGGAGGGCGTCGTCGGCCCGGTCCGCGAACGGCCCGCCCGCTTGCACGACCGCCCGCAGAGCCCGTGCGGCCGGGACGGACCGGTCCTGGGTGCGGACGGTCCGCCAGTCGTCGGCCCGCTCGACCAACCGGCGGAACGCCTGCGCATCGGCGTCGGCGCCGAGGCGACCGATCCCGTCCGTCAGCGCCACGAGGTCCGCGGCGAGGTCCGGCGGGAACGCGGCCCCGCCCTCCGCCGGCGGAGCCGCTGGCAGCTGGGCGGCGAACAGCAGCGGCAGGGCGGGCGACATGGGAACCGGCGGCGGCGGGGAAGGACAGGGCGGGCGATCAGCGGATCGTGAGGCGGCAAGCCCTCACGCTGCGGCGCGGCGCTTCACCACTTCCCCAACGGCCAGCGCCGCCGCAAAGGCGACGGCGACCCCGATCAACCCCGGCCAGCCGAACGTCACGCCGAGGAACGTCGAGTCCCGAATCGCCCAGCCGGCGGCGAAGAAGGCCACCAGCGTCGCCACGCCCAACACCGCGTTCACGGCGACCCGCTTGCCGCCGGTCGGCACGGCGTCGCCCAGCAGCGCCCGGTTGTTCATCAATCAGAGGAAGGTGAGGTATGCGACCGGCAGCAGGGTCAGTCCAAACACGCTCGTCGGCACCGCCAGATACACCTTCGCCCCGCCCCAGACGAACGGCCCCAGCGCCCCGACGCAGGGCAGCAACGCACCCAGCCGGAAGCGCCAGCCGGTCGCGGGGACGTTCAGCACCTCGCACACGACGAACCCGCTGACGAGCATCAGCAGCGTGATCGTGCTGCAGCGCCATCCCCAGTACGCCCAGACCGAACACCACGTCCGCGAACCGTCCCCCGCCGAACACCGGCGTGAGGCTGCCGGCCAGGGCGTCGGCGTCCCGTTCGATCAACGTGGCGGCGAGGATCCGCTCGCTTTCGGGCAGCGTGGCCCGGTCCGCGCCGCGGCCGTCGACGTTCCGTTCAGGAACGCTTTTTCCGAACCGGATTGATCGGCCTCGGGCTTCGTCAACAGAGCGGCATAACCCGCGTCGCCGGTGGGCACGTCGGCTTTCGGCTGGGCGTGGAACTGCGACGCCGACGCGATCACCACGCAGGTGGTCGCCAGGAAGAACGGAATGAACATGCCGGTGGCGAGGTCGAAGATGCCCAGCCCGCGGTGCTCCCGACCCCAGCCGCGGCCGAGCATACTATAGGGCAGCAGGAAGGTCATGTTGATGCCGACCGCCGTGGCGAACGCGGCCATCATCTTGTCCCGCTGACTTCCGACGATCGTCTCGGTCCAATACGCCCGGGATCCCTCGGGCACGGCTTCAACCAATGTTTGCAGGGCCGGGGCGGGGCGGAACAGCGCCCCGAGGTCCGGCACGAAGCCGGCAAACACCGCCCCCCAATCGAGTTGATTCGCCATCGCCAGCCGGACCACCACCGCCATGAAACAGAGCACGATCAGGCCGACGACGAGCTTCAACATCACCTCATACACCCGCACGCCCCAGTGTCCGCTGCCGTAGCTCCAGGTGACGGCGGTGGAGAGCACGAGGATCACCCCCGCGATCGACCGCTTTCGCCGCGTTGTCCGACAACGCCCCCGCCGCCGCCCAGCAGATCGGGCAGCAGGTTCTGTTGGAGCGCGCCGGTCGCCAGCGAGTACTGCGGCAACGCCCAGACGATGTTCGCCAAGCCGCGCTCGCCGCCAGCCAGCAGCCAGCCCAACGCCGGGTTGACGTGCTGATTGATCGCCCGGAACGGCCGCAGCCCCGTGGACAGCGTGACGTAGCCGATCGCCGACAGCATGCAGATGCCCAGGATCATCGCGACCGGCTGCAACCAGAGCAGTCCGAACCCCGCGATCACGCCCAGGTACAACCCCCCCGCCAGCGAGCCGCCGCCCAGCGTCAGGGCGCTTTGCAGCCAGCCGGGGCCGGACAGCTTCACATAGCCCGCCAGCCGGCCGGGCAGGGCGCGGGCGTTGATCTCGCGGAGCAGTCTCCCGCTCCCGCTCGATCGCCTCGCCGCCGACCGGCTGGACCAGCGGGGCGTCGAGCGGCAGTTCGCCGTCCGGGGAGAACGGCGTCGCGTTCGCCTCCGGGGCCGCTCGGGTCGCGCCCGCATCGCCGGGCCGGTTCTCGTTCGCCGGGGGCGAGGGGGCGTTGCTCATCAGGCGTTCGGATCGGAAGGGGCGAATCCGCCGCACGCTACGGCCCGGGCCGGCTCCCCCGCAACCGACGGCCCGCTACGGCAACGGCAGTTCCCCGCGGGCGTCGTCGGCGACCTCGTGCACGCTCATCCGCTCCACGGTCTTGCTGGTCTCCCGGAAGGCGTCGCGGTCCTTGCTGGCGTCCTTCGACTCCCGGGTCAGCGTGATCTCCCATTGGGCCGGGCCGAAGGCCACGTCCGGGCTGATGAGGAAGGTCCCTTCGACGGTGACGCGGGCTCGCTCGCTCTCTTCAACCACCTTGCCGCGGTAGCGGATCCCCTCGAAACGGCCGGCGGGGGTGTCGGCGGCGTCGGCTCCCTCGTTCGTCACCTCGGCCGGCTCGAACTCTTTCAGCAGGGTGAGGGACGGGTACGCCCGCAGCGCCGGGCCGAACTCGACCGGTTCCAGATCGCCCACCTGCTTCCAGCCGCGGAGCGTCGGCAGGAACGCCTCCGGAATGCCCTTTTCGTCGGCAATCACCCCGGCGACGCCCGATTCCGGCACGAGGACTTTGAACAGCACCCGCCCCGCCGGACCGGTCTCCAGACCGCGTTCGCCCCGCGTGCCGACTTCCGAGACGATCTCCAACCAGCGGGCGGGAACGGGTTGGCCGTCGACAGTCGCGGTTTCCGCGTCCAGCGCCCGCACGGTGATCTGGCGGCGGCGTTCGACGATTCTGGTTTGGTTCAGGCGGTCCGTCAGCGTTTGGGTCAGCGTGCCTTCGTGCCGCACCATCGTGCCGGGCGCCGGCAGGCTCCAGACGAGCCCCCCGGCGCCGGCGACCGGCGTGACCGCGGCGAAAGCGAGAGCCGCCGCGCACGCCGCGGCGAGAGGGCGGGCGGCGGGAGCGGTCATGGCGGGGCGGGAGCGGGGGCGGCGGGGAACGGCACAGCACGAAGCCGCCCCCATTCTTCCCCCCGCCGGACCGCCCGCAAGCGGGGACCGCGGCGCCGGGGCCGATGGACCGCTCCCCGACCCGCTCCTACCGTGCCCGACCGCCCGACCGGTCGAACCCCGCCGTCCCCGGCGAATCTTTCGGCCCGGCCCGGGGGTATCGCTCCCGCCGACCGTCCGTCCCGCTTCCGAACGCTTGCCCCGCCGACGATGACCCGACCCACCCCCCGCCGGCTCACCCCGGCTCTGTGTTCTCTCGCGACCGGCCTCGCCCTGCTGACCGCAGGCGTCGCTCCCGCCCTCCACGCCGACGACGGCGAAAAGCCGGCTGCTGAAAAACCGGCTGCTGAGAAGCCGGCGATCGAGAAGGCGAACGTCGCCCACATCGAACTCTCCGGCGCCTTCCCGGAGGCTCCCCAGCCGGAGGGGCCGTTCGGCGGACTGACTCAAACGTTGGAGAAAGCCAAGTCCCGCATTGAAAAGGCCGGGACGGACGATCGCATCAGCGCCGTGCTGCTCCGGCTCGACGGCCCGAGCGTCGGTTTTGCGAAAGCCCGCAGTCTGCGGGCGAGCATCCAACAGGTCCGCGACGCCGGCAAACCGGTTTACGTGTATTTTGAAGACGCCAGCACCCCCGGCTATCTGCTCGCCTGTGCGGCGGACAAGATCGTCGTGCCCGAAAGCGGCGGCGTGATGATGGTCGGCCTGCGGGCGGAAGTCGAATTCTATAAAGAGCTGTTCGACGATTTCGAGGTGACGCCGGACATGCTGCGGGTCGGCAAGTATAAAGCCGCCGCGGAGCCCTACACCCGCAATTCGATGAGCCCGGAGTTCCGTGAAGAACTGACCGAGGTCCTCGGCGATATCTACGGCAACCTGCTCGCCACCGTCGCCGAGGCCCGCGGCATGGAGAAAGACGCCGTCGACGCCGCGATCGACAGCGGCCCCCACACCGCCGCCGGCGCCAAAGCCGCCGGGCTGGTGGACGTGATCGCCTACGAAGACCAGATCGCCGACCTGATCAAAACAGACCTCAACGCCGGCGAGGTGCGGATCGTCGAGGACTATCTCAAGCCGAAGCCGAAGAAATACGAGGGCTTCTCCGGCTTGATGGAGTTGATGAACGACCTGTCCGGCCAGACGAAGTCGGCCTCCTCCCGCGGCCCAAAGATCGCGGTGATCTACGCCCTGGGGCCGATCGTTTCCGGCAAGAGCGTCGACAGCCCGTTCGGCGGCGGCGCCTCGATGGGTTCGGAAACGATGGTCGAAGCGATTGATACGGCCCGCGAAGACGAGACCGTTAAAGCGGTCGTGCTGCGGGTCGACAGCCCCGGCGGCTCCGCCCTCGCCAGCGACTTGATGTGGCGGGCGTTGGTGCGATTGAAAGCCGAAAAGCCGTTGATCGTCTCCATGGGCGAGGTCGCTGGCAGCGGCGGGTATTATATCGCCATGCCGGGCGAGAAAATCTTTGCGGATCCGTCCACCATCACCGGCTCGATCGGCGTGGTCGGCGGCAAGCTGGCGTTCGGAAAGACCTTCGAGAAGTACGGCGTGACCCACGACGTGGTGCAATTCGGCGACAACGCCGGCGCCCTGTCGCTGCTCACCCCGTTCGACGATTCCGAGGAAGCCGCGATGCGAAAAATGCTCGCGGAGATCTACGAGTTGTTCGTGACGAAAGCCGCCGAAGGTCGCGGCATGGATCTGGACAAGCTGAAAGAACTCGCCGGCGGCCGCATTTATAGCGGCGCCCGGGCGAAGGAACTCGGCTTGGTGGACGAACTGGGCACGCTGGAGGACGCGATCGCCTTGGCGACGAAGGCCGCCGCGGACCGCAACGACGACGTGGACGCCGGCGACGAACTGGGCCGCTTGAACCTGCCGAAGCCGGTCAACCCGTTCGAGGCGCTGCTGGAAAACGGCTTCCCGGGCATGATCCGGATGCAACAGGAAGCCGCCGGCCGGGCGACGATCGCCGCCGCGATTGAGGCGTTGCCGGAGCCGATGGCCGACGTGGCCGCCCGCATCGGCGTGCTCAAAACCCTCGCCCGGGAGCGGGCGTTAGTCGTGATGCCGTTCGGGCTGTCGGTGAAGTAGTGAGGTTGAAAGAGTGAGATTGAAGGAGCGAGCAGGCGAACGACGCTTGCGGTTTCGCGGGGCCTCACGAGATGGAGGCGCCCGCGAAACCGCAAGCGTTTATCGTTTCGGAACCTAGGCGACGGCCGCCCGCAGTTTGTCGATCCACGCCGCGACCTCGCCCTTGGCGTCGGCGCCGCCGCCTTCGTATTCCATCACCAGCCAGCCGCGGTAACCGGCGTCGGACAGGATGCCGACGATCCGCTGCAAATCCGGCGCTTCCTTCTGGCCGTTCGGCCGCATGTACGGCTTGATCTGGGCGTTGATCGCGTACGGGGCGATCTCGGCGAGGTCGCCGTACGGGTCGTCCGTTTGGAAGTTGCCGCTATCAAAGTTCACGCCGAAGTACGGGCTGTCGTCGACCTGCTCGATGATGGACAGCATCTGCTTGGGCGTGGCGGTGATCCCGCCGTGGTTCTCCAAGGCGAGGTGCACGCCCTTCGAGGCGGCGTACGGCAGGCACTCGTTGATGCCGGCGGCGCAGCGGGCGATCGCCTCCATTTCGTCCCCGCCTTGGGGAACGCGGCCGGCGAAGATGCGGATGGCCGGGGCGCCAAGGACCGCGGCGACATCGATCCAGTTCTTGCAGTGAGCGATCTGTTCGTCGCGTTTCTCTCCCGGCGGCAGCGCGAAGTCGTTGCCGATCGCCGTGCCGGAGACGGTCAAACCGTTGGCGAAGCAGCGTTGTGCCAGGCCGCGAACATAGGTCTCGCCGGGGCCGCCGGCTTCGAAGTTCTGCACGGATTCCGGGAAGTAGTACCCCGTCAGCTCCACGCCCGGCAGGCCCAACGAGGCGGCGAAGTCGACCACGTCCTCCAACGTCATCTTCGCCCCCGTTTTCCCGCCGCGGGAGCAGCGCCCCGTTGAACGAATACGCCGCGAGGCTCAGCTTGAACAACGCCCCGTCCGCCTGCCGGACGAGCGGATCGGCGGCGGCGGCGTGCCCGCCGGGACGGGCGGCGAGGGTCGCGGCGGATGCGGCGGCGGCCGTCAGAAACGTGCGGCGGGAGGGCGTGGACATGGGCGTGCGGCGAACGGGGAACGGACGAGACGGGTCTCGATCCTACAGCCCCGGCCGATCGCTTCGTACACTGCCCGGTTCGACCCGACGGTGAGCCGTCGGCTTGGGGAGGACGGGGCGCCGCCGTCTTCCCGTCGCCTCCGACGTCCGCAATCCAACTTCCCACTTCGCCGTGCCCCGCTACGACCCCGCCCGCATCGAACCGAAGTGGCAGGCGTTATGGGACGAACGCCGCACCTTCGCCACGCCCCCGGTTCCCGACGACAAGTCGTCGGCTCGGCGCGAGCAGGAAAAGTTGTACGTCCTCGATATGTTCCCCTACCCCAGCGGGAACGGGCTGCACGTCGGCCACCCGGAGGGCTACACCGCGACCGATATCGTCGCCCGCCTCGCCCGGATGCGCGGCAAACGCGTGCTGCACCCGATGGGCTGGGACGCCTTCGGTCTGCCCGCGGAGCAGCACGCCGTCAAAACCGGCGTGCACCCGCGGGAGACGACCGCCAAAAATATCGACACCTTCCGTCGACAATTGAAGTCGCTGGGCTTCAGCTACGACTGGGACCGCGAACTCTCCACCACCGACCCGGAGTACTTCCGCTGGACGCAGTGGATCTTTTTGGAACTGTACGACACTTGGTATGACGCGGACCTCAACAAGGGTCGGCCGATCGCGGACCTGCCGATTCCCCGCGAGATCAAGGAGCAGGGCGACGAAGCCGTCCGTCGTTATCAGGACGGCAAGCGGCTGGCGTATCAAACGCACGCCCCGGTCAACTGGTGCCCGGAATTGCGGACCGTGCTGGCGAACGAGGAGGTGATCGACGGCAAAAGCGAACGCGGCGGCCACCCGGTGGTGCGGTTGCCGTTGCGCCAATGGATGCTGCGAATCACCGCCTACGCCGACCGGCTGATCGACGACCTGGAACCGCTGGACTGGGCGGAGAGTATCAAGGCGCTGCAACGGAACTGGATCGGCAAATCGACCGGCTGCGAGGTCGACTTCTATATCGGTCAGGCGAGCGGTGGGCGTCAGCCCTCCGTGTCGGGGCCGGCGTTCGATCGCTGGAAGAAGGACCGACAGACACGCGGCTTCCCAGCAGAGGCCCCCGACGACGTGCTCCGCGTCTACACCACCCGCCCGGACACGCTGCACGGGGCGACCTATATGGTTCTCGCCCCCGAGCATCCCGCCGTCGATCGCCTCACGACCGACGAACAGAAACCGGCCGTCAAGGCGTACCAGCAGAAGGCGAGCGAGAAGAGCGACCTCGCCCGCACCGACCTCGCCAAGGAGAAAGGCGGCGTCTTCACCGGCGGGTATGCCATCAACCCCGTCAACGGGGAGCCGGTCCCGGTTTGGGTGGCGGATTACGTGCTCATCTCCTACGGCACCGGCGCCATCATGGCGGTGCCGGGGCACGATGAACGCGATTTTGAATTCGCCCAGCAATTCGACCTGCCCATCAGGTGTGTCGTCGCCCCCGCCGGTAACGCGGAGGCCCCGCAGGGCCTCCGCGTCTCGGAGTTGGAGGAGGCGTATATTGGCGAAGGCGTCGCCGTGAACAGCGGCGACCTTGACGGCTTGCCCACCGCCGAGGCCAAGTCGCAGATGATTGATCGGCTGAGCGAAGCCGGCACCGGCGCCGCGGCGGTGAACTATAAGCTCCGCGACTGGCTGTTCTCCCGCCAGCACTTCTGGGGCGAGCCGTTCCCGCTGTGGCACGAACTGGATGCGAAGGGAAAGGAAACCGGCCTGCTCCGCACCGACGACGCGGCCGATCTGCCGATCCGGCTGCCGGAGGGTTTTGAGTTCAAACCGCACGGCCGCCCGGAGCCCCCGCTGGACGAGGCGCCGGACGACTGGCTTTATAAGACCGCCGCCGACGGCGTGAAGCTCAAGCGGGAGACCAATAGCATGCCGCAGTGGGCGGGCAGTTGCTGGTACTTCCTGCGGTTCTGCGACCCGCACAACGACGAGCGATTCGTCGGCGTCGAGGCGGAGAAATACTGGATGCCGGTGGACCTCTATATCGGCGGGGCGGAGCACGCCGTGTTGCACCTGCTTTACGCCCGCTTCTGGCACAAGGTGCTGTACGACCGCGGGCATGTTTCGACCGTCGAACCGTTCGGCCGGCTGGTGAATCAGGGAATGATTCTGGGCGAGCCGGAGGCGACCGGCTACCGCGACGCCGCGCTGCAATGGGTGTCGTCCGACGACGTGACCGCGTCCGACGCTCCGGACGGGGACGGGACCGGGTACGTCCGCAAGAGCACCGGGGAGACGGTCCAGCAGGTCAAACTGGACGCCGCCCAGACTGCCAAGGCCGGCGGGTCGCTGGTGCTCGCCGCGGACGACGCGGTGAAGGTCGACAGCCGCGCCTATAAGATGTCCAAGTCCCGCGGCAACGTGGTGAACCCGGACAGCATCGTCGCTGCATACGGCGCCGACAGCCTGCGGCTCTATGAGATGTTTATGGGGCCGTTGGAGCAATCAAAGCCCTGGCAGATGAGCGGCGTCGAAGGCGTCGCCCGGTTCCTCGCCCGCGTCTGGCGGACCATCGCGGACGAGCAGGCGGACGAGCCGACCCTCAATGCCGCCGTTCAAGATGTCGAACCGACGGCGGAACAGGATCGGCTCCTGCATCAAACGATCAAGGCCGTCACCACGGACGCCGACCGGCTGAGCTTCAATACGTGCATCTCCCGGATGATGGAGTTCACCAACGCCTTCAGTTCGATGGAGACGCGGCCGCGTTCGATGTGCGAACAATTCACGTTGCTCCTCGCCCCGTTCGCCCCGCACCTCGCGGAAGAAGTGTGGAGTCTGCTGGGCCACGCCGACTCGCTGGCGTACGAGCCGTGGCCGATCCACGACGAGGCGAAGTTGACCGAAAGCAGCGTGGAGGTCCCGGTGCAAATCAACGGCAAGGTTCGCGGCCGGATCCGCGTCCCGGCCGACGCCGACCGCGACGCGATGACCGCCGCCGCCAAGGCCGATGCGGGCGTGCAGACGCACCTGGCGGGTAAGTCGATCGTGAAGGCGATCGCCGTGCCGGGCCGGATGGTGAACTTCGTGGTTAAAGGTTGAACAGGAGCCCCCGCCGATGCCCCGCCCCCGTGATCAACGCCCGTCGGACGACTCCGCCGACGACTGGGAGGACGGCGTCTGGGAGGACGACGCCGACCCGGACGTGCCGGCGTTCCTCTCCGCCGCCCCGACCCGCCCGGGTGCGGGCCGCCCGGCGGCCCGATCGGCCGATGACGACGAGTCGGAGTGGAACGCCGGCCCTGATTTAGAAGAGGGCGTGGACCCGGCGGAGGTGATTGCGGAGTGCCGGGCTCGGTTTACCGACGCCCCCCGGGAGTTCGGGGCGGAGTTGCGGGCGACGCTCAAGTGGCCGATGGCGAAGTGGATGTGGCTCGACGGGCCGTTCCGCAGCTATATGTTCGCCCGCAAAGAACTGCTGCGGGACGGCGTGGTCGTTTGGGGGGCGCTGCTTCAGGCGAACATGCTGATGTTCGACCCCCGGGAGGAGATGAGCTGCCCCGGCGAGTTCGTATTCTGCCCGGACCCGCGGCGGCGGATTCATCCCGCGGAGATTTTAGAGGTCGCCTCTCGGGTGCAGGAACTCAAGCACACCAAACCCCGGGACCCGGAGTTGCGCAAGTTCGCCGATTATCTGACGGACGAACGCACCCGAGCCTTCGGCTGGCCGGTCCCGCGAAAGCTGTCCGCCGGCGTGCCCTGCGTGGTCAGCAGCACGCTGTTCCCCCGGCATTATCTACCCGGAAATGCGATCAGCGGGCAGGCGATGCCGGTGGTCGTCTTGCCGCACGAACCGCACTACGCCTGCATCCTGCACCGCGGGTTCTGGCCGCGGGAGTTCCGCACCGTCTGGCGCAACGGCGGGTGACCCGCGGGCGTCGTCGGCTGGACGGGCGAACGCGTCGGCGACATGGGGCCGCCCCGGTGGTGCGGGGTCGGCCGTTTCCGCACACTCGTTTCGACAGGCTCCCGGGCCGCGTTCGCCCCTTTGCCCGACGTTCGATTCCGCCTTCCAGCACGCCGTTATGAGACGCTTTCCCGCCGCCGCGGCCCTTGCTGCGGTCGTGTTCGCCGCGCCCGCCTCCGCTTCTCCGCCGGTCTCCACACAAGAGGACGTTCCCATGGTCGAGGGCGTGCGACACGTCGCCACCGTCGAAGGCATCAGCGAGTATCGCCTGCCCAACGGCTTGAAGATCCTGCTGTTCCCGGACGTGTCCCGGCCGACGGTCACGGTGAACTGCACCGTCTTCGTCGGCAGCCGGCACGAGGGCTACGGCGAAACCGGGATGGCCCACCTGCTCGAACATATGGTGTTTAAAGGCACGCCCGCCTTCGAGGACGTGCCGAAGGCATTGAAAGACCGCGGCGCCGTTTTCAACGGCTCCACCTGGCTCGATCGCACAAACTACTACGAGACGCTGCCGGCGAGCGACGACAACCTGGAGTTCGCGATCCACCTGGAAGCGGACCGCCTCGTCAATTCCTACGTCAAGCAGGAGGATCTCGACAGCGAGATGACCGTCGTCCGCAACGAATTCGAGCGCGGCGAGAACAGCCCCCAGCGGGTGTTGATGCAGCGGATGCTGGCCGTCGCCTTCGAATGGCACAATTACGGCAAAAGCACCATCGGCAACCGCGCGGATATCGAACGGGTGCCGATCGTGAATCTGCGGGCTTTCTATGAGAAGTTCTATCAGCCCGACAACGCCATGCTGATCGTCGCCGGGTCGTTCGATCCGGAAAAGGCGCTGACGTACGCCAAGCAGCATTTCGGGGCGATCCCCAAGCCGACCCGCGTCCTGCCGGTCACCTATACGGAAGAGCCGCCGCAGGACGGCGAACGCACGGTGATTCTCCGCCGCGTCGGCGACGTGGGGCGGGTGGGGGCGGTGTATCATGTGCCCGCGGGGCCGGACCCGGCGTTCGCGGCGGTGGACGTGCTGGAAAGCATCCTCACGGACAACCCCTCCGGCCGTTTGTATAAGAACCTGGTCGAAACGAAACGGGCCGCCAGCGTGTCCGGCGGCACCTTCGCCCTGCATGATCCGGGCGTGTTGCTGGTCGGCGCGGAGGTCGCCGCCGCCAATGAACCGCGGGACGTGCTCCAAGCGCTGCTCAACGTCACCGAAGGCGTGCCGACCGAGCCCGTCACCGAGGAAGAGGTCGCTCGGGCCCGGGCCCGCTTGCTGGCTCGGCGGGAACGGGCCGCGAACGACACCGCCCGCATCGCGGTGCAATTGTCCGAATGGTCCGCCCAGGGCGATTGGCGCCTGTATTTCCTGTACCGCGATCGGCTCGAAGCGGTCACCGCCGCGGAGGTGCAGGACGTCGCCGCCCGCTTCCTGCAAAGCGACAACCGCACCGCCGGCCTGTTCCTGCCCACCAAGGAGCCGCAGACGATCGAGGTCCCGGCGCGTCCCGATCTCGCCGAATTGTTGAAGGACTACAAAGGTCGTGACGTGGCGACCGCCGGCGAGGCGTTCGACCCCGCCCCCGACGCGATCGAGGCCCGCGTCACCCGCACGGCGCTGCCCAGCGGGTTGAAGGTCGCCCTGCTGCCCAAGCAGACCCGCGGCGAAACCGTCAGCGCCCGCCTCACGCTGCGGTACGGCAACGAGGAGGCGCTGCGGGGGTTGTCCGCGGCGACGAATCTGCTCGGCCCGCTGATGATGCGCGGGACGGCGGAACTGTCCAAACAGCAGATCCAGGACCGCTTGGACGAATTGCAGGCGTCGATCAGCCCCGGCGGGGCGGACGGCGTGCTGACGTTCACAATGAGCGCCAAGCGGGAGACCCTCCCGGCGGTGCTGGAATTGCTGGGCGAGGTATTGAAGCGCCCGACCCTTTCCGCGGACGAACTGGCGTTGATCCAGCAGGCGACGATCGCCCGCATCGAGGCTCGGCAAGAGCGAACCGCAGGCCCTCGCCCCCACCGCGGTGCGGCGGGCGCTGTCCAATTATCCCGACCCCGCCGACCCCCGCTACGTGCCCACGCCGGAGGAGCAATCCGCGATGGTCGCCGCCGTCACCCCGCAGCAGGTCGCCGCGGTTTATAACACGCTGCTGACGGACGCCGTGGGCGAACTCTCCGTCGTCGGCAGCTTCGACCCGCAGGCGGTGTTGGAACTGGCCCGCCAGCGCCTGACCGGCTTCGGCGCCGCGGACGCCCCGTCGTTCGCTCGGTTGCCGCAAACCGTCAACCCCCTCGCCCCCGCCGGCGAAACGGGCGTGCTCACGCCGGATAAGAAGAACGCGGTGTACTACGCGGCGTTGCAACTGCCGATCTCGCAGGAGCACCCGGATTATCCGGCCCTGATGATCGGCAACTATATCCTCGGCTCCAGCGGGCTCTCCAGCCGGCTCGGCGACCGGGTTCGCCAGCAGGAAGGGCTCAGCTACGGCGTCGGCTCCCAGCTTTCCCCGCGGGCCAAGGACGAACTGACCACCTTCGGCGTTTATGCGATCACCAATCCGGAGAACGTGCCGAAATTGAAGACCGTGATCCGGGAGGAACTGGACCGCCTGATCGCCGACGGCGTGACGCCGGAGGAGGTCGCCTCGGCGACGACCAGTTATCTTCAAAAACAGCGGGTCGGCCGGGCGAGCGACGCCTCGCTGGCCGCCTCGCTGGGGACGCAATTGTTCCTCGATCGCACGATGGCCTTCACCGCCCAGATGGAGGCAAGCGTCGCCGCCCTCACCGCGGCCGAGGTGAACCGGGCGCTGCGGGACCACCTGGACCCCGCCCAGCTGTACGTCGCCGTCGCCGGCGATCTGGCGGCGGTCGAGGCGCCGGTCATCCCGTAACGCCGCGGCGTCTCGCGGACTGGTCGGCATCACGGCCCCGTCGCGGGCGTCGTTTCCGCCGCGCACGGTCGCCCCGGGTCGCTCCACAAGCGGTGGAGCGCCCGGAGGTGCCGCAGGCCGCCGAGTTGGTCGACCCGCCCGCGGCTCACCCCCGCGGCCTGGGCGAGCGCCGCCCGGGTCAGCGGCCGGGACCGATCGCGGTTCAGGTGCAGGGCGCTCAGGAGGCGATGCAGCGCGTAGTCGGTCACCGGCGGACGGACCGGTTCGGCGGGCAATCCGGCGGCGGTGCGAAGGTCGGCGGCGCCGTCGAAGAGGACGTAGTGTCCTGAGTTGGAAGTTTCGTTGCAGACGGCTTCGACCCGCCGAAGGATCAGATCGGCGTCGGCGGTCCAGACGAACGGTTTGGCGTCGGCGTTATGACCCTCGACGTAGTCCCGGATCGCCCGCTCCAATTGCGGCACGCTGCGGAACACGCCCCGCCGCAGCCGTTTATTCGTCAGTTCCGCGAAGAACCGCTCGACCTGATTCATCCAGCTCGCCCCCGTCGGGGTGAAATGCAGGCGGTACTCGGGGCGTCGGGCGAACCACCGTTTCACGGCGGCGGTTTTATGCGCGGCGTAGTTGTCGAGCACCAAGTGGATCTCCGTCCCGGGGTCGCGTTCGGTCGCGGCGTCGAGCTGCCGGAGGAACGAGAGAAAGTCCTGAGCCCGGTGCCGCCGCCGACAGCGGCCGAACACCTCCCCGGTCTTCACGTTCAACGCCGCGAACAGGCTGGTCGTCCCGTGCCGGAAATAATCGTGCGTCCGCCGCTCCGGCCGGCCGGGCGTCATCGGCAGCACGGGCTGGGAGCGGTCGAGCGCCTGACACTGGCTCTTCTCGTCCACGCAGAACACCACGGCGTTCGCCGGCGGGCTCATGTATAAGCCCACCACGTCCCGCACCTTCTCCACGAAGTACGGGTCGGTCGAGAGCTTGAAGGTCTCGCTGCGGTGCGGCTGCAGCCCGAAGGCCCGCCAGATCCGGGAGACGGCGCTCTGGCTGAGACCCAGCCGCTTCGCCAAGCTCCGCGTGCTCCAGTGGGTCGCGTTCGGCGGGGTTTCCTCCAGCGTCGTCCTGACGACCTCCTCGACGCGGTCGTCGCCGATCCTCCGCGGGGCTCCGCTTCTGGGCTCGTCGGTCAGTCCGTCCAGCCCGTGTTCGAGGAAACGCTCCCGCCACCGCGTGGCGGTCGGCCGCGAGACGCCGAGGCGGCGGGCCGCAGCCACGATCGACGGTTCGTCGGCGCAAGCCAACACGATCGCCGCCCGCAGGGCCAAGCCCCGGGGCGTTTTGCGGCGGCGGGCCAGCCGGGTGAGTTCGGCCCGCTGCGCGTCGGTCACGACCAGTTCGGTTTTCGGCTTGGACCCGGGCATCTGGGGCTCCGAATTGCGTAAAACCGCAGCCTACCCGCCCTCGTAAGATGCGCAACGAAACTTCCAACTCAGGACAGTAGATCGTCAGGCAACTGGTCCGGCTCCAGTGCAGGAACTCGGCGAGGGGGAAGTTCGGTCCACGGACGGCGGCGAAGGTCCGCAGGCGCTCGGCAAGTCGATCCCGCGTCCAGCGCCCGCCGCCGGGCGGGCCCGGGGCGACCGCCGGCGGCCAGTTTTCCGGGCGAAAGCCGCGGGGGTCGCGGGGCGGCGGGTCGTCCGGCCCGGGGAGCCGGTCCAGCGTCGCCGCCCGCACCTTCGCCCGCCGGTGCTTCTCCGCCCGGGCGAGCGTCTTGAACCGTTCCCCCGTCCGCCACGCCTCCTGCCGCTTCGGCTTCCGCGGAGCGGTTTGCATCATCGGGTGCTGTTTGACGGCGTCGCTCAACGGACAGTTCCGCGGGGGAATGCCGAGGGGCGAGAGGGAAGATTCAGCGGCGGTTGAGACAGCGGTCGTCACGGCGGGGCCTGCGGGTCGGGAGGGGACGCGAGCGGGGAAACCCGTCGAGTTTGAGACCTGTACGCCCGACCACAAGAGCAACTTTGACGTTCCGGCCGTCGGGCGGCGAATTGTTTGAGAAGCCGATTTATTCGGCGGCGTCGCAATTTTCGACGGGCTGATTTCTGAACCAACCCGATGCGTCAGCGAGGGCGTCGGCCGCAGACCGGCGTGCTGAATACGTCGTCACCCTCGCTGACGCGTCGGGTTGGTGGGCAACGCGCCCGTTTCCGAACCGTCTGTGCGCTTTTCGTAGCGGCGGCTTCCGGCCGCCGACTCTCGACGCGATTCACTCTGAACGTCGGGCGCGGCGGAGAACACATTAATCGTCTTCGCCGGCGACAACGGCTCCTCCTTTTCCCCGAACACGCCGATCGCCCGGAGTTGGTCAAGCAGGCGGTCGCGACGATGAACGCCGCCCGCACGCCCGACCCGGACTGGCCGGACCCGGCGACGGCCGATCCGCGGGTGTTTCGCCGCAGATGACGCGGGCGCTCGGGCGGACGCGAATATCAGATCGGGGGGGCGAGCGGTCGGGCCGGGGGACTCCGCTAGACTCCGCCCATGCCGCCCGCGATCCGCCCCCGTGACGCTCGCACCCGTGACGCTCGCACCCGTGACGCTCGTACCCCTGACGACCTGCGGACGCGGGAGGACGCGGAGCGCTTCCTGCTGGGCCGGGTGAATTACGAGCGGCGGGCGATTCCGCCGGACGCGTTGCGTCTGGACGGCGTGCGGGCGCTGCTGGCGGAACTGGACGATCCGCACCGCCGCGTGCCGGCGGTGCATATCGCCGGCACCAAGGGGAAGGGGACGGTCGCGTCGTGGGTCGCGGGCGGACTGACGGCCTGCGGGGTGCGGTGCGGGCTGTTCACCTCCCCGCACCTGGTCCGGTTTGAGGAACGCCTGACGGTCGACGGGGCCGAGCCGGACGAACCGACGTTCGTGCGGCTCGTCACAGACGTCGCCGCCGCCGCGGCACGGGCCGAGGCGGGCGGGGCGGCGCCGGCGACGTTCTTCGAACTCGGGACCGCCCTGGGGTTCCTGCACTTCGCCCGATCGGGGTGCGGGTTGGCGGTGATGGAGGTCGGGCTGGGCGGGCGGTTGGACGCCACAAACGTCTGCGAGCCCGTCGCGTGTGCGATCACTTCCATCAGCCGGGATCACACGGCGTTGCTGGGGCACACGCTGACGGCGATCGCCGGGGAGAAGGCCGGCATCGTCAAGCCGGGCGTGCCGCTGATCTGGGGCGGCGGACCGGGCGAGGCGGAGATCGCGATCCGGGCGCGGTGCCAGGCGGCGGGGGCGGCGTTTCTTCAAACCGACCCCGCCGGGCCGACCGGCGACTGGGCGTCGCTGCCGGTCCCCGCGGGAGGGGCGCACCAGCGGGCGAACGCGGCGACGGCGGCGCTGCTGTTCGACACGCTGCGATCCGCCGGATGGCTGGTCACGCCGACCGCGGCGGCGGCGGGCGTTGCCGCGGTGCGACTGCCGGGCCGGGCGGAGCGCTTCCCCCCCGACGAACGACGCCGGCGAACCGACCGGCCCGGCGATCCTGTTGGACGTGGCGCACAACTGGGCCAGCGCTTCGGCTCTCGCGACGACGCTACGGCGCTTGGGGAAGGGACGGCGCTGCTTTGTGCTGGCCTGTGCGAAGGACAAAGACGCCGCGGGGGTGCTCCGCACGCTGCTCCCGCACGTCGACGACCTCACGTGCACCCGGTTCACCACGAATCCCCGGGCGGTGCCGCCGGCGGAGTTGGCGGCGTTGGCCCGCTCCCTGACGGACGCCCCGGTGCGTTGCGAGCCGGACCCGCACGTCGCCTGGGCCGACGCCGTTCGCCGGGCGGGCGTGGGCGGGCTGGCGATCGCCGCGGGGTCGTTCTTTCTGATCGCCGAACTCCGCCCCGGCGTCGCGGCGGCTGACGGGACCGGCGGCTGACGGAGCCGGCGGCTGACGGGACCGGCCGACGAGTCTGGGTGAACCTGGGGGCTCGCAGCGGGGCGTTCCGGCCGCGGCTGCCGCGTTTCTCGCCGGGGCGGGGCGGAATCGGTGAGCCGCCCGGGAACCGGACGGCGCTTGATCCGGGGACCCGTTCCGTCCCCGCCCGCCGCCCGCGATGCTCGCGCCCCGCTTTTCTCTCACCGTGGCGCTCGGCTGCGCCGGCACGCTGGCCCTCGGCTGGGCCGCCGCCGAGTCGGGCGCCGCCGGATCGGGGGGCTCCGGATCGGGCGCCGCTGGATCGGGAGGCTCCGGGGAAGGCGCCGCCGGATCGGCCGCCGTCGGCTTGGCCGCCACGGGGGGGACGGCGGAGGATCGGGAGGCGTTGACGCGGTTGATTCAGGAGATGGCGCGCCACGAGCGCGGCCGACGACCGGAATGATCCGCTGGGTGACGGAGTGCCGGCCGGAACCGGGATTGTGCGGCGACTTACGGTTCTCCCGGATCACCGAGACCGGCACGGAGCGCTATGCCGGCGACGCTTGGCGGGCGGACCTGCGACAGGTCGCGACCCTGACCGACGGGACGACGGAGGAGCGGCGCCGCACGCTGTTTCACGACGGCGTGACGACCACGCAGACCGTGTCCGCGGGGGCCGCTGCGACGGGGGCGGTGGTGCGGGCCGGCGAGCTCCTGCCGGGGCGGCGCCCGTTCAGCTTCTACACCCTGCCGCTGCGGGGCTGGGGCGTGGAGGGCACGCTGTCCGCCTTCCTCGCCGACGCCCTCGCCCGCGGCATGAGGTCAGGCAGCGGGGGGACAGGCAGCGGGGGGGCAGGCAGCGGGGGGGCGCGTGAGGATCGTCCCGGTGTGATCGTGCGGGACGGCGGGGTGGAGTGGGTGCACGGGTTGAAGACGCGGCTCGTGTCGGTGGAGTTGCGTCGGCCGGACGCGGCGGAGGGGACGTTCGAGGCCCGCTGCGATCTGAACCTCGCCGAGGAGCGGGAGTTCCTGCCGGTCCACGCCGTGGTGTGGGCGGCCGGCGACGCGACGAACCTGCCCCTGCGGACGCTGTGGATGAAGAACCTGACCCACGCGGGAGCCGCCCGCTGGCGCCCGACCCGGATGGTCAGCGAGGCGCTGTGGGAGCCCGCCGCCCGGCGGGGCGTGCGGGTGCGGGCCTTCCGGGAAACGCTGACGGTGTCGCATCACCCGGACGAACCGGTGGACCCGGCGGACCTTCGCCGCGGACTGCCGGCGTCAGGTCGGCCAGCGTCAGGTCGGCCGGCGTCAGGTCGGCCAGCGGACGGCCACGTCGCACAGTTCGTAGCCGGCCAGCGGCACGTGGACGGCGTCGCCCTCGCAGAGGAGTTCCGCCCGGACGCCGCCGGCGAAGTCTCGCTTCTCCGCTCCCGCGGGCGCTTTGTAGAAACGAATCGCGGCGCTGCGGGTGCGGCCGTCGCTCTCCTGCACGCGGAGGATCGTCACCTCCCCTTGCTGCCCATGTCCTTCCCGCCGAAGTCCTTCCCGCCGATCTCCTTCCCGCCGAAGCCCGAGCACGCGGACGCCCGGGCTGTCGCACGCCAGCAGCCAGCCGACCGGCCCCGACGCCGGCGGTCCCGCGACCGAGACGGGCGTCGGCGGGTGGAGAAAGTCGTCCGCGGCCCGCATCGGGTGCGGGTCGTCCAGCGTGATCCCGAACCGCCAGACGCGGTCGTCGTCGGGGGGGACCTCTTTCGAGTCACGGCTCGCCGGCAGCAACGGGGTGTCGAGCATCCGCCGGCCGCGGCGAATCTGCACGGGGGCGTCTGGGCAGAGCACCGCCGTCCGCAGCGTGCCGCCGCCGTGCAGGCTGCTCAGTTCCCAGAAGTGAGCCGCTTCGAACGGTCCGTCGGCGGGCGCCGCCTGCCGGGAGCCGCCGATCGAACGGGCGAGTTCCGCCGTCTCGTCGTCCCACGCCCACCGCAATCCGACGTCGCCGTGCCGCAGCGCCTCGGCGACGTCGGTGAAGGAGACCTCCACGTCCGCCGTCCGCGACCCGCGATCCAGCCCGATGCGCAGGGTGAAGCCGCACAGGCGGGCGTCGCCGGCCGGGTCGATCAGATCGCCGCGGCTGACCAACTCGCCCCGGGCCGGGCCGGCGTCGACCACGTCCCACGTCTGCCCCGCGACCCGCGTCGCCCGGCTGTAGCGTTCCGGCTCGGCCTGTTCCTCCGGCCCGGCGAGCGTCCGCGGGGCCGTGAACCGCACCGCCGGCCGCATGCCCAGCCGCACCGGGCTGCGGCCGTAGTTCTTGACCGCGGCGAGCCCGCCGGTCGCGGGGTCCAGCAGCAGTTCGAACCGCTCGTTGCGGACCACGCCGGGCTCGGCGGTCTTCGCCTTCGCTTTGCTGACCGGGGCCGGCTGCGCCGGTTCGTCCGGCAGCCAGACGAACCCGCACGGGGGGATTTCGAAGGTGAAGGACCGTTTGCCGACCACCTTCACCGCCGGGTGATCCGCCGGCGGAGCGGGGGCGCTGTTCAGGTCGCCGCACTCCACGCCCGCGATTCGCGGGACCGGCAGCGGGTTGAGCCACAGCGTGCCCGGCGTCGCCTTTGTTTGGGAACTGCCGCGGCAGAGGGCGGCGGCGAGCCGGTCGGCGGGAGCCCCCTCCCCCGCCGCGGCGCCCAGCAGATCGGCCAAGCCGGCGAACAGGCGATCCTCCCGGGCGTCGGCGTCGGCCCGGAGTGCGGGGGCGTGCGTCTGATCCACAGTCAGCAGCCCCGGCGAGCGGTACTTCCGCGGGTCCGCGGCGTACACCCGGGCAAACGGGTCGTCCTCCGCGAACACCTCGCTGTAGGCGGCGAACTCCCCGATCGCCGGCGACAGCGCGGTCAGCGTTTTCAAATCATCCAAGCCGGGGCACGCGGCGCCCGGCCAGCGGGCGAAGGTGACGGCGACGGTTTGCTCCGCCTCGAAGGCGTCCGCGAGCGCCTCCGGCAGCGCCCAGAACGACGCCGCGGCCCCCGCCGGCAGCGGGTCGCGGGCATGGGCGGCGATCTCCCCCCCGGCGCCCGCCCACCGCACCCGCCCGCTGCCGTCCGGCGGCACGTCGCCCGGACCGAACTTCAGGTGCAACGCCCCGTTGACTCCGAATGACTCCAAGATCTGCGGCGTCAGCGGGGTGAAGCCGAAGCGGTAACGCCCCCAGACTCCCGGCGGACTCCCGAAGACCGCTCGGAATGTCTCCCGACCAGCGTGCAGGTCGTCGACGGCGGCCGTCGCGTCCCGCAGCGGGGCGGGCGTTTCCGTCTCCTCGCCGCCCACCGGTTCCACCCGCCCGTCGGAGTCGCGGATCGCGGCGATCAGCTCCGGCGACGCCGCGGCGATGGTGCGCCAATCAGCCCCGGTCGCCAGCAGATTGAGCGGGGGACCGCCGTCGGCCGCGTTGTTCACGTCCGCCGCCAACGCCGCCCCGGCGAGGCGGGGGAGGACGAAGCACAGGTCGCAGAACTTCGCGGGGGTGGGGTAGAACCGCTCCCGCGCTTCGCGGAGCACCTCCGCCGCCTCGACCAACCGCAGGTGCGTTTCCTCCCGATCCCCGGCGAATAGGGCGTCCGCGGCGGCGACGGCTTCGGTCCGCAACCGGGTCTCGTCCAGCGTGCTGTAGTAATGGGTCCGCCGGGTCAGGCGTTCGACCCACAGATGCCCCAGCCCCAGCGCGAAGAACGGGTGAAGATCGGCGGGGGCGACGGGGCGTCCGCGGAGCGTCGTCACGGCCTCGCACGCCGCGGCCCGGTCCGGGCCGATGATCGCCAGCCGTTCGCCGGCCTCCTCTTCCCACCCGTCGGGCAGCAGGTCACGGACGAAATCCGGCACGAGGAACCGCCGCCCGCCGACCGGGCGGGGCGGCTGGTCGGCCATCACCATCCGCGGCAGGGATCGGGCGGCGACCAGCAACGCCGGGTGCCAGGCGAGGGCGAACGTGTTCAACGCCGCGGCCGCTTTGGGCTCGGTCAAGCTCGCCGGGAGATCGTCCAGCCCGTGCGAGGGGAGCAGCAGGATCGTTTCCGTCGGGTCGTCCCGGACCGGCGAGACGGGGTTTGATTCGGTCGCGGGTTGCTCGGGGGGCACGGGTTCCTCGGGGGGCACGGGCGGGGGCGGCTTGGGGCGCGGGGGGAGGGTCGTTCCGGCGGCGCCGGCGGCGTGGGGCCGCGGACGGCGGGACGCCGCCGAGCGGGCGGCGGACCGACCGACCGATTGACCGCACCGGATACGGGGGGGATGATGACGCTCCGTCGCCCGGTCGGGAACCCGCTTCGCGGGGAACCCCCGGTCGGCGGCGACCGGCGTTCGCCGAATCACCCCGTCTTCCCCTCCACTTCCCCTCCACTGCGAAGCATCCCGATCATGGCCGACGATCAGCCGGTGTGGGGCATTGAAGTCGGGCAGGCCGCCCTCAAAGCGATCAAGCTGCGCCCGGACCCGGTCACCGGCCGGGTGGTCGCGGAGGCGTTCGACCTCGTCCAGCATCCGAAGATCCTCAGCCAGCCGGACGCCACCCCGGCCCAACTGATCGCGGAAGCGTTCGAAACGTTCCTCGGTCGGAACAGCCTGAAGGGCTGCCGCGTCGCGATGAGCCTGCCGGGGCAGTCGGCGTTGGCCCGGTTCATCCAGCTTCCGCCGGTCGAGTCCTCCCAGATCGCCAAGATCGTGGAGTATGAGGCCCGCCAGCAGATTCCGTTTGCGCTGGAAGAGGTGATCTGGGACTACCAGCCGCTGGGCGGCGGGACCGAGGAGGGCGGGTACACGCTGGAGGCGGAGGTCGGCCTGTTCGCGATGAAGCGGGACCAGGTCGAAACCGCGATGGCGCCGTTCCTGGACCGGAAGATCGAGGTGGACCTCGTTCAGATCGCCCCGCTGGCGCTGTATAACTTCCTCACCTACGACCGCTTGGGGATGCGGGAGGGCAAGGAGTTCGAGGCCCCCGACGAGTACACGATGGTCTGCGATCTCGGGGCGGACAACAGCACGCTGTTGATCTCCAACGGGGACCGCATCTGGATTCGCAACGTCAACGTCGGCGGGAATCACTTCACGCGGGCGCTGGTAAAGGATCAGAAGCTGACGTTCGCCAAGGCGGAGCACCTGAAGTGCAACGCCACGAAAGCCCCGGACCCGCGGGCGGTGTTCCAGGCGCTGCGGCCGGTGTTCAACGATTACGTCGCGGAGATCCAGCGGAGCATCGGCTATTTCAGCAGCGTCAACCGCGAGGCGAAGATCACCCGCGTGCTGGGCGTGGGCAACGGGTTCAAGCTGGCCGGCCTGCAAAAGTTCCTCCAGCAAAACCTCCAACACCCGGTCGAGCGGGTGGACCAATTCAAGGCCGCGGTCGGCGACGAGGTGCTGGGCGACGCGACCTTCCGGGACAACGTCGCCGGGTTCGTCGTGCCCTACGGCGTGGCGTTGCAGGCGGCGGGGCTGACGCGGATCACCACCAGCCTGGTGCCGCCGGAGATCATCCAGGAGCGGAAGATCCGCAAGAAAAAGCCCTGGGCCGCCCTCGCCGCCGGCGTGTTGCTGGCGGGCGTCAGCGGCACGGCGCTGGGCTATGGACGCCGGGCCGCGAGCGTCACCGGCGCCCAATGGGACACGGTGATCGCCGACGTCGGCACGTTCAAACAGGAGATGGGGACCTTCCAGTCGGGGTACGACGGCGAACTGGACAAGATGAAGGCGACCAAGGCGGTCGCGGACGAACTGACCGCCCCCGCCAGCGGCCGGGCCTATTGGCCCGAGGTGCTGCGGGCGATTTCCGCCGTCACCCCCGGCGACCCGACCACGCAACTCGACCTCCCGATCTGGGAGCGGAACGAGGTGCGGATCAAATCGATTTCGTTCCAGAAGGAACTGGACGTCGGCACGTGGTACGCCACGCTGCCGCCTTCCACCAGAGATGTGATGAACGAGATGGCCGAGGCGGAGGCCAAAGCCCGGGAGAAGGAGGAGCGGGCGACGATCCGCGCGGAATGGAACGCCGCGAAGGCCGCCGCCGAGGCGAACGGCGAGGAGCCGCCCCCGCTGCCGCCGGAACTTGAAGCGCCCGTCGCCCCGGAGCCGGCCCTCGGGGGCGAAGACGGAGCCGCCGGCGGGGCGGCGGAGCAGCCGGCCGGCCCCACGCCGACCGGCCCGGGCTACGTCGTCACGCTGCGGGGCGTGCACTACCACCACGGCGATCGGCCGGAAGACCGGGACGCCGGCTACCTGCGTCGCACCGTCCTGCAGCGCCCTGCGGGAGTGGACCGTCGACACCCCGCTGGGCGAGGTGCCGGTCGCCAAACTGGGCATTCGTTACCCGGCGCTGCTCCCCATCCAGGCCGACACGGTCCCGTACGACCCGGACGGCCGCACCCCCGTCGGGTTGCCCACCGACCGCGGCGCCCTGCCGGGGAACGGCTTCCGCGGTCGCGGGTACAGCGACGAGGACGACGAGGGCGGCGCCCGGCCGATGATCCGCGGCGGCCGGCTGGGCGTCGGCCCGCCGACCGCCGGCCCGGGCTTTAACCTGGACGAACTCGAAGCGGCGGCGCCGGAGAAGGATCTCCGGATGATCAACGTCTACCCCTTCACCATCCAGTTCGTCTGGAAGAAGACGGCGCCGGAACTTCGCACCGACACCCCCGGCGACCCGCTCGTCGGGGAGGAGGGCGAAGCCGCTCCGATGTCGTCCGGCCCGGCGGCGCCCGCCTCGTCGGAGTACTCTCCGGATTAAGACGCCCCGTGGGAGCGCCCCCCGGCGGCTTCGCCCGCCGTCGTGTCGCTGATCTCCGTCGCTCGTTGGCGTCGCTGCTCGCCCCCGTCCCCGTTCGTCCCCCCCCCGTTCGTCCCCGCCGCCCCGGACCGCCCCCGTGGACAAGCTCCAACCGATTCTCGCCCACCGGTTCTGGATCGCGCTGGGTCTGACGATCCTGCTGGCCCTGGGCGCGTGGTACACCGGCACCGGCGCCCTCGCCGAGCAGATCGAGACCAACGAGGCCCGCATCAAAGCGACCACGGTGCCGGAAGCCGCCACGGCCCCGAATCAGACCTGGATCGACGACGCGGCCGTGGTCCGGGGACGCCGCGACGCCGAACTGAAGGTCGCCGCCCGCACCCTGGCCGACACCCAGCAGGACCTTCGCGATTGGCCGGAAAGCTATCGGCCCTATGTGAAGGACCTGGAGTACTTCGAGCCGTTCGAACGTCTCGGGCCGGAGGGACGGCGCTCGCGGGAGCAGTACCGGTTCGTCTACGAGCCGCAGATCGAGGCGCTGCGGGACTCGCTGAACCCTTATGACTTCGAGACGCAAACCGGGGCGATCTCCGTGCCCGAGGGCGTGCTGCCGCGGTTCGACACCTCCGAATGGCAGAAGAACCCGCCGCTGTCGATGACCGTCTGGAGCGCCCAGGAAGACATCTGGCTGATGCGGGAACTGCTCCGGCAGGTGGTCAAGGTGAACGGGGACTCGACGTCCATTCTGAAAAGCCCGCTCAAGGAGATCCAGGAGTTTCGCCTGCGGGGCGGGGCCGGCCTGACGCCGGTGGATCCGAACGCCGCCCCCCTCGATCCCATGGCCGCCGGCGGGGATGCAGAGGAAGGCGGTTCCCTGCTGAGGCCGACCCAACCCACCGGGCGCCGCGGCGGGGATTCGTACGCCGACGCGCTGGTCGTCGACCTGGATGAAGAACTCGGCCCCGAGGACGGCCTCGACTTGGACCCGACGTTGATCGCCCCGGAACTGGCCGCCGCCGCGGCGGCGGCCGCCGATCCCGCCGCTGGGGGCGGCGGGGGTGGTGAAGACGAAGGCGGCACGTTCGGGAACTTCGGCGCCCGCGGCGGCGGTGGCGGGTCGAAGGAGTTCGTCTCCCCCGGCGGCGGGCGGCGCTACATCGCCAGCGACCCGGCGCTGCCGTACCGCACCCGGGCGTTCCGCCTGCAATTGGCGATCGATCACCGTCGCCTCGCCACGGTGCTGGCCGACCTGTCGAACTGCGTCTGGCCGGTGGAGATCGTCCGCGTGCACTACATGGAAGGCGTGACGCCCATCGGCCCCCGGGCCGCCGCCTCCGCCCGCACCGGCGGGATGCGCCCGGGCGGGATGCGGGAGGACGGGATGCGGGAAGGCGGCCTGACCGGGCGGCTCGGCCGCGGGCTCGGACGGCCGAACCCCGGATTGGGCGGGGGCGGATTTCGCAACCCCCGCGGCGGCGCCGATAATCGGCCGCAGCTCGATCCCTCCGACCCCTACCAGGTCGCGATGAGCGACCCGTACCTCGCCACCGTGGTGATCGGCGGGGTGATGACGATCTACAAGCCGCGACCCGCCGACGAAGAACTCGAAGCGGCTGCCGGCTCGCCCGAAGACGACGGCGAACCGGTCGACCTGGAGAACCTGGCCGACCCGCTGGGCGCCGCTCCGGCCGCGGCCGACGCGCCCGCGGACCCGGCCGCCCCGGTGGAACTCGGCACGTCCGAACCCGGCATGGGCTCGCCCGCCGGCGCCGTCGACCCGGCCGCCGTCGATCCGGCCGCCGTCGACCCGGCCGCCGGGGTCGCGCCCGCGGAGGATCCGGAGGAGGGCGGGTTCGGGTTCGACGCCGGCGCCGGCGCCGGCGACGACTTCGATCTGAACGTCACGCCCCCGCCCGTCGTCGATCCGGGGTCCGCCACGCCGGAGCCCGCGGCGCCGGACGCCGGCCCCATGGAGGGACCCGAGATCCCCGAGGGGGCGGAGCCGGTCGCCGCCGGCGCCGGTTGACGTCCCGCTGCGTTCTCCCGCGGCGTACGCTCGACACCGCGTTCGCCCCGCCCCCCGTTCCGTTCCGACGTTTCCCACCCCCCGCCGCAAGGTCCCATGAAGTTTTCGCTCGACGGACTGAAGAACGCGAACTGGAAGCAGCTCGCGGTGGAGCACGGCGAAAAGGCCGGGCTGGTCGTGGCGACGCTGGTCGCCGCGGTGATCCTCTATTCCGGCCCGTGGACCCGCTTCACGGAGAAGGACCCGACGGTGATGGACACCCAGTTGGGCACGCAGGAGAAGGCCCTGCAACGCAGCTCATGGAGCGAGGAGCGACAGGCCGAAGACCTGCCGGAATGGACCGTCGGCATGGATGTCGATCGGATGAGGCAGCCGGTGCAAGAAGACGACTTCCCGCTGCCGTACCCGTTCTCCGCCCCGATCTACCCGCCCGAGCAGCCGGGCGGCGAACCGACTTGGCTGCCGGTCGAACAGGTGTTGACGTACTTCGTCGCCCTGCCGGTGCGGCTGGCGCCGGAGGACGCGCTGAGCGACGCCCCGGTCGGACCGGCCGGCGACGAACCCGGGGAGCCCGCTCCGAGCGGTGACTTTATCATTCCCGCCCCCGGCGGCGGGCAGTTCGGCTTCCCCACCGGCGGCTTTGACGATGACGAGGAAGGCGGCGGTCCCCCGCCCAGACGCATGATGCGTGACGAGGGCGAAGAGGGCGGGTTCCTGTTCGGCGGCGACGAGGAGGGCGGGATGTTCGGCGGCTCCGTCGAGAGCGACGCCCGCGGCCGGGGCTTGAAGGCGGTCGTGATTACTGGCGTCTTCCCGTACCGCCGCCAGGTGCAGGAGATGGCCCGGATCATGAACGTCTCCTTCGCCGAGGCGAAGGCCCGGCTGGAGTTCCTCGACCTCCAAATCGAACGTCAGCGGGCCGTCGCCGGTCCGAAACCGTGGAGCGAAGACTGGGAACCGGTCGATCGGGAAGCCGCCGAAGATCTGCTGGGCGAGGATCTGTACGGCTCCGTCGGGCAGTCGGTGGAGGTGGTTTCCCCGGCGCTGACCGACCCGGTGCTGACGATGCCGCTGTTCACCCGCGGCTACGGCACTTGGGACAACCGCCCGGAGGCGACGCACCCCCGCATCAAACAGTTCGATATCTCCTCCGAAAGCCCCGAACTGAAGGCGAAGATCGAGGCGTACATCAAGGAGCGGGAAGCGGAGCGCAAGAAGCCGTGCGGGCGACCCGCACCGGCCCGGCCCGCAACACGTTCGGCCGCACGCGGAGCGATATGCTCGACCGCCGCACCGTGATGGACGAGATCGTCGCCCGGGAGGACGCGAAGGGGGGGAGACGGACCCGGTGCTCGAACAGATCAAGAAGATGAACGCCGCGGACGTGCTGTTGCTCACGCGATTCTTCGACGTCGCCGTGGAGCCCGGGCAGGCGTACCGCTACCGGATGCGGGTGAAGATCACGAACCCGAACTTCGGCCTCGGCGCCGCGGACGTGTCCGATCCGGCGGCCCTCGAAGGCGAAACCCGCTTCACCCCCTGGAGCGATCCCAGCGAGGTCGTCGCCGTCCCGCCGGACGAGGCGGCCTTCCTCACCACGATGTACGGCAAAGGCACCGAATCGCTGCCGGAAGCCCGCTTGGAAGTGACGGAGTACTCCCGCGAGTTCGCCACGCTGGTTCGGCAGGACACCCGTGTGGAGGCCGGCGACCTGCTGGTGTTCGAAGAACGGAACACCTACGTCCTCGACCCGTTCAAGAAAGAAAAGGACGAGAAAGCCACCTACGCGTTCGTCACCGACCACGTGGTGATCGGCGTGGACGCGCTGCCCGACGACGCCGCGGAGTTCCACCCGGACCTCAACCTCGGCAACCGCAAGTTGCCGGCCGGCCGGGTTCTGTTGCTGTTGGACACCGGGGCGGTGATCGAAATCGACGCCGGCCTCGAACGCCAACGGCAGGGCGTGGCCCGGAGCGTCCAGCGGGAGCGGGACGGCCTGGGTCCGCAGATGAAGGACAAGAACGCCGAACCGCCCCCGACGGAGGACGAGGAGGGCTTCGGCCGCGGGATGTTCGACGAGGATTGACGGCCGCGGGGAGATCGGGCGTGGGGCGGGAACGGGTAAACTCTGCCGCCCCGCCCGCCCGTTCGCCCCTGCTCGTCGCCCGCCTGACCGGCGCCGACTGGCCGGCGCCGCCTGACCTTCGCCGCATGATTATCACCCTCGACGGCCCCGCCGGGTCCGGCAAGAGCACCGCGGCGACGCGGTTGGCGGCCGCGCTGGGCTTCCGGTTCCTGAACACCGGGGCGATGTACCGGGCGGTGGGTCTGCTGTGCGAGCGGGCCGGCACGGATCTGTCGGACCCGTCCGCCTGCGGGCGGACGGCGTCGTCGGCGTCGCTGGAACAGACCGGCGACCGGCTGCACGTCAACGGCGAAGACTGGACGGCGTTGGTCCGCACGCCCGCCGCCGCCACCGCCGCCAGCGCCGTCGCGGTCCATCCGCCGGTCCGGGCGGCGCTGGTGGCGTTGCAGCGGGCGGTCGGGGCGGCGGGCGATACCGTCACCGAGGGCCGCGATCAGGGCACGGTCGTCTTTCCGGACGCCGCGCTCAAGGTGTTCCTCACCGCCGACGCGGCGGCCCGGGCGGAGCGACGCCGGGCGGAATTGCTGGCCGCCGGCCGGGACGTGCCGTTGGCGGAGGTGTTGGCGGAGGTGGTCGCCCGGGACGAGCGGGACGAACGCCGCGCCGCCGCCCCGCTCAAGCCCGCCGCCGACGCCGTCCGCTACGACACCACCGCGAAACCGCTGGAGGTGGTCGTCGCCGACCTCGTCGCCCTGGCCCGTGCCCGCGGGGCGTGACAGGCGGTTCCAACACCAATCCGTAGCGTCAGCGAGGGAACACGCACGGAGCCCCCGTGCGCTGTGCGCTTTGCGGACGGCTTTCGCTGACGCTTCGGGTTGGCGCTCCGACCGTGAGACAGCGTCGAAGCGATCGCTCTCACCGCGCCTCGATCGTCACGCCGCGGAACTCGACGGGGAAGCCCTCCGCCTGAAAGCCGATGCGGCCGCGGGTCAAGTCGGTCGCTTGGCTGGTCGACACCTCCACGCCGTTCAGCGAGGCCGTCAACGCCCCGCCGGCGCTGACGATCTCCACCCGGTTCCACTCCCCCGGCGGCTTGCGGGCGGCGTCGCGGGCGGGTTCGTCCGTCGTGCTCTCGACCGTCACGTCGCGGGCGTTGCTTTTGATCTGGGCGGTCTCGTCCCAGCGGCCCTGCACTTCCAGGCAGCGGGGCCAGACCTTGTCGGTTTTGTCGATGAACAGCAGGCAGCCGGTGTTGCAGGTCGGGCGGTCTGCCTCCGGCATCTCATCGGCGTTCGGGAAGCGGTACTCGTACGCGACGGTGAAGTCCGGGCCGTAGTCCGCCGTGGAGGCGAAGTAGCCGCGGCCGTTGAGGCGCACGCCGTCGGCGGTCGGCAGGAAATCGATGCCGCCGTCGGTCGGGAACAGGGCGAACCCGTCCAGCGGCGCCGGCAGCGGCGTGAGGGCCGCGGCGTCGATCGGGGCGGCGCCGGCCGATTGGCCGACCGCCGGCGTGACGACAGGCGCGACGACCGTTTCGTTCTTCAATCGTTCGGCGAGCGGCGGGGCGACCGGATCGCCTTTCTCGCAGCCGTTCAGCAGCGTGATCAGCCCGGCTGCCGCGAGGGCCAGCAGCGGATAGACGAATCGTCGAACCAGCCGCCCGCGGCGATCCTCCGGCGGCGCCTCGGAGAACGGCGCCTCCTGGGCGGTCTGCACGGGGGCGGCCGGCTGGGGGGCGGCCGGCAGGGGGATGGTCTGCGGGTTGGGACGGTCGTGGGGAGCGTGCATCGGCGGGCGTGATTGCGACGGCGGTCGAACGCCGCCACGATACCCGTTCGCCTCGCTTCCCGCACCGCGGGACTCCCCCACGAAACGGCTCGCCCGATGGCCCTGTTCTCCGGTCCCACAGAATATCAATTCTACGCCGCCGGCCGTTGGCAGGACGGCGACGCCAAGATCGAGGTGCTCAACCCCGCGGACGAATCCGTCCTCGCCACCACCCCGGACGCCACCGCCGCCCAGTGCACCGAGGCGCTGGAGTTCGCCAAGACCGCCCAGAAAGCCTGGGGCCGCCTGACCGGCGTGGAGCGCGGCGCCGCCTTGCGCAAGTGGGCGGACCTCGTGGACGCGAACAAGGAGAAATTCGCCCAACTGCTGTCCAAAGAGGTCGGCAAGCCGATCCGCGAGGCCCGCGGGGAGATTGATTTCGGCAACAGTTGGCTGCGGTACTACGCCGGGTTCGATCGGCATATCGACGGGGAGATCCTCTCCGCGGACCAGCCGAACGAACAGCTTTGGCTCGTCCCGCAACCGGCCGGCGTGGCGGTGGGCGTGATCGCCTGGAACTTCCCGTATGCGGTGGCCTGCCGGAAGATCGCCCCGGCGCTGATCGCCGGTTGCGCGATCGTGTTGAAGCCGCACGAGGACACCCCGCTGACGGCCCTCGAACTGGCGAAACTGGCCGAGGAAGCCGGCGTGCCGCCGGGCGTGGTGAGCATCGTCACCGGCCGCGGCGCCACCGCCGGCGCCGCCCTGACCTCCTCCCCGCTGGCCGACGTGATCTCCTTCACCGGCAGCGTGGCGACCGGTAAGGCGATCGCCAAAGCCGCCGCGGAGAACGTCACCTTCGCTTCGCTGGAGTTGGGCGGCAAAGCCCCGTTCCTCGTGCTGGACGACGCCAACGTCGATGAAGCCGTCGACATCGCCGTGTTCAGCCGGTTCCTGAACTGCGGCCAGATTTGCACCGCCAACGAACGCACCTACGTGCAGCGGGGCGTGTATGAGCAGTTCCTCGATAAATACGTCGCCAAGGTGGAGGGCCTGTCCGTCGGCGATCCGCTGGACGAGGAGATGTACCTCGGCCCGAAGGTGAACAAGGTCGAGTTGGAAAAGGTGGACCGGATGGTCAAAGCCGCCGTCTCCGCCGGCGCCACCGCGCTGACCGGCGGCGGCGTCTACGAACGCGAGGGCACCTACGAAAAAGGCTATTGGTACAAGCCCACGGTGATCACCGGCGTGGACAACGCCAGCCCTTTGATGCGGGACGAAATCTTCGGCCCGGTCTCCCCCGTGGCGCCCTTCGACGACTTTGACGAGGGCATCGCGTTGGCGAACGACACCAAGTTCGGCCTCGCCGGCTACCTGATCACCAACGATATGAACAAGATCATGCGGGCCGTCCGCGATCTGGAACTGGGCGAGCTTTATATCAACCGCGGCTGCGTCGAAAGCATCCACGGCTATCACACCGGCTGGAAACAGAGCGGCGTGGGCGGGGACGACGGCAAAAAGGGCCTGGAGCACTACCTCCGCTATAAAAGCGTGTACCTGAAGTATCAGGGCTGAGTCGACTCGCGTTCCCCTCCCCCGCTCCCGTAATGCGGAGGCCCCGCGGGGCCTCCGCGTTACGTCTCTTTGATATTTGAAAGACGTCGTGACGTACGCCCTGTTGCTGGCCGGGATCTTGGTCGCGGACCCGCCCGCGGATCGGTCACACTGGCCGAACCCGACGCACCCGCAGCCCGTGGATTGGACGACGGTGGGGGCCTCGGTGATCGACCATTCGCACTTCCTCAGCGCCCCCGCGGGGAAGGACGGACACCTGCGGGCGAAGGACGGCCGGATCGAAACGCCCGCCGGCGAGCGGGTGCGGTTTTGGGGGATGAACGTCACCGGGGCGACCTGCACGCCGAGCCGCGAAGACGCCGACTTCCTCGCCGGCCTCTTCGCCCGGCTGGGGATCAACCGCGTGCGGTTTCATCATATGGACGCCACCTGGGGGCGGATCTTCCCCCGGGACGGCGATTCGACCCGGCAGGTGGACGCCGACGCCCGCGATCGGCTGGGCTACTTCGTCGCGGCCCTCAAAGCGAAGGGCATTTATTCCAACATCAACCTCAACGTCGGCCGGGAATACCGCCCCGGCGACGGGGTGAAGGACCACGAGACGCTCGGCTACGGCAAGGGGCCGACGCTGTTCGATCCGCACCTCATCACGCTGCAAAAAGAATACGCCCGGCAACTGCTTTCCTGGCGCAACCCGCACACGGGGCTGACGTTCGCGGAGGACCCGGCCGTGTGCACCGTGGAGGTGCTCAACGAAAACAGTCTGTTGGAAGCCTGGGCGAACGGCCGGTTCTCCGAGACGCCGCGGTGGGGCGCCGGCGGCTACGGCGGCACCTGGGGCCAGGTGCCGGACAGCTACGTCGCCGACCTGCACCGGCTCTATGGCGAATGGGCCGACGCCACGCTGCCGGCGGAGGAATTAGCCGCTCTTCGCACGGCCGCCGGCGCCGCGGCGGGGCCGATCCCGCTCACGGATGTGGCGGAACAAAAGAGCGGCGACCGCGCCCGCGTGACGACGGACGCCCGGTTCCTGGAGCACCTCGAAACGCAGTATTTCACGGAGATGCGGCGGTTCCTGCGGGACGACCTCGGCGTCCAAGCGATGCTGGTGGCGACCAGCGACCACAGCGACAGCCTGCCGATGTACGCCCACACGCGGGCGATCGTGAACAGCGGCTACGACGTGATCCACGGCCACGGCTACTGGCAGCACCCCTCCACCGACGCGCAGGGACGCACGGTGGTGAAGAACGACCCGATGGTGAACGACCCGGCGGACAGCACGGTGGTGCAGTTCGCCCGCACGCCGGTGGGGGGGCTGCCGTTCGTCATCAGCGAAACGAACCACCCCTACCCGCACGTGTTCCGGGCGGAGGGGATGCCGATCCTAACGACTTACGCCCTGCTGCACGACTGGGACGGCATCGACTGGTTCGAGTGGGGCCCCCCCGACCGCGGCGGCCCCGACGCCCCGGCCGCCCGCGACAACGGCTCGTTCCGCATCGGCCTGGACCCGGTGAAGGTGGCGCAATTGGTGGTCCTGGCGCCCGTCTGGCACCGGCAGGATATTCAGCCTGCGGAGAAAACGTTGGTCCGCCACGTCGGCGAGGCGGAGGCGTGGGAGATGTTCGCCGGCGGCGACGGCTGGAAGCGCCGGCCGTTCTATGAGGACGGCTTCGACCCGCGATTGGCGCTGATGCACAAGACCGTCGTGCGGTTCGATGAGGAGTCAGATGGGGAGTGGCCGGAGGCGCCGCGGGGGACGCTCCCAGTTCGGGAACTTGCCCCGCTCAAGTGGCGGCTACCGAGGGAAGCGGTGGGTGGGGAAGTTTTCGGCGCCAGCCTCGGACTGACGATGCGGGTCGGCTTCGACGAGCGGGGGCGAATGCTGGCCGCGCTCGCCGTCAGCCGCGACGGTCGATCGCTCTCTCAGGCGAACGAACTGTGGGTGACGAGCACCCGCGGATCAGCGAATACCGGCCTCCGCTTCGAGCCGGACGGCAAAACCGTCGCCGATTGGGGGGGCGGCCCGGTGCTGGTGGACGCTTTACCGCCCCCGCCGGCCGCCGGCCCATCCGGCGAACCCGCGCTTGTAATGCCGCTCTCCCCGGTCGGCGTGTCCACCGACGGCGGCCCCGGCACGTTGCTGTGGAAGATCGAACGCCCGTAACGCGGAGGCCCCGCGGGGCCTCCGCGTTACGGGGTCTGCAACCGCACCGCCTTCCACGTCTTCGCATCCCGGGCGAACAGGACGCCGCCGCTGTACGCCGGGGCGGCGCGGGTTTCGCTGGCGAACAGCCGCAACCGGCCCAGTTCCCGATACGCCGCGGGGTCGGCGGCGAACAGGATCAGTTCGCCGTCCAGGCCGAGCTTCAACACCGTCCCAGTCCCCGGCTCGGTGCCAGGCACGCCGATCAGGTTGCCGTACCCGACGCCGGTCTCTTTCCACATCGTGCGACCGCGTCAGCGGATCGACGCAGACAAACGACGCCCGGCCGTGATTCTCCTGTCCGCTCAAGCCGTACAGGTACGGCCCGCCGAACGACAGCGGCGTGGCGTAGTGCGTGGCGAGAACGAACTCGCCGTTGTAACTCACCCGTGCGGCGTCGGTGGTGGCGCTAATGAGCAGGTCGCCGGTGCTGTAGTTCGAACTTGAGGAAGATCGGGCGGGCGGGGTCGGTGGGTTCGCTCGGCAGCACGACCGGGTTCGCCCCGATCGCGGTCGGCCCCTGGGCGCCAAACGGCACCTCCCATAGCACCGCCCCGGTCAACGGGTTCAGGCCGTACAACGTCACGCGGGTGGGCACGACGGCGACCGGCTCCCCGGCGATGGTGGTGAGAATCGGGCTGCCGTAGCAGGGTTTCGCCCGGGCGGCGGTCCAACGCTGCTCGCCGGTTTTCAGGTCCAGGCCGACGATCCCCGCGTTCTGGCGGAAGCCGCCGGGCACGACGATCACCACGCCGCCGCCCTCGCCGTCTGGAACCACCAACGGCACGCTGCCCAGGCCGAAGTAGCCGAGGTCCCCGCGGTACGCCTTCGCAATGTCCTTCCGCCAAAGTTCCTTGCCGTCGGCGGCGGAGACGCACCGCAGCAACCCGCCGGCGCCCAGCGCCAGCACGCGGGCGTGCTTTTCGCCCAGCAGCGCCGGGTCCGTGACGACGGGCGTGGCACGGGGGCCGCGGTCGGAGATGAAGCCGGGTTTGAGGTAGGTCGCCGGGGTGTCCGCCGTCCAGAGTTGCCGGCCGGTCGCGGCGTCGCGGGCTTCGAGCCGCAGCACGTTCCCCGGGCGATGCAGCAGGTAAGCGACCCCGCCCACCACCGCCGGACCGGCGAATCCCTCGCCGGCGGGGGCGGTCCACAGCGGCGCGGCCGAGTCCGGCAGGGCCGTCAGCGGCCGTTCGTCGCCCGCCACCCCGTCCCGATTCGGCCCGAGCAATTGCGGCCAATCACCCGCGAACCCGCAAGCGGGCGTGGCGACCAGACAGAGGGCGAGCAAGATTCTCATGCACCGATCTTAGCCGCGACCGCAGGGAGCGCTCCCTCCGGTCGCGACTAACCCAGCCTCTTCGTCACCGGGACGACGCGGTGGAACCGCAGGGCGACTTCGCCGTCCAGCACCCGGCGGACGCCTTCGACCAGCACGGCCGGTTCGTGCGTCGATTCGCCCCGCCGTTTGATCTCCGCCAGCGGCGTGCCGGGGGGCACGGTGAAGGTCGCCTGGTGGATGATCTGCTCGCCGGCGTCCAGCTCCGGGACGATGAAGTGCACCGTCGCGCCGTAGGTCAGCATGTGACGGGCGTGGGCGTCCTCGTAGGGTCGGAAGCCGGGGAAGGGCGGCAGTAACCCGTGGTGCAGGTTGAGGATGCGGCCGCCGGCGTACTTCCAACAGACCGCCGCCGGCAGCACCCGCATGTACCGCCCGAGCAGCACGTAATCCACGGCGTGTTCGTCTAGTAGCTGGGTGAGGCGGTCGTTATCCGGGGCGCCGCGGTCGTCGCCGATGTTGAAGAACGGGACGTCGAACCGCTCCGCCACCGCCCGGCAGGACGGGCGGTTGCCGATCAGGCAGGAGACGGTCGCGTTCAATCGCCCCTCCGCGACCGCCTCCAGCACGGCGAGCGCCGGCTCTGGCCGGTAGGTGGTGCAGATCGCCAGCCGCGGCGGGTCGTGTTCGCCCGGGATCCAGACGCGGACGCTCAGCCCGCGGTCGGAGCCGATCTGTTCCAGGTCCGCCCGCAGGGCGGCGGGATCGGCGTCGGCGTCCCATTCCGCCCGGATCAGCATCGCGAACAGCCGTTCGGCGTCGCGGTCGTACATCTGGATTTCGTGCAGGTTCGCCCCGGTGCCGGTCAGGTGATGGATGATCGGATCGGCGAGTCCGCGGTTGTCCGGCCCGACGGCGGTGACGACGGCGTGCATCGAGTCTCTCCCTCGCTTCAGAACGGCCCCGTGACAGCGTCAGCGTACCGTCGCCCGCTTGCGGTTTCGCGGGCGCCTCCCCACAACGCTCCCCATGGACGAACCGACCCGCGCCCGCCTCTGGGCCCCCTGGCGGCTGGACTACATCAAGGATCCGGACCGCGCGAAGCTGCCGGCGTCGCCCTCCGGCTGCTTTCTGTGCGACGCCGCACAGAGCCCGGCGGAGGACGCCGACCGCCTCGTCGTCGCCCGCCGCGGGCCGGCGCTCGCCGTGCTCAACCGCTTCCCCTACAACAACGGGCACCTGCTGGTCGCCCCGACGGAGCACCGCGGCGACCTGACGGACCTCACCCCGCAGCAGTCCGCGGCGTGCCAATCGTTGCTCGCGGACCTGTGCGCCGTGTTGCGGGAGGCGTTGAACGCCCAGGGGTTCAACGTGGGGCTGAACCTCGGGGCGGCCGCGGGGGCGGGGTTGCCGGGGCATCTTCACTGGCACCTCGTGCCGCGGTGGCCGGGCGACGGGAACTTCATGACCGTCACCGCGAACGTGGACGTGATCCCGCAGTCGCTGGGCGCGCTGTACGACCTGCTCGTCGCTCACCCCCGATTGACCGGCGGGAAGACCACGAACCGAGCCGACTGAGGATTTACCCGGTCAGGGGCATTAGACGAAGGCCCGGCGGCCGGACCGGTGAACCGTCCCCCCGGGCGTCCCGTTCCCGCTTTACCGACCGCGGGGCGTTCCTAGAATCGGCGTTCCCCGCGGCGCCACGCCGCACCTTCCCGCCCCGGCTCCCGCCCCTCCCCGCCCGGCTTCCGCCCCTCGTCCCCCGGCTCCGGCGACGGTCCCGCCGCTCTTCCGACCGGCGTCCCGCCGGCCCGTCTGCCATGTTGCTCACCACCCTGCGGCTCCTGTGCATCCTCGCCGCCAGCGGGGCGACGGCGGTCTACGTCAATTCCCCCTCCCTGGAACGGCCGGAGGCGGTCGCGGAGCATCCGTTCGTCTCCTGGTTGGCGGTGACGGTCTTGATGATCGGCCTGACGCTGGTCGATCTGCTGGTCCGTCGCAAGCGGATCGAAGATATCTCCGCGGTGTATTTCGGCGTGCTGGTCGGCTCCCTGCTAAGCTACGTGCTCCTCCAGGCGCTGTCCCCGGTGGTGACGAAAACCGCGTGGGAGGGGCTGGTGGAGATCGTGGTCCCGTTGGCGCTGGTGTACCTCAGCGTCTCGTTCCTGCTGCAAACCAAGGGGGAGTTCCGCTTTATCATCCCGTACGTAGAGTTTAGCCGTGAATTGAAAGGCGGGCGTCCGCTGGTGCTGGACGACAGCGCATTGATCGACGGCCGCATCGCCGGACTCGCCGAGGCGGGGCTGGCCGACACCATGCTGGTGGTCCCCGATTTCGTGATCAACGCCGTCCAAACCGTCGCCGACAGCCCGGAGAAAACCCGTCGCGCCCGCGGCCGCCGGGGGCTGGACATGCTGCAAAAACTCCGCGACCTGCCCGGCGGGCACGTCCGCGTCGAGGCGACCGGCGAAGACCTCACCGGCCCCGCCGCGGAGCATCGGTTGCTGTCGTTGGCCGACGAACTGGGCGGGCGGCTGGTGACGAACGACCAGAATCTCGCCCGGGCCGCGTCCGCCCGCGGCGTCGGCAGCGTAAACCTGAACGTCGTCGCCAACGCCCTCAAGCCCCGCCACCTGCCCGGCGACCGCTTCGGTTTGAAGATTCAAAAGCGCGGCGAAGCCCCGGGGCAGGGCGTGGGCTACCTGGACGACGGCACGATGGTCGTCTGCGAAGAAGCCGCCCCGAAGCAGGGCCACGAGGTGCAGGTCGAGGTGACCAGCGTGCTGCAAAACAACAGCGGGCGGATGATTTTCTCGAGGCTCGCGGAGTGAGGCTCGCTGCGCTCGAAATGACAAGACCAAGGAATCAAGAACCAACACCTCGGCGTCGACGGCCCTCAATTTGGTTCTTGAATCCTTGGTCTTGGAGCTTCTTCCCCTCACATCCGCTCGATCACCCGGATGCCCAATAACTCCAGCCCCGCGGCCATCACGCGGGCGGTGGTGTCGGCGAGGATCAGGCGGCTGGTTTTGAGGGCTTCGGACTCCGCTTTGAGCACCGGGCAGGCTTCGAAGAACGCGCTGAAACGCCTTGGCGGTCTCGAACAGATAATCCGTCAGCACGTTGGGGCGGTGATCGCGGGACGCTTCCCGCACCGACTCCGCGAAGCGGTTGAGTTGCAGCGCCATCGCCCGCTCCGCCGGCTCGGTCAGCAGCACGTCGCCGCCGTCCGCGACGAAGGCGGCCCGTAACGCATCGCGATCGACGCCCCCCCGGCGAAAGATGCCGCAGACACGGGCGTGGGCGTATTGCATGTACGTCGCGGTATTGCCGGTGGTGGACAGCATCTTGTCCCAACTGAACACGTAATCGCTTTCGCGGTTATGGGCGAGGTCGGCGTATTTAATACCGCCCAGTCCGACCGCCTCCGCCACGTCCTGCCGTTCGGCGGCGTCCAATTCCGGCCCGTCCGGCTTCGCGTCGTCGTTGTCGGAGACGATCGCCAGCGCCCGCTCCACGGCTTCGTCCAATAGCGATTCCAGGCCGATCGTATCCCCGCTGCGGGTTTTGAACGGCTTGCGATCCTCGCCCAGCACCGTGCCGAACGAAACGTGGCGGAAGTCAGTATTCATATACCCCCACCGCCGGGCGGTCGCGGCGACGTTGGCGAAGTGGTCCCCCTGCCGACTGTCGACCACGTACAGCATCGCGTCGGCTTTCAATTCCTCCACATGATGCTTGACGGTGGCGAGGTCGGTGGTGCCGTAAAGGAACGCCCCGTCGCTTTTGCGGATCACGAACGGCCCGGGGATCGACTTGCCGGCTGGGTCGACGTTGTCCCGCACCACCACGGCCCCGTCGGATTCCTCCGCGACGCCCTTCGCCAATAACTCGTCCACCACGTCGGCGAGCATCGGCTGATAAAAACTTTCGCCGAGGACGGCGTCGTGTTCAATATCGAGCCGGTCATACAGCGTTTGCAGCGCCGCGAGGCAGGGGGGGATGAACTCCTCCCATAAACGGCGGTTCTCCGCGTCCCCGGCGTGCAGCTTGGCCGTTTCGGCACGGGACGCCTCGGCGATCTCCGGATGAGCGGCGGCGAGTGAGGCGAGAGCCGGGTTCGCATCGACGGCGGCCATTTTGCCCGCCGCGGCGGCGAGGGTTTCGGCGGCGGCGTTCGCCTCCTGTTTGAGCTTGGAAAGCCGCTTCTTCGCCGGCTTGTCGGCCGGCGGGGGCGTCTCCGCAACGGTTTGCCGCGACGCGGCGGCGGCGGCTTCTAACCTGGGCAGGACCGACTTCGCGGCGTGATGATCGCTGAGCGTATTGACCGTCCGATACAGCCGGGCCAGTTCCGTCACCGGGTCGGCCTCGTACGCGGCTTGGTCGCGGAAGTTTTTGTAGCCGTACAAAATCATCCCGAACTGCGTGCCCCAGTCGCCGAGGTGGTTGTCCCCGATCACGTTGTGGCCCCGCAAACGCAGGATGCGGCAGACGGCGTCGCCGATCACCGTGGTCCGCAGGTGGCCGACGTGCATCGGCTTGGCGACGTTCGGGCTGCTGAAGTCGACGGTGATCGTCTGCGGGCTCTCCACCACCGGCACGCCCAGCCGGTCGTCCGCGACCAGCGTCGCCGTCTCCGCGGCGAGCCTGTCGTCGTCGACCCGCAAATTGATAAACCCCGGCCCGGCCACCTCCGGATCGGCAAACAGATCCGACAGGTTCGCGGCGGCGACGATCTCCGCGGCCAACTCGCGCGGGTTTCGCTTCGCCCGCTTGGCGAGCGGCATACAGAAGTTCGCTTGGAAGTCCCCGAACTGCGGGTCCTTCGCCGGACGGATCAGGTCCAGCGACGACTCAACCGACTCCCCGTCGGGCAGATGCGCCGCGAGGGCGGGGGCGAAGCGGGTTCGGGCGGCGTCGAGAAAGTCCATGCGGACAGACTATCAAACACGCTGCGGTTCGCCCCCGTCTCCCACGACTTCCGCAACCGGCGGCGCGTCCTCGGCATCCGACGGCGCTTCCGCCGGCAGACCCAACACGGCCCGCCAATCGACCTGCTCCGCGTCGCCCCACAGCCCTTCGAGATCGTACAGATCGCGGGAGTCGTCGGTGAGAACGTGCAGCACCACGTCGCCGTAGTCCCGCAGGATCCACAGCCCGCCGTCGTCCCCTTCGCCGCCGAGCTTCGGGGCGCCGGCCCGCTTCATCACCAGGTCCGCCTCCTCCGCGAGAGCCACCATCTGCCGCTTGCTGCTGCCGGTGGTCACCACGAAGTAATCGAACACCGGGGTGATCGGCGTGAGGTCCAGCACGGCGGTCTCCCGGCCGCGGAACTTCACGCACAGTTCCGCCAGCTTGAGGCGCGGTGGGGCGGCCGCGTTCGCTCCGCGATCCGGCGTCCGGGGCCGGCTCGCGAGGCTGCGATTGATCCGTGACGTCCGTCGCCTCCACGGCCTCGCGGGAGGCATGTTCGTCGAGGGACACGCCGTCGGTCGCGGCGTCGGCGGTCGTCGGCAACGTTGGCGGCATCTTCGGGGGAGACAGGAGGAACAGCGGGCGGCGGTCGCCAGTATCGTCCGGCGCCGCCCGGCCCGCCACCGGACCCGACACCCCCGGCCGCCTCGGCGTTCGCCCCGCGGCGACGTGGTCAATCAGGGCGGACCAGACCCGTCAGCCGCGGATCATATTGTTGCGGCGCTCATACTCGAATTCGTCAATTGCCCGTTCGCGGGCCTCGGCGTCGGAGTTGCTCCAGAGTTCGTACAGCGGGGCGTCCTCCGGCAGGGTCTGAATCCCCTCGGCGGACCGCAGGGCGTCGCGGAGATAGACCAGGTCGATCATCCGCTCCTGCAGGCCGAGGGTATCCTCGTTCCGCAGCGGGCTTTCCAGCAGCACCTCTTCCCAGAGCTTCAACCCGTCCCAGAGCTTCTCCTTCGCCTTCGCCTGGGCGCCGGGCTCGTCGCTGACCAGCAGCTTCTTGCCTTCAAACACCAGCTTGCGGGCCTGGACCGTCTCCCTGCGGGCTTCTAACTCCGCTTTCGCCTTCCAGAAGGTGTAGTTGAGCGATTTTTGCTTGCGAACGATCTCCGCGCGGATCTCCCCCGGGCGAATGCGGCGTTCGACGCCGAACTTCGCGAGGCGGGCGTTGGCGTCGTCGGTCATCTGCTGGACGTCGTCCTCATCCGCCTCCACGAAGACGGAGCCGACGGTGTAGGAGGGCAGCGGCCGTTTGCCGAGCCCCTCGACCCAATCCTGGCGGGCGTCGGCCCAGCCGGCGGCGGCGTCGGCGAACTCGCCGGCCTCTTCGATCGACTCCGCATACTGCCGCTGCGCCTCAGCGGGCTTGGAGACGTACAACTCCGGGATCATTTGGGACTGGCCGGGGAAATCCGGATTGTCGTCCGCCTTCACGCTGTACTCGTACCACGCCTTGCTGGCGAGGTGGTGGTGGCGAAAGCTACCGGTGCGGTCCGGGGCGCGGTTGAAGTCGGAGTCGGTCTGGCCTTTCCAGCGGTCGACGTCCGGGTCTTCGACGAAGTAGCGGCGGTAATAGACCTTCTCGTCGGCGTTGCCGATCTTCTGACCGAGGATCTGGCCGACCTTGAACCGCAGGTCCGGACTCTGATTGTTGCGGTCGACGCCGTCCATGACGAACTTCGTGCCCTCCTTGACCCAGTACCAGCGATCCGGCACGCCGTCCCACTCCGCGGCGACGTTGTAGGCGAGGTTCCAGCCCTGAAAATCCCACACCTTTTCATAATGCGGTTGGAGCAGGGTGATGCTGTCCACGTCGCTGCGGAGGCGGGCCCAGTCCTTTTTATCCTTGGCGTCCATCGCGTCCTGCCAGAGCACGTTGGTGGCGACGCCCCGCAGACCGAACAGCACGAGGTTCATCGTGCTGCTGGACGGGTCCACGTTGCCGAGGCTGGCCTCGCCGAGGGTGAACTCGTCGCGCTTTTCGGCCAGCACGCCGCCGGCGGATTCCCCCTCCGTGCGGTCGGCGCTGGCGACGGACGCCGGCTGGCCGAGCCAGATGATCGGGATCGTCAGCAACACCAACGCCACCAGGTAGGTGATCTTCCGCTGGCGGGGGGTAAATTCGTTCATCGGGCGCGGCGGGCGGGGCGACGACGGGAAGAGGGAAGGACGCTGATTCTACGACCGGCGGCGGCGAGGCGTGGGGCCGCCGATCGGCGGGACGCCGAAGGAACGGTCGGAGCAGCCGGGCGGGCGATCACTTCGCCTCCAATTCGCGGCTCCGCAGGCTCAGGGCGCCGACGACGTAGCAGGGGATCAGGAAGCCCAACGTGACCAGCGCCGCCCCGCCGAGATCGGAGCGGGGAATTGCGAACCCCTCCGCGGTGCGGGCGGCGGTGTCGAACGCGCTAAAGTCCGGGATCACCTGCGCCAGCGCCCGCATCACGAACAGCACGCCGGTGTCCAGCGTCTTGATGACGGTGGTGACGGTCCCCTCGTCCATCCGTTTGACCGTGTTCATATGGGTGAGGATCCGATACGCGGCCTCGATCGGCCCGCCCTGATCGCTGCCGGCGAGGTTCGTCGGTTGGAACTTGCCGACCACCAGTTGATCCATCAAGGCGTGGGCCTGCTGGCCGACGATCAGCAGGGCGAACACCAGCAACGTGGCGACCGGCCCTTTCACGAACGTCCCGGCGGTGACCCCCAGCCCGACCAACAACAGCATCTTGAGCCACAGCGACGCGATGCTGCCGACGTAGCTCAGCCAGAACGGCCCGTCCGGCGGGCGGATGAACAGGTCCGCCTTGCCCATGCCCAACAATTGCTGCGGATCCAGCGAACGCACCTCGACCGTCAGGCGGCCGTCCTCGGTCACGAAGTCCCTCAGCAGGTCGTAATTCGCGGAGCCGCGGGTCTCGGGATCCTGGGAGGTGAACTTGACCGGCAGTTCGTGCACGTTGCCGTCGAATTCCTGGAGCTTGATGTAGTTCGGGTCCGGGACGACGAGGCCGGTGTCGGTGTTCACATAGGTGAACTGGATCAGCAAACCGCGATCCATGTTCCCCTTGATGGTCCGAAAGCCTTCAAAATCGGTTTCGAAGCGGATCGCTTTGCCGAGCGTGTCTTTGTTGGCCTGTGTGTCCCGCAGGGTGACGTCGCGGAGCACGCTTTCATCGACGCCGTCGAAGGTGTAGGCGGCGAACATCTGGGAGGCGCCGTCGACGTAGCCGCGATATTCCCAGATATTGCCGACGTTCAATCCCTTTTCCATCGGTCGACCGTCGCGGCCGTAAAATTGCAGGCCCCGCTGCTTGAGGTATTCGCGGCCGGTCTCCGAATTCCGGGCGTACACGTCGTCCATGGCGAATACCGGGCGGCGGGCGACCAGCGCCTCCTCCACACCCGCCCCGCGGGCTTGCCGGGCGATCCAGACGTAGCCGACCGTTCCCATCACGCCGAGAATCACCGTGCCGATCGCGGCGTAGCCCAGGAATCGGCCCAGCCAGACCTCGCTGCGGCGGGCCGGCTTGGTGACGACGGTGTGCAGGCTGCGGCGGCGGATGTCCTCCGGGATGCCCCAGCAGGAAAGCAGCAATAAGACCAGCAGGGTGAGCCAGCCGACGACCGTCAGCACGAAGCTGACGTAGACCTTCACCTGATCCTCGGGGCGGTTCTCGCTGGCGTCCGTCAGGAACCAGCCGGCGAACATAAACAGGACCCCGAACAGCCCGAAGACGTACAGGGCCTTCCGCCGCAGCGCTTCCCGCCACGTGAGCTGAGCGATCGCCCACACGTGCTTCGGCGTGACCATCGCCAAGTCCGCCGCTCCCGCGGCGAGGCCCGCGAAGAACGCTTTCGCCCCGACGACCCCGCGGGCGATCGCCGCGATCAGGAACGCCAGCCCCAGCACGAGCAGGGCCAACACCCCGACCACCGTCGCCCATTCCAGGAACGACGCGGCCGGTTCGAACGTGCGGGGGGTCAGGTCCATGTGGGGACGCGAACGTCGGGCGTGAGTGCGAGCGTACGGAAGAAGGAAGCGGCGGCCGCGTCAGGCCGCGGTCGTCGTCTCGGGCGGCACGCCGGCGGGCGTGGTCCCCGGCGGATCGTCGTTCAGTCGAGCGCTGTCGGGTCGATCGTCCCCCGGCAGGTCCTGGGCGCTGAAGGTGCGACCCGGGCGGGCTTCGGCCTCGGAGACGGTCCTCAGGAACAGGTCCTCCAGCGTCTTCTTCGGCTTGGTGACGGTCGCCCCGGCGTGATGCTTGGCCAGCACCGCTTCCACTTCCGCCAGCGCCTCGGGGGACAGCTCCGGCGTGACGATCTGCGTCTCCCCGCGGGTGCGGAGCAGTTCGTCCACGGTCCCCAGCAGCTTCAATTCGCCGCCGGACAGGATCGCGATCCGGTCGCAAACGTCTTCAATTTCCGCCAGCAGGTGGGAACACATCACCACCGTCTTGCCCTGCGCCTTCAGGCTGAGGATCAGGTCCTTCACGTCCGCTCGGCCGTTCGGGTCCAGGCCGGAGGTCGGTTCGTCGAGGAAGACGATTTCCGGGTCGTTGATGAGGGCCTGGGCCAGTCCGATCCGGCGGGTCATGCCCTTGGAGTACTCCTTGAGCTGCCGCTTGCGGGCGTGGTCGATCTTGACCAACTTGAGCAATTCGTCCGTCTTCGCCCGCCGCTGGGCCTTGGTCATTTTGAACAGGCGGCCGTAGAAATCGAGCGTCTCCTCCGCGTTCAAGAAGCGGTACAGGTAGCTTTCCTCAGGCAGGTAGCCGATCCGCTCGTTCTTCGACACGTCCGTCGCGGACTTGCCGAGGATGCGAATCGACCCTTCCGTGGGGAACAGCAAGCCGAGCAGCATCTTGAGGGTCGTCGTTTTGCCGGACCCGTTGGGCCCCAGCAGGCCGAACACCTCGCCCCGCTTCACGTCGAGGCTTCAGGGCGTTGAGCGCCCGCACCTTCTTGCGGCCCCAGAAGTCCCGGTAGACCTTCGACAGGTTCCGGATCTCGATCACCGTCTCCCCCGGGGCGCCCGTCAGTTCAGAAGATTCGGCGGCGCCGGCGGCGGCGGCGCCGGTCGCGGGTTCGCCGGTCGCGGGGGCGGCGGACGGAACGGTGAGGGTGTCGGCCACGGGAGGGACGGTGGGGGAGCGGCGGAGCGGGCGGCGCGGGTGCTACGCCTGGCGAGCGGGCGGCGTTGGGCGAATCCTACGGTTCGCCGCGGCTCTTCGCGATGCAGCCGCGATCCCCCGGCGGCGGCGCTCAGAACCGCGCTTCGCGGTGCGAGAGGTACTCCAGCAGGGCCTTGTCAAACTGCAATCCCGTGTGCAGCGGGACGAAGTCCGCCCCCATCTTGCGGCACTCCCGTTGCAGGTCGTCGCGGAACTCCCGCACCGCGTCCGCGTAGTCGCTGCGCATTCCGGCGGCGTCGAGGATCAGGTTCTCGCCGGTCTCCGGGTCCGTCAGATCCACCGTGCCGGTGAACGGGAAGTCGACCTCCGCGGCGTCCAGCACGTGAAATACGATCACGTCGTGCCCCGCGTGCCGCAGGCGCCGCAGACCCTCCAGCGTCGGCTCCCGATCGGTGAGCAGGTCGCTGAACAGCATCATCAGGCCCCGGTGCTTCGCCATCGCGGCGACCTTCTTCAACGCCCCGCCCACGTCCGTCCCGCCGGTGGGCTCCGCCGCGGCGAGCACCGCTAATAGATCGCCTAATTGCTTCCGCTTGCTGCGAGCCGGCAGGCTGGCCCGCAGTTCCTCCCCGAACGTGACCAGTCCCACCGGATCCTGTTGGTGCACCATCAGATAACCCATCGCCGCCGCCAGGCAGATGCAATAATCCAACTTGGTGAGTTTCTGGCTGTGCGTGTAGCCCATCGATTCCGACAGGTCCATCAGCAGCCAGCCGGTGATATTGGTCTCGGCCTGATACTTTTTGACATACAGCCGATCGGTTTTGGCGAACGCCTGCCAGTCGATATCCTTGGGGTCGTCTTCCTGGGCGTAGCGGCGGTGCTCGCTGAACTCCACGCTGAACCCATGGAACGGGCTGGCGTGCAGCCCGGCCATGAATCCCTCCACGATAAACCGCGCCCGCAAATCCAGGCGGGAGACGGTCTGGATCACCTCCGGTTTGAGGTAACGCTCGGCGGGGGTGGGCATGGGGGCTTCTCGGAAACAGCGACCCGCGAAACCGCAAGCGGGGGACGGCTAACGCTTGCGGTTTCGCGGGTCGCTTCCGTGTACGGTCGCTCTGTGCGGGGAAAGTCCCGGCAGCCACCCATCGTACGCCGTCACCCAGTCCCACCGCTGTTCGGGCCACCCGATCTTGACGGGGTTCTGCTCGACGTACCGCACCACGCGACGGATATCCGCGGGCGTTTCAAGAAACGCCACCCATCCCGGCCCGCCCCAGACGGGGTGCTCCCCGTCCCGGTGACCCCGCTCGCGGAGCAGCTCTCGCGAGGCGTTCTGAAGGTGTTCGATCATCGTCTCGCCCCGATCCCGGTGCTTGCGGATCAGCACATGGACGTGGTCCGGCATCGCTGCGGCGGCGTAGCAGGTGTAACCGTGTCGGTTCACCGCATCGCCTATCGCTTCGGCGACGCAGCCGCACTGGTTCGGGGGGAAGGTGAGGAGGTCGTACCGCAGTTTGCCGGCGGCCCGCTGATAGAACTCGCGGATCTCCCGCCCCTTCGGCTGGATATCTTTCCGACCATAATGTCGCGGGCCAAGTTCGCCCAACTCCCGAACGGACAGTTCCTTCGACAGGCTCCCCCGCGGATCGTTCGGGAGCCACCAGCCGTACGCCGTCCAGATCAGGTGGTACGCGGCGACCATGGATCAATCCTTAATGAGGAAGCCACCCGCGAAACCGCCAGCGGGAGCGACACACGCTTGCGGTTTCGCGGGTCGACTTCAACCGATCACTCCGCTTCAACCGATCACCCCTCCGGAAAGCGGTCGAACTTGCCCAGCACTGTCAGCCCGCCGTCGGTGACGGTGAATCCCCGCGCCCGGTCGGCGTCCGGATCGACGCCGACGCGGGCGCCCTCGGGGACGGTCACGCCTTTGTCCAGAATCGCCCGGCGGACGACCGCGTGCCGACCGACGGTGACGCCGTCCAGCAGCACGCTGTCGGCGACCTGGGCGTAGCTGTTCACCCGCACGCCGGGGCTGAGCACGCTGCGTTCGACCCGCCCCCCGCTGACGATGCACCCGGTGCAAACCAAGCTGTCCAGCGCCACGCCCGCCCGCGGGGGACCGCCGTCGGGACCCTGCTGTTCGGCGAACACGAACTTCGGCGGCGGGTGCAATTCGCGGAAGGTGCGAATTGGCCAGTCCGGATCGTACAGGTTCAAATTGGGAGAGACCTGCACGAGGTCCATGTTCGCTTCATACAGGGCGTCCAGCGTACCCACGTCCCGCCAATACCCGGTCCCCTCGCCGGAGGCGCCGCGGTCCCCGTCGCCGAAGGGATAGGCCCGCACGTGCGCCCGCGAAATGATCTCCGGCAGGATGTCTTTGCCGAAGTCGTGCGAACTATCCGGCACCGTCGCGTCGCGGCACAACTCTTCAAAGAGGAACGCCGCGTCGAAGACATAGATCCCCATCGACGCCAAACAGATCCCCGGCCGCCCCGGCATCGGCGTCGGCTCGTCCGGCTTCTCCGCGAATTCGACGACCCGGCGGTCCGCGTCGATCCCCATCACCCCGAAGGCCCGGCCCTCCTCCAACGGGACCGGCAGGCAGCCCACCGTCGCGGCGGCGCCGGCGTTTAAATGGTCCCGGATCAACGCCGCGTAGTCCATTTTGTAAATATGGTCCCCGGATAAAATCAGTACCACCCCGGGCCGGCTCTGCTCGATAGTATAGATGTTCTGATACACCGCGTCCGCGGTCCCCTGATACCACTCCTCGCTTAGCCGTTGCTGCGGGGGGAGCACGTCCACCCACTCGTCCAATTCGCGGCTCAAGAACCGCCACCCCTGATTGATGTGCCGATCGAGACTCGCCGCTTTATACTGGGTGAGCACCAACGCCCGCCGCAGCCCGCTGTTCAGGCAGTTGGACAGGGCGAAATCGATGATGCGGTAGCACCCGCCGAACGGCACCGCCGGCTTGGCGCGGTCGCGGGAGAGCGGTTCCAACCGGCTGCCCTTGCCGCCGGCGAGCACCAGCACGGTGACCCGCGGCAGCGCGGCGGGGGCGGCGACGCCGACGCCCGCAACGGAGGTCGGCAGGCCGGGAACGGGGGGCGGAGAGGTCACCGGGCAGATCCGTGCCGCTGGGGAAGGCGGGGCGCACGGCGAGTCGTCCGTGCGTCCCGGTAACGTACCGCCCCGCCCCCCGCCCGGCGACGGTGGCCGTCGACGCGCCCGCACCGCAACGCCGCCGCGAACCCCATGAACGCCGCCGCGAACCCCACGGACGCCGCCGCGAACCTGATGGGGCCGGGCGGTGTCCGACCGGCGTCCTGCGACTGGTCAGACGTTCGATCTGGTTTCGGCTTGACCGCCCGCCGTCGCATGATATGTTCGAGAGCCCCGGCAGATCGTGCGAACGAACCGCCGGCCAAGCGCCCCTAGCTCAATGGATAGAGCGCCGGTCTACGGAACCGGAGGTTGAAGGTTCGAGTCCTTCGGGGCGTAGTTGTCGTCGGTGGAGGTGAAGTCGTCTTCAGTGGAATTGTCGACGCACCACGCGTCGAGCAGCCCCCCGGGAGAAAGCGGCTATCGCGGCTCATGGAAGCCGTTGTCCGACCACGCTCGTCGGCCGGAAAGTTCGCCTGCTTCGCCCCGCCGATCGGCTGCACGGGTCCGGCTGCACGGGCCGTCCAGCCGCGCCCGCGTGATCCTCGCGGGCGACGGGTCACTCCCGGCAAGCACGGTTGGCCGGGAGACTCGTCCGCACGGCTGAGTGAGGGCTCAGTCGACCGGGCGAGTTGTGGATGGGGCGGGTCGAAGAACGGCTTGGAGGGCCGCGATCGTGGCGGGGTCGGGGCGGAAGTTGCCGCGGCGGCGGCCGGAGGCGATCGCCAGCGGGGTCCAGCCGGAGCGGTTCTTGGTGTCCCAAACGGTGCGGTCGGCGCCGCGGGCGGCGAGCAGTCGCACCATCGCCGGGCGGTTCTTGTAGGCGGCGCCGTGCATCGCGGTTTCGCCGCGGGCGTCGACGGCGTTGACGTCGGCGCCGCGGTCGAGCAGCAACCGGGCGGCGGCCACCGATTCCGCCTCCGTCGCGGCCGGTTCGTCGCCGCTGCCCAGCGCCCCCACGCCGGCGGCGGCCAGCAGCGGCGTCGTGCGATCGGCGTTCGTGCGGGTCTCGTCCGCGCCGAGTTCGAGAAGCAACCGCATCAACGCGACGTCGCCGGTCTCGCAGGCCAGCAGGAACGCCGTCGCCCCCTTCTTATTCAGCCCCGGATGACCGGGCGGCGAACCGGTCAGCGGCAGATTCACGTCGGCGCCGGCGGCGATGAGTCGGCGGACGAACGCCAAGCTCGTCAGCGATCCGGAGCCAGTCGGGGCCGGGTCGCCGTCGCCGCGCAGCGGCTTGCGGACCCATGTGACCGCGTGCAGCGCCGCAAAGCCGGAGCGGCGATCGTCCGGTTTGGCGCCGGCTTCCAGCAGGGCGGCGGCGAGTTCAAAGTGCCCGTTCTCCACCGCGAGGGCCAGCGGGGTCGTGCCGTCCCGCAACCCCTTCCTGCCGGCCGGTTTCTTCACCTGCACGGGGGCGTTCACGTCCGCCCCGGCGGCGAGCAACCGCTGGGCCGCCTCGATCTTTCCCTCACGCACGGCGAACAGGAACGGGGTGAAGCCGGAGGGCAGGGCGGCGTCCACCGTCGCCCCGGCGGCGACGAGGGCGTCGACCACGTCGGGGTGTCCGGCGGCGGCGGCCCACATCAACGCCGTTTGACCGCGGGGGTCGGCGCCGTTCGGCTTCGCCCCGGCGTCGAGCAGCGCCCGGACAGCGTCGGGCCGGCCGGTGCGGGCGGCGCTCATCAGCGGCGTGGAGCCGTCCGTCAATCGGGCGTTCGCCTCCGCCCCGGCGTCCAGCAGGCGGCGAAGCGTTCCCGCGTCCCCGCTTTCGCAGGCCAGCGCCAGCGGGGTGACGCCGTAGTGCGTGGCCGCGTCGACGGTCGCCCCGGCGGCGAGCAGTCGGGCGGTCGTCGCCGCGTCGCCGCGGCGGGCGGCCCAGTGCAACGCCGTCATCCCGCCCGGCTGCGGGCGGTTTACGCCGGGGTCGTCACCTTGAAAGACGGCATCCACCGCCCCCGCGTCGCCGGCCTCCACGGCATCGGCGAGGGCCGCGTCATCAGTCAGAACTGCCGCCGGCGGGGCGGCGGCGAACAGCAGGGCGGCGGCGAGGGCGTACGCGAGGGCGGCGGTCATCCTCACACCCCCAGCGGGTCGAACAGGTCGGCCATCGCGGCGTCGCTGTCGGCGAACGCGGCCTGATTCACGCCCACTTTGTTCAGCAGCGCCAAATGCAGGTTCGCCAGCGGCGTCGGCTGTTCGTAGCGGATATGGCGGCCGCCCCGCATGGCGCCCGCGGCGCCGCCGGCGACGAGGATCGGCAGGTCGGTGTGGTCGTGGACGTTCGGATTGCCCATGCCGCTGCCGTACAGGTACAGCGCGTTGTCCAGCAGGGTGCCGCCGCCCTCCGGCGTATCCCGCAGGGTCTTGAGGAAGTCCGCGAACAACCCGACGTGGAAGCGGTTGATCTTGGCGACCTTGGCGACTTTTTTCGGATCGTTGCCGTGGTGGGTGAGGGGGTGGTGCGGGTCGTCCACGCCGACCTCCGGGTAGGTGCGATTGCTGGTTTCGCGGGCGAGTTGGAAGGTGATCACCCGCGTCACGTCCCCCCGCAGCGCCAGCGCCTGGAGATCGAACATCAGCTTGGCGTGCTCCGCGTACGCGGCCGGCACGCCGGTGGGGCGGTCGAGGTCCGGCAGGGGATTGTCGCGGGTTTCGGACTCCGCTTTCTGGATCCGGCGTTCGACCTCCCGCACGCTGTCCAGATAGCCGCTGATCCTGGTGCGGTCGGCCGGCCCCAGGGTGCGGGAGAGGCGGGCGAACTCTTCGCCGACGCTGTCCAGCAGGCTCGCCCGGCGGGTTAGGTCGGTGCGGCGCTGGGCGGGGGTGCCGCCCTCGCCGAACAGCGTTTCGAACACCAGTCGCGGGTGGGCCTCCGCGGGCAGCGGGGTGGTCGGGGAGGACCACGCCAGACTGTTCTGATAGACGCAGGCGTAGCCGTTGTCGCACTGGCCGACCATGGACACCATGTCCATCGCCAGTTCCAACGACGGCAGCCGCGTGTCGGCCCCGAGGTGGCGGGCGGCGAGCTGATCGACCGTCGTGCCGAGGCGATAGTCGGAGCTCTCGGTCCGCTTGGCCTTCGCCGCGGACAGAAACGCCGCGTTGCTGGTGGCGTGCGTGCCGGGATAGGCGTTCCGCAGTTCGAGGTTCCCCACCGCGGTGATCTGATCCTTCACCGCCTCCAACGGGGCCAGCGAGGAGGGCAGCTCGCCCAGCGGGTCGCCGCCGGGGGCGGTGGCGGCTGCGCCCGGACGCCACGCGTCGGGGCGCAGCCCATCGGCATGTAGACGAAGCCGAGCCGACGCAGCTTCGCCGGATCGGCGGGGGTGCGGTCCAACGCGGTCAGCGACGGCACCATCGCATCGAGCAACGGCAGCGACAGGGCGGCGCCGGCCCCCCGCAGGAAGGTGCGACGCGGCAGGGCGCGGCGGGCGACGAAACTCATTCGTTCATCTCCGAAAGGGTGAGCTTGGGAGCGGCGGCGGCGGCGGCGGGCGGGGCGCTGGTGCGGGTGCGGAACGGCGGGCTCTCCACGACCGCGACGATCAGATCGGCAAACCGGTAGCCGGCCGCGGCGGCCTCCCGCACGATCCCCCGCACCGCGGGGGCGTCCTCGTGCGTCAGCCCGCGGCCGAGGGCGTAGATCAGCAGTTTCTCCGCGAGGACGCCCACGAACGGCTCCGGCCGGGCGAGCAGGGCGTCCTCCAAGTCGCCCACCCCGCTCAGCGCCCCGCCGCCGGGGAAGGCGCCGGTCGGGTCGACGGGGAGTTCGTCCTCCAACGTCCGCCAGCGGCCGACGGCGTCGTAGTTTTCGAAGGCGAACCCCAGCGGGTCGATCAGATTGTGGCAGGAGGCGCACGCCGGGTTCGCCCGATGGGCGGACAGCCGCTCCCGCACGCTCAGCCCCGCCGCCACGTCGTTGTCCTCCAGCGCCGGCACGTCGTCCGGCGGCGGTTGCGGGGGCGTGCCCAGCAGGTTGTCGAGCGCCCATTTTCCCCGCAGCACCGGGCTGGTGCGTGTCGCGTATGAAGTCACCGTCAGCACGCTGCCGTGCCGCAGCAAGCCCCCGCGGCCCTTGCCCGGCGAACCGGAGTCCTCGCCCAGATCGACCTTCCGGAAGTGGTCGCCGCGGACGTGCGGGATGCCGTAGTGGGCGGCGAGGCGTTCGTTCAACCAGGCGTGCCCCGGGCGGAGCAGCGCCGTCACCGGGCGGTTCTCGTTCACCACCTCCGCGAACAGCGACTCGGTTTCGCGGCGGAAGGCGGTGCGGAGGTTGTCGTCGAAGTCCGGATAGCGACGCATATCCGGCGCCACGCCGTCGAGGTTCCGCAGATGGAGCCATTGCCCGGCGAAGTTCGTGGTGAGGGCGGCGGCCCGCGGGTCGGCCAGCATCCGCCTCACCTCCGCATCCAGCACGGCCGGATCGCCCAGCGTCCCGTTCTCCGCGAGATCCAGCAGCCGATCGTCCGGCGGGGCGCTCCACAGGAAGAAGGACAGACGCGACGCCAGCGCCACGTCGTCCAGGCCATATACCGAGTCCGGGGCGATGCCGACGGGGTCGCGTTCGATCCGGAACAGGAAGTTCGGATTGACCAACACCCCCGCGACCGCCAGTTCAATGCCCGCTTCGAACCGCTCCCGCTGGTTCTCCTGACCGGTCGCGCCGCCGCCCGTTGATCCTGACGCGAGCAACGCGAGCGGCCCGGCGAGATCCTCCTCCGTCACCGGCCGGCGGTACGCCCGGCGGAGCAGCGGGGTGAGAATCGCGCGGGCGCAGCGGTCCCAATCCCGCGGGTCCGCGGGCGTGCAGGTGAGGATCCCGGTGCGGCTCGGGGAGGCGCCGGGCGTGGAGTCCGCGGCCGGATCGCCCAGCGGGCCGGCGATCGTCACCTCGTACACCGCCGGCGCCCGGCGGGGGTGGCGGTAATAGTTGAACCGGGCCTGATGCGGTCGGCGGGCGGTTTCGACCAACGATCCGTTCGTGGCGAGAAAGGCGACGCCCACGTCATGCGACCCGGCGGTCGCGGTGAAGCGTGCGAAGAGATGCCGGTCCACATCCGCGTGGGTCTGCTGGGTCCAGTCGCCCCGCTGCTTGGGGCCGCTTGGCCGCTTTGCATTGGGGGGCTGGACGGTGAACCGCTCGATCGGGGCGCCGTCCAGCAGCACGTCGAGCGTGTGTTGGCCGGACAGCCCTTCGACGTGCTCGTTCCGGTCGCGCATCAGGCGAACCCGCACCTCATAGTCCCCGTCCCGCGGGAAGTGATGCGGGATCAGCGCCCCGCCGCGGGTGCCGGGGGGGAGGCCGTCGATGTGGGCCTCCTGGGTCAGGTCCGGCCGTAGCCGGACGGTGCGTCCCTCGGGGCCGCGGGCCGGTCGTCCCAGCGCCGTCCGGGCGATCTGCCGGGCGGCGGTGACGTAGCGATCCATCCGCGTCGGGGAGAGGTCGCCGACGGTGACGTTGTCGAACCCGTGGCTCGACGAATCCTTCGGCAGCCAGCGGGCCGCGTCGACCGTCACGCCCAACACGTCGCGGACGGCATTGGTGTACTCGGTGCGGGTGAGCCGCCGCATCGTCGCCGTCCGCCCGGGGCGTGGGCGGGCCGCGGCGTGGGCGTCCAGCGTCGCTTCGAGGGCGTGCAGGGCGGCGTCGCGGCCGACGTCGTCGGTGAAGAACGCCTCCGGCGGCGGCATCTGCCGGGTGCGGAGCTTGCGGATCACCTTCTCCCACGCGGCGGCGTCCGCGGCGGGCGCCGCCGCATCCAATGCGGCCAGATCGAACCCCGCCTCCGCCGCGTCGCCGGTGTGGCAGTCCGCACAGGAGTCGCTCAGGAACGCCGCCAGCGGGGCCTCCGCCGCCGGGGCGACGGCGGACGGCAGCGCCGCGGCGGCGAGGCCGAGGAGAACACGCATCGGGGCGGACCAGCGGGTCATGGACGCTCACGGGGGGCGGCGGCGAATCGAATCCACGTCAGTTTACCCGATAATTCTCCCGATGCGACGCCCGCGTGGCGCCGCCGCCCACGACGACGCTGGCGTTCGGCGGGCCGATGCGGTGGGATTCTCCGATCGCTCCCGCCCCGCACCCCGGACCCCGCCGATGCGTTTGTCGCTCGCCCCCGTCGCCCTCGCGGCGTTCCTGCTCCCGACCGCCGCGGCCGCGGAGCCGCTGATCTACCGCGGCGACGCCGGACCGGGCGTGGGCACGAAGATCGTGCTGATCGCCGGCGATCACGAGTACCGCTCCGAGGAGACGCTGCCCGCCCTCGCCCGCATCCTCGCCAAGCGGCACGGGTTCGAGTGCCACGTGCTGTTCACCGTGGATCCGAAGACCGGCGAGATCGACCCCGCCGCCGACAACCTGCCGGGCCTTGAAGCATTGGACGACGCCGATCTGCTGGTGAACTTCCTGCGGTTCAAGGACCTGCCGAAGGATCAGATGGTGCACATTGATCACTATCTCCACCGCGGCGGTCCGGTGATCGGCCTGCGAACGGCGACGCACGCCTTCAAGATCGACGATTCGAAATCGGCCTACGCCGGGTACGACTACCGGGCCAAGCGGGGCCGGGCCGGCTGGGACGGCGGCTTTGGCCGCGGCGTGCTCGGCGAGACCTGGGCCGGCCACTACGGCACGAACCACAAGATGAGCACCCGGCTCGATCTGAACCCGAAACAACTCGACCACCCGATCCTGCGGGGCGTGACGGACGCTTGGGGCGAGTGCGGCGGGTACTGGGCCGACCCGATGCCGAACAGCGTCACCCTCGCCTTCGCCCAACCGCTAGAGGGAATGACGCCGGATTCGCCCCCCGCCGACGGCAAGGACCCGTGCCCCGCCGCGTGGGTGCGGACCTACGACCGAATCGACGGTCTCACACCCGAACTGCAGGGCAGCCGCCGCGTGTTCTGCACCACCGCGGGGGCGTCGGAGGACCTGCGGAACGAGGGGTTCCGGCGGATGCTGGTCAACGCCTGCTTCTGGGCGGCGGGGTTGGAGGAGAAGATCACGCCGGACCTGAACGTGGACCTGGTCGGCCCGTACAATCCGAGCACGTTCCGGTTCGGCGGGCACGTCAAGGGCGTCAAACCGTCCGACATGGCCGGGTGGGACGCCCCGATCCCCCCCGCGGCAGGCTAACCCGCCGCGGCGGCCCGACAGTCGCCAACCCCCCCGCACGCCCCCTACACTGCACGCCCCCCTACACTGCACGCATCGGCGGGGACCGACGCGGCCTCCGGTTGCGTCTCCCGCCGCCCCGCCCCCGGCCCGCTCGCCCCCCGGAATTGGTTCACATGGTTCGCACATTGTCGCCGGCGCTGCTCGCCGGCGTGTTGTCCCTCGGCCTGTCAGTCGCCGCGCCCCCCGCCGGCGCCGCGGAGTTGGAGCTGAAACCGGGCGATCACATCGCGCTGGTCGGCAACGGGCTCGCCGAGGGCTTGCAGCATCATAACGAGTGGGAGGCGCTGCTTTATCAGCGATTCCCGGACCGCGAACTGACGGTGCGCGAACCTCGCTTTCCCCGGCGACGAACCGTTCACCCGCATCCGCACCCGCGACTTCGGCACGCCCGACGATCACCTGACGCATGTCAAGGCGGACGTGATCCTGTACTTCTTCGGTTATAATGAATCCTTCGCCGGCGAGGACGGGCTGGAGCAGTTCAAAGAGGACATGACCCGGCTGGTCGAGGAGACGAAAACCAAGAATTACAGCGGCGACGGCCCCCCTCGGATCGTGCTGGTCTCCCCGATCGCGTTTGAGCCTCAAATCCCGGAACGGGGCGGCGATCCGAACCTGCCGGACGGCTCCGCGGAGAACGACCGACTGGAACTCTATACCGGCGGCTTAAAGTCCGTCGCCGAGGCGACGGACGTGGGTTTCGTCAATCTGTTCCGCCCGACGTTGAAGCTGTTTAAGAACGCCGACGAACGGCTGACGCTGAACGGCGCGCGCCTGAACGCCGCGGGGTACGCCCGCCTCGCCCCGCTGCTGGACGCCGGCCTGTTCGGCGAGGGGACGCCGGAGAAAGCGAACCCGGCGGTCGTCGCGGAGTTGGACGACAAGAACTTTCATTGGTGGCACCGCTATCGGGCCGTCAACGGCTATTCCATCTGGGGCCCGCGGGGGCTCGCCGGGTCGGACGGGACCTATAACAACCGCGACGTGATGAACCGCGAATTGGCGATCCTCGATCAGATGACCGCCGCCCGCGACGCCCGCGTTCGCACCGTCGCCGCCGGCGGGACCGTGCCCGCGGAGGTGGACGACTCGAACACGCTGCCGTTCCTCAAACCGAAAACCAACGTCGGCGGCCCCAACGACAAGGAGGCGAAAGCCGGCAAGCTGGGTTCGCTGGATTATCTGTCCGCGGAGGCGCAGTTAAAGTCGTTCACGCTCCCGCCGGGATACAAGATCGAACTGGTCGCCTCCGAGGAGCAGTTCCCCGAACTGGCGAACCCCGTCGCGCTGAACTTCGACGACGCCGGCCGGTTGTGGGTCTCGGTGATGCCCTCCTACCCGCATTGGCAGCCGAAGACGAAGCTGGACGATAAATTGTTGATCCTGGAGGACGACGACGGCGACGGCAAAACCGATCGCTGCGTGACCTTCGCCGGCGGGTTGCACCAGCCGACCGGGTTCGAGTTCGGCATGGGCGGCGTGTACGTCGCCCAGCAGCCGGATATTTTGTTCCTGAAGGATACCGACGGCGACGACCGCATCGACGTGCGACGCGAGTTCACCGAGGCCCTCTCCCCCGGCGAAACGCGCGACGTGCGGGTCCGGCAGCTGTCCGGGTTCGGCACCGCGGACAGTCACCACGGCATCGCGGCGTTTGAATGGGGGCCGGGCGGGAACCTGTACTTCCAGGAGGGCACGTTCAAGCAAAGCCAGATTGAAGATCCGTACGGCCTCGACCGCCTCAGCGAGGCGGGCATCTGGCGGTACGATCCCCGCACCGAACGGGTCGACGTGCACGTCTCCTTCGCCTTCGCCAACCCCTGGGGGCACGTCTTCGACGACTGGGGGCAGGAGTTCGTCGCGGACGCCTCCGGCGGGAACAATTACTGGGCGACGCCGATCTCCGGCCGGATCGACTGGCCCGAAAAGCACCCCGGCGGCTCCCAGAGCGGCCGCGTGGTCAAAGAGATGAAGCTCGACGCGAATCGCAACTATCCCGATTTCTTCCGCAAACGGATTCGGCCGACCGCCGGGTGCGAACTGGTCTCCAGCCGCCACTTCCCCCCCGAGGCGCAGGGCGACTACCTGCTCGCCAACGTCATCGGCGATCGGGCCGTGCTGCAATACGACGTGGAAGAGGAGGGCAGCGGATTCACCGCGACCGAACGCAAGCCGATGCTGATCAACGGCGGCGACGGCAACTTCCGGCCGATCGACATGCAATTCGCCCCGGACGGCTCGCTGTATATCGTCGACTGGCACAACGCATTGATCGGCCACCTCCAGCACAACCTCCGGGACCCGAACCGCGACCACACCCACGGCCGCATCTGGCGGGTCACCTACCCGAGCCGACCGCTGGTGAACCCGCCGCAGATCGCCGGCGCCCCGATTCCGGTGCTGCTCGACCTGCTGGCGACGCCGGAGTACCGCACCCGTTACCGCGCCCGTCGGCAACTCGCCGCCCGCGACACAGCGGATGTGTTGCCGGCCGTCGACGCCTGGCTGAGCGGATTGGAGCTGAGCGGATTGGATAAGACAGACCCGCTCTACACGCGGCTTCGGCTCGAAGGCTTGTGGCAATATCAAACGCATAACACGCTGAACGAAGCGTTGCTCGACGAACTGCTGACCGCCGACGACCATCGCGCCCGGGCCGCGGCGGTGCGGGTGTTGTCGTTCTGGCTCGACAAGGTGGAGGACCCGTTGGAGCGGCTGGCCCCGCGCATCGCGGACGAACACCCCCGCGTGCGGACCGAGGCGGTGCGGGCGTTGAGCTTCCTGGAAGGCGACGCCGCCGCGGAACTGGCGCTGGGCGTATTGGAGGGGGAGGTGGACACGTTCCTCGAATACACCCTCGACGAGACCCTGCGGGCGTTGGAGTAAACGGTTCCATCGGTCAGATGCGTAACGCCGAGGCCCCGCGGGGCCTCGGCGTTACGGTGATTAATCCCCGTCATTCTTGAACGAACCCATGTCACGCCCCGCACTCGCCTGCTTCGCCCTGTGGCTCGCCGCCGCGCCCGCCTTTGCACAGCATGAGCACGGGCAGCACGAGCACGGCGACCGCGCCGGTCACGGTGAGGGGGCGATGTCGGGCATGACCGCGGAGAAACCGAAGCCGCCGCGGGTGTTCCTCGATAAGAGCCCGCGGGTCGTGCAATATCAATTGAAGCGGCTGGACGACGCCCGGTTGGTGCTGGTCGAGCGGGACGCCACCGACCCGAAGTACGCCCCGGTGTACGAGGCGATCCTGTCGCGGCCGGGCGTGTCGCCGAAGGAGCGGGCCGCGGCGCTAGCGGGATTGGTGGAGCTGAACGACTCCAACGCCGTGGAGGAATTGCTGCGGGTGCTCGAACCGCTGGACGGCGCCGACCGCGGCGATCGTCGGGCGGCGGAACAACTGACGGCGCTGCTGCTCAAACAGCCGGCCGCGGACCTCGCCGTTCAGGCGGAGGCGTTGACGGCCGCCGCCGCCGGCGAGAACCGCCCGGCACGCATCGCCGCGTATGCGGGGCTCATTGCCGCCGGGGCGGCGGACGACGTCGCCGACAAACTGACGGGGGACGACGAATTCGTCGATTTCCTCACCGCCGTGGCGCTGGCGCCGGCGCCGGAGGTGCGGACGACCTACCGCGACTGGATCACCGGGTTGCTGGACGGCCGCAGCCCGCGGGTGACGACCGCCGCGATCGCCGCGCTGGGGGCGATCCCCGCGGGTCGGGCGGAGACGTTCGCGAAACTCGCCCCCCGGCTGACGGACAAAACGCTGCGGCCGGCCGTCGTCCGCACCCTGCTGACGGTGCCCGCCGACGAACGCGACCCGGTCCTCAGCGGTCGGGCGGCGACGGTTCTTGTCGAACTCGCCGAGACCACCCCCGCCGCAGACCGCACCACCGGCGAGTTTCTCGACGCGATGCAACTGGCGGACGGCCTGCTCGCCCGGCTGCCGGTGGAGGAGGCGAAGGTCCTGCGGAGCCGGCTGCGGGAAGTCGTCGTGCGGGTGGTGCGCATGAAGACCGTGGAGGAGGAGATGCGGTACGACGTCCCGTACTTCGCCGTGGAAGCCGGCCGGCCGGTGCAGATTCTGTTGGAGAACCACGATCTGATGCCGCACAATCTGGTGGTCACCGTGCCCGGCGAATTGCGATCGGTCGCTCAGCGGGGCATGGAGGTCGGCCCGCGGGGCGCGTCCGCCGGCAATCCGTACGTGCCGGACGGGCCGGACGTGTTGCACGCCTCGGCGCTGGTGGAGGCCGGCGGCGTCGATCGCCTCACCTTCACCGCCCCCGCCGAACCGGGCGAATACCCCTACGTGTGCACCTTTCCCCGGCACTGGATGCGGATGTACGGCGTGATGGTGGTGGTCCCCGATCTGGACGCCTGGCTGGCGAACCCGACCGTCCCCGAGGACCCGATCGGCAACACCCGCGAGTTCGTGCAGAAGTGGACCGTCGCGGACCTCGCCCCCGCGGGCGGCGGCGGGCTGGCGAACAAACTCGCCGGCCGGTCGCCGGAGATCGGCGAGCGTCTCTTCAAGGAGGCGACCTGCGCCCAGTGCCACAAGGCCGATTCCGCCGAAAGCCTCGTCGGTCCCTCGCTGGTCGGCGTGTTCGGGCGGTGGAAGGGGGACGGCTCCGTCGTGCTGCGGGAGATGCTGGACCCCAGCGCCCACGTCGACGCCAAGTACGCCGTCCGCCAGATCGTCACCGACGAGGGCACGGTGCTGACGGGGCTGGTCGTCGCCGAAGACGACGACACCGTCTCCATCCTCGCCGACCCGGAGGCGAAGGAGCCCACGGTCGTTCAGAAGGACACGATCCTGGACAGCGTGCAGTCGGACGTCTCGCTGATGCCCAAAGCCCTGCTGGACCGATTCACCGAGGACGAAATCTTCGAACTGCTGGCGTACCTGAAAGGGCTGGAGCCGGCACACGCCGACGCCGCGATGCCGGGAGACGCCCCGGCAGGGGCCGCCGGACCGTAGCCGCGGATCGCCCCGCTCCGATCGGCGGAGCGGGGAGCGAGCCGTGCATTACGCCAGTTCCAACCCCGGCTGCGTGCCGGGGGCGCCGAAGAAGCGGTCGATCATCAGGCCGTGTCGGTTGGCGACGGTGGTGAACAGCTTGGGCAGCGGAGCGTTGTCCTGCGGATCGTGGGCGAGGTGCCCCGCGTGCCGGTAGCCGCCGCCGGCCAACAGCACGGGCATGTTGCGGTTGTCGTGGTTCGAGGCGTTGCCGAGGTTCGAGGTCAGCAGCACGGTGGTGCTGTCCAACAGGCTGCGGCCGGACTCGTTCACCTCCGCCAGGCTCCGCAGGAAGTCGCCCCAACTGGCGATCAGCGCCGCCTCCACGAGGGCGAGCTGGGCCAGTTTCTGCGGGTCCTTGCCGTGATGGGACAGGCTGTGCCAACCGGTGTTCACCCCCGGCAACGTGGCCGTGCGGTTGGATCCGCTGAGGTGCTGGGTGACGTACCGCGTGGAGTCCGTTTCCAGCGCCAGCTTGACGACGGACGCCATCAGCGCCTGCTTGGCGATGAACTCGTCGGCGTCGCGAAGATCGTCCGGCGGCTCGGCGTCGACGATCGGCTTTTGGGATTTCGCCCATCGTTCATCCGCGGCCATGCGGACTTCAAGATCGCGGACGCCGGTGAAGTACTCGTCCAGGCGGCGGCGGTCGCCGGCGCCGACCTCGCGGGACAGCCGGTTCGCGTCGTCCAGCACGAGGTCCATCACGCTGCGGCCGTGGGCGGCGCGGGCGGTGTGCAGTCGGCGGGTCGCCGGGTCGGCCTCGACGAACAGATCCGCGAACAGCTTCGACGGGCTCTCCTGGGCCGGGATCATCGCCCCGCCGTCGGTGTAGCAGGGGCTGTTGGCCCCCCCGCCGGACAGCACCAGCGAAGGAAACCGCGTGGTCGTCCCCAGGTGCTTGGCAAGATACTGATCCAGGCTGATGGTGTTCCGGCCCCGCCCGTTCCCGCCGGCGGGGTTGGCGGTCAGCAGGCTTGCCTCCGCCCGGTGCCCGCTACGCACGCCCGGGTGGGACACCCCGCTGAGCAGCGTGAGCTGATCCCGCAGATCGGTCAGCGCGTTCCAGATACGGCGACGGCGCCCAGTCCTTTCCGGACTGCTCCGGGTACAGGTTCTCGCCCAGCAGCCCGAGGCTCAGGGTGAAGGCGACGAACCGGCGGGGCGGGCCGTCGCCGCGTTCAATCTCCGGCAGTTCCGGGGCCGCGGGCGACTCGTCACGGGCCGGGGCGACCGGGGCGGCGGTCGCGGTGCGACCGTCCATTGCGGAGAGCCACGGCAACGCCAGCCCGACGCCAGCCGATTTCAGCAGCGTGCGGCGGGGCAGGGCGTCGCCGGGACGGCGGGCGGGGCGAAAGGCGGACATCGGCGGGCGGGGTTGAAGGGGGCGGGGGAGGAACGGCGGCCTGCACAGGGGCCGCTATTTGCTGCGGAACAGCGGGCTCTGCACGCAGGCGTGGAGCAACGAGCGCACGCCGTACCCACCGGGGCCGGCGTCGCGAACCGATCGGACGATCGCATCCACCGCCGCCCGGTCCGCGAACGACACCGGCGCCCCGGTCCCGTAGGTCAGCAGGTGCCGGGCGAGGTTCGCCGCCAGCGGCGCCGGCCGGGCGGCGGCGAGCTTTTGGAACCCGACCATGTCCGCAAACGTCTGGCCGTCGGGCAGGGCGCCGCTGGGATCGACCGGCGCCCGCGGCACGATCTTCCGCTTCCGAAAAGTCGTGTAGTCGGTGCGGAACGCCCCGGCCGGGTTGAACGATTCCAACGCGAAGCCCACCGGGTCGATCTTCCGATGACAGCTCGCGCAGCTCGGATCGGAGCGGTGCATGGCGAGTTGCTGACGGATCGTGGTCGCCCCGCGGGTGTCCGGCTCGACGGCGGGGACGTTCTCCGGCGGGGGCGGCACGACGATGCCCAGCAGCCGTTCGCTGGCCCAGACGCCCCGCAGCACCGGGCTGGTGGCGGCCCCGTCGGCGGTCAGTTTCAGGATCGACCCCTGCGTCAACAGCCCGCCGCGGGGACTGTCCTGCGGCAGCGACGCCCGCACGAGGCCGCCGTCGGCCGGCGCCCAATCCGCGGGGGCGGCGTCGAACGGCAGGTCGTATTGCTCCGCGAGCCGTTCGTTCAGAAACGCGAAGTCCGCGTCCACCACATGCGACACCGACAGATCCTCCGCAAACATCGCCCGCAGCAGGGCGCGGGTTTGGTCCCGCATCGAGATTTGCAGCGTCGGGTCCCAGTCCGGGTACAGCGGGATCACCTCCGTGGCGTCCAGTTCGGACAGGTCGAGCCATTCGGCGGCGAAGTCCTCGACGAAGCGATCCAGGCCGCGCACGCCGTGGGTCTCGCTGGTCAGCAGTCGCTCCGTCTGGGCTCGCAGCACGTCGTCCCGCCGGATCGCCCCGCCGACGCCGAGGGCGGTCAGTTCCGCGTCCGGCGGGCCGGCGGTGAGGAAGTAGCTCAGCCGGGCGGCGAGCGCCGGCCCGTCCAGTTCGCCCGGCTCCTCCACGTGATACAGGAACCGCGGGCTGCACAGCAGCGAACGGTAGCCGGCCCGCAGCGCCTCCGTGAACGGCTGCCCCGCATCCAGCTGCGCCCGGGCGGCGGCGACGTACGGTTCAACCGCGTCGGCGTCGGCCGGGCGGCGGAACGCCCGCTCCGCAAACGCCTGCATCAGGGGCGCCAACGCAGCGCGGGGGTTGTCGGGCTGCGGCTCGAACCGCCCCGCCGGCTCGCGACGTTTGCGGTTCTGCGTCTTCACCCACTGCAATTTGAGATCGCCGAACAGGGCGTTGCGGACGCCGTCGTCGTCCGGCCCGCGGTGGAAGCGGGTCAACGTGGCGCGGTGAATGCCGAGCCCGGCGAGGTTCTCTTTTTGCAACAGTCCGGTGGGGATCTGTCCGCCCGGGGAACTGCCGACTTTGAGCCGACGATCGTTCGGGCGGACTTCGATCAGGTGCCCCGCGTCCAGCCACGTCTCGAAGGCGTAAGTCCTTGTTTGATCGGTGACGAGGAAGGCGCCCACGTCGTGCATCGTCGGGGCGCTGGAGGTCAGCTTGCCGGTGCGGACGGTGCACCACAGGCCGGTCGGCGGGACGTTCAGGCCCCGGGCGTCGAACGTCAGGCGATACCAGCCGCCCTCCTTCGCCTCCGTGTTGCGTAGGCGGCCGTAGTACAACAGCTTCGAGGACCACGTCACCGCCATCCCGCGGTGCACCTCCGGCCAGCGGTTGTTGCCCCCGTTCGGCCGGGAGAGGTCCTTGGCGGAAAGTTCCTTCGTCCACCCGTCCTCCGAACTCAACGCCCGACGAAACGCTTCGTCCAGAGCCGCGTCGACCACCTGTAGATGGGCGGCGAGATCATGGTGGCTCAGCCCGCCCTCGGTGACGGTGGTGAACCCGTGGTGCGGGCGGTCCGGCGGGAGCAGCCCAGCGAGGGGGACGTCGATCCCCAGCACGCTTTGCAACGTCCGCTCCAGTTGCCGGCCGGTCAGGCGGCGGCCGCGGGATCGCCCGGCCGCGGCGCCCTCCGCGGACTGCGTCGCCGACAGCCACCGCGACACCTCCCCGAGGAACCGGCGGCCCTCCGCCTCGTCCGGCGCCCCGTAATCCGCCGGCGGCATCTCCCCGTCGCGGACGCGGTCGTGCACCCGATCCCACCGACCGACGTCGTCCAGCGTGGGGGCGTCCGGCAGGGAGGCCAACTCAAACCCGCCCTCCGCGGTCCCGTTCGCGTGGCAGTCGCCGCAATTCGCCTCCAGGAACGCCGTCGCCGTGGCGGGCGGGGCCGCTTTGCCGGCCGTGACGTCCGCGGCCCAACCGGCGCCCGTGGCCCAACCGGCGCCCGTTGTGCACAGCGTCGCCGCAGCGACCACGAGCGAACGGTACGACGGGGCTGTCGGAGGCATGGGCGAACAAGTTGTGGGGGCGGGACGAGGGGCGACGCCGGGGAACGGCGCATTCATCAGTGTAGACTGGTTTGACCGCTCTCGCCAGTAGAAGTTCACTTCGTTGGGGCCGCGTTCCCGCCGTTCAGATCGCCGTTCAGGCCATCGCTCAAGTCAGCCGCGCGGGGCGCCCGCCGCAGGCCGAGCAGGGCGAGCCCGGCGATCGTCAGGCCGGCGCCGGTCAGCAGCCAGAGGGTCGGCGGCTCCCCGAACCAGATCACCCCCACCACCCCCGCCATCGCCGCCTGTGAGGCGTTGAGAAGGTTCGACCGGACGATCGGAATGCGGTGCAGGGCGGCGGAGATGCAGAAGAACGCGGTCGCATTCGCCGCCCCGGCGATCGCCAGCGGGAGGACCGTATCCGGCGGCAGGTCGACCCAGGGCGGGGCGCCGGAGGCACGGGCCGCTCGCAGGCCCAGGAAGGCGACGAGGCTGGCGAGCCCCGCGGCGCTCAGCGGGGCGAGCGTCCCCGCGACCCCCACGCCCTCGCCGGCGGTCTTGCGGATCACCACGCCCAGCACGCCGTAGGCACACCCCGCCGACAACGCGATCGCCACCGCCCCGGCGACCGCCCAGGGATCCGCGGCGGCGCCGGCGACGGACTGCCCGATCACGGCGTCCGCGGCGTCCGGCGCCGCCGCGCCCAACGCCGCCGTCGCCGCGATCAGCAGCCCGATCGACACCCCCTGCCGACGCCCGACCGGCTCGCCCAGCACGAGCCACCCCAGCCCGGCGCCGGACAGGATGATCCCGGAGAACGTCACCGGCACGGACAACGCCAGCCCCAACACGCCCAGCGCCTCCTGGAACAGCAGATTTCCGCCCAGTTGGGACAACGCCCCCGCCGCCATCAGCCGCGGCCACGTCGCCCACGGGGCCAACGCCGGTCGTCCCCGCACCGCTTGCACAGCGACCAGCGTCCACGCCACGAGGGCGACAGGGGCCGCCTTGCAGAACGTCACCCAGAGGGACCAATCCAGATCGTCCGGCCGGCTCACGTCCCGCAGCGCCGCGTTCGCCAGCGTGTACCCCACGGCGCTGCACAGGCCCAGCGTGGTGCCGACGCGCATCGCCCGCCCGCTGGTCGATGCGGCGGCGGGCGCGGGGTCGGACAAGGGGCGAACCATACCCGCCCGCCCGTCCCCGGCGACCGGCTCGCCCGTGACCGAACCGCCGCTGGGTTGCGGACCGTCGGGGCCGCGGGGACAAGACCGATTCGCCCGGCTCCCTCCTCCCCGCCCCTGTTCTCCGGACCGCCCGCGTGCCGGCGCCCGATCCCGCGCCCGATCCGTCGCCGCCGCGTCCGGCGACGGTGGCGTGGTGGTCGGCGGCGCCGTGGTTGGCGCCGGTGGCGGTGGGCCTCGCGGGGCTGTCGTCGAACTCTCCGGCGTGGCGGGCGCTGGCGGGAGGGATGTTCCTGCTAACCGCGGCGGCGGCGGCGGCGTGGCAGTTGGTCGGGCGCTACCGCCGCGATCGGGAGATCGCCGAACTCGCCGACGCCCTGGTGCACGGCTCCGCCCCGCCGTTGCCGTTGCTCGACCCGCAGGAGCCGGAGCCCGTCCTGCGGGCGGCGGTCCGTCGCGTCTCCCGCCGGGCCGGGCAGACGAACGCGGCGTTGGTGGGACTGGCGGAGGACCGGGACCGGCTGTTCGCCGCGTTGGAAGGGATGAGCGAAGGCGTTCTCGCCGCGGACCGGGACGAGCGATTGCTGCTCGTCAACCGCGCCGCCGCCGCCCTGCTGGGCCTGTCGACGGGCGATCTCACGGGCCGGCCGGTGTGGGAGGTGATCCGCCGCAGCGCCGTCACCGACGCTTGCGAAGCGGTGCTGGGCGGGGCGGGGCGGTTCGAAACCGAGTTCGACGCCGGGCACGTCACGCTCGCGCTGCGGGCCGATCCACTGCCCGGCGTGGCCGGCCCCAACGCGGCCGCCGGCGTGGTGCTTCAGATCCGCGACGTGACGGAGCTCCGGCGGCTCGAATCGGTTCGCCGGGACTTCGTGTCCAACGTCTCCCACGAACTGAAAACGCCGATCGCCGCGATCAGCGCCCTCGCGGAGACGCTGCTGGACGGCCCCTGCAGGACGGCCCGCCGATCGCGAAGCGGTTCCTGTCGGACATCGAATTGCACGCCGATCGCTTGCACGACCTCGTGGTGGACGTGATCCGCCTGGCCCGTGTGGAAAGCGGGCGGGACGTGTTCGACGTCCGCCGGGTGCGGGTCGGCCCGGCGGTGGACGAGGCGTTGCGGGACCTGCGGGCCGCCGCGGCGAAGGCCGGGGTGCACCTCTCCGCGGTCCCCCCGTCCGTTGAGGCGCACGTGCACGCGGATCCCGACGCCCTCGCCACGGTACTGGACAACCTCCTCACCAACGCCCTGCGGCACACCCCCCCCGGCGGTCGCGTGACCGTCGAGTGGCTCGCCGAAGCGGAAGGGGCCGGCGAACCGGGCGGACGGCGGGTCGTGCGACTGCGGGTCGCGGACACCGGCGAGGGCATCCCCGCGGAACATCTGGACCGCGTCTTCCAACGCTTCCACCGGGTCGACCCGGCCCGCAGCCGGGAAAAGGGCGGCACCGGCCTGGGATTGGCGATCGTCAAGCAGATGGTCGCCGTGTTCGACGGCTCCGTCGCGGTCCGCAGCGAGCCCGGCCGCGGCGCCACGTTCACCGTCACCCTCCCCGCAGCTTAAGGACCTTCTAGAACCTGTCGGAACGCCAACCCGAAGCGTCCGCGAGGGAGTCCGTGCCGCGCCCGCAGCTCTCGCTGACGCTTCGGGTGGGGATCAAGACCGCTTCCGCGTTGTGGCGAGGCCGGATCGGACCTGCCCCGCTCAATAAAGGCACGGCGGGGCCGGTTCGCAAGTTCTTCCCCAAAGTTTGGCTGAATGCGATAGGATGGATTGCAGGCCGGGGCGTACATTGACGGTACGCCCGATTGCGGCGGCGTCGATTCGCGGCCCCGCCCGCCCCCCGCACGGACCGAACAGCATGTCGCTTTCCCTCAGCCGAGACATGGAGGAGACCCACAAGGATATCCTCACCATGTGCGCGCTCACCGAGGAGTTGGTCGGGGCCGCGGTGGACGGTCTCGGCGGCGTCGCCCGGGACCTCGCGGTGCGTTTGAAAGCGGCGGACAAGCGGGTCGACTGGTACGACGTGCAGGTCGAAGAACGCTGCCTGCGGGTGCTCGCGTTGCACTCCCCGGTCGCCGAGGATCTGCGGCGAGTGGTCAGCGTGTTGAAGATCGCGAAGGAACTGGAGCGGGTCGCGGACCTGGGCGTGCACATCGCCGAACGGGCCGACGCCTCCGCGGACGCCGTCAGCGCCGCCCGTCAGGCCGGCGAAGCCCATCCCGTCGGCCTCGGGGATCTGCCGGCGTTGAAGCGGGTTCGTCAGACGGCCCGGGTGTCGCTGGATATGCTCCGCCGCAGCATCGACGCCTACGTCGACCTCGATCCGGACAAGGCCCGCGAAGTCTGCGTCGACGACGACATCGTCGACGGCCTGAACCGCGAAACGCTGGCCGAGATGACGGACGCCATGCGGGCGAACCCCGCCGCGGTGGACGCCGCGGTCGGGCTGTTCAATGTCTCCCGGCACCTTGAACGCATCGCCGACCACGCCACGAACATCGCCAAGGACGCGATCTACCTGGTCGAGGGACAGATCGTGCGGCACCGCAAGCGGTTCCCGGACCGCCGCGCCGGCGAGACCGCCGAGGAACGCTTCGGTCCCGCCGATCTGGCGGTGTCGCATCCGGCGTCGGCCCTCGCCGCCGCCCCCTGATCGCTCTGCTGCCCAGCCACGCCCGGTCTGATCGCCCCCGTCGGCTCGCGGGTCTGCGGGTTTCGTCCATCTTTCATCGGTTCTTCACCCACAGGACGGGGCGATCAGCGAAGCTGGGATCATGCCCCGCCGGACCATTCTGATCGTTGAGGACGAACGCAGCCTCGCCGAGGTGCTCGCGTATAACCTTGAAAGCGAAGGCCACGAGGTGCACGTCGCCCGCGACGGCCGCGACGGGCTCTCCAAGGCCCGGGCGCTGCTGCCTGACCTGATCGTGCTGGACCTCATGCTCCCCGTGATGGACGGGCTGGCGGTCTGCCGGGAACTCCGCAGCGACGCCCGCACCAAGGGCGTGCGGGTGTTGATGCTGACGGCGAAGGGGGAAGAGGTGGACGAACTGGTCGGCTTTCATATGGGGGCGGACGATTACGTCACCAAACCCTTCAAAATGAAGCCGCTGGTGGCCCGGGTCCGCAGCCTGCTCCGCCGCCCGGACGCCGAAGAAGCCGAGGCGGAGAAGGTCACCGGCGCCGGCATCGAGGTGGACCGCGAACGTCACACCGCCACCGCGGGCGGGGCCGATCTGAACCTCACGCCGACGGAGTTTCGCCTGCTCTGGACGCTGATGCGGCAGCCCGGCCGGCCGTTCAGCCGGCATGAACTGATGGACGCCAGCCGCGGCGGCGACGCGAACGCGTTGGAACGCACCATCGACGTGCACGTCCGCAGCCTGCGACAGAAACTTGGCGGGCGGGCGGACACGGTGGAGACCGTCCGCGGCGTCGGCTATCGCTTCAACGAGAGCCTCGGCGCCGCCGAAGAACCCGCTTGACCGGCCGGCGTTTGCGGCGGCCCCGGCGGGCCACTACCGTGACCAGAACAGATTCACAGGTCTCGGATCGGCGAAGCGCGATGTCTCATCTGCACTCCACACTGAAGCGGCGTTCCTTTCTACAGTCCGTCGGCGCCGCGGGCGCCGCCGTGGCGTGGGCCGGCCCGCAGGCCGCCTGCGCCCGCTCGCGGCACGCGGCGGCGAACGACGAGATCGGCGTCGGCCTGATCGGCGCCGGCGGTCGCGGCGGGCAGGTGATCGGCGGGTTCAATCGGCTGGACGGCGTCCGCATCGTCGCCGTCGCCGACCCGGACGAGGGCCGGGCGAAGAAGGTCGCCGCCAACATGAAGGCGAAGGGCGTTTACACGGACCTCCGCGATCTGCTGAAGGACCCCGCCGTCGACGCGGTCGTGATCGCGACGTGCAATCACTGGCACTGCCTCGCTGCGATCTGGGCGATGCAGGCGGGCAAGGATGTGTACGTGGAGAAGCCGCTGTCCCATTCGCAGTGGGAAGGCCGGCAGGTCGTGAACGCCGCTCGGAAATACGACCGCGTTTGCCAGCTCGGCACCCAGCAGCGGAGCGATCCGATGCAGGCGGAGATCAAGGCGTTCCTGCATGAGGAGAAGGCCCTCGGCGAGATCGAATACGTCCAGGCGAATCGCTTCGGCGTCCGCGGCCCGATCGGCAAGCGGGACACCCCGCTGCCGATCGACGATGAGGTCGACTACGACCTGTGGCTCGGCCCCGCTCAGGACGAGCCGCTCTTCCGCAACAAGCTGCACTACGATTGGCACTGGGACTGGAACACCGGCAGCGGCGAGATGGGCAACTGGGGCGTGCACGTGCTGGACGACGTGCGCAACGTGGTGTTCCAGGACTCCGTCACCACCCCCACCCGCGTGCTGGCGACCGGCGGTCGCGTTTGGTGGGACGACGCCGGCGACACGCCCAACGTCCATTACACGTACTTCGACACCGGCAAGATTCCCACGCTGATCGCCCTCAGCAACCTCCCGGCGGCCCCCGAAGGTAAGAAGGGCGGGTGGTCTTCCCGGGCAGATCGCCGCGTCGGCGGACCCAGCACCGGCTATGTGGTGAAGTGCGAGGGCGGAACCTACCTCGGCGGTCGTGGCTTCGGACAGGCGATCGACGCCGACGGCAAGACGATCCGCCGCTTCAAGGGCGGGGATATGACGACCCTGCACTTCCAGAACTTTATCGACGCCGTCCGCTCCCGGAAGAACGAGAGCCTCAACGCGGAGATCGCAGTCGGTCACCACTCGACCGGCTGGTGCAACCTGGCGAACGTCGGCTACCGCGTCGGCGCGCAGATGTCGGTGCAGAACCCGGGCGCCGTCGACGTCGGCCTCGACGCCTGGCCGTTGGTGGTGGACGAGATGACGGCCCAACTCGCGAGGTTCGGCGTCGCCCCGTCGGACGCGGCGATTCACAGCAGTCCGCTGCTCACCCACGATCCGGCCGCCGAACGCTTCACCGGCGACCACGCCGACGTCGCCAACGCCTTCCTGAAGCGGGAGTACCGCGGCGCGTTCGTGGTGCCCGACGAAGTTTGAAACGCCGTCTGAACCGGGCTCCCGTCAGGCCATCTCGATCCGCACCTGCACGGCGTGCTCCGAGGCCAGGCGCGGGTGCGGACGTCGAGGAACGCGGCTTCCTCCGCGGGGCTCATGGTCAGTTTGCGGCGGGCCATCACCGTCTTGGCGATCGCCAGGCCGCGGGCGTCGTCGTAGCGGTCGATCTTCGGCTCGCCCCGCCGTGGCGTCGATCCAGGCGAAACTGGGCGTGAACTTGGGCGCCGCGGGGCCGACCACGCTGCTGCAAAATCCCATCACCGCCCCGGTGGGGAAGCTGACGTTGATGCCCACCTTGGAGTGATCGCCGATGGTGGGGCCGACGAACATCCGCCCGCTGTCGACCTCCCGGCCGTTGATCGGCACGCGGATGCGGCCGTAGGTGTTCTTCAAGTCGCTGGCGACCACGTCCGCGGCGACGTTCACGAAGCTGCCCACCACCGCGTGGCCCAAAAAGCCGTCGTGCTGCTTGTTGCTGTAGGGATGGAAGATGGACGCCTCCAACTCCCCGCCGATCTTGCAGACGCGGCCCACGGTGCAGCCCTCGTGGACCACGGCCCCCGGTTGAAGCAGCGTGCGGTCGCCCAGAAAGCACGGCCCCTCGATAAAGCTGTGCGGTTGAATGGTGCAATCCTCGCCGATCCAGACCGGGCCGGCGGCGGCGTCGATCACCACGCAGGGCGCCACCCGCGTGCCGGCGCCGATGTGGATGTCGTCCCCCAACAGGTGCGAGCCGGGATGCACGTCGCCGGCGATCGTGCGGCCCGGGCGGCGTTCCTCCCAATCGGCCCGCAGCAGGGCGTCGTTGTGGGCGACGAGATCCCAGGGGAACGCCATCAGCGTGACGTGATCGGACATGTCCACCCGCGGCACGCCGGCGAGCAACCCTTCGCTGCGGACCTCGTTGAGCAGCGCCTCCGGCGAGAGTGCCGCCGCGAGGGCGTCGTCCACCGCCACGCAGGCGATTGCCGAACCGACCGTTCCCGACCCAAGGGGCCTGCTCGATTCTGGTCGGGCAGCGACCGCCACCACCCGCGGGCGCTAGGAGCAGCGACCCGCCGACCAGCGGGACGTTCACCGGCCGACCGGTGCGTTCACGGGTGAGTTCGGCGAGGTGCGGGCGGACCCACAACCCGCACGCCGATTCAAGACCGGCGGCGCCGACGCGGCGTTCGGTGCGTTCCCGCAGCGTCTCCGTCCCGCACAGCAGTTCGCCGACGCTCCGCAGGTAGACCAACGGCAGCAGCCGCAGCCAGCGGGGGTCTTCGAAGAGGGTGACGGGGGGCATGGCGATTCTCTAGTTCAATTCGCCGCGACCGCAGGGAGCGCGTTCCGGTGACCGAGGGACGCGCACCCTCCGGTCGCGGCTAAGGGTCACTCCACCGTGACCGACTTCGCCAGGTTCCGCGGCTTGTCCACGTCCAGCCCCCGCAGCACCGCACAGTGGTAGGCGAGCAATTGCAGCGGGATGCGACGTAACCAGCGGGGAGAGCAGCGGTTCGGTGCTCGGCACGTACAGCACCTCGTCGGCGATGCGGTCGACCTCCGTGTCTCCCTCGCTGACGACCGCGATGACGCGTCCCTTGCGGGACTTCACCTCCTCGATGTTGCTCAGCACCTTCTCGTAGGTGTGGTCCTGCGGGGCGATGACGACCACCGGCATCCCGTCGTCGATCAGGGCGATCGGGCCGTGCTTCATCTCCGCGGCGGGCAGGCCCTCGGCGTGGATGTAGCTGATCTCCTTGAGCTTCAACGCCCCTTCCAGCGCCGCGGGGAAGTTCACGCCGCGGCCGAGGTACAGCCAGTTGTCGCGGTCGAACCAGCTTCTCCGCGAGGGCCTTCACCTCGTCGTCGAGCTTCGAGGGCGGTGCGGATCTTGTCCGGGATCGCCATCAGTTCCTCGGCGAGGTGGATCGTCCGCTCCGGCGAGAGGTGCCGGCGGCGGCCGAGGTCCAGCGCCATCATCGCCAGCACGGCGACCTGGGCGGTGAAGGCCTTCGTGCTGGCGACGCCGATCTCCGGGCCGACGTGCAGGTACACGCCGGCGTCCGTCTCCCGGGCGATCGTGCTGCCGACGGTGTTCACCACGCCCAGCACGCGGGCCCCGCGGGTCTGCACCTCACGCAGGGCGGCGAGGGTGTCGGCGGTCTCGCCGCGACTGGCTGACGGCGACCGCCAGCGTGTTCTTCTGCACGATCGGGTTGCGGTACCGCAGCTCCGATGGCGTACTCGACCTCGCAGGGAATGCCGGCGAGTTCCTCGAACAGATATTCCCCGATCAGCCCCGCGTGCCAGGCGGTGCCGCAACCCATGAGCAGCAGGCGTTCGGTTCGCGGGCAGTTCGCGGGCGATGAGGGCCAGGCCGCCGAGGGTGATCTTGTCCGACCCCTCCCGCAGGCGGCCGCGGAGGGTGTTGGTGAGGGATTCGGGCTGCTCGTAGATCTCCTTGAGCATGTGGTGCTCGAACCCGGTGTGGTCCAGCTCCACATCCTCGATCGCCAGCTCCAGCGCCTCGAACCGCTTCTCGACCGGCACGTCGTCGATGGTGCCGGCGGTCATGCCGTCCGGGCCGAGGCGGACGATTTCGTCGTCGTCTAGGTAGGTCACCCGCGACGCCTGCCCGGCGATGGCGGAGGCGTCCGAGGCGATGAAGTACTCCCCGTCCGCCTGACCCACCAGCAGCGGCGAACCGCGACGGGCGGCGATCAGCGTGTGCGGGGCGTCCGGGGAGACGACCGCGATCCCGAACGTCCCGCGCACCTCCAACAGGCCCCGGCGGACGCTTTCGAGCAGGTCGCCGGTCTGGCTGTAGAAGAACCCGACGAGTTGGGCGAGGACCTCGGTGTCCGTCTCGCTGCGGAACGTCACGTCCTGCTTTTTGAGGAAGTCGCGGATCGCGGCGTGGTTCTCGATCACGCCGTTGTGCACGAGGATCACCTTGCCGGCGGCGTCGACGTGCGGGTGGGCGTTCTCCTCGCTGGGCCGCCCGTGCGTCGCCCAGCGGGTGTGGGCGACGCCGAGCGATCCGCGGACCGGCTGTTCGTCGCAGAGCGTCCTTCAGCCGTTCCACCCGGCCCGACGGCCCGCCGCAGGTCGAACCCGCCGGCGTCCTCGTCGCCCCGTGAACCGTCACCAGCCCGGCGCTGTCGTAGCCGCGATATTCCAGCCGCCGCAGCCCGGCGAGCAGCACGTCGTCCGCGTCGCGGTCGCCGAGGTATCCCACAATCCCGCACATCGGTGGCGTCCCTGTTCGATCGCTGGTCGGTGGTGGCGAGTCCCGACCGCCCGGCCGGGGGACGGACCGTACCAACACGCCGCGACTCCGCCTATGCGCGAGCCGTGGAAGGCCCGCCCCACGCTCCCGGCGGGGCGCCTAGAGGTTGTGTCAGAGCGGCAAGAACGCCAACCCGACGCGTCAGCGAGGGCTATTCGCCCCTCTTACCGAACCTCGGGGCTGCGGGCTGCGCCCGCGTTCCTCGCTGACGCTTCGGGTTGGTGTGAGAACAGCATCGAATCCGCGAACCCGCACGGGGCCGGCGTGCAAAAGAAAGCCCCCCGCCGCGGACGCACCGCGACGGGGGGAACGAATCAGCGGTAGGCACGCTGACGTTCAGGCGTTGGCGGTTTCGCGGACGGCCTGCTTCGCGGAGTCCGCGAGGTGCTGGGCGCCGGACTCCGCTTTGCCCTTCAGCTTGGCGGCTTCGCTCTCGGCCTGGCCCTCGACGTTGCCGGCCTCGGCGGAGGCCTTGTCGACGGTCTCGGAGGCGGCCAGCTTGGCGGCGGTCGCGGCGGTGCTCGCCACGGCGGCGGCGCGGGCTTTCAGCCCCGCCGGATCCAGCCCCTCGGCCTTGGCGGCGTGGCTGCATGTCGTCGCCGATCTGCCGACTCGCGGACTGGGCGAGGTGGGCGGCCTTGTCGACCAGATCCTTCGGGGTCAGACCCTGGCGTTCCATCTCGTCCAACGTCATTCCCATCGCCTGGGCGGCGGACTGCTTGGCCTGGTGGAGAACCGCCTCGGCGGAGTGGACGCCCTGATCGACCAACCGGTCGCGGGAGGCGCCCATCCAACGGTTTTCCGTCTTGGTGCGGGGCACCACGAATCCGGCGAGCAGGCCGGCGGCGAGGAACCCGAGGCCCACGGCCAGCGGGTTCTCCTGCACGCCGCGGTCGAATCGATCCTTGGTGACTTCGTAACCGTCCACAGTTTTCTCCAGGGCTTGTTGACCGAGCGAGCCGGCCGAGTGATAGGCGTCCTCCGCCAGGGAGACACCCTGCGAGACGGACGAGGAAGCCGAACGTACCGCGTCGGCGATCGCGGAACCGGTGGACAGCAACGCCCCGGTCGTGGCGTGATACAGGTTGCCGGCGCCGTCGGCGACGTAGTCGGCGGCGTGATAGGTGCCGTCCTTCACCTCGACGCCGGTGTGCAGCAGGGCGCCGGTCGTGGCGTCGATAGACGTTGCCGGCCGTGCACGGCGACGGAGTGGCCCGCGGACCGGGCCGCCTCGGCGACGGCGTTGCCGGCGTACAGGAACGTCCCGGTGGTCGCGTGGTACACGTTGCCGGCGGCGTCGGCGAAGGTCTCCGCGGCGTTGACGGCGCCGTCCTTCACCTCGCGAACCCGCGTGGAGCAGCGCGTCGGTCGTGGCGTCGTACACGTTGCCGGCGGTGACCTTCACGCTTTTGCCGGCGGACCGGGCCGCTTCCGCGGCGCTCGTCCCGGCGTACAGGAACGCCCCGGTCACCGTGTCGTACACGTTGCCGGCGGCGTCGGCGGTGGTCTCCGCCGCGGCGACGGCCCCGTCCTTCGCCTCGCTGCCGACATGCAGCAGGGCGCCGGTGGCGGAGTCCGTCACGCGACCGGCGGAGACCGTCACGTCCCGGGCGGAGTTCGCCGCGAACTGCTCGCCGACCGAGCCGAACCGGCGGACGACGCGGCGTCCGCGGTCGCGGACGGCGCCGGAGGAGAACAGATCCCCGACGGAACCGACCGCGGCCGGACAACGCGTCCGCCACCGCGGTGCCCGCGGCGGCGATCTGATTCCCGGCGGCGTCGTACCAGTGGCCGGCCGTGTCGCTCCAGGAGCCGCCGTCCGACCCGTCCGACCCGTGCGGGTTGCGGTAGCCGGCGCCGTAGTTGTCGCTGTACGGCAGGCCGGTGCGGGCGTCGACGTAGGGAGCCGCTGTACATCCGCGGTTCCGGGTTGCCCTCGTAGGTCCACCGGCGGTACTGGCGGCGGGTCGTCTTCTTGAGCGGATCTTCGAAGAAGGCGTACGCCAGTCCGGCTGCGCAGATCGCGCGTGGCGACCGGGTTGTCGCGGACGCGTCGCCGACGGTGCCCAGCAACCGGGTGCTGGAGGCGTACACGTCGCCGAAGCCGAACAGCGTCGGCCGGACCGCTGGCGACCTCGCCCTCGCGGCGGATCTTGACGACGGTGCCGTCTTCCAGCACCCGTTCCTCGTAGACCGGCTGGGCGGCGGTAGTCTGGGCGGAGGTTCCGCCGAGGCCGAGCCAGCTTTTGGCGAAGCCGGCGGCGTCGTCGATCAGGTTGGCGCGGCCGCAGCCGCTCGCCGAGTTGATCGAGCGTGCCGTCCATCTCGGAGCGGGTGCGGGCGATGTCCGCCCGGATCACGCCGCTGGAGGTGTCGTCCGGGTACGCCGGCGGGGTCACCGGGTTGGCGGGGGAGGTCGGCCGCTCGGCGGCCCGCTCGGGACCGACGCCGTCTGCGTAGGGTTTGTCGGGGCGGCGGGATTCATCAGGAGGTGACCTTAGTGTTTGAGTTCTCGGATATCCTGGCCGACGTGCCGGGCGTCCGCCTTCACGCTGGCGATCGTTTGCTCCGGCATCGGACTGGTGTTCGAGAGATCTTGTCGACCGCCGACTTTGATCAGCAGCCCGCCGATCGCCAGGGCCAGCAGCGGCACGCCCAACCCGCCGACGAGCCCGCCGACCCAGTGGGACCATTCTTCGCCGTCGCCGATCGCCACCACGATGAAGTACACGGCCACCCCCAGCATCACCACCAGGGCGACGACCGCGGCGAACGCCAGGGCGGCCCCCGCGGCGATCTTGCCGGCGTTGGCGGCGTAGATCGACGCTTTCTCAGACAGTTCTGTCTTGGCGAGCGCGACTTCCTGCCGGACGAGCGTGGTGCTTTCGTCCCGCAGGTCCTTCAACAGATCGGTGATGGAGCGACCGTCGTCATGATCGGCGACGGGCGGTGGGGCGGTCGGGGCTTGGACGGACATCGGGGGCGAGGGGGGAGGAACCGGCGGAGGAGAAGCGGGAAGGGCGTGACGACCCGGTCTCACTTGGGGTTCGCGGGAACGACCGTGGTGGTCTCTTCGAGGACGGTCACGGCGCCGCGGCCGGTCTGGGGAGTGGGGTTCGACAGCCGGGCCGGCACCGCGTAGCCGCCGCCGTACCCGCCGGAGGTGCTTCCGCTGTAGTTCCGGCCGTACTGCGGCGCCGCGTACCCGGTGCGGGCCGGGCGGTTGGCGGCGTAGGTGTTACGCGGCGGCAGCGGCTCGCGGGTGCTCTTGAAGAACCGGGCGAGGCCCAGGCCGATCACGAACATGCCGCCCAGCACGACTTCCGGGTGCCGACGGGCGAAGTCCTCCGCCTGATCGAGCAGATCGCCGGTGTCGCGGCTGTCCAGGTAGCTGCCGAACTCCTGCACCCGTTTGGCGGCGGCGCGGACGATCGGGGCGGTCGGTTCGTCGTTCTTCTCCAGCTCCTCGGCGGCCTTCGCGATCGCGGCGCCGTAGGTGTTCACCTCGGTGGCCGCCTTCTTCTTGCCGGTCGCCGTGGCCTCGGCGACCTTCTGCCGCACGACGGACTGCGCCTCCGCCGCCTTGGCGTAGGCTTCCTGCTTGGCGGACCCGACCAACTCGCCGGCCCGGGCCTTCGCCTGCTGGGCGGCGTCGGACAGCGCGGCGCCGGCCTGATCCACGGCGGCGGACGCCTGGGCGCCGGCCTGATCAGCAGCGTCGGACGCGGCGGCGGCGGCCTGGGACGTCTTCTGCGACAGTTCGTCGCGGCCGGCGGCCAACTGGTCCTTGGCTTGTTCGGTCGGGGGAGTCTGCGTGGCGGGCATCGGGAGGATCAGTGTGGTTCGTAGTGCGTTGACGGATGCGGTCGAGCGATCCGACCGACCGTTGACTGATGCTTCAATTCTCGTGCCAAACCCGCTCCCGCCACGGGAGACAGGCCGCGACGCCGGCTTGGTGGTCGCCCCCCGGCCACCGCGGCCGGACGTCGCACAGCCGACCGGCGTTGCCGCCACGCCCGCCCGCCGGCAGGATGCGTCCCGGACCCGCACATCTTGCCCGACCCTGTCCGCCGGTCCTCATGTCGTCATCCCCCGCCGCCGCCGCTGGGTTTCACGCGTTTGATCCCGCCACCGGCGAACCGCTGCCGGAGAGGTTCCCGATCGCGACCTGGGACGACCTGGACGCCCTCGCCGCGGCGTCCGCCGCCGCGTTCGACGAGGGAGCCGCACGCCGAAGGCGCTCGCCGCGTTCCTGGACGGGTACGCGGACCGCATCGACGGACGGCCGCCGCCCTCGCCGCCGTCGCCGCCCGGGAGACCGGGCTGCCCGGAGGACGGCCGGCTGAAGAACGGCGAGATCCCGCGGACCACCGGCCAACTGCGGCAGGCCGCCGCCGCGGTCCGCGCGGCGGGAACCGGAACGGCGGCTGGCGTCGACCGACGATCAGCGACGGCAACATCCGGTCGATCCTCGAACCGCTCGGCCCGACACTGGTCATCGGCCCGAACAATTTTCCGTTCGCCTTCAACGGCCTGTGCGGCGGGGACTTCGCCGCCGCGATCGCCGCCGGCTGCCCGGTCATCGCCAAGGGGCACCCGCATCACCCGGCCACCTGCGGGGATCTTGCCGCGTTGATGACCGCCGCCGCCTCCGCCGCCGGCCTGCCGGACGGCTGGGTCAGCATGTTCTACGACTGCGACCACGAGGACGGGTTGAAGCTCGTCCGCGACTCGCGGATCGCGGCGGTCGCGTTCACCGGCTCCAAGCGGGCCGGGCTGGCCCTCAAAGCGGCGTGCGACGACACCGGCACGCGTCGGGCACTTCGAGTTGGGCAGCGTGAACCCCGTGTTCGTCCTGCCGGGGGCATTGGCGGAGCGGGGCGAGCAGATCGTTGGGGAACTCGCCGGCAGCGCCCTGCTGGGCGGCGGGCAGTTCTGCACGCAACCGGGACTCGTCGTGCTGCCGGAAGGCGATGCGGCGGCAGCGGTTCCCGGCCCGGCTCCAGGCCGCATTTCGAAACGCCACCCACCCCGCCGCTGCTTGCCCAGGACGTGGTGGAGGGATTGAAGTTCGGCGTGGCGACGCTGGTGAAGGCCGGGGCTGAGCCGGCGCCGGGTGACGGCGGCCCCGATCTGCCGGCCGGGTTTCGCTTTCCGAACACGGTGCTGACGGTGACTGCCGAGCGCTATCTCGCAGACCCGGACGCCCTGCAAACCGAGTGCTTCGGCCCCCTCACGCTGCTGCGTCACCCGCACCGACGCCGAGCAGCGCCTCGCCATCGCCCGCACCCTGCACGGGCAACTGACGGCCTGTATCTACAGCGACACGGCCGGCTCGGATGACGGAGAATACGGGCCGCTGGCCCATCTGCTGCGGCGCGAAAGCGGGTCGACTGCTCAACGACAAGATGCCGACCGGCGTCGCGGTGGTTCCCGCGATGAACCACGGCGGCCCGTACCCGGCCAGCGGGCACCCGCACTTCACCGCGGTGGGCGTGCCGGCGTCGCTGACCCGCTTCACCCGCCTCGCCTGCTACGACGGCGTCCGGCAAGACCGCCTACCGCCGGCCCTGCGGGATTGAATGCTGTCCACGGATCATCTCCGGCCGGTTCGCCGCCGCCGCTAGGCGGCGCGAGCCCGCGGTGGCGACGCCCATCCGTGCCGCGTACGGTGAGGACATGCGATTGGACCGACTGCGGCGGGCTCACCGGGCCGAACCGTTTCACCCGTTCACACTGGTGACGGGAATCGGAGTGCAAGTTCGGGTGACGAACCCCGAATGGATGATGCTGAACCCGGTGGACGACCGGACGATCATCGTGGTGGAAGAGCGGGAGGTTCGCGGCAGGTACCGCACCCACATCCTGGACGCCGCCGACGGGTACGAGATGCAGTTTGATCCGCAGGCGGACATCCTCATGCCCCCGCCGGCGGGGTGACCGGCTGCGTATTTCGGGGCGAGATCGGCGAGCGGTGGGCGTCAGCCCTCCGTGTGATGAAGAGCGTCCGATCGTCTCGGACACGTTTGCGGTCTGCGAGAGCGTGTGATGACACGGAGGGCTGACGCCCACCGCTCGCCTTGGAGTTGGAGAGTCACGCCCGCCGCAGCGTGACGTGTTCGCCAGCGCCGGGGCGGGTGTGGGGGTGGTCGCTGCGGAAGTGGACGCCGCGGCTTTCGGTGCGGGCGGCGGCGGCGGCGGTCGTCAGGCGGGCGGCGAGCAGCATGTTTTGCAGCTCCCACCCCGACGGATCGCCGAACTCCTGCGTGCCCGCGAACCGGGCCCAGAAGTCGACCTGCCGGCCCGCCTCCGCCAACCCCGCGGCGTCGCGGCTGATGCCGACGCGGCGGGTCATCAGGCTCGCCAGCGAGCGTCGCAGGTCGTCCACGTCCAGCGGTTCGGCCTGCGGGGCGGGGCGGTCCGCCTCGACGGTGCGGGCGCAGAACTCGTCGCTGCGACCGCTGGCCGATTCCGCCGCCGCTTCGCCGGCTCGCTTGCCGAACACCAGGCCCTCCAACAGCGAATTGCTCGCCAGCCGGTTCGCCCCGTGCAATCCGCTGCTGGTCGATTCGCCGGCGCTCCACAGGCCGGGCAGCGTGGTGGCGCCGTGCACGTCGGTGGTGACCCCGCCGATCATATAATGGGCGCCGGGGCGGACGGGGATGCGGTCCTTCGAGATGTCCAACCCGAATCGTTCGCAGGTTTGGCCGATGTTCGGGAACCGCTCCGCCACCAGCGCCGGGTCCAGATGAGCCAGCGAGAGATAAACGCACGGGTGGCCGGACTTCTCCATCACGTCCGTGATCGCCCGGCTGACCTCGTCCCGCGGAGCCAGTTCCAGCGCTGCGGAGTAGTCGCCCATGAACCGGCGGCCGTCCGCGTCCAGCAGGTGGGCGCCCTCCCCGCGGACCGCTTCGGAGATTAAATGCCTCGCCCCGCCGGCGATATACAGCACGGTCGGATGGAACTGCATGAACTCCATGTCCCGCAGTTCCGCCCCGGCCCGAAACGCCGCGGCGTGTCCGTCGCCGGTGGCGAGGTCCGGATTGGTCGTCTCCCGAAACAACCGCCCGCAGCCGCCGGTGCACAGCACGGTGCTTTTGGCCCACACGAACGTCTTGCCGTGCGTGGGACTCCACACCAGCGCCCCGGCGCAGCGGGCGTCCGCCCCTTCGCCCACGGTCAGCAGATCGAGGAGGAAGGTTTGCTCCCAGAGCTGCACGTTCTCCACGGACCGCACCCGCTGGCGCATCGCCCGCATCACCTCCCACCCGGTCGCGTCGCCGAGGGCGTGCACGATCCGGCGATGACTATGCCCGCCCTCGCGGGTCAGTGCGAACTGCGATACGCCCGCGGCGTCGGCCACCCGGTCGAAGTCCGCCCCGTACTCGACCAGTTCTTCGATCCGCACCGGCGCTTCGCGGACCACCAAGTCCACTACCGCCGGGTCGCACAGCCCCTTGCCGGCAGCGATGGTGTCCGCGGCGTGATGGGCGAAGTCGTCCTCCGGATCCAGCACCCCGGCGATGCCGCCCTGGGCGTAGGCGCTGTTCGATTCCCGCAGCGCGTTCTTCGAGACCACCACCGTTTCGAGCCCCGCATCCACCGCCCGGGCCGCCAGCGCCGCCCGGATCCCGGCGATCCCGGCGCCCAGGATCAGCACGTCCGTGAACATGTGCGGCACCCGCTTGGCATGAAACCGCACCAGGTGCCGCGGACTGGCGAGCGTGAGGTCGGCGAGCGGCATCGGGGGGGAGTCGGAACGGGGATGTCGGAGGTGGGATGTGCCGCGGCCCCACACTGTAACCCCGCGGCCTCACTTCCCACGCCGCAGCACCCGGCCGACGAGGCGGGCGGCGAGGGAGCCGGTCGCGGCGGCGGTTTTTCCGACCGCGGCGGTCGAGGCCGCGGCGGCGGCGGTTCCCAGCCGCTTCGCCCCGCGGCGGGACAGCTCCGCCACCCGCCCCGGCGGGCTCAGATCAGTGGGCGGACCGGCTTCGCGAACACGCTGCATCGCCTCCACAAAGCGGGGGGAGACGTGTTGCAGCGTTACGCCGCGGGCGGTCAGCTCCGTGGCCTCGATGACCTGCGAACCGCTGATCAACGCCGTCAGTGTCCCGGTCAGCAGCCCCGCCACGGCCGCGGCGCCGACGGCCAGTAGTTCCCGCTCGCCCGCCCCGGCGCCGCCATAGAATGCCATGGCCCACGCGATCAGCCCGACGATTAGCCCGGCCGCCGCCCCGACCTTCAACGCGCTCGCCCACGGCCGGTCCCAATGCTCCGCGTGCCGCTCGCAAAACGGGCAGCTGATCCGCACGTGCCGGGTGAAGATGCGGTGGGAAGAGAGACCGAACAGCGCCGCCGGCAGCAAACCGACCAGGAGGGCACCCAGATCCACCAACGGGACGAACAGCGGGGAGGTGTGTCGAAATGTACGGTTCACCCGCACCGGACCGTCCGTGCCGCATTCCATGCAGACCGGCGGCAGGGCGTCGGCCTCGATCTCTTCGCGGGTGAGGGTGATCCAATCCATGCGGGGCGTCGGCGGGGGAAAGGGGGCGGTCTGCCGGAAACGCGATCGGCCCGCGGCGGTTCATCGGATTTCTGAGACCGCGCGAGAGAATATCCTGCTCACGCTCCAACATTCCCTCAGGCCCGCCCCGTGTCCTGGCTGCTCTGCCCGCACTGTCTGACGTGGGTGACGCCGCGGGGCGAGGCGTGCCCGCGGTGCAACGGGCGAGTCGATCCCTCCGATGCGGACCCGTCGCCGGGGGATCTCGCGGATCGGCTCGGGCCGGCGCTCGGGTGCGTGGGCGAAGTGCGGGTGATCCGCCGGGCGGCGTTCGACAACCGTTTGCCGGATCGTGGACTGCTGGTGAGCGCCGCCGGTGGGCTGTTCTTCCTCCCGCATCGGCCGGAGGTGGCGCTGGACCCGGGCGAACCGCCGTCGCTGGGAGCGACCGTCGCCTGGTGGGCGGCGGGGCTGACGGTCGGTCCGCTGGCCCTGATCCCCACCGCCGCCCGTCTGCTGGGACTGGGCGGCGGGGGCGTCGGCGAGCGGCGGGTGGTTTACGAACCGCGGCGGGTGGAGGGGGGCGACGCCGCGGCGCTGGCGGAACATCTGATGGCCGATCCCGGGGCGTTCTTCCTGCCGCGGGAGGCCGTCCGCGTGATCCGCCGCACCGGTCCGTGGCCGGTGAAGGGGTGGACCGTCGAATGCGACGGCCGCCCGCCGGTGCGATTCACAGCCCTCTCCGATCCCGCCGGCGTACGACGGGGGCTCCGCGATCTGGGACGCACGGATCTCTGGCACGGGGCCGTCGTTTGACGGCGGCGCCGGTCAGTCGTCGCTGCCGATCACCTGTTCGATGGTGATGCCGAGCCCGCGGATCTTGTTCCGCAAGCTGCCCCGGGTGATGCCCAGCAGTTTCGCGGCGCGGCTCTGGTTGCCGCCGGTGCGGTCCAGGATGCGGGTGACGACGTAGCGTTCCATCAGTTCGAGGCTGTCGGCGTAGATATCGTCGTGCTCCTCCGCGAGCGCCGTGTCGAGCATCGGCCGCAGATCGCTGGGCGGGCCGGTCTCCGCGGGCGGCGCCGGGGCCGGGGCCGGAACGGGGAGCGGCTCCGGCGCGGCGGCATCCGGGGAGGGGGCCGCCCAACTCATTTCACCGTCGCCGTTCAGCGGTCCGCTGCCGTTCAGCGGTCCGCTGCCGTTCAGCAAAACGCTGCCGTTCATCCGTGCGGCGTCCTCCGGCGACGGCGAATCGGGGGGGGACGATAGGGCGACGGGGGCGGTCGGCGTCGGCGGCGCCGCGGCGGGGCCGGACAGCCGCGTCGCCGGGCCGACCGAGCGGCGGTCGCCGCGAACCTCCGCGGGCAGATCCTTCGGCACGATCACCGGGCCGGTGCTGTGCAGGATCGCTTTCCGCAGCACGCTTTGCAGTTCCCGCACGTTGCCCGGCCAGGCGTAATCCCGCAGCAGGGTGACCGCCTCCGGGGCGATCCCCTCCAACTCGTCCTCGCCCATCTCCCGCTTGAACCGGCTGAGGAAGAACTCGACCAGCAACAGCACGTCCTCGCCGCGTTCCCGCAGCGAGGGGATGTCGATGCTGAACTCGTTGAGCCGGAAGAAGAGGTCGCCGCGGAAGTCGCCCTCGTCCACCATCGTTTCGAGCGGCCGGTTCGTCGCGGCGATCACGCGGACGTCGGTCTTGATCGTCACGTTCCCGCCGACGCGTTCGAACCGCTGTTCCTGCAATAAACGCAGCATCTTGGCCTGCATCGGCAGGCTGGTGTCGCCGATCTCGTCCAGGAAGATCGTCCCGCCGCTGCACTGTTCGAACTTGCCGATCCGCTGGCGATCGGCCCCGGTGAAGGCGCCTTTCTCGTGACCGAACAGCTCGCTTTCCAGCAGCGCGTCCGGGATCGCGGCGCAGTTGATCGCCATGAACGGCTTGTCCTGCCGCTTGCCGTGGTGATAGATCGCCCGGGCGACCAGCTCTTTGCCGGTGCCGCTTTCCCCGCGGACCAGCACCGTGACGTCCTGGGCGGCGACCAGGCCGATGCTCTTGTAGACCTGCACCGCGGACTCGGTGCGGCCGACGAACAGATCCGTCGGCATGTTGTCGCCGGCCTCGGCGCTCAGGCCGACCTTGGTGCTCATCAACCGCCGACTCTCCAGCGCCGTGGCGAGCAGATCCCGCAGCTTAGGCAGATCGAGCGGCTTGAGGAGGTAGTCGAACGCCCCCTGCTTCATCGCCTCGATGGCGGTGTCGCTGGTCCCGCCGGCGGTCATGAACAGGACCGGGCGCTTGGGGTCTTCCCTGTGCAGCCGGGTGAAGAGTTCCGAACCCCGCACGCCCGGCAAAACAAGGTCCAACAGGATCACGTCCGGCCGTTCCGTCACCGCCAGTCGCATCCCGTCTCTCGCGGTCAGAGCCGCGGACACCTCCACGGACTCCCCGCCCACCTCAAGCCCGTCCACAGCCCGACGGACCATCAGGGGCACGGTACGGTCGTCGTCAATGACCAGAAGTCGGGGCACGGGCGATCAATGGTCGACTGGGGATGCGAAAGCGACCATACATTACCCGACCACGCGGTCGCGCGGCGGCCGGATTGATCGCGCGGCGGCCAAGGTGGTTTGATCCCGGGCTTCCCCCGATCCAATGGGCGGGCGATCCACCGCTGGGCAGCTCTCGATGCGTGGCGGCACGGTGTTGCGGCTCGTCGCATCAGAACTTTTCCGGTTGGTAGGACAATCCGGTGGTGAACAACCGTGGCCGACCACCCGTTCTTCCCTATGATGCGGGCCGGTCCGGCCCCGATCGGCCGCCGTCTCCACAGATCCTTTACCCCTGTTCGCGTGTGGGCGTCTCCAGCATCTCTTCCGAGGGTCCCGCCAACGGGCTCTCCCGCGTGTACATCGCGGACGACCATCCGGTCGTTCGTGACGGCTACACCATGCTGATCCGTCGGGAGCCCGATCTGGAAGTTGTGGGCGAGTCCGGCGAGGGGGCGGAGATCCTCCGTCAGATCGACGCGCTCCGCCCGAGTCTCTGCCTGCTCGACCTGTCGCTCAAAAGCGGGAACGGTCTGGAACTGTGCAAGCAGATCCGCAGCCGGTTTCCGAACGTCAAGGTGCTGGTCGTCTCCATGCACGACGAAACGCTGTATGCGGAGCGGGTGCTCCGCAGCGGGGCCGGCGGGTACATCTCCAAGGCGGAGGCGACTCACAAGCTGATCTCTGCGATCCGGCAGGTGCTTTCCGGGGACGTGTATCTGTCCCAGCGGATGCGGGAACGCACGCTGGCTCGCAACGCCGGCGACCTCGCCGCGGAGGGTTCGCTGCTGGACAAACTGTCCGACCGCGAACTGGAGGTCTTCGAGCAGATCGGTCAGGGACGCACCACCCGCGAGATCGCGGAGAAGCTGAACCTCTCCCCCAAGACGATCGAAAGCTACCGCGAGAACCTGAAGGCGAAGTTGAACCTCGCCAACAGCACGGAACTGACCCGCCACGCCGTGCACTGGGTGCTGGAACGCACCAAGGGCGGCGGCACCTCGGACTGAAACGGCGACGGTGCGATGCCGCGAATATGTGATCGCGCCGCGAGCGTTTCGTCAAAGCGTGAAATAAAACGTCGTCAGCATGACCAGCCACGACACGTCCAGGAACGTCCAGTAGCGAGACGTGAGCAGCAGGCCGCCGTGGTATTCGTGGTCGTACCGGCCGGCGAAGGTGCGGGCGGCCGCGAAGACGACCAGCGCCAGGCCGCCGAGGAAGTGCAGGCCGTGCAGCGCGACGATGATCGTGATCAGCCCCGTCATCGGCAGCGCGACGTCCGCCTCCGGATCGACGTAGCTGCCCCCGCCGGGGGCGTCGATGCGGGGCGCCACGGCGGGGACGTAATCGGCGAGCATCTGCCAAAGCCCGACGACCTGCCCGACGCCGAACGCCGCGCCGCAGATCACCGCCGTGGCGACCAGCCGCCGCGTGGCCCGCTGCCGTTCCCGCCGGACCGCTTTCACCGCGGCTCGCAAACACCACCCGCCGATCAAGACCGCCACGGTGCTGAACCAGAACGCCGTCGGGATTGATTCGACCGGCCGCGACGACCGCCCCAGCGCCGCGAACAGATACAGGATCAGCACCGCGGAGAAGGTGAACCCGAGATAGCCGTACAGCAGGAGGTTCAGCCCCATCCGCGTCCGCCGCTGGGCGGGGCCGGAGGTGGGTACGAAGCTCCAGTCCTTCCAACGCAGGCCGGCGAAGCGGTCGCTCACAAGATCACGTCGGACGGGGGAACCAGGGGCGGGGCGGGCGTTCATGCGAACCGCCGCCGACGACTCCCGTTCACCCGGCGGCCTCGGCCGCTTGATTCGCTCGCCACTCGTCCACATCGCCGCGGTAGCTTTGGGTGTCGAGGATCGACAGCCCGATGAACAGCCCCACGAAGATCATGCTGAACAGCAGGATCGCCGCGTTGAGCGGATTGTCGTACTTCAAGTGCATAAAGAACGTCGCCACCAGCGCCGCTTTGACGGTGGCGATCGTCATCGCGACCAGCACCTCGTAGCTACCCAGCTCAAACGACGCAAAGTAGACGGTCGCCGCGGTCAGAACCAACAGGGCGGTGAACACCGTGATCAACATCCACTTCGGCATCACGTGCGCGATCGGATTGTGATCGGGGCCGTGCCCGCTCAGCAGATGCGGGTCCAGCGGTTCAGGGGCGGCGTGGGAGGCCATCGGGGCGAAGCGGGGTGCGGGAGAGCCAGGCGGTCGGGAGGGGGCGGACGCAGCGGGCCGCCGGTCAGCCGATCAGGTACATGAGCGGAAAAAGATAGATCCATACGAGGTCGACGAGGTGCCAGTACAGCCCGACGAAGTCCACCGGGCCGAAGTAGTCCGGCGTGAAGTCGCCTCGATACGCCCGGATCAGCAGCCAGGTCAGCACGACCATCCCGGCGAGGATGTGAATCGCGTGCAGCCCCGTCATCGCATAATAGATGCTGAAGAACTGCCCGATTCCCTCGGGGGCGTCCTCCAGGGAGGCCGCCTCTTCGTCGAGATCCTCGTCGGCGGTCGCGGCGTGACCGTCGTGCGAGTCCCCGTCGTGTGAGTCCCCGTCGTGTGAGTCCCCGTTGTGGTGTTCGTCCGCGCCATGCCCGCCGTGCAGTTGATGGGCGAGGATCAGCGAGCCCTCCGCCCCGACGATCATCCCGATCGCGCACAGCACCCCCGCGGCCAGTCCCACCATCCAGCCGGTCGCCTTCAGCTTCCAACACAGTCCCGCCCCGACCAACAGCACGAGCGCGACAATGGCACACCCGACGCTAATCCTCCGCAGGGTCCCGTCGGTCTTCTCCAACGCCACCGTCATCCGCTCCGCTTCGGTGAGCGGGGACTGTTCCTCCGCCGCGACCGCACCGGTCACGTCGACGAACGGCTCCTGGTAGTAGCGGGTGCCGCTCATCACCGGCTCCTCGGTCGCCCCGGCCCAGAGGATCTGCAGGTGCGCCTTCTCCGTATACTCAAAGCTTTTGACCCCGAGGAACAACGCCGCGCAGAACAGCGTCGCGGCGATGCAGCCGGTCAGACCGATTCGCTGCCCCAGCATCGCGCACCGCACGCCCCACGCCATCGTCAAGCTGCTGAACAGCAGCACCGCGGTATTGAACGCCCCGTGCGGCACGCTGAGGAACCGGTCCGCGTACTCCCAGACCTCCGGGTGCAGCGATCGGTAGACCGAATACAGGCAGAACAGCCCGCTGAAGAACAGCACCTCCTGCGCGAGAAACAGCCACATGCCGAGCTTGCCGGCGTCGAACTGCTGGCGCCAGCTCTCGAAGTGGTGGGCGTGACCGTGCGGGGAGTGCGGATCGTGCTCGTGAGCGTGATCCCCGTGCTCATGTTCCACCTCCACGCCCGCGGACGCGGTGGCTGTCGTCCGCGACGGCGTTGCCCCGCCGGCGGGTTCGGGGGCGAGCGGATCGCGGTGGTCGTCGGGCGGGGCGGGGCTCATGGCGGCGATCATACGAGACCGGCCCGATCGCGAAAGCCGCGACCGGGCCGTAGGTTCGTTCTGGGGGGCGTCACCCCGCCGCACCCGCGGCGGGAGTGGTCGGTTCCTCACGCGGGAAGGCGTGAGGGAGACATGTCACACCGATGCGGTCTGCTGCGGCGTCCCGCCGTTGGAGAACGCTTCAACTTGCCGATAGCTGCGGGTGTCCGGGTCGTACACCACGCGGTTGAGGGCGTACGGATCGCCCACCGTCGGCGGGTCGTCAAAGTTATTATGAGGCGGCGGGGAACTGCACTGCCACTCCAAGGTCGCGGCCCCCCAAGGATTCGCCGGCGCCTTCGCCCCGCGGAACAGGCTGTGCACCAGCACGCCCGCGGCGACCAGCAACCCGCCGCCCAGCAGAAACGCGCCGGCGGTGCTCACCTGGTGCCAGAACTGGAACTCCGGCACGTAATTGTAGTACCGCCGCGGCATCCCCTTCGTCCCGAGGATGAACTGCGGGAAGAACGTCAGGTTGAACGCCAGGAACACGATCAAGGCGCTGATCTTGCCCCACAGATCGTTATACATTTTGCCGGTCATCTTCGGCCACCAGTAAAACAGCCCGCCGAGGAACGCCACCAGCGACCCGCCGACCATCACGTAATGGAAGTGCGAGACGACGAAGTAACTGTCGTGCAGGTGAATGTCCGTGGCGAGGGCGCCGAGGTGCAGCCCCGTCAAACCGCCGATGGTGAACAGGAAGATAAAGCTCAGGGCGTAGCACATCGGCGTCGCCAGCCAGATGTTCCCCTTGTACATCGTCGCCAGCCAGTTGAAGACCTTGATCGCCGACGGGATCGACACGCTAAAGGTCAGCAGACTGAACACGAAGGCGGCCACGGTGCTCATCCCGGAGGTGAACATATGGTGGCCCCAGACGAGGAACCCGAACAGCGCGATCGCGATCGAGCTATAGGCGATGAACCGGTAGCCGAAGATATGCTTCCGGCTGAAGGTGGAGATCAATTCGCTGATGATCCCGAAGCCCGGCAGGATCATGATGTACACCGCCGGGTGGCTGTAGAACCAGAAGAAGTGCTGGAACAGCACCGGATCCCCGCCGTACGCCGGATCGAAAACGCCGATGCCGAACACGCGTTCGACCATCAATAACAGCAACGTCACCGCCAGCACCGGCGTCGCCAGCACCTGGATGATGCTGGTGGCGTAGATCGCCCACAGGAACAGGGGCATCTTGAACCACTCCATCCCCGGCGGCCGCATCGTGTGCACGGTGACGATGAAGTTCAGCCCGGTGAAGATCGAGCTGAACCCCAGGATAAACGCCCCCATCAACGCCGTGATGACGGCGGTGTCCGTGGAGGTGGAGTAGGGCACGTAAAACGTCCACCCGGTATCCAAAGAACCGGTCAGCAGCGTGATCAGGAAGAACACGGCGCCCGCGCACCACAGATAGAAGCTGCCAAGGTTCATCCGGGGGAAGGCGACGTCCTTCGCCCCCAACATGATCGGCAGGATAAAGTTTCCCAACGCTGCCGGCACCGACGGGATGATAAACAGGAACACCATAATCGCCCCGTGCAGGGTGAAGAAGCGATTATAGGTGCTCGCCGTGACGATCGTCTGCCCCGGCGTCCACAACTCCGCCCGCACCAGCAACGCGAAGATCCCGCCCAGCAGGAAGGCGCCGAGCACCCCCACGAGGTACATCATCCCGATGCGTTTGTGGTCCAAGGTGACCAACCAACTCATGATCCCCTTGGAATGGTTGAGATAATTCTCCTCCGCGTACCCCGGGGGGCCGGCGGGGGCCGTCTGCTGCGGCGCCGGGACCGCCTCCCCGGCGGCGTAATCGGTGGGGGTTTCAACGGCCATGACGTGCGAAGCTTCGGGGCGTGGGGGTGCGGGGGGCGGCCGGAATCACTCGGCGGGCGGGATCATTCAGCGACGGCGGCGTCGGCCGCAGCGTCGGCGTCGTCGTCGAGAACGCCGGGCGGGGCGTCCTCCTTCACGTCGTCCAGATACTTGTTCATCTCCGCCCGCCCCGGCTCGCTCGAGCGAGCGGATGTACGCCGTCAGGGCGATGATCTCGATCTCTTCAAGCTGGCCGCGGTAAGCCGGCATGACGTTCTGATACTTCGCCACGATGCGGGCGTCCGGACGAAGGATCGACTCCCGGATATAAGCGTCGTCCGCCACCGCGGAGGTGCCGTCGGTAAATTCGCGTTCGGCGCCCCACAGTCCCACCCACGTGGGGCAGTTCAGATTGGGGGCGTTGGCCTCCACCGTGTGGCAGGCCGCGCAACCGGCCTCCTTGTACAGCTTCTCGCCGCCGGCGACTGGATCCTTCCACAACCCGGTGATGCTCTTCCGCCGCTCCTCCCGCAGGCGATCCTCGAACTCATCCAAAGGGATCGCCACGACGCCGCCCGCCTTGATCATGTCGCTGTGTCCGTCGCCGCAGTATTCGGTACACTCGTACAGATACTTGCCCGGCTCGGTGGCGGTGAACCAGATGATGCTGTCCCGGCCGGGGACGATGTCCCACTTCGCCCGAAACGCCGGGACGTAAAAACTGTGCAGCACGTCCTGGGACACCATCCGCAGCCGAACCGGCCGATCGACCGGCACATATAGGGTGCTGCTGCTAAAATTCGCGTCCGGATAGACGAACAGGAAGTTCCATTTTTTGGCGATCACCCGCACCTCGTAGGCGTCCGCCGGCGGCGTCCGCATGTCGAGGTAGCCGGTGAACCCGAACCCGAAGATCACGATCACCAGCAGGGTGGGGATCACCGTCCAGGTCAGTTCGAGCGGCAGGTTATGGTCCGGGGCGTCCGGGGCGAACGTCTCCACCGGGCGGTGGCGATACCGCCACATGAACCAGCCCATCGCCCCGACGACGATCACGAAGAACACGATGCTGATCCAGGTGATCAGCCAGAACAGCGAATCGCTGCTCGCCGCGAACGTCGACGCCTGCGGGCGGAACAGCAGTCCGTCGCCGTAATCGTCGGCGAGCGGCGGGAGGAGCGGCATCGGGAGCGTTCCGGGACGAAGACGGCGTGGATTGCGAAGGCGCGGGACGGGGCGATCCGCCCCACAGTTATACGGCGGCGGGGGCGGCGGCGGGGTCCCCGCTTCGCGCGTCCTCTCGACGCACGCGGGAGGCTGGATCCATGAGACCGGCGCCGGGGGGAGGCAGGTCGACTCGGTCGGACCGCACAGACCGCAGACCGTTCCGTCCGCCCGGACCGCTGCGGGTCCGGCTCCGCCGCCACTGCCAGGACAGCCAGCCGCCGAACCCCACCACGAAGGCGAAGCCGACCCCGGCCATCAACATCTCCGCCACCCGCGGCACGTACGCGGCCCGCTCCGGGTCGTACCGGTAGCAGATCAGCGGGAAGTAATCGGAGGTGGTCCCCAACGTCCCCTCGCCGGTCTCCACGAGGCTCAGACGGAGCGTCTCCGTATCGAAGGTGAGGGTGTGGAGGTAGCGGCCCGACCCGCCCGGTGGGCGTCAGCAGGATTGCGACGGGGGAGTGGTGATACTCGTTCCGCGACGGCTCGTAGCGGTAGCGGAAGCCCACCGCCCGCGCCAGTTTGGCAATCGAGCCGGGCGTGCCGGTCAGAAACGACCAGTTCCCCTTGCCCATCAGCTTTACATAGCCCCGCCGCCGGCTCTCGGAGGTCTCCGGCCCCTCGGACGGATCGATGCTGACGGTGACGACCCGGTAGTCCTCGCCGGCGGTCACGTCCAGCTTGCCCATCGCCATCGCGAGGTTCCGCAACTGCATGTCGCAGATCTTCGGGCAGCGGGAATAGTTCAGCGTGAGGATCACCGGGCGGGTGCCGTCGAAGTAGTCGCCCAGCCGCACCCGACTGCCGGCGTGATCGCGGAACAGCAGGTCTGCGGGCACCTGGTCGCCCAGCTTCTCGTCCACGCCGACGTCCCGCACCTCGAACGGGACGACGTTCGGATCCGGCTTGTCCGGGCGGACCGCCTGACCGCACGCGCTCCCCGCGAACCACAGCCCGCACAGCAGGGCGATCAGGGTGGGGGGGAACCGCGTCACGCCTCACCGCCTTCGGCGTCGCCGGTTGGATGCCCGCCGGCCGCTTCATCGCCGGCCGCTTTGTCGTCCGTGGCTTGATTGGGGTCCGCCCCGCCGCCGACGTTCGCCCGCGGCTCGCCGGCTCGTGCGGGGATCGCGGCGGAGGTCTTCTGACGGGACATCTCCTCGACCACCTCCGTCATCGCCACCTCGACGGGGACGGCGGCGGCGTTGGTCGTGGCGTTCCAGCCGTAGCGGTCGATCGCGGCCCGCTGTTCCTGGAGTTCCGCGTTCACGCTGGCCAGCGGAACGTTGATCTGTTTCTCCTGGTACTCCGCGGCCTGCCACTTTTGGAACAGCACGCGGGCGCCGGTGATGATCACGAACAGCCCCACCGCCGAGAGCAGCCCGATCAAAAAGATCGTGCGGATGCTCAGGTCGTTGTAGGCCTGCGTCTCGCCGGTGGAGTCGGACATGGCGGGGGAACCGCTCGGCGGCGGTCGGCTTCACCCCGTCGCCGGGGCGGTCGGTGAGGGAAAGACGCCGCACCCCCACGTCTCCCACGACGGCCGCGGGGACGCGAGACGCGGCAGGAGCCACGCATCAAGTGTTGTGGAAGGCGAGCGCTTCGTTCAGCCGCGGATCCCGGTGCGGCACCAGCGACACGCCCGCGGCCGTGGTTAACAGCGTGGCGCAGGCGAACCCGCCGATGCCCACGAAGCAGGCGAGATCCAGCAGGTTCAACGGCAGACCGACGTTCGCGGCGGCGACGGCCTGATCCACGAACGCGTCCGTCGCCGTCACGCCCAGGCCCCTGGTCGCCGCCTCGGCCTTCGCGGCGACTTCGATCGGGTGCACCGCGTCGTACGTCAGCCGCGGCATGATCAGCAGATACAGGTCGACCGCGTGCATGAACAGCACCCACACGCACCAGAACATCAGCAGCCCGTCCCGCCGTTTGACGTGCCGGCTCATCAGACCCAGGAACGGGATGATGAAGTGCCCGAACAGCAGCATCGCCATCACAAAGCCCCACCCGTGGCCGAATCGGATGAGGTAGTACTCCGTCTCCTCGGGGATGTCCGCGTACCAGATCAGCAGGAACTGACTGAAACTGATATACGCCCAGAACACGATGAACCCGAACAGGAACTTGCCGAGGTCCTGCTGATGTTCGACCGTCACCGCCTCCGTCATCAGCCCCCGTTTGCGCAGCAACAGCGCCGCGATCGCCAGCGTGGCGTGCACGCTGACGGCGCATCCGGCGAAGATCAGCACGCCGTAGATCGTGCTGTACCACGTGGGCGTCAGGCTCATCAGAAAATCGATCGCCGCGAACGTCACCGTCAGGCGCGAACAGCGGCAGCCCCGCGACGCTCCAGTTGTGCATCGTCTGCGTGAGTCCGGGATCGCCCGTCTCGTCCTGCTTGCGGGACAGCGCGTACAGCTTCCGCCCCCAGAAGCTCCAGACGCCGAGGTAGATCACGCAGCGGCCCAGGAAGAACCACTTGTTGAGGTACGGGGCCTTATGTTCCAGCAGGGACCGGACCTCGCTGTCCTTCACATACTCCGGATCCGCCCACTGCCACACGTCGAATCCGCCCAGCAGCACCGCGGCGATCAACGGCAGACTCAGCGGGGCGAACACCCACAGGTTCGCCGCCAGCATCTCCGCGAGCCGCCGCACCGTCACGCTCCACCCGGCCCGGGAGACGTGCTGGATCATCACGAAGAACAGCCCCCCCAGGCTGATCGTCAGGAAGAACCAATAGGCCCACAGGTAGCCGAACAAAAACCGCTTCGCCAAGCCGTCCTCGCTGAGCGCCGCCAGCAATCCGGCGGCGAGCAGCCCGACGGCGCCGGCGATCAGCAACGGGAGACGGAGCGTGCCGGCGAGATCGCCGAGTCCTTCCCGCAGCTTGGCGGGGTCGACGGCGGGGGCGTGATGGGCCATGCGGGACGCGGGAGCGAGCGGGTCGTGCGGGGGAGGGACGAAGGCCGTGCGGCGACGGCGGGGGGGCGACTAGCGGGCGGAGTCGCCGCCGCCGGGCACCATCGCCGGCTCGTCGCCGACGTCGGGATCGGTCATGGCGTCGCCGGGTTCGGCGACGGGGTCGTCGTCCTCGTTGCGGCCGTCGCCGTCCGGTTTAGCGCCGGCGGTGTCGGTCGGGGCGGCCATGCTGCTGGTCTCCGGGGCGTCGCCGGCGGCGCCCCGGGGCACGATCGCGTCGTCGGCGCCGCCCTCGCCGGGGGCGTCGGCCTTCGCGGCGGCGGCGGCGGTCCGCTTCGATTCGGCGGCGGCTTCCGCCGCGGCGATTCGTTCCGCCTCCGTTTTCTCCTGCTCGGTCCGCACGCGGTCGGCCTGCGGGATCTGGTCCATCGTCGCCTGCTGGCTCTTCTGAAGAGCCCGGATGTAGAGCACGACGTTCCAGCGGTCCTTCAATTCAATCTGCGATCCGTACGCCGGCATCTTGCGGACGCCGTTGGTGATCGCATCGAACAGGTAGCCGTTCGCACGTTTGCGGGAGACGTCGGTGTGCAGATTCGACGGCGGCGCCCAGGTCGGCCTGCTTGAGCGTGGCGGCCCGCTGGGCGACCAGCCCGTTGCCGAACCCGCCCACGCCGTGGCAGGCGGCGCAGTAGATATTGAACACCAACTGGCCCCGCTGGACGTTCTCCAGCGTCGGCTCGATCGGCAGGCTCTCGGTCCAGTTCGGCTCGTCCTCGCCTGTTTGGCCGGTCGCGGGCTCGCCGCCGTCTTGCTCCTGCGGTGCGTCCGTCGTGCTGGCGCCCGCGTCGGTCGTGCCCCCGTCTTGGCGGGTGCCCCCGTCTTGGCGGAGCGAGGCGAAGGCGAACAGCGCGGCGCTCGCCAGCCGCTGATCCTCCCCGTTTGGCAGGGCCGCCGTCGGTCCGGACGCGGCGGCGCGCGCCGACGGTCGATTCGATCCCGCGATACAGGGCGTCGTTGAGGTCCAGCTCGCCGCGGGCGATGGTGCCCTCGACCTGCGGACGCATCGCCCGCTGGTCGTCGAAGAAGGGATTCCGTTCCTGCGGCTTGAACTTCGCCTGCCAATCCATATCCCCCACGGGGTGAATCCGCGGCGTGCTCCAAGGGGTGTTGCGGTGCTCCGCGATCAGGGCCGGCGGGATCAACAGCAGGGCGAACAAAATCAGGGCGACCGTCGGGATCCACGCCGGCGGACGGCGGGGCTCCACGTCCCACACCTCCCGCACCGCGGTCGGGCGGGTCGGGGAAAGCAGCTCCGCGGCGCCGTCGAGATCGAACTTCGGATCGTTCGCATCCAGCCCGATCACGAACCCGTCGTCCGTCCCGCGGCGAAAGCCCGGCAGTCGCAACCGCGGGTTCGACAGCCGCGGCAGTCGGTTCAGCGCCAGCATCCCGAAGAACGCCCCGAACGCGCTGAACAGAATCGTGAGTTCAAACGCCACGGGGATGTTCGCGGGGATGCTCCAGATCGGCTTGCCGCTGATCAGGAAGTTGTACCCCTGCAACGCCGTGGGGATCCCGACGGCGTTGGCGATCTCTTCGCTGCCGTTCAGATACCACTGCATCAGGACGCCCGTGGCGCAGCCGGTCAGCCCGCCGCACAGCACGATCCAGGGCAGGATCGTCGCCTTGATGCCCATCGCCCGCTCGATGCCGTGCACCGGGTACGGGGTGAAGCTGTCCCATTTCGTGAGCCCGGCGTCGCGAACCCGCTCGCACGCGGCGAGCAACGCCTCGACGCTGGCATATTCCGCCACCACGCCCGTCAGCTTTCGGGCGCGGGTGGCGTCCGGCGGGGCGACCAGTTTGTCGTTGACGTCCGACAACGCTTGATAGGCCGGCCCGGACGCCTGCCCGGTGAAGGGGTCGGAAAGCGTGTTCGTCGGTTTCGAGCCGATCGGAGACGCGTCGGTGGTAGTGCCGCGAGAGACCATAACGGATTCCTAGTAGGCTCCCTCGGTGCGGAAATCGCCGGTCTGCGGCGGGTTGATCGCGTCGTGGCCGGTGACGGCGCCGGGCGCGTTCAGGTTCTCATGTTCCGGCTGCGGCATCACGCTTTTCACCTCCGCGATCGCCACCATGGGCAGGATAGCGGCAGAACAGCAGGAACAGCGTGAAAAACAGCCCGAAACTGCCGATCAGCATCATAAAGTCGACCGGCGTGGGACTGAAGTAACGCCAGGCGCTGGGCACGTTGCTGCGGTGCAAGCTGGTGATCGTGATCACGAACCGCTCAAACCACATCCCGATGTTCACGAAGATCGACACCACGAAAATCAGCCAGGGGCTGGTCCGGATCTTCTTCGAATAGAACAGGAACGGCGTGATCACGTTGCAGGAGACCATGATCCAATAACTCCACCAGTACGGCCCCAACGCCCGGTTGACGAAGGCGTAGGCTTCGTAGGCGTTCCCGCTGTACCAGGCGACGAAAAACTCCATGGCGTAGGCGTAGCCGACCATGTTGCCGGTCACGATGATGACCTTGCACATATTTTCGAGGTGGCGGAGCGTCACGATCTCTTTCAGCCCGAACCACTCCCGGGCCGGGATGATGAGGGTCAGCACCATGCCGAACCCGCTGAACACCGCCCCCGCGACGAAGTACGGCGGGAAGATCGTGGTGTGCCAACCGGCGAGTTGGGAGACCGCGAAGTCGAAACTCACGATCGTATGCACGCTAAGCACCAGCGGCGCCGCGAGGGCCGCCAGCAGCATGTACGCCTTCTCATAACGCCACCAGGCCCGGCTGCTGCCGGTCCAACCCATCGAGCCCAGCCCGTAGGCGAACTGGGCGATCTTGTTCTGCGCCCGGTCCCGCAACGTCGCGAGGTCCGGGATCATGCCCATATACCAGAACAGCAAACTGACGGTGAAGTAGGTGTTCACCGCGAACACGTCCCACAGCAACGGGCTGCGAAACTGCGGCCACATCGCCATCTGGTTCGGGTACGGCGCGAGCCAGTACACCACCCAGATCCGGCCGACGTGAATTGCCGGAAACAACCCGGCACAGACGACCGCGAAGATCGTCATCGCCTCGGCGAACCGGTTGATGCCCGTCCGCCAGTTTTGCCGGAAGAGGAACAGGATCGCGGAGATCAGCGTGCCGGCGTGCCCGATGCCGACCCAGAACACGAAGTTCACGATCGGCCAGCCCCAGGCGACCGGCACGTTGTTCCCCCACACCCCGGTCCCGCGGAAGATCAGGTAGGCGACGTTCCCCAGCAGCATCACGGTGAGCAGCAGGCTGACCGCGAACGCCGCGGTCCACTGCCAGGGCGTGTCCCGCAACGCGAGACCGGTGACGCGGTCGGTGACCCACCGCACGGACTTCCCGCCCGTCACCAGCGGCGGCGCGGGCCGGCCCGATGAAGGGGGTGTCGTCGCGGAAGGCGGTCGGGTCGGCCGCGGCCATGCTGCGAAGGGAACGGGGTGAAAAGCGTGCGGGGAAAGTCGCGGGAGGCGCCGAAACGCGGAGGCCGAAACGCGGAGGTCGAAACGCCGGTGAGCTAGACGCTGATGATCTTCAACAACGGAGCGACGGCCGCGTGATCGTCGTCGTGCGCGGCCCCTTCGGCGTGCCCGTGATCGCCGTGGGCCGCGTCGCCGTGGTGGTCGTCGCCGTGGTGGTCGTCGTGGTGTTCGCCGTGCCCGGCGCCGTGGTCTCCGTGGCCGTGGTGTTCGGGCAGTTTGCGGTAGTACGCCTCCCGCTTCTCCAGACTCGGGTGCGGATTGCGGATGCGGGCGAGGTAGGCGGTGCGGGGCTTGGTGTTGTACTCGGAAAGCAGCTTGTACGCCCGGCCGTTCTCGTGCCCGGCCCGAACCTGGCTGGCCGGGTCGTTCAGGTCCCCGAAGGTGATCGCGTTCGTCGGGCAGGCTTGGCCGCAGGCGGTTTGGATCACGCCGTCGTCCAGCGTGCCGCCGACGTTATCGACGGGGATCGTCGCGTGTTGAATCCGCTGCACGCAGTAGGTGCATTTTTCCATCACGCCGCGAACGCGAACGGTGACCTCCGGGTTCAGCACCATCCCGGTGAGGGATTTATTCGCCCCCTCGTACCGCTTGTTATAGTTCAGGAAGTTAAAGCGCCGCACCTTGTACGGGCAGTTGTTCGAGCAGTACCGCGTGCCGATGCAGCGATTATAGACCATCGCGTTCAGGCCCTCTTCGGTGTGCACGGTCGCCGCGACGGGGCAGACCTGCTCGCAGGGGGCGTTCTCGCAGTGCACGCACATCAACGGTTGGCTCGCGACCGCCGGGTTCGCCCAGGCGGCGTTGTCCGTCACCTCGTAGCCGACCTCGTCGTCGGAACCCTCTGCCTGATCGGGAATCGTGTTCGGGGTGAAGTACCGATCCATCCGCAGCCAGTGCATCTCGCGGCCGCGTTTCACCTGATCCTTGCCCACGACCGGCACGTTGTTCTCCGCCTGGCAGGCCACCGTGCAGGCGTTACAGCCGGTGCACTTGGACAGGTCGATCGCCATGCCCCAACTGCGGCCGGTGTATTTTCGGCTCTCCCACAGGCTTTCCAGCGGCGGGTGATGGACGAGTTCGTCCGCAAACGTCGGCTGCTCCGCGAACTGCCGTTCCGTCGCCTCACGGACCAGCATCGGGACCGCTTTAGTCATGTGCTCCATGCCGTTTTCGTCGATGGCATGGTGGTTCTGCGTGGTGACCAATTCGTGGTCGATGGACGCTTTCTTCACCGACACGCCGGGGAGGACGAACGACGACGCCCCGTCCGCGGCCGTCCGCCACAGCGGGTAGGCGTTGAAGCCGACGCCCTCGCTCGAGCGTGTCTTCCTCGTCGAAGTCCATGAAGGCCCCGCCGGAGATCCCGACGTTCCCGCCGACCACCCCGGCGGCGGTCCGGCCGTAGCCCAGCGCCAGCCCGATCGAACCGTTCGCCTGCCCGGCCAGCACGTACGCCGGCACCGTCAGGGAGCCGGCCGGCGTGGTCAGCGTCACCCCGTCGCCCTGCTCGACGCCCAATTCGTCCGCGTCCGCCGGGGAGATCAGCGCGGCGTTGTCCCAAACCAGCTTCGTGATGAAGTCCGGGGCCTCCTGGAGCCAACCGTTGTTGGCGAACCGCCCGTCGTGCACGCTGGCCGAGGGGGTGAGGACCAGCTCGAACCCTTCGGGAACCGTCGTGCCAAGGCCGCCGACGTTGGTAGCGCCGACGTCGGTAGCAGGGGCGTCGGCGGTCGTCTCGGCGGCGGTCTCCTCCACGAAGCCGCGGTGAACGGCGGTCTTCCAAGCGGTTGTGCCGCCGCCAGCCCCTTCGCTGGGGAACGCCGCCTCGAACGTCGCCTTCGTCAGTTCGAAGCCGGTCGCGGCCGGTTCGCCCAGCAGGCGGGCGAGGAACTCCGCGCTGGTCACGCCGCCGAACAGCGGTTGGATCAGCGGTTGCTGGATCGCGTAGGTGCCGTCCAGCAGACGCACGTCGCCCCACTGTTCGAGCGGGTGGGCCATCGGCACGTGCCAGCCGCACAGCAGGCTCGTCTCGTCGCGGTACTGCCCGACGCGGACGGACCGCTTCACCTTCTTGACGGCCTCGGCGAACTGGCAGTCGGCCGGGGCGTCGTACGCCGGGTTGCCGCCGAGGACGAGGAGGGTGTCGAAGGCGCCGCCCCGCACGCGTTCGCAGAGGGTTTTGATGTCGACCACGCCCTCGCTCGGTTCGCCCGCGGGGGCGGAGTAAGAAACGCCGTGATTGCCGAGGTCCGCGTTCAGCGCGTTCACCGCGGCCCGCACCGCCGCCGGCTGACGGGCGCCGCAGAGAACGACGCACTTCTTCTCTGATCTCGAAATCGTCGGCGACCGCGGCGAGCACCCGCGACGGCCGGTCCTTGCCCGCGACCTTCGCTCCGCCGAGGGCCTTCCGCAGGTCCGACAGGAACTTGGGGATCGCCGTGCTCTTGAGCGGCAGCCGGTGATCGGCGGCGGCGCCGGTGACGCTGAACTGGCTTTCGATCGCGTACAGCCGGTTCATCGGCCCGTCCTCGGGCCGACGGCGGGCGGCCCAGGCGCGGTTGTGCACCGAGGAGGCGGGGTCGTCGCCCAGCGGGTCCGCGTCGAGGCAGAGGATCACGTCCGCCTGCGACAGATCCACGACCGGCCGCGGCGCGCCCGCGGGGGCGGCCAGCGGGGAGTATTCGCACCAGGTCGCCCCGGCGGCAGTCACCTGCTCGCGGAGCCGCCCGAGCGTCGGCGAGCCGGTCGCTTCGCACAGCACCGCCGTCTTGCCCGCCCCGTCGCCCAACGCCCCGTCGAGCGACCTGAGCGCGTCGTCCAGCGAGGACTCGTTCGCCCCGGCCATCACCGTGCCGCGGCGGTCCGGATCGTAGAGGTTCAGGAGGAGCGCCTGATCGAACGCGCTGCTCGCCCCGCGGCCGTTGGGGTCGTCGGCGTTCCCCTCGACCTTGATCGGGCGACCGTCGACGCAGCTGACCAGCAGGCTGCGGCCGACGCCGTCGAGTTCCCAGGCGGTGGCGAACAGTTGCGGGACGCCGGGCAGGCGGCCGGCGCTGCGGCCGGTCGCCATCGGCATCAGTTGCTCGTTCTCCCACCGGCAGCCGGTCACGCCGGCGAGCGCCAGGGAGGCCCCCATCACCTGCAACCAGCGACGGCGGTCGAACCCGACCGGTTCGTCGGCCTGCTCCGGAAACTCACGGTGCAGGAACGTTTCGAACTCCGGCGTGTTCCGCACCTCGTCCAAGCTGCGCCAGTAACGGCGACCGTTGGCGCCGTTGGACGGCCCCGCGCCGGCGGTCGGCCCCGCGGCGGGCGCCGGTGCGGGCGACGAATCGGCGGCGGGACGGGGACCGGTCATGCGGGGCGGGGCGAGCAGCGAGCGAACGGGATGTAAAGCACAGGGGCGAACCGGACAGGCGGCTCGGTCGGGACGATCAGCGTCCCATGACGATCAGCGACGGGGGGCAATCAGCGACGGGTGGCAATCAGCGACGGGGGGACGATCAACGGTGGCAGGTGGCGCAATCGGTGTTCGGGTGGACGTCACGGTCGGCCTGCCACTTCTCCACCCACTTCGTGCGGAAGGCGTCCACGGCCTCGGGCGAGGCGGTGTCCTCCGGCCTCACGGGCATGTCATAGAAACCCTTGAACAGGCTGCCGTAGTTCTTCAGTCCGTCCTCGTTCCACTCCCAGGCGAGGTTCGTGACGAGTTCCGGCGGGCGGAGGGCGTCCTGCGGGTTGCGGTGGCACTCGATGCACCAGCCCATGCTCAGCGGTTCGACCTGCTCCACGACTTCCATCCGGTCAATCCGGCCGTGGCAGCTCACGCAGCTCACGCCGCGATTCACATGGGCGCTGTGGTTGAAGTAGGCGTAGTCCGGCAGGTCGTGGATGCGCTCCCACGGGACCGCGGCGCCGGTGGCGATGCTTTCGCGGACCAACTGGAGCTTCGGGCTGTTGGTGTGCACGGCGACCTTCAGGGTGACGCCGTTCTCCTTCGTTCCGTTATGGCAGTTCGCACACACGCTGGTGCTGGGCACGTTGCTGTGGGCGCCTTTGAACACGCCGGTGTGGCAATACCGGCAGTCCAGCTTCATCTGGCCGGCGTGCAGGGCGTGCGAGAACGGCACGGGCTGGACCGGTTTGTAGCCGGTCAGCAGGTTCTCCGGGGAACCGCCGTAGTAGACCATCCCGGCGACGTAGGCGCCCAGCAGGCCGGCGATCGCCAGCCCGGGCAGCACGACGGCGTTCGCCCAGCCGGGGAAGTAGAACCGGCCGTCGTCGGCCTCGGGGGTGCCGTCGGTGATCGTCACCGCACCGCCGTCACGTCCCGCGCCGCCTGTTCCGGCAACGGGGGGAACGGCGGCGGGGGGGACGGCGGCGTCGTCGACGGGCGGGGGACTGCTCACGGGGCGCGGCGGGCGACGGGAACGCGAACGACGGGGGACGAGCCGGGGCGAGATCCTCCCCCGGCGGCCGGCATCGTACGGATCGTCGTTCGCCGCCGCGACGCGACCCACCGACGCACGGGTGCGTCACGCGGACGCGGTGCCGCTCGCCACGCCTGACTACGGCCGCATCTTCTTCAGTTTGCGCGTGCAGGGTGCGGCGTTCGATGCCCAGAATCCGGGCGGTTTGCGAGATGTTCCCGCCGCAATCGGCAAGGACCTGTTGGATGTACTCCCACTCGTTTTCCGCCAGCGTGGGCGGGTTGTACTCCTTGGGGCCGACCGGCTCGCCTTCGCCGCGGTGCAGGGCGGCGAGGATCTCGTCGGCGTCCGCCGGCTTGGTGACGTAGTTCAACGCCCCCGCGTGGATGGCGTCCACGGCGTTGGCGATGCTGCCGAACCCCGTCACCACCACGCACTTCGTCTCCGGCGAGAGTTCCCGCAGCGCCTTGACCACCTCCAACCCGCTGCGGCCGGGCATCTTCAGGTCCACCACGGCCAACCCGGGCGGCTGACGGCGGACCTGATCGATCGCCGCGTCGTAGCCGTCGGCGGTGAGGACGCGGTAGCCGCGTTCGCGGACCGCCTCCGCGAGTCGATCGCGGTACAGGTCGCTGTCGTCGACGATCAGGCAGCATCCCGGATCAGCCTCCGCGGGCGACCCCGCGGGGCGGGGGGAGGGCGGAGGCGAGGCGAAGACGGGGGCGGGCGTCGTCGGTTCGGTCGTGAGCGTGGTGAGGGACATGCGGGCGGAAGGGGCGGACGGGCGACGCGGCTCACGCCGATCGGCGGGCCGGAAGGACGATAAAAGCCGTGGCGCCCTCCCCCGGGGCGCTGTCGTAGCTCAGCGAACCGCCGAGCCGCTCGATCACCGCACGGGCGAGGAACACGCCCAAGCCGGTTCCCCGGCCGGGCTCCTTGGTGGTGAAGAACGGCTCCCCGATCCGGGCCAGCACCGCCGGCGACATCCCGGGACCGTCGTCACGTATAGCGATCCGCACGCACGATAAATCGTTCACGCCATTCTGCCGCACCGCGTCGTTGTGCGGCAATCTGCCGCGGGTTAAGTCGGCGGGGGAACCGGCGGCGATCCGCGACAGTTCGATCGTCACCGGCCCGCCGTCCGCGGCGCAGGCGGCGTTCTGCACCAATCCGCGCAGCGCCTGGGCGAGCCGCACCACCGGGACGTGCAGCGACGCGGCGTCCGCGTCAGGGGGCAGATCATCCGCGACGACCACCCGCACCGCGTCCCGTTCCCGCTCCCGCAGACCGGTGAGGGCTTCCTGGACGAGGGCCAGCGGGGTCACCGCCGTCGGTTCCTCGCCGACCGCGTCGCCGGCGTCGACGCTCATCCGATCCAAAATCGACCGGCAGGCCCGCACCTCGCCGCGGATCAATCGCACGTCCCGCAGGTTTCGCTTGCGAATCTCCAAGGAGGGGGCGGTGCCCGCGGCCCGTTCGATCCGGCGGCTGATCTCGTTCGCCACCACCGCGATCGTCCCCAGCGGGGTGCTCAGTTCGTGGGCGGCGCCGGCGGCGAGCGTGCCGAGGGCTTCGAGCTTCTGGGCCCGCGCCAGTTCCGTTTCCATCGCCCGCACCCGGTCGTCCCGCTGGCGGACGCGGTCCCGCAGCAGCGTGGCGAAGTACACCACCGTCCCGCTGCACGTCAGGAAGGCGACGAACCGGCCGGCCGTCAGCTGCGTGACCGCCCCGCCGCTGAGCAACGGCGGCTGGGCGACCGGGATGTCGGACAGCGGGACGTGATCGGTCAGCAGCAGGGCGAATCCGCAGACCGCGACGCCGTCGCAGGCCCAGGCCCAGCGGGTGGGCAGCAGGGCGGCGGCGAGGGCGAGGTTCACGAAATAGAACCCGTAAAACGGGTTGTTCGGCCCGCCGCTGAAGTACAGCAACGCCGTCAGCAGGGCGACGTCCAGCAGCATCGCCGCCCCCAGCACCGGCACGACGGCCCGGTCCGGCTCGCCCGGCGGGCCGTGCTCCGGGTGGGTGGCGAGCCAGGCGGCGAGGACCACGTTCGTCCCCGCGGTCGCCGCGACGACCCACAGCAGCGGGCCGGGCGCCAGATTCAGATCCAGCCCCCAGCAGACCGCCGCGATCGTGGCGAGCTGCCCCGCCGCCGCGACCCATCGCAACTGCACGAGCCAGGCGGCGGCGTCCGCCCGCGGCCCGGCGTTGGCGTCGCCGGAGCGGGGCCGGCCGGTCAGCGTGCGCAGCCAGCGCCGGTCCATGGCGCCGGACAGGCCCTCGAACAGCGACCGACTGTTCATTCCCCCGCCCCCGCATCGGTCGCCGCGGCGTCGCCAGGCTGAGGGTCAGACGGAAGCGGTTCGAGGTGCAGTTCTTCCCGAAACGCCGGTTCGGCCCGGGGGCCGCGGTCGTCGTCGTCGTCTCCGCCGCGCTCCGGCGGGCCGTCGCCGACGGGTTCGCCGGCGGCTTTGAGCCGGGCCAGTTCGGCGCGGGCTCGGCGGGCGAGGATGGAACTGTTCCAGCCGTTCTCCTCCGCCTTCTTGAGCAACCGCCGCTGCGAGATCCCCGGCAGCCGGGCGACCGCGGCGTGACTGCTCCAGGAGAGGTTCGGCCGACGGTTCTCCGGCGGCACCCGGCGGGCGACTGATTCGTACCGTTGCAGCAGGCTCGCGGAGATCTGCCCCTCGCACACCTGGCTGAACATCTCTCCGAAGCGGTCGTCGCCGTCGTTCAGCAGGTCGCCGATCCACCACGCGGCGCCCTTCTGGCACCACAACGCGAACCGCAGCGGACCGGCGAAGGCGTCGACGGTCGGCCGGCCGGCGATTCGCACCCCCGCCGGACCGAACCGGAACGGGCCGAGGGGCAGCGTGTCGGGCTCTTGGTTCAAGGCGGACGTGAGAGGGCGGAAGGCGGAGGGAACCGATTCTAGACGACCGATCCCATCCTTCAGCCCTCCGCCGTTCGCTCTCCGCCTTCGGACGCCGCGGCGATCGCGATGCCGCCGGCCTGTTCAACGATGGTTCCGCCGGCGTCGCCGACGGTGGGGTCGTCCTTCAGCAATCCGTACCGGCGCAGCAGCCAGAGTTCCGGGGTGATCTCGTTGACCATCGCCCCGTCGTGAAACACCCGCACGACGGCGGACTCGCTGACCACCACCGCGACCGCGGCGGTCTCCCTGGTCACCGACGCCGCCGCCATGTGCCGGCTGCCCAGGCCCAGCGGCAGCGACACGCCGGCGCTGCGGGTGTCGAAGTACCGGGCGGCATGGCAGACGGAGCCGTCCTCTTCCACCACGAACCCGCCGTCCAACTGGGCGAGTTCCTTGATGGTCTCCCGCAGATCGTTGGAGGAGATATGCCGCACTTCGCAGGGGTGCCCGTGCAGCGGGTCGAGGATCAGCGGCCGGCTGACGGCCCGGACCGCCTCGCAGTCTCCGATGGCGAACAGCGTGCCGACCCGCCGTCCCTCGCGTCCCTCCCGGGCGATCTCCACCGCCAGGGTGACCACGGCGGTGAGGGTCTCCGCGGGCACGCCCCGGCCTTCACAGCACAGGCGGGCGATGAGGTCGGCCTCCGCGGACATCGCCGAACCTTGGGTTCTCGGGCTCAAACCGCAGCCATGGCTACGATCCGAGGAACCGGGGAAGCGGAACAGGGAAAGCGGAGAGGGCGGGATTCGAACCCGCGGTCGGCGTGAACCGACGTCGGTTTTCAAGACCGGTGCATTCGACCGCTCTGCCACCTCTCCGAACGATTCGCGGTGGGAACCGCGTGCGTGGATGCTACGACACCACGCTCGCCCCCGCCAGATCCCCGCCCACATGGCCGACCCGGACCCGACGTTTCTCGCCGATGTGCTGGCCGGCCTGTCCGGCGAGCCGAAGTCGCTGCCCTGCAAGTACTTCTACGACGACGCCGGCAGTCGGTTGTTCGAACAGATCACCGCCCTGCCGGAATACTACCCGACCCGCACCGAAGCCGCGATTTTCGCCGCTGAAGCGGAGCGCATCGCCCGGTTTATCGGCCCGGACGCCGTGCTGATTGAGTTCGGCAGCGGGAACAGCGAGAAGTCCCGCGTGCTGCTGGACGCCTGCCGCGACGCCGGCGCCCCGCTGGCGGCGTACGTCCCGCTGGACATCAGCGGGCCGTTCCTCGAAGGGGTCGCGGCGACGTTGCGAACGGAGTACCCGGGGTTGCCGGTGCTGCCGGTGGCGGGGGATTTCACCCAGCCGGTGACGCTCCCGGCGCTGCCGCCGCACCGGCGGCGGGTCGGCTTCTTCCCGGGCAGCACGATCGGGAACTTCGCTTTGCCGGCCGCCGCGGCGGCGCTGCGGATCTTTCGGAAAGCCATCGGCACCGGCGGCGGGTTGATCCTGGGGGCGGATCTCGCGAAGGACGCCGCGACCCTCGAAGCCGCCTACGACGACGCCGCCGGCGTGACCGCCGCCTTCAACCGCAATCTGCTGGTCCGCATCAACCGCGAGTTGGGCGCCGACTTCCCCACCGATCAGTTCCGCCACGAAGCCCGCTGGGACGCGGCGGGGAGCCGGGTCGAAATGCACCTCGTGACGGACGCCCCCCGCGTCGTCGACGTGGCCGGCCGGCGATTTGAGTTCGCCGCGGGCGAGTCGATTCACACCGAGAACAGCCACAAGTTCACCCGCGACATGCTGGGCGGCCTCGCCGCGGAGGCCGGCTTCACGTTCGACGCCGTCTGGACCGACCCACGGGAGTGGTTCGCCGTCGCCGCGATGACGGCCCGCGGGGATGCGTAACGCCGAGGCCCCGCGGGGCCTCGGCGTGACGCAGGCTGTGTGAGTGACGCGGGCAGCGTTATCTGTGCAGGGTCGCGACGGCCCGGCAGTTGGGCGTTTCCCACAGTTCGACCCGCACGCACGTCACGCCCAGATCATCCAGTTGCGGGCCGCACACGCGGGTCAGCAGGTAGTCCGCCAGCACCTCCGCGGTGGGGTTCTGGGGCAGGGTGAACAGCTTGCACGGTTCGACCGCTCGCACCGCGGCGATCGCCGCGGCGTCCTCCTCCCACAGCAGGAAGCCGTGATCCCATTCGCGGTCGATCCAGCCTTTGAGCCGCTCCTTGATCGCCCCGAAGTCGACCACGCGGCCGACCGCGTCGAGCTCTTCGGCGACGACATGAAACTCCGCGGCGTAGTTGTGTCCGTGTAGCGAGGCGCATTTGCCCTCGTGGCCGAGCAACCGGTGCCCGGCGCAGAACTCGATCCGGCGGACGACCGTCAGGTGCGACCCGCTCACGACGCGCCCGCTCGCTCGCCGGACGACGCGACCGACGACGGTTCAAGCGACACGTCCGTCCCCGCCCCCAGCGGCGCCCGTCGGTAGAAGCAGGACCGCTGCCCCGTGTGGCAGGCTCCGCCGCCGGCTTGGTGGACGCGGAGCAGGATCGAATCCTGATCGCAGTCCGTCAGCAGTTCGACGACCGTTTGCACCTGCCCGCTGGTGGCCCCCTTATGCCAGATCTCCTGCCGACTGCGGGACCAGTACACCGCCTCGCCCTTCACCAACGTCTGCGACAGACTGTCCGCGTTCATGTACGCCTGCATGAGGACCGTGCCGTCCCCGGCGTCCACCGTGATCGCCGGGATCAGCCCGTCGGCGCCGAACTTCGGAGCGAACGGGGCGTCGGCGGCCTCCAGTTCTGCCTTGGACAGGGCAGCTTTGGACAGGGCAGCTTTGGAGCCGCGGGGGGCGAAGGCGGTCATGCGGGCAGGGTACGGCGGGGGGCGACGGGCGTCATCTGCACCGCGGCGGCCCGATCTGCCTTCCCGCGCCCCGTTCGGTCGAGGCGACGAAGCTGTTGCCTGACCAACCCGCAGCGTCAGCGAGGGACGCGGGCGCCGCCCGCGTCACCAAACTCCGAGAACAACCGAAGAGCGGCCCCCGCTGGCGCTTCGGGTTGGTGCGACCTCGGTTCTGCAACAGCCTCTAACCGATTCGATCAAACCCGCACAGCGGGCGGCAGGACCTCGGGGACGTCGATCGTGCCGTCTTCCCGCTGATTGTTCTCCAGCAGGGCGATCAAGGCCCGGCTGACGGCGATCGCGGTGCCGTTGAGCGTGTGCACCAGATCGGTGCCCTTCGCCGGTTTGCCGTCGGCGTCCGTCCGCTTCACCCGCACGTCGAGGCGGCGGGCCTGGTAGTCGGTGCAGTCCGAGCAACTCGTCACCTCGCCCCAGGCGCCGCGGTTCCCGGAGCCGCCCTGTTCCTTGGGAAGCTGGCGGCCGGGCATCCAGGCTTCGAGATCGAACTTGCGGTACGCCGGTCCGCCGAGATCGCCGGCGGCGATGTCCAGCACCCGGTACGGCAGGCCGAGATCGGTGAAGATTTCCTCTTCCAAGGCCAGAATCTCCCCGTGCATCCGCCCGCTGACGCCCACGTCCGCGGCGGTGAAGGCGAACAGTTCGACCTTCGTAAACTGGTGCACCCGGTACAGCCCGCGGGTCGCCTTGCCGTACGCCCCGGCCTCTGTGCGGTAGCAGTGGGACACACCGGCGAGCTTCAGCGGCAACTCACTGGGGTCGAACACAGCCCCCGCTTTCATCCCGCCGAGGGTGATCTCCGCGGTGGCGATCAGCGACAGATCGGTGCCCGCCACACTGTAGATCTGCGTCTCGTCGCCCCGCGGATTAAATCCCGTGCCCTGCAACACCTCCGCCCGGGCGAGGTCCGGGGTGGTGTGCGGGATGAACCCCGCGGCGGTCGCCTTCTCGATCGCGTACCGCACCAACGCGAGTTCCAGCAGCACCGCCTCCCGGGCCAGAAAATAGAACCCGGCCCCGGTCGTTTTCGCCGCGGCGGCGAAGTCCACCAGCCCGTGCTTCTCGCACAGCTCCACATGGTCCAGCGGGGCGAAATCGAAGTTCGGCCGCTGGCCCACCTCCCGCAGCGTGCGGCCGTCGTGCTCCCCGCCGTCGGGGGCGTCCGGATGCGTGAGGTTTGGGATGAGAGTCTGGATCTCATGCAGTTCCGCCTCGACCGCGGCGAGTTCGTCGCCGGCGGCGGCGGCCTCCTTCTTCAACTCGCCGGTCCGGGCGATCAGGGTTTTCCGCTCCTCCGGCGACGCCTTCGGGATGCCGGCGCCGGTCGCCTTCTGCTCGTGCTTGAGCGATTCGGACCGCTGGATCAGCCCGGACCGTTGCTCCCGGAGCAGGAGTAAGCGGGGCAGATCAACGTTCACGCCGCGGCGACGGTTATTCGCGGCGACGACGTCCGCGTTCTCGGCGATGGTGTTCAGGTCCAACATGCCGGAGAACGTACCGGTTCGCCGCGACCGAAGGGAGCGCGTCGAGGCGCGTAAACGACGACGACGCGCTCCCGGCGGTCGCGGCTAGCGGCTCATCTCCCACATCAGCCGGGCGCTGGCGAGGGCGCCGCGCTCGAAGGCGTCCAGCGAGAAATGCTCGTCCGGGCTGTGCAGCCCGTCGGTCTCCTGTCCCCAGCCGAGCAGCAGCACCGGGCAGCCGAGCAGTTCGCCGAGGCTCCGCACCACCGGGATCGACCCGCCGCCGCGGATCAGCACCGGCTCCGTCCCGAAGGCGGCGGCGATGGCCCGCTTTGCCGCATCGAACGGGGCGGAGTCTGTTCCGAACCGCACCCCGGGGGCGCCGTGGTAGGGGGCGACCTCCAGCGTCACGCCGTCGCCGGCGTGGGTTTTCAAGTGCTCCGTGACGAGGGCGAGGATCCTGTCCGGATCCTGATTCGGGACGAGGCGGAACGACAGCTTCGCGGTCGCGGTCGCCGGAATGATCGTTTTCGGCCCCGGCCCCTGATAGCCAGCGGTGAGGCCGTTCACCTCCGCGGTCGGCCAAGCCCACTGACCTTCCAGCACCGTCGCCCCCGGGGGCGTCCAGGTGCGGGGCGAGCCGGTCGTCTTCAGGAACTCCGCTTCGTCGAAGGGCAGCGTGGCCCAGGCGGCCCGCTCGGCGTCGGTCGGTGGGACGACGTCGTTGTAGAAGCCCTCGACGTTGATCCGTCCGTCCGGATCGTGCAGCGATTCGATCGCCCGGCAAAGCGCCGTCGCCGGGTTGTCCACGCTGCCGCCGAACAACCCGCTGTGCAGGTCCGCCTGCGGGCCGGTCACCGTCACCTCGCACGCGGTGATGCCCCGCAGGCCGTAGCAGATCGCGGGCACGCCGGGGGCGAACTGGCTGGTATCGGAGATCACCGCCGCGTCGCAGGCCAGTTCCGCCTTGTGCGATTCCAGGAAGGCGTCGAGGTGGTCGCTGCCCACCTCTTCTTCCCCCTCGATGACGAACGTGACGTTCACCGGCGGCCCGCCCGCCGCGGCGTGCCACGCCGCGACCGCCAGCGGATGCGTGAGCATCTGCCCCTTGTCGTCCGTCGCCCCGCGGGCGAACACCGCCGGCTCGCCGTTGGGAAGATTCCGCACCGTCGGCTCGAACGGCGGGGTCGTCCACAGGTCCAGCGGGTCCGGCGGCTGCACGTCGTAATGCCCGTAGACCAGCAGCGTCGGGGCGCCGGCGATCGGTTTCGATTTCGCCAGGACGATCGGGTGCCCGGGGGCGTCTGCGGTTCCCGTCTCGACCAGTTCCGCGGTACAGCCGGCGTTCCTAGAAAGTCGCGAACCCACGCCGCGGCGGTGCGGCAGTCGCCTCGATGAGCGGGATCCGCGCTCACGCTGGGGACCCGCAGCAGCTCGAACAACGCCTCCCGGTTCGCCCCCGCGGAGGCGGACAGGCGGGCGGCGACGGGGGCGAAATCGGTCATGAAGATCTGCAAAGGCGAGCGCGGGGGCGTCAGCCCCCCGTGGCGTCACCCGCCAACAATAGCGGCTCGCTCGCCGCACGCACGGGAGGGACAGCACAGGGGGCGGGGCGTGGCAGGCCGCGTTACAGCAGGCACGGGGAGCTGACGCCCCTCCGCTCGCCTCGCGTTACAGCGGGACGACGTCGGACGAACTGTCGGTCCCGGTGTCTTTCACGGTGGACAGGTCGTCGCCGTCGCCGGAGGTCGGTTTGTCGTCGGGCACCGGGCCGGCGGGCATGGGAATGGAGATCATCCCGCTCTGCGACGGATCTTGAAACACGGTGACCCGTTCCAGCTTGTAGGCCACGTCGCCGACCCGCAGCACGTCGCCGGGCGTCAGCGGGGCTTCCCGACGCACCGCGCGGTCGTTCACCCAGGTGCCGTTCAGGCTACCGAGGTCCCGCACCCGCACCCGACCGCTGGCCTCCGCGACGCAACAGTGCCGACGGGAGACCTTCACGCTGCCCTGCGGCGTCACGTCGCAGTCCGGATGCCGACCGAAGAACAGCACCGGCCGGTCCAGCGGCACGGACCGATTGACCGGCCGGCCGCCGCCGGCCGGCGGCAGCGGGTTGAAGACGAGACGCACGGGCGGGGAACCGAACGGGAGGGCGAACGCGACACTCTATCACGCCCCCGCGGCTCGCGGGGCGGGGAGCGCGTCGAACTTCGCGGCGAGGATAAAGTCGTTCTCCGTCAATCCGCCGACCGCGTGCGTCGTCAGCACGACCGCGGCGTGCCGGTAGCCGGTCAGGTGCAGGTCCGGGTGATGGCCCTGCTCCTCCGCGATCTCGCCGACCTGCTGGAAGAAGAGGAGGGCGTTCACGAACGTCCCGGCGTTCCACTCCCGCCGGATCGCGGCGCCGTCGTCGGTCGTCTCCCAGCCGTGCAGCAGGGCGAGGCGGGCGGCGACCTCCGCGGGCGTCAGCGTGGGCACGCCCCCTTCACAGGGCACGCAGCGGCCGGCGAGCAGGCTGTCGAGGGAGGGGGCGGCCGGGTGGGCCACGGCGGCGACGGGGGCGGCGACAGGGGCGGCGGCGACCGGGCGGGACATCGGGGGAACTCCGGGATGGGGGACTTTGCGGGGCGTATTCTGCGGATCGGCTCGTTTTCCGACGAACGTGCCGCGGCGGGGTCGGGTAAGTGTGTCGTCCCCGCAGGCGTTTCGCCCGCCCCCCGGGACCGCCCCCCGGGAATCGTCTCGACCGCCGCTCCGACCCGCCACGCCGATGATCTTCCGACCGCTCGCCGCAGTCTTCACCCTCGCGATGGCCCCGCTGCTGTCCACGGTCGGCCCCGCCGCCGCGGTCGCCGCGGAGACCGGCCCCGAGGGCGTTCGCGGCGATCGCGACGCCGCGATCATTGCGGAGATCGACCGCCTCATCGCCCGCAGTTGGGACGAGAACGGCGTGCAGCCCTCCCCCGAAGCGAAGGACGCCGAGTGGCTCCGCCGCATCTGGCTGGACCTCGGCGGCCATATCCCGGACGCCGACGCGGTGTTGGCGTTCGAACGGGACAAGTCAGAGTCCAAGCGGCCCGAAACAATTGCGGCGCTGCTGGAATCGCCGGATTACGTCCGTCACTTCAGCACGGTCTGGACGAACCTCGCCATCGGCCAGGGGCAGCCGGACAACACCAGCCGGCTGGGGATGCGGCGGTTCTTCCGCAACGCCTTCGCCCGCAACGTGCCCTGGAGCGAAGTGGTCTTCGAATTGATCACCGCCGAGGGGCACTTTGAGGAGAACGGCGCCACGAACTTCCTGCTCTCCCAGATGGTCGACGACGACGACGGCATCCAGGCGACCGCCAAGGCGACCCGGTTGCTGCTCGGCATGCAGGTGCAGTGCACGCAATGCCACAACCACCCGTTCAACGATTGGAAGCAGGATCAGTTCTGGCAGTTCAACAGCATCCTCAAAAGCGCCCGCCGGGTCGATCATGAGGAGTTCGATCCGCAGTCCGGCCAGAACGAGTTCAAGTACGCCGAACTGCTCCGCAAGCCGCTGGACGGCCCGGTGTACTTCGAAAAGCGGTCCGGCCTGATGCTGGTCGCCTATCCCGAGGCGTTCGGCGAGGTCTTCGGCGAAGGCCGGGACACTGACCGCCGCACCGCCTTCGCCACCGCCCTCACCGGGCTCGAACCCAACGACGAAGGCTTCCCGCAGGCCAGCGAATCCGCCAAAGCGGTGACCGATCAGGTCGCCCGGGCCTTCGTGAACCGCACCTGGGGCCACTTCCACGGCTACGGCTTCACCCGGCCGGTCGACGACATGGGTCCCCACAACTCCGCCAGCCATCCGGAACTGCTGGACTACCTCACCGCGAGATTCGTCGAGAGCAATTACGACGTTCGCCGGCTGATCGGCTGGATCACCCGCTCGCAGGCGTACGGGCTGACCAGCGAAGCCACCAAGGCGAACTCGGTGGACGACCCGGCCGCCGGCGAGACCCCGCTGTTCAGCCACATGGCCGTTAAGCGGATGACCGCGGAGCAACTGTACGACTCCCTGCTGATCGCCACCGAAGCCCAGAAGGCCGGCAATAGCGATTGGGAATCCATCGAGGCCCAGAAGCGCCAGTGGCTCGGGCAGTTCATCACCGCCTTCGGCACCGACGATCTGACGGAATCCACCACCTTCAACGGCTCGATCCCGCAGGCGTTGATGATGATGAACGGCGAGTTGACCTCCAAGGCGATCTCCGCGGAGCCCGGCAGCTACCTGAACCGCGTGTTGGGCTCCACGAAGAACCCGGAAGAGGCCGTGACCCGGTTGTTCCTCGCCTCGCTGGGTCGCCAGCCGCTGGGCAAGGAAAAGTCCGCCGCGGCGATGTTGATCCGCGGCAGCGAGAAACCGATCTACGGCTACCAGGACCTCTTTTGGGCGTTGTTGAACGCCAATGAGTTCGTCTTCGTTAAATGAAGGCCGCTTCGTTCAATGAAGGCTGCGTGAAGTGAGTTCGGAACTCACGCCCCCCGCCCGTCGGCTTGAGAAACCGGCACGGCGTTTTGTCCCCCGCTCACTTCCCGACCCCTGTTCCTGAAGGTTCCCGCCATGTTCGCCACCGACCAGACTTCCCGCCGTCACTTCATGCGGCACATGGCCGCCGGCGCCGCGACCATCCCCGCGCTGCAATTCCTCTCGCACCTGGAGGCCAACGCCGAGGAAGTGCGGCGGAGCGGCAAAGCGGTGATCCTCGTCTGGCTGGGCGGCGGCGCCCCGACGATCGATATCTGGGACCTCAAGCCCGGCACGAACACCGGCGGCGAGTTCAACCCGATCGACACCAGGGGCGAGCTTGCAAATCTCGGAGCACATGCCCAAAACCGCGATGATGATGGACGAACTGTCCGTCGTCCGGGCGATGAGCAGCATCGAAGCCGACCACGACCGCGGCCGGTACTTCATGAAGACCGGCTTCCGCCCGGAGGTGACCGCGACCCACCCGGCGTTCGGCAGCGTGGTCAGCTACGAATTTGAGAAGGCCGGCAAGCTGGACGCCCTGGAGATCCCCGCGTTCATCTCCATCTCCTCCGGCGGCGGGCAGAGCGGCTACCTCGGCATGAAGCACGCGCCGTTCGAAGTGAGCAGCAACGGCCAGATCAAGAACGCCACCAACCGCTGGGTGACGCCGCAGCGCCTCCAGAACCGGTTGGCGATGTTGAACGAACTGGAGAACAACTTCATCCGCAGCGGCCGCGGCGACGCCCCCCAGGCGCACGCCGACGTCTACGACAAGGCCGTCAAGCTGATGACCTCGTCCCAGATGGACGCCTTCAAGATCGAGCAGGAAGACGAAGCCACCCGCGGCATGTACGAGCCGGACGCCGGCATGGGCATGGGCGGCGGCGGATTGGGTCGCGGCCTGCTGATGGCCCGCCGCCTCGTGGAGCGCGGCGTGCCGTTCGTGGAGGTCGGTTACGGCGGCTGGGACCTGCACAACGACGTCTTCAACACCCTGAAGAACAACAAGCTGCCCACGCTGGACGCCGGCCTGGCCGGCCTCACCGCGGACCTCAAGCAGCGCGGCATGTTGCAGGACACGGTCGTCGTCTGCATGGGCGAGTTCGGCCGGACGCCGCGGATCAACCAGAACGTCGGCCGCGATCACTGGGCCCGCAGCTGGAGCGTGATGGTGGGCGGCGGCGGACTGGTCGGCGGCCGGGCCGTCGGCGAAACCTCCTCCGACGGGATGCGGGTCGAAGGGGCCAGCTACCTGCCGGGCGACCTGTGGGCGACCGTCGCCCATGCCATCGGGATCCCGCTGGACAAGGGCCACACCTCCAAGACCGGCCGCCCGATGAAGCTCGCCAACGGCGGCCGCCCGATCGCCGACCTGATCGGGTGATCTCCGTTCGCCGCGACCGGGGGGAGCGCTTCCGGGTCGCCCCCAACGCTCCCCTCGGTCGCGGCTCATCCCTCTTCCATGCCCGAACCCGACGAGCAGTTCCTGCGTGACTTCACGTCGTCCCAGCGGCGGCTGTTCCTGACGATTCTCAGTCAGGTCGGCCGTCCCGCGGACGCGGAAGAAGTCTTGCAGAACGCCAACCTCGCCATCTGGCGCAAAGCCCACACCTTTGAGCCGGGCACGAACTTCAATGCCTGGAGCGCCACCGTGGCGACCTATGAGGTGCTGAAATGGCGTGAGAAGCGGGGCCGCGATCGACTGCGGTTCTCCGACGAGTTCGTGGCCGCGGTCGCCCGGGAGGCCGAGGCCGACCCTGGTCTGTGGGAGGAACGCCGCCGGGTGTTGGAGAGTTGCGTGGAGAAACTGTCCGCCAAGGACCGCGACCTGCTGACGCGGCGCTACACCCCCGCCGCAAGCGGCGACGAGGTCCAGGGGAAGGACGTGGCGGCGATGCTGGGGCGACCGGTGAACGCCGTGTATCAATCGCTCGGCCGGATCAAGAAGACGTTGGCGGAGTGCGTCCGCCGCGAGTTAACCGCCCTCGGCGCCCCGACGACGGGGGTGACCACGTGACGATCAAACTGAAGATGACCATCGACCGCCGCCTCGCCGACGCGCTGCACGCGCTGCACGAAGGGCGGTTGGACGAAGCCGGTCTGCGGGCGCTGGAACGGCGGGCGTTGTCCGATCCGGCGGTGATGCGGGCGTACCTCGACCTGACGGCGGTGCACGGCACGCTGTCGTATGCGGCGGGGACGTTGTCGTCCCATTCCCTGCCGGCGATCCGGCTGGCGGAAGAGCCGCCGACGTCCGCCGCGAATCGGTGGCGGACGCCGCTGACGTTGGCGGCGTCGCTGGCCCTGCTGTGCGGGCTGGCGTTCGTGTTTCGTTTCGGACCCGATGTTGAGCCTGCGGAGGTGGCGGTGAGCGAAGCGGAGCCGGACGCGGTCGTGGTGCGGCCGTCGCCTGCCCCGGTCGTTCCGTCCGCCCCGGTCGATTCGCCCGCTGTGGTGGGTCCGTTGCCGTCGCTTGTGGATCTGTCGCCGCAGCCGTCGCCGGATCTGTTCCCCGCTCCGCCGGCGTCGCCGGAGCCGGACGTGCGACCGACGGTTCCGGCGGTCTCGTCGGGCGAGATGGTCGCGGCGATCGACGCCGCCCTCGTCGCCGGTTGGGCGGAGGCGGAAGTCGCCCCCTCCCCCGAAGCGGAGCCGGGCGAGTGGTTGCGGCGGGCGTGGCTCGATCTGGCCGGGCACGCCCCGCCGCCCGCGGCCGTCACCCAGTTCCTCACGGACGACCGGCCGGATCGCCGGGAGCGGGAACTGGATCGACTGCTGTCCGCTGAGTCGTTCTCAGCCCATCTCGCCGAGCGTTGGACGACGGCGCTTGTCGGCCGCGACCCCCGCGACGGCGTGGACCGGGCCGGGTTGCGGTCGCACCTCGCCGACCAGTTTGAGCGGAACGTCGGCTGGGATTTCGTCGCTGCGGAACTGATCGCCGCGACCGGCGATGTGCGGGCCGCTCCCGCGGCGAACTTCCTCGTCGCCCATGTGAACAATCAAGCGGTCCCCGCGACGGCGGTCACGGCCCGGGTGCTGTTGGGCACGCGGGTGCAATGTATGCAGTGCCACGACCACCCCCGCAACGGCGGGGCGGAGTGGTCCCAAGAGCGGTTCTGGGAACTCAACGCGTTCTTCAAAGGCACCGAGGTGGTGAACCGCTCGGTGGACGGCGGGGACCGCGTCGCGACGCTGCGGGCGAGGGACGAGGGCGGGCCGACGTTCTACGAAACCCGCCGCGGCGTGATGAAGGCGACCTTTCCCAAGTACGCCGGCGAAACGATCGAGGCCGCCGCGGGTCGTCGCGAGAAGCTCGCCAAACTGCTGCTGTCCGATGATCGCCGGTTGCCGGCCAAGGCGTTCGTCAATCGGGCGTGGGCCCACCTGTTCGGGGCCGGTTTGGTCAATCCGGTGGACGATCTCGGCCCGCACAATCCGGCGTCGCACCCGGCGGCGTTGGACGCTCTCACAGACCGATTCGTCGCCACCGGCTACGACGTGCGGGACCTGTACGCGACCCTGACCGCGACCCGGCTGTACCGGTTGAGCGGGGCCGCCACGGCGGAGAACGTCGTGGATCAACCGGTGGCCGGGCAGGCCCCGCTGTTCACGCGGTGCTATCTGAAGCCGCTCACGGTGGAGCAGACGTTCGACTCGCTGGCGGCGCTGTCCGGTCAGTCGATCGACCCGGCGGCCCGCGACGAGTGGGTCGCGGAGTTCGTCCGCCGGCAGGGCAACGACGAGAACGCCGAGGACCTCTCGCCCGCCACCGATATTCCCCGGGCGTTGGCCCTGATGAACGGCGAGGCGACCGCGGACGCCGTCCGGTCCGCGGAGTCGGGCGGGGGCGGCGTCGACGGCGTGTTCCTCGCGGCCCTGTCCCGGCGGCCGACGCCGCGGGAGCGCCGCCGGCTCACCCCGCTGACGCGGACCGACGGCGGCTTGGAAGACCTCCGTTGGGCGCTGTTGAACAGCGGCGAATTCGCGACCGTCCCCTGACGAAGGTCTTCTGACAAACCCGGTTCGCCGTCACGTCGCATCTGTGACGGGCGGTCTGCGACGGGAGCCCGTGGACTCCCCCCCCATTCCCCTCGCGGCCGGAAGACAGGTTGTAACGGGAAACCGGCCTGCGGCGATTAAACGGTCTTAACGGTCTGTGTGATCGTGTTCAGGGCGGGTTGGAACGGCCGATAGAACTCTTGCTGTCCGGGCCGTTGTCGCGGTTCAGGCGCTCGCCCAGGTTCTGATCACGTCGGTGAAACCGCCTGGGTTCCCACATTCCCCCCCTACGGTTGCCGCACGGATGCGTCGTCCCTCCGCGTTTTCTGCCCGCTCGTCCCGCCAAGCTGCGGCGCCGTCCAAAGTTCGGACGTTGCAGCGCTGGTTCCGGCGGGCGTTGCCCTGGCTGCCGGCCGCGGCGTTCGCCTTCGCGACGACCTTGGCGCCGGCCACGGCGTGGGCCGCGGGGCGGACGATTGAGTTCGACAGCTCCGACGGATCGGTCTACGTCACCGGGGACGCGTCCATCGGCAACGGCGCCAAGACGGCCGTGACGAGCCTCGGCGGCACGAACGTCACCGCGGACGTGACTGGATCCACCGCCAAGTGGACCTTCGCCGGGGACCTGACGTTCTTGGCCAGCGACGAGATCGAGGCGGTCGGCACCAAGCCGTTGTCGGTGAACGCGACCGGGAACATCACGGTGCCGGCTACAGCGACGTTCGACATCTCCGCCGTCGGCACGACCGGCGCCGACGGCGGCGGCGACGCCGGCTTGTCCACCGATAACCCCGGCACCGGCGGCGGCCCCGGGTCGAACGGCACCGCGGGCGGCGACGGCGGCGACGGCGACGCCGGCTTCAGCAACACGGAGACCGCCGCCGGCGGCGACGGCGCCGCCGGCTTGGCCGGCGGAACCGGTGCGAGAGGCCAGGAGGGGCCCTCCTTCGCAGACGGATTCACAGGAGGCACGGGCGGCGCCGGCCAGAACTTCTCGGAAGACGGCGACTTCGCCGGGAACGCCTTAAATACCGACTCGCTCTCCGGCGGCGGCGGCGGCGGGGCCGGCAGCGACGGATCTGGCGGCGGCGGCGGCGGGACGGGCGGAGTCGGCGGGATCGGCGACAACGGGCAGGCCGCCGGCGGATCCGGCGGATCCGGCGGATCCGGCGGCGATGGTGGGAACGGCGGCGACGGCGGGGCCGGCGCCGGTGCGTTTGAACTCGTCGCCGGCGGCACCCTCACCGTCTCCGGCGATCTGTCGGCCGACGGCGCCGCGGGATCCTCCGGCAGCGGCGGCACCGGCGGCACCGGCGGCTCGTCGGGGACCGCTGGGGCATCCGGCTTCTTTAGCAACGGCGGTCACGGCGGATACGGCGGGGCCGGGGGATCCGGAGCCACCGGCGGGACCGGCGGCGCCGGGGCCGGCGGGACAATTCGCCTCGAAGGCGCCACGGTGAACGTCGCCGGGGCCCTGTCAGCGGTCGGCGGCAGCGGCGGGCGGTTGGTGTTCAACACCACCGGCACCGGCAACACCGTCGACAGCGTCCAGATGTCCGGCTCCGTCGAGAAGTACGGCGCCGGCGAACTGGTCGTCACCGGCTCCTCCGGCGTGACGATCGGCGGCCCCGGCGCCCCCACCAAGCTGATCGTCGGCGCCGGCACGTTCCAACTGGACGACTCTAACGGCGGCACGCTGACGGTGCTCGACGGCGGGAACCCCGGCGTCGTCACCGTCGATTCCGGCGCCGTGCCGCTCAGCCACAACGGCACGACCTTCGGCGCCTCCGGGGTGACCGGCGGCTCGATGACGGTGGACGGCTCCGCCTCGCTGGGCGTGACGAACGTCACCAACGGCGGCTCCCTCACCGTCAACGGCACGGTCGATACCAAGAACGCCGCCGGCGTGTTGCAGAACCTGACCGGCACCTCCGGGCTGATCACCGTGGAGACCGGCGGCGTGTTCAAAGCCGCCGACGCCCTGTTCAACGGGACGACCTACGACTTCAAAACCGGCGCCGACGTCGACTTCACGACGCTCACGCTGAACGCGGGATCGTTCACCAGCAGCGGTGCCCTCGACACCAGCGGCCTCGCCACGTTCAACAGCGACGCCACGCTGGCGGGCACGAGCCTGTTCGGCGGCGGCACGAAGGTGCTGGGCGGTACGACGACGGTGTCCGGGGACGCCGCGTTCGGGGCGACGGTCGTCAACGGCGGCGTCCTCGAACTGACCGACGCCGCGTCGGTCGTCGAGACCGACCTCGCCACCGGCGCCACGAGTACGCTGGCGGACCTGACGCTCGGCGCCTCCGGCGCCACGCTCGCCGGAACCAAAGTGGACCTGCAAGTCTCCGGCGCCACCCTGCGGGCCGCGGCGATCGACGTTTTCGACGACGGCTCCGGCGGGAACCGGGCCCAGCTCCTATCGGTCGTCGGCACCACGCTGGAGGCGGACTCGATCACCTCCGTCGGCCAGGTGAACCTGTTCGGGACCACGAACGTCTCCGGCGCCACCACGATCAACGGCGGCGTCTTTCAGATCGACGGCTCTTCGGCCACCACGGGCGTGCTGACCACGACCACGTTGGTGGTCACCGGCGGATCGAACCTCATCGGAACCTACGGGCGACTGGACGTGGCCGGTTCCGGCGACGGCGTGAACACGGCGTTCGTCGGGACCGACGTCACGAACACGACGTTGGAGATCACCGGCGCCGCCGGGCTGGCGACCACGTCGATCGGCAGCGGGGGGACGTTGGACGTCAGCGGCGCCGCGGACACCTTCGACAACGCCGCCACCGCCGCGCTGCGGGACCTGCGGGTGTCGAACGGCGGCACGATCAACGTCACCGGGACCGGCTCCCTGACGGCCGCGTGGCTCGAATCCGCCGGCACGTTCAACGTCCGCAGCGACGGCGACGGGACGGTCGGCTCCGTCGGCTTGACTGCCGACAGCCTCGTCCTGACCCAGGGCGGGACCACCTCGATCGGCGGAATTATTGCGGGCGAGGAGGGCACGGCGACGGTCTCCGGCGGCGTGGACGTCGTCGGGAACGGCACCGTGCTGAACGTCCGCGGATCCGGCAGCTCGCTGACCGCGAACACCGGCGGGGCCGCCGGCGACGTGACCGGCCTACGGCTCTCCGAAGGCGGGCAGGTGGAAGTCTCCGGGACCGCCACCGTCACCGGACGCACCACCGTCACCGGCGACGACGGCGCCCCAAGCCCCACGGCTTCTTCCCTCCGGGTTGAAGAAGGGGGGGCGGCGACCACCGACACCCTCCACACCGACGGCACGGTCGCCGTTGCCGGCGGCTCCCTGCTGGTCAAGGGCGACGGCGACGCCCAGACCGCGGATACCGTCATCACCGGCGGGACCACCTCCGTCAGCGACGGCGCCCAGGCGGCCTTCGGGCGGACCTCCATCGCCGACGCCACCCTGTCCGTCGTCGGCGACGCCAGCACCTACAACTCCCTGTCCGGCAGCGGCGCCGCCAACGGGTTCGACGTATCCGGCGCCAGCGTGGTGAAGGTCACCGACGACGGCACCCTCGTGGCGGGCAAGACCACCGTCTCCGGCGGCGCCGTCCGCGTGCTGAGCGTCGGCGATCCCAGCCATTCGACCCCCGGCATGACGGCCAACGGCGGCCTGAACGTCACCGGCGGATCGGTGACCGTCGGGCAGGCGGCGATCAGCGGCGGCAGTTCCCCGGCGGCCATCGAGGGCACGCTGGCCGTCTCCGGCGGCGATCTGGTCGTGGACGGCTCCGGCGCCTCGCTGGGCGTGCTGTCGCTCGGTTCCAGCCACTCCGGGCACGATACGCCCGGGCTGTCCTCCCAGGACGGCCTGACCGTCCGCGACGGGGCGCAGGTGCGAATTGGCTCCGCCGCGATGGGGCTGTCAGACGCCGCCGCCGGCTCCGCGGAGATCGACGCACGGACGCAGGTCGCCGGGACGGGCAGCGCCCTGACGATCGCGGCGGACTCCACGTTGAAGACCGGGACCTTCTCCGCCGTCGACGGCGGGGCCGTCACCGTGCGGAAGGACGGCGTCCTGACCGTCACCAGCGACGCGGCCAATCAGGCCGCCACCACCGTCGGCGGCGGCTCCACCAAGTCCGGCTCCCTCACCGTGGCGGACGGCGCCGCCGCGAGCCTCGGCCAGACCAAGATCGCCACCGGCGGCGTCGTCACCGTGTTCGGCTCCGCCGACACGAAGGACGGCGGGTCCCAGCACACGCTGCGGAACACCAGCCTGGACGCCGGGACGCTGATCCTCGGCGACGGCACCCTGAAGTCCCAGTTCGAAACGGCCACGCTGGACGCGAAGAACGACTCCACGATCGACGTGAGGACGGACGCCACGCTGACCGCGAAGCTCGTCCGGCTGGACTCCAGCAGCGACCTGACGGTCGCGCTGGGCGGGATCCTCAACGCGGACGAGGTGGACTACGGGCAGGGCTCGAAGCTCCAGATCAAGGACAGCACCACCGTCACCGTCGCCAAGGACGCGATCCTGACCGGGGAGAGCTCCGCCGGCGCCGGGGACGGCTCGACCACCATCGTGAACGGCACCTACACGGCGTCGAACTTCGTCATCCAGCGGGGCGCCACCGTCGGCGGCGCCGGCACGCTGCGGGCGATCGGCACCGGCAAAGGCCCCGGCACGATCGACGTGCGAGGCAACCTGAACCCCGGGAACAGCCCCGGCGTGATGAACGCGATCGGGACGACCAACGTCGCCCCGACCGCCGTGCTGGGCATCGAGCTGGTCGCCACCCCCGCGGGCGCCACGCCCGTCGCCGGCGTGGACTACGACCAGTTCGCCGTGCAGGGCGACGTGAACCTCGACGGCAACACCGTCAACGTCACCCGGTTCGTCCCGCCGGGGCAGCAGGCCGACGCCCCGTTCATCGTCGGCACGCAGTACGACGTCGTGACCGCGACCGGCACGCTGACGGTGCTGGCCCCCGTGACGATCGAGAACCAGATCGCGAACCTCCGCCTCGCGCAACTGATCGGGCCGAACACCTTCAGCCTGGTCGTCGCCCGCAACTCCTCCCAGGGGATGTGGAACACCTTCAACCGTCGCTCCCTCGGCGCCGGGCTGGACGTGGTGCGGGACGCGCCGGCGTTGCAAGACCTGCTGAACTCGATCGATTCGCTGGCGACCGACGCGGAAGTCGGCCGGGCGCTGGATTCGCTCTCCGGCGAGGTGTACGGCTCCCACCAGAGCAGCCTGAACCGCAGTTCGCTGCAATTCCTGGATGCGATCGCCGCCCGCGACTCCGCCTTCCCGCTCGTCTGCGGGACCTGCGGCGTCCGCCGGCCGGGCCAGCGGGGTCTGCAGGGCTGGTGGGACACCGCTGGGGCCGTCGGCCGCGTCCAAGGCGACGGCAACGCCGCGGGCGCCGATCTCGAAACGATTGGCACCACCGTGGGGCTGTCGCAGATCATCGGCGGCGACAACGCCTGCGTGGCCGTCGGCGGCTACTACGGCTTCGAAAGCGTCACCACGGAGGTCGACCGCGTGAACTCCCGGGCGGAGTCCGACGTGCATCGCTTCGGCGGCCTGCTGCGGGCCAACGTCGGCCGGGCCTACGGTCGCCTCACCGGCTTCGGCGGCGTCACGGACACCGAATCCCGGCGGTCCGTCGTGATCTCCAACCCGCTCACCCCCTTCTCCAACCGCAACACCGCGGACTTCAACGGCGCCCTCGCCGGGGGGGACCTGGAGACCGGGATGCTGTTCGGCGGCGCCGGCGGCTACATCACCCCGGTGGTCGGCCTGCGGTACGCCCGCACCTCCCAGGACGGATTCACGGAGAACGGCGGGGCCTCCGCGTTGACGGTTTCCGAGTCCACCCTCAGCGAACTGCGGGCTCGAATCGGCGCCCGCCTCGGCGCCCGGCTGACGAACGCCCCCGTCACCGGGACCTTGGAGGCGTTCTACAGCCGCGACCTGTCCGCCGGTTCGACCGGCGACGTGACCTCCGTGTTCGCCGCGGCGCCCGGCTCCGGCTTCACCACGCGGGGCACGAACTTCGGCCGCGACCGCCTGACCGTCGGCCCGGGCGTGATCCTCGGCGACGGGCCGCTCACGATCGGCGCCTCCTACCGGGCCGGCCTCAGTGCCGAGACCGTCCTCCACGCCGGCGACGTGCGGCTGGAATACTGCTTCTGAACCGCCCCCGCAGGTTCGCGGCAACGATTCGACGGCCGTTCCGGGTTCCGACCCGGGGCGGCCGTTTTCGCGCTGGAAGCGGTTTCAATACCTACCCGAAGCGTCAGCGAGGCGGACGCGAGCGGAGCCTGCGTCCGCCAACACCGAGACGAATCGGCGGACCGCCCTCGCTGAGGCTTCCGGTCGGTGTGCGGACGGTTCTCGACACAGCGTCTAGAGCGAGCCGCGAAGAGCCGTAGCGGCGGCTTCCAGCCGCCGACTCTCGACGCGGCTAGTCCCGACGGCCCCCGCTCGCTGCGCTCCCGGACGGCGGCAGGGATGCCGCCGCTACAGATCAGGGTGGCCCGCTCTGACCGTGCCGCTCTACTCCGCCTGAATGATCGGCAGGGCGGTGAGGTGCTCCGTCTTCACCGGCACCGGTTCGTCGTCGGCCAGCAGGGTGTCGGAGAGGAACAGCAACAGATCCCGCAGCGGGGCCGGGTCGACGGTCTCGGCGACGGCGACGGCCCGCTCGCGGCAGCGGTCGATCAGCGTTTCCGCGGTGCTGAACACGTCGTGCCGTTCGAACAGGCGCCGCAGCCGGCCGACGTTCAGCGCCGGGGCGTCGCGGGAGGCGAGCCACACGGCGACGGCCTCCCGCTCCTCGCGACTCGCCCGTTTGCAGGGCGAGGGCCAGCAGCACCGTCGGCCGCAGCGCCGCGGCGTCGCCGCCGGCGGCGAGCTTGTTGTCCGCGTCGCCCCGCCAGTCGGCGAGGTCGTTGCGAATCTGGAACCCCGCGCCCGCCTGCCGGGCGAAGGTGGAGACCGCCTCCCGCGTCGCCTGCGGCACCTCGCCGGCCAACCGCAGCCCGGCCAGCAGCGCCGCCTCGAACGCCGGCGCGGTCTTCAGGGCGTACACCTGCAAGGCGTCCAGCGGTTCGAACGTCGAGGATCCGGATCGGCCCGCCACGCCATCTCCGCCCCCTGCCCGTCGCACAGCTTTTGGTGGGCGTCGGCCATCGCGGCGGTCAGTTCGGCGCTGACCGCCGGGGAGCCGCCGTCGGTCGTCCGCGGCGTTCGCCAGCAGCTCGGTAGCCCAGCCCGATCAGCCAGTCGCCGAAGTTGATCGCCCGGCCGACCCCGTGCGAGACGTGCAGCGCCGGCCGGCCGTAGCGGTGGGTGTCGTCGTCCTGAATGTCGTCGTGGGCGAGGCTCGCCTTGTGAAACGCCTCGATGGCGATCGCGGCCCGGGCGACCGACGGGCGGCACGACGATCTCCTCCTCCTTCGCCGTCAGGGCTTCCCCGCCGGTCGCGGCGTCGTGGGCGGCGAGCGTGATGAACGGCCGAAACCGCTTGCCGCCGTGGGCGAGGAACTCCCGGGCCGACCCGGCCGTCTGTTCGAACGCGGCGAAGCCGTCGGGCGTGGGCGGCGGGACGAGGGCGTCCAGCCGGTCCGGCTCGAACAGTCGTTCCGCGGTCCGCAGCAGCGGGATATAGCTGTCCCGCCCGGGGCCGGTCAGCGGCTCGTAGCGGTCCAGCACCTCCCAGATCCACGCCTCGTCCAGCGTGGTGTTCTTACAGTCGCCCGAGTGCAGCGGCACGGCGTAGCTCGGCACGCCGGCGACCAGCACCTTGTCGATCGCCTTCTCCAACACGTTCAGGCAGGCGACGCCGAGGATCCCGTCGACGTACCCGCTGACGATGATCTTCAAGCACGATCGGCGAGCCCTCCGCGACCAGCACCTTGTAGCCCAGCTTTTCCGCGGTGACCTTGTAGTCCGCGATCGAGCAGGCGCCGCACTTCTCGCAGTCGAGGCCGAACTCGTCGTACTCCGCCGGGCAGCCTTCGGCGTGCTTGAGGCAGTGGGGGAGCAGGAGGAGGCGGCGCTCGAACGGCGTGGCGAGGAACTGCTTCCGCCAGACCGCGTTGCCGATCATCACCGCGGCGAAGCCGAGGTACTTCTCGTCGAGCGCCCATCTCGCCCGAGCAACGTGCGGCCGTGGGCTTCGAGCTGCCGTTTGTTCATCCGCTGACGCAGATCGAGCGTCTTGGTGAACTCCGCGGCGGCGTCCCGCAGCGCTTCCCGCTCCGCCAGCGTGCCGGGGACGGCCTTGAGGTGGCGAGGTGCTCTTGCGCTTGGTCCGCTTCTGGGGGGCGACGTCGTCGTCGGTGAACCGGCGACGCCGCTTGCGGCTTCGTCGGCGGCGGCGGGGTTCGACGGGCGGCCGGGGTTCAGCTCCGAAGCCGAGTCGTTTGCCCGGCGAATCCCCTCGCGGACACGGTCCCGGAGCGGTCGAGCGTGTCGGCGGTGTCCGTGGCAACGAGCGACACGCGAAACTCCGACGGAGGCGGGGGGTTGGGCGGCGGAACGGCCGGGGGAGTTTAGGCGGCGGCCGCGGGCGGGACCGCCATCGTGACGCGGCGTCCCCCCGGTCCCGCAAGGCGGCCCGGGCCGCCCGACAGGGCTCGCTACCGCGAAGATGATCGGGTACGAGCCGTTCGTGAGTACCACAGCTTCGCGAAGTAGAACCCGATCGGGCTGGGCGTCGTCCACCGGCCGTCCTCGACGGCGTCCAGCAACCACGCGATCCCCCGCCAAGGCTCCGGTCGTTCGGGGACGAGGCGGAGCAGAATCTCGGCGGCGAGGGCGGTTTCTTCGACGCTGCTCGGACAGTCCTTCGCCCCGCCCCACCCGCCGTCGGCGTTCTGGACGGAGAGCAGGAAGTCGCGGCCCGGCGACGCAGGCGGGGTCGTCGGTCAGGCCGCAGTCGACGAACGCGGCCAGCACCCGGGCGGTGCCGTAGACGGGGTTCTCGTCGTCCGGGGCGTGCTGATTGCCGAACCAGAGCGGGCAGCCAGGAGCCGTCGGGGCGTTGGTGCTTGCGGAGGTACTGGACCGCATCCGAGAGGACCGAGTTCCCTCGCGGCCGTACTCATCGACGCTGACCGTGCCAGAGACTTCGCCCGACGGCTGAGTCCCGAGCGAGCGACCGCGCCACTCCCCGATGGAGCAAACGGCCCGCAGCGCATGGGCCGTCAGGTCCGGGGCGCTGCGGTCGAACGGCAGCGCCCCCCAGCCGCGGCAGAAGGTGGGGATGCCGCCGTCGCGGTTTTGCAGAGCCGAGCAGCCAACCGACGCCGGCGGCCGTCGCGCGATCGATCTCGTCGGCGAGCGGTGGGCGTAGCCTCCGAGCGTTCGCACGCCGTTCGGCGACACGGAGCGGCTGACGCCCACCGCTCGCCACGAGTCAGCTCATGCAGCGCCAGCACCGCCCCCGGCGTGTCGTCCGCGTCCGGCACGCCGCCGGGTTGGTCGGTCCAGGCCCAGCCGCCGGGGGCGGCGCGGGTGTAGGGGTGCACCTCGCTGGAACTGCTGACCGAGCAGCCAGTCGCGGATCGCCGGGCGGTCCTCCGCCGGCAGGTCGTCGCCGAGGGCGTTGACGGCCAGCGTCGTCACCCAGGTGGCGAGGTTCGTGTCGATCGGCCAACTGCCGTCGTCCCGCACGCCGTGCGTGAGGAACTCGACGCACTTCCGGGCGACCGGGTGCTCCGCCCGGCCGGCGGCGGACAGGCTCATCAGCACGAACCCGGTCAGCGGGGCCGCTTCGAGGAACCCGCCGTTGCTGGGTTGGATCGCTTGCGAGCCGGGCCAACGTCCGCGACACCGCCAGCGAACGCAGTCCGCCGCAGCGAGCGGGTTGCGACTGGGCTGCTTCACGTGGCGCAGCTGCCCGATCGCGATCAGCGCCGGCAGGGCGTAGCTCACCACCGGCAGCCGCACCGTGGCGTAGAACCGCGGGGGGAGCGTCGCCAATTCGAACGGCAGCGCCGTCACCTGCTCCACGGCACCAGCCCGGCGAGGGCGCAGTGCGTGAGGATCGGCACGCTGAAGGTCTTGTCTTTGCCGTACCGCTTCACCACCGCGTCGAACCCGCCGGCCGCGTCGAACCACGCGCGGGCGTCGGCGACGACTTCGTCTCGCTTCGCCTGGTTCTCCGTGGGCGCGTCCCAGACGCGTCAGCGTGGCCATGCGAGGGCGGTGGTGGAGACGTTCGTCTTCGAGTCGACCGTGTCGCCCCACCCGCCGTCCGCGTTGCGGTGGGCGAGGAGCCAGATGCAGGCGGCGTCGAGTGAACGTGGCGAGCGGCGGGGGCGTCAGCCCCGTGCGGGTGACACGACCGGCCGCTCCGACACGGAGGGCTGACGGCCCCCTGCTCGCCTGCGAACTGGTGCAGCGCCATCGCCGCGACGGCGGTCGACAGGGCGCTGGTCGAGAGTTCGCCCACCCAGTGCCCCGCGGCGTTTCGCTCGGACAGCAGGTGATCGACGGCGAGTGCTCGGTCGCCGCTTCAAGCCGTTCCCGATCGACCGTCACAGGGCGAGGGCGTCCAAGCCGTCGAGCATCGCGTCGAGGTCGTCCTTCGCCCGCTCGTTCGAGGCCCTGCATGCCGACGGAATCGCGGCCGTCGCGGAGCAGGTGCACGTCCCGCTCGGCGGCGGCCTGCTTGAGCGGGTCGGCGTCCGCGGCGCCGAACAGTTTGGACAGGTCGATCTTGAAGTCGCCGGCCCCGTCGCCGTCGGCCCCGGCGATGGCCGGCGTCTTGTGGCCGGGGAACACGATCGCGTTCGCCGGGCAGACGCGGCTGCACGCCGGACAGCCCTTCTTGCAACTGTCCTGCTGTTCGACCAGCACGTCGCCGCCGTCGTCCACGCCGTAGACGCCGAACAGGCAGAAGTCGACGCACTCCATGCAGTTCGTGCAGCGATCGTAGTCGATCACCGGATACCAACGGCGGGTCGTGGGTGCGTCGAACGCGGCGGGCGGTCGGCGAGCGGTGGGCGTAAGCCCTCCGTGCGCTCGACGGGTGCACCTCTTCGGGCGGGTGCGAGAACACGGAGGGCTGACGCCCACCGCTCGCCCGACCCAGACGACAGCCCCACCGTCGGCACGCTCCGCTCCGCGGCGATCCGGCGGATCTCGGTGAGGTACTCCGCCGGGTCGTCGCTGTCCCGCAGGTCGAGGCAGTAGCAGCGACCGAGCCGGGGCGTCGGGGCGGGAGCCGGGGGCTTCGCTCGGCTCCGTCGTCGAAGTCCCGTGCAGCAGGGAGACGCCGAAGCGGCCGCGGACGTCCTGCCGGTCCAGCGTCCAGAAGGCGGCCCGCGGGTACAGCCAACTCAGCACCACCGCGTCGCCGGGCACGCCGCGGAGGTACAGCAACGCCGGGTGATCGGCCGCCATGTCGATCAGGTGCGGGACCAGCGACAGATCGACCGCCGGGTCGTCCATCAGCAGGTCGGCGGCGATCGCTTCCTCCAGCGCCCGCTTCGCCGGGTTCTTCCCCTGCGACTGCGACAGGACGACGGTCAGCTTGTCCGGCCACGGACGGACTGATCGGGAGGGAAAGGGCGGGTCAGGCGTTCGCCTGGCCCTGGATGATCCGCTGCGTCGTCTTCCAGACGCCGCCGAGGTGTTCGACGTAGGCCGCCGCGTCCAGCAGCGGGGCGGCGGTGGCGAAGTCGTACAGCCACCCGCCGCCGTCTTCGGCATCATACCCGGCGGCGTTGATGACCGCAGGGTCCGCCAGCGGGGCCGGGATTCAGGCGGACGATCACGCCCGCCGCCGGCGGGTGCATGGAGGAGAGGGCCTTGGCGCTTTCGATCTCCCCGATCGTCGCCCCCGCCGCGACCGCTTGCCCGGCGTCCACGGTCCAGTCGAGGAAGTACACGTCCTGCAACAAGCGACGCGAGTACGCCGTGAACCCCACCCGATAGACCGGTCCGCCGCCGTCCTCGCTCGCCCGGTGGGCAGGAGCCAGAGGTGATTGCGGCAGTAGGCGCGGTCGACGGGAATGCGGGCGAGGAACTCGCCCATCGGGAAGGTCAGCGAGTCGTCGTCGGGATCGGTCAAGACGGTCGTTTGAACGGCGGTGAAGCTGCGGCGGCGGCGGTGAAACGGCTGGCGAGCGGGATCGGTTCAGTCAAGGATCGTACCCCCCACCCCGCAACTCGCCCGGATGGCCCGGAAGTCTCGGGCCCAAACGCGGATGCCGGACTGGTTCGTCCAGCAGGACCGACGCCCCGCCGACCTGCGTCATCTGCCGGCACGAGTACGACCGGGCGAAGCTGACCAAGCACCACCTCGTCCCGAAGTCCCGCGGCGGGACCGGGAGACCGTGCTGCTCTGCCGGCCCTGCCACAAGACGGTCCACGCGACCTTCACGGAGAAGGAACTGGAACGCGATTACGCCACCGTCGAGGCGCTGTGCGAGGCGGAGGAACTGCGCGGCTGGATCGGCTGGATTCGCAAACGCAAGCCGGGCCGACGCATCCGCGTGCGTTAGCGGGTCCGGCGTCTGATCGCTCCGGGCTCGCACCGCCCTATCGCGCCGACTCCCCCTTACAGCGCCAACTCCCCCTTCGACCGCGGCGAACTGCTCTGCGGCGAACGACAGGTCGTCGAAGGTGTGGGCGGCGGAGATCTGGGTGCGGATCCTCGCGTGCCCTTCGGGACGACCGGATAGCTGAAGCCGACGGCGTACACGCCGCGGTCCAGCAGTTTGTCGGCGAAGCGACCGGCCAATCGCGGCGTCGCCGAGCATCACCGGGGTGATCGGGTGCTCGCCGGGGATCACCGTCAGGCCGCTGCTTCGCGAGGGTTCTCGCGCCAATGCGTCGTGTTCGATTCGAGCGTGTCCCGCAGCGCGGTGCTCCGCTTCCAGCATGTCCATCACCTTCAGACTCGCCGCGACGATCGGCGGGGCGACGGCGTTGCTGAACAGATACGGCCGCGACCGTTGCCGGAGCAGATCCACGATCGGCTTGTTTCGCCGCGGTGTAGCCCGCCGCTGGCGCCGCCCAGCGCCTTGCCGAGCGTGCCGGTGGTGATGTCGATCCGGTCGAAGCACGCCGGCGTATTCGTGCGTCCCCCGGCCGGTGCGACCGAGGAAGCCGGTGGCGTGGCAGTCGTCGAACATCACCATCGCGTCGTGCTTGTCCGCCAGATCGCAGACCGCCGCGAGATCGCAGATCGTCCCGTCCATCGAGAACACCCCGTCGGTGGCGATCAGGCGGAACCGGGCGTCCTTCGCCTCGATCAGCTTGGCCTCCAGATCGACCGGGTCGTTGTTCTTGTAGCGGTACCGCTGCGCCTTACAGAGCCGGATGCCGTCGATGATCGAGGCGTGGTTCAAGCTGTCGGAGATCGACGGCGTCCTCCGGCCCGAGCAGCACCTCAAACAGCCCGCCGTTGGCGTCGAAGCAACTGGGGTAGAGGATCGTGTCCTCCGTGCCGAGGAACGAGGACAGCCGGCCTTCGAGTTCTTTATGCCGGTCGTTGGTGCCGCAGATAAATCGCACGCTGGCCATGCCGTAGCCGCGGTCGTCCAGCGCCGCCCGGGCGGCGGACCGCACGTCCGGGTGATCGGCGAGGCCGAGATAGTTATTGGCGCACAGATTCAGCACCCGCCCGCCGGGTGCGGCGGTGACGCGGGCGTTTTGCGAGGAGTGTAGGATACGCTCCTGCTTAAACGTGCCGGCGTCGCGAATGCCGTCCAGTTCGGCGGCGACGTGGGAGAGAAAGCGGTCGGCGGCAGGCATAGAGCGTCAGTCGACTCGGGGCGGGGCGGCGGGCGGTCGCGGCGTGAGGAGTTCGGTGACGGTCGGCGTCCAGTCCGCCAGCGGGGCCGGCAGGGCGAGGCGGTCGTTCTCGCGGAGGAACGTCGGTTCGTCGTCCGGGCGGTGACAGCACAGCCGTGCGGCGGGCCGGGTTGAGCACGACGACGCAGAGCACGTCCGCGTCCAGATACTCCGTCACCTTTCGGAGCACGTCCGCCTGTCGGTCGTTCGGCGACAGGACTTCGAAGCAGCCACCTCCGGCGAAGTTTCGGGGTAACCGGCCGGCTCCTGATCCGCCGGCAATCGGTCGAAGCTGTAGAAATGCACGTCCGGCCCGCGGACGGTGTCAGGGTCGCGCTCGGTCAGCATCCGCGGATTCTACCGTCGGGCGGCCGATCCCCCGCTCGAAGAGGTCGAAAAGCAGGTGGCCGATCCACAGGGCGATGAGCCCGTGCCGAAATCCCGGTTAGGCACACGTCGACGACCTTCCCGCGGACGAGTTCCGTGTACCGGCCGTCAGGCGGGTCAGATTGAAATACTCCTCCGCCGTCAACAACCCCTCGCCCGACGGGGCGCGCGCAGCGTCTTCCGGGAGCGTCGCGGCGGGCGGGTCCAGCAGGTCGGTCGTCACGCTCGCTCCAGTCGAGAATCACTTTGCCGCCGCCGCCGGCGGCCATGGCGGCGAAGCCGGCTTCGAATTGATCGTACGGCAAGCGGGAGGTGATGACGGGGGATATATCGAGGCCGCTCTGGAGCATCACCGTCATCTGGTACCACGTCTCGTACATTTCGCGGCCGTAGATGCCCTGGATCGTGAGCATGTTGAACACCACGACGTTCCAGTCGATCGCGATCTCCTCCGACGGGATCCCCAGCATCGCGCACTTCCCGCCGTGACACAGGTTCGCCAGCAGATCGCGGAACGCCGACGGATTGCCGGACATCTCCAGCCCGACGTCGAACCCCTCCTTCATCCCCAGTTCGGCCTGCACGTCGGCGAGTCGTTCGGCCCGCGGATCGACGGTGCGGGTGGCGCCCAGCTTTGCGGCCAGCGCCCGGCGTTCGGGATTCGGATCGGTGGCGACGACGAAGCGGGCGCCGGCGTGCTTCGCCACGGCGACCGCCATGCAGCCGATCGGGCCGCAGCCGGTCACCAGCACGTCCTCGCCCAGCACCGGGAAGTGCAGCGCCGTGTGCACCGCGTTGCCGAGCGGATCGAAGATCGCGGCCACGTCGCCCTGTACCCGGAAAGCTGGATGTCGTCGGCGTGATGCCAGACGTTCGTCATCGGCAGGCTCGAGCAGTTCGGCGAACGCCCCCGGCCGGTTCACGCCCAGCCCGATCGTGTGGGCGCACAGGTGCCGGCGGCCGGCGAGACAGTTCCGGCAGCGCCCGCAGACGACGTGCCCCTCGCCGCTGACGATCTCCCCCGGGTGGAAGTCGTGACGTTTGAGCCGGTGTCCAGCACCTCGCCGACGAACTCGTGCCCCACGACCATCGGCACGGGGATCGTCTTCTTCGCCCAGGAGTCCCACTGATAGATGTGCAGATCGGTGCCGCAGACGCCGGTTTTGCGAATGCCGATCAGCACGTCGTTCGGACCGACCGGCGGCTCCGGCACGTCTTCGAGCCACAGGCCGGGCTCCGATTTGGCTTTGACGAGGGCTTTCAACAGGACACCACAGTCCGGGGAGCCGGGTTGAGCCGGGGAACCGGTTTTCGAAGCGGGCGGGGTGACGGGCGGGCGGCGAAGCGGCATTCTCCCGGCCCCGTCCTCCGTCGTCCACCCGCCCGGCGTGCCGGGTTCCGCGATGCCCCACCGCACCCTGCTCCGCGGCGGCGACGCCGTCCTCCCCAGCGGCCCCGGTTTCGAGACCCGCCGCGTCGACGTGCTGTTGGACGGCGGCGTCCTGAAGATCGATCCGCCCGCCACGGCGCCGGGCCGACGAGATCGTCGACTGCACCGGCAAGCTGATCTTTCCCGGGGTGATCGACGATCAGGTGCACCTCCGCGACCCCGGATTGACGCACAAGGAGGACCTGCGCACCGGGACCGAAGCCGCCGCCGCCGGCGGGGTGACGACCGTGCTGGAGATGCCCAACACCATGCCCGCGACCGTCACCGGTGCGGCGTGGGAGGCGAAGAATCGCCTCGCGGAGCGCGAAGTGCGGTCCGAACTGGGGCTTCTATCTGGGGGCGACGCCGCACAACCTCGATGAACTCAAAGCCGCGGACCCGGATCCGCACGCCGGGGATCAAGATCTTCATCGGATCCAGCACCGGCGATCTGCTGGTGGACGATCAGGCGGCGCTGGAACGAATCTTCGCGGAGACGCTCCTGCCGATCTGCGCCCACTGCGAGGATGAAACGACCGTGCGGGAGAACCGCGTTCGCGTGCAGGAACGGCTCGGCGAGCCGCCCTGGCCGGTGCGGGCGCACTCGGAGATTCGCGACGAGAACGCCGCGGTGGTCTGCGTGCGGCGGGCGATCGATCTGGCCACGCGGCACGACCATCGGTTCCACGTGTTGCACGTCTCCTCCGCGGGCGAGTTGGGCGAACTGGCGAAGGCGGGGCGGCAGATCACCGCGGAGGTCTGCCCGCACCATTTGCTGTTCGATTGCGGGGACTACGAGCGGCTCGGCAGCAAAGTGCAGATGAACCCGGCCGTCAAAAGCTCCACCGATCGCTCCGCGATGTGGGGGGCGCTGGCGAAGGGAGACGTGATCCAGGTCGTCGCCACCGACCACGCCCCGCACACGCCGGACGAAAAGGCCGCGGCGTATCCCGATTCCCCCTCCGGCCTGCCGGCGCTGGAGAACTGCCTGAGTTTGATGCTCACCCATGGCCCGGACGAACGGGGTGACGGTCGAGCGGCTCGCCGCGGCGATGTGCGACGCCCCGGCCCGCGTCTGGGGGCTGGTCGGCAAGGGGCGATTGGAGGACGGGTACGACGCGGACGTGTGCGTCGTCGACCCGCACGAGACGTTCACCGTGCGGAACGACGCCCAGTTCACCAAGTCACGGTGGAGCCCCTGGGACGGCGAAACGCTGACCGGGCGGGTGACGCGACACCTTCGTCGGCGGCGGACGGGTCGTCTACGCCGACGGGGCGGTGCATCGCTATGGTGGCGGGACGGGCGGCCGGCCGTGCGGTGCGACCACGCCCGCGGCGGCTTCCACGCCACGCCGGACGGCGTCGGGCTCGCCTGACGCCGCCCCGCCTGATCCGTTCCGTTCCGCTTTCCCGGAGAACGCCGTGACTCGCAAGCTGGTCGTGCTCGCCTGCGGGGTGGCCCTGCTGGCCGGCTCCGGGCTCGCGCTGTCCGCGGCCCTGGACGACGGCACGCCGGTCGTCCGGCTGACGCCCGTCAAACGCTACCCGCACGATCCCCGGGCCTTCACGCAGGGCTTCGCCTGGCACGACGGCGACGCTCTACGAGGGCACCGGCCGGTACGGCGACCAGCGTGCTGCGGACCGTCGATCTCACCACCGGACGCACGGGCCGCTTCCACAAGCTGGACGCGCGTCTGTTCGGCGAAGGCGTGTGCGTACTGGGCGACGAAGTGTTCCAACTGACGTACAAAAGCCGATTGGGGCTTCGTGTACGACCGGGAGACGTTGACGCCCAAACGCCGCTTCCGCTACACCGGCGAGGGCTGGGGCCTGACGACCGACGGCACGCGGCTGATCATGTCCGACGGCACCGACGTGCTGCGGTCCCTCGACCCCGCGGACGGATCGGTCGTCGGCCGCGGTCCGGGTCACGGCCGACGGCCGCCCGGTGAAGAACCTCAACGAACTGGAATGGGTCGACGGCGAGATCTTCGCCAACATCTGGCATTCCCCGCGGATCGCGCGAATCGACCCGGCGACCGGCGTGGTCGTCGGCTGGCTGGACGGCGCCGACCTGGTCCGGCTGGCCGGCGTGCGGGACCGCGAGCAGGTGCTCAACGGCATCGCCTACGATCCGCGGGGCAAACGCCTGCTGCTCACCGGCAAGCTGTGGCCGGCGGTGTTCGAAGTGCCCTGGCCCGGCCCGAAATGAAAACCTCGTTAGCCGCGACCGGAGGGAGCGTTCGCGGGGGCGTCTGTCGGGACGCACCAAACGCTCCCTCCGGTCGCGGCTAACGCCGCTATAGACACAGTTCCACCTCCAGGAACTTCCACGGGTTGCGGCCGTGCTCCGCGGCGAGGAACCGCAACGTCTCCCACCGGGTGACGTGCGTGGGGGCTTCGTAGGTCGGCTCCCCCCGGGCAGATTGAGCAGCAGGTCTCGGCGAACCACCATCGCCCGCACCTTGCGTTGTCGCATCGCCCCGGCGGCTTCGCAGGTCAGGCAGATCAGATACGTCTCCCCGCGGACCTGCTGACCGAGGTCCCGTCGCAGCCACCCGGCGGCGAAGCGTTCGGACAACTCGTTCAGCACGGCGTTCAAATAGAACCAGTAATCGTCCCGCGGCAGCGGCAGGGTGGGATCCGCCGGCGTGGTGCGGCGGGCGCTCGCCGTGACGGCGTCCCGGGCGGCGGCGTTGAGGAACACATCCCCGGCGTTCATCTCCGCCAGCGTGCGGATCCGCAGCGTGCGGGCGCCCGGCGTGCCGTCCGGCCCTGTCTCCGCCGTCGGCCCCTTCTCGATGACGGAAAGGGAATTGAGGCTGAAGTTCACGCGATCGAAGAACTCCCGCTTCCGCCAATTCGCCTTCGCCCGCCGGGCTCCGAGGAACCAGCCGACCAACGCGAACGCCGCGGCGGTCAGCAATTCGATCCAGTGATTCTGGAGCCGCTGGAAGACCGCGTCGAGGATTCGTTGAAAGGCGTCCATCAGGCCAGCTTGGCGCGTTGCCACTGCTTTTCCAACCGCTTCTCGATCACGCCGATCGGGTGCCCCAACTCCGGCGCCCACAGGCTGACCCTCAGCTCCTCGATGAGCCAGCGGTATGCGGAGACCTTCCCGGGCACGTCCGCCGGGGAGGCGCACCGGGCCAACCGGCGTTCCAACCGCGACCGGTGCGGGGCGAGCCGGTCCTCCCGTTCCCCGTCGCCCCGCAGATCGCCGCTGCGCAGCAACTCGAACCGCCGGTTCGCCGCTTGAACGTAGCGGGGGAACTCGGTCAGCCGCGGCCAGTCGGTGGTGAGGACGAACCGCGGGGGGGTGAGGGCGTCGATCTGCTCCAGAACGTCCAACGCCGCCTCCTCCCACGTCGGCGGGTGCGATGCCGACAGCGACGCCGTCACCGCCTCCAGCGCCGGGATCAGCGCCCCGGCGAGCTCTTCGACCTGCCGTAACGCCGCGGCTCGACGAGCCTCGGCCGCGCTCCGCATCTTCGCCCAGCCGGCGTCGCTGCGGGGCGGCTCGAAGGCGTGCGGATCGTCTCCCGGCACCAGCGCCCGATCCGCGACCAGCAACCGCAGTTCGTCCGCCGTCACCCCGGCCCCCGCCGTCACCCCGGCTCCCGCCGGTCCCGCGGCGTAGGCGGCGGGGTCGGCCAGGACCAGCAACCGTCGCAGGCCGCCGCGGGTGAACTTCGTCGCCTTCTCCAACGAATCGAACAGCCGCAGCGAGACCGTCGCCCCCGCGTCGACCAGCGCCGGGTGCAGCGTTTTGCCCTGCACCTCGACCGCTTCGGGCAGTTCGCCGAAGTCCCACTGCGTGAGCCCGTCGCGGTGAAACCGTCGCTCCGGGGGGGCGGCGGGGGCGAGCAGCGCCTTCTCGCTGCGACCGTCCATCGGCGCCGCGACCGTCGCCCCGCCGCCGTCCGCCCCCTCGACCCGCACCGTCATCCGCAGGTGCCGGGGCAGTTCGATCGCCTCCAACATCTCCACCGGGATGCGCTCCCCGCCGATGCGTTGCAGCACGCGCGACAGTTCCGCCAGCAGATCGCCTTCGCCGAACGTCAGCCGGTCGACGACGTCCTTTGCCGTGTCCGGCACCGGCACGAATCGCGTTCGCAGGTCCTTGGGAAGCCCGCGGATCAGCGCCGTCACCTTCTCCGCGAGCAGCCCCGGCACGAGCCAACCCAGCCGAGCGGCGGACAACCGGTGGGCGTCGGAGCGGTCGACCAGCACCGTGACGCCGTCCGCCGCGTCGTCGCCGACCGAATCGCCGGGGCGGAGGCGATACTCGATCTTCGCCTCGGCCCCGGACAGGTTCAGCGCGTCGGGATATTGATTCGCGTCCGGCTCCGCGGCGCCGGTTTTAACCACGTGCGCCCGATCCATCACCAGCGAGGATCGCTCCTCCTCGCCCGACTCTTTAAGCCACTTGTTGAGCCGGGGCAGGTCGGTGACGACGTTGGGCAAGCGTTCGTCATAAAACTCGAACCGGGCCTGCGGGCCGACCAGCAGATCGGTCCCCCGGGCCTTGGCTTGCAGCTTTTCGGCCTCCGCCTGCAACTGCCGATTAAAGTACAAGAACTCCGGTCCGCCGCTGCCGTCCACCGGATCGACGCCCGGCAGGTCGTATTCCAGCAGCCCGTGTTGAATGAACAACGTGCGGGCCAGCAGGGCGTCGTATTTCGCCAGTCCGGCGGTGCGGCGGGGGATCACCGGCAGGCCGTATAGAGTGACCTTCTCGTCGCACTGGGCGCTGCCGCTGTCCGGGTTCCAGCGGGGTTCGCTCCATTCGTATTTGACCACGTGCCCGGCGAGCGGTTCGATCCACTGCGGGCTGATGCGGGCCGCGGTGCGGGCGTAGCGGCGGCCGGTTTCGACCAGTTCCGCGGCCATCGCCCACTTCGGTTTCTTCTTAAAGATGCCGCTGCCCGGCCACAGCACGCACTTCACCCCGCCGGCGGCGGTATATTCCGGCCCGTCGTCCGGCCGATACATCGCTTTGCCCAGCAATCCGGCGAGCAGCGCCCGGTGGATCGGGTCGTACTTCTCGCCCGAGTGCGTGCGTCGCGGCAGCTTCGCGGAGCGGGCGAGGTCGGCAAGCTGCCGGTGCACGTCGCTCCACTCGCGAAGCCGCACGGCGTTCAAAAAGTTCTGCCGGCAGGCGTGCATCAGCTTGCCGCGGGAGAGTTTTTGACGACGTTCCTGATACCACTCCCAAATGTTGAGCAGCGTGAGGAAATCGCTGTCTTTGTCCACGAATTGCTCATGGGCGGCGTCCGCGGCGCCCTTCTTATCGACCGGCCGGTCCCGCGGGTCCTGCATCTCCAAGGCGCTGGCGATAATCAGCACGTCGCCCAGCACGCCCTCGTCCGCCCCGGCGACGACCATCCGGCCGATGCGGGGGTCGACCGGCATCGTGGACAGCGTGCGGCCCAGATCGGTCAGACGCAGTTCCTCGTCCAGGGCGCCGATCTCCGTCAGCGTGTCGTACCCGTCCCGCACGCTGGCCGGGCGGGGCGGGTCGAGCAGCGGGAACTGGTCAATCGTCCCCAGCCGCAACGTCGCCATCTGCAAGATGACGCCGGCGAGGTTCGACCGCTGGATCTCCGGCGGGGTGAACTCCTCGCGGGTGTCGAAGTCTTCTTCGGAATATAATCGCACGCAGACGCCCGGCCCCACCCGCCCGCAGCGACCGGCCCGCTGGCGGGCGCTGGCCTTGGAGACCGCTTCGACCGGCAATCGCTGCACCCCCGTGCGGGCGGCGTAGCGGCTGATTCGGGCGGTGCCCACGTCCACCACGTAGCGCACGCCCGGCACCGTCAGCGAACTCTCCGCCACATTCGTCGCCACCACGATCCGCCGACCGGTCGACGGTTTGAAGACCTTTTGTTGCTCCTTGACGCTCAAGCGGCCGTATAGCGGCAGGATCTCCGCCTGCCCGCCGCCGGGAAAACGGCGGCCGCGGAGCACGTCGCTGGCGTCGCGAATCTCCCGCTCCGTCGGCACGAACACCAGCACGTCCCCGGGACCTTCCTTGCACACCTCCGCGACGGCGTCGGCGAGGTGCTCCTCGGGCTCCGGCTGACGGTCGTGCTCGTCCGGTGCCGGCAGCGGGCGATATCGCATCTCCACCGGATACGTGCGGCCGCTGACCTCAATCACCGGCGCCGGTTGGAACCCCTCTTCGCCGGGCGTGCCCGTCCCGAAAAACTCGCTGTAGCGGGCCACGTCGATCGTCGCCGAGGTGACGATCACCCGCAGGTCCGGCCGTTGGGGGAGGAGGCGTTTGAGATAGCCGAGCAGGAAATCAATGTTGAGGCTGCGCTCGTGCGCCTCGTCGATGATGATGGTGTCGTAACGGTTCAGAAATCGATCGGACTGCGTTTCCGCCAGCAGCACGCCGTCGGTCATCAGTTTGACCAGCGTTTTATCCGTTGTTTGATCCGTAAACCGCACCTTATGGGCGACGCTGGGGGTCGAGACGCCCAGTTCTTCGGCGACGCGGCTCGCCACGCTGCGGGCGGCGATCCGGCGGGGCTGGGTGTGGCCGATCATCCCCGCCACGCCGCGGCCGAGATCGAGGCAGATCTTCGGTAACTGGGTGCTTTTGCCGGAGCCGGTCTCCCCGCAGACGACGACGACTTGGTTGTCGCGAATCGTCTCCGCCAGTTCGTCCCGCCGCTCCGTCACCGGTAGTTCGGGGGGGTAGCGAACCTTGGGCACGGTCGCCTTCCGCTCATCGAAGCGCGTGCCGCTGCGGGAGGCGTCTCGTTCGAGCCGGTCCAAAGCCTGCGACGACGGCTGCCCGGACTTCGACCGATTCAGGACCGTCTTGAGTCCCGCTTCGATCTTCAACCGGTCCGCGACCATCACCCCGGCGTTCAGGCGCTCGACGACCAGATCGACCCGCCCGCGGACTTCTTCAGGGGGCGACGCTGCTCCCAGGGGCAACGCTGCGCCGTTCCCGCCCGCTTCGCCGCCGCCCGCCTTCCGCTTACGGTTTCGCGGGCGCCGCTTGCGTTTGGAACGGGTCTCACCCGAAGGCGGTGACTTCGGGGGGGCGTCGCTCATCGGAGGGGGATTGTCGGACCGGGCGCGGCGACGGCAACCTTGGAACCGCGACCGTCAGGGAGTCGGCACGGGCGATGGGCTGTGTCAGAACCTGCCGGCACACCAACCCGAAGCGTCAGCGAGGGAGCGGGCGCAGCCCGCGTCCGCTACGCGGACGCCCTCGCTGACGCTTCGGGTTAGTACTGAGACAGCTTCTGAGCCGCATCGCACGGGCCGGCTCCCTGACGGTCGCGGTTCCAGACGCTCCCAGACGCTCAGTGGGCGTGCGGGTGCCCGTGGGGGTGTGCGTGCGTCGGCCCGGCCTCTGCGCCCGCCGCGGTTGGGCCGTGGGCGTGGCCGTGGGCGACCAGTTCCACCCCCGCGGCGACGCCCACGCCGATCAGCAGCGCCGCGGAGAGGGCCAAGCGATCGTGGGAATGGAACTCCAGTTCGGGCAGCAGGTCCGACAGGGCGATGCACAGGAACGCCCCCGCCGCGACGGACATCGCCACGCCGGTGACCAGATGCTCCGCCGGCGCCGCCCCGGCCAGCAGGTAGAACCCGATCGCCCCCGCCGGCCCGATCGCGGCGAAGGCAACGTTGACCGCGCGGGGGTGACGGCGGCTCCAGGAGCCGGCGGGGGCGACGCGGGCCAGCGTCATCACGGTGACCGCGTCCAACGGTTTGTGCAGGGCGATCGCCAGAAACGCCCCCAGCCCCGGCAGAGCTCCCAACAGCCCGGAGCCGCCGCCATGCCCGCCGCGGACCGCCGCCGCCAACGCCGCCCCGTCGATCAACGCGTGCACCCCCAGCCCGAACGCCGCCCCGGCCCACCCGGCCGCGGACGGGTGCGGGTCGTGGTGCGGATGCCCGCAGCCGTGCGTGTCGCCGGACGACCCGCCGCCGACGTGCTCCACCACGCTGGGCGGTTCGTGTGAATGAAACGGCGCGAACCGCAGCAGAAAAAACATGCCCAGCAGGCCGGCGGTGACGCCCCACAACGCCGGTTCGATCCGCCCGAAGCTCTGCGCGGCGTGCGGGATCAGCCCGAACAGCGCCACGCCCAGCATCAACCCGCCCACGCAACTCATCGCCAACTGAAGCCGCAGGTGGGTGAGCTTCACCCGTCCCGGCAGCGCCCCGCCGGCGACGCTCGCGGCGCCCACCACGATCGCATACAGGCAGAGGACGAGGAACTCCGACCCACCGTCGAACCAGCCCGCCCCGGGCGTCGCGGCCCTGGACAAAGCGGCCCCGGACAAAGCGGCGACGGGGGGCATTGCGGGCGCGGCGACGTCGGGAACGGCCCGACATCATGCGATCGAACGTCGCACCCGGCAACGCCGCCCCCTGTCGGCGGGAACTGGCGAACCTAGAGCGGTGCGTTCAACCTGTACCTCATACGCTCAGGGGGCCGACGCCCCCGCTCGCCTCACCCATGGCCGGATTCCTCATTCTCGGGGCCAGCAGCGACATCGCCGCCGACCTCGCCCGTCGTCTGCACGCCGCCGGGCACCGCACGCTGTTGGCCGCCCGGGACTCCGGCCGGTTGGCGGGGCTCGCCGCGGAACTGGAGGCGGACACGTTCGAATACGACGCCACCGACGGCGAGAGCGTCCTCGCGGCGTTCAAGGCGGCGAAGGAAGCGTTCGGCCCGCTGGAGACCGGGGACGGGGCGAACGGGGACGGGAAGACCGGGGACGGCTTCGCCGGGGCGGCGAATATGGTCGGCTCGTTCCTGATGAAGGCCGCCCATATCACCAGCGACGAGGAGTGGCGTCATACCATCTCGACCAACCTGGACAGCGCCTTTTACTGCGTGCGAGCCGCCGGCAAGACGATGCGCGAGGGCGGCAGCGTGGCGCTGATGGGCTCGGTCGCGGGGCGAATCGGCATTCATTCCCACGAGGCGATCGCCGCCGCGAAGGCCGGGGTGATGGGGTTGACGCTGCAGCGCCGCGGCGACCTACGCAAACCGCAGCCTGCGATTTAACTGCGTCTCGCCCGGCCTCACGCAGACGAAACTGACCGCCCGCGTCTGGCAGAACGACGCCGCCGCGGAGGCCTCCCGCGATATGCACGCGTTGCACCGCCTCGGCGAGCCCGGCGACGTCGCCGCCGCGGTGCATTTCCTGCTGGACCCGGCGAACGGCTGGATCACCGGCCAGGAGATCGGCGTCGACGGCGGGATGAGCGCGGTGGTCGTGAAGAATCAGAAGCGGAGTTGAGCAAGCTCCAAGACCAAGAAATCAAGAACCAAACATTTGATTTCATGGTCGCTCATCCGCAGCAGACGTCTCGGTTCTTGATTTATTAATCTTGGACTTTCCGTGCGTAACTACATCCTCGTCCTCGGCGACCAACTGGACCGCGCCTCCGCGGCACTTGACGGGTTTGACGCCGCCCGCGACGCCGTTTGGATGGCGGAGGTGGAAGAGGAGGCGACCTATCTCAAGCAGCACAAACTGCGGATCGCCTATTTCTTCGCCTGCATGCGTCACTTTCGCGACGACCTGCGGGAGCGTGACTTCGATGTGCATTATCATGAACAAACTGCCGACGCCTCCGTGGATCGCGGACGCAGCTTCCGTGAGGTGTTGCGACAGGATGTGGAGGCCCACACGCCGGAACGTTTGATCGTCGTTCGGCCCGGCGATCATCGTGTGCTAATCGCGTTGCAGGCGGAGGCGGATGAATTGGGACTGCCGCTGGAAGTGCGGGAGGACCGGCATTTCCTCTGTTCGCTCGATGAGTTCAACGACTGGGCGGGCTCCCGGTCCGGCGGGTTGCTGATGGAGTCGTTTTATCGCCACATGCGGCAAACGCATGACGTATTGATGGACGGCGACGAACCGGTCGGCGGTCAATGGAATCTGGATCACGATAACCGCGAATCATTTCCCAGAAGCGGCCCGCCGGACGATCTGCCCGCCCCGCACCGGTTCACGCCGGACGAGGTGACGCGGGCGGTGTGCGCCATGGTCGAGGAGCGATACGCCGATCATCCCGGCACGACGGCGCACTTTGATCTGCCGGTGACGCGGTCCGAGGCGTTAGCGATGCTACGGGACTTCGTCGCTCGCCAATTGCCGAAGTTCGGCACGTATGAAGACGCGATGTGGACCGGCGAAGACTTTTTGTATCACAGCCGCACGTCGGCCCCGGTGAACCTCAAATTGATTGGGCCGCGGGATTGTATCGAGCGGGCCGTCGCCGCCTATCATGCCGGCGACGCCCCGCTGAATAGCGTGGAGGGATTCGTCCGGCAGATCCTCGGTTGGCGGGAGTTCGTCCGCGGTATTTATTGGCGAGAGATGCCGGAGTACGCCGACCGCAACCACCTCGACGCCCACGCCGACCTGCCCGACTTCTACTGGACCGGCGAGACGGAGATGGCCTGCGTCGCCGGGGCGATGCGGGGGGTGATCGACCACGGTTACACGCACCACATCCAACGCTTGATGGTGCTGGGGAACCTCGCCCTAAACCTCGGCGTTCATCCTTACAAGTTCCACGAATGGCACGTGGAGATGTATCTGGACAGCGTCGATTGGGCTTCCCTGCCGAACACGCTGGGCATGAGCCAGTACGGCGACGGCGGCGTCGTCGGTACGAAGCCGTATTGCGCCAGCGGCAACTACATCTCCAAGATGTCGAACTACTGCAAGCACTGCCGGTTCGATCCAAAACAGAGCGCCGGCGAGGACGCCTGTCCGCAGACGGTCTTCTACTGGGACTTCCTCGCCCGTCACGAGGCGCGATTCGAGGGCAATCACCGAATGAAGTTTCAACTCGCCAACGTCCGGCGGAAGCGCCAGAAGGGGGAACTCGCCGCGACGCAGGCGAAGGCGGAGGAGATCCGAGCCGCCTGGGCGGAGGGCGAGCGGGTTCCCGACGCCGCGGGCCGATTGCCGCTCGACTGACCCGCCGCTTGCGGTTTCGCGGGCGATCCCGAAACTGCTCCCATGCTCACCGAAGCCGGCTGCCGCCAACGTCGCGCGAACCTCTGGGCCCGCCTGCCCGAATCGATCACCGCCTGCGTCGTCGCCGATCCGCGGCACGTGGGTTACCTGACGAACTTTCGCGTCCAACCGCTCTGCTTTAGCCGGGGCGAACGGGCGCTCCTGCTGCTCGAACGCGACGGCGGCTCGGCGTCCGGCGACGGGGCCGGCAAGGCGACGCTCGCCGCCGACAACTTCACCGCGAAAAGCGGCGACGGCGAGGCGTTCTGCGACGACTTCCTCCAGACGGAGTGGTACGACCACGCCCACAGCGTGACGAACCGGGACCACGCCACCTTCGCCGCCCTGGCGAAGCGGGGCGTGATCGGCGGGAAGACGCTGCTGGAAGCGGAGTGGTGCCCGGCGATGGTCGGCGAGGTCTGCCGCGACAGCCTCAAAACCGACGCCGAACTGCACTTCACGGATTCGCCGGCGGGTTCTGCAAACCGGAACGATCTGGGCGAGCGGGCGACGCTGGGTTCGCTGCTCCGCGATCTCCGCCGGCAGAAGCTGCCGGACGAGATCGAGTGCCTCAAGACCTGCATGCGGGCGACCGACGCCGGCCACGCGAAGGCGTTCGAGGTGATCCGCCCCGGTGTGACCGACCTGGAGGTCTACAACGCGGTGTACGCCGTGTGCAACGAGACGGCCGGCCGCCCCGGGATCGCCTACGGCGACTGGCGCAGCACCCGCGTCGGCCGCGGGAAAGCGGGCGGTTTGCCAGTCGGCGAGACGCTGGCGCAAGGCGACCTGTTCGTGCTGGATTATTCGTTCGTGCTGGACGGCTACCGCAGCGACTTCACCAACACCTATGCTGTGGGCGGGCAGCCGTCGGCGGATCAACAACGGCTGTTCGACGCCTGCGTCGCCGCGATGGCCGCCGGCGAAGGCGTGCTGAAGGCCGGGGCCGCGTGCAGCGCCGTGTACGACGCCTGCAACGGCGTGCTGGTGGACGCCGGCTTCGGCAAACTCTCCCATCATGCGGGGCACGGGCTCGGCATGGGCCACCCGGAGCCGCCGATCGAGGTGCCGGATTCCACCGATACGCTGCGGGAGAACGACGTGGTGACGCTCGAACCGGGCAGCTACCACGACGACATCGGCGGCGTGCGGATCGAGCACAACTACCGCATCACCTCCGGCGGCTACGAACGCCTCAGCAACCACCGCATCGCCCTGACGCCTTGAGCGGCGAACCGGGCGATCCGCTCGCGTGGGTGTCGAACGAACTGGCCCGGCTGGACCGCGAGGGTCTGCGGCGCCCGACCCGCGTCTGCCGCACGCTCCCCGGCGGTCGCGTGGAGATCGACGGGCGGGAGCTGTGGAACTTCGGCTCGAACGATTATCTGGGGCTGGCGTCTGATTTCTCCGCGGTAACGCCGAGGCTCCGCGGAGCCTCGGCGTTACCCAGCGGCGCCACCGCGTCCCCCGCGGTCACCGGCCGGTCGCCGGAGGTCGCGGAGTTGGAACGCACGCTCGCGGAGTTCGAGGGCGCCGAGGACGCCGTCGTCTTCCCCACCGGCTACGCGGCGAATCTCGGCACGGTCGCCGCCCTGACCGGGCCGGGCGATGCGGTCTTCGTCGAACGCGATTGCCACGCCTGCCTGGTCGACGGGGCGAAGCTGGGCGGCGGCAAACTGCGGGTTTGGCGGCGGGAGGATCCGGTTCGGCTGCGGCGGGGGCTGGAACAAGCGGCCGGGACCGGCCGCCGTTGGATCGTCACGGACGCGGTGTTCAGCATGGACGGGGACCTCGCTCCCCTCGGCGGGCTACTTACGTTAGCCGAGCGGTGCGACGCCGTCGTCATCTGCGACGAAGCTCACGGCACCGGCGTGTTCGGGGCCAACGGCCGCGGGGCTGCGGAGGAGATGGATTGTCTCGGCCGTCCGCGGCTCGTTCGCACCGGCACGCTCTCCAAAGCCGTCGGGGCGGCGGGCGGGTTCGTCAGCGGCCCGTCGACGCTTTGCGACTTTTTGCGGCACGCGGCGAAGAGCCACATCTTCAGCACGGCCCTGCCGCCCAGCGTCGCGGCGACCGCCACGGAGCGGGTGGCCCGCCTGATGACGCTCGGACCCGAACGAAACAGACTCCGGGCCGCCTCCCGCCGATTACGGGAACGGCTTCGGGAGGCGATCGCCGCTGATCGCGTCCTCGGGGGTCTGCCCGGGGAGTGTCCGATCGTCCCCGTTCTCTGCGGCACGCCGGAGGCCGCCGTCCACGCCTCCGCCGCCCTCGCCGACGCCGGGTTCTTCGTGCCCGCGATCCGGCCGCCGACGGTGCGGCGGGGGACGAGCCGGCTGCGGGTCAGCCTGTCCGCCGCTCATCCCGACGAGGCCGTCGACGGCCTCGCCGACGCCCTCATCTCGCTTCTGAAAGACGCCGCGTGAGCGACGCTGTCCCCGCCCCGTCTCTGCCTGAACCGATCCGCGACGGCTTCCCGGACGGGGCCGCCTTCCACCGCTTCACCCCGCCGGGGCAGGACGCGGCGATGGCTTACGTCGAAGCGGGCGGGGGGCCGCCCGTGCTGTTCGTCCACGGCAACCCGACGTGGAGCTGGATGTATCGCGGGGCGATGGCCGCCGTCGCGGGGTCTCATCGGGCGATCGCCGTGGACCACGTCGGCATGGGCCGCAGCGACAAGCCGCAGGAGTACGCCTACCGCTTGGATCGGCACGCCGAAAACCTGCTGGCCCTCGTCCGGCATCTGGATCTGAACGACGTGACGCTGGTCGTGCATGACTGGGGCGGGCCGATCGGGCTGCTGGCGGCGACCCGGGAGCCGGAGCGGTTCTTGAAGCTGGTCATCTCCAATACCGCGGCGTTCCGCAGCGAACGGATGCCGTGGCGGATCGGGCTGGCCCGCTCGCCGATCGGCGGGGCGCTGCTGCGGGGGGCGAACCTGTTTCTCCGCGGCCTCGTCACGAAGTGCGTGGTCGATCCGGCGAACATCTCGCCCGCGGCCCGCCGCGGCTACCTGTGGCCGTACGGCAACTGGGCAGACCGCGTCGCCGTGCACCGGTTCGTGCAGGACGTGCCGGTCGGGCCGCGGCACCCCAGCTTCCCGCACCTCGTGGAGTTGGAAGAGGGCCTCGTCACCCTGAAGGACAAGCCCACGCTGCTGTTGTGGGGCGACCGCGACTGGTGCTTTGGCCCGCCGTTCCTGAAAGAGTTCCAACAGCGAATGCCCTGGGCGGACACCGTCGCCCTACCGGCCGGGCACCTCCTGATGGAGGACGAACCGGAGCGCTACCAGAACGCACTGCTGCGGTTCTGCGAGAGCGACCCGGGACACGCCGCTTAATCATGGTTTCCGAACCTGCGGGAACACCAACCCGAAGCGTCAGCGAGGGCCGCGGCGCAGCCGCGGGACACGTTCATCGGGCGCAGCCCGACGCCCTCGCTGACGCTTCGGGTGACTGTTGTAAGATCCTCTCGGCGGCGACGGCGAACCGCGGCGGTCATGCGCTGGGCGGTTCTATGCCGAAGTCCCGCACGGTGAACAGGCTTCTCAGCGGCACGCCGGCCGCGGCGAAGGCCGCCTCGCCGCCCTGCAAGCGATCCACAATCGCAACGACGCCGCAGACCTCGGCGCCGTATTCCCGCAATCGCTCGATCGCCCGCAGGCTCGATCCGCCGGTGGTCACCACGTCTTCGACCACCAACACCCGCTGCCCGGGTTGCACCGGCCCCTCGACGTACCGACCGGTGCCGTGGCCCTTCGCCTCTTTGCGGATCATCGCCCCGACCAGATCGGTGCGGTCCGACAGGCAGAGCACCCCGCCGATTAACGGGTCCGCCCCGATGCTCATCCCGCCGACGGCGTCGTAGTCCCAATCCGCGGCGAGTTCGAGGAACCCGGTGCAGATCAACCGCAGCCCCGCAGCGTGCAGGGCGACCTGCTTGCCGTCGAGGTAGTGGGAACTGGTCTGACCGCTGGCGAGGGTGAACTCGCCAAACTTCAACGCCCGCTCCAAGATCAGGGCGTGGAGGGCGGGACGGTCGTAGTTTGAGGACAAAATTCCAAGACCAAGAAATCAAGAACCAAAACGGACGGGTTCGCTCGTGAGCGCCGAACCGCGGGATCAATTTGGTTCTTGATCTCTTGGTCCTTGAGGCTTCCCGCGAAGCGGGTTCAGTACAATGACGTGCCGATCGTTTCCAGGATCGTCTGACTGACCGCGGAGGGCTCGTTCAGGCCCCACATGCTACGGATCAGATCGAACGACAGCACGCCCACGAACAGCAGGAGCAAGGTGCCGGCGCCCAGCAGGCTGACGGTCACGCCGTCGAACTCCGCTTCCGGGGCGGGGCCGTAGGCGCCGGGGGCGAACTCCGCCCGGCTGGCGCCGCTCTCGAAGTCGTCGTCCTCGAAGTCCGCGTCCGACGCTTCGAACACGTCCATGTCGTCGTCGGAATCCTCCGCGAGCACCTCCGCGGAGACCATGCTGCCGGAGCCGACGTCGTCGGACTCGAACTCGTCAAAGTCCTCTTCCAGTTCGAACTGGCTGGTGTTCTGACCGGCCGGGGCGTCGACCTCGCCGAAGTCGTCCTCGTCGTCGTCTTCGAACAGGATGACGGAGGTGTCGGCGCCGCCCTCGTCATCGTCGGCGACGGAGTAGCCGTCGTCGTCGAGGGCGGCCATGTCCGCCTCGGTGGCCCCGCCGGCCCGGGCCGCGACCGCGGCGGCGCCGGCCGCCGCCCCCGCGCCGGCGGCGAGGGACTGCGTTTTGGAGGGCCCGTCGTCGTCTTCGTTGAGGAAGTCGAGGGCGATGCCGCTATCTGCGACGCTGCTGTCGGCCAGTTCGGCGCCGCTGTCGCCGGCCAACGCGATGCCGCTGTCGTCGCCCAGCAGGATGATGCTGGAGCCGTCTTCCCCGCCGGCGAAATCGTCCAGTGCGATCGCACTGGATTCGTCCGCGAAGTCGATCATGTCCGCGGACCCGGCGTCCGCGGCGTCGCCGTCGTCCACCAGCGCGATGCCGCTGCTCTCGTCTTCGAACGCGGCGGAGTCGTCGCCGCGGACGGAGATTCCGCTGGCCCCCTCCAGGGCGATGCCGCTGTCCAGCGGGCTTTCGAGCATGATGCCGCTGTCCGCCCCCAGGGTGAGCTGGCTGTCCTCGAACCCGCCGACGGGCTGATCGTCGTCGAGCACGCTGGCGCCGATCGCGCTGGACCCGCCGCGGCCCACGCCGGAACCGGTCGTGTCGGAGTCGCCGACCAGGGCCACGTCGCTATCGTCGGTGTCGTCGGCGAGGGCGATGGCGGAGTTCTCGTCGGCGATCAGCCGCACGTCGCTGTCGCTGCCGCCGGCCCCGCCGATCAGGACGCTGGATTCGTCGCTGATCAGCCGCACGTCGCTGTCGGAATCCGAGAGATCGATCGGGCCGCTGGCCGCGTCTTTGAGGTCGCCCACGCCGCTGTCGACGGTCAGGCGAACGTCGCTGTCGCTGACGTCGCCGGGGCCGCCGCGGACGATGGTGGGTTCGTCGGCGAGGCGGAGGTCGTCGTCGTCCCGCTGACCGGGCAGTTGGATCTCCAGCGAATCGCCGTCGTCCAATGCGGAGCCGCCGTCCGCGGGGGAGATCGGGCGTTCGTCAGTCGCGCCGCCGAAATCATCGGAGAGGTCCAGATCGAAGTCCGGGTCGTCCAGCAGGGGGACGTCCGGATTGCTGGAGACTTCGAGGGAGCGGCCGAACTCCTCGATGTCGTCCGCTTTGAACTTCCAGGTGCCGCGGTCGGCGAAGCCGCGCAGGTCGCCGGCGGCCCGCAGCTTGTTGAGCTTCTCGGTCGACATCGACAGTTGCTCGGCCGCCTCTTCGAGCGACAGGTACTTTTTGGCGGCCATGCGTGTCGGTCGGGGGCGTTGGGGGCGGACGGGGCCGATCAGTCTTCCCCGCCGGTACGGCCGGTTCAAGCGGATTCCGCCGTGGGCGCCCAGCGGACGGGGCGACGAGAGGTGCGTGTCGGCAGGACCGGCACGGCCGGATCAGGGCTGATGGCGAGCGAGAGGGCGTCAGCCCCCCCCGCTATGCGCGCAGCACGCGAACCCACGGTGGGCTGACGCCCCCTCGCTCCCCTGTCACACGCGGCAATCACACCGCGATCTTCTGGAACTTGGTGCGGGTGGGGCCGACGTCGCCGTCGCGGTCCCGCTTCATCCGTTCGTACAAGTCATAGTTTCCTTCGAACCAGGTCGTTTTGCTGTCCCCTTCGAAGGCGAGGATGTGCGTGGCGATGCGGTCGAGGAACCAACGATCGTGCGAACTGACCATCACGCAGCCGCGGAAGGTCAGCAGGGCTTCTTCGAGGGACCGCAGCGTGTCCACGTCGAGGTCGTTGGAGGGTTCGTCGAGCAGTAGGAGGTTCCCGCCGCTGCGGAGCAGCTTGGCGAGGTGCACGCGGTTCCGCTGCCCGCCGGACAGCGTGCCGACGAGTTGCTGTTGGTCCGGCCCTTTGAAGTTGAACTTGCTGGCGTAGGAGCGGGCGTGCATCTTTTGGCCGCCGCCCAGTTCGAGCACGTCGTGGCCGCCGCTGATCTCGTCGTAGACGCTTTTCGTCGGGTCGAGATCGCCGCGGCTCTGGTCGACGTACGCGAGCTTCACCTTCTGGCCGACCCGCAGCGAGCCGCCGTCCGGCTCTTCCTGGCCGGTGATCATGCGGAACAGCGTCGTCTTGCCGGTGCCGTTCGCGCCGATCACGCCCACGATTCCGCCCCTCGGCAGGCGGAAGGTGAGGTCGTCGTACAGCAGTTTGTCGCCGTACGCTTTGCGAACGCCGTCCGCTTCGACCACCAGGTCGCCCAGCGGCGGGCCCGGGGCGATCTGGATGTCGGCGGTTTCGTCCGCGACATCCGCCTTGGTGTCCTGCATCTGCTGGAAGCGCTCCAGCCGGGCTTTGTTCTTCGTGGCCCGGGCCTTAGGCGTGCTGCGGACCCAGTCCAACTCCTGCTTCATGGTCTTCTGGCGCTTGGACTCCTGCTTCTCCTCAATGGCCAAGCGGTTCGACTTCGCTTCGAGCCAGGCGCTGTAGTTCCCCTCGAACGGCAGGCACCGGCCGCGTTCAATCTCCAGAATCCAACCGGCGACGTTATCCAGGAAGTACCGATCGTGCGTGATCGCCACCACGGTGCCCTTGAACTGGGCGAGGTACTTTTCGAGCCACCCCACGGACGCGGCGTCCAGGTGGTTCGTCGGTTCGTCTAAGAGCAGCAGGTCCGGCGAGGAAAGGAGCAGTTTCGCCAGATAGACCCGCCGCTTCTCCCCGCCGGAGAGCGGTTCGATGAGGGCGTCGTCCGGCGGGACCCGCAGGGCGTCCTTCGCCATGTCGAGGGTGCGGTCGATTTCCCACAGGTTCTCCGCGTCGATGCGGGTCTGCACCACGTCGAGTTCCTTGAGCGTCTTCTCCATCTCCTTCGGCGACAGGTCCTCGCCGAGCTTCATGTTCAGCTCGTTGAACCGCTCCAGCACGCCGCGTTGCTCGACGACGGCCTGTTCGATCGTTTCCGCCACCGTCAGGGAGCCGTCCAGATCGGGCTCCTGCTTGAAGTAGCCGACCGTCACGTCCTTGATCATCAACCCGGCTTCGCCGTCGAAGTCGCGGTCCTCGCCGGACATGATGCGCAACAACGTGCTCTTGCCGGCCCCGTTGTTGCCCAGCACGCCGATCTTCGCCCCCGGATAGAAGGCGAGGTGCACGTCCTTGAGCACCTCCTTGTCGTCGTAGACCTTGGTCAGGCCCTCGATCTGATAGATATACTGCTGGCTCATCGCTGCCGGGGGCCGCGGCGTCCGGGTCGGCCGCGAACGGCCGGGCGAACGCCGGGGAGAAGAAGAGGGGGGCGGAACGGTCGAAGCGGCGATTGTAGGCCCCCGCCGCGGTCGAACAACCGCCCCGCCCGCGACCGGCGTCACGGCTCACGTCCCGACGGAAGAAGGGACATGGGGCGACCGCGGGGACGACGCCGCCAACGCCCGGGCGAGGCGGACGGTTTCATCGACCAGTTCGTGAACGCGATGCGTCACCTCGTCGTCCACGACCCGCCACTCGTCCGGGGAGAGCGACGCGAACGCCCCCTCGGTGGCGTAGACGAACCGCGGGACGATGTGGCAGCGGAAATCGAGCATCAGGCTGTTCGCCAGCCCCATGCCGCTCATGTAGCTGCCCGCCCCGCCGGCGCTCATCAGCAGGCCGACCGGCTTGCCGGTCCAGGCCCGGCCGGTGAGTTCCACCAGGTTCTTCGCCGCGGCGTTCACGTCGAAGTTATACACCGGCGCCGCCAGCAGCACGGCGGTCGCCCGCTCGAACAGCGCCGTGGCCCGCACCACGTTCGGGTCGCCGTAGGCGCCGGCACCGTCGCAGATCGGCAGCGGGACGGAGCGCAGATCGAGCACGGCGATCTCTTCGCCGCGCTCCGTCAGTCGCGCCGCACACGCCACGGCGAGGGCCCGACTGCGGCTGGCCGGGCTCAGACTGGCGGAGACGACGAGGTACACGGGCGAAGCGGCAAGCGGCGGGGGCGGCGGGGGCTGTCGATCCTAGCGCCGCGACCTCATTTCTCGTCCTCCCCGATTCGCCGTCGCCCGGTTCGCCGATCAGCCGAAGCGCCCCGTCACGTAGCTGTTCGTCTCGTCCAGCTTGGGGTTGGTGAAGATCGCCTCGGTCGGGCCGTATTCCATCAACCGGCCGAGGTACATGAACGCCGTGTACTCGCTGATGCGGCTGGCCTGCTGCATATTGTGGGTGACGATCAGCACGGTGTATTCGCCCTTCAAGCGTTGGAGCAGGTCCTCCACCTTGCCGGTGGCGATCGGGTCCAGGGCGCTGCACGGTTCGTCGAGCAGTAGCACCTCGGGTTCCGCGGCGATCGCCCGGGCGATGCACAGGCGCTGTTGCTGACCGCCGGACATCCCCAACGCTGATTCCTGCAACCGGTCCTTCACCTCGTCCCACAGCGCGGCGCCGCGCAAGGACCGTTCGCAGACCTCGTCCAGCACCCGGCGATCCCGTTCGCCGTCGATCCGCAGGGGATAGACGACGTTTTCGTAGATGCTCATTGGGAACGGGTTCGGCTTTTGGAACACCATCCCCATCCGTTTGCGGAGTTCGATCACGTCCACCTCCCGCGAATAGATGCTGTCGCCGTTGAGGGTCATGTCCCCCTCGATCCGTACGATGTCCAATAGATCGTTCATGCGATTCACGCACCGCAGCAGCGTGCTCTTGCCGCAACCGCTGGGGCCGATCATCGCGGTCACCTGACCGCGGGGGACATCGAGGCTGACGTCGAACAACGCCTGTTTCGCCCCGTACCACAGCCTGAGGTTCTGGATGCGGAGGACGTGCTCCTCGGTCGCCAGTTCCGGGTGCACCTCCGCGGGCCAGGCTTCGCCGCGGGCGATCGCGGCGAGGCGGTCGGAGGGCGGCTCGGGGGGCGGGGGGGCGCCGCCGTCCGTCGGCCGGCTGACGGCGGCGCGGGCGTTCGGCGGGGCGATTGTGTGGGCGACCATGGCGTTTCGTCGGCGAGCGGTTGGGCGTCAGCCCTCCGTGCGTGAGACGGGGACCACGGCGGGGGATCATTCTAGAACGAAGCCGACGTGAACCGCCGACGGATGCGGGCTCGCAGCCACATCGCCGCGAGGTTCAGGCCGGCGACCAGGACGATCAGCAACAGCATGGTGGTGTAGACCATCGGCCGGGCGGCGTCGCCGTCCGGGGCCTGGAAGCCGAGGTCGTAGATATGGAAGCCGAGGTGCATGAAGCTGCGGGAGGGATGCACGAACGGGGCGTCCAGATCGACCGGCAGCGCCGGGGCGGTGTTGACGGCGCCGACGAGCATCAGCGGGGCGACCTCCCCCGCGCCGCGCGCCACGGCGAGAATCGTGCCGGTCAAAATCCCCGGCAGCGCCCGGGGCAGCACGATCCGGCGGATCGTCTGCCATTTGCTCGCCCCGCAGGCGTAACTGCCCTCCCGCATACTGTTCGGCACCGCCGACAGGGCTTCCTCCGTGGCGACGATCACCACCGGCAGGGTCAGCAGGGCCAGGGTCAGCGAGGCCCACAGCAGCCCGCCTTTGCCGAACGTCGGGTCCGGCAGACGTTCGGCATAGAACAATTGATCCACGCCCCCGCCGATCAGGTAGCAGAAGAACCCCAGCCCGAAGACGCCGAACACGATGCTCGGCACGCCGGCAAGGTTGTTCACCGCGACCCGCACCATGCTGACGACCACCCCCTGTGCGGCGTATTCCCGCAGATACAACGCGGCCAGCACGCCGAACGGCACGACGGCGACGGTCATCACCAGCGTCATGGTGACGGTTCCCCAGATCGCCGGCCACACCCCGCCCGCGGTGCCCGCCTGACGGGGCTCGTCGCTGAGAAACTCCCACCACCGGGACAGATATACCCCCAAACGGCCCCACCAGGAGAGTGCGTTCGCCCGGTAGCCGCGGACCACGTCCGCCGTTTCGATCTCGGTCTCGCCGCCGGCGGCCGACCGCACGACGAGGTATTCCGCAGCGTTCCGGGCGGCCAATTGGCTCATCTCCTCCAGTCGGGGGATGTCCTCAATGCGGGATCGCCGGGCGAGGGCGACGTATTCCGCGATCGCTTCCCGCAGCCGGGCCGGGCGGGCGTCCTGTTGCGCCACGAGGGTCGCACGCTGCTCGGCGGAGAGGTTTGGACGGGCGAGGGCTTCGGCCAGCGTCAGGCCGTCGGTCCCGGTGTGCATTTCCGCCGATCGCACCCGCAATCGGGCTTCCCGGAGTCGTTCGCCGCCGGCGCCGCTCTCCTCCTCTAACGTCTCCCGCCGGGCGTTGCGGGCGAGGGCGGCGGGCCGCAGATCCTCAAACGCCTGCCACGCCGCCTCGGGGCCGTCGTACGTCCGCTCCGGCGTGACGAGCCGCACCGGTTCGCCGAGGAACCGGCCCTGATCGGAGCGTTCCAACACCACCGCCCACATTGGGGTCGTTTTGGAGCCCGGTTCGACCTCGAAGGCGTCCACGTAGGTGAACGTGGTGCCGTTCTCGCGTCGGTTGTCGGTGCGGAGCAGCACGCGGGTCGCTTCGACCGCGTCCTCCCCCTCCGCAAAGGCGGCGAGGGCCGTCGGGCGAGCCTCCTCCGGCAGCAGGGGGACGGCGGAGCGGCGAAGTTGGTAGGTCTCGGCGCCGTACTCCTCGCCCAGCGCCGCGGAGCCGTCCCGCAGGGCGACCCGCACCAACTCCCCCGGCCAGAACGTGCCGACGCCGTTCCACAGGATCAGGCCCAGCAGCCCGCCGATCATCGCCAGGCAGGTCGCCAGCGCCGCCCCCGACAGCCAAACCGCCGGCTCTCCGCCCGCGACCACGCTGCGCACCGCCCCGCCCCGCACACGGCGGGCGGGTCGGGCGGCGGGGGGCGTAGATTCAGTCATCGACTCGAGTGCTGGCCTTAAATACTAACCCGATTAATACTAACCCGATACGTCAGTGAGGGCCGAGCGACGGCCGTCCGCGAAGCGGACGCGAACGGATCCCTCGCGGACGCATCGGGTTGGTGCAGTCGAGCAAGACGGTTTCAAATCTGGGAGACGCGTTTGCGGAACCGCAATCGCACGATCTCCGCGGCGGTATTGACGGCGAACGTCATCCCGAACAGCAGCAGGGCGGCGAGGAACAGCGTGCGGTAGTGGGTGGTCCCGCGGGCGGCCTCGGGGATCTCCGTGGCGATGTTCACCGCCAGCGTGCGGAAGCCGTTGAACGGGTTCACCTCCGTGATCGCGGTTCCGCCGGCGGCCATCAGCACGATCATCGTCTCCCCCACCGCCCGGCCCAGGCCGACCATCAACGCGCTGAACAGCCCGCTCATCGCGGCGGGGACCACCACCCGCACGGTGGTTTGCCACGTCGTCGCCCCGGCGCCGAGGCTGGCGCTGCGCAGGCTGTCCGGCACGCTGCTGAGGGCGTCGTCCGCCAGCGTGTAGACGATCGGGATGATTGTGAACGCCATCGCGAACCCGACGACCACGGCGTTTCGCTGCTGATAGGTGTCGACGATCTCCCCCCGCGGATCCCACGCCGATCCGGAGAACAGTTCCCCCGCCGCCGACAACCCCGCCGCGACGCCCCACGCCGCGCCCAACACCAGCGCCGCGGAGCCTAGAAACGTCCCGACCCGCAGCGCCGCGAACCGGCCCCGCGGCCAGCCGCGCGCCGCCCGCACCAGCCGGGGCGTGACGAAGTAGGCGGAGCCCACCACCACCGCCGCGGCGGCCAGCGGCAGGGTGAGGAACATCCAGGCCCCGACCGGCGTGCCGATCCGGCCGTCCAGCCAGAACTTCACGTCGCCGGCGAACAGCGCCCGTTCGACCCACGGGGCGACCGCGCCCGCCGCCCAGAGGCCCAACGGCAAACAGATCGCGCACGCCGCCAACCGCCAACGCCGGTGTCGCAGCGTGAACGCCTGCGGGAGCGCCTGCCAGAGATACGCCCCCAACAGCACCGCGACCGGCGCCGTCACCAGGCCGCACAGCACGGAGACCAGGTACCGCTCCACGAACGGCGCAAACGCCACCGCGGCGAGGAACCCCAACACCACGCTGGGCAGCCCGGCCATCACCTCGACCGCCGGCTTCACCTTCGCCCGCACCGGCTTGGGCAGGTACTCGCCGGTGTAGATCGCCGCGAGAATCCCCAGCGGGGCGGCGAACAACATGCTGTAGAAGGTCGCCTTGAGGGTGCCGAAGATCAGCGGCCACATGCCGTACTTCGGTTCGAACCCCACGCCGGCGCCGGTGCTCTGCCACTTCGCCTCCGGCCCCGGGCCGCCCTCGTACCAGACCGGCAGGAACAGGCTGCTGAGCGTCGCATCCGCGGCCCCGGCGTCGAAGTCCGCCCGACTGAGCCCAGCGTTGGCGCCGGCCCCGCCGCCCTCGCCGGAGGCAAATGCGTACAGGAACGACCGGTCCGTCCGCGGGGTGAGCGTCACGGCGTTCGCCGGTCCGGCGAGGGTCGTTTCGCCGACGACGCTCTCCACCGTGGTCTGCACCACGCGGGCGGCGCCGTCGGCGTAGGCGACCGCGGCGAGGCGGTCGAGCGGGTGCGGACCGATTGCCGTCACCGCCGCCGGTCCGGCGGGATAGCGCTTCGCCTGGGTCAACGAGCGAGCGCCGCCCTCCGCGTCGCCGCGGGAGGCGAACCAGCCGGTCAACCCGCCGGCGTCGTCGCCCACCAGCAGCGTGCCGCGGCCGGTGACCCATTCCAGCGCCGTCAGCGTGCGGCCGTCGTCGGTCAGCCGCAGGGCCTCGGCGAACTCTGGTTTGCGGGCGTTGCGGGTGTTGAACCGGACGGCCCGCCCGTCCGACCACGCGACGACGACCTCCGAGGCCCGCGCCCCGACCCGCACGAACGCCGGCGGACCGGCCGGCACGTCAGTCCCCGCCGGGATCGTCAGATCTGCCACGTCACGAGCCCGCAGCGTCGATCCGGCCCGACGGAACGGCAGGAACTTCAGCCCCTCGCCCTGCACCCAGCCAGCGACCGCGGGGCCGCTGCGGGATTCGAACACCCCCAGCGCCTCCACCGGGCCGGCGCCCAGCGAGTGCGTGTCCTCCGCCAGTTCCGCGATCACCGTTTGCACGCGGAACCGTCCGCCGCGGGTCGCCTCGGCGACGGCGCCGACTGCCGATCCGCCGGCCGTCGGGGCGGGCACGGTCTCCCCCTCCGCCAGCTTCGCCGCTGCCGCGGGCAACGAGTCCAAGGACCGAAATGCCGAATCAAACCGCACCTCGCCCAGCCGGATCGTCCCGTCGTCGAAACCCGTCACCACCATTGCCCCGTCCGGGGCGGCGGTGACGGCGGTCGGGGGTTCCTCGGAAAGCCGCCGCGCCCCCAGCAGGGCGCCGGTGCGAGCGTCGATGGCCCGTACCGATCCGTCCGCGGCGACCATCGCCGCGGTCGCGGCGAACTCGTCCACCGCGAACCGCACCGGCGGGGCGACCCCTTCCGCTTGACCCCCGGAGGGCGGGGCGGCCGCGGCGGAGAGCGTCGTCGGGGTCTCCAGTTCGCCGCCCGCGAACAGCGGGACGACCTGCCAAACGAGCACCAGCCCGACACCGAAGATCGCCAGAATCGTGCCGATTCCGCCGACGGAGATCAGCGCAGAGGCCACCCGGTCCGCCCATTTGACGGACGGCTTCGTCTGGCGGTTCCGCCGACGCCCCGTGATGGAGGCGCCGGCGGGCGGGGCGGTGTCGGTCATGGCCGGGTCGGCGAGAACGGGCGGGGCGATCCCGCGGGCCTTACTCCGCGGGCCTTACTCTGTGGAGATGCCGGCGGCGGTCAGTTGGGCCGCCGCCTCGGTCGCGGAGATCGGGAAGTACCCCGCCTGCACAACTTTCTCCTGGCCCTGTTTGCTGAACACGTACTTGAGGAACTCGCGGGTCAGCGGCTGGACGTCCTTGTTCGGGGTTTTGTTGACATAGATCAGCAGGAACCGGGCGAGCGGGTAGTCGCCGGAGTCGGCGTTCTTCACCGTGGGCTCGAACAGGTCGTCGCCTTCGTCAAGACCCAGCGGAAGCGCCCGCACGCCCGCCGTTTGGCCGCCGATGCCGCTGTAGGCGATGCCGGCGTTGTCGTCGGACACCGCCTGGATCGCCCCGCTGGTGCCGGACTGCTCCTTCACAGAATCGCTGAAGTCGCCGTCGCCCAACGCGACCTCTTTGAAGTAACCGTAGGTCCCGGAGGCGCTGTTGCGGCCGTACAAACTGATCGGCCGGTTCGCCAGCGGGCCCTTCACGCCCACCTGCCCCCACGTCTTCAACTGCTCGGGCAGGCCGAGTTCCCGGTTGGCGCTGAAGATCGCATCCACCTGCGGCAGGGTCAGTCCTTTGACGGGGTTGTCCTTGTTCACGAACACCGCCAGCAGGTCGCGGCTGGTTTTCAGTTCGGTCGGTTTATAGCTGAACTTTTCCTCGAACGCCTGGATCTCGCTGGCCTTCATCGGCCGGCTCATCACGCCGACCAACGCCGTGCCCTCGATCAGGGCCGTCGGGGCCGAACTGCTGCCCTTCGATTCCAACTCAAACTTCACCGCCGGGTGGGACTGCTTGAAGCCCTCAGCCCAGAAGTCCATCACGGCCCGCATCGTGTCGGAGCCCTTGGAGGTGATCGTGCCGCTGACGACCTCGCCGCGGGCGTAGTCCGGCAACGCGGGGTCGACGGGCACGGCGACCTCCGCCGTTTTGGGGTCGGCGGCGGGCTCTCCGACGGTCGCGACCGGCGTGGCCGGGGCGGCGAGTTTCGGTTCGGTCATCGCCGGCTCGGCCATCTCCGGGTCGGTCTCGGCCGGCTCGGCGGGGGCGTCGGTCTCCGGCTGCTCCGGAGCGGCGAGATCCGCTACGGTCGTCTCGGCGGTTGCTTCGGGGTCGGCTTCGGGGGCGACCGCCTCCGGCGTCGTGATCGCGGGCGTTTCCGTCTCGGCGGGCGTGACCGCGGCGGGGGTCTCCACGGTCGCGGGGCCCTCGCCGTCCAGCGGGTCGTCCTTGGAAGAGCAGCCGAACGCCGTGAGGCCGACGAGCGACAGGGCGAACAGCACGCGGAGCGGCGGGCGAGACATCGGGAACAGACGCATCGGTGGTCGGCGCAAGGGACGGGACGATTCGGCACGAACCCTAACCGGGCCGGGGCGGCCCGGGACGTGCCCAACGGCGAAGTTTATGTGAAGACGCCGCCGCGCCGCCGCCGGGACCGGTCAATCCGGCTGCGGGCTCCCCGCGGCGCCAATTGTCGAAGTCGAACAATCGTCGAAGTCGAAGACCTGTCGTCCGGGTTGACGGGTGGGCCGCGGGGGGCACAATGGGGTTCCATTCGCATCACCCCGCCGACCGGTCCGCGACGTTTGGGTCGCTTCAGGCCGCGGCGGGAGCCGGGAGCTCCCCCGGGTGCGGCGGGCGCGTCGTGAACCGGGTCAGGCCTTAACCGGAGCAGCCCTAAGCATCGTGTCCGGGTGTGCCCGGGGGCGCGTCCCCCGATCGTCGTCGGCGGCCGTTCGAGTCTTTCGACGGCCCGTTGGGTTCGCGGACCGAACCGCCGGCCCTGCGTCTGAACGTCTGGTCATCCCTCCGGGGATGCTGGGCGAGCGTCTCGTCCCCGCTTATCGTGTGGCATGGACACGCCCACCGCCCCTGACGACGGCCCCGACGGCGCCACTCACGACGGCGGCGCCACTCACGACGGCGGCGCCCACGACGGCGGCGCCGCTTCAAGCGAACAGGTGGCCGTCGCGGAGGGCGTTTCGATCTCCCCCGCCGGGCAGGTGCACGTCGACGAAGGGCTGACGGAGACCCTGCTGGACCTCGCGGAGACGTTGGAGGAACGCACCGGGCGGCCGGTGGACGTGGAGCACGTCGTCGCCGCGGTGGTGTTGGCGAACCGCTCCGGCAAGATCGGGTCCGACCGGCGTCTGCGAACCGGCGACGATTTGCTGTTGATGGCGCTGGAGCCGCAGATCGAAGCGGTGTTCGCCCGGTACGGCGGGCTCGTCGTGGAACCGGACGAGGAGTTCGAGCCGGACGAAGATTCGGCTCCGGAGCACGAAGAACCCGCCGCTGATTCGCCCGACGACCCCGCCCGCCCCGCATGACTGACGACACCGGCTCCGCCGCCCCCGGTTCCTACGCGGACGACGCCGCGGAGGCTGCCGCCGAGGTGCCCGGGCCCGAACTGCGGGTCGGTCGCATCACCGTGTACCCGATCAAGAGTCTGGACGGGGTGGAGATCGACGCCGCCGCGGTGCTGCCCAGCGGGGCGCTGGCCTGGGATCGGCGGTTTGCCCTGTTCTCCCCGGACGGGACGGTGGTGAACGGCAAGGTCGAGCCACGCATTCACCGGGCGGCGGCGGCGTTCGACCTCAGCGGGGAGCGGGTGACGGTCGGCCCGCGGACGGCGCCCACCTCCGGGGACGACGCGGGCGTTCCGGGGCCGGGTTCCCGCACCTTCTCGCTGCACGACGAACGGGAGGAGTTGGAGGCGTTCCTCTCCCGCTTGCTCGCCCGCCCGGTCCGACTGCGGGAGGACCTGCGAACCGGCTTTCCGGACGATGCGGCCTCCCCGGGGCCGACGGTCGTCACCGCGGCGACGCTGTCCGCGGTGGCGGATTGGTTCGAACTGACGCCCGCGGAGATGCGTCGGCGGTTCCGCGCGAACTTCGAACTGACCGCTCAGGGCACCGGCACCGCGGAGCCGTTCGCCGAGGACCGGTTGGTGCCCGGCCCGGGCGAGGAGATCGAGTTCTGGGCCGGCGAGGGTCGGTTCGTGGGGACCGGGGCCTGTCAGCGATGCGTGGTGCCCTCCCGCGACAGCCGCACCGGGGCGGCGCTGAAAGGGTTCCAAAAGGAGTTCGCGGAGCTGCGTCAGCGGACGCTCCCGAAGTTCGCTCCGGCGTCGGCGTTCGATCACTTCTTCCGGCTGGCGGTGAACACCCGCCCGCTGGGCCGCAGCCGCGGCGGGGGGAACGGCGGGGTGGTGCGGGTCGGGGACGCGGTGCGGATCATCGGCCGGCGGCCGGCGTTGGAGACGGAGGACGGTTCGTCCGCGAGCGACGGACCGAACGGCCCCCCGTCCGGCCGGCGGAGCGGCAGAACCGGCAGTTCCGGGGCCGGACGGCGGCGGCGACGTTGACTTTTCCACCCCTGCCCGTCCCGTCGGTCCGGGCGCGGGTAAGGTCCGCTGCCGTCTCATTCTGCCGGAACGTCCGCGACCGCGGGTGTCAAGCGGGGTATACTTCTGACGGTAAAGATCGATTCAAATTCCCGCCCCGCGAAAGGAGGCCCCGATGCTGGTACTGAGCCGCAAGAAGGACGAGAAGATTATGATCGGGGACGACGTCACCTTAATGGTGATCGAGATCCGCGGCGACAAAGTGCGTTTGGGCATCGACGCCCCCAAGGACGTGTCGGTGCACCGTGAAGAAGTGTTCAACGCGATTCGCCGCGAACGCGACACCGTGCCGGCGGAGGTCTGAGCCGGGGCCGGTCGGCCTCGCCGCCCGCTCCCCGCTGACTGCGACGCATCGGTCAGAGCGACGCCCCGGCCCCTCGGCCGGGGCGTTTTGCTGCGCGCCGCGGTTCAGCCGCGATCATGTGACCGGAGGCTGCGATCGTCAGGGGGCGGCGGGGCCGGAACAGCCGGCTGCGAGGACGGACCCCCAGGACGGGGGCCGACCGGCACGACGGCGGGGGCGTTCCCCGGCGGCCGCGACCGCGGGCGGTTCTAGCGTGACGGCGTCGCCTCCCGTCTCCGGGACTTCCCGCCCCCAGCGCTCTTCCCGCCTCCATGAGCGATTCGCCCCCCGCCGCCCCGTCGCCGCCTGAAGCGGCCGACGGCGATCCGAAGAAACACCGCTGCCGGGTCGCCCTGCTGCTGATCGACTTCGTCAACGCCCTGGATTTCCCGGAGGGGGAGGCGCTGCGGCCGCACGCGGAGGCCGCCGCGACGAAGGCCGCGGAGCTCAAGCGGCGGGCCCGGGAGGCCGGCGTGCCGGCGATCTACGTCAACGACAATTTCGGCCGCTGGCGGAGCGATTTCGCCGCCACCCTGGCGCACGCGACCGAGGAGGACAGCCCCGGCAAGCGATTGACCGAGACCGTCCCGCCGGAGGCGGAGGACTATTTCGTCCTGAAGCCGCGGCACAGCGGGTTCTACCGCACCGTCCTGGAAGAACTGCTGGACGATCTGGGCGCCGAGACCCTGGTGCTGTGCGGGCTGGCGGGGAACATCTGCGTGCAGATGACCGCCCACGACGCCCTGCTGCGGGGCTACCGCGTGATCGTGCCGCGGGACGCCTGCGCCTCCAACGAGCCGGACCTGAACGAGGCGGCGCTCGATCAGATGCGGCTGGTCTGCAAGGCGGAGATCCCCCCCGCCGCGGAGGTTGACTTCGCGCAGCTCATCGGAGCGGGTTCAGACGGATCAGGTTCAGACGGATCGGGCTGACCGCAGCGTCCGGGACGCTTTGAGCGGCCGGGACGCTGATGCCCAGAGACGCTCGGGCAGATCAGAACGCCGCCGCCTTCGTCTTCGCTTCCTCGATCGCGGCGGCCCGCATCTCTTTGCCGTGGTCCGGTCCCTTGGCGGCGGTCGGCTGGACGAGGATCGAATCGGGCGTGAGGCCGACGAAGCCGCACCACAGATCCATGTAAGGCGCCTCGTAGTCGTAGCCGCCGGGCATGTTCGGGCTGTACTCCCCGCCGCGGGCGCTGACGACCAGGGCCGGCCCGCTGCACAGACCTTCGTAGCCGGCGTCGCCGATCTTGAAGGTGATCCCCGGCTGGGTGACCACGTCGATGTAATGCTTCAAGGCGTACGGCACGCCGAAGTTCCACATCGGCACGCTGAACAGGTACTTGTCGAAGCCGGCGAACTTCTCCGCGTGGGCCTTCACCGTCTCCCACGCGGCGACCCGCTCCGGGGCGACTTCGTGGCCCTGCTTGATGTCGTACACGGCGGAGATGGTGTCCCCGTTGAACTCCGGCAGGTCTTCGGAGAACACGTCGATCTCTTCCACCGTGTCCGCCGGGTTCGCGGCGCGATAGGCGTCCAGAAACGCCCGGGCGACGGCGATGGAGTGGGACCGCTCCTTACGGGGCGAGCCTTCGACGTAGAGCAGACGAGCCATGGCGGAAACGATCCTGCGAAGCGATGGGCGGGGGCGAACGGGACCTGAGACGATACCCGTGGCCACGACGCTCGCCACCCGCGGACTCGTTCGCCGCCCGCTCCGTCACGCCGCCCGGTCAGGCGCCGCGGGGGTCGAGGCGGCGATTCGCCTCCGCCAGCAGGTCGTCGGTCGGGCCGGCGGTGAAGCGTTCGGCGGCGTCGTCCCAGGCAAATCGTTCGCCGTCGGCCTCCCTCAAGCCCAGCGTAAGCGAGCCGAGGTGGCACAACTTCGCCGTCTCGTGCCCTTTGAGCAGCGGGGTGACGGGCGTGTCGCGGCTTTGCACGCAGCGGAGAAAGTCCGCGACGTGGTTGTCCAGCATCGACCGCCCGCGGACCATGGGATCGGCGACCGACGGGTGGGCGACGGTGGTTCCCGCCGCCGGGCTCCAGGCCTCGTAGGTCTTCTCCAGCGCCGGGGAGGACGCCGCGAAATGCCGGCTGGTGTGTTCGACCCAGCCGTCTTCGCCCTGCACCCGCAGCCCGAAGCTGCGTTCGTCGGTGATGCAGGTCACCGGGACGCCGTTGCTGAAGTCGAGCCGATAGCGGCTGTCGAGGGCCGTGGTGAACAGCGAGCCCGGCGCCGGCCACTTCGCCGCCAGCGGGGTGACGGCGACCGGCGACGCATCGGGCAGGCACCAGCCGGCGAGGTCGTTGCTGTGGGCGCCGAAGTTCGTGATCTGCCCGCCGCTGTAGTCCGTCAGGAAGCGGAATCGGTACAGGCAGCGGTCCGGGTGATACGGCGCCGCCGGCGCCGGGCCGAGCCAGGCGGCGTAGTCGAACCCGTCGGGAATCGGCTGGGGCTCCCATCCCGGTCCGGGACCCCGCTTGTTGTTGAAGGCGATGAAGGTGGTGATCTCCCTGACCTTCCCGACGCCGCCGGCCCGGACGAAGTCCACCAGCTTGATCGCCCGCGGATCGCTGCGATGCATACTGCCGGTCTGGGTGACGCGACCGGTGCGTGCGGCGGCGTCCGCCATCCGCCGGCCCTCCGCGACGGACCAGCTCAGCGGTTTCTCGCAGTACACGTCGTGGCCGGCGTCGAGGGCGGCGATCGCCTGCGACTCGTGGTGATGGTCCGGCGTGACGATCACCACCGCATCGACCCCCTCCCGCCCCACGACCGTCCGCCAATCGCTTTCCATGAAGCAGCCGGCGCCGGTCTCTTCATAGAACTCGTCGACCAGCGCCTTGCCCGGCTCGCGGCCGCAAAACTGCTTCGGGTCCCGGTAGCCGTGCGACGCGCGGTTCACGTCGCACACGCCCACCACCCGGCAGGCGTCGTTTCGCAGAAACGTTTTTGTGTCGTTGAACCCTTGATTGCCCAGGCCGATGACGGCGACGGCGATCTTGTCCGAAACGCTGGACCGGCCAAAGGCGAACCGGCGGCAGACCAGCGGGCCGGCGCCGCGACGGCGGCGGTCGCCGCGGACCGAAGAAACGAACGGCGCGTCTGCGAAGCGGGCATGGCGGAGCGGCGGGTGGGCGTTGTGCGGGAGAGCGCCGGGCAGGAACGCGGACGGCCAGGAACGCGGACGGCCAGCGTACCGAATTGCCTCCCGCCCGCCCTCCGTTCCCCGATGCCCGTGATCCGGCCGCCGACGACGGGCGTTGGGTGACGCACGCCCGCCGTTGGTGGGGGTTCTCCCGGTCGGTGCGTGTGGGCCGCTCGGTACGATACCGCCGCGTACGCTTCCGGACACGATCCGGACGGCGGACGTGCGTATTCCCACGCCCCTCCCGATTTCACCGCAGAAGGCACCCGATGTTCCGCCCCCACCCGTCCCTGGCTTCGTCGGCGTTGCTCGCCGCGGGGCTGATTCTCGCGCCGGGGCTTTCCGGCGTCGCGCCCGGTCAGGACGACGGGGCGACCGCCGCCGCCGGGGCGTTCGTCGACGAAGCGGCGCTGATGATCCCCGCGGAGGCCGGCGTCGTGCTCCGGGTCAGCGACCCGGATCGCGCCATGTCGAACCTCACGCAGTTCGTCACCTCCGCCGCCCCGGACTTCGCCGGTCAAATGGCCGGCGCCCGCGGCGTCCTCGGCATGGGCGTGAACAATGTCACCCTGACCGGGGTGAACCTGAAAGAGCCGTGGTACGTGGTCGCCGTCCCCCGCAAGGACGCCCCGCCCGCGACCGTGTTCCTGCTGCCCGCCACCAATGCCAAGGCGATGCAGGACGCGCTCGGCCCGGACATGTCCTTTAAGACCGAGGGCACCTACGCGATCTATACCGACGCCGGCGAGGAAGTGCTGGAAGCGTTCGGCCCCGGCGGGACGTTCGTCGGGGCGTTGCCCAAGGGCTCGCAGACCCTCGCCGCCGAGTACGACATCACCGTCGCGCTGAACCTGCCGCGGTTGTTCGAGGTGTACGGCGAGCAGTTCACCGAAGGCTTCAAGCAAGCCAAAGCCGCCGCCGCGGAGAACGCCGGCGGTCCCGAAGCGGCCGAGGCCCAGGGCCGCGCCATGGACGCCATGTTGGACATCCTGACCAGCGCCAGCGGCTTGACGATCGGTCTGAAGGCCACGCCGGACGCACTGCGATTCAAGACGCTGTCCAGCTTCCGGCCGGGCTCCGACGTGGTCGACGCCCTGAGCACCCAAACCGCCAAGCCGTTCGCCATGCTGGACCGGCTGCCGGAGGGGATGGACGCCTACGCGGCCGCGGAGGGCGACTTCAAGCCGCTGCTGGAACTCGTGACCTCGATCGCCGCCTCCGACGAGCAGGCCCCGCAGAAAGACCTGATGGCGGCGATGTCCAAGGCCGGCATCACCTCCGTCGCCGGCGGCTTCGTGCTGGACGTGGACGGCGCCCCGTTCAACGGCGTGCAATTGACCGGCCTGAAGGACGTCGCCGCCGCCAAACCGGCGATCGAGGGCTACCTCAAACAGGCTGACGGCATGGAGCAGCAGGGCCTGCGGACGACGATCGAAGAGGCCGGCACCATGGAAGTCGGCGGCGTCACCCTGCGGCGGGTCATCACCGACCTCGAGGTCGTGGAGCCCACCGAGGCGGCGTTGCAGGCCGTCAAAATGTTCCGGCTGTTCTTCGGCGAAGCCGGCCAGGAGCAGGCGTTCGGCTATTTGGACGACGCGGTGCTGAACGTCGCCGGCGGAGGGGACGATCTCGCCCGTGAAGCCGTCGCACACGCCACCGGCGACAGCGATCACCCGAACGAGGCGCTGGCCGAAGTCCGTGCGATGCTGCCGAAGAAGGGCAACCTGTTCGCCGCGATTGATCTCGCCGGGGTCGTGCAGGGCGGACTGGCCGTCGCCTCGGAGAAGGGCCTGTTCCCGATCCTCCCGGCGGAGATGGTCCGCAGCGTGTCGGTCGAAAGCAGCTACTCCGCGTTCGTGGTGACGGTGGACGGCGATTCGATCGCGGTCGAAGGCGTGTTGCCGGAGTCGCAGGTCCGCAACTTGGTCAGCTTCGGCAAGGAATTGCAGGGCGGCGCCCAGCAGTTCTGAGCCGCAACGGTTGAGGAAGCGCCTCGCGGGCTGACCGCCCGCAGGCCGTCGCGTCCCGGTCTCCCACGTGAGGGACCGGGACGCTTTGCGTGGGAGCGGTCAAACTCCCGCGAGTCGTTCCCGGGCGGCCAGCACGCGGCGGGCGGCGGTGTCCGGGTTGGCGGCGGTCGCGGTCAGGTGGCCCATCTTGCGGCCGGCCCGCGGCTGGGAGACGCCGGATTCGTCCTTGCCGTACAGGTGCAGATGCACGTCCGGGAAGGCGGCCAGCATCCCGGCCCAGTCCGGTTCGCCGGCCGGGTCGCCGGAGAGCGGGTCCTGTGAAGCCGGCCACAGATCGCCCAGCAGGTTCGCCATCGCCCCGGCCCCGGGCGCCCCGAAACCGCGGGGGGCCGGATCGCCCGGCGGCAGGCCGGCGGTGACGCGGACCTGCTGATCGAATTGGCTGACCCCGCACGCTTCGATCGTCACGTGCCCGCTGTTGTGCGGCCGGGGGGCGAGTTCGTTGACGATCAGTTCCCCGGGCTGTCCGTCGGCGCCGGGCGTGAGGAACAACTCGACGGTCAACAAGCCGACGGCGTCCAGGTGCTCCGCCATCCCCGCGGCGATGCGGCACGCCTCCGCGGTGACGACCGGGTCGACCCGAGCCGGGAACAGCGTGAGGTCCAGCACGCCGTTCGCGTGGCCGTTCTCGAACGGCCCGTGCACGCGGATCGTGCCGTCCGGCCAGCGGGCGGCGACCGCGGACAGTTCCAACACGAACTCCACCCGCTGTTCCAACACGCAGGGCACGCGGCCCAGCGACTCCCACGCGGCGACGAGATCGTCGTCGTCCGTCAGCCGGATCTGCCCCTTGCCGTCGTAGCCGTCGCGGGCCGTTTTGAGGATCGCCGGCCGGGGCACCGTCGCCGCCGCGGCGGCCTGCTCCGGCGTGCGGACCTCCCGCCACGGAGCGGTGCGAAACCCCGCGGCGACCGCGGCTCGCTTCTCCTCCCGGCGGTCCGACGCGACCGCGAACACGTTCGGCCCCGGCCGGACGGGGACTCGCTCCGCAAGCCGTGTGGCGGCGGCGTCGGGAACGTTTTCAAACTCAAACGTCACGGCCCCGACGGCGTCCGCAAAGCGATCCAGCGCGGCGACGTCGTCGTACGGAGCGACGGTCGCGGCGTCGGCGGCCCGGACCGCGGGGGCGTCGCCGTCCGGGCAGAAGCAGTGCACCCGGTAGCCGTGCCGCTGGGCGGAGTGGGCGAACATCCGGCCGAGTTGCCCCCCGCCCAGCACGCCGAGGGTGGAGCCGGGGGGCAGGGGGGCGGTCGCGTCGGGCATCAGGCGGGCGGGAACAGGTCGTCGTCCGTCAGCACGCGGGTCGCGGCGACGGTCGCCGTCTGATCGGCGTGGTACGCGGCCAGTTTCCCCGCCAACTCCCCGTCCGACAACGCCAACACCCGAACCGCCAGCAACGCCGCGTTCTTCGCCCCGCTCGTGCCGATGGCGAGGGTTCCCACCGGCACCCCGCCGGGCATCTGCACGATGCTCAGCAGCGAATCCAACCCGTTCAACGCCCGCGACTGCACGGGCACGCCGAACACCGGCAGCGTGGTGCCGGCCGCCAGCATCCCCGGCAGATGCGCCGCCCCGCCGGCCCCGGCGATCAGGACCTTCAATCCACGATCCGCCGCGGTCGTCGCGTACTCCGCCAACCGCTCCGGCGTGCGGTGGGCGGAGACGACCTCCGCCTCGAACGGCACCCCGAACTCCCGCAGCACGTCGCACGCGGCCCGCATGGTCGGCAGATCGCTCCGCGACCCCATCACGACGCCGACGAGGGGAGGCGATTCGCTCATCGCGACACACTAACCCGAAGCGTCAGCGAGGGAGAGTGAATCGCGTCACTCGATCCCCTGGGCCCCGAGCCAACGCTCCGCGTCGAGGGCGGCCATGCAGCCGGTGCCCGCCGCCGTGCAGGCTTGGCGGTAGTAGTCGTCCGCCACGTCGCCCGCCGCGAACACGCCTTCCACGCTGGTGTGCGTCCGAAACGGGGTCGTCCAGACGACGTAGTGCTTTTCCGTGGTCTCCAACTGGCCGTCCAGGAACTTCGTGTTCGGCGTGTGGCCGATGGCGGCGAAGTAGCCGGAGACGTCCAGCGTTTCGGTGCGGTCGCTGTCCTGCGTGCTGCGGATCACCACGCCGGTCACGCCGTCGTCGTCGCTGCCAAGGACTTCGTCGACGGTCGAGTTCCACTTCACCGTGATCTTGTCGTTCGCCAGCACCCGGGAGGCCATCACCTTGCTGGCGCGGAACTCGTCCCGGCGGTGCACGATGTACACCGGGTCGCAGAACTTCGTCAGGTAGGTCGCTTCCTCCATGGCGCTGTCCCCGCCGCCGACGACGACCACGCCCTTCCCCCGGAACCGCGGCAACGCCCCGTCGCAGACCGCGCAGGCGCTGACGCCCTTGTTCTTGTAGGCGTGCTCGCTGTCGAGCCCCAGGTAGTTCGCGCTGGCGCCGGTGGCGACGATGACGGCCTCCGCCTGCACCGTCTTGCCGGACGCGGTGGTGAGGGTGAAGGGCCGCTGACTGAGATCGACGCTCGCCACGTCGTCGGTCACCACGCGGGTGCCGAAGTTCTTGGCTTGGCGCCGCATCAGGGTCATCAACTGCGGACCGGTGATCGCTTCCTGATCGGGCCCGCCGTCCGGCATCATCGCCCGTTCCTTGTCCGTCAGGGCGGTCTCCAGGTACTGGGTGAGGTCGCCCGCCGGCCAGGAGGGGAAGTTTTCGACCTCCGTGGTGAGGGCGAGCTGCCCCAGCGGGAGCGTCCCGTTGGCGTAGTTCTCCGCGGAGTTCGCCCCCTCGAAGCAGAGCGGTTCGAGCTGCGCCCGACTGGCGTAGATGCCCGCCGCCCAGCCGGCCGGGCCGCTGCCGATGATGACGAGTTTCTCGACTTCAGCGCCGAACTCGACCGGTTCGTCTGGGGTGGGGCCTGCCATCGATGAACCGTCCTGTCGCGTGTCCGGGGGAAACCCCGTGCCGGAGGGACGGGGCGGGGCACGATAGTTCGCCCGTCGAACCCCGACAACGGCCCCCGCCCCACAGCCGGCGCATAAACAAGCCCCCGACAGCACGAAGCCGCCGGGGGCCGCGTCGACCCCGCCCGCTTGCGGGCCGGCTCACGAACGGGGGACGGCTGGCAGGATGACGCAAACCCGGCGCCCGTCACGGGGCGGGATTCCGTCATGCGGTCATAAGTGCTGACTGAGCGTGAGGATCGGTCGAGCGAAGCCGCTGAGGTCGGATCTCGACGATTCGTTTTCGCGAGTTCAGGCGGTGCGGTTTCGGGGCGTTCTCGTACAGTTCCCCGATGACATCGCCCGATTCGCCCGCCGCCGGATCACGCCCCGGTCCCGCGTCGGCGCTGCGGGCGATGGGGAAGCCGACGACGGTCCCGCGGTTCGTCGCGGCGAAGGCGGCCGGGCGGAAACTTGCGGTGCTGACGGCGTACGACGCGCTCACCGCTCAACTGTTTGAGTCCGCCGGCGTCGACGCCCTGCTGGTGGGGGATACCGTCGGGGTGATCGTGCAGGGGCACAAGACCACGCTGCCGGTGACGGTCGATCAGATCGTGTATCACACCGCCGCGGTGGTCCGCGGCCGGGACGCCGGCGGCGGGCGGGCGCTGGTGATCGCGGATCTGCCGTTCCTCTCCTATCAAACCAGCCTGCCGGACGCCGTCCGCAACGCCGGGCGAATGCTGAAGGAGACCGGTTGCGGGGCGGTGAAACTGGAGGGCGGCGGGGCCGACCACGCGGACACCATCGCCGCGATCGTCGCCGCGGGGGTGCCGGTGATGGCCCACATCGGCCTGAAACCGCAAAGCGTGCACGCCGTCGGCGGGCACCGTGTGCAACGGGATACGGAGGCGTTGGTCGCCGACGCCGTCGGCGCCCAGCGGGCGGGGGCGTTCGGAATCGTCCTGGAACTGATGCACGACGAGGCGGCGCGGGCGGTCACCGCGGCGGTGGAGATCCCCACCATCGGCATCGGCGCCGGCCCGCATTGCGACGGGCAGGTGCTGGTCGGGGCGGACATGCTTGGCTTGAACGCCGGCTTCCGCCCGAAGTTCCTCAAGCGGTACGCGGACCTCGCCGGCGAGACGACCCGGGCGGCGGCGGCATATTGCGAAGAGGTCCGCGGCGGCCTCTACCCGGCCGCAGAACATACACACCGGTGAACCAACACGTCGGGCTCACTTCTTGGCGGATCGCCGACGTTCCAGGCCCACGCGCCCAGCGTCCACAGGGCCGCGATCGCTTCGCGGGCGTTGATCTTCGAGTCCCCGACGGTGCGATCGGTGAAGGTCACCGGCGTTTCCGCGACCGTCGCCCCGGCCGCCACGCAGCGGTACAGGAACTCTTCCATGAAGGCGTACCCGGTGGATCGGATCGCGTCAAAGTCCACGCGGGCCAGCAGATCGCCGCGGAACGCCCGGAACGCCCCGCTGCAATCTCGTTGCTTCAAACCGAGCGCCAACCGGCTATAGGTGTTGATCGCGCGGCTCATCACATGACGCCGCCACGGCCACCCTTCGATCGCCCCGCCCGGGACGTATCGACTGCCGATCGCCACGTCGTGCGTGCCCAGCAGGGCCAGCAATTCGGGCAGGTGGCGGGGGTGGTGGGACCAATCCGCGTCCATCGTCAGGGCCATGCCGTACCCTTTCGCGACCGCGATCCGCAGTCCGGCCAGCGTCGCCGTACCGAGCCCCCGTTCGTCCCGCCGAACTGTCACGCTGACCCGCGGATCGGCGGAGAACCGCCGTTCGACGGCGTCGGCCGTGCCGTCGGGCGAGTTGTCGTCCACGACCCGCACGTCCAGCCGGTCGTCGACGGCAAGCACCGCGGCGATCAGGTCCGGCAGGTTGTCCCGCTCGTTGTAGGTGCACAGCACGACCAACGCCCGCTTGGCAAGACGGCCGGCGGACGGAACGTCGGTCACGGCGTCAGCGGTTGGGAGTCGGGTCCGGCGCGGCGATGGCGCCACCATCCTGCGGCCCGGAGCTCTGCGGACCAGCGTCCGACGAGATTTCAGCAGGAACGGCGTCGAGACCGGCGGCGGGCGGAAGTGCGTCATCGTCGGCCTGAATAGCCCCCGGTGCGAGCCCGGTCGAGCCGAAGTTCACCGGCGTGGGGTCGAGGTACGGCCGAAGGTGCGGACGCCCGCCGGTCAGCCGCCAGGCGGCTTCGAAGATCTCGCGGGCGCGGTCGTCGCCGTTGGCGTGCATCGTCGCCCCCAGCAGGAACAGGCGGTCCGCGTCCCGCACGTCGCCGCGGGCGAGTTCCGCGACCCCGCCGACCGCCGCGGTGCGGGCGATCGAGTGATCCGGGCCGAACAAGTCTCGCAGCGACGGGCCGGTGACCGGCAGCGACGGGTTGAGGGCGACGGCTCGCCGCAGATCCTCGCCCGCGGCCGCGAACTGACCGAGGGCGACCCGGGCGAACGCCGCCCGGTACAACGGTTCGCCGCGGGTCGGGGCGACGACGGCGGCCCGGCGGTAGTGGCTGAGGGCCTTGCGATAGTCGAGCCGCCCGAACGCCTCGTCGCCGGCTCGCTCGTCACGCAGGGCTTCCGCGAGTTCGCGTTCGTCGGCCGGACGCGGGGCGTCCGGCAGGGGGCCGGCGTCGCCGAGATCGATCGGCGCCCGCCACCGGTCCGCTTCCTCACGCCACGCCTCGTCCAGCACCGGGTTCACGCCGACCGCCGGTCCGATCGCCGCCACCGGGTTCGCCGGCGCTGCCAAGCCGGCCCCGCCCGGGTTGCGGTGCGGCCCCATCATGAAGGCGTTGGGGTTCCCGCCGTAGTTCGTGTAGCGCCCGCCGTACGCGGGATAGCCGAGGTAGTTGTTGCCAAGCCCGAGCCCGTAATTCGCTCCGTAGCCGAACGAAGGGGTCGGCACGACGTACGCCCCGTACGGGCCAAGGCCGACCGCCCCACCGAACGGTCCAGCCACACCGGGAAAGCCGCCGAAGTTCGGGTTGCCGAACGGCAGACCGCCGAGATAGCCGCCGCCGTAGAGATTGTTTCCGTAAAAACCGTTCCCGTAGAAGCCGCCGCCGACGAACCCCTGGTTCACAAACCCGCCGCCGCCGAATCCGTTGCCGCCGAACCCGCCGCCGCCGAACCCGTTGCCGCGCAGTCCGCTGAATCCCCCGGAGCCGGAGCGAATGAAGGAGCCGGTCGAGCCGAACGCCCCGCCGCCGGTTCCGCCGTCCTTCATCGGATGATTGTTGGGCAGCGAGCCGGTGATGCCCGTTTGCGCCGCAGCCGGTCGCTCCGCTCCGCACCAGACGGCGGCGGACAGCAGCGACGCAGCGAAGAGGGGACGGGAGAGGGAGGCGGGAGTCATCGCCGGACGATCGTTGTGGGAACGGATGTGGATTGTCGTCCGTCAGGGGACCGCGGGCAATCGGTGCGACCCCCACCCGCACGGTCCCCCCGGCTCGCCCCACCGGGCGTCGGGGCACGTCACGGGATGAGCCGCGGGGCCGCTCAGCCGATCTTGTCCCGGACGAACGCGGCGACCTCGCCCGCGGGGATGCGAATCTGTTCGAGGGTGTCGCGATCCCGCACCGTGACGGTGCCGTCGCTCAGGGTGTCGCCGTCCACCGTCACGCAGACCGGCGTGCCGATTTCGTCCTGACGCCGATAGCGGCGGCCGACCGCGCCCTGCTGATCGTAGGCGACCTCCAGCCCGCTCCGCTTGAGGGCGCCGTAAATCTCCGCGGCCTGCTCCGGCATCCCGTCCTTCTTGACCAGCGGGAAGACGGCCGCCTTCACCGGGGCGATCCGCGGATGGAACCGCAGCACGGTCCGGGACTGCATCTTGCCCTTCTCGTCCGGGGCTTCGTCCACCTCGTAGGCTTCGCAGAGGAACGCCAGCGTGGCCCGGTCGGCGCCGGCGCTGGGCTCGATCACATGCGGAACGAACTTCTCCTTCGTCTCCGGGTCGAAGTAATCCAGCGATTTCCCGCTGCCGGGGTGCCGGGGCTTGCCGTCCTCGCCCAGTTCGACCTCCAGCTTGCCGTCGCGGTTGACCAGCTTGCCTTCGGAGTGGCTTCGCAGGTCGAAGTCCCCGCGGTGGGCGACGCCTTCCAACTCGCCGTACTCCCCCGCGGCGAGGAACGGGAACTTGTATTCGATGTCCGCGGTGCCCACGGAATAATGGGCGAGTTCGTCCTGGTGATGCTCCCGCAGGACGAGGTTTGATTCGCTGATGCCGTGATCGGTGTACCACTTGAACCGGCGGTCGCGCCAGTAGGAATACCATTGGTCCGAGGCGTCCGGGCGGCAGAAGAATTCGATCTCCATCTGCTCGAACTCGCGGCTGCGGAAGGTGAAGTTCCGCGGCGTGATCTCGTTGCGAAAGCTCTTGCCGACCTGACAGATGCCGAACGGCAGCTTGACGCGGGAGCTGTCGAGCACGTTCTTATAGTTCACGAACATCCCCTGGGCCGTCTCAGGTCGCAGGAACGCCGCGTCCTCCTCCCCGCCCAGCGCCCCGAGGGTCGTCTTGAACATCAGATTGAACTCCCGCGGCGGCGTCAGATCCCCGCCGCAGGTCGGGCAGTTGGGGAGCGGGGCGTCCGGGTACTTCGTCGAAAAGGCTTGGAGGTCGGTGCGGATGACCTCGCCGCCCGCGCCAGTCTTCTTGTCGAGGCGTCTCTGCTTCGTCTTGGACAGATTCGGCGTCTCGTCGGTGGGCATGAACGCCTCGGCGGCGGCGACATCCCCGCCGGCGGTGACGGCCGCGGCGACGGCCATCTGGTCGGTGCGGAAGCGAGCCTTGCAGCCCTTGCAGTCCGCCATGAAGTCGTGGAACAGATCGTAGTGCCCCGACGATTTCCACACCCGCGGGTGCATGATGATCGCCGTCTCCACGCCGACCATCTGGAACGCCTCGGGGGCGCCGGCGGGGGCGATCAATTCGTTGTGCGAACTGACGGCGTCGGCCCACCAGGCGTCGCGGACGTTCCGCTTCAGCAGGGTGCCCAGCGGGCCGTAATCCCAGAAGCCCTGCTGACCGCCGTAGATGTCGGAGTCCTGAAACACGAACCCCCGCCGTTTGGCGAGGGAGGTGATCTCATCCATGGACTTGGGCACGGGCACGTCGCAAAAGCGGTGGGGAGAGCGGGGGGCGGGAGACTACCGCTTCGCCGCGATCGGAGGGAGCGCGTCGGTGACGCGACGGGCAACGCTCCCCCCGGTCGCGGCTAAACCACGTACAGCGCGTCGCCTCGAAGAACCGGCGCGACCGGGGCCGAATCGACCGCCGCGCAGGTCTCGATGTCGTCGCCTCGACCCAGCCGGGCGAGGTTCCGCCCGCCGCGGCTATCAAGCAGAACGGCGGCGGCGTCGGGATGAGCCGCCGCAAACGCCGACGCGAGCCGGGCCGGGTCGCCGTCGTGGTGATCCGTCGTGCCGACCCCCGCGGCGATCAATCGGTTCGCGGCTCGCCCGGCGAACAGCGCGTCCTCCGCGGTGACGTTGCGGTCCGTTCCCGCACAGACAAAGTGCACCGGCCCGGCGCCCTTCGCCAACCGATCGCAGATCGCGGACAGGTTCGCGAAGCAGCCGACCAGCACCTCGTCCGCCTCCAAACACCGCAGCAGGGCGGCGGTCCCGTTGGTGGTGGTGAGCACGACCGGCTTGCCGCCGCCCCGTCCGTCCGTCATCGCCGCCGGGACGTAATCGGTCGGGGAGTTGCCGAGGTCGAACCCCTCCACCTTCACGCAGCCCCGCTCCCCGGCGAGCAACGCCGGTTCGCCCTGCTCACGCAACGCAGCGGCGGTCGATCTGGCTTCTGCCACGGACCCGCAGGGCACGACCCGGTCCGCCCCCGCGTGCAGGGCGTGGCAGACGGTCGTACTGGCCCGCAGCACGTCGATCACCACCGCCGTCCCCCCGGCCAGCATCTCCGACGTGAACAGCGACGGGACGAGGTGAACGTGCAGCAATCGGGAGACGGCGGGGCGGGGCATCACGACAGCCTAGCCGGGTCCGTCGTCGTTGACAGGCGGCGCCTCGATCAGTCGGGTCTGCCGGACCCCGCTCCGCCCGACGCGCGCCTCCAACCGATACCGGCGGCCGAACACGCCGCTGGCGGCGAACCCGTCGGGGTCCACAGGCGCGGCGGCGAAGCCGTCGTCGCCGCGGACATAGATTGTGAGGGTCGCCGGATCGACGCGGGCGTCCGCGAGCCAATATTCCGTCACGCCGAGGGCGAACAGGTCGGCCGGCAGATCGACGGTGTCCTTGCGGGTGGAACTGTCGCTGCGCACCTCGACGACGACCTCCGGCGGGCCGACGATCTCCGTGAAATCCCCTTCCCGCCCCACCTTCGGCGTGAGCGTCACCCGCTCCTCAAGGATCGCTTCGTGCGACAGAAACACGAAGTCCGGCTCGCAGTTCACCGCCGGCTCGTGCCCGTCTGGGGAGACGACCGTCGTGCTGTCCGTGAAGCCGTACCCAAGGTCACGCTCCAGGATGAGATGGTCCAGAGCGGATGCAATGCGGAGCTTCGGCGAACCGTGGGTGAAGAGCGATTCGGGCATGATTTCCAATCGCGGGCGACCGCCGATCCATTCAAACTTGCCCCACTCCGGGCAGGCGTCAGACAGCTTCCAAGCTCGGAACGATGCCGACGAGGCCAGCGCCGCCCCGGGCACCGTCAGGCCTTCCGCACTCACGCCGACGCCCGGCAGATGCAGGTCCGGTTGAACCGCTTCGCGAACGGCAGTCTCTGCCGCCTGTTTCCGTTCGATCGGTTCAGCCGCAACCGGTTCGGCAGCGGGCCGCGGGCGACGGACGGGCGGTTCGGCAAGGATGGCGGTCATGGGGCGATGTCGTGGCGGGGGACCGTCAGTCTAACCGCCCGCACGGCTGATCGGGCGGGGCTCACCGCACCGCCCGTTCCCAGCGGGACAGGGCCATGAGCGGGAAGTACAGGCTGTAGAGGTGGTACTTCAGGTAGAAGACGCTGGGAAAGCCGGTGCCGGTGAATTGCGGCTCGGTCCAGGTGCCGTCGACGTTTTGCGTGTCGCGCAGCCGGGCGGCGGCGCGGCGGGCGGCGGGGGTGCGGGCGTCGCCGGCGGCGACCAGACCGGTCAGCGCCCAGGCGGTTTGGCTGGCGGTCGGCTCGCCTTCGCCTTTGGTGGAGGGGTCGTCGTAGCTGGCGGGGCTCTCGCCGAAGCCCCCGTTCGGGTGTTGCACGCTCTTGAGCCATCGAACCGCTCGGCGGACGCGGGCGTCCTCCGGCCGCACACCGATCGCCGCCAGCCCGGCCAATCCCTGCCAGGTGCCATATAAGTAATTCACGCCCCAGCGACCGTACCAGCCGCCGTCCGGCTCCTGGGCGGCGTTGACGTAGTCGATCGCCCGCTTCATGAACGGCTTGTCCCGCGGCACGCCCAACAGGCCGAACAGTTCCAGCATCCGGGCGGTGAGGTCCGCGGTGCTGGGGTCGATCATCGCGTTGTGATCGGCGAACGGCACCCGGCAGAACAGTTCGCGGGTGTTATCCACGTCGAACGCCCCCCACCCGCCGTCGCGGTTCTGCATTCCGATCAGCCAGTTCACCCCCCGCCGGATCGCCGCGGTCAACGGGGCCGCCGCGGCGACGTCGGCGAGCGCGGAGCGCGGGTCCACGTCGCGGCCGGCGATCACGGTGCGGTCGTCGGCCCCTGCCCCCGGCGTCTCCCCGAACGAGATGTCCGCCGTCCAGTCCGTGCCGCTGCCGGCCGGCAGGCAGCGGGCCAGCGCCATCAGCACCATGCAGGTGTCGTCGGTGTCCGGGTAGAACCGGTTCCGATATTCGAAGCACCACCCGGACGGCTCCAACTTCGGGCGGCGGGCCGTGTAGTCCCCGGGGGTGCGAATCTCCCGATCCAGCAACCATTCCGCCGCGCGACGGACCGCCGGGTGGTGCGGCGGGAGACCGCTCTCCCGCAACGCGATCGTCGCCAGGGCGGTGTCCCACACCGGGCTCTTGCACGGTTGCAGGCGGGTGAGGGGGCGGTCGCCGTCGCCGCAGTCGTTGCCGTCGCCAGACTCATGCCGCGTCAATTTGAGCCGGTCCAGCTCCTCCAACTGGCCGGCGACCTCGGGGGAATCCTCCGCGTAGCCGAGGCACTTCAGCCCCACCACGGTCCAGACGATCGGCGGGAAGATCGCCCCCAGCCCGTCGCTGCCGACGAGCCGATCGAGGATCCAGCGTTCCGCCTTCTTCACCGCGATCCGCCGGAGCGGGCGGAGGCGAACGGCGTCCGCCGCTTTGTAGGTGCGGTCCAGCTTGTAGAAAAATCCGTGCCAATCGAACCGCGACGGTTCGCGTTCCCCCTGGGCGAGAGTTCGCTCCACCGCTTCGCAGCGGGGCATGCGCAGCGGGAGGTTCTCGGGGCCGTTGAGGAACAGATCCGCGACGCTCACCCCCGCCGCGGGCAGATCGCGGGAGGGTTGATACGCCCACAGCAGCGAGAGCGGCACCACGATCGTGCGGCTCCAGGCGCTCATCTCCGACAGATTCAGCGGGCTCCAACCGGGCACCAGCATCAACTCCGGCGGCACCGCGGGGCACTGGCGGTAGGCGATCTGCCCCAGCAACGCGAGGTAGTACCGGGTGAAGCTGTTCACCCGCTCCGCCCCGCCGGCGGCGCGGGTCGCCTGCTTTGCGGCGTCGAGGCGGGCGGGCAGATCGGCAGGCGCGCCGCCCGACGGCGAATCGGGCGACGGCGAATCGGGCGACGGCAAATCGGGCCAGACGGCTCGCAACGCCAGCACGGCTTTCACCGTGGCGGAGACGTCGATCGGTCCGCCCGGATACTGGGCCCACCAGCCGCCGGGCTCCTGTTGACTCAGGAGATGACGTGCGACGGCGCGGGCGTCGTCGGTTCGCTCCCGACCGAGCCAGGCGAGCAGGCAGAGGTATTCGCTTTGGAGGATGCTGTCGCCCTCCAGTTCGCCGCACCAGTGGCCGTCCTCATGCTGGAGAGCGAGCAGGGCGTCCCGGGCTTTGGCGATCGCGGGAGACACGTCCGTCCCTCGGTGGGGGCCGGGAGCCGGGCCGGGAGCCGGGCCGAACGCCGCGACGGGACGCGGTTCGGGGGCGGCGTCGGAGCCGGGGCGGGCGTCGGCGAAGCGGTGCGAGAGCACGACGGCCCGGGGCGAAACGTGGGGGGGCCGCACGACCGTGCGACGGATCGCCCCGGACGATAGGCCGTGCGCATCAGACCCCGCAAGCCGCCGCGACCGTGGCGCCGGTCGTTTCCGCAGCGCCGGCCGCATGACTTCCCTGATCGGCGCGGGAGGCGGGCGCCGCTTTCGCCTCCGGGGCGCCGGCGGGCTCGGCGAACTCCGCATCGCTTTCGACGCCGGACAGCACCACCTCGAAGCCGAGGTCCTCGATCATCTGGTGATCCTCGCTGGCCGGCTGGCCGGCGGTGGTCAGATAGTCGGAGACGAACAGGCTGTTCGCCGCGTACAACGCCAGCGGTTGCAGGCTGCGGAGGTTCAGTTCACGTCCGCCAGCCACCCGCAGTTCCGCGGTCGGCAGCATGAACCGGTACAGGGCGAGCACCTTCAGGCAGTAGCGCGGGTCGAGCTCCCGCCGCGTTTCGAACATCGTGCCGTCGATCGCGTGCAGGAAATTGATCGGCACGCTTTCCGCCCGAAGCTCCCGCAGTTCGTTCGCGGCGTCGATCAGATCGTCGGCCGATTCGCCCATCCCCACGATCAACCCGCTGCACAGTTCCAGCCCGGCGTCGCGAGCTTTTTTGAGCGTGGCGAGGCGGTCGTCGTAGGTGTGCGTGGTCACGACCTCGTCGTGGTTCCCGCGGCCGGTGTTGAGGTTGTGGTTGATGCGGTCCACGCCGCCGGCCTTGAGCACCTCCGCCTGACCTTCTTTGAGCAGGCCGAGGCAGGCGCAGATATGCAGGCCGTGCTCCTGTTTGATGCGGGCGGCGACGTCGGCGACGTGCTGCACCTCGCGGTTCGACGGACCCCGGCCGCTGGCGACGATGCAGTAGGTCTTCGCCCCGGACTTCGCGGCGTCCGCGGCCCCGGCGAGCAGCCGGTCAGCGGACAGCATCGGGTACTTGTCGATCTCCGCGGCGCTGTCGCGGCCCTGGGAGCAGTACCGGCAGTCCTCCGGGCACAGCCCGCTCTTGGCGTTCTTCAGGTAGTACAGCTGGACCGTCGTGCCGAAGTTCGCCCGCCGCACGCGGAATGCGGCGTGCAACAGCCCGAGCAGGTCCGCGTCCGGGGCGTTCAGCACGCTCTTCGCCTCCTCCCGGGAGAGCGGCGTCCCCGCGAGGGCGCCGTCGGCGAGGGAGTCGTAGTCGAACGCGGGAGGGGCGGCGTGGTGCATAGCCGCGAGAGAATACCGCCGCCGGACGCCGCGTTCACCCCCCCGCGGTCGTCAGTTGCCGGAGCCGTCGGGCACGGTCGCCTCGCTCGCCGGCAGGTCGGCGGGAACCCGGTCCCACACTTCGGTCTCGTCGTCGTCGGCGCTGAACAGGACGAGGGATTCGTCGTCTGCGGAGAGGATCTGCCAGTCGCGCTCCGTGCCGAACAGGCTGGAGATGGTGTCAAAAGACACCGCCGGGGCGCCGGAGACGCTGTTGAAGTGCACGCCGGGCTGCTCCGCGGCGGGGTCGCCGGTCAGGTTCCAGGCGATCTGGACGGTGATTCGCTCCGCCCCGACGAGAGTCTGATACCAGCCGTCCACGTCGACGGTCATCGTGGCGGTGCCGTCCGGCCGCACCGTCAGCGTGCGGGCGCCGTAGCTTTCGCGGGTGTAGGTGCCGGGCAGGCGGGCGACGAGAGACGTGGGCGATTTGTCCGGTGGCGCCGTGATCGCTGTGCAGCCCGTTTGCGGTCCCTCGTCCCACATGGTCGCTTCGTGGGCGTCTTCACCCGCTTTCGTCGGCAGGCTTGCCCTCGGCTTCGGCTCCACCGGGGCGGCAACGTCCTCCTTCTCCCCGCACCCGGCCGCTCCGACGATGAGGCAAGCAGCTGCGAGGACCGGCAAACCCTCGGCCGCTCGCTTGCGGTTTCGCGGCGCCGGTCCGGTCGCGCGACCCGCGAAACCGCAAGCGGGGTTGGGCGACGGGAACGCGGTGGGAGGCGACACGGGGGCGGATCCGTCAGTTCAGGCTGGGGGACGCACTTCTACGCCGCACCGGCGGGGACCAGAAGTGCAAGTGCGCCTCGCCCATCACCTCGATCAGTTCCCGCCGCAGGCCGGGGCCGCAGGAGACCCGCAGATGGCCGGGCGTCGAGATTCGATACCGGGTTCGCACCGCGGCGGTTTCGCCGTTCCCGCCGCCGTCCGCCCCGCCATGGTCCCCGGCGCCGGTCAGAGCTTCGGCGGATCCGGTGTCGACCAGCACCACGACGTCCGTTTCGCCGGGGTAGCGTCCGAGGATTTCCCGCACGCGGCTCAATTCGAACTCCGCGTGCAGGCCCTTTTGGAACTTCACCGCGAGTTGCCGGGTGTGCTCCTTGACGGCGTCGTCCGGCGTCATCAGCCGATTGACGATCAGGTTCGGCTCGCGGCCGCGGCGGTCCACTTTACCCTTCACATACAGCACCGCCTCGGCCTCGATGAGGCTCCCCTGACGGGCGAAGTCTTCGGGCCACATGATGCACCGCACGCAGCCCTCCGCGTCCTCGAAATCGAACATCACATAGTCCGAATTGTTGTTGCGGGACGGCTTTTTGGTGCGCGCCTTTTTAATCGCCCCGACCATCCCGCCGACGGTCACCTCGATGCCGTCCTCCGCTTCGCCGAGATCCCGCGTGGTGGCGGTGGCGAATTTCGTGATGACGTCCCCGGCTTCGGTCAGCGGGTGGCTGGTCAGATAAAAGCCGAACACCTCCTTTTCGTTCGCAAGTTTTTCCGCCCGCGTCCAGTCCGGCAGCTCGGGCAGGTTCAGCGCGACGCCGGTCGTTTGTTCGACCGCTTTTTGCTCCCCGAACAGGTCGCCCTGACCGGCGGCCTCGTCCTTCTGTTTTCGGGCCGCCTCCTGGAGCACCCGCTCGATGAGCGACCACTGCTGGGCACGGTTGCCGTCGAATCCGTCCAGCGTGCCGGACTTGACCAGCACTTCGAGCGTCGTCTTGTTCAGGAAAGCGGGGTCGATCCGCTCCGCCAGATCGGCGAGGTTCTTATACGGCCCGTTCTCCGTTCGCTCCGCGACCAACGCCTCCATCGCGGAGAGCCCCAGCCCCTTCACGGCGCCCAGACCGAAGGTGATCCCGGACTTCCCGTCGTCTAAAGGCACCACCGCGAACTCCACGTCGCTGCGGTTAATATCCGGGGGCAGCACGTCGAGGCCCATCCGGCGGGCGTCTTCGACGTGCTCCGTGATGCGATCGGAGCTTTCCATTCCGCAGGACAGCAGCGCCGCCATGAACTCCGGCGGGTAATGGGCTTTGAGGTACGCCGTCTGATAGGCGATCGCCCCGTAGGCGGTGCTGTGCGACTTGTTAAAGCCGTACCCGGCGAACTTCTCGATCAATTCGAACAGGGTGACGGCCAGTTTTTCGTCGATGCCCCGTTCCTTGGCGCCGTCGATATACTCCTGTCGGAACTGGGCGATGATCGCCAGCTTCTTTTTGGAGATCGCCTTGATGCACTTGTAGGCGCTGGCCAATTCGATTCCGCCGACCCGGTTCAGAATGCGCATGACCTGCTCCTGATAGACCATCACGCCGTAGGTCTCCGCGAGCACCTCGTCCACGACCGGGTGCACCTTGGCCGGCTCCTGCCGACCGTTCTTGACGTTGACGTAGTCCATCACCATGCCGCCCTCCAGCGGGCCCGGCCGATAGAGGGCGCTGGTGGCGATGATGTCCGCGAACTTGTCCGGCTTCATCTTGCATAACAAATCCCGCATCCCGCCGGATTCGAGCTGGAACACGCCCTTCGTCTCGCCGCGTTGGAGCAACTCGAAGGTCGCTTGATCTTCCAGGCCGATCTCGTTCGGAACGATCTTGATCCCGCGGTGCTTGTGGACGTTGCGGACCGCTTTGTCCAGGATCGTCAGGTTCCGCAGGCCGAGGAAGTCCATCTTTAACAGCCCGGCGGCTTCCACCGTGGGGCCGTCCCACTGGGTGATGACGTCCTCTTTGCCGGTGATGACCTGGAGCGGCAATAAGTCCTGCAACGGTTGATCGGCGACCACGACCCCCGCCGCGTGCGTGCCGGCGCTGCGGGCGAGGCCCTCCAGCCGGTAGGCGATGTCGATCAACTCCGTGATCTGCGGATCGTTATGATAGGCGTCGCCCAAATCGGGGCTCTGTTTGACGGCCTCGGCGAGGGTGATGCCGAGGGTGTCCGGCACCGCTTTGGCGATCTCGTTGACCCGCATCAGCGGCACGCCCAACGCCCGGCCGACGTCCCGCACCACCGCTTTCGCCTTGAGCGTGCCGAAGGTGCCGATCTGGGCGACGGCGTCCGCCCCGTATTTCTCCTTCGTGTAGTCGATGACCAACTGCCGACGGTCGCGGCAGAAGTCGATATCGATATCCGGCGGCTCTTTGCGGCTCTTGTCGAGGAACCGTTCGAACAGCAGGTCGTACTTGAGCGGGCAGACGTCGGAGATGCCCAGCAGGTACGCCACGATCGCCCCGGCCGCCGAACCGCGGGCGGTGCAGGGGATCTCCTTTTTCTTGGCGAACTCGACAAAGTCCCAGACGATGAGGAAGTAGCTCGAATACCCCATATATTCGATCACCCCCAATTCCAGATCCAGCCGGTCCCGATGAGCCTGCGAGACCTCGTCGCCGTACCGCTCGATCATCGCGTTTTCGCAGATCTCCCGCAGGTACTGCGTGTCCGTTAGCTCGCGGGGCGGCTTGAAGACCGGATAATACTTCGGGTTCTTCTCCAACTGGATATCGCAGCGGTCGGCGATTTCCTGCGTCCGCCTGACCGCGGCCTGTTGGGACGGGAAGACGTCATACATCTCCTCCGGCGACTTGACGTAGAAGTCCTGCGAGCCCAGCTTCATTCGCTTCACGTCGTCCCGCTGGCTGCGGGTGTTCACGCACAGCAGGATATCGTGCGCAACGGCGTCTTCGCCGCAGAGGTAGTGCGAATCGTTCGTCGCGACCAGCGGCAGGCCCATCTGGTTCGCGAGGTCCACCGTCGCCTCGCCGGCGTCCTTTTGAATCTGAATCCCGCTGTCCTGGATCTCCAGGTAGAACCGGTCGCCGAACACCTCCGTATACCACTGGCAGAGCCGTTCCGCCTCCTCCTTCTGTTCGTTTAACAGATGACGGGACAGTTCCCCGGAGACGCACCCGCTGAGCACGATCAGCCCTTCGCTGTGGGCTTTGAGCAGTTCCTTGTCCATCCGCGGCTTGTAGTAGAAGCCTTCGGTGTAGGCGATGCTGCTCATCCGCACGAGGTTGCGAAAGCCGGTTGCGTTTTGAGCCAGTAACGTGAGGTGGAAGTTCGATTCCTTCATCTTGCCGCCCCGCTCCGTGCGGCTGCGGGGGGCCATGTAGGCTTCGATGCCGAGGATCGGGTTCACGTCCTCCGCCCGGCAGGCGTGATAAAACTCCATCGCCCCGTAGAGGTTGCCGTGATCGGTGATCGCCGCGGCGTTCATCCCGGCCGCTTTGGTGGCCTGCACCAACTCCGGGATCTTCGTCATCCCGTCCAGCAGGCTGTAGTGCGTGTGGCAGTGCAGGTGCGCGAACGGGGGCGGGGCGCTCTGGGCGGAAGTCTGGGACACGGGGCGGGCGGTTCCTGCGCGGGTGGACGAACGACCATGGTATCGGCCGGGGCGGGGGGCGTCGGCCGGGATTCGCGGCGGACTGCGCTGGACCGGCGTCCGCCCGCCGGCACGAACGGTCCGCCCGCCCCGTCCGTCGCAGCCCGCACGGGTCGCCCCGGAGGCCCGTTCCTCCCCGCACGAACCTTCACGAACGCTTCCCGAACCCTTCCGCGGGAATTCACCCGCAGCGCCTACACCCTGCGGCCCGTTCGCTCCCCGGAGACCGCGATGCCCGCCGCGCTACGCTGCCCCGGCTGTAAGAAGGCGTTTCTGATCGAGAAGTCCGAGGAGGATCGCACCCTGAAGTGCCGGGTGTGCGGGGAGATCGTGGAGTTCCGCGGTCGCCCCGACGGCGACAGGAAGCTCCCGAAGATCGAGCCGAAAAAGAAGCGGTTCGACTTCAAAGAACTGCCCGGTTGGGCCGCGGGGCTGCTGACCGCGGGGGTTCTGGGGGTGTTGGCGTGCCTGGCGTCGCTGGGCATGCAGCAACTCCACGAGCCGCACGACCGCCTGCACGCCGCTTTGAAGGAGGAGTACGACGCTCTCGCCGACTTGGTCGAGGGCCTGCACGTCGCCGAGGAGGCGACCGCGGCCGAGCCGCAGATGGCCGCCCACGTGGCGGAAATCCGGCGCCTGCTCGCGGACCCCCGCCCCTTCGGCCGCGGCCGCAAAGCCGTGGGCGCCGCTTTGCTGAGACAGCACGCAGGCTCGTTGGAAGGCCGGATGAAGGGGCTGCGGGACGCCAAGAGCGACGCGTTCGACCGCCAGGGCGTCAGTTCGATCGTCTCGAAGGCGCTCCGCGACGTGCCGGCCTCGATTCACGATCTGGAGACGGCGTTCAAATAACGGCTTCCGCGGCCGGCGTCGCAGACGTCTTCACAATCGCCCCCGCATGTCAGTCCAGCCGCACCACGGCGTCCGCGGCGGCGAGCAGGCGGGGGTGCGACCCGCTGGCGATCACGGCGTGGCCGTTCTCCGTCAGGCGGGCGAACACCTCGCACAGGCGGTCCGCGTCCGCGGGGTGCAGACCGGCGGCGGGATCTTCGAGCAGGATCAGCGTGGCCGCCGCGGTGCGGGCGGCGAGCGTCTTCGCCAGCCGCAACCGCTGGCCCTCGCCGTGGCTCAGCGTGTTCGTCGCCCGGCCGATCGCGACGTGCCCCAGCCCCACGTCCCGCACCGCCGCCGCCCGCGCCCGCGGCTTGGGCCGCCCGCGAAAGAACGGCACCGCCTCCGACGCGGTGAGGTTCAACACCCCCGCGATCGACGCCCCCCGCACGCGAATCGCCAGCGCCTCCGGCTTGAAGCGGTCCCCGCCGCACTCCGGGCAGGTCGCGACGAGGTCCGGCAGGAACTGCATCGGCGTGGTCACCGTGCCGGCTCCCTCGCACAGCGGGCAGCGGCCGGGCGTCGATCCGGCCAGCGAAAAATGCCCCGGCCCAAACGCCCGCAGCTTCGCCTCCGGGGTGGAGGCGAACAGATCGCGGATCTCGCCGAAGAACCCCAAGAACGTCGCCACGGTGCTGCGGGGGCTGTTCGTCAGCGGCCCGCGGGGGCCGTGCAGAACGGCGCCGAAGTCGCCGAACGTCCCCTCCTTCGGCGCCGCGGCGGCGAGATGATTCACCCGCTCCTCCGCCCCCGGGCCGATCAGAACCGTCAGCCCCCGCGGCGTGAACGGCATGCGATCCGGGTCCGGCAGCGTGCCGGTCGCGGCGCTGGATCCGCCGATCGTCGCCGATTGGGGACCGGCCGCGGCGGGGGTGAGGAAGGGGGCGAGCACGGAGCCGTCCGCCTTTCCGATCTCCTCCGGCGGGCCGCTGAACAGCACGCGTCCGCCCTCCGCCCCGGCGCCCGGGCCGAGTTCCACCAGCCAGTCCGCCGCCCGACAGAGCGCCGGTTCCGACCCCGCGGCGACCACCGTGTTCCCCCCGTCCGTCAACGATCGGCACAGGGCGAGGAACCGCGTCGCGTCCTCGTCCTCCAGTCCGGCGAGCGGGGCGTCGAACAGCATCAACAAGCCCCGCACCCCCGGGTCCGCCGCCGCGGCGAGCGTCGCCCGCCGGTCAACCGCGGCGCTCATCGACGACGCGGACTGATCCAGCGGGCGCCCCGCCAGCCCCCACCCGGCGAGTCGCTCCAACGCCGCCGCAAGGTCCCGCACCACCGGCGGACCCCCGTGCGGCAGGGCGGCCCGCAGATCGTCCGCGGAGCGGGCGATCCACCGCTTCCAAGCCAGCCCGTCCGCCCGGTACGCCCGCCGGGCGAGGTCGTGCGGATCGACGGCGGGGGAGAACAGCCGCGGCGTGGGCGGGGGCAATAGCGTGCCGTCGTCCAGCACGGGCCGATCCCGGACGGTGCGGCGTTCCCAGCGCCGGCCGTCGATCTCCAGCGAGCCGTCGTCTGACTCGATCCAGACCGACGCCCGTCCGGCGCCGAATCGCAGCGCCGTCGTGAGGCTTTCGGCGGTGCGGTCCGCGGCGTCGGCGGACAGCTTCACCCGATCGGCGATCACCTGGGCGCCCGGCGGCAGCGTCGTCGTGGGATCGGACCGGTCGTCCAACCGGCCGGTTGCGTCGTCGGCGAGGAACCGGGCGAAGCCGGCCCCGCGGTAGGCGTCCGCGGACAGGGCGGCGTCCGCGGCGAACCCCAGCAGCGCCCGGCGGTTCGGAAACGCCGCGGCGAGATCCGCCGCGGCGACGTCCGCCCGGGTGACGTGCAGCGGTTCGCCCGTCTCCGGATCGTGCGGCGTGGCAAGGGCGGCGAAGGCGGTTCGCAACAGATCGCCCAGACCGGCACGGTCGGCGAGCGTCTCCCCACGGGCGGGCCGGTCGTCCGGGGCGATCAGCGCCGCGGGCGGCACGCCGGAGATCTCGTCCGCGTCCGGCCGTTCCCGTCGCTCCAACAGACGGCGCGGAGGCGCTGAGGGCGGCGACGTACCGTCGTTGCCCCTCGGCGTGCAGCACATCGCGCAGCAGCGTGCTCTTGCCGGACCCGGCGACCCCGGCGACGACCGTCAGGCCGCCGCGGGGCAGGTCCAGTTCGTCAATGCGTAGATCGAGCACCCGCACGCCCCGCAGACGAATCGGCGGGGCGTGCGTGTCGTGCATTCACGCATGTTAGCCGCGACCGCAGGGAGCGCTGCCCGTCGCGGGGACGCGCTCCCTCCGGTCGCGGCTAAGTTGGGTTCACGCCGCGTCGGCTTCGGGCATCAGGAAGGCGCTGATGCGGTTGGCCGGTTTGTAGGCGGCGGGGCTGTTCGACAACGCGAAGTGCATCGCGTAGGCGTCCTCGGTGGTGTCGTCGTAGCGATCGCGGACGACGCGGAAGGCCCGGAAGCCCTCGCCCTTGAAGAACAGCTGTGCGGGGAGGTTCGTTTCGCGAACCTCCAGCACGATCTCCGTGCGGCGCTGCTGAGACAGCTTGTCCACCAGGCGGCGGACCATCTGCCGGGCGACGCCGTGGCGGCGGTTCTGCGGGGCGACGGCGAAGTTCAGGATCCGCAAGCGGCTTTTCTGCAGCTCGTAGATCATGTAGCCGACGACCTCGCCGGCCACCTCGGCGACCATGCCGATGCAGTTGCGCTGTCGGAGGCAACAGATGAAGTCCTCCTCGGTCCAGGCGAACTCGAAGCTGGCGGCTTCGATGTCCAACACGGCCGGCATATCTCGGCGGATCAACCACCGGATTTGGACGGCGTCGGGGCGGTGAATGGTAAGTTGCTGCGGCATCGCGGCCGGCCTCCTTGCCGGGGGTGCGGGGACTGTGCACGGGGTTTACCCCAGGCTCCCGAAGGAAGGAAACCCCGATCCCCTCAAGTTTTCGCCCCGTCCTGCCGGACCCCCGCTCCGGCGCTGCTCCCCACCGCCGACAATCGCCCGTCGATCCGCTGGAAGGGCAGTTAGACCGGCGAGGGCTTGTACGGGTTCGGGCAGCAGTTCTTGGGGCAGACGTCGTGGTTCGGGCGGTATTCGCCGGCGGCTCGCCGCTCCGCCCCGCCGAGTCGTTCGCGGATCAACTCGACCAGCATCGAGACGAACCGCGGGTCCGTCCCCGCGGTGCCGACCCGGCGGAACGGCAGGCCCAGCTCCGCGGCTTTCGTCTTCGCCTCGTCGTCCAGGTCGTACAGCACCTCCATGTGGTCGGAAACGAACCCGATCGGCGCCACCACTGCGGCCGTGGTCCCCGCGGCGTGCAGGGCGCCCAGGTGATCGCAGACGTCGGGTTCCAGCCAAGGATCCTGCGGGCGCCCGCTGCGGGATTGGTACACCAGCGCCCAGCGTTCCTGGGGGACGCCCACGGCCTCGGCGATCAGCCGGCTGGTTTCGTGCAGTTGGCGGGCGTAATCGCTGGTGTCCGCCATCGACATCGGGATGGAGTGGGCCGTGAAGGCGACGTGCGCCCCGCCTCGCACCGCCGCCGGCAGATCGTCCAGCGCCGCCTTCACCAAGTCCGCGTTCACCGCGATCCAGTCCGGGTGGTTGTACCAGACCCGCACCTTGTCGATTGCCGGGACTCTCCTCTCCCGCCGCCTCGCGGGCGTGGTGCAGGTCTTCGCGGTACTGCCTGCACCCGGAGTAACAACTGTACGCGCTGGTCACGAGGGCCAGCGCCCGGCGGACGCCGTCGGCTTTCATCTGCGTCAGCGTGTCCGGCAGCATCGGTTCCCAGTTGCGGTTCCCCCAGTAGACGGGCAGGTCCACGCCGGCCTGTTGGAGGGCGGGTTCGAGGGCCGCGATGAGGTCGCGGCACTGCTGATTGATGGGGGAGACGCCGCCGAAGTGCTGGTAATGCTCCGCCACTTCGAGGAGCCGTTCGCGGGGCACCGGCTTGCCGCGGAGCACGTTTTCGAGGAACGGGATCACGTCGTCCGGCCCCTCGGGACCGCCGAAGGAGGTGAGCAGGATCGCGTCGTAAACGCGTGGTTCGTGGACGGGCGGGCCGGGCATCGGATGATCTTCGGAAGAGATGACCCCCCATGATTCGCCCCCGCCGCCGAACGACCACCCGCCGCGCGCCTGGACGCTGCATGAGGCGTTGAACCGCAGCGACCTCGGCCCGGCGGGCGACGTGCCGTTCACCGCCGCCACGGCGTTCAGCGGCCGCGTGACCCCCGGCGGGCTGTTCGCCGCGCTGCCGGGGACGGATTCGCACGGGGCGTGGTTCTACGAGGAGGCGGTCGAACGGGGGGCGGCGGTCGTTCTGTCCGACGGCCCGCTGCCCGACCGTCCCCTGCCGCTAGCCGTGGTGGGCGACGTGCGGGCGGCGTGGGGGGAGGTGTGCCACGTCCTCCACGGCCGGCCGAGCGAACGGTTGTTCGTGGTCGGCGTCACGGGCACGAACGGGAAATCGACCGTCTGCTGGCTGCTCCGCAGCATCTTCGCCCACGCCCCCCAAGCCGACGACTGGTCGTCGCGTGCGCCCGCCGGCTTGTGCGGCACGATCGAAACCGACGACGGCCGCACGGTCCGCCCCTCAACGCTCACCACCCCCGCCTGCGAGGACCTGCACGCCTGGCTGGCCCGCTGCGTGGCGAACGGCTGCGAAGCCGCGGCGGTGGAACTGTCGTCGCACGCCCTCGATCAGAACCGGGCGGCGGGCGTGCGGCTGTCGGCGGCCGTGGTGACGAACGTGACGCGGGATCACCTGGACTATCACGGCAGTCTGGAGAAGGTCGTTGAGGCGAAGTCGAGGATCGCCGCGCTGCTGATCCCCGGCGGGCACCTGATCCTCGGGGCCGACGACCCGCGGGCCGCGTCCGTCTTCCCGCCGCGGGAGGCAGATGTCATCACGTCCGCGTATGGCTTCGCCGAGGAGGCCGACGTGCGCATCACTCGGGCGAGGCATCGGGCGGACGGCTCGTCGTTCCGCCTCGCGTTTTTCCCGGGTGACGACCAACCGCTCTCGGTCCCGCTCATCGGCCGGTTCAACGTGCTGAACGCGGCCGCCGCGGCCGTCGTCGCGGAGAACCTGCACAGGGAGACGGTCGCCGCCGGCCTCGCCAACGTCGCCCCCGTCCCCGGTCGGCTGGAGCCGATCGACTGCGGCCAGCCGTTCCGGGTGCTGGTCGACTACGCCCACACCCCCGACGGCCTGCGGGCGGTGATCGACGCCGTTCGTCCCCTCTGCCGCGGCACGCTGCGGCTGGTCGTCGGCGCCGGCGGGGACCGCGACCGCGGCAAGCGAACGGCGATGGGCGAAGCGGCGGGGCTCACGGACCACACCGTCTTCACCTCGGACAACCCGCGGTCGGAGGACCCGCACGCGATCCTCCGCGACCTCGCCGCCGGTCACCCGGACCCGGTCCGGTATGAAGTCGTCGAGAACCGCCGCGATGCGATCGCCGCGACCCTCGCCGCCGCGGCGCCCCGGGATTGGACGCTGATCTGCGGGAAGGGGCACGAGACGACGCAGGAGATCGCGGGCCTGTTCCAGCCGTTCGATGATCGAACGGTCTGCCGGGAGGAACTGGCGAAGCTCGGGCACGGGGGCGGCTGACATGTTCCCGCTGACAGTCCATCAGCTTGCCCAACTCTTGAATAACGCCGAGGCCCCGCAGGGCCTCGGCGTGACCGGGGCGGCGCGGATCACCGGGGCCGCGATCGATTCCCGTGCCGTCCGCCCCGGCGACCTGTTCTTCGCCCTGCCGGGGGAGCGGACCGACGGCCACGATCATGCCGCGGACGCGTTGAGCCGGGGGGCAGTCGCGATCATGGCGATGCGGGAGGTCGGCGTGGAGCCGACTCTCCTCGTGCCCGACCCCGCCGCGGCGCTGGCCCGGCTGGGCGTGTGGAACCGACGGCAGTTCGCCCGTGCGGGGGAGAATCGGCCGATCATCGCGGTGGGCGGATCGCACGGCAAGACGACCGCCCGCGAACTGATCGCCGCGGCGCTGCACGCCCTGGGGCCGGGGGTGCGGAGTCGGGCGAACTTCAACAACGCCCTCGGCGTCCCGCTGACGCTCTGCGAACTCGCCCCCCGTCACAGGTTCGCGGTGATCGAACTCGGCGCCTCGCGGCCGGGCGAGCTGACCACGCTGGGCAGTTGGACGCGGCCGACGATCGCCGTGCTGACGGGCGTCGGTTCGGCCCATGTCGGCACGTTCGGCGGGGTGGCGGCGTTGCGGGCGGCGAAGGCGGAACTGTTCGCCGCCCTGCCGCCGCACGGCTTGTGCGTCGTGAACGGCGACGACCCCGGCGCCCGGGCGCTGGCCGTGCGGGCTGGGTGTCGCACGCGCTTCGCCGGGACCGGCGTCGACTGCGACGTGCGGGTCGAGCCGCGGCCCGCGACGCCGGGGTTCCTGCGGTTCGAACGTCACTCCGTCACATCTCAGATCCGGGGGTTCGCCCCGCACCTCGTCTCGCTGGCGGCGTGCGGCGTGGCGGTCGGGGAGGAACTGGGGCTGTCCGGCGAGGCGATCCGGGCCGGATTGGAACCGTTCCGTCCGCCGCCGGGGCGGGGGGCGGTGACGACGGCGGGCGGCGTCACGCTGATCGACGACACCTACAACGCCCCGCCCGAGGGTTACCTCGCCGCGGTCGATCTACTGGCCGGGTGGCCGACGCCGCTCGGCGGCCGGCGCTGGCTGCTGGCCGGGGGGATGCGGGAGTTGGGCGACGACGCGGACCGGCTGCACGCCGCACTCGGCCGGCGGATCGCGGCGGCGGGGCTGGACCGCGTGGTGTTCTTCGGGCAGACCGGCGCCCGGGTGGCGGACGCGGCGAGACTGCCGGCCGCGGTGCGGGTCGAAACCGTCGCGAAGGCCGCTGCAACACTGCTGGACGGCCTACGTCCGCGGGACGTGCTGCTGGCGAAAGGCTGTCGGGCCGACGGGTTGGAACGGGCGCTCGCGGCGGTCTCCGCGGAACTGATTGGTCCCGCCGCTTGAGCCGGATCGGAGGAGACGCGGCGGTTCCGATCAAATTCGTACGAAACCGGGGTTCCCCCCAAGCGGCGGTCTGAACGACACCCCGTCGGTCGCGAGTCGCCCCGCCCGCAGCGGACGAAACGCACTGATCCACCACTCGAACAACCGTCAGGAGGTCCGTCGTCGTCGCCCGGTGCGTGACTCTGCGGGGAGACACGCCCGACGACCGTTACGGCTCCCGCTTCACAGGTCAGTTTGTGATCTGGGAAGCGGGCGCGGGCTCGGTCGGGAGCATCGGAGGGTGTGAAGGAACATGTGATTTGATGGGTCGATCACTCCGCCACGCCGCTCGACGAAAACGACGGACTCGGTCGACCGACGGGACGCGGGTCTCGCCGGTCGATCAACCGCACCCCCGCCGGCGGAAACGCCGGCGGGGGTGTTTTTTATTCACCACGTCCCCCAGTCGCGGCTCCGACGCCGTTTCAGTACCAACCCGAAGCGTCAGCGAGGGGTGCCGCCGCGCCGCTGCGCGGACGCCCTCGCTGACGCTTCGGGTTGGTGTGAAAACCCGGTTCTGAAACAGCCCTTAATGGAAGATCGCGTCGTCCCATGATCGTCCTCCTGCTCCAGACGTTCGGCCCGCTGCTGGACTCCGCGGACGCCTTGCTCGCCGGCGACAGCCGCGTGTTCCTCGCCGGCCGCACGGTGGCCGCGGGGGTGACGTCGTTCGTCTTCGCCCTGCTGCTGGGGCCGCGGGCAATTCGATGGCTGCGGACGCGGTTCCGTGAAGAGGTGAAAAGCGCCAGCGGGACGCTCGATGCGTTGCACGCGCAAAAGACCGGCACGCCGACGATGGGCGGGCTGTTCACCGTCGCCGCGGTGCTGGCCGGCGGGGCGGTGTGGGGCGACCTGTCCAACCGCTTCGTGCAGGCCGGGCTGTGGGTGGTCGCCTCGCTGGCGGCGCTGGGGGCCGCGGACGACTGGGTCAAACTCCGCACGGCCCGGCGGGGGCTGCGGGCGGGCGAGAAGCTGGCCGCCCAGTTTGGTCTCGCCGCGGCCGGGGCGGTCCTCCTTCAAATCGCCTTGAACGAGGCGGGGACGACCACCGCGATCGTGCTGCCGATCGGCGGATTGGAGATCCCCACCGGGCTGCTGTTCGTTCCCTGGGTCGCGTTGGTGACCGCCGCGGGGTCGAATGCGGTGAACCTCACGGACGGCCTCGACGGCCTCGCCGCGGGGTGTGCGGTGGTGGCCGGGGCGGCGGTGACGGGGCTGTGTTATCTCGCCGGGCATGCCGTTTGGGCGGACCATCTGATGGTCCCGCACGTCCGCGGCGGGGGCGAATTGGCCGTGCTGCTGAGCGCCGCGACCGGCGGGATGCTCGGCTTTCTCTGGTTCAACACGCACCCCGCGGAGGTGTTCATGGGGGACACCGGCGCCCTGTCGTTCGGCGGGTTGCTGGCGTTCAGCGCGACCGCGGTGCGCCAGGAACTGTTGCTGATCCTCGTCGCCGGGGTGTTCGTGGCGGAGGCGCTGTCCGTGGTGGGGCAGGTCGGCTGCTACCGGCTGTGGGGCTTCAAACCGATCGCGTGCAGCCCGCTGCACAACCACTTCGTCTTCCGCGGACACAGCGAGGGCCGGATCGTGGTGCGGTTCTGGATCGGCTCCGCCGTCTGCGCCGCCGCGGCGTTCGCCAGTCTGAACCTGCGGTGAGGAACCCCGATCAAAGCGCCGCTCGCCGCGACCGGAGGGGGCGTGTCGTGGATCGTCCCGACGCGCTCCCTCCGATCGCGGCTGACTCGGACGCCCGCCGGGCGTTCGTCTGCGTCGCCGGGGTGCTGGCCGGGGTGGGGCTGACGATCGCCCACTCCACCGCGATGGCGGAGCCGGACCCGGCCCGCGTGTTGGCGAAGTGTTGCGTGCTGCTGGCCGTCGCCGCGACCGCGGGCGCAGTCTGTGCGCTGACGCCGCCGACGTGGGTCCGCCGGCTCGTCCCCTGGCTGCTCGCCGGCACGATCCTGCTGTTGATCGCCGTGCTGATCCCCGGCGTGGGGGTGAAAAGCGGCGGCGCCCGACGCTGGCTACGCGTCGCCGGCGTCAGCGTGCAGCCGGCGGAACTGACGAAGCTGTGCGTCCCGCTGGCGATCGCCTTTCGCCCGGTTCCGCCCCGACGAATTGTGACGGGCCGGTTCGGGCTGGGTTCGATCCGGCGGGTGTGCGGCGTGTGGCCGGCGCTGGCGTGCGCGGGCCTGATCGCCGCGGAGCCGGACCTGTCGACCGCGGTCACGGTGCTGCTGGGCGCCGCGGCGGCGGTCTGGTTGCGGGGGTGGCCGCTCTGGCCGTTTGTCGCCGGGCTGGCCGCCGCGGTCCCCGCGGTCGCGACGACATTCTGGCTCCGCCCGTACCAGTGGGGCCGGGTGACGGCGTTCGCCGCGTCGCTGGCCGATCCCGCCGCCGCCCCCTACCAGGTCAGGCAGGGGGCCGTGGCGCTGGGCTCCGGCGGCGTGTGGGGCTGCGGACTGGGCCGCGGCTGGCAGAAGCTCAGCTTCCTGCCCGAGGCCGACGACGACTTCGCCCTCGCCGTGGTCGGGGAGGAACTCGGACTGGTCGGCGCCTGCGGGATCCTCGCCCTGTGGATCGCCCTGGCCTGGTTCGGGCTGCGGGCGGCCCGACACGCCCCGCCGGTTCGCCGGGCCGCGGCCGGGGCGTTGGTCGTCCAACTGGTCGGCCAGGCGTTGCTGAACGCCGGCGTGGTCTGCGGACTGCTCCCGCCGACCGGCATCCCGCACCCGTTCCTCTCCCGCGGGGGGAGCAGTTTGCTCGTGACCTGTGCGGCGGCGGGGCTCGTGCTGTCGCTCACCCGCGTCAATGACTCCCAACGACTCTCCAGTCGAGAGTCGGGAGACTCCCTGTGACTCCCGGTCGACGCCCGCTCGTCCTCTTCTGCGGCGGCGGGAGCGGCGGGCACCTCACCCCCGGACTCGCCGTGGCGGACCAGCTTTGCCTGACCGCGGGGCCTGCGGGTGACGACCCGCCGGAGATCCTGTTCCTCACCGGCGATCGGCCCGTCGAACTGCAAATGATGGCGGCCGAGCCGTACCGCCACCGGGCGTTCCCGCTTGGTTCGCCGCGACGGACGCTCACGTCGGTCACCCACGCCTGCGGTTTCGCGGGCGCCTTCCGAGCGGCACGCAAAGCCGCCCGCGGGCGTCCGACGGTGGCGATCGGCGCCGGCGGCTATGCGAGCGTCCCGGGCGTGCTGGGGGCACGGTCGGCAGGGGCGTCCGTGGCGTTGCTGGAGGTCAACGGGATCCCCGGGCGGGCGACGCGGGCGCTGCGGCGGTTCTCCCGAGTGGTGATGGACGGCGTACCGGTGCGGCTGCCGGATCCACAACCGGCGCCGGAGCCGCGGACGTTGCTCGTGCTGGGCGGCAGTCAGGGGGCGGCGTCGCTGGACGCCGCCCTGCCCGCCGCCGCCGCGCTACTTCATCAAGAACTGACCGGTTGGACGATCCGGCACCAGTGCGGCACGGACCCGGTCGCGGTCGCCGCCGCTTATCGTGAAGCGGGGATGACGGCGGAGGTCGCCCGGTTCTTCCCGGACGCCGCATCGCAACTCGCACGGGCCGCGATCGCCGTCACCCGGGCGGGGGCCGTGACGTTGGCGGAGGCGGAGGCGTTGGGCACGCCGATTGTCGCCGTCCCGCACCCGCGTGTGCCGGGCGATCATCAGACGGCAAACGCCCGCCGGCTGGCGGGGCGAGCGGATCGCTGCCGTGTGGTCGCGGACGACGTCGACCTCCTCGCATCGTTGGTTGAATCACTGCGCCCGTGGCTCCGGGAGCCGCCGGGGCGGGGCACGCCGCCCGGTTCCGACGCCGCCGCCCGGACCGCCGGGTGGGTTCGCCGGGAACTTCGGCGGCTCGCGGCGTAGACTGACCTTCGTCCCCCGCGAAAGCCCGCCCGCGTGCGCCCGCAGCACAGATTCGACTGGAACCATTTCTGGCGCTGGCTGCCGGTCTATCTGGCGGTGACGCTCCTGATCTACGTGCTGGCCGCGGGGCCGCTGTACTACCCGATCTATTACGGCGTGTACTCGGGCACGAACCCCCTGCTGATCGCTCTGTATCTCCCGCTGATCCGGTTGTGCGAGGCGCTCCCGCCCGCCGCCGTGGCGATGGACTGGTACCTGCACTTCTGGATCTGAGGTCGCCCGGTTTCGCCGGCCGCGGGGGCCGCGCCGATCATTGGCCTGTCGACCCCGCCGGCTTCGGAACCCGTTCGCCCTTCTTGCCGCCGCCGCGGCCCCGGCGTCCCCGCTTGCCGCGGCCGGCGGCGGGTTTCAAATCGCTCGCCTCCAGCGGTTCGCCGATGCGGTCGCTGAGCTTCGCCACTTTGTCCCGCAGGCCGGCGGCCTTTTCGAACTCCAGGTTCTCCGCGGCGGAGAGCATCTCCTTTTCCAGTTCCGCAATCAATTCTTTAGTGATGACGACGGCCCCCTCGTCGGCCGTGACGGCTTCGCGGACGCTGCGGTTGGAGTCCACCTCCGCCTCGATCCCGCCGCTGATCTTGCGGGTCGTGGACCGGGGGGTGATGCCGTGCTTCTTATTATGGGCGATCTGGATGGCCCGTCGGCGGTTCGTCTCCTCCATCGCCCGAGCCATGCTGTCGGTGACGCGGTCGGCATAGAGGAAGACCTCCGCGTTCACGTTCCGGGCGCTGCGGCCGATCGTTTGAATCAAGCTCGTTTCGCTCCGCAGGAAACCCTCTTTATCGGCGTCGAGAATCGCCACCAGCGAGACCTCCGGCAGGTCCAGCCCTTCCCGCAGCAGGTTGACGCCGATGACCACGTCGTGCGATCCCTCCCGCAATTCACGGAGGACCTGCACGCGCTCGATGGCGTCCATCTCGCTGTGCAGCCACATACATTTGATGCCGGCCTCCTGAAGATACGCGGTGAGGTCTTCGGACAATCGTTTCGTCAGGCAGGTGACGAGCACGCGCTCGTTGCGTTCCACCCGCTTGCCGATCTGTTCCAGTAGATGCGGGACCTGCCCGCGGGCGGGCACGACGTGAATCTGCGGATCGACCAAGCCGGTCGGCCGGATCACCTGCTCGACGATCTCCCCGCCGGTCAGGTCCAGTTCCCAATCGTTGGGCGTGGCGGAGACGAAGATCGTCTGGCCGCGGCGCTGCTCCCACTCTTCAAACTGCAACGGGCGGTTATCCATCGCCATCGGCAGCCGGAAGCCGTGCTCCACCAGCGTTTTCTTCCGGGCCTGGTCGCCGTTATACATGGCTCGCACCTGCGGCACGGAGACGTGCGATTCGTCGATGATCGTGAGGAAATCTTTCGGAAAGAAATCCAGCAGCGTGTCCGGCGGTTGCCCCGGCTTCCGACCGGCCAGGGCCCGGCTGTAGTTCTCGATCCCCGGGCAGAAGCCGGCCTCCTTCATTAACTCTGTGTCGTACCGCGTGCGGGCGCTGAGTCGCTGGGCTTCCAGCAGCTTGCCCTCCTTGTGGAACCGTTCGAGCTGGGCATTGAGTTCCCCTTCGATCTCCGCCAGCGCCCGGCCCATTTTATCCGCCGGCATCACGAAATGCTTTGCCGGATAGATATACGCCTCCTCCACCTTCTTGATCGTCTCCCCGCTGGTGGGGTTGATCACGGAAATTGCCTCCACCTCGTCGCCCCACAGTTCGATGCGGTAGGCGAACTCCTCGTAGGCGGGCCACAATTCGATGGTGTCCCCCCGCACCCGAAACCGGCCGCGGGCGAGGTCGTAGTCGTTCCGGTCGTATTGAATGTCGATAAATTTCGAGCAGCGCCTCGTCCCGGTCCAGTTCTTCGCCGACCCGCACCGGGACCATCATATTGACATACTCCTTCGGACTGCCGAGCCCGTAGATACAACTAACCGACGCCACCACGATCACGTCCCGGCGGCTGACTAACTGGCTCGTCGCCTGGAGCCGGAGGCGGTCGATCTCCTCGTTGATGCTGGAGTCCTTTTCGATATAAATGTCCCGCGAGGGGATGTACGCCTCGGGTTGATAGTAGTCGTAATAACTGACGAAATAGCTGACGGCGTTCTTGGGGAAGAACTCCCGCAGCTCGCCGTAGAGTTGTGCGGCGAGGGTTTTGTTGTGGGACAGCACGAGCGTGGGTTTTTGGACCCGCTCGATCACGTTGGCGACGGTGAACGTCTTGCCGGAACCGGTCACGCCGAGCAACACCTGGTCCCGCGCCGGCCTGCAACCCGTCGACGAGGGCGTCGATCGCCTGGGGCTGGTCGCCGCCGGGGGCGAACTCGCTGACGACCTCAAACTTCGGCACGGGCGGGCGGGGGGGCGTGTGCTTGTGAACGCGGGAACAGTCCGGCGGGGCATGAAAGGTACTCCCCGGAAGCTCCAAGACCAAGAACTCAAGAACCAACCGACCAGCCTGCGGGATCCTCTGGTTCTTGAATTCTTGGTCTCGGGAGTTCCCTATTCCGGCGGGAGGATCACGATCGGCCCGAAGTTCTCGGATTGCTCCGCCCGGAAGCCGTGGTGGCGGAGCAACTCCAGCACGGCCAGGAACGCCCCGGTGACGGCGCCGCGGTCCGTCGGATCGTCGAAGCAGTCCTCGAATCGCAGCCGGCCTTCCTGACGCACCCGCTCCGCGAGCAGGTCGACCCACTTCGCCACCGGGATCTCCTCCCGCTTCAAGGTGCCGGCGCCGACCTCCTCGGCTGGTTCGAGCACCCGGGCCAGCGCCCCGACCAAGTCCCACAGTTCGACGTCCCGAATGCGGTCCGCGGCGCCGCGGTCGGCGGCGGGACGCTCCACGATGCGGGGCAGGCGCTCCGCGGCGCCGGCGGCCCGCCGTTCCAACGCGGCGGCGGCTTCCTTGAAGCGGCGGTATTCCAGCAGCCGGCTCAGCAGGGCGGTGCGGTCTTCGCTCGGAGCCTCCGCCTTCTCCTTTTTCGGAGCGACCGGCAGCGCCCGTTTGCTCTTCATCTCCACGAGGTGGGTCGCGGCGGAGAGGAAGTCCCCCGTCCCGTCCAGATCGAGATACCCCAGCGCTTTGCTGTACGCCTCAAACTGCCCGACCACCGCGGCGAGCGGCAGATCGAGCAGATCCACCTCGCTGCGGCGGGCGAGGTGATGGAGCAGGTCGACCGGCCCCACGTAGTCTTCCAGCCCGACACGGAACCCGTCCGCCGCCAGCGGCTCGACGGCGTCCCGTGGTTCCGCAGCGTCAGGGCGATGCACGGCCAGGGCCGGCGGATCGGCGGTCGTTCGGGCGGTCGTCATGAGGAGAACCCCGCCAGGATCGCGTCCCGCACACGACGCGCATCCGGCCCGCCGGCCGAGATCGCAACGGCCCGGCTCGTCTCCCCGGTCGCGGTCAGCGTGAGCGTCAGCCGATCCGCCGGCAGCACATCGGCGACGCGTTCGGCCCACTCGATCAACAGGGCGCCGGTTTCCATGAACTCTTCCGGCCCGAGGTTCAGGAGGTCGTCCTCATCCGCCAGCCGGTAGGCGTCCAGGTGGAAGAGGAGAGGCGGGGCGGGCGGTGGGAGGGCGGTGCGGTACTCGCGGACGAGGGTGAACGTCGGGCTGCCGATCTCCGCCGGCTCCACGCCGGCCGCCAAAGCGATCGCCCGCACCAGCCGCGTTTTGCCGGCGCCCAGTTCGCCATTCAGGCCGACCACGGAACCGACCCGCAACAGGCCCGCCAGCAGACGGCCCAGCCGGTCGGTGGCACGCTCGTCCAGGAGGTGCAGGTCGGCGAGGAGCAGGTCCGGCGGCACGTCGGCGGGGGGAAGGATGGCGGGGGGAAGGATGGCGGGGGGAAGGTTAGGACGAGGGGGTCGGCGTTCGCCCGGGGGCAGGCAGCGTGCCGTTCCGGGGGTGAGGCGGCGCGAGAAATCTGTAAAGATTGGCCCATGCCGCCGCCCGACCGACCGCCGCACTCCGCAGGGACCGGGGCCGACGGCTTGACGGGGGACCGCTCGACGGACGAGCGGGCGGGCGAGGTGGCGAGCAGCCGGGCGCCATGGGCGGACGCCCCGACGGTGCGACTGGACGGCGATCTTCCCCCCGCCGAGCGCTTCCGGCAACTGCCCGCGGACAGCCTCGATCGCTGCCGCGAACTGATCGCGGACCTGCGGACCCACCTGCCGACCGGCGCCGGCGGGTTGGCCCTCGCCGTCAACGCCCGCACCAAGGGACGCTGGCGGGCGGAGGCCGAAGCCCTCGCCGGCCTACTGGATACGACTTGGGCGGAGGTGCTGGTCGCAAACTGCACCTACGACCTCGCCCTCAGCGGGTTCGCGTGCAGCGCCGCGGCGCTGGCGACGCCCGGCGGTCCGGTGCTGGCCCGCAACATGGATTGGAGCCCCGCCGGTCCGCTGGCCCGGGCGAGCCTGCTGGTCGAGACCCGCTATCGCGAGGGACCGGGCGGCTCTCCGCTGACGGTCTGGAACGCCGGTTGGCCGGGGGGAATCGGCGCCGTGACCGGACAGAGTTCCCGCGGCTTCGCATTGGCGTTGAACGCGGTCGCGGTCGACGGCGCCCCGGATCTGCTGGGGTGCCCGGCGCTCCTCTTCCTCCGCCGCGTGCTGACGGTGGCCCGCGACTTCGCGGATGCGGTCGTTCGGATCCGTCGCGAACGGCTGGTGTGCGGGGCGATCGTCACCGTGGTGGGCACGACGAACGCGGAGCGGGTCGTCGTGGAACGCACCCCCCGCCGCAGCGGCGTGATCTGGGGGGAGGGGACGGAGCCGCTGGTCGCCACGAACCACCTTCGCGTGCTGAACGGCGGCGGCGAGACCGGCGACGAGGAGCCCAGCGACCGCGGCTCGAGCCTCGACAGCCTGGAAGGAGACGTGATCGGAAACTCCCACGGACGGCTGGCGGCGTTGCACGTCGGGGCGCCGCGGGGCGAGGTCAGCGACGGCGGGTGCTTCTATGCCCTGACGGAGCCGGACGTGGTCCAGAGCTGCACCGCCCAGCACGTCATCTGCCGTCCGAGCGAAGGCGCCGTGCGGCTGGCGGTCCCCCGGGCGCTCCTGACGCCGGGTGTCGGCGGGTGGTGATCTCCCCGGGGCGGAGCATGGGGGGCTGGTTCTGGACGACTTCGGCTCTGCGAAGGGTTTGCTCTGTTCCAGCACAGAGTGATCGCTGCCGCACCACTCAAATCGTACATAAAATGGGCGAATCTGGTCGTTGATCGCTCACCTGAACGCCCGTGGACGGCAGATCTGGGTGCTTGAGAGAATCTTCGCACAACTTCGGCGAGGGACGCCCCCGAGGGGAAAACCCTGATAAGGTTTCTCTTGTCGCCGGTCGGGGCGGCCGCCGGAATGTCCGGTCGGCAAGCCCCCCGCGACCGGTTGAATGGATTCGACCGCCCAGCGGAGCAAGACGCTCCTCGCCGAGAGACCCCGCCGCGACGGCACGGCTGCCCCAGCGGCGGGGTCCTTTCGACACCCGACCACGTCACGACCCCCGTTTACGTCCCCAGTCTCCGTCATCTCGCCCGCAACGGGAAGACGGAAACTTCAGGCCCACCCGTCGGACGCACGATGCGTCCCCTTGGAAAAGGATTTCCGATGCCCCGCCGTAAGAAAACCGCCGCCCCCGCCCCCAAGCCGGCCCCGAAGCCGGTCATCGGCGTCAACGGGGACTTCCGCGGCCCCAAGGCCGACAGCAGTCTGCCGGCCCTCAGCTGGTTCAACGCCGGCTACTTCGACACCGTCACCAAGGGCGGCGGATTGCCCGCCCTCGTCCCCCCGATGATGGACGACGAAGACCTGCGGCAGTACCTCGGCATGTTGGACGGGATCATCCTCTCCGGCGGCCCGCTGGACCTGGACCCGGCCCGCCAGGGCGTCGAACGGCACCCGGCGACCCGCACCATGCCGGTCCGCCGCGAAGACTTCGACCGCCGCTTAGCCGCCATGGCGATTGAAATGAAGCTGCCGATCCTGGCGATCGGCGCCGGGATGCAACTGCTCAACGTCATGATGGGCGGGACCCTGCATCAGCACCTTCCCGAGGACAACCCCAACGGCCTGCCGCACCGCGACGGCTGCGAAGCCAACCTCCGTCACCTGCTCGAACCGGTGCCCGGCACCCGCGTCGAAGCGGCCTACGGCACCGGCGAAATCCGCGTCAATAGCCTGCACCACATGGCTGTGGACGCCGTCGCCCCGGAGTTCATCGCCAGCGCCCACGCCCCGGACGGCATCGTGGAAGCGATTGAGACCCAGGACGAGGACTGGTACTGCGTCGGCGTCCAATGGCACCCGGAGAACGACACCGCCAGCGCCCTGGACATGCAGTTGATCGACGGCTTCCTCACCGCCTGCAAGGAAAGCAGCCCCGCCGTGCTGCCGATGAGCCGCGGCCTGCGGATCGCCGCCTGACCGGGAAGTCCCAAGCGACAAGATATCAAGAACCAAACCGGGGGAGCGAAACGCCCCCGCTTTGGTTCTTGATCTCTTGAGATCTGGTACTTCCTGCTCACAGCCCCGCCGCGATCCGCTCCGCGGCCGCCTCCGGCGTGTGGTTGAAGAGGACGCGGCCCCCGGTCCCCCACCTCCCCGCGGACCAGAAGGCCCACCAGGCACTTGGCCGGTGGTGGAACAGGGCCGCCGCCGAGCGCGGCAACCGCGCCGCCGACACCTCTTCCATGCCCCCGCCGGGGATCGGCTCGAAGTGCACCGTCACCGCCAACACCCCGTCCAGCCGACCGCACGGGCGCGGGCGAAGGTGGGCTCGCCGGAGAACTCGCACCGCAGCCACCGCAACCCGGCCGGTTTGCCGTCGCGGCCGGCGAGCGTGCGAAACCGCTCTTCCAATTCCGGACGGATCGACCGGAACAGTCGTTCGGCGGCGGCTCGCTGACGATCGGTGAGGCCGCGGGCTGCCTTGGGGGCCGCGTTGGTGTCGGCGGCGGGCGTGGCGGCGGTCGTGGCGGCGTTGGACATCGTGGGGGATGCTATCGCCTCACCCCCGCTGTCGTTGGAGAGACGTCCCCATGCCGCTGTTCGGTTCGCACCTGTCCGTCGCCGGCGGCGCGTATCACGCCGCGGAGAAGGCGGGCGAACTGGGGCTGTCGGCGGTGCAGATCTTCACCAAAAGCAACCACCGCTGGGCCGCCAAGCCGTTGACGGACGAACTGGTCGGGCGGTGGACCGCCGCCGTCGACGCGGCGGGGCTGCGGTTCACCTGCGCCCACGCCAGCTATCTGATCAACTTCGCCAGCCCGAATGCGGAACTGCGGGAGAAATCCATCGCCGCGATGGTCGTCGAATTGGAGCGAGCCGACGCACTCGGATTGGCCGGCGTGGTGGTGCACCCGGGCAGCCACGTGAAGACGGGGGAGACGGCGGGGCTCGCCGCCGCGGCGTCCGCCGTCGCGGAGGTGTTGAACCGGGCGAGCGGGGGAACCTGCGGCTTGTGGCTGGAAAACACCGCGGGGCAGGGGACGAACCTCGGCCATCGGCTCTCCCACCTCGGGGCGATCGTGGACGGGGTGAAAGATTGCGGCCTGCCTAACGTCGCCCTCGACCGGTTGGGCGTGTGCTTCGACACCTGTCACGCCTTCGCCGCCGGCTACGACCTGCGAGACGACGCAGAGTACGCCCGCACCTTCGAAGAGTTGGATGAAGCGGTCGGCCTGCACCGCCTCGCCTGCCTGCACGTGAACGACAGCAAGGGCGGACTCGGCAGCCGGCTCGACCGACACGAGCACATCGGCGAGGGCGAAATCGGCGACGCCGGCTTCCGCAACCTGATGAACGACCCCCGCTGGACAGACACCGCGTTCCTACTGGAAACCCCCAAAAAGGACCGCGACGGCGTTCCCTGGGACACAGTGAATGTGAACCGGTTACAATCGCTGCTCGGCTAGCCCCCGCGAGTCGCCGGAGGACCGGCGACGCTCGCGTGCGTCCCTTCCGCGGCTCCCCGATCTGTGCATCCCTCCGCGCCCGCACGTGCGAGCGGCACGATCCGGGATCACGGAATAACCCGCACGGTCCGCCCCCCGGGTTCGGCCCGCGGGACGGGACGCGGTCGCGACGGAGGCGGGGGCGGTCCGAAAGCTGACGGTGCCGACGGTTCTTCGCTCTCGATCCGCCTCGGGTCGAAGGGCATGACCCGTCCGCCGCGGCCGACGGACCGGCCGTGAACCCGTCCGGTTCGTTTGAACCGTCGGCCCCGTCCCCGGAAAGGGCTCCCGCTGTGCCGCACCGCCCCGCCGCCCGCCGCCTCGTTCCCCGTCGCCCCGTGGCGTCCCTCCGCACCGCGGTCGGTCAGGCAGGGACCCTGCAATTGCTGACGGGCCGAGCCGCCCGCCGTGCCGCATTGCCGTTGGGGTTGATGTTGGCCGCGGGAGCGGTGGGCTGCCAATCCGCGTCCGGGCCGTTGCAAGCCGTGGCGAACGCCCGGGTGTCGGCGGGGGCGGCGCTGCATGACGCGAAGGACGCCGTGCTTCACCCGAACGGCACAAGCGCAGCCTGTGACGGCGACGACTGCGCCGTGGCGACGGTCGCCGACCCGTTCCGAGCCGCAGAACTCGCCCTCGCCGGCGGTGGACAACAGTCGCCTCCGGCTGCCGACGCCGGCGCCGACGCCGGCGCCACGTTCGTCGAAGGGTTCGACGCCTCCCTCGCCGCCCTGCGGGAGATGGTGGGCGTTTCGCCGGGCGCCGCCGATCAGATCGCCAGCGGGGCCTCCGAGGGAACCGCGGACCTCGCGGGGGCCGACGACTTCTTCACGCCCGGGGCGAACGATCCCTTCGCCGAAGCGTTGGCGGAGTCCGCTCCCGCGGTCGCCGCGGATCTTGCCGCCGCCCCGACCGGCCCGGACGACCTGTTCCTCGACGCCCCCGGCGCCGCGTCCGGCGGTCGGAACCCGATCGGCGCCCCCTTCGCGGAGACCGACTCGACCGCCGCGCCGTTCCCCGCCGCCGGGCAGCTTGCGCAGGTCACGCCCGCGGGCGACGAACCATGGGCTGACGCGCCTCTGGGAGAAATGGCGGACGAGACGCTCCCGCGGACGTTGGGCGGGGCCATCGTGCAATCCGCGGCGTCGGACGACGATGGGGCGCCCGACCCGTTCGCCCCCGCGGACTTCTCCCAGTCAGCCGAGCAGTCGGCCGAGCAGTCGGCCGAAAGGTTGGGCGCCGGATCTGATGCGCTGCTCGCCGCCCCGACCCCGCCCGACGCCCCGGCGGCCGTGCTGTCTGCCGCGTCCGGCACGGTCACGGCCAACGGCGGGACGGCCAACGGCGGGGCGTCCCCGGCCCTGTCGCCCTCGGATCGGGACGCTCTCGGCCCGTTCGACGATCCGTTTGGGGAGATCCTGGCCGCCCCCGCGGTTCCGGCCGCGGCGGCCCCGGAGTTGAACTTCGGTCGGCCCCCGCTGCCGCCCACGCGGCGGGAGATCGCCGAGGCCGCGGACGCCGCTGCCAGGGAACAGGCGCCCGATCCGTCGCTCGCCGCCCTCGCCGGCCCGGGCGAGGCGCCGATCTCGCCGTCCCTCGGGCCGGTGGCCGGCGACGGGGCCGGCGACGGGGCCGGCGAGGCGTCGTCGGCCGACGACGATCTGGCGGCGCTGATGGCGCCGACGCCGCAGTCCGCGGACTCGGCTGATCAGATGAACCTTGCCGAGACGGCGGCCGGCGGCCGCGGACGGGTGTTCCCCACGATGCCCTCCGCAGACTCCGCGGTCCCCCCGGCGGCCGCGCTGTCGCTGAATGAAGGCCAGGACGCGCCGCCGCGGTTGTCCCGGCGGACCGCCGCCCGGCCGCTCAGTCCGACCTCGGCCCGAGCGGCGGGAGCCGTCGAACTGGACGCCCCCGCGATGGACCCGCTGGCGGACGCCGCCACCGCCTCCCCCGCGGCCCCGCTGACGGCCGGGTTGGGCATCGGCAGCGTGCTGCTGGTCGGTCTGAGCCTGTGGCGTCGGCGAAGCGGATTAGTCTGAGCCGGTCCGGCGCCGGACGCCGCCCGGCGGACCGCACGATCTTGACACGGGGGGCCGAGGTGATAGCGTGACATCCTCCCATCGTCACCCGCCGGACGCGGGCCGAACGGCTCCCCCAACCCTGTTACAGGGTCCGGAGGGCATCGAGGTTCTCCGGGACTTCGACCGTTCGCGGAGTCTTCCCGTTCCGGGGCCGCGACCGGGTGCGGCTCCTCGGCGCCTCTGCAGCGGGTCCGCCCGCGCCGATCGCCATGCCCATCTCCGCCTCCGACGGTAGCGCCGTCCTCGAACTCGGCCGTTCCGCCCCGCGCCCCGCCAAGGCGGCGCCGGCTCGTTCCAGCCGCGGGTCTCAACCGGCCCCCGCGAAGGCTCCGGCCGACCCGGCGCCCGCTTCGGGCGCCCGCAGCGTGTTGGACGAAGAGCCGCCGACGCGTCGATCGTTGGTGGAGATCCTCGGCGTGTGGGGCTTCGCGATCCTGGTGCACATCGTGGTCCTGCTGGGCCTGTCGTTCATCGTGATGCCGAACGACGTTCGGGACCAGATCTTCAGCATCCTCGGCGAACCGTCCGAGGAACCGGACGACGCCCCGATCTTCAAAATCGAAGAACCGGTGGAACTGTCCGAGGTGGAGGAGACGATCGAAGTCTCCGACGTGACCAGCGAAGAGATCGCGGAGGAGATTGCAGAGGTCGAGATCGACATCAGCGACGCGGACCTGTCCATCGCGCTCGACCTCGCGGCGGACGGTGCGTTGATGGACATCAACACATCGGACCCCACCGGCGGTCGAAGCGCGAAGGCGAAGTCCGCCCTGGTGGCGAAGTACGGCGGGAACGCGGCGAGCGAGGCGGCGGTCGCCAGCGGCCTGAAGTGGATTGCGGAGCAGCAACGGCCGGACGGGAGTTGGAACTTCAACGATGTCGGCGACGCTGAGGAGTTCGACGCCGAGGGTAAAACCGACACCCGCGACGCCCCCACCGGGGCCACCGCCGCGGCGCTGCTGGCGTTCCTCGGCGCCGGCCACACCCACACCGACCCGGGGCCGTATCAGAAGAACGTCGGCCGGGGGATCAATTATCTGCTCCAGAACGTGCGGGTCGGCCCGAACGGCGGGGACTACCGCGGCGGCACCAAGCAGAGCGGCATGTACATCCAGGGGCTCGCCGCGATCGCGCTGGCCGAGGCCCACGGGATGACCCAGGATCGCCGTCTGCGGCAGGCTGCCCAGGCGGGCATCGCCTTCATCGTCAGCGCCCAGAGCCCGGTCGACGGCGGCTGGCGATACACGCCGGCGTTCGAAAAGTCGACGCCGGAGGTTAGCGACACCAGCGTCGTCGGCTGGCAGTTGATGGCGCTCAAAAGCGCCCAAGCCGCGAAGATCAAGATTAACAAGCGGGTGTTCAACGGCGTGAACACCTTCCTCGACCTCGCCGCCCATGACGACGGCGCCCGCTACGCCTACACGCCCAAGAACGCCGGCGGCGGCGGCCCCCGCCCGTCGATGGACGCCGTCGGCCTCCTCTGCCGCATGTATATGGGGTGGGACGAGAAGGACAAGCGGCTGGAAGAGGGCGTTAATCTGCTGGCCAAACGCGGCCCGAACCGCAAGGACTCCTATTACGGCTACTACGCCACCCAGGTGCTGCATCACTGGGGCGGCAAAAAGTGGGAGGAGTGGAACGCCGTGCAGCGGGATATGCTCGTTAGCACCCAGGAGAAGAGCGGCAAGTTCACCGGGAGTTGGAAGCCCGGCGGCAGCCACAACGATAAAGCCGGCGGCCGTTTGTGGGTCACCTGCCTGTCCGTCATGACCTTGGAGGTTTACTACCGCCACCTCCCGCTCTACGAGCGTGGGAGCATCAAGGTCGATTTCTGACTGACGGCGGTTCGGTCCGAACGGGTGTCGGGCAGCCGTCCGGCATGTGACTTGCGGATCGCGTTTTGAGGGCGGCGCCCGTCGCCGCGAACGCCGCAGCCGTGACGGTCGCGGCGATCCCGGGCGACGGTGTTCGCCGCGATCCCTCCCCGGGACGGGCGGCCGTTGACCGCGGCAATTTGCAGCGCATACCGTAGATGCTCCGTCCGCGGTCCGCACACGGATCGCCCGCCCCTCCCCCCGAAGCTCGTCCTCATGGCCCGCCGCACCGTCCCGAGGTTTGCCCCGCTGACGGGGCTCGCGGTCGCCGCGACGCTGGCGTGCTGGCCTGCCGCGTCCCCGGCGTTCGCCCAGGGCGGGCGAAACAGCGGCGGGTTCGACGCGACGTTGCCGGCGATCGCCAGCGGGGCGGAGATCCGCTCCCAAGCGGATCTGTGGGTGATGCAGGTCGACTTCAAGCCAATGCGGTTGGCGAGCTTGCCCGTCACCGATCCGGCCACGGGCGAAACGCGGCGGGAACTTGTGTGGTATCTCGTGTGGCGGGCGACGAATCGTCCGCTGCAAAGCCCGGAGAAGAACACCGCCCGCACCCCCCGGAACGAACTGGACCCGCCGCCGGGCGAACGGCCGTTCGTGCCTGAGTTCGTGCTGATCGGCGAGGACGGCACCGCGCAGCAGTACCGAGACACGATCCTGCCGAACGTGCTGCCGATCATTGAGAGGCGGGAACTCCGCGGTGCGTTCTCGGATGTCGAGTTGAACACGACCGTCTCCGCGGCCGGCGATCTGCCGCCGCGGGTCGCTGCGGACGCTGGATTCGGCGAAGGGGCGACCTACGGCGTGGCCACCTGGACCGGCGTGGATCCGACGACCGACCGTTTCACCGTGCTGTTGAACGGGTTCAGCAACGGCTATCGCCTCACGACCGGCCCGGACGGGAAGCCGGTGACGGAGCGTCGCACCGGCTTGCTGAAGTTCTGGCGTCCCGGCGACGAGATCGACGAGACGGAATCCGAGTTCCGCCTCGGCGTGAGCCCCCGCGGCGACACGCCCCCCGCCGACGGCGTTCCGCACTGGGAATACCTGCCGGACGAAGCCATTGATGCCGACGGCAAGGCCGACGCCGGCGGTGAAGCCGGCGGCGGCACCCCGGCCGAAGCCGTTGATGGGTTCCACGAAAACTGACGCGGCTCCCCGGCTGCGTGACCTGGCGGTCGCCGCCTGCTCGGGACGCGGCGGGGTTGCCGGGCGGGGGGGCGTTCGCCACAATCAGCCCCCACTCCATCTCTCCCCACGTGCGGCGCCGGCCGATCCGGTCCGCTCCGGATCGTCACGAAGCAGGTTCGCCCCGATGGCTCATAAGAAGGGACAGGGTTCCAGCCGCAACGGCCGGGACAGCAACGCCCAGCGACGCGGCATCAAGAAGTTCGGCGGGGAAGCCGTCACCGCCGGGAACGTCATCGCCCGGCAGTGCGGGACCAAATGGCACCCGGGGGCGAACGTCGGCATGGGCAAGGACTACACCCTGTTCAGCCTGATCGAAGGCCGCGTGACCTTCGACCGCGGCGGTCGTCGGGTGAACGTCTTCACCCCGGATCAACTGGTCGAGCGGGCCGAGCGGCTGGAGACGGCGAACGCCAAGTTCGCCGAGGCCGCGGTCCGCAAAGCGAAGAAGGCCACCGCCGCGGCCTAACGCGGGCGCCTTCGGATCTCGGAGGGGACTGCCCTGTGACCGCCACCTCGCTCCAGTAGCCGCGTCACAGGACCAGCGAGACGCCCAGCACCAGCGAATCCTGTCGCGTATCGCGGTCGCTGACGCCGGGCCGCGTCAGACCGATCAGCGGGGCGAAGCCGATGCTGCGGACGTATTCGACGCTCAGCAGGGCGTTCGGGTTGAGTTGCCAGCCGGCGCCCAGCACGAGTTGGGCGTTGCGGTCGAACTCCAGCCCGGACGGGGCCTGGATGCCTTCGCTCCAGCTGGTGGAGAGCCGCAGCGGGCGGCCGAGGGCGGACAGGTCGTACGCCGCTTCGGTCCGGTAGGCGGATCACGTCGTGATCTGTCACCGGCCACGGGAGGGAGGTGCGGACGTACTCCGCGGCCAGCGTGAGCCGCCGCCAGCGGAGCGTGCCGTTCACGTCCCACGCTCCGGTGGGCGGTCCGAACAGCTCCCGATCCTCGTGTTCCGGCACGCCCGCGTTGTAGATCGTGCCGTCCAGATAGCCGGCGCCCACGAGGTATTCAAACGCCCCGGCCCGGCCGGCGTAGGAGGCGTTCAGGGCGAAGTTGTTCACCCGGCCGTTCTGTTCGCTGTCGCTGACGCGGACGCCCCGCCCGCCCGCCAGCCCCGTGGCCACGAGGTGCAGCCCGCCGCGGACGTACCCGACCCCGGCGCCCTCGCCCAGTGCGGCGAAGTAGTGCCACGGCGCCGCCTGGGTGAAGGGGGACAACGTGCTGAAGTCTCCGAAGCTGACGTTCTTCTTCCCGATGAAGCCGTACAGCGGGAACTCCCGCAGATTGCCGAAGGTGGCGTAGGCCTGTCGGACCTGGAAGGTGCCCTGGCGGGGGTCGCGGGTGAACGTGAACACGTCGCTGAACAGCGTCTCCACATACCCGGCCGCCCAGGGGGTGAAGTAGGCGGTGGCGGCGAGGTTCGCCTGCAGGATGCGCAGGTCGCTGGCGGTGCGATTCGGCTCCCGCGGACGCCGGTCCGGGAACGGGACCGTCCCCGGGACGCCCGGGGGCGGCTCTGGACCGATCAGCGGGCCGACGAAATCCGGGGGAAACCGGCCGAGATATCCGAACTTGTTGGCGACGTTCGTCCGGCCGATCAGCCCGGACAGCCGCATCTGCGCCGCCGGAACAATCACCGGCCGCTGCACGACCGCGGGGATGGACCCGAGGATGAGGAGCTGCTTGTCCGTCTGCCGGTTTTGAAAATCCAGCAGCGGGGCCGAGAGAGGCGTGTTCAACCGCACGGATAGCGCGTTCCCCAACACGTCCGCGGGCGTGCCGTCGGCGGTGCCGTACAGGCGTCCGCAATGGCCGGCGTCGCAGGCGAGGGGCGGCGGGGCGATCAGCCCGTCCGGCAGCGTCGCGGCCAACGACGGCGACTCGACGTACGAAGGCGGGGCGTAATCTGGTGGGGCGAACGTCGGCTGGGCGAACGTCGGTGAGCGAACGTCGGGCCAGTCAGCCCGGAGGAGTGGGGGACTGGCGGCACGAACCCGTCCCCGGGCGCCCAGGTCCCCGCGGGCGGAGCGAACGCGCTCCCGTACGGTCCGCCGGCTGCCCCTGAACCAATCCGGCTGGAAGCCGGCGGCGGAGCGGCGGGGGAAAGGCCGTGCCGCTGGCCGGCTGGACCGTCCAAGGATCAGCCGGCGCGGCCCAAGCGGCGGAGAGGTCGTTTGGCGAAGCCGACGGCGCCGGCTGTACCGTCGGCGCCGGCCAGCTCGTGGTCGGCCAGTCCGTGGCCGGCTCCGTCTCAGGCGCCGCCGCCGGCGTCCAGAGCGGGGAGAGCGGCGGGATCTCCTGTGCGGCGACAACCAATCCGCCGCTGGCGATCGGCAGGGAAGCCGTCGCCGCGGAGAGCAACACGCGTCGCAACGCGGCCGAGCGGTGGAGACGGGCCACGGCGAGACTCTGGGCGGAGGGAAAGAACGCTGCTCCTCCCCGTCGGCCCCGCACGCGCCGCAACATCCAGCAGATTCGGTGGAACCGGCTGCGCATTCATGGGGCGAGGCGTCAAGGTCGACGCCCCGGCCGACCCCCGTCGCCCCCTCGGGGTCAGCGGACGATTTCCGGGGCCTGACCGTCCTCACGCTCACGCACCGCGGCACGCACTTGCTCCGCCCCGGGGCGGTCGCAGGTCTCGGGGCTCACCCCGCAGGCGACGCAGGGGCTGGCGGCGTCGTGCCCGGGCAGGTTCGCGTTCGCCAATCCGCCGCAACTGCCCGCGATCTGCTTGCCACGCAGCATGACGCCGATCGCCATACCCCCCAGCGCCAGCCCCATCACGAGGGCGGCGATCAGGATCAGCGGGAGGAGCTCGGCGACGGCGGCCATCGGGGGCGTCTCAGAACGCGGCAGGGGGCGGGACGGATTCTACGCGGCGGAGCCGGCCCGGTCGGTCACGGCGGCGGTCACGGCGCCGATTCGGCGGGGAGATTCGCCCAACGCGGCGAGCCGATCGCAGACCGCATCGGCCCACTCCGGGGCGACGACGACGACGAACCCGATCCCCATATTAAACACCCGTCGCATCTCCGTCTCCGCGACGCCGCCGAGGTCCCGGAGCCAACCGAACACCGGCGGCTCCTCCCATCCCTTCGGGAGAACGTCCAGCGAAAGGCCGTCCGGCAGGACCCGTGCGACGTTCTCGTGCAGTCCGCCGCCGGTGATGTGGGCGAGCCCGTGGACCGCGTCCCGCAGGTCGCTGCCGAGCAGTTCGCCGATCGGCCGGGCGTACAGGCGGGTCGGTTCGAGAAACTCCTCCCCCACCGTTCGCCCGAGCCGGTCCACGTGCGAGTCGACGGTGAGTCCCGCGTGCTCGAACGCGATCTTCCGGGCGAGGCTGTACCCGTTGGAGTGCAGCCCGGAGGAGGGCAGTCCGATCAGCAGATCGCCCGCGGCGATTTTCGACCCGTCGACGAGGCGGTCCCGCTCCGCGACGCCCACGCAAAACCCGGCGAGATCGAACTCGCCGTCGTTGTAGACCCCGGGCATGATCGCCGTTTCGCCGCCCAGCAGCGCGGCACCCGGCCCGCGTGCAACCCTCCGCCACCCCGGCCACCAAAGCCGCGAGGCGTTCGGGATCGTCGCGATCCATGGCGACGTAGTCGAGGAAGAACAACGGCTCCGCCCCGAGGCAGAGCACGTCGTTCGCGCACATCCCCACCAGGTCGATGCCGACGGTGTCGTACCGGTTCGCGGCGAACGCGACCTTCAGCTTGGTGCCCACGCCGTCGGTTCCGGAGACCAGCACCGGATCCTCGAACCGAGCCACGTCGGCGAGCCGAAACAGCCCCGCGAACCCGCCGGGCAGGTCCATCACGCCGGCCCGCCGGGTCTTCGCCAGCAGGGCCGGCAGCTTTGCCATGCCCTCGGCGTACCGCTCCAGATCGACGCCGGCGGACTTGTAGGAGAGCGGTTCGGTCACGGAGCGGTCTCGTCCGCCGCGATGGGCGGCTCGTCGGGTGCAGGTGCGTCGGCGGGGAATCCAGCCGGCAAGGGGATCCCCGCGGCGGTGAGCAAACCCGCGGCCCAAGCGGCGTCGGGGGGAGGGGGGACGGGCGGGCGACGGTAAGCACGCAGGGCGAACCCATTGTCGTCGTACGCCTTTGCCAACGCCGCGGCGAGATCAAGCCGAAGAGCTGCATGCTCTTTACCGAGCGGGACCGGAACGGTCGGCAGCGAATCCCGTAAGTTGAACGGCCAGACGCCGACCTCCGGCCGCTCGGCCGCGTGACTGACCAGCACTGAAAGATGCTCCGAGAGCGCTCCTTCGATCGGCAACCCGGGGCCGGCCCGAAGAAGGTCAATCTCCAGAAGGTGGGTGTCGCTCCACAAGATCGCCCGCCGCTTCCGCAGGTACCTTTCCCGATCAGAACCCAGCCGTTTATTGGTGGGGCTAGGATCTCGATCACACAAACGACCCTGTCGCCGTCGCGGTCTCGAAGGGTGAGAAAACGCTCTTGTTGCGCTTCCTCCGACTCCGGTAGCCGGGCCTTTACAGGAGCGGCCAGAGATGCGAGGCCGCTTTCGGAAGTAAATCGTGGGGCCTCGGCCGGTTCGGACGGCGGAGCGGCGGGTGACGTCTCCGCACGCAGCCGGAACGTGGCGTCAAAGTCTGACTTCGCGAACAGACGACGATCAAACTCCGCCTCGCCGCCGGTCGGCAGGTATAGTTCCCCTTCCACCCGGCAGTCGTAACCCTTGGGAAGTTGAGGAAGTAACTGCTGCCGGGCGGCAACAGCCAGCATGTCATGGAACTCAGCCCAGATACCCGGCCGCTCCAGAAACGGATCCATGCCCGGGAACGGCGAGGGCATTGGCGGTTCTTTCCGACAGGCGGGACGGGGCGGGTCTCGAACGGACAGTATCCCCCTCAGCCGCCCACGAAAACAGCCCGCCCCGCGGTGCGGGACGGGCTGCGGTCTGATCGGCGGGTCGTTTGTCCTACGCCTGGTAGTACAGGTCGAACTCGTAGGGGTGGGGGCGGAGGCGGATCGGGTCGATCTCGCTTCGCCGCTTGTAGCCGATGAAGCTGTCGATCAGGTCCTTGGTGAACACGTCGCCCTTGAGCAGGTACTCGTGGTCGGCTTCCAGGGCCTCCAACGCTTCGCCCAGGCTTTTGGGGGCGACGTTGGTGTGGGACAGTTCCTCCTCGGTCATGTCGTAGATGTCCCGGTCGAGCGGATCGCCCGGGTCGATCTTGTTCTGGACGCCGTCCAGCATGGCCATCATCAGGGCCGTGAAGGAGAGGTAGCCGTTGGCCAGGGGATCCGGGCAGCGGAACTCGACCCGCTTCGCCTTGGGGCTGGGCGAGTACATCGGGATCCGCAGCGCCGCGGAGCGGTTCCGCTGGCTGAGCGCCAACGTCACCGGGGCTTCGTAGCCGGGCACGAGGCGGTGGAAGCTGTTGACGGTCGGGTTTGACAGGGCGATCAGGGATCGGCCGTGCTTGAGGATGCCGCCGATGGCGTGCAGGCCCAGTTCGCTCATCCCGGCGTAGCCGTCGCCGGCCATCAGCGGGGTGCTGCCGTTCCACAAACTAATGTGGGTGTGCATCCCGGAGCCGTTGTCGCCGAACACCGGCTTCGGCATGAACGTCGCCGATTTGCCGTGCTTTTTGGCGACGTTGCGGATGATGTATTTGAACCACATGAATTGGTCCGCCATCGTCAGCAGCGGGGCGAACTTCATGTCGATTTCGCACTGGCCGGCGGTCGCCACCTCGTGGTGGTGGGCCTCCACGACGATGCCGACTTCCTGCATCGCCTTGCACATCTCCGCCCGCAGATCGTTCAGGCTGTCGATCGGTGAGACCGGGAAATACCCGGCTTTGGGGCCGACCTTGTGGCCCAGGTTCGGCGCTTCGGCCCGGCCGCTGTTCCAGTGGGCCTCGCTGCTGTCGATCTGATAGAAGCCCTGGTACTGGCTGCTGGAGTACCGGACGTCGTCGAAGACGAAGAACTCCGGCTCCGGGCCGATGTAGCAGGTGTCCGCGATGCCGGTCTGGGACAGGTACGCCAAGCCCTTTTTGACGACGCCGCGGGGATCCTTGGCGTACAGTTCCTTCGTGACCGGATCGACGATGTCGGCGATGACGGTGACCGTCGGCCGTTCGAAGAACGGGTCCATCTTGACGGTGTCCGGGTCCGGCACCATCAACATGTCCGAGTTGTCGATGGGCTGCCACGCCCGGATCGAACTGCCGTCGAACCCGAACCCTTCGGTGATTTCGTCCTCGCCGATCACGGCCATCGGGTAGGAACAGTGCTGCCACTGTCCGAACAGGTCGCAGAACTTCACGTCGATAAACTCGGCGTTGTGTTCCTTGGCGAAGGAAAGGACGTCGGACGCGGAGGCCATGCGGAACGAGGCTCGTACGGATTCGTCTGGGCAGCGGTCGGCGGCGAACTCCGCCGATCGGGAATCCACTCAAGGTATGGACTCCTGCCTTCCCCGCAAGCGATCCGGGCGATCTACCGGGCGTTGAAACGACGTTCGGCCCGTAAAGTTGTCACGCGACCAGTCAGGTTGCCCTTCCGGGTGGCAACAATGCCTTCTGTGTGAGCGCCAAGGCTTTGGTGCACGTGCAGGTGGGGGAAGGGGCCGCTTAATCCCCCCGCACGTCGAACCCCAACGTCCATGCCCCGTCGCCGTTTGTCTGGCGGGCGGATAGCGTGAGCTCGCCCAGCTCCGTCACCGCGGCATGGAAGTTGACCGGGATCACGTCGCCCGCCGCCGCCTCTCCGCTGCCGGCGGCGAGCGGGTCGAGGGTCGTTTCGATCGGGTCGGTCTCCTCCAATTCATCCTCGGTCCACCGGGTGAGCAGGTCGCCCGGCACGTCGTCCGGGCGACTGGGGGAGGCGAAGAACCGGAACCGCGCCGGTCGGCCGACCGTCACCCCGACCCCGCCGCCGGGCAGTCGTTCGACCGGGACCTCGGTCTGCGTGCCCTCCTCCATCCCCCGCGGCACCACGCACAGGGCCGACAGCGGCCGCGGGGCGCCGGGGATCGCCAGGCCGGCGGTTTCGATGCCGACGTAGTAGCTGCGCCCGGTGCCGCCGCGGATGCGGACGCCGCCGCTCTTCTTCAGCGCCCCGTAGATACGCCGCCCCGCGGGCGACGGCGTGGTCGAGAGCGGCCGCGGGGCGGTCCAGCAGCGCCGGAGCCTTCGGCAGCCAGGACGACAGCGTGTCCCGCAGCCGGTCCCGCAGCGGGGCGGAGCGAAAGACTCCGCCGTTGAGCAGCAGATGGGTGGGCGTGACGTCCGGGTGATTCGCCAGAAACGCGGCCAGATGCTTCGTCACCGCCGGATCGCTTTCGAACGGCAACCCGAGTTGCACGAATCCGCCGCCGGCGGTCGCCTGCGGTTTGGCGTCGGCGGCGACCTGCGGAAAGAACCCGTCGAGCACCAGCCGGCGGACGTCCTCCGCCGCCAGGTCGACGGACACCGTCCCGCCGATCAGCTTGCGTCCGCGGCCAAGCACGGCGACGGGGGCGTGATCGGGAGCCTCCGCCCCCAGCAACGTCTCCTTCGCCGTGCGGCAAGCGTGCCAGAGGGCGACGGACTGCCACGGGTCCGGCGTCACGCCCTTCGCCGCCAGCAGGCCGGCGGCGTGGTGGGCGACCGCGAGATCCATGTTATCCCCGCCGACCAACAGGTGCCGACCGACCGCGACCCGTTCCAACTCCAGGTCGCCGCCCGCGTCCGTGACGGAGATCAACGAGAAGTCCGTCGTCCCCCCGCCCACGTCCACCACCAGCAGGGCGTCGCCGGGGGCGAGATCCTTTCGCCAGTCCTCCCCGCGGTCGGCGAGGTGGGCGTAGACCGCCGCCTGCGGTTCTTCGAGCAGCACCAGGTCCGCGGGGAACCCGGCCTGTTGCGGCGGCGTCGCGGGTCAGGTCGCGGGCGGCGGCGTCGAAGCTCGCGGGCACGGTGAGCGTCACCGCCTGCTCGTTCAACGGTTCGTCCGGATGCACGTGATCCCACGCCGCGGCGAGGTGCCGGAGATAGCGGGCGGACGCCTCCACCGGGCTGATCTTCGCCACCCCCGCCCCGGTCCCGGCCCCCGTTCCCGTCCCGGTGAGGGAGGAATCGGCGTCCCACGGCAGGATCGGCTGGCGGCGGTCGACGCCGGCGTGCCCGAGCCAGGACTTCGCCGTGCCGACCACCCGATCCGGCGACCTCGGCGGCCCGCCGCCGGGCATACTCGCCGACGGCGTAGCCGGGCCCGTTGTTTGGGGAAGGGGGCGCCCAAGGCAGGGCGAGTCCGTCGGCTTCATTCTCCGGAGCCAAAAGGCAGAAGCTCGGCAGGGAGTCCCGCGTCTCCAGCGTGCCCGGGGCGACCACCTGCGGGACCGGCAGCGTCGCGGGGGCGTCGGGCGGGCTGCCGTCACCGATCACGCAGGAGGCGAGAACGCTGTTGGTCGTGCCGAGATCAATACCGACTGAACGGCATCACCCCACCTCCACTTCAGCCGGGGCCAAGAGACGCACCGCGGCCTCGTCCGGCGGGCCGGTGCGAGCCGGCAGATTGACCTTCGTGGCGGCCCAGCCGGGGTGCACCAGCGTGCCGGCCCCGCCGCCGACCTGCCCGGTGGTCTTCACGCGGCCGGCCGGCAGCGACGCCGGGTCGACCCGGGCGCCCTCCTCCTCTTGCACCGCCGGCCCCGGGGCGAACAGGCGGTCCAGCGCCGCGGCGGCGTCCCGGTGCACGTCCCGGACGGCGGCCCCCACCTGAGCGTCGTCGTAGGCGGACAGATCTTCCTTGAGGAAATCGATCAGCCGGGCCTCCCGTTGCAGCGTGGCGAGCAACACCAACGCGTCCTCCCCCTCCGGCCGCTTCGGCGGAGCCGGCGGCGGGGCGGGCGTCACGGGGGCGACGCTCGCTGGCGGTTTCGCGGGTGACTCCCGGGCCGGCTCCGGCTTCAGCGACGCCACCCCCGCCGCGGCGCCCACCACCGCCAGCGTGCCGACGACCGCGTCGAGCCAGTCCGGGCCGGGTCCGTCGGCGTACCAATCGGCGAGCCCCGCGAGCGCCACCGCGGGCAGGGCGAACAGGACGAGCGGCTTCAGCATGGCAAGACTTGGCGAGCGGCGGGGCGTCAGCCCCCCGTGCTTCGAGGCGAGGCGTCAGGGCGATGTGGTCACGGACGCGTCAACGTACCGGCTCGCCCCGCTTTGCAAAGGGTGGGCGCCGCTTAGACTGCCCCCCCGACCCCCACGCCCCTCCCACGCGAGGCCGCCCGCACGGGGGGCTGACGCCCCGCCGCTCGCCCGCTCCATGGCCAAAGACTTCCTCAAAGGCGCCGCCGACCGATACGACGTGGTCGTGATCGGCAGCGGACTCGCCGGCCTCACCGGCGCCAACCTGCTCGCCCGGCAGGGGCACAAGGTGTTGTTGTTGGAGCACCACTATCAGCTCGGCGGGATGGCCACCTGGTTCAAACGAGCCGGCGGCCACATCTTCGACATCTCCCTGCACGGCTTCCCCGTCGGCATGAAAAAGAGCTGCCGGAAGTATTGGTCGCAGGAGATCGCCGATCGCATCGTGCAGCTCGAACATATCCGGTTCGAAAACCCGCAGTTCAGCCTCAAAACGACGTTCGACCGGGAGGACTTCACGAACCATCTCGTCGAAACGTTCGGGGTGGAGCGGGAAACGGTCGAGGCGTTCTTCGTCCGGGCCCGCAGCATGAACTTCTACGACGAGCAGCACCTCACGACCCGCGAATTGTTCGAAGAGTTCTTTCCCGGCCGCAGCGACGTGGTCCGGCTGTTGATGGAACCGATCACCTACGCCAACGGCAGCACGCTGGACGACCCAGCGATCACCTACGGGATCGTGTTCAGCAACTTCATGCACAAGGGCGTGTTCACCTTCCGCGGCGGGACTGATCAATTGGTCTCGCTGATGAAAAAGGAACTTTTAGCGAACGGCGTGGATCTGCGGATCCGCTGCGACGTGGAACAGATCACGACCGACGACGACGGTAAGGTCACCGGCGTGGTCGTCAACGGCAAACCGATCGCCTGCGACGCGGTGCTGTCCAACGCGAACCTCAAAAGCACGGTGCTGCACCTCGTCGGCGAAGACCGCCTGCCCGACGACTTCGTGCAGGAGGCGAAAGCGGTGCGGCTCAATAATTCCTCCTGCCAAGTCTATATGGCGCTCAAGCCCGGCGAAGGGTTCGATCCGGCGCTGGGCGATCTGCTGTTTCACTCAGAGCACAGCGGGTTCGACGCGGAATCGATGCTGTCCAAACAGGTTAGCAGCCGGACGTTTAGCTTTTACTACCCGCAGACCCGTCCGGGCAGCGATCGCTGGCTGATCGTCTCCAGTACGAACGCGAATTACGCCGACTGGGCCGGGCTGTCCGAGGAGCAGTACGAGGCCGATAAAGCGGACCTCGCGGAGACGACGTTGAAGTGCCTGGAGGAGAACTATATCCCCGGCGTGCGCGATAAGCTGGACCACGTGGAGGTCAGCACGCCCCGCACCTTCGAACGCTACACCAAGCACCAACTGGGCAGCAGTTTCGGCACGAAGTTCGAGGGGCTCAAAGTGAGCGAAGACCTGCCGAGCCGCGTGCCCGGGCTGTGGCACGCCGGGAGCGTCGGGATCATCATGTCCGGCTGGCTGGGAGCCGTGAATTACGGCGTGATCGTCGGGTCCAAGATGGACGAGTTTCTAGCCAACCGCACCCCCGCGTAACGCCGAGGCCCCGCGGGGCCTCGGCGTTACGGCGAGAAAGAAAGATTCATGACGCAACTGACGCTCACGCAGATCCAGGCGCTGATCCCCCACCGAGATCCGTTCCTCTGGCTGGACTCCGCGACGGTCGACGGCGAAACGATCCTCGCCCGAAAGACCCTCGACCCGGACCTGCCGGTGTTCGCCGGCCACTACCCGGATCACCCGCTGCTCCCCGGCGTGTTGCAATTGGAGATGTGCTTCCAGGCGTCGGCCGTGTTAATTGCCACCTTGGACAGCGGCGGCGGCGGCGTGCCGGTGGTCGCCCGCACGGACGGGGTCAAGTTCAAACGCATGGTTCGCCCCGGCGAGACCTGCGAGATTGAGGTCTTCATCAAGGATAAACTGCCGGGGGCGTATTACCTCACCGGCAAGGTGCGGGTGGACGATAAGCTGGCCTGCCGGTGCGACTTCACCACCGCCGAGGCGAAGCCCGAGCCTGTGTGACATGAACGACCCGCCCTCCGAACCGCAGCGTCCCGGACGCTTGAAGCGTCCGGGACGCTGCGCACGCTCTGGTGGACGCTCTGGTGGACGCTCGCGGCGCTGCCGTTGCTCCCGTGGCTGGGCGGACTCGCCGGGCGCTGGTGGTGGTTCGCGGAATTGTTCACGCATTTCCGCTTCCAATGGCTGCTGGCCTGCGGGGCGGTCGGCGTCACGTTGTTGATCGCCCGGCAGTGGCGGCCGCTGGCGCTGTGCGGGGCCGCGGCGCTGATCCTCGGCGGGCCGATGCTCCCGGGCGAGTTCACCGTCCGGGCGAAGACGAAGCGGGTGGGGGGCACTGTGGTCACGGCGAACGTGCTCGCGCGGAACGGGCGGGCGGGCCTGCTGCTGGACTATCTGGCGGAGGCCGATGCGGAGGTGATTTCGTCTTCAGGAGATCGACAGCCGTTGGGCGGCGGACCTCGCCCCGCTGCACGCTGGGTACCCGTACCGCTCGGTGGTGCCGGACGATCTGGGGAACTTCGGGATGGCCGTGTTCAGCCGCAGCCCGGCGACGTTCCGCGAGGAGACGGTGGAGGGCGTGCCGCGGATTCGGGCGGAGGTGCGGGTGGACGGCCGCAGGCTGACGGTGTTCTGCGTGCACGTCTCCCCGCCGATCGGGGCCCGCCGGGCGGGGGAGCGGAACCGCGGGATGGCGGACCTCGCGGCGGCGACGGCGGCGACGGACGGCCCGGTCCTCGTCTGCGGCGACCTGAATTGCACGCCGTGGAGCCCGTTCTTCACAGACCTGCTGAACCGCGGCGGGCTGACCGATCCACGGGCCGGCGGCCGCACGCCGACGAGCTGGCGGGTCGGGAATCCGCTGTTCGCCCTGCCGATCGACCACGTGCTGACCGGCGGCGGGGCGCTTCTGACGGAACTCGGAGCGGGGCCGGAGATCGGCTCGGACCACCGCCCGCTGTGTGCCCGGGTGCATCTGCCGGGGCCGTAGCCCGCGGATCGGCACGTGGTTCGCGTTTCCGGGGAAGCGTGTCCGAAACCGCCCCCCACGGCCGCCCCGCGTTGCGGGGACGCCTCATCGGGGGCGACGGACGTTGCCGATTCACCTCATCACGCCGCACCTGCCATGCTCCCGCCTCTCGATCGCCCGCGCCCGTCCGTCCCCCGGCGACTGCTCTGGGCGGCGTTCGCCGCGGCCCTGCTCGTGAGCTTCTACGCCAGCGGGGCGCAGGGGGCGGACCGGTGGATGACTCAGCCGAGCTATTTCTCGCACCATGTGCCCCCGCACCTGGTCGGGGCGTTGCCGGCGCCGGCGTCGCGGGAGGCCTATCGGCCGGCGTGGGTCGGCGCCCGCCCCGGGTTCAGCGCCTCGGGGGCGGTGCGGATGAACCGGGTGCAATTCGGCCTCGGCGGGACCGCCGACACGACGTTGCTGTTCAGCCGCAGGGGGCAGACGGGGCCGTGAACGGGTTTCGTCCGTGTACGGCTCACCCACGATCCAGCAGCCCTATCTCTTCGCCGCGGAGGGGGTCAAAGCGACGGAGTTCGATAATTTTCCACTCGCCCGCTTCCTTCCGCCACACAATTTGCCACCGGGTGGCGTAGCGACCGCCGATTCCGCTCAGCTTGACCTGTGCGGTGCCGTTCACACGCAGGTCGGAGACCGCCTGCGTGCCGTTGGCGGTGACGGTCGTGCCGCGGTCGCTCAGTCGCATGTCCGGACTGAAGGACGTCATCGCGAGGCCGAGTCGGATCGACCCGACGGGGATGTCCGTCGCAGGGGAGAAGTGGGAGAGCGCCTGATCCGCGTCTCCCGCGACCGCGGCGGCGGCGAGGTCGTCGATCAGCGCCTCGACCTTCTCCGCCTCCGTGACGATCGCCCAGTCGGCCGTCAACGCCGCGGCGGCCGCCAGGATGCAGACGCCAGCGACGGCGAGAAACTTCGCCCGCCCGCTGACCACCGCCCACCCCGCGGAGACCAACGCCGCCGCCGCCAGCACGAGCGCCAGGGGGAAAAGATACGCTTCGAGCCACACGGGAGCGGGCACCGGACGGAGGGGCGACGACGGGGGGGCAGCGACGGGGGGGGCCAGCGACGGGGCGGGCAGTGACGGCGAGGCGACGGAACCGCGGGGCGGGTCGGCCCTGCGGCACGCAGCCGATCGATCACGCCCCGCGGGGGGCGTCAGTCGGCGGTGACCGTAAAGAATTCGTCCGCGACGTGCACGCCGTCGATCATCAGCGACATCCGGTACGGCCCGGGCTGGACGCTTTTGTCCAGACCCCAGGTGAAGAGGAATCGGCTTTGCTCCCGCGTCATCACGCCGTTCTGGCGGGCGACGACGGGGCCGGCGCCGTCGGGGCCGTCGGCGTACCGCAGCACGCATCGCAGCACGGCGTCGTCGTGCGGCGGGGAGAGCCACGCCTGGGCGAGGACGGCTTCGCTTTGACTGAAGGAATCGCTCCGCCCCAGCAGGTTCCCGCCGGCGACCATCCGGCCGAGATCGAAGTCCCACAGCAGGTCCACCGGCCGCGGCGGACGGTACGGAGCGGTCATCGCCCGCACCAGGGCCGGGTCGATCGTCTTCAACGGCAGCGGGCCGTCGGGGCCGCGTTCGCCGTACGGGTCCATCCGGTACTCCGCCCCCATCCCGACGATCGCGATCAGCGGCGCGGCGACCAGATAGCCCCAGCGGGTCGCGGCGGCGGGCGCCGCGGGCAGCGAACCGAACTTCGGCGGCCACAGCGACCCGATCACGCTTGCCAGACGCGGCCAGTTCGCGGTCAAGGCCCCGGTCAATCGAGCCCGTCGCTGACGGAACGCGATCACGTCCGCTTCGGACAGGAACGCCCAGTACGCCGCCCAACTGACCAGCGGGAAGATATAAAGGCCCAGGGAGAGGGTCGTGCCGAGGTGAAAGAACACGCCGGCCGTCAGCCAGATCCGCCGACCCCAGCCACGCCAGGCGAGCATCACGAAGGTGAGCTCCCACAGGCAGGTGGCGTACCCGCCGGCTTGAAGCAACAGGGGATGGTTCGCCATCAACGGCCCGAGCGGATGCACCCGGTTGACGTTCGTGACCATCCAGTAGGTCATCTGGTCGCCGTTGAAGAACGAACTCATGTGCATCTTCGTGAACGCCGCCCCGAAGTACACGATGCCGATCATTAATTGCATCAGGCGCCGGGGCCACGCCGCACACCGACGCGGCTCCCACGTTTCGCCGTTCGCTTCCGCAGCGCGTTTTGCCGCCCGGGCGTCGACGCTCCAGGCGTTCCCGCACCCGCTCAGCGCCAACAGCCCGAGCAGATGGGTGGCGACGACGGTATATTTCGTCAGCGAACCGGTCGCGTCGAGGCTGCAAAAATAGAAGCATCCCGCCGCGGCCAGGGCGCAACTCGTGCGGGCCTTCCAGCCGATCAACGTCGTGACCAACGCGAACACGTACAGCGTATAGAGTCCCACCGCGGCCCACCCCGGCAATTCCGGCAGGGCGTTGGGCACGCCGTAGGTGTGCCACAGCGACGAGGGGGCGCCGTCCGCGGAATATAACTCCCGGGCGTGGGACCACCGGCCGAACGCTTCGAACAGCATCGGCAACGCGATCGCGATGCGAGCCGCCGCGGCGCCGTACGGCACCTCCTGATCGAAGAAGAATCGGGCGACGTTCCGCTTGAGCCCGGACAGCGTGAGGCCGTCGGCGGCGGCGGCGTTCGCCGGGTCCGGCGCGGGCGGGGCGGGGACCGTTTCGGGGAGCGTCATGACGTGCAGCGGGGCGGGAAGCGACGAGATGCGGGGGACGAACCGGCGTTGAACCGGGAACGCGGCGGTCAGTCGGCGAGATCGGCGACGATCGGCTCGTCGAAGCCTGCGAACGTCGTCAGGGAGTCGAACCGGCTGGGGCGTGCGCGGTCGGCGTCGGAGGCGCTCGCACGGCGGACCGGACCGGCCAGCACGGGGCCGGGGCGGGAGGCGAGCCGGCGGATCTTCGCCCGGTCCTGCACGCTGCGGCGGGCCACCTCCGTCGCCCAACCCGGCTGCGTGCCCGTCAATTGCCCGTCCGCAGTCATCACATGCCGAACCGTATAATAGCTCGCCGGATCTTTCGGCACGTGCCACCGTGCCGACCAGTGCGGCTCCGGCAGGTTATATTTCTTCGCCCAGCACTCCTCCACGACCAGCACCCGTTCGATCGGCTCGTGGGCGGTGTGCCGCAGGACGTTCAATCCCATCCGGGCGGAGTGGGTGGCGTCGACGTCGTAATGCACGCGCTTCAAGTCCCCGTACGGGCGGAACGGGCGGGCGTCGTCCCAGGGGCCGGTGCCGGCGTCGTACCAGGCGCCGCTGGCGCCCTGGGCGATCACGTGGGTGCGATAGCTTTGGGCCGACCACCCGCAAAACATATCCCAGACGATATAATACATCAGCGGGTGAGAGCCCTCGGCAAAACCGAGCGCATGCGCGGCGACGCCCAGTCCCATCACGCTGAGATACCCGCCGATAAACAGCCCGGCGGCCCAGCGGCCGAGTCGGCGCCCGAGCGTCGGGACGGGCGTCGGGATGGGCGTCGAGACGGGCGTGGCGGCGGGGGGAGCCGCGGGGGAGGGGGGCATATCGGCGTCCGTGCCGGGGGGAGGGGGCGGCGTGCGGCCGCCCGGCGGGGTCTTGTCCGCGGTCTTCGATCACCGCGCGCGAACGGTCAAGAGGAACTCTCGCCGACTCTGTTTTAATAGGGCGAGGTGCGATTAATCCTCTGCCGCGTCGACCACCGCCCGGGCCAGGCCGTCCCAGGTCGCCTCCGCCGCCACCGCGGCCACGTTCAGCCCGACCTCCCGGCAAACCTCCGCGACGGCGTTGCTGATCGCCGCGACCTTCAAGCGATCCCGACCCGGCGAGTCCGCGGTGAGGTCTGCGAACGTCCGGGCAAGGTTCCCGCTGGCGATCAGCGCCCAATCCACGCGTCCCGCGTCCAACGCCGCGGCGAACGCCGCGGGCAGTTCCGTCGCCCGTTCCTGCCGGTAGACGTGCACCCGGCGGACGTCGGCGCCGGCCTCGGTGAGCCGATCGGCGAGCGTCGATTTCGCCTCCGGGCAGGTCGGCCACAGCACCCGTTTGCCGCGGACATGCGGGGCGAGCGCGGCGGCAAGGTGCTCGGCATCGTGAACTGCGGGGACAAAGTCGGCCCGCAGGTTCAGCATTCGCAGCCGCTCCGCCGTGGACGGGCCGACGCAGGCCAATCGCACCCCGCCCAGAGAACGCATGTCCCAGTCCATGTTGCGTGCCGGACGGGTGAGGAAGCCGAAGCCCCCCACGCCGTTGCGAGACGTGAACGCGACCGCGTCGCCGGGCCTCAGCTCGTTCAACGCCGCTTCGAATCCGTCCGGGTGGCGGATGCGGGGAGTGTCGAGCAGTTCCAGGTTCATCGTCTCCCCGCCCAACTCCTGCAATCGCTCCTCGGCGATCCCATGGTCCCTGCCCGCGGCGACCAGCGCCACCGTCACCCCGTGCAGCGGTCGGGCTTCCCACCAACCGCGGGCGCCCGGGGGGGTCGCGGCGCCGCCCACCAGCAGCACCGCGGGGCCGGGGAGGGCGGCGGCGTCGCAATCGGTCGCGATCGTCGCCGCCGTGCCGCAGATCGTGCGTTGCTCGGGCGTCGCCGCCCGCGAGACCACCGCCGCGGGCGTCTCCGGGGGCAGGCCGGCGGCGATCAGATCCGCGGCGATGCGACGCAGCCGCGATCGGCCCATGTACACCACCCGCGTGCCGGGGAACGCGGCGACCGCGGCCCAGTCGACGCCGTTCGTCCGCCGGCCCGCATCATGTCCGGTGACGAAGCACACGCCCCCCGCATGGTCCCGGTGGGTGAGCGGAATGCCCGACAGCCCCGACGCCGCGATCGCCGCGGTCACCCCCGGCACGATCTCCACCGGCACGCCCGCGGCGAGCAGCGCGTCCGCCTCCTCCGTGCCCCGGCCGAAGATCGACGGGTCGCCGCCCTTCAACCGCACCACCCGCCGGCCGGCTTTGGCTTCGGCGATCATGCGAACGATCAGGGCGTTCTGGTTCGTCTCCCGCGTCCCGGGGGCGTCGGTCGGGGCGTGGGTGCGGGTGACGATCTCCGCATCCCGATTCGCCAACGCGATCACGTCGCGGGAGACGAGGGCGTCCGCCAGCACGACGTCCGCCCGCCCCAACAATTCCTCGCCCCGCCGGGTCAGCAGCCCCGCGTCGCCCGGCCCGGCGCCCACCAGGTGCACGGTCGGGAGCGGCGAGGGGGGGGGCGGCGACGGGGGAGGAGACGACGCGGACAACGGGGCGGCGGGTTGGATCAGGATTCAGGCGACGGGGCGGGGGGCGGATTCTAGACTGTCCGCCCCGCCCGCCGTCTCCAGAGCCCCGCCCGCCGCCCGCGTGACGACCGCCCGCCTGTCGACCGCCCCGGTCACGCCCGCCGTCCCCGACTCGACTGCTTCACGTCTCCGCCGCCCGCCGTTGCGGTGCCCGCCGTTGCGGTGCCCGCCGGCGGAGGTGAAAGCCGCCGGGCCGGGGAATCTCGCCGCGGTCGTGTGGCGTCAGTGGCGGGCGGAGCGGGCGTTGGCCGCCCGCGGCGTGGCGTTTCGCTCCACCAATCCGGCCGCCGTGGAGGCCGCCTATGCGGCGATGACCGCCGCGGAGTTCGACGCCGTCAACGGCCGGCAGGCGTGGGCGAACTGGCGCACGATCCCCGCCTCCCTGGACGGCTTGCTACCGCGGCGGTCCATGGACGGGGGGCCGCTGTCCGCAGTCGATCTGGGCTGCGGGACCGGCGGCAGCACGGCGGTCCTGGCGTACCTGTTGCCGGACGGATCGACGGTGACGGGCGTGGAGTTCGCGGCGCCCCTCGCCACGGTCGCCCGCTCCCGCGACTATCCCAACCGGCACGGCGACTGCCGGGTGAACTTCGTCGTGGGCAGCGTGTGCGGCCCGCTGACGGACGCCGACGGTCGCCGGCTGGAGGACGGGGCCGTCGATCTGGTGAACAGCAGCGGGGTGGTCGGCCATCACCTCACCGGGGACGATCTGACGGCGTGCCTCGACGAGGTCGGGCGGGTGTTGCACCGCGCCGGCGTCGCGGCGCTGGACCCGGGACCGTGCGTTTCCATGGAACGCCTGACTGCCGAGATGACCGCCCGCGGCTTCAATCTGCTCCGCCGCACCCGCTCCAACCCGTTCGACCGCTGCGGACAACTGGTGTTCGGGCGGGCGGCGCCCGCTTAAAGGCTGTTCCAGAACCACCGCATACCAACCCGAAGCGTCAGCGAGGGCTGTCCGACGGTTTTTTATGGAATTCGCAAACGCGGGCGGCGCCCGCGTCCCTCGCTGACGCTTCGGGTTGGTATTGAAACAGCGTCTTCGCGTCCCGCACAATCATTGAAACGCGATTTAGAAATCGTAGAACACGCCGACGCCCAGCATTGTCGAGTCCTCTTCAAACAGCTCGTAGTACGGCGATTTGCCGGCCTCGTACTTGGCGGCGAAGCGGAGCAAACGGCCGGTGGTCGGTTCGCGCCACTGCCAGCCGGCGACGCCGGTGAACCGGCCGCCGAAATCGAACTCCTCCCGCATCTGCACGTTCGCCGCGGCGACCGGGCCGCCTATCGTCTCGCTCAGTTCCTCATAGAACTCCGCACCCACCTGGAACGCCCAAGGCTCCGCCCCGCCGTCGTTGTAGAAGGCCCAGGCGGCTTCGCCGTAGACCGTCAGTTCGTCCGTCACGTCCTGTCGAACGCCCAGCAACAGAGCGTCGCGGGAGTAGTTGACCCGCTGGAACGTCGGATTGCGGACGAGGAACTCGTCGCCGATATGCGTGCTGATATGGTCGTATCCGAACGAGACCGCGGTCCCGCCGCGGCGATAGGACAGGGGGACGCCGGCCCGGAAGTCCGTGGCGTCCACGTCGCCGTTCTCGCTGAAGTTGAGCCGCGGAAAGGCGGCGGCTTGGGCGTCGAGCTGCCAGCCGTCGGCGTCCGGGCCGGCCTGTCCGAAGCGGATCAAACCGACGCGGGCGCCGAGGGAGCCGTCGAGCGTCGTCTCGCCGGTCCGGCCGCCGCTCACGCGGTTCACGATCCCCGCCATCCGCGGGGCCTTCACCCCGGCAATGTACGGTTTGAACAGCAGCGAGGGCGGCACCAGGCGCCACCGCCAGGCCGCGTCGTCCGCAGCGCAGGGCCGGCCGGCGTCGTCGACGCAGTAGGCGTCTTGAGCCGTCGCCGGGCGTGCCGCGACGCCGCTGCCGACCACGATCGCGCACAGCACAGCCGCTCGGTGGGCAGCGGGCGGCAGTCGACGAGCGGCGGGCACGGGAAAGATCCGTTACGGGCGGGGGCGCCGCGGGGCGGCGTGCGAACCGCTCTTCGGCAGATCACGGAGGAACGGTTCCGGCCGATCCGTCCGGCCGGTACGATCCGTTCGACCGCACCCGCTCCTCCGCCGAGACACGCTGTGGCCACGTCTATCGCACCCGCCGGTCTCGCCGGTCCACCCCGATTCCGCAGCGGGACCGCGGCAATCGCGTGCGTTCTGCTGTCGGGGCCGCTCGCGTTCGCTGGGCTCGATGGAACGACATTTGAAGAGGACTTGGCGGCGGTGGTCGCCGTCGGTCCGAAAGGGGAGGGCGCCGCGGCGGCCGTGGAGCCGTTGGGGCGACTGAGCGGCGGCGGGCTGGAGAGGCTCGAACCGCTGCTCGCCGCGTTCGACGATGCGGGACCGGTGAGCCGGAACCTGCTCGCCGGGGCGGTCCAGGCGGTCGCGGACGAGGGGCAGCCGGTCGCGCTGGTTGCGGCGCTCGAGCACGCTGCTCGAACGCGAGTTGCACCCCGAAGCCGCCGCCCTCGCGTTTGACCTGCTTCAAACCGCCGACCCGACGGCCGCAGAGCTTTACCTCGCCCGCCGCGGGCTCGACAGCCCCGCGCCGACCATCCGCCGGGCCGCGGTCGCCGCGGCCCTGGCGAAGCTGGCGGACGACGCCGAGCCCGCCGCCCTGCGGACGCTGCTGGATCGCACCCTGGACCGCGATCAGGTGGAGACGATCGCCGATCGCCTCAAGGCCGCCGGCGATCCGGTCGACCTCCCGCGGCAGTTCGGGTTCCTGACGAACTGGCAGATCGCCGGTCCGTTCGAGCACCACGGCGACACCGCCTGGGATCGCACGCTCCCGCCGGAGGAGACGCCCGGGGCGTTCGATCCGGACGCGACCTTTGCGACCACGTACCCGGACGCGGGCGACCTCGTGACTTGGCAACCGCTGATCGCGGACGACGATTTCGGCACGCTGGACATCGCCGGCGATCTGGAGAACTGGAAGGGCAGCGCGGTGGCGCTGGCCCGCCGTTACGACGCCCCCGCGGCCGGACCGGTGACCTTCCGCATCGGCACCCCCAACGCCTTCAAGCTGTACCTGAACGGCGCCCTCGTCTTCGCCCGACCCGAGTACCACCGCGGGACCAGGATGGATCAATACATCATCCCCGCGACGGTGCGGGCCGGCTCGAACGTGCTGATGCTCAAACTGCTCCAGAACGAACAGGAGCAAAGCTGGGCCCAGCGTTATCAGATGCAGTTCCGCGTCACCGACCCGACCGGGGCGGCCCTCCGCGAACCCCTCCCCGCGACGACCGAATGACCCCGCTCCTGCTTCTCGTCGCCCTCGCCGCCGGACCGGCGGACGAGGTCGCCGGGCCTGCCGCCGATGACAGCGGCTGGCCCGGCTTCCGCGGGCCGGGCAATCGGTCGGCCGCGGCGTATGCCGGCGTCCCGACGACCTTCGACGGCCCCGCCGGCACGAACGTCGCCTGGGCCGCGGATCTGCCCGGCGGCGGGTTCAGCGGACCGGCGATCGCCGGGGGCACGGTCTTCGTCACCGCGAACAGCGGGTTTGATAAAGGCGTGTTGCACGTCCTCGCCCTCGATCAGGCGACCGGCGAACGCCTGTGGGACCGCCGCTTCAAAGCGACCGGCCGCACCGGCACCTACGAGCCGGACATGCGCGTCGCCACCGCCACGCCGGCGACCGACGGCACGCACGTCTACGCCCAGTTCAGCAGTAACGACGTGGTTTGCCTGACCGCCGACGGCGTCCCGGTGTGGTATCGCGGGCTGACGAGCGACTATCCGAACGTCTCGAACAGCCTCGGGATGAGTTCGTCCCCGCTGCTGACCACCGCTGCGGACGGCTCCCGCACGCTGATCGTGATGGCCGAGAACGACGCCCGCAGCCTGCTGTTCGGCCTCGATCCGGCGACGGGCGTCTCCCGGTGGGTGAAGGAGCGGCCGATCAAGGCGAACTGGAGCAGCCCCACCCTGCTGCCCGCCGGCTCGTCCTTCGGCAACGTCGGCGATCTGGCGCTCTGCCAGGGCAGCTACGGGCTGGACGCCGTCGATCCCGCGACCGGCGAGGTCGTGTGGCATTGGGGCGAGGGGGCGAGCACGACGGTCTCGCCCACCGTCGCGGCCGACGCCGACGGGAACGCCCTGATCCTCGCCGTCTCCAACGGCATCACCGCCTTGGCGCCGGACGGGGACGGCGGGGTGAACGAGGTGTGGAACGAACAGTCGGCTGCGGCCCGTCCTACGCCTCGCCGGTGGCGTTCACGGGGGCGAACGGCGCCCGGTTGGTGGTCACGGTCACGCAGGCCGGGATCCTGACCGCGGCGGATCTGGCCACCGGCGATGCGATCGGCAAGGCCCGGCTGGGCGGGCAGTTTTTGGCGACCCCCGTCGCCGTCGGCAGCGGGGCGGACGTGCGGCTGTTCTGCCCTTCGAAGAACGGCACGGTGGTGGTGGTCGGGTTCGCCGGGGACGGTTCGCCGGAGGTGCTCGCCACGAACGCACTGGGCGAGGACGGGATGTGGGCGAGCCCCGCGGCGGTCGGGAACGCCGGCTATTTCCGCAGCGACGCGGCGCTGTGGAAGATCTCCCAGACGCCGTGACCGCGGCGCCCCCCGATCCGGCGCTGCCCTCGGCCGTCGCGCCCGAACCGCACGGGGTCCTGCTGGTCGCCGCGGTCGCCGTCGGCGGGGCCGTCGGGGCGGTCTGCCGGTACGCCGTCGGGCGGGTCGCGGCCCACGCGGTTCCGAATCATGTCTGGATCGGCACCCTCGCCGTGAACCTGGCCGGCTGCTTTCTGATCGGGCTGGCGATGTACGCCGCCACGGACCGGGGACACCTCTCCCCGGCGCTCCGGGCGCTGCTGGTCACGGGGTTCCTCGGCGGGCTGACGACCTTCTCCTCCTTCGGACAGGAAGCGGTCGCATTGGGGCGGGGGGAGGGGCTGCCGATCGCGGCGCTGCACGTCTCCGCGAACGTGCTGGGCGGGCTGGCGCTGGTTTGGGCGGGGCGGCGGGTCGGGACGATCCTGCTGGGCTGAACCTGCGGAACGGCGGCCGAAGAGTCCCGCCGCCCTACAGCCTGCGTCGCACCGCGTTAGACTGCCCGATTCCCCGCCGCCGACCTCGACGGTCCCGCAGTCGATGACCACTCCCGCTTTGCCCGCCGCCCCCGGGGCCGGGCTCGACCCGCTCGCCCCGGTTCTCTCCCCCGCGCAGGGCGGGGCCGAGGACCGCGTGCTGGTGTTCGACTTCGGCTCGCAGACCGCCCAGTTGATCGCCCGGCGGGTCCGCGAACAGCACGTCTTCTGCCAGATCGTGCGCCCGGACCTGTCCGCGGACCGCGTGCGGGAATTGAACCCGAAGGGCCTGATCCTCTCCGGCGGCCCGGCCAGCGTGTACGCCGACGGCGCTCCGCAGCCGGACCCCGGCATCTTCGATCTCGGCGTCCCGGTGCTGGGCATCTGCTACGGGATGCAGGTGTTGGCCCGGGCGCTGGGTTGCGAGGTGAAGCCCGGGGTCGACCGCGAGTTCGGCCGCACCACGCTGACCGTGGCGGACCGCTCCGATCCGCTGTTCGACGGCCTGCCGAGCGAATCGACCGTCTGGATGAGCCACGGCGACCAGGTGGAGGGCCTGCAGCCGTTCCTTCGCCCCGCTCGCCACGACCGGCACCTGCCCCGACGGCCGCCGTTAAGCACCGGGAGCGACCCGTTTACGGGCTGCAGTTCCACCCGGAGGTCACCCACACCGAGCACGGCGGCCGGCTGCTGGCGAACTTCGTGACGAACATCTGCGGCTGCCAGGGGACTTGGGAGATCGGCCGTTTGATCGACCGGGAGATCGCCGGCGTCCGCGAGACCGTGGGCGACGCCCGAGTCATCTGCGGCCTCTCCGGCGGCGTGGATTCCTCCGTCGTCGCGGCGCTGCTGTATCGGGCGATCGGCGATCAACTCTCCTGCATCTTCGTCGATAACGGCCTGCTCCGGCAGGGCGAGGCGGAACAGGTTCGCACGGAGTTCGGCGACCACTTCAAGACCGACCTGCACGTCAGCGACGCCCGCAGTCAGTTTTTGAACGCGCTGGCGGGCGTGTCCGATCCGCAGCGGAAACGCAAGATTATCGGCCGGGAGTTTATCGACGCCTTCAAGCGGGAAGCCGAGAGCATCCCCAACGCCCGCTTCCTCGCCCAGGGCACGCTGTACCCGGACGTGATCGAAAGCGGCGCCAATCCGGACGGCCCCGCCGCCACCATTAAATCGCATCATAACGTCGGCGGGTTGCCGGACGAGCTGGGGTTCGAGTTGATCGAACCGCTCCGCAACCTGTTCAAGGACGAGGTGCGGGCGATGGGGGTGGAACTCGGGCTGCCGGAGGATCTGGTCTGGCGTCACCCGTTCCCCGGTCCGGGACTGGCGGTGCGGTGCCTGGGCGAAGTGACCGGCGACAAATTGGTCACCCTGCGGGCGGCGGACGCGATCGTGATCGAGGAACTGCACGCCGCCGGATTATATCGGGACGTGCGGCAGGCGTTCGCGGTGCTATTGCCGGTGCAATCCGTCGGCGTGATGGGCGACGGCCGGACGTATGAAGACACGATCTGCGTGCGGGCCGTCAAGACGGACGATTATATGACCGCCGACTGGTATCCCCTCCCGCACGACGTGCTGGGGCGAATTGCGACGCGAATTATCAACAGCGTCCGCGGCGTCAACCGCGTCGTCTACGACATCAGTTCCAAACCGCCCGCGACGATCGAGTGGGAATGACCGAACGGCGGATGGCGTATATCGGGCGAGCGGTGGGCGTCAGCCCTCCGTGTCGTCGGCGCCGTCCGACTCCCTGCCCGCTTCGATCTGCGTCAGCCTGAACAGGACAGTGTTGACCCAGATCAGGTTCCACAAGAGGACAATCGCGGTCGCCGCCCCGCCGCAGATCATCAACAGCCGTCCTATGTCCCGCAGCGCGTCACCCGGCTGAACGGCGTCGCCAACTTGCGGCGATCGCGGCAGAGCGTAGAGCACGGCGATACCGAGCGTCGAGAGCACAGCGACGTTCCTCAATCTCAAGACCCGCCGCAGCGCCGGGCAGCGGTCCATCCCCCGTCGCACCAGTCCCCGGATCTCTCCGTCGCCGCGACCGGCGAGGTGGGGGAACTGGCGGGCGTGAGTGAAGAGCATTCGGGAGCGTCAAGAGAGCACGGGGGGCTGACGCCCCGCCGCTCGCCGAGGTGGGCGTCAGCCGGTCGTTTCGATGTCAGTCGCGAGGCGGGCGTGGCGGACATCTCGACAGCTTATCGCAGTGCCGTTCGCCTCGGGAAGGGCGGTCCCGGTCACGTCACCGGTCGTTTCTTTCATCACTCGGCAACAGGCGGTCGCCGTCCAGGTCGAGGGAGCCGCCCTCGTCGGGGATGCCGCCGACGACGTCCAGCGTCACCACGGCGCCGCGGGTTTCGTCGTAGCCGTAACGCTGGGACAGCCGCGGCATCGGCATGGCGTACTGCCGATTCTTCTGAAGATAGGCGGTGAACTGCTCGTAGGTCGGGTACTCGCCCTTCAGCGCGTATTCGGTCTTCACCCACTGGTCCATCGGCACGCGTCCGATGAGGGCGGTGGCCTCGCCGAGGACGTTCAGCGGCCCGCTGATCGGATCGGTGTACATCTCCCCGCCGCCCATGGGGCCGCCCTCGCCGATTTTATCCTGGGCGAGCGTGTGGGTGCCGGCGGCGAGGACGACGGGGGCGTCGAGCACTTCGATCGTCTTCCGACCGACGATGCCGGTCTTCTGCTTTGCCGGCGGGGCGTTGTCGCCGTCGAGGGCGGCGTCGACGTCCGCGGGGATCTCGTCGCTGCGCGTGCAGCCGGCGGACGTGGCGAGCCCGGCCGCGAGGAACGTGAGGAGCAGCGTGCGGGCGGACGCCATGGCGGGGGGCGGGCAGGTTAGGCGGTGGGAAGGTCGAGGTCCCGCAGCGCATCAAAGCCGGCGGGGTCGGTCAGATCGTACCGCAGCGGGGTGAGGGCGGCGTAGCCGGCGGCGACGGCGCCGGCGTCGGTATCCGGGGCGGGGTCGCCCGCGGTGGCGGGGTCCATGCCGGTCCAGTAGTACGGCCGGCCCTCGGGGCTGGAGCGCCGTTCCAGCAGATCGCCCCGCCGGTCCGGGCTGCACCGCACCGCCCGAAGCCCCTTCGGCTCGGCGGCGGGCAGGTTCAGGTTCCACAACGCGGCCGGCCCGGCGGGTCGCTCACCCGGTCCCCCGCTCGGCCGGCCGTCGATCAGGCGGGCGGCGATGGAGACGGCGTAGCGGGCCAGCACGTCCCAATCGTCGGGATCGCGGTGCACGCAACTGACCGCGACGCTGGTGACGCCGTGGAAGGCCGCTTCGATCGCCCCGGCCACGGTGCCGGAGTACAGCACCCCGTGCCCCACGTTCGCCCCGAGGTTGATCCCGGACAGGACCAGATCCGGCCGCGACCCCCGCAACTGCGGGCCGAGTTCCAGCACGCCGAGCTTCGCGCAGTCCGCGGGGCTGCCGTGGACCGCGTAGCCGTAGTGGTAACGGGTTCCCGCCCCGTCCCGGCGGTGGACCTCCTCGTACATGAGGGGGTGGCGGTAGGTGATGGTCAGGCCGACGCCGCTCTGTTCGATCGCGGGAGCGACGACGGTGACCTCGCCCAGCGCCTCGGCGGCGACGGCGAGGGCCGTGAGGCCGGGGGAGTGAATCCCGTCGTCGTTGACGACTAACACGTGCACGGGGCGATGGGGACGGGCGGGGACGGGCGGGAGCGGTGAGGTGGACGGGGGAGTGTGTGCGGGTCGGGTGAGGGTGTCGAGCGGCGACGGCTGGGGAATCCCCCGCGTGGCCGCTCCGGGCGGCGCGATTCTGCGGATGCGCACCCGATTCGCCACGCCGGCGGAACCCTGAACCGCGCAGCTTGCCCAGCCGCCCGATCTTCCGTGTGCGAAGTTTTCAGCGGGATCCGCGTCGGCCGCGGGGTTCTCCCGAACCTTCGCCGCCGAAGCGTTTTCCCTTTGCGAACCCCCCCGCGCACGCCGGAGACTGTGCGACACGACAGGACGCGGCCGACCGGCCCGGTTCAGGAGGAACCCCGCCCCCACACAGCTCGGCCCACGACGGGGCGGCGGGGACGGAAACAGCGTCGGCCCCGCACAGACGCGGCGTCCGGGGAGGAACGCGGCGGGAGCGCCGGCTTCGTATCGGAGCCGGCCGCCCGCGGTCGCACGCGACTTCCCCTCATGAACCCGCCCCTCAGAAGACTATTTCCATGAACGCCCGGACCCTCGCCGCGGCCGCCGCCGCGGCCGCCCTCTCCCTTGTGCCCGCCCCCGCCAGCGCGGGGCTCTGCGGGTTGACGAGCTTCGGGTGCTGCCCGCAAGCCGCCCCGCCGCCGGCCTGTTACACCGCGAACCGGATGGAGCGGACCACCGCCTATCGCACCGTCTACGAGACGGTCGTGGAGCGGCAGGTCAGCTACGTCCCCCAGCAGGTCACGGAGAACGTGTTCGAGACCGAAACCCGCACCGCCACCCGGATCGTGTTCGAGCCGCAGGTGCGTGAGGAAGCCTACACCGTGCGGCGTCCGGTCTTCGAAACCGCCCAGCGGGAGCAGACCTACACCGTGATGCGGCCGGTGACGGAGACCGTCGTTCAGGAGCGCCCCTACACGGTGATGCGGCCGGTGACGGAAACGAAAACCCGCGAGGTCCGTCGCGTCGTGATGCGGCCGGTGACGAACACCGTCATCCAAGAGATCCCGCGGACGACGTACCGCAACGTGACCGAACAGCGTGTCTCAGAGCAGTGCTACACGGTGATGCGGCCGGTCACCACGTACCGGACCGTCACCCAGACGATCCCGCGGTTCCGTCTCGCCCGGTATCAGGTGCCGACGTTGCCGATTCTGGGGTTCACCCCGCCGAACCCCTGCGACCCCTGCTGTTTGCCGAAGCTGGGGTTCAAGCCTCACGCATTGACGTTCTGCAAGCCGGTGTACGAACCGCAGGTGTGCCAGCGTCAGGTGCCGTGCACGACGATGGTTCCGCAGGTCGTTAAACGTCAGGTGCCCTACACGATCTGCCGTCGCGTGCCGGTCAGGACCGTGCAGCGGGTTCCGGTGACCACCTGCCGGATGGTGCGGCAGGAAGTGGTCGAGCAGATTCCCTACACCTGCACCCGCATGGTGCGTGAGCAGCGCGTCTCCCGCACCCCGATCACCACGACCCGGATGGTGACGGAGCAGCGGACCCGCACCGTGCCGGTGCAAAGCTGCCGGATGGTCGAAGAGCCGCGGACCCGCCAGGTGCGGTATCAGGTGCGGAAAGAGGTGCCGTACGAATATCAGGTGCAGGTTTGCCGCCCGGTCTGCCGCACCGTGCAGCGTCCGGTGACGCGGATGGTGCGTCGGTGCGTGGCTCGTCAGGTGCCGTACGAAGTGTGCCGGATGGTGCCCACGCAGGTTTGTCCGAACGCCGGCTGTGCGTCCGGCGACTGCGGCGCCGCGCCGCTGACCGGCGGCGCCCTCACCCCGCAGCCGGAGTACGGGTCCGGCCTCGGCGGCCTGCCCCCGATCAGCGTCGACAGCCCGGACGCCTTCGAAGGCGCCGACCCGAACGCGGACGACTTCCGCGGCGAGTTCAATGACTTCGGCGCCAACTACGGCACGGTCGGCTCCTACAACGGCGGGTTCGACGAACGCGGCTCCTATTACGGCGGAGCCCGCACGCGGACGCCGCTGGATACCCGGAACATCGATCTGGCCCCGGGCGAAGTGATCACCGGCTACGGCCCGCTCCGCCGGGTGCAGCCGGACGACTTCGACGGTCGTGACTTGGACGCGACCGAGGAGGGCGCCCGCGGCTTGAACGAGGAGTTGCAGGACGGCGACGACGTGATGGACCCCGTCCCGCTGTTGGACACCTGAGAACAGACTGGGAAGACACTGAGATCGCCGGGAAACCGGCGCCGTCTGCATCGGGAGGTGCGGGTTCCGGCAGCGCCGGGGGATTGCGATCCCCCGGCGTTGTTCGTTTGATGGGCGGCCGGTTCCACTCCTTCATTAGCCGCCGCCGGTTCGCCGCCGCCGGTTTGCCGTCGCCGACAGGCGGCGCGTTTCTCCGCGACCCCGATCGAAAGCCCCGCCATGCTCCGCTGTCTCGTCACCGGCGGCGCGGGGTTCATCGGGTCGCACCTCACCGAACGGCTGCTGGGGACCGGGCACGAGGTCGTGGTGCTGGACGACCTGAGCACCGGCCGGGAAGGGAATCTCGCCGCGGTCGCCGATCACCCGCGGTTGCGGATGGTGCGGGCGTCGATCACCGATTCGCAGGCCGTCACCGAGGCCACCGCGGGCACGGACGTGATCTATCATCTCGCCGCCGCGGTGGGCGTGAAGCTGGTCGCCGACGACCCGGCCCGCACCATCGAAACGAACATCCAGCCCACGGAAACGCTGCTGCGGGCCGCCGCGGCGGGCGGTCAGCGGTTCTTCCTGGCCAGCACCTCCGAGGTGTACGGCAAGAACCCCAAGGACCGGTGGACGGAGGAGGACGACCTCGTGTTCGGCCCCACCACCCGCCCCCGCTGGGCGTACGGGTGCAGCAAGGCGATCGACGAGTTTCTCGGGCTGGCGTACCACCAGAAGTACGGCTTCCCGGTGATCATCGGCCGGTTCTTCAACGTCGTCGGCCCGCGTCAGCTGGGAGCGTATGGGATGGTGATCCCGCGATTCGTCGCCGCGGCGTTGGCCGGCGAGCCGTTGCAGGTGTACGACGACGGCTCCCAGGAACGCTGCTTCGCCCATGTGGACGAGGTGGTCGACCACGTCCTCCGCCTGACCGACCACCCGGACGCCCCCGGCCGGGTGTGGAATCTGGGGGCGGACGAGCCGGTCACGATGAAACGGCTGGCGGAGATGGTGGTCGAACTGACCGGCAGCGCCTCCGCGATCGAGTTCGTGCCCTATGAACGCACCTACGGGGCGAACTTCGAGGATATTCAACGCCGCGTGCCGGACACCTCCGCCCTCAAGGCGCTGCTGGGGACGGCGCCGTCGAGAACGCTGCGGGACACGCTGGCCGACATCATCGCCAGCGCCCGGGCTGTCTCGTGACGGCGTCCCCCGCCGGCGCCGGCGTCCCCGATCCGGTCAAACCCAGCGGACCGGGCGTGCCGGACGGTCCGACGGACGCGTACGTGCTGTCGCTCGCGGCGAAGCCGGGCGATCGGCTGTTCCGCGTGCTGGAGAACCCCGACCCGCTGCGTCCGTTGTTGGCCGTGCTGGGCGTGCTGCCCGCGGTGCTGGCGGCGCCGCGGTGTCGGTTGGATCGCGTCGATCCCGGCTGGGGGGCGACCTGCCTGGACGCCTTCGGGGGGCAGTCGGTCTCTGAATCCGGCCCCGCCGCGTGGCTGACGGGGCGCTTGCTGGCGTGGTCGGGAACGGACGCGGCGGTGGCGTACTTCGCCCTGAGCTGGGCGGGGGCGACGCTGTTGGTGTGGGCCGTGTGGCAACTGACCGCCGCGGCGGCCGGCGCCCGGCCGGCGGCGTTCGCGGCCCTGCTGATCGCCACCAACCCGGTGACCGCCGCCGCCGCCGCATCCGCCCCGCCGACGGTCGCGGGGGTGGCGTTCTCCGTCGTCGCCGCGTGGCTGTGGGTCCGCGCGGGGCGGAACGGTCGGGCGGCCGCCGCGGCGGTCGGCGGGGCCGCCGCGGGCGTGGGCATTCTGCTGGGCGGCGTCACGGCCGCCGTCCTTCCGGCGGCCGTCGCCGTCGCCGATCTGTTGTTGAAGCTCCGCCCCACCGGCGGCGGGGAGGTCCGTCGGCGGGACCGCTGGCCGGCGACGCTGATCCGTGCGGGGCTCTATTCAATGGGCTTTCTGATCGCCGGGGGGCCGGCCCTGTTCGTGGAACCGACCGCGGCGTGGCAGGCGACCGGGCTGGACGGCCGCGGCGTTTGGCTGTTGGTCGGCTTGGGCGCCGGCGGCGTGGCCGCGACGTTTGGCGGTTCGCTCTGGGTCTCCCCGATGGTCCGCCGCGTGGTGCTGGGTTTGGCGGTGACGGTGGTGGTGTGCGCGGCGACCGCGGGCGCCTTCAGGCCAGGCGTGGGGCCGGATGTGGGGACGCTCTCGATGCTGGTCGCTGCCGCGATCGCTGCCGCGATCGCGCTGGAGGGCGCCTGCCGGCCGGCGGTCAGCGCCCGGGCGATCGCCGTGTTGGCGGCTCTGCCCATGCTGGCGCTGATCAGCCGGTGGGCCTTTTCAGGATCGACCTCGGCGGCGCTGTGGCGGACGTCGCTCGTCGTCCTCGCCGCGATCAGCCTGTGGGGGCTGTGGGAGGTGGCGGCGTACCGTTGGTCCCAGGAGGTCCGCGGTCGCCGCCTGCTGATCGCCGCGGTGGTGATTCTCGCCCTGACCGGCGTGCGGCAGTCGGTGCGCGAGGCGACGCCCTCTGCCGGCGCCGGCACGCGGCGACTGGTCGACGTGGTCGCAAAGCGGCCGGCGCGGGACGTGGTCATCCTTGCGGAGCCGGCGGATCAGCCAGCCGCAGCGTTTCTCTTTCGCGCCGCCGCCCCCGGCCGCACCCTCTTCCTGCTGGATCCCAGCGAACCGCAGGAGGCCGACGCGCTGAATGAACGACTTGCCGCGACCCCCGCACCGTTGGTGGCGGTGGTGGGCGGCGTGCCCGCGGCCCGGTTGGAGAAACTGCGTCCCTCCGGCGCCGCCCCGCCCGCCCCCGCCGGCGAACTCCGCGGCGGCGACGGCACGCTGAAAGAGGTGCAGTTGCTCGGGCCTTCGGTCCGCTGACGATTCCCGCCGCCCCCGGTTCGGACCGGGGGGCGTTACACGTACTTCGCGATCTCCGGCTCCGGCACCTCGGCGACCAACCGTTCGACCACGCTGACGCTGTCCACGCCCTCGGCCTGAGCCTGAAAGTTCGTGCTGAGGCGGTGCCGCAGCACGGGGACGGCGACCCGGCGGACGTCGTCCAGCGTGACGCTCGGCCGGCCGTCCATCGCCGCGATCGCCTTGCCGCCCTGGATCAGATACTGCCCGGCCCGCGGGCCGGCGCCCCAGTCGACCAGTTCTTTGATGAACGCCGGGGTGCGGTCGTCATCCGGCCGCGTCGCCCGCACCAGCCGGGTGACGTACTGGATGGTGCGGGGCGTGGCTTCGATCTGGGCGATCTGCTTTTGCAGGTAGACGATGCTCTTGGCGCTCAGCACCTTGCGGACCTCCTGCGTCACCCCGCCGGTGGTCGCGGTGAGGATCTGCTCCTCTTCGTCCAGGCTGGGATAGTCCACCTTCACATTGAACATGAATCGGTCGAGCTGGGCCTCCGGCAGCGGGTAGGTGCCTTCCTGCTCGATCGGGTTCTGCGTCGCGATCACGAAGAACGGGTCCGGCAAATCGTAGGTCGTTTGGCCGGCGGAGACCTCCTTTTCCTGCATCGCCTGGAGCAGCGCCGCCTGCGTTTTGGGCGGGGTCCGGTTGATCTCGTCCGCGAGCAGGATGTTCGTGAACACCGGGCCGTGCACGAAGCGGAACTCTCTGCGGCCGTGCTCGTCTTCGTCCAACACGTTCGTGCCGGTGATGTCCGAGGGCATCAGGTCCGGGGTGAACTGGATTCGCTTGAAGTTCACGTCCAGCACGCGGGCCAGCGTGCTGACCAACAACGTCTTCGCCAGCCCCGGCACGCCCACCAGCAGGCAGTGCCCGCCGGTGAACACCGCGGCGAGCAACTGCTCGATCACCTCGTCCTGGCCGATCACCACCTTGTGCAGTTCCTCGCGCACCAAGCCGTAGTGCGACTTGAACTTGGTGAGGAACTCGTCGAAGTCGCGCGGGTCGGACACGGGGCGGAAAGGCCGTTCGAAGAAGCGGTTCGAAGAAAACCGGGTGGGCGGCGAAGCGGGGGCGACGGATGATACGCCCCCCGCCCCGCAGCCGCCCCCCGATGTCGCAATCCCGGATCTCCCGTCCGCTCCGCCGGCCCGCCCGCCCGCCGGTTCGCCCGCCGGTTCGCCCCCTGCTGGCGGGGCTCGCCGTAACGGCCCTCTGCCTGTTCCCCGCACCGCCGGCCGTCGCGCAGGATCTGTCCAGCGAAGAGGTGAAGCGATCGATCGACCGCGGCGTGCGGGCCTTGGCGAAGCTCCAGAACGACGACGGATCATGGGATTCGCCCGGCGTCAGCCACCTGCCCGGGGCGACGGCGCTGTGCGTGTTGGCGCTGCTGAACAGCGGCGAAACCGTCGACGCCCCGCCGGTCGCCGCGGGGCTCAAGTACCTCCGCGATCTGCGAGCCGGCGAAATCGTCGGGGGCGGCACGTACGACACGGCCCTGGCGCTGATGGCTTTCGCCGCCGCCAAAGACGGACGCCGCGATAGCGTCATGATGCAAACCCTCACCCGGGAACTGGAGGACGGCCGCGTCAAAGGGGGGCCGAACCGCGGCGGGTGGGGCTACCGTTTGCCCAACGTCGCCGGCGGGGCGGACCGGTCCAACAGTCAATATGCCGTGCTCGGTTTGCGGGACGCCGCGTTCGCCGGGATGTCGGTCAAAAGGGAGACCTGGGAGGACGTGAAGCGCTACTGGGTCGGCCCGCGGGCTCAGAATCGGGACGGCGGGTATACCTACGGCCTCGCCGGCGGCGGGGCGCGGGGTTCGATGACGGTCGCGGGCATTGCGACCCTCAGCGTGCTCAAATCGGTTCTCAAAGAGGACGCTCTCAAGCCGGACGGCACGCCCAATTGCTGCGGGAACGACGCCGCCGAACGAGAACTCGACGACGCCGTCGAACGCGCCTCCGCCTGGCTGACCCGCTCCTTCGCCGTCACCCGTAACCCGCAATATAACTCGCACACGCTGTATTACCTGTACGGTCTCGAACGGGCCGGTCGGCTTGCCGGCAAACGCTTTTTCGGCCAGCACGATTGGTATCGGGAGGGCGCCGCGTGGCTGCTCCGCAACCAAAACCCCCGCACCGGCGGCTGGGTCGGCAACGGGTTCGGGGAGACGAACGAGATCGTCGGGACGGCCTTCTCGCTGCTCTTTCTCGCCAAAGGTCTGAGTCCGGTGTTGATGAATAAGTTGAAGTACGACGACGCCGCCCGCGGCGACGACTGGCAAGCCCACCCCGCCGACGCCCGCAACCTCACCGTGCACGTCAGCGGCTTGCCGAAATGGCCGAAACTGGTCACCTGGCAGGTGCTCGATCTGCAGAAAGCCGTGGCCGCCGACGATCTCGCCGGGGCGCTCCAAGGCCCGGTGACGCTCGTCACGGGCCGGGCGGCGCCGCGGATGAACGCCCGGGAAGTGAAGTTCCTGCGGGACTACGTCGACGCTGGCGGGTTTCTATTGGGCGTCGCGACCTGCGACGGCGGGACCTTTGAAGCGGGCTTTAAAGAACTCGTCACGAAGATGTATCCGGAGGACGCCCCGAAGCTGGAACGGCTGGGGGCGGACCACCCCGTGTTTCGCAGCGAATATCTTTTGAATGCGGACACCGTCGAACTCTACGGCGCCGACCTCGGCTGCCGGACGCCGATTATGTACAGCCCGGTCGACCTCAGTTGTTACTGGGACCTGTGGACGCCCTACGACGCGACCGGTCGCGATCCGCAGTTGCTCGCCCAGATTACCCAGAAGGTGAACACCGGCGTCAATATCCTCGCCTACGCCACCGGCCGCGAGCCGCCTGATAAATTGCAGGCGAAAAGCCCGCTCGCCGCCCGGGGGGCGCGGGACGACGTCGAACGCGGTTTGTTGCAGGTTGCGAAACTACGTCACGAGGGCGAATGGGACGCCGCCCCGCGGGCGCTGCGGAATCTGTTGCTCGCCTTGAACCGCACCGCCGGCGTCGCGGCCAGCACCAAGCCGAAGTCGCTGACGCCGGGGGATATGAACGTCTTTCGTTATCCCGTGCTGTATATGCACGGCCGGGCGACGTTCTCGTTGGGACAATCGGAGCGGGAGCGGTTGAAGAAGTATCTGGAGAACGGCGGCGTGCTGTTCGCGGACGCCTGCTGCGGGTCCGAACCGTTCGACCGCTCGGTGCGAGACTTGATGAAGCAGTTGTTTCCCGACGCTCCGCTGACCCGCATCCCCGCGGACCATGAACTGTTCTCCGAGCGCATCGGCTTCGACCTGTCCCGCGTCCGCCGCCGCCAACCCGGCGCCGTCGGGGCGGGGGCGTTGGAGGCGGATATCGTTCTCGGGGAGCCGTTCTTGGAAGGCGTGACTGTCAACGGGCAGATCGCGGTCGTGTACAGCAAATACGATATTCAGTTGCGCCCTGGAGCGGCAAACGACCGTCGCCTGCGCCGGGTATCTGCCGGACGACGCATTGAAGATCGGCATCAACGTGCTGCGGTACGCGCTGCTCCGCGATCCGGTGGCGCCGGAGGGCGAATAGCGATCCAGGTCAGGCGCCGGGGGAGACGACGAAGCGGGGGGCGACCCAAAACGCTTCGTCCCGCACCCCGCCGGAGACGCCGGGGCTCACGCGGAGGGCGACGGTCGCCGCCGGCGTCAACGGGAGCCGGAGCGGTACGAGAGTTCCCGCACGCACGTTCGACCGCTGCCAAACGACCGTCCCGTCGACCAGCGCCGCGGCGTCGCAGTCCGCCAGATCACCGGCGGCGGCGTCCATGGCGAAGGCGGTCGTGAACGCCGTCGCCCCCGCGGGGACGGCGAACGTCAGCGTCGTCCCGGACCACACGCCCCAACCAGTCGGCCGCGGACGCCCTCCCGCGACCGCCCGGCGACCGGTTGCGGTGCGGTTGCGGAGCGGCGTCGGTCGACCCACGGTTCCCGGGGCGAACGTCACCATCGGGGCGCCGGCGTCGCGGACGAGCGGCGTGAACGGCGTCAGTCCCCGGACGGCTCCCGCGGCGATCGGGACCGCGATCCCCGCGGGCGTGAGGGCTGATCCGCCGTTGTCGCTGTACTCCAGCGATGCGGCCGTCAGGTGCGAGCCGTCCGCCAGCAGGACCGTGAGGAACGCCTCCGGAATTGCCAGCGGCGTTTGCAGTTCGGGGGCGAATGCAATCGCCGCGACGCCGGTCCGCGGGACCGCGGTCTCCCCCGCCGCGGTGAGCAATCGCACGGCCGCGGCGTCGAACGCGATCAGTTCTCCCCCGACCCGCCCGCCGGTTCGCAGCAGGATGAGATCGTCGGCCCCGCGATCCCGCAGCAGGGCGAGCCGCTGCGGTTTCGGCAGCGATCTGGTGCCCGCGAATCGCACGCCCCGCACCCGGTCCGCCGGCAGCGGCAGGGCGGCGCTGTCGGGGCGGGTGAAACCGGGGCGGGTGAAACCGGGGCGGGTGAAACCGGGGCGGGTGAAACCGGGGCGGGTGAAGAAGACGGTGTCGCCATCGCACGCCGTCGCCGTGCCGAACAAGCGGTCCCCGCCGGTCAGTTCCACCCACCCGCGGGCCGCGTGCCCCGTCACCGGTCCCGCGACGGGTTCCGCAACCGGGCCGGCCGCCGTGACGTCCGCCACCTCCTCCCACGCCCACATGCGGTCGTCGAGCCGGATGGTCCGCTCTCGGACCTCCAGTCGAGCCCCGCGCACCGTGTCCCCGGTGGTCAGGGTGACGACAGCTTGCTCTCCCTGCTCCCCCGCCGTGGCGGAGGCCCCCGCGACACCGCAAGCGGCGGCGGCTTGGAGCAGGGTGCGGCGGGGGAGGGGCGGGCTCATCGCCGAAAGATCGGCAACAGGCGGTGCGGGACTCGCAGGGAGAGGACGGCGGTCGCGGTGGCGAACTCGTCGCAGACGACGCCGTTTCGCCAGTACAGGCCCCCGTCGTCCCGCACCGCGGCCCGCAGCAGATCGTCCCGCATCGGGGGGAACCAGGCGGACCACGTTTCCCCGCCGGCCTGCCAAGCGGCCCGCGTGGCGTAGAACCGGCCGTAGAACGGGTACGCTTCGCGGCTGCGGGAGGGGCGATGGATCAGCACGTAACGCAGGCCGTCCGCGATCTCTGCCTCGACCGCCGGGTCGTTCAATCCGGCCGTTCGCAAAGCGCTGACGGCCGCGGCGGTGCGGGCGAATCGGCTGCCCTCGCGACGCTCCGGCTGGTAGAAGAACCCCCCGTCCGCGGGGTTCCGGCAGCTTCGCACATACGCCACCGCGGCCGGGACCACGCCGTCCGGCACCGCGATCCCGGCGTCCCGGGCGCTGCGGAGGGCGGCGATTTGGCAGACCGTCACGCTGATGTCCGCCTCCGCGGAGGTCGGCACGTAGCGCCATCCGCCGGCTCGATTCTGGCTGTCCGCGATGCGCCGCACCGCCCGGACGAGGGCGGCGCGAACGATGTCGGGATCGAAGTCCGGTTCGTTCAGTTCACCGAGGATCTCGCAGAGGTACAACGTGGCGAAGCCGTGGCCGTACATGGAGCCGTCGGGCGGGGTGTCCGGCGAATCCGCGGCGAAGAACAATCCGTCCGGCCCCTGATGATCGAGTAGAAAGCGGGCGGCGGCGGCGGCGTTGGGGGCGTACGGGCCGCCGCTGGGGACGCTCCCGCCGGAGGCCCACGCCAGCCCGCACAGGGCCGTCACGCCGACGTTCCGTCGATACCGCCGCCCGCTGCCGATGGACCCGTCCGGCCGTTGCCGCAGGGCGAGCCAACGTTCCGCGGCCGCCGCGGCGGCAATGGACTGCGGCGTCGTCAGCCGCGGGGGGAGGTCTCCGGCGCCCGGATTCTCACCCCCGCCGCTCGCCCCGGCCGTGCCCAGCAGAACCAGCAGGCTCACGCACCACCGCGGGCGCCACGTTCTACCGCACGACGTTCGGGTACAGCCCGCCCAGCCCGGGAAAGGCGTCCAGCGGACCCTGCCCGGCCGGCGGGCGGGGCGCCCGGCGATTTTGCAGCAGGGTGCGGTTTTCGTCACGGCCGGTCTGGAAGTCGGTCGGGCGGGTGAAGGTCTCCGGCCCCATATCCTCGTCCGGGAACGGATCGAATCGCTCCTGGCTCGGCCCCTCGTACGCCGTCGGCGGCAGCGGGCCGACGTTCGGCAGCCGCGTGCGATACGGGCTGCAACCGATGGACACGCACCCGGCCGCGCAGGCAGAGCGCCAGCGCGAGCGAGCGGGGCAAACGGGGGAATCGTCGTCCGTGCACGGGGGGCCGCCTCCTCGCGGCGATCGAAACTTTAGACGATTCGTTATCCTGCCGGAAGATCGTCCCAAATCCCTAGCCGCGACCGAGGGGAGCGCTCCCCCCGGTCGCGGCTAACGCCCGCCGTCTGCGCAGCGCCATGCCCGCCCCCCGCGTCCTGATCGTCCGCGCCCCGGGCACGAATTGCGACGAAGAGACCGCCCGCGCCTTCGAGACCGCCGGCGCCCTCGCCGATCGGCGGCATCTGTTCCGGGTGCTGGAAGAGCCGGACATGCTCGATCGCTACCAGATCTTCTGCGTGCCGGGCGGCTTCAGTTACGGCGACGACCTGGGCAGCGGCGTGATCTTCGCCCGGCACCTGACCGGCCCGCTGGGCGAGGCGCTGGGGCGGTTCCTGTCGGCGGACAAGCTCGTGCTGGGCATCTGCAACGGCTTCCAAGTGTTGCTGAAGGCCGGCGTGCTGCCGGGCGGGGCCGTCGGCTGGGGCGAGCCGAACACCCCGCGGGCGACGCTGACCTGGAACGAATCCGGCCGGTACGACTGCCGTTGGGTGCGGCTGCGGGTCGACCGTCCGGACCACGCCTTCCTGCGCGGCATGACGGACGTGGAGATGCCGATCGCCCACGCCGAGGGCCGGATCGCCGTCTCCGACCCGGCGGTGTTGGACGATTGGAACGCCGGCGGCCACGTCGCCCTGCGGTACGCTCCGCGGCGGGGCGAGTTGCCGCCGGGCGGGCCGACGGCGGACGTCGCCCTGCCGGCGCCGGACAACCCGAACGGGTCGTTCGCGGACGTCGCCGGGCTGTCGGACGCCTCCGGCAAGGTGCTCGGGTTGATGCCCCACCCGGAGCGGTTCCAGTTCGCCCACCAGCACCCCCGCTGGACGCGGCTGGACCCCGCATCACGGGACGCGGCGGGCGAGGGCGCCGGGATGACGCTGTTCCGCAACGCCGTCGGCTGGTTCGCCTGACGAGCGAAGCCGCGGCCCGATCCGGGGGCGGGGCGGGGGCTACTCCCCGATCCCGTCCACGTCCGTTTCAGGCAGGCCGGGCTCGGGCAGGCCGGGGCCGGGTGCGAGCGACGCCGGCAGCGGCATCGGGGCGGGAGCCGCGGCCGGCTCGTCCCGTTCAGCGGGCGATCGTCCGGTCTTTGGCCCGGAGGCGGGGGAGCTGCCGGCGGAGCGGTTGGCGTGGCCGGGGTAGTTCTCGTAGCGGGCGGGCGGGGGGGCGTACACGTGCGTCGTCGCCAACGGCGGCCGGCGCCCATGACGGCCCCCCGAAAGCCAATTCGCCGACAGCCCGGGATAAGAGGTGAACGCCGCGACCGACGGCGTGTACGGCTCCCGGCGGCAGTCGCACTCCTTCACCCCGCACAGCCCGCACAGATCCGTCGCGTAGCAGGCCGGCTTGGCGTACCCGGCGTACACCCGGCCGGTGGTCGCGTCGACGTACCCCGGCCGCACCGCACAACCTGTCGTCAGCCCCGCCGCGGCGAGGAGCGCGCACGCGGCGAGTCGCCCGGCGGAACGGGCGGCGGTTGGGCGGGCGAGGCGCATCGGATCTCTCAGGGAGCGTTCCCGTCCTCCATCGGTCGGAGCGGCAGATCTGTCCCGCAGGGCCGGCGCCGCCCGCACAGCTTGCCAATTCGCAGGCGAACGACTTGTCGGTCGGCGTCTCCGCGGTACGAGGCGACGGTTCCGGCTACGATCCCCGCGCCCCGTTTCTCTCCCGCTCGACGCCGTACGCCGTGCTCGCCCCCGCGGACGACGCCGCCACCGTTCCGACCGACGACTACCGCCGCGTCACGGTCCGGCAGATGTGGAACCTCGCCGGGCTCACCCCGTGGGAGTGGGGCAAGCGGGCGGTCGCCAGTTACCGGGAGCACAAGCTCGAACATCGGGCGGTTTATTTTGCGTTCTTCGCCCTGTACGCGCTGGCTCCGACGCTGGTGGTGGCCGTCAGCAGCATCGTGCTCGTGCTGAACGACGACGCGGGGGAAGAGGTGCTGACGGACCTCAAACGCACCGTCCGCGAAAGCCTGCCGGGCGACGCCAGCCTGCTGATCATCACGGAAATGGATCGCCTCCGCGAGACCACCGGCTGGCTGGTGATCGCCGGCGGCTGGGGGCTGATGTTCTATTCCGGTCGCACCACGCTGCTGACGGTCTCCAGCGGCTTAGACGCCGCGTACGGCGTGGACCAGCGCCGCAAGCTGTGGCACCGCAACGCGATCGCGGTGGGAATGGTCCTGCTGACGACCTTCTCCCTGCTGGCCCTCAGCGTGGTGTTGCAGTTCAGCGCGGACGAGATCCTGCTCCGGCTCAACCCGGAGGGCGGCTGGGGCTGGGTGCGGATCGCCGTGGTGTACGGGTTGAAGTGGGCGTTGGCGATCGGCTTTCTGCTGGCCGCGGTCAGCCTGATCTACACCTACGTGCCCAGTTGCAAGCTGCGGTGGACCGTGCTGACGCCCGGCGGGGCGTTCTTCGCGGCGACGTTCCTGGTCTCCACGCAGGCGTTTCGGTTCTACATCCAGACGTTCGGCCGCTACGGCGACACCTACGGCGCCCTCGCGGGGGTCGTGGTCCTGATGACCTGGTTATGGCTGACGGGCATGTTGCTGCTGTTCGGCGGTCAGTTGAACAGCGTGATCCACCGGCACGCGTTGGCGGAGCTGTTCCGCAAAGATCGGGAACGAATCCTGGCGAGCCGCCGGTTCCCGCCGATCGGGGCGATCTCCGACCCGACCCCCGAGGAGGTGGAGGCGGACCTCGAACGGGAGGACGCCGACTGCCTGGAGCGGAACGAGGCGGGTGACTGCGTGGAGACCGCCCCCGCCGTTCTCGAGGACGCCTCCGCCGGCGACGGCTGATCGGGCGGAGAGAGTCGTGGCGGCGCGCGGGATCGGAAACTTTTCGGGAATCCCGTGAACCTTTCGAACCCGCGGTGCGTCCACCGGGTAGAACCGGTGTCGACGTGCCGCCGCCCCGCTCATCCCGGGGCGATGGGGACGTGACCCGAGTTCTGCTCCTTTCGAAGTGCTCGTTTGTAGAGTCCGTTCCGGCAGATCGCCGGACGGTGGTTCCCACAATCTCTGGTCTGCGGACTCGTGCCGCAGGAGGTTCCGATGCTGTTTCGCCATCACGACGCCGCCGCCCTCGCGAACGCCCTGAACGGGCTGTTCGACGCGGACGCCGTCGTGATCGGCGGACGCGGCGGCCACGGCATTCCAAGCGCCGAACCCCGCCGCGGGCTTGAACCGCAGCCGTGCTCCGCGTGCGTGTCGCAACCGACGTCTCCGGCAAAACAGCCGGGGATGTCGGGGAGACCGGCGCCCGCGACCGCGAGGCCCGCCGCGTTACCCGCCGTGTGGCGGACGAGCGGCCCCGCCGCTCGGGCGTGGGCCTCCTGGGTGGTGAGTCGGGCCACATCTGCCTGACGCCGGTGCGTCGGTTCGTCCGCCCCACCGCTGTTCACCGCCCCGCCTGAGCCCCCCGCCGGGCGACGTGCGTCCGTTCCCGTGATGGAACAGGCCGCACGCTCGCTCGCTCCCGGGGCCGTCCGCCGTTTTCCCACGGCGGATCAGGCGTCGCGCGTCGCACCAGAAACCGCTGAGAACCTCCCGCCGCGGCCACGCCTCTCGCGTGGCCCTCCCGGTTCGGTCGTGCCCCGGCACGGCCTCCGCCCGGAGGCGATTTCGCACGGCGACCACCGAACGGCGACGTCGATTCCTCCCTCCCGCGGTGCGCATGTCGCACAGTGCGGGGCCGGTCGACGTCGTGCCACGCTCGAAAGGAGCGGACCGATGGACGTTTCCACCCTCGACCGGCGCCCCACGCGGATCGCCGGCCCGGCCGTTCACAGCGGCAACATGGCCCCGGACCTGCTCGTCCGGCTGGTGCGGGCCGCCCAAACCGGCGACCGGGCCGCGTTCGGCGAGTTGGCCGCCCACTTCGAGCCGACCGTCTTCGCCGTCGCGTTGCGTCGGTTGCGGAACCGGTCCGAGGCCGCGGAAGTCACCCAGGACGTGCTGATGCGGGCGATGCGGAAGCTCGGCCAGTTGGAGGAGCCAGAGCGGTTCGCCGGCTGGTTGAAGCAGGTCGCGGTCCGGATGAGCATCAACCGGGCCGTCCGCCGGCCGAAGGAGGCGGTGTGCGCCCCGGAGACCTTCGGCGGCGAGGCCGTCGGCGGGGAGACCGCCCTCGACGCCCTGTTGCGCGGCGAGGCGGCGGACTTGGTCCGCGGCTCGCTGGGCCGGTTGAAGGAACTGGACCGGCGCACCCTGACGGCGTTCTACTTCGAGGGACGGAGCCTGAAGGAGATCGGCGAGGAGTTCGCCTGCCCCGTCGGCACCGTCAAGCGCCGGCTGCACACCGCCCGCGGCCGATTGAAGGCGGAACTCGCCTCCGTCATGTCCGCCTGAGTCAGCCGGCTGTGCACTGACGCTTGACTGACGCTCGAACGTGCCCGCCGGGGAAACCCGGCGGGCATGATGCGTTCAGGGGTGACTCATGGGAGACGCCGAACCTGAACGCGGTCGAACTCGTGAGCCGCCGCCGTGGCCTCGGGTCGGCGGTCGCCGACCAGCCGCACCGTTAGGACGTGCGGGCCGGGCGGCAGGCGGGGGCTCTCGTACAGCAGCACGTTGTCCACCCGGGTCGGGCCGGACTGGTCGACCGTCGCCCGGGTCGTGCCGTCAATCATCACTTCGAACGGCCCGGCCCCCGGGAACTGCGGACCGAACAGCGAGATCTGGTTCCCGTCGAACGGCACGCGGTAGTTCAGCCCGGTCCGCCGACCGACGGCGACCGTCCCGCGCCAGGCGGCGGCGTGCTCCCGCCGAGACCAGCCGGGGCCGAAGGTGAGCTCTCGGTCGTCGAGCGTCACCACAGCCGGCGGCGGGGTGGTCGGGCGCTGCGGCGGGGTGAACGGCTGCCGGGACACGGTTCGGCCCGCCGGGTCGAACAGGAATCGCGACGGCGGCCGCAGTCCGTTCCAGCCGCCCAGCAGCACGTCCCCGCCCTCGGGGGCCGCGACCACGCTGAGCACCCGGTCCGGCTCCTCGCCGCCGAAGTCCGCAATCTGCCGGTACGGATCGAACAACTCCGCCGCCTCCCACACCCGCGTCGTGCCCTGCAACATGACGAGCAGCCAACGCCCGCCCCGGCGGTACAGCTGGGGCGTCTCGCAGTAAACCTTCTCGTCGGTCTTGAGGATCGCCCGGTCCGGCTCCCAGGCGAGCAGATCGCGGGAGCGGTACAACGCCACGGCGCCCTTCCAGTCGCTCCAAACCGGAACCGCCATGTACCACCAGTCCCCCACGCGGACCGGGCGGCTGGCGTCGTGGTCGTAATGACAGGTGATCGGGCGGCCGTGCAGCGTGGTGACAAACGGGGCGTCGTCGATGATCCGCCCCCGGCGACCCGCCGCGAATCCGAGGTGCGGAGAGGTTGAGACGGCGTGGTAGATCCCGGTTCTCCCGGCCGCGTCGCCGGCGTGGTAAAAGAGGTGAAACTTGCCGTCGTGCTCCAGGATCCCGCCGGTCCCGTACCCGTCCCGCTCCGGGCTGCCGGCCGGCGGGTCGGCTAGCACGGTTCCCTGATAGGACCAGCGGACGAGGTCCCGGCTGACGGCGTGCCCGATCTGACCGGAGAACGGGATGCGGTTCCGGTTATAGTGCTCCAGGAAATAGGTGTGGTACAGGCCGTCAACCGGCCGTTCGAGGAACCAGTGGTCGTTGATCCGCAGGTTCGGCGGCTCCCAGCCCGCGTCCGCGGGCGGGGCCGCGAACGCCAGCAGGGCGAGGGTGAGCGTCATCGGGACGTGTTCCGGCGGGGAGGCGGGCGAGGGGGGAGCGGACCCGGGGGGAGCACCGGACGCGGGGGGGGCCTGACGGTCGGCCCGTTCGCCGCGGTCGTCAACCGTTTCCCACCGCGGACGGGGGATCGCTTCCCGCCGCGATCGTTTTGCCTACGCTGGGCTCCCATGCCCGCCCGCACCTCACGTCTGTACTACACCTCCACGCGGCCCCCGATCCGGTGGCGCTGGCCGGCGTTCTTCGCGCTGCTGCTGGGCGCCGCGCTGGGGGCGGGGGCGGTTCTGCTGTCGGTCTGGGCGGATCGAACCCCCGCCGATCCACACGACGCCCCGGCGTTCGGGGCGCCGCAGTCGACGGATGGGGAGTTGGTCCGCGGCAACGGCGGCTTCCGCTTCGTCACCTGGAACGTGCATCAGTACGCGGGGCCGGACGGCGAGGGAAACGCGGAAGAAACCGGTCGCATCCTGAACGACAGCGGGTTCGACGTGGCGACGCTGCAAGAGGCGGCGGACGACGAAGGCGGCTTCGCCCTCGACACGCTCACGGGCGCCGCCGGGGCGTTCATCGGAACGGAGAAGCGGTTCGGACGGGTTCACATCGGCAACGCGCTGCTCTCCCGGCTCGCCACGGGGCCGGTGCATCGCATCCCGCTGCCGGACAGCCGCGGCAAGGCGTTCCGCACCGCCTCGCTCACCACCGTCTTCGTGCCGACGGAGACCAATCCCGATGGGGAACCGGTCCGGGTGATCGGCGTGCACCTTGCCAACACCGCGGACGGCGACGTGCAAACGGAGCGGGTCGTCGATCTGTTCCTCGCCACGCAGCCCCCCTGCATATTGGCCGGCGACTTCAACCAGACGATTGACTCGCCCAGTCTGGCGCTGCTGTTCGCCGCCGAGGACGTCTCCGACGCCCTCGCCGACCTCCCGGCGGGTCAGCGGGGTATCGACCACGTCTTCATCCGCGGCCTGACGGCGTCCGCCCCCGCGGTCGTACCGACCGACGCCAGCGACCATCCGCTGCTTCGAGTCGACCTGAGCCTGCCCGACGTGAATCCGCTCGCAGCTGAGTAGACGGCGGCGGGGCCGTCAGACGGTCGGCACGGGAAAGGTGATCCGCGGTCGGAGGGTGCCGTCGGCGTCTCGCTCCGCGACGCACACCGGCCGTCCGGCGGGATCGTGGACGCCGCATTCGCCCGGCTCGCCCGGCGCTTCCAACACAACGAAACGGCCGCCGCGGAGGTGCGCGGCTTGGTCGGCGTCACAGGAGTACGACCGCAGATCGAACCGTTCGAACGGCAGGGAGAGCAGGCCGCGGAGCGAATCGGGCGTGACCTCAGCGGGGGCGACGCCGCCGGAAAGTTCGAAGCCGCCGATCCGCGTGCGGACGAGCGACTCCATCACCGCTTCGGTCCCCAGCGCCGCCGCCAGATCGCGGCCGAGACTACGGACGTAGAACCCGCTGCCGCACTCGATCCGCAGCGCCAGGCGATCGCCGTCGAACGACAGAATCTCCAGCCGGTCGACCCGCACCGACTTCGCCCGGAGTTCCACCTCTTCCCCCCGCCGGGCGAGTTCATAAGCCCTTCGCCCGTCGATCTTGACCGCGCTGAAGGCGGGCGGCGTTTGCTGGATCGTGCCGACGAACCGCGGAAGAACCGCTTCGACGGCTTCGCGGGTCAGGCTCGGCGGGTTCGGGACGGGGACCGGTTCGATCTCCAAGTCCAGCGACGGCGACGCGACGTGCAGGCGGAAGCCCGCTTCGTACGTCTTCGGCAGGGCCTGCACCCGTTCGATCAGCCGGGTCGCCTTGCCGACGCATACCACCAGTACGCCGCTGGCGATCGGGTCGAGCGTGCCCGCGTGTCCGACCTTCACCCGCCGCCCCCACCCGGCGTCTCGGGCAGCCCCCTGCACGACGTTCACCGCAGCCCGGCTGCTCACGCCGACCGGCTTGTCCAGCACGAGCAACCCGGCGGGGGAGATCGGGTCGGCGTCAGTCCCCGCCACCGATCGCCTCGGCGAGCGGTACGGCGAGCCCCGGCAACAGCGGGGAGACGTAGGCGTCGGCCAGACCGAGCGTCGCGGCTTCGACGTAGCCGTCTGGGGCGTGCTGTAGGACGAGAACCTGCCGTTCGAAGCGGTCGATGATGACGTACTCGCGGACTCCCGCCGCGTGGTAGGCGCTCCGCTTGGCGACGTAGTCCCGGTCGTGGGCGTCCCGGCCCGGCGAGACAATCTCGAAGGCAAGATCGGGGGCGCGCTCCGGGAGCTGGATCCCGCCCGCGGCGAGGGGGCTGTTCCGCAGGAAGATGAACGCGTCCGGGCAGCGATCCTGCCCGTCGTCGACGGCGATCCAACCTTCGAGATCGAAGTCCTCAACGATCTCTTGATTCAGACCCCAGTAGAGCCCAAGGGCAAGCCGGAACGGCCGGGAGGTGCGGCGGTGGTCGGGGCCTACCATCGGGAGGACGATCAGTTTGCCTTCGCACCGCTCGATCGTCCAACCGGGCTCGACCTCAATCTCCGCGAACTCCTCACGCGAGATCGCCTTCCCCTCGTCTTCCGGTCCCACGACGTGCCCGGTCGGGAAACGAAACCCCGTCAGCAGGTTCGGCCCCGTGGCGGACGGGCTCTGCGGGACATCAAGAACGGCGACGGACACGGCGGACTCCAATGCGGGGAATCGCCTCAGTCTACGCGACCGCGACGGCTTTCGCCGCGGTGCGTTCAGTTTGGCGGGCGAGTGCGGCGGCGATGAAGCCGGTGAACAGCGGGTGCGGGCGATCCGGTTTGCTTTTGAACTCCGGATGGAACTGCACCGCGACGAACCAGGGGTGGTCCGGGACTTCGATCACCTCGACCAACGTGCCGTCCGGGGAAGTGCCGACGGGGTGCAAGCCGTGTTCGATCATCTGATCGCGGTACGCCGGGTTGAACTCGTAGCGGTGGCGGTGGCGCTCGGAGACGTGGCGGGTGTCGTACATCTCCGCGGATTTGCTCTCCTCCGTCAGCACGCAGGGTTGGGCGCCCAGTCGCATGGTGCCGCCCATGTTCTTGACGGATTTCTGCTCCTCTAGCAGGCAGATGACGGGATCGGGCGTGTCGGCGGCGAACTCCGTGCTGTCGGCGTGGGGCAGCATCAAGACGTTGCGGGCGTACTCCACCACCGCGACCTGCATCCCCAGGCAGATGCCGAAGTACGGCACGCTTCTTCTCCCGGGCGAAGCGGGCGGCGAGGATCTTCCCCTCGATCCCCCGCTTGCCGAACCCGCCGGGCACCAGAATGGCGTCGACGCCGGACAGATGCGCCGCGGCGCCGTCCTGCTCCACGCTTTCGGCGTCGACCCGCTTGAAGATCACCCGGGCGCTGTGCCCGAAGCCGGCGTGGGTGAGGGCTTCGTAGATGCTTTTGTAGGCGTCGCGGTGCTCGATGTACTTGCCGACCACCGCGACCGTCACCTCGTGCTCCGGGTGCCGGTTCCGCCGCATCAAATCGGTCCAGTCGTCCAGCCGCAGACGGCCGGCGTTGAGCCGCAGGCGATTGACGATCTTCTGGTCGACGTTGTCTTCGGCGAGGCTCTGGGGGACCTCGTAAATGGAGTATTCCTTGTCCACCTCGACCACGACCATGTCCCGCTCGACATTGCAGAACAGGGCGATCTTCTCCGCGTGTTCGCGGGGCAGGGGGCGTTCGCAGCGGACGACCAGCATGTCCGGTTGAATGCCGATCGTGCGAAGCTGCTGGACGCTGTGCTGCGTCGGCTTCGTCTTCGCCTCGCGGGCCGCCTTCAGGTACGGCACGAGGGTGAGGTGCAGGAACATGCAGTTCTGCCGACCCACTTCGAGCGGGATCTGCCGGATCGCTTCGAGGAACGGCAGGCCCTCGATGTCGCCCACGGTGCCGCCAAGTTCCGTGATGACCACGTCCACGTCCCCGCCGGCAAGGTCCAGGATCGTCGCTTTGATCTCATCGGTGACGTGCGGGACGACCTGCACGGTGCGGCCGAGGTACTCGCCGCGGCGTTCCTTCTCCAGGACGGACTGGTAGATCTGCCCGGCGGTGTAGTTGCTCTGGCGGGTGAGGGGGCCGTCGGTGAAGCGTTCGTAATGGCCGAGGTCCAGGTCCGTTTCGCTGCCGTCGTCCAGCACGTAGACCTCCCCGTGCTGGTAGGGGCTCATCGTGCCGGGATCGACGTTCAGATACGGATCGAGCTTTTGCATCCGCACGGACAGACCCCGGCGTTCGAGCAACAACGCGATGCTGGCCGCGGTCAGCCCCTTGCCCAGCGAGGAGACGACCCCCCCGGTGACGAAGATGTGTTTGGTCCGGCGGTCGCCGGGAAAAGGGTCGAACGGGGAGACCATGCGGGATCTTCAAAGCGAGAGCCCGCGATCGATTCGCGGGCTCGGAACGCACGCTGGCGATTTCGCGGGCGCCGGCGGCGCTGGATGGACGTCAGGGGCGCGGCGAGTCTCCCGCGCGTGGAACCGGGCGACGAAGGCATTGTAATCGTCCCGGGTGTCGACGCCACACGCATGGGCCGGGACCTCGCAAACCCGCAGCGTCGCGCCTGCTTCGAGCGCGCGCAACTGTTCGAGCTTCTCCACCCGCTCCAACCGCGACGGCGGGAGCGCCGCCAGCCGGATCAGGAAGTCCCTGCGGTAGGCGTACGCTCCGATGTGCAGCCGGGCGTTCTCCGGCACGCCTCCGGTGTGTTCGCCTGACTCCCGCGGGTGCGGGATCGGCGCGCGGGAGAAGTAGAGCGCCCGCCCCTCCGAGTCGCAAACCACCTTCACGTTCGCCGGGTCGCGGAAGGCGTCGAGATCCGTCAGCGGCGAACAGAGGGTCGCCATCTCCGCGCCGGTGTCGTGCTCGGAAACGCCGCGGACGGCGGCGGCGAGCAAGTCGACCGCCGCGGGGTCGATCTCCGGTTCGTCCCCCTGCACGTTGACCAGCACGTCAAAACTCGCCCGCCGACGGGCGACCTCGGCGAGGCGGTCGGTGCCGGAGGGGTGTTCGCCAGTCATCTCGACGGAACCGCCGAACCGTTCGACCTCCGCGGCAATCTGTTCGGAGTCCGTCGCGACGACCAATTCGTCCAGCGATTTCGCCCCCGCGGCGGCCCGGTAGGTGTGTTCGAGCAGGCTGCGGCCCGTCTCGCGGAGCAGCAGTTTCTCCGGCAATCGCGACGAGGCGAGCCGGGCCGGGATGACGCCGAGGGTGGGCATCGCCCTGTGATACGTCGCGTGAGCCGCTCACTTCAAGAGAGCGGCTCAGAAGTTGTTTCAATACCAACCCGAAGCGTTAGCGAGGGCCCTCGCGCAGCGGAGCACGCCCCGCCGGGCTGCGCCCGGCGCCCTCGCTGACGCTTCGGGCTGGTCGAGCGTGAGGTTCTGAAACAGCTTCTAACCCGCGACCGACTGTTTCTGTGCGGACCGCACCTCCGCCGAAGCCCCGGCGGCGAACGCTTCCGCGGGGATGTGCGGGGCCTTCATCGCCTGTTTCTGGGCCTGTTCAATCCGGGCGAGGCTGCCGCCGAGCGTTTCGATGCGGGTCCGGACCTCGTGGGTCGTCTTCTCCATCCCGCCGGCGATCAGCGTGACGATCCCCAGGAACAGCAGCATTTGGCCGGCGGTGGTGAGGAGCCAGCCGGTGGGGGCGTAGCCCGGGGGGCCGCCGAAGTAGCTCCAGACGACGAACGCTCCGCCGACGGTCAGCCCCAACACCCCGCCGTAGGCGAGCAATTGGCCCAGCGGGCCGGCCGTGCGGGCCGGGCCGCCGCCGAACGCTGCCCGCGGCGATCGGATCAAAGTGCGGCGCCGAGGGGCCGGGCGCGTGTCCCGCGTGCACCCGCGGGGCGTTCAGCGGGACGGTGTGTGGTGGGGAGACGGCGGCGCTGCGTCCCGCTGCGGCTTCCGCGGGGGTGCCGTGTTCGCCGTCGAATCGCCACTGCGGCGGCTGGGTGCGGACGCGCTTGCCGCGTGCCGGCCGGTCCGCCACCGCGACCGTCGCGGAGACGGTTTGCGGGGCGATTGCGGGTTGCAGTTGGGGGGCCGGCGGGGGAACCGGCTGCGGCGCTGGTTGGGGGGCCGGCTGTGAAGCCACTTCCGGGGAGGAGTGCGGGGCAGAGTGCGGGGACGGGTGCGGGGACGAGGCGACCTCGTCGCGGCGTTCGTAACCCTCGGCGAGCTTCGCGGCGCCGCCCTCCTCGAAGAGGTGGCTCCAGCGGTCCAGCAATTCCCGGGCTCTGCGGGCGGCGGGCGGTTCGTCCGCGATGGACAGGGACGGCCGCTTGTCCGTCACCGGGCCGCCGCAGGAGACGCAGACCGCGGCGCCGCCCCCGCCCTTGGGGCCGACCTAGCGCCGACCCCATCGGTGGCCGCGGCGACGTCACGGCGGCAACTCGGGCACCACATCGCGGCGTCGGGTCCGGATCGGGGAAGGGCGAATGAAACTGTCAGGCGACGCCGCGGGTGCTAGTTCGGCCCCGCCCCCGAACGCAAGCCCGTCCCGCCGGCCGATCGGCCCGCGTCGGTCGCCGTCGACAGACTGCGGCACGGCCGGTCCGTCAGCCGGTCCGTCAGCCGATCGGTCAATCGGTCCGTCAAAACGTGGGCGGGTTCACACGCATCGGCGGTCACGCTTCGGTGAATGGGTCGTCACGGAAGCGCACGCAGTCGGCCAGTGCGTCACTCTTCGGTCAATCACGGGGCCGGGGCCGTGGCCGATCGTCCGTCGGGCCTGTAGCATCCCCCGCTTCGCCCGTCGCCGGTCCGCACCGCGAGCCCGTCCGGCCGTCGCCACTTCAGATCCACTGGTTCCTTTCAGCGTCGCCCGGATGTCCGACCGCCCCGATCATGAGCGGATCGTCATCACCGGCGTCGGGATGACTGCGCCCAACGGCAACACCCTCGCGGAGTACCGCACCGCGCTGCTGGCCGGCAAAAGCGGCGTGGTCCCGTTCGAAACCCGCTACATGCCGCCGGTGCTGGCCGGGGTGTGCGATTTCGACCCGCTCAAGCACCAGAAGCGCCGCGAAGTCCGCCGCGGCACCCGAGCCGGCTCCGTCGCCGTCTACTGCGCCCACGAGGCGATCGCCGACAGCGGCCTGCGCCTGGGCGGAGATGAACAAGGAGCGCGTCGGCGTCTACCTGGGCATCACCGAGCACGGCAACGTCGAGACCGAAAACGAGATCTTCGAGATCTCCCAGTTCGAGTACGACACCAAGGTCTGGAGCCACCACCACAACCCCCGCACCGTCGCCAACAACCCGGCGGGCGAGGTGACGCTGTCCCTGAAGATCACCGGCCCCCACTACACCCTCGGCGCCGCCTGCGCCGCGGGGAACGCCGGGCTGATCCAGGGCTGCCAGATGCTGCGGCTGGGCGAAGTGGACATGGCCCTGTGCGGCGGGCGTCAGCGAATCGATTCACACCTTCGGGATCTTCGCCTCCTTCGCCGCCCAGGGGGCGTTGGCCTGCTGCGGCGCCGGCAGCCCCGCGGAGGCCTGCCGACCGTTCGACCTCGCCCGCAACGGCATCGTCGTCGCGGAGGGCGGCGGGATCGTGACGCTCGAACGGCTCGACTCCGCCAAGAAGACGCGGGGCGAAGGTCTACGGGGAGATCGTCGGCCACGCGATGAACAGCGACGCCAGCGACTTCGTCCTGCCCAGCCGCACCGGGCAGGCCCGCTGCCTGGAGATGGGTCTCGAACGGGCCGGGCTCGGGCCGGGCGAGATCGACATTCTCTCCTCCCACGCCACCGCCACGGTGCAGGGCGACATTGAGGAAGCCACCGCGATCGGCGCCGCCTTCGGGGATTCGATCGACTCCGCCGGCGGTCAATAACACGAAATCGTTCATCGGTCACGCGATGGGCGCCGCGGGCGTGCTGGAACTGCTCGGCAACCTGCCCAGCTTCGCGGACTGCGTCGTCCACGCCACCATCAACTGCCCGACCCGGACCCGAACTGCCCGGTGCCGAACCTCGTGGCGAACGAGCCGCGGCGTCCAGAACGACCGCGGCGGTCGGGTGGACCACGTCCTGAACAACTCGTTCGGGATGCTCGGCATCAATTCCGTCGTGATCGTCAAGCGGCCGCCCGACCGACGTTCTGTCGGCCTGGACGAACTGACCGTCGGGCGACCCAGTCGAACCTTTTGATGAAAGCGTGCTCTATGACCCGTCCCGAAATCCGCGGGGTTATTCTCGACATCCTCGAGAATATCGCCCCCGACGAGGATCTCACCGACCTCAACGACGCCGACCCGTTCCGGGAGCAGATGGAACTGGACTCCATGGACTTCCTGGACATCGTGATGGAGCTGCGCAAACGCTACCGCGTGCAGATCCCCGAGGAGGACTACCCGCACCTCAACACGATGGACGGCACGGTGAATTATCTGGAGCCGAAGCTGGCGGACGTACGCCGTCTGAAGAAGGCGAGCGGTGGGCGTCAGCCCTCCGTGTTCTCGCACGCCCTCGAACATCACGGAGGGCTGACGCCCACCGCTCGCCATGGCTTCGCCCGCAAGCACCTACGACGTCCTCATCATCGGCGCCGGCCTGTCGGGCCTCGCGGCGGGGATTCGGCTGGCGCACTTTGAAAAGCGGGTGGCGATTCTCGAACGGCACACGACGATCGGCGGGCTGAACAGCTTTTATCAGCTCCGCGGGCGGCGTCACGACGTGGGGCTGCACGCGGTCACGAACTTTCGCCCGCCGACGCTCAAGCCGTTGGGGCCGCTGGCGAAGCTCCTGCGGCAGCTTCGCATCTCCTGGGATGAGTTCGACCTCGCCCCGCAGTGCGGCAGTCGGGTGGTGATGCCGGGGGCGAGCCTGCGGTTCACCAACGATTTCGAGCGGCTGCAAAGCGACGTCGCCGAGCGGTTCCCGGACCAGATCGACGGCTTCCGGAAGCTCGACGCCGCGGCGATGTCCGCGGACACCTTCGACGAATCCCCCGCCTTTCAGCCCAGCCGGGAGCGGGTACGGCGCTTCATCAAGACCCGCTGCTTAGAAGACCTGCTGTTCGCCCCGGTGCTGTTCTACGGCAGCCCCACGCCGCACGATTGCGACTGGCGGCAGTTCGCGATCCTCTGGCGGGCGCTCTACCGCGAAGGGTTCGGCCGACCACGCGGACGGGGTGAAGCCGATCCTGAAGTCGCTCACCAAGCGGTACAAAGCCCTCGGCGGGGATCTGTGGTTGCGTCACGGGGTGCAGGCGATCCGCTCAGTTTCCGACGGGAGCGGGGGCGGGAAGACCCTCGGCGTGACGCTGGACGACGGCACACAGATCGACGCCCCGCAGATCCTCTCCTCCGCCGGCCTCCCCCAGACCGCGGCGCTGGCCGGCGACGCGGCGAAGCTACCGACCACGCCGGGCCCGCTGTCGTTCGTGGAGAGCATCAGCATCCTGGACCGACCCGCGAGCGAACTGGGCTACGACGACACCGTGACCTTCTATTCCTCCCGCGACCCTGCCGCCGGCGATCGGTTCCGCTACGCAAACCCGGACGAACCCTGCGATCTGACCAGCGGGATCGCTTGCTCGCCGGATAATTACCTCTACCCCGAGTCTGCCGACACGCCGCACGAGGAGGGTTGCCTGCGGCTCACCGTGCTGGCGAATCCGGCGTACTGGGAAGGGCCTCGAACCGCACTTCTATCGCAAGGAGAAGGCCCGGTGGCACGAGGCGGCGTTGAACGCCGGGCGCGATTTCGGCGTGCTGCCGGACCTGACGGGCGAACACGCGGCGAAGGCGCTGGACACCGATGTATTTACGCCGAGCACGATCACCCGGTTCACCGGGCACCCCAACGGGGCGGTGTACGGCTCCGCGACGAAGCTGCGGGACGGGCGAACGGGCTTGGACGGGCTGCACGTCATCGGGACAGACCAGGGGTACCTGGGGATCGTGGGGGCGATGCTGTCCGGGGTCAGCATCGCGAACCGGTTGCTAACATGACGGCTTCGACTCGTCGGACCCTGCCCCGAACACGGGGGGCTGACGCCCACCGCTCGCCTACGGACCATCTATGAAGATTCTTGTCACCGGCGGCGCCGGCTTCGTCGGCTCCCACATCGTGGACGGGCTGCTGCGCCGCAGGGCACGAGGCGGTCGTGCTGGACGACCTCAGCAGCGGATCCCGCGACAACCTGCCGGCCGACGTGCCGTTGCACGTCGTGGACATCCGCGACCGGGCGGCGGTGGACCGGGTCTTCGCGGAGGCGAAGCCGGATCGCGTCTGTCATCAAGCGGCTCAGATGAGCGTCTCCCGCAGCGTGCGGGAGCCGGCGTTCGATGCGGAAACGAACGTGCTGGGCCTGTTGAACGTGTGCGAAGCGGCCCGCGCCGCCGGCTGCGATCGGGTGACGTTCGCCAGCACCGGCGGGGCGTTGTACGGCGAGGTTCCGGCGGAACGCCGGCCGCGGAAGATCACCCGCTGGAGCCGATCTCCCCCTACGGCATCACCAAGAAGGCGGGCGAGGATTATCTGCGGTTCTACGCCGCGGTGCACGGCCTCACCACGATCGCGCTGCGTTACAGCAACGTCTACGGGCCGCGGCAGAACCCGCACGGGGAGGCCGGCGTGGTGGCGATCTTCAGTCAGAAGGGGCTGGCCGGGAAGGCGCCGACGATCTTCGGCGACGGCGCCGCCGTCCGGGATTACGTGCACGTCTCCGACGTCGCCGCCGCGAACGTCCGGGCGTTGACCGGGGAGGTGCCGGCGGGGTTCTCCGCCTTCAACGTGGGGACCGCGATCGCGACGGACGTCAACGCCCTCGCCGCCGCGGTCCGGGACGGGGTGAAGGCCGTCCGGCCGGGCTCCGATCCGCCGGCGGCCGAACACGGACCGGACCGCTCCGGCGATCTCAACAGCAGCGTGGTCGATCCCTCCGCGGCGAAGGCGGGGCTGGGCTGGGAGCCGACGGTTCCCTTCCACGACGGGATCGAGCAAACCGTGCGGTATTTCGCCTCGCTGGCCTGAGGGAGCCGCGGGATGCGGTGGCGATTGGGCACGACCGGCTACTTCAACCGCGGGTGGCGGGGGCCGTTCTTCCCGCCGGGGTTGCCGCAGTCGAAGTGGCTCTCGTACTACGCCACCCGGTTTGACGCGATCGAATTGAACACCACCTTCCACGCCCTGCCGACCCGCGACCGGGTGCGGGCGTGGGCGGAGAAGGTGCCGGAGGACTTCCGGTTCAGCCTGAAGGCGCCGCGGGCGATCACCCACGACGGCGACCTGCGACACGCCGCCGGCCCGCTGGCGGAGTTCCTCGATGTGGCGGGCGAACTGGGGCCGAAGCTGGGCGGCGGTGTTGTTGCAGTTCGGTCCGCACCATGGCGTGGGCGAATTGCCGGCGGTGGAGGAACTGCTGCGGGTACGCTCCGCAGGACGTACGCTTCGCCGTCGAGTTTCGCGACGCCTCCTGGCTCGTACCGGAGACGTACCACGCGCTGCGGCGGCACGGCGGCGGCGCTGGTGGCGAGCGATCTGGACGAGTTGCCCGCGGCGGCGGGGATCGTGCCGACCACGGACTTCCTATACGTTCGGCTGCTCGGCAAGCACGGGCGGTTCGAGACGGACGATCACGAACTCTTCGATCCCACCCCGCGGCTCTCCTGGTGGCGCGATCGGCTGTCGCGGGCCTGCGACACGACCTGCCCGGCGGCGGTGTGGGTGCTTAGCAACAACGACTTCGCCGGCCACGCCCCCGCCACGCTGCGGCGGTTCGCGGGCCTGGCCGACGTCCCGTTGCCGGGAGACGCGGTGAAAGCGCAGGCGGACCTGTTCGATTAACGGGACGGAAGTGGAGAAATCGGACGTTCCGCCGCGCGCGAACAGTGCGGTGCGGCCCGCCGCGGCCGATGAGAGGAGGACGAACATTCGCCCATTCCACCGGATCGCCGCCGTGCCGCGCCCGCTCGTCATCTGCTCCTCGCCGCGCGGCGTCGTGCGTCGCGTCGTCCGCCCTGCCCGGCGGCGAACGCCCAGGGCGTGGTGCCCGGCAGCGGCAAACTGCTGACGAAGGCCCTCGACGATTTCGAGGACGAAAACTGGCAGTGGATCCCCAACGGCCCGAAGTCGTCCAACGAGGACGATAACCAGCGCCGCTCTCCCGCCGGCCGCAGCGCCAACGGGTTCTGGGGCGGAATCGATGAAGCGGGGCGATGCCGGACCATATCCTCCGCATCCCCACCCCCCCCAACGGTCTGCCGGGCAGCAAGGGGAGCTGCTGATCTGCACGCTCAACAGCGGCATCCCCGGGCCGGACCAGCTATGAGCCGATGCAGGACGACCTGATCCTGAACTGCTCCCAGAAGGTCGGGCAGATCCCGGTCAGTCGCTCGCCCAGCTTCACGGTGCGGGTCTGGATGCCGGAGTGGAAAGACTGGAGCGACTTTAAAGGCAGTCACTTCGGCATCCGCGGCGCCTGCCGGACCACCGATCCAGGAACAGACCGGCAAGTTCCTGTTCGCCCGCACCGTGACCAAGCAGGAACCCTACTGGCCCGGCTTCTTCGTTCAGTACATGCCGGACGGGATGGACGGCAAAAGCGAGCCGTGCGCCGCCTGGATCGTTCGCGGCAACAACCAGGGCAACGACTACCGCGGCCCGGTGATCCGCAAGCCGGGCTGGTGGACGGTCGGCATGAGCTACACCCCGGACGGCCGCTGTCATTATTACCTGTCCGAGGGCGTGGACGAACTGACCGTCGCCGATCACGTCGGCAGCGCCTTCCCCTACGGCTACCAGTGCGAGCAGTTCGTCACGCTGTTTTTCAACTCGCTGAGCAAGAACAACGGCCGCGAATGGGGCACGCCGTTCGTCGTGGACGACCCGAAGGTGTACTCGCTGTATTGAGAACCGTCTACGGTTCATGGTCGCCGGCAGGCAGCACGCGTCCCTCGAGAGCGGGCGCGTCGCCTGTCCGCGTTTGTGAGGCGGGAGGGACGGACCGCGGTTCGACCTCCACCACGTCCGGCCGCGCCCCCGGCGGGACGAACGTCGCGACGCGACATCTTCACCCGCCGCTTCAAGTCGTTCGACGACACGCCTTTTCATCTGCCGGCGGAGCCCGGGGATCAAGCAGCGAGAACCCGACGGCGTCCGTCATTAAGCCCGGGCGTGAGCAGCAGCGCCCCGGCGAGGAGGATCAGCACGCCGTCGACCGCGGCGTCCGCGGGCGGCTCGACCCGCGGCCGCGTCCGCCCGCAACCGGCGGAGCGTGGCGGCCCCCTGATAGCGGGCCAACGCCGCCCCGGCGAACCCGGTGGCGACGATCAGCGCCAGTTCCGCCCACACGCCGATCTTGCCGGACAGCCAGACCAGCAGCGCCAGTTCCGCGGCCGGCACGAGGACGAACAGCAGGGCGAGACGGGCGAGCATCCGGCGGTCTAACTTTCCATCCCGGGGCCGAGTTCGTCGGTTTCGTCGCGACCGCCGACGTGTTCGAGCATAAACCCGGCCAGCGCCGTCCAGCCGGTTTGATGGCTCGCCCCGCAGCCCGCGGCCGTTATCGCCGTCGAAGTACTCATAGAAGAGGACGAGGTCCCGCCACGCCTCGTCGTCGGCGTAGCGGGCGTCCTCCCCGTGACAGGGCCGACGGCCGTTCTCGTCCGGCTGGAACAGGGAGATCAGCCGTCGTTCGAGTCTCTTGGGCGACCTCCGCGAGCGTCATCGTCGTGCCGCTCCCGGTCGGACATTCAATCTGGAAGGCGTCGCCGTAATAACGGTGGAACCGTTGGAGCGCTTCGACGAGCAGGAAATTGAGCGGGAACCAGACCGGCCCCCGCCAATTGCTGTTTCCGCCGAACATCGAGGTGCGGCTTTCCGCGGGGGTGTAGCGGACCTCATGAGTGGCGCCGTCCATCTTGAAGACGTACGGCTCGTCGTCGTAGATCTTGGACATGCTCCGCACGCCGTACGGGCTGAGGAACTCCTGCTCGTCGAGCACGTAGGTCAGGATCCGGTCCAGCTTTTCCTGCGTCGGCACGCTGAGCAGCCGCAGGCCCTGCTCGCCCTCGGGACAATCCTGCTCCATATAGGCGAGGCCGGCCAGCATCTCCTTGCGGTTCTTCAGGAACCACCGCATCCGCTTGCGAAAGTTCGGCAACCGGTCGATCGTGCGATCTTCCAGCACGTCCACCGTAAACAGCGGCACGATGCCGACCATGCTGCGGAGCTTCATCGTGAAGGCCCGCTCGCCGCAGATCAGGCGGTCGTAATAAAAGCCGTCCTCCTCGTCCCACAACCCGGACCCGCCCGCGGTGTTCATCGCGTGGCCGATGGCGATGTAGTGTTCAAAGAACTTGCTGGCGACGTCCGCGTACACCGGATCCTCGCTGGCGAGTTCAAAGGCGATCGAGAGCATGCTGGCGCAGAAGAACGCCATCCAGCCGGTGCCGTCGGCCTGCTCCAGGTGGCCGCCCTCCGGCAGATTTTTGGAGCGGTCGAACACGCCGATGTTATCCAGCCCCAGAAACCCGCCGCCGAAGACGTTGCGGCCGGTCGGATCCTTACGATTCACCCACCAGGTGAAGTTCATCATCAACTTCTGAAACGCGCGGGCGAGGAACGCGCGGTCGCGTTTGCCGGGCTCGCCGCTCATCTGATAGACCCGCCACACCGCCCAGGCGTGGACGGGCGGGTTCACGTCCGAGAAGTTCCATTCATAGGCGGGGATCTGCCCGTTGGGGTGCATATACCACTCCCGCAGGAACAGGATAAGCTGGTCCCGGGCGAAAAACGGGTCGAGGCGGGCGAACGCGACGCAGTGAAACGCCGTGTCCCAGGCGGCGAACCAAGGATATTCCCAAGCGTCCGGCATCGTGAGCACGTCGCGGCTGAACAGGTGGGGCCACTCGCTATTGCGGCCCACCTTGCGCGCTTCCGCCGGCTGCGGTTGTGCGGGATCGCCCTCCAGCCAATCCTTTACGACATAATGATAAAACTGCTTCGTCCAGATCAGCCCCGCGTCAGCCTGCCGGCAGATCAGGCGATCCGCGGGCTGCATCCCCGTGGGGTACTTGGCATCGTAAAAAGCGTCCGCCTCGTCGCGGCGGCGATCAAACAGCTCCGCGAACGCCGGCCCGAACGGTTCCTCGGGGCTCTCGCGCTCGTTAGACAGCCGTAGTTCGATTACCACCTCCCCGCCGCGCTTGACACGCATCTTATAATGACAACCGGCCTTGGTGCCGGCCCGCTTCCGCTTCACCACGCCCTTTTCCGCGTGCACGATCACGCGGTGAAAGGCGTCTTTGCAGAACGGGTCCGGATTGTCGGCGTTGAAGAGCGAAGCCCGGTTTGTCTCGTTGTCGGTGAACAGCCACCGCGGCGACTTGTTGCGCAGTCCGGGGCCGGCCCAGAAGTTGAAGGGTTCCAGGCTCGCATGTTCGGTTTTGAGACAGCCGGCGGAGCGGTCGAGACGGATTTCCGGCGTCGGCCACGCCCCTTCCTCGCCGTCGCGGCCCCAACTCCAGGTGTTGCGAAACCACAACTGCGGGATGAGGTGCATTGTGCTCAGCGGCCCCTGATTCGTGACCGTCACGCGGATCAGGATGTCGTTCGGGCTGCCTTTCACATACTCGCACAGCACGTCCCAGTGGCCGCGGTCGAAGGCGGAGGTGTCCGTGAGTTCATATTCCGGCACGTCGCGGCCGCGGCGGGCGTTCTCTTCGAGCAGCTCCCGGTAGGGGAACGCGGAGTGCGGGTATTTATAAAGCCCCTTGCAGTACGACCCGGTGGGGGTGGCGTCGAGATAATAATAACACTCCTTCACGTCCTCCCCGTGGTTCCCCTCGCGGCCGTCGAGGCCGAACAGGCGTTCCTTCAAGATGCCGTCCTCCCCGTTCCACAACGCCAAGCCGAAGCAGAGGCGGCATTCGCGGTCGGTAAAGCCCATCAGCCCGTCCTCGCCCCAGCGGTAGGCCCGGCTGCGGGCGTGATCGTGGGGGAGGTACTTCCAGGCGCTGCTGTCGGCGGAATAGTCCTCGCGGACGGTGCCCCATTGGCGTTCGGACAGGTACGGCCCCCACCGCTGCCAATTGCTGCCGGGCACGCGGGCGACGGCGGCGGCTGAGCCGTTGGTGTTCGACAGTGTTGCCGCTGGACTGCATACGGGACGAGAGCCGGGAAGCGGGCGTGACGCGGAGGGACCGGAGCGCGACTCAATGGTAACCCGCCCCCGCCCGTTCCCGAACCGCCGCCGCCGCCGTCCGCCGCGACTCCGCGAGATTTCCCGGCGGGCGCCGGCGGGGCGGGCAGTCAGTCCGCGTGGGTTTCGCCGCCGCCGGCGCGGTCGTCGTCGTGGCGGGGCCAGGCGAGGTGGAAGGTGGCCCCGCGATCCCGTTCGCCGGCGCCGCGGCTCTCGACGGTGATGTCTCCGCCGTGCTCCCGCAGGATTTTGCGGCTCACGGCCAAGCCCAGCCCGGTGCCCTTGGAGCCTTTGCCGCTCTCGAAGGGTTCGAAGATCGCCTCGGCCCGGTGCGGCGGCACGCCGGGGCCGTCGTCGGAGATATTCACTCCCACGTAATCGGATTCCGGCCAGTGCGCGGTGCTGATCCGCACCAGCCCGCCGGTGCCGCCGCGGGCGTCACGGCCCTCGGCGGCAGCGTCGACGGCGTTCAGGGCGACGTTCAGGACGGCCCGGTGCATCGCGTCCGCGTCGAACCATGCCGGGGGCACCGCGGCGGCGTCCAGATCGACCTCGACCCCCACCTCCGCCGCCCGCGCCCGCGCCAGTCCGACGGCGTCCGCCACGGTGGCGGCCACGTCGCCCCGCTCCAGTTCGGGCCGGCGATCCTTGCCGAACGTCAGCATGTCCGTGACGAGGTGCAGGATGCGGTGCTGGTTCCGCTCCACGATCTCCCAGCCCTGCCGGGCGAGGGCTTCGTCATGGCGATCCAGCCCGGTCTTCACGAGGTGCCCGCCGCCGCCGAGGCCCTGCAAAATATTTTTGATGTGATGCGACAACGCGGAGATCGTCTGCCCGACCGCCGCCAACCGCTCCGCCCGCACCAGGGCGGATTGGTAGCGAACGGCCTCCACGGCGAGGGCCGCCTGTCGGCCGATCGCCAACAGCATGTGCAGATGGTCGTCCGTGAAGCGCTCGGGCAGGGGGGCGAGGATGCTGGAGCCGGCGTCGGCGGTGGTGTCCAGGTACATCACCCCTTCCACGTCGTCCCGGCCCCGCAGCGGCACGCAGAGGGCTTCCTTCACCCCGGCGGCCATGATGCTTTGCGTCGGGTCGAACCGCGAATCGCAGGCTGCGTTGCCGGTTCGCAGCGCCCGACCGGTGCTGAGCACGTGGTCCGCGATCGATCGACTGACCGGCATCGGCCGGCCGCCCCGGGCGATCGGGTCGGCGTCCACCACGCCGACGGCGTCGCTGTGGTCTCGATCCCGGCGGGCGGCGGGGCGGAGGGCGCCTTCGGAATCCTTCAGCAGCACGCACCCCCGTTCGGCGCCGACGGCTTCCAGGGCCAGATCCAACAGACGGCCGAGGAGTTGCTCCGTGTTCAGCGTCGGTCGAACCGCCTCCTCCGCGACCCGGTACAGCACCTGCAAGGTCGTCGCCGCGGAGCCCGCCCCGGGCGCCGGCCGGCGTCCGCGACCCGGCGACAGCACGGACAACGCCGTCTCGCTCGGGTCGTCCCCGCCGGACCCGACGAGGCTCACCCCGGCCCGGGAGTCGTCGTCGGACGGCCGCGAGAACAGCAGCGTGGTGCGACCGACCTGCACGCGGTCGCCGTCGCGGAGCGTCGCGGGGCCGTCCAGCTTCGTCCCGTTGACCAGCGTGCCGTTTGAACTGCCCACGTCCGCGAGTGTGTACCGGGCGTCGCCGCAGCGAACCATCGCGTGCCGGCGGGAGACCTCGGTGTCCCGCAGACGGACCGGGTTCGCCGTCCCCCGGCCGATGCCGACGGGAACGATCTCCGCGGCGGCGAGATCCGCGGTCGGCAGGGTGAACCGGCGACCGGCGTCCGGCCCGATCGTCACCAGCAGCGTGCCGACCGTCACCGTCGCACCGGGGTCGTCAGGGGGAGAGGAGACGCGGGGAAGAGTCGGGCGGCGTCCTGCCATCGTGGGGAGATGCACTATAGCCGCTCAAGTCGCGCCAGCGGACCCCCGATCGGTTCCGCCCCCGCCGGTTCCCCGGTCGCAGGGGCCGCGAACGGTCCGGGAACCGGCTGGTACGGGGCGGGCAGCCCCGGCGGGGTTCCGGTTTCAGCATCGAACGCATGATCCAGCGACGGCGTGATCGGCAGCGGCTCCGCGAACGGACCGGCCGGCGTCCGCCGGGGGCCGACGTCCAGCCGGTCGAACGCCTCGCGGTCCGTCGGACCTGCGGGAACCTCGCCCGCCTGCACGAGGCCGAGCCGATAGGTGCCGCTGAAGCCCATCGGCAGATCGTAGTCCGGCCGCGCCGCGACGTGCCGGGGCAACCCGCACCCGGCGAACGCCAGCAGGCACGCGCCTGCCGTGAGGGTGAAGACGGCGGATCGGAACGTGAATCTCACCACCTCCCCATCGACCCCGCCGCCCCGCCCCCGCCGGCCGCAGCCCGGTGAGGACGGACCTGCGGTGTCGGGAGGATGCGCCGGTCGTGCCGACGGGGCGCCGCTGGGCAGGGCGGCCGGCTCGCTCAGCCGTTGGCGGCGGCGTAGCGGCTGGCGACTTCGTCCCAGTTCACCACGTTCCAGAAGGCGGAGACGTAGTCCGGCCGCTTGTTCTGGTAGTTGAGGTAATAGGCGTGCTCCCAGACATCCAGACCCAGGATCGGCGTGCGACCCTCCATCAGCGGGCTGTCCTGGTTGGGGGTGCTCTCCACCTTAAGGGCGCCGCCGTCGACGCTCAGCCAAGCCCAGCCGGAGCCGAAGCGGGTCTTGGCGGCGTTCTCGAACTGCTCCTTGAAGCTCTCGTAGGAGCCGAAGGCGCTGTCGATCGCGGCGGCCAGATCGCCGGTCGGGGCGCCGCCGCCGCCGGGCTTCATGATCGTCCAGAACAAGCTGTGGTTGGCGTGCCCGCCGCCGTTGTTGCGGACGGCGGTACGCTTGTCGGCAGGCACGGAGGACAGGATGCCCAGTAGATCCTCGACCGGGTGGGCGGCGAGGGCGTCGTGCCCTTCGAGGGCGGCGTTCAGCTTGGCGACGTAGCCGGCGTGGTGCTTGTCGTGGTGAATCTCCATCGTCTTCGCATCAATGCTGGGGGCCAGCGCGTCGAAGGCGTAGGGGAGGTCGGGGAGGGTGTAGGCCATGGGATCGGTCCGGAGTGCGGGATGCGAAGCGTTCCCCTCATTGTGGAACGGCCCCCCCGGCCCGACAACCGACCGATCCGGCCGATCCCGCGAAACCCGCCCCACCGGCGTCGCACGACCCGCAGGCGCGGCGGGGTTCCCCCCACCCGCCGCCACGCCCGCGGGGCGTGGTCGCCGTTCACAGAGCCTTTACACTGCCGTGCCGCTGCTCGGCCGCCGAGTCGACCCGCCCTCCCCGTTCTCCACGAGCGTGCCCGTTTCGCCCCCGCCCCGCACGCTGACCGCCCTGCCGGTCTACAACGAAGTCAGCCATCTCCGCCCCGTGCTGGGCGAGGTGCGACGGTACGCGGACGCGATCCTGGCGGTCGACGACGGCTCCACCGACGGCAGCGGCCCGCTGCTGGACGAACTCGCCGCGGAGTGGGACGAACTGACGGTCCTGCATCTCCCGGAGAATCGCGGGTACGGCGCCGCCCTCGCCGCGGCGTTCGACGCCGCCGTCGAACTGGGGTACGACCGGCTCGTGACCATTGATTGCGACGGCCAACACCAGCCGGCGCTGATCCCCGCCCTCTCCGACGCCCTCGATCCGCCGAGCGAAGAACCGGTCGACATGGTCTCCGGCAGCCGGTACGCCGCGGAGTTCGCCGGGGACAGCGACGCCCCGGAGGACCGTCGGGCCATCAACCGCCTCGTCACCCGCTTCCTGAACGCCCGGCTGAATCCGGCCCTCGGCGTGACGCTGACGGACGCCTTTTGCGGGTTCAAAGCGTACCGGGTCTCCGCGTTGTCGAAGCTGGCGATCACCGATCGCGGGTATGCGATGCCGCTGCAACTCTGGGTGCAGGCGGCCGCGGCGGGGCTGAGGATCGTCGAGCGCCCCGTGCCGCGGGTGTATCTTGAGGAGGAACGCAGCTTCGGCGGGTCGCTCGACAAATCCGCCGCCCGGCTGGCCCACTATCGAGACGTGCTGGCCGCGGAACTCGCCCGCCACCCGGACCTGCCGGCCGAGCCGGACGCCGCGTCGTTCCTCGTGCTCCCGGACTGACGGCCCCCCGATCCGATCGCCGCGCCGTCGGATCGGCTCCGGCGGCTACCATTCAACCCCGCCCGCCCCCGCCCGTGAAGTCCGCCCTGACCGCCGCCGCCCCGCTCTCCGCTGCGCATGCGGATTCCCTGCGGGTGCCGCGGGAGGATCGGGCGACGCTGTCCGTGCCCCCGCTGGACGATCTGCCGGCACTGGCGGAGGCGAACGCGGCGTCGGTCGCGGAGTCCGTTGACGTGCAGGGCGCACGCTCGGGGCGCTGCGGGATTGGGCGCGGGAGACGACGCTGTCCGCCGCGGCGATCTACACGCGGTCGCTGGGCGTGGAGGTCGACGATCCGACCCCGGCCGCAACGCTGATCGCCGGCGGGCATCAGCCGGAACTATTTCACCCCGGCGTGTGGGCGAAGAACTTCGCCCTCGGCCGCGTCGCCCGCCGCTGTTCACCTGAGACCGGCGGCGGCACGGCTTTGAACCTGGTGATCGATTCGGACCTGCTGCCCGGAACTCGGGTGCGGGCGCCGGCGGGGACGCGGCAGGCGCCGCGGATCGAAGTCCGTGCCATTTGATGCCGACCGCACCCCCCGCCCGTGGGGCGAAGCGGCGGTGCGGGATCCGATTCTGTTCGACTCCTTTGGGCTGCGGTTGAACGAGGCGCTGGGGCGCTTCGGGTTGCGACCGCTCGCCGCGGATCACTGGGGCCGGGCCTGTTGCGGGGACCGACTGTCCCACCGGCTGACGGCGTTTCGGCGGGGCGTGGAGGATCAGTGGGGGCTGTCGAACCTGGAGGTTCCAATCGGCGAGGTGTGTGAATCGGAGCCGTTCCTGTGGTTCGCCGCCCATCTGATCGCCCACGCCGCCCGGCTGCGGGAGGATCACAACGCCGCCCTTGACGCTTACCGCGACGCCGCCGGATTGAAGGCGGAGAACCGGCCCGTCCCGCCGCTCGCCCGGCTGTCGTCAAGCAGCGGCGGGGACGCGATTGAACTGCCGTTCTGGATCTGGGACACGTCGAACCCGACTCGCCAGCGAGCGTTCGTGCGGTCGATCGGTCGGGGCCGGTTGGCGCTCTCCGCCGGCCCGCCGGGCGAGGCCGCGGACGTGGCGACCTTCCCGCTGTCGGAGACCACGGACGCCTGTTGCGCCGTCGAAGCCCTCCGGGAACTGCCGGCCCGCGGGGTGCGGTTCCGCACGCGGGCGCTGGCGACCACGTTGTTCTCCCGGCTCTGCCTCAGCGATCTGTTTCTGCACGGCATCGGCGGGGCGACGTACGACGCCGTCACCGACGGCATCGTGCGGCGGTTCTTCGGGGTGGAGCCGCCGGGGTACGCGGCGGTTTCCGCGACGGTGCACCTGCCGTTTGCGGAGTCCTACGGGGCGGACCCGCGGGAGGTCGGTCGATTGGAGCGGCGGTTGCGGGACCTGCGGTTCAATCCGGATCGCCACCTCCCCGACCCCCCGCCGCCCGCCGCCCAGCCATGGATCGACCGGAAGGACGCACTGGTCGCGGAGCAGAAGGACGCCGCCCCCCGCGGCCTCTCGCGGGCCGAACGGCGGGCGCGCACCCCCGCCAACGCCGCCCGCCGCGACGCGTTTGAACGGACGAACGTCGCCCTCGCCCCGTTCGTCGCCGACGCCGCAACCGCCGCCCGGGCCGAACTGCACGAACTGGAGGCGAAACTGACCGCCGACAAGCTGCTCACCAGCCGCGAGTTCAGCTTCGCAGCGTTCCCGGAGGACGTGCTGCGACCGTTCCTCACCGGCATTCTGGACGGGTGAGCGGCTCGCCCCGCGTCCTCATCACCGACGTGCCGTGGGACGATCTCTCGGTCGAACGGGCGGAACTGGCGACGGTCGGGGCGACGCTGACGCGGGCCTCGGCGAACGACACGGGCACGCTGGTGCGGGAGATTGCCGGGGCGGCGGCGCTGCTGACGGACTGGACGCCGATCTCCGCCGAGGTGATGGACGCGGGCGGGTCGGGAGGCGAACCGCTGGCGCTGGTCGCGCGGCTGGGAACGGGGACGGACAACATTGATCTCCCCGCCGCCGCCCGCCTGGGCGTGCCGGTGACGCGGGTGCCGGACTACTGCGTGCCGGAGGTCGCGGATCACACGCTCGCCCTGCTGCTGGCGATCCGGCGGGACGTCGTCGGCAGCGTGAACGCCGTCCGCGCGGGAGAGTGGAACCCGGATCGGGCGTCCGGCCTGCGTCGCCTGGACGGAAACGTGCTGGGCCTGATCGGCTTCGGCCGCACCGCCGCCGCGGTGCGGACGCGGGCGTTGGGGTTCGGCCTGACGGTGCTCGGGCAGAACCGTGCGAACGAGGACCGCGGCACCGGCTGCGAGATGGTGTCGCGTGACGAACTGCTCGCCCGCAGCGACGTGGTCTCGTTGCACGTCCCGCTGTCTGCGGAGACGGAGCGCTTCGTCGACGCGGCGTTCCTGGCGAAGATGAAGCCGGGGTCCGTCCTGCTAAACGCCGCCCGCGGCGGGCTGCTGGATCAGGACGCGGCGTTCGCCGCTTTGGAGAGCGAACGGCTGTCCGCCGTCGGCTTGGACGTCTTCGAGCCGGAGCCGCCGGGCCGGTCGTCCCGCGACGGGGGGATAAGTGATTGGCACCCGCTGGCGACGCATCCGCGGACGGTCATGACGCCGCACACCGCGTTCGTCAGCCGGGAGAGTTTGCTCGAACTTCGCACCCGGGCGGCCCGCCAGGTCGCGGACGCCCTCGCCGGCCGTCGGCCGGAGCATCTGGTCGATCCGGCCGTGTGGGAGCGTCGGGCGGGTGCGACCGTCGCTTGAGGACGAGCTTGAGGACGAGTTGAGGGCGGGATGAGAACGGCCCTCACCCGCCGAACGCTTTGACGCCGCTCTTCAGCGCGAGCCAGCCGATGCCGATCACCCCCAGGCACAGGGCGATGTAGCCCAGCGGGGTGATGTTGATCCACAGTTCGTAGATCCAGTTCGCGTACCAGGCGGCGTACCAGCACACGCCGCCCCAGAAGCTGAACAGCAGGTCTGACATCGGGGCGAACGGCGGGGGAAGAAGGACGGGCCACGGGAACCCTGCGGCGTGACGAGGGAGCCGGCGGTCGCTCTGCGGCGGCGCCCGGCGACTCCCGCGTTGCCGATTCGCCACCTCCCCGCACAGGCGGACCTCATGGGCATGCGTCCCGCCACTCCTTCAAACCCTCATCCCGCCGCGGGGCGGGTGAGGGTGAGGTTGTCGCGGTGGATCACCGTCACGTCCGGCACGCCGCCCAGCAGTTCGGCGATACGATCCGTGCGGCGCCCGGCGACGCGGCGGAGTTCGTTCGAGGAATAATTGGACAGCCCGCGGGCGAACTCCCGCCCCTCCGTGGTCAGAACCCGCACCGGGCCGCCGCGGGGGAAGTCGCCGGCGACGGCGGTGACGCCGATCGGCAACAGGCTGCGGCCGCGTTCGGTCAGCGCCCGCACCGCCCCGGCGTCGACGGTCACCTCGCCGGCGGGCAGCAGGGTGAAGCCGATCCAGCGCTTCCAGGCGGTCGGGGCGTCCGGCTCCCCGCGGATCAGCGTGCCGACCGGCTGCCCGGCGGCGATGCGGTCCAGCACGTCGTCCTCCCGTCCGTCGGCGAGGATGGTATCCACGCCCGCGGCCGCGGCGTCCCGGACCGCTTCCAGCTTCGAAGCCATCCCCCCGGTGCCCAGCCGGGTTCCGGCGCTGCGGGCCAGCCGGAACAGGCCGTCGTCCCAGCGTTCGATCAGCGGAATCACCGTCCCGCCCCCCGGCCGGCCGATCTGCTCCGGATCCCCTTCGCACAGCCCGGGGGCGCTGGTGAGGAGCACGAGCAGCGGGGAGGGCACCAGCCCGGCGGTCATCACGGCGAGGCGGTCGTTATCGCCCAGCGAGATCTCCGCGGTGGAGACGGTGTCGTTCTCGTTGACGATCGGGACCGCGGCGAACTCCCGCAGCGTCGCCAGCGTGTTGCGGGCGTTCAGGTAGCGGGTGCGGTCTCGGAAGTCGTCGGCGCCCAGCAGGATCTGGGCGGCCCGCAGCCCGTGGCTCCGCAGGCTCTCGTCATACCAGCGGATCAGCCGGGCCTGCCCCGCCGCGGCGGCGGCTTGGAGGTGGGACAGATCCGTCGGGCGCCGATCCAGGCCCAGCAGGTCCAGCCCGGCGCCCGACCGCCGCCGCTGCTGACCAGCACCACGCCCCGATCCGGGGTGCGGGCGCGGGCGATCTGGGCGCTGATCGAGGCGATCCGGGCTCGGTTCGGGCGGCCGTCCGGGCCGCTCAGCACGTTGGTGCCCACCTTCACCACCAGCGTACGTTGCACCCGGCCGAGATCGTCGTCGACCGCCTGCTGCGCAGACTCCGCGTGGTCGGCCGTCGTGGAGGGCGGGGTACGGTCGGCGGGGGATGCGAACGGTTGAACGATGACGAAACGCGGTTCGACGGGGATTCGGGGCGGATGACCGCGGGGACGGCGGGCGATAGGATAACGTCGGACCGGCCCGCTCCCGCGCCGCTCCCCCGCCGCTTCGGCGTCCCCCCCGCGTCTCGACCCCACCGGCCCGCCGAGGGCGGACCCTCCCCATGGCGGAACTGCATCACGAGTGCGGCCTCGCCGCGGTCTACCACCTCCCCCCGGAGCCGGAGCCGGGCGACGCCCCCGCGGACTGGAACCGCGCCGGCGACCCGATCGCCAGCCCGCTGGTCCCGTTCGTCGCCAAGGTTCCCCGGCCGGACCAGACGAGCCGGTTGATCCCCCGGGTGCTGCTGGACATCCAAAATCGCGGGCAGCTTGCCGCGGGGATGACCTCCTTCAACCCGCACCGGGCGGAGGTGCTCAGCACACTGCGGGGCGTCGGCAGCGTCACGGAGGTCTTCCGGTTGAACCGGGAGCCGAAGTACCAGGCCCTGATGAACCAGTACGCCGGCGAAGCCGCCATCGGGCATGTCCGCTACGCCACCTGCGGTCCCGAGGATCCGAACTACGCCCAGCCCTTCGAGCGTCGGCACCTCGAACTGCGTAAGTGGTTCGCCTTCGGCTTCAACGGGCAACTGGCGAACTACACCGAACTGCGGGACGAGATCCTCGCCGCGGGCGACCGGCACCTCTCCCGGGAGACGGACACGGAGATTCTGTTACACCTCTTCTCCAAGGAACTGTCCGAGGACCCGCACCGGACGCCGGCGGAGTTGATGCGCGCGCGTCGGCCGGCGGCTGGACGGGGCGTATAATATTGTATTCCTGAACGCCCGGGGCGAGATGTTCGCCGCCCGCGACGCGCTCGGTATTCGGCCGCTCTGCTGGGCGCGGGAGGGACGAATGTTCGCCGTCGCCAGCGAGTCCGTCGCGCTCGACGAATCTCGGCTTCCGGCACGAGAGCGTGCGGGACGTCGAACCGGGCACGGTCGTCAGCGTCCGCGACGGTCGGGTGGAGACGGAACGGTTCGCCTCCCCACCCCCGGGCGAGAAGCGCGACACCGCCCACTGTTTCTTCGAATGGATCTACTTCGCGAACGTCGCCAGCGACATGGACGACCGCGACGTCTATTCCGTCCGCAAGCACCTCGGCGAGGCGCTGGCCGATCAGGAAGAGCTGATCCCCGACGACGACACCATCGTCGTGCCCGTCCCGGACACCGCCAAAGCCGCCGCGGACGCGATGGCCTACCGCCTCGCGGTGCCCTGTTTGGAAGGGCTGCTGCGAAATCGGTACGTCGGCCGGACGTTCATCGAAGGCGGGAACCGGGCGGACAAGGCCCGCCTCAAGTACACCCCGCTGCCGGAAATCCTCGCCGGCCGGAAGGTGCTGCTCGTGGAGGACACGATCGTCCGCAGCACGACGATGCGGGCGCTGATCGACCAGCTCCGCGACCGCGGCCGGGCCGCCGAGGTGCACGTGCGGGTCGCCTGCCCGCCGATCGTCGCCCCCTGTTTTTACGGGATCGACATGAGCACCTCCCGCGAACTGTTCGCCCCGCGGTTCTTGGAGAAGCCCGGCGAACCGCCCCGCGACCTCTCCCCGGAAGTCGAACGGGCGATGGCGGAGGACCTGGGCGCCGATTCACTCCGCGTACCTGCCGGTCGCCAGCATCGCGGCGGCGCTGCGGCTGGGTCGGTCGCGGCTTTGCCAAGCCTGCATCGACCGCGATTACCCGACGCCGCAGGGCCGCAAGCTGTACCGCCTCTCGACCTCCCCCGACGTCGGCGACGGCCGCACCTACGCCCAGGCGACGCAGGTTTCCTGAAGTCGCCATGAGCCGCACCCACACCACCGAGATCCGGGTTCGTTACGTCGAGACCGACGCGATGGGCGTGCTGCATCACTCCGGCTATCTGATCTATTTTGAGATCGGCCGGACGGAAGCGTTGCGGGCGGACGGCGGCAGCTATGCGGACGTGGAGGCGTCCGGTCGGTTCCTCGTGGTGGTCGAGGCGCATGTGAAGTACCGCCGCCCAGCCCGTTACGACGACCTGTTGACCCTCGCGACGACCGTCTCCCGCGTCACCCCGGCGAAGCTGGAACACACCTACGAACTGCGGCGGGGCGACGAACTGATCGCCACGGGCCGCACGGTGCTGGCCTGCGTGGACGGCGACGGGAGGGTGCACCGGGTTACCGACGCGCTGCCGTCGCTCGAAGAGCAGATGTGACGCTCGTGCGGAGGACTGGGCGAGCCGTCGTGCGAACGGCGGTGCGGGCGGCGTAACGTGGCGGGCCGGGGCGACCTGCGGTCTCGTCGGCGGCGTCCCGCAGGGCGGCGGCGGCGGCGGCCCGCACCGCCCCGCTGGCGTGTGAGGACAACGCCAACAGCCGGCGCGGCCAGCCCGGCACCCGGTGGGCGACCAGGAGTTCCGCGGCCCACGCCACCACGTCCACGTCCGGCGAGGCGAGAGCCGTATTGAGCGCCTGCCACTTCGCGTCCGCGGGCAGTTCGCGAAGCACCGGTTCCGCCGCCCGCCGGGCCGCCGCGGTGCCCCGGGCGATCAACCACAGTCGCACCGCCCGTCGACTGCCGCCGGGCTCGCAGACACGGTCGGCGAGCTCCTCGATCGCCGTTTGCAGGTCTGGCGGCGTCGCGGCGAGCAGGTCGCCCGGCGTCCGCCAGCCACGCCAGCGGCGGCAACCCCGGCAGCGATCCGGCACCCGCCCGCGCCACCGTTTTGAGCAGCGGGATGAGGAATCCGGCGTCGGTTCGCTGGGCCGCCCGCACCGCGGATCGCGGTGGGCGCCGCAGGCTGAGCAGCCCGAGCAACGTGCGGGCGGCGCCCGGATGGCGGGCCGATTGCAGAGCGGCGTCCAGCTTCGGTCCGGCGATCGAATCGGCGGAGACGGCGGCGAGTTCTTCGTCGCCGCCCGCCGCCGCGACCGCCAGCCATCCCGCCGCCGCGTCCGATTGAGGCCCCTCCGTCACCAAATGAGCCGCCAGCGCCGCGACGAACGCCCGCCGGCCCGGCTCGTCGCCCCCGCCGGCACGAATCGCCGCATCCGCCGCATCGGCCAACGCAACCGCCGCCGCCGCCGCCGCGTCCCGCACGTCCGGCTTCGGATCGTCCAACGCCCCCAACACCGCCGGCCCCTCGCCCAGCAGACCGGCGTCGGCCACGAGGTTCAACCCCGCCAGCCGCACCGCCGCATCCGGGTGACGCCAAACGAGGCGGAGCAACGTTCGCCAGCCGGCAACCGCCGCCAGCAGTTCCGCATGGACGGCGTCCGTGAGCCCGTCCCGGGTGCGAATCAGCTCCAACCGTTCCCGATTCGTCCCGTCCCGCAGCACCCGGGCGACCTCCGGCGGAATGGCGGCGGGCGCGGGGGCGGACATGAGAGCCGGCATCGGCGCCCGCGGCCCCGCCGGATCATCCCAGCCGGCGCCGCCCGCAGGACCGGCCCCGCCGGCGCGGGGGCGTCACCCCGCGTCGGTCACCCCGCGGAGGTCAAACAGCGCAGCACGAGCCCGGGCACCTCGGCATGGGTCGCCGCCCCGCCGGCGGGGCGGAGGGCCGCGTCGGAGATCAGCAACACCGTGTCCGTCGCCGGCCCGCCGCCGGTGGAGCGGGTCAAGCCGTGCGAACCCTTCACCAGCGTCGCGTCCAGCGGCGTCTCGCGGGCGCCGGGTTTGAGGAACATCTCCACCGGGTCGTACCCCGGCTTGCGGTGAATATCGACGGTGCGGGCGAACGGCGGGGCCTTCGCGTCGTCGAGCCACCAGTAGTAGGCGAACCAGCGGTCGGGCTCGGCGACGGCGACGATGTCACCGGCTCGGGGGTGGTCCATACCGATCTCCGCCCGCTCGTTTCCGACGTACACGTCGGCGACCCCGTCGGCGCTCCGCAACGCCTCCGCGGCGAGACGGATGTTCGCTTCGTCGGAATCTCGCACGTACACATGGGCGAATTGATGATCGCACAGTGCAAACGCCTGCGTCTCGGCCGGATCAAAGGACTCTAGGCCGTCTCGCTCGACTGGCGAGAATAGCCCCGCCTCCCGCAGCACCCGGTTCGGAAACACCGGCCCGCTGACCGGCGTGATGGCGTATTCCCCCGCGACGATCCAGGTGCAGGCGTCCTCGGCGAACGCGTCGGCGAGGCCGTCAGCCAACGCACCGATCACCCGGTCCAGTTCCCCGACCGCGGCGACGTGCTCCGAGCTGTCCGGACCGAACTTCTGGGCGGCGTAGTCGAGGTGCGGGAGGTAGATGAACGCCAGCCGCGTCGGGTGCGACCGCTGGGCGAGCACGGCGGAATCGACGATCCACTGCGAACTCTTCACGCTGGACAGCGGCCCCCAGAAGTTCATCAGCGGGAAATGGCCCAGCGCGTCCTTCAACTCGCCGTACAACTCCGTCGGCTTGGTGTAGCACCACAGCGATTCGGAGCCGTCCGGGTTGTGGATCGGCGCCGGGGTGCAGATCGTCTCCGCCGTCGCCCCCTTCGCCGGCATCGGGAACCAGACGGCGCTGGTCAGGGCCGGATCGGCCTCCGTCAGTCGGTCCCAGACCCGCGGGGCCTGCACGGCGGCGTCCCAGGCGGTCCACAGTTCGACCGTGCCGGGGCGGCTGTGCTCCGGCACGTCGTCGCCCTCGCGCCAGTAGAACCCGTTGGCGGTCACGCCGTGTTCCGACGGGCCGACGCCGGTGGTCAACGCCGCGTGCACCGGACAGGTGACGGCGGGGAAGGCCGGTTCCAGCGGAACCGTCACCCCGTCGCTCATCAACGCCCCCAGCCGCGGCATCGCTGCGAGGTCGCGTTCCCGCAGACCGGGAATCGACAGCACGACGCAGCGGGCGCCAATCCGGGCGGGGTTTGACGGAGCCTCACTCACCGGAGAGGTCCTTGATCTTCAGGTTGCGGAAGTACACGACGCTGTTCGGATCGTGGGCCTGCAACGCGATCACGCCCTTCCCGAGCTTCTTGGGACCGGCGACGCCGTCCGGCTCCGTCGAAGCGCGTACAAAACCTTGCCGTTGACGGAGACGGTCACGTCCTTCCCGAGCACTTCGACGTGCTGGGTGTACCACTCGTCGTCCTTCGCCGGGGCCTCAAGGATGTCGACGGTGCGGTAGAGGCTGACCGGTCTTGCGAGGGTCGCCGTGGGAGATGTTCACCTGCACCTCGTACCCCTGCGTGGGCCAGCCCTGCGTCCTGGATACGACGTGCAGATGAAGATGCCGGAGTTGCTGCCGGGGGTCGTCTTCACCTCGCACTGGAACTCGAAGTCCGTCAGCTCCGCGTTGTGGAAGAGGTGGCCGCGGGGTCCGTCGGCGACGATGGCGCCCGTCCTCGATCCGGAAGCTGTCGTGTTCCGCGAGCTTCCAGCCTTCCAACGTCTTGCCGTCGAACATGGAGACCCAGCCGTCTGTGGACTCCGCCTCTTCGTGATGGTCCGGGCCGGCGGCCCCCATGGTCAGGCAGAGGGGGGCGAGGCAGAGGGCGAGCGGCGTCATACGGGCGGACGTGCGAATGGGGACGGGGCGAACGCCGGCAGTGTGACGTACGGCGGGGGCGCTCCGCAAACCGCCGACGCCGGGACGCCGATCCGCGGACGCCGGGGCGGGCGACGGCATCGACAGTCAGTCGAAGACGAGCGTTTCCGCGGCGAACACCGGTCCTTCGAGACAACTGCGGCGGTAGTCCCAGCCGTCCGCGGCGTCCGGTTCCCGCACCTTCACGACGCAACTGAAGCAGGCCCCGAACCCGCAGGCCATCGGGCTTTCGAGACTCGCCCAGCAGGGCACGCCCGCCGCTTCGCGCAGCGACTCGCGACCGCCTTCATCATCGGCCCGGGGCCGCAGGTAGAACGCCCGCGACGGCCGTGGCTCGTCCCGCAAGCGCCGCTCCAACAGCTCGGTGACGAACCCATGATGCCCGAGCGAGCCGTCGTCCGTCGCGACGTAGACCGGGATGCCGGCCGCTTCGAACCGCGGCACGTCCGCGACGTACTCCGCCGATCGCGCCCCGTACAGCAGTTCCGGCGGATGCAGCGGCCGTGGCGAATCGGCCGCGGTCGCCGTACGCCGCGGCGCCGAGGATCTCCCGCCCCGCGGCGAGAAACGGCGTCTGCCCGATCCCGCCGGCGACCATCAGCGTCGACCCGGCCGGTTCCTCCGCGACCACCGCGGGCGGCTCGGGAACCCGTGGCCGAGCGGCCCCCAGATCTCGACCGCGTCGCCGGCCGAGAGTTCCGCCATCAGCCGGGTCATCTTACCGATCGACCACGTAGCCGATCGAGAACGACACGCCGTCTTCCCCCACGTCGTACAACGCGAACGGGCGCCCCAGCAGCGGGTCGTCACGGCCCGGGAGACGCAGCATGAGAACTGTCCCGGCTCGATCCGAGCCGCGATCGTGGGGCAGGTCAGCGACAGCCGGAACGTGTTCCGAGCAATCCGCTGCTGCGATTCGACCGTCGCGGTGGTCTGCACGGCGTCCGCGTGGGGCAGGTCCGCCGTCGTTGCGGAGGGGATCACCGCCGCCCCCGGCCGCTGGGCTTGGCGCCGCCCGGCAGGCCGTTGCCGTGGCCCTTCTCGTCCGGCGGGCCATAGCCCGCAGGACCGCGGCCGGTCCCGGCGCCCTTGCCGAAGCCCTTGGGCTTCTGGTTGCCCGGTCGCTTCGCCTTCGCCGACCGCCCCAGCGCCGCGCGGGGCGCGGTCGGCGTCTTCGGGCTTGAGGTTTTGCAGGGCCTTCACCTCGTCGCGGGTCAGCGGGCGGAACTTGCCCGGCGCCAGATCGCCCAGCTTCAGCGGGCCGAATTGCACCCGTTCAAGCTGCATCACCTTGTGCCCGACCCGGGCGAACAACCGGCGGATCTCCCGGTTGCGGCCCTGGGCGAGTTCCACCTCGACCGTCGCGCTGCTGCCGTGCGTCTTGAGCCGCTTGGCGGTGTTCAGACGGAACAAGCCTTCCTCGAAGTGCAATCCCTGCCGAAGCTGGCGGAGCGTCTCCGCCTTCGGCACGCCGGCCACCTGCAGGCGATATTTGCGGATGACGCGGTTCGAGGGGTGGGCCAACTTCTGGGTCAGATCCCCGTCGTTGGTGACGATCAGCAGGCCGCGGCTGTGTTCGTCCAACCGGCCGACGGTGAACAACCGGGTGTCGCCGGCTTCCACCATGTCGACCGCCCGCGGCCGGCCGTGCGGGTCGCGGTTGGTGCACAGCACGCCGGCCGGCTTGTTCAGCAGGAAATACTTGCGGGCGGCGACCTTCACCCGCTCCCCGTCGACGTGCACCTCCTGCTCTCCCGGGACGACCTTCGTGCCGAGTTCGGTGACGACTTCGTCCTCAATCGTGACGCGGCCGGCGGTGATCAATTCTTCGCACTCCCGCCGGGCGCCGAAGCCCGCGGCGGCCAAGTATCGCTGGAGCCGCACGCCGTCCTCGGGCGTCGGCGGACCCGGCGTGGGCGCCGGGGAGACCAGCGACGAGCCGCCGGCGCGGGGACTGCCGGCGCGAGGATCGGCGGGGCGGGGCGGGGCGGTCACGGGGGCGAGGTCGGAGAGAGGGAGGGCGGCGGGGCGAATCCGCCGAGGCGGGCGCGGTAGCGGGCGGTGAGGTCGGCGAATCCCGGGGCGGCGGAGGCGTCGGCGGCGTTCGACAGTCGCTCCCGCAACCGGTCCGGCAGCCGGCCCCAGGGAACGGCCGCACGGTCCGTGTCGTCCGCGGGCGATCCCGGCCCCCCCGCCGACCCGCCCAATCCCGCGTTCGATCCGGCGACGCCCGCGGCAGACGGGTCCCCGTCGTTCGCGTCCGGCAGTGTACCCGCCTCCGGCTCCGTCGGCGATGCGGCGGTCGACCCATCCGGTGAGGGCGAGTCGCCGGGCCGGGCTTCACCGCCGTTCGGTCCGGCGGGCGACATGGCTGCGGCCGCTGCGAGGAGGGCTTCCAATCGAGCCGCCGCCCGTTTGGCAAGGGGGAGAGATCCGCCGCCGGCCGTCGCTCCGTGATCCCCGCCGCGACCGCGGCGGCGTCCTCGGCCGATTGATTCGCGGCGGCGGCCGTCGCCGGGTCCCTCGCGGCGGCGAAGGGGCGCAGTTCCTCGGCGACGGCCTCTTCCGCGTCCCCCACAGCACGCAACGCCCGCAGCGCCCGTCGGCCGACGGCGCCGGATTGCACCACCGCGTCCAGCGCCGCCGCCGCCGCCCGCTGCCGGACGGCGAGGTCCCGCAGCAACTCGCCCGTCGCGGCCGGATCAGCCTGGGGAGAAGGAACGCCGAATCGATTCGCAGCCTCGTCCCACCGCGCCAACGCCTCGCGCTGCCGGGCGACGGCGTCCGTGAACCGACCCGCGGCGAGATCGCGGGCCGCCGCCCGCAGCGACTCCGCCGCCGGCCCGTTCCGGAGGTCCCCCAATGCCGCGGCGATCGTGCGTTGCGTCTCGGCGAGCGCCGCGGCGTCCCCGTCCCGCGTGCCGATCACGTCCGCGGTGCGTTCTGTCAGGGCGACCTGTTCGTCCCGCAGCGTGCGGGCGGCGACGGCCCCGTCCGCGGCGTCGACTGCCGTTTGCAGGCGGGCGGCGCTGTCGGCGAGCCGCGTCGCCAACTCCCCCGCCGCATCGATCGCGGAGCCGTCCCCACGCCGCAGCGCCGCCCGCAGCCGATCCGCGGCGGCCCGCACCGCGGGCGTTCGTTCCAGTTCTCGACCGGCGGCCGCCAACCGAGAGCCGGGCGTGACGCCGTTGCGACGCGCTTCGTTCAGCCCGTCCCGCGTGGGCGCGGCGAACTCCGCACCCAGCCGTTCCAGTCCCCGCCGCACCTCCGCCGACTCGGGGGGCGTGCCCTCCGCCGCTTGTTCCGCCCACCCCCCGGCCTGACCGGCGGCGTCCGTCAGGGCGGCCGCCCATGGGGCGACGGCGGCCTCCAACGCGGCTCGCTTCTCCTCCGGCGAGACGATCCCCACCGTTCGCGGGGGCGTCCGCGTCTGTTGCCCGCGGGCGTCCGTCGCGACGGCGGACACGGCGAACGCCTCGCCGGGCAGCCGATTCGACAGGTCCGAAACATCCGCTGCCGCCGCGGCCGTCGTCTCGGCGGTCGGAGGCTTGGCGAACAAGGTTTGGCCTTCAAAAAGCAGTTCCAATCGCACCCCGGGCCGGTCGTCCCCGGCGACGGCGGCGACCCGCACCGCGGCGGCGGGCGTGACGGTGAGGCCCTCCGCCGGCTCCGTCAGTTCGACGCTCGGCGGGGCGTCCTCCCGCACCCGAAGCACGAACAGCGGGCGAACCGGCTCGCTCCCGCCGGACGGGCGGGGGAGGAACGAGTTCGCCTCCGGAACTAGCGCCACGCCCACCGGCCAATCGCCCGCGACGACCTCGGAAAGCTCCCACGCTCCCCCGGTTCGGGTAACGGCGGGCCCCTCGGGGGGCAGGACCAGGCGGGTTTCCTTCGTGTGGCTGGCGACGACTTCGATACGAACCCTGTCGCCCGGGGCGGCGGAGACGGCGGTGGGCGAATCGATCACGACCGTCTCGCCTCCCGGCGGGGTGACGGAGACCGTTACGCGGAGGACCGCCGCAGCGACGAGCGGCCGGACGGTGAGCAGGGCGGGGCGAAAGCCGTCCGCCGACGCGGCGAGCGTCGCCCGGCGATCGCCGACCGCCACCCGCAGGCCGCCGCCGTCGACGGGCGCCGTCGTCGCCCCGGCGGCTCGCCACCGCACGGCGTCCGGGGTGCGTCGACCGGGGGCGAACGCCCGGATCGTCACCTCCGCCCCGGCCGGCAGGCGGATCTCCGACCGGCCCCGCGGCACGAGGCGTCCGCCGACCTCCAGCCGCAACCGCTCGGCTCCCGCGGTTCCGATCACCCGCGTCACCGACGCCGTCGCCGTCGCCGGGGCCGCGACCGTCCACCCGCCGATCGCCACGGCACACAGGATCAGCGACGCCAACGCCCACCGCAGCCGCCCGCGGCGGGGCGGCGGCGGGGCGGGGACGGGGACGTCGAGCAGACGGTCCCGCAGCGGCCCGGAGGCCGCTGCGGAGGAGGATAGAACCGTCGCCAATCGGTCGTTCGCTCCGCCGGCCCGGTCCGCGGCCGCGGCGAGCGCCGCCCGGTTCGGCCGTCGCACCAGCGGCCCCCACAGCCATCGCACCGCCGCCGCCAGCGTCGCCGCGACCAACGCCCAGCGGGCGGTTCGCAGCCCGTCCGGGGTGAACCCGCCGACGGTCGCGTCCGCGATCGCCGCGGCCAACGCCGACGCTCCGGCGACCGCAACCGTCTTCAACATCCCCCCGCCAAACGCCGCCCGCCGCAACCGGCGACCGGCGGCGTCCAGGGCGGCGAGCGGGTCCGGGGGGGCGCCGGCGTCATGTCGAAGAGGTCATGTTGAAAAGGTCATGTTGAAGAGGGGGCGGGGGAGCGGAGAACGCCGATCATACCCCGCCGCCGCGGCGGCGGAGCAGCCACTCCGCGCCCAGCAGAGCCGCGATCAGCAGCGCCGGCCACGCGCTCTCCGCCGGCCGCTGGACGGACGCAGCGGCCGGCCGGGTGGGCGGCGGGGGGAGAAACTCGTCCAGATCGGCGGCGTCCGCCAACGGGACGAATCGTCCGCCCGAACGCTCCGCGGCGAGCCTCAGGTCCGCCCGATCCAACGATCGGTTCCCGCTCTCCCCGGGCGGCGCCGTGACCGTCAGCTCCGCCGCCGCCCCGTCTCCATCGGCTCCGTTCCCCCCGTGCGGCACGAGGCGGTAGCGACCCGGCGGAAGATCACGGATCGCTGCGGAGCGGTCTGCTCCCAGCGGCAGGACCCGCGATCGATTGTCGCCCTCCACCCGGACGGCGGTTGCGGTCGTGCCCTCCGCGAAGACCGTCGCGACGCCGCCCGCTTCGATCTCCGTGGGCTCCACCCGCAGCGCGGGCAGCGTGTTCGCCGGCGCGGCCGCCAGCCGGATCGCGGCCAGCCAGAACCGCCGATGCACGTCGCCGCCGTCCGGCACGCCCCCTTCTGGCACGCCCCCTTCCAGCAGGCCTCGGTCCGGCACGTCGCCGTTCGCTTCCCGCCACCGCCACGTCTGAGCGGTTCGCACCGTGAGGATCGCCCCGCCGGCGCCACGTCGCAGCGTGACGAGCGGGATCCCGCCCGCCGTCGCCAGCGGCACGTCCGCCGGGTCGGGGGGGAGATCCGCCAGCCGCCCGTAGATCGCCGGCGGGTCGGTGAGGAACAATCCCAACCCCCGTCCCCCCGCCGTGGCGACCACCGCCGCCGGCTCCGTCGCCGCCCCCTCGACAGGCGACGCCGTCACGTTGATCCGCCCGGACGCGCTGTCTGGGTTCGATCCGTCGCCCGCCAGTCCCACGCCCGCCGGTCCCACGCCCGCCGGTCCCACCGTGACGGTCACGTCGAATCGGTCCGCATCCTCCGGTTCCCCGCCTCCGCCTCGCTGATCGGCGCCGACGGCGGCGGTGAGGCGGACGGTGGGCTCTCGCTCCAGCAGGGATTGCAGAAACCGCACCTCGTGCCGCGGTCGGTCAGCCGTCAGCAGGACGCGGACGGTCTCGCCCGGCACGTCGATCGCCGCGGAGCCCCCGGCTCCTGCGATTGGGGCGTCGTGGGCGGAGAGGGTGAGGTCGTAGATCCGCCGCCCGGCTGCGGGCGGGGTGACGACGGCGGCGAAGCGGGCGACGCCGTCGTCGCCGATCGTCACGGGGCCGGCGGCGGCGACGGTTCCGTCCGAGCGGTCGACGACGGTCGCGACCAGCGGCGGCGGGCGGAGCGGGGCGCCGTCGACGAAGGTCCAAGCAGCGGCGACCGTGACCGGCTCGCCCGCGCCGATCGGACGACCCGCCGTGAACGTAACAAGCCGCGGGCCGCCCAGCGGGTCCGGCTCGCCGGCCCCGACGATCAGCAATCGTACGCCCGCCTGCCGGGCGGCGCCCGCGGCCGCCGACAGGCGCCCCGCCGGTCCGACGGTGGAGCGGCCGTCCGTCATGATCGCCAACAGCCCGGCCCGCCGCACGGCCGGATCCGTCAGCGCCGCCCGCACCGCGGCGGCGGGGTCGCTGCCGGTTCGATCGAGGTCGACCATCCCCGCCGTTCCGACCGGCGCCGGGGGGCCCAGCGTCGCCGCGAACGGCCGTATGTGCAGCGGGCGGCCTTTGCCCCAGCGGCGAATTACGGCGACCGCGTCCTCCCCGCGGGAGGGCTCCCCGCCGGCCCCCCTGTTCCCGCCGGTCCTCATGCTGTCGGAGACGTCCAGCAGCACGGGGAATGGAACGGGCTCCGCATCGCCTTCGACGCGCCGCTCCGGCCCACAGATCAGCACGGCGACCGCCGCGACGGCGACCAGCCGCAACGCCGCCACAGTCGCCCGCCGGCGGCGACCGCCCGGCGGGGGGACGCGCCACAGACCGAACGCCGCGCAGCAGACCGCCGCGAGCGTAACGCCCGCGGCGGTCGACGGAGCGACGGAGAGCGTCCACCCGCCGAGCAGCAGGCCCGGCGGGGGGACCGTCACGGGATCAGGCCGTCTGCTGTTTCAACTCGTCCGGCACCGACGGGGCGGCTTTGCGATTGGGGTCGCCGATCTTTCCCGCCGGATGCCTCCTCCACCTTGGCGGCAAGGACCGGCACGCTCTTTTCGGGCAGTTCGTCGCTCTGCCAGTCGAACCAGCTTTGCTCGAAGGGGATGCGGATGCCGTACCGCATCGCCATGTTGGCGGTGTGAGCCATGATGGCGTCGGCCATGGCGATCTCGCCGTTACAGCGGAGGCCGCCGTCGGCGGGCGGGAGCGGGTTGCCGCCGGGGTAGTAGTCGCCGTCCATCTCGCGGATGAGGAAGCAGAAGTGCTCCATCTCCTCGCGGTAACCACGGGAGATTTTGTCCGGCATGGTGCTGGACGCGGTGCTGCCGTTGGCGCTGGGGGCGCCGGTCTCATAACTGTCGAGCGCCGGCCCGGCGGCGGTGCCGGCGCCGACGACCCACAGCCGCTGATCGGGACCGCCGCCGGAGCTGGCGCTGGCCTCCTTGTACAGCAGGGCTTCCTTTTCCTGCTTCATCACGAGCGTGCCGCGGGAGCCGTACACCAACTCCCCGTAGGGCTCGAACTGGTTGGTGGTCATCGAGCTGTAGGTGACCACGCAGCGGTCGTCGCTGTCGCGGTCGAACTGCGGACCGGGGAACTCGAAGGTGGTGAAGATCTGATCGTAGATCTCGCGGTCGTCCTCCCACTTGTCCTTCGGGCCGACGCCCTGGATGCCGTAGAAGTTCGTCCCGCCGTAGCCGGAGACCGCGACCGGGTGCACCTTGCCGAGGAAGATGCTGGCGGCGTCCATCTGGTGGGAGCCCAGTTCGCCCATCAACCCGCCGCCGGTCTCGTCGTACAGGCGCCAGTTGATGAGGTGGTCGAGATCCTCGTAGCCGTAGCGTTCGGTCTTGCCGTCGAGGATGAGATCTTCTTCCGGCCAGCGGGACTTGGGTGTCCGCCAGGCGTCGCGACCGGGGAAGGAGCTGTTCCGGTGCCACTGGGCGCGGATGTACTTGATGTCGCCCAGCAGCCCCTGTTGAACGAGGTGGTTGGCGTTGTCGTACAGCACGGAGTAGTGCCGCTGGTGACCGATGGCGAGCAGCTTGTTCGCCTTGCGGGCGGCGGCGATCATCGTCCTTGCAGTCGCCGACGGTCTTGGCCATCAGCTTTTCGCACAGCACGTGCTTGCCGGCCTCGAGCGCCTGGATCGCCAGCGGGGCGTGCATGTTCAGCGGGACGGCGATCACGACCGCCTCGATATCCTGTCCGGGCCAGCAGTTCGTCGGCCGTTTCGTAGACCTTGATCTTCGCGGCGGCCTCGTGCCCCGAGCTTCTTGTCGAGACCGACGCGGTGCTCGTTGCCGTCGCCCGTGAAGACGCGCTCCCGGTTGGAGGGGCGGGCGTCGGCGACCGCGACGATGTCCATGTACTCCGGCGGGTGCTCCGTGATGAGGATGTTGCCCTCGTCGCCGGTGCCGATGAACCCGACCTTCACCGGGTCGCCCTGGAGCTTGCTGTAGCCGAAGTAGGCGGCCCCCAGGCCGCGTCCCCGGCGCCCAGTGCCGGCGAAGAAGTCCCGCCGGGTGACGCCGACGGAGTCGTAGAAGTTGTCGTTGCCGATCTGTTCCTGTTCGGGCGTCAGGTGCATGGCGGGGGCTCGGGCGGGGCTTCGGGGGGGATGTACGGGAGTCTTACGGCAAGATCAGGGCCCGACTGATGGAACCGCAACGGGCGGCGGACTTCACGTCCGCGGGCGCGACGGCATCGCCGGCGTCGGCGGTTCAGGTGCGGCGAGACGGCGGTAGGTGTCGCCGCGGGCGACGCGTCGGTGGCGGACCGAGTCCGCTGGCACTGGGGTTCCGTCGGCCGGCGTCGTCGGCGACGACGGGCCGGGCGTTCTCCGCGGCGAGCGTCGGCGACGGCCGACGAACCGGTGCCACAGGCCCGACCAGCAGCCCGTCTACGCCGAACCACCGGCCGGTCGGCAGGGCGGCGAGGGCGAACAGCGCCGTCACCTCGATCAGGTTCTTGTTGACGACCAACGCGTGATCCGGGCCGGGGGCCTCGATCACGCCGGGCCACGGCGGCCAGGCGAGGTAAAAGCCCAGCACCATCACCCCCGCCAGCGGCCGCGGCGAAGCGGGTCAGGAACCCGATCAGCAGCAGCGTGCCGAGCGTGCAGAGCCCGGTGATCGTCAGGGTGTCGGAGATCCGCACGGCGTCCCACGGCTGCGGCATCGGGCCGCGGCGCCCGCTGCTCGGCGGTGAGGAGCGCGTACATGTCTTCGGTCAGCTGGGCGTCCAGCGACTTCACCGGGCCGATCAGGGCCGCTTTCAGTTCCTGGATCTCGCCGTTGAGCGTCTCCGCGTGCTCCCGCTGGTAGCGGGGCCCGTCGGAGTCGCGGGCGGCTTCGTACTCCGCCAGCAGCGAGTCGTAGTAGTCGTCGATTTCTGGGATGGTGTCGCCGATGGAGCCCTGAAACCCGCCGAAGACGACATGCGGGGCGTTCGGGTCGCCGCGGAGGGCGACGCCCAGCCGTTCCCGGTAGCTTGAGCCGCGTGGCCCGCTGGTAGACCCGCTCGATCGCCTCGGTGTATTGCCTTGGCCAGCTCCCAGTTGGTGAGGTTCTCCGTGTCGTTCATCTCCGGCTTGTTCATCGGCCGGTCGCACTTCACGAGCGCCGAGCAGTTCCGCCTTCTCCCGCGCAGTGAGGTGCCGCTTGCCGTCGACGATGATCCGCTGCGTCTGCGGGTCTGGGAACTGGACGACAGTTCGCCGAGCCGCTCGGAGACTTCGACGCCTTCGGGGAACTCCGTTAGCTCGGCCCGGAAGTCTGCTTCGGGCCGACGAACAGCTCGTCGAGTCGCCGCCTTCTGACCGTCGGTGCAGGTCGGAGGTGCTTGATGAAGCGGACGTAGCGGTCGTTCCAGCGGGCGTTGACGGCGTCGTAGTCGAGCCAGGAGCGGTCGTCCGGATCGCCGGTCATGCCGCGGAACAGGTCGCGGAACGGCCCCTGGCGTTCTTCAGGTAGCCCTCGCTGGTCCACGGGCGGGCGGTGTCGAGGGTGGAGACTTTCCAGAAGCCCTCGTACGCCAGTTGCCAGCCGATGAACAGCCGCAGCGTGACCAGCAGCACGCAGGCGATCACGGCGATCCGGCGGGGGTCGTCGGGGCACGGCGACGGCCGGGCGGCCGGCTCGGCGGGGACGGCGGTTGGGGTTGACGGAGATCACGGGGCTGCTCGGCCGATCGGTCCAGCTCAGGGGCGACGGGGCGGCGGCGACGGGGCGCGGCGAGTTCGACGACGGCCGGGTCCAGGAACAGCGACGCCGGATCGACGTTGCGGACCGTCACCGGCAGCCGCCCGCCCCGTGGGGGCGAGCGACCAGTATACCCCCGAACCGCGGGGTTCGCATCAAGGAACTCCGTCGCGCCGTCGACGCCGAGGACGAACAGCGCCGTCGACAAGGGCGTCGGCGTCCGCGGCGCTCGTTTCGGAGGATCGGGGCGAACGCCGTCGCGGACAGCAGCCCGCCGGGCCGATCCGGATCGGCGGGCCGTCCGGTGCGGGGGTCGAGGAGGTGGCCGTACCGCTGGCCGCGGTGCCGGTAGAACTGCACGTTCGATCCGCTGGTCGCCATCGCCCGATCCGTCAGCAGCACGGTTCCCAGCCGCCGCGTCGTGCGGTGCGGGTCGCCCAGGCCGACCGGCCAGCCCGCCAAGCCCGCGGTGTCCGCCCCGGGCCAGCACGCTGCTCCGTCCGCCGTGCAGCAGGAACGACGGGGACCGCCTGTCTCGTCGAGGTGATCCGCCGCCCGGTCCAGCGCGTACCCCTTGCCGATCCCGCCGAGGTCGATCCGCGACCCCGCCTCCAGCGTCGCGCGCGGACCTGTCCGGGTCGAGGCGAAGCCGGCGGCGTCGCACGCGAGGGCCGCCGCGGCGGAGCGGGCCTCGTCGGGAAGTCGCGTTCGCCGCCCGGCTCTCCCGCCACAGCGTCACCAGCGCGCCCGGCCAGCGGCGTGAACGCCCCGCCGGTGAGATTCGCCAATTCCTTCGCCCGAACCAGCAGGTCGAACAGTCCCGGGTCGACGTTCTCCGCAGATCCGGCGTCGTTCAGTCGGCTGACCTCGCTGTCAGGTCGGTAGACGGAAAGCTGACCCTCCAGTTCGTGCACGATCGCCAGCGCATCGCCCGCGTGCATCACCGCGGAGCGATCGCCGGGGTTCAGGCGCAGGCGAACTCGCAGGCCATCGACCGCTGTGCGAGCCGCACCGTCGCCCCGGCGTCCGGCGGGAGTCGCGGACTCCCAGCGACTCCCGCTGGGGAGTCGGCAAGGGAGTCGACGAGCGCATCGCGGGCGGCGACGCCGGTGAGAAAGGCACGGCGGTCGGGGCTGCGGTCGGGGGCGCGATCGGGCATCGGCCGCATTGTAGTGCGGAAACCGCTTCGTTCCGCCGTACACTCCGCCCGTGACCGTCGCCGCCCCCGCTCCGCCGCCGCCCGCGCTCAACGGCCGGGTCGATGACTTCACCGCCCCCGCCCGCCGGCCGCAGATCGAACGGCTGCGGGCGAACCTCGCCGGGGTGATCCTCGGGAAGCCGGAGGCGATCGACCTGCTGCTCACCGCGTTGCTGGCCGGGGGCAGCGTGTTGATGGAGGACGTGCCGGGGGTCGGCAAGACGACGCTCGCGAAGGCGCTGGCGAAGAGCCTGTCGCTGGACTTCAACCGCGTGCAGTTCACACCGGACCTGCTGCCGGCGGACATCCTCGGCGGGAACGTGTTCAATCCGGCGGACGGCTCGCTGACGTTTCGACCCGGGCCGATCTTCTGCAACGTGCTGCTCGCCGACGAGATCAACCGGGCCAGCCCGCGAACGCAGTCGGCGCTGCTCGAAGCGATGGCGGAGGGACAGGCGACGGTGGAGGGCACGGAGCGGGCCGCTGCCGGCCCCGTTCTTCGTGCTCGCCACGCAGAACCCCGCCGATTTCCACGGCACGTTCCCGCTGCCGGAGGCGCAGCTCGACCGGTTCCTCGTCCGCCTCACGCTGGACTACCCGGCGGCGGAGGCGGAGGTCGACATGCTGTTCGATCAGGCCCGCGTGCATCCGCTGGAGTTGGTCGAACCGGTGCTGGACGGCGAGGGGCTGCGGAAGATGCAGGCCGCGGTGCGGGCGGTCGTCCGTGGACCGAGCGGTCGCCGCGTACCTCGTGGAGGTCTGCCGGCGGACCCGTCAGGACAAACGCCTAGACTTGGGGGCGAGTCCGCGGGGTTCGCTGATGCTGTTCCGGGCGAGTCAGGCCGCGGCGTATCTCGCCGGCCGCGACTTCGTCCGCCCCGACGACGTGCAGCGGGTCGCGACGGCCGTGCTGGCCCACCGCTGCATGTTGTCCGGCGAAGCGAAGTTCGGCGGCGCCGATAAGGCCGCCGTGCTGCGGGAGACCTTGGACACGGTCCCGGTGCCGGCATGAGTGAGGACGCCGACTCTCCCGAAGCGGAAGAGGTTTGGACGGATCGGGACGGAGCTTTGGAAGCGTTGATTCTTGAAGGTCTTGAGCCCCACGCGGCGCCCGCCGGGGAGCCGGCCGCCCCGCACGTTCGAACGGAAGACTCCGCGGAGATCGACGCCCTCCTCCTGGATCGGCTGTACCGGGAGGAGCATGGCCTGCCGCTCGACGATCCGCGGCCGACGGTCGGCATCCTCGAGACGGTGCTGCTTCATCAGATCGGCACGACGGCGCTCCTGTTGGCGGGTCTCACGCTGATGGGTCCGCCAGGCGGGGGATGGGCCATATTCCCGCAGCGACTCGCGGCGGAACCTCTGATGGCCGCGCTGCTCTTGGGCATGGGGCTCTTGGGCATGGGATCGTTCGTCGGCACGCTGGTGGCTGGTTTGGCGCTCTTCGTCACCGAACGCACAAGGCTGAAGCACGGTTGGATCGGCTCGCCGCCGCTCGTGTGGGCGGCGCCGGTCACGGCGGCGTCGTTAGTCATCGCGACGGCCACGCTGTGGGGCCTGCTGCAAGTGTTCTGAGGCGCCGGGTGCAGGCCGTCGTGGCCGCGTCACGAAACGGCCGTTGCTTGGCTACGATTGGTTTGATGCGTGCCCCCTTCCGCCTGCCAAGGCTCGACGAGTGCATCCTACGCCCGGCGCCGGTGCGGACGAGTCGGACGAACCGCTCTCGCTCCGCGAGCGGATCGACCGTCTTGAGCCCCCCGAGCAGGGGGCGCTGCAAACGATCTACCTTTGGCAACTCGTCGTGGGGGTTGCGTTTTTCGCGGTCGTGCTTCCGGATGCGCCGTCGGTCGTGCTTGGAGAGCTGTTCGGCGGAATGATCGCGGCGGGAACGTGGGGTGCGGGGTCCGGGCTGGTCCTGCTGTTCCTCGCGGACGGATCGCATCGGCGGGTGACCTGGGGGTGGCCGCCGTGGCGGCCGGAGCCGTGGCGGGGGGCGATCTGGCAGGCGGGCAAGGCGCTGCTGGTGTTGGGTTGGCTCGCTGCGGCGGGGTGGATCCTCGCGCGACTGCTCGGGGCGATGGCCGAGGGGCTGTAGCCCTCCCATACGCCCGCGGATCGTGAGGTTTCGTCTTCCAGCGCCCGTGGGGCTTACGATGTCGGTATGCCCGCCCCCCTCCGCTTGCCGAAGCTCGCGTACGAGTACTTCCAGCGGCAGTGGCGGAACGAACTGACGACCTGCGGCAAAGCGCTGGTCTGGAGCATCGCCCTCTCCGGCATCGGCACCGTCAGCGTGCAGATGCCGTTGTATCAGGCGTTTTGCGCCTTGGTGATGCTGCTCGCGGTGGCGAGCGGGGCCTGTTCGCTGCTCCGGCCCAAGGTGGCGATGACGGTCTCGCTGCCGGAGCGGGCGACCGCGGGGACGCCGATCGTCGGGCGGGCGACGCTGACGAACCGTCGCCGGGTTCCGGCGTTCGACGTCTGCGTCGGGTTCTACGATCTGCCCGCGGCGTTCGGTCCGGTTCCGGAGGAGGTCGCGACGCCGTACCTGCCCGCGAAAGGAACGGCGGAGGCGACGTTCACGCTGCGACCGCTCCGGCGGGGCCGATACGCCCTGCCGCCGCTGCGAGCCTGGAGCACCTTCCCCTTTCACATCGGTCGGGGCGGCGGACGGACGGGGCACCCGGTCGGGGAGTTGCTGGTCCGGCCGAGCTTCACCCCGCTGGATCGATTGCCCCTGCCGGCCGGCGGCGGGCGGGGCGTCGGCGGCGGGGAGAGCGGCCGAAGGGAAGGGCACAGCGCGGAGTTCCTCGGCAACCGCGACCTGCTCCCCGGCGAACTGGGCGTGCGATTGGACGCCCGCGCCTGGGCTCGCACCGGCCGCCCGGTCGTCCGGCAGTACCGCGAGGAACACCCGGCCGGCGTCGCGGTGGTGTTCGACCCGCGAACCGCGGAGGGAACCCCGCCGGACCGCTTCGAAGCGGCGGTGAGCCGGGCGGCGGCGGCCTGCGAAGCGGTCGGCCGCAACGGCGGGAACCTCGTGCTGTTCGCCGCCGGGGCGGATGTGCACCGGTTCCGCGCCGCGACCGGCCGGGCGGCGCTGGAGACGGCGTGGGACGCCCTCGCTGTCGTGGCGCCCGCCGAGCCCGGCGAGGATCCGTTCGCCGGTTCGTCCCTCTGGTCCTGGTTGGAAGACGCCGCCGCGGTGGCACTGGTCTCCGCGAACGACGCGGTCGGCGGAACGTTGGTCCGTCGGCTGGGGGCCGGCGGGCGGACGGTGCTGTCGGCGCCCGGCGGGGGGGCGGCGTGATCTCTGGATCGAAGTCGGCGACCGCACCCACGCCCCCCGGTCCGCGGCGGGTGACGCTGGCGGCGATGATCCTACTGGAAGCGGCGTTGCTCGCCGGGCTCAGCCGGACCCTCGTGCTGCCCGGGGCGGTGGCGATCGCGGCCGTGCTGGGCGCCCTGCCGCGGGAGCGGGCGGTCATCTCCCGAGCCCGGTTCCTGATGATCCTCGGGGCGCTCGGCGCCGCCTGCCTCGCACTGTGGCGGGTCCTGCCGCACGTCCGCCCGGAGGCCGATATGGATCCGAACATCGGGGCGCTGGGGCACGCGTTGGGGCAGTGGGCGCTGGCGGGGCAGGCGGTCTGCCTGTTCCTCGATTGGGGAAGCGATCCCGCCCGCGGGGGCGGCGTCGGCACGCCGCGGATGCCCGCGGCGCTGCCCGCCGCCGGGGTGGTCGTGCTGCTGAGCGCCGGCGACATCCGGGCGACGGAGGGCGAACGCACCGTCTTCCTCGCGGCTTCCGTCCTGTTCACCCTGCTGTGCGGCGTGTACTTCAGCGTCGGCAACCCCGCCGGCGGCTTCGGGCTCGGCGGGCGGGCGGAACGGCGGGGCCGGTGGCCGCGGCGGATCGTGCTGGCGACGGTCGCCGCCGTCATCGTGGGCCTCACCTGGGGGGCGAGTCTGACGCTGCGTCGGTACGAACGCACGATGGACCGGGTGGTGCGACAGTTCCTCCAGCCGGAGCCGCTGGCGGTCTCCGCGGGGTTCGGCACGGAGGCCCGCCTGGGCGACGTGCGGGAACGCCAGCAGTTCGCCGCCCGCAGCGTGGCGCTGCGGTGCTACGCGTCGCAGGCGCCGGGGTACCTGCGGGGCCGGGCGTACTACAGGCTGGCGGCCGCGGGGGAGGGCGCCCGCTGGATCAGTCGGGACGAAGGCCTTCAAAACGAGTCGTCCGCAGGCGTTGCGGCGTCGCTCCCCCGGCGGGGCGAACCGCTCGCCGAGGAGCCCGGCCTGTTCCTGTTCGACTTCACCCGTCCTCCGCCTTCCGTCTCCAACGCACCGGACGCCGCGGCGCCGACTGTCGAGCGGTCGACCGGCGATGGGGGCGCGACGAACCGCGGGACCGACGGCGAGGGAATGATCGAGGTGTGGCCCGCGCAGGACTTCCGCGGAACGGCGTTCGTACCGCCGAACACCGTGCGGGTCGTGGCGCCGGCGCCGTTGATCGACGTGGACGAATATGGGCTGACGCTGACCGTAGGCGTCGCTCAACCGCATTACGCCGCCTCCGCCGGGGACCGCGTCGCGCGTCGCGGCGCCGGTCCGCACGGCTGGGCCCGCACGGCGGTCGCCGCGGACCCGGCGGATCCCCGCCTGATCGAGGTCCCCCCGCTGCTGGCGGACGACCCCGCGGTGCAGGCCGTTGCGGAGCGGGCGTCCGCCGGCGCCGCCACCCCGGCGGGGAAGATCGCGGCGGTGGAGAGCTACTTTCGGTCGCACTACGAGTACCAAGTCGGGGCGGTGATCGGCAGCACGGGCAACCCGATCCGGGAGTTCCTCGTCAATCGCCCCGCCGCCCACTGCGAGTACTTCGCCACCGCCGCGACCGTGCTGCTGCGGATGCGGGGCGTGCCGGCCCGGTACGCCACCGGGTTCATGGCGACCGAGACGAACCCCGTCGGCGGGTACTGGCTGGCGCGGAACGAAGACGCGCACGCCTGGTGCGAGGCGTGGGATCCGACCCGCGGGTGGGTGGTGGTCGAGGCGACGCCGGCGGGAGGCGTGCCGGGCGGCGACGGCGGGGCGAACGTCTTCGGGCAACTGTGGGACGCGGCGGCGGCGGCGCTGGTCCGTTGGCGACAGATGTACGCCGAACGCGGCTGGAACTGGCTGCTGGGGGCGCTGGCGGGGCGACTAACCACCGGCCCGGGCCTGCTGTTGGGCCTGATCGTCGCGGGGGCGCTGGTGTGGCGGGTCCGACAGGCGGTGCGGACGCGGCGGGCGGAGGACCCGGCCCGCCGGATCGTGCGGCGTCTGCTCCGCTCCGCAGATCGCCGGCTCGCCCGTCGCGGGCTGACGCGCACTCCCGCCGAACCGCTGCACGTCTTCGCCGATCGGGTCGCCGCCGCCATGCACGATCCGGCGTGGGCCGGATGGTACGGCGGCCTCGCGGACCTGCTCTACCGCCCCGGCCTCACCCGGCAGACGGCGGAGCGGGCCCGCCGGGCGCCGCGGCCGCAACCTCCCCCGCGGCGCCGTCGTCGGCGGGCAGCGGGCTCCGCGGATCCTCCTGCGGCTTGAGGTCCTGGCCGCCCCAGCGGGTCTCCTCGCCCCGCAGCATCCGGGCGAAGTTGCTCGCGTGGCGGGCGGTGATGAGCAGCGCCGTCAGCAGGGCGAATCCAGCGAGGCTCCATGCGGCGGATCCGAACCGTTCCGGCCGCACGAGCAGGCAGTCGACCGCACACGCAACCGCGAACGCCCACGCCGCCGCCGTGCTGGCGAGCGCCACCAGCCGGGTCGTCTTCACCACCAAGACAAACGCCGCCGCCCCGACCAGCAGCCCCGGCCAATGCAGCGCCAGCGCCACACCAAGACCGGTCGCCACCCCTTTCCCCCCGCGAAAGCGGAGCCAGATCGGGAACACATGCCCCAGCACCGCCGCCGCCCCGCACACCACCGCAAGGTGCCGGCTGAACTCATCCCCGATCGTCCCGTCACCGAGCGCCCCGTCGCCCAGCAGTCGGGGCAGGAGGAGCACGGGGACGGCCCCCTTCAGGGCGTCCAGCGCCAGGATCAACGCTCCCCACCGCCTGCCGACGACCCGGGCGGCGTTCGTCGCCCCGGGGTTCCCGCTGCCGACGCTCCGCAGGTCCGTGCCGGCGACCCACCGCACGATCAGCAGCGCCCACGGCACGCTGCCGGATAGATAGGACAGACCGGCGGCGAGGGCGAATTCCATGCCGCAAGCCTAAATCAAGCGGCGCCGGCTCGCACGTCGGCTTCCACGTCGGCTTCCACATCGACGGAGCCGCGTTCGGCGAAAACCTCCGCGTACACGGCGAGCACGCCGTCGACGTTGGCGGCGAACGAATGCCGCTCCGCCGCCGCTCGGGCCGCGGCCCGCGTGCTCGGATCGCGGGCCGTCGGGAGCGCCTGTGCGATGAGCGCCGCGAGGGCCGCGTCGTCCTCCGGGTCGTTTAACACGGCCCCGGCGTCGGGCGGGATCAGTTCGCTGGCCCCCGCCGCGGCGCTGGCGATCACGGGTCGGCCGCTGGCGAGGGCTTCGGTCACGACGAGGGCGAACGGGTCGTACTTGGTGGGATGCACGAGCAGATCCGCCGCGGCGAGGGCGGGGCGCACGTCCGCCACCGGGCCGAGCAGCGTGACCCGCTCCGCGATCCCCAGCCGCTTCGCCAGCCGGGCCGTCGCCCCGCCCCGTTTCCCCCCGGCGACCACGACGCGAACATCCCGACCGCCCGCCCCAGACTCACCGCGAGCCAGCCGCGCCGCGGCCCGCAGCAGGGTCGGCGCCCCCTTGAGCCGGTGGTTGTGAGCCACGATCAGCAGCGTCGGCGCCCCATCCGGCAGGCCGAACTCCTCACGGGCCGCGGGCCGCAACGCCGCGGCCCGCTCCGGCGTGTGAAACGACACGTCCACGCCGTTCGGCACGACCCGCAGGCGGTCCGGACCGACGCCGTCATAGCGAGTCACCTCCGCCGCCGAGCGGTTCGACACCGCGATCACCCGGCTCGCGGTGCGGAAGTCGGGGTCGTCGGAGCCGTCACCGATGAACCCAGCGGGCGGGGCGGGGGCGAAGCGGCGGCGGTCCAGTTCCGCAAAGGCGCGATCCCGGGGGAGGAAGCGGCCGACGGTCGCCCGCCACGCCGCCCCCACCGGGCCGACCGTCGCCCGCCGATTCGCCGTCCGCGACCCGGCGTGCAGATGCAACACGTCCGCGCACCAGCCGAGCCCCATGTCGTGCACGATCCCCACCGGCAGCACCGCGACGATCCGGGCCGCGGCGTCCGCCCGGGCGATGCGATCCCCCGCCTCCGGCAGCACGTGCGCCACGACCCCCGCCGGCAGGTCCCCGACGAAAGAGCGGGCGACCACATGCACCGCCCACCCGCGGACCGACAGCGCGGCGGCGAAGTCGGCGGTCCACCGCTCCGTCCCGCCCAGGCTCGCCCCGAAGTGTTCCAGCACGAGCGCCACGCTGTTCGTCCCGCCGTCGCGGTTCGCCCTGCGGTGTGACTGCGGGTCGCTCACCAGCCGGGCCGGTAGGGGCCGAGTTTCCAGCGCATCCACCGCACCTTGCGGCGGGCGGCGGCCAGCAATCGACGGCCGGCCTCGTCGACCCGGCCGCCGCGGTAGGTGCGCAGGAACGCGACCCGCTCCCGGCAGGGCAGCGACGGGGGGAGCGAATACAGCAGCTGGGCGAAATCCTTCACCCACCAACGCCACGGCGGCCCGCCGTCCCCCCGGACCCGCGCCGGCCGCGGAACCGGCGAACCGACGTTCGAGCGGGTGACGTTGCATCCGGTGCAGGTCGATCAGTCGCACGTCCCACCGGCCGCCGGGCCTGTCGCCCAGCTCCTTCACCATGAAGTGACAGGTGTAGAAGTCGCGGTGCGTGCACCCCGCGGCGTGGAAGGCGCGGGCGATTCGGCCGCACTGAATGACCAGTTCCCGCAGCGCCGGGTCGCGGGCGGCCGTCCCATCGGGGGCGGGGGGGAATCGCTCCGGGACCAGCAGGTCGAACTGCTCGTAGCCGACCAGCTCGTCCGTCAGCAGGCCGCTGCGGACGGAGCCGTCCGGATCGACGATCTCCGCGAACGCCGCCGCCCGCATCGTGGGCACGCCAAGTCGGTCCAATGCCAACACGGCCTCCGCCTCCGCCCGTCCGCCGGAGGGGGCGTCGTCCGATCCGCCGGGCGGATCGACGTGCGTTTTGAGGAAGAAACCCCGCGTCGCCCCGTCCGGCCCGGGCAGTTCGAGCCGCCGGGTCACACGGTCGCCCACGCTGCGTCGCACGTCGCCGCTGTCGATCGCGTCGTTCCCCACGCCCGCCCGCAACAATGCTTCCGGGTGATCCATCCCCGCTGCGGCGAGGTGCCCGTCGAACGCCGGGTCCGTCCACCAATTCGGCAGCGGCTCGTCCGGCGCCGCGGGACCGGCGGCGACGACAGTTCCCAGGGCGGCGGCGGGTGGCGAGAGCGCCTTCAAGCGGCGGCCCGCACCCGCGGGGCGGCGGACGGGGCCTGCGATCGGCCGGCCGACAGCGCCGTCCGCACCGCGACGTACACGCGGTCCGGCGTCAGCTCCGTCATGCATTTGTGGTGCCCCAGCGGGCAGGTGCGTTGCTGGCACGGCCCGCAATCGACGGGCAGTTGGAGGTGCGTGGCGTGCGGGTGGAACGTCTCGCTCCAGGCGATGTGCGTGGGGCCGAACAGCGTGACCGCCGGAACGCCCAGCGGGCCGGCGAAGTGGCGGGGGCCGCTGTCGGTCGTGACCAACAGGTCCGCCGCCCGCACCGCGGCTTTCGTCAGTCCGATCGACAGGTCGCGATTCCCGCTCGATGTGCTGCAGGGACGTGGCGCCGAGGGTCACCACCCGCGGATCCCCGGCGAGGGCGCTGATCTCCGCGGCGATGGTGCGTTCGCCCGGTCCGCAGAGGACCAGCACGCCGCGATCCAGCGTGCCGGCGATGCGGGCGGCGAGGTCGGCGAAGTGCGGCGTCGGCCAATGCTTCGCCGCCCCGAACGCCCCGCCGGGGTTCAGCGCGACGAACCCATCGCGGAGCGCCGGGCGCTCCGTCAACACCGCCTCAAACGCCGCTTCGTCCGCGGGCAGTACGGCCAGTTCAGTCTGCGTTCCCGGGTCTTCGCACTCCGCGGCGAGGGCGAGACGGTTGTACGACAGCAGCGTCGAGGAAGGCGTCGCCCGGCCCCCCGGGGGAACCGGATGGGTGAGCAGCCAGCGGCGGCCGTCGCGGGCGAAGCCCAGCGTGCGTTTCGCCCCGCCGAGCCGGGCGACCGCCGCGGCCCGCAGCGAGTTCGGGAACAGCACGGCCAGATCCGCCGGTTGCTTGCGTAATCCCCGCGTCGCCGCCCAGGTCGCCCGCTTCGACTTCGGCAGAGCGACGATTTCGTCCGCCAAGCCGGTTCCGGCCAGCACGTCCCCGACCGGCGGTCGGCAGACGGCGACGACCGTCGCGTCTGCATACCGCGTCCGCAGCGCCCGCAGCGCCGGGGTGGCCATCACCGCGTCGCCGATCCAGTTCGGCAGGAACGCGACGAGCGTTCGCACCGCCGCGGGCGGGGGCGGGGCGAAGAACGGTTTGTGGAGTCGGGGGAGCGTCACGCGGCCTTCCGGAGCGGGAGGGGAGTCGAATCGTCCGTTTGAGTCGAGTCGTCCTCTTGAGCCGGGGCGTCCTCTTGAACCGGGGCGGCCCGTTGAGCCGTGGCGGCGGCGCGGATGCGTTCGACGATCTGCGTGGTGCTCCAGCCTTCCAGCACGCCCAGCGGGCGGACCGAACCGCCGTAGCCGTCGACCACCTCGCGGCCGACGATCTCCTCGGGGGAGTAGGTTCCGCCCTTCACCAGCACGTCCGGCCGCAGGGTGCGGAGCAGGCGGTGGGGGGTGGCGTCCGGCATGGGGATCACGTAGTCGACGGCCCGCAGCGCGGCGAGCATCGCGATCCGCTGGGCCTGCGGGATCAGCGGGCGATCGTCGCCCTTGCCGAGGCCGCGGACGGAGGCGTCCGTGTTCACCGCGACCACCAGCACGTCGCCCTGGGCGCTGGCCTCTTCCAGCGAGGCGACGTGCCCGGCGTGCAGCAGATCGAAGCAGCCGTTGGTGAACACCACCGTCTGCCCGGACGCCTGCCGACGGACGAGCAATTCGGCGAGGGCGTCCGCATCGTCGATCACCCGGCCGGCGCCGCCGCGACCGCCGGTCAGCAGATCGGCGACGATCTCGTCCCGGGTGACCGGGGCGCAGCCGACCTTCTCCACCTCGATCCCGCCGGCGACGTTCGCCAGCCGGGCCTGATCCTCGGGCGAGAGCCCCTCCGCGGCGGCGAGCCCCATCACCGCCAGCACCACGTCGCCGGCGCCGGTGATGTCCGCGACGCCCCGGCGGCGGGTCGGGTGCACGCTGGTGACGATCTCGCCGGCGCCGGCGCCGTTCGGAGCGGTGCATTTCGCCAGCACGATGCCGTCGCTGTCGATCGTCACGAAGGCGTGCGACAGGTCGTAGGTTTCGCAGAGCGTGCGGCCGGCGGCCTCGGCGTCGGCGACGGTTTCAATCCGTCGGCCGATCGCCCGGCCGGTCTCGGTGCGGTTGGGGGTGACGGCGGTCGCCCCGCGAAAGTTCGTGCAGTCGCCGGTGCCCGGCGGGTCGGCGAGCACCGGCAAACCGGCCGCTTTCGCCGCCGCGATCACCCCGGCGCACACCCGCGGCGTCAGCACGCCTTTGCCGTAGTCGCTCAGCAGGACCGCGGCGACGGTGGGGATCAGCTGTTCGACCCGGGCCAGCAGCGCGTCTTCGACCTGCGTCGACAGCGCGTCTCGCACCTCCCGATCCACCCGCAACATCTGGTGCGGATGACGGTGGTGGGCGCGGCCGAGGAAGCGTTCCTTCACGGTCGTCGGCCGGCCCGGGTCGGCGATCAGCCCACCGGTGGCGACGCCGGCAGCTTCGAGCTCGCCCCGGCAGGCGCGGCCGTCGCCGTCGTCGCCGACCACCCCGGCGACCACCGGCTGGGCGCCCAGCCCGGCGAGCATGTGGGCCACGTTTGCGGCGCCGCCCAATCGAATCTCCCGCTTCGCCTCCCGCAGCAGGATGACGGGGGCCTCCTGGGAGACCCGCTCCGCCTCGCCCCAGATGTACCGGTCGAGGATCACGTCCCCGATCACCAGCACCCGCGGGCGACCGAGGCCGCGGACGGTCTCCGCCAGTTTGACGGGCGAGGCGGGCGCCGGGGCGGTGTGGGGCATGACGACGGCGTGCGTGCCGCGGGGGCGAATCGGTCGGACGGGAACGGCCGATGCTTCGCACACCACGGGCCGCGCGACAAGGGGGATCAGCCGGGAGGGGGGGATCAGGTGGGCCGCCCGAACAACCGGCGGGCGTTCGCGGTCGTCGCCGCCGCCAACTCCGCCGCGGGGACGCCGCGGGCTTCGGCGATCTTCTCCAGCGTGAAGGCCGCGAAGGCGGGTTCGTTCCGCTTCACCTTCCCCCGTTTGGGGGTGGGCACGAGGTAGGGGCAGTCCGTTTCGACCAATAGGCGATTCGCCGGGCAGTCGGCCGCGACGGCGAGCAACGCCCTGTTCTTCTTGTAGGTGACCATCCCGCTGAACGACAGATGCAGCCCGAGATCGAGGCACTGCCGGGCGGTGTCCGCCTCCCCGGCGAAAGAATGCATCACGCCGGTCAGCGGGCCGTTCGCCTCGGCGAAGGTTTGCATGACGCGCACCACGTCCGCCTCCGCCTCGCGGCAGTGCACCACGAACGGCTTGCCGCACTCGCGGGAGAGCGCGAGGTGCCAGCGAAACCACTCCTCCTGCAAGTCGTGCGGGGCGTGGTCCCAGTAGTGATCCAGCCCCGTTTCGCCCACCGCGACGACCCGCGGATGAGCGGCGAGTTCGACGATGCGTTCCCGATCGTCCGGGCCCGTTTGGTGGACGTAGTTCGGCTGCACGCCGACGACGGCGAAGAGTTCGTCATGCGTTTCCGCCAGCGTCACCGCCGCCTCGCTGGTGCCGCGGTCGATGCCGACCACGAACATCGTCCCCACCCCGACCGCCGCCGCCCGGGCGAGCGTGTCCGGCAGGTCGCCGACATAGCCGTCCTCCTGGAGGTGCGTGTGGGTGTCGACGAGGACTGGAACGGGTTGCGTCATCGCAGGGCCGCCGCGGCGACGGCGTCGCACAGCGTCCCCAGCCGCCCCAGCAGCGGGAGAACCAGCAGGACCGGGGCCGCCAACAGGACGAGGTAGAACCGCTCCGACCCCGTCACCGGCGCCGCGGCCGGCGGTTCTGCACCGGATTGCGCGACGGGGGCCGTTTCGAGGTACAGGCTGCGGATCGGCCGGAAGTAGTAGAACAGGCTGGCGACGGTGTTTGCCGCGGCGATCAGGCCGGCGGCGAACAGCAGGGGGGCGCCGACGCGGTCGGACAGCGCCGCGGCGAACACCGCCAGTTTGCCCACGAACCCGGCGGTCGGCGGCAGGCCGACCAGCCCAATCAAACTGACGGCGAACGCTCCCGCGACCCATGGCATCTTCGTGCCCAACCCGGCCAGCGAGGTCACGTCCGTCCGCAGCGTGCGGTTGCGGAAGATCGCCACCGCCGCGAACGCCCCGAGGTTCAAGAACAGATACGCCACGAGATACAGCAGCGTCCCGGCGAGCCCCGCGACCGCCAATCGCGGCTGCCCACGCCCCACGCCCAAAAAGCACGCCGCGACGCCCAATAGAATCGTGCCGGACTGGGCGATCGTGCTGTAAGCCAGCAAGCGACCGAGGTCCTTTTGGGCGAAGGCGGCGAGGTTCCCGAACGTCATCGAGACCGCCGCCCCGGCGGCGCACGCCAGCCCCAGGGCGGTGACGAGTTGATCCCCCGTCGTCCCGTACGGCCCGTTCAGACTCACTCCGAACCGGACCAGCAACGCGAAGGCGCCGATCTTCGGGGCCACCGACAGGAACCCGCTGACCTCCGCGAGGGCGCCTTGGAAGGCGTCCGGGCTCCAGAAGTGAAAGGGCACGAGGCTCAGCTTGAACGCCAATCCGCAGACGACGAACGCCGCCCCCGCGATCGCCGCGGCGCCCACGCCCGGCTCGTCCCACGTCAGCCCCGTCAGCCGGACCGCCGCCAGACGTTCGCCCAGATCCGCCAGCGACAGCGTGCCCGTCACGCCGGCCAGCAGGCTTGTCCCGTACATCATCACCCCCGCGGCGCCGGCGCCGAACACGAGGTACTTCAGCGCCGCCTCGCCCGCCTCCCGGCTGCCTTTGCGAAAGCCGACCAGCACGTACGCCGGCACGCTGGCCATCTCCACGGCCAAAAACAGCATGAGGAAGTGGTTCGCCTGCCCCATCAGCACGCTGCCGAGGGCGACCGCGGCGAGGGGGACGTGAAAATCCGGCCCGTCGTCGTCCGCCGGGTCCGCCGACGGCCGCGGCACACCGGTCAGCAGGGTGAGGGTCACCGTCAGGTTCCAACCAAGCAGCACCAGCACGCGGACGAACACGGTCAGCGAGTCGTTCCGCACCAGCCCGCTCCACCCGTCGCCCGGCGACTCGAAGGCTTTCCCCCACTGCGAACAGGCGACAGCGGTGGCGAGCGCCGATCCGCCGAACGCCACGCTGCCGGCCGGCAACCATTTCGCCAGGCCGAACAGCCGGGTCAGCAGCAGGGCGACGATCGTGCCGCACACCACCAACTCCGCCGCGAACGCCGGCAGACTGACGGCCAACTCGGGGAGCACACGCTGCCAGTCGCGGGCCGCGTCGACGGCGTGCGGGTTGGGCAGGACGGCGGCGAGCGGGGCGACCTTCACTCCGCCGCCTCGGCGATGACGGCGCCCGGATCGCTTCGCACGCGGTCGGCTTCGACGGCTTCGCCCAGCGTCTCGACCAGCCGATCGACCGCCGGTTCCGTCACGTCGAACACCGGCCGGGGATACACGCCCAGCGCCACCGCGAGGCCCATCAGCGTGGCGAAGATCGCCGTCTCCCGGCCGGACAGCGGCGTGAGATTCTCCCGCAGCGGACCGACGTAGTCCGCCCCGAGGAACACCCGCTGGACCATCCGCAGCATGTAGCCCGCCGTCAGGATGATGCCGAACGCCGCCGCCGCCGCCGCCCACGGACTCGCCGGCCAGGCGGCAAACACCGTGACGGCTTCCCCCACGAACCCGCACAGCCCCGGCAGGCCGAGGGCGGCGAAGCTCATCCCCAAACCGAGGGCGGCGTAGATCGGCATCCGTCGCAGCAATCCGCCGAAGCGATCGAGATTGCGGTGGTGCACGCGGTCGTAAAGCACGCCCACCGCGAAAAACATCCCCGTGCTGGTGATCCCGTGGCCGACCATCTGGAAGATCGCCCCGCTGAAGCCCATCCGCCAGAAGTCCGGCTCGCTGAGGGTCCAGGCGCCCAATCCCAGCAGCACGTAGCCCATGTGGCTGACCGAGGAGTACGCCACCAGTCGTTTGAAATCCGTTTGAGCCAGCGCCGCGAGCGCCCCGTAAACGATGCTGACGGCGCCGAGGACGCAGACGACCTCCGCCCCCGCAGCGGCCCCCAGCGGCGCCAGCGGATACGCGAGTCGCAGGATGCCGTACCCGCCGACCTTGAGCAGCACCCCGGCGAGGATCATCGAGACCGGCGTCGGCGCCTCGACGTGCGCGTCCGGCAGCCAGGTGTGAAACGGCACCGCGGGGAGTTTGATGAGGAAGCAGCCCAGCATCAGCCAGAAGGCGAGCGTCTGCGTGCCGCGGTCGATGGTGACGCCGGAGTAATCGCCGGCGCCGGCGCCGCGGGCGACGTCGGACAAGGTCCGCACGTCAAAGGTGCCGATCGCGGAGCCGGCCCCGCTCGCCGCATACAGCATCAGCAGGGCCACCAATAACAGCAGCGAGCCGGCCAGCGTGTACAGGAAGAATTTGATGGCGGCGTAGGCCCGATTCGGCCCGCCCCACACGCCGATCAGGAAATACATCGGCAGGAGCATGACCTCGAACAGGACGTAGAACAGGAACAGGTCCAGCGCGAGAAACGTCCCCAGCACGCCCGTTTCGAGCAGGAGAAACAGACTCCAATAAGCCCGCGGCTTCTCGTCGATTCCCCACGAGGTCGCCGCGGAGAGCAGGAACACCAGCCCGGTGAGGACCACCAACGGCAGGCTGATCCCGTCCACGCCCAGCGTGTAGCGAATGTTGAAGGAGCCGACCCACTCCGCGTCCGTCACCAGCCGCATCCCGTGGTCGTCGGGGGCGGCCCCGAAGTACGCCGGCAGCAGCGCGCCGGTGACCAGCAGGAACGTCGCCGCGACCGTGCCCAGACCGACCCAGCGTGCCAGCGCCGCGGGGCGCACGCCGTCGCGACCGCCCCGGCGGCGGGCAGAAAGAGGATCAGCGACAGCAGGGCGGCGGGGTCCATCAACTTCCAAACGGGACGGGTAACGCAGAGGCTTCGCAGAGCCTCCGCGTTAGGGGAGGGGAGTGTGACGGTCCGGTTCCCAAACGACCAGCCTCATCCGGCCAGCAGGACCACGGCGAGAACCGCCAGCCCGACCGCACAGGCCGCCAACGCGGTCACGTACTGCCGCAGCCCGCCGCTCTGCGTCGCCCCGAACAGCCGTCCGACCCCGCGGGCCAGCCCGCCCACGCCGCGGACGGCGCCGTCGACGAACCGTTCGTCCGCCGCCCGTTCGACCCGCGCCACGACCCCGGCCAGCCCCGCGGCGCCGTGCACCACGCCGTCGAGCGCCGACTGATCCACCGCCGCCACGCCCCGGCCCAGCGCCAGCATGGGCCGCACCGCCAGCGCCCGATAGACCACGTCAAAGCCCCATCCGCTGCGCAACCAGCCCGCGGCCGCCGATTGCCGCAGACCTTCCGCCCGCCCGTACCCCGGGGCTCGTCGCCACGGACCGAACAGCAGCACGCCGATCGCCGTGCCCAGTCCCGCGGCGATCAGCCCCGCAATCTCCGCCTGATGGTGGGCGGCGTCGACCTGCACGTCCGTCGGGGCGTCGAACACCGCGAACGCCGCCGGGGCCGGGGCGCTGCGGGTGAGGAACCCGTACAGCGGCCCGCCGTCGCCGCCGATCGCACAGAACGCCGCCAGCCCCGCGAGCAGCCCGATCGGAACCAGCATCACCGCCGGACTTTCCGTCGCCCCCGCCGTCGCCCCCGCCGTCGCCCCGCCCGGCGGGCCGACGAACGTCAGGCACCACAGCCGCACCATGTACAACGCCGTCAGCCCCGCCGTCGCCAACGGCGCCCAGAACAGCACAGCGTGCCCCGGGTTCGCCTCCGTGAAGGCGAAGGCGTGCGACAGAATCGCATCTTTCGAATGGAACCCGCTAAACGAAAGCGCCTCCCCGAACAGGTTGACCCCCGGGATCGCCAGCCCGCTGATCGCAACCACCCCCACCAGCATCGCGGCGGCGGTGATCGGCATCTTCCGCAGCAATCCGCCCAGCTTCGTCACGTCCTGCGTGTGACGGCAGGCGACGATCACGCTGCCCGCGCACAGGAACATCAGGCTCTTGAAGAAGGCGTGCGTGACGAGATGAAACAGCCCCGCCCCCCAGCCGGTCACGCCCAGCGCCAGCATCATGTAGCCGAGCTGCGAGATGCTGCTGTACGCCAGAATCCCCTTCAGGTCCGTCTGAAACAGCGCCGGCGCCGCTCCGACGACCAGCGTGACGCAACCGATGTAAGCCACCGTCAGCAACACTTCGCCGGGCAGCATCGGCGTCATCCGGCCGATCAGGTACACGCCCCCGGCGACCATCGTCGCGGAGTGCACCAGCGCCGAGACCGGCGTCGGCCCCGCCATCGCGTCCGGCAGCCAGACTTGCAAGGGGAACTGGGCGCTCTTGCCCACGCAGCCCGCCAGCACACCGAACCCGCCGATCAGCAGCGCCGTGCGGGACAACTCCCCGGCGCCCGCCGCCTCGAACAGACTGACGAATCGTACGTCCCCGTTCGCCGCCAGCAGCGCCGCCAGCCCGATGAGGAAGCCGGCGTCGCCGATGCGGTTCACGACAAACGCCTTCGTCGCCGCCGCCCCGGCGATCGGGCGTTCGTAATAAAAGCCGATCAGCAGATAGCTGCACGCCCCGACCAGTTCCCACCCCACGAACACATGGAACAGGTTCCCCCCGATCACGAGCCACAGCATCGCCGTGACGAACAGGCACAGGTATCCGAAGAACAGGTGGAACCGCCCCGGCCGGACGAGTTCTTCGTCCAGCGAATGATCGCGGTGCTCGTCCGTCAGTTCATCATCCAGGTATCCCAACGCGAACACGCACACGCAGCTCGCCACCAGCGTGACGAGGCAGAACATCGTGAGGGTGAGGTGGTCCACCAGATAGCCCATCTCCAGCGCGACGCCGCCCACCTCCATGAAGGAGAAGTACGTCCCCCCGACCGCCGACGGCCGGTCGAAGCCGATCGCCTCCACGACCGACAGCCCGAAGCTGACGGCCAGCGCCCCGCAGGCGATCAGCCCCGGCAGCCGATCGTCCCGCCGCGGCCGCCACCAGCCGGCGGTCAGACAGAGGAACGCGCCGACCAGCGGGGCGAGCGTCGCGGCGGTGAGGAGGACGGCTTCCCCTTTCATCCCCGCAGCTCCGAGGCGGCGTCGACGTCGGCGGTGCCGTGCTGGTTAAAAAAGGCCAGCACGATCGCCAGCGCCACCGCGGCTTCGGCGGCGGCCAGCACGATCACGAACAGCGCCGCGATCTGCCCGTCCAGGCCGACGCCGACGGCGTCGCCGGTCGCGACCTGCACCGGGACCGTCGGCGGGCCGAACGCGGCGGCGGCGACGAAGTTCACGCTCGCGGCGTTCAGCACCAGTTCCACGCCCATCAGCACGCCCACCGCGTTCCGCTTCGTCGCCATGCAGACGATCCCGCAGGTCAGCAGCACGGCGGAGACAAGGAGATACCCGGTCATTCTTCACCTCCCGATCCATCGCTTGCGGTTTCGCGGGTCGCTTCTTCAACGCCCCCGCGCGGGGAGCCGGCGACCCGCCGCTTCGCCCGAGCCAGATACGCCGCCCCGATCAGCACGACCAACAGGTGCACGCTGACGATCTCGAACGGCAGCAGGAACCCCACGCCGGACGCCCCGCCGAACCCCAGAAACTTCAATCCCACCGGCCGCAGCGTGTCCGGCGCCGCGGCGACCTCCACGCTCTCCGCCCCCGGATTGGACCGGCCGAGACCCACTGCGACCCACCCCAGTGCCGCCAACAGCCCGACGGCGACGATCGTCACGGCGATCGTTTCCAACAGCCCGATCTTCATCCGCCGGCCGACGCCCGCGTCCGTCAGCATCACCCCGAAGATCAACAGCACCACGGTCCCGCCGACGTACACCAGAAGCTGCGTCGCCCCCACCAACGGGGCGTTCAACAGGAAGAACAGCCCGGCGACCGCCGACAGGCAGACCACCAGCGCGAACGCCATCCGGGCCACGCTGCGAAACGCCGCCACCCCAACGGCTCCCCCGCCGGCCAGCGTCGCGAAGACCCCGAACAGCAGATCGTGAAGCGTCATCGTTCAATCTCCGCTCGGTCCGCCGCCACCGCTGGCGGTTTCGCGGGTGACTCCAGAACCGTGCCCGACGCAAACACCGTCGGCCGGCCCAGCGTCGCCAACAGCCCCAGCGGCCACAGCGTCGCCCCGAGCAGCAGCACGCAGGCGATGGGGGTGAGGTACTTCAAACAGGTGCTCATCACCTGATCGATGCGCAGCCGCGGCAGGCTCCACCGCACCCAAACCTGCAAAGTGACCAGCAGCGACGCCTTCAAACAGATCACCCCCGCGAACAGCACGTTCGCCAGATACCCGCCGACGCCGAACCCCTCGACGCCCACATCCGGCCGCCAGTCGTTCAGCCCGACCAACGCCGCGTCCAGCGGGGCGATCCCCGTCCACCAGCCGCCCAGAAACAGCAACGCGGCCAGCAGACTCACCACGAACATGCTGGCGTACTCGGCCAGCATGAACAGGCTCCAGCGGAAGCTGGCGTACTCCGTGAAGTACCCGGCGACCAGTTCGCTCTCGGCCTCGGCCAGATCGAACGGCGCCCGTTTGCACTCCGCGGTCGCCACCGTGAAGTAGCAGACGAACGCCGCCGCACAAAATGGGTTGGCGAACACCAGCCAGTTCGGGAACAGCCAGCCGGCCTGATACGTCCCGATCTCCCGCAGCGACAGCGAGCCCGCCGCGACCACCGGGATCAGCGCCGTCAGGGCCAGCGGGATCTCGTAACTCACCATCTGGGCCGCCTCGCGCATCCCTCCCAGCAGGCTCCATTTCGACCCGCTGGTGTACCCGCCCAGCACCACGCCGACGACTTCCAAACTCAGCACCGCCAACACCAGGAACAGCCCGCAATCGCTGGCGACGGCGACCCACCGATCGTTGAACGGCAGCAGGCAGAAGGCCATCAACACGCTGGCGGCGGGCACGTACAGGCTCGCCCGGAACAGCAGCCCGTCCGCGGCGTCCGGGACGAGATCTTCCTTCTGAATGAGCTTGAGTCCATCCGCCAGCGCCTGCAACCAGCCGAACCGCCCGCCGACCCGCGTCGGCCCCAGCCGATCCTGCAACCGGGCGCTGCCTTTCCGCTCGACCCAGATAAACACCGCCGGCAGCACGCCGAACAGGTTCAGCAGCACGAACGCGTGCACCCCCGCCGCCGCCGCGAGCGCCCAGAACCCGTCCAGCCCCACGCCGTCGTTCAGCCACCCGGCCAGCGTGGTCGGCTCGACGGGCAGATCGACCGCGGGGACGACGGGCAGTTCGACCGCGGGGACGACGGGCAGATCGGCGGCGGGGGCGTCGGCGAACATCGGGGCGGGGATCGTCCCGTCCCACGCCACGTTCGGCAACGCCGGCGCCGCGGATTGAACGTCACGACCTTCGCCGCTTGCGGTTTCGCGGGCGCTGGATCTTCACGACGCCGCGGAACCGCAGGCGGCGGGGCCTTCCGCTCGCGACCGGGGCGCGCCCGATTCAACCGCTTGGCGCATCCGCCGCGAAGCTGACTTGCGCGAACCCCGCGGCTCGGGCGGCGTCGTACACCCGCACCACGTCGCCGGCGGGGACAGCGCCGTCCACGTCCAGGATCACCGGCAACGCGGTCGCGGCGTCGGCGGCGGCGAGGCCGCGGAGCACCTCTTCAAACTGGGCGAGGTCCGGGTATGTCGTGCCGTTCACGGTTGCGGCGGTCGCCCCGGCGGCGTGCGTCAGCCGGACCCACAACTCCCCCAGCGGCGGGGGCGGCTCGTCGGCGGGCACCTCCGCGGCGATCGCGGCGCCGCTGAGTTCCGTGGCGAGCACCTGTTCGCTGACCCGGCCGACGCTGGCGCAGATCCAGAACGTCAGCAGAAGGAACACCAGGTCGATCATCGGCGTGAGCGCCTGCTCCCGCCGGGCCTCCGCGTCGTCGTGTCGCTGCGGGAGCTTCATCGTGGCCTCTTGACGGCGGAGCCGTCGGCTTGGGGGGCCGCCAGCACCGCGAACTTCACGTCCCGCACGCCGGCCTTCGCACAGGCGAGCAGCAGCGGTTCGACCACGGAGAACGGCGCCGCCCGGTCGCACCGCAACCGCACCTCCGGATTCTCCCCACCATCGGAGAACCGGCGACCGGCCTGCATGAACAGCGCCGCCGCGAACGCCCGGTCCCGCACCTGTCCGGCCACCCGCAGCGTGCCGTCCGCGGCGATCGTCACCGTCACCCGGTTCGGCGTCGCCGCCTCGGCCGGGGCGGCGAGCGTCGCGGCGGGTAATTCCACGCGCTCCCCGGCGTCGATCTTCACCAACTGGGAGGCCGCCAGGAAGAAGGTCACCAGCAGGAACGTCACGTCGATCAGCGGCGTCATGCTAAACCGCAGCGCCGCCCGGCGGCGGGTCGGAACCTTCATATCCCCGCCCCCCGACGCCCCAGCGGCGCGACCGGCGATGCGGGGGCCTCCTGCTTGGGCGGCCGTAACGCCGAGGCCCCGCGGGGCCTCGGCGACGCGGGGGATGACGGCGTCGCACGTCGCAACTCGCCGAACACGTGCTCCGCCACGCCCGCGGCCTCCGCGACCAGTTCGTCGATCCGGTTTCGCAGCAACGCGAACGACGCCACCGCCGGCACCGCCACGCCCAGCCCCAGCAGCGTCGTGACCAGCGCCCGGAAGATGCCCGGCGCCAGTTCACTGACCTGCGGGTTCGCCTTCGTGCTGAACTCGTTGAACGCCAGCATCATCCCCCAGACCGTGCCCAGCAGGCCCAGCATCGGGGCGACGGTGGCGATCACCGACAGGTACTCCGCCCGCCGCGTGAGGCGGGCGGCCTCCTCCGCGGCGGCGTCTTCCATCGCCTTTTCGGCGGCTTCGTACCCGCGGTCCGCCTCGGTCGCCCCGGCGTGCACCAGCCGGCCCAGCAGCCCGCCCCGCCGGGACGCCAACTCCGCCGCCTCCTTAAACCGCCGGCGGGAGACCAGCCCGTGCGCCTCCCCCGCCAATCCCTTCGGCACCAGTCGGTCCCGGCGGACGGACAGCATCTGTTGCACGATCAGCGCCACCATCGCCACGGACAGACCGAGAATCAGCAGCCCGACGGTCCCCCCGGCGTCCAGCAGTTCACGCAACTGCGGCCCGCCGTTCTCCTCTGGCACACTCTCCGCGGATGCCAGCGACTGTTCCTGCGCGAGCCCGACCGGGACGAAGAGAAGCACAGCCGCGGCGACGCACGTGCGGGGGAGGGAACGGGGCACGGCGCGGCGGGGCGAAAAGGCGGGGGGCCGGCAGTCTAGGGGGAGTCCGCCGACGCCGGAACGGCAGTCGCGGGACTCGCGAGCGCGTCGAGCCGATGGCGGGCCTCGTCGGCGGCGCCGGCAAACGGGAACCGGGCGACGCACTCCCGCCACAGCCGGACCGCCGCCAGCGGATCGCGCTTCTTCAACAGGTCGGCGGCTCGCAGGAGCCCATCGGCCGCCCGCACCGGGTCGGTTCCGTCGGGGGTGGACGGCAGCGTGAGGGGCGACCAGAGGAACGCCGCGATCGCCTCCGCCTCCCGCCGATCGGCCGCGTGGGCGATGCCCAGCGTGAACTTCGGCCCGGCCCGGAGCGATTCCGGCAGCGCGTCGATCCGTCGGCGGGCCGTATCCGTCGCCGCGGCGCTCGCGGCGCCGTCCAACACCTGGGCCCGCCAGCGTTGGAGCCGGGCCAGTTCCGCGATCTCCGGCGACGGCGATCGGCTGAGCCGCTTCAACGCCTCCACCGCCGCGGCCCGGCGGTCCGCGACGCCGACCAGCACGCCGGCGCCCAGCAGTCGTTCCGCATCGTCCGAGCCGTTCACCCAGCGATTCGCGGCGGCGAGATCGGCGGCCCGCGGCGGGCGATCGTCCCACGGGACCGGCAGCGCCCCGAGGCGATCGACGGCGGCGGGATCGGCTCGGAACAGGGCGAGGAAGTGCGTGCCGGCGGCGTCCCGATCCGCGGCGGCGAGGTCCGTCGTCACCAGCGCCGCGAGCAGATCCCGCCGCACCCACTCGCGGGACTCCTCCCCGAGCGCCGCGGCGAACTGGGTGCGGGCGTCGCTCACGTCCCGCCGCTCCCAGGCCCGCAGCCCGGCGAGGTGGGCCGGCAGCCGCGGCGTGATCACCCGCACCACGTCCGCGGCCGGGTGGTCCAGCAGCGCCCCGGTCGGCGCCCGCAACGTGAGGGTGCGGGCGTCGAGGGCGACGATCTCCCCCACCGCGTCCCGCCGCCCGCCGTCCTCGGTGCGCAGGGTGACGACGTCCTCGCCGCAGGCGGCCCCGCAGCAAACGAGGACCGTCGCGAACGCGATGTTCCGGGAGAAGCCGGCGGCGTCGTTCATCGCATCTGCGTCACGTCGCGGTACTGGTAGCCGCCGCCGTGCTCGCTGGCGAGCCGGGCGACGGGGCCGGAGCGGATCGTGTCGTCGCCGTGGCCGAACTGCACGCCGTGGATCCGCGTGCCGTGCTTGTTCAACCGGCGGATCGCGCTGAAGAACTGCGGGGACAGCCCGCGTTTGCCGTCGGTGAGGAAGAAGATCGCATCCGGCTTCATCGCCAGCGCCTCGGTCAGCGCCGCCAGCGGTTCGGTGCCGCCGCCGTTCACCACGGAGGTGACGAAGTTTTCCGCCAGCGTCTTGTTCAATCCGTTGGCGAAGTAGTAGCCGCCCCGCATCCGGCCGCGTTCGGTCATCGGCTTGACGGTGTCGTCAAAGAACAGAATCTGGAACCGCTGCTTCGGACCCAGCGAGTTGACGCTGTCGATCACCTCCCGCTTGGCGACGGCGAACTCCGTCGCGGCGTTCATACTGCCGCTGCGGTCGACGACGTAGACGAACGTCTCCGCCTCCGCCCGCAGGCCGAAGAACTCCGTCACGCCCCGCTTCGCCGCCCCGCCGAGGTTGCCGGGATCGGCGACCGGGCCGAGCGGCGCCTCGAATCCGCCGCCCCGCGGGGCGGCGGGTCCGGTCATCGCGCCGACCCCGGGACCGATCGACGGCGGGGCGTCGTTGGTCGGTTTGACGTCCCGGGCCTCCTGCGCGTCCGTCGCGTCGGCGGTGGAGAGCGGGTCGGCGTTCGGCCGGGGCGGGGCGTCCGCGGCGTCGGTGGACTGAGCGGAGGCGGGGGAGGCGGCGGGGTTCGCACTGTCCGCGGCGCCGTCGGCGGCCCGCAGGCGGATGCCGACCACGCGGTAGCCCTCGGCGGCCTCCCCGTCGCTGTCGGTGCCCGCGCAGCTTCGCAACTGCGTGGCGACCAGCACGAGCAGGCCCGCGTGCAGCACGACGCTCGCCAGCCAGCCGGGCAGCAGGCCGACGCGCTCGCGCGGGGCGGGGGAGAGGTCTCCGGCGATCACTCGGTCCCCCCGGCGGGCGGCGCGGCGGGCGGCGCGGCGGCGGGGGCGGCGTTCGGTTCGCCGTCCTTGTCGGCACCGTCGGGCTCGGGGCGAACGGGCTTCGGCAGCCCAGCGGTGCGGGCGCGGACCACCGCCGGCTCGGTCTGATCCTCCACTTCCAAGCCGTCCGGCAGCGTGAAGTTGAACTCGGTCGCGGCGATCTGCCCGCCGACGGTCACGTCGGCGAAGTCCAGGGTGAGGAGCGGAACCCGCGGGCCGCGTTCGATCTGCGTCCAGTAGCGGAAGCGAACCGGGAAGAGGGTGTCGGCGTCGAGGAAGACGGTGACGCCGTCCGGCTTCAGGGCGTTCTCCCGCTCCGCGATCACGGTGCGGGCGCCGGGCGTCCAGCGGCCGGTCAACACGACGACGGAGCGGTCCGCGACGATTTCGACCGCCGGTTCTTCCCATCGCATCGCGGTCCGCAGGGAGGCCAGCGACCCCGCGAGCCCGCCGGAGGCCAGATCGCCCGCCAGCGCGGCGCCGCTGGGCCGGGCGGCGGCTTCGGCCCGCACGCTTCGCAGGTCGCGGCGGGTGACGGCGATCCGCTCGCCCAGCGCGTACCGCGTGTGCAGCACGGACCCGTTGGAGATTTGCAACAGCGAAGGACTGATCGCCCGTTGGTCGGCGGGCGGGTCCAATTCGATCCGCACCCGTCCGCCGGACGCGATCAGCAGGCGTCCCTCGCCGGTGAACTTGTGCCCGCCGACGACCGCCTCCTGGGTCAGCCGGGCGGACAAGGACCGCAGCCGCCGCAGGCGGAGCCGCGATTCGTCGAGGATCCTGGCGGCGGTGCGGGGTCCGGTCGGGGCGCCGCCCGCATCGCCGTCAGTGGGACTGCCGGTGGGGGAAAGGTTCGGGGGCGAACCGTTGGGGGCCGGGGCGGTTTGGGCGTCCGCCCACAGCGGTGCATAGAAGAGGAGAACCGCGGCGGCCGAGAGTCGCGTGACCATGGGAGACGAGCTCGCGGCGGGGGTCGGGCTGGACCGTTTTGCGGGATGGCGACACTCGAACCGAAGATGGCGGTCCGAACGGTCCGATCCCTCCGGTGCGGTCCGGGCTTCGGCACGGGTCGCGTCGGCAGTCTACGACGTGCCGGTGGAAGCGGTCGAGACGGTTCACGGTTCGCCCCGGCGATCCGCCCGTCTTCGATTCGCCCCGCCGACCGTCGCACGACCGCCACGCCCCGGGCACGCCCGCCTACGGGGATCCCACGACCCTCGCGTTCCGGCCGTTGCCGGAGCGTGTGGGTCAGAGTTTCGCATTCACCTGTCGGCGGGCGCTGACGCACCGTCCAAATACACCCTCGGAGGGGTTCCCATGAAGCTTTACCTGTTCGGACTGGCCACGTGCGTGGTTGTCTGCGTGGGCTGTTCGGTGAACGGGACGCAGGACTTCGAGCGAGGCGAGTACGTCGCCCCGCCCGCGTCCATGCTCCAGCACCCCGGCCCGATGATCGACGGCCCCGGCCCCGGGGTGCTCCCCCCGATGGCCGGGCCGATTCGCCAAACCGCCGCCCAGGGCGGCCCCGGCTGCCCGCCGGGCTACGGCGGCGGCGCCGCGATGGGCGGCTACGGCCTCGGCGCCCCCGCCGGCTTGCCGGGCGCCCCGACGACCACGCAGGTCAGCTTCGTCAACCCCCCGGGGATGACGATCGGCTGGCAGAGCGGCGCCGTCTACGCCGAGGATCAACTCGTCGCCCCGGCCCGCTATAACTTCCCGCAGGCCGCCGTGTACCGGCTCAAACTGAGCGACATCCCCAACCGTCCGGGGCTGGCCCTCTACCCGACGCTGCAACTGTTCCCGGCCGCCCCGGAAACGTCTGCGTACCTGTCCCACGTCCCCGTGCCGGTCGAAGTGACCCAGGAAGACCTGGACAACGTCCGCAGCAACAACTTTGTCACCAAGGTCGTCTATCTGCCGGATGCGGAGTACCAGGACCTCGCCATCGTCGGCGTCGAAACCCTCGTCTCCACCCGGCTCGATCCGGGGCAGGACCCGGTCGCCTTGGCCGAACAGCGGGGCACCCTGCTGGCCGTGTTCCGGATGGGCGGCATCGACCTGGAAATGCCCGGTCGGCCGGCCCTCGGCGGCGGCGTGAGCCCCGTCGGCTATGAAGGAACCGAAGGCGGCGTCGAGCAGGTCGACTACAGCTACCAGGGCGGACTGGGCGAGTTCGCCCCGCCGATCCCCATCGCCACCACCGGGACCGGCCCGATCGGCGTGCCCGCTCCGCAGATCGTCGCGGAGCACGGCGTCGGCTACGGCGGCCCCGGCATGGCCGCCACGATGCCGGTCTACGGGATCCCCAACGTCGGCACCCCCATCGGCCTGCCCGGCCCGCCCCACCTGCCCTACGGCAGACCGGCGAGCCTGCAGAGCCACACGATCCGCAACCTCACCGACGTCCGTCTGCCCAAGCCGGTTCGGCACAGCCTGACTGACGTCAAGCACAGCCCCGGCCTGAGCCTGCCGGACCCGGTGGCCTACACCTACTACGAAGAGAACCACCCGGTGTACGGCGCCGGCGAAGTGAAGTACCCCGGCCAGATGGTCGCCCCCGGCACCCCGATGCCGCCCGGACCGAACGGCAACGGCTTCAACGTGGGACCGTACTCCGCCGGCCCCGGCGGCTTCGACCGCAACCACCCCCGCCCCCAACTCCCGTACTAATCGGGAGCGGTTTCGGGAGCCAGTGACGAGAAGTGAGTGAGGAAATCAGTCGGCGGCCCGCACCGCCGGCCCGTGAGCCGGGAGTCCCGAAAGGGGCTCCCGGCTTGCGGCAGTGAGTCAGGTTGAGAGTCAATCATAAGTCGGACGGAGACAATGGACGGCTGCCGGGAGTCCGGCGGGAGTCTGGCGGCTCCGCTCGAACGTCTGTCCCGCACGCACCCGGTCGGCCGAGTCATGCCCCGTCCCCACGTCGCGGCCCTCCTGACTCTCGCCGCCGCGATCCTCGGCGGGTCGAATCCCGCCTGCGGGCAGGCGTCCCGTCGACCGGGCGCCGGCACGCCGCTCCCCCCGCTGGCGGACACCCCGCTGGGGGCGGTCGGCGCCCGGGCGGTGACGCTCGATCCGAGCCGCCGCGGCTTTCAGACGATCAACGTCTCCGCCGCCGGCGGCGGGGCGGTGGAGGTCTACGGCGCCCCGTTCGCCCCGCCGATCCCCGTCGGCGGCGACCCCGCCGCCCCGGAGGGCGCCGCCGGCGGTACGCTGGTCCGGCTGTGCGTCGGTCGCACCTACCGGCTGCGGGTGACGGACGTGCCCGGCCTGCCGGCGGGGACCGTGCTGTTCCCGTCGATTGAACTGGTGGATCGCCTGCATCCGCCCGAGGGGCTCGCCAGCGCCTTTCCGCTGCCGGTCAGCATCACGCCCGAGGAAGCCGCCAAGGCCGCCGCGGGGGCGTTGATCACCAAGGTGATCTATCTGGAGGATCCGGACCTCGCCCCGACCACCGTCGTCCGCGGACCGCTGCGTCGCACCGATCTGCCCCCCAACACGGACCCCCTCGCCGAGGGCGCCGCCCGCGGTCGGGTGATCGCGGTGGTGCGGTTGGGCGGGCGAACGCCGGATCTGCGTCGTCCGGAGCCGGCGTTCTTCGGCACCGGCGGCCCCGTGCTGCCGGCCGCCCCCGCCGACGTGAACCTCCCCCCGCTGCCGCCGATCACCGACGCGGTCACGCAGGTCTCCGCCGTCTCTCCGGCACCCTCCGCGGGCGTGGTCGATCTCTGCCCCGTCGGCCGGGCCACGCTGGACGGCGGCCCCCCCGCGAACTGCCCGCCCGCGGCGTCCCGTCCCGTGCACTGTCCGCCCGCGGCGTCCCGTCCCGTGCACTGTCCGCCGGGCGGGGTGCGGTACGGGGCGCTGCCGCCGGTCAGCGGGGCGGTGCTGGACTGGCGTCTGCCCGGCCCGTATTGCCCGCCGGAGGTGCGGCCGAAGGACGAATACCTGTGCGACGGCGGCGACCGCCGCCGGCCGACCGGCACCACGGACGAACTCGGCGGCCTGGGCGGGCTCGACCCGGAGGACGCGGTGGTTCGCTTTCGCGGCTCCGACGGCGACCTGCACGTCTGTGCGACCAACCGGGTGTGCATCTACGCCCCCCGCTTCGCCGAGGTTCGCACCACCTTCGGGACCGTCGCGGACACCCGCTACCTCGGCCCCGCCGACCTCGCCCGCACCGCTCGCAGCAGCGTGGGCGTGATCGACGTGCCGACCGGCCTGGTTCGGCAGGACGTCCGCCCGGACTCCGCCCGCGTCCGCAGCCGGGTCTCCGGCCTGACGGTCGATCAGCCGTGGAGCGCCCTGTCGGACGTCCTCCGGCGTCAGCAAAACGTGCGTTACGTCGAAGTGTTGCGGGTGATTACGAACGATCAGGCGAACCTCCGCGTCGGCCTGACCAGCGCCGAACTGGCCGAACGGGAGGACGCCGCGGCCGTCTGGACGCGGGCGGACAACCCGGTGACGTTCTTCGTCGGCGCCGCGGTGACGCAGGCGATCAACGTCGTCAGCCCGCAGGTGATCGTGGGCGTGGAGGACAAGCGGAAGCCCGGCAAGCTGTGCGTGCGGAAGTTCGCCGACAAAGCGTTCGCCGCCCCCGGCGACGTGGTGACCTTCACGATCACCGTCGAGAACCGCGGCCAGAAGCCGCTGGACGAGATTGTCATCCTCGACAACCTCACCCCCCGCCTCGAATATGTGGAGGGCAGCGGCGAGGCGACGATCCCCGGCGAATTACGAGTCACGCCCAACGGCGAAGGCAGCGGGATCGTCCGGTTCACGCTCTCCGAAGAACTCGCCGGCGGCCAGCAGGGCAAGCTCACCTTCCAGACCCGCGTGCGGTAAACGTTCGGCGAGCGAAGGGGCGTCAGCCCCCCGTGCGATCGGCCTGCCAGCGCCCATGCGAGGGGCGATCCGCCGAGGGATGCCTCTGCCGCCCCTCGGCGGTAGGCTTCCCGCGGAGCCCCCGCCATGCCCGATCTCGCCGACACCCCCACCACCGCCTTCTCCCCCGCGATGGCGGTGCGGGGCACCGTCCCCGGCGGCGCCGTCCAGCCTGCCGCCGGTTCCCTCCCGCCGCTACCGGCCGGGATGGACGCCCCCACGACGTTCACGCTGTACCGGCACGGCCCGGTCACGGTGATCGGCTGGGACGGCGCCGCGGAGATCGACCCGGACCCCGCCGAGTTCCAGCAGGAAGCCGCCGACCTCGCCGCGGGCGCCGCCGCGGAGGTGCTGGCGGTCGATCTGACCGGCCTCGAATATTACCCCCCGGGCCTGTTAGGCGGGCTGCCCTCCCTGGTGCGGCGGGGCGTCCGCGTGCTGCTGTTCAACCCGACCGAAGACGTGCGGGAGCTTCTGCGGGTGACGCACCTGGAGCATCTCCTCGGCGTGCACACCGCCGATCTCAGCGGCTAGAAGCTAATTCTAAACCATCATCCGCGTACCAGCCCGATGCGCAAACATCGGCCGAGCGTCGTTCGACTGGCCGGCCGGCTGCGCCGACGGCCGACGCTTGCGCGTCGGGCTGGTATTGAGACCGCCTCTGAGCCGGCGCCGTGATCGACTGGACCGACGACCCGGCCGCCGTCGGTCTCGATCCGCTCCGCTGGAGGCGGGTCGCCCCGCTGACGACCGCCCTGTGCGGCGAGGCGGCCGCCACGATCTGCGTGGGACGCGGGATGACGGCGTTGCGACCGCTCGCGAGCGGTCTTGTCGCTCCCAACGGACCCGCGACCACGCCGGAGACCCGCTTCGCAGTCGCCTCCCTGACGAAGCCGGTGATCGCCACGCTGGCCCTCGCCGCGGTGGAGCGGGGCGAACTGTCGCTGGGCGACCGGGTCGTCGACCACCTCCCGGGATTCACCGGCGGCCAGAAGCGGCGGGTGCGGGTTCTTCATCTCCTCAACCACACCGCCGGCCTGCCGGATCTGCTGCCGGACGACCAGGAACTGCGGCTCGCCGGGGCGCCACTGGACGAGTTTCTGCGCCGGGCGATCGCGGCGCCGCTCTCTTCTGAGCCCGGTCGGGCCTGCCGGTACAGCAGTCTCGGGTTCGCGGTTCTGTGGTCGATCCTCACCGGCGACGACCCCGCCCGCGCAGGTCGCCGGCTGTCGGAGCGGGTGTTCGAGCCGTTGCAGATGACGGCCACCTCGCTCGGAGCGACCGGAGCGAAGACTGCGGCGACCACGGGGTTCGTCGCGGAGGTGCGACCCCCCGACGTTCGGCGGGCGTTCCTCGGCGATCGCATTCCCATTTGGAACAGCCCGTATTGGCGGACGCTGGGCGCCCCGTGGGGCGGGATGGTGTCGACGGCGGCGGACCTCGGGCGATTCTGCGCCGCGTGGGCGATCGGCGGCGGCCCCGTCCTCAGCCCCGCCGCGGTGCGGATCGCGACGGCGAACACGCTGGCGGCGCAGCGACGCATCCCGGAGGAGGACCGCCGCTGCCGCCCCTGGGGGCTGGGCTGGCGGCGGATCTGGCCCGCTCACGCCGCGTACTTCGGCGACTTGCTGCCGCCCGCCGCGTTCGGCCACTGGGGCTCGACCGGCTGCGTGATGTGGGCGACCCCGCGGGTCCGGCTTCCACTGGGCGGGACATGGGCGGTGATCCTGACGACGCTCCCGCAGGATCCGGAGGGGGCGATCTGCGGCCGGTTGTCGAATGCGATCACGGCGAGTCTCGCGCCGGCGAATCCACTTGCGGTTTCACCGACGGGCGAATAGATTTCGCATCCCCCAACGAACCCGCGGCGAGAGTTGCGTGTCGGAGGGGGAACAAGTGCCCGCCCGGGTGGCGGAATTGGCAGACGCGCTGGCTTCAGGTGCCAGTGGGGGCAACCCCGTGGAGGTTCGAGTCCTCTCCCGGGCACTTGAGAGACCGGTATGCGCCGGCACTGCGGGGCACAGAGGCTAGCCCGCTTGCGTTTCCCGGGGCGGCATGAACGGACGTGCCGCGACCTGCCGACGCATGCCGCGTTGGATTCTGCGTTGCCTGTGCGTTGCTTTCTGCGTTGCCGACGGCGGCCCGTTCGAAGTCCGCGGCGGTGACCGTCAGGTAGTTTTCCGCGGCCACCGCGGCGGTGTTGCCGATCCACTCGCACACGACGTGCAGCGGGAACGACGCGGCCAACTCCGTCTGCCGGCTCGCCCGCAGGTTGTGGAACAGCTTCGGCCACGGCTCCAGCCCGGCCCGGTCCAGGATGACGAGGAACTGCCGCCGCAGCACCGGGGCGGTGGGCAGGTCCGGCAGCACCGCCAGCGATCCAGCGGGGGCGGCGTCGAACGCGGCCCGCAGCGGGTCCAGCAGTTCCGGGAACAGCGGCAGCACGCGGGAGGCCCCGCGGGCGTGGTGTTCGGTCTTGGGGCTGGTGATCTTCACCCAGCCGGCCCGGTCGCGGGGATCGGTCGCCGAGGGGTCAGGCCAATGCACGTCGTCCCAGACGAGCGGCTTCAACTCCGAGGGGCAGCGGAGCCCGCCCCACCGCAGCAGCGAGAACGCCAGCGTCCAGCGGCCCGGCGGACACGCGGTCAGCACCCGGGCGGCGTCGGCGGGCGTCAGGAAATGCGAGCGGGCGGGGTTGCCGCGAACGCCGGCGGAGAGCCCGTCGAACGGGTTCCGGTCGCACAGTTCGGCCCGCACCGCGGCGGTGAAGAACTGCCGAGCCCGGCCCAGCCGGCGGGGCACCGTGCTGGTGGCGGGCAGCCCACGGCCCAGCAGGTGCGAGCGGAACCGATCGGCGTCAGCGGGCGTCACGTCCCGCAGCTTCGCCCCCCGGCCCAGAAACCCGGTGAGGGCGGCGGCGGCTTCCGACAGGTGCCGCAGCGTGGGCGGCTTCACCTCGGCGGCACGAGCGGTCAGGTAGCCGTCCAGGAACGGCCCCAGCGTCGAGGCGGCCCGGGGAGCGGTCAGCCCGGCGGCGGAGAGCTTGCCGTGCATCACGTCGTCCAGCCCGGCCACGCGGCGGGCGTCGGCGTCGGCGGGGGCGCTGCCGGTCAGCAGGGCGGCGTTCAGCCGTTCCACCAACCCGCGGATCTCCTCGGCGGCCCGTTTGGGCACTTTGCCGAGGTACAGCGTGCGGCGGCGGCCGTCGGGGCCGGTGAACTGCACGCGGCGGGTGCCGTCGGGGCGGTGGGCGACGCTGGCCATCGGGACGCGGGGGCGGGTGTCGGGGCGTGGGCTTGGGAGGCGGGGCCGGTTCAGCGGGCGGCGTTGGGCGAGGGCGCCGGCGGCCCCAGTTCCATCCCCGCGGCCCAGGCGTCGAGCGTCGCCACGCGGTACCGCAGCATGTTCCCCGCCCGGATGGCCGGGATCGGCCCGTTGGGAGCGGTCAGGTTCCGCATCGTGCGGATCGAGACGCCGAGGGAGCGGGCGGCCTGCGTCTGATTCAGCAGCAGCGTGGGCGGCGGGGGCGGGGCGGTCGGCGGCATCGGCGGCGGTCTGGGGCGACGGGGGCGGTCCGGGAACCCGTTGTGCCGGCAGGGGACGGCGGACGCCAGAGCGTTCGACGGGAGCGCTGCCGCACCGAGGGAGGGGATGGCGGTTTGAGAACCCCGTGTTACTGGACACGGGGGACGGGCGTTCGCCAGGGGATCGGGGCGCTGGGGGCGGCGTTCGCCCTACCTATCAGGGCCAGAAATAGCGAACCCGCGGCGGTGCTCCGCCGCGGGCTGTACGAAGCGTCTGCGGGGCCGGCTGGGGCCGGGGGCGTCGTCGGCTGTCTGGCGGGTCGGGACCCCGGGATCGTCGGGCGTCGGGTGCGGCAATTTGGCCGGTTTTCATCGCTCCCACCGAGCCCGCCGGACCGCCGCGGGAGGGGGCGGCGACGATCCGGCGGGGGGCGGGTTCGAGCGGTGTCGGCCGGTCGCGGCTCACTCTTGAGGGTCGAACAGGGCACGCGGCGGCGTTGGCGTCAGGTCGGGGACGGGCGTCGGTCGCGGCCCGCCCGCTAGGCGGGCGGGCGGTCCGCTCCCGCCGCCCGTCACGGCAGGACGCACCAGCGGCGGCGGGTGCGAGGTGACGACCCCGAAGATCGTCGGCTGAGGCCGGGGCTCCGGATCCAGACCGTCGGAGCGGCGACGGTGGCGTTGAGACAGCGGCATCCGTGCGGCTGGGTTGGGGAAGGGCGGAAGCGGGGGACGGAACGACGGGGGTTCCTCGCTCGGGAGCAACAGCGGGGGTTGCCGCTCCCCCGCCGCCGCCCCTGTCGCGTCGTCCCGCAGGGGGTGAGGGCCAACGCGACAGGGGCGACGGCGGGGGAGCTACCCGGAACTCCGGACGGGGGAGGCGGGCGCCGGATCGGCGGCGTTCACCAGCGCCAGCACCCCGGCCCGGATGGCGTCCGGCAGGTGCGGCCACGCCGCCGCGATGCGTTGCACGTCCGGCGGCAGCGGCGGCGGTGCGTTGCATCCTGCGTTGCCCGGTTCGGCCGAGGCGGCGTTCACCCCTGATTCCGTAGCGTTTGCCGGCCCCCGGTATCGCCCCTCTCCCGGGCACTTGACGTAACTTCGGCTGAACATGCGACTTGCGGTACTCGCTCCGGATGAGCGACGCGGCCACGACGGGCGATGCCCCGGGGTAGTGACTACCCCGGACCGCCCCAACTGGTCCGCACGATGTCCGTCACGCGTAAGCGTCGCACCCCCGCGCTCGTTCACCACAAGCCGACCGGTCAGGCCCGGGTCCGCATCGGCGGACGGGACTTCTACCTCGGCAAGTTCGGCTCCCCCGAGGCGGAGGCGGCGTACCACCACTTGCTCGCCGATTGGCGGGAAACCGGCGTGGTCCCGCCCACCGCTCGCGCGAACCGGTGTATGGCGTAGCGGTCTCGGCGACGGCAGAATGCCACCGTTCATCCCGCTCACGGAAGCTATCTGGTGCGTGCGGACTCGAAGGACCTGAGGGAACGGGTGCTCGCGGCCCGCGACTCCGGCGAGCCGACGAAGATCGTCGCCGACCGCTTCGCCGTCAGCCCCGCCTGGGTCCGGCGATTGGTTCAGAGGCGACGCGAGAGCGGGACGGACGACGTGCCCGCCGCCCGCACCGCCCCGGGCCGGCCGCGGGTTCTGGCCGGCCGGGAAGCTGAGATCGTCGCGGCGGCGACCGCCGAGCCCGACCGCACCGTTTGCCGACGGAAGGCCGATCTGAAGCTCACCTGCTCGGAGGAGGTTCTGCGGCGGGAACTTCGCCGGTTGGGCTTCCGCCCCGAAGTAAAGACGCTGATCGCCTGCGAGCGGTCCCGGCCCCGGTCTTGGCTGACGACGGGGGGCCGACGCCCGGCGGAGTTGGAAACACGCCCACAATCTCTCCGCCTCTCCGCCCACAAGGTGGCCGGCGTCGCCGAAGCGATCCGGGCCGTCGGGGCGAAGGTCCGCGACCTGCCGCCGCATGCGCCCGGACCTGAGCCCGATCGAGCTGCTCTTCAGCAAGCTCAAACACCTGATCCGGCAGGCCGGGGAGCGGACCGTCGAGGCGTTGTGGCGCCGCATCGACGAACTGCTCGACCGGTTTCCGCCCGAGCAGTGCCGCAACGACTTCCGCCACTGCGGCGATACACGCCACGCCTGAATGCGGTTCGCTCTAAATGCAATAGCGACCGTCTTCGGGTGTCTCTGACGGACGGGGTCAGGCTTCGAGGAACTCTTGCAGGGCTTCGAGCTTTCGCTGCACGTGCCGGTAGGCCCGCAGGCCGGCCACGAGGCCGGCGGCGGTGACGGCGAGGGCCCCCAGCACGATCGCCGTCGACGGGACCGAGCGCAGGGAGTGCAGCGCGGCGGCCGTCAGCGGGATCAGAGCCGCGGCCAGCACGTAGGCCGCCGTTCGCCGCTCCACAGTTCGTCGGCGGGCTCGGAACCGTCCGTCCCTGAGGGTGCGTCGGACCAGCAGTGGATAGTAGTCAAACAGCCCCAGCAGCGTGCCCAGAAAGAACGGCAGCGTCCAGGCGATCCCGCCGCAGATCAACAGCGACAGGAAGAAGTGCCCCATGTCGGCCCAGGCGAACTCCGGGAACAGGATCCGCAGCGTGACCGGGTACACGATCCCGGCCAGCGCCCAGAACCCGCCGCCGATCGCCGCGATCGTGTGTCCCAACGACCAACACCGGCTCGCGGCCGCTTCGGCTTGAATGGGAGCCGACGACGCGTCGGCGGCTTCGTCGGCGCCGGCCCGGTCAGCGTCGAATTTGGCGTCGGAGAGGGCGTCGAACGCCTCCCGCGAGAGCGGCCGGACCGCCGCCCACAGCAGAAACAGCCCGGCTGGGTAGGCGACGGCGTTCACGACCGTCGCCAGCGTCCCGAACGCCGCCCGCATCTGCGGGTAATGGGTCAGGATCTGCGTCTCGTTGTAATAAAAGTTGAAGACGCCGGCGGCGACGTTCGGGATCAGCAACAGCGCCCCGCACACGATCGCCGGCGGCGCCCGCCGCAAGATCGCACGAACCCCGCCCGGTCGGGGGGCGAAGAACGGCTCGACCTCCGGGAACAGCGCCAACCGCAGCCGGGCGGCGAACTCCCGGGCGTCCCGCGGGCGATCCTCCGGATCGGGCGCGAGGGCTGCCAACAACAGTCGTTCCAGCGGCGTGAACCGCCGGGTCCCGTCGGCAGCGACAACCGCAAGCCCCTCCCGGTCGGCCGCCGCCGACTGCAATGCGGTGAGCGGCGGGACGACCTCCGTAGCAGCGTCGTCCCGGTCCGGAACTTGCCGGGGCGTTCGCGCCGGCTCGTCGGACCACGGGAGCGTGCCGTGGAGCAGGTTCCAGAGGACCAACCCCAAGCTATAAACATCCGCGCGGCCGTCGATCGTCGGTCCCCCCGACACAAGCAACGCGGCGATCTGCTCCGGAGCCATATATTTGACCGTCCCGCGGCCGGCCGGATCGTCGGCGTCCGCCCCGGCGGTGGCGACCGAAACATTGAAGTCCGTCAATTTCGGCAGCCCGTCGGCGGCGAGCAGCACGTTCGCCGGCTTCACGTCCAAGTGCAGAATGTCCCGACGGTGAGCCGAGGCGAGAGCGTCGGCCAACCGGGCGCCGATCCACGCGACAGTCTGCGGCCAGGGCCGCCGGCGGATCGCCTCCCGCAGCGGCGAGCGCTCCGGGATCGCCTGCCCGGCGTCCGTCAGGGCGGCGTCGATCGCCTCCAAGAATGCCGCCCCGCCCGGCGTTCGCCCGTCGCGGTGCGTCGCCTCGGCCGCCGCTTGCAACGTGCCTCCCGGGACGTACTCCAGATATAGGAATCGCCGATCGGAGTTCGCGATCCGCCGGCGGTCGTACACCCGCACCACGCTGGGGTGATCGAGTTGCGCGAGGTGGATTAGCTCGCCGTCCTCCCGCTCCCCGATCTTCAATGCGACCAGCCGCTGGGCGGTCGATTGCCGAGCGAGATAAACCGACGCAAACGCCCCGCGGCCGAGCCGCTGGAGAATCTGGAACTCGTCGATCTCGTCCCCCGGCCCGAACCCGTCCGCCCCGCCGTCCGCGGGTCCGCGACCGAGCGACCGCGTGGCCCCGGAATCGTCCGCACCGCCCACGGTCGCAGCCGTGCTCGCCCCCGTTCCGGTCGCCGTCGTCGCCGGGCGCCCCTTGGTCGGCCCACCGCGATCGTCGCCTCGACCGAGACCGTTCGTGACGGCGTCGTCCGTTCCCAGTGTCCGGCCGGGGCCGGCGGTGGGGGAACTGTCGGGCACGGAGGCGGTGCGGCCGGGCGGTGCGTCGCCGGGAGCAAGATCCCGGCGCCGGAAACAGGGAGTTTCGACGCTATCGAACCGGCAACGCGGCACGCAAGGAGCGCCGTGAAGAACGCGGCGATCGAAGTGCCGCAGAGACACGATCAACCCGACGGCGCCGACGACTTCGACGCTCTCTCGATCTGCTCCCGCGGTCTCGCTGCCGTGACTTGATATCGACGGGGCCGCGGCCGCGGACGCTGACTAGTGCGTCCAGTGTTTATCTCTAGCGGTATCCGCAGTGGCGGAGATTGTTGCGGCACTGTGCGGGCGGGAACAGATCAAGGACTTGCCCGCACAGTTCCCACAGCCGGTCGGTGGTGCGGGCGGCGCCGTCCCGCAGCAGCTTCTTGAACTTGCTGAACGCCAACTCGATCGGGTTGAAGTCCGGGCTGTACGGCGGCAGATACGCGACCCGGGCCCCGACCGCTTCGATCGCCTCCCGCACGCCCCGCACCTTGTGGGCGGAGAGGTTGTCCATCACCACCACGTCTCCGGCCTTCAGTTCCCGGCACAGATGCTGGCGGACCCAAGCCAGAAACACCGGCCCGTTGATCGGCCCGTCCACGCACAGCGGGGCGACGAAACCGGTCGAGCGCATCGCGTCCAGAAAGGTCGTGGTCGTCCACCGCCGACAGGGCACGCCTTCGTACAGTCGGTCGCCGCGGAGGCAGCGGCCGTGGGTGCGGGTCATGTTGTCCTTGGCCAGGTCTCGTCGAGAAAGACGACCTGGTCGGGATCCAGCGTCTTCAACCACGCCGCCCACCGCTCGCGGGCGTCGGCCACGTCCGGGCGGTCTCGTTCGGCGGCGATCAGCGTCTTTTTTGACGCGTGATTCCCACGCCCTTCAGAGCCCGAGCGATCAGCGTTTCGGACGCCTCGACGCCGCGTTCGGCTTTGAGTTCCCGCAGGTAGGCGTCGGGCCGATCGGCGACCTTCGCCTTCAGCCAATCCGCCCAGGCGTGCCAGGTCGGCGTGCGGTTGCGGGTGGCGCACGGGGCGAGCTTGCCGGATTCGCGGCGGTCCTGCTTGATTCGGCGGACCCAGCTTTCGGAGCAGTCGAACCGCAGCGCGACCGCAAGCGTGCCCTCTCCGCCGTCGCAGGCGGCCAAGACGTTGCGGCGAAACTCTTTGGAAGAGGCGACGGACACGGCGGCGGCTCGGCGGGGAAAGACGCCGCAAAGCCTACGCCGCCAGCGACCGCCGCGCTACAGATAGCCGCCGGACGCACTAATGCAAAGGCGCCGGGAGACCGGCGAAACCGCCCCCGGCTCGCGCCGCCGCGGGCGACCAAGCTCATGCCGCACCGCGACCGGCTGCGGGCATTGGTGGCGGAGAAGTCCGACCGCACGCTGATCGAGTTGCGAACGCTGCTGGGCGCGTCGTGCTCTCTTTCAACCGTTCACAACGAACTGCGGCGGCTGGGGCTGAGCGACAAAAAAAGTCGGTGAGGACCGCCGAGCAGAACCGTCCCGACGTGGCCGCGAGGCGGTTCCTCTGGAAGGTCGGCATGATCCGGTGGCCGATCGAACAGCTGCTGTTTCTGAACGAAACATGGTTCAAAACGAGCATGACCCGCTTGCGGGGGCGGAGTCCGCGGAACGAACGGCTGGTGGAGTTCGTATCGCACGGACATTGGAAGACCACGACGTTTCTCTGCGGCCTGCGGGTGAGCGGGGCGGTCGCCCCGCTGGTGGTGGACGGGGCGATCAACGGCGAACTATTTCGCGGTTGGGTCGAGCAGCATCTGGTCCTCGAGCTGCGTCCAGGCGACGTGGTGGTGATGGACAACCTCGGCAGCCACAAGGTGGCCGGCGTGCGGGTAGCCATTGAAGCGGCGGGGCGCAGGCGCTGTATCTGCCGCCGTACTCACCGGACCTGAACCCGATCGAGCTGGCGTTCAGCAAGCTCAAGCGGCTGGTCCGCACCGCGGCCCAGCGAACGGTCGCCGGCCTGCAGCAGGCGATCGCCGACGCCTCCGACCTCCTCACACCGACCGACTGCCGCAACGACTGCGACCACTGCGACCACTGCGGCTACTCGCTACAGACGGCATGAAAACGCTCTAGGCAGATCGATCACGTCCCCGCCGCGGCCGTCGCCGAAGTCGATCCAGAGATTTCGAGATCGGTTCACCTTGAAGGACGGCGTCGTCTCCTCCCGCAGCGGGCTGCGGTACCAGACCGTCTCGCCCTGCTCGCCGGTCGGCTCGTACCCGCACCGGCGGAGCAATTCTTCGATCGATACCCCTTTCGTCTGCTTCACGTTCATCGTCGCCTCCCCGCCGTTGTCAGTATTCTCATCCCTCACTCGTGCCACTGATCGTCCGCATTGGCAAGCCCTTTTCTTCTCCTCGCCCGCAGCGCCGCTTCCTCCGTCCGGTCCCGGCCGTTTAATCAGCCGGCAGCAACAGAGACGCTCCTCCCGGCCTGAAGGCGTTACGTTCGTCGCACGTCGCTCTCGTCTCAGCCCGCGTGGCCGATCGCCAATCTGCACGGGGTCGATCAGTCGTCTCCGACGCTCTTGCCGATGAAGGGAAGGGAAAACCTCTCTCAGGATCACTTCGATCCGGACGTTCGCCCTCTTAGTGTTATATATATTGTTAAGTGAAGTGTTACGCTGTGGACAACTGAAGCCAAGCCGTTGAACTTTCAGGCGTTCTCAGACCGGCCCCTGTATGAAATGTCGAAACCGGCTGTGTGAAATGTCGAACCGCCGTGGGTGAAATGTCGAAGCCGATTTTCGCCCGAATCGGGTTATCCACAGGGTTGTTCACATGCGTGTGGGTGAAGTGTCGAAACTGCTTGACATCCTGTGCGAAACGTCGGTCTGGATAACAGAGGACGTTGAACACACATCGGGAGCCCGCTCCCCGCTGCTGCCGGACCGCCATACCGAGCCGGACTCTTTCGTCTGCGACTTCTTCAACTGCGTGCCCAAGGGGGATCTCGCCAGTTTGGAGCACCCGATCTTCTCGCTGGCCACCAAGCCGGACCGCTGCGTCCGCCGGTACGACCACAACGACGTGTTCGTCGAAGTGAAGCCGGCCCCGACGGCTTGGCGACCGTCCACGACCGGGACGTGCTGATCTACTGCGTCTCCCAGCTGGTCGCCGCAAGGAACGCTGACAAGCCGGTGTGTCCCACGGTGCGGTTCACCGCCCACGACCTGCTGAAGGCGACGAACCGGATGACCAACGGCCGGGGCTACGCGGGGCTGAAGGCGGCCCTGGACCGGCTGGCCGGCACCCGCATCGCCACGAACATCCGCACCGGCGGGACGGAAGTGTACGACAACTTCGGCGTGATCGATCGCTTCCGGATCGTGCGGGAGAGCCGAGACGGGCGGATGCGGGACGTGGAGGTGGTGCTCAGCGAGTGGCTGTTCAACGCCGTCACGCACCACGAGGTGCTGACGCTGCACCGGGACTACTTCCGGCTGCGGAAGCCGATCGAGCGGCGACTGTACGATCTGGCCCGCAAGCACTGCGGCCGGCAGCCGCTCTGGCGGATCTCGCTGGAGCTGCTGCGGAAGAAGTGCGGGGCGACGAGCACGCCGGCGGAGTTCCGGCGGCTGATCGCCCGGATCGTCGAGCAGGACCGCAAGTACGCCCACCTGCCCGACTACGCGGTGGCGTGGGAGTCGGAGACCGTCGTCCGGTTCCGGCCGCGGGGAGGCGTGCCGCGAAGTGAAGCGATTGAGACAGCCCGCAACACCAAGATCGGCTACGAGGCCGCCCGGGCGGCGGCCCCGGGCTGGGACGTGTACCGTCTGGAGCAAGAATGGCGGGAGTGGATGACGGAGCCGCCTCGCAATTCTGACGCGGCGTTCGCTGGGTTCTGCGGAAACGTTTCCAGGAGAAGAACGAAAAATTAGTCCGCACGGTCTTTGACGAGGCCGCTGAACGCCTGCCCCACGATCGGGCGGGTCCCGAGAAACACAGAAAGGAAGCGAACCGGAGGCCGGCGGCCCTCCCGTATCCCTTGTCGAACCTGGGCTGTACCGCCGCAAGGAACAATCGGCCGCTGCCCCCTGGACCGAATACGATCGTGGCTCAACAAGCCTAGTCTGGTTTGCGGCGCGGCTCGAAAACGAGTGTGGGCGTGGCGTAGAATCCCAGAGCTTCTTCTCGGCCAGTTCGCCTTCGCACAGTTTGCATGACAGATCCCGCTGACCCCGTCGGAACCGAGGCCGAGCGAAAAGTCTGCGACGGCTGCGGAACGACCTTGTCGGAAACCGCAGAATCTGGGCTCTGCCAGCATTGCCTCGTGAGCGACGAATCGGCGGCTTAGTCGGACCCGGGTCGGAATCGTCGTAGCCCGTTTAAGCCGCCGGAAGTGGAACAACTCGCCGGTCTGTTTTCAGGACTTGAGGTGGTGCGGTTGCTTGGAAAGGGCGGGATGGGCGCCGTTTACGAGGCGAAGCAGACGCGGCTGGGACGGTCCGTCGCGTTGAAGATCTTACCGCCGGAGCTACATCGCTCTCCGGCGTTCGCCAGTCGATTCCAGCGCGAATCCCGAACGCTTGCTCTGCTCAACCATCCTAATATCGTACAGGTCTATGACTCTGGATTTGCCGCTCCACACGGGGGTTCGACCGAGTCGGACACCGACGAGACTCCGGGCCGAGGTTTTTTCTATTTTATCATGGAGTACGTCGATGGGTTGACCCTACGGGAGGTGATCGCGTCGGGAGCGGCGGGAACCCCGCAAACTCTTGAGATCGTTCGGCAGACGTGCGACGCCCTCCGATTCGCCCACGAGCTCGGCGTCGTGCACAGGGACGTCAAGCCGGAGAATATTCTACTAAATAGCTCCGGCGTGGTGAAAGTGGCGGACTTCGGACTCGCAAAACTCGCGCGGCCGGACGACCAGGGGCCGGCGGACGGGACGCAGCCGTGGATTCTGACGGGAACTCACCAAGCAATGGGCACCCCGCACTACATGGCGCCTGAGCAGGCCCGCGGGACCCACGACGTGGATCATCGAGCCGATCTTTATTCTTTAGGCGTCGTGTTCTACGAGTTGTTGACTGGGGATTTGCCCCTTGGTCGGTTCGCTCCGCCTAGCGCCAAGCGGGATAGCGACGCGAGACTGGACGACGTCGTTATGAAGGCATTGGAGTGCGAACCGGCTCGACGGTATCAGTCCGCCTCGGATGTTCGCACCGCTCTCGACGATCTCGGCCTGTCGTTCGCCCCGGCGACTGACCGATCGTCGACGGTTGGCGAGGAAGCGGGCGTCGCCTCCGACCCCAGATTGAGTCCGACGGTCCTCAACGGGCCGACGCGCGCTCCCGACCGCGCCGCCACAGATCCGAACGTCGAGAAAGCAGACGCGAACCCAGAATCAGAGCGTCGTGTCGGGTCTAGAATCGCCGTGGTCGTGGGTGGGGCGGCTGCGTTAGCCTTCGTTATTGCACTGCTTTTCCTACGAAGCCCGTCGGTGGCCAAGCAGGCTCCGATCGAGTCGCGGCCACGGACAGCGGTTTCAGTCCCGACGGTGTTGCGAGGTCACCTCGATCGAGTGCGGGCCGTGGCCTTCAACTCTGACGAGGGGCAAGTACTTACTGCCGCTGACGACCAGACGATTCGGGTTTGGGACGCGGAGTCTGGCGAGGAGCGACAGATATTGCGGGGCCACGGCGGGGAGGTCTTCGCATTAGCCGTATCGCCCGAAGCGGGGCTGGTCGTTAGCGGTTCGAAAGATGAAACCGTCCGAGTGTGGTCTCTTGGAGCACCGCAGGAGGCCAAGGTGCTGATCGGGCATGCAGGCGCCGTCTACGGCGTCACGATCTTCCCCGACCGACGGTGGATCGCCAGCGTATCGGGCGACAGGACAGTTCGGCTTTGGGACGCCGATTCGGGGAAAACACTCAAGGTCTTGAGCGGCCACGGAGACTTGGTGTCCGGAGTGGCTCGAAGCTCGGACGGCCGGCGGATCGCAACCGCGTCCTTCGACGGGACGATCCGTGTTTGGGATTCCGCGAGTGGGCAAACGCTGACGGTCTTCGATGGACACGAGGACGACGTCACCGCGGTCGCTTTCGCCCCAGATGGCCGACGGATCGTCAGCGGATCGAGAGACGCCACGGTCCGGGTGTGGAACCTCAGCGGCGAAGTTCTCGAACACACCCTTCGTGGCCACTCCAGCGGCGTTACCTCTGTCGCCGTCACGCCGGACGGCAAATGGATCCTGAGTGGCTCGTACGACGGGACGATCAAAATTTGGGATCTAGAGACCGGACTGATTCGACACGCCTTGAAAGGACATACGGGCAACGTCAGTGCGCTGGCGTTATCCGCGGACGGACTCCGTCTGGCCAGCGGGTCCTATGATCGAACGGTCCGCATTTGGGATGCCTTCGAAATAGCGGAATAGCGTAATTGTCGAGGACGCCGTAGAGAGTTCGATCGTCGGCAAAAAACTGGCCTCTGCAACCGGTGAAGCTGGAATCGGCGACGGATCAAAATGCGGCGGCGTCCAGCACTTCGCCGCCGCTACGTGTGGATAGCCCACCCCACACGCCGTAATTGCTAGGGCCGGTTCGCTTCGCTGGTCCCAGCGTCCCCGTCCCGCTCTGAGCATTGACGGTGTCAGAGATCGAGAGGACGCTTCCGTCCGCCATCACGACTTGCACGAACCCAGGGTGGAAAGAGCCTGCGGACAGGATCGCGTGCTCCTGTTGCTCTTCGTTTAGTCGGGCCGTATCGACGGAGCAACTCGGTCCGTTCGGAGGGAGCACGGCGTTGAATCCGGTGTCCTGCGACTCGTTCGACGACCAGCGGAGCCCGCGAAAGTGGGATGAGACCTCTGCGTCGGCAGGATAGCGACCGGGGTCATCGGGGTTGGCGGCGGCGATGAGGCAGGCTCCCGGGTTGCGGAACGAGTCTTCGTCGTGGACCCCGCCGCCCAAGCCGCTCACGCCTGTCATCAGGTGTCCTTGCCAAAGTTGAGACCCGTCTCCCCGGCCGATTTCGCCGAACAGCATCGTATTCGTGGTCCCGTCGCGAATTTCCGTCAGCCGTAACGCCGATTCGTCAGGGAACACGCCCCGGTGGCGAGATCGCTCTCGATCGCCGGTGCCGGCCGGGTTGTCTCCGCTGTTGACAGCGTAATTCGTTCCCGCGAATCCAGAGCCGGAGGATACGGGAGCGGTGTCGGACGGGCAGATCAACGTCGACAACGATTGCTGCCACGGCGGATAGTCGGTACGAGTCGCCGACGGGAACGCCGGTAGAGCGACGCCCCCCGCACGGTATGGCTGGCTGACGGTCGCGTACAACGCCTGCTGATCAAGGAACGGCAGCATCCCGGAAAACGGCGATAGACTCCCGTCGTCCCCGAGTCCGTTACCGGGCAGCGTATGATATTGGCCGTGATAGTTGTGAGCGGCCAACCCGAGTTGTTTGAGATTGTTACGGCACGTGGTCTGCCTGGCCGCTTCTCTCGCCTGTTGAACGGCTGGCAGAAGAAGCGATACCAAGATCGCGACGATTGCGATGGCCACTAACAATTCGATGAGCGTGAACCCGAGGCGAGCGAACGGACCGCGTTGAAGGCAAACCCGCTTCGAAACTTGCGGAGAACCTGTGCCGTTCAGCTGATTGCTTAAAATCAGGATCGATTTCTCTCGAGAGGGACCCGGCACTTCGGCGAACAGCTTCGTGTGCAACTTCATCTCGAGTTCGGTCGGTAGCATGTCGGACTTGATCTGTCGATCGTAGCGTCGCTGTCGGAACGGCAGTCGAAACGTGAAGCCCGTATAAGCTATTTTGGACGACAAGTCGAGGAAGACGTGCGTCGGCTCCCCGGCGTCGCGAGCCGCGAGCACGCGTTCCCTCAGGTCCTTTGAATACGCACGCACCAGATCGCCTCCGTGAGCGGGATGAACGGCGACATTCTGCCGTGGCCGAACCCGCTACGCCATATGCTGGTTCGCTCTAGGGCGAGGATCGGCGGATTGCGCTTCTCGATCCTCAACGAGTGTCTACGATGGCGGAGTGGACCGGGTTGGGAACGAGATCGGGCCGCTCCAGCGGTTGGTAGGCGTCCCACGACCCGCTCGTCCTGTGGCAGACGCAGCGGCAAGCAGACCCGCGATTGCCGGCGTTCGCGCAAATCATCCGGTCACCCCCAGGAACTCGGCAGGTGCAGTGTGTGATGAACGTGAGGGAGTCGCCGACCATCCCCGGAACCTCACGGACGACCCTGCACCAGCCCATGCCGAGGCTCTCGATCGTCGGTGGTCGCGAAACCGCCGGCCCCTCGAAGAAGCGCCGATCGTGGCGACGACCGAACTCGAAGTCAGGACTGGACATCGAGTATCGCGGAAGGGTGCAAGCTAATGAGCGTCATACTTTTCGCAGACTTTACCGGCACCGGCTGCAGCGCCAACTCCTGTTCGGCCTTGGACGAAGTCTTTCGCCCGGGGTTCCGCGCCTCCGCTACACCGCTTGGGGCTGGTCGACCCCGTCCGTGGAGGACGAGGAGGTGCTGGCAGATTTTCGTCCACCATCGTGCTCTGGTTCAGCGGGGCCGTCCTCCCGAGGAAAGCGACGTCTCCCTCTCGAGAACTTCTTGGACTTCCATGAGCGGTTAAGTCGCTCCGCAGTTTCGGCACGTCTTCTCCTAATCTGTTCCCGTCTGGAATCCCTTTCAACCGCAGAGTCGGCCTGGGCGGCGTCTGCTCCCCGACGTGTCGAAGGCGTCTCCTCCGGACGTTCCGGTGTGGGACTTTCCATTGCTCGAGTGTCCCCGGACGCGTTCCAATCGAATTCTAATTGCGGAAGCCTGCGGCCCCGATCCTCCGTCGAATCAAAATGGGCCTCGGGGCAGGGATCTTCCGCAGCTGGGTCAGCTACCGCGGACGGAGTTGTGGCGACAGACGAGGGACGTGCTGATCGCTTCAGAGGTGGCGGATCATCCTCACAGCGGGTTTACCGTCGGGGACTGGGAGATCCCTGCGGTTCGGGTTCGGCCCTCGTCCCCTGACCTGCCTCAGTCATGTCCCCGACCTCGGCGAGCATCTGTGCAAGCTCGCCCCCGACCGGCAGTGGCCGCGGGTGGAGGATCCGCTTCGCTTCGGCGAGGTCCTCGTCGGGAGGACTGTTGCGAGAATCCAGCAGCTTCTGGAACAGACCGCCGGCGCTCTTGACCGGCGTCCCCATGAAATTGCCCAGACGTCGCCGGACGTGCATCCACCAGCCGAAGAACCGGAGTCTGACGTCGTGCGTATCGTGACCGCCCCGACGCTCCACCCACTCTCGGTACCGCCCTTCGCAGGCGATGGCGGGGTCTGATCTGAACTCCCGCGCTTCGAGGCCGCCGCCGTCCCACAGCCCGAAGCCCCGCTTCTGGTTCCGCTTCGGACGGAGGTCACTCCGCCTTCCAACGTCTTCAACCCCATGTCCATGACGTTTAGGGGAGGGGGAGGGGTGGTTGTTATGTGCCCCCCCCTCAAGGGGGAGGGTGGGGGGGGAGAGTTGAGGGGGGAGGGGGCGTTGCACGCAGTGGCCACCCCCCCCGCCTCCGGGGGAGGGGCGTCGACAGGTTCAGCGGATTCGAGGGGCCACTCGCCAGGCACACCGACTTCCCAGAGATCGCCCCGGGTGTTGCCCGGGCGGGAGGTCCGCCTCAGGTAATCGGCCTCCTGAGCCAGTTTCGCCGCTTTGGTCGCTCGCTCCCTTCTCGGAAACCTGCAGCTGGTGCACAACCTGCTGGTTGTGATCGCGACTGTCGGAAGCGGACCGCCGTCGAACTTCTTCTCATGGATGCCCACCACGACCAGGAGCAGGGCGAGGCCGTCGGGACCGATTTCGTTCGCGGCCTCTCTATCGACAACCGCTTTCGCGACGCGGGCCGACAGCGGAGGCCGGCGTCCGCGCATAGTTTCCCGCCGGTCGGAGATCCCGCTTGCTGGTCGTGGAGAGGCTGGCACGGGTTCGGGATGTGAGGACCGTCGTCCTCACGCGGTGGAGTGAGAGGAGCGAGAAAGACTGCATCGGTCCGCGCGTCCCGGTGCGATGCGCGGCGATCTCACTTCCAATCGGCCGCGTCCAACTCGTTCTCGGCGGCCGCGTGTTCCGCAGTGGAACAGCCCGCCGTGGTGTCGGACGCGTTCGCTGTCGACGCGGCCCTCCGGCAGCGACCCGTCATCTCGCGAACGAACTTTTCGAGGGTGGCCCGCGGGACCCGCCGCTTGCGACCGCCGATCATCAAGTAGCCGAGCCGGACCCCGCCGACGCCGCGGTCCATCCAGCGGTACACGGTGCCGACGTGCATCCCCCATTGCTTGGCGACCTGGGTCGGGTCGAGGGCGCTCTCCAAGTCCGTGAGGATCTGGTCGTCAGGAACGAGTTCCGCGGGTTCGCGGTGGGATTTGCTGGGCGGCATGGGGACACTCCGGTTCTCATTGGGCAACGACTCGATTTTTGAGTCGAGCGGCACGATCAACGAGCGCCCGCCGCCCCGCCCAGGGCGTACGCTTCAAGACAAGCGCTCGACTCCTCCGGAGATCAGACCGCGTCACTGAGTGCGCGTTTGCGGGCACATGTCTTCGCCCCCGGTCTGAACTTCGGCGAGCTCGTGAGGCAGCGAAGAGAAGCCGACGGCCGAACCCCAACCCGTCCCCCCCCAGTCAAAGGCTCTTCGTTCGACTGCCGATCTCCGGTCCCTGACCTGAGCAGGGTTTCCGCGTTCCGGTCCGGCCGCGACCGCCCGTCCGGCCGGCCGGCCCCGGAGTTCGGGACGCGGCGGTGTTCCGCGCACCAACGTCAGGTCGTGCTACGGTCGATCGGCGGGAAGTGGAAAGCTGTCAGGGAGCGCCGGCCCGGCATCGGGTGCCGCCCGGCCGGCCACCGGCGACCGCGGGTTCAACCCTTCTTCTCATCCCGAAGGCGAGTTTCCAGGCGCGCGACCTCCTCGGGCGTCATGTGCTCTCGGAGGAGCAGCATGAACCCGCGACTCACTCCGGCCGGACGAGCCACCGGGGACGGGCTGGAAGCACGCCCCCGGGATCCCCGATCTGCCCAACGTCGGATCGTGGAAGGGGCGCGATCGAAGACTTTCGCAGCGAACGCAACGTCGACGACGTCCAGCGAACTCCGCGCGGACTCGCCGTCGGTCCGATCGACTTCAGGGAGGGATTCGTGTGCCCCCGGCCGGACCCTCTCGAACTGCTGAAACCACCTTTGCGATTCGACAGATCCTTCGTCGCTGCGGCGGAGCCGACCGTCGCACGCGAGAGAAAGGAGCCCCCGCATCGCGGCGATCCGCTGCCGCGCGTCGGCAAGGGCGTCCATCGCACTGGTCGTCGGCGCTGGTTCCAGAAGCGTTTCCACACCGTTCTGCACGATCGTCCCGGGCTGCGACCCAGTCCGCACCGCATCGAGGAACTTGCCCGTATCGAGATCGTTCAGAGACGCGAGCTCGCGGAGACCGGGAAGGATCCCATCTCCGGCCCCATCATATCGTCCGGATTGGCAGCGCGCCTCCGCCAAAACGGCGTCGCGGTGGGCCGTGTCGAGTTCTGTCCGGAGCTCGATGCGACGGTCGGCCGGAATTCAGAGCCCGAAGTCATTCAGATTAGTGCGTCCGATAAATAACTCTAGCGGTAGCCGCAGTGGCGGAGATAGTTCCGGCATTGCGCGGGCGGGAACAGGTCGAGCACCTGTCCGCAGAGTTCCCACAGCCGGTCGACGGTGCGGGCGGCCCCGTCTCGCAGCAGCTTCTTGAACTTGGAGAACGCCAGTTCGATTGGGTTGAAGTCCGGGCTGTAGGCCGGCAGGTACGCCACCGTCGCCCCGACCGCTTCGATCGCCTCCCGCACGCCCCGCACCTTGTGGGCCGACAGGTTGTCCATCACCACCACGTCGCCCGGCTTCAGCGTCCGGCACAGATGCTGCCGGACCCAGGCCAGAAACACCGGTCCGTTGATCGGCCCGTCCACGCACAGCGGAGCCACGAACCCGCTCGCCCGCATCGCCCCCAAGAACGTCGTGGTCGTCCATCGCCGGCAAGGGACGCCTTCGTACAGCCGCGTCCCCCGCGGGCAGCGGCCGTGCGTGCGGGTCATGTTGTCCTTGGCCCAGGTCTCGTCGAGGAACACGAGCCGGTCGGGATCGAGGGTCTTAAGCCAAGCCGCCCATCGCTCGCGGGCGTCGGCTACGTCGGGCCGCTCGCGTTCGGCGGCGATCAGCGTCTTTTTTTACGCGTGATCCCCAGCCCTTTGAGAGCTCGGGCGATCAGCCCCTCGCTGGCTTCGATCCCGCGTTCGGCCTTCAGTTCGGCTTTGAGTTCCCGCAGGTAGGCGTCGGGACGGTCGGCGCTCTTCGCCTTCAGCCAGCCGGCCCAAGCGTGCCAGGTCGGCGTGCGGTTGCGGGTCGTGGCCGGAGCCAGCTTGCCGGTCTCGCGGCGGTCCTGCTTGATCCGGCGGACCCAGCTCTCGGAGCAGTCGAACCGCAGCGCGACCGCCCGCGTGCCCTCTCCGGCGTCGCAGGCGACCAAGACGTCCCGGCGAAACTCTTTGGAATAGGCGACGGACACGGCGGCGGCTCGGCGGAGAAAGACGCCGCAAAGCCTACGCACCCCGCAACCGCCGCGCTAGAGATAGCCGCCGGACGCACTAGGCACCAGTTTGACGCCGGACCCGAGCTCCGGATCCTCCCAGTCCGGTTCCCAGTAGACCCACCAAGTAGAGGGGGCGTTCCAAATGACTTGGCCGACGAACTCTTGGAAGTCACGGGCCGCACGCTGAGAACCGCACGCACCCGTCCTGAACACTTCGACGTTTCGGCCGCGCGAGGCGTACACCGGGGGGCAGTAACCGAAGCGCGTGCTATGTCGCCGGGCTCGCGGTGCCAATGAAGGAACGTTGAGGGACCCGACCGGGCTGATTTCAGCCGCTTTTCCGCTTCCAGAATCGATATCGGGGTCGGACGGAGGCGGGCCGTTGCCGCGGACCGAGTCGGACCGATAGCCAATCCTCCATCCGCCCGCGGGCTGCCTTCTTCGCCCAAGCGACGGCGTCCGACCGCCCGGTCGCACGACCCGACTGGCCGCCTCCATTCAGCTCACCTGCGGTTTCGTCGAGAAGACGGCATCCTTTGATGAAGATCTCTTCTTGGAGACTGATCGAAAAAAACGCCGGCGGGGCGTCGCCGGCGCCGTTCTCGTTGGCCCACCGCAAAGCGTCCGCTTTCTCTTTCCGCAACGCGACTTCCAGCGCTTCCCGTTCGAACCGCTCGTATGCTAGATCGAAGGCGGTCAGAATCTCGTCGATCTCTAAGTCGGCAATCGGCATGCTCTTGGAACGGTACGGGCGGGGCGGCGTCGCGGCGTCGACCGGCCGCTTCCGCGAAACTCTACAGCGCTCACTGGTGGTTCGTCCTCGACAGCCAGAGGCCGCGAGTTAGCCGACCTCGAGCATCGCTCGCCGGGCGAGGGCCGCGTCACGCTCCGCGTAGATCTAGGTCACGTCGGCGCGGGAGTGGCCGAGGGTCACTTGGGAAGCTTCGAGGCCGTGGGTGCGGCGCACCTGGGTGCCGAGGGAGTGGCGCAACTGGTTCGGGGACCAGCGGGGAGCCCCGGCTGCATCGCAAGCCCGAGACACGGCCTGCCGGTAGGTCGCGGTCGTGTAGGCCTCCCCCGGAACGTTCTCCGGGCGGCATTTCCAGTTCGTCCCCGGCCGGTTGCCGCAGGAGTCGGGCGTGGAGCGAAGGGCGCGACGACGTTCACGCACCTCGGCGACAGCCTCTCGGGGCGAGAAGCACGGCTTGTCCGCCGGCCGGGCGAGATCGGTTTCGAGTACGCCCTGGCCCGTCGGACCAATCCACACGGTCCGGGACTTTCCGTGGTGCTGCGTTTTGTGACGGCGAGGTCGGTACTCCCGGACGTCGCCCTCACGGATCAGATCGCGGGGCCGTAGCAGGACCGTCTCGCCGGGCCGCATTCCGGTCAACCTCTGCAGGCGGACCATCGCCGCGACCGGGTCGGGCAGCAGGGGCAATGCGGCCTCGACGTCGGCGTCCGGCGCGGGCCGAATGGGCTCCGTCTCACGTGCGGCCGTCCGCCCCCGCTTCAACCCCTCGACGGCGTCGAGAGCGTGTCGGACGTGCGGCGGCAGCAATTCCTCCGCAACGCCCCAGCGGAACCTCCGCTTCACGCGGCCCACCCGCTTGTTGACCTCCTTCCGGCACAGGTTCGCCTCGACCATCGCCGCCTGGACGGCCTTGAGCGCCTTCGGCCCGAACTCCGCCGCGGGGGTCCGGCCGTCCATCGCACGGACCGGTTTCAAGCTCTGCTTGATGCTCTCCACCTCCGTCGTCACCCCGCCGTCGGAGTCACGGTCGTACGCCAAACAACGGCGACGGTAGGCGGCGATCCGTTCCGTGACCGACAGGCCGCCGGAGGTGCGTCGCGGCTCGGCGGTCCGCGGGGGCCGGGTGCGGCTATCGGGGGCGACGCCAACGATCAGCAGTTCGCCCGCCCAACGGCGGAACTCTTCCTCGGTCTCCGGCTCGCCGTGGGGGCCGAAGTCGTGGTCTTTGCCTTCCCAGCGACACCGGCTCTGACCGGACGGCTTGTGAAGGGAGAGCGTGGGAACGCGGCGTTTAGGGCGGGGCATCGGGGCGGCCTCCCGGCGAATCGGGGTAGAACTACCACGATTCACCCGGTCGAGAGGGCCGCTAGCCGGACGATTCGGGGGTCCGCAACTGGTGCGTTCGGCGGGGCTTACAATGAATGGTTCGGGTGGGAATCGAACCCACGACACCAGGATTTTCAGTCCTGTGCTCTACCAACTGAGCTACCGAACCGCAGTGCACCGGACACCGCCGCGGGGGCGACGGTTCGGAGACGCGAAATCTAGGAGCCGGGCGTCGAAACCGCAAGCGGACGCCGCTCGGGTAAGATGGCGCCGCCCCTGTCGAAGTTCGCCTCCCACACCGCGACCCCCCGTCTTTCGTCGATGCGCCGCACGCTGCTGAACGCCAAAATCCACCGGGCCACCGTCACCGACGCGGACCTGCATTACGAAGGCAGCTTCACGTTGGACAGGGACCTGCTGGACGCCGCGGGGATCCTCCCGCATGAGCGAATCGAGATCTACAACGTGACCCGCGGCACCCGGTTCGCCACCTATGCGATCCCCGGGCCGGCGGGGCGGGGGGACGTGTGCGCGAACGGGGCCGCCGCCCACAGGGCCGTGGCCGGCGACCTCGTCATCATCTGCACCTATGCGGAGTTCGAAGACCGCGAGGCCCGCGACCACCGGCCGGCCGTCGTGCTGGTCGACGAACGAAACCGCATCCGGCGGGAACTGGATCGGTCCCCGTCGGAAGCGGTTTCTTAGCTTCGGCGAGCGGTGGGCGTCAGCCCTCCGTGCGCTCGCACCCGTACGACGCCGCTCGCACCCGTACGACGACACGGGGGGCTGACGCCCACCGCTCGCCTGCCGGGGTTCAGAACTCTTTCAGGACCTCACCGCCGGCGATGGTGCCGGCTCCGGAGAACGTCAGTTCGTCCACCGATTCGCTGACGAACCGCACGCTGCCGTCCCCCAGCAGCATGTTCGCGCCGCCGGGGTGATGGCTGGACAGATCCTCGGCGTGCTCGAAAGCGTTGGGCGCGTGGTCGGTCAGCGCCAGCACGCGGACGATCGCCTCTTCGCCCTCGGGAACCACGCCGGCCCAGCACCCGTGGAACGGGTCGAGGGTCGCCGCCTCGGTCGGCGGGGCCTGGGTGACCCGCTCCCCGACGGCGATCGTGGTCGTGACGCCGTCCCGCATGTCGCGGAACCGGGTGGAACTGTTCTGGTAGAAGAGCCCGGTCTGGTTCCCCTGGGCCTTCCGCTGCCGGTCCTCGGCCCAGGCTTCCATGTCGTGCAGATCCGGGTCCATGATCCCGCCGAAGATCGCCGCGTAATTGGACGTCGCCAGTTCCACATGGTCGTGGGTTCCGCCGCTGGCGGGGGGGGGCGTGGCGCCGTGGCTGTGGGCCCCCAGTTCCAACTCGAACAGGTCCGGACCGTCGTCGGAGGGGCAGCGGAATCCGCTCAGGGGATGCTGGATCAATTCTTCGTTGCTCAGCGTCCCGACCGTCACGTCGTGCTCGATCAGCATCTCGCGGAAGTCGATCTGCTCGGACAGCGGCCCCTGATCGAGTTCCGGCAGCAGGAACGCGGCCCAGCCGAAGCCGTTGTTGCCTTCCAGATCCGGCCCGCCGCTGGCGTCCGCCGCCAAGAACCCCGGCGGAAACGAGTTGGAGCGGCTGTGATAGTTGTGCAGGGCGAGACCGATCTGCTTCAAGTTGTTCTTGCACTGCGTTTGCCGGGCGGCCTCACGGGCCTGCTGGACGGCGGGCAGAAGCAAGCTCACTAAGATCGCGATGATCGCGATGACCACCAGGAGCTCGATCAGCGTGAAGCCGGCACGGTTGCGATGTTGACGGCTCCGATGCTGACGACCGTCGGACGGCATGCGGGGGGAGAGAACGGGGGCGCTGGAGGGGCGGAGCATGATTGATGGAGAGGATCCGCACGGCGGGCGCGGGGCGGGACCACGTCCGGAGACGGATCCCCGCCGCACAGCGCACCGCCGGGCGGCAGGGAACGCGAGGGGCCGACGCGGGGATCCGCGTTGGCGTGGGGGGAAGGCGGGGGCGTTCAGCCCCGCGGCGGTCCCCGGGCGTGCCGGATGCGGAGAAAGACGGCCCGACGCTCGGCGCCCGCGGGCGCCGGGGAGAAGGGCGGGGCGACATTGACGTCGACCACCGCCGGCGCCGTCACCGGCGTCGCGGCGGTGGCGAGGAGTTCGCAAACCGGACAGTCATGCTCCCCCTCGTCCGGCGCCTCGCCGGAGACATGCCCCGGGGCGTCGGAAGCGTGGCCCGCGTCACCGTGCTCTGCGTGACCGTGGCTCGCGTGGTCGCAGGCGTGCGGCGCCGCGGGTTCTGTCGCGGCGGATTGGTCGTGGCCTCGCTGGGCGTGGCCTTGCTGGGCGTGATCGTGCCCCGCGTGGTCGTGTTGGTGCCACGCCGGGACGGTGACGACCGCGGCCAGATACGCCGTCAGCGCCGCGATCGTGGTGACGCCGCGGCGTCGCCGCCCGCTCCAGCCGAATCGCGCACCGCGGGCGGACCGGCGGGAGCCGGTGCGGGCGGCGGCGGCGGTGCGGGCGAGGAACACGGGGCAGAGTATACCGTCGGCGCCGGGCAGAACGGGGGCGGGCCGAGAGAACCCAGTACGTCGTGCGGGCGGGCCGTGTGGGATTCAACCTGAACCGTTCGCGGGCCGATGCCCCTTCACTGCCGGACGGACCCGGCCTTCCCCCCGCGACGGACGCGCCCCCGCATGACGGCCCCCTTCATTCCTGCCACGGACGCGGCCACCAACGCCCCGGCCACCGTCCCGTTTCGGGAGCCGCACGCGGCCCAGCGGGTCGACGGACCGCGGATCGTGGCGGTGATGAACCAGAAGGGCGGCGTGGGCAAGACGACCACCGCGGTGAATCTCGCCGCGGGATTGGCGGACGAGGGCCGTCGGGTGCTGTTGGTGGACCTCGATCCGCAGGGGCACGCGAGTTTGCACCTCGGCCTGGAGCCGGTCGGCAGCGAGCCGACGGTGTATGACGTGTTCCGCGGCGATCTGCCGGTGGAACGTTGCGTGCGGCCGGTCGATCGGAACCTGTACGTCCTGCCGGCGAACCTGGATCTCGCCGCGGCGGAACTGGAACTGGTCGACGCCCCCAACCGGGAGACGGTGCTGCGAACGGCCCTCACCCGGCACGCGGCCCAGGCGTCCGCGGACGGGCTGCCGTACGAGTTCGTCATCTTCGATTGCCCGCCGAGTCTCGGCGTGCTGACGGTCAATGCGTTGGTCGCCGCCACGGAGGTCGTGATCCCCCTGCAACCGCACTTCTTCGCGCTGCAGGGGCTGTCGAAACTGTTCCAGACGACGGCGCTGGTCGCCCGCCGGTTGAACCGCGGGTTGGTGGTCTCCGGCGTGGCCCTCTGTTTGTACGAGCGGGGCACCCGACTGGCGGCGGACGTTTGCGAGGACCTCACGGCGTTCCTGGAGGAGGCCGACCCCAGCGCCCCCTGGGCGCACGCCAAGATCTTTTCCACCCGCATCCGCCGGAACATCAAGCTGGCGGAGGCGCCCAGCTTCGGCCAGCCGATCTTCAAGTACGCCCGCGGCTGCGCCGGGGCGAAAGACTACGGCGCCCTCACCCGCGAGGTGCTGGCGATGGGGGCGGAGGTCGAATTGCGGGCCGCGGCGTAGTCTTCCTCGGCGAGCGGTGGGCGTCAGCCCTCCGTGTGCTCTCCCGGTGCTCTACCGGTGCTCTCCCGGGTCCGGGGACGGGGCGAAGTCCGCCCTCGGAGTCGCCGCGAGCCGCCAGTTCCTCGTGACCGCACGCACACACGGAGGGCTGACGCCCACCGCTCGCCTTTCCTATTCCCCGCCCGGCGGGCGGGTCATCAGGGCGTCGACGGTGTCGGCGGCGGGTTTGCCTTCGAACAGCACGGCGTGCACCTCGCGGCAGATGGGCATTCGCACGCCGGCCTTCTCGGCTAACGGCAGCACGCTGCGGACGGTGTTGACGCCCTCGGCGACTTGCAGCAGGTCGCCGGTGACGGCTGACGCCGGTTCGCCGCGGCCCAGTCGTTCGCCGACGGCCCGGTTGCGCCCGTGCCGCGATACGCAGCTCGTGATGAGGTCGCCGATGCCGGCCAGCCCGGCGAACGTCGTCGGGTCCGCCCCGAACGTCGCCCCGAACCGGGCGATCTCCGCGGCCCCGCGGGTGATGAGGGCGCTCTTGGAGTTGTCCCCCAGCCCCAGACCGTCGCAGATGCCGGCGGCGACGGCGATCACGTTCTTCAACGCCCCGGCGAGTTCCACGCCGACGAGATCGTGGTTGGTGTAGACACGGAACCGGTCGGAGTTCATCAGGCGCTGCACCGCGTCGGCGTCGCTGGGTCCGCCTACCAAGCCGTTCGCCGGGCCGTCTGCCGGTCCGTCGCCCGGCAAGCCGTCCGAGGCGGCGACGACGCTGGCCGGGAGCCGGTTCGCCGCCTCCTCCGCGTGGCACGGCCCGCCTAATGCGGTGACGGGTCGGTCCCCGAGCGTTTCGCGGATGATCTCCGAGGGCCGGCGGAATGTGCCGAACTCAATCCCCTTCACCACGCTGAGGGCCGGCACGCCCGCGGGCAGCGACGGGGCGAGCCCGGCGAGGCAGTCGCGAAGATACTTCGTCGGCACGGCGATCAGCAGGCGATCGGCTCCGTCCGCGGCCTCGGCGACATCGGCGGTGACGGCGAGGTTCTCCGGCAGCCGCACGCCGGGTAGCAGTCGGCGGTTCTCCCGATCCCGGCGGAGCGCGTCCGCCTGCTCCGCCGTCCGAACCCACAGCCGCACGCGGTGACCGTTCTCGGCGATCAGCTTGGCGCAGCAGGTCCCCATCGCCCCGCCGCCGATGACGGCGACGGTCTCGGGGAGGCGGGCGGCGGGCGGGGCGGTCAAGGCGATCTCCGGCGGCGGGGGGCGAAACGGTAGGCGATTTCCCCACGCGGAGCCCGCCGACCGGCCGCACGAACCGCGGAACCCGCGAGGGACGCGGCAGTCCCGCGGGCGCGGAGGGATTTTCGTCCGTCCGCCCCGCCGCCCGTCACGGCAGGAGGCAGGGTGCAGAGCGTTCGTTCGTTCCCTCCCACCGGCCCCGTTTCATGCCCGCTCTGCTCGACGCCCCGCCCGCCACGCGACCGATCTTCCAGACGCCGATGCCGCCCCGCGACCGCCGCACCGCGGTGCACGGCACGCAGCAGGGCGCTCAACACGCACCGGGCGCCGGCGCCGAACGGCGTCAGTTCGGCGCCTCCCACGACACCGGTCGGCCCGAGGTGGACGAACTCGCCTCCGCCGTCGACTGCTACAAGCTGGAGAACCGCCGCCGGTTCATCACCTACGCCGAACTGTTCGACGTGGTCGCCTCCCTGGGCTACGAACGGCCGTAGTCGCCCGGTGCAGGCGGCGCCCGGTTCAGGCGGCGCCCGGTGCAGGCGATGACGGCGCCCCGCGGCGAGCCGCGTTGACCGGGGCGGCGTGTGAAATCTACAACCCGCCCCCGCGACCGCTTCGCGGGCGAAGGATCACGCCGACCGGGAGCTGAGGATGAACGCCCCCGCCGCTCTCGTTCTGCTCTCCTGCACGCTGCTGCCCGCTGCGACGCACGCGGACGACCTCTTTCCGCCGACGCTGACGGGACTGCCGACGCTGACGGGACTGCGGGCGACCGCCCCGGCGCCGGTCGTCAGGCCCCTGGCGCCGCCGCCGCCGCTTGAACCGCCTGAACCCGCCGGGCACGAGCCGATCATCCGCGGCCAGTCGCCGCGGTGGAGCCCGGGTCCGCCGCTGGGGCCGGGATACGTCGCCCCCGTCGGCCCGCCGGCGCCGCCGGATCCGCGGACGCCCGTCGGTCCTCGCACGCCGGTCGGGCCGGAGTTCGCTCCGCCGCAGTTCCAGGAGTCGTTCGGGGTGAACGGTCCGCAGCCGTACGATTTCGCTCCGGAGTTCCGCTTCGACGCCGGCTATCTGTTCGCCGGTTCCGCGGAGGGCCGACCGTCCGGGATCGCGGTGACGGAACTCGATTTTCAGTACGAAACCGAATCGCCCGGCCCCTTCGGCACCGTGTTCACCGCCGCCCCGGCGTACCGCCTGCGGACGCTGGACGGCCCGTCCGCAAACGTCGGCGCCGGCCAACCGCCGCTGCCGGGCAGCCTGCACCGGCTGGGCACGGACTTTTCCCTGACCGGTCCGAAGGTCGGCCGGTGGAGCGGGACAGTGGGATTCTCGCCGACGATCAACACGGACTTCGAAGACAGCCTGACGGACGCCGCCCGGCAGTACGACGGCCGGGCCGCATTGTTCTACGACGCCGCGCCGGACCTCACGCTGGTCGCGGGGGTGAAATACTACGACCGCATCGACGACCTGATCCTGCCGTGGGCCGGTGCGGTCTGGCGGCCGGGGGATCGATGGGAGATCCGGGCGGTGTTCCCGGAGCCGCGAATCGAATATTTCTACGGCCCGGTCTGGGGGAAACCGATGTGGATCTACGCCGAGGGGCAGTTCCACCGCGAAGCGTGGCAGTTCTCGCCCGAAGCCGCCGGATTGCCGACGACGGACGAGGTGCAGTTCACGGACCTGCGGTTCATCCTCGGCGCCCGCAAGGAGCAGGGCTGGGGCCGCACCTTCCTGGAGGCCGGCATCGTCTTTGATCGCGACGTGAAGTTCCGCAAAACGACCGGCCAGAACTTTGATGTGGGCGAATCCCTGATCCTCCGCGGCGGCGTGCGGTTCTAACGGCGGCTGCGGGGTAAGGTTCGTCGCCCGTTCGCCTGCCCGAAAGCCCCACGATGTCCACCGCCGCCGTGATCCTCGCCGCCGGGAAGGGCACCCGGATGAACAGCGAGCTGCCGAAGGTCGCCCACGAGGCGGCCGGCAAACCGCTGGTGCGGCACGTCCTCGACGCCGCCCGCGCCGCCGGGTGCGACACGCTGATCGTGGTCGTCGGCTACGGCGGCGACTTCGTCAAGGGCCTGCTACTCAACGAGCCGGGCGTGGAGTTCGCCGTGCAGACCGAACAGAAGGGCACCGGCCACGCCGTCCTGATGGCGGAGCCGAACCTGCGGGACCACAACGGCCCGGTGCTGGTCCTGTACGGGGACATGCCGCTGGTCACCGCCGGCAGCCTCCGCACGCTGCTGGAAGCCCGTCAATCGGCGGGGGCCGCCTGCGTGGTGGGCTCCGCGGTGACGGAGGACAACCACGGTCTCGGCCGCATCGTGCGGGACGACGCCGGCACGTTCCTCCGCATCGTGGAGGAGAAAGATGCGACGGACGCGGAGCGCACCGTCACCGAGATCAACACCGGCTGCTATGCGTTCGCCGGTCCGGCGCTGCTCAGTTCGCTGGCGGAACTGACCCCGAACAACGCGCAGGGCGAATACTACCTGACCGATTGCCCCGCGATTCTCAAAGCCCGCGGGGAGACCGTCACCGCGGAGACCGCCCTCACCATTGAGGAAGCGCTCGGGGTCAACACCCCGGAGCAGTTGGCGGAGGTCGAACGGGCGTTGGCGTCCCGTGCATAACGAGGCGAGCGGTGGGCGTTCGCCCTGCGTTTCGCCCTGCGTGAGTTCGCACCCGTGCGAGAACACGGAGGGCTGACGCCCACCGCTCGCCAGGCGCTACATTCGCCAGGCGCTACACAGGCGGGCTTAGTCGTCCGCCTCGGCGTCGGCGTCCTTCTTCTTCTTCTTCTTGCGGCCGGCGACGGTCCGAACGATGCGGACCTTCGGCAGTCCGATCGGGCTTTGTCCTTCGGACCACCGCTCGATCGCTTGGAGGCGAAGGATCCGCTCCTCACGGGTGTAGACGTTCCGGGCCCGGACGAGGCGGCTTTTCCGGCGAAGGCTTTTATCGAGCGACATGAACGGCGGGCCGCGGACGGCGTACGAACAGCGTGGACGGCCCACGGGCGAGGAACGGCCGCGTAGTTTAGGCCCCCGCCGCCCCGGCCGCAACGGCGCCGGCGGGTGTCGTCAATACGGTTCACTCATCCACCAGTGGACACCACGTCACCGAACGCCCGTGCGGTGGACCGGCGTACGCCGGACGATTTCCCTAAGTCTTGGCGCCGCAAGGGGCTGGGCAGCGGGCGCGGCGGTCCGTACCCTATCCGTCGCGGTCGCGCCAGCCGCGCCAAGTTGTGAGATCGCGCCACTCGCGCCGGTCTTCACAGGGGGCTACGCTGGCAGACGCACCCGCTCCCAGTCGCACCGCCCCCGTTCGGAATGCCCGGATGAATTGCCCGTTCTGTCGCGACAACGATACCAAGGTGATCGATTCCCGCCCGTCCGGCGCGGACGCGATCCGTCGACGCCGGGAGTGTCTGGGCTGTCAGAAGCGGTTCACCACCTATGAGAAGGTGGAGTCGACGCCGCTGCGGGTCATCAAAAGGGACCACTCCCGCGAGCCGTTCGACCGGGAGAAGGTGCGGGCCGGCGTGGTGATGGCCTGCCGGAAGCGCCCGGTCGCCGACGCCCAGATCGACGAACTGATCACCGATTTGGAAACGGATCTGCTGGAGGAGTACGACCGCGGCGACGTGCCCAGCCAGTTCATCGGGGATCAGGTGTTGGAAGCGTTGCAGGGGCTGGACGACGTGGCCGCGGTGCGATTCGCCAGCGTGTTGCACGGCTACGAGGACGCCAGCGAGTTCTCCCGCGGGCTCGAACTGATGCGACGCAGCCGATAACTCAGGCGGCTCGGTCAACCGCGGTCTTGCCGGGGGAGCCGGCCGGTCGATGCTGCTTGCGTGACTGATCTGCCCGCCCCGCCCGCCGAACCGTTCGCCACCGCCTTCGCGGAGCGGGATCCCTTCGCGGACGCGCGAGCCGTCAAGGAGTACCGCTGGGAGGATCACCCGGCCAAGCGGCACCCGTGGTCGCTGGCGTTTCTGGCCGCGGCGGCGTTGACCGTCGCGGTGGGCGCCGCGGAGTTGTTCGACACCAAATGGGCCGGCGTGGCGGCGGCGGGCGTGGCGGCGGCGCTGTTCCGCGGCTTCCTGCTGCGCACGACCTATGCGCTGGACGACGCCGGCGTCGAGGCCCGCGGCCTGATCGGGTCGCACGTGTTGGCGTGGTCGGAGGTGCGACGGTTCAAGCACGACCCCGCGGGCGCCACGTTTAGCATCGGCGGCCGACCGGGCGGGGTGTGGGACTGGCTGACCGGGTTGCGGGTCAGCTTTCCCCACAGCGGCGCCCGCCGCGACGTGGTCCGATTCGTCCTGCCCCGATTGAACGCCGGCGTGCCGGTGATTGAAGAGGAGGAGTGAAGCCGCCGGTCCAGCGCCGCTTATCCCGCCGCGGCGAGGGGGGTGACGATGGTGTGCTCCGCGATCTCCGGACCGCCGGGGACCAGCCGCAGCACGCTGGTGCCGCTGAGTAGATCGGCGTCGTGGGCGAGTTTGTCCGCCCAGCGGCGGGAGAGTCGGCAGCGGACCGTCACGCTGTCCCCGGATTCGGCCCAGTCCTCGCCGTGCACGTCGGCGTGTTCCTGCAGGAAGGAGAGCAGCCGGCCGTTCGCCGGCGTGGTGTCCACCGCCGCCTCCACGTAGCCGCCGGCCAGGTGGCGGGCGACGGCCTCTTCCAGGTCCGTCAGCCCTTCTTTTTGCGTCGCGGAGACGACGACGGCCTCCGGGTGATCGTGGACCAGCCCGTCCAGCACGCTGCGGTCCCGGTCGCGGGCGGCGTCCGCCTTGTTGAGCACCAACAGCATGTTGTCCGTGGGCACGCCGATCTCCGTCAGCACCTCGTGGACGGTCTCGATGTGCCGTTCGGCCTCCGGGTCGCTGCTGTCCACCACATTGAGGAGCAGATCGGCCCGGCGTGCTTCCTCCAACGTGCTGCGGAACGAGGCGACGAGATGGTGCGGCAGATCGCGGACGAAGCCGACGGTGTCGCGACAGCAGCACGGTGTCGAAGTCCGGAATCGTCCAGCGCCGGGTGCGGGTGTCGAGCGTGGCGAACAACTTGTCGGCGATGTAGACGTCCGCCCCGGTCAGCACGCGGGTGAGCGTGCTCTTGCCGGCGTTGGTGTAGCCGACCATGCCGACGGTGGTTTGCAACGCGGTGCGGCGGTCGGCCTCCCGTTCGCGGCGGGCTTCGATCTCCGTGAGCTTCTTTTTCAGCTCGGAGATCCGTTTCTCGACCAGCCGGCGGTCCGTCTCAAGCTGCTTCTCGCCCGGTCCGCGGCCGGAGCCGATGCCGCCCTCGATCCGTTCGAGGTGCGTCCAGAGCCGTTTGAGCCGCGGCTTGAAGTACAGGAGCTGGGCGAGTTCGACCTGGAGCTTCGCCTCGTGCGTCTGGGCGGTACCGGCGAAGATGTCGAGGATCAATTCGCTGCGGTCGACGATCACCGATTCCGTCGTCTTCTCCAGGTTGCGGCCCTGCGCCGGGGAGAGGTTGTTGTCGACGAGGATCAGGTCGCAGCCGGTCGACTTGGCGAGCCGGCCGAGTTCCTCCGCTTTCCCCGTGCCAAAGCAGAGACCGGGGTGCGGGTGTTCGCGGGTCTGGATCAGTTCGCCGACGACTTTCACGCCGGCGGTCTTGGCGAGCCCTTTGAGTTCGTCCAACCGGCGGTCGGGGATGCCGTCGGTCTCCGCCCCCTGACGCGGGTCGCCGGGTTCGTACACGCCGCACAGGATCGCTTTGCGGGCGACGGTGCGGAGGCTGTCGCGTTTCGGGTCTGACAAGCGGCGGGCTTCGATTGGGCAGGAACTGGAACCGCCGGCATTCTACGGTTCGCGGAGCCGTCCGACACGGGCAATCGCCGATGCGTTCGCCCAGATGCGTTCGTCTCACGGAAACGGCCCGGCCGCCGAGGGGCGGCCGGGCCGGTGCGGTGAACGCGGGGGGAACGGGTCGGCAGGCGGGATGGGTCGAGGGGCGGCGCCGAATCGCCCCACCGGTCTCGGTGACGCCCCGCGGTTCCCTCGAACCGTGCTGCGGGGCGTCGGGTGTCACTCTCCGCGCAGCTGAGTAGCGAAGGGCGTGCCGGAGCGGCGGCGGGAGGGCACGCTTTGATCGGAACCCCTTGCCGCACGTCGAGATCGGTTCGCGTTCACCATCGCTTGCGGTTTCGCGGGCGCCGCTGGATTGTCGATCTTGCAACGTGTCCCAATGACCCGCGAAACCGCAAGCGGTGGTCTGACACGTTGATCCGCTCGCGGCGGACGCCCGTTTCGTGGGGCGAGCGGGATACAATCTCCCGTCGCCCCGTCCGGTCGGAAAGAACGCCATGTGCCCGCGCCTGCTCGCCGCCGCCCTGCTTGCCGCGGGGTTGCTCTTTGTCGCCCCGCTCGCCCCGCCCGCCCCGGCCCAGGACGGCGCTCAAGCCGCCGCGCCGACGGATCGCGTCGAGGCGCCGGCGATGTTGGTGAAGGTCGGCAGCCCGGTGGACGAGGCGGTCGTCGGCACCGTGCGAAACGCCGGTTTGAAGCTCCAACGGCAGGCTGGGGAGGCCGGCGTGCGGGCCGTGCTGGTGCTCGAACTGACGCCCGGGTCGAGCCGGTTCGGGCAGGTGCGGGACCTCGCCCAGTTCCTCACCTCCGCGGAACTGGCGGACGTGCGGACGGTCGCGTGGGTGCCGGAAAGCGTGGACGGCAACAACGCCGTCGTCGCGTTGGCCTGCGAGGAGATCGTGTTGCACCCGGACGCCGAACTGGGCGATTTGGGCCGCGGCCGAGCGTTGGACGAAGCAGATCTGGTCTTCGTGCTGGGTCTGGCGGGGAAGCGCCACAACCGGTTCGTCTCCCCGGCGCTGGTCCGCGGGCTGGCGGACCCGCAACAGGCCGTCTTGAAGGTGACGTTGGGCGAGGGGGCGGAGGCGGAAACACGGCTCGTCACGCCGGAGGAACTGGTCGCCCTCCGCGACACTGCCACCGGCGAAGTCACCGTGGAGCGGGTGAAGGAAGCCGGCACCGCGGGGCGATTCAGCGGGGAGCGAGCCCGGGCGCTGGGGGTGCTCGCCGCGGCCACCGCCGCCACGCGGACCGACGTGGCGAAGTTGTACGACCTACCGGACCTCCGCACCGCCCCGGCCGCCGGCGGGGTGCCGGAGGTCGCCTACGTCCGCATCGACGAAGCGATCGAACCGATTATCGCGGAGTTCGTCAAACGGCAAATCGACCGCAGCGTCGCCCGCGGGGCGACCCTGATCGTCTTCGAACTGACCAGCCCCGGCGGCTCGCTGGTCACCGGGCAGGACCTGGCGACGCGAATCGCGGACCTGAAAGACCGCAATGTCCGCACGGTGGCGTATGTGCCGCGTGAGGCGTTCGGCACCGCGGCGATGGTCGCGTTGGCCTGCGACGAATTGTACATGGGGCCGGACGCCCGCATCGGCCGCGCCGGCCCGCTGACCGCGGAGGTCGGGGAGGCCGCTGCAGCAGGACGTGACGCTGGCCCGGCAGGAACTCAAGCATCTCGCGGAGTTGAAGGGCCGCCCCCCGGTGCTGGCGGAATCGCTGGCCGACCCGGACCTGGAGGCGTTCGCCGTCACCAACGCCCGCACCGGGCGGGAGTGGTTCCTCACGCGATGCGGAGATCCACGCCGCGGGCGACGAATGGCGCCGCGGCGCCCGCGTGCCGGAAACAACCGCGGGCGAGCCGACGGTCTTCTCCGCCGACCGCGCCGCCGCGCTGGGCTTGGCCCGCCCGCCGGTCGCGGATCGGGACGAGTTGAAGCAGCGCCTCGGCGTGCCGGCGTCGGTCGATCTGGAACCGGTCGGCAAAACCTGGATGGATACCTTGGTGTTCGTGCTGAACACCTCCGCCGCGGTCTGGTTCCTGCTGTTCGCCGGGGCGGCGCTGCTGTACCTCGAACTGCATTTCTTCACGGGCATCCTGGGGATCCTGTCGGTCACCTGCTTCGCCCTGTTCTTCTGGAGTCAGTTCCTCGGCGGGACCGCCGGGTGGCTGGAGATCACGCTGTTCTTCGTGGGGCTGGGCTGCATCGCGGTGGAGATCTTCGTGATCCCGGGGTTCGGGGTGTTCGGGGTGACCGGCGGGCTGATGGTGCTGGGCTCGTTGGTGATGGCGATGCAGACGTTCGGCGGCGGACTGAACACGGAGCGGATGGCCTCCTCGCTGGGCACGCTGGTGCTGGCGATGGGCGGGGTGCTGCTGTTCGGGATCATCTCGAACCGGTTCCTGCCGCGGATGCCGCTGTTCAACCAGATGATCCTCGCCCCGCCGGGGCTCGACCTGGCCGGCCCGACGCTCTCCCCGGACCTGTTGAACGAGGTGGACGGCCCGATCGGCCCGCGGGTCGGCGACGAGGGGGTGACCCGCACCACGCTGCGGCCCTCCGGTAAGGCGGAGATCGGCGGGGACTACCTCGACGTGGTCAGCGACGGCCCCTATGTCGACCCGGACACGCCGATTCGCATCACCCGCATGGAAGGCTCCCGCGTGTTCGTGCGGGCGGTGTGACGGGCGGGCCGCGCCTCAGAACCGCGACCGTCAGGGAGCCGGCTTGGGTGACGCGGACCTGCGGACCTTTCGAGAGCCGCTCCCTGCCAGTCGCGGTTCCGACTTGAGCGAAATCCGGCGATTCTTGCCTCGCCGGCGAAAAGCGGGAACGGTGGGGGCGGTCGCGGCGTCCACGTCGCAACCCCTGACCTCACCCTCGCTCCGGTTCTCCGCCGTGTCCCGTCCGCTTTTCGCCGCCGCCGCGCTTCTGAGCGCATCGGCTGGACTGCTTGCCATGTCCGCCGCCGCCCCGCCCCCAGACTCCTCCGAGGCCCGGGAGCGGGCCGCGAAGCTCCTGTCGAAAGGCGACTACGCCGACGCCCTCACGATCTATGAGTCGTTGCTGAAAGACGCCGGCACCTCCGGCGAGGACGCCGCCAACGATCTGCAAGCGGCGATCAACGCCGTCACGCAACTGGGTCGGCACGAGGACGCCGACAAACTCCGCGACCTCGCCCTCGCCTCCCACCCGAACAGCCCCCGCGTCAAGCGGTCCGCGGCCCAAACGCTGCTGTCTGGCAACCACTACGGCTACGTGATCGACGGGACGTTCACCCGCGGTCAGCAGCGCCGCGGCGGGAACTGGGCGAGTTCGATCGAGTGGGACCGCGTCCGGGCGATCCAACTGCTCGCCGAAGGCCTGCCCGCCGCGACCGCGGACACGCTGGGGGAAGACGAGGCCGGCGACTACCGGCACGCGCTCGCCAGCGCCCTCCTGCAGGGACGCCAGGGGAACGCTGCGTGGCAACTTCAAACCCTCACGGACCTGACCGAACTGCCGGACCGGGCGGACCCGGACCCGATCCGCAACGCCGCCAACCCCTCCGGCGCCCCGGTGACCGAAGACGGCGCCCCCCTGTACCACGAGGTTCCCGCCTCCTGGCAGGCCGCGAAGACCGACGGCGAACGCTGGCGCTGGGCGTTGGCCGAAGCCGCGAAGTTCGGCGCCGACAACGCCGCCGAAGCCACGCTCAGCCGGGCCGGCTTCCTCGAACAGCAGTTCGGCGTCGGCACGCTGTACGGCGTGTTGGACGATCTGCTGAGCAAGGACGGCGCGGACGCCGGCCCCTGGGCGCTCTCCACGCTGAAGGACACGGAGACCATCGCCCGCCTCGCCACCGGCCCCAAGCGGTTCACGCTGCCGGACGAGCACAACCATCTGCTTCTCTACAAGTCCGTCGGCGACGGCGACACGGGCCGGGCGAACCAAGCCCTGCAAAGCGTCGCCGGCGTGTATGAGAACCGCCGCCAGTACCCGGCCGCGGTGAAGGTCTGGGACCGGCTGATCGAGAAAACCGCCCCCCGCGGCAGCGAGCACCAGAACGCCGTCAGAACGCCGCGAAGCGATCGTCGGCGCCTACGCCAACTTCGAGCCCGAACCGACCGGCCCCGCCGGTACGCCGGCGACGCTCTCGCTGACCTACAAAAACGCCCGGTCCGTCGACCTCACCGCCTACCGCATCGACGAGAACGGCTGGTTCGAAGATGCGATGGACAAGCTGCAAGCGGCCGACGGCACCGACTTCCGCGGCCCCGGCACGAACCTGACGGGCACCTGGTGGCCGGACGAGAAGACGTTCGTCTCCGAGCCGATCGCGCAGTGGACGGTCGAACTTGACCCGCCCGCGGACCACACCCCGGCCCGGGCGTCGATTGAAACGCCGCTGAAGGACGCGGGACTGTACTTCGTGGAGGCCAAGCTGAAGAACGGCCGCAAATACGGCGTCGCCGTGCAGCGGGCGGATCTGGCGATCGCGGTCAAGCCGCTGGTCGGCTCGCGGGCGTTGTGGCTCGTCACCGACGCCGCGACCGGCGCCCCGGTGGCGGATGTCACCCTGGACCTGCTGGGCTACGGCTACCAATGGAAGAACCCGCCGGGCCGGCGAGAATTGGACGTGGCCCGCCTGTCCGTCGTCACCGGTCCCGACGGGACGGTCGCCGTGCCCGAGGGCAAGAACAACCACTACCAGTGGCTCGCCACCGCGACGAAGAAGGGCGAGGGCGACGCCGCGGACCGCTTCGGGGCGTTCGGGTTCTCCTCCCGCGTGTACGGGACGGACAAACTCGGCGGCCCGCTGGGGAACGTGCAGATCAAGGCCTACGCCGTCAGCGATCGCCCCGCCTACCGCCCCGGCGACACCGTGAATCTCAAGGGCTGGTACCGCCGGGCCGGCTACGCGTTGCCGGTGGATTCGCAGGAGCCGGAGCGCAAGCTGACCGTCAAGATCTCCGATCCGCGAGGGGAAGAGGTGAAGAGCGAAACCTTGACCGCCGACGCCTTCGGCGCCTTCGCGGTGTCGCTGGAACTGGGCGACGAAGCGACGCTGGGCCGGTACTCCGTGCAGGTCGGCGAAGCGGCGACGTTCGATCGGAGCCGTCAACAACCGCTGTCGTTCCGCGTCGAGGAGTACCGCAAGCCGGAGTTTGAGGTCACCGTCGACGCCCCCGCCGAGCCGATCGTGCTGGGTGAGGAGTTCACCGCGACCGTGCGGGCCGAATACCTGTTCGGCGGCCCGGTCGCCGGCGGGGTGATCAACTACAAGGTCACCCGCACCGTCGAGAACACCGACTGGCGCCCCTACGACCCCTGGGACTGGCTGTACGGCCCGGGATACTGGTGCTGGTCCCCCGGCTTCGTGGAGCCGAACCCCTACGGCGGCTATGACCGCGGCGGGTGGGGCATGCGTTGGAACCGCCCCGATCCCGCGGAGGTCGTTGCCGAGGGCGAAGCCAAGCTGGGCGATGACGGGACGTTCAAGATCGCGCTGGACAGTTCGCTCGCCAAAGCCCTCAAGGCGGACGCCGACCACCGCTACGCGATCACCGCGGAAGTCACCGACGCCAGCCGTCGCACCCAGACCGGCGGCGGATCGGTGCTCGCCGCCGCCGTACCGTTCCGCGTGTACGGGTGGAGCGGCTACGGCTACGCGATCGCCGGGGAGCCGGTGGAGGTGAACTTCAGCGCCCGCACCGCCGCCGGCGATCCGGTGCGGGTGGTCGGCAAATGGACCGCGGTCCGTCTCACCGGCGGACCCGACGGGACCACGGTGGAGACGCCGATCCAAGACCTGCCCGAACCTGCCATCGACAACGACGGCGTCGTCTCCGCGAAGTTCCTCTTCCCGGAGACCGGCCAGTACCGCGTGGACTATGAAGTGACCGACGACGACCACACCGGCACGGAATCGGTCGTGCTGAACGTCGTCGGCGTCAACGGCGAAGCGGACGCGGCGACCGTCGCCGACGGGCTCGAATTGATCCCGGATCGCAAGACCTACGCCCCCGGCGACACCGCAAAGCTGCTGATCAAGACGGAGGCGGAGGCCGTGTACCTCTTCCCCCGCGCCGAGAACGGCACCGTGCCCGAACCGGTGTTGCTAACGCCGGAGGACGGAGCCGTGGTGTACGAGGTGCCGATCGGCGACGCCGACGCGCCGAACTTCTTCGTCGAAGCGTTCTGCGTCTCTGGCGGGCGGGTGCACGGCGTGGTCCGTCGCATCGCCGTGCCGCCGACCGAACGCCTGCTGACCGTCGAGGCGGAGTCCTCCCAGGACCGCTACGAACCCGGCGCCGAGGCCGCGGTCACCGTCACCGTCACGGACGCGCAGGGCGAACCGGTGAACGGCGACGTGGCCCTCACCGTGTACGACCGGGCGATCGACGCGCTGGTCGGCGGCCCCAACGCCCCGGACATCCGCAAGCACTTCACCGATCTGCTGCGGAACCACCACGCCCAGATCTCCCACAGCCTCAGCGAGATCGGCCGCAACCTACTCACGGATTACCAGCACCGGATGCCCACCGTCGGCCGGTTCGGCGGGCTGATTTTGGACTCTCCGGGGGATGAATCCGAGGTGATGGCCCGCGGAGGCAAGAGGATGCGCAAAGGTTCCGGGATGATGGGCGGCGGCATCGGCGGCGGTTCAGGCGAGATGGCCGAGGCCCCGATGGCGATGCGCAGCATGGCCGCCCCCGCCGAATTCTCCGCTTCCGCCCAAGCCTTTCTGGCGGACGATTCGGAATCGATGGACGCGGTCGGCGATCTGATCAATTCGACGACCGGCGGGGTCGATAAGGCCGGCGCCGCGGCCGCTGAGCCGCCGCAGGTGCGGGAGAACTTCGCGGATACCGCCCACTGGGTCGCCACGCTGGCGCTACAGAACGGCGTCGGCGTCGCCCGCTTCCCGCTGCCGGACGACCTCACCGGCTGGCAGATCCGCACCTGGGCCGTCGGCCCGGGCTCGGCGGTGGGCTCCGCGGACAGCCGGTTCGTCACCAAGAAGAGCCTGCTGGTCCGCCTGCAAACCCCGCGGTTCCTCACGGAGACGGACGAGATCGTGCTGTCCGCGTTGGTCCGCAGCGAACTGGAACAGGCCGTCGAAGCGGAGGTGTCGTTCGACCTCGGCGAGAAGAGCCCGCTGACCGGGCTGGTCGCGGACGATGAACTGCGGCGGACCGTCGCCGTGCCGGCCGGCGGGGAGACGCGGGTCGACCTGCGGGTCTCCGCCAGCGGCGTCGGCGAGGCGACCGTCACCGCGACGGCCACCACCACCCTGCCGGACGGCACGCCCGGCCCCGGCGACGCGGTGCGGCAGACCTTCCCCGTCCAGGAGCACGGCACCCTGCGGACCGAGTCGTTCGCCGGCACCGTGGAGCCCGGCGAGGCCGATTCCGTGTTGACCTTCACCGTGACGGATCAACGCGACCCGCAGCGCAGCCGGTTGGAGGTGCGGTTCAGCCCGTCGCTGGCCGCCGCCGCCGTCGACGCCCTGCCGTACCTCGCCTACTACCCCTACGGCTGTGCGGAGCAGACGTTGAACCGGTTCCTGCCGGTCCTGACGATGCGTCACACGCTGGACGAAGCCGGCGTCGCGTTGCCCGATCCGGAGCAGGCGAACTCCGGCCTGAACGCCACCCGCGTCGGCCGCCCGTTCGGCGAGGTGGAGCCCCAGCCGAACCCGGTCTACGACCAGGCGAAGGTCGTGGAGATGACGCAGGAGGGCGTGGACCGCTTGGCCACCTTCGCCCGCGGCGACGGCGGCTTCGGCTGGTTCCCCGGCGCCCGCGAGTCCGACGTGTACATGACGACCCTCGTCACCCACGGCCTCTGGCTCGCCAGTCAGCGGGGCGCCGACGTGGATCCGGCCCTGATCGCCGGCGGACGGAAGTTCCTCGCCCGCCATCAGAAGGAGGAGGTCGCCAAGCTGAAGCGGGCCGACCTGCCCGAGGAGCAGCGGAAGGACGTTCGCTGGAAGCGGTTCGCCGACAGTCTGGACGCCCAGACGTTCCGCGTGCTGTCGGACCTCGGCGCCGACCCGGATGACGAAACGCACGCCGCGATGGCCGGGTTCCTGTTCCGCGACCGGCTCAAGCTGCCGGTCAAGGGACAGGCGCTGATCGGGCTGGCGTTCGAAGCGATGGAGGACGAACGCCTACAGACGAGCCTGTCGAACCTCCGGCAGTATCTCGTCACGGACGACGAGAACCAGACCGCCTACCTCCGCCTGCCCAACGACGGCGGGTGGGGCGGGTGGTGGTGCTGGTGGAATAACGACCTCGAAGCGAACGCCCTGTACCTCGAACTGCTCTCCAAGGTGAAGCGGACCGAGGGCACGGCTCCCAAGCTGGTCAAGTACCTGTTGAACAACCGGCAGTCCGGCTCCCGCTGGGCGAGTACCCGGGACACCGCCCAGATCGTCGAAGCTTTCGCGGTCTACCTGAAGGCGACTGGCGAAGCCGCCCCGACGGCGGACGTGCGGATCGTGCTGGACGGCAAGGAGATTCACACCGCCTCCATCACCCCGGCGACGCTGTTCACCTTCGACGGCGCCGCGATCCTCACCGGGGCCGCCGTCACCAGCGGCGAACACGTGCTGACCGTCGCCCGGCAAACCCCCGACGGGGCGGCGCCCAGCCCGGTCTACTTCACCGCCCGGGTGACGACGTTCGACAAACGCCCCTTCATCCCCGCCGCGGGGTTGGAGATCAAGGTCACCCGCAGCGTCCGTCGGATCACGGACGTGGAGGAGACCCGGGCGCTGGCGAACGACGCCGGCCGGCCGGACGAGCGCCGCGTCGATCAGAACGCCCGCGAAGACCTGCCCGCCGCCCCTGGCAAACCGGCGGCGGCGACCAGCGGCGACCTGATCGAGGTCGAACTGATCCTGGAGGCGAAGAACGATTACACCTACGTGATCCTCTCCGACGCGAAGGCCGCGGGCTTTGAGCCGGTCGGCAGCGGCGTCGGTCCGCGGGCAGGCGCGGCCCGCTGAGCGGCTGGGATTGGGACGGTCTGAACGCCTATCGCGAGTTCCGCGACGAGCGGACGGACTTCTTCCTGCCCAGCCTGCCCCGCGGCCGGCACTCGCTGCGTTACCGGCTGCGGGCGGAGGCCCCCGGGTCGCTGCACGCCCTGCCGGCCGATGCCGAAGGGATGTACGCCCCGGAACTCCGCGGCAACAGCGAGGAATGGACCGTGCTTGTCGTCGACCGCGACGACCTCACCCCGTAACCGGCGCAGTCCTGACGCAGCGGGCTCCGGTCCGCTGCGGACAGCCTGTCACGCACCCCGTTCGCCTGCTCCCCGGGGAGAGGGCGGGCGGGGTGCGGTCGTTCCCGGGGGCTGTCTGGGGGACGGACGGCGATCCGGCAAGTCCCGTAGCGGCGGCTTCCAGCCGCCGATTCTCGATGTGGGCTGTACGAATCGCAGACGGTGCGACACCCAGCCCGCACGAACCTCCCCGCTCGCGCTGCTCGCGGACGGCGGCAGGATGCCGCCGCTACGGGGCGATGTCCTTCAGTTCACCGAGCCGCGGAGAATCCGCCGACGGGCGGCCACAGCGGTAGTTCGTCCGCGGGCGCTGCGGGCTTCACGTACGCCGCGGGCGTCGCCGGGGCGCTGGCGGTCCGGGTGTGCGAGGCAGGAGCGACGGTCGGGTCGGCCGTGGGCGCGGCGCCGTTCCAAAGGGGCAGATCGTCGCTCGTGCGGACGCCGCCCCAGGTGGGCAGGTCGTCCGCGGGCACGCTCGGCGGGGGCACGGCGGGCGGTTCGAGCGTGTCGAACGCGTCCGCATCCTCATCGTTCGCATCCTCCTCGTCCCACGGGACTTCCGTCAGGAGGAGAGAGACCGGCCGCGCCGCGCGGGTGACGCGATCGGCGGTTTGCACGGCGTCGAACGCCCCGTGATCGGACTTCCCGTCACCCGCAGTCGCGGACGCCCGCGTGACGACATCATCGTCGGGAGCGACGCCCGCCCACAGCGGCACGTCCGGCGGCGAGACGTAGCCGTTCGCCGGCCGGCCGGCGGGGAACAGCACGGCGAGCTTCGCCTCCACGTCCGCCTGCGTGCCGGTGCGGGCCAGCACCGCGGCGGCCCGTGTGCGGTCGTTCTGCTTCGCGTACAGCAGGCCGAGGTTCTCCAAGCTGCGGACATGGTCCGGCCGCTGGGCGAGGGCGGTGCGGAAGCGATCCTCGGCGTCGTCGGTCCGACCTTGGAGGAGGTACGAGTAGCCCACGTCGCACAGCAGATCGACGTCGCCGGGCCGGGCGTCGAGGGCGGCGGCGTAATGCTGCTCCGCCGCGGCGTAGGAGCCGGATTGATCCAGCAGGACCGCGAGCCGATGGTGGGCGTCGGCGGCCGCCGGGTCGTTCAACAACGCCCGACGGTAATGACCGACGGCGAGGTCGGGGCGGTTCGCCCGCTCCGCCGCCCGGCCGGCGTCGACCGCTCCCGCCGCCGCCAATCGCGGCCCGGTCGGTCGGCCGTGCAGCGCCAGCGGGCAGCCGGCCCCGCACCCGCCGGGGCCGCAACTCGGGCAGGCGACCGCGGCGCCCATCGACGATCCGCCCGGCAGCAGGACCGGCCCGCCGGGACCGTCGATCACGAAGTCCCCCGCCAGTTCCCCCGGCGCCGCGGTGCCCTCGCTCTCCCGGAACGCCTGCGTCATCGGGTCGAGGTTCCGCCCGACGCTGTAACCATGCTGGCGGAGGTGCGTGCAACCCACGCCCCCGGCGCCCAACAGGCCAGCGGCACACCACGCGGGAGCCACGGCCAGCAGTCGGCGGACGGTCAGCGTGAGGCGCATCGGGAGCGTTCCAATCGGTACGAAACTGACGGTCGCATCGGTCGCGGGGCCGCGGCGGGGACAGCCACGGCGTCATGATTTGTCCGTTTTTGACGAATCGGTCGACCCGCCCCATTGCGGCGACAATTTGGGTGATGCGGACAGCGAGGGACGCCGATGAACCGGCCGAACCCCTTCCGCTCCGCCTGTCGCCCCGGCCCCATGCGTCGCCTCGCCCTGTTCGTCCTCCTGGCCGGGTCGCTGTCGCAGGCGGTCGGCTGTCACAACCTGCAAGAGCACCGGCGGGCTCGCTGGAACTACGGCCCGGGCATGGACTCCGGCACCAACCCGTACACCGGGACCGCATCGCTAAACCGCGTCGCCTCGCTGAGCTCAGCGAACGCCCGCCCGCCCGCCGCTGTTCCTTGTCAGAGCAGCGCGGCGCCGCCCTGGTCGAGCAGGCTTTCCGCGACGGCGACGCCGACGTCGGCCGCATTCGGTCCGGTGGCGTTCGCTTGCAGCACGGTTTCGCCGTCCAGCGACAGCAGGGCCGCGGTCAGGCCGATCTCGCCGCCGTCCACCCGCGCGCGGACGCCCACCGGGGCGTGGCAGCCGGCGCCGAGCCGGTTCAGGCAGGCCCGCTCCGCATCCGTTTCGGCCCGGGCGACGGGATGATTGAGCGGCGCCAGCAGGGCGACGGCCGGATCGCCGGAGCGGCATTCGATTCCCAGGGCCCCCTGCCCGACCGCCGGCAGCGTTTCCGCGTCCAGTCGCTTCGACACCCGGTGCGACAGCCCCAGCCGGTTCAGCCCCGCCTCCGCGAGGATCAGGGCGTGCAGGTTCGAGGAAGCAGACGCGGCCGCGTCCAGCTTCTCCAGGCGGGTGCCGACGTTCCCGCGGGCCTCCGCGAACCGCAGATCCGGCCGCAGTCGGAGCAATTGAGCCCGCCGTCGGGGCGAGCCGGTGCCGACGGTGGCGCCCCTCGGCAGATCGTCCAGCGAACCGGCGGCCTTCTTCTGCGACTTCCCTGAAGATGCGTGCGACTTCCCTGAAGATGCGACCGGCAGGACGAGGGCGTCCCAGCGGCTGGCCCGCTCCGGCACCGCGGCGAGCGTGAGCCCGGCCACCGGCCCGGTCGGCAGGTCCTTGAGGGAATGCACCGCCACGTCCGCCCGTCCGTCCAGCACCGCCCGTTGAACCTCCTTGGTGAACAGCCCGACGCCGTTGGCGTTCTCCCCCTGCAACGCCCCATGCAACGCCGCGGCCATCGCCGGGAGCGGGTCGATCCGGTTCCGGTCGCCGGTCGTCTTCACCTCCACCAACACGACCGTCAGCCCGTCATGAGCGGCCCGCAGCAGGTCGGCGACATGATTCGCCTGCCACAGAGCCAGCGGACTGTTCCGGGTGGCGATCCGCACCGTCTGGCCCGGTCCGTCAGCTCGCGTTCGATCACGGACAGTTCCGTCAGCCACGGGCGGCCCCCATCAGTTCTTTGGGCGCCGGGATGGTCTGCGGGGCGGCGGAGCCCGCCGGGGTCCCGTTCAGGGACGGGCGTTTGTCGAGGGCCTGCTGCGGGGGGACCAGCACGCCGCAGCTCAGGCAGAACTGGAACGCCTGCTCCACCGTCAGGTCCAGTTCCCGCACCTTGCTGCGGGGGACGGAGATCGTGAAGCCGGTCATCGGCATCGGCGAGGTCGGCATGAGGACGGAGTACAGCGGTTCGCCGGCCGCTTCGACCGTCTGTCGCATCCCCTCCCCGGTGACGAAGCCGACGGACCAGACTCCTTCCAGCGGGTACTCCACCGCGACGACGCTGTTGTATTCGATCTGCCGTTCCGCGAAGAGGAAGTCCGTCACCTGCTTGACGGACCCGTACACCCGACTGACGACCGGCAACTTGCCCAGCACGTCGCTTTCAACCTTGTGCACGAGCCACGCCCCGACTCGCACGCCGACCAGCCGGCCCACGAAGTAGATCCCCAACAGGGCCAACACCACCGCCAGCGTGCTGAGGACGAAGCTGCTGCGAAAGTATTTTTCGGTCGCCAATTCGGCGTACAGGCCGGTGGCGGTCGCGGGCAAGTCGGCGGCGGGCATCGTGCGGGCGACGCGCTCGTAGTCCCGGTAGGGGACCGCGCGGCCGCTCAGGCGAACGAAGACGTCGTTCCCCAGACCGGCCCGCTCCAGATCGGCGGGGGTCAGCACCACGCCGCCCGTTTCGACGGCGGCGAGCTTCTCCTCGGCCCCGGCACGCACGACGTAATCCAACCCGGCGTAATCCAGCTCCGGGCGCCGCTCCGGGCGTTTCAGGTCCGCGGCCCGCACGTCTTCACGAATCGCCTGACCGATTGAGTTTCGCACCAACCCGCTGACGGGGTTCACGACGTAATCCATCACCATGCCCGCGGCCCACAGCAGGATGGCGACCGTGAGGATGCTGGGCAGCGTGATCGCCAGACCCCGCAGGAAGATCGCCGTCACCCCGCGACGGGGCGGGGCCGGGGGCGGCGGGGGATCGTGGTCGGGAACGGTGGGCGGGGCGGCCATGGGGGGCAGGATACGGGCCGAACCGCGGTCGGCTACCGAGGTGCCGACCTGCGGCGCCGGTTCGGCCGATCCGGCGGCCTCCGGGCCGGGTCCTAACGCCCGCCCACGCCGCGGGCGAGTACGGCGACGCCCACCGCCGCGGCGCCCGCCGCGCGAAGCGCCGCGGTCACCCGCCGGGCGGTCGTGCCGGTGGTCAGCACGTCGTCGCACAACAACACCCGCTTGCCGATCACCAACGCCGGCCGCGGCACGGCGAACGCCTGCCGCAGGTTCGCCCGGCGATCAGCGGGGGCGAGGTGCGCCTGCTTGTCCGTGCGACGCCGCTTCCGCACGAGCCGCGGGCACGCCGGTCGTTGCAGCGCCCGGGCGAGGGTCACACACAGTTCCGCGGCCGGGTCGTGGGCGACGCCGAGTCGCGTGGTCCAATGGTGCGGCACCGCCGAGACGAGGTCGAACCCCGTCAGCCGATCGCCGTGCCGGTCGAACAGGTCTTCGCCCAGCGCCCGGACGGCGGGTCGTCCGCCGTCGGTTTTCGCCCGCAGCACGGCGTCCCGCAACCGGTCCTCGTGCAGTCCCAGCGAGACCACTCCCTCAAACGGAAACGCCTTCTCCTTGCGGCAGTGAGGGCAGTCGTCGGCGTCCGGCACATGCGGACCGGTCGGCGCCCCGCACGCCCGGCACCACCCGCAGGCATCGGCCGTGAAGCTCGCCCGGCACCCGCAGCGCGGCGTCGTCCGGGGCGATTCGATCACGCCGTCCGCCCCGCACAGCGGGCAGCAGGGCGGCACGCACAGATCCAGCAACGTGCGACTGAATCGCCCGATCCGCCCGAATCGCTGAACGACCGCCGCCGCCGGCACGGCCCCATCGCGCGGGGGAGCGTCGGGAGCAGCGGACTGGGCGGGGGCGATCGACACGGCGGTCAGGGCACGGCGGTCAGAACACGGCGGTCAGGGCACGGCGGTCACGAGCAGAGGCGGCGTCTAGGATGCGACCCGATGAACGCGCCCGCAACACCCCGTCCCCGCGTGCTGATCGTCGGCGGGGGGCTGTCCGGGTTGGCGGCGGCCGCGGCGCTTGCCCCGCGGGGCTGCGACGTGACGGTGCTGGAAAGCCGTTCGCGCCTCGGCGGGCGGGCCAGTTCCTTTCTCGACAAAACGACCGGCGAACGGGTCGACAACTGCCAGCACGTGGCGATGGGGTGCTGCACGAACTTTCTGTCGCTGTGCGAGGACGCGGGCCTCACCCCGTATCTCGCGGAGCAGGGCGAAGTCACCTTCCTACTGCCGGACGGGACCGTCAGCCGCCTTTCCGAACTGCGACCGCGGGGTCGCACGCTGCCGGCGCCGTTTCATCTGGCGCTGTCGTTCGCTCGGCTCAAGCATTTTTCGATCTGGGAGAAGCGTCGGCTCGCCGCGGGGGTGCGGGCGCTGGCTCGCGGGACCGGCGGGGAGGGGGGGGACTTCCAAACGTGGCTGGCCGCGCACGGGCAGACGGAGCGGTTGATCGACCGGTTTTGGCACCCGGTGCTGGTCAGCGCACTGTCGGAGACGCCGGACCGGATGAACGTCGCGGACGCCCGCAAGGTGATTGTCGACGGGTTCCTCGCTCACCCCGCGGCGTGGCGGGTGTTCGTCCCGACGGTCCCGCTGGACGTGCTGTACGGGGAAAAGCTGCTGGGTTGGCTGCGGTCGGCGGGGGTGACCGTCCGCACCGGCGCCGGCGTGCGGGAGGTGCGACCGGGGGGGCGACCGACCGTCACGCTGCGGGACGGGGGCGAAGAATCCGCCGACCATGTCGTGCTCGCCGTGCCGCATCACCGGGCGGCGTCGCTGGTCCCGGACGCCTTCGCCGACGCCGCCGGACTGACCGCCGCGGCGACCTTGGAGACCGCCGCCATCAGCAGCGTGCACCTGTGGTTCGACCGGGAGATCACCCCGCTGCCGCACGTCGTCCTGCCGGAACGCACCAGCCAATGGGTGTTCAACCGCACCCGGCTGCAGGATGGGCGAGGTGGGATCGCGGAGGGCGGATCGGACGGAACCTGGTCCTTCCAAGTGGTCATCAGCGCGAGCGATGCGCTGCGGGGGCGACCTGCAACAGGAGGTGATCGACGAGGTGCTGGGCGAACTGCGGGAGGCGTTCCCCGCGGCCCGCGACGCCGCGGTGACGCACGCCCGGATGGTGACGGAGCATCATGCGGTGTTCGCCCCGCTGCCCGGGCACCACCGATTGCGGCCGACCTCCCGCACGCCCGACCCGCGGGTGCATCTGGCCGGCGACTACACCGCGACCGGCTGGCCGGCGACGATGGAGGGGGCGGTCCGCAGCGGCTTCGCGGCGGCGGAGAGCGTGCTGCAAACGGAGGGCCGGCCCGAACGGATCGTGCGGCGGGATCTGCCCGCCGGGCGGCTGTCCCGGTGGCTGGGGTTCGCGTGAGCGGCGTCGGGCGGTCAGACTGACGCGCCGTCCCCCGACGACCCGTCGTGAAGAAACTCCGCCGCCGCCTTTCGCCCACCGCCGGCCGCTTCACCGCCGCCGCGGCCATGCTGATCCTGCTGACGGCCGCGGGCGTGCTGGGGTTTCGCGCCACGGAGTCCTACAGTTGGCTCGATTCGGCGTGGCTGGCGGTCGTCACGCTGACGACGCTGGGGGCGGACGCTCCGGAGACCGGGGCCGGCAAACTGTTTGCGATGGCCTACCTGCTCTGCGGGCTGGGCGTCGCCTCGTACAGTCTGTTCGCGCTGGGCCAGACGGTCGTCAGCGCGGAGTTCCGCCGCATGTGGGAGCAGAGTCAGATGACCGACAGGATCGACGGGCTGTCGGATCACAACGTGGTCTGCGGGCTCGGCCGGATGGGCCGCGGCGTGTGCGAGTACCTTGCGGAGCGGGACCGGCCGTTCGTGGTGATCGACAAGGACGCGGAGCGCCTGGAGCGATTCTGCCACCGCCGCGGCTGGCTGCACGTGGCCGGCGACGCCGCGGACGACGCGGTGCTGAAAAAAGCCGGCGCCGACCGGGCGGCGTCCCTCACCACCGCCCTGCCGACCGACGCGGAGAATATCTACGTGGTCCTGAGCGCCCGCTGCCTCAGCGAGAAAGTGCAGATCGTCGCCCGCGCCACCGAGGAGCGGGCCATCAGCAAGCTGGAGCGGGCCGGCGCCGACCGCGTCGTCAGCCCGCTGGCCAGCGGGGCGATCAAGATGGCCCGGTTCATGCTGAACCCGCACGTGGAGGACTTCCTCGCCATCGCCGACGGCAGCGACAGCGAACTGGAACTGGCCGACGTGCAGATCACCGCCGACAGCGAACTGTGCGGCAAAAAGCTGATGGACACCGGCCTGTCCAAACGGGGACTGATGATTGTTGGCATCCGCCGCGGCGACGGGGAACGGATCATGCCGCCCCCCCCCGACGCGACGATTCAGGCCGGCGACTGCCTGTTCACCTTCGGCAAGGGCGGGGCGATCAATGATTTGATCGAGCGGAAGGGGGTGGAGAACCTCGGCGAGGGGGAGGCCGCCGCCCAGGCGATGAGCGCCTCCGGCAATGACCCGGACACCGCCGACCCCGACGCCGCCGACCCCAGGGAGGCCGCGGAGGAGGACGAGGCGGCGGAGGGGCGACGGTGAAGTTTCAAGACCAAGAAATCAAGAACCAAAATGCTTGCGGTCGCGCCGCACAAGCCAGGCGACAGCGCCTTGGTTCTTGAGTTCTTGGTCTTGGAGTGTCCTCACCCCCGCCGGTCCGCGTCCGCCCGGTTCAACGCCTGCAGGTAGGCCCGGGCGCCGGCTTCGATGATGTCCGTGGAGACGCCGCGATTGTCAGGCGGGACGAACGGCGACCGGGCCGAACGACGCCCCGCCGATCGGTCTGAGGCCCTACCGTGTGCGGGCGGACTTCCAAAGTGCCCGGACGCATAGCGTGATCACCAGGCACGGTGCGAACTGGCACGCCAGACCCACGGAAGCGGAGAACGCCAAACCGAGCCCCTGCCTCCCCGCCGGCCCGATCAGTTCTTGGGTGAAGAACAGCCCGATCCAGAAGGGGATCGCGGCCAGCGCGGACGCCAATGCGGCGAGATCGAGAAGATGCTGCACCCCCGAGTGCGAATTTCCCCCTTCCATGCCCCAGTCGATGCGGTCGGACAGTCCGCAAGCCAGTGCGGAGATCGCCGCGGCGAGGGTCGCCGCCGTCACGAGAATCTTGATGACGGTGACGCGGGACATGGCGGCGGCTTCTTCGGGGGGAATCCCCCGGAGCCCATCCGACCGCCTCGGCGCCGCGGGAACTTTTCCGCTCCCCTAGCGGTCCCCGCGATCCGCATCCGCTCGGTTCAGCGCCTGCAGGTACGCGCGGGCGCCGGCTTCGATGATGTCCGTGGAGACGCCGCGGCCGTGGCGGTCGCGGCCGCCGGCGTGCAATCGCACGTCCACCTGCCCCAACGCGTCCTTGCCGCGGGTGACGCTTTTCACCACGAAATCGTCCAGCCGGCCCTCGATGCCGATGATGCGTTCCAACGCATGAAAACAGGCGTCGATCGGCCCGTCGCCGATCGCGGCGTCGCGGTGGAGCGTCTCCTCGTCGCCTTCCTTCGCGGGCGCCTTCGACCAGCTCCAGCGTGGCGGTCGGCACGCCGGTGGTCCCGCTGGAGGTGTGCAGGCTCTTCAGCGTCCAGCGTTCGCGGTACGGCGCCCGCTGCCGGACAGCTTCGCCTCCATCAACGCGGCGAGGTCCGCGTCGAACACCTCCTTCTTCCGGTCGGCCAGAGCAATGAATCGCTCGAACACCTCCGCGAAGACGGCGTCGTCCGGGGCGTAGCCCAGTTCGGTCAGCCGGGCCTTCACCGCGGCCCGGCCGCTGTGCTTGCCGAGCACCAGATCGGTGCCGAGGAAGCCGACGTCCTCCGGCCGCATGATCTCGTAGGTCGCCGGATTCTTCAGCATCCCGTCCTGATGAATGCCGCTGGCGTGGGCGAAGGCGTTGCGGCCGACCACCGCCTTGTTCCGCGGCACGCCCAGTCCGGTGACGCCGCCGACCAGCCGGCTGACGGGCGACAGCTTGCGGGTGTGGATGCCGGTCGTCAGGCCGTAGTGATCCTCGCGGGTCTTGAGGGCCATCACGACCTCCTCCAGCGCCGCGTTGCCGGCCCGCTCGCCGATGCCGTTGATCGTGCACTCCACCTGCCGGGCGCCGGCTTCCAACCCGGCCAGCGTGTTCGCCACCGCCATGCCGAGGTCGTCGTGGCAATGGGTGGAGATGACGGCCCGGCCGATGTTCGGCACGCTCTCCCGCAGCATCTTGATCACCTCGAAGTACTGCTGCGGCGTGGCGTAGCCGACGGTGTCCGGGATGTTGACGGTGGTCGCCCCGGCGTTGATCGCCTTCTCCACGACTTCGCAGAGGAAGTCGCGTTCGGTGCGGTAGGCGTCCTCCGGGCTGAACTCCACGTCGTCGACCTGCTCCTTCGCCCGCTCGCACGCTGGCGACGGCCCGTTCGACGATCTGCTCCGTGCTCATCCGCAGCTTGTGCTCGCGGTGAATCGCGCTGGTGGCCAGGAACACATGCACCCGGCCGCGTTCGCCCTTCGCGACGGCGTTGATCGCGGCGTCGATGTCCCCGTCCCGGCAGCGGGCCAAGCCGCAGATCGTCGCCCGGTCGCCGAAGCGTTCGGCGATCTGGGAGACGGCGTCGAAGTCCCCCGGGCTGGCGATCGGGAAGCCGGCTTCGATCACGTCCACGCCGAGGTCGCACAGGGCTTCGGCGACGCGCAGCTTTTCATCGGTGTTCATACTGCACCCGGGGGATTGCTCCCCGTCGCGCAACGTGGTGTCGAAGATGGTGACGCGGTCGCGGTGTTCGTCAGACATGACTGGATCAGGCGAGCGGCGGGGCGTCAGCCCCCCGTGCATTCAGATCGAGATGAAGTGAAAGGGTCCGACCCCGGGAAGTACCCACGAAAAAACCCCGGGGCGAGCGGCCCCGGGGTTGAGAGTGTGACGGCGAACGCCGAACTTCACACGCGACCCGGACCCGCCGCACGGGCGAGTAGCAGGGCGAGCGGAAGCCGGCGGGCGGTCATGGAGGGAGTGTGTGCGTGAGGTGGAGACCCGTCAACCCGAAGCGACGTGCGGGACGCATCTCGCCACAGCAGTCACACCGTCGCCACCGCGACCCGCCGGCCCGTCTCCGCGGCTTTGTAGATCGCCTCGATCGCCAGCAGGTCGCGGAGGCCCTCTTCGCCCGCGCACTTGAACGAGGAGTTTTGCTTGACGCTGCGACTGAAGTGGTCCATCTCCACGGCGAATTGATCCGGCGTGGCAAGATCCATCGGTTCGCCCTTCACGAAGCCTTTGATCCCCGTGTAGCCGAACGCCGGATCCAGCAGGACGGAGCCGTCGGCGCCGAACGCTTCGCCGTGCTTGACGCCGCCGAAGTTATACGTGGTCGCACAACTTGCCGTCACCTGGGCGTGCAGCGGGGCCGGCAGATCCTCCGTGGTGATCGGGTTCACGTCCTCCCCCTTCGCGGCGGCGTCCTCGGACAGCAGGGACGGGAACGTCATCGTCCAGCCCAGCGTCTCCTCGACCTGCCGAAACTTGACCGGATCCGTGACCGTCGTCTGGGCGGTCACATCGATCGGTTCCCGCCCCGTCATATACCGGCAGAATTGCAGGGCGTAGATGCCCACGTCCATCAACGGGCCGCCGCCGGCGAGCGTCTTGTTGAGCCGCCAGTGGAGCTTCTGATCCGGGTCGGCGCCCTCGGGCATCTTGAAGCCGAACCCGGCCCCCAGGCCCCGCAGCTCCCCGATCGCGCCGTGCGCACGGTTTCGATCGCCTTGAGGTGGTGCGGTTCAAATTGGCAGCGGTAGGCGATGCCCAGTTTCACCTCCGCCTTGTCGCAGGCGGCGATCATGTCGCGGCATTCCGCGGCGGTGTTCGCCATCGGTTTTTCGCAGAAGACATGCTTGCCGGTCTCCGCCCCGCGAATCGTATATTCCGCGTGCAGGCCGTTCGGCAGCACGATATAGATCACGTCCACGGACTCGTCGTCGGCCAGCCGGTCGAACTGCTCGTAGCTGTAGACGTGGTCGCCGAGGTCGTATTTCGCCCACCATTTCTCCCGCTTGGCCGGCGTGCCGGAGACGACCGCGGCGAGCTTGCTGTCGGTGCAGTTGTCGAAGGCGGGGGCGAGTTGGTTCGTGCTCAGCCGGCCCAGCCCGACGAGGGCGTAGCCGAGTTTTTTCTTCTGATCGGACCCGGCGGCGAACAGCCCCGGCGAGAGCGACGCCGCGGCGGACAGGGCGGCGGAGGAGGCGAGGAACTGGCGGCGGGAGGCGGACATCGGGAGGCTCCGGGGGGGTGAGGCGGAGACACCCTAGGAGCCCCGCCAACGCCGCCCACGGGGGGGAATCCGGTCGTGCGAGTCCGGGGATGGCGGCTACCCCGCCACCTTCACGGGCGCTCCGGTCGCGGCGCTTTCGTACAGCGCGTCCAACAGGTACTGCACCGTCAGCCCCTCCCGGCCGTCGGCGGGGTGGGGGCGGTCTTCGCGGATCGCTTCGACGAACTCCCACATGCTCGGCGGCGGAACCGGGGCCGGTTCATGCAGGGTGTCGTCCCAGAGGGCGCCGCCGCGTTCGCAGGTGAGTTCCGCTCGGAAGTCGTAGCCCTCGCCGACGTTCTCGTGCACCAAGCCGCCCTTGGTCCCGAACAGGCGGGTCTCCATCCGTTCGTTCTGCCGTTGGTTGGCGGCCCAACTGGCTTCGAGGCTGAGCATTTGGCCGGTCTTGAAGCGGATCGTGCCGGCGGCGAAGTCCTCCACGTTGAACTTGCTGCCGGTGTCCGCGACCCCCTGTTCTTTGAGAAGCCGACCGGTGATGCCGTTCCAGGTTTGACCCATCACCCAGTCCGGCTCCGGATAGCCCATCAGCCAGAGGGCGAGGTCCAGCCGGTGCACGCCGAGGTCGATCAGCGGGCCGCCGCCGGCGAGCTTTTTCTGACCGAACCACCCGCCCCACCCCGGCACGCCGCGGCGGCGGGTCCAGACGGTGCGGCCGTAGTAGACGTCGCCCAGATCGCCGGCGTCCACCCGGGCCTTGAGCGCCGCCGCCTGAGCGGTGAACCGAAACGAGAAGTTGATACCGAGGCGTTTGCCCGCGGCCTCGGCGGCGGACAGCATCGCCTCGCCGTCGGCGGCGCTGGTGGCGATCGGCTTTTCGCACAGCACATGGCAGCCCGCCGCGAACGCCTGTTCCGCCAACGGCCGGTGCAGGCTGTTCGGCGTGCAAACGGAGACCACATCCAGGTTCGCCTCCGCGAACAGCGCCGCGGCGTCCGTGTACCGCTCCGGGATGCCAAACTCGTCGGCCATCGCGTTGAGGCGTTCCTCGTTCAAATCGCACAACGCGACCGCCTCGCACCCCGCATGGGTGCGGTAGCCCTCGACATGCTTGCGGCCGATGCCGAGGCCGATAACCGCGACGCGGAGCTTATTCATTTGTCGGATGCGTCAGGAATGTCGCGGAAATCACAAGGTCCAAGACCTCAAGAACCCAAGTTGAAGGGTGCGATCTCTTCACACTTGGTTCTTGAAGTCTTGCGTCTTGATATTTTCCCGCTTCAGGCGGGATTTTCAGGTTTCGGAACGAAGCCGGCGATCGGGATCCTGGGCTCCACGTCCTGCACGGACTTCGGCACACTGGGGTCGCGGTGCGGGGCGGTCCAGCGGACGGCGTTGCCGATCACCCGCAGGATCTGCGGATTGCGGTACATCGGGTAGGTCTCGTGGCCGGGGCGGAAGTAGACGATCCGCCCGTTCCCCCGGGTCCAGGTCGCGCCGCTGCGAAAGACGTTGCCGCCGGCGAAGTGGCTGATGAACAGCAGCGTGTCCGGCTCCGGGACGTCGAAGCGTTCGCCGTACATCTCCGCATGTTCAAGATCGATGCAGTCCCCGATCCCGGCGGTGACGGGATGGTGCGGGGCGAGGTTCCAAAGCAATTCCCGCTCCCCCGCTTCCCGCCACAACAGCGAGCAGGTCGTGCCCATCAACCGCTGAAAGATCTTCGCCTCGTGGCCGCTGTGCAGCACGACGAGGCCCATTCCCGCGAGAACGCGTTTCTGCACGCGGTCGACGATCTCGTCGCTCACCTCACCGTGGGCCATGTGGCCCCACCACGTCAGCACGTCGGTGTCGTTCAGGACCGCCTCGGTCAGGCCGTGTTCCGGCTCGTCCAGGGTGGCGGTGCGGATCGTCAGATCCGCGGCCGCGAGCCCGCGGGCCAGTTCCGCATGGATGCCGTCCGGGTAGACGGCCTTCACGTCGTCGCGTTCGCGCTCGTGGCGAAACTCGTTCCAGACGGTCACCCGCAGCGGGTCGGACATCACAGGCTCGGCGAGCGAGGGGGCGTTTGCCCTCCGCGAGGACAGGGGGCGACGCCGGGGAGTGTGCCGACGGGGGGGCGAAAGGGGAAGGCCGTGTCGCATCAAAAGCGTTCTATGAAAAGAGCCGCGGCGGGCCGTTCCCCGGGGGGAGCGGCCCGCCGCGGCGGGGACGTTCAGATTGTGGCCGGCCTGGGGTCGCGGAGTCGCCGTTCCGAAGAAGTCGGCTCGGGCGGACTCGGGACGCCGGCGCTTCAGGTTGTCACGTCAAGGTTCATTCGTCACATCAAGGTTCCGTGGTCACATCAGGGTTCCGTGGTCACATCCGGCTTCCACACACCAGGTCGCCGTCACAGACCAAGTCGCCGTGTCGTGAACGCAACGCTGAGGACGCTGTGGCGTGGTGAACTCGACCGTCCGGGGACGGAGCGGGTTCAGTTGCAGCCGCAGGGGGCGGCACAGGTCGGGGCGACGTAGTCGCCGCAGCCGCCGTCGCCGCAACCGTCGCCGCAGGGGGCTTCGTACGCCGGGGCACAGCTGGCGGCACAGGGGGCGGCACAGGTGGGGGCGGCGCCGCAGACGTCGCCGCAGCCGGAGACGGCGCCGCAGGGAGCGGCGCAGGTGACGGGGGCACAGCAGCTGGTCGCCGGGGCGCAGCAATCGTTGCTACCGCAATCGAACAGGCCGAGCGGATCCAGGTTCAGCTTGGGCATGCGGCACTTGCCCAGGCCGCCGAACAGGCGATCGCACAGGCTCTGCTTCGGGGCACAGCAGTACGTCATCATCGGAGCGGAGGTGCAGCCGGTGTCGCAGCCGGAGTACGCCGGAGCGGCACAGGTCGGCGCACACGGGGCGGCGCAGCTGGCGTCGTGGCCGAACAGCCCGGCGCTCGCCGTGGCGGCGGAGCAACAGAAGGCGGCGGCAGCGACGAGGGTGAACAGTTTCATAGGGGAGCTTCCTCTTGGGGACGTCTTGAGACCGAGGGGGAAACCGGCTCGTTCTCCCGCCCCGCCGTCTCGGCGGGCGACGCGGTCGGCGTCGCCCGTCGGCCGCTCGCCCCGGGGGGCGGGTCGGCTGGCGGGGCGTCCGCCCGACGACCCCGGGGGGCGTCGAGCGGTCGGAGGCGAACCGGAGCAGGTTCCCCACTGCTTTCGTCCGATCGGCCGCCGAGACTCAGCCGCCGACCCGCCGCCGCGACGCAATCGCCGCTCCGCCCGTCGGTCGCCCCGTTCCGGCCGGTCCTGCCGGTCGGCCGCCCCCCGATCCCTTGGAAAACCGTCAAGGGAACGACATTCGGCTGGCGCCGCGTCACAGGCCGGTCGGGGCGCCGGTCGAGCCGCACGGCGTCAGCGGAGGGCCAGTCGGCAGCAGCGCTCGTAGAGCAGCCCCGGCGACACCCCCGCCGCCGTTGCGCTGCGGGGCACCTGGCTTTTCGAGGAGAACCCCGGGACGGCGTTCAACTCCAACAGCCAGGGAGAGCCGTTCGGGGCGACCCGCAGGTCCACCCGCACCAAACCCTCCGCGAAGATCGCCTCCGCGGCCCGCACCGCCAACGCGCACACCGCGGCGGCGGTCGACCCGTCGGGGCCGTCCCCGTCCGCAGCCGTCACCACCTCAAACCGCGTGCCGTCGTCCTCATACTTCGCCGCGGTGGTGAACAGAGAGTCCGCGCCGCCCGCCGGCGTGATCCGCAGCGGGGGCATCGCGACGCCCTCCAGCACCGGCACGCTCCACTCCTCCCCGGGGATGAATTGCTCCGCCACGGCGATCTCATCCTGGGCGTGCGCCGCGGCAAGCGCCGCGTGCAGTTCGTCCAGGCAGTCGATCCGCGTGACTCCGAACGACGAACCGCCGGCGTCCGGTTTGATGACGAACGGCAACGGCCAGTCCGCCCCGTCCTCCGGCAGTTCGCCCTCGTCCAACGAGCCGCGGACGATCGCCGCCCACGGCGCGGTCGCCAGATCCAGTTCCGCCCAGCGGGCCTTCGCCAATCGCTTTCGCCACGACAGCACGGAACTCCACACCCCGCTGCCGGTGTACGGCAGGTCGAGCCGGTCGAGCACGGTTTGCACCCGCCCGTCCTCGCCGAACGGTCCGTGCAAGGCGACGAACGCCACGTCGAAGACCCCGCCGGTCTTCTCCCCAGTCGCAAACGGCCCGTGCACCGGATCGAGCGTCATCAGGGCGTCGACGCAATCCTCATGCGTGGTCGGCAGTTCAAGCCGCACCGCGTCGTGGCCCCGCGTCTTCAACGCCGCCTGCACGGCGGCTCCGCTGGCGAGGCTGATCTCCCGCTCCGCCCCCAGCCCGCCGCACAGCACGACGATCCGCAGCGGATCGTCCGTGACGACGCCGGGCCGGAGCTCCTCCGGGTTGAAGCCCAGGGCCGCGGCGAATCGCCCGGGGTCCGCGGCATTGAGCACTGTGGAACCGGAGTCGGGGGAGCCGGGTTCGCTCACCAGATTTGGAGTTCGGTTTCAAGCTCCACGCCGGTCCGCTGGCGGACGGTGTCGCGGCAGAGGTCGATCAATCGCAGCACGTCCGCGCTGCGGGCGTTCTCCCCGGTGACGATGAAGTTGCCGTGGCGATCGGAGACCTCCGCGTCGCCCACGCGGGTGCCCTTCAGACCGGCCCGTTCGATCAGGTCGCCGGCGCTGTGGCCGCGGGGGTTCTTGAACACGCACCCGGCGGACTGATGCGACAGCGGTTGCGAACTCTTCTTCAGAATCCAGGTCTTGCGGGCGCGATCGGCGAGGGCGTCGGCGTCCGCGGGCTTCAGGCGGAACGTCGCCCGCAGCAGGCAGAGTTCGTCCAGACTGCTCCGCCGGTAGCCAAACGACAGTTCGTCCCGGGTGCGGGTGAAGAGGTCGCCGGAGCGGGTCAACGCCTCGACCGAGTCGCAGACGGACCCCACGTCCGCGTGCCGCCCGCCGCTGTTGCCGTGCAGCGCCCCGCCGACGGTCCCGGGGATGCCGACCAACGTCTCCAACCCGGCGAGCCCCGCTTTGACGGTCTCGGCGACGAGATGCGACAGCGGGGCGCCGCAGTCGATCGCGACCACGCCGGACGCCGCGTCGATCGACAGTTCGCTCCAATGCTCCTTCGGCAACCGGATGACCAGCCCGCTGACGCCTTCGTCACGGACCAGCAGGTTCGACCCGCCGCCCAACAGCCGGCAGTTCGCCCCGGTCTCCGCACACCGGCGGACAAGGGCTTGCAGTTGATCGCGATTCGTCGGCTCCGCGAAGTGCTGGGCCGGCCCGCCGACGCGCAGCCAGGTCTTCGGGCGCGAGCGGTTCGTCCGTCCGCACCACGGCGCCGGCGAGATCAGCCCCGTCGAAGGGTTCGGCGGGGCCGTCCGCGAAGGAACCGTCCTCGGAAGGATCGCCGGGCTCGTCGGGGGCGGGAACGTCCGGGGGAGTCATCGGCGCCGGCGGTTCACGGGGGGAAGGCTTAGGAGGCGCCGGGAGATCGGTCGCCGGGGAACAGCAGATCACGAGCGCGGTCGATATCGCCGGCCCCGGCGAGGACGAGGGCGTCCCCCGGCCGGGTCGAATCGTCCGCCCAGCCGATGAGAGCGTCAAGGTCGGGCAGGTAGTCGGCCTGTGCCGCGGACGCCAGTTCTTCGGACAGGGCGTGACACGCCGCCCGCGTCGCCGCCTCCCGGGCTGGGTACACCGGCAGGACCGCGGCCCGCCCCCAGGAGCCGACCGCCGTGACGAAGTCGCGGAACATTGCACGGGTACGAGCGATCTGATGCGGTTGGAAGACGAGCGTGTCTCGCCATCCCATCTGCTGGACCCGCTCCCGGCACCACGTGAGCCCGGCGGGGTGGTGGGCGAAGTCGTCGACGATCAGTCGCCCCCGCCAGTCCCCCAGCGGCTCGAACCGCCGGCGTAGGGCGGGGGCGTCGGGGACCGCCGCACGTATCTCGTCCTCCGTCACGCCAAGGGCCGCCGCCGCTCGGACAGCCAAGTCCTCCGTCCGCTCGCCCGACCGGGGTCGCAAAACGACGCCGGTTGCGGGCAGACAGCCGACGAACTGGTGAAAGGCCGCCTCTACCGCGGCCGCGTCCCGATAGCTGTCCGGATGGTCGAACTCCACCCCCGTGATAATCGCGTGCGTCGGACTGAGCCGGAGGAAATGCCGGTTCCATTCGCACGCCTCGACGACCAGCAACTCCGGGTCCGGGTGAGCGAAGCTGTACGTCGGATCCACCGGCTCCGCCCCCACAAACCCGGCGACCCGCTTGCCGGCGCTGCGTAAAAGGTGCACCAGCAGCGCCGCGGTCGAGCTTTTGCCGTGCGTGCCGGCGACGGCGATTGTCTCGCGGCGGCGGGTCAGTTCGACCAGCAGGTCGATGTGCGTGGCCTGCGGTGCGCCCTCCCGCTCGGCTTGCACGCGGGCCGGGTCCGGGGGCGGCACCGCGGGGGAGTGGAGGAGCAGATCGGGCCGCCCGTCCCGCGAGCCGTCCCACCCGCGACCGGCGGGATCGTGGGTGACGGCCATCCCATTCGCTCTCATCCGGGCCAGCACGTCCGGCTTGCCGCGGTCGGTGCCGGCGACGGTCCAGCCGAAGCCGTGCAGCAGTTCCGCCATCGCCCGCACGCCGCTCCCGGCGGCGCCGACGCAGAACACGCGGCCGGGGATGAACGGATCGAGCATTCGAGCAGCCTAGCCGATTCCCGTCGCCCACCCCCGCTTGCGGTTTCGCGGGTGCCTCACCAGTTCCGTCGCCCGCGAAACCGCAGGCGACGGTCGTTGAGTCCAACCTACACCGCTTGCAGCACCGCGGCCGCCGCTTGGCCGGTTTTGGTGCGGTTCACGCTGATCGCGGAACTGCCCACCAGCGACAGCGGCCCGCCGTGCACCACGTCGATCCGGCACTGCGGGTCCGGCGTTTCAAAGCCGAGCGTCATCGGCAACTGCCGGTGACGCAGCGCCAAGATGCTGCCGGCCAATTCCAACGCGCCGCTGCCGGCGTCGGTGTGACCGAAGTGACTCTTCAACGCCGTCACCGGCACGCCGGCGAGGTCGTCGCCCAGCAGGGCGTGGTACGCCCGGCTCTCCACCAGATCGTCCCAGCGGGTGCTTTTGCCGTGGGCGTTGATGTGCCCGATGCCCGCCGCCGAGGTGATCCCGCCGCGGTTCAACGCGATCTTCATGGCGTTGACGATGCCGACCCCCTGATCGTTGCGGCGGCCGTCGCTGGCGGAGGCGGTCCCCAGCAGTTCGCAGTAGACCTCCGCCCCGCGGCGGACCGCGTGATCAAGGCGTTCGAGGACGAACACCCCGGCGCCTTCCCCGGCGACGGTGCCGTCGCGGCGGGCGTCGAACGGCCGCAGGGCGTGCTCCGGATCATTGGTGCGGGCGGACAATTCCCCCGCCGACCGCATCCGGGCCAGCCCGACCGGATCGGTGCTGCATGAAGACGCCCCGGCGATCATCACGTCCGCCGCCCCGCGGGCGATCGTGCGGGCGGCCTCGTCCAACGCGAGGATCGCGCTGGCGTCCTGGCAGGTCAGCGTATTGTTCGGCCCGCGGGCGTCCAGCGCAATGGAGACGTGACAGGCCGGCATGTTCGGGAGTTGGCGGAGAAGCCACAGCGGCGGGACGTTCGCCATCCCCAGTTCCCCCCACCGAGCCGGGTCGAACGTGCCGTCCGGCCCCAGGCAGGCCGCCGCCGCCGCCACCAACGCCCGCGGACCCGGCGGAATGCGGCCGGCCCCGAACACCACGCCGACCCGGTCGGGGTCGAAGGCACCCGTCGGCAGCAGCGCGTCCTCGGCGGCCAGATCGGCTGCGAGCACGCCCAACTGGACGTCGCGGCTCATCGTTTTGAAGTGCTTGCGGCGGTCCGCGAGGTGCCGGTTCGGGTCGAAGTCCGTGACCTCCGCGATCAACCGTCGGCCCGGGCCGTCGCCGCCGACTCCGAGATCCACCGCCGCGTTTACGCCGCCCCGCCCGCTGCACAGCCCGTCCCAGAACGCGGTCCGGCCGATGCCGACCGGGGAGACCGCCCCGACGCCGGTGATCACGATGCGCGGCGTTCCGTCCGCCCGGCGCGTCTTCGCCGCGAGGCGGGGGCGACGCCGCACGGGGCGGATCGCGGGGGGGGGCGGTGATGTGGGAAGTGACATGGGTGTCCCGTTCGCCGAAGACGGACTGCGCCCACGACCGGGCTCGGCCGCACGCGGCGCCGTCGACGGTGTAGACCGCCGGCGGGAACCGGGTGAAGACAAGATCGGCGGTGAGCGACCGTCTCACGCATCGGCTACGAAGCGAGCGCGGCATGACCCATCCCCAGCCGACCCGGACCAACAGGTCGGTCGGGCACGTCACAACCGTCTGCTCCGCGTCCCAAACGAACCGACCCTCGCCTCGCCCCGCTGACCGGCGGCACGAGACAACGATCGACCCACCGGATCGACGCGTGTGACAGTGTTTGCGTCTGAACAACCCGGGAGTTCGATTCGCTCGCGTCCCACGGCGATCGAGGTGAACCCCAAGCCTGTACAGCCTGACCACCCCCATTCGATGCTGTCATCGGGGGACGGTCAAGCGCTTGTTGATTGCAAACCCGAACACGTCCCAGATTCCCGAGATTCCCCGGGGGCCCCGATCGGACTTCCTCCGCGACCGGGCTGTGGTGCATCTGTCCCGGAGCCGTTAAGCTACGTGTCGCCCGGGGCTGTGGCGGAACTGGCAGACGCGCCGGATTTAGGATCCGGTCTCTTCGGAGGTGCAGGTTCGAGTCCTGTCAGCCCCAATCTTCTCATCGCGTATCGGTTCGGGTCGATCGACGACCCGCAGGCGCCTGGAAACTCGCCTCGCGAACACCGTGGAGAAGGAGAACGCCGACGATCCGCGGAGCGTGCTGCTGCACGCGATCCCGGCTTACACCGGCATGCGGCGGGGCGAGGTGATCCGGTTGGGGTGGCGCCACGTCGATCTCGCGAGCGCCACGCTGATCGCCCACAGCTGCAAACCGAGCCGCCGGCAGAAGGAGACGCCCCGGGCGATTGGCATCCCCCCGAAATCTGCCGGACTGCCAGCGAAATCCCACGATGCCGGCGGGCGGTACGTCGTGCCCGGCAACGACGCGACCGAGATGAAGCGGGACCGAGCCAACCGGCTGTTCTGGCAGCCCATGCGCGGCACAAACTGGCAGCGACCGTGGAGCGGCAATACGTTCAAGGTCGGCTTCCAAACCTACCGTCACTCCTACCGTCACTCCTTCGCCAGCAGCTTCGCCCTGGCCGGGATCGACCAGCGGGTCATCGACGAACTGATGGGCCACACGAACGACGAGATCGCCAAACGCTACCGGCACCTGATCCCGGCCAAGACGAAGGCCGCCGTCGGCGTCTTGGATGACGCCCCATCCGGAAATCCGCCGGCCGGACATGAGCAGGCGGCGTCAGCGCCGTGAAGAAGACGTTTGAAACCGGCTGAGCGGTGCCGCGTGTGCCGTCTGAAAAACGAACCCGGAGTCGTATTTCCCTCGCCTCTGTCCGGAGTGAAGGCGACCCGCCCGGACGGCTGGGAGGTTGCAAAAGTCGCCCATGTCGCACCGTGGCAATACAATAGGATGCCCGGGGTATGTGCCCGGGTATGTCGGAATGCCCCTGTTTTCGTCCGCATGTCGATCTGACCGGCTTCGCCGCCGGGATCCTCACCGCCGTCGCCACGTGGGATTTGCCCGCGGCGATCCCGGTACGGGCAGATCGCGGCGGAACCCTGCCGCGGGACGTCCCCGTCCGGATCGCACGGCCTCGGCTGTGCGTCCTTCGACCTGCACCGAAATTAGGTCGTGTGGACAACAAATGTCGACGTTTGTGCTGACAGAGTAGCGCGAAGCGACTGGACGCGGTACGACATCCGGCAAACTTCGCTCCGACAGCCAGCGTCCGATGCCGCGCCGACATGCCTTGACCGACCAGAAGTGGACGGCCGTCGAGCCGTTGTTGCCGGGCCGCCCAGGCGCTCCCGGCCCGACCGCCGCCGACAACCGGTCGTTCGTGGAGGCGGTGATCTGGATCGCCAAGACCGGCGCTCCCTGGCGGGATCTGCCGGAGCGATTCGGGAACTGGAACTCCGTCTGGCGGCGGTTCGACCGCTGGTGCAAAACCGGCGTCTGGGCGCGGCTGAACGCGGTGCTGGGCGATCCCGATCTGGAAGAGTTGCAACTCGATTCGACCGTCGTGCGGGCGCATCAGCACGCCGCCGGGCGCGGCGCCCCAAAAAAGCGAGCCGCCGGTCAACGCCGCCCTCGGCCGCAGCCGCGGCGGGTACAGCACGAAACTGCACGCCGCCGTGACCGGCGCCGCCGACCCCGTGCGGTTTCTGCTGACCGGCGGGCAGCGGCACGACGTGACGCAGGCCGCGGCCCTGATCGCGGGGCTGAAGCCCGGATACGTGATCGCCGACAAGGCCTACGACTCGGCCGAACTTCGCAAACGGCTCCGCCGGCAGCAGGCCAGGGCCGTCATCCCTTCCCCGAAGAACCGGAAGGTCAAACGACGGCCGAACAAGGTCCGGTACGCCCGTCGAAACGTGATCGAGCGGTTCTTCGGCCGGCTCAAGCACGACCGCCGGGTCGCGACGCGGTACGACAGGAAGGACATGAACTATTTAGGCTTCGTGCATCTGGCGTCCGTCCTCGTCACCCCCCTGCCAGTTGTCCACACGACCTAGCCATGCGTACCGAATTAAGCGTACTGGCCCGCCAGTGCCTGAACCGCCGCATCCCGGACGCGACGACGCTCGCCCGCGAGGTCGCCGTCTGGCAGCGGGACCGCAACGCCACGCAGATCGACGTGCGCTGGCAGTTCGCGACCGCCGACGCACGCATTCAACTGCGCTCGCTCTACCCGACCAACGAGCTGCAATGAGCCACTAGAGCGAACCAGCGTATGGCGTAGCGGGTTCGGCTGCGGCAGAATGCGCAGATTCATCCCGCTCACGGAGGCGAAGTGGTGCGTGCCTATTCGAAGGATCTGAGGGAACGCGTGCTGGCCGCCCGCGACGCCGGCGAGCCGACGAAGGTCGTCGCCGACCGCTTCGCCGTCAGCCCCGCGTGGGTGCGGCGGCTGGTCCAGCGTCGACGAGAAAGCGGCACGAGCGACGTGCCCGCCGCCCGAACGGCCCCGGGCCGGACGCGCGTTCTGGCCGGTCGGGAAGCGGAGATCGTCGCGGCGGCGACGGCCGCGCCCGACCGCACCGTTCGTCAGCGGAAGGCCGATCTGGGCTTGGCCTGCTCGGAGGAGGCGTTGCGGCGGGAACTGCACCGGCTGGGCTTCCGCCCCAAAAAAAGACGCTGATCGCCTGCGAGCAGTCCCGGCCCGACGTCGCCGCCGCCCGCCGGAGTTGGAAGCACGCCCGCGGCGCCGCGTTCCCCGACGAAGCCGCGGGCCGGGCGGTTGGTGTTTCTGGACGAGACCTGGGCGAAGACGAACATGACGCCGACCCGCGGCTGGGCGTTGCGGGGCCGGCGACTGTTGGCGTCCGTGCCGCACGGCCACTGGCACACCACGACGTTTTTGTGCGGGCTGCGGGCCGACGGCCCGATCGCCCCGCTGGTGGTGAGCGGGGCGATCAACGGCCGCATCTTTCTGGCGTGGGTCCGGCAACACCTCTGTCCGGTCCTGCGGCCCGACGACGTGGTCGTGATGGACAACCTGTCCGCCCACAAGGTAGCCGGCGTACGGGAAGCGATCCGGGCGGCGGGGGCGAAGGTCCACTACCTGCCGCCGCATGCGCCCGGACCTGAACCCGATCGAGATGTTCTTCAGCAAGCTCAAACACCTGATCCGGCAGGCCGGGGAGCGGACGGTCGAAGCGTTGTGGCGCCGGATCGGCGAACTGCTGGACCGCTTCCCGCCCGAGCAGTGCCGGAATTATCTCCGCCACTGCGGCTATACACGCTACAGATGACCACGGTTCGCTCTAGCAATGGCCGCTTGACGCTGCACCAAGGCGGTCGCCGGCCGGGTCCGGGTGCGGCTGTGGTTTGAAGGCGTGGATTACCTGCACGAGCAGGTTGCGAACGCCGCCGATCTGGACGACTGATCGGGGCCGACGGATGCTCATCTCTGTGAAGGCGCTGCTCGTCACCGTCCGGCGGCGACTGGAACAGTTGGAGCAGGTGGACGGTGGCCGACTGGGGCGGCGGCACCGATCACCCGGAGTTCCTCGTGGACCGCGACAAGCAGCAGGCGACCGAAGACCTGTACGGCCCGGACGAGAAGACGCCAGTTGCGAATGCAGCGAAGTCGATCCGCCTGATGATCGTGGAGCTGGAGCTCGTCATCGAACTATTGGCCGATCCGCAGGAGGGCCACTCGGAAGGGAAAGCGTCGCGGTTCGTCGGGACTGACCCGGGCCTCAGCGTCGTGCGCGAGTGCGAGGGCACGCCGAACACCGGCGCCTTCGAGGAGGATGAACGACCCACCGGGGCCGCATCACCCACTCCGCAGTCGCAGCGCGTTCATGATGACGCGGACGCTGGAGAGGCTCATCGCCGGCGCCGCTGCGGCCGTATAGCCCGCTGACGCACCCCCGCAGCTGGCGGCTGTTCACGGAGTATTGCAACGGCATCATGGGCGATATGTGCGTGCATATGCTCGACATGGCCCGCTGGATGCTGGACCTGGGGCCGGTCGATCGGGTGTTTAGCGAGGGCGGCATTTTGACGGCCCCCGAGGCCAAGGCGAACGCCCCGGACACCCAAACCGCGACCTTTACTTTCGGGGATCTGCCGATCGTCTGGACGCATCGCACCTGGGGCTCCGCCCCGGACCCGGAGTACCCCTGGGCGGCGTTTATTTACGGGGAGAACGGCGTCCTCAAAGCCAGCGTCGATAAATATGATTTCGTCCCCCGCAACAAGAAGTCCGAGGCGCTGCACGCCGACGCCGTCCTTGAACCGGACAAATACCCGGACGAACAGGACGAACCGCGGTTCGAGGCGAAGGTCGCCGCCGGCAGCCGGGCGCATCTGCGCAACTTCCTGCGGGCGATCGATGCTTATGAGGCCGGCGGGCGCCGCCCGCCGTGCGAACGGCCCTCGCGGACGCTTCGGATTAGTCGATCGTGAACCGCAGCCCCGCGGCGACGGCGGCGAGGGCGACGGCGGTCCAGTCGCACGGCGCTGCCCCGGGCGCCATGCCCACACGCCCCACCCATGATCTTCCCACCACCAGAATCGCCCCGGGGCGGGTGGGCATGTGAGCGACGCACGACCCATCAATCAAGTGGTCGCATCACTCTCCATGCCCAAGCCGCGGGGCACGGTTCTCCGTCATCGGATATGTCAGAGCCCGCGGCGTAATCATGCCGCCCGCCGGCGATGCGGAGGGGCGGAGCGTCCCGGCGCGGCTCGGCCGCCCCCGGGCGATCGACGCGGACGGGTCAGCGGGTCGGGCGTCCCCCGTGCCCGGGGGCGGCCCGACCAGGCGGAATCTTTCAGCCACGCGAACCGCGGGCCGACCCCGGCCACCCACTTCGGGGGACAATCCGACGTACGATTCCCCCTGGCCACCCGCCCGCCGCTCCGCTCCTGACTTAACGGATGCTGAACCTCATGACGAGCTTATTCCTGCTACTGACAGCCGCCCCCGGTTGGGCGGGCGATCTCCCCGCGTTGCCCGCCGCAGACCGGCGGGCGTATCCTGTGTTTCACCCCTACTCCGACCAGGAGCGCCGGGAAACCGGCATGCTGATCGAGGTGGTGACAAAGCCGATTGGCATGCCGGTCGCCCGGCTCGCGACGACGTACGCCGACGAGGAATTGACAGGCCTCTTGCGTCGAGCGGCCGAGGCGATTACATCCGGCCGGCGAGAGCGGTACGCGCCTCTGCTTGACTGGTCGAGCGAGGAGGGTCTGCAGTTTTATTGGATGTTGGAGACGCGCGACTGGTCCGGCGTCAAAACGCCCGTCCTCCTGTTTCTGACGCCCCTCCCGAAATCGACCTTCGCGGTGTTCGCGGACGCGGACGCCCCAAAGACGGCGTCGCTCCAAGTGCGTCGGGTGAAAGGGGAACTCAAATCCATCATGGATGGGAACGGGCGTATTTATAGTTTCCTGTTCTCCGCCATCCACGGGGCCGAAGGGGCCGGTCGGCGGCTCCGGCCGGCGCCCGTGCCGAAAGACGCCGTCGTACTGACGCCGAAACCGGAGCCGACGGAGGAGATCCCGGGATTCACGGCCGAGGAGCGGCTTCCGCCCCGCCTGATCCTGCCCGGACATCGATTGGCGACGATCGTCCCGCCGCCAAAGAACCTGACGCTCGACGCCGGGGACGACCTCCCGGAGGGGCTGACGAAAGCCTTGGCGTTCTACAGCGAAACCCTCCGGGCCGCGGCTGAGGGCGACTTCGACGGCTTCGAGCGGATGCTGAACGCGGAATCGCAGCAGCGGTTTCGGAAGAAATCGGCCAGCCTGCCCAACGACGAGTCTCGGCGTGCGACGTTCGCGAAGTTCGGCCGGCCGCGGGAGGTGGTCTACGCCGTGCCCGGCCCGGAGGTGACGATCCTGTTCACCCGCCCGCTGGACGACGACGGCGTCCCCACTTCCCAAGGCGGTGTGGGCGTTTCCTATCTCCTTGATACAAAGGCGGGGTTCCGCCTGACGGACATCTACGCGAGCACGTCTCTGGAACGTCTGCTTCTCGCCGACGACGGGGCGCTGATGAAGGAGTTGATGCGCCAGGTGCTGGACGCCCCATAAAAACCGCCGATCCAGCGGGTGGCGCTGGTGACATTCGACCGCACCTTGCACTTCGGGGCGCCACCCTACGCCGTGAGCGAACCCGCGGGTTGAATCGTCGTAAAGCTCGAACGTGAAACGGGTTCGGTCCCGCGGTAGGGGCGCGGTTTTGTGCCTGCCAGCACGCCGCGAACCCGGACCGAAGGAACCGAACCCGTGACCCCAAGCTGCGGAGACCGACTGATCCACGCCGTCGAGCGTCGCCTTCCGCCCTGCTTTTTTCGGGACTCAACCTCCCCGGACCGGTCTCCCGGGGCGGAACCGGCTGGACGCCGCAGCGGCTGAAGCTGTTCGCCCTGCTGGCCGGCTGGCAGGACGAGCGGCGCCGGACCGGACAATTCGAGCGGACCCGCGAGTTCCTCGCCAGCCGTAAAGCATGGCGGCGACTGCCGGGGACCTATACCGGTTTCGCCGACGCTCTGACCCGCCGACATCGCCCGCTGGCCGAGGCGGTCTGGCGGCGGTTTCGCAGCGTCCTGCCCGCCGTCGCCGGGGACGCCTACCGCGGCGCCTGCGGCGGATTAAAGAATTGGTTCGTGCTCGCGGCCGACGGCACGCGACTTAATTGCCCCCGCTCCGCGGCGAACGAGGCCGGGCTGGACCCGGTCGGCAAGGACGGGACTGGCCCGCAGATCGCCGGCACGCTGCTGTTTCCGCAGTCATTTTGCCGGGGCTCCGGCCTGCCGTGGGACGTGCGGTGGGGACCGGGCCGCGCGGCCGAACTCGCGCAGTTGACGGAGATGCTGCCCGACCTGCCGGACAAGACGCTGCTCCTGGCGAACGCCGGGTTCATGAGCTGTGCGACGCTGCGACGGCTGTCGGCTGTCGGGCACGCCTTCCTGATCCGAGTCGGCGGCAACCGCCGGTTGCTGACCGAACTGGCGGACGTGAGCGAATGTGAAAACGCCGGCGGTCGCCGCGGACGGGGGCAGCAGGTCTGGCTGTGGCCGAAAAACCTCCGCCGGGCGGGCGAGTCGCCGCTGTCGCTGCGGTTGATCGAGATTGAAACGGATCGCCCCGACTGCCCGAACCTTTTTTTATTAACGAACCTGCCGGCGGCGGAGTTGAGCGACGCCCAGGCGGCGCAGTTGTACAAGTTGCGATGGAGCGTGGAGGTCGGCTTCCGTACGCTCAAGCAAACTTTGCAGGGTCGCACGCTGAGAATCCCCACGCCCGAACGGGCGCTGACGGAGGCGGAGTGGCTGGTTCTGTCCCTGTGGCTGTCGGGAGCGCTGGCGGGGCCGGCGGTGCGGTCCGCCGGGAGAGCCGCTTCGGCGTGGTCGCCCGCGGCGACCGTGAAGGTCGTGCGCCGCCGGATGCGTCACGCCGACCGAACCGGCGGCCGCTGGACGAAGTCGCTGAAGACCGATCTGGCCGTCTGCTCGATCGATCGCCGCCCGCGTCGAGCCGCGAAGCAGCGGTTCCGCCACCCGCAAAAGAAGGTCGGTCGCCCGCCGACCCCGCCGCAGGTGCGCCCGGCCGAACCCGCGGAAATCCGACGCTACAAGACGATTCTCACTCAAAACCGCAACCGCACGCTCACAGCGTAGGGCGGCACTGGCCATGGCGGGTCCTCAAGGGCTGGTTCAGCTTTTGTCGCGCAAATCCCCTACCGCGGTTCTCTGTCCGGTTTCGAGGGAAAGCGTGCGGCCGTCAGGCCGGGAAGCATCTTAGAGGTTCATTTAATTGGAACCGATATACTCACGATCAAACCCGTACATGCTATGCCGTACGAACGAAGCACTTTCCGAGGCGTTCGGCTGGGGAATAAAATTGATCCCCTCACCAGGTTGCTCCTCATCCACCGTCACCGCGTCTACGGCATTGGCTAAAGGGTCCGGTTCAACGGTTCCGTTCAACATTGCGAAGCCGCCTAGCAGCGTCGCCACCATCACCCCGCCAATGACTCCCAATGCCGTCCCGTTAACGACGGATCGTCTCTCAACCCCCAAACGGGAGAGAACGCGGGAGACGGCGGAGCGGTCGGACGGGCGGCGGAACATCGATCTAAGGGCAGGTGGGGGATTGCCGGATAGAGGGGTTATCGTACAGACCTACTGTACGGATCAAGCCATGCGGCATTCGGACGCACCCCAACCGGTTGCACTCCCGCCCTTCCGTACCAACACCTTACCGATTCCAACCCTCACCGGACCCGTCAGACACCTCCGGATCGACTGTCCCCCAAGGTCGCGCTTCCGCCCCCGAGGGGGTAGAAAAGGGACAGTGAGAGGACAGAAGCAGGACAGTTCCGTTGCCCCACTGTCCCCGAACCCACCCGAAACCCTTGAAAGGTAGGCCAGAGTCGCCCCCGGAGGGCGAGTGAGAGAATCCCCGACTAGGATTCGAACCTAGACTAACAGAATCAGAATCTGTGGTGCTACCATTACACCATCGGGGAACGTCGACCTGCTTGCAGCCCCTGGGGGACTCCGTCGCCTGTCGGGTGGTAAGGATAGTTCATCCGGCGGACGCCGCCAACTGATTTTTGCAATCGGTCCGGACCGGCGGACACGCTCCGGCTCAGGCTGGTTCGCGACGTCAGTCTGAAGCGGGGTCGATCGCGACCGGGTCGACAATCACGGTGGGGCTCAGCGTCGCCTCGCCGTTCTCGTCCAGCCAGCCGATCAGCCAAGCCCCGACGCCGAGCGTCAGACCGATCAGGATCAGCCCGACGGCCCCGGCGATGACGCGGGAACTCGCCCAGATCGGCCCGGCCCCCGCGGCGCTGGTGACGAGCAATTCCCCCTCCGCGTCCGACACCTCATGGGCGTTGGGCGACAGCACCGGCGTGGGCGAGACGTCCTCGGGATCGACGACGTGATGCGGGCCGGGCGGGCGCCGCGGTTCCCCCGCGGGACTGGCGGCGACGGGGCGGTCGGCGCCCAGTCGGTCCGTGACGGAGCGGTCGGGCGTGGGACGGTCGAGCGGGCTTGGATCGGACACGGCAACGGCTTTCAAAGGAAGCGGTCCCGCCAGCCTACCGCCGACCACGCCACGCCCGCACCGGGGGGTTCCTCACCGCTCGCCGCACGGCGCCGCTCGCCGCACGGCACGCTCGCCGCACGGCACGTTCGCGAGGTTCGCTTCACACATACTCCCGGCGCTGCCGAGAACTCGGAATGCCCATCTTTTTGCGGTATTTAGTCACCGTGCGGCGGGCGAGTTGATAGCCGTCCTCTTTGAGCGCTTCGACGAGGGCGTCGTCGGACAGCGGTTTCTTTTTGTCCTCGCCCTCGATAATCGCCTTAAGCTTCAAACGAATCTGGTTCCAGGAGACGTCCTCGCCGTCCTCGGTGGTCGTGCCGCCGCCGAAGAACTGCCGGAGGGGGAACAGGCCCCGCGGCGTTTGCACCCATTTATCGCTGACCGCGCGGGACACGGTCGTCACGTGGACCCCGACTTTCTCGGCGATCTCCTCCATCTTGAGCGGGTGAATATGCTCCGGACCTTTCTCCAAAAAGTCGCGCTGGTGCTCGACGATCGCCTCGGTCACCTTTTTGACCGTTTGGTTCCGCTGCTCGATGCTTTCGATCAGCCACTGGGCGCCTTCGATCTTCTTCTTGATATATTCCTTCGTGGCGGCGTCCGGACTGTTGCGGAGCTGCTTGATATAATACTTGCTGATCCGCAGGTTCGGCGTGTATTCGTCCAGCAAACGGACGGAATACTCGCCCTCCTCGTCCCGATCGACGGCGAGGTCCGGGGTGACGGCCTGATTGGGGGCGCTGCGGAACTCGCGGCCGGGGTGCGGATTGAGGTGCGAGAGCTCCTCCGCGGCGGCGGTGATCGTTTCCAGATCGTAGCCGGTTTTGCGTTGGATCGCCGGCAGGCGATTCGCGGCGAGGTCCTCCAGGTGGCGGCTGATCAGGACTTCGAGTTCCTCCCGGTACTCCAATTCGTCGCTGAGCTGGAGCAGTAAACACTCCTGCACCGTGCGGGCGCCGACGCCGGGGGGGTCGAGCTTCTGGATCAGGCCCAGGGCCCATTCCGCGTCTTCATAGGTGATCGCCCGGCCGTAGGCGCTCATCAGGTCCGGCAGGCCGCTTTGCAAACGGCCGTCCTCGTCCAGGTTTTGCACGAGGTAGAGACCGAAGGCGCGGACCTCCGGCGTGGTGTCGAAATAGCCGAATTGTTCGACGAGGCTGTCGTGCAGGCTTTGCGTGCGAGCCGGGGCGTTGGCCATGGCGTCGAACGCCCGGTCGCCGGCTTCGGAGACGCGGTTGGAGGAGGGTTTGGACCCGCTGGTGTAGTTGTCGTCCGGCCAGCTTTCGGCCATATCGACAAGGCGTTCAAAGTCGTCGGCGTTGCCGTCGTCGTTGTCCACCTCCATGGGGCCCTTCTCGCTCTCGGACCGGTCGTTCTCGTCCTTGGCCTTCTCGCGCTCGGCCTTTTCCTCGCTCTCGGTGACGTTTTTGTCGCGGTCCTCCATCTCCAGCGTCACGTTCTCCGCCAGTTCCTGATCGACGCGTTCCTGCAACGCCATCACCGGCAATTGCAGGATCTCCATCGACTGGATCATCCGCGGGGCCAGCTTCATCTGCTGGCTCATCTTCATGGACTGCTGAAGATTAATGCGCACGGCGAACCCCGGGGGTCGGAGAGGAAAGGGGGACGGTCGGGCGTGGACGCCCTGGGCCGCGGGAGCCGGAATCGGCGCCCGCCGGACTCGGCGGGAACGAACCAGTGTACCGCGGGGACGCGCCCGGCGGCGGGTTGGTCGTGCGATCCGGCCGGACGAGAGCTACATGCCGACCTTCGCCAGCATGTCGGCGAGGCCGGGGACGTTGAGGTCTTCGGCTTCCTTGGAGATCAACTCCTTGGCGGCCGCTTTGGCCTTGGCGCCGGCGTCGTTGGACGCCTCTTTGACGAGGGTTTGCAGTTCGCCGACGTTCTCGGCGCCGCTCAGCAGGGCCGGGGCGATGCGACAGGCGGTCATCACGCCGTGGCCGGTCACGTCGACCTCGACGGCCCCCTCCCCGGCGACGCCGGTGACGATCATTTCGCCGGTTTTGCGGTGCACCTCTTTGATCCGCTTCTGAATCTCGCCCGCGTTGGACGCGAGGGAGGCCAGATTGCCCAATCCGCCGAGTTTGCCGAACATACGATGAGGGAATCCGCGGAGGAACAGGGAAGAGCGGGCGACGCCGATCGTGAGTCCCCGACGGTCAGTCGGAGACGGATCGGGAGGCCGGCGGGAGCGGTTGTGAGGTCACGGCCCGCGCTTCGAACAGGTCGACGGCCCGGCGAACGAAGGGGTCGGCGATGTCGTCGGGGTTTACGGGCTCGGGGCGGGAGGCGTCCCCGTTGGAGCGACCGGCGGAGCGACCGGCGGCCGGATCGACCTTCGCAGCCCCGTTGGCGGGGGCGGCGTCCACCGCGACGGTGAACGACACGGCGCCGCCGACGATCGTCCGCAGGGCCGCGTCGACCGCGGGGCGTTTCGCCTCGCAGCGGTCCGCGGCGACCTTCAGGACGCTGGGGAATCGCAATTCTACGCGATCCGGCCCGAGAATTGCTAGAGCGGAGCACTCCCGCACCCCCGTCAGGGCGTTCCCGGCGCCGATCTCGTCTTTGAGGCGGGTCAGCAGCGTCGCTTCGTTGCCCGGTTCCAAGGGGATCACCGGCTTCGACGCGATCACCGGCGCCGCGGGGGCGGGCGCCGACTCGACCGGGGTCGTCTCGGTCACCTGTTCCGCCGCCGGATTCTGCTCCTCCGTTGGTTCATGCGCCTCCGCCCGTAACGCCGAGGCCCCGCGGGGCCTCGGGGTTACGGGCGCTGCGGGCGGTGACGGCCTGGATCGGGCGGGCGGGGGGCGGCGGGGGGCCGTGGAGGCGCCGGACGGCGGACCGCCGCTCCGCAGCGTGGCGGCGAGGTTCGCCAGATCGTCCAGATCGCCCAACGTGGCGGCTCGCACCAAGGCGGCTTCGGCCAAGGCTCGGCCGAAGGTCACCCGCTGCATCCGGAGCTTCGCTTCGCTGAGAAGCTGCACCGCCGCGAGCGTCGTCTGCACGCCCCAGCTTTGCGCCTGTTCGCCCAGCGCGGCCCGGTGTTCTTCGCTGACGCCCAGCAGCGGCACGGCGTCGGCCCCGGCGGCGAGGATCATCAGGTCCCGCAGGTAGCCGACGAGCTGGTCGATCAATTCGTCGAGCTGCACCCCGTCGCCGATCGCCGCTTCCAGTTCCCCCAGCGCCCCCGCCGGATCGCCGTTCACGCAGTAGCCGACCAGCGTGACGAGCCGATCGTCCGAGGCCGTGCCGAACAGCCGGTGCACCTCCTCCGCCGTAATGTTCTCTCCCCCAAAACTCAGTAGCTGATCGAACAGGCTTTGGGAGTCCCGCATCGAGCCGGCGGCCCGGCGGGCGACCAGTTCGAGGGCGGGCTGTTCGACCGCGTACCCTTCCGCCTCCGCGATCGAGGCGAGCCGCTGGATGATGTTCTGAATGTGAACCGTGGCGAAGTCGAACCGCTGCACGCGGGACAGGATCGTGTCCGGCAGCTTGTTCGGTTCGGTGGTGCAGAACACGAACTTCACCCCGCCGGGGGGCTCTTCCAGCGTTTTGAGCAGCGCGTTGAACGCCGCCTTCGACAGCATGTGCACTTCGTCGATGATGTAGACCTTGAACTTGGCCCGCATCGGTTTGACGGTGACGTTGCCGCGGAGATCGCGGATGTGATCGACGCCGTTATTGCTGGCCCCGTCGATCTCCAGCACGTCGACGTCGTTGCCCTCGGAGACGGCTTCGCAAATCTCGCAGGCGTTGCAGGGCACGCCGGCGTCGGGGCCTTCCTTGGGAGCGTTCGGGCAGTTGAGGGCCTTGGCGAAGATGCGGGCGGTCGAGGTCTTCCCCACCCCCCGGGCGCCGGTGAAGAGGTACGCGTGCGCCACCCGCCCGGCGGCGATCGCGTTGGTGAGCGCCCTGGCGACGTGCCCCTGCCCGATGACCTCGGCGAACGTCTGCGGCCGATACCGGCGGGCCAGCACGGTGTAGTGCTTCGCCCGACCGCCGGACGCCGGGGCGGCGGGCGCTGCGGCGTCAGCGGTCGGGTCGGCGGTGAGGAAGTCGTCGGCCATGACGGGGGCACGGGGGGCGAACGCGGCGGCGGGCAGTCTAGTCGTCCGGCCCGCGGCGGGGCAGGCGAAGTGCGACGCCGCCCGCTCGCGGGGCCATTCAGGGGCAATGGAAAAGACCCGGGCGCGGGGCGCCCGGGTCTCGGATCGTGGTCAGTTCTCGTGGTCAGTTCTCGTGGTCAGTTCATGCCGCCTGCGGACCGCTCACCGCATCCGGGAGACGGTGAAGACGTACGGGGCGGGCTCGATCCGCTCGGTGCGTTCGAACCGCTCGAAGAGTTCAGACCGCTCAATGCGAGCCTGCGGCGGGGCGGACAGCCCGGGCGCCGGCAGCCCCGGGCCGTCGAACCGGTCGCGGGGCGGGCCGTAGGCCGGCGGGAGCGGGGCCTGACGCGGGACCGGACGGAACGAATCGCGGTTCGGCACCGGGCGGAAGCTGTTCGGATCGTCGAACTGCGGGTCGTTGAACTGCGGACCGGCCTGCGGGCCGGGGCCGTACAGCCCGCCGGGGGCGGCGCCGCGGCTCGGGCCGTAGTACACGCCGCCCTGGTCGCCTTCACCCTGGTACTGGAACCCGCTGGGGGCCACGGCGCCGGGGGGGAAGTTCACCTGGGGCGCGTTGACGTTCACCCGCACGTCCGTCTGGTTCACCCGCACGTCCGTCTGATTGACGACCACCGGCGGCCCCACGTGCACCGGAGCATGGTGGACCGGCGCGTGGTGGACCGGCGGGTGATGCACCACGACCGGGGCGAAGGGAATCGGGTGCAGGTCCTCGACCTCGCGGCGGAGATCTTTGAACGTGTCCTCGACGTGGTCGGCGTAGTCGTCGCCGGCTTTGCGGGCGTCGCGGCCGAGGTACCCGCACTTCGACAACCGATCTTCCTGCTTGTCCAGCACGTCGACCAGTCCCCGCATCCGGGCGGTGGAGGCCTGGGCGCCGGCGACGTCGCCCACGGCGAGCATCGCCTCGACCTGCTGGGCCTCCGCCGCGATGGCGAAGGCCGTGTTGCCGAACGCGGCGTAGTCCGGTCGGCCGACGGCGTAGCCGAACTGACCGGCGGCCTGGGCGTGGAACCCGACCGCGGAGGCGAGTTGCGTGGCCTGTCCGATGTCGCCGCGACCGGCGTGGGCGGCGGGGGGGGCGGCGACCGCCAGGACCGCCGCCGCGACGGCGGCGGCAAACGGGCGAAGGAGGCGGAAACGCATCGGCGGGGGTCCGGTTGAGAGGCTTGGGGAGGCGGCGGGGGCGAACCGTCGCGGCGGGCAGTGTAACGACTGCGGCGGGCGACGTTCGCAACCGAAGAAGGTTGCCAACCCCGTGCCGGACCCGGGTTCTCCCCCGTAACCCCCGCCCGGGCCGGGGATTGGGACGAAATGAACCCTTGTTCCACCTAAGATGAAGGTGTCGCGAATCTGCCGCCGTGTCATCAATCCTGCGACGACCCCCCTCCGTCCCGCCCAACATGCCCGGTCCCCCGTCGTCCCTCCACGATTCCACCGCCGAGCATGGGGGGCTGACGGTCCGCAGCGTCGGCCCGCCGGCGGGCGAACCGGTCGAGGCCGCGGCCGTCCTCTGCCACGGGTTCGGGGCTTCCGGCAGCGATCTGGTCTCCCTCGCCGCGGAGCTGTTCCGGGTGCGACCGGCGTTGGCGGGGCGGGTGCGGCTCCATTTCCCCGCGGCTCCGCTGGACCTCGGCCCGTTGGGAATGCCGGGGGGACGGGCGTGGTGGATGCTCGACATGAACCGGCTGAATCTGCCGCCGGAACAACGGGTCGCGGCGCTGCGGAAGGAACGACCGGCGGGCGTCGACGCCCTGCGGACGCAATTTGACTCCGTCATTGACTCCCTGCTGACTCTCAACGGACTCTCCGGCGGGAGCCTCGTCGTCGGCGGGTTCTCGCAGGGGGCGATGCTTTCAACGGATTACGCCCTGCGGGCGGCGGGCGAACTGGGCGGGCTGGCGATCCTCAGCGGGGCGTTCGTCGCGGAGGCGGAGTGGACCGGCTGGGCCCGCATCTGCCCGTCGCGGCGGGTGTTCCAATCGCACGGCACCACGGACCCGATCCTGCCGTTCGCCAGCGGCGAGGGGCTCAGAGACCTGCTGACCGCCGCCGGGCACGAGGTGCGGTTCGAAGCGTTTCCCGGCCCGCACACGATCCCGCCGGCGGCGTTGGAGGGGATCGCGGACCTGCTCGAAGCGGCCTGTGCCGGATGAGGGGCGAACGGCTCCCGGCCCTGATGCCGCCCAGCGGGGCTGGTGTCGGCGGTCGTCACGTCCCGGTAGTCTTCCGCCCCGCCCGCCCCCGTCTTGCATCGTCCGCCGCCCCCGCCTTGCACCGCCTGTCGCCCCCGATGCTCGCCGCCCTGCTGGTCGCCTGTGCGGCCGCGTGCGGCCCGACCGTCGCCCCCGCGGAGGATCCGGCGGGAACCGGCGCCCCCTCCGCCGGCGCCCCCTCGGCCGGCGTCGGCGGGTTCGTGCGTCCGGGGGCCTGGATCCCCGTCCGGATCGAGGCGCCCCCCGCGGCGGCCGCGGGGGGACCCGCATTAGACTCGTTCATGCCCGTGACGGTCGAGGTGACCGACGGCGACGGCCTCCGCCTCCGCCGCGAGCTGATGGCGAAGAACGGCGTCTGCCTCGTGCAGGCCGGGCGGGCGGAGTCGGACATCTGGATGCGCCGCGGGCTGGCGGATTCGATCCCGGACTCCTTCTGGGGCGAGGCCGTCACGTTGCGTCCCGGCGTGGATTTCACCGTGCTCGCCCCGGACGAACGGCTGTGGGCGGCGGTCGATCCGCCCGCCACGCTGTTGCGGCGGGAGGGCGAGGAGCAGGGGGGCGGGGCCGGGCCGCTGGACCGGACGGGGCGGCCGGTGCGGGTCGCGGCGTTCGAGTCCGGCGACGATCTGCCGACGGTCGCCGGCGGGCTGGGGTCCGTCCGCGTGCTGCTGATCGAGAGCGACGACCTGCCGGCGGACGACGGCTTCCTGCGCGACTGGGTCGCCGGCGGCGGGCACCTCGTCGTCAGCCTCGGGGGGGGCAGCCTCGGGGCCGTCGATGACGGGCCGGGCGGCGGGCTGCCGGAGTGGATCCCGCTCACGCCCGGCCCGCCGGTTCCGCTGACCGCACGGGCGGCGCTGGAACGGCTGGCGAAGTCCGGCAGCGCCGGGGGGACCGCCACGGCGATCAACCAACTGGACGAAGCCGACGCCCGCCCGCTGGACGAGGCGGCGGTCCGCGCTGCCAACGGCCGTGTCCGGGCGCGCGGCGACGGCGGGACGCTGGTCGCGGAGGTCCCCGTCGGCTTCGGCCGGGTCACGGTGGTGGCGGTCTCGCTGCAAAATGGGCCGCTTCGCATCTGGGGCGGGCTGCCTTCGTTCCTGCTGGAACTCACCCGCACCGCGGGCGGCGGGGCAGCGCCCGCAAAGAGCGTCGGCGGCGAGATCGCCGAGCAGGTCTTCGCCGCGCTGGAAGCGGAGCACGAGGGCGGAACCTCGCCCGGGGCGGTCGGGGCGTGGGTGTTGGTCCTGCTGCTGGTCGTCGGGCCGCTGGACTACCTGCTGGTTCATCGCCTGCTGAATCGACCGGCCCTCACCTGGGTCACGTTGCCGATCTGGCTGGGCGGGGCGACGGCGCTGGCGCTGTGGGGGGCGGGCGAACCGGATCCGACGCCGCGTCGCCTGGAGATCGTCGACGTGGACGCCGCAGCCGGCCTGGTGCGAGGGACCGCTTGGGCGAGCGTCCCGGCGCCGGCCGCGGGCCGGGTCTCCGTGCAATTCGCCCCCACGCCGACGTTCCCAGGCGACGGGACGATGCGGCTGGGCTACGCGGCGGAGCCGGGGGCGACGTTCGGCGGGTTGTACCGCGGCGGCGGCGTGGGGCTGGGGGAATCGGGATACCGCATCACGGGAGCCGAAGCCGTCGCCGTCCCGCTGCCGGAACGCTCCGCGAAACGGCTGCGCCTGGATTGGTCCGGCACGCTCCCCCGATCAGGGGACGGCGCCGACGAGGCCGACGGCGAGAAGCCGGGCGCCGGGCTGTTCGCCGCGTCTCTGACGGCCTCCGGCGGGGGGCTGTCCGGGACGATCTCGCACTCCCTGCCGGGCACGCTGACGGACTTCTTCCTCGTGCACGACGCCCGCGTCTACCGACCGGACCCGAGCCGCGTTCAAGCGCTCGGCCCCCGGCCGAACGCCGGGACGAGCATGGACGATACGTTGCCGCCGGGCGTCGCGTGGCGGCCGGACGGGGCGGGCGTGGTGCGACGCGACCTGACCGGCTTTCTCACGCAGGTCCGGGAGGTCCGGGACGCCTCCGTCGCGTTGAACAAACACGGTGAGTTCGACCCGCTGAAGTTCGACGACAGCCAACGCCTCGTCCGCAGCCGCTACGCCGCCGAGAGCCGGGACTTCGGCGTGATCCTGCCGGCCCTGTCGCTGTACGCCCAGTCCGGCGGGGCGGGGTTCACCAAGCAGTCGAACGCCGAATTGGAGGGGCTGGACCTGTCCGCCACCGCCGAGACCGGCCGGGCGCTGCTGTTCGGCCGGCTCGATACGCCGCTGACCACGCTGGACGTCCGGTTCGGCGAGGCGTCCCCCGCGCCCGGTCCCGCGGTGACGTACGTCCGGGCGGCGCTGCCAGTTTCTGAAGTGCAGACCGACCAGGAGCAGACCGTCGAAGAGCAAACTGTGGAGGAGGGGAACGCCGCCCCGTCCCCGGCGCCCTCCCCCGCAGGCCCGATCCAATTCAACCCGGACGCCCCGCCCCCCGTCCTGCCCCGCCGCCGTCCGGTCGATCCGGCGGCGTTTGACTGATCTTGCCTGACCGCCCCGGCGGTCGGCCGTTCCCGCACCCCCTTCTTCCGCCCGCCGACCGCCCCCGGTGATCGAGACCCGCAAACTCACCAAACGCTACGGCTCCCTCGTGGCCGTCAACGAGATCGACCTGTCGCTGGCGGCGGGGGACGTATTTGGATTTATCGGCCCCAACGGGTCCGGCAAGACGACCACGATGCGGATGATCGCGACCCTGCTCGACCCGGATTACGGCGAGGCGTACGTCTGCGGCAAAAGCATCTACGGCAACAGCCGGGAGGTGCGTCGGCTGATCGGCTACATGCCGGACGCCTTCGGGGTGTACGAAGACATGTCCGTGACGGAGTACCTGGAGTTCTTCGCCGCCGCCTTCCGGATCGACGGCCCCGCCCGCCGCCGGCGTTGCGAGGAGTGCTTGGAACTGGTCGACATGGCCTTCAAACGGGACGCCTACGTCAACCAGCTCTCGCGGGGTCAAACGCAGCGGATCGGCCTGGCCCGCACCCTGCTGCACGAACCGGAGGTGCTGTTGTTGGACGAACCGGCGAGCGGCCTGGACCCGCGGGCGCGGATCGAGATTCGCCGGTTGCTCCGCCGGCTGGGCGAGTTAAAGAAGACGGTGATCGTCAGCTCGCACATCCTGCCCGAACTCGCCGACGTGTGCACCCGGGTGGGGATGATTGAGAAGGGCAATCTGCTGGTGGACGGCGACGTCCGCGAGGTGATGCGAAAAGCCCGCGAGAGCATCACGCTGCAAATCCGCGTCAAGGAGACCGGCGATCTGCCGGGCGTCGCCGGCGCCGGCTCGGAGCGAACGGACGCCGCCGCGAAATTGCTGGAAGGGCACGACGAGGTGCGAGGCGTGACGGTGCGGGAGAATCGCACGATCGACGTCTCCCTCAAGCCCGGCGTGGAGGACTACACCGCGATCCCCCAGAGCCTGCTGGAAGCCGGCTTCGCCCCCACGCTGTTCCGGGAAGAAGAGGTGAACCTCGAAACCGCCTTCATGGAACTGACAAAGGGCGTTCAGCAGTAAACCGGGTCGCGACGCTGGCGAACTAGCCGGCGCCGCGACCGGTCGCTATCGTGCCACGTTCCCGTCGACACCGTTTTGCGCCGCCCCCGTACTGTTATGACCGACGCCAAAGTCCGCCACCTCGTGTCCATCAAGACGGAATTGGCGGAGAAGTACACCCGCCGGGCCCGCATCGCCGGCAGCGTCACCAAACGCCGCCAGCTTGAGCACCGCGCCCGCGCCCACCGCCGCAAAGCGGAGTCGCTGACCGACCTGCTCGCCTTCCGCGCCCGCGAAGCCGCCGCGGCCTAGTTTCGACGACCGGACAGCGTCGGCGAGCGGTGGGCGTCAGCCCTCCGTGTTCAAGGGGGCGCCGGCCGAGGAATCAGGACCCGGCACGGTGCGGTTCGGAAAGTAATAGTCGTCGACCAAGTCGTTGATGTGTCGCTGCCCCGCGGCGGTGACGGTGATCGGCAAGGTGAGCAGATCGCCGACGATGCTGAGCGGCACATCGATGGCCGCGGCGGCGACCGCTGCGGTCCCCTAATTTGAGCTGCATTCCGCCGTCGTGCGGCAGGCGCTTGCCGTGCCGCCGAAGACCCGCTGCTCGCCGCCCATCGGCTCCACCACGTTCCTCATCGTCCCGCACCCCACGAGCGACAGCAGGGTAACCGATCGGAGCAGAGGGCGGGTCAGCCCGCGGTCGTCGCACGATCCCGCAGAATGAGGTAACGCCGAGGCCCCGCGGGGCCTCGGCGTTACGTGTGTGTCCAAAAAACGATCCCCACACGAGCCGGGGCGGGCCAAATGCACTGACCCGTGGAAACCACGTGGGCACCACGGCCCCGGGTTGCGTGATCCGCTGCATGTCCTGCTCTCCGAAGAGAACGAGACAAGGCGGCTATACGCGCGGCCGGGGACTCGGGGTTCCCTATGTCAGTACCTGTAGGGTCGGCAATTGGAACCGACCCGACACGCGGGAGATCGAACGCAGTGTATCGCGCCTCCCCCGGACGGCCAACGCGGGTTCTGGGGGAATCACGAATGTCGATGCGGAGAACCTGAAGCGGCGTTTCGCCGTTCGACATTCGTCCTTCCGAAGCTCTCAGGCGCTCACGGTCACGGGCTTGGCGTCCATCACCTTCTTCTCGCGGGCGATGCCGAGGGCGACGGTTTGCTCCGTGGTGCGGTCCGGGGAGATGCAGGTCGCGGGGATGACGTGGCGGCCATCGCCCAGCCGCATCTTCACCGCGAACCGGCCGTCCGGCCCGACCCGCACGGCGTCGCCGCCGAGGGAGACGTGGGCGTCCGGGTCGGCGGTGCCGCGAATCAGCAGTTCGGTCTCCACGGTGAAGGGGTTCGCGCTGCCGTCCTCGCCCACGCCGTAGGCGGCGCCGGCGTAGTCGGCCCGCAGCGATTTAAACTTTTCGAACATCGGATCGACCGACGCCGGACGGCTGGGGGCGCCCAGCCCACGGTCGGTCGGGGCGGCGGAGACCTGCGGGCCCAAGCCGCCGGTGCGGGCGAACTGCACCCGTTCGGCCGCCTTCGAGCCTGGCCGCGGCGTGGTCACCCGACGGCTTTTCGCGAGCGGGAAGAACGCCCCCTCCTGCCCGTGATGACCCGCGGCCAGGAAACCGATCTGCACGCGGAACGTCGCCGGGGATTCCTCCACCGGCAGGAACCAGTGATCGGTCTCGCCGTGAATCGGGGTGTCCGACAGCACCGTCTCGCTGGTGCTTTTCGTTTCGTGCTGGTGCACCTTCGTCAACCGCAGCACCGGCTTGGCGCGGTGCCAGTCGCTGCCCAGCCCGGCGGCGGCCCGCTGCACGGTGCAGCGTTTCAACACCCAGCGTACGTGCACCCACTGCGGGTCGTGGGCGACGGCTCGCAATTCCTCGGTCGCCTGGGCTCCGCTGCCGACGGTGGAGATGTCCTTCCGCGGGTCCTTGATCGGGTCGTGCACGTTGACCGCGGCGGGCTTGGCGGTCGGGGAGCCGGCCGTGCCCCCGGACGACGCCGTGGCCGCGGGCGCCGCGGCGACGGTCGAGGCCCCCCGGGGGTTCGCCGCGTCGGCGCCCGTTCCCGGGCCGGGATTCCGTCCGGCGGAGGCCGGCGGTTTCGGGGAGGTCTTCCCGCCGGGGTTCCGCCCGCCGACGCCCATCGCCGGGCTGTCCGCCTTCAGCCCTTTTCGCGTCGGCAAGCGGTTCCGCGACGACGTGCGGAAGACATCCATCAACGCCTCGATCAACTCCTCTTTCCTCATCCCGTGCCAACCACTGACCTGGTGCTCCTTGGCCAGGGCGGCCAGATCTTTGCGGGTGCTGGTACGCAGGGTCTCGTCGGACACGGGTCGTCTCTCGATCAAACGGGGCGTGGGAAATCCGACGGCCGCGGGGAACAACCCCGCGACCGGGCGTCAAACTGAAACTGGGCGGACTGAAACCGACGAGCGCCGACCACGAAAAAACGGCGGCCGCGGGGAGCGGTCGCCGTGCGGTTCAAGTCGGCGGCGTGCGTCGCGGGGGGCCGCCGGGCCGGGGGAGAATCCGCCCCGCGGTGCGGCGGCGGAGGGAGCGGGGGCCGCCGATGTAAACCCTTGGCGGAGAGAGGCGAGCGGCCGCATCACAGTCGGGCCCTGCATTCCGGGGGCGACCGCATTTAAGCGGTCGTCCTGGTTCACGCGGCGGCCGTCCAGGCCGGGGTCCGGCAGCACTGCCAAACCTCGCACGTGGCGAGCGTCCCGCCCGCTGTCGTTTCGATCACACAACGCGATGAGCCCCCCGCGACACCGTCGCGGCTGCGGAACGAACTCGCGTGCCGATCGGGTGACACCTTACCGGCGGATCCCCCACGCCGCAACCGTTCGCACCCGACGGCGATCGCCGATCCGACGCAAGATGATCGGTGCCAGACGGATGCGACGCATTCACCCACGCCGATCGGCTTGGCAGTTGACGGGGCGCCCCAATCGCCGCAGTGTGCCCCGGTGCCCGTTGACGACCCCGCCCCGCCGCCGCCGCGTCAGACGGACGACGGTTCGCCCCGCCCGCCGCGTGACGACCGGTCCTCCCTCTCCAAGGGGGTGCAGTGGGCCAGCGTGGGCACGACGATCGCGATGGAGATGGCCGGCGCCCCGTTAATCGGCTACGGGTTCGACTACCTCACCGGCTGGTTCCCCTGGGGCACGCTGGCCTTCACCGCGGTGGGCTTCTGGCTGGGGGTGAGCCAACTGATCTCCGCGGCCAACAAGGCGAGCGACGGGCAAGGCCCCAGCGGCGGGATGCGGGGGCCGCGGCGGTGAGAGCTTTCCCGCACCGGTGGCTGCTTGAATCCCAGTTCCTTCACGCGGCGGCGGTTTGGGCGGCGGTGGGAACGGCCACCATGGCGGCGGCGAGCCTGACCGACTGGCCGCTCCTCCTCGCCGCGACGACCCGCCTCGGCTGGCTTTGCCTGAGTCCGGGGGCGGTCGGATTGGTCGGCGCAGCGCTCGCATCGTGGCGGTGGGCGGTACCGGGGGCGATCGGGGGCATGTTCCTGCTGCGGGGAATCGTGCTGGCGGCGTTCGTCGCCCTCCCCGAAGCCGACCGCGGGCCGGGACTGACTGCGGAGGCACTTATCCTGCTGGCCGGGCTGCTGGCTGGGCTCTCCGCCGAGGCGGCGCTGGCATGGCGACCGCCCCCGCCGCGAGAGCCGGTTGAGAACAGCGAGGCAACGGCCGAGGACTGACCGTGCGGCGACCGCTTGCGGTTTCGCGGGCGCGTGAGAACCCCTGGACCCGCGAAACCGCAGCGGCGGGGGCGACGAGCGAACCGCCGAACCTTGATCCGACCTCTGGTTCCGGGTGCGACCGTCCGCACGGTGGTGCGTGGGAAGGCTCGCCAGTACCGTCCCCGCCCTGCCCGTCGCCCCCTTCGCTCCGACCCGCCCCGCGGATGGCCCCCGTCGCCCTCATTCTGGCCGCCCTCGGGGCCGCCGACGCCGCCGATCGCGCGGAGCCGGAGACCACGGCCACGGCCGCCGCCGCCGCGGTGCACGCGGATGATCACGACGCCGGTCACGCGACCAGCCATCACGGGGAGCACGCGGACCACTCCGGCGATCCGTTCCACCACGTCCGCGACGCGACGTTCTTCGAGCTGCCCAACCGTTACAGGATCGAACTGCCGAAGATCGGCTGGTTGCCGTCGGCCGATAAGCTGTGGTTGAAGATGAACGGCACGCTGCCCGCGGGCGACGGCGTGATGGGCTTTCAGCTCACGAAGTTCATGGTGCTCCAGTTGGTCGCCGCGGGGTTGGCGCTGCTGGTGTTCGCCCCGCTGGCGCTGAAGATTCGCAACGGCGACCCAATCCGCGGGCGGTTCTGGAACTTCTGGGAGACGGTTCTCGTCTTCATCCGGGACGAAGTGGTCCGGCCGACGATCGGCGATCACGACGCCCACGGCCACGGCGGGGACGCGAACGATCACTCAACGAACATGGGCCAGCACGCCGAGGGGCACCACAATCCGGCAAGCGCCGATCCTTTAAAGGAGGCGAACTTCGATCTCGACAGCGCCGGCACCAGCGTGACGCCGGGGCCGACGGCCGGGCATCCGGCGGACAAGTTCCTGCCGCTGATCTGGTCGCTGTTCATCTACATCCTGTTCTGCAACCTGCTGGGGGCGATCCCCTGGCTGGGCACGCCCACGGGGAACATCAACGTCACCGCCGTCCTGGCGCTGGTGGTGTTCGCCAGCGTGCTGTACTGCGGCATCAAGCAGAACGGCCCGGTCGGCTACCTGAAAAGCCTGATCCCCGGCATGGACGTGCCGGCGGCGCTCAAGCCGATTCTGTTCCCGATGATCTGGCTGATCGAAGCGATGGGCCTGCTGATCAAGCATTGCGTGCTGGCCGTCCGGCTGTTCGCCAACATGATGGCCGGGCACGTCGTGCTGGGCCTGATGCTGGGGTTCATCGGCGTGGCCATGAACGACTTTTGGGACGAAGGCGCCTACCTGCTGGGCGGCACGATCACCGCGGGGAGCCTGCTGGGGCAGATCTTCGTGGGCCTGCTCGAACTGTTCGTGGCGTTTATGCAGGCGTACGTCTTCGCGTTCCTGGCGACGCTGTTCATCGCGGGGGCGGTCCACCCGCACTAGGGCTCTTTTCGCTCCCGTCACGCCGAGGCTCCGCGGAGCCCCGGCGTGACGGGAGCGGGGCGGGGCGAAGAACCGCGGCGGGGTCGGTTGCAATCCGAACCCGTCCCCCGCACCTTCCCCGCCCCGCCCGGCCGTCCCGCATTGTCCCGCCCGGTCTCTGCGACCGGCACATCGGCCCGCCGGCGGGCGCCACCGATCACCTCACCCCGCCCGGCGCGTCCGGGCCACCTCTCGACGAGACCCCCACCGTGCTTCGGACGTACCGGCCCGCCACCCTTCTCAAAGCCTTCGCCCTGGCCGTTCTGGTCTTCGGCACGCTGCCGAACGCCGCCTCCGCCCAGGTCGTCTACGAGACCGAAGAGGCCGCCGGCTACGCCGCGACCGTCGCGGACTCGAACGACGGGCTGGAAGCGATCGGCATCGGCCTCGCCGTGATCGGCGGCGGCATCGGCATCGGCCTGATCGGCTCCCAGGCGGTCGGCGCCATGGCCCGCCAGCCGGACGTCGCCGGCCAGGTTCAGACCGCAATGATCATCGCCGCGGTCCTGATCGAAGGCGCCACGATCATCGGCTTGGTCTTCTGCCTGATCGCCTGATTCACGCGCCCGGTTTCGCTCGTTCCGCCCGCTCGTCCCCGTTCGTTCCCGCCTGATGGCCGTTCGCCTCACCGCCTGCCTCGCCCTCGCCCTGTTCGTCGGCCCCGCGCCGGCGCAGGATCTGCTGGCCGAGGCGGAACGTTTCGAGGCGGAAGACCTGGACGGGGCGAGCGGCGCTCACGCCGGCGAACCGCACGCGGCGGACGGCACGCCGGAGAAGGGGCTCCCCGCCAATCCCAAAGCGGACTTGGCGATCTGGAGCGGCGTGGTTTTCCTGCTGTTCGTGGCGGTCCTGACCTTCATGGCCTGGAAGCCGGCCGCCGCGGGGCTGGATCGGCGGGAGGCGCGGATTCGCAACGACCTCGCCGCCGCGGAGCAGCACCGGGTGGAAAGCGAGCGGCTGATGTCGCAGCACTCCGCCGCGATGGCGAACGCCCAGGAGGAGGTCAAGGCGATTCTCGCCGAGGCCCGCCGCGACGCGGAGGTCGCCCGGCAGAACATCCTGGCCGACGCCCAGGCCGCCGCCAAGGCGGACCGGGACCGGGCCGTGCACGACATCGAGCAGGCCAAGGATCAGGCGATGGCGGAGCTGTTCGCCTCCTTCAACGACCAGCTCGCCGCCGCCACGGAGCAGGTGCTGGGCAAGTCCCTCACGGACGAAACCCAGCAACGGTTGATTGACCGATCCATCGAAGAGTTCCGCGGCTCCCGGGCCTGACCTTTCCCCCTCATCCAGCCGCCCGGGACGCCCGACGCACCCCGCCCCCGTGATTGACGCCGACACCGCCGCCCTCGCCCAGGACGCACGCACCAAGAGCGTGATGGAGGACCCGTCCTCCACCGCGATCGCCCGCACCTACGCGGACGCCTTCCTGCGGGCCGCCGGCGCTGACGCCGACTCGGCGTTGGAGGAGTTCGTCAGTCTGCGGGACGATCTGTTCGGCGCGCACCCCGCGTTCGAGCGGATGCTGACGGGCGACTCGCTGGGGCGGGAAGAGAAGGAGGGGCTGATTGACCGGGCGATCGCCCCGCATGCCTCATCGGTGTTCGCGAACTTCCTGCGGGTGCTGGCCCGGCATGAGCGGCTTGATCTGCTCCCGCAGATCCTCAGCGAGGTCCAGGTCGCCCGCGAGGCGGAATTGGGCAAGCAGCGGGTGACGGTCACCACCGCCACGTCGCTGTCGCCGACCGACTTGGCCCGGGTGGAAGCCGAACTGGACGCGGCGACCAGCTACACGCCCGTCGTGATTGCCGAGGTCGACCCGGCGATTCTGGGCGGCATGGTGATCCGCGTGGGCGACACCGTTTACGATTCCTCTCTCAAGGCCCGGTTGCGGCAGCTCCGCGGGCGTCTCAAAGCACAAGCGACCTATGAAATTCAAAGCGGACGAGATCGCCTCCGTCATTCGGAAGGAGATTGAAGACTTCTCCGGGGCGGTCGAGACCGCCGAGGTCGGTCGCGTGCTGGAAGTCGGCGACGGCATCGCCCGTTGTCACGGCCTCGCCGGGGCGATGTCCGGCGAGATGGTCGAGTTCGCCAGCGGCGTGACCGGGCTGGTCTTCAACCTCGAAGAGCACAGCGTCGGCATCATTATCCTGGGCGACTACCTGTCGGTCCAGGAGGGGGAAGTCGTCAAGACGACCGGCGAATTGCTGAGCGTCCCCGTCGGCGAAGCCCTGCTGGGTCGCGTGGTGGACCCGTTGGGCAACCCCCGCGACGGCGGCGGCCCGATCGTCACCGCCGACCGCCGCCCGCTGGAGACCGCCGCCCCCGGCGTGGTCGATCGGCAGCCGGTCACGGAGCCGATGCAGACCGGCATTAAAGCCGTGGACGCCATGGTGCCGATCGGCCGCGGTCAGCGCGAGCTGATTATCGGCGACCGCAAAACGGGCAAGTCCGCGATCGCGATCGATACGATCATCAATCAGAAGGGCAACGGCGTGAAATGCGTCTACGTCGCCTGCGGTCAGCGCGACAGCGCCGTCGCCGGCATCGTGGAGACGCTCCGGGCCAACGGCGCCCTGGACTACACCACCGTCGTCGTCGCCGGCGCCGCGGATCCGGCGCCGCTGCAATATATCGCTCCCTACGCCGGGGCCGCGATGTGCGAGCACTTCATGTACAAGGGCGAGCCGACCCTCGTCGTGTACGACGACCTGTCGAAACAGGCCCAGGCGTATCGCCAACTCTCCCTGCTGATGCGGCGCCCGCCGGGCCGCGAGGCGTACCCCGGCGACGTGTTCTTCGCCCACAGCCGGTTGCTCGAACGGGCGGCGAAGCTGTCCGACGAACGCGGCGGCGGCAGCATGACGGCCCTGCCGATCATCGAAACGCTGGAGGGCGAGGTCAGCGCCTATATCCCGACGAACGTGATTTCAATCACCGACGGGCAGATCTACCTCGAACCGGACCTCTTCTATGCCTTCGTGCGTCCCGCGATTAACGTGGGCATCTCCGTGAGTCGCGTGGGCGGCAACGCCCAGACCAAGGCGATGAAGAAGGTTTCCGGCGGGTTGAAGCTGGACCTCGCCAACTTCCGCGCCCTCGAAGCGTTCGCCCAGATCGGCACGGATCTCGACAAGGCGACGCAGAGCCAACTCGACCGCGGCGCCCGGATGGTCGAACTGCTCAAGCAGAAACAGTACCAGCCGTACCCGGTCGCCGATCAGGTGATCAGCATCTACGCCGGCACGAAGGGATATTTTGATAAGGTCCCGACCGCGGACGTCACCGCCGTCGAAGGCGAACTCCTCCAATTTATGAAGGACGAAAAGAGCGAGGTGTACGCCTCACTGGACGGCGGCTCGAAGTGGGGCGACGACGTCACCGGCCCGCTGGACGCGGCGCTGGGCGAGTTCTTCGACCGCGACCGCATGAACCGCGAGAAGACCGCCGCCGAGACACCCGCCGCCGGATCCACCGCCGTCCCGGCCCCCGCGACCGCGGCAGCTTAGAGGGGAAATCTCAAGACCAAGAAACCAAGAACCAAAAAACTGAACGTCGTCTTTTGGTTCTTGATTCCTTGGTCTTGAAGCTTCCTTCCCCTCCCCCCAGAAATACGTCAAACCTCCGCCCCCATGGCCAACGCCCGCGCGATCGTCAAGCGGCTCAAGTCCGTCAAAAACATCCGCAAGATCACGCGGACGATGGAATTGATCGCCACCGCCCGGTTCAAGAAGGCCCAGGACCGGGCCACGGAGGCGGCGGCGTACACCCGCAAGATCGGCGAAGTGGTGGCGGATCTCGCCGCGGCCGGCGGGGAGATCTCGCACCCGTTGCTCAAGGAGCCGGAGAACGAAGCCCATGTCACGGTGCTGGTGCTGACCAGCAACCGCGGACTGTGCGGCGGGTTCAACTCTAGCGTGCTGCGGAAAGCGATGGGCCGCGTCCGCGAAGTGCGGGCCCAGCCGGGCGTGGGGTTGGAGCTGGAGGTCTCCGGCAAACGCGGGATCAGCTACCTGAAGTTCCAGGGGATCACGCCGGCGGAGAAGTACACGCAGTTCGAGGACCAACCGGCCTTTGACGACGTGGACGCCATCGCGGACCGTTACGTGCGAGCGTTTCTGAACGGCGATCTGGACCGGCTGGACGTCGCTTATCAGAAGTTCGTCTCCAGCGGCAAGCAGGTGCCGGTCGTCGAGACCCTGCTGCCCCTGACTGGGCTGGCGGAGGCCGCTGGAACGCACGCGGCCCCGTCGGGCGACGGCCGGCAGGTCAATTACGAGTTCCTGCCGAACCCGAAGGACATCCTGGACGAGATCGTCCCCGCGGCGTTCAAGAGCCGGTTGTTCAAGTGCTTTCTGGACAGCGCCGTCAGCGAACAGATCGCCCGGATGGTCGCCATGAAGGGAGCCACCGAGAACGCCGACGAGATGATCGGCGACCTGTCCCAGAAGTATAATCGCGCTCGCCAAGCGCAGATCACGAACGAGCTCGCCGAAGTCATCGGCGGCGCCGCGGCCTTGGAGTAACCCGCCCCCGCCGATCGCCCGGTCGCACGCCGCGGCCGCACCGTTTATCGTCCCGCACGCCTCTCTTTTCGCCGCACCGCACCGCATGTCCGTCGCCGCTCCCGAAGTTCCCCCGACTCACGCCGACGCCGGTCCCGCGGCCGGGCGCGTCACCCAGATCATCGGGTCCACCTTCGACGCGGAGTTCCCCGAAGGCCGCCTGCCCTCCATCTATAATGCCTGCACCGTGCGGGCGACGAATCACGGCATCGAGGTGAACGTCACCGGCGAGGTCCAGCAGCACCTCGGCGGCGACCGCGTGCGGTGCGTGGCGCTCGGCGGGACCGACGGGATGATCCGTGGACAGGAAGTCGTCGACACCGGCCTGCCGGTGACCGTGCCGGTGGGCAACGAAACGCTCTCCCGGGTGTTCAACCTGCTGGGCGAGCCGATCGACGGCCGCGGGCCGGTGGCCGCGAAGGAGTCATGGCCGATCCACCGCGATCCGCCAAAGCTGGAAGAGTTGTCGCCGAAGACGGAAGTCTTCGTCACCGGGATCAAGGTGATCGACCTGCTGATCCCTTTCGTCCGCGGCGGCAAAGCCGGGCTGTTCGGCGGGGCCGGGCTGGGTAAGACGGTCATTCTGCAGGAGATGATCGCCCGCGTCGCCAAGGAGTTCGGCGGCTACAGCGTATTCGCCGGCGTGGGCGAGCGGACCCGCGAGGGGAACGACCTGTGGCGCGAGATGCAGGAGACCGCGATGGGCTCCGGCGAAGGCTACGTGATCGACAACACCGTCATGGTGTTCGGTCAGATGAACGAGCCCCCGGGCGCCCGCCTCCGCGTCGCGTTGACCGGGCTGACGATGGCCGAGTGGTTCCGCGACACCACCGGCAAAGACACCCTGTTCTTCGTCGACAACATTTTTCGATTCAGCCAGGCGGGCAGCGAAGTTTCTGCATTGCTCGGCCGGATGCCGTCCGCGGTGGGGTATCAGCCGACCCTCGGCACCGAACAGGGTCAGCTCCAGGAACGAATCGTGTCCACCAAGAAGGGCGCCATCACCTCGGTGCAGGCGGTGTACGTGCCGGCGGACGACCCGACCGACCCGGCGCCGGCGACGGCGTTCGCTCACCTGGACGCCTTTATCTACCTGGACCGGAAGATCTCCGAGAAGGGCATCTACCCCGCCATCGACCCGCTGGCGTCCAACAGCCGGATCCTCGATCCGCAGGTCGTCGGCGAGCGGCACTTTAAGATCGCCACCGAGGTCCAGCGGCTTCTCCAGCGCTACCGCGAACTCCAGGACATCATCGCGATCCTCGGTGTGGACGAATTGTCGGAAGACGACAAGCAGACCGTGAACCGGGCTCGCCGGATCGAGCGGTTCTTCAGTCAGCCGTTCTTCACCGCGGAGGTTTTCACCGGCAAGCCGGGCAATTATACCTCGCTGGAGGACACGCTCCGCAGCTTTGAGGAGATCGTCGAAGGCAAGTGGGACCACCTGCCCGAGAGCGCCTTCATGTACGTCGGCAGCATTGAAGAAGCCGAAGCCGCCGCGAAGAAGAGCGAGGGGTGACAGGTTCAGGGAGGGGTGATGAGGGCAGCGGGGGGGGAGCCGACGACGGCCTACCCCTCCCACCTTCCCCCCGCCCTTCTTTCCGCCTACGCCCGGTCCGACGCCTCCCGACACCGCCCGCCCATGCCGCTGACTCTCTCCCTCGTCACCCCGGAAAAGACGCTGCTGAGCGGCGCCGTCGATGCGGTGAATCTGCCGCTCGCCGACGGGATGGCCGGCATTCGGCCGGGGCGGGCGCCGATGGTCGCGCGACTCGGATACGGCCCGCTCACCGTTCGAGGATTAGCGGGCGAAAGCGGCGACAAGACCCTGTTCGTCGCTGGCGGATTCGTGCAGGTCTCCCCCGCCAAGCCCGGCCAGTCCTCCAAGCCCGGCCAGTCCTCCGAGGAAGGGGCGGCTGACGGGGGCACGGTGTCCATCCTGACGAATCGCGCGACGGCCCTGGGCGACATCGACGTCGCCGCGGCGCGGGCGGAATTGTCCGAGGTGTCGTCGCGGGTGCCGTCGACGCCGGAGGCGCGCACGCAGAAGGACCGCGACCAGGCGCGATTGCGGGCGATGATCGCGGCCGCGGCGTAGCCCAGCAGCCGGGCCGTCGCCGGCGGGAGCGCCGGATCGGGCGGGGGACCGGCACGACCGGCGCACGACGCCGGCCGGACCGTCGGGTTCGCGCGCGGCTCGTTGCCCCGTCGCCCGTGCCGGTCGCACAATGGGGGGCCGCGGCTTGTCTCGCGCACCCCGTCCCGTTCCCCCCGCCCCGCCCGACCCGTGACCTCCCGCAGCTTCGCCCTGAGTTCGCTGGTCGCCGCGATTCCCGGCGCCGCGCTCGCCGTGCTGATCGTGATGGCGATCCTCAGTCATTCTGGGGAGATCTTCGCGTCGATTCCGCTGGCGGCGTCGCTGATCGTGGCGTTGATCTGCGGGGTGGTGGTGGCGATCGCCCCGCTGGTGATCTTCTTCCGCGGCCGCTCCGAGTCGAAGACCGCCGGCATGGCGCCGGTGCCGCGGCCCGGCGAAGCGGCCGATGAGAGCGGCGAACTGTTCACGGACGACAGCAGCGGCGAATTGATCGCCGGCGGATCCTCGGGCGAACTCGACGTGGCGGACTCCTCCGGCGAGTTTGACGCTGGCGAGTTCGACGCCGGCGGCGCCTCCGACGAAGTCCTTGTGGACGACGGTTCGTTCGTCGGCGGCGACAGCGGCGAGGTCGACGTGTTCGAAGCCGACGAGGGGTCGGATTCGTTTGAAGAGGATGCCGACGACGATCCGTTCGCCGACTTTGACGACGATGCAGACGACAGGGACGGCGACAGCTTCTTTGACCAACCGTCGAAGAAGTAGCGGCCGGTGGGCCTCACAGAGTTTGTTGGCCCCACAGAGGTCGACCAGGTCGGCAGATCAGTCGGTCGACCCCGCTAACTGCTCGCGCTGCGGTAGCCCCGCAGGCTGCGGCGGAACACCCAGCGGCTGACCGCCAAGCCGCCGCCGGCCGCCAGCACGCAGCCGAGTACAAACGGCCACTCCGCGGCGCCCTTCACCACCACCCGGGCCGGCGTGGTGACGACCAGCAGGATCGGCACGACGTAGGTGAAGGCGGCGCTGAGGACGTTCGCCGCCGCCCCGCCGGAATAGATGTCCCGCGGGTAGCGGGCGAAGACGGTGACGTAGAACCAAAAATCGTACAGCCCGGTGTTCCGTCCCATGGAGACGCTCGCCGCCGCCAGACAGATCATCAAGCTATAGAAAAAGGCCGTCGCGCAGCCGATCAACGCCGCGTACAGCGCCACCCGCACCAGTCCGCCGGCGGTGAGAAATAGCTCGCCCCACAGATCCAGCGACGTGATCGAGTATCCCAACAACCCCAGCGCCAACGCAACCTGCCCCAGTTGGGCGACCTCCACCTTCTCAAAGGAGACCAGGAACTGCGTATCGACCGGTTTCAGCAGCGCAAAGTCCAGCTTGCCGGTGCGAATCAATTCGCTGAACGCGCTAAGGTTCGGCATGAAGAACGTCTCCACCAAGGCGTTCACCAGTAGCCCGGTCGCCATAAAGACAAAGTATTCGGCCCGGCTCCATTGGCCGACATGGTCGACGGCGCCGTAAATGATTTCAAACAACGTGACCTGGGCGGCGAAGTAGAAGGCCCGGGTGAGCAGCGTGACCAGGAAGTTCCCGCGGAACGTCATCTCGCGGACGAGGCTGTTCCGCAGAAAGGTCAGCCAGACGCGGCGGTAGGACGGCCGCACGGGAGTCGCGACGGGGGCCGAGGGGGGGGCGAGCGAGGGCGGCCGGGGGGGCGGTGCGACGGTCATCGTCGGCAGTTTAGAGGCGGGTGCGGCGCCGTCGCGATCCGCGGGCGGGTCACGCCACGCTCCGCCGGGGTAGCCTGTACCGCCCGTCCGCCCCGCCCCGCCCGCGACGCCCCCCGCCGCGATGCCCGATCGTTCCGCCGACTCGCCCGCCAAACCGCCTGCGACGGCCGTTTTCCCCTGCCCGCACTGCGGAAAACGGTTCAAGCAGCCTGCGGACAACGCCGGCCGCAGGGCCCGGTGCGCCGCCTGCGGCGAACCGTTCGTGCTGAAAGCGGCCGGCCCCGCAGCTCAACGACGGCGGCCGAAGCGGACGCCCAAGCCGGCGACGGACGAACCCCAGCCCGCACCCGCTCCCGGCGGGTTCGATCTGGACGCCTTTCATGACGACGACGACGCGGCGCCCGCCCCCGCACCGAAGCCCGCCGCCGTCAAGTCGGCAGCAAAGCCGCCCGCGGCGGCGTCCCGGCCGCGTGCGCAGCGATCCGAGCGAAGGCCTGCTCCGTCCGTCGCCCCGTCGACGCCCCGCCGACGACGGTCGGCCGGGAGAGCTGCTGAGACACGCCGTTCCCGGAAGTCGCCGCCGCTCCTGCTCTGGGGCGCCGCGGCGGTCGCCGGGACGCTCCTCCTCGCGGCGGGCGTGCTCCTTTGGCCCGGGACGGCGGACGAAACCGGCACCGCCGGCCCGGCACAGACCGCAGGAACGACGGTCCCGCCGGCCCCGGTCGACAGCGTCTCCCCCCGGCCAGCGCCCGCCGATCGCCCGACGCGACAGGCCGCCGCCGACGCCCCGGGCGGCCTGGTCGCCTCCGCGGATCCGGTGAAGGGCGATGGGCAAACCAGCTCCCGCCCGGAGGAACGTCCCACGCCCCGACCGTCCGCAGATCGGTCCACGCCGTCGGCGCTGCCGGAGCCGTCCGCGAACCTGCTGCCCCCCGCGCCGGCGACGGTTCCCCTCGCCCCGCCCGCCTACGTCGCCCCCACCGGGTCCGGTACGTGGCGGGCCGTGCTGCCGATCTCGCGGGTCTTCGACGACGCCACCAAGACGCGGGTCCGCGAAGCGATCGCCGCGGCTGGGGCGACGCTGACCCGGCAGGACTGGAATGATTCGACGCTGGAGGTTCGCTTCGAGGGAACGATCGAGGAGGTGCTTCCGAAGATCCGGCAGGCCGTGGAGGCGGTCGGCCCGGCCGTCTTCGACGCGACGGCGGAGCGACTGGACGGTTGATCGTCTTCGACGCACGGTTCGTTCAGTCCCCGTTGAACAGCCGGCGCCACTCCGCGGTGGGGACTTCGACGAACGTCCCGCCGGTCCGCAGGATCAGCAGCGCCGCGGCGCCGCGACGTTCCAGCAGGGCGCGGCCGTCGTCGGCCCCCGACGCCATGACCGCGGTCGCGAGGGCGTCCGCGGTTGCGCAGTCGGCCGCCAGCACGCTGACGCTCCCCAGGACGGGCTGCCCCCCGTCACCTGTCGCAGGACGGCCGGTGCGGGGATCGAGGGTGTGCGCCACACGCTGCCCGTCGAGGTCGTAGAAGTTTCGGTAGTTCCCGCTGGTGGCGAGCGACGCCGCGGCAGGCTCCGTCGCCAGCGGGACGCCCCGGCGGACCTCCCGCCGCGAACCGGTGGGATCGTCGATCGGCGTTTCCACGCCCGCGGTCCAGGGGGCGCCGTCCGCCTTCGCGCCGGCGGCCCGCAGTTCCCCGCCAACCTCGACCAGATAGGTCGTCACCCCGGCCGCGGCCAAGCATTCGGCGACGCGATCCACGCCGTGCCCCTTGGCGATCGCGGACAGGTCCACCCGCAATCCCGGCACGTCCTTCCGCAGCGCCGGCGGGTGATTGCGGACGTGCAGCTTGTCGAACCCCACGTCCGCCCGCACGACGGCGAGTTCTTCCTCCGTCGGCGCCCGCTCCGGCCGCGGGCCTCCGCCGAAGCCCCACAGGTTCACCAACGGCCCGACCGTGGGGTCGAACGCCCCGCCGCTGTCCGCGGCGATCTCCAACGCCAGCGCCGTGACGGCGGCCGTTTCCGAGGAGACCGGGAACCAGTCTGTCGAGGCGGAGGCGTTGAACCGGCTCAGCTCGCTGTCGGCGTCCCAGGTGGACATCTGCCGGTTCACGGCAAGCAATTCCGCCTCCACCCGCGCGGCGATCCACCCTTGCGTCACCCCCTCCGAAAGATCGACGACGGCGACGGAGTACGTCGTTCCCATGGTCCGTCCGCCCCAGCGGACAGGCGTGACGACGGGATCGTCCGGCCCAGACCCCGTGAAGCAACCCGCGAAACCGCAGGCGAGCGCGGCGAGCGGGAGGAGCGCTCGGACTGACACGGCGGACTAGCCGCCGAAGTCGTCGAACATCACGTTTTCCGGCTCCACGCCCATGTCGTCCAATGTTTTGAGCACCGCTTGCAACATCATCGGCGGGCCGCAGATGTAGTACTCAATATCTTCCGGCGCCGCGTGCTCCTTGAGGTAGTTGTCGTGGAGGACTTGGTGGATAAAGCCGGTGTAGCCGTCCCAGTTGTCTTCGGGCAGCGGATCGGACAGGGCGATGTTGAACTGGAAGTTCGGGAAGTCCTTTTCGATCTGCCGGAACTCGTCGATATAGAACAGTTCCCGCTTGCTGCGACCGCCGTACCAGTAGGACACCTTACGATCGGTCTTCAACCCCTTGAAGAGCTGGAAGATATGACTGCGGAGCGGGGCCATGCCGGCGCCGCCGCCGATGTAAACCATCTCCGCCTTGGTGTCCTGGATGAAGAACTCGCCGTACGGGCCGGAGATGGTGCATTTATCGCCCGGCTTCAGGTTGAAGATGAACGAACTCACCTTGCCCGGCGGGGTGCCCTCCGGCGCCCGCGGCGGCGGGCTGGCGATGCGGACGTTCAGTCGGATGATCCCCTCTTCGCCCGGCCAGTTCGCCATGGAATACGCGCGGAACACCGGTTCGTCCACGACCGACTTGTACCGCCACAGATCGAACTTGTCCCAGTCGCCGCGGAAGCGTTCCTCGACGTCGAATTCTTTATAGTCGACCTCGTGGGCCGGCACTTCGATCTGGATAAACCCGCCCGCTTTGAACTTGACCTGTTCGCCTGCCGGGACCTCCAGGATCAGGTCCTTGATGAAGGTGGCAACGTTCTCGTTGCTGCGGACGGTGCACTCCCACTTCTTCGTTTCGAAGACCTCCTCGGGCACCTCGATCTTCATATCCTGCTTGACGGCGACCTGGCAGGAGAGCCGTTCGCCTTCGCGGGCCTGTCGCTTGTTGATCGAGCCGGTTTCGGTCGGCAGCAGGTCGCCGCCGCCTTCGAGCACCTTCACCTTGCACTGGGCGCAGGTGCCGCCGCCGCCGCACGCGGAACTGACGAAGATGCCGTTGTTCGCCAGCGCTCCCAGCAGTTTGCCGCCGGCGGGAATCTTGAGCGTCTTCTGATCGTTGACGTTGATCGACACGTCGCCGCTGGCCACCAACTGCTTGCGGGCCAGCAGGATCACGCCCACCAACCCCATCACGATCAGCGTGAAAAAGGTGATGCCGAGCAGAATCGGGTACAGGTCGTCCATCGGACTCTTCGGAGAAACGGGGTCGTATCAGGCAAACCGCCGATCGGCGGAAGGACCAACTGCGTGCGTCCCGAACCGGCGGGCCGGCGGGCGAACGCCGAAGCGTTAAATGCCGCCCAGACCCATGAAGGCCAGGGCCATGAGGCCGACGGTGATAAAGGTGATGCCGAGTCCCTTGAGCCCGTCCGGCACGTCGGAGTACTTGAGCTTTTCACGGATGCCGGCGAGGGCCACGATCGCCAACGCCCAACCCACGCCGCTGCCGAAGCCGTACACGCAGCTTTGGGTGAAGTCGTATTTGCGTTCGACCATAAACAGGCTCCCCCCCAGGATCGCGCAGTTCACCGTGATCAACGGCAGGAAGATGCCGAGCTGGTTGTAGAGCGTCGGGAAGTATTTATCGAGCGTCATCTCCAGGATCTGGACCATCGCCGCGATCACGCCGATGTAGCTGATAAAACCCAGAAACACGAGGTCCAGCGAAGCGAACGTAAACTGATCGGGGTCGCTGGGATTCGCCGTGCTGAACAATTCGTCCAGCCAAATCAACGCCCCGGGGCGGAGCAGGTGCGTGAAAATCAGGTTGTTCGCCGGCACCGTGATGGACTGGATCACGATCACCGCGATTCCCAAGCCGATCGCCGTCTTCACGTTCTTGGACACCGCCAAGAAGGTGCACATGCCCAGAAAGAAGGCGAGGGCGAGGTTTTCGACGAACACGCTCTTGAGAAAGAGCGACAGGAGGTCTTCCATGGTCGGGGGCGGTCGGGGGGAGGCGTGCGGGTTCGGGAGGCGGAGGGCGGGGCGGGTTTAGTGCCCCTCTTCGACCTGCTCCGGCTTCCAGGTGCGGACGATCCAGATGAACGCCCCGATCAGGAAAAAGGCGCTCGGCGGCAACAGCATCAGGCCGTTGGCGTTGTATTCGAACCGGTTCAATACGTCGTAGCCCCACAGGGTGCCGGCCCCAAACAATTCACGGAAGAAGCCGACGAGCACCAGCACGATGCCGTACCCCAGCCCGTTGCCGATCCCGTCCAACGCCGACAGGCCCACGCTGTTCTTCATCGCGAACCCCTCGGCCCGCCCCATCACAATGCAGTTTGTAATGATCAGCCCGACGAAGACGCTCAGTTCGCGGGCGATGTCCGGCATAAACGCCTTGAGCACCTGATCGACCACGATCACCAGCGAGGCGATCACCGTCATCTGCACGATGATGCGGATGGAAGACGGGATGAAGTCCCGGATCATCGCGATCGCGGCCCCGCTGCAGGCGCACACGGCGACGACGCACAGGCTCATCACCACACTGGGCTTGAGCTGGCTGGTCACCGCCAAGGCGCTGCAAATCCCGAGGATCTGCAAGCCGATGGGGTTGTTGTTGAAAACCGGGTCGAAGAGGACCGAGGTCGGTTTGGGAGCGGCCATGGCGTCGGTCGTGCCGGACGGGCGGGGGGCGTGACGGGCGGGGTGGTGCGAGGGGAGCGTCGGGCGCTGACCTGGGGGTCAGTTGCCCGTCGCCTCCGCCTCCTCTTCGAGCATCTTGTCGGACTGGACGGGGTCGACGCGGTTCACCTTCAACAGCTCCGGGTCGAGTTCTCGCAGGTAGGCCCCAAAGGCGTCTTCGGACAGCCAGTAGTTGACCATCTGCTCCACGCCGTTGCCGGTGATGGTGGCTCCGGCGAGGGCGTCCACCTGATAGGCGGCGGCGTCGCTCCCCTCGGCGGCGGGGACCTTGGCGACGTCGAACTTCGGGCTCCACTCCTCGTCGAAGGCGAAGCGACCCTGCCAATCTTTTTGCCAGAGCGGATTCTCCACCTCGGCGCCCAGACCGGCGGTCTCGGCTTGTTCATAGAAGGTCACGCCGGCGATCGGGAACCGATCGCGCGGGCTGGCTTCGGCGAAGTTCACGTCCAGCGCCAGGTACGCCCGCAGCGTGCTCCACAGTCCCTTGCCGGAGACCGGCAGCACGATCCGTTCGACCGTCTCGCCGTCCTCGCCGAGCACCTGATAAACGGGGGCCACGTTCGGCCGCCGGCCGGGGACGCCGTACTTGGGGGCGATCTTCTCGGAGAGCTCGTCGTCGTCCGCGGCGGCCTCGAAGTCGAACGCTTTGCTGGTCGGGTCCGGGGCGAAGGACGGTTCGCCGGTGTCCAGGTCGATCCACTGCTCGCGGATGCGGGCGGCGTACAGATCGTTGATCTCGTCCCTGCCTTTGTCTTCCGTGGAGATCCCCGCGGCGGTCAGCCGCCCCCGCTGCTTGAGCAGCTTTTCGTTCGCGTCCTGCAGGTCGCGCAGCGAGACCGCCGCCACGCTGACCACGGCGCTGCACACCAGACAGAGCAGCACCGACACCGTCACGATGTTCAGCAGCGAGTCTTTGTTTTTTGGCTTGAAGGCCACGGGGGGCGGGTCGTCGGGAGGTGCGGGGGAAGGGAAGCCGGACGGGGGCGTCCGACTCAGGCGGCGGCGACCGCGGGCACGGAGTAATCCTCGGACGGCTTCATCGTCGTGGCGCGGGACCGGGCGAGGCGCCGGTTGATGTTCCGCTGCACGACGAAGTGGTCGATCAGCGGGGCGAACACGTTGCCGAACAGCACCGCCAGCATGATGCCCTCCGGGTAGGCGGGGTTCACCACACGGATCAGCACGGTCACCACGCCGATCAGGATGCCGTACCACCAGTGCCCGGCTTTGGTCCACGTCGAACTGACCGGGTCGGTCGCCATGAACACCGCCCCGAAGGCGAATCCGCCGACGACGAGGTGGAACCAGGGCGGGATATTGTACATCGCGTACATCGCCTCCGGGTCGCCGACTTTCGCCACGTCCGCCATGCCCAACCAGGAGAGCCCGTCGCCGACGATCAGCCAGAGCGGCAGTGAGAACGCCAGCAGTCCGACGACGCAGCCGGCCATGATCCGCCAGGCGCCCACGCCCACGGCGATCAACACCGCCGCCCCGATCAACGCGGCCAAGGCGCTGGTCTCGCCCATGGAGCCTTCGATCATGCCGACGAAGGCCTCCCACCAGCCGACCGCGGTCACGTCGACCAATTGGGCCATCGAGGTGCCGGGCTCCTGCGTGGACATCGTGTTCAGCGTCGTGGCGCTGGAGTAGGCGTCGTAGGCCGCGGGGCTGGCGCCGGTCGCGGCGTTCCAGACCTTGTCGCCGGTGATCTCCGCCGGGTAGGCGAAGTACAGGAACGCCCGGCTGGTCATCGCGGGATTCAGGAAGTTCTTGCCGGTCCCGCCGAACACTTCCTTCGCGACCACCACCCCGAACAGGATGCCCAGCGCCGCCTGCCACAGCGGGCAGGTCGCCGGCAGGGTGAGGGGAAACAGCATACTGGAGACAAGGAAGCCCTCGTTGATCTCGTGCCCGCGAATCGTGCTGAAGATCGCCTCCGCCGTGCCGCCCGCGACCACCGTCACGAGATACAGCGGCAGGAACCAGAGCAACCCGTGCAGGAAGTTCGCGAAGTGATTGTCCGGGTCGGGCGTGACGCCCACAGCGTTCATCACCATCCCCCGCCAGCCCTCGACCCGCGGCGTTTCCAGCAATCGGTCCTGCACGATCTTATCGACCGCCGCCCGGGCGGCGAGCGTCGCTTCGTAGCGTTCCTTCGTGTCCGCCGTCGGCTTCGCGTCGCCCCGTGCAACCGCGTCGCCGAGGATCGCCTGTTGCAGGTCGGCGGTCTTCACCGCCAGCGCCGGCTGGGCGGCGGCCTCGACCTCAGCGGCGGGCAGCGTCTCCAGTTGATCGGCGGACAATGCGGCGACCGCGGCGCCTTGCAGGGACTCCAGATCGCCGGGCGGCAGGGCGTCCAGGGCCTTCTCCGCCTCGACGGCGTGCGCGGCTTTGCCCGCGACCGCGGCGACGGCGAGTTCGCTGTCCAGCGCCCGGTTCGCCTGATAGCCCGTGTTGTAGCAGGCCATAAAGATCGCGGGGATCAGCGCGACGACCACCAGGGTCATCATCCGCTTCAGGTCCATGCCGTCGCGGACGTGGCTGGGGCCGTCGGTCACCTCGCCCGGCGTGTACAGGAAGGTGTCCGCCGCCTCGTAGGCGGGGTACATCTTCTCCAACCGCCCGCCCTTTTCGAACAGGGGGGCGGTCTTATCGAAGAGTGCTTCGGAGCAGCTTCATGGCCGGTCGGCGGGGGCGCCGAAGGGGGACGTGAGGGAGACGGGCGGGGGCATCGTCGCGGGACGGGGCGGGGCGGCAACCGAGTCGAAGCGGGGGTGCGTCGGGTTAGCCGCGACCGGAGGGAGCGTGCGAGGTTCGCCCCAGGTGCTCCCCGCACTCGCGGCTGGGGCGCCTCACCCCTCCTCTTCAATCACCTCGAGCTGCTCTCGCAGGATCGGCCCGTAGTCCGTCTTACCGGGGCAGACGAACGTGCACAGGGCGATATCCTCCTCGATCAGCTCCAACGCCCCCAAGAGCTGGGCGTTCTCCGTGTCGTCTGTGATGAGAGCCCGCAGCAGGAAGGTGGGCTCGATGTCCAGCGGCATCACGTCCTCATACATTCCCAACGGAACCATCGCCCGGCGGGAGCCGCCCGTGGAGGTGGTGAAGTTCATGCTGCGGCCCGGCGAGAGCGCCGAGGCGAAGATCCGCCGGACGCTGTACTTGTCGAACCCCGGCTTCTGCCAGCCGAGGAACTCGCGTTCGTTGCCTTCCAGCAACACGCTCACCTGATTCGCATAGCGGGAGAGGAACTCGATATGCTCCGGGGCGTGCAGCCCGAGGGCCGTGTGGCCGGCGAACACGCTGCCGGAGATCACGCGGTTCACGCCGGCTTTCAACTCGCCGTCGGTCAGGGCCGCGAGATCCGCCCCCGCGGTCGTGCGGACCAGCCGGGGCTCTTTCACCTGCGGACCGGCCAGCGAGACAAGCCGTTCGCCGGAGACCCGCCCGGTTGCGAACAGTTCGCCGAACGCGATCACGTCCTGATAGCCGACGTGCCACACCGTCTTGCGATTGTGCACCGGGTCGAGCACGTGAATGTGCGTTCCGGCCAACCCCGCGGGGTGCGGCCCGGCGAACTCACGGACCTCGATCTTCGGCAGATCCCCGCCCGGCAGGTTCGCCCCGGGGGCGGTGCACAGGTACACCGGCCCGCCGGTGAGATGCGGCAGAAGTTGCAGGCCGTAGCGGAAGAAATCGGCTTTCTCCCCGATCGCGATCACCGGGTCCGGGGCGAGCGGGTTGGTGTCGATCGCGGTCACGAAGATGCTGTGCGGAGCGCTCAGCGGCGGCGGCGTTTTGCCGAACGGCCGAGCCCGGAACGCCGGCCACAGCCCCGCATTCACCAGTCCGTCGCGGACCTGATCGCGGGTGAGTCCGGCGAGATCGCCCTCGTACACCGGGAACTCCGCGGCCTCGTTGCCCTCGGCGTCGATCACCAGCGACAGGAACTTCCGCTTCGCCCCGCGATTGATCTCCGAGACCACGCCGGACGCCGGCGCCGTGAACAGCACGCCCTCCGTCTTCTTATCCTCAAACACCACGTCGCCGCGCTTCACGCGGTCGCCCTCGGCGACCCGCATCGTGGGCTTCATACCGACGTAGTCGTCGCCCAGCAGGGCGACGCGGGCGGCCGGTTTGACGTCGATCTTCGTCTGATCCGGCGCCCCGGCGATCGGCAGATCCAACCCGCGGGGGACCTGGATGAGCCGGCCGCGGTCGCCGGTCGCCCGGCCGACGGAGGTCTGGGGTGCGGACTGGATCATGCGGGGGCGTTCGCCGGGGCGGCGGCGCGGGCGGGGACGTGGTGCGGCGGGGAGGATTGTGACGGCCGGCCCCGCGGTCGCAACCCCGATGGGAGCTTCGCCGAGGGCCGAGGCGGAAAACCCCCGCGTCCGCTCGTCGCACGTCGCCGCCGCTCCTCCCGCTCGCACCGACCTCCCGGCGAGATCCTCAGGTCGGATCGGCGCCCGCGAATCCGGACGAGCTTTCCGGTCGGCCGGGCGTGCGACAAAGATCAGACACCCGCTCCCGCCCCGTCCGCCCCCGCCTTGCCGCCGCCGCCGATGCTCGCGTCCCTCGCCCTCGCCCTGCTGTTGCCCGCCGCGGACGGCGCCGCCCCCGCGGAACCACTGAACGTCGGGTTCGTGCGGAACGGCTCGTTCGAGGGCGGCCTGCACTATTGGCACGGCGTGGATCCGAAGCAGTGCCGGCTGATCGAGGGAACCGCCGACCGCCCGACGCCCTCCGGCCGCTACGCCCTGCGACAGGACGGCGGAGCCGTGATGAGCGCCCCGATCGACTGCCCCCGCGGGTCGACGGTCACCGTCTCCTTCGATGCTCGCTCCTCCCGACCCGACGGAGCGGGGACCGCGGAGATCAGCCTGACGCCCTCCGCCCGGGAGGTCGGCCAGCAAGCGAAGCGCCTGTGGAACCGGGACGGCGCCGTCCGTCGCGCGCTCACCGCGGATTGGCAGCGCTTTGAAGCGACCTTCAAGGCCGACGTCCCCGCGACCGGGTTCTGGCCGCACAGCCGGTACATGATCGTGCTGGGCGGCTCGCCGGGGCGGGAAATCGACGACGTGCGGGTGTCGTTCGCCGCCGCCGACGGCACGCCGATGCCCTCCCCGCTGCCGACGATGGAAATCGTCACGGAGGTCCGCGGCCTGCCCGGCTACGTGCCGTCGGGAAACCTGCTGCCGGCGGATGCGGAGGTGGAGGTCGTCGCCCACGTTCATAATCGCACCGCCGTCCCCTTCGAGACGGTCGTGCGGTGGCAGTGGGCGGACTGGACCGGCGAACGGCTGCTGGAGGAAGCCGACGCCGAGACCATCACGCTGCCCGCCGGCGGAACGGTTTCGCTGTCGCGCTCGCTCCGGTTGCCCCACGCCGGCTGCGTACGAGCCCGCACGGCCGTGGAGATTCTGGGAAACGAACCGACGGCCGGCTTGGTGAGTTCGTCCGACTGGCCCGTCACCAGTCTGCCGCACCCGTTTGAGCCCAGCGTGGTGAACCCGGCGGAGCGGTTCGGCGGGTCGTTCCGCGGGCCGGTCACCGCGGGGCTGGCTCGGCAAATCGGCTTCGGGTGGTGCCGGTGGTATCCCCGCGGCAAGTGGCACGCATTGGAGCCGAAGGAGGGGGAATACGATTGGCCGGACGAGGAGGTCGCCCTGCTGGAGAACCTCGGCATCAGCACGCACCTGGTGCTGTACGGCTGGCCGCAGTGGGCGATGGACAAGGATCACCCCCTGCCGCGCGACATGCGCTGGCCCGCCGACGACCCGCGGTGGGAGGATCTTTCCCCCGCCAACCGCACCGCCTGGGACCGCTTCGTCGTCGCCGCCGTTCTCCATCACAAGGGGCGGCCGGTGGTGTTCGAGCTGCAAAACGAACCGGAACTGGATCGCTGGAAGGACGGCTTCAGGGAAGAATATGTGAAGTTCGTCGCCCGCACCGCAAAACTGATCAAATCGACCGACCCGCAGGCCCGGGTGATGGTCAACAATTTATTCTCCGTGCCCAGCGGCATCAATGAGGCGTGGCTCAAGGCGACCGGCGGGGCGGACGTGGACATTATCAGCTGGCACGATTATCACGCCGGCCGCCTGACGGACGCCGCGTCCATCCAGCGGATGAAGAATCGGCTCGCAGCATTGGGCGCCGGGCATCTGGAACTTTGGTTCAACGAAGGCTGGTCCTTTACCAACCCCGCGACCGACGCCCCCGCGGCGGCGACGCACCTCACCAGCGCCCAGAGCGTCGCCGGGCAACTTGCCAGCGTGGTCGAGATGACCGCCGCCGGGCAGGAAAAAACGATCCTGTTTCATACCGGCTACGAAGGGCACGGGATGAGTTTTTGGGACTACGCCGGCCCCGGCACGCAATTGTGGGACTGGGACGGCCAACCGCTGCCGTTGGTCGCCGGATGGAACGTCCTGTGCCATCACCTGGGTCTCAGCGAACCGGTCGGGATCGTGCGTCCGCCGGGGGCGGTGTGCTGCGTGTTCGAAGACTTACGGAACGGCCGCGGCGTGGTCGCCCTGTTCGCCGACGGCAGCGAGGACGGCCCCGTCACCCTCCGCCTGCCCGACGGACTGGGCGCCGTGACGCTGGAAGACACCGTCGGCCGCACCGCGACCGCAGGCGAGACTGTCGTGCTGCCGGCGCTGGGCAACCCATTGTATTTATTCACGGACCGACTCACGGACGGCGCCGAGCCGCTCTCCGGGACGGCGTGGCTTGAATTGCTACGCCCGCTGGATCGACGGGAGGAATCCTTCGCCAAGGCCGGCGGCGTGTACGAACTGCCGGCGGCCTGGGACGGCAAAGTCGGCAACCCCGCGGCGGCGGACGGCGTGGGCGTCTGGCGGCTGGATCAAATCTGGCCGCCGGACCCCGCCCGGCCGGATCATTACCGCCCGCTCATCTGGAAGGGCACCCGCTGGGAGGCCCCGGCGGACAGCTTTGGCGGGCAGCCCAAGGCGGAGCGTCGCCCCGACGGCCTTCAAATCGAGATCCGGGCCAAGCACGGCACGCCGCAGCGGGAACGACTGGCGGGCCTGACGTTTGTCGCTCCGGAAGCCGGCACGTACGTGGTGTCCGGCGCCGTGAAGCCGCGGTTCTGGGACGGCAAGGCGGACCTGCGGATCGACCTGCTCCGCAAGAACGCCGCCGGCGCCGCCCAGGTCGGCACCGTCAAGGTGCCCGACCAGCAGACGACCGCCCTGCCGGCGGTCGCGGTGGAGCTTGCCGCCGGCGGGGAACTGGTGTTCCTCCCCCGGCTGAACGGCCACTTCAAAGGCGCCGCGGTGACGTTCTCGGATCTGACCGTCACCCGACACCCGGTCGTCCGGAAGTGAAACGTCTCGCGGGACGTCCGCTGGCCGTGCTGTCATTTCGAATCAGTCGGTGGGTCGGTCGGGTCGGCGATGAAATCTTCGCCCGCCCGCAGATCGAGGAGGAATTGCAAGCCGGGTTCGCTGACGTCGTCGAGGTCCACCGAGGCGACCACGGCGCCGTCGCTGACGAAAAAATAGCGGGTCGCCAGCACCTTCGCCCCGAACCCGTTGCGAGCCCGGAACCGGAGGGGCTGAATGTGCAGCGGAGCGTCCCGGGCCGCGGCGCCGGTCGCCGCGGACAGCAGCGGCCGCTCGATGAACGGCGGCAGCGAGGCGGCGCGGGCGCCGCCGCGGATCGCGGCGAGGCGGCGGTCGCTCTCCTCCTGAAACGCTTGACGGCTGCGGCGATGGGCGGCGTCGCGGGCGTCGACGTTTAGTTCCAGCGAATCGCTCCACTCGACCACGTCGAAGTCGGGATCGTTCAGCGTTTCCCGGAGGTGAGCCGACACCGCCTCCCGCTGCCCGTCGCCGACCGCCGCCCGCAGCAAGGTCGGAGCGGACCCCCCGCCCAGGCCGGCGCCGTCCAGCATCACCGCCGCCCCCGCGACCACGGCTCCCATGAGAATGGCCGCTCCGAACCCGCAGGCGAATCCGGTCCCGAACCCTGCCCGCCGAGCACCGCCGCGGCCGAGCGTGTCCGACAGCGCCCGCGTCCGTGGCGCCGCCGCCAGCGCCTGCGGCGGCCCCGCGTCGATTGGCGGCGGCGCCGACGGTCGCGGGGACGGCGGCGGTCCAGCGGTCGTCGCGGGCGCGGAGGGCGCCGGGTTTGGGCGAGCGGGCGGCCACCGGGGGAACCGCAGGCCAGTCACGTCGTCTGCGATCCGCCACGGGCCGGACGAGCCACGGCGAACGGGAGTGTCCGGGGTGACCTGCCCATCGTCCGCCATCTGCCGCAGGATCGCTCCGGAAAACGGCCCCAACTCCTGCCCGAGCGTTTGAATGAACCAGAGTGCGGCGTCGGTCCGATCAGCGGATGCGGGCGGATGGGCGGGCACGAAACGCGAGACTTTGGGGGATTTAACGGGCGGGCGTTCAACTTGCCGGCGTTCAACGGGCGGGAGACGCCCGAACGGGAATGCGCTCCAACAGACCGTCGCCGTAGACGGCGTTCAGGCCCAGGCGCTCCAGGTGGACGTACCCGATGTGACACCCGCAGGTCGGGTTCGGACAGGCGGTCCGAGCCCGATTCGCGGGAAATGTGTCGTCGTGCAGATTCCCGACGACCTGTTTGACGAAGTGGCAGCGCCGCACGTCGCCGTCGGCGTCGACGGTGAACACGTCCCACCCGGTGCGGCAGGCGTGCCCGCGGCTGGGATGATCGGCGAGGTTCGTCGCGAACAGCGGATCGACCCGCGTCAGCGCCGCGACCAACGCCGCGGCGTCGTGCCCCGGCTCGTCCTTTTCCGCATTCACCCACAGATACACGTCCGGCCGCAGTTCCGCTCGCAAGGCTTCGATGGCCTTGAGATGCTCCCGGCGACCGACCACGCCCACGCTGTACCGCACCCCCAAGCCGTCCAGGACGGCGAGCCGACCGAGAAAAGCGGCTCGGCCCGCCTCTTCGGACGAACCGACCTGCCCGGGATGATAGGTGCACCACAACGCGGCGGTCGCCGGGTCCGCCGCCGCCAGCCAGCGGGGGTTCACCGACAGATTCGTCTGCACCGCGACCCGCCGGACGTGCGGCAGGTTGCAGAGCGTCACCACCGCGTCCCGATACCAGCGCCGCACCAGCGCTTCGCCCCAGGGGGTGAACAGCAGGGAGAAGGTATATTCCGTTCGCCCCGCGACCCAGTCGACGAACCGGTCCAGCCCCGCCCGATCGGCCCGCAGTTCCGCGGGGGATTCCCAATGTTTAGCGAACGGGCAATACGGGCAGTCATAATTGCAGCTCGACAGCGTGCCGCGGTACAGGAGCGTGAGGTTCATCGAACCGGCCCCTCCGCCATTAATTGAACGATCGTTTCCGAATACAGCCACGGGCCGATAAGGTCCGATCGCTCCAGCCCGTGCGTCGTCGGCTTCAAACGATCTCCGTCCCACGCGACAAGCTGGCGATCAATTAATTCAACGAGCTGGGGCAGGTCGACGAGCGGATCGACGCCGAAGGCCCGACGGTATGCGACGGCGTCCATCCCCTCCGTTTGCAGCACGCCCTGGAGCGCGAACCGGCGACGGCGATCCTCCGGGGCGAGGCGGTGACCGTGCCGGGCGACGCGAAAATCGTCGACGGTTCGGCCGACGTAGTCCGTGAGGATCGCCCGCACGCCGGCGCGGCCGATGGCGTATTCCGTTGAATAATGCAACGGCCCCGCATAGGACCGGGCGCCGCAGCCGAGACCCACCATCCCGTCCGTCTGGCAGTTATACGCCGGCCCGTCGTCGCCGGCGTCCGGCCCGAGGTTGGGTTTGGCGAACATCCGCAGCGAACGCTGCCGGTATCCCGCCTCCAACAGCCGGTCGCGGGCGGCTCGATACGCCGCGAGTCGCCCGTCGTTCGGTTCGACCCGCGTCTTGCCCAGGCCGGTGAGCTCTCGCACGTAGAGCGGATATAAATAGATCTCTTCCGCCTCAGTCCGCACCGCCGCGTCCACCGACCGCAGCCAAGCCTCCCGCGATTGTCCCGGCGTGCCATAGATGAGGTCGAGATTGAGGATCGGGAACCCCGCGTCCCGGGCGAAGCCGATCGCCCGGTGCACCTCCGCGGTCTTCTGCGGACGGCCGAGCCGCTTGGCCTCCGCAGCGTCGAACGACTGCACCCCCAAACTCAGCCGGTCCACGCCCCACGCCCGCAACAGATACGCTTTTTCCGCGGTCAGCGTCGCCGGCGACGCTTCGCAGGAGGACGCGCAGGCCGCGGGCGTCCGACCCCAACATCTCACTGAGCAGGTCCAGCAGTTCACCCAGTTCTCGCTCGTCCAGGTAAGTCGGCGTTCCCCCGCCCAACGCAACGCCGGCATAGCGGGCGTCCGGCAGGGCGTCGCGGACGGCGGTCGACTCCGCCCGCAAGGCGTTCAGGTACGGGCGAACGAGGTCGGAACCGCTATTCGCCAGCGTGAACAGGTTGCAGAACCCGCACCGCACCTCGCAGAACGGCAGGTGGGCGTATAAAAACAGCCCGTCCCGCGATTCGTGCGCCCACGCCTCGCCCAACGACGCCGGGGACCTAAGCGTGCGATAGGCCGATTTATGCGGATAGCTGTAGGCGTACCCGACGAACGGATTGCCGCCGTCCAGCGGGTGGTCGGCGACCGCCGGAGCCTCGCTTGTAGCAACGGTCATTCCCCCGTCCCCTTCAGCACGAACTCAGCGTGGGGCACGGTCCAAACGACCTCGTGCGCCAGCCGATGCCCGCGGTACCCGTCCTCGCCGTAGGCGGTGCCGTGGTCGGAGCAGATTACGCACAACGCCCCGCCGCGGGCCCGCAACGCTTCGAACAACGGAGGCAAACAGCGGTCGACATACGCCAACGCCGCGGCCTGCGTGTCGGGCGAATCCGTCGTCGCGCTAGCCGTCGCATCGTCGGCGAACAGATAGTTCGGCTGGTGAATCGCGGAGACGTTGACGAACAGCAGGACCCGCCGATCGGCCGGCGTCCCGCCCAGCAGATCGCACGCCAGCCGCACCTGGGCCGCGGTCGAATCGCCCCCCGTCACCCCCATGGCTTCCGACCAAAAACTCTCCCCGAACAGCCCCGGCAGCGAGCGGCACAGGGGCGACCGCTTGTTGAAGAACCCGACCCCGCCGACGCAGATCGTCCGATGTCCACGGGCGGCGAGAGCTTCGACCCACGTCGCCTCCTCATAAACGAACGTGCGGGCGCCGGTCGTCTCGCTGCCGGCGAACCTGGAGGCGAACAACCGCTTATGCGAACCCGACGGATCGGCAGCCGGTTCGGCGGGCGTGGGTAGGAACCCGGCGAAGAAGGCGTGATGAGCGGCGAGCGTAAAGCTGCCCGGCGAGTGTCGCCGTTCCCAGCGCCCGCCGGGTAACAGCGAAGCCAGGTGCGGCGTGCGACCCGCGGCGAGGGCGCCCGCCGCCACGTCGTACCGCAGCGTGTCGAGCGTGACGAACAGCACGTCCCGCCGGCTGATCTCGTGGTTCGCGTCGATCGTCGTTCCGCTGCTCACGTCTCCACCAGCGGGGCGTAGTCGGCGGGGTTGTCGAAGCCGGCCGTCCAGGCGATCGCTTGGCGGCAGGTCTTCGTCTTCGGCGGGACCCGCAGCACGTAGCGGCCGCCGGTGGACGGGCAGGAGACGGCGACGACCACCAGCGGTTCGTCGTCTTCCAACTCGACACGCAGCAGCCGGCGCTCGCCGCCGGGATCGGTGTCTGTGTCCAGCACCTTGGGCTCCGCCTCGGCGACGAATCGATCGAACCCGATCCGCTCCATCTTGACCCGCCGCAGCTCCGCATTGGGCTCGGCGAGCACCTCGACGGCGGTGATCTCATCGGGGCTAAACGCGATCCGTTCGTCCACCGTCACCCCCCGCCACCGCAGCCCCACGCCCCGCAGCGCCGTCGGCAGCCGCGTGATCGGCGTGCCGCCCACGTCGATCCACGACGTCACCTCCAACCTCTCCGGCAGTTCTCGAATCCCCACGCAGCCGGCCAGATCGAGCTGCGCCACCGGCCCCAACCACGGCGGCGTCCCACGGAACCCGATGCAGTCCCGCATCCGCAGTCGCCCCACCGACACCTCCCCCGTCTCCGGCCACTCCTCCAATTGGGCGCACCCGCTGATGTCGAGAAACGACGCGTTGAGCCCCTCCGGCAACCGCTCCAGCGAGGTGCAGCCGGACAGATCAATCGACCCGGCCCGCAGCCCGTCCGGCAACCGGCGCAGGTGGACGCAATCTTTCAGACTCAGGTGAAACCGCACCGTCAGACCCGGCGGCAACTCTTCGATCGCCGACCCGCTCAGGTCGACCGCTCGATACGTCCCGCCGGTTTCAAGATCGGCAGCAGATGTGACGGTCTTCATGCGCAAGAACCGGTCTTCATGAGCAAAATACAGTGTGAATGGCGGGTACGCACCGGAAGAACGCCTGCGGTTTCGCGGGCGCCCAGACAGCAGCGAACGGCGGCTTCATCAGTCAATCACCCGACGGATCCGCTCCGGCGAATACTCCCGCTGGATCCACGATCGATACAGCCCGGGGCCCAACTCGATTGGCCCGTGCTCCTCGTGGACCAGCGTGGCCTTCTCGCCCGTCACCTTCAGATACAGATCCCCGTCGCTGGAGGAAGGCCCCGTCGCGGCGAAGAGTTCCGCGACGCCCTGCTCCCGCACGCGGTGGCAGTGGCCGGTCGATTCGCCCCGGGCCAGCGTGACGTGCGGCAGTTTGCGAACGCCGTCCGGCATCTGCTCAATCGTTTGCAGGAACACATCCCCATGCCGCCACATCGGACCGCTCCGTTCGATTTCGTTCGGGAGAAAACGTCTACGACGATCGTTGACGCCAGTGGTGGACGAGTGTACGGTCGCGTCACGTCGTCGCAATGCTGAATGTGCCGACGAGCAGGATTTTTCCGAACTCCTCCCCCCCCTCAGTTCCGGACGGAGCGTTGATCGATGGCTGAACCGCACGATGGCCCGCTCCCGACGAACGACGTGCACGCCACGGAGTTCCACGGTCTTCCGATACGCGAGTACGAGCCGGATCAAGGATTACCGGCCGGCGACGTTGCCGTCTCGATCGGCTGCGATTACGACACCAGCGACGAGTTTCCTGATCGACTTGCGGATCTGCTAGACGATCCAGCCGCGGCAGGGATTGCAGCATTGGTCGTCGGACCGTGGGCGGCGGCGTTCGAGGGGGGCAGTTCGGAGGCGACCGTCGAGGCTCTCGTCGCCGCTCGCGACCGCCTGCCGAACCTGCGGGCGTTGTATCTGGGAGACATCGTCCAGGAGGAGACGGAGATGTCCTGGATCAATCAGTGCGACCTCTCCCCGCTGTTCGGGGCGTTCCCGGCGCTGGAGGAACTCCGGGTGCGAGGCTCGCAGGACCTGAGCCTCGGCCGGCCGTCGCACGACGCTCTGCGGTCGCTCACGATCGAGTGCGGCGGGCTGCCGGCGACCGTCGCCCGGGAGGTCGCCGCCGCCCGGTTGCCGAAGCTGGAAGCGCTCGAACTCTGGTTGGGCGACGAGGGGTACGGCAACGAGGTGACCGGCGACGTGCTGCTCGAACTGCTCGACGCTCCGGTGATGAAGGGGCTGACGCACTTGGGCCTGCGAAACGACTGCCGCGCCGACGCGACCGCCGCGGTTCTCGCCGGTCGTCCGAGACCGGGGCGGATCACGACGCTCGATCTATCGCTGGGCGCTTTGGGCGACGTCGGGGCGGAGGCGTTGGCGGGGGCGGCGTGGATCAGCGACCTCGACCGGCTCGACGTCCGCCACCACTACATCACACCGCCTGCCGTCGAGCGGTTGCGGGCCGCGGTCTGCGAGTTGGACGCCCGCCACCCGCAGGAGCCGGATGACTGGGGCGACGGCGAACTGCACCGCTACGTCGCCGTCGGCGAGTGAGTCAGACGGAGGCGGCGGGCACGGAGGCGGCGGGCACGGGGGCGGTGGGCATGGAGGCGGCGGGCGACCCGCGGCCCTGGGCGCTGATCGGCAACCCGGAGAACCGGCGGGTCACGCTGTTCCAGCGGGCGCTGGCCGAGTTCGGCGAGCCGCCGGCGACTGTGCTGTCCTGGCACGACCTGCTGTCCGGCCGACGGTCGATCGAAGAAGTTCCGGCGGGGGCCGTGCTGCGGATTGATTCGCCGGGCGAAAACTTCGCCGTGGAGAAGGGGCTGCTCGCCGCCGGGCTCGCCGCGGCGGAAGCGGAAGGCGGTCCGACGATCGGCGGCCGCGTGCTCGCCGGACTCACCGAGGATCGCGGGCTCATCCTGCACCCGCGGCAGTGGTTTCTCGGCCTGCGGAACGTGCTCACCGACTGGGATCGTCGCCTTGCCGGACGGGGCGTGTCTTGGACCGCTCCGGCGGCGGGGGTGGCGCTGATGTTCGACAAAATCGCCTGTCACCGGCGCCTTGCGGCGGCGGGCGTGCCGGTGGCGGCGGGGTTGCCTCCCCAGGGCGCGGGGCTGATCGGCGGGTTCGACGAGTTGGAGGCGCGGATGACCGCCGCCGCCGCCGATCGCGTGTTCGTGAAGCTCGCCCACGGGTCGTCCGCCAGCGGCGTGGTCGCGGTGCGACGGGGTCGGGGCGGCTGGTCTGCGGTCACGTCCGCCGAACTGGTTCGCGGCGGCGGCGGCGTGAGTCTCTATAATTCGCTGAAGCTCCGCCGATACGCCGACGATGACGACGTGCGGGCGTTGATCGACGCCTTGGCGCTGCATCGGGTGCACGTCGAGCGGTGGCTGCCGAAGGCGTCGCTCGGCGGGCGGGCGCTGGACCTGCGGATCGTGTCCGTCGCCGGGGAGCCGCGGCACACCGTGGTGCGAACCGCCCGATCCCCGCTGACGAATCTGCACCTCGGCGGCCGTCGTGGCGACGTGGCGGCGGTGCGACGGCTGTGCGGCTCCGAGCGGTGGGCCGCGATCCAAGCGACGGTCCGTCAAACCGCCGCGGCGTTTCCCGACACGCTCATGACCGGCCAAGACGTGCTGATCGCTCCCGGCGGTCGCTCCCACGCCGTGCTGGAGGTCAACGCCTTCGGCGATCTCCTCCCCGGCGTCACCCACCGCGGGCAGGGGACGTACGCCGCCCAAATCGCCGCGACGAAGGCTCACGCAGCAATCAGGCCGCCACTCATATGAACGCACAGGGGCTCACACCCGCCCGAGCGGCCTTCAGCGGGGCCGGTCGCGGGTGGAGCGAATCGTTGCCAGCAGCCCGGCCGGGTCGCCGTTCTTCGTGTGATACGCACAGGCGCCGGCGGCGGTCATGGCGTCGGCTCGATCGGACTCCTCGTACATCGACAGGCCGATGACGCGCGTCGCGGGACAGTCCGCGACGATTAACTTCGTCGCCTCCACGCCGTTCATCCGCGGCATGGAGAAGTCCATCAGGACCACGTCCGGGTGCAACTCGCCCGCTTTGGCGACGCCCTCGGCGCCGTCGGCGGCCTCCCCGACCACGTCGATGCCGTCCTCCCCGGCCATCATCATCGTGAGGCCGCGGCGGAGAACCCTGTGATCGTCCACGATCAGCACGCGGATCGCGGTCGGGACCGCCTGCGCAGCCCGGGGCTCAAGAGCGTCGTTCGCCGTCAACGTGGGTTCGTCGGTGTCAATTTCAATGGGGGCGTCGAGGGTGAAGGCGGCGCCGGCAGCGGGCTTGCTGGCGACGCTCAACGTGCCGCCCAGTAGGGTCAGACGCTCGCGGATGCTGAACAGGCCGAACCCGCCGGCTTCGTTCGGGCCGCCGAACACTTCCTGCGGATCGCACCCGCGACCGCGATCGGAGACCGTGAGCGTCACCCGATCGCGGCCGCGGAGACCCAGCGTCAACGTCGCCTCGGTGACGCCGGCGTGCTTGATGATGTTGAACAGCAACTCCCGGGCGGCTTGGAACAGCAACGCCCGAATGTCGGCGCGGCCGGGGTCCGCGTCGGGATCGGCGGTGGTCGTGACGGACAGGCCGTATTTCTCGCCCATATGTTTCGCCAGCCAGTTCAGCCCGGCCGGCAGGCCGCCGTCGTGCAGGATCGGGGGGCACAACTCGACCGTCAGCGACCGGGAGACGTCCACGGCTTCGTCGAGCGTGTTGAGCACGTCCCCGACGCGCTCCGCGCAAACGCCCTCCAGATCGGCGGCGATCGAGCCCAGCGTGAACTTGGATCCGACGAGCATCTGCTGGAGGTGGTCGTGCAGCACGACGGCCAAGCGGCGGCGCTCCCTCTGCTCCGCGAAGGTCAACTCGGTGGCAAGCCGGGCGAGTTGGTCGGCGCGACGGGAGAGCTCCGTGGTGCGCTCCGCGACCCTGCCTTCGAGCTCCTCGTGCGAGCGGCGGAGCGTCTCCTCCCACTGGACGCGATCCGTGACGTCGCGGAGCACCAGCAGGCGATCGGCGCCCGCCGGGCACTCGGTCGCGGCGGACGCCGTCGCCTCCGGCAACCGCACCCCCTCGATCCGCATGAAGCGGCTGTGGTCGACGCCGCGGTCTCCGAACTCCACCTCCACGGCGGGGCCGCAGACGAGTCGGGCGACCGGCAGCCCGGCGATGGTCTCCAGCCGACGGCCGATGGTATGACCGCGACCGTTCGACGAGCCGTCGAACCCGTTCGGGCCGCTGCGGTTTAGCAGGTCCTGGGCGGCGGGGTTGATCGCTTCCACCACGCCCCGGCCGTTCAGCAGCACGACGCCGTCAGGAAGGTGATCGACGATGTCTCGCAGACGACGGCGGCGGGCGCGGCGGGCTTCGCGAAGTCGAGCGACGACCGCGGCCGCCTGCTGCCCCAGCGTCGAGAGCAGCCGGACGTGTCCTTCTTTGAAGGCGTCCTCCGCCGCAGCCCCCAGCAGTAGGAGACCGACCGGCCCGTCCGCGGTCAGAATCGGCACCTGAAAGAAGCTGCGAAGGGAGCCCACCGGCTGCTCCGACACGCTGGACGCCGCGCCGCAGTCGGCTTGCAGCTGGGTGACCGCGAAGTCGCCTTCGCCGACGGCACGCCCGGCGATGAGTTCCGCCGCATCCCGCAACCGGCGTTCGACTTCCGTCCGTCCGGTCGGCGACAACGCCCTCGCCTCGCACAGGTACAGGGCCGGTTGGGCGTCCCCGAATAGCAGCCCGGCGGCCACGTCGTACGGGATCGCCGACTGTGCTTGGATCAGCAGGGTCCTGAACACGTCTTCGTAGGTCGGGCTGCGGCCGATGCCCTCCGCGACGGCGTGCAGCACCTCTAATTCGAACGTGCGGGCGGCAAGTTCCTCACGGATCGCGTCCAGCTTGTCGGAAGCCGCCGGCACGGATCGTCGGAGACCAGCTTTGGGCGAGGAGCGAACGCTGATCGAGCCCGCTGACGCCGGAGCGAACCGTGGGTCGTCCACGCGGATTCTTGCATCGATCATCGTCGTCCGTACCGTCCGTGACTGCACAAGATTCGCGGCGACCGTGCCGTCGATCGTCACCACCATCCGGCGTCGCGCGATTCTGTCAAGCGGGTTCGTTTGGCTCCCGGGCGGGAGCGGCCAAGGCGTCGAAATCGTCCGCGATGAGCCCGCGGCCGGGGATCGCCGTGAGGTCGACATGCCCCCGTTTCACCGCGGCGCCCCGGATCTTGTTGATCGTCAGCCTGATACGCCGGTCCGCGGCGTCCGCCGGACCGGCGCCGACCGCGTTGCGAGCCAGGTACAGCACCGTGTCGTACGCGGTTTCGACGCGAATGCCGATCCGCTCGTCGAGCGCTTTCGCCGATAGCGTGTCCATCAGGGTGACGTGGGGCCGGCGGAGGATCTGGTTCTTCTGCGACACGAGGCTGGCGAACGCTTCCGGGCTCAGCCGCGCCGCCAGCGGCCACAGCGAATCGATCACCACCCGGATCGGGTTCCGCATCTCCTCGACGGCCCGATCGAGTTGAAATAGCAGCGATTCCGGATCGGTGAGGTCCAGCCGGTCGGCGTGGCGGGGGCGGCCGGCGGTCGGGGCGCCGGCGAGCAGAAGTTTCAGCTGCCCGCTCGCCTCCGGCTCCGCGACGTCGATGCCCAGCAACGCCATCTGTCTTCGCACGCGATCCTGGGGGGAATCGAGGGTGAGGTACAGCACCGTGTCGCCCACCGCGAGGCCATCGGCGACGAACTGCTGGAGCAGCGTCGTCTTGCCGGCGCCGCCGGGGCCGCGGACGAGCCAAGTCGTCCCGTAAGGCAGGCCGGACTCTAACGCGGGCGCCATCGGGCCGAACGCGATCTTCTCTGGGCAGGGCACCGGTTCGCTCGGTTTGGCGGAGGAATAGAACACTTCGACGCCGGCGGGACCGATCGTCATGCGGCGGCGACCGGTCTCGTGCGGGCACGCCCGCATCTTGGGCACTTCGAGGTAGCGACGCTGGCCGTACTCGCCGCTCGCGGTGCTGAGCAGAACGACCCCGTCGGCGACGGTTTCCTCCACGCCGAACTTGCTTTGCCGCTCCTCCCCCTCCGCCGGCACGTCGCTGACCAGCAGACCGACCGCCCCGGCCTCCTGCACCAGGGAGACCAGCCGGTAGGTGAGGTCACGCTGCAACCCCGAGTCCGGCACGCGATGCAGGTAAGCGGAGAGCGAATCCAACAGCACCCGGTCCGGAGCGAACTCCTTGACGACGCGTGAAATGAGATCCAGGTTCGGCATGACGCGCACGCCCGATTGCGGGATGTGCAGAATCTTCAGCCGGCCCTCCGCCTCGTGGGCGGTAAGGTCCCACCCGAACCCGGCGGCGAGTTCCCGCAGGCGATCAGGCGCTTGCTCGAAGGTCACCAGGAGGCTCTTCTCGCCGGCCTCGCAGCCCTGTCGCAGGAACTGCACGCCGAGCGTCGTCTTGCCGGTGCCGGAACGACCGGACAGCAGCGACGCCCGCCCGCCGGGGATGCCGCCGTCCAGCAGCGCGTCCAGCCCGGCCACGCCGGTCGGCACGCGATGCGGGGCCGGCGGCCGATGCGGCTCGGCGACCGTGGCGGACGACGCCAACAGCTTGACCCCGTCGCCGGTGATGAGGAACGGGAACGGCCGCAAGTCCGCCGCCTGCCCCCGCATCTTTAAGACCTGCAAGCTCCGCTGATGTTCGCCGTACTGATCGGTCGTCCCGAGGAACACGATCCCGTCGGCGACGGCGAACTCCGCCAGGCTCGACAGGTCCGACCGGTCATACTCGCCCAACAGCAGCGTCGTGACCCGTGCGCCGGCGAGCCGGCTGACGAGGTCGTGCACGAACAGCCGGAACGTGTCGCCCCGCGCCCGGTCGTTCCCCCCGCCGGCGTTCAGGTCGCGGATCGCCCGGAAGGAATCGATCACCAGCAGGTCGGCGCCGTGGTCCTCGACCATCTTCATCACCGCCTGACCGGCCCGCTCCGGCGGCAGCACGCGGAGGGCGTCGCCGAGGTCGCCGAACCGCAACCGCTCCCCCACCGTCGTCGGGTCGAAGAACGAAAATTGCTGCACGAACCGCACGACCTTGGGCAGCGGCTCGGAGACCGTCGTGAGGTACAGCGCCCTCGCCCCGGGCCGGGTTTTCAGCAGGCGAAAGGCGATCTGCTGGGCGAGGATCGTTTTGCCCGCGCCCGGATCACCGGCGAAGATCTGACAGGAATAGACCGGCAGTCCGCCGCCCAGCACCCCGTCGAGGTGCGGCACGCCGGTCGGCAGGGTTTTGATATCGGACACGGGGGGGCTTTAACCGCTGCGAGGGGAGGGGGACGGGGGGCGATCCGTCGATCAGCCGACGACCCGAAACAGGTCCCGCCCCGCCTCCGGCACCCGCAGCACCAAACCCTGCTGTTCGAGCGCGTCCAGTTCCGCCCGCACGCCGCTCGGTTCCATCTCGCATTCGCTCGCCAGCGAGACGGAGTCGGACGGTCCGAGCCGCTTGAGCGTTTCGACGACAAATCGCGCCTGCCCCGGGAGATGCCGCACCCCCGGCGAGCCGCCGCCGGCCGGGATGCCGGTGATGACGCCCGTGTAGGCTTTAATCGGGTCCAGCAGTCGCAGGCCCTCGGAGGTGATCTCGAACTCGCGGATCTCCTTGCTGTGCTGGGACCCCCGCATCTTCATCACGCTGATCGCCCGGGTCATCGACCCGCCCAACTCGACGTACCGCAGCACGATGATGCTGTCCGTAATGAACGAGACGCCGTACTCGCTAAACTGAAACGGCCCGAACAGTTCCGGGATCTCGTTCGTCATCAACAGGGTGACGCCCTTGCTCTTGATCGCCATGACCATTGAATAGAGGAAGTCGCGGTAGCGGTCGGCGTCCGCCGTGCCGGCTTCGATATCTTTCATGGAGTCCACCAGCAACAGGCGGGTGGGGCCGTCGGGACCGGGGCGATCGACGGCCTGACGAATCTTGTGGAAGTGGCGGTCCGGCTGGATCTCGACCGGGGAACGATAAAGGTGCTCTAACAAACCCTTTTCCTTCACGGCCGCCAGATCCCAGCCGAAACCGGAGGCGACGTCCTCCAGGTGGCGAGGGTTTTCCTGAAAGCCGGCGATCACGCACCGTTCGCCCCGCGCCGCGGCGGCCATGATAAACTGCAATCCAATTAACGTCTTGCCGGTCCCCGACCCGCCCGCCAGCATCGTCGCGGAGCCCTCCCTCAAGCCCCCGTACAGCATCGCGTCCAGGTCTTTTACGCCCGAGAGGATGCGTGCGGAGCCGGTGGGCGGATCGACGATCGTCTCCTGAGCGTTCACGCGGGGGGAGACGTCGATCCCCTGCGAGGTCACCCGGTAGGGGTGCTGGCCGCCGAAGAAGTCCGTTCCGCGGAACTTCATGACCTCCAGATAGCGCTGTGTATACATCGCCTGCCGCTCGACGCTGAGATGCACGATGCCGTCGGCGATCGTGAACACGCCGTCGTGGGAAATATCGGCTTCGGTATATTCGCCCACGAGAAAGCCCATCACGTTCCAGGCCGTCAACTGCACGGCGAGGCGATAGGCGAATTCCCGCACGTCGCCGCCGTCGCGGTCCCCGCTGGTGGGTACGATCCGATCGATCACTTTAAAACTATCGATCACCACGAACGCCGGCTCGAACTCTTTGATGAGTTTGTCGATCACCTCCAGCGCGGCGTCGAACCCGTCCACCCGCAACGTTTCCCCGACGTTGCGGTAGATCAGGGTTTTGTCGACCTGCGAAGCGTCGTAGAAACCGAACGTCTGCATATACCGCACCATCTTCATGCTGGGCTCCGCCAGCGTCGTCAGGTACAGGGCCTTGCGACCGTCTTTAAGATGGTGGAACAGCGTTTGGTGCGTGAGGACCGTTTTACCGGTCCCGGGCCGGCCCGCGATCACCACAAGGCTGCGTTCGGGCAGTCCGCCGTGCAAAACGACGTCTAAACCTGCGATGCCCGTGGGCAGACAGCCGGTGGTCGGCGCGCCGTCCCCGGAGGGGTTGTCACGGTTGAGAGCCGGCGGTTCGCAGGTCTGCGAATTCGGTGTTTGTGAATTCGGCGTCTGAGGGTCGGTCACGCGGCCACTTCCATTTCCACAAGGAGCTGACGGACGATGATGTCGCCGGTCAGGACCGCGAGTAGTTCGAACAGATTCAGGACGTAATCTCGCAACGCCGCCCGCAGGACGTCGATCCCCGCGTCGTCGGCCATCGCCGCCGCGCAGCCTGCGAAATCGAGTCCTTTGGGGGACACGGAGGCGCTTTCGAGCACGGGGTGCGGCCCGACCGTGCGGGACATCGCCCGATCAAACAGCACCCGCACGGTGATGTCGCCCAGCGTGGGCGTCAGGCGGTCCCAGACGGCCTTCAACAGGGACTCGTAGGTGTCGAGCACCTCCTCCCGACGGACCTGCTGGAGACGGCGGGCGACGATCCGCTCCGCAATCGCCTGCGGCGATTCACCGGCGGGCGGCCGTGCGGGCGACGGCGTCACGGGCGACGGCGTCGGTTCGGGCGGCGGGCGGCTGTCCTCGCGGGCGTTCGTCATGTCGCCGCTGCCATCCGGGAAGGTCTGAGGACCACGGGTCGGGGCGTACGGCGGCGACCGTCTGCACGTCGCCGCCCGACGCTCGGCGCGGTCCGACAGCGTATCCGCCGGACGCCGCCCCCGATAGCCGGTGCGGGAACCGATCTCGCCTCCGCCGCCCCTCCCGCTTTCGCCCTCATCCAGCCCAGCCCGCCCGACCCGCCGGCGCCGAAATGGATGAGCCCGCCCTGCCCGGATACAGGCAGACGTGCGGCGCTACTCTGCTGCTGTTTCCGCCCGGATTGCGTCGGACGGCGGGGGAGCGGCATACTGGTCGCGTCGGCACGACTTGATGCGTGCGGGGCGGGGGCAAACGGTCAGCGGTCGAGGAACTGTCGTGAATCTTGTCGAACTCGCCCAGCGGATCAGAACGCATCGGCTGGATCGCCGGTTGACGCTGGAGGAGGTCGCCTCCCGCACCGGGCAGACGCGGAGTTGGCTTTCGAAGGTGGAAAACTTCCGCATCACGCCGTCCCTGGCGGCGCTGGCGGAGATCGCTCGGGCGTTCGACGTGACGCTGTCAGACCTGTTCAAAGGCCTGGACGAGAAGCCCGCGTTGGTGTTGGTACGACGAAACGAACGAAAGGTGGTGGACCGCGATCAGTCCGAAACCAACACGGCGGTGTACGAATCGCTGGCTCATAAACGGGTTTCGCGGTCGATGGACCCGTTTCTCATCACGATTCCCCCCGGGGTGGCCCGGGAGAAGGCGTTGCCGCACCCCGGCGAAGAGTTTCTGTTCGTCGAGTCCGGCGCCGTGCAATTTGAGTACGACGGTCAAATCTATCAACTCGCCGCAGGCGACAGTGTATATTTCGATGCGAACGTGCCGCACCGGCTGATCAATTCGTTCAAGAAGCCCGCGATCGTGATGTGCGTGTTTCAGTCGCCGCGTCAATAATCGACGGCTGTCAGTTGTGAAGCCATTTAATTGCGAGCCCGAAGCGTCAGCGAGCGACGCGGACGCAGCCCGCGTCCGCTGCGCAAACAGCCCTCGCTGACGCGTCGGGTTGGCGTTCTTGCCGTTCTATAGCAACGCTTGAGCGACGGCCGTCGGCGTCGACCAGTCGGCAGGAGTGAATCGAAGCGACTCGGTCGCCGCTCTGTGCCGCCGGGCTCCCGTTCGCGGAATCTTCGCGTGATACTCTCGGGAAACCCTGTTGATCGACAGTCACAACGGGGCGAGGATCATCCGGCCGCTTGTGAAGTCTCGGCGGCCGTCCCTTCCCGCACGGAGCGTTCCCCAATGCCCTTCCGTCGCCGCGTTGCGGTTCTTCTCGCGACCGTCCCCGCAGCCTTGTGCTGTTGCCTCGCCGGCTGTGCCGAGCCGGCGCCGGAGCCGCCCCCGCCGTTCGTCGACGACGGGTCCGCCCCCGCCGTCAATGAAGACGAGGAGGCGGTTCTCGACGATCGGTGAGGCAGGCTTTTAGAAGCCAGCCTCTTCATCGCTCAGTGTCCCCGCTTTCGACTCTTCGTCACATCCCTTACCTTATGCCTTCGACTATGACGCCCCTTCAAGCTCCCGCCCGTCGGTCCGGCTTCACGCTGATCGAACTGCTGGTGGTCATTGCGATTATCGCCATCCTAGTTTCGCTGCTCCTGCCGGCCGTGCAGCAGGCTCGCGAGGCCGCCCGCCGGGCCCAATGTCAAAACAACCTGAAGCAGATCGGGTTGGCGATGCACAATTATCACGGCACTTACAAGTCGCTGCCGATCGGCATCTCGGCCGGGTGGGGGTTCGGCTGGACCGCTGCAATCCTGCCGCAGATGGACCAGGAGCCGTTGATGAAGGCGCTGCCGACCCCGCTGAACGACTCCGGATCGGTCGGCGCGACGGACGCCCGCAGCGAGGCGATTAAGCTGGTGGCCCGTCACGGCAGCCCGTGGTTCTTCTGCCCGTCCCAGTCCGGCGAACGCACTGAACCGAGAGAGATCAACGGACTTGCGGGGCGGGCGATCTCGAACTACTCCGCCAACGCCGGCGGAGACGCCGAGACCGACGGCAACGGCGCCACCGGGATGGACACCTCCAACGGGCTGTTCAACGCCGTGGAGATGCGCAACGGGCAACCGCGCAACGGCCGCACCTATCGCTTCGCTGACGTGAAAGACGGCCTCACGCAGACCCTGCTGGTGGGCGAAGTGGTCCACGAACTGGAACCCGACCCGAAGTGCGCCCACTGCGATCGGTTCCTCTACTTTCATCCTAATGCGGACGGCGGGGCCGGCAGCGACTTTTCCGAGACGATGGGCTCCACATTTCACCCGATCAATTCGGAACCAATCCCCTCCGACTCCTCCGGCAGCGGCTATAGCGACGACGCCGCGGAGTTGTGTTTCGCCAGTTCGCACACTGGCGGGGCGAACGTGGTGTTGGGCGACGGCAGCACGCAGTTCGTCTCCGAAACAATTGACCTCGAGATTTGGCAGGCCGTCGGATCCCGCGACGGCGGAGAAGTGATCGAATTCCCGTAGTCGACGCCGCACAATCAACGTTTCCTCGTCGCCCGGCGGCCGGCTCGACCGGTCGCCGGGCTCTTTTGCTATCTCTTCCCGCCCGCTTGCCGCGATGCCTGAAGTCTGCATTGACCCGTCGTCGCTTCAACGCGACGCTCGCCTCGACCGCCGTCGGCGCCGGTCTGTTGCCCAAGGCGCTGCGGGCGCGGGAAGGCGGAGCGCCGGAGGGGTTCGTCGGACCGATGGTCGGGCATGTGTCCGAGACGGAGGCGGTGATCTGGGCGCGGCCGCCGGCGCCGGGGCAGTGGGAAGTCATTGTCGACAACGCCGCGACCGGCAATCAGGTCGGCCGCGACGTTGCGACCAGCGATCCGCATCATGACCTGTGCGTAAATTGGCGAGTCGGCGGTCTGCAACCAGGGACGGACTATCGCTACAGGATCAGCGCCGGCCGCGACGTGGGCGGAGCGCAACGCTTGATGCGGAGGACCTGCGGTTTCGCACCGCCCCCGACCCGGCGGAGCCCTCGAAGACGACGTGGGCGTTCGGCTCCTGTGCGGACCGCACGTCCAACTCGCTGTGGACGCAGATGGGAGAACGAGGGGCGGAAGCGCTCGTGCTGCTCGGCGACACGCCATATATTGATTCCACGGCCCTCGAAACCGCCCGCACCCGGCACCGGGAGTTTCTGTCCGTTCCGGAACTCGCGGCGCTCGTGCGTCGCACGCCGACCTGGGGAACTTGGGACGACCACGATTTCGGCAGGAATAATTCCGACGGTCGCCTCGCGGGCAAGGAGAACACGCGGCAGGCGTTCATCGAATACCGGGCGAACGGCGAGTACGGCGGACGGAGCGGCGGGATCTATACAAAGTTCCGTCGCGGCCCGGCGGAGGTGTTCCTGCTGGACACCCGCTGGTTCTCCCGCACCGCGCCCTCGCCCGTCGATCCGTCCCAGCCGACGTTGCTCGGCCGTGAGCAATGGGCTTGGTTAAAGCAGAGTCTGAAGGCGTCCACCGCCCCCTTCAAACTGATCGCCTGCGGCATGATCTGGGACGACAAAGAGAACCCGGAGTCCGACGATTGGGGCGCCTACGCCTACGAACGCAGCGCCCTGTTCGACTTCCTCCGCGAAGAAGGCGTCACCGGGGTCGTCCTGATCGGCGGGGACATTCATTGCTCCCGGTTATTGAAATACGATACGACGGAGCAGGTCGGCTACCCGATTCATCAGATGATCGTCTCGCCGATCCATGACCGCACGATTCCTTCGCTGAACGTGCCGCATACCGATTTGGTGCGGGGCGAGGCGGTGCCGCACGTCTGGCTGCAAGTCACCGTCGATTCGACCGTGACCCCGGCGACGTTCCACGCGGAGTGGGTGCAGCGGGACGGCCGGGAGATGTGGTCGCTGGAACTGGATGCGAGCGAACTTGCCCCCGCGCTCGCTTCTTAGCGACCGCACGCAACGCACCAAGGCTCTCCGTCGCTTTATAGACTTCGCTCGCACTTCCGGTTGGCCAATCGATGCAGCAAACAGTCATTCTTCGCTCCGGCGCCGTCGATACGATCCCGGCGATCCTTGCCGATCACGCCGCGGAACGGGTGTTCGTCGTGTTGGACGGGGGGGCGTATGGTCCTTCGGGCGCTGAAGCGGCGCTGGCATCCTGCTTGGCCGCTCGTGAGGTCACGTGCTTTACCGGCTTTGAACCGAATCCGAAACTCGAAAACGTGATCCGCGGGATCGCATTATTTCAATCCTCCGGCGCCGAGATCGCCCTGGCGATCGGGGGCGGCACGGCGATTGATCTCGCCAAGCTGATCGTCGCCCTCGCCCCGCCCGCGGCCGGGCCGGGCGAGGGAACCGCCGCGGTCGATTCGCTGGCGCTTGAGGAAATCGTGATGAACAACGGCCCGCTGCGGGGAGCGCCGACGCCGGTGATCGCCGTCCCGACGACCGCCGGAACCGGCAGCGAGGCGACGCATTATGCAGTCGTCTATGTGCGAGGCGAAAAATATTCGCTTGCGGCGCCGTCGATCCTGCCGGACTACGCCGTCGTCGACAGCCGGCTGACGGACAGCCTGCCGCCCGCAATCACCGCGGCTACCGGGCTGGATGCGTTTTGTCAGGCGGTTGAATCCCTCTGGGCGGTCGGAGCGACGGACGAATCAATCGAATACGCCGCGGAGGCCGTCGAACTGGCGCTGCGGTTCCTTCCGGACGCGGTGAATCGTCCGTCGGAGCTCGCCCGGGATGCGATGATCCGGGCGTCGCACCTCGCCGGGCGGGCGATTAACCTCAGCAAAACGACGCTGCCGCACGCACTCTCCTACGGCCTGACGAGCCGATACGGCATCCCGCATGGGTCCGCCGTGGCGCTGACGCTGGGGCCGGCGTTAATCTTCAACGCGGCCGTCTCCGGCGCCGACTGCACAGATCCTCGCGGGCCGGCGGCGGTGCGGAAGCGAATTGAACGATTATGCGACCTCCTCGGCGCGGCCGGACCGACGGAGGCGGCCGCGATTATTCGAAGACTTGTGGAGGCCGTCGGCAGCCCGGTCTCGCTACAGGCCGCCGGGGTCGCCGGCGATACACGCCGGCTCGCCTCCCGGGTGAATGTGCAGCGCCTGTCCAACAACCCACGTCATGCGGAACAGGCCGATCTCGTTCAATTGTTGGGCGGCGGATTCGATTCTCACGGCGGGCCGGCCACGGTCAAGCCGCCCCATGAGCGTCAGGTCGCCCCCCTCGTCTCGACGCCCTCGCTGTGAGACGCGTCGAACCGAACGAGACCAACGCCGGATCCCGCTGGTCGCTGACGCTCGCGGCGGCGGCGGCGTTCTGTACGTATTTCTGCATGTATGCGTTCCGCAAGCCGTTCACGGCGGCGACGTACGAGGACGAGGCGCTGTTTGGACTGGACTTGAAGGTGACCCTGGTCGCCGCACAGGTCGCTGGTTATACGCTTTCTAAGTTCATCGGAATCAAAGTGGTCTCCGAGATGCCCGCAGGCCGGCGGGCGTTCGGGATCGTCATGCTGATTATCATCGCCGAGGCGGGTTTGGGCCTGTTCGCCGTGCTGCCGCTCGCTTGGAAGCCGCTGGCCCTGTTCGTCAACGGCTTGCCGCTGGGCATGGTGTTTGGATTGGTGATGGCGTACCTGGAAGGCCGCCGACAGACCGAAGCGTTGTCCGCGGCATTGTGCGCCAGTTTTATCGTCTCCAGCGGGGTGGTGAAGTCGGTCGGTCGCTGGTTGATAAAAGACGTCGGCCTGAGCGAATTCGCAATGCCCGCGGCGGCCGGGGCGCTGTTTTTTCTCCCGCTGCTGGCGTCGGTCTGGGCGCTGTCCCGCACACCGCCGCCGGACGCCTTGGATCGTCGCCGCCGCGCCGCCCGTTTGGCGATGACGGCGGACGACCGACGGGCCTTCCTGCGGGCCTATTGGCCGGGGATGGCGTTGATGATCGCAGTATATGTGACGCTGACGGTGATCCGCACCGTGCGGGACGACTTCGCCGTGGAGATCTGGCGGGACCTCGGGGTTCGGGGCGAGCCCTCCGTGTTCGCCCGCAGCGAAACGGCGGTCGCTGTGTTGGTCACCGCGGCGTGCGGGCTATCGATATTCGTGCGTAACAACCGCACCGCCCTCGCTGCGACGTTGGGGCTGATGGTCGCCGGTTTCTGCATCGCGGCCGGAGCGGCGACGGCCCAAGCCGGCGGGGCCCTGGGGCCGTTCCCATTTATGGTGGCCTGCGGCGTGGGGTTGTACGTTCCCTACGTCGCCTTCCACACCACGGTGTTTGAGCGAATCATCGCCGCCGCGGGCCGCCCCTGTAACATCGGCTTCCTCATGTATCTGGCGGACTCCGCCGGATACCTCGGTTATACCGCGATCCTGCTGTGGCGGTCGGCGACGGGCGGGGCGGGTACAGTCGGAGCGGAGGGGGCGGCGCTGCCGTTCTTCCGTGGGCTGCTCTTGGCGACGGCGGCAGGCTCGGCGGTCGCGTTGACGGTCGCGACGGTCTATTTTCTAAAGGTCCTCCGCGACCGGCCGGAGACGGCTGACCCGTCCTTACCGGCGTCTGCCGCCAGTACCGCCGCCGGCTGATCCGGCAGCCGCGTGTTTTCTTAATCGTCTGCACCCTGTCCCAATGAACTCCTCTCCTCCCTCCCGCCGCCCCGCCGCTGCGAATCGCCGGATCGCGTAGGATCTGGCAGTCGTCGGCGGGGGGATCGCAGGAATGGAAGCGGCGTTCGCCGCCGTGAAACGCGATCAGTCCGTGCTGCTGTTGGAACGTTCCCCGCAGGCCCGCGGCGCCAGCGTGCGTAATTTCGGCATGATCTGGCCGGTCGGTCAACCGGCCGGCCGGCTGCGGGACCTCGCGCTACGCTCCCGCACGCTGTGGCGGGAACTGGCGGCGAACAGCGGTTTCTCCTGCGACCCTTGCGGCTCTTAATTCCTCGCCTACCGGGAGGACGAAGCGGCGGTGATGCGGGAGTTCCTCGATCGCGAAGCCGCGAGCGGTTTTGAGGCCGAGTGGATCGGCCCGGACGAGATCCTGCACCGCAGCCCGTACGCCAAACCGGATCAATTAATCGGCGGGTTGTTTTCCTCGACGGAGTGCGGCGTGCATCCCCCCTCCGCGATCGCCGCGGTGCGGACGCAACTGGAACGCGCGCACGGCGTCGCAATCCTGGAATCCACGCCGGTGTCCGCCGTGACCCCCGGTCGGGTGACGATCGGGCGTGGTCGACTTGTTGTACGCGCTGTCCGCCGCCGGGGTGCTGCTCGGTTCGACGACCGGCTACACCCGCGATCTGATGAGCGTCGTGCTGCCGCTGGCGAAGGAAGCCGGCGTCGCCCCGGACGCGGCGGTGTGCAGCGACGACGTGCCGTCCGGCCGGCCGCGTCCGTGGATGCTGCTGGAGGCCTTGTAGCGGCTGGACGCCACGCCGACTTGGCGGGCGGTGAAGGTCGACGACACGCCGATGGGCATGGAAGCCGCCCGCAACGCCGGCTGCTGGGCGGTCGGGCTGAGCGCCAGCGGCAACGCCTTGGGCGTCTCCGCCGCCGAGTGGGCGGAGATGTCGGACGCGAACCGCGTCTCGGCGCTGCGTCCGATTGAATCGACCTTCCGCGAAGCCGGCGCCGACTTTGTAATCCCGACCGCGGCCGATCTGCCCGCGGTTCTCTCGAGATCGCCGCCCGTCTCTCCGCCGACGACCGACGTGCTGACGCAGTCCATCGTCGCCACGCACCACGGGGCGACGATGGCGCCGGCTGTCATAGAAAGAACCCGCCCGCCCCGGTCGAAACCGGGACGGGCGGGCGTAAGCATCAGTCCGCATTGAAGCGGTGCGAACTCCGGAGATCAGGTCGAGTAGGCGGTCATGCCGTGCTCGGAGATATCCAGGCCGCGTTCTTCGTCCTCGGCGCTAACCCGCAGGAAACCCACCATTTTTAAGATAAAGAACAGAATAAACATGGTCACGAAGGCCCAGCCGCAGATCACGGCGGTCCCGACCAACTGCCCCAGCCAGCCGCCGAACTCGACGCCGGAGTCGGACGCGATCCGCACACCGTCATCGTCCAGGACTTCCCAGAAGATCGGAATCGCCAGGCAGCCCCAGATACCGCACACCCCGTGGACTGGGAAGGCTCCGACCGGGTCGTCGATCTTAAGCTTGTCCATCGCGATAATTGCGGCGACCACCAAGGCGCCGGCGATGGCCCCGATGATGATGGCGGAGGGGCCGGTCACGCCGTCGCAGTTCGCGGTGATCCCGACGAGGCCGCCGAGCAAGCCATTCAGAGCCATCGACAGGTCCGGCTTGCCGAACAGGCCCCAACTGAGCGTGGTGGCGACGACGGCCCCGGCGCTGGCGGCCAGCAGCGTATTCACCGCGATCTTCATCACAGTCGCGGTGTCGCCGGCGCCGTAGACGCTCAACTGGCTGCCCGGGTTAAACCCGAACCAGCCGATCAGCAGAATGAAGACGCCCAACGTGGCCAGCGGCAGGCTGTGTCCGGGAATCGCGACGGGCTTGCCGTCGGCCGTATATCGCCCCAGCCGGGGACCGAGCACCATTGCCCCGGCCAACCCAGCGAAGCCGCCGACTGCGTGCACCACGGCGCTGCCCGCAAAGTCATAGAACCCGAATTGGTCGTGCAGGAACCCGCCGCCCCATTTCCAGTAGCCGCTGATCGGATAGATGATCCCGGTCAAAATTGCGGAGTACACCAGATAGGCCCCGAACTTCATCCGGCCGGCGACGGCGCCGGAGACGATCGTCGCGGCGGTCGCGGCGAAGGCGACTTGGAACAGGAAGTCCACCTGCGGGTTTAGCGCTCCGTCGCCGGGCTCCGCGTCGTAACCCACACCCGCGGAGATATCTCCGAAATACCCGGGCACTCTCGCCTCGCCGGGATACATCAGGCCGTACCCGATCACGTAATACAGCAGCACGCCGACGGAGATGTCGAGGGCGTTCTTGAACAGGATGTTGACGGTGTGCTTGCTGGCGTTGAAGCCGGCTTCCACCATCGCGAAGCCCGCCTGCATAAACAGGACCAGCACCGCGCAGAAGAACAGGAAGACGTTGTCGATCGCGTAGGCGGTTTCATTCACGCCGGCTTCCGCGGCGGCGAGGTCGAACACGGCCTCCGCGTCGCCGTCGGCGTCGGTATCGACCGCCGCGGAGTCGGCCAGGACGGTCTCCGCCGCGCCCGGGTCGGCGTCGGACATCACGTCCTGTCCGAAGGCCAGGGACGGCGGCGCCGCCAGCAGGGCGGCGAACAGGAGGGGGAGCCAGGCTCCCGAGCGTGTGGGAAGAAGTGTCGTCATCTCGGGGCGGAGCGAGCGGCGGGGTAGGTGAGGCGGGAACGCAGGGGGCGACAAAGGCGTCTGTTTGCCGGATGCCGCTCCTGCGGGCCAGATTGTGCAACGACGACGCGCGTCTGGCGACCGCTCCACAAGCGGATTTCGGGCGCTTCGCCTCAAAAACCCGCACGGTTCGCTCGCAGACCGGCCCCGGACCGCGGTTTGTGCACCCTAAACGTGCATCGGTGCCCGCCCGTGATGCATTCGGTAGTCTTGGCGAAGGCATGGCGCCTACGGAGTGCGCATGCAGAAACGCCGCCGTTCGCCCGGGGGCGAACGACGGCGTTTCGTGGCCGCCGACTGACGGGTCCGTCCTTTGACCTCCGCTGCCCGTCACAGGGATTGGCAGCAGCGTCTCAGCCGGTCGGGATGTCGGGGCCGTGGCTCTAAGTTCTGTATCGGACGGCCGGGGGGGCGAACTTGAGCCCCGCCGGCGGCCGATCTCCTCAGGTCTTCGATCCGTGATCCGAGCCGCGTTGCAGCGGGCGGTTTCCAAACCTCGTCCCGGGACGCTCCCGGGGGCGGGCTCAGAAGGTCAGGATGGCGTCGATGCCGAAGATGCCTTCGTCGACGGCGACATCGTTGTCGAAGAAGTTCGTCAGCGAGCCGTCCGAGCCTTCGAACTGGTAGCGGTACTCCGGGCGGATGATCAGGTTCGCGGTCGGGCGGTAGTTGACGCCGCCGGTGATCGCGTAGATGTCCCCGTCGCCGGTGTTGAACCACTCGGCCCGACCGCCGACCGCCAGGGCGTCGTTGATCGTGTAGAACAGGTACTGGTTGATCCCGTAGAACCGGGTGATCGCGGAGTTGAAGTCCGTCTCGTTGGGCGTGCCGACGAAGTCGCCGGGCAGGGTGGAGGTGTTTTCGACGTCCAGATAGTCGCTCTGGAACACGTAGTTCCAGTTGTCGTTGATCTGGTAGTCGGCCACGATGCTGTGGCTGTACCCGTCGCCGATGGCGCCGAGGTCGCCGGCGGTGGTGATGAAGGTCACCGTCAGGGCGTCGGTGAGGGCCACGCTGGCCCCGCCGAGGTAGTTGCTGCCTTCGCCGCCGTTGGGCCGCTCGAACTGATCGAAGCCGGTGTCCCAGCCGAAGGTGTACCCGTTGTAGAGGGTGACGTCTTCGGAGGCGGCGTAGGTGCTCAGCACGCCGGTGTGCGTGAACGCCTCGGCGTTGTACATCGTGAACGCGTGGCTGTAGAAGAAGTTATCCGGAGCGGTAACGACTTCGTAGCCCAGCAGCGTGTAGAAGTGACCGGCGATGACGCTGAAGTCGCCGTAGGCGGCCTCGGCGTACAGCTGCGGGATGGCGAACCCGTAGTCGCCGCGGTTGAAGAAGTTGTTCGACCCGGGCTGGAAGTCGAAGCTCCCCGGCGGGTTGCCGAAGGCCTGGGTGTCGTCGGCGTCCAGGCCGTACATCACGTCGGCGCGGTAACCGAAGTCCAGGCCCTCGGAGCCGTCCGCGGCGTCTTCGAGGTACAGCCAGCTCTGGTGGTTGGCGAACTGCCCGGGCCGGTTGTTGAACTGGCCGGTGGAGCCGTCGTGGTAGCCGAACTGAATCCAGCCGCCGATCTCCGGGCCGCCCGCCTCTTCGGCGCCGCAGCCGGTGTCGCAGCCGGTGTCGCAGCCGACGTCGCAGCAGCCGCCCAGGTCCAGGCAGCTGAGGTCCAGGCAGTCGGCCAGCCGGAACGGATCGCCGAGGTCGCCGCAGCCGGTGCCGCAACCGTCGCAGCCGCCGTCGCAGCCGTCTTCGCAGCAGCCCATCACCGAGGAGCACCCGGTGGCGCTCTGGGTCATGGCGGCGTACGAGGAGGTGCAGCCCGCGGGGGCGGCACAGGCCGGGGCGCAACCGGGGTCGCAGCCGGCGTCGTAGGGGGCGGCACAGACCGGCTCGCAGCCGCCGGGGGCGGCACAGGCCGGGGCACAGTCTTGGGCGATCGCCGAGGTGGTCCCAGAGAGCAGCAGGCCGAATCCACCGGCCCACGCCCACCGGCGACCGGCCCGCCAGAGAGCGGTGTCGCTAAGGCGCAACATAAGTGACTCCTAGATTTGAAGGGTCGTCCGTGACCGTCGGCGGCCTCCATGACCGCCGACGTTTTCCAAACTCGCACGAGTGCGGGGCGAGTCGGGAGAGAGGGGACGGCCGCCCGCACGCCTTGGCGCGGTACTGCGGGCGTTCCCCCCGAACAGATATCGGCGCCGGCGGCCGTCAATTCCATTCCCGCTGCCCCCGAACCGACCTGAAGAACCCTTTTTTGTGCTTCTGCGGCAGGATGGCACCGGTTCGCGCCCGAAACTGCGCGCCCGCCGCCGTCGCCTCGTCACACTGCCTTCCGGACGGTTCAGTCCCCGCGGCGTCGGCGGTCGCCCGTCATCGCACGGCGGACGGCGGGGTTAGATCTCCAGCGCCTGCACGAACTGGGCCGGCTCGAACGCGGCGAGGTCGTCCACGCCTTCGCCCAGCCCCACGAACTTCACGGGGATGCTCATCCGACGGCGGATCGGGATCACCACGCCCCCCTTGGCGCTGCCGTCCAGCTTGCTCAGCACGATCCCGGTGCAGCCGGCCGCCGCGGAGAACTTCTCCGCCTGGCTTAACCCGTTCTGCCCGGTGGTCGCGTCGATCACCAGCAGGCTCTCGTGCGGGGCGCCGTCGATCTGCTTGCCGACGACCCGGCGGATCTTCGCCAGTTCGTCCATCAGGTTCGTTTGCGTCTGGAGCCGGCCGGCGGTGTCCAAGATCAGCACGTCCGCCCCCAGTTCCTTCGCCCGCACGGCCCCGCGGTGGGCGACGCTGGCCGGGTCGCTGTTCGCTTCGCCGGTGACGATCTCGCAGCCGATGCGGGAGGCCCACATCGTCAGTTGCTCCACCGCGGCGGCCCGGAAGGTGTCGCCGGCGGCCAGCACGACCGTTTGACCGGCGTCCGTCAGCAGCTTGGCCAGCTTGGCGATCGAGGTGGTCTTGCCCACGCCGTTGACGCCGGACACCAACACCACGGTCGGCCCGTCCAAATTTCGATTGAGCTGAGAGAACGGGTCGGCGTTCTCCTCTTCCACACGCGCCGCGTCTTCGCCGCCGGTCAGCAGGTCGCGGAGTTTGCCGTTGACCGTCTCCGCAATCGCCTGCGGGTCGACGGTCCGGCCGAGGTGATGTTTGCGGAGTTCGGCGACGATCTCGTCAGCCGCCTCCACGCCCATATCCGTGCGGACCAGCCGACCTTCGAACTCTTCCAGCATCCCCTCGTCCAGGATCGTGCCGGATTTGAACAGGTCCCGCACATCGGTGTTCAACACCTGCCGGGTCTTCTGCAAGCCGGACTTAAACTTGTCGAACAGGGCCATCGGACGGGGGTGCGGAGGGATGCGGGGCGAGGAACAGTCTAGCCGGGGGGACGCCGGTCGCGGTTCCAGAGCGCGTTAGCGAGCGGACAACTCCCGCAGCCGTTGTTTGGCCGCGATCCAACGGTCGCTCGGCTGAGGCTCGAACCGTTTCACCTCTTCACTCCGCCGCACCACGGCCCGCAGGTCGGCGAGCGATCGGACGTAACCCGCCGCCCGGGCCTGCACCAACACGTTGCCCAACGCCGTCGCCTCGACCGGGCCGGCCAGCACCGGCACGCCGCAGGCGTCGGCGGTCAATTGGTTCAGCGTTTCGTTGCGGCTCCCGCCGCCCACCACATGCACGACCTGCGGGGCCACGCCGGTCAGCCCGGCGAGGGTGTCCAGCACCGCGGCGTATCGCAGGGCGAGGCTGTCCAGGCAGCACCGGACTATCGCGGCGACGTCGCCGGGCTCCGGTTGGCCGGTGTCGCGGCAGTAGCCGGCGATCTCCGCCGCCATGTCCGCGGGGGCGAGGAACCGGGGGTCGTCCGGATCCACCAAGCTGACCAGCCCCTCGGCGGCTTCCGCCCGGCGGGTCAGTTCGTCGTAGGTCAGCTCCTGTCCGCCGCGGGCGAACGAGCGCCGCACGCCCTGCACGAGCCACAATCCCATCACGTTCTTCAGCAACCGATTCGTGCCGTCGACGCCGCCCTCGTTGGTGACGTTCGCCGCGAGGGCCGCGTCCGTCAGTACGGGGGCCTGCGTTTCGACCCCCACCAGCGACCAGGTCCCGCTGGAGATGTAGGCCCAGTCCGCGTGCCCGGTGCGGTCGGTGGGCGCCGCGGCGATGGCGCTGGCGGTGTCGTGCGTGGCGGGAGCGACGACCTTCACGTCCTCCGGCAGCCCCGTCTCCCGGGCGACGGAGGGGAACAGCGTGCCCAACTCCGTCCCCGGGGCCACGACCGGGCCGAAGATTCGATCCGGCAGATCCAGCTTGGCGAGCAGATCGCGGTTCCAGTCGCGGGTCGTCGGGTCGACGAGCTGCGTGGTGGTGGCGTTGGTGAACTCGACGGCGTCCGACCCGCACAGGCAGCGGTGGAACCAGTCCGCAATCAGCACCAGCCGGGTCGCTGCGGACAGCAGTTCGGGATGATCCCGCCGCGTCGCCCGCAGTTGGTACAGGCTGTTGATCGGCATGAATTGCACGCCGGTGCCGGCGAAGATCTCCGCCCGCGGCACCACGGTGAACGCCTCCTCCAGCCCCCCGGCGGTGCGGGCGTCGCGGTAGTTCCAAGGCAGGCCCAGCGTTTCGCCGGTCTCGCTCAGCAGGGCGTGGTCCACGCCCCAGGTGTCCACCCCCACGCTGACCACCTCCCCGCTGTACCGCCGCCCCGCCTTGGCGAGCCCCGCGGCGATCTCCTTCCAAAGCGCGAGCAGGTCCCACCGCAACGACGGCGTCCCGTCCGGCCCCGGCACCGAGATCGGCCCGTTGGGGAAGCGATGCACCTCGTCCAGCGACACGGTGGGACCGTCGGCGCCGTGTTCAGGCGAAGGGGGCGTGAGTCGCCCCGCAATCACGCGACCGCTTTCGGCGCCCAGGTCGACGGCGAGGAAGACGGGGTCGGGCACGATCTCGTTCAACAGAACAGAATGGCGGGCGGCAGAGAAGTCGTCGGGCGGCAGAAAGCCCGACGGGATGGGGGTCGGCCCGGTGAGCCGCGGAACGCACGGTTCTACACTCCCCGCCCGTTCAAGTCTTTCCATTCCGTCACCCGCATCGCAGGCCCGGCCATGAGCGACCACGTCTACAAGAAACTCGAACTCGTCGGCTCCTCCGAGACCAGCATCGAGGACGCCATCCAGAACGCCGTCACCCAGTGCGGGGAGAACGTCGACCAGATGCGCTGGCTCGAAGTCACCGAGACCCGCGGCCACATCGAAGGCGGCCGCGTCAAGCACTACCAGGTGACCGTGAAGGTCGGCTTCACCATCGACGAGAGCCGCTGAGGTCGAGCGTCTCATGGAACGCCCGTGAGGCGGATGCGCCTCTCACGGAACGGTTCCCCGCTTGCGCTTTCGCGGGCGCCCAATCATCTTGAGCGCCCGCGAAAGCGCAAGCGACCGTCGCACGGCACCACCCGTGACGAAGCCTCAACGTGGATACCGTTCAATAAGATCGCGGGCGGCGGCGGGCCACTCCGGGAATTGAAAGGCGAAACCGGCGTCGGTCAGTTTGACGGGGATCACGCGGCGGCTCTTGAGCACCAATTCGCTTTCCGTTCGCAGGAAGAGGGCGCCGAGTTCGATCATCGCCGCGGTCGCCGGCAGGCCTAATCGCACGCCGCAGGCGTCCCGCAGCGCCGCCATGAACGCCGCGTTCGGCAGCGGGTTCGGGGCGGCGAGATTCACCGGGCCGGCGAACGTCTCGTCCGCGATCAGTCGATCCACGGCGGCGCAGAGGTCGGCGTCGTGGATCCAACTGACGAACTGAGTACCGTCCCCCTGCCGTCCGCCAAGCCGGGCCTTCACCAGGTTCCGAAACACCTCGAAGGCGCCGCCTCGGTCTGGACTCATCACGATCGCGGTGCGGAGCAGGACGAGGCGAGTGTGATCGAGCCGCGGCTCGAATGCTGTCGCCGTCTGCTCCCAACGATTCGCCACGTCGAAGCTGAACGCCCAGGTGTCCGGCGGGTCCGGGCAATTGCCGATCGGATCGGCCTCCGTGTTGCCGGGCGGCTCGGTCCTGTGCGGGTAGATGGTCGCCGTTGAACTCTGCAACCAGACCCGCGGCGGGTTCTTCGCCGCGAGAATCGCCTCCCCGAGCACGCGGGTCGAATCCAGCCGGCTATGGAGGATCGACGCCCGATTCGCCGCGTGATAGCGGCAATTCACGCTGCGGCCGGCGAGGTTGATCACCGCGTCCGCCCCGTCCAGTTCGGCAGTCCAGTCGCCGATCGTGCTCCCGTCCCACCCAACCGTGCGGGCGGGGTGGTCGGAGACGGCGTCGGGCGAACGGCTGAGCGTGACGACCTCGTGCCCGGCCTTCAAAAGGTGCCGGGCGAGAACGCCGCCGATCTGACCGGCGCCGCCGGGGAGGAGGATCTTCATGCCCGACGAACCGCGATTCGTTCGCAAATGAAACGGCGCCGCGGGGCGGACCTTGAAGGGGGGCGGCCCGCGGGCGGCGCCCGATCATCGGCTTACCAGCGCCAGAAGTACTGCCACTCGTAGGTCACGGTGATCGTTTCGCCGGGGGGCACGGTCACTTCCCACTCGACCTCGGTGGTCGGGTTGAGGGAGACCCACCAGTTGGGCACGCCGTAGCGGGACAGATTGACGGCGCCGTCCGGGTAGCCGGCCATGTCCGCGGGGCCCAGTTCCCGCTTGCTCGCCTCATTGGAAACGGCGGTCACCTCCCCGGGGACGAGCTTCGTGAGCTTGACCGTCGTCGCCTCCGGCCGGCGGTTCGTGATCTCGACCGAGCCCTTCAGCATGATCCGTTCGAAGCGGTCCATGCCTCGGAGGTTCGGCTCCGGTTTGCGGCCGACGATCGTCTCTTCCACGTCGGTGCGCACCTCGACCGCGGTGCCCAGGTGCACGTCGCTGGTCCCGCCCGGGGCGGCGTAGGTCATCAACGACTGCGCGAAGATCTGGCCGTCGCGGTACAGCAGCGCCGGGGCGGTGGTGAAGGGGGCGTCGCTCTCGTTGGTGAGGGTGACCGAATGCTCCACCGTGCTGGCGGCGATCAAGCCCCCGACGCGGCGGCGTTCGTCGTCGTCGGAGAGCAGTTCCCGCGGCGGGATCACCGGCAGTAACCCCTCGTAGCGGTCCTCGTAAGGCACGTCGAACTCCTTGACCGTCACCGTCATCCGCTCCCCCTTCGCCAGCGTGACATGTTCGAGCGTGTAAACATAAAGGTCCTCCGCCCGGGCGCCGCCGGCGACCTCCGGGGCGGGCTGCCCTCCGCTGGGCTCGCGGCGGCTGCCGACCCGCATCTGCGTCTGAATGCTGTTCATCAGCATCGGTCCATTGGCGGGGGCGTCGAAGGGGTCGTTGACGGATCCCCTCGCCCGAGTCACTTGGTCGTAGGCGACCTGCAAGCTGATCGGGTCGGTTTGCCCCTTGAAGGCAAAGGTGGGCACGCCGACGACCAGCCGCACGGTGGCGTCCTCCAAGTCAATTAAATCGTTCACCAACGCGGCTTGCAGCGTGATCTTCGCCCGGCCGTCCTCACCGAGCATCACCCGGTATTGCGGCACCCATTTGAAGCCCTGCTGGACGTAGGACAGCCCGGCGGTCACATTTCCTTTAGCACGCGGGCCGTCGGCTTGCGGGGCGTCAATCCTCAGCTTCAGGCCGGTGCGAATCACCTGCTCTTCGATCTGCGTCGGGGCGGGGCCGACGAGGGTGAACTCGCTGATCTTGCCGATCGGCACCACGCGGGTGCCCTGCTGCGTGCCGAGCAACAGCATCGGCCCGCGGACCGGCAGCGTCGGTTGGCCGCCGCCGGCGGCGGGGTCGCGGTCGTTCCGGTCCTGCTCCTCCGCGGAGCGGGTCGGCCGACCGAGGATCGTCGCTTCGTAGGAGACATCCGCCTCCTCCCGCGACTCGTGCACGATGATCTTCGTGCCGACCGCGGCCGTCAGCAGTTCCTCCGCGGACAGCGGCGTGCGCGTCAGCGTGACCTTCTGATAGCCGGCGGTGGCGCTTTTTAACTCGACGTTCTTCCCGACCGCGTAGGGCCAGAAGGTGCCGAACACCGGTTCTGGCAGCCCGTCCACCCGGGCGACGCCGCCCACCAGCGGCACGGTTCCCTCCCGTCGGACGAGGGCGTGGCCGTCCTTGAAGGCGGTCAGTTCGACGACCGGCAGCTTGTTTAAGTCGGCGGAAGCGGACATCGGACAGCACAGCGCCGGTAGCAGAAACGCGAGCGGGGCGAGTTTCACGGGGAGGCCTTCAGGAGCGAACGCGAACGGGGAACCGCCCGCGGACGCCGCGGAGCGGGTGAAAGTTCCCATCGATCGCTCATCCGATCCCCAAACGCTCCAAGACCCGCAGTTCGGTCTCCCATTCGGCCCGCTGATCGGCGGTGACGTTCGGGTCCGGCAGCAGACTGCGGCGGGTGCAGTTCACGAAGGCTTGAAGCTCCTGGTAGCGGCGGGTCTGCTGGATCGCCGGGGGGAGGCGGTCGCGGACGGCGGCGAACACGGCGTCGCCGTCGAGCGCCTCCCCCGCCATCGCCCGTCGGGCCTTCAGGTCGCTGCGCAAACTGGCGAACGCCGCGGCGCTTGTCGTGGGGGAGAGTTCCGCGTCCAGCCGGTCGATCAGTTCGTCGTTCGCGCCGTCGCCCAACACCGGTTTGACGACCCAGCGGATGAACGCCTTGCGGTCCTCGCCGGTCGGGTCGAGCACGGGAATAATGAGGTCGCCGACGCGGCCGGGGCGGCGGATGTCGGGGCGAAAGCAGGTGGATGCGGGCCGTCATCAACAGCCAGAGGATACGTCCGCGGAGCTTCGGGTCGCTCATCATCGCCTGCACCTTGCCGGTCAGGCGGCGTTCGGTGTCGTGCGTGCCCGCCCCGACGCCGCCGAATTGGGTGTCCGCCTCGTCCACGAAAATCACCGCCTTTTGCAACGCTTCGAGCACGCGGCGGAGCCTTTCGAACACCACGTCCGTCTGCCCGAACCACTGGCTGCGGATGTTCTTGAGCACCAACACCGGCAGGCCGAGTTCCGCGGCGACGGCCTCCATTAAAAACGTCTTGCCGCTGCCGATCGCCCCGGCGACCGCGGCGCCGGGCAACGCCGCTTCGCCGCTGGCTTTAAAGCGGGGGATGAGTTCTTCGTTCAGGAACGTTTTGAGGTCGGAGAACCCGACCACGTCGTCCAGGGAGTGCTCCGGCTTTTTAAACTCGATCACGTCCTCGCCGAGCTGCGCCCGAATAAACTCCTCCACCTTGCCGATCACCCCCGCCGGCGTGAGCGGCTCCCCGCAGTGGGCCGCGCCGGCCAGTAATTGACGGAGGGCGTGCAGGTTCAGCCCGGCGGTAAAGTCGGCGAGGCTTCGCGGCCCCGCTTCCTCGCCCGCCCACAGCCGCACGGTCCGGCCCTGTCCGGAGGCGTCCCGATCGTTGAGGAAGTCTTCAATATATTCCAGACGCAACCGAGCGTCCGGCGCCGGGACCTCCACCCCCAACACCTGCGGCAACCGACCGACCCGCGGGTGCACGCCGCTGCGGCTGTCGGCGATCAGCACGACGCTGTCGCCGCCTTCGATAAAGTCCGGGTCGCAAAACCAGTCCTCCACGATGGCGACCCGTCGCAATTGATCGGTCGGCAACCCGCTGACGCCGCCCTGTCCGGCGGGGAGCAGCACGTCGGCGGCTTCGATGAGAATCAGCAGCGATCCGCCCAGTCGCCTCGCGGCTGCAAATCGTCAGTTGGCGGAGGAACTCCAACGCCTGCGTGGGCCGTCCGATCGCCTCGTGCATCAGCGAATCGAACTCTCGGCCCAGCAGGTCCGCCTCGTTCGGTCCCTTCCGACCGAGGCCGCGGAGCAGCAGGGTGTCCGCGTCCGCCCCGGCCTTCCAGCGAACCCAAGCGTCTTTCAGCGTCGGCGCGATCCGCCTCGGCGACCCGCACGGGGCCGTTCAATTCGTACACCACGCGGATCAACCCGGCGGCCTCGGTGCGTTCCAGCATGAAGGGAACGAGCGGGACGAACGCGGTGTCGCCCGCCGCCCGATCTTTCGCGCCGGCCGATCGGTGGGAAACAGATCGTGCACATTGCCCGACAGCACCACGGCCCGCGTCTGCCCGCTATTGAGCAGCCGGGCGAGGTCGGTGAAAAACGCGGGGGCGGCGGACATCGGCGTGGTTCCGGGGACGGGGCCGCACCTTACCCGCCGCACGGCAGAGCGTCCCGACCCAGCGGGATCCTCGTGGGACGTGCGGTCACAGTTTGACGTTGGGGTTCATCGCCGCCACCACGAACAGGACGGGGGCCATGACCGCGGCCATGAACAGCGCCCGCGACGGATCGCCGGTGAGGGCCAGCACGGCCCCGGCCGCCCCCGCCCCGCCGGCGATCGTCGAGACAGCCGCCAGCTTGAGGTAAAACAGGACCCCTCTCCGCTTCGGCTTCGACGGAGGCGGGGCGTCTTCTTCGACCATCAGCGACCTGCATGCGAGTTTCACAAGATTAACCCGACGCGTCAGCGAGGGCTTGGAAGATCGCCCGCGTCCGCTTCGCGGACCCCCTCGCTGACGCGTCGGGTTGATCTTCTTGCTTGCTCAAGCGGATTACCGACGCAGCAGTTTGAGGGCGGCGCGGATGTCAGGTTGGGCGTGCAGGGGGAGGCTGGTTTGGGGGACGCGGGGGCGGTCGTCGCGGGCGGCGACGCGGCGGGGGCGATAACCGCTGGCCCGGCCGTCGCCGCCGGCGCGACTGTCGCCGCGGAGGCCGGCGGCGGGGTCGGCGGCGGCGAACAGGTCCTCGGTCGGCCGGGCGGCGGGGGGGCCGTCCGCCAGTTCGTCGGTGTAGTCCTCCGCGAACTCCGGCACCGTCACGTCCGGCTCCATGCCGATCTTCGCGTAGTTCCGGTTCGCCGGCGAATAAAAGCGGGCCGTCGTGAGCTTCATCCCGCTGCCGTGCGGGTTCATCCCGCTGCCGTGCGGGCCGCCGTTGAACGATCCCCGCCCGCCGCCGCGGCCGAGGTCGACGATGCTTTGCACGCTCCATTTGCCGTAGGTCGTGCGGCCCACGATCAGGCCGCGGTCGTGGTCGCGAAAGCAGCCGGCGACGATCTCGCTGGCGCTGGCGCTGTCCCCGTCGACCAGCAGCACGACCTCTAAATCGCGGGCGGTGAGGGTGTTGGCGCCGCGGGCTCGATACGTCTGCGTCTGACCGCCGGCGGGGCCGCGGGTGCTGACCAACACGCCGTCGTCGATAAACAGGTCCAGCGTATCGACCGCCGCGTCCAACAGCCCGCCGGGGTTGCCGCGGACGTCCCAGATGAGTTTCCGCATCCCCCGACCCCGCAGCGTATTCAGGGCGTCGGCCATCTCGCGGGCGGTGCTTTCCTGGAAGCCGCCCATGCGGATATAACCGACGCCGCGGGCCGGGTCGACCATCTCCACGAGCTCCACGCTGTTCACCTCGACGGTGCGGCGGACGAACCGCCCGGTCCGCACGGTGCCTTTGGGGCAGGTGATTTCCAACTCGACGGAACTAAACTCCGGCCCCCGCAGCAGCTTGGCGGCTTCGTCGGTGGTCAGGTCCCGGCAATCGACGCCGGCGACGCCGGAGATATATTCGCCGGGTTTGGCGCCGCCCTCCTCGGCGGGGCTGCCGGGCAGGATCTTGCGAAGAAACTGGCCGCGGCCGGACTCCGCTTCGATCTCGATGCCGATCCCCACGAAGTTGCCTTCGATGTTGCCGTATAACGCGTTGAGGCCGTCGGGGGAGAGGAACGTGCTGTAGTCGTCCAGGGCGTTGGTGCAGCCGGACAGATATTCGAAGATCACCGCGGCCTCGGTCAGGCCGCACAATTCGCGGCCCAGGCGGGCGGCCCGGGCGACGGCGGCGCGTTCGGCGCCTTCGCGGACCGGAGCGTTCCAGAAGTCGTCCCGCAGCGCCGCCCGAAAGCGTTCCACCGCCGCCGCGTCGGCCACGACGCCGGCGCCGTCGCCGGGCAGGTTGTGGGCGAGGAACTTGCGATCGGAGAGGGCGAGGTACAGGCTTTCGGTGCCGTGGGCGACGAGGCTGGTGGCCCCGATCGGTTCGACGTAATTGCGGCGGACCTGCCCCAGCACGCGGTCGTACAGGTCCAGCGCCGCTTGCGGGGAACGCGTCAGCAGGTCGTCGGTATAACTGACGTCCGCGTACCGCCGATGGATCCCGTAATGAATCTTGCTGCGCCGCAGGCCGTATTGGAGCGCCCGAACCGGCTCGGAAACCGGTTCGGCGTCGGCGAGGTCGTCGTCGGGGGCGTAATGGTCGAGGGCGTCGTCGTAGTGACGGATCGCGTCGCCCCATTTCCGGGCACGTTCGAGGTTCCGCCCGTCGGCGACCGCATCCGCCAATCCGGCGGCGGTTTGCAGGTGACCGGGGCCGGCATGAGCGACGGCGGCCCCCCCGAGGGAGCCGGCGGCCGGAAGCAAGTAACACCCACACACGATGGCGATCGCGGCGACGGCGCCACGTCCGGAACGGACGTGAACGGCGGTCGGCCGGGACAGCGAGCGGGAGGCGATTAACATGGTACCCCAGGTCTGACGACGGCCGGCCTCCCTGGCGGCGCATCCGGTGGATGAATGGTGATGGGGCCGACTGTCGGCCCGGCGGCGGCTTCGGTCTCGGTCGCCCGATCCTCCTCCCGTCCCGGGAGGCGAAACATGCAGTGGGCGGCGGGGCCGTCCGGTCCTTCGCAAACGAACGACGGCACGCCTTGAAGCTAAGTGCGTTCGAGCGGCCGGTCAAACTTTCATTTGCACGCCCCCATGGAATAACCTGCAATACCGGAGGTCATTCCCGCCGCAGCGCCGATTGCGCCCGGCGGACGCGGTCGCCGCGGTTCGGTCGGCCGAGCGTATTGCGCCCGTTGCGACGCCGCGTTACGAAATCGCCTTACGCGAAGACCGCAACCGTCTTCCGAGACGCCCCCCGACTGCTCTGTACGTCCTACGGCGATCTCTTACACGGAATGGATGTGGGAGCATTCCGGTCGCATCTTGCAAGCGACGTTCCGAAGTGGGGCCGAGGAACACATCCCGACACATTCGCACGAAAAACGCCCCCGCCGGAGACCGGCGGGAGCGTTCACAGCTTCGGTGATCCGCAGAATCGCACGGGCGTTCGGCCCGAGGTGCGGGATTCCGAAGCGGCCGGGCGAGTCAGTTCCCGTCTGCCGATTCAGACGCCGGCGGCGGCTTTCTTCGGATCGAGGGTGTAGCCGTCGCGGTACTCGCGGCCGATCAGATCGGCGCCGAGCTTGTCGGGCAGGTTGGTGAACTTCATCTTCGCCGCATCCCATTCCACCTTCTTACCGGCCCGCAGCGAGGCGTTGCCCAGCAGGATCGTCTCGGTGAGGCGGGCGGCGTAATCGAAATTCGACAGCGCCAGCTTGGGATTGTCCGCCTTGATGGCGTCCACGAACTCTTGGAAATGGCCCGGGCTGCGGGGCAGGGTCCGCTCCGGCGGGGTGTAATCCTTGTACTTGTCCGGCGTCTTGGAGATCAGCGTGTATTGGGCGCCGTAGTCGTTCGGGCTGTACAGGCTGCCCTCGGTGCCGACGACCAGCGAGCCGCTGTTGACCATCTTCTCGCCCATCAGCAGTTCCTTCGGCGGCTTGTTGCCGCCGTCGTACCAGTAGAGCGGCATCTTCGGCACGGTGTTGCCGTCCATACCTTCGCGTTCGGCGAACTGGAACGTGATCTTGCTGTTGCCGGGGTACTGGCCCTCGACGATGCCGCTGTGCTCGGCCTCGGCGGTGTCAGCGTCGAACAGGGCCAGGGCCATCACGACCATGTTGGCGGTGTGGCAGGCCATGTCGCCCAGGGCGCCGGTGCCGAAGTCCAGCCAGCCGCGCCACTGGAACGGGTGGTAGACGTTCTGCGTGAACTCCCGGAACGGCGCCGGACCGAGCCACAGATCCCAGGCCAGGTACGGCGGAACTTTATCCGTCTTCGGTTCGCCGTCCTCGCCCTTCGGCAGACCGCTGCCCTGCGCCCAAACCGGGCGGTTCGTCCAGACGTGCACCTCCTTGATGTCGCCGAGGGCGCCGCTGCGGATCACTTCGACGCCTTCCCGCAGGCCGTCGGTCGCGGTGCCCTGGTTGCCCATCTGGGTGCACACGCCCTTGTCCGCGGCGAGTTCCCGCAGCACGCGGGCTTCCTGCATGCTCCAGGTGAGGGGCTTCTGACAGAAGCAATGCTTGCCCATCGCCATCGCCATCACCGCCGCCGGGGCGTGGGTGTGGTCCGGGGTGGAAACGGTGACGGCGTCGATCTTCTCGTCCATCTCCGACAGCATCTCGCGGAAGTCCGCGTACTTTTTCGCGTCCGGGGCGAAGTCGATCAGGCGGCCCGCCGCCTTGTTCAGTTTGCGGGCGTCGACGTCGCACAGGGCGACGGTTTGGGCTTTGTCGGCGGCGTCTTTGGAGTCGCTGGCCCCTTTGCCCTCAACGCCGATGCTGGCGAAGTTCAAACGCTGCATCGGGCTGTCGGCAGTCGCCTGACGAGCCCAGGCGGGGGACGGACCGACGGCGTGCCAGACGGCGCTGGCGCTCGCGGCGCCGGCGGCGGACGTGGTCAGGAAGTCGCGGCGGGTGGAGCGCGTCGCCATATCGGATCTTTCGTGGACTGTGCGGGAAGACGTCAGCGTGGATCGACCATCTTACCGGGACGGTCGGGGCGGGAACAACGGTCGCGGCGGATGCGTCGCCGGGGAAAACCCGGAGGGACCCGCTGTCCGCGGCGAACCCGTCGGCAGACCCGTCGGCAGGCCCGTCGGGCGAAGCGACGGGCGGCTGGTCGCTACACTCGCGCGTTCAGACCCCCACCGCCCCATGACCGTTCCGTCCCCCGATCCCGCCGTGAAGCTCTCTTCCGCCGCGGAGACCGATCCCGCCGCGCGAACCGACCTGGCGCCGCCGCCGTCGCATGCGGGCGATTCGCTGGGGCCGCTCGATCCGCTGAACGCGGTGCCGTTCGACGACCGCCCCGCCGCCCGCCGCCGGCTGGACGCCACGCTCGCCGTCGCCGGAAAACTCGCCCCGGGGGTGAAGGAGAAGGTGATCCCCCCGTTGCTGGCCGCACTCGCCGGCGCCCCGGCGCCGGACGCGGGGCTGGTGAACTTCGAGCGCTTCGTCCGCGCCGCCGCCGCCCGTACGGACAAGCCCCCGCACGCCCTGTTCGATTACCTCGCCGCCCACCCGCGGGCGGTGGAGATTCTCGTCCGGCTGTTCGTCGGCAGTCAGTATCTGACCGACATCCTCATCCGGAACCCGGACTATCTCCGCCGGCTCACGGAACACCGGCAATTGCCCGCGTATAAGTCGCGGGAAGATTTTCTCACCGAGGCGCTGTCCATGGCCGACGGCCAGCCCACGCCCGCGGCCCGGCTGGACGGCCTCCGCCGCTATCAGCATTGGGAATTGCTGCGGATCGGCGCCTGCGACACCTTCGGCTTGCTGGACCTGCGGAGCGTCACCGCGCAGCTTTCCCTGCTGGCGGACGGCTTCACCCAGGCGGGGTTGAACCTGCTGGCAAACGAACTGGGCGTCGACGTGTCCCGTTTTTGCGTGCTGGCGTTCGGCAAGCTGGGCGGGGAAGAACTGAACTATTCGAGCGATATCGACCTCGCGTTCCTCGCCGACGGGGACGCGACAAAGTATTGGACGCTCGGTCAACGCCTGATTAAGGCGCTGTCGCAGGCGACGGGCGAGGGGTTCCTGTACCGGGTCGATATGCGGCTGCGGCCGTGGGGCAGCAGCGGGGCGCTGGTCAACACGCCGGAGGCGCACCTCAACTATCTTCGCAAGCACGGCCGGGCGTGGGAACGGCAGGCGTTGGTCAAAGCCCGGCCGATCGCGGGCAACCTAAAGCTCGGTCGGGACTTCTTGAAGTCCGCGGAGCCGCTCATCTACGGCACCCCCGCGGAGGAGGTCCGGGAGAGCGTGCGGGCCAGCAAGCGACGCATTGAGGAGGGGCTCAAAACCTCCGGCCGCACCTGGGGCGAAGTGAAAAGCGGGGCGGGCAGCATCCGGGATATCGAGTTCACCGTGCAGTGCCTGCAATTAGTGCACGGGCGGGATCAACCGGGCGTGCGCTCCGCGGGGACGCTCAACGGCCTCACGCGGCTCGCGGATCATGCGCTGCTTTATGCAGACGAATACCGGCGCCTCACGGCCGGGTATCATTTTTTGCGGACGGTGGAGCACGCCCTGCAACTCCGCCACCACCGGCAGGTGCATGCCCTACCGGAAGGCGAGCGGGAACTGCGGCACCTCGCCCGCCGACTGGATTTCCCGGACGCCGCCTCGTTCGTGGCGCACTATGAAGAGCATTGTCGGGCCGTGCGGGCGGTGTTTCAAAAATATGTGATCGAGGGCGCCGAGGGCGGAACGGCCTCCCCGGCGCCCACATCCGTCGCCCCGCACGCGGACCGGATGCCGCCGAGCTATAAAGAAGCGTTCACCAGCGACCAGATCGCCTCCCACGCCGGTCTGTTAGGCGGACTGGACGAGGGTCGCCCCGTCGCCCTGCACGCGGAGCCGCTGCCGGAGACCGACCCGCAATCGCCCACGGGCGTAGCGGGGATCGGCGGAGTGGGCGTCGGCGTGGCGGGCGTCGGCGTGGCGGGCGTCGGCGGAGTGGGTTTGGGGGAGAAGCGGGCGGGCGTGGCGTTGACGGTGGCGTGCTTCGACCACCGCGGGGACTTTGCGGCGGTGTGCGGGCTGCTGTTCGCGCGTGGGTGGGACATCGCGGCCGCGGACGTGTTCTGCGAATCGGCGTTGGGCACCGCGGCCGGGCGGGGGGTCGTGATGACGTTCGCCCTCGATCGGGCGGCCGGCGCCGGCGAGCCGCCGAGTTGGGACGCATTTCGCGACGAACTGGCGGAGTTGCTCGGCGCCAGCCGCCGTGGCGAGGATCGGTCGGCCCGGGCGGACCTCGCCGCGCGGGTCGCCGCGGCGGTGCGACCGGTCGCGGCGGAGCGCGACGCCGCCCACGCGCCGGCGCCGCCGCCGCCGATGACGCTGGACCTCGATAACGACGCGGACGAATACAGCACCGTGCTGCGGGTCCGGGCGCTCGATCAGCCGGGGTTGCTGTACGGCCTGACGAACGCGCTGGCGCTGTTTGGCGTGGACCTGCGGCGGGTCGCCGTCCGTACCCGCGACGGGGAGGCGGCGGACGTGCTGCACCTTGCCGATCGCCGCGGTCGCAAGATCACCGACCCCCGCAAACTGGCCGAATTGAAAGCGGCGGCGGCTCTCATCGGGCAATTCACCCATCTGCTGCCGTACAGCCCGGACCCGCGGCGGGCGCTGACGAACTTCGGGGAACTGCTCGAAAGCCTGTTCCGCCGCGACGACTGGGTGGAAGAGGTGTCCCGATTGGGTCGCAGCGAGGTGCTGACGACGGTCGCCGGCCTGCTGGGCGTGAGCGATTTCCTGTGGCACGATTTCCTCCGCCTGCAACATGAAAACCTCTTCCCCGTGGTCGCGGATCCCGAGGCGCTGGATCGCCGCCGCACCCGGGCGGAGTTGGAGGCGGAACTCGATGAGGAACTCGCCTCTCCCCCCGGCGAACATGAACCCCCACGGGACGCCGCCCGCCGGCGCCTGAACCGCTTCAAAGACCGGGCGATGTTCCGCACGGATATGCGGCATATCCTCGGGAAAACCAAAGCCGGCGGGACCGCGGGATTTAGCGCCTTCGCCGAGGAACTCACGGATATCGCCGAGGTCACCCTCACCGCCGCCGTGCGGCTGGCCCTGGCGGAACTGACCGCCGACTACGGCGAACCCCGTGCGGCGGACGGCGGCGCCAGTCACGTCGCGGTGTGCGCGTTGGGCAAATGCGGCGGACGCGAACTGGGCTTTGCCAGCGACGTGGAGCTTTTGGTCGTCTACGCCGCGGACGGCACGACGGCCGGCGGGACCCGCGGCCGGGTGAGCGTCACGGAGTTCTATAATAAGCTCGTCAAGCGGCTTAAAGATTCCATCGAGGCGAAGCGGGAGGGAATCTTCGAACTGGACTTCCGCCTGCGTCCGTACGGCCGAGCCGGCAGCGCCGCGGTGCGGCAGGACACCTTCGCGGAATACTTCGGCCCCGGCGGCGCCGCCTGGCCATATGAAAGGCAGGCCTTGGTCAAGCTCCGCCCGATCGCCGGCGATCCGTCGTTCGGCCGAGAGATCCTCGCCCTGCGGGACGACCTGATCTTCGGCACGCGGCCCGCGGACCGGGCGGCGGTGCTGGCGATGCGGGAGAAACAGCTTCGACAACTCGTCACCCCCGGCACGGTCAACGCCAAGCTGTCGCCCGGCGGGCTGGTGGACGTGGAGTACCTCGTTCAGATTCTGCAGTGGGAACACGGCGGGGCGGACCCGGAGCTCCGCACCCCCGGCACGTTGGCGGCGCTGACGGCGCTGCACGTCGGCGGTCACCTGTCGACCGCCGATCACGATTCCCTCCGCGACGCCTACGGCTTTCTCCGCGGGCTGATCAACGCGCTGCGGGTGGTCCGGGGGAACGCCAAGGATCTGACCGTCCCCCCGGCCGGGACGGAGGAGTTCGCGTTTCTCGCCCGCCGCCTCGGCTACACCCGCGATCCGGAGGGCCGTACGGCCCGCACACGGCTCGCCGCGGATATGCACCACCACCTCGAACAGGTGCGCAGCGTCGTCCGCGGGCACTTCCCCCACCCGGGGCCGTAGTCGGCTTCCGTTCGCGCCGAGATTGCACCCCGCCCGTGCCCGACACCCGCACCCACCGCGGCCCCCACCCCCGCGACGCAGAACACTTTGCCGCCGAGCGCCTGCCGGCCCTCCGCACCGCGGTCGCGCATCTTTCCTGGCTGCTGAGCCGTGGCTATGTGAACCCGTCGGCGCTCAAGCTGGTCGGCGATCGCTTCGGATTGACGGACCGGCAACGCACGGCGGTTCTCCGCAGCGCCTGTCCGGACGACGCCCTCGCCGATCGCCGCGCCCGCCGGCTCGCCCCGGCGGAGCTGGCGGGGAAGACGCTGCGGGTCGACGGGTTCAACCTCGCCACCACCGTCGAGGCGGCGCTGGGCGGCGGCGTGCTGCTGCTCGGCCGCGACGGCGTGCTGCGGGATATGGCTTCGATGCACGGCAACTACCGCCGCGTCGCCGAAACGCTGCCCGCGCTGGAGGCGATCCGCGAGGCGCTGGACGAGGCGAACCCCGCGGCGGTGCATTGGCTGCTGGACCGGCCGGTCTCGAACAGCGGCCGGATGGCGGCGTGGATTCGTGACGCAGCCGGTTCCCGCCCGTGGACGGTCGCCTGCGTGGCGGATCCGGACGTGCTGCTCCGCCCCGGCGCCCGCCTGCCCGACGGGGCGGGGGAGTGCGAACGCCGCGGGGAGCCGGACGAACCAGGCGAATTTGTCGCCGTCACCGCGGACGCCGGCGTGCTGGACCGCTGCGGCCCCTGGTGCGATCTCGCCGGCCCCGTCGTCGCGAGTCTCGATGCGAGAAGGGAACGCTTGGAACCGTGGCTGATGGATCTTGGCGAGGACGATCCGTGGGCGTTCGTGACCCCCGACCACGCGACCGATCCTGCGACGGGGTGACCGCGATCAGAGCCCGGCAAACGGGTCGATCGCAGCGCCGGCGCCCGGGTCGGCGTTCCTGTCGGCGTTTGAGTCGGCAGGCGCCGAATCCGCGGCGGCGCGGGAGCGCCAGCCGTCGCCGGACGGTGCGGTCGGAGCAACGGCGGCGGGGGCCGGCTCCGGCTGGGGCGCCGGAGCGGGCGCGGCGGTCGTCGATTCGGCCGGGGCGTGCCACAGGGGGGCGGACGATAGTGACGCCTGATCCCACTCGCCGTCGTCGTCCGATGCCTCGTGAGTCGCCGCCTCGTGAGTCGCCGCCACGGGAGTCGGCTGTTTCGGTGTGGGAGTCACGCGGGAGTCCGCGGGAGTCATTGTCTCTTTCGGAGCGGCCGCTTCGTCGGCGAAGGCGGCCATCTCGGCGCCCCAGTCGATCTCCGGCTCGTCGGCGGGCGCCGGTTTGGGTTGAGGCTGCGACCGCGGTTTCGGTTCGACTTTCGGAGCGGGGGCGACGGCGGCGGCGGGGCGCACGCGAGTCGCGGCGGAGGCGTCGGAAGCGGCGAACGCTCCGCCGGCCAGCGTCACCCGTCCGGCGTCCGCGGGCGCCGCGGCGTTGGCGGCTGCGGGAGACAGCGGGCGGGAGGCGTTCGCCACGGCGGCGCCGGCGTCGCTGCCGTCGCCGGCTTTCCAGCGGCCGTCCGCCGACCCCGCCGAGGCGACGGCGGTTGAGGCGCCAGTCGAGGCGCCAGTCGAGGCGCCAAGGGACGCGGCGGCGCGAACCGGGACCCGCGGGTCGACCCGTGTCACTCCGCTCGGGCGGGCGACGGTGCGGGCGATGCCGGGAGAGGCGTGATCCAGGGAGGCCGTGCGGACCGGCCCGTCGAGGCTCACCCGGCCTTCGCCCGCGGTCGCGGGGCGGGAACTCGCCATCGCGACTTCCGCCGCGTTGAACGGGTCCGGAACGGAATCGGCGGGACTCGCGGCGGGCCGCTTCAACAGGGCCAGGGGGCCGCGGGTCCCGTTGCAACCGACGATCGCACAGCAGCCCGCCAGCGTCGCGGCGAGCACCACGGGGCGCCGGACAAAGCGCCAAGCGACGTGCGGCGGGGACAGGACGGCGGGGAGCTTCGCGGAGATCATTCCGGGAGGTCCGCGGAAGGGAGAATCGAGGAAGGGCCCGTGGCCGCCGGGGCGGTCGCGGGCGGGGCGGCGAAGGTTCGGTTGAACTCCGCCGGGTCGAAGGCGTCGGGTTGAATCGGTCGTGCGGGCGGCGCCGCGCCACCGGATTCCGTCAAAGTTTGCGGTGCGTCGAGAATTGACGGGCCGGCCGCGGGCGAGGGCGTGGCGTGGCGGGCGGCGTGGTCCGGCCGTTCGAGCGCGGCCCGTGCGACCCAGGCGGTCAGCAGGTCGCGCGACGCCGGGCCGCCCTGCACGCGAAACGGCGTCCGGCCGCGACGGTCCGGACGATCCACGCAGGCCGTCAGCAGCGGTGAGGAAAGACCCCCGCCGTCGCCCACGAAGGCCAGCGCCGCGGCGAGGTTCTTTCGCATCGTCGCCGGGGAGCGGGACGGGTTCGTCAGCAGAAACGCCCCGGCGCCCGGGCGGGCGTGGCAGGCGGCGTTCCCGCAGCGTGTGATCAGGACCCGTTCGACGCGGGCGGTGAACGTGCGGACCGTCTGCCCGGAGAGCCCCGCCGCCGACGCCGCGGCCGGGGCCGGAACGCTTCGATCCGAGGCGACGTGCGATGCGGGAACCACGCCGCTCGCGGTGCGGTCTCGGGTGCGGGCGTTCGCCGCGGCGATGACGGTCTCGACCCGCCGCAGCGCCCGGGAGAGATCGTCCCGGTCCGGTTCAAGGGCCAGCGCGGCGAGCAGTTCTTCACGGCTCCGCAGCGGCAACCCGTTCGTCAGGCACCACGCCGCGAGCTTCGCCCGGCCGGCGGCGTCGTCCTCGGGGACGGCGTCGCGGAGTTGGAGGAAGGCGTCGTCCAGGCTGGCGGCGTTCACGCGGACGCGGTCGGTCGGCAGCACGACCGAGCCGCGGGCGCTGCGCACCCGCAGGCCGTAGCTGTATTCACTGACCAGGCCGCCGTAGACCTCCCCATCGGTCAGCACCAACACGCGGGGGCGTTCGACGGCTCCGGGCCCCTGCGCGCCCTGATATCCCTGGGCGCCCTGATATCCCAGCGCACAGAGCGGGGCGACGCCGGCGAGCGCCGCACAAACCGCGGCGGCGGCGGCCATGCGCAGCAGCGTCCGGGGATCCCGGACAGGCGGCGAGAGGCGGGCGGCGAACACCCCGCGACGCTAGTTCCGACGGCATTCGAGGGTCAAGATGAGCGAACCGCCCCCGACTGGTGCGTTCGCCCCGCGTTCCTCTCCCGACCCGCCGCCCGCGATGCTCGCCGCCGCCCTGCTGATGTCCGTCCTCCCCGCCGCCGACCCGCCGGGCGCTGACCCACCGGGCGAGGGGCTTGCCGTGGTGGAGATCCGCACCCACGCCGGCGCGGACGGGACATCGTACAAGCATCTCCTCGTCCGTCCGCCGGAGGTGAAGCCGGGCGAGACGTACCCGCTGGTCGTCTTCCTGCACGGGGCGGGGGAGCGGGGCGACGATCCCTCGGTCCTGACGCGACACTTCTTCCCCACAATGCTGTCGGAGGAGTATCGCACGCGGTTCCCCTGCTTCATCCTGGCTCCGCAGTGTCCGGAGGAGCAACGCTGGGGCCGCCTCGATTGGAAGACCGGCGAGATCGCCGACGAGACGACCGCCCCGCTGGCCGCCGCCGCCGTGCTGGTCGACGCGGCGCTGGAGGAGTTCCCGATCGACCGGGACCGGCTGTACCTGACCGGGCTGTCGATGGGCGGCTACGGGACGTGGGAATGGGCGGCGAGCGACCCGGAATTGTGGGCCGCCGCGGCGCCCATCTGCGGCGGGGGACTGCTCGGCGACGCCGCGGCGATGAAGAACCTCCCGCTGTGGGTCGCCCACGGCGGGGCCGACGACGTGGTGCCGCCGCAATCGAGCCGGGAGATGGTCGCCGCCGTGGTGCGAGCCGGCGGGAGCCCGATCTACGTCGAGTACCCCGGCGTCGGCCACTTCTCCTGGCCCCCCGCCTACGGCACCCCCGACGGCCTGCCCGCCTGGATGTTCCGGCAGGACCGAAGCTCCAAGACGCAAGAGATCAAGAACCAAGCTCCCTGATCGACTCCCGATCGCGGTCCGGCGCCGGTTTGGTTCTTGAATTCTCGTTCCTTGACGCTTCCCTGCCCCCATGCTCGCCGAGACCTCCTCCCGCCCGCTGTCCGACGCCGCGTTCGCCCGGGCGCAGAAGGTGATCCCCGGGGGGGTGAACAGCCCGGCCCGAGCGTTCGGGGCGGTGGGCGGCACGCCGGTGCACATGGCCAGCGGCGAGGGGCCGTGGCTGACGGATGTGGACGGGAATCGCTACGTGGATTTCGTGGGCAGTTGGGGGCCGCACATCCTCGGGCATCGCCATCCCGCGGTGATGGAGGCGATTCACGACGCCCTGACCCGCAGCACGTCCTTCGGGGCGCCCACCCCCGCGGAGACGGAACTCGCCGAACTCGTCGTCGAGGCGGTTCCCAGCGTGGAGCAGGTCCGCATGACCAACAGCGGCACCGAGGCCGCGATGAGCGCCGTCCGCCTCGCCCGCGGGGCGACCGGCCGAGATAAAGTGGTGAAGTTCGCCGGGAACTACCACGGCCACGTCGACGCCCTGCTGGTGAGCGCCGGCAGCGGGGCGCTGACGCTGGGCCACCCCTCCTCCCCCGGCGTGCCGGCCGGCTGCACGGCGGACACGCTGGTGCTGGATTACAACGACCCGCAGCAACTCGCCGATGTCTTCGAGCGGTACCCGGATCAGATCGCCGGCGTGTTCCTCGAACCGGTCTGCGGGAACATGGGCCTCGTCGTTCCCACCGAAGAGTTCCTCAACGCCCTCCGCGACCTGTGCACCCGGCACGGCGCCCTGCTGGCGTTCGACGAGGTGATGTGCGGCTTTCGGGTGGCCTACGGCGGGGCGCAGGCGCGGTTCGGCGTCACGCCGGACCTGACGATGCTGGGCAAAGTGATCGGCGGCGGGATGCCCGTCGGCGCCTACGGCGGGCCGGCCGAGGTGATGAAGCACATCTCGCCGGTCGGCAGCGTCTATCAGGCGGGGACGCTGTAGCGGGAACCCGGTCGCGATGGCCTGCGGCGTCGCCACGCTGCGGGCGTTGCGGGACGGAAATGTCTACGAGCGGCTCGAAGCGCTCGCCGCCCGCCTGGAGGCCGGGCTGACGGACGCGATCGAAGCGACCGGGACCGCGGCGTGCGTGCAGCGGGTCGGATCGATGTTGACCCTCTTCTTCACCCCCGGCCCCGTGCGGAACCTGATGGACGCCCAGAAGAGCGACGTGGGAGCGTTCGCCCGCTACTTCCACGGCATGTTGGACCGCGGCGTCTACCTGCCGTGCAGCCAGTATGAGGCGATGTTCGTCTCCGCGGCCCACACCGAGGAACTGATCGACGAGACGGTCGCCGCCGCCCGCGACGTATTGGCGATTCTTTAGCCACGACCAAAGGGAGCGCTCGGGAGTCGCCCGGAGCGCTTCCCACGATCGCGGCTACCGCAGCACCGCGGTCGCCCAGCCGTCGGCCAGTTCCAGCGACGCCAGCCGCAACGGGATGCGGGTGCGGGCGTCGGTCGCCACCACGGTGAACACCGGGACCGTCGAGGTCGCCGGGATCGCGTCGCCCAACCGGGACCGCAGCACGCGGCCGATCGCCTGTTGACGGAACCGACTTTCCGGCCGCCCCAGCGGGGCCACGGACAGTTCGCCCCGCGTCAGCGTGAGGACGCCGTCGCTCAGCGTCACGTCGAACGGCACGGAAACCCGCTGCGGCGGCACGTCTTCCCCCGGCGTGCCGTCCGCCCGCGGCGGGGCCTTCAAGCCGACCCGCACCGTCAGGATCAACCGGTTCGCCGCAAGCCGCACGCGGACCGGGTCGGCGGGGGCGAACGTCAGCGTCGGCGGCGGCTCCGCGTCGCCCACGCTGGGTTCGCCGAGTTTCGGAGCCGGGTCCGCGGCCGGCTCGGGCGCCGTGATATCCCGATCGAACAGCGTGCCGGCGAAGTCCGTCACCAGCGTGCCCAGTTCGTCCGGCGTGACGGTTCGCCCGGCGAGGTTCAACCGGTCCGCGGCGTTGTTGAAGGCGCTTTGGTGCAGTTGGAAGAGGACGCCGTCCGTCGCCTCCGGCCGCGGCGGCGGGGCCGGGGCGGCGAGTTCGTCCCCGCCGGACAGCCGGCCGAAAATCCGCAGTTCGCGGTCCGTGCTGGAGATCGTCTCCCGCGACGGGGCGACGCCCAACCGCTCCGCCCGCCGCCGCAACGCTCCGCCGGCCCGCAGGTTCACCACGTCGAACTGCTCGTTCAGTTGCCGGTCCAGTTGGGGCCGCAGCACGCCCTCCAGTTCCCGGGCGGTGCGGGCGAGGGCGGCGGGCTGGCGACGGTCCGCCTCGGCGAACGCCCGTCGGCGGATCGCGTTCCGAAACAGCCCCCCGGCGATGCCGTCGTACACGGTGTCGATCCGCGTGTTCCGCAGGGACGGGTCCACGTCCACCACGGTCCGGCCGGTCCGGAACCGGGTGCCGTCGTACCGCAGCGTTTTGCGAGCGACGAACTGATGACGGCCCAGCGTTTCGACCCGCGCCTCCCGGGTGCGGGCGACGGTGTCGGTGTTCGCCACGCCGCGAAGCACCACGTCGAACCGGGCGGCGCCGACCTCCGGAACCACGTCCACCTCCACCGCCACGTCCGTCTCCTGCACGCCGCGGACGCGGGCGCCGAAGGCCACGTCGGACACCGGCCCGCGTTCGCGGCGGGTCTGGGCGATGAACTTCCGCAGGAACCCCTCGTCCACCGCGACCCGGTAGTTGTCGCCGTCGTACAGGTCGTCCAACAGGTCCTGAACCGGCCGTCCGGCGGGCGGGGCGACGGCGGCGAGGTCCGCGGCGGCGGTGCGGAGGGAGCGGGCGGCATCGTCCGCGGAGTCCGCTTCAAACCGCTCAAAAGACGCGACAAACTGCCGCAGCGCCGCCCCGGCCGCGTCCGCAGCACCGGGGGAGGCGTTCGAGGAATCCGCGACGGGGGCGAGGGCCAGCCGGACCGCCGCGGCGGCCGCGACCCGCCGCCATGTCGGGCGACTCAGGAACGCCGCCCGGTCGGCGTCGTAGACGGTCGGATCGGCGAGGTCGTTCACCACCGCCACGAGCGTCGGCCGCACCCAGGAACCGTCCGCTCCCGCCGCGATTGAGTCCAGCCGTCCGGCCCGGGCGACCGGCAGCCAGCGGTCGCCGCCGGGGATCCGGGCGAGGTCCGCCCGCAGCGCCGCGACGGCGTCTCGCAGCCGCTCGTTCGCCCCCCGCAGGGCGACCTCCGCGGGGACGAACTCCGCCGCGGCGAGGGCGTTCAACACGGACTCCGCCAGCCGCGTTCGTCGATGCAGCGGCCCCCGCACCTCCCGCAGCGCCGGGCGAATCGCCGCCCACCGCGGGTCCGCCGCGGCGATCTCCAACTGCCGGACCGCGGCCCGCAGCGTGGCGACGGCAGCCCGCTGCTGGGCGGCGGTCGCGTCCGGCGTGTACAGGATCGCCGCGGTCCGGGCGGTCGCGTCGCCCCAGGCGTCCCACCGCTCCCCCAGCGGGGCGAACGCGAACCGGTCGACCGCTCCCGGCACGCTGCGGGGGAAGACTCCCGCCAGCGACGGCGCGGCGGGCGCCGACGGGAGGCCCGCGGCGTTCCCCTCGGACGAAGCCGGCGCGACCCACCCCGCGACCACGATCAGCAGAACCGTGGAGGGAAAGGCCATGACGGGACGATACGGGGGGAGGGGGGACCGGGACGACATCGGCCCCGCGATCTCCCCGCCGCCGGGGACGCGGGGCGAAACGCTCTGATCCGGTCAGTCGCGTGATTGAGGATAACCCGTCGCGCCCCCCCAGTGTGACGTGCCGACGTGATGCAACGGGGGGAGTCGCGAGGTGAGAGGTGCCGGAGCGAAACCACGTTCCCGCGCCGGGTGCGAGACGCGACGCGGACCGCTACCGTCGCCGGCCGATGACCGACTCCGCCACGATCCCGATGCCCCGTCGTCCGCCGGCCGACGCCGGAGGGGCGCCCCGGCCGCCGGCCATTCTGCCAGCCGCGGCGCTGGACCGAACCGCGGCGCTGGCGCCGGCGGCGGCGCTGGCTCGGGCCGCGGGCCAATGGGCCAGGGAGCAGGGAGCCGCGGGGGCGGGCGGCGCCGCGTCGTTGGCCGCCGTCGTACTGCCGGAACTCGCCGCCGCCGTCGGGGCGCGGTCCGCTGTGCTGATCGGTTCTCCGCCGCACTTCGTCCCGACTGAATCGTGGGGCCGGACCGGCGACCCCCCGCCGCGCGAGACGTTGGCGGACTGCCTCGACCGGGACGCCGCCCGCCTCGTGCCGTGTGACGACGACCCGGCGTGCACCTGCATGGTGCTGCCGGGCGGGACGCCGGCGCTGCCGCTCGCGGTGCTGACCGGTCGGGGGCTGACCCCGACGGATCTCCCGGGGGCCTGGGCGGCGGTGCGTTGTTTTGCGGCGCTGCTGCCGGCGGCCGGCGCCGCGGGGGCGGTCGCGGAGCGGGCGAAGCGATTCGAGAAGCTCGCCGCCGCCGCCGCCCGCCTCGCCGCGGTGCGGGAGTCCGGCCCGCTGCTGGAAGCCCTCGCCTCCGCCGCCTGCGATCTGCTGTCCTGCGATCGGGCCAGCATCTTCCTGCACATCCCGGACCCGGTTTCCAGCGACGCCGGCGGCAGCGCCGGGCCGGGCCGGTTGGTCGGTCGGCCGGCGTTGGGCGTGGAGGGGGGCGAACTGTCCATCCCCGCGGACGCCGGCGTGGTCGGGGCGGTGTTTCATACCGGCGAGACCGCCGTGGTCGCCGACGCCGCGAGCGACCCGCGGGTCGCCGCCGCGGTCGACGACCGCACCGGCTACGAAACTCGCACCCTGCTGGCCGTGCCGCTGCTGCCCCCGGCGAGCGGCCAGACCGATCGGCGCGGCGACAGCCGGCCCATCGGGGTCTTTGAAGCGATCAATAAACAGGACGGGCCGTTCACGCCGCTGGATGCGGCGGTGCTGGCCGCCCTCGCCCCGCACGCCGCCGCCGCATTGGCGAACGCCACGGAGCGGGACGCCCTGGTCCGCAGCCGCGACGCCGCCGCCGCCCGCGCCGCCGACGCCGCCGACGGCCGCATCCGCCTGATCGGCGCTTCCCCCGCGGTCGCCACGCTGCGGGACACCGTCAACCGCCTCGCCGCCACCGATCTGCCGGTGCTGGTCACCGGCGAATCGGGGACCGGCAAAGAGGTCGTCGCCACCTGTCTGCACGACCGCGGCCCCCGTTCGAAAGGCCCGTTCGTCGCGGTGAACTGTGCGGCGCTAACCGAATCTCTGCTCGAAAGCGAACTGTTCGGCCATGAACGCGGCGCCTTCACCGACGCCCGCGAAGCCCGGGCCGGCAAGTTCGAACTCGCCGACGGCGGCACGCTGTTCCTCGACGAGATCGGCGACATGAGCCCCGGCGGACAGGCCAAACTGCTCCGCGTGTTGGAACAGCGGGTCGTCACCCGGGTCGGCGGGTCCAAGCAGATCCCGATCGACGTGCGGGTCGTTGCCGCCACCAATGCGGACCTCGCGGAGAAGGTCGCGGACAAGACTTTCCGGGCGGACCTCTACTACCGGCTCGGCGTGGTCACCCACCACCTCCCCCCGCTGCGGGAACGCCCGGAAGACGTGATCCCGCTGGCGGAACACTTCCTCGCCAGCTTCGCCCTGAAGACCGGCAAACCGTCGCCCCGCCTGTCCGCGGAGGCTCGCAAACGCTTGCAGGCCCACGCCTGGCCCGGCAACGTCCGGGAGTTGCGAAACACGATCGAACGCGTGGTCTACCTCGGCGCCGGCGACACCGTCGAACCGGCGGAACTCACCTTCCTGCTGGCCCCCGGCCGCCCCGGGACGCCCGGCGGGGGCGGCGAGGCGAAGCTGACGGAGGCCACCCGCGACTTCCAACGGGAGTTCATCGCCGCCGCCGTGGATCGCGTCCGCGGCAACATGAGCGAAGCCGCCAAGCTGCTCGGCCTGCATCGCAGCAACCTGTATCGCAAGATGAAGCAGTTGGGCATGGAGGGGGAGTGACGCCCGTCCCGACGCCGCAGGACCGGTCCGCCGGACGCAGGATCCCTGCGATCCGGACGCGGCGGCCGTCGGGACGGGTTTCCCCCGGCCCGCCGCGCGGTACGCTCTCCGGTTCCTCTCGCACACCATGATTCCATGGCCGACGCCCCCCTCCCGAAGCGACTCGGGAAGTACCGCCCGATCCGGAAACTCGGAGCCGGCGGGATGGGCGTGGTCTATCTGGCGGAGGACGTGGAACTCGGCCGCACCGTCGCGCTGAAGGTGCTTCCCAAGCGCCCGGACATGGCCGCGAACCTGATCGCCCGATTCCGCAGCGAGGCCCGCGCCGCCGCCCGGTTGAACCATCCGGGGATCGTCACCGTCTACGACAGCGGGGAGACCGACAAGGCGCTGTACATCGCCTTGGAGTACGTCGACGGCAAGGACGTCGACCGCCTCCTGAAGACCCGCGAACGCCTTCCCCCCAAGCGGGCCACCGACCTCGTCCGCCAGATCGGCGAGGCGCTGGTTCATCTGCACGAAAAAGGCATCGTCCACCGGGACATCAAGCCGTCGAACATCATGGTTCGCCGCGACGGCTCCGCGGTGCTGGCGGACCTCGGCCTCGCCCGGGCGATGGAGGAAGACGCCGAAAGCGGCATCACCCGGGCCGGTTACACCGTCGGCACGGTCGATTACATGGCCCCGGAACAGGCCAAGAACAGCCGCGACGCCGACGTCCGCAGCGACCTGTACTCGCTGGGGTGCACCTGGTTCCACATGCTGACCGGGCGAATCCCGTTCACCGGGGACTCGCTGACCGCGAAGCTCGCCGCCCACGACCGCGACCCGATCCCGGACCCGCGCAGCCTGCACGACGACGTCCCGGACAGCTACACCGCCGTGCTCCAGCGGGCGATGGCGAAGAACCCGCGAGACCGGTACGCCACGCCGCAGGAGTTTCTGGACGACCTCGAACTGGCCCACCGGCGGCGGGGGAACGTCAGCAGCGATCTGCTGAAGGACCTCGCGGACAGTCACTCCGACGACGACGTGGAGGCGTTGCTCGCGGGCGACTCGGATCCGGGCGGTCCGGCCGCGGGGGAAGAGGGAGAGGAGAGGTCCTCGTCGGCTCGCCGCCGTCGTCGGGCGAAGCGGGGCCGCCGGGCGGTCGGCGAGTCCTCCCGCCGCCTCTAGCCGTCGGCGAGGTCCCCGCCGCGGGGGCGGACGACGACGGAGACGATTCATCCCCCCGGCGCCGCAAGCCGAAGGGCGCGGCGAAAGAGTACAATCAAGGCCTGGACCCGCTGCTGGTCCGGAACATGCTGATCGGCGGGACGGCGCTGGCGCTGATCGTGGGGCTGGGGCTGTTGGCGGCGAAGTTCGGCGGGGCGTTCGGCAGTTCCTCCCGAGTGGTGGGGAACCAGCAACCGACACCGGACCCCGCCGCGCCCGCCGCGGTCGACGCCGCCCCGGCGCCGGCGCCCACGCTGGTTCGCGACGCGGTCGGCCGCCCCGCCCCGGCGTCAACGCCCGCCGATCCGTTCGCCCCGCCCGCCTGGGTGGCGGAGCCCTTCCCGACGGCGCCGGGGGAGCCGGTCGTCGTCGTCGCCGGCGCCGCCGACGTGAATCCGGCGGGCGCCCCGCGGGCGGAGACCCTCGCCGCCGCCCTCGCCGGGCTCCCGGCAAGCGGCGGCACGGTGTTGCTGCGGGGCGTCGGTCCGTTCACGCTCCCGCGGTTCGACCTCCCGGACGACGCGATCGTCCGGATCGCCGCGGACGGGGCGACGGACGGCGGCCCCGACCCCGTGGTCAACGCCGTTTCCCTGCCGCCCGAGGCGACGGCGTGGCTGCGGCTCCGCGGCGGGTCGCTCACGTTGGACGGCCTCCATCTCACCCTCCCGGATCGAGCCGTCGGAAGCGGTCCGCCGGCGCTGATCGAAGCGGTCGGGGGGACGGCGACCGTCCGCGGCGGGTCGGCGACCAGCCGCGGCGAAGCGGTGATGATTCGGGCGATCGGCGGGGGATCGTCCGTCGCCCGCGTCCTGATGGACGGCGCCGTGCTGCGGGGGCCGGCGCTCACGGCTGTCAGCCTCGCCGCCGGCCCGGCGGAGCTGTTCGCCAAAGACTGTTTGCTGGTCTGCGGCAACGGACCGGCGATTGCGTTCGCCCCGGCCCCGCCGAACCTCGACCTCCCCACCGGACCGCGGCCGTCGCCCCCACGCGGCGGGGCGATGCACTTCATCTCCCGTCGCACCCCGGTCGCGGGGGCGAACGCCGGTCGCCCCCGCGGCAATCAGAAAAAAGCGGCGCCCGCGACGCGGTCCGCCCGCTTCGTGAACTGCGTCGGCGTGTTCCAGCGGGCCGCCGCGGTCGTCGTGCCGGGGGAGACGGGACCGTTCGCGATCCTGCTCGACGGGTGTGCGTTCGGGGCGGCGCCGGGGTCCGCCGACGTGCCGTTGATCTCCCCGACGGAACCGAAGGTCGAATGGGCGGTGCGGGACGGCGTTCTCGCCGGTCTGCGGGCTCCGGACGACATGCAGGCGAACGCTCGATCCACCGGCTGGCCCGGGGCGGCGGTTGCCGATCTCGCCGCAGCGGAACCCGCCCTGTTCGACCCGACCGCGTTGGGCTTGGAGAGCGAGGAGCCCCGAAATTGGTCGACGCCGTCGCCCGCCGCCGTCGCCCGTGCGATCGCCGCGACGCGGCTGCCGGGGGAGGTCGAATCGTGGTCCGCACGCTTCCCGGACGGAGCCGTCGTGGAGGCCTCCGGTGGGCGGGTGGACGACGTGCTCGAACAGCGGCACCCGGACGGGACCACCGTGGTGTTGACCGGCGGGGGGCGGATTCGACTGGGGCCGGTGTCCGTCGTCGGGCGGTCGCTGCGGATCGTCGGCCGGGCGAACGACAGGGGGGACGTGCCGTGGATCACCGCTCAAACCGGGGCCGGCGGGCGCCCGCTGTTTGAAGCGGTCGGCGGGCGATTGGAACTGGTGAACCTGCGGATCGAATCTCGCGAGGACGGCACGGGCGGCGGACCGTTGGTCTCCGCGGACGGGGCGGAATCGATGGTCGTGGTCCGGCGGTGCAGCCTGCAAACCGGCTCCGGCGACGCCCCCGCGGTGCGGGATCGGCAGGGCGCGGCCGTGTTAGTCGGCGTGCTGCTGACCGGCGAAGGGCCGACCGGGCTGGTGGAAGTGGACGGCGGGGCCGTGTCGCTCCGCCGCTGCGGGTTGGTCTCGCCGGGGCCGGCGGTGCAGTTCGGGCTGGACGGCGCCGGCGCCGCGGGACTGGCCCGCTGTGCGATCGCCGCCGGCGGACCGATTTTTGATGCCTCGGCCGGCGGAGGCGCCGGGGCCCCGGGCGACGCCGTGGCCGTCACGGACCGCTGCCTGTTCCTGCCGCCGCCGAGCGACGGGCTGGAACGGGTGGCGCTGTCCGCCGGCGGGGCGGCCGTCTGGGGCGCCGCGAACGCCTTCTCCCCCGCCTACGATCCGCCAGCGACGTTGGACGACGGCCCGCCCAACCCGACCGGCGGGGAGTTCGCCCCCCGCACCGGTCCGACTGCGGCGCTGCTGGCTAGCGCCGATCGGATGAATTGGAAGACCGTTGAACCAGAAGACCTCCTGCCGGCGCCCGGCTCGGACGCGGCGACTGACGGCCTCGGCGCCGGCGGGGCTGTCGGGCCGTCCCCCGCCCTCACCGTCCTCGGCATCTCATCCGGCGGGAACGCGGACGCCAACCGAGGGACCGGCCGCCCCCGTCGCACCGCCCCCGGGCCGGATTTTTGAACGGGGACGCGGCGCCGAATCCGGAGCCCAAGGACGCAGCCGGCGGGACGCGGCATCGGGCGGAGCGTGAGGAGCCGATCGACGGACTGCGGGGCCGGGTCTACGACCTGCTGTCCGCCCGGCCGGCGTGGACCGTGGGGGCGATGCTGACGCTCGCCGCGGCCGGGGCGTGGACGGCGACGGGGGCGGACGCGGATTTTTCCCCGCAGAGCGTGCTCGCCGGGCGGGACGATCTGGCCGCGGAGATGGAGACCGCCCGCGCCCGATTCGGGGCGGAGGACGCCGTCCTCCTCATCCTTCTCCAAGACGACCGCCCGCGTGCACCCCTCGCATCCGCGGATGACGCCCCCGGCGTGCTGAGCGTTCCCGCGCTCGCCTGGCAGCAACGATTGGCCGCCAACCTACCGGGCCTGCCGCACGTCGAAGGCGTCGCGGGCCTGCCGACGCTGCGGACCGGGCGGCTGAGTCTGGCGAACTTCGGCGCCTTCGAGACGGTCCCGCTCGTGCCGGGCGGGCCGGCCTCCCCGCCCACCGCGAACGAAGCGGCCTGGGTGCGTGGGCAACTGGCCGACGGCCGGGCGGAGGCGTTCGTCTCCGCCGATCGCCGCACCGCCGCCGTGATGGCCGTGCTCGACCCGACGGCCCGCACCGCGGCGAAGACGGGGGAACTGATCGCCGCGGTGCGAGCCCGTCTCGCCGCGGACCCGCCGCCGGACGGTCTGACCGCCGCGGTCGGCGGGATGCCGGCGCTGCGACAGGCGATCGTCGACGGCATCGCCAAGGACACGGAGTTCCTCTTCCCGCTGTCCGGGGCGATCTTTCTGGCGGCGCTGGCGCTGGCGTTTCGCCGGGCGGTCGGGGTGGTCGTGCCGCTACTCGGGGTGGCCTGCGGGCTGTGCTGGGCGGTCGGGCTGGTGACGCTCGGCGGGACGACGTTCGGCATTCTCGCGAACGTCCTGCCGGTCCTGCTGACGGTCGTGGGGTTCGCCGCCGCGGTGCACCTGCTCGCCCGGTACGGGGAGGAAGCGGGCGTGATGAGCGGAGAGGGAAGCGTTGATCAGACCGCCGCGGCGAAGCGGGCGTTCGTGGCGACGGCGCCGGCGGTGGGGCTCACGCTGGGCACCACCGCGGTCGGGTTCGCCTCGCTGCTGGGGGCGAACAGCGACGCCGTCCGCGCCCTCGCCGTGCAGGCGGCGACGGGGCTGGTTTGTCTGGGCTTCTCCACGCTCGCGGCGTTCGGGGCGCTGGGCGCCCGGTTCCGCCCGCCGCAGTCGCCCGGCGACGGGATCGGCGGCTCATCACGCCATGCGATCGGCTGGAACCCCGCGGTCCCGGTCGGCCGTTGGGCCGTTCGCCGACCGCGGGCGGTCTTGGCGATCGGGGCGGCGCTGGTTCTTGCCAGCGCCCTTGCGGCCGCCGGTTCGAGGCGGATCGGTCTGCCGGCGGGCGACCGCGGCGTGCTCGGGTGGGCCGGACTGAAGGTCGATTCCCGGATGCTGGAGACCTACGACGAAGACCACCCCGCCGCCCGCGTCGTCCGCCGCGTCGAGCGAGATTTGGGCGGCGTGATCGCGGTGGAGGTGCTGCTGTTCGCCCCCGGCGACATCACGGAAGCTGGCAGAGCCGCCGGGGCGCCGGGCGGTCTGCTGGACCCGGCGGTCTATGCGAAGACGCTGGATTTCGCCGCGGCGGCTCGACGATTACCCGGCGTCTTGGGCGTGCGGGGCTACGCCGATCTTTACCAGCGCACCATCGCCGGGCTCCGCCGCGATCCGACCTCGCGGACGCGACCGCCGAGCGGTCCCGACGCCGTCGACCAACTGCGGCAGGCCGGGGCCCTGCTGGAGCGGACCGCCCCCGGGGCGACCACGTTGTTCCTCACCCCCGACGCGACCGCCGGCCGGGTGGTGGTGCGGGTCGCAGACGTCGGCACCGCCGCGACGCTGCGACTCGCGGACCGGCTGGACGCGCTGCTCGCGGAGCGGTTCCCGCCGGACGACCCGGTGCATCACCCACGCGGCGTCTCGTGGAGCCTGACCGGCGACGGCTACGTCAACGCCGCCGGCATGGATCTATTCGTCCGCGATTTTCTGTGGGGGCTGGCGCTGGCGACGGGCGTGATCTTCGCCGTGATCGGCCTGCTGTTCCGCAGCGTGCGGGCCGGGTTGATCGCGATGATCCCGAACCTCACCCCGCTGGTCCTGACGCTGGGCTATATGAAACTGCGGGGCCTCGATTTAAACGCCGGCAACGCGATCGTGTTCGTCGTGGGTCTGGGCGTGGCGGTGGACGACACGATTCATTTCCTCGCCCGCTTCCGGGAGGAACTGAACGGGGGACGCACGATCGCCGACGCCGTCGCGTCTACGCTCGCCGCCAGCGGCCGGGCGATCGTCCTCACCAGCGGCTTGATCCTCGCCGGGCTGAGCGTGCTGCTGTGGAGCGACTTCGTCCCCACCCGCCGTTTCGCAGAGCTCGTGTGCGTGACGCTGGGAGCGGCGCTGCTGGGCGATCTCGTCCTGCTCCCCGCCGCGTTAGCGGCGTTCTGGAAAGGCGAGCCGCACACCGGCGAGCGGGGGGCGTCAGCCTCCTAAGCCATCGGCCGGCACGTCCGCGTTGTCGAGATGAGGGACGATCGCCGCGTGAAACTTGGCAAAGGACTCAATGGCGGCCGGCATTAATTCCTCCCACCCCGTTTCGTCCTCCACGCGAACCGTGACGGGCGGGGCGAATACGCAGCAGTCCCGCCGTCCCTCCCGCGGGTCCCACTCCAGCGGGCCGCCGAACGCCGCCTCGATTTGCTCGCGTGCCGCGAAAACTTGTGAGAACGCGGCCGGCACCTTCTCCGCCGCACCCTGCACGATCAGGCTTGGCCGGAGCACGCCGTCGGCATCGGAAGAGAATCCCGACAATGTGTAGATGCCCGCGACCGTGCCCGTCTTGTGTGAAAGCCAGCCGATCTTGTTCGGCCGCTTCGGCCGGCCGCTCTTCTGCATAAACAGGTCCGGGACAGCTCCCCGTTCGTTCGCCAGTTCAATGAGCCGGGACCAGAATCGCCGCCATCTCATCTGCTCGTCGGTCAGGTCGTCCCGCTCCCGCCGCACCGCGTCCCGCTTGACCCGCTCCCGCACCCGATAACGCTCTTCGCTGGGCAGCGGGATGACCTGCCGCACGTCCAGTAGCGTGCCGCCGGAGGGATCGGCGTAGGCGGTCATCTCCACGCAGCGGAGGTCCAGGCCCTGCTCGTTCAGCCAGAGCACGGCGGTGGTGATCTCCGCGTCAAACGTTTCGCTGGCCAGCACGATTCGTACGGCGCCGGCGAACCCCTCCTCGGAGGGGTCTTCCAAGTGGTCCAGTAGCGTTTGCCGGGCGTCCGCCTCGTCATCCGGCCCCAGCCCGGCGGCGAAGGCGCGGCCGGCCCGGTCCAACGTCATTTCGCTGACCATCGCCGCGTATCGCAGGGCTTGGAGTTCCATGTGCTCGCCGGCCCCGCGTTTCAGTTCAATCACCACCAGCGTGCCGTCGCGGTCGACGCCCAGCAGGTCAATTCGCCGCTGGCTGTCCTCCCAATCTGAAAACTCCTCCGCCAGCAACAGGAGGTCCGGATCGAACACCTCCGCCCGCTCCGTGAGGAAAGTCTGGAGGCCCCGTTCGGTGACGCCGGCCTCGGCGAACGTGGTGCGGGCGAGGCCGGCGAAGCGGTCGTCAGCGATGCGATACAGCGGCACGGGCGTGGGGCTGGTGGGGAGCGGGGGCAGATCACCTAATCCTCATCCCTACTTAATCTTCATCCGTGCTTAGCACGCTCAGGAACGCTTTCTGCGGGATCTCGACGCTGCCGAAGCTGCGCATCCGTTTCTTACCCTCCTTTTGCTTTTGAAGCAGTTTTCGCTTCCGCGAGATGTCCCCGCCGTAACATTTCGCGGTCACGTTCTTGCGGAACGCGCTAATCGTTTCCCGGGCGATAATGCGTCCGCCGATCGCGGCTTGGATCGGGATTTCGAACTGGTGCTTGCTGATCTCTTTTTTGAGCCGCTTGCACAATTGACGCCCGCGGTTGTCGGAGTTCGATTTATGCACGATCGTGGCGAGGGCGTCGACCCGCTCGCCTTTGACCATGATGTCCATCTTGACCAGATCCGCCGCCTTGAAGCCGATCACCTCGTAGTCCATCGTCCCGTACCCGCTGGTGACGGATTTGAGCTTGTCGTACATATCGTAGACGATTTCCGCGAGCGGGAGCTCGTACGTCAATTGGGCGCGATCCGGCCCGAGGTACTCCGTGTTCTTATATTCGCCCCGGCGATCGCTGCACAATTGCATGATCGGGCCGATGTGGGCCTTGGAGAGAATGAAGTTCACCCGGGCGATCGGCTCCCGGAACTCCTCAATTAACCCCGCGTCCGGCACGTCCTGGGGGTTGTCGATTTTATATACGTCGCCGGACCGTTCCTCGATCTCGTAGGTGACGTTGGGAGCCGTCTGGATCAGGTCGACGTCCTGCTCCCCCTCCAATCGCTGCTGGATGATCTCCATGTGGAGCATCCCCAGGAATCCGCAGCGAAAGCCGAAGCCCAGCGCGTCCGACGTCTCCGGGGCGTAACTAAAACTGCTATCGTTGAGGGCGAGCTTTTGCATCTCGTCCCGCAGCTTTTCGAATTCCCGACCTTCGATCGGATACATCCCGCAGAACACCATCTGCTTCGGGGTTTGATAGCCCGGCAGCGCCTGCGTGGCCGGGCGGCCCGCGTGGGTGACGGTGTCGCCTATCGTCACCTTATCGAGTTCCTTCACGCCGGTGAGAATATAACCCACCTGCCCCGGCCCCAGTTCCTTGCACTCCTTACGCAGCGGGGCGAACTGGCCGATCTCGATCACGTCGAACTCGGCGCCGCCCTTCATGAAGCGGATCGTGTCGCCTTTCTTGACCGTGCCCTCTTTCAAGCGAACGTAGGTGAAGACGCCCTTGTAAGAGTCGTATTTGCTGTCGAACACCAGCGCCCGCAGCGGAGCCTTCGGATCGCCCTGCGGGGCCGGGATGCGCTCCACGATTGCGGCGAGGCAATCTTCGATGTTCATCCCTTTTTTGGCGCTCACGCGGACGGCCCCGTACGGGTCCAGACCGAGCACCTGTTCGACCTCTTCCAGCACGTCGTCGATGCGGGTGACGGGCAGGTCAATCTTATTGACGACCGGGATGATCTCCAGGTTCTGCTCGATCGCGGCGTAGGCGTTCGCGACCGTTTGAGCTTGGACCCCTTGGAAAGCGTCCACCAACAGCAAAGCGCCTTCGCAGGCGGCGAGGCTGCGGGAAACTTCATAATGAAAATCGACGTGCCCGGGGGTGTCGATTAGATTCAGTTCGTAAACTTCGCCGTCGGTGTGCTTGTATTTCAGGCAGACGGTGCGGGCCTTCACGGTGATCCCGCGTTCTTTCTCGACGTCGAGATCGTCGAGGAGCTGTTCCTTAAACTCTCGTTCGGTAATCGCCCCGGTCTTCAGCAGCAATTGGTCCGCGAGGGTGCTTTTGCCGTGGTCGATATGAGCCACGATGGAGAAGTTGCGGATGAATCGCGGGTCCATCGGACGGTTCGGCTCGGTGCGGGGGCGGCGGGATCTCCGGGGCGGGGACGGCTCCGGGGCAGCGTGGTCTGGAAGCCGCGGGAAGATCGCGGGACGCGGCCGGGGACTCTATCGGCCAAGACCGACAGGGTCGAGACCCCGCTCCGGAGCGCCCGCCAAGAGACCCCGCCCGGTCGGCATGCCCCTCGGCGCCTCCATGGGGGCCGTGGGTACATGTTAGCACACATCAACCGCGGTTCGCCGCGGCCCGACCTGACCCGGGCGAAACGCACACCGTCTCCGCCGTCGCCCGCGGGCGGGCGTCGCGGGCGGGCGCCGGCCGAAGCCCGCCGCGGGCTCGGACGATCCTGCGGGGCCGACGTGAGCCGTCGGACGCCTCCCGCTCGCGGCTTCGATCGAGCGTCCGTGTATCCCACGCCAGCACGTTGGACCGCGGGTCGCGGACGCTGAGCGCGTCCAGCTCCGCCAGCATCACGCCGGCGTCGGCGGGGCGGGCGCCGGAGTCGAAGCTGGCGCACCGGATCGCCAGTTCAATCAGCTCGGAGCGGGCCGCACAGGCTCTGAGTCGGCCGATCGCGGTGGACAGGTCGCCGCTGCGGGCCTTTTCAATGACGGCGCCGGCCTCAGCCCCGTCGCGGGCCTGCTCGCCGGTGAGGATCTCCACCAGGATCAGGCCGAGGCTGTACACGTCGGCCCGTGCGTCCACCCGACAGCGGCGGGCCTGCTCCGGAGCCATGTAGGGCAGACTGCCGATGAGCGTGCGGGTCGCCGTCCGTCCGTCGAGCGCCCGGGTTGCGCCCATCGGCAGGCCACCGGCCGGCAACACGGCGCCGGCCGGGGCGGATCGAGGTTTTGCGGGGTCGAGGCGATCGCCTGCCTGCTGGAAGAGGGACCATTCCGCCTCCGTCGTCCCGTCGCCGTACGTTTCAGCGATCAGACGTCCGTGTGGATCGCAGGGGTCCGCGAGCAGGCCGGGCATCCAGGCCATGCCGAAGTCCAGCAGGTAGACTCGGCGGCGGCGGCGGCGGTCCGGGACGCGGACCATCATATTCGACGGTTTCAGGTCCCGGTGAATCAACCCGAGGCGGTGGGCCCGGGCCACCGCCGCGACGATCTTCCGGAAGATCCGCAGCCGGCCGTTGCCGATCCCGCAGTCGTCGCATCCGGCTCGGCCAAGCTGGCGTCGGGAGTCGAGCAGGCGTTCGAACGTTTCGCCGACCACCAAGTCGGTGAGGATGTAGGCGCTCGTGGCGGTCGTCGGCGGACGGTAGTCGCGGAACCGCGGGACCGCGGGGTCGTCGAATTTCTTGAGGATCGCCGCTTCGCGGGCGAACCGCGACAGTAACTGCGGATTCGTCGCGGCGTCGGGCAACAGCGCTTTCACCGCCGCGACCGTTGGGCGACGCCGACGTCCGGCGCCCGCCGATCGACGCAGGTCCCGCACCGCCCAGACCGCCCCCATCCCGCCCCGTCCCAACAGGCCGTCGCAACCGTGCGCGACGTCGACCTCCAGGTAACACGGCAACGCCGGCGGCTCGAGCGGCAAACCGCAGGTTCTCACCGCGGCGGCCCCACGCCCGCCGTCGTTCACCGTGAGTGCGTGCGGGCGGACGGTCGTGGGCAGGTGCGGCGCGATCAGCGAACGGATCTCCCCCTCCGTCGGCGCCGCGAGCGTGCAATCGTCCCTGGCGACCGGGAGCAGAGCGTCGAACCGGCCGAGGTAATCCGCGGCGACGACGACCCGCCCCACGTCCCGCCGTCGCTCCGCATCAATCCCGATCAGGGTACGCAGCAATTTGGCCCGCTCGTTCGGCGGTGCAGCGGAAAGCGTCGCCTCCAGAAATTGCCGGTCCTCCACGCTCCAATCCGCTTCGAATTGGTCCAGCAACACTTCCCTCTCGCCCCACCTCGCCCCCCCCGCAGCCTGGAAAGTCAGTGCAGAACCTGGTTGCGTCACAGTCCGCGAACGGGTGGGGGAATGTGCGAGGGACACTGCGGCACTGGGGTGATTGTGGACCGACGCCCGCGGCGCTCCGCCGTCTTGAGGCAAGCGTCAGTATGCGCAGCAGCGGACTCCCAAGGGAGTCAAAACAGGGATTCCCCGACAGAATGCCCGGGTCAGACCCGTGGCGAATCGACCCAATTGTCGGGACGACGCCGGGGGAGGGGCGATGTTTGCGGGCGCCGAAGCGTCAACCGGCTGCGACTCCGTCGCGGTCGAGGGTGTCGGCCGCGGTCCAACCGCTCATCATGACCATCGGCATCCCGGGGCCAGGGTGGGCGCTGCCGCCGGCGAAATAGAGCCCGGGCACCCGGGGGCTGCGATTCGGCGGTTTGAACGCCCCCAGATAGGTGCCGTGACTGGCAAGCCCGTAGATCGCGCCGTTCAACACGTGATAACGATCGTTGATATCCTGCGGGGTGAGGTGATGTTCGACTTCGATGCGGTCTTCAATGTCCTCCATGCCGGCGGTCGACTTCAACTTGTCGAGAATCGTCTGACGGTACGCCGGGAACATCGCCCGCCAGTCCTGGCCGGGCCGCAGGTACGGCGTATGGACCAGCACGTATAACGCTTCCCCGCCGGCCGGGGCGACGGACGGTTCCGTCACGGCGGGGCGCAGACGTAAGCGGTGGGATCCTCGGCGGGAACGCCCTGTCGGTAGATCTGTTCGAACTCCGCGTGCGGATCGCGGCTGAACACGAAGTTGTGATGCAGGATGTGGTCGTACTTCTTCTTTAAGCCCAGATACAGCACGACGCCGCTGCACGCCGGTTCGCGGTCTTTTTTAAGGAACTTCCCGGCGGCCGGCCCGTCGAGGAGTTCGCGATGCGTGCGGACGGTGTCGGAGTTCGAAACGACGGCGGCAAACCGGTGCGTTTCGCCGTCTTCGGTCTTCAATCCGACGACGCGGCCTTTCTCCCGTACGATCTCGCTGACGGGGGTGTCGGGACGATAATCGACGCCGAGTTCCCGACCGAGTTGAATCAGCGCCTCCGGCACCGCCCGGGTTCCGCCGATCGGGTACCAGACGCCGCCGGTGGTCTGCATGTCCGCGATGCCGCACAGCACCGCGGGGCTTTGGTCGGGGGCGCTGCCGACGTACTGCGTGTAATGATCCACCATCTGCGCGACGCGGGCGTCGGGAATATGACTGCGGACGGTCTCCGCGACGTTCTTGCCCATCTTCAACGCCCGCAGGTCGCCCAGGACCTTCAGGTCGAACATCCCGCCGAGCTTCATCGTGTCCAGGATGCCGCCGACGTTCTTATAGAAGAAGAACCGTTCCGACACCCCGTTCAGTCGTTTGGCGTACTCCAGGAACGCCGCATATCCTTTGGAGGAGTCCTCCGCCCCGGTAAACGAGTCAAGATTCTCCTTCATCGCCGCTTGGTCGGCGGTGAGGTCCAGCACGCCGCCGCCGGCGCCTTCGTCGAAGAAGCAGCGCCACTGCGGATCTAGCGGGACGATCTCGCAGTAGTCGGCGAGATCCTTGCCGGCCTCGGCGAAAATCCGCTTCAGAACGGCCGGCAGGGTGAGGATCGTCGGCCCCATATCGAACCGATAGCCGCCGTCCTCGTAGACCGCGGCCTTGCCGCCCAGCCACGGGTTCTTATCGAACAGCGTGACCTTGTACCCGCGGGCGGCGAGCGTCGCGGCGGCGGCGAGCCCGCCCAACCCGCCGCCCACGACGGCGATCGGGGCGTCGGACTTCGGCCCCGACTGCGACGGGGCGGGCGGGGCGGCGGTGACGGGGGCGATCATCGGCTGGACTCAAAGCGGTGGGTATCGAGTGTCCGGCAGCGTCTCGAACGCTTCAAGCGTCCGGAGCGTTCGGCGGAGTGGGAGCGTTCGGCGGGGTGGGAGCGGCGTCGCGAGCGGACCGGTTACGGGCGTAGCAGGCTTTTGCGAACGCCCAGCCCTGTTTGACGCGGTTCCCGACGCCGTCCGCGTGGGCGGCCCGAAGATACGTCTTGAAGAACTCCGCGGCGTCTTCGACCGGCGGATCCAGGTGCGGGCGCCAGGAACTGGTTTGTTCGAGCACCGCTTTCGGACGGGTCATCTCCAACAGCCCGGCGGGGCCGCGGGTGACGCCGAAGCCGCTCTCGCCGCGGCCCCCGAAGCTGACGCGCGGGTCGGCGGTCGGGATCAGAAAGTCATTGATCACCACGCAACCGACCTCTAGCTTCTCCGCGAACCGCCGGGCCGCGGGCGGCGGGCCGAACACGGTCGCACCCAGGGCGTAGGGGCAATCGTTGTCGCGCGCCCGAGCTTCGTCCTCGCTGCGCACTTCAATCAGCGACAGCGTCGGCGCGAACAGGTCCGCCTTTAAAATCTGCGCGTCCCGCGGCACGTCGGCGAGCACGACCGGCATCGCCCTGGGCGGGTCCGGCCGGTGGTCGATCGTCCCGCACAGGCGCTTCGCTCCGAGGGACAACGCCTCCTCAACGAGTTCCTCCGCCGCGACCGCCGCCGCCCGTTCGCAGGCCACGGGCGGCACGGTGGCGATCCGCTCTAACAACTTGGTTCGCAGCGTCTGGGCGAGGGAGTGATGGACGAATACGCGGCGGGCCGCCACGCAGGTCGCGGAGCCGTTCCACGTCAGGCTGAGGGCGAGGCACTTGGCGGCCAACTCCACATCCGCGCCTTCGAGGACAAACGCGGCGTCGCAGCCGGAGAGCTCCATCGCCGCGGGGGTGAGGTTGTCGGCACACGCTGCCAGCACCGCCCGTCCGGTGCGGGCGGAGCCCGTCAATACGACCTTATTGACTCCCGCGTCGAGCGCCGCGGCGCCGGCCTCCGGCTCCTCGCCGATCACCGCCAGCACGCCGGGCGGCAAACCGGCTTCGAGCAACAGATCACGCAGAACCACGGCGGCGGAACGACTGCCACGCCCGGGCTTCACAAGCACGGAGTTCCCCGCGACCAGCGCCTGAATCGTCTGCGTCCCCGTGAGGAACAGCGGATAATTCCACGTTCCCAAAATCAGGACGACGCCGTGCGGGTCGCGGCGGTCGGTGAGTTTCACTCCGTACAGCCACGCCGGCCGACCGCGATTCCCGCGGCGTTTCGGTTCAAGCAGATCCTCCGCGTTACGCTCGAGGAACCGACAGGCCTCGCAGAGCGGCAGTACCTCCGCGGACAGCGTTTCCGCCGCGTCCCGTCGCACCGGCGAGGTCACCGCATCGGTCAGTCGGTCCGGATTTTCCGCGACGAGCCGGCGGAATCGGGCGACGACCGCCAGCCGATCCGGCAGCGGCGTATCGGCCCAAGCCGGCTGGGCGGCCCGCAGTTTCTGCACGGCGTTCCGGGCCGCCGTTGCAACGGACGACCCGTCGCCGGGGCCGTCGCTGTGATGTGGAGCACGAGCGTCGGCGGAATCCGCGGGCGCTTCGGCCGTGGCGACGCTCATGCGGGGACCCCGGCGGCGGCCGGTTCGACCGAATCGAGCGGCAGCGCGACGGAGGGCACCTCCGGCAGACCGAAGTCCTGTGCGAGCAACCGCGACGAGATCCGAGCCGATTCATAGATCACCGGCAACCCGCTGCCCGGATGCGTGCCGCCGCCGACCAGATAGGTGTCCTTCAGATCCTCGAACCGGTTCCGCGGGCGAAAGTGCAGCATCTGGCCGAGGTTATGGGCCAGGTTAAACGTCGCTCCTTTATGAATCTCGTACCCGCCGTCCCAATCGGCGGGGGTGATCTGCTTTTCGAACCGGATCCGCTCGCGGAGGTTCTTGACGCCGAACTTCGACTCGACCTGATCCAACACCCGTTCGCGAAACGCGGGGGCGTCCCGGTCCCAATCGACGTGCGGGGACTCGTGGGTGACGGGGGCGAGGATATACAGCGTCGAGCAGCCCGCCGGCGCGAGCGACGGGTCCGTCACGCAGGCGTTTTGCACATAGACGCTGGGGTCTTCGGACAGAATGCGGTCCGTTTCGATCTCCCGCAGGTTTCGCTCGTAGTCCTCGGCGATGTAAATGGTGTGGTGGGGTAACTCCTCCTCCAAGCCGTCGATGCCGAGGTATAGCATATACGTCGAACAACTGAACTTTTTCTTGCCGATCCGGGCGTCCGTCCAGTTCTTACGCAGCCGGTCCGGCACCAGGCGGGTCATCGCCCGACCGAAGTCCGCGTTGATCACCAGCGCGTCGCAGGGCAGAGCGGTTCCCCCGGCGCCGGGGCCGCCGTCGGTTTCGACGGCGACCGGTTTTTTGCCGTCGAATTGCAGGCCGGTCACCTCCGTGTCGAGCCGCAGGTCCACGCCCAAGTCGACCGCGATCTCCGCCATGCGTTCGCTGACCGCGGCGCAACCGCCGGTCGGGTGCCAGACGCCGTGCTCGTACTCTAGAAAACTTAGGATGCTGAACAGGGACGGGCACCGGAACGGGCTCATCCCCAGATATTTGCTTTGAAAGCTGAACGCCACCCGCAGCCGCGGGTCGGAGAAATGGCGCTTCAATTCGCCGTCGAGGCTCAGCCACGGTCGCACGGACGGCAGCATCTTGGCGAGCGTGGGCGTGGCGAGGTCCTTCCAACTGGAGAACGGGTTTTCCAGGATCGGCCGGAACTTGGCGAGCTTTTGCCGGTTCTCCTCCAGGAAGTCGGCGAACCGGCCGGCGTCCGCGGGGTTGATCGCGGCGATCTGGCGCTCCATCTCCGCCACGTCGGGGGTCGCGTCCAAACGGCCGCCGGAGCCGAACTCCAACCGGTACTGCGGGTCGAGCCGCGTCATCGGCACCTCCGTCATCAGGTCCCGGCCGACCGCGGCGAAGATCTCGCCCAGCACGCGGGGGTAGAGGAAGAAGGTGGGGCCGGTGTCGAATCGGAACGAGCCCCGGGTACCGTCAGGCAGGGGCGTCTCCGCCTCGATCGCGCTGGTGCGACCGCCCGGTCGATCGCGGCGTTCCAGCACGGTGACCTTCGCCCCGGCGTGCGCCAGCAGCATCGCACTGGCGAGACCCCCCGGACCGGCACCGACGATCACCACCTCCGGGCGAGCGCCGGGCGCCATCACCGCCGGGGAGCCGGGGGTGCGGGCGCCGGCCGCGGGCCGCGGGGGGGACGCGGTGCGGGCAGCTCGGAGCATGGCGGGGAAGGGGGGGCGACGCGGGCGGGGCGGGTATTATTGGCGTCTCGGGCGGTTCGACACCCGTTCCCGACGGTTCATGCGGCGATCCGCCGCCCGAATCGCGGCCGGTTCCGACGGTTCGGCCGACCCGCGGCGTCGGATTCCAGGGGCGGTACGGGTACAACGGGGGCGTGCATTTGGAAGGAAGAACCGCCGTCGTCACCGGGGCCGCCGTCCGGTTGGGGCGGGCGATCGCCGTGGAACTCGCGAACGCCGGGGCGAGGGTGGTCGTCCATCATCATTCGCACGCCGACGAGGCTGCGAATCTCGTCGCAACGCTCCACGACCTCGGAGCGAGCGCCACGGCCATCCGAGCGGACCTCAGCGACCCGCTGCGTGGAGCCGCCGCGCTGTTCGACGTGGTCGCGGAGCAGGTCGGGCGGGCGGACGTGCTGGTCAACAATGCGGCGATCTACGAACCGGGCGACTTCACCGAGGTGACGGAAGCCCACTGGGACCGGCACCTCGGACTGAACCTGAAGGCGCCGTTCTTCCTCACCCAGCGTTTCGCGGAGCAGTGCGACGGGGAGGCGGGCTGCGTGGTGAACGTGCTCTGCCGCCGGGCGACGCGGCCGACGGCCGAGGATCTGCCCTACACCGCCGCAAAGGCGGGTCTGTCGGCGCTGACCAAAGGGCTGGCGCTGCGGTTGGCCCCGTCGATCCGCGTCAACGGCGTCGCCCCCGGCGAGATGCTTGCTCCGACCGGTCGGAACGAATCGCCCGAGGCATGGGCCGAGCGTGTTTCCGCCGCCGTCCCCCTCCGCCGCGTCGGCGGGGCCGAACCGGTCGCCCAGGCCGTCCGCTACCTGTGCGAAGCGGATTTCGTCACCGGCGAAACGCTGCACGTCACCGGCGGCGACCACTTGTGATGATCTGGGACCGGGGATGGCGGATCGGGGATGTGACGCCCAAGCGGAGATCCCGTCGCCTCCCCGACATATTCTGATTTGATCTCGCAAGCCTGCCGTCTCCCATGTCCGACCGTCTCCCATGTCCGACCGTGTCTTCGTCCGCGACCTCGAATGCCGGGGCGTTCTCGGCATTCACCCGCACGAGCGCACCACGCCGCAGGCGGTGCGGGTCAGTTTGACGATGGAGTGCGACACCCGGCCCGCCGCGGCGTCGGAACGTATTGAAGACGCCCTCGATTACAGCGCCGTCGCCGATCGGGCGCGGGCGTTGGTGGAGACGGGCGGATTCCAGTTGGTCGAAACGTTATGCGACCGGCTCGCGGCGGCCTGTTTGCAGGACCCGCGGGTCTCGGCGTGCGAGGTGCGGGTCGAAAAGCCGGACGCCCTGCCGGATGCCGCGGGCGTCGGCGTGACGATCCGGCGAACACGCGGTGAATCGGGAACCGGGGCGCCTTCACCTTCCTGACAAGCGTCACGTCGCCTGTGATATAGAGCGGGCCAGCCGGAGGCCGCTGAACTGCCAGCGGGCGTCGGCGGGGAAGAAATTGCGGTAGGTGGCCCGAATATGGCTCGCGGAGGTGGCGCACGAGCCGCCGCGGAGCGTCCATTGATCGCACATGAACTTGCCGTTGTATTCGCCCAGCGCCCCCGCCGGCGGGGCGTACCCGGGATAGGCGACGTAGGGGCTGGCGGTCCATTCCCAGATCCCGCCCGCCAGCCCGGCGACGCCGGGGCCGGCCGCGAGCGTCGACGGGTGGAAGCGTCCCGCGTCCGCAAATTGGCCCGCGGCCGGATCGAATCCGCAGATTGAAGCGGCGACCTCCCATTCCGCCTCCGTCGGCAATCGCAGGCCGGGGCTCGATTGCCCCGCCCAACGGGCGAAGGCGTCCGCCTCGTAATAATTCACATGGCACACCGGCTCCGCCGGGTCGACCGGCTGCATCCCAGACAGGGTGAAGGTCCGCCGCTCGCCCGTCCGGGGGCCGGCCTTCGTCCGCTCCCAATACAGCGGGGCCTCCCAACCCTCCCGCTGGACCGCCGCCCAGCCGGCGGACAACCAGTACTCCGGCCGCCGATAGCCGCCGTCGTCGATAAACGCCGCCCACTGCCCGCAGGTGACGGGGCGATCAGCCAGTTCGAAGCCGTCCAGCCACACGCGATGCCGGGGCTGCTCGTTGTCGTAACAAAACGCCCCGGCGTCACGGCCGATCTCATAAAGACCTTCCCCCACCGGGGACCACGACGGGGCGGGCGCTTCGCCGAGCGGCCCGTCGTCGGCTGCGTTCTTCCCCCGATACGCCGGCTCCCGATAGGCCGGCCGCAGCGGGTTGGACCACAGCGTGTATTTTATGTCTGTCAGCAACAATTCCTGGTGTTGCTGTTCGTGGTTCAAGCCGACCTCGATCAGCCGGGCGGTTTCGACGCTTTCGTTCTCCGCCAGCAGGTCCGCCATGCGGCGGTCGACGTGGATTCGATAATCGAACACCTCCTCCAGGCTCGGCCGGGTCAACAGGCCGCGGTCCTGCCGGGCGTGGCGGGGGCCGAGGGAGTTATAATAGGAATTGAACAGGAAGCCGAACTTCGGGTGGAACGCCCGATACTTTGACAGATACGGCTTGAGCAGGAACGCCTCGAAGAACCACGTGGTGTGAGCGAGGTGCCATTTCGCCGGGCTGGCGTCCGGCATCGGCTGCACGACGCAGTCCTCCGGACTGAGCGGTTCGACCAGCGCCTCGGAGAACGCCCGGATCGCGGCGTACCGCTCCGCAAGCGCCGTGCCGATCAGCGGGACGCCCGTCGTCAGCGGGGCGGGAGCCGGAACGGTGTCGACCGGAGACGCGGGGGCGGCGGGCATCTGCGGGGCCATACTGCGGGCGCTACGGGACGACGGGCCGCCCGGGGAACCCCCGCTTCAACGGCGGACCCCACTGTACAGACGCCCGCCCCCGCACCCACCGGACGTTTCCCCATTGATCCAGCCGTTCGGCCGCAGTCGACGGGCACACTCGCAGACGACGGGCTCAACCGTCGCAACCCTCAGCCGTGGGGCGGCAACGCCCGCCACTCCGCCCGACCATCGGCGCCGGATGCGACCGCGTACGCTCTGAAGAACCGGGCGATCGCGGTTCGCGGGACGTCCGGCAACCCCCGTCGCAGCCGGGCGAGATCCTTGCGGCGCCGGGCGTTCGACAACCGCCGCGGGAACGACACCGCGTCCAGATCAATCACCCACGCCCGCACCGCGTCCACCGCCTCTTCTTGCCCCCCCACTGGTTCAATCCCCGCTGATTGACTCCCCGCCAAGCGGGTGACGAGGACGTTGTTCGGCTTGAGATCGCGATGACTGGCCCCCGCGGCGTGCAGCAAGCCGAGCGTCCGACCGACCGCCGCGGCGTACCGTCCGGCGATGCGGAGCCGGTCCCCCGGCGCCAACTCTGCCAGCCGCCGGCTGGCGACGGCGAGGTCTTCCGTCCCGTCCAACCACTCCGTCACCAGCCACCCCGGCCGGTCGATGCGATACCACGGCGGGGCGGTGCAGGCCAGCGGACGCGGCGTCTCCACCCCCGCGGCCCGCAGTCGGCCGGCGTGGGCATATGTCAGCACCGTCCGCCGCGTGCGGACCGTCGTCGCGAGGCGCTTCGCCCAGGTCTTGCGGCGTATCCGCTTCCAACAGACCGCCGCCGGGCGACCTGTCGGGGCAGTCCCCGCAGCGCCGGGCAGGATCAACTCGCCCCGCAGAACCAGGGCGGTATTCCCCCGTTTCTGAACGACGGCGGCCGGGTCGGGGCAATTGTCGGCGGCGATGAGCGTTCGCAGTCGGTCGGCCCCGTACTCCTCGACCGCCCACCCGCGGCCGCGGGGGGTGACGAGGCGAACCGGGGCGTCGGCGGCGCTGGGCTCGGGCATCGCCGAGGTTTTAGGCGAACAGCCGGCGGCACGAAACCGCGGCGGTCGCCGGGCAGTATAGTGGCCCGCCCGCCCTCCACGTCTTGTTTCAATGCTCCGCCCCGTTGCCGCCGCCCTGGCGTCGCTCCTGACTGCCGCCACCTGCCCCGGCCAAGTGGGGATGGACGGCCCGGGGGCGGACGTGATCTTCGCCGCCGCCCCCACCGTGCAGGAGGACGTCGGACTACCGGCGGGGGTGCGGGCGGAACTCTCTGCGCTCCGCGTCCCGCTGTTGGCGGCCCGCCGAGACTTCCGGCGACGCCTCGGCTACGACAAGCCGTTCTTTCCGGGCCGGTCGGCCCCGCGGCCGGAGTTGGAGCAGAAACAGATTTGGGACGCGACCCAAGCCTACATTCGGGCGGTGGAACCGCTGGACGAGCGGGTGGCCGAACTGCTGACGCCGGCCCAGTTGGAGCGGATCCGCCAGGTGCGGCGGCAACGCGGCGGGGCTGTGACTTTGCCGCTGCGGCCGGCTCTTCTGAGGGAACTTCACGTGACGGACGAGCAGCAAGACGAATTCACGGACGTCCTGTTAAACCTTGTGGACGAGCGGAGGGCGCAGCCGTCCGCGGACACCGAAGCCGTCCCGCTGTCTGATCAGCAACGCCGGGAGGCACTGGTTCGGTACGAGGCGCGGGTGGAACGCACCTTCCTCGACGTGCTTAGCCCGGACCAACAGGCCGAGTACCGGCGGCTGATCGGCGAACCGCTGGATGTGCCGGACGAGGAACTTAGACCGGATCGGTGGGACATCGGCGAATGACCGTCGCTCCGGCGCCGGCTGGCGGTCGCTACTTCAAAACCGTGTCGACATCATATCGTGTGCCGGCGGGGACCTTCGCCCGCACGCCGGCTTCGTCCAGGGCGAAGGAGGGCAGGACCTCCACGGTCACGCCGTCCGCGAGCGTCGCCCCGGCCGCTTCCAGCCAGCCGCGGTGCAGAGTCGTCAACGCTGCTTTGGCGGTGGCGGGACTATCGGCGCCCTCGGCGTTCTTGACCGGGTTGAACTCGCGGGCGCGGTCCGTCTCCACCACGGGGGCGACGGTCGCCAGCGGGAGGGAATCGAAGATGAATCGCTCGAACTTATAGGCGTTCGGAGCGGTCGGTTCGACAGGCCGCCCGGCGTCGTCGAGGTGCGGAACCTTTTTATGCGCGACGTGGAACGGCAGCCCGGCGCCGCGTTCCCCGTCCTCCGCCAGCCGCTCTAAAAACGACCGCTCGAAGCAGTGAATCGCGGTGTTGCCGGCCCAGAGCAGCAAACCGCCGTCGGCGTCGGTTCGTGCGGCGGCTTCGTCCGGCAGGTCGCTGTATTCAATGATTTGCGTGACGCCGTCCACGTCGCAGACCACGCCCATCTTCTCCGCCGGGGCCACTTTAGCGACCACCTTGGTGCTGACCTGCCCGTCTAATTGCTTGTGGGCGCCGAGAAACGCCGGGTCGCAGACGATCGCGGTGGGGTTGTCGACCTGATGATAATAAAGCGTCGTCACGCCCCGCTTCGCCATATCGTCCAGCGCCCCGCGGTTCTTCAACGCCGCGACGAGCCCGCCGTGGCCGTCGGGGCTGACGGCGACGGCGTCTTTGGCGGCCAGTAACACCTGCCCGGTCGCGTCGTCCACCGCGGGCATCGTGCCCTGGCAGAAGAAGACGACGTTTTCCTCTCCCAAGCCGTAGTAGTTTTGGGCGGCGAACTCCGCACGGGTGGGGGCGTCGGTGGCGGGACTGGTCATCACGTACAGCGGGATCGTCACGCCGGCCGCTTCGCCGCGGGCTTTCAGTTGACCGGCGAGCAGGGCGAACAGCGTCGTCCCGCTGACCGGGCCGACGGGGAACATGCCCTTGGGTTGATCGAACCCCAGCCGCGTGCCCTGTCCGCCGGCGACGAGAATCGCCCCGACGGCGCCGCTTTTGAGTAACGCTTCACCGACTGCGACGGCGGCGGCCCGGTCGGCTTGATCGGCGTCGGTCTTGGCGAGCCGCACCACCGCGGCGGGCGGGGCGGCTTTGGCGGCGGCGGCGACCACGTCGGCGGCGGTGTCCGGACCGGCCGCTTTCGCGGCGTACAGCCGGTGGGCCGCGGCGAGATCCAAGTCCGCCAACTGCATCGCGAGCCGTTCGCGGCCGGCGTCGTCCAGCGTCTCCCAGAACCGCAGCAGGTGGGAATCACCGGTGGCGGCGAGGCGGGCGACCAGTGCTTCTGGAGGACCGGGGGCTTGCGGAGGGCCAGGGGCCAACGGGGCGGGCATAGCGGCGACGTGGAGGGAAGCAGAAAGTGGACGGCGAAGCGGGACGCGGCGTGCTCGGACGCGGCGTCCCGGAGGGGCAGTGTCCCGCAGGATCGCGTCGCGGCCAACCCGCCCGTGGCCGGTTCATCACGCCTTCACCGAATCCCGTCGAATTCACCGAATCCCGTTGAGGGGACGGAGGCGGCGGCGGGGGCGATCAGTGCGGCAGGTCGATCCCGCAGGCGGCGATCGCGCTGACCAGCAACGTCGTTCCGGTCAGCGCCAGCGCCCAGCGGCCGACGCCGCTTTCGTGCGGTCGCTCCGCGGTCGGTCGCACCGCCCCCGCGGCCAGCCAGGCGCCGAGGGCCGCGAAGAACAGCCATTGCCAAGGTTCGGGAGACATTGTGGACGCGGGCGGGGGGATGGACGACCCACCACGCTACGTCACAACCGGCGGGTCGCAATTCGTTCGTCCCTCACAGATGCCGCAGCGCGAGCGTCACGCTGTAGATCACCACCGCCCCCGTCACCGCGGTGCCCAACAGCAGCACGAATCGGCCGAGCCGCAGGTTCTTCGTCGCGATCACCTGCGCCAGCGTGCAGATCACCGCGGCCAGCGTCATCTTGAACCAGACCATCCCCTTCACGCCCCACCCGGCGATGAACCAGTCGGCCACGGCGTTGCTCTCGCGAAACCCGCCGCTGGCGAGCAGCAGATAGGTCAGCAGGATGTCGAGGAACGCGGTCAGCAGAAAGGCCGTCGTTTCGGACTCCATCGGCAACGCCCGGAACGGCAGCCGCGACCGCCAACCGCTGCGGCGGGAACCGGCCGGCGACGGGTCGGGGGCGGGATCGGACACGCGGACAGTTTAGTGCGACCCGGGTGCGGGGGTGAACCGGGCGGGCGGCGGTTATCATCGCAAGCCGGATTGTTTCCCGCTTTGCCCCGCCCGCGTCGCCCGCCCCGTCTCCGCCGATGCCCCGCTTCGCCCCGTCGCCGCTTCCCGGTTTGTTCGCCCCGCTGTTGTGGACTCCGATCCTGCTGGCCGCCCTCGCCGGCGTGCCCGCGGCGCCCGCCCAGGAGGAGACCGCCCCGTTGAGCGCCCACTACGGCTTCGGCGAACTGGACATCCTCAAGGTCGAGGATCGCAGCGAGTACCTTCGCACCGCGGATCTGAACGGCGACGGGCTGATTGATCTCCTGCTGTCGGACGACTCGAACAGTCGGCTCGATCTGTTCCTCCAACGCAGCGCCCCGGACGCCGAAGCCGCGGGGGCGGAGGCCTCGGGGCTGGACGCCGTGAAGGTCGAGGAAGGCGCCGACGCCGCGGACGTGAACGAACTGCCGGACTCCGCCCGCTTCGAACACGTCAAGCTGTCGGTGGATCGGGCGGTGTACGGGCTGGTCGCGGCGGACTTCACCGCCGACGGCCGCACGGACATCCTCTACGTCGGCGAGCCGGACCGGCTCATCCTGATCACCGCCCCCGCCGGCAAAGAACCGGGGACCTCGGATTGGACGGCCACCGCGGACCTCGGCCGCGTCGAACGCCGTTTGCCGGACCTGAACCTCACCACCGGGATGCTCGCCGCCGGCGATCTGAACGGCGACGGCCTGCCGGACGTGGCGGCATTGGGCGACCGCGTGGTCTACCTGCTGCCCGGGTTGAAGGCCGGCGGGCTCGGCCCCGCGACGGAGATTCGCAACACCTCCGACGACCTGTCGCTCGCCCAGATCGGGGACCTCGACGGCGACGGCCTCGCCGACCTCTCCTACACCGCCCGCGTCGGCGACGACCGCGTCTTCGCCGCCCGGTTGCAGGACGCGAACGACGGCCTGACCGAGGAGAAAGGCGAACCCATCCCCAACGTGCTCGGCCCGGAACTGCGGTTCGATCTGAAGGACCCCCGCAGCATCACGCTGGGCGAGGTGTTCCCGGACGAACCGGGCGTCGAAGTGCTGGCCGTGACCGGCGGAACCGGCCGGGTGACGATTCGCAAAGTCCGCCGGCCGACGCTGGGCGAAACCCCCGCCGGCGACCCCGGCGACCCCACCGCCGGCCGCAAACTGACGCAGTACGGCTTCGGCGGGCGGGGCGATCGGGACTTCGCCGTGGGCGATCTCGACGGCGACGGACAGGCCGACGTGGTCGTTTCCGACCCGGCCGGCGCCCGCGTGATCCTGTTCCGCCAAACCGCCGCCGGCGGGTTGGACCTCGGCACCGCGTACCCCTCGTTGGCGGGCGTCTCGCAAGTCCGCATCGGGGACGCCGACGGCGACGGCGTCGGCGAGCTGTTCGTGCTCAGCAAGACGGAGGAAACGCTCGGCCGCAGCGTCTGGGAGGACGGCCGGCTGACGTTCCCCGTGCCGGTGCAGGGCGTCGAGAACCCCGTCGCCTTCACACTGGTCGAGGTTCCCGAGGCGGACCGGGCGGCGCTGTTCTACGTCTCCGAATCCGGCCGCCGGGACTTCAAGCTCGGCCTCGTCGGGGCGGCCGACAAAGCGATCGACCTGGACCTCTCCGGCGACCCGGACCGGCTGGAAGCGGCCGACGTGGACGGCAACGGCGTGCCGGACCTCGTGCTGTTCCCCGGCCGCGGCAAGGACCTGCTGGCCTTCGGCATCAACGCCGACGGTACTCCGATCGCCTTGACCAGCGAGGGCCTCGGCCCGGGCGAGACGACCCCCGGTGCGTTCTTCGCCGGCTCCCTGCCGCCCGAACCGGCCAAACCCGGCGACGGCGAAGCAGCCCCCGGAAAACTGAACGTGCCGACGATCCTCAACGCCCGCGGCAACCTCGCCCGCGACCTGACCGCGGTCGCCGGCGAGAGCGACGGAAAGGCCGTGCTGCGGTGGGCGGTTCGCGACCAGTTCAACGCCGCCGAGGCCGCCGCCAAGATCGCCGGGGCCGTCACGCTGGACGTGGACGGCGTGCCGGGAAACGAGGTCGTGCTGATCGACGCCGGGGTGGACAAGCTCCGCATTTATCAGCGGGAGGGCTCGCAGTTCGTCCCCGCGGGCGAGATCGAAACCGGCGACCTGGACTACCGCGACGCCGCCGTCGCGGATCTAGACGGCGACGCCCGCGACGACCTGCTGCTGTTCGGCGAAGGCCGGTTCGCCGTGCTGTACGCCGGCCGCACCGACCCGGAACTAACCGAACTGGCGAACTACGAGACCGACCTGGACCGCACGTTCCTCGCGGACAGCCTCGTCGGCGACTTGAACGGCGACGGCGCCGCGGACGTGGCGGCGTTGGACGTCCGCAGCCACTTCGTCGAGATCCTCCGCCCCGCCAGCGGCACGATCGAACGGGCGCTGTACTGGAAGCTCTTTGAGGAGAAGAACTTCGACGGCGAGGGCGGCGGCGGCTTTGAGCCCCGCGAAGGCGCCGTCGCCGACGTCACCGGCGACGGCCGGGACGATCTGATCCTCTTGGTCCACGACCACGTCCTGATCTACCCCCAGGACGACGGCCGCGGCGACCGCGGCGAAGACGCCGCCGAGGGCGTGAAATAAACCGACCCGCCGCGGCTCAACGCGTCACACGCCCACCGCGACGCCGGCCATCAGCCAGCGGTCGAGCGCCCGCAGGGAGGCGGTCGAGAGGGGGCGTCGTTGGTCAGCCGCACCTCGGAGCGGGCGCCGGCGTCCCGCCAGCCGGCGGCGGCGGCGAGCGTCGCGGGGGCGGTCCGGCGGCCGTCGTCGCCGCACAGCAACACCCGCTTGCCGGATAACGCCGGATTCGTTTCGCCGGCAGGCGGGAGCATGCCCCCGCCCAGCAGCGCCGCCCCGGCGAACCAGTCCGGACGCGTCGCCAGCAGGATTGCGGCGGCGTCCGCCCCGCTGCCCAATCCGGCGAGGTAGACCCGCTCCGTGTGCACGTTCCACTCCGCCTTCACCGCGGAAACCAGCGCCGGCAGACGGCCTGCCAACTCGGCGACGGCTCGGTCCGACCACCCGAAGCCCGTGCCCCCCGCCGCCGAACACGCGGCCCCCCGCACCGCCAGCCCGAGGTAGTTCCGGTCGCTCGCGGTCCGCAGCACCGCGGGCAGGGTGTGTTCGCTGGAGCCGGTGTCGTGCAGCCAGACGACCAGCGGATAGGCGTAGCCCGGCTCGTATCCATCCGGCACCGCGACGGCGCTGGGATGACGGCGGTCGGCGAGCGGGTCGGACTCCGCGAACGGCATGTCCCCTCCCACCCGGCCGAACCGGGCCGCAAGCGCCGCCGTCAGCGGATCCGTCGCCCGCCGGTCCACGGTTTCGCAACCCGCCGCGGGCGGAGCGGACAGGAAACCGACGGACGAGTCGGCGACGGCGAGGCGGGAGACAGACACGGGCGCTTCCGGGCGGGGAGGGAGGGGAGGACCGAACCCGGCGGCGGCGCCGGGGCGGCGGGCGATCAGGGGGCGTCTTGCGACCCGAACCGCGGCGGAGAGGAGGTCAATCGGGGAGCCGCCGGCGCCGCCGGAGCCGCCAGCGACGGCCCGCGGGAGGGCGGCGACGCCGTGGGCGCCGACAGACCGGTTGGCAGGTAGTCGTCTTCCGGATCCCCGGTTTCGACCGGCAGCAGTGCAGCGGCAGACGGCGGAGAGACCGGCGCCGAGTCGACCGCAAACGGCGGGGCGACGACAGCTTTCGGAGGGGCGACGACAGCCTTCGGCGGGGCGAGCAACATGTCCACCGTCAGACGTTCGCCGGGGCACTTGGTCGCGGAGACGGCGTCGTGCGGCAGCACGCGGTCCGCGGGGATGTCGTACCGAGCTTGCAGGAAGGCGACCAGCCGGCGGGCCGCGGAGAGTTGCGAGGGAGTCGGGTCGGCGGCGTCAAAATCGCCCACCAGACAGACGCCGACGCCACGATCGTTCTCCGCCCGCCGCCCGGCGTGGGCGCCGGACAGTTGGTCGCGCCAGCGGAAGGTGGGTTCGACGGCCCCGTCCGCCATCCCCTCGCCGTTGCCGATCAGGAAGTGGTAGCCGATGCCCCGCCACGGGTTGCCGTCCCCGTCGAGCCGCTTCCGGTGGGACCGGTGGATGCTCTTGACGCTGCCGCCGTCGGTCGCCGTGTGGTGCACGACGATCCACCGCCACGGCCGCTCCGTGACGGCGTCGCCGGGGGTCCAGCCGGTCGTGCCGTCAGCGGTCGCTGGTTTGGGAGACGGGGGCGTGGTGAGAGAGGTGCGGGGGCGGTCGAGCGAGGATGATTTGACCGGCGCCGGTTCCTCATCTTCTGCAATGCGGTGTTCTTCAGCGATGAGGGGAGCCGGATTGACCGGCTCGGCAGGGGCCGCCTCCCCCGTGGAAACGGGCCGCGGTTCGGCTTCGACCGGAACTTTGGGAAGCGGTCGCGGGGTCCCGCGGAGACGCTGCATCACCCGCGGGGAGACGCGAAAGGCCGTCGGCGGAGCGGCGAACGCCGGACCGGCGAGCAGCCCCGCGGCCAGCAGGCCGGCCGCAATCGTCGCGGCGATCGGATTGGCAATCGGCGGGGCGTTCCTGACGAGCGTCATGGGCGGGGCCGTGCGGGTGATCGGGGCGGGGCTCCGTGACCACGCCGAACGGGGCGGGCGGAGCGGGGGCGGGGACTCTAAAAGTGGCCGCCAGAAGGGTCAACGTGCAGTTTCGCGCCCGAACCGTCGGCCGGTCCGAGAGTCGCCGGCGAGGGTTGGGATGGGGGTCGGTGGCGAACCTTGCGGCGCATCGGGCGGCTGCAAACTCGGCCCACCCCGCCGGACCGGCAGGTCCGGCGGCCGTCGGGCTGTTTCGTGAGGGAGTGCAACGGTCCTGCCGCGGGGGGGGGCGGTAGGGGCCGTGCGTGCGTATTCTGGACCCGGTCCCGCCCCGCTCTCCCGTCCCGCCTTCGTTCCCCGCCGATGTTCGAGGCGCTCGGCCGGATCGTCACGCGGCGTTGGCTCGCAGTTCTGCTGGCGTGGGCGGTCGCCTGGCTTTGCGTGTGGGCCGTGCGGCCGGCGTGGAATACCGTCACCGCCGACGGCGAGTTCGCGTTTCTCCCCGAAGACTCCCCCAGCCTCGCGGCGGAGGAGCTGTTCCGGGACCGCTTCGGCAAGGACCTGCTGCAAAGCTCGATCGTGGTGGTCGTGGCCCGTCCGTCACGCGTCGAGGGGCTCACCGGCGCCGCCGACGCTCCGAGCGAGGAGCCCGACGACCACGACGAACACTTCCTCGCCTCCGTCCTGCTGCCCGAGTTGCGGGAGACGCTGGTCGCCGGCGGATTCGCCCCCGCGAGCCTCCCGTTCGGCGACCTTCCGACAGACGCCCGGCGCTCGAAGCCGAAGCGGAGGGCTCGCCTGCTGAACGAACGCGCCGGGCCGGATCGGTCGGACGAAGAGCCGCCCGACGCCGGCGAGCCGAGCACGGCGGACTTCCCGGTCGCGGCGGTGCTCACCCCACAGGACCGGGTCGTCGGGCCGCTGTTCGAAAGCCGCGACAGGCAGGCCGCGATCGTGGTGCTGGGTCTGCGGACCGAGTTCGGCGAGACCCGCAACGCCCCGCTGGTGACCGCGGTGGAAGAGCTTGTCGAGGCGCTCCGCATCAGCGGCACGGTGCCGGCGGGGCTGGAATTGGCCGTCAGCGGCACCGCGGTCGTCGGTCGCGACATGCGGGAAGCGACCGAACGCAGCGGGGCCGCCACGCACCTCGCCTCGTTGGTGCTGGTCATCGGGTTGCTGCTGGCCATCTACCGGGCTCCTCTGCTGGCGGCGGTCCCGCTGATCACGGTGGTGGTGGGCGCCGACCTCGCGCTAGGTCTGTTGGCGCTGGCTGCGGGGCAGGGGTGGTTTGCGCCGTTCATGGGGTTGGAGGTGTACGTCACGGTGGTCGCGTACGGGGCGGGCGTCGATTACTGCATGTTCCTCACGGCCCGTTACCGCGAGGAACTGTGCGCCGCCCCCGCCGGAACCCTCGCCCGCAACAGCCGCGACGACGGCCCTTTGCATGGGGCGAACAGCGCCGGGACCGCCGGTCACGCTGCGGGCGGGTGGTCGAACGCCCTCGCCTATGCCCTGGCGCGGGTGGGGCCGGCGCTGGCGGCCAGCGCCGGCACGACCGTGGTGGGCATCGGGATGATGGGGTTCGCGGAGTTCGCCAAATTCCAGCAGGCCGCGGTGGGCATCGTGGCGGGGCTGGTTCTGGTGACGGCGGCGTCGCTGACGCTCACGCCGGCACTGCTCGCGATGCTGGGTCCGGTCGCGTTCTGGCCGAAGATCCCGCACGGCCGACCGGCGGCGGAGGGCGGCTGGCTGCCGGCCGGGCCGCTGTCCGGCGGGGGCGGTCGCACCCGCCGGCTGCGGCGCCTCTGGACCGCCTGGGCTGACAGCGTGTGCGGCTCCCCGGGCCGCTGGCTGCTGGGCACGTTGACGGTGATGCTCCCGCTGGCGGCGGTCGGTTGGACGGGACAGGACCGCCTCACCTACGGCCTGCTGAGCGAACTGCCCGACGACGCCCCCGGCGTCCGCGGCGCCGCCGCGGTCCAAAATCACTTCCCCCCCGGCGAAACCGGCCCCGCCACCGTGCTGCTCAGCGCGCCGGTCCGAACGGACGGCAGCTCGCTGGACTTTCGCGATCGCTCCGGCGACGGCCGCCGACACGTTCGCGAACTCACCGCCCGCCTGTGGGACCGGAGGGACGAACTGGGGCTGGCCTCCGTTCGTAGCCTGACCGCCCCGTTGGGCGCCGCCGACGACGCCCCGGCCCTCGCCGCCGGCGGCGGCGGCGGGGCGCTCGCGGCGATCGCCCGCCGGGCCGCCACCGCCGTCGGCATTCGCGAGTACTACATCGCCGGCGCCGGCGAGCACGCCGGCCGCACCGTGCGATTTGACGTGATCTTTCAAGAGGACCCGTTCACCCGCGGCTCGATCGGCCGTTTAGAGGCGTTGCGGGTCGCCGTTCGCGAGAGCCTGCCGGACGATCTGGAAGGGGCGGACGTCGCCGTGCTGGGGGCGACGGCCAGCCTGTCCGACCTCGCGGCCGTCATCGCCCGGGACCGCTGGCGGGTGAACGCGCTGGTGCTGTTGGGCGTGTACGTGGTGCTGGTCCTCCTGCTCAAACGGCTCGCCCTGTCCGCGTACCTGATCGTCACCGTGGTGCTGGGTTACCTGACGACGCTGGGCTTTGTGACGATCCTGTTCCGACTGCTCGCCTGGTGGTCCGGCGACGTCGACGGCTTCGCCGGGCTGGACTGGAAGGTCCCCACGTTCCTGTTCACGATCCTGGTGGCGGTGGGGGAGGACTACAACATCTACCTCGTGACGCGTGTGGATGAGGAGCGAAGCGCCGCTCGCGGACCTAGCGTGAGCGAACCGCAGGCGGCGGTGCGCGGCGTCCGTGTGGCGCTGGCCCGCACCGGGGCGATCATCAGCGGGTGCGGGCTGATCATGGCCGGCACGTTCGGTTCGCTGACGTTCGGCGAGCTGTCGGGGATGGTGCAGCTCGGCGTCGCCCTGACCGCCGGCGTGCTGCTGGACACCTTCCTGATCCGCCCCGTGCTGGTGCCGGCGTACCTCACGATGCTCCACGCGGGCCGCTTCGGTCGCTGCGGCCGCTTCCTCGGCGCCGCGGGCGAACAGAAAGAGGAGGATCCGGCAGACGCCCCGGACACGCTTCCGAGCAACGCGGCGCCCGTCCGATACAACCCGACGCCGCCCCGATTCGCCCGTTCGTCCGGCCCCTCGCCCTCTGCGAGCCGGGCCGAAGTCGAATAGCGGAGGTGGGAATTGAACCCACGACCTACGGCTTATGAAAACGGGCGGGGGAGGTGTCGGGGCTACGAAAACAGACATTTCGTTGACGGCGGGTGATAAACGGGTGACAATCCCGGCCGCTTTTTGTCACCCGGTTTGTCACCCGACCCGCTGCCCGAACGATGCCGAAACAGACCGCCACGCCCGGGAAGCGGATGACGTGGGAGCCCGCCCGGAGCCGGTGGCGGAAGACGTACCGGGGGCGAAAGTTCCTCTTCTCCGCCCCGAACCGCTCCGACCGTGCCGCCGAACGGGACGCCTGGGCCGCTTGGCTGGTCTGGGAAGCCGAGCAACGGGCCGACCTCGAATCGAACAAGCCGCACCGGGATGCCTACGAAGCGGCGACGGCCGTGCGGCTCGAACTGGTCCGGTGGATCGGGGCCGAACTCGAAGCCCTCGAACGCACGGGCGACGTGCCGCTGACCGAAGCCGACGACCACCCCGAGCCCGAGGGGTGGCGGGCGTATCTGGTCCGCCGACGTGACCGGCTGGCGAAGGAACTCCGAACGCTCGAAGCGGAGGGCTCGAAGACTTCTCCGAAGCCCCTGGATCGACCGGACACGGTGTTTGCTTGGCCGTTCGAGTCTGCCGACGATAGAGAGGAACGGGCGTGGCTGCGGAGACTGGACACGCTGGCCGACTACCGCCGTTTGCACGCCGAACCCGAAGTTCCAGACGAACGCACCGTGCGTTCGGCGGTGGCCCGGCACCTCGAAGAGAAGGGGATGACCTGCAAACCGTCGACGGTGCGGCGGCTGTCGCAACGGCTGGCGACGCTGACCGCATGGCGGGGCGGGGACGACCTCGAAGCGATCAACGCCGCTTGGTTGTCGGACTATCGCACGCACCTGCTGGGCGAAGCGAAGATCGGCCGGTTCAGCGAAGCGAATGCGAAAGAGGAGATGAACGTCGCCCGGGGGCTGGTCCGGTGGCTGTACGAACGGGAAGAACTCGACCGGCTGCCCCGGAACATTGGGAAGGTGAACATCGCCGCCCCGCTGCGGGAGCCGAAGACCTATCCGGTCGGCCTGCTCTCCGAGGTGGTCGGCATCGCCCCCGGCCGCCTCAAACCGTGGCTGCTGCTATTGGCGAACTGCGGGTGTTACGTCTCCGATCTTGCCGCCCTGGAATTGTCCGAGATTGACGTTGAACTCGGGACGATCACCCGGAAGCGAACGAAAACCGGCGATAAGAAATCCGCCCCCACCGTCACCCACGTTCTGTGGGATGCGACGTTGGCGGCGCTGCGGGACGAACTCGAACGGCGACCCGAGCCGCAAGCCGGTTGCGAATCGCTCGCCCTGCTGACGACCGAAGGGGGGCGGCTGCTGTATTTCGTCCCGGGGAAGCACGGGGCGACAGATCAGCGGATCGACAACGTCGGGAACACTTTGAAGAACTGGGCGAAGCGGGAGCGGCGAATGAACGTCCCGACGAACATGAAACGCTGGCGGCACACCGGGGCGACGTTGGTTCGGAGCAACCGGGAATTCGCCGACCTGTGCGAACTGTGGCAAGCGAACGCCCCCCAGGGGGTGACGGATCGACACTACGCCGCCGCCCCCCTGGCACGGCTGGCCGACGCCTGTGCGTGGCTGGGCGACCGCTACGGGTTCCAGACATCGCCGTTGCGGCTGTCCGAGGTAAAGGCCGGGTTCGGCTGAGCGGCGGCATTATCTGCGGAGCCCCCAGGCCGACGGCTCGAACGGCTCGACCCACACCCGAGCCGTTCGAGCCGTCGGCCTGACGTTCGCTGACGGAAGCGGGGAACCTCGAACACAAACTTTGCAACGGGGGTTCGGCCGGCGCCATCGCCGACGGCTTCGAGCCGAAAGATCGGGCGCCGGGAAGGGCAATTACAGTTTTTGCCACGGGAGCACTATTTACAGATAGTCCCGCCCCCGCATCCCTTGGAACCTTCCCGATGACGACCTCGAAGAAACTCACGCCGGTGACGCCCGAGGGCGGAGCCCGCAAGAAAAGCACGACCGTATCGGTCGCCGTGTCGCCGTCCCTGCTGCGGGAACTGAAGCGGGCGGCGAAGGGGGAGGGGCTGACCGTCTCCGGGTATTTCCGGGCTCTTCACGCCGCCCACGTTCAGGGTCGAAGCCTGGACTCTTAAACGAAAGCGACCCCGCCCGGAGCGAACCGGACGGGGTCGAATCATTTACGGCGGGACATCACCCCCGCCATCACCATTCAATCACGGAGTATCATATGAAATTGATCGCCAATCGTCCCGGGGCCGACGCCCGAGCGGACGATCTTCAACAGATTCAAGCCGCTCACGATGCCGGATTAATCGTCCCGGGCGAACTGGTCCGGTTCCTTCGCCTGCTCGGGATCGGCGACGAACGCTCGAACGACCGGGAACTGCGGATCACCCGCCCGGGGCCGCCGGTCCTGGGGACGGCCCGGTTCGTCCGGGGAACCCTGCGGGCGCTGGCCGGGGGCGTCACCCCCGAGGATCACGCCTGCTATTTCACCTTAAACCCGGTCGCCCGGCACGTCCTGTCCGCCCACGGGAGCGGCTTCCGGCGGGACGACGGGGCCTCCGAGGGGGACATCCTCCGCCGCCGGATGATCCTGATCGACTGCGAAGCCGGCACGGTGAAGCCGGAGACGGGGCCGAAGCCGATGGCGGACGACGCCGAACGGGCGGCCGGGCGGGCGCTGACGGACGACGTGGCGGAGTTTCTGGCCGAACGGGGCTGGCCCGAGCCGATCCGCCTGGACACCGGCAACGGCGGGCACCTGCTCTACGGGTGCGACCTGCCGGCCGGGACCTCGGGGGAGGCTGAGACCTGGACCCGCACCGTCGCCCGGCTGCTGGCTGCTCTGAAGCGGGAGACGGACAGGCGGCACGGCCGGGCGACGGTGGACGCCGGCAACTTCGACCTGCCCCGGCTCGGGCGACTGCCGGGAACCTGGAACCGGAAGGGGCCGGACGATCCCGAGGGGGGCCGACCGCACCGGCTGTGCCGCATCGTTTCCGCCCCGGACGACCTCGAAGACGTGGCGCCGGAATTGATCGCCGCCGTCTGCTCTGAACTGGACCCCGAGAACGTCCTTCCGGCAACAGTCCAGAACAGCCCGGACGCTACGGAGAAGGCGACCTACACCGGCCCGGAAGACGCCTCCGGGAAAGCGGTGCGTGACGTGCTGGCCGAACTGAGGACGCACGGCGTCGGGATTCACGATTCGTGCGAAGATTGGACGGACCTGGACCAATGCCCGAAGTGCGGGTGCGGCCCGGCGACGACGGGGGAACGTGCCCCCCGCATTTTTCACACCTCAAAAGGGCTGGGCTACCACTGTTTGCACACCGCCACGGTTCGGCCCGAACCGGCGTGGTCGCTCAACCCGGACGCCGAACCGTCCGTGTGCGGGGCGGCCTGGGGCTGGGACGAACTGCGGGCGTGCTGCTGCGGGCCGAAGCCGAAGCAGCGGGGGTTGTCGCCGGACTGGGAAGCGAAGGTTGCGGCCAGCGTGACAACGGCCCCGAGCGGGACGCAAACGGCGCCAACTTCGACCGATCCGGCGCCAACTCCCACCGTCAATTCCCAATTGGCGCCAACTTCGACCCGCAATCCGTCAACGGCGGCCACGTCAACGGCGACCACGTCAACGGCGAAGGCGGCCGAACCCTACCGGGGCGAGCCGGACGACGACGACGAAGACGACCGGCTGCGGGTCTACAGTCTGGCCGAACTGGCGACGCTGCCCCGGCTGCGGTGGCTCGTTGACGGACTGCTGCCGGCCGGTTCGCTTTGCACGTTGACGGCTTCGAGCGGCGTGGGAAAGACGTTTGCGGCCCTGGACGTGGCGCTGTCGATCGCCACGGACGCCGGGGAGGTGTGGGGGAAAGAGGTGAAGACGCCGGGATCGGTCGCCTACGTTTCCACGGAGGGCAACGCCGGGATGTTCCAGCGGGTCAACGCCTGGGCGACGCACCACGGCCGCCAACTGCCGCCCGCCGGCCGCTTCGCCATGCTCCTCGAAGGGGTCACGCCGACCGAAGACGATCAGGCCGAACGGCTGGTTCGGAACATCCTCGGAGCCCTGGACGAACCCCCGAAACTGCTGGTCCTGGACACCCTCGCCCGGTGCTTTGGCGGAGAAGAATCCAGCAACAGCGACATGATGGCGTTCGTGCGTTCGTGCGACAGGATCGGGAAAGCCCTCGGGGGCTGCTCTGTGCTGGTCCTCCATCACACCGGGTGGGGCGGCTCGGAGGGTTCAGGCGGCAACCGGGAACGGGGCGCCAAGGCGATCAGGGACGCCGCCGATATGGCGGTCTACCTGGACCACACCGACGGCAAACGGGCCGTGCGGGTGACCTGCTCGAAAGCGAAGGATGCCGAACCGTTCGAGCCGTTCGAACTTCGCCCCGAGGTGGTCCCGCTGGGAGCCGACCCGGAGACGGGCGACCCGGTTTCGTCTCTGGTCCTGACGACCGGCGACACGGCCGGCATGAAGTTCAGGCTGCTGACCGCCGCCCGGAAGGATGCGTTGTGCTCGATTGTGCGACAGGCCGACGGGCAGACGTTCACCCGGGCCGACGCTCTGCGGTGGGGCGGGCTCTCCAACGGGGCGACCTCGAAGGCCCTGGACGCATTCGTGTCCGCCGGGCTGCTGGTCGAAGAGGGGGAGGGACGGGCGAAACGGTACGCCCTTCACCCCGGCCGGGCGAAGATGCTCGAAGGCGAAGCCCTCGTTCGGGTCGGCTGCGGGGCGCCCCACGACGATCCCGACACGCCCCCCGATCCGACTCCCGACCACCCCCTTCCGGCGGCTAATAAGGGACTCGAATCGGCCCCGAAACCCAGGGGTACAAACGCCCCGAAAACACCCCCTTCGTACCCCACGGTTTCCGAGGGTACGTACCCCACGTACCCCGAGGGCTCGGAAACCGGGGTACAACTTTCGCCCTGCAATCGTAGCGGTTCCGGTGACACGTACCCCGACGTACCCCGGTCGTACCCCGACGGTGAAGCGATGGGAGTAGACGTTGTACCCCTTGTACCCCCCCCCTTTAAGGGGGGTATAGGGGTACGACTCGAAGAATTGGATAAGGGGGAGAAGCCTGGGGGGGCGGCTGATCGACGGAACGAATCGGCCCGCCCCGCCCCGAGCCCGCACCCGAAACCCCGCCGACTAATCGGGTGCGGCGTGACCGTGCCGACGGCAGACGGAAGGAACGGGCGGACGGTCGGCACCTCGGGCGGGTACGGTTCCTCGGGGGTCCGCTGGTCGCCCCCGAGCCCGGTCGATCCGACGATGTTTCCGAGCCCGACCGTGCCGCATCATCGACCGCCGGACGCCCCCCCGGTCGCCGCCCTTCCGGCCGCCCTCCCAGCCGACGACCTGGACGACCCGGCCCGGGTGCGACGGTGGATCGTCTGCCGGATCGAAGACGTCGCCGAGCCCGTCCCGCTGGTCTGCTGCCTCGGGAACTTCGAGACGGCGGGACGGGTGTGCGGGGAGGTTGCCAATGTTCGGTGACTCTCCCGAGCGGGCCGAGCGGTGGCTTCGAGCGCAAGCCGACAGACGGTTCTGCATCATCTATTCCAGCGACCTGTTCAACGAATGGGGTGAATTCGTCCCCGTGGCGGACGCTCTGCGGTTGTACGTCCCGTTCGCTTGGCGACATCCGGCCGAGATCGTCGATCAGTGGGACGACCCGGTGCGGGTGACTCGGGGGCTGCTGGCCGGACGGTTCCCGCTTCAGTCCGACCCGCCGCCCCCGGCGTACACCCGTGACGGCTTTTGACGACGCCTGACCGATCCCCCGCCGACTCCGCCGAAGCCCCGCACGGGGCGTCTCCGAGCCCGTAACCGGGGCGTGACGGGGGGGATGGGCCGAAGAAAAACGCTCGAACAACTGCCGAGCGAAAAAACTGTGTCCGTGAGGGCGGTGGGGCGTCTTCCCGTCAAACAAAACACCCCGCCCCCCTCGAACGTCGGGAGCCGTTGGCAACGTCAACGCCCGGTTTCCAGACATTGGCAACGTCGGCAACGTCAACGGTTTCGACGTGACAGTCGGCTGCCCAAGGGGGCGGGGGGCGCTTTGTTTTGGAGCAAACCCCGACACCGCCCTCAACCCCCCGTGTTTTTCACGGCAATTTTCCGAGCGTTTTTCAGAAGCCCCAGGCCCGACGCCCCACGCCCCGCCACGGCCCCCAGGATCGCCCCTGACGGCTTTCGATGCGGTTGGCGGGGGATCGGTTGCCCGAGGGAGCGATTGCCGGGGGATCGGAGGGGCGTGACGGGGGATCGGCTGGGGTGCGGCTACCTATCGACGACCCCCGTTCGTCCCCCTTCACGCCCGACATCGACCATGAAGATACCCGCCCCGTCCTGGATCCCCGATGCTGCGAAAGCCTTGTGGAAGAAACATCGGGACCGGATGACCGACCCCCGGGACGTGCCGGCCTACACCCTCCTGATCGTGAGTCTGGCCGAATGGCGACTGTGCGTCGAACAGGTGGCGAAAGATGGCCGAGACGTGGCGACGGCGGCGGGCAATCCGAAGGCTCACCCGCTGATCGCCAGCGGCAAACAGTACGCCGACACGGCGGCCCGGCTGCTCTCCAAGTTCGGGATGACGCCCGCCGACCGCTCCGAGCCCGACCCGGAGACCGGAGACGCAAGCCGAGAACTTGACGACCTGCTGGCGTCCTGACGTTTCGAATCCGGGAAAGTGAGAAACCCGAACTGACCGGCGGCGTTCGAGACGGCTTCGCACCGATCGGCGCCGCTTTTTGTCACCCGGTTTGTCACCGGATGTTTTTGTCACCGCCCGAAGGGGTCGAAACCCCTTGTTTTCTAGTAGCGGAGGTGGGAATTGAACCCACGACCTACGGCTTATGAATCCGTCGCTCTAACCCCTGAGCTACTCCGCCGGGCGCCGCACGATCACGCCCCGACGATGGAGGCCTGATCGACGCGGGCGGGATGATACCGCCCCGCCGCGGGGAAGGGAAACGGTCGGCGGCGGAGCGGTTCACGGTTTTCACGGCGCCGGGGCCGATTTTCAGGGGATCCGCCGACGGAACCGATGCGAGATCCGGCGGTCTCCGGGGGCGCGGGTAGAGTGGGGACGTGCTGACGCCGCGACGCGGCGTGCCCATCGCGTCGTTCTTCCCGGATCGGTTCATGCAGTTCGTCCGCCGGGTCCGCATGGAGGCGCTGCTGAATCGGTTGCCGGCGCCGGTGGCCCCGGCGGACTTCCGCCTCGTGCCGTGGCGGGCGGATCTGCTGGACGAACACGCCGCCGCCAAGCGGGACGCCTTCGCCGCCGAACCCGACAGTCTCCTCTTCCCCGCGCTCGCCAGCGCCCGCGGGTGCCGGGCGTTGATGGCGGACATCGCCCGCCAACCGCTGTTCCTGCCGGAGGCCACCTGGCTGGCGGTGCGTCGCAGCGACCCGTTCGGCGAGCCCGCCGGCGGGACCGCGGTGGGCACGGTGCAGGGGCTGGGCGGGTCGCGGGGCGTGGGGGCGATCCAGAACGTCGGCGTCGTCCCGGAGTGCCGCGGCTTCGGGCTGGGCCGGGCGTTGGTGGTGCGTTCGCTGCACGGCTTCGCCCAGCGGGGCTACCGACGGGTCTATCTCGAGGTGACCGCCGACAACGCCCCCGCCCTCGCGTTGTACCGCGACGTCGGCTTCCGCCCCGTCCGCACGCTGTACAAGCCCCTCAAAGGCGAACCGGCAGCGGCGATGGGCTGAGGACGGAAGCGATCCGGGAACCGTCCCCCTTCCCTGCTCACGCCCCCTGCTGGCCGCCCCCTGCTTGCCGCCCCGGGCGAAGCGGCGGACACTCGCCGGCCCCCCTCGGAGAACCTGTGCCCGCCCCGTCCCCCTCGCTGCCCGCCCCCACCGCCGCGGCCCGGCCGGCCACGCAGCATCGCACGCTGCCTAACGGCCTGACGGTGCTGATCGAACCGATGGCCCGCGTCCGCAGCGCGGCCTTTTCCCTCATGGTGCCCGCCGGCAGCTCGCATGATCCGCCGGGGAAGAACGCCTGCGCCGCGATCCTGTGCGACCTGCTGACCCGCGGGTCCGGCGCCCTCGACAACCGCGGCTTCACCCACGCCCTGGACGATCTCGGCGTGAACCGAGGCGAATCGGTGGGCGCCAGCCATCTGTCCGTCTCCGCCGCCACCGTCGCGGAGAACCTGCCACAAGCCCTCCGCATCTATCGGGATCTGTTCCGCAACCCGCATCTGCCTGAGGAAGAATTCGCCCCCGCCGCCGACGGCCTGCGGCAAAGCCTGCGGGCGATCGAGGACGAACCCGCCCATCGGGTGATGTTGGAACTGCGGCGCCGCACCTATCCGGCGCCCTGGGGCCTGCCGACCGACGGCACGCTGTCCGGCCTGGACGCCCTCACGCACGCGGACGTGGTGCGTCATCACGCCGCCGCGGTCCGGCCGAACCACGCGATCCTCGCCGTCGCCGGGCACGTGGACGCGGACGAATGGTTCGACCTCGCCGCGGAGTGCTTTGGCGACTGGGAGGAGAAGCCGGCCCCGCCGATCGCAACCGGTCCCCGCGGCCCCGCCCGGGACCACCTGGAGCACGAGGGGAACCAAACGCACATCGCCCTCGCCCTGCCCGCCGCGGCGTACGGGGAGCCGGGGTATTATGAGGCGTGGGCCGCCGCGGCGATCCTCGGCGGCGGGATGAGCAGCCGGTTGTTTACGGAGGTCCGGGAGAAGCGCGGCCTGTGCTACAGCGTCTCCGCCTCCCTGAGCGGCCTCAAAGCCGGCCCCAGCGCCGACGCGACCCGGGAGGGCCGTCTGTTCTGCTACGCCGGCACCACCGCCGAGCGCGCCCAACAAACCCTCGACGTGCTGCTGGAAGAACTGGAGCGAATGCAGGAGGGTGTGACCGAGAACGAACTGACCCGCTGCGTCGCCCGTGCGAAGTCCGGCTTGGTCATGAGCCAGGAAAGCACCACCGCCCGCGCCGGCAATTTCGGCAAGAGACTGGCACCACCTCGCCCGCCTCCAACCGCTCTCGGAGACGCTCTCCGCCGTCGAAGCCCTCACCGCCGACCGCGTCAGCCAGTACCTCGCCACCCGCCCCACCACCCCGCCGACGGCGTTGACGCTCGGGCCGGCGGCGTTGGCGTGGCCGGATTCATGAAGCTTGGCACCTTCACACACGACCGATGCTATACAATATCACCCCAGCCCCCTCTCAAACAGATAGCCTACAAAAACCACTGCCGGGCGGGTGGATCCATGTGCCAGAGGACGAGCTATAGAAGCTCGGCAAGGTATAGGTCATCTTCATGCAGACTTTGAAAGTCTTCAAATGCCGCCAACCAGCTTGGCTGGTAAACAGCCGCGTTGTCCTTCAAAGTCAATCCGGCCGTGGCTATCATCCTGTGCTGTTCAATCGCCCCCCTCAAAGCGTCCCGAACACGTGTGCCCTTGGCAGCGAACGAGGTTTCGCTGGCGACTAAGTCCACAAGATCTGCAACTACGTAAACAAGATGTTGCTTCGACTGCGTTTTTGACCAATTACTTTGAAGGGGCATCGAAGCAAAGGGCGATGGAGTGAGAACCTGTGCGCGAGTCATTGATGAAAGCTGCACAGTCTCGTCAGGGTGAACAATTGTTCCCCACAAGGCGCTGGAGAAGAAGCGTGGCGGCGCGTTGCCCCCGCCCCCCTGCGAGGCAGTCTCCGCCCATCTGGCTGGGCAGAATTGCCACTGCTTTTGGTCGAAACCAGCAGCGGCCGCCGAGGCGCCGGCGGCGATAGATAGCGGACCGAGCGGACCGGCGTAAGCATGTAGAACGGGAATCCCAGTCAACCTGAGGGTGATTAGTGCACGGAGACAACGGTAAACGGATCGTGGTCCCACGGGCAGCCGCGGCTCATCAAATTCAAATCCAAAATACCAGCCATTGGCCCCTCTGGGATCTATTGAGGACAGTACTTCATCAATCAGCCCTTCACTGCTGCAGATTGAGTTACCTAGAAAGATAGAACGAAAGCAAGGCACACTTAACCTCTCCGCGGCAACGAGTCCGCAATCGTGCAGTTCATCATTCAGATTAACTATGTCATCTCGACCAGCCTCGTACACCACGGCTGGCGAAATGACAGCCGAAGAGCAGACTTGTTCGTTCTCTGCGACAATACCGTCGATAAGCGTGGCAACATCCAGACCTCCGCCGAGAGTGCCGACTGAAGCCCGGACGCCTCCTGTGGGGTAGGAGTCAAGTTTGCTATTTGTGAATGACGGCTCGTACCATTGCGGATCAAGCAGTACAGACGCGCCATTGGCGCGGCACGCCGTCGAACATGTTGCAGCCGTATCCAAGGTGGCATCACGCGGACTCAGAATTACCCCACCTCCTGGCTTCGCCGCAAGCAGCCCTCCGATTGTGTGCAGGTGGTGGTTCCAGCCAAGCTGGTGCCAAGCGCCAGTCCTCATTCGGATTCTCCAGTGCGACCTAAGAGCGTGCCGGCTTGAACAGCCGTTTGAATTCGTCGAGACCTGGGTTTCTCAAGCAGCTTCGAGACGAGCACCCGCAGCGGCTTTGACAAGCCCTGTAGAGCCGTAACGTCAATTGACTGCTCCTTAATCTTTTTAAACAACGAGGCAGGATCGTCACCACTTTCATAGAAGGGGTGTCTGCCCGTTGCCGCTTGATATAGAAGCACTCCGACCGCGAACAGGTCAGTGCGATGATCGATATCACGCTTGGTCCCATCACACTGCTCAGGCGAGAAATACATCATTGTACCTAACCTCGCCCCCTGAACCGTGGCCGTCAGATCAGACAGCGCGAGCATCCTCGCCAACCCAAAGTCGATCAGCACGACCTTGCCCGAAGACGAAACCCGAATATTTCCCGGCTTTATGTCTCGATGCACGATTTCCTGCGCACGCAAGGCCTCCAAAGCTGAAAACAACTGCCCAAACACATCGATAATCTTGCCGTCCGACCAAGAACTGTTGCCCGGGAGCACCAGATCACTCCCTTCCACAAACTCCTCGACAATATGGTGTCGGGTTAGAGCAGCACTCGACTGGAACGTGTAGTCGACTAACTTGGCCACACCGGGGTGATCGAGCTGCCGCAGTGCTTGGACCTCCCGCTGAACTCGCGAAAGCTCAGCTGACGGTGAGATCAGTTTCAAGCAGAGGTCGCGACCGCCCGCGTCGCGAACGTGAAATGCGGCCTTGTGCGCACTCGGAGTAAGCGCGGAGACAAAGCTGTACTCTGGATACTGCGTTTGAGCAACGGACAACGGTACAACGAAGGGCATTCTTCAAACCTTACCTTTGACAGTGCGGGCGATAGTCATTGCAAGGATGTAGTAGTACGACCAAGCCGAGATTGGCGTCAACCGAGCGTGCACTTCCGTGCTGACATCGCCACCATCCGAAACTCCCAGAAGACCGAGATTGGGATGCAACCGGATCGGAGACTTTATTCGCGCTGCTAGGGCGACTGGCACAGAAATATAGGATCGGTCACAAAATATTCGGTTACGTTCGGCCTGTCGGACTGCAACCTTCCAGTTCGACACCTTAACTTCGATTGCAACCACTTCTGGAAGGATGCGACGCCACGAGTCTGACACTCGAAAGGAGTTCTTGCCGGAAGAGCAGACAGCCTCACCTGACAAGAGCATCTCGATGGTTTGAACCGCCGACGTCTCATCAAGTTGTAAACGATTGGTCAGTGTAGGAAGAGTTGCCCTACCGACCGACCGCAAATAGCCCAAGATATGCGCCGCATCATTAGAAGGTGCGGCAACCTTAAGAAGATCGCTTGAAAATGTTGCCGCCAAGATGTCTGGATAACCGGCTCCTAGTGGCACCGAAGTACCCACCCATGCTGGACGGGGATCGCTAGAGAGTAATGCCGGAGTAGATCCAGCCACGAAGGATTCCAGCCGGGCCTCGGGTCCCTTACAGGCTTTCCGAAAGGAATATGAGGTTGCTGCGATTGCACTCCCTCGTGAGCGAGGTAAAGGCACGGACAACGCAATCTTTCAGCTTACGAGAATCTAGAGCGTGTAGTCTCGTGATTTCTCCGAGGTGGTGCAATAGAGATTCCAAATAACGTGGCAGACGGCGGGTGGCTGGGGCATGCTGTCGGTCCGGTCGCTCTCCACCCAGGGTGGCTGGGGCGATCCTTCAAAGGGTCGCTCTCCACCCAGGGCGGCCGGGGCAGGGGGGAGGGAGGCGGCAGCCGACGGACCGGAGGCCCCGGAACCGGCGGCGCCCGTGGGAGAGTCGTTTTCACTTCGACCGGTCTGGGGCAGCCGCTTGCTCGCGGTCGCTCGACCCGGCTCCTGCCGCAGTCACCCGTTCGCACAATTCGCTGCGGGGGGAGGATCAAGGGGTGCGCGGGGTCCCGGGGCCGAACGGGTGGTCGCCGGCTGGCGTTTTGGGCAGGATGGCCGCGGCGGGGGCCGTTGGGTTTTGGCGCTGGTGGAGAGAACGAATGAACCGGTTCGTGCCGATGTCGACGTTCGAGAAGATTTGCGCGGCCTGTGCGATCCTGCTCGGCGGGGTCCTGATGCTGCTCGGGGTCTTCGGGCTGGTGTTCGGGGCGAAGGCGCAGTTCACCCTGCCGCCGGTGCTCGGGGCGGCGCCGTTCTTCGTCGGGTACGGAATCTGCATTCCCCTCGTCCGCTATTGGCGGATGTCGAACGCCCTACAATCGCCGCCGCCGCCGCCGGTGCGTCGGGAGCAACGGACGGACTGGGACGCGGATTGAGCGTCCGCGACCTGCCCGCAATGCGTCGCCGCGGTCAGCGGCCGGCGGTACGGACGGGCGGGACGGTGGAGGCGTCGGGGGCAATGCCGGCGGTCTCCGGGGCGTCGGGGGCGGGGGGCGTGGCGCCGGGGACGTAGGGGCGGCCGGCGGCCTGTTCCAACAGCGCCAACAGGTCGGCTTGGCTGATCAAGCCCTCGTGCCGGATCGGGTCGTTCGGTCGGTCGGCGGGGAAGATCGCCAGGAACGGCACGCCGAAGCCGCCGAGTCGTTCGTGCAGGTCGTCGGCGTCCGCGCTGCGGTCGACCCAACCCTTCATCGGGACCACGTCCAACTGACGGTAGGCGTCGTACGCGGTGTCGGTGTCCAGGGCGACCGCCTCGTTCACGTCGCAGGACGGGCAGATCGCCTGCCGGAAATCGACGATCACCGTGCGACCGGACTCACGCAGGGCCGTGAGCCGGGCGACGTCGAACGGCTCCCAGACCGCCGGCTCGTCGCTGGGGCCGAGGGTCGTCGCCGCGGCGCCGATCGCCAGCGTGGTCGCCAACGCGGCGAGCCGCAGGCCGTATTTCCGAGACCGCGAATCGTTATGACGGATCAGCCGCCCCACGATCCACAGTCCGATCGTCAGTCCCAGCAATCCCACGAGCACCGGCAACCACAGTTCATAAGGCCGCACGCCGCTGAGCAGGTACAGCCCCGTGCCGATTAATAACAGGCCGCCGAACTCTTTGAACCGCACCATCCAGTCGCCGGGGCGGGGGAGGAACTTCGTGGCCCCCGGCATGAACGCGATCACGAGGTACGGGCTGGCGAAGCCGAGGCCCATCGCCATCCATAATGCGACGCTGCCCAGCGGATTGGATTCCGCCAGCCCCACCGCGGCCCCGCCCGCCGCGCCCAGCAACGGCCCGGTGCACGGCGTGGCGAGCAGCGTGGTCAGCACCCCGCCCAGGAACGCCCCGAGCACGCCTTCCTTGTGCCCCGCCGCCCCCGCGGCGCTACCCACGAACCCGGGCACCGGGATCTCGTACAACCCCACCATCGACAGCCCCAAGGCCACCACCAATACAGTGAACACGATTTTGCCGGCGTTGGTGTTCACCTGATCGCCCCACCCGAACGAGTCCACGTTGAGAAACGCCCCCAACCCCAGCGCCAGCCCGGCGAACACCAAAAAGACGCTCAGCACGCCCGCGGCGTACCACAGGTTGAGTTGGAGCACCCGCGACCGACTCTCGCCCGCCTGCTTGGCAAAGCTCATCGCCTTGAGCGCGATCACCGGCAGGACGCAGGGCATGAAATTGAGAATCAGCCCGCCCAGAAATGCCAGCGGCAGCGCCGTCCACAGGGCGATCTGCGATTGATCGGTCTCCGGGCGGACGAACGTCTCCGCCAACGCCGCGGCGTCGTTCGGCTGGGCCTCGTCCGTCGGTTGGGCGCCGAGGGTGAACGTCACGGTCTTCGGCCGCAGGCAGGCGTTGTTCGTGCACGCTTGGTAGGAGACCGCCCCCGCGGCGCCGTACGCGGCGTCCACGACTTCATAGGAACGGGCGAACGTGACGGTCCCGTGATGCTCCCGCAGCGTGCCGACGAAGTGCTCCACGGCTTCGGCCGGCGTGGAGGGGGTGAAGTCCCCCCGCGGCTCCAGCCCGAAGGCGGTCACGTCGAACTCCGTCTCGGTCGCCGCCGGGCCGGGGTTCTCCATGGCGTAGACGTGGTAGCCCTCCGCCACGTCGAGGGTCAGCGCCAACTCAATCGTGCTCCCCACCGCGGCCCCGCGGGGCAGGGCGGCGGTCAGAGAGACCGGCCCGTCCTTCCCCCGCACCTTCGGGGTGACGGCGAAGCGAAACGGCCCGGCGCCGTCGCCGGGTTGATCCAGCCCCGGTACGTCAACGCCCGGTTCGCTTGCGGCGACCCCGGTGGAAGCCGGTTCGTCGGCGGTCAGCGAGGCGTTGAACGGGGCGTCGCCGGCGCCCACGGGCACGCAGATACCGCCCCGGCCGGGCTGGCAGTAGGTCCCCCGCAGTTCGCCGGTCACGCGGATCGGGCCGTCGCCGGTGACGGTGTAGGCGCGGGTCCACGTCACCTGCACGGTGAACTTTTCCACCACGCCGTTCAGGGACGAATCCACGGCGTGCTCCGGCTCCCGATCCGGCGTGAAGCGGTCGCCGACGGGTTCGAGGCCCAGCGTGTCCGTCAGGCGAATCCTCATCGGCTGGCCGACCGGGCTGTCCTGGCCGACCAGATAAAACCCGTCGGGGATGCGGGCGGTGATCGCCAGGGTGACGGTCTCCCCCTTCGCCGGCGGGGCCTCCAGCGGCACGCCGTCGGCGTCGGTCAGCGCCGCGGAGGCGGACAGCCGCTCCCGGGACGTGTCAGGCAGACCGAACGCCTCGCGGAGGCTCTGTCCGGACGCCGCGGGAACGAACGCCGCCGGAACGAACGACAGAGTTCCCGCCAGAGCGAACGCGGCGACGTGCAGCAGTCGGCGGGCGGCCGTTGCGAACGGGCGGGCGGCCGTGGCGGACGGGCGGGCGGGCATGGGAGCGTCCGGGGGCCGGGGCGGGTACGACAGGCGAGTCTAGAACACTGGCCGCGGGCGGTCACGACCGATCGGGAGTCACGACCGGCCACGGGGCGCCGTGAGTTCCTACGCCGGGCGTTGCGGCGATGTGGGACCAGCCGGGCGGCGTCCCGGGGCGTGCCCCTTCCGCGGGTGGGGGGGATATGGTATGCCAGCGTTTCGTGGGCGAAGGACTGGCCCGCGTTCCGCCCCCGTTTCGTCGCTGGACCTGTGAGTCCCGCGATGGAGTGCCTCCCGCCCCGGTCAAGGACGACCGCCCGTGTCCGACCGCCGTCGACGCCGCCGCCGCTCCACCGGAGCCGCCCGCCCCGATCCCGCTCCCCGCCCTGAAGACGGGCCCCGTGACGATCGGGCGCCGTGGGAGGAACGCGACCCGCGGGACGGGCGCCCCCCGCGTGCCCGGCGGTTCGCAGACGCCCCGGACGCGGACGCCTCGGAAGCAGGCGCCTTGGAAGCAGACGACCGGCTGCACGATGAACCAGCCGGCGACGGGGACGTCTCCGACGCCCTCGCCGAGTACGAACGACGCCGGGACGATCTGATCCGCGCCCGCCGTCGGGACCGCGACGGTCGCGGCGACCGCCCCGCCCCCCGTCGGGAGCGGGCGGAACGCGACACACAGTCCTTCGACGAACCCGGCTTCCCCGAAGCCGCCCCCGAAACGGCCGAACGGGAGCAGTTTGAGCGGGACCAGTCCGAGCGGGACGGCTACGTCGTCGCCGGGCGCCGGAACGGCGCCGCAACCCGCCGCGGCACGCCTTCGCCCCGTCCGACACCCGCCCCCGCCCCGCGGGCGCCGGCCGGCGCGGCGGTCGGGGCCGGGGCGACGGTCGGGGCCGGGGCGGAGTGGCTCCGCACACCGCGGGAGGTGCGTCGCGACGGGCCGGTCGCGTGGGCGCAACGAGGCTACCGACGGTTCCGTCGGTCGTTACGACAGAACCTCACGGCGTACGGGCACCGGTACAACTCCGTCGGACCGAACGCCGCGACCGATTCCAAACCGCTGCTCCTCTGGCTCGTCGACCTGCCCCGGCTGATCGGGATGTGGGTGGGGCACTACGACTATCGAGCGACGCGGGCGATCACGCTGACGATGCGGGATCTCCGCAGCCGCGGGCCGCGGGTGCCGTGGAGCCCGGCGGAAACGCTCAGCCCGTACGTCGCATTCAGCACGCCGACCTGCGCGGACCTGGACCCGTTCTGGCGGTGGCCGGCGGTGCGGGAATGGACGCGTGAGTTTCGGGCCGACTGGCGAAACGCCCTGTCCCTCGCCGCGGCGGGCGCCGGGGCGGCGGTCGCGGGGGCGAAGGAGGAGTTCCACTCGGAACTGTCCGCCGTCGGCGATCGCACCTCCCGCGGTCTCGCCTGGACGCAGGCCCAGGCGACGCGCTTCGACCGTCTGTTCCGCCCCACCCGCAACGACGACCGCGCCTGGTGGTTCGCCTGCGGCACCGGCGTGTGCGGTTTGATCCTCACCGGCGTGCTCTTCTTACAGGGCGAAATCGCCTCGGCGGAGGTGAATGTCCGCACCGTCGTCAATCAGCCGGCCCCCGCGAGCGAGCCCGTCCCCGGCGCCGCTTTTGAGCCGGACGCACCCGGCTTCTTCGACCCGAATCTATTCGGCGGCGAGGCCGATCCCCACGGCGGGGAACCGCCTGATCTGCCGGCCGATCCGCCCATCGATCCGCTGTTCCTTTCAGACGCCACGGCCGTCGCCCGGGCGGACTCCGATCCGAACCGGGCCGACGACGCCGACCTGTACAGCGGCCTGGACGACCCGTTCGTCGGGATGGGCGAGTCGGGCACGTTTGAATTGCCCGATGAGGCGTACGTTCGCCCGTTGGCGGCGCTGGCGGTGGACCTGCGACGCGTCGATCCGGAACTGCCGGACGGTTTTCCCAGCTACCTCCCGCCGGATGACGACGCCGCGGCGGAGGCCTCCGCCGTCCCTGTCCGCACCGCCCTACCGATCGACGACGGCGGGTGGGAGGACCGGCGCCGCCGTCCCGCCCCCGCCGATCCCCGGGACGTGCCGCTGCCGCCGGAGTACGTCGGCGTTCCGCCCGGCACGCCGATCGACCCGCCGCCCCAGCGCGAAGCCCACCGGCCCGTCGTCGATGATTTCCCGGCGGACGACCCGGCGGGGCCGAGCGATTTCGTGGACGAGTTCGGCGAAGACTTCGGCGCCGCACCGCCGATTCGCCCGGGTGAGTCAGGAATCGATGGATCAGGCTTCGGTGCGTTAGGATCAGAGGCGCCGCGGGCCTCGGACATGCCGACCGACGGCGTCCCGGCCGCCGCGGGGGCCGGACTATCGGTCACCCGGTCGGCCCCCGGCGCCGCGGCGTTCGGCAGGGCGTACACCTACGATCTATGGGTGGAGAACGTCGGCGACGCCCCCGCCGCCGCGGTGCTGGAAGAGGTCGTCGGCCCCGGCGTGCGCGTGACGCACGTCAATCCGCCCGCCGCGTTCCTCTCCAACGCCGCCCCGCCCCCCGACCCCGCCGACTGGCTCAACGCCCCGCCTGTCGGTCGCGAGGAGATGCGGGCCAACGCCTCCGCCCCCGGCGGCGGCACGTTGACTTGGGACCTGCCCGAGCTCGCCCCCGGGGCGGTTCAGCGACTGTCCGTCACGGTCTTCCCGCTGCCCCCCGCCGATCATGGCGACTCTGACGAAGCGCCGGGCCGGGAGCGCGCGGCGGAGGTGACGTTCGCCACGGCGGCGCGCGTCACCGGCCGCTGGGCGGTCGCCGGCGCCACCCTGGTCGCCGCCGCTCCCCCGCCGGAGCCGGAGCCCCAGCCGGACCCGTCGTTCGAACCGACCGTCGACTTCCCGGAGGACTTCCCCGACGAGTTCCCGGCGGAGATCCCGGCGGATCCTGCCCCGCCGGTCGAGCCGTTGGAGCCCTGGGAGCCGGACCCGCCGCCGTTCAATGATTTCCCCGAGGACCCCACGCCGCCGATGGAAGAGCCGTGGGACGAGCCCCTGCCGGAGATGCCGAGCGAGCCGCCGGTGGACGAACCGTGGGCTGAGGAACCGGTCCTAGAGGAACCGATGGCCGAGGAACCGACGGTCGAGGAACCGATCGAAGAGCCGGCGCCGCGGCCCTCGTGGGAGCCGGACGTGACCTGGGAGCCGCAGCCGTTGAACGATCCGGAGGTGATTCCCGTCCAGAAGCTCGAACGTGAGCCGGAGCCGCAGCCTGCCCCCACGGCGACGCCGGACCCGGTGGAGCAGTTCGATCCGCCCTCCGAACGAATCCGCGAACAGAACCCCGAACCGCCCGTCGCGGCTCCGCGGTTACGGGTCACGCTGGCCGGTCCGCAGGGCGTGCGAGCCGGTCAGGACGTGCGGCTGACCGTCACCGTCACCAACGAGGGCCGCGGACCGGCGGAGGCTGTGACCATCGCCTGCCCGGTGCCCGCGGGCCTGCGACATCCGGAGGGAAAGCTGGTCCGCTGCATGCTGGGCGAACTGTCGCCCGGCGAGGTACGGACGGCCTCCTTCATCGCCCGGGCCGTGACCCCCGGCCCGGCGGGGCCGGAGCTGACGGTCACCGCCCGCGGCGGCCTCGTCGCCGCCGTCACCACCCCGCTGACGGTCCGCCCGGCGTCCTGCCCGTAGCCGTCCGCCCTGAGCCCCGATGGCCGGGGGTCGGGTTCGGGGGCGACCGGTTCACCCCGGGGTCGAGTCGCGGGCGGCGATCAGTTGGGCGGTCAGGCCCATGCCCATCTGGTAGATCACGCGGTAGGGGCCGGTTTGCAACCCCCGGCCGCCCTTGTTCGACTGGCTCGCCCCGCCGAGGAACCCGTCCGGGGTCAAATGCCCGGTGAGGGCCGCCCGGGTGCGATCGGCCGCGGCGGCGTGCTCCTCGCCCAACCACCCGTGCTTCACCCCGATCGCCAGCGCCGCGGCGATCCCGGCGGAGCCGGAGGTGTCCGGCAACAGGTCCGGCTCGTTCACGAACACGCTCCAAAGTCCCGCGTGCGGGTGATCGGCCGGCAACTGCCGGGCGAGCGCCCAGTCCGCCATCTCCCGCAGAGCGGCGATCACGCCGCCGGCGTCCGGCCGGTGGCCCAGCACGCCCAGCGTGCGGGCCAACCCGAGCAGGTGCCAGCACACGCCGCGGGCCCAGCCGCGGTCGCTTTTGCCGCCCGGCGTGGAGACGCGGTGGTACTCGTCGGCGTCCACGTCGAACAGGGCCTCGTGCCGGATCCGGGCCTGGCGCAGCGCGGAGGCCGCCAGTTCGTCGTCGTCGCGGGCCTTCGCGATCACGGCCATCGGGTAGGCGAGGGTGTAGGTCTCTTCGCCGGTCAGCCGCCCGCCCGCGGACCCGATCACCCCGCCCGCCCGCCGCATCCCCCGCCAGTGCTTCAGAAGCATCTCGATCAACGGGGACTGCGGGTCCAGCCGGGCGACGGCGGCGAACGGCAGCGTGTCCTCCACCCCGCTGGCCCGCCCGACGATCGGCTTGCCGCGGGTGCTTTCGTAGCTTAGCGTGCCGCCGGGGGTGAACAGGGCGAGGTGCGACTTCGCCACGGCCCGCATCGCGGCGTGCTCGGGCAGTTCGCTCAGGTCCAGCAGACCGTCCAGCACGCAGCCCTCCATCCACCCGAATGGTTGCAGGCTGTCCAGCGACCCGAACCGCCGGAAAAACTCCGTCCACACGTCGTCCGTCCCCGGAACCATCAGGTGGGGCCGCAGCGCCGGGGGCACCGGGTCGTCGGCCCCAAGGATCCACAGCGGCCCGGGACCTTTCGAGACAGCCAGTTTGAGCCCGTCCCGTACCGCGGCGTCGGCGGCCTCCGGCGTGAGCGGGATGGAATGGGGCTGGAACGGCTGGGTGAAGTTGACCTCGACCGAGCCGACTGGCGTTCCGCCCTTGGCGGAGATGGCGGTGACGGTGCGATTTTCACGGGTGTCCAGCGCCGCGGCGAACCGTACCGCCGTCGCCCGCCGCCCGGCGGGGGGCGAAGGGAATCGGAAGGCGGTTCCGAATTTGTCTGCGGCGACAAGGGGGCCCGCGGGCCATCCGAACGGCGGTCGCTTCCCATCCGGAAACGGCATGGGTTCCGGGTCGTTGGTCGTCCAAATCGTCGGATGCTCGAACCGGCCGTCCTCACGGAATAAACGGGCCGGCAGGTGCAGCGCCGCCGTCGGTTCTTCCTCCCTTGCGAAACTCCGCCGACCCGCGGCCAAGACCGCGGCGGAACCGCCGCACAGCAGGCCAAAGCGGCGGCGGGTGAGTGAGGACGGCTGATCGGTCATGCTTGCTCTCGGATCCAGACAGTTTGCCAGGGCGCCAGCGGGACGCTGACATTATATGTGCCGCCGGCGATCAGATCGACGCCGCCGCGCCAGCCGGAGACGCCGGACAGGTCCGCGGTCGCGGGGGCGCCGGTGAGGTTCGTCAGGCAGGCGATCCGCTCGGATTCTCCGGCGCCGGACCGCACGAACGCCACCAAGCTCGGACCGAGGTCCAACACCGCCTGGGGCGCCTCCGGATGAAACGCCGGTTCCGCCCGGCGGGCGTTGAGGAGTCGTTGATACCCGCTGAACACCGCCGCGGCCGCGGGCGTGGCAAGGTGTTCGTCCAATTCCGTGCGGGTGAACTTTCGCCGGTTGATCGTGCGGGCCCGGCCGGTCTCGGCCACGCCCGCGGTCCAATTCGGCGTGCCCACCAGGCTGTGAAAATAGATCCCGGGGATCCCCTTGAGCCCCAGCATCACCGCCTGGGAGGAGAGGAACCGACGCACGTGAACGTCCCGGGCCGCCGCAGACTCGCCCGCGTCCGGGTCGCCGAGGGCGCTGAAATAGGTGCAGTTCAATTCATACGGCGTCTTGGAGCCGTCCGCGTTGGCCCGGCGACTGACCTGCCCGCCGCGCGCCTCCACCGCGGCGACGAGCCCCTCCAATCGCTCCGGCGGGGCCAACCCTTCCAGCGGCCGCACGCCGACGCCGTCGTGGCTGGCGGTGAAATTAAAGTACGTCATCCCCGTGCCCGGCTCGGACAGGTCGCGCAGCCAGGCGTTCAGATATTGCCCGTCCCCGGTCGTGAAGGCGTCCAACAGGAGCGGGGGCAGGCTGAAGTTATAGACGAGGTGCGCCTCGTCCCCGCCGCCGAAATAAGAGACGTTCTCCGCGTGCGGGACGTTCGTCTCCGACAGAATCAGCGTGCCGGGGGCGACGGCGTCCAGCACGTCCCGCATCACCTTGAGGGCCGTGTGCGTCTCCGGCAGGTGGATGCAGGTCGTGCCCAGCCGCTTCCATAAATAGGCGATCGCGTCCATGCGCACGATGCGGGCCCCTTTTGATGCATAATCGACCAGCACGTCCAACATCTCGACCAGCAGCGCCGGTTCGGCGAAGTTCAGGTCGATCTGGTCCGCGCGTAAACGTCGTCCAAACGTGCTTTGTGCCGGAGGGGGTTTCGAACGGCGTGAGCAGCGGGTGCGTGCGGGGCCGGGTGACCTCCGACAGCCGCGCATCGTCCGGGTCCTCGGTGATGAACCAATCCTGATAAGGGGATTCGTCCCGCAGAAAGGCTTGGAACCAGTCGTGCTTCGCGGAGCAGTGGTTCAACACATAGTCGAAGGCGAGATCGAAGTGTTCGCCCAGCGCCGCGACGTCGTCCCAGTCGCCGACGTCCGGATCGACCGCCCGATAATCAATGACGCTGAACCCGTCGTCGCTGCTATACGGAAAGTGCGGGAGGAGATGCACCCGCTGAGCGGCCCGTCGAGTTCATGATCCAACAGCCACCGCGTCTGGGCCGGCAGGGCGTGCCCGTTTTCCTCCGCGGAGCCGTCGGCGGCATCGGGGCGGACCATGTCGCCGTAGGTGATGAGGACGGCGTCGGTCTCGTCCCACAGTTGTTCGCCCCGGGCCGGCAGGTCGTACCGGTCGGCGAGGGCTTCGATCCCGGCGAGGGCTTCATCGGCTCGCTCGCCGTACAGCGTGGCGAGCTTTGCGGACAGAGACTGGCGAACGTCTTCGGAAAGAGGCATGGATCGACGTTTCTCGGTGAGCCCGAAGCGCAAGCGAGGGTTGAACGCCGCGACCCTCGCTTGCGCTTCGGGCTCGCGGGGCGGGGCGAGAATCTAGAGTTCGTCGTCGCCGGTCAGGTTCGACACCAGGCTCCGCAGCTTCCGTCGCAGGACGTTGTAGCCGAAGAACCGCAGCGCGAGGCGGTAATTATGCTCGACCATCGCGTCCCGGTACGGGCCGTCGTCGATCACGCGACGGACGCCGTCGGTCACGTCCTTGGTTAGGTAGCCGTCCATTGTGACGACTTCAAAACCTTTGGTCTCGATATCCTGCCGGAAGATGCTGTACCGATTGACCAGCACCGGCTTTTTGAAGTAGAAGGCTTCCAGCAGGGCGTTGCCGAAGCCTTCGTACAGCGACGGGTAGGTGATAAAGTCCGCGTGCGGGTAGGTGTCCCACAGGGAATAAATCTTGCGGCCCTCCGCGTCGCTGTGGCGGGTCTCGCCGACGCGGGCGGCGACGAACCTCAGGTCCACTCCCTGCGACTCCGCCATCTCCGCCAGGGCGGCCTGATATTCGTTTCCCTCGTCGCCGCTCTCGTGGGTGATGACCAATTTGCACCGCGGGTCGCGCAGTTGAGCGACCAGCGCGATCGCGTGTTCGATGCCTTTGCGGGGCACCACGCGGGTCGGCTGGAGGATCAGGATGTCGTCCGGTTTGACGCCGATTTCGCGGCGGAAGTCGGAACTGTACAGGTCGCAGCTTTCAGGCGGCTCCTCGAAGTTCAATACGTTTGGCACGAGAATCGAACTGCACCCCGTCCGCCAAGCGAGATCCTGCTGGCCGGCGGTGTTGATGGTGACGTGCTGGATGCTCGGCAGGTTCGGGGGGAAGGCCTGTTCGAGGTAGTCCCCCACGGAGTTCACCATGAACCGATCCCGCTCCCAATAGAAGTCGTGGTGGTGGGCGATCGTGGGAAAGTTGGTCTCCGCGATATACTGCGTGAGCGCCACCCCCAGCGGGATGTTCATCGGGATGCACAGGCAGTTCTGCGCGACCAGCACGTCAATCTCGAACCGCCGGACGAACTCCGCGATCCCTGTCTTCAGGTGATCCGCCAGTTCCTGGATCCGCCGCGTGATGCGCGGGACCGCGTGAGTCGGCCGAAGACCTCCTCGTTGATCGCGGCGATCTCCGGGTGGCCGAAGTAGGCCTCGGGGATCACGCTGCTGATCGCCGGGTCGCGGTCGCTTTTCCCGCTGAACCAGAACGATTCGTCCTTGTTCGTCCAGAAGATTTGCGCCCACTTGGCGGCTTCGAGGCTGACGCCGTCGGTCCCGTGAAAGCGGGTGGAGACGAAGCCGATCCGGCGGCCGGGCATCGAGGAACGTCGCGTGTGAGCGTGGACCGGGCGGGGAGCGACGGCCGGTCGGCGGGCGGGAACCCCGACACGGTCGGGGGATCCGGTTCTACCCGTGATCGGCCGAGTTTTCCATGGGAGCCCGCACGGCCGGGAGGCATTCGAGCAGTTGCCGCAGGTCGGTCAGCGTGACGGTCGGCCGGGTGTCCGCGACGCGTTCGTCCCCCTCCCGCAGTCGTAAGCTGCGAGCATCCCCCGCGAACAACGCGGTGCGAAAGCCGACCGCCCCCGCCGGCGTGCAGTCGTTCAGCAGGTCGTTGCCGACGTACAGCGCTTCCCGCGGCGTGATCCCGTGCGGCGTCAGGCGTTCGGCGGCGTGCTCGTAGAGAAACGTGCCCGGTTTGGCCCGGCGGTGTTCCCAACTCCAGCTCTGCACGTTCGGATCGAAGCCGAACCCCTCCAGCGTGTCGCCCAGGTGCGCGGGGAATAGGTGCGGCGTGAACCATTGGGCGTTCGACACGATCCCCAGCAGCAGGCCGCGGCGTTTCAACTCGCGGAGGATCTCGGCGGCGTGCGGCATCGACCAGGTGGGGTTCACGCGGCGCTCGTACTCCAGGGAGAGCCGGCCGAGCGTCTCCTCGTCCGGCACCGGCGCTCGGAGCAGCGTGAGGGCGTCCGCCCAAACTTCGCGGATATCGACCTCCGGGTACTCCGCCCCCGCCTGCCGGGCCGCGGCGTGGTGCAGGGCGACCGCCTGTTGCAGCGCCGCGACGCCGGCGGCGCCGTCGGGGGCTGCGTGAGCATCGACGGTCCGCAGGGCGTCGCGGAAGGCGTCGCCGCGGTCCTCGGCGGCATGCGTGCCCACGTCCCCGCTGCCGGAGATCACCAGCGTGCCGTACACGTCGAACAGCACGGCCTTGATCCCGTCGAGCCGTTCCAGATGCGGCGCCAGCCCCGTCGGCTGCGCGTCGAGCGGGGAGGAATGATCACGGAGGAGGGCGGCGAAGTCGGTCATACCCGCAGTTTAGAAGCTGTTTCCGAACCTCGCATCCCACCAACCCGAAGCGTCAGCGGGGGCGTCGGGCGCAGCCCGGCGGGCGTGGCTCCGCTTCGCGGAGGCCCTCGCTGACGCTTCGGATTAGTGTTGAACCAGCTTCTGAACCGACGGTCACCCCCGGATCAGTCGGAACGTCTTCAGATTGAGAAACGCGTCCAGCGCCGCCCCCGGATGCGGCGGCGGCGTGACCGGACCGACCGGCGAGGCGAGCACGGCATCATAGACCGCGGCCAATCGCGCCCCGCTGCCGGCGAGGCTGTAGCGGTCCCGCACGACCGCGGCGTTGGCCCGCACGACGCCGTCCGTCGGTCGGCCGGGATCCGCTTCCACGCTACGCACCTCCCCGCGGGCGGCGGGGTCGTCGGCGAGGCGGCGAATCACGGCCTCCTGCAACGCCTCGTCCAGATCCGCGAAGTCCACCCGCCCGTCGGCGGTTTTCACCGCGAACGCCTCGGCGAACGCCGCGTCGTCCCACGGCCGGCGATAATCGGAGAGCAGCCTTTCGCAGTCCGCCCGAAAGCGGCCCTCAAACCCCTCCGCCCATGCCAGCGGGACCGTCAGCGCGGAATAGAGCCCGGGCAGCGATAATCCTTCCGCTTTGAAGTCTGCGGTGACGTGCGGCAGATCGCGGCCCAGCAGCGGGCGGTCGGCGAGCCACGCTTCAAGGAAGACCATCCCGAACCCCTCCGCGACGCTGGTGGTCATCACGGCGTCCGCCGCGGCGAGGTTCTGATGGAAGCTCACCCCCTGCTCTTCCCCTGTGCCGAATCGCACCGGCAGATCAAGTTCCGTCGCAAACGCCCGCCAGCGGTCGTGGTAGACGAGTTCCGCGGGGTTTCGCGGCTCCAACGTCACGCCCACCACCGCGTCCGGCTCTAATAATCCCGTGAGAACCGCTTCGCCGAGGTTCTTCCGACGAATCCCGCGGACCGGATAACACAGATATTTCTCGTCCGTCGGCACGTCGCAGGCCGCGGCGAGGGCGGCGCAGGGCGTCCCGCTTCGCCGGCAGCGGGGGGAAGTCTCCCACCGGGTTCGGCAGGAAGTGGAGGCGCTCCTCCGGCACGCCCAGCGAGCGGAGCGCCCCCGGTCGCGACCGTTCAACACCGCGTAATGAATCTGCGGCGCCTGCGGATAGAGGTTCGCGTCCGGCCCCAACGCCGCAGACAACTTCAAGAAATTCGCCGGGCGGAACTCCTCCGCGAAGTCGTGCACTTGCAGAAGAATCTTCCAGCCCCGCTCCGCCAGCGCGACGATCGCGCCGGGCAACGATGTATTCTTGCCGAGCGAATGATTATGCAGATGCACCACGGTGGCATCCCGCGTCGCGTGGTGGTCGGCGAGAGCCGTTTCGAGACGGTCCGCCAGACCGAGCGGGTCGGGGCCGCCGTCGCCGGGATTTAATTCATCATAATCGAACCCCGCGACCGTCGGGCGGGCCGTGCGGACGCCGGCTGCGTCGAGTTCGTCCGCGTGCGGCCCCCACGCCTCGGCCCGTCCGCCGGTCAGCAGCACGGCGGCGGGCGGCGCCTGATCGGAGGTTGTCGCATGGGAGGCGAGACTCAAGAGATGATTCGCCACCACCCGCGTCACGCCGCCGCGATTGAGGTGAAAGTGCCCGATTGCGACGGCGGGGGGTCCGGCGGGATCCGTCGGCCGCCTCGGTTCTTCCGCCCAAAAAACGGTCAGCCGACCGGGCTGTTCGGCGGCGAGATCGGCCAGGATCGCTCGATACACCGCCAAATCGTCCGCCGACAGCCGTGGCCGTTGGAGATGTTGTAGTGCAATCGGCCGGTCCGAGCCGGCGACGAGATCGCTGAAGGCGTCCGCGAAGGCGTCCCAGTTCGCGGCGTACATCGACTGAAGGTCCGCCGCCGCCGCGAACTGCCGCAGGAACTCGGCCTTCGTCCCGTCGCCGGGCGGGACGACGATCGTCCGCGAATCGTCCGGAGCGCCGTTTGGATCCGTGTCGCTCACGAGTTCGCCACCGCCCGAAAGCTGTCGTAGTGGTCCGGGGTGTACCACACGTCCCCGCCCGCCCCGATCACGAGGCGCTGCGGTCCGGGGCCGTTCACGCCGGGGGTGGGGTGCACGTATTCTTTATAATAACTTCGCGGCTTGCGGGGCAGGCGGCCCTCGCGATTGCCGAAGGTCGAGCCGTCGTTGCGGTGCGGAAACGCCTCGCCCGCCGCGATGCGAGCCAGCGTCTCCGATAGATCGACCACCCCCTTCGGCGCCGCGGCGGGGACCGGGCGGCCGAAGTTGCGAACCGTCACCTTCTCCACAAACGGATCGATGGTCGCCGGCACGCACTTGGGCGGGGGCCGTACGTCCGTGACGCGATCCACCTTCGCGGCGACGATCGTCGCCGCGCCCGTGGCCTTGCAGTTCGTGAGGATCTTCTCCCCGCCGCGCAGCCGCTCGGCCAGCACGAGGCCCTTTCCGTCCGTGCGGGCAAGCACTGAGCCGGGTTCGAGATCGACCTTCGCCTCGCCGGATTTCGTGCGGAAGGTGACGGTGACCACCGCGTAGGTGCGACGCGGCGGCGGCGGCTCCGTCCGCGGCGGGTCGGCGGGCGGCGTGGTCGCCCGCGGCGGCGTCGAGTCGCGACGGGGGACCTTGCGGGGGGGCGTGGCACGGGGACCGCGCGGGTCGGCGCCGAACTCGTCCGCCGGCGGGGGCTGCTCGCCAGGCCCACCGGCGGGGGCGGCGGCGTTGCTCGCCGCCGCCGTGCCGCCGGCGGGCGACGGCGTCGGGGAGGAATCAAGCAGGAACTGATTGGCGAGATAAATCACGCCCAGCAGCAACGCGATCAAGACCCAGCCCCGCACGCCGAGGCGGGCGAGGTGGCGGATTGCATCGAGCGTCGCCGGCGAGGCGGCGGACGACTTCTGGGGGGGACTCATGGCGGCGTCCTCATGCGGCGGGCGGTCCGGGGTCAGCGTATCGCATCGGCGCTGAACAAGCCGACGCAATCCCCCTCACGCCCCGCCGCCGAACTTCTTCAGGTACGTTTCCAGCGTGTTGATCGGCGGGCGTTCGAACTCTTCGATGTGGTATTCGACCTGCTCGAACCGGCCGTCCTCCACGCGGTGCTGCCGCATAATTTGGGCGAGTTCGCCTTCCAATTTGATCCGTTCGTGACTGCTCAGGCGGTTGAAGAACGTGCGGAGGATGCCGAACGCCATCCGACCCAGCGCGATCGTCTCCTGGTTGCGGTGGACGCGGGTGTCGAGATCCGTCTGGGCGAAGGCGTCCATCCCCATGTCTTTATAGATATCCAACAGCATCGCCGTCTCCACGCCGTAGCCGACGGGGAACGGGATCTTTTCGAGGATCCCGCGGCGCCCGGCGTATTCGCCGGACAGCGGCTGGATGACGGAGGCGAGGTCCGGATAGAACAGGCTGAACAGCGGTCGCACGAGAATCTCCGTCACCCGCCCGCCGCCGGTGGGCCGGATGCCCTGACTAAACGCCAGCGGGCGATCGTAAAACGCTTTGACATAGTGCACGTCCGGGTTTTCGATCAACGGGCCCAGCAGGCCGTAGACGAACCGGGGGTGGATATTGGCGATATCGCTGTCCACATAACAGATGATATCGCCCTCCAGCAGATAAAGAGCTTTCCAGAGGTTCTCCCCCTTGCCTTTGCGGTCGCCGGCTTCGGTGAGGTGTTCGCTGGCGAGGTACACGTCCGCCCCGAACGCCGCGGCGATCTCGCGGGTGTCGTCGGTCGACCCGCTGTCGATCACGGCGATCTCGTCGAGGAGCGGGTATTGATCCATCAACGCGGATTTCAAAAGCACCACCTCCTTGCCGATCGTCGCCCCCTCGTTCAACGTGGGCAGGCACAGGCTGATCTTGAGGTTCTGCCGCTCCTTTTCCGCGACCATTTTTTTGAGGTCCCAGAAGTCGGAGTGGTGATAGGTTCGCTCCTTGAGCCACTGCTCGGCGTTCATCGTGCGTCTTTCGGGAACGCCGAGGCCCCGAGGGGCCTCGGCGTTATGCATGGGGGGGAATTAGGAGGCGGCGGGGGCGTCGGCGTCGCCGCGGTCGATCGCGGACAGCAGACCGACCAACTGGGCCATGCCCTGCATCACCGGCTCGATCATCACGTAGTCGATCTGGTCGTGGTGCTTGGAGCCTTCGCTGACGCCCAACGTGACGGCGGGGATATCCCGGGCGATAAACTCGCTCAGTTCGCTGGGGCTGTGACCCTGGTCCGGCTCGATGCCGAGCCCTTCCATCACCTGCACGCAGCTTTTGACCAGCGGGTGGGAGAACCGCAGCCCGCCGGCGGTGCGACGGAAGAACACGTCGAGGTTGGCGTCGACGGCGTGCCGGGCGCTCATTTCGGAGACAATGTCTTCAACCTGTTCCAGCACGCGGGCGATCATCTCGTCGCTGTGGCTGTTCACCTCGAAACCGAGCACCGCTTTATCCGGGTCGACGTCGTAGCTTTTGCCGGCCCGGACGCGGGCGATGCGGATCTTCGTGAACGGCCGCGTGGGCGTTTCGATCGCGAGGATGCGGTTGATGATATAGTTCAGCACGACGATCGCGCTTTCGGAGCCGTACGACCGGCTTTCGACCGGACGGACGCGGCAGGAGATATCCCCGCGAATCGTGCCGATGCTAAAGTAGTTCAACCGACCCAGCGCCACGCCCTCCACGCAGACGCCGAAGTCGTAGGGGCGACTGGCGTGGTCCAGGAAGAACTTGAGCCCCGCATGGTCGCCGCGATCCAGGCTCTTCACGCTGCCCAGCAGTTGCAGATTGCAGTTCAATTCGATGCCCAGCTTGTGGAGCACCGTCGGCAGCATCGTCAGCGCCGCGGCGCCGAGGGAATTATCGGAGATCCCCGGGCCTTCGATCCGGTCGGCCAGCACGGTGGCGTTATGATCGACGGACTCCGGGACGATCGTGTCCAGGTGGGCGACCAGTAAAATCGTGCGATCGCCGACTTGACCCGGCAGGAAGCCGACGGCGTTGCCGGCCTGATCGGGGCCGGCTTCGGGCAGGCCGCTTTCGGCGAAGCGGTCCAGCATGTACTGGGCGCGGCGATCCTCGGCGCCGGTGGGCGCGGGGGTCTGGCCGATCATCACCAGGTTCGCCAACATCTCCTCCCGCATCGGCGCCAGCAGCGCCGGCAGGTCCGCCAGCAGCCCGATCGGGGCGTCGCCCGCCCCGGCCCCGGGATGGGCTCCCGAAAGAGTCCCGCCGGGGTCGACCGTGCCGGTGACGGGGAAGACCCCGGGTTTGGTGCCCGCCGCTCGCATCTGTCGCCTCGTCCGGTGTCATATCTCGGGGTGAAGCCGGATCGTACCCGGGATCGTCGCGGGCGGCGACGAACGGACCGGCCGCGATTGCGGGGAGCGCGCCGTTCGGTCGCGGCTATCGCGGTCACACCGGTTCGATCACACCGGTTCGGTCAGACAGGTTCGATGACGACGGCCGGACCCATCTGCGGGAGCGGGACGATCTTCGCCTCCAGCGTGGCGGTGTCCACCAGCGCCACGCTGGGGGTGCGGGTGACCCAGCCGCCGCATTCGCCGGGGTTCACCAGCAACCGGCCCGCGGCGTCCTTCGCCACGGCGTGCCGGTGGGTGTGGGCGTAGACGACCACCTGCGGACCGCCTTCGTCCGGGGGGAGGGCGTCCCGCAGGTGGTCGCGAACTTCGCTGAGTTGATGGCAGAGCAGAAACCGCGTGCCGTCCGGCGCCGTCACGCACAGCGGCGGCTCCCCCACCGGGCCGACCACCCGCATCCCGCCCGCGATCCCCACGCGGTTCCCGTCGTTGTCCCCCCAACAGGCGACCAGCCGGCAGTTCAGCTTGCGCAACGGCGGCACGACCAGCGGACTGACGAGGTCCCCGGCGAACAACACCAGCCCAACCTCGGCTTCGTTGAAGAACCGCACGGCCCGGCGGACGTTGTCCGCGTGATCGTGGGCGTCGGCGAACACTCCGACCAGCATGGCGGGTGGGGAGGGGGGAGCGGGGGGGTGGAAGGGGGGAGGAGAGGCGTGGAGAGCTTGCCGCCGCGTCCCGTGGGGGCCAGTGTAGGCCGATGCTCGACTCCGTTCCGCCTCCGCCGGGTCCGCAATCCGACGGAACGTCGCCCGTTCCGCCGTCCTCCTCCCCCGCGTCTCCCCCCCCGTCTCCCCCCGTGTCTCCCCCCTCCTTGGGCGAAGCGTGGCGGAGTGGGTCGCTGATCCTCATCGCCCTCGCCCTCGGCTTGCACGCGGCGGCGTTGGTGCGGGCGGAGCCGCTCCGCAGCGCCAACGACCGCAGCCGGTGGGCGACGGTGCGGGCGCTGACCGAACACGGCGACTTCCGGATTGACCCATACGAGTTCGACAGCCTCTGGAATACCATCGATCAGGTGCAGATCGACGGGAACCTGTACTCCACCAAGCCGGCCCCGCTGCCGATCGCGGCGGCGGCGATCTCCGTGCCGACGGCGGCGGTGACCGGCTGGGCGCTGGCGGAGGAGCCGGGGCCGCACACGCGGGTCGTGCTGTTCGTGTTGAACCTCGTGCCGTTCGCCGCCGCGTTGTTCGCAGTGCGGGGGTTGCTGGGCGAGGCGGGACGGACGGATCTGGGCCGGTTCCTGGCGTTGGGCACGCTGGCGTTGGGGACGGCGATCAGCACGTTTCTACCGGTGTTCAACAATCACACGATCGCCGCGTGCTGCTGTGCGCTCGCGGCGGTCCCGTTGATCCGCATCGCACGGGGCGGCGGGACGGCGGGGCAATTCGCCGCGGCGGGGTTCTTCGCGGCGGTCACGGCCTGCAACGAACTGCCGGCGGGGCTGTTTGGGCTCGGGGCGCTGGCGGTGTGTGCGAAGGCCGATTGGAAACGCACGCTGACGTGGTTCGCCCCGGCCGCCGCGATCCCCGTGCTGCTGTTCGCCGCGGCGACGGTCTGGCAGACCGGCGGGCTCAAGCCGTTCTACCTGTCGTACGGCACGGAGGCCTACGAGTTCGTCCGCAACGGCCGACCGAGCTACTGGATGAACCCGACCGGCCTGGACGCCGCCCGCGACGGCTTCTGGACGTACCTCTTCCACTGCACGCTGGGGCACCACGGGCTGTTCTCGCTCACGCCGATCTGGCTGCTGACCGCCTGGGCCTGCGGGAAGGCGGTGATCGACCTGGTTCGCGGTCGCCGACCGGCGGCGGGTTCGCACGGCGGCGAAGCAGTTCGTCACCCGCTGACGGCGTTCGCCGCGGCGACGGGGCTGCTGAGCGTGGCGATCCTCGGGTTCTATTTGACCCGCACGGCGAATTATAATTACGGCGGGCGGTCGGTGTCGCTGCGTTGGATGATCTGGCTGACCCCGCTGTGGGCGCTCTGCCTGGTCCCGCTGGCGGACGGATTGACGGGCGAGCGGACGGCTGGGCGGGCGGTTGGGCGGACGGGGGGCGTGAACCGCCGCCGCTGGTTCGCCCCGCTGGCGGCGACGTTGCTGGGGCTGTCGGCCTTCAGCGCGTGGCTGGACGCCCCCAACCCTTGGCAGAACCCGTGGCTGATGCGGGTGATGGAACGCCGCGGGTGGATCGATGACGCCGCCTTCCGGCCTCCCGGGGACCGCCGCGTCGCCGTCTCCAGCGACTCCCGAACGGGCGAGCCGGCTTGCGACCGCGGGCCGATCAGCTAGAATCGCATCGGGCGGTGCATATGCGTGCCGCCTCCCGCCCGTCCCGGTTCTCCCCCGGGGCGACCCTGCCCGCCCGGAGCTCCGCCGCTGTGCGAACCGCTCATCTTGCGCTCGTCGTCGCGTTCGGTCTGTCGCCGATCGCCTGCGTGGCCGGGCCGGAAAGCCCCGCGGACGACGCCGCGGCGTTCGAGCGGGAGGTGCGACCGTTCTTCACGGCGCACTGCGTGGACTGCCACGGGGAGTTCGTGCAGGAGGGCGAGTTCCGCTTGGACGGCCTCGCCGCGACCTTCGACGCCACGAACGCCCCGCTGTGGGCGGAGATCGCCGGCCGGATCAACGGCGGGGAGATGCCGCCCCCGCCGGCGCCCGGGGAGGATCCGGGAGACCGGCCGGACGAAGCGTCGATCGCCCGCGTGACCGGCCGCATCGCCGAGCGCCTGCGGGAGACCCGCCTCGCCCGCATGGCCGCCCGCGGGCCGGTGGCCCACTACCGGCTCAGCCGGGAGGAATACGAACACGCCGTGGAGGACCTGTTGGGCGTGCGGTTCGACGCCGCGGCGCCGGGGGCGTTCTCCGACGATCCCCGCTGGCACGGGTTCGCCCGCATCGGGTCGCAACTCACGCTGGCTCCGTCGCATGTTGAAAAGTACCTCGCCGCGGCGGAGGAGATCGTCGACCGGGCCTTCCCGGACAAGCCGCCGGAACCCATCGCGGTGTCCCACGACGCGATTCACATGGAGGGCGGCCTCCGCGGCCGGCGGGAGGATCTGGAAGCCGCCGGGCTGGCGGACAAGGTCCGTGTGCTGATGTGGCCGCAGCACAAATTGACCGCCGTGCACCCCCGCCGACTGCCGATCGCCGGCGTGTACCGCGGCCGGGTGACGCTCAGCGGGGTGCGGCCGCCGGGCGGGCCGGCGCCGCACCTGAAGCTGTACTCCAAGACGGTCGGCCGGACGCTGTTCGAAGCGGACGTGCTGGCGCCGGAGGGCGAGCCGGTCACGCTGGAGTTCGAAACGATCCTGCCCGCCGGCGGGGTGACCGTGGACCTGACCAACGACGTGCCGGGGCCCAACAACCTGCCCCGCAGCGGCCGTTCCTCCAAATTCGCCTTCACCACGCTGGACGATCCGCGCAGCCGCGCCCCCTGGCAGCGGAAGCTCACCGACGACGACGGCAACCTGCTGTATTCGCTGCTGATCGTGGACCGAATCGAGTGGGAGGGGCCGATCGTCCCGCCGGAAGCCGCCGCCGCCCGGTTGGCGTACTGGCCGCAGGGGGAGAGCCCTGAAACCGACCCCGCCGCGGTGCGTTCAGCCCTCGCCCGCTTCGCCGCCGCGGCGTGGCGCCGGCCGGCGACGGAGGCGGAGGTGGACCGCTACGTCGGCGTGGTCGAGCAGATCCTCGCCAACGGCAGCGACTTTCGCACCGCCTACAAGTCCGCCCTCGCCGCGGTGCTCACCTCGAAGAACTTCCTGTATCTCGTCGAAGGCGACGCCGGCCAGAACCGAGCGACTTTGACGGACTGGGAACTGGCCTCCCGGCTCTCCTTCTTCCTGTGGGGCAGCGGGCCGGACGACGCCCTGCGGACCGATGCGATCGCCGGCCGACTGACCGACCCGGCCGTCCGCCGGGGGCACGTCCGCCGGATGCTGGCCGACCCGAAGGCCGCCCGGTTTGCGGAGAGTTTTCCTTCGCAGTGGCTTCAACTCGATCGCGTCGGCGAGTTCCCCCCGGACACCGATCTGTACCCGGAGTACGACGACTGGCTCGAAGAGAGCATGATCCGGGAGACCACCGGCTTCTTCGCCGAAGCGTTGCGGGAGAACCTGCCGGCCCGGGCGTTCCTCGATTCGAACTGGACCGTGCTGAACGGCCGGCTGGCCCGGCACTACGGGATCGACAACGACCGCGTCGCCGCCGGAGAACCGCGACCTCATCAAATGGTCAAGGTGGCGCTCGCCCCGGAGGATCGTCGCGGCGGGGTGCTCACGCAGGCGAGCGTGCTGAGCCTGACCAGCGACGGCACACGCCATCGCCCGGTGCACCGGGGGGTGTGGCTGTCCGAGAGCCTGCTGGGCCGAACCCCGGACCCGCCGCCGCCGAACGTGGACGCGATCGAACCGAACCCGCCGGACGGCGCCAAGCTGACGATCCGCCGCCAGCTCGCCGCCCACCGCGGCAACCCGGCCTGCGCGGGGTGCCATCGGCAGATCGACCCGCTGGGCTTCGCATTTGAGAACTACGACGCGATCGGCCGCTGGCGGGACGTGGAAAAAGTGCGCAGCGGGACCGGCGACGATCCGCCCGCGGACGCCTCGGGCGAATTGCCCGACGGCCGTGCCTTTGACGGCCCGGAGCAGTTTAAGACCCTGTTGGCGGGCGACCCGGACCCATTCGCCGCCGCCCTCGCCGGGAAGCTGGCGACCTACGCCCTGCGTCGCGTGCTGACGGTGGACGACCGGGCCGCGATCGCCCGGGTCGCCGCCGCCGCCGAATCGCAGGATTATCGGCTGCGGATCCTGATCGAAGAACTCGTCGCCGACGATCTCTTCGCCCGCCGCTGACCCGGATTGCTCCGGGGGATCGCGATCCCCCGGCGTTGAAGCCCTTCCCGCCCCGCCTCCCGCCCCCGCCGAGCCCATGAACTTTCACCCGCAGAACTGGCGGATCTCCCGGCGGCACGCCCTCCGCGGGCTCGGGGCGTTGGTCGCCCTGCCGGCGCTGGACTGCATGACGCCATCCGGCCGAGCCGCGGGCGGGCCGCCCGACGAAGCAAATGCCGACAGCCCGCGGGGCGAACGGCCGCGTCGCAGCGTGTCGGTGTATCTGCCCAACGGGGTGAACACGCTGGACTACCAGATCCTCGAAGCGGGCGAGGGGTACAAGTTCAGCCGCACGCTGGCTCCCTTGGAGAAGCACCGGGCGCATCTCACCCCCATCAGCGGTCTGCACCACCCGCACGGGCTGGGCAACCACCACAACTGCCAGACGATCTGGCTGACGGGGGCGGAGATCGGCCCGACCGCCCGCAACAGCGTCTCGGTGGATCAATTGATCGCGGAACACACCGCCCCGCACACGCGGTTCCGCTCGCTGGAATTGTCCTGCACCGGCCAAAGTCTCTCCTACGACCGCGACGGCGTCCGACAGCCGTCGGATCGCAAGCCCGGCGACGTCTTCAAACGACTGTTCGAGGCGCCGAAGGACGGGATCGCCGCGGAGCGTCGGGCCCTGCGACGCCGCGGCAGCGTGGTGGACGCCGTGCTGGGCGAAGCCCGCGAGTTGGAACGAAAGATCGGCGCCGAGGACCGAGCCCGGCTCGACCAGTACCTCGGAGCGGTCCGCGAGGTGGAGGTGCGCGTCGAACGCTCCGACGCCTGGCTGGACGTGCCCCGTCCGGACGTGGACGCCCTTTCCCCCGGCGCCCGCAAGCGGATCGACAAGGCGGTCTCCCAGCAGGATCCCGGCGACTACTACCGCACGATGTACGACCTGATCGTGCTGGCGTTCCAAACGGACGCCGCCCGCGTCGTCACGTTTATGACCGGCGACGAATCACACGGGTTCTCGATCCCGGAACTGAGCATCAATCAGTCCCGGCACCAACTTTCCCACCACAACGGCGACCCGGCCGCGTTGGCCCGGCTGAGCGACAGCGATCGCTTCAACGTGGCGCAGTTCAGCTATTTCTTGGACCGCCTCGCCGCGACCTCCGACGCCCACGGCCCGCTGCTGGACAGCACCGTCGCCCTATACGGCAGCGGCATGGCGTACGGTCACAGCCACGGCAATGCGAACCTGCCCACCGTGGTCGCCGGCGGGGCCGCCCTCGGCCTCAAGCACGGCCGTCACCTCGACTACAACAAGGTGGCGGGCCAGCAGAACGGCGAGAGGAGCGGCGACGGGACGGCGTTCGATTACGCCGTGGGCGAAGACGGCGCCCTCACCACGAAGCACTACCAAACCTGCTCCCGCCCGGTGAACTCGCGGGCGGTGGTCAGCGACCTGCTGCTGACGATCGCCCGCGCCGCCGGCGTGAACGCCGACCGCTTCGCCGATAGCGGCGGCGTCATGACCGACCTGCTCGCTTAGTTCACCGTTCCCTCGGATCCCCTCCTCCACGGATTCTCCGGCCCCGCGGGCACCGCCCATGACGTTTCCTTTCGCCGCCTGCCTGGTCGCCGGCGCCCTCGCCGCCCCGCCGGACGCGGCCGGTTCCCCGGTCGCCCTCGACACCGCTTGGCCGGACCTCGCCGGCGCCAAGCGGATCGCTGGGGAACTGACGCACGTCGACCACGTCAACCGCACCGGCATCCTCCGGCCGGACCGGTTGGGCACCGCGGGCAAGGATGACTGGGACCTCCCCCACGACTTCGATCTCCCGCCCTACGCCGCGGTCCGCCGATGCGGCGTGCCGTCGGAACTGCATGCCCACCCGCTGGGCACGCACCTGCACGCGACCTTCCTGGTTGCCCCGGCCGAGGTTGAAGACCGTCGCCAGCATTCCCGGCCCCTCCGACATCGCTCCAGCCCAGATGCGGAGTACTCCCGGGCCGTGCGATTGGAGGACGACTTCAGCTTCTATACCCGCCTCGGTCTGGCTTGGACGATCGCGGAGATTCTCATCGACGAGGATGTCTTGGTGGTGGATCTGACTGACGCCGAGGGGAACCCGGCGGAGGCGCCGGAGGGCGAAACGACGGCGCTTGCCGGCCGGCAGCGATTCCATCTTGGCGAGGAAACCCGCGTTTGGACGGGCGACCGGCTGCTCGACCGGGAGGCGTTGAAGGTCGGCCAGACGGTCCAACTCAATCTGGGCTGGGCGACGCTGTTGGGCTCGGAGGCGGCGCTGTGCCGCGACGTGTGGGTGGACGATGAGAGTCGTCTCCGGGCCGGCGAACGCCAGACACGTTCGTACCGAGCCTCGCTGGGCCGCCGCGGCGTGCCGGCGAAGGTCGTGTCGACCGAGAACGCCACCGGCGGCGGCGCCGGCGGCACGATGGTCGTCGAACTGTACGACGGCGTTCCAGACGAACTGCAGGCCCGCTTCGTCAAGAACGCCGACCTGCGGATGTGTGCGGTGGAGCCGAGCCTGCGGACCTATGAGCCGCTGAACGACAACAAGTCCGCGAAGATCGTCGCCGTCACGGTCGATCCGGACCCGCCGTTCGGCAGCAGCGGGCTGCGACTGGAACTGACCTGCTACGAAATGCTGGAGGGGTTCCGGGCCGACCGGACCGTGCGGATGCAGGTCCCCGGCGTCGCGACGCTCTGGAGCGCCCAGCCGCGGGAAGAACGGCTCTGGCCCCGCGACGTCCGTGTGCTGCGTGCCGGCGTGATCGACCCGACGCTGCGACGCAGCGATCCCGCCGCCGACCCGAAATGATGTCGTCGCCAACGCCGCCCCCGATTTTCTCCAGTTCGTCGCTCGGAAGGCGAACCCGCGGGCGTTGCCGCCGGTCGGGGAAGCGTCTACCGTATCTCCCGCCGCCCGCCCGCCGGGGCTCGGTCGTTCAGGGCTCAAGCCGCTCAGGCTTAGGCCACTGAAGACCCACCGTTTCCGGCGTCGTCGGGCACCCCCCTTGAAGGCGTAGCTCAGTTGGTAGAGCAACGGACTTTTAATCCGTAGGTCCAGGGTTCGAACCCCTGCGCCTTCATTTTGCAAGTGGCTATTTCGGCAACGAGTTGCGGCGAGTGTCGCCGGTTCAGAACGGGTACGAAACGGGGCGGGTACGAACCGGGGTACGAAAAGCGGCGCCCTCGGGCGTGACGGGACTTCCGGCGGTCGAATCGGAGAGGAGAACCTGGAGACGGGCTTCGAGGGGGTTGAACGTTCCCAGATTTCCCCGTTCTCACTCCGAGCCGTCGGTTTCGTCACCCAGTTCGTCATCGCCTTCGCCCCCAGGTGCCCCCCTCTCCCCCCGACCAATCCCCCGTCGATCTTCTCGGATCCCGTCAGGGGCGAGCCTGGAGGGCGTGCAGGATCGTCGGCGGTGGGAGTTGGGGCCACGAAAAAAGGTCGGGGGATTCCCCGTATGAATCATGGGGGTTTAGGGCGGTGGGGGAACGTTGTCAGAAACAAAACGCCCCCCGCCCCCCTCCAGCGGGTTCTGGTTCATGAGGGGGGGAGGGCGTTTTATTTTGGGGGCGAGAGACGCCAACGCCCTCCAGGCTACAGTTCTTTCGGTAAAAGATCGCGGTCCCTCCGCATTACCCCCCCATGGCCACATCGGGGATTCCCCGTGTAGGCTCCAGGGCGGCCTCTGAGCGGCTTCGACGGTCTGCTCGGAGGGTCGGTCGGCTCGAATCAGAACCCGTCTCGGGGCCAGTCGACGCCGCTCGCCATCGCTTGACGGGTGAGGGCAACCAGATTCGGGCCGGGGGAGGGGGGCGGGTTTCCTAATAGCGACACGACGAAGCGAAGGGCGTCCCGGATCAGAACGTGGTCTCCTGTTTGGTCGAAGAGGTGGTCGCCGTAGACGCAGCAGAACCCGACGGTCGTGAAGCTGTCCAGGGCCGTCTCGCAGAGGGTGGCGACCGCTTTTTGTGATGTGCCTGGAGGGGCGTGGGCGATGACGGCGGCGTACGTTTCGGCCCGATCTTGGTCGATCATCCGTTCGAGTTCGGTTCGGCGGTCGTCAAGCATCGGACTCCTCCAGACAGGCACGTTCGGCGGCGTCGAAGTTTCCCGAGGTGCAGGCGATCGGCTCGGGCTCGGAGCGGGTGATCCGGCAGAGTTCCCAACGGTCGGCGGATTCCCAGTCGGGGCCGATCTCGAAGGATGCGGGACGGGCGAAGATGGTGGGGGCGGTCGGCTCCTCGGAGGTGGGGCGTGCGGGACGTTCGGCGGGTGAACCCGATTCGTCGGGCCAGGAACGAACATCTCGGACCATTCGCCGCTCGGGGTGACGTAGAGGGTGCCGACGGATTCGGGCCGGGCGGCGGGAGGGAGTCGGGCCGGGAGGGGGACGTGGAGCGTCCAATTCGGGCTCGGGGGGACTTGGGGGGTGACTTCGATGCCATGTCCCCCCATGTCCCCCCCATGTCCCCCCGAGAGCACTTTACACTATGCAGGCAGTCTGAAATCGGGGTGACATGCGGGGTGACATGGGGTGACATGGGTGCCATCCCGGTTTGATGCCCCCCCGATGTCCCCCCGCCCCCCGGCGAAACCGACCGGAATCATGTCCCCCCGGCCCGTCTCCCGCCGACCGCAGTTCGAGGAGCCGCCAGCGTGCCCCCCCGTGGGTATTCCCGTCCTTCGTGATCTGGAGCCGGCCGACGATCCGCTTCCGATGGCCTCGGAGCCAGAACCCGAGCCCGGCGTTGTCCCGTCGATCGCTCCTGAGCGTGTCCGCCAGATGGCACCCCGGATGCAGCACCTCGGAGACGAGTCCGGCGGTCGTGACCGGATCCGTCCCGAAACGGTTGTGCCAGGCCGCCACGAACGCCCGCAGTTCCTCCGTCCCGGCGTCCCGATCTTCGAGCCGGCCCCGGTTGCCCAGCAGGTCGTGACGGCCGACCGCCCCGAGGATTCCGCCGACGACCCGAGCCCAGGACTCGAACCCGCCCAGCGTCGCCGAAGATCGACCGCCCAGTCCGAACCGGCAGACGGTCAGACAGGCGGAGACAAGTTCGGCCCGATGCTCCCGCACCCAGCCCAGCAGGTCCGCCCGCCGGAACCCCGTCCTCTGCCCCGGGTGTTCGCAGTCGGCGTCCAGCCCCACCAGTGCCGTCCGTTCCCGGAGTTCGTCGCTGAACTGGAGGTTGTTCCCGGTGACGATCCAAACGCACGAAACCGGCACCGAAGCCGTCCGGGATTCCCCGAGGATGCGGCAATTGTGGACGGTTTCGGTCAGAGCGGCGGCGAGTTCCCGGGCCTGGAGGGTGGTCGAAACGTTGTCATACGCCACGACCGCCGGGGCTCCGAGCAACGCCGCCGACACCGCCCGCCCCCACTCCTCCCCGGTTCGAGGATCGGTCGTCGTCGGCAGCCCCCCGCCCAGGACGATCTGAGCCCAGACGTTCGCCAGCAGCGTCTTTCCGGTGCGGGGGGTGACGGCGTCAATCCCGAAGAGCGGCGTCGGGCCGTCGATCAGGGGTCGCACGAACGGCGTCAGCAGCAGGGCCAGGAAGTTGGTTCGGTCGGCCGCACTCACGAACGGAAACTCTTCGACCACTTCGAGCAGAACCCCGAGGGCGGCGTGGGCTTCCCCCGGCGTGGGTTCGTCCGGCACGTCGACGCCCCCGAGTCCCGCCCCGCCGTCCAGGAACAACCCGCTCGAATCGTCGAAGCCGGGGGCCGTGAGCAGACGCCCGCCAGGAAGTAGAACCGGGGTGGCGGTGATCCCCTCCAGTCTCGGCAGCCCTTCGGCGGGGGCGTCATGTACGACCGTCACCACGTCCGGCGGCAGCTTCGTCGGCTTCGTCTTCACGACCGCCCGCCCCTCGGAATCCTTCCCCCGCACCAGCGTCACCCAGTCCGCCGCCCGGGCCAGTTCGGCCAACGTTTCCCCCTTTTTCAGCGGACGGGCCGCCGCCGAAGATCCCCCTGAGCGGTCGATGCGGGAAAGCACCCCGCCGAAATTCACCAGGGAGACGGGGGAGTTGCTTTCGCTCAGGGCCTTGAAGGCGTCGGCGTGAACGTCCCGGGGTTGCCGTTCGTTCGTCTGAATCGTGGGGCGTGATGTTCTCGAAGGCAGAGGGGCAGCGTCCCGTTCGTCGGGCTCGGGCTCCCTGTCCGGGTCGAAGTCTCCGAGGTCCTGCTGGAGGTCTCCCCGCTCGAAACAGAACACCGCCGCCGTGACCCCCTCGGGATCGTCTTCCAGGCCGTCGGCCCCCTCCAGTTCGTCCACCGGCGTCCATTCCACCCCCGGCCCGATGGTGATCCTCCGCAGGTCCGCCCAGACCCGTTCCGAGCAGGCTCTCGGTTCGTCGTCAGCGGTGTGAGCCCAGGTCGGATCGTCCCGAAGCGTGCCCGAATGAAAACAGTCGGTGGTGAGCGGCCCCGATTCGTTCCGGTAGATGCGGCGGACGCCCCCGCAGTCCCACGGACATTCGCATTCCCACACCCCGGGCTCCGTCTCCCGAGGGTCGCACGCCTGCCGATCCAGCACCGAAAGCACCCGCTCCAGGGCCGCCCCCGCCGACGCCCCGTCCCCTCGGAAAGGTTCACCGCCCGCCCGAGAACGTGAAGAGGAGAGCAGATCGTCACCCGGGTCCAGATCATCCGCCGCCGCTTCGAGTCGTTCGAGGGCGACGTTCTCCAGCCGGGGCGGTGCCGCCGTGATTCGAGTTTTCCGCCAGGGCCGTCCCCCCGCCACGTCGTTCTCCCCCTTCCTGTTCATCGTCCCGCTCAAACGCATCAGCCGGGCCGGTTCGTACGTCGCCCGATCCACCTCCGCCGTCCCGTGAACCCCGTCGAAACGCTCCGCCAGACCCGCCAGGACCCGCCGAATCAGTCTCGAAACCTCCGCCGCCCCTTCCTCTTCACCCGCCGACAGGTCGCACCCGAATTGCAGTTGAACCCCGTTGCCGCTGTCGATGACCGCCGGAAGGGGCCAGCCCAGCCTGAGCAGCCGCTGGAGAACTGAAACCGACAACCTCCGAGCGTCTTCCCGCTCCGCCCCGTTCGCCATCCTTTTTCCGCCGTCCGGCCCCGAACCCTGCCCGGCGTCCAGGTCGATTAGCACGGTCCGCCGTCGGGAGATGTTCGAGTCGCCGCACCGCCCCCGTCGAAACGTCGCACCCCGCCGCCGAACCCAGTCGTCGTTCAGAGAACCCGCCGTGGCGTAGAGCCCGAAGTCAGAACGGGAGTCGGCCCGCGAGCAAATCACCGCTGAACGGGAGGGCTCGAAACTCACCGCCGAACGGGCCAGCGGGCTCTCCCGATACCTCGGTTCGTCGATATGATCCCGCTCGGAAGGGTCGGCCGCCGGGCCGATAAAAGTCAGTTCTCGCACCCCCCCGAGGAGTTGTAAGTGTCGGCCAAGTTCTTCCCGGTCGATCGTTCCCGGCGGGAGAGGTTCCTGGGGATTCTGTCCGGCCGTATCGCCGGCCGCTTGTGCTTCGAGTGTCGTGGACATATTATACTTTCGGAGTTTGAGTTGGGCGGAGTCGCAGCCGCCTTAAGAGATTCGGCCCCGTTCGGTTCATTCCCGGGCGGGGCCGCTTTCGTTTAAGTGTTCCGCCGTCGGCGGAGATGGTCAGCGTGCAGAGCCCGGAAATAGGCGCTCAAAGACAGCCCCTCCGCCGCCGCAGACTTTCGCACCTCGGGCAGCAGGTCCGGCGACATCGCCACCGATACGGTTGTCTTCGCCTTCCGTGCCCGGCCCTCCGTCGATACCGGGATCAGCGGGGCGTCGTCTTCAGTCACGTTCGGCATCGGGCGTCTCCGTTCTCGGGTGGGGCGGGTCTTTCCTATATGTAGCACCCCCGTCGCAGAAACTTAAATTGCACGATTCGGAGCCCCGTCTTTCGAGCCGAACCCGTCCCCGATCCCGACCGCCCGAACCCCCGTTGCAAGTTTTGTGTTCCTTCCGAGGAGCCGTCGCCGCCGGGGTTTCGAGCCGAATGGGACGGATGCGGGTGGCGGATCGTGGGGAGGTCGGCCTGGAGGGTCCTTTTCAGTTCAGCCCAGGGCCGACCGCACCCGCTCCAGCCGCTCCGGGGAAGTCTCGAACCCGTAGACCCGTCCGAGGTGTGCCGTGGCGTCGGTCAATCTGGCCAGGGGGGCGGCGGCGTAGTGTCGATCCGTCACCCCGACCGGGGCGTTCGCCTGCCAGAGTTCCGCCAGATCGGCGAAGTCCTTTTCGGCTCGAAGCAGCGTCGCCCCCGTTTTCCGCCAGCGCTGGAGGTTCGTCGGCACGTCCCGCCCGACCGCTTCCCGGGTCGCCTTACGGCCCGCCCACTTTTTGATGACGTTGCCGACGTTATCCGTCCTGGAGTCCGCCTTTCCCGTTCGAGGGGTGAAGTAGAGCAGCCGGCCCCCCTCCGAGGTCAGCAGGGCCAGTTTCTCGCACCCCGGTTGCGGCTCGGGTCGGTTCTCCAGTTCGATCTCTAATGCCTCCAGCGTGTCATCCCAGAGAACGTAGGTGACGGTCGGGGCGTTCGGCCTGGAGTCGTGTTTCGTGCGTTTCCGGGTGAGGGTTCCGGCTTCGAGGTCGATCTGTCCAAGTTCCAGTTCGGACAGGTCCGCCGCCGTCGAAGAGGTGTTCGCCATCACCAGCAGATGGCAGCGGATGCGATTCGGGGTGGCGTCGATCATCGGCCGCAGCAGGTCCGGCGGGTACGTCTCGGGCACGTTCGTGGGGGCGACGATCTTCGCCTTCCTCAAGTTCCGAGGGAGGTTGTCAATCTCCTCCCGCTCCCACAGCCACCGCACCAGCCCCCGAGCGGCGTTCATCGTCTCTTTAGCGTCGCCGGCAGATCGTCCGCCCTTCACCCTTGCCAGCAGGTGCGAGCGGTAGTCCCCGAGCCACGCCCCGTTGATGTTCCGAACGTCGTCGGCCCCCCGCCAGTCGGTCAGCGTCTCCAGGCGCTGAGTCAGTCGCCGCACCGTCGAAGGTTTGCAGGTCGCCGCCTTATCCTGGACGTGACGGGCCGCCGCCGCTTGAACGGTCCGATCTTCGGGCACCTCGGTTTCGACCCGAAATCGCTTGAAGTTCGAGAGCGTGTCCAGCCGCCGCAGCCACCGCCGTTCTTCCTCCTCGGACGCACTCTCGAAGGGCCAAGCGAACACCGTGTCGGGTCGGTTCAGCGGCTTCGGATTGTCGGTCGAAAAGCACCGCTCCAGGGTCCGCAGTTCCCCGGCGATCCGATCCCGCCACCGCACCAGATACGCCCGCCATTCCTCGGGCTCGGACTTCCCCCGTTCGTCGTCGCCTTCATCGTCCGGGGCTTCGCCGGTTCTCTCCAGGGCTTCGAGTTCGCTCCCGATCCACCTAGACAGTTCCAGCCGCACCTCGGTCGCCGCCTCGTACGTTTCCCGGTGGGGCTTGTTCTGCTCCAGGTCGGCCCGTTGCTCGGCTTCCCAGATCAGCCACGCCGCCCAGGCTTCCCGTTCGGATTGCCGGTCGGACTTCGAGGGGGCGGAGAACAGGAACACCCGACCCCGGAACGTCTTCCGCCAGCGGCTCCTCTCCTTCTGCCAGGTCATCCGGTGTCCCGGGCGGGGGTCGTGTTTCGGCATCTTCGGGGGGCGGCTTGGGTACGAAAGCGGGTACGAACCCAGCCGTTTTTTGTACCCTGTTCGTACCCGGGTGCCCAGTAGACCCCTTGAAACGTAGTGTCGTTCGGTGTCCGTGCCGGACTTTTAATCCGTAGGTCCAGGGTTCGAACCCCTGCGCCTTCATTTCACAAGCTGCTATTTGGTAACAAGTTGCGGCAAGCTCTCCGGACGAAGCCGAGGCCCGCGGCGGCCGATGTCGTGGGACTTGTTAGTGACTTTTGCGACCGGGGTTGAAGGAGGGACCGACTGCCTCGGCGGTCTTCTCCGCGTCGACCTCGGCGTGCTCCTGACAACCTCCGGCACGGCGGCGAGCAGGACGTGGATCTCGGTTCCGACGAGAGGGCGACCTTTCGCCAAATGCTCGACCTTCGGGGCGTCAACGACGGGCTGTCTTCGGCAGCGCTTCATTGCTTGTGCGCACGGTTCATCAACGCCTGTGGTGCCGCAGGTTGCCAGGCACGCTGGCGGGCGTCGATGGCTTGCCGCCGCGGACCGGTTCGTCACGAAGTGCGGCGGCGAGCTTGTCACCCTCTCCGGCGTGATCCCGGTGAGCCGTTTGGGCTTCGGGCGGGGCTCCACCTTCCTCATTAGCGCGTGGATCAGCTCAACACGGCGGTCGAACTCCACCATGTTCATCGCGCTGGCAAGCATCCGGTTGTTGCGCTCTCCCTCGGCGTTCCCGCCGGCAATGCACTCCTCCGTGGCCTTGTGCAACCTGGATGAACTGTGGTCAGTGCGGCGTTCGCGACGATGTTTGCGGACCGTTCGACGACGGCCCTCTGATGGCCCGCGGTCGCCGTCGGGTGGGGACTGACGGACGCCGGTACGACTGGGGGCTGGGCGAAGCGGGCAAGGCCGAGTCCCGCAGCGGGCGCAGCGCCGGCGGGTGGGACCGTGAGGGCATGAACTGAAGGGGCAAGTGACTGTGCGAGCGCTGAACTCGCCCAGTCGGCCGCGATCCGCGGTTGATCCGACGAATGCGTGTCGCAAGAACTGCGATCACGGCGGATTCATCTGCAATCGCGGTCCTGATGGGGAGGGAATTCGCTCCCGGTGAGTCGCCGTGCATAAGACCGTTCGGTGGGTGAAAAGCGGCTCTCCGCTGCCGCTCGGCTCGGGGAGGGCGACGAATCGATCTGGCCAGATCGCGGGCGAGCGCCGTCGTCGGCAGCTTCCGCCCCGGCCCGCTCGGGGGTAGAGTGACCTCACACTGCTCCGGGCGCATCGCGAGTCGCGACAACCCTTTGCAGCGAACTTCAGGCTTGCTGCACGGCGCTTGCCCGCCTCCGAGTCGCCGGATCTGGGATTCGGTCTCTTCGGAAGGCGAGGCTCGAGTCCTGTCAGCCCCCAGTCCTTCGCTCTCCTACCACGTTTCCCGCCCGACCCCTGGACCCCCCCGCGTGCAAGTCGGCCCGATTACGCTCATCCTGAACGGACGGGCCGCTGCAGACGACCGGCTCCGGGAGGCGGTCGGCAGCCTGCGATCGGCGGGCTGTTCGGTGGACGTGCGGGTCTGCTGGGAGGACGGGGATCCGGGCCGTCACGCCCGGGAGGTGGCCGAACGTCACGCCGCCAAGGGGGCGGGGGGCGACGGCAACGCCGTAATCGCCGCGGCCGGCGGCGACGGCACGATCAACGAGGTCGCCGGCGCCTTGGTGGAGTACGGCGGCGCCTGTAATACCGACGCCGGCGGCCCGATCCTCGCGATCGTCCCCTACGGCACCGCCAACGATTTCGCCACCGCCGCCGGCCTGCCGGTGGACGATCCGCCCCGCTGCCTGTTGCAGATCCCCGATCTCACCTGCCACTTGTCAGACATTGGCCGGTTGAACGGTCGGCACTTTATCAACGCCGCCAGCGCCGGTTACGCCGCCCGCGTCACCACGCAGGCCGACCCGATGGTGAAGAAGCTGCTGGGCGGGATGGCCTACTGGTGGACCGGGTTGAAGAACCTGTCGGACACCGTCGGCACCGAGGTGACCGTGACTGCGGACGACGACCGCTGGCACGGACGGGTGCTGGCGGTGGTGGTCGGCAACGGCCGTTACGCCGGCGGCGGGATCGCCGTCACCCCCCACGCCCGGATCGACGACGGCAAGTTGGAAGTGACGATCGTGCCGGAGGTCGGCATGAGCGAATACAAGGCCCTGTACGACGATCTCGCCGCCGTCGGCGACGGGGAGGACCCGACGATCCTGACTGTCGGACGGGCGGAGACCGTCACGATCGAAGCGGACGACCCGATCCAGGTGAACCTCGACGGGGAGCCGATCACCGATCGTCTGCTAAAGTTCGACGTGCTGCGGAACGCCGTGCGCGTGCTGCTGCCGGCGACCTCCCCGCTGCTGAGCGCCCCGCCGGTCCGGGACGCCCGCGACCGCTCGGGCTGACGCGGGTGTTCTTGGCAGATGCGTGGGCGGAACTCGCCGCGTTCGCGGATCGACACGCGGCGGCGTTGTCGGCGGCGGCGCTTTTCAGCGCCGCCGCGTTCGTCGGTGGATTGTTCGCGCTGCCCTGGCTCGCCGTCCGCATCCCCGCCGACTACTTCCTCGGCCCGACGCCGCCCGTCCCGGTCTCCCGCCGCACCGGTCGGCCGCGCCGCCCCGTCGTGGTCTGGGCAGGATGGGCGGCTCGCAACCTCGCAGGGGTCCTGTTGATCCTGGCCGGCGTGGCGATGCTGGTGCTCCCGGGGCAGGGCGTGCTGACGATTCTGGCCGGCGTGATCCTCACGGATCTGCCCGGCAAACGTCGGCTGGAGCAAGCGGTCGTCCGCCGGCCGGTCGTGCTGCGGACCCTCAACGCTCTGCGAAGGCGCCGCGGCGTCGCCCCGCTGCGTCTGGGTTGAGGCCCCGTGAAGCGGCGCTTCGCGAACCGTGGCGGCGGTCGGAGCGGCGAAGCTAGTATGGAGGGCCGACTCGCTCCCTGATCGGCGTCGCCCCCGTGCTCTTCACCCTGCTGGCGCTGGCCGCTGGCCCGCCGCTCTCCGGCGCCTCGTTCACGGTTCCTTCGTCCGCCGCGCCCCCGTTCACGGTGGAGGTACGAACCGCCCGCGAGGGCCGCGGCGAAGGCGAGTTGCTCGGATGGATCGGAGGCCGGGCGGCGGTCATGTTCCCCGGGACAGACCGCGAGCGGATCCTGATGACGTTCGGCCAGAAGTTTCGCGGCACGCATCGACGCGGCGTGCCGGGCTATCTCGTCAGCGACGATCGCGGAGTCACCTGGTCCGAATTGACCAAACTGCCGCGGTACGCACCCTGGCCCGGTCCGGAGGGTACGCGGCGCTCCTTTGCCAGCTTTGTGCCGCATTGGCACCCGGGCACGGCGCGGCTGCTGGTGACGGGGGTGATCGTCGTGCTGGACGCCGACGGTCGAGACACCGGCCGCCGCACGCCCGCTTACGTCACGTACGACCCGGCCGCGGACGCCTGGGCGCCGGCGGTCTCCGTGCTGGAGGAATTCGCGGGGTGGTTCTCCGGCAGTTCGCACGGGTCCTTCGACGGCGGCTCGTTCCTTTGGCCGCTGGGTGAAAAGCCCGGCCCGGCCGGCGCCCGCGGGCCGGGCCACGTCGCCCGCTTTCGGTTCGACGGTCGCACGCTCGCCCATGTCAAGACGGGCCCGCCCATTGCGCACGCCCCAGCCGACGCCGACGCCCCAGCCGGCGCACCGGACGCCCGCCCGCCCGCTCGATTCCAGGAGTCCGACCTGACCCGCTTTGGAGGCCGGTACTTCTTGGCGACCCGCACCGGCAGCGGTCGCCGCGACCGTCCGCGGATCGCGGTGTCGGCCGACGGAATCGCATTCGCCCCGTCGGTCCCGCTGCGTTGGGACGACGGCGCATTGGTGGACAGCTACGCGACACAGGTGCGGTGGGTGACGCACTCCGACGGCCTGTTTCTGGCGTACACCCGGGCGAACGAGGGGGGAGCGGGCGTCTTCCGGGAGCGGGCGCCGATCTTCGTCGCCCGGTTCGATCCGGACCGCCTCCGCCTGATTCGCGCCAGCGAACGCATCGCGATCCCCGCCGGCCCGGCCCGGGACGACCTCGGCGCCAGTTTCGGCACCGCCCGGATCAGCGATCAGGTCAGTTGGGTGACCTCGTCCGAGCACGTCCGCACCCCGCAGTCGCGAAACCGGGCGCTGATTGCGGAACTGCGATGGTCCACGCCGAACCGGCAATTTCAGCGTCGGCGGGCGGAGTGACGCCTCCGCCGGTGACTGCTCAGCCTGAGCCGGATTAAATCGTCACGCCGCCGGGCGGATGCGCTGCGGCAACATGCGTTTTTCGATGCGGGCCCCGGTCGCGTCGAACAGGAACAGGCAGTTCCGGACGGCGTCCCAGACGGCCGTCAGGCGAACGCTTCTCGGGCCGAGGAGGGTGTATTGGCACCCGCACGGTTTGCCGGCCCGGGTCAGCGGGGCGGCGACGGTGCGAAACTGGTTCGTCAGCAGGCTCTCGCGGGCGCACAGCGTCTCGTGAACGTAGGCGTGCAGTTGCTCGGGCGTGCGGGGCGCGGCGGGGGCGATGGGGTCGGGCACGACGGACCGCATCGGCCGACGGGCGGACGGCGGTGGGACGAACGACCCGCCGGCCGCACACGCCGCAGGACCGGGGAAGCGGATCGACGCCGCCCACCCGCGCCGCCGGCAGAAACCGTCCCCGCGCACCGACGAGCCGCTAAACTTCCCGCATGAACGCTCCCGCCGACCCGCCCGGCCCGCCGTCGTTCTCGTCGCCCGTCCCCCCCGACGGCTCCGGCGAGAGCCCCCCTGACGGCTCCCGCGACGGCCGCCTGTACGCCCGGGAGATGCAGAACTGGCGAGCGATCGTCAAACGAGACTTCGACCGACTCTACTGCCACGCGAAAATGCCGGGCGAGGACTTCTACCACCTCCTCACCGGGGGGGAACTGTACCTCGACAACGGCGAGTCGAAGCTCTGCCTGAACTGCGCCCTCCGCACCGGCGCCCTCACCACCGATCGCCAACATTGGCAGCGGGACGCCGAAGCCGACGGAGATCCGCATCGTCCCGAACGACGACGTGGGGCTGTAAACGCCTGGAACCGCGACCGTCAGGGAGCCGGCTCTGCACGGTCGCAGTTCCGACCGGCCCGCCACACGCACGCCGCCCCCATGATCCCGCAAACGGCCGCGGCGATCAACACCGGCGTCGGCAGGTGCGCATCGTCCGCGACCGGAACGTTAAAGCGGGCGCCCAATTCCTCGCGGTAGCTGGCGATGATCAGCAGGGCTGCGTTGTTGGTGGCGTGCAACAGCACGCCGGGCCACAGGCTGCCCGTGCGCACCCGCACCCAGCCCAGCAACAAGCCCAGCAGCGTCGTCCCGATCAGCCGATCCCACAGGCCCAGATCCTTGACCACGTGGAAGAAGCCGAAGGTGACGCCGCTGGCGACCACCGCCCAGACCGCCCCCATCGGGACTTTCAGCCCGGTCAGCACGAACCCGCGGAAGGCGATCTCCTCGGTCACGGCGGGGGCGAGGGCCAGGCAGAGCAGCACCAACGGCAACGGGAGGTCTTTGATCCGCTCGCCGAACTCCGCCAACCGGCCGGCGTCGCCGAAGCGGTCGGCGGCCCCCAGCGCCAGCAACAGTTCGAACACCCCCGCCCACGCCCCAAGCCCCAGCAACAGCCCGCCGATCAGCCCCAGCAGAGGGGACGAGCGAAACCCGAAGGCCGCCCGGGTCGCTCCGCCGGACCACCGCACGATCGCCCAGGGCAGGCCGACGAACACCAGCACGGAGATCGCGGCGTTCGCCAGCAGCAGCGTGGTCAGGTTCACGTCTGCGAGGCTGTCCACATCGGTCGCCCCGGCCAGCTTGCCCGGCAGTCCCCCGAGCACCAGGAACGCGGCCACGCAGGCCAGCGTGCCCAGCACGATTGTGCCGACCGGCGGCACGCCGCCCGGTCGCGGCGGCGGCTTGAGGAACTCGCCCCACCCGCCGGGGCCGCCGTACAGGATGGCGTCCGTGCCGAAGATCCGGGCCGCCACGCTGAGCGCCAAGCCGGCGTAGCAGACCGTCGCCAGCACGACGACCAGCGAGGGCAGCAGCGGAGCCGTCCCGCCCAGCGTCTCCCGGGCGAGCAGCACGAGGTTCACCAGCGGAACCGCCGCCCAACCGAGGTCCAACTCGATCGACGGCGTCAGCGCCAGTCCGCCCGGGGCCAAGCAGCAGAGCATCAGCGGGATGAGGTAGGCCTGGGCCTCCTTGAAGCTGCGGGCGGCGCTGGTGACGGCCAGCAGCACCGCGGCGAAGAACCCCGCGGTCAGCACCAACAGCCCGGCGGTCGCCGGCAGGCTCCACCACGGCACCGCCTCCCCGAACAGCGCCCGATCCAGTCCGACGGCGTAGACCGTCGCGGTCATCGCGATCAGGTTCGCCCCCGCCGTCAGCACCGCCACCGCCCACACCGCCACGAATTTCCCCAACAGCACGTGCAAGCGGCTCACCGGGGCGGCGACCAATGTCTCAAGCGTCCCGCGTTCACGCTCGCCGGCGGTGGTGTCGATCGCCGGGTAGACCGCCCCGGTCGCGGTCATCAGCAGCAAAATGAGGGGGACGACGGTGGTCAGACTGATCGCCCCGCCGCCGGTCGGTTCGATGAACACGGTGTCGAACGTGACGGGAACCCGCGTCGAGAGGTTCGCCGCGCGGAGCCGGTCCCGCAGCGCCTCCTCGTTCACCGCGTCCAACCGCGAGGCGATGCGACGGGCGGTGGAGACGGACAGCGGCGACCCGGCCCGCGTCAGCAGCGTGAATCGCGGCTCGCCGACTTCCCCGGACACGCGGACCCCCACCTCGGCTTCGCCCCGCTCGACGGCCCGTTCGAGCGTGTCCCCGGGCAGCTCGGGGCCGAGCGGCTTCAAGTCCAGCCGGTCCGCCTCCGCGTCGGCCTCGCCGGCGGCGACCAGCAGCGCCTCGCCCGCGACGATGCGGTCGCGGAAGGCGTACCAGTCGGCGTCCGATGCGAACACCGCCGGCACCGGGCCGGACTCCGCCGGGTTCGTGGCGATCAGCACGTTCCGGAACAGCACGCCCAGCAGCGGGTAGACCAGCAACGGCATCAGGACCAGCGTGAGCGTAGTCCGCCGATCCCGCAGGCTCTCCCGCAACTCCTTCAAGGCGATCCGCGGCAGCGGGTTCGGGGCGCGGCCGGATGGGCGAGGCGGCGGCGGGCTCATCGGATCGCCTCCATCCGCGTCTCCGTGGGGGACTCGTCCGGGTCGTCCTCCTCCTCCAACAGATCGACGAACATCTCCGTCAGCGTCTGGCGCCCCGTGGCGTCGCGCAGTTCCTGCAACGTGCCCTCGTGCCGCAGCGTGCCGCGGTGCAGCAGGCCGAAGCGGTCGCAGAACCGCTCCGCCTCCGCGAGCCGATGGGTGCAGAGGATCACCGCCCGCTGTTGCTCACGCAGGTCCCGGACGAACTCGAACACCCGCTGCAAGCCGACCACGTCCAGCCCGCGGGTCGGTTCGTCCAGCAGCATCGCCGGCGGCCGGTGCATCACCGCCCGGGCGAGGTTCACCCGCTGCGTTTGCCCGGTGGAGAGCCCGGCGCAGCGGCGGTCGAGGAAGGCGGTCAGACCGAACCGCACGGACAGATCGGCGGCCCGGGCCTCCGCGTCCGCCGCCGGAACGCCGTACAGATCGGCGAAGAATCGCAGCGTTTCCCGCGGCGTGAGCCACGGGTACAGCCCGGCGCTGGCGCTGACCAGCCCGATCCGCCGCTTCACCCCGTCCGGATCCTCGGTGACGGAGACGCCGTCGATCAGGGCGTCGCCGCTGCTCGGCCGCAGCAAACCCAGCACCATCCGCAGCGCCGTCGTCTTGCCGGCGCCGTTCGGGCCCATCAGCCCGTAGACCTCGCCCGGCTCGACCCGCAACGACAGCCCCCGCACGGCGTGCACCGCCGCGGGGCCGTGGCCGAAACTCCGCGCGAGGTCGCGGAGTTCGATCATGGAAGGAGCTTGGCGTCGCTTGCGGTGTCGCGGGTGGGGAGGATCACCCGCCCGCCGCGAAACCGCAAGCGGAGACCGTGAACTCTCCGTTCGATCGCCTCACCCCCCGATCGCCTCACCCCGCGGCCCGCTTGGCCTCGTAGGCGTTGAGCTTGTTGTACAGCGTCTTCAGCGCGATCCCCAGTTCCTTCGCCGTCGCCGGCTTGTCGCCGCTGTGACGATCGAGGGTGTGCAGGATCACCTCCTGTTCGATCTCCCGCAGCGTCTTCGGCACGTCGCCGTAGGTCGGGGCGGGGGCGTTGACCCAATCTTCGTCGCCGCCGGTCTCGGCCAGTTTGAGACTCGACCGAACCGGCCACGCTCGGCGGGTGACCTGGGTGGGCAGGTCTTCGGGTTGAATCTGACCGTCGGCGAGGATGGAGGCGTGCTCCAAAGCGTTCGCCAGTTCGCGGACGTTGCCGGACCACTCATGGGACTTCAGCAGTTCCATCGCCCGCGGGCCGATCGCGTCCTCGCCCACCTTTTTGCCCGCAAGCCGGGAAAGCAGGAAGCTGCACAGCGCCGGCACGTCCTCGGCCCGCTCCCGCAGCGGGGGCAGGTCCAGTTCGAACGTGTTCACCCGGTAGATCAGGTCTTCGCGGAAGTCACCTTCGCGGCTCATCTCCCCGAGATCCTTGTTCGTGGCGCAGACGATCCGCACGTCCACGGTGAAGGTGTCGTTCTCCCCGACGCGGCGGATCTCGCTGCTTTCGAGGAACCGCAACAGCTTGACCTGCATCGGCTTGGGCAGTTCGCCCAGTTCGTCGAGGAACAGCGTGCCGCCGTCGGCCGCTTCGAACAAGCCCTTGCGGGGCTGGTCGGCGCCGGTGAAGGCTCCTTTGCGATGGCCGAAGAACTCGCTTTCGACGAGATGCTCCGGCAGGGCGCCGCAGTTGACCGCCACGAACGGTCCGCCGGCCCGCTTGCTGCCGGCGTGGATCGCCTTGGCGACGACCTCTTTCCCGGTGCCGGTTTCGCCCAGGATCAGCACGCTGGCGTCCGTCGGGGCGAACTTGCGCGATCTTCTTCTTCAACGCGAGCATGGCCGGCGTGGAGCCGATGAACTCGCGGTCGTCGTTTTTCAGTTTGACCGGCTTCGGTCGATCCTCTTCCGGCCAGGCTTCCAGCGCCTTGAGCTCGCGGATGTGGGCGAACGCCTCGCCCAACTCCGGCATCTGGAGCGGCTTTTCGAGGAACCGCAGCGCCCCGTACTCCAGCGCCCGTTTGGCCTCGGGCAGGTCGCCGTGACCGGTGCAGATGACGAACTTGGTGTTCGGCGACACGTTGTTCAGGTGGTCCGCCACGCCCCAGCCGTCCACGCCGCCGGGCATCCGGAGGTCGATCAAGGCCGCGTCGTACGGCTTGCCCTCGGCGACGGCGGCGTCCAATGCCGCGATCGCGACCACGCCGTTCTCCACGACCGTCACGTCCCCCTCCGCAATCAGCGGGACCTCGTTCTCGTAGACGAACCGGATGCCCGGTTCGTCGTCCACGCACAGCACGCGCAGCGGGAGGGGGGCGTTATTCGACATCGCGGCATCCTTGCCTGGCACGGTGATTGCAACGGGAGTCAGCACAGGCGGGGGTCGTGGAGAGCGACGCCGCGGCTGACACGGCCGAAGTTAGCCGATCCTCCGCGCCGGGAAGGCCGATCTTGCAGGAATTGCAACGGGCGTTTCCCCGAGGCGGCGTTCGGGGCAGCGCCCCTGTGTCAGCCCGCCGGTGTGTCACCCGCTGGCGACTCCCCTCAGGTCGGTTCTGGCAAGAACAGGGGAGCGAGCGCTTCCGCGGCGAACACCCGGTTCACCGCTCCGAAGTGGCCGCCGTAGTGGAACCGGCGGATCCAGCCCGGCCGCCAGTGGTGTTCGCGGAAGCGGTCGGACGGCGAATCGGTCCGTTGGAAGCCCGCCCCAGCCGGCGGCGGGGCGGTGGCGGCCGTCGGTCGTGCCCAGGAGGGTCAGCAGGACGACCCGAGCACCGGCCAGTCCAGCCGGCTGCACACCACGTCGAGGCCCTCGTCGCAGCGGTCCGCCAGCGCGGCGGCGTCGACTGCCGGGGAGCACGCCGGGGCCAGCAGCAGCGGCCCGCGTCGCCGTCATGCCCGCCGGCAGTTGCGCCAGGGCGTGCAGCGCGATCGAGGCCCCGCCGCTGTAGCCGATCGACGCGGATCGGGGCGTCGCGGGAACCGCCGCGGTGCTCGACGATCCGCCGCCGCCAGCCCCGGCGCCGCCGGCCTCGTGCATCGACACGTCTCGGAGGTGCCGCACGGCCCGGACGAACCAGCCGGTCGTCCAGTCGAACACCGGATCCGCCCCGGCAGCCCGCCCCGCGCCAGTCCGCGGGCGAGGTCGATACTCCGCAAAGCTGCGGCTTTGAATCCCGGGCAGAATCAGCGTCAGTCCCTCCCGCTGCTTCGCGCGGGATCGTCCAGCCGCCGCACCCGCCCGCGGACAGGAACCGCCCCAGCGGACAGACCGGCACGCGCAGCAGCGACGCCCAGCCGGCCCCCCGCCGTCGCCAGCGATTCGGCCACAGACCGGGCGGCCACAGATCGGGAGTCAGTCGGGAGTCAGCGGGAGACACTCACGGCCCCGCTGTCTCCCGTTGACGCTTTGCCGCGTGCGGTCGTCGCACGTTCCGCGGCGGCCTCCTGCAACCGGTCGGGCGATCGCACCGTGATCGGCAGCTTGAGATACCGATATCGCTCGGCCGGGTCGTCCACTTCCACGGCCACCGTCACCTCGTTCCCGCCGCCCCGGCAGCCGACGACGGTGACTTCGAACGGGAAGTCCCACCCGCCGTCCTCCCGGGCGACCGGGTCCAGCGTTTCCACGTGCACCCGATCGGTCGGGCTCCGCACGGCGACGATCCGCAGCGGGTCGATGCGGCGGTCCGTGACGGTGACGACGGAGGTCGTCGACTGTCCCTCCCGCTGGTAGACCATCATGGCGGGCGGCTCGATGCGGATTTCGTGCGGGTCGACGCCGTACCGCATCTTAACCGTCTGGCGGAGCGATTCGCCGTCCGCTCGTTCGAAGACGACCGTGACCGTGTGTTCGTGCGGTCCCTCCGCCTCGCGGGCGGTGTCAGCCCGGACGATCAATTCCAACGACTCGCCGGGTCCGATCGTCGGCGGCTCCTTCGGGTCGAACAGTGCGCGGTTCAGCAACGGCGTCAGGCACCCGCAGTCCGGCTCGACCGCATGGACCGTCAGCGGTTCCTCGCCGGTGTTGGTCAGCAGGAACGGGGCGTGGATCAGCCGTCCGCCCGGCACGGCGGGGGTCGCGGCGACGTGTCCGCTGCTCCCGAGCGCCGGGCGGGGGTTCGCCAGCGCCTCCCGCGAGGCGCCGGGCCACGCGGCGGCGGCCCCGGCCAGACAGAGCGGCGCGGCGGCCAACAGCGGGGCGAACCGGCGGAGACGGCGGGAGAGAGCAGGCGACGACATGAAAGTACCCCGGGCGGTGTGGGAACCGCCCGGGGTGTTAGCAGGTCTCGACGGCGGTCGCACAGGGCGAACGCCGAGCTTATCGCAGGATCACAGGTCGGCTTCGCTGGGCAGCACGAACGGCTCGCGGTACTCGCGGGTCAGCAGGCTGTTCGCCTCGTCCGCCCGGGCCCCGGTGAAGGTCTCGCCGGCCAGCGAGAGCTTCGGTCCGAGCGTCATCGGCGTGTCCTTCAAGTCGACGCCGTTGGAGGCGAGGTGGGCGACGGTGTCCGCCAGCGTTTCCTTCTCCGTGGCGTCCGGCTGGGCGGCTTCGATCTCCTCCAACGGGGCGACGGAACCGAGCAGGTAGGAGATGTTGCCGATGTGGCACAGGGCGCTGGAGAGGTGCCCGTCCTCGATGTCCGCGTTGACGGACGACGGGTCGCCGGCCCGCACGGCGGCGAGGAAGTTGTCGTAATGATCCTGGTCGGAGCCGCCCTTGATGTTGCGGACGAGCTTCCCGCGGGGATCAAGGATCGAACTGGAGCCGTAGCCCCATTGGATCGCGGTGCCCTCGGTGCCGTAGAAGACGACGCCGATGCGGTTGCCGGTCTTCTTGCCGTCGGCGTTGCGGATCTCCAGGCCGCGGGTTTCGAAGATGATCCGCTTGTCGCCGTAGTGATGGACGGAGACCTGCGTGTTCGGCGTGTTGCCGGCGTCTTCGTAACCGAGCCGGCCGCCGTAGGAGGTAACGGAATCGCCGAGCCCGTCCGCACCGAGGCCCCACCGGCAGACGTCCATCTGGTGGATGCCCTGGTTGCCGAGGTCGCCGTTGCCGGTGTTAAAGTCCCAGTGCCAGTCGTAGTGCGGGTTATAGATCCCGGCGCTGCTCTTCTCCGGCCGGTAGATCTCCTCGTCGGCGGCGGGGCCGACCCAGAGGTTCCGGTCGAGTTGCGGGGGGAACTTCAAAGGCGTGGCCTGCTTGCCGATCGACGGCCGCCGCTTGTAGCAGAGGCCACGGGCGAGCTTCACCTCGCCGATCGCTCCGCCCAGCACCGCTTCGACCATCTCCCGGGTGCCCTTCATCGTGCGGCACTGGGCGCCGTACTGGCAGACCCTATCGTACTTGCGGGCGGCCTGCACGATCCGGCGGCCCTCCACGACGTTGTGGGAGACCGGCTTCTCGACATACACATCCTTGCCCGCTTGCAGGGCGTGCACGCTTTGCAGGGCGTGCCAGTGGTTCGGCGTGGCGACGGAAATCGCGTCGATCGAATCGTCTTCCAGCGCCTTCCGGTAGTCCGCGTAGGCGTCCGGCTTCTTGCCGGTTTTGTCCTGCACCTTTTTCACGCCGAGGCTTTGCAGCAGGGCGGCGTCCGGATCGACGACGGCGGCGACCTCCACGTTGCCGTCCCGCTCCCCGGCCCGCAGATAGCTGGCGATGTGAGAGCCCGAGCCGCGGTTCCGCAGGCCCAGGACGGCCACGCGGATCGTCTCGTTCGGGCCGCGGGCGGCCCGGGCGCCGTATGCGGCGTAGGGGGCGACGGCCGCGGCGGCGGTCGCCACGGAGGCGGTCTGGAGGAACGACCGGCGGGAGGCGGACGGCAACGGCATCAATGGATCCGGGGGCGAGTGCGAAGACCGCAGTCTACCCGGATCGGAAGAGGCCGATCAATGGGCTGCCCGCGGCCGCTTCTCAGACCACCTCGCACCAGGCGAACTGGGCTCCCCCGACCGCCGCGACCGTTCCCGCCGACGCCACGGCCCGGGCCGCTTCGCCGGGCTCCGACAGCGGAACCGCGAACAGGTCCTCCGCCAAGTCGTCGGACAACCCGCTGAGCAGATAGATCCGCGCCCGGTCCGCAGCGTGCGCCCAGGCCGTCGCGGCGAGTAGGTCCGGCGGGCGGAACTGTCGCAGGCCCCGCAGCACGTCCGCCGGTTCGTCCGCCCGGGCCAGCTCCGCCAGCCCCGGCGGCGGAGAGCCGGCGAGGTCCGACAGCACCACGATCTTCCCGCCCCGTTCGACCAACCGCCGGGCCGCGTCCAGCGCCCGTGCGGTGGCGGCCCACCTGTCCGCAGCCCCCGGGGCGACCGCGACCAGCACCACCTCGCTGCGGATCGGGGCCGTTACCCGCCACAGCTCGTCGAGCAGCGCCTTGCCGCGGCGGAGGACCGCGTCCGTCCCGCCGGCCAGAACCGCCGCGGTGCCGCCGTCGGCGGCGGGGATCGTCTGCACGGTGAATTGCGTGCCCAACAGCCAGCCGGCTTCGTCCGCAAGTTGCCGCAGCGGGCGATCGTCGTGCGGGCCGAGTTCCGCGTGGCCCTGTCCGCGGGCTTTCATCACCGCTTCTTCATCCGACAGGCCGGGGATGAACACGCTGTTGGTGCCCGCGACCCCTAGCAGCGGATCGAACCGCAGGGCGCCGCAGGTCACCACCACGTCCGCTTCCAGCACCGGCCGGGCGAGGTACACGCGGTCGCCGGACGCGGTGGCGGCCAGATACCCGCAGCCGTCCTCTTCCTGCGGATCGTGACGGGTGAAGGTCGCGGCGGCGGCGGCGGCGCGGGGCAGTCCGCCGCGGGGGTCGCCGCCGTGTCGCCCGCCGGCCGGTCCGGCGCCCCGCACCAGGGCCAGCCGGGCCGGGTCGACGCCGGCCTTCGCCAACTCCTCCCACACCCCGCCCACGACCGCCGCCGGGTCGGTCAGCGACGGATCGAGGGCGAGGGCGACGTGATCGTCCGGGATCACCGCCCGGGCAAGCCCGGGAAACTCCACCGGGTTCGCCAGCGCCTCGCGGACCGCCGCGGCCGGATCGGCGACCGACGGCGGGCCGGGGCGGCAGACCGTGAGGGAGGCGCCGGCCGTGAGGGCGAAAGCTCCGTCGGCGCCGGCCGCGAAGGTGAGCGCTGCGGCGGGGGCGTCGGGCACGGGCGGGGGAACGTCGAAGCGGGAGGTCGGGAGGAAGCGCCGCCGACGGCGTCGGCCGGCGGTCGGGCGGCTATCGTAGGGGGGGCCGTCGCCCGTTCAACGTCCCCGACCCGCCCCGCCGTGTTCCCCCTCCCCCCCGTCGACGCCCCGGTCGACGCCCCGGTCGAGACGCCGATCGCCGTGGCGGTCGCCGCCGACGCCGCGTCGCACGCCGACATCGCCGCGGGGGCGGACCCGCCGGACGGGTTCGACGCGGACGACCGCCTGATGATCCGCTTGCAGGGCGGGGACCGGGCCGCGTTCGATGAACTGGTGAACCGGCACCGCGGGCCGCTGTTCGGGTTCTTTCTGAAGAACGTCCGCAACCGCTCGCTCGCGGAAGACCTCGCCCAAGACACCTTTCTGAAGGTGTTCCGCAAGAACTGGGATTACCTGCCCACCGGCCGCTTCCGCGGGTGGCTGTATCGAATCGGGCGGAACCTGATGATCGACGCCGCCCGCCGGTCCCGCCGGGATGCGCTGGTGCACAGCGTGCGAGCCGACGGCGACGGCGAAGGCTCCCCGCTGGACCGCCTCGCCGGGCCCGGCGACGGGCCGGACGCGATCGCGGATCGCCGGCTATTCGCGGAGCTGGTGGACGATTTACTGGCTGAACTGCCCGGCGATCAGCGGGAGACGTTCACGCTGCATCACTTCGCCCACGTCCCGCTGCCGGAGGTCGGTCAGGCGATGGGCGTGAGCACGTCCACCGCCAAAAGCCGCTTGCGGCTCGCCCGGGAGAAACTGCGGGCGAAGCTCGCGGATCGCGGCGTCCGTGATCCGTTTGAGCCGGACGGCGGTTAGCGTGGTGCGACGAACCCGAAGCGTCAGCGAGGGCGTCGGGCGCCGCCCGACGACGCACCCCCGCGGCTGCGCCGCGTCCCCCGCTGACGCTTCGGGTTACCATTGCGTCCCCCCGAGGAACCCAAAGATGCCTTACTTCAGCCGCCTGACGGATATCGTCACCTGTTCGCTGTCCGACCTGCTGGCGGAGACGGACGATCCCGAAGCCGCGCTCGCGGAGATCATCGCGGAGATGGAACTGGGCCGAGCCGGCGCCGCCCGCAGCGTGGCGACCGCCGCGGGCACGGTGGCGCGGCTGACCCGGGAGATTGAGGAGCAACAAGCCGAGTCCGCCCGCTGGCAGGCCGAGGCGAAACGGGAACTGTCCGCCGGAAATGAAGCCGAGGCCCGCGTCGCGCTGGTGCGGCGCCGGGAGGCGGCCGACGTCATCGCCGGCCTTGAACAGGAACTGTCCAGCGCCGCCGAATTGCACCGCCATCTGCAAACCACCGGGCGGGCGCTGGAGGCTCGGTTGAACGATGCGAAGCGGAAACGGGCCGCCCTCGCCGCTGGCGAAGAGCTGCCCGCCGAGGCCCGCCCCGCTGTCGAACCGGCCGCCGCCGCGGACGACGGCATCGAAGACGAACTCAACGCCCTGCGGGCGGAGTTGGGCGGGGCGTGAGCCCGGGCGGTTCGGCAAGGTGTTTCTCGATTAGGCGGAGGTTCGCCCGGTTCGCTTTGAACAGCACGTCGAAGGCGTCGCCGAGCCCCGGAATTGCGCCGCCGGCCGCGTCGATCCCGGCGTTGCCGAGCATCTTCAGCAGCGTTCGCTTTGGCACGCCCAACTGGCGGCCCTGCACGATGATCCACACGGCCAGCGTCCCCGTCGCCAGGTCGCCGACGCCCGGCACCAAACCGATCACGCTGTCCCATCCGATCGCGAAGCCGACCCCGGGGATCTTCAGCGAGTTATCGAGGAAGTCCGCCACCGCCCGGACCCGCTTTAACCGCTCTTCCCCACCCGCCGGCAGGCCCGGCGGCGATGGGTGACGCCCCTCCGGCGTGCCGGTGACTGACGAACCTGCGACCGGCTTGTTCAGCAATTCCCCCCGCAGCAATTCCCCCCGCAGCGGTTCCCCCGGCGACCCCGGTTCCCCCGGTGAACACTGCGAGAATCGCTCGGCCCGAGCCGCACGCCGGCGCCTGATGGCGACGACCCCCAGCAGCACGCACGCCGCGGCGACGCCCGCGACGGTCCACCACCCGCCGGGCAGGGAGGCGGGCGGGGGCGGGAGGGCGTCGAGCCAGTCGAACATCGCGGCATGATACCGGAACCCGTCGCCGGTAAATCCCGGCGACGGAATCCCGGCGACGCCCGCGCGACTACTGGCGATACCAGACGACCGTCCCGCCGAGGTCCGGGCGGTCGATCCGGAGCCTGTCGCCGTCGTATTGGTAACCATAGCGGTCGAACACCTCGCCCGGCTCCCCGATCAGCAGGTCGGCACCGTCGACGTAGATCCGGGAACTCTCCTCGGTTCGCTCAATTCGGCCCTCGTTCTCCCCGGCGACGGTCGTGGCGACGCGGGAGGAGGTTCTCATGCCGCTGTCGGAGATTTGTGCGGTGATCTGCACGCGGGTGGCGCCGGCGAGGGTGTAATCGGCTTTCCACTCGCCGGCCAGTTCCCGCACCGACCCGATCGGCCGGAACGCGGCGGCCTCGTCCCCCTCGGCGTCGGAGTTCGCCATGGCGGGAGCGCCTGCGGCGAGGGGTGCGTCATTCGTGACGGCGTCTTCCTCGCCTTCGTCGGCGGGGTCTTTGAGATCCTCGTTGAGCCGTTCCGCGGCGGCGAATTGCTCCTTCGCCTCGCTCTCACGTCCCAGCGCCCGCAGGGAGATGGCGAGGTTGTAGTGGATAATGCCTTCGTCCGAGACGAGCCGCAGGCTCTCGCGATACCGACGCACCGCCGCCGTGTGATCGCCCAGTTCCCGGTGCGACAGTCCGGCGTAATACCGACTGTAAGCGTGGTCCGGCATCATGCCGATCGCCGTCTCCAGGGCGTCGAGCCCCCCGGACCAGTCGCCGGCCTCCTGGCGGGCGTCGCCGAGACGGAAGCGATAGAACCCCTCCTCCGGGGCTCGTTCGATCGCTTCGCCGAAGGCGTCGGCGGCCGCGTCGAACCGTTCGGCGGCGTAGAGATCGACGCCCAATTCCCCGTACGGCTCGCCGCCAGCGGCTTGAGCTTCGCGGCGGCGCGGTGGTCGTCGGCGGCGGAGCCGTATTGCATATTCAGCCGGTACACGCCCCCGCGTTTCATCAGCAGATTGGCGTCGTGCGGGGCGAGCCGGATGGCCCGCGACAGGTCGCGGACGGCCCGGTCGTACTCCTCCGCGTCCCGACGGGCGAGGCCGCGGTGCTCGTAGAACCGGGGGTTCTCCGGGTCCTGTTTGATCGCCCGGGTGAGTGCGTCGATCGCTTGGTCCAACTCGCCCCGCATCCACAGATATTCGCCACGCCCGCCCTGCACGAACGGGTCGTTCGGGGCGAGGCGATCCGCGGCGGCGAAATCCGTTTCGGCGGCGGCGTCGTCGCCGTTGGAGGCGTGAATCAGGCCGCGTTCGGCGAGGTAGCCGGCATTCTTGGGCTCCATCCGCACCGCGTCGTTCATCATCCGGATCCCGCGGTCGTAGCGGCCGCCCTCCCGGTGGCTCCGGGCGAGTTTGACGCGATCTTCGGCCGTTTGCGGTTCGACCAGCGGCAGGGCGCCGGCGAGGTAGTCCCGGACGGCGTCGAGCCCGACGAACAGGCTCAGCCCGCGGGCGTTCGTCTGGATGCCCTCCACCACGGCGACGACCTCGCCGAAATCGTCGACCACCGCGCCGCCGCTGTTGCCCTGATTGATGGGGGCGTCGGATTCCATCACCGTCGTCTTGGCCCCGCTGGCGAGGGTCCGTCGTGAGACCTGCCGGACGGCGCCGGCGCCGTAGATCCACAGGCTTTCGCTCCCCCGCGGCCAGCCGGCGATGGTGTGCACCCGTTCGCCGGGCCAGACCTGCCGGTTCGCGATGGCGAGGGCCTTCGTTCCCGCCGGCACCCGCCGGCCGCTTTTGCTTGGGTAAGCCCGGATGAGGGCGAGGTCGCGGTCGTTCTCGGAGTGCAGCACCTCGCCGCGGGCGGTGAGCGTGTCGTAGCCGAAGCCGTCCGCGGTCAGCCCGTACGCCTCCACCGCGGTCCGCAGACGGCCGTCCTCCATTCGCGGGTAGATCAGCAGGACCTCCTCGGAGCTGTCGACGACGTGCTGATTGGTGACGATCAACCCGCGGTCGACGTCGGTCACCCAGCCGGTGCCGTAGCTCACGCTGCGATTGCCGTTCCCGTCGGTTTCCGTTTGCAGGATCAGCACGACGCTCTTGAGGACGTGCCGGTAGATTTCGCTGGGCATCATCCGCCGCGGGGCGACCGCCGCCGGCGGAGCCTGGAATGCCGCCGGTGGACTGGCGACGGCGGACGCCGGGGCGCCGGTCAGCAGCGCCGCGAGGGTCGCGGCGACAACGCTTGGCGAAGCGCGGGCGTTGAGTCGACGGGCGGATTGATCGGAGCAGGTCATCGGCTCGCGGGACTCCGTGGGGGGAGAACGCAGTGTCAGCACGTCAGGATACCCCCGCGAAATGCACGACGCAGCGCTTCGGTTCACGCCCGCAGCGGTGTCCCGAATCTCCGGGCGAGCAGCCCGTCATGTCACTCCGTTCCAACTTCCGTTGCGAAGGCGTCCTCCAGCGCGGCAGTCAGCCTCGCCCGCGCCTCCGCGTCCAGCCGCTCGTCCCGCCTGACGAGCGTCGTCACCTGGGCAGCGAGTTTCTCCGCGGGCACGTGCGGGTTGTACCGCAGCGCTTTCGTCACGATGTTCACAGCGATCGTTTCGACCGTGTTTGGACGCGACGGCGCCGCGAGCGCCGTACCGTGCTCGGACACCTGCGGCGCGGTGCCGCGTCCGGGACCTTCGCCCTGCAAGAGCCGCAGCGTCGCCTCGACCGCCTCGTCCGCCAACGTCTCGGGGGGATAGCCGCCCATGGCCGCGATGTGGTCGTCAAGCTCCACGCCTGAGTCGCACCCGACGGCAAGACAGAGCAGACCCGAAGCAATCAGAACGGCAGTCGCCTGCCGGTGGAAGAGTTGAGGCAAGTGTGAATCGCACGAAGGGAAGTCGGGAGAGCGGGGAAACGCCGTGGCGGAGCTCAGAACTCGTTCTCGGTCTCCCCGCCCGCCTTGGTGCCCAGGCCCCACCACGGTTCGAGTGCGACGCTATCGCTGACGAAACGAACCGATCCGTCGCAGAGGGCCAGGTTCACCCCGCCCGGATGGTCCGAGGAGGCGGAGCAGGCGGCGTCCCCGGCGTGGGCTCGAATCGTGCTGTCGGCCGACCCGTAGTCGCCGCCGCCGACGTTCAGCGTGTTCGGCGGGTAAACGTGCCCGTAAAGCTGCTTCTCCCATCCGTCGGCGAACAGCCATGTGAGCCCTTTATAGGGCGTCCAGTCCGGCCCCCGCTGCAACGTTCCGGCGGCGAGGTCCGCGATACCGCGACGCACGACATCGTCGATCGTGGTGCCGTAGGAGTCGTACCCGCTCAGCTTATAAATGTTCCGCCGGGGATCGCCGTTTTCATCCGTTCCGTTGCTGACCAGCGATTCGCTGAATGCGGCGGTGTTCGACAGACCGTCGCGGATCGCGCTGAACCGGAACGATCGGTTGGTGTTGTCCATCCACCGACCCGACCAGGGACCGGCCACGTTCATCCGCGACTGCGAGATCACGCCGGGGGACTCCGGCAGCGTTCCGCCAGGGTCCGTTCGGCCGGGCATTAATAAGTTGCGGGGGCGTCCGGCGTTGCCGACGTAGCTGAAGTTTGCCACGCCGGGGACGTTAACATTCACCTCTGACTCCGACGGACAGAGGAATGTCGGCACGGTCGCCCGGGCGGCGATCCCCACTGTGTTCGTCTGGTTCACGAAGTTGCTCCACCCCTTGGAATTGGCGGAATCGATCGACCGATAGAGCGGATCCTGATCCATGAACGGCAGCATGCCGTAGTACCAGGAGAGGTTCCCCGACGCACCCGCAGTGCCGCTGTCGAAGTCGCCCGCCCCGCGGTGCATATGGAGCGGAGTTTTCTGATATTGGCCCTCGTAGTTATGAAGCGCCAGCGCAAGCTGCTTGAGATTGTTGACGCACTGCGATCGCCGGGCCGCCTCACGGGCCTGCTGCACGGCGGGCAGGAGCAAGCTCACCAGGATCGCGATGATCGCTATGACCACCAGAAGTTCTATTAAGGTGAAGCCATTGCGGCGTGGGTTGCGGAGCATCGCGAGGAGGAGGGCCTGCCGGAGGGAGGGGAAGAACTTGCGGCAGATATTATTCGAGCCAAGGTGTCGGGGGAAACTGTTCAGTCAGACCTCGGGGTCGTTTTTCACCAGAAGTTCAACCGGCCACAGGCAAGCTCAGCTTTGCCTGCCTTCAATTCAGGCAAGTCCGCCACTCATCACATCACTGGGGCGGAGCCGGGCGACACGATCTCAAAATCGATCGGCCCCACGCTGCCCGCATTGGTCGTTTCGCTGGGGCAGGCGGTGAGGCCGACGACGAGATCGACCAGCGCCTCGAACTCCACCACGTCGCCCGGCTTTGACAGCGGCGGGTCCACGCTGATCGTGCCGTCCGACTGAAACGAGACGTGCATGAAGCAATTGAACGTCGTCGGGATCATGTCCGGCTCCACGCCGTACTTCGCCAGATGGTCCCGCAGGTTGACGAAGCAACTAGGGTGATCCTCCTGCCCGTAGAGGATGCGGTACATCTCCGGGCTGCACGGCGTGAGCAGAAAATCATGTCGGCCGCAGGTGTCCTCCGTGATGCGCAGGAACTTCCGACTGCGATTGCTCCACAGGGTGTTGCCGGCGGTCAGTAATATCGTCTCTTCATAGTCGAACGTCCGTCCGCTGGAGAGATATTCCCGCACGTCGTCCGCGGCGTAGCACATCAGGTCGGAGACCTGCTGTCCCTCCGGATCCGTAACCCGCAAACGCTCCCCCGCGTGCAGGCGGAACGCGGTCCCGCACTTCGCCGGGATCCGACGCGGGCCGACGGGGCGGGGGTCGGCGGGATCGACGGCGGACGGCATGGACGGCTGCGGGGAGACGGCGGCTGGAAGAACCTGGGGGGAGCAGGGCGGCCAGCCTAGGCCCCGCCGGCGTGGAAGGGGCATTTCCAGGCGCCCTCGACCGCCCGGCCGCTGTATTGCACGGCTTCGCTGCGCTTGCCGAAATCGGCCAGCATCGGGTTCATGCCGCCGGTTTGCTGCGTGTCGCGGTCGCGGATGACGTCCCGCATCTTCTCATAGGAGCCGGTTTCGCGGAGCCGTTCGAACTGGGCGTGCAGATTGAAGACCAGCGCCGGCCGGGGGAAGCGGCGGGCCGGCCGGCTGGCGTCGGGGTGCATCCCGATGATATAGAAGCTCCGGCCGGCAAAGCTGAACGAGAACTTCTGATGGTCCGGGTCCGACGAGGTCGCCGGATCCCAGTCGGCGCCGTCCACCTCGTGCAGCGCCTGGAGCTGGTCCCACAGGCGACCCTCGAACGTCACCTCCGGCGACTCGTCCTCAACGGGCTCCAGCGGATCCTCGAACACCGCGATGAAGGTGGCGAAATCGGATTCGTCCGCCGCCGCCTCGCCGTCCGCCTCGCCGGCGCCGGTGGCGAAGCGCTTCAGGTCCGCGGCGAGACCCGCGGTCGCCCGTTCCGAGCCCAGGGCGTCGTACACGCCGAAGCGGTAGCTGCCTGAATTGAAGGCGCTGCGGGCCGCGACGCAGGGGTGCCGGTCCGGTTCGACCCGGTCCAGCAACCAGCGATGCACCCGTTCGGCTTTCACCCGTTGGGCCTCTCGCGCCTTTGGCAGACGCACGACGCCGTCGCTGTCCGGTTCGCAGAAGAACCCCGGCGACGGTTTGAACAGGGAAGTTGCGGCGGCAGACATGAGGGCGAGCGACGAAGGGGGACGAGCGAGATCTAGTGTTCGTCCATCCACACGGTTCGTCAGGATCGAAATCTCCCCCGCTAGCCCCGGGGTCCTCCCCCGGCCGATCCCGCACCGGTGGACAGGCGGTCGCCCCCGCGGCGGATCGGCGCGGCGCTCCGGGCGTCGTTTCGCCCGCTGGGCAGGCGTCTAGGCTGACGGAATGCCCGCCTCGCCCCCGCCCGCTCCCGTCACGACCGTTCCCGCCGCGCCCGGTCCCGCCGCGGACCTGTCGGCGCTGTTTCTCAACTGCACCCTCAAGCCGAGCCCGGCCCCGTCGAACACGCAGGTGTTGATCGACAAGGTCGCGGGGCACTTCGCCGATCTGGGGACGACCTCGGAGACGGTGCGGGTGGTCGACCTGCACATCCCGCACGGCGAAAGTCTGAGCGAGGGAGACCGCGATCAGTTTCCCCTCCTGATGGAAAAGATCCGGGCGTGCGACATCCTGCTCATCGCGACGCCGGTTTGGCTGGGCGAACGCAGCAGCGTGGCGAAGAAGGTCGCGGAGCGGCTGGACGCGACCACCTACCAGTTGGACGACCGCAACCAGCACGAATGCTACGGCAAGGTCGGCGGGGCGATCGCCACCGGCGAGGGCGACGGCGGCCAGAACTGCGTGGCGCAGATTCTGTACAACCTGATGATCGCCGGCTTCACCACCCCGCCCAACGCGGACTGCTTCTACACCGGCGAGGCCGGCCCCGGCGGCCCCTACGCCACCCACGGGACGGACCACCACTACACCAACGAGCGAGCCCGCTGGATGGCCCACAACCTCGTGCACCTCGCCCGGATCGTGAAGGCGAACCCGTACCCGACGGACCTCAAAGCGTTGACGGACGAGGCGACGAAGGAGAGTCGCCCGCAGCCGACGGTGCCGCCCCGGGTCTGACGGGGCGCCCCCTCGGGTGTGAGGCGGCGGCGGGCGGCGTATCCTGCGAACGCTCGCCGCGTGTTCCCCAGAGCCCCCGCCCGGTCCCGCCGATGTCGCTCCGCTTGATTCCGTCCGCTCTCCCTCTAGCTCCGAGCTTGTTGGGGCTCGCCCTGAGCTTGTGGGGGGGCGCCGGCTCCGCATGGGCCCAGGAGGACCCGGTCGCGGCGCTGCCGGGCACGGCCACGGAACGCATCACCGCGGACCTGCGGCGTCTCGCCTCCGAAGAGTTTGAAGGACGCGGCGTCGAGACCGAGGGCATCAAGCTCGCCGCGGACCTGATCCGCACCCAGATGAAAGCCTCCGGGTTGACCGGCGGCGCGGCGGACGGCGGCTACTACCAGCCGTTCGACATCGCCCTGGGCAGCGCCCCCGCGGCCGGCGACACCGCCGTCGTCCTCACCGGTCCGGACGGCGGCGAACGCACGCTGAAGATCGGCGAGGAGGTCCAACCGCTCTCCTACGGGGCCGGCGGGGCGGTGAAGGCGGATTTGGTGTTCGCCGGTTACGGCATCTCCGCTCCCAAGCGGGGCTACGACGACTTCGACGGCCTGGACGTGAAGGGCAAGATCGCCGTGATCCTCCGCCGTGAACCTCGTCAGGACGATGCGAATAGCCCCTTCGACGGCAAGCGGACCAGCCGATTCGCCTATATCAGCAGCAAGCTGAAGGCCGCCCAGACGGCCGGCGCCGCGGGCGTGCTGCTGGTCAACGACTCGAAGACGTTCGCCACGGACGGGGACGAATTGAGCGACGCCGGGGCGTTCGGCGGACCGGCGTTCAAGCTGCCGTTCGGTCAGATGACCCGGAAGCTGGCGAACGAACTGCTGGCGGCCGTCCCGCTGACGAGCCGCAGCGGATTGAAGTTTGCCTCGCTGGATGCGTTGGAGAAGGGGATCGACGCCGGCCTCGCCCCGATCGGCGGGTCGCTGGGGTACTCCGCGGATCTGAACTTCGCGTTCGAACCGAAACAGGCGCACGTCTACAACGTCGTCGGCGTGCTGGGGGGGGCGGGGCCGCACGCGGACGAGACGGTGGTGCTGGGCGCCCATTACGATCACCTCGGCTTCGGCGGGACCGGCAGCCGGTCGCCGGGCTCCAACGCGGTGCACAACGGGGCGGACGATAACGGCAGCGGAACCTCCCTGCTGCTCGAATTGATCCGCCGCTACGGCGCCCGGGCGCAGGCCGGCGACAAGCCCGCCCGCCGGATGGTGTTCATCGCCTTCAGCGGCGAGGAACGCGGCCTGCTGGGCAGCGAGCATTACGTCACCAAGGAGCCGTTGTTCCCGTTGGAAACGACCCGGGCGATGGTGAACTTCGACATGGTCGGCCGGTACGGCGACAACGCGTTTCAACTGCACGGCATGAGCAGTTCCCCGCAGTTCCCGGCGCTGGTGGACGACGCGGCGGCGAAGAGCGGCGTGATCGTCGATCGCGTGGACGGCGTGCTCGCCGCCAGCGATCACTGGGACTTCATCAAAGCGAAGATCCCGGCGTTTCACTTCTTCACCGGCCTGCATCCGCAGTACCACAAGCCGGAGGACGACGTGGAGACGGTGAACCTGAAGGGGATCGCGGACCTCGCCGACTTTGCCGAACGGCTGACCGACGGCATCCTCAAGGGCACGGAGCCGCTGACGTTCAGCGAACCGCCGATGTCCCGCATCGACGGCCGCAAGCAGGCCAAGGGCCGGCCGGTGCTGGGCGTGTTGCCCAAGGACCTGCCGGCGCAGGGCGGCGGCGTGGCGATCGACCAACTGGTTCCCGAGGGGCCGGCGCTGACCGCCGGACTGCGGGCCGGCGACGTGATCAAAGCGGTCGCCGGCGTGCCGGTCGCGGACGCGGTCGGCCTGTCCGCCGCCCTCGGCGACGCCAAAGCGGGACAGACCGTGGAGGTGGCGGTCGAACGCGACGGCAAGCCGCTGACCGTCGCCGTCACCCTCGGCGCCGCGGACTGACCCTCCCCGTGGAATCACGCTTGCTGTGGAAATGCTCTGTGGAATGAGTCCTGGCGGCGGAAGGCGCCGAGGCGTTGGAAGCGCCCCCCCGCCCCCGTTAGCCTAACCCGTCGCCCGTTCCCGGGGCGCCGCTCGCCGCTCCCCCCCGATCCGCCCGCCGATGACCGCCCGATTCGTCCCGCTGTTCCTCCTGACCGCCGGGCTGTCGGTCGCCCCGGCGCTGGCCCCCGCGTTGGCGCCGGCCGCCGCCGCGGGCGATTGGGCGTACTGGCGGGGGCCGGAAGGCTCCGGCGTCTCCCGTGAGACCGGCCTGATCGACGATTGGAACCCCGGCTACGGCGACGCCGAGGCGCAGAACCTGCTGTGGACCAGCGACGTCGGCGGGCGGGCGACGCCGGTGATCTTCGCCGGCCGGGCCTATCTCAACACCCGCACCGAGGCCGACGTTCGCAAGCCGGACGAACTGATCGACGCCCGCCAGATGACCCTCTGCTGGGACATGGAAACCGGCGAAGAGCTGTGGCGGGACGAGTTCCCCGTCGCCCAAACCGACATCCCCAGCAACCGCGTCGGCTGGGCCAGCCCCACGGTCGATCCGGAGACCGGCAACGTCTTCGTCCACACCGTCGACGGCGGACTGATCTGCTACTCCCCGGACGGCAAGCGGTTGTGGGAGGTGCAGATGTACGAACTGCTCGGCCACATCAGCGGGTACGGCGGCCGGACCACCACGCCGGTGGTGGACGAAGACCGGGTGATCGTCTCGTTCATCGCCAACGCCGATTACGCCCTCGGCGCCCCCCCCCCGAAGCAGCGGTTTTACGCCTTCGACACCCGCACCGGCGACGTGCTGTGGGCCAGCACCCCCGGCGGCCCGGCGGAGGACACCATCTACACCAACCCGGTCGTCGCGGTGATCGGCGGCGTCCGCCAACTGATCAGCGGCAACGCCGACGGCGGGATCTGGAGCATCGCCGCCCGCACCGGCGAGCCGCTCTGGGGCTTCCGCATGAGCAAACGCGGCCTGAACGCCAGCCCGGTCGTCGGCCCCGACGGCCTCGTCTACATCACCCACGGCGAAGACAACATCGACACGATCGAAGGCGGGCTCGGCCGCGTGCAGTGCATCGACCCGATGCTGGGCGGCGACGAACTGGCCTCCGGGGATCTCACCGACAATCCGGCCGCGTCTGTCTGGCGGGAGAACGGCACCAAAGCCGGCTACACCGGTCTGCTCCTCCATGACGACATGCTGTTCGTCGTCACGGACCTCGGCAAGCTGAACGCCTACGACACGCACAGCGGCGAACGGCTGTGGGACTTCACCCTCGGCACCGTGGGCAAGGGCTCGCCGGTGTGGGCGGACGGCAAGATCTACGTGATGGAACTGTCCGGCCGCGTCTGGATCCTCAAGCCGTCCCGCGAAGGCTGCGAAGACCTCAGCGAAGTGGTGCTGCAAGCGGACACCGTGGCGGGCGCCGACGAGACCACCGCCAGCCCCGCGATCTCCGACGGCCGCATCCTGCTGGTCGCCCGGGATAAGACGTACTGCATCGGCGCTCCGGACGCGGCCGACACCCTCGTGGCCCTTCCCAGCCTGCCGCTCGAAGCCGCCGCCGAGGGGCCGATCGCTGCGATCCGCATCGTCCCCGCCCTCGCGACGCTCGACCCGGGCGAGACGCGGGAGTTTCGCGTGCGGGCTTACAACGCGGCCGGGGTGTTCCTGCGGACCGTCTCCGAGGCGGACCTGACGGTCAGCAAGCCGTTTGCGGGACTGTCGGTGGAGAAGCTATCGGCGAAGGTCGTCGGCGGGCCGTCGCTGCCGAAAGACGGGACCGTCACCGCGACCGTCGGCGACCTCACCAGCGAGGCCCAGGTGCGGTACTACCCGCCGCTGCCGTGGACGTACGATTTCAACGACCTCGCCCCCGGCGCCCGGGCGTCGTTCCCCGCCTGGGTCGGCGCCGCGGGTAAGTTCGCCCCGGTCGAGAAGGGGGACGGCATCTCCCTGCTGATGGCCGGCGGCGAAGCGGCGAAGGGCAAGCCGAGCTTCGATGTCTGGGTCGGTCCGCCCACCCTCACCGACTACGTCGTGCAGGCGGACTTCATGGTCGAAGGCCGTCGCCGGCTCGCCAGCGTGGGCGTCACCAACGAGAAGTACAGCCTGATTTCCAAGGCGAACCGCGTGCGGCTGGAGATCCAGTCCTGGCAGGCCCACCTGCGGCTTCAGGCAGAGATGAAGTTCAACATGGAGCCCGGCGAGTGGTACACGATCAAGATGGCCGTGGATCAAACCGCCCCGACCGACGCCGACCCGGACGGCTCCGCGTTGGTGAAGGGAAAGATCTGGCCCCGCGACGAGGACGAACCGGCGGACTGGACCCTCACCGTCGAGGACCCGCATCCGACCCCCTCCGGCGCCGCGGGCATCTATGCTTACCGGCTCGCCGACAGCTACCTGGACAACTTCGCCGTGCTGCCGGCGGAGTGATTCGTCGCCCCGTCGCCCGTCGCCCCCGTGGCCTGTCGTCCCAGTGACACGGCCTCGGGGGCGGCCCCGCGTCGCCCCCACCTTTTCCGCTCGCCCCCGTTCCGCGGTCCGCTATGCGTTCGCTTCGCCCGTTGTGGTCTCTCGCGGCCTTGCCGCCCCTCGCCCTGTTGGCCTCCGCGGCCCCGGCGCCGGCTGACCCCATCCTATCGAATCCGGCTCCGCGGGAGCCGGCGCCCGTGGCGGTAGAGATCCCCGCCGATCCCGCCGCCGCGGTCGCGGCGTGGACCGCCGACGGCAACTGGCCGATGTGGGGCGGCAACCCCGCTCGTAACATGGTGAGCGCGGCGACGAAGATCGACGTCGCCTTCCAGCCGCCGTTCGGCCGCAAAGAGGGCCAGAACGTCGCCTGGACCGCTCCGCTGGGCTCCCAATGCTACGGCAACCCGGTGATCGGCGGCGGCAAGGTGCTGGTCGGCACCAACAACGGCGGCGGCTACCGGCCCCGGCACGTCGATGCGAACGGCACCCCCGGCGACCGCGGCGTGCTGCTCTGCTTCGACGAATCCGACGGCGCCTTCCAGTGGCAACTCACCCGCGAGAAGCTCCCGCAGGGTCGCGTCCACGACTGGCCGGAGCAGGGCATCTGCTCCGCCCCCGTCGTCGAGGGCGACCGCTGCTGGGTGGTGACGAACCGCTGCGAGGTGATGTGCCTGGACCTGGACGGCTTCCGCGACGGCACCAACGACGGCGTCGTGACCGACGAGGTGGACGCGGAGCCGGAGGATGCGGACATCCTCTGGAATCTGGACATGATCGAGGAACTCGGCGTGTTCCCGCACAACCTCGCCACCTCCTCCCCGCTGTTGCTGGGCGACAACCTGTACTTCCTGACCTCCAACGGCGTCGACGAGGCCCACCTGGAAGTGCCCGCCCCGCGGGCTCCCTGCTTCCTCTGCCTGAATAAGGACACCGGCGAGATCGTCTGGGAGGACAACACCCCCTTCGACAAGATCCTGCACGGCCAGTGGTCCAGCCCCTGCGTCGCGGTGGTGGACGGCAAAGCCCAGGTGTTGTTCCCCGGCGGCGACGGCATCCTGTACGCCATGGACCCGCTCGGCGACGGCGAAGGCGGCGGCAAGATCCTCTGGCAGTTCGACCTGAATCCCAAGGACAGCGTCTGGGAACTGGGCGGCCGCGGCACCCGTAACGCGCTGCTGGGCACCCCGGTGTTCGCGGACGGTTCGGTGTTCCTCGGCGTCGGGCAGGATCCGGAGCACGGCGAGGGCGTGGGGCACCTGTACCGGATCGATCCGTCGGGCTCCGGCGACGTCTCGCCGACGCTGTTGGAGGGCGGCGAGGAGATCCCGAACCCGAACAGCAAACAGATCTGGCACTACGGCGGCGTCGACGAGGACGGCAGCGTGACCGGCAGTAAGGGCGAACTGATCTTCCGCCGCACCATGAGCACCGTGGCCGTCGCCGACGGGCTGGTGATCGCCCCGGACCTGTCCGGCTTCGTGCACTGCCTCGACGCCAAAACCGGTCAGCGGCAGTGGGTGTTCGATATGTTCGCCGCCTGCTGGGCCTCCCCGATGGTCGCCGACGGCAAGATCTTCGTCGGCAACGAGGACGGGAACCTAACCGTGATGGACCTCGCCCGGGAGGAGAACGTGATCGAGGAAAAGCGGTTCCCCTCCGCGGTCTACAGCACCCCGTCGATCGTCCACGGCAACCGGATGTTCGTCACCGACCGCTCCAAGCTGTATTGCTTCGACCTGCAACCGGCAGAGTAGGTCGCAGCGATCGACGTACGGTGAAATGATGAGCCGCGACCGGAGAGAACGTTCCCTCCAGTCGCGGCTATTTTTAGAAACCCGCTACTCCGTTCAACCAGCGGCCTGTTCGCTCGCGGCGTTCATCGCCTCGGAGACCTCCGGGTTCGGCTTCGCGGAACCCTCCGCTTCGCCGCGGATCCAACGCAGCGAGGCGAGGATCGAATCCAGGAACGGCTTCTTCGTCCAGGTCTCTTCGCGGTGACCGAGGTTGTTGTAAAACACCTTGCCCTGGCCCCACTCACGCACCCAAATCACGGGGACGTGGTACGGCTTCTTGAGGTCGGTCGCGGCCATGTCGATGCTGGCCAGCACGCGGACGGCCTGCGGGTCGAAGTTCTTGTACTGGTAGATCTCGTCCTTCCAGGTGAATCCGTCGGCCCGGTCGTCGGCGGCGACGAGTTCCTTCACGCCGGGGAACGCCGCGTCGTGCACCTGGAACGTCACCGTGCTGCCGGCGCCCCACGGGTGTCCGGCGAAGCGGCCGTTGATGAAGGTGCGGTACGCGTCGTCGTCGCTGAGCGTATCCGTGGCGCTGTGGAACCCGAGGAACCCGTGCCCCGGCTGCTTGAGCCAGTCGTTCAGGAAGTAGTCCATGTCCTCCTTCGCGATCGGCAGCATCCCCGTGGTGTAGAAGGCGACGACGTCGTAGTTTTGCAGGTTCGCCCGGGTCAGATCCGCGGCGACGTCCTGCGTGAGGTCCACCGTGAACAGCCCGCTCTGTTGGGCGAGCTGCTTCATCGCGACCTCCGCGGGGGCGAGTTCGCGACCGGGCTGATCGCGGTTCACGCTCCCGTGCTTGAAGCCTTTGGACTGCGTGACGAACAGGATGCGGGTGGGCTTCGCGGCCTCTTTTTCCTGGTGGTCGGCGTGGGCCGGGGCGGCGGACGAACCGGCGAGGAGGCCCGCGGCGAGAGCGGCGAGCAGGGAACGGCGTGTCATGGGCGAGCGGGCGGGGAAGGGGATGGGGCGGGAACGCGACCCCGGCGGGGTCGCGGGACGTGGTAGGGTACGGCGTTCGCGCCAGCCCCCGCCACGGTTCGGTCCCCATGTCATCCGCCGCCCCCGATGAGTCAGCCGACCGCCTGCTCCACGCCGGCCGCCATCTCGAACTGCGGGCGAAGAAGACCTGGGAGTACGCCCACCGGCCGAACGCAACGGCGATCGTCGCAGTGTTCGCCGTGCACCGCGGGCATCTGATCTGCGTCGAACAGGACCGCCCGCCGGTGGGGGCCTCCGTGCTGGAAGTTCCCGCCGGACTGGTGGGCGACACGATCGAGGGGGACGTCCCCGCGGACGCCGCCGGCCGGGAGCTGGAAGAGGAGACCGGCTACCGGGCGGCGTCGCTGGAACGCGTCGCCGTCGGCCCGCCCAGCGCGGGACTGTCCGACGAGATCGTGCACTTCTTCCGGGCCACGGACCTGACCCGCGTGAACGGCGGCGGCGGGGTGGACGGCGAGGAGATCACCGTCCACCGCGTCCCGCTGGAGTGCGCAACCGCTTGGATCCGCGGCTGGGCCGCCACCGGACGACGGTTCGTCGACCCGAAGGTCTGGGCGGCGCTGTGGTTCCTGCGCGACGAACCGGCGTAGGCGAGCGGTGGGGCGTCAGCCCCCCGTGCTTGAGACGGCAGTCAACGCACGGGGGGCTGACGCCCCCTCGCTCGCCGAGCTCGCCAAGAGATTCAGGTCAGCTCCGCCCGCTTGGCGGCGATCAGCTTGATGAGGTCCTTCTGCGGGTCGGCGAACTTCCGCAGGCCCTCTTCCATCAGGTACTCGTGCATGGCGGCGGAGTCGACCTTCGCGTCGATCTCGTCCTGCACCGGTTGGGGCGGGAGCTGATCGACGGTGCGGGTGAAGGTCTTGTACATGTCGCGGATCGCGTCGTTGGTGCTGGGCGGGTTCGTCTGAATATCGCTGCCGGCCAGCGCCGCGACGTACTTCTCCGGCGGGTCGCCCTTCAGCTTGGCCCCGGTGCTGGCGAAGATCATCTCCTGGGCCAACGGGATCTTCTTGCCGGCCCAGAAGTCGCAGTTCTCCCGCCAGATCCGCTTGGCGTTCAGCAGGCCGACCTGCCCCTGGGCGGCGTCCGACAGTTCCACCTTCTTGTCGGTGTAGACGTCGATCCGCGAGATAAAGATCGAATACACGCTCTTGAAGCCTTGCAGCGAGGCCCGCTTTTTGGCTCCCTTCCAGACCGCGTCGCGGGCGGCCCGGTACTGATCGTCGCTGAACAGCAGCGTGACGTTCAACGTGACGCCGGCGGCGGCCAACTCCTCCAGCGCCGCGATCCCGCCGGGCGTGCCGGGCACCTTGATCATTCGATTCTTGTGGCCCGCGGCGTAGCGCTTGCCGAGTTCCACGTACTTCGCCGCCCGGTCCGCCTCGGCCATGCTCTCGCCGGGGTCTTCCAACAGCGGGTCCAGTTCGAAGCTGACCCAGCCGGTCTCCCCGCCGCTGCTTTCCCAGATCGGCAGGAACTTCGCCTGAGCGTCGGCGACCAGTTTGTCGCACAACGCCCAGGCGATGTCCGAGTCGTCGTGCCCCTCGCCGGCCAGCCGCTTGATCTCATCGTCGAACCCGCCGTCGGCGATGATCCCGCCGATGATGACCGGGTTGGAGGTGGCCCCCACGGCGCCGTCTTCGAGCGCCCGGTCCACCTCCTGGGGATCGACGCTGTCCAGGTACAATTTCGTACCGGTGGCGATCAGAGTTTGCAGCGCGGACATGGGAGGGCGTCGAGCCGGGGGATGTCGGAATCGGGATCTGGTATCCTGCGAACATCCTAGAGGGTGCCGGCGTCCGTCACATCCGTCGTCCCACTTCCGTCCCGCATCGTCCCATGTCGCCCGTCCAGCAAATCGTCGCCCGCGGCATCCCGTTGCCGGGGGACGACATCGACACCGACCGCATCATCCCCGCCCGGTTCCTGCGGTGCGTGACGTTCGACGGACTGGGCGAGCACGCCTTCGAGGACGACCGCGCCCAAGACCCGCAGCACCCGTTCAACGACGCCCGGTACGCGATGAACACCGCCGCCGGCGCCGGGGTGCTGGTCACCGGCAACAACTTCGGCTGCGGGTCCAGCCGCGAACACGCCCCGCAGAGCCTGATGCGAGCCGGGGTGCGGGCGATCGTCGCCGGCTCGTTCGCGGAGATCTTCGCGGGGAACTGCACGAACCTCGGCGTCGCCTGCGCCACCGCGACGCCGGAGGTGCGGGCCGAACTGATCCGCCGCATCCAAGCGGACCCGACGACGGAGGTGACGCTCGATCTGGAGGCGCTCCACGTGCGGCTCGGCGGCGAGGCGTTTCCGGTGCAGATGGACGACGGCGCCCGCGACGCCCTGCTGACGGGGCAATACGACTTCCTCGCCCAATTGCTCGAAGCCGCCCCGCAGGTCGCGGCGGCGGGCGAGCGGTCGCCGTACCTGTCCGGCTTCAAAGCGTGATTCGGCGGGCCGCCCGGTGGGCGACGGCGGAGTCGGCCGCTAGAACGTCGTCATGCACATCCTGCTGACGAATGACGACGGCGTTCATGCCGACGGACTGGCGGCCCTCGCCGCGGCGGCGACCCGCCACGCGGGGCCGGACGGTTCGGTCACGGTCCTTGCCCCGGACCGTGAGCATTCCGGCTGCGGACACCGCGTGACCGTCGCGGAGCCGCTGACGCTCTGCCGGGAGGCGGACGGACCGGCGGGGCACGGCGGCGTCCCGGTCCGGCGGTTCTCGCTCGACGGCACCCCCGCGGATTGCGTGCGGATCGGCCTGCACCACTTCCAAGATCTGCGGGACGCCGGGGCGAACGAGGAGCCGTTCGACTGGGTCCTCAGCGGGGTGAACCACGGGGGGAACCTCGGCGTGGACGTGTTCCTGTCCGGCACCGCCGCGGCCGCCCGCGAGGCGACGCTGGCCGGGGTTCCGTCCGCGGCTCTCAGCCGGTTCCGACGGGGGCCGGACGTGCCCTGGGAGGACTCCGCGGAGTTGTTGGACCGCGTGCTCGATCAGTTGCTCGCGGAACCTCCCGGGCCGGGGGCGTTCTGGAACGTCAACCTGCCGCACCCCCCCGACGTGCCGGCCGGGACCGCCCCGCCGGTCGTCCGTTGCCGACCGGAAGCCGGGCCGCTCCCGGTCGCCTTCGAAGCCGTGGCCCCCGGCGCGGCGGAGCCGGCGGACGATCCGTCCGTCGTCGCCCGCTACCGCTACCGCGGCTCCTACCCGGATCGCAGCGCGGCGTCGGGGTCCGACGTGGCCGTCTGCTTCGGGGGGGCCGCCGCCCTCTGCCGGTTGCCGCTGTTCCCAGTGACGAACGGCTGACGCCGACTGCGGCGACCCACCGGCATCACGCAGGCGGGGCCGGTCACTCCGGCGTCATCTCCAGTTTTTCCATGTCCTCACGCAGCCGGGATCCGAACTTCTCCTCGGCCGCTTTGAGCTCGCCCGGAGAGACGTTGTTCATGCGAAGTTTGATCAGGCCGCCGAGGTCGCGGACGAGCGAATGAGCGGTCCGGCGGGCGTCGCCGAGCAGGGCGCCGTCGAGGTTCTCGGTGATCTCCTGTTCGAGGGCCTCCTGGCGGGTTTTCAGGTCCTCCAGGCCGGCGCCGGGGCCGGCGGCTTCGACCTCCTTGTGCAGGGCGGCGATCTGCTCGATCCAGCCGATCCCGGTGCCCATGCCGGGGTTCGCGAACAGGAAGTAGCAGGCCGCCGCGATCGCCACGGCGATCCCGCCGAGCGTCTTCGGGTCTTTGAGAGCGTCGGGGATCTCGAAGCTCGGCAGGCTCATTCCCCCGCCGCCGCCGGAGGACGCTTTGGAGGCGGGCGGCCGGTACGTGGACTTCGCGGGCGGCGTGTAAGAGGGCTTCGGCGGCGCCGGGGTCGGGGCCGGGGGAGGCGGTTCAGGCTCCGGCGTGGGCTTGGCTGCGGGCTTGGGAGCCGCTTTCTTCGCCCGCGGAGCCGGCGGTTCCTCACGAACGGTCGGCGGCTCGACGGGTGCGGGCGGGGCGGCTTTGGGCTCTGGCCGCACGGGCGGCGGCGGATCAGGCTGCCGCGCCGCCGGAGCCGGTTGCGCCGGAACTGGTTGCGGGGGAGCCGGTTGCGGGGGAGCCGGTTGCGGGGTGTACTGTTGTGGAGGAGCGTACTGCGGCGGCGGCGAAGCGTATTGCGGCGGCGGCGGGGCGTACTGCGGCGGGGCGGCGTAGGACGGCGGCGGCGCCGGTTGCGGCGGCGCCGGTTGCTGCGGCGCCGCGGGCGGCGGGGCGGACGGGGCCGAGTCCCCCGAGAGTTCGAAATCGTCGTCCTCCCGCGCCCCGTCGAGCATCACGAAGTCGCTCATGGACGGGCCGTCGTCCGGCTCCGGCGCTGCCGCAGTCGGCGGGTTTGACGGCGAGGAGCCGCTGCTTTTCAGCTCCGCAAGCAGTTCCTCCCGCAGTTCGCGTCGAAGTTGCTCCTTGAGGTCCGCCATGCTCGGCGCCGCCTCGGGCTCCGGCGGCGTCGATTGCTTGATCGGCGGCGGCGGCGGCGGCGGAGCCGGGGCGAGGTCGCCCGAGAGGTCGAAATCCTCAATGGAGGGAGCGTCGCCGGCGGTCGGCCCGGCGGCGTCGCCTTCGCCGGTGACTTGGAAGTCGTCGATCGACGGGGCGGCGTCGTCGGACGCTCCGGCCGCGGTGAGCGCCGCCAGGTCAGTCATCTCGCCGAGGTCCGAAAGGTCCATCAGCGTGCCGCCCGTGTCCAGCGGGGCGACATCGTCCTCCGCGGGACGATCGGGGGGCGCGGCGGCAGATTTCGACACGGGCAAACACGGAAAGCGGGCGGGCGACCCACACTATAGCCCTGCGCCGCCCGATGCGTCCGTCGACCCGGCGCGGTCGGGGAAAAACAGCCGGTCGACGACCGCTCCGCCGGCCAGGGCGAACGCCCCGCAAGCCGCGAGCGTGCCGACGACCGTTGCGGTTCTCGTCGGGTCGAAACTGATCAGGGCCCACGCCAGAGGAACCGCGGCCGTCCCGAACGCCGCAAACGCGGCCGGCGGCACCCGCGTGCGAACCGCGCGAACCCCGTACAGCAGCGGCGCCGCGAAGGCGACGACTCCGCCCGCGCCCAGGCCGATCCCGCCGGCCCACCAGCCCCACCACGCCCCGGCGATCGCCCCGACCGCCACGAGGTTCCAACGGTCGGCCCCCGCCTTGAACGCCGGCGTCAGCGCCGCCGCGATCGCTCCCCACAGCAAGCCGCCCGCCAGCACGTCCCGCGGCCCGGGCAGGTTCGGGGCGAACCGGTACAGGCCGAGATCGTACCCGGCGCTTCGACCGGCCAGCCGCCACGGGCCGCCGCCCCACATGCCCGGTTCGCCGACCCGCACGCCCGGCCACACGGCCGCGACGGCGGCGGGGCAGAGCAGCCCGAACGCCAGCAGCCGCCACGGGACGCGGTGCCCGTCCAGCGCGATCAGCCCCGCCCCCAGCAGCGTCGCGGAGCCGACGAACAGCACGCCGCACAGGGCCACCGCCTCCGGTTCGAGTTGCCGGAGGAACTGGGTCGCCAGGTCGGAACGGCCGATTTCGATCGGCAGATTCACGCCGCCCAGCAGCACGATCTCCAAGGCCAGGAGGGCGAGCGTTGCGCCGCAGATCGTCTCCACCAACGGGTACCGAGCCGCGATCGGCAGGCCGCAGGCCCGGCAGCGACCCCGCAGGCGGAGCCAGCCGAGCACCGGCAGATTATCCGTGGGACGAATCGCCGTTTCGCACCGCGGGCAGCGGCTTTTCGGGCGGGAGAGGTTCAGCCCCGCCGGCAAGCGGTACACCACCACGTTAAGAAAGCTGCCGACGCTCGCCCCCAGCGCAAACGACCACAGGACGACGAACGCCCGCAGCACGAGGGTCATCAGGTCGCCCGAAGACGCCCACCAATCAGGCCAGTCGGCGAAGCCCGTCGGCGGCATCGGGCAGCGGGCGGGCGGAGGGGCGAGGGGACGAACGGCGGTAGCCTACGTCGGCCGCTCCGATTTGGTCATCCCGGGCGAACTCGCAGCCGGTTGCAGGCGTCCCCGCACCGGCGAGCGAAGCCTTTCACTGGCAGCAACGCCGCGGCATCGTCTCGACAGCAACAGTTCCGCCGTCGCCTTCCGCCCCTTCTGTCGTCCCCTCCGCGGGGGCGGGCGGTTTGTCGGGGGCGCGGGGGGCCGGTACGGTCCCCGCGCTCCGTCCTTCTGCGTTCTCCTCGACAACCGGCCCCCGGACCCCCCGATGATCGTCGTGCTCCACCGCTCCGCCGCGCCGGGGGACGTCGAGGCCGTGACCGCCCGCGTCTCCGCCCTCGGGATGACGGCTCACGTCATCAACGGCACCGAACGCACCGTCGTCGCCGCGACCGGCTCCGAGGACGAGGCCCACCGCGAAACGCTGGCGAGCCTGCCGCAGGTCGAATCGGTCATGCCCATCCTCGCCCCGTACAAGGTCGCCAGTCTCGAAGCGAAGTCGGACCCGACGACGGTCACCGCCGGCAGCCTGACGATCGGCGGCGGGGTCTGCGGCGTGATCGCCGGGCCGTGCAGCGTCGAAAGCGAGGAGCAGATCATGGCGTCCGCCCACGCCGTGAAGGCCGCCGGCGCCACGGCGCTGCGGGGCGGGGCGTTCAAACCGCGGACCAGCCCGTACGCCTTCCAGGGCATGAAAGAGGAGGGGCTTAAACTGCTCGCCGCGGCCCGGGACGAAACGGGGCTCGCCGTGGTCACCGAGGTGATGACGCCCACGGATGTCGAATTGGTGGCAGGTTACGCCGACGTGCTCCAGATCGGCGCCCGCAACATGCAGAACTATCGGTTGCTCGAAGCCTGCGGCGAAGCCCGCACGACGGTGCTGCTCAAACGCGGAATGGCCTCCACGATGGACGAGTTCCTGCTCGCCGCGGAGTACGTGCTGAGCGGCGGCAACGAGCGGGTCATCCTGTGCGAACGGGGCGTGCGGACCTTCGAGTCGCACACCCGGTTCACGCTGCCGCTGGCGACCGTGCCTTACCTGCACGCCCGCACGCACCTGCCGATCGTGATCGATCCCAGCCACGGCACCGGCGTGGCGAGTTTGGTGCCGCCGATGATGAACGCCGCGATTGCCTGCGGGGCCGACGGACTGATCGTGGAGGTGCACCCCGACCCGCCCAACGCCGCCAGCGACGGCCCGCAAAGCCTCACCCCCGACGCCTTCGCCGCCGCGATGATCGCCTGCCGCAAGGTCGCGGAGGCGGTGGGGCTGACGATGGACACCTAGGAGGTTTGCCGGTGGCACGCCCCCGCACCTTCGACGCCGACGCCGCCCTTGATGCGGCCCTCCGCGTCTTCTGGATGCGGGGCTACCGCGGGGCGTCGTTGGAAGAACTGACCGCCGTCAGCGGCGGGTCGCGGCCCAGTTTGTACGCGGCGTTCGGCGATAAAGCGGGGCTGTTCGCGGCGGCGGTGCAGCGGTATCACGCACGGTTCGACGCCCCGGTGATCGCCGCGATGGCCGAGGAACCGGAGGCCCGGACCGCGGTGCAGAACTACCTCCGCGCTTTGGCGGAGCGATTCACGGAGCCCGATCTGCCGCCGGGATGTGTCGTGGCCCTGCACGCCGCCGCCGTCGAGCCGGAACCCGACGGCGGGGCGGCCGAGACCGTCCAAGCATGTGTCGCGGAGGCGGACGCGGCGCTCTTCGCCCGCCTCCGGGCTCGTCTCAACAGGGCGAAAGCGGACGGGCAACTCCCCGCGGGCGAACCGCTCGGCCCGCTGGCGAATCATTTCCACGGCGTTCGCATCGCCCTCAGCACGACGGCCCGCCTCGGCCACAGCGAACGAACGCTGCGGGGGATGATCGACGTGGCGATGCGGGCGTGGTCGGACCCAAATCGATAATCCGACGCGTCAGCGAAGGCGTCGTTCCCGGCTTCGTCCGCTGCGTGGACGCCCTCGCTGACGCGTCGGATTGGTGTTGAACGTCGTTCCGTCGCCGTGATGATGAGAATCTCACTTCGCTCCTCCGCCCCGCCCCCCCGCCTCAACATGCCCCGAATCGTGCTGGCGATGAGCGGCGGCGTGGACAGCAGCGCCGCGGCGGTGCTGCTGCAACGCGACGGCTGGGAGGTCGTCGGGCTGTTCATGCGTAGCGGGGCCGAGGCCGAAGCGTGTGCGACGGATTCGCCTCTGACGGTTCTGCCGAGCGCCAAAGCCCACAAGCAGGGGTGTTGCTCCGCGAGCGACGCCGCGGACGCCCGGCGGGTCGCGGATCGGTTGGATATCCCCTTCCACGCGTTGAACTTCGCGGGGGAGTTCGGCCGGATCAAGAACTACTTCGCGGACGAATACCTTGCCGGACGGACGCCCAACCCCTGCGTGCAGTGCAATAACTGGCTGAAGTTCGGGCGGCTGTGGGAGTTCGCCCAGTCGATCGGCGCCGAAGCCGTCGCCAGCGGACACTACGCGCGGGTCCGCCCCCCCCAAGCCGACGACTTGTCGTCGCCGTCCGCTCTCCCGCGTCCGGCGCTGCTCCGCGGCGTGGATCGGCAGAAGGATCAGAGCTACGTGCTGTTCGGCGTCTCGCCCGAAGCCCTGCGGCACACCGTCTTCCCCTGCGGCGGGCTGACGAAGCCGGAGATTCGGGCGTTGGCCGCCCAAGCCGGGCTGCGGGTCGCCGACAAGCCGGACTCGCAGGAAATCTGCTTCGTGCCGGACAACGACTACGCCGGCTTCGTCTCCCGTCACCGCGGCGCCGCGATGCCGGAAACCGCCGGCGAGTTCGTGGACGTCGCCGGTCGACCGATCGGGGAACACACGGGCTACGAGCGGTTCACCGTCGGCCAGCGGCGGGGGCTGGGGATCGCGTTCGGGGAGCCGCGGTTCGTGCTGCGGATCGAGCCGGACAGCCGCCGGGTGGTGCTCGGCGCCCGCGACGACCTGAAGTGCGGCGGGCTCGCCGCCGATCGGGCGAACTGGCTGATCGATCCGCCGCCCGCGGGCGAGGCGCTGCGCTGCTTCGCCCAGATTCGTTACCAGCAGCGGGCCGCCGCGTGCGAGGTCAAGACGGACGGGGACGCGTTCACCCTGCGTTTCGACGACCCGCAGGAGGGCGTGGCGCCGGGGCAGGCGTGCGTGCTTTATGACGCCGGCGAACCGGATCGGGTGATCGGCGGCGGCTGGATTCGCGACGGGGCGCCTCTGGGCGAGCGCGGGGGCGTCCGCCTCCCGTGAGGTGCGAGCGGGGGCGCCCCACGCGATGATCCCCAGGTGCCCGCCGCCCCGTCTCCGCCCGCCGCCCCGTCTCCGCCCGCCGCCCCGTCTCCGCCCGCCCCGTCTCCGCCCGCCGGGCTGGCGCTGCCGGCGCGGGGGCGGCGCCCGCCTCTTTGGAGGGCGCCCGGTACGACCTGCTGGACCCGGATCAGATCGTGCGGACGATCGCCCGCATCGAGGGGCGGATCGCGGATCGGTTTCCGGACGCGGGCCTGTTGCAGGTGTGCGGGAAGCTGCACAGCATCGCGGACGACGCGGGGCGGCGGGCGCGGTCGTTCGGGCGGCCGATCCTCTGGCTGCGGGCGGTGGTCTGGCTGCTGGTGATCGGGGTCGCGGTCAGCCTCGCGGCCACCGTGGTCCTGCTGGTCGAACGGAGCCCGGCGGAGCTGCCCGCGTCCGCCCGCGAGGCCGACGCCGCGTTCCTCCCCCGCCTCCCGCCGGTCGGGCCGGAGCCGATGGGCTTCACGGACTTCGTCCAGGTGCTCGAAGCGGGCATCAACGACGTGGTGCTGATCGGGGCGGCGCTGCTGTTCCTCACCACGTTGGAGAACCGGGCGAAGCGGCGCCGGGCGCTCGCGGCGCTGCACGAACTGCGGGCGATGGCTCACATCATCGATATGCACCAGCTCGATAAAGACCCGGAGCGCGTCCTGCACCCGGAACTCGTGTTGCTGGAACCCAGCGGGAACGCGGATCGCCTCAGCGCCTTCGAATTGACCCGCTACCTGGACTACTGCACCGACATGCTGAGCCTGATCGGCAAAATTGCGGCGCTGTACGTGCAGCACTTCGACGATGCGCAGGCCCTGGGTGCCGTGAACGAGGTGGAGACCCTCTGCACCGGGCTCTCCCGCAAGATCTGGCAGAAGATCATGATCGTGGAGGCGGCGATCCCGAAGTCGCCGGAGTCGCTCGCCCGGCCGTGATCGATCGCTCCGTGGTGCAGCGGGCGCCCGCGAAACCGCAAGCGTGGATCATCACCTTTCATGCGTTTCACGCGGCCCCGGCTTGGCTCACGCGGCCCGGCGGCGTTGGCGGCGGGGGGCTTCCTCCTCGTCGCTCTCGTCTCGGTCGCGGACCTTGCCGGCGACCGCCTTTTCCGCTTTGGGTTCGCGGCTCAGCAGGGCCAAGACGCCGGGGAGCAGGATCAGACTGACGAACAGGCAGCAGCCGATCCCGGCGATCAAGGTGATGCCCACGCTGAACAGCCCGCGGTGCCCGGCGATGCACAGGCTGCCGAAGCCGACCATGCTGGTCAGGCTCGTGAGCACGATCGCTCCCGCGGTGCTGGCGCTGGGTTGGTAGGCGTTCCGCGGGCCGAGGCTGCCGGTCGCCCGGCGATTGCGGAAGTCGTGCACCATGTGCACCCCGTCGTCCACCCCGATGCCCAGCACCAACGGCAGGACGATCAGGTTGGTGGGGTTCAGCGGGATGCCGCACAGGCTCAGCACGCCGAACATCATCACGCCCCCGGCGAGCGGCGGCATCAGGGCCAGCATCGCGTCTCGCATATTCGTGAAGTCGAGAATCGCCCCGACCACCAACACCATCGCCACGTATCCCCCGGCACAGAGGATCGGGTCCAGTTCGATCCCGCGGGTCAGCAGCGTCATCGCCGTGAAGCCCACCACCAACAGGGGGGGGAACAGGACGAGCAGCTTGTTTTCCTGGGCGAGGAAGTCGCTGAGGAGCACCAGCGAGACGATCGCCAGGGCATACAACGCGGCGCTGCGATAGCTGTGCATGATCTGCCGACCGGCCTCGAAGTTCTGCACCGGCGTGCCGGTCACGGCGGCGTCGACGGTCCGCAGGTCGGAGACGAACCGGCCCAGCGGGGCGAAGTCCCACACGTCGTTCTTCGGGAAGATTTGCAGCAACCACTGGCCGTCCTCGGACAGGTAGCGGCGCCGCAGCACGGTTGGGATATCCCTCAATCCCAGCGGGGTCGCATCGCTGGCGGCGATCTTCAGTTCCCGGAAGTCCTGGACCAGTTCGTTCGCGGCCCGGCCCTGATAGCGGTCCAGCGCGACGACCTGCTTGTGCCCGGTGCTTTCGCCTTCGCTGATCTTTTCGAAGGAGTTGGCGAACCGATCGAGCTTGTCGGCGAGCGGCTTCAGGTCCGCCCGGCCGCTGTCGAGGGCGACCTTCCGCAGCAGATCGGCGCGGCGGCCGAAGTCGCTGGGGCGGGGCGCCGGCAGATCGCCGACGGCGGCGGCCCGCGGCAGCGCCGCCAACTGACCCCGCACCCGGGCGATGCCGCGCGCGGGTCTCGGCCCGGTCTCCGCCGGGCAGGCGGCGGGCGAGATCTTCGACCCGGGCGACGGTCGGCAGGGCTTCGAACTTCGCCGCCAACTCGCGGGCTTCCTCGGCGCTGTCGGCCATCGCGACGGCGTACAGCAGGCTCGGCCCGCCGGCTTCGCGGAGGCGGACGCGGCCGTCGGCGCTCTCCGCGTCCCCGGGCCGCAGCGCGAGGAGATTGTGATCGAAGTGCAGCTTCGAGCCCGCCCCGTGCCCGTCGATCCGCACCGCCTGCATCCCGATGCCGATCACCGCGGCGAACCCCAGAACCGTCACGATCGTCGGGAACCGGCTGGTGCCGGTCCGCAGCCAGCCGAACCCCATCGGCTTCGGCAGGCGGGCGGCGGGGACGTGTTCGTCCGCCAGCGCGATCAGGGCGGGCAGGCACACGAACGTCGCCAGGGCGCACAGCAGGACGCCGCCGCCGGCGATGATGCCCAACTCCGCCACGCCCAGGAACCGGGTGAAGGTCGCACAGAAGAACGCCAGCGCCGTGGTCACCGCCGCGGTCGTGATGCCCACGCCGACCCCCGCGCTGGTCTCGCAGAGTGCGTCTTCCAGGTCGAGCCCCTCGGCCCGGTGTTGCAGATAGCGGGCGAGGTAGTGGATGCCGAAGTCGATCCCCAACCCGATCAGGATCACCGCGAACGAGACGCTGAGGATGTTCAGATGCCCGACCGCGAAGGTGGTGAACCCGAAGCTCCAGGCGAGGCCGACCGCCAGCACGAACAGGGCCAGCACGGGGTGCTTGACGCCCCGGAATCCGATGAGCAGCAGCAAACCGACCGCCGCGAACGCCACGGCCCCGGCCTTCAGCATGTCCGCCCGGCCGCGGCGGACCTCGTCGATCTCCAGCGCCGGGATGCCGGTCACGGAGGCGGTCACGGCGCCGCGATCCTTGGCGACCGCCGCGGCGATCGCCCGCAACCGGTCCAGCACCGCTTCGGGGGAGGCCACGCCGTCCGACGTGCGGGCCGGGGCCACGCGGATCAGCCCCAGCGTGCCGGCGTCGTTCAGGAAATAGGTCGCCCCGCCCAGTTCGCGGGCCATCTTCGCGGCGCCCTCGCCGCCGACCAGGCTCGGCCACGGCGAGCGGAAATCCGTCGGGTCCTCGACGTGGGCGGTCAATCCGTCGGCCAATCGTTCGGCCCGCTCGGCGATCTCCCGCACGCGGTCGTCCTCGCCGCTGCGCACCGCCGCCTTCAGCCGGTCGGTCAACTGGTAGACCTGCCAATCGAGCCGCGCCCGGCTCGCGTCGCCCCGCAGGATCGGGGAGAACTCCGTGATGCGCTCGGAGACCCGATCCAACTCGTCCGGCGACAGGCTTTGCAGCCCTTTGCGGCGGCTGCGGGTCGTGTTGATGCGGGAGAGGACCGAGCCGAACAGGTCCGGCTCGCGGCCCAGCCGGTCCGCGAGATCGTCGATGGCGGCCCGGACCGAGCCGGGGTTCTCGCCTTCCACGGCGACGACGAAGTCGTTGCCGTCGTCGAACCGGGCGGTGTAGGCGTCCCAGTGGGTGCGGGTCGGATCCCGCGGGTCGATCAGGTCCCCGCGTTCGCTGTGGAACGTGAGGTAACAGAGCGTCAGCCCGACGCTCGCCCCGGTGGCCATCAGAACGAGCAGCAGCACGACCTTCGGCGCCGCGGCGACCGCGGCGGTGATGGTCCGCAGCGCGTCCGGCAACACCGGACCCCCGGCGTGGCGGCTTCCGCGGTCGGGTCCGCGATCGGTGCCGGGGGATGACATGCGGCGGGGCGTCCTGCCCGAGTGAAGGAGTGTGCCGAACGATCGGCTCGCCGAGCGGCGGGGGGCGTCTTGCCCGAAGGGGGTGTTCGGCGCCCCGGCCCGACCGGCGTGAGCGGCCGACGGCCCGTCCGGTCCGCCCCGCGAACCGTCAAACTCGCCCGGCCCCGCCTTGTCCCGCCGTGCCCCGCCGTGTCCCGCCGTGCCCAAAGCGTGCCCCGCCGTGCCCAAGGCGTGTTCCCCCGCTGGTTCTCGGGCAGGCGAACGCGTCGCAACAGGAGGCGATCAGCCGCGTCGCAAGCCCCGCGCGCGAACCGATCTTTCCGCGGCGACCCGGTTCCCGTATCTTCCCACGGCCCTCCCATGGCCCTCCCTCGGCCCGCCGCGTATCGGTCGGCCCCCGCTCGCACGGACGCGATGTACAAACTGCTCCTCTGCCTGCGGTATCTCCGCACCCGCTACATTGCGTTAGCGAGCATCATCTCCGTCACGCTGGGCGTGGCCACGATGATCGTGGTGAACTCCGTGATGGCCGGCTTCACCACGGAGATGAAGGACCGCATCCGCGGTCTGCTGGCCGACGTGGTCATCGAAACGCATAGTTTGCAGGGCCATCCGGACCCGGACGCGCTGATCGCCCGGGCCATGGCCGCGGCCCCCGGGATGATCGCAGCGGCCACGCCGACGGTCGAAATGTACGGCGTGATGAGCTTCGACTACGCCGGCGAACCGATCCACCGCCCGGTGCAGCTCATCGGCATCGATCCCCGCAGCAAGTCGCGGGTCAGCCCGCTGAAGTCGAACCTCGCCAGCTATCAGCCCACGATGAAGGGCGACAAAATCATTGCGGCGGCGGAGCGGTCGATGGACGAGGCGATGAGCTGGGACCTCACCCCGAGCGGGTTGGAGATCTCCCGTCGGGTGCGGGACATGGAACTGTTTCAGCAACGGATGCTCGTCGAGCAGGCCACGGGCGGCGGCGGGTTCGACGGCGGCTTCCCCGACACGTTCGGCAGCGTGGTGCCGGCCGGCGGAACCGACGACGGCGCCGGCGCCAGCGACGCCTGGGGCGGCCAGGACGGCGCATTTGATCCGGAGGCGCTCCTGCGGGAGCCGCTGCCCCCGGGCGCCGCGACTGCGCAGATCGCCGTGGAGCCGGACCTGTTCGATACGATGTCCCCGCCGAGCGTCTCCACGGCCGCCCGTGCGGACGGGAAGCTGGACGGCCGGGTGATGATCGGCAGCCAACTGGTCAGCGTTCCCATCGAGACCGCCGACGGCGCCATCGAGGAACGCCTCCTCATTCACCCGGGCCAGCGGGTCTCGCTGACCACGGTGAAGGCCGGCGGCAACGGCCCGCCGGAGTCCGCGACGATGAACGCCACGGTCACGGACGTCTTCAAAAGCGGCATGAGCGAGTACGACAGCCGCGTCGTGTTCTGCAACATCGACCGCCTCCAGGAGATCCGCGGCATGTTGGTGCCGGACGAAAGGGATCGCACCGTCGCCGTCGGCCGCGAAGTCCAACTGCTGGACCCCGCCCACCAGGGGCAGACGGGCCAGGTGGTGAGAATCGAGGGGTCGGACGCGGTCGTGCGACTCGGCACCTGGTACGAGCCGGGCGACGAGGTCTCCGTGGCGACGGCGGATTGCCTGCCGCTCTCGCGGAGCGTCACCACGATTCAGATCAAGCTGAAGGACGGCGTCGACGAGAAGGTCGCCCTCGCCGCCTTCAAACGCGCCTTCCCGGCGGAGCGCTGGGGCGTGAACACCTGGAAGGACAAGCAGGGCCCGCTGCTGGCCGCCGTCGATATGGAGACGACCATCCTGAACGTCCTGCTGTTCCTGATCGTGGCCGTCGCCGGGTTCGGCATCCTGGCGATCTTCTACATGATCGTTGTGGAGAAGACCCGGGACATCGGCATCCTGAAGGCCCTCGGGGCGAGCGGCCGCGGCATCATGAGCATCTTCCTGAGCTACGGCATCAGCCTGGGCCTCGTCGGGGCCGGGGCGGGCGTGGCGCTGGGGTTGGTGTTCGTCCGGTACATCAACCAAGTGGAGCAATTCATCTCCTACCTCACCGGCCGGGCGGTGTTCGACGAACGCATCTACTACTTCCCGGAGATCCCCACGCGGGTCGACCCGACGACGGTGATCTGGATCGCGGTGGGCGCGGTGGCGATCGCCGTCGCCGCGAGCATCCTGCCGGCCCGCCGCGCCGCCTCGCTGCACCCGGTGCAGGCGCTGCGGTACGAGTGAGTTCGCAACGCCGGTCCACCAACCCGACGCGTCAGCGAGGGCCGGTCAGTCTCACGGGTTCGTCTCTCGCTGACGCTTCGGGTTCGTCGTCCCCACCCGTCGCCCCAACCATCGACTCACCGGCACGATGAACGAACAGCCCCAACCCCTGCACGCCGTCGCGGTCGAGAAGACCTACCGCAAAGGCGAGCACGCCGTCGACGTGCTGCGGGGCGTGAACCTCACCGTCCACCCCGGCGAGTTCATGTCCGTCGTCGGCGCAGTCCGGCTGCGGCAAAAGTACGCTGATGCACCTCCTGGGACTGCTCGACTCGCCCGACGTGGGCGAGGTCCGCCTCGGCAGCGATCGCATCGACCATCTGCCCAGCCGCACCCGGGATCGCCTGCGGAACCGCGTGTTCGGGTTCGTGTTCCAGTTCTATCACCTCCTGCCGGAACTGACCCTGCTGGAGAACGTGCTCGCCCCGCTGATGATCCGGCACTCGATGCCGGCGTATTGGAAGAACCGCAAAGTGTACCGGGGGCGGGCCTCGGAAATCCTGGAACGGGTCGGGCTGGGCCACCGCCTCACGCACACGCCCAAAGAACTGTCCGGCGGGGAGATGCAGCGGGCGGCCATCGCCCGGGCGCTGATCTCCGAGCCACAGATCCTGCTCGCCGACGAACCGACCGGGAACCTGGACGGCGAGGTGGAGGGCGAAGTGATCGGACTGCTCCGCGAGTTGAACGCCGAAGGGCTGACGGTCGTGATGGTCACCCACGACGACGCCCTCGCCGCGACCGCGGACCGCACCGTCCGGCTGCTCCGCGGCCGCGTCGAAGAGCCGACGGTCCCCCTGCGTCGCGCCGCCTAACCGGTTTTCGTCGTCGCGACCGCTTGCGGTTTTGCGGGCGTCAGCCACGCTGGAGAGACTGATCCTCCCCGAGCGCTCCGATGCCCCACTCCGTCTTCCTCGCCGGCCGCCTCGTTCCCGAAGCGGACGCGAAGGTCAGCGTCTTCGACCATGGTCTGCTGTACGGCGACGGCGTGTTCGAGGGCATTCGCGTGTACGGCGGCACGGTCTTCCTGCACGACGCCCACATCGCCCGGCTGTTCGAGAGCGCCAAGGCGATTCACCTCGCCCTCCCGATGACCCCCGCGGAGGTGAAGGCGGCCGTCGAGCAGACCGTCGCCGCCAACGGCGTGACGGATGGTTACGTGCGGCTCGTCGTCACCCGCGGCGCCGGGGCGCTGGGCCTGGACATCCGCAAAACGAGCGATCCGCAGGTGATCGTCATCGCCGCGGACATCGCCCTGTACCCGCCCGAGCTGTACGAAACCGGCTTGAAGCTGGTGACGGCGGGCACGATCCGCAATCACCCCGCCGCCCTGCCGGCCCGGGTGAAATCATTAAATTACCTTAATAATATCCTGGCGAAGATCGAGGGCTTCGCCAGCGGGGCGGGGGAGGTGTTGATGCTCAACCATCTCGGCCACGTCGCCGAGTGCACCGGCGACAACATCTTCGTCATCAAGCACGGCGTGCTTTACACCCCGCCGCTGGACGCCGGCATCCTCGCCGGCCTCACCCGGGCGGCGGTGATCGAATTGGCCAAGCGACGCGGCGTCGAGGTGCGGGAGGAAACGCTGGTTCGCCACGACGTCTACACCGCCGACGAGTGCTTCCTGACCGGCAGCGCCGCGGAGGTGATCGCCGCGGTCTCCCTCGACGGCCGTCTCATCGGCGACGGCAAACCCGGCCCCCTCACCGGCGACCTGCTGGCCGACTTCCGCGCGTTGACCCGGGGCGAGATCGAGATCACGCTCGATTAGCGGTGCGATCCGGGGGGCGGGTGCGGTACTCTGGGCAGAATGAACGCTCTCCCGCTCGCCGTCGTCCTGTTGGTCCCGGCAGGGGGCGACGCCGAGGCGGCGAAGGCGGCGCTGGCCCCGTTGAACCCGCTGGTGGGGCAGTGGCGGGGCGTCGGGCAGGTCCGCCGCGGCTCCCGTGACGGGGGCGTGGCAGGAGACCGGCGAATGGGTCTGGGACTTCTCCGACCCGGCTCGCCCCGCCGTGCAGCTCGCGGTGACGGACGGGCAGGAAGTGTCCTCCCTATTGGTGCGAACCGGTGCCGGCGGCGCCGGTTTCTCGGCGACCTTCACCCCAACCCAGGGCGAGCCGGCGACGTTGTCGGCCGCGTCGCTGGAGGGCACGGTGACGTTCGCCCCGGTCGCCGACGGGGTGGATCGGCTCACCCTCAAACCGTTGGGCGAGAAGCGGTTCACCCTGCTGATCGAACGCCGCACCACGCCGACCGGCCGGTTCCGGCGGGTCGCGGAGGTGGGGTACACCCGCAGCGGGACGCGGTTGGCGACGAGCACGCTGGGCGGGCCGGAATGCGTCGTCACCGGCGGGCTGGGCTCGATCCCCGTCAGCCACGCCGACAAGACGTATTATGTGTGCTGCTCCGGCTGTCAGGCCGCATTCGAGGCGGACCCGGCGGGAACGCTGGAGGACTACTTCGCCCGCCGGCGGGCACAGGCCGCCGCCACGGACGGCGGCCCCGACGACAGCCTGAACCGCGAGCCGAAGTGACGCGGCGCGCGAAAGATTCGCGGACCGGGGTTTCGGGCCGGCTCGCCTCGGACCTATGACGACCGCCGCGTCGCCCGCACGACACCACGCACTCCCGCGCACGAAGACTCCCTGATGTCCGCCAGCCAGACCCCGGTCCCGTTCATCGACCTGCAGGCGCAGCACGCCACCATCCGCACGGAGGTGATGGAGGCCGTGGGACGGGTGTTTGAAAATCAATCCTTCGTGCTCGGTCAGGAGGTGACCGATTTCGAAGCCGACGCCGCGGAGTACTGCGACGCCAGCGAAGCGATCGGCTGCGCCAGCGGCACGGACGCCCTGCTGCTGGCCCTGATGGCGTGCGGCGTGGGACCGGGGGACGAGGTGATCACCAGCCCGTTCACGTTCTTCGCGACCGCGGGCAGCATCCACCGGGTCGGCGCCACGCCGGTGTTCGTGGACATCGAACCGGACGGCTTCAACATCGACCCGGCCGCGATCGAAGACGCCGTCACCGACCGCACCAAGGCGATCATGCCGGTGCACATTTTTGGTCAGGTCGCGGAGATGGACCCGATCTGGCGGGTCGCCGCCAAGCACGATCTGCACGTGATCGAAGACGCCGCCCAAAGCATCGGCGCCGAGTACCGCGGCCGCCGCAGCGGCGTGCTGGGGTCGATCGCCTGCTTCAGCTTTTTCCCCACCAAGAACCTCGGCGGGGCCGGCGACGGCGGCATGATGACCACCGACGACCAAGAGATCGCCGCCCGCTTGAAGCGCCTGCGCGTGCACGGCGACGTGGGCGGCTACGAGCACGTCGAAGTCGGCTTGAACAGCCGGTTGGACGCCCTGCAAGCGGCGGTGTTGCGGGTGAAGCTCCGCTACCTCGACGACTGGACCGAAGCGCGTCGGGCCAACGCCGAACGCTACGACGACCTGCTGTCCGACTACCGCATCGCCGACGCGATCAAGCCGCCCGTCCGTCTGCCGGAGCGCCGGCACGTCTACAACCAGTACGTCACCCGCGTGCCGGGCGGTCGGCGGGACGCGGTGCTGGGCAAGATGCGGGCCGCCGGCGTGGGGGCCGCGGTCTATTACCCGAAGCCGCTCCACCTGCAAACCTGCTTCGCGGATCTCGGCTACAAGCCCGGCCAACTGCCGGTCGCGGAGCGAGCCTGCGACGAGGTGATGGCCCTGCCGATCTTCGCCGAACTGGGCGAGGAACGGCAGGAGATCGTCGTCCAAACCCTCTGCGAAAGCCTCGGCCGCCAAGCCGTCCCGACCCGCCCGCGGGTCATGCGAGCCGCTGCGTAGGCGGGCTGATCCCGTAGATCGGTCAACGCCCCGGACGCTTTCCGCGTTCGGGGCGATTGCATGCGCGATCTTGCCGCGGTGATCGTGCCGTCTGTACACTGGTTCCATGACCGCCCAAGAGATCCGCGACGCACTCGAACTGCAGCCGTTCCAGCCGTTCAAGATTCGGATGGCGGACGGACGCACGTTCTCCATCCGCCACCCGGAGTTCATCATCGTGCCGCCGCGGGCGCGGACGTTTATCTTTTACGACTACGAATCCGAGGCGTACCGCGTCTTTGACACGCGATACGCGCAGGAAATCGAGTACGAGATGGCGGTGGATCCGCCCGAAGAATCAGTTCCCGAGTCCGCTTGAACGGCGCTGCGTCGGGAACTCTTCGATCAGGTGCGACGAACGGTCGTCGTCCGTCTGGCCTCAAGCGCCCCGACGGCGTTGCAGTGGAACAAGCCGCTGCACGACCGTATTCGCCTCCACGACGGACCAGCCGCGGTCGACGGTCCGCTCCGCGGTTTTGGTCGCATCGGTGAGTTCCGCGTCGGTCGCGGGGAAGTCGGTCTCCGCCGCGAGCGTCTCGCTCCGCAGGTTGCGCAGGTCTGCACGAACTGGCCGACTCCGCGACGCCCGCTGCGGTTCGCCCAGACGGCGCCTGCGGCGTGTCCGGTAGGGTCGTGATCGGACTCTTCGCCCGCGAACGCTGTTGGCGATCACGCACGGCGGTTGTGGGATTTACAGTACCGGCGACGGCCCGCTGGGCACGTGCGCCTCTACGTCCGCAGGGGCGAACGCGGTTCTTGCTGAACCCGGCACGCCGTTCGCCCCACTGGTCTCCCGGTCCGCCGCCCGACTCTCGAAGTCCGGGAGACCCGCCACCGCCCACGACGGGCGGCCCGCCCCGTTTGTCGACCGGCTCAAGGACGCCGCCGCGGTCGACCCCCGCCCGTATCACACGGACATCTGATGTACCGCTCGCTGTGTGTCTGCATGTTGTTTCTCGCCCCGTGCGTCCTCCGGGCGAACGATCCGCCCGTCGACGCCACGTCGTCGACTGACGCGCCGTTCACCGACGCGCCGTTGGCCGAGGCCGCGGCAGCCGATCGCGGGCTGGCCGAAGCGCCGACCGTGCTGGTCGATCCGGCGGAGCTGGATGCGGAGGAGGCCGCCCGCCGGTCCGCCGCCGTCACGCTCAATTACTGCCGGGCCAGCATGTATCGCATCCGCTGCGTGCCGACGGATCGGGTGCTGTCCGAGGAGCGGGCGAACATCCTGTCGAACCTGAACCTCGCCGCGATCGAAGACGAAGAGGTGTTGCGGCTCTACACCGCGGTGTTGGACGAAATCGCCGCGGTGCGGATCGCGGCTCAGGATCGCACCGTGCTGCAACAGTCGCACGTCCGCGGCGTCTCCCGACAGGCGACGGTCACGGCGTTCAGCCTGCTGGGGCACGCCGCGACCGCGGACGTGGCCGGCGCCGTCCGCACCGGGGCGGGCAGTTGGTGGGACATGCGAGGCTTGCAGTTGGATCGCGACGCCGGGTTGTGGAAGGTGGATCGCGACCGCGTCAAAGGCGTGCTGGACAAGAGCGGCGCGTTCCTCGACACCAGTTGGAAGCTGGCCCGGAAACGTAAAATCCCGGACAGTTGGCTCGTCCGCGACGACGACCTCCGCCGGCTCGCCGAGGTGCAGGCCGATCCGGACGCCTCCGCTCGTCTTCGCCGGCTCACGCGGCTGGAACGCTACCTCACCCATCACCCGCCGTACTGGTACGCCCTGGCCCGCACGCAGCAGCGATTGGGGATGTTCACGGAGGCGGAGCAGACCTATTCGCACCTCGCCACGCTGGGCGGCGGGCACTTCCGGCGTGACCAGATGCTCGCCGCGGGTTGGGCGAACGTGGCGATGATCCGGCAGCACACCGGCGTCGCCGGGGCGGCCGACGCCGCGTCGAAGGCCCTCGCCTGCGGGGGCGACGCCTGGGAGGTGAATCTGGCCGCCGCCGGCGTGCTGACCCGGCACCGCCGTTTCGCCGAGGCGGAGGACGCCGTGTTGCGGAACCTCGATTCCGATCTCGAATCGGATCAGTCCTCCGCCGCCCTCTGCGTGGTCTATGCGGACGCCGGGACGTTCTTGGAGGACTCCGCCGCGAAGTTGGTCGAGCGGCTCCGCGATCCGCGGACGGTCGCGAACCTCCCGCCGGCCGCCTTGATCCGTTGCGCCGCCGCGGTGCCCCGCGATCTGCCGGCCGTCGCCGCGGAGGCGTTGCGGAATAGCGTCTCCGTCACCGCGGACCCGCGTGGCGGGATGGTGCTGACGGCGGATCGGTCGTGGGGGCTGCCGTCCGCGGTCTTCCGGACGAGTCACCAGCAGGAGCGTGGAGCGGAAGGGGCCGTGTTGCGGCCGCTGGTCGCTGGCCGGACCGCGGACCCCGCGCGGGAAGCGGTGCGATTCACGGAACTCGGTCCCGGACCGGACGGGGCGGTCCGGCTGGCCGTACGGTTTGGCGACGAGGAGCCGCTGACTCTGACGTTCGCCGCCCCCGCGGGCCAGGAACCCCGCGGCGCCCGCCGGGAATCGCTGCCGCGGTGGGGGTTCCCGCTGACGGCCCGTCGCGAACCGACCGCCGCCCGCGAACTACCGCTCGCCCGCGTGGAGACCGCCGGCCGGGTGGTGGCGCTGGCCCCCGGCGACCTGGGGGCGCCGATCAGCGAGGGGCACCGTTCCCGTCTTTCCGCCCGCCCGATCACGCCGGCGGGATGGTGAGCGGCGAGCCCGTCGACCAAGGCGCTGCGTGTTCAAGGCGCTGCGGGATGAGGGCCGGCCGTCAGCCGACGGCGATGCGGTTCCGCACGACGCCGCCGGGGGCGGCGGCCATCGCGGCGACTCCCGCGAGCTGCTTGCAGTAGAACGTGCCGCACCGCCCGGTGAGGACCACGGAGAACTCGCGGCCGGCGGTCGACTCCGCGGCGACGTCCACGCGGAGGTCGCTCAGCAGGGCGCCGGTGCGATCGCGGACCAGCCGGTTCACCGCGGCGCTCACGGCGTCCCGGCGGGGCGGGGAGTCCGTGTGAAGACTAAAGCGGGTGGTCATCATGAGCCGCATCCTTCGGCGTAACTGGTTCGGCCTCGCAATACGCCAAGCCCGCCGGTTCGCCCCATCGACAGCGACCCGACGGGTCAAGTCAGATCGGGTCCGGCCGATGTGATCCTACCGGCACGATGTGAGCCAGGCAAGAGCCCGGCGGCGGACCGACGGGACGACCCACGGTCATCCGTCGGCGAGCAGGCGATGCGCTGTGTCGTCCGCTCGGTGTCAGGTCGGTTCGATTTCCAGTCGGTCGCCGTGTCGGACGGCGGGCGGTATAACCCGCGTCCCGTTCCCCCTGTCCCGCGACCCACGCCGCGCCGATGACCGACGACGCCCGCGCGTTTCTCGACCGGCTGCTCCTCGCCCCCGGGACCAGCGGCTATGAGGAGCAGATCCAGGCCGTCGTCCGCGAGTACGCCGCCGGGTGGGCGCAGGTCTCGACCGACTGGCACGGCAACCTCACCGCCGCGGTCAACGCCGGCGAGGACGGGCTCGGCGCCGACAAACTGCGGGTGATGCTCGCCGGGCATTGCGACCAGATCGGTTTGGTCGTGCAGCACATCGACAACGAGGGCTTCCTGCGGGTCTCCGCGGTGGGCGGGTGGGACGTGCAAACGCTGATCGGGCAGGCGGTCGAGGTGCACGGCGCCGACGGCCCCGTGAACGGGGTGATCGCCCGCAAGGCGATTCACCTCCTCAGCCCGGAGGAACGCAAGCAGGTTCCCGAGGTGAAGGACCTGTGGGTGGACCTGGGCGTGGAGGGCAAGGCCGCGGCCCGGGAGATGGTCGCGATCGGCGACCCGATCACGCTGCGGCTGGGCTATCGCCCGCTGCGGGGCGGCCTGTTGGCCGGCCCGGCGATGGACGATCGCGTGGGCGTGTGGGTGGTGATCGAAGCGGCCCGCCGGGCCGCGGCAAAAGATCCCCAAGCCGCGATCTTCGCCGTCTCCACCGTGCAGGAGGAGATCGGTCTGCGGGGCGCCAGAACCGCGGCCCACCGGATCGACCCGCACGTCGGCGTCGCCGTGGACGTCACGCACGCCTCCGACTGCCCGACCGTCGAAAAAGGCGAGGTGGGCGACGTGCGGATCGGCCGCGGCCCCGTCGCGTTCCGCGGGCCCAACATCAACACCCCGCTGTTCCGCTCGCTGACGGCGCTCGCGGAGGAACACGAACTGCCGGTGCAGGTCTCCGCGCTGTCCCGCGGGGCGTCCAACGACGGAAACGCGATTCAACTGACCCGCGGCGGACCGGCGACGGGCATCGTGGGGATCCCGCTGCGGTACATGCACAGCCCGGTGGAGGTGATTTCCACCGACGATCTCGACGCCGCCGCGGATCTGCTGGCTGCGTTCTGCTTGTCGCTGTCGAAAGACAGCGACTTCACCCCGGGCATGGATCGCCTCTGAACCGCTGGTCGCCCTATCAGCCCGCAGCGCAAGCGAGGTTGGCGACGCCGCTTCTTCCTCCTCGTCCGAACAATCGGGAGTCGATCTCCCCGCTTGCGCTTCGGGCTCACAGTCGTTCGATCGTCTCCCATGGCCATCCCCGCACACCTGCGCGTCGACTTCCCCAACGACGCCCCCGAACTGAACGACGACGCGGTCAAGGAGGAGATCTGCGAGATCGGCCGGCGCCTCTACAACAAGGGCTACGCCGCGGCGAACGACGGGAATATCTCCGTCCGCGTCGGCGAGAACATGGTGCTGTGCAGCCCCACGATGATCTGCAAAGGGTTCATGACCCCGGAGGACATCTGCGGCGTGGACCTCGACGGCAACCAGATCTACGGGCAGCGGAAACGCACCAGCGAAATCCTGTTGCACCTGTCGATCATGAAGAATCGTGACGACGTGAAGTCCTGCGTGCACTGCCACCCGCCGCACGCGACGGCGTTCGGCGTCGCGGGGGAACCCGTGCCGCAGGGCGTGCTGCCGGAGGTCGAGGTGTTCCTCGGCGAAACCCCCTTCGCCCCCTACGAAACGCCGGGCGGGCAGACCTTCGCGGACACCGTGCTGCCGTTCCTGAAGGGCACGAACCACATCGTGCTGAAGAACCACGGCACCATCTCCTTCGGCCCGACCTGCGAGGAGGCCTATTGGAAGACCGAAGTCTTGGACTCCTACTGCCGCATCCTGCTGCTCGCCAAGCAGATGGGACCGATCGACTACCTCGCCGAGCGCCACACCCGCGAACTGCTGGACCTCAAAAAGCAGCTCGGCTTCGACGATCCGCGGTTCCACTACCCCGACGCCGATCTGGTCGGGAACACCGCCTTCCGCAGCGTGTACGACGGCGACGGCGAGAACCTGTACGCCCCCAAAGCGTTCAACCCCCCGCCGAGCTTCGGCCCGATCTCGAAGCCCGCTGGCAAGGCGGCCGGCGAACTGCCCCCGACCCCGCCGCTGAAGGACGATCCGCTGGTGGCGGCGATCGCCCAGAAGGTGGTCGAGTTGATGAAGGGGTGAGGCGAAAGACGCACGCCCAGCGTCCCGGACGCTCCAAGCGTCCGGGACGCTTCCGTTCACCCGTTGACGCGGCTCCCTGATGGCTTGGGACGACTCCGACGAGGATATCGAACCGTACGACGACGACGCCTTCGGCGACGACGGAGCGGAGGAATTGCCTTGTCCCTCCTGCGGGGAGCCGGTTTACGAGGAGACGCAGCGCTGCCCGTACTGCGGCGACTACATCACCCCCGGCCGCCAGCCGGCCGGGGCGAACCTGCCGCGGTGGATGTTCGTGCTGGGCGCGATCGGCGTCGCGGGGACGATCGTCGCATTGACGCTCATGTAGGCGAGCGGGTGGGCGTCAGCCCCCCGTGCTTGAGGCGTCGACGTCACCCGCACGGAGGACTGACGCCCACCGCTCGCCAAGTCGCTATGCAATCCGCGGGAACTTCAGCGTGAAGCAGGTGCCGCGGCCGACGGCGCTTTCGACGCGAATCCGTCCGCCGTGGGCTTCGATCACGTCCCGGCAGAGCGGCAGGCCCAGCCCGGTGCCGCCGCCGGATTCGCTGCCGAGCGTTTTCGTGCTGTAGAACGGTTCGAAGATCCGCGGCAGCGCGTCCCGCGGGATGCCGGCGCCGGTGTCCCGAATTGCCAGTTCGGCGGTGCCGTCGGCTTCGTTATCGGTCAGCGTGAAGGTCAGCAGCCCGCCGTCCGGCATCGCCTGCCGGGCGTTGAGGATCAGGTTCACGAGAACCTGTTGGATCTGCGGCACGCAGACGCTCGCCCGCGGATCGCCGTGCGCATCGGTCTGCATCCGCACGCGGTGGGCCTGCAAATCCTTGCCCGTCAGCATGAGCATGTCGTCCAGCAAATCGGCGAGCCGCACGGTGTCCCGCCGGTCTTCGCCGCCGCGGGCGAACGAGAGCATGGATTCGCTGATCTTCGCCGCCCGCTGACCCGCTTCGAGGATGCGGGTGAAGGCTTTGACGACGTGCGGGTCGTCCGACCGTTTCAGGCCGATCTTCGCGTAGTTCAACGTCGTCATTAGCACGTTGTTGAACTCGTGCGTGACGGTGGCCGACAACTGTCCGACCGCCGCGAGACGTTCCGCGTCCCGCAGTCGGGCCTTCAACGCCTCGTTTTCCGCCCGCAGTTCGTCCAGTGCGGACGGTTCCACGGACGGCGGGAGGGCGCGGGCGGCGGGGGCGAGGGTGGTCATGGGCGGGCCGGTCCGTCGGCGGGGCGAAGGTGTGACTGTGAGTATCGCCCGCTGAGCGGTCCGGTCACGCGGAGGGCCGGCCGACCCTCCGCGTTCGGAGACGATTCCTGTGGGCCGCGGGTCCGGGGGAAGCTGTGCGGGCAGCGGGTATGATCTGAACCCCGTTCCCGCCGAGCGCCCCCCCACCACATGCCGCACTACGTCGGGGCGATCGCCCTGGTCCGCCGCGACGCTGAAGTTCGCACTGACGGAACCGGCCCGGGCGATCCGGCCGCCGCTGATCCGGAGGTCGCCGATCCGGGCGCCGCCGACCCCGCCGACCGCAGCGAATGGCTGTCCGTCTGGAACCCGGCGAAGGGGGAGCTGTTCCTCCCCCAGGCCGAGAAGCTGGAAGGCGAGAGCTACCGCGACGCGCTGGTGCGGGAGGTCGGCTGGGCCGCCGGTCTGGACGCCGCCAAGGATTACCTGCTGAGCCATGCCCCGCGGGCGGCACCTGCAATTTGCCGAACAGTGCGAGGGGCCGACGCAGGGGGACGTGACGATCGTGGAGTTCTACGTCTGCGAGCTGTTCCGCCGCGGCCGGGCGAAGCTGCGCGACCTTGAAGAACGGGGTGACGACGCCGTCGTCTGGCTCACCGCGGGGCAGATCGTCGCCGGCGAAGCCCGCGGCAAACCGATCGCGTCCAGCCAACTCGCCCTGATGCGGCGGGCGGACCTCGTCCCCCCGCGGGAGGGCTGAGGCGATGTCGACCGATCCTCCGCCGCCCGCCGCGGCTCGTCCCCCGACCGCCAAGCCCCGGTTCCGCTTTCACCCGCACACCTGGACGATCTGGCTGATGGCGACCCCGCTGCTGATGGGGGCGGCCCTGTTCTTCGACTTCTTCCCCCGGCTGGGTCCGCCGGCGTTTTCCTTTCCAGACCAGGTGACGGACGAGCCGGTGTACAACCTCGGTTGGCCGATCGTCACCTCGCTGTACGCCCCGCAGATCGGCTTTCGGCTCGGGCCGTTGGGCTGGTCGACGTTCCTCGCCAAACTGTTGCTCTACGCCGCCTGCACCGGCATCGTCTGGGCATGGCGGCACGCGGTGAAGGACACGTCCTCGGAATCCGGCGGAGCAGCGCCCTCGCCACCAACCCGAAGCGTCAGCGAGGGCTCCGCGTAGCGGAGGCGTTGCCCTGATGGTCAGCGGCTGACGCCCTCGCTGACGCTGCGGGTTGGTGTGCCCCCCAGCCCCCGAACCCTCGTCGCTCCGCCGGGTCCGATCGCTCATGAACAACTCCCAGCTCCGCAAGCTCGGCGTGCCGGACTTTCTGATCGCCGACACGCTCGCCGGCATCCGCAGCGCCGCGGACGCGAAGGCGTTGCGGGGCTACAACCTGAAAAAGTTCCTCCCGGCCCTGTTGGAGAGCCCGACAGAGTACGAGAACGACCCGCACTTCGGCCTGCTGGCGAAGGCCGTTCAGGCCGCCGAAGCCGAAGACCTCGCCCCGCCGCGGGAGCCCATCGCCTATCGCACCTGGGGCGACGACATTGACGCCGAAGCCCACAGGCAGATGCGGGAGTCGTGCCGCCTGCCGAGCGCCGTGGGCGCCGCGCTGATGCCGGACGCCCACGTCGGCTACGGCCTGCCGATCGGCGGCGTGCTGGCATTGGAGAACGCCGTGGTGCCGTACGCCGTCGGCGTGGATATCGCCTGCCGGATGAAGCTGTCCGTCCTCGACGTGCCGGTCGGCTACCTCGACGCGATCCCCGACCGACTCGAAGACGCTTTGAACAAAGGGACGGCGTTCGGCGTGGGCAGCCGATTCGAGAAGCGGCAGTACCACGACGTGATGGACCAGGATTGGAGCGTCTCCAAAGTGACCCGCGAGAAGAAGGACAAGGCGTGGGTCCAACTGGGCAGCAGCGGGTCCGGCAATCACTTCGCGGAGTTCGGCCTGCTGACCCTCAAGCAGCGGGATGAAGAACTGGGCTTGGAGAAGGGTGAATACCTGGCGCTTCTATCGCATTCCGGCAGCCGGGGCGTGGGGGCGGCGGTCTGTTCGACGTTCTCCACGATCGCCCGCAACAGCCTCGGCAAGCGACAGCAGGAACGGTTCGGCCGGCTGGCTTGGCTCGACATGGACTCGCAGGCCGGGCATGAATACTGGGCCGCGATGAACCTGATGGGTGATTACGCGGCGGCGAACCATGCCGTGCTGCACCAGAACGTGATGGAGCGCATCGGCGCCCACGCGATCGCCGGCGTGGAGAACCACCACAACTTCGCCTGGAAGGAGACGCACGGCGGCAAAGAGGTGATCGTCCACCGCAAGGGCGCCACCCCCGCGGGCGCCGGCGTGCTCGGCGTGATCCCCGGCAGCATGGCGGACCCGGCGTTCGTCGTCCGCGGCAAGGGGAACGCGGAGTCGTTGGACAGCGCCTCCCACGGCGCCGGCCGGCGGATGAGCCGCACCAAAGCGAAGGCGAAGTACGCCTTCGGCACGGTGCGGAAGACATTGGCGAAGCGGGGCGTGCGGGTCATCTCCGCCGGCTCCGACGAGGTTCCCGGCGTCTACAAGAACATCCGCCAGGTAATGGCCGCCCAGACGGATCTGGTGGAGGTCGTGGCTCGGTTCGATCCACGCGTCGTCAAGATGTGCGGCGACGGCTCGCGGGCGGAGGATTGATCGTTAGCCGCGACCGGAGGGAGCGTTCGCATGTCGCCCGAAACGCTCCCTTCGGTCGCGGCTAATCTTTGTTGAACGCTGCGATCAGTCGATCGATCTCCGTCTCGCTGGTGTAGAGATGCGGCGCCGCCCGCACGCGGTCGTGCCGGACGCGAACAACAATCCTTTCGTCCAACAGCCGCTTCGCGCACCCGTCGCTGTCGCCATCCGGCGGGGTGAAGGCGACGATGCCGCTGTCGCGACCGGGCGTGCGGTCGCTAGCGATCGTGCAGCCGGCGCTTCGTAGCCCGTCCGTCAGTCGTTCCGTCAGTCCGTGTAAGTGTTCTGCCCGGGCGTGCACCGGGATGTTCGCCAGCAGGTCCAAACTCGCCGCCAGCCCGGCGGCGCAGGCGGTCGCGTAGGTGCCGCCCTCGTAGCGGCCGGCGGTCCCTTTCAGCGTCAGCGAACCGCTGCCGTACTGGCCCGCCTCCGCCACGCTGTTCCAGCCGACCAACAGCGGTCGCAAGCCGGCCAGGTTGTCGCCGCGGATGAACAGCACGCCGGCGCCCTCCGGGCCGAGCAGCCACTTGTGGCCGTCGGCCGCGAGGAAATCAATCGGCACGTCCTTCACATCCAACGGCAGCACGCCGAGCCCCTGGATGGCGTCCAGCAGGAACAGCGCCCCGGCGTCGTGGGCGATCTGGCAGAGGTCCGCCGGGTCGTTCCGCCAGCCGGTCGCGTAGCCGACCCAACTGGCCGCGATCAGCCGCGTGCGGCCGTCGCAGGCGGCCCGCACGTCCGCCGGGTCCAGCGTTTCCTCGTGCCCGCCCGCGGCGGACTTCACCTCCCGCACCTCCACGCCGCGGCTGCTCAGGTTCCGCCAGGGCAGCAGGTTGGAGGGGAACTCGCAGGCCGGCAGGACGACGTTGTCCCCCTCCCGCCAATCGATTCCCTCGGCGACCAGCCCGATCGCCTCCGTCGTGTTGCGGATCACGGCGACCTCTTCTTGCTCCGCGTTCAGCAGCGAAGCCAGTCCGGTACGGGCCGCTTCGATCCGCCCGCGCCACTTCGGCCAGTGCACGTCGCCGTGGTCGCGGAAATCGGCGGCGTACTCCGCCATCGCCGCCGCGGCGGGCGCCGGCAGCGGGGCGACAGCGGCGTGGTCGAAGTAGGCGTACCGCTGGGTCACCGGCATCTGATCGCGGAGGGCGGCGAAGGGAGCGTCGAGCATGCGGGCAGCTTACCGCGGGGCGGGCGAGCGACCGGAGCGTCCCGGACGCTTGGAGCGTCCGGGACGCTCGCGTTGCCCCCGCGCGGCTCGCCCCGGATGCTGGCCCGCATGTCCGACTCCGACTCCAACGAACCGCGCCGCCCACCCGCGAGGACCTCTGCCTCCAGTACCTGGATCAGCTGCCGTTTGAGCCGTACCCGGTGCAGGAGGAAGCGTTGCTGGCGTACTTCGAGCACGATCCCGGCGTGCTGGTCTGCGCCCGACCGGCACCGGCAAAACGCTGGTCGCCGAGGCCGCGCTCTACGAAGCCCTCCACACCGGCACCACGGCGTACTACACCACGCCGCTGATCGCCCTGACCGAGCAGAAGTTCCAGGAGGTGCAGGACGCGGCGGAGGCCTGGGGCTTCCCGCGGGACAGCGTCGGCCTCGTCACCGGCAACCGCAGCGTCAACCCGGAGGCGACCGTCCTGGTAGTCGTCGCGGAGATTCTGGTGAACCGCTTGCTCGACGGGGAGAAGTTCGATTGGCAGAACGTCTCCGCGGTGGTGATGGACGAGTTCCATTCCTTCGCCGATCCGGAGCGCGGCATCGTCTGGGAACTGGCCCTCGCCCTGCTGCCGAAGCACGTGCGACTGATTCTCCTTCGCGCCACGGTGGGCAACGCGGCGGACTTCGTCGTTTGGCTGGCGAAGTCGCACGGCCGGGCGATCCGGCTGGTGCAGGGGACGGAGCGGAAGGTCCCGCTGCAATACCACTGGACCGACGACGAACTGCTGCCGGACCTCGCGGAGACGATGGCCGACGGCGACGATCCCGGCTCCGACAACCCGAACCGTCGCACCCCGGCGCTGATCTTCGTGTTCAGCCGGGACGAGTGCTGGAGCATCGCCGAGACGCTCAAGGGTCGGCACCTGATCTCGGGCGAGTTGCGGAAGGAACTCGCCGCCGCCTTGGAGGAGTACGACTTCACCACCGGGGCCGGGCCGAAGCTCAAGCCGATCCTGCTCCGCGGCGTCGGCGTGCATCACGCCGGGGTGCTGCCGAAGTACAAACGGGCGGTGGAAGAACTGTTCCAGCGACGCCTGCTGAGCGTCGTCGTCTGCACGGAGACGCTCGCCGCGGGGATGAACCTGCCGGCCCGGTCCGTGGTGCTCACCACACTCCTGAAAGGCCCGCCGGGGAAGAAGAAGGTCGCCGACGCCAGCGGCGCCCACCAGATGTTCGGCCGGGCCGGCCGTCCGCAGTACGACGACCAGGGCCACGTCTATGCGCTCGGCCCACGAGGACGACGTGAAGATCGCCCGCTGGGACGCCAAGCACGACCTTGAATCGCTGGAGAAATCCACCGATCCGAACCTGCAAAAGATGTTCAAGCGGCTCAAGAAGAAGCGTCCCGAGCCGGAACCCGAAAACGCAGTATTGGAACGACGACCAGTTCCAAAAGCTGATCGCCGCCCCGCCGGGCAAGCTGGCCAGCAAGGGACGATTGCCGTGGCGCCTGCTGGCGTACCTGTTGAAGAAGAGCCCGGAGGTGGAGGCCGTGCGGGCGTTCGTCCGCAAGCGTTTGATGGACGAGGGCCGCATCGAGGGGCAGCTCAAGGAACTCGACCGGATGCTCCTCACGCTGCATCACGGCGGGTTCGTGGATCTCGAACCGGAACCGCCGGCGCCGTGCGACGCCCAAGCCCGCCGCCGCGGAGAGCAGCGAGCCGGAGCCCGAACCGGAACCCGAACCGGCCGGCGGGATGCTGGGCGGCCTGCTCAACGCGGCGATCGCCGAGGCTCAGGACGACACGGACAAGCCGGCCCGGGACGATTCGCCCCTCGCCAAGGCCCGGCGGAAGGAAGCGGGCGAGGCGGAGCCGTCCGACGAACCGGCGCCTTACTCCCCGAACCGAGCGACGCCGACGGAGCGGGCCGACCAACTCACCGCGTTCCGCACGGTGAACCCGGTGTTCGGCTCCTGGCTGCTGACGATCCTGGGAAAGGCCGAGCGTGAGGAATGGCTCCAGATCCTTGAAGCGACGCTGGAGTTCCCCGGCAGCGCCGCCCGCAGCGTGCGGGTGCCCCAACCGGACTTCATGCCGCCCGGCGCCCTCGCCACCGAATTCGTCGATCCGGAACTGATCGAACGCGGCGTCCTCTCCCCGGAAGAACTGTACCCCTCCTCCATCGAAGACGACGACAACCGCCTCGCCAACGATTGGGAACGTAAGTTCGCCCCCACCCTTGCGGAGAAGGTCGATTTGCTGTTCCGGCACGAATACCCGCACGTCGACGATCAGCGGATTCGCTCCGTCTGGTGCGCGGGCGACATGCTGAACCACGGGGCGCACTTCGACGATTACGTCACCGCCCGCGGCCTGCAAAAGCAGGAGGGCTGCGTGTTCCGCCACTGCCTGCGGCTCGTGTTGCTCTGCGGCGAGTTCGCCCGGCTGACCCCCGACGGTCTCGACCCGACCGAGTGGCGAAACGAACTGAAAGATGTGGCGAAACAACTGACCCTCGCCTGCCGAGCCGTCGATCCGCAAACGACGGAGTCGGAACTGGAGACGCTCGTCACCGGCGAGGACGGGGACGACTTCGGCCTGGGGTTGTTCGAGTGACCGCGGAGCGTCCCGGACGCTTCAAGCGTCCGGGACGCTCGACGTGCGGCGTTCGGATCGGGGTTCCCCCGCGCCGAAGCACGTTCTAGAACCGCGGGTTCTCCCCCGAAGCCCCATCCACAGAGCCTCCCCGTGCGCACGGACGCCACGCGGTCCCCCTCCGCCGCCCCTCGTTTCGCGACGTCGAAGCACGCTGTGAGGCACGCTGTCGGGACGATCTGCGGTCACCCCGCGGCGGCCCCCGCGGTCGCGGCGACGCTTGCCGGCGGGGCGTTGGCCTGCGTCTGGACGCAGTGGACGTTGCGGTTCGGCGGCGACCCGGCGACGACCTTCGGCGGACGAGCCGCGGTGTTGTGCGGGCTGGTCGCGGCGTGGGCGATCGGGCGGCGACGGGCCGTACCGCTGGCGGTGGCCGGGCCGCTGCTCGCGGCGGCGGCGGCGCTGACGCCGCTCTGCCTGCTGGCCGCGGAGGCGACTATCGCCGCGGCGCCGGCCGGCTGGCTGGCCGGCGGCCGCGGGACCGTCTGGCTGACGCTGGCGGGGCTGGCGGCGCTCGGGCCGGCGGCCTTCACCGCCGGGCTGCTGGGCCTCGGCCGCGGGCACGCCGGGGTGCGGATCGCCGCCGCGGCGGGCGGCGTGGCGGCGTTCGGTCTGTGCCTCGCCCCGGCGGTCGGGTTGCAGAACGCCGCGCTCGCCGCGGCCTTCGGGGCGCTGCTGACGGCGGGCGTCGCCACGCTGCTCAGTTCGACCGGAACCGGAACCGCACCGATTGAGGACGGCCCAACGAGCACGGGTTCCTTCGCCCCGTCCGCCGTGGCGGTCGCGCTGTGCGGTGGGGCACTCGTCGCCGCGGGGCTGCGGGCGGCGGCGGCGTACTTCCCCCTCACCATCGAGATCGCCCTCGGCCGGGCGGCGCTCGCGGCGGCCGGGCTCGGGGCCGGTTTGCTCATTGCCGGTCGCCTGCGGCGGGATCGCCGGGCGATCGTCGGCGGGACGATTGCCGCGGTCGGCACGGCGGCGGCGTTCGCCCTCGGCAGCGCCTGGGTCGGCTGGAACCTGTGGGCCAACGCGACGGCTGAATCCCCCACGCTGCTCACCCTCCTGAGGACGCTGTGCGCCGCAGCGTTCCTGCTGCCGGCGTGCGTCGGCGCCGGCGTCGCCGGGCGGGCGGGCGGCGACCGGGGCGGGGCGAGCGTGCTGTTCTTCGCGGCGGGTTTGTTGATCGGCGGGGCGCTGCTGACGGCGGCGCCCGACGGGGCCGTGCTGATCGGAACGCTGGCCGTCACCGCGGCGGTCACGGCGGTCGCGGCGCTGCGGGGCGTGGCCTTCGAACGGCGGCCGCGGATCGCGGTCGCGGTCGCGGCGACGACGGCGGCGCTGTGCGTCACGCAGTGGAACCGCCCGCCGGCCGACGCGGAGAAAACGCTGTTCGGCGTGCTGCCGGCGCTGGCCTGGCAGGGCGGCGTCTCCGGCCGCACGCTGGTTCACCTCGACGACGCCCGGGAGCGGGTCCGTGTCCAAACGTCCCGCGGCGCCGTCACGCTGTTCCGAGAGCAGGGCACGCTGCTGACGGTGCGACACAACGGGCTGCCCGAGGCGGCCATGGCGTTACAGCCGGCGCTCGCCCCGCGGGACACCGCCGCCACGCTGCGGGCCGTGCTGCCGCTCTGCTGGGTTGAAGCGCCGAACCGCGTGCTGCTCCTGGGCACGTCTTCTTCCGCGGTCGCGGACGCGGTGACTCGGTTCCCGGTGCGGGAGATCGTGGCCTGCGACGGCCGCCCAAACGCGGTCGCCGCCGTGCGGGACGAACTGAAACGCGGCCGGGCGGTCGATCCGTTCGCGGACGATCGCGTCGCCCTGCTGTCGCTCGATCCGCCCCTCGCGGTTCGCAGCGCCGAACTGCGGGACGCGGCCCGGTTCGACGTGGTCATCGCCGACCCGCCGCACCCCGGCACGGCGGACGCCGCCGCGGAGGAATCCACGGCGTACGCAGCACGGATCGCCGGACTGCTGACGGACGACGGCGTGGCCTGCCGGCGGGTGCGGACGATTGATTGCGGCCCCGCCGCCCTCGCCGCCGCCGCCGCAACCTGGCGGACGGCGTTTGCGGAGGTGCGGTGCGTGGAGGTCGGCCGCGGGGAGTTCGCGCTGCTCGGGACGAACGCCGCGGCCGGGCTGCAGGACACCCGGCTGGGCGTGCGGGCGGACCACCGGCACGTCCGCGAGTTGATGGCCGAATGCGGCTGGGACTGGAGCGTGCCGCTGAACCTGATCGCCGTCGCCCCGGATCGGATGAACGACCTGATCGGGGACGTGGAGCCGGTCGCCGCGGCGGACGGCCGGGCCGCGTTCGCCCTGCCGCGGGCGATGCAGGCGTGGACGAACAAACCGGCCGCCGTCGCCGCGGCGCTCGCCCCGGTCGCGGGCCGGCTGCTCGATTCGGCGGTGCCGGAGGTGGAACGCTCCCGCGTCGATCATCGCCTCCAGGAGGTGATCGCCCGCCGCGAAATGCACCTCACCTCCCCGGACCGTCCCTGGGCGTATCGCAAAGAGTTGAAGTCCCGCCTGATGAAAAGCGTTCGCAGCGTGATTCGACAAACGTCCGCCGGGCCGCAGGCGGTCCAGCACCCGGAGGACGAACGCCGGGTCCAGTTCGTGGAGGCCCTCGGGGCGGCCACGGATCTGACGGATGCGAATCTCGCCGCGCTCGAAGCGTTCGCCGCCCCCTACGATCCGATGGTCACCCCGGCCCTGCCGGGCGAGTTGGCGCGGTTGTACGCCCGCCGCGGCGACCGCCCCGGCGCCTTGCTGCGGTGCCTCCTCGCCGGGGTGCACCGGGCGCCCGCCGGCGACCGCAGCGTGCGGGGCGTGTGCGACGCTTTGGAGACGCTGCGCGCCCACCCCGACCTCATCCCCGACGCCGCCGAACGCTACGACACCACGAACGGACTCCTCCAGGTTCTCAAGTCGCGGTGGGAGTTGCGAGGGCACGACCAGCGTCGAAACGGGTGGCCGGAGCAAACCGGCATCGCCCTGCACGACGTGGCCGAAAGCCTCGCCGCGACCGACGACGGGTTCGCCCTGCTGGCGGGCGCCGCGGCGGAGGCGGGCGTGCCGGACGAAGACCGGGCCGCCCGGCAGGGTTGGCTCACGCGGTCGCTGGTTCGCCCGCTGCGGTCGCACCGCGTGGACGTGCAACGCACGCACGACGCCCGCCTCGCCCGGGTCGACGCCCTCGCCACGGAGACCAGCGCCCGGGCTGCGATGCTGGACGAGAAGGCGTTCGCCGGGGAATCGCCGGTCGCCGGACCGGTCGCCCCCTGACGGGACGCGTTCTGACCGGGCGCCCCCTGAACCGTGGCAAGCATTGGCGTGCGGGGGCGTCGGGCAGAATCCGGCGGGGCGGGGCGGTAGGATGGCGGCTCGCCCGCATCCCGCTCGTTCCGTCCGCATTCCCCCATGATCGGCCCGACCGTATGACCGGCCCGACCGTCGCCGTCGTGCTGCCCGCCGCCGGTCGCGGCTCGCGGTTGGGCGGGCCGGTGCGGAAGGCGTACGCGGAACTGGCCGGCGTGCCGCTGTGGCGCCGCTCGCTGCGCGCGTTCACGGCGCTGCCGCAGGTCGTGCGGGCCGTGCTGGTCGTCGCCCCGGAGGACGTGGAGCGATTCGCCGCGGAGAACCAGGACGTGCTGTCAGGAGAACAGGGCGCCGGCGATCGGGTCGTCGTGGCCGCGGGGGGGGCGGAGCGGGTGGACTCCGTGGCGAACGGCGTCGCCCGTTGCGGCGACGCGGATCTCATTGCCGTGCACGACGCCGCCCGCCCGCTGGTCTCGCGGGAGGACTTGGACGCGGTCTTCGCCGCCGCCGCCGCGACCGGCGCCGCCCTGCTGGCCGCCCCCCTCGCCAGCACGGTGAAACGGGTACGGGACGGTCGCGTGGTGGAGACGGTCCCGCGGCACGATCTGTGGGCCGCCCAGACGCCGCAGGTCGCCCGGGCGGATCTGATGCGACGGGCGTTCGCCCTGCGCCTCCGCTCAGGGGGCGCCGAACGCTCCGAGCCGCCGGCGACGGACGAGTCGGAACTGCTCGAACGAGCCGGCGTGCCGGTGGCGGTCACGCCCGGCTCCGCCCGCAACTTCAAGATCACCACCCCGGCCGATTTCGCCCTCGCCGAAGCCCTCCTCCGGGCCGAAGCAGCCGAATCGGCGGCGGACGATCCACCCTCCTCCCGCGGGGACGCACAGCGTGTCTGACAAGCCGACCGGCAAACCGTTCCGTCTGCCCTGCCCGAAGTGCGGGTCGATCCTGAAGCTCCGCGACCGCCGCGTGCTGGGCAAGATCGGCAAGTGCCCGAGCTGGCGCATCAATTCAAGCTAGAAGAGCCGGAACCGGTCGTCGAGCTGGAACTCGACAGCCCCGCCGGCGGGACGTTCGACGACGCCGGATCGGCGCCCGCCGCACCGTCGACCCCCGCCGCACCGTCCGCGCCGGCCGGCGCCCCCGTGGGGGCGCCGGTGCTGAAGGCGGCGGAGCCGGAGGGATCGGTGTTGAAGCGCCGGCGTCAGAGCAGGAAACGGAGCCGCACGCCGGAGATCGTGGTCGGCGTGCTGTCGGCGCTGGGGCTCGGGGGCGTGGCGTACTTCGTCAATCAGGCGATGAACGAGCCGACCGGTCCGAGGCAGGCCTCCGCGGAAGTTCGTCAGGAACGGGAAGCCGCTCGGGTGCGGGAGACCACCGGATACGAGATGTCCGCCGGGGCGGCGTCCGCGTTGGCGGCCGGCGATCGGGAAGTCGAGCCGATCACGCTGCGGTCGATGCCGGCGGGGGTCTCCCTGCTGGTCCACATGCGGCCCGCGGAGTTGTGGGGGGACCAATGGGAGCTCGCCCGGATAGCGACCGGTCCGCTGGAGGTGTGGGCGGCCGCGGCCCTCCGGGACTTCACCGGCTATCCGCCGCAAGAGATCGAAGAATGCACGATCGGCTGGGTGATAGGGCCGCGGGGCAGCGTGCCGAAAGCGGCGGCGGTGTTCACCTTCGTCACGCCGCCGCAGCGGTCGGAGTTGATCCGGAACCTGCGGGGGACGCTGTCGAACCAATACGACGTCCCGATGCAGGTCGACGCGGAGCGGAATCAGGTGATTCTGGTGCTCAACGATCCGCAGGACGCCGCGGCCCTGCCGCTCGGGTTGGCGGTGGCCCCGGCGGAGTACGCCACGGACCTGACGGGGCCGACGTTCACCTCGCCCGGCGTCGAAGGGCTGTTGCCGGCGACGGATCGCTCCGCCCCGCTGACGGCGCTGTTTCAACCGCTGGACTTGGAACTGCACCGCGACACGCTGTTCCCGGAGCCGGTGCGGCCGCTGTCCGACGCCGTCCAGGACGCGTTCGGCGGGTGGTCGGAGGCGGTGGCGATCGGCATCGGCCCGGCGGCGGGCGGCGGCGGGGAGGTCGCGGTCACGTTGGCGGTGCGGGGCACCACCGAGGACGTATCCAGCACGCTGGGCCGGACGGCGTCCGCGGCTCTGACCGATCTGCCGGAACAGTTGTTGGGGTACGTGCGCACGTTGGTGCCGGCGACGGTGGGCCGTCAACGGTTGGTCGGCCGGTTGCCGGCGATGGTGGCCGCGGCGGTGAACGGCCGCGTCGGCGGGGCGGAGGGACGGGTCTACCGGGCGGCGGTGAAGCTGCCGCCGCAGGCTGCACCGAACATCGCCCTGGCCTCGCTGCTCACTTGGGAAGCCGGCCTCAGCGGCGCTCGCACCGCCGCGCCGACCGCCGTCGCGGCGGTCGCCCCGGATAACGCGACGCTGGTCGAGAAACTCGACCGGCCGATCGAGGTCGACTTCCGCCGCACCCCGATGCAGGAGGCGTTCCTGTACATCGGGGAGGAGGCGAAGTTCGCGGTGGATCTGGACGGCAACGCGATCCGCGACGGCGGGATGACCCAGAACATGACGCAGACGTTCGCCCTGGGCCGCGTGTCGGCCCGGGAGGCGATCGCCCGGATCATGGAGAACCACCCGAAGCTCGCGATGGTCGCGGACGTGCCGCAGCCGGGGACGCTGTTCGTCACGACCTACAAAGCCGCCGCCGCCGCCGGGCACACCCCGTTGTCCATCGGCCCCGGCCCGCCGGCGGAGTGAGCGTCGCCCCTCCCCCCAATCGCCGATGAATCCCCGTCGCCGATGAGCCCCCGTCGCCGATGAGCCCCCGTCGCCGATGAACCCCCGTCGCCGATGAGCCCCCGTCGCCGATGAACCCGAGTCGCCCGTGAGCCGTTCCTCCCGACGGAAGCCCGCGGCGTTCCGCTGCCCCGCCTGCGACGAGGCGCTGCGGGTGCGGGGCGACGCCGTCGGCCGGGCGTTTGACTGCCCGTCCTGCCGCGTGGGGCTGCTGCTCCGCCGGGATGAAGACGGAGCGGTCACCGTCCGGGCGTTGGACGAAACCGCCGATCGCGCGACCCCGCGCTGGCCGTTCGCCCTCGCTGCGATCGGGCTGGCGTGCGCCGTCGCGGCGGGCTGGTTGGTCTGGCCGTCGGACGATCCGCCGTCCGGCGATTTGGGTCCGGTCCCGCCGATCGCGGTCGCCCCGGCGCCGGTCGTGCCCGTCGCCCCGGCGCTCCCCGTGGCCGTCGAACCGGTGGCGCCGCTGCCGGATGCGCCGCCGATGGTTCAGCCGCCGGTCAGTTCCTCGCCCGGCGACCCGCCGTTGGTCGAGGCGCCGGAACCGCCGCCGGTCCGCCCGCCGGTCGCCGCCCCCCGACCGGGCGACGACGTGGCGGTGCGACGGATCGAACGCCGGCTGGCAGCGACGCTCTCCGCTTATCAGATGCCCGTCGCCCGCCCGTTGCGGGAGGCGGTGTTGAACGTCGAGGACCTGCTGCGAACCCGGGTGACGATCGAGGCGAACGGCGACGTGCCCGTTCGCGTCGATCAGCCGGGTCCGATCACCGTGCGGGCCGTGTTGGACGAGATGGCGGACGCCGCGGGCCTGCGGGTGCGGGTGACTGTGAAGGGGGTTCGACTGGTTCCCGCGTCAGCATCCGGGCGGTAGCCTCCGGGCGACCGGGCGACCAGGCGTCAGTCGATTTGGGAGGCGTTGACGGGGATGGAGTGGCTGGCGGCGGCGGAGTTCTTTGCCAGCGTGACGGTCAGCAGCCCGTGCTTGAGTTCGGCGTGGACCCCGCCCGGATCGACGGCGGCGGGCAGGGAGACGGACCGGCTAAACGTGCCGTGCGGCCGTTCGCTAATCACCGCGGTCGCGGCGGGGGCCGGGGGGAAGGCGGGCAGGGTTCCGGAGATGTTCAGGACGCTGCCGGACAGGTCGACGGTCACGCCGCCCGGCTGCACGCCGGGGAGGTCGACCCGCACCAAGACCGCTTCCGGGGCGTCCGTCAGGTCCAACGGGGGCAGCGGCGGGCGGCGGGGCGGCGGCTTGATGCCGACGGCGTCCAAGGCCCGCTCGCCCTGATTGACGGCGGTCTCGACCAGCCGTTCCACTTCCGATCGCACCCGATCGACGGCGGACTGCACGGCGCCCGATCCCCCGGACGCGGCCCCGGACGCGGCCCCGGACGCGGCGGAGTGCGTGCTGTGCGAGCTGGCGGAGGACGAGGAGGAGGCGTGGACGGTCACGGCGGCGCGGGGGCGGGTACGGCGGGGAACGGATGGGGGGGATTCGCGGCGGAGCCGGCGATCTTCGACGCGCCCAGTCTAATCGCCCGGGCCGCCGCCCGCCGGGCGGCGGTAGGCTGAACCGTTCCCATTCCCGCTCGCACCGCGTTTCCATGTCCTCGGCCCCCCCCCCCGACCCGCGGCACGCCGCGTATGTGGGCAGCTTCGACCCGGTCACGCTGGGGCACGAGGACATCATCCGCCGCGGCGCCCGGCTGTTCGACCGGCTGACGGTGGGGGTGGGCATCAACCCGGATAAGAACCCGCTGTTCACCCCCGACGAGCGCGTCGATCTGGTGCGGGCGGCGCTGTCCGACCTGCCGAACGTGACGGTCGCCACCTTTGACGGCTTAGCCGTCGACTTCGCCCGGCAGGCGGGGGCCGCGGCGCTGCTGCGAGGCGTGCGCAGCCTGATGGACATCGAGGCGGAACTGACGATGTCCCTGACCAACCGCACCCTCGCCCCGGAACTTGAGACCGTGTTTCTGATGGCGCACGAGAACCTCTCGCACGTCTCCAGCAGCCTGATCAAGCAGATCGCCCGCTTCGGCGGGGAGTCCGTGGAGGGGAAGCTGCACCGGTTCGTCTCCGCGACGGTCGTCGCCCCGCTGCTGGCAAAGTACGCGCCGCCGGCGGGCTGAGCCGGCGATCGAAGGAGGACTTCATGAACTGAGTCGGTTCTCAGACCGCACTGAAGCGTCAGCGACGATGTCGATTGCCGGTCGACAGGCGACGCCCGTCGGACACGGCTACCGGAAGAGACGCGAGCCTGTTGCCGGTTCAGTGCGATCGGTGGGGGCCGAACAGTCCGGTCCTGATGCGGCGGCGCCGAGGACGCCGATTCGAGGGTCGACCGGAACGCCCAGTCTGGCGTCCGCCGTCATGCCACAAGCCGCCCCTCGGATACCGTCAAGGATGACGTCCCCCGCCACGCTCCGCCGCTCCGCCGCCCACGTCGATCGCCCGTCGCGGCGTCGGTGGTTCCGACGGGCGCTGCCCTGGCTGCCCGCCGCAGCATTTGCCCTGGGCAGCCTGCCGTCGGCGGCGGTGGCTCAGACGGTCACCACTGAGCAGGCCGCCCCGCCGGCGGACTTCGTCACCACCGCGCCGTTGACGGTTCAAGGGCCGAACGGGTGGTTGAAAGCCTTGGACTTCACCACCACCGGCGACAATGTCTTGATCGAAGCCGGCGGGTTGATCACCACGCAGCCGGGCGGGGCATCCGCCGGGCAGTTCACGGCGAGCGCCCCGGGCTTCGGCGGACCGAGTGTGACAGTCGAAGGGCAGTTGTTCGTCGGCGCCGTCCCCGGATACCAGGGCACGACCGCCGCCGGCGGGCCGGAAGTTCGCCCGGCGTTCCCTCCCGCCGCCGGCCCGCGGACGGCGACCGGGCTGCTGAGCCTGAGCGGCTTCGGGACGCTCCTGGACGTCTCCGGCGGCGCCGGTCAGGTCGCCGCGGGATCGCTGGATGTCTCCAACTTCGGCACCGTCGAAATCGGCGACCTCGGCGCCGGCCGGGTTGATATCTTCGGCGCCACCACCGTCGACGGATTCGGCAGCCGGGTGACGGCGGGAGCCGGCGGCGTCTTCAACGGGAATACGCTCCTGTTGAGGAACGGCGGACTGGGAGAGGCGGACGGCGCCGGCTCGCAGTTCAACCTGACCGGCGATGCAACCGTCAATGGCGGGGAATCCAGCCTGCAATCGACTGCCGGCGGAGCGGTCTCCGGAACCGCGTTGAACCTCGTCAACGGCGGCTTGGCGGAGGTGCTGGGAGCCGGATCGACGATGACGTTCTCGGGTGCGGTGAACGTGGACGGGGCGGACGCACTCCGGGAGTCGCGGCTCCTGGTCGGCAGCACGTTCAACGCGGCGTCCAACGGCGGGCAGTTCCAAGCCGGTTCGCTGAACGTGTCGGGCGGCGGGCGGGCGCTTGTGGCCAGCGCCGGCGCCCAGGCCACCATTCTCGGCGGCGCCGCCGTGAACGGGGCTGGATCCAGACTGGAAATCCGTGAGGCCGGGGCCTTCGCCGGAAGTTCGTTGGCGGTGACCGGCGGGGCGGCGGCTTCGGTGGACGGGGCCGGAACTTCGCTGACCCTCACGGACGCGGCGACCGTCGACGGGGCGAACTCGTCGCTCACGCTGCGCAACGGCGGAACCTTCGGCGGCACGAGCCTCGCCGCGACCGGCGGCGGGCAGGTCTTCAACACGGGCGGGGCGACGACGACGCTGACCGGACCCCTGACGGTCGCCGGCGGCGGATCGGGCGTGACCGTCGACGCCGGCAGCCCCTTCGCGGCTGGCTCCGCGGCGGTGTCCGGCGGGCTGCTGGACGTGCGCACCGGCGGGATGCTGTCGCTGGTCGGCGAGGCCACCGTGACCGGCGGGATCGCTCGGGTGAACGGCAACCTGTCCGCCGCCCGCCTGCTGCTGAACGGCGGCTTGCTGACCGGCGCCGGCACGATCGTCGGCGACGTGGTCGCCAGCGGACGCATCGCCCCGGGCAACAGCCCCGGCGTGCTGAACATCGTCGGCGATTTCGCCGGCACGCCGACGGCCGTGTACGACATCGAACTGCAACCCGCCGCGGCCCCGGTCGCGGGAACCGATTTCGATCAGATCGCCGTCACCGGCGCCGCGACGGTGAACGGCGGGACCGTCAACCCGCTGCCGTTCGGCGCCGGCAGCTTCGTCGTCGGCACGCGGTACGAGTTCCTCACCGCCGCCGGCGGACTGACGGTGCTCGCCCCCGTCACCGTCAACAACCCCGCCGCCGGGCAGCGATTCGCCCAACTGATCGGGCCGAACTTCCTCGCCCTCGTGGTGGCGAACAACGTGTCGTTCGCTCCCGTCGGCGACACCTTCAACACCCGGGCGGTCGCGGGGGCGTTGGACGCCGGCCGCGGCGCCGCGGGGTTGGGCGGGCTGTTCGACGCACTGGACACCCTCACCGACCCCGCCGACGTGCGGAACGCCCTGAACGGGCTGTCCGGCGAGTTGTACGGCACGCAATTGACCGCCCTCAATCGCAGCAACCTGCAGTTCCTGGACGTACTCGGCGGACGCGACGCGGTCTACCCGCTGGTCTGCGGCGACTGCGGCGCCGTTCAGTATGGAAACGGGCGTGCCGGTGACGAAGGGTTGCGGGGCTGGCTCGAAACCTACGGCGCCGGCGGCCGGGTGAGCGGCGACGGCAACGCCGCCGGGGCGGAGCTGGGAGCGAACGGCGTGGCGGTCGGGCTGTCGCGGCTGTTCGTCGGCTCCAACGGCTGCCTGGAGGTGGGGGCGTTTTACGGGTTCGAATCCGTCACGACCCGCGTGCCGAACGCGAACTCCAGCGTCACCGACGAGGTGCACCGCGTCGGCGGCTTCGCCCGGGCCTCGATGGGGCGCAGCTATGTCCGCGCGACCGGCTTCGGCGGGGCGAGCGAGGGGGAGGCCCGCCGCTCCTTCGCGATCGACAACCCGCTGTTCCCGCTCGCCGATCGCACCTCGGCGGATGTTGACGGGACGCTCGCCGCGGGCGATCTGGAGGTCGGGTCGTTGTTTGGCGGCCCCGGCTCGTTCCTCACGCCCGTCGCCGGGCTGCGGTACGTCCAGACGGACCGCGACGGCTTCGCGGAGACCGGCGGGGTGAGCGCCCTGGCGGTGGACGATTCGAGTCTGAAGGAACTGCGGGGGCGCCTCGGCGTGCGGGCCGGCCGCCGGCTGGCGCTAGGCGCCGTGCCGGCGACGCTGACGGGCGAAGCGTTTTACAGCCGGGACCTCTCCGCCGGGACGATCGGCGACTACGACGCCCGATTGCTGGCCGCCCCGAACGCGCGGTTCACCGCCCGCGGCACGGACTTCACCGCCGACCGCGTGGTCCTCGGCCCGGGCCTGACGCTGGGCGACGGCCCGGTGAGACTCAGCACGCAGTACCGAGCCGGCCTGAGCGAAGCCTCCGTGATCCACGCCGGCGACGTGCGATTGGAAGTCTGCTTCTGAGCCGACCGGTTCGTTTCGCCGGAGCCCCCGCCGCCCCGCGACGTACGCCCACCGCGTGCGTCGCGGGGTGTTTTGAAGCGTGAAGCCTTGGGGAGGGTCCGGTTGACGGACGCTCCGCGGGACGTTGGGCTGACGGTTCAATCCGTCTCTCACAACGCACTTCATCACGATGGTCAGAACCGCTTCCACGATGCTCGAACTGGGCACGCCGGCCCCGTCGTTCTCCCTGCCCGCCGCCGGCGACGGCGGGACGGTGAGCCTGTCGGACTACGCCGGCAAGCCGCTGTTGGTGATGTTCATCAGCAACCATTGCCCTTATGTGCAGCACCTCCGCAACCATCTGGCGAAGTTCGGGGAGGAGTACCAATCCAAAGGCCTGAGCCTCGTCGCGATCAGTTCCAACGACGCCGACGCCTATCCGGACGACAGCTTCGCAAACATGGCCGAAGAGAAGGCGACCATCGGGTACACGTTCCCGTACCTGCACGACGAAGACCAGAGCGCTGCGAAGGCGTACCGGGCGGCCTGCACCCCGGACTTCTTCCTGTTCGATGCGCAGCACCGGCTCGCCTACCGCGGGCAGTTCGACGACAGCCGGCCGGGGAACGAGGAGCCGGTCACCGGCGGCGACTTGCGTGCGGCCGCGGAGCAGGTGATCGCCGGCGCCCCGGTCCCGCCGGACAAGCAGCGGCCGAGCGTCGGTTGTAACATCAAGTGGAAGGACGCCCCGGACTACTTCACCGGTCAGCGGGCGGAGTGACGTGATGCCGCGCCGGCGGGCACGCTCCGGGCGACTCCCGCACGCTCCCTTCGGTCGCGGCTGAGACGCTGTTTCAGAACCTCACGCTCGGTCAACCCGAAGCGTCAGCGAGAGCGCCGGGCGCAGCCCGGCGGGGCGTGTTCCGCTGCGCGAAGGCCCTCGCTAACGCTTCGGGTTGGTATTGAAACAGCGGCTAAAGGCCCTCGCTAACGCTTCGGGTTGGTATTGAAACAGCGGCTAACCGGCGTTACTCATCCGTATCGAGTTCCGCGTGCGCGAGCTTCTCGCGGAGATAGCCGGCGCGGGCGACGTTGCGCTCCGGCGAGCCGAGCTCCTCCCCCTTCAATTTTTGCAGGTGGGCCGGCTGGGTGTGGATGAACATCTCGTTGACCGTCGCCGGCTCCAGTTCGTCGATCAGGCCGAGATTCACGCCCAGCCGGAGCGACGACAGCAGCCCCATCGTCTCGTCGCTGCTGATGGTCTGGGCCGACCGCAGCACGCCGTGGGCGCGGGCGATCTGGTCGTGCAGGCTCCGACGGTCCTGCCGGACCAGGGCTTTGCGGACCCGTCGTTCGTACGAAATGATGTTCGGGACGACCTCCGCGACCTTGGCGACCAATTCCTCTTCGCTCAGCCCCAGGGTGACCTGGTTGCTGATCTGATAGAAGTCGCCCATCGCCTGGGAGCCCTCGCCGTACAGCCCGCGGACGGCCAGCCGGATCTTTTGCAGGGCTTGGAAGACCTTCTGGATCTCCTTGGTCAGCACCAGCGCCGGGAGATGCAGCATCACGCTGACCCGCAGACCGGTGCCGCAGTTCGTCGGGCAGGCGGTGAGGAAACCGAACTGCTCGTCGAAGGCGTACGGCAGGTCCTCCTCAATTGCGTCGTCGACGGCGTTCGCCTTCGCCCAGGCGCCGTTCACGTCGAACCCGCTGGCGAGCACCTGAATCCGCAGGTGATCCTCCTCGTTCATCATCACCGAGACGGTTTCGTCCCGGCTGACGGCGACGCCGCGGGGGCCGTCCCCCTCGGCGAGTTCGGGGCTGATCAATTGACGTTCGACCAGCAATTGGGCGTCGAGTTCGTCCAAGCCCTCCAGGTCGAACGGGTGCAGGGTCGGGCTGGCGTCCAAGTCGCCCAGCGTGCCGGACAGCAGGGCGTAGACCTCCGCTTTGGTGGCGTCCTCCGCCCGCACGGGGAAGGGGAATTGGGAGAGGTTGCGGGCCAGCCGGATGCGGCTGGAGACGACCACGTCGCTGTCCGGCCCGGTGCCGCGGAGCCACTCGCCGCTGTTGGCGGTCAGCGTGTCGAGGTGCACCGGGGAGAGCTTTCGTCGGCTGCGATCCGCACCTGTGCCGCGAGATCGGGCGTCGGCGAACGGGGGAGAGCGGATTCTAGATCGCCCGGGGGGACGGTCAACGCGAGGGGGCGACCTGCGCCGGGCGGAATGATGGGCGGAATGAGCGGACGACTCCGCGGGGCGACGGCCGTCCGACGCGGGACGGCGCAGGGTGGCGAACCTCGGAGAGTCGTCGCACCATGCCCGCCCGATGCCGGCACGCCACACCCCGACCCGCGACGCCTTCCTCGAACTCGCCGCCGCGGCAGACGAAGATCGCCCGTCTGACGAGGCGGGCCAAACCGTGCTGGTTCCGGTGTTTCGCCGGCTGACCGCGGACGCCCTCACGCCGGTCGCCGCGTACCAGAAGCTCCGGGGCGGGGGGCGGGGCTTCCTGTTTGAATCGGTCGTCGGCGGGGAGAAGGTCGGGCGGTACAGCTTCGCCGGATCGGACCCGTTCCTCACGATCGAGGCGCGGCAGACCGCGGTCGACGCCCACCGCGTCGTTGTGCGGCGGCCGACGGGGGAGACGACGCACGACGTGGCCGACCCGCTCGCGGAATTGGAACGTCTGCTGGGCGGGTATCGCGTGCTGACGCCGCCCGGCCTGCGGCCCGGCGAACTGCCGGCGTTTCGAGGAGGGGCGGTCGGCTTCGCGGGGTACGACACGGTCCGATACGTCGAACGGCTGCCGCACGCCCCGGAGGACGATCGCGGTCTGCCGGACATGCAATGGGGGCTGTACGACCGGCTGGCGGCCTTCGATCACATCTCGAAGACCGTGCTGGTGATCGCCCACGCCACGGCGAACGGCGGGGACCCCGCGGCGAGCTACGACGACGCCTGCCGGAAGGTGGACGAGACGGTCCGCCGACTGCAACAGGGGGCGATCGACCTGCCGATCACGGACATCGATCCGGTCGCCCCGCGAGCCTCCGGACAGCCGCCACTGCCGGATCCCGTCAGCAACATGACCCGCGCGGGCTTCGAGGCGGCGGTGCTGAAAGGCAAGGAGTACATCGCCGCCGGCGACGTGTTCCAGTTCGTCCCCAGCCAGCGGTTCCGGCGGGAGACGCACGCCCGGCCGTTGGACATCTACCGGGCGTTGCGGGTGGTGAATCCGTCGCCGTTCATGTTCCTCCTGGACGGCCCGGACTGCACGCTGATCGGGGCCAGCCCGGAGATCATGGTGCGGGTGGAGACGCGGGGCGACGCCACGCCGGAGGACCACAAACGCGACGTGACGATCCGCCCGCTCGCCGGCACCCGCAAGCGGGGGGCGACGCCCGCGGAGGACGACGCGCTGGCCGCGGAGTTGCTCGCGGACCCCAAGGAGCGGGCGGAGCATGTGATGCTGATCGACCTCGCCCGCAACGACGTGGGCCGGGTCTCCCGGTTCGGCAGCGTGCGGCTGACGGACGTGATGGAAGTGGAGCGGTACTCGCACGTCATGCACCTCACCTCCAACGTCACCGGCACCCTCAAACCGGGGCTGACGGCGCTGGACGCCCTCCGCAGCGGCTTGCCGGCCGGCACGGTCAGCGGCGCCCCCAAGGTGCGGGCGATGGAGATCATCGACGAGCTCGAACCGCACCGCCGCGGCCCCTACGGCGGGGCGGTGGGATACGTCGACTTCGGCGGGGATATGGACGTCTGCATCGCCCTGCGGACGATGGTGATGGTCGGTCAGACGGTCGACGTGCAAGCCGGCTGCGGCGTGGTCGCGGACAGCGTGCCCGCCCTTGAATACGAGGAGACGGTGCACAAGGCCCGGGCGCTGCTGCGGGCGATCGACGTGGCGGAGGGACAGTTGTGACCGCGGATCGCAACGCCCCCTCCCCCCAAGCCGACGGCTCGCCGTCGAGCGCCCCGCCCGACCCGCCCAGCGCCGACCCGCCCAGCACCGATTCCCGGACCGCTGATCCCCCGACGACGCTCGTTGGCACGCTTCGCCACCTCGGCCCCGGCGTCATCATCGCCGGGGCGATCGTCGGGTCCGGCGAACTCATCGCCACCACCGGAACGGGGGCGGCGGTGGGGATCGGGCTGCTCTGGCTGATCCTGTTGGGGTGCGGGATCAAGGTGTTCGTGCAGATCGAACTTGGTCGGGCCGCGGTCGCGACCGGACGCACCACGCTGGACCTGCTGAATCTCGTGCCGGGTCCGCGGCTCCCCACCGGCGCCCGGACGGCCGACGGAACGCGGCGGCGGGTGAACTGGGTGATCGGGTTGTGGGCGTTGATGATGCTCACCCAGCTGGGGCAGGTCGGCGGGCTCGCCGGCGGGGTGGGGCAGGCGATGGACCTGGCGTTCCCGTCCGTGAGCGAACGACTGCCGGACCGGCTCGCCGGACGCGGCCCGGCGCTCTGGGCGGCGGCGGCGGGGGCGATCACCGCGGCGCTGCTGTGGGGCGGGCGCTACCGGCTGATTCAAGCCCTCTCCGCCGTGCTGGTCGCGGCGTTTACCGCGCTGACCGTCGGCAACGCCGTCGCCCTGCAAACCAGCGACGCCTTCGCCCTCCCGTCCGGCGATCTGCTGGCCGGCTTGAACCCGCTCAACGATCTCGTCGACGCCCCGGACGCCGTCTTCCTCGCCCTCGCCGCGTTCGGATTGATCGGCGTGGGGGCGACGGAACTGGTCGCGTACCCGTACTGGTGCTTGGAGAAGGGCTACGCCCGCTTCGCCGGGGAGCGGCCCGCCGACGGCTCCCCGGAGATCCCGGCCTGGACCGCCCGGGCCCGCGGTTGGATGCGGGTGATGCGGGCGGACGCCTTTGCGGCGCTGGCCGTGTACACCGTCAGCACGGTGGCGTTCTACCTGATCGGGGCCGCCGTGCTCCACCCGGCCGGCGTGCGGCCGGAGGGGACGGAGACGATCGCGGTCCTGCGGTCGTCGTTCGTCCCGGTCTTCGGAGCGGGCGCCGGGCAGTTGTTCCTGGGCGGGGCGGTCGCGGTGCTGTACTCGACCCTGCTGATCGCGACCGCGGCGAACGCCCGCATGTGGGCGGACGGAGCCCGCATCGCCGGCTGGCTGCCGGAGGGGGAAGGCGTCTACCGCACCGCGGTGAAGGCGCTGTCCGTGCTGCTGACGGCGATCAGCGTGGGGCTGTTCGCCTTCGTCAGTTCCGATCCGGTGCTGTTGGTGGTGGTCGGCGGCGTCGCCCAGAGCCTGTTACTGCCGGTGCTGGGCGTCTCCGCGGTCTGGCTGCGGTTCCGCGTCGCCCCGCCGGACCTGCGACCGGGGCGGGCGTGGACGGCCTGTCTGTTCCTCAGCGTCGCCGGCCTGCTGGTGGCCGGCACGTTCGGCGGCTACGCCGCGGTGATGAAGCTGCTGGGGTGATCGTTCGCCCCATCCCGCATCCCCCATTCACAAATTTCCCCTCACTCGTGCCGCATGGTGGCTTCGCTCTGGAAGCTTTTGCCGCCCAGCCACCGCAGCGTGCCCCAGCCGGCTTGATCCCAGGGGACTTCCACCCGCACCGTGACGCGGTCGCCGCTCTCGGCGTCGGCGAGACCGGCCGGCGCGGGGCCGGTGCGGTCCGGCCCCGGCCGCACGGTGACCGTCATCTCCACGTACGCGGGAGCGATCTGGGCGGCGTTCTGCAGAAACTCCGTGACGTGCGTCTCCACCTCCGCGGCGTCGCTGCCGTACAGGATCGCCCGGCGGGCGCCCTCCCGGGCGGCGTTGGTGACCAGTTGGCCCACCATCATCGCCCGGCCGAACTCCACGATCGCCAGGATCGCCAGGAAAAAGATCGGCAGCACCACGGCCGCCTCCACCAGCGCCGCCCCGCGGCGGGGCGTTCCACGGCGGCGGAGAGGCGGGAGGCGAAGCATGGACGGGTTCTCGGGAGGGGCGACCCTCGACCGTAGCTCACGCCCGTGGGCCGTCACGCGGGAGGCCCCGCCGGGCCTCCGCGTTACGGGATTCCACCCGCGGTCCGTGACAAGTTTGCGGGTCGCGCCGCCTCCCGCTACCGTCGCCGCATGGCCGACGCCCCCGACGAACGCACGATCTTTCAGAAGATTCTCGACGGCGAGATCCCCGCGGACGTGGTGCTGGACACCCCCGACTGCCTCGCCTTCCGGGACGTGAACCCGCAGGCCCCGGTGCACGTGCTGGTGATCCCGAAGCGGCCGGTGGTGAATCTGGCGACCGCCTCCGACGACGATGTGAACCTGCTGGGCCGCTGCCTGCGGGTCTGCGACGCGGTCGCGCAGCAGGAGGGCTGCGGCGACGCCTACCGCGTGGTCACCAACAGCGGCGCCGACGCCGGCCAGAGCGTGTTCCACCTGCACTTCCACATCCTCGCCGGCCGCCCCCTCGCCTGGCCGCCGGGGTGAGCGGCCGCCCCCGGGGCGAGTGGGACGGAGCCCCGTCAAACTCGTTCAGGAAACTCGTTCAGGCTGCGATCCAGTCCTGCACGATCAGTTCCGGGACCGGGTCGAAGTGGCGGCGGTTCGCGGTAACCATCGTCAGCCCGTGATGCAGGGCGGTGGCGGCGATGAGCAGGTCCGCGGTCGGGAGCGGCGCACCTGCGTTGAACAGGCCGGCGGCGACTTTCCCGTAGAGGCGGGCGACCGGCTCGTCGACGTCGAGCAGACGGACTGTCGTCAGCATCGCGTCGATCGCCGTCGGATCCGCCCAGGCGCCCGGCTGTCGCAGGTGTGGGACGACGGCGAGCTCCGCCAGCGAGATCGTGGAGACGTACAGGCGCCCGCCGTACTGGATCCATTTCGGGAACACCCGGCGGTCGCCCTTGAGGTCAGCCGTGAGCACGTTCGTATCAAGTGGGAACCCCACCGGTTATTCCTCCGATCCCAGGCGGGGCAGACGGCGGGCACGCTCCGTTTCCTCAAGAAGGGCATCCAACTCCACGGCGTGTTCACGCCAGGCGCCGAACCCGGGGAGGTCTTCCGGCCGCGGCGGGGCGGCCCCGCCGGCGTCCCCCGCCGCGACGGTCACCCGTACGCCGTTCGGCAGCGCTGGGCCGGGATCCAGCAGAACCGTCTGCCCCCGCACCACCCCGGTGCGGAGCAGGCCGGACGCAGGGGCGGCAGTCGCGGGGGCGTCGGGCATTGCGAGCGGTGGGAACGGGCGGGAAACGGGCGGTCGCTCCATTGTCGCCGATCGTGACTCGGAGGGCCACCGGCGAGCGGGAGCGGCCCACCCGCGGCGACCACGCCCCTGCGGGTACCATGCGCTGATGACGCCCCCGCCCGTAACCGGTTTCTGCATTGAGGTCGTTCATCCGCCGGACCCGGCGACAGGCGGCACCGGCTCGGCGATCGAATACTATGATTCCGATCAATCGGCGCTGTGGGCGATCGTCCTGCTCTGCGGCGCCGGCGCCGGGATGATGGGCGGGCTGTCCGGGGCGTTCCTCACGATTTGGAAGCCCGAACTGGTCCCCGCACTGCCGGCGACGCTGGCGGGCGTCGTGCTGTCCGGCGTCCCGGCCGGGTGGCTGGTGTGGAGCCGCGGGAGACGGCGAACCCATCTGTTTGCGGAGCCCGGCCGACTGACGGTCCGGAGCGGCCGGACCGGGCCGGCGGACCTGCCGCTCGCTCCGCACCAACGGGCGCGGGTGGAGGAGAATCACTGGCACGACTCTCTAGCTATGGGGTGCGGGTCGGCGGGGACCGCGGCCTGCTTCTGGGCGGGGCGTTTGACCGCCCCGCCGCGAGCCGCTTGGCGGACCTGCTGAACGTGGCTCTGCACCCGACAGGCGACCCGCCGTCGCCCGACCCGCAACTCACGCCGCCGGGGGTGCGATTGCTGAACGTCGGCCCGCCGGTGGTCGTCGAGTTCCCCCCGGACCCGACGCGCGGGGAGGTGTGGCGTCGCTTCTGGTTGCTGTGGGCGTCGGGCGCCGCTGGGCTGCTCGCGCTGCTCTGGTGCGGCGGCGCATTCGAGTGGGCGCCCCGGGAGCCGGTCGGCCTCGTCTGGCTCCTGGTCCTCGGCCTGAACGTCGCCGGCGGACTTTGCGGATGGTGGTTCGCCTCCCACCTCCGTCACGTCTCCTGCCGCATCACCGCCGGACCCGAACGGGTGACGGTGGAGAAGAACGGCGTCCTCGGCCCCTCGACCGAGCGTCGAACGCCCCGGCCCGGCGAGACTGCCGTGTGCGAGGCCTGCGGGCAGTACAACGAGCGTGTCCTGTATCAGATCCGCTTCGGCTCGAACGTCACCGGCATGACCTTCGCCACCGGCTTCGGCCGCGACGGTCGCGACTGGGCGGCCGACAGGATCAACGCCGCGATCGCTCCCCCCGATGCTGATTCACCGCCCCCGCCATGACGCCCCCGCCCGGTTCCCGCATTGAAGTGGTCGAACGCGGCACGCGACTCGTCCTCCGCGTCCCGCCCGGGACGCCGCACGGGCGATCGTTGCTGGGGTTCGCCCTGTTCTGGAATGCGTTCAGCTGGCCGATCGCGGGACTGTTCTGGAGCGACGCGATCCAGCAGGGGATCGACTGGGATCCCGCCCCCGGGGGGCAGGGCGGCGGGCCGGTGCCGTGGTTTGGCCTGCCGTTCATCAGCCTCTTCCCTCTGGTCGGGATCGGCGTGGCGCTGATCTGGGCGAAGCTGCGGTTCACCCGCACGCTGCTGCTCGCGGAGCTGACGGCCGAGGGCGGGCGGGTCGCGGTGCGGACGGAGTGGTTCGGCTTTGAGAAGACCCGCACCGCGACGCTCGAACCCGGCGAGCGGGCCACGCGGGAAGTGGCGTTTGAGGAGAACGGCGTCGACCGATATCAGGTGCGGGTCGGGCCGAAGGGGGAGCGCGGCCGCACCGTCGCCTTCGGGGCGGCGTGGGACGAGGCGACGGTGCGGTGGGTCGCCGCGGAGATCAACGGCGCCCTCGGCGTGACGCGGCCGGGGAACACGGATCTGGACGGACCCCCGAGGACCGTGCCCGCCGCGGCCCGGGAGCGGGTTGATCACCCGCACGTCCGCGAGTCGCCCGACGCCCGCGGCCGGCCGGTCGTGGAGGTGCGCCTCTGGCCCGGCTGGCCGGCCGCGAAGCGGGTCTGGGTCGGCTTCGGCGTGCTGTTCGGGGCGGTCTGGTGGACGATCGTGGGGCATATGGTCGCGGACGAACTGGCCGACGCCCGGGCGAACGGGAACTGGGCGGACCCGTTCGGGCTGCTCTTTTGCGTGCCCTTCGCTGTCGCCGGTCTGGTCTGGACGGCCGGCACGGTCGCCCTCTGCCGGGGCACGGCGCGGACGATTGTGGGCGACGAGTTCCTGTCCGTCCGCTGGGGGATGGGCGGGCTCGGATACGCCCGCAACGTGCGGCGGGACCGTGTCGGGGACGTGGTCATCTGGGAGAACTTTCGCACCGGCATGCACGACGGCCGATCGGACCGCACCCCGGTCGCCGCGGTCCGGCTCGGCCCGCCCCGACGGCGGGCGACGCACCTGCCCCTCACCCTCGGCGGCGGCCGCGACCTCGCCGAAGCGGTCGCCGCGGTCGTCAAGCATCACCTCGAAGCGACCGGCTGGCAGGCGGCGCCGGCGGCAGACGACACTCCGGGCGACGGGGACGCTTGAACGCCTTCCCCTTCCCCCCGCTGCCTGCTCCCACCCGCATCGCCGTGGTGCGGGCGGAGTGGCGCCCGGAGCCGCTCCTGGAGGTTCAGGTCGCCGCGGCGGTGGGCCGTTCGGGCGCTTGGCTGTCGTACCTGTCGGTCGGGGCGACGGGGGTTTGGTTCTGGGGGGCGTGCATGCTTTACGCGGTCCGGCTGTGGACTCAGGGCGAGACGGCCGTCGCGGCGGTGGCGGCGGGGTGGTCCGGGGCGATGCTCCTCGGGACAGGTCTGATCTTCTGGCTGATGGTCGACCCGACGACCCGGCTGGGCCTGACCGCGACCGCGGAGGACCTGACGATCGAACGAATCTGGTTCGGCCGCTGGAAAACCGCGACGCTGCGGTTCCCGACCGCGGCGCCGGGCGACGAAGACCCGGGACGGGGGGGGCCGATCGTCCAGCCTTAGATCTGGGATCCGGCCCCGGAGGCGAACGACGGGCTCCCCCGCCCGCTGCGGTGGCGAAGAGCCGGCGACGCAGGCTTCGCCACGCCAAACCTGACCGGGTCCGATCGGGCCTGGCTCGTCGCCGCCGTCGCCCGGGTCGTCGACGCCGCCGGCCACGGCGACCGCTGCCCCTCGCCGCCGGCGCTGGTCGTGGCACACCCGGTCGACGCGTCGCCCGTTCCCCCCGGCATCCGCGTCCTGCGGGAGGAGTCGGACCGGCTCTCCCTCGCCTGGGACGCGGTCGGCGCTGGCCAGCCGGATCGGATGACGACCGCCGTCGTCGGCGGGCTGACGGCCTTCTGCGGATTGGTCGTCTACGGGGCGACCCGCGACGTGGGGGCGTTCGCGACCTGGGGCGGGGCCGCGGTGGGCGTGGGGTTGGCCGGGGCGGGCGCGGTGTGGCTGATCCGCTCGGCGGCGACGGTGCGGGTGCATGTGAAACGCACGGCGACCGGGGCCGCGTGGGTGCGGCGATCAGCGGGCGTCGGCCCGTTCCGAATGCGTCGCGGGTGGCCGGGGGACCGGCTGCGGGCCGTCGCCCTCGGCTTCCCCCCGAGCGGCAATCCCGACGCCGACGTCGACCTGCCGCGGACGGCTGCGTTCTCGGTGGTCCGCGACCGCCCGGCGTGGCTTGCACGGTGGATCGGCGGCTCCGCGTCTCTGTTGGCGCGGGTCGACGGCCCGGACGCCGCGGCTCTCGCCGCACACGTCGCCGGCCGGGTCGCGGCGAAGCTGACGGCATTGGGCTGGCGCCCCGACGTGCCGCACGATTGGCGGTTCGGCTGGCGGGACGCAGGCCCCTCGGACAGGCTGCCGGGGTGAGCGAACGGCCGTTCCCCCCGCTGCCCCCGGCGACCGCGCTCACCGTGGTGCGGGCCGACCCGGGGGCGGCGCCGCGGTTGGAGGTGCGGACCGCCGCCGCCATGCCGCCCCGCGAGGCCGGCCTGAAGGACGCCGCCCTCCTGCTGATTGGCGGGGGCGCCTGGGGGGGGCGTCTGGCTGACGATCGTGAACGCCCGGGAGGGGGAACTGGACACGATTCCGGCGGGGGGCGGGGTTGTCCGTGACCGCCGCGGGACCGGCGGTTCGGCGGCGTCCGGCGGCCCGCCGGACCGGATCGCCGATCGCAGTTCGGTTCTTCAACCGCCGGGGTGGGTGGGACTTACCGCGGGAGAGGTCCCGATCCTCCCAAGGGTGGAGGCCCCCGATCACACGCCGCCCCGCATCGAGGCGGGCGGCGATCGGGGTCTTTCCGGAGCGCCGGGGCACGGCCGACGTTGATGACGGACGCCGCCGCCCCTCCGCTCCCGTGACGCCCGGCTTGCGCAGCGGGGCGTTGCGATCCGCCGTTCCGACCGGCGGCACGGACGCCGCCCCCGCCTCGCGACGGTCCGGGAGAGCCAGCGAGCGACCGCTCGCCCGGCCCCGCGGCCCCGCGGGCGGGCACGACCCCGAGGCCCGGCGCCGCGTTCCTCCGAACGCCGGCCCGGCGCCCGTATCCCACCTCCTTCCCCCCCACCCCGGCGCACATCGGCCGGGCCCGGCGTCTGCCGGGCGGGACGGCGAACGTCGAGCGTGACGACCTGTGAACCCACTTTGTGAACCCACTGCGACAACTCGAACCGGCGACCCGACCGCGGGAGGATTCGACCCCCCCCGCGGCCGGGTTCGCCGCTGCGCCGCACTTCAATCCGCCTTTCGCCGCCCGGAGCGCCCTCGCCATGACCGCCCCCCACCCCGCCCCCCGCCCGCTGGTTCGCCGCCGACCGCGCCTACCATCGCCGCGTGACAGCTTACCATCGACGCGTGACGGCCGACCCCGCCCCCGCCCGCCCGCCCGGCACGATCCGGTCGCGGGGGCCGCGGTGAGTGCCGAACCGTCCCCCGCCGCATCCGCTGCCCAGCCCGAGGAGCCGAGCTACGAGACCAGCTTTCACCCGCCCGTCGATCGTCGGGCGGGGGCGGTCTTGGGCGTGGCGCTGGGGGTGGCGACCTCGGCGGGGATCGCGGTGTCCGTGATCCTGGGGGGGCCGGCGCTGGGGCCGGCCGGGCTGTTCGGGCCGCGCGGGGGCGAGTACTGGGCGGGCCTCGCCTGCTCCGCCGTTCCGCTGCTGATCGTCGGCGTCACGACGTGGAGCGCCCGGATGCAGTCGGCCCGGGTGTGGCTCCGGGCGACGCCGCGGCAGATCGAATGGGAACGGGTCTGGTGGAGCCTGCGGCGGTACGACGTGTTGCCGGTGCGGCCGGGGGACGGCGTGCTGGACCGGCACGGCCCGTGGTTCGGGCGGGAGGGGCCGGAGCCGGTCCTCGTGCGGCTCGACGGCCAATCGGTGACGCTCACCCCGCCGCTGACCGGCGAACGGGCCGCGGAGGTGCGGGCGGGGCTGGGCGCCGTCCTCGGCTCCACGCCGCCGGGGCGATCGTTCGGCCCGTGGCTGACGCCCGCCGACCCCGCGGCCCCGTCGCACCCCGCGGTGACGGTCGGCCGCGACCGCCGGGGCCGGGCGACGGTGACCACCCCGCTGCGGCCGATCCGCGGGCGTCGGGATCGGCTCCCGCTGGCAGCGACCGGCCTGTGCCTCGCCCTATTCACGCCGATCCTCTGGGCGATCGCCGAACCGCCGGACGCGGCGGACCGAATCGCGTTCCTGACGGCAATGTCCGTCTGCACGCTCTGCGGCCTGATCGCGGGGGCCGCGCTTGCGGCCGCCCCGTGGGCGACGGTGCGGGTGACGGTCGGGGCGAGGCGGGTCTCCGTTCGCGCCGGCTGGGGGCGGCTGCGGAGCGGGCCGAGCGTGCGGCAGGACAGCGTGCGGGCGGCGGTGGTCGCGTCGCACCATGAGGGGGTTTGGCACGCGATCAACGGCGATCAGTCCCCGGCCTCCTGGCTGCCGAACGGCACGATCACCCGCAACCCGGTCGCGGCGCTGGTGCGGCCCCGCCGCCGGTTCCAATCCGAGCGGGCCTTCCTCCCGCTGACCGGCCGGTACGACGGGGACCGGATCCCGTTCGCCGCCGCGGCCGCCGGGGCCGTCGCCGCGGCGCTCCTGGACCGGGGGTGGGAGCCGGCCGTCCCGACCGACTGGCGGTTCCGCGTCGGGGCGCCCGCCGCGGGTTCCGCGGCCGATCCGCCCGCCGCGCCTACCATCGCGGCGTGAACGCCGCTCCCGCCCCTGTTCGTTCGTTCGGCTCGCGGGTGCGGCGGTGGGTGCGTTCGCCGCTGCACGGGGCGGTGTTGACGTTGGCGTGGCCGGTGCTGGGGGAGCAGATCCTCGGCTTCGGCGTGGGGCTGTTCGATACGTGGCTCAGCGGGCGGATCGGGCCGGGGGTGACGGCGGCGGTCGGGCTGGCGGCGTACGTCGCCTGGCTGGCGACGATGCTGTTCGGCGTGGTCAGCGTGGGGGCCACCGCGATCGTCGCCCGGCACTGGGGCGCGGGGGAGCACGCGGCGGCGAACGCGGTGGCGAACCGGGTGCTCGGGCTGGGGCTGATCGCCGGCCTCCTCTACTACGCGGCGCTGTGGCCGCTGGCGCCGTGGCTGGCGCGGGGGCTGGGATTGGAGGGGGAGGCGTTCGACGTGGCGGTGCGATACCTGCGGATCGACGGGGCCGGACAGGTGGCGACGGCGATGAGCCTCGCCGGGTTCGCCGCCCTGCGGGGCGCCGGCGACATGACGACCCCGTTGGCGATCGGGGCCGCGATGAACCTGCTGAACGCCACGGCGAGCGTGGCGTTCGTGTACGGCGTAGAATCGCTGGGCCTGCCGGCGTACGGGGCGAACGGCATCGTGTACGGCACCGTCGTCGCCCGGGCGTTCGGCGGCCTCGCCCTGCTGGCCGTGCTGGCGGGCGGCGGGCGGCGGTTACGGTTGATCGGCTCCGAAATGCTGCCGGACCGGGCGACCACCGCCCGCGTGTTGAAGATCGGCGTGCCGGCGGCGTTCGACGGAGCGATCCGCTGGGGCGGGCACTTCGCCTTCCTCGCCCTGATCGCCCGCCTGCCGCCGCTGGCGGGCGGCCAGTCCGCAGCCGCGGGGACGGGCGGGGAGATCACATTCGCCGCGCACATCGTCGCCGTGCGATTGGAGGCGATCACGTACCTGCCGTCGGTCGCCTGGGGGGCGGCCGCGGCGACGATCGTGGGGCAGAGTCTCGGGGCGGGGCGAACGGGCCGGGCGCGGGCGGTCGGACATGTCGCCGCGGCGCAGTGTGCGGCGTTGGGGGCGCTGATCACCGCGGCGTTCGTGCTGGCGGCGGGGCCGCTGGTCGTCGTTCATGCACCTCGATCCGGCCGTGCGGGCCGAGGCCGGCCCGGCGCTGCGGGTGCTGGGGCTGTTCCAGATCCCGCTGACCGGCAGCATCGTGTACGTCACCGCATTGCGGGGCAGCGGCGAAACACGGGTCCCGCTGCTGATCACGCTGGCGGGGATGTACGGTCTCCGGTTGCCGCTGGCGTGGGCCTGCGGCGTGTGGCTCGGGTGGGGACTGCCGGGGGCGTATCTCGGGATGGGCGGGGACGTGCTGTGCCGGGCGACGGCGGCGGGGGTGTGGCTGCGGGTCGGCGGGTGGTGGCGGAACGAGGTGTGAATCGACACATTGGTGACGTTCGCCCGCCCCCCGTGTGTCTGAAGAGCCCCGCCGATGCGCCGTTCCCCGCGTTCTTCCCGTCTGTTGCTGGCCGGCCTGTGCGTCCCGCTGCTGGCGGCGACGGCTGTGGGTTGGGACGAGTGGAAGAGCGGGATCGTCTGGCAGGAGCCGGCGATCGTGACGCCGGGGGAGACGGCTGCGGATCCGCCCTCGGATGCGATCGTACTGTTCGGCGGGACGGATCTGTCGGCCTGGGAGAACGCCGGCAAATGGAAGGTGGAACGCGGCGTCGCCACCGCCGGCGGCGGCACGATTCGCACCAAGCAGTCGTTCGGCGACTGTCAGGTGCACATCGAGTTCCGCACCCCGGCGGAGGTGAAGGGCAGCGGGCAGGGCCGCGGCAACAGCGGACTGCACCTGATGGGGCAGTTCGAGGTGCAGATCCTCGACTCCTACGAGAACGCCACGTACTACGACGGGCAGGCGTCGTCCCTGTACAAGCAAAGCCCGCCGTTGGTAAACGCCTCCCGCCCGCCGGGGACGTGGCAGACGTACGACATCCTGTTCGAGGCCCCGAAGTTCGACGAGCACGGCGCCCTCGTCCGGCCGGCGTACGCCACGGTGTTGCACAACGGCGTCGCCACGCAGGTCCACCAGGAGATCCTCGGCGGCACTGCCTGGCACAAGCCGCCGTCGTACGACGGCCGCGCCGAGAAGGCCCCGATGACGCTCCAGTGGCACGGCAACCCCCTCAGCTTCCGCAACATCTGGGTGCGGGAACTGGCGCTGGAACGCGGCGCAGACCTACCCGGAGAAGTGACACGCCGGCCGCACACTTGGTAATCACTCGCCCGCCGTTCCGCTGATCCCACCGCCCGATGCCCCGCCCCCGCCTGATCCTCGCCGCCGCCGTCTGCGTCCCGCTGCTCGCCGCGACGGCGGTGGGGTGGGATGAATGGAAGAGCGGCATCGTCTGGCAGGAGCCGGCGATTGTGACGCCGGGGGAGACCGCCGCCGACCCGCCCTCGGATGCGATCGTACTGTTCGGCGGGACCTCGCTGGACGCCTTCACCGGCGGGGAGAAGTGGGAGGTGAAGCACGGCGTCGTTACGGCCAACGGCGGCACGCTCCGCACGAAGCAGAAGTTCGGCGATGTGCAGGTGCACCTGGAGTTCCGCTCCCCCGCGGACGTCGAGGGCAACGGGCAGGGCCGCGGCAACAGCGGGCTGTATCTCATGAACAAATATGAGGTGCAGATTCTGGACTCCTACGAGAACAAGTCGTCGTTCGATACGCAGGCCGCGGCCCTCTACAAGCAGTTCCCGCCGTTGGTGAACGCCTCCCGTCCGCCCGGAACTTGGCAGACGTACGACGTGCTGTTCGAGGCGCCGCGGTTCGACGAGCACGGCGCCCTCGTCCGCCCGGCGTATGCCACCGTGTTACACAACGGCGTCGCCGTGCAGGTTCGTCGCCAACTGCCCGGCGCCACCGCCCGACTGAACGGTCGCCGCGGCCAATACATCCCGCACCCGCTGAAAGAGACGTTCAACCTCCAGTGGCACGGCGACAAAGTCAGCTTCCGCAATATCTGGGTGCGGGAACTGGAACTGGACCGCGGCGAAAAGTATCCGGATGCATGACCCATAGCCGCGACCGGAGGGCGGGTTCCCTTCGGTCGCGGCTGACACGGCTCTCCCTGAAGTCTCCCTCACGGCAGTTCGTAGCCCGCCTCCCGCAACCACGCGGCGACGGTCAGTAGCGGAAGCCCGATGATCGCGGTCCAGTCCGCCGCGTCGATCCGTGCGAACAACGCCAGCCCGCCGGGCTCTTCCAGTTTGAAGCTGCCGGCGCAGTCGACGGGATTCACCTTCGCCACATAGGCCCGCAGACGATCGTCGGGGAGCGGGTGCAGGACGAGGTCGGAGCGAACCACGGTCGCTCGCAGCGCCCCGCCCGGACCGGCCAGCGCGACGCCGCAGAACAGGCTCAGGCCGCCGTCGCGGGCGGCGATGAGTTGGGCCAGCGCCCGCTCCGGCGTGCCGGGCTTCGAGACGATCGCCCCGCCCGCCACCGCGACCTGATCGCTGCCGAGGCAGATCGCGTGGGGGTTCCGGTCGGCGACCGCCTCCGCCTTCATCACCGCGAGTCGTTCGGCGAGCGCCGCGGGATCGTCGATCTCCGCCGACACCGCCTCCTCGTCCACGCCGGGCGACTGCTGGCTGTACGGCACGCCGAGTCGGTCCAGCAGCATCGCCCGGTAGGGCGACGTGCTGGCGAGGATCAGCGGGGGCGGGGCGGGGGCCGTCACCGGGGCTCGATCACGTCCAGCGTGAGGCGGCCGATGACCTCCAGCATCGGGCAGGAAACTGGCGACGGGGGCCGGGTCGTCGTTGCTCAGGGCGCTGCGGCCGAGCATCAGGTGCCCGCCGCCGATCGCCCCGCCGGTCATCGTCGGGTCCAGCGGGATCCAAACGCCGCCGCCTCGCCGGTCGGCCCGTCGCGTCGAGCAGCGCCTCGACCCACATGTGTCCGCCCATCTGGCCGCGGCCGGGGATCGTCACCAGCCCCACGCAGACCCGCGCCGGGATCCCACGGGCCCGCAGCATCGCGGCGCACAGCACGCTGTGTTCGGTGCAGTCGCCGGCGAGCGTTCTCCGCGACCTCCGCGGCGCTGGCGAGGGCGGTGCTGAAGTTCTTGTCCGTCAAGGTCTCGCTGACGTACGCCGCGCATCCCAGCGGCCACCGCCCCGGCGGAGGCGTCCGCGGGAGCGGCGGCGTTCGGCATGGGCGATCACCCGGGCGTCGTCGCTTTGCAGGTAGCGGGTCGACTTGAGCAGGTCCGGGGCGGTCGCCGGCGGTCGCCTCCCGGGGGATGGGCAGCCGCCGAACCGTGATCCGCGCCCGTGCCGTCCTCCAACGGTTCGACCTGACTGCGACGCGGCGTTCAGGAACAGCTCCGCGGCGTCGGCGTCCTCGACCGTCACCTCGTAGATCGACCCGCGGGGCGGTGCACGTTGGGGATGCGGAGCGACCGTCACCAGTGTGTCGAAGCCCATGTCCGCCCCGCCGCGGCTGTCGGCGAACACCGCTCGCAGCGCTTCCTCCTTGCTGACGGTCGTAGGTCGTCAGCGTTTGGCCCAGCATGTCCGTCGAATCGAATACGGATTCGCCCTCTTCGTTCACCCACAGCGTCGTGGCGAAGGGCAGCACGTCGTGCGTGACCGTCACCTTGGTCAGCGTGCGGGTGTCGCCGGTGGGTAGCGTGACCGCCTCGGCGGCGCCCTTCAGCAGCGTGGTGGCGCCGGCCTTCTCCAGTTCCGGGAAGAACGCGGCGTAGGTGACCGGGGTTCCCTCCGTCAGCGACCCGTCCGCCAGCAGCGTCTCGGCGTACGCCGGGCCTTTGACGTGCGGGGGCAGGGGCACCTGGCGGACCGTCTCCTTGCCGTTCACGGTCGAGGTGAGGATCAGCACGTTTCCGTCCCGCTTCGCGTCGGTGCGGGTCGGGGCGGCGCCGGGGTTCTTCTGGACGAGGGTGTAGGACTGCAAATCGCCGTCGTCGTCCGCCTCGGCGACAAGTTCGACGGACATCTTGATGGCCTGCCCGAACCGCAGGAACGTCATGCTGGTTTCGACTTCCGTGCGGACGCCGGCCTCCGGCCCCTCTCCCGACGGATCGTCATCCAGCGGGGTCGCGACGCTGCGGGCCCAACCGATGCGCTCCCCGCCCAGCGAGATCACCGCCCAACTCGTCGCCGCCGCGTTCTCCCCGGCAAGCGGCGCCGCCGGAGCGCCGGCGCCCGCGGGAGCGACCGGATCGTCCTGAACGGCGGCGGACGCGGCGAGCGACCCCGTCACGGGGATTGCCGGCGTGAGGAGCCCGGCGACGACGAACGCCGTCGCGAACAGCGGGAGCAGGGGGCGGGGCATGGCGGGCCGGTCGTTCGGGCGGGCGTCGGGCGGGCCTGCCATCTTACGGACGGTCGTGACTTGAGCGGGAGTCGAACCGCGGTGGCTCCTTGCCGATCCGGGCGCGGGGTGTGCCGGCTGGTGCGACGAAGCGGGGCGGGACGCCCCCGACCGCGGATCTTCGATGCGGGCGCGGAGGGAACCCCGCGCCGAGTCGCGCCGCGGAGGTTAGGTTCGTTCGCGACCGTGGCGGTTCGGCATCACCCCGGCTCCTCCTGATGGGGGGCGGGGGGCGAGCCGACGGCGGTCGTCGCCGCCGAGGAGGACGCGGCCGCCGTCGGGAGGAGCCCCGGTTCGTTCGACGCCGCGTTCCTGCAACGCCGCCGTCGCCGGACGAATCGGGCTCCCACCCGGTCCGGCTCCCCGCTCCCCTCCGCCCGACGCCGGTATGAGTTTCCTCACCGATTTCCTGAAGACCCGCGGCGGCGGCGCCTGATCCGTCCGCCCCCAGCAGCTTCGGCGGCCTTTCCGACGAGCAGTTGGAAAAGCATCTGAAGGTCGCCACCTACGGCGATTTCACGCTGACGAACGCCGTTCGTCCCGCATTCGACCTGCGGGTCCTGCCGAAGGCCGGCTACCGACGCGATCACTTCATCGACGGCGCCAGCGGCGTGCGGGTCCCGGTGCTGATGGCCCCGCCAGCCGCGAGAACCTGTTCGAGCTGTTCCTCGACCTGCTCGACCCGCTGGGCGACGAGGTGGACGTCGTGCTGGAAAGCAGTCACGCCGCCGGCGGTCCTTCCGGCAAGGGGGGCGGTCACAAGGACCTCGTCCGGGAGGGGATCGACCTGCCGGTGCTCAAAAGCGCCCTGTACGACTATGAGGAGGAGATCCTCGACGACGGCTGCCTCGGCATCGCGGTGCTGAACGCCAAGATCCCGTTGGAGGTCCAGTTCGACGAGCACAAGCTGCTCGTGATGTACGGGCAGGACCTGTTCGAGTTCGAAAAAGTGCTGTTCGAGCACCGCCTGACCCGCGACGACGGCATGAAGTTCGTCACCGAGGCCGAGCACGTCCACAGCAGCACGGACGAACTGGCGGAGGAGTTCGAGCAGATGGCCTACGCCCTGAGCGCGGAGGCGTGACGCAATCCTCAGCCCTCGTCCAGCTTGAGGAACGTGTAGAGCCGGTCGCCGCCGCGGAGGATGTCGCAGCGGAGCATCTTCACCCCGTCGTCGGCGGCGAGGTTGAGGATGTAGGCGAAGTCCGCGGGAATCAGCGTGCTGAAGTCGTGCAGGCCCAGCAGCACGTCGCCGGATTTGACCAGCGCCCGATCCGCGGGACCGCCGGACCGCACGCCGACCACCCGATAGCCGCCCTTGTAGCCGAACTCCGCCAGCCGCCCGCTGGCGGCGGCGATCTTCTCCACTTTGCAGCCGGACCGCACCTCGAACCGCTGTACGGAGTCGGCGGCGGTCACTTTGCGGACGCCTTGATTCACCGTGCGGACCTCCGCGGTGCGGATCGGGGCCGGGCTGCCGGCGCCGGACGCCTGGGCGACCGCCCGTCCGGCGCCCGGCAGGCTGAGGGAGACCGGCACCCGGCTCCCGTCCCGCAGCACGGTCAGCGTGACCGTCTCGCCCGGTCGCACGCCCAGCAGCGCCCGCTCGAAGTCCGCGGAGTCCTCCACCTCCGTGCGGCCGACCCGCTCCACCACGTCGCCGGCGTTCAATCCGCCGCGGCCCGCGGGGCTGCCCGGGTCGACCCGTGAGACCACCGCCTGCTTCGTCCGGGGCGTCTTCCGGTCGGAGAACCGGGCTCCGTGGGTGCGACGTTCCAACCGTTCAACGCTCATCAATTCCGCGAGCGCCTCGCGGGCGTCGTCGATCGGGATGGCGAATCCGATCCGCTGGGCTCCCGCCCGAATCGCCACGTTGATGCCGATCACCTCGCCCCGGACGTTGACCAACGGGCCGCCGCTGTTGCCCGGGTTGATGCTGGCGTCGGTCTGGATGAGGTTCCGGTAGCTTTGCGTCTCCGTTACCTCCACGTCGCGGAACAGTTGGGAGATGATCCCTTTGGAGACGGTGTGTTCGTAGCCGAAGGCGTTGCCGATGGCGATCACGGTTTCGCCCCGCATCAGATCGCAACTGGTGCCCAGCGGCATGACGGGGAGGTTGTCCGCGTCGATCTTCACCAGTGCCAAGTCGTGCTGCGGATCGACCGAGAGGGTCCGGGCGACGTAACTGGTGCCGGTTTCGTCGGTGGCCCGCAGGCTTTCCACGCCGTCGACGACGTGGTGGTTCGTGAGGAGATAGCCCCGCGGGTCGACGACGATCGCGGTGCCCATCCCGTTCACCTTGCGGCCCTTGCGGGAGCCGAAGACGGGTTCGTCGTCGTAGGTCGTTTTGACGGAGTGCAGGTTCAACACGCTGGGCGCCGCCCGCCGCACCGCAGCCACCGTGGGGGAGATCCGGGAGACGGAATCGTAATCCGGCTCCTGCCCGAGGGCCGGCCCCACGCCCGCCACCCACACGGACAGGGCCAGCAGACCCAGGACTCGCCGGGAGATCGGGCGGGCGGGCGCCGCGGAGTTCGCGGACCGGGGGTGAGCGAACCGGGGGCCGCGGGCGACGAGCGATGTTGGGGGATGGGTCATGCGTCGCTCGCCGGGGCGGGGCGCCGCCCCCGTCCTCGGCGACCGCCGCGGAGGAGAGGGTGGGGCGTGGGGGGCCGTTTTCCGTGCGGGAGGTCGCAATCCGACCTCCCGCCGGGCCGTCTTCGACGGTTCGTCAAACGCCCCTTGACGACCCGCGACCAGTCCCGCACAGATTGCCGCTGCCTCTCCCCGTCACCCCGCACGGCCGTTCCAAGCGGCCCCCCGACGCTGCGCAGGCGAAGCATTTCACGTCAGAACGACGCCCGTGCAAGGTTTGAGTGGCGTTGAACGTCCGTCGGCCGCAGGTCTGTTCCCCGTCGCTCGACCCGGCAAACGGCGGGGCGGGCGAGAACTGCCCGACCGGCTACACTCACGCCGCCCGCTCCGCTCCGCCGTGCCGATGTCCGACGCCCCCGCTCCGTCCGCTGCGCCCGCGCCCGCTGCGCCCGTCCGCTGCGCCCGCCGGATCAAGGCCCACGCGGCGGGAGCGATTCGAACGCTTGCTCGCCGACGACCCCGGCGACGCCTTCCTCCGGTACTCGCTGGCGATGGAACTGGCGAAGACGGACGAGATCCGCCGCCCTGCGTGAGTTCGATCGCGTGATCGTGGAACACCCGGACTACGTCCCGGCGTACTTCATGAAGGGCCAGACCCTCGCCCGCGGCGAGCGGGACGAGGAAGCCCGCGACACGCTGCTCGCCGGCGTGGAGGTCGCCACCCGCACCGGCGACTCCCACGCCGCCGGCGAGATGAGCGGCTTCCTGGAGACGTTGGGCTGATGGACGGGCGCCTTCCCCCCGATCTGCTCGCGGCCCTTCGCGCGCTCGCCGAGGAGCAGGAACGCCCCGGCGCCACCGCCGAACCTGCGTTCGCCCGCCTGTCCGCGGCGGGCGTCGCCGGCTGGGCGATCCCGACGGCGTACGGCGGGGCCGGGCTGGCGTCGGCGGAGATGATGGCCGGGTACGAAGCCCTCGCCGCGGAGAACCTCTGTGCCACCTTCGTACTCACCCAGTTCAACGCCGCGGTCGGCCGGCTGGTGCAAAGCGAACACGTCGGGGCGAAGGACGAACTCCTGCCGGCCTTCGCCGGCCGGATCGCGGTTCGCCACCGTGGGGATCAGTCACCTGACGACTTCCCGCCGGCACCTGGGCACGCCTGCGGTGAGGGCGGCGGAAGACGGAGCCGGATTCCGGCTGACCGGCACGCTGCCGTGGTGCACGGGGGCGGGGATGGCGGACCTGATCCTCGCCGGCGCCGAATTGCCGGACGGCCGGCAATTGCTGGCGTTCGTCTCGACGGACGCCGACGGCGTGACCGTTGCCGATCCGCCGGACCTACTCGCCCTCACCGCCAGCGCGACGACCTCGGTGACGCTGGACGGCGTCCGGGTCGCGTCGGAACGGATCGTCAGCGGACCGGTGACCGAGGTGATGAAGCAGGGCAGCGGCGGAACCGGTTCGGTCGGCACCAGCGCCCTCGCCGTCGGCCACGCCGCCGGCACGCTGCGGGGGCTGGCCGGGGAGGCGGAGAAGCGGCCGGACCTGCGGGAGACGCTCGAACCGCTCCAGCGGGAGCGGGCGGCGCTTTCGGCGGACGTCCAGGCGATCGCCGCCGCGGCTTCCGCCAGACGATCTGCCGGCGGGGCTCGATGCACAAACGGTCCGCGCCCGAGCGAACTCGCTCTGTCTGCGGAGCGCCCAGTCGTACCTCACCGCCAGCAAGGGGGCCGGCTTCGTCGCCGGCCACCCCGCCGGTCGCTTCGTGCGGGAGGCGTTGTTCTTCCAGGTGTGGAGCTGCCCCGCCCCGGTCGCCGCCGCGGCGCTGCGAGAGTTCGCCTGCGGGCTGTAATCACCGCACGCGGCGGACCTTGAACGCTCCGGGGTCCGCTTGCGGTATCGCGGGTGCTTGCAGGCTGGCCCACATCTCCAACAGATCGCGCGCCACCGGCCCGGCGTCCGCCCCGCCGCCGCCGCCGTGTTCGAGCAGCACGCACATCGCCACCGACGGGCCGATCGGCCCCCGGCAGCGTCGCGTACCCGGTGAACCAGGCATGGCTGGTCCGATCGCCGCCGACCTGGGCGGTGCCCGTTTTGCCGGCGATCCGCACCCGCTTCGACCGGGCGTGCCGATACGCGGTGCCCAGCGGATCGTTCACCGCCCGGTCCATCCCGGATTGCAGGGCGAGCAGCGTCTGCGGGGCGAGCCCAAGCGATTCGCCGTCGCCCCTCGTCGCCGGCAGATCGGATCGCGTCACCCGCGGGACGACCAGCCGCCCGCCGTTCGCCATCGCCGCGGCCATCCGGCAGACCTGCAGCGGCGTCGCCGTCACCTCGCCCCTGACCGACGCCGGTTTCGATCAGCAGATCGCGGGACGCCTCTGCTTCCCCCGCTGCGAGTCGGCAGCACGGAGCCGGTCCGCTCGCCGGGCAGACCGACCCCGGGGGCGACGCCGAAGCCGAATCGTGCGCGCCCACGTCTCCACATCCGCGGCGCCCAGTCGGTCGGCGGCGTCGAAGCACCACACGTTGCAACTCCGGCACAGCGCATCCGCCGGTCGGACGAAGCCGTGGCCGACCTCCTGGGAGATGTAGCAGGCGCAGCGGTGTCGGTCCGGACGGTCCAGGTAGCCGCGGCACTCGATCGATCCGTCGCCGAACACCACGCCCTCTTCCAACGCCGCGGCGACGATCACCGGTTTGAACACGCTGCCCGGCGGCAGGGCGGCGGCGGTGACGCGATCCAGCAGCGGCGCCCGCGGGTCGGCCCGGAGCGTCGCCCACCGGTCGGCGTCGCGGAGATCCGCGGGGTCGAAGGTCGGCAGACTCGCGGACGCCAGCACCGCCCCGGTGTGCACGTCCATCAACACCGCCGCGGCCCCGGTGGGCATCGGCCGGCCGGCCGGCGGCGTCATCGCCGCGCGACAACCGGGCCACGACCGCAGCTTGCAGGTCCGCACGCACCGTCAACGTCACGTCGCGACCGGGCCGCGGGGGAACGAGCAGGTCGGCGTCGACCACCGCCCCCCGCCGGTCTTCCCACACGCGACGCGAGCCGGAGCGATGGGTGAGGACGCCGTCGAACGCCGCTTCCACCCCCGTCAGGCCGATCGGTTCCTTTCGCTCGTCCTCGTCGCCCGCCCGCTCCGCACGTAGCCCGACGAGGTGCGGGGCGGGGAGCCGATCGGCGGTGCGACGGCCGACCACCGGCACGACGCGGACGCCGGGGAACCGGTCCGGCGAGCCCTCAATCGCCGCCGCGACCCGGGCGTCGAGCCCGCTCATCGTCCGGTGGTAGGCGAGTTCCTCGGCGAGGGTATCGTCCGCGGCCTGCCCGCGGTCGGGGGGCGTGGTCAGTTCCGCGGCGACCCGATCCCACCAGCGGTCGCCGAACTGCGGCGGCCCGCTCCGCCTCCGCGTTCGCCCGCATCGTGCACGGGCGGCGACGACCTTCGCCTTCATCTCGCGCACGCGGCGATCGACCACGGCGAACCGGCGGACCATCTCGCCCACGTCACGCCCGCAGGTCGCGGCGAGCCGCACCCGCAGGGCGTCCCGCTCCGCGAGCGTCGCCGCCTCCGCCGCGGCGACCTTCGCGGGATCGGACCGCTCCGCCCGGGAGAGGGCGCCGCGGATCCGGTCGGCGAGCCAGCCGGCGTCCGGCTCCGTTTGCAGCCAGCGATAGTGGACGTGTACCTCGAATCGGGCTTCGTCCCACGCCCAGACGACGCCGTCCGCGGACAGCACCCGGCCGTCGGCGGCGGGGACGGGTTCGTCGTGCGGCGTCGGGCGGTCGCGGCTTTCGGCGACGGCCTCGCCGCAGGTGAGTTGAATCACCGCCACCCGCGCCCCGATCGCCGCCAACGGGAGGAGAAACGCCGCGGCCAACAGCCCGGCCCGCGACCCGGCCGGCCGTCTGGTCTTCGTGGGATCGCTCATCGCCAATCCCGATCGGCGGCGCCGGAGTCGCCGGATGCCGCGGCGAGGCCGGCGCCGATCAACGCGATCCCCAACGCCGCCGGCAGCGAAGTCCAGTCGACCGTCGGCCCGCCCCCGTTCAGCGAGAGGTTCGCCGCGGCCAGCGCCGTCGCCGCCGCCCAGCCCAGCGGCCCCGCCAGCGCCCACCGCCGGGCCGCGTTCGAACCGACCAGCCGCAACGCCGCGACGAGAATTGCCGACGCGGCGATCGCCAGCCCCGCCGATCCCGCCGTCGCCGCGGCATGAAGCAGACCCGCCCAAGCCGCCACCGCCGCCCCGGCGATCGGCCCGCGGCCGGCAGCCAACGCCAGCCCGCACACCAGTGTCGCCGGCGGCGACCACGCCCGGCAGCCAATCCGCTCCAACGCAGTTCCGCACAGAACAGCAGGAACAGCGTGGCGGCAGCGGCGATCGTCGCCGCCGCGTCGCGGAGTGGGGAGGAGAATTGCGGGTTCACGGCAGTGCCCCCGGCGTGCCAGGGGGGCCGGGGGCGGTGAGGCGGCGGCGGTTCAGCCCGGCCGCGGACGATGCGGACGGTTCCGCCCGTCGCCCCGGCGAGCGTCGCCAGCGGACGGACCCGAATCGCACGGCGGCCGTCGGCGCCGGCCGCCGCGACTGACGAGATCGACCCCGACCGGCACCGCCGCCCCGCCGGTCTCGGCGGCTTCGCAAGTCACCACGGCGCCGACCGCCACCGGTCGGGCCGTCGGCACATGGAGCAGCACCGCGTGCGTGCCGTCGGCCCCGGCCAGCACCGCGGTCGTCTCGGCCCCGGCGTTCCCGTCGGATCCCCCGCCGCCGGGGACGGAGACGGCGAGGCGGAAGTCCGGGTGCGTGACGGCTCGCACGGTCGCCGTCCACCGGCCCGCCGCGGCGACCCGGCCGACGATCGCCCCGTCCCGCACCACGAGATCCCCCGCCGCGACCTGCCGATCGGCGCCGGCGTCGATCGCTGTCAGCTCGTCAGGCGAGCCCTCGTTCAAGCCGGCCACGTTCAAGCCGGCCGCGTCCGCCGCCGCGGCCTCGCGGCCGACCGCGGCGATGAGCAGTTCCGCCGTCTCATGCCGCCGCTCCGTCGAGCCAAATACGACCGCGGTGAGCCAGGAGGGGCGGACGAGACGATCCGCCCGCTCCCCCGTCGATCCCGCTGCGAGTTCCATCCGCAGTCGGGCGATCTCCGCCGCCAACTCCGCCAGCGGGACCTCTTCGATCGTCTGCGCCTCCGTCGCCGCGGGCAGCCGACCCAGAATTGGGCCGGCAAGGTTGTGCAGCGCCACGCGGACGGTCTCCGTGGCGACGGGCGGCGCCGCGGCGAGCAGCGCCCCGACGGCGACCGCCACGGCGGTCGGCCACAGCCCGCGGGAGCGTCGGGAGGAATGGTCGTCGAACCGGCTCATGCGGCCCGCTTGGTCGGGGCGAGCCAGTGGCGCCACACGTCCCGGTTCTCCAGGACGATCACCGCACCCCGCACCGTGGCGGCGCCGGGGTCCGGGGCGACGCGGGTCGGCAGGTTCAGGCGTTCGGAGAGATAGCGGTCCAACCCCCGCAGGTTCGCCCCGCCGCCGCACAGCGTGAGCCCGCCGCGGGCCAGATCGGCGACGAGTTCCGTGCCGCAATCTTCGACCGCCTCGGCGACGGCGGTGACGACCTTCTCCAGCGGGTCGGCGAGGGCGTCCCGGATCTCCTCGCTGGTGACGGCGACGGTGCGGGGCACGCGGCCGGCGACGTCCAATCCGCTGACCTCCGTCGTCGCCTCGTCCCCCGCCCGGGCGGCGGATCCAACCTCGCGGACCACGCGGGCGGCGGTTTCACTGCCGATCTTCAACCCGTGCGCGGCCCGCAGGTGGGCGCCAACGGCGTCCGCCCATTCGTCGCCGCCGGTGCGAACGGAGCGCCCGGCGATCCGATCCCCGAGGCTCAGCACGGCGACTTCGCAGGTCGCCGCCCCGAGGATGCAGACCAAGCTGGCGACGGGTTCGGCGACCGGCAGTCCGGCTCCGAGGGCGGCGGCGCGGGCGGCGTCCAGCAGACGGACCGAACCGGCGCCGGCCCGCTCCAGCACCCCGACGGCGGCCCGACGTTCGACGGCCGTCAGGCCGTCCGCGACCGTCAGCAGGACGCGGCTGCGGGGGCCGCGGCGTCCGCGGCGAGCCTTGGCGATCAACACCGCCATCAACGCTTCCGCGAGGTCGAAGTCCGCCACGACGCCGCCGACGATCGGTCGCACCGCGTCGACGCCGGCGGGGGTGCGGCCGAGCATCTGGCTCGCTAATCGACCGACCGCGGCCCCGCGGCCCAGCACCCGTCGACCGCCGCGGGCCACGGCGACGACGCTGGGTTCGTCGATGAGCCGCGGCGTGGGCGACGGATCGCCCGCGACCGCGACCCGGCACCGGGCGCTGCCGAGATCGACGGCCAAATCAGGCCGGACGGTGCGGGTGAGCCGCCGCCACATCGCGGGGGGTGCGTCCGGTACGCGGAACTTCGGGGGAGATTGCTTCGGGTGCGAACCGGGGGTTGTCGTTCCCGAGGGGGGGCGCAGAAGGGCGGTTTCGCGTCGCTTCGGTTCATCCCGCATCCCGCGAACGCAATCAGCCGGAGCCCGAGGGCTCCGGCTGACGGCAGTTTGGGGGAAAATCTGTACGAGGCCGTCGTCCGACCTACGGGGCGACCGTCCAGCCGTAGGAGTCCAGGTGCAGCGTGAGGAATACGATCCCGCAGAGCAGGGCGGCGACGGCGCAGGTCAGCAGCACGTCGTACACGCCCGGTTCGGGGCTAGAGCCGGGTCTTGACATCGTCGCCCTTCTGAATGGTGGCGGTGGGAGATTTGAAAATCAGGTTGCCGATCGCGAGGTCGGCTTCGACTTCCATCAGCCGCACGCGGCCGATGTACTTGCCCTCGCCCACGGTGCGGAAGACTTCGAGGGTGTCGCCGACCCGCATTCCGTCGTCGCTGCCGAGGGAGACGGCGACTTTCGTGCCGCGGCTGCCCAGGTCGTCCACGGCCAGCACCTTGCCGGCGACGTCCGGGGCGGGCTCGGCGGCGGCGGCGTCCGGGTCGACCTCGATGCCCTCGATTCGGAGCTGTTGGCGGGCACTGGCAAGTTCGTCCAGAAGCCGGGCGTTGGTGGCGGCCCGCTGCTCGTTGGAGACCGTCAGGCTGAACCGCTCGTCCGTGAGGGCGGCATTTTCCGCCTCGGCCGCGACGTACTTCTCGGAGAGTTCCGCGGTCCGCTGACGGCCGGCCAATACTTCCTGCTTGCGATCTTCCGCTTCCAACTGGGCGATCTTCGCGAGGGCCGTTTGCACGTCGTACGCGGTCAGGGTGGTCGCCAGTTCCCGGTCCACCAGGTCCTTTTGCTGTTGGAGCACGGAGACGGCGAGATTCTGGCGGTCCAGATCGTCCTTCAGCCGGGCCGCCTGATCCCGCACTTCGCCGATCTCGGTCCGCAACTGCTGTTCGAGGTCGTCCTTTTCCACGCCCAGCGCCTTCAGGTCGTTCTGGGCGGTTTCCAGGGCGGTCCGGTAGTTGTGCTGGGCGGACCAGACCGCCGCCGACATCGAGGCGAACACCAGACTGAGGGCCAGGATCAGGCCGATCAGAATCTTGCCGAACAGGGTCATGGCGGGGTGCGGCGGCGTGGGGGGCGGAAGGGGAGGTGCGGCGACGTGCGGCGACGGCCGGTGGGAGCCACCGGCTGGGAGACGCCAAAATTATTGGAGGCGGTCGGAGAGTTGATCACGGCGACGCTCGGCACGAGCTAAGGCTCCGGCGAGTCGCACCTGCCGGTCCTTGAGCGCCGCGATCTGCTTTTCGATGCGGTAGGCGTCGGCACGGATCGCGTCGAGTTCCGATTGCAGTCGGTCCGCGTCCTCGCCCCGCGTGGCGGCCTCGGCTCGAATCTGCCCCGCCCGACGGACGAGTTCCGTGCCCTCGGCGACGGCGGCGTTGACTTCCTCGACCAGCCGCTCGTAGTCCGCCCGCTGGATCGCGATGCGGGCGTCCATCGCGGCCCGATCCGCTTTGTTCGCAGCGGTGCGGACCGGCTCCTGGGCTTTCAAGCGATCGATGCGGTCCTGCACCGTCGTGCGTTCCTCTTGCAGACGGCGGGCCTGCTCCCTGTAGCCGGCGACGACGGCGGCGGCGAGGGAGTCCTCCGTGGCGACCGTCTCCGTCGTGACGCGGTCGACCAACTGGTATCGCACCGGCTGATCGCCCCCGCCGACGGTGGTGATGGACAGGCCGTCTAACTCGGACGCCTTCCGGCCCCAGTTTTCCCCGCCGATGCTCACCGCCGCGGCGAAGCCGCAGAACAGGACGCCAAGCACGAACGCGGCGACCGCCAGCGGTTTGCCGAGTCGAGCCATGACGGGAGCGGCGTGCGGGGGGGAAGATGAGGTGAAGCCCGTCGGACCGGGCGGCGGGGGAGTCCGCCGCGAAACCGCGGTCGCGGAAGACCGACATCGTGGAGGGGGCCGACGGGCCTGTCAAACTGCGATCGGCGCCGCAGCGGCGGCGGGTGAACGCCGATCGTCCGCGACCACAGGACCGCGCCAACCGCCCCGACGGGTCGTGCAGCCCCCGGTGCGGGCGGCGGAGCGGGGAATCACGGTTGAGACGAGCCCGTCCCGGCCTGTCGGCCCGGCGCCGTGTCGCGTGATTTCCACGACGGCGAGTCGCCCGGTTCCAACGACGAATCGTGCGGGGCGTGCAAAAATCGGCGGTCCCCGCATCTGCGGTCCCGGGGACGCTGTCGCCCCCGCATTGTTTCGGTAACCTCCGCCTCCGACTGCGGCCCTCCCGCATCCCGTCGTCCCCCAACCCCCCCACGAGGTCCCGCCCGTGGCCACCGAGCGCGCCTGCCGGTTTGAGCAGGAGGGAAATCTGCTCATCATCACGTTGTTGCCCGAACTGGCCGAAGTGCCCTGGGCGGACGTGGAGGAGATCGGCTCCAGCCTGGAGAGCCGCGTCCTGGATCACGACAAGCCCCAGGTGATCGTGGATCTCACCCCGTTGGCCCATATGGGCAGCGGAATGGTCGCGTTGGTGGTGCGGATCTGGAAAGCCGCCCAGCAGCAGTCGGGAGCGTTCGCGGTGGTGAACGATCACGAGTTGGTGGGGGAAGTGCTGACGTTGGCCGGGCTGTCGGATCGGTGGACGATCGTGTCGGACCGGGCGCAGGCCCGGAAGAAGCTGAACGTGCGGGCGCAGCCCGTGGCGGCCCGCCCCGGGCGGGCGGCGGCGGCACGGTCGCCATGGCGCCGGCCGGCGGCGGCGGCGGCGTGTTGGCCGCGTGCGGGGTGGCGGCGGTGCTGGTCAGCGCCGCGGCGCTGATTCTGATGTTCCTGGAAGTCGATCTGCTCCCGCCGATCGCGCTGAAGGCGGGGCTGTTCGCCGGGGCCGTGGCGGGCATCGTGCTGGGGACGCTGGCGTTGGCGTGGTACCTGGGCGTGCCGCGATTCACCGGGGTGGGCGTGCTGGTGTGCAGCGTGGTGCTGTTGGTCGCCGGTCTGGTGTTGGAGCCGAAGCCGGCCGCCGACGTCGGCCCCGCCCCGCCCACGCCCAGCCTTTCCAACGACCTCGACGGACCGGAACCGGTCCCGCTGGACGTCGACGACCCGGTGGCGCCAGCCGTTCCGACCGCGTCCGATGACCTGGTCGTTCCGGCCGTCTCCGTGGATCCGGCCGCCGAACCGGTCGAGACGCTCTCGGCCGATGCGTTGATCGAGTGATCGGCGGCCCCCGCGGCCCCGTTCGCCGACCTGTTCGAATCTGATCCGACCCGCTCTCCCCCGCCTCCCGCCGGACCGTTTCCCGTGAGCATCGACGCCCCGACCGCCGCCCGTCCGACGGGCGAACCCGCTCGCCCGCGGCGTAACCCCTCCGAGCAACGGGCGCTCCAGGCGGAACTGCGTGAGCTGGCCGACGTGGTCGGCCCCGGCCCGCTGGTCGACCTGTTGTTGGAACGGGCGTTCCAGATGCAGGCCACCGACATCCACCTGGACCCCACCGGCAACGACCTGCGGGTTCGCGTGCGGGTCGACGGCCTGCTGCACGACATCCTCCGTCTGCCTTCGGACAGTCAGAATCAGGTCATCAGCCGGGTCAAATTGCTCGGCGGAATGGACATCACGGAGCGGCGGCACGCCCAGGACGGTCACATTTCCAACAGCATCGCCGGCGTCGACCGCGACGTCCGCATCGGCAGCGGCCCGACGATCCACGGCGAGCGCCTCGTCCTGCGGCTCATGCCCGAGAGCGGGAACTATTCCCGGCTCGAAGAATTGGGGATCCGGGCCGAGCAACAGGAGATGCTCGAACGCCAGTTGAATCGCCCGTACGGGATGATCCTCGCGGTCGGCCCGGTGGGCAGCGGCAAGACCACCACGATGTACGCCGGGCTGCACGGTCTGAACGAACCGCACCGCAGCCTCGTCACGATCGAAGATCCGGTCGAGCGGCGCATCGAAGGCGTGAACCAGATTCAGGTCGACAACCGTACCAGCTTCGGTTTCGCCGAGGCGCTGCGGGCCTGCCTGCGGCAGGATCCAAACGTGATGATGGTCGGCGAGATCCGCGACGGCGAGACCGCCCACATTGCCGGACGCGCCTCGCTGACCGGCGTCTTGGTGCTGTCCACGATGCACGCCAACGACGCCGCCAGCGCGGTGGACGTGCTGCGGGAGTTCGACGTGCCCCCCGCGGTCATCGCGGACGCCGTCAACTGCATCGTCTCCCAACGCCTGCTCCGTCGGGCCAGCGAACGCAGTCGTGAGGAATACGCCCCGGACGACGCCACCGCGGAGATCCTCGGCCTCTCCCCCGAGGAGCGGGCGGAGACCTCGCTGGTCCGCGGCATCCCGGCGGAGGAGAACTTCCAGACCGGCTACGTCGGCCGGACCGGCGTGTACGAGGTGATGCCGATCGACGGCGACGTCCGCAAAGCGATCCTCCGCGGCGCCTCGACCCGTGAGATCCGGGAGATCGCCCGCGAGAACGGGATGAGCAGCCTCGAATCCGAAGCCCGGACGAAGGCCCTCTCCGGAGAGACCACCGTCGAAGAGTATGTCCGTTTGCAGGCCGGACTGACCGACGAGGGCGGCCGGCGGAAATCGATCGGGCAGGGGTTCTCCAAGAACCCGGATCGCCCCGGCGACGCCTCCAAGACCCCGCCGCAGGGCGGCGGCGACGGCCGCGTCAACGCCCCCAAGGGGGCGACCGTGCGGGTGGCCTGAGGTCGGTGACCTGAAGGTCGGCGAACGTCTGAAGGACTGGCGAACGGGCGACAGGGTCGACACGGTCGAACCCGTCGCAGCGGCCGGGCGCCGCCGCGACGGTCGATTGTTGCGTTGACCGATCATTCGCCGCCGGCGGCGTCAGTCGGCCGTCGTGCCTTGGAGCCGCACGACGAGGCGGCCTTCGTTGTCGTCCAGTTGGCCCCACCTGTCGCGGCAGCGGAGCACCAATCGCCCGGCGGCCGGGGCGGTGAACGTGCCGCTCTCCCCGAGTTCAAACTCGTCGCCGAGCGTGTAGTCGTCCGGGTTGAAGATCGCCCCGACGAGCCGGCCGCGACCGTCCTCGCCGCCGTCCGCCGTGACGGCCTCGGGAGCGACCCCGCCGGCTTCGGACTCGGCGTCCGCGGGCGGGACGTAGTCGTCGTCGAGGACGGTGGTGTGCGTCGGCCGGGGACGATCCGGGCCGACGGTCCATTCGCCCTCCGCCTCGTAGGAGACCTCCATGCCCTCCTTCACCTCGACCCCGCCGGACTGCCAGCCGGCGTCCGCCTTCAAACGGGCCGTCGCCCGCCGGCCCGGCCGCAGCGTGCGGCGCGAGACTTCCAGTCCCAGGCGATCAGATCCGGTCGCACGCCCTGTTCGAGGACGTTCAGGAAGAAGTCGTATTCGAAGGTGATCTCCCGGGCCATCGAGCCGTACACGGACTCGAAGCTGAGCTTCCGGTCGTCGTTCATCAGACTCACGCCCAGCGGGCGGTAGCGGTCGCGGTAGTTGGGGTTGTAGGCCAGCACGTGGGCCAGCGCCCACCGCCAGGAGTAGTTCTCCCAACTGTCGCCGGTGACGGCGTTCGGATCGAGGATCTCCCGCAGCGTTTGCCGCTTGGACGTGGTGAGGTGCTGCATCACGACGGCGGAGACGCGTACGCTGGTGTCCCCTTTGCGGAAATAGGAGCCCAGTTCCGCCAGCCCTTCGCCGTACCAGACCGGGCCGGTGCTGCCGAACGTGAGGATGCAGTAGGCGTGGACCGCTTCATGCAGCGGGGTGCCGCGGCGGGAGGAGGCGTAGGCGGTCGCGGTGGCGTCGGTGGCCCGCGTTAGCCCGGTCAATCGGTTCACGATCATCTGCGTTTGTCCCACCGTGACGCCCCCGCCGTTGCGCATCTTCTCCGCCGCCTCCGGGGGAAGCGGCACGCCCTGCCATTTCGCCACGTCTTTCCAGACGACCAGCGGGATCGGCTTCCGCAGCGGCGCCCCGAAGAACTTGCCGACCAACTCCAGCATCGTCTCCAACTCGGCGAGCAACGCCTGAGACTTCTCCTCGTCCAAGTCTGTCGTGAGCACCACGTTCCGGCTGCGGAACGTGTTTAACGCCGGGCTCGCAGGACCGTCGGCCGCGCCGCCGCTCCGTGAGGTTTGGGCCGACGCCGGGGCGGTGCACAAACCGAGCAGCAGTGCGGCGAGGCCGGCGACGACGGGGCGGGAACGGCGGGCGATGCGGCGACGGGGTGGGACGGGCACGGCGTGTCCGGAAAGGAGGCGGGGGAACAGGCGCCCAGCGTACCGCCGTCGGGGCTCCGCGGGACCCGTTCACCCCCGCCGACCGCGGATCGCGGCCCGAACGTCCGCGGCGGTGACGGTCGCGGCGGGGGCTTGGGGAACGTCGTCGGCCGCCTCTTCGCTGGCGGCGATCGTGTCGCAGCCGGCGAGCGCCGCGGGGGTGAGGAACGGCGTGAGCGCCGCGAAACCGTACCCGTCCCGCAACCCCCGCGGCTTCAGATGCCGGGTGAGCGGATGGCAGATCGTCAGGTGCGTCCGCGCCCGGGTGAGGGCCACGTAGAACAGCCGGCGCTCCTCCTCGATCGCCGCGTCGTCCTCCGCCTGATCGCTGGGGATCCCGCCCTGGCAGGCGTGGAGCACGTAGACCGCGTCGAACTCCAGCCCCTTGGCGGAGTGCATCGTCGACAGCGTCAAGCACTCCTCGTCCTCCCGCGGCCCGGCCGCGGCGGCGGCGCTGCTGGGCGGGTCGAGCGTCAGATCCGCCAGGAACGACGCCCGATCCCGACCCCGGCCGGCGAGTAATTCAATCTGTTCCAGATCCCGGTTCCGCTCCGCGGCGTTGTCGTACGCCGCCTCCATCAGCGGGCGATACAGATTGCGGACGCGGCGGATCTGGGACGACAGGTCGTCCCGGTCTGCGGCGAGCGTTTGCATCAGCGAGACGAACGCCCGCCACTCCTTGACTCCACCGCTGGGAGTCGGGGACTCTTTCCAACTCCCGAAGTCTCCGCTGGACTCCCGCAGCGTGGCCGCCGCTTTCGTCGCCTTGCCCCGGCCGACGCCCGGGAGGAGTAGCAGGCAGCGGAGGGCGCTGATCTCGTCCCGCGGGTTCTCCGCCAGCCGGAGGAACGCCAGCAGGTCTTTGACGTGGGCGGTTTCGAGGAACCGCAGCCCGCCGAACTTCTTGAAGGGCACGTCCCGCTTGGACAGCTCCAGTTCCAGGGCGAGGCTGTGGTGGGAGGCGCGGAACAGGACCGCCTGATTGTCCAGTTCGAGCCCGCTGTCGCGGAGTTCGAGGATGCGGTCGGCGATGAACCGGGCTTGCTCCGCTTCGTCCCGGCAGCGCACGACCAGCGGGTTGGGGCCGATCTGGCGGACCGCGGTGAGGGTCTTTTCGTGCCGCTCCGCCGCGGCGGCGATCACCGCGTTCGCCACCGTCAGCACCGCGGCGGTGCTGCGGTAATTCGTTTCGAGCGGCAGGACCGTCGCTTCGGGATAATGGTCGCCGAAGTCCAGGATGTTCCGCACCGTGGCGGCTCGGAAGCTGTAGATCGCCTGGGCGTCGTCGCCGACGGCGGTCAGGCCGCGGCCGTTCGGAGCAAGGTTCTTCAGCAGGCGGGCCTGGAGGACGTTGGTGTCTTGATATTCGTCGACCAGCACCCGGGGGAACCGGCACCGCAGCGCCGGCCCGGCTTCCGGGTCCGCGGCGAGGGCTTCCCAGAACAACAGCAGGTCGTCGAAGTCGAGCAGGTTTTGCTCCCCCTTCGCCTCGTCATAGAGATCGAACAGCCGGCGGAGGGCGGCCTCGTGCTGGATGAGGTGCGGGAAGCGGGTTTCGAGCACCTCCGCGACGGTCTCCCCGCTGTTGGCGGAGCGCCCGAGGACCGCCGCGCAGACGGCCTTCTTCGGAAAACGGCCGCCGCCGGTTTTGCCGCCGGGGAGTTCGAGCCGGCCGCGGCAGAGATCGAGGAGGTCTTCGGTATCCCCGCGATCGAGGATTGAGAAGTCCCGCGGCAGCCCCAGCGCCGCGTGATACACCCGCAGCACGCGGGCGGCGACGCCGTGGAAGGTCCCGCCCCACACCTGCCGGGCGGCCCGCTCCCCGGATTCGCCCAGCGCCCCGCGCAGTCGCTTCGCCACGCGGTCGAGCATCTCGCCGGCGGCCCGGCGGGTGAAGGTGAGCAGCAGGATCCCCGCCGGGTCCGCCCCCTCGCGGATCAGGTGCGCCACCCGGGCGGCGAGGGTCGTCGTCTTCCCCGTCCCGGCGCCGGCGACGATCAGCAGCGGGCCGTCCCCGTACGCCGCGGCGGCCCGCTGTTGCGGCGTTCAGGCCAGCGAGGACGGGGTCCTTCGGTTCTGAAAGCTGGTCCGGGGAATCCTCAGCGGCGGCGCTCGGCATGGGGGGAGTGTCGCGGGTCGGCCCGCGGCGGCCAACCGGGTACTCTGCGGCGCCCCCCTGATCAACGGTCCGCGATGACGCCCGGCTTCCCCGACCTCCCGCCGATCAAGCCGAACCGGACGATCCGGGGGGCCTCGGCGATTCTGCTCCCCTTCCTGCACGACGGGGCGATCGACTGGAACTCGTTCGACCGGCATGTCGAACGCACCGCCGCCGCGGGGCTCACCCCGGCGGTGAATATGGACACGGGGTACGTGAACCTGCTGAGCGTTCAACAACGAGAAGACGTGCTCGACCGCACCGTCGGCGTGCTGGGCGGAGGGGCGTTCATCGCCGGCACGTATGTCGGGGACGCGCCCGGGGCGGCGTTTGATCTAGACGGCTACGCCGCGTCCGCGGAACGCATCACGGTCCGCGGGGGCCTGCCGATCGTGTTCCAGTCGTACGGTCTGACGAACGGCGGGGCCGCGGAGATCGTGCCGCGCTACGAAGCGTTCGGCGAGCGGGCGGGGGACTTCCTGGCGTTCGAACTGACGCCCGATCTGGCAGAGTTCGGCAAGGTGTATTCGCTGGAGACGTTCCGCGGGCTGCTGGGCGTGGACCGCTGCGTCGGAGCGAAGCACAGCAGTTTCCACCGGGAGCCGGAGTGGGAACGGCTCAAGCTGCGGGACGAGGTGCGGCCGAACTTCCGCCTGATGACCGGCAACGACTTCGCGATCGACATGGTCATGTGGGGCAGCGATTACCTGCTCGGCCTGTCCACCTTCGCCCCGGATCTGTTCGCCCGTCGGGACCGCCAATGGGCGGCGGGGGAGCCGGGGTTCTTCGAGTTGAACGACGAATTGCAGTACCTCGGCCGGTACGCGTTCCGCTCGCCCAGCCCAGCCTACAAGCACAGCGCGGCCCAGTTCCTGCATCTGCGAGGCTGGATCGAATCGGACCTGACGCACCCGGACAGTCACAAACGCCCGCCGGAGGACGCCGCCGTGCTGCGGGAGTGTGCGAAACGGCTGGGGGTGCTGTGAACCGCTCGCCACGCTTAGCCGCTCGCTTCATCGCGTAGTTCCGCCAGTGTGCGCAGCGCGTCCATCGGGGTGAGGGAGTTGGGGTCGAGACCTTTCAATCGCTCCAACGCCGGGTGGGGCGGGAGTTCGGGGAGGAACAGACTCGGCTGACGCTCCCGCTTGCGGCCGTTGCGGGTGGGTTCGCCTTGGCCGGGGGTCTCGCCGCATTCCAAGCCGTGCAGCACCTCCGCGGCCCGGTCGAGCACGGCCCGCGGCACGCCGGCCAGTTTGGCGACGTGGATGCCGTAGCTCTGGCTCGCCGGGCCGGTGCGGATAGTGTGCAGGAACACGATTTCCCCGTCCCGCTCCGCGACCGCGACGTGCCGGTTCGACAGGCCGGCGAGTTCCTGGTCGAGCCCCGTCAGTTCATGGTAGTGGGTGGCGAACAGCGTGCGGGCGCCCACCACGTCGTGCAGGTGTTCGGTGACGGCCCAGGCGAGCGACAGGCCGTCGTAGGTGCTGGTCCCGCGGCCGATCTCGTCGAGGATGACGAGGCTGCGAGCGGTGGCGGCGTTGAGGATCCGGGCGGTCTCCGTCATCTCGACCATGAACGTGCTCTGGCCGCGGCCGAGGTCGTCGCCGGCGCCGACGCGGGCGAAGACGCGGTCGCACAGCCCGATCGTCGCCGCGTCCGCCGGCACGAAGCTGCCGCACTGGGCGAGGATCGCAATCAGCGCGGTCTGCCGGATGTAGGTGCTTTTGCCGGCCATGTTGGGGCCTGTGATGAGGTGCACCCGGTCCAGCGGGCTCAGGGTCGTGTCGTTCGGCACGAACTCCCCGCCGGGTTTCAGCACGTCCAACACCGGGTGCCGGCCGGCGGTGATCGATAGCGTCGGCTCGTCCGTCAGTTCCGGCCGCACGTACCGACGGGTCGCGGCAAGGTGGGCGAAGCAGGCCAGCACGTCCAGTTCCGCCAGCACGCCGGCCGTGCGCTGCAACGCCGGAACGGCCCCGGCGACCCGCTCCCGCAGCGCGGTGAACAGTTCCTGTTCGAGGGACACCGCCCGCTCCTCGGCCCGCAGCACCTTGTCCTCGTACTCCTTGAGGGCCGGGGTGATGTAGCGCTCGCGGTCCTTGAGCGTCTGCTTGCGGGTGTAGTCGTCCGGCACCTTGTCCCGGTGCGTGGTCGTGACTTCGAGGTAGTAGCCGAACACCTTGTTGAAGCCGACCTTCAACGAACTGATGCCGGTGCGTTCCGCCTCCTCCGCCCGGTACGCGGCGATCCACTCTTTGCCGCCCTTCGCCAACGCCCGCAACTCGTCCAGTTCGGGGGAGAACCCGCCGCGTATCACGCCGCCCTCCGTGACCTGCACCGGCGGATCGTCGGTCAGGGCGGCGGCGACGTCCTCCCGCACGCCGGGGCAGGGGTCGAGGTCGTCGTTGAGCGCACCCAACCGCTCCGCGTGCCGGGCGTGGAGCAGGTCCTTGATCTTCGGCAGCAGGCCGAGCGTGCGGCAGAGCGAACCCAGATCCCGCGGCGAGGCCCGCCGCGTCGCCACCCGCCCGGCGAGCCGTTCGAGGTCGTACACCCCGGCCAGGGCTTCCCGCAGATCCTGCCGGGCGGGGGAGGCGTCGTGCAGGTCTTCGACGGCGTCCAGCCGGGCGGTGATCTTGGCGTCGTCCGTCAGCGGTTCGGCCAGCCAGTCCGTCAGTCGGCGGGCGCCCATTGGGGACTTCGTTTCGTCCAATACGTCCAGCAGGCTGCCGGCCCGGCTGCCGTCCCGCAGGGTGCGGGTGAGTTCAAGGCTGCGGCGGGTCGCCTCGTCGATCCGCAGGCAGTCGTCGCAGCGGTACGGCGACAGGCCGGTGATGTGGGGGAGGGCGGCCTTTTGCGTGTCCGCGGCGTACTCCAGCAGCGCCGCGGCGGCGGCGACGCCGGGGCCGGCGTCGTCCAGATCGAACCCGGCCAGCGTGGAAGTGCCGAAGTGCTCCGTGAGGCGCTTGATCGCCGCATCCGTCCCAAAGGCGTAGGCCGGGCGTTCGGTGAGGAGCGACCCGACCCGCTCCGCCGCCTCGGGAACCTCGGTTCCCTCCGCGATCAACAGTTCCGCCGGGGCGACGCGGGCCAGTTCGTCCGGCAGGTCGCTCGGATCCAGATCCGCGGCGACGAACCGGCCGGTGCTCACGTCCAGCCACGCCAGTCCGACCGGCCCGCCCTTGCCCTTCCGACCGGCGGGCCGGTGGAGGGCGGCGAGGAAGTTGGAGCGGTTCGGTTCGAGCAGGTCGTCGTCCGTCAGCGTGCCGGGGGTGACGACCTGCGTGACCTCCCGCCGCACCATCCCCTTCGCCGTCGCGGGGTCCTCCATCTGCTCACACACCGCCACGCGGTGCCCCGCGCGGATCAGCTTGGACAGGTGGTTCCGCAACGCATGGTGGGGGAAGCCCGCCATCGGGACCGGGTTGCTGGACGCCTTGTCCCGGCTGGTGAGCGTGATGCCCAACCGCTTCGCGGCGACCTCGGCGTCCTCGTAGAACAGCTCGTAGAAGTCCCCCATGCGAAACAGCAGCAGGGTGCCGGGGTGCTCGGCTTTCACCTCCAGATAGCGGGCCATCATGGGGGTGGGTTCAGCCATGCGATTCTCAGTCGTTGCGCGCCGAGCCGGAGCCATGGCTCCGGCTTGGCGCGTGATCGTGGAGGAGTGAGGGGCGAACCCGAGGATACCCGCGCCGCGGCAGCCTGGACGCAGGCGTCGTTGACCCGCCGCGAAGCCCCGGGCACAGTGCCGGACTGAACCGTCACCACCGTCGAAGTCCCCCGATGCCCGCGCCGCTCCGCCACTACAATTTCTCCGCCGGCCCCGCCGTGCTGCCGGAAAGCGTGCTGGAAGAAGCCGGCCGCAACCTGTTGAGCCTTGGCGACACCGGCGTCGGCGTGATGGAGCACTCCCACCGCGGCAAACCGTTCGTCGCGATCATCGAGCGGGCCGAGGAACTGATCCGCAAGATCGCCAACGTCCCCGACGGCTACGCCGTGCTGTTCCTGCAAGGCGGGGCGAGCCTGCAGTTCGCCATGTGCCCGATGAACTTCCTGCCCGACGGCGGCACGGCGGACTACCTGATGACCGGCTCCTGGAGCAAGAAATCCGCCAAGGAGGCGAAGCTGTACGGCGGCGTCCACGAAGCGTGCAGCAGCGAAGCGACGAACTTCGATCGCATCCCCACGCCGGAGGAGACGACCTATTCGGACGACCCCGCGTACGTCCACTTCCAAAGCAACAACACGATCTTCGGCACGCAGTTCAAGACGGAGCCGACCCCCCCCGGCGACGCCTTCCTCGCCTGCGACGCCAGCAGCGACATCTTCTCCCGCCCGCTGGACATCGCGAAGTACGGCCTGCTGTACGCCGGGGCTCAGAAGAATCTCGGCCCCAGCGGCGTGACGCTGGTCGTCATGCGGGAGGACCTGCTGGAGCGTAGATGCCGCGAGGTCCCCACGATGCTGGACTACAAGACCTACGTCGAAGGCCGCAGTCTGTACAACACGCCGCCGACCTTCGGCATCTACGTGCTGATGTTGGTGTTGGAATGGATCGAAGAGCAGGGCGGCCTGCCCGCGATCTACGCCCGCAACCAGCTCAAGGCGACCCGGCTGTACGAGTACCTGGACGCTTCCAAGCTGTTCCGCCCCACCGTCGCCAAGGGGAACGGCCGCAGCCTGATGAACGTCTGCTTCGTCACCCCGGACGCCGACACCGACGCCGCCTTCCTCGATTACGCCGACGCGCAGCGGCCTGAAGACGCTCAAGGGCCACCGCAGCGTCGGCGGGATGCGCGCCAGCCTGTACAACGCCTTTCCCCCCGCCGGCGTGGACAAGCTGATCGGGGCGATGAAAGAGTTCGAGACGCAGCATTCCCCGAAGTAACGCCGTGGCCCCGCCGGGCCGCGGCGATCTCTCACCGGAGACGCCCCCCGTGCAGATCGCCCTGTTCAGCGCCAAGTCCTACGACCGTGAGTTCTTCGCCGCCGCGGCGGAGGGCTCCGGCCACCACGTGCGGTACGTCGACGCCACGTTGTCCGTGGACACCGCGTCCCTCGCCGCGGGGGCGGACGCGGTCTGCATCTTCGTCAACGACCGCTGCGACGCCGCGGCGGTCGACACGCTGGCGGACGCCGGCGTCACCGCGATCGCCCTCCGCTGCGCCGGCTTCAACAACGTGGATCTGCCCGCCGCGGAGCGTCGCGGGCTGGCGGTGGTGCGGGTCCCGGCGTACTCCCCGCACGCCGTCGCGGAGCACACGTTGGGCCTGATTCTCTGCCTGAATCGCCGCATCCACCGAGCCTACAACCGGGTGCGGGAACACAACTTCTCCCTCGCCGGACTGCTCGGCTTCGATCTGCACGGCAAGACCTGCGGCGTCGTCGGCACCGGGGCGATCGGCACGGAGGTGGTCAAGATTCTCCGCGGCTTCGGCTGCCGCGTGCTGGCGGTCGACCCGCGCGAGAACTCCGGCGTGCTGGAAGCGGGCGCGGAATACGTCGAACTGCCGGAACTGCTGGCGGAGTCGCGGGTGATCTGCCTGCACTGCCCGCTGACGGACGCCACCCGCCGGCTGATCGACGACGCCGCCGTCGCCGCGATGCAGCCCAACGTGATGCTCGTGAACGTCTCCCGCGGGGCGGTGATCGACCACCCCGCCGTCCTCCGCGGCCTCAAAAGCGGGAGGATCGGTTCGCTCGCCCTGGACGTCTACGAGGAGGAGCACATGTTCTTCCGCGACGTCAGCGACGAGGTGCTCGGCGACGACCAACTCGCCCGCCTGCTGACCTTCCCGAACGTGTTGATCACCGGCCACCAAGCCTTCTTCACCCGGGAAGCCCTGACCGCGATCGCGGAGACCACGCTGTCGAACCTTTCGCAACTCGAAGCTGGCGAGGACTGCCCCAATCAGGTGACGACGTAACGCCGAGGCCCCGCGGGGCCTCGGCAGGGTACGCTGCGCCCATGTCCGCCCCCCCGCTCCCGCGTGAAGAATACGTCGAGCAGCGGCACTTCTTCCGCACCCTCCGCGGCCGGCTCGCGGAGGGCGTGCCCTCCCAGGACGCCCTGGCTCAGGTCCGCGAAGAATTGCTCGCCACCACCCGCCTGCCGGTGGCGATCGACCTGCTGATCGACGAACTCCGCCAAACCGGCCGCATGAGCCCGGCGATGCAGCGGCTCGACTTCTACTTCACCCCGTTCCAGGCGTTCGTGGTGGGGAAGGGGGAGGAGGACCGCACCACGTTCGACAGCACGACCGCCTTCCTGATTCTGGAACGCCTCGCCGACTACATGACCGGCGACCGGCCGATCCAATCCGACGCCCGCGTCACCGCGGACGCCCCGTCCCGCCCCGGGTTGTTTTTGTACCAGTTCGAAACGCTCGCCCGCAGCCGGCTGGGATACACGGCCGGCCTCACCGCCGTCGCCGCGGACCCGTTCTACGACGAGACGTGGTCCGGCTGGGTGAAGACGCTGCGGCGGGTCATCGGGGAGGTGGAGTTCGCCGAACTGCTGTTCCGGCGGAGCGGCTGGTTCCTCGAACTGAAACGGCGGGCCGCGGGCGACCGCGACGCGACCGTGCCCTTCAATCTGCTGTTCGGCGAGGCGGAGGGCCGCATCGCCTGGGCGAACCGCGGCAAGGACCCGCTGTACCTGTTCGCCGCGCTCCAGCGCCAACTGGGATATCCGGAGGTCCCGCGGCCCCCGCGATCGGCGGCGGTGTCGGACATCCCCCCCGCCGTGCAGGCCCGTCTTCACAAGTTAGAACAGCGCCTGCGGTTCCTGGAGGCGGAGCAGAAAGGGGGCCTGAACCTCGATGAATTGGCCGTGCGGGCGGATCGTCCGTCGTTCCGGGACGAACCGACCCGCCTTCCGCCGCCGGGCCAACCGTGAGAAACCCGCCCGTCGTCCCCGACGCCCCCGATCGGTCTCGGCTCGCCCCGGACCCTCCGCGATCGCAAGCCGGCTGCGGAATCGCTTGACCGGCTCCCCCGCGAGCCGCAAGATTCGAACCCCGCCCCGCCTGTTGAGAGTCCCGATGGCCGACCACCGCCGAATCAACGTCGAGGAGATCGGCGGCGTGACCGTCGCTCGCTTCGTCGACAAGAAGATCTTGGACGAGACCAACATCCAGCACATCGGCGACCAGTTGTTCAGCTTGGTGGACGACGACGGCCGCAAGAAGATCCTGCTGGACTTCGAAAACGTGGAGTACCTGTCCAGCGCCGCCCTCGGCAAACTCATCACGATGGACAAGAAGGTGAAGGCGGCGGGCGGCAAGCTGAAACTGTGCAGCGTGCGGCCTGAGATTTACGAGGTGTTCGCAATCACGAAGCTCAACAAGCTGTTCGACCTCCGCGAAGATCAGGAACGGGCCCTGGAAAGCTTCTGATCCTGTTCCCCGGAAGGCCCCGGCTTCGGCGGACCGCCCGCCGGGGATCGCGGGGCGCTCCCGCTCCCGCTCCCTATGGCGATCATCTGATGGCGAATGCAGTCGGAGAAAAGTTCGCGCTGACCATTCCCAGCGACACCGCGGCGGGAATGAAAGCCCAAGACCGGATTCTGTCCTCGCTGGAACGCTTCGGCTACACGGAACGTGATCTGTTCGCGATGCGGCTCGCGCTGGAGGAGGCGTTGGTCAACGCCATCAAGCACGGCAACAAACTCTCTGACGACAAGGTCGTTCGCGTCGCCTGTGTGTTAAACGACGAAGCGGCCCGGGTCGTCATCAAGGATCAGGGGGACGGATTTGATCCGGACGACGTGCCGGATCCGACGGCGGAGGAAAACCTGGACCGCACCTGCGGCCGGGGCATCATGCTGATGCGGTCGTTCATGACGGAGGTCCGATACGGCGACCGCGGCCGTGAAGTCACGCTCGTCAAGGCCCGGACGCAGGACTGAGCGTCGCCGAACGCGGGCGAAGAAAACTGCTCTCCCGTGTAATTCTGTGTGATGAGCAGCGAACCGATCCGCCAAGCCGTGTGTCGGCCCTTGCGAAAAGCGAGCGGGCATTCTACCGTTCCGCCCCGCCGCGTCGCCGACCGTTCCAGACGTTCCCGCCGCGGCCCCCTTCCCCGGTAGCTCAATGGCAGAGCGAGCGGCTGTTAACCGCTAGGTTGTAGGTTCGAGTCCTACCCGGGGAGCTCTTTTGAGCGGACGGGAGAGGCCGGCGGCGGACTGGGCCGGTCAGATCTCCTGTTCCTGTAGGGTCTGCGGTGTTCCTGACCGCTCACGTCCCTCTCTGGCCGGTGCCTTTAACGTCGGATTCTTGACCGGTGGTGCGTCGGATTCTGCGTCGGGTTGGGACGGGAAATGAGCCGGCTTTCCCGCGGCGGTCGCTCGGTCGGGATCGACCGCCCCAAGTGCAGCCCGTCGGCCAGCAGGGCGGCGGACACCGTCAAACCGGCGGCGGCCGGCACACGCACCAGCCATCGCAGCCACGCCGTCGGGGGTGGCTCGAACGTCACGCCGCGACGCGGGGGCCGGGGGTCAGCAGTTTTGGCCGGTCGTCCGGTTGCAGGGGGCGGGACCGCCGGCGGCCAGGGCCACGCCGGCCGCTAACGTCAGGACGGGGCGGGACGTCGGGGGCACTCGGCGGGAGGAGGCGGGACGGTGCGGGCCGATCCGGGGCGCAGGATCGACCGGCCATGGGCGACGGTAGCGGGCCGCGAAGGCCCGCCGCCACCGGAGGATCGGCGAACCGGCGGCGTGAGGGACGGAAAACCGCCCCCGCCCGCACCGCCGGCCCGGGGGGAACGTCGATCGGGGCCGCCCCGGCACGGTCTCCGGCGCCCGCCCCGGCGTCGGCCCCGGCGCCGGCCGCGGGGGCGGCGGGCGGGCGGGTCGGTTGTTTGCGGATCGGCGGGGGGGTAGCGTCCATTTTGCGACCACTCTCCCGAAGAGGCGACGACGTGACGTCCGCCATGCCGCCGCAGGACGCCGCTGATTCCGCTGATTCAACCGTGGAGGTGGAAAAGGGGACCGGTCGGGTTCGGTTCCGGGATCTGGGGCCGGCGCTGGTGGTCGCCAGCGTGGTGCTGGGGCCGGGGACGATCTTGACCGCGTCGCGGGTCGGGGCGGGATACGGACCGGCGATGCTGTGGGTCCCCCTGGTCGCCGCGGCGCTGCTGGGGGGAACGGCGGCGCTGGCGGCGCGGGTGGGGGCCGGGTTGGCGGGATCTCCGGGGGATGCGCTCGCTGCGGGCATCGGACGCTGGTTCGCGTTGGCGGTCGGGGTGACGCTGTTCCTGGTGGTCGTCGGGTTTCAGTCCAGCAACAACCTGGCGGTCCTGACGGCGCTGGAGCCGCTGTTCGGGGCGGACGAGTTGTCGCCCGTCGCCGCGGCGTCGGTGTTGGCGGGGGTGAACGTGCTGGTGGCGGCGGCGGTGTTTGGGCTGCGGGGGGTGTACGGCAAGCTGGAGGGGTTGATGAAGGGGCTGGTCGGGCTGATGGCGGCGGCGTTCCTGGTCAATCTGATCGCGGCCCGCCCGGCGGTGGGAGAGGCCGTCGCGGGGCTGGTCCCGTCGCTGCCGGAAGGCGGGGCGGCGGGGTTCCTGCCGCGGCGGGAGGAGGGGGCGGTCCTCGTGCCGCACCTCGCACTCATTGGGTTGGTCGCCACGACATTTTCGGTCGCCGGAGCGTTTTATCAGGCGTATCTCGTGCGGGAGAAAGGCTGGGGACCGGCGGACGGACGACGGGCGGGAGGGGAAGCCCTGATCGGCGCCGCGGCGTTGGGGCTGCTGTCGGGCACGGTGCTGCTGACCGCCGCGTCGACCCTCCACGGGCGGGTCGATCCGTCCGAATTGAAGAGCACGACCGACTTGGCGGCGCAGCTTCGCCCGCTGTTCGGACGATGGGCGGTGGCGTTGTTCTCGGCGGGGATCTTCGCGGGGGCGTTCGGCTCGTTTCTCGGCAACGCCTTGATCGGCGGCACGCTGCTGTCGGACGGTCTCGGCCGCGGCGCGACGCTCGAAAGCCGTTGGGTCCGCGGGCTCACGGTCGTGGCCCTCGCGGCCGGCTGTCTGATCGCGCTGCTGGTGCCCCGGGGGACGGGGAAGGTGGACGCGATCGTGATCGCCCAGGCCCTCACCGTGCTGGGCGGGCCGCTGCTGGCGGGGGCGATGCTGTTTCTGGGTCTGCGAATGACGCCGCGGCCGCCGGCCTGGACGCTGGCCACCGCGGGCGTCGGCGCCGTCGTCGTGCTGGCGCTCGCCGGGCTGACGGCCTGGCGGCTGGCGCTGGACTGGCTTCCCCTCTAGGCATTGCCTGTCACGTAGTCATCGCCCGTCACATCGTCATCGCCCGTCACGAGTCCCCTCCCGTCACGCCCTCCACGCACCGTTGAACAGATGCCGATTGAAGTGCTTCCCGACGCCGCCGCCATGGGGCGGGCCGCCGCGTCCCATGGGGCAGAGGCCCTGCGAACCGCGATCGCCGACCGCGGGGCGGCCCGGCTGATCGTCGCCACCGGCGCCAGCCAATTTGAAGTGCTCGCGGCACTGGTTGCGGAGCCGGAGATCGACTGGACCCGCGTCACCGGGTTTCACCTCGACGAATACCTCGGCCTGCCGCTGAGTCACCCAGCCAGCTTTCGCGGTTACCTGCGGGAACGGTTCGTTGGGCGCGTGCCGCTGGCGGCGTTCCACGAGTTGAACGGCGAAGCCGTCGATCCGCGGGCGGAGTGCGACCGAGTCGGGGCGCTGCTGACGGAAGCCCCGGTGGACGTGGCCTTCGTGGGGATCGGGGAGAACGGCCACCTGGCGTTCAACGACCCGCCGGCGGATTTCGTCACGGAGGCGCCGTACCTGGTGGTCGATCTGGATGGGGATTGCCGTCGGCAGCAGCTCGGCGAAGGCTGGTTTGAGAGCTTGGACGCGGTGCCGACCCGGGCGCTGAGCATGTCCGTGCGGCAGATTCTGAAGAGTCGCCGGATCGTCTGCTCCGTGCCGGACGCCCGCAAAGCCGCGGCGGTGACCGCCTCCGTGGAGGGCCCCGTCACGCCGACGGTGCCGGCCTCCATCCTGCGGGAGCACCCGGACTGCACGCTGTTCCTGGACGCCGCGGCGGCTTCGGGACTCGCCAAGTGATCGACAGGCAGGGCGCCGCCAATCAACGGAGGGAGGTCGCGACGTCCGTGCGGGGCGAATCCTCCCCGGCCGAGCCGGCGTTCTTCGATTTGCAGGTGAACGGCTACGCCGGCGTTGATTTCAACCGCGACGACCTCACCGCCGAGGGATTGCGGAGCGCGTGTGAGGCGTTGGATGCGACCGGCGTGACGGGGTTCCTGCCGACGGTCATCACGGACGATCTGGAGGCGATGTGCGGCCGGCTGCGGCGGTTGGCGGCGTTGCGGGAGGGGGACGAACTGGCGCAGCGGCTGATCGTCGGCCTGCACGTGGAGGGTCCGTTTTTGAACGAGAGGCCCGGCTACATCGGCGCCCATCCGACGGCCCACGCGCGGGAGGCGACAGAGGCGGGAATGGATCGGCTACTGGCCGCGGGCGACGGGTTGGTGCGGCTCGTCACGCTGGCTCCGGAGCGGGATCCGGGCTTCGTCGTGACGCGGCGGTTGGTCGACGAAGGCGTGACGGTCGCCGCGGGGCATTGCGATCCGAGCCGCGACACGCTCGCCGCGGCGTGCGACGCGGGGCTATCGCTGTTCACCCACCTGGGCAACGGCTGCCCGGCGTCGTTGCCGCGGCACGACAACGTCATCCATCGCGCGTTGAGTCTGCGGGACCGCCTGCGGTTCACGCTGATCGCCGACGGCGTGCACCTGCCGTTCTGGTTTCTGAAGGACGTGATCGCATTGGCCGGCGTGGACCGCTGCGCCGTGGTCAGCGACGCCGTGACGGCGGCGGGGCTGGGGCCGGGTCGTTTCACGCTGGGGCCGTGGGAACTGGAGGTCGGCGAGGATCTCGCCTGCCGGGCGCCGGATCGCGGCGACGGGGGCGGGGCGCATCTGGTGGGATCGGCCTGCCCGCTGGCGACCGCGCATGAGCGATTGCGAACCGACTGCGGGTTCGACGCGGCGACCGCCGCGGCGCTGACGGACACAAACCCGCGGGCGTTCCTGGGCTGAGCGTCCCGTTCGGCGGGCTTGGGCATCTGCGTGGAGCAGCGCTCCGGGCGGGAGGGGGCCGCGGGTTTTACAACCGCGTCGGCGGCCCCATCATGCCGTCACCGTGACCGACTCCGCCCACTCTCCCGACCGCTCCCCCGACGTGGCGTCTGCCGACGCGGCGTCTGCCGACGCGGCGTCTGCCGACGGCGCCCGCTTTGTGGTGGGGATCGACCTGGGAACGACGAACTGCGCGGTGGCGTGCGTCGACACCGCGATCGCCGGCGACGCCGGCGCCCGGGTCGTCACCTGGCCGGTGCCGCAGTTCGTCGCGGCCGGGACGCTCGAAGCACGGGAGAATCTGCCCTCCTTCCTCTACCGCCCCGCCGAGGGTGAGTTCCCCCCCGGCGCCCTGGCCCCGCCGTGGTCGGCGGATCCGCCGCGATGGTCGGCGGGCCTGTTCGCCCGGGATCACGGGGCGAAGGTGCCGGGCCGGCAGGTGTCCAGCAGCAAGTCGTGGCTCTGCCACCCCGGCGTGGACCGCACGGCCCCGCTGTTGCCCTGGCACGCGGCGGAGGGGGTGGAGCGGCTTTCCCCGGTCGAGGCGTCCGCGGCGCTGCTGACTCATATCCGGCAGGCGTGGGACGACGCTCATCCGGGCGCCCCGCTTGCGGAGCAGGACGTGGTCCTCACCCTCCCCGCGAGCTTCGACGAGGTCGCCCGGGAACTGACGGTGAAGGCCGCCCGCACCGCCGGTCTGCCGCGGGTCGTGCTGATCGAGGAGCCGCAAGCCGCCTTCTACGCCTGGCTCGCCAAGCACCCGGACGACTGGCAGACCCGGGTGGCGCCGAACACGAACGTGCTGGTCTGCGACATCGGCGGCGGCACCAGCGACTTCGCCCTGATCCGCGTGAAGCCCCCCGCCGCTTCGCCGTCGCCGACAGGCGCCGCGTCGCCGGGCGCCGAGCGAGGCGCAGGGAAAGTCGAGTTCCACCGGGTCGCGGTCGGCGAACACCTCATCCTCGGCGGGGACAACCTCGACCTCGCCCTCGCCCATCACCTCGAAAATCGCTTGAAGGCCGACGGCACGGAGCTGTCCCCCAAGCAGTGGGACGTGCTGGTCCGGCAGTCCCGGCGGGCGAAGGAGACGTTGCTGGGGGCGGACGCCCCGGCCGCGGTGACGGTCACGCTGCCCGGGGCCGGGCGGGCGCTGGTGGCGGGCGGATTGTCCGTCTCCGCGGACCGCGACGCCGCCCGCGACGCCCTATTGAACGGCTTTCTGCCCGCCGTGCCCGTCGATGCGGCGCCGGAGACGAAGGACGCGGGCTTCCGCGAAGTCGGCCTGCCGTACGCCCCGGACGCGGCGATCACGAAGCACCTCGCCCGGTTCCTGTCGACGCACGGCGCGGTCGCCGGGGCGAACGAGGGGGAGCCCGCCCGGCCGGACGCGGTGCTGTTCAACGGCGGGTTCTTCGCCTCCCCGGTGCTGCGGGATCGGTTGATCAGGGCGCTGTCCGACTGGTTCCCGGAGGGCGCCCGGCCGGAGGTGCTGGCGAACGATCGGCTCGATCTGGCGGTCTCCCGCGGGGCGGCGTACTTCGGGCTCGTGCGACGCGGGTTGGGGGTGCGGGTGGAGGCAGGACTCGCTCGCACCTATTATCTGGGGGCGGAGGATGGGCGCTCTTCCTCCGGAACCGGCGGTGAGCCGCGGGCGGTCTGCGTCGTCCCCGCCGGTACGCGGCCGGGCGAGACCGTGGCGCTGCCGGAGACGCCGGTGCGGGTTCGCGTCGGGCGGCCGGTCGAGTTGCCGGTCTACAGCAGCGGCGTGCGACTGACCGACCCCGCCGGGTCGGTGCACCCGCTGGACGAGACGCAGTTCGCCGCGCTGCCGCCGATTCGCACGGTGCTGCGTTCGCGGGGGAAGGACGGGGACGAACTGCCGGCCTCGCTGGAGGCGGGGCTTTCCGAGATCGGCACGCTGGACCTCGCCGTGCGGGAGCGACGCGACGACGGGACTGCCGGAAAACGCTGGCGATTGTCGTTCGACGTGCGGAGCACGACCCGCACGGACCTCTCCGCCCATGCCGGCGTCGGGGAAGCGGCCGGCGTGGCGGACGACGCCACCGTCGCCGCCGTCGCCGCCGTGCTGGACGCGGCCTTCGGTTCCCCCGACGGCTCCCTCCCGCCCCGCCTCAAGCCGAAAACGGTGAACGACGCCCTCGCGGACGCCGCCGGTTCGCCCCGTTCCGATTGGCCGCCGACCCTCCTGCGGGGGGTGTGGGAAGGGTTGCTCGACCGCGACGCCGGACGCCGGGAGTCGCCGTCGCGGGAGGCCCGCTGGCTCAACCTGCTGGGTTATGCGTTGCGGCCCGGGTACGGCGTGGCGCAGGACGATTGGCGGGTCTCCGAGACCTGGCGTCGCCTACACGGTCGGTTGGCCCACGCGGACCCGGCGGTGGTCAGCCAATCGCACGTGCTGTGGCGCCGGATCGGCGGCGGGCTCGAAGCGGGCCAGCAACAGGCGTTGGCCGCCCCCCTCGCCGGTGCGATCAAAAGCGGCGGGAAGAAGGGCGGCGGCGTGGATCCGGAATTGCTCCGGTTGCTCGCTTCCTTGGAGCGATTGCCGACCGACACCCGGGAAGCGTTCGGCAGGGCGTTCCTCCGCCTTGCCGCGAAGGAGACGAACCCCGGCCGTCGGGCGACGCTGTGGTGGTGCGTCGGCCGCACCGGCGCCCGCGTGCCGCTCTACGGACCGGCGAACAGCGTCGTGTCCGCCCGATCCGCGTCGGATTGGGCCGACGGGCTCATCAAACAATCCGACGACGCGGGCGATCCGCCCCTTTGGCCGCTGGTGCAACTCGCCCGGAAGACCGGCGACCGCTACCTCGACCTCCCCCGCGAGCCGCAATTGCGGGTCATGCAGTACCTCGCGGAACGAAACGCCCCCCCGCACTGGATCGCGTTGGTGCGGGACGGCGGCCGGCTGGATCACGAGGAAGAGGACCTGGCGTTCGGGGAAAGCCTCCCCGCCGGCCTGCGGTTGGGGTGACCCTTGAAGGGGCCAAACTAAGGGGCCAATCTGATGTGAGGAGCGGAAGCGAAGCGGGCGCCGAACGGCTTCCGCGACGTCTCCCCTTTCGCCGCCCCTTTCGCCGCTGCGTCGCCCACGGGATACTGCCGTCGTGTTCGCTCCGCTCGCCGCCGCCGCGCTCGCACTCGGATTCGCCGACGTGCCGCCGGAGCGGATCGAGTTTCTGATCCTCGCTCCGAACGGCCCGGTGCGGGTGGCGGTGGACGTGACGGTGGATCGCCGGCCGTTCGCTGATTCCGCCCGACGCTACCGGGAGGCGTTGCTCAATCTGGTAGATGCGGACGGGAACGGCCGCGTCTCCCGGGAGGAGGCCGCCCGCACCCCCACGCCGCGGGTGCTCGGCGGCGGGGGGACTCGACCGCCGCGGTCGCCGAACTGATTGCTTTATTTGACGAAGCCGGCCCCGCCGGGCTGCCGGCGGAGCGATTTGGGGGGTGGGTCGAGGCGGTGATGGGGCCGCCGATCCGGGTGCGGCAGCGGTTCGCCGGCGGCGACGCCTCCGACGTGGTCGCCGTGCTGGACGCCGACGGCGACGGCCGATTGACCGCGGACGAACTCCGCGGCGCCGCCGCGGGACCGTACGACTTCGACGCGGACGGCACGCTCTCCGCCGCGGAACTGGCGCCGTTTCGGTCGGCGACGCAGCGGGCCGAGCGCCGCCACTTCCCGCCCTCCAGTCCGTTCCGCCTGCTCACGCCGACCGCCGCGCCGGGGCTCGCCGCGGATCTCGCCGGTCGGTACGGCGCCTCGCAAATGGCGGAGGCCCCGCAGTTGACGCTCAGCGTGCGGCTGATCGCCCGCTCGTTCGGCCTGCCGCGGGTCGCGGTGGTGGAAAACCAAACGCCGGACCGACTGGCCGTCGTCCCTGGGAAACGTTCGATCACGCTGACGATCGACGCCAACGCAGCCGCCGGGGCGCCGGGGCTGACCGTCGAATTGAACGCGGATCGTGTGGAACTGTTGGGCTCCGATGCGATCTCGCTGGGCCTGTTGAACATGGTGCGGGCGGATGCCGACGCCAACGGGTATCTCGACGAAGCCGAGTTCCCCGCCGCCAACCTGCCCGGCGGGCCGGAGTTCGCCGACGTCGACCGCGACGGCGACGAGCAGGCCACGCGGGCCGAAGTGCGGGCCTTTCTTGAGGAGGATTTGAAGCTGGCGAACAGCCGGATCTATCTGTTGAGCGAAGCGGAGCGGTCCGAGTTGTTCGGCCTGCTGGACGCCGACGGCGACGGCCGTTTGACCCCCGCGGAGCGGACCGCCGCGGCCGACGCCTTCGCGAACTCCCGGCGTGCGGCGGGCGATTTGGCCTCGCTGGACCGCGACCGCGACGGGGCCGTCTCCGCGGGCGAACTGGCCGGCCGATTCACGCTGCACCTCGGTCCGGGGCGGCCGCCGGATCGGCCGCCCACCGCGGACGAACTGGAGACGATCCGCGGTCGCGATCCGACCCTCGAATCCGACGCCGGTCCGCCCTGGTTCCGTCGGTCGGATCGCAACGGCGACAACGCCGTCACCTGGCCGGAGTTCGTCGGCCCCCGGGAGGCGTTTGACCGCTACGACGCTGACGCCGACGGCTCACTGACGCCAGCCGAAGCCGAGACCGGGTGACGCTCCGCCGCGGATCGTGTGGGGCTCTCGGCCAAGATCCCCGCGGTCCCGTCGAACAGCCCGTGGCGCTGGCGGCCCGTCGCGGCGTTAGACTGACTGCTAGACTGACTACTCGACTGCATCCCCCGTTCCTCCCGCCGGTCCGCACCGATGTCGCCCAACTCCCCGTCGCCTGAATTGGAGCGGATGCTGTCGGCGGTCCGGCGTCGGTTGGCGTGGGCGGCGTTTGGGCGGGCGTTATTATGGTCCGCCGCGGCGGGGTGTGCGGCGGCCGCCTGCCTGGCGCCGCTGGCGTGGTGGCGACCGGACTGGCTGCCCACGCTGATCACCGCCGCCGTGCCGGCCGCGGCGCTGTTGACGCTCGGGCTGGCGGCGACGTTCTGCGAACGGCCGACGCGGGAGGACGCCGCGAGCCGGGCCGATCGTCATGCCGGCTCCAAGGACCTGTTCCTGACCGCCGCGGAACTGGGCGGGGCGGCCGGCGCCGCGGCGTTCGCCCCGCTGGTGCACGCGAACGCCGCGGCCCGCGTGTCGGCGGTGGACCCCGCCGCCGCGGTGCCGTTCGGGCTCCCCGGACGCCGGCTGTTGCCGGCGGGGGTCGCGTTGGCGGTGTTGATCGGATCGCTGTTCCTCGTCCCGCGGGTGGATCCGTTCGGCGCCGTCGCCGCGGCGGCGGAGGCGGAAGACGCCGCCAAGCAGTCCGCCCGCACCTCCGCGGAAGCGAAGCGGCGGACCGAGGAACTCCAACGGACGCAGCCGGAAAAGGCCCTCTCCCCGAAGGTCTCCGCCGCCGTGCAAAAGCTGGCCGATGAGCTGAAGCGGGCCAAGCGGCAGGAGGTCAAGCCGAACCGGAAGAAGCTCGCGGATCGCCAGCAGGAGCTTGGACGCCTGTGGCAGGACGTCAGCGCCGAGATGGCCCGCGGGCTGTTGGGCGAGGAAAACGACCGCCGCAGCCTCGGCCTGAACCCGGACGCCGCGGAGCGGAAGCAGTGGCGCCGCGAACTCAAAGCGGGTAACGCCGACGGCGTCCGCGAAGCGTTGAATCAGATGGCCGCCGAAGCGGCCGAGGCGGCCGCCGAAATGGACCCCGCCGCCCGCGCGGAACAGCTGGCGGCGCTCCGTGAGCAGGCCCGCAAGCTGGAGAACTTCGCCCGCAACGATGTCGGCGACGACCGGCTCGCGGATGCGATGCGGCAGGCCGGCGAGCAACTTCGTCAAGCCGCCGAACAAGCCAAGGCCGAGGCCAACGGCGAGGGCTCGCCGCAGGCCACCCGGCAGGCGATGCAGGAAGCCGCCGAGGCCGCCAAGGCGGTGCTTGAACAGGCCGGGCTCGAAGCGGAACAGCTCGCCCAGACCGCCCGCGACATGGCCGAACTGGAGCAGGCGATGGAGACGGCCCGACAGGCTGGTCGCCTCAACGAGAGAGGCGAATTGGACGGACAGGAGGCGACGGACGCCGCCTCAATGGCGGAGTTCCTCGAAGTCTACGAGGAGATGCTCGCCGAGAGCGATCAGGCCCCCGCCGAAGTCCGCGACGGGGCCGTCCGCGGCTCCGGCGAAGGGGAAGAGGGCGAGGGCCCAGGTGGCGAAGGCGAGGGTGGCCAAGGCGAGGGTGGCGAAGGAGGGGACGGCGAAGGCGGCGAGGGCGACGGCGACGGCGGGGACGGCGACGGTGAGGGAGAAGGCGACGGCGGCGGGGGCCGCGGCGAGCGGGACGAGGTCGACGGCCGAGCGATGGGTGAAACGCCGGATGCGGAAACCGGCTTTCGCACCGAGGTCTCCCGCAGTCACCTCGTCGCCGGCAAGATGCTGTGGGACGAGAAGTCCAAGGGCGACAGCGAACGCGGCGAACGCACCACCGAGTACCGCGACAACATCGCCCGGGTGCAGGAGGGCGTCGACGAAGCGATTTTCGCCGAGGACGTGCCGCCCGGCTACCGCGACGGCATCAAGCAGTACTTCGACAGCCTCACCCCGCCCGCCGGCGATGAGTGAGGGCGGGGGACATCGGAGCGTCTCCTCCCGCCGGGCCCTTCTGCGCGCCGCCGCGGGGACCGGCGCCGCGGCCTTCGCTGGCGCCGGCTGCGTGGGCGGGGGGGGGACGAAGTCGTGGTGTACTGCGCCGCAGATCGCCTGCACGCGGAGCCGATCCTGTGGGCGTTTGAGGAACGCACCGGCGTGCGGGTGCGGGCGAAGTTCGATACCGAGGCCACCAAAAGCCTCTCTCTCGTCGGCCTGCTGACCCGCGAGGCGGCGGCGCCGGTGTGCGATCTGTTTTGGAACAACGAGCGCGGCGGCGTCGAGGATCTGGCCGCCCGCGGGGCGCTCGCTCCGCACCGCGGCGAAGCGTGGAAGAGTACCCCCCCCCGGCACCGCGACGCGGACGGGTTGTGGTGCGGCTTCGGCGGGCGATTGCGGGTCTGGATCATTAACACGGAGCAGATGCCCGCGACCCGCGAGGCGGTCGATGCGGAGTTGGCAAGGCGCTCCGACATGCGCTTCGCCCACGCGAACCCGCGATACGGCACGACGCTGACGCACTTCGCGTTGCTCCGCCGCGAACTGGGCGACGCGGGGCTGCGGGCGTTTGCGGGTCGTCTCGCGGAGGCGGGGGCGGTGACGGCGTCCGGAAATGCGGCGGTGAAGGATCTCGTCGCCGCCGGAACGGTCGCCTGCGGCTGGACGGACACGGACGACGCCCACGCCGCCCGCGTCGCGGGCGCGCCCGTCGCCACGCTGCCGGTGTTGATCGACGGACCGGCCGGGCCGGCGCCGATCTGCATTCCGAACACGGTCGCGCTGATCCGCGGCGGACCGAACCCCGGCCACGCGGCTCGGTTGGCGGAGTGGCTGCTGGGCGAAGAGGTCGCGGTGCGGCTGGCGGAGGGGCCGTCGCGTCAGGTGCCGCTCGTGCCCGTCGCCGCGACGCTGCCGGAGGACGTGCGGCGGTTCGCGGCGTTGGCGCAGCGGGCCGTTCCCCTCGACGGCCTCGCCCCACATCGGGCGGCGGCGCTGGCGTGGCTGGCGGGCGACGCGGCGTGAGTTTGTGGCCCAGCGTGCTGTTCTCCCTGATCCGGACCGCGGCGGTGGTCGCGCTGGCGCTCCCCGCCGCGGCGCCGATCGCGCGGCGACTCCGCGGGGAGCGGGCGACGGGATGGTGGGCGGCGACGCTCGCCCCGCTGCTGGTTCCCGAACTGCTGACCGGGTACGGGTGGAGCCGCTTCGCGCTCTCCCTCGCGGCCGATCCGTGGGCGAACGAGGCGCTGACCACGGCGCTGATCTGGGGCCGGTGCGTGTGCGCCGCAGCGGCGTTGCTGGCGGTCGCCCCGGAGCCGACCCGCACCGCGTCCGCCGTGTTCCTGCGAAAGTTGCTGGTGGTCCCGACGCGGAGGCCGGGCCGGGCCTCCGCGCGACTGGCCTGGGTGCGTGAGGGGGCGCTGCGGGGGCTGTCGCGGTTCGGGCCGGCCGCGGGGGTGGCGGGGCTGTACGCCTTCGGTCAGTTCGAGGTGCCGAGCCTCGCGGGCGCCACGGCGTGGACGGTGACGCTGTTCGACGCGCACGCCCGGTTCATCGAGCTCTCCGATTCCCTGCGGCTGGCGTGGCCGGCGGCGGCGGTGCAGTTGGTCGGGGCGATTCCGCTGCTGATCTGGCTGCGAGCGGCCGGGCGGGGGCCGCGGGACACGCGGCAGGAGCCGGCGACGGGGCGTTCAACCTTGGTCGCGGGGACGGCGCTGGTGACGGCGGGGGGCCTGACGGTCGCGGCGCCGGCGGCGTTGGTGGCGTGGGAGACCGGCGTGAACGGGTGGGCGTCGCTGGCGGGAAGCGGTTGGCGGGGGCGGGAGTTTGCCGGGGAGTGCGGGTTGTCGCTGGCGATCGGGGCGGCGGGCGCGGCGATTGCCGGAGCGCTCGCCGCGGGGGCGGAGCGGATCGCGGGGCGGCTCCCGGCGTGGGCGGGCACGGGGCTGCTGGCCGTGCTGATCGCACCGGGGCTGTGCGGGTCGCTGATCGTGGCGCTGGTCGTGCAATCGGTCGTCACGGCGGCGGTGGTTCAGGGGACGCCGGGGGCGGAGGCGGTGCGATCTTCGTTCGCCCCGCTGATCGCGGCGGTCGCGATCTTCCTGCTCCCGCGGGCGTTGGCGCTGCAGGCGTTCGGGCCGGGACGTTCGTCGGGTCTGTTCCTCACGACGTTGATGAAGAAGGGAACGCCGGCACGCCGCCGGTCGGCGGGGCGGATCTGGTGGGGGCTGGTCGGGCGGTCGACGTGGTTGCGGTGGGGCTTGCTGACGCTGTGGGGCGCCGCGGACGTGGCGGCGGCGGCGCTGCTGCTTCCCCCCGGCTTCGTCACGGCCCCGCATGGGCTGTACAACCTCATGCATTACGGGCACACGGCGGTGCTGGGGGCGCTGTGCCTGTTGAACACCGTTCTGCCCGCCGCGCTGCTGGCGGCGGGGGCGTGGGCGGCTCCGCGGGCGGCCGCTGTCTTGCCGTCGCTTGGCGCCGGCGGTTCCGGCGAGTCGGCTGCGGTCGGATGAATTGCTGCGGTAGGATGAATTGATGTCCGCCCCGCCGTTCCGTCTGTCGCACGTCACGCTGCCGGGAAGCCCCGGCCGGCCGCGGTTGCGGGGGGTGACGGCGGAGATCCCGGCGGGCGTCACCGCGGTGGTGGGGGCGAGCGGGGCGGGGAAGTCGTCGCTGTTGGAGGTCTGCGTGGGCTTCACGCGACCGAGCGGGGGCGTCGTCGCACGGACCGCCCCGCCGGCCAGCGGCGGTGAATCGGGGGGGCTGTTCTGGGCGCCCGCGGATCTGGGGCTCTGGCCGGGGGAGACGGTGCGGGATCACCTCGTCGCCGTGCAGCCGGAGCGGGACGACGCCGCGGCGGACGACCTGCTGGAGGGGTTCTTCCTCACCGGCGTGCGAGACCGCCGGCCCGGGACGCTGTCGACGGGGGAGCGATCGCGGCTCGCGGTGGCCCGGGCGGCCGCGGCGCGGGCGGATCTGCTGGTGATGGACGAACCGCTCGCGCACGTCGATCCCGCTCGCTTGCCCCGCTGCTGGGATCGCCTGCGAGAGGCAATGCAGGCTTGTACGGCGGTCCTGTTCGCCACCCACGACCCGGCCGCGGCGGTGCGGGAGTCGACGCACTGCCTGGCGATGGCGGACGGCGAAGTGACTTGGAGCGGCCCCACCGCCGCCCTCTATCACGCCCCGCCGGCGGACGCCCCGGCGGAACTGTTGGGACCGATCGTTGATCTACCCGCGGACCTGCGTCGCCGTTTGGGGTTCGCTTCCCCGGCGGGCGACGTGCGGGTGCGGCCGGAGCGAATTGAGGTGGAGGAACGCCCCGGCGGGCCGCTGGTGGTCTCCGCTTCCATCGCGTCCGGCCCCCTCACGGAGAGCGCCGTGGCCTTCGCCGCACCGCCCGCCGACCCGTTTGTCGTGCAACACCGGACCGGCCCGCCGCTGGCCGCGGGCGCCCGGGTGGCGATGCGGCTGGCGTTCGCCTGGCTCGCCGCCGTTGTGCTCGGCGTCGCGGCCGGGTGCGGCGGGGCGGGGGAGGACGGGCCGGCGCTGTCGTTTGCAGCGGTGCGAGTGCGGGCGACGCCGAACGCCGGCCCGCAGTTGCCGGCCCCGCGGGGGGTGGGGATCGGGCCGACGGGGGCGTCGGGGGAGCCGGAGGCGTACGTGCTGGACGACGCCGGCCGGGTGCTGGTGTTTTCTGCGGAGGGGGAGGAGCGGCGTCGCTGGAACATGCCGTCGAACGTCAACGGCAACCCGGAGGGCATCTGCGTGTATCGCCCGCCGGGCTCGGAGCGCTGGCTGGTGGCGGTCGCGGACACTCACTTCCACCGCGTCGTGCTGTTCACGACGGAGGGGGAGGAGGTCGCCCGGTTCGGCGTGGAGGGGGACGAACCGGGCAACTTCCGCTTCCCGGTGGCGGTGTGCGCCGACGACGCCGGCCGGTTGTACGTTGGCGAGTACGGCGGCAACGACCGCGTGCAGGTCTTCAGCCCGCACCCGGAGCACGCCCCGCTGCGGTCGATCGGCACGTTCGGCACCGGGCCGGGACAGTTCAGCCGCCCCGGCGGCGTCGTGTGGGTCCCGCCGGACGCGCCCGCCTCGCAGGGATCCGGGGCGCAGCGGGCGCCGGGACCGGGGAGGGCACGCTGCTGGTCGCCAACGCCTTCGGCGATCACATTCAGGTGTTCACGGCGTCCGGCAAGTACCGGGGGCTGCTGGGCGGGGAGCGGGCCGTCGCGTTGCACAGCCCCTACGATCTCGCCCGGGCGGCGGACGGCACGCTGTGGGCGCCGGAGTACCACGGCGGCCGGATCACGGCGTTACGGCCGGACGGCACGCTGCTGGGGCGGTGGTCCGGCGACGGCGAGACCGGCCCGCTGGTCACGCCGTGGGGGTTGGACGTGGACGCCGCCGGCCGCGTCTGGGTCGCGGACACGGGGAATCGACGGCTGGTGACGTTGATTCCGTAACCGAGCTGATCCTTGACCAAACGGCGCGGCGGGCGATTCCCGTGAACCGGTTGCACCCCCGGCGGCGTTGTTCCGTAAGCTGAGACGTTCCGTCGGCGAGCGTGTTCCGTACGCTGCTCGCGTTCGCCTCCTCCCGCTCCCCGGTCGGCCCCCTCGCCCCATGGCCGTCGCACCGCCCCGCCGGCCGACGCTCACCGCCGGGGGGCGGCGGGACCGGCCGGGATTCTGGGAGCGGGCGCTGCGATCCGTGTTCCCCCCGCCCCGGTCGCCGGTGCGGGGGCGGGACGTGTGGCCGCTGGCAGCGTTCGCCCTGCTGGCCGCAGGCGTGGTGATTTGGCTTCAAACGAGCGGCCGGGCGTTGTTCGCCCGACCGGAGCTGTTCGGGCTGCTAATCTTCGCCCCCTGGATCTGGTGGCTGGCGGTCGCCAACCGCGGGGGGATGGGTTCGGGGCGGGCGGAGGCGTCCGTGTTCCTCCGGCTCTGCCTGGTGGGGCTGTGCGTGGCGGCGCTGGCGGAGCCGCGGAGCGTGCGGGAGCGGGACGTAACCAGCGTCGTGTTCGCCCTGGACGTGTCCGACAGCGTCGGCCGCGGCGTGGAGAGCCAGGCGTTGGAACTGTTCAGCGGGGCCGTCTCCAAGAAGCCGATCAACGACGAGGCCGGGCTCGTGGTGTTCGGACGGAACGCCCAGGTGGAACTCCCGCCGCGGAAGAGCGTGGCGTTCGAGGGCGTGATCAACTCGCAGGTCGATCGCGACGCCACGAACCTGCAACAGACCCTCAGCCTGTCCGCGGCGATGATCCCGGAGGAGAACGCCGGCCGCGTCGTGCTCATCTCCAGACGGCACGGAGACGGAGGGGCGGCTCTCCTCCGAACTGGATCGCCTGCGCGGCCGGGGGATCCGTGTGGATGTGCTGCCGGTGGACTACGCGGGGCGGGACGAGGTGTGGTTGGAACGGCTTGATCTGCCGCGGTTCGTCCGGGAGGGGGAGAGCTACGAGGCCAGCGTGGCGCTGTCGAGTCTCACCGCCGGCTCCGGCACATTGACGATCCTCCGCAGCGGCGACGAGAAGCCGTTCGTCCGGGAGAAGATCACCTACGCCCCCGGCAAAAACCGCTTCCCGTACACCATCAAACTCGACGGCCCCGGGTACTACGAATACACCGCGACCATCGCCCCGGACCCCACCGCCGACGGCCTGCCGGCGGACGGCGTCGAGGAGAACAACACCGCCCTCAATTACCTGTACCTGGAAGGGCAGGGGAAGGTGCTGGTCGTCACGGAGCCCGGCGGCGATCCGCGGGACGTGGCGGAGTTCGTCGCCGCCGCCCGCGAGGGGGAACGGGACGTGACCGTGCTGGACGGCTACGCGTTCCCCCGGGACGTGCTGAGCCTGATGCCGTACGACCTGATCGTGTTCGCCGGCGTCCCCGCGGACGTCTTCGACGCCCGCCAGACGGACGCGGTCCGCACCGCCGTCAGCGACATGGGCGTCGGCTTCCTGATGCTCGGCGGGGAAAACAGCTTCGGCGCCGGCGGGTATCAGAACACCCCGATCGAAGAAATCCTGCCGGTCGATCTGGACATCACCAGCCGCAAGGTGCTGCCCAAGGGGGCGCTGGTCATCATCCTGCACACCTGCGAGTTCCCGCAGGGCAATACCTGGGGCAAGCGGATCTGCAAACGGGCCATCAAGGTCCTCGGCGATCAGGACGAGTGCGGCGTGCTGGTCGCGGATTTCTCCGCGGGGGAGGAATGGCTGTTCGAACTGACCCCCGCGGCTCGGTATCCGGAGTTGGTGCCGAAGATCAACGCCGCCCAGATCGGCGACATGCCGGACTTCGCCCAGACGATGGCCGCCGGCTTGAAGGCGTTGAAGGCCAGCGACGCCAGCGCCAAGCACATGATCATCATCTCCGACGGCGACCCCAGTCCGCCGTCGCCGGCGCTCGTCAAGCAGTTCGCCGACGCCCAGATCGCGATCAGCACCGTCGCCGTCTTCCCGCACCAGGGGGACCAGGGATCGCTGAAGATGATGCGGGGCATCGCCGCCAGCACCGGCGGCCGGTACTACCTGCCCGACGACCCGCGCGAACTGCCCGGCATCTTCGTGAAGGAGGCGAAAACGCTGCGGCGGACGTTGATCCAGAACAAGACGCTCACCCCCGAGGTCGTGCTGCCGCACCCGATCCTCAAGGGGCTCGGCCCGCTCCCGCCGATCCGGGGGATGGTGCTGACCACCGCCGCGGACGGGCTGAACGAGCAGATCCTGCGGGTGCCCTCCGACGAGAACGTCGCCCCCGGGGAGTACGACCCGGTGCTCGCCGTGCGGCAGTTCGGGCTGGGCCGCAGCGGGGCGTTCACCGCGGACCTCGGCCCAAACTGGGGGGCGGACTGGGTGACGTGGGACGGCTACGGGTCGTTCGTCCGGCAGCTCGTCACCCACCTCGCCCGGGTCCGCAAACAGGGCCATTTGCGGATGAGCACCTACACGGACGGCTCCGAGGGGGTGATCGTCGTGGAGGATTTTCATCCCAACGAGCGGTTCCTGGAGATCGTCACCGCGGTCGCCGGTCCGCGGGAGAAGACGGAGACGGTCGCGCTGACGCAGGTCGGCCCCCGCCGCTATCAGGCCCGCGTGCCGCTGTGGGGGAAGGGCCGCTACCAGGTGATCGGCCGGTCCGCCGTCGCCGGCGGCGGGTCGCTGCCCGAGCCCGCCGCCGCTCCGACCCCCGGCGGCCCCACGCCGCGGGGGACCGTCGCGGGGGCCAACGACGCGATCGCCGAGGCTCCCCCCGTCGACGACGGCACGGAGCAGGTCGCCGGCGGGTTCATCCTGCCCTACAGCGCGGAGTACCTGCGGTTCCGCAGCGATCCGATCGTGCTGAGACAGGTCGCCGAACGCACCGGCGGACGCGAACTGACGCTCGGCGACGACACCGCCGAAACGCTGTTTACCGAGGACCGCGAGCCCAAGCGCAGCAGCCGGCCGGTGTTCGATCTGCTGTTGATCGCCGTCGCCTGCCTGATCCCGCTGGACGTCGCGGTGCGTCGGGTGCAACTCGATTGGTCGCTGGTCGCCGGCTTGTTCAAACGCGAAAAACTCGGCGTCGCCACCGCAGGCGGGCCGACGCTGGAAGGGTTGTTGGCGAAGAAACGGGAGGGGGCGCCGCCCATGCGTCAAACTCCCGCCCGGTCCGACGGATCGCCCGCGGGTTCGCGGGCGCCCGCGAAACCGCAAGCGACGGCCCCACCCGCGAAGAAAGCCGCCCCCCCGGCGAACACCACCGCGGCGTTGCTGGATCTCAAGAAGAAACGCGACCGCTCCTGACGAGTTCCGACAGACTCCCGGTGCTCATCCCCCGCCGGTCCTCATCACCCAGACGTAGCACACATGACCGACGCCCCCACGCCCGACGCCTCCCTGCCCGCCCCGGCGGAGAGCCCGGCCCCCGTCGATCCGGCCCCCGTCGATCCGGCCCCCGTCGATCCGGCCCCCGTCGATCCGGACCGGTTGCGGGCGGACGCCGCGGAGTTCAAGGCGATCTTCGAGCAGGTCCGCACGGAAATCGGCCGCGTGATGGTCGGTCAGGCGGGGGTGATCGAGTCGGTGCTGACCGCGTTGTTCGCCGGCGGGAACGTGTTGCTCGAAGGGGTGCCGGGGCTCGGCAAGACGGAACTGGTCAAGGCCCTGTCGCGGGTGTTGGACCTGGACTTCAAACGGATTCAATTCACCCCGGACCTGATGCCCGCGGACATTGTCGGCACCCAGGTGATGAACACGGACGAGCACGGCCAGTACCGGTTCGAGTTCCGTCAGGGGCCGATCTTCACCCAGTTGTTGCTCGCCGACGAGATCAACCGGGCCAGCCCGAAAACGCAGTCGGCGTTGCTGGAAACGATGCAGGAGGGCAGCGTGACGACCGGCGGGACGCGGTACGTGCTGGAACAGCCGTTCTTCGTGATGGCGACGCAGAACCCGCTCGAGCAGGAGGGGACCTACCCGCTGCCGGAGGCGCAGCTCGACCGGTTCCTGTTCAAGGTGAACGTCCCGCTGCCGGACCGGGCGGAACTGAACGAGATCGTCGCCCGCACGATCCTGAAGCGACCGATCGACCCGGCGCAGGTGCTCGACAGCGCCGCGATCCTGCGGCACCGGGCGACGCTGAACAACGTCGTGGTGACGGACGCGGTGCGTGATTACGCGGTCCGGCTGGTGCTCGCCACGCACCCGGGCGCCGGGGCCGCGGGCGGCGACAGCGAGGACGCCGTCGCTCGGTACGTCAAAGCCGGGGCCAGCCCGCGCGCCGCCCAAAGCCTTATCAAGGCGGCTCGGGTGCGGGCGCTGGCGGAGGGGCGTCCGCACGCGGCGTTCGAGGACGTGGCCCACTTCGCCCCGGCGGTGCTCCAACACCGCGTGCTGTTGAACTACGACGGGCAGGCGGACGAAATTTCCGTGCCGGAGCTCGTCGCCGACCTCACCAAGCGCCTGCCGGAGCGGGCGGCGTGAACCATCTATGGCCGAACCTGGTATCATCGGAAAATCTTCCTAGATCGTCGCAATGCCCGTCACTGCCCCCTCGCCGCCGCCTACGGCCGCCGCCGACTATGAGCGTTGGTGGACCGATCGAGTCGGCGATCTTTTTGCAGAGATCACTGCTTGGGCCGAGGCCGAAGACGGCTGGCGGTGTTATTTGATTAATGTTGGGCGGTCCGAAGCGCCGCCGCCTCGAAATCATCAATTGCATCTACTCGCTCCGCCCGGGCGATCGACGACCGTCGCCGGGACGGAGGAACGGCTGGTCTTCGACGCGGACGCTCCGTACCCCGAAGCGATGCTGACTGAGCGTGACCTCGCCGTTGCCGAGGTCGGTGTGGACTGGCTCCCGGACCCGGTCGGCGGTGCATTGAGCTTCGTCGACGGCCGGTGGTGGTGGCACGGCCCCTTCGGCGTCGAAGACTGTCAGTCGCAGCGGTGGACAGTTCCCGAAGCCCGCTCCGGCGGTCGCCTCTGGAGCCCGGACCTCATCCCAAACATCTACCGGCTGCTTCACGAAGCGGCAGAGGACGAGGCTCGTGTCGGATGAGTCGTCCGTCCCCAAAATATGAGGCATTGAGAGCGGTGCTACTCGTGGAACAGCAGGCCGCGGTTGCCCGTGAAGCAATCCGCCGAAGCGCCACTGACGTCACGGAACCCGAAGGTCCTCCGAGTGGGGCGGCCCGCACCGCCCCCGGCGCCGTAGAGGATGCGATGAAAGTGCTCGCCTTCGCGAGGTTTGAGCATGCCGCCCGGACGTGCTGGCGGGACCGCTTCGGCAGGAACGACGCGATCCGCACCCGTGACCTACTCGACGGGCTCGCTGCAAAGTGCAATGTTCCGCCGGACGTGCTGGCGGAGACGCACGCCGTGCGGTCGCACCGGAACGACCTCATGCACCTCGACCGCCGGCACCCGGACCGCACCCTCAGAGCGATGGTGCGGTCCCTGCGACGGTTTCTCTCGCACCTTCCTGACGTGTGGGACCCCCAGTGACCGCCCCCGCCGCCCTCTCCTCGCTGTTGCCCAACGATGTGCTCGGCCGGCTTGAACGGGTTCGGTTGCAGCCGGTGCGGCGGCTCACCAACCCGTCCCGCGGCGAGCACTTCGCCGGGAAGGGCGGCAGCAGCACGGAGTTCGCCGACTACCGCGACTACGCCCCCGGCGACGACGTGCGGTTCGTCGACTGGAACATCTTCAGCCGGCTGAACAAGCCGTACATGAAGCTGTACCGGCACGAGCAGGAATTGCACGTCTGCCTGATCGTCGACGCCAGCGCCAGTATGCGGTTCGGGTCCGGCGGGGGGAGCGGGGGCGAATCGAAGCTGCGTCGGGCCGCCCAGATCGCCGCGGCGCTCGGCGTGTGCGCCCTCACGGGGGTGGAGCGGGTGTCCGCCCACGTCTGCCACGCCGCGGGGACCGATCCGACTCGCCTGCCGCCCTGCACGGGCCGCAAGAGTCTCCCCCGACTGCTGAAGTTCCTGGAAGCGGTGGAGCCCGGCGGGGACTACCCCATCGAAGCGGCGGTCGCGGATGTGCTGAAGCGTCACAGCGGCCGCGGCGTGGCGGTGATCGTCAGCGACTTCCTCACGTTCGGCGACCTGCCCAGCCTGTTCGGGCGTCTGCAAGCTGCGGGGCTCGAACCGTGGGCGGTTCAAGTGCTCTCCCCCGAGGAGATCGACCCGGACCTCACCGGCGATCTGCGGCTGGTCGACAGCGAAAACGGGGCCGGCCTGGACGTCACCCGGGCCGGCGACCTGCTGGGCTTCTATCACGACCACCGGCTGGCGTTGGAGGATCACCTCGCGGCGCAGTGCCGGCAGCGGGGCGGGCGGTTCCTGCCGGTCAGCGCCGCGGAGCCGCTCAAGGACCTGCTGTTCGGCACGCTCCGCCGACAGGGGTGGCTGCGATGAACGCCCTCTCTTCAATCGGCTTCTCGAACCTCGCGGCGGGGGCATTGGCGGCTCTCGCGGCGCCCATCATCCTGTTTTACTTTTTGAAGCTGCGGCGGCCGCGGGCGGAGGTGCCCAGCCTGGCCCTCTGGCGTCGCGTGGTGAACGACCAGCGGGTGAACAGCCCGTTCCAAAAGTTCCGCCGCAATCTCCTGTTACTGCTCCAACTGTTACTGCTGGCGGCTCTGACGTTCGCGGCGATGCAGCCGTTCCTGAACGCCGGCGGCGGGCAGGCGGAGTACCGGGTCCTGCTGATCGACACCTCCGCCAGCATGGCGGCGACGGACGCCGACGGCGTCTCCCGGCTCGATCTGGCCCGGGAGCGGGCGCGGGAGATCGTCGACAGCCTGCGGCCCGGTCAGCAGGTCGCGGTCGTCGCCTTCGATCGCAACGCCCGCACGTTGCAGGAGTTCACCGACAACCCGAACCTGCTCCGGCCCGCCCTCGACCGGCTCGAATCGAAGGATGTGAAAAGCGACCTCGGCGACGCCCTCCGCCTCGCCGGCGCCCTGACCCGCACGGCGCCCACGGATGCGATTGAGGAGGCCATCCTGCTGACGGACGGCAACGTGCCCTCCTCCGAGGACGTGGATCTGGCGTTCGACGTGAACTACCAGCGATTGCCCGCCGCGGAGCCGAACGCGGGCGTGGTCGCTCTGAACGCCCGCCGCAGCGGGATCGGCAGGGCGGCGGACGCGGGGTGGGATCTGTTCGTGAAGCTTAGCGCCAGCGCCCCGATGGAGGCGGTGGTGGAGGTGTACGGGGAGGGCGGACCGGATGCGGGGCCGCCGCTGCAAACAGAGTCCGTCGGCTTCACCCGGGAGAACCCGACGCCCCGGTTGGTGTTCGGCGTGCCCGCGGACGGCCCGCGGGCGGTGACGGTGCGGGTGGTGGCCGAGGACGGCGACAGCCTGCCCGCGGACGATGCGGCCGGGCTGATCCTGCCGGCGCCGCGTCCGCTGACGGTCTTTTGCCCAGAGTCGCAGGGGCTGTTCCGCAAAGCGCTGGCGCTCAACGCCGGCGCCGTCCGGCTGTTCCCGACGGACGACGACGAGGGGCCGCGTTCCGTCGATCTCGCGATCCACGATCAGGCGGAGAGCCCCGACGACCCCGCCCGGGAGGCGACGGTGCGGCTGTTCGTCGGCGTGATCCCGGCGGACCTCGCTGGGCTGATCGAAACGAAGGTGGGCTACGCGGACGTGGTCGACTGGCGCCAGACGGCGCCGGTGTTGGAGCACGTCCAACTCCGCGAGGTGCAGATCACCGATGAACCGGCTTACCTGCCGCTGTCCGGCGGGGGCGACGCGGCCGGGGAACTGGCGGATGCGGCGGACCTCGAACAACTTGGCTACGAGGTGCTGATCGACGCTCGCACCGGCCCGCTGATGCTCCGGCGCCGTGACGGGCGCGGGTCGACTATCACCTCCTGTTCGATCCGAAGACCAGCACGCTGCCGTACCGCGTGGCGTTTCCGATCCTGGTGCACAACCTGGTCCGCGAGGCAATGCGGGCGGCGTCGCTGTCCGAGGTGCGGGCCGTGCAAACCGGCACGCTGCCGGCGGTGGATCTGGGCGACCCGGGGCGGGAGGCGACCGTCGCCGGCCCGGGCGGCGTCCGCACCGTGCGGGCGGACGGCGGGGGAATGCTGACCGCGGTTCCCGCGGAGCGGGCCGGGCTCTACACGATTTCCGCGGGGGGGGAGACGGCGGCGACGTTTACCGTCGGTCTGCTCTCGCCGGGGGAGACGTCGCTGGTCAGCGTGGAGAAGCTGGATTTCAACGAGGCGCCCGTCTCCGCGGCGGGGGAGGAGGTCGCCACGAACCGCCCGCTGTGGCACTGGCTCGCCGCGGGGGCGTTCGTGTTGCTGCTCGCGGAGTGGTGGGTCTTCCACCGCCGCCCCGTCGTCTGACGGATCCCCGACCGCCCGACCGCCCGACCGGTCCCCGACCGCCCGACTGGTCCCCAACTGACCGAGCAACCCGCCGCACGCGACGTTCGCCCCGCCGCCGCCGTATCTTCCGTTCCCCCGCCCCCCGCATCCTCCCGCCGCCCCCGATGAGCCCGCCCCGTCTGCTCGCCGCCGTGCTGCTGGGCCTCGCGGCGACCGCCCCGCCCGCGGTCGACGCCCAGGTGACGTACCGGGAGACGTACTGGGGGTTCGGCGGGCAGGTGGTCCCGGGGCAGTTCACGCCGGTGACGGTCCTGCTGGACAACCCGACCCCCCGGCCGTTCGAGGGCGACGTGTACCTGTACCGGGAGAACTTCCTCAAGCAGCGGGTCGGGGCGCTGATCCGGGAGCCGTTCACCCTGGAGGCGCGGACCAGCAACCCGAAGCGGGTGGACACGTTTTACGTGCTGCCGTTCGACAATCGGGAGGTGTGGAAGCTCGAAGCCGTGCCGAAGGGCGGGTCGTTGGGCGACGAGGCGAACCTTCGCCAGACGTTGCCGCGGCCGGGCGTCGTGGACCCGCCGGTCGGCGTAACGGTGTTGCTGACCGACCCGGACGACTTCACCACCCGGGCGCCCGAGGTGCCGCGGATGGACGAATCGCTGTTCCCCCCGCGTCCGGAGGGGACCGGCGGACTGGCCGCCGTGGTGCTGGACCACGCCCCGAACTGGGGGGCGGTGCGTGAGGGCAGCTTTATGGCGTGGCTGACCGCCGGGGGCACGGTGCACCTGCTAACCGCCGTGGACGGCTCCGCGATCCGGTTCGGCGGTCCGCTGACGCCGCTGAACGACCCCTCCTCCCGATTCGCGGTCGGCCGCGGGACCGTGCTGCGGCACGCCCGGGGGGCGGCGGGCGTGACGGAGGCGTTCGCCGAGCGCACGCTGTTGGCGGACGCGACCTCCGCCCGCATGTCCGCGGAGGATCTCGCGTTCGAAAAGCGCCGCGAGCAGCAGGGCGGCGGCTCCTCGCTCTCTTTCGAACCGACGCGGTTGGAGGATCAAATCCTGCCCACGCTGCGGCGGATGGTCCGGCCGGAGTTCAATTGGGGGCTGATCCACGTCCTCTGCCTGGCGTACGTGGCGGCGCTGTTTCCGGGGGTGTTCCTGGTCGGGCGGGAGCGCCGCGGTTATCCGGCGACGCTGGGGCTGTTGGTCGTGGTGACGCTGTCGTTCGGCGTCGCCCTCCGCACCGTCGGGCGGCAGGGGTACGGGGAGAGCCGGTCGGTTCGCACCACCGCGCTGGTGCGGGCGCTGCCGCCGGGGCCGGACGGCGGGGCGGGCGTGACGGAGGTCACCCAGTGGTCCGACGTGTTCGTCACCGGCGGCGGCGACTACACCTTCGCCGTGGCCGGGGACGCGGCGTTGTACAGCACCGGGGAGACCTCCGAGACGGTGAAGGGCGTGATCGACAACGGCACCGGCGCCAACGGGGCGGTCGGCACGTTGACCAGCGACCTGCCGCCGTTCTCCTCCCGGGCGTTCGTCGCCCGCTCCCGTCGCGACGAAGCGGCGCCGGCGGTGCGATTGCTGTCCGGCGCCGCCGGCGCCACCACGGACGGCACCGGCATCCGTCTGCGGAACCTGCGGGTGCAGATCCCGCCGGAGATCGACGGCCGCGCCCGCCTGTTCGCGGTGCACTCGCGACACGTGTACCCGCTCCTTCAAAACGGCGGCGTCGCCTCGCCCGATCCCCAGGCGAAGCCGATCCCGCTCAGCAACCTCCTCGGCGGTTACGGAGCGGCGATGATCAACGGCGTGGATTTTCAGGACGCCCCCTACGGCGAAGGGAACAACGGGTACGTCACTGATCCTTACGGGCAAAACTACGGGTGGGAGGACGACGAGGAACTGGTCGACCGCGGCCTCGATCTCGCCGCCCGGCAACTGATCGGCCGGGACCTCGGGTTCCTCGACGTCCGTCGGCTGTACCGACTCGCCGCCCCCGCGGACCGTGTGCGAATCTATGCGGTCATGCCGCTGCGGGACGAACACCGAATCCTCGGCGTCGCCGGGACCGCGGCGGACGGCCCGCCGACCGAGCCGCTGCCGAACCAGAACGGCACCACCATCCTCGCCTACGAGTTTCCCCTGTGAGCGTCGCCGCCGCCGAACCGCCCGCCGCCGATTCGTCCGTCGCCGGTCCCGCATCACGCGGAGCCGCGACGAACGCGTCGCCGCCGGCGCCGATCGCCGCGGAGACGCCCGCCATCGAGGTCGTGCGGCTGTCGCACACCTACAAGAAGCACCGGGCGCTCCAGCGGATGGAGTTCTCCGTCACCCCCGGCGCCATCCACGGCTTCGTCGGCCCCAACGGAGCGGGGAAGACGACGACGCTCAAGATCGTCTGCACCCTCATGAAGCCCCAGCAGGGGGCGGTGCGGGTGTTCGGTCGGGACGTGGTTCGGCAGGTGCACGCCGTGCGCAGCAGCATCGGCTTCATGCCGGATCACTTCAGCATGTACCGGCAGATGTCGGTGCACGAGTACCTCGATTTCTTCGGCGCCGCCTACGGCCTGCCCACCAAGCAGCGGGACGGCGTGATCAAGAACGTCCTCGAACTGACGGACATGGACGGCCGGCAAGACGATCTCATCAAGGGCCTGTCCCGCGGGATGACGCAGCGGGTCGGCCTGGCCCGCGTGCTCATCAACGACCCGTCCCTCCTCCTGTTGGACGAACCGGCCAGCGGGTTGGACCCGCGAGCCCGGATCGAACTGATGGACATCCTCCGGGCCCTCAAAGGGATGGGGAAGACGGTGTTCATCTCCTCGCACATCCTGTCCGAGCTGGCCGAACTGTGCGACGAGGTGACGATCGTGGACCGCGGCACGACGAAGTTCAGCGGCCCGATCGACGATCTCCTGAGCGCCGGCGCCGGGCTGGTCACCTACCGGGTGCTGCTCGACCCGCCCCGCGACGGCGCCCCGGAGCCGGACGATCTGGCCCCCGACTTGCTCGCGATCCCCGGCGTCACGGAGGCGAAGAAGGACGACGACCGCCCCGGCTGGCTGGTCACGTTCGACCGCGACGTGATCCCGGTCAACGACATCCTCGGCGGCGTCATCGCGTTGGGCCTGCCGGTGGTGGGCTTCGCCGAGGAGAAGAAGCACCTGAACCGGGCGTTCATGGAATTGACGTCCGGCGGGGTGCGGGAAGCCTAGGCGAGCGGTGGGCGTCAGCCCTCCGTGTTTGCACCCACGTCCGCACGATTCTCAATCGTCCCCCACTCGAACAGAACTCGGAGGGCTGGCGCCCACCGCTCGCCTGCTGACACCGCCAATGCTCTCCGGCTCCCTCGCCCTGTTCGATCGCGCCCTCAAAACGGAGGCCAGCGGGCTGCGCGGGCATCTGTTGCGGCTCGGGTTCGCCGGGTTCATTGAGATCGCCCTGCTGATCGCCGCGGCCACCAGTCTGAGTCTCGGGGCGCCGGGGCTGGCGTTCTTCGAGAACATCTGCTGGTTGAACGTCGTGTTCATCAGCCTCGCGGCGGTCAGCCTGTTCGCCACCGCCGTCACGGAGGAGAAGGAGGAGGGCACGCTGGGGCTGTTGCGGATGGCGAACGTCGGCCGGGCGGCTTTGATGCTGGGCAAAAGCACCAGCCGGCTGGTGGCGGCGCTGTTGCTGTTGGGCGTGCAGATGCCGTTCGTCCTGTTGGCGATCACGCTGGGCGGCGTGCTGATCGGGCAGATCGCCGCGGCGTTCGTCTGTCTGGCGGCGTACCTGGTGTTGGTGGCGAACCTCGGTTTGCTGTGGAGCGTGCTGTGCCGACGCAGCGCGACCGCGGCGTTCTGGACGGGGTTCTCGCTGGTCGGGTACTTCTCGCTGCCGCCGCTGGTCGAGTTCCTGGGGCAGGTCTTGGTGGCGAGCGTCGGGCCGCTGCCGTGGGCCGTCGCGATTCAGCAGGGCGGGGCGGATCGGGTCGCGGAGTTCGGCGTGCCGCACCGGCTGGGGGAGATCTTCCAGACCGGGTTCGGCGACGGCGTCTGGTGCCCGCAGGTCGCGTTCTGCTTGGCGGCGGGCGCCGTCTGCTTCACCGCGGCGTGGCTCTGCTTTGAACGCTTCGCCGACGCCGACCGCGCCGCCGCCCCGGATCGCGGCTTGGTCGGGCGGGCGTCCTCCCGCAACCCGTCCGATCGCTCCCGCCCCGGCACGCGGCCGGTGGCGTGGAAGGAATACCGCTTCTTGGTCGGCGGCGGGCGGGGGTTGACCCTGCGGTTCGTCGGTCTGCTGGCGGCGCTGGGGATCGTGATCGGCATGTACGCTTACGACCGGGCGGACCTGTCGAGTCCCCGGGAGCAGGCGGAGATCCTCGCCGCCTGGGCGGCGGTCTGCGTGGCGGCGGCGATGGCGGATTCGCTGTTCCTCGCCACCCGCCTCCTCAACGAAGAGTTGAAGTGGAACACGCTGGGCAACCTCTTGTTGTTGCCCAAACGCACCTCCTCGCTGGTGCTCGGCAAGCTGGAGGGGGCGGCGTTCGCCCTGATCCCGGCGTTGGTCTGCGGCGTGGCGGGGCTGTTGGGGTTCGTGGCGCTGGGCAATCCGGCCGACGTCCATGACGTGTTCCGGGCGATCGTCTCGCCGGTGACCTGGGCCTGCGTCGCGGGGTGGGGGCTGTATTTGACGATCGTGGCGTATCTTAGCACGGTGGTGCGGTACGGGGCGACGGTGCTGGGGGTCATCGTGTACGCGGTCGGCGGATATGCGCTGGCGCCGGTGTTCCTGGTGGCCGCGGCGGTCGGCGGCGTGGCGGAGTCCGGGGAGGTCGCCGCGGTCCCCATCGCCGCGGTGCTCGCGGCGTTGACCGTCGGCGGGCTCGTGCTGTGCATCAGACGCTTCGAGAGCTTGGGCGAACGATGAACGACCCGCTCCCCCCGCCCACGGCGCCTGCCGTACCGGAGCCGGAACGGAACCCCGAGCCGGTCCGCGAGCGGATCGCGTTGGGCATCCGTCAGCCCTGGTGCGAACTGATCCTGCGGGGACGCAAGACGCTGGAGATTCGCAGCCGCCCCACCCAGGTGCGGGGGACGATCTACGTCTACTCCGCAAAGAAACTGTGGGAGGAGCCGGAACTGACGGCCGTGCTGGAGTCGCACGAACTAGACCCGGACCCGCTCCCGAAAGGCCTGCTGGTGGGCACGGTGGAGATCGTCGGTTGTCGACGCACGACCCCGGCGGACGGCGACGCCTCCCGGGTTCCCGGTCGGTTTCTCCGGGACGCCTGGGCCTGGGAACTGGCGGACCCGGTGCGATTCGCGCAGCCGCTCAAGCCGCGGTTCCTGCCGTACGGCGTCTGGTTCTACCCGTTCAAGCGGCGGGGCGACGGTTAGCTGCGGCAAGCTTTCACCATTGCCCGGGTGAACGCCGCGACGTCAGCCAACACCGTTTCTTTCGGCTGATCGGCGAACGCTTCGAGCCGCCGCACCAGCGCGCTGCCGACGATCGCCCCGTCCGCGTGCCCCCGCAGCGCCGCGGCGTGCTCCGGCTTGCTGACGCCGAACCCGACCGCCAACGGCAGGGTTGTGCGTTCGCGTAATCGGTCGAGGTGGTCCATGAGTTCCGGCGGCAGGTTCGCCCGCTCCCCCGTCGTCCCGGCGACGGACAGGCAGTACACGAACCCGCTGCAAGCCGCGAGGATTTTTTGAACACGCTCCGGGGGCGTGAGGGGCGAGACGAGTTGAATCAGGTCGAGCCCCGCCTCCCCCGCCGCCGCGGCGAGGCCGGTCGCTTCGTCGCCCGGCACGTCCGGCACGATCAGCCCCGCCAGCCCGCAGGCCTTCGCCCGCTGGCAAAACGCCGCCGTCCCGACCCGCTGCACGATGGACACGCTGACCATCCCCACGAGCGGCGGCAGCGTGTTGGTGTCCAGCTCTTCCAGCATCGCCCACAGGTCCGCCAGCTTGAACCCGCCGTCCAGCAGCGCCCGCGTGTAGCTCGCTTGAATGACCGGCCCGTCGGCGATCGGGTCCGAGAACGGCACCCCCAGTTCGATCAGATCCGCCCCGGCGTCCGCGAGCGTGCGGATCACCTCCGCGGTCGTGGCGCAGTCCGGATCCCCCGCCGCCACGAACGGCATGAAAGCGAGGCGGTTCTCCTCCCTCGCGGCAGCGAAGGCGACGGTGATAAGGCTCGGCATCGCGCCACCTTAGCCGCGGCTCGGCGGCCCGCTAAGCCACGGGGCTCGCTAAACTGCGCCGCATGGTTGCCGATCCCGTCCCGCTGCACGATTGGACCCGCGTCTCCGCCGGGAGGTGGCACGACATGCACCTCGCTTGGACCGGCGCCCTCCGCACCGAATTGAACGAAGGAACATTGCCGGACCCGTTCTTCGCCCTCGCGGAGCCGGTGACGGGCGTTGAGATCACCTTCCCCGACGACGACCCGTCCCCGCCGGAGGACTGGCGGCGCGAGCCGGACATGCTGGCGGCGGTGGGGCGGGAGGCGACGGCGACCGCGGCCGCCGGCAACGGGACGGCCCACTTCGCCCGGCCGGCGGCGGGGGTGGCGACGGAGGAGGCGCCGCACCGGTTCAGCCGAGTTGAGCAGGCCGGCCCGCGGCCGGTCCGCCGGCGGATCACGGTGCGGCACCCGGTCGGGGATCGCGTGGTGGCGATCGTCGAGTTCGCCTCGCCCGGCAACCGGGACGCCGTGCACAAGGTGATGCACTTCGCCCGCACCGTCGCCGCGGCGCTGGACGCGGGCATCCACTGCGTGCTGATCGACCCGTTCCCGCCCACGCGGTCAGCCCCGGACGGGCTGCACGGGGCGGTGATGGCGGAGTTGGACGCCGACGTCGGCCGCGACCCGGACCGCCCGCTGACGTTCGTGGGCGACCGGGCAGGGGGTGAGGCGAACGACGCCGAGGCCGTCGTCGAACCGCGGGCGGTGGGCGAGTCGGTTCCGACGGTCCCGCTGTTCCTAGACCCGTCGTGGTTTCTCCCGCTGGACCTCGCCCCCAGCTACGCCGCCGCGTTCCGCGGCTGTCCCAAGCCGGTGCGGGAGGTGTTGGCGGCAGGCGTTTACGGATCGCACGGTTAGGAGCCGTGCAGCAGCGGGCGCTCCCTCGCTTCCCTCACGTCGAGCGGCAGCGAGCCGTCCGCCGCGGCGATCAGCAGCGAAACGGGCGATTCGTGCGTCGGGTGGAAGTCCTGACGGAGGGACCGGTCCGCAGAGTCCGGCGCGAAGGCGTCGCTGTCATGGCTGAGCAAGCCGCAGACGCCGATCTCCTGGGTGAGGTCGACGGCGAATCCGTCACTGGTCGGGCCGCTCCCAAAGCAGAACAACCCGTTGTTCAGCAGTTGCGGGAAGTCTTGATGATTCTTGGCACAATCCACAGCGCTCCACAGCCTCAGCGAACCCACGCCCGGCCGCGGATCGGGCCACGGATCCGTGGCCGTCGGCGGGGGCGCCGGCTCCATCGGCTCGACCATCAGCCAGCAAACCTGCTCGACAACCTCGAAGGCCACGCCTGCTGAATCCAACTGCAATCGCAGTCTCTCAGGCATCTCGGCGGGGAGGTTACCACACCGGACCGCGGTGCGTCGAAAATCGGACCAATCGCTGTTGGACGCGCTCCCTCCGGTCGCGGCTAACGTGCTCACAACTCTTCCCCCAGCAACCGAGCGACTTCGTACACGTCTTTATCCCCCCGACCGCTGAGGCAGATGACGATCTGGTCGTCGCTTGATCGGCCGCCGGCGGTTTCGAGGACGTATTGGATCGCGTGGGCGGTCTCGACGGCGGGGATGATGCCTTCGAGTTCGCTGCACGCCCGGAAGGCGGAGAGGGCGGCGTCGTCGCCGACGGCGACGTACTTCACGCGGCCGGTGTCCTTCCAGTAGCTGTGCTCCGGCCCGACGCCGGGATAATCGAGGCCCGCGGAGACGCTGTGCACCGGGCTCGTCTGGCCGTCGTCGTCTTGGAGCACATAGCTGAACGAGCCGTGCAGCACGCCCGGGCGGCCGAACGAAAGGGTGCTGGCGTGGTCGCCGGCCGTGATGCCCCGGCCGCCGGCTTCGACGCCGGTCAGCGTCACGTCCTCATCCTCCACGAATGGGTAGAAGATGCCCGCCGCGTTCGACCCGCCGCCGACGCAGGCCACGACCTCGTCCGGCAGCCGGTCGAAGTGATCGAGGCACTGCTCGCGGGTTTCGCGGCCGATCACGGCTTGGAAGTCCCGCACCATCTTGGGGAACGGGTCCGGGCCGACGACGCTGCCAATGATGTAGTGGGTGCTCTCCACGCTGCCCATCCAGTCCCGCATCGCCTCGTTGGTGGCGTCCTTCAGGGTCTTCGAGCCGCTGGAGACCGGGCGGACCTCCGCGCCCATCAGCTTCATGCGGAACACGTTCAACGCCTGCCGGCGGATGTCCTCCTCGCCCATGTAGACGATGCAGTCCAGGCCGAAGCGGCGCAGGCGGTGGCGGTGGCGACGCCGTGCTGGCCGGCGCCGGTCTCCGCGATGATCCGCCGTTTGCCCATCTTGCGGGCGAGCAACGCCTGCCCCAGCGAGTTGTTGATCTTGTGGGCGCCGGTGTGGTTCAGGTCTTCACGCTTCAACCAGACCGTCGCCCCGCCGCCGGTCTGGCGGGCACAGTGTTCCGTCAGGCGATCGGCCCGGTACAGCGGCGTCGGACGGCCGACGTACTCGCGGAGCAGGCCCCGGAACTCCGCCTGAAAGGCGTCGTCGTCCTTGAGCTGCGCATAGCCGGCGCTGGTCTCCTCCAGCGCCCGCATCAGCGTTTCGGGGACGTAGCGACCGCCGTGTTCGCCGAACCGACCGGCGGCGTCGGGCACCTGGGCGGAGGCGCGGGCGGTTCGCTCCGAAGAGGGCGAGGCGGGCAGGGCGTCTGCGGGCGGATCGAGCGTGGCGGGCATGGGCGGATGATCCGGGGGGCGGTGCGAACCTGCAAGGCGGGCGCCGGTTCCGAAGCGGCGCCGGACGCTTGAAGCGTCCGGCACGCTCGGCACACTCCGGCGGCGACCGCCGTCCCGGGGGAACCGCAGCCCGCCCCCGGATCGAACCCCCGCCGTGCCCGCTCCGCCCGTCTCCCCCGCGAACGCGCCGCTGGCGCGGCTGACCGAACAGGTCTCCCGCGTGCTGCTGGGCAAGCCGGAGCCGATCCGGCTGGCTCTCGTGGCGCTGCTGGGCGGCGGGCACGTGCTGATCGAAGACGCTCCCGGCGTGGGCAAGACGAGCCTCGCCAAAGCGATCGCCAAAAGCCTCGACGGGACCTTCACCCGGTTGCAGTTCACGCCGGACATGCTGCCCAGCGACATCCTCGGGGCCAGCCTGTTCAAGCCGGACATGGGCGAGTTCGAGTTCCGCCGCGGCCCGATCTTCACCAACGTGCTGCTCGCCGACGAGATCAACCGGACCACCCCCCGCACGCAGTCCGCCCTGCTGGAAGCGATGAGCGAAGGCCAGGTGAGCGTCGAGGGGGACACCCTGCCGCTGGAGCCGCCGTTCTTCGTCATCGCCACGCAGAACCCGCTCGAAAGCGAGGGCACCTACCCGCTGCCGGACAACCAACTCGACCGGTTCATGGTCTGCACCGGCATCGGCTACCCGGATCGGAAGCACGAACGGCAGGCCCTCGTCGAGCACGCCGGCCGCGACCCGCTTGGACGACGTGCGGCCGGCGCTGTCGCGGGACGAACTGGCCGCCCTGCGGACGCGGGTCGGGGCGGTGCGGGTGGACGACTCGCTGCGGGATTACCTGCTGGATCTGGTCGACGCGACGCGGTCCCATCCGGATCTGGTGCAGGGGGCGAGCACCCGCGGGGCGCTGACATTCGACACCGCCGCCCGCGCCGCCGCGGTGCTCGCGGGGCGGGACTACGTGATCCCCGACGACCTGAAGGGCCTTGCGGTCCCGGTGCTGGCCCACCGGCTGGGGGTGCGGGGCACGATGCGGGAGGGGCGGCGGGAGAAGGCCCGGGCGATCGTCCGGCAGATCCTCGCCGAGGCGCCGGTGCCGGGTTGAGGGCGCCAGGTTGAGGGAGCCGGGGTGAGGCCGCGGGGGACGTCGTCTGGAGGGGCCGCCGGAAAGGCACGGGGTTCGCTCTCGCATCGGATCGTGGCGAACCGCTACACCCCCGCGCCCCAACCTTCACCGGACCGTGTGCCGTGCCGATTCGTCTGTCGTCCGCCCTGCTGTTCACAGGCCTGCTTAGCGCGGGCCTGTTCGCCGCGGCGCCCGCCGCGGCGCCCGCCGCGGACGCCCCCGCTCCGAACGCCGCCAAGGTGCGGGCTCGGGCGTTCCTGCAAACCGACAAGCTGCCCGCCGGCGGACGGACTGAGGTGGCGATCGTGCTGGACGTCCAGCCCGGCTGGCACGTGAACTCCAATCCGGCGCCGACGAAGTACGCCGTGCCGACCACCGTCACCGTGACCACGGCCCGCGGCACGCGGGTCGGCACGTTTGCGTTCCCCACGCTCCCGCCGGCGACCGAGGGCGGCCCGCGGCGGCCCGTCAGGCACCTCAGCGGCCAAGTCGTGCTACGGGCGCCCGTGCAGGTGCCGGTCGAAGCGGCGGGGGGGACGAAACGCTCACCGTCACGGTGAAGTACCAGGCGTGCAACGCGAATAGCTGCCTGCGGCCGAAAACGCTGACGTTCGGCGGTATGCTGCCCGTCGCCGAGCAGGGCGCCCAGGTTCACGTCGCCAACGCGAAGTGGTTCCCGGGCACACCCGACGCCCCCGGCGCCACCCGCACCGCCGAACGCTAGAACGCTCGGGCGTTCGGCCCGAACACCCCCCAATGAATACTTGATGGACGTCTCCCCCCCCACCGGGAACGAGTCTGCGCTGGTCAAAACGAAGATCGTCGCCACCGTCGGCCCCGCCTGCTGGAGCCCGGAGGGGCTTCGCAGTCTGGTGCTGGCGGGCGTGGACGTGTTCCGGCTGAACTTTGCCCACGGGGAACACGCCAGACTCGCGGAGGTCGTCGCGGAGGTTCGCCGCATCTCCACGGATCTCGAACGCCCCGTCGCGCTGCTGGGCGACCTGTCCGGCCCGAAGATCCGCCTCGGCGACCTGCCGGACGAAGGCTTGCAGTGCGACGCCGGGGAGGCCTTCTTCTTCGCCAGGGAAGCCGTCGCGGACGACCCCCGCACGCTGACCTGCACCTACGAGCCGCTGCTGGACGATCTGCGGGTCGGCGACCGCGTGCTGCTGGCCGACGGCACCGTCGCGATGCGCGTCGCCGTGGTGGAAGAGGTCGGCGGGAAGCCGTCCCGGATCGAGTGCGTCGTCGAGCAGCCGGGGCTGATTCGCTCCAAGCAGGGGATCAACCTGCCCGGCGTCACGCTGTCCACGCCCAGCCTGACGGAGAAGGACCGCGACGACCTGGCCTTCGCCGTGCGGCAGGGGCTGGATTACGTCGGTTTGTCCTTCGTCCGCAAGGCGACGGACATCACCGAACTGCGAACCGCGATCGAGGAACACGGGGCGAACTGCCCGCCCCAGATCGTCGCCAAGATCGAAAAGCTGGAGGCCGTCGCGGAACTGGAGCAGATCGTCGGGGTGACCGACGCCGTGATGGTCGCCCGCGGGGACCTTGGCGTCGAGGCGGACATCGCCCGCGTGCCGGTGCTCCAAAAGCAGATCATCCGGCTGTGCAATCACCACCGCGTGCCGGTCATCACGGCGACGCAGATGCTGGATTCGATGCAGGAGTCCGAACGCCCGACCCGCGCGGAAGCGACCGACGTGGCGAACGCGGTGCTGGACGGTTCGGACGCGGTGATGCTGTCCGGCGAGACGGCGATCGGCCTGCACCCCCGCGGCACCGTGCGGATGATGAGCCGCATCGCCGTCGAAGCCGAAAGCGACCCCGATTTCCACGCCGCCGGCCTGCGGAAAGAGGCGGACGACACCCGTCACCACGCCCACCCGATCACGGAGGCGGTCATTCAGGGCAGCGTCGCCGCGGCGAAACAACTTGGGGCGAAGCTGATCGTGGTCGCCACGCACAGCGGCAAAAGCGCCCTGGCGGTCTCCGCGAAGCGCTCCCCGATCCCGATCCTCGCCCTCACCGATCAGGCGGACGCGGCCCGGCGGATGGCGCTGTATTTCGGCGTCACCCCGCTCCGCACCGACGCCGTCGCCGGCGAACCCCGTGAACTGCTGAAGTTCGTCGTCGACTGGGGCCGCAAGCAGGACGTGCTGCACGCCGGCGACCGCATCGTACTGGTCGGCACCTCCAAATGGAGCGCCAAGGGGCACGACATGATGCTCGTCCATCAGATCGCGTGAGTGAAATTCCAAGACCAAGAAGTCAAGAACCAAAGATCTGTGAACGCGAGCCGCAATTTGGTTCTTGATCTCTTGGTCTTGGAGCTTCTGGCTACAGCTGGAACTCCTCGCCCCGCTCCGGGATCGTCGGGTCTTCGTCGCAGCAATCGCGGATCAGACCGGCGAAGCCTGTCGGCGACGTCCGGCTCGCCGTGCACGAGAAAACAGCGGCCGACGCCGCCCTCGTCCGCCATCGCTTCGAACCACCACTTCAGGTCGTCGGCGCCCGGCGTGGGCGCTGAGGCCGCCGAACTGCTCCACGTGGCAGCGGATCGGCACGCGGCGGTCGAACAGTTCGACCCACTCCCGCTTTTCGGTGATCGCCCGCCCGGTGGTTCCGCGGCCTTGGTAGCCGATCATCGCCACGCAGTCGTGCGGGTTGGGCAGCGCCCGGGCGAGGTGGTGCCGCACCCGGCCGGCGTCGCACATCCCGCTGGCGCTGATGACCACGAACGGCGGCCCCACCTGATTGATCGCCACGCTGTCCTGCCGCTTGACCGTGTACAGCAGCCGGTCGAAATCGAATAGATCGTCGTCGATCTTCAACATCGTTTTCGCCTCCGTCGTCCATCAGGTCCTGTCGGTCTCGGTACACGTCCGTCAGCCGGGTCGCGAGCGGCGAATCCACGTAGACCGGCATCTCCGGCAGCACGCCGAGCTCCGCCAGTTCGTTCAGGTAGTACACGACCTGCTGGGTCCGCCCGAGACTGAACGCGGGAATCACCACCCGCCCGCCGTGCAATCGCGGCCCGGGTGAGGATCCGCAGCAGGTCCTTCGAGAGATCGCCCGGCGGGGTGTGGGTTTTGTCCCCGTAGGTGCATTCGGAGATCAGCACGTCGCAGCCCGGCAACGTCTTCGGATCGCGGAGCAGCGGCATCCCCCGCCGCCCCAGATCGCCGGTGAACACCACCCGGGTGGTGTTCGGCGACCTTGCCGATCGACAGCTCCGTGATCGCCGAGCCCAGAATGTGCCCGGCTTCCCGGAACGTCAGTTTGAGGTTCGGATTCAGCCGCGTCGGTTCGTCGTAGGGATCGGCTGGAACAGCTTGATGGCCCGTCGGACGTCCTCGTCCGTGTACAGCGGGCGGGCGCCGGGGTGGTCGGGACCGAACCGTTTCTCGCAGAACGCGGCGTCCTCCTCTTGAATGTGGGCGCTGTCCCGCAGCATGATCGCGGCGATTCCGCCGTCGCGGGGGTGCAGTAGATCTCCCCGTCGAAGCCGTCGCGCACCAGCATCGGTAGCCGGCCGCAATGGTCGGCGTGGGCGTGGGACAGCACGACCGCGTCCAGATCCCGGGGATGACAGTCGAGCCGGCGATTGTCCGCGTGGGCCTCCGGTCCGCCCTGAAACAGCCCGCAGTCCAGCAGGATGCGGAAACGACCGGTGTTCCAGCAGATGCTGCGATCCGGTGACCTCCCCGGCGGCGCCCAGAGCGGTGTAGGTCAGCGACATGGCGGGGCTCCGCGGCGAAGGAGGAACGGCGTGGGACAGAGACTGCGACTGATTCCGCGGCAGGGTGGGGGACGTGCCGATGGGCCGCCATCGCCCCCGCCCCCGCCGCTCGATCGGGGCGTCCCCTTCCGCGACAATTCGGCGTGCGGCAAGATCGTGTCCCCGCCGCCCGAGTTCCCCCAACGCCGTCGCTCGCTTTGTCGTACGACAGAACGAGGACCGCACATGATCATCACCATGGCCGACTCCCCGAGCCGGCGCCGACCCGCAAGACCCCGACGCCTTCCCGGAGGAATGCGGTTCCGCCGACCGTTCAAGCGATGACGACGCGGTCCTCGGCGACGGCGGGGACGACGAAGCTCGTCTCGCCGCCGGCGAGGCGAAGCTCGTTGAACTGGCCCGCCGCGGCGATCAAGCGGCGTACGGAGAATTGGTGAACCGCTACGAACGCCGGCTCCTCCGCGTGATCGGCCGCTTTGTCCGCGACCGCGAGATCGCCCGTGATCTGGCCCAGGAGACCTTCATCAAGGTCTATCGCCAACTGGACAAGTTCGACGCCTCCCGCCGCTTCGGCCCCTGGCTGTTCCGCATCGGCGTGAATCTCACCTTGGATCACCTCCGCAAGCAGAAGCGACGCGGCCGACGGCCGTTGTTCAGCGAGGTCTCCAAAGACCGGCAGATCGATCCGGAAACCGCCGACCCCCGCGGCGACCTGGACCTGACCGAAGAGGTGGCCGCGGTGCTCGCCAAGATCCCGGAGAAGTACCGCAAGGTGTTGGTGCTCCGGGACCTGGAGAACTTTCCGACCTCCGAGATCGCCGCGATTGAGGGACGGAAAGAGGCCACGATCCGTTGGCGACTCGCCGAGGCCCGCAGCATGTTCGCCGAACACTGGACCAATCGTCAGACCGCCTGACGCATCGTCGACTGCCCCCGCTCGTCCCTTTGATCCCGTCCCGGCCGCCGACTCGCGAGCCCATCATGACCGTGCCGTCCCCCCCCGATCACCCGCCGACTTCCAGCCGGTTGACCTCCAGTCTGTTGACGGCCGACAGCCGCCGCGCCTTGGCGTTGCTTGCCGGCGGCGACTTGGAGGGGGAGGATGCGGCCGACGCTCGGGCCCTAGCCGATCAGTGCCCGCACTGCGACGGCCATTTGCAAGGCGTCCGCCAGGGCTTGGAGGCATTGCGGCGGTGCGATCCGGCGGAGCAGGCCGGCGGTTTGTGGGCGTCGGTGCGGGAAGGGCTGACCGTCGCCGCCCCCGCCGCCGGGCCTGCGTTCGTTCGTCCGGCCCGCTCTTGGACGCCGGCGTTCGCGGTGACCGCGGCCGCTCTGCTGGTCGGCCTGTTCGCGTTCGGCCCGACCGCCGGTGAGGTGTTGCCGGAGTGGTTTGAACCGATCGCCCCGGTCCGTTCGGTGGGCGAGGAGCTTGAGATGCGGCCGGCGGAACGTCCTGCCGCCCGGCCGTACCAGTCCGCTCCGCTCCGTCATGGCGTCTATTCCGGACAGCCCTTCCGCGAGGGGACCGGCCGCGGCACACTGGGGGATCCCCGCCTCGTCGTTCCCCGCTGACCGTTCCGCCGGAGTCCTCCCGTGCCGCTGTTTGAATATCGCTGCCGGTCCTGCGACTCCCGATTCGAGGCGCTGGTCCGCGCCGCCGCCCGGGAGACGGGGGTGAACTGCGAGACCTGCGATTCGCCGGAGGTGGAGCGCCTGATGAGCACGTCCGCGGTCCAAGCCGGGCCGGCCGCTCTGCCGATCGCCGGGGACTGCCCCCCGCCGTCAGCGGGTCCGTGTGGAACCGGGTGCTGCCGGCTGCCGGGGTGACCGGCGACTCGGAGCAGGACGCCGGTGCATCGGTCGTGCGACCCGCGTCGACGCGGGCGGAGCGGGTCGCCGCCCTCACGCTGCTGTTCGCGGACACGTCCACGCCGGCGGATCTCCCCGCGGATGTGGAGCGGGTGGCCGCCCTCGCCGACGCCGGCGAATTGAGTCTGGCCGGGTTGCTCGTCGCGGCGAATGGGGAGGGCGTCCGGGGGGCGACGCTTGTGACTCCCGGTCCGGGCGGGAGCGCCGACTTGCTTGCGCCGCGGTTCTCGGCCGGGGCTCGATCAAGTGTTAGGGAAGCGCTGCTCGCCGCGGCCGGGGCGTTCGCCGCCGCGGCCGGTTGCGAACGCTTGCAAGGATTTCTCGACCCCGTGCGAACGGATGACGCCTTCCTGCTGACGAGCAACGGATTCCGCTGTGCGGCGGATCTACGGTTGCTCCGACGTGACTGCGTCACGCCGTTGACTCTTTCTGTCTCCCGAGTCGACTCCCCGCTGTCTCTCACTCCGGAGACAGAGCGCCTTTTTCGGGAGGCGGTGCGGGCGTCCTATGCGGACAGCCGCGACGCGCCCGACGCTCGCGGGGCGGACGCCGATGCGGATTTCGCCGCGCACCTCGCATCGTCCGGGTTTCGGCCGGACCTCTGTCGACTCTCGACGGTCGGATCCGGGGCGGGGGCGGGGGCGACGGGCGTGGCGCTGATTGCGGCGTCCGGGGCGGGAGCGGGGGCGGAATGGGATATCTGTTACTTGGGCGTCGCGGCGTCCGCTCGTCGGCGGGGCCTGGGGCGAGCGTTGCTCGCGGATCGGCTGGCGGCGGCGCGAGACGCCGGGGCGGCGGCGGTCACCTGCGCCGTCGACGCTGCGAACGAGCCGGCCCGTCGCCTGTACGCGGCGGCGGGCTTTACTGAGACGGCGTCCCGCACGTTGTTCCTCAGGCCACTTGAGCCCCATTCGCCGCTGCGACCCGCGGAGGCCGGATCGGCGGGGTGAACGAACGGGCGGGGGCGGTCGCCGGGGGCGCGACGGATGCGGCGGGAGGACCGTTCGGACCGACGACGCGGGCGTGCCGCCGCCGCGGCGCCCCGTTCTCGCGCGGCGGTCGTGACGGACGGCGGCGCCGGTCGACGGGGGAGGTACGGTCGCTCGGCGCGTTCACGAAGGGCCGCCGTTCCGCCCCGTCCTCCCGGCCCGCATGACGCACCCCGTTCCCTCCGCCGCGTCTCCGCCCGCGCCATTGGCGCTGGCTCGTCCGTCCCAGTCTGCTCACGGCATGTCGGCCGGTCTGCAGGACGTTGCTGCGGTCGTGCGGGGGTGCGTCGGCGAACGGGCGTGGGGAGCCTGGTTCGACGGGAAGTGCGCCTTCACGCTGGCCGGCGTGGAACTGACGGTGCGGGTCGGCAGCCCGTTCGTGCTCACCTATCTGCAACGGCGGTTCTCCGGACCGCTGCGGGACGCGGCGCGGGCGCTGGGCGGGCCGGCGGGGTGCCTCGCCTACGCGGTGGATGCCGAGTTGCTGGACGACGCCCTGATCCGGGGCGAAGCGACCCGGGACGGCGGTGAACCCGCGGCGATCCTGCCGTTCAAGGCGCCGGCGGATGCGGCCTCCGAAAAAGAGACGGCGCCAGAGCCGGCGGCGGCGGTCCGTCCGGCCGCGGCGCCGAACCGTCCGCGGCGGCTTCAACAGTTCGGCACGTTCGTCGCCGGACCGGAGACGGAACTGGCCCTCACCGCCGCCGCCCGGTTCGCGGCGGGGACGGCCCGTTCCCTCTACCTGTACGGTCCGAGCGGCGTGGGGAAGACCCATCTGCTCGAAGGCGCCGTCGGGGCGATGCGGCGGCGGACCGCCGGCGGACGGGTCGCGTTGATGACCGCCGAGGCGTTCGGCAACCTCTACACCGAAGCCCTGCGGAGCCGCGGCCTGCCGGCGTTTCGGCAGAAACTGCGGGCGGCGGACGCGTTGGTCGTGGACGACGTGGACTTCTTCGACGGCAAAGCCGGCTTCGCGGAGGAGTTCCTGCACACCTTGCAAGAATACGAACGGCTGGGCCGGCCGGTCGCGGTGGCGGCGGATAGGCACCCGCGGTTGCTCACGAAGACGCCGGACGAATTGCTCACCCGGCTGGGGTCGGGCGTCGTCACGCGTTTGGCTCCCCCGGACGCCCCGACCCGTGCCGCGATCCTGCGTCGCAAGCTGGAGGGGAAGAACCTGCCGGTCACCGCGGAGGCCTTGAAGTGGGTCGCGGACCGCTTCCGCGGCAGCGTGCGGGAGTTGGAGGGAGCCTTGTGCTGCCTGGAGACGTGGCGGGAGATGACGGGGAAATCCGTCACCCTGCCGGCCGCTCGCAAAGTGTTGTGCGACTTGGAACGCGATTGCGTCCGTCAGATCCGGCTGGACGACGTGGAGCGGGCCGTCTGCGACGCCGCGGGGCTGTCCGTGGAGGAGTTGCGGTCGAAGAGTCGGACGAAGCGGGTGACCCGCCCGCGGATGGTCGCGATGCACCTGTGCCGCAAGCACACCCCTGCGGCGTTGCGGGAGATCGGCGGGCACTTCGGCGGGCGAAACCACAGCACGGTTCTTAGCGCCGACCGCAGCGTGAGCGGCTGGCTGGCCGGCTCCGACGCCACCGCCGCCGCCGCGACCGCCCTGGTCGACGCCGCCGAAGCCCGGCTGCTGGCAGGGTAGAAGGGGGGCTGGCGAGGGACGAGCGGCGGGTGCGGCGGGGCGCCCCGCCCACCGCCCGCGGAACCGTTAGAACTCTCCGGTTTCCCCGGGCGACGGGACTCCCCGACGAGCGGTTGCAGGCGGGCGGAATCGGACGGTCCATGTTTCGGGAACGCCACGTGTTCACCGAACCTTCCTCGGCCCGTTCCTTTGATCTCCGCACCCGCCTGCCCCGGCTGCATCCCCGCGGGGGCCGAACCGCTCCGCACGGAGTCCGCCGGCGCCTTCTTCGCAAACCTGTTCGGCACCGCCGACTTTCCCCCGCGGTGGTACTGCGGGAGCTGGACGGAACCGCTGGGCTGGCTGCATATCGTCAGCGATCTCGCCATCTGGGTCGCCTACATGGCGATCCCGCTGGGTCTGCTGGGCGTGATGGCGTGGCGGGCGAAGCAGGCGACCGGCAGCCTGCGGGAACGTTGGACCCACGCGATCCCGATGCCCGGCCTCACGGTGGCGTTCGCCACGTTCGTGCTGCTGTGCGGGTTCATTCATCTCACGGAGGCGGTGATTTTCTGGCACCCGGTGTACCGGTTCGCGGGCGTGCTGAAGGCGGTGACGGCGCTGGTGTCCCTGGGATTCGTCGTCGGCGTGTTGCGGGTGTCCCCGCGGCTGCTCGCGCTGCCGGGGCAGGAACGGCTGAGCGAGGAACTTCGCCGGGAACGGGCGCTGATGCGGGCGGTCATCGACGCCAGTCCGCACGCGCTGTTCTGGAAGGACACCGAGGGCCGCTACATGGGCTGCAATGCCGTCTTCCCGTCGTACATGGGAGTCGAGACGCCGGACGAGGTGATCGGAAAGACCGACCGGGAGTTCGGCATGTCCCAGGCCGACTACACGGCCTATCAGGCGGACGATCGCCGCGTGATGCAGGGGGCCGCCAAGATGCTGGATATCGAGGAGCAAGTTAGCCTTGGCGAGGACCGCCGCGACCTGCTGACCAGTAAGGTGCCCCTGCAAGACGAGAACGGCGCCGTCTGCGGCGTGGTGGGCGTGTTCGCGGACGTGACCGACCGCAAACGGGCGGAGCGGGAACGGCAGGGATTCATGGATCAGATCGCCGCCAACGCCACGCAGCAACCGTCGCCTCGGGCTGGTCGCCAAGGCGACGCGGCACAGCGTGATCATCGCCGACGCCCGCGGCCGGGCCGTCTGGGTCAACGAAGCCTTCACCCGCCTGACCGGACTACACGCTGGAGGACGTTCTCGGCAAGAAACCCGGCGACCTGCTGCAAGGTCCGGACACCTGTCCGGAGACCAAGGTCCGCATCGGCGAAACCCTCCGCCGCGGCGACGCGGTCAGCGAGGAGATCATCAACTACTGTAAGGCGGGCGATCGGCTACCCGATCCGGCTGGAGATCGAGCCGGTCCGTAACGACGCCGGCGAGATCACCGATTTCGTCGCCATTCAGACCGATCTGCGGGCGCAGAAGGCCTACGAGTCGGAACTGACCGCCGCCAAGGAGGCCGCGGAGGCGTCCAACAACGCCAAAAGCGCCTTCCTGGCCCACATGAGCCACGAGATTCGCACGCCGCTCAACGGAATCCTCGGCTTCGCCGACCTGCTGCGGGCCGGCGACGCGGACGCCGATCAGTCCTCCGACTACCTCGACACGATTCGCAGTCAGCGGGGATCACCTGCTGGGGCTGATCAACGACATCCTCGATCTGTCCAAGATCGAAGCCGGCCGGGTGGAGTTCGAAATCGCCGCCTGCGACCCGCACGCCGTGCTGTGCGATATCCTCAGCCTGCTGCGGGTCCGGGCCAACGAGAAGGGCGTCTCGTTGGAGTGCGATTGGACCGGCCCGGTGCCGGAGACGATTCGCACGGACGCCGGCCGCTTGCGGCAACTCATGTTGAACCTCATTTCCAACGCCGTGAAGTTCACCGAGACCGGCGGCGTCCGCGTGCACGCGAAGCTGATCGTCGGCGATGGCGTACTCGGGCGAAGGGGGAATCCCTGCTGTCGATTGCGGTGCACGACAGCGGCGAGGGCATCCCCGCGGACAAGCTGGACACCATCTTCGAACCCTTCGCCCAGGCGGACGCCAGCGTGACGCGGCGGCACGGCGGCACCGGGCTGGGACTGCCGATCGCCCGGGCGATCGCGGAGGGACTCGGCGGCTCCCTCACCGCGACCAGCGAACCCGGCCGCGGCAGCGTCTTCCTGGCGACCCTGGCGACCGGCGATCTGACGGACGTGCCGACCTACGAAGGGTCCGACGGCGATTCGGTCCGCAACGTCGCGAAGCCCTCCCGCACCGCGGCGCCCGCTTTGGTCGCAGCCGCCCCGACCAACCTCGACGGTCGACGGGTGTTGCTCGTGGAGGACGGGGAGGTGAACCGCCGGCTGATCCGCGTGGTGCTGGACCGGGCCGGCGTGACCTGCGAGGAAGCCCACGACGGCCGGCAGGGCGTGGACGCCGCGATCGCCGCCGTCGCCGCGGGACGCCCGTTCGAACTGATCTTGATGGACATGCAGATGCCCGTGCTGGACGGCTACGGGGCGACCACGGAACTGCGGTCCCAAGGGATCGCCACCCCCGTCGTCGCGCCTCACCGCCCACGCGATGGAGGGCGACCGCGACAAATGCCTCGCCGCCGGCTGCACCGACTACCTACCCAAGCCGATCCGCCCGGCCGCCCTGCTGGACAAGCTGTCCGCCTGCCTGGGCACAGCCGAGACGGTCGAGCCGACGGACGATCCCGCGACGCCGGATGGGGAAGCGCCGGAGACGCTTGGCGAACCGGTCCTCTGCGAATTGGGCGAGTTCGACGAGGACCTGCGGGAACTGGCGATGGAGTTCGTCGGGGAACTGCCGGATCGCATGTCGACCGTGCGGGCGGCCCGGAACAGCGGCGATCTTGCCGCGGTCGCCGCGGCGGTGCACACGCTCAAGGGAGCCGGCGGCTCGCTGGGCTACGACTGCCTGACCGCCCCCGCCGACGCTTTGGAGACGGCCGCCCGGTCCGCGGCTGAGTCTGCCTCCGAGGGAGCCCCGGCGGGCGAGGCGGCGCTGGCCGTGGTGGACGACCTGCTGGCGAAGCTCGCATCGCTGACCGCCCGGATCGAGGCGCGGCGCGGACTGACCGGTCGAAAGCCGCGGCGGGCCTGCTGGGAACAGGAACCCGGCGGGAACGGGGAACGGGCGGCGGGCGGAGCGGTTGGCAGCGGCGGCGGTTTCGGCGATGGTCGAGGACGAGAGCCGGCGCCGCGCCGGGCCGCCCGCCGTCCGCTTCGCCAGGTCGAGAACCGATGTCCCCTCCCCCGCCGCCCGTGTGCCGCAGGTCCTCGCCACCGCCGAGCCCGCCCGCGACGCGGCCGCGGATTTCCTGCTGATCCCGGTGTGGCAGCGGGACGACCCGGGCCCGGAACTCGTCGCCGTGGACGAAGCCTCCGGCGGGGTCTTCTCCCGTTTGCGCTCCCGCGGCGACCTCACCGGCAAAGCCGGGGAGTGCGTCGTCGCTGCCGGACCTGCCGAACCTCACCGCCAGCCGGGCGGTGTGCGTCGGACTGGGCAAGCCGTCCGCCCTCACCCCCGCGGCCTGGGCGAAGGCGGTCCGGACCGCCGTTCGCAAGATCACCGGCAAAGCCGATCGCACGGTCGCGGCGCTGCTGACCAAGGAAGTTTCCGAGACGCTGGGGATCCGCCGCGCCGCCGAAGAACTCGCCTGCGCCGCGACCGTCGCCGGCGACCGGCCCGGGGCTGTACAAGACGGAGCCGGATCGGTTCCCGCTGACGCTCGTCACGGCGGTGCTCAGCGACGTCGCCGACGTGCAACCGGCGGAAGAGGCTCTCGAACGTGGGGCGAAACTCGGGGCCGCGGTGAATCTCGCTCGGGAGCTGGTCGACCGTCCCGCGGCGGACGTGTACCCCGAAAGCGTCGCCGAACGGGCCGCCGCGTTCGCCGCGGACGTCGGCCTCGGCTGCGAGGTGTTCGGCCAGGAGGAGTTGGAGGCGGAACGCTGCAGTCGCTGCTCGCCGTCAACCGCGGCAGTTCGAAGCCGCCGCGGGTCGTCGTCCTGTCCCATCTCAAGGGCGGCGACGGGCCGACGCTGGCGCTGGTCGGCAAAGGGGTGACGTTCGATTCCGGCGGGCTGTCCCTCAAACCGAACGACGGCATGAAGGACATGAAATGCGACATGGCCGGCTCCGCCGCCGTGCTGGGCGCGATGGCGGCGATCGCCGGGCTGGACCTGCCGGTGAACGTCGTCGGCTACGCCGGGCTGGTGGAGAACATGGTCTCCGGCGACAGCTACAAGCTGGGCGACGTGCTGCACACCCGCCAGGGCACGACCGTGGAAGTGCTGAACACCGACGCCGAGGGCCGGCTGGTGCTCGCCGACGTGCTGGACATGGCCGTCACCGGCGGCTCCTGGGCCAAGCCGGCGGACCGGATCGTGGACCTCGCCACCCTGACCGGCTCCTGCGTGGTGGCGCTGGGGGAGGGCATCGTCGGCGGCTTCTGCGGCGTGAACAGCGACGGCGGCGAGGCCTGGTGGGCCGAGGTGCACGCCGCGTTCGCCGCGGCCGGCGAAGAGGTCTGGCGCCTGCCGATGGACGATTCCTTCAAGTCGCTGCTGGACAGCGACGTGGCCGACATCAAGAACGTCGGCCCCCGCTGGGGCGGCGCCACCACCGCCGGGAAGTTCCTGGAGCACTTCGTCGGCAAGGTCCCCTGGGTGCACCTCGACATTGCCGGCCCCGCGTTCCGCGACAAGAGCGGCCCGGACATGCCCAGCGGCGGCACCGGCGTCGGCGTCCGCACCCTCGTCACCTTGGCCGAATCGTTCGGGAAGTAAGCTGTCCAGCAAGCGAGGCGAGCGGTGGGCGTCAGCCCTCCGTGTGCTCGCACCGGTCCGATGACACGGAGGGCTGACGTCCCCCGCTCGCCAAGGGGCCAACCTCATCGGCGACCCACTCCGCGAACGCCGGTGAGGCCCCCGCGGCGTCGAATCGCGTGATCGCCGGCACCTCGTACGGGTGCAACTCGGCGAGCCGGGCGGTCGCCGCGTCGGCCTGATCCGCGGTCGTCTTGCAGATCAGCACGACCTCCGCCTCCTCCGTCACCGCGCCCTCCCACCGGTACACGCTCCGCACGCCCGGCAGGACGTTGCCGCAGGCGATCAGCCGTTCCTCCACCAGCGTCCGGGCCATCGACGCGGCGACCTCCGCGTCCGGGGCGGTGGCGTAGAGGAAGGCGAGCCGGGGAGCCACTGGATTCAGGTGAGCAGTTCCACGAACAGCGCCCGGGCCAGGTGCATCCGGTTCTCCGCTTGATCGAACACGCGGGAGCGCGGGCCGTCGATCACTTCCGCGGTCACCTCTTCCCCGCGGTGGGCCGGCAGGCAGTGCAGGAAGATCGCGCCGACCGCCGCGGCGTCCATCAGCTCCGCGTTCACCTGATAGTTGGCGAAGGCCCGCAGTTTCTCGTCCCTCTGGGCCTCCTCGCCCATCGAGGCCCACACGTCCGTCACCACGGCGTCCGCCTCGGCGACGGCGCCGGCGGGCAGGGGATGATGACGCACCGCCGCCCCCGGCACGGCGTCGCCCAGCCGGACGAGGAACGCGTCGTCGAACTCGTACCCCGGCGGGACTGCACAGGGTGAACGTCACGCCCAGCTTCGCGCAGGCGATCGCCAGCGACCGGGAGACGTTGTTGCCGTCCCCCACGAACACGACTTTCCTGCCGGACAGATCGTCCCCGAACGCCTCCCGCAGCGTGAGCAGGTCCGTCAGCGCCTGACAGGGGTGGAACTCGTCCGTGAGCCCGTTGACCACCGGCAGGCCCGCCTCCGCCGCGAGGACTTCGACCCGCCGCTGCCCGAACGTCCGCATCACCACCGCGTCCGCCATCCGGCCCAGCACCTGGGCCACGTCGGAGGGATCTTCACGGCCTTCCAACCCCGCCTCCTTCGAAGTGAGGAACAGGTCGGCTCCGCCGAGTTGCGTCATCGCGGTCGAGAAGCTGAGACGCGTCCGCAGGCTCGGTTTGTCGTAGATTTGCACCAGCGTCCGCCCGACCAACGGCCGCGGGCACCCGCCGACCCGGTGCGCGGCCTTCAACTCCGCCGCCCGATCGAGCAGTCGCACGATCCGGTCCGCGGACCAGTCGAACAGGGTCAGCAGACAGTTCTCCGGGGCGACGTACGGAGCGTCGACAGCCAGATCGGCGGCGCCCGGAAAGGAGACGATATCGGTCATCGGGTCATTCCCCCTCGGCGAACGCGGTCGGATCGGAGTCCGTCGCGAACCGGTCGGCGGCTTCGGACAGACAGTCGGTGAGGGTCGCACAGCCTTCGTCCACGTCCTCCGTGGCGACGTTCAAGGCGGGCAGGAGACGCACCACGCTGCCCTGCGTGCTGTTGACGATCAGACCGCGTTTCAAACAGGCGTCCTGAATCGGGCCGGCGGGGACGGTCAGTTGCACGCCGATCATCATCCCGCAGATCCGCACCGCCTCGACCAGCGGGTTCGAACCGATCAACGGTTCGAGGTGATCGCGGAACCGCTCCGCCATGTCGCGGCAGTGGTCCAGCAGGCCCTCCTCCTCAATGGTGCGACCGGTGGCGAGGCCGGCGGCCATCGCCAGCGGGTTCCCGCCGAAGGTGCTGGCGTGCATCCCGGGACGCAGCGAGGGGGCGATCTCGTCGCGGCAGACGATCCCCCCGCAAGCCACGCCGCCGGCGACGCCCTTCGCGAGGGTGAAGATGTCCGGTTGAACGCCGAACGTCTCCGAGGCGAACCACTGACCGGTGCGGCCCATGCCGGTCTGCACCTCGTCGAAGATCAGCAGCGCGCCGGTCTCGTCGCACAGGTCGCGGAGCCCCTGCAAGAAGCCCGGCGGGTGCACGTTCACCCCGCCTTCGCCCTGCACCGGTTCGATCATGATCGCGCAGGTCTCCGCATCGACCAACGCCCGGACGGCGTCCAGATCGTTCAGCGGGGCGTAACGGAAGCCGGGCATCAGCGGGCCGAGCCCGGCGTGATACTTCGGCTGGGCGGTCGCGGTGACCGCCGCCATGGTGCGGCCGTGGAACCCCTTCTCGAAGGTGACGACGCGGTACCTTTCCTCCGGTGTGTGCAGCCGGGCCAGCTTGAGGGCGGCCTCGCAGGCCTCGGCGCCGCTGTTGCAGAAGAACGCCTTGCCGAAGCTGCGCTGCGTGAGGAAATCCGCGAACGCCGCCTGCTCTTCGATCAGCCAAGTGTTTGGGACGTGAATCAGGCGCCCGGCCTGCTCGCGGATCGCCTCGACCACCCGCACCGGCGAGTACCCCAGCAGGTTGCAGCCCCACCCCGGAAAGAGGTCGAGATAGCCACGCCCCTCCGCGTCCCACACCCGCGACCCCTCGCCCCGCACCAGGCTGATCGGCAGACGCGGGTAGTTGGGAATGACCGCCCGGTCGAACAGCGCAGCGCAATCCACACTGGAACGCGGCTCGACCGAGCGGGGGGCGACGGCGGGGGCGATTTGAACCATGGGGCGAACGTGGGAGGAGCGGACGAACCGTAACGCCGAGGCCCCGCGGGGCCTCGGCGTTACGGTTCGTCCGCGACGATTTCGGTGCCGACGCCGCTGTCGGAGTAGATCTCCAGCAGCACGCTGTGCGGGGTGCGACCGTCGACGAAATGGATCTTCGTCACGCCGGACATCAACGCCTCCAGCGCCGCTTCCACCTTGGGGATCATCCCGCCGCTGATCGCCCCGCTGCGGATCAGTTCGCCGGCGTGCTCGGCGGTCAGGTGTTGGATGAGCGAAGATTCGTCGTGCGGGTCCGCGTACAGCCCCGCCACGTCGGAGAGGAACACCAGCTTTTCGGCGCCCAGCAGGCGGGCGAGGGCGGCGGCGGCGGTGTCCGCATTGACGTTCAGCAGGCCGGCCGGGCCGGGCACGCGGCGGTCGCGGGCCAGCGACGGCAGCACCGGAATGCGACCTTCCTTGAGGACGTCCTCGACGGCCCGGTGGTTCGCACCGATCGCCTCGCCGACCAGACCGAGGTCCAACATCTCCCCGTTCTTCCCCGGCAGCGCCAGCGGGCGACCGTACAGGGCCAGGGCGTCGGGCTCGCACAACGCGACCGCCCTGCCGCCCTGCCGCTCGATGCCCGCGGCCAGCGAACGGCTGATCCCCGCGAGCGTCTTCGCGACGACGGCGAGGGTGTCCGCATCCGTGTACCGGCGACCGGACACCCACTTCGATTCCAGCCCCGCCTCCGCCATCGCGGCGCTGATTGCTTTGCCGCCGCCGTGCACCAGCACGGGCTTGAGCCCCACCGTTTCCATGAACCGCACGTCCGCGAGCAGACAGTCGACGGCTTCCTCGTTCTCCAAGGCGCTGCCGCCGAGCTTCACCACGACGTACCGGCCGCGAAACGCGCGGATCCACTCCCCGGCGCTCAGCAGCGTCATCGCATCCCGGATCGCCCGGTCGCGGGAAGCGGCGTCGCCGCGACGCGTCCTCATCCCCGGGTCGCTGCCCGGGCCGGCGGTCGTGCGGGGCGCCGGCGTCACGGGGGAGGGATGTGCGGCGGGACGGGGCGCGGGGGAATCGCGGATTGTGAACGGGAGCGGCTCCGTGGTCAAACCGCCGGAGGACGTTCCCTACGGAGCGCGGCGGGTCACACGTCGCCGCGGCCGGTCTTCGCAAAACTTTCGCAGCCGCACGCGGTCGTCACAGCCGCCCCGTGTGGTGTGATCCCGGGGAACCTGTGATCCCGGGGAACCCAACGGGCGCCGCGATTCCGTCGCCGGCCGCTGCCGCGGCTGCCGGCGGGGCGTCCGATCCGCCGATCTCACCGTCAGCGGCGGCTTCCGTCGCGTTCCTTCCGCCACGTCCCTCATTCGCCCCGCACCCGGCCAAGGACGGCCCGCCGGACCGCCCTCCATGCCGCACCCACCCACGTTGCACGCCCACCTCCCGGTCGGCGATCTGCTCGATCTCGCGAACCGCACCGAACGGGCTCCGTCCCGGCCGGAGTGGCTTGGCAAGTTTGTCGACGCCGCCGCGGAACTGTTCGACCCGCTCAACGGGCTGGGGCGGGTCGGATACCGCAGCGAGCCGGGCGAGGACGGGTGGTCCGTGGCGTTGTTCCTCGGGGCGACGGAGATCATCGGCGGGCCCGGCGACGGATTGATCGCCCCGGCCCGGTTCCGGTTCGACGCCGCGGCGCTGGCCGCATTGTTCGACGCCCCGCCGACCGTCGGCCTGGAGGTCGCCCCGCAGATCAGCAACGACGGCGTCGACGGTCTCGACGCCGCCCTGACCCTGGTCGGGACGATCGACGGGCATTCCCTCACCGCCACCGTGCTCAGCGTCCCGCCGGACGGCGTCGAGCCCGGCTTCAAGCGCTACGCCTCCGGCCTGGCGCCCATGTCGGCGGAGTGACGCCGCGGGCGATGCCAAGCGGGGCGACGGGATGGACGGCGGCTCTGGCGGGCTACACTGGGGCCGCGTCCCCGCCGTCCGCTCCGTCTCCAGAGAGTTTCGCCGTGTCTCCGAACGTCCGTCGCACCGTCGGTCTCGTGCTGATCTGGCTGGTCGGACTGGCGTTGGCGGCGAGCGCGGTTCTCAAACTGCTCGGCCTCGTCGGCGACAGCGCCTCGGCCGGCGGGTTCGGCCCGCTGCTCCGTCCGCTGGGAATCGTGGGACTGGCGGCGGCGGCCCTGTTGCTCGTCCCGATGACGCACCGGCTGGGGTTGTTGCTCTGCACGGCGTATTTCGGTGGGGCGATGGCGGTCAGCATCTCGGACAGCGGACTGGCCGAGGCGCTGCCCTCCGCCATCTTGCAAGCCCTGCTGCGGACCGGCGCCACGCTGCGCACCCCGGACCTGCTCGGCCCGTTGCTGGTTCGACCCGCGGCGTCAGGACGGGCGGCGGGGGACCCGGTCGGCAGAACGACAGAAGCCGGAACGATCGACGAGCCGACCGTATGAACGGGCCGTTGCACCCCGGCCGGCCGTCCCGGCACGAGCGCTGGATGCGGCGGGCGCTGGATCTCGCTCAGGCCGCCGCGGAGATGGACGAGGTGCCGGTGGGCGCCGTCGTGGTGCACGCCCCGCCGGCGGGGCCGGAGGAGGAGGATGTGGGCCTGACCGCCGACCGCGTGATCGGCGAGGGGTTCAACCAGCGGGAGACGCTCTCCGACCCGACCGCCCACGCGGAGATCATCGCGCTCACTCAGGCCGCGGAGGCGCTGGGCTCGTGGCGACTGGAGGACTGCACGCTGTATGTCACGCTCGAACCGTGTCCGATGTGCGCCGGAGCGGTGGTCAACGCCCGCGTGCCGGCGGTGGTCTACGGCGCGGCCGACCCCAAGGCCGGGGCCTGCGACAGCCTGTTCCGCATCACCGACGACCCCCGGTTGAACCACCGCGCCGCGGTCCTCGGCGGCGTTTTGGCCGGCGAGTGCGGGGCGATCCTCACCGAGTTCTTCCGCGCAAAGCGGGCGCTGGGGAAGAAGTGAGGGGTCTCCGCGGCCGGTCTCGTCATGCCTCGCCCGGTGCGGTTGGGCCTTGACGCGACAGCCGCTAAACTGTGCCGGCGTTCACCCGTCGTCGCTTCGTTCCGCCCGCCGCATGACCTCTCCCGTCTCCCGCCGTACCGCTTTGCAAACCGGAGCCGCCACGGTCGCCCTGTCCGGCGCCCTGTCCGGCGCCCTCACCGGAGCGCCGTTCCTGCGGGCGAGCGACAAGGCCGGAACGAAGCCGGTCACCGTCGGCTCCGGCGACGACGTCTACGAGTGGCATTCCCACTGGGGCGAGCTGCCCGAGGGATTTGAGTGGGGCAACACCCACGGCGTCTGCCAAGCGGCGGACGGCACGATCTTCCTGTGCCATCAGGCGGAGAACGACCCCGTTCGCGACGTTGTGCTGGCGTTCAGCGCCGAGGGGAAGTTCCTGCAGGTCTGGGGAAACGAGTTCCACCGGGGCGGACACGGCCTCGACCTGCGTGAGGAAGGCGGCGAGGAGTTCCTGTACCTCACCGCCCTGAAATCCAAACAGGGTCCCTGCACGGTGAAGTTCACGCTGTCCGGCGAGGAGGTTCGCCGTTGGACCCAGCCGGACGTGGATCAATACGGCGACGGCCAGCGGTACATGGCGACGAACGTCGCCTTCACCCCGGACGGCGGCTTGTTCGTCGGCGACGGGTACGGATCGAGCCACCTCATCAAGTACGACGCGGCGGGCGAGTTGGTCGGCGTGTTCGCCTCGAAGGGCGGGGCGCCCGGGCAATTGAACTGCCCGCACGGCCTGCTGTGGGACGACCGCCCCGGCCGCGAGGCGGCCCTCGCCGTCGCGGATCGCGGGAATCACCGGATCAGCTATTTCGATCTCCAAGGGGCGTTCCTGCGGGTCGAAGCGGCCGGGACCGTGCCCGCCCCCTGCGACTTTGCGGACGTGCGGGACGGTTCGGGCGACGAGGCCGGCGTGCGGGTCGTGCCGGACCTGAACGCCCGCGTCAGCCTGCTGGACACGCAGAACAATTTGCTCACCCACCTCGGCGACGATGCTGCGTGGATTCAGTCTGCGATGGCCGACGGCCGGGCGATGCGTCGGACGCCGGAGAACTGGGTCGACGGCCGATTCGTCGCCCCGCACGACGCGGCCTTTGTCAACGGCGGGGACCTGATCGTCGCGGAGTGGGTGCCCTCCGGCCGCGTGACCTATCTAAAGCGGGTGTGATTCACAGCGCCCCCGCCGTCCGAGATGCCGGCCCCGCGGGCGGAGACGATGCGGTCGAGGCCGCCCGGCGGCTCGCGCTGGAGCACGCCCGCACCGCAGATGGACTGCTGGTGGGCGAGCCGGGCCGCGGCCTCCTGTTTGCGGCTCGCGACCAAGCGGTCGCGGGACCGATCCGGTGCGGGAGAACGGCGTTGATCCCCGGTGGACCGCTGGCGGCGCCGGAGGACGTGGGGGACCTCTTGGCGTTCGTCGAAGCGTGGGCCGGCCCGTTCGGGCTCGCCCCGCTGTGGTTGAACGTGACGGCGGCGGAACTGCCCGCGCTGCTCGCTGCCGGCCTTCGACCGACGCGAACCGGCTCGGACTGCGTCGTGCGTCATCCCGGTCGCTGGACCGGGGGACGGTTCCGGGCGGTGCGGGCGGCGTGTCGGCGGGCGGACCGTGCGGGCGTCGCGGTGCGGGAACTGGGGGGGAACGATCCGGCGTGGGGCGATCTGGCGGCGGTGTTCGCGGCACACCTCGCGGCGAAGCCGCAGCGGGGGGCGGCCGTGGGGTTCTCGGCGCCGGTCCCGTCGCCCGGCGGGCCGCGGCGGGTGTGGGCGGCCACGGCGGGGGCGACGGGCGGCGGCCGGCGGACGGTGGGGTACGCTTCGGCCCATCCGCTCGGCGTGCGGGAGCCGGACGGGTCAAGGCGCTGGACGCTGGGCGGGTTTCACACCGATCCCACGGCGCCCCCCGGAACCGCCGCCCGGCTGGTGCGGGGCGTGCTGGATGCGCTCGGGGCGGAGGGGGCGGTCGCCGTATCGCTCGGACCGGCGCCGGCCGTGCTGTGCGGGCCGGCTCCGCTGGGAGAGAATCCGCTGGTGGTGCGGGGCGTGCGGGCGTGGTTTCGTCGTGGCAACGGGCTGTTCGACGCCCGCGGGCTGTGGCATTTCAAGTCTCGGTTTCGCCCGACGCTCGAACCGCTTTACGCCTGCGGGACGCCGCGGGTGTCGGTGCGACAGGCGGCGGACTTCGTGCGAGCCAGCGGCGTCCTGCGTGCCGATCCTCAAGCCGTGCTGCGGAACTCGTTGGCTGACCTGCGACGCCCGGCCGCCTTCGGCCGATTGCCCTGAGCCGCGCAGCGAAGCGCCCCGGACCCCGCGAGGGTCCGGGGCGCCAGAGACGCTGGATCGTCGGCCGACCGAACTACGGGCCGAGCACCGGGATCGGGATCGGGGATCTCGGAGATCAGCCCGCGTTCGTAGAGGCGCCGGGCGCACTCCGGGAGGTGCTGGTTGAGGTAATCGAGCATCGCGGCGTCCTCCGGCTCCCAGCCGTAGCGGCTTAGTTCGGCGTAGACCTCGGACGGATCGTCGCGGAGCACGAGCAAGCGATACGCTGCGATGATGCTGCCGGTCCGCTGGGCGCCGGCGGCGCAATGCACCAGCACCTTGCGATCTGCTCGGCGGGCGCCGACGAGGGAGGCGAGGGCGTTGTAATAGACCTCGAAGTCGCCGGTGCCGTCGCCCCGCAGGGGGAATCGTTCGAACTTCACGTCCGGCATCGCTTGCACGGCGCCGACCTCCGCGGCGTGTCCGGCGGCGGTCTCGTCGGCCCCGGTCAGGCAGAGGATGGTGTCGATGTCATGCTCGCGGACGGTGGGCACGAACATCGCCTCGGACATCTGCCCGCTGCGAAACAGCCCTTCACGCTCCACGATGCCGAAGCGTTTCGCGACGAACTCGTACTTCACGGCGTCCCAGATCAGCACCGCGGCGAGTCCGGAGATCATCAACGCCCCGAACGTCCACCACCCGCGGCGCCCGGCGAACGCGTGCGACGTGCCGCGGTGGACGTTCTCTGCGGCGGTCGAGCCGGAAGAGCCCATGGCGGACGGAGGGGTGGCGAAGGCGACGGACACGGGCGGGTTCCTCAGGATGGCGGTCACCCGTCATCGCACAAGAAGACGGCGGTCGGAAACCCGGATCTTCTCCCGACCGATCGGCAAGCTGCCGGCCGTCACCAGTCGACCGTGCCGGACCGCACCTCCCGCACCGCGAGCCCGTCGAACACCCGCAACGCTCCGTCCCGCGTCACGCCGCAGGCGGTCCCATTGATGGACGCTCCCGCGATCGACACCGTGACCGATCGCCCCGCCAGCAGGTCCCGCGGCGCCCATCGTGACGGGTCCAGCCCCCCGTCCGGGAGCGAGTCGTACGCCGATTCAAGACGGATCAGCAGGTCGATCAGCACGGCGATCGCGTCGTGAGGGGCGTCCGCCCGCCGCAGCGTCGCCGGGGGGGACGCTAGGTTGGGCGGGAACGCGGCGGGGTCGCTGTTGAGGTTCAGGCCGACCCCCACCGCGACCCGGTCAGGCCGCGGGCTTTCGCACAGCACCCCGGCGAGCTTCCCCCAGGGGGCCGCCGGCGCCGGTCGGAGGAACACGTCGTTCGGCCACTTCACGCCGACCTCCGCCGCGGTCGGCGTTGCTGCGGACCGGGTCGCCGCAGTTAAGGTCGCCGCAGACCGCGTCGCCGCGGTCAAGGTCGCCGCGGTCAAGGTCGCCGCGGTCAAGGTCGCCGCGGTCTCCGCCACGACCAATCCCGTCACCGGGGCCAGCAGGGCGGCGTCCGCCACGCCGGCCGGCGGTTCGAGCAGCAGGGTGAACGTCAGCGTCCCCGCGGGAGCCGCCCAGCGGTTCGCCCCCCGCCCGCGGCCGGCGGTTTGTCGCTCGGCCAGCACGAGCGCCGGCAGGGCGACGGCTTCGGCGGCCAACGTCAGGGCGCGATCGTTCGTACTGCCGAGTTCGGCGTGCACCTCCACGGTCCGAACGAAGGTTTCGGACCGCAGGCGTGCGGCGGTATCGGGCGGGAAGCGGATCGGCGGATTAGCTTTCGAGCGTCACCAACAGATCCCCGCCCGCGACCTGGGAGCCGGCGGAGACGTTGACCGCTTTCACCACGCCGGCGTGCTCGGCGGCGAGGTTCGTCTGCATCTTCATCGCCTCGATGGTGAGGAGCTTCTGCCCCGCTTCGACGCGGTCGCCGGGCTGCACCGCGACGGTGACGACCATGCCGGGCATCGGGCTGCCGATCTGGTTCTGGTCCGCGGGGTCGGCCTTCACCGCGGCGGCGGCGTCCGGTTCGAGGCTGCGATCCTGCACCGTCACGTCGCGCGGCTGGCCGTTCAGCTCGAAGAACACCGTGCGGGTGCCGTCGGGGTGCGGCGTGCCGACCGCGAGGTACTTCACGATCAGCCGCTTGCCCGGCTCGATGTCCACCGCCACCTCTTCCCCCGGCTCCAGGCCGTAGAAGAAGACGGGGGTCGGCAGGCCGCTGGTGTCCGCATACTCGCGGCGGTGGGCGGCGAAGTCTTTGAAGACGGCCGGGTAAAGGATGTGCGACAGCACGTCCCGCTCCGTCGCCCCGCCGACGACGAGCTTGTCGACATCGGGCTTTGCGGCGGCGAAGTCGATCGGTTCGAGGCTGGCGCCGGGGCGATCGGTGAACGGCTCCTGATCGCGGAGCACCTTCTTCATCACCGCCTCCGGGAACCCGCCCGGGGGCTGACCCATGGCGCCGCCGATCAGATCAATCACGGACTGCGGGAAGCTCGAGTTCGCGGTCGGAGGTTAGCACCTCGTCGGCCTCCATGTCGTTGGCGACGAGGAACAGCGCCATGTCGCCGACCGCTTTGCTGGTCGGCGTGACCTTGACGATGTCGCCGAACAGCCGGTTCACCTCCGGCATAGATGCGGCAGACGTCCTGCCAGCGATCCGCCAACCCCAGCGCCCGGGCCTGTTGGAAGAGGTTTGTGTACTGCCCGCCGGGCATCTCGTGGTCGTAGAGATCGCCGGTGGCGGGGAGCACGTCCGCTTCGAACGGGCTTGTAGAACTCCCGGACGGCCCGCCAGTAGGCGGCGGCTTCGGTCAGCGCCGCGGTCGGCAGTTCGGTGTTCCGCGGGCCGAATCGCAACGCCTCGGCGAGCGTGTTGAGGTTCACCTGCGAGGTGCCGCCGGACAGCGGGGCCATCGCGGCGTCGGCGATATCCAATCCGACGTCCGTGGCGTTCAGGATGCTCGCCGCCTGGATGCCGGCGGTGTCGTGCGTGTGGAAGTGGATCGGCAGGTCCGTTTCGTCCCGCAGCGCCTTGACCAACAGCCGGGCCGCCTCCGGCTTGCACAAGCCCGGCCATATCCTTGATCGCCAGGATATTCGCGCCGAGCGATTCCAGCTCCTTCGCCAGCCCGACGTAGTACTTCAGGTCGTACTTCGTGCGCTTCGGGTCGAGCAGGTCGCCGGTGTAGCACAGGCAGGCTTCGCAGATCGCGCCGCTCTCGCGGACGGCCTCCATGGCGATCCGCATGTTCTTCGTCCAGTTCAGGGCATCGAACACGCGGAACAGATCCAGGCCGGCGTCGGCCGTCTCCTTCACGAAGTTTCGAACGACGTTGTCCGGGTAGTTGGTGTACCCGACGGCGTTGCTGGCCCGCAGCAACATTTGGAAGAGGATGTTCGGGGCGGCCTCCCGCATCTCCGACAGGCGCTGCCAGGGCGACTCCTTCAGGTATCGCATCGACACGTCGAACGTCGCCCCGCCCCACATTTCGAGGCTGAACAACTCGCGGGAGCCGGTGGGCGTAGGCGCCGGCGACGTTCAGCATGTCGCGGGTCCGCACCCGCGTCGCCAGCAGGCTTTGGTGGGCGTCGCGGAAGGTGGTGTCGGTGATCAGCAGGCGATCCTGCTGGCGGATCCACTGGCTGAACTGTTCCGCGCCGAGTTCCTTGAACGTGTCGCGGCTGCCCTTGGGCATCTCCGCGGCCGGGTCGAACTTCGGCGTCGGGGCCGGCTCGCGGCGGACCGACGGCGGGCGGTCCTTGACCAGTTCGTTGCCGTTGACGATCGTCTCGCCGAGGTATTTCAGCAGCTTGGTCGCACGGTTCTTGCGTTCCGGGAACTCGAACAGCGCCGGGGTGCTGTCGATGAACCGGGTGGTGGTCTCGCCGCTTTTGAAGGTCGGGTGTTCGAGCACCTTCAGGACGAACGGGATGTTCGTTTTGACGCCGCGGATGCGGAACTCGTGCAGCGTGCGAATCAGCTTGGTGATCGCGTCCTCGTAGCGACGACCGCTCGCGATCACCTTGACCAGCAGCGAATCGTAGAACGGATTGACCACCGCCCCGCTGAAGGCGTTGCCGGCGTCGAGTCGCACGCCGGGGCCGCCGGAACTGCGGTAGTGCGAGATGCGGCCGTAGTCCGGGACGAAGCCGTTTGCGGGGTCTTCGGTGGTGACGCGGGCCTGAATGGCGAACCCTTCGCACCGCACGGACTCCTGCGAGGGCAGGCCGATGTCCTCGTCGGCCAGCTTCGCCCCGCCGGCGATGAGGATCTGGGATTTGACGATATCGATCCCCGTCACCTCCTCGGTGCAGGTGTGCTCCACCTGGATGCGGGGGTTCACTTCGATGAAGAAGAACTCTTGACGGTCGGCGTCGTAGAGGAACTCGACGGTGCCGGCGCTGCGATAGTCGACCTGCTCGCCGATCGCGATCGCGGCGTCGCAGAGCCCCTGCCGAATCTTGTCCGGCATGTTCGGGGCCGGGGCGATTTCGATCACCTTTTGATGACGCCGCTGGACGGAACAGTCCCGTTCGCGGAGGTGCACGAGGTTGCCGTGCCCGTCGCCGAGCAATTGGAGCTCGATGTGGCGGGCCCGTTCGATGAAGCGTTCGAGGAAGATCTCGCCGCTGCCGAACGCCGTCTGGCTCTCGCGTTGGGCGCCCTCGAAGGCGTCGGCGAGGTCGTCGGCGGTGCGGACGATCCGCATCCCGCGTCCGCCGCCGCCGTGGGCGGCCTTCAGCATCACCGGATAGCCCATGCCGTCGGCGAGCTTCTTCGCCTCGGCGACCTCGGTGACGCTGTCGGTGCCCTCCAACACCGGCACGCCGGCCGCTTTGGCGATGGTGCGGGCGCTGGTTTTGTCGCCGAGGCGGCGGAGCGTATCGACGGTGGGGCCGATGAACCGGATGCCGGCGGCTTCGAGCTGCTCCGCAAACTTCGAGTTCTCGGAGAGGAACCCGTAGCCCGGGTGCACGGCGTCCACGCCCTCGCGGACGCACAGGGCCACGAGGTTCGGCACGTCCAGGTAGGCGGCCAACGGCTCGCCCGGCTTGCCGACCTGGTACGCCTCGTCCGCCTTGAACCGGTGGAGCGCGTAGCGATCCTCGTGGGTGTAGACGGCGACCGTCCGCAATCCCAATTCGGTCGCGCTCCGGCAGATGCGGATCGCGATCTCGCCGCGATTGGCGACCAGCAGCTTCTTGATCGGGCCGGCGGGGGAGGGGGAATCGGCCATCGGGGCGGGACTCGCGGGGTCAGCGGGACGCAATGGCCCAGAGGATACCCGCGTCCGCCGTTCGCTTCCCCCCGCCGACGCGATCTTCACGCCGGGGGCGTCACTTCTCCGGCAACGCCTTCGGAAACTTCCGCTTGATCACCCCCTCCAACGCCTTCTTCACGCCGCCGCCCAACAGCCCGGAGAGAGCCGGCACGTCCCCCTCGGCATGGACGTGCTCCGCGTCGACCCGCATGGAGACCCACATCCCCGGGCCGTTCAGCTTGACGGTCCGGCGGTCCTCCGCCCACTCGACGCCGCGGACGAATCCGCCAAACTTCGAGGTCACCTCCGCCACGGTCTGCGAAAGCTGTTCCTCCGCCTCGGCCAGCGTGGAGCCGTGCTGCATGGAGAGATTGATGAGGGACATCGCGGGGGGGCGCCGGGAGCGGACGCGGTTCCTCGAACACCCGCGAAACCGCAAACGGGCACGCATTCTAGGCGCCCGCTACCGCCCGCGCAGCAACCAGAGCACGAGCAGCCCGCCGACCAGCAGGGTTCCGGCTTCGCCCCACGCCCACCACGCTGGCATCCCGCTGCGCAGATCCACCGCCAGGAAGGCGAACCCCGCCGCGACCATCAGCCAGCCGTACAGCTTGAGCCACCCCGCGAACTGGCGGACGTCCCGCGTGGCGTAGATCAGCAGACAGCCGTGGAAGGCGTACAGCAAGCTGGCGCTGCGAGCCAGATACTCCGCGACCGGCTCCTCCGGGAAGGGGGCGGTCAATAGGGTGCGGTGCCCCCATTCCAGCCAGCGCCGCGGCCCAAAGGCGAACAGCAGCGCGGTGAGGTTCAGACTCCCCGCGACGCGGAGGATCAGCGAGACGGCGCGGTCGGACATGCAGGTCATCGTAGTGAGGTGGGTTGAGTGATCTGCGAGGCAATCGTGCCCGCGCGGAGTCATCCCGATTGACCTGCACGTGAGCGCCTGTAGCATCAAGTCATGGCGAAAACGAAACGTGTGCAGGTTCTCATGGAGCCGGACGAGTTCGAGGCTCTGGAGACGATTGCGCACGATCGAGGGGCGTCGGTGTCCGAGTTGATGAGGGAAGCCGCCCACGCCCAACTGTTTGCCGAGGACGCTCTTCCACGACGAGTCCAGGCTGCCGAAGACTTCCTTCGCCTGCCGGACGCCCCGCTGCCGGCGTGGGAGGATTTGGAGGCGGAGCTGTTAAACCGCCGCGACTAAGGCAATTTCGTGAGCCGGTTCTTCCTCGACGCGAACGTGTTCCTCTATGCGGTCGGAGGGCCGGGGCCGCACCGGGAACCGTGCCGGGACGTTCTCAAAGCCGTCGGTGCGGGGCTGCTCGAAGGCGGTCACGAGCAGCGAGGTGCTTCAGGAAGTGCTCCTTGTTCGCGCCCGTCGGACCGGACCGGATGACGGCCGCAGGGCCGTTCGATCGGCGGCCGGCCTCGTGGCCGATGTCCTTCCGGTCAGCGGGGGTGACGTTCTCGCAGCATGCGACCTCCTCAAGGACCACCCGCGGCTCAATGCCCGCGACGCCGTCCACGCTGCGGTGATGAAGGCTCACGGCCTGCAGATCGTGATCTCGCTCGATCGCGACTTTGATGCCATTCCGGGCCTCGTGCGGGTCGCCCCGCAGGATGCGATCTAATCGGCGGCCACCGGCTACTCCTCGTAGTGCCAGGTCAGGCCGCCGTCGACGAAGTAACTGCTCCCCGTGACGTAGCGGGCCTCCTCGCTGGCGAGGAAGGTGACCACGCCGGTGACGTCGTCGGTCTCGCCGATGCGGCCCAGCGGGGTCTGGGCGAGCAGGTCCTTGATGCGGGCCGGGTCGCTCAGCAGCGGGGCGTTGATCGGCGTCTTGATCGCCCCCGGGCAGACGTTATTGACGGTGATCTGCTTCGCCCCCAACTCCACCGACAGGTTCCGGCAGAGCAGTTTGAGGCCGCCCTTGCTGGCGCAGTACGCGGCGTGCAGGGGGAAGGGAATCTCCTCGTGCACGCTGGACATGAAGATGATGCGACCGCCGACGCCCTCCGCGTCGAACCGTTTGCTCATGTGCCGGGCGGCGGCCTGGGCGGCGAAGAACGCCCCCTTCAGGTTCACGTCGAGGATCCAGTCCCAAAGGTCCTCCTCGATCTCCAACACCGGAGTCTCCTTCTCGACGCCGGCGTTCGCCACCATCACGTCGACCCGTCCGAACGTTTCGACGGTTTGATCCACCAGGGCACGGACCGCGGAGACGTCCGCCATGTCCGCCTGCACGACGAGCCCGCGGCGGCCGGCGGCCTCGACGGCCTGCAAGCAGGCGGCGGCTTCGTCGGCGCTTTTGCGGTAGTTGATGACGACGTCCGCCCCTTCACGGGCGAAGCGTTCGGCGACGGCCCGGCCGATGCCGGTGCTACTGCCGGTCACCACGGCGACCTGGTCTTTCAATCGCATCGTGGCGGGCTCCGGGTGTTCCGTCTGAGGGCGTTCGGGGAAGAGGCGGGAGTCTACGCCGGCCGCCGTCGGGCTGCATCCGTGGCAGGACGACGCGACGCAACCCCGCCGGTCGGGCCGGATCCCGGGGTGGGGCGGACTTCAGCGACAGGCTCTTCGGGGCCGATGAACGTGTCGCGTCCCACCGTTCCACGCTCCGCCCGCCCGAGACCGCCCCATGTTCGCGTTTCACACCTTCCTCCGTGGCGCCGTCGTCCGCACCGCGGCGGGCGCCGCGCTCGCGATCCCGCTGTTGGGCGGCTGCGGCCACCTGGACGCCCGGTGCCGTGACTGCCGGTCGAGCGGCGTCGGCGATTGCCTGTACAATGCCTGCCACGGAACGGCCTGCGACGGAACGGCCTGCGACGGAACAGCCTGCCACGGAACGGCCTGCGACGGAACGGGCTGCGACGAGAGCGGCTGGCACGGCGCCGACTGCGATATTTCCACTCCTCCTCCGCCGACGTTCGAGTTCGCCCCGCCCGCTCCGGCCCCGCCGGCGAGGGACGGAGCCGCCGAGGGCGACGGCCCCCCGCCGGCTCCGGCGCTGTTTATCGAAGGCTTCGGTCCGCGCCTGCCGTCCGCGGCCCGCTGAACGAGCCGCCCCGCCGACTGTCGCTCGCCGCCCGGCTCTCGCCGGGCGGTCTGTTCGTGCGCGGCATCCGACGGGAAGCGGCGGCTGGCCCCGTCGATCAAAGCCGACGGCGTTCGACGCGGCGCACGAAAAACCCCGCCCGCGGCTTGGAGCCGGGGGCGGGGCGTCGGGACGTCGCAGCGATCCGGGACGGCTTAGTACCGCCAGGTGACGCCGACGTCCCAGTTCGAGAAGTACAGCTGGTCGCGGTCGTCGGAACTGTCGTTGACGTACGGGTTGCCGCTGTTGGCTTCCCGCCAGACGACGGCGTCCAGCGGACGGCTGATCTCCCAGAAGCTCGTGATCCCCACGCCGCCGGTGAAGCGGGCGTTCTTCAGGAGGCCGACCCGGTTGATCACCGGGATGTACGGGAACACGTTCAGTTCGCCGCGGATGTTAGCGTCCACGAAGGGGCTGAGCCGGCTGTGGGTGGCGCGGTCGGCGAAGGGCATCAGCTCGCCGGTGACGTGCTGGTTCAGGTTGAACCCCTGACCCTCGACGGTGATCTCTTCCCGCAGGGCGGCGACGCCGGCCTTCACGTGCCCTCGTAGGCTGAGGAACTTCCCGTCGACGTCGGCGTGCAGACCGAACTGCGGGCCGAACAGATAGCTCTTCACCTGGTTCGTCAGGTCGCTCTGGTACGGGAACAGGTCCGTCAGGGCGGTGCCCGGGAAGAACGGGTTGATGACCTGCGCCCCGTCGCCGGGGCGGATGACCGGGGCGGTTGCATCTTCTGCGCCGGAGGACTCGCCAAAGACGTCCGTCACGAAGACGGAGCCGCTGTCGAGCCCGCGGAACCTGAAGTTCTCCTGAACGTAGTTGAACCGCAGACCGGCGGACGGACGCAGGCGGAGCCGGCCCTTCTGCACCATCGGGGTGAACACGTAGGAGAACTCCGTGCCCGCCTGTTCGCTGGAGAACTCGTTCTCGTACAGCAGGTCGTACGTGAACACCGCAATCGACGGATCCGGCACGAACAGCCCCGGCTGGGGTCGGGCGATCGGCGTCCCGAAGAGCGCCGCGTTCAGCAGGTTCGGGTCCGTGTCGACGACGATGGCGCCGAGGGACGAGACCTGATTGTTGAAGACCGGGCGCCGGTTGGCCGTCGGAACGGATCCGGGGGGGCCGTCGAAGGCGTCAAAGGTCGTCAGGTCGCTGAAGTAGCGGCGCGCGGCTTCCGCGTCGCCGCGGGAGTACACGTCGGCCTGTTCGGAGAGGTAGTCCGCGGACCACTCAAATCCGCCGCCGTCGGCGTCTTCCCAACCGAACCGTAACCGCACGCCGGGATGATCCGCGTCCTCGTAGCGGGTTCCGATCAGCTGATCATAGTTCGGGATCAGGCTGCGGGCCTCCCCAGAGTCGGAGAACACGCCCCCGGTCAGCGGGGTAAATCCGAAGGCGTCGAACACCACGGCGTCCGGATCGTCCCCGGCCGTCGCGGCGACCGGTAGGCCAAGCGCTCCTGTGACGTCGTCGTCGTAGAACGTCGCCAGCCGGGGCCTGTTCGCGATCAGGCCGGTGTTGTCCGGTTCGAGTTCCTGGATGATCGCCAGCCCGAAGAACTGGAAGTCGGTGCCGTCCGGGATCAGCACGGACTTCACCCAGGGGACCTGAACCAGTCCGCCGACCGTCTGCACGGTGTCGACGGAGAGGGTCGAACGGTTGAACCCATCCCCGAAGACGTTCGGGGTGAAGACTTCCTCGATCACCTGATCGATCGACCGCCGGGAGCCGATGTGGGTGCGGTTCGCGGGCTTGAACTTCCCCTGCAAATAGCTGGCGCTGCCGAAATAGCGGCGGGGGGAGTTGTTCGCGGTCCGCTTCCAGAGGTTCCCGTCGTGGAACGTCTGGTCGAACTTGTGGTCGTACGGGCTGATCCGCGGGTACGGCCGCAGCGAGTCCGGCAGCAACCCGGGGCCGGGGCCCTGCGGGGGCCGCATCCCGGGCGGCAACGCGGCGTTCATCGCGGCCGGGCCGGCCGGCGGCAGCGCCCCGGGCGGCACGCCGTACCGCTGCCCCGGGATCGGCTCGACGCCGGGGGTGACGGTGGGCAGGCTCTGCCCGAGTGCGTCCGTGGCCGGCGCGGCGGCGGCGGCGACGCCTGCGGCAGCGGAGAGCAACGTGCCGCCGGAGTCTGTTCCGCATTGATTCGTCCCTGACTCGATTCCCGGCGGTCCCCGCGGCGGTTCCGCCGAAGGTCCACGTCGGTCGGGGTCGCACAATGCGACCCCAGAGCCACCGACGCGGTCCCCACAACAGAGCGGGGGGGTGTGACGGTCGTATCGGCCGCTCCGGCCGTCCTTCTGTACCGGTTGTGATGTTTTCCGCGGGAACGCGGGTTGCCCGCTCCTGCCGATCCTGCCCCGCGTGCGGATCATGCTTGGCGGCCCGCGCGCGAAGTCTCACGCAGTCTCTCCTCGTGGGGCACGTTTTCCCTTCTTGGGACACATTGAGCCCCGGACGCGGCGTGGGTACGGTCCGGTCGAACCCCCGTCCCGTCCCGTCGCCGCAACCGATGCCCCGTCCCCGGTTGTTGCTCACCCTGGGGGACGTCGCCGGCGTGGGGCCGGAAGTGGCGGCCGCCGCCCTGGCGAGTCCGCGGGGCCAGCGCTGTGCACGCCTCGCGGTCATCGGCGACGGAACCGTGCTGCGGCGGATCGGCGGGGCGGCGTTCGAAGCGATCCGTGTGGAAGACGTGCCGGACGCCGCGGGGCTGTTCGATGGTCCCCCCGGAGTCGTGCGGTGCTGGGACCCGACCGGCGGGGCGGCGCGAGAGGCGCCGCTCGGCACGGTCAGCGCCGCCGCGGGGCGGGCGGCGCATGACTGGCTCCTCGCCGCGGCGGATCTCTGCCTCAACGGAGCGGCGGACGGCATCGTGACGGCGCCGCTGAACAAGGAGGCCCTCGCCGCGGCGGGCGTTCAGCATCCCGGACACACGGAGATTCTCGCCGCCCGCTGCGGCTCCCGTGCGGGCGAGCCCGTGGAGGTTCGCATGGCGCTGCACCTCCCCCCCGGCCCGGCGAACGCCGCGGCGTTCCCCCTCGGCCCGCACGGCCTCACCGTCGCCCACGCAACCCTGCACACCTCGATCGCCTCCGTCCCGGCCCTGCTGACGACCGACCGCGTCGCGGAGACCGCCCGACTGCTCGACCGGTTCCTCATCCGCATCGGCGCCGCCCGACGGCGGATCGGGGTGTGCGCCCTGAACCCGCACGGCGGGGAGGGCGGGCTGTTCGGGGGGGAAGAAGAGGTGACGATCGCCCCCGCGGTGACGCGTTTGAAGACGGAAGGGCTCGACGTGCACGGCCCGATCCCCGCGGACACGCTGTTCCGACAGGCCGCCGCCGGAATGTTCGATGCGGTTGCGGCGATGTACCACGACCAGGGGCACGTCGCGTTGCGGTTGATCGGCTGGGGCCGGGCGGTGAACGTCACGCTCGGCCTGCCGATCGTCCGCACCTCGCCCAGCCACGGCACCGCCTTCGACATCGCCGGCGCCGGCGTCGCCGACCCGGAGGGGATGATCGGGGCGGTGGAGGTCGCCGCGTCCCTCGCCCGATCCGCGGCTTAAACGCTGTTTCAAGACCAACCCGAAGCGTCAGCGAGGGCGGGCGGGCTACGCCCCGCCCGCTGCGCGGACGGGCCTCGCTGACGCTTCGGGTTGGTGTCGTCTTGGTTCGGAATCAGCTTCTTGGCCGCGACCGACGGGAGCGCTCTCTCGGTCGCGGCTAAGGTGTGTCGCCCGTTCTTCCGATCCGCCGCGATGCCCGCCGAAACGACCCTCCTCCTGATCCGTCACGGCGCCACGGAGGCGAACGAACGGGTGCCGTACATCTTGCAGGGGGACGGCATCGACCTGCCGCTGTCGGAGACCGGCCGCGGGCAAGCGGCGGCGGTGGGAGGGTTCCTGTCGGACGTGTCGCTGACGGCGGTCTACTCCAGCGGCATGGTGCGGGCGAACGAGACCGCCGCGGCGATCGCCGGACCGCACGGGCTGGACGTGCGAACCGTCGACGGCATCCGCGAGGTGAACGTCGGCCGCTGGGAAGGAATGAACTGGCCGGACATCGAAGCCCGCGACCGGGCGGATTACGCCGCGTTCCGGGCAAATCCCGGGCAGACGCCGTACCTCGGCGGGGAGAGCTACGCCGGGGTGCTGGCCCGCTCCGCCCCGGTCTTCGCCGATCTACTGGTCCGCCACGCCGGGGAGCGGTTCGCGGTGGTCGCCCACAACGTCGTGAATCGGGCGTACCTGTCCGCCCTGCTGGGGATGCCGCTGGACCGGGCGGCGGACCTGCGGCAGTCCAACGCCTGCGTGAACGTCATCTCCCACACCGCCGGGCAAGCCCCGCGGGTGCAGTCGGTCAATCAGAACCGCCACGTCCCCGGCGCCTGGGAGTAGCACGGGGCTTGGGAGTCGGTGGGGGGGTGGAACTCGGGAGTCGGTGGTGGGTTAAAGTGACGGGTTGAAGAGGAGAGCGAGCCGCCGCCGCTTCGGCGCGGGGAAACCTCTCTGGCGTTCGGGATCGCCCCGGGCTTATGACCCGGCGCCCCCCCGCGAAGGACCGCGACCCGATGCCGCCCGCGACCCGCCCGTTCGTTCTGTCGTCTCCCGCTGGTCGCCCCGCCCGATTGGGAGCGGGGGCGGTCCGGTCGGCGCTAGGTTTGGCCCTGCTCGCCGCGGGCGCCGGCGTCGCCCCGGCTCAGGCCCCGACCGGCCCGCGACCGACGCCGCAGGCCATGCGGGTGCCGACGCTTTCCCCGGCGCTCGAAGCGACGTTGCAGGCGTGGTACGACGCCACCAAGGACATCCAGAAACTGGACGGGAATCTCAAGCAGGTCGTCTCCGACGCCGCCTTCCAGTCCGAAAAGCACAGCGTCGGCCGGTTCTTCTATCAGGCCCCGGACCGCGGCCGGATCGACCTCGGCCCCGCCCCCGCGAGCCAGATGGCCCCCCGCGCCCGTCCGGGGGGAGCCCCGTTCAAGGTCGAGGCGGGGGACGAGCAGATCCGGATCTGCGACGGCAAGCAGTTGATGGAGATCTACACCGCGAGGAAAGAGGCGAAGATCATTCCGCTGCCCGCGGAGCACCGCGGCAGGAACATCATGAACGGCCCGCTGCCGTTCCTGATCGGCATGCCGCCGGCGGTGGTCAAGCGCCGGTTCCGCGTCAGCTTCCCGCCCGATCCTCGGTATCAGCCGAAGGGCGACGTGCAGGCTTGGCTGCGGGATTCGAACGGCACGGTGATGCTCTCCGTGCTACCGCTCCTCCGCCAGGACGCGGAAAACTGGAAGATGGCGCTGGTCGAACTGTCCAAGCCGGACTTCCTGCCGGTCCGCGTCAAGCTCTACGCGCCCAGCGGGCAAAGCGACACCACCTACGAGTTCAAGGGCCTGAAGAAGAACTCCAACGGGTTGTTCGACTGGGTCAAGGGAGACCCGTACAAGCCGAACCTGCGCGGCTTCAACCTCGTCACGCAGAACCTCGTCGCCGGGCCGCCGGCGGGCGCCGGGTCGCGGGCGGGCGACGGCGGTCGCGGACCGATGGCGGAGCGGCAGGGTCCGGGCGTCGCTCCCACGCCGATGCCGCAGGTCGTTCCCGCGGTCGTCGGCCTGCCCGCGGCGACGGCGGAGAAGATTCTCGTGGCCCGTCAGTACAAGGTGAAGTTCTACCCCGGCGGCCCGACAGCCACGAAGGCGCTGGTCGGCAAGGTGCAGGCCCAACAGTTCCCCGCCGGCGAGAAGCTCCCCGCCGGTCAGGTGGTCGGCCTGAAATACTGGGTGGCGGCGCCGGAACTTCGTCAAGCGAGCGCCACGGCGCCACGCTGATCAAAGTGGCCGTGTCGAGCGGCCCCTTGGACGGCCGCACACTGCCGATCCGAACAGCGGCGACGATTGTGCGGCAATCGTAGGGTGATCCGGTCATGCCGGCCGCACTCCCCGACGCCGAACCCTCTCCCGCCGTCCCCGGCGAGCGCCGCCCCGCCTTCGCCCCCGATCGGGCGGAGGGCGGGGCGCTCGCCGTTTTGGCCGTCGCGACGCTGACGGTCTTGGCCGTCGTCTCCTCCCCCGGCGTCGATCCGACGCCCGGTCGCCGAGCCGAGTGCCGGTTGAACGTCAACGACGCCTCGTCGGCGGAGTGGTGTTTGCTGCGGGGCGTCGGCCCGAAGCTGGCCGGGCGGATCCTCGGCGATCGACAGATCCGCGGCTCGTTCCACGCCCCGCCGGACCTGCTGGCGGTGAAGGGCATGGGCCCGAAGACCTACGATCGCCTCGCCCCGCACCTGCGGTTCCCCTCGGACGGCGTGCTCGCCGGAGCCCCGGCCGTCGGACCGGCGTTGGCCGCCCGCTGATACGACCGCGGCGCTCGGCCCGGGGTTCTTGGTCCGTTCGCGGACCGGGTGGTACGATCCCGGGCCGCCCGTTCCGCCGTTCAGCCCGCGCTGCGCTCCCATGGCCGCCGACCGTGACAAAGAGATCGCCAAGAAGAGCTGGCAGCACGGCAACGGGGCGTTTTCGAAGCAGAACTTCGATCTGGCGATCCAGATGTACTATCAGGCCTGCCAGAAAGACGCCGGGAATCTGTTGTACCGGCAAAGCCTCCGCACGGCGGAGCGGAAGAAATATGGCGACAACGGCACCGGCGCATCCATGAAAGGAATGCGTTTGATGGGTGTCAAGGGCCGGGTGAAGAAAGCGAAGGGGAAGGAGGACTGGGCCGCGCTCGACACCGCCGCGGAGGAAGGCCTGAAGATCGACCCCTGGGATATCGACTTGAACCTTGCCGTCGCCGACGCCGCCGAGGGCCGGGAGCACTTCGAGGTCGCCAAGTTCGCCATCGACGCCGCCCTCGCCGCGAACAAGGAGGACGTCAAGCTGCTCCGCCGCTACGCAAACCTGTTGGAGGAGTTGGAGGAGTACGAGCCGGCCCTGGTGCTGTGGGGCAAGATCCGTCTGCTCAGCCCCGGCGATCCGGTCATCGAGCGGAAGATCACCCAGCTTCACACCAGCAAACTGATCGGCCAAACCCAGGCCGACGACGGCGAGGGCACGCGGGCCATGCAGGCCGCCAAAAACGCCTACGACGAGAGCAGCGGCGCCGACAGCGGAGCCGACGGCCCCGGTCAGGACCCCGTCGCGGATCTCCAGCGCCAGATCCGCAAGCGGCCCGACGACCCCAACCCCCGCGTGCGGCTCGCGGACCTGCTGTTCAAGTCGAACAAGCTCAAGCAGGCCGCAGCGACGATGAAGGAGGCCGCCGAACTGTCCGGCGATATCTCAATTCAGGAGCGCTACGAGGACATGATGCTCGCGGAGATGCGTCAACAGGTGGACGCCTCCAAGCAGAAGGCCCGCCAGTTGAAGGACGAAAAACGGCTGGCGCGAGCCAAGAAGTTCGAGGCGGAGATGAACGACAAGGCGGTTGAGATCCTCACCCGCAGGGCGGAGCATCACCCGAAGAACATGAAGGTAAAGTTCGACCTGGGCTCCCGTTTGCTGGCCCGCAAGGAGGTTGGCAAGGCGATCCCGCTGCTCCAACAGGCGACCACGGATACCCGCCTCGAAAGCGAGGCCCGCGTGAGTCTCGGCGAGGCGTTCCTGATGGACGGCAAGCGCCCGCTGGCGAAACGGCAGTTTGTGAACGCCCTGGAGAAAATCGACACCCACGAACAGCCGGAACTGTTCCTGAAGTGTCATTACGCCCTCGGACGGCTCGCCGAAGAGGCCGCCGAGACCCGTGAAGCGGAAAAGCACTATAGCGAAGTGCTCGGCTTGGATTATAACTACCGCGACGCCAACGACCGGCTCTCGGGCTCGCGGAGGAGTGAGCCGCGGGGCCCTTGACCTGCTGGGCGACGCTACCGGCCAAGTCCTGTCAGGCGTCGCCGACCGTCAGGCGTCGCCGACCTCGGCCCGGTACAGCCGCTCCACGTCCGCCCGCGTCGCGGTGAGGGTGCGGGCGAAGCCGGTCGCGGTGCGGACGTACTCCAATGCTCCCGCTTCCCGCGGGGCCGCGTGCAGTCGATCAGCCAGCCAGCGGCGGTCGTCCGCGGACAGATCGCCGCACTCCGCGTCAAAGCGGGTGCGGCGTTCCATCACCAGCGTTTCGAGCCGCGGATCGTACTTTTTGAGGGACGCCATGCCCGCAGTCTAACAGGCCCCGCCGGTCACTTCCGGTCCCAGATCGTGGCGGCGAAGGCGAGGAAACGGTCCCAGTCGGCCCGCTCCAATCCGTGCCCGCCGGGCCGCAGGTGATAGCCCCGCCGACCCCGCACCACCGCCCCGCCGACCTCCGGCATCTCCTCCGCGGACAGCGCCGCGTCGCCGAACAGCGTGAACGCCGGGTTCGCTTCGACCAAGCTCAAGAACTCCCCCTTCGGATCAGCCCAGCCGTCCTCCGAGGCGCTGGCGGCGTAGACGGCCCGCGGCGCGATCGCCGCGGCGAGTTGGTGCTGGTCGATCGGCAGGGCGTTCTCGTTGTCGTCGTAAGTCTTGAACCGCGGGCAGAACCAGCGGGGGAAGTGGTCGTTCAGCCGCGCCACGGTCTCGCCGAACCGGCGCCGCGACAGGGCCGCCCCGCCGGCGCCGCTGTCGTTGGAGTAGCCGATCGAGAATCGCGGGTCACGGGCCGCCGCCCACCACGCCGCCTTCCCGCCGCGGCTGTGCCCGGCGACGGCGACGCGGGTCGCGTCCAATTCGTCCGCCTGCTCCGCATAATCAATCACCCGGCTGGCGCCCCAGCCCCACGCGGCCAACGCACCACAGCCGTCGGCCGGTCGTTCGCCGCCGTTCGACGCCCGGTCCAAGCCGTACGCCGCCAACAGCTCTGTATTAAAGCGACCGTTGTTGTCCGGAGCCAAGCCGTCGGACGGTAGCACGGCCACGGCGTACCCCGCGGCGGTGATTGCCTTCCACGGAAAGAAGCCGGTGTCTTCCGTCCGCGAACCCAGTTCGTCCATCCGCCCCGGGTGCGTGATCAGCACGATCACCGGCGCCGGACCGGCCGCAGCGGCCGGCCGGACAAGGCGGAACGGGAACCGAAACGATCCGCCCCCGGGCAGCTTGCAGTCGACGGTCACTTCAGACCAGATCGCCCCGCTTGCCGTCGCCGGCTCGGTCGTTTCAAACGTCACCGCCTCCGGCGCCGGCGGGGCGACGCCGTAGACGTGCTGCTCGAATAGTTTCACCAATTGGGCCCGGCGCTTCGGCCAATCGTCCGCGGTCGTCGCCTCCCCCAGCACGTCCGGCAGCGTGTAGGCCGGCACCTTCGCCTCGTCATAGTTGAACCCCGGGGGAGGGGCGAAGGCGAGCGTGAGCAGAACGGCGGGGGTGATCACGGGAGGGCGCTCCGAGATTGAGGTGGTTGGAGTGAAGGGCGTCCGCGGCGGCTTCGCGTCGGCGGCTTAGCGATCAGGCGTCGGTTCCAGTCGTTCGACCCCGCGGGTCCAGGGCGGAACGGCCTCCGCGGGCGGTTCGCTCGGTACGTCGAATTGCGGCGGGAACGTCCCGGGCGGCGGGCCGGTCGGGCTTCGCCAAGGGAAGGAGCGACCGCGGTCCGGCTTGAGCGGGAGCGTGTCCCCGCCGGTCTCCGCCAGCAGATCGAACAGCGTCGCCCGCAACCGCGCGACGGTCGCCCGATGCTCCGGGGCGTCGATCAGGTTGACGGTCTCGTGCGGGTCGGCGGCGGTGTCGAACAGTTCGTCCGTGTCCCAGACGCCGTGGTAGCGAACGTATTTCCACCGATCGCCCAGCGCCGCGTGCGTGGTCGGGGTGTGGGGGTAGTTCCACTCCCACAGGTATTCGTACAGCGTGACGTCCCGCCAGGGGGCGCCTTCTCCGCCCCTCGACAGCGGGTCGCCCTTCAACAGCGGGTCGCCCTTCAACAGCGGGAGGAAGGAACGGCCGTCCCGCGGCGTTGCCTCCGGCCAACCGACGCCGCAGGCGTCCAGCAGCGTCGGGGCGAGGTCGATGTTCGCCACCGTCCGGGTGACCGTAGTCCCGGCCGGCAACGCGGCGGGCCACCGCACGATCAGCGGGATGCGCACGCTGGCTGCATAGGCGGTGCGTTTATCGATCAGGCCCTGCTCGCCGAACTGGAAGCCGTTGTCGCCAAGGTAGACCACGACGGTGTTCTCCGCCTGTCCGCTCTCTTTCAACCAGTCTGTCAGTCGGCCGACGCTGTCATCCAAGGCGAGGATCGCCTCGCAGTACCGCCGGTGATATGCGGCGAGATCGAAGGCGTCCGGGCCGGTGCGCGGCAGGTTGTAGGCGAAGTCGACGCCGTGCCGGCTGTTCCGCTGGTCCCGCAGCCAGCGGGGGCGGGCGCCGGTGGGGGCGTCGGTCGGGATGAAGCTCGGCGGCGGCTCCCAGGCCGCCCCGTCATAGGCGCCGCGGTGGCGGTCGGCGGGGACGAAGTCGCTGTGCACCCCCTTGTGGGAGAGGTACATCAGCCACGGGGGGGAGTCGTCGGACGCCTGATCCGTTCGCGTCTTCAGCCAATCGAGGGCGTAATCCGTCAGTTCGTCGGTCACGTAATCCTTCTGCGGGACGCGTTTCCCGTTGACGTTCAGCGTGCCGTCGCTGTTTTGCGGGACTTGGCGGCTCGTCCCGCGGCCGTCGGGGTAATACGTGCCTTGGCCGCGAAAGCTGACCCAATGATCGAACCCGGGTTGAGCTTCGTCCGTGTCCCCCATGTGCCACTTGCCGACGAACGCCGTCTCGTAGCCGACCGCTTGCAGGTGACGCGGGAACCAGACGAGGTCCTCCCGGGGGGCGTTGTAGTTATCGGTGACGCCGTGGTTGTGGGCATAGAGCCCGGTGAGCAGCGACGCCCGACTCGGGCTGCACAGGCTGGTGGTCACCACCGCATTCGCACAGTGGACGCCCTGCCTCGCCAGCGCGTCCAGGTGCGGCGTTTTCAGGAACGGGTGACCCAGGAAGCCGAGCGCGTCGTACCGGTGATCGTCCGCGAGGACCACCAACACGTTCGGGCGTTGCGCCTCGCTTGCGGCTTCGCGGGTCGGTTCCTCAAAACCTCCCAACAGCAGGGCGGCGAGCAGAACGGGCATCGGGCGAACCGGGTCTCGATGGGCGGACGCCGTGAGGATACCGCCGACCGCCGCCCCCCCGCACCCGTGCCCGCACCCGTGCCCGCACCCGTCGCCGGACCCGTGCCCGCACCCGTGGCCGGACGAACAGCCAGACCCGTCGCGGCCCGCAGCCCTTCCCGAGGCCGGCCCTGTTCGACAGCGACACGGGGCCGTACACTCCCGCTTCGCCGAGCCCGCGGCCTGTGCCGCGGGCTCCTCTTCTAGGCGGACCCCGCGCTCGGCAGAGTCCGCGGGGGCCGCCGGGGAACGCTCCCTTCGGTCGCGGCTAACTTAAGAGTGATTGTGTCCGACACCACCACGGCCCCCGCGCCGACCGCCCGGCGGCAGGACGTCCGCAACGTGGCGATCATCGCCCACGTCGACCACGGCAAAACCACGCTGGTCGATGCGTTGCTCCGTCAGAGCGGCGAGTTCCGCGAGGGCACCCTCGGCAAAGACCTCGTCCTGGACAGCAACGACCTGGAGCGAGAACGCGGGATCACGATCCTGTCGAAAAACATCTCGCTGCCCTATAAGGCGGCGGACGGGACGCTGATGCGGGTGAACATCATCGACACCCCCGGCCACGCGGACTTCGGCGGGGAAGTGGAGCGGGTGTTGCGGATGGCGGACGGGGCGTTGATTCTGGTCGACGCCTTCGAAGGCCCTCGGCCGCAGACCCGATTCGTGGTCGGCAAAGCGCTGGAGGTCGGCCTGAAACCGATCGTGGTCGTCAACAAAATCGACCGCCCCAACGCTCGCCCGGAGGAGGTGCTGAGCGAAACGTTCGACCTGTTCGCCGAACTGGGCGCCGACGACGAGACGCTGGACTTCAAATACCTGTTCGCCAGCGGGATGGAGGGCTACGCGAGCGACGATCCCGAGTGCCGCAGCGGCACGATCGCCCCGATCCTGGACGCCGTCATCGAGCACATCCCCGGGCCGGAGATCGACCCGGACGGCCCGCCGGTGGTGATGGTCACCAGCCTGACCTACAGCGAATACGTCGGCCGCGTCGCCACGGGTCGCATCCTCTCCGGCACGTTCAAGACGAACCAGAAGGTCGTGCTGACCCGCGCTGACGGCTCGCTGACGCCCGCGTCGATCACCGCGGTCGAACTGTTCGACAAGCTGGGCCGCGTGGAGGTGCCGGAGGCCACCGCGGGCGACATCGTCGCCCTCACCGGGCTGCCGGACCCGCAGATCGGCGACACCGTGACCGACCCGGAACGGCCGGTGGTACTCCCCCGCCTCGCGGTGGACGAGCCGACGCTGAGCATGCTGTTCACGATCAATTCCTCCCCGCTCGCCGGGAAAGACGGGAAGTACGTCACCAGCCGCAACCTCCGCGACCGTCTGCACCGGGAGCTTCAGGCAAACGTCGCATTGCGGGTCGAGGAGACCGGCGACAAGGACAGTTTCAGCGTCGCCGGCCGCGGCGTGCTGCACCTTGCCATCCTGATTGAAACGATGCGGCGGGAAGGTTATGAACTCTCCGTCGGCGCCCCGCGGGTGATTGATAAAGAGGTCGACGGCAAGCGGCACGAGCCGTACGAGCATCTCGTGATCGACGTGCCCGCCGAGGGCGTCGGCGGCGTGATGACCTTGGTGGGCGATAAACGGGGGCAACTTGCGGAGATGTCCGCCGGCGCCGGCGGCCTCACGCACCTGGAGTTCCATATCCCCGCCCGCGGCCTGATCGGGCTGCGGACCCGCCTGCTGAACGCCACCCGCGGCGAAGCGGTGATTCACCATCGCTTCGACGGCTACCGCCGGGCCGACGCCGACGTGCCCGGCCGCAAGAACGGGGTGCTGGTCAGTCAGATCGCGGGCAAGGTCGTCGGCTACGCCCTGTTTAAATTGCAGGAGCGGGCGGAGATGTTCGTCGCCCCCGGCGACCCGGTGTACGAGGGCATGATCGTCGGCGAGAACAGCCGCGACAACGACCTCGTCGTGAACCCCATTAAAGAGAAGAAACTCACGAACGTGCGGTCCAGCGGGGCCGACGACGCCATCATCTTAAAGCCGCCGCGGGATATGACGCTGGAGTCGGCGCTCGAATATATCGCCCCGGACGAACTGGTGGAGGTCACTCCCAAGGCGATCCGCCTCCGCAAACGACACCTCACCGAAAACGCCCGCAAACGGGACCGGAGCAAAGGCGGCTCCTAGCCGATCTCCGGCGAGCCCGTGGCGCAAACGAGGGTTGGAACCGCAGACCCCCGCTTCCGCTTCGGGCTTACTCGATGAATCCAGGCTTTGACGCCTGCCCAATCCGCGGCTCCTGCCCGCCACGCAGCACGCTGTTCCCTTCGAAGAGCGTCCGCTGGTCGATCGGCGACGGGTTGAGCCAATCGTCCGCGGCCATCTGCCCGCTCTGTCCATAGGCGGCGAGGGCGTTTTCGTAGGTCGTCGCCCGGATCGCGTCGTCGCTGATCCCTTGCTCCTTCATCAATCGGGCCGTTTTCGGCACCGCGAGCGGGTCGCTCACGCCCCAGTCCGCGGCGCTGTCGATAATGATGCGCTCCGGGCCGTACTGTTCGACCACCGCGCACATCCGGGCGCTGCCCATCTTGGTGTGCGGATAAATGGTGAACGCCGCCCAGTATCCGCGGTCCAGCGCCTCGCGGACGGTCTCCTCGTTGTTGTGATCGATCACCACCTTTTCCGGCGGGAAGCCGTGGTCCTCCAGCACGTCCATCGTGCGGGTCGTGCCGCGTTTTTTGTCGCGGTGGGGGGTGTGAATCATGATCGGCAGGTCGACCTCCTGTGCCATTTCAATCTGTTTTCGTAGGGCGTGCTCCTCGGCTTCGGTTTGGTCGTCAAAGCCAATCTCGCCCACCGCCACCACGCCTTCTTTGGCGAGGTAAAGCGGCATCAGGTCCAACACCTCCTCGGCGAGGGCCGGTTTGTTTGCCTCCTTGCTGTTCAATCCGATGCAGCAGTAATGCCGTACGCCGAACTGGGCGGCCCGGAACCGTTCGAAGCCCACCAGTTGACTGAAATAGTCTTTGAAGCTGCCGCAGTTCGTCCGCGGCTGGCCGAGCCAGAAGGCCGGTTCGATCACGGCCACCACGCCGGCGGCGGCGATCGCTTCGTAGTCGTCCGTCGTGCGAGAGACGCAGTGAACGTGAGGGTCGATGTACATCGCGTCAGTCTTTCAACAATTCGATAAGGTCCGCCGGCACGTCCCGTCCCGCGGCGGTGCGTTCATCCGCATAGTCCCGCAGCATGCGGGCGAGGTCGTCGTTCATCCGCTCCCGCAGCCCCACGATCGGCTGAAGCGAAGAGCCGATGAACAGCGCCTTCAGCACCATCTGGTTCCAGCGGGCGTCGGTGAAGTGCTCGGCGGGAAAGGGGTTGCGGTGTGCGATCGCCTCGAACACGCCCTTCACATTGGTCCGCAGCCCGTCGGCGGCCCGGTCGGCGAGGGCGTCGGGGAAGGGGAGGAGGGGGAGGGCCTGATACAGCGTGACAAGTTCGCGCACCTCCGCGGCGTCGACGAGCGCGTCGAACGCGGTCAGCCAGCGGTGTTCGTCGTCAGCCGGAAAGGCTTGCAGCAGGGCGATCCGGGCGGCTTGATCGACCGGCCAGCCGGGGAAGGCGTCGTCGTTCAACTCCGCCTTCCCCACCTTGCGGGGGGCGAGGCCGAAGGCGAGAAACAGCGCCCGCTGATCGCCCGCGGCGATCTTCTCCGTCTGCGCATCCAGCCAAGTCGCCGCGTCCGGCGACAGGTGCGGGGCGAGGGCGGCGGCGAGGTCGTCGGCGGGCACGGTCTCATTCTAGCAGGATCGCCCCCCTTAGCCGCGACCGGAGGGAGCGTGTCAGTCGCGGGAGCGCGCCCTCCGGTCGCGGCTGAGGATCAGTATTCCCCGCCCACGTCGCTGATTGCTTCGAAGTCTTCAAAGTCCGTCTTCTCCGCGATCTGGCGGATGGTGCGGGCGTCGTTTTCCTCGCTCAGCTTGGCGATCGCTTCGTCCAGCGGCATGGCGCCGAGGTCGCCGTCGATGCGGTCGCGAACCGCAACGGCTCCCTTCTCGGCCTCCTGCGGGCCGACGACGAACATATACGGGATCAGGTCCAACTGGGCCTCGCGAATCTTCGCCTGCAATTTGCCGTCCTGCGTGTCCAGCGTCGCCCGGAAGCCGGCCTGTTTGAGTCGGGCGGTGACGGTCTCCGCATAGTCGTTTGATTTCTCCGACAGCGGCAGCACGCGGACCTGCTCCGGGGCGAGCCAGAGGGGGAAGGCGCCAGCGAAATGCTCGATTAGGACGCCGACGAAGCGTTCCATACTGCCGAAGGGCGCCCGGTGGATCATCACCGGGCGGTGCGGTTTATTGTCGGAGCCGATGTATTCCAGCTCGAACCGCTCCGGCAGGTTGTAGTCCAGTTGGACGGTGCCGAGTTGCCACTCGCGGCCGATGGCGTCCCGCACCTGGAAGTCCAGCTTGGGGCCGTAGAAGGCGGCCTCGCCGGGGCTTTCGGTGTAGTCCATGCCGCTCTTGTTCAGCACGTCCCGCAGGGTGGCCTCGGCCGCGTCCCAGTGTTCGTCGGAGCCGACGTATTTATCGCTGCCGGGGTCGCGCAACGACAGTTCGACGCGGTAATCGGTCATCCCGACCGCTTCGAGGACGAGGCGAACGAGGTCGACTGTCTGTTCGATCTCGTGTTCGACCTGGTCCGGCGTGCAGAAGATGTGGGCGTCGTCCTGGGTGAGCCCGCGGACGCGGAGCAGGCCGTTCAATTCGCCGCTCTGTTCGTGCCGATAGACGGTCCCGAACTCGGCGAAGCGAATGGGCAGTTGTTTGTAGGACCGCGGCCGCGCCTTATACATCATCGCGTGGTGCGGGCAGTTCATGGGCTTGAGGAGGAAGCGTTCCTGCTTCGACAGCCAGTCTCGGAGCATCGCGTCCTGTTCATCGTCGTTAAGCTGCTCGATCCTCTCCAAGTCCGTGCCGGTCTTGCGAATGTCTCTGATGATGTTTTTTCGCCATCCGCGCCAGTCTCCAATTGTTTCCCGGACGCCAGCGTCGACTTCGCTTCCAGGTTCTAATTCGGCACTGTTCTCCAAGGCGAAGAAATCTTTGTGCTGGCGTTTCAGGTCGAGAAGTTCGTCAACATCCCGTGTCAGTCCGTCCTCATTGATGGGCGGGAACTGCGAGTCGCGGTAGTACGGAAAGTGCCCGCTGGTCTCGTACAGCTTCACGCTGCCGATGTGCGGGCTATACACCGGTTCGTAGCCGCGGCGGATCAGTTCGTCCCGCAGGAACGATTCCAGCGTGTACCGCAGCGTCGCCCCCTTCGGCAGCCACATCACGAGGCCCTGGCCGACCTCCGGGTTGATGGTGAACAGGTCCATCCGCTTGCCGATGACGCGGTGGTCCCGCTTCTTGGCCTCCTCGACCTGCGACAGGTACGCCTTTAACGCCTTTTTATCGAAGAAGGCGGTGCCGTAGAGGCGTTGCAGCGGGCGGCCGGACTGGTCGCCCTTCCAGTGGGCGCCGGCGACGCTCATCAGCTTGAACGCTTTGAGCTTGCCGGTGGTGGGGACGTGCGGGCCGCGGCACAGATCCACGAACTCCCCCTGCCGGTAGAAGCCCAGCGTTTCGTGCTCCGCGAGGCCGGTCTGGATATGCTCGACCTTCAACTCCTGGTTCATCCCGCCGACCAGTTCCACGGCCTCGTCGCGCGGCAGGTCGAAGCGTTCGAACTCCAATTTCTCCTTGGCGATCTTTTTCATCTCCGCCTCGATGCCGGGGAAGTCCGCTTCGCTGATCGGTTTGACGAGGTCGAAATCGTAGTAAAAGCCGGTTGCGGTCGTCGGGCCAAAGGCGAGGCCGACGCCCTCATGCAGCCGCATCACCGCTTGCGCCATAATGTGGGCGGCGCTGTGGCGGAGGACGGCGAGGCCCTCGGGGTCGCGGTCGGTGACGAGCCGTAGGTCGACCGGCTCGTCATTCTGCGAGAACGACGCGAGGGGCAGGGCGGCGTCGACCAGTTTGCCGTTCGCCTCTCCCCCGACATGGGCGACGACGACGGCCCGCATCAGGCCCTCGGAGATGCCGCGGGCGACGTCGAGGGCGGTGTCGGCGTCGCCGACGGGGAGGGTTTTGCCGTCGGGCAGGCGAACGGAGACGGTCATCGGGGGCGTCCTGTGCGGGAATCGTCCGCCGAGACGGGGGGCGGACCGGGCTCCTACGTTATCTCCGATTCGCCGTCTTCGACAGGCGACCCGCTTCACTCAACGCCGCGCGCCGCCCGTCGGCGAGGGCGAATCGGGGGGAGCTTTGCGAGCGGCCGGTCGATTGTTACACTCCCCGCCCGACCACTCGCGACCCCGTGCTGCGCCCGCCGATATGTCCACTCTGAAAAAGAACAAGCGGCTCAAGCGGGCCAAGCTCACGAAGCTGTACGGGGACCGCAAACCGGGCCGCGGCAACTCGAAGGTCGAGTCCGGCAAGCCGAAATACCTCGGCGGTAACGGTCGCAAGACCCGCGCGATCACCGCCCGCCTGTTCAAACGGAACCTGCAAACGGTGCGGGTGATGGAGGACGGTTCCGTGGTGAAACGCAAGGTGCCGGTCGCGTTGATCCGTAGCGGGCAGATCCAGAAGGCGGTCGTCCGCAAAGCGTTCACGATCGACGCGCTGAACGTCGGCTAACGCTGGAGACGGCCCGGTTGTGCTGCCACGCCTCGCCGGCGCCCGCGGGGGCTCCGGCGTTTCTCTGCTGCGTGATGCCGAAGGTCAGTCCGGCAGGATTTCGGTGACGAAGCGGCCGCCGGAGAGCCACATCCCGTTCTCGGTCGGGCGACACCATTCAATGTCGACGCGGTAGTCGAACTCCCGCGTTTCGCTCGCCATCTTGACCCGGCAATCGCCGAGGTTCAGCCGGCCCCGCGTGAGCAAACCGAGGCCGCCGCGGCTGATCTCGCGGGTCATCGCCGGGACGGAGTTGCCGCGAATCGTCTTCACTTCCGCGGGAACGCACAGTTCCAGCCGGGGGACGGTGCGTTGGTCGGAGTCGGGCGGGCCGTGGCCGACGCTTGCCAACACCTCGTGCAGGTCGGTGAGCGTGGGGCGGCTCCATACGTCGGCGGGCATCGCGGCTGCTTGGGCAGGGGACGGATTGGGCGGGGAACGGACGGGCGAAGCCTAGGTCACGTTTGCGGCCCGCGCGGCGGGCGGTCGCTGGCTGACGACATCCAGCCGCGCTTCCAACTGGTCCAAGGCGGCGTTCAGCGTTGCGACGTGCGCCGGCGGGAGGGTCGCCCCGCCGAACCGCACCGCGTACAGGTCCGCCGCCGCCCTTCCGGGAAGCGATCCCAGCCCGTCCTCCCCCTGTTCGTCCCACGATTCGATTTCCAAGCCGGCCCATTGGGCCGCGGCCCGGGCGGCGAACTCCGCGGGCGTTTCTGCGGGACCGCGGACGACGCCCCGCTGAGCGGCCAGTTTGCCGAACCGGCGCCAGAATCGGACCGCCTCCGCCCGGGCCCGTCGCTCCCGCCGTCGACGCCAACGGCGGGCCAGCAGACCGCGGGCCGCCCAGCCGACCGCCGCCAGCCCGAGTGCGAACGCGGCGAACAGGGCGCCGGCCCGCCCGTCGAACTGCCACCCGGCCCCGTCCGGCCCGGCCGCCCAATCGGCCGACAGCGCTCGAAACCGCTCCCAAGCGTCTTGGAACGGGCGTCCGAACGTCGCCCGCTGCCGGTCGAGGCTCATCCGGACGACGTACTCGCCCCAGACGTTCTCCACGCCGCTCATCAACTGCGATAGCACGGCGAAGCGGGGGCCGCTGTCGGCGACGCTTTGCGTGCGGGCGGCGGCGGGCGTGGGGTCGAAGGTTTCCCAGCGTCGATCGACGTACGCCTCCACCCACGCGTGGGCGTGCCGCTGCTGGACTTCGAACCGACGTGTCGTCGGGTTCAGGTCGCCCCCTTTGAAGCCGGTGACGACGCGGCTGGGGATCCCGCGATCGCGGAGCATCAGCGCCAGCGCCGTCGCGAAGTACTCGCAGTGGCCGACCCGCTTGTTGATGAGGAAGTCCTCGACGGCGTCCACGGAGGTGTCCTGGACCGACAGATCCAGCGAATAGTTGAACCGCCCGGAATCGCGGAGATACCGCGTCAACCGCTCCGCGGTCGCCCGGGCGGCGGGACGGTCCACGGGGCCGCCGCCACTTTGAAGGGCGGCCTCGGCGGCGGCGGTGACGGCGGGAAGATCGCCGGGCCATTGCAGATACTCCACACGCAGGGCACGTCGCAGGGGCTCCCGGGAACGGGATCGGGCGAGCCGGCGGGCGTCCGCCGGCGTCGTCGACGGGGGCGGGTTGTCGAGGGCGTACACGACGTATTCAATCTCGGCCGTGGCGGAGACGGTCCGCGGGCGGATCAGCAACCCGTCCGCCTCCCGCAGGTCGGCCCGCCCGACGCGGCGATCCGAGAACGCGACCGCCGTCGCTTCGCCGCCGTGGATCAGCACCTCGTCGCCCAGCGACCGCAGCCGATACCGTTCAATCCGGCCCGCCGCGCCCGGCGGGGGCGGTTCGGACGGCAGGTTCCGACGATCGGTGATCGAGCGGACCTCGTCGGTCCAGTGCCCGTTTTGATAGTGACTCGAGCGTCCGTCCGCGGAACAGCGGTTCGTCCGTGCCGAACACCGCCGCCGCGTCGTTGTCCCGCAACGACAGGCCCCAGCGGGGGCGTTCGACCTCCACGTCGAACGCCGGGGCGCGGCTTTCCAAAATCTCCCCGAGCGCCCCGAGCCGCACCTCCTTGGTGAAGCCCGTGTACGCCGCGGAGATGCCGGGGGAGCGGGTCGGGTCGATCGGCGGACGCCGGCTGAGCCACATCCGCGGCGTGAGCAGGAAGATCGTCAGCCCCACCGCGACCGCGACGGCCGACGCCGCCGCGACCGCCCGCCCCGGCCCCCGCACGCCGGCCGGTCCGACCCGCCCGTCCCGCACCACGGACACGGCAGCCGCCGGCCCCGCGCCACGGCCGGCGACGCGGGCGGCCCGATTCGCGTCCGGCCAGCGGGCGGACAGGTTCGTCAGCGCCCACGTCGTGAGGAGGAGGAACCCGCCGAGCCCCAGCCCGAACTTCACCCCCGCGGTCAGCACGGACGCCACCGCGACCTGCAACACCGTCAACGCGATCAGCGACCAGCAGACTTTGTAGGTCTTCTGTTGGAGCGACACGATCCACGTCAGGTAGACCAACAGGTGCGCCCGAACAGCAGGCGGGCTTCGATCTCGCCGCTGCTCAGTTCCGTCACCGCCAGTCCCGCGGCGGCGAGGCCCAGCAGGTTCGCAAACAGGGCCGGCAGGTGGAAGGCTCTGCGGCGATCGACCAGCAGATGGCCGAGCAGCACGATCGGCGGGGTGAGCGCCGCGGGGAGCGGGCGCCCCTCGCCGATCGCCAGCAGAATCCCGCCCGCCGCGGCCACGGCAATCGGTCCGACCGACGCCGCCGGGGGGGCGACCGGCGTCCGCCGCGACGCCGCCAGCAGCCAGACCCGCCAACCGCTCGCCGGGGCGGGGGAGGGGGCGGAGGAAGAATCGGTGGCGGCGCTCATCGATCGACTCCCGCGGTCTGCGATCGGTCGAAGGCGACCGGAACGAAAAACTCTTCGTAGCGGCCGGGGCGGGCGCTGACGATCTCCCACCCGCCGCCGGGGCCGATCCCGGCGAAGGCGGGGTCGTCCGGGTCGCGGGTGGTGACGAACGCCTTGCGGGCCGCCGGTCCGGCGGCGGCGGCGGCGGTGAACGCGGCCTCCTCCGGGGCGTCGACCGGCCCCGGCTCGGCCCGAGCCAGTTCGACCAGCGGCCCCGTCAGATCCCCTCCGGCCCGGCCGAGATACTCCCGGGCCGCGGCCCCGGCGACCCGCAGGCTCAAAGTCGCCCCGCCGTGGCGCCGGAGGTGATCCGCGACGATCGTCGCGGCAAGACTCGCGGCCCGCTCCTGGATCGCGTCGGTCTCCAATCCGGGCGGGCCGTCCGCGTGCAGGTCCAGCAGGACGACCAGATCCCGGTCGCGGCTCTCGTGACTTTCGCGAACCATTAGTTCGCCCGCCTTGGCGCTGCTGCGCCAGTGGATCGCCCGCGGCCCGTCGCCGGGGCGGTATTCGCGAAGCTGGTAGAACTCGTCCTCGAACAGCCCCTTGCGGGAGCGGGCGTGGTGCGCCAGTTCGTCCGCGAGGGCGCCGCGGCGGTCCCAGGCGGGCGTCATCCGGCCGACCGCGGGGAGGATCAGCATTTCGCCCTCGTCCCGCTCCACGACTTCCCGCCGCACCAGTCCCAAGGGGAATGCGGTGGAGAGCGTCACCGGCCCCAACGCCAGCGGCCCGCGGGTGCGGGGTTCGAGCCGGTACACCCCCGTCTGCCGGCTGCGGGGCGGCACGGACGTGAACGCGACGGCGGCGGCGAGATCCTCGCGGCGGCTGCGGAGTCGGTCCGCCGCGGTGACCTGAATCGCCGGCAGCCAACGTCCGCGGTGGTGCAGGGCGAGTTCCACCAACGCGACCTCCCCCGCCGCGGCGATCGCCGGGGCGGTTCGCAGCACGGTGCACCGTCGAAGCGTCGCGGCGGCGAACCAGGCGTCCGCGGCGAGCGGCCCGATCACCATGCAGCACACCAACAGCAGCATGTTGCTGGGACCGAGGAACGCGCCCAGCAGCAAGACCCCGGCGACGCCCACGGCGACCATCCCGGGGGCGGTCAGCCGGACCCGGTCCTCCCGCCGGCGCGACCGCGGCGCCCCCGCCCGGCCGAGGTACGCCCGCCGGGCCGCCCCCGCCAAGCACCACACGCCGACCGCCGACGCCCCGAGCGGCAGGAACCCGTACAGCCCGGTCCAGGGGGTGAGCCGCGACAGCCCGAGCGCCAACGCCAGTGACCCGAGACCGATCCAGCCGCGCCGTTTGACCGCGCGTGGACGGCCGAAGCGATCCGGCCGCAGTCGCGCGTCCAGCCGGGCGAGGAGATCCGCGAACAACCACACGGAGCCGGCGCCCACCAGCGCGGCGGACAGCAGCGGCACCGCCGCGTCGACCCGGTCCAGTCGAGACCAGAACGTCGACAGACCGATTGCCGCGGCGCCGGCGACCATGAGCCCCAGCGCCCGCGGGAGGACGAACCGAGCCCCCCCGCCGGTCGCGGGCCCTGCGTACGCCGTCGGGGGCTGGGTCATGCGGCGGACTGGGCGGGGGCGGACGCGGCGGTCGTCGCGGCGATGACTTGAACCAGCGATAACTTGAACCAGCGAAGACTGGAGCGTTCACCGCAGCGGTCGCAGGCCGAGGGCGGCCCGCTGATCGTTCAGCAGTGTGTGGGCGCGGGGCTCGGTCTTCAACACCCGCACCACCCGGCTCGGCGAGACGCCCAACCGCCGGCCGGCCGCTTTCACGTCCCACCGCTCCAGCGCGCACTCGTCCAACACCGCCGCGAGCACCGCCGGCCAGTCGACATGGGCGGGGCTGACCTTCAATCCGTCCGCGCTCCGCCGTTCGATCAATTCCCGAGCCCGCGGGTCGGCAAGCCCGTCGCCGCGGAGGGAGAGGGCGAGGTTGACCCGCAATCGCTGCACCGCGGCGGCGTGGTTCCGCTTCTGGCTACGCGTCTCCGATCCCTCGCCGATCGCTCCGCTGGGGGTGTGGGTGACGACGACGCGGGTTTCCACCTTGTTGCGGTGCTGCCCGCCGGGACCGCCGACGCGACCGGTGGTCACCTCGCAGCGTTCCAGCAGGATCTCCGGCCACAGGCTCGCGGGGTGCCGGCGGAACGGATCGGGCGTGCCGAGGGGGATCGAGGCGGGGCTCATTCCCGTTGTGGGGGGGCCGCGGGGGCGGTCCAGGGGACGGCCCCGTCACGGCGGAGGCGGTCCTGCATCAGCCGGGCGAGTTCTCGGGCTTTGTCTCGGCGTCGCTCGATCAGGTCGGTCGTCTCGTAGGGGTCCTCAGCGAGATGGAACAGGCGGAGGGCGTCGTACGGGCGATTCTGCACGAGCTTCCAGCCGTCGGCGACGACCGCGTCGCCGGTCTTGCCGCCCCAGATCAACGGGCGGCCCTCGCGACGGGTGAATTGCATCACGGCTCGTGGCTCCGGCTGCGACCCACCGAGCAGCGTCGGACGCAGAGAGACGGCGTCCAGCCCGTCGGGGAGCGGCGCCCCGGCGACGTCCAGCAGGGTCGGGAACCAGTCCATCGTCATCGCCGTCAGGTCGGTCCGCGAACCGGGTTCGATCACCCCCGGCCACCGCACGCCGCAGGGGACGCGGTGGCCGCCCTCATACAAATCTTCCTTGCCGCCGCGGTACGGGCCGTTGTTCGCCCCGGGCGAGAGGTGCCCGCCGTTGTCGGAGGTGAAGACGACCAGCGTGTTCTTCGCCTGCCCGCTGGCCTCCAGCGCCGCCAGCACGCGACCGACGCCGGCGTCCATGTGTTCGATCAGGGCCGCCAGCTTCGCCCGCTTGGGGGAGATGCCGGGCTCGCGGGCCGTCACCTTCTTCACCCACTCCGCGGGCGGTTGGATCGGCGTGTGCGGCGCGTTGTAGGCGAGGTACAGGAAGAACGGCTCATCCTTCGCTGCCGCGTTCTTCAGGTAGGCGCCGGCCCAATCACTGAGCAGGTCGGTCGCATGTCCGGCCGGGTCGACGACCTCCTCTCCTCGTCGCATCATGTTCCGCTTCGAACCGTCCGGAAAGGTGCGGGTGTGCGTGACGTAGTCGGACAGCATCCCGCCGAGGAAGCCTTCGAAGTGATCGAAACCCCGCCGAAGCGGATGGTTGCCGACGCCGTTATGCGGGTCCCCGCCGAGGTGCCACTTGCCGATCAACGCGGTGCGGTAGTCCGCTTCGCCCAATTGCTCCGGCAGGGTGGGGACGTTTGGGGAGAGATAGCCCCAGTTGTCTTCCGGCCACGGCCGCACGACGCCGGGCACGCCGACGGAGGCGGGGAAGCGGCCGGTCATCAGCGCCGCCCGCGTGGGGCTGCACACGGTGCAGTTGGCGTAGAAGTTCGAGAACGTCAGCCCGTCGTTGAAGATCGAATCGATGTGCGGCGTCCGCACGTCCTCCGCCCCGCCGAATTGCCGCTGGACCGACAGATCCCCAAAGCCCAGGTCGTCCGCGAGGATGAACAGGACATTGGGACGCGGGGCGACCTCCGCAGGTTGAACGGCGGCGAGCGTGAGGGCGAGAGCAGCGAGCATGGCGTGCTTTGGTTCTTGTCTCTTAGGATTTGGAGTTTATTCGCCGGCCGGGTCGACGCTGCGGTACGCCGCGATGACGGCCTTCTCGCCCTCCGCTCCGCCCTGTGAGTTGCCGTGCTCCATGCCCAGCACCCCTTTGAAGCCCTTCTTTTGGACAAACTGGAAGACGTTGCCGTAGTGGATCTCGCCGGTGGTGGGTTCCTTGCGGCCGGGGTTGTCGCCGATCTGAAGGTAGGCGATCTCATCCCAGGCGAGGTCCATGTTGGGGATCAGGTTCCCTTCGGTGATCTGCTGGTGATAAATGTCGAACAGGATCTTGCAGGCGGGCGAGCCGACGCCTTTGCACAGGGCGTACGCTTGATCGCTGCGTTCCAGAAACACGCCGCCGTGGTTCGCGTGCCAGTTCAGCGGTTCGAGCACCATGACGAGGTCGTGCGGCTCCAGCACGGCGCTGCACCGCTTGAGCAGTTCGATCGCGTTGGCGGTCTGAAAGCCCTCGGCGAGACGGGCGCCGCCGTAGCGGGTCCACTTGCCGGTCGATTCGTCCTTGGATTGCTGGTCGACGCTGCCGGGCACCACGGTCATCCACTTCGCCCCACAGCGTTTGGCGACGGCGACGGAGTCCTTGATCTGCTGCACGATCGCGTCCCATTTGGCATCGTCCTTGCGGGCGAAGCTGGGGGAGGCGAAGTCGGCGTAGGCGACGAACACGCCCATCCGCATCCCGAGGTCGGACAGTTTCTGGCCGATCTTCTCCTGCGTCTCGGGCGATCGGCCCGCCATGCCGTTGTCTTCGAGGCTGCGGAAGCCCGCGGCGTGCATGAAGTCCAGTTCGGCCATCAGCCCGTCGTCGCCCTTCGCCCCGCCGGCAAGGTTGCGGAACATGCCGAAGTGCGGGGCGAAGTCGAGCGTGAACGGCCCGCCCTTCGTCACGTCGTCTCCCTCGGGATGATCGGCGGCGAGGACGGTTCCAGCGGCGGAGGTCCCAGTGGCAGCGGCCCCGGCGGCGAGGGCGGCGGAGGTGGCGAGAAGGTCGCGGCGGTTCATCGGTGTCTCCGGAGGGGGCGGGCGGGGGCAGTGTGAGGAGGAACGGGCGCCGCCCGCAACGCACCCCGCCACCCCGGCCGTCCGCGTCGCCGATCGCGAGGACCGGCCGATCGCGGCGAACCGGTTACGCTTCCCCCGTGACCGACCAGCCCGCCGCCCCCGCCGCCCGCCGCCCGCCGCTGACGTTCGAGCGGACCTGCCCGCTGCCCGTCCCCGCCGCGGAGGCGTTCGCCTGGCATGAACGCCCCGGAGCGCTCGCCCGCCTCACCCCGCCGTGGGAGAACGTGTCGGTCGAATCGTCCGACGGCCACATCCGGGCCGGGGCGAAGGTCGTCTTGAAGCTGAAGCTCGGCCCCGCGTCCGTCCGCTGGCACGCCCTTCACACCGCCTACGAGAACCGCGGCGACGAGGGCGGGATGTTCCAGGACGTACAGACGAAGGGGCCGTTCGCGTTCTGGGAGCACACCCATCACATCGAACCCGGGCCGCCTCGGACGGACGGGACCGGCACCGCGCTGCTGCGGGACGTCGTCCGCTATCTCCCCCCCGGCGGATCGCTGGGCAAGGCGTTGGGGAAGGGGTACGCGGAACGCCAGTTGAAGGCGATGTTCGCCTACCGGCACGCCGTCACCGCCGCGGACCTCGCCGCCCATCACCAGTTTCAGAGTCGGCCGCGGAGGAACGTGCTGATCTCCGGCGCCGGCGGGCTGATCGGCTCGCAACTGACGGCGTTTCTGACGGGCGGCGGCCACGCGGTGACGGCGCTGTCGCGATCAGAACGGCCCGGGGCGATTCATTGGGACCCGGAGGGCGGGACAGTCCCCGCGGCCCGGTTGGAAGAGTTCGACGCCGTCGTGCACCTCGCCGGGGAGCCGGTGCAGGGACGCTGGACGGCGGCGAAGAAGCGCCGCATCCGCGACAGCCGCGTGCGGGGCACGCAAACGCTGTGCGCGGCGCTGGCGACGCTCGCCGACCCGCCGAGCGTGCTCGTCAGCGCCAGCGCGACCGGCTACTACGGCGACCGCGGCGACGAGCCGCTCACGGAGAACAGCCCGCCCGGCGACGGGTTTCTCGCCGAGGTGTGCCGCGAGTGGGAGGCCGCCGCGGACTTCGCCCGCGGCGCCGGGGTGCGGGTGGTGCACCCGCGGTTCGGCATCATCCTCAGCCCGCGGGGCGGGGCGTTGGGTGCCCAATTGCCGATCTTCAAAGCCGGCGGCGGCGGGCCGGTCGGCGGCGGGGGGCAGTGGTGGAGTTGGGCCGGCCGGGACGATGCCGTCGGGGCGATCCATCACGCGTTGATGACCGACGAACTCGACGGCCCGATGAACGTGACCGCCCCCGGCACGGTGACGAACGGCGCCTTCACCCACACCTTGGCGGAGGTGTTGCACCGACCGGCGATCCTGCCCGTCCCGGAGTTCGCGGTGGAGCTGGCGTTCGGGCAGATGGGCGAGGAACTGCTGCTGGCCAGCGCCCGCGTCAAGCCGGAGGCGCTGCTCCGCACCGGCTACCGCTTCCGGCACACCGAACTCCTGGCGGCCCTGCGACACCTCCTCGGCCACGACGGCTGAGGCCCGACGGCTTGACTGACGAACCGCCGTCAGGGAGCCGCCGTCGGGGAGCCGCGAACGGGAATCGCGTTTGGCGGCCCGCTCCGGATGGCGCACAATCGGCGGCATGGCCCGTCCCCCCGCCCGCCGCCGCCGTCTGATGGTCCAGAAGGTCGCCGCCCGCGGCGACCGCGGCACGGACTATCCGAAGTCCGGCCCCGTCGGCGTGGACCCGCCCGCGGCGGAGGCGGAGCAGACGGACGAGGCGCCGGAGCATCCCCCCGATCTGCTGCCGGCCACGGTCGAGCCGAACATCCAGCCGACGGTCGAGCCCACGGTCGCCCACGCATTCCCCCACGCCTTCCCGGCAGTCGGATCGAACCCCGGCCCGTTGCCGGACCCGCTCCCGCCGCGGCTCGACGAGGTCGTGCGGCGGCTCCGCGAGGATCTGCTCCAATCCGGCGGCGCCGCGGCCGGGCTGGCGGACGAAATCTGTGCCCGTCACCGCGACCGGCTGCGCGAGGCCCTGGGGCTGGACGGCTGAGCGGGCGAGTCGCCCGCGGCCGGATCCGCGTCAGTTCTTCTCGCCGAACTCGTTGACCGGCGGGGTTCCGCCGGTCGCGTCGAACGGCGTGCAGGCGGCGTCCACCGCGGCGATCTGCTTGACGGTCAACGGCTTGACCCGCACGCCGCGGATCGCCGCGGTCGTCACGTAGCTGGCGATCCCCAGCGGCTTCGACAGGTTCACCTCGCTGCGGGTCGACACCCTTCGATCGCGGATGTCTGCGGCGAACAGCTCCTTGCCGTCCAGCCACGCCCGGATCCCCGCCTTCGTCACCTCCATCCGCACCTTGTACCACTGGCCGTCTTCGAAGCGGCGGTAGGTGGTCGTCGGGTTCTCGCTGGCGTCGAAATCGATCGATCGAACTGAGCCCCACCAGCCCGCCGCCCCAGCCGCCGAGGATCAGCGTGGCGTGCGACGGCTTGTTCTCCCCGGGGCTCCAGACGGGCAGCGTGAGCCCGCAGAAGAAGTCGTTGCCGGTCACCCGCTTCGCCTCCAATTCGAGGGCGTAATTGAACGTCGGCAGTTTTTTGGCGACCGCTTTGGAGACCGTCACGCCGGTGAGGTTGTTGCCGAACGGTAACCGGATCGCCCCGTCTTCGACGGTCACTTCGCCCTGCCCGCCGAAGGGGGTGACGTCCCAGCCGGTCAGCGTTTTGCCGTCGAACAGCGACCGCCAGGTCGGATCGACGCCTGCGTCCGCGGCCGGCTCCGGCGTCGCGGCCGGCGGCGTGACCGGTTCGGCGAGAGGCGGCCCTGCGGCCTGCCCTGCGGCGGTGGGCGGCTCTGCGTCGGTGGGCGGGACGAGCAGGACGGCGGCGAGCAGGGGGGCGAACATCGGCGGGGGCGATTCTCTGTAGCGGCGGGAACAGGGGCGGCGGGAACAGGGGCGGCGGGAACAGGGGCGGCGGGCACGGGACGGTCGATCCGCCGGACCGGCACGACCGGGGGGCCGTCGCACTCGCGGGCAGGCGCCGCGGCGGTCCGCCGGCCCCCGTCCCCGGGGCGACCTAGTGTAACCGGATCGCCGTCCCGACCGAGCCCTCCCGTGCCCGCCGTTCCGTCCACCGAGTCGTTCGAAGCCTCGACAGCCCGTGCAGCGGACGAGCAATCGTCGTCCGCCGCAGCGCCCGAACCGCCCGCGGGCGGACGGCTGGGCAAGCTGTTCTCGCGGGGAGATGCAAAACCCGCGGCCGCCCCGGCGGACCCGCTCTCGGAACTGCGGGCGGAGAACGAAACGCTGCGGGTCGTCGCGGCGAACGCCGGGTTCGCCCGGCTCGTGAAGGAACTGCACCGCAGCGCCGGTGGGGAGAACGGCCCGTCCACGACGGCGTTGTTGGAGCGGTCCGCGGGGGGAGCGAGCTGGATGATCCGGGCGTCCGCGGGCGGGGAGATGTCGAACGCGGCGTTCCGCACGCTGCCGGACCCGCTCAAACCGCCGAAGCGGGCCGAGCCGCTGCCCAGTCCCGCCCCCTCCCTGGCGGGGGCGTGGGCGGTGCCGGTGGCGGGCGGGGGGCGAACCGGGCTGTGGATCGCCCCGCAGCCGCCCACCGGCGACGACGAGGGGCGCGGGCGCCGGCTGTGGGAGATGGTCGGCGATGTGCTGTGGCGTCGATTCGTCACCGATCAGGCGCTGTCGGCGGCCCGCGGGGCGTTGGCCCTGCGGGACGCCCAGGTGGCGTTGTACGCCGCCGCGCTGAAGGACGGGGAGCCGCAGGTCGTACTCACCCGCTTGCTCCAGGCGTTGGCCGCCGCGTGCGAGGCGGACCGGACCGTGCTGCACACCACCGGGAAATCGGGACTGCGGATCGCCGCGGCGGGGGCCGAGTTATCCGGCCCCGTGGCGGCGGTCGCCGCGGAACAGGACGCCAAACTCGCCGCCGCCGTCCCGGGGACGCTCGCGTCGGGGGAAGGGGACGACAGCCTGTCAGAACACAACGTCCTCACAGAGCACAACGTCGCGACGTTCGATCGGGCGGCGCTGGCGGCGGTCGGGGTGAAGTCGTTGGTCGGTCGGGCCGCCGGGGCCATGATCGGCGGGGCGTCGAACGGGGCGGCCCTGCTGGTGTTGAAAGCGGACGCCGGCCCGCTCCCGCCGCACGCCGCCCCCACGCTGGCCTGGGCCGCCGGGTTCTTCGCGGACGTGCTCCCCCGCTGCACCCGGGCCGCCGCCGCCAGCCGCCTCGCGAAGAAGGACGGGCTGACCGGCTTGGCGAACCGCCGGGCGTTCGACGAACAACTCGCGGCGCTCTCCGCCGCCGCGGTCGCGACCGGCGGGGACCTCGCCCTGCTGATGTGCGACCTGGACCACTTCAAATCGGTCAACGACACCCACGGCCACGCCGTCGGCGATCGGGTGCTCAAGGAAGCCGCCGCCGCGATCCGCGAGGCGCTGGCCGGGTGTCGCAGCGACGACGCCGCCGTCGCCGCCCGGTACGGCGGCGAAGAATTGGTCGTCCTGCTGCCGAACTTCGGCCCCGCCGGCGCCCGACGGATGGCGGAGCGCATCCGCGAGTCCATCGCCCAGATCGCGCTCCCGTCGGGCGGTCCGCGGACGCACGTCTCGACCAGCGTCGGGTTCGCCGTGGCTCCGTTCGACGCCGCGGACGGGCAGGACCTGCTGCACGCCGCGGACGCCGCCCTGTACGCCGCCAAGACCGGCGGTCGGAACCGCGTGATGCGGGCTTCGACCGGAGACGCCGCGGTCCAATCTGCGGACGTGTCCTCGGTCCCGCGGTAGGCTCGCGGCTCGCCCGCTCGGCTCGTCGATCCCGCCTGCCGTCGCCTCGCCCGTGATCGCCTCGCCCGTGATCGCATCGTCCGTCATCGCCTCGTCCGTCATGTCCGCCGTCCCGCCGCCCGCCGTCCTGCCGCCGCCGGGGGAGGCCGTGTCGCTGCGTGACGTGCAGGCCTTGATCCGCAGCATGTTCGGCCAAAAAGACGCCGCCCGCGGGCCGGAGGCGACGTTCCTGTGGTTCACCGAGGAGATCGGCGAACTGGCCGGCGCGCTGCGGAGCGGATCGAAGGAGGAGTTGGCGTTGGAGTTCGCCGACGTGCTCGCTTGGTTGGCGACGCTGGCGAACATCGCGGGCGTCGATCTGGAGCAGGCCGTGCGGGCCAAGTACGGGGCCGGCTGCCCGCGGTGCGGCGCCGCGATCTGCGTGTGCGACCCCGCGAAGAAGCCGTGAACTTCGTTCGCCGCGAAACTGCGATCCCCTCCGGGCAGGCGATCCGCCGCGTGAGGAGGGATGGGGCAGTCCCGCACCGTTTGCCGCTCGCAGAGTCGGAAACGGCGGCGACGGCGGCGCCGGCTGCGTCAGGAAAGGGGCGGGAGCGGCCAGACCGGTCGCGGGCAGGTTTGACCCGCGGTCCGTGGGCCACGTAGCATCCCGTCCCGCCGCTCGCTCGCCGCGGTCCGTCGTCCCCGTCCGCTCGGCCGGTTCCATGCGTCACAATTCGATGCGTTCCAGTGCGATTCGGTCTCCTCCTGCGCGGCTCGTGGGGCTCATCCTCGCAACCTGTCTGGGAACCTGTCTGGGAACGAGCGTCGTTCCGGCCCGAGCTGCGGAGCCCAATAGCCCGCAGGTGAAAGCGGCGATCAAGCGGGGCGTCGAGTTCCTCGCGAAGAACAAGGCGAACGGGGCGGGCGACGGGCGCCACATCCTCGCTGCGTTGGCCATGGCCAAGGGCGGGGCGGACAAGAAGCATCCGGTGATCCAATCCGCCCTCGCGGCGATTCGGGAGCGGACCGCCGGCGGCAATTACAAGCCGGACCGCGACGAGCTTTACACCGCCGGTCTGGAGCTGATGTTGCTCGAAGCGGCCGGCGAGGGGGACGCCGCCCGCGAGATGATGCGGCCAATCCTCGGTTACGTCCTCGCCCAGCAGCAGGGTTACGGGGCGTGGTACTACCCCCAGCAGACGAAAAGCGGCAACAATTTCGGCGACACCAGCATCACCCAGTACTCCGTGCTGGGCCTGTGGACCGCGGAGCGGGCCGGGCTGCCGATCGAAACGAAGGTCTGGAACGGCGTCGCCACCTGGCAGATCGCGACGCGGCAAAAAGGCGGCGTCTTCGCCTACCACCCGCAGCGGGGCGGCGGCGGGGAGATCAAGGACACCATGACCGCCGCCGCGGCCTGCAACGCATTGCTGTGCGCCCGGTTCCTGCACGGCGCCGCCGCCCTCGACGCCGAACGGGCCGAGGCCGAGGCCGCCGATCGCGCCGCCCGCGACGCCAAGAACGCCCTGCTGCAAAAGTACGCCGCATTCGACCGCCGCGTCGATCCCGACGCGGAGAAGGCCCAGCGGGAGAAAGCCGGCGGCAACGTCGTCCCGCTGTCCACGTTGACGGGCGCCGCCAACGGGGCGATCGCCGCCCTCGCCCGCGGGATGCAGTTCACCACGGGGGCCCACCGGCTTTATCTGCTCTACACCGTCGAACGGCTGGGGCTCTCTCCGGCCGCCGCCTGTTCGGAAACCGCGACTGGTATCAGGAGGGGTCCGAGGTGCTGTTGAGGTCGCAAAAGAACGACGGCTCCTGGGACGGCGAGGGGCAGGCGGAAGTCGGCACCGCGTTCGCGGTCATGTTCCTCTCCCGGGCCACCGCGAAGGCGCTGGGCCAGCGCGACCTCTACGGCGGCGGCTTGCTCAAGGGCGGACGCGGCCTGCCGGACGACTTCACCAAAGCCCGCTTCGACGGCGACGAGATCAAGTACGACCGCCCGACAGGCGATCTGGCGGACCTGCTCACCCGGCTGGAAGATCCCGAAGGCCGCCGACGTGCCCGCCGCCCGTGAGGCGGTGCTGGAAACCGTCCGGCTGGGCGATCGGGAAGCCCTGATCGGGCAGACCGCCCGACTCCGACGGCTCGTCGACGACCCACGGGCGGAGGTCCGGGCGGTGGTCGCCTGGGCGCTGGCCCGCGGCGGCGGCGGCGAGGACGTCGCCGCGCTCTTAGACGATGCTGGCCGAGGATCCGGACGCCGGCGTCGTGCAGGAAGCCCACAACGCCCTGTGCGTGCTGAGTCGGTTGCCCCGCGGCCCCGGCGTGCCGCTGGCGATGACGGAGGACCGCGAAGCCGCCCTCGACCGCCTTCAAGAACGCGACCTCCCGCGGACGTACGTCACGAACGACCGGCTCCGCATCCTGCCCGGCGGGCCGTTCGAAGGGCTGCCCGCGGGGCTGGACGACGCGGCCCGCGCCGACGCGTTTCACGACTGGCGCAGCGTGGCCGCGGCCTCCTGGGCCGACTGGCGGGACGCGGTGCGGCCGTACGATCAGCGGGACCTCCTCCCCGCCCCGAAGCGGCCCTGACCGATGAGCGCCGCCTCCGCACGCCTGTCCGCCTCCACGCCTCCCGAGCCGGCCCCCGGGCCGGTGATGGACGTGACCGGCTACGACCGCGCCAGCGCCGGCGTCATCGCCGCGGTGCTGGGGCTGATCGTCACCGTCGCCTTCCTGTTCCTCCAGTGGCTCAACCAGCACGAGTTCCAGGTCAGCACCGTCCCGCCGATGGAGATCATCCAGATCGGCGGCGGCGACGAGAACGGCGATCCGGATGACAGCCCGCTGCTCGAAAGCCTCGCGGACGAGATCCCCGACCCCAGTCTCAACGAGCTGCGTGAAGACGAAATGCAGGTCGAGGAACTGATGGAGACGGTCGTGGAGATGTCCGACCGGGCCGCGAATCCGTCGCCGACGGCGGTCTCCTCCGACGCGAGCGGGGGCAAAGCCGGCAGCGCCAGCGGGACGGGGGGCCGTCCGTTGGGGTTCGGCCCCGGCGACGGCGGCGTGCCCGCGGAGCAACGCTGGTTCATCTCGTTCAACGATCAGGGCGACCTGAAAGACTACGCCAAGCAGTTGGAGTTCTTCGGGATCGAACTGGGCGCCCTGGACACCTCCGGCGGCACGCTGACGATCATGTCGAACCTCACCGCGGCGAAGCCGACCCTCATGCGGAAGACCGGCGGCGGGGCCGACGAGCAGCGCCTTTACATGATCTGGCAGGGCGGCGGGCGCGCAACAGGCGGACGTCAAACTGTTCGCCAAAGCCGGCCTCGACGTCTCCGAATTGCCCATCCTGCACTTCTACCCGTCGCGGACCGAACAGACCCTCTTGCGGCTCGAACAGTCGCACGCCGACCGCCCGCTGCGGGATGTCCGCCGGACCTACTTTGAAGTCGTCGCGGGCGGCGGCGGGTACAGCTTTCGCGTCACCCAGCAATCCTACCTCCGCTGACCGCGTCCCGACTCCCTCGTTCCTGACGAGCCGCTCCCGGCCCGTCCCCCACCGCTCTTCCTGACGAAGCGAACCGACCTCCCGTATGGCCATTCTCGAGTTCGCCGGACTGGCGATTTACGCCGCCCTCGGCCTGACGGCCCTGATCGGGCTGTTCATTACGATTCTGCTGGTCCGCCGCGTCGCCTCGAAGCGATTCAAGAACGCCAAGGCTGCGGACGAATTCGTGGACGACTGCCTGTCGCGGGTCGAACAGCGGGACTACGCGCGGCGTCATGGAACTGTGCGATTCCCCGCCGTACTGGAGCAAGGCGACGCCGCAATTGATCCAGACCGCCACCGAGAACCGTCACCTTCCGCCCGGCCGATTGCGGCGGACCGTCGCGGAGCGGTTCGAACGGCACGTGCTGGCGGACCTGGAATATCGGTCAAGCTGGGTCGCCACGATCGTCAAGACGGCCCCCATGTTGGGCCTGCTGGGCACGGTGGTCGGCATGATCGCGGCGTTCGGCAAGATCGCCTCCGCCGGCGACACCGGCGTTAAAGCCGAAGCGTTGGCGTCCGATATCGCCGTCGCCCTCAACACCACCGCCAGCGGCTTGGCGATCGCGATCCCGATGGTGATCGCCGGCAACCTGCTCCAGAACCGCATCTCGAAGTTGCAGGACGGCGTCGAGGAGCGGCTCGCCCGCTATCTGGACGGCGTGATCGAGGCCGGAATCCGGGCGGCGCCCGATGAGCGCGCCCCTCGATCCGACGCCGCCCTCCCCCGCCGCCGCGGACGACGATTATCATCCGCCGCCGAAGGAGAAGCGGAAGGAACTCGACTTCGATATTACTCCCATGATCGACGTCGTGTTCCTCCTGCTAATTTTCTTTATGGTGAGCAGCACCATGCAGCAGTCCGCCCCCGCGGAGGCTCCCGCCGGCGAAGCAACGGCCAGAGGCTTGCGGGCCAACGACACCATTAAAGTAGTGCTCCTGCCGGAGCGCGGCGGGGAATACGAAGTGCAATTGCCCGACGGGGAGATCGTGCCGCTGGACGAGGCGTTGGAGAACGATCTCATCACCGCGGCGGTGGCCGCGGCGAAGGAGGCCGACCCGAACAAGACGGAGGTCGTGCTGCTCGCCGACCGCGACTCCACGGCGAAGCAGACCTTCCCGATCCTCCGCCAGATCGGCGAGGTCGAGGGCGTGAACGCCAATAACGAAGTGCAGGACCCCCGCTGACCCGTGCGGATCACCTTCCCCTGCCCGCAGTGCGGCGTCCCGCTCGGTATCTCCGCGTCCCGCGCGGGGGCCGAGGTGCGTTGCCCCGGCTGCCGCGACGTGCTGACCGTGCCCCAGGAGGATCAACCACTCCCGGAGCCGGATCCGGCCGCCGATCCGGCGCCGCACCGACCCGTCCCCAGGCCCCGCTGCAGCACGGAGCATGAAGAGGAGGAGGCGTTCCATTTCTCCAGGGGACGGAAGGAGCAGGACGACATGGACCTCACGCCGATGGTCGACGTCACCTTCCTCCTGCTGATCTTTTTTATGATCACGGCGAGTTTTAGCGTGCAAAAGACGCTGCCCACGCCGGTGCCGGAGCCGGACGAGGAAGGCGTTTCGCAGCAGCTCGTCACGATGGAGGAGTTGGAACAGGAGGCGATCGTCATCCGGTTGGAAGCCGACGACGAGGTCTTTCTGGACGATCAACCCGTCGCCTCGCTGGCGGACCTGCCGGACGCCCTCCGCGACGCCATGAACGCCCCCGGTCAAACCTCACGGGGGGAGGTGGTGATTCAAGCCGCGGACGCCGCCCGGCACGAGGCGATCGTCGCCGCGTACGACGCCGCCGCCGGGGAGGGCGTCGAGCGCGTCCGCCTCGCGGTCGCCGCCGAAGATTAATTCCGTCGTCGTTCCCCCCTTCGTCCGTCACGTCCGCTTCTCGTCACGCCCCGCCGACTCGCTACATGGCCCGTTTGGAGATTCAGCAGCCCGTCCGGCAAAGTGCGGGAGACCCCGCTGCCCGAGGGCGCGGCGCTGATCCGTGGGGCGGCACGCCTCGTGCGATATTCGCATCAACGCGGACGGCGTGGAGAAGGTGCACTGCCGGTTCCTGCCGGACGGCGACGGCTACCGGATCGCGGCGGGGTCGGACGACGGCGTGCGGGTGAACGGTTCGGCGGTCGCGGAAAAGCGGCTGTCGGAGGGCGACACGATCTCCGTCGGGCCGGCCAAGCTGACGTTCCGAGCCGATCTGCCGGCCGCCTCGGCGGACGACAGCGAAGAGTTCGCGTTAGCCGCGGCGTCCTCGGACGCGCTCCCCACCTGGGCCGATCCGGCCCGGGCGAAGGCGGCGAGAGAAGCCGCGGTCAGGCCGAGAAACCCACGGCGAAAGCCGCGGCGAAGAGATCGAAACCTCCGGTCGAGCCCTCGGCCAAGAAGGCGAAAGCGGCCGCGGCGGCGGACGACGGGAACGCCGTCAGCGCGGCCGCCGCGGCGGCGATCTTCGATGAAGTGGATGACGATGAGCCGTTTGAAGACGACGCTTTCGAGGATGACGACGGGGCGGCAGACTTGGGAGTTCTCGCCGCCCTGGCCGCGGAGGACGGCGACGAACCGACCGCACCCGCCGCGGAGGTCCCCGCCGCCGCCGCCCCGACCGCTCGTGAGCCAGCCCCCGCCACCGCCGAGGGGCCGGACAGCGGCGAGCAGCCCGTGCTGCTACCGCCCGGCGGAAAGTTCGCCCCGCTGACGAAACTCGCCGGCCCGCCGCGGCGTCCGGGCGAGGAATCGATCTTTAAAAGCCCGCTGGTGCTCGGGCTGACGACCGCCGCCGCGGTGCTGACGCTCGCGGCGTTCACCTTCGCCTTCCTGACGAGCCGCGAGCAGGCCGACCGGCTGTACGAGGCCGCGGATAGCGACCGCAGCCAGGGGAAGTACGTCGCGGCGGTGAAGCGATTCGACGAGTTCCTGATCGAGTATCCCGCGGACGACCTCACCGCGACGGTGCGGCGGGAGCGTGGCATGACGCTGATCGAACAGGCTGTGAAAGGTTCCAAGGGGAAGTGGGCGGAGGGACTGGACGCGATCAAGGCGTTCGAGCGGGAGAACAGGGACCGCGACGACTTTGCGGAGTCGAAGCCGGAACTGACGGCGCTCGCTCGGCTGACCGCGATCGGGGCCGCCCGCGACGCGATCGACGGCGGGCCGCGGGAACTGCTGGACGCGGTGGAGCAGGCCGGCGAAGGTGCATCAACGTTACGCCGATCCCGAAGCGGCCAGTACGACCGACCAAACCCGAGAGATCGCCGCCGCCCTTCGCAACGCCACCGCGGCGGTGGACAAGCGGGAGACGTTCGGGGCCGCCCGGGCGGCGGTCGCCGCGGCTTTGGAGCAAGACGATTACGCCGCCGCCCACCGGGCTCGGGAGGACCTCGTTCACGCGTACGACGACCTTAAGACCGACCGCGACGTGCGGAAACTCAAGGCGGACACGCTGGCCGCGGAGGCGGCCGCGGTCACGCCGATCGCGGAAGCGGAGGCCCCGCCGCCCTCGCCCGTCGCCCCGCCGGCGGCGCTGGCCCCGGTGTTCGTCTCCCAATCCAGCACGGGGGAGGCGACCGAGGACAGCGCCGTCCTGACCCGCGCCGGGCCCAGCCTGTACGCGGTCGACACGATCACCGCCGAACCGCTGTGGCGGGCCGCGGTGAGCGGCGGCAGCGCGACCCCGATCGCCCCCGTGGATGCGGCTTCCACCTTCCCCCCGGTCGAAGCCGACTCCGCCGGCGCCGCGCTGCTGATCTGCGACACGATCCGCCCCGCGTTGCTGTCCGTCGACGGACAGAGCGGCGCGATCAACTGGCGAGCGCCGCTGCCCGCATCGCCCACCGGCCCGCCGCGGAGCGCGGGCGGGCAGGTCCTGATCGGCTGCGAGGACGGCTCCCTGTTGGCGGTCGATCCGACCACCGGGCGCGTGACCGGCGGGTTGAAGTTCCCCCAGGCGGTGCTGTCCCCGCCGGCGGCGGCGGGCGGGGCGGGCGCCTCCGCGGGCGGGCGGTTGCTGCTCGCGGGCGCTCGGAACACCGTGTACACCCTGTCGGGCAACCCGCCGGCGCTGGAAGCGATCAGCTACACCGGCCACGGGGCGGGCGCGATCCCGGTGCCGCTCCAGCCGATCGGGCGGTACGTGCTGATGTGCGACAACGACCGAGCCGACGGAGCCCTGCTGCGAGCGTTCGAGTTCGACCCGGATCCGACGGCGGACGGGACGGCGAAGGAGGTCGGGCGGTCGCGCGTGCTCCGGCCGGATTGACGTCCCGCCGGACCTCTGGGCGGATACGTTGTACGTGTCCTCCTCCCCCGAACGCATGACCGCGTTTGCGGTGACGGACGAGACCGGCAAAGAAGTGTTTTCCCGGTTGGCGACCGCCCAACTGCCCGACCCGCGACCGATTCCGACGTACCTCGCGGCCGGTCCGGACGGCGCTCTGTGGACGGCCGGATCGGCCCTCCGGCAAGCTGGAACGGACGGGCGACCGGCTGCAATTCATCCCCGGTTCGCTGGCGGCCGGACGGCACGTGGCGGCCCCGCAGACCAGCGGGGATCGACTGTTCACGACTCGCCTGACGCCCGCGGGCACCGCCACGATCTTCGCCGCCGCGGAGGCGGAGGCGATGGTCGGCCGCAGTCGCACCGTCCTCGCCCCGGCCCTGCTGGGGGTGACCGGCGGGGATCGCCCGTCGGCCTTATCCGCGACCGGCGTGGTCACGCCGTTGGGGGACGGATTCCCGGACGCCGGCGGTACGACCGTTCCTCACCAACGGCCGCGAATTACCGGGGCTGGACGGCGACGGCGTGGACCCGCTGCGAGCCCGCACGCTGCCGGACGGGGGGATCGTGGTCGGCGTCGGCGGGAAGGAACCGCGGGCGTGGGAGATTGACCCCGACGGCCGCGCCGGTCGCCCGATCGATCTGCCGGCCGCTCCGGAACTCGCCCCGCTGCCGCTGGGTCCGGGTTTGCTGATCGCCGCCGCCCCGCGGCTGGAACTGGCCGTCGGCCGCAGCGGGCGGGGGGTGTCCGCCTACACCGCCCCGGTCACCGGCGGCGAAGCCCCGGCGTGGACCGCCGCGGTCCGACTGTCGGAGACGACGGCCGCCGTCACCGACGCCGCGGGCACGATCCGACTGATCCGCTACGACGATCGCTCCTCCCCCAGCCTGACGCAGGTCGCGGAGATCACCCCCGGGTGGTTCGCCGACGTCGCCCCCGTGGCGGCGGGGGAGGCGCTGATCGTGGCCGCGTCCGACGGGAAGTTGTACCGGCTCGGCGGGACCTCGCTGAACGAGACGGCGGTCGCGACGCTGCCGACCCGGGCGGCGTTCGCGCCGGTCGTCGTCGGCGATCGGGTACTGGTGGCGTTGCAGGACGGCGCCGTGGCCGGGTTCTCCGCGGCGGACCTGTCGGCGGTCTCCTCCACGCCGCTGCCGGAGTCCGCCGCCGGGCCGCCCGGGGCGGTCGACGGCGGCGCCGCGATCGTCACCGCCGGCGGCGTCGCCGTGCGGTTCGACCCGACGACCGGCGTGGTCACCGGCACAGCCGAGACCGGTCAGCCGCTGGTCGGGCCGGTGTTCTCGGTGAAGGGGCAGCCGGCCGCCGCCGCGGCGGACGGCGCCGTCGTGCAATTGAAATTCATCTCGCCCGCTGAGGGCGCGGCCCAGGGAGACGACCGATGAACCGCGCTCGCCCCCCCCTGTTCGCCGCCCTGCTGACTTCGTGTCTCGCGGCTCCGGCCGCCGGTCAGAACGGACTGCCGAAGCTGGAGGATCTGCCGCTTCCTTCCGCGGCGGAACTGCTCTCCCGGCGTCCGACGGATCGCATCGTGCTGCGAGCCGGCGGCGTGGTCGAAGCCGCCTCGGTCCAGCCGCGGCCGGACACGCTGGCCCGGCTCGCCCGGCGCCGCGACTATGCCGAACGCATGGCGAGCCGCGACCCGGAGGCCCGCAAGGCGGAACTCGCCCGCTACCACCGCGGCGATCCCGCCGAGCCGGAGGCGACGCTCCGGGATCAGTCCGTCCGGCGGTTCGCCGCGGAGTTCGACGCCCTGCCGGACGACCGTATCCGCGAATTGATCGAGGAGTTCCGCGGTCGCAAGGCGGCGGAGAAGGCGGCGGGGCTGGACGGTGCCCGGCTGCGGACCGAAGCGGTGGTGGGCAGCCGGGAGGAGTTCGTCGGCCTCGCCAGCCGGGCGGACCGGCTCGACCTGCTTTTACTGGACGAAGCGCTCGAAGATCCGGAGTTCAGCGTCGCGACTTACAAGGTGGATCAGGTCATCCACCACGAAGACCTGATGTTGGAGCGGGCGGATGCGTTGCTCGCGGAGGGCGATATGCGGGGGGCGTACGAATTGCTGTTCGCCATCGCCCGGATGAACAGCAGCGAGGCGCTGCCGGACGGCTGGCCGGGGTTGCGGGAGCGGTTGGATCGGGCGGCGTTCATCGACGCCGGGGAACTGCTCGAACTGGGTCAATTGGAGGGGGCGCTGGGCCGCATGGAAGTCTTGATCGACCGGTCCCCGGAGTTCCCCGGCGGGCTGGACCGGCTCGCGGAGGCGGCGGACGGGTTAGTCGCCGCGGCGGACGCCGTGGACGATCTGCGGGCGGCGCGGTTCTTCCTCGCCCGGCTCCGCCAGCGGGGTCCGCAGCACCCGATCACCTTGAAGTGGGACAAAGAGTTCTCCGGTCGGGCGGTCGCCTTGCGGGAGCAAGCGGACGCCGCCGCCGCGGACGACCCGGGGCTCGCTGCGGAACGGATCCGCGCCGCCGCGCGGGTGGATCCGAACGCCCCCGGCGTCTCCCGCGGCCTTCGCCCGGTACACGCGACGCTATCAGGTGCTGACCGCGGGCGTGCTGGATCTCCCGCCGACCGACGCGGAGGGGCCGGCCCCGTTCCCGCCGACCGACGCCGCCGACCGCGGGCGGTTTCTCACGACCAGCCGGCTGTTCGAGATTGAGCCGTGTCGATGATTCTCCGCACTACCGCAGCAACCTGTTGGAGGGGTGGGAACCGACGGACCTGGGCCGGCGGGCGACGTTTACGCTGCGGCCGCGGTTCCCGGATTGGCTCCCCCAACCGCCGCTGGACGCCGCGGATGTGCTGGCGTCGTTGCAGGACCGATTAGACCCGCGATCGCCGCTGTTCGAAGAGCGGTTGGCGGAGGAGATCGCCGGCGTGCGGCAGCTCTCCCCGCGGCAGTTCGAGGTCATCTTCGCCCGCGTTCCGCTCCGAACCGAGGCGGTGCTGGCGACGGCGGTGCGGGTCCTGTCCAGAAATGCATCGGCCGGCGCATCGGCCGGCGTGGCGCCCAGCGAGGCGGCCGGCGAGCCGGGGAGCGCCGCGGAGCCGACGTTGAAAACCCCGTTCTTCCCCCGGGCGCCGGACTCCGCCGACCGGCCGGGCGAGGCGGTCTACCGCCGCGCGGTCCCGGAGCCCGCGGACGCGACGCAATTCCACGTGGCCGAGGTGCGGGAGAGAGCCTACGCCGACGGCCCCTCGCTGATGCAGGGGTTCCGCCGGGGGGAGTTCGACCTGCTCGTGCACCCCCGCCCGTGGGACGTGCCGGCGCTGCTGCGTGACGACGACGTACTCTCCTTCAAATCCAGCGTGCCGGCCGCCCATGTGTTGCAGATCAACCCGCGGTCGCCGCGGATGAAGAACGCGGAGTTGCGGAAGGCCCTGCTGCTCGCCCCGGACCGGAAAGCGGTGATGGACTCCGCCGTTTTCCGCACCGCCGAAGCCCGCGACGCCGGGCTGGGGCGGGTGATCTCCGCCCCGTTCCCGAGCTTCAGCGAAGCGACGAACCCGCTGCTCACCCCGCGTCCGCAGAACCTCACGCTGGCCTTCGCCCTGTCGTTGGCGGCCGGCAAAGCGTTGGGGGAAGAGACCGACGGCAAGGTGCCGGAACTGACGGTGCTGGCCCCGGACGACACCGTCGTCGCCGACGTGCTGGACGAACTCGCCGCGACCTGGGAGCGCATCGGGGTGACGATCCGCGTGGTCAGCGGCGCCGACGCGACGAAACTCGCCGCCGAGTCGCCGGACGATTGGGACCTCGCCTACCGCACCCTGCGGATGCGGGAGCCGGCCCGGGAGATCGCCCCGCTGCTGACGAATAGCGACGACGTGACGCTCGAAAGCCTGCTGACGTTGTCCGACTGGCTCCGCCGCGACTTGGTGGCCCTGGAACGGGTCGGCAACCGGAACGACGCCGTCGCCCTGCTGCACGACCTTCACCGACACATGCGGAGCGAGGTCCGGGTGATCCCGCTGTTCGAAATCGACGAGTACGTGTTCGCACGCACCACGCTGCGGAACGTGGACGGTCCGCTGGTGCACCCGTACCAAGGCGTCGAACGGTGGCAGGTGGACGCCAAACTCCCCGCGGACGACTTCGAACTGCCGGAGGTGGGCCAATGAGCGATGGAACAGCGATCTGCCGAACAGCGAGCGGCGGTCCCCTGGAGCGGACCCTGATGATCCGTAGCGGCGGCTTCCAGCCGCCGTCCGCGAGCGCAGCGAACGGGGGTCGTCTCCTTCGGCCGCGCCGAGAGTCGGCGGCTGGAAGCCGCCGCTACGATGTTCCGCGGCCTGCTCTAAACGGCTGGCGACGCCGGATCAGCGTCCTGCTGATCGCGGCGGCGGCGGCCTGGTGCGTTGCCCCGGCGGTTGCGCAGGACGAGGGGCTGCCCGCGTGGGAACGCCGTCCGTATCGGGTGCGGGTCAGCCTCGCGGCGGACTCGTCCGCGCTGCCGCCGGCTGACGCCGCGGCGTTGCGGGAGGACGTCGCCGACCTCTTGTGGAGGACGTTCGGGCAGCACTGGACGCTGTCGTTCGCCCCGCCGCCGGCCATGCTCGATCGGTTCGACGGCGCCGGGCTCGGCCGATTGAAGCCTGCGGACTTCCCCCCGCCCGCGGTTCCGCCCAGCGAAGAGGCCCCGAACCCGATCCTCCCGCCGGATCGCTGGTTCGTGGCGACGCTCGCCCGGGCCGCCGGCCGCGGGGATCGGGACCAATTTGAAATCGCGGTCCGGGAGTGGGACGGCACCCGCAGGGTACTGGGGCCGGTTCGCACGGCGGCCGCGACCGGCGCCGGGGCCGCGGCGGGAACTGCGGGACGCTTGATCCGGGACCTGTTTCACGCGGAATACCGCGTGGCGCCGGTGTTGGAGGGGCCGGTCGGCACGAGCGAGATCCGACTGTCCGCGCGGGCGGCGTCGTTGCCGGTGCGGGACCCGGCGGTCGATCCGCTCGCCCCGGGTCGCTGGCTCAGCGTGTTCCTCCGGCTGTACAACCGGGACGGCGGCCTAAAGGACGTGCGGGAGACGCCGTACACCTTCGTCCGAGTCGGCCCGGCGCTTGATGCGGAAGACCCCGCACGCACGCAGTCCGGGGAGGTCGTAAGCGCTCTCCGCAGCGGCGTGGGCCGCACCCGGGGACGCACCCAAACCCTCGCCCGCCCCATTCATCAAGACCTTCCCGCCACCACGCTGCGACTGATCGCCCGCGGCACCGGCGGGGGCGGTTCGACCGGGCGTCCGCTGGTGGGATACCGCGTGAAGATCGCCGACCGCCGCACGCTCCCGTCCGATCTCCCGCCGCCAGAAGATGGGGAGGAGCCCCCGGTCCCGGAGCCGATGCCCGAACCGATCGCGGAGGTCAGCGATCGCGGCGGCCGCATCGCCGTGCCGGCCCTCACGCCCGCTTTGCCGGACGAGAAGCCCGCCCCGGGGCTCGTCTGGCTGCACGTTTACAGCGGCAAAGCGAAGCTGGGGGCGCTGCCGTACGTCGCGGGGTCGATCCCCGCGGATCTGTTGGAACTGGACGACGATGCACTGCGGCTCGGCCTGGAGGGGGAATATGCCCTGCTGTCCGGGGAGATGCTGGAGATCGTGGCGAACCGGGCGGTGCTGACGGCCCGGGCGAAGCAGAGTGCCAAAGCAAAGGACTACGCCGCCGCCGAGACGCGGTTGGAGGAACTCGCCGCCCTGCCGCGGGCCGACGACTTCGTCACGAAGATCGACGCGCTGGCCGCGGGGGTGAAGGAACAAGCCCTCGCGTCCGGCGACCGCCTGACCGCTGCCCGGGCGAGCAAGTTGGCGGAGAAGATGCGGGAGTTGGCGGAGGCGTACCTGTCGGCGGACCCGCTCGCCGCGGCGAAGGAGCAGGTGTCTGAACTTAAGGCGCTGGCGGAGGAGGTCGCGGAGCGGGAACGCCGCGCCGCCGGCCGTCGGGAGCGCTAACCAAGAACGTCCAAGAAGCCGTGTCACAGAGCTTCGCGGGCCACGTCGCAGAATGCGGCGACGCGGTTCGGATCTTTGATCCCCGGAGCGGACTCCACGCCGCCGGCCACGTCCACGCCCCATGGCCGCACGATGCGGACGGCCTCGGCGACGTTCTCCGGCGTCAGTCCGCCGGCGAGGATCACGGGCGGCAGCCGGTCGCCCACCCGGTCGAGTTCACCCCGCAGAGCGTGCCAATCCAGCTTCTCCCCGGTCCCGCCGTAGGCCCCGGGCACGGCGGCGTCGAGCAGGACCAGATCCGGCAGGAACTCCGGGTGCACGCCGGCCAGATGATCCAGCAGCGGATCCAGCGAGCCGCCCGTCCGCCATGCCCGCACCACCGTGCCGCCGCCGGCGTCGTCGACGGCCAGCCGGGCGAGCGACAGCCGTGCCGGCGGCTCGTCGCCGTGCAACTGCACCCCGGTCAGCCCGAGTACGGCCGGCGTTTCCACCAAATCCTGCCCCTCCGCATTCACGAACACCCCCCACGCCGGCAGCCCGGCGGCGGACAGATCGACCGCGGCGGCGCCCACGAAACGCTTCGAACCCGGCCAGAAGTTCAGCCCAATCGCATCCGGCCGGGACTGCAATTCGCAGATCGCATGCAGATTCGCCGGGTCGGTGAAGCCGCAGATTTTGACGAACATCGTGTGTCGTGGGGGCGAGCGGTGGGCGTCAGCCCTCCGTGTTCTCGAACGGGTGCGAACGGAAACGCGGGCTCCGACTGATGCTCCGGGTTCGGTCAGCCCGAGGAGCCGCCGTGGTGCGTCGGGAGCGTGCAAGCACACGGAGGGCTCACGCCCACCGCTCGCCAGCCCAGCGCTCGCCGGTGCAATGCTACGCGAGGCTCCATTCGGCGGGGTCGAGGTTGTAGAACTCTCGCAGGATGCTGAACAGATCCGGGAGCTTCATCCGCAGCGTGCGGGGCTTTTCGAAGAAACACTCCGTGGCGACGGCGAAGAACTCCGCGGGGTTGGTGGCGCCGTAGGCGTCCAGCAGGCCGGGCAGACCGCGCTCGACCTCGGCGGCGTGCCGCTCGAAGGCGGCGTCGGCGACGGCTTCCCAGCGGTGGCGGGCGGCGCCGGTCAGCCCGGGGACGCCGTCGGCGTAGCGGTCCGCAAGGTCCAGCACATGGGCGAACTCGTGGAACACCAGGTTCCGCCCGTCGTCCGGATTCTCCGCCCCCGCCAGCACGTCCGGCCAACTCAGCACCACGGTTCCGCTCATGTGAGCTTCGCCCAGGCGCCCCTCCGGGCCGCTGATCGTCGGGCCGCCGCCCATGATCCCGTCGCCGAGCAACCGGCTGCTCGTGACGCGGTACGCCGTGGGGTAGACCAACACGCTGGTCAGCGGACTGAACCAATCGGCTTTCTCCGGCGGCGCCGGATCGCCGGCGAGCAGCAGCGCCGCCTGGGCGGCGATGACCGCCCGCATCTCGTCCGTCAGGTCCAGGCCGTTGCAGCCCTCCCAATTCTTCTCCGCGACCAGCACGCGGGCGCCGGCTCGGACACGCTCCGCGAGCGGGCCGGGGAGGCGGTCGAATGCGGCGAACTGCGTGCGAATCGCCCGTTCCCAATCATGCGGGAACGGCTCGGCCAGCAGCGCCCGGCGGCGGCGGGTGCGAAAAAAACCGAACACCGGCTACCGCGTCGGCCGGTTGCGGCGGACCCGTCCGTCCGGCAGCGGCACGGTCGGATCGACCTCGGAGGTGTCCGCCGGCCCGGTGGGCGGGGCGCCGGTGGTGGTTTCCAGCACCGGACGACTGCCCGGCGGTTTGTCCGGCCGCGGGCGGCTCCACCACTCCCCGGCGCGGGCCGGGTCATAGGCGGGGTTCGGGCGGGGCATCAGGGCGCCGGCGTCCGCCCGATACTCCGCGAGCAACGCCCGCAACTCCGCGACCCGCTCCGGCATCGCCTCGGACAGGTCCTTCGTCTCGCCGATGTCCTTCCGCAGGTCGTACAACTCTGGCCGGCCGGCGCCGTCGGCGGTGTAGAACTCGATCAGCTTATGATGACCCGACCGCACGGCGCCGGCCGGAACGCTGTGGTGATAGTGCGGATAGTGCCAGCACACCGCGTCGCGGCCGGCGTCGCATTCGCCCTTGAACACCGGGACGAGGCTGACCCCGTCCATCTTGACCCCCGCGGGCGGCTCGGACCCGGCGAGGTGCAGGATCGTGGGCGTGAGGTCGCTGGTGGTCACGGCGGCGTCGCACGCCCGGCCGGCGCCGGTCACGCCGGGCCAGTAAGCCAGCAGCGGCACGCGGATGCCGCCCTCGTACAGCGAGCCCTTCTCGCCCCGCAGCGGCGCGTTACTACTGACCGGAAAGCCGCTCTCCCCGCGGTACATCTCGGACTCGCCGGTGTAGGGGAAGTGCAGGCCGCCGTTGTCCGAGGCGAAGATGATCACCGTGTCCTCCGCCTGCCCGGTCTCCTCCAGCACGGCCCGCAGACGGCCGACGGAGTCGTCCACCATCTCCAACATCGCGGCGAACGCCGGGTTCGACGGGTGCCCTTCAACCTTCGGCTTCGCCTCGTACTTCGCGATGAGGTCCGGCTTGGCGTACACCGGGATGTGCACGGCAAAGTGGCTTAGCAGGCAGACCCAGGGCTTGTCGTCGCTCGCATGATCGCGGAGGAACGCCTCGGTGCGATCGGTGAGGGCGTCAGTTGTATAGACGCCCTCCTGCTTCTCCCGTCCCTCCGGCGTGGTGAAGGTCGGGGAGAGGTTCCCGCCGGTGACCACGAATTCATCGAACCCCCGGGCGGCGGGGCCCTCCGTTTTGATGTCCCAGCCGAGGTGCCATTTGCCGAAGCTGGCGGTGGTCGCGGAGTCGCCCAGCACGTCCGCGAAGGTCGTTTCGTCCAACGGCAGGCGGTTGGGGATCGGCGGCTCCAACAGCGCTTCGAACGGCCGGAAGTGACCGGGGATGAAGTTCGTCAGTCCGGTGCGGGCCGGGTCGCGGCCGGTCATCAACGCGGCCCGGCTGGGGCTGCACACGGGGCAACTGGCGTAGGCGGCGGTGAACTTCAGGCCGTCCGTCGCCAGCTTGTCGATATGCGGCGTCTCGTGAAACGGGTTGCCGTAACAGCCGAGATCCGCCCAGCCAAGATCGTCAACGAACACGATCAGCACGTTCCGCGGCGGCGACACGGGCGCCGCTTTGAGCGGCGGGCTCTCCACGGGCGATGCCGTGGGCGGTTGCAGCGCCGGCGGTTCAACTTGGCCCGGCGCCGTCGCGGGAAGGCACACCGCGGCGGACAGCAGCGCGGCCGCCCGCACGAGCGGGCGGAGGAGATTGCGAGGCATGGACGAACTCCGGGGAGAAAACGGCATTGTGGTCGCCGCGACGCCCCAGGGGGAAGCGAGCGACGACCCGCCCGCCCGCCGAGACGCGGGGTGGTATGAAACGCAGCGGTCGTGCGTCAGGTAGCGACGGCTGTTCCCGTCCTTTTTGCTCGCCCGCCGCCCCGCTCATGCTCGCCCCGCTCCTCCTCTGCCTGGTCCCGCTGGGGGCCGCGTCGGACGATCCGCCCCCGGCCGTCGACCGGGCGGCCCTGTCGCCGGTTAATGCCTTCCTGTCCGCCGGGGACCTCGCCGGAGCGAACGCCGCGATGACGGCCCGTTTGGCGGAAGCCTCCGACGACGATGACGCCCTGTTCTCGCTGGGCGTCGTGCAGTTCCTCGGCGGGATTGAAGATTTCGCCCGGTTCATGCACCGGCACGGCAGCACGGATCGCATGTCCGGCCTGCTGCCGTTCGCCCGCCTGCCGGCGCCCGCGGATCCCGACCCGCAGCCCGTCCGTTACGAACAGTGGCGACAGGCGCGGGTGGACGTGATCGCCGCTTTGGACAAAGCGGACGCGACCCTCGCGAAGGTCGACGGGCCGGTCGACGTGCGGATCGCGTTTGGGCGAATCCAGATCGACCTCAACGGCCCCGCCGACGGGGGTCTGCTGCCGGTGGCCGGGTTGATGAACGGCGGCCGGACGCGGCTGGACGCCGCCCGCACGCCGGCGGAGCGGGCTCGGGCGGGCGACCGAGCCGGAATGGTCACGCACTTCGATCGGGCGGACGTGGAATGGCTCCGCGGATACTGCGACTTGCTGGGAGCCCTGCTGGAAACGATGCTCGCCCACGACGCGGAGAACTGGTGGAATCACTGCGCCCATCTCGTCTTCGCCAAGCCGGAGGGCGTGCCGGCGTACCTGCTGACGGACAGCGGGAACGGGTTTAGCGCAGCTCGGATCTCGGATGTCGTCGCTGCCGTGCATCATGTGAACTTCCCCGTTCGCGACCCGGAGCGAATGAAGAACGCCCGCCGCCGGCTGCTGGGGATGATCGGCCACAGCCGGGCGATGTGGGACCTTATTCTCGCCGAGGAGGACGTCACGAAGGAGGGAGCCGGCGACGGAGCCGCCCGGGTGCCGTGGACGGAGTGGATCCCCGGCCCCGGCCAGCGGTCCTCGACCGGCATGATCATGACGAAGGAACGGGTCGACGGCTGGCTCGCCTTTCTCGACGAAGCTGAGGCGCTGCTGAACGGCGACAAGCTCGTGCCGTTCTGGCGCTCGATCCCCCGGGACGCGGACGGCGTCGCGACGGGCGTGAACCTGAAGCGGGCGTTCGAAGAGCCCCGCCGCTTCGATCTGGTCGAGTGGGTTCAGGGACCTGGCGCAGAGCCGTACCTGGAGACCGGCGACGTGACCGACGCCGCGACCTGGCGTCGCTTCCAGACGCTGTTCAACGGGAACTTCATCGGCTTCGCGGCGTGGATCAACTGAGAGCCGCGGCGCGTTCTGCGTAACAGAAGCGTGCGCAACAAAAGCGTCCCGGACCCTTGGAGGGTCCGGGACGCTGGTCGCTGGCGGGGGAGCCTGTGCGATCAGAAGACTGAGTACAGCGTCCGGCGGGCGCGTTGCACCAGTTCCGGGTCCTGCGCTTCGATCGTTGCGAGGTGCTCTTTCGCGGCGACGACATGCGGGGGATCGTCGGCTTCGGGATCGGCATTCTCCGGCCGGTCGCGTTCGGCTTCCAGCAGGTACTGCATGATCGCCCGCTTGATCGACGGGCACGTCGTAGCCCTCCTTCGTATAGAGGCCGGCAATCTGATCCATCGCCGCCCAGTCCTTCCAGCGGGACAGGTCCGCGACGACCACCTCGGCGAGGTCCGAGTACGCCAGCTGGAGCCGCAGGGATTGCTTCAAGCGGTCCTGCGGGATGCGATCGCCGCCGTAGGTCCACATGAATCGCACGGCCTGCATCGCGGCGTAGACCTCGCTGAAGGGCACCGGGACCGGATCGCCGTTCGTCGTCCGTCAGCGGTTCGCCGTCCGGCCCCGGCGACGTACTTCGGCCGCAGCTTGGCGTCTTCGAGTTCCTTCAGACCCGCTTCGCCCTCAAGCAGCAGCAAGCCGCTCATCAAGCCGTCGATGCCGATGCGGAACGGCGTCCGTGCCGGTGAAGATGCTGCTTCCGCAGCACGTCCGCGTCCGCGTCCGTACCGCACAGGCCCAGCAGCATGCCGTAGAAGGCGAGTCGGGCCGGATCGGTCTCCGGATCGGCGACCCAGGCGCGATCTTGTCACGGGGCAGTTCGTCGGCGATCGCTTCGACCTCTTCGAACGGGACGTTGCCGAACTCGCCGTAGGCGTCGGACGCGACAAGGTCGTCCGGGTGTTCGAGGTGCTTGAGGTAGTACCGCAAACGGTCTCCGGCGGGCGACTCGGGGCCGGGGTTGTTCTTCAGGTAATCGAACCCGTCCGCGGAGATCGGCATCGGCAGGTCCCATTCGAGCAGTTCCCCGCCGCCGGCGGTCAGCAGCAGGGTTTCGCCCGACCTTGCCGGATTGATAGCCGCGCGAGCTTCAGCTTCTTGCCCGGCTTGTACGGCCCCTTGAGCGCCTTCTTCACCAGATACCGGGTGAACGCCGGATTGGTCGGCGTCGCCGCCGCGGTCGGCTTCGAGCCACTCCGCGAGCACGACGACGTCGCTTTCGGCCAGCTGGTCCGACAGCGTCAGCCCGGGGGCCTCGCAGAACGGACAGGCCCGCAGCAGGGCGAGCAGCGACGCGGCGGAGCAGGAGCAGGGCGGCGGTCATGCGGTCACGCTTTAGGGGGAACGAGGGGGATCGAGAACGCGGGCGCCTCCCGCCCCGCGTCGGTCTCCGTCTTACTCCACGATCTTCGCCCCGTCGATCCGGTACAGGCGGAGCCAATCCCCGCCGTCCCGCTGCGGGGTCGAGATGAAAGGTCCCGACCACGTCGAACGGTCGGTTCTGGATGTACCGGCTCTCCTCACCCTCGGCGAGCTTGACCGATGACCAGATCGTACGGCTTCGGGTTCCGACCGAAGCAGCAAATCTGATTGTCCCGGGCCAGCATGAACGCCCGCACCGGGTCGGCGTAGGTCGGGTACATGAAGCCGCGCAGCGTGATCGGCTGGCCGTCCAGTTCTCGCAGCCAATCCGGGCAAGTGATCGACCACGTCCGCGCGGGACCGGCTCCGCGTTCAGCACCTTGAGCAGGTCCAGATCGTCGAACGACGACCCGCAGCGTGCCGTCCTCGGCCCGGGAGAAGGTGCGGTCCGGGACCAGCAACTCCAGCTCCCGCGGCTCCGCGAGCTGCTCCGCGAGGGCCAACGCCGCGGGCGAGAGCGGCATCGCGTCGCCGCCCGCGCGAACTCGTCGTCCGTCTGCGGCATCGGGGAGAAAACCGCCGTCGTCAAAACCGCCGTCGTCGAAGCTCGTCGTCGTCGAAACCGTCGCCGTCGAAGCCGCCGTCGTCGAAGCCGTCGTCTGCCACTCCGCGTCCACTTCCGCGGCGACCGGGCGACGGTCGGGCCGGGCGGCGTTGTCGGCGGACGGCGCAGGCGCCGTGTCCGTCGTCGGCCGTCTTCACCGGCGCCCGTTCCACGGCAGACGCGGAGCCCGCTTCCGACGAGCCCGCGGGCTCGATCGTCGCTGTACGCCGCGCCGGCGTCGGTCGGACCGCAGCCGGCGACCAGCAGAACAGCGGCGGCGGGCGGCGAGGAGCCGGGGGGCGAACCGCTTCAAAACGAGGTCCTCGCGGGGCCGGCTTGGGTGGCGGTGAGGTGAAACAGCGGGTCCACGTCCTTCTCGCTGCCCGTCTCGCCGCGATGGTAGAACGTGCCGGCGACGCTGACGAGTCCGTCATAGTAGTCCGCGGCGTCCTCGGCCATCTCGACCCGGATCATGTCCGTCAGCTTCGGCTTGCCGCCAAAGCAGCACTCGCCGCTGTCCTTCACGAACATGAACGCCCCGAGGTCTTCGCGTCTTGCCGGACGGGTCCGGATACATGTAGCCCTTCAGGAAGATCTTCTCGCCCTCCAGCCGGCGGACCGCGTCGCTGACGCCGCCGTACGGGCGACGGCGACCTTTTCGGCGATATCGGTGGTGAAGTCGAGCCGCGTGTACCCCTCCGGCAGTTCGGTGGAATAGGCGACGTAGTGCCACGCCGCCCCGCCGGCGAGCCCCGCCAGCGAGAGCAGCACGCCCAGCGCCGCCATCCACAGGCCGGCCGCCGTCCTGCGTGCGGATCGCCCGCCACGCCGCCAACGCCGTGACCAGCCCCGCGGCGGCGATCAGGAACCGCCGGGATCGCCAGTTCCGGCAGGAACGACCACAGCGAGCAAAGCCCCAGCACCGCCGAGACCGGCGCGGAGACCGGGATCGGCCTGTACTCGAAGTCGACCCGCTCCGACTGCGGGAGGACCGGCTGCGGGGCGACCGGCTGCGGGAGGGTCTGCGGGGAGAGGGCGGCGGCGCTCATCGGCGGGCGGGGGGGACGGGGGCGGTGGGCGGCATCCTAGCACGGCACGGGCGGGGGCGGACGCGTCAGTTTACGCTCCGCCCGCCCGGTGCGTGGGGCCGTCGTCCCGCAAAGCGCCGGCCGGGCGCCGGCATGGTCACGCCGCCGTCCTCCGTTCTACCCTGACCACCGATCCCCCCACCCCCGCGCGGGCCCCCGCCGATGTCTCTCCCGTGGCGGTTCACCCCGCTGGACCCGACCCGCGTGCGGCGGCTGTCGGAGGCGCTGTCGATCGGACCGCTGACCGCCCAGGTGCTGATCGCCCGCGGCCTGGACGAACCGGCCGCCGCCAAGGCGTTTCTCACCCCCTCGGCGAACGATCTGCACAAGCCGCACCGACTGCCCGGCGTGACGGAGGCCGCGGACCGCGTCGTCGCCGCGGTGCGGGCGGATCGGCGGATCACGATCTTCGGCGACTACGATGTGGACGGCATCACCTCGACCGCATTGCTGGTCGACTGTCTGCGGTTGGCCGGGGCGAACGCGGACTACGTCATCCCCAACCGCGGCGACGGCTACGGGCTGAACGTGGCCGCGATCGAACGGCTCCACGCCGAGGAGCCGGACCGCCTGGTCATCACCGTGGACTGCGGCGATCACCTCGGTCGCGGAGGCGGAGCGGGCGAGGGAACTGGGGCTCGAATTGATCGTCACCGACCACCACACCCCCGGCGAGCGCCTGCCGCCGGCGGCGGTCGTGGTGCACCCCCGCCGGCCGGACGCGGCGTCGGCATATCCGTTCGGCGATCTGTGCGGCGCCGGCGTGGCGTTCAAACTCGCCTGGGAGATCGCGTTGCGACTCGGCGACGGGGGACGGGTCAACGAGCGGTTCAAGGCGTGGCTGATCCGCTCCCTCGGCCTCGTGGCGCTGGCGACGGTGGCGGATATGGTCCCGCTGACCGGCGAGAACCGCACCTTCGTCCACGTCGGACTGCGAAGCCTCTACCACCACGCCCCGCCGGGATTGCGGGCGCTGCTGGGGGTGTGCGGCATCGAGGACGGCCGGCCGATCACCGCGGAGGACGTGGGCTATCAAGTCGGCCCCCGCATCAACGCCGCCGGTCGGTTGGAGCAGGCGAGTCTCGCCGTCGATCTGCTGCTTTCGAGCGACGTCAAACGCTTCGCCCAACTGGCGGATTACCTCGACACCCTCAACGAGACCCGCAAGAAAACGGAGGCCGATGTGGTGAAGGCGGCCAAGGCGGCAGGCCGTCGACGAGGGCTGGGCGGAACGGCCGGGGCTCGTGCTCGCCTCGGGCGACTGGCACGCCGGGGTGGTGGGCATCGCCGCGGGGCGGGTCGCGGAGCATTTCGAGACGCCGTCGGTGGTGATTGCGTTCGGCCACGGCGGGAATGCGAACCTCGGGGCCGGCTCCGCCCGGTCCCGCCCGGGGTTCGATCTGCACGCCAGCCTCGCCCGCTGTGCGGAGCACCTCGAAACCTTCGGCGGTCACCCGGCGGCCGCGGGGTTGAAGGTGCGTCGGGAGAACCTCGACGCCTTCCGCGAAGCGTTCGCCGCGGACGTCGCCGCCCACTTCCGTCCCGAAGCCGCCGACGCGCGGGTCGATGCGGAGGTGCGGCTGGCGGACTGCACGCTGCACGCGGTGAAGGAACTGGACGAAAAGCTGGGGCCGTTTGGTAAATCGAATCGCCGGCCGGTGTTCGTCGCGACCGAGGTCACGCTGGACGGGGAGCCGCGGACGATGGGCCGGGATCAATCGCACCTGTCCGCCCGTCTCGCCCAGACCGGTCGGGTGATGAAGGCGGTCGCGTGGGGCCGGGCCGCGGAGGCGGACACGCTGGCGGTCGGCCCGCTGGCGGTGTCGTTCACCGCGGAGGTGAATCGCTGGAAGAACGGCGAATCCGTCCAATTGCAGCTGCGCGAGTGGAAGCCCTGCTGAGCCCCGCTTGCGGTTTCACCGGCGCCGGCCGATCCTCCCGCGCCGCGAATTCGCAAGCGTCGCTCGCTCCCATGATCCGAACCATTCTGCTCTCACTGTCGTGCTGGTTGGGGGTCTGCGCCGCATCCGCATCCGCCCAGTTCTCCGGATCGGACGGTCCCGGCCCCGCCGGCGGTCGGCCGGACAGCACGCGGGTCGGGGCGTTGGAACTGCTTCGCGGGGCGGGCGAAGCGTTCACCGGCCTGTTCCGCTCCGATCGAGCCGCGGCCGGGCCGCCGGAATGGAACTCGACCGACGGCCCCCGCGATGCGGTGATGACCTTCACCGGGGCGATGGATCGCGTCTCGCTCGGCGACCGTTCCGCGCTGTCCGCGGGCGCTGACGACGCTCTCGGACCCGTCTGAATCTGCGGATGCGTCGGGGGGAACTGCGTCAAAGGAGGACGCGGCGGAACGTCTTGGGACGTGTTCGTGCGGTTGCCGGAGGTCGTGTCGTCGTCGCTGCCGGACGCGGAGCGGTGCGAGCGGGAGGGCGTCACCCGCTGGGAGTTGTTCCCCCGCGGCGTCGACAGCGACTGGGCCTACGCGGCGCTGAAGGACGGCGCCCCGGACGGCGAAGTTGTGTTGGAACGCACCCCCGACGGCTGGCGGTTCACCCCGGAGACCGTCGCCGGGGCGGCGGATCTGGCGGACAGCCTCGCGTCGATCCCCCCACGGCCGCGGGAGGCGGTGCGGGGCGAAGCCTTCGTGCGGGCGGTGGTTCCGGCGCTCATCCAGTCGCCGTGGTGGGCGTGGATCGTCGCCGCGCTGGGGCTGATCGCCGGCGGCGTCGCGGCTTGGTTGACGACGAAAGGGTTGAACAAGGCAGCGGGCTGGCTGTCCAAAGAGGACGGCAGCGCCTTGCAGAAGCTGGGCGGCGACGTGGTCGGCCCGGCGCTCCGGAGGCTCGCGATCCCGATCGGGCTGGTGCTGATCGTGCTCGGCCTGCTGGCGGGGACGGCGGCGTTGGAACTGACCCCCACGTTGGAGAACGCCCGCTGGGGGATCGCCGAATTGTTGCTGGTGGTCGCCGGCGGGTGGCTGGCGGTGTCGTTGCTGGAACTGGCGATCCTCGGCGTCCGCCGGGTCGCCTTCCACGACGACGATCAGTACGCCCGCATGAGCACCACCGTCCTCCGCCGGGCGCTGCGACTCGCCGTCGGGGTGATCCTCACGCTGTTCGTGGTTCAAAACCTGTTCAGTGGAACGTCACCGCGGTGCTGGGCGGCGTGGGATTGTTGGCCCTCTCGCTGGTCTCGCGGCGAAGGACGCGGTCGCCAACCTGTTCGGCGGGGCGATGATCTTCGGCACCCGCCCCTTCCTGGTGGGCGACTGGATCAGCTTCGAGGGGAAGTGCGGCGAGGTGGCCGACGTCAGCCTCCAGGCGACCCGCGTTCGGCTGTTGACGGGCGAGATGTGGTCCGTCCCGAACAGCAATTTCGTCGACAAGCCGGTCGAGAATCTCTCGCTGCGCAAGTACCTGCGGCGGGTGTTCGACGTGCGGTTGCCGCTCGACACCCCGCCCGCGCAACTCGCCGAAGCCGGTCGCATCCTCAAGGAGGTGCTGACCAGCGACGCGGTCGTCGGCGACGGGCAGGGGAACCTCGAAGAACGCCCGCCGAAGGTGAACTTCGAAGCGGTCGGCGAGTACTTTTTCAACCTGCGGGCCGACTACTGGTATCTGATGCACCCCGAGGAGCAAGCCCCGCAGCGGGACACCGAACGCGGGTGGTTCTCCTACCTGGCCCACTGCGACCTGGTGAACCGGACCGTGGTGCAGCGGTTCGACGATGCGAAGATCCGCTTCGCCCTCCCCGCGACCGCGGTCTACGAGGCGGGCGACGCCGCGACCGGTGCCGGCGCCGCGGCGATCGCGGAGTGAAGCCGGGAAGGATCGCGTCGGGTCGCGACGGTCGGGGAACTTCGGTGGCGGATCGCCGGTGGACGGGGCAGGGTTCCCCGCATGGCCGACGCCCCGCCCCCGCCCGACCCGCCGTCCCCGCCCGACCCGCCGCTCGTGTCGGACGAGCAGCTCGAACGCGATTTCGACGCCGCCCCGCCGCTGGAGGATCCGGCCGGGCCGTCGTCGGTCCCGCCGGTCCGCACGCTGCTGGCGGGCGGATTGATGGGCACGGCGAACCTCGTGCCGGGGGTCTCCGGCGGCACGATGATTCTGGTCTGCGGGCTGTACGCCCACTTCGTCGACGCGATGGCGGCGATCTCTCACGGACGCTTCACCCGGCCGGCGGTGACGTTCGTGGCCCTGCTGTTCGCGGCGAAGTTCGCGGCGATGGGGCTGCTCGGCGGGCCGGTCGCGGAGGCGGTCGATCGGTACCAAGCCCTCGCGTATAGCCTGTTCATCGGCATGACGCTGGCCGGCTCCCCGGTGGTGTGGGCGATCTTCCAGAAGGCCCCGGTGCAGACGAGCGACCCGCGGTGGGCCTGGGGGCTGATCCCGCTGGGGTTCGTGCTGATGGCCTCGCTGGCGCTGCTCCCCCCGCCGGAGAAGCATGTCGAACTGGGGGATGACTACCGGCCCACGCACGACGTTCCTTTGGACGCCGTCGCCGGGGCTGCGGCGTATGGGGCCATGGTGCTGCCGGGGGTCTCCGGCGGGACGGTCAAGCTGGCACTGGGACGCTACGAACCGACCGTCTGGTCGCTGGGCCAGCCGCTGCCATGGCTCGGGTCGCTGGTCGGCTGGGGGGAGGGGGCACCGGTGGGCGCCTGGGGACCGATCCTGCTGCCGTACGCGTTGGGGGCGATCGTGGGGCTGGTGATCGTGTCGAACCTGCTCAAATGGCTGCTCAAACGGTACGAGCGGGCAATGGCCGCCCTGCTGCTGGGCGTGTTGTGGGGCAGCGTCGCCCCGGTGATCCGCACTGGTTTCCTCAACGATCCCGAAGAAAGCGGCCCCGCGGATTGGCTGTTATGGCTGGTCGCCGCAGCGGTGGGGTTCGCTGCGGTCTACGCCCTCACCGTCTGGCAGAAGCGAGCCGGCGATCAGGCGAAGCCGGCGAGCCACGCCGGCACGCCGCCGGCCAGTTGACTGCGCGTCAGCACCGGCCCACGACCCGCGGCTCGGGCCGTCTTCAACAGCTCTCCCAACACGTGCGGGCCGAAGGCGAGCGTCGGCGGGGCGTCCTCCGGCAACGCGGCGAGCCACGCCGCCGCCCCGGGCAGCGAGAGATCCAGCATCATCGCCGCGGCGTCGCCGGGGACCGCCTTGGCAACGCTCAACGCCCGCACCGGCCGCAGCCCGGCGGTGCGAATGGCTTGCACCAGCGGGCCGCCGGTCAGCAGATCACCGCAGACAAGCAGCACGGCCCGGGGAGCAGCGCCCACGGCGTCGATCGAAGCGCCCTCCGTGCCGGGATCCGGCGTCGTCGCGGGGGGCGTCGTAGGGGGCGTCGTCACTTCGGGTCGTTGAGAAAGCCGAGCAGCGAGCTGTCCACGTCTTCGTCGTCGCTCTCGTTCTTGAAGCCGGCGAAGGAGGATTGATCCTCCGCGTCGGCCCCGGGCAGGGTGGCGAGGGCGGACGAATCCGCGTCGGCCGCGGAGGGGCCGTCGTCGTTGAGGAAGTCGAAGGCGGCGTCTTCATCAGCCAGCGTCTCGCTGCCGTCGTCGCCGCCGAACGGGGCTATCGGCGATTCCTCCGCGCCGTCGCCGCCGACCTCCAACGTCAGTTCGACGGCCTCGTCTCCGGCATCGCTCTCGTCATCCGAAGCCTGCTCGTCGACCATCTCCTCCACCGCGTCGATTAAATCCTCAGTCTCCTCCGCGTCCGCCACGACCGCCGCGGCGGAGGGGGCGTCGCTGAGGGAAAGTTGCTCGACCTCCACGGGCTCCGGCTGCGTCTCTGCCTCCGCCTGGGGCTGCGGCCGGGGCTGCCCGGCGGAGTCCGCGGTGATCGGGGAGGGTCGGTCCGGCACGTCCCGGGGAGGGGCGAACTCGCCGCTGTCGGTGACCAGCACGGAATCGTCGCTGAGATCGGCGGACGACTCTTCACCAACCACGACGCCGCCGGGCGAGTCCTGCAACTCTCCCTCGCTGATGTGGGACTCGACCTCCGCCAGCATGGCGGCGCCGTCGGGTCGATAGGTGCGGTCTCCGGCCCGGACCAATCGCATCGTCACTCCGCCGATCGACAGCGTCGCCCCCAGCGGGACCTCCACCTCCTCCTTGCCGACCCCCTCGCCGTTGACGAAGGTGCCGTTTCGGCTGCCGAGGTCCCGTACACGCACGGTGACGCCGTCGACCGCCACGTGGCAGTGCGAGCGGCTGACCCGACGGGAGGAGATCCGCAATCCCGCATCGGTGCCACGACCGACGACGGCGTCCCGCTCCAGCCGAACGGTGAGGGGGCGGCCTTCGCTGCGGGGGAGCAGGAACTCGGCGGCCACGGAACAGTCTCGCGGGGGTCGGAACGAACCCCGCCCACTCTACCGATCGTCGGTGCGGCGAACACGCATTTTTCATGCGGCGGCGCAAAGAGCCGACGGTCGGGCGGCACAAACCGTGCCACCCACACCGTCGAGTCGAGCGTTCCCCGCCGACCGCTCTCGCGGGGACCGGCGGGCCGGTCACGTCTGGCAGTCGTCGGTGGTCAGGCGGCGGCCCGATGGATCGGGGCGCCGGCCAACCCGCCGCGGACCATCTCCTCGGTGATGACGTAGGTTTGGCCCTTGCCGGACTCCGGCAGGTCGTACATCAGGTCGAACATGCCGCCCTCGACGACGCTCCGCAAACCGCGGGCGCCGGTGTCGTTCTCACGGGCCACCTTGGCGATCTCCCGCAGGGCGCCTTCGGTGAACTGGAGGTCGGCGCCCTCCATCTCGAAGAACTTCTTGTACTGCTTGACCAACGCGTTCTTCGGCTCGGTGAGGATGTTCACCAGGTCGTCCTCGCCCAGCGGAGCGAGGGACGACAGCACCGGCAGCCGACCGACGAGTTCCGGGATCAGCCCGAACTCCAGCACGTCGTCCACGGTCACGTGGGCGAGCAAGTCCTTGCTGCGTTCGACGCTGTCCTCGCTGCCGAACCGGTTGAAGCCGATCGCCCGGCGACCCAACCGCTGGGCGATGATCTCTTCCAGACCGACGAAGGTCCCGCCGCAGATGAACAGGATGTTGCGGGTGTCGAGCTGAATGTATTGCTGCTCCGGGTGCTTGCGTCCGCCCTGCGGCGGGACGTTGGCGACGGTGCCTTCGAGCATCTTGAGCAACGCCTGCTGAACGCCTTCGCCGCTCACGTCGCGGGTGATGGAGACGTTCTGGGAGGTCTTCCCGATCTTATCGATCTCGTCCAGGAAGATGATTCCCCGCTGGGCGGCTTCGACGTCGAAGTCTGCGGCGTGCAGCAGTTTGAGGAGCAGGTTCTCCACGTCCTCGCCGACGTAGCCCGCTTCGGTGAGGGTCGTGGCGTCGCCGATGGCGAAGGGGACGTCGAGGATTTTGGCCAGCGTTTTGGCCATCAACGTCTTGCCGCAACCGGTCGGGCCGACGAGCAGGACGTTCGATTTCTCGATCTCCACATCGTCGCCTTCTTCCTCCTGGTGCATCAGGCGCTTGTAGTGGTTGTGCAGCGCCACGGCGAGGCAGCGCTTGGTGCTGTCCTGGCCGATGACGTACTCGTCCAGGTGCGTGACGATCTCCCGGGGGGTCGGCACGTTGTTGAACAACGCGGTCCCGCCGCGGCGTTTGCGCTCCTGGTCGAGGATCGACTCGCAGAGGTCGATGCAGTTCCCGCAGATGTAGCAATCGTCCGGGCCCTCAACGAGGGGGCCGACGTCCCGGTAGGACTTCCGACAGAACGAGCAGTTGGCGTCTTTTTTCTTCACGGAATCGCGTCGGCCGGAGAAGTTCTTGGAGGCGGGCATCGGGCGGGGCGGTTCCGTGGAGGCGGGCCCGGGGGCGGACTATCCAGGACGGGGGATAGTCTAAGCTGCCGGGCGCTGCGAAGGGAGATCGGGAACGGGCGCAACGAGCCTCCTGCACGTCGTGCCGGCCGCCCGACGTCCGGCGTCATTGCCAGGAACGTGCGATTCGGGGACGAATCGCGGGTGGGGCGGACGGTCCCGCGGGGGGGGACGGTCGAGGCCGCCCGTCCCGCGAACGGGAGGAGCGGCATCCGGGATGTCGGCGCCGCGGCCGGCTCCGCCCGAGCGATGCGGACCCGCACCGAGCGAGCCACACCAGCCGGACGATCGGCCGCGGAGACGAGCCGATCGGGTGCATTTCAGCCCCCGGCGGTCGAATCGGGTCGACACCGCAGGAACCTCCATGCACCCGGCGTGCCGAACCCGTTCGGAACGCCCTGAGATCGACGCCCGCTGCATGTTTTCAGGGGGCGTCGCCGCTGCTGGAGCGCGGTCACCGCCGAGAACGCGACGCTTCCGGAGCACCCGTCGTGTAAGAGCGACACGCCGCTGCGCGGAAAAATCCTCAATTTGATTCGCCCGCGGACGACCCGACGGCCGATACCACCGACACGACCGCCCCGGTCGGCCGATTCCGCGTCTCGCAGGATCGGCCGCCGTGAGGCTCCCGCCGTCCTTCGGCTCCCCGGGTGTGATGCCGCGTCCGATCTTCCGACGACTCCTCTCCGCCGCGGCGGCTCCCTCCGCCCTCGCCGGCGCTGCGTTCTGCCTGGGAGCGTGCGCCGCGACCCCCGCGGTTGCGCAAGGGCCCGTGGTTGCGCAGGAGCCCGCGGTTGCGCAAGAGGTGGTGCACAGCAACCGGGAGACGTTCACCATCCCGTTCGCCGCCAGTGCCGCGGATCTGGCCGCCGCCGGGGCGACCGAGGCCCGGTTGCTGGTCAGCGCCGACCGCGGTCGGCAGTGGCGGGAGGCCGGTCGGGCGGCCCCGGGCGGCGGCGGCTTTCGGTTCGTCCCCCCCGCCGACGGGGATTACTGGTTCAGCGTCCTCACCGTGGACGCCCAGGGGATGCCCGCGCCGGCCGACGTATTGATCGTTCCGCAACTGCACGTCCGCACGGATCGCGTGCCCCCGACGGTCGCCCTCGACGCCTCCCCCGCCGGCGACGGCACGGTCGACGTTCGCTGGAACGCCGTCGACGCCGCCGCTGACCCCGCCTCCCTGGTGGTGACCTTCACGCCCGACGGCGGGGTCGCCCAGCGGGTGCCGGTCGCCGCGGGGCTGTCCGGTTCCTTCCGCATCCCAGCCCAGCGAGCGACCGGAACGGTGACGGTGACGGTCGCCGACGCGGCGGGCAACGTCGGCTCCGCGACCCGTCGGACGGACGGGTTCTCAACGGAGCCGAACGTGCCGCCGCGGCTCCCGGCTCCGTCCGGAGTCGTCGCCGCCGGCGCTCTCCAGTCCGCGGCCCCCTACGCTCCGTCGCCTGCCGTACGCTCGCCCGCCCCGTCGCCCTCGCCTCGGCCGACGCAGCAATCCCGGTCCTTCAAGATCGGTTACGCGGTCGACGCCGTCGGCAGCAGCGGCGTGGGGAAGGTGGACCTGTACATCACTCCGGACGGCGGTCGGCACTGGTATAGCTACGGTCAGGACGCCGACCGAACGAGCCCGGCGGAGGTCTCCGTGCCCAGCGACGGCGAGTACGGCTTTTGCGTGCGGGTGCGGAGCGGCGCCGGCCTGGTGCAGTCGCCGCCGCGGTCCGGCGACGCCCCGGACGTGCGGGTGACGGTGGACGGCACGCCGCCGTCGGTCAAAATCCTGTCTGCCGCCCAGGGACGCGGCGCCGAGGCGAACACGCTGACGCTCAGTTGGCGGACCCGCGACGACCGCCCCGCCGCCGCGCCCGTGCGGGTCGAACTGGCGGATTCGCCGGCCGGCCCGTGGGAAGTCGTCCGCGACTGGTCCGCCGACGTCGGCGCCGTGTCGCTGCCGCTCCGCCCCGGGCGGCACGGCCGGACCGGCGCCGTTTACGTACGGGTCACCGCCCGGGACGAGGCCGGCAACGAGCAGTCTGCGGTCACCCCCAACGGCGTCCCCGTCGACCTCACCCGCCCCTCCGCCCGCGTGCTGGGCGTTGTGCGCTGACGCACACCGTCGGTCCTTGCGCGGACCGTCGTCTCACGGGTTCGGTCAGACAGACGCAGCGGATGAAAAGCGTCCCCGGGTGGATTCGAACCACCGACCTGCGGATTAGGAATCCGCCGCTCTATCCTGCTGAGCTACGGGGACGGGGGGCGGCATCGTAGCCGGCGACTTGCCGGCGGTCATTCGCCGGTGAGGGTCAGCACCAGCGTGCGGGGGGTGGCGCGGTCGCGGTGTTCGCACAGGTAGACGCCCTGCCAGGTGCCGAGGTTCGGCCGCCCGTCGGTGATCGGCACGCTGACGGACGAGCCCAGCAGCGACGCCTTCACGTGCGCCGGCATGTCGTCCGGGCCCTCGATCGTGTGCACGTACGGCAGATCCTCCGGCACCGCGGCGTTCATCGCGGTCTCGAAATCCACCCGTACGTCCGGATCCGCGTTCTCGTTGAGCGTCAGGGACGCCGAGGTGTGCTGGATGAACACGTGCAACAGCCCGACCCGCAGGCCGCGAACCTCCGGAACCGCCTCCAGAATTGCGGGAGTGATCAGGTGAAACCCCCGCCGGTGCGACGGCAGGGTGAGGGTGGTTTGGCGCCACATATCGGTCAAGTCTGCTGGTCTGATGCGTTGATGTTTTCGGGTCCGAGTCGATCAATCAGAGCGGACACACCATCGAGAAGCGGAGGCACGTCGTCGCGGACCGTTTCCCAGAGGATCGTCGCGTTGACGTGGAAGTAAACGTGGGAAAGAAAATCCCGCATTTTCCAGGCTTCCCGCCACTTCACATCGGGCGCCTGTTGCCGAATCTCCTCGGGTACGGCCTTCACGGCTTCCCCAGTGATCGTGAAGCTTCGCTCCGCCGCACGCAGCAATACGCCGCTTTCTAGAAATGACGCCAGATCAGCGGCGCCGATAGCGCGGCTGAGAAATTCGCATTCGTCGCGGATTTGTTTCAGACGCTCAAGCGGCGAGGGCGACATCGTTCGCTTCTTTCAAGATCGAGGGTCCGATGTAGGGGCTCAAACCGCCAGGGGTGAGCAGATCGACGTCTCGGGACAGCGAAGGTTCGAGCACATCGAGGATCCGCACCAAACCGAAGAGCGTTGTGCCCTTTCGGACGTCGACCAGTAAATCGACGTCGCTCTCCGCCGTCTGCTCGCCACGGACGAAGGAGCCGAACAGCCGCACGCGTTCCACGCCCAACGCCCGCAGCGTCGGGGCGAGGGCGGCGATCCGGGCCTCCACCTCCGCCCGATCGCGGACGGGACGCACGGCGGCGTCGCTGTCGGCGTCGGCGTCGGCGGGTGCGTGAGCGCTCGGGTTCACGCGTCGATCGTCCCGCACTGGCCGCGCCATCGCAAGTAGTGGTCGGCGAGGCTTAGCGCCACCATCGCCTCCGCCATCGGGATGAACCGCGGGAGCAGGCAGGGGTCATGGCGGCCCTTGGTGACGATGGTCGCGGCCTCGCCCGCTTGATTGACGGTGCGTTGCTCCCGGGGGAGGGAACTGGTGGGCTTGATCGCACACCGCAGCACGATCGGCTGGCCGCTGGTGATCCCGCCGAGCATCCCGCCGTGCCGATTGCTGGCGGAGCCGATTCGCGGCGGGCCGTTCGGGTGGGGTTCGAACAGGTCGTTGTGTTCGCTGCCGCGCATGCGGGCGGCGGAGAAGCCGCTGCCGTACTCCACGCCGGTCACCGCGGGCAGGCTGAACAACGCCTTGGCGAGGTCCGCTTTGATCTTGTCGAACACCGGTTCGCCCAGCCCCGCGGGCACGCCGGTCACCACGACCTCCGCCGTCCCGCCGACGCTGTCACGGTCCTTCCGCACCGCGTCGATTAGCGCCACCATCGCGGCGGCGGCGGCGTGGTCGGGGCAGCGGACGACGTTCGGCTCCCCGTCCGCCAGCGTTTCGACCTGCTGAAGCGTGACGGCCGCCGGGTCGGGCACGTCGGCGTCGATCTCGCCCACGCTCTTCACATAGGCGACGACCCTCGCGTCGAAGGCGTGGGCGAGAATCTTCTTGGCGATCACCCCCGCGGCGACGCGGACGTTGGTCTCCCGGGCGCTGCTGCGTCCGCCGCCGCGGTAGTCGCGGGCGCCGTATTTCGCGTCGAACGAATGGTCCGCGTGGCCGGGGCGGTAGAGGTCTTTGATCTCTGAGTAGTCGCGGCTGCGCTGATCGGCGTTGCGGATCAGGATCGCCAGCGACGTGCCGGTGGTGCGCCCCTCGAACACGCCGGAGAGGATCTCCGGCGTGTCCGGCTCCTTCCGCTGGGTGACGATCTTGGACTGCCCCGGCCGGCGGCGGGCGAGGTCTTCGGCGAAATCTTCCACCGTCAGCGGGAGGCCGGGCGGGACGCCGTCGAGGATGCAGACGTTGCCCGGCCCGTGGCTCTCGCCGGCGGTGGTCAGGCGGAGGGAATGGCCGAAGGTGTTGCCGGGCATGCAGGCAGGATAGCCGATCCGCCGGACTCACGACCCGCCTTCGCCCCCCGGCGGCGGACCGAGCAGCAACCGGGCGAGCACGCCGGCGTCGCCGAAGCTCACCCGACGCAGTTCTTCGACGGAATCCGCTTCCAGACACCGCTCCCAGCGCCGGGCGACCGCGGGGTGTTCCAGCAGTTCGAGAAACCGCACGATCTCCGCCGGCGTGTTGATCCGCACGTCGCCGAGCAACCGCTGCTGGGCCTCCGCGTCGATCAACACGGAGCGGGCGGTCATCTCGCGGCCGTCCGGGAAGGCGTCCGTGAAGTCAAAACGGAACAGGGCTTCGGCCGGCACGGGAGCGCCGTGTTCGTCCCTACTCCCGCCGGAGGCAAGGACGACGCCGCTTGTCTCCAATATCACGCCGGGCATCTTGTGGCGGTACACGAACTCGCGGTCGTTGAATAGCGAGGGAAAAGACTCCGCCCAGCAGATCGGCGAACAACTTCGCGAAGTGGGCGTCTCGCTGCTCGACAGAGCCGTACACCGCGACCGCGGCACGGTCCCAATGAGCTTCAGCCTCTGTCCGGTCAGCGTCGGTCAAGGTCTCCGAATCGAAGCTTATCTGCGCCCACGTCTCGTCATCGAGCGGGCCGCCGTCGGCGGTGAGGAGACGACTACGCACCTGCTGCTCGATGAATATGCCAAGCCGCTCCGCCGCCGGTTCGCCGACGAGGGGCTCGCCGTCGGCATCAAACAGATCGAGGCCGTAGTCACGAAAGAGTTCGGCCCACGGCAGAGGGTTGATAGGCGGGCCGCCTTCTTCCTCGGTTGGTCGCTTCAGCTCGCGGAACCACAGCCGCAGGACGTCAGAAGTGAAAGCGTCCCCGGTGGTGCGAACGTAGCGGACCAGCGGCGCCGCGTTCGTGCCGGGCGGGAGGGCTTCGGCGGCGGCTGCTTCGAGCAGGTCCGCGATCGATTGCACCAGTTCGCTGCGAGCGGCGTCCGCCCGCAGCAGGTCGGTGCCCGGTTCCACCGTTTCCCGCCACTCGTACACGGTGAGGATGCCGTGATCGGTGACGACCGGCGTGCGGGCGAGGCGGGTGGGGGCGCCGGCGCCCTCCCGGATGTGGTTCGGCATGGCCGCGGGGGAGAGAAAGTCGCCCCAGGCGATCTTGGTGGTTCCGTGGGCGTCGGTCGGCACGCCGGCGAGCGGCGTGGGCCAATCGTCGGCGCCGGTCTTGCGGGCGGTGCGGACGCCGTCCCATTCGGCGTCGGTGCCGGCGAGATCGTCCTGCTGCACGGTGCGGGAAACGGTGCCGTCCGCCCGCAGTTCGGTCTCCGCCCGGTACGGCTGCGGCTCCCCGCAACCCGCGAGCAGGAGGAACGCGAAGGACGCGGGAGCGAGCAGCGGAACGGCGGTGGGGCGTCGCAAGAGGAACTCCCGGGCGGGTCGATCAGTTTGCGGAGGATTCTAACCGTCTCGGCCGCGTCCGGGGGCCGCCTTTCGGATCGCCCGGCGACCGGTCAGAATCCTCCCCGCGGACGCCGGCCATCCGCCATCCGCCCTCCCACCTCCGATATCGTCCCATGCCGCAGTTCGTTCAGTCCGACGCCCTCGCCCGGATCGCCCCCTCCGCGACGATGGCCGCCGCCGCCAAAGCGAAGGCCCTGAAGGCCAGCGGGGCGGACGTGTTGAACTTCACGCTGGGCGAGCCGGACTTCGACACCCCGCTGCACATCCGCACCGCCGCCAAGAACGCGATGGACAGCGGCAAGACCCACTACACCCCGGCCGGCGGCCTGCCCGAGGTGAAGGAGGCGATCGTCGCCGCCCACGCCCGCGACACCGGCGTGCAGTACGACGACGCCGAGTGCGTCGTCTCCAACGGGGCGAAGCACACCATTCACAACGTGCTCGCGGCGCTGCTGAACCCGGGCGACGAGGTCGTCATCCCCACGCCGTATTGGGTGAGCTACGCGGACCTCGTCGCCCTCACCGGCGCCACGCCCGTACTGCTGCCGACGACCCGCGAGGACGGCTGGGTCTGCTCCGCGGAGCAGCTCGACGGGGCCATCACCGACGCCACCAAGCTGGTGATGCTCAACTCCCCCTCCAACCCCACCGGAGCGGTGTACACGCGGGATCAGCTCGCGGCGCTGGGCGAGGTGATCGTCAAGCGGGACGTGTGGTGCCTATCGGACGAGATCTACTCGAAGCTGCTGTACGGCGATGCGGAGTTCACCTCCTTCGCCGCCCTGGGGGAAGAGGTGAAGGCGCGGACGATCACGGTCAACGGCGTCTCCAAGGCGTACGCGATGACCGGCTGGCGGATCGGCTGGATGCTGGCGCCGGAACCGATTGCCAAAGCTTGCACAAAGCTGCAAAGCCAGGAGACCAGCAACCCGTGCAGCGTGAGCCAGTTCGCCGCGAAGGCCGCGGTGGAGAACTCGCAGGAGTGCGTGGAGACGATGCGGCGGAGGTTCGCGGAGCGGCGCGACATCGCCCTTGCCGGCGTCAATTCGCTGCCGGGGGTGCCCCCCTGCGGACCGGAGGGGGCGTTTTATGCCTTCTTCGATGTCGGCTCCCACTTCGGCAAGCCGCTCGGTCCGCACGGCCGCACCTGCGAAACGAGCACGGAGTTCTGCGACGTGCTGTTGGAGGACGCCCATGTGGCGCTGGTCAGCGGCGACGCCTTCGGCGCCCCCGGCTTCGTCCGCATGAGTTACGCCACGGACACGGAGACTATCGAACGCGGCCTGGACCGCCTGCGGACGTTCCTGGGCGGGTGACGGCCTCGCTTCGGGCGTGAATCAGGCATGAACTGTGCGTGAAGCTGTGCGGGTTTCCCCCACGCCGCTCATCGAGGCCCCCGCGATCCGTCGATGGCGGGGGCGTGCCTGATCCCCGCGCCGCTGCCGCCTCGTTCGTCGGCGTGCGCACGTCCTGCTGCGGGCAATACGCCCGGGGCTATCCGGACGGAACTGGCGTCGCCGCGGGGGCTTGCCCGCGGTGCGGGCGGCGGTTCTCGGTGCAGGTTCCCGGGCGGGTCGCCCAGCGCCCGGTTCAAGCCGCGTCGGCCGGTTCCGGGCTGTCGGCATCTCCCTCGAACCGCTAAACGAGAGAGGTCCCGCACCGTGGAGTATCACGTCCGCCCGATGGCTAAAGCCTCGCCGCCACCGGCCAGCCGTTCCCCCCGGGGGCGGTCGTGCGCAGTGCGCTCGTCGACGTCGACGGCTCTCATCAGCGGGTCGACGTGTTGCTGTCCGCCTGGGACGGCCCGCCGGCCGGCACGATCGGGCACTGGGCGGTGCGGGCGCCGGAGGCGGTCGAGGAACCTCACGCCGCCCCGCTGGGAGCGGACGAACTGCTCGCCCTGCTGGAATCGCTGGGCGACGCCGCGGACGCGAACAACGAGCGGCAGGCTCGCATCCGATACACCCTGGCGCTGTTGCTGCTTTCAGACGGACGGCTCGAACTCTCCGAAGCCCGCGATACGGAGAACGGCCGCGTGCTGGTCCTCGTCGGCAGCGGCGGCGAGGGGCCGTTCGAGGTGCCCGACCTGGCGCTGTCGGAAGAGGAGGTGGGCGGGCTCGAAGCCGGCCTGCCCGAACTGCTCCGGGAGCAGGCCGACTAGCCCGCGTTCCGCTCTCCCCCCTCGCCCGCCGCTCCTTTCCGCCGGTCACGGATGACCCCGCGTCCCCTCCCGCCGATCTCCCGCCGCCTCGCCCTGCTGGCGAGCGTGGGGGCGGTCTGCTGCGGGGCCGGCTGTCTGACGACGAAGCCGGGACCGTGGCATGGCAGGCAGACGTTGTCGGAGGACACCACCCGCGAGCAACTCGTTCGCCACATCAACGATCAAGCCGCCCGGACCTCCGGCTGGCAGTGCCGGAAGCTGACCGTCGAGGTGCCCAACTCCCCGGACGCCTCCGGGCAGATCGCCGTCCAATACCCCCGCCGGCTGCGGTTGAAGGCCAAGGCGATGATGATCCCGGTGGCGGACGTCGGTTCCAACGCGGATCGCGTCTGGTGCTGGGTGAATCCCACCGTGAGCGGCCGGGGTCCGGAAACGCTCACCTGCCGGCACGCCAGCTTCGACGCCGTCCGTGCCGACGCGGAGCGGCGGGGCGGGATGCAGATCCCGTTCGATCCGGACTGGCTGATGGAAGTGCTGGGCGTGGCCCCGCTGGACCCGCGGTCGGTCACGTTGCAGAAGGCTCCGAACGGCGGGCCGATCTGGCATCTCGTCTCGCACCGCACCGACGCCGCCGGCCGCCGCGTGCTGCGGGTGATCGACGTGGACGCCGACCACGGCCAGATTCTCGCCCACGAACTGCGGGACGCCGCCACCGGCGCCCCGCTGGCCCGGGCCGAGCTTCAGGATCACCGCCGCTGTCCGAAGACCGACGTCGTGCTGCCGCACCGCATCGAATTGTCCTGGCCGGGCGCCGGGCTGACCGGCATGACGCTCCGGCTGGGCGAGATCGAAGTGAACCCCCGCGACCTGTCCGAGGACCTCTGGGCGCTGCCCTGCGGTCAGCGGGTCCGCCACCTCGACGACAACGGCCGCGTCACGACCGCCGCCGCCTGCGCCGTCCGCTGAGGCGTCACGCCGCCACGCCGTCACTGGGTCATGCCGTCACTGCGTCATGCCGTCACTGCGGCCCGCTCGCCCCGCCGGGCCGACTCCACCCGGCATGGCCGGGGAGCAGCTTGACGCCCTCGACCCGCACCACGCGGTCCGTCTCGTGGACGACGAAGTAGACTCGCAGCGGCCCCGCCGTCACCGCGAGGAGCCCATCGGCGAGGACGTCCACGCTCCGCTTCGGAGAATGCGAGAGGCGTCCGTCCACTTCCAGCGACGCCGCCACGACCGCACCGCGATCCGCAGCCGCGGCGTGAGCCGCGACCAGTTGCCCTAGGCTTTCCTCCGTGTATCGCAGATCGTAGCTCATCCCGCCGCGGCACGGTCTTTCTCCAGTCGAACCTCCTGCTCGAACAGCCGAAGCATCGCCTCCGCGTGGGAGAAGGTGACGCCCTCCCGCTTGCTCCGCTCGAGCATCTGCCGAACGTCCTCCTCCGTTTCCAGCGGCTCGCTCGCCGACGGGGAGGCCGATGGGGGCGTCGCCCGCATCAGCACCACGCCGTCCGGTGCGATCAGTTCGACCAGATCCCCGTCGCCCGGCGCCGCCTCCCGGAGGCGGCGGGCGGTCTCCGGTTCAAGATGGACTCGGATCACGGCAACGTCCAGATGGCGAGGGGGAACGACGGGCGATTCTATCACCTCCCGACCCGCGACGGGAATGGTCTCTCCCGCGGACAGTTGCGTTAACGGCGGGTGTCCGTCCCCTTCCACCCGCCCAGCGGGAGCACGTCGTTCTCTGAGGCCCACTGCTGCCAGAGGGCGGACAGCGCTGCGACCCGCTCCGGCCTCGTCGCGGCGAGATTGTGCTGCTCCGTACGGTCGACCCGGAGGTCGTACAGCGCCCACGGCTGGCCGGCGGGGGCGACGAGCTTCCAGTCGCCGTCGCCGTCCGGCAGGCCGACGGCCCGGTTGCCCTGGTGCTCCCAAAACAACGGGCGGGGCGGGGGCGTCTCGGCGAAATCCAGGTCCCGGAGCCAGTGCGTCAGCGATCGTCCCGGCAGCGGCTTGGTCTCGCCGCCGCCGAACTCGGCCGGGTACGTCGCCCCGGCGATCTCCAGCACGGTCGGGGCGAGGTCGATCAGGTGGGACCGCTCCCGGACGAACCCGCCGCGGACCCGCTCCGGCACGCCCGCGGGCCAACGGGCGATCAACGGCGTGCTGATCCCTCCCTCGTGCACGTCCATCTTGTAGCGGCGGAACGGGGTGTTGGCGACGTTCGCCCCGGTCTCCCCGAACGTGATAAACGTGTCCGGCGGGCCGGGCATGACGTTCGTGCCCCGCCGCAACGGGTAGCCGTCCCGGGTGAGATAGGTCCGCCTTGCCCGCACCACGTCCGGGGGCGTCGGCGCCGCGACCGGCTCGTCGGGGCGGGGCGTGAACCGCCCGTCGCGTCCCTGGGCCTCCGCGCTGCCGCCGTTGTCGCTGAGGAACAGCACCAGCGTGTTCTCCGTCGCCCCCACGCGGTCAAGCTCCGCCAGCAGGCGGCCGATGCCGGCGTCCATCTGCGTGACCATCGCCGCGTGCGTCGCCAAACAGGCGGCTTCCCAGACCCGCTCGTCCTCCGGCACCTTCGACCACGGTCGCGGGGGCGGTGACAGACCCACGCTCTCCGGCAGCAACCCGCTGGCGTGCTGCTTCGCCAATCGAGCTTTGCGAACCGCCCCGAATCCCCCATCATAGACGCCGTCATACGCGGCGATCGCCTCTTCGGAGGCGTGCAGCGGCCAGTGCGGGGCGGTGAACGCGACGTAGAGGAGAAAGGGGGCGTCCCCGTGATCCTTCGCGTGATCGCTCACGAATCGGACTGCCTCGTCGGCGATGGCCTCGGTGTAGTGATACCCCGAGCCGTCGGGTCTGTACTCTGCCGGCCGCAGCGGATCGGCGAAGGGGCTGATCGCGTCGTTCCCACGTATCAGCGAGACCGGGTCGTAATAGTCGCCGCCGCCGCTCGCGGTGCCGTAGAACCGGTCGAACCCGCGGGCTAGCGGCCAGTTATCTTTCGGCCCGTTCACCCCGGTGTGCGGGGTGACGTGCCACTTCCCGGACAGATACGCGCGATAGCCGGCCGGTTTGACTAACTCCGCGAGCGTCGGCCGGTCCTTCCGCAGACTGCCCGAGTAGCCGGGCGTGCCGCGGTCGTGGTTCATCCAGCCCATGCCCGCAGCGTGCGGGTAGTGACCGGACAGCAGCGACGCCCGCGTGGGGCAGCAGCGCCCGGTGTTGTAGAACCGGCTAAACCGCAGCCCGTCGGCGGCCAGCGAATCCAGGTGCGGCGTGCGAATCTCCCCGCCGTAGCAGCCCACGTCCGAAAACCCCATATCGTCCGCCATGACGATCACGACGTTTGGCCTGGGCGAGGCTTCCGTTTCGACGCCCGTGACACCGCACGCGACAAGCAACAGGGGGGCGATCATTCGGCCTCTTTCAAGCGGTGGTCGGTGGTGTAGGCAACGCGGGTTGCCGGGCCGCCGTTGTCGGCGACGTGATGCGACAACGTCAGCGTGGGCACGTCCCCGTCGCGGTGCACGCGCGACGTGATGGAACCCGCCCATCGGCTTCTCGTCCCGCCCCATCAGGTAATGCTGCACGATCTTGCCCTCGGGATCGGTCGACTGCGGGTCGCCGGCTTCCCGTCCCGGTCGACTGTTCGAGCGGTGGATCGCCCCGCTGCTGAACTCCTGCACGCCGCTGGGATGGGTGGCGTGATACTGCCAATGACGGTCCCCGCAGAGCACGAGGAACTCACCGCTCTCCAGCATCCCCTCCTCTTTGAGGAAGTCGAAGAACCGCTGCCGTTCGTGACGGAAGCCGCCGAAGTTGGTGTGGTTATCAGTCTTCCGTTTATCGTCCGGACCGACCAGCGGCGTCGGGGAGATCAGCACCTTGAACGTCGCGTCGCTCTCTTTGAGCGTGCGGGTGAGCCATTGATATTGCTCCTCGCCCCAGATCGTTTTGCCGGGGCCGTCCTTCATTTTATTCGGGCTGCGATAGTCGCGGCCCTCGACGATCCAAAGTTGCAGGTCTTGATTGCAACGCACGGTGCGGTAGGTGGGCGTCTTCACATCGCCCGGCGGAACGACAGGGACTTGCTCGCGGAACACCTCAATGCCCAGTTCAGGCGAGGGGGCGAAGTCGCCGGTGCGGTCGGAGTCGTCCACGCGGAAGTCGTGATCGTCCTTCATGTGAAGACTGGCTACGTTCGCCAGCAGATCGCGGAACCGCGGCTGTGAGAACTGCCGGCGCCACTTGTCCGCGCATCTCCTCCCGGGTCGTGGCCCGCCCCTGCTTGGGGGTGTCGTAATAAACGGTGTCCCCGGTGAACACGACGAAGCGTGGGGCGAGCGTTTTAATCGCCTCCAACATCGGATAGCCGAGCGCCCGCTCGCCCTCCGGCGCCGGCGGGGGGAGTTCCGTGTTGTTCTGTTCGAGATGCTGCTTCCGGTCGATCGCCCCGCTGCCGTGGAACTTCGCATAGTTCAACCCGGTGACGACGACGAAGTTGACCGGCGTGTCGGCGTCCGGGGCGGGCAGGGTGCGGAAAGTACCGGCGTGGCCGGGTTCACCGTCATCGGGAACCCACTGAAACTCGTACCCTTTGTTCGGTGTTAGGCCAGTGAACCGAGTTCGGACCACGCCGCCGTGCTCCGCCTTGGCGGCGACCGATTCGCCGGTCCAAGCCTTCACCCCGGACGGTCCCCGTTCGAGCACGTCAGTCACCTCGAAGTGCCCCGTCCCCCCCGCGTGAACCTGCGTCTGCACGATGACGGAGGTGGCAGTCACCTCCCCGCTCATCGGCAAATCGCCGATCTGGTTGGGCGGCGGGGCGGCGGGAGAACCGAGCAGCGAGCAAGCAATCAGGGCGGCATTCATGCCGCCGAGGTTACGCATCGCTCCGCGACGATGCGAGCGGCCGCCGAGCGTCCCGCCGCTACGGCAGTTCCCGCAGCCGGATCGCGCGGAACTCGATGGGGGACCCCTCCGCTTCGAAGCAGAGGAAGCCTTCCGCGGGTTCGCACTTCGTGCCGCCGGAGACCTCTTTGCCGTTCACCCACAGCCGGATCTCGCCGTTGATCGCCCGGACGTAGTAGTGGTTCCATTCGCCCACGCCCTTGCTACGCCGCTCCGACGGAAAGCTGCGGACGCCGTTGGGTGAGACCGGCGGGAAGGGCGTCATCTTGGAGGAGCCGACGGGGAACACGTCGCCGTCGGTGCGGAACCAATCGGCTTTCCTGCCGCCGCGCTGATATTGCTCCGTGTAGCCGTGGTCGAGGATCTGCACCTCGATCCCCCCGCCTGGCAGTCGGCCGGGGGGCAGATCCGTCAGCTTCTCTTCCGGCACCCACACGAAGGTGCCGGAGTTTCCCGCCGCCTTCAGATGGCGCCATTGCAGCGAATATTCAAAGTTCTTGAACGACTTTCTAGACCGAATCACCCCCACCGGCTTGCCGGTGCACTTCAGCACGCCGTCGTCCCACATCCAGGTGTCCGGCTCCCCGTTCACGTCGACGAGGTCCTGCTCCCCGATGGCCCGCCAGCCGGGGCCGGTCCCGTCGAGTTCCGCGGCGGGGGCGGTTGTCGGTGTGGCGACGAGAGGTTCGTCGGCGGGCGCCGCGGGCGGGGCCAGGGAGAGCAGAACGGCAAACAGGGCGGCGGGGGACATGGGCGGACTTTCGGCGAGCTGAATCGGTGCGGAAGGCGCCAGCATTGCGGTTCCGCGGCTCGGTTCCCACTCCCGCGGACAATGGGTTGGAACGAGGAACGGCTCGTCCCGTGGAGCGGTACCATCCGCATTCCCTCGCCGCTCCCGCACGTCTGGTTCCTCAATGCCCCGCGACTACACGCACGAAAGCCTCTCCCACGACCCCATCCACGGCTATATCCCGTTCACCAGCGGCGCCGGGCTGCCGGCGGGGGAGGTGGGCGAGGCGCAGATCATCGACCACCCCTGGGTCCAGCGGCTGCGTGCGATCCATCAATTGCAAACCGCCTGGTACGTCTTCCCCAGCGCGGAGCATATGCGGTTCCAGCACGTGCTCGGGGCGATGCACCTCGCCGGGGAGGTGTCCGCGGAGTGGTACGATTCCCTCGCCGCCTCCTGTCCGAACACGCCCAGCAAGCCGTTGGTCGTCACCCTCTGCCGGCTCGCGGCGCTGCTGCACGACGTGGGTCACGGGCCGTTCGGGCACTTCTTCGACGACCATTATCTGGATCAATTCGACCTGACGCACGAACGCCTCGGCGCCCATATTATCGAGGAGGAATTGGGCGAACTATTACGGGGCGTGCGTCGCAATCCGGCCGGGGCGATCGGGCCGCTGGAGGAGGTCGAACCACGGCAGGTGGCCTATCTCATCCAACGCCCTCGACAGGGGGAACCCGACGATCAACCGGACTGGCTCCGCAAGCTGCGGTCGCTGTTTAGCGGGATCTATACTGTCGACAATATGGATTTCGTGCTGCGGGACGCCTATATGAGCGGCTACAACACCCGGGCCTTCGACCTGTCGCGGCTCACGCATTACAGCTTTTTCACGCCCGCCGGGCTGACGATCCACGCCCGCGGGCTGCCGGCGTTGATTAACTTTATCGAGACCCGGGCTAACCTGTTTCGCACGGTCTATTTTCACCGCACCGTGCGGGCGTTCGATCTGGCGTTGGAAGAACTGTTCGCGGAGACGATGTCCCGGCTATTTCCCGGCAATCCGCTGGAACATCTGGACGCCTATCGCCGCCTCACGGAGCAGAGCTTTTTGGTCGACGTCTCCCGGCTGTCGCTCTCCGACGATGCGACCGATCGGGTGCTGGGCACGAAGTGGGACGCCATCCTCGCCCGGCGGTTCGGCTGGAAGATGGCGGCGGAGCGGACCGTCTCCTTCCACAGCGGCTCCGCGGAACGCACGACGATCTATTCCGAACCGGACTTGATCGAAACCCGCGTCCGCCGTCACCTGCCCAAGGAACTGCGGAACCTGGAACTCGCCGTCGACAGCGCCCGCCATTACCACCGACCGAGTGCCGACCTGCCGGTGGCGGGCCTGAATTGGCTCCTCGACCCGGCCGCCGGCGGGCCGACGGAACTCAACGACGACGAACTGTTCCGCAGCCTGCCGCTGGCGTTCGCGATCTTCCGCATCTACGCCCGCGACCACGCCCACGACCGAGCGATCAATACCGCGTTGGCGAAAGCGGTGGGGGGGGCGGGGGATACGAAGACGAATATGTAGTGCAGAAATTCCAAGACCAAGAAGTCAAGAACCAAAGAGGGCGGACGAATGGCGGCGAAATTCGATCTGGATATTCGTACGGAACGCTTCGCGGTGGAGGTACGTACTTTGATCCGGCGGCTGCCGCGGACGCTCTGCAATTCGGTGGACGCCAAGCAACTCGTTCGCTCTTCAGGTTCAGTCGGTGCGAACTATCTGGAAGCGAACGAAGCTCTCGGGAGCAAAGACTTCCGCTACCGCATCAAGATCAGCCGTAAGGAGGCGAAGGAGAGCGGTTATTGGCTCCGCCTCCTCGATTGCCGGGACATCGCAGCGCTCGCCGAAGAGCGGGAACGGCTGGAAGACGAAGCTCGCCAACTCGTCCGCATCTTCACGGCGATCCTCCGCAACCACTCCTGCGACTGACCGTCTTGGTTCTTGATGTCTTGGTCTTGGAGCTTCCGATCAGACCCATTCAGGGCTCGGCTGAATCTCCGCCGTAACCGGGCTGCCGGCGTCTTTGCGGCCGCTGCCTTCGAAGCGGCTGATCGCCTCGACGGTCATGTCCTGTTCGCACAGCAGTTGGCAGGACAGCCGGATCTGCGGGTCGTCCAAGCCTTTGGCGCTGCGGACGGCCTTTTCCGCGGCCGTCATCTTCTCCGGGAGGCCGTCGGTGATGCGGACCTTGCAGGTGGTGCACTTCGCCGCGCCGCCGCAGGCGTGTAACTGGTCGACGCCGGCCTCGTCCTTCAATGCGGAGACGAGCCGCTTGTCGGCGGGCACTTCGAAGGAGCCGTAATCTTTGACGGTCAGCGTGGGCATCGGGCGGCGGGGCGGGGGAGAGACGATGGAAAAGATGGACGGGGCGATCATGCCGTTTCGGTGATCGTTCGTCACCGGGGCGGCCCCGGTGTCGGAGCGGGGCGGGCGTCGTACGATCCGCGGCCGTCGACGTTCTTTCCGGTCGACCGCCTTTCCGATCGCGTCCATGCCGCTGCCGTCCGACCCCGCCGCCGCCGTCCGGGCCGTCGTCGATCCCGCGTTTGGGAGATCGCTGGGGGAACTGAACGCCGTCGGCGCGGTGACCGCCGCCGGCGACGCCGCCCGCGTCGTGCTGCATCCGCCCTGCGTGCTGCATCCGCTCCGGGAACAGATCGAAGCGAAGGTCGTCGCGGCGCTCGGCGGCGGGACGGTGACGTTCGAATGGATTCCCAAGGTGATCGGCCGGAACGCCGGCGGTCGGCTGGGGCTGACGGCGAAGAACATCCTCGCGGTCGGCAGCGGGAAGGGGGGCGTGGGCAAATCGACGGTCGCCGCCGGGCTGGCGCTGGCGTTTGCGGAGGCCGGGGCGAAGGTCGGGCTGGTCGACGCGGACATCCACGGCCCCAGCTTGCCGCACCTGTTCGGCGTGTCGAAGCACGGCCCGCCGGAGATGACCGAACGCCGCGGCCCCGACGGGCAGACGGTCCCGCGACTGGTGCCCGTGCCGGTCACGCTGCCGGGGGGCAACACGCTGGGCCTGATGAGCGCCGCGTTCGTCATCCCCGAACGCACCGCGGCCGTGCTGCGGGGGCCGATGACGCAGAAGTACGTCCTCTCCTTCCTCCAGCAGGCGGAGTGGGGCGAACTGGATTACCTCGTCATCGACCTGCCGCCGGGCACCGGGGACGTGGCCCTGACGCTCGCCCAAAACGCGGCGTTGGGCGGGGCGGTGGTGGTCTGCACGCCGCAGAAGGTCGCGTTGCTGGACGCGGTGAAGGCGGTGTCGATGTACCGCCAACTGGAGATCCCGGTGGTGGGGATGGTCGAGAACATGGCGGGCGACCTGTTCGGCCGCGGCGGGGCGCGGGCGGAGGCGGAAACGCTGGGCGTGCCGACGCTCGGCGAGGTGCCCGCGGACCCGGCCCTGCGAGAACTGGGCGACGCCGGACGGTTCGCGGAGGCGCTGGCCGGCTCCGGGGACGCGGCGGCGGCCCTCCGCTCGACCGCGGGCAAAGCGGCCTTGGAATTGGCCCGCGGGGCGTTGGAGAAGTCCCGCACGCCGACGCTGGAAGTGCTCGGATGAAGTACTCCGAACCCGCCGCGGCGGCGCCCGGGGAACTTCGGTTCCCCCCGACCGGGGCGAACCCCTAGGGTTCGGCGGTTCGTCGCAGCCGAAGGACCGGCCGGTGCTCGTTTTGACACGCTCTCTCGCCGCCGCCCTGATCGTGCTGTCGGTTGGGATGTCCGCGCCCGCTCAGGACCGCACGGCCCGTCGTCCGCGGGTGGAGACGATCCGACGCCGGGTCGCGGTCCCGCCGCACGCGGAGCCGTTCGAGTTCACCCTGCCCCGTCCGGCGACGGGACGCACCCGGGTCGCCGAGTTCGTCGCCGGCCTGGCCGATCCGTCGACCCGCGGCGCCTGCCTCGCCGGGTTGGTGCGGATGGATCTCGTCACGCTCCGACGCCACGCCGCGCTGCTCCCGGCGGGGGACCTGCGGCGGATGTTGAACGCTCCGGCGACCGATCCGAACGCCGCGGACGCCTGCGGGTTCCTGTTCTCCCTGGCCGATCCCAACGCGGGGCCGGCGGCCCTTTCCGCCGCGATCATCGACCGGGCCAAGCGGGGCGACGACGCGGCCGGTTGCGTGATGGGTTTGCTGCTGTGCGGCGGCGAGCCGGCGGTGACTTGGCTGGAAAAATTGTGCGTCCGCCCGCGATGCCCGCTGGGGTTCACGTTGTCGGCCCTGACCGCGGCGGACGTCGCCGTGCGGGAGCCGGCGTTCGGGCTGAAGGCGGCCCGCGTCGCCGGGTTCGCGGCGAAGCTGCTGGAAAGCGACGTCGCCGCGGAGGCGGCCGTCGATCGGCTGGCCGAATGGCGGGCGTGGCCGCACGCCGCCGCGGTGCTCAACGCCGCCGCGTCCTCCTCCGATCCGGACCCGATCCGCCGGCGGGCGCTGGAACTCGCCGCGGCCCGCTTCGCCCTCGCCTGTGCCGCCGACCCCGCCGCCGGAACTTGGGGCCGGATGTGTCACGGCTGGCTGACCGAAACCGCCGTCACCGACGGCGACCTGGTCCGCCGGGCCAAACGGATCGCGGGCCGCTAGACTGGGCCGCTCCGTCCGCCCGGTTTCACAGTCCTCCGTTTGATGCTCGATCCTGCTGCCGTTCGTGAGGCCCTGATCGACGCAAAGCTGGACGGCTGGCTGCTGTACGATTTTCGAGGCTCGAACCCGCTGGCCCACCGCCTGCTCGGTTTGCATGAGCGGCCGACGCAAAGTCGCCGGCTGTTCTACTTCCTCCCGGCCGAGGGCGAGCCGCAAGCGTTGGTGCACCGCATCGAACGCGGCAGTCTGGATCACCTGCCCGGGGAGAAGCGGGTGTATCTCTCCCGGCAGGAGTTGCGGGCGGGCCTGACGGACATCCTGGACGGGGCCGGACGGGTGGCGATGGAGTACGCCGCGGACGGCGGGAACCCGTACGTCTCGACCGTCGACGCCGGCACCGTGGACCTGGTGCGGGCCTGCGGGGCGGAGGTGGTCGGCAGCGGCGATCTGATCGGGCAGTTCGTCTCGACGCTGACGGCGGCCCAGCGAGCCGATCATTTGCGGGCGGCGGAGGTCGTCGTGGACGCCTTCGCCTTCGCCGCCGCCCTCATCCACGACGCAACCGTCAGTGGGGGGACCAGTGGCGGGGGAGCGATCGAGGAGGCGGAGGTCCGCGACCGGCTGTTGGCGTTCTTCCGTCGGAAGGGCTGCATGACGTACTCCCCCCCCATCGTCGCCCGCGGGGTGAACGGGGCGGACCCGCATTACGAGACCGGCCGGGGATCCGACACAGCCCTCCGCGACGGCGACTTTCTGTTGCTCGATATGTGGTGCAAGGTCGATCGCCCGGAGGCCCCGTACGCGGACGTCACCCGCTGTTTCACCTTCGGCCGGGACCCGTCCCCGAGGGAAGCGGCCGCGTTCGCCGCCGTCGCCGCGGGACGCGACGCCGCCCTGACGCTGGTGCAAACGCGGTTCGCCGCGGACGAGCCGGCGCTCGGCTGGGAGGCGGATCGGGCCGCCCGGGACGTGATCGACGCCGCGGGGTTCGGGCCGGCGTTCGTGCACCGCACGGGGCACAGCATGGGCCTCGCCACCACCCATGGGGCGGGCACGCACCTGGACGACCTGGAAACAAAGGACGAGCGGCGTTTGCTGGCGAACACCTGCTTCACCATCGAGCCGGGGGTATACGTCGACGGCGAGATCGGCGTGCGATCGGAAATCGACGTGCTGATCGAGCCGGACGGGACGGTGCTGGTCACCGGCGAGGCGCCGCAAACGCGGATCGATCGGGTCGGCTGACGGCGTTCCAGGCGTCCCGTCGTCGACCTGCCACGCGGGTGGGGTGACGGACGGCGGCGGGGGCGGTACGATCCCGAACTGTTCTCTCTCCGCCGTTCGCCCCCGATCGTCGCGTCGCCGTGCGACGCCCCCCGGTTTTCGCACCTATGGCCCGTAGCAACCGACTGAATCTCCGCAAGCTCCGTAAGAAGCGGGCTCGCGTTAAAAAGCCGATGAAGTGTCGCTTCACCGGCGGCGGCGAAGTGCCGCGCCCGGTGTACGTCGACTATAAAGATGTGAAGCTGCTCAAAACGCTGGTGGACCGCGAAGGCCGGATCATGCCGCGTCGGCGGACCGGCACCTGCGCCCTCTACCAGCGGGCCGTCCGCGAGGCCGTGCTGCGGGCCCGCTTCATCGGCCTGATGCCCTACGTCCCGGAAGAGTAGCCGGCCCGGAAGGGTCGGCCGCAGGCGCTCGCGAGCGATGCGGGCGTGACGTGACGTGACGCGACGTGACACGACATCGAGCGGCCTCGGCCGCTCTTTGAATGAGCCGGGGCTGACGCCTCGGCTCGCTCTTTAGACCCGCGGTTTATTCTGCTTCGAGGCCGCCCAGCCCGCCGATCTCGTCCCGCAGGCCCGCGGCCCGTTCGTAGTCCTCGGCGGCGACGGCCTCGGCAAGCTCTTTCCGCAGCCGGATCAGGCGGAATTGACGCCCCTTGCCGCCGCCGGCCGCGCCGGCGGGCGTTTTGCCGGTGTGGCGGGTCGCATCATGGATGTTTTCGACCAGCGGGGCGAGCTGCTCCCGGAAGGCGTCGTAGTCGCCCGGACAGCCGAAGCGGCCCTTCTCGCGGAACTCCTTAAAGCTGATCCCGCAATGCGGGCAGCGTTTGCCGGCCCCCTTCTTCACCGCGGCCGCCTCGGAGATCTCCTGCATCGCCTGCACGGCTTTCAGCGTATCCGCGGCGAGATCCTCCGACACCTCCGCGGGGGCGTCCTCCTCGGCCTTCATGTAGGCGTGGAAGTGCTCTTCGCAGAAGTGCACCTCGGCCGGATCGCCGTCCTCGATTTCGGTGACGTGAAACACGGCCGGCTTCGCACAGAGCTGACACTTCTTCATGACGGGCAGTTCGCGTCGACTCGGAGGAAGAACCGTCGCGCCCGAACGGGTCAGGCGCGACGGCCCGATTGTAGCAGCGGGGGCGGACAGGACGGGCGGGGGCGGACGGATCGGTCCGAACCGGGGCAAGCGGAGGGGGGGCGCCGGCCGATGAGAAGGATCGGGGACGGCTCCCCGCCGACGGCCCAAGGACGGGACCGCGATCCACAAACCGCACGGACAGAGCGTGATCCCGCCCCGCCCGACGCCCGCCCGTCCCGTCTCCCCGAGCCCGACCGCGTCGCGGTCCGGGAATCGGCGGTTCCGCCTGTCCGCGTGGCTCACCGCCGCCGGGCTCGGCGTGGCGGGGGCGACCTCGCCGGCCAGCGTGGCGACGGCCGCGGACGAGCCGCGGACGCCGCTGGTCGCGCCGCGGCCGACGGTTCGCGTGGTCATCAGCAGCCCGGTGCCGCATTCGTTGGCCGTCGAGCGGCGGATGGGGCAGTTCCTCGAACCGCTGCGGGACGCCTCCGCGAAGCCCGGCGTCGAAGACGCCCCGGAGTACCTGCACAGCCCGGTCGGCCGCACCGGACCGTCGACGATTCGCTCGCCGCGATTCGATCCCGCGACGGTCACGGAGCCGGATCGACTCTCCTCCGGCGGCGAGCTCCCGGTTCGTCGAATCGACCTGCCCCCCCCGTCGGTGCGGGTTGCGATCGTGGCTCCGGACGCCGAAGGGCGGGTCGAGTTGGACGGGAATCTGCCGGGCGTGGTCGGCACCGCGTGGCGGGGGCAGGATGAGGACGGCTCCGTCGCCGCCGCGGAGAACGCCGCCGCCGTCCGGGACGTGGACGCGGTCGAGGGGCCGGAAGTGCCCGGCGACCCGCTCTTCATGGACCTGCCGGAGCACGCGGCGCCGGCGAAGCCGCTGGACCCGCTGGACGCGAGCTGCGACGAAGCAATTCGCGTCACCTCGGCCCGCTTGCTGACCGGCGCCAGCCGGACGGCCCGCAGCAACTCGCCGTGGCAAATCGGTCACGGACTGATGGCTCTGCGAGAAGATTATACCCTGATCGCCGACGGGCGCCGGGTGAACGCGGTGGACTGGATCGCGTCCGGCCCGACGTTCAAAGGGGAGCCCTGGTTCGTGCGGACTCGCTTCGGGCCGAAGGCTCACGAGTACAGCGGCACGATGTACGATTTCGAGGGCCATCCGAACCAGATCCTGGCGTTCCTGGCGATGAGCGATCTGCCGTCGACCTTCCTCCTGAAGGATGGAAACGGCCGGCCGTTCACGATCGCCGAGTGGATCGAAACCGCGAAGCGCGAAGTCCGGCTCAACCGGAACGAAGAGGTGACCTGGACCCTGTGGGCGTTCAGCGTGTTCCTGGACAGCGACACCCAATGGCTCAACGCCCGCCGCGAGCCGTGGAGCATGGAACGTCTGGTGCAAGAAGAGTTAAAAAGTGCGCCGGAGAAGCACGCCTGCGGCGGCACGCACGGGCTGTACGCCCTCGCCAGCGCCCGCAACGCCCGGTTGCAGGAGGGCCATCGCCTGCGGGGTCGCTGGCTGCTGGCTCATGAGAAGGTGAACCGGTACGCAGCTCTCGCCCGGAGCTTGCAGAACCCGGACGGGTCGTTCAGCGATCGCTATTTCCAGGGACGGTCGCATCAGCGGGATCTCGTCACCCGGATCGGGTCCAGCGGACACACGCTGGAGTTCCTGATGATGGCTCTCCCGCAGAGCGAACTGGACAGCGCCTGGGTGCGGGCCGGCGTGGGCCGGGTGGCGTCCGATCTGCTGGCCGGTCGTCAGGCGGAGGTCGGCGGGAAAGCGGTCGGCGGGATGTACCACGCCGTCCACGCCCTGAAGCTGTACCGCGAGCGGACCGGCGAAGACTTCACACCCGTCCGACTGCAAACCGCCGAAGGCCCCCGCCGCGGCGCCGTTCGGTAGAGGCGCCGTCTGGTCAGGACGCCGTCTGGTTGGGACGCTGTCTGCCCGGGGGGCCGTGCAATCGAGGTGCGCGAGCCGGTCGTGCCAGGTCCGCGGGACGGGGGAACGCCCCGTGACGCGGTGGGAGCGGGCCGGTCGGCGGGTTAGAATCGCGGCCCCCGCCCCCGCGAGTCCACCCCGCCGATGCTGTCGCCCGCCGTCGTCCCGCCGCCCGACGACCGCGTCGCCGACCCCGCCGCCCTGGCCGCCGTGAGTCCCGAGGCCCCTTCAAACGTCGCTCCCGCCGGCGGAGCCCTGCCGGACGTGGCGGTCTCGACGACGCCGGGCGTCCGCCGCAAGCTCGACCGGGTCGGCATGAGCGGCGTGCAGGCGGTCGCCGCGGTGACCGTCGACGGCCGTCCGGCGCTGCTGCCGGCCGTGTGCGATCTGACGGTCAGCCTCGACGACCCGCACAGCCGCGGGATCCACATGTCGCGGCTCTACCTGCGGGCGCAGGACGCGTTGGAGCAGGGGCTCTCCCCGAATCGTCTCCGCACGCTGGTTGAAGCGATGTTGGCGTCGCACGTCGGGAGCAGCGAAGCGGCGTTCTGCGACGTGTCGCTCACGCTGCCGGTCCGTCAGCCGTCGCTGGTCTCCGGGGAGTCCGGTTGGCGCCACTACGCGGTTCGGTGCGGCGCCGCCGTCACGCCTTCCGGCACGACCGTCACCGCGGGGGTGCGGGTCGAATATTCCAGCACCTGCCCGTGCAGCGCCGCCCTCTCCCGCGACCTCACGGACGTGGCTTTCCGGGAGGCGTTCGGATCGTCCGGCACGGTCCCGGTGGAGACGGTCCGGGCGTGGCTGGCTCAGGAGGGATCAATCGCGGGGCACCCGCACAGCCAGCGGAGCACCGCGGACGTGACGGTCTCGCTGTCTGATGACGGGCCGAGCGACGCAACCGGCGACGACGTCGCCGGCTTTGGCTGGCTGGACCTGATCGAAACCGCGGAGGCGGCCCTCGGCACGGCGACGCAGGGGGCGGTCAAGCGGGCCGACGAGCGGGAGTTCGCCCGGCTCAACGCCGCGAACCCGATGTTCTGCGAGGACGCCGCCCGCCGTTTGGCCCCCGTGATCGCGGGGCTCTCCGGCGTCCGGAACTACGAGATCGCCGTGCGGCATCTCGAAAGCCTGCACCCCCACGACGCCGTCGCGACTGTTCGCGGCGACGTGGCTTAAACACCCAATCCGCTCGCTGCCGGCGGGACGGCGGGCCGACTACTGCTCCATCTGGCTGCGACCGCGAAGTTCGTCCGCCCGGATCAGCACGTCTTCCGTCGGCGGCAACACCTTCGGCAGCAGCTTTCGACGCACGATGCGTCGATCTTCGATCTGCACCGGCCAGAGGTTGTCGGTCACGAAGTTCAGCGGCGGCCGCTGCCACCACGGGGCGGCGACCGGCTGGAGGAACGACTGCGTTTCGAATCCGTCCTTCACCAGCGTGATGCGACGGGTCGCATAATAGTCGTAGCTGATCGACGCGGGGGTGAATCCGACCCGCTCGCCGTCGACCAGCACCAGGGCGCCGGGCGGTTGGCTGTCGATCGTCAGCCGGCGGTGCGTGGAGTTGCAGCCGGTCGCGGAGACGAGTACCGCCGCCGCGAGAAGCGACAGGCGGGAGGCGCGGCGGTGGATCGGGTCGGCAGGCATCGTGCGCGGGTTCTAGGTCCGCTCCGTGGCGCGAGGGAACCCCGGTTCGGGAGGAAGTTCCGTCGCGCGGGGCGATGGCGGCGGGGGACGCATCGGCCTACAGTTTCCGCGTCCTCCGTTTCGTCTCGCTCGTCAGCCGCCGGGTCCGCTTTGCTGTTCGAGCAACCGCTCCGCTACGCCGTCCGCACGGACGTTGGGTTGCGGCGGCAGAACAACGAGGACGCCTCCGCGGTCCGGCTGGCGCAAACCCGAGAGTCGTACCAGGATCACGGTCACCTCCTCCTGGTGGCCGACGGGATGGGCGGGCACGCGGTGGGCGAGTTGGCCAGCGGCATCGCCGCGGAGGTCGTGCCGCAGGACTACCTGAGAGACACCACCGGCGGCGACCCCGCCGACCGCCTCGCCGCGGCGGTGACGAAAGCGAACGCTTCGATCTATGCCAAAGGCGAAAGCTCGCCGGACTTCGCACGCATGGGCACGACCTGCACCGCGTTGGCCCTCACCCCGCAGGGGGCCGCGATCGCCCATGTGGGCGATAGTCGGTGCTACCGGGTGCGGGGCACGCGGTGCGATCAACTGACGTTCGACCACAGTTTGCAGTGGGAACTGATTCGGCAGGGGATGGATCCGCAGACGGTGATGTTGAACGAGCCGCGGAACGTCATCACCCGCTCCCTGGGCCCGAGCCCCGAGGTGGCGGTGGACGTCGAAGGTCCCTTCGCCGTGCTGCCGGGCGACGTGTACGTGCTGTGCAGCGACGGCCTCACCGGGCATGTGCAGGACCATGAAATCGGGGCGATCGCCGGCGGGTTGTCGCCGGAGGAGGCGGCGAAGACGTTGGTGAACCTCGCGAATCTGCGGGGCGGGTCCGACAACACGACGGTGGTCGTGGCGAAGGTGGGCGCGATCCCGGAGGGCGTCGATCATCGTCCCCCCGGCGACCCCACGCGGCCGATGAATCTGTGGTTGTTAGTCGTCGCCTGGGCGCTGGCGGCGGTGTTCGTGACCGGTCTCGGGCTGTTGCTGTTCGGGAGTTACGTGGCCGGCACGCTGGTCACCGGGGCAGGCGGGGCGCTGCTCGCGGCGGCGGGGTTCCGCATCTGGCAGCGGTGGTACCGTGGTCCGCGGGAGCGCCCGCTGCACACCGCCGGCAGCGAAACGGCCGTCTGGCGCGCCTACCGCAGCGCCCCGGCGGTGGTTGATCGGGCCATCGTCGCCGAGGCCGGCCAACTCGCCGCCCAACTCCAGCGGAGCAGCACGGAGGAGAGCTGGCCGGTCGATCCGAAGCGGGTCGAAAAGCACCGCGGACGAGCCGCGACGGCGGCGGCCGACGGGGACCTGCGGGGGGCGTTCCATCATCTGTGCCGGATGATCGACGTGCTGATGAAGGGGCTGATCCTGACCCGCCGACCGCCGGTCGAACGCCCGGCTCCGCCCCGCGTGCGCACCCCGCCCCCGCCTCCGCCCCCGCCGGCGGATCTTGAGCCGGGACCAGCGGCGAAGCCGGACTGAACGTCTCCTCCGGCGCCCGCGGCGTCGGCCGGAACTCCTTCGCCTCCGAAACTTCCGGTAGGTGAGCGGGACGCGGAGTGGTAACGTGGCGACCGACCCCCCACGGTCGGCCGACGGGGCCGCAGCGCGGGCGGATTCCCCGTTCTGGCCAGGAGGCGCCGTCCGTGTTTTTCGCCCGAAGTCTCCGGCTGCGACTGTACGGCGGCGTGGCGCTCGCCGCGGGGATGATCGTCGCCCTCGGCGTCGCCGCACTGGTCACGCTGAACGAGAACGACCGCTCCACCCAGGAGATTTACGCCCGCCTCACCCACCTGCCGAACCGGTCGGCGTTGGACGAGGCGGTGGACAACCTCCAGGCCTACACGATCCCGCAGGGCGGACCGCCGACCGCGCTGGCGGCCGAGGCGCTGAACCGGCAGGTGCGGGGGTTGCTCGCCGCCGCGGAGGAAGCCCGGGTGGCGATGATCCGCGATTACGACGCCGCGCCGGTCGGCAGTCCGCAACGACGGCAGTGGGTCGTGGTCGGGCGACAGCTCGGCCGGATCGGCGGCGGTTTCGCGGCGATGTCCGCCGCCGCCCGCGATCTCGTCGGCCCCGACGCCGCCCTGCCCGGCGCCGCCCTGCCCGACGCCGCCGCGTCCGACGCCGCCGCCTACGATCCGGCCCGGGCCGAGGCCGCACGCAACGAACTGTTTCGGCTCGCCATCCTGATCAAACGGGACCTGCACACGCTGCCCAATCCGCAGGCCGGGTTGCACCGCAACCTATCGCATCACCGCCGGCACCATGAACGGCTCGTCTGGTGGGTGATCGGCGTGACCGCGGTCGTCGCCGGCGGGGCCGGCTGGCTGGTCTGGTACGGGTATCGCCGGCTGGGTTTGCCGCTCCGCGACCTCCACCGCGGCGCCCGGCAGATCGCTGCCGGGGACGTCTCCCACCGCGTCAAACAGTGGTACAACGACGAGGTCGGCGAATTGGCCGCGTCCGTCAACCACATGGCGGATCGGTTCAGCGAGATGAACGAGGAACTGGACCGCCGCGTCCGCGAGCAGTCCCGCCAACTGGTTCGCAGCGAGCGGCTCGCGGGGGTCGGCACGTTGTCCGCGGGGCTGGCCCATGAGATCAACAACCCGCTCTCCGCGATCGGCATGGCGGCGCAAAGTCTGACGCAACGGGCGGATTCCCTGCTGTGCGGCTGCTCGGAGAAGGAGCGGGCCCTCGCGGAACGCTACCTCGAAATGATCGCCCGGGAGACCGATCGGTGCAGCGGCATCACCCGCAAGCTGCTGACCTTCGCCAAGGGCAACGGCGGGGTGCGGGAGCCGACCGACGTCCGCACCCTCGCCGAGGAGGTGCTGGAAATGGTCCGCCCGATGAGCAAGTACGCCGACCGCCGCGTGGAGTTCGATCCGGGCCCCGCCGGCTGCCTGGCCCCGTCGTCGGAGAAACTGGGAACCTCCGCCGACCGGGCCGGCGGGGCGATCGCCAGCGTCAACGGGCCGGAGATCAAGCAGGTGTTGCTCAACCTGACGCTGAACGCACTGGAAGCGACGCCGGACGGCGGCACCGTGACCCTCGCCGTGCGGCCCGCCGCCGACGCGATCGAGGTGACGGTCGAAGACACCGGCTGCGGCATGACCGAGGAGGTTCGGGACCACCTGTTCGAACCGTTCTTCACCCGTCGCACCGACGGCACCGGCACGGGGCTGGGGCTGTCGATGACGCACCGCATCGTCACCGACCACGGCGGCACGATCGAAGCCGACAGCGACGGCGAAGGCCGCGGCAGTCAGTTCCGCGTCCGCCTCCCCCGCCAACCCGCCGCCGAACGCCCCCGCGCCCTCCGGCAAGCCGCGTGAACGACGGATGAAACAAGCGGCGGAGGTTGCGATCTTTTCTCGCAACCCGCGGCCGGCCTCTGCGCCGTCTGCCTCGCAGCCTCTGACTCGTGCCGTCGCTGGACGGTATGGTCGGGGGCCTCCGTCGTCCGTACGCCCCCGCCGATGCTTACCGCCCCGCCCGTCGTCCGCCGGTCCGCCGCCGGGCTGCTGCCCGCCCCCGCCGTGCTGGGCGGCGTGACCTGGGACAATTACGTCCGCTACCGCGACGATCCGGCCAACGACCGCCTCCGCCTGACCCACGACGCCCGCACCGGGGAACTGGAGATCGGCATGACGACCGGCGAACGGCACGAGAACGTCGCGGACCAACTGTTGGCCCTGATCAACGTCTACGGGCGAGTCCGCAGGGCTCGCATCAAGCCGGTCGGCTCCACGACGTGGCGGCGAATCGGCGTGGGCGGGGCGGAGGGGGACAAGTCCTTCTACATCACCCGATTCGATCAGATCCGCGGGCGCGACGGGATGGTGCCGGACCTGGACGGCGGGGACGTGCCGCCGGACCTGCTGATCGAGGTGGACGTGACCAGCCCCGGCGTCGACAAACTGCCGATCTTCGCGGGCATCGGCATCCCAGAGGTTTGGGTGTGGGAGGACGAATCGCTAGTCGTCCGCCGGTTGGGCGACGACGGCTATGAAATCGTCGACCGCAGCGTCGAACTGCCCGGCTTCCCGCTGGCCGCGGCCGCCGAACTGGTGAGCACGCGGGCCGACGCGGCGACCTTTGAGTTGGAAGAAGCGTTTGAACGGGAACTTCAGGGCGGGGTGTAAAGCGGAACCTAAGTCGAGGCGGAAGCAGCGCCGCGGGCGTCGGCTTCCCGCGTGCGGCGGTCGTCTCCTACACTGACCGCTGCACCGCCGTTGTCTCTCGATCGCCCCCCCATGCGTCGTCGCGTCGTCATCACCGGCCTCGGGGCCGTCACGCCGGTCGGCAACGATGTCGCCGCCGTTTGGGACTCCGTCCGCGAGGGCCGCAGCGGGATCGGGCCGATCTCGCGGTTTGACGCGTCGAAGTTCCCGACGACCTTCGCCGCGGAGGTGAAAGGCTACGACTTCGACGCCCAGGTGGAGGACGCCGCGCCGTTCGCCCAAGCGGGGCCGAACATCCGTTTCGCCGTGGGCGCCGCCCGGCAGGCCGTCACCCAAAGCGGCTTGCTGGACGATCCGGCCAAGGCGCCGGACCCCACCCGGTTCGGCGTGTACCTCGGCGCCGGCGAGGGTCAGCAGAACTTTGCGACCTTCATGCAGATGATCGCGGAAGCCCAGGCGAGCGGCGAACTGGACCTTGGCAAGTTCACCGAACTGGGGCTGGAACGACTGAACGCCAAGTTTGAGTCGGAGCAGGAACCGAACATGCCGGCGGCCCACCTGTCGGCGCTGTTCGACGCCCAGGGGCCGAACCTGAACTGCCTGACGGCCTGCGCCGCGAGCAGTCAGGCGATCGGCGAGGCGACCGAGCTGATCCGCCGCGGCGACGCGGACGTGATGCTCTCCGGCGGCGCCCACAGCATGATTCACCCGTTCGGGCTGACGGGGTTCAACCTGCTCACCAGCCTGTCCACCCGCAACGACGATCCACAGGCCGCCAGCCGTCCGTTCGACGCGGATCGCGATGGGTTCGTGCTCGGCGAAGGGGCGGGGATGGTGGTGCTTGAAGAACTCTCCCGGGCGAAAGCCCGCGGGGCGGAGATCCTCGGGGAAGTGCTGGGGTACGGCTCCTCCGCGGACGCCTACCGCATCACGGATATCCACCCGGAAGGCCGCGGGGCCGTCGCCTGCATCGGCGGGGCGCTGGCGGACGCGGGGGTGAACAACGACCAGGTGGACTACGTGAACGCCCACGGGACCAGCACGCTGGTCAACGATCGGACGGAGACCGCGGCGATCAGGCAGGCGCTGGGTCAGTACGCCGCGGGCACGCCGGTGAGTTCCACCAAAAGCATGATGGGCCACCTGATCGCCGCGGCGGGCAGCGTGGAGGCGATTCTGTGTTTGTTGGCGATCCGCGACGGCGTGCTGCCGCCGACGATCAACTACACCACGCCCGATCCGGCGTGCGACCTGGACTACATCCCGAACGCCGCCCGGGATGCGACGGTGGATCGGGCGCTGTCGAACAGCTTCGGGTTCGGCGGGCAAAACGTGTCGCTGATCCTCGGCCGATTCACCGGTTGAGAACCAACTGAGAACCAACTGAGAACCGGCGGCGCGGCGTGCGGACGGGGTCCGTTGGGACCGCTCGGGGAGGGGTTGAGGGCGCCGGGGGAGGAAACGGGCCGTGCGGGGCGTCGATGGGCTGCCGTGCGGCGGCGGGAACCCTACGATGCCGCCACCCGCGGCGGCGGGCGTCTCCCTCCCACGGCAACGGACCGGCTCGTGATTCTCGCCCCGCTGGCGTTCCCCGCACCCGCCGTCGGCGTCGTTCTCGCGCAACAGACGCTCGGCGGCGGCCTCTGCGATGGGTGGACCGTCTGGATCGTCCTCGGCGTCGGGCTGCTGATGGTCGGGGTGGCGGTGGACTTGACGATCCGCTACGCGGTGGTGCGGTTTTCGTTGCCGTTCTTCGAAGCGGAGCCGCCCTTCAATCTGGTTCAAGAGCCCATCGAGGCTTCGGCGAAGACGCTCCGGGTGACCGTCCCGGGGGCGTCCAACGACCGCGGGGGGCCGCTGACGCTGGCGGTCGCTGCGGTGCCGGCGCACGGGGAGACGCGGGGAATCGTCGTCTTCTGCCCGGAGACCGGCGGGTCCCGATGGTTCTGGCGACGGTATATCTCGGCGCTGCCGCCGGCGGGGTTCGCCGTCGTCTGCTTCGATCAGCGGGGCACCTACGACAGCGACACGGACCCTTCCTACCCGGCCAACTACGCGGCCCACTGGCCGACGGAGGCGCAGGTCGAGGACACGCTCGCCGTGACGCGGGCCGTCCTGGACGATCCCGGCCTGTTCGGTCTGCCGACGGGGCGGCCGACGGCCCTGTACGGCATCAGTCGCGGCGCCTGCGCGGCGTTGGCGACGGCGGCCCGGGAGCCGCGGGTGCTCGCCGTCGCCGCCGACGGGGGGTTCGTGACCGACAGCGTGCTCGTGCGGTTCTCCCGCCGCTGGGCGATGCTGGCGGTGCCGAAATGGATGGCGGCGCTCCTCCCGACCTGGCACATCCGACAATCGGTCTGGTACCTTCGCAAGGCGGCGGATCGGAAAAAGGGGATTCGCCACCTCGCTTTGCAGCATGATTTACCCCAGCTGAAAGGCCGGCCGGTCTGGCTCGTGAGCGGTTCGCGGGACAGCTATGTGGTCCCGGAGCAAACCGCCGAGATTGCCGAGGCGGTCGGGGTGGAGCCGTGGCTCGTTAAGAAGGCGAAGCACAATCAGAGTCGGGAAATCGCCGGCGCCGAGTACGACGCCCGGCTGACGGCCTTCTTCTCCGACGCCGTCGCCCGCGCCCTGTGACGGCGCCGCGGCGGTCTGCCGAACCGGCGGGCAGGCCGCCGTTCACCGGAGCGGCCGGCGCCGTTCCAACCCGCGGTCGGGCCGAGACTTTGGAAAAAACGTGGCGTATGGCGCCCGCGGACGGTACAGGAGATGCAGGGTGTTCTTCCCCGCTCCCGTCTCCTCCCGCGAGGTCGCTCCGATGTCCGCCCCGAACCCGCCAATCCGGCCGGCCGGCGTCGTACGCCTCGACGACCGGCACGGGCCCTGCGGCCACGAGCCCGGCTGTCCCGCACCCGGTCGCGCCACGCTTCCCGACGCCGTGCCGCACGCGATGTCGGACACGGCCTCGCCAGCGGCGGTGGAGACGCTCATCGAACCGCCGTTTCGCGTGCTGGTGGCGGAAGATAACGACGCGCTGCGTGAAGTGGTGCTCGCGGTGTTGGAGCGGTTTGCCGGTGTGCTGGAATTGCTCGAAGCCTGCCACGGCGGCGAGGCGGTTCAGATCATTCGCGGGGAGCGGGTCGACGTGGCGGTGCTCGATTTTCGGATGCCGCAGAACACAGGATTGGAGGCGTTCGCGGAGCTGCGGGCCGTCAATCCCGCGGCGCCCGGCATTCTGATCTCCGCCGAAGCCGACGAAGGAATGCGCCGAGACGCGGCGGCGCTGACGGTGCACCGCGTGCTGTCGAAACCATTGGCCCGGCGGGACTTGGTGTCCGCGATCGATTCGGCCCTGCGGACCGCCTACCACGCCGCCCTCCCGGCTGCCGCGTAACGGCGGCGATCGACGAACGCGGCCCGCGTCCCCTGCGGGCGCGGGCCGGCTGGAGTTCATGGGACGACTGCTCGATCAGAACCGGCGGGCGGTCGCCGGCGTTTCGCTCCATCCGCGGGCGGCGGCCCGGCGGGGAATCTGCGGCGCCATCGAGGTGCGGTCGTCCTCCAGCGAATCCGTCGGCAGGGACGGGGCGTTCTCGTCGCCGCTGAAGCTATCTTTGGGGATGGGCCGCAGGGACTCGGACTCGCTCGGCAGGCCGCTGGGAAGCGTGTACTCGATGGACGGCACGCCGGTGTAGGGAACCTCGGAAGAGGGGACGCCGGGGGAAGGCATGAAGCCGTGCGACATCCCGGGCACGCCGCTGGGGATCGCTTCGCCGTACATCGTGCCGCCGGAGGGGCCGCCGTTTGGATCATACTGCGTCATCTTAGCGCTGGACTCACCGTCGTAGTACGGCAGGCCGGCCGATGCGGACGGGGCGAAGCGGGGGGCGAAGTCCGGGACGCCGCAGTCCGGCTCCGGCAGGGCGGCCCGCACGGTGCGGGGCTCGTAGGTGGTCGCACAGTACGGCACGAGCTTCTCGCAGCGTTCGGCGACCTGCGTGGTGTAGGTGTAGGGGATCCGGCGAACGCGGCACCGGCGGACGTAATCGGTCGTCGTGTACTCCTCGGTCACCATCTTCGGCACCCAGATCCGCTTCCAGCAGCCACGGTCCACGGTGCGGCACTCCGTGCGGCAGACCGGTTCGACGTACTCCTCCTTGCGGGTCCGGTAGGCGACGCACTCCACCTCTTTCCAGGTGACGCACTCACGCCGGGCGTACTTCAGCGTCTTGCGAGGCACCAATCGCGTCTCGCAGACCGGCGGGGCGGCACAGACCGGCGGGGCGGCACAGACCGGCGGGGCGGCACACACGGGGGGAGCCGCACAGACGGGCGGGCAAGCGGGAGCCGCACAAACCGGCGGCGGGAAGGACGGGGCCACGCAGGAAGGGGGGCGGAAGGCCGGCCGGGGCAGCGGGCAGCGGGGGGCCATCGGGGGGAGGGCGACGAATCGCGGCGGCGCCAGGCAACTCGGCGGCGGACCGGCGAGGGCGAAGCCGGTCGGTCCGCATCCGTCCGACACCGGCCCGAGCAGAAGATCGTCCGCGAAAGCGCCCACCCCGGCGCCCACGGCTCCGACGCCCGCCCCGATCGCCGAACCGATCTCCGACAGCATCGGCAGGCCGAACGGCCGGTACGCCGGCAGCCCGCTGACCCGCTGCGGCCCGCCGAACCCCCCGTGCACGGGAGCCCCGCAGACCGGCGCCCCGCAAACCGGCCCGCACGGCACGCCGAACCCCGGACCGGCGAGCGGCGGCGGGATGAACGTCGGCCCCGGCAGGAGCGGTCCGGCCTGCACGACGCCCATCGGCGGGGGCGCCAGATCGGCAAACCCGATGCTGGGGGGAAGCTGCGGGGCGATGCAGCTCGGGCAGCTTTGGCCGTGGGCGGCCGGCAGCAGACCGGCGGGCGTGAACGCGGCGAGCGACCCGATCAAGCCGGCGATCGCGGCGGCCGCGCGGCGGCGAACGAGGGCGGGAGGGCGAAGCATCGGAGTCTCTCTGCGGGTCGGACGGCCGGCGTTCCACACACCACCGGCGACGGCCGGGGCGGGAAACGGCGGCGACGGCCGGGGCGGGAAACGGCGGCGGGCGAACGGTTGGGGCGCGACAGACGCCCCGCACCGATCGAATCGACCCTTCGGGCGTGAACCTTGAAGCCGATTCTGCCGGTTCCGCAGATTTCTTCCCGGGATTCGCTCCTGCGGGTTGCGGACCCGTCGCACCGCAAACCTCGTCCGCCCATGCTGGTCGCGTCCCCGCTCCTCCATCAGGCCGTGTGATGCACGCTTCCCCCGCCGACGCCGCCCGCCCCAGTCCGCTCGGCCGGTTCCGGCGCCCCGTCGTCGCAGTTCTCGGACTGGCCGGGGCGGTCGCGGCGTTGCTCGCGACCGCCCCCGCCGCTTTGCTGGGCGACGATCCCGCCCCCGCCCGCCCGGCCGATTCCCCCATGATCTCCCACAGCGTCTTCTTCACCCTCCACCAGTCCACCGCAACGGGACGGGCCGAGCTGACCGCCGCCTGTCAGAAGTACCTGACCGGCCACGAAGGCGTCGCCTACTTCGCCGTCGGTCCGCGGGGGGAACAGTTCACGCGGGAGGTGAACGATAAGACGTTCGACGTCTCCCTGCTCGTCGTCTTCGAAAGCGAAGCCGCCCACGATCTCTACCAGGATCACCCCCGGCACCTGGAGTTCATTGCGGAACAGAAGGCGAATTGGCAGACCGTGCGGGTGTTCGACGCGGTGGTGGACGCCGCAAAATAGCCCCCGGCGACGAAGCCTCACCCGCCGCGTCACGCCTGTGAGACCGACGCATCGGCGCGGCGGGACGATGACGAACCTCACTTGTGCGACGGGCTCATAAGCAGCCGCCGCACAACATCGTTCGAAACGTCATACAGCGGACGGTCAGACCATGGGGGCGGGGGAGTAGCGTCCGGGGACCAGATCAAGCTCGTCGCCGGGCGCCGTGCGGTCGATCTCGGGGCACTCGCAGGGCAGGCGGACGGTGAACACGCTGCCGCGGCCGTACTCGCTGGTGCACGTCACCTCCCCGCCCAGCAGGCGGCAGAGTTCCTTCACGATCGATAGGCCCAGGCCGGTGCCGCCGTGTTCGCGGGTCATCGCGTCGGTCGCCCGCCCGTCAGCGGAGGGGCCGCGGGCTTGGCGGAACTTCTCGAAGATCGCCGCCTGATCCTCCAGCGGGATCCCGATGCCGGTGTCGGTGACGAGCAATTCGAACCAGCGTCCCGCGTGTCGTCCGGTGCCGATCGGGCCGATCAGCGTCCCGCCGCGGCGGTCCCGTGGGCCGAGGTCTCGCCCCCGCACCCGCACCTCGCCGCCGGCGGGGGTGAACTTCAAAGCGTTCGAGAGCAGGTTGTTGAGGATCTGTTGGAGTTTGCCGGCGTCCTGCCGCAGCTCCGGCATCGCCCGATCGACCTCCACCGACAGGGCGATGTTCTTCCGCTCCGCGATCGGGCGGAGCGCATCTGCCTGACGGTGGCAGAGCCGTTCCAGGTCCACCGGCGCCGGGCTGATCTCCAGCTTCCCGCTCTCGATCTTCGCCAGATCGAGGATGTCGTCGATCAACACCTTCAGGTCTCGCCCGCCGTTGCGGATGTTGCCGACCCACTTCCGCTGCTTGACGTCCAGCGTGCCGGCCGATTCCAGCACCTCGCTGAACCCCAGGATGCTGTTCAGCGGCGTGCGCAATTCGTGGCTCATCGTCGCCAGGAACTCGTCTTTCAGACGATTCGTTTCGTACAGCTCCATGTTCACCCGGGCGAGGCGGTCGGCCCGTGTGTCCAGTTCCACGTTCTTATCCCGCAGTTCGTCTTGCAGGGTGATGAGGTGGCGGAGCATCCGGTTGAACGCCTGCGACAGCTCTTCGAACTCGTCCCCGGTGCGAATATCGCTGCGTCGGTCGAGGGTGCCGCGGGCGACTTCGTCCGCGACCTCCTTGAGGTGCAGCACCGGCTTCACGATCACGTACCGTACGATCGCCCACGCGGCGAGCATCGCCAGCACGGCGGTCACCACGCCGGTGGTCAGCAGGAACACGTCGTTCCGCGCGAGGCTGGCCTGCGTGCGTTCCAACGGCAGCGTGACGTGAACGGCGCCCAGCAGAGCCCGCGGCTTGGAGCGGGTGTGACAGGTCGCGCAGCGGACGGCGTCGTTCCGAGCGGCGGCGTAGAAGTGAAAGCGGGCCCCGTCGTCCGCTTCCTCGATCCGCGTCACCTCGTTCTCCCCGCCGCGGAGCTGCGCGAGGGCGTCAAGACCCTCCTTGTCCGGCGGCGTGAGCAGCGCATCCGCCTGACTGGGGTCCGGGGCGTACACGCGGTGCTGGAAGTTGCGGAGGTCCGCCGGCAGCGTGGCGAGCGCGAGGTCCGACGGATCGCCCGTCGCCGCCGCCACGCCGGCGTCGCCGCCGGGGCGGGCCACCTGCTTGTGGAACTCCCGGAACACCTCGTTCGCCCGCACCTGGGCGATGGTGTAGTTCTGATCCCAGACCACCCGGCGATTCAGCCCGCGATACAGCAGAAACGACCCGATAATCAGGGCCAGCAGCCCGCTGCCGAACAGCAAACGACACTTCCGCTCGAGACTCGTCTCGCCGAGCAGCTTCTTGAGCGTGCGGTACGACATTCTTGCAGGCGATACTCACAGGCGGGACAGCTTTCCAGGCGGGACAGCGTTCCAAGCGAAAGGCGGAAGGAGCGGGGCGGAAGGCGGAGGGAAGGGACGGTCCGGGGCTGTCCCCGCCGCCTTCCGCCTTCGCCCCTCCGCCTGCGGATCAGTCCTCCATCACCTCTTCCTCTTTCGCCTTCGAAGCGTCCGCGACCTTCGCTTCGTACTTCTTCGTCAGGTCCTGGACCTCGTCCTTCACCCGCTTCACCTCGTCTTCGCCGATCTCTTTTTCGAGACCGTCGGCGTGCTTGTTGCCGTCGCGACGGACGTTACGGATGGACACCTTGGCCTCTTCCGCCAGGGAGTGCACCCGGCTGACCAGTTGCTTGCGGCGCTCCGTGGACAGCGGCGGGACGTTCAACCGCACCATCCGGCCGTCGCTGTTGGGGGCCAGTCCCAGGTCGCTGGCCTGGATCGCCTTCACCACCGCGTTGATTTGCGAGGCGTCGTAGGGGCGAATCGCGATCTGCTGGGGCTCCGGCGTGCTGATCGTGGCGCACTGCTTCAGCGGCGTGGGGCTGCCGTACAGATCGACGCGGACGCTCTCCACCAGCCCGGCGCTCGCCCGCCCGGTGCGGATGCCGGTGAGTTGTTGTTGATACACGTCCGCCGCTTTCCCCATGCGTTCCTCGGCGTCGAGAAGAATTTCGTCCGGATCCATGGCGGCGGCTTGTCGAAGCGGGGGCGAGCGGTGGGCGTCAGCCCTCCGTGTTCGGGGGGCGAACCGCAAACCGTACCGCCGGGCGGCGTGGGAGGAAAGAATCCGCCGCCGCTCACCCGCCCGCAGCCGTTGCGAGAAACGCCTTCTCCAGCGACAACAGTCCCCACGGACGCTGTGCGAGCAACGCCGCTGCGGTCGCAAACGGGAAGCCCGGCAGTTCCCCGCTGTCTTCAACAACGGAGTACCGCCCGCCGCTCTTGCGCCGGCGGCAGACGATTGATTCGTCGGACCACACCCAGACCTCGAGGAATGCCAAGGGCGCCATAGATCGGCAGCTTCGACACGCCGGGGCTGGTCACATCGATTTCGATCACCAAGTCCGGCGGGCGTTGGCCGCCTTCCAGGTCCAACAGATTCCCCCCGGTCGGGAACTCGGCGGCGTGTGTGATGTAGAACGACTCGTCTGGTTCGGCCCCCCGCGCCACGTCCTCCCGTCGCACCGTCAGGCTCCCGGAAGCGATCAGATCGACATCTCGCATCCGCGAATGCGAGAGGATCAGCGTGAACAGCAACCGGGAGATCAACTCGTGCGGGTAGCCCTGGGGCATCTCGATCTCCAGCAGACTCGCCGGGCCGTCGAACGTGTATTTGATCCCGGTGCGTTCGCTCTCCTCCGACAGCCGCACGTAGTCCTCCCACGTGGCCCCGGTCAGCACCCGCCGCTCTCCCGTTCGCAACTCGGGATGAACCAGCGGCCGGCGACGGGTTACGGGCGGGTCGGCGAGGGCGGCGGGGGCAGGCATGACGTGATCGTACCCGACGGCGGACGGCGGCGGGGAGTCCCTCACGGCCAATGCCAGCCGGTGTGGCCCACCCACAGCGGCAGCACGACGAAGTGATGCAGCAGGTCGCTGGCGCCCAGCCCTACGGCCATGCCCGCTAGCCCCGCCCCCGTTCGCGGGAACCGCTCCCAGGCCGCCCAAGCGACCGCCGCGATCGGGATCGCCCAGAACATGTGATGAATCTGCGCCCACACCGGAGGATCGACCGCCGTGGTCCATTCCGTGGCTCCACCGAACAGGTGACGACCCAAGACGGTGAGGAACTCGGACAGTGCCGTGCACCCCACGGACGTGGCGATGAACAGGGTGTGACGAGGGCGACGGCGGTGCGGCATCGAGCGGTCCGGGGGGCGGCGTTCGGGTTGGGAGCCCGTCTCCCGCGGCGTCGACCGGGGCGATGCGTTGTCGAGTCGCGGTTCGGCGGATACGGTGTCGGGCTTCCGTCCGCCGCCCCGTTTTGCGCCCGCTCCGCCGGGCGCCTGCTGAAGAGCCCCACGAGAGTTCCGCCCGACCGCCTTGTTCGAAAGCTTTTCCGACCGCCTGCAGAAGGCGATGTCCTTCATCGACCGCGGGCGTCTCACGGAGGCGACCGTCCGGGAGGGCATGAAGCAGGTCCGACAGGCGCTGCTTGAAGCGGACGTCGCCTACGATGTCGCCCGCGACTTCACCAAGCGGGTCGCCGAGCAGGCCGTCGGCGATCGCGTGCTCAAGTCGCTGAAGCCCAGCGAGCAGATCGTCGGCATCGTCTACCGGGAATTGGTCGCCCTGATGGGCGGCGACCCGGACAGTCAGTTTCAGCCCTCCTCCGTCGCCGCCCAACTCGGCGTGAAGCGGGACGGCGTGACGGTGCTGATGATGTGCGGCTTGCAGGGGGCCGGCAAAACCACCACCTGCGGCAAGCTGGCCCGCGCCCTCAAAAAGGACGGGTTCGCCCCGCTGCTGGTCGCCGCGGACCTCCAGCGACCGGCGGCGATCGAGCAGCTCCTTACGCTCGGCGAGCAGGTCGGCGTGCCGGTCTACACGGAGGACCCGGCGAACAGCACGCCGGTCAAGGTCTGCGTGAATGGAGTCAAGGAGGCGAAGCGACGCGGCGACGTGCGGGTCGTGATCCTCGACACCGCCGGCCGGCTGGGGGTGGACGAGGCGCTGATGAAGGAACTGTCCGCGATCGACCGCAAGGTCGGGCCGGACGCCGCGTTCCTCGTCGCCGACGCGATGACCGGTCAGGACGCCGTCAACAGCGCCAAGGCGTTTAACGCAGCGTTGGAACTGGATGGGATCGTCCTCACCAAGATGGACGGCGACACCCGCGGCGGGGCGGCGTTGAGCATCAAAGCCGTCACCGGCGTGCCGCTGAAGTTCGTCGGCACCGGCGAGACGCTGGACGGCCTGGAGGCGTTCCATCCGGACCGCATGGCCGGCCGCATCCTCGGCGGCGGCGACATGGCGACCTTGCTAGAAAAGGCCCAGCGGGAGTTCGACGCTGACGAGATGGCCGAGCAGCAGGCTCGGATGGCCGAGGGGAAGTTCACCCTGCTGGACTTCCAAAAGGCCATGGGCCAGATCGGCAAGCTGGGCTCCATGCGCAGCGTCATGAAGATGATCCCGGGGATGGGGCAGCTCGCCGACATGGACCCGGACGCCGATATGGACGGCGAGGTCCGTCGCGTCGGCGCGATGATCAATTCGATGACCCAGGTGGAACGGCTCAACCCGGACCGCATCGATCGCAGCCGCCGGAACCGCGTCGCCGCCGGCGCCGGCGTGGCCCCGCACGAAGTCCACAAACTGCTCAAGGACTTCAAGGGGATGTCCGGCATGATGCAGTCCATGGCCGGGCTCGGGATGCGGGATCGCATGGCCGCGGTGAAGGGGCTCGCCGGCCAGATGTCCGCCAACCCCGGCGGGCAGATCGCCGAACGCAAGCAGCGGTCCAAGCGCGGTCCGGACCTCGATCGGCTCCGCGCCGAACGCAAACGCAAGAAACTGCTCGCCAAGAAGAGCCGCAAGAAGAACCGTTAGCCGTCAGATCGTTGAGCAACGTACGGAGGGTTGACGCCCGCCGCTCGCCCCCGTCACATCCCACTTCCGACTTCCCACCTCCCATTCGACTATGGCCGTTCGCATCCGTATGAAGCGCCTCGGGCGCACGCATCGTCCCTTCTATCGCGTCTGCGTGATGGACGCCCGCGTGCAGCGGGACGGCAAGGCGATTGAAGAGGTCGGCACCTACGACCCGATGGTCCCGGACAAGGCCAAGCGGGTGAAGCTCGACATGGAGCGGATCGACTATTGGGTCGGCGTGGGCGCCCAGCCGAGTCACAAGGTCGGCGTGCTGATCAAGAAGGTTCGCAAGAACGACTTCGGCACCGCCAAGGCGCCGCCGCCGCTCACCGCTCCGAAGGAAGAGGAGCGCCCGCCGGAACCCGAGGCGCCCGCCGCCGAAGAGACGGCCGAGGCGCCCGCCGAAGACGCCGCCGCGGCGGAGTGACCGGCGGGGAACGCCGCGTGACGAACCGGCCGCTCACCTCGGTCGCAGGTCCTTGAGCGTTCTTCCCCTGGGTCATCCCTCATGCGATTCGACGTTTGTACGCTCTTTCCCGGCCTGTTCGACGGCTTTCTCTCGGAAAGCCTGGTCGCGAAAGCGATCGACCGCGGGCTGATCGACGTGCGGTTGTGGAACTACCGCGATCGCACGCTGGACAAGCACCACCGCGTCGACGACAGCCCCTACGGCGGCGGCCCGGGCATGTTGCTGGCCTGTCAGCCCGTCTTTCACACCGTGGAAGCCGTGCGGGAGGACCGGCCGGAGACGCCCGGCGAATTGCTGATGCTGACCCCCACCGGCGAACGGCTCACCCAGCCGCTCGTGGAGGAGTTGGCGACCCGGGAACGACTGATCCTGCTCTGCGGGCGCTACGAGGGTTTCGACGATCGGGTGAGCGCCGGGCTGCGACCGCGGGAAATCAGCGTCGGCGACTTCGTGTTGAACGGGGGGGAGGTGCCGGCGATGCTGTTGATCGAAGCCTGTATGCGGCTGGTGCCCGGGGTCCTTGGCGACGCGGACAGCGCCCGTTACGATTCCCACAGCGCGCCGGGGCGGCTGGAGTTCCCCCAATTCACCCGCCCGCGCGACTTCCGCGGCCTCACGGTCCCGGAGGTGCTGCTCTCCGGCGATCACGCCCGGATCGCCTCCTGGCGGGAGCAGCAAAGCGTCGCCCGCTCCGCCGGGCCAGAGATAGAGCCGACAACCGTCGCCGACACCTAGTCCTCGCCCGTACTCCCGGCCGCCCCGCGGCCATCGACCCGCCCGCCACCGATGCGCCACCCCCTCCTCGACGCCGCCGAAGCTTCCAGCCTCCGGGAGAAGCCGTTGCGGTTCTCCGTCGGCGATACCGTCGACGTTCACACCCGCATCCTTGAAGGCGAAAAGGAGCGGATTCAGATCTTCACGGGCGTCGTCATCGCCACCCGCGGCAGCGGCACCCGGGAGATGTTCACCGTCCGCCGGATCGTCGCCGGGCAGGGCGTCGAGCGGCAGTTCCCCACCAACAGCCCGCGGATCGCCAAGGTCGACGTGAAGCGGCACGGCCGCGTCCGCCGGGCGAAGCTGTTCTACCTACGGGATCGGGTCGGCAAGGCCACCCGCCTCCGCGAGCGCTCCCCGCGGAAGGACGAGGTCCAGCCCAAGGGCAAGGCGTGATGAACGCGGAGTACTTCACGGACACCGTCAACCGGCTGTGCGAGAGGCGACCGTTCAGGCCGTTTACCTTGCGGTTCACTGACGGGAGCCACTTTGAAGTGGACAGCCCATTCACCCTGACTGCAAAGAACGGTCTGGCTGTGGGCTTCGGGATGAGCGGCGCCCCCGTCTGGTTCGACCACGACGCCGTCACGAAGGTGGACGAGGATCTTGCCTCCGCGACCGAACCAAGCAAAGACTAGTCCAGTGCTGCAAGGTCTTCGCAACCGCCTGCTCGGGGACCGCGGCGAGCGGATTGCGGAGCGGGCGCTGCGGGAGGCCGGGATCAAAGTTCTGCGTCGGCAACACCGCACCCTCTGCGGCGAACTCGATCTGATTGGCCGCGACGGCGAGGGGCGGTACGTCTTCTGCGAGGTGAAAACCCGTACCGCGGCGCCCGGCGAGACGCCCCGCTTCGGCCGCCCCGCGGAGGCGGTGACGCCGGCCAAACAGCGGCAGATCACCCGCTCCGCGCTGGCGTTTTTGAAGGCGGAGGGGCTGCTGGGCCAGGCCGCCTGCCGGTTCGACGTGGTCGAGGTGACGGAGCCGCCGGACGGGGGCCAGCCCGCCGTCACGCACCTGCCGCACGCCTTCGAGGCGGCGGGCGTCGACTCGATGTTCTCCTGACGCCCGCGGCGGATGCGATTACCGCCCCGAGGGAGCGCCGTTCGAGACGACGGCCTCCAGGAACGCTCGCTCCGCCTCCGCGAACCGCACGCCTCCCTCCGAGCGGACGGCGTTGTGGCCCGCCCCCTCGATCGGGAGCCAACGCTTCGCCGTGCCGTCGGCGCTCCGGTCCGGGAAGGCCGCGTGCAGGCGCCGGCCAAGCGGGAGCGGGACGATCGGGTCGGCCGTTCCGTGGGCTTGGAAGACGGGGCAGGTCACCCGGCCGGCGACCGCGGCCGAATCAAACGGATCCTTCAGCAGCAGTCGAACCGGCAGCCAGGGAAAGCGGTCCGCCGCGGCGTTCGCCAGGGAATCGAACGTGCTCCGCAGGAGGAGGCCCGCCGGCGGAGTCCCCGCCTCGCACAGTTCCGCCGCCAGCGGCGTCGCCACCCCGCCGCCCAAACTGACGCCGGCGATCACGATTCGCTCCGGCCGATAGCCGAGGCCCAGCGTCGCCGCCCAGAACGCCCGTCCGTCGCGTCGCAACCCCGCCTCGCTGGGCGAGCCGGGGTTCTCGCCGTAGCCGCGGTAGTCGAACAGCAACACGTCCCAGCCGAGCGCGTTGAGGGCGTCCGTCTCGCCGAGCCGGATGCGTCGATCGCCGCCGTTGCCGTGCAGATACAGCACCGCCCGACGTGGCGCCGCGTCCGCCGGACCGCCTGGCGCCCGCGCGAGCCAGCCGTGCAGCGTGAGGCCGTCGGCGGTCGTGGCGGTCACGTCCCGCAGGTCGCGGCCGTTGGCGAAGCCCGCGGCTGCCAAACGAGCGTCGCTGCGGCCGGCGGGAAAGACCATCCGCCGTTGCAACATGTACAGTGCTGCCGCCACGAGCAGATACGTCAGCATGACCACCGCGAGCGACTTCCCGCTCGCCCGCGCCCACCACGGCCACGCGGCGTAACGAGCGGCGAGCGCGGCGGCGGCGGGCATCGAAGTACCTCGTTGGGAGCGGGCGACGAGATGTTTTACCTCGATCCGGCTCCTCCGGCGTCAATCGACAGACAGCTTCCGCAGAAAGCCGCGTTCCGCGTCGCTCCAGTCCGCTCCGGCGATGCGGCGGAGGTCGTTGTGACCGGCGCCCTCGACCGGGAACCAACGCTTTGCCACGCCGTCGGCGCTGGCGTTCGGGAACGCCGCGTGCAGCCGTTCGCCCAGTGCGAACGGGACGACTCGGTCGTCCGAGCCATGCGTTTGCAGGACGGGGCAGGTGACGCCGTCCGCGATCACGGCGGAGTCGAACTTGTCCTGCATCAACCAGCGCACCGGGAGCAGCGGTTGATGATGCGCGGCGGCGGCGGGGAGGCTGTCGAAGGAACTGCGAACGATCAGCCCGCCCGGCGGCGTGCCGGCGTCGCAGAGGTCTGCGGTCAAACGGACGGCGACGCCGCCGCCGAGACTGTTGCCGACGACGGCGATCGCCCGCGGCTGGTAACCTGCCGCCAGCGCCGTCGCCCACCACGCCCGGGCGTCCTCATGCAGCCCGGCTTCGGAGGGCGTGCCGGGATTGCCGCCGTACCCTCGGTAGTCGGTCAGCAGCGTGTCGCACCCGGCCGCGGCAAACGCCGCCGCTTCCCGCAGCCGACTGCTCCGATCGCCGCCGTTCCCGTGGAAAAACAGCACGAGTCGACGCTCGGCTTCCCCCTCGGGCCCGCCCGGCGCCCGGACGAGCCAGCCGTCCAGCGTCAGTTCGTCGGAGGTCTTCGCCACGACCTCCCACGCCTGCGTCGGAGCGGCCGGCGTCTTGAAGGGGAGGCCGGGGTGGTACACCATCCTGCGCTCCAGCGACGCCAGGCTCCCGCACCCGGCCACGACCGCGGCGAGCGTCAGCGAGATCCACCGGAGCGATCGGGCGTTCGACATGTGCGTGACGCTGCGGGGCCGCGGTGAAGATCGTGCCGGTGATCGACGTGCGAGGCGGCCTTGCCGTGCGGGCTGTCGCGGGGCGGCGGGCCGCCTATCAGCCGTTCCGCTCCCCGCTGTCGCCGGACGCGGACCCGCTGACGCTGGCTCGTCGGATCCGTGAACGATGGGATGTGAGCGGGATCTACGTAGCGGATCTCGACGCCCTCGCACAGGGCGGTCCGACCGCCCCCGAGGCGAACGTCGCGCTGTGGGCGGCGCTGGCGGCGGACGGATTCAAACTGCTTCTCGACCCGGGCGTCCGGCGGCGGGGCGACCTTGTCGCCGGACTGACTCCCGCAGACTCCCGAGTTGTGGTCGCGACGGAGTCTGTGGAGAGTCTTGATGAGTTACGTGCCTCGCTGTCGATTCCCCGGACGGTCCTTGGGTACGATCTGCGAGCCGGCGTGCCCGTCGGACCTCCCGGGGTCGCGGCGCTTCTGGCGAGCGTCCGCTCGCCGGCGCTGGCGCTCGATATGGCCGCGGTGGGCCTGTTTGGCGGCGTCGCCACGTTGCCGCTGTGCCGGGAATTGATCGCGGCGAACCCCGCCCGACTGGTCGCGACCGGGGGCGGAGTGCGGTCGATCAACGACGTGCGAGCGGCGGCGGCGGCGGGGGTCTCGGAACTGCTCGTCGCCTCCGCCCTGTACGACGGACGGCTTTCCGACGACGATCTGCGGCCGTACCTCGACTCGATCGCATGACCGACGTTCCCGCCCCGCAGCCCGTTTCTCCGCCTGCGCGGCGCCCGGTCCCCCGCCCGGTGCCGCGGTTGCACGCGGACGTGCCGGGCGTCGGCGGGGCGTTGAAGACGGAGCCGGGAGACTTTCGCGTCTCCGAGGTCGCCGCGTACGAACCCTGCGGCGACGGCCCTCACCTGTACCTCCGGGTGCGGAAGACGGACGTCAGCGCCGAGGCCCTCACCGCCCACCTCGCCCGCACGCTGGGCGTGGGCAAACGGGAGATCGGGACCGCCGGCATGAAGGATCGCCGGGCCGTCACGGAGCAGTGGGTCAGCGTCCCCGCCGCCATGGAACCGCGGCTGTCCGCGGTGGACGGGGGTGGGGTCGAAGTGTTGGACGCCAAGCGTCACACCAACAAACTGCGGACCGGCCACCTCCGCGGGAATCGGTTCGACGTGCTGCTCCGCGGAACGGCCGCGGACGCGGCGGTCGTCTCGGCGCCGGTCGTGGAGCGCTTGGCCGCGACGGGGTTCGCGAACGCCTTCGGTGCGCAGCGGTTCGGGCGGGGCGGATCGACGCTCGCCCTCGGCTACGGCTTGCTGCGGGGGGAGAAGACCGATCGCGACGTGCCCGCGAAACGACGGGCGTTCCTGCTGCGATTGGCGCTGTCCGCGGCGCAGTCGGACCTGTTCAACGCCTGTCTCGCAGATCGAATGGCGGACGGTTCCGCGGGGACGGCGACGCCGGGCGACGTGGTGCAGGTCCGCGGCAGCGGCGGACTGTTCACCGTGCCGGATCTGCCGATGAAGCACGAACTGGCCGAGGAGCAGAACCGCGTGGACGCCAACGAGACCGCTGTCACCGGGCCGCTGTTCGGCCCGAAAATGGTCCGCCCGTCCGCGGCGCCGGCCGCACGGGAGGCGGCGGTTCTCGACGCCGCGGCCCTCCCGGCCAACGCGTTCGCCCGGTTCGCGAAGCTCACCCCCGGCACGCGGCGCCCGTACCTCGTGCGACCGACGGATCTGTCCGTCGCCGAGGCGGCCGACGGGCTGCGCATGCGCTTCTTTCTCCCCGCCGGCAGCTACGCGACCGTCATGCTGCGGGAACTGACCGGCGACGATCCCCACCTTCCGCACTCGTTCCGCAGTAGCGACCCCCATGCATAGCGACCTGACGATCGGCTTTCTCGGCTGCGGCCGGATGGCGACGGCGTTGGCCGGCGGGCTCGTCCGCGGCGGGTTCGCCCCGGCGGAGCGGGTGCTGGGCTCCGACCCGTACGCCGGCAGCCGCGACGCCTTCAGCGCCGCGACCGGCGGCGCGACGGCCCTCGATGCGCACGAGGACGGGAACGGCCAGCTTGCCGAAGAGGCGGACGTGCTGGTGGTCGCCGTCAAACCCGGTCAGGTGCGGAGGGTTCTCGAAGACTTGGCGGCGGTTCGGACGGAAGGCGGTTTGCTGGTGAGCGTCGCTGCGGGGGTGTCCATCGCGGCGCTCGAAGCGGCGGTGGGCGGATCCGCTCGCGTGGTGCGGGTCATGCCGAACACCCCGGCGCTGGTGGGCGCGGGAGCCGCGGGGTTCACCCGGGGAACGCACGCGACCGCGGAGGACGCCGCCGTCGTGCGGGCGATGCTGGAGTGCGTGGGGATCGCGGAGGAGGTTCCGGAACCGCTGCTGGATGCGGTGACGGCGGTCTCCGGCAGCGGACCGGCGTACGGGTTCCTGTTCCTCGAAGCCCTCGCGGACGCCGGCGTGCGGGCCGGGCTTCCCCGCGATCAGGCCCAGCGGCTCGCCGCCGCGACGCTCCGCGGGGCCGCGGCGATGGTGGAGCAAACCGGCGAACACCCCGCGGTCCTCAAAGACCGCGTGTGCAGCCCCGGCGGTACGACCATCGCCGCCGTCGCCGCGCTGGAAGAACATGGTCTTCGAGCCGCAATCCACGCCGCCGTCGAAGCCGCCGCCGCCCGCAGCCGCACGATGGCGGGGGAGTAGCCCGACCTCCGAGCCGACGAGCGAGCGCCGCCCGCGCTGCGGACGAGCAGTTCAAGGCGGGCAACCAGTTCAAGCGGCGGGCGCCGCGATCGTCACTTCAGCTTGAACGGCTTTTCGGTCGCCTTGTCGGCCCCAAAGCTGGCGCGGAAGGCGTTCACTTGGTCGTCGACGGTTTTGGCCGGGCCGGCCATCTTGAGGAAGTAGTTGCCCTGATCCGGCACCGCGATGATCGCGGCGAGCATCCGGGAGTTCGGCGTCCGCTTCGTGCGACCCATCATCGGCGGGCCGTCCGGGGCGTTCCAGGTGCCGCGGGCGTCCAGCAGCTTGTAGGCGCCCTCGCGACCCTCGCCCTGCACGACCGTCACCTTGCGGCCCTCGGCGACGAATTGATCGACCCACCGCTGCAGGTTGGCCGCGTCCGAACCGCCGAAGCCGCCGAAGACCGTCACTTCCGTCGCCTCCTTCACCCCCTCCGGCGCCGGCACGGAGAATTGCGCCAACCGTAGGCGATTCGCGACGGGGGCCTTCTTCCACGTCTCCGGCACCGTCAGGTTGAGGTCGCCGGCGGCGACCTCAACCGACTTCGCCTCGCCCTCCTCAAGATGATCCGCCCGGGCGAGGGCCGGGAGGCAGACGAGGGCGGCCAATCCGGCGAGGGCCGGGGCGGCGAAGATCAGGCGGCGGCGGAGCATACGAGGATCTCTTTGGAGACGGGCTCGGGGGAGCCGGGGCGAGAGCCACGCAGTATCCCCGCCGCCCCGGGCGCACGCCACCCGATCCGTCCCGACCGATTCGCCGGTCGTGCCCCCAGGTCGTACGCGGCGGAACTGACCGTCGCCCCCAATGAACAGAGCTTCTCGACCGGACGTTCGTACCCGCGAAGCAGCACCGACGCCCCGCCGATCCGGCTCGTCCCGCGGGCGGCGAGGGCGGCGATCAACAGCGCCGCCGCGGCCCGCAGGTCCGGGGCCTGCACGTTCGCGGCTTGCAGGCTCGTCCCGCCGACGACCGCCTCCGCCCCGGCGCGACGGATGGACGCACCGAACTGCGCCAGCGGCGCCAGGTGAGCGATTCGCCCGGGGAAGACGTCGTCGGTCAGGAAGCTCGTCCCGTCCGCGATCGCGGCGAGGGCGCCGAGCTGCGGCGTCACGTCCGTCGGCAGCCCGGGGAAGGGGGCGGAGCGGGCTTCGAGGGCCAGCGGACGCGACAGGGCCGTCACGCGGACCGACCGGTGGGGGCCGTCGCCGCAGGTCGTGACCAGCACGCCGCTACGTTGGAGCAGATCGGCGACGACACGCACGTCCGCGGGTTCGACGCCGTCGACGACCACCCGTCCTCCGGTCGCGGCGGCGGCGATCATCCAGGTGGCGGCTTCGATCCGGTCCCCCGGCACGACGGCCGCGGGGGCGTCGTTGGGCGACGGATGCAAAGCTCGCACGCCGACGACCCGCACCGTCTCGGCGCCGAGTCCTTCGATGCGGGCTCCGAAGGCGATGAGGAGTTGACCGAGGGCGACGACCTCCGGCTCGCGAGCGGCGCCTTGGAGGACGGTTTCTCCTTCCGCGACTGCCGCCGCGCACAGCAGGTTGGAGGTGCCGGTCACGGAGGGCACGGGCGGTAGTCCCGGGGCCGGCGGGGCCGAGAGGTTCACGGTGGTCCCCCGCAGCCGGCGGGCCGAGACGGTCACGCCGAAATAGTCCCGAGACGACCGTTGCGCCCAACGCTTCGAGCCCCTGCAGATGACGGTCGATCGGCCGCGGGCCGAGGTCGCAGCCGCCGACGTGCCCCAGCCGCACCGATCCCCCGCCGGTCGTCACGCAGCGGGCCAACAGCGGGCCGAGCAGGCAAATCGCCCCCCGCATCGAGGCGACGCGGATCGCGTCCGGCGTGAGCGGGCGATCTTCCGTCTCAACCCCGGCGGGGTCCACGCGAACGGTTCCGCCTTCACAGACGACCCGCGCCCCCAGCCCGCGGAGCAGGCCGAGCATCGACCGCGTGTCCGTCAGGTTCGGCACCCGCCGCAGCGTGGTCGGCCCGTTCGCGAGCAGGGTCGCGGCGAGCATCGGCAGCGCCGCGTTCTTCGATCCGCCGACCCGCACCCGCCCGCGCAGCGGCGTGCCCCCGGTCACCTTCAGCCAGCCTGTATCCCCGGCCGTCCGGGTTCGTCCGCCGGACCGTCGGCCCGCCGTGGTTAAATGGTCCATCCTTGGACTCCGATTGAGGTTGTCGTCTGAACTGGAACATCCTAGCGGCATCGGGGCAGGCTCCACAAGGGGCCGGGAGAAATCCCGGTCCGTGCGTCAAGCCGAATCTGGCTTCAGGCAAGCAGCTCGGCCACGGCGTCCGCGGCGGCGTCGATCTCCGCGGCGGTGGTGAACGGACCGACGGAGAACCGCACGGCGCCGCCCTGCGTGGCGCCCTCCGCGATCTCTCCCGTTGAAGCGGCGCCGAAGCGGGCGTGGGCGCCGGGGCGCAGTGCAAACCGGATCGGCAGGCGATTCCGAAGCTGGCGTCCAGCACGGCCGCCGCCTCCGTCGGATCCCAACCGGGCAGCGCGACGGTGACGAGCCCGCAGCGGCGAGTCGCGTCCGGCGGGCCGATTAGTCGCACCCCGGGCAGCGCCGTCAGTCGCTCGATCAGCCGACCGATCTGCTCGACCGAGCGTTCATGCAGGGCCTCCACCCCCCGCCGTTCGATCCAGTCCACCGCCGCCCCCAGCCCCGCGACGCCCGGCAGATTGGGCGTGCCGGGTTCCAGGCGGTGCGGCAGGGCGGGGGGCATGGCGTCGCCGCCCCCGGCGCCGGTGCCGCCGAAGCGGGTGTTCCTCAGCCGGGGTTCCGCTCGCTCGCCGACGTACAGCACGCCGACGCCCGCCGGCCCCAGCAGTCCCTTGTGCCCGCCGGTCGCCAGCAGGTCGACGCCCCACCCATCCGCATCAATCGGCACGTGCCCGGCCGTCTGGCAGGCGTCGAGCAGGAAGAGGGCGTCGTGCCGACGGCACGTCGCGGCCAGCGCCGCGATCGGCTGCACCGTCCCCGCGACGTTCGACCCGTGGGAGAGGACGACCAACGCGGTCGGCGGCGACGCGGACAGCAGGGCGTCCAGGTCGTCGGGCGAGTAGAACCCGGCGTCGCCGCAGTCCAGAATCGACGTGGCGACGCCGCTGTGCCGCAGATCCGCCAGCGGGCGGGTGACCGAGGTGTGTTCCAACACCCCCGCGACGGCGTGCGATCCCGGTTGAAGGACGCCGAACAGGGCGAGGTTCAGCGCGTCGGTCCCCCCCGCGGTGAAGACGACGCGAGCCGGGTCGGCGCCGCCGATCAGCCGGTTCACGCTCGCCCGGCAGCGGGAGAGGATCGCGGCGGCCTCGGCGGCGCCGCGACTTCGCCGCGGCCGGGGGAGGGCAGGGCGAGGGCGTCAGTCATCGCCTCCGCCACGCCGGGGGCCTTCGGCAGGCTGGTGGCGGCGTGGTCCAGGTAGATCGTCGCCATCAAGCCGCATTCAGTTCCGGTGCGGCGGGGTCTGCCCCGTGCGGCCCGAGACGAAGCCGACGTCGACCAGATGACGCCGGAGGTGACGCAGAACCACGTCGGTTCGCACGTCCGGGTCCGTGTGGTCCAGCAGTTCCTGCGATTCGTCCGGGGAGAGTTGCAGGACGCTGGCGATCACGTCGCAGACCATGCCGGGGGTCACGCAACGGCCGAACGCCCGTTGCAGAATCTCCGGCAGGTCGACGTTCGGGTGCAGGCCGGCGAAGGCTTCGGTCAGCTCCCGCACCCGGGCGGGGCGATCGAGATCTGGGCGCGGTCCGCAGCGATCCGGCAGCGGGGCGACGTTGGCGAGCCGGTAGCCGCTCGTGGTCCGTCGTTCGCTGCGGACGGCCGCCCGGACGACGCCGCGGAGCACCATATGGAACCGCCCGTCCGGCAGTTCCTGCTCCGCGACGATCTTGCCGATGCACACCGTATCGTGGATCGGGGGGCGGTCCGGATCGCCGTGGAGGAGGTCCGTGTCGCCGCCCTCCTGCAAGCGGGCCATCGCGATCAGTCGTTCGCCGGCGCCGTCCTCGCCGTATCCTTCCGAGTCGAGCCCGAGGGCGTCCCGGGTCATCGCCCGGTAGCGGTCTTCGAAGATGTGGAGGGGGAGCAGCGTGTGCGGGAAGAATACGCAGCCCGGCAGCGGAAAGAGCGGCACCCGGCCGCTGAAGGTGGGCGGCAGGCGTTCCGGCCCCTTGGCGGCGTGGGGGGCGAGGGGCTCCGGGACGCCGCAGTCGTCGGCGTCGCCCCCGGCGTTCCCGTCGTTCGGCTTTCCGGCGTCGGGCAGCCCGTCGTCGGAGTCGTCGAAGGGAAAATCGTCGGGGGGCATCGGGGCGCCGCACGGGGGAAGACATGTAAGCGTAGACGCATCCGCGAATCTGCCACCGCCCGGTGAACGACGCGGGGGCCGCCGTTACCGTGCGGCGATGGCCGCCCCCACCTCGCCCGACGCCCCCGCGACCCGCCGCGTCCGCACCGTGCTGGGGCGTCTGAAACGGGCCTACCCCGTCGCGGAGTGCGCCCTGCACCACGACACGCCGTTCCAACTGCTCGCGGCGACGATCCTGTCCGCCCAGTGCACCGACGCCCGCGTGAACCTGACCACGCCGGCCCTGTTCGCCCGCTGCCCGGACGCCCCCGCCCTCGCCGCCGCGGAGATCGCGGAGGTCGAACGCCTCGTGCAGAGCTGCGGGTTCTTCCGCATGAAGGCGAAGAACCTCGTCGGTATGGCCGCGGCTGTCTCAGACTGGCAGGCGCGGACCGGGCGGCCCGGCGGGGAGGTCCCGCGGCGGTTGGATCGCCTCGTCACGCTGCCGGGCGTGGGGCGGAAGACGGCGAACGTCGTGCTGGGCGTCTGCTACGGCATCGCGGAGGGGGTGGTGGTGGACACGCACGTCGGCCGGATCAGCCGCCGACTGGGGTTCACGCAGGCAACCGACGCGGTGAAGGCGGAACGCGATCTCTGCGCCCTGCTGCCGAAGTCGCGGTGGGTGAGCTTCTCCCACCGCCTGATCCTCCACGGTCGCAGCGTCTGCGACGCCCGCAAACCACGGTGCGACGCCTGCACGCTGCGTAGCGTCTGCCCGCGGGTGGGCGTGGGCGGGTAATGGGGGATGTGGGAGTTGGGACGGCGGATGTGTCGTACGCGGCAGGCTCCGACCGAACACGGGAGCACGGCCCCGATCCGACATCCCGCATCACACCACTCTTTTGATCCTCACCGGCCCCGCGATTGAAGCCCGGCGAGCGCGGGGGGACGTGGTCATCGAGCCGTGGAACCCCGACCGGCTGAACCCGAACAGCTACAACCTGTCCCTGCACGACGAGTTGCTGGTCTACGCCGACCTGGAACTGGATATGGCGAAGCCGGCCCGGTACACGCGGCACCGGATCCCCAAGGAGGGGATCACGCTGTACCCGCACCGGCTCTATCTGGCACGAACGGCGGAGCGGACGGAGACCCGCAACCTCGTGCCGATGTTGGAGGGTCGCAGCAGCGTGGGGCGGCTGGGGCTGTTCATCCACGTGACCGCGGGCTTCGGCGACGTGGGTTTCTGCGGGTTCTGGACGCTGGAAATGTTCTGCGTGCAGCCGGTGCGGATCTACGCCGGCGTGGAGATCGGCCAGATTTTCTACCACACGCTCGAAGGCGAGGTGCAAAGCTACGCCGACGGCCCCGGCCCCGGCGGCAAGTACCAGCACAACCGCGACATCCAGCCGAGCCTGCTGTACCGCGAGTTCGGCCACGACCCGCAGGGCGAACTGTTCGAGCACGCCGGCTGAACGGCGACGATCACGCCTCCGCGGCCCCGGCCGGCTCCTCCGAAGCGGCGCCGGGCGTCGCCTGCGCGTCGTCGCTTTCCGGCTCGCTCGGCAGGCCGACGAGGGCGGCGAACTGTTCTTCGCTCAGCACCGGCACGCCGGCCTTTTCCGCCTTCGCCAGCTTCGAACCGGCCCGGGCGCCGGCGACGAGGTAGTCGGTCCGCTTGCTGACGGAGGAACTCGGTTTGCCGCCGTGCTCCCGGATCAACTCCTCGATCTCGTCCCGCTTGAAGCGGTTCAACGTGCCGGTGACGACGAGGCTTTTGCCGCCGAGGACGCCCGTCGCCACCGCCTTGGGCGTCTTCTCCGCCTCGCTGCCGAAGTTTAGTCCGAGGGTGCGGAACTCCTCCACCGTCGCCCGGTTCGCCGGGTCCGCAAACCAGGCGGCGAGGCTGGCGGCGATCACTTCGCCGATCTCCTGCGTGGCGGCGAGGCTGTCGGCGTCGTGCCGCATGATCTCGTCCAGCGTGCCAAACTCCCCCGCCAGCGCCCGGGAGACCGTGTTGCCGACATGCCGGACGTTCAAACTCGTCAGCAATCGCCACAACGGCTGCGTTTTGCTCGGCCTCCAGCCCGGCGAGCAGGTTGTCGACGCTCGTCTCCCCCATCCGCTCCAACGAGAGCAGGTCCTCCCGGCGGTCCTTCAGCCGGTAGAGGTCCGGCAGGTTGGCGACCAGATCCGCCGCCAGCAGGGCGTCGATGAGTTTCTCGCCCAGTCCGTCCACGTCCATCGCCTTGCGGCTGGCAAAGTACTTGATGCTGCCCCGCAACCGCCCCGGGCAGGCGTCGTTCGGACAGCGAAAATCGACGCCGCCCTCTTCGCGGAGCAGCATGAGCCGCAGGTCGGACAATCTGTGGGGAAGACGATCGGCTGTTCCTCGCCGGTGCGGGCTTCGAACTCCACCCGCACGACGTGGGGGATGATCTTGCCCGCCTTTTCCAGCACGACGCGGTCGCCGATCTTCAAGTCCGAGCCGTTCCAGTTCGTCACGATTGTGCAGGCTGGCCCGGGAGACCGTGGTGCCGGCGATCTCCACCGGCGCCAGCGCCGCCACCGGCGTGACGCGGCCGGTTTTGCCCACCTGATAGGTCACGCCCGTGAGCGTGGTCTTCGCCTCCCATTTTTCCCATTTGAACGCGACCGCCCAGCGGGGGGATTTCGAGCGCAGCCCCAGGATCTCCCGCTGGGCGTGCGAATCGACCTTCACCACGATCCCGTCGACCTCAAAGTCCAAGCCCGGGACGGCGTCGACCATCTCTCCGATCGCGGCGACCAAACCGGGAACGTCCGCGGCGGTTCGCACCTCCGGCGTCGGGGCGATGCCCCAGACCCGCAGCCGGTCCAGGAACGCCGCGTGGGTGCCGAAGACGGAGGCGTCCCCGTCCGGTGACGAACCCGGTCCCGTGGGCGAGGAACCGCAGCTTCCGCCGGGCGCACAGCGTCGGATCGAGCAGCTTGAGCGAGCCGGCGGTGAGGTTGCGGGGGTTCGCGTAGGCGTCGTCGCCGGCGGCTTCGCGGTCGGCTCGCAGGCGGGCGAAGTCGCTGTTGCGGATGTACGCCTCGCCCCGCACCTCGCAGACCTCCGGAAAGGCGTTCGGATCCCCGTGAAGCCGCAGCGGCACGCCGCCCAGCGTGCGGGCGTTGTGGGTCACGTCGTCGCCGCGGGCTCCGTCGCCCCGCGTCACCGCTTGCACCAAGACGCCGCGTTCGTAGATCAACGCCAGCGCCACGCCGTCGATCTTGTACTCCAACAGGTACGACACCGCCGGCTCCGGCGGCTCTCCGATCTCCGCGGGGTCGGCGCCCTCCGCCTTCGCCGCCGCACGGGCTTCCTCCGCAGCCTGTTCCCGCAAGCGTTTGCGGACCCGCGCGTCCCATTCCCCTAGCGCCGTCTCGTCGTAGACGTTCTCCACCGAGAGCATCGGCGTGCGATGCTGGAGCGTGACGAACCCCTCGATCGGCTCTCCGCCCACCTGTCGGCTGGGGCTGTCGTCCGCGGCCAGCGCCGGGTGCGCCTCCTCCAAGTCAATCAGCCGCCGCATCAGGCGGTCGTAGTCGCGGTCCGTGATCTCCGGAGCGGCCTCGACGTAGTACAGCCGGTTGTGCCGGCGGAGCGCGTCGCGGAGCCGGTCCACCTCCGCGGCGGCCTCGCGGGCGGCGGGATCGCCCGCGGTCGGTTCGTCAGAGAAAAGACCGGCCTCGGCGGCGGGCGGGGCGGGCGAGACCATCAATGCGTCCGGGCGGAAGTGGTGAACGGTAGGATACCACTTCCGCCCGCGCCGCGAACAGCGAACGGCGGGCGTTTGGAACAAAAAGACGGACCCGCCCCGGGGGGCGAGTCCGTCAAACGGGAGCAGGAGCGCTCGCTCCACGAGCGAGGCGTCGGTCGGTTCAACAATTCAGGCGTCGTCGCCGCCGATGTCGCCCGGGGTCTCCGGGGCTTCGGTGGCGGGGCCGGCGTCCGGCGTGGTGTTCGGCAACTGGCCGTTGGCGGAGCCGCCGGTCGCCGAGCCGCCGGAGGCGGCGGGATTCTGGGTCGGACCGGCCGAGGCGTTCGGCGTCGGGGCGCTCGGCGTCGGGGAGGTCGGCATCATCCCGCCCTGCTGGAGCGGCTGGGCGACGTTCATCGGGGCGGAGGGCGCGAAGTTCATCGTGCCGTCCTGCACGGTGCCGGACGTGCAGGTCGGGCAGTTCTGCGTGGAGGAGTAGCTCGGGGCCGAAGAGTAGCTCGGGGCCGAGGAGTAGCTCGGGGCGCCGTAGGTGACGGACGGGGAGGCGTAGGCGGAGGTGGTCACGCCGGAGCCGGAGCAACCGCACGCGCTACCGGAGGTCTGCATCACGCTGCTGCTGGGCTGGCTGTAGGTCGTCCCGCAGGTGGCCATCGGAGCCGGGGCGGGCGCACTCGAACCGCAGGCGGTCATCGGGGCCGACGTGTAGCTCGGGCCGCAGGAGGTCGTCCCGCAGGGGGAGCTGGACATCGGCGCCGACGAGGCGGCGTAGGTCGGCTGGCTGTAGGTCGGCTGGCTGACAGTCGTGCCGCAGGTCGGGGCCGGCTGGCTGTAGCTGGGCTGGCTGTAGCTGGGCTGGCTGTAGCTGGGCTGGCTGTAGCTGGGCTGGCTGTAGCTGGGCTGGCTGTAGCTGGGCTGGCTGTAGCTGGGCTGGCTGTAGCTGGGTTGGCTGTACGTCGGGGCCGAGTAGCTCGGGGCGGCGTAAGTCGTCGCGGGGGCCGGCGCGGTCCCGCAGGAGTTGCACTGGGCGAACGCCGGGGCCGCGGTCAGGGCAGCGGCGCCGGCGAAGAGAGCGAAACGGATCATGGGGGCGGATTTGGGTCTTCTGGGGGAGGTGCGAGCGGCGGGCGCGACCGCCGCCATCCCTCCGGGAACCGGGCGACCCGGCCGGGGAGACAGCACCTGGAACGAATGAGATCTCGCGCCACGGATCGGCGGACGCAGTTCGCCAGCCGGCCCGATCCATTCAACCTTGACAATCGCCCCAAACGCCCGCAACTCACACAGCCGTCCCGTCTCCCCCGAGGTGACGGGTTCCCCTCGATCCCGGTACAACCCCTACCACCCCTCCCCGGGAGAGGCCGGGGGTCTGGACTCCTTCGCTCCTTCAATTGAACACGCCCGACACTGTGGTTCCGACAGACTCCGACTGGCGCTTCATCGGGGCCGATGGACGAACCGTGCGATTTCCCCCCGCCGTCACGCCGCGGTTGATGGGCATCGTCAACGTCACGCCGGACAGCTTTTCCGATGGGGGCAGACACGCCACGGTGGACGCCGCCGTCGCTCACGCGAGGCAACTGGTCGACGGCGGGGCGGACATGCTGGACGTCGGTGGGGAGTCGACTCGGCCGGGGGCCGAGCCGGTGGGAGCAGAAGAGGAGCGAAATCGCGTGGTCCCGGTGATCGCGGCGCTGGCGGAGCGGACGACGGTGCCGATCTCGATCGACACCACCAAGGCCGCCGTGGCCGCCGCGGCGTTGGACGCGGGGGCCAGCGTGGTGAACGACGTGTCCGGCCTCGCCCTGGACCCGGCGATGGTCCCGCTGTGTGCGGATCGCGGGTGCGGCGTCGTGGCGATGCACATGGTCGGCACGCCCCGCACGATGCAGGACGATCCGCGATACGACGACGTGCTGGCGGAGGTCGGTGCCTACCTCGCCGCCCGACTGGACGCACTGGAGGCCGCGGGGGTGAAGCGGGAGGCGGTCGTCCTCGACCCCGGCGTCGGCTTCGGCAAAACCGCCGCCCACAACCTCGCCCTGCTGCGGGGGGTGCCGACGTTGAAGCGGCTTGGCCGGCCGGCGCTGATCGGGCACAGCCGCAAGCGGTTCTTGAAGGCGCTGCTGGGCCGGGAGGTGGAGGAACGCACGGCGGGAACGCTGGGCGTGTCCGTCGCCCTCGCCGGGCTCGGGACGGATTGGCTGCGGGTGCACGACGTGGCCGCCGTGCGCGATGCGATCGCGGCGTGGCGGGCGATCGCGTCGCCCGACTCTTTCTCACCGCGAACCACCGCGTAACGCCGAGGCCCCGCGGGGCCTCGGCGTTACGCCGCTCGCTCGTCAGAACACCGGGGCGAACATCCGGCAGAAGTTCTCCGCCAGCGCCCGCCAGGACGCGCGGGCCGCGCGATCCTCGGCGGTGACGCGGGTCGCGTGCGTCAGGTCAGCGTCGAATCGCTCCCCGAGACGGACGGCGGTGGCGTCGTCGTAGAGGGCGAGGTTCACCTCAAAGTTCAGATAGAAGCTGCGGGCGTCCAGGTTCGCGCTGCCGACGAAGCTCCAGGTGCCGTCGACGGTCAGCGTTTTGGCGTGCAGCGTGCCGGCGTGGTACTCGTGGATCTCCACGCCGGCCCGCAACAGCACGTCGTAATCACTGCGGCCGGCGAAGATCGACCAGGGCTTGCCGCCCACCCCCGGCACGAGCAACCGAACCCGCACCCCCCGCCACGCCGCCGCTTCCAACGCCTGCACAATCGCCAGCGGGGGGACGAAGTAGCCGGTCGTCAGGTCGATCGACCGCTCCGCCGCGGTGATCGCCGTGAAGAACAGGTTCGGCAAGCCCCGGGGCACGGATCGCTCCCCCGCCGCGGTCGGACCGGACGGGCCGCCCGGCACGCACTGCACGACCGCCCCGTCGCCTGCGGCGTCCGGTTCGAACTTCGGGAAGTGGGCGCCGATCCTGCCGCCCGCCGGTTCGTTCCCGCTTTCCGCGTCGTCGCCCAGCACGGCGCCGGTGGCAAAATACCAGTCTTCGGCGAAGACCTGTTGGAGTTGCGACGCCGCCGGCCCTTCGACCCGCAGGTGCGTGTCCCGCCAGAACCGGCGTCGTTCCTTCGCCGGTGCCCCGAACCAGCCCCGCCAGCCGCCGGCGCGGGCGAGTCCGAGGTACTCGTCTCCCACATTCATCCCCCCGGTGAAGGCGACGCGGCCGTCGACCACCACGATCTTGCGGTGATTGCGCAGGTTCAGGCTCCACCGCTCGCGGAAGCTGGCCCCGGGCAGAAACGAGGCGACCTCCGCCCCCGCGTCCCTCAGCGGCCGCAGCCAGCGCCGGGACAGCCACATCGAGCCCACGCCGTCGTACAGGAAGCGCACCGTCACCCCTTCCGCCGCTTTTTCGACCAGCAGATCCCGCAGCGCCGTGCCGGTGCGATCCGGCTTCCAGATGTAGTATTCGAGGTGAATCGAGGAGGTCGCCGCTGCGATCTCCCGGCGAATCAGGCCGAGGGCGCGGTTGGTGTCGTCCAGCACCTCCACGCGGTTCCCGCCGACCGCCGGAAAACGGTTCACCGCCGACAGCAGTCGCATCACCGTGCGGTCCGGCTCGCCGACGGCTTCCTCGGGCGTCACTTGATGCTCGTCGAGCGTCGGCGTGACCGCGTCGATACGGGCGTCGCCGGCCGCCTTCAGCTCCGCCCGGCGGTTCACGCGGTTCACCCCGAAGACCACGAACAGCAGGCCGCCGAGGTACGGCACCAGCACGATCGCCATGATCCAGGCGACGGTGCTGGCGGGGCTGTCCTTTTTGAGGAGCAGCACCCACCGCACGAGGATCAGCGTGAGCAAATACCCGCCCAGGCTGAGGGCCGCGGCCAACCAGCCGGTCGCCGGGATGCCGTCGAGCATCGGCTCAGCCGCCCGCGGCGGGAGGCCGCACGTCGTCAGCCAGCGACGGTTCGTCCGGATCCTCCGCCCGGGCACGCCCGAGCCGGTCGAGCAGCAACACCGCCCCGAACCCCGCCGCGGCGACCAGCAGGGCGAGCCAGGTTTGCGGATCCGACAGCGACGGTTCCAAGCGAACCGGCTGCCACTCCTTGAACGGCACGCCCTCCGGCCGCTCTTCCACGAACGGCCACAGCCGGCGGAGCGACCCCAGCATCGCCCCGGTCAGGGCCGCCAGCGTCGGCGCCCCGTGGCGGGCCAGCAACCAGCGGAGCAGCTTCGAGAACAGCGCCAACCCCACGACCATCCCCGCCCCAAAGCAGACGCCCTCCAGCAACATCGCCGCGTCCAAATCGAACGCCTTCAGTCGCGTCGCCCACCCGCTGACGTGGTGGTACGCCCCCAACACCAACAGCAAGAACGCCCCGCTGACCCCCGGCAGGATCATCGCGCAGATCGCCACCGCCCCGCAGACGAAGAGGTACGGCGGGCCGATCGGCGGGCTCTCCAACGCCTCCAGCCCCACGATCCCGTACGCGGCCGCCGCCGCCGCGACGAGCAAGCAGACACGCAACGGCGTCCAGCCGGTAGCCAGCCGCCCGGTCTCCCCCACCAGCCGGGCGACCAGCAGCACGCTGCCGGCAATCAGCCCGGTGAACAGGGCGAAGGTGAGGGTGTAATAATTCTCCATCGCCGTGCGGGTGACGCTGGCCAGCGTCACCGCCCCGCCCGCGACTCCAGCCAGCAGGTAGATGAGGAACCGCCCGTCGACGTACGCCCACGCCTCCCTCATCAGTCCTCCGCGGAGCAGGGAGAAGAGGTGCGAATCGGCGCGGCTGACCGCCGTGACGAGTCGTGTGTAGATCCCCAGCACCAGCGCCACGGTGCCGCCGGAGACGCCGGGGACGGTGTCCGCGGCGCCCATCAGCACGCCGCGGGCGAACTGGACGAGGTCCGTCTTCGGCTCGAAGGAGGCGCGGGGGCTGTCCGGCTGCGAAGGCTCCGTCACGCCGACTTCACCAGATCGCGCAACGTGGCGAACGCCGGGTGCTCCGCGGACCGACACCATTCGAACAGAATCGCCTCCGCCGTCGTGACGGTGGCGCCCTCCGCGGTCAGGCGCCGCAGGGCGACCTCGTGGTCGTCAATCCGCCGGCTCCCGCAGGCGTCCGCGGCGACGTGGACGGAGTAGCCGGCGCTCATCAGTTCCAACGCGGTCTGGGAGACGCAGACATGCGTTTCCACGCCGCACAGCACAATCTGATGACGGCGATCGCTGATCGCTTCCGTCAGCCCCGTGGCCGCGGCGGCCCCGAACGTGGTTTTCGGAAGCGCCTCGACGCCCGCCTCCCGCAGCGCCGCGGCGACCGGTTCCGCGGTGATGCCGAGTTTCTTCGGCGCCTGCTCCGTAGCCCGCACCTCCGCCCCCAAGGCGTGCGCCCCGCGGATCAGCAGCGCCGCCCGTGCGGCGACCGCGTCTCCCCCGGCCGCTGTTCGCTTGAAGAAGATGTGGGGCAGCAGGCCGGTTTGCAGGTCCACCACGATCAACCGACCGGCCGACGGGGCCAGCAGGGCGGGGTGCTCCGGCGGGAGGACCGGCCGGTCGGCGGGATCGCGATCGGCGGGCACGGCGGAGGCTCGGGGTGACGGGGCGGGAAAGTACCCCGGCGAACCGCGGCCGAGGCGGGCGACGGGGGAAGCGCTAGGGCCGTGAGGGTCGCGCATTTTCTTTCCGACGCAACCCCGGGGCCGTGGTCGGTGGAGATTGACGGGCGATGGGCTTATCGTCGCGCGATCCGCGGATCGCGGCCCGGCACGGGTCGTCCCGCCCCATGAACTCACGGTAGGGCTGCGTCGCCCGGTTTACAGCCGGTCCGCGGAGCCGGTGACGACGAGAACAGGAACGGCCGGCGATGACCCCCGACCCCTCGACCAACCTCCCCTCCCCCGCGGCGGCCTCGTCCGGGCCGACGCCTCCGGAGCGGTTCGAACCGACTCCGCCGGCCGGCCCGACCGATCCGGTCCCGCCGCCGGCGTCCCCCACGCGGGTCCCCCCGCCGGTCGCGGCGTCGCCCGCTCCGGCAACGCCTGACGCCGCAAAGCCGGCCGCCGCAAAGCCCGCCGCCGCGACGCCCGGGCAGGTCGCCGCCGCGGAGACCCTCGGCCACACCGGCGCCGCCGCCCCGGTGCCGCCCCCGCAGGATCCGCCGCCGGTCGTCGTCGCGACGCCCCCGCCGGGCAGCACGGCGTTGGCCGCCGCCGTCGCGGAGCCCGCCGCCGTCCCGCCGCCCGCGACCGGCGTCGCCCCCGCCCCGGGGCAACTCGCAGCCGCCGCGGAGATCGTCAGCCGCGGCGCCAGCCCGGAGCCGGAAGCCGAAGGGCTCGGGACCGCCGTGAAGGTGGGGATCGCCGCCGTCGCGACCGCCGCCGCCGGAGCCGCGGTCGCCGCCGTCGCCTCCGCCCTCACCGGCGGCAAGGACGACGCGGCGAAGACCGAGGGCGGCCCCGCCGACGCCCCCGCCACGCCGTCCACCACCCCGACGGCGCCGCTCGCGGCCCGGATGAAGGGCGTCGAGCCCGGCGAGACCAAGCCGGTGACGGCTGAACCCCACGTGCCGCACGTCGCCAAGGAGGGCGAACTGGGCGGCGAAGCCCTCGTCAAAGTCGCCACGCCGCCGGGCGCCGCCCCCAAAGCCGCCCCGCCGCTGCCGCGGTCGCCGCAGGGGATCGCGATCCCGAAATCGGCCGAACTGGATAAAGAGCTCGAAGAGGCGATCGCCGCTGGTCTCGGCGACGACGCGCTGTCGCTTCAGATGAACGCCGGGGCCGCGAAGGCCGGCGCCGGCGGCCCCGCGATCGCCGGGACCGATCCCGCGACCGGCAAAGGCCCCGGCCAACCGATCGGCGGCGACGAAGCCGCCACGCCGGCCCCCATGATCGGCGACGAAGAATCGATCGAGCCCGGCACGAAGCTGATGGGCAAGGTCGATTCCAAGACCGACAGCGACCTGTTCATCAACCTCGAACGCAGCCGCTTGCAGGGCATCATCCCCCGCACTGACTACCCCGACGGCAACGGCCCGCCGGTTGGCTTCAACGGGGCGTTCTTCGTCGACAACGTCGACGTGGAGAACGGCCTGATTCACCTGCAGCAGTCCCCGCGGCCGCCGCAAGGTGACCGGCGATTGGGACAGCGTCACCGTTGGCCAGACGGTCGAATGCAGCGTGACCGGCACCAACAAGGGCGGCTTGCAGGTGCAGGTCGGCCAGCTCCGCGGCTTTATGCCGGCCAGTCAGATCGACGTCGGCTTCGTCTCCGACATGAGCCAGTTCGTCGGCCAGCGGATCGAGGCTCGGGTCATCGAGGTGAAGCCTGAAAAACGGAACCTCGTCCTCTCCCGCGCCGCGATCCTTAAAGAGGCTCGCAAGGGGCAGGAGAAGGAGCTTTGGGAGACGCTGAAGGCCGGCGAAACCCGCTCCGGTATCGTGCGGGCGATGAAGCCGTACGGGGCCTTTGTGGACATCGGCGGGATCGACGGATTCCTACACATCGGCGAGATTTCTCACAATCGTATCGGCCACCCCTCGGACGTGCTGTCCGACGGGCAGACGATCCAGGTGAAGGTGCTGAAGGTCGATCCGGAGAGCCGGAAGGTCGGCCTCGGGATGAAGCAACTCGAACAGGACCCGTGGCAGAAGCTCGAAGAGAGCTACCCGGTCGGCTCCACCCTCAAGGGTAAGATCACCCGCTGCACGGAGTTCGGCGCCTTTGTGGAGATCGAGGAGGGGGTCGAAGGTCTGATCCATATCTCCGAACTGGACCACAAACGCGTCAGCCGCGTGTCCGACATCGTCCGTGTCAACGAGGAGATCGAGGCGAAGGTGCTGACCGTGGAGCCCAACCGCAAGCGGGTTTCGCTGTCGCTCAAGGCCCTCAAGGACAAGCCGCAGTCGTCCGCCCCCCGCGGCGGCAAGGGCAAGAAGGATGCCGAGCCGGACCTTCCCGCCTACGAACGCCAACGCAAAGGCCCGCTCAAGGGCGGCACCGGCAAACCCAGCGGCGGCCTGTTCGGCGACCCGGGCCAGTTCGGCGGGTGACAACGGCGCCGGCGAGCGGTGGGCGTCGGCGAGCGGTGGGCGTCGGCCCTCCGTGTGCTCTCGACGGTACGGATATCCTCGTCCCGATGCTCCACGTCACGCCGGCGAGCGGCGGGGCGTCAGCCCCCCGTGCATGTACACCTGGTGCGTCTACACTCCGTGCGTCTACCCCCGGTGCAAACGCACGGGGGGCTGACGCCCACCGCTCGCCGACGAGCGCTGACGATCGTTCATGAGCGGATCGCCGCGTCGATCTCGCTGCGCGGGATCGGCGTTGCCAAGCGGGCGCCCATCTGGCTGACCACCTTCGCCGCGGCGAGGGAGCCGACGCGGCCGGCCTGTTCCCAATCGAGTCCGTTCGTCAGGCCGTACAGGATGCCGGCGGCGTACATGTCGCCGGCGCCGGTGGTGTCCACCGCTTTCACCGGCACGCCGGGCACCTGCTCCAACCCGAGCGGGTCGACCAGCAGCGAACCTTCCGCCCCCATCGTCAACGCGATCCGCGGGCCGAGGGCGGCAAGGTCGTTCGCACAGTCGCGGGCCGATTCCTTCCCCGTCAGGCCGCGGGCCTCGTCCAGATTGCAGAACAGCAGATCGACGGGACCGCCGATCAGTTCGAGGAAGTCCGCTTTGAATGCGTTGACGAGGAACGGGTCCGAGACCGTCAGCGCGACCTTCACCCCCGCGGCCTTCGCGGCCCGAATCGCGGTGCGGGCAGCAGCCTGATTGTCCGGCGTGCCGAACAGGTAGCCCTCGACGTAGACCCATTCCGCGAGCCCCAGGTCGCGGCCGGCGATATCCGCTTCGTTCAGCGTCGCGGAGACGCCGAGGTGCGTCAGCATCGTGCGTTCGGCGTCGTCGGTCACCAGCACCACGCAGGTGCCGGTGTGCCCCTCGGCGGCGGGCGGGACCTCGATCGTCACCCCGGCGGCCCGCATGTCTTTGAGGAAGAACTCGCCCAGTTCGTCCGCGGCGGTTTTGCCGGCGTAGGCGGTCGTGCCGCCGAGCTGCTGGACGCCCAGGATGGTGTTCGCGGCGCTGCCGCCGGCGCAGCGACTGGTGTCGATCTCGCCCAGTTCGGACAGCACGCGGATCTGGACCGCATCGTCCACCAGCGTCATCACCCCTTTTTCGTAGCCGATGCGGGCCAGCAGATCGTCCGGCACCCGGGCCTGCACGTCGACCAGGGCGTTACCAATTCCATACACGTTCAGCGGCATCGAAGAACCCGTCGGGGCGCGGTAGAAGAGCGTTGTCAGTAAGGATCTAGGATCACCGTGTACCCGCCGCGGTTGTCGGCGCGGCGGTCCGGTCGATCGTTGAACCGAAGGTACAGAGATCCGCTCCGCGGAGCGACGAAGGCGCCGCGAGCGCCCACGGGGACCGGCTCCGCCAGCCCCACCGGCGGGGCGGGGGCGTCCGCCAGCACCGCCGCCTGCAATTCGCCCAGTGGACGGCCGCGGTGGTAGTCGAAGCTGATCCCGTCTGGCGTACTCTCCCAAACCTTCGGTTCGTCAGCGAGGGTCATCCGGCCGTCGATCACCCGAACCGTCACGGTTCGACCCGCTTGCACCGTCGCCCCGACGTGCTGCCATCCCTGATTGGCAGTGACGAGCCGGACCGACTGATCGGTGATGGGGAAGTCAAACCGCACCGCGTTCGCGGCCACATCGTACCCGCCGACCAATTCCGTCGCGAAGACCCGCCACTCCGCGTCGATCCGCCGGCGCTGCTGCGGGGCGAAGGCGCTCAGGTCGCCCCGCCGGCCGGGGTCGGCGAGGGTGCGGAACGTCTCCGTGTATGCGGGATGGGCGTCGAGGAAGGCGCACAGTGCCCACGACCATGCGTACGCCTGATCGTCGGTGGCGAAGTCCGCCTCCTTCAGTCGGACGAACTCGTCCAGACGGGGGAGCACGCCCGCGGCGACGTCCGCCCGCACGAGGTCCAGCCGATCCCAGCCCGGCGTCGGCGTCGTGCCGCCCGGGATGATTCGTGTCGTCAATGTGCCGTCCGCCGCGAGGCGATGCGCGCCAAATCGCTCCGCCATGCCCTCCAAGTACCACAGCGGACCGGCGTTGCGTCGATCGACGAACAGGGCCATGAAGACGTGCGTCGCCTCATGCAGCGCGAGGGACCTTCGGAAGTAGTCCTCCTCCACATCGTACATCCAGAACCGGCGGCCCCGCTGGCGGCCGGTGAGGAACGGCGGCAGATCGTCCGGCAGCAGACCGGCGGAGCGAAATCGGTCCGGCTCCGCCATCAGGAACGCGATCATCAGGGGCCGCCCCTCGTCGGAGCCGGCGTCGCGAACCGGCGGCGGATCGCCGAAGTAGTCGACCCAGGCCGGCCACGCGGCGTCGATCAAAGCGGGCAGCGCCGCGGCTCGCTCCGGTCGATCGGTGACCACCGTCAGCCGTTCGCCAGCGATCCGGGTGAGGCCGAAGGCGGCCAGGCGTTCGTCCGTCGGCAGGGGCGGCTCCCGATCCGGCGGGGCGGCGACGGGGGCCGGTTCGATCTCGTCGCCCGCCGGTCCCCAAGGTTCATCGGGCGGCGGGGGGGCGTCGGCGAGTTCGACCGTCGGCACGTCCGCCGTCGGCGGCGGGGCCGGTTCCGACGAACAGCCGAGCAGCAGGACCGCGAGCGGCATGAGGAGGGCGGGGCGGTGCACCGGCACAGGATAACCGGGAGGCTCCCCGCGGTTCCCTGCATTCGCCCGCGGAATCGGTTGACGGCGCGCCCGGCTCCGGTAGACTCATCGCCCCGCTGACGCGAACCCGGTTCTGCCGGAACGTGTCCGGCGGGGAGACCGTCCGGGTTCGCAGCAACGTGCCGCGAACTGTCGAGCGGTTTCACGGGGCCGTAGCTCAATTGGTTAGAGTACCGGACTGTCGATCCGGGGGTTGCGGGTTCAAGTCCCGTCGGCCTCGCTCCCGTGCCCACACGCCGCCCCCGGACGGGTTCCCGTCCGGGGGCGGTTTTCGTATCCGCCCCGCGTCCGCCGCCGTCCGCCCCGCTCGCCGCCCCTCCCGCGATGAAAACCTCCCGCCCCTTCCAGGACACCGGCAATCCGGTACTCGACAGCACGGTCAACCTGGTCGCCGCCTATCTCGGCGGTCCGGCGGCGGAGATGGAGCCCAGTCGACTCGCCGATTTCATCCGCGAGGTGCACGTTGCCGTCAGTCGCGTCGCCGGCGAGGAACCCAACGGCCTGAAGCGCCGGCTGGACGAGCCGAAGCCGAAGGCGCCCTTCGCCGATCGCCCGCCGTTCAAGAAGCCCGGCGGCTTCAAGCCGAGCGGCGGCGGCTATCAGGGCGGTAGCGGCGGCGGCGGCGGGTACAAGGGCGGCAGCGGCGGCGGCTACAAGGGCGGGTCCAGCGGCAGCGGCGGTGGATATAAAGGCGGCGGCGGCTACAAGGGGGGAGACTCCGGCGGCGACTCCGGCGGCGGCGGCTACCAGGGCGGCGGCGGCGGCGGATACTCCGGCGGCGGGGGCGGCTATCAGGGCGGAGGCGGCGGCTACAAGAAGCGGGACGACGGCTGACGCCGGCCCGTCCTTCCGCGACCCGCCGTCCCGGTTCCCCGGGATCCGGCGGCTCCCGGGTGGTCAGAAAGTGCCCCGCAACAGCAACGCCGGGAGCAACGAGACGGCGGTGTTCGCGATCTCCTCGCAGGCGGTGTATTGCACCACGATCACGTCCTCGGGCTGGATGAGGATGCGTTCCCGGGGGTCGGTGAGGGCGCGGGCGAGGTCCACGTTGATGACGATCTCGCCGCAATCGTTGGGCAGTTGGCGGACGACGATCGCCCGGCTGGGCGGGAAGACGGTCCCGCCGCCGCCGCCGATCAGATTGACGCCGCCCAGGCCGGTGCGGGAGCCGCCGACTTCTCCCCGGGCCGCGGCGATTGCCTGAAGAATGTTCAGGTCGTAGTCGCGGGGCAGCAGGTATTCGCCGCCGCCCAGCACGCCGCCGGTGTAGTACTTCTCGCGGTCCCGGGCCGGGATGTAGACGATGTCGCCGGTTTCCAGGGTGATGTCGGCCTCGGTGAACGTCGGCGGGGCTTCCGGGAAGAAGCGGAGGGGAATGCGGACGGCGCCGGGGCCGTACGGGTCCGGCAGCGGGGGGCGACAGCCGCACGGGTTGGGCTGACGGCGGATCGCGGCGATGCGGGCGTCGTACTCGGCGCTGCCGGTCGCTCCGCCCTTGTAGATCACCACCTCGTTCATCGCATCGGTGCCGGGCAGGCCGCCGGTGGCGCTGAGGGCGGTCAGCAGGTCGTTCTCGCCGGCTTTCAGGTCGACCCGGTAGCCGGCTCCCCGCTTGAGTCCGCTGTCCGGACCGGCCCCGCGGGCGCCGGTCTGGATCACGCCGCCGGCCTCTTCGCGGATCACGAGCACCCGCACCTCACGCTGGCGCTGGAGGGTCACGATGATGCCCGTGCCGGCGAGGGCTTCCGGCTTGAGGATGCCCTCGTCGATGTAGGTCTGCTGGATCTTCTCCTGGGCCTCCGCCAGCGTGCCGCCGGCGACGTACACCGCGGAGATCAGCGGCAGGGAGACGGTTCCGTCCTCGCGGATCGGCACCGGGAAGCCCAGCGACGGCGGGATCGAGGCGTCTTCCGGGAAATTCACCGGCGGCACGCTGTCCTCTTCGCCCAGGATGCCTTCGATGAACACGCCCAGCACGTCGCCGGCGCCCAGCACGTAGACCTCCTCGGGCCGCTGCCGCAATCGGGCCTTGCTGGTCTCGATCAAGTCCTCTTTGGACCGGCCGAGCACCGCGGCGGGCAACCGGCGAGCCGGGACCGCGTCGGCGTTGAAGGCGCCCAGCGAGCCCAGCGACATGCTCTGGCAGCCGGTGGAGAGGGCGGCCGTGGCGAGCAGCACGGCGGGAACCGCGAGCCGGGCGACGGGCGTGGTGTGAAAGCGGGAGATCATGGCGGGCGTCCGGTGGTCCCCGGCGAGGGAGGTCGACGGTACGGGGAGCGGAACGGTGGGCGGAGAAACGAGACGCGGTCGCGAGATCAGTCCTCGACGCCCCACAGCGGCGTCACCCGCGGCCCCTCCGCGGACTCGAAGCCGGCGGCGGTGAACGGATCGTCGACCGCGGGCGATTCCGGGGGCGGGGCGTCGAGGTCGAGGGAGGGCGTGCCGGCGTCGTCCGGCGTCGGGACGGGCAGGCGTTCTTCCAGCAGACGCTTCAGGGCTGCGTCATCGGAAAGATCGCGGACGCTGTCCTCCCCGCCGCCCGCGTCCCGGGCCGGCGGGAGCAGCGGGATCGGGGCCGGCGTGGGGCCGCCGTCCACCGGTCCGTCGATCGGCTCCGGCGCCCCCAGCCCGAGAGGCAGGGGGGAGGGCGGCGGGGCGGTCCCGGGAGAGTTCGGCCCGTACGGACCGAACGGCGACGGGCCGGTACGGCCGGGGCCGAGCGCCTGCGGCGGGCCGCCCTGTCCGCCGCAGAGGTTGCGGATGGGCACGGTGTTCATTGCCACGACGCCGTCCTGGGCGGCGGCGATGGCGCCGTGCGCCCAGCCGTCGTAGTAGCAGTTCAACAGTTCCGTGCGTTGGCACGGATCGTTTGTCGTGCAGCCCCAGTACCGCGACGGCGGGGTGGGGGAGGCGCACACGTCGTCGCCGTTCAGCGCGACCTCCACGTAGCCGTCCTTGAAGCCCTGCTTGAAATCGAGCGGCGAGGAGCAGCATTGGTGGAACAGGTCCCCGCGGTGCAGGAACGCCTGATCCGCCGCTTTGCAGGCGCGGAAGTGGACGGCGAGTTCGCTGATCCCGTCGCGGCACTCGCCGACGACGCAGCCGGTCAGCATCGCGACCGCCGCGGCGGGCCACAGCCACAGGGCGAGGGACGAGCGTCGCCCGGCGCCGGTGAATCGTGCGGCGGGGGGGCCGGTGACGGGCATGGGAATCTGGGGGAGGGCCGTGGGAAGGGGAGCGGCGTGCGGGGCGCCGCGTCAGACCGTCAGGGGATTGCCGAGTCGATCCGTTGATCGCTTAGCCGCTCGTGCAGCCGATCAGAGCGTCGGGATCGCCGCGTCGAACAGCTCTTCGAGCCCTGCCGGCGGGGCGACCGGGGCGTCGTTCAACTCGGGCAGCGACGCGGTGCCGGGCGCCGACTCGATCGGCGGCTCGGCCGCCGGTTCCGGCACTGCGTCGGGCAACGAAGCGGTTCCGGCGACAGGGGCCGCGGGCGCCGGCTGTTCCATGGGGGCGGGGGTCGGGACCGGCACCCGTCGCACGACCTTGTTCACCGCCGGGGCGATCGCGATGACCCGCCACTCCGGATCGGCGTCGGCGACGTTCCAGTGCGGCTCGCCGGCCGGAGCGGCGGCTTCGGCAACGTGTGCCGTGTTCGCACGCGGCTCGTCGGCCGGCTGCTCCGCCGCGACGGTTCGCAGCGAGCTGTCCTTCGCTGGCTGGCTGACTGGCTGAACCTCCGCGAGCTGCACCGGAGCGGGCGGCGCCGGGGCGACCGGCGCGGGTTCGAAGGGGGCCGGAGGCACGGACGAAGACGGTCCCCCCGCCCGGCGGTCGGCCGCGGCGAACAGCATCCGGGCGGGTTCGCCGCGTCCTTGCTCTTCAAATGCGATCGCCACCTCCCGGAGTTGATCCGGGCTGAGCGTGCGGGACGCCGCGTTCTTGCCGCCGACGACGCTGGGCGTCTGCAACGCCGCGCAGCCGCCGACGCCGAGAGCGGCGGCCGCGACCGCAGCGGTCGAACGCCAGGTGAGGAGAGTCGGCAAGGGGGCCTCCGACCCGCACCGAAATGCGGGGTTGATGCTGAGGAACGAACGGCTGGCAACGGTTGTGCCGGCTGTATGCCTAGCATCGGACACTCCGCGCCCGCGGCATGAGCCGGTTCATGCCGGAACTCGCATCACTTCTCAACTCGGCGCTCGCTGCGAAACGCGACAGCGTCGCCACGCCGCAGCCGTGCCAACCGTGGCCCGGTCAGCCGTGGGCCGGTCAGCCGTGGGCCGGTCAGCCGTGGGCCGGTCAGCCGTGGGCCGGTCAGCCGTCGGACAGTGCGATTACCCGAACGTCCTCCGCGGCGAAGACCGCTTCCGCCTGCGCCAGACGGGCGGCGGCGTTCGGGCCGTGCACCTCCACGCCGACCAGCAACTGCCCCTCGCGCACCGCCTGATCGTAGAAGTCGGCGAGTTCCCCTTCGGATCCGCGGGTCAGCATCGCCCCGATGAGACTGCCGGACACGCCGCCGGCCCCCGCCACCGCCGCGGCGCCGATCACCGCCAGCCCGCCGGTCGCCGCGGCGAACGACGCCATGGCGCCGGCGATCAGCAGCCCCGCCACGCCGCCCGCCGCGACCGCCTGCGGGGTTTGGTCGCCGGCCGGATCCTCGTGCTCAAAGCGGCGGAAGTGGGCTTCCTTCACCTCGTCGCTGCACAGCACGGAGATCTCCGCGGTGGTGAACCCGGCGTCCAGCAGGCGGTCGGTGAGGCGATCCGCCGTGGCGACGTCCGGCGCCACGCCGGCACGCACGGGGGTTTCGTCCGGAGAGGGCACGTCGGCGGGGGCGGTCATGGGGGACGTTCCTTGGAAGCACGGCGGCGAACGCCGGGGCGGCCGACTTCGAAACGAGTCGGGGGGGCCGTAGGTTAGAGTGATCCGCCCGCTTCAACCGCTCTGAGACCCGCCCCGTGTCCGAATCCGCCGACCTCCGCCCGCCCAAGCCGGTGGTGCAGGTGATCGTCGACGCCCTCGCCTCCCGCGTGGTCAAACCTGCGATCGCCGAGGGCAAGCTGCCGAACCTCGCCGCGGTGATCGAGCGCGGCGGAGTCCGCTGGGACTGCACCTCGATCTTCCCCTCCATCACCCCGGCAGCCACCTGCGCCCTGACCACCGGGCAGTACCCGGACCGCACCCATATCGCCGGCGCCTACTGGTTCGACCCCGGCACCAACGAGGTCGCGTATTTCGGCGACGACGTCTGGACGATCCTCGCGGAAAGCCCCGGCCGGTACGTCAACGACTTTCAGATCGGGCTGAACTTCCACCGCCTCAAGGCCGAGACGGTTTTCGAGATGCTCGAAGCCGCCGGACATCCGACCGCGGCGCTGAACAGCATGTGGTTCCGCGGCCCGCACCCGCACCCCATCGTGCCGCCGCCCGAGCTGGATTTGCTCCCGGGCGTGGAGATGGCGAAGGAACTCACCGGGCCGACCGTCCTCACGCTGGCGGATTTTTGCCAGTCCGGCGGCGTCGACGGCGGGCCGGCGCTCGAAGGCCCCGGCGGACCGACCCGCCGTTACGGCTTTCACGACGACGCCACCTCCGCCTTCCTGCTCGACCTGTTCGGCCGGGACCGGCCCCCCGCCTACACCCTCGCCTATTTCCCGAACAACGACTTCGAGAGCCACGAACAGGGCCCGCGAAACGCCCTGCCGGTGCTCGAAAAGGTCGACGAAACGCTGGGCGGGCTGTTCGCGCTGTTCGGCGGGGTCGACGGGTTCCTGGAGAAGTTCGCCTTCCTGATGACCGGCGATCACAGCCAAACCGACTGCGACGACGATCCGAAGAAACGGGAGGTCGATCTGACGGACGTGCTCGAGCGACTTCACCGTCGTGCACGGCGGGGAGGATTGGGAGCGGGGCGAAGACCTGCTCGCCTGTCCGAACATGCGGGCGGCACAGATTTATCTGTCGGAGGACGGCCCGTCGCTGGACGCCGTCCGCGACGCTCTGCTGCGGTGCGAGCGGATTGATCAGGCGATTTGGCGCACGCCGACGCACCGCTCCGGCGGGCCGAACCCGGGCAAGGAACCGACGACCTTTCACGTCGCCGCCGCGGATCGCGGCACGCTGCAGTTCACCCCCGCCAGCGGGCCGGAATCCGAGGAGGTCAGCGGCTGGGCGCGGGGGACGGACCGCTACGGCAACCGCTGGGAGTACGATGGCGATCTCGCCGTGCTGGACGGGCGGGTGGACGCGGGCGCCGCGGCGGACGGGGCGGATCTGCTCACCTTCCCGCACTATCCAAACGCTTTCGAACGGATCACGACCTCCTTCTTCCCCGAAAGCGGCGCCCTGTGGGCGACCGCGAAGCCGGGGGCGGAGTTCCGACTGCCCCGCACCACGACGCACGTCGGCGGATCGCACGGTTCGCTGCATCATCAGGACAGCGCCAGCCCGCTGATCTTCGGCGGCTTGCCGGCGGATCTGAACGTCCCGGACCACCCGCGGACCGTGGACGTGGTGCCGCTGGCGATGCAATCGTTGAACGTCGAGCCGCCCTGGCAGCCGGGCGAGGGCCGCGTCGTCGACTGAGGCGCCGTTCGCGGAGACCCCGGCGTGCCGTGGCCCGAATCAGGTGGTGACGGCGTCGCCCGTCGCCTCCTGATCCCGCCGCGGGCCGAGCAACAGGCCCAGCGGGCGGAGCGATTCCGTTTTGTCGCATACGATCTTCGCCATCGAAAGCAGCGGCACGGCCAGCACGGCGCCGGTCGGTCCCCAGATCCAGCCCCAGAACGCCAGGCTCAACAGCACCATCAGCGGGTTTAATGCGATCGTCTTGCCCAGCACCGCGGGCGTGATGAAGTTGCCCTCCATCAGGTTGATGCCCATGTAGCACAGCGGGGCCAGCGCCGCCTGGGTGAGGGTGAACTCCGGCTCGAGGTACGCCACGAGGAACACCGCCGCCGCCCCGATAAACGCGCCGACGTAGGGGATGAAGTTCAACAGCCCGGCCATCACGCCCCAGAGCACCGGGTTCGGCAGGCCGACCAGCCACATCGCCACGCCGATGCACACCCCCAACCCCGCGTTGATGATCGACACGAGCATCAGGTAGCGGCTGACGCCTTTTTCCGCGGCCCGGGTGAGGGTGACGGCGTCGCGTTTGTCGGAGATCGTCGGCAGCAGGGCGATCGTGTTGTTCAGGATCGCGTCCCCCTCCGCGAGCAGGAAGTACAGGAAGACGAACGCCAGGGCGAAGCCGCCCAGCGCCTCCGGGGCGCTGCTGAAGACGCGGTTGAGCAGGCTCGGCGGGCGTTCCTCCGTGATGACGACGGCGGGCGTCTTCGCGGCCTCCGCCTCGGCCGTCACCCCGCCGCTCTGTGCCGCCTCCTGCACGGCCGCCGGGCCGGCGACGCCCGCGATCACCAGGGCGTCCTCCTCGGAGGTGTCCGCCGGTACGGCCGCAGGCGCCTCCGACAGGTCCAACCCGCCGGCGCCGTTCAACTTTTCCTGCATCGATCGGAACGTCTGGAACAGGTCTTCCCCCTCCAGCTTGACCGTCGCGTCGTCGAGCTTCCTCGGGATGCCGCGAACGAACTCCTCCGCCGGCACCGCCAACAGGGCGAGGGTCAGGGCCAGCAGCGCCAGCGTGCCCACCATCACGCCCGCGGCGCCGGCGTATTCGTTCAAATGCCACCGCTTGCGCAGGTGACGGACCACCGGCCGGAACAGCAGGGCCAAGACCAACGCCAGCGTGAACGGCAACAGCACCGCCCGGGCGAAGTACAGCGTGTACGCCATCGCCAGCGCCGCCAACACCTCCAACGCCTTGGTGCGGGTGTTCCAGCCGGCGTCGACCAGCGGGGCCGGCGGGAACGAGCCGGCGGCCTCGCCCAGGTCCGGCGGCACCGACGCCAGCGGCGCGATCTCCAGAGGGGGATCGACCGGTCTTCGATTGCCGGCGAGTCGGGCGGCGACTTGCTCATCGCGGCGAGGGCGAATGGGCCGACGGGGTTGCGATCGCTCGCTCCCCTTCGAGGGCAGTCCTCACGAACGCGAGGTTCTGCGAGAAGGCGTCGCCGCTCCGACGGAAGGTGCGGAACGCTCGACGGAGCGTTCTCCATCCGATGTAGGCGGTCAGCGCGCCGACGACCAATCCGCCGAGCCCCGCCAGCAGGAACGCGGCCCACTCCGGCAAGCCCGCGGCGTGCAGGCCGTACCCCGCGGCGACGAGCAGCACCGGCAAGGCCGACGCCGCCAGCGCCACGCCGATCACCACCAACGCCAGCGACCCGGCGGATCGGTCCGCCGCCGTGCGTGCGTCCGCCGCCAGCAGCTTCGCTTGAAGCTCTCCCAACTCCGTCAGGTCCGACAGCAGCGCCTGCCCGCAGCGCCCGACCTCGACGGGGGGCAGCGGCGGGCGACCGTTCGAAAACATCAGACGTCGAGGGCGGGGTGAGGGACGAACGCAGAGTGCGGGACGAGATTGGAGAGAGCGGCTCAGCGGCGCTTCATCAGCCAACCGAGCGCCAGCCCCGCGACCGCCGCAGCGCCCAGGCCCGCGGCCGGTCGCTTCGCGATCCAACCGGCCGCAACGTCTTTCAAGCCGGGCTCCGCAAGACGGATGCCCGGCGCGGGGGAACGCAGCCCGGACTGCACCATCCCGGACCGCGTCCGCCCGCTGCCTGTCGCCCGCGCACTGCCTGTCGCCCGTGCGTCTTTCAGGGCTCGTCCGTCGCTCATCACCCGGCGGGCGACGACCGCAAGCTGCTTGGCCAGACCCGGAGCAGGACCCGGAGCAGGGCCGGGCGCCGGAGCGGCGGCAGGACGGGGGCGGGGCGGCGGGTTCACGGGCGGGGCGAGGGCGGAGGGGCGTGGGAAGCGGTTCATCGGGGCCCTCCGAAGGGCCGGTCGGAGTTGCGAGCCGAGCGGGCGGTGTTTGGGGAGCGATTGGCTGTCGGCTCCGGCGCCGTCGCTTCCGCGTCCGCCGCCGCACCGCCGAACATCGAACCGGCCCTCTGTGACAGGTAAGCGGTCCCCGCCCGCACCGCGACGTTCCCCACCACCGCCAGCATCCCCATCCAGGGACCGCGTCCGGCGACCGGCCGCTCCACCGCTGCGGCGGGGCTCGCCGTCGCGGCGGCCTGATGCTTTCCGCCCTTCACCCGCAGGACCTTCGGCGAACGCGGCCGCGCCGGCACGATCAGGTAACCGACCGCCGCCGCCGCCGCGGTGCAGGCCAGCGGGGCAGAACGCACGTACTCCGTCCAATCGGCGGACCGACGGGCCGCCGCGGAAAGGTCCGTCGCATGACGATCCAGGCGGCCACGCACCGCCTCCATCGTAGCCAGCAGGGCAGCCGGATCACTGGATTCGGACAGGGCGGCGGCGGGAGAGAGCGGGGCGGTCAAAGCGGGAGCCAGACGAAGAACGGGCGGGACCGGACCAGTGAGTCCACGGAACCGGTCAGTCCAGGTACTTCGCGAGGCCGTCCGGGGCCACGTCACGCAGCGACGCGAGCAGGCGTTCGCCCAGTTGCTCCGCCCGTTTGGGCAGGCTGGGGGGCTGCGGGCGGGCGATCCGGCCGAGCGCGAATCCGAGGGCGGTTCCCAAGCCGACGCCCAGGCCGAATGCCGTCAGCACGGTGCCGGCGGGGTAGTCCGCGGCGGTCTGCTCGAACTGCTGCCGGTAGCGGGCGAGCAGTTGCTCGTCGGACACGTCGGCGGAGTCCGCTTCCACTTCATCGTCCGGCGTATACAGGCCGGAGCCAGTTTGGTCGAAGGTGCCTTCAGGCATCGGGGATCACCGGGGAGAGACGTGGGGGCGGACGGTCGGTACGTGATTCTATCACACCCACGGACCCGTCCGGCCGCATGAGGGAAAGTCCCAGCCTTCGCCCCGGTGGCTCCCGCCGCACCCCGATCAAAACGACGGCCGCCCCGCGTGCGCGGGACGGCCGTCAGGATCGTCGGGCCAATCCTTCAGGCAACGTCGCGTCAGGCGGCCTGGTAGGCGTCGCGGAGGTCGCGGATCTGGTCGTGGTGAGCCTTCACCTCGGCCAGTTGGCGGTGCAGGACGTCGCTGATCGCGCTGCCCGGATCGGCCTTCACGGCCTCTTCGTACTGGGCCTTGATGTGGTCCTCGCCGCGTTCGGCTTCGGCCAGCACGGCGGCCTTGTCGCTGCCGGTCAGCTTGCTGCGGACGTCGAGCCAGCAGCGGTGGAAGGCGGCGGCGATGCTGCCGCGTTCCTGCGGCTCCTTGTTGTTCAACGCGACCAGGCCCTGCAATTCGTCCGCGTTTTTCGAGCGGATCTGGCCGACCTGCCGGAACAGCGCGGCGATCCGGTCGTCGCCGACCTGCTCGGCGGCTTCGGCGAAGCCGTCCTTGCTGTCGATGTTGATCTGGATCAGGTCTTGCAGGTGGCCGATCGAGGCGTCGGACAGGCTGGTTTTCGTTTCGAGCGACATGATGACGGGTGGTGATGGAGGGTCAGGGAGGGTCAGGGTGCGGCAGCCGGACGTCGGCCCCTGCCGCGGGGGGCCGATTACGCGACGCCCTCGCTAAACTGCTCGCTTTCGGCGGCACTCCAGGCGTTCCGGAGGGTCTGCCATTCCTGGGCTTCGAGCAGATTTTGAAACACCGCCTGCACGCGGGGCGGCACCTGGCTGCTTTCCGACAGCGTGCGGTACATGTCCCGCAGGCGGTCGTCGAACTCGATCACCGTGGCCGCCGCGTCGTCGAGCGGCTGGTCCGGATCAAGGTCGGCCTTTTGGAAGAAGGTGCGCACGTCGTCCTCGCTGGTGTGCTGGATCCAGGTATTCAGCACGCCGTCGCGGTCGGCGGCGGTGTAGTCGCTCAGCAGGCGTTTCAGTTCCCGCTCGTGCCCGGCGAAGTAGTCCATCAGCGCGGTGGTCTGGTCGCTGGCGGAGCGATCGGCGACCTCTTCGCAGAACTCCGCCACCCGCTTTTGCCAACGGCCGACGTGGTCGAACAGTTCGCGGACGGTCTTGTACGACACGGGGGTGATGATTGCGGGCGAAAGGATGCGGCGGCCCGGCAGACGCATGGCGCCGGGCGATGGGAGTCGATTATCCGCCCCGCCGCCGTTCGCCCACCCGGTGCGAACCCGGGCGCGGCGACGGGACGATCCCCCCGATGCCGTCGGCGGTCTCGGCGCCAGGATGCCGGCTTCACTCCCGCGTCGCTCCTTCGCTGTCCCGCCCGTCCTGATGCCCGACTCCCCCACCGACACCCCCGAAGCGGACGCACAGCCAAGCGGCGAGCGGCATTACGACGTGATCGTGATCGGCAGCGGGCCGGCCGCGGGGACGGTGGTCAGCGGGTTGCAGGGCAGCGGCCTGCGGGTCGCCGCGATCGACCGCCGCAAGTTCGGCGGGACCTGCGCCCTCTGGGGATGTAACAGCAAGAAGGTGCTCTTGAACGCGGCGAAGGCGGTCGACTTCGCCCGACGAGCCGACGGCGTGCTGGTTGACGGCGGGAAAGGCGTGGAGATCGATTGGCCGCGGCTGCACGCCTTCCAGAACACCTTCACCGACCCGGTCCCGCCGGGCCGGCTCGACCAGTTCCGCGACGCCGGCGCCGACTGCTTCGCCGGGGCCGCTCGGTTCACGGGGCCGGATTCGCTGCTGGTCTCTTCAGCGGACGACGGCGGGGAGGGCGCAACCGACGCGGACGCGGTCACGCTGCGATTCGACCGGGCGGTCATCGCCGCCGGTTCGATCCCGGCGCCGCTGGATATCCCCGGGAAGGAGCGCCTCACCCTGTCCGACGGGTTCCTCGACGCCCCGGACGTGCCGGAGCGGGTGGTGATGGTGGGCGGCGGGTACATCAGTCTGGAGTTCGCCCACGCCCTGCTGCGGGCGGACCGGGCGGTGACGATCCTTGAATCCTCCGCTCACATCCTGGACCCGTTCGACCATCGCCTCGCGGATCGACTGGCGGACCGCACCCGGAATCTCGGCGCCCGAATCGAGACCGGGGTGAAGCTGGCGGCGATCGAGTCGGCGGACGACGGCTCGCTGGTCGCCGTGGCGGAGCGGGAGGACGGCACGTCGCTCCGCATCCCCTGCGACGCCGTCGTGCACGGCGCCGGCCGCGTGCCGGCGGTGAAGTCGCTGGATTGCGACGCCGCGGGGATCGACTGGGACGACAGAGGGATCACAGTGACGGACGAGTTGGTCAGCGTGTCGAACCCGCGGATCTTCGCCGCCGGGGACTGCGCGGGGCTGGGACACCCGATGCTCACGCCGGTGGCGGAGGCGCACGGGGACGCGGTCGTGCGGGCGATTCAGACGGGCACGCCTGCGGCCCCGAACGTCTCCCCGCTACCCAGCAGCACCTTCACGGAACCGGAACTCGCGGCCGTCGGCCTCACCGTCGCCCAGGCGGAGAAAGACGGGGCGGCGTTCGATCTGGTCGAGGCGGACCTCGGCACCAAAGGGGCGTTCCGAAAGCGATGCGAACCGTACGCGGGCTATCGGATCCTGTTGGAACCGGAGACCGGCAAGTTCCTCGGCGTGCACCTGCTCGGGCCGGAGATGGCGGAACTGATCAACCTGTTCGCGGTGGCGGTGCGTCACGGGCTGACGCTGAACGACCTGGCGGAGACGCCGTCGGTCTACCCGTCGCTGACGGCGGAGATCCTGCAGGATGTGGTCAAACGGGCGGGCGACGACGACGCCACCGGGGCGGAGAAGGCGGCGCTCAGTTAGACGCCGCACAGGATGGACGCGGCGCTGGCTCAATGCTGGCTCAATGGAGGAACGGGCGGCGCAGCAGAACGCCCCGGACCCGCTGAGCGAGTCCGGGGCGTGGGCGCTGGAACGTCGTTCCTCGACGCGAAGCGGGTTCGATTCAGAACTCGCCGTCGCGGTCGTGGAAGAAGTCGTCCGGGCCTTTGGTGGTGTAATAGGGATACTGGACGCCGGACATCGGGCCCATCTTGCCGGGCGTGCGGGGGTCGGAGCCGGGCGGGTAGAGCAGGCCCTGCGGCTCCTGGTAGGAGTACTCGTGGCGATGCTGGGGGACGAAGGTCCCGCCGCGGTTGAAGGCGCCGCCTGGGGCGAACGCACCGCTGCGGCCGAACAGACCGCAGGCCGGCAGACCGGGGAGCCCGGGGACGCCCAGGCAAACCGGGCAGCCGCCGGGGGGGCACTGGCCGTAGCACTGGGGGCAGTCGGCGTAGGCGCCGTGCGGCTGGCCGTGCAACTGGGAGTGCGGTTGGCGGCAGGAACCGTCCGGGCAGGAGGCGGAGACGGGCCGCACGCCGCCGGGCAGCGGGGCGGAGGGCATCGGCCGCACGCCGGCCACCGGCCGCACGCCGCTGTGGGGCGCCATCCGCGGGGCGGGCGCCGATCGGGGGGCGGGCGAGAAGTTCGGGGAGACCTGCTTGCGGGAGACCTGCTTGCGGGAGACCCGCTTCGCCGTCGTCCGGCCGCGGGCGCCGCGGTTCTGGGCGCGGATGACGACGCCGTCCGCGTCGTTGGCGCCCTGGACGGCGGAGTACGGGGCGGCGGGCACGCGAAGGCGAACGACGCCGTCGGCGTCGTCCGCCGAGGCGGCGGGGGCTCCGGCGTGAACCGCGGCCAACGCCACGGCCAACGCGGCCGGGCCGGAAAGAGTTGCGGCGAGGCGGGGCATAACGGAGGTCCTCGGGGGGGGGACGGGCGGACCGACCGGGGGGTCGGGGGGGCGATGCTCGGACCGGTCGGTCCGCCGGTCCGATCGGCAGGATCGCTGCCCCCGCTTGAACCGGCCCCCGCCCGAACCCCGAACCCGCCGGAACTGGCCGCCCGCTCGGCCGCGCGCGACGACTCCCCGTCGCCGCCGATCGCGCGCGGCGCCGCCGCCTCGCCCAACGACCCGACGAAGGCCGTTTCCGCGGCTGCACTTCCGTCGCCCGTCTTGCCGGTGGGGGCCGACCGGGATAGGTTCGCCCGGTTCCCGGCCGGTTCGCCGGGCGCGTCCTGTCAGGCGATCGCGCTGTCAGGCGATCGCGGCGCCCCCCACCGCATCGCATCTCACGGAGTCTTCGGGTGTACGTCGCCGTTTCGACCGAAAGTTTCCTGCCCGTCGAGGGGCCGCCCCCGTCATTGGCCGCGTTGTGCGAACGGGCCGAGGAGACGGGGTTCGACAAGATCGAACTGCACCTCGACGAGGAGGCGGGCCCGCTGAGGCCGTCGGAAATCGCCGCCGCCCCGGAGCGATTTGCGGCGACCTTCCGCGAGACCACCCGTCTGACGCCGATCGCGTTTTGCCTGGCGGACGACGTGTCCCCGTCGATCATCGCCGGGCTGGCAAAGGCGGCGAAGCATTTGAAGATCGCGCAGCTCACGGTCCCGGCGTCGCCGCTGGGCACGCCGTTCAACGACGAAGTCGATCGGTTGAAGGCCCACCACGCCGCCGCCTCGCCGGAGGCGGTGCGGGTGTCGGTTCGCACCCGGGCCGGAGAACTGACGGAGGATCCGGACACCGCCGTGCAGTTGTGCCGGGCGGTGAAGGGGCTGGGCGTGACCTTCGATCCCAGCTATTTCGTCTCCGGGCCGTACGCCGAGGTCGACCGCGACGCGATCCACGCCCACGTCTTCCACGTCCACCTGCGGGACACGTCGCAGGAGCGTCTCCAGGTGAAGGCGGGGCTCGGCGAGGTCGACTACGCGAAGCTGATCGGCCGGTTGCAGAAGGAGGGCTACCGCGGGGCGTTGTCCGTGGACCTGCTGCCGGAAGAGATGGACAGGGACGAGCGGGCGCTGGAACTCCGCAAGCTGCGGATGCTGCTGGAAACGCTGCTGTAGAGCCCACGAGATGCGCGGTGGGATCGGTCGCCGCATCGTGCCGGCGCTCTCCCACAAACCCGAAGCGTCAGCGAGGGCCGTCGTCCACAGCACAGCGGCCTGCGGCCGACGCCCTCACCGACGCTTCGGGTGAGAGTCTTCAATTCTCCTGAGGCACCGACTCCCCGCGAGCCGCGATGATCTCTGCGATCGCGGCGCCGAGTTCGCGGTAGCTGAACGGTTTGAAGAAGATTCGGTCCACGCCCCGGGTACGGAGATCCTCCTGCAGTTGGGGTTCCATCACCCCCGTCAGCACGATCACCCCCGGTCGTACGGTGCGACCGAGCAACTCGGCACAGAGGGCGTGGCCGTTCAGCACCGGCATGTTGAGGTCGGTGACGACCACATCGCAGGCGAAGCCGCCGTCGAGCTTGTCCAAGGCCTCCCGGCCGTTCTCCGCCGTCTCGCAGACGTAGCCGAGCTTTTGCAGGCCGAGCACCGTCACCAACCGCACGGCGATCTCGTCGTCCACCACCAGCGCCGTGCCGGCGGGAGCGACGTCTTGGGGCGTCGCCGCGGGATTTGTCGGATGCGTCATCAGACCACCTCCGCGAATGCGTGACGACCGCGGCCGGTGGCGCACTTGGCGGCGACCGGCGCGAGGACGGCTTGAGCGTGCCGGCCGCCCTCGTTGCCCGGGAGCGTCTGACGAACGGCCTCCAACAGCGCCTCCGGACGGATGGGCTTGCGGACGTGCGGGAGCCCCTCGCACTCGCGGATCGCCGCGTCGCTTTCCGGGTCGTAGCCGGTGCAAAACAGCACCGGCGTCGGCGGCCGATCGGGGGCGGCCTCCTGCTCCACGGAGCGGATGCGGTCGTACGCCTCCCGCCCGGTCAGGCCCGGCATCATCATGTCGAACAGGAGCAGATCGAACGGCTCCGCGGCGTCGCGAACCGCGGCGACCGCTTCATCCCCCCGGCCGACGGCGACGGTCTTGAAGCCGGCCCGTCGCAGCGTCCGTTCCGCAACCTGCCGGACCATTGGTTCGTCCTCCGCGAGCAACACGCGGGGCGAACCGGAGGGCCGCCGGAAAGGCTCCGGATGGGGGCCGGGCGCCGCCCGGACGGCCGATGCGGCGGGCAATTCCAGCCCGAACGTCGTCCCGCCGGGGCCGGATTCCAACGTCACCCGGCCCTGGTGCCGCTCCGCGACCCCGTAGACGGTCGCCAAGCCCATCCCCGTACCTTGGCCGGGCGGTTTGGTGGTGAAGAACGGATCGAAAATCCGCTCGCGGACCTCCGGGGCGATGCCGGGGCCGGTGTCGGACACCTCGAAGCGAACGTAGGCGCCCGCCGGCGCCTCGGCGCCGAGCACCAGCACGTCGCCGGCAGGCCCGGCATTGTCTTGGACGGGGCCGCCTTGAACAGGGCCGCCTTGAACGGGGCCGACGTGGACGGGGCCGACGTGGACGATTTGCGTGCGGAGCGTCAGGCGGCCCCCGTCGCCCCGCTCCTCGATCGCGTCGCGGGCGTTCAGGCAGAGGTTGAGCAGCGCCTGTTGGAGTTCCGTACGATCAGCCCGGACGCAGGCGGGCGGGCCGTGGGGCATGTCCACCCACAGTTGGATGCGCTCCCCGATCAGCGGACGGATCATCTTGGTCAACGCGGCGACCTCCTCGCCGGCGGTGAGCGTCTCCGGCTCGCGGGCGCCTTTCCGGCTGAAGTTCAGCAGGTCCCGGGTGAGGTCCGCGGCGCGGTCCGCGGCGATGCGAATCTGTTCCAGGTCGGAGGCGATGCCTGCCACGGCGTCGCCCGCCACGACGGCGGGCGTGGCGCTCGAACCGCCCGCCGCGGCCTCGGCGCCGCCGTCAGCCTCGGCGACGGCCTCCGCGACGGCGTCGGCGGCGAAGGCGGCGTAGCCGGAGATCGCCTGCAACAGGTTGTTGAACTCGTGCGCCACGCCCCCCGCCAACGAGCCCACCGCCTCCATCCGGTGCTTGTGCCGCAGGGCCTCCTCCTGGGCGTGCAGCCGGGCCTCGGCAGCCCGGCGGGCGGTCGTGTCCTGGGCGTGCACGAGGACCTCCCGCGGCAACCCGTCCTGGCCGCGGAGCTTTGTGAGGCTCAATGCGACATGTACGACGGCTCCGTCGGGGCGGAGGTAGCGCTTCTCCCAACTGGCGGTGTCCTCGCCGGCGGCCATGAACGCGTCGAACTGCCGGCGGGACTCGGCCACGTCGTCCGGGTGCGAGATCGGCTCGAAGGTCCGCCCGACCACCTCCGACTCCGCCCGCCCCAGCATCCGCAGGAACGCGGGGTTGCTCCGCGTGATGCAGCCGGTCAGGTCGCACATCGATTGCGGAACCCCCGCTTGATCGAACCCGCTGCGGAACCGCTCCTCCGCTTCGGCGAGGGCCGCCTCGTTTCGCTTTTGCTCCGTAACATCGGTGTGCAGACCGGTCATGCGGAGGGGGCCGCCGTCGGCCGTTCGTTCCACCAACTGCCCGCGAGCCCGGATCCAGGTCCACCCGTCGTCGCCACGGGATGCGTCGGCATGACGCATTCGGAAGGTGGCTTCGTACGCTTCCGCCTCGCTGTCGAAATGGGCCTGGACCGCCTTGGCGACGCACGGGCGGTCCCGCGGATGAATCAGACCGAAGAACGCCGCCCCGGTCGGGGCCACGTCGGCACGGTCGCGACCGATCTGTCGGGTCCATTCCTCACTGAAATAGGCGTCGTCGGTGACGACGTTCCAGTCCCACAGCCCGGCGCCGCTGCTGGACAGGGCCAGGTTGAGGCGCTGCCGGTCCTGCTCCGCCGCGCGGGCGGCGGTCTCGCGGGCGGTCACGTCGCAGTAGGTGCCCAGCACGCCGACCAACGCCCCGGCGGCGTCCCGCAGCGGGACCTTGCGGGTCTCCAACCAGCGGTCGGCGCCGTCGGCGGTCTCCATCGGCTCCACCACCGTGACGGCGGGGGTCGAGCCGGAGACGATCTTGCGGTCGTCCGCCTGAAACGCCGCGGTCTGCTCCGCCCGCCAGGGCAGTTCCGGATCGCTGCGGCCGACGATCTCCGCCGGATCCTCCAACCCCGCGTCCTCCGCAAACGCCGCGTTGCAGCCGAGGTACCGCAGGTCGCGATCCTTCCAAAACACCCGCTGCGGGAGCCCGTCCAGCACGGTTTGGAACACGCTGCGATCCCGACGCACGTCGTGCGGGTTCGGCGTGACGGGCGGGGCGGGGGCGACGGCCGGGGCGTGTGCGACAGCCTCGGGGTGTGCGACGATTCCCATCGGGGGTCTCTGCCGGGAGCGAGTGGTAAAGTGGCCCGAACGGGCCGCTCTAGCGTGCCTCACAGCGGTCGATGCGGTCGCCCGGCGGGTTCGCGGGGCGGGAAACCCACACCCCCCGTCCGCGTCGCCACGCCGCACCCCCGGCAGCGCCCGCACAATCGTTCCCCCCGGACCGGCGCGACAGGTGCCGGCTTTCGCGACGGGTCGTCCCGATCCGAGCGGCCGGTCCGCACGACGTGAACGGCGTCGCCCGCGGTGCGGTCTATACTGCCCGCCATGAGTGCCCCGACCCAACCCGCCGCCGCGCAACTTCCCGCCGCGCAAGCCTCCGTCGTGCCCACGCTGGACGAACTGCGGGAGGAGTTCGAGTTCCTCGGCAACTGGGAGGACCAGTGCGAGTACCTGATGGACCTCGGCATGGACCTTCCCAAGCTGCCGGCGGCGGACAAGAACGACGTCACCCGCGTCCACGGCTGCCAAAGCGCCGTCTGGCTCACCGTGGATGAGGCAGAGGAACGCTTGAAGATCGCCGCCGAAAGCGACGCGATGATCGTCAACGGCCTGATCGCCGTGCTGCTAGCGACGTTCGACGGTCAAACTCCCGCCGCCGCATTGGACGTGGACGTGGAGGCGGTGTTCGCCTCCCTCGGCCTGGACGAGCACCTCTCCAGCGCCCGCAAAAGCGGCCTCGCCGGCATGGTGACCCGCATCCGCGGCGAAGCGGCCCGCTTCAAAGTGGAGGGGGCGGAATGAAGACGAACCCCGAGGTTCTCGACCCACCGGTCATCAACGCCCCCCCGCCGGCGACGCCGTTGGACGTGGAGGCCGTCCGGGCCCAGTTCCCGATCCTCAACAAGCCGCTGCCCAACGGCCGCACGCTGACGTATCTCGACAGCGGCGCCACGGCCCAGAAGCCGACGGTCGTGCTGGACGCGATGCGGGACTGCTTCGAGACCTACTACTCCAACGTCCACCGCGGCAAAAGCACGCTGGGCCGGCTCGTCACGAAGAAGGTGGAGGAGGCCCGCGAGGACTGCCGCCGGTTCCTCAACGCCGCGGAGCCCGCCGAGATCGTCTTCACCGCCGGCACCACCGCCGGGCTGAACCTCGTCGCCCAGACCTGGGCCCGGGCGAACCTCTGCCGGGGCGACGTGATCGCCACGACCCTGTTGGAGCACCACGCGAACCTCGTGCCCTGGCAGATGCTCGCCGCCGAGACCGGGGCGGAGCTGAAGTTCTTGCCGCTCACCGACGACGGCCGGATCGACATGAGCCGGACGGGCGAAGCGATCACGGAGCGCTGCAAACTGCTGGCGCTCACCGCCTGCTCCAACGTCCTCGGCACGCTGCCGGACGTGAAGCGCCTGTGCGACGCGGCCCGGGCGGTCGGGGCGGTCAGCGTGGTCGACGCCGCCCAATACGTCCCCCACCGCCGCACGGACGTGCGGGCCTGGGGCTGCGACTTCCTCGTCTTCGGCGCCCACAAACTGTACGGCCCCACCGGCGTCGGCGTGCTGTACGGCCGGCGGGACCTGTTGGAGGCCATGCCGCCGTGGCAGGGCGGCGGAAACATGATCGCGAGGGTGTACGCGGACCGCAGCGAGTGGGCGCCGGTCCCGGCCAAGTTCGAAGCCGGCACCCCCCCGATCGCGGAGATCGTCGGTCTCGGCGCCGCGATCCGCTGGGTGGAAGCGTTGGGTTGGGACGCGATCGAAGCCCACGACGCCGCCCTCGCCGCCCACCTCTGCGACCGTCTCGCGGAGGTGCCCGGCCTGCGGGTGTACGGCCCCCCCTCTGCCGCGACCGAAGGGAGCGCTCCGTCCCGGGCCGCCCTCGCCAGCTTCACCGTCGACGGCGCCGCCGCCGAAGACCTGAACTTCCTGCTGGACAAACGCGGCGTCGCCGTCCGTCACGGTCACCACTGCACGATGCCGCTGCACGACCTCCTCGGCGTCCCCGCGACGACCCGGGCCAGCTGCGGCGTGTACAACACGCCGGAGGACGTGGACGTGCTGCTCGAAGCCCTCCTCGCCGCCCGCATCCGGTTGCGGCTGGAGTAGAGCGGGGGGGCATGCCTTCGATCCGCAGCGCCAGCGGAGGGCCGTAGGCATGTGGGGCGACGTGCGACCTTGCAGACTGCCCGTCGCACCCGCGAGAGAACATGCCTACGTCTCTCCGCTGACGCTCCGAGGTGAAGGCATGTCACCCCGCCGCATCATTCGTCGTCATCATCGAGGCTCTCGAACTCAACCTTGTATCGCTGTGTCTCCTCGGAGATGAACGCGAAGTCGTCATCATCCATCGATACGGACTGCTCGTACTCTAACGCCTCCAGGTCGGCGACGTAATCGACGGAGCCGTGATTCTCTTCCACCACCTGCACGATTTTCGACAGATCCACGCGGAAGAACTCTTTTCGCAGGTTCACCCGATTCACTCTCGCGTGATGGAGGCGCTTGTGCAGCTCGTTCTCTAAAGCGGGAGCGTTGTCGCACGAGATCATCATGTGCACGTCGAACGGGAACGGGACCGATGCACTGCTAAGTTCCTTCACTCTCTCTATTGGTTCAATCCGACGGGTCATACCAACTTTGAAGATGTTCGGTCCGAAGCTCCCGCGATTTGAGATGACATAGACGTGACCGGCTTTCGTCAGTTCCGCCATCGACTTTGTCCGCTCGGTGCGAGCTTCGGCTTCGGCGAGTCTATCGGCGAGTTCAGCGATCTCTGCTTCGCGGGCGGCCAGTTCCGCTCCGCGCAATGTTTCAGCTTGGCGGCGTGCTTCTGCGAGAGCATCTTCCACTGCGTGCTGCTCTGCTTCTGCCCGCAGACGTTCCTGCTCGGCCTCCCTTGCGGCCCGCTTCTCCTCCCGAATTTGAGCCTTGATCCGGGCCTGCTTTCGCTTCTCGGCGTCCTTCCGCAGGACCTCTTCAAACTTGAGCTTTAGATCGTGAAAGAGGTCCTGCTCCATGACCGACGGAACCGCGTAGTCGCACTTGCGGCAGAACCCAATTGCCTTCTGGAGGCGGCTCTTCTGCAAAGCATAAGTATCAGGTTTGAGCTTTCGGGCTACGTCTCGGACTGTTTCTCGAAGGAAGCGCTCTGCGACCTGATCCACAATGTGCTGAGCTTTCTCGACGAGACGGTTGGCAGTCTCGACTTGCTCACGCTGCGTGAAAGATTCAGTCGCACGACGAGCCTCGGCGGCCGCATCGGCCGCTTCAGCTTCTAGCCGCTGTCTCGCCAGTTCAGCCCGCTCCTCAGCAATGAGAGAATCAAAATTGCGGCGGAAGCCAGCGTATTGTGTTGTCACCTCAGACACCGTCGTCTCTTGTTCCCTGACGCGGCGGCGGAGGTCTGCACGCTCTGCCCGGAGGCGGCGGTAGTCGTTTAGCATCGCCACGGCGACGCCTCCTGGCGGCCCGATCAGGACGACGGCAATGAAGCCCGCAAAGGCGGCCAATGCCCCGTCCAATCGTGCTGCGGCGAGCCCGGCCGTCAGCAGGGCGAGGGTCGTCCCCGCGGCGCAACCAAGGAGGACCCACTCGTGAAGGCCGATTGGCGGCGGCTCCCAAATCGGCGGCCCTGGCGGCGGCGGCTCCCGCGGATAGTCTGCAAACCGCACGATGGTCTCGCAGCCGGGGCACCGCCGATGCTTCTCAAAGACCTCCGCCGACGCTCGAACGCGTCGGCCGCAGTTCGGACAATAACGTGCAACGGGTTCGTCGGTTTGCATGCGAAATAGTGGCGGTTCGGGCTTCCTCCATCTGCAAGATTGCCTGCAAAGGTGGTTCGCCGCTAGTGACGGTCGCTCTGAACGCCGTCGCTTCCTCTACACGCGGTGGGGCCTGCCAAACAGTACCGATGCAGGAAAACGTTGAAGATCATTTTCGGATTTACTCCCCCGCCGCGTGCGCCTGCACCCAGTCCACCTCCAACTGGAACGGTCCGTCCTTGCCGTCGTAGATCATGAAGCCGAGCGTTTTCACATCCTTCGCCGCCAGCGCCGGTACGCGGCCGGCGACGCTGCGGCCCATCACGGTGGGTTTGAACGCGGTCAACAGCACGTCGACCTCAATCCATTCCCCCTTCTTGGTGGCGAAGTCGGCCCGGTAGGCGGCTTGGAAGCGGGCGACGCGGGCGCCGGTGCGAGTCTCCAGCTTATAGGTGCGGCCGTCGCCGCGGACCCGCAGTCGCAGGCCGTCGGCCCCGTCCAGCGGCCAGTCTTGGGGCTGCGTGCGGATGGAGGAGAACCCGCCGCCGTTGGTGTTCGTGGCGCCGGAGAAGATCAGCCTGCCCTCGTTGAACGACGCCCCGCCCTTCGAGCGGCCGCCCATCACGTTGTCGTTCACTGTGATCCACCGCGTCGGCTCTTCTTCGGCGGTGAAGTCGATCAGCGGCGTCAACTCGACGTCCTCCTCCGGCGCTGCGGTCTCAGCCCCGGCGGCGGAGGATTCAGCCGTAGCCGGGGGTTCCGTAGCCGGGGGTTCCGTGGCCGGGGGTTCGGCGAACGCGGCGGCCGTCAGCAACAGGGCGAGCATCAACGCGGTCCGGGTGTGGGAGGGAGCGATTTCAGTGTTTAGCTTCGCAGACCATCGCCCACCGGATGCAGGGGGCGGATGAACGCGGCCGGCCGGGTTGATTCCCGAGCGGCCGGAAACCGCCGCCCCGTCCCTCACGAGATGCGTTCCCCGGCGTCATCGGTCACCGGCGCCGGACCGACGCGGCGGGTGTTGGGGTGCACCCACAGCTTGTAGAGGTTTTGGATGCGGGCGAGGCCGCCGTAGCCGGCGAGGGTGGGGGGGCGGACGCCGGACACGCGGCAGAGCTGGGCGGCGGTCAGCGTGCGGGGTTGGTTGATGTGCACCGCGCGGAGCAGTTTGTGCAGCGTGCGCAGCTTCAGGTCTCTGCGGCGCACGTGCTGCGGGAGGCCGGCGGCGAGGCGGGCGGCGGTCCAGCCGCCGAACTGGCGCCAGAACGGCCGTTCGCTCATGCGGGCCCAGCGGAGGAACTCGTGCATGGTGAAGTCCGGGCCGCGGGACTCGGCGAAGGTCGCCAGGCGTTCCAACAACTCCTCCCGGGTGAACGTCGTCCCCCGCCAGCCGTCCTGCGGCGGGCGGGACGGGGAGGGGGGCCACAGCTGCGGACGATCCCCGCCGGCTTCGACCAGCTCGGTCACATCCGGGTGGGGCAGGCGGTCGAGCCATTCGGCCCGCACCCGCGCCCGTCGTTCCCGCTCCGCTCGCTTCGCCTCCGGCGAATAGGCGGCCACCCCGCGGGGCGGGCCGGCGTCGGCGGGAACGGCGTCGGCGGGAACGGCGGCGGCGGGAACGGCGTCGGCGGGAACGGCGGCGGCGGGAACGGCGGGGGACGGAGGGGCGACCATGGGAACGGCGGGGGAGGAGCGGGCCGGGGGAGGGGATGCGGGCGCCACGCGCGGCGCCCGTCCTATGGCGATCGGAGACCTCCCCGGTGCCGTCGAACGCGTTTCGCTCCTGCCGGCCAGCACATACGCGAGTCCCGCGGCGGACGAACCGGGCGGGCGGGGGCGGATCCCCCGCGATCGGCGTCCCGCTGCGGAGGGGGGGCGGCGGCGGCTTGAGGGCAAAGGTTACAAAACCGGATTGAAAGTCTGGACGCGGGCGGGCGGCACAACCTACACCCCCGCCCGCACGGCACGTCGGGGCAAACCCCGCCACGGCCCGCGACGCTCTCCACTTCCCAACTCACCCCGCTCTGAATCGGCCCCCCGCGGGTCGCCGCCCCGTGCATGTCCGTCGCGTCCCCCACCGCTGGAACCCTGCCCTCCGCCGGCGGCGGCATGACGTTCGGCGGCCTGTTGGAGAGCGGCCGGGCGTTGCTGTTCCCGGTGATGCTGTGCGGGGCGATCATGGTGATCATCGTCCCGCTGCCGGCGGCGATCCTCGACCTGCTGCTCGCCGCCAACGTCACCCTCGCCACCGTCATCCTGCTGGTCACGGTCTACGTCCGCCGGCCGCTGGAGTTCAGCGTCTTCCCGGCGGTCCTGCTGGGCACCACGCTGTCCCGGCTGGTGCTGAACGTCGCCAGCACCCGGCTGATTCTGAGTCGGGCCGCGACCGACGGCACCGGGGCCGCCGGCGGGGTGATCGAAGCGTTCGGGGCCTTTGTTTCCGGGGACAACCTGGCGATCGGGCTGATCCTGTTCGTCATCCTGGTGGCGATCCAGTTCCTGGTCATCACCAAGGGCGCCACCCGCGTCGGCGAGGTCGCGGCCCGGTTCGCGTTGGACGGGATGCCCGGCAAGCAGATGGCGATCGACGCCGACCTCTCCGCCGGCCTGATCGACCAGAAGGAAGCCAAGCAGCGCCGCGACGACGTCACCTCCCAGGCGGACTTCTACGGGGCCATGGACGGGGCGGGGAAGTTCGTCCGCGGGGACGCGATCGCGGGGATCGTCATCACCTGTATCAACATCGCCGGCGGGCTGTACGTGGGCGTGGTGGAGATGGGGATGCCGATCGGCGGCGCCGCCACGGTGTTCACCACGCTGACGATCGGCGACGGGCTGGTCAGTCAGGTGCCGGCGTTCCTGATCTCGCTGGCGGCGGGCCTGATCGTCACGCGGAGTTCCAACAGCACGCATCTGCCGACGGAGATCGTCACCCAACTGTTCCGCTACAAGGAATCGATGTTCCTGGCCGGCGGCTTCCTGGTGGCGTTGGCCTTCACCGGCCTGCCGACCGTCCCGCTGCTGAGCCTCGCCACCGCCTGCGGCGTCGTCGGGTGGACGCTGGGCGGCAAAAAGGACGACGCGGCGAGCGGCGGGGCGTCAGCCCCCCGTGCGAGCGAGGAGCCGGGCGGCAACGCACCAGGGGCGGACGCCCCGGGCTCGCCCAAGGAACCCAAGCCCGAGGACGAACTGACCGTCGAACCGCTGGCTCTCGAACTGGGCGTGAACCTGCTCAAACTGGTCGACCCCAGCGCCGGCGGGGACCTGCTGGATCGCGTCGCCAAGGTGCGTCAAAACCTGGCGGGGGAACTGGGCATCATCCTCCCCAAGGTGCGGTTCCGCGACGTGCCGACCAGCGACCCGAACAGCTACCGCGTGAAGATCCGCGGCATGGTGATCGCCTCCGGCGAGTGCCACGCCGGCGCCAAACTGGCGATCGACACCGGCTCCGCCAGCGGCACGCCCCCCGGCCTGCCGACCGTCGATCCCGCCTTCGGCCGCCCGGCGGTGTGGGTGGACGCCACCGCCGTCGAGCGGGCGATGCTGCTGGGCTATCACGTCGTGGAGCCGGCCGCCGCGGTCGTCACCCATCTGACGGAGATCGTCCGCGAGCACGCCGCCGAACTGCTGACCCGCACCCAGGTGCACGGCCTGCTGGATCACCTGAAGGAACGCTGCCCGGAACTGGTCGCCGAGGTCGTGCCGGACCTGCTGCGGCCCGGTCAGGTGCAGGCTGTGCTGGCGAACCTGCTCCGCGAGCGGGTGCCGGTCCGGGATCTGGAAGCGATCCTCGAAGCGTTGTCCGACCACGCCGGCCGCACCAAGGACCCGCACTTCCTCACCGAATGTGCCCGTCACGCCCTGGCCCGCACCCTCTGCGAAACCTATCGCGACGCCGGCAATACGCTGCACGTCGTCAGCCTCGACCCGGCCGCCGAAGAACTGATCGCCTCCAAAAGCGAGTTCCGCGAAGGCGGGTTCGTCTTGACCCTCCCCCCCGTCGTTCGCGACGCCGTCGTCCGCGGACTAAAGGGCGAACTGACGAAGCTCACCGCCGCCGGGCACGCCCCGGTCGTGCTGGTCGGCCCGCAGGTGCGACTGGGTCTGCGGGAGATCGTCCGCGAAAAGCTGCCGAAGCTCGCGGTGCTGAGCCTGACCGAAGTGACCCGCGACACCGGCATCGAACTGCACGGCCAACTCGCCGCGGACGCCCTCCGGCCGACCGCCCCGGCGTCCCCCGTCGCGGCGACCACGCCCGTCCCGCCCCCCAAGTCTCCGCTGGACGCCTTCGCCTGACTCGCTGAGTTCAGGCCCCGCGTCTCCTTCCCCTTTCCTTCCCCCCGTCCGCGAGCACCCCCATGAGCGACATCAGCGAAGTCCGCACGTTTCGCGCCGCCACCATGCGGGACGCGCTCCGCCGGGTGCGGGACGAGTTCGGCCCGGACGCCTCGCTGCTGGGCAGCCGATCGCTGTCCGGGGCGGGCGGGGCCACCGGTCGCGGGGTCGAAGTGACCGCCTCCGCCGGCGCTTCCGGACGGTTCGCCGCCCGCTCCGCCGCTCCCTCTGCTCAACTCGATCCGCGGACGGCTCACGCGGCGAACATCGTGCGGGAACTGACCCGCACCGGCGCCCTCCCGATCGCCCCCGCCGGCGTGCCCCACCCGCTGGTCGCCCGCCTGACCGGCCGCGACTTCTCCCCCGCCGCGGCACGCCGCTTCGCCGAAACGCTGGGCGACGCCTCGGACGCCGCGGTGGCCTCGGTGCTGGCCGAAGACCTGCCGGTGTGCGGCGGGATCGCCGCCGACCCGACCCGCCGGCACATCGCCGCCTTCGTCGGCCCGACCGGCGTGGGCAAGACGACGACGCTGGCGAAGCTCGCCGCCCGGCTCAGCCTGCGGCAGGGGCGCCGGGTGGGGCTCGTCACCGCGGACACCTACCGCATCGGGGCCGTCGAACAACTCGCCACCTACGCCCGCATCCTCGCCGTGCCGTTCGAAGTGGCCGGCGACGCCGCCGCCCTGCCGAACGCCCTGTCGAAACTCCGCGGCTGCGACGTGGTGCTGATCGACACCGCCGGCCGCGCCCCGCGGGACGACGCGCATCTGTCCGAACTCGAATCGCTGCTGTCGGTTTCCGCCCCGGACGGCACGCCGGTGGAGGCCCATCTGGTGCTGTCGGTCGCCGCCGGCGGGCGGGCCTTCGATCGGGCCGCGACCCGGTACGGCCGCCTGCGGCCGACCTCCCTCGTGCTGTCCAAACTGGACGAAGCCGAGGGCGCCGGCTCGGCCGTCGACCTGCTCACCACCCGCGCCCCCGGCCCGGTCAGCCTGCTGACCTTCGGCCAGGACGTGCCGGACGACCTGTGCGAGGCGACCCCGGCGAACCTCGCCGCGGCCTGCCTCGGCGACTGGGAGCCGTTGCTCTCGGAGCGGGAACCGGCCGGACGACCGTCCGGAGACCGGTTTGAGGACCGGTCTGAGGACCGGTTTGAAGAACGCGCTGAAGGGCTTCTGATCGGTGTCGTGTCATAGCGGCCCGGTTCGCTCGGCCGTAACGGTCGATCGAACTTTGCTCAAGCGGCGGACCCTCTGGTGACGATACCGACGGGGTCCGCGGGAACGGTCCGCGCGGGCGGTCATGACGACCAGCCGACGGACGCACGGGGAGAACGACGTGGCGGTGGCTTACGGCGTGCGATTGGCGGCGGTGCTGTTTGTGGCGAGCGTCCTGCGGGACGCCGCCCGCGGGACCGACCTCCGTGCCGCGTTGGTCTCCGCACTGTTGGCGGCGGCGTCCGGGTTCGTCCCGGGCCTGATCGCCGGCGGGGCCTGCGGTCGACTGGCGACCGAGCAGGCCGTGCGAGAACTGGCGGCAGCGTCCCTCGCGGACGCCGCGGCGGCGGGAACCGAGGCGGCGGCGGCGACATGACATCCCCGGGCGCGACCCCGGCGATCCCGGATACTTCAGACCACGGAGCGGTCAATGGCGTTACGGACGACAGGTTTGCGCGGACTCACCTCCCGCACCGAAAACAGCGCCCTGAGCCCGGAGGAAACGGCGGCTCTCTGGATCGCCTACAAGGCCGATCAAACGAACCGGGAGATCCGCAATACGCTCGTCGAGCGGTACCTCCCCCTGGTCCGCTACAATGCGGAAAAGGTCTGGCAGAAGCTGCCCGACGGCGTCGATATCGCAGACTTAATGAGCAGCGGCGTTTTCGGGCTGATGGACGCAATCCAAGCATATGACCTGGATCGCGGCGTCAAGTTCGAGACCTACTGCGTGCCCCGCATCCGCGGCGCCATGCTGGACGAACTCCGCAGCATGGACTGGGTGCCCCGCCTCGTGCGGTCGAAGGCGACCAAGCTGGAGAACGCCCGCAAGTCCGCCGAAGCCGAAGCCGGCCGGCCGCCCACCGACGGCGAGATCGCCAAGAAGATGGAACTCGACTCGAAAGAGTTCTCCAAGCTCAAGACGGAAGCGAACGCCGTCGGCTTGGTCTCGCTGAACAAGAAGTGGTATGAGACCGACGGCTCTCGCGACGTCAGCGAGATTGACGTGATCGAGGACGGCCGCAGCGACGATCCCACCGGCGGGATCCAGAAGCGGGACGTGATGAAGATGGTCACGAAGGGCTTGAACCGGAACGAGCGACTGATCGTCATCCTCTACTACTACGAGGAACTGACGATGAAGGAGATCGGCGGCACCCTCGGCCTGTCCGAGAGTCGCGTCTCCCAGATGCACAGCAGCATCGTGGCCCGCCTGAAGGAGCAACTTGCCCCCCGCCGCCCGGAGTTTGGCTAACCGCTCCGCCCCGCCGACGGTGACGCCCCGCCGAGGTTCGTAGCGTCCCGTCCCGCAAGGGTCGGGACGCTTCGTGTTTACTCCTCCTCAATCCCGGATGGGACGACGGGCTCTGGAGCCGCGACCGGCCGCGCTCGGCCGAACCGACTTGGTCCGCGGATGATCCGAACCGGCGATCCAACCGGCGGGCACGGCGTGGCCGCGACGGCGGGTCCGGTTTGAGCGGCGCGGGCGACGGCGGCGACCCGCACCATATCCGTCGGGCTGGGGTCGGCTCCGCACAGCAGTTCCGCGACGAAGCCGACGTGCATGGAGCCGTCTAAGCCGTGCTCCCGGAGCTTCTCGCTGAGCGTCCCGGTCACGAATCGCCACACGCGGTCGCGGACGTGTTCATACGTCGGCAGGGCCGGGTCGAGCACCGCGGGGCGTGACCAATGGAAGTCGCGGTGGCCGCGGCGTGGGCCGTGTTCGTCGCACAGGAAGCAGCCGGCCTTGAACATCTGGAACAAGGCGCTGCGAACCTTCGCGGCGGCGTCCTGAATGCCTGCTTCGGCGCAGACCTCCGTGATGTCCGAGACCAGATCCTGATGATAGATGCGGGTGCGAGCGTCCTCGCCGACGGTTCCGCTCGCCGCCCGACTGTCCCGCGACGCGGGCGACCACGGCGCTGGCGATCTCCGCCCACGCTGCGGCCGGCACCAGGGCGATCCGGGGGTGCCCGTAGAGGAGCAGTCGGCGGTAGAGGGCCGGGCTATGTTCCGGCGCCGTGCGAATCGGGCGATGACCGTTCAGGCTGATCCGGCGATCACGCAGCCCCTTCGACCTTCGACCGCCTCGCCGGAGGCGGTCGTCCCGTTGACGCGATACCCGCTCATCTCCGGTGCGCCCGGCGCCGAGCTCCTCAGCCCGGGAGACGACCTGCACCCCGCCGGTGCGTTTCAGCACCAGTCCGGCGTCCTCGCCGTGCCGCTCGATCAGTTCGATGGTGCTGCCGCAGCCGAACCGCATCGGGTCGAACAGCATCGGTTCGTCGCCGGCCCCGTCGCCGGCCAAACCACGACCGGTGTGTTCGACCAACGTGCGAACGCTGCCGGCCCGGACTGGGCCGTGCCGATCGACCAGATCGCCGACGGCCTTCAACAGGGCGCCCCGCTCCTCGGCCTGGCGTTCGTCCAGCAGATCGCGGGCGGCGCGAAGGTCTTCGAAGTACTCGAAGCGGTCGCAAAACCGCTCGAACACCGGCTTCGTCTTGTCCTGCACGCCGATCACCACCACTTCAGCGCCGGCCCGCCGCAGTTCGAGACTCTAGCGGGATGAAGTCGCTGTCGCTGGTGGCGAGGATGAACTGCCCGAAGTGCCCGCCGCCGAACTTCCCGGCGAGGTGCGGCCCGGCCTCCGCGGCGGTCGCGGCGGCGTCCATCGCCATCCGTAGGTCGCTGGCGTTCTTGTTCTTGCCGCCGGGGAACCGAAACACCTGAATCGGCTCCACGCCGAGCCCCAGCAGGACGTTCGGCACCCCTTGCAGGTAATAGTCCCACCAGCGTTCCGAATTGAGGTTCTCCCGGCGGACGTTGAAGTTCGCGTACGCCCGCTTCACCGCCAAGCTGCGTCCGCCCGCGAGGCGGGTGGCGAAGGTGATCAGATCGCGGAGATCCTCGGCGCAATCGTAGTCGTCGGCGTCCTCGCCCGGGTGGCGGTCCTGCTCCAGGCGCCAGTTCTCCTCCCGCCCGAGGACGAAGTTCTCCAAGATCAATGAATAGGGCGCTCTGGCCATTGCTGGACCTGGGCATGGTCGGATGGGGGGTGCGGGATGAAACATGGATAATCAATCTTCAGACGGCGTCGGGACGCCGGAGGCGGCGCGGGAGCGCCGATACGCGATCACGGCGATGCCGGAAACGCACCCCTCACCTTCCGTCCCGTCGCCCGACCGGTCAACCTGCCGCAGCGACGCAGACTGCTGGGGGCGCTCCCGATCCGATGAGCCATCGTGCCCGACAGATCGGTGCCGCCGACGCTCACCGACGACGCCGGAGTCCCCGCGTCGCCCAGGAGACCAGGCGCCGCACGCCGGTCCCCAAAATACGGCGGAACCGAGGCGAGAAATACATCGCCAAGCCCACGACGATCGTCACGAGGAGGAGCGTGCCGGCGGCCCAGGTCGCGGCGGACGCCAGCCACGCGACGCCGCCGCCGAACACCTCCCACAGCATCCACGCGGTCGCGACGGCCAAGGCGAACCGGGCGGTCCGCACCAATTCGCCGAGCCGTCGTTCGATCGCCGCGAGCGACGACGCCTCCGACGGCGTCAAGGAGATCTTACGGCTCTGCGACGACGGGATCGGAACCGATTTCGACGGACGACTCGGCGTCGCGGATCGGCTCGGCGGTCTGCGGCATGGAACGACGAACGGGACGCGGGGGCGAACGGATCACGCGGCGGCTACGCCGGCGCCCGTCATACCGGGCATCAGAGATTCGGGCGGGTTCTTCGGCCCGGCCATCTCCCGCATCCGGGCCCGCTGCACGTCGTCGTCCTCGTCCGCGAACATCTTGGCGATGTCATCCGGAGTGGCCCCGTTGGTGATCGCCCGCAACACCTCGTTGTTCCGCTCCCGCCACGTCCAGCCGAGCGGGGTGGCCAACTCCTGCTCCGCAAGACGGGCCCAGGGGGTGCCCGGGTGCTCGTCGATCACGCGGGACAGCAACTCATCGCTCAGCCGGATCAGCTTTTTCACCTCGCTGCCGGCGTCGGACTCCTTGGCGCCGGTGAGGATCCATTCGTTGCTGGTCTCACGCTCGAACGGCAGGGTGGAGCTTTTCATCTCGGCCAACACCGTGTTGTAGCCCAGAGCCCGAGCCTGTTGGGCGTAGACCCGGCCCAATGCGAGGTCGAACCCGGCCCGCCAGCGCGGCTCCACAACCTTTGGACGGTCCCGCAGGCCCGCTTCCAGCTTCGCCTGGAGGGCGGCCAACCGGTAGCTGACCACCGCCATCGGCTTCTGAGCCTCGGTGATTTCGCGCTTCAACTGGGTGTCGTCGACGGCGGGGAAGACGAGTTGCGGATTCGGAATCTGCTCCGCCTGACTGAACGCGGCGGCCTCGATCAGCGCCCGCTTCGCCCCGTTGGACATCACGTCGCGGTTGTAATCGGCGATCGGCCGGTAGTCGGGACCGTAGGACCGCATCAGTTCCGCATCGAACTTCTTGTGGTTCGTATCGTCGGCGACCAGATACATCCCGCTGGTCTCCACGCAGAGCCGGGTGAGGGCGTACGGGCCGTAGCCGCTGGATAGCCGTTCGTTCTCCACCTCGCCGCCGGGACCCCAGAAGCCGAGGCGGATGCGTTCGGGCAGCACCGTTTCCGGCCCGGCGTCGACCGGGCGGGGCAGGGTGTAGCTGCGGTCGCCCTCAGTCCAGGTATAGGTCACGTAGCCTTTATCCCGTCCGAAGGGGGCGGCGTTGCCGATGCAGTACACCGGGATGCCGAACCGCTTGAACTGGGAGATCGTCGCCTCCAGATTGTTGACGGCGCCGAACTTCTGGTCCGCGTCGTCGCCCCGCTCGTCGGTGACGATCACGAACATCAGCGTCCGATCTTCAAGGGTGCGCTGCGGCAACATCTCGCGGCTGACGACCTGCAGGGCGGTGAAGACGTTCTCCTGGCCGCTCTCGTCCGGGCTGACGTTGCGGATCAGATCGACCAGCGGGCCGACGTCCACGACCGGCTCCGGGGTGAGCAACTCCACGCCCTCCCCGAAGGTGGCAACGGCGGTGCGGAGATGGTCGACGTTCACGTCGCCGGTGTTCCCCAACTGGGCGTAAACGGCTTCGAACCGTTCCGCCAGCGCATCCCGACGCTTCTCCAACGACAGGCTCGCGTCCAGCATCCAAACGACAGTGGTCTCGCGTTCCCGCAGCTTGGCGGCGATCTCCCGGGTGAGCACGTCGATGGCCCCGTCGACGCCGCCGACGTACTGGGACTGGCCCGTCATGTCGAAGGCCGTGACCAGCATCTCGACACTGGGCATCTCGACCGCGGTGGCGGCGGCGAAGGTGGTGGGGAAATCGACCGGCTTGACGTCCTGCTGCATCTCCTCATCGAGCGGACGGCTCTCCGTGGCGGCGGCCATCGACGGGCTCATCACGTCCATCGGGCTGTCGTTGCCGACTTCCACGTCGAGACTCACATCCTCGACCTTGAACTGCTGGATCTCCTCCGGCGTGATCTCGCTGGTGATGATCGTGCTGAGCACGTCCACCGGCACGATAATTGGGATCCCCACCAGCACGAACAGGACCGCGACGTGCACCGCCAGACTGACCAGCCAGGCCGGGGCGGTGCCGATCCGTTCCCACAGCGACAGCGTCTCCACCGGCGGGGCGGCCACCAGTTCGAGCGGCACCTTTCGCCCCGCCCAACGGTTCGATCCAGGCGAAGCGAGCACGGCGGCGGACACGGGCGGGCTCCGGCGGAGAGGGACGAGACGGCGACAAACGCGATTTTAGATTGCGCGGGCGCCGCCGCAACGAGCGGCGGCGCCCCCAGAGATACCCGACGGACCCGCCGCACGTTCGTCGCGAACGGGGCGGAACGGTTCGAATCGGAGGATTGGCGCCAGTCGGGCGGGCGGGTACGCCGATGAAGAGGTTCGTGACGCGGACGACATGCTCGTCGCAAGGTGTCCGCCCGGCCCGTTCGCGGCGGGCGAACGGACTGGATTCAGACGACCGGAGACGGACCGACGAAGACCGCCCCCGCCCCCGCCGTTCGGTCCCCTTTAACCGGGTTGCCTACAGTCGGGTCGCCCGCCTCAACGGTCCCCGCCGTCGTCTCGTCGCTGCGATTGGCCGCGCCGCGAGACGCGGATCGCACCGTGCACCGGGTTCAGGCGGCCGATCGCACCCCGTTGCTCGTGCGGGAGTACGCTCCGGCGGGGAGATCCAGGCCGCCGCGGACGATTCTGCTGGTTCACGGAGCGTTCGAACACGGGGAGCGATACGACCGTGCCGCCCGGTTCTTCGCCGCCCGCGGGTGGCGGGCGCTGGTGCCGGATCTTCGCGGACACGGGTTGAGCGGCGGCCCCGAGATGCACGTCCGCCGGTTCGCGGAGTACGTCTCGGATCTTCGCGGCCTGCTGCGGCACTTCGAAGCGGATCCCGCCCGCACCGTGGCGGTCGGGAACAGCATGGGCGGCTTGGCGACGGCAAGGCTCCTCCAAGACGCCGACGGCGGCGGCCCCAGCCCGGCGGCGGCCGCGGCGCTGTGCAGTCCGCTGCTGCGCATCGTCACGCCGGTGCCGCGGCACGCGTTGATCGCGGGCAAGTTGTGCCGCCTGTTCCGACCGCAGACCCGGTTTACGGTGCCGAGGGATTCCAGCGACCCGGTCGTCGCGGCCCGGTCGTTCGACCCGCTGCGGCGGACGGACGTGACGGCCTCCTGGTTCTTCGCGATCCGGCGAGCTGTGAAAGCGGTCTGGAAGGACGCCGATCGAATCACCACGCCGCTGCACGTGATGCAGAGCGGCGCCGATCGCGTCGTCTGCCCGCTCGCCCCCGGCGTGTGGATCAACGAGGTGGGGTCCGGGGAACGCCGCTGCGAAGTGCTGCCGGGGGCGAGTCACGAGGTGTTCCAAGAACCCGACTGGCAGCGACACGCCGCCCGCCTCGCGGATTGGTTCGATTCGCACGTGCCCGCCGTGGCGACCTCGTCGACCGCACGGCGTGCGGCGTAGCTCGCAGCCGCTGTGCGACACACGGGCGGTTCTCTCCATCCCCGGACGCGAGACGACTACCGGCGCAACACGGCTACGGGCGCAGCACGGCTAAGGGCCAAGACGGCTACGGGCGAGCCGTGCGCACGCCGGGCGAGGGGGGCAAGCGCTCCGGATCGGCGCCGGGCGGCGGCTCGTCGAACACCGCCGGCGGCACGGCGCCGTCTCCGAGTCCCACGTCCGCGTCCGGCTCCCCGCCGGCCGGGGCCGACAGCGGCTCGCGGACGCGCAACTGCACGTCCTGGCGGGTGATCAGGTTCGGAAAGCGGAGCAGGTAATTTGACTCCAACTCCGCGTCGCGGTGTCTGGGGTCGGTGTCCATCACCGGCGTGCCGGACGATTGGGCCAGTCTCTGCCAGGCTTCGAACGTCCCCGCGGGATGGACAATGTCCGGGGTCAGGCCGGAGGCGATCCAGAAGCGATCCAGCAGGTAATGATTCGTGCCGGCGCCGGTCCACTCGAGCCGATCGAGGAGCTGCGCCTGGTCGCCGCCCTTGGTGCGGATCAGAACCGCCTCGTCGGCGTCCACGAACAGGCAGTCGGTGGCGAAGACCCGCAACGGCAGCGGCGGCCGCTCGCTGATCATCGGCTCCCAACGCAGGTCTAGCAGCGCCTCCCCGAATAGCAGCGTACTATTGTCGAGGTTCAGGCTCACCCGCCCGGCCCCGTCCGTCGGCGGCGGGGACTCCGCGTCGGCGCCGCTCATCCGCACGGCCGCGGATTGCACGGAGACCGCGGTCTGTACGAACGCCAGTTCGCCGCCGCGGTCCGGCTCGATCCGCACCAGATCGCCCTGGCCCCGCAGTAGGCAGCGTTCGGAATTGATGTAGAACTCCCCGTCCGCCGCTCGGTCGCGGCGGTCCGGGTCCGTCAGTTCGACCAAGCTGCTGTTCGTGAGGTTCGGCGGCTGATAGCCGCGGGCGAGCAGCAGGGCGTTGGTGTCGGCCCGTTTTTTCAGTCCGTTCAACGTCACCGTGCAGTCGCGGAGCGTCAGCCGGTCGCCGGCGACCGAGAACATCGACCACCCTTCCGCCTGTTCGCGAAGCTCCAGGGACAGCGACAGGTTTTCCAGCGTCAGGTCGGCCGCCCCCGTGAGGTGGAACAGCGTCTGGGGGGACTCGTAGAACGGGAACGACTTCAGACGGGGTTGATACAGCGTGCCGTCCTTCTTCTCGCCCGCCCGCAGGGTGAGAACCTTGCCGGTGAGGGTGATCGGTCGTTTGAGGTTGACCTTGACCAAGCCGTCGGCGTTCACCGTCACCACCTCGCCGCTGGAGGCGTCCTCGATGGCGGCGTCCAGCGTGGAGAAGCCCCGCGCCGCCTTGTCCGGCGCCGGTGACGAGGAATTTCGCCGGCTCCTTCGGAGGGGCGACCTCCGCGGGGGAATTGGAGGTGGACCGAACGGCTCTCGGTTCCTCTCCCGCATCGTCCTCCGTGAGGATCGGGAGGACCGGCGACAGGACGACGGCGGGAGAATCGAGCGTCGCGACCAGCTCCGGGGATGTGTCGTCCTGGGCCGCCTCGGCGATCAGCAGGGGAGAATGAGTGGGAGCCGCCGTCGACTCAGTCGGCCACCGCACCCACGCCACCGCCGCCAACGACGCCGCCAACGTCAGCGAAGCCGCCGCGTTCAGCAACGGCATCCCCCGCAGCCGACGCCGCGGACGCAGGCCCCGCACGCCGGGCAACTCGTCCAGTTCGTCCAGCAGGGCCTCGGGCGTTTGCGGGCGCTGGGCCGGGTCGCTGGCCATCATCGACCGGCACAACGCCGCCAGCCGAGCCGGGACCTTCGGGTTGAAGACCGAAACGTCCGGCGTCTGCGGATTCTGGTGATCGAGCAGCTTTTGGAGCACCGTCCCCTCCGGGTACGGCGGGCGACCGGCGAGCATGTGGAACAGCGTACAGCCCAGCGAATAGAGGTCGCTGCGGACGTCCGCCACCCGCGGATCCTTCGCCTGCTCCGGCGCGATGTAGTCAAAGGTGCCCAGCGTGGTGCCGGCGACGGTCAAGTCGCCGACGCTGTCCGCGGCTTCCTTCCGAGCCAAGCCCAGGTCGACCAGCTTGACGATCCCGTCCGGGGTGACGATCACGTTGGACGGCTTCACGTCCCGGTGCACCACGCCGGAGGCGGCGCAGTGGTGCAGCGCCTCGGCGACCTGCCGGGTGATGGAGACCGCGTCCGGCGGGCTCAGCGGGCCGTGCGTCTCCAGCAGATCGCGGACGGTGCGGCCGGTGACGAACTCGAACGCGATAAAGTGCAGCCCCCGATCCTCGCCGACGTAGAACGCCCGGGCGATGTTCGGGTGGTCCAAGCGGGCGGCGCTGCGGGCTTCATTGCGAAACCGCAGCACGCTCGCACGATCGCGGGAATGGGCCGGGCTGAGCACCTTCAGGGCGACGGTCCGCTGCAAGCGCTCGTCGATTGCCTTGAAGACCGAACCCATGCCGCCGTGGCCGATCCGCTCCTCGATGCGGAAGTGATCCAGCGTGCAGCCGGACAGCGAAGGATCGGCCTCGCCGATCGCGGGGAACAGCCGGCGTTTCAGGCCCTCCCCGTCGAGCGTGCTCCCGCCCGAATCGGCGCCGGAGACGCCGCTGAAGGGGTGAGGATTGACCGACCCGGGGATCTCCTCCGGGGGCGGGCGGAGAACCGTGTGCGAAACGGCCGCCCACGGCGGGGCGGCGGGGGCGTCGATCGTGTGGGTTCCGCCGTCGTCCTCCGGCGACAGCAGCACGCCGCCGGCCGCCTGGATCAACGACGTTCTCTGTCGTTTAGCGCGGGGAGCGGCGGCGCGCGTCATGCGTGTCGACTGAAATACGGGACCAGGACGGGCGGCGCGGGGTCATCCGTTCGACCGGCCGGTTCGCCCACTCTAGCTCGCGACGGGCGGGCGCCACAGGGGCAATTTCGCGCAGGCGGCTCTCAATCTGCCTCTCGACCCAATTCCTCCCCCACCGCATCCCGGATCGACCCGCAGTACGCATTCAATCGGTCCCGCTTCGCAGCGGCGAACCGATCCGCCGTCAGCAACCCGTCGACCGCATTGCGGACCGCCCGGTCCCGCTGCTCGGGCGAAGACGGCGCTTCCTCGGCGGCGAGGCGGATCGCGCCGGGACTGTCACGGTCCGCGGCCAGATCTTCCCCCTCCGCGACCCGCCGAACCCGCCGCGACGCCGGCGCCAGGGTTCCCCGCAGGTGCTCTTCGAGCTCCCGGCTGAGCTTGATCGCGATGTCGATCCGCTCGCGCAGCGTGCGCGTCTCCGGCGGGGGAATGTGGTCGAGCACGGCGTGATTGTCGACGGGGAAGCGGGACGGATGCGGGCGGACAGATTGAAGAGGAGAACGGGGGCCGGCGGACCGTCCCCCGTGCGGCCGGGGCACGACCGACCCATTGACGGGCCGCGGCCGACGACGCAGGGTAGCGGGCGAACGCGGCCGCCGGGAGCGAACGCCCCACGGCCGTCGCCCCCATCCTCGATCGGACCCGCACGTGCGGACCCTCGTCCTCGGCGATCTCCACGCCAATTGGTGGGCCTTGGAAGCGGTGATTGCGGCCGCCGGACCGACAGACCGCGTGTTCTGCACCGGCGACCTCGTCGATTACGGCCCGGCCCCGCGACGCTGCGTGGAGTGGGTGCGAGCCCACGCCGATCACGTCGTCCGCGGCAACCACGATCACGCCGTCGCCCAGCGCGTGCCCGCGGCCGGCAACTCGGGATTGCGGGCCGTCGCCGCGTTCGCCCGCCCCCGGCAGTGGGAGGAACTCAGCCCGGAGTTGCTTCGCTACCTCGCCCGCTTGCCGGTCAGCGAGACCTTCGAGGTGGACGGGATGGAGACGTTGATGGTCCACGGCTCCCCCCGCGATCCGCTGGACGATTACGCCCCCGCGGACGCCGACGGGTGGCGGGACCGTCTCGCCGGGGTGACGGCGGACCTCGTGCTGGTCGGCCACACCCACACGCCGTACGTGGTCGCGGCGGAGCGACCGGACGGGGGGACGACGACGATCCTCAACCCCGGCAGCGTCGGCCAACCCCGCGACGGCGACCCCCGCGCCGCCTACGCGATCGTTGAAGACGGCAGGGCGACGTTGCACCGCGTGGCGTACGACCCCTCGCCCGCGGTCGAGTCGCTGCGGGGCTGCGGATTGCCCGACGAGGCGATGCGAACCGCCGAGGCGCTGCTGCGGACCGGCCGCTGCCCGCCCGGTCGCCGCGCAACCGCTCGGACCGGCGCTCCGGCGAGTCGGTCCGGGGCGATCGTGCCGCACCCTGACAGGGCAAAGTGCGGCGATCTGTCCGCGGCGGCGGGGTCGGGATGAATTTCGAGGCGGCGGCGGGCAAGATGGGGGCTCGCCCCCGCCCGCCCGGCCCGGTTCCGTCTGAACCGCTCGTCCCGACGGCCCCCCCACCGCCTCTCCGCCCGCGTGACCGAGACCGCCGCCGGACTCTCCCGCCTGCACTCCGTCCACCGGGAGATCGCCCGGGTCCGCGAGCAATTGGCCCGTGGACCGCGCCAGGTTCGCGCCCGCCGCAAGGGGGTGCAGAACAAGGAGGCGGAGATCGCCGCGATGCGGGAGCGGCTGACCACGCTCAGAAAATCCGGCGACGCCAAGAACCTTCAGCTCCGCACGAACGAGGAGAAAATCCTCGGCTTGAAGGCCAAGCTGAACCAGGCCAGCACGAACGACGTGTTCGCCGCCCTCCGCCGGGAGATTGACGCGGACACCGCCTCCAACGCGGTGCTGGAAGATGCGATTCTCGAAACGCTCGACCGCGTCGACGCCGGGGGCAGGGAGATCAAGGAAGCCGAGGCCGACCGCGACAGGCGATCGACCGATGCGGACGCCCTGCAAAAGAAGGTCGAGGAGGAACAGGCCGGGTTGGAGGCGGACCTCGCCGCGCTGGAAAAGCGACTCGAACAGGCGGAGTCCATCATCCCCGGCTCCCTGAGAACGGACTACCGGCGGCTCGTGGAGCATCACGGCGATCAGGCGATGGCGCCGGTCGCGGACCGCGTGTGCACCGCCTGTCACACGACCGTCAGCCCCCAGCAGAAGGTCCAATTGAACATGGGCGAGTTCGTCTTCTGCCGGAACTGCGGCCGGATGCTCTACCGCGGCGACGACGCCGGGGCGTGATCCGCGACCCGGTCAGCGGCGTGCACCCTCCGGTCCGTCAGACGGGCGGGAGGAGCCGATCGGCGAGTCCCCGGGCGGTCAGGAGAATGCCGGCGAGACTTACCCCGGCGGCGAACGCGGCCGCTTCGGTCGAGAGCACCCCGAGGCCGTAGGCGGAGGAACTGACGACCGCGTCGGTCAGGATCAGGGCGACGCCGCAGAGGGGGCGGTTCATCCGTGGGTCTCACTGTTCGGAAGGTTGGGATCGTGCCGCGGGGAGTCGTGGAAGCACGCGCCCCGTCGCCACCGCCCGATGCTACCGGCGCCCCGGGGCAGATGGGAGACCCGACATCGCGCCCCCTCCGTGAAAGCGGCCCGTCACAGGACCGACCGTACCGCCCGTGCGAGCCTCGCGGCGGCTTCCCGCAGCCCGGCGTCGTCCAACACGCCGTAGGAGAGCCGCATGTGGTTCGTCGGTCGCGCGGTGCCGTCGGCGGCCTCTTTCGCGAAGCAGAGTTCGCCCGGCACGTACATCACGCCCTCCCGCTGGGCCGCCTCTGCCAGCGGGGAGCCGAACCCGGTCGCCACGCCCTCCGGCAGCGTCGTCCAAATGTACAACCCGCCGCCCGGCGTCCGCCAATGCACGCCCGGCAGCCCGCCGAGATGCTCCTGCAACGCCGCCAGCAACGCGTCCCGCTTCGCGAGATAGCCGTCTCGCACGACGTTCACGTGCGGCTCGTACCGGCCGCTTTCCAGCACCCGGGCGAGCAGGTGTTGATTGAAATGGGCGGAGCCGAAATCCTCGTTCCCCTTCCGGTCGATCAGCGGCTGGATCAACTCCAGCGGGGCCAGCCCGAACCCGATCCGCAGCCCCGGGGAGAACGATTTGCTGAACGTGCCGGAGTAGATCACCCGTCCGGTCGCGTCCTGCCCCCACAGGCTCGGGGCGACGCATTCGTTGAAGCCCAACTCGCGATACGCGGCGTCTTCGAGCAGCCTGATACGGCCCTGCGGATCGTGGCGGTCCAGGGTCTCCAGCAGGGCCGCCCGCCGGGCCGGCGGGATCTGCACGCCGCTGGGGTTTTCGTAGTCCGGCACGAGGTACACGAGCTTCACCCGGTCGATCTCGCCGGCCTCTTCGAAGTGGGACAGCGCCGCCTGCAAGCCGGCGGGGGTCATGCCGTGGTCGTCGGTCTCCACCCGCACCGCCCGGCCGCCGACGCCGGCGATCGTGCCGAGCATCACGAAGTAGGTCGGCCCCGCCACCAAACAAACGTCTCCCGGGTCGAGCAGCACCTGACAGATCAGCGACAAAAACTGCTGCGAGCCGTTCGTCAGCAACACCCGCCCGGCGGTGAGCCCGCGGGTCGCGGCGAGTTCCTCCGTCGGCACGCCCTCCAATGTCGCGAAGCGTTCCAGCACCGCCGCCCGCAGGCGACCGGCGCCGGCGGGGGTGCCGTATTGCAGCAGGGCGGCGGCGTCCGGGGCGGCCAGCACGTCCGCCGCGGCGTCCCGCACCAGATCGACCGGCAACGTGGCCGGATCGACGAACCCCGCCGCCAGCGACAGGCAGTCCGGGTTCTCGATGGCCTGCGCCATCAACGTGCTGATCGCCCCGCCCGCGGCCCACGCGGCGCGGTCGGAGAGAACGGGGGCGGGCATGGCGTTTGGCGAGCGAGGGGGCGTCAGCCCCCCGTGCGGGTGGGCGAGGGATTGGCAGATCGAAGCACGGGGGGCTAACGCCCCCTCGCTCGCCTACGAGGCGCTCAAAATGGCGTTCATGTTGCGTTTGTACGCCTCCACGCCCGGCTGGCCGTAGGGGTTGATGCCGATCAGTCGGCCCTCGACCGCGGTGGCGAGCATCAGCATTTGCAACAGTTGACCGACGGCGTGGGCGTCAAGCGTCGGCAGGACGATGTCCGCGGTCGGACGACGGTCCTCCGCGTACGCCTGATCGGTGCCCTCGCGGGCGGCGGTCAGCACGTCGAACACCGTTTTGCCGGCGTACTGATTGAGGCCGTCCTGGTTCGCGTCGGACTCCGGGATCGTCGGGTTCGCCTCGCCGGGGGCGGCGGCGTAGAGGTTGTGAATCAGCTTGTCCCGCTTGCCCTCCTGGTGTTGCTGGCCGCGGGAGTGCAGGTCGCGGGTCTGCACGACGGTCAGCGGCAGGGCGCCGCGTTCCTCCTTGCCGAGGCTTTCCGCGAGCAACTGGTCGTACCACAGGCCGACGCCCTCCAGCCGGTCGCCCCAGGTGGACAGCACCCGCACGTCCATCGACAGGTGCTTTTCGAACAGATGGCAGGTCGTGACGTAATCCAGCGCCGGGTTATCGCCGGGCTCGGCGGTGCGGAAGCGTTCGGTCATGTCGGCGGCCCCTTGCAGCAGGGCTCGCACGTCCAGCCCCAGCACCGCCGCCGGGACCAGACCGACCGCGGACAGCGCGCTGAACCGCCCGCCCACGCCGTCCGGCACGGGGAAAACGTCCTGGTAGCCCTTCTCCTCCGCGAGCGCCCGCAGCTTGGAGCCGGCCCCGCCGGTGACCGGGATCACCCGCTTCGCCGCATCGTCGCCGGCGGTCGATTCCAGGGCCTCGCGGAACAGGCGGAAGGCGAGGGCGGTCTCCAAGGTGCCGCCGCTCTTGGAGATCACCACGATCCCCCAGTCCACGCCGCTGTCTTCAAGGTGCTTGAGCAGGTTGGCGGTCGAGCCGGGATCGACGTTCTGACCGCCGTAGTAAAACTTCGGGCCGTCGCGGTGGCTGGCCGGCTTCTCGTTGTGCAACGGATCGCCCAACGCCTCCTGAAGCGCCCGCAAACCCATGTAACTGCCGCCGATGCCGAGGGAGACGAAGGCGTCCACCTCCTCGCGGAATCGGTCCGCGGCGGACAGCAGGTCCGCCAGTTCGCCCGATTCCCCGGTGGCGAGCAGCTTGGCCGGCAGGTTGATGAAGCCGGCGTCCAGCGGCTCCCTGTCCGCGGGCACGTCGCCGCCGGATTCAAACAGCGCCACGTCCGCGAGCGTCTCTTCACGCGCTTTCAGCAGGTCCGGCCGCAGCGCCTCGGCGGCGTGGGCCGGCAGCAGTTCGAGGGCGGAACTGTTGGAGTAGGAAAGCGGCGCGGGCATCGGGCGGCGGGCGAACGGACGGACGGGCCGGCATCATGCCGCCCGCCCGTCGGGATCGCCACGGCGGCCCCGATCTTCACGCCGTGTTCCTCGTGCCCGCTCGCTTCGTCGCCGCCTTCAGCCGTCCTGTTCAGTCGACGCCCAGCGGGAGCGGATCGTCAAACGGTGCGGCGGGGCCGGCGTCGGAGCCCTTCAGCGGAGCGATGGAGGAGGGCAGCGGGCGGATCAGGCCGGGCGTGTCGAACGACGGCGGCGGTTCGATCGGCGCCGGCGCCCCCTCCGACGAGAGCACGTCCTCGGTGCGGAAGACGGCGGTCTGCACCGAGCGCCGCAGGAGCGCCGCGGCGGAGTCCGTCGCCTCGGCTGTCTGCACCGGCGTATCGAAACTCACCGGCCGCACGCGGCCGTCCCGCAGCGGGGTGGGCGGGGCGGCGGGGGTCGGCGGGGGCGTGGGGCGGGGGGCGAAGTTGGCGGCGATCATCAGCGTACCGTCGGCCATCTGCTCGCGGATCGCCTGTTTGAGGGCGACGCGGGCGTCCGGGTGCACGCCGGAGACCAGTTCCACGTCGTCCGCCACCAGCCGACCGCGTTCGCGGAGGAGATGCAGCACGACGCCGTTCGTTTCGGTGCCGTAGTGCAATTCGCAGCGGGCGCCTTCGCCCTTGGGCAGCGGGGTGGCCCGGACCAGCGGCCCGCTGAGCCCGCGAGCGGCGCCGCCGGCGGCGGGCGGGACGGTCCGCAATTGATGCCAGACGAGGCGGTTGAACGTCGCGCTGCTGGCCTTGTGCAGGCCGGGCAGATCGCCGCCGGCGAGGCTGCCGGCGAACGCCCGGGCCGGCAGGATCAGGCCGCAGGTCTGCTTGAAGCTCTCCGGCAGATCCATGGAGGGGGAGAGTACGTCGTCCACCTTGGCGGCGCCGCCCTCCTGCTTGAGCACGAACGTCCGCGGGCCGGCGGGGGAATCGATCGTAACCTCCGTGACCGGGCCGGCGTGCATCTCGGTCAGCACCTGCCCGGTCGCCCCCGCGGCGGCGCTGGCCAGCGGGAGCGCGGCGAGGTCGTCGGCCTGAAGCTGCGACCAGACGGTCGCCGTGAGGTCGCGGGTGCTGCCGGCTTTGAGCGCGTGCAGATCGCCCGCGGCGGCGGCGGCGGCGAACGACGCGACCGCCGCCCGCGCGGTGAAGATCGTGGACAACTGGCGCTGCTCCCCGTCGATGGAGTGCAGCGCCACCCGATCCACCAGGAAGGCGCCGGTCCGGCGGTTCTCGTTGTGCCGCTGCGGATCGGTCAGCGAGATCGTCACCACGCCGTCCGGCGTCGTCACCACCACCTCCGCGGTGTCGCCGTGGATCTGGAAGGTGCTGTCGCCGTCGAGGTCCGCGGCGGTCGGCAGTCGCACGCCGGACAGGTCCGCGGTTTTCAGGCAGCCGTTGTACAGCGTCGGGGCGACGGTCGCCTCCAGCCCGGCCCGGTCGCCGGCGGCGTAGGCGTCCAGGAACCGGGTCACCTGCGACAGCGCCACGCAGGTGCGTTCGAGGCTGGGAATCGTCGGGCCGAACCCGCGGTTCTCCGCCTTGGCGTCTTTCACCAACCAGGCGTCGCCCCGTTTCTCCATGCTCAGCACCAGCGTGTAGCCGCGACCGGCGAACTGCACGGCGGCTTCGTGCTCGTCCATTTCCGTCTTCGGGGTCAGCCGGTCGATCCGCTTCGCGTCCACCACCCATCCGGCGAGTTCCTCCAACCGCGACGGCGGGAGCACGGCGAGTTCTTCACGCAGTTCCGGCGTCACCACCGCCAACCGTTCGTCGTGCGTGCCGCGGCCCCAGGCTTTGGTGAAGCCCCGCACCGACGCCAGCAATTCAAGCTGTTCCGTCACGCTCATCACCGCTTTCACGCCGCTGCGGCTCTGCTTGAGCAGCACGTCGTCCACCAGCCACCGACCGGCCTCCGCCCGCACCAGACGGTAGCGGGCCTGCCGCGTCGGCGGCGGAGACTCCACGATGACCAGACATTCCGGCTGGCCCGGCGTTTTCCACTCCTCCTCGGGCACGTCCTTAACGGCCATGACCTTCAATTCCCCCTTCGGCAGGCGGAGCAGGCGGAGGTCGTCGAGGGCTTTGTCGTGATCCAGAGCCCGCTTCGAGAAGCCCGCGGTCGTGGCCTCGGTGAGGGCGAGCAGTTGGGCGTCGTCCTCGGCCGCGAGGGCTTCTCCAAACCGGCGGACGGCCCGCTGCTCCGCGAGGTTCCGACAGCCGACCACGCACACGCTGACCCCCGCGACCAGCAACAGCGCCGCCGCCAGCCGCGATCGCGTCCCGGCTCCACTGGGGGCAGGCGCCGGCGTGAGCATCGGCAGGGGGCGGGCGGGCGATCGGCCGGGGCGCCCGGGGCGGGGAGAGCGGGCGGGCATAACGGACCGGGGGCACGGGGCGCACGAACGAACCACAGCGGCGGCGGGGTGTCGCACCGGAGGCGTCCGGCGGTCAAGTCGGGTCCGCTGTCCCCCGGCGGCGGCGACGCCGCTAGAATGCGGCGTTCGCCCGCCCCCGACGGAGAGTCCCGATGGCCGCCCGATCCCCCGCCGGTTCGCCCGCTCCCTCCTCCTCCGACCTGCCCGCGGCGCCGGCCGGACCGGTCGGCGGGTCGTCCGGCGGGCGGCTCGCCGCGGACGTGCAGGTCCCGATGGCGGACTTGACCGTGCCGCCCAACAGCATCGGCGGCTACCTGATCCGCCGGCTGTGGGAGTACGGGGTGCGGGACGTGTTCGGCATCCCCGGGGACTTCGTGTTGCAGTTCTACGGGATGCTCGAAGGCAGCGATCTGCGGGTGATCGGGGCGACCCGCGAGGACAACGCCGGCTACGCCGCCGACGCCTACGCCCGCGTGCACGGGATGGGGGCGCTGTGCGTGACGTACTGCGTGGGCGGCCTCAGCGCCGTCAACAGCGTGGCGGGGGCGTTCGCGGAGAAGAGCCCGGTGGTGGTGATCACCGGCTCCCCCGGCGTGAAGGAGCGGGAGAACGACCCGCTACTCCATCACCGCGTCCGTGACTTCGACACCCAACGCCGGGTCTTCGAGAACATCACCGTCGCCCACACCGTGCTGGACGATCCGCTGACGGCGTTTCGCGAGATCGACCGCTGCCTCGCCGCCGCGGATCGCTTCAAGCGGCCGGTGTACCTCGAACTGCCCCGCGACTGCGTGCGGCTCGAACCGCCCTACCCGCACGAGCCGCGGCGTATTGAGGAGAAGAGCGACCCCGCCGCCCTCGCCGGCGCCCTCGCCGCGGCGAAGGCGATGATCGACGCGGCCCGCAAACCGATCCTCGTCGCCGGCGTGGAGATGCACCGCTTCGGGCTGCGGGAGGAGGTCGTCCGGCTCGCGGAGGCCAGCGAGGTTCCCATCTGCTCGACGCTGCTGGGCAAAAGCGCGGTCGCGGAAACGCATCCCCTGCACATCGGCGTGTACGAGGGGGCGATGGGCCGCCCGAGCGTCACGGCGTACGTCGAGGACAGCGACTGCGCGATCCTGCTGGGCACGTTCATGTCGGACATCAACCTCGGCATCTTCACCGCACGGCTCGATCCGGGCCGCTGCGTGTACGCCACCAGCGAGACGCTGCGGGTCGGCCACAGTCACTTCCACGACGTGCGGCTGCGGGACTTCGTGACCGGCCTCGCGGCCCTTGATCTCTCCCCGCAACGGCGTCCCCTGCCGGCGCTCCGGCGACGGCGTGTTGGACGGGTTCGTGCTGGAACCGGCGGCGAAGCTGACGACCCGGCAATTGTTCGGCCGGGTGAACCGGTTGCTGGACGAGGAGGAGTTCGTGGTGATCGCCGACACGGGGGACTCCCTGTTCGGCGCCAGCGACTTGACGATCCGGAATCACACGGAGTTCCTCAGCGCCGCCTACTACACCAGCATGGGCTTCGCGATCCCCGCGAGCGTCGGCGTGCAGGCCGCCGGCGTGGAGAAACGCCCGTTGGTCCTGGTGGGCGACGGGGCGTTCCAGATGACCTGCCTCGAACTTTCGACAGGGCTCAAGCTGGGGTTCAATCCGATCGTGATCGTGCTGAATAACCACGGCTACACCACCGAACGGTTTCTCGCCGAAGGTCCGTTCAACGACATCCCGAACTGGGAGTACCACCGACTGCCCGACCTGCTGGGCGGCGGACGGGGCTTCGAATGCCGCACCGAAGGCGAGTTCCACGACGCCCTCGCCGCGGCGGTCGCGAACCGCGACAGCTTCACGCTGATCAACTGCCACCTCGACCCGCTGGACACCAGCCCGGCCCTGATCCGGCTGGGCGAGCGGATGAGCGAGACGATTTGACGGTCTCGGTGACGGACTTGCCGCGGCGGTTCAGGCGGCGCGGTCCTCGAACCGGCGGCCGATGTCGGTGGCGAGGGTCTCGCGGCAGTCCGCGTCGCAGACGAGGAACAGCTTGACCACGCCGGTCCCGCTGTAGCCGTTCAGGTGCAGGCCCGCGTCGGTCGCGCGACGGACCTTCAGCGTCCCCGGCGGGCGGCGGTGCCGGCACGCCTCGGACAACCCGAGCACCACCTTCCGCACGCCCGGACGGTTCTCCAACCACCCGACGGAGCGCTTCAGTCCTTTGGACAGCGATTGGTGCTTGCCGCGCTTGCCGGACATCGGTCGCAGCGGGTGGGAACGGGGCGGGGAACCGTGGCGACGATCGGACGACGAGCGCCGGTCCACTCCCGGAGCGATCGTGCGGGTCGTGAGGGCCGGGCGGCGGAACAGTGCAGTGTACGACCGGAGGAACTGATCTCGTCGGACGATCCGGGTCGATGCCGCCATCGTGACCGCTTCCCGACCGCACCGCCGACACGAACGGCGTGGGGTGTGGCTGCGAATCGTCGGGCTGTCCGTCGTGCTGGCGACGACCGGCGGGTGCGTCTTCAACGGCCCCCTGACCACCCGCAGGTTCGTGCTGGAGCGACATCCCCTACGCGGCAAGCAGGCCGTGCTGACCGTCTCCGGCCGCACCGCCCCGCCGGCACACGAGGTGCACCGGGCGCGGCTGAACCATGGCGCCGTTCGCGCCTGCCGACCGCCGCGGTCGGCGCTCCCGTGGCTGCCGGGGGCGATCGACTGGCTGCTGAACCGATCCGGCGACGCCCCCGGCCGCTGCGGCGCCGGGCGGGTCTGCGAAGGGGCGGCCGACTGCGTCGCCGCCCCGATCCCGCCGCCGTTCGACGAGCCTGTCCAATGAACCGGTCCAATGAGCCCGTCCAATGAACCGGTTCGATGAGCCGACGCCATCACGGCGGCGGTTAGTTCTGGACCGGATAGCGGAAGGAGGCGGCGACCACCGCCGCATTCGGCATCTCGTCCTTCGGCAGGATGAAGACCCGGCCGCTGTTCGCCAGCGTGTCGCCCGCGGCGACGCTTAACAGGTTCACCGCCGCGGCGTTCAGGTTCTGCGGGCTCTGCGAGGTGCGGACATGCTCCCCCTCGGCGAGGAACAACGTGTCGACCCGACCGATCTTCGCCCCCTCCAGGATCTCGGGCAGATCGGTGGAGCGGAGCGCCATGTCCTTCGTTTCGAGAAACGTCCGCTTCTCCCGCTCCGCGGGAGCCTTGAAGAACGCTTGCGCCAGCGGCCATGCCTTGGCGTGCAGATCGCCGGCGGGCAGGGCGTCCACGTTCCCGTGGATCGCTTCGGGGAGCAGGTTCGGATAGTTCCACGCGTCCTTCAGCATGGGGAACAGGTATTCCACGCCGGCGAACACCACCGGCGGATTGAACGTGCCCGGCGGCACCGGCTCGCTGCTGTGTTGCGGCGGGGTGGGATCGCGGAAGAACTCTTCCAGCCCCGCCCCGATCCGGCGAAAGTACTCCGTCAGTTCCTGCTGTTTGACGGTGCTTTGGTTGCCGGCGCCGTGACCGTGGAAGATCGCCTGACCGCCGACGTCCCCGCCGACGCCGCTCGCTTTGTTGCTCCGCAGGCCGAGGTAGCCCTGGTATTCGTCGATGTTCAATGCGTCCCGCAGGCTGGAGGGCAGGGCGTCCGGGTGCCGCTCCATCACCACGGACCGCGTGCCCTCCAGCAGGCGGACGTGGTTCTGACTGACCGCCAACACGAAGAACCGCCCCTCGCCCGTCACCAGCGTGACCAGCGGCAGCACTTCGAACCGATCGCCGAGGGCGACCCGCTCCGGCACGGCGGTCGGCAGGCGGAAGGTGCGGAGGACGCCGTCGGTTTTCGCGTCCTCCTCCGCGGGCGGGGTGAGGAACAGGGCGAGGCCCTCCGCCTGTCGCTGCCAGAAGAACTCGTCGCCGCGGAGGGCGTGCAGCGGGGCGAGCGCGTGTTGGAGCCGCACGCCGCTCAAGCCCTCTTCCTTCAGCAGTCGTTCCGCCTCCCCGACGAGGTTCTTGTAGCGGATCGCGTCCTCCCGCAGCCCCTCGGCGCCGCTGCGGTGCGTGGGCATGGTCAAGGTGAGCCGCGGGCCCTCCGCGGGGGCGGCGAGTTCACGAACGGTCTCCCGGGTGACCGGATCGATCGGTGCGACGTTCATCTGTGGAATCCGATGTTGGGGCGAAGGACAAAGCCTAGCCTGACGAGCGGCTCCGCCACGAGCGTCGGGGGAACCCCCGTCCCCGAGCCCGGCGAACTGGGCGGAGAGGCGCCCGACTTGGGAAGCGCCCCGGTCGCGGGGATCGCCCCGAACCGGCGGCCGGCGGTTCCCCCTGTGGCCGCCCGCGGGGTCGTCGCTTCAATCCGTCTCCCCACGACCTTCCCAGACGCTGCACGCCCCGACATGGCCGCCACCACCGTTTCGCAAGACGCCGCCCCCGCTGGACCGGATGGGCAAAAGCTGCTCGCGGCCGGCGCCCGGGTCGGCCTGCGGCTGTGGGACGAGGGCCCCACCGAGGGCAAAGGCCCGCACGCCAACGACTACGAGACCGTCGGCCTCGTCTTGGAAGGCGAGGCGACGCTGACGATCGACGGCGCCGAGGTCGCCCTCACCCCCGGTCTGTCGTGGCTCGTGCCGAGCGGGGCGGAACACTTCTACACCGTGCCCCAGCGCTTCAAAGCGGTCGAGGCGACCAGCCCCCCGGCCCGGTAGTCCTTCCCAAGTGATTGTCCCCAGCGGGAACCTCGCTTGAACCTCGCCCGCCCTACCTATTCCACACTCAGATCCACCGATTACGATGAGCAAAGGCTATTCCAAAGGGACCAAGGTGAAGTGGAAGTGGGGCGACGGCTGGGCTCACGGGACAGTTGACGAGGTGTTCACCTCCAAGACCACCCGCACGATCAAGGGGAACGAGGTGACCCGCGACGCCAGCGACGACGAGCCGGCCTACCTGATCGAAACCGACGACAGCCGCGCCCTGAAGTCGCACAGCGAGGTGCAGAAAGATTCTTGAAGGCGAAGTCGCGGTCGCTGGCTACACCGCGGGCTGCCGTTCCGCCGGTTCGCCCGCTTCGGTGAGCTGGTCGCCGCGGCGGTCCTCGCGGATGGCGGGTAGGTGGGCGGGATCGATCAGGCCCAGCTCCGCCGCATGATTGGCCGCGGCGACGGTGTCCGGGACCAGCGCCATCGGCACGCCCTCGGCCGTCACCTCCCGGGCGATTCGGCGGACGTCGAATCGTGTGCGGTCCCGCACGTCCCGGATGTAAACCGCCTTCACCCGGCCGGGGTACTGCCGGACGGCGTCGCGGTACAGCTTCGGGTCGTCCTGCCCGCTGTCGCCGATCAGCACGAACGGCAGGTCCCCGGTGCTGGCGAAGATGCGTTCGATCTTCTCCAGCTTGTGTTCGTGGCCGCCGGCGACGAACTGATCGCCGTCGATGCCCATGTCCCGCAGCAGGATCGGCCCGTCCGGCAGGCCGTTGACCCGCAGGAACACGCGGAACAGTTCATACAGATTCCAGGCGCTGCTGGACACGTAGTACACCGGGTTCGGCGAGGCGGCCGGTTGGGCGTCCGGCTCCAGCGACGCCGGCGAGCCGGTCCAGTCGCCCCCCGGCCCGGCGGCGAGCGCGTTGTAGAAGGCGCTCACGCCTTCGAACGGCAGACGGGTGCGGGCGTTCTTGAGCAGCGTGAGCCGGGCGATCTTCCAGAAGTTGCTGGCGTACGACCGGATCACGGTGTCGTCCATGTCCGAGATCACCCCGAACTGTGCGTCCGCGGCGGGCACGAGGTTGTACGACGTCGCCGACACCGGCCCCGCCTGCCGGATCGCCTGGGGCGGCAGGGACAGCGTCGCGGCGTGGTACAGGCCCGTCTCCAGCCGTTCGGCCAGTCGGAAGCGGAACTCGAAGTACCCCTCCTCGTCGGTCACGGCGGATTGACGGCGACCGGCAAACTCACAGGCGATCCGACAGCCGGACACCTCGTCCGTCTGCCAGTGGTGGTACATCGCGTGGAGGTTCCGCCACCACGGATCGTCCTCCGCCGGCTCCGGGATCGGCTTGTCCTCCAACACCCGGCCGCTGACGCGGAGGTCGGTCGGCGAACCCGAACCCGCGGTAGCACTGGATCTTCAGCGGCCGGCGGAAGCCCACCGCCGCCTTGAGGTTCCGCTTCAACAGGTCGTACCGCCCCTCGATCACCTGGGCGGCGTGCTTGAGCTGGTCGGCGGAGGGAAGCGGGCCGTGCGGCACGGGCGGGGCGTGAGAAGGGCGGGGAGGGACGACGGATCACGCTCGCCGCCCGTCGCACCTTCGGCAAGGCGCGACGGGCGGCGAGGCGAAGCATAGCGTCCAGTTCAGCGGGGTTTTGCGGAACTCTCCGGTGCGGCGTTCTCCGGCAGCGGGGCGACGTGGGTGCCGCCGATGTGCCGGTGGCCCGGCTCCGCATTGGTCGGATCGTCCTTGCTGGGGTTCGACCCGCCGGGGCCGGTGTGCACGTCGGACTCCCGCATCTCCCGGAGCGTGCGGGCGAAGCTAATCTCCTCCGCCTCCTCGTCCGGGTGCCGGAGCAGATTACGGATGCCCGGATCGACCAACCCTTCCAGCCAGTCGCCCAGCCGCATCTCCGTGGGACGTTCCAGGAACTGGTCGTACGCCGTCAGGTAGACCTCCTCCATGACGTCCGCGACCGGCAACCGCTCGCCGACCTCGCGGTCGAGCTCCGGATACCGCTGTACCCACCGCCCAACCCGCTCCCGCAGCGAGCCGTCGAACCCCGCCATCTCCTCCCGGAACGCCAGATAGTCGCGGGCTTCGATCGCCCGTTCCAGCACGTCAAGTTCCGGCGCCACGTCCGGCGTGACCTCCTGCAGGGTTCCTTCGATCAACTTGGCGCGGGCGTTGTCCTGCGTCTCCATCCGGTTCTTGTACGCCTTGAGCTTCTGGACGAGCTTCCGGACGCACTTCTGATACGCCGGGTGGGCGACGCTGTCGTGCTCCCCGGTGAACAGGATCCGGCCCGGCGTGATCAGGCTGGTCTTCACATGGTATTCCTGGCTGTGTTCGAACCAGGCGATCGTCACGTGCAGATCGGACACCGGCATGTCCGCGGTGAGTTTCGCGAGGGAGTCGAGGTCCTCCTCCATCTGCCGGACCTGTCCCGGCCCGAAGGTGCAATTCTTCGTGTCCAGCTCCAACTTCAGGTTGTAGGCCTCGTCGCTGAAGCGTTCGGCGGAGGGGGCGATCGTGGTGGGTTCCAGAGCGGGGGCGGGCATGGGAGCGGAGTCCGTGATGGTGAACGTGAATCTGACGAGCAGCCGGCGACTTGAGGTCGCGGCGCATTAATGGGAGCGAACTAGGTGGCAACTCGCGTGCCGACGCCCGCGGGCGCCGGCGCCGCGGTCGATCTGACAGGTCACGCGCCCACAGTGGACGGACGGCGACCACCTCACGCCGTTCGTCGGCCGGCATCCCCGCAGCCGCGCGGCCCCCATGCATCCGCCCGGCGCCCGCCCCATCCGGAAACATGCCACGCGATGCGGTGCGAACGGCTAATCTATGCGACGCCTTTCGCCCCCCCGACCGTCAGCAGACGCACCGATGTCGTACCGCACGTCGTTCCTCCCCCTGTGCCTCATTTTCGGGGCGACCGTCGCCGTGGCGCCGCCGGCCTCCGCGGGCGACGATTTGGAGGATTACTACGACGACCTGGAGGACTACTACGAAGATGTCGCCGAGGCCCGCGAAGACTATCTGAAGGATTATAACCGCCGCGTCCGTCGCTCGATCCGCCGGGGACACTTCGTTCCGCAGGCGTACCACGCGCCGCAATACGTTCCGGCGCCGCGGGCCTTCTACGGCGGGCATCACGGCTTCGGGTCGGCCGGCCGCACGGTCACGCGGTACTACGGCGTCAGCCCGTATGGCGCCCCGGCCTACGGCTACCGGTCCTACGGGTACTCCTCCCACGGTTCGCCCAGTTACGGCCACGGTCACCACGGCGGCGTCTACAGCGGCGGCGTCTACAGCGGCGGCGTCTACAGCGGCGCCGTGCATCACGGCAGCTATGGATATGGGTATCCGGTCTACGTGCGGTAGAAGCGACGACCGTTAGGGAGCGACGTGCGGTCGAGAGACCGGTCGTGCGGGCGCTCGGGGCTGTGTCGGTCGGTCCCGGGTCGGTCCCGCACGGGGACGGGCGGGGAACGCCCGGCGGGCGGCCCGCGGGCGCGATCTAGGGTTCGCGGTCGCCCGCCCGGAGCCCCCCCGCATTGTTCATCCGCCTGACCGCCCGAGCCGCCGCCGCGGAGATCGACGCCGTCGCCGATCCGCTGCGCCTCACAAAGCGGGCCGGCCTGCATTACCGCACCGACGCCTCCCCCGGCTTGACCCGCGTGCGCTGCGGCGCCGGCTTCTCGTTCCGCACGCCCGACGGTGAAACGCTGGAGCGGACTGGCGAGGAGCGGGCGCGGGTCGACGCCCTCGTCATCCCCCCGGCTTGGGAAGAGGTGTGGGTCTCGCCCGATCCGCGGAGCCATCTGCAAGCGACCGGGCGGGACGCCGCGGGGCGGAAGCAGTACCTCTATCACGTTGACTGGGCGACGGCCGCGGGCGAGGCGAAGTGGCTGCGGCTGGCCGCGTTGGGGGTGGTGCTCCCGCGGGTCCGGCGTCGCACCCGCCGCGACCTGCGGCGTCGTCGGCTGGACAAACGCCGGATCTGTGCGGTCGCCGCCGGTCTGCTGGACGCCACCGCCGTCCGTATCGGCGGGGCGGAGTACACTCGCGACCACGACACCCACGGCCTGACCACGCTGCGCCCGGAGCACGCGGCGGTCTCGCGGGCCCGGGTGTCGCTGGAGTTCGTCGGCAAGCACGGCGTCGACCGCTCCGCGGAGTGCCGACGACGGCGGTCCCTCGCCTCCGCCGTGGCGAAGCTGAAAGCCGCCGGCGGGGAGACGCTGTTGAAGTACCGGGACGCCGGCGGGGCGTGGCGACCGTTGAGCAGTTCGAAGGTCAACGCCTACCTCACGCACGCGGCGGGAGCGAAGATCACCGCGAAGGACTTCCGAACTTGGCACGGCACCCGCGTCGCCTTCGAGGCGGCCCTGCGGGGGCCGGAGGATCCGGACGTCGACCCCGTCAAGCACGCCGTCGACGCCGCGAGCGCCTTCCTCGGCAACACCCCCGCGGTCTGTCGGGAATACTACGTGCACCCCGCCGTCGCTGCATTTGCATCGGAGGTGCGGGACGGTGCGAAGCCGCCGAAGCCGGTCCGTCGACGCGGTCTGCGGCGGGCGGAGCGACGGCTGCTCACTTTGCTCCGTCAGTACGCTTCGGAAGGTTTGATTGCGGAATGACGCGGTCGAAGATGACCGCCGTCTCGTCCTCGTAGGCTCGTTGCCAGCGGGAAGACGCGTCCGCGGAAGACAGCAGTCGGGGTTGATCGGCGGGCGAGACGACCAGCGTCGTCACCCGATACAGGTCCAACGCCGTCTCCCACCCCGGCGCCGCCAGCGACAGGCCCTGCGACGCCCGCCAGACAGACGGCGGGATCAGGTGGGCGTGCGAGCCGACGAAGATCTGCGTCTCAGGCGGCCCGGCGAACAGCAGGTAATCCCCGAACGCGTGGGCGTGGAACATCTGCCCGGCCGGCGGGTGGAGCCGCAGATAGGCCGCCGCGGCGACCGGCGTGCCCTCCGCGTAGCTGCTGCGGGGAGCGGGACGCCCGGTGGCGAGGCGCCATGTCGACCCGCTGAGGATCAGGCCCGCCGCCAACCCGCCGATCCAGATCAGCGCCAGTCGACGCGGCGTCGGATCGCTTCCCCCAGCCGCCTTTCCCCGCCGCAGCAGGGCGGCCGCGTGGCTGCCGAGGAACACCGCCGCCGGCCCGGCCCACCACAGCAGCCAACGACTCGTTTGGCAGGTGAGCAACCCGAACCCGATCAGCACGACCGCCTCGCCCGGTCCGACCCGCTTCGGACTTAGCCGCGCCACGACCGCCAGCAGCGCCGCCGCACAGAAGAACGTCCGGCCCTGCCGCATCGTCCAGTCCAGCGGCGCCCATTCGATCACATCCGCGAGGTTCGGGTGACGGCCGAAGGTCAGCGTTTCAAGGTAAGCCCCCGGCCCCAGCGGGTTCACGCAGCAGACGACCGCGCAGATCGCGATCAGCGCCGCCTCCCGCCGCACCCGCCCGCTTCGCCACACCGCGAACCGCAAGCGGCCGACGCGGTCGAGCACGCCCGCCGCGAGCCACGCCAGCCCGATCGGCCAGCTCCCGTGCAGGTTCGCCCACAGCAGAAAGCCGACCGGCAGCCCGACCCACCGCCACCCGGGCCGCCGCGGGACCGGCGTCGCGGCGAGCAGTCCGGCGAACAGCGCCAGGCCCAACGATTGCGGGCGGAGCATCTGCGGGCCCAGCGGTTCCTCCCACGGGGCGAAGGCGAACAGTTGGAACCAGGCGATCGCCAGAAACGCCGTCCCCGCGATCCACGCCGCCACAAATGATCGCCCCCGCCGCCGGGCGGCGACGCCGACGAACCCGACCGCCGCTGTGATCAGCAGCCCCCCCGCGAGCCGCAGCCCGTCCGCCCCGGCGTGGTCCCACACCACCGAGCCCGCCACGCCGGACAGCCAGGAGAAATTGACGAACCGCTCGCCGGCGCTCAGCGGCATCAGCGGTTCGGTGGCGGCCACCGCGCCCGTCAGCCTGACCTCTCGCCCGTAGGCCAGATGCGCCCAGAGGTCCGCGTGGTACAGCGGCCGGGCCGCGGTGGTCGCCAGCGTCGCCGCGAGCAGTCCAGCGGTGACGAACGCGGCTGCGGCGGCGAGACGGCGGTGCATTGGGCCGGTCGTAATGCCCGCGGCGTCAAACCGCAATTCCGCCGCGGGCCTCCCGGGAGCTATCACCCCGTTCACTTCGCAGAGCCCCAGTTGACAGGTCCCGGTGTCCCGCGTTCCCTGGTCGATCCCGCTGAGCGCCGCCGCCCTCACGGCGATCGGTCTGCTCGCGATCGGCCGCGGGGACGAACTGAGCGGGCTGCCGGCGGGCGCCCTGGGGCTCGCCGCGAAGCAGCGGGTTTGGGCGGCGTTCGCGGTCGTCGCCGTCGGCGTCGCCGCGGCGGCGCCCCCCCGCGTCCTCAAATCGCTGGCCCTGCCGGCGTTCGCCGCGGCGGTCGGTTTGTTGCTGATGGTCTACGCCTTTCCGGCTCGCAACGGGTCGCGGCGTTGGATCCCGCTGGGGCCGATCCTGTTGCAACCGTCGGAGTTCGCGAAGCTCGCCGTGCTGCTGGCCCTCGCCCGCTACCTGTCGCACCGGCGGGATCATCGAACCGTGCTGGGTTTGATCCCGCCGTTCCTGCTGACGGTCGTGCCGGTCGGGTTGATCCTCAAGGAGCCGGACCTGGGCACCTCGCTGGTCTTTCTGCCGATGCTGGGGGCGGTGCTGATCGCCAGCGGCGCGCGGGGCACGCACCTCGCCGCCGCCGCCGTGCTGGGGCTCGCCTGCTTGCCCGTGCTGTGGCTCGGGATGAGCGCGGAGCAACGCAGCCGGGTGACCGCGGTCTTCACCCAGCATTCGCTGGACGAACTGGGCGAGCCGGCCCCCCGCGGCGACGGCTACCACCTGCACCGATCGAAGCAGGTGCTCGCCCTCGGCGGGGCGGGGGGAAGCCTGGGGTTGTTCGCGGAGCCCCGCGGCGCGACCGCCGAGGGAGACTCGCTGCGACTGCCCGCGGCTCGGACGGACTTCGTGTTCTGTCTGGTGGCGGAACGGTTCGGCCTGCCCGGAACCCTGGCCGTGTTGGGGCTGTTCGGCGTGCTGGTGGCCGGCTGCCTGCGGGTCGCCGCCCGCTGCGAAGATCCGTTCGGGCGCCTGACCGCGGCGGGGGTGGGGGCGCTGTTCGGCACGCAGGCGGTGATCAACACCGCGATGACGGTCGGGTTGATGCCGATCACCGGGCTCGCTTTGCCGCTGGTCTCCTACGGGGGGAGCAGTCTGGTGGCGTGCGGGGCGGCGGTCGGGCTCGTCGTCGGCGCGTCGCTACGCGGGCGTGTGGAGGTCCGCCCGGACCCGCTCCACTTCGGCCCCCGGCTCGACCACTAGCCCGTCCTCGGCGCAGGCCGGTTCGTCGCACCGTCGGCGGACCATCGCCAGCATCGCGTCCCACTTCTCCAGGATCGCCGGGAACGCGGCGGTGCCGACCGCGAAGTGCGTCACCCCCGGGACCGTGTGCAGCGCCGTCCAGCCGCGGGTCTTGCGGCGGTGCAATTGCTCGACCTGATCGCCCAGCGTGAACCGGTCGCCGCGCTCCCCGGCGGCGAACAGGATCGGTCGCTCTTCCGCCGAGACCACGCCGCTCAGTTCGGTCTCGTCAAAGGTCATCCCGGCTCGCCGGACAGCTTCCATGACCCCCAGCATCAACCACCGCTCCGCGATCCGCGGGGCCGCCATCCCGCGGAACCACCGCACGCCCCGCCGCAGCGAGATCATCGGGGCCAGCGCCGCACAGCCGCCGACCCGCGGCCCCGCCGCCCCGTCGCCGGCTCGTTCGCGATCCACCGCGAGGTGCGCCAGCACTGTGACGGCGCCCGTGCTGAAGCCGGCGGTGATCACCGGCGGCTCAAACCACCCCTGCTTCGCGGCGTGATCGATCAGCAGATCGACGTCGTGCCGTTCCTTCACCCCGAACGTCACGTACGGCCCGCCGCTGTCCCCGTGGTGGCGGAGGTCCCCCATGAGCACCGGATGCCCCGCCTTCGACAGCCGGCGGGCGACGTCCGCGTGGAACTCCTTCGTCTCCATCCAGCCGTGGAAGTGCACCACCCCGGGCCGCCGCGGCACGCCGGCGGCCGGCGGCACGTAGCAGAGGCCGATCTTCACGCCGTCCGGGGCCGTGACCGATCCGTAGATCGCGCCCTCGTTCAACAGGCGGGCCCGCTGCCGCTTGCGGGTCAGGCTGAACCGGGTCAGCCACGGCGCCCGCAGCATCTGCCGGCCGACCCAGACCCCGATAGAATGCCCGAAGCCCGCCCGCCGACGGATGCGTTGGAGGCTGCGCACCTCCGCGGCGTCGGGGGGCGGTTCATCCGGCTCACGGTCCGCGGCGACTTCGCGGAACTCCTCGGCGGACGGGGTGGGGGTCGCGTTCACGGGGAGAGTGTACCGCACCGGCGAGCGGAGGGGCGTCAGCCCCCCGTGTGGTTCCAGCCTGTGCGGTTCCAGATCGATTCGCGGGCACGGGGGGCTAACGCTCCCTCGCTCGCCATGCTTAAGCGAGCAGGTCTTCGATCACCTTGCCGCCGAACTGCGAAAGCTGTTTGAACCGGCCGGAGCTGAAGTAGGTCAGTCGATTGTCGTCCAAGCCGAGCAACCGCAGAAGGGTCACGTGCAGATCGCGGATCGGGTGCACGACCTCGACGGCTTCGGCGCCGAGTTCGTCCGTCGCCCCGATCGTGTGCCCCGCGTTGACGCCGCCGCCGGCCATCCAGACGGTCATCGCCTTCGCGTTGTGATCGCGTCCGTAAGCGATGCCGCCGCGGGGGGAGTTGTCCGGCGAGCGGCCGAACTCCCCGGTCCACACCACCAGCGTTTCGTCCAGCAGGTTGTGTCGCTTGAGGTCCGTGAGCAGCGCCGCGATCGGCTTGTCGACCTGCCGGACGAGATTCCCGTGGGCGCGGCCGATCTGATCGTGGGAGTCCCAGGTGCCGTGGTAGAGTTGCACGAATCGCACGCCGCGCTCGACGAGCCGGCGGGCCAGCAGGCACTTGCGGCCGAAGGCGTCGGTGTCCGCGGCGTCCACGCCGTACAGGTCTTTGGTGGCTTGGTCTTCGCCGTCGATATCGATCAACCCCGGCACCCGAGCCTGCATCCGAAAGGCGAGTTCGTAGCTCTGCACCCGCGCCGCGAGCGTTTCGGCGAACGGGTCGCCCGCCGCCGCCCGCTCCGCGGCGTGGCGGCGGTTCAACTCGGCCAGCAGGTCGAGGTTCCGGCGCTGGTGGTCCCGCGTGACGCCGGCCGGCGGGGCGAGATTTAGAATGGGCGACCCTTCCGCCCGCAGCGGCGTGCCCTGGTAGCGGGCCGGCAGGAACCCGTTCCCCCAGTTCGCCGCCCCGCCCTGCGGGTGACTGACCTCCGGGAGCACCACGAACGCCGGCAGATCCGCGTTCTCCGAGCCCAGCCCGTACGTCACCCACGCCCCCACCGCCGCGTCTCCGCCGAACCGGTTGCCGGTGTTGATGTGGGACATCGCCGTGGGATGGTTCACGCTCTCCGCCTGGCATCCGCGATAGAAACAGAGATCGTCCGCCACCCCGGCGAGGTGCGTCCAATCCGTGCTCATGTCGGCCCCGCTCTCGCCCGCCTTTCGGAACTTGAACGGGCTCTCGACATAGTACCGCTTGCCGGTCTCCATCGCGGACTTCTGCTCGCCGCCGGCTCGAAACTCCTTGAGGTGCAGGTCGCGGAGCTTCGGCTTCGGATCGAACGTATCGATGTGGCTCGGCCCGCCTTCCATCGTCAGGAAGATGCACCGCTTCGCCTTCGCCGGAAAGTGCGGCGCCTGGGGAGCGCTGTCATCTGCCCGAGACTCATCCGCCATCAACGCGGCAAGAGCCACGCCGCCCACGCTGGCGCCGAGGGAGAACAGGGCGTCGCGGCGGGGGATCGCCAAACTGGGAAGCGGGGCGCCCATTTGCGGATTACTCAAGGTAGAGGAACTCGTTGGCGTTGAGCAGCACGAGGGCGACCTCCGCCAAGCCGCGGGTGCGGGCGTCGGCCGCGTCCGGACCGAGATCCGGCACGAAGTCCGCCGCCTGTTCGAGCTTCTCCACGTAGGAGAACCGCTCGCCGGTGTTCTCCTCCACCGCGACCCGCACGACCTCGGCGGGCGGGCGGACCGGGTCGAAGTGCAGGCTGGCGTGACGGGTCGTCATCGCGTGCCAATGGGAGACGCAGGCGTCCCGCTCCGCGGGAATCGGTTCGCGGCCGAACGCCCGACGGAAGAGGGCCGTTACGGCGGCGCCGTCCGTCGGGGGATCGTCTTCGAGTACGAGGGCGGCGGCGGCGAGCGCCCGATGGTAGGTGGACCGGCCGTTCATCAGGGCCAGCGCCTGGGGGGCGATGGTGCTGGTCTCCCGCATCTCGCAGGGGGCGTCGGGGCCGGGGGCGTTGAACGTCTCCAGCATCGGAGCCCGCAAGCCGCGGAGCTTCAGTGTGTAGAACGTGCGTCGGTGGCGCCGCTGTGGATCGGGGTCCGGCTGCCAGGCGGGGGCGAAGGTGCCCATCACCTGGCGGGGTTGCAGGGCGACCTCCGGTTCGATCTCCGGCCGCACCGGCACGCCGCCGATCGAAGGGTTCAATTCGCCGGAGACCGCCAGCATCGCGTCCCGCAGTTCCTCCGCCGTCAGCCGACGGGGTCGCGCCGCCGCGAGCAGCGCCCCCGCCGGGTCCGCCGCGGCGACCGCGGCCGGATCCGGGTGTACGGAGCGGCGGGCGTAGGCGTCGGTCAGCATCAGGTCGCGAACCAGCGTCTTCGTCTTCCAGCCGCCGGCGACCAGCCGCACCGCGAGGTGGTCCAGCAGGGCGGGGTGCGTCGGGGGCGCCCCGCCGCCGCCGAAGTTGTTGGCGTTCGCCGCCAGACCCCGCCCGAACGTCCACTGCCACAGGCGGTTCGCGTAGACCCGGGCGGGCAGCGGGTTCGCCGGATCGGTCAACCAACCGGCGAGCGCCGTGCGACGGCCGGTCGCCGCCGCGGGCACCGGGTCTTTCGCCTCGGCGTCGACGGCCAGCAACGCCGCGCTGCAGCGCCCCCGGCTCGACCGGCTGCCCCGGACTGAATGGATCGCCGCCGGTGAGAATTGCCGACGCGGCGATCTCTCCCTCCATCCGGTCCGTGGGCAACCGGATCGCCGAATACACCGGCTTCATTTTCTGGCTGGCCCCGCTGTACACCGACAGGGCGAACGGCTTGTACCGATCCAGTTCCCAGCTGTGCCGCTGAACCGCTTTCCGCGACACGCGTTCCAGCCCGTAATCCATGGGGGAGAGATCAAGCTCGTCCGGCACGATCTCCTCCGCCGGCGTCCCGTCCTGCTCCTTCAAGCTCCGGTTTCCCGGCTTGAGCCCGCGGTCTTTGTACCACTTCTCGACCGCCTTCTTCTTCACGTCGACTTGGCCCTGAATCGCTTTCGCTTCGGCCAACCGCTCCCGGAGATAACGAGCCTCATCATGCCCGCGTGCGTCTTCCCCCGGGTGGAACGACACCGGGCGATCGGCGAATTGCGTGGTCGCGAAGGCCGCCTGGATGGCGTAGTAGTCGCGGGTCGGGATCGGGTCGAACTTATGGTCGTGGCACTTGGCGCACTGGAGAGGCTGGGCGAGGAACGTTTGCCCCACGGTGTCCGTCACGTCGTCGAGGAACTGCTGGCGGGTGATCTTCGGCACGCTCATCCCGGTGTGTTCCCACGGCCCCATCCGCAGAAAGCCGGTCGCAATCAACGCATCAATGCCTTCCGGGGAGTCCGCGGCGAGTTGGCCGGAGTCGACCAGTTCATCTCCGGCAAGCTGTTCCGTCAGGAAGCGGTCGAATGGTTTGTCGGCGTTGAACGCGCGAGCGACATAGTCCCGGTAACGCCAGGCGTTGGGGCGTTCGAAATCGTTGGCGAAGCCCGCGCTGTCGGCGTACCGCACCACGTCCAGCCAGTTCGAAGCGAACTTCTCGCCGAAGTGGGGGCTGGCGAGCAGCCGGTCCACCACCGCGGCAAAGGCGACGCGGTCCTCGTGGGTGTCGGCGAGGAAGGCGTCAATCTCCGCCGGCGCGGGCGGCAGGCCGGTGAGGTCGAAGGTCGCCCGCCGAATCAGCGTCCGCCGGTCCGCCCGCGGGGCGGCGCGAGATCGACCGCGGCGAGCCGTGCGTTCAGAAAGGCGTCCACCGGGTCGGCGGGCGGGGCGAATCCCGGCGGCGTCGGCGGCGCCGGCGGGTCGGCGATCGGCTGGTAGGCCCACAGGTCCGCCGGGTCGTAGCGTCGGTCGGTCCAGTCGTCGGAGAGCCCGCCGCTGGTGCGAACGCGAACCCCTTCCGCGTGCGTCTCCCGGATGGCGGCGACGGTCGCGGCGTCCGGCCAGGGGGCGCCGGCGTCGATCCAGTCGCGGACCGCCCACCGCTCCGCCTCGGTCAGTTTGTCCGTCTCCTTGGGCGGCATTCCGTAGCCGTCCTCCCACTTCAGCATCTCGTACACGGAGCCGGCGGCGTGCCGACCCGGAACCACGCCGGCGTCCCCGCTCTCCCCACCCTTCAGCAGCCCGACCCGTGTGGAGAGATCGAAAGCCCCCTGCAAATCGGCCGGATCGTCGCCGTGGCAGGCGACGCATTTCGCCAGGAACATCGGCTGAACGTCGAGCGCGAACAGGCGTTGCCCCTCCGTCCACCCGGTCGTCTCCTCCGCGAGGGCGTGTGGCCCGCCGCACAGCGCAGCGGCAGTGACGAACAGCGTGGGGAGCAGTCGACGCACGGGCAGTTCAGATCAGGAGACGGCGATGCGGACAGTCTACCGCTCCCGACCCCCGGCGACATTGGACAATTGAATCCAGACCGAGCCACGCTCAGCGTCCCGGGCGCTGACCCGCACATTCTTTACACGAATGCCTCAGCGGGGGTGCGGCATCAAGCGGGCGAGTCGATTCTGCGCTTCCGCCTCGTCGCGGGAGCCGGGGGACAGCGGGCGGGACTCGACCGTCAGGGGGGCGAGGTCATGGTGTCCGCCGTGGGTCCGGACCTCCTCCGCAGACAGCACGCGATGCGCGGACACCTGCGGCAGGTTTTGCTCGTCGAGGGCGATGTCCACGGTCACCGGACTGCGTACCGGCAGGTTTGCCGGGAGCCCGGTGATGCGATACTCGCCGAGACGGTCGCAGTCGGCGGCCTCCGGGCGTTCCCCTTCGACCAGCCGCAGCCGGATCCCCTCGGCGTCGGCCACGGTCGTGCCGAACGTCATCTGCACGGCCGTCGGCAGACGCGCGCCGCGGGGAAGGACGACATGATTGAGGCGACAGCCGGGCCGCTTCGGGTCTTCGATCTCCACGCCGATGGAATGGGCGCTGACGTCTTCCAATGCGATCGCCTGGAGGCGGCGGCGGACCTTCTTGGGGACGTCCGGCGGGGGACCGTCCCCTTTGGCGCCGGCCTTGGCCCGCAGCATGGCTGCGTACACCGCGGCTCCCTCGGCGACCGCCGTGCGGGGGTCGGCGAACGCGCCGCGGGCGGCGTGGTCCGGCGTCGCCCGCGCCCCGAACAGGTCCGTCAGCATCCGCCGCACCGCCGGCATCGCCGCCGCCCCGCCGACCGGCAGGATGACGTCGAGGTCCTGCGGATCGACCCCGGCGTTCTCCAGCAGAAACTCTGTCAGGTCGCGGGTTCGCCGGAGCAGATCTTCCGTCAGACCTTCGAAGCGGTCGCGGGTGATCTCGAACGCCTCGGTCGCATCTGCGGTCCGGACGGGAATCGCGCAGCGGGGCTGCTGGGAGAGCGTGAGCTTCGCCCGTTCGCATTCGCCGAGGAGTTGCCGCCGCATCCGCCAGCGGGAGAAAGGATTGCGGCCCCGCTTGCGACGGAACTGCTCCGCGACGTCGTCGGCGAGCATCTCCGTCCAGTCGCGTCCGCCGAGGTGCGGGTCGCCCTCCGCGGCGACGACCCGCAGTTCGTTGCGACGGGTGCGGACGACGGCGGCGTCGAACGTGCCGGCGCCGAGATCGTAGATCAGCGCGTGGCGGGTGCGACCGACCGGCTGGCCGTCCGCCGCGGTGTCCTTCCACAGCCAGGCGAGGGCCGCCGCGGTGGTCTCCGACAGCATGTCCGTCACGTTCAACCCGGCGAGTCGGCCGGCGTCGCGGACGGCGTCGCGGGGGGTGCGGGTGAAGGCGTGCGGAACCGTGATCACGACCGGCGCGTCCTCCGGGCGTCCGGCCGCGGTCTCCGCCGCGAGCCCCCGCAGCAGAGCAGCCCCCAACAGCTTTGGCGAGACCGGCCCGCCCCCCGCGGTCATCTCCACCCCGCCCCGCATGTAGATGCCGCCGGACTCCTGATAGGTGCGTTTGAAACCGTGCATGGAGACCGGTCCGGCGCCGTACCGGTCGGCTTCCCCGTTCGCATCCGCTTCTGAAAGACCTTCGAGACCGCGGCCAAGCGTCAGTCGATCCGTGGACACGTCGACCGCGGAGGCGGTGCGAATCTCGCCGCGGGCGTTCGCGAGGACATGGGGGGCGCCGTCGCGGCCGAAATCGGCCAGCGAACTGCTGTCCGTGCCGAAATCGATGCCGACCGGCAGCGCCCGCGGTCTCCGCGGTCTCCTGTTCCGTCGCCGCCCCCGCCCCCGACTCCGCGCCTCCTCCGTTCCCGCCGCCCTCAGCAGAGTTCGGGCCGTCGTTCGGACCCCGCCCAGCGGGACGGTCAGGTCGATCGGGGGACCGTGAAGAGTCGGCTTCAGCCGTCATACCCTATGCCTGTTTGTCCCCCGTCGGTCCGCCGGCGTTCGCCCGCGGCGGCCGCCTTCCCGTGGCCGCCGGGAGCGAACTTAGGCCGCCCGCGGGACGCTGTCCAACGCGCCCGGTCGACCAAATTTCGACCGCTCCGGACGCTTGCAAAGTGGGTCTCGACCGGGTTTCCACACCCCCCGCCGCCGCTCTCCGGTGAGGAGCCGGGAAGAGACCGAATCAGTTCAACCCCCACTCTTTGAGCTTGCGGTAAAGCGTTCGTTCGCCGATCCCCAGCAGTTTCGCGGCGTCCTCGCGCTTCCCGCCGACGACCTCCAGCGCCCGCTCCGCATAGAAGCGTTCGACCTCGGACAACGGCCGGCCGATCAGGTGATCCGAACCCCCGCCGGACCCGTGGGCGGCGGCGGTGTCGTCCCCCTCCTCGCCTGCCAATCCGGCGACCTCCTCCGGCAGATCCCCCGCGTCCAGCAGGCCGTCGGTGTCGAGGACGACCATCCGCTCCACCACGTTGCGCAGCTGGCGGATGTTGCCGGGCCACTCGTAGCTCATCAACGCCGTCCGCGCCCGGCGGGTGAAGCCGACCACCGGCTTGTCGTACCGCTCCGTCAGTTCGCGGAGGAAGAAATCCAACAGCAGCGGGATGTCCCCCCGGCGGTCCCGCAGCGGGGGGAGACGGATGCTGATGACGTTCAGGCGGTAGTACAGATCTTCCCGGAACGCCTTCTGACCCACCATTTCCAGCAGATTCGCGTTCGTTGCCGCCACGAGGCGGACGTTGATCGGCAATTCCGCGTTTGAGCCCAGCCGCGTGACCTTCCGATCCTCCAGCACGCGAAGCAGTTTCACCTGAATGTCCGGCGGCGTCTCCCCGACCTCGTCGAGGAACAGCGTGCCGCCGTTGGCGTACTCAAACTTGCCGATCCGCTTACCCGTCGCCCCGGTGAAGGCCCCGGCCTCGTGGCCGAACAGCTCGCTCTCCAGGATATCCTTCGGCAGCGCCGCGACGTTCAGCGAGACGAACGGCTTGTTCTTGCGGGGGCTGTTTTGGTGCAGGGCCCGGGCGACGAGTTCCTTGCCGGTGCCGCTCTCGCCCGTGATGAGGACGGTCGAATCCGTGGGCGAGACGTTCTTGAGCACTTCGATCACCTGCCGCATCGGCCCGCTGGTGCCGACCACGCCCTCGAAGCCGAAGCGCTCGTCAAGTCGCCGGCTCAACTCCGCGTTCTTCCGGGCCAGCCGGATGCGCTTCGAGGCCTGCGTCACCGCGGCCCGCAGCCGGGCCACGTCCAACGGCTTGTTCAGATAGGTGAAGGCGTCCCGCTGCATGGCGTCGACGGCGCTGTCGATCGTGCCGTAGCCGGTGACGACGATCACCTCCGCCTCCGGCAACTCCTCTTTCGTCTTCTTCAACACCGCGAACCCGTCGGCGCCGTCCATCTTCAGGTCGGTGATGACCACGTCGAACACCTCCCGCCCGACGGCGTCCACGCCCGCCCGACCGCCGGTGACGACGGTGCAATCGCAGCCGACCGGTTCCAGCGTGTCGGCGACGGTCTCCGCGTGGGCGGCGTCGTCGTCCACGATCAGCACGCGGATCGGAACGCCGGAAAGGTCGTCGTCGGGGGAGGAGTCGGGCATGGGAAGATCGCAGGGCGGGGGACGCACACGCTAACGGGTTCGACAGGCGCCTGCGGTTTCGCGACCGGCGAAACCGCAGGCGCCCGCATCAACTGCAAGCGGGCAGCGCGATCCGGAACGCGGTGCCGTCCCCGTCGCTCTCGCAGTGCACGAGACCGCCGTGGGCCTCGACGATCTTCTTGACCGTGGGCAACCCGAGTCCGCTGCCGCCCGGTTTGGTGGAGAAGAACGGGCTCCACATGGTGGCTCGGGTTTCCGGGGGGATTCCGGCGCCGTTGTCGGCCACGGTCAGTTCGACGGCGCCGCCGGACGGGCCGGCGAGGATCGGCCGCGTGGACACTTCGATCAACGGCTGCGGCGTCTCCGACGCGGCGGCCGGCGTGGAGCCCGGTTCGGCCGTCAACGCCTGCTGCGAGTTGAGGACCAGGTTCATCAAGACCTGACGGATCAGCCGCCCGTCGAATCGCACCGCCGGCAGGTCGGGGCTCGGCAGGGCGACGAGTCGCACGCCGGCGGCCTCCGCGGTCGGGCCGAAGAACTCCGCAAACTCCATGACCAGCCGGTTCAGATCGTCCTCCTTCAACTCCGGCTCGCCGGCTTTGGCGAAGGCGAGGAAGGCGTCGAGGATCTCCGCCAAGTGCCCGCATTCCCGCTGCACAGTCCGCAGCATCCGCTTGCGGCGGGCGACGGCGCGATCGTCGGACTCCTCCGGCTCCGTCCCGCCGAGGCTTTCCGCGAGCAGTTCGAGGTTCAGCCCGATTGTGGAGAGCGGGTTTCGGATCTCGTGCGCCAATCCTCCGGCGAGCACGGCGATCTCGTTCGGCGTTGCTTCGGGCATGGCTCAAACAAGCGGCGAGCCGCGACCGGAGGGAGCGTGCCCTCCGGTCGCGGCTAACCGGGAGTCAGACGTGCGGAACGAAGATCACTCGTCGCCGTCCTCGGCGTCGTCGTCGTCGTCCGAGACCAGCAGGGCCTTGCGAGACAGCTTGACGCGGCCCTGGTCGTCCACGGCGATGACCTTCACCTCGACCATCTCGCCGACCTTGATGATGTCGGAGACGTTCTTGACGAAGCCCTCGTCCAGTTCGGAGATGTGGCAGAGGCCGTCCTTGCCGGGGGCGATCTCGATGAAGGCGCCGAAGTCTTTGATGCTGGTCACCTTACCGTTGTAGACGCGGCCGACCTTCACGTCTTCGCCCATCGCTTCGACGCGAGCGAGAGCCGCGTTGGCGCCCTCCGCGTTGTCGCTGGCGATGACGACGGTGCCGTCGTCCTGCACGTCCAGGGTGGTGCCGGTCTCTTCCTGCAAGGCGCGGATGTTCTTGCCGCCCGGGCCGATCAGCAGGCCGATCTTGGACGGGTCGATCTTGGTGGAAAGCAGACGCGGGGCGGTCATCGCCAACTCGGCACGGGGACGGCGAATGCCGCCGAGCATCGTGCGGAGCAGCGTGATCCGAGCGTCCTTCGCCTGGGCGAGGGCGTCTTTGATGATCGCCTCGGAGATGCCGTCGATCTTCAGGTCGAGCTGGATGCCGGTGATCCCCTTCTGGGTGCCGGCGACCTTGAAGTCCATATCCCCGAAGTGATCTTCGTCGCCCATGATGTCGGTCAGAAGCGTGTACTTCTTCTCCGACTCTTTCACGAGGCCGATCGAGATGCCGGCGACCGGCTGGGTGATCGGCACGCCGGCGTCCATCAGGCCCAGCGTGGCGCTGCACACGCTCGCCATTGAGGAGGAGCCGTTGCTCTCCAGGATGTCGCTGATGCAACGGATCGTGTACGGGAACTTTTCCGGGTGCGGCAGGACGGGGTAAACGCTGCGTTCGGCGAGCACGCCGTGGCCGATTTCGCGACGGCCGGGGCCGCGGATCGGGCGGGTCTCGCCGACGGAGTAGCTGGGGAAGTAGTAGTGGAGCATGAAGCGTTCGCTGTGCTCCCCGAACAGCCCGTCGACCCGCTGCTGGTCGCGGGTGTTCCCCAGCGTGATGGTGCACATCGACTGGGTTTCGCCGCGGGTGAAGACGGCGGAGCCGTGCACCTTGGGCAGCACGCCGACCCGCACGTCCAGCGCCCGCAGCTCATCCGGCTTGCGGCCGTCGATCCGCTTGCCGTCGAGCAGCAGGTTGCGGACGACGTCGTGTTCCAGTTGGTAGAACGCCGCCTTGAACTCGCCGCGGGAGCCGCCGTTGGAGGCTTCGTCGGCGTCGCCGTCGAAGTGGTCCGCCATCAGTTCGTTGCGAAGTTCCTCCACCGCCTCGGAGCGATCGGCCTTGTCGCCGGTCGTTTTCGCTTCCAGCAGGCGATCGTAGCCGTCCTTCTTCAGCGCCTTGGCGAACGGGTTCTCGGCCGGCTTGGAGAAGCTGGTCTTCTTCACGCCGACTTTCTTGCCCAGCTCGTCCTGCATCTCACAGAGTTCGACGCAGGTCTTGTGGGCGAACATGATCGCCTCCACCATCTCGTCTTCCGGCATCTGGCCGGCGAATCCTTCGATCATCAGCACACTGGTCTTCGACCCGCCGACGATGAGGTCCAGGTCGCTCTGGGCCATCTCCGCCTGAGTCGGGAAGAGCTTCAACTCACCGTCGACGCGGCCGACGCGGACGCTGGCGATCGGGCCGCCGAAGGGCACCGGGGCGAGCATCAGGGCCGCGGAGGCGCCGAAGCTGACCAGCGGGGCCGGGTCGTTCTCGCCGTCGCTGGCGAGGACGTTCGCCATCACCTGGATCTCGTCCTTGTACCCCTTGGGGAACAGCGGGCGGATCGGCCGGTCGGTGACGCGGCAGGTGAGGATCTCTTTGTTGGTCGGCCGGCCCTCGCGTTTGAGGAACCCGCCGGCGAAGCGGCCGGCGGCGGCGAGGCGCTCGCGGTAATCAACTTGCAGCGGGAAGAAGTCGATGCCGGGGCGGGGGGTGCCCCGCTGGGCGGCGACGAACAGGACGGTGTCGGCGTACTGCAACGTGACGGCGCCGCTGGCCTGCCGGGCGAGGTCGCCGGTGGTCAGCGACATCGTGCGACCGCCGATCTGGCGTTCGACGGTGACGGGGGAGAACTCGATCGTGCTCGGCTTCGACGGCATGGGGGCTTTCCGGCTTCTTCTGATCTGGAACCCCGGCCCGGCCGGGGGACGTTAATAAGAGCGGCGCGAACCCACTGATGGGATTCGCCGTCCGCGGGAAAACGACAGGAGACTCACGACAGGGGCCGAAACGAAGGTGGTTCGGCCGGCCCGCGACAATCCGTCGCCGCAATTCACGACTGACGTTCCGGTCAGCCACCACCTGACGCGAACGAACGTTCCCGCGACCGACGCGGGAGCGAACGAGCGATCACTTCCGCAGCTTGAGGCGGGTCAACAGTTCCCGATAGGTCGCCGGCTTGGTCCGCTGCATGTAGCGGAGCAGGCGCCGACGGGTGGAGACCAACGCCAGCAGCCCACGGCGACTGGTGTGGTCCTGCTTATGCTCACGGAGATGCTGCGTGAGGTTGTTGATGCGTTCCGTCAGGACCGCGATCTGCACCTCGCTCGACCCGGTGTCTTCGTCGGTACGGCGGAAGTCGGTGACGACTTCCTGTTTACGGTCTTTCGTGATCGACATACGGGCCGGGTGCGAGGCGTCTGCAAGCGTTTCGGGAAGCCGAGCATGGTAGCGACCGCCGTCGCGACCGCAACCGTCCCGGCGAACGGCGCCAGTCAGGAGCCGCCGAACAGCGGGCTCGTGACTTTCTTGACGGGGATGACCGTGGCGTCGTGATCTTCGACCCGCTTGCGGACCACCGGCCGGGCCGCCTCGAAGTTCTTCAGCGGATACACCGGCAACACCTGCGAGACGCGGATCTCGATCTTCGTCAGTTGGTCGCCCTGATCGCGGCAGACGAAGGTGATCGCCCGGCCGTTGGTGTCGCTGCTCATCCGGCCGGTGCGGCCGATCCGGTGCACGTAGTCGTCCTGAAACTCCGGCACGTCGAAGTTCACGATGTGGCTGATTCCGGAGATGTCGATCCCGCGACCGACGACGTCGGTGGCGACCAGCATTCGGATCTGGCCGTCACGGAAGGCTTGCAGGGTCTTCTCCCGCTTGCGCTGCTGAAGGTCGCCGTGCATCATCGCGCAGCTTGGCAGCTTGCGGCTGAACCGCTCGTAGAGCTTCTCGGCGCCGCGTTTGGTGCGGGTGAAGACGAGGCACTGCTTCGGCTTTTCCTGCTTCAGAACGTGCAGCAGGGCGCCGAACTTGCGGTCCGGATCGACCGTCAGCACGAACTGCTCGATCATCTCCGTCGCGACCAGCGCGTCCTCGGACATGTCGATGCGGGCCGGGTTCTTCATGAACTTCGCGGCCAGCTCCTCCACCTCGCCGGGCATCGTGGCCGAGAGCAACAGCGTTTGCCGATCCTTCGGGCACTTGCGGAGGATCTTCTCGATGTCCGGGCGGAACCCGTCGTCCAGCATCCGGTCCGCCTCGTCCAGCACCGCAAACGCGACGTTCTCCAGGCCGAGCTGGCCGCGGCCCATCAGGTCCATCACCCGGCCCGGCGTGCCGACGACCACCTGGGCGCCCCGCTTGATGTCGTCGACCTGCGGACCCATCGGGCGGCCGCCGACGATGACCACCGTCTTCACCCGCCCGCCGGCCAGCTTCTTCATCTCCTGCGAGACCTGCTCCGCCAACTCGCGGGTCGGGGCGAGGATCAAGCCCTGGATCACCTTCCGATCGAGATCCATCGCTTCGAGCATCGGCAGCGTGAACGCCGCCGTTTTGCCGGTGCCGGTGCGGGCTTGGCCGCTGCAATCGCGGCCGGTGAGGGCGATCGGCAGAAACGCCGCCTGAATCTTGCTGGGCCGCTCAAAGCCGATCGCGTCCAGCGTGGCGAGCGTTTCCTCCGACAATCCCAAGTCGGCGAAGGTCGGGCCGTCTGCGGCGGCTGCCTTCTCGTCGTTTGACTGGGCTCGCGTTCGCTTGGCCTTCGCGGACCGGGACGGCGGATCGCCGGACGGGCGGCGGTCGGTTTTGGAACGGGACGAGGCGGCGGTGCGACGGGTCGCGGGCCGTTTGGCCCGGGAAGTGGTGGGCATGAAGTCCGGTGTGAGGTGCGACCGGACGCCGGTCCGACAGGGGAAGGCCGGGACGACTGCGGCGGTCGGATGTGGGTGCGGGGGGAAGGGCGGACGCCGGGCTACGCTACCGGCTGTGAAAAGAAGCGTTCTTATGAGCGGCAACGCTTCGAGAACGCCCCCGCGGGGCGCGTCAAGCGTAGATGCGGCACCGACCCGCGTCAATCAGCGACCGCCGACGCCGCCGCGGTTCCCGCCGCGGCCGGCTCCGCCTGCACCGGTTCCGCGTGGATTTTTACGTCGACCGCGGTCCGATCGCCGGTCGTTTCCACCGCCTGACCGTTCAGCGGGCGACGGTCCTGCTCCGCGGCGCGAGCGGCTTCCGCGGCGTCGTCGGGGTGCACCTCGCGCTCGCCGAGCAGTTCGCCCATGTCCTCGCGGCTGATCGACTCCCGGTCGAGCAACAGGGACGCGATCCGCTCCAGATCGTCCCGCCGGTCCGACAGGATGCCCGTCGCCCGGTCCGAGGCGTCCAGCAGCACGGCACGGATCTCCTCGTCGATCTGCCGGGCGGTCTCGTCGCTGAAGTTGCGGCCGGTCTGCATCTCCTTGCCGAGGAACGGGTGCGTCTCCCCCTGGCGGAAGGCGACCGGGCCGACCTTCTCGCTCATCCCCCAGTGGGCGACCATCTTGCGGGCGAGTTGCGTGCTGCGGTTCAGGTCGTCCTCCGCCCCGGCGCTGAACTCGTCGAACACCAGCTTTTCCGCCGCCCGCCCACCCATCGCCATCGCGAGGTGATCCCGCATCCGGCGCTCGCCGAAGTGATGCCGCTCCTCGTCCGGCAACAGTTGGGTGACGCCCAGGGCGCGACCGCGGGGGATGATCGTGACCTTGTGCACCGGATCGAGCGTCGGCAGCACCCAGGCGATTAGGGCGTGGCCGGCTTCGTGGTAGGCGGTCATCCGTCTTTCGTGGCCGCTCATCACCTCTTCGCGGGTGGCGCCCATCAGCACGCGATCGCGGGCCTCTTCGAAGTCCTCCATAACGACGGCCTGCCTTTCCTCCCGGGTGGCGCGCAGGGCGGCTTCGTTGACGAGGTTCTTCAACTCCGCCCCGCTGAACCCGATGCTGCCGGCGGCGATGTCTTCGAGGTCCACCTCCGCGGCGAGCGGCACCTTGCGGGTGTGCACCTTCAAAATTCCCACCCGGCCCGCTTTGTTGGGCTTGTCCACCTGGATGTGCCGGTCGAACCGCCCGGGCCGCAGCAGGGCGGGGTCCAGCACGTCCGGCCGGTTCGTGGCGGCGATGACGATCACCGCCTCCGAGGGTCCGAAGCCGTCCATCTCGCCGAGGATTTGGTTGAGCGTTTGCTCCCGCTCGTCGGACCCGCCGCCCACGCCGGCGCCGCGCTCGCGGCCCACGGCGTCGATCTCGTCAACAAAGATGATGCAGGGACTCGTCTCGCGGGCCGTCTTGAACAGATCACGGACGCGACTGGCGCCCACGCCGACGAACATCTGGATGAACTCCGACCCGTTGATCGAATAGAACGGGACTTTGGCCTCGCCCGCGGTGGCCTTCGCCAGCAGCGTTTTGCCGGTGCCGGGGGAGCCCATCAGCAGCACGCCCTTGGGGATCTCCGCACCGAGGCGGGTGAACTTTTCCGGGGCTTTGAGGAACTCCACCACCTCCATCAGTTCGCCCTTCGCCTGCTCCATGCCGGCGACATCTTCGAAGGTGGTGCGTTTCTCGTCGTCGTCCCGGAACTTCTTGGCCCCGCTTTTGATGAACGATCCGATCATTCCGCCGCCGCCCATCGGGTCGGAGGACCGGCGGAGGATCAGGATCATCACCAGCAGCGCCGCGGCCCCCATGCCGAGGTACAGCATGATATAGGTGGTGGCGTCCATTCCCGTGGGCACGGACTTGATCTTCGCCACGCCCCGCTCCTCCAACTCCGTCGTCAACTCGGCGACGAGCAGTTCGGACTGCGGGAGATAGGTGGTGAAGGTCGGTTCGAACTCGTCCCGCGGCTCCGGCATTTCCTCCCACTTGCCGGTGACTTTGAAGCCCTCGAAGACTGCTTCGGCAACGTTGGAGCGGGGGTTCGGCCCGCCTTGGCGCCGCAGTTCCTGCACGAATCGCTTGTAGTCGACCGCTTTTCCCGTGCCGCGGGTGCGTTCGAACAGGAACAGGCCGACCACGATCGCGGCGATGATCGCGAAGATCAGCGGGGCGGACGACCGCTTGGGGCCGTCGCCGTCGGCCTTGCGGCGCTGGCCCGACGATTTGTCCTTCCGCTTGCGGGCGCGTCGGACGAATCCGGGATCGGCAGTTTGGGGGAGGGGTCGGGCATTGACCGAGCGGACGGACGGCGGGAACCCGGAACCCTATGGCACGTCGCCGGAGGCGGCAACGCGGGCGGCCGTTTGCGCGAGCTGCCGCAATGCGTCGATCACGCGATCGACCAATGCGTCCAGTGGGGCGTCGGTGTTCAGCCGCAGCAAAGAGACGTTCGGCAGAGCGGCGAACTCCTGTTCGTTGGGCTCGTCCAAGCCGACGGCTTGCCGTCGCCGCACCGCGACCGTCGCGTCGCTGGCGTCGGTTCCCTCGGTGACCCGTCGCTGAATGCGGGCCTCCGCGACGGCGTCAGAGCATTCGCACCAGACGAACAGCGTCAGCACAGCGTGCCCGCACGTTTGCAGAAGTCTCGCCCGGTGTGCCGGCGTGGCGAAGGTGGCGTCCGCGACGGCCGCTCCCCGCTCCTCCGCAAAGCCGGCGGCCTCCCGAACAAGACGCTGATAAACCGCGTCCGCTCTCTCCGCCGTGTAGTCGGACGGTGGAATGGCGGCTCGCGGGGCGACGCCGTGCAGCTTCTTGCGGATGAGGTCGCTGCGGAAGTGAGGGCCGCCGATCCGGTCCGCGACGGCTCCGGCGAGTGTCGATTTGCCGCTACCGCTCAATCCGGCGATGACGACCAACATCGACCGCTCCGCAAATCGCTGGGCATAGCGGAGCGGCTCCAACGCGACCTGCTCGCGGAGGGCGTCGATCTCAGCGAGCGTGGGGCTGTCCGGCAGCGACAGTGCCCGCACCTTGCACCGCACCGCTGCCCGGTAACTGACGTACAAGAACCAGAGGTCGTCGCTGATTGGGTCGCCCGTCCGCTCGCGGTAGCGGGTCAGCAGTCGCTGGCCGTACGGGCCTCCTGCGGCCGGATCGTCCCGGCGGAGCACGTCGAGGCTGTAGGCCAGAAAGGCGAACTCGTCCGCCACGTCCACGCACCGCAGCCGATCCGAGAAGGCGATACCGTCGAGGACCTTCACCCCTTCGTCGGTGATGTAGACGTGTTCCGCCCGCAGGTCCCCGTGTCCATCGCGGACGAACCCATCTGCGGATCGGGCTCGAAGCTGATCCTCGTGCAATGCAAGAAAGCTCAGTTGGACAGCCTTGAGGTCCGCCGCATAGAGCGTCTCGCCCGTCCGTCGCTCGGTTGCCCGCAGAGCGTCCGCATTCTCCGTCAGGTTCTGCCGGATTATTGCCGGGTCGCCCCATCGTGGCGTGCGTTTGCTGGCCTCAAAGAGCGGCAGCAGATGATCCAGTACCGCATCGAGATCGGCGGTCGTCGCGTCGCCTCGCTTCACCTTCGCTTCGAGGGTGTCTGCCTCGTCCAACCGCTGCATTTCGAGGACGGGTTCGCCGTCGCTTAATTCCCTCACGCCGCGGTAGACGCCGGGGGCGAAGCGGGCGTTGACGGCGCATTCCTTCTCCAGCGCCGCCCGCCGTTGCTCCCGCGTCCGCAGATCGACGAAGCCGAAATCGACCGGCTTGCACTGCTTCAACACGACGCCGCCGGCGCCCGGCTGCCCGGCGAGCGCGACGCGGGAGATATGGGTCTCCTTCACCTCGACCGGCCCGCCGCCGAGGCGTTCCGCGAGGTTGAGCAGGGAGTCATGAGCAGAGGACATGGCACCGCGACCGTCTGGGAGTCGGCTCTGTGGGCGTGCGTCCGGGGAGAGCCGGCTCCCTGACGGTCGCGGTTCCGAACGCTAATCCGCAAGCCCGTACCGCACGATGCACCACAGGGCGCTGACGCCGTCTTTCCAGCCGATCTTTTTGCCCTCCGCGTACGTCCGGCCGCTGTAGGAGATGCTCACCTCGTACACCCGCGCCTTGCGGCGGGCGATTTTCGCGGTCACCTCCGGCTCGAATCCGAACCGGTCCGCCTTCAGCGTGGGCACGATCGCCCTGGATCAGCTCGCGGCGGAAGACCTTGTAGCAGGTCTCCATATCCGTCAGGTTCAGGTCGGTGAACATGTTGCTCAGCAGGGTGAGGAACCGGTTCCCCATGCTGTGCCAGAAGTACAGCACCCGATGCGGGCGATCGCCGAGGAAGCGACTGCCGAACACGGCGTCCGCCTTGCCGTTGATGATCGGTTCGAGCAGCTTGGGGTACTCCGGCGGGTCGTACTCGAGGTCCGCGTCCTGCACGACGACGCAGGTTCCGGTTGCCTCCGCGAACCCCCGCCGCACCGCGGCTCCCTTGCCCATGTTGTGCGGCTGGGCGAACGCCCGCACTGTGTTGAACTCGTCCGCCGGAGCGGTGGCGAGCTGTTCCGTGACCGCCTTGGAGCCGTCCCGGGAGCCGTCGTCGACCAGCAGAATCTCCTTCCGCACCGGCACGGCCCGCACGCGGTTCACGAGATCCGCCAGCGTGGCTTCCTCGTTGTAGACGGGGATGACGACGGACAGGGTGAAATCGTCCGGGATCGCGTAGAACCCCAGTTGCTTGCAGGCGGTAGGGCCGAGTTGGTCTTCGAGCCGGTCGTACCACGGCTGCGAAAACGGCGGCCCGGCAAGGTCCGTCGCCCGCCGGCGGGGCGGCTGTCCGACCTCCGCCGCTTGCGGTTTCGCGGGCGCTGCATCGAGCGGCGGGGGCTCGACGGAACGGTCTTCGGTGGCGGGCGGGGCGGACATCGGGGGAAGATTAGCGGGCGTCCGCCCCCGCTTCATACATCGCTGATCCAGAATCATGCAGAGGCACTCTTCCGGCGGTTCGTCCTCTGAACCTCTCGTTGAGGGATGGCGATCCACCGATCTCCCGAACTTGGAGGACATCGCGCGACGTCGGCGAGCCACCCGGATCCCTGCGGAGTGATGGCGGAAAGGGCGCTCGGCGGCACTGCGGAAGGCTGCGTCACTCTGAAGATGATGACCGACTGCCTCAGCCGCGAACGGTCTGTCCAACTCGCGGTATGGGCCTCCTTTGGAGCGCTGCGGGCGACGTGCGAGAGCACGAGAGAGCGCACTTCGGATTCGACTGGACTTCACCGGCAGGCGATGGCCCCGTTCATCCGTCCTTCGTCAACCTCGCCGCCCGCGGCGGCCTCGGCTGGCTGGACGGGTTCACCGAACTGCTCACCCGCTGCGGACTGTCGTGGATGGGTCCGCCGGGGGATGATCCCGGCGGTAACCCGACGGAGAACCCGCTCACCCTGCACGGCCGCATCGCCAACACGCCGGCGGACCGGTGGGAGATGCGGAAAGAGCCGGAGACCCCGGCTGATGGTGGTCGAGGGGGAGGTCAGCGAACGCAGCCTGTTCGGGTCGAACCTCACGCTGCACGCTCGGTACGAGGCGGAGGTCGGGTCGCCGGAGTTGCACCTGACGGACACCGTCTCCAACGCCGGCGACACGCCGGCGGAGATGATGCTGCTGTATCACATCAACCAGACGCCGCTGGGGTCGCGGGTGATCGTGCCCTGCGAGGAGGTGATCCCCCGCGACGCCCGGGCGGCCGAGGGCGGGGCGGATTGGGAGGGGCCGCAGAACTGGGCGACGCTCGGCCCGCCGACGCCGGGGTTCGCGGAGCAGGCCTACTTCATCAAACCCCGCCCCGACGCCGACGGCCGCGGCCGGATGCTGATGCCGGCGGACGACGACTCCGTCGCTTTGGAGGTGCGGTTCGACGTGGATACGCTGCCCTGGTGCGTGCTGTGGAAGCAGCTCGGCGGGCGACGGGACGGGTACGTCGTCGGCATGGAACCGGCCACCTGCCTGCCGAACCACCGCAGCTTCGAGCGGACGCGGGGACGCGTTCACACGCTGCAACCGGACGAGAAACGGGTGATGCGGCTCACGCTGCGATTCCTCACAGAGCCGGACGAAGTGCGGGCGGCGGTGGAGGAAGCCGACGCCCTCGCCGCCGACCCGCCAGTCGTGCACCCGGACCCGATCACAGAGTTCTGCCAGTCCGCCGCGTAACGCCGAGGCCCCGCGGGGCCTCGGCGTGACGCTCGCCTGATCCGTAGAATCCGCCCGATCCGGCCTAGCCGCCTGCGCCTCCGTCCACTAGTATTGCCAGCCCGTCGCGGCCCCGCCGTGCGCGGTTTCCCCGTTCCCCACCACTCCAACCCCACGCGGTCAGCTCCCCCTCCTCCTGGATGCAGGTTGAAGAGCGGGTGACGCGACCGCCGCCCGGCCCCGGTTCATCGAGACCGGCCGGACGCAGAAAGCATCTCTTCCTATGGTCGATCGGAACCTGTTCCGCGAGTTTGACGTCGACGACGACGCCCTCGACGAAGCCCTCGGCGAAGACTGGGAGATCCCCGACGAGCTGTACGTCAAAGAGGCCGTCGATCCCGAACAGATCGTCTCCGGCACCGTCCTGCGCCTGAACGGCGACGAGGTGCTGGTCGACATCGGCTACAAGTCGGAAGGCGTCTGCCTGATCGACGAGTGGACCGAAGAAGAGGGCGAGCCCAAGCCGGGCGACACCGTCGAAGTCCTCATGGAGGACCTTGACGAGAGCTTCGGCATCCTGCTGCTCTCCAAGCGGAAAGCGGACCGCATCCGCGAGTGGGAAGCCGTCACCAACCTGTACGGCGAAGGCGACCAGGTCAGCGGGGCGATCCTCCGCAAGATCAAGGGCGGTTTGCTGGTGGACATCGGCGTGCACGTCTTCCTGCCGGCCTCGCAGGTGGACATCCGCCGTCCGCCCAGCATCGACGCTTGGGTCGGCCGCGACATCGAGTGCATGATCCTGAAGGTCGACGAGAACCGTCGGAACATCGTCGTCTCCCGCCGGAAGCTCATCGAAGAGCGCCGGGCGAAGATGAAAGAGGAGCTGCTCGCCCGCATCACCGAGGGCGACATCGTCACCGGCGAAGTGAAGAACATCGCCGACTTCGGCGCCTTCGTGGACCTCGGCGGGATCGACGGCCTGCTGCACATCACGGACATGTCCTGGGGCCGCATCGGCCACCCGACGGATATGGTCTCGATCAACGACAAGATCGAGGTCAAGATCCTCAACATCGACCGCGAGAACGAAAAGATCGCCCTTGGGTTGAAGCAGAAGTTCCCGTCCCCGTGGGATAACATCGACGAGAAGTACCCCGTCGGCACCAAGGTCGCCGGCGAGGTCGTCAACGTGATGACCTACGGCGCCTTCGTGAAGCTCGAAGACGGCATCGAAGGTCTGGTGCACATCTCCGAAATGTCCTGGACCAAGCGGGTCAACCACCCGAACGAACTGGTGCACATCGGCGACGAAGTCGACGTGGTGGTGCTCGGTATCAACCACCAGAAGCAGGAGATTTCGCTGGGGATGAAGCAGACCCAGGCCAACCCCTGGGACGACATCCTCAAGAAGTACCCGGAAGGGGCGAAGGTCTCCGGCACCGTCCGGAACCTCACCAACTACGGGGCGTTCGTCGAACTGGAAGAGGGCATCGACGGCCTGCTGCACGTCTCCGACATGTCGTGGACGCGGAAGCTCACCCACGCCAACGAGATGTTGCAGAAGGGCGATCGCGTCACCTGCGAAGTCCTGTCAGTCGACGAGGACCGCCGCCGGATCGCGTTGGGCCTCAAGCAGCTCGACGGCGACCCTTGGAACACCACCATCCCGGAGAAGTTCGCCCCGGGCTCGGTCGTCTCCGGCACCGTGGCGAAGGTCACGAACTTCGGGGCTTTCGTGGAGCTCGAACCGGAACTGGAAGGCTTGCTGCACGTCTCCGAACTGGAGCGGGCCGGCAAGACCCCGACCGTCGGCGAAGACCTGGAAGTCCGCGTGCTGCGGGTCGATTCCGGCGATCGGAAGATCGGCCTGTCGCTGAAACTCGACGCCTCCGAGGAGGAGTTCGAGCAGCAGGTCCGCGAGGCCGAGGAACTGACGATGGTTCAGAAGAACGAGAACCTGAAGGGCGGCACCGAGGACGACGGGCCGCTGTTCGCCCTGCCCAGCGGCGAGTAGCCCTCTGCCGCGACCGACGGGAACGTCCCGTTGATCTTCACCGTGCGGCCCCGGTCTGCGGACCGGGGCCGTTTTTCGTGCGCGGACCGCTCCGGTAACCGGCGCCACCGGCGCCGCCGGTCGGGGGCGCCGCGTTCGCCGCCCGATCGGGCGCGGCGGGTGCGGCGGGGCCGGGGGGCGGGTCGATGTCTGCGGGGCGGGGCGAATGCCGCCCCGGCCGTCGTCAAGGATGACGCGGCACAGCAGGTCCGACGGATTGGAGGTTCCCCCCGCCCCCGGTCCGATTTTGCCCGCCCTCGCCACCCGTCCCCGCTCCTCCTCCAAAGCCACCGGCGCCCGCACACGGACCCGCACCCCCGGCCGCCGGACCGGCCATGTTCAGACGCCGCTGGAAACCTACCTGCGGGAGATCAACGTCACCCCGCTGCTGACCGCGGACGAGGAAAAGTCCCTCGCCCGCCGCATTGCCACCGGCGACATGGGCGCCCGGGATCACATGGTGCGGGCCAACCTGCGGCTCGTGGTGAACATCAGCCGGTCCTACACGAACCGGGGTCTCCCGCTGCCGGACCTGATTGAAGAGGGCAATCTGGGCCTGATGCGGGCGGTGGAGGGGTTCGACCCGGACATGGGCACGCGGTTCAGCACGTACGCCTCCTACTGGATCAAGCAGTCCGTCAAGCGGGCGCTGGTCAACACCGCGAAGACCGTGCGGGTGCCGGCGTACATGGTCGAACTGCTCGGCAAGTGGCGGAAGATGTCCGCCCACCTGACGGACACCCTCGGCCGCACCGCGACGCCGGAGGAGATCGCCAAGGAACTGGAGATCCCCAAGCGGAAGCTGGAGATCGTTAAGAAGGCCCTCGCCCTCTACCAGACCAGCCCGCAGAGCGACGCCGGCGACGGCGGCTGGAGCCTCGGCGAGATGCTGACGGACGAGAAAACGCCCGCCCCCGAGGCGGATCTGACCGAAGCGGACAGCATCGCCCGGGCCCTCGACCTGATGGACGAACTGGACGAGCGGGAGTCCACGATCCTCAAGCTGCGGTTCGGACTGGAAGGGGACGAACCGAAAACGCTGAAGGAGATCGGCGAAGTGCTTGGCCTGACCCGCGAGCGGGTGCGTCAGATTGAAACGGACGCGCTGCGTCGCCTGAACCGCGGATTGGGCGGGTGAGGGTGTGAAGGAAGAAGGTTGAAGGAGGAGGGACGGGCGGCTGTGACGCTCCCCGCCCTTTCCACCTTCAACCTGTCACCTGTCACCTGAAACCCGTTCAGCGGCCTTTGTCCGCGATGTCGGTGCGGCACCAAGCCCCCTCCCAACGGATCTTTCGGACCGCCTGATAGGCCTTCGTTTTCGCGTCGGTGACGTCGTCGCCCAATGCGGTCACGCCCAAAACCCGTCCGCCGGCCGTCTTGACCGTATCGTGGCCGGAGGCGTCGGCGGGGCCGAACTTCGTGCCGGCGTGGAACACCTCCGTGTCCGCCAGATCGGCCGCGTCCGGCAGCCCGCGGATCGTTTTGCCGGTTTCGTAGGGGCCGGGGTAGCCCTCGCTGGCCATCACCACGCAGACGGCGGCGCGGTCGTCCCAGGATGGGGCGTCCGCCTCGGACAGCGTTCCGTCGGCGGCGGCTTTCAGCAACGGATACAGGTCGGAGGTCATCCGCATGAGCAGGGGTTGAATCTCCGGATCGCCGAAGCGGACGTTGAACTCCAGCACCATCGGCCCCCTTCTCGTGAACATCAGCCCGGCGTACAGGACGCCGCGGAACGGCCGTCCGTCCCGCTGCATCCGGTGGACGATCGGGATGAAGACCTGCTCGACGACCTGCTGCATCCGGCGATCGTGCACGACCTTCGCCGGGCTGTAGGCGCCCATGCCGCCGGTGTTCGGGCCGCGATCGCCGTCCAGGGCGGCCTTGTGATCCTGCGCCGCGGGCAGCGGGACGATGGTGGCGCCGTCGACGATCGCCAGCACGCTGGCCTCCTCGCCGACGAGTTTCTCCTCCACGACCGCCCGGGCGCCGGCGTCGCCGAACTCCTTGTCGGCTAGCACCCGGCGGACGGCGTCCATCGCCTCGGCGCTGGTGTCGCAGACGATCACCCCCTTGCCGGCCGCCAGCCCGTCCGCCTTCACCACCAGGGCCTGTTCGCTCCGCCCGCTGATCCAATCCGCGGCGGCGTGGGCGTTGGTGAAGGTTTCGAAGGCGGCGGTCGGCACGCCGGCCCGCTTCATCAACCCCTTGCTGTAGGCTTTGCTGCCCTCCAACTCCGCGGCGATCTTGGAGGGTCCGAACACCGCGAAGCCGGCCGCTTCCAGTTCGTCCGTGAGGCCCATCACCAACGGCTTTTCCGGTCCGATCACGACGAGATCCACCTGCCGGTCCTTCGCGAGCGCAATCAGTCCGGGCAGATCGTCGTCCGCCACGGGCACGTTCTCCACGCCGGGCTCCGACCCGGTGCCGGCGTTGCCGGGGGCGCATAACACGGCGCCGACCCGCGGGCTCTGGGCGAGCTTCCAGCAGAGCGCGTGCTCCCGCCCGCCGCCGCCGACGACCAGTACCGTATCTCCGCCCGCACTCATCGTTCGTCCGCCCGCTGATTCATCGAAAGAGGTTCGGCGGGGAGTTTAGCCGGGACATTCGCCCGGGGAAGCGGGACGATGGGGTGAACTTCCCCGGGCGGACGTTGTCACGAAACGCATCCCGCACCACGATCCCCCGCGAAACCGCCTGCGGGGCCCGCACCCGGCCCCTCCCGTCGAAAGCTGACCTGATGAAGTTTGCAACCGTCGCCGTCATCGGAGCCACCGGAGCCGTCGGGCAGATCATCCGCGAGCAATTGCAGGCGAGGAAGTTCCCGGCGGAGCGGTTTCGGTTTCTGGCCACCAAACGCAGCGCCGGCACGACGATCGCGTTCCGCGGCGAGTCAATCAGGGTGGAGGAGGTGAGCCCCGAGGCGTTCGCCGGCTGCGACCTGGTGATCGCCAGCACGCCGGACGAGGCCGCCCGCGATCTGCTCCCGCACGCCCTCAAGGCCGGCGCCGTCGTCATCGACGAGTCCGGCTACTGGCGGATGCACGAGGAGGTCGCGTTGGTGGTGCCGGAGATCAACCCGGACGCCGCCCGCCGCGCCGCTGCGGAGGGGCGGCTGATCGCCTCGCCGAACTGCTCGACCACGCAGATGGTCCAGTGCCTCAAGCCGCTGCACGACGCCGCGGGGCTGCGGCGGGTGATCGTGTCCACCTATCAGGCCGTCAGCGGGGCGGGGCTGTCCGGCACGACCGAATTGCACGCCAGCCTGCGGGCCGGGCTGGAGGGGGCGCCGTTCGAGGCGAAGACCTTCCAGCAGCCGATCGGGTTCAATCTGATCCCGCAGATCGGTTCGTTCAAAGAGCAGGGCGGGGAGGGGGACGGCTACACCTCCGAGGAGATGAAGATGGTTCGCGAGACCCGCAAGATCCTCGGCCTGCCCGGCCTGTTGGTGAATCCGACCTGCGTGCGGGTGCCGGTGGCGGACTGTCACAGCGAATCGATCACCTGCGAATTTGAACGACCGCTGTCGGTCGCCGAGGCCCGCGACGCGTTCGCGGCGTTTCCGGGGCTGGCGGTGGTCGACGACCCGCTCGCCGGCAAATACCCGACGCCCCGCGATTGCGCCGGCGACGATCGCACGTTCGTCGGACGGATTCGCAAAGACCTCAGCAGTCCGAACGGGCTGAGCTTCTGGTGCGTCTCCGACAACCTCCGCAAAGGCGCGGCGACCAACGCGGTGCAGATCGCGGAGTTGCTGGCGACCGATGCGTAACGCCGAGGCCCCGCGGGGCCTCGGCGTTACGTCGTCTCAAGGACGAACCCGATCTACCGATTCGTCATCGAGTCGTCCGGGCTCTGGTCGGACAGCGTGTGCGTTTCAAGGAAGCGGGCGAGCGTGTGGAAGTCGCTGCCGATCTCGATGAACCGCACCTTGGTGACGAGGTTGTCCGGGTCCACCAGCTCCTCAAACGGCACGTAGTGCAAGTCGAACTGCTTGGCGACGGAGACCATCACGCCGGTCTTGCCCTCTTCCACCAGCGCCCGGTAGGCGCCGACGCCGAGTTGGCTGCCGAGGATCACGTCGAACGCCGTCGGCCGGGCGCAGCGGGACTCGTAACCGAGTTGCAGCGGTTTGACCTTCCGGTCCCCGCCGGTCGTCGCGGCGTACGCCGCCTCGACCCGCTCCGCAAGCAGCCGGCCCAGTTGCACGTCCGCGACGGCGATGTGGCCGTGATCGTCCCGGGCGACGCCCTCCAATGCAGACGCCGGCAGCAGTTCGGCCAATCCTTCGGCGACGCAGATGATGCCGTATTCGCGGCCGTCTTCCCGCTCCCGGGTGACGATGGTGTCGACCATCCGGTCGACCACCGCATCCAGGTTCATCATCTTGCGGTCTTCGCCGTCGACCGTCTCGGTCTGGGCGTATTTGCCGACGATGTCCTCCACGGAGATCACCAGCGACGCCCCGCCGCTGATCGCGGTGCCGTAGGCCAGCCAGCCGGCGGACCGGCCCATGCACTCGCAGAGGAAGTAGCTGCGCTGGGCGCGGGCGTCTTCGAGCAGGTTGCGAACCTCCTGGGCCAGCACCTCCACCGCGGTGAAGAAGCCGAAGGTGAAGTCGATCCCGTTGTAGTCGTTGTCGATCGTTTTGGGGACGTGCACGACCTTGATGCGGGGCTCGCCGGCGGGCAGGTGCTCCTGAAACAGGGCGAACTTGTTGGCCGTCTTGAGCGTGTCGTCCCCGCCGATGCTGATGAGCGCGTCCACGCCCAGCGACCGCAAGGCGTTATAAACCGTCTGCATCGCGGCGGTTTTGTCCGGATCGGTCAGATCCGCCGGGCTCTTGATCTGCTTGCCGGGGTTGGCCCGGGCGGTGCCGATTGTGATGCCGCCGCTGGTTCGGCTGCGTTCCAGTTCCTTCGTGTCGAACCGAATGTAGGCGATCCCCTCTTCCAACGGGGCGCCGTCGTACTCCATCAACTGGGAGTAACCGTGCCGGATGCCGATGGCGTCCAACCCGCTGCGGAGGAAGGCGTCGGCGGCGGTGCTGATGACGGCGTTGGCCGCCGGGGCGGGGCCGCCGGAGAACAGCAGGGCCGCCCGCTTCACGTCGGTGGACGGAACGGGCGGACGGGCGAGGGGCGAGGGCATTCGGGAGTGAGAACGAGGTGCGACGAACGAGTCCTAGCTTACAGGAGCCGCTCGGAAACGTAACGCCGAGGCCCCCGCGGGGCCTCGGCGTTACGGCTTCTCCAGCACATTCACCGCGGCAGCGTGGCGAACAGGTCGTCGTACGTCTCCGCCCGGCGGATCTGCTCGACGGAGCCGTCCTCCCGCAGCAGATATTCCGCGCTCCGCAGCTTGCCGTTGTACTGGAAGCCCATGCTGTGCCCGTGGGCGCCGGCGTCGTGGATCGCCAGCACGTCGCCGCGTTCGACTGCCGGCAGGTCGCGGTCGATCGCGAACTTGTCGTTGTTCTCGCAAAGCGAGCCGACCACGTCGACCGGTCCCGCGGCCGCCGCGTGCACTTTCTCGCCCCGCTTGCCCAGCACGCTGACGTGGTGGTAGGCGCCGTACATGCCGGGCCGCATCAGGTTCGCCATGCAGGCGTCCACGCCGACGTAGCGCTTGTAGATCGCCTTGTGGTGCACCGCTCTGGTCACCAGCACGCCGTACGGGCCGGTCATGCAGCGGCCGTTCTCCATGAACACCGTCAACGGATCCAGCCCGGCGGGAACGACGATCTCCTCGTAAGCCGCTCGCGTGCCGGCGGACACCTCTTCATACGACACCGCCCGCTCACCCGGTCGGTAGGGAATACCGATGCCGCCGCCGAGGTTCACGAACTCCACCCGCACCCCCGTCGCTTCGTGCACCTCCACGGCGAGGGCGAACAGCATCCGGGCGGTGTCGACGAAGAAGTGCGGGTCCAGTTCGTTGCTCGCGACCATCGCGTGCAGGCCGAACCGCGCCACGCCCTGTTCCTTCGCCTGTCGGTAGCCGTCGAACAGTTGTTCGCGGGTGAAGCCGTACTTCGCGTCCTCCGGCTTGCCGATGATCGCGTTCCCGCCCCGCAGCGGACCCGGGTTGAACCGAAAACAGAGCGTCTCCGGCAGCCCCGGCCGTTCCCCGCCGGACAGGGCGCCGGCGACGAACGGCAGATGGGTGAGGTCGTCGAGGTTCAGCACCGCCCCAGCCGCGTTCGCCCGGCGGTAATCCTCCGCGGGGGTGTTGTTCGAAGTGAACATGATCTGCTCCCCCGTCAGTCCGATGCGTTCGGACAGCATGATCTCCGCGACGCTGGAGCAGTCCATCCCGCAGCCTTCGTCCCGGAACAGCTGCAAGATCCGCGGCGTGGGCGTCGCCTTGACCGCGAAATACTCGCGGAAGCCGGCGTTCCAGGCGAACGCGTCGTTCAGCCGGCGGGCGTTCGCCCGAATGCCCGCTTCGTCGTAGATGTGAAACGGGGTGGGCAGTTCGTCCGCCAGTTCGCACAGCCGGGCCGCGTCGATCGGCAGCGGCTTCGCTGTAACCGCCGAGTCCGTCGCTTTGACCGCGGCATCGGTCGAACGGGGAAGGGCCGGGGCGGTTGGCGGATCGAGGACGGCGGGCATCGCGACGGGCGTGGGAGGCGGGGGAGGGGAGTTTAGAGGCGGGACCGCGGGGCGACAGCGTGCGAATCGACCCGGTCCGCAGGAGGCGGCCGAGGCGCCGGCACGGCCGTGACGACCGGCGGAACCGCACGTTCGCGGCCGCGGCTCTTCGCGTGAGGCGGTCCGAGACGATGTCACCCGCTGCGGGCCGGCGCGCGACCCGCGTAAGGTGCCCCCCGGCGCCGCCGCGCCGCTCGCCCGTCCCGTCGCCCCCGTTCGGCCCCGCCGATGCCCCGTCGCCCTGCCGGACGCCCCGCCCGACGCCCCGCCGACCCCGCTCCGTCACGTCAGCCGGTCGGTCAGCCGTCCATCCGGCCGGCCTGCGGTTCGGTCGCGCCGTCGCGCCGTCTGTTTGGGCGTCGGTCGATGGTTCGGCGAATGCTTGCCGCGGCGCCGCTCGCCGGCGCCCTGCTGATCCCCGCGCCGAGCGTCGCGCAAGAGCAGCCTGCCGCCCCGCCCACCGGGGCGGAGCCGATCGACGCCCCCAATCCGATCGCCGCCGAGCCGGCGTCGCCCACTGAGTTCGTGCTCGCCGCGGCCCGGCTGCGGCGGATCGGCCGTCCGGGGCTCTCCCGGCAATACCTGCGGGCGTTGTTGGACTCCGCGCCGACGGACGAGGCGCTGCTGGAAGCCCGCGACGAACTTGGCCCGGCGGTGTTCTTCGAGCTGTCCACCGATCTACTGCTGCGGCCGGAGGGACAGACCCTCCAGGTCAAGGTGCGGGAGGCCGTCGCCGCCCGCGGTGCGGACCCGGTGCGGTTGGACGGATTGATCGACGCGCTCACCGCCGCGCCGCGGGAGCGGGAGGCCGCCACCGCCGCGCTCATCGGGTTGGGCGCGGCCGGGACGCCACGGTTGGTCGAGCGGCTCATCACGTCCGCCGACGCGGTCGAGGGCAACGCACGATCCGGCGAGGCGATCGCCCGGTTGCTCGGCCGATTGGGCGAGGCGTCCGTTCCTCCGCTGACGGCGGGGCTGCGGTCGCGGCAGACGCCGGCCGGCGGTCGGGCGGTGATTGCCGCGGCGCTTGGCGGGACGGGGTCGCAGAACGCCGTGGACGCCCTGCTGGCCCCCGCATTCTCCCCGGACGAGTCGCCCGCGGTGCAGTCGGCGGCCCGGCTGTCGCTGTCCCGGCTGACCAACAACCGCCCGCTGCGGGGGCTGTTCGACGTCGCCGCGGACCGGCTCCGTCAGAAGGCCGAACGACTGCTGTCCGATCCGCCGGCGCCGGTCGAAGGATCCGCCGCGATCCCGCTGTACCGGTACGACGCCGCGGAGAACCGCCTGGTCGCGACGGCTCTCCCCCCGGCGACCGCTAATCGGTATCAAGCCGCCGCCGCCGCGTCCGACGCCGCTCGCGTTGCGCCCGGCCGGGCCGACCTACGGGTGTTGGAACTGACCGCGGCGCTGGCGTACGAATCGTCGTTGGTCGGTCGCGGCCAGTTCGTCCCGCGGGGGGAGGGCACCGTGCACCGGGCGGCGTTGACGGCCGGCTCGGACCGCGTGTTGAAGGCGCTGGACCGCGCGCTGGATCTGAACGCGCCGGACGCCGCCGCCGCCACGTTGCAGGTGTTGCTCGACGTGCCGACGCCGGATCTGCTCCGGTCGGTCGGCGGGGGCGGATCGCCCGTGGTGCGGGCGCTGCGAAGCCCGGCGCCGGAGGTGCGATTCCTCGCCGCGCTGCTGTCCGCCCGGGCGAATCCCGGCGAAGAGTTCGGCGACGGTCCCGCGGTGATCGAGGTGTTCGCCGGCGCCCTGACCGATTCCCCCGGCGGCCGGGCCGTCGTGATCGACCCCAGCGCCGAGCGCGGATCGCAGATGGCCGGACTGTTGCAGGGCCTCGGCTACCGGGTGGAGCTGGCCGTCGACACCCGCGACGGCTTCGAGCGGGCGGTCTCGGGGGCGGGGGCGGACCTCGTCGCGGTGCACGCGAACGTGCAGGGACTGCCGGTGTCCTCCGTCGCCGCGAACCTGCGGGCCGACGCCCGCACCCGCTCCGTGCCGTTGGCGCTGTACGGGCACGACCGGCTCGATCTGCCGCTCTCCCGGATCGCCAGCCGAGCCGGCGACGCCACGTTCGTGCCGTTCCCGATCCCGCCGGAGACGTTGGAGCGCAAACTCGCCCCGCTGCGATCCGTCGCGGAGCCGTTGCCGGACGCGTTGAAAGTCGAGCAGAAGCAAGCCGCGGCCGCGGCATTGGCGGCGCTGGCCCAGGCCGGACCCGGTCCGTTCCCGTTCCACGGGGCGCTGGCCGAACTGTCGTCCGCCGCGGCCGACGCGACCATCTCCGCGGACGTCTCGGCGGTGCTGGCGGTCATCCCGGACCCGATCGCGCAGAACACGTTGGTGGAAGTGCTCACCGTGATCCGCCCCGGCGCCGACGCGGAGGCAGCCGCGGGCGAAGCGCTGGCGCAGTCGGTTCGCCGGTTCGGATCGCTCCTGACCCCGACCGCGGTCGACGCCGTCCGGCGTCGCGCGGCCGGGGAGCAGGATCCGAGATTGCGGGACGTGATGCTGATTCTGTCCCGGTCGTTGCCGGGGGCGAGCGAGCCGCTGCCTGTTGAAGTGGCGCTGCCGTCGAACTAGGCAGCAAAGATCATTTGGCGGGCTACCTGCAATGGTTCGACGGGCCGTTCCCAGGAAATGTTGATGCCACAGCAGTTCGGGAGCTTGGTGAGCCAATGGCCGGCGTTATTGTCAGGCGTCTCCGCTCGCCCTGACGGCAACTGCACCCGTTGTCCTTCTCCCCCTCATTCGCCGCCGACCGTCCTCCGGCGCCGGCCGAACCGGCCGAACTGCACGATCCGGTCCGCGGGATGGTCGGGGAATCCGAGGCGATGCGGCAGGTCTATTCGCTCGCCCGAAGGTTCGCCGGTTCCAATTCGACGGTGCTGCTGACCGGCGAAACCGGCACCGGCAAGGAACTGGTCGCGCGGGCGATCCATGACAACAGTCGCCGGGCTGACGGCCCGTACGTCCGCGTGAACTGCGGGGCGCTGGCGGAGAGCCTGCTGGAAAGTGAACTGTTCGGTCACGCCCGCGGCGCCTTCACCAGTGCCGTCGAGAATCGCACGGGGCGGTTTGAAGCGGCCCACGGCGGGACGATCTTCCTGGACGAGATCAACTCAATCTCCAAGCATTTGCAGGTCAAACTGCTTCGCGTGTTGCAGGAACAGGAGTTCGAGCGAGTCGGCGACACCCGCACCATCCGGGTCAACACCCGCGTCGTGGCGGCCACGAACCGGGAACTGTTGGAGGAGGTGGCGGAGGATCGGTTCCGCGAAGACCTGTATTTCCGTCTGAACGTCCTGAGCATCGACCTGCCCCCGCTGCGTGAGCGGAGCGAAGACGTGCCGGTGCTGGCGGAGCACTTCACCGCGGTCTACGCCGCGCGGGACGGCAAAACTCCGCCGAAGCTCGCCGCGGACGCCGTACGGTTGCTCACCCGGTACTCCTTCCCCGGCAACGTGCGGGAGCTTCAGAACTACGTCGAACGGGCGCTGGCCCTCAGCGAGGGCGGGGCTCTCACCAGCGATCTGCTGCCCGATCACGTCCGCGGCGTCCGCCCGCCGCTGAGGTTCGTGCGGAGCGGCGAAGAGAACACCGACGACCTCCGCCGCAAGCTCGTGCGGCGGGAACTGTCTGAACTGCCCGGCAGCACCGAGGTGCACCCGGAGATCCTCGGTCGACTGGAGCGGGAGATCCTGCTGCAAGTTCTCCGGGCCGCCCAGGGCGTGCAGACCAAGGCCGCCGCGCGCCTGGGCATCAACCGCAACACCCTGCACAAGAAGATCGAAGAGCACGGGCTCTCCGCCGAGGTGCGTTAGGCCCCTGGTGGATCCACCCCCCCGCGATTTGCCGTCGCCGACAGGCGGCGCATGGGGCTGCACTCGCGTAGAATGACGGCGTGTCGCACGTCACCGTCTTCTGCTTCCTCGCCAGCTACGCGGTCGCCCTGACCGCGGATGCGCTGCGGTTGTGGGGCCGCACCGTCGCGCTGCGGTGGGTCGCCTGGGCGGCGGCGGCGGCGGGGCTGCTGGCCCACACGTGGTTCCTGGCGATCCGGTATGGCGGAGCGGGCGACGGCTCGGTCGCGGCGTGGGGCGGGCAGGCGTGGATCCTGGCGCTGGCCTGGCTGGGCGGGGCCTACTACGTCGTCGCGACGGGGGTCGAGCGCCGCAGCGCCCTGGGCGTGTTCCTCTGGCCGGTGGTGATCGCGCTGGTGGGGTGCAGCTACGCGGTGCCCGCGGGGCCGGTTTCGCTGTGGGGCGTCGCGGGGGGCGTCGCGGGGGGCGAAGCGGGCGGCGGCGGTGCGGTGCGGGCGTGGGCGGTGCTGCACGCTGCGTTATTGCTGGGCGGGCTCGTGGGCGTGACCGCGGGCGTGGTGACGAGCGCCATGTACCTCGTCCAACACCGCCGCCTGCGGGCCGGGCGGTTCGATCCGGACGCAGTGCCGCTGTTCAGTCTGGAACGGCTGGACCGTTGGAACCGAGGCGCCGTCGCCGTCGCCGTGCCGCTGTTGGTGCTGGGCGTGACGATCGGGCTGGGACTGGTGGTCGCCGTCGGGGACGGGGCCGCGGGCGGGCTCTGGGACCCGATCGTGATCGGCACCACGGCGGGGGTGTTCGCCGCCGGTTTGGCGGTCGGCGGGGTGGTCGGTCGGAAGGGGCGGGCCGGCCGCGGCGTGGCGGTCCGCACGCTGCTGGCGTTCGGGTTCCTGCTGATCACCGTCGTCGGCTTGCAGGCGCTGGCGGGGGACGGCGGGCTGCTCGAAAGCTGGCACGGCGGCGGGCCGGTCGCTGAAGTTCGCACCGGACAGGGCGCCGAACCCGTCGCCGCACCGGTGAGCGGGGACGACGGGCCGGGGGCGACGCGATGACCGCCGCCGCGCCCGCCCCGGAACTGGGGGTCGTGTTCTGCTCGCACCGCACCGCGGACGTGGGGCTGCGGGAACGACTCGGCTTCTCCGCCGAGGCGCTGGGGGAGGTGTACGCCAAGCTCCGCGACCGATTCCCGGCCTCGGAACTGGTGGTGCTCTCCACCTGCAACCGCGTGGAGGTGTATTCCGCCGTCCCGCTGTCGTCGGTCGATCGCCGCTCCGCGGACGCCGCCCCGGTGGTGCCGCGGCTGTCGGACCTGGCCGGCTTCCTGTCGGAGTTCCACGCGATTCCCCGGGACGCGTTCGCCTCGCACCTGCTCGAACGACGCGGTCCGGACGCGGTGCGGCACCTGTTCGAAGTCTCCGCCAGCCTCGACAGCCTCGTGCTGGGCGAGTCGCAGATCGTCGGCCAAGTGCGGGACGCGTACGATCTCGCCCAGCGGCACGAAGCCTGCGGACCGCTCACGCACGCCCTGTTTCAAGCGGCGTTCCGCACCGCCAGCCGCGTGCGCAGGGAGACGAAGCTGTCCGACGGCCGGACCAGCATCGCCAGCGTCGCCGTCGGGCAGTTCGGCCGGAACATCTTCGAGCGGTTCACGGACAAGACCGTTCTCGTCATCGGCTCCGGCGAGATGGCGGACGAAACGCTCCGCTACCTGCACGACGAGGGCGCCGGCCGCGTCATGATCGTGAACCGCTCCCCGGAACGGGCCGTCGCGCTCGCCAACGCCCGCGGCGGGGAGGTGCGGCCCTGGGAGGAACTGGACCGCTGGTTGGGCGAAGCGGACGTGATCGTCTCCGCCACCGGCGCCACCACGCCGGTGGTGACCCGCGAGCGGTTCGCCGCCGCCCGCCGCGGCCATTCCAATCGACCGGTGTTCGTGCTGGACCTCGGCCTGCCCCGGGACTTCGAACCGTCCGTCTCCCAGGTCGACGCCAATGTCTTCCGCTACGACATCGACGACCTGGAGACGACCTGCAACGCCAATCGTCGCCGTCGTGAGAAGGAAGTGGGCCGGGCGCGAGTCATCGTGGAGGAGGAGACGGAGGCGTTTCTGCGGGGTCTCGTGCACCGGGCGACCGGGCCGGTGATCCGCCAGTTGCGTGATGAATGGGGCGCGGTACGCGACGCCGAACTCGCCCAACTGTTCGCCCGCCGATCCGGCTGGGCCGACGAAGACCGCGCCGCGGTGGAGCGCAGCGTGAACCGTATCGTCAACAAACTCCTCCATCCGCCGCTCGAAGCCTTGAAGGAAGAGGCCCGCCGCGGCGAGCCCGGCACGCTGCTGGACAGCTTTCGTCGACTGTTCCGGCTGTGAGAGAGCGATCCGGCGAGCGGTGGGCGTCAGCCCTTCGTGTTCTCTGACGCGGTCGAGTCCAAAGATGCGCGGTCCGACTACACAATCAGCATCGCGTCGCCGTAGCTGAAAAAGCGGTACTCCCGTGCGACCGCCTCCCGGTAGGCGGCGAGGACCCGCTCCCGGCCGGCGAGGGCGGAAACGAGCACCAACAGCGTGCTCTTCGGCAGGTGGAAATTGGTCAGCAGACCGTCAATCGCCGCGAACCGGTGCGGGGGGCGGATGAAGATGTCCGTCTCTCCGCGAAATGGCCCGGTCTCCCCGCCGTTGGCGGCGGCCGCCGCTTCCAGCGTGCGGCAGGCGGTCGTGCCGACGGCGACAACCCGTCCGCCGGCCCGACGCGTCTCCCGGACCGCCGTCGCCGTCTCCGCAGACAGTTCGCACGATTCGGCGTGCATCTGGTGCGCGGTCACGTCGTCGCCGTCCATCGGCCGGAACGTGCCGACTCCCACATGAAGCGTCACCCGGGAGACATTGACTCCGCGAGACTCACAGCTCGCCAATAGTTCCGGCGTGAAGTGCAGCCCCGCCGTGGGGGCCGCGACGGAGCCGGGGCGGTTTGCGAACACCGTTTGGTAGTCGATCCGATCCCGCTCGTCCGGCGTCTCCCGACCGATGTAGGGCGGCAGCGGGATGGCGCCCACGGCTTCCAGCGCCTCGAACGGCGCTGCCGCCGCGGCGGCGTCCAACGGCGTCGCGAGCCACACCCCGCCCGCCTCCCGTCGCTCCATACGAAGCCGCAGCGCAGCTCCGTCCGGTCCCTCCGCCCGCACGACCTCCTCGGGGACGAGCGTCCCCCGCGTCTTCGACATCACCCGCCACCGCCCACCGTGGTCGGAGGCCTTCGCAGAGAGAAACAAGCCCTCCCACCTCCCGCCGGTCGCCTCGCGGACGCCGCGGAGTCGTGCCGGCACGACCCTTGAATCGTTGAGGATCAAGCGATCCCCCGCCTTCAGCAGGGTCGGCAGATCAGCGATGGACCGGTGCCCGACGGCGCCGGTTCCACGGTCGAGCGTCAGCAGCCGTGCCGTCCCCCGCGGGGCGGGGCGAGCGGCGATGCGACTCGCCGGCAGGTCGTAGTCATAGGCGGCGACGGACCGATCTTCGAGGGTTGCGGCCGGGCTGTCAGATGTTGGGGCGGACATGGAGCTAATCTACCGCCGTGCCGACCGACGTTCCGCCCGCCCGCCCCGATCAACGTCCCGGCGCCGACGGCATCCCGCTGGCAGCGGTGATTACGGAACTCGACCCGGGCGGGGCGGAGCGGGCGTTCGTGCGGGTCGTGCTGGGCTTAGCGGAGCGGGGCTGGACTCCGCACGTGTTCGCGTTGCGGGGCGGGAGTCTCCGGGAGACATTTGACTCCCAAGGCGTGCCGGTGACGCTGCTCGACTCGCTGCCGGGGGCCGATCCGCGACCGCTGGTGCGTTACCTCCGCCGCGAACGTCCGCCCGCGGCCCTGTCGTTCCTGTTTCACGCCAACCTGCTGACCCGGCTCGCGGCGCGGACCCTCGGGCGGAAGAAGCGGCCGGCGGTCGTCTGCGGCCTGCGGGTCGCGGAGCGGCGGCGGAACGGTCACCGGACCCTCGACCGCTTCACGGCACCGCTGGTCGACCGCTGGGTCTGCGTGGGCGAGAGCGTGCGACAGTTCTCCGTCGGGTCGCCGATGGCTGGCGGCGGGGGCTTGCCGGCGGAGCGGGTGATCGCCATTTCCAACGGCGTCGACGCCGACTGCTGGATGCACGCGCCCCCCGCTGATCGGGCGGCGCTGCGAACGCCGGAGCACGCCCGCGTGCTGCTGTTCGCCGGGCGGCTCGACGTGCAGAAAGACCCGGACACGCTGCTGGCGGCCTTCGCGAAGCTCGATCGGCGGGACGTGCACCTGCTAATCGCGGGGAACGGGCCGCTGGCGGAGCGGGTTCGACTGTTCGCGGCCACGCACCCCGCGGGGGAGCGCGTGCGAACGCTCGGCCGACGGGACGATCTGCCCGCGTTGATGCGGTTGGCGGACACGTTCGTGCTGCCGAGCCGGTGGGAGGGGACGCCGAACGTGCTGCTCGAAGCGGCGGCGGCGGGCACGCCGATTGTCGCCACCGCCGTCGACGGCGCCGCAGAGCTGTTTTCGCATGGGGAGACCGCCCGACTGGTCGCGGTGGGGGACGTGGACGCGCTCGCGGCCGAACTCCGCTGGACGCTGGATCACCCGGCGGACGCCGCCGCGATGGCGGAGCGGGCTCGGACGAAAATCCTCTCGGAACATCGGTGGGATGCGGTCGCGGACGCCTACGACGCGCTGCTGCGCAAGCTCATCGCCGAGCGGGCGTCGCAGTGACGGTCGTGCCGACATCGGCTGGGTTCGCGTCCCCCGCGACGCGCAGCCGACGCAGTCCGAATCGCAGGACCCGGGCGGCGGCCGGGGCGGCGACGGAGCCCCCGCCTCGCTTCTCTCCCGCCGGATCGTGCACCACGCAGACCGCCAGCAGTCGGGGCGCCCGCACCGGCCCGCCGATCACCGCGGAGGCGGTGGTGCGGTCCTCGGCGTACCGGCCGGCCGCGGCGTCCCAAAGCTGAGCCGTGCCGGTTTTGCCGAACAGCCGGTAATCGTCGCCCCGCACGCGGCGGGCGGTGCCCCGCTCGACCACCCCCGCCAGCGGGCCGGCGATCAGCCAGTCCGCCCACTCCCGCGGGAGCACCCGCGACGCCACCGGCGGCCCGCCGCCCCGCACCAGCGTGAGCGGCAACAGCGTTCCGCCGTTCGCGAGCGCCCCGTGCCCGGCGGCGAGGTGGGCGGCGGTGACGGTGACTTCATGCCCGATCGGCACGGACTGCGTGCTGTAGTTGCTCCATTCGGACAGCGGGCGGAGCGCTCCGGCGGCGGCCTCGGGGAGGGCGTCGCTGACGATCCGGCCGAAGCCGAACGCCGCAGCCGTGCGGTGCAGCGCCGGGTTCCCCATCCGCCCCGCCAGCTTGGCGACGCCGATGTTGCTGGAATCGATGAGGATCTCCGCGGGCGTGAGCCGTCCCCGACGAGCCACGTCGCGGAGTAAACGGCCGGTGCCGGGAACCCGCCAGCGGCCGCCTTCGCAATCGATCGGTTCGTCGGGGGTGGTGAACCCCTCGGCCAACGCCGTGCCCACGAACAGCGGCTTGACCGTCGAACCCGGTTCAAACGGCGTGCCGAAGGCGTGGTGCGTCCAGGCGGCGGGGGGGGCGTCGGCGGCGTGCTCCGGATCGAACGCCGGGCGACTCGCCGCGGCCAGCACCTCGCCGGTGTGCGGGTCGGTGACCAGCAGGCAGGACCAGACCGGGGAGAACTCCGTTTGCACCCGATCGAGTTCCGCCTCGGCGAACCGCTGGAGGGCGGCGTCGATCGCCAGGGCCACGTCTTCGCCGACGGCGGGCGGTCGCGAGCGGCTTTCCAGCACCGCCCGCACGCCGCCGCGGGCGTCCCGCACGATCGTCCGCACCCCCGGCTCGCCCCGCAGCCGGGTGTCCAGGATACGTTCCATGCCGTTCACGCCGCGGCCGGACAGGTCTCGCAGCCCGACGACCGATCCGCCGACCGGCCCCAGCGGCGTCCGGCGACGGTATTCCGGGCGGAACCCCCACCACGCATCCGGCAGGGCGAGCTCTCGCACCCGCTCCGCAGCCTCCGGGACGAGCCGCCGACGGACCCACAGGAACCATCCGTCCGGGCGTTCCCGAACCCGCTTCGCCAGTGCGTCCCCGTCCGTCCCGGTCGCCTCCGCGATCGCGGTGCAGCACGCGGCGATCTCCTCCTCCGGAATCGCCCGCGGCACCAGGAACAGGCTGTTTGCGGTGACGGTGGTGGCGAGCAGCCGGCCGTGGCGGTCCAGCAGGTCGCCGGGACGGGCGGGCAGAACCGTCTCCGATTGCCGCTGCCGAACCGCGGCGGCGGCGAGGGCGTCGCCCCCCGCGATTGCGAGCGCCGACAGCCGCGCAGCGACCGCGACCGCCGCGGCGAGCAGCGCCAGGAACGCGACGGTCTCCCGCGGTCGGCGTGATCCGGGCATGAGCGACACGATCGCGGGACAGGGTTCGTCGCCGGCGTGACGGCCCACAGGTACGGAGCCGCTACCGCCACCAGAGCAGGGGGGCGCCGACGGGAGCGGCGGCGTCACGTGGGGAGGCGGCGGGCGGGGCGGCGGCGGCCCGTTCCATCAAGCCGCGGCCGACCGGGGCGTCGGCGACCGCCTCCGCGGCGAGGCCGGTGTCCAGCCGGAGCCGGGCTCGCCGTTCCCGCAGGTCGTCCGCCGCCGCGGTCCGCGTCGCCAGCCGGGCGTGCAGGGCGTTGGTCCGGCGGCGAAGCGCGACGTCCACCTGCGCAACCGCGAAGATGAGCGTCGCCGCGACCGCGAACCGCACGCTCAGCGGACGGCCCCGGTCGTCGCCGGTCGCTTCCTCGGTCGCTTCCTCCGTCGCCGCCTCCCCAATCATCGCCTGCCGGCTCATCGCATCGAGTTCGACGCCCGACGGCGGACGCCCGCGGCGTCGGCCGGCAGATTCAGCAACACGCCCGGTTTGAGCCGCTTCGGGTCACGGATCTTGTCGCGGTTCAACGCGAAGATCTGCTCCGCCCGGCTGGCCCGGCCGAGGTGCTTCTGGGCGATCGCCCCCAACGTGTCCCCGGGGGCGACCATGTACACCGGCCGGCCCCGATCGTCGACGCCGAATCCGCTCCACGCCTGGGCGTTCGACCGGGTGGCGGTCGCCCGCTCCGCATCCGCGAGATCGGTGTCGTAGGCGAGCAGCACGCTGGGCGGCGGGCAGATCACCTTCATCCCCGGTTGCAGGTTCCGCGGGTCGCGGATCCGCAGGGCGTTGTACCGGGCGAGGGCCTTGAAGTACTTCGCCGCCCCGTAGGCCCGCTTGCTGACGGTCCAATAGCTGTCCCCGGCCTGCACCTCCGCGACCTTGCGATCGTCGGGACCGGTGAAGCGGAAGGGCGTCGGCGTCTCGCCGTCGGCGGTCCGCACCCCCCGCGGACCGGAGGCCGTCGGGCTTGATCGGTTGACGTCCGGGGCGAAGGCGACGGGCGTCAGGGCGTCCGAAGCGCCGGTGACGACCGGTTCCTCCGCCGCAAGGTTCGGGCCCGCGGAGGCCGTCGACGGACCCGTCGCGGGAACGGCGGCGACGGCGGGCGGGGCGGTCAGGTCCGGCCACTCCGCCATCTCCGGCGCCGCCGGACGTTCGACCGGCGGGGCCGCGGCCAGGGCGGCCGGCTCCGGTTGGGGCGGCTGTGCGAACATCAGCTCAGCCGTCGGCGCGGGCTCCGAGGGAAGCGCTGTGGGAAGGTCCGCGGGAAAGGCCGGCGTCGCGACCGCCGCCGTCAGGTCGGGCGACGCGGCGGCGGGCTCCGTCCCCGGCTCGGTCATGTCGAAGAACACGGGATCCGCGGACGGGGTGTCAGTTGTCTCGGCGATCAGGGCGGGCTCGACCGGCGCCGGCGGCTCCGTCGTCTCCCACATCGCCGCGGCGTCCTCGGCTGCGGCGTCCTCGGCCGGGGCGCCCTCGGCCGGGGCGCCCTCGGCCGGGGCGACGGGCTCGTCCACTCCCGCAAACGTCTCGGCGCCGTCCCAAGAGACCGCCGCGGGCGTCGGCTCCGCAACGGCGGCGGGCGCCGGATCCTCCATCGCCAACGCGGGCGGCTCCCCCGCCGTCTCGAACATGAGCGGGTCGTCACTCGACTCCGCCAGCGTCGCCGGCTCCTCGAACGACAGCGGGTCGTCCATCATCGGCGGCTCGACCGCGGCGACGACCGCGGGCGGATCCTCGGGGAACAGCGGGTCCGCGGCGGAGGGCGCCGGCTCTTCCAGCATGACGACCGTCTCCGCCGGCACCGCCGCCGCGACGTCCTCCGCCCAGAACTCGACGGCAGCCGCCGGGGCCGCCGGGGCCGCCGGGGCCGCCGGGGCCGCCGCGACCGGCGTCGCGTCCGCCATCTCCACAGCCGGCTCCAAGTCTGTAGGCCAACCCTCATCCATGGCGGGCGGGGCGGCGGGCGTTTCCAGCGGAGCGGCGGGCTGTTCGGTCGCCGCGACGGTCGCCGGATCCTCGGCCCAATCCAGTTCGAAGGGCGCCTCGTCCGCGGGCGGCGTGTCGACCAGAGCCGGGGCGGCGGCGACCGCGACAGCGGCGTCAGCGGAGGCGACGGCAGCCGGGGCGACCTCGGCGGGCGCGGCGTCGAAGCTGTCCAGTTCAGCCCCGAACGGATCGGCCGCCGCGGCGACCGCGACCGGCTCGTGGCCAGCGACCGCAGGATCGGCCGCGTCTGCAAAGTTCTCCATCCCCCAGTCACCCGCGTCGTCGGTCACGTCGTCAGCGGCCGGGATGAGCGGAGTCGCGGCGTCGGGCTCGAACGCGACGGCATCGAACGCGGCGGCGTCTGCGGTCGCGTCGCCCCAGTCGGCCGCCGCGTCGACGGGCTCGTTCACATCGGCCACCAGCACGACCGGCGGGGCGGACGGATCCGAACCGAACGGGTCGCCGGCGTGGGCGCCGGACGGCTCGGAGCCGAAGGTCTCGCCGAAGTCCGCCAGATCCCCGGTGTTTGCGGCGTCGGTCACGCCGCCGAGCACGTCGGCGGCGTCCTCGGCCAATGGGGCCGCGGAGCCGTCGTCGCCCGCCTCGGCGGGGCCGTTGAGCGTCGCGAGAGCGGTCAGTTGGTCCTCGTACTTGCGGTGCAGGACGAACCCGAACACGCCCACGAGCACCGCGAAAACCGCGACGCCGACTTTTGTTTCGTTCGCCATGAGGGATCGCCCGCGTCCGTGCGGAGGAAAAGGGGTTCGTGGCGTGCGACCGGGGGGCCGCACGTGCGTGTCGCCGCTCCGCGTCAGTCCGGCAGCCGAACGGCGGACCGGAGCTTCGCGGACCGCGCCCGGGGATTGAGCCGGATCTCGCTGGGCGTGGCGGTCGCCGGCTTTTTCGCCAGCGGCCGCCAGCCGTTCGCCTCGACGAACGCCCGTTTGACGAGGCGATCTTCCAGGGAATGAAACGTGAGGATCACCGCCCGCCCGCCCGGCTTCAGCACGGTCGGGAGCGTCTCGGAGAGCGTCCGCTCGACGTGCGACAGTTCGTCGTTCACGGCGATGCGGAGGGCCTGAAAGATGCGGGTCGCCGGGTGCGAGCCGGAGGCGGCGGGCGCCGCCGCGGCGACCAGCTCCGCCAGTTCGGGCGCCGTGCGGACGGGATCGGCGGTGCGGCGGCGGACGACTTCCGCGGCGATCGCGGCGGCCCGCGGGTGCTCGCCGTATTCAGAGAACAGGCGGGCGAGTTCGGTTTCGTCGGCGTCCGCCAGCAGGGCGGCGGCGGGGCGGCCGTGGCGGGTGTCGAACCGCAGATCCAGCGGCCCGCCGCCGCGACCGTCGCCGACCGCAAAGCTGAAGCCGCGGGTTTCGTCGGCGAGTTGATCGCTGGACAATCCGAGATCCAGCAGCGCCGCGTCCGCCCGGTCGACGCCCAGTTCGTCCAGCACGTCTCGCAAATCGCTGTGCGACGCCTGCCGGACGACGGCCCAAGGGTACGGTTTGAGCGCCGCGGCCGCGTGGCCGAGCATCAGCGGATCGCGGTCGACGCCGATCACGCGGCCCGTCGGCCCGACGGCCGCCGCGATTTTCGCCGCGTGCCCGCCGGCTCCCACGGTGCCGTCCAGCACGATCGCCCCGGGGGCGAGGGCGAGGGCGGCCGTCACTTCCCGAACCAACACCGGCCGGTGGACCGGACGGGCGGACGAGAACGGCGGCGGGGGCGGAGAATCCGGCACGATGCCGGGGGTCTAGCCGAACCCCCTTCGGGCGCGAAGACCGGATCGGCACGTTCCTCACGCGGCCCAAGCCCCCTCGCATTCAGCCAAGAAGCGATCTCAGCACCAACCCGAAGCGTCAGCGAGAGCGTCCGCAGGCGGCGTCCGCAGCATTCGCGGACGCTTCGGGTTGGTACTCTCACCTGTTCTAAAACAGCTTCTGAGCGGTATGGCCGAGCCGGGTTGTCAAACGAGCGGGGCGAGCCGTTCGGCAATCCTCGGATCGCTCAGCCCGTCGGCAATCAACGCGGCGCCGGCAAAGTTCATCGCAGCGGTATGGCGGTTCGGCACGGCCACCGTCATCGCCCCGCTGGCGACGCCCGCCGCGCAGCCGGTCCCGCTGTCTTCCAGGACCAGCAGGGAAGCGACCGGCGCCCCCAGTCGCTCCGCCGCGGTGCGGTAAATCTCCGGGTGGGGCTTACCGTGCGTGACGTCCTCCGCCCCGAGCAGCAGCTCGAACCGGTCTCGCAAACCAAACCGGTCCAACGTCTCCCGCAGATAGCGGCCGCCGGACGAGGTGCAGACCGCCGCCGGCAGCCCCGCCTCCCGCACCCGGTCCAACAGCGGCAGGACGCCCGGCATCAACGCCAGCGTCCCCTCCGCGTGGCTGCGAAACAGCACGCCGACCTCCGCCGTCAACTCCTCCACCGAGTCCGGCAGCGAAAGATGTTCGATCAACGCCGTGAACGCCTCGTCGGCCCGCTTACCGAGCATCAACGCCCGCACCTCCGGCGTATGCCGATGCCCGCGGCGGGCCAGCAACTCGTCCCCGGCCTTTTCGAAGACATCCTCGCTGTTAATCAGCAGCCCGTCGAAATCGAAAGCGACCGCTTGAATCGGTGAGGCCAAGGTTTGGGAGGGCGGGCGGAAGGGAGAGAGAACCGGACCGAAGTCTGACCGCGTCGCCACAAAAACAAAAACGCCCCCGCCCAGCACAAGCCGGACGGGGGCGGGATGGAGGCGGGGGGAATCTTCAGTAAGTCTGTAAAAGTCTGCCATGAAAGAGAATTGCGGGTCAGCCGCAATCCTATGCCACCCGTTATGCCAGCCACGGCCAGCGACAAGAGTCCTCGCGGAGATGGGTCCAGCCCGATCCTTTCCGATCGAATCCGTAGGCGATCCGAGGGGCAGGAGAGGCCGTCTTCACGCGGTTACGCGTACTCCCGCGATGAGCGAGTGGCTCGCACCCCCTGACACCCCTGACAGAGCAGTGGCGGCCGTCGACACCGCCGACGATGACACCACGAACCAACTGTATCGACGCGCTCAGCAGGCCAGCCCTCGAAGCGACGCCCAGGCGCCTCGGAGTCGGGCGGTGCGGATCGACGACCGCTGTACGTCACCCGGGTGCGGCGCAGGCGCTCCGTGATCGTCGGTCCCGCTGTTTGGATTCGAGCGGCGGTTCTGCTGGCAGTCGCGGGAGGAAACGCGATACCCGATGCTCCTCAAGCGCCCCGCGGGGGCGTGGCGAATACCACTTGGAGCTGTGACGATGTTGCCGCCACTACCGCAAAGCCCTCCGATTGTCCGGCTCACCGGGTTACCCCCGCGATGGAAGTGGGAGGCGGTTCGTCGTCACCCATTCTTTGTTTGGGGCTGGCAGCACGCTCGGCGCTTCCGGGAGACGGCGTCAGGTCCAAGTCCGGCGGGCCCTTTCGACGTCTTGCTCGGGGGGCCTGCGGCCTTGGAAGAGCTGCACGCGCACACTGGCATCAACCTTCTCGCCGTTTCGGGGCTTCCGCCGTCCCCAGCCACCGAGTTCGATGAGGTGGAACCCGGGCTGATCGTCCCTACGGCGGAACAACCGGCGTATCGGCCGCCCGTGAGGGATCTTATTTCGCTGCTTCTACGCGAGCTCCCCTCGCAGGAGTTGAACGCGCTCGCGCTCATCGCGGCTCAGGCCGGCGGGATGATCGGGACGGCGCCGGAGCCCGTCGACCCGGTTCTGGACGAAGACGGCGTGCCGATCGCGCCGGGTCGGGTCGTCGCCGCCGATACTCTCCGGCGCGTCCCCAGCGAGGCGTTCGACCGGCCGCTCGAAATCCCGCTGTTTTTTATCAACCCGTTTGAGCGGAAGGGACCGGTCGTGGACGCCGTCGAGGAAAGCCGCGCCCGTTTTCGAGACGATCTTCCGGATCTCGCGAAGATCGTCCGCGAGCGGGCTTCTTCCGAGAGGAAGTTGGAGGCCCAGTTCGCCGCGTGGGACGCGCGGGAAGGCTGGGCGGCAGGACGCTACGACGAGGCGCTGGAGATCAGCAACAAGAAGGCCACCGTGCGGAATCAGGCCGGCTCCGAGTCGTCGGCCACGGACGCCTACAAGGCCGCGTTCTTCTACATCTTCGGGACCGCGTACGCCCCCGACATGCGTCTCAAGCTGCACGCGGAGGTCCGTGCGTGGCTACTGCCCTCAGCCGAGCGCGACGGGTACCTGAGTCGCAACGGCAAGAAAGCGACGTCGGACTCCAATCGCGCCCGGCGGCCCCGCGGCGGTCAGGACGCCGCCGCAAACTGGATCACCGACGCTGGCGGTTTGGGAGGCGATTCGCTGTCCGAGGATCAGGCGTCCCAGGATCGGTTCACCCCCCGAGAAGATCCGGTCGAGACCGCCAAACTCGCAGAACTTGAAGAGCGGGTGAGGGCGGCGCTCTCGGAGGGCGGCAGCGACGCGACGACGGCCGATCGGCTGTCGGCGTTGCTAGACCGGGCGATCTCGCCCGACGAAATCGAATCGGTGCGAGACCATTTCGGACTGGGCCAAACCGGGGACGACGCGCGGTCGTCGAGCGATTCGGGTTAGTGCGAGGCTAAACCCGGAGTGCGGAAACCCTGGAGCATCTTCTCCGAGCCGTGTCCTCCCCGTCCCCCGATGGGCCGGGCGACTGTCGGGTGAAAGCCGGTGGATCAGGGTCGGAGCGGTGCTCGATTCCGACGGCGTCTGACGCCGTCTTTCGCACACCAAACCGAAAGAGCCCCCCGCCGCCCGTCCCGGTGTCGCTGACCTGCGATCGGACGGGCGGCGGGGAGCGCCAAGTACGATGAGCATAACGGAAACTGACGCCGCGGGGCAGCCCCCGGACGGCGACGATTCGCTGCTGCCGAAGCACCGAGCCGACCTCGAAAAGAGCGGCCTCCGACCGCCGGTGCTCGACGAGCACGGCGTCTACTCCACCGTCGATTCGGACGTGGTCGCCGGCCTCCTGGGGCTGGAGCAGCCGGACACGCGACTGGCGCCGGCGCTGGTCCTGCCGTACCTGAATGCGGACGGCTCGCCGCCGGACTTCCACCGGCTCAAACCCGATACTCCCCGCCGCGGCGAGAAGAACCGGACCGTCAAGTACGAAGCCCCGCGCGGCCGCGGGAATCGTGCGTACTTCACTCGCGCCGGTCTTGCGGCCGTCGATAGCCCGGGGGCCGCCCTGCTGTTCGCGGAAGGCGAGAAGAAGGCTTTGGCGGCCGCCCAAGCCGGTTATCCCGCGATCGGGTACGCCGGCGCTCAATCTTGGAAGGAACCCGGCAGCGAAGAGCTGATCGAAGATCTCCGCGGGATCGACTTTGCGGGCCGCACGGTCCATCTCGTCCCCGACAGCGACTACGCCACCAACCGCTCCGTGACCGAGGGCACCGCCCGATTCGGAGCGGCCCTCAAGGCCGCCGGCGCGGACGTGCGGTTGGTCGCTCTGCCGGCCGGCCGCAAAGGGGCCAAACAGGGGTTGGACGACTTCCTCGTCGCCAACGGCGAGGAGGCGTTCGCGGACCTGCTGGACGCCGCGGAACCGCCGCAGCCCGTGGGCGCGGCGATGCGCCGGGCCGCCGGACTCGTGACCCCGGAGGAGGCCGCCGACCTCGTCGTGTCGGCGCACACCGAAGACGGCTTGGCGCTGCTCCGCTACTGGCACGGGGCTTGGTACCTCTGGGACAAGACCCGCTATCGCCAGCTGGACGGGGACGAGGTCGAAGCGGTCGTGATGAAGGCCCTCAAGCCCCACCTCGAGGGTCTCACGGTCCGGCGCAAGGGGGACGTCCTGATGCACCTGCGGACGAAGACCCGCCTCGGCGCGCATGTGCGGCCCGGCGACTGGCTGGTCGCCCCGCCGGTCGACTGGGATCCGGAGGACCTGTTCGCCGCCGACAACGGGATCCTGAACATGGTCGCCTACGCCGAGGGGCGAGAGTGTTTCATCCCGCACACCCCCGCCCGCTTTACGCTCGCGTCCTCCCCCGTCCCATTCGAACCCGCCGCCGCGCGACCCGACCGGTTCCTTCGATTTATCAACGGGGAGCTGTTCCCGGGACGGCCCGACGAGGTCCGGCTGCTGCGGCAGACTACCGGTTACCTCCTCACGCCGGACACGAGCCATCAAGTCATCCCGCTGCTCAACGGCGCCCCCCGGGGCGGGAAGGGCGTGCTCCTCCGCGTGTTCACCATGCTGCTGGGGGAGGACGCGGTCATCTCCCAGGACCTGGAGTCCCTGTCCGGCCCGTTCGGGCTGGAGCCGCTGCTGGGCAAGTCGCTCATGGCGGTCGGGGAGGTGCAGCCGCCGAACAGCAAGGCGGTTCGCGCCAAGCCGGTCGAACGGCTGCTGACGATCAGCGGCGAGGACTCCGTTGCGGTCAATCGGAAGGGACGGACCGCCGTGAACACTCGGCTGCGGATCAAGATCGTGCTGGCCGGCAACGGCCGCCCAGCGTTTCCCAACAACAGCGGTGCGCTGGCTCATCGGCTGTTGCCGATCCGGTTCCTCAAAAGCTTCGCCCATAAAAAAGATCCCAAGCTGGATCGGAAGCTGGCCGCGGAACTCCCCGGCATTCTGCTCTGGGCCGTGCGTGGTTGGATCGACCTGCGGAACAACGGCGGGTTCGCGGAGACGGCGGAGACGAAACGCGAGCGGGGTCGCTTGGCCCTGCTCGGCAACCCGCTGCGGCACTTCCTGAACGAGTGCTGCGTCGTCAAGCCGGGGGCCGTCGTGCCGAAGGAGACGCTCCGCGACCGTTATCGCGACTGGTGCCAGACCAACAGCGTCCACGCGCTGGACGCCGTCAGTTTCAGCAAGGAACTGCTCGAAACCGAGACCGAGATCGACACTGGGCAGAACCGCATCAAGCCGGGCGACAAGCCTACGGAGACCTTCCGCGGCGTTTGCCTACTGAGTCCGTAAGGCCGCGTTCCCAAGGTCGCCGCGTGTGCGGCGACCGATTTTCTCCTGAACCTCAGTCAATTCCAAGACCATGAACGACAACCCCCTGACGCCGATCAAGCTCCCGCCGCTGCCCGATTGGGTGGACGAGTTCTCCGCGCCCGCCGACGTCACGGACGTGGCGCTCAGCGAGCACAACGTCGACGAAGACCCTGACTGCGTCGTTCCGCAGACGATCGGTGCTGTCGAGAACGACCCGACCCCCGCGGTCGCCGACGACGCCCCGCTCGCGGAGGGCTTCTGAAATGGGACGCCTCCTCATCACTGACGATCTCGCCGCCGGCCGCGTCAGCCGGACCGTGGCCATCGGCGCCCGCCGCGTCGAGTTCGTCGAATGGCAACCCGGCGACGAACCCTTCGCCCCGGCGTTCGCGTTCGACACCGAGACCACACTGATCCGCAAGAACCGCCCGGACCTCGTGCCGGACTATGTGCTCGGCGTGGCGTGCGCCGGGGATCGCGGTGCGTTCGTCTCCCGCGAGAGTCTCCCGGCCTTTTGGGAGGCGCACGCCAAGTGCGAGTGGGTCATGCACAACGCCCCGTTCGACCTCGCCGTGACGCAGAAGCTGCTGAACGCTACGGGCGCTGTGTACGACGCGGTCGAGGACGGCCGCGTCTGGGACACGCTGCTGCTGGCGAAGCTGTTGAAGCTCGCCACGGCCGGCACCGCGAAGGGGGAGGGGGGCGAGTTCTCCCTGGCCGGCCTCGCCGCCGAGTACCTCGGCGTGGAGTTGCCGAAACAGGTCGCCGGCGCCGACGGCGGTGACGTGCGTACCGGGTTCGGCAAGTACCTGCACAAGCCGGTCGTGGCCATCCCCCCCGACGCGCTGAAGTACGCCGCCCGCGACGCCGTTGTCACATGGGATCTGTTTCACGCGCTGCGGCCGCGCGTGCGGGCCGTGCGGGAAGAGCGGTCCGAAGTGTTCGGCGACCCCGGCGATGCCGCCCTGGCAGCCGCGTGGACCGCGTACGGGCCGCTCACCCACCATCTGCAACTGAAGTGCGCGGTGCTGTGCGACGCGCTCAAACGCGTCGGCGTCGGCGTCGACACCGACCGGGCGGTCGCCGGCCGGGACGCGGCGACCGCGGAGATCGCACGCGTCCGCGAAGAACTGTCGGGCCGGACCTTCGGAGAGGCGAACACGCCATTCATTCTCGACGGTCGCGGCAGCGACGGGTCGCTCCAGGAACTGCTGGACGACCTCCACGCCCGCCGCCCGGACCTGCCGAAGATGCGGACGGCCACCAAGAAATGGGCGACCGGCGAGGAGGAGCTGGCGGCGCTGTCGGATGCCGAGCCGTTGCTCGCCGGTTTGGTCGAGTTCCGCAAGCTGCAGAAGTTGCACGGCACCTACTTGGCGCCGCTGGCGGAGACCCGCGGCCGGGCGCACGCGAACTTCTGGCCGCTGAAAGATACCGGGCGGATGAGCTGCTCGAAGCCGAACCTCCAGAACCTGCCCCGCGGCGGCCCCGGCTTGCCGTCGGTGCGAGCATGTCTGACGCCGCGGTCCGGTCATGTGTTCATTGCGGTGGATTACGCGCAGGTCGAACTCTGCGTGCTGGCCGAAGTAACGGGGAGCCAGTTGAACCTCGGCCGGTCGCTGACGGACCTCGTCAACAGCGGGGTCGACCTGCACCGCCGGATCGCCGCGACCGTGTTGAATAAACCCGAGAGCGAGGTGGCTAAGGAAGAGCGGCAAGGCGCGAAGGCGGTCTCGTTCGGTCGCCCCGGCGGCATGGGCGCCGCGTCGTTGAAGAAGCAGGCGAAGGAGACTTATGGCGTCGAATTGTCCGACGCGGAAGTGCGGGCCCGCATCGACGCCTACGAGACGCTGGTGCCGGAGTTGAAGGCGTACCTCGACGACGGGGTCGATGTCGGGCAACGGCTGGCTGATCGCCTGCAACTCACCCCCGCCGCGTTCAACGCCGCACGCGGCGAATACGGAGGGGACCACGCGCCCGCCGGTTGGGCCGGCGGGATGCTCATGAAGGCGCTGCGCGACGCCGCCCCCACGACCCGCGACGGCCGGTCGTACACGTCGGAGGAACTCTCCTACCTGTGGAACGCCGCTCAGCCGCTGGGGGCCGAACTCTCGGACGCCCGGGCCGCCGATCTGCGCGCCCGTAAGCCTTCGAGGGAGCTGGCGAACGCCGTGGAGAAACTGGTCGGTCGCGACACCGTGACGATGACCGGCCGGTTCCGGTCGAACTGCCTGTTCACCGCCAGCCGCAACACGCTCTTCCAGGGCGTCGCCGCCGACGGTCTGATCCTCGCCCTGTGGGATCTTTGGCGGGCCGGGTACACGCCCGTGCTGGCGATCCACGACGAGATCGTCCTGGAGGTCCCGGAGAAGGACCTAACGAAGGCGCTGATCAACGACGTGACGTCGCGCATGGAAGCGGCGATGCGGCGCGTGATCCCCGGCGTCAGGGTGAAGGCTGAACCGGAAGTGCGGCGGTCGCTCGATAAGGCCGACGGGTTGGAGTTGCCGGAGGATTGATTGCCGCGGCGCGCGGCCGGTGGCCGGAGAGAGGATTCCGGCCACCGTGTCCAGCCGACGGACCGTCAAAGGTTCGCGGGGGGACTGTATGCCGTGACGCGAATGGGGCAGTTCCACGGCATCAGCGCAGGCTCGACTTCAGACGTTCGTCGGCTTTCGCGCCGCCGAGTCGACGCCGTGGGGGCTTCGCCTGCGGAGCCGCCAATTGCCAGATCGCGGAAGGCACCGCGGAGGCGGGCGTGCCGTGTCAGGGGTGTCAGGGGTGTCAGGGGTTCTTTTGAGACAGCGGCGTTGCAGTGGTCTGAATGCAGGGTCCACACCGGAGGGCCCGGCACAACCGCGGCAGTCGCCATGCCTGTGAATGTTCATTTCACCCCTGACACCCCTGACACCAATACGTTGCACGGCGTACGAGACCCCCGTTATTCAGATTCACAGTGCGCAGGAGCAGTTCGCCGAGGCTTTCTCGAAGAAGGGCGACCACGACTTCCATCGTCTACAAGCCGCGACATGTACTTGGCTGTCTGCACGCCCCCCCCCAAGTCCATCGGCCGTTGCTCATCCCCGTGGAAAACCTCCCCTCGCCGCTTGGGGAAGCGTCTCGGCTCACCATGGCAGCCGTACCCATCCTGACGCTCCCAGATCGGTCACGACGAACGTCACTGAGGCGCCCACGCGGATCACGGCGCCGGGGTCGCTTCACGGCGCCGGGGTCGCCGTCGTTCCAGTCGCGTTCTGACGGTTCGGGGAGAACGGCCCTGTTCCAGATCGCGGCCCGCACACTGCTTTCGCCGTAGGTCAGCACGGTGGTCGTGAACCGGCGAAACGCCCTCGGCGAGTCGACCTAATAGTTGTCCTACAACCGGCGAGACTGAACGAAGAACGCAACCTCGGCAGTCTCGTTGAGCCTCGAACGTGGCGCGGAACAGTTGTGGGCAAAACGTCGAGAACCTGCCCTGATCCCTGGTGCGAAACGGTAGCCGTTTCCGGTAACACTCGCCCAAAAATTGCGGCACCGCAGCCGAGCCCCCAAAAGGCCTCTCCGACGGGCAACAGAACCGATCGACAAACAGTCCGAGTGATCGTCGCTCCCCATCCTCACCGCGATCCATTCGTCGCCGACGGGTGGCAGGATCTCGTGGTGCTGCAGCCAGATTTGGTGCAGCTTAATAGGAGCACTTCGATTGCCATCGGCGAGTGCGCCGCGGAGGCGATGGGTCTGCCGTGCCGGGGGCACGTGACCGCCGGCGACTTCGACGATGACGATGGGTAGAAATGCCAGGAGGCGGCAACGCCCTTCCGGCTCCCGCTGATCGACGCCGCGGAGTTCGACCGCTCGCCGGAGGGTGAAACCCGGTCCGGGACGCTGAAGGATCGCCGTCTAAAGCGGGTCGACTTGGACGTCCCCGCGGAAATGGGCATCGACCGCAAGTTCCTTGCCACGGATATCCCCGAACTGGGCGTCGCGGTCTTGGTGACGCACTTGAAGTTGTCCAGCGAGAGCGGGGGCGTAGCGTGGCGTCATCGCCCGCAAGCGGAAGTTATTCGCAGCAGCCTTCGCGACGCGCCGGCATCGCGGTCCCGAGCGCCACCGGCGGCGGTGGACACTGTTGATCGAGCCGCCCGCAATGATCAATGGGATCATTCAGAGGCCCACGGAGGTGACGAGACTGGCCCGCTGCCGTGCGGCTTTGAGCTTTGGTTTCCCCGCGTCGCCGGCCGCCTTCTTCGCCACTGCCGCCACGGGGGCAGGCGTGTTTTTCACGAGCCCTGGCGGCAGGGCGGCGAACAGCTCGCGGCGGACGGCGTCCACGTCGCTGATTCGGATGACCGGGGGCTCTCCATCGGCGCCGGCCCGGCCCTTGGCCAGCTCCGACGCTGCCCCGGTTACGACCCGCTGCAGGGCGTTCACGCAGTTCGTCAGGGCCTTCGCCGCCTCCGCCGAGACCCTGGCGCCCTCCGGGCCGAAGGCCCTGTACGAATTCGGCAGGCCCAGCTTCCGCCGCCGGCTGTTTGCCGCCCCCTGCAGTGCGGCCGGTCGCCTTGGCGAACTCTTCGTCGGTCATGTTGAGGAGCAGGGCCTCCTCGTCCTTAGTCCACGGCTGGCCGGCGTTCGGGGTGACGTACGAAGTCATGCTTCTGTTCGGTGGTGGAGCTGTCGTGGATTGGGTCAGCTCTATTGTCGCTCGGCGGTTCGCGTGCGCAAGCCGACGGGGTTTCGTCAGGGATTGCGGGCGTGAAGGGGTTCGGCCCTGACGGCCTGCTGCGGTGCAACCGAACGTCGGGTCGATCTGACTGATGAACGCGGGACGCCCGAGTGATGACCGCATTGATCGTTAAGACGTTCCGTGCCTTGGACATTTGGGCTGTCAGGACGTTCGCCCGGGCGAGTGATCTGCGCCAGCGTTCCTGCCCCCCTCCGGCCGACGGCCTCCTCACGAGCAGGATGAACCGCGAGCCTTGGCCCAAACAACCAAAATCTAACGCGATGCACGTTACCTTACGAAAAGCCGATTCACGTTGCTTTTCTGGACCCGACCGCCCCGATCAGAGTCTCCTGTTTCGCGAAACATAACGGGATATGCGATAGCTGTACGGCTGCTGGGTGCGGCGCCGTAGATTGTTCGGCATGCCCGTCGCGACTCCACCAGAAGACCCTTCACCAGCCGCTCAGCCGCGGTGTTCAAGGAAGCCCCCACGGAAAGCCCGTTCGCCCCGCCGGTCCGCCCCCGCAGGTCCGCACGCAGAGTTGGCGGAGCGGGTTGGGGCAACGCTGCTCACGTTGCACGGCAGCCAGTCCGCCGCGGCGCGGGCGTGGGGCGTACCGCAGCCCCGGATCAGCGACGCCCTCGACGGCCGGACGCCGCCCGCGGTCTGGCTGCTGGAGCGATTGGCGAAGGAGGGTGTGGACGTCACCGCCCTGCTGACCGGCCGGCCGGCGCCCGTGGCGCCGGTCCTGCTGTTCGACCGCTTCCTCGCCGGTCATCGCGGCGGGGCGACCGTGCTGGGCACTCATCATGTCTCGGGTGAGTTGGTCGCCGTGGGCACGTACGCGGTCCGGATCGACAACGCGCTGGCCGAGGCGACCTTGGGCGGTGAGGCGGCGGACCGGCCGCGGGCGGGCGACACGGTGGTGGTCGTGACCGACATCGAAACCGTAGCGAACTTGGTCTTGGGTGCGGGCAAACCCGGCGCACGCCGGTCGCGGAAGCGGGCGGCGCTCCCCCCGCCTGTGGTGCTGGTCGATGGCGTGCCGACCCTTTCGCTGACCCACATGATCCGGTTGGCCGACTGGTCACAGGGGGCGTCGCTGAAGTTCCCGCTGAAGATCGACCCGCCGGCCGACGCCGCCGGTCTTCCCGAGTCCGCCGCGGGGGCGCTGGACGGGATCGGGTTCGTGGTGTCCCGCGTCGGGCCGGTTTTGCCGTGAACTGGGCGTATCGGTCAGTGCCGGTCCGTTTCCGCCCGGTACTCAAATGGGCGACCGGGAGTCCGTCCCATTGCCCGCAACCTGTGCGTCAAGCCGTGCCGACTACCTCCTGTTGCACCGCCTCGCAGCAGGTACTCAAAGGCAACATTAATAGATTTCTCTGTCCGGAGGGGAAGCCCAACTGCCAGGGCCGCCGCGAGTGCTCTCGAACCGTGCGTATTGGGGGAAAATCGTTTTCGTTGCATCATGAACCGCCGATCGGTGCCGGGTATCGACCCCTGGCGCGTAACGGTAACAAAAAACGGCCGCAGACTCCGTTTGCCGACGCGGCTCCGCCGACCGGCGCCCGCCCTGCGCGGAACAGGCCGAACGGCCGACCTTGAACATGCAGTCATCAACCTTGGCTGCGGTTCCGCGATTCGATCGGTTCCTCCCCGGCCCGCCGGGCGCCGAGGGGATGGATCCGATCGGGCTGAACGCGGTCGCAGCGGAGCCTGTCGTCCCGGGCACCGACACGGTGCGATTGGATGCGGCCGTGTCCGATGCGGTCCTTGGAGGCGAACCCGCCGATCGCCCCCGCGTCGGCGACACGCTGGTGATGATGACCGACGTGATCGCGGCCGCCCGGCTGGCAGCATGGGGGATCGCGTCCGGATTCGGGCCGCGGGGCGCCGCCCCTTCTGCCCCCGCCGGTCGTGCTGCTGCACGACGGCCCAGTTCTGTCGTTCCTTCACGTGCTTCGGATGGCAGGATCCGTCAAGGATGTCGTGCTGCGGGGGCCGTTGCGAGCGGAGCGGATCGAACGGGCCGCGGCGTCAACTCCGACAGTGCCGGCAGCGCCGCGGGCGGTGGGGTACGTGGTCCACCGCAGTGGGCCGATTCGGCCTATCGTCGATCGCGACGCTGCGCTCCTCGACACCGTTATCCCCCGGCGCATTAAGAATCCTGAACCGGTTAGTCGTTTCACCGGGGCCGATCGCCCGCGACCGTATTGCGGCATTACGGTCACGATACTGCGGACAGCCGACTGCATATGGCCTTCGATCCGGCATCGCAGCGGATCGGCCGAACCTGCCTCGCCGGTAACGCAGTGATCGTCGTGTCGAACGCAGAGATGCCGGTGATGCTCGCCGGGACTCCCGGGGGGTGCTTCCGTCATCCTCCCCCCGCCGGTCGTCCTGCTCAATGGCGTGCCGGCCCTGTCGCTGTCGCACCGGGTCCGCTTGTCCGGCGGGTTGAGGGGGCATCCTTGAGATTCTCGCTGAAGACAGACCCGCCTATCGACGCCGCCGGTCTCCCGCACGCCGCCATGGGGGCTTTGAATGCGGTCGGGTTCGTCGTGTCCCGCACCGGCCCGCTCTCGTGGTAGCGAGCGTTCCGACCGACGCCGGCCTGCCTCCGCCTTGTTGCGTGCCTGGCGGTAGCGTGGGGCCTCCCTTGGTCCCGAACGTGCGCGTCAAACCGTACCGCATGCTTCCAGTCCCGCTGACTCGCAGCAGGGGCACGGGGGCGACGGAAAGAGACTTTCTGTCGCGGACGGGAGTCAAGCTGCCGGGCGCCGGGGCGAGCACCCCCGGGCCTATCGTTGCAGAGCTGCGGCCTTCTCCGTCCAGCGCCGCCCGTCAGTCGGTGGCGGGTACTGACCCCCGGAGCAAAACGGCAAGCATTACGGCCGTCGTCCGCCGGAACGGCGCCCGTGCCGCGGCGAAACGGTCCCGCCGAACGTCCAGGCGTGCATTGCTGTCTGCGACTTGATCAGGAGATCGACGAGTACACCAGCCTGGGAGAGGCGATCCTCTCCCGCTTCCCGCTAACGAACTCCGTGGAGTTCGCTCGCGGGACCGACGGGAACTGCCTGTCTGCTTGAGTGACACTGCACGCGGAATGTTAATCACGTGCCTGCCGTCTGAACGGGCTTATCGAGCGGGAAGTCTCTCGGAGGGGGGGGGCCGCCCGGCTCATTCGACCCTCCGACGACCGGATCAACCGGCGAGCGGCGGTGACACCACGGCCCCGTTACCGTGGACGGAATGGCCACTATCGGTCCCGATCGCAAGCGCCGTCGCAGTTCCACCTTCGTGGAACGTGATCGCACCGATTCCTGCATGGCCGTTCGCGAAGAGCGGCCCGTCGATATCGGTGTCGCTGACGTTCAGCGTGTCGTCGCCGCCGCGGTCCAGCAGGATGAAGCGATCGACGAAAACGTCCTCCACTGTGGCTTCGTCAGCGCCGGCGCCGAGGTCCAGGATCAGCTTGCCCGTGATCTCGACGGCCGGGTCGCCGGTGAAGGTCAGCGTGCCCGCCCCGGCGCCGGCTCGCAGGACGATTCCGCCCCCGGCGACATCACGCTAGATTGCGGATCTCAAATCGATTCGACCTTTCTCGCCCGTTCGCACTAATCCGATGCCCGCCGACCCGGACGACGAATTTGACGACGATCCGCGTGAGGCGGACGACGAGGGGGATGGAGGCGCCTCGAATCTCTCGCCGGAACAGATCGCTGAAGCTCGCAAAAAAGTGGAGGACGAGATCGCCGAGCTCATGGGAGGGACGGCGCCCGGCAGTCATCTCATGCACAACCCGATCTTTCCGGCGGAACCGGAGCTCACGCCGGCCGCCGACGCGGGAGCGGACTTCAACTTTCAATTGACGCGATTGATGAACACGCGGCTCGACACCGTCGCCGCGATGCAGGGGTCAATGGCTCAGCAGGCGTCGTCGCCGGTCAGCCGAGTGGTTCGGGTGGACGAGTCGACCGGACTTGTGGCGGCAGTCGACAACCTCCCGGGGGCCGGTCGTATGGGGCGATTGGCGGCGTTCGAGGGGTCTGTCGCGGACGCGGGGGGCGTCGTGTCCGCTCGCATTGAGATGCATCGCCGCTCCCGCCCCGATCGGGGAGCCGACGGCGCCGAAGCCGAGCGTGGCGGGTCGGCCCCAAGCGACGCCCCGCCCCTGGTCGCGTACCTCGTCGGGGGGCTGAGACTGTCCGACGTGACCGATCTGTTCGCAAACCACGTCGGCCCCGTCGGGGCGCCGTTGCCCGCGACCCACTGACGCCCCCGTCGACCGCTCCCACGTCTCGCAGCACATGTCGCAAGAAGATCCCCCTCCGCCGTTCGACCCCCATATGGAGGTCGACACAATGAAATCGGACTACGGCGTTGAAGCCGATGTCGTGCGTCAGGCGATTGCGGATCTCGTCGGGCCGGGCGATCGGTCCGTGCACCCGATGCATCACCCGCTGCTGCCCGCGGTGCCCGAACTGGCGCCGGCGGACGTTGCCGGCAACTTGAACTTCCTGCTCAGCCCGCTGACGAACCCCGACCTCGGAGCGGTGGTCTATTGGGCGACGGTGAAGGCGCTGTCCGCTCCGCGGACCCTCGGCCGACAGGTCTGGCTTGAGGAGTCCACCGGTCTCGTCGCCGTGGTCGACGACGAGCCTGCGTCGGGACGAGGGACGCGGCTGAGCGAGTTCGAGGCGGCCGTCGCCGATCTCGGAGGCGTGGTGTCCGCACGTCGGGGCACGTCGCGATCCGCCGCTGAGCGGATCGTTCGGGGGCGGTCCGAGCCGACGGGTCTGCCCGCCCCCTCCCCAACGCTACGGACGGTCGCCTATCTGATCGGAGCGCTGCGACTTGCGGACGTCACGGGCCTCGTCGAAAAGCGCCTCGGACCGGTGGGGGCGCCGCACGGCGGGTGACCGGGCTGCGTGGGTCGCCGTGCACGGCGTCGCGGCGACTGTGAGGTCCAGGCGAAGAGGTTCGGCACTCCACTGCGGCGGCGCAGTCCGCACCGCGGCAGCCCATCCCTGAGGCGCGGAACAGCGTGTCGCACGATCCGTCCCCGTTCCTAATGGGCGTCGTAAAGTTTACCCGGTTCGACGACGCAGACATCGACGAACTCAAATGCACGATCGCTCCCAAACAAGTTTGCAGGAGCGATTCAGACCCGTTGCCGGACGCTCCGTGAAACCGCGAACGAGTTAGGACATCGTCGGCTCCGGGCGTTCCTTTTCTTGCTCGGCGTATCAAGCTGGCCGGCGGCGGGGAGGTGCCAGATCGGCGAAGAGCTGAATTCAAAGGGCGGTACCAGGCCCGGTTACCCGCCGGAGCGGAAGCTGGAGCGGGTGGAGTTGGAAGGGATCGCGGACATGGGCGTGGGCCGAGGCTTCTTCGCAGCCGACATTCCTGAACTGCGTCGTCGCCGTGGTGGCGGACCTGAAGTCATCCGGCGCCCGGTCCGGGAACAGCAACAGGGACAACCCCCACAAGCAGGAGATCGTCGCCGCGGCGATCGCCCGGCACGTCGCCGGGCGGCTGCACGAGAACCCGGACCTGCTCGCCGTGGCGAGCGGAGACGTCGACGTCGGCAAGATGGCCGGCGACGACGAGTTCCCGTTCGCGGAGGTCAACGCGATCGACGTGCTGTAGCCGGCGACGCTTGGAACCGCACAGTTCAGCGACGCGATACGAGAAAGCGGCACGTTCATCCATGATCGCTAACGGGGGTCTGCGCCGCCGTCACGAGGGATCAGGCCGCCTCACCGGCGAAGTCAGGCCGTCCGGGACGCCAGGCGCTCCGTCACGATCTCGCTTCCGGAAGTCATGTGAGGAACTGGTTCTTTAAGTGATCAGCGGCCGCCCGCCGTGTCAGCTGTCATTGCATTGGACCCCGCCGATGCAGGAGGGGCGGCGGGTCGCGGAACGGCGGTGGGCGGCCGGGGTGCGGCTTCGTCCGTCGCTCCGAGTCCATTGCCGCGCCGCCGGTGGGAACTCGCCTGAACGTTGTGTGATCAGGACGACGGCGCGATTGTCGGAACGACAACCGCTCCGTGACGGGTCGGGCGCCTCCGCCGAGGCGCCCGGAGCGGCGATCCCTCTGACTTATAGGACTTTGATTGCGCCGAGGCCGGCGGGCGCCGTCGTCGGCACGGGGCATGCGAAGGAGTCACTCGGTTCCGGTCACCGCCGGAGTCGAAATACGTAGCCACGACCAAAGGAGCCTTGGATGAAGACCCTAATCTCGACCGCCGCCCTCGCCCTGCTGACGGCGAACGTCGCCGCGGCCCAGTCCGCCTACGACCCCCACGCGGGTCACGACCACGGCGATCATGCGGGCCACGACCATGGGGACCACGCCGGGCACGATCACGGCGCCCCCGGCGACGATCATGCGGGGCACGACCACAGCGGCCTACACGGCGAACACGCCGGGCACGACCACGGGGCGCACGGCGGCGAGGTGGACCGGTTCGGGCGTCTGCGGGTGGAAACCCTGGTCGATCACGCCGGCCTGCATTTCTGGCTGACCGACGCCGACGGCCGTGCCCTGCCGACGGACCGCGTCAGCGGCGTGGTGGCGCTGCGGGTCGAGGGCAGCGAGAAGAAATACCGGTACGAACTCACCCCGACCCGCGACCGCGATGGGCGCCCCGAACCGCTCGCGTTGCCGCTGAACCTCGGCAAGGTCGCCGGCCGGCGGGTCGCCGTGGCGGTGCGGCTGGACGGCGTGCCGGGGGCCGGGCCGGACGGCGTCGTCGTGCGGCAGACCACGCGGATCGTCGCCCCGCCGGCGGTCGGTCTGCCCGTGCGGGCGACCGCCGCCGACCGCGATGCGTTGTACGACCAAGTCATCTGCCCTGTCGAGGACCGCAGGCTGGGCGCGATGGGGACGCCGTGGAAGGTGCCGGTCGGCGACCAAACCGTCTTCGTCTGCTGCGAAGACTGCGTCCGTGACGTACGGGCCGACCCCGCGGCCTTCCTTGCGGCTGGGTCCCGCGACCGCGTGCGATGAGGCACGGAACGTCGGTCACGACCCCGCCGGCCGCCGCCCCCGAAGGCGGCGGCCGGTTCTCTTTCGAGAACGATCGTCGTTCAGACGCTGTCCGGCACGGCCCGACGGCAGAGCTGCGGGTCGTGTCGACGTTCGATCACGCCGAGAGCGTGAAAGTCTTCGCGTTCAAGCCGTCGCCGTTCCGGGCGCCGACCGGCGGTAGGCGAGCAGCCGCAGAGCGTTGAAGACGACGATCAACGTCGAGCCCTCGTGCAGCGCAACGGCCGGGCCGATGCCGAGGCCGAAGATGGTCGCCGGGACAAGGAACGCGACCATGCCCAAACTCAACCAGAGGTTCTGGCGGATGATGCCGCGGCTCTTGCGGGACAGACCCACGGCGAACGGTAGGTGCCGCAGGTCGTCGGTCATCAAGGCCACGTCGGCCGTCTCCAGCGCCACGTCCGAGCCGGCGGCGCCCATGGCGATGCCGACCGTCGCCGCGGCCATGGCGGGAGCGTCGTTCACGCCGTCGCCGACCATCGCCACCCGGCCCTCGCCGGCCCGCAGTTTCTCGATCGCGGCGACCTTGTCGTCGGGCATCAGGTCGCCCCACGCCTCGTCGATGCCGACCTCGCGGGCGACGGCGTCGGCGACTTTGCCGTTGTCGCCGGAGATCATGATCGTCCGGCGGACGCCCATATCGTGCAACTCGCGGATGACCGCCGCGGCGTCGGCGCGGGGGGTATCCATCAGACCGAGGACGCCAAGGTAGCGGGCGCCGCGGCGCACGATCATCGTCGTACGCCCGGCTTCTTCCAGCCGCTCGACCGACGCCCGCACCGCGTCGGGCAGCGGCGAACCCTCCACCTCGGCGAACAGGTCGTCCTTACCGATGTGGGTCGCCTCGCCGTCGACGTCGGCACGCACGCCGCGACCGGTGATGCTCTCGAGGCCGCGGGCGGTCGGTCGCTCGGCGTTGCCGAGCCTCCCGTGCGCGTCGCGGACCACTGCGCGGGCCAGCGGGTGGTCGCTCAACTCTTCCACCGCCGCGGCGACCGACAGTAGTTCCGATTCCTCGACCCCGTCGCCGGGGACCACGTCCGTCAGTCGCGGCTCGCCCCGGGTGATGGTGCCGGTCTTGTCGAAGGCGATCGCCGTCAGCGTGCCGAGGTCTTCCAGTGCCGATCCGCCCTTGACCAGCACGCCGCCGCGGCCGGCGCGGGCCACGCCGCTCAGCACCGCGCTGGGCGTGGCGATGGCGAGGGCGCAGGGACTGGCGGCCACCAGCACCGCCATCGCCCGGTAGAAGCTCTCGCCGAACGACTCGTCGAGCACGAGCGGGGCGAATAGCAGGAGGACTACGAGCGCCAGAACCGCCGGGACGAAGATTCGCTGAAACTTGTCCGTAAACCGCTGCGTCGGCGACTTTCCGCCTTCGGCGCCGGCGACCATCTCCACGACGCGGGCCAGCGTGTTTTCGCCGGCCCGTCGCGTAACGCGGACCTCCAGCACGCCGCTGCCGTTGATCGTGCCGGCGAAGACACGATGGACCTTGTCCAGCGCCTCCGGGTCGGCCACGGCGTCGGGGTCGTCCACCGGCCGTTTGTCGACGGGAATGCTCTCCCCGGTGATCGGCGACTGGTCAACGGCGCTTTGCCCGACCACGACGAACCCGTCGGCCGCGATCCGTTCGTCGGGCCGGACCACCACCGTGTCGCCGACCGCCAGTTCTTCGACCGGAGTTTCGACCACGTCGTCGCCTCGCCGGACGCGGGCGGTGTCCGGCGCGAGCTCCGCCAGCGCCTCAATCGCCCGCCGGGCCCGGCCCATCGCGTAGTTTTCCAAGGCGTGGCCGATGCTGAACAGGAACAGCAACAGCGCCCCCTCGAAGAACTCGCCCAGCGCCGCCGCCCCGGCCGCGGCGACGAGCATCAGGAAGTCGATCTCGAACTGCCTCCGGCGGATCTTGCCGATCGCCTCCTGAACGGTGAAGTAGCCGCCGAAGAAGTAGGCCGCGACGTACAGGCCCACCGGCAGCCCCCAGTGGACCGGCGCGAACGTGTCGAGCAGCCAGCCCACGCCGACGCACACCCCGCTGGCGACGGCGAAGACGAGTTCGATGTTGTAGCCGAAGATCACGCCATGCGCGTGCCCCTCCTCGTCTCCCTCGCTGGGGGCGTGGTCATGGCCTTGGTGGTCGTCGTCAGCCCTCATCGGCTCCTCCGGGGCGACCGCCTGTGCATGGCCGGCGTGTGCGTGCGAGTGATTGCCGGTCATTAGAGGAGGTCGCTTCAAGCGTTTCGGAGAGGTTGTGCCCGGCGTCCGCGAGCAACGTCAGCGACCCGGGCCAGAAGCCGTACCCCGCCTCTACGGCGACGGAGACGACGTTCAGTTCTATCTTAGGGGCGAAAGTTTTGCCGTCGTCGGCGGTGGCGTGAGAGTGGGCGCCGGTCATGGGCAAGCTCTTACAAGCGGATCGGGGGCGACGAACGAAGCTCCCTACAGCACGGTGTCCCGACGCCACTCCAGGGCGGGGGGAATGTTCTCGTCGTCGATCAGCTGACGGATGTCGATCTCGATGCTCCGCGAGAGGTCCGTGATGGGTACGTCGTTCGGCCCCCCCTCGAACGGGTTCTCGGAGTGTTCGCCCACCAGTTCGAGCGCGTAGAACACCCAAGAGACGATGACGCTGAACGGAATGGCGAACCAGATGAAGCGCTCCCCGGTCACGCTCCAAATCGGCCCCAGCCGGCCGCCACCGTCCGAACCGTGCGACTTGAGAATGTGTTCGCCGACCGTCTCAAACTCCTCCATCACGCCGAGCGGCAGGAGCAGGATGAAGAGCCATACGAAGAAGTAGTTGAGCGTGGCGAACTGGCGGGGATACGGGAAGTTTTTGATCCGCTCGCACTTGCCCTGCAGGGCGTAGAGTTCCGCGAGCGTCCGCTCCATCTCGACGTGCTCGAACCGACCGAGCAGGTCCCGCTGCCGGAGTTCGCGGAGGCGCCGCGACTGGACGCCGAGAATCTGCGACGCCTGATTCCCTTTGGCCGACACCTCCGACCGCTCCGCCGCGGAGAGGTAGGGTTCAAGATCCTGATCCGCGGACGATTCCGCCTCGGGAACCCGGACTTTGACCCCCCGCGGCGCACGGCCGGTCGCAGAGATCGTCGTATTCTCCCACGGGCGGCTAGCCCGCAATTGGTGTCGCAGCGCCGTCAGCCACGCGACGTGGCGATGAACCAGTTCGCGATGGACCTCCCGCAGGTCGGCGTCCGGGAAGTTCGGGTCCGCGACAAAGTCTTTAAAGTCTTTGACCATCACGGTGAAGGACCGTGACGTGTTGACGATGCCCCCCCAGATCTTCCGGGCCTCCCAGAGCCGGTCGTAGGAGGCGTTATTCTTGAAGCCGACGATGAACGCCACCGCGGTGCCGAGCACGCCGAGCGGCATCCACGGCACGTGCAGCCACCGGAACCCGACCACGTCGTACAGGAATACCGGAACGGTCCCGATGAATACGAACGCCACGAGCGGCCCGCGGGTCCACCGCAGCATCTTGCTCAGCGGCAGCGTTTTCTTCGTGTACATATCGGAGGGAGAATTGATGCAAAGAGATCACCTGGATGGCCGACGGCGCAAACTGGTAACGGATCCGGCCGCGGCGTAGAGCCGCGCCGCGAAGGGATCAGCGGACGATCCGCTCCCAAGCGTCGGTGTCGCGGACCCACGGGCAGGCGACGAACGCCGCGTAGCCCAGCGCCAGCAGGACCGCCGCGGCGAACCACGGGTTCCGCTCCTTGCGGATCGAGTCCAGCCCGAACCAGAGAAAGAAGTACCAGAGGACCGCTTCCAACAGTCCGGCGGCGATTTCGAGTGCGTTCATGCAGGTATGCGATCTTGACGTCGGGTTGATAGAGGACCGCGGGGAGCGGGATCAGTCGTCGGCGGCGGGTTCGGCGTCTGCGTCCGGGTCCACGTCCAGCGCGTCGCGCCCGGCCTCGAAGCCCTCCCAGGCGACGTAGGGGACGATCAGCAGCGCCGCGACCGGGTCGGCCCACCACCAGCCCAGCCACTTCGACAGGCCCATCCCGGCAAGCACCACGATCGTCTGGTACTCGCAAATGAGCGTATCCACGGCGTCGTACTTCAGCGCCGGAGAATCCAGCTTCTTCCCGTAGCGGTATTTACCCCACGCCAGCAGCGGATTGACGCCCAGCGAGACCAGCAGGATGCCGACGCCCCACCACGAAAATCCCGCTGTCTCCTGCCGGATCAGCTTGCTGGCGGCCTCGTATAGGATGAACGCGACCGCGACGACGAACGCCGCGGAGATCACACCCAGCGCGATCTTCTTTCGCCGCAGCACGTCGCGGCGGCCGATGCCGCGTTCCTCGCCGTGCAGCCGCCAGATCATCGTGCCGGCGGAGATCGACTCCACCGCACTGTCCATACCCCAACTGATGAGGGCCGAACTGCCGGTGAGGAACCCCGCGGTCGTTGAGACCCCGACCTCCGTGATGTTGTAAGCCAGGCTGGCGACTTCCACCCATCGGCCGCGACGGAGCCATCGAACATGGTCGCCGTCCGGCTTGCCGGTCTCGGTTGGTTCGTTCATCGTTCAATAGTTCCAAAGCCGGTATTGAAATCCCCGAGGACCGGCCGAAGCCGGACCCCGGGGACTCGGACGACGCCCCCGGGGCGAAATCGCGTCAGGGGCGCCGTGCAATCCAGCCTGGGGTTCAGTGGTCGTGCCCTTCGTGGTCATTTTCGTGGACGATGTCGCCGGTGTAGGAGCGGCCGGCGATCTTGACCATCAGCTTCGCTTCGCCACCTTCTTCATCGAGGTGCTCCGCGAGTTCGGCGTCGGTGGAGACGAACCGCGACGACTTCCCGGCCGGGTCGTTCGCGTCCCGGTTGGCGGCGAGCTTGAACGTCTCGCGGTTCCCGTCGTGCATCGCCGTCACCGTCAGTTCGGCGGCGTCGATCGGGGCGGCCGCGTCCGCGTGGTCGTTCAGCATGTAGATCGTGACGGTGCCCGCGGCGTCGTCGTGAATCAGTTCGGCGTGGTACTCCTCGTCACCCAGTTCGATCAGCCCGCCGCCGTGCGGGCCTTCGGTCGGATGAGCGCCGTGGTCGTGACCGGCGTGCGGATCTGCGGCGGCCGGCGGGGCGTCCGTCATCACTGGGGCGTCGTCGGCCTCCGGGGCGCAGCCGATAAAGGCGGCGGAGACGGTCAGCGCGAGGCCGGCGGCGAGGGGGGCGGCGGGGCGGATCATGGTGAATTCCTTCTGAAACGTGGAATGTGCCCCGCCCGGATATGAGTCCGGGTGGGACGGGAAACGAGGTCAGTGGCGGTGGGACGGGTTCGCGCAAAGTTCGCCGAGGTGGCCGTCCCACCGGCGGTACAGGGCTTGCGCCTCGGAGCCGTTCCACCACGCGGCGAACGCATCGCCGACGAGGTGCGGCACCAATGCGGAGGTCGAAACCTCGTGTTCGTGGCTCAAAGTCACCGCCGTCGTCGCCGCGAAGATCGACAGGGTCGCCATGGCGGCGAGAGCGGCGGTTCTCTTTCGGGTTTGCATCCATGCAACCTTCGTGGAGGCGGGAACCGCCCGGAAACGTCTTGGGCGGGTGAGGACGGTTCAGTGGGAGTGGCGAGTCTCGAAGCCGTTGGCTTTCAGCCACTCCTCCCAGGCGTGAGCCTTCTCGTGGGTGTCGAAGGCGATCTCCATCCACTTCGGGCAGCGATGGGAGACATCGGTGTGGCCGCCGTGCTGACTGGTCTTCACCTCGCAGCCGAGCTTCTTCAGGGTCGCGACGTGCTTCTCGACTCGCTTGGCGTCGTCGAAGTGGGCGGACTGCCACTTCTCCGCCCGGTAGGCGACGACTTCACGCTTCGCCGCGACCACCGCCGGGGCGGTCGGAACATCAGCGGCGGGTGTGAGCGGTGCGACGGCGGCCAGCGTGAGGGCGGCGGTCGTCAGGGTGAATAGTCGGCGGGACATCTCAGACTCCTTCTGGAAAGAACAGGGGGCAAATGAGCGGAGGGACGTTCCCTACGCTCGGGGAAACGCTTCAAACGTGAGCTTCGGACTCTTCGGTGAGCGCGACGGCTTCGCCGGCGGACGACGCCAGCCGGCGGCCGGCGGGGCGACCGATCGCCCAGAACAGGGCCGGGCGGACGACGAACTCCGCGGCGGTGCTGGTCAGCAGCCCGCCGATAATCACCGTGGCGACGGGGTATAGGATCTCTTTGCCCGGCTCGCCGGCGGCGAGGGCCAGCGGGACGAGACCGATGCCGCTGGTGAGGGCCGTCATCAGCACCG